>NC_016845.1:0-5333942 GCF_000240185.1 Klebsiella pneumoniae subsp. pneumoniae HS11286 | reverse complement strand
ATGTTTTATCAGGATCCTTTTGACGTCATTATCATTGGCGGGGGTCATGCAGGCACTGAGGCCGCAATGGCCGCAGCGCGTATGGGTCAACAAACCCTGCTTTTGACACACAATATCGACACGCTGGGGCAAATGAGTTGCAACCCGGCGATTGGCGGCATTGGGAAAGGACACCTGGTAAAAGAAGTGGATGCGCTCGGCGGTTTGATGGCCAAAGCGATCGATCAGGCGGGTATTCAGTTTAGGATACTAAACGCCAGCAAAGGACCGGCAGTGCGCGCCACCCGCGCCCAGGCTGACCGCGTGCTTTATCGTCAGGCAGTACGTACCGCGCTGGAGAACCAGCCGAACCTGATGATCTTCCAGCAGGCGGTTGAAGATCTGATTGTCGAAAACGATCGCGTCGTGGGCGCCGTCACCCAGATGGGCCTCAAATTCCGCGCTAAAGCGGTAGTGCTGACTGTCGGGACCTTCCTTGACGGCAAAATCCATATTGGTCTGGACAACTACAGCGGCGGCCGCGCCGGCGATCCGCCGTCTATCCCGCTGTCTCGTCGTCTGCGTGAATTGCCTCTGCGCGTAAGTCGTCTGAAAACCGGTACTCCGCCGCGTATTGACGCGCGCACCATCGATTTCAGCGTGCTGGCGCAGCAGCATGGCGATAACCCGATGCCGGTCTTCTCGTTCATGGGATCCGCGGATCAGCATCCGCGCCAGGTACCGTGCTATATCACCCACACTAACGAGAAAACCCACGATGTGATCCGCAATAACCTCGATCGCAGTCCTATGTACGCCGGAGTGATCGAAGGGATCGGACCTCGCTATTGCCCGTCGATCGAAGACAAAGTCATGCGCTTTGCCGATCGCAACCAGCATCAGATCTTCCTCGAGCCGGAAGGACTGACCTCAAACGAAATTTATCCGAACGGTATATCCACCAGCCTGCCCTTTGATGTGCAAATGCAAATCGTCCGCTCGATGCAGGGGATGGAGAATGCGCGGATCGTCCGTCCAGGCTACGCTATTGAGTACGATTTCTTCGACCCGCGCGATCTGAAGCCAACGCTTGAGAGCAAATTTATTCAGGGTCTGTTCTTCGCCGGCCAAATCAACGGTACCACCGGTTATGAAGAGGCGGCGGCTCAGGGGCTGCTGGCCGGACTTAACGCCGCCCGCTTCTCTGCGGAAAAAGAGGGCTGGGCGCCGCGTCGCGATCAGGCTTACCTCGGCGTGCTGGTAGATGACCTCTGCACCCTGGGTACCAAAGAACCGTACCGCATGTTTACTTCCCGCGCTGAATATCGTCTGATGCTGCGCGAAGACAACGCCGATTTGCGTTTGACCGAACAGGGGCGCGAGCTGGGTCTGGTAGATGACGAACGCTGGGCGCGCTACAACGAGAAGCTGGAAAGCATCGAACGTGAACGCCAGCGTCTGAAATCCACCTGGGTGAATCCGCAGGCAGAGAGCGCCAACGAAGTGAACGCTCACCTGACCGCGCCGTTGTCGCGTGAAGCCAGCGGCGAAGATCTGCTGCGTCGTCCGGAAATGACCTACGAACAGCTGGTTCAACTCTCGCCATTCACCCCGGGACTGGAAGATCGTCAGGCGGCTGAACAGGTAGAGATCCAGGTGAAGTATGAGGGCTATATCGCGCGCCAGCAGGATGAGATTGAGAAACAACAGCGCAATGAGAATACCTTGCTGCCAGCGACCCTCGACTACCGCCAGGTCACTGGGCTGTCTAACGAGGTGATTGCCAAACTGAACGACCATAAACCGTCGTCGATAGGGCAGGCGTCACGTATCTCCGGGATCACCCCGGCGGCGATCTCTATTTTGCTGGTTTGGCTGAAAAAGCAGGGGATGCTGCGCCGCAGCGCCTGATTGCGGCTGCCTGCCGCGCTGATTTCCCAGTTGCATAATCAGCGTTCGCCTTTATCATTCATAGCCCGGTAAGCGTTAGCGCCTCCGGGCTCATTATTTTTTGAAGGTACTTACCGTGCTCAACAAACTTTCTCGTCTGCTGGATGAAGCGGGTATTTCGCTCACCGATCACCAGAAAAATCAGCTGGTGGCTTACGTCGGACTGCTCGATAAGTGGAACAAAGCCTATAACCTGACCTCCGTTCGCGATCCGAATGAGATGCTGGTGCGTCATATTCTCGACAGCATCATCGTGGCGCCTTATCTGCAGGGCTCGCGCTTTATCGATGTTGGTACGGGCCCGGGGTTGCCGGGGATCCCGTTGGCCATCGTATGTCCGGAGTCACATTTCACCCTGCTGGACAGCCTTGGCAAGCGCGTGCGCTTCCTGCGTCAGGTGCAGCACGAGCTGAAGCTGGATAACGTCACCCCGGTGCAGAGCCGCGTGGAAGCCTTCCCGGCCGAGCCGCCGTTTGATGGCGTGATAAGCCGCGCTTTCGCATCGCTTAATGATATGGTGAGCTGGTGCCATCATCTGCCGGCAGCGAATGGTCACTTCTATGCGCTCAAAGGGTTAGCGCAAAAAGAAGAAATGGAAAGTCTGCCGGAAGGGTATGACATTGTCGAGGTGATTGAGCTGCATGTTCCTCGGTTGGAAGGGGAGCGGCACCTGGTGGTGATTAAGCCAAAATCGAGTTAATTTTTATCAAAAAATGTGGAAAAAATGTGGCCCGCGCATGTTACAAAAATAAAGGACGTCCCCCGATATTAACGGGCTGCATTTAACCTTGTTTTTACTATGGCTTTTCTTGCAGTTAACTTAGCGTAAGTGATTCACTGACAAAATAGTCAACTTTGAAAATATCAGGGTGCTAAAAATCGACAATGATGAACAGCATAGTGATGTTAAATTTTTATTATAAATGTCAATAAAAGGTTTTTATTGTATGTGAGGTTGTTTTAGATAATGTCCTCACTTTTTATCTTGAATATCAAAAGCATGAAAAATAGTGTTTTATGTCCTTGATTCATTAAAGGGCGCTTGAAATGTTTATTATGTGATCTGATGCACGCTTTAATTGCCGTGTTTCCTCGTTATTTGCAGTTTTGTATGACCGCTCACAGAACGCTGAAATGCACGGAAAGTTGTCCGTTGGAAAATAATTAAACATTTATTCACTATTTTGCTACTTATTGTTTGAAATCACGGGGCGTCACCGTATAATTTGTCCGCTTTTTGATGCTTGACTCTTCGTCTTAAAGGACGTTTTATACGACACGCGACATACCTCAAAGGGAGCAGGAGTAAAAACGTGATGTCAGTGTCGCTCTTGAGTCGAAACGTTGCTCGCAAGCTTCTGTTTATTCAGTTACTGGCAGTAATGGCAAGTGGACTGCTGTTCAGCCTCAAAGACCCCTTCTGGGGCATTTCCGCTGTATGCGGCGGTTTGGCAGTGGTCTTGCCAAATCTGATGTTTATAATTTTTGCCTGGCGTCATCAGGCGCATACACCAGCAAAAGGCCGTGTGGCCTGGACCTTCGCCTTCGGTGAAGCCTTCAAGGTGTTGCTGACCTTCGCCCTTCTGGCGGTGGCGCTGGCCGTTTTAAAAGTGGTATTTTTGCCACTGATCGTGACGTGGGTTTTGGTGCTGGTGGTACAAGTTCTGGCGCCAGCTGTAATTAACAACAAAGGGTAAAGGCATCATGGCTTCAGAAAATATGACGCCGCAGGATTACATAGGACACCATCTGAACAACCTTCAGTTGGACCTGCGTACATTCTCGCTGGTGGATCCGCACAACCACACAGCCACCTTCTGGACGCTCAACATTGACTCCATGTTCTTCTCGGTGGTTCTCGGTCTGCTGTTCCTTGCCATGTTCCGTAGCGTTGCTAAGAAAGCGACCAGCGGCGTACCAGGGAAATTCCAAACCTTCATCGAAATGATCATCGGCTTCGTCCATGGCAGCGTCAAAGACATGTACCATGGCAAGAGCAAGGTTATCGCGCCGCTGGCGCTGACCGTGTTCGTCTGGGTCTTCCTGATGAACCTGATGGACCTGCTGCCAATCGACCTGCTTCCTTATATCGGCGAACACATTTTCGGCCTGCCAGCACTGCGCGTGGTTCCGTCTGCCGACGTGAACATCACCCTGTCGATGGCGCTTGGCGTGTTCATCCTGATTATTTTCTACAGCATCAAAATGAAAGGCGTTGGTGGGTTCGTTAAAGAACTGACCATGCAGCCGTTCAATCACTGGGCGTTCATTCCTGTCAACTTAATCCTTGAAGGGGTAAGCCTGCTGTCCAAACCGGTCTCTCTCGGTCTGCGACTGTTCGGCAACATGTATGCCGGTGAGCTGATTTTCATTCTGATTGCTGGTCTGTTGCCGTGGTGGTCACAGTGGGTTCTGAATGTGCCTTGGGCCATTTTCCACATCCTGATTATTACGCTGCAAGCCTTCATCTTCATGGTTCTGACGATTGTCTATCTGTCGATGGCATCTGAAGAGCATTGATTTTTTACCAACACTACTACGTTTTAACTGAAACAAACTGGAGACTGTCATGGAAAACCTGAATATGGATCTGCTGTACATGGCTGCCGCTGTGATGATGGGTCTGGCGGCAATCGGTGCTGCGATCGGTATCGGCATCCTCGGAGGTAAATTCCTGGAAGGCGCAGCGCGTCAGCCGGATCTGATCCCTCTGCTGCGTACTCAGTTCTTTATCGTTATGGGTCTGGTGGATGCTATCCCGATGATCGCTGTAGGTCTGGGTCTGTACGTGATGTTCGCCGTCGCGTAGTAAGTTGTTAGAAACCTAAGCCACAGAGTTAATTAAAGAGGTATTGTGCTGTGAACATGAACGCAACAATCCTCGGCCAGGCCATCGCGTTTGTTATCTTCGTATGGTTCTGCATGAAATACGTATGGCCGCCTTTAATGGCTGCCATCGAAAAACGCCAGAAAGAGATTTCTGACGGTTTAGCTTCTGCAGAACGCGCTAAGAAAGATTTGGACCTTGCACAGGCCAACGCGACCGACCAGCTGAAAAAAGCGAAAGCGGAAGCCCAGGTAATCATTGAGCAGGCGAACAAGCGCCGCTCTCAGATTCTGGACGAAGCTAAAGCTGAAGCAGAACAGGAACGCACCAAAATCGTTGCACAAGCGCAGGCTGAAATTGATGCTGAGCGTAAACGTGCACGCGAGGAGCTGCGTAAGCAGGTCGCTATCCTGGCTGTTGCTGGCGCCGAGAAGATCATCGAACGTTCCGTGGATGAAGCTGCTAACAGCGACATCGTGGATAAACTTGTCGCTGAACTGTAAGGAGGGAGGGGCTGATGTCTGAATTTGTAACGGTAGCTCGCCCCTACGCCAAAGCAGCTTTTGACTTTGCCGTCGAACACAACAGTGTTGAACGCTGGCAGGATATGCTGGCGTTTGCCGCCGAAGTGACCAAAAACGACCAAATGGCAGAGCTTCTCTCCGGTGCTTTGGCGCCGGAAACGCTCTCAGAAGCGTTTATCGCTATCTGCGGCGAGCAACTCGACGAAAATGGCCAGAACCTGATTAAGGTGATGGCGGAAAATAATCGTCTGAAGGTGCTCCCGGACGTTCTTGAGCAATTCATTCACCTGCGCGCGGCCAGTGAGGCCATCGCAGAGGTAGAAGTAATATCTGCCAACCAACTGAGTGATGAACAGCTTGCCAGGATCGTCAGCGCGATGGAAAAACGTCTGTCACGCAAAGTTAAGCTGAATTGCAAAATCGATAAGTCTGTTATGGCAGGTATTATCATCCGTGCGGGTGATATGGTCATTGATGGCAGCGTACGCGGCCGTCTTGAGCGCCTTGCAGACGTCTTGCAGTCTTAAGGGGACTGGAGCATGCAACTGAATTCCACCGAAATCAGCGAACTGATCAAGCAGCGCATTGCTCAGTTCAATGTTGTGAGCGAAGCTCATAACGAAGGTACTATTGTTTCTGTAAGTGACGGTGTTATCCGCATCCACGGCCTTGCCGAATGTATGCAGGGCGAGATGATCTCCCTGCCGGGTAACCGTTACGCTATCGCACTGAACCTGGAGCGCGACTCCGTAGGTGCGGTGGTAATGGGTCCGTACGCTGACCTCGCCGAAGGCATGAAGGTGAAATGTACTGGCCGTATCCTGGAAGTTCCGGTAGGCCGTGGCCTGCTGGGCCGCGTGGTGAACACCCTGGGCGCGCCAATTGATGGTAAAGGTCCGCTGGAAAACGACGGTTTCTCCGCCGTTGAAGCGATCGCGCCGGGCGTAATCGAACGTCAGTCCGTCGATCAGCCGGTACAGACCGGTTACAAATCCGTTGACGCCATGATCCCAATCGGTCGTGGTCAGCGTGAACTGATCATCGGCGACCGTCAGACCGGTAAAACTGCGCTGGCTATCGATGCCATCATCAACCAGCGTGATTCCGGCATCAAGTGCGTCTATGTCGCTATCGGTCAGAAAGCGTCCACCATCTCTAACGTGGTGCGTAAACTGGAAGAGCACGGCGCGCTGGCTAACACCATCGTAGTGGTAGCGACTGCATCTGAATCTGCTGCACTGCAATACCTGGCGCCATACGCTGGTTGCGCAATGGGCGAATACTTCCGCGACCGCGGTGAAGATGCGCTGATCGTTTACGATGATCTGTCTAAACAGGCTGTTGCTTATCGCCAGATCTCCCTGCTGCTCCGTCGTCCGCCTGGACGTGAAGCGTTCCCGGGCGACGTATTCTACCTCCACTCTCGTCTGCTGGAGCGTGCTGCGCGTGTTAACGCCGAATACGTTGAAGCCTTCACCAAAGGTGAAGTGAAAGGGAAAACCGGTTCTCTGACTGCGCTGCCGATTATCGAAACGCAGGCGGGTGACGTTTCCGCATTCGTTCCGACCAACGTAATCTCTATTACCGATGGTCAGATCTTCCTGGAAACCAACCTGTTTAACGCCGGTATTCGTCCTGCGGTTAACCCGGGTATCTCCGTATCCCGTGTTGGTGGTGCAGCGCAGACCAAGATCATGAAGAAACTGTCCGGTGGTATCCGTACCGCGCTGGCGCAGTATCGTGAACTGGCGGCGTTCTCCCAGTTTGCATCCGACCTTGACGATGCAACCCGCAAACAGCTGGACCACGGTCAGAAAGTGACCGAGCTGCTGAAACAGAAACAGTATGCGCCGATGTCCGTCGCGCAGCAGTCTCTGGTTCTGTTCGCAGCAGAACGTGGTTACCTGGCTGATGTAGAACTGGCGAAAATCGGTAGCTTCGAAGCCGCTCTGCTGGCTTACGTCGACCGTGATTACGCTCCGCTGATGCAAGAGATTAACCAGTCCGGTGGCTATAACGACGAAATCGAAGGCAAGCTGAAAGGCATCCTCGATTCCTTCAAAGCAACCCAGTCCTGGTAACGTCTGGCGGTCTGTCTTAGGGCAGGCCGCAAGGCATTGAGGAGAAGCTCATGGCCGGCGCAAAAGAGATACGTAGTAAGATCGCAAGCGTCCAGAACACGCAAAAGATCACTAAAGCGATGGAGATGGTCGCCGCTTCCAAAATGCGTAAATCGCAGGAGCGCATGGCGGCCAGCCGTCCTTACGCAGATACTATGCGCAAAGTGATTGGTCACCTTGCGAACGGTAATCTGGAATATAAGCACCCTTACCTGGAAGAACGCGACGTTAAGCGCGTGGGCTACCTGGTGGTGTCGACCGACCGTGGTCTGTGCGGCGGCTTGAACATTAACCTGTTCAAGAAACTGCTGGCGGAAATGAAAGCATGGTCCGATAAAGGCGTTCAGTGCGACCTCGCAATGATCGGCTCTAAGGGCGTTTCTTTCTTTAACTCCGTGGGCGGCAACGTGGTTGCACAGGTGACCGGTATGGGGGATAACCCATCCCTGTCCGAACTGATCGGCCCGGTAAAAGTGATGTTGCAGGCCTATGATGAAGGCCGTCTGGACAAGCTGTACGTTGTCAGCAACAAATTTATTAACACCATGTCTCAGGTTCCGACGATCACTCAGCTGCTGCCGTTACCGGCATCAGAAGATGCTGATCTGAAACGTAAATCCTGGGATTACCTGTATGAGCCCGATCCGAAAGCGCTGCTGGATACCCTCCTGCGCCGCTACGTCGAATCTCAGGTTTATCAGGGCGTGGTTGAAAACCTGGCCAGCGAGCAGGCCGCCCGTATGGTGGCGATGAAAGCCGCGACCGATAATGGCGGCAGCCTGATTAAAGAGCTGCAGTTGGTATACAACAAAGCTCGTCAGGCCAGCATTACTCAGGAACTCACCGAGATCGTCTCGGGGGCCGCCGCGGTTTAACCAGGTTATTTCGTAGAGGATTTAAGATGGCTACTGGAAAGATTGTCCAGGTAATCGGCGCCGTGGTCGACGTCGAGTTCCCTCAGGATGCCGTACCACGCGTGTACGAAGCCCTTGAGGTACAGAATGGTAATGAAGTTCTGGTGCTGGAAGTTCAGCAGCAGCTGGGCGGCGGTATCGTACGTACCATCGCCATGGGTTCTTCTGATGGTCTGCGCCGCGGTCTGGATGTAAAAGACCTCGAGCACCCGATCGAAGTCCCGGTAGGTAAAGCAACGCTGGGTCGTATCATGAACGTACTGGGTCAACCGGTTGACATGAAAGGCGACATCGGCGAAGAAGAGCGTTGGGCTATCCACCGCGCGGCACCGTCCTATGAAGAGCTGTCCAGCTCTCAGGAACTGCTGGAAACCGGCATCAAAGTTATCGACCTGATGTGTCCGTTCGCGAAGGGCGGTAAAGTTGGTCTGTTCGGCGGTGCGGGTGTAGGTAAAACTGTAAACATGATGGAGCTGATCCGTAACATCGCGATCGAGCACTCCGGTTACTCTGTGTTTGCGGGCGTAGGTGAGCGTACTCGTGAGGGTAACGACTTCTACCACGAAATGACCGACTCCAACGTTATCGATAAAGTATCCCTGGTGTACGGCCAGATGAACGAGCCGCCGGGAAACCGTCTGCGCGTTGCGCTGACCGGCCTGACCATGGCTGAGAAATTCCGTGACGAAGGTCGTGACGTACTGCTGTTCGTCGATAACATCTATCGTTACACCCTGGCCGGTACTGAAGTATCCGCGCTGCTGGGTCGTATGCCTTCAGCGGTAGGTTATCAGCCGACCCTGGCGGAAGAGATGGGCGTTCTGCAGGAACGTATCACCTCCACCAAAACCGGTTCTATCACCTCCGTACAGGCGGTATACGTACCGGCGGATGACTTAACTGACCCATCCCCAGCCACTACCTTTGCTCACTTAGATGCAACCGTAGTACTGAGCCGTCAGATCGCATCCCTGGGTATCTACCCGGCCGTTGACCCGCTGGATTCCACCAGCCGTCAGCTGGATCCGCTGGTTGTTGGTCAGGAACACTACGACACCGCGCGTGGCGTTCAGTCCATCCTGCAGCGTTATCAGGAACTGAAAGACATTATCGCCATCCTCGGTATGGACGAACTGTCTGAAGAAGACAAACTGGTGGTAGCTCGCGCGCGTAAGATCCAGCGCTTCCTGTCCCAGCCGTTCTTCGTGGCAGAAGTCTTTACCGGTTCTCCGGGCAAATACGTGGCGCTGAAAGACACCATCCGTGGCTTTAAAGGCATCATGGAAGGCGAATACGATCACCTGCCAGAGCAGGCGTTCTACATGGTCGGTTCCATCGACGAAGCCGTGGAAAAAGCCAAAAAACTTTAACGCCTTAATCGGAGGGTGATATGGCAATGACTTACCACCTGGACGTCGTCAGCGCAGAGCAACAAATGTTCTCTGGTCTGGTCGAAAAAATCCAGGTAACGGGTAGCGAAGGTGAACTGGGTATTTACCCGGGCCACGCGCCGCTGCTCACCGCCATTAAGCCTGGTATGATTCGCATCGTTAAACAGCACGGTCATGAAGAGTTTATCTATCTGTCCGGCGGCATTCTTGAAGTGCAGCCTGGCAGCGTGACCGTCCTGGCGGATACCGCAATTCGCGGTCAGGACCTCGACGAAGCGCGAGCGCTGGAAGCGAAACGCAAAGCGGAAGAGCACATTAAGAGCTCTCACGGCGATGTGGATTACGCTCAGGCGTCTGCGGAACTGGCCAAAGCGATCGCTAAACTGCGCGTTATCGAGTTGACCAAAAAAGCGATGTAACACCGGCTTGAACGTAAAAAGCCAGTCTGGGTTCCAGGCTGGCTTTTTTTATTGCCCGCTGCTGACGAGCGGATGAAGTGAAAACAGTATTCACCCTTAATTGTTATTGATTAGTTAAATGATGAGGCGTAAACTCTTTTTATGTGATGTATATCACAAAAAGAGCGTTATAAACTGCACCTGCGTCAGGAAATCATCATGAAACTGTTCCATAAAATCATCGCTAAATTTAGCGTCCTGAGCTTCTAAGCTCCGCGCTATCTCGCCCGCTGACACGACGTATCGCCCATCAAAACGACAACACTGGCGATGTGAAACCGGGAAAAGAAGGTCACCTGATAGGTGGCCTTTCGTTTTTTATGGATAGCATCAATCACTTTACCGCCCTCCCCCGCCAGCGACTGGCGAATATTTATCCTGGTTCTTCCCGCTGTGGGTGCTGATAAACGTCTGCCGCTGCGGCTTTATTCAGGTGGCGAAAAAACAGCAAAAGCAGTGAGATAGTTAATGATTCTCCACCCCGCCCTCCTTTTTCAGCGTTAAACTGATTTGCAGTGGTTAAAAATAGCGTCATAAAATGGGGTAAAACAGTGAGCCTGGACGTTTTCTCCACGTCTCGTTTTATGATGAAAAATATGTAGAAATTTCAACGTGAAAGGCTTTTACTTTTCGTTCTAACTACCGTCAGGATGAGTATGTCAAATAGTGCGATGAGCGTGGTTATCCTTGCTGCAGGCAAAGGGACCCGCATGTATTCCGATCTTCCTAAGGTGCTGCATACCCTGGCCGGGAAGCCAATGGTGCAGCATGTCATTGATGCCGCTAACGATTTAGGCGCATGTGCGGTACACCTGGTATACGGCCACGGCGGCGATCTGCTGCGTCAGACTCTGCATGAAGACAACCTGAACTGGGTGCTGCAGGCCGAGCAGCTCGGAACCGGGCACGCTATGCAGCAGGCGGCGCCATTCTTCAATGATGATGAAGACATCCTGATGCTCTATGGCGACGTGCCGCTGATCTCCGTTGAGACGCTACAGCGCCTGCGCGCCGCGAAACCACAGGGTGGGATTGGTCTGTTAACGGTGAAGCTGGATGACCCAACCGGCTATGGCCGCATTACCCGTGAAAATGGCCAGGTGACGGGCATCGTTGAGCACAAAGATGCCAGCGAGGCCCAGCGCCAGATCCAGGAAATCAACACCGGGATCCTGATCGCCGGCGGAGCGGATCTAAAGCGCTGGCTGGCGAAACTCACCAATAACAACGCTCAGGGTGAATACTACATCACCGATATCATCGCCATGGCGCACCAGGAAGGACACCAGATCGTCGCAGTGCATCCGCAGCGCCTGAGCGAAGTCGAAGGCGTCAACAACCGCCTGCAGCTTGCGCGCCTGGAGCGCGTCTACCAGGCGGAGCAGGCGGAAAAGCTGCTGCTGGCGGGCGTGATGCTGCGCGATCCGGCGCGTTTCGATCTGCGCGGTACGCTGCAGCACGGGCGCGATGTAGAGATCGATACTAACGTTATTCTGGAAGGCAACGTGGTGCTGGGCGATCGAGTGAAAATCGGCGCCGGCTGCGTGATCAAAAACAGCACCATCGGCGATGACTGCGAAATTAGCCCCTACAGCGTGGTGGAAGATGCCCAGCTGCAGGCGGCCTGCACCATCGGTCCATTTGCCCGTCTGCGCCCGGGCGCCGAACTGCTGGCAGGCGCCCACGTTGGTAACTTCGTGGAAATGAAAAAAGCGCGTCTCGGGAAAGGCTCCAAGGCGGGTCATCTGACCTATCTGGGCGATGCGGAGATTGGCGATAACGTCAATATCGGCGCGGGCACCATCACCTGCAACTACGATGGTGCGAACAAGCATAAAACGATTATTGGCGATGATGTCTTTGTCGGCTCGGATACCCAGCTGGTGGCCCCGGTCACGGTAGGCAACGGCGTCACGATCGCCGCCGGCACCACCGTCACGCGCAATATCGCCGATAACGAACTGGTGTTGAGCCGCGTACCGCAGGTCCACAAACAGGGCTGGCAGCGTCCGGTGAAGAAGAAATAATTTGGATTATCGCCGGGGAAATTTTCCCGGCGAACTAGGATGAGAGGGTCAACATAGATCCCCGTCCGCAGGCAGTACCATAACAATAACCCCACTCTCTACAAGGCTCGGGGCGCCCGGAAAACGGGCAAATACAGGTCAGCGACAACGCATGGCATATCGCCATTATCAGGAAATTTAACTATGTGTGGAATTGTTGGCGCAGTCGCGCAGCGTGATATTGCTGAAATCCTTCTCGAAGGTTTACGTCGTCTGGAATACCGTGGCTATGACTCTGCCGGTCTGGCAGTGGTCGACAGCGAAGGTCATATGACCCGCGTGCGTCGCCTGGGTAAAGTTCAGATGCTGGCTCAGGCGGTAGAAGAGCAACCGTTACACGGTGGTACCGGGATCGCCCATACTCGTTGGGCGACGCACGGCGAACCGTCTGAGAGCAATGCGCATCCGCATGTTTCTGAACACATTGTGGTGGTCCATAACGGGATCATCGAAAACCATGAGCCGCTGCGCGCCCTGCTGCAGTCTCGCGGCTATGTCTTCGTCACCGAGACCGATACCGAAGTTATTGCCCATCTGGTGCACTGGGAGCTGGAACAAGGCGGTACCTTGCGTGAAGCCGTCCTGCGCGCTATCCCGCAGCTGCGCGGCGCTTACGGTACGGTGATCATGGATACCCGTGACCCGGGAACTCTGCTGGCGGCCCGCTCCGGTAGCCCGCTGGTAATTGGCCTGGGGATGGGTGAAAACTTTATCGCCTCCGACCAGCTGGCATTGCTGCCGGTTACCCGCCGCTTCATCTTCCTCGAAGAAGGCGATATCGCGGAAGTGACTCGCCGTTCGGTGGTGATTTTTGATAAGTCCGCTGCGCAAGTGAAGCGCCAGGAGATCGAATCCAATCTGCAGTATGACGCTGGCGATAAAGGTATCTACCGCCACTATATGCAGAAAGAGATTTTCGAGCAGCCGAACGCGATTAAGAACACCCTGACCGGGCGCATCAGCCATGGCGAAGTGGATCTCAGCGAACTGGGGCCGAACGCCAATGAAATGCTGGCTCAGGTTGAACATATTCAGATAGTTGCCTGCGGGACTTCCTATAACTCCGGGATGGTTTCCCGCTACTGGTTCGAAGCGTTAGCCGGCGTCCCGTGCGATGTGGAAATCGCCTCCGAATTCCGCTATCGCAAGTCCGCAGTGCGTCGCAATAGCCTGATGATCACCCTCTCCCAGTCCGGTGAAACTGCCGATACCCTGGCGGCGCTGCGTCTGTCGAAAGAGCTGGGCTATCTCGGCTCGCTGGCCATCTGCAACGTGCCGGGCTCGTCGCTGGTGCGCGAGTCCGATCTGGCGCTGATGACCAAAGCCGGAACGGAAATCGGCGTGGCCTCGACCAAAGCCTTTACCACTCAGCTAACCGTGCTGTTGATGCTGGTGGCGAAACTGGCGCGACTGAAAGGTCAGGATGCGTCTATCGAGCATGATATCGTGCACGGCCTTCAGGCTCTGCCGAACCGTATCGAGCAAATGCTCTCCCAGGACAAGCGTATTGAGCAGCTGGCAGAGCGCTTCTCTGATAAGCACCATGCGCTGTTCCTTGGCCGTGGCGATCAGTATCCGATCGCTATGGAAGGGGCGCTGAAGCTGAAAGAGATCTCCTACATTCACGCGGAAGCCTATGCGGCGGGCGAGCTTAAGCACGGCCCACTGGCGCTGATTGATGCGGAAATGCCGGTGATCGTGGTGGCGCCGAACAACGAACTGCTGGAAAAACTGAAATCCAACATCGAAGAGGTTCGTGCCCGCGGCGGTGAACTATACGTCTTCGCCCACGGTGAAGCCGGCTTCAACGGTAGCGATAACATGCACATCATTGAGATGCCGCATGTGGAAGAGACCATCGCCCCTATCTTCTATACGGTTCCGCTGCAGCTGTTGGCTTATCACGTCGCGCTGATCAAAGGCACTGACGTTGACCAGCCGCGTAACCTGGCGAAATCGGTAACGGTTGAGTAAAGCATCCTATCCTGCAAAGGGCTGCCGACGGCGGCCCTTTTTATTTGCACCTGCTGTTTTCCATCGATTACGTGCGCAATATTTTGGCTGGCGGTAGATGACAAACGATCGTTTTACGGTCCGATTTCGCCGTCATAAAAAGAAAATTATTTTGTCATTGCACGGTCATGATTAAAGATAACCATCTGAGTTATAAGCGTATTATTTGGCGTAAAATCCACTCTCCCGGCCTGTCATAAAACTGTCATAATTCGTACATTTTACTGTCACCTCTTTGACCTATTTTGCTCACCATAGCCTCGAAACAATGATTTACGAATCCCAGCAGGAGACATTATGAACGTTATGCGTACCACCGTCGCAACAGTTGTCGCCGCGACCTTATCGATGAGCGCTTTCTCTGCCTTCGCAGCAGCAAGCCTGACTGGCGCAGGCGCAACTTTCCCTGCGCCGGTGTATGCCAAATGGGCTGATACCTATCAGAAAGAAACCGGCAATAAAGTGAACTACCAGGGTATTGGTTCCTCTGGTGGCGTTAAGCAGATTATTGCCAACACCGTTGATTTCGGTGCTTCTGATGCTCCGCTGGCTGATGACAAACTGACCCAGGAAGGTCTGTTCCAGTTCCCCACCGTGATTGGCGGCGTGGTACTGGCGGTTAACCTGCCTGGCGTGAAATCCGGCGAACTGGTGCTGGATGGCAAAACCCTCGGTGATATCTACCTGGGTAAAATTAAAAAATGGGATGACGAAGCGATCGCTAAGCTCAACCCGGGCCTGAAGCTGCCGTCGCAGAACATCGCCGTGGTCCGCCGCGCCGATGGTTCAGGTACCTCCTTCGTTTTCACCAGCTACCTGTCCAAAGTGAATGAAGAGTGGAAATCGAAAATCGGCGCCGGCTCTACCGTAAACTGGCCAACCGGTCTGGGCGGTAAAGGCAACGATGGTATCGCCGCCTTTGTTCAGCGTCTGCCTGGCTCGATTGGTTACGTCGAATACGCTTACGCTAAGCAAAACAACCTGGCCTACACCAAACTGGTCTCTGCCGACGGCAAGCCGGTTAGCCCGACTGAAGACAACTTCGCTAACGCCGCAAAAGGCGTTGACTGGAGCAAGTCTTTCGCTCAGGACCTGACCAACCAGAAAGGCGAGAATGCATGGCCGATCACCTCAACCACCTTCATCCTGGTGCATAAGGCGACGAACAAGCCGGAACAGACCGCTGAAGTGCTGAAGTTCTTCGACTGGGCGTATAAAAACGGCGGGAAAGAAGCGAATGCGCTGGATTACGCGACGCTGCCGGAAAGCGTGGTAGAGCAGGTTCGCGCGGCATGGAAAACCAACGTCAAAGACAGCAGCGGTAAAGCGCTGTACTAACAGTAGATTTTTGACGAAGATGGCGGGGGCGTTCAGGCGCTGCCCGCCCTACGGTTCAGACTGTAGGCCCGGGAGCCAACGCCACCGGGCATTTATTCGAACAAGTTTTAATACGTAAAGAGTAATCTATGGCTGCAACCAAGCCTGCATTTACCCCTCCGGGGAAAAAGGGTGACATGATTTTCAGTGCGCTGGTAAAACTGGCTGCGCTGATTGTGCTATTGATGCTGGGCGGCATCATCGTTTCCCTGATCATCTCTTCCTGGCCGAGCATTCAAAAGTTTGGCTTTGCCTTTTTGTGGACCAAAGAGTGGGATGCGCCTAACGAGATCTTCGGCGCGCTGGTCCCGATTTACGGAACCCTGGTCACCTCTTTTATCGCGCTGCTGATCGCCGTTCCGGTGAGCTTCGGCATCGCGCTGTTTCTGACAGAATTGTCCCCCGCCTGGCTCAAGCGTCCGCTGGGCATTGCGATTGAGCTGCTGGCGGCAATCCCGAGCATCGTGTACGGCATGTGGGGCCTGTTTATTTTCGCCCCGCTGTTTGCGACTTACTTCCAGGAGCCGGTCGGCAACGTTCTGTCGACCATCCCGTTCGTCGGCGCGCTGTTTGCCGGCCCGGCGTTTGGTATCGGTATTCTCGCCGCTGGCGTCATTCTGGCCATCATGATCATCCCTTACATCGCCGCGGTCATGCGCGATGTTTTCGAACAGACCCCGGTGATGATGAAAGAGTCGGCCTATGGCATCGGCTGCACCACCTGGGAGGTGATCTGGCGCATTGTCTTACCGTTCACCAAGAATGGGGTGATCGGCGGGGTGATGCTCGGTCTGGGCCGCGCGCTGGGTGAAACCATGGCGGTCACCTTTATCATCGGCAACACCTACCAGCTCGACAGCATCTCGTTGTATATGCCGGGGAACAGTATTACCTCCGCGCTGGCTAATGAGTTCGCCGAAGCGGAAACCGGCCTGCACGTGGCGGCGCTGATGGAGCTGGGCCTGATCCTGTTCGTTATCACCTTTATCGTTCTGGCCGCGTCGAAGTTTATGATTATGCGCCTCGCGAAGAATGAGGGGGCACGCTAATGGCGACCATTGAATTGCAAACTACCGCCGAACTGGCGGAGTCCCGTCGCAAGATGCAGGCCAAACGCCGCATGAAGAACCGTATCGCTCTGGCGCTGTCGATGGCGACCATGGCGTTTGGTTTGTTCTGGCTTATCTGGATCCTGATGGCGACGATAACCCGCGGTTTCGACGGCATGAGTCTGGCGCTGTTCACCGAAATGACGCCGCCGCCGAATACGGCGGGCGGTGGACTGGCTAACGCCCTCGCCGGCAGCGGCCTGCTGATCCTGTGGGCAACCGTATTTGGTACGCCGCTGGGTATCCTCGCCGGAATTTATCTGGCGGAGTATGGCCGCAAGTCGGTGCTGGCGGAAATCATCCGCTTTATCAACGACATTCTGCTTTCCGCGCCGTCTATCGTGGTGGGTCTGTTCGTCTACACCATTGTGGTGGCGCAGATGCAGCACTTCTCGGGCTGGGCGGGCGTTATCGCGCTGGCGCTGCTGCAGGTGCCTATCGTTATTCGTACCACCGAAAACATGCTGAAGCTGGTGCCGGATAGCCTGCGTGAAGCGGCCTATGCGCTGGGGACGCCGAAGTGGAAGATGATCTCGGCGATCACCCTGAAAGCCTCCGTCTCAGGGATTATGACCGGGATCCTGCTGGCTATTGCCCGTATCGCCGGGGAAACGGCGCCGCTGCTGTTCACCGCGCTGTCCAACCAGTTCTGGAGCACCGACATGATGCAGCCGATTGCCAACCTGCCGGTGACCATTTTCAAATTTGCCATGAGTCCGTTTGCGGAGTGGCAGCAACTGGCATGGGCCGGGGTATTGATTATCACCCTGTGCGTCTTGCTGCTGAACATCCTGGCGCGCGTTATCTTCGCCAAGAAGAAACACGGTTAATTTTTTGCGGCGCAGCAACTGCTGCGCTGAATGAGGAAGAGATTGAGATGAGTATGGTGAATACAGCTCCGGGTAAGATTTCAGTTCGTAACCTGAACTTCTACTACGGCAAATTCCATGCCCTGAAGAACATCAACCTGGATATCACCAAAAACCAGGTGACGGCGTTTATCGGTCCGTCAGGCTGTGGTAAATCCACCCTGCTGCGCACGTTCAACAAGATGTTTGAACTGTATCCGGAGCAGCGCGCGGAAGGTGAGATCCTGCTGGATGGCGACAACATTCTGACTAACACCCAGGATATCGCCCTGCTGCGCGCTAAGGTTGGCATGGTGTTCCAGAAACCAACGCCGTTCCCGATGTCCATATACGACAATATCGCCTTCGGCGTGCGCCTGTTTGAAAAGCTGTCCCGTGCCGATATGGACGAGCGCGTGCAGTGGGCGCTGACCAAAGCCGCATTATGGAACGAAACCAAAGATAAACTGCACCAGAGCGGGTATTCTCTCTCCGGTGGTCAGCAGCAGCGTCTGTGCATTGCCCGCGGTATCGCGATCCGCCCGGAAGTGCTGCTGCTTGATGAGCCGTGCTCCGCGCTGGACCCGATCTCCACCGGGCGTATCGAAGAGCTGATCACCGAGCTGAAACAGGACTACACCGTCGTTATCGTGACTCACAACATGCAGCAGGCTGCGCGTTGCTCCGACCATACGGCATTTATGTATCTTGGCGAGCTGATTGAGTTCAGCAACACGGATGACCTGTTCACTAAGCCCGCGAAGAAACAAACTGAAGATTATATTACTGGCCGCTACGGTTGATTTGCCCTTGTGCTTTCAGGCTCTCACCAGTTGGGCAATCAGGAGACACCATGGACAACCTAAATCTTAACAAACATATTTCCGGCCAGTTCAACGCTGAACTGGAGTATATCCGCACCCAGGTGATGACCATGGGTGGGCTGGTGGAACAGCAGCTCTCTGATGCCATCACCGCCATGCATAACCAGGACAGCGATCTGGCGAAACGCGTCATCGACGGCGACAAGCAGGTCAACATGATGGAAGTGGCTATCGATGAAGCGTGCGTGCGCATCATCGCCAAGCGCCAGCCGACCGCCAGCGACCTGCGCCTGGTGATGGCGATCATCAAGACTATCGCTGAGCTGGAACGCATTGGCGACGTGGCGGATAAAATCTGCCGCACCGCGCTGGAGAAGTTTTCCCAGCAGCACCAGCCGCTGCTGGTGAGCCTCGAATCGCTGGGCCGCCACACGGTGCAGATGCTGCATGACGTACTGGATGCGTTTGCGCGTATGGATCTCGACGAAGCGGTACGTATCTATCGCGAAGATAAGAAAGTCGACCAGGAGTATGAAGGCATCGTGCGTCAGCTGATGACCTACATGATGGAAGACTCGCGCACTATCCCCAGCGTCCTGACCGCGCTGTTCTGTGCGCGCTCCATCGAGCGTATCGGCGACCGCTGCCAGAATATCTGCGAATATATTTTCTACTTCGTCAAAGGTCAGGATTTCCGTCACGTTGGCGGCGATGAGCTGGATAAACTGCTCGCTGGCAAAGATCCGAAAGAGTAATAATCATTCTGTCTAATTCTGGTAAATGGATTTATCAGAATTAGATATGTTTTACCCCGCGGCAGCGAGATTGCTGAGATTATCGTCACAATTAACAATCTGCCCGTTTGAGTTATTCATTTTATCGCGTAACAATCAGCTGCCACTCACTGAGTTTTAACGCTCAGGATGGTTTAAACGGATTGTGACTGCGACAGCAGGCAAAACCTGATATTGCTCCTGGGGGCGATATCAGGTTTTTTGTTTTATGCGGGCCAATAATGGCTGAATGAGGGTTGCTACCGCGATGCGCGGGCAAAACCTGAAGAGGATTATCTGCCAAGGCAGATGGTCTTCTTCAGGTTTTTTTGTTTTTGTCTAACCGCAAAAATAACAGCCGCCGCGACGTCAAACGGTATGGATACGGCTATTAGCACCGGCACGGAATAGGGTTGTTGTCGTGTTTTATTTACGCCAATGATTATATAAGGGAATATTATGATGAGAAAAAACAGGATCGCTTCGGCGATAGTCTTGCTGGCGCCACTTTGTTATTCAACTAATCTGCTAGCGAGCCAGTTGACGGTGGAACAACGGCTTGAGCTGCTGGAAAAAGCGCTCAAAGACACGCAAAAAGAGCTCAAAAAATATCAGGACCAGGAAAGAAAAAGAGACCAGATTTGGGCCTCATGGTCTCCTCCTGCGGAAGGTCAGAAGCGCAAGACCGGGGGGGCGACCGCCGGGCCGAAAACGGCGGTTAAACCGGATGCGGTGCTGGTTAAAAATCAACAACCTGTCACCGATGGCGCGCCAGCCTACAGCGCGATGACGCTGAAAGACTTTAGCAAGTTCGTGAAAGATGAAATTGGCTTTAGCTATAACGGCTACTTCCGTTCCGGCTGGGGGACCGCCTCGCACGGCTCGCCAAAATCATGGGCGATCGGTTCGCTTGGCCGCCTGGGCAATGAATATTCCGGCTGGTTCGATCTGCAGCTGAAGCAGCGGGTGTTTCAGGAAGGCGATAAACGCGTCGACGCCATCGTGATGCTCGACGGGAACGTCGGCCAGCAGTATTCCACTGGCTGGTTTGGTGACAATGCCGGCGGCGAAAACTACATTCAATTCTCGGATATGTATGTTAACACCAAAGGGTTCCTGCCGTTTGCGCCGGAAGCCGATTTCTGGGTCGGCAAACACGGGGCGCCAAAAATTGAAATCCAGATGCTGGACTGGAAAACGCAGAGAACCGATGCGGCGGCCGGCGTAGGGCTGGAAAACTGGCAGGTGGGCGCCGGGAAATTCGATATCGCGTTGATTCGCGAAGATGTCGATGATTATGACCGTTCTTTAAGCAATAAGCAGCAAATTAACACCAACACCCTGGACGTTCGTTACAAAGAGATTCCGCTGTGGGATAAAGCCAGCCTGATGGTTAGCGGACGCTATGTCGCCGCCAACCAAAGTTCCTCTGAGAAATATAAAGAGGGCAATGAAGGTTATTATCCGTGGAAAGATACCTGGATGGCTGGTACCTCGTTAACGCAGAAATTTGCTAACGGCGGCTTTAACGAATTCTCTTTCTTACTGGCCAATAACTCTATTGCCAGCAGCTTCTCACGCTATGCCGGATCCAGCCCCTATACCACCTTTAATGGCCGCTATTATGGCGATCATACCAATGGCACCGCCGTGCGCTTAACCTCGCAGGGGGAAACCTATTTACGCGATGACGTTATTATGGCGAATGCCATCGTCTACTCTTTTGGTAACGACGTCTATAGCTACGAAACCGGAGCCCACTCCGATTTTGAATCTATCCGTACGGTTCTGCGACCGGCTTATATCTGGGATAAATATAACCAGACCGGCGTCGAGCTGGGGTACTTCAAACAGCAAAACAAAGATGTTACCGGCAAGAAATATAACGAGTCCGGCTACAAGACCACGCTGTTCCATACCTTCAAAGTCAATACCAGTATGCTGACCTCGCGCCCGGAAATTCGTTTCTATGCCACCTATATTAAAGCGAAGGATATTGACCTGGATAAGGCCGTGAATAATACCACCAGCATTTTTGAAGACGGGAAGAACGATCAGTTTGCCGTGGGGGCGCAGGCGGAAATCTGGTGGTGAGACGATAACTGAACGGACACAACGAAAGAGGAACAACGATGAAACGACATGCAATTTATTTCGCCCTGGCGCTGGCGGGCGCGGCGTTTACCCTCCAGGCGGCGCCATTACCCGCGATGCCGGACCCAAGCCTGCCGGTGAGCCACTTTATCACCCAGGTTAACGCGGATAAGAGTATCACTTACCGCTTGTTTGCCCCTGATGCCCGGCGGGTCTCGATAGTGACTGGCGCCACGCCGGACTCCTTTGTCTCGCACGACATGACCAAAGCAGCGGACGGAGTCTGGACATGGAAAAGCGAGCCGATGAAGCCCAATCTCTATGAATACTATTTCGATGTGGATGGGTAGATACCGGCAGCCGCTATCAGAAGCCGCAGCGCCAGGTGAACACCAGTTTGATTCTGGTGCCGGGCAGTATTCTTGACGATCGGGAGGTTGCGCATGGCGATCTGCGCACCCTCACCTATCACTCGAAGGCTCTGAACGCCGAACGTCGTCTCTATGTCTGGACGCCGCCGGGCTATAGCGGAACCGGCGATCCGCTGCCGGTGCTCTATTTCTATCATGGCTTTGGCGACAGCGGCCTGTCGGCCATCGATCAGGGGCGGATCCCGCAAATCATGGATAACCTGCTGGCGGAGGGCAAGATTAAGCCGATGCTGGTGGTGGTCCCGGATACCGAAACCGATATCCCGGAAGCGGTCGCGGAAAACTTCCCGCCGCAGGAGCGGCGCAAAACCTTCTATCCACTTAATGCGCAGGCGGCGGATAAAGAGCTCATGCAGGATATTATTCCGCTGATCGATGCCCGATTTAACGTGCGTAAAGATGCCGACGGTCGGGCGCTGGCGGGCCTCTCGCAGGGCGGTTATCAGGCGCTGGTTTCCGGAATGAATCATCTGGAGAGCTTTGGCTGGCTCGCCACCTTTAGCGGCGTTACGACTACCACGGTGCCGAATGCCGGCGTGGAAGCGCAGCTGAAGCAGCCTGACGCGATCAATAAGCAGCTGCGTAACTTTACCGTGGTCGTCGGGGAAAAAGATTCTGTGACCGGTAAAGACATTGCTGGTCTGAAAAGCGAGCTGGAAAAACAGCAGATTAAATTTGATTACCACCAGTATCCCGGCCTGAACCATGAAATGGACGTCTGGCGCCCGGCCTACGCCGAGTTTGTGCAAAAACTGTTTAAATAACCTTTAGGGGGCCTTCAGCCCCCGTTTTGTGCTTGTGAAGGACGACAAGATGAAAATGATTGTGACCGAAGATTATGAAGAGATGAGCCTGGTCGCCAGCCATCATGTTCTGGGCTATATCACGGCGCCGCGGCGGGTGAATCTGGCGGTGACGGCGGGGAGCACGCCAAAGCGGATGTATAAGCATTTGACCGCCGCCGTGAAAGGCAAAGCATTCTATGATCGGGTGCACTATTACAACTTCGATGAGATCCCTTTTCGCGGCCAGTCGCGAGAAGGCGTCACGATATCTAATTTGCGCCAGCTGTTTTTTACCCCGGCGCAGATCAAAGAAGAGAACATTCACAAGCTGACGCTGGACAACGCCGCTCAGCACGATCGCCAGCTGGAAGAGGCTGGCGGTCTGGATCTGATGGTGCTGGGGCTGGGGGCCGACGGCCATTTTTGCGGCAACCTGCCGAATACCACCCGCTTTCATGATCAGACGGTCGAAGTGCCGATTCATGGGGAAATGATTGCTCTTATCGCTAACAGCGAGATGGGCGGGAATATCTCGGCAGTACCAGACAGCTATGTCACCATGGGGCCGAGAAGCGTGATGGCGGCGAAAAATTTATTGCTAATTGTCAGCGGTGCGGCAAAAGCGCACGCGTTAAAGCAAGTGGTGGAAGGTCCGGTCAGCGTGCAGGTGCCGGCTTCAGTGCTCAAATTGCACCCTTCACTGGTGATTATTGCCGATAAAGCGGCGGCGGCGGAATTGCAGCAATAAAAAGCCGCTAGTTCTATTCCCCGCTTACGCAGACGCATAGCGGGGGGGCATCGATGCCAACGTGCCGCTCACCAGGCCCTTAACGCGTGATATCCCAGCCGCGCGCCTGCCACAATGCCGGCAGCTCTGCCAGATCGGTAAAGGTCGTCACTTTGGGATGATCGATCGGCTGGTTGTGCGGATCGGCGCAGAAATAAAACACTTCCATGCCGGCGGCAATCCCCGACTGAGCGCCGGCGCTGGAGTCATCCACCAGAATACAGTTTTCAGCTTTTACCTGCATGGCCTCTGCCGCATGAAACATCAGCGCCGGGTCGGGCTTCCAGCGCTGAATATCGTAGCCGCTGTACAAGCGGTCAGTGAAATGGCGCAGCAGGCCGGTGCGTCCGAGCGAGTGCTGCATCTTACTGACCGGGCCATTGGAAACCACGCACATCGGGACGCTTACCGCATCCAGCAGCGCCTGGGCTCCGGGAATCACCTCCAGCTCGCTATCGAACAGGCGAGCGACCTCGGCCCGGTAAATCGGCTCCAGGGTGGCCTTTTGCAGATTAACGCCATACTCAGCGTTGATGGTGTCGATAATTTCGTACAGCTTCACACCTTTGAAGCGCTTAAAAATCTCGGCGAGGTCCAGCGTAATGCCGAATTCCTGAAACATGTGAACGTAGGCGCGGGAGCAAATCACCTCGCTGTCGACCAGCGTGCCGTCACAGTCAAAAAATACTGCTTCTGGTTGAGTCATAGCCTTTCCATATTAACAAGTTTAACGTTTTCGTAATGCTCAATGCCGCGACGCAATCGTTGCCGTATAAGCAAAATAAATGAAAAAAATTACCATACAACCGCGCCTGGTGCCGTAATTTGGTATAGGATAGCCTCGAATTTTCCCTCCTTACGTTCGGAAACCGATAATGAGTCAACAACAAACCAGCCAGTCTTCTGGCCAGGGTCTGCTGGAGCGCGTATTTAAGCTGCGCGAGCACGGCACCACGGTGCGCACCGAAGCCATCGCCGGTTTCACCACGTTCCTGACGATGGTGTATATCGTTTTTGTTAACCCACAAATTCTTGGCGTAGCGGGCATGGATACCAGCGCCGTGTTTGTGACCACCTGTCTGATTGCCGCTTTCGGCAGTATCCTGATGGGTCTGTTCGCGAACCTGCCGGTCGCCCTGGCGCCGGCGATGGGCCTGAACGCCTTTTTCGCCTTTGTGGTGGTGCAGGCGATGGGGCTGCCGTGGCAGGTGGGCATGGGCGCCATCTTCTGGGGCGCCGTGGGCCTGCTGCTGCTGACCATCTTCCGCGTACGTTACTGGATGATCGCCAATATTCCGCTTAGCCTGCGTGTAGGTATCACCAGCGGTATCGGCCTGTTTATCGGCATGATGGGCCTGAAAAACGCCGGGGTGATTGTCGCCAATCCGGAAACGCTGGTCAGCATTGGTCATTTGACTTCCCACAGCGTACTGCTGGGCGTGCTGGGCTTCTTTATCATCGCGATTCTGGCGTCGCGCAACATTCACGCCGCGGTACTGGTCTCTATCGTTGTGACCACCCTGCTGGGCTGGATGCTGGGCGACGTGCATTACACCGGGATCGTCTCGGCGCCGCCGAGCGTGGCTTCGGTGATTGGTCAGGTCGATCTGGCGGGCTCCCTGAACCTGGGCCTGGCCGGCGTGATCTTCTCCTTTATGCTGGTCAACCTGTTTGACTCCTCCGGGACGCTGATTGGCGTGACGGATAAAGCGGGTCTCGCGGATGCCAACGGTAAATTCCCGCGCATGAAGCAAGCGCTGTTTGTCGATAGCGTCTCGTCGGTGGCGGGCTCCTTCATCGGTACCTCGTCGGTGACGGCCTATATCGAATCTTCTTCCGGCGTTTCCGTGGGCGGGCGTACCGGCCTGACCGCCGTTGTCGTTGGTATCCTGTTCCTGCTGGTTATTTTCCTCTCTCCGCTGGCGGGGATGGTTCCTGGCTATGCCGCCGCGGGCGCGCTGATATACGTTGGCGTGCTGATGACCTCCAGCCTCGCGCGCGTGAAGTGGAGCGACCTGACCGAGGCGGTGCCTGCGTTCATCACCGCAGTGATGATGCCGTTTAGCTTCTCGATCACCGAAGGTATCGCCCTGGGCTTTATCTCTTACTGCGTGATGAAGATCGGTACCGGCCGGCTGCGCGAGCTCAGCCCGTGTGTGATTATCGTTTCGCTGCTGTTCGTGCTGAAAATTGTCTTTATCGATGCACATTAATCCGCACGCATGATGAAAAAGCCCGGCATCGCTGCCGGGCTTTTTTTATGCTTTAACCCGCCGAATATAGTCGCCGAAAGCGGTCAGTTGGCCGCGCAGATGGTCGAGGGTGCTTTGATCGACCACTTCACCCGCCTGCGGATCCACTTTGTTCTGGATGACGCCGCCCATAAATTCCGGTTTATTCATTACCATCGCATCAAGGAAGACCAGAATCTGCCGCAGATGATACTGGCAGCGCGCACCGCCGATGGCGCCCATTGAGCTGGTCTGAATCAGTACCGGTTTGCCGGACAGCGGCTGCTCGGGCAGGCGTGACAGCCAGTCGATGGCGTTTTTCAGGCCGCCAGGCACGGAATAGTTATATTCTGGAGTGACTATCACTACCCCATCCGCCTCGCGGATCTGTTGCGCAATCTCCTGCACGCGCTGCGGAAAACCTTCTTCCTCCTGCATATCAGCATCGTACAGCGGGATATCACCGATCGACGGCAGCGCGGAGATATCCATGCCCGCTGGCGCGATGCCGGGCAGGGTGCGCGCGACCATTCCATTAAACGACCCTTTACGCAGGCTGCCGAGTAACGTAACCACTTTCAAGGTATCTGACATGATTGCTCCTTTGGATCATGATGCCGGCAAGACCGGTCAATTGAGGGATAAGGTTTTTTCCATGGGTAAGCTGGTAAAGCGCATCAGGCGGGCTGACGGTTCGCGTGCGCGCTGCTGCGCATCTGCCAGGCTGCGCCAGTCACCTCCCTTAGCATCATATTCCCAGACCTTCAGCGAGCCGATGTTCGGGGTAGCGGCAATGGACCATACCAGCAGCGATTCGGCGTCACATACCGCTTCGATTGGCTGACTGCCGGCGGTGCGCAGGCGGCCAGAGCCGGGCAGCAGCTGCAGCTGCGTTGATGCTTCGCCGGTCAGCTTTAGCACGCTGCGGCGCAGCGCTACCAGCTGGCTGCGCGCTTCGTCCGGGTCATGCTGTATGTTAATCCACAGATTCTCATTGTTGCTGAAATTGTGCCGGTCGGCGTCGTGGCTGCGGACAGTGCGCTGCAGTTCCATGTCGAGGCCACAATCCCCCTCGGTGGTGAGGGCAACACCAACGATATTGCCAGTATAAGCGATCGAAAAGCGGGGCAGTTGGCGATCGCTAAAAACCGGTCGGCCATTCGCTTCGTTGATGATTTCAGGCAGCTCGCTGATGCCGTAAAGCATAAACAGCAGCTCGGCAAGCAGCGAGCGCGACGCGCAAAAGCGAGCCTGGCGATATGTCGGGAGAAGACGTGCGGATTGATGACAGGCCGCTGACAAACGTGTCGATAGCGGCTCCCCGGTACTGAGTATCCCTCTTGCAAAATGCGTTGCCATACGTCGCTCCGTGAGTAATGGTCTGGATAAAACTGCGGGCGCTATTATCGCCTGGTATTAACAGGTTTTAATGCCGAAATCCCCCATTGAAAAGGGAATTTGTTTGAATTTTACAAATTCTTGCGCAAATAAGGTGCTATGGGCACGAAACAAGGCTTAAAGCGTACCGGAATAGAGCGCTTTCAGCGTATCTCTAAGCCAGACAAGCTTCGGGTTGTAGCTGTTGCGCTTATGCCATAGCAGGGTGAAGGGAACGCGCAGCTTTTCCAGATGCTGCGCCTCCAGGGGGAGCGGCCGGGAGACGAGCGGCAGCTGGTGCTGCTGATTATAGTGCTGACAGTAGCGCGGCGCGGTGGCCAGCATGGTGTGCTGCGGCTGAGCGGCCATAAAAAGTGATTGCTCAAACCCCGGCACGGTCAGCGCCACGTTACGCTTATACCCCAGCTCCTGCAGCACGTCGTCCAGGGCCCAGGTATCGCGTTGTTCCCAGCAGATAGTGATATGCGGATAGCGTAAGAATGCCGCCAGATCCCACTCTTCCCTGAGCGCCGGATGATCGGCGCGCAGCCAGACCTGCGGCAGGTCGGTGAACAGCACCTCAAAATCGATATACCACGGCAGCAGGCTCAGCAGCTCACGCGACTGCGGATGGCTTTCGCGTCCGCAGAAGCCGATATCCACCTCACCGCGGATGATGGCGTCCAGGGAGTCGTAGTCCCAGTTGCGCAAACGAATCAATGCCTGCGGATAGCGCTGATAGATGCGCTGAGAGAGGGTGTTAAACAGGATCATCAGCAGCGGCGTTTCCGCCGCCAGTTCGAATTTGAGGCCGCTGGGCATGGTATGGTGCGGTTTATCGAGGATTTGGTTGCCCATCTGCATCCAGTCCGCCAGATCCTGCTCCATGCTGCTGACCAGCGGCGTGGGCGCCAGGCCCAGCGGGGTTTTCACAAACAGCGGATCGTCAAACCAGGCGCGCAGTTTGGCCAGCGACTTGCTCACCGCTGACGGCGAAACGTTCATCCGCTTCGCCGTACGGGTAACGCTGAGCTCCTGGGTCAGGAGCTGCAGGCAGAGGAGTAAATTAAGATCAAGACTCGACAGCGGCTTCTTCATCGTATTGCGCAACCCGCGGCGGGGTGACGACCAGTAACAAAACAAGGCTCACTATGCTACAGGCAATGAGTATCCCGATCAGCATATTCATTGCGCTGAGTCCGATGATGGCGGCGAGCCAAATCCACAGCGATGAACCGCACACCTGCGCGATGCCGAGGACCGAGCTGGCGACGCCCGCGCGCAGCGTGAACGGCCCCAGCGCCTGGCTCATCGCGACGCCGAACCCAACGGAGAAGCCGGCGCAAATCATGCCCAGCCCGATCAGGGTGACGGCCTGGCGAGTCGCGAGGCTCAGCGTCACGCCTGCCGCCAGAAACAGCACCTGTGAGGTCAGCATTAAGGTGCGGGGATTAAACAGCGACAGGGCGAACGGCGTTGAGAAGGAGACCGCCATGCTGATCATCGCCATCAGAGCCATCGCCATTGAGTAAGTTCCCCGGTCGAACCCCATCTCTTCCATCATTAGTACCGGCGAGACGTTAACGTAGGTCAGGATCACCGTCACGCTGAGGGTGGTAATGAGTAAGCGGCTGAGGAAAAAGCGGTTCAACAGCGATTCGCCAGCGTCATGCTGCGGTGACGCTGCCTGCGGAGGCGCCGTCGGCCGCGTTTCACGCAGGATAAAGACCGACAGCACAGCGACCATGACGCCCATGCCGGTCATCGTGTAGAACAGGCTCTGCCACGGATATTTCAGCATAATCAGGTGGCCAAGCACCGGCGCCAGGACGGGGATAATGCAGGTGATGCCGTTGAGCAACGACAGCACCTTGGCGCGGCGACGGTCGTCCAGCGTATCGCGCAGGATAGCGAAAGCCACCACGTAGCAGCTGCCGGCGCCGATCCCCTGGATAAAGCGTCCGATGAGGAAGTGGCTGCTGGTATGCGCCTGGGCGCAGAGCAGGGAGGCGATAACAAAGATCGCTGCACCTACAATAGCGACAGGCTTACGCCCCGAGCGGTCGGCGATGCGGCCAGCAAACAGCATCGCGGAGGCCATACCGGCCAGATAGACCGAGAAGGCGATATGTAATTGCGCCTCGCTGGCCCCCAGGTCCTGAGCAATACGCGGCAGGCCGACCAGATACATATCGATGCCGGAGGGGTAGAGCAGAACCAGGGCAAAGCTGCAGAGAAGAAAGCGTGTCATGGGATCCTCGCGATGTGAATGGCGTTCAGCATAGTGAGGAACGCGCCGTAAGACGAGTTGCCATTTGGACAACGCTCTTTTCCTGGCAGGAAATGCGAGCTAACGACTGCGGGTTCGCCAGACGCGGGCCATCCCCTCGCTCTCCGGGCGAACGCTTTCGAAGCCGAACTTCGCGTACAGTTCCGGCACATCCGCCACCAGCGTAACGTAGGCGCCATCAAAGGCGTTAGCGTCCAGCCAGGCGACCAGCTTCTCCATCACCAGCCGGCCAAGGCCTTTTCCCTGGTGAGCCGGATCGACGGCGACGTCGACAATATCGAAATTAATCGCTCCGTCGCCGACGATGCGTCCCATCGCGATCGGCGTCTCCTGCCAGAGGATATGTACGCCATAACAGCTATGCGGCAGTCCGGCTCTGGCGCCTTCCAGGGGGCGCGGCGACATGCCGGCGGCTACCCGCAGGTGGCAAAACGCTTCGGCGGAGGGCACCTTCTCGATCACGGTATATTCAACGGTCATGTTTTAGTCTCGCGGCAGAGGGGGAGATAAAAGTAGAGAACGTTGCGCCGCAAAGGGCAAGAAAAAACCCGCATTAACGCGGCGTTAATGCGGGTGAGTGAACGTTTACGGACTAAACGTTATTTGCCGATACAGAAGCTGGAGAAGATGCGGCCCAGCAGATCGTCGGAAGTGAACTCCCCGGTGATCTCGCTCAGCGCCTGCTGCGCGAGGCGCAGCTCTTCCGCCAGCAGCTCGCCGGCCCAGGCGCCCAGCAGCTGGGCTTTGCCTTGCTGCAGATGGTTCGCCGCCTCTTCCAGGGCCTGCAGGTGACGGCGGCGGGCGAGGAAGCCGCCTTCCATATTGGTATCGAAGCCCATGCTCTGCTTGAGGTGGTTACGTAGCACCTCCACGCCTTCGCCGGTACGTGCCGACAGGCGAATAAGTGAGTGGCCATTTACTTCGCTGATACCGAGCGCTTCGCCGGTGACATCGGCTTTATTGCGCACCACGGTAATCGGCAATTTAGCGGGCAGGCGCTCGATAAAGTCTGGCCAGATCTCCGCCGGGTCAACGGCGCCGGTGGTGGTGCCATCGACCATAAACAGCACCCGATCGGCCTGGGCAATCTCCTGCCAGGCGCGCTCGATGCCGATACGTTCCACTTCGTCATTAGCATCGCGCAGGCCTGCGGTATCGATGATATGCAGCGGCATGCCGTCGATATGGATATGCTCGCGTAGCACGTCGCGGGTGGTACCGGCGATATCGGTGACGATCGCCGCTTCGCGGCCCGCCAGGGCGTTCAGCAGGCTTGATTTACCGGCATTTGGCCGCCCGGCGATCACCACTTTCATCCCTTCGCGCAGCAGGCTGCCCTGACGAGCTTCCGCGCGGACGGCGTCGAGATCGGCCATCACCTCGTTCAGCTGGGCTTCAATTTTGCCGTCGGAAAGGAAATCGATTTCTTCATCCGGGAAGTCAATGGCCGCTTCCACGTAGATGCGCAGGTGAGTGAGCGCTTCCACAAGATGATTCACCCGCGCGGAGAACGCCCCCTGCAGCGAATTCAGCGCCGAGCGCGCCGCCTGCTCTGAACTGGCGTCGATAAGGTCGGCGATGGCCTCTGCCTGCGCCAGATCGAGCTTGTCGTTGAGGAACGCGCGCTCGGAAAACTCACCCGGCCTGGCGATGCGCAGGCCCGGCAGGGTCAGAATACGTTTAAGCAGCAGGTCGAGAATGACCGGGCCGCCGTGGCCCTGCAGCTCAAGCACATCTTCCCCGGTAAAGGAGTTCGGCCCGGGGAACCACAGCGCAATCCCCTGATCCAGCGGGGTACCGTCAACGTCGTTGAACGGCAGGTAGTCGGCATAGCGCGGCTTCGGCAGCTTGCCCAGCACCGCCTGCGCGACGTCGCGCGCCTTAAGGCCGGAGATACGCAGGATGCCCACACCCCCGCGTCCCGGAGGGGTTGCCTGGGCGACGATAGTGTCGTTATGGCTCATGGTGACTCTCTATGTAGATGTAAAAAAGGCGGTCCATTGACCGCCTTCTCTGGCATTAACGCTACCGTAGATACTCGAAATAATTCAAGTTGCAGAAAGGCGGCAAGTTAGTGAGGCCCCAGGAGCTTACTGTAGTAAGTGACTGGGGCGAACTAATGAAGCCAACGCATCTGCGGCTTGAAGAATGAAGAGTATCAGGATTTCTTCTTCTCGCGGCTATGCAGGCCACGTTTCTCCAGACCACGGTAAATCAGCTGCTGCTGAATAATGGTGACCAGGTTGCTGACGATGTAGTACACCACCAGGCCAGACGGGAACCACAGGAAGAACACCGTGAAGATGACCGGCATAAAGGTCATGATCTTCTGCTGCATCGGGTCGGTCACGGTGGTCGGCGACATCTTCTGGATGAAGAACATGGTCGCGCCCATGATGATCGGCAGGATGTAGTACGGGTCCTGAGCAGACAGGTCGTGGATCCACAGGATAAACGGCGCATGACGCAGTTCAACCGAGGCGCTCAGCATGTAGTACAGCGCAAGGAAGATCGGCATCTGAATAATCAGCGGGAAGCAGCCGCCCAGCGGGTTTACTTTTTCCGCTTTATACAGCGCCATCATCTCCTGGCTTTGACGTTGTTTATCGTCGCCCAGACGCTCACGCATGGCCTGAATCTTCGGCTGCAGCATGCGCATCTTCGCCATGGAGGTGTACTGCGCTTTGGTCAGCGGGTACATGATGCCACGAACGATAAAGGTGATAACGATGATCGAGAAGCCCCAGTTGCCGAGGAAGCTGTGGATGAATTTCAGCAGCTTGAACAGCGGTTGGGAGATGAACCACAGCCAGCCGTAGTCGACGGTCAGATCCAGGTGCGGCGCAACGGCAGCCATTTTGTCCTGAATAGCCGGGCCGACCCACAGCGTGCTCTGCAGTTTGTCGGTCTGGCCTGGCTGCACCAGTACCGGCTGCGATTTGTAGCCAATAGCGACAATGCCGTTGCCGAGGTTGGCGGTGTAGAAGTTATTCGTCCCGTTATTCCGCGGCACCCATGCGGTGGTGAAGTACTGCTGCAGCATGGCAACCCAACCGTTTTTGGTGCTGACGTTCAGGTTTTCGTTATCCAGAATGGTATCGAATTTATATTTTTCGTATTTCGAATCCGCAGTGGAGAACGCGGCGCCACGGAAAGTATGCATCGTGGACAGGCCACCGGTCTGCGTATCGCGACTGGTCGGCAGCGCAGCGGTCTGCTTCAGCTGACCGAAGGTCGAGACTTCCAGAGGCTTCTCGCTGGCATTCTGCACGCTGTAACCCACGTTCACCGCATAGCCACCGCGCTTCAGGGTGAAGGTTTTGGTGAAGACGTTGCCGGCTTTGTCAGTGTAGGTCAGCGGGATAACGAGCTCATCCTGGCCATCGGCCAACACAAACGCCTCTTTATCGACGTTGTACAGCGGACGCGGGCCGTTTGCCGGGTTATCCGGACCGTCACGGCCGGTTAAGCCGCTCTGCGCCTGGTAGACAAACTGCGGCGTGGTTTCCAGTAACTGGAACGGTTCGGTCGATTTCAGCGTTTTTGGATACGCCAGAAGCAGCGCCTGCTCAATATCGCCACCGTTGGTGTTGATAGTCAGCTCAAGCACGTCGGTTTTAACCGTAATCAGTTTCCCCTGGCCACTGGCCGGTACGCCCTGGTCGGCGGCGCTACCCGCTGCTGTGGTCGTAGTCTGCGTGGTCTGCTGCTGGGGCTGCGGATTTTTGTCCTGCTCCCAGGCTTGCCAGATCATGAAAGACACGAACAACAAAGCGATGATAAGAAGATTGCGTTGCGAATCCATCGTTAGTGTTCTCTGGTATCAAATGGTCCAGGCGGGACGGGATCGTCACCACCAGGGTGTAAAGGGTGGCATTTTAATACGCGTTTCATCGTCAACCAACTGCCTTTTATCACTCCAAACCTGCGTAAGGCCTCAATTCCGTATTGAGAACAGGTTGGGGTGAAACGACAATGCGGCCCGAGTAGCGGACTAATCAGGCGCTGATAAACTCGAATCAGGCCGATCAGGACCCGCGAGCCAGGCGACAATGGCGGCGCCATAATTTTTCCAACGCTTCCGAGAGAGCACGGTTATCGAGGTCGGCAACCCCTCTTTTCGCCACCACCACGAAATCCATTGGCGGGAGTTCATGTTGACGCAAACGAAAACTTTCACGCGTCAGACGTTTAATCCGATTGCGTTCATGTGCGCGTTTCACGTTTTTCTTGGCGACGGTGAGACCGATGCGGGGATGCCCCAGCGAATTCAGGCGGCCGAGGATGGTGATTTGCGGCGTGCCAGCCCGTTGTGGCTGCTGGAAGACGAAAGTGAAATGACTGGGAGTTAACAAGCGTAACTCCCTGGGAAATGCGAGCTTAACCACGCAGGGTTAGCTTTATTACTTGGAAACGGTCAGACGAGCGCGGCCTTTAGCACGACGACGTGCCAGAACCTGACGACCATTTTTAGTAGCCATACGAGCACGGAAGCCGTGAGAACGGTTGCGCTTCAGTACAGACGGTTGAAAAGTGCGTTTCATGGCGATTTCTACCTAAACTTGAATAAATTCACTGACTTTTGCGTAGACCCGAACGAACTTCGAACGGCTTACGCCTCAGCGTGGGTGATTAAAGAGGCCGGATTGTAATAATTGTACACTCCGGAGTCAATTCTCTTTCCTTATTTCTCGCACCTCGTCGCACAAAAAATAAGCTGAGACGCGTGACGAAAACGGGCATTACGCGCCGGGTGGGGGATTATACGGCCTGGCCAGTAAAGCGCAAGGATCCACAAGGATCTTTATTAGATCGTTTCCGCCCAAAAGCGGCATAGCTCATTAATTTTTCCAATATGCGGCGGAAATCGTGCTTCACTCCCCGCAGGATCGATTACACTTACCCGGTTTCGATCCTTCCTGTGGATAAATCGGGAAGAATCTGTTGAGAAACACAAGATCTCTTTCTCAGTTTAGGCTATGATCCCCGGTCCCGATCGCGATCCCCGGATCCGCAGCGGGTAATAACCGCAGATAGCGGTTCGCACGTCACCCCTTTTGTGCAGGGGCTTTTCGGCTAATGCAGGGTCTTGTCGACGTGTGCCAACAATCACGATTGTTTCAGTTTTTCTTTGATATCGATTTTATGTTCGAGTGGAGTCCGCCGTGTCACTTTCGCTTTGGCAGCAGTGTCTTGCCCGATTGCAGGATGAGTTACCAGCCACAGAATTCAGCATGTGGATCCGCCCATTGCAGGCGGAACTGAGCGATAACACGCTGGCACTGTATGCGCCAAACCGTTTTGTGCTCGACTGGGTAAGGGACAAATACCTCAATAATATCAATGGACTCCTCAATGATTTTTGCGGTGCGGACGCCCCGCAGCTGCGTTTTGAGGTGGGCGCTAAGCCCGCCAGCTCGCTGCAGAAAGGGGCGGTAAGCCCGGCTGCGGCGGCCATTCCGGCGGCGCAGGTGCAGACCGCGCGCGCGGCGCCGACGATCGTGCGCCCTGGCTGGGATAATGTCCCGGCGCCGGCGGAGCCGACCTACCGCTCTAACGTTAACGTGAAACACACGTTTGATAACTTCGTCGAAGGTAAATCTAACCAGCTGGCCCGCGCGGCGGCGCGTCAGGTGGCGGATAACCCGGGCGGCGCCTACAACCCCCTGTTCCTCTATGGCGGGACGGGTCTGGGTAAAACTCACCTGCTGCACGCGGTGGGGAACGGCATTGTGGCGCGTAAGCCGAACGCGAAAGTGGTCTATATGCACTCCGAGCGTTTCGTTCAGGACATGGTTAAAGCGCTGCAGAACAACGCCATCGAAGAGTTTAAGCGTTACTACCGCTCCGTTGACGCCCTGCTGATCGATGACATTCAGTTCTTTGCCAATAAAGAACGATCCCAGGAAGAGTTTTTCCACACCTTCAATGCGCTGCTGGAAGGTAATCAGCAGATCATCCTGACGTCGGATCGTTATCCAAAAGAGATCAACGGCGTTGAGGATCGTCTAAAATCCCGCTTCGGCTGGGGGCTGACGGTGGCGATCGAGCCGCCGGAGCTGGAAACCCGCGTCGCGATCCTGATGAAAAAAGCCGACGAGAACGACATCCGCCTGCCGGGCGAAGTGGCGTTCTTTATTGCCAAGCGTCTGCGCTCGAACGTGCGTGAGCTGGAGGGGGCGCTGAATCGCGTTATCGCCAACGCCAACTTCACCGGCCGGGCGATCACCATCGATTTCGTGCGCGAAGCGCTGCGCGATCTGCTGGCGCTGCAGGAAAAACTGGTCACCATCGACAATATTCAAAAGACGGTGGCGGAGTACTACAAGATTAAGGTAGCGGATCTGCTGTCCAAACGCCGCTCCCGTTCGGTGGCGCGTCCTCGCCAGATGGCGATGGCGCTGGCCAAAGAGCTGACCAACCACAGCCTGCCGGAAATCGGCGATGCGTTTGGCGGCCGAGACCATACCACCGTGCTGCACGCCTGCCGCAAGATTGAGCAGCTGCGTGAAGAAAGCCACGACATTAAAGAAGATTTTTCCAATTTAATCAGAACATTATCCTCGTGACGCTATGAAATTTACCGTAGAACGTGAACATTTATTAAAACCGCTGCAACAGGTGAGCGGTCCGTTAGGTGGTCGTCCGACGCTGCCCATTCTCGGTAACCTGCTGCTTCAGGTCGCGGAGGGCGCGCTGTCGCTGACCGGTACCGATCTTGAAATGGAGATGGTGGCGCGCGTGGCGCTGGTTCAGCCGCACGAAGCGGGCGCAACGACCGTTCCGGCACGGAAATTCTTTGATATCTGCCGCGGCCTGCCGGAAGGCGCGGAGATCGCGGTTCAGTTGGAAGGCGATCGCATGCTGGTGCGTTCCGGCCGCAGCCGCTTCTCGCTGTCGACCCTGCCCGCCGCCGATTTCCCGAATCTGGATGACTGGCAGAGTGAAGTGGAGTTTACCCTGCCGCAGGCGACCATGAAGCGTCTGATCGAAGCCACCCAGTTCTCGATGGCGCACCAGGATGTTCGTTACTACTTAAACGGCATGCTGTTTGAAACCGAAGGCAGCGAACTGCGCACGGTGGCCACCGATGGTCACCGCCTGGCGGTCTGTTCGATGCCGCTGGAAGCGTCGCTGCCGAACCATTCGGTGATCGTGCCGCGTAAAGGGGTGATTGAGCTGATGCGGATGCTCGACGGCGGGGATATCCCGCTGCGCGTGCAGATTGGCAGCAACAATATCCGCGCCCACGTTGGCGATTTTATCTTCACCTCTAAGCTGGTTGATGGCCGTTTCCCGGATTATCGCCGCGTATTGCCGAAAAATCCGGATAAACACCTCGAAGCGGGCTGCGATATTCTGAAGCAGGCTTTTGCGCGCGCGGCGATTCTCTCCAACGAGAAATTCCGCGGCGTGCGGCTGTACGTTAGCGAAAACCAGCTGAAAATCACCGCCAATAACCCGGAACAGGAAGAAGCGGAAGAGATTCTGGATGTGACCTACGCCGGAACGGAGATGGAGATTGGCTTCAACGTTAGCTATGTGCTGGATGTGCTGAATGCGCTGAAGTGCGAGAATGTACGCATTCTGCTGACGGATTCGGTGTCGAGCGTGCAGATTGAGGATGCGGCCTCTCAATCCGCAGCCTATGTCGTCATGCCTATGAGATTGTAGTGGAAAATATCGGGCTATCTTACTTGCCATTTTCAACCTGGGCTGTGCTCGCCCCTGTCACGTACTTTGTGTACGCTCCAGGGTCTGCGCGCAGTCCGCGTTGAAACTGGCTGCGCCGATAACGCCCTGGCCCAAAGAACGCTGATATGTCACTGACGCGCTTGCTCATCAAAGACTTCCGCAATATTGAAAGCGCGGATCTCGCTTTATCTCCCGGCTTTAACTTCCTGGTTGGCGCGAACGGCAGCGGCAAAACCAGCGTGCTGGAAGCTATCTACACGCTTGGCCACGGCCGGGCATTTCGCAGTTTGCAAATTGGCCGAGTGATCCGCCACGAGCAGGATGCGTTTGTTCTGCATGGGCGTTTACAGGGCGAAGAGCGGGAAACCGCCATCGGCCTGACCAAAGACAAACAGGGCGACAGCAAGGTGCGTATCGACGGCACCGACGGCCACAAAGTGGCGGAGCTGGCGCACCTGATGCCGATGCAGCTGATTACGCCGGAGGGGTTTACTTTACTCAACGGCGGCCCCAAATACAGAAGAGCATTCCTTGACTGGGGATGCTTTCATAACGAAGCCGGATTCTTCACCGCCTGGAGCAACCTGAAGCGCCTGGTCAAGCAGCGCAACGCCGCGCTGCGTCAGGTCAGCCGCTATGCCCAGCTGCGGCCTTGGGATCTGGAATTAATCCCGCTGGCGGAGCAGATCAGCCGCTGGCGTGCCGAATACAGCGCCGCTATCGTCGAAGACATGGCGGATACCTGTCAGCAATTTTTACCGGAATTCACGCTCACCTTCTCTTTCCAGCGCGGCTGGGAAAAAGAGACCGACTACGCGGAGGTGCTGGAGCGGAATTTCGAGCGCGACAGAATGTTAACCTACACCGCCCACGGCCCGCATAAAGCGGATTTTCGCATTCGCGCCGACGGAGCGCCGGTGGAAGATACCTTGTCGCGCGGGCAGCTTAAGCTGCTGATGTGCGCCCTGCGTCTGGCGCAAGGAGAGTTCCTCACCCGCGTCAGCGGGCGGCGCTGCCTGTACCTGATAGATGATTTTGCCTCGGAACTTGATGATGCCCGCCGCGGTCTGTTATCCAGCCGCCTGAAAGCGACGCAGTCGCAGGTTTTCGTCAGCGCGATCAGCGCTGAACACGTTATGGACATGTCGGACAAAAATTCGAAGATGTTCCGCGTGGAAAAAGGTAAAATAACGGATTAACCCAAGATTAAATGAGCGAGAAACGTTGATGTCGAATTCTTATGACTCCTCCAGTATCAAAGTCCTGAAAGGGCTGGATGCGGTGCGTAAGCGCCCGGGTATGTATATCGGCGACACGGATGACGGCACCGGTCTGCACCACATGGTATTCGAGGTTGTGGATAACGCTATCGACGAAGCGCTCGCGGGTTACTGCAAAGATATCGTTGTCACCATCCACAGCGATAACTCCGTCTCCGTCCAGGATGACGGCCGCGGCATCCCGACCGGCATTCACCCGGAAGAGGGCGTCTCCGCAGCGGAAGTTATCATGACCGTCCTGCACGCTGGCGGTAAATTCGATGATAACTCCTATAAAGTTTCCGGCGGTCTGCACGGCGTAGGCGTCTCGGTGGTTAACGCCCTGTCGCAGAAGCTGGAGCTGGTTATCCAGCGCGATAACAAAGTTCACAAGCAGATGTACGAACACGGTGTGCCGCAGGCACCGCTGGCCGTGACTGGCGAAACCGACAAAACCGGCACCATGGTGCGTTTCTGGCCAAGCCTGGAAACCTTCACCAATGTCACCGAATTTGAATATGACATCCTGGCGAAACGCCTGCGCGAGCTGTCGTTCCTGAACTCCGGCGTCTCTATCCGCCTGCGCGATAAGCGCGACGGCAAAGAAGACCATTTCCACTACGAAGGCGGCATCAAGGCGTTCGTTGAGTATCTCAACAAGAACAAAACGCCGATCCACCCGAATATTTTCTATTTCTCCACCGAAAAAGACGGTATCGGCGTGGAAGTGGCCCTGCAGTGGAACGACGGCTTCCAGGAAAACATCTACTGCTTTACCAACAACATTCCGCAGCGTGACGGCGGTACTCACCTCGCCGGCTTCCGCGCGGCGATGACCCGTACTCTTAACGCCTATATGGACAAAGAGGGCTATAGCAAAAAAGCGAAAGTCAGCGCCACCGGCGACGATGCGCGTGAAGGCCTGATTGCCGTGGTATCCGTGAAGGTGCCGGATCCGAAATTCTCCTCGCAGACCAAAGACAAGCTGGTCTCCTCCGAGGTGAAATCGGCGGTGGAGCAGCAGATGAACGAACTGCTGAGCGAATACCTGCTGGAAAATCCATCCGATGCGAAAATCGTGGTCGGCAAAATTATTGACGCCGCGCGCGCCCGTGAGGCCGCACGTCGCGCTCGTGAGATGACTCGTCGTAAAGGCGCGCTGGATCTGGCAGGCCTGCCGGGCAAACTGGCGGATTGCCAGGAGCGCGACCCGGCGCTGTCCGAACTGTACCTGGTGGAAGGGGACTCCGCGGGCGGCTCTGCTAAACAGGGTCGTAACCGCAAGAACCAGGCGATCCTGCCGCTGAAGGGTAAAATCCTTAACGTTGAGAAAGCCCGCTTCGATAAAATGCTCTCTTCCCAGGAAGTGGCGACGCTGATCACCGCGCTGGGCTGCGGTATCGGTCGCGATGAGTACAATCCGGATAAACTGCGCTACCACAGCATCATCATCATGACCGATGCGGACGTCGACGGCTCGCACATTCGTACCCTGCTGTTGACCTTCTTCTATCGTCAGATGCCGGAGATCGTCGAGCGCGGCCACGTCTACATTGCCCAGCCGCCGCTGTACAAAGTGAAGAAAGGCAAGCAGGAACAGTACATTAAAGACGACGAAGCGATGGATCAGTATCAGATCTCCATCGCGCTCGACGGTGCGACCCTGCACACCAACGCCAATGCGCCGGCGCTGGCGGGCGAACCGCTGGAAAAACTGGTTGCCGAGTTCAATGCCACCCAGAAAATGATTGGCCGCATGGAGCGCCGCTTCCCGAAAGCGCTGCTGAAAGAGCTTATCTATCAGCCGACCCTGACCGAGGCCGACCTGGCGGACGAGCAGAAGGTGACCCGCTGGGTGAACACCCTGGTCTCCGAGCTGAACGAGAAAGAACAGCACGGCAGCCAGTGGAAATTCGATCTCCACGAGAACAAAGAACTGCAGCATTTTGAGCCGGTTATTCGCGTACGTACCCACGGCGTGGATACCGACTATCCGCTGGATAACGAGTTCATTATGGGGCCGGAATATCGTCGTATTTGTGCCCTGGGCGAGAAACTGCGCGGCCTGATGGAAGAAGATGCTTACATCGAGCGCGGCGAACGTCGTCAGCCGGTAGCCAGCTTCGAGCAGGCCCTGGACTGGCTGGTGAAAGAGTCCCGTCGCGGTCTCTCCATCCAGCGCTATAAAGGTCTGGGCGAGATGAACCCGGATCAGCTGTGGGAAACCACCATGGATCCGGACAGCCGTCGCATGCTGCGCGTGACCGTCAAGGATGCCATCGCTGCCGATCAGCTGTTCACCACCCTGATGGGTGATGCCGTTGAGCCGCGTCGCGCGTTTATCGAAGAGAATGCCCTGAAAGCGGCGAATATCGATATTTAAGCCGCATGTTTCCCGGTAACGAGTTTTACCGGGGCAACAGGATGTATAAGCCCGGTCGCATCGCGCGATCGGGCTTTTCTTTTGCCGCTAAAAGAGGAATCCGCTGCTGTGGTTCCATCCCCCTTTCTGGCCGACACTTTTACTGTTTTTTGAGCGGAATCGCGTTAGCATGAGGGGAGACTCATCTTACCCGGGGACCCTATGGCTATTAAACTGATTGCAATCGATATGGACGGCACGCTGCTGCTGCCCGACCATACCATCTCTCCAGCGGTGAAAGCCGCCATCGCCGCGGCGCGCGAGCGCGGTGTTAACGTGGTGCTGACCACCGGTCGCCCTTACGCTGGCGTCCACAGCTATTTGAAAGAGCTGCATATGGAGCAGCCGGGTGATTACTGCATTACCTACAATGGCGCGCTGGTGCAGAAGGCTGGTGACGGAAGCACCGTCGCGCAAACCGCGCTGAGCTATGACGACTATCGCTTCCTTGAGCAGCTCTCCCGCGAGGTCGGCTCCCACTTCCATGCGCTGGATCGCAATACGCTGTATACCGCGAACCGCGATATCAGCTACTACACCGTCCACGAATCCTATGTGGCAACCATTCCGCTGGTGTTCTGCGAAGCGGAGAAAATGGATCCTGAGATCCAGCTGCTAAAAGTGATGATGATTGATGAGCCGGCAATCCTTGACCAGGCCATCGCCCGTATTCCGGCGGAAGTGAAAGAGAAGTACACCGTGCTGAAAAGTGCGCCTTACTTCCTCGAAATACTGGATAAACGCGTCAATAAAGGCACTGGCGTGAAGTCGCTGGCCGATGCGCTGGGCATCAAGCCGGAAGAGATTATGGCGATTGGCGATCAGGAAAATGATATCGCGATGATTGAATTTGCCGGCGTCGGCGTGGCAATGGATAACGCCATTCCTGCGGTCAAAGAAGCGGCGAACTTCATCACCAAATCGAACCTTGAAGATGGCGTTGCCTTCGCCATTGAAAAATACGTTTTAGCGTAAACTTCTTTCCGGCCCGGCGTTCGCCGGGTCTGTCTTCTCTTTTTTCATGAACAGATGTTAATCCGCATTTAAATCCCTCAATCCTTGCAGGGGATTCTATAAGCTACCCGCCCTCTTTTTAGCAACTCAGAACTAACATCATACTTTTCATGAATATATACCACCGTTTGATGTTGGTTACGCTGCCATTCGCCTCTGTTCAGATTTGCGCGGCCGCGGAACCAACGGCGCCGCTCGAACCGGCGTATGCCTATCACGGCGCAGAGCCTGCGGATCTGCCGGCGCCAGAAAGTCGCCAGCCTGCGGCCGCAGCATCGTCCTCGCTACTCCCTTTGCTAGGCGATGAGGCCAGAAAGCGCGGCTACGTCCTGCCGCTGCCGTTTGGCGTCAGCATTAACTATATGGATATGCGGCAGAATATTAATGTCGACAGCATTAACTTCACCGGGCTGTCGCTGGATGGCCGCAATATCGATTGCGGTAAGGATCCTGTCTGCAAGCACGCCGTGAATAACATTTTCGCTAATGGGCCGGTCTCGCTGGATAACGCTTTCCAGATTGGCGTTGGTCATACGCGGGAAAGCAGCAAAACCGAGACGCTCAAGCTGGATGCCTGGCTGCTGCCGTTTATGAACGTTTATGGCCTGGTGGGGCACACCGAAGGGCATTCAATTTCGCAGATAGCTGTCGGCCTGAAGGGACCGAACGGTAAAGTGGTGCCCCTGCCGGGGATGCAGGATCTCGACTTTCGTCTCGATTTTAAAGGTACTACCTACGGGATGGGCACCACCCTGGTGGGCGGCGTCGGCAATTGGTTTACCGTGCTGGACGCCAACTACACGCAAACGCGCTTTGATATCCTCGACGGCAGCATCGATGCGCTTACCTTTTCGCCGCGCGTTGGCTATCGTTTCAGTACGCCATCGGTCGATGCGCTGCATCTCCCCGCCGGAAAGCTAAATCTGTGGGTTGGCAGCATGTATCAGGATGTGCAGCAGGAGTTTAAAGGCAGCCTCAGCGATCTCTCGATGCCGTCGCCGATGCTGCAGAATATGGTTAATCTGGCCAACCAGGACAATAACGGTCGCTTCGATGTGAAGCAGCATCTGCAGTCGCCATGGAACGTTCTGGTGGGCGCGCAATACGAGCTGACGCAGAATTTTAATATTACTACCGAGTTTGGCTTTGCCGAACGTAACAGTTTCTTTATTGCCGGCGAGTATCGCTTTTGAGCCGACTGTTTATCACTTTTCTGCTGCTGATGGTCTGCCCGACAGGCAGCCAGGCCGAGGCGCTCAGCCGCGAGAAAATCGACGGCTGGCTGCAGCATCTCGGCGCCAGCGATAAGTTCGACGCCAGCAAAGGCATCGACTGGGGCGTGATGCCCGGTCCGTTCTATACGCCGGAACTAGGGTTGGGCATTGGCACCGCTGTCGTCGGCCTGTATCGTCCCGACCCGCAGGATACCACCAGCCAGAACTCGACCCTGACGCTCAGCGGCTACGCCAGCTCTACCGGCGCCTTTGGCCTCAGCGTGAAAAACTACACCTTTTTCGATCGTGATCTGTGGCGCGTTTTTGTCGACGGGTCGATAGCCAACACGCCCACTTATTATTGGGGGCAGGGTTTTCATGCCGGGGATAAAGACAATGAAAAAGAGAAGTATACCGCCCAGGTACTGACCCTGCGACCCACCCTTTATCGGCAGCTTATCGATCATGTTTATCTCGGGGCGGGATGGTCGCTGGCGGCGCAGAATGCCGATGAGATGGACCATGACGATCGGCCGAAGATAGAAAACACTCCACAGGGACCGTCGGTATTCAGCTCCGGCGCCAGCATCGATATCAACTGGGACGATCGCGACTTTGTCCCTAACCCGCGCCGGGGTCAGTATGCCAACCTCCGCTATACCCACTATGCGCCCGGATTAGGTAGCGATACCCGCTTTGAGGAATTTCAGCTGCACTATAGCCATTATCATGCCCTGAGCGAGAAAAGCGTGCTCGCCTGGGAGGCCGATGGCGCCTTCACCCAGGGCGAGGTACCGTGGAGCATGATGCCGCTGCTCGGCAGCGATGAACGGATGCGCGGCTACTACCAGGGGCGCTACCGGGATAAAAAGGTCGTCAGCGGCCAGCTGGAATACCGCCGGCAGCTCACCTGGCGGCACGGGATTGTCGCCTGGGCCGGGGCGGGAACCATGGGGCCCTCACTGTCGTCGCTGAATAATGGCCGCTGGCTGCCTTCGGCGGGCGTTGGCTACCGCTTTGAATTCAAACCTCGCGTTAATGTTCGCCTCGACTACGGTATCGGCAATGGCAGCAGCGGCTTTTACTTCCAGGTCGGCGAAGCGTTTTAACGCCTCCTCCCCTTAATTTTCTCTCTTATCGCCTCTTGTCAGGGCCGCTGCGCTTTAATTTTCATGAATTGTTCTTTTTGTGATCCAAATTGTAGTACAACACAATAATGTTGTACTACATTACGCTCATGTTGATAACGTACAGCATCACGTTAGTAGTACAAACATGAGGCGAAATTCAGCAGCGACGGTAAAGTAGAGCAGTACACATAGAGCACAAGGACTCTCCATGACTCTCAATAAGACCGATCGCATTGTGATCTCGCTGGGCAAACAGATCGTCAGCGGTAAATACGTCCCGGGTTCGGCGCTTCCGGCCGAAGCGGAACTCTGTGAGGAGTTTGAAACCTCGCGCAACATCATCCGCGAAGTGTTTCGTTCCCTGATGGCGAAGCGGCTGATTGAAATGAAGCGCTATCGCGGCGCGTTTGTCGCTCCCAGAAACCAGTGGAACTACCTCGACACCGAGGTGCTGCAGTGGGTACTGGAAAATGACTATGACCCGCGTCTTATCAGCGCGATGAGTGAAGTGCGCAACCTGGTTGAACCCGCCATCGCGCGTTGGGCGGCGGAACGCGCCACCTCAAGCGATCTGGCGGAAATCGAGTCGGCGCTCAATGACATGATCGCCAACAACCAAAACCGGGATGCCTTTAACGAAGCGGATATTCGCTACCACGAGGCGGTGCTGCAGTCAGTACATAACCCGGTTTTGCAGCAGCTTAGCGTGGCGATCAGTTCGCTGCAGCGGGCGGTATTTGAACGGACCTGGATGGGCGATGAAGGCAACATGCCGAAAACCCTCCAGGAACATAAAGCGCTATTTGACGCCATTCGGCATCAGGATAGCGACGCGGCGGAGCAGGCGGCGTTGACGATGATCGCCAGCTCGACACGAAGGCTTAAGGAAATCACATGACGGCTCGCTACATCGCAATAGATTGGGGATCGACGAATTTACGCGCCTGGCTTTATCAGGGCGAAGAATGCCTGGAAAGCAGGCAATCTGAAGCAGGCGTAACGCGCCTGAATGGTCGCTCTCCCGCTGCGGTGTTAGCGGAAATCACCCAGCACTGGCGCGATGGCGCCACACCGGTGGTGATGGCAGGGATGGTCGGCAGCAACGTGGGCTGGAAAATCGCCCCTTATTTGCCGCTTCCTGCCGCTTTCTCGGATATTGGCCAGCAGTTAACTGCCGTTGGCGACAATATCTGGATAATTCCCGGCCTTTGCGTTTCCCGTGACGATAACCATAACGTCATGCGTGGGGAAGAAACGCAGCTGCTGGGCGCACGCGCCTTAGCCCCTTCATCTGTCTACGTGATGCCGGGAACCCACTGTAAGTGGGTACTGGCCGATCGCCGGCAAATTCACGATTTTCGTACTGTTTTGACCGGTGAATTGCATCATTTGTTGCTTCAGCACTCGCTGGTGGGCGCCGGCTTACCGCCGCAGGAAACGTCCGCTGCCGCATTCGCGGCAGGTCTGCAGCGCGGTATCAACAACCCCGCCGTCCTGCCGCAGCTGTTTGAAGTTCGCGCTTCGCACGTGCTGGGCGCGCTGCCTCGCGAGCAGGTTAGCGAATTTCTTTCCGGCCTGCTGATTGGCGCTGAAGTTGCCACCCTCAGCGACACATTCGCCGGACAGCAGGCGATCAGTCTCGTCGCTGGGTCATCGTTAACATCCCGCTATCAGCAGGCATTCGCCGCCATTGGCCGCGAAGTCAGCGCGGTTGCGGGCGATACGGCATTTCAGACAGGAATAAGGAGCATCGCTTATGCAGTGGCAAACTAACCTTCCACTTATCGCTATCCTGCGCGGTATTACGCCAGACGAGGCGCTGGCTCACGTTGGCGCCGTTATCGACGCCGGTTTCGACGCGGTCGAAATCCCGCTGAACTCGCCGCAGTGGGAGAAAAGTATTCCGCAGGTCGTCGACGCTTACGGCGAGCAGGCGCTTATCGGCGCGGGCACGGTGCTGCAACCGGAGCAGGTCGACAGGCTGGCGGCCATGGACTGTCGGCTGATTGTGACGCCAAACATTCAACCGGAAGTGATCCGGCGAGCGGTGGGTTACGGCATGACCGTGTGTCCAGGCTGCGCCACCGCCAGCGAAGCCTTTAGCGCGCTCGATGCCGGCGCGCAGGCTCTGAAAATCTTCCCGTCATCGGCTTTTGGCCCGGATTACATCAAAGCGTTGAAAGCCGTGCTTCCGCCCGAGGTTCCGGTCTTTGCCGTTGGCGGCGTGACGCCGGAAAACCTGGCGCAGTGGATTAATGCCGGCTGTGTTGGGGCAGGATTGGGTAGCGATCTCTATCGTGCCGGCCAGCCGGTTGAACGTACCGCGCAGCAGGCAGCCGCATTCGTAAAAGCGTATCGAGAGGCAGTGAAATGAAAATAACCAATATCACCACGTACCGTTTACCTCCGCGTTGGATGTTCCTGAAGATTGAAACCGATGAAGGCATCGTCGGCTGGGGCGAACCGGTGATTGAAGGGCGCGCCCGTACGGTGGAGGCAGCCGTTCATGAATTTGGCGATTACCTGATTGGTCAGGATCCGGCGCGGATTAATGACCTGTGGCAGGTAATGTACCGCGGCGGCTTTTATCGCGGCGGCCCGATTATGATGAGCGCCATCGCCGGTATTGATCAGGCGCTATGGGATATTAAAGGTAAGGTCCTGAATGCCCCAGTGTGGCAACTGATGGGCGGGCTGGTGCGCGACAAAATTAAAGCCTACAGCTGGGTGGGCGGCGACCGCCCCGCCGAAGTGATTGACGGGATTAAGAAGCTGCGCGGCATTGGTTTTGACACCTTTAAATTAAACGGCTGCGAAGAGATGGGTATCATTGATAATTCCCGCGCGGTTGATGCCGCGGTGAATACCGTGGCGCAAATCCGCGAAGCGTTTGGCAATGAAATTGAGTTTGGTCTCGATTTTCACGGCCGCGTTAGCGCGCCGATGGCTAAGGTATTAATTAAAGAGCTGGAGCCATATCGCCCATTATTTATTGAGGAGCCGGTATTAGCCGAGCAGGCGGAATATTATCCGCGGCTGGCGGCGCAAACCCATATTCCCATTGCCGCCGGCGAACGTATGTTTTCGCGCTTTGAATTTAAACGGGTCCTGGAAGCGGGCGGGGTGGCTATTTTACAACCCGATCTGTCGCACGCAGGCGGTATTACCGAATGCTATAAAATTGCCGGCATGGCGGAAGCCTATGACGTTGGGCTGGCGCCGCACTGCCCGCTGGGGCCGATCGCGCTGGCGGCTTGTCTGCACGTTGATTTCGTTTCACATAACGCGGTCTTCCAGGAGCAGAGCATGGGGATCCACTACAACAAAGGCGCCGAACTGCTTGATTTTGTGAAAAACAAAGAAGATTTCAATATGGAAGGCGGCTTCTTTAAACCTCTGATGAAGCCGGGGCTGGGCGTGGAAATTGATGAGGCCCGCGTGATTGAGTTAAGTAAAAACGCGCCGGACTGGCGAAATCCGTTGTGGCGGTATGAGGATGGATCTGTCGCCGAATGGTAAATGCGCGTCATACTTCGCACTGGTGATGCGTTGGCTGCATTTTCTTACCCAGGTCACATACTATTGTATGCTCCCAGGGATGCGAAAATTTGCCGCCTTTCCCCAGCGCGAATTATTTAGCGCATCGCAACATAGTTATTAATAAAAACAAAAACACCCTCTGTAAATTACCGGGCATGGTGAGCGGCTTCGCTATGCCCAAAATCTGGAGACAGATTGCGATGGATATTTCAGTTACCGCTGTAAAAACCGGGCGCCGCCGTTATCTGACGCTCATCATGATCTTTATTACCGTGGTTATTTGTTATGTTGACCGCGCCAACCTCGCCGTCGCCTCGGCGCATATTCAGGAGGAGTTTGGTATTAGCAAAGCGGAAATGGGCTACGTATTTTCCGCCTTTGCCTGGCTGTATACCCTCTGCCAGATCCCTGGCGGTTGGTTCCTTGACCGCGTGGGATCCCGGCTTACCTACTTTATCGCTATATTTGGCTGGTCGGTGGCGACGTTGCTACAAGGCTTCGCCACCGGTTTAATGTCGCTCATTGGCCTGCGCGCTATCACCGGGATCTTCGAAGCGCCAGCCTTCCCGACCAACAACCGCATGGTGACCAGCTGGTTCCCGGAGCACGAGCGCGCTTCCGCCGTCGGGTTTTATACCTCGGGGCAATTTGTTGGCCTGGCTTTCCTCACGCCGCTGCTGATTTGGATCCAGGAGCTATTGAGCTGGCACTGGGTGTTTATCGTTACCGGCGGTATCGGCATTATCTGGTCGCTGATCTGGTTCAAGGTTTATCAACCGCCGCGCCTGACTAAAAGCATCAGTAAAGCCGAACTCGACTATATCCGCGACGGCGGCGGCCTGGTGGATGGCGATGCGCCGCTGAAGAAAGAGGCGCGTCAACCGTTATCGAAAGCGGACTGGAAGCTGGTTTTTCACCGCAAGCTGGTTGGCGTTTACCTTGGACAGTTCGCGGTAACCTCGACGCTGTGGTTCTTCCTGACCTGGTTTCCGAACTACTTAACCCAGGAAAAAGGCATCACCGCGCTGAAGGCCGGCTTTATGACCACGGTGCCCTTCCTCGCCGCGTTTTTTGGCGTCCTGCTGTCTGGTTGGCTGGCGGATAAGCTGGTGAAAAAAGGCTACTCGCTGGGCGTGGCGCGCAAAACGCCGATCATCTGTGGACTGTTGATCTCCACCTGCATCATGGGGGCAAACTACACCAACGACCCCATCTGGATCATGGCGCTGATGGCGCTGGCGTTCTTCGGTAACGGTTTTGCGTCTATCACCTGGTCGCTGGTCTCCTCCCTGGCGCCGATGCGCCTGATCGGCCTGACCGGCGGGGTGTTTAACTTTGTTGGCGGCCTGGGCGGCATCACCGTCCCGCTGGTGATTGGCTATCTGGCGCAGGATTACGGCTTTGGCCCGGCGCTGGTTTATATCTCCGTGGTGGCGTTGATAGGCGCGCTGTCTTATATCCTGCTGGTCGGCGATGTGAAACGTGTAGGCTAATTTTTTGCGATACGCTACCCTGATGCGTAAGTCTCGCATCAGGGTATCGTCATGAAACAAGTCACTTTTGCTCCCCGTCATCACCAGCTTACCAATATTAATACCTGGACTCCCGACAGCCAGTGGCTGGTATTCGACGTTCGTCCGTCCGGCGCATCGTTTACCGGCGAAACCATTGAGCGAGTGAACGTAAACAGCGGTACTGTGGAGACCATTTATCGTGCCACGCAGGGCGCGCACGTGGGCGTGGTAACCGTGCATCCAACCCAGGAGCGCTATGTGTTTATTCATGGCCCCGAGCGGCCGGATGCGCAGTGGCAGTATGATTTTCATCATCGCCGCGGGGTGGTGGCCTTTCAGGGGGCTGTCGAGAATCTGGACGCCATGGACATTACCCCCCCCTACACGCCCGGCGCACTGCGCGGCGGCAGCCACGTCCATGTCTATAGCCCCAACGGTCAGTTTGTCAGTTTTACCTACAACGATCACGTGCTGCACGAGCGCGATCCGGCGCTGGATCTGCGCAACGTCGGCGTGGCGGCGCCCTATGGACCGGTGACGCCGCAGGGACAGCATCCGCGCGAATATGGCGGCAGCCACTGGTGCGTGCTGGTAAGCCGCACGACGCCGGCACCCGCGCCGGGCAGCGATGAGATTAATCGCGCCTATGAGGAGGGCTGGGTCGGGAACCATACTCTGGCGTTTATTGGCGATACGCTGGCGGAAAATGGCGATAAAGTGCCTGAGCTGTTTATTGTCGATCTGCCGCAGGATGAAGCCGGCTGGAAGCAGCCTGGCGGGGCGCCGCTGGCCGGTACCGCAACCACAATGCTGGCGCCGCCGGCGGGCGTCAGCCAGCGTCGTTTGACCTTCACCCACCATCGCCGCTACTCGGGACTGGTGAACGTCCCGCGCCACTGGGTGCGCGCCAATCCCCAGGCGACGGCGATAGCCTTTCTGATGCGCGACGACGCCGGCGTAGTGCAGCTGTGGCTTATTTCCCCGCAGGGGGGCGAGCCGCGGCAGTTGACGCATCACGCGTCGGGTATCCAGTCGGCGTTTAACTGGCATCCGTCGGGAGAGTGGCTGGGTTTTGCGCTGGAGGATCGGATTGCCTGCTGCCATGCCGGTACGGGAGATATCACCTTTTTAACCGATACGCATGCGCCCTCGGCGGACGCGATCGTCTTTTCGCCAGACGGTAAACAGATTGCCTGGATGGAGGAGGTGGACGGTTATCGTCAGCTGTGGGTTACGCAGACCGGACGATAACTTACTGGGCAGGCATCGGCGCTGGCGGGATCACCGAGTTGGTCGCCAGCGTAGCCTTCTCGCTCTTTTCGACCCGAGATTTGATTGAGCTGTCGGTGCGGAACATATCCCACGGCAGCAGCAGGGTATCCATGACGGCGGTGAACGGCATGTCCAGCGCCACCAGCGATTTCACACCCCAGTTGGTATCGCTGTCCCCCAGCGTTTGCGCACTGGATCGCGTGCCCGGATAGGTTCCCTCTTTGCCACCGGTATGTGACATTACGCTGGAGCAACCGCTCAGGCTTATTATCCCGCTGAACAGGACCAGCTTTAACAGTCGTCTGCTTTTCATTGTTCTTCCATTGTCGTTTCGGGCGTTGAGATAACCTTTCAGCGGTTATATCGGGCCATCCCGTGAATGCATAGTGTTATTGCGCCGCACTGTGGCGGGCATCGCACTTTGCTTTTTGTGCTCCTCCACCCAGTCTAAGCAATCATCGATAAACTGCAAAAAAAATTGCCCTCAATCCCTTGAAAAGCACGGGGAGAAACCCATTTTATAGGTGTAACCCACTGAGAATACGCCTGAGGGGTATTCCGGATTACCGCGGCCTGTCCACGATGGAAGGTCATTTGATTCTCGCTGATTTTCAGGAGCTATTTACTATGCGTAACTTCGATCTTTCCCCGCTATATCGTTCAGCCATTGGTTTCGACCGCCTGTTCAACCTACTGGAAAACAATCAAAGCCAGAGCAACGGCGGCTACCCTCCGTATAACGTCGAGCTGGTAGACGAAAACCACTATCGCATCGCTATCGCGGTGGCTGGCTTTGCTGAAAGCGAGCTGGAGATCACTGCCCAGGACAATCTGCTGATCGTCAAAGGCGCCCACGCCGCCGAGCAGAAAGAGCGGACCTACCTGTATCAGGGGATCGCCGAGCGCAACTTCGAGCGCAAATTCCAGCTGGCGGAAAACATTCACGTCCGCGGCGCCAATCTGGTGAACGGCCTGCTGTATATCGATCTGGAACGGGTGATCCCGGAAGCGAACAAGCCGCGCCGCATCGAAATCAACTAATTGTCCGTTTCAGGCCGCGTGGCGGCCTGATGTAACAACCTGCTCGCCGTCAGGGAGCAGATGCGAATTTACAGAATTCGCAGGTATTCACTCGCTTCTTAGAAGGAGAAAACAGTATGCGTAACTACGATTTATCCCCCCTGCTGCGTCAATGGATCGGTTTTGACAAACTGGCCAGCGCCCTGCAAACCGCCGGTGAAAGCCAAAGCTTCCCGCCCTATAACATCGAAAAAAGCGACGATAACCACTACCGCATTACCCTTGCGCTGGCCGGTTTCCGTCAGGAAGATCTGGATATTCAACTGGAAGGCACCCGTCTGGTGGTGAAAGGCACGCCGCAGCAGCCGGAAAAAGAGACCACATGGCTGCACCAGGGGTTGGTGAGCCAGGCCTTCAGCCTGAGCTTCACCCTCGCCGACAACATGGAGGTCTCTGGCGCGACCTTCACCAATGGCCTGCTGCATATCGATCTGACCCGCAATGAGCCTGAGCAGATCGCCCCGCAGCGTATCGCCATCAGCGAACGACCGGCATTAAATAGTTAATTAAGCGAATAACTTATAAGGCCCCGATTTTCGGGGCTTTTTTGTGTGCGAGAGCACAATAAACTTCCTTGCTGCAACGGGTGTTTCAGTTTAAAAAACAATCATACTTTGGGACTCACTCAAACAAGGATACGTTATGAACGAACAGCAGCCATTTGAAGCGATTAGAAAGAGCGATGAGGCGGGGCGGGAGTATTGGTCTGCCCGCAACCTTGGTCCCCTGCTTGACTATAAAGAGTGGCGGAATTTTTATAAGGTCATTGCAAAAGCGATAATTTCATGTGAGGCGAGTGGTCATCCCTCGGCAGACCATTTTGTTGAAACCAACAAAATGGTCGAATTAGGTTCTGGCGCCAGCAGGAATCTTGAAGATTTCCACCTCTCACGCTACGCCTGCTATCTGGTAGTGCAAAATGGCGATCCGTCGAAACCGGTGATTGCTGCGGGGCAAACGTACTTTGCCTTGCAAACCCGGCGCCAGGAATTGCAAGATGATCAAATATTTAAGTCTCTACGAGAGGATGAAAAGCGACTGTTCCTGCACAATGAGCTCAAAGAGCATAATAAACATCTGGTTGAAACGGCCCAACGTGCTGGTGTTGAGACGACTCTTGATTTTGCTGTCTTTCAAAACCATGGTTATAAAGGTCTCTATGGTGGTCTTGACCAAAAAGCAATCCATGAGCGTAAGGGCCTAAAGAAAAGCCAAAAAATACTCGACTATATGGGATCGACTGAGCTCGCGGCCAACCTGTTTCGTGCTACCCAAACGGAAGAAAAACTACGTCGGGACGCGGTTGATTCGAAGCAACTCGCCAACAAAACGCATTATGACGTAGGGCAAAAAGTACGCCAGACTATTAAAGACCTGGGTGGCACTATGCCTGAAGCACTTCCTTCCCCGGAGAAAAGTATTCAGCAACTCACTATCGCAGCGAAAAATAAGAACGCGCCTGAGTAGCGTATCTTACTCCATGATTATTGTGCGCCAGGCGGCATACAATCCACCTGGCAGCGGTCATAATCCCTGTAGTTAATGGTGTTATTCACAGGGACGGTACCATGAGTGAGATAGCATTGACGGTCAGCGTGCTGGCGCTGGTGGCGGTAGTGGGGTTGTGGATCGGCAATGTCAAAATCCGCGGCGTCGGCTTTGGCATTGGCGGCGTCCTGTTTGGCGGGATTATTGTCGGCCACTTTGTCGATCAGGCAGGGGTCACCCTCAGCAGCCCGATGCTGCATTTTATTCAGGAATTCGGCTTGATCCTGTTTGTCTACACCATCGGTATTCAGGTGGGGCCGGGCTTTTTCGCCTCGCTGCGGGTCTCTGGCCTGCGGCTCAATCTGTTCGCTATTCTTATCGTTATCCTCGGCGGCCTGGTGACCGCGGTGCTGCATAAACTGTTCAATATTCCTCTCCCGGTGGTGCTCGGTATCTTCTCCGGTGCGGTGACCAACACGCCAGCGCTGGGGGCCGGGCAGCAAATTCTGCGCGATCTCGGCGTACCGTTCGAGGTGGTCGATCAAATGGGGATGAGCTACGCGATGGCGTATCCGTTCGGCATCTGCGGCATTCTGCTGACCATGTGGCTGGTGCGTCTGTTCTTTCGCATCAATGTCGAGAAAGAGGCCCAGCGGTTTGAGGAGAGCAGCGGTAACGGCCACGCCCATTTACACACCATCAACGTGCGGGTGGAAAACCCCAACCTCAACCAGATGGCGATTCAGGATGTGCCGATGCTCAACAACGACAACATCGTCTGTTCGCGGCTGAAACGCGGTGAGCTGTTGATGGTGCCTGCGCCGGGCACCCTTATCCAGGCTGGCGACCTGCTGCACCTGGTGGGGCGACCTGAGGATTTGCACAATGCGCAGCTGGTGATAGGCCAGGAGGTGGCGACCTCGCTGTCGACGCGCGGCACCGATCTGAAAGTGGAGCGGGTGGTGGTCACTAACGAAAAAGTGCTGGGAAAGAAAATACGCGATCTGCACGTCAAACAGCGCTATGACGTAGTGATCTCCCGGCTTAACCGGGCAGGCGTCGAGCTGGTAGCCAGCAGCAGCGCCAGCCTGCAGTTTGGTGACATCCTCAACCTGGTCGGCCGTCCGGAGGCAATTGACGCCGTGGCCGCCGAACTGGGTAACGCTCAGCAGAAGCTGCAGCAGGTCCAGATGCTGCCGGTGTTTATCGGCATCGGACTCGGGGTACTGCTGGGATCTATCCCGTTGTTTATTCCCGGCTTCCCTGCAGCATTGAAGCTGGGACTGGCCGGTGGGCCGCTGATTATGGCGCTGATCCTTGGGCGTATCGGCAGTATCGGCAAGCTGTACTGGTTTATGCCGCCGAGCGCCAACCTGGCGCTGCGCGAGCTGGGGATCGTGCTGTTTCTGGCGGTGGTCGGGCTAAAATCGGGGGGTGACTTTGTCGCCACCCTGACCCAGGGCGATGGTCTGAGCTGGATCGCTTACGGTATTTTCATCACCGCCATCCCGCTGCTGACGGTGGGCGTCCTCGCGCGCATGCTGGCGAAAATGAACTATCTGACGCTGTGCGGCATGCTGGCCGGCTCCATGACCGACCCGCCGGCGCTGGCCTTCGCCAACAACCTGCACGCCACCAGCGGCGCAGCGGCGCTCTCGTATGCCACCGTCTATCCGCTGGTGATGTTCCTGCGCATTATCACCCCGCAGCTACTCGCCGTGCTGTTCTGGGGGCTAAGCTAGCGGGCTTTGCGCCTGGACGCGGCGCAGGTGATAGTCCACCTGATACTCGCTGGCGTTGCGGAACATGACCGAATAGTTAAGAAACTCGCCGCTGTCGCTGTAGGAAAGGGAGGTAATACGCAGCAGCGGCGTCTGCTCCGGGACGTTCATTGAGCGCGCCAACTGCTTGTCCGCCAGCACCGGCGTCAGCGTTTCATAGTTCCCGCTGATGATGATCCCGCACTCTTTCTCAATATAATCAAATTTCGACCCTTCCAGATGACTCAGCGACAGGTTGCGGAACAGCTTCACCGGCATATAGCTATCCTCCAGCATCAGCGGCTTGCCGTCGACGTAGCGCACCCGCCGTGAGAAGTAGATCCGTTCATCAATTTTAATCCGCAGCAGACTGGCGATGGCCGGCGGGGCGGGCATCACCTCGAAGGCCAGCACCTGACTCACCACCTCTTTACCCTGCTTGCGCAGCACTTCCGCCAGGCCGGTCAGATTGCTGGTTTCATGATGGACGTCTTTACGCGCCACGTAAGTTCCCGAGCCGTGGCGACGCACAACCAATCCCCAGTCCACCAGCAGATCGATGGCTTTGCGAATAGTCATGCGCGCCACCCCGAACTCCTCGGCCAGTTTTTTCTCTCCTGGTAGCGGGCTGCCGATGGCGAAGTCGGCGGAATTCAGCCGCAGCCGCAGGCGGTCAGCAATGGATTTATAGATCACCAGTAGTCCTCTTGTGCAGGAAAAGGGGATGTCGCTTTGTGCTCTTTTTTCTAAAAAAATAGATTAATTACAATCAATTAAGACACATTCATTTAGTTAATTTCGCTGCCTGACTTATCGATGTCTAACTTTTGTTACCGAAGTAGACAACTTTGGCCAAATTAAAACCATGAATGGGATCACGAATCGCAACGGCGCGGCATGTTGTCGGACGGGCAAATTTTTATTCTCCAGTCAGGCCGGTAATCAAGAAAAAGAAGGCCACTCACCCTACGAGTTGTTACATGAGGATTTCCCAATGCTCAGTCAAATACAACGCTTTGGCGGCGCCATGTTTACCCCGGTTTTGTTGTTTCCTTTTGCCGGGATCGTGGTCGGTATCGCCATCATGCTGCGCAACCCGATGTTCGTCGGCGAAGCGCTGACCGCACCCGACAGCCTGTTTGCCCAGATCGTTCACATCATTGAGGAGGGCGGCTGGACCGTCTTTCGTAATATGCCGCTGATTTTCGCCGTCGGTCTGCCGATCGGCCTGGCGAAACAGGCCCAGGGCCGGGCCTGTCTGGCGGTGCTGGTGAGCTTTCTCACCTGGAACTACTTTATCAACGCCATGGGGATGACTTGGGGCCACTTCTTCGGCGTCGATTTTTCCGCTGAACCCACGGCCGGCAGCGGCCTGACGATGATTGCCGGGATTAAAACCCTCGACACCAGCATTATCGGCGCCATCGTCATCTCCGGTCTGGTGACGGCCCTGCACAATCGCTATTTCGATAAACCCCTGCCGGTATTCCTCGGCATCTTTCAGGGTTCATCGTTTGTGGTCATTGTCGCCTTCCTCGCGATGATCCCTTGCGCCTGGCTGACCCTGCTCGGCTGGCCAAAGGTCCAGCTGGGCATTGAATCACTGCAGGCCTTCCTGCGCTCAGCCGGGGCGCTTGGGGTGTGGGTTTACATCTTCCTTGAGCGCATCCTGATCCCCACCGGCCTGCACCACTTCGTCTATGGCCCGTTCATCTTTGGCCCGGCGGTGGTGGAGGGCGGACTGCAGGTCTACTGGGCAGAGCATCTGCAGGCGTTCAGTCAGAGTACGGAACCGCTGAAGACGCTGTTCCCGGAGGGCGGCTTTGCCCTGCACGGTAACTCGAAAGTGTTTGGGTCGGTGGGGATTGCGCTGGCGCTCTACTTCACCGCCGCGCCGGAAAACCGCGTCAAGGTCGCCGGTCTGCTCATCCCCGCCACCCTGACCGCGATGCTGGTCGGGATCACTGAGCCGCTGGAGTTCACCTTCCTGTTCATCTCGCCGCTGTTGTTCGCCGTTCACGCGGTGCTGGCGGCGACCATGGCGACGGTGATGTACATCTGCGGCGTGGTGGGCAACTTCGGCGGCGGCCTGCTCGATCAATTCTTGCCGCAAAACTGGATCCCGATGTTCCATCACCACGCTTCGATGATGTTCATTCAGATAGGCATCGGCCTCTGTTTCACCGCCCTCTACTTCGTAGTCTTCCGTACCCTGATCCTGCGTCTGAACCTGAAGACGCCTGGCAGGGAAGAGAGCGAAATCAAGCTCTACAGCAAGGCCGATTACCAGGCGGCACGAGGTAAAACCACGGCCGCCGCCGCGCCAGAGACCCGGCTGGGTCAGGCCGCTGGCTTCCTGCAGGCCCTCGGCGGCGCCGACAACATTGAAAGCATCAACAACTGCGCCACCCGACTGCGCATCGCGCTGGTCGATATGGCGAAAACGCAAAGTGACGACGTCTTTAAAGCGCTGGGCGCCCACGGGGTAGTACGCCGCGGCAACGGGATTCAGGTCATCGTCGGCCTGCACGTTCCCCAGGTGCGCGACCAGCTGGAAAACCTGATGAAAGATTCTCTTTCGACCGAACATACCACCATGACGGAGGCAGTATCATGAAAAAATTCTCAGTTGTTATCGCAGGCGGCGGCAGCACCTTCACCCCGGGCATTGTCCTGATGCTGCTGGCAAACCAGGATCGTTTTCCGCTGCGGTCGCTGAAATTTTATGACAACGACGGCGCGCGCCAGGAGACCATCGCCGAGGCGTGCAAAGTGATCCTCAAAGAGCAGGCGCCGGAGATTGAGTTCAGCTATACCACCGATCCGCAGGCGGCGTTTACCGATGTTGATTTTGTCATGGCGCATATCCGCGTCGGGAAATATCCGATGCGTGAACAGGATGAGAAAATCCCGCTTCGCCACGGCGTGCTGGGCCAGGAGACCTGCGGACCGGGCGGGATCGCCTACGGTATGCGCTCTATCGGCGGCGTGCTGGAGCTGGTGGATTATATGGAAAAATATTCGCCGAACGCCTGGATGCTTAACTACTCCAACCCGGCGGCGATTGTGGCGGAAGCCACTCGTCGTCTGCGGCCGAACGCCAAAATCCTCAACATCTGCGATATGCCGATCGGCATTGAAGGGCGGATGGCGCAGATTGTCGGCCTCAAAGACCGTAAACAGATGCGCGTGCGCTACTACGGCCTCAACCACTTCGGCTGGTGGACGTCGATTGAGGACCTCGACGGCAATGATTTGATGCCGAAACTGCGCGAATATGTGGCGAAATACGGCTATGTGCCGCCCTCGAACGATCCGCACACCGAGGCCAGCTGGAACGACACCTTTGCCAAAGCGAAAGATGTGCAGGCGCTGGATCCGCAGACCATGCCGAACACCTACCTGAAATATTATCTGTTCCCGGACTATGTGGTAGCCCACTCCAACCCGGAACGCACCCGCGCCAATGAGGTGATGGATCATCGGGAGAAAAACGTCTTCAGCGCCTGCCGGGCGATCATCGCCGCCGGGAAATCCACCGCCGGCGATCTGGAGATTGACGAGCATGCCTCCTATATCGTCGATCTGGCGACGGCTATCGCCTTTAACACGCAGGAAAGGATGCTGCTGATTGTGCCGAACAATGGCGCGATCCATAACTTTGACGCCGACGCGATGGTGGAGATCCCTTGTCTGGTAGGCCACAACGGACCGGAGCCGCTGACGGTAGGCGACATCCCGCATTTCCAGAAAGGGCTGATGAGCCAGCAGGTGGCAGTGGAAAAACTGGTGGTCGATGCCTGGGAACAGCGCTCTTACCACAAGCTGTGGCAGGCGATTACCCTGTCGAAAACCGTGCCGAGCGCCTCGGTGGCGAAAGCGATCCTCGACGACCTCATTGCCGCCAACAAAGATTATTGGCCTGAGCTGCATTAATCCCCGTTGTACTACCGGCGCCCTGCGGGGCGCCGGTTCTTCTCCCCGGTTCCTGATTTACGCTATGCTGAAGCCTGCAGCGCGATGAACAAGGAACTGTAATGAAAATCTCCCGCCTCGGCGAAGCGCCGGATTACCGCTTTTCGCTGGCTAACGAACGCACCTTTCTGGCATGGATCCGCACGGCGCTCGGTTTTCTCGCCGCCGGCGTCGGCCTTGACCAGTTAGCGCCGGACTTTGCCACGCCGCTGATCCGTGAAATTCTCGCCCTGCTGCTGTGTCTCTTTGCCGGCGGCATGGCCATCTATGGCTATCTGCGCTGGCTGAATAACGAGAAGGCGATGCGTCTCAAGCAGGACCTTCCCTATACCCGCACGCTGCTGGTGATTAGCATTCTGCTGCTGGCGGTGGTGGCCGCGGTGATGCTGCTGGTGGTGTATGGCGGATAAACGCCGGGCGCGGCGGGAAAGCGATCCCGGTCTTCAGCCAGAGCGCACCTCGCTGGCCTGGTTTCGCACCCTGTTGGGCTACGGCGCGCTGATGGCGCTGGCGATTAAGCACAGCTGGCACCGCGCCGGCCTGCCGTTCTGGCTGTCGATCGGCGTGCTGGCGATTGTGGCGGTGATCCTCTGGGGCTATACCCGCCGTCGTCATCTGATGGATGTCGACGATAGCGATTTTTTACAGCCGCGGGCGGTTCGTGACAAATTTTTGATCGCACTCGCAGTACTTTCTCTGGCATTCCTGTTTGCTGTTACTCACCTTCAACCGATCGTTTTATTCATTAGGGATATGTCATGACAGGATGTCCGGCGAATTTGCCTCTCACTCATGCCCCCGGCCAGCAACATGACACTCCCTTTCAGGCTGTCGTGGTGGAGGCGCATCATTGCCATCAACCGCAGGCGTTCTATGCACAGCTTCGTCAACAGGGGCTCACCGCTATCCATTTTATTCCGCAGCTGGCGGCCGGCGACGCCGCGCTTTGGGGAGAGTTTCTCTGCGCAGTCTTTCACCGCTGGGTGCGGGAAGATATTGGGCGCATCAATATTTTACTGTTTAGCGAGACGCTGAGCGCCTGGTGTGGGGAGACGCTGACCCAGCCAGGCGCGCCGGCGGCCAACAGCACCTGCTACGGCTGCCCGTGGCTGCGCCTGTGCCGCTGTGGCGAACAGGAAGACCCGCTGTGCGCGGGTTACCGGCAGTTCTACGATTTTAGCGGGCCCTATATGCGAGTGATGCGGGACCTGCGACGACAGCAGCGGCCACCAGAGGCGCTGATGCCGCTGCTGCGCTAAAGATTAGCGCCCCTTCGCCAGGTACTGCGCCATCTCCTCTTCCGGCACCATGCCGCCGCCGGTGGCCCACACCAGGTGGGTGGCCTGCTGCAGCTGTTGCTCACTCAGCCCCTGCAGCTGATGGTACGCTTTGCTGGCGCAGACCCGCTGCGCTCCGGCCATCCCGGCCAGCGCGGAGGGTTCAAGGCGGATATTTTCCGCTGCCGCCAGCCAGCCCAGCATGTCATACATCGTCTGGTCGTCAAGGGTATAGAACCCGTCGAGCAGGCGCTCCATTGCCCGGCCAACGAACCCGGACGCCCTGCCGACCGCCAGACCGTCGGCCGCGGTCAGGTTATCAATACCTAAATCCTGCACCGCTATCTGGTCGTGGAGCCCGGTATAGACGCCGAGCAGCATGCATGGCGAATGGGTCGGTTCGGCGAACAGGCAGTGAACGTGGTCGCCGAAGGCCAGCTTCAGGCCAAATGCCACGCCGCCGGGGCCGCCGCCGACGCCGCACGGCAGATAGACGAACAGCGGGTGATCGGCATCGACCACGCGCCCTGCTTTGGCAAACTGCGCCTTCAGGCGCTCGCCGGCTACGGCATAGCCGAGGAACAGCGTGCGTGAGTTTTCATCATCAATGAAAAAGCAGTTCGGATCGGATTCCGCTGCCTTGCGCCCCTGTTCGACCGCCACGCCATAGTCCTCTTCATACTCAACCACCGTTACGCCGTGGCTGCGCAGTTTGGCTTTTTTCCACGCCCTGGCATCGGCGGACATATGCACCGTGACTTGAAAACCAATGCGCGCGCTCATGATGCCTATCGACATCCCAAGGTTGCCGGTGGAGCCGACGGCGATGCTGAACTGGCTAAAGAACTGTTTAAACTCCGGCGTCAGCAATTTGCGATAATCGTCTGCGGTCGTCAGCAGCCCGGCTTCCAGCGCCAGCTTTTCCGCATGGGTCAGCACTTCATAAATCCCACCGCGCGCTTTGATTGAGCCGGAGATTGGCAGATGGCTGTCTTTTTTCAGCAGCAGTTCGCCGCTAATTGGCTGGCCGAATTTTTGCTCAAGGCTGCGTTTCATTGCCGGAATGGCAACCACTTCTGATTCGATAATCCCGCAGCTCGCGGCGGTTTCCGGGAAGGCTGCCGCCAGATAGGGCGCGAAGCGCTGAAGGCGGGCATGGGCGTCTTGCACATCGTCGGCGGTCAGACCGACGTAAGGCAACCCCTCCGCCAGGGTGGTGGTTGCCGGGTTAAACCAGGTAGTTTCTTTCAGGGCGATCAGATCCTGCACAAGCGGGAAGGTCGCGGTTAAGGTGGTCAGGTCAGCGTTTTTCATATTACGTCTCGTTCGCTTAGATGATGAAAGAAAGCAGGAAGGTGGCGGCCAGTGCAAGTAGCGACGCGATAAATGTCGCTGTCGTGTAGTACTTGAACGTTTCACTGAGGCTGGCGCCGCAGTACTGTTTTACCAGCCAGAACAGGGAATCGGTGACGATCGTGCAGCCAATGGCGCCGGAACCGATGGCAATGGCGATGATCTCCGGGCTTACGCCGGGATAAAGCGGCAGCATCGGGGCAACGATGGCGGTAGCGCCCATCATCGCCACGGTGGCGGAGCCAACGGCGGCGTGCAGGATAAGCGCCACCAGCCAGGCCAGCAAAATCGGGTGCATATCAAGGTTCGACAGGATCACCGCGAGGCTATCGGCCAGGCCGCTGGATTTCAAAATCGCGTTGAATGCGCCGCCGGCGCCGATAATCAGCAGGATGTTGGCGATGGACCCAAAGCCGTTTTCGGTATGAGTCAGCAGAACGCCCATCCCCATTTGCCGACGGATGCCGAGCATGTAATAGGCGACAAAGACGGCGATAAACATCGCGGTGATGGGGTTGCCGATAAATTCCAGCACTGTATACAGCGTGCCGCCTTTCGCCATATTCAGTTCAGCGACGGTTTTCACCAGCATCAGGCCAATCGGTAACAGCACGGTAAACAGCGTAGCGCCGAGCGACGGCAGCGTCGATTCTTCGCGAACGTCGAGGTTGGAAAACTCGGCTGGCACTGGTTTAAACGGCAGGCGGTTGCCGAGCAGCCTGAGGAACAGCGGGCCGCCGACCAGCGAGGCGATCAGACCGACCAGCAGGCCATAGACGATAACCGTCCCGATATCAGCCCCCAGTTTATTCGCCACGAACAGCGCGGCCGGATGCGGCGGTACCACGCAGTGCACCACCATCAGCGCGGAACACAGCGGAATAGCCAGCTTCAGCAGCGAAGTATTGGTTTTTTTGGCGATGGAGAATGCCAGCGGGATCAGCAGCACCACCCCGACTTCGACAAACAGGGTAATGCCGCAGATCAGGCCGACCAGCACCATAATCACGTCCGCCGACAGCCAGCGGCAGCGCTGGAGCGTCAGGCCGATGCGCTCCGCCGCGCCGGAGACCTCCATCATCTTGCCGAGAATGGTGCCGAGACCGATCACCGCCGCCAGGAAGCCCAGCGTACCGCCGATCCCGCTCTCAATGGCGTTGACCATCTCCAGCGGGCCCATTCCCATCATCGCCCCGACGAAAAAGCTCGCCAGCAGCAGCGCCAGAAACGGATGAAACTTCAGTTTGACGATGGTTAATACAATTAACACGATGCTAATCAGCAATGTGCTCACAACCCAAATTTGCGATTCCATACCCCACCTCGCCGTAAGTAACGTGTGGTTATTGAACAGAAACTCGGCATGGGCTGACAAACGATATAAATAACCTTTCAGATGAGCCAAATTGAATCAAAAAGGTGATTTAGCTCTAAAAGTGACCTCTAAATATGCTATGGGTCAAATTAACTCATCCTTTAGCGGAAGTTCCGGCGTTATTTTTTTATCATCCAGACTCCCTTTTATCGCCAGGAGCGCATAGTGGATGTGCTAATAACCTTAGGTACCCGGTTGCTGAACGGCTGGCAACTCTCCAGGCTGTCGACGTTTGAGGTGGCGGCGCGGCACGAGTCGTTCGCCCTTGCCGCCGACGAGCTGGCGCTCACCCCAAGCGCCGTCAGTCACCGGATTAATCAGCTGGAAGAGGAGCTGGGGATCCAGCTCTTTGTCCGCTCGCACCGCAAAGTGGAGCTGACGCGTGAAGGGAAGCGCGTTTACTGGGCGCTGAAGGCGTCGCTGGATGGTCTCAATCAGGAGATTCTGGACATCAAAAACCAGGAGCTCTCCGGCAGTCTGACGGTCTACTCGCGGCCCTCTATCGCCCAGTGCTGGCTGGTGCCGGCGCTGGGGGATTTCAGTCGCCGCTACCCGGCCATCTCGCTGACCGTGCTGACCGGCAACGATAACGTCAACCTGCAGCGGGCGGGTATCGATCTGGCAATCTATTTTGATGACGCGCCGTCGTCGCAGCTAAGCCACCATTTTCTGATGGATGAGGCGATCGTGCCGGTATGTACGCCGTATTACGCCCGCCAGCTGCAGTTAACGTCAAATCCTGCCAGTCTGCGCCACTGTACGCTGCTTCACGATCGCCAGGCATGGAGCAATGATTCCGGCACCGATGAATGGTTCAGTTGGGCACAACAATTTGGGATTGAACTGCCGCAATCGTCGGGCATCGGCTTCGATCGTTCTGATTTAGCGGTGATTGCGGCGATGAATCATGTCGGGGTAGCGATGGGGCGTAAGCGGCTGGTGCAGAAGCGGCTGGAGAGTGGGGAGTTGATCGCCCCGTTCGGCGATATGACGCTGAAATGCCACCAGCACTACTATGTGACCACCCTGCCGGGCCGCCAGTGGCCGAAAATCGACGCCTTTATCGAGTGGCTGCATAGCCTGACCTGAAAAAGAGCCGGGCTATCCCTCGGAGTTGTTAGGGAGGCCGGGTAGGGCGTGCGCCGCCACCCGGCAAAATGACGGCACTGCGCTTGCGCGGGCCGGCAGACGACCAGTCCGGTAGCCCGGATAAGGCGTCAGCCGCCATCCGGGGAACGGCCGCCGCGCTTATACCGGCTGCTGATGGTGGGTAAAGCGCGAGGCCAGCGGCAGCCAGCACAGCAGAATCAACAGGCCCATCAGCATCATCAGCAGGCCGAGGCTGCCCTGACCGGTTTGCGGCATCATCGCCGACAGCCAGGCCAGCACGCCGGAGCCGATATTCTGCAAGCCGCCCACCAGCGCCCCGGCGGTTCCGGCGAGGAACGGGAACGGCTCCATCGCGCCGCTGGTGGCCAGCGGGAACAACATCCCGGCGCCGAAGAAGAACAGCGCCGCAGGCACCAGCAGGGTCCAGACGGTCATGATGCCCAGCAGCCCTGGGATCCACATCATCAGACCCGCCAGCAGGCAGCAGATCACCGACTGCCACATCAGGGTCGGGAAACGCTTGTTGGGGCGGCCGGCAAACCACGCCCCGAAGAACGCCGCCGGGATCGGCAGAATAAACAGAATACTCACCGCCATGCTGCTCAGGCCGAGCACCGCGCCCATCAGCACCCCGGAGCAGGCTTCGAATACCGCAATCCCCGACAGGCCGCCGATCAGCATCAGCAGATAGCAGTTAAAGGCGCCGGTGCCGAACAGCGTTTTGTAGCTGGCCAGAAGTTTGGTGCGCGGCGCCCCTTCCGGGCGCGTTTCCGGCATCCACTTCGCCATGCTGAAGGTCACCCCGGCGCACAGGACCAGCAGGAAAGCGTAGCAGGCGCGCCAGCTCCACAGGGTGTCGAGGATGCCGCCGAGCAGCGGGGCAATCAGCGGGCTGACCAGAATACCCATATTTAACAGGCTATTGGCATGACGCAGCTGAGCGCCTTCGTACAGGTCGCGGGGCAGGGTGCGCGCCATCACGCCGCCGACCCCGGTGCCCATCCCCTGCATGGCGCTGGCGGCGATCAGCACCGGCAGGCTATGGGTGGTAATAGCTACCAGCGTCGCCAGCATAAAAATCGACATCCCGACGAGGATCACCGGGCGGCGACCGACGCGGTCAGAGAGCGGGCCGTAGAATAGCTGTGAAATACCGTAGGTCAGCAGGTAGGCCGCCATCACGCTTTGTACCGCCCCTTCGCGGACGTTCAGCGCGACCGCCATGTCGGCGATGGCCGGAATATAAATGGTCTGCGCCATCTGGCCGACGGCCACCAGCAGTACCAGCATCAACAACAAATTGAAGTTCTTATGCCGTTTCATGTCGATGAATACTTTGTGAGTAAAGAGAAATGAAGAATATGTGACTACCACATCCCGTAAACGATGGAGGAATCTACCATATTAAAATGACAGAACAACTGCAAAGTGCCGATTGTTGAGGGAATTCCAGGCAGATTATGTAAACAGGAACGGCAACTAATGTTGCCATCTCAGGCTACGCCAGGCGCAGGAGGATCGCCCCGGCGGCAATCCCGCAGGCGGCCACGATGCGCAGCGGCATCAGTTGCTCTTTCAGGACGATAAAGGCGATCAGCGCGCCGAAGAGAATGGAGGTTTCACGCAGCGCGGCGACCACCGCCAGCGGGGCCTGGGTCATCGCCCATAGCGCCAGGCCGTAGGAGCCCATGGTGCCGATCCCGCCGAGGATGCCTTTTTTCCAGTGCTGACGTAAATAACGACTGGCCTCACGCCGTCGCGCCACCATCGCCCAGCACAGCAGGCAGAAGCCGTTCATAAAAAAGGTCCACAGGGTGTAGCCCAGCGCCGAGCCCGCCAGCCGGACGCCGGTGCCGTCCACCAGCGTATAACCGGCGATAAAGCAGGCGTTGATCAGCGCCAGCACGATGCCTTTGCGCGAGCTGGCGCGGCCGTTAAAGGCCATCGCCAGAATCGCCAGGCAGATGACGCCTATGCCCAGCCAGGCCAGCGGCGACAGACGATCGCCGAGGAACAGCACGCTTATCGCCGCCACCAGCAGCGGCGCAGTGCCGCGCATCAGCGGATAGGTCTGGCTCATATCCGATACCTGGTAGGTCTTCGCCACCAGCACCGTATACACCACCTGTAACGCGCACGACGCCAGCAGATAGGGGGCGCTGACCAGCGCGGGCTGCGGGGCAAAGGGGAGCATCACCAGGGCGATCAGCGCGGCCGAGCCGCTGACGCCGATCGCCGCGTACATTTTATCGCCGCTGGCTTTGACGATAGCGTTCCAGCTGGCGTGCAGCAGGGCGGCGAACAGCAAAATGCAGAATACGGTGAGGGTCATCGCAGACAGGTTCAACAGTGAAGGTCACCGGAATGTAACACGCGCCCGCGCTGCCTGCCAGCGGGGGTTAAAGCGAACAAAACAGGCGATGCGTCACCCGCGGTTCATCGTACACCGGGCGAAAACCAAGCCTTTCATAAAAGGGCCAGGCCTGCGCCGGGGCATGGGTGTTGAGAAAGTCGAACCAGGCGCTGGAGTGGGTGATAACCGAGACCAGCAGCTGCTGGCCGATGCCCCGGCGACGATAGCGTTCGCTGATGTAGAGGTGGCGAATGCGCCCGGCCCGCGGCTGCGGACTGAAGGGATCGCTATTGATGCCGCATACCCCTACCAGCTGGTGGTTGACGAAGGCGCCCAGCAGCGTTTCGCCCGGCGCGTTAAAGCGGTTTTTGCCGCTCTGCCAGTTTTCCGCCAGGCGGCGCAGCATATTGAAATGCTGTTCAAGGCTTTCAATTCGTAGCGCCGCGAACCCCGGGGCATCCGGCGTCGTGGCGGCAATTAACAGGGGTGGCATAGCTTCCTCCATCAAGTCATCCCGGGACGCCCGGCGGGCGCCTGCAGGGGGGCGGTTTCCCGCCCCCCTCAGGTGCGACTTGAACCTGAATCAGCGGAACTGTTTCAGGACTGCATCAAGTAGTTGCAACACAGCAACCATGAGTTTCAGGATCAAAATAATAATATCCATTCCGCCCATACGCGCGTCTCCTGTGGTTAAGGAGCACAATAAGCTGACGTACCTTTCCGCTGCCCGTTGCCAGCTTATCCCTGCCTGTCGCCGGCGGCGTCTGCCCTGGCCGATAGTTCGTCCTTTCCATGAACGGCTTCCCGGCCCGCCGCCTGCAACGACAGGGGTGCGCAGCGCTGAACCACGCGTTGCCGCGCGGGCCAGTGACTGCACGTTGTTGACGTAACACAGTGTGCTCTCTCGGGGTTAAGGCACTGACGGCACCACCCGTTTCAGCCAGGACTTCGTTGCGCCGGTCAAACTTGCGGCCCCCGAATGGCACAAAGTGAACACACCCAGTATAAATAAATACTGTATGGATGAACAGTATTTTTTGGACAAATCCGCCCCTCTCATCCATACTCTATGACAGAGAAAAACCGACCTTAAATTGCGCGAACTGCAGCGATCGCGTATACTTTTGGCGTTGACGTAATACAGTGTGCTTGCGGCTACCACCTGTAACCATGCTGATAAAAACCTCGCTCCGGCGGGGTTTTTTGTTTTCTGCCCTTTTGCGCCGAACTGTGATCTTTCGCGCAAATTTTCGTGGATGAAAATAAATCCATTGTGAAAACGTAAAACCTGTGTTTGTATAAATTCAGCTTATTTTTCGACACAACAGGTCCCTAATGAACGCAACCCTGATCGCTTCGACCCTACTAAAAACCGCGCCAGCCGCGGTGGTCGTCGTGTCTGTGGTGGTCGTCGTCGGCAATGCGCCGTAGGGTCCGGAACAACACGAATTCCAAACCCCGCCGGCGCAAACCGAGCGGGGTTTTTTGTTGGCGAGCCCCCCGGTAAAGTCGGCCCAGAAGAAAAGGACTGGAGCATGGCAAGTTCGGGCACCACATCAAACACAATGCGCTTTACCGGCGCGCAGCTGGTTGTTCATTTACTGGAGCGCCAGGGTATCACTATGGTCAGCGGCATTCCGGGCGGCTCCATCCTGCCTATCTACGATGCCTTAAGCCAGAGCACGCAGATCCGCCACATCCTGGCGCGCCATGAGCAGGGCGCGGGCTTTATCGCCCAGGGGATGGCGCGTACCGAAGGCAAGCCGGCGGTCTGTATGGCCTGCAGCGGCCCGGGGGCGACGAACCTGGTGACGGCGATCGCCGATGCCCGCCTGGATTCGATTCCGCTGGTCTGCATCACCGGCCAGGTACCGGCCTCGATGATCGGTACCGACGCCTTCCAGGAAGTGGACACCTACGGCATCTCTATCCCCATCACCAAACATAACTATCTGGTGCGCGACATTGCCGAGCTGCCGCAGGTGATCAGCGACGCCTTCCGTATTGCCCAGTCCGGGCGTCCCGGGCCGGTGTGGATAGACATTCCTAAAGACGTACAGTCGGCGACCATTGAGCTGGAAGCGCTGCCTGAGCCTGGCGAGCGCGCCCCGGCACCGGCATTCGCGCCTGAAAGCGTGCGTGAAGCGGCGGCAATGATCAACGCGGCGAAACGCCCGGTACTGTATCTGGGCGGCGGGGTGATTAACGCGCCGCAGGCGATCCGTGAGCTGGCGGAAAAAGCCAACCTGCCGACCACCATGACCTTAATGGCGCTGGGCATGCTGCCGAAGGCGCACCCGCTGTCGCTGGGGATGCTGGGGATGCACGGCGCGCGCAGCACCAACTTTATTCTGCAGGAGGCGGATTTACTGATTGTTTTAGGCGCCCGTTTTGATGACCGGGCGATTGGCAAGACCGAGCAGTTCTGCCCGAACGCGAAGATTATCCACGTCGATATCGACCGCGCCGAACTGGGCAAAATCAAGCAACCGCACGTGGCGATTCAGGGCGATGTGGCGGAAGTCTTAGCCCAGCTGAACCCGCATATTGAGGCGCAGCCGCGCGAGGAATGGCGCCAGCTGGTGGCCGACTTGCAGCGCGAATTCCCCTGCGCCATCCCGCAGGAAAGCGACCCGCTCTCCCATTACGGCCTGATTAACGCCGTGGCCGCCTGCGTGGATGATGAAGCGATCATCACTACCGACGTTGGCCAGCACCAGATGTGGACGGCGCAGGCCTACCCGCTCAATCGTCCGCGCCAGTGGCTGACCTCCGGCGGCCTCGGCACCATGGGCTTCGGCCTGCCGGCAGCCATCGGCGCGGCGCTGGCGAATCCGCAGCGCAAGGTTATCTGCTTCTCCGGCGACGGCAGCCTGATGATGAATATTCAGGAGATGGCCACCGCCGCCGAAAATCAGCTGGATGTAAAAATTATCCTGCTGAACAACGAAGCGCTGGGGCTGGTGCATCAGCAGCAGAGCCTGTTCTATCAGCAGGGCGTTTTTGCCGCCACCTATCCGGGGATGATTAACTTTATGCAGATTGCCGCCGGTTTTGGCCTGCAAACCTGTGATTTAAATAATGAAGTCGATCCGCAGGCGGCGCTGCAGGCGATCATCGACCGTCCGGGGCCGGCGCTGATCCACGTGCGCATCGACGCACAGCAGAAAGTGTATCCGATGGTACCGCCGGGTGCGGCCAATACTGAAATGGTGGGGGAATAAGCCATGCAAAAACAATGTGATAACGTCATTCTGGAACTCACCGTCCGCAACCATCCCGGCGTCATGACCCACGTGTGCGGGCTTTTTGCCCGTCGCGCGTTTAACGTCGAAGGCATTCTCTGTCTGCCAATTCAGGGCAGCGAACACAGCCGCATCTGGCTGCTGGTAAATGATGACCAGCGACTGGGGCAGATGATTAGCCAGATTGAAAAGCTGGAAGATGTCACCAAAGTGGCGCGTAACCAGTCCGATCCCACCATGTTTAACAAAATTGCGGTGTTCTTCGAATAGCGCTCAAGGCTTGAACAGCCACGCGCTTATCGCTAAGGTAAGCGCCTTTACCGGATGACGCTGCGCTTATCCGGCCTACAAGCAGTGAATCCGTAGGCCGGATAAGGCGTTTACGCCGCCATCCGGCGTTTTCAGGCACCAGGACACACCATGACCACCATCGCCCTTATTGACGATCATTTGATTGTCCGCTCCGGCTTTGCTCAGCTGCTGGGGCTGGAAGCTGATTTTCAGGTTGTCGCCGAATTTGGTAGCGGCCGCGAGGCGCTGACGGGGCTACCGGGGCGCGGCGTGCAGGTCTGTATCTGCGATATCTCAATGCCGGATATTTCCGGGCTGGAGCTGCTCAGCCAGCTGCCGAAGGGGATGGCGACCATCATGCTGTCGGTACACGATAGCCCGGCGCTGATCGAGCAAGCGTTGAATGCCGGCGCGCGCGGCTTCCTGTCGAAACGCTGCAGCCCCGATGAACTTATCGCCGCGGTACGCACGGTGGCGGCGGGCGGTTGCTATCTCACGCCGGATATCGCCATGAAGTTGGCCGCCGGGCGCCAGGATCCGCTCACCAAACGCGAGCGTCAGGTGGCGGAAAAGCTGGCGCAGGGCATGGCGGTGAAAGAGATTGCCGCCGAGCTCGGTCTGTCGCCGAAAACCGTCCACGTACACCGCGCCAACCTGCTGGAAAAGCTGGGCGTCAGCAACGACGTTGAGCTGGCGCGCCGCATGTTCGATAGCTGGCAATGAAGGCCGTCGTCTCACGATTGCTGTCGGTCATCGGCTGCGCCTTTATCTTCGCGGCCGCCTGGTTCTGCCTGTGGAGCATCAGTCTGCATTTGGTGGAACGCGCGGATTTAGCGGTGCTGCTGTTTCCCTTTGGCCTGCGGCTGGGGTTAATGCTGCAATGCCCCCGCGGCTACTGGCCAGTGCTGCTGGGAACCGAGTGGCTGCTTATCTTATGGCTGGCGCAGGAGGTGGCGCTGGCGCACCCGATAATTTTGATGACCGGAAGCCTGCTGACTCTGCTGCCGGTGGCGTTGATCTCGCGCTACCGGCAGCAGCGCGACTGGCTGACGCTGCTGCGTCAGGGCGGGGCGTTAATGGCCGCCGCGCTGCTGCAATCGCTGCCGTGGCTGGCGGAGGGGGACGAGGGGCTTAACGCCCTGCTGTTGACGCTGACCGGCGGCCTGACGCTGGCGCCGACCTGCCTGGTTTTCTGGCACTATCTTACCAGCACCGTCTGGCGGCCGCTGGGGCCGGCGCTGGTGGCGCAGCCGGTTAACTGGCGCGGGCGGCATCTGATCTGGTATCTGCTGTTATTCACCATTAGCCTGTGGCTGCAGCTTGGCCTGCCCGCCGAGCTCTCCCGCTTTACCCCGTTTTGTCTGGCGCTGCCGATTATCGCCCTCGCCTGGCACTACGGCTGGCAGGGAGCGCTGATCGCCACCCTGATGAACGCTATCGCCTTGATTGCCAGCCAGACCTGGCACGATCACCCGGTCGATTTATTGCTTTCCCTGCTGGCACAGAGCCTCACCGGGCTGCTGTTGGGGGCGGGGATCCAGCGGCTACGCGAGCTGAACCAGTCATTACAAAGCGAGCTGGCGCGTAATCGTCGGCTGGCGGAACGCCTGCTGGAGACCGAAGAGAGCGTGCGGCGAGACGTCGCCCGCGAGCTCCATGATGATATCGGCCAGACCATCACCGCGATCCGCACCCAGGCCGGGATCGTACAGCGGCTGGCGCCGGACAACGCCAGCGTGCGCCAGAGCGGTCAGCTGATAGAACAGCTGTCGCTGGGAGTTTACGACTCGGTGCGTAGACTGCTGGGCCGTCTGCGTCCGCGTCAGCTCGACGACCTGCCGCTGGAGCAGGCGGTACGTTCGTTGATGCGCGAGATGGAGCTGGAGGACCGCGGCATTGTCAGCCATCTCGACTGGCGGATTAACGAGGCGGGACTGAGCGAGAACCAGCGCGTGACCCTGTTTCGCGTTTGCCAGGAGGGGCTGAATAATATCGTCAAGCACGCCAGCGCTGTCACTCTGCAGGGCTGGCAGCAGGATGAGCGACTAATGCTGGTGCTGGAAGATGACGGTTGCGGCCTGCCGCCGGGGTCGAATCTGCAGGGGTTCGGCCTGACCGGCATGCGCGAGCGCGTGACCGCCCTGGGCGGCACACTGACGATCTCCTGCACCCATGGTACACGGGTGTGCGTCAATCTACCGCTGCGTTACGCCTGAGAGGATCGCCGATGTTCGCCTTTTTAAAAGCCCCGCCGGACGCTGCGCCGATTAGCGATAAACGCGAACTTGATGCGCGTTATCGCTACTGGCGTCGCCATATCCTGTTGACCATCTGGCTGGGCTACGCGCTGTTCTATTTCACCCGCAAAAGCTTTAACGCCGCGGTCCCGGAAATTCTCGCCAGCAACGTCCTGACCCGCAGCGATATTGGCCTGCTGGCCACGCTGTTCTATATCACCTACGGGCTGTCGAAATTTTTCTCCGGTATCGTCAGCGACCGCTCCGACGCCCGCTATTTTATGGGGCTGGGGCTTATCGCCACCGGGGTGGTGAATATTCTGTTCGGTTTTTCTTCCTCACTATGGGCTTTCGCGCTGCTGTGGGCGCTGAATGCCTTCTTCCAGGGCTGGGGCTCGCCGGTCTGCGCCCGACTGCTGACGGCCTGGTATTCGCGGACCGAGCGCGGCGGCTGGTGGGCGCTATGGAATACGGCGCATAACGTCGGCGGCGCGCTGATCCCGATGGTGGTGGGAGCGGCGGCGTTGCACTACGGCTGGCGTGCCGGGATGACCATTGCCGGCTGTCTGGCGATCCTCGCCGGACTGTATCTGTGCTGGCGGCTGCGCGATCGCCCGCAGGCGGTGGGGTTACCCGCCGTGGGCGACTGGCGTCACGATGCGCTGGAAATCGCCCAGCAGCAGGAAGGCGCTGGGATGTCTCGTAAAGCGATCCTGACCCGCTACGTGCTGGCCAATCCCTACATCTGGCTGCTGTCGTTGTGCTATGTGCTGGTGTACGTGGTGCGGGCGGCGATTAACGACTGGGGCAATCTGTATATGTCGGAGACGCTAGGCGTCGATCTGGTGACCGCTAACTCGGCGGTGACCATGTTTGAGCTGGGCGGTTTTATCGGTGCGCTGGTGGCGGGGTGGGGCTCGGATAAGCTGTTTAACGGCAACCGTGGGCCGATGAACCTGATTTTCGCCGCCGGAATTTTGCTGTCGGTTGGCGGCCTGTGGCTGATGCCGTTCGCCAGCTATGTCATGCAGGCGGCCTGCTTCTTCACTACCGGTTTCTTCGTTTTCGGCCCGCAGATGCTGATCGGCATGGCGGCGGCGGAATGTTCGCATAAAGAAGCCGCCGGGGCGGCAACCGGGTTTGTCGGCCTGTTCGCTTATCTTGGCGCCTCGCTTTCCGGTTGGCCGCTGGCGCAGGTGATGGATATCTGGCACTGGACCGGATTCTTCGTGGTGATTGCGATTGCCGCCGGCATTTCCGCGCTGCTGCTGCTGCCGTTTTTAAACGCGCAGGCGCCGCGTACCGCCAGCGAAGCGTGATGTAGCTCACCCTTTCGCCGCGAACGGGGCAAAACTAAGAAATTTTCCCGGTTTTACCTGGACGCCGTCTCAGGCCAGACGGCGCGCTGGTTTTTACAATGCCTGGTTATTACGCAGGCATAAAAAATCAGCTCAGGAGATACCCATGCTGGCCTTTCTGAATCAGGTGCGCAAGCCGACCTTGGATCTGCCGCTCGATGTGCGGCGCAAAATGTGGTTCAAACCTTTCATGCAGTCCTATCTGGTGGTTTTCATCGGCTACCTGACCATGTACTTGATCCGCAAGAACTTTAACATCGCGCAGAACGACATGATCTCCACCTACGGGCTGAGCATGACCCAGCTGGGGATGATTGGCCTGGGCTTCTCCATCACCTACGGCGTGGGCAAGACGCTGGTCTCTTATTATGCCGACGGCAAAAACACCAAGCAGTTCCTGCCGTTTATGCTGATCCTCTCCGCCATCTGTATGCTGGGCTTTAGCGCCAGCATGGGGGCGGGTTCTACCAGCCTGTTCCTGATGATCGCCTTCTATGCGCTGAGCGGTTTCTTCCAGAGCACCGGCGGCTCGTGCAGCTATTCCACCATCACCAAGTGGACGCCCAGACGCAAACGCGGCACTTTCCTCGGCTTCTGGAATATCTCCCACAACCTCGGCGGCGCGGGCGCGGCGGGCGTGGCGCTGTTTGGCGCCAACTATCTGTTCGACGGCCATGTGATCGGCATGTTTATCTTCCCGTCGATTATTGCGCTGATCGTTGGCTTTATCGGCCTGCGCTACGGTAGCGACTCTCCGGAATCCTACGGCCTCGGCACGGCGGAAGAGCTGTTTGGCGAAGCGATCAGCGAAGAGGACAAAGAGACCGAAGAAAATGCGATGACCAAGTGGCAGATCTTTGTTGAGTACGTGCTGAAAAACAAAGTGATCTGGCTGCTGTGCTTCTCCAACATCTTCCTCTACGTGGTGCGTATCGGTATCGATCAGTGGTCCACCGTGTACGCCTTCCAGGAGCTGAAGCTGTCGAAAGAGGTGGCGATTCAGGGCTTTACCCTGTTTGAGGTCGGCGCGCTGGTCGGCACGCTGCTGTGGGGCTGGCTGTCGGATCTGGCCAACGGCCGCCGCGCGCTGGTGGCCTGCATCGCGCTGGCGCTGATTATCGCCACCCTCGGGGTTTACCAACACGCCAGCAACCAGTACGTCTATCTGGCCTCGTTATTTGCGCTGGGCTTCCTGGTGTTTGGTCCGCAGCTGTTGATCGGCGTCGCCGCCGTCGGTTTCGTACCGAAAAAAGCGATCGGCGCCGCCGATGGGATCAAGGGCACCTTCGCCTATCTGATCGGCGATAGCTTCGCCAAACTGGGTCTCGGGATGATCGCCGACGGCACCCCGGTCTTCGGCCTGACCGGCTGGGCCGGCACCTTTGCGGCGCTGGACGCCGCCGCCGTCGGCTGTATCTGCCTGATGGCCATCGTGGCTATCTTTGAAGAGCGTAAAATTCGCCGCGAGAAAAAGAACCGTATTTTGCAGACCGCCTGATTCACCAGGTATTTGGTAACCTTGCCCGGCCTTCGCGCCGGGCTTTTTTATTTCTTGCGCATTATGCCAGGTCCGACAGTCGACAGCAGGCAAATTCCCATTATGATAGTCAGGCTGCGATTGGATGAGAGGATGCATGATCTGGATAGGACTGGCCACCCTGGTAGTGGTGTTTGTTGTGGGATTTCGGGTGCTTACCTCTGATTCACGCCGCGCGATCCGCCGCCTGAGCGAACGCCTCGGCATCACGCCTGTCCCGCTGGAATCGATGATCGATCAGCTGGGAAAAACCGCCGGTAATGAGTATTTGCGTTACCTGGAGCGGCCGAATGAAGCGCATCTGCAGAACGCCGCCCAGGTGCTGCTCATCTGGCAGGTCGCGATTGTCGACGCCAGCGAAAAAAACCTGCATTACTGGTATCGCCTGATGCAAAAAGCGCGTTTAGCGGCGCCGATTACCGAGGCGCAGATCCGCCTGGCGCAAGGGTTTCTGCGCGAGCTGGACCCGGATGTGAGCGATTTACATAACCTACAGCAGCGCTACAACGACCTGTTTCTCCCGGAAGACGGCGTGCACTGGCTGCACTGATCTCATTGTTATCCGGCCTGTGGTTCATCGCTTTTGTGTGCCGGATGGCGGCTGCGCCTTATCCGGCCTACGGTTTCCGCACTCGTCACTTGCAGGCCGGATAAGCGTAAGCGCCATCCGGCAGGATAACTACAGTAGGATTTTCAGGCCGTGTTTTTGTACGACGCTAAGCAATTTTAATGACATTCCGCTCGGTCGTTTAGCGCCAGTCTCCCATTTTTGCACGGTAGACACGCTGGTATTCAGATAACGAGCGAACACGGGTTGGCTAACATTGAGTTGTTCACGTAGCGCTTTAATTTCAATGGGTTGAAGTGTGGCTACGCTACCGAGACATGATTCATCAAAATGGCGCATTGTTTCCTGTGGGATTGCGCCAACGCTGAATAGCCCCGACGCAGCGCTATGGATCGCTTCGAAAGCCGGGCTTTTGTATTTATTTTTTGCTGTCATCGCAAATCTCCACCAGTTCTTTACTTTTAACTAAGACCGTCGTTTTCTCTTCAGAGAGATTGGCATAGTGTTTTGCTAACTCACGAAACCCCATTAATTCGCGATGGTTGATATTGGCCATATCCTGTTTGGCATATAGAAAGGTATAAAACCAATACTCTGCGCTTTTGGTAAGGATGATTGCGCGATCGCGATTCTTGTTGAGTCGCTTTTTATAAACCCCTCCTCCTAAATCAACCACTTTGCCCTGAAGCGCAGATTGAATTGCCTGATAGAGCTCGTCGTCGGAAATGCCATGAGAGCTAGCCTCTCTGGCGAACCATTTGGTTTTAAAGATACGCATTGCTGACATCCTGTCGTTAAAAGTATAGCACATAGTGCTATATTAAATTCTCCTGAGATTTGTTAAAGCGATAGCAAGCATCGTTTTTTAAACATGCGAGCAGCTACGCACCCTCTTATGAAAAGCGAGAAGAGTTGCGAAAACGTTAAGTACGTCACATACAAAATGTTACACTGCGCAGCTTTCCGCCACTTTCTTCGCAGGTCACTCATGAGTCATTCAAATGAAACCAAACCCCATGCACGCGATCTCGCGCGGCCAAACTGGTCGGCGGTTTTCGCGGTTGCTTTCTGCGTCGCCTGCCTGATTACCGTTGAGTTTTTGCCGGTCAGCCTGCTGACGCCGATGGCGCTGGATTTAGGCATCTCCGAAGGGATGGCCGGGCAGTCGGTGACGACGACGGCATTCGTCGCGATGTTTTCCAGCCTGTTTATCACCACGGTGATAGGTAAAACCGATCGCCGCTACGTGGTTATCCTGTTTTCACTGCTGCTGACCCTTTCTTGCCTGCTGGTATCTTTCGCTGATAGCTTCACCCTGCTACTGCTGGGGCGCGCCTGTCTGGGCCTGGCGCTCGGCGGTTTCTGGGCGATGTCCGCATCGCTGACCATGCGTCTGGTGCCGATGCGCGTGGTGCCGAAAGCGCTATCGATTATCTTCGGCGCGGTATCAATCGCGCTGGTGATCGCCGCCCCGTTGGGCAGTTTCCTTGGCGGGCTTATCGGCTGGCGCAACGTCTTTAACGGCGCGGCGGTAATGGGCGTGCTGTGTACGCTCTGGGTGCTGAAAGCGCTGCCGTCGCTGCCCGGTGAATCGGCTTCTCAGCAGCAAAATATGTTTGGTCTGCTGAAGCGTCCGGGGGTGATGGCCGGAATGTGCGCCATTTTCATGGCCTTTGCCGGACAGTTCGCCTTCTTTACCTATATTCGCCCGGTGTACATGACCCTCGCCGGGTTTGATGTCGACGGCCTGACGCTGGTGCTGCTGAGCTTTGGTATCGCCAGCTTTATCGGTACCTCGCTCTCCTCGGTGCTGCTCAAGCGTTCGGTAAAAGCGGCGCTGGCGATCGCGCCGCTGGTGCTGACCGCCTGCGCGGTGGCGCTGGTGCTGTGGGGAGAGAGCAAAATCATCGCCTCGACGGTGGCGATTATCTGGGGCTTCGCGTTTGCGCTGATCCCGGTGGGGTGGTCAACGTGGATCACCCGTTCCCTCTCCGATCAGGCGGAAAAAGCCGGGTCGATTCAGGTGGCGGTGATCCAGCTGGCCAACACCTGCGGCGCCGCGGTCGGCGGCATTGCGCTTGACCACTTAGGGCTGCTGTCGCCGCTGGTGTTGTCAGGGATATTGATGCTGTTTACCGGCCTGCTGGTGGCGGCCAAAGTGAAGGTGAATTCACCCGCTTAAGGCCGCTCGCCTTTTGCCAGCCGGGCATTGATGTCGGCAATCACTTCCGGCAGGTCCGCCAGGGTATCAACCACATAATGCGCCCCGGCGGCATACAGTTTGCCTGCCGCCCGCTCGCGGCGGGTGGCGATTTCCGCTTTCGACATCGCCTGGTACTCCTCCCAGGTTGCGCCGAATTCGTTACCGGACACCGCCAGCCCGACGCTCCACATCCCGGCATGTAACCCTTCGCTGATGCCCGGCGCGGCGTCGTCGACCTTCACGCAGTGGGCCACATCGTCTATGCCCAGGGTAATCACGTTCTGCAGCGCCATCCACGGGCCCGGACGACCGCCGGCGGCAAGGTCATCGGTGGCGACCCAGTGGTCCGGGGCGTAGCCCTGGGCGGCGGCGGCCGGTACCAGCTTTTCCATCACCGGGCGCGGATAACCCGAGCAGGAGCCGATCTTCAGGCCCTCGGCGCGAAACGTGGCGATGGTGTCGACCACGCCGGCTATTGGTGCGGAAAAATCGACAACCTTAGCGATTTGCAGCGGCATAAACGCGGCGTAGATCGCATCGATATCCGCGGCCGTCATCGCGCGGCCGAATTTGGCCTGCCAGCGGCTGTCGACAGAAGGGAGTTTGCCCAGCGCCTCAATGTGCTGCCATTTGCCAAGCCCCATCGGCACGCGGGCCTCTTCAAGGGTTATCTCAATATCGAAGGCCTGGCGGAAGGCCTCGACGAAGATTTGCGTCGGGGCGAAAGAGCCGAAGTCTACGGTGGTGCCTGCCCAGTCAAGGATCAGTGCGCTAATACGGTTCATGGCGGTTCCTTATTGTTTCCAGTACATGGCGTTGTCGATAGCCGCCAGCAGGGCGGTGATATCGGCGTCGTAGACTTCGCCAATGTTGCCGATGCGGAAGCAGTCGCTTTGCGATACTTTGCCCGGATAGATAACGAAGCCCTGATCTTTCAGCTTCTGGTAGAAGGTGTGAAAGCGATACTGCGGCGCATCCGGTGAATAAAAGGCGGTAATGATCGGCGAGTGCAGGCTATCGTCGAGCAGCGGCCGGAAGCCGAGCGCGCGCATCCCGGCGACCAGCCGGCGCTGATTGTTGCGGTAGCGCTGATAGCGGGCGCTGACGCCGCCCTCCTGCGCCAGCTCTTTCAGCGCCTGGGCGAAGGCCAGCACGGTATGCGTCGGCGAGGTGAAGCGCCACTTGCCGTGGTTGTCCTCCATGCAGCGCCACTGGGCGTACAGATCCAGCGACAGCGAGCGCGAACGGCCTTTGCAGGCGGCCAGCTCCGCTTCGCGGGCAATCACGAAGGCAAAGCCCGGCACGCCCTGAATGCATTTGTTGGCGGAGCTTATCAGGTAATCAATATTCAGCGCGGCGATATCCAGTGGAATGCCGCCGAAGCTGCTCATCGCATCGACGATATAGCGTTTATCGTACCGTTTCGCCAGTTCGGCCACCTCTTCGATCGGATTCAGCATACCGGTGGTGGTTTCGCTGTGTACCATCGCGATATGGGTGATCGCCGGGTCGTTCTGCAGGATCTGTTCGATCGCGGCCGCGTCCGGACGGGAGACTTCGCCGCAGTCGTAAGGGTGGCAGGCGATGCCCATCAGCTGCGCCATCTCAATCATACGCGCGCCATAGGCGCCATTGCTGACGATCAACACTTTGCCCTGTTCGCCGATGACGCTGCCGAGCACCGCTTCGACCGCGTAGCTGCCGCTACCCTGCAGTAGCACCGCCGTATAACCGTCGGCCGGGGTAGCCAACTGCACTAGCTGCTGGCGAATGGTCTGTACCACGCCGAGATTGTAATCATCATCCCAGGTGCAGCTATCGAACAACATTGCCTCTTTCACCGTACGGGTGGTGGTTAACGGGCCGGGGGTCAGCAGCAGGTAATTTCGTGAAGTCATTTGTCTCACCATTTGGTCTATACCAGATTTATAGTTATCATGGAGACAAAGCCGGGACAGGGTCAAAGGAAATGTGGCGCTGCAACAAAAAATTCATCTGGCTATGTATAATGAGCGCACGAAAAGTGGCAGTGAGTAAACATGAAATCACCCTCTGGCGAGATGCCGCAATACCTGATGATTAAGGCGCAGCTGCAGGCGCGTATTCAAAACGGCGCCCTCAAAAGCGGCGACAAGCTGCCTTCCGAGCGCGAGCTGTGCGCGCTGTTCAACACGACGCGGATTACGGTGCGTGAGAGCCTGGCGCAGCTGGAGGCCAGCGGCGTGATTTACCGCGCCGACCGCCGCGGCTGGTTTGTGACGCCGGAGCGTCTGTGGCTGGATCCGACGCAAAATACCAACTTCCACAAGCTGTGTCTCGAACAGGGGCGCGAACCGAAAACGGTGCTGCTTGATGGCCGCCTGGCTGCCGTGCCGCTGGATGTGATGGCGCCTCTGGCGCTGCAGCCCTTCGATCAGGTCTACCTGCTGACCCGGCTGCGCTATGCCGACGGGCGGCCGGTATGCTACTGCGAAAACCACTGTCTGCCCGCGCGGGTGCCTGAGCTGCTGCGCCACGATCTCAACGGCAGTCTGACCGAGATTTATCAAACTCACTACGAACTGATCTATACCAGTATGCATCTGTCGTTTTATCCCACCTCAATGCCGCCGCAGGCCGCCGAGGCGCTGGGGGTGATGGAGGGGCGCCCGGCGCTGCTGTTGCGCAGGCTGAATTACGATCAGCACGGGCGTATTCTCGATTACGATATTGAATACTGGCGGCATGATAGCCTGCGGATCGAAGTCGATACCCATTGATTTTATTAGTTAAATTTTTTGATCTCCCCGGTGGCGCTAGCGCGTGCCGGGGCTACGCATCCCGTTCGTTTTAACTCCTTCGACACACTTTTTTCATCGTTTTGTCATATACCCCCGGTAGCGTGAAGCTAAATCTGGTCTACACCAGAATAACTGACTATTCGATGAGGCTTACACGATGAAACTCTCCCGATTTGCTCTGCTGTCCCTGTTCGCGCTGACCAGCTCTCCGGTTTGGGCGGACGGCGTCGTCACGGTTTACTCCGCCGACGGCCTGCATGACGGCGATAACAGCTGGTATCAGAGCCAGTTCGCTGCCTTCACCAAAGCGACGGGCATCAAAGTGCAGTATGTGGAAGGCGGCTCCGGCGCGATCGTCGAGCGTCTGGCGAAGGAGCGCACCAATCCACAGGCTGACGTGTTGGTCACGGTGCCGCCGTTTATCCAGCGCGCCGCGAAAGAGCAATTGCTGGCAACCTTTACCCCGCAAGGTAGCGCGCAGATCCCCGGCGCTAACGACCGCTACGCGCCGCTGGTGAATAACTATCTGACCTTCATCTATAACAGTCAGTTGCTGAAAAGCGCGCCGGCCAGCTGGCAGGATCTGCTGGATAGCCGCTACAAGAACAAGTTGCAGTACTCCACGCCGGGTCAGGCGGGCGACGGTACCGCGGTGATGCTGCAGGCGTTCCATAGCCTCGGCGGTAAAGACGCCGGTTTTGCGTATCTGGGTAAGCTGCAGGCCAATAACGTTGGCCCATCGGCCTCGACCGGTAAGCTGACGGCGCTGGTCAACAAAGGCGAGCTGTACGTCGCCAACGGCGATCTGCAGATGAACCTGTCGCAGATGGCGCGTAACCCGAACGTTAAAATTTTCTGGCCGGCGGATGACAAAGGCGAGCGCAGCGCGCTGGCGCTGCCCTACACCATCGGGCTGGTGCAGAACGGACCGAACAGCGAAAACGGCAAAAAGCTGATCAATTTCCTGCTGGATAAACCGGCGCAATCCAGCGTCAGCGCGCGCTCCTGGGGCCTGCCGGTACGCAGCGATGTAGCGCCGGATGATGCTAACTTTAAGGCGGCGAAAGCGGCGCTCGACGGCGTGAAGAGCTGGGAACCTAACTGGGACGATGTCGCGGTATCGCTGTCGGCTGACATTGCCCGCTGGCATAAAGTGACCGATAGCGAGTAAGCCTGATGTTGATGAAAGCCACCGTCACTTCTTCCCCGTCGCTGGCGGGGACTTCCGGGATCACCCTGGACTCGCTGCGCGTTTCATACCACGGCAACGTGGTCTTAAAACCGCTGTCATTGACCATTGAACCCGGTGAGGTGCTGGCGCTGATAGGCCCTTCCGGTTCCGGGAAAACCACGGTGCTGCGGGCGATTGCCGGTTTTGTGCAACCGGCTGGCGGGCGGATCCTGATCGGCGATACTGACGTCACCCAGCTGCCGCCGTACAAACGCGGGCTGGCGATGGTGGTGCAGAACTACGCGCTGTTTCCGCATATGAAGGTGGAAGATAACGTCGCCTTCGGCCTGCGGGCGCAAAAGCAGTCCAGGGGGCTTATCGCCGAGCGGGTGACTGAAGCCTTAAAAATCGTCGGCATGGCGGATTACGCCACCCGCTACCCGCATCAGCTTTCCGGCGGCCAGCAGCAGCGCGTGGCGATAGCCCGCGCGATTGCCGTGCGTCCTCGGGTGCTGTTGCTTGATGAACCGCTGTCGGCGCTGGATGCGCAAATTCGCCATAACATGGTGGAAGAGATTGCCCGTCTGCATCGCGAACTGCCGGAACTGACCATTCTCTACGTCACCCACGATCAGACCGAAGCGCTGACCCTGGCGGACAAAATCGGCATCATGAAAGATGGCTCGCTGATCGCCCACGGCGAAACGCACGAGCTGTACCACTATCCGCCGAACCGCTTTAGCGCCGAATTCCTCGGCCGTGCCAATATCCTGCAGGCGACGGCGCTGAAAGACAGCCCCGAGCCGGGGCTGGTTAGCGTGAGCTGTGGCGGCGGCCTGATTAACGCCTTCAGCCGGGGCGGCCTGCATGGCAACAACAAACTGTTATGCATTCGCCCGCAGCACATGAGCCTGGCGCCGCGATCGGCAACTAGTAATCGTCTCAACGCCACCCTGACGTCGGTGCACTGGCAGGGCGATCTGACGCATCTGCTGTGCGATGTTGCCGGCGAAGCGGTGCGGATTGTGATGACCCACGTGAACCCGCTGCCGCGCGCGGGGGACAAGCTGGCGCTCTACTTCGAACCTGGCGATGCGGTTCTGATCGAGGTGCAATGATGGCGCAAACCCTCACGCTTGCGCGTCCGGCGCGAAATTTACGGCCTTACCTGTGGCTGGCATTGCCGCTGCTGGTGCTGGCGACGCTATTTTTCTATCCGCTACTGCTGATCGCCGAACAGGCATTACGTGACGCCAGCGGCAACCTGAGCCTCGAGACTTTCTGGCAGGTGATCGACTCAAAACGCTTTATTGGCGCGCTGCTCAATACCTTACAGATTGCGGTGTTCGCTACCCTTGGCTGCCTGGTACTCGGCAGCGTGCTGGCGCTGATTCTGGTGTTTATTCCGTTCCCCGGCAGCCAACTGGTGAGCCGGGTCATTGATACTTTTATTGCGCTGCCGACCTTTCTTATCACTCTCGCGTTCACCTTTATTTACGGCTCGGCGGGGCTGCTCAACGGCACCCTGATGGCGCTGTTTGCTTTTGAACTGCCGCCGGTAGACTTCCTCTATTCGATTAACGGCGTGATTCTGGCGGAGATTACCGTCTTTACGCCGCTGGTGATGCGTCCGCTGATGGCGGGATTGCGGCAGATAGATAAGAGCCAGCTGGAAGCGGCGAGTATTCTCGGCGCTCATCCGTTACGGGTGATTACCCAGGTTATCTTCCCGGCGGCGCTCCCGGCGCTGATGGCGGGCGGCAGCCTGTGCCTGCTATTGACCACTAACGAGTTCGGGATCGTGCTGTTTATTGGCGCCAAAGGGGTCAATACCCTGCCGATGATGGTCTACAGCAAGGCGATTCTGGAGTCGGATTACAGCGTGGCCTGCATGATTGCGCTGATCAATATTCTGCTGTCGCTGGGGCTGTTTATGCTCTATCGGCTGGCGGCGGCGCGCACTGGCGTAAGGAGTTAACGATGTTGATTTGGTCGCGTAAAGGCCGCGCGGCGGCGGGCGCGCTGGCGGTGACGCTTTTTGCCGGCGTTTTCCTGCTGCCGCTGGCGGTGATTTTACTCTCCAGCCTGAGTAAACAATGGAACGGCCTGCTGCCCACCGGCTTTACCTTTGCCCACTTTGTTAACGCCTTTCGCGGCGCGGCGTGGGATTCGCTGTTTTCGAGCCTGATGGTGGGCTTCTGCGCCAGCCTGCTGGCGCTGCTGTGCGGGATGTGGGCGGCGCTGGCGCTGCGCCAGCATGGCGCGACGCTACAGAAATATCTTGGCCTGGCGTTTTATCTGCCCAGCGCCATCCCCTCGGTTTCCGTCGGGCTGGGCATTCTGGTGGCGTTCAGCTAGGGGCCGCTGCAGATGAACGGCACCTTCTTTATCGTTCTGGCGGCGCACTTCGTGCTGATCTCCGCCTTTACCTTCAGCAACGTAACGACCGGGCTGGCGCGTATTTCCGCTGATATTGAAAACGTCGCCTCCAGCCTGGGCGCTTCGCCGTGGTATCGCCTGCGCCATGTGACGCTGCCGCTGATGACGCCGTGGATGATCTCGGCGCTGGCGCTGAGCCTGTCGTTGTCGATGGGAGAGCTAGGGGCGACGGTGATGATGTATCCGCCGGGCTGGACGACGCTGCCGGTGACCATTTTCAGCCTCACCGATCGCGGCAATATCGCCGATGGCTCGGCGCTGACCATTGTGCTGGTGGGCGTCACGCTGCTGTTGATGATGAAGCTTGAGCGTATCGCCCGCCGATTAAGCCAGAGATAAAGAATTGATGACGCCACCAGGGCACGGGGCTGACTGCCCGGCGGAGCTGTTGCTTGCCGGTCCTGGGGGGAAGGCGATTTTCTGTAGGCCGGATAAGGCATGTATGCCGCCATCCGGCACAGCCGCGGGTACAGCGCCTGACCGCCCGGCGGCGCTGCGCTTGCCGGGCCTACGGGGTGGGGTCCCGCAGGCTTCCTCAGGAACGTAGGCCGGATAAGGCATGTATGCCGCCATCCGGCACAACCGCGGGTACGGTGCCTGACCGCCCGGCGGCGCTGCGCTTGCGCGGGCCTGGGGGTGGAATCCCGCAGGCCTCCTCAGTTGTAGCCCGGCTAAGCGTAGCGCCAGCCGGGAACGCTCCTTCGACAACGCTATCGCATCAGAACCACGCCTCAAACATCCCGCCGACGTTCAGCGAATCCAGCTGCTGGTCCTGGGTGCCGTTTACCTTCGCGGTGTGCTCGTTATCCACTTGGCCGCCGGTCACGTAGAAGCGCAGCATCGGACGGAACTCCGGCCCCATGCCGATGGCGATGTTCTGCGACAGCGTCAGCTTCCAGCCGTGGTTATCCCCGCCCTGGTCGTAATCCACGCGCTGGTAGCCCGCTTCCAGCCAGGTGGAGTGCACATCGTTCCAGAAATACATCGGCCGGACGATGGCGCCGTAGTTTTTACGGTTGTCGGTATTATCCTTGCCGTTGTCGTAGTCGTGGAAGGCCAGCAGATATTCCACCTGCGCCTGCTGGGTGAACTTATGGCTGCCCTCGAAGCTGGCGTAGACCGTGGTCAGGTCGTCGGTCTTGTTGTAGACGCTGTTATCCGAGTTGTCGGAGTAGCGCAGGATCACCTTGTTCACCCCGCTGTCGTTGGTGTGGCTCAGCACCAGGCCGCCCTGCCAGGCTTCGAGACGCGCGTCGCTGTCCACCGCCTTTGAGTCAAAGCCGTAGTTGGCGTACACCTCGACGTCGATCGGCCCGGCCTTGATGTTGTGGGTTTTGGTGGTCAGCGCGTAGTGGCCGTTGTCGCCGGTGTCGGAGCTGCCGGTACAGGTGATGCGCGACGGGTTGGTCTCGTCGGCCATCACTTCCGGACTACAGGATTTCACCTGCGACACCGCCGCCACGTCGAACTGCACGCCGCCGATATCAAAGTTCTTCACCCCGGCGCCCTGGCCGTCGTGGTTCATCCAGAAGTAGTCGTTGATCCCCTGTTGCGGACGCTGGTGGAAGTCGCGGCCGGCCCACAGATAGGCGTTGGGGTTGGATTCCAGCACGTTGGTAACGCCGACGTAGGCCTTCTTCAGGTTAACTTCGTCGCTCCAGTGGTCGAACATCACGTTGAGATCCCAGATAGCCCCCTGCGCGCTTTTGAAGGCCTTGCTGATCTGGAATTCGCCGCCGTTGCTTTCGTTGCCCAGACGGCCGATCGCCGAGGCGCCGTTATAGGAGCCGTCGACGCCGACATATTTCTGGTCGCCGGTCTGGAAGTGGGCGCCATAGCGGGCGTAGCCGCTGAACTTGAGGCCGAACGGAATGGCCATATCCGGCGAGGCGGCGGTGGTTTCCGGGTTAGTAATCACGTCGACCTTTTTGTTGGCCGCGGCGTCGATTTTTGCCTGGCGGTCGGCCAGCGCTTTATCAACGGCTTTGGCGACGATGGCGTCGATCTGTTCCTGCGTAAATTCTTGCGCCATGACAGAAATTGGGCACAGCGCGGCGACCACCGCCATGGCTAAAGGCAGTTTTTTTACAGTATTCATGGTTATCTCGCTTTAATAATTAATATATTTCAGATAATAACCATCCCATTCTGGCTAGAATAAATAGCCAAAATAAGCTGATTTGTTTTTTAGGGTACAGCGACGCCGGAGAATAATATTCTCGCTAACGTTATTCCATATTAATTAACGCTGGTACAGATGGATTAATTCTTCTGAGAACTCGCGGGCCAGCAGCGAATTCATCAAATGATCCTGGGCATGTACCATAATCAGCGTCATGGGCTGACGCGCTTCACCGGCATCCTGCCCGATGAGCTGGGTCTGCATCTGATGCGCCCGGCGGGCGTAGCCGTCGGCCTCGTTTAAGAGTAAACGCGCTTCGTCGATATTTCCGGTTCGGGCCGCATGCAGCGCTTCAAAACATAATGAGCGTGACTGTCCCGCATTAACGATAATTTCCATTACCGCATCTTCTAATTCAATCATGTGTATTCCTGAGGTATTTATTATTTAATAATGCAGTGAAAGCCCATTTTCTGCATTATTACGCTGTCATCTTATTATCTCTCCGGAAGGAGAGGGATTAGCTAACGGTTTCTGCTACCGGAACGCTATTTTTGGCTTTCTCAACTTCGGTTTTCATTAAGGAACGTTCATAAGCGCGCAGGAACGGCAGATAAATGACCGCCGACATCACCATGCAGATGAGACACATCACCACCGGGCTCAGGGTCCAGTTAGCCGCCCACGACGCGCCAATTGGGGCCGGCGTAGTCCACGGCGTCAGCGACACCACCTGGCTCAGCCAGCCAAGACGCGTCGCGCCGTAAGCCAGCACCGCGTTGACCATCGGTACGCAGACGAAGGGGATAAACATCATCGGGTTCATGATGATCGGCGCCCCGAACAGAATCGGCTCGTTGATATTAAAGAAGCTCGGCACGATGCCCATCTTGCCGATGGTGCGCAGATGGGTGGCCCGGCTACGCAGCAGCAGGAAGGCCAGCGGCAGGGTAGAACCGACGCCGCCAATCAGCAGATAGTGATCCCAGAAGCCTTGCAGGTAGACGTGCGGCAGTACCGTGCCAGCCGCCAGCGCCGCCTGGTTTGCCGACAGGTTGGCCATCCAGAACGGGTTCATAATGCCGGTAACAATCAGCGAGCCGTGGATACCGGCGAACCAGAAAATCTGGCACATCAGAACAGAGAGCAAAATCGCCGGCAGCGAGTCGGAGGCGGAAACCAGCGGCTCCAGCAGATGCATGATCGCCTGCGGCAGGATCATCCCGGTCTGCGCTTCGATAAACAGATTCAGCGGATGCAGAGTCGCAATAACCACCAGCACCGGGATCAGGATTTCAAACGAACGGGCGACGCCGGTGGGGACCTCTTTCGGCAGACGAATCGTAATGTTGTTTTGCTTCAGCCACGCGTAAACGCGGGTGGAGTAGATGGCGGTGATCAGCGCGGTGAAAATGCCCTGACCGGACAGATACTGAGTGGAAATTTTGCCATCGGCATAGGGTGCGGCGACCAGCAGGAAAGCCATAAACGCCAGCAGACCGGACATCACCGGATCGAGCTGAAACTGACGACCGAGGCTGGCGCCAATGCCGACCGAGATAAAGAAGGTCATCACGCCCATGCTGAGGTTAAACGGCAGCATCAGCTGTTCGCGGTAGTGCTGGGAGAAATCAAGCCAGCCGCGGGCAAAGCCGTTGGTGGTATCGGGTGAAAACGGCGGAAAGATAAATACCAGCATGAAAGAGCCGATGATCATAAACGGCAAGGCGGCAGTGAAGCCATCGCGGATAGCGATAACGTATTTCTGCTGCCCAAGGCGTCCTGCCAGCGGAGTAATAGATTGCTCGATCACGGCAATCATGGACTGATACAGAGAACTCATTTCAACACCTCTCAGTGCGCCGCTGGGATCAGCGACAGAGCATAATTCAGGACGTTGTCTCCCCGCTGCATACCGTAGTCCATCGTATCGATGGGCTGAACGGGAATGTTCAGGGAAGCCGCTTTGTCAGACAGGGTTTTCAACATGTATTTCACCTGGGGGCCAAGCAACACCACCTGATACTGCGGAAACTGCATGTCAAATTCGGAAACGCCATAGGCGTCAATCTGCACCGGCAGGTCACGTTCATTCGCCGCCTCAACCATCTTTCTGACCAGCAGACTGGTGGACATCCCGACAGAGCAGCACAGCATAATCTTGTACATCGACGACCATCCTCAAAATGTAAAAAGTTATTGCGTGGGTGATTTGATATCAGACGGAAACCGGTTTCCATTTATAAAAAGCAGAACTGTGATAGTGGTCAAGATCTCCTGCTTATAGGGCGGATTTATTGGATTTCGCTCACATTATTCTGTCGATTTGGCGATGTTTTGCGCTGAAATGGAAAATCGGTTTCCAAACAAATGGCGAAATGGATATACTGCGCTGGTCATAATTGAAGCGATTCAGGTTTACAGGATTTTGGCGGGACGCGGCGCCCGCGCAGGGGAAAATGATGTCGACAATCAATGATGTTTCACGACTTGCCGGGGTTTCCAAAGCCACGGTGTCGCGAGTGTTGAGCGGCTCACGTGGCGTGAAGGAAGCCAGTCGTCAGGCGGTGCTGCAGGCGGCGGAAGCGCTCAATTACCGGCCAAACATGATAGCCCAGTCGTTGCTCAGCCAGTCCACCGGCTGCATCGGCGTCATCTGCGCCCAGGACAACATCAACCAAACCACCAGCTATCTCTACGCCCTGGAAAAACAGCTCAGCCAGCACCAGAAACACCTGCTGCTGCGCTTCGCCAACACCAGCCACGGCGTGATGAACTCTCTGGAGGAGTTGACCTGCGGGCTGTGCGATAACGTGCTAATCATCGGCGCGCGTTTTCCTCTGAATATTAACCGCCCGGACGTGGTGCTGGTGGACTGCCTCGATAGCGAAGGCGACAACAGTATTCAGTTCGATCATGCTTTCGCCGCCGAAACCGCCTGTCACTATCTGATTAGCCAGGGGAGACGGCAGATTGCGCTGATTCATCCGCAGAGCAGCGGCTTTGCCGACCAGGTGCTGCTGGGCTACAAGCACGCGCTGGAAAAAAACTTTTTGCCGTTTAATCGCAACCTGGTGTTTCTGGATAATACCTCGCCGTCGGTGGCGGTGCAGGAGCTGGTCAATAACGCCACGACGCTGAACTTTAACGCGCTGCTGGTGAGCGATGAACAGCAGGCGCAGCGCGTGGTGCCGCAGCTGCAGGCGTTTAACCGCGCCGTTCCGCAAAATGTCATGGTGTTTAGCCTCGCCGGATCGTTACAGCTGCCCGGTATCCCGACTATCCCGGCGATTGAATATTCCATGGACGCGATGGCATCGCGGATCGTCAACTGGCTGACCGAGAAAACGGACAACCCGGGCGGCAGCCCGCTGCGCGGCGATTTAATTATTCCGAAGCACTAAACGCTGCTCTTGCCCTGACCCGCCGCCGTTGGCTGCGGGTTTTTTGCTGGCTGGTTTTTGTCGTATCCCTCACATTATAAATAAAACTCATATCTGACGCCGGATTTTCGAACCGGACAGCCTGCGTGACCTGCCTTAAGTTGAGTACGAAAGTTCCACTCAAAAAACACTAACCAGAACATTCGTACCGCCTGCTTGAGGAAGTCACCCTATGAATCACACGAACGTTGTCGATGTGAAAGCGTGGATAGATACCCGCCCGGTCTCGCGCTTTCAATGGAACGTGCTGCTGCTCTGTTTCATCATCATTATGCTGGATGGGTATGACGCCGCGGTGATGGGCTTTGTCGCCCCGGCGCTCATCGAAGACTGGGGCATCAGCCGGGCCGAAATGGGGCCGATTCTTGGGGCGGCCATGTTCGGCGTCGCCATTGGCGCCCTGGTAGCGGGTCCGCTTTCTGACCGCTACGGCCGAAAGCGAATTTTACTCTGGTCGGTGGCGCTGTTTGCGCTGTTCAGCCTGGCCGGCGCCGTGGCGCAAAGCCCGACGCAGTTGGCGCTGATGCGTTTTCTCACCGGCCTTGGCCTTGGCGCCGTAATGCCCAACTGCGTCACGCTGGTGGCGGAATATATGCCGGAGCGGCGTAAAGGGGTGATGATCACCCTGATGTACAGCGGTTTTAACGTGGGTTCCGGCCTCGGCGGCTTTATCGCCGCCGGTTTGTTATCGCATTACAGCTGGCACTCGGCGCTGGTTTTTGGCGGCGTGCTGCCGCTCGTGGTGCTCCCCTTTATGATCGTGATGTTGCCAGAGTCGGCGATGAACATGGTGGCGCGCCGACTACCGGGCGAGCAGATCGCCAGGGCGCTTAACCGGCTTGGGGGCCAGTTTACGGCTGAAACCGTTTTCCAGCTGAATGCGCCGCCCATCACGCGGAGCAGCAAAGTGGCGCAGCTGTTCCGGCATGGCTATGCCCGCGGCACGATAGCGCTGTGGTTAACCTATTTTATGGGGCTGTTCGTGATTTACCTGCTGAACGGCTGGCTGCCAACCATTCTCCGCTCCGGCGGCCTGTCGCTGCAGCAGGCGGCGATGATGACCGGCTTGTTCCAGCTCGGCGGCCCGCTGGGCGGGATCCTTGTCGGTATGCTGATGGATCGCGCTTCGGCGAAAGCCGTGATTGCGGCAACCTATTTCCTCGGCTGTCTGTGCCTGTTGTCCCAGGGGGTGATGGATTTCGGTTCGGCGGCGCTGTCGGTGCTGATTTTTATCAGCGGGATGTGCATTAACGGCGCGCAGAACGGTCTGCAGGCCTATTCGCCCGCCTATTATCAAACCGAGATCCGCGCTACCGGCGTCAGCTGGATGCATGGTATCGGCCGTACCGGGGCTATCCTCAGCTCCACGCTGGGCGGGATGCTGATGCTGGCCGTGCCGGGACACTCGTCGATCTTTTTGGTGCTTGCGCTGCCGGCCTGCCTGGCGGGGATCTGTATTTTGTTGCACCGTATGAATCACGCTAAGCCTCGACTCACAGAGGCAGAACTTGACGCTTTGTCATCCCCCCTCGAACACCGATAAGTGGAGTTATCTGATGGCTAACATTCTCGGCGGTATCGCCGTCTCTCATACCCCGACTATCGGCTTCGCGGTCGATCATCATAAACAGCAGGATCCGGCGTGGGCGCCGATCTTCCAGAGCTTCGAACCGCTGCAGCGCTGGCTGGAGGAGAAAAAACCGGATGCGCTGGTATACATCTTTAATGACCATGTGACCGCCTTTTTCTTCGATCACTATTCGACTTTTACGCTGGGAATCGATAGTCAATATGACGTTGCCGATGAGGGAGGCGGACCGCGCTGCCTGCCGCCGGTCCAGGGCAACGCGGCGCTCTCAAGGCACATTGGCGCCAGCCTGATGGCCGACGAGTTTGATATGTCGTTCTTTATGGATAAAAAGCTCGACCACGGCCTTTTCTCGCCGCTTTCGGCGCTGTTGCCCTGGGATGAAGCGCAGGGGTGGCCGACGGCGGTGATCCCGTTACAGATCGGCGTGCTGCAATTTCCGGTACCAAGCGCGCGCCGTTGTTACAAACTCGGCCAGGCGCTGCGCCGGGCGATTGAAAGCTTCCCGGAAGATATCAATGTGGCGATTGTCGCGACCGGCGGGCTCTCGCATCAGGTTCATGGCGAGCGCTGCGGATTTAATAATCCCGACTGGGATGCCCAGTTTGTTGATATGCTGGTTAATGACCCGGAAAAGCTTACCGAAATGACCCTTGGCGAATATGCCGAGCTGGGGGGGATGGAGGGGTCCGAAGTAATCATGTGGCTGGTGATGCGCGGCGCGCTATCAGCCAATGTCACCGAAACCTGGCGCGACTATTACCTGCCCTCGATGACCGGTATCGCCACGCTGATCCTTGAGAACAATGCGCGCCTGCCCCCCGTCGATACCCTGACGCGCCATCGCCAGCATATGGCGCAGCAGCTGGCCGGGGTGGAGAAACTGCCGGGAACCTATCCTTTTACCCACGAGCGCAGCCTGAATGGCTTGCGGCTTAACCGTTTCCTGCATCGGCTGATTGAGCCTGCCTGGCGTGAACGTTTTCTGCAGTCGCCTCAGTCGCTTTATGCCGAAGCCGGACTGAGTGAGGAGGAACAGCAGTTGCTCAACGCGCGCGACTGGCGGGGATTAATTCAATATGGCGCCAGCTTCTTCCTGCTGGAGAAAATGGGCGCGGTGGTCGGCGTATCCAACCTGCATATTTACGCCGCGATGCGCGGGCAGACGCTGGAGGCGTTTCAGCAAACGCGCAACCAGCAGGTAACCTATTCGGTGGCGGGTAAACGTTAAACGGCCCCGTCCTGAACCTGCTGATAAATAAAACGCAACAGCGCCTGCGTCGCCGGGGAGGGCAGGCTGCCGGCGCGAAACGTCAGCCCGATACGCCGGGTGGTATCGGGCAGGGGAACCGGCAACACGCTGAGCAGCCCATTGTCAGTTTCAAAACGCATCTGGCTGGCGGAGACCGCCGCCAGCATGTCGGAGCCCTGCAGCAATCCTCGCACCATCGCCGCATCCCCGGTCTCCACCGTCGGCTGGGGCAGCGGCAGCCCCAGGGTGACAAACGCCTTATCCAGCAAATTGCGCGCCGGCGCGTTGGCGCGCGGCAGCACCCATTGCGCTGTCGCCAGCTGGCTGCGCGGGTCCGGATGGCGCAGCAGCGGGTGGTTATTACGCAGTAAAATCAACATATCCTCTTCGAATAACGCTTCGCTACAGAGGTCCGGAAGATCTTCATCCTGGCGCAGGGCGCCGATAATAAAATCGATATTACCTGCCCGCATATCGGCGACCAGCGACTCATACGGGCTTTCATTGGTCATGAGGGTGATGCCCGGGTGCTGGGCCAGAAAGGCGGCGATGGCGGAGGGCAGTAGCCGGGTCCGGCTCAGCGGCAGGGCGCCAATGCGCACGGTGCCCTCCAGCACCCCGCGACGGGCAGCGAGATCGCTCCAGATGTTTTCCAGCTCGTTGAGCGCTCTGCTCACCGGGGGATAGAGTAGCTCCGCGGCAGGCGTGGGACGCACCCCCTCTGGCGTCCGGCGAAATAGCGCCGAATCCGCTCCTTTTTCCAGGACCTTAAGCGCGGCACTGACCGCCGGCTGAGTGATCCCCAACTGTTGCGCGACGGTTTGGGTATGGTTGACGTGATAGAGCTGAATAAAAATGGCTAAGCGGCGGGTATTGAACAGCCAGCCGGCGTCCGCCAGCGGGCCGCTGCTGCGGGTATGGTGCTTCTGCAGCAGCGCCGGAATGGCCTGCAGGTCGTCAATCGCCCGCCGGGCGCGCGGCAGGATGCACTTACCATACTCGGTGGGCACCATGCCGCTGTAATGGCGTTCGAACAGCGTGACGTTCAACGCGGCTTCAAGATCGCGAATAGCCCGGGTTATCGCTGACTGCGTGCGGAATAAGTCATCGGCCGCGCGTGAGACGCTACCGCGCAGCGCGACCTGACAGAAAAAGCGCAGCTGCATGATATTTATAATTTTATCGTGCTTTCTCTTTAGCATTGTTCGTCAGGCCTGAAAAAGTGAGTGAGACGACAACATAAATAAAAATCATAGCCTTCGCAAGTTAACGAATTACCTCCCCACGACGGGACATGACAAGCTGAAAAAAACAACAGAGGAAGCCATCATGTCTCATCCGGTTAGCGAAAAAAGTGCCCTTGTCGTCAGCGCCCACTCGGCCGATTTCGTCTGGCGCGCGGGCGGTGCGATAGCGCTGCATGCCCTGCAGGGCTATCAGGTCCATGTGGTCTGTTTATCCTTTGGCGAGCGCGGCGAGTCCGCCAAACTGTGGCGTAAAGGCAACATGACCGAGGAGGCGGTGAAGCAGGTGCGTCGCGAAGAGGCGCAGGCCGCCGCCGCGATCCTGGGCGCCAGCGTCGAATTCTTTGATATCGGTGACTATCCGCTGCGCGCCGATAAAGAGACGCTATTTCGTCTGGCGGATGTGTATCGCCGTATCCAGCCCCACTTTGTCCTGACGCACTCCCTGCACGATCCCTATAACTACGATCATCCGCTGGCCTCCCATCTGGCGCAGGAAGCACGGATTATCGCCCAGGCAGAGGGCTATCGCCCCGGTGAGAAAATTGTCGCTGCTCCCCCGGTTTACTGTTTCGAACCGCACCAGCCGGAGCAGTGCAACTGGAAACCCGATGTGTTACTGGACATCACCGCCGTCTGGGAGAAAAAGTATCAGGCCATTCAGTGCATGCAGGGTCAGGAGCATCTGTGGGAATACTACACCCGCGTGGCGCTGCAGCGCGGGGTGCAGGCCAAGCGCAATATCGGCATCACGGCCGCGCGCGATATCGTTCACGGCGAAGCCTTCCAGAGCATCTTCCCCCGCGTAACGGAGAACCTGGCATGAACCTGATAAATAAAAAAGGCCTTGTGATCCGCCATCTGCCGCGTCATGACGAGGCGGTTTTGCGCCGCTGTGAGGCGGCCGGGGTGGCGACGCTCCATGAAGCCTGGGATCGTCAGGGGCTGATGGGGCCGGCAATCCGTCCGATTCAGCAGGGCGTCAGCCGGGCGGGCAACGCGGTAACCGTGCTGGTGACGCCTGGCGACAACTGGATGTTTCATGTGGCGGTCGAGCAGTGCCGCGCCGGCGATATTCTGGTGGTGGCCCCGACCTCGCCGTGCGGCGATGGCTTCTTCGGCGATCTACTGGCGACGTCTCTCCAATCGCGCGGCGTGGTCGGGCTGGTGGGCGATATCGGCATTCGTGATTCGCAAACGTTGCGGGAAATGGGATTCGCCGTCTGGTCCCGTCAGGTTTATGCCCAGGGGACGGTGAAAGAGAGCCTCGGTTCGGTTAACGTCCCGGTGATATGCGCAGGTCAGCTTGTACAGCCGGGCGATGTCGTAGTGGCCGACGACGATGGCGTCGTGGTGCTGCCTCACGCCCGGGTCCGTGATGTGCTCCATAAAGCGGAAGCCCGCATGAGCAATGAGCTTGCGAAGCGTGAGCGGATGCGCAATGGCGAGCTGGGGCTGGATATTTACGCTATGCGTCCGCGTCTGGCGGAAAAGGGCCTGCGGTATTACGACCGCGCAGACGAGGTGGAGGAATAAATGGCGCAACGCGGAATCCCCTGTCTATGGATGCGTGGCGGCACCTCTAAAGCGGCCTGTTTTCTGGCCGACGATCTGCCTGCCGATCCGGTGCGACGTGATGCGGTGCTGCTGGCGGTGATGGGCTCGCCTGATCCCCGGCAAATTGACGGGATCGGCGGCGCCGATCCGCTGACCAGCAAAGTGGCGATTATCCGCCGCTCCGCACGGCCTGACGCCGATGTGGACTATCTGTTTGCCCAGGTGAACGTGGCGGCGGCTACCGTGGATTATGGCCAAAACTGCGGCAATATTCTCGCCGCCGTTGGCCCTTTCGCCATCGAGCGCGGTCTGGTTCGCTACGATGCGCCGCTCACTCGGGTGCGTATTTTTATGGAGAACACGGGGCAACTGGCGGTGGCAGAGATCCCCTGCGATGCCGACGGGGTCGACTACGTCGGCGAGAGTCGTATCGATGGCGTGCCGGGCAGCGCCAGCCCGATCCTGCTCCATTTTCTTGATGTCGCCGGCTCCAGCTGCGGGGCCCTGCTGCCGACCGGCCGGGTTCGTGATCGTTTTGACGGCGTCGAGGTGACCTGCATCGATAACGGTATGCCGGTGATCCTGCTGCGCGCGTGCGACCTCGGTTGCACCGGCTATGAGACGCGCGAACAGCTGGATAATGACGACGCGCTTAAACGTCGCCTGGAGTCGATTCGCCTGCAGGCCGGGCCGCTGATGCAGCTTGGCGACGTCAGCCAGCGCACGGTGCCCAAGATGACCCTGATCGCCGAGCCGCGACACGGCGGCGCCATCAGCAGCCGCACCTTTATCCCCCACCGCTGCCACGCGTCGATCGGCGTATTTGGCGCGGTGAGCGTGGCCAGCGCTTGTCTGCTCCCCGGCTCTGTCGCGCAGGGCCTGGCGCAGGTAGCGCCAGGCGATACGCCGCTGCTCAGCGTCGAGCATCCGACAGGCGAATTTAGCGTGACGCTTCAGCTTGATGCTGACGGCGCCCTGGCTGGCTGCGGCCTGTTACGCACAGCGCGACTGCTGTTTGCTGGCGAGGTTTTTATTCCGGCCCGCGTCTGGCCGCGTGAGGAGTGATGATGACAATCGCGTTTATTGGTTTTGGCGAGGCGGGTGGCATTCTGGCGGCGGATCTGGCCCGTGAGCATGCGGTGACCATGTGGGATTGCAAGCTCAATGGCCCGGAGCGAGAGGCAATGCTCAGGAAAGCCCGTGATTCGCGCGTTCAGGTGGGAAATTCGCTGGCGCAGGCGCTGGAGGGGGCCACGCTGGTTTTTTCTACTGTGACCGCCGGTGAGGCGCTAAAGGTGGCGCAGCAGGCGGCCGCGCTGCTGCAGCCGGGACAATATTTCCTCGATCTCAACTCCGTGGCGCCGGAGACGAAACGGCAGGCGGCTGAACATTTTCTGCCGGGCGCCTACATCGATGTCGCGGTGATGGCGCCGGTACCGCCGGCCCGATTGCAGACACCGTTATTGATCGGCGGGCCGCAGGCGGAGGCGATCGCGCCGCGTCTGCAGGGGCTGGGGCTGAATGCCCGCTATGGCGCCAGTACGGTGGGCCAGGTGTCGGCGATAAAAATGTGCCGTAGCGTGATGATCAAAGGTCTTGAAGCGCTTACCACAGAATGCCTGTTCGCGGCTCGTGAATACGGCGTTGAGGAGGAGGTGCTTAGCTCCTTGCATCATAGTTTCCCCTCTCTGGGCTGGACAGGCGCGTTCCCCGACTATCTGATCAGCCGGGTGGCGGAACATGGCATTCGGCGCAGCGAAGAGATGGAAGAGGTGGTGAAAACCCTGCGTGACGTGGGGAGCGCCGGGATAATGAGCGAGGCGATCGCGAAAAGCCAGCGCCAGCTGCCGGAGCAGATGGCCGCCCGTAGCCTGAGCTACAGGCAGCTTACGCCGTTTGACTGGAAAACGCTGGTCGCGAGGCTGAAATAACCGCTATTTGGCCGGACAGACGATTTTGTCGATTGCGGCTTGGTAGCTTTTCTGGTTATTGCGCTCCTTCGCCAGCGTTGCTTCGCGGACCGCGTTCTTGTTACCGTCGGTCGCCAGCACTTTATTGGCAAAATCGTTGTCGCTGAGGTGGCTTGCTGGCGCGCATTTTTCCTTCACCGCTTTGAGCACCTGCTGTTTTTGCTGCTCGAACTGCAGGCTTTGCAGCGGTGATTCGGCCCACGCCGACGTGGCGCTCAGGGCGGTGACCAGGCATACCATCCAACATGCTTTCATCAGGCTTCTCCTTCCGTAATCGCTTCCGTCAACTATATGCGCAGGCGGGAAAACACGCAAATAGTGGTCAGTTTAACTTATTGAAAATGCGCTTTTTATCGCCTGCTCAGGCGGCTCTCACCCGCCGCCGCGAGTCGATGGCGATCAGCACCACCGACGCGAGGATCAGCAGAGTGCCCAGCCAGTCCGGCAGCGTGAAGGTGATCCCCAGCAGCAGGAGCGACAGCAGGGCGCTGCTCAGCGGTTCGGCGCAGCTTAGGATCCCGGCCTTTGCGCCGCCAATCTTCTGCGCGCCGTTGAGATAGAGGCTGAAGGTCAGCGAAGTACCGATCACCACCAGGTAGAAAAAAGCTAACAGCAGGCTGCCGTTAACCACAAAATCGGTGCCCTGGCCGCCGTAAAACGGCAATAGCATCGCGCCGCCGAACAGCATGCTCCAGCCGACGATGGGCAGCGTCCCGTAGCGGGCAATCAGCGTTGAAGGATAGGTGGTATAAAAGGCGGCGGCAAACGCCGAGGCGATCCCCCAGAACAGCGCCGCCGGCGAAATCGACAGCGTCGTTGGGTTGCCGTGGGTCACCAGCAGAAAGGTGCCCGCCAGCGAGGTGCAGATAGCCCCCAGCACCAGCGGAGTGGGACGCGCTTTGCGGGCGAGGGCGAACCAGGCGACGATGATCGTCGGCGACAGAAACTGCAGCACCGTGGCCGTGGCGGCATTGGACTTTTCAATGGTCATCAGAAAGGTGAACTGCACGGTTAGCGCGCCAAACAGCGAGAAAAACAGCAGGCTGAGGGCGTCGCGGCGGTTTTGCAGCACGCGGAAAATGCGGTCGCCGTGAACAAAGCCGAGCATCAGCAGGATCAGCCCGGCGAACAGCAGACGCGTCATGGTCAGAAACGGCGACGACATCTGGCTTTCCTGCATAATAAATTGCGCACACACCCCGGAACTGCCCCACAGCACGGCGGCAATCAGTACGTTCAGCATCCCTTTTTTGCTGGAGCCCATCTTTTCCTCAAGCGAAATATGACAAAGGGGAATCATAGCATGCGCGCGCCCGGGCGGCGGGGCAGGAAATGGTAGTCGGGCGCGGCGGCGTAACTATTTTGCAGGCCCGGTAAGGCGAAGCCGCCGCCGGGCATTAACCGATAGTCGCGTTCTAGCTTAAATCGACATTTTTACTGCCGAACAGCCAGGTGAGGACAAAACCGCACAGGTAGGAGACCGCCAGCCCGCCGGCGTAGACCGCCATCCCGGCGTAAATTCCGCTGCCGGAGGTCATCAGCGGCAGCGCCACCAGACCGGACGGACCGAACACCGTGTTCAGGCCGACCGGCAGCCCCAGCCAGGCGATCAGTCCGACGAAGAACCCGCCGCAGGCGCCGCCGAGGCAGGCGGTGACAAACGGCTTCATCCGCGGCAGGGTGACGCCGTAGATCAGCGGCTCGCCAATCCCGAGGAAGCCCGGAATAATCGCCCCTTTAATCTGGGTTCGCAGCAGCGAATCGCGCTTCGCCCGCCAGAACAGCGCCAGCGCCGCCCCCACCTGCCCGGCCCCGGCCATCGCCAGGATCGGGAACAGCGAGTTAAAGCCCTGGGCGTCCACCAGCGCAAAATAGACCGGGACAAACCCCTGATGGACGCCGAACATCACCGCCAGCAGGAACAGGCCGGCCAGCACCGCCGAGCCAAACGGGTTGCCGTTAAGATGCAGGAACAGCCACGACATGCCGGTAAACAACCAGCCGCCAATCGGCATGATCACCGTAAAGGTCACCGCGCCCATGATCAGCAGCGTCACCGCCGAAGTGAGGATCATATCGAGGTTGGCCGGCATCACCCGCCGCACCTGGCGTTCAACCCACGCGCCAAGGATAGCGGCGATCAGTACGCCGATGATATTGCCGCGCGGATCGATGCCATGGCCGAAGAAGGTGGAAATGCCGGCGTAGAAGCCGCTGGTTGCCTCCGGGTTGTAGCCCAGCACGAACAGCGAGGCGATAATCGCGCCGTTCACGCCGGAGCCGCCGAACGCCTTCTGCGCGTTATAGCCAATCAGGATACTCAGAAAGGTGAACATCCCTTTGCTGAAGACCTTCATATAGCCAATCAGCGCCACCAGGCTGGCGTTCGGATGGGCGTTCTCCAGTACGAAAACCTGTTCCGCCAGGGTGGCGAAGCCCAGCAGCAGCCCAACGGCGATAAAGCCGGGGATCAGCGGCGTAAAGATGGTGGCGAATTTGGCGAGAAACTTCTGCACCGCGCTGGTCTGCTTGCCCTTCAGCGCCTGCTTTTTCTCCGCCGCGACGTCGGCCAGCGTCGGCGCGGCGGCGGGCGCTGCCTCCAGCAGGCCGTTCATCATTTCGGCGGCGGTTTGCGCCTTGCCGGGGCCGAGCACCACCTGGAACTGCTCGTCGCTGACGATCACCCCCATCACGCCGTCAATCTGGCGGATGGCGGCGCTGTCGGCCAGACTTTCATCGCGCAGGGTCAAGCGCAGGCGCGTCATGCAGTTGCCCGCCTGCGCGACGTTTGCGGCGCCGCCCACGTGGGCGAGGATCCGCGCTATCATCTCTTTCGTTATTTTTGCCATTGCCCGTTACCTGTCTGTCGGCGCTCAGGTGTTGCTGAGCGCCTTGCGGATATAGCCGTTGTTTTTCGCCAGCAGCGACTGCGCCTCTGCGGCGCTTAAGTCCGCCAGCACCATCACGATCGCCGTTTTACAGTGGCGGCCGCAGGCCTCCAGCGCCTTCTGGGCGGTGGCGCGATCGCAGTCGGTAGCCTCCATCACGATAGAGACCTGGCGCTCAATCAGCTTGGCGTTGGTCGCTTCGACGTCGACCATCAGGTTGCTGTACACCTTGCCGACGCGGATCATCGCCCCGGTGGAGATCATGTTCAGCACCAGCTTCTGCGCGGTGCCGGCTTTCAGGCGGGTAGAGCCAGTGACCACTTCCGGGCCGACCACCGGGGTGATCGCCACGTCCGCCAGCTGGGCCATTTCGCCATGCGGGTTACAGCTGACGATGGCGACAAAGGCATTCTGACTATGGGCGTATTCCATGGCGCCAATGACGTACGGCGTGCGTCCGCTGGCCGCCAGCCCCACCAGCACATCGCGGTTGCTGAAGTTCAGGTTCTGCAGATCCATCGCCCCCTGCGCTTTGTTGTCTTCCACGTTTTCCACGGCGCTGAGAATCGCTTTATGTCCGCCGGCGATGATCCCCACCACCTGCTCCGGGCGGGTGCCGAAGGTCGGTGGGCATTCGCTGGCATCGAGGATCCCCAGACGCCCTGAGGTACCCGCGCCAATGTAAATCAAGCGGCCACCGGCCTGCAGCGCTGCCGCGACCTTATCCACCACCTCGGCAATCTGCGGCAGATAGGGCGTTATCGCCTGGGCTACCTGCTGGTCTTCCTGGTTTATCACCGTCAGCATCTCGAGGGTGGAGAGGGTGTCAATGTTGGCGCTGTTGGCGTTACGTCGCTCGGTCAGCAGTTTGCTCAGGTCGATACTCATAGAAACCTCGTTATTCTCAGTGGCGCGCAGTATAAGGAATTATTTATTCCTTGCCTGTGAAGAGTATCACGATTAGTACGTGGAGAATAATAGGAGAATGGTAGGTATGGCGGGAAATAGTGCGGTAATAAATCTGGAATATTTTATTACCGCAGCAGGAGATTAGCGTGCGTCGCGCGGTTTGCTGAGGCCCAGCAGCAGCGCCAGCAGGTAGCAGATGGCCATCGCGAGGCTCATTTTCAGCATTGTTTCGCCGCCGAGACCCGCCAGCGGCGCGGCGATGCCGCCGAAGACAAACATCAGGGTGCCCATCAGCGCGGACGCGGTCCCGGACTGCGCGGCGTCGACCGCGCTCATCGCCTCCGCGCCGGCGACGGTGCTGATGCCGCTCATCAGCGACACGGTAAAGAACAGGCCGACCAGCGCCAGCACCGGCAGATGCAGCCAGGCAAACAGCAGCATGATCGCCGCACAGCTCACCGCCAGCGTCAGGCCGCCGCGCAGCAGGCTTTCGGCGCTAAAGCGGCGCGCCAGACGGGAAAAGATCATCGCGGCGATGATCAGCCCGATACCGTTCAGACCGAACAGCAGACTGAACTGCATGGCGCTCATGCCGTATTCGCTCTGCATCACGAAGGAAGAAGAGCCGATGTAGGAGAACAGCCCGGCCATCATAAAGGCCTGGATCAGGCAGAAGCGCAGAAAGCGGCGATTTTTCAGCACCGGCTGGCCGGGCCGTTGGCGGCTGGCATGCGCCGCTGTGGCCGGGCGCGTTTCCCGCAGGATCGCCAGGCTCATCACCAGCAGCACGCCGCCAATGGCGGCCATCGTCCAGAAGAGAATTCGCCAGTCGAAGGCGGTGATAACGTAGCCGCCCAGCACCGGGGACAGCACCGGCGCAATGCCGTTCACGGTCATCAGCAGGGCGAAAAACTGGGTCAGCAGGGTGCCCTGGTATTTATCGCGGGCGATGGATCGCGACAGCACCGAGCCGCCGGCGCCGGCAAAGCCTTGTAAAAAGCGCCAGACAATCAGCATGTTGATATCGCGGGTCAGGGCGCACATCGCCGAAGAGAAGATAAACAGCAGCAGAGACAGCGCCAGCGGTTTCAGGCGGCCAATGCGGTCGCTCAGCGGGCCGAAAAACAGCTGACCCAGGCCGAGACCAATCAGCGCGGCGGTCAACGACAGCTGGGTCTGGGTGCTGGTGGCCTGCAGCTGCTGAGTGATCTCCGGCAGCGCCGGCAGATAAAAATCCGTGCACAGCGGGCCGATACCCGACAGCAGGCCGAGGATCAGCGCCCAGGAGAGGGAAACACGTGCCATAACGATTCCTTGTAGAGGCCGGGCTCGGTCGCCCGGCGGGTAAGTTTAACTGGCGCCGCCGCCCAGCGACTGCCAGAGGGTGATCCGGTTATTGAGGTCGGTCTGCTGCAGGGACAGCAGCGTCGTTTTCGCCGACCACAGCGTGCGCTGAGCGGTGAGCACCGACAGATAATCGCCGACCCCGGCCTGATAGCTCTTCATGGCGATATCCAGCGATGTCTGCTCGGCGGCGACATACTGCCGCTGAGCATCAAGCTCTTCGCTCAGCGTTTCCCGGCGCGCCAGCGCATCGGCAACGTCCTTAAACGCGCTCTGAATCGATTTCTCGTAGGTGGCGATCAGCCCCTTTTTCTCCGCTTCCGCATAGCGCAGCTGCGACAGGTTGCTGCCGCCGGTGAACAGCGGCAGGCTGATGGAGGGGGCGAACGACCACACCTGCATCCCGTGGCTGAACAGCGACGACAGCGAGTCGCTGCCGACCCCGGCGCTGGCGGTCAGGGAAATCGACGGGAAGAAGTTCGCCCGCGCCGCGCCGATATCGGCATTGGCGCTCTTCAAATTGTGCTCCGCTTCCTGAATGTCCGGCCGACGCAGCAGCACCGACGACGACACGCCCGCCGGCACCAGCGCGATGCTGTTATCCCCGAGACTCTCGAGAGTGCCGGGCAGCAGGCTCTCCGGCACGGTTTCCCCCGCCAGCAGGTTAATGGCGTTTTTATCCTGCGCCACCAGCGTGCGATAGCTGGTGACGCTGGCGCGCGCCTGCTGATAGACGCTTTCCGCCGAGCTTACATCGCCGGCTGAGGCGGTGCCAACCGCCATCTGGCGGGCGACGATGTTGCGCGAGTTTGCCGCGCTGTCCATGGTCTGCTGCGCCAGCGCCAGATTGCTGTTATCCGTCGCCAGCGTCACCCAGGCGGTGGTCAAATCGGCAATCATCGTCAGCCGGGTATTCTGCGCGGTGAATTCGCTGGCAAGCCAGGTTTCGCGCGCCGCGCGCGACAGGCTCTGGTTCTTGCCGAACAAGTCCAGTTCGAAGCTGGAGACCGCGCCGTCGGCCTGCGAAGCGGAACTCAGGCCGCTGGCCACCGTTTTGCTGCGGGTGTGGCTCAGTTCGGCATCAACGGTGGGAAACAGCGATGCCCGCGTTTCGCCATACTGGGCGCGCGCGGCCTCGATATCGGCCAGCGCCTTTTGCACATCGCGGTTGCTGTTAAGCGCGATGCTGACCACTTTTTTCAGCCGCGCGTCATTGACCACTTTCTGCCAGTCGCCGACCACCGCCGTCGATTCGCCGTGCGCCCCGGGCAGGGTGGCCGGCACCGGCGCGGCCGGGCGATCATAATGCGGGTCAAGCGAGACGCAGCCCGCGGTCAGGAGCGCGATAAACATAAAACTTAAACGAAACATACCTTACTCCTGAGAAGGACGTTGGCGGGTGAAGAGACGTTTCACCAGCACGAAGAACAGCGGTACGAAGAACACCGCCAGCAGGGTGGCCGTCAGGGTGCCGCCGATAATCCCGGTGCCGATCGCCACGCGGCTGTTGGCTCCGGCGCCGGTGGCGATGGCCAGCGGCAGCACCCCGGCGATAAACGCCAGCGAGGTCATGACAATCGGGCGCAGACGAGTCTGCGCGGCGCGGATCGCCGCCCGGGAGAGCGAATACCCCTCATCCACGGCGGATTCAGCGAACTCCACGATCAGGATGGCGTTTTTCGACGACAGGCCGATGGTGGTCAGCAGCGCCACCTGGAAGTAGACGTCGTTGCTTAAGCCGCGCAGCGTCGCCGCCAGCGCCGCGCCAAGCAGGCCGAGCGGGATGACCATGATCACCGAGAACGGCACCGACCAGCTCTCATACAGCGCCGCCAGGCACAGGAACACCACCAGAATCGAGATGGCGTACAGGCTCATCGCCTGGCCGCTGGCCAGCTTTTCCTGCAGCGAAATGCCGCTCCACGCCCAGGTGGAGCCCGCCGGCAGGCTGTCGGCCAGCTTTTCCATCTTGTCCATCGCCGCGCCGGAGCTGAAGCCGGCGGCGTTTTCGCCCTGGATCTCAAAGGCGGCGGAGCCGTTGTAGCGCACCAGGCTTTCCGGGCCGTATTGCCAGTGGGTGGTGGCGAAGGCGGAGAACGGCGTCATGCTGTTATCGCTGCCGCGAACGAACCATTTGCCGAGGTCCGACGGCACCGCGCGCGCGTCGCTTTCGCCCTGGATATAGACCTTCTTCACCCGGCCGCGATCGATAAAGTCATTCACGTAGGTACCGCCCCAGGCGCTGGAGAGCGTATCGGTCACGTCGCTCAGCGACAGCCCCAGCGAGACGGCTTTGTTGTTATCGATATCCACCTGCAGCTGCGGCATCTGCGGCAGGTCGTTAGCGCGCACCGACTGCAGTTCGCTGCTCTGGTTGGCCGCCGCCAGCAGCTGGCTGCGCAGCTTCATCAGGCTGTCACGGTCGGTACCGCCGCTGGCCATCAGTTCGAAGGTGAAGCCGTTGCTCTGCCCGAGACCGTCTACCGACGGCGGGGTCATGGCGAAGAGGGTGGCGTCGCGGATCGTCCCCAGCTCTTTGGTGGCGCGCAGGGCGATGGCCTGGGCGGTGTTGTCGTCCCCTTTGCGCTGCGACCAGTTTTTCAGCGACACGAAGGCCATCCCGGCGTTCTGCCCGCTGCCGCTAAAGCTGAAGCCGTCGACGGTGAAAATGACATCGGTATTGGCTTTCTCTTTGGTGAGGAACCAGTCGGTCACCTGGCGGCGCACCTCGGCGGTACGCACCGCCGTCGCCCCGGCGGGCAGGGTGTACTGGACCATGATCTCCCCCTGGTCCTCCACCGGCAGGAAGCTGCCCGGCAGCTTCCACATCGCCAGCGCCATCGCCCCGCAAATCAGCGCGTAAGCGCCCATCATCACTGCGCCCCGGCGCAGGCCGCCGAGCACCCGGCGCTGGTAGCCTGCCTCCGTGCGCCCCCACAGGCGGTTAAAGGCGCCGAAGAACCCTTTGGTGTGCGGTTTGGAGTGGCTGAGCAGCGCGCCGCACAGCGCCGGGGTGAGGGTCAGCGCTACCACCACCGACAGCATCATCGCCGAGATAATGGTTACCGAGAACTGGCGATAGATGACCCCGGTCGAACCGCCGAAGAAGGCCATCGGCAGGAACACCGCCGACAGCACCAGGGCAATCGCCACCAGCGCGCCGGAGATTTCGCCCATCGATTTTTCGGTGGCTTCGCGAGCGGGGAGCCCTTCGTCGCGCATAATGCGCTCCACGTTCTCCACCACCACGATGGCGTCATCCACCAGCAGGCCGATCGCTAGCACCATGGCGAACAGCGTCAGGGTGTTAATCGAGTAGCCGAACAGCGCCAGCACGCCGAAGGTGCCAAGCAGCACCACCGGCACCGCCACCGCCGGAATGAGCGTCGCGCGGAAGTTCTGCAGGAACAGATACATCACGCAGACGACGAGGATAATCGCTTCGAACAGGGTCTGAATCACGTCCTCGACCGAGATTTTGATGAACTCGGTGCTGTCCTTCGGATAGGCAATATCGTAACCCTGCGGCATCTGACGCTGGAATTCGGCGATTTTGCTTTTCACCAGCGTCGCGGTGTCCAGCGCGTTGGCGCCGGGGGCCATCATCACCGCGATCCCGGCGGCCGGGTGGCCGTTCAGATTGGCGGTGGCGGTGTAATCCTCGCTACCCATCTCCACCCGCGCGACATCGCTCAGGCGCACCACCGAGCCGTCGGCCTGGCTTTTCACGATGATCGCTTTGAACTGGTCAGGGGTTTGCAGCCGGGACTGCGCGCGCACGGTGGCGGTTAATTGCTGGGCATTGGACGACGGTAGCGCGCCGATTTTACCGGCGGAAACCTGCACGTTCTGCGCCTCAATCGCCGACTGAACGTCGGAAGGCATCAGCGAGTAGGAGGCGAGTTTGGTCGGGTCCATCCAGACGCGCATCGCGTATTCGGCGCCGAATACCTGCAGGCTGCCGACGCCCTCCACGCGCGCCAGCGGGTCCTGCATATTGCTGACCAGCCAGTCGGAGATATCGGAGCTGGTGGCGCGGTTGGTTTTGTCATACACCGCGAGGATCAGCAGAAAGCTGCTCTGCGATTTTTCCACCGTTACGCCGGACTGCTGGACTTCGCTCGGCAGCCGCGATTCCGCCTGCTGCACTTTGTTTTGCACCTGCACCTGGGCGGTGTCCGGGTCGGTCCCCTGCTCAAAGGTGACGGTGATGCTGACCGAGCCGTCGGAGCTGCTGGTGGAGCTGAAGTAGAGCAGATGGTCGAGGCCGGTGAGCTGCTGCTCGATGACCTGGGTGACGCTGTTCTCCAGGGTTTCGGCGGACGCCCCGGTATAGGTGGCGGAGATTTTCACCGCCGGCGGGGCGACGTCCGGGTACTGGCCTACCGGCAGCGTGCGGATCGCCAGCACCCCGGCGAGCATAATCAGAATGGCGATCACCCAGGCAAAGACCGGGCGACGCACGAAGAAACGGGAGAACATCAGGCGTTGCCTCCGTTATTGTTGACGGCGACGGCCTTCACTGTCTGTCCGGGGGCCACTTTACCGGTGCCTTCGACAATCAGCTTGTCGCCCGCTTTCAGGCCGCTCAGCACCAGCCATTTATCGCCGTAGGTGTCGCCGGTTTCCACGGTACGCTGCTCAACTTTGTTGGCGGCATCGACCACCAGCGCCGTGGCGTCGCCTTTGGCATCGCGGGTGATCCCCTGCTGCGGGGCGAGGATCGCGTCGTTCATGATGCCTTCATCGATGCGCGCGCGGACGAACATCCCCGGCAGCAGGACGTGCTGCGGGTTGGGGAAGATAGCGCGCAGGGTCACCGAGCCGGTAGATTCATCGACGGCGACTTCGGTGAGCGCCAGACGCCCTTTTTCGGGATAGGTACTGCCATCTTCCAGGGTTAACGTCACGCTGAGGGTGTCGCTGTTGCTGGCCAGGCTTTGCTTGCGTAAACGCAGGAGATCGACGCTGGATCGCGTCAGATCAACATACATGGTGTCGAGCCCGCGGATCGTCGCCAGCGCGGTATCCTGATCGGCGGAGACCAGCGCCCCCGGCGTAACCGACGAGATGCCGATGCGCCCGGCAATCGGCGCGGTGACGGTGGTCCAGTTCAGGTTAATGCGCGCGCTCTCCAGCGCCGCTTTCTTCGATTCCACGCTGGCCTTGTCCTGGGCGCAGGTGGAGGCGGCGTCGTCAGCATCCTGGCGGGAAACGCCGTTATCCCTGACCAGCGACGCGTAGCGCTGGGCCTTCTGGCAATCGGAGGCCACCAGCGCCTGGGCCTGTTTCAGCGCCGCCGCCGCTTCGTTCCAGGTCGCGCGATAGCTGGAGGGATCGATCTGGTAAAGGGCCTGCCCGGCCTTCACCATATCGCCTTCGGTAAACAGGCGTTTCTGGATGATGCCGCCCACCTGCGGGCGAACTTCGGCGCTGAGCGAGGCGGTGGTGCGGCCGGTGAGCTGGCTGACTACCGGCACCGGCTGGCTTTGCAGGGTGACCACGCCCACTTCCGGCGTGGGTTGCTGCGGAGCAGATGTCTGCGCATTATCGCATCCGCTAAGGAGAAATAATGCTGTCGCGATGGGAGCTATGATGTATTTCATTATATTTTCTCAAGATATAAGACGTCCGCCCCGTTTATTTAAAAACGAGGGAATAGGTTGGGCGCTGAGGCATTTTCGGGTGAGCGAAAATGACAAAAAAGGAACACAGATGTTCCTGAACGTGATTGTTATTGTGTCTCCGCTGAAGCCAACCTCTTCGGTCTTCAGGAGGTGAAAAGCGCATCTCCTCTGGTTTTGTGGTGAGAATGATCATTCTCATTTTTCCCCATTATACGATCCGTCGCGATAATGGAAAGGTTTTTTTGCTTACTTTTAGAACGCAAAAAATTAAGGCAAATAATCATGGAGAAAATAAGAATATTTTGTGAAAGTGGAGAGGGAAAATAACCATTCGGCAGCGCGATACTGGAGATAGTTAATGACACTAATCATTACAAAAAGCATTAATCCCAACGATCAACAAGAATTATTTTCCGGTCTGCGGCAGTATAATCAGCAGTATCTCGATGCGGCGCAGTTTGGCGATCTGGGGATTTACTCGCGCGATGCGCAAGGGGTAATGCAGGGCGGGCTGATTGCCAAACGCAAGGGCAACTGGCTGTGCATTGAGTATCTGTGGGTTAGCGAGACGACGCGCGGGCGCGGGCTGGGGAGCGAACTGATGCAGGAGGCGGAACAGCAGGCGCAGGCGCAAGGCTGCAGCCATCTGCTGGTGGATACCTTTAGCTTCCAGGCGCTGCCGTTTTATCAGAAATTAGGCTATCAGCTGCAGATGTCGCTGCCCGACTTCCCGCACGCAGGCATGCAGCGCCACTATTTGTCGAAGGCGCTGTAACGATCCTGGTATCCCCGGGCGGTCAGGTACCGCACCTGTGGTTGTGCCGGATGGCGGCATAAATGCCTTATCCGGCCTACACAGTCCTCCCGTAGTTTCGCCCCACCCAGGACCGGCAAGCGCAGCGCCGCCGGGCAGGATATCAGGCACGGCACCTGTATTCTTGCCGGGTGGCGGCTGTTGCCTTACCCGTCCTGGGGGTCGTGCGACCAGTTGTTGATATACCCACTTGCGCGACTGAAACTGCCGGTGCTGGCGGCCTCAAAATCGCTGAGACGTTCCCGGAAGGCCGGGGCAGCCCGCATGGATGCGGGCTGAGGGCCGTGTTTTGCACGGACGCTGCCTCGGCCCGACCCGAAGCCTGCAGGGATAAGTCGAAGGGACCGCGTAGCGGCGATTTTGCTGGCCGGAGCCCGGGGGTACAGGGGGCGGCGGCGACTGGCCGCCCCCTGTGCGCTCCCTGCGCCATAAGAGACATAGCGCAGAAGAAATATCGGGAGCGCAATCTGCCGGGAATTAACATAGAAGTTGTAGCCCTGCTAAGCGTAGCGCGAGCAGGGAAAATCCCGGATGGCGGCGCGTGGCGCCTTATCCGGGCTACAAAAGCATTTGCCGGGCGGCGGCTGCGCTTAACCCCCGACGCCGTGGCCCATCAACGCCAGCGCGTGGCTGACGATGGTCTGGCGGTTGACCGCCTGTAAACGCGGATCGCTGTGGATGCGCGAAAACGGCACCAGCACCAGGCTAATCACCGTGGTAAACAGCAGCTCCGGCGCCAGCGCCGGATTGATCTTGCCTTCCTGCTGCCAGCGACGCACCGTCCCCAGCATCACCTGAAAACGCTCCTCGCCGAAGCGGGCATCCATATGCTGGCGCAGAATCGGCATCTCGCCGATGATCTCCTGCATCCACAGCGGCGCGAACCAGGCGTTTTTCTCCGCCATATGCCCCAGCGTCTCGACCATCATCGTCAGCGCCAGCACCGGGTCCTGTGGATGATCGACAAAGATGCGGCTGATGTGATTGCGCAGCGGCATAAAGCGCTCCTCAATCAGCTGAGTCACCAGCGCATCCCGCGAGCTGAAGTAGTAATGCAGCATCGCCGGCGTCACCCCGGCCTCTTTGGCGATGGCGTTCAACGATACGCGGCCCGCCCCGTCGCGGGCAAACAGCGTCAGGGCGATGTCCATCAACTGTTCGCGGTTGGCGGTACCCGGTTTTTTACCGCGCGGCCGACCCGGGCGGCGGGGAGCATCCTGATCCTTTTGTGCTGTCATGATATGGCGATCTCTTGACCCGACTCATTCTTTCACTAAATATTAATTATGCATTTAATTAATTTCAAGCGAGCGTTGCAATGACTTCTCAAGTTGCTAACCCACCGGTGCAGTCGATACGCCTGCTGTTCAGCGCATTGCTGCTGGTGATGCTGCTTTCAGCGCTGGATCAGACCATTGTCTCCACCGCGCTGCCGACGATTGTCGGCGAACTGGGCGGGCTGGACAAGCTTTCCTGGGTGGTCACCGCCTATATCCTCAGCTCCACCATCGCGGTGCCGCTGTACGGTAAATTTGGCGATCTGTTCGGCCGCAAAATTGTGCTGCAGGTGGCGATTGGGCTGTTTCTCGTCGGCTCCGCGCTCTGCGGGCTGGCGCAGAATATGACCCAGCTGGTGCTGATGCGCGGCCTGCAGGGGCTCGGCGGCGGCGGCCTGATGGTGATCAGCATGGCGGCGGTCGCCGACGTCATCCCGCCCGCCAACCGCGGCCGCTATCAGGGGCTGTTCGGCGGCGTTTTCGGCCTGGCGACGGTGATCGGCCCGCTGATCGGCGGTTTTCTGGTGCAGCACGCCTCCTGGCGCTGGATCTTCTATATCAACCTGCCGCTCGGCCTGTTCGCGCTGCTGGTGATCGGCGCGGTATTCCACAGCAGCAATAAACGCAGCCAGCATCAGATTGACTGGCTGGGGGCGATTTATCTCAGCATGGCGCTGCTGTGCATCATCCTGTTTACCTCGGAAGGAGGCAGCGTCCATGCGTGGAATGACCCGCAGCTGTGGTGCATTCTGGCCTTCGGCATCGTGGGGATCATCGGCTTTATTTACGAAGAACGGATGGCCGCCGAGCCGATTATTCCGCTGGCGCTGTTCCGCAACCGCAGCTTCCTACTGTGCAGCCTGATCGGCTTCGTCATCGGCATGTCGCTGTTCGGGTCAGTCACCTTCCTGCCGCTCTATCTGCAGGTGGTGAAGGAGGCGACGCCCACCGAAGCCGGGCTGCAGCTGATCCCTCTGATGGGCGGCCTGCTGCTGACCTCGATTATCAGCGGGCGGATTATCAGCCGTACCGGTAAATATCGCCTGTTTCCGATCCTCGGCACCCTGCTCGGCGTGACCGGCATGGTACTGCTGACCCGCATCACCATTCACTCGCCGCTGTGGCAGCTGTACCTGTTTACCGGCGTGCTGGGAGCGGGTCTGGGGCTGGTGATGCAGGTGCTGGTCCTGGCGGTGCAGAATGCGATGCCGGCGCAGATGTACGGCGTCGCCACCTCCGGCGCGACCCTGTTCCGCTCGATTGGCGGCTCCATCGGCGTGGCGCTGTTTGGCGCGGTGTTCACGCACGTGCTGCAGAGCAACCTGCAACAACTGCTGCCGGAAGGCGCGGTGCTGCCGCCGGGAATGAATCCGGTGGCGGTCCAGCACCTGCCCGCGGATATCCGCCTCGACTACCTCGACGCCTTCGGCGCGGCGATCCACGCGGCGTTTCTGATGGCGGCCGGCATTATGGCGGTGGCGTTTGTCCTCTCATGGCTGTTAAAGGAGGCGCCGCTGAAGACCGCGACGCATTAAGCGGCCCCGGCGATGCGCAGCAGTGCCTGACGCAGCGCCGGTGCGGCAAAATCGATAAATTTGCGCAGCTTAAGCGGCGCCAGATCCCGAGCGGTATACAGCAAATGGACCGGCGCCGGATCCGGCTCGACGTTTTCCAGCAGCAGACGGAGCTCCCCGTGGCGCAGGCCATCCAGCGCCTGATAATGCAGTAAGCGGGCCACCCCCACCCCCAGCCGCGCGGCATCGGCGGCGCTCTCCGGCGTGGTAACGGATAGCACCGGCGGCAGGTTAATCAGCTGGTCCTCGCGCTCAGCGGCGCGAAAGCGCCAGCCGCGATAGGGCATCGGCGATTCAATGCGGATGATCGGCAGCGCCGCCAGATCGCGCGGCCGCTGCGGCTCGCCGTATTTCGCCAGCAGCGCCGGATGGGCGCAGGCCACAATCCGCATGGTGCCGAGGCGGGTGGCCACCATGCTGCTGTCCGCCAGGTCGCCAATCCGCACCGCCAGATCGACATGGTCGCTCACCAGGTCGGCATTGCGATCGCTGAGCAGCAAACGGACGCGAATTAGCGGGTAGCGGGCGATAAATTCACTGATTACCGGAAGAACGTGCTGGCGTCCAAACATCGTCGGCGCGGAGATCACCAGCTCGCCCTTCGGTTCCTGATATTCGCCCGTCGCCTGGCGTTCGGCGTTTTCCACCTCCTCAAGGATCCGCCGCGCGGCGGCAACATAATCGACCCCGGCGTCGGTGAGCGTCAGTTTGCGGGTGGTTCGCGCCAGCAGGCGTACGCCCAGCGCGCTCTCCAGTTCGCCAATATGGCGGCTGACGGTGGTCAACGGCATATTCAGCGCCCGCGCCGCCGCCGACATGCTCCCCAGCTCGGTCACTTTCACCAACAGCGCCATCGCGCTTAATCGATCCATTATTCTCCCGTTTTGCGGAAAGATGATTGCCACTTTACCCGTATTATCATTCTTCACAGTACAGTCCATGATGGCGCCAGACAACAGGAGGCGCTATGGCAGCAACCTTTCTCGATATCGCTATCACCCCGGACGTGATGGATGTGCAGCATGAAATGGGCAGCGACTCGCTGTGGCAAACGCCGCGCAGTCGCCGCCAGGCCGACCGCTTCGGCGACAGCGAAGCGGGGATGATCGCCACCCGCGACAGCTTTTATCTGGCGACGGTGTCGCAGAGCGGCTGGCCCTACATTCAGCATCGCGGCGGCCCGCCGGGGTTTCTGCATCTGCTGGATGACACCACCCTGGCGATGGCCGATTTCGGTGGTAACCGCCAGTACATTACTACCGGCAATCTGCGCGGCAGCGACCGGGCCTGCCTGTTTTTGATGGATTATCCGCGCCGTGCCAGGCTGAAAATCTACGCCACCGTCGAGGTCCTGGCGGCAGAGGACCACCCGCAGCTGCTGGCGCAGGTGGCGCCGGCCAACTATCGCGCCCGCATTGAACGTCTGTTTCTTTTTCATTTGCAGGCGTTTGACTGGAACTGCCCGCAGCACATTACGCCGCGCTACAGCGCGCAGCAGGTGGCGGAGTACAGCCAGAACCTGCAGCAACGTATTCATGACCTGGAGCAGGAGAATCAGCGCCTGCAGCAGCAATTAGCCCGTAGAGGAGAGTAAGCATGACCGAACAACGTCCTCCGTTACCGCCGTTTACCCGCGACAGCGCTATCCAGAAGGTCCGCGCCGCGGAAGATGGCTGGAACAGCCGCGATGCGGAAAAAGTCGCCCTGGCCTACACCGTGGATAGCGAATGGCGCAACCGCAGCGAATTTGTCCACGGTCGGGGGCAAATTGTTGAGTTCCTGCAGCGAAAATGGCGCAAGGAGCAGCAATACCGGCTGATTAAGGAGCTGTGGGCATGGCAGGAGAATCGCATTGCCGTGCGCTTCGCCTATGAGTGGTGCGACGACAGCGGCAACTGGTTTCGCTCGTATGGCAATGAGAACTGGGAGTTTGATAAGCATGGACTGATGCAGACGCGCTACGCCTGCATCAACGATCTGCCAATTAGCGAAAGCGAGCGCCTGTTCCACTGGCCGCAGGGGCGCCGCCCGGACGATCATCCGGGGCTCAGCGATCTGGGGCTGTAAAACCGGCGCTGCGCGACGGATTAATCGGCTTTCGGGAAGTCGACTACCGTGTCGTTAACCCGGTTCACCATGTTGGTGAACAGGATGGCGCTGATGGCGCTGATAATCTCAATCACCTGCTGGTCGCTAAAACCGGCGTTGCGCAGCGCGGCGACGTCGGCTTCCGGCAGCGTACCGGTGGTGGTCACCAGGGTCTGCGCGAATTTCACCAGCGCATCAAGCTGCGTCTCTTCCGCATACTCCCCGCGGCGCAGGGCGTGGATCTGCTCGCTGCTGAAGCCAGCTTTTTTCGCCATCAGGGTGTGCGCGGCCAGGCAGTAGTCACAGCCGGTGGCTTCGCTGACCGACAGATTAATCGCTTCCAGCTGCTGGGCGCTGAGGCTGCCTTTATGGAGCATCGCATTGTGCGCCAGCGCCTGCTGCAGCGCCGCCGGCGAGTGGCCGCCGATGGTCAGGTAGGCGTTCGGCACTTTGCCCATCGCTTTTTTGATCCCGGCGAAAATATCGGCGGCTTTGCCGGTGGCGTCTTGTTCACGGATATCTGCTAAACGGCTCATGGTTAACTCCTGTTGTTATCGAGGGTGTGTTGGCAATGGGGTCATCTTAGGCGCTTGCCGCATGCTAGACTGGCGGTCTTCGTCTCACCTTTTTGTCTTATCGTCTCAGGAGAAGCATGGACAGTCTCAGTCATCTGCTGGCGCTGCTGGCGCCGCGCTGCGAAGTGAACCTGCACTGTCGCTTCGGCGGCCGCTGGCAGGCCGGGCACCAGCAAATGCGCAGCGGCGTGGTGCCCTGGCACGTGGTGCTGCGCGGCGAGGGGCGGCTCAACGTCGGCGGCCAGACCCATCACCTGCGCGCGGGAGATGTCGTCCTCCTGCCCCACGGTTCGCCGCACCTGATGGAGAGCCTGGTGGAGTGGGGCCAGGTGCTGCCGGTGGCGCACCGGTTTAACGGCACGGTGACGGAAATGCGCGCCGGCCCGGCGGAGGGGGCGCTGGAGATGCTGTGCGGCGAATTCTATTTTGGTCCGCACGTCAGCTGGCTGTTCAGTGAAGCATCGACGCTGATCCATCTCCATACCGATGCGCGTGAAGACTGCCCGGAGCTGGACGCGCTGCTTAATATACTGGTGCGCGAGAGCCTGGCGCAGCGTCCCGGCGGCAGCGCTATCGTGCGCAGCCTCGGCGATACGCTGCTGGTGCTCCTGCTGCGCATGCTGCTTGGCGAGCAACAGCCGCCCGGCGGGCTGCTGCGCCTGATGAGCGATGAACGCCTGATGCCGGCGGTGCTGGCGGTGATGGCGACCCCGGAGCAACCGTGGACGCTGGAGAGTATGGCCGCCCGCGCGTTTTTATCACGGGCCACCTTTGCCCGTCATTTTGCCCGCGTCTATCACCTGACGCCGCAGGCGTGGCTGTCGCAGTTGCGAATGGCGCTGGCCGCCCGGCTGCTGCGCCTGGAGCGTCAGACCAACCTCGAGGTCATTGCCGAACGCTGCGGCTTTCAGTCGCAGGCTTCCTTCTCGAAGCGCTTCAAAATGCGCTATGGCGTGACGCCGGGCGAGTGGCGACGGGGCTAGCGCCTCGCGTTTCGCGAAGATGATTTTATTTCCAGTTGCGTGGTTTGCTGTTTATTACCCGACCCGAAAGTCGTTATAGTTTTGTACGAAAAAAAACAATGACATTCAGGACAGACAGGGTGAAGAGGATGAGATTACGTTTACAGGCCGCCGCCGCGGTAATGCTGGCGGGTCTGGCGCTGGTCGGCTGCGACCAAAAGGGTAATGAAGCGAAGCACATTAAGGTCGGTGTGATTAACGGCGCCGAGCAGGATGTGGCGGAAGTGGCGAAGAAGGTGGCCAAAGAGAAGTACGGTCTGGAGGTCGAGCTGGTGGGGTTCAGCGGCTCACTGCTGCCCAACGAGTCGACCAACGCCGGGGATCTGGACGCCAACGTCTTCCAGCATCGGCCTTTCCTTGAGCAGGACAACAAAGCGCATAATTATCATCTGGTGGCGGTCGGGAATACCTTCGTCTTCCCGATGGCCGGCTATTCGCGCAAGATCAAGTCAGTCGCCGAACTGAAAGACGGCGCGACGATCGCTATCCCCAACGATCCGACCAACCTCGGGCGGGCGCTACTGCTGCTGCAAAAAGAGAAGCTGATTACCCTCAAAGCCGGGACCGGCCTGCTGCCGACGGCGGTGGATATCACCGACAACCCGCGTAACCTGAAGATCATGGAGCTGGAAGGGGCGCAACTGCCGCGCGTACTCGACGATCCCAAAGTCGACGTGGCTATCATCAGCACCACCTACCTGCAGCAAACCGGGCTGTCGCCGGTTCGTGACGGCATCTTTATCGAAGATAAAAACTCGCCCTACGTGAACATCATCGTGACCCGGGAAGACAATAAAGACGCGCAAAACGTGAAGGAGTTTATGCAGTCGTACCAGTCGCCGGAGGTGGCGAAGGCGGCAGAGACTATCTTCAACGGCGGCGCGGTGCCTGGCTGGTAAGCCAACACACAGGGAGAGGCGCGTATGGTACGCCAACGGCAGGCTGACCTGCTGCTGATTGCCGCGACGGTGATTGCCGCCTGCGGCTGGATATTTTCCCGCGAGGCGATCGCCGGCATGCCGGTGTTCGCGTTTCTTGGGCTGCGTTTTTTCTTCGCCGCGCTGCTTCTGCTGCCGTTCTGCCGCGGTTTTCGCCCGCAAAAGCAGCACTGGCCAAAACTCATCATCAGCGGACTCTGGTTTGCGCTCAACCTCTGCCTGTGGATCTATTCGGTCTCCACGACGGCGTCGCTCGGCGAAGGGGCGTTTATCATGAGCCTGTCGATGATGTTCGTCCCGCTGACCGCATGGGTGATGATGAAGGTGCGCCCGCCGCGCGCCTGGTGGGAGTGCCTGCCGATTGCGGTGGTTGGCCTGGGGCTGCTCAGTCTGCATATGCCGATAGCCTTCCACCCCAGCCAGGGCTGGTTTTTGCTGACGGCGCTGGTGCAGTCGATCTGGTTCTGTTACACCAGCCGCTGCGCGCGTGAAGTACCGCTGATCCCCCTGACCACCGTGCAGCTGGCGATCACCGGTATCGTCGGGTTGACCATCTCCGCTGCCGTTGAACGCTGGGACCAGCCGATGACCCTGCCGACTCTCGGCTGGTTGGTGGCCAGCATTGTCATCGCTACCAGCCTGCGCTTCGGTCTGCAGATGAAGGGGCAGAAGTACGCGGCGGTGGCCAGCGCGGCGATCATCATGGTGCTTGAACCGCTGCTGACGGTCATTGCCGCCGCGCTGTGGTACGGCGAACAGCTGCCGCTGCAGAAGATTATAGGCGGCGTGCTGATCCTCGTGGCCCAGCTGTGGTTCCGCTGGCGGATGCTTAAGCCGTAAGCGAGCCGCTTCGCCGCTGCGCCATCAGCTGCAGCAGCGGCACCAGCGACAGCCCGTCCGGCATCTCGCCGCGGGCGATCAGCTGGTTTATCTCGTCGAAGGTAAACCAGCCGGTCTCCATCACCTCATCCTGATCTGCATCCATCCCCACCCAGCGTAAACCGGTGGCCAGCCAGGTGATAAACAGCTGATCGCTGCTGCCGTAGGAGGGGTTAAAGCGAATGATCTCCTCAACGCGTTGCGCCTGCCATCCGGTCTCTTCCCGCAGCTCGCGCAGCGCGGCGACCGCCGGGTCTTCCTCTTCATCGACGCCGCCAGAAGGGATCGCCCACACCACCTTATCGATCAGGTAGCGGTAGTGGCGAATCAGCAGCACCTTCTCATCCTGGATGGCCACAATCCCCACCGCCGGGCGCGGGTAATGAATGGAATAAAAGTCGCGGCGCTCGCCGGGGGCGACATCAATACCCACCTTACGCATGCTGAACCACGGCGTCTCGGCGATGACCTGCGGGTCGTGCATATCGGCGGCGGTCAGTTTCTTTTTCATCCTGCCACTCCTGTCAAAAATTGAGCCTTAAGAACAACATAGCCGGAGGCGGATGGCAACCGCCGCAGGTTGGCCCGATTTCATCGATCATTGCCCAAACGCCCCTGTTGAGCCAGGCGGGGACTCAGTACGATGTTCGTCAGATGACCTCAGAGGAACGCCAACATGAACATCACCCACATCCGTAATGCGACCCAGATTATTCACTACGCCGGGAAAAGATTTCTCATCGATCCGATGCTGGCGGACAAAGGCGCCTGGCCGGGTTTTCCGGGCACCGCGCGCAGCGAACTGCGCAATCCGCTGGTTGAGCTGCCGTTTTCCCGCGATAAAATTGTCGACGTTGACGCGGTGATCGTCACCCACACCCATGACGATCACTGGGACGCGGCGGCGATCGCCGCGATCCCGAAAACCCTGCCGGTGTTCGCCCAGCATGAGGCCGACGCCGCGCTGCTGCGCAGCCAGGGATTTCAGGATCTGCGCCTGCTGTCGGCAGACAGCGAATTTGCCGGCGTGCGCCTGCAGAAAACCACCTCCGGCCAACACGGCAGCGACCGGACCTACGCGGTGCCGGCGATGGCTGAACGCCTGGGCGAGGCCTGCGGCGTGGTGTTTCGCCATCCGCAGGAGAAGACGCTGTGGCTGGTGGGGGATACTATCTGGCGCGATGACATTGCAGCCGACCTGCTGAAGCTGCGCCCGGACGTGGTGGTCCTCAACGCCGGCTACGCCCACGTCATCGGCTTTGGCCCGATTATCATGGGCAAGGAAGATCTCCTGAACGTGCACTTCACCCTACCGGAAGCAAAAATCATGGCTATCCACCTCGAGGCGGTCAACCACTGCCTGGTGAGCCGGGAAGAGATGCGCCAGTATGCGCTGGATAATCAGATTGCCGATGTGGTTTCTATTCCGCAGGATGGAGAAACCGTCGTTTATTAACATGCGTAAGGGGAAGGGACGATGAAACTCACCGACGTGGCGATTGTCGCTGTAGAGGGCTTTAGCCCGTTTCACTACGCCGTCCCCTGCATGCTGTTTGGCGATTCGGTTTCGGAAATCAAACGCTTTAATCTGCACATTTGCGCCGAGCGGCCGGGGCTGCTGAGCGCCCGCGATGGTTTTGCGCTGTACGCCACCGGCGATTATGCCGCGCTGGAACAGGCGGATATCGTGGTGGTGCCTTACTGGGGCGAGGTCGATCGACGTCCGCCGCAGGCGCTGCTTGATAGCCTGGTGCGGGCCCGGGATAACGGCGCGGAGATTGTCGGCCTGTGCCTCGGCGCGTTCGTCCTCGGCTACGCCGGGCTGCTGGACGGCAGGCGAGCGGCGACTCACTGGGAGTTCGAGCAGGATTTCCAGCGCCGGTTTCCGCAGGTGCAGCTGGATATCAACGCCCTGTACGTCGACGACCAGCGGATCATTACTTCGGCGGGCACCGCGGCGGCGCTGGACTGTTGCCTCTACATCATCCGCCAGCGTTTCGGCAGCCTCGCGGCCAACCAGATCGCCCGGCGGATGATTGTTTCGCCGCACCGCGAGGGCGGCCAGGCGCAGTTTATCGCCCAGCCGGTGCCGAAAAACACCCGCGATGCGCGAATCAACTGCCTGCTGGATTATCTGCAGCAGCATATTGCCGAGCCGCACAGTCTCGATTCGCTGGCCCGGGTGGTGGCGATGAGCCGCCGTACCCTGACCCGCCACTTCGCCCGGGCAACCGGGATGAGCATTACCGACTGGCTGACCGCCGAACGTCTGCGCCGCAGCCAGGCTCTGCTTGAGGCGGGCGATCTGCCGGTCGAGCAGGTGGCGGAGGCGGTGGGCTATCTTTCAGCGGTCACCTGGCGCCAGCAGTTTAAAGCGCGCTTTGGCGTCAGCCCGACGGAATGGCGGCGTACCTTTCGTCGCGGCGCTTAGCCGGCGAGGGTCGCACTGTCGATCACGAAGCGGTATTTCACGTCACCCTTGACCATTCTTTCCCAGGCTTCGTTGATCTCATCGCCGCGGATCAATTCGATATCGGCGACGATGCCGTGTTCGGCGCAGAAGTCGAGCATCTCCTGAGTTTCCGGAATACCGCCGATCATCGAGCCGGCAATCGACCGGCGGCGGAAGATCAGATTGAACACTTCCGGCGACGGATGCGGCGTGGCCGGGGCGCCAACCAGCGTCATGGTGCCATCACGTTTCAGCAGCGTGGTGAAGGCATCGAGATTGTGCGGCGCCGCCACGGTGTTGAGGATGAAATCGAAGCTTTTGACGTGGGCCGCCATTTCGTCTTCATTGCGCGACACCACTACGTCATCGGCGCCCAGCGCTCTGGCCGCATTACGCTTGGATTCGGAGGTGGTAAAAGCCACCACGTGGGCCCCCATGGCGTGGGCCAACTTGATCCCCATATGCCCGAGGCCGCCGATGCCGACCACGCCGACTTTTTTACCCGGCCCGACGTGCCAGTGGCGCAGCGGCGAGTATGTCGTGATCCCGGCGCACAGCAGCGGCGCGACGGCGGCCAGCTGCGCTTCGGGATGGGTTATCCGCAGCACGTAGCGTTCATTGACCACTATCTGCTGTGAATAACCGCCAAGCGTGTGTCCCGGCGCGTCCTGGGTCGGCCCGTTATAGGTCAGCACCATGTGGTCGCAGTAGTTTTCCAGCCCCTCGGCGCACTCTTCGCACTGTTGACAGCTATCGACCATACAGCCGACGCCCACCAGATCGCCGACGGCGTAGCGCGAGACGGCGTTGCCGACCGCGGTCACCCGACCCACAATTTCATGCCCCGGCACGCAGGGATACAGCGTTCCTGCCCATTCCGATCGCGCCTGGTGGAGATCGGAGTGGCAGACGCCGCAGTAAGCGATGGCGATCTGTACATCCTGCGGCCCCGGGTCGCGGCGGGTGATGGCCATTGATTCCAGCGGCTGGCTGGCGGAGTAGGTACCAATAGCGTTGATCAGCATAGCGAAACCTCTTCTTGATGAATGGACTCAATAGAACGGGAGGGGAATGCGGGTGGTCAGTGGCATCGATAAGCGTAGCCTGGACTGGCCGAGATGCGAGGGGGAAAGCGGTAGAGAAACCCTCAGGCGCGGCGTTAGCCAGCGCAGTAAATAATAAGGTGGCCTTATCTTTATCGCCGCTAAGCCTTATAGGTAATTAAGGCTCATCGTATTTTTTATTCCTGTAAAATAGAGATAAATAGTTATTGCAGATAATGATGCTTACACTCTTTTTATCCTCGTAACGTCTTGTCTTTTATTCGTTAATTCACCTGTTGATACTATGATTCTCAACGAATCACTTTTTCAACCTGACCTGATGGCATAAAAACCATGTCGATCCCTGCAGCCAGCCTCTCTACTGACCAGGCGTTACCGTCTTTTTACTACGGAAGACAGACAAAGCCGTTATTCGCGGTGGAATCCCTGTTATCTGCGTTCCTGCCCGCCAGCTCACCCTTTGCGCTGCCGCGATCGACCTATTATCGTTTTCCGCCGACCCAGGCTGAATCCGGATTAATTCTGCTCGAAGAGGGGATTGCCTCGCTATGCCATGCGGAAAACAACATGGTGATATCAACGATATTTGCCCCTTCGCTATTGGGATTAATCGATGGTTACGGCGTCTTTAACGGTATTCCGGAAAAACACCACTGCTCTCTGTTTGCTGAGACAGATTTGCGCGGACGCTGGATAGGACACCAGGCCGCGGTCGAGATCCTCAATGCGCAAAACCTGTGGCAGGAGATGGCCCATGTTCTGGCGCAGCGGCTGATGGTGTTGAGCATGCGTTCGCAGGAGATGGTGGGGGTGGATTCTTATCCGATGGTGCGAACCCTGCTAACAGAGCTGGCGGACTACCCGGAGGAGTATCGTCGCCAAATTAATGCGTTAAGCTTTATACAGCGCCGCACCAACCTGTCGCGCAGCCGTGTTATGTCGATTCTGGCAGAGCTGCGCAAAGGTGGTTACATTACGGTCCATCGCGGGGTGCTGGAAAAGATAACCCGCACGCTTCCCGCCCACTTTTAAACCCGCGCGGCGGAGGGGCGTGATTTTCCCACCCCTCGTCAGCCGGTGGGCTAAGGCTCAACCGGCGTCAGAAAGTCCAGCCGCAGCGGCTCAGCCAGCAGAGACTCCATCTGCGTCATAAACGCCTGAAAATAGGGCATCGCGACATGGGCATCGAGGGCGTCCTGTCCCTGCCACGCCTCGCGCATATAGAAGGTGTCCGGCGCGTCGCGCAGCTGAAACAGGGCATAGTCGAGGTTGCCCGGCTCCTGTCTCGTCGGCAGGAGCAGCGCCTGCAGGGCCTGACGCAGGGCGTCCGTTTGGCCCGGTTTCGCCTTGAGCACGGCGATAAGCGATATCATCTTAAAACCCCTCCAGCACGATCTTGCCGACGGCGCGTCCGGTTTCCAGCTGGCGATGCGCTTTCTGCAGATTGGCGGCGGTGATGGCGCCGTAGTGTTCGCCAAGGGTGGTTTTGATAGTGTGGTTGTCGATCAGCGCCGCCACGCGGGTGAGCAGCTGATGCTGGGCGATCATATCATCCGTCTCAAACATTGAACGGGTGAACATAAATTCCCAGTGCAGGGACAGGCTTTTCGCTTTCAGCGGCACCACGTCCAGGGTCTCCGGGTCATCAATCAGCGCCAGCTTGCCCTGCGGGGCGAGGGCGTCGATCAGCGCGTTGAAGTGCTGCTCGGTATTGGTCAGGCTGGCGACATGGGTTACCGACGTGATACCAATGCGCGCCAGCTCGTCGGCGAGCGGCTTGCTGTGATCGATCACATGGTGCGCGCCCGCCTCGCGGACCCACTGCTGGCTCTCGGGACGCGAGGCGGTGCCGATCACCGTCATGGCGGTCAGTTTACTGGCCAGCTGGGTCAGGATAGACCCCACGCCGCCCGCCGCGCCGACGATTAGCAGCGTGTCGCCCGCATTGCCGCCTTCCTCAACGCCGAGACGGTGAAACAGCAGCTCCCAGGCGGTGATCGCCGTCAGCGGCAGCGCGGCGGCGGAGGCATTATCGAGGGTGCGCGGTTTGTGCGCCACCAGGCGCTCATCCACCAGCTGATATTCACTGTTGCTGCCGGCCCGGCCCAGCGCGCCGGCGTACCAGACCTCGTCCCCGGGCGCGAACAGCGTCACTTCCTCACCGACGGACTGCACCACGCCAACGGCGTCCCAGCCCAGCACCCGCGGCGTGTCGCCCTGAAAGCCGGCGCGCACTTTGGTGTCTACCGGATTGACCGAGATAGCCTTCACAGCGACCAGTAGATCACGCCCGTGGGCGGTGGGGATCGGCAGGTCGATCTCGGTTAAAGAAGGGATGTTGTTGCCGTCAGCGGCGGCTTGAGTAATGGCGATAGCTTTCATAACTGCTCCGGTCTGTGATTCGGGTGAATGAAAAGATGGAGCCATCGTAGACCGCTGCCGGGAGGGGAAAAACGGGCTAACGGCAATAACAGTTATATGCAGAAAGTGAAAATCAGCCCACCTGATAGAAGTCGAGCATCACCCCATCCTGGGTCCGGCCACCGGCGCAGATAAACAGCGAGGTGGTTAGCCAGCTGAGCGCGGGAGCATCCACCTCAAAGGTGGGCACGGTGCGAAAATAGATGGCTTCTGGCGGAATATCGCTAAAAAAGCGCATATCGTCGGCGAAAAGCTGGTCATGATACTGGGCCGGCACCCGGCGGATGCCATTGTTTTCCACATAGACCGTGCCTTCCGCCACCTGCAGGGCATAGCGGGCGGACAGCCTGCAGGTGCCGTCGGGTTCGATTATCTGGCTGTCGACGCCGCCGGGTAATACGTGGCCGCGAAGTTGACCCGAGACGCTGCCGCCGACAATCGGGATCAGCTGGCGCTTACCGGTCTGCGGGCTGCGGGAGACGATTATCGGTTTATCAACCTGGATGGTAATGGAAAAACAGTGTCTGAGTTCGGGGGTCATTATGGATCTCCTGTTTCGGTTGCTAACGGCACGCGGCCACCGCGCCAGTGTAACGGGTTTGCGAGAGACAAAATAACGCAGGGTTTGGATAAAAATGATTGGCTGGGATGATGAGTTTGGGGGGCTCAGGTTGGTAGGGAGTGGCTGTGGGGGAGCAGGGGCAAACTGGCGGAAGATCACAGGAGTTGAACCTGCCCGGGACCGCTGGCGGCCCCAACTGGATTTGAAGTCCAGCCACCTCACCGGAGATGACGATCTTCCGCGCCTCGATTGCTACATGGAGGCGGGGCGCATTATAGCTACTTTCAGCCGTTTACCACATACCTAAACGCACTTTTTTACTGTTAAAACTGGACTTTACAGAACAGTCCTGGACAAATCCTCACAAAATCCGTGAGTTACACTTTTTCACTCCCTGATTCCCTACCGCGATCACAGAAAACAAGAAACGTAATCTGATAACGAGATATCGCAATTCATCTTAGTGCGGCAAAGGTTTACAAAAACCGTAACCGGTACCAACCCTCGGTGCCGCTAAGGGAATAGTGCGCATATGAAAGATCACATTTTGTCCGTCAAAGAGAAAATTGGTTATGGCATGGGTGATGCCGCCAGCCACATTATTTTTGATAACGTCATGTTGTACATGATGTTTTTTTACACCGATATTTTTGGTATCCCCGCCGGCTTTGTCGGCACCATGTTCCTGCTGGCGCGCGCGCTGGACGCGATTTCCGACCCGTGTATGGGTCTGCTTGCCGACCGTACCCGCAGCCGCTGGGGTAAGTTCCGCCCATGGATCCTCTTCGGCGCTATCCCGTTCGGCCTCGTCTGCGTGCTGGCCTACAGCTCGCCGGATTTAAGCCACAACGGCAAGCTGATCTACGCCGCCGTGACCTACACGCTGCTGACCCTGCTCTACACCGTGGTGAATATCCCTTACTGCGCGCTGGGCGGCGTGATCACCGACAACCCGACGCAGCGCATTTCGCTGCAGTCCTGGCGCTTCGTGCTGGCGACGGCGGGGGGCATGCTCTCCACCGTGCTGATGATGCCGCTGGTCAACTTTATCGGCGGCGAAGACAAAGCGCTCGGCTTCCAGGGGGGCATCGCGGTGCTGTCGGTGATTGCCTTCCTGATGCTGGCCTTCTGCTTCTTTACCACCAAAGAGCGTGTCGAAGCGCCGCCGAGCAGTACCTCGATGCGTGAAGACCTGCGCGATATCTGGCGCAATGACCAGTGGCGGGTGGTCGGCGTGCTCACCATCCTCAATATCCTCGCGGTCTGCGTTCGCGGCGGCGCGATGATGTATTACACCACCTGGATCATGGGCTCGGCGGCGCTGTTCACCGCCTTCCTCACGACCTACTGCGTCGGCAACCTGATTGGCTCGGCGCTGGCGAAACCGCTGACCGACTGGAAATGCAAAGTCAGCGTCTTCTGGTGGACCAACGCCCTCCTGGCGGTGCTCAGCGTGGCGATGTTCTTCGTACCGATGGACGCCGAAATCACCATGTTTGTCTTTATCTTCGTCATTGGCGTACTGCACCAGCTGGTGACGCCAATCCAGTGGGTAATGATGTCCGACACCGTCGACTACGGCGAATGGTGTAACGGCAAACGCCTGACCGGCATCAGCTTCGCCGGTACCCTGTTTGTGCTCAAGTTAGGGCTGGCGCTGGGCGGCGCGCTGATCGGCTGGATGCTGGCCGGCGGCGGCTATGACGCCGCCGCTAAAACCCAGAACAGCGCCACCCTCACCATCATTATCGCCTTGTTCACCCTCGTTCCGGCGGTGTGCTACCTGCTGAGCGCGGTGATCGCCAAACGCTACTACACGCTGAAAACGCCGTTCCTGAAAAAAATGATGGCCGAGCTGGCCGAGGGCGCGCGTCGCAACGAACAAGATTTCACCGCCGCCCCGATCGACAAAGAATGGCAAAACTAAGAGGACGTTTTAATGAAAATCAGTGATGGAAACTGGCTCATTCAACCAGGGCTCAACCTGATCCAACCCGTACAGGTTTACGAGGTGGAGCAGCAGGGGAATGAAATGGTGGTCTATGCCGCGCCGCGCGATGTCCGCGAACGCGCCTGGCAGCTGGATACGCCATTGTTCACCCTGCGCTTTTTCTCGCCGCAGGAAGGGATAATCGGCGTGCGTATGGAGCACTTCCAGGGCGCGCTGGATAACGGCCCGCACTATCCGCTGAACGTGCAGAAAGACGTCCATGTCGAAATAGAAAATACGGCCGGGTTCGCCGAGCTGAAAAGCGGCAGCCTCAGCGTGCGGGTGACTAAAGGCGAATTCTGGGCGCTGGATTTTCTGCGCGACGGCCTGCGTATCACCGGTAGCCAGCTAAAAAACAACGGCTACGTGCAGGATAGTAAGACCCAGCGCAACTACATGTTTGAGCGCCTCGACCTCGGCGTCGGCGAAACCGTCTACGGCCTCGGCGAGCGCTTTACCGCCCTGGTGCGCAACGGCCAGACGGTAGAAACCTGGAACGAGGACGGCGGCACCAGCACCGAGCAATCCTACAAAAATATCCCGTTCTATCTGACCAACCGCGGCTACGGCGTGCTGGTCAACCATCCGCAGCGCGTCTCCTTCGAGGTGGGCTCGGAGAAAGTCTCTAAAGTCCAGTTCAGCGTTGAAGGCGAATACCTCGAGTACTTCGTCATCGACGGCCCGACGCCGAAAGCGGTGCTTAACCGCTATACGCAGTTCACCGGCCGCCCGGCGCTGCCGCCGGCATGGTCGTTTGGTCTGTGGCTGACGACCTCGTTCACCACTAACTATGACGAAGCGACGGTGAATAGCTTTATCGACGGCATGGCTGAGCGCCATCTGCCGCTGCACGTCTTCCACTTCGACTGCTTCTGGATGAAGGCCTTCCAGTGGTGCGATTTTGAATGGGATCCGCTAACTTTCCCGGACCCGGAAGGGATGATCAAGCGCCTGAAGGCGAAAGGGCTGAAGGTCTGCGTGTGGATCAACCCGTACATCGGTCAGCGCTCGCCGGTGTTCAAAGAGCTGAAAGAGAAGGGTTATCTGCTGAAGCGTCCGGACGGTTCGCTGTGGCAGTGGGATAAGTGGCAGCCGGGGCTGGCGATTTATGACTTCACCAATCCGGAAGCCCGCCAGTGGTACGCTGACAAACTAAAAGGCCTGGTGGCGATGGGGGTCGATTGCTTCAAGACCGACTTTGGCGAGCGTATCCCGACCGACGTCCAGTGGTTTGACGGTTCCGATCCGCAGAAAATGCACAACCACTACGCCTTCATCTATAACGAGCTGGTGTGGAAGGTGCTGAAAGAGACCGTCGGCGAGCAGGAGGCGGTGCTGTTCGCCCGCTCCGCCTCGGTGGGCGCGCAGCAGTTCCCGGTGCACTGGGGCGGCGACTGCTACGCCAACTACGAATCGATGGCGGAAAGCCTGCGCGGCGGGCTGTCGATCGGCATGTCCGGCTTCGGTTTCTGGAGTCACGATATCGGCGGTTTCGAAAACACCGCGCCGGCCCACGTCTACAAGCGCTGGTGCGCCTTCGGCCTGCTCTCCAGCCACAGCCGGCTGCACGGCAGCAAATCCTATCGGGTGCCATGGGCCTACGATGACGAGTCCTGCGACGTGGTGCGCCACTTCACGCAGCTGAAATGCCGCATGATGCCGTATCTCTATCGTCAGGCGGCGCTGGCCAACGAGTGCGGCACGCCGATGCTGCGCGCGATGATGCTCGAGTTTCCGGACGATCCGGCCTGCGACTATCTCGACCGCCAGTATATGCTGGGCGATTCGGTCCTGGTGGCGCCGGTGTTCTCCGAGGCCGGCGAAGTGCAGTTTTATCTGCCGGAAGGGCACTGGACGCATCTGTGGCATAACGATGAATTGCCGGGTAGCCGCTGGCATAAGCAGCATCACGATGCGCTGAGCCTGCCGGTCTACGTTCGCGACAACAGCCTGCTGGCGCTGGGCAACAATGACCAGAAGCCGGATTACGCCTGGCATGAGGGCACCGCCTTCCAGCTGTTCCACCTTGAGGATGGACGCGAGGCACGCTGTGACGTTCCGGCGGCAGACGGCTCGACGATCTTCACCCTGAAGGCCAGGCGCCAGGGCAACGCCATCGCTGTGAGCGGCGAAGGCGAGGCCCGCGGCTGGACGCTGTGCCTGCGCAATATCCCGCAGGTCGCGGGCGTGCAGGGCGGTACGCAGACCGGTAGCGAACTGGGCGTGGTGGTGAGCGCCGAGGGCAATACGCTGACGATTACGTTGTAAATAGGTTAACAGCAGCAGCCCTCTTCGCCAGGCGGAGAGGGTTTTTTTATTCCATTTTTGTACAAAAAGTAACATTCATTTCATTGTGGTGACTCAGGCCGCAGACGCGGTTGTCGAACGGTGTTAGCGTATTCTGCCGCTGAGAGGAGCCCGCCATGGACGTAGAAAATATCTTTCGTGACGTGAAGCTAAGCAAAACGGAAATGACCGTGCTGCGCTTTATTCAGAACGACCCGGAGCAGTGTATCCGCCAGGGAGTTCGCGCTGTGGCCGAACAGTGCTACAGCAACCCCTCTTCCCTGGTCCGGCTGGCAAAGAAACTGAAGTTCAGCGGCTGGCTGGAGCTGGTTTACTTTATCAAGTTCAATATCACCATGCCGAAGCTCGATGTCACCAACGATATCGACTACATGAGCGTTCAGCCGGAAGAAGCGCTGACGCCGCTGCTGGCAAGCCTTAAACAGCAGCGCATCCTGATCCACGGCAGCGGCTTTTCACAGCTGATCGCCCAGTATATTTACAACAAGTTTCTCGTCACCGGCGTGAATGCCAGCCTGGCGCTGTGGCCCGATTACGAAATCCTCGAACAGAAAAACGCCGCCTGCTTCGACTCCATCTGGATCATTTCTAAATCCGGGCGCAGCAGCTCGGCGCTCAACTGGATTAAGGCCCTGGAGGGGAAGGAGATTAATCTGGTCTGCTTTACCGGCGACTACCAAAGCCCGCTGGCGCAGGCCGCGGATACGGCGTTTATTATTCACGACCCGCAGAAGTTCGATGATGATATTTACTGGAGCAACCCGTTTTTCGGCTACTGCATCTTAGGCTTTGAGCGACTATTGAAGATGTGGTTTACCAGCCTACGTAGCAATAGTTAGCCCCCGCTAAGCGCGGTGCGAGCGGGGGAATCCCATCGGCAGCGGATTACCGCCAGGCGGCGAACTGCTCATCGTCAAGATAGGCTTCGACCAGGGTTTTCGCCAGCGAATAGGAACCGATCAGCGGGTGCGCCATCAGCGCCCGCACCGCCAGCGATTTATCCTGCTGCAGGATCGCCGCCACCGCCAGCCGCTCATACTCCTTCACGCAGGCAATCATATTCTTCTGCGCCGTCGGTACCTTCACCGGCGTCACCGGCTTGAGGCCATCCCGGCTCAGGTCGCAGCTGATCTCGATCACGTCGTCCGGGCGTAAAAAATCGAGCGTGTCGTGATTCTGGATCGACACCACGATCCGCTTGGTGGTGGTGCTGTTCACCGCTTCCAAGATATCCAGCGCCACTCCGGCATAGCCGCCGGTGTCCGGCTCTTCGATAAACTGGCGCAGCGTCAGCGGTTCGCGGGTGTGGAATTTCTCCTGCCGGGATTCGTTCTGCATATAGCTGTTTTCCCGGCGTAGGTAATGCTGCATCCAGATGGTGAAGGCGGCCTCCGGTTGCGTTCTGGCATCCACGGTGCGCAGCGCCTCGCGCATCTCCTGATTGATGCGGGCGATCTGCTCTCCGCGCGTCTCGCCGGCCCCCTGAATCGCCTTCAGCGCCTCGTCGCGATAGTAGTAATAATAGAGATATTCATTGAGGAGTTGATTATCGCAAAGCCGTACCAGCTCCGGGGAGAAGTACTGCATCGCCGTCTTCTGGTACAGTTCCGGGCTGGCGATCAGCCGTTCGGTCACTTCTTCCCCACGGACGGTGAAGTGGGTAAACCAGGAGAAATGGTTCAGCCCATAGCATTCCACGCTGAGGTCGCGCTCCTCACAGCCAAGGATCGCCGGCAGTTCACGAATCAGCTCGGAGGGGGCATCGCAGATCCCATAGACCCGGCGCTTAAAGCCGGACTTAATAATCGCTTCCGTCACCAGACCTGACGGGTTGGTAAAGTTAAACAGAATGGCGTCTTCGGCGGCATGTTCTTCGATCAGCCGGCAATAGCGAAGGATCGCCGGGATCGAGCGCATGGCCATCGCGAAACCGCCGGCGCCGGTGGTCTCCTGGCCGAGAGTGTTATGCTCAAGCGCAATACGTTCGTCGCGAATGCGGCTTTCATCGCCGCCAACCCGCAGGGTGGTAATGATATAGTTGGCGTCCTGCAGCGCTGCGACCGGGTCGGTGGTGGTACTAAACTGAATATCCGGGCGAATGGTATTAAATACATAGCGGGCAATTTCGCCAAATATCGCCAGATTATCAGCAGAGTTATCGAGAAAAACGACTTCTGTTAAACCAATGCGGTGAGCGTTATAGGCCAGAGATTTCGCTAAAAATGCAGAGCGAACGCCGCCCCCGCCTAATACGGTTAATTTCATAAATACTCCTCATTAATTTTCTGCTAACCAGTTATCAACCCGGGAACGTACCTGTCCCACTTTGACGCCATAAATAACCTGAACTTCATTTCGATTGCGTACGACGCCGTTGGCGCCGGTATTTTTTAATTGCGTGTCATCAACCCGCGCCATATCGCGCACGGCCACGCGCAGGCGAGTAAAACAATTATCGACGGAGAGAATATTCTCCTTGCCCCCGAGGCCGCGGATAATGTCATCGGTGACCGACTGCGGTTGCGCGACTTTCTGGCGGTACTCTGCTTTGCTGTAGAGCTTCACGTTCTCGTCATCTTCCCGGCCCGGCGTTTTCAGGTTCAGCTTCACCACCAGGGTGCGGAAAATCACGTAGTAGACGGCGAACTGGCCGATACCGATAAGGACATAGCCCGGCCAGCGCGTTAAGGAGACCGGCAGCGGCAGGTTATAGATCAGAAACTCGATCAGGCCCGATGCTCCCCAGGGACGTACGGTGAATATGTCGCAAATGGCCTGCGAGGCGGCGGTTAACGTCGCGTGGATCACCCACAGCAGCGGTGAGACAAATAAGAAGGTGAACTCAATCGGCTCGGTGATGCCGGTCAGCATCGAGGTGATAATCGCCGGTAGCAGAATCGCCTTCGCCATCGCTTTCTTCTCCGGTTTCGCGGTGTGGTAGAACGCCAGCGAGGCGCCCGCCAGGCCAAAGATAGTGGTCATCCCTTGCTGCGAAAAACGTAATGCGTCGTTCATGACCGGCGTCAGGTCGGGATGGCGCATATAGGCGAGGAATATGGCCTGGGTGCCGGAGACCACCTGACCATCCACGTTCAGCGTGCCGCCAATCTGGGTGAGCTGGAAGGGGGACCAGACGAAATGGTGCAGGCCGGTGGGGATAAGGAATTTTTCAAAGAAACCATAGACGAAGACCCCGGCGACCCCGGCATTTTTCATAAAACCGGTGAGGGCGGAGATGCCGTGGGTCATAAAGGGCCAAATCCAGGTAAAGGCGATGGCGTAGAAGATAACCACCGGCGTCATCGCCACCAGCGTCAGCTTGGCGCCGCCGTACATCGACAGCGCGCCAGGCAGCTCAATGGCAGAGACTTTATTGTGCACCCACGCAATCGTGCAGCCGAGAATAATGCCCAGGAAAACGCCCATATCCACCACCACAAAGCCCAGCAGCTGGGTTTGCCCGGTGCCATAATATTCACCGTTAATTTTTTCGGCGAGTCCATGGGTGTGTTCCAGCCAGGAGTGGTTGGCGCCAAGAAACATAATAAAGCACATCACTGAAACCAGTGCGACTTCGGTTTTTTTATCCTTTGCCAGGCCATAGCTTATGCCGACGCAAAATAATAAGCCGAGGTTGCCAAATAAAGGCCAAAAGGTGTCGCCGAGCATTTGCCCAAGCTGATGTAAGAAACTGGTTTCAGCAATTAATGTCGGATTAGTTAATACTGAACTGAGGGCCAGAATTAAGCCAATGACCGGCAAGAACAATACGGCGCCGATCATGGCCCGGGAGAATTTTTGCATATTCTCCAGAATACGCTGACGTATTTCAGGCATGATTGATCCTTTTATATTTTTGTAGGTACAGGGAGCGGTTTTTTATCGACTTCCAGTGATTTGGTTATAGCAACTCTGATATTTGAAAGGAACCTGTTGCGCTAAATAGGTACAGATAGCCGCGTATTGCGCACAGGTTTCAGGACTCGCACCCCAACTCTCTCCCTGAAAGGGAGAGAGTTGTCAGAGTGGAGTTTTGCCGGGAAGCAATCCCTCTCCCCATAGAGGAGAGGGGAATGGGGCATCGCTATGGGGTGACGGGAGCGGGCGCTGGCGCGGCGGGGGCGGGGCTGACCTCGCCGTTGCGCATGATTTGCGCCACCTGCTGTTTCTCCATATTCACGGCGCTGAGCTGCCCGTTGACCGTCGGTTTGAGCGGGGCATCGGCCTGCACGCTGCCGCTGGCGGTCAGCTGGAGATTGCCATCCCCGCTTATAGGTAGCGACGGCCAGCCCCAGGCCTGCAGAATATTCAGCGGCACGCCGCGGCCGCTGAAGCTCAGATTGACCTGGCGCTGCGGCAGTTGGGATACCGCGGCGGTGGCCTGCAAAATGCCGCGCTCGGTGAAGGCGCTAAGCTCAGTGATATTGACCGTCGAGGCTGTGGCGTTCAGTTTGAGTGATGGGCGGCGCACGTCGATCCGGTTGAAAGTCGCCGCCGCGGCGTTCAGCGTCGCGCTGCCGTTCCATACTCCCCAGCTGCCGTTTTTCACCAGCTGTAGCTCGCCGCCATAGCCATCGAGGGCGGTAATTTGCCACGGGAAAGCAGGGTCCACATCGATGATCAGATTGCGGCTGGCGCTGAATTTTTTCAGCGTCAGGCTTTGCAGCCAGGCTGGCAGCGGCGTCATCCACAGCTGTTTCCAGTTCGCCGGCAGCGTGTACTCCAGTCCGGCGAAAGCGGTATCGTCGAGCACCAGGGCGTTCCCGGCGCGCAGCCAGTTGCCGGAGGTGCGCACCATGCCGCCCTCCCAGCGCGAGGAGAACTGGCGCAGCGCAATGCCCTGGGGAGAGAATTCGGCATTGAGGATCGGGTCGAAAAGATGCAGCGAACCGTAGATAAATTCGCTGGCGTTCATCGACAGCGTGCCGTCCTCGCTCTGCCAGCCGCCGTGGCTAAGGGTCAGGTTGCGCAGGCTCAGGTCGAGGTCGGTTACCGCCCAGTCCGGTCCCTGCAGGCGGGCGTCGGTGATGTCCAGGCGGCCAATCTGCAGAGAGGGGACCGTGGTTAACGGCGCGAAAAACTCGGCCAGCGAGGCGGGGCTCTGCAGTCGAATCTCGTTGAGCTGGAGGTTATCCACCCGCCAGCTGCCATCGGCGCTGCGTTTGGCATTGCCGGTTAAGGTGCCGCGGGCGACATCGGCGCCGAGGGTGGAGAGGGTGACCTCGCCCTGATCAATCTTACCCTGAATCAGAACGTTGCTGGCTTCGACGCCATTGAGCGTCATCGAGCCCGCGCTCATCTGGATCTGCGCCGTTTTCCCCAGCACATTGCCCGCCTCCGGCGTCCATGGGCTGACGCCGCCGGTGACGCGCTGCGCGCTGAGCGCCCAGCCGGTTTCCGGGCTGTTGAAAGCCATATTGCGCAACATCAGCCGGTCGGCAGCGAACGGCAGGTCTGCAGAGTGGGGTGACAGATTCAGAGTGCCGTCGTTAAGGACTATCTCATCCGCATGCAGCGGATCGCTAAACTGGCGGGTGCTGAAGCCAATGTCGACCGTTTTTGCCACCAAAGTGGCAGGCTTGCCTTCCCGACCAAAGGTGACGTTTCGCAACTGCACATGATGGGGGGAGGAGAAATCGTGCTCCATCTCATCGAAGGAGACCTGCCAGCCGGTGCCATTGCTGAGCCAGGCGCTGGCCTGGCGGGCGCCCCAGTGGGTTTGCAGCAGGAACCACGCGCCAATAATGACGAGCAGCAGAGCGACTAGCAGCCAGAGAATCAGCTTTCCAAGAAATTTCATGGTCTTCCATTCTGTGAGATGCACATCACCGTGTTATGCCCGATTTAGGCGCACTTCTCAAGGCAGGCGTGGTTTATTTCCGTGATGGGGCAGGTGGTTGGAGGACGTCCCGGCCGATGCGCGACCGGGAACGCATGAGATCACGCCTTTTCTGGCGGGAAAATTAAATTCAGAACAATCGCCGTGATACCGCCGGCGGCAATCCCGGAGGAAAGCAGGTTTTTCAGCCAGTCCGGGGCGAACTGCAGGATCAGCGGCTGCTGCGACACGCCGAGGCCTACCGCCAGCGACAGAGCGATAATCAGGATCGCTCGACGGTTCAGCGGTTCACGGGAGACGATGCGCACGCCGGACGCGGCGATGGTGCCGAACATCACCAGCGTGGCGCCGCCGAGCACTGGCTCAGGGATATGCTGGACAAAGCCGCTCACCGCCGGGAACAGGCCGAGGACGATCAGCATCAGGGCGACCACAAAGCCGACGTAGCGGCTGGCGACCCCGGTCAGTTGGATCACGCCGTTGTTCTGGCCGAAGCAGGAGTTCGGGAAGGTGTTGAAGACCGCGGAAACGAAGGAGTTCAGGCCGTTAGCCAGCACGCCGCCTTTCAGGCGCTTCATATACAGCGGACCCGAGACCGGCTGTTCGGAGACGTCGGAGGTGGCGGTGATATCGCCGATGGTTTCCAGGGAGGTGATCATAAACACCAGCATCAGGGGCAGCAGCAGACTCCAGTCGATGCCGAGGCCATAATAGAGCGGCGTCGGGACGGTGATGAGGCTGCTGTTGGTCGGGGCGGTGTTGGCTGGCAGCATATCGAGGAACCACGCCGCCAGATAACCGGCAGCCATGGCAATCACTAGCGAGGCGATGCGCAGGTACGGGTTGCGCTGGCGGTTGAGGATAATAATCAGCGCCAGCACGATACCCGCCAGCAGCAGATTTTTCGGCGCACCAAAGGTGTGGTCAGCCATCGCCGCGTAGCCGCCGCCGATGGAGGTCAGTCCGACCTGAATCAGCGACAGGCCGATAATCATCACCACCACGCCGGAAACCAGCGGGGTAATGATACGGCGCGCCAGGTGCAGGATCCGGGAGAGGACCATTTCGGTGCAGCTGGCCAGCATCAGGGTGCCGAAGAGGGCGGCCATCATGGTGGGGACGTCGGCGCCGCCGGTTTTCAAGGCGGTACCGCCCATGATCAGCGGGGCGACAAAGTTGAAGCTGGTGCCCTGGATGGAGAGCAGTCCGGAGCCGACCGGGCCCCAGGCTTTGATCTGAATAATAGAGGCGACGCCGGAGGCGAACAGCGACATGCTGATGATATGTTGGGTATCTTGCGCCGGGAGACCGAGAGCCTGGCAGATTAACAGCGCCGGGGTGATCACCGCGACAAACATCGCCAGCAGGTGCTGGAAGGCGGCGAACAGGGTTTGCGGTAGCGGCGGGCGATCTTCGAGGCGGTAGATTAATTCGCTGGCTGGTTTATGCGCAACCGGTTGCGCATTTTCTGACTCTGCGGTGTTAACGGACATCACAAGCAATCCCAAGGTGGCAAAGCGGGAATTTTATCGGACTGTAGACCAAAAGCAAACGTTTGCCAGCGTTTGCTCATAAAAATTTATACCGTGAATATGCGCAACGAGATAATTAACATTTTGTATGCTAAATCGCATCATTCAGGATACAAAATATCTTTTTCTGTCAATTTTTCCGCCGTTCTGCGTAAAATCCCCCTCTGACTCCTCATGATGAGAAGCTAAAGACACCAGGAATATCGTCGCGTGTGAATGGATCATGCGCCCATAAGGAGCTTTTTATGTTTCATCTCGATACCTTATCGACGCTCGTTGCCGCAACGCTCGTGCTGTTACTCGGCAGAAAACTCGTACAAACCGTTCCCTTCCTTAAGAAATACACTATTCCTGAACCCGTTGCCGGCGGTCTGCTGGTGGCGCTGGCGCTGCTGGCGCTGAAAAAAAGCATGGATATCGAAATTGATTTCGATATGAGTCTGAAAGATCCGCTGATGCTGGCGTTCTTCGCCACCATCGGTCTTAACGCCAACCTCGCCAGCCTGCGGGCCGGCGGCAAGGTGCTGGGCACTTTCCTGATCGTGGTGGTTGGCCTGCTGCTGCTGCAGAACGCCCTCGGTATCGGCATGGCGACGCTGCTGGGGCTGGATCCGCTAATGGGTCTGCTGGCCGGGTCGATTACCTTATCCGGCGGCCACGGCACCGGGGCGGCGTGGAGTAAGCTGTTCGTTGAGCGCTACGGTTTTGCCAACGCCACCGAGGTGGCGATGGCCTGCGCGACTTTCGGCCTGGTGCTGGGCGGCCTGATCGGCGGCCCGGTGGCGCGTTATCTGGTGAAGCACTCTTCCTCACCGGACGGGACACCGGACGATCAGGTGGCGCCAACCGCCTTTGAAAAGCCGGACGTGGGGCGGGTGATCACCTCGCTGGTGCTGATCGAAAGTATCGCCCTGATCGCCATCTGTCTGACGCTGGGCAAGGTGGTTGCGCAACTGCTGGCGGGGAGCGTCTTCGAGCTGCCGACCTTCGTCTGCGTGCTGTTTATCGGCGTGATCCTCAGCAACAGCCTGGCGCTGGCGGGGTTGTATCGGGTGTTCGATCGCGCGGTATCGGTGTTGGGCAACGTCAGCCTGTCGCTGTTCCTCGCCATGGCGCTGATGAGCCTCAAGCTGTGGGAGTTGGCCTCGCTGGCGCTGCCGATGATTATTATCCTGGCGGTGCAGGCGCTGGCGATGGCGCTGTATGCGGTGTTCGTCACCTATCGGATGATGGGCAAAAACTACGATGCCGCGGTGCTGGCAGCCGGGCATTGCGGGTTTGGCCTGGGGGCAACGCCGACGGCGATCGCCAATATGCAGGCGATTACCGACCGTTTCGGGCCATCGCATATGGCCTTCCTGGTAGTGCCGATGGTGGGGGCGTTCTTTATCGATATCGTCAACGCGCTGGTGATTAAGCTGTACCTGCTGCTGCCGATGTTTGGTTGATAAAAAACCCGGAAGCGGTGCTGCGCACCTGTCCGGGCTACAAGATCGTGCTGTTTGGGGTTTTGTAGCCCGGCTCAGGCGTTTACGCCGCAAGCCGGGAATAACTTCACAATCTTACGCTTCGTCGTGCTCTTCCCACGCTAACGCGCGTTTCACCGCTTTCTTCCAGCCGCTGTAACGATAGTTACGCTCAGTAGTTTCAATCCCCGGGCGGAATTCGCGCTCAATCACCGCTTTCTCCTGCAGTTCATCCAGATTCTGCCAGAAACCGACCGCCAGACCGGCCAGATAGGCCGCGCCCAGCGCCGTCACTTCGCGTACTTCCGGACGCTCGACACGGGTGCCGAGGATATCGGACTGGAACTGCATCAGGAAGTTGTTAGCCACCGCGCCGCCGTCTACGCGCAGGGCGTGCAGACGAATGCCGGAGTCAGCCTGCATCGCTTCCAGCACGTCGCGGGTCTGAAAGGCGATGGACTCCAGCGTCGCACGGATAATGTGGTTGGAGTTCACGCCGCGGGTGAGGCCGAAAATCGCGCCGCGGGCATACGGGTCCCAGTACGGTGCGCCAAGACCGGTGAACGCGGGTACCACGTATACGCCGTTGGTATCCTTCACTTTGGTGGCGAAGTACTCGGAGTCGAAGGCATCGCTGATGAGCTTCATCTCGTCGCGCAGCCACTGAATAGACGCGCCGGCCATAAACACCGCCCCTTCCAGAGCGTAGTTCACCTCGCCGCGCGGGCCGCAGGCGATGGTGGTCAGCAGACCGTGGGTGGAGGTGACCGCTTTTTCGCCGGTATTCATCAGCATAAAGCAGCCGGTGCCGTAGGTGTTTTTCGCCATCCCTTCTTTGACGCACAGCTGGCCGAACAGGGCCGCCTGCTGGTCACCGGCGATCCCGGCGATAGGAATACGGGTCCCGCCTTTACCACCGATGTTGGTCTGGCCGTACACTTCGGAAGACTTGCGCACTTCCGGCAGCATGGCGCGCGGAATGTCCAGCGCGTCGAGCATCTTGTCGTCCCAGTCGAGGTCGTGAATGTTGAACAGCATGGTACGCGAGGCGTTGGTGTAGTCGGTGACGTGCACGCGGCCCTGGGTCATCTTCCAGATAAGCCAGGTGTCAACGGTGCCGAACAGCAGCTCGCCGCGCTTCGCACGCTCACGGGAACCTTCGACATGGTCGAGGATCCATTTCACCTTGGTGCCGGAGAAGTACGGGTCCACCACCAGGCCTGTGGCCTTGCGGATATACTCTTCCATCCCGTCACGCTTGAGCTGCTCGCAGATCTCCGCGGTACGGCGGCACTGCCAGACGATAGCGTTGTAGATGGGTTTACCGGTCTCTCGCTCCCACACCACCACGGTCTCACGCTGATTGGTGATGCCGATGGCCGCGATCTGATCGGAGTTGATATCCGCTTTGGCCAGCGCTTCGACCAGCGTCGAGCTTTGGGAAGCCCAGATTTCCATCGGGTCGTGTTCGACCCAGCCTGGCTTAGGATAAATTTGTTCAAATTCTCGCTGGGAGACGCTGACGATATTGGCATCATGATCCATCACAACGGCCCGGGAGCTGGTAGTGCCCTGGTCAAGCGCAACGATATATTTTTTGTCGGTCATAGTCGGTGTCCCGTAGTCAGATTACAGCGAAGCTTTATGTTGAGCGGTGGAAGAGGAGGGGCTCTGTTGCTCTTCCTCCACGCAGGTGTCGCAAGGCAGGTGACGGCCAATCAGCTTACGATAGCTGAATGCGCCCAGCGCCGCGCCGACCACCGGTGCGCACAGCGGCACCAGGAAATAAGGAATATCTTTGCCGCCGGTGAAGGCGACGTCACCCCACCCCGCCAGCCAGGCGAAGGCTTTCGGGCCGATGTCACGCGCCGGGTTCATGGCGAAGCCGGTCAGCGGTCCCATGGAGGCGCCAATCACCGCAATCAGCAGGCCAATCAGCAGAGGGGCCAGCGGGCCGCGCGGTATGCCGTTGCCATCGTCGGTCAGCGCCAGGATGACGCCCATCAGGATAGCGGTAATCACCATCTCTACCGCGAAGGCCTGCACAAAATTGATGTGCGGGTTCGGGTAAGTGGAGAAAATGCCGGCCAGATCGAGGCTTTCCACGCTGCCGCGAATCATATGGTGGGTGGTTTCATAATCGAGGAAAAGATTGTAGTAAAGCCCGTAAACTAATGCCGCAGCGCAAAAGGCGCCAGCGAATTGCGAAATAATAAAAGGAACCACTTTGCGGCCTTCGAAGCAGGCGAACAGCCACAGCGCGATAGTCACCGCTGGGTTAAGGTGCGCACCGGAGACCCCGGCGGTCAGGTAGATCGCCATGGCGACGCCCAGACCCCAGATGATGCTGATTTCCCATTGTCCGAAGCTGGCTCCCGCGACCTTGAGCGCAGCCACGCACCCAACGCCGAAAAAGATCAACAACCCGGTACCGAGGAACTCTGCGATGCACTGGCCTTTTAAGGTTGATGTTTGGCTCATAATCGAATCCTGAAGCGTGGTGATGATTATTGTATGTAGGGTGGTCACAGACGACCATATTGCCATGTAGGCATAGTGTTAATTTATCGTTAACGAGCAAAAACGAGAAATATCGAACTTCAAATGTGTGTACCTCGTCAAGAAAATGAGCGTTTTCGCGCCATTTGCGCGCATCGAGAGCGCTGCCGGAGCGTTTCACCACGCATTTTGTTAACCATAAAATTAACATTGACCCATGAACTACGAGCGAACTGCGCTGAAAGCACCAGGTAAAGACTGAAAAGTGTTGCAAACCGCAATCTACGCGGCTTGCCGCTGGACAGGGGCGGCGGGGATTCATACAATCGACGATAACACCGCTATGTGCGCTAATTTTCGTTAAGGCGGGACCGCGTATACGAAACACGAGTTTCTATCAACGCCTTGCAAGTTCAGGAGAGGTATGACGATGTCATTAGAAGTGTTTGAGAAATTAGAATCTAAGGTTCAGCAGGCGATTGATACCATCACTCTGTTGCAGATGGAAATCGAAGAGCTGAAAGAAAAGAACAACACCCTGGTGCAGGAAGTTCAGAGCGCGCAGCATGGTCGTGAAGAGCTGGAGCGCGAAAACAGCCAGCTGAAAGAGCAGCAGCAGGGCTGGCAGGAACGTCTGCAGGCGCTGCTGGGTCGCATGGAAGAAGTCTAATCGCTTCGCGCCCTCTCCCGCCCGGGAGGGGGTCATCCTTACTCGCGTCTTTATATCCGCAAGTTATAGCCAATCTTTTTTTATTCTTTAATCATTGAATCGCTTTCTGGCACGCTTAACCCATCACAACACACATAAAGAGAGCGGTGCGATGAATAAGTGGGGCGTAGGGTTAACTCTGTTGCTGGCATCCGCCAGCGTTCTGGCAAAAGACATTCAGCTATTAAACGTATCTTATGATCCAACGCGCGAGCTGTACGAACAGTACAACAAAGCGTTTAGCGCACACTGGAAGCAGGAGACCGGCGACAACGTGGTGATCCGCCAGTCGCATGGTGGCTCTGGCAAACAGGCGACCTCGGTGATTAACGGTATTGAAGCGGATGTGGTCACGCTGGCGCTGGCCTACGATGTCGACGCTATTGCCGAACGCGGCCGCATCGATAAAAACTGGCTGAAACGCCTGCCGGATAACTCTGCGCCGTATACCTCCACCATCGTGTTCCTCGTCCGCAAGGGCAATCCGAAACAGATCCATGACTGGAACGATCTGATCAAACCGGGCGTGTCGGTCATTACCCCGAACCCGAAAAGCTCCGGCGGCGCCCGCTGGAACTACCTGGCGGCCTGGGGCTATGCCCTGCATCAGAATCACGGCGACCAGGCGAAAGCCCAGGAATTCGTCAAGGCGCTGTATAAAAACGTGGAAGTGCTGGACTCCGGCGCGCGCGGTTCGACCAATACCTTCGTAGAACGCGGCATCGGCGACGTACTGATCGCCTGGGAAAACGAAGCGCTGCTGGCGACCAACGAACTGGGCAAAGACAAGTTTGAAATCGTGACCCCAAGTGAGTCGATTCTGGCTGAGCCGACCGTCTCGGTGGTCGACAAAGTGGTGGATAAGAAAGGCACGCGCCAGGTGGCGGAAGCGTACCTGAAGTATCTCTACTCGCCGGAAGGCCAGGAGATTGCGGCGAAGAACTTCTACCGCCCGCGCGATCCGAATGTGGCGAAGAAATATGCTAACGAATTCCCGAAACTGAAGCTGTTTACCATCGATCAGGAGTTCGGCGGCTGGACGAAAGCGCAGAAAGAGCACTTCTCCAACGGCGGCACCTTCGACCAGATTAGCCAGCGTTAATTCTCTTGTCCCTGCTTGCGCTACGCTTAGCAGGGCTATAGTTTTGCGCGGTGCGTAGCCCGGGTAAGGCGTCAGCCGCCACCCGGGACAACGCCCCGTCCACCATCTGTTTTCATTTAGTCATCAAATTACGCTACTCTTCCGCTTCAGGCTTAACAGGGAATGAAAATGAGAAGAGTAAGATACTTTTTGCTGGCGCTGCTGGTGGCGATCCTCGCGGCGCTGGCGGGCGGCTACTACTGGCTGCACTCTGGCAACCCGGACGCATTACGCAAGATTGTCCTGCAGCAGTGCGTACCCCATCAGCAACAGCAGCAAAACCCGTCGCCGTGCGCGGAAGTGAACCTCAAGGGCGGCTATGTGCTGTTTAAAGACCGTAACGGCCCGCTGCAGTATTTGCTGATGCCGACCTACCGCATCAACGGCACCGAAAGCCCGCTGCTGCTGGATCCGTTGACGCCGAACTTTTTCTGGCAGGCCTGGCAGGGGCGTGAAATCATGAGCCAGCGCCACGGCGCGCCGGTTCCTGATAACGCGGTATCGCTGGCGATCAACTCGCGCAGTGGACGTACGCAAAACCATTTCCATATTCATATCTCCTGCCTGCGCCCCGATGTGCGCGTGCAGTTAGATAAGGATGCCGCAGCGATCAGCAGCCGCTGGCTGCCGTTACCGGGCGGGCTTCAGGGCCACGAATACCTGGCGCGCCGGGTGACGGAGGCGGAGCTGGCCCAGCGTAGCCCGTTCCTGATGCTGGCGGAAGAGGTGCCGGAGGCGCGCCAGCATATGGGACGCTTCGCGCTGGCAATGGCGCAACAGAGCGACGGCTCGCTGGTGCTGCTGGCGACGGAGCGTAACCTGCTGACCCTGAACCGGGCTTCAGCGGAAGAAATTCAGGATCATCGCTGCGCCATCCTTAACGCAAACCACTAGTTCTGGCGTTTACCTGTCTTACCTGTCGTCGTATTCTTGCTGAAAAAAACGACAGGAGACAGGCATGTCGCTCTGGCTTACCCACCCGCTGTTCCTTCCTTCATTGATTGTCGGCGTCACCATCGTGCTCTGGGCGACGTCGCTGCTGCCGGAATTTATCACCGCGCTGCTGTTCTTCGCAGCGGCAATGATGGCGAAAATCGCTCCGCCGGAGGTGATCTTCGGCGGCTTTGCCTCTTCGGCGTTCTGGCTGGTGTTCAGCGGCTTTGTGCTCGGCATCGCCATCCGTAAAACCGGACTGGCGGACCGGGCGGCGCAGGCGCTGTCGGCCAGGCTCACCGACTCCTGGCCGCGGATGGTCGCCAGCGTGGTACTCCTGAGCTACGCCCTGGCGTTCGTGATGCCCTCCAACATGGGGCGCATCGCGCTGCTGATGCCGATCGTGGCGGCGATGGCCCGCCGCGCGGGCATTGCCGACGGCAGCCGCGGCTGGTTCGGCCTGGCGCTGGCGGTGGGGTTCGGCACCTTTCAGCTGTCAGCGACGATTTTGCCCGCCAACGTGCCGAATCTGGTGATGAGTGGCGCGGCGGAAGGCTCGTACGGTATCCATCTGAATTATGTTCCCTATTTACTGCTGCATACGCCGGTGCTTGGCTGGCTGAAAGGGGCGGTGCTGGTGGCGCTGATTTGCTGGCTTTTTCCCGGCAAGCCGCATCCACCGCGCGACCTGGCGCCGCTGCCGCCGATGAGCCGCGACGAGAAACGTCTGGCGTGGCTGCTGGCGGTGGTCCTCTCGCTATGGGTGACCGAGAGCTGGCACGGCGTCGGCCCGGCGTGGACCGGCCTGGCGGCGGCTGTGATCACGCTGCTGCCGCGGGTGGGCTTTATCAACGGCGAGGAGTTTGCCAGCGGGGTGAATATGCGCACCTGCATTTACGTCGCCGGGATTCTGGGGCTAGCGATCGCCGTCACCCAAACCGGGATTGGCGGCGCAGTGGGCAATGCGCTGCTGCAGGTGATGCCCCTGGATAAAGACAATCCTTTCACCAGCTTTCTCGCCCTGACCGGGATAACCAGCGCGCTGAACTTTATTATGACCGCCAACGGCGTGCCGGCGCTGTATACCACCTTTGCCCAGAGCTTTGCCGACGCCACCGGTTTTCCGCTGCTAAGCGTGATTATGATTCAGGTGCTGGGCTATTCCACGCCGCTGCTGCCCTATCAGGCGTCGCCGATCGTGGTGGCGATGGGGTTAGGCAAGGTCCCGGCGAGGGCGGGGATGCAACTGTGTCTGGCGCTGGCGGCGGTGAGTTATCTGATTTTACTGCCGCTGGACTACGCCTGGTATCAGCTGTTGGGGAAACTGTAACGGCAAAAGAAAGCCCGGCTTGCGCTGTGCTAGGCCGGGCTCCCACGTTTTGTCAGTCAACCCGGTCGCGTGTCGCCACCGGGAAAAGCGAATTACGCTTTTTTCGCTGCTTCTGCTGCTTTAACGATCACCGCGAAAGCGTCAGCTTTCAGGGAGGCGCCGCCAACCAGCGCGCCGTCGATGTCCGGCTGGGTGAACAGCTCTGCGGCGTTGCCAGCGTTAACGGAACCGCCGTACTGGATGATCACTTGCTCAGCGATTTTGGCGTCAGCTTTAGCAATGTGGTCACGGATGAATTTGTGCACCGCCTGCGCCTGAGCCGGGGTCGCTGATTTGCCGGTACCGATAGCCCATACTGGTTCGTAAGCGATAACCACGCCTTCGAAAGCGGCAGCGCCCTGGGTTTTCAGCACGGCGTCGATCTGACGTGCGCAAACTTCTTCCGTTTTGCCCGCTTCGTTTTCGGCTTCGGTTTCACCGATGCACAGAACCGGGGTCAGACCCTGCTCTTTCAGCACGGCGAATTTCTTCGCGATCAGCTCGTCGGATTCTTTGTGGTAGGTACGACGCTCGGAGTGGCCGATGATGATGTACTGCGCGCCGATATCTTTCAGCATTTCGGCGGAGGTTTCACCGGTGAATGCGCCGGACAGGTTCACGTCAACGTTCTGCGCGCCCAGGTGAATGTGGCTGCCTTCTGCCGCGCGCTTAGCCAGGTCCAGATACATTTCCGGCGGGGCGATGGCAACTGCACAGCCGCTTACGCCAGCCAGCTCGGTACGCAGGTTCGCAACCAGTTCGTTTACCATGTGGCGGCTGCCGTTCAGTTTCCAGTTACCCATCACTAAAGGATGTCGCATTTTAATTCTCCACGCTACTTAAGCGAATTAAGGAATATAGCCGCCCCAGAGGGCAGCATGGTCTGTGAAACAGTATAGAGACTCGTCACTGGAAAGGCTTTGCTTTTTGTCATTTATTGTTACCTTCCAGCGTTTCAGATAGCGCCAGCTTAATCGGTTCAATGGCGAAGGTCAGGCCCTTTTCCCCATGATCTGCCACCACATAGCGCACGGCGCCTTCGGTATCGGCGAAGTAGCGCTTGCCCTTGCCGGCGGCCAGCAGTTTCTGCAGTTTTTGCTGGCTTTGCGCCTGGCTAAAAGTCGGCACGAAGGCGCGGATCATGGCGCTCATATACTCCAGCGCTTTGGTCCTGGCCGCCTTTTGCTCCGGCCCCTGGATCGGCAGCCAGGTGATCTGCATGGATTTGATCTTCAGCGTGCCGCGCTCCAGCGCGGTGGAGGCATAGAGATTTTCGTTAATTTTGCTGGCGGCGCGGGTCAGGTTAGCCCGATCGCGACTGGTGGCGATGGAACGGAATTCGTTCAGAGGCAGCTTTGGGTTATCGGCGTTGAATTTCTCGCGGAACTGACTGATCGACTGGTCAAAGCTCGGCGCGCCGGCGAGCAGGTAGGGCGCTGCCGCGGTCGTCGATTCGCTCTCTGCGGACAACGCGTGCGGGCCGACGGCAAGGCCCATCAGCCCACTTAACCACAAAATTGTCCACTTCTTCATGCCCGTCGTTCCTTTTTTTGCCTGCTGACGATTAAATCGGGAAGCGCGGCGCTTGTCAAAAAGTCACGACGCCAGGGTAAACTACGCAGACGATGATGATAAGGAAAAACGCATGACCCTACAGCAGTGGTTATTCTCAATTAAAGGGCGCATTGGCCGCCGCGATTTCTGGATCTGGATTGCCATCTGGCTGGTGACCATGAGCGCCTTGTTTACCCTGGCAGGCAGCAATCTGCTCAACCTGCAGACGGCGGCGTTTATTATCGTCTGCCTGCTGTGGCCGACGGCGGCGGTGGTGGTCAAGCGACTGCACGATCGCGGCAAATCCGGGCTGTGGGCGCTGCTGATGGTTCTGGCGTGGATGCTGCTGGCGGGGAACTGGGCGATGTTGCCGCAGGTCTGGCAGTGGGGCGTCGGGCGCTTTGTGCCAACGCTGATTATCGTCATGATGCTGATCGACCTGGGGGCGTTTGTCGGCACCCAGGGCGAGAATAAGTTCGGCAAGGAGACCCAGGACGTGCGCTGGAAAGCGGACGCCTGATTACCAGTAGTGCTCCGCCGTCATATGGCCCGGCCGGCGACGCAGATGTTTGGTCATCTGCCGGGTCTCTTTTAACAGCTGTTGGGTATCGCGCACCATTTGCGGGTTGCCGCACAGCATCACATGGCTGGTGTCGGTGGTCATCGGCAGGCCGACGGCCTCTTCCAGCGCGCCGGTTTCAATCAGAAACGGCACCCGGCCGGTCAGCGAGCCTTCCACGGTTTCGCGGCTGACCACCGTCTGAATACGGAGTTTGCCGGCATAGCGCTGCTCCAGTTCGCGCATTAGCGGCAGATAGCTCAGGTCCGCGGCGTAGCGGACGGCGTGGACCAGCACCAGGTTATTAAAGCGCTCAAGGTCCTTGCCTTCCTGCAAAATTGACAGGTACGGCCCCAGCGCAGTGCCGGTCGCCAGCATCCACAGGGTATCGCAATCCGGTACCTCCTCGAGGACGAAGAAACCTGCCGCTTCACTCACCACCAGGACTTCATCGCCCGGCTTCAGCGACGCCAGACGCGGGCTCAGCTTGCCTTCCGGGACGGTGACCAAATAGAACTCGAGGTCGGGATTGCCGGGGGCGTTGACGTAGGAGTAGGCGCGCTGCACGCGTTCGCCGTCGATTTCCAGCCCGAGCTTGGTAAATTGCCCGGCGGTAAACGGATGAACAGGCGCCCGCACGTATAAACTGAACAAGGCGTCCGTCCAGTACTCCACTTTTGTCACTTTGCCGCTAACCCAGTCCGCCATCGTCTTCTCCTGTTGCCAAGCGATGCCTTATCTTCGGTCCAGACGAGCCAGATTTCCACCCCGAAGGCGCAAGAAAGCTCTATTGATCAAATATAAACGAAGAACAGGGCAACCGCCTGCGGACGGTTGCCTGGGAGAGAAAAAGCGGTATTACAGGATGTGCTGCTGGATGTCTGGATCTTTACGGTCGAGGTAATGAATCGACTGGATACGACGGATAGTGCGCGACTTGCCGCGGATCAGCAGCGTCTCGGTGGTGGCCATGTTGCCCTTGCGGGTGATGCCGTCCAGCAGATCGCCTTTGGTGATCCCGGTGGCGGAGAAGACGACGTTATCGCTGCGCGCCATTTCATCCAGACGCAGCACTTTGCCCGCTTCAATGCCCATGGTTTTGCAGCGCGCCAGCTCATTTTCACCGATGCGGCGGTTCTCTTCGTTATCGCCCTTCACGTGGTGGCGAGCCAGCAGGCGCCCCTGCATATCCCCGTCGAGGGCGCGGATCACCGCGGCGGAAACCACCCCTTCCGGCGCGCCGCCGATGCCGTACAGTACGTCGACTTCGCTATCCGGCATGCAGGTGAGAATAGAGGCCGCGACGTCGCCATCGGGAATAGCGAACACGCGCACGCCCAGCTGCTGCAGCTGGGCAATGACCGCGTCGTGGCGCGGTTTCGCCAGCACGGTGACGGTCAGCTCGCCCAGCGGCTTGTTCAGGGCGCGGGCGATATTGTGCAGGTTCTCTTCCAGCGGCAGATTGAGATCGATAGCGCCTTTAGCGCCCGGGCCGACGATCAGCTTTTCCATATACATATCCGGCGCGTTGAGGAAGCAGCCCTTATCGCCGACCGCCATCACCGCCAGGGCGTTGGCCTGGCCCATCGCCGTCATGCGGGTGCCTTCGATGGGATCGACGGCGATATCTACCGCATCGCCCTTGCCGGTACCCACTTTTTCGCCGATATAAAGCATCGGCGCTTCATCGATTTCGCCCTCGCCGATGACGATGGTGCCGTCGATATTGACGAGGTTAAGCATAATGCGCATGGCGTTAACCGCTGCGCCGTCGGCGGTATTCTTATCGCCGCGGCCCAGCCATTTATAGCCCGCCAGCGCGGCGGCTTCGGTGACACGCGAAAATTCGATGGCCAGTTCTCGTTTCATAATCCACTCGTTGTGTAGAAAAGTTGCCCGCAGCGCGGCAAAAGCGCGCTACGCGTTGGAATAGCGTTCGGTTTCCGGCATCCAGCGCTCGATAAGCGCCTGGGCCTGCAGCGGATAGCGTTCATGAATGTGGCGAGCAATGCGCTGGACATCGGGGATCATCGCCTGATCGCGCAGTAAGTCCGCCACTTTAAATTCGGCGTTGCCGGTCTGGCGGGTGCCGAGCAGCTCGCCGGGACCGCGAATTTCGAGGTCTTTCTGGGCAATGACGAAACCATCGTTGCTGTCGCGCAGGACCTGCAGACGTTTCTGCGCCGTTTTGGAGAGCGGCGATTTATAGAGTAGCACGCAGTGGGAAGCGACCGCGCCGCGCCCGACGCGCCCTCTGAGCTGGTGCAGCTGCGCCAGACCCAGACGTTCCGGGTTTTCGATAATCATCAGGCTTGAGTTAGGCACGTCGACACCGACTTCAATCACCGTGGTGGCTACCAGCAGATGCATCTCGCCCTGCTTGAAGGCCTGCATCACCGCCTGCTTCTCCGCCGGTTTCATCCGCCCGTGGACGAGGCCGATATTGAGCTCCGGCAGCGCCAGTTTGAGCTCTTCCCAGGTGGCTTCCGCCGCCTGGGCTTCCAGCAGATCGGACTCTTCAATCAGCGTACAGACCCAATAGGCCTGGCGACCTTCATGGGTACAGGCGTTGCGCACGCGGTCGATAATATCGCTGCGCCGGGTGTCGGGGATGGCGACGGTGGTCACCGGAGTTCGGCCTGGCGGCAGCTCGTCGATAATCGAGGTGTCCAGATCGGCGTAGGCGGTCATCGCCAGGGTGCGGGGGATCGGCGTGGCGGTCATGATCAGCTGATGCGGGTGGAATCCCTGCTGCTGACCTTTCTCCCACAGCGCCAGCCGCTGATGCACGCCGAAGCGGTGCTGTTCGTCAATAATCACCAGCGCCAGGCCGTTAAACTGCACCTGCTCCTGGAAGATGGCGTGGGTGCCGACAATCATCTGCACCTCGCCGCTGGCGATAGCCTCCTGCTGCGCCTGGCGGGCTTTGCCTTTCTGTTTGCCCGCCAGCCAGCCGACTTCAATACCCAGCGGTTCGAACCAGTTGCGGAAGTTATTGGCATGCTGCTCGGCAAGCAGTTCGGTGGGCGCCATCAGCGCCACCTGTTTGCCGTGGACGATAGCGCGCAAGGCGGCCAGGGCAGCGACCAGCGTTTTACCGGAGCCAACGTCGCCCTGCACCAGGCGCATCATCGGCACGTCCAGCGCCATATCGTGTTCAATCTCGGCGGTAACCCGCGCCTGCGCGCCGGTGGGCTTAAAGGGCAGGGAGGCCAGCAGTTGGTTTTTCAGGGTATCGTTGGCGCCGAGCGGCAGGGCGTGATAGCGCTGGGCGCCTGCCCGCAGCGCCAGCATGCTGAGGTTATGCGCCAGCAGCTCTTCCAGAATCAGACGCTGCTGCGCCGGGTGCTTGCCGCTTTCCAGCTCGCTAAGTTGCAAGGAGGGAGGCGGGCGGTGCAGCGTACGCAGCGCCTCCGGCAGGCTCATCATCCCCTGCGCCAGCTCCGGCGGCAGGAGTTCGCTAATCGCGCAGGTTTCCAGGAGCTCAAGCGCCTGATCGGTGAGCTTGCGCAGGGTCGCCTGCTTGATGCCTTCGGTGGTCGGATAGACTGGGGTTAACGTTTCCTGCAGCTCCGGGGTGCTCATATCGCCCTGGACGCGATATTCCGGGTGGATCATCTCGGCGCCGTACTTCCCGCGTTTGGCTTCACCGTAGGCCAGCACCCGACGACCGGTCGCGAGGCTGTTTTTCATCGCCGCGTTGAAGTTGAAAAAGCGCATGGTGAGGATGCCGGTGCCATCGCTGATCTGGCAGGTCATCATCCGCCGGCCGCCGAAGGTGATATTGCTGTTGAGCACTTCACCTTCCACGGTGGCATAAACTCCGGGAAGCAGCTCGGCTATCGGGTAAAGATGGGTGCGATCTTCGTAGCGTAAAGGCAGGTGCAGCAGCAGATCCTGTACCGTATGCAGGCCAATCTTCGCCAGTTTGCTGCTCTGCGCAGCGCCCACACCGGTGAGTGAACTGAGCGGAACGGCATCTAACAGGCGGCCTGACATTGGGTTTACCTCGCAGCCTGCATGGTGGCCCACCACGCGGCATCGGCTTCCACTTCGCCCTGCTCGTTAACGTGGGGGTAAGGCAGACCTTTTTGTCTGGCGACGCGGGCCAGCACCGGATAGCCGCCTTCGAACAGCAGGCGCTGCTGCTCTTGTGGCGGCAGCATGCTGTTGGCGCGTTGGTACATCCCGGCATTCTGCCGCTGGCGCTGCGCCTCGTAGAGGATCAGCGCCGAGGCGACGGAGACGTTCAGCGACTGCACCATGCCGATCATCGGGATAATGATGTCCTGATCGGCCAGCGCCAGCGCTTCCTGGGTGATGCCGGTTTTCTCCTGGCCCATCAGGATGCAGGTTGGACGCGTATAGTCGATTTCACGAAAATCGATGGCTTTGTCGGAAAGGTGAGTGGCGAGAATTTGCATGCCCTGGCCTTTCAGGTGGCTGACGGCATCTGCGATAGTGCGGTGGGTTTTAACCTGCACCCAGCTGTTGCTGCCCGCGGCGGCGGAGGCCATGGTACGCATCCGGCTGCTCGGCCAGACGGCATGCACTTCGTGTACGCCAACGGCATCTGCGGTCCGGATGACCGCAGAGACGTTATGAGGCTTATGGACCTGCTCCATGCAGACCGTCAGGTCAGGCTGACGCCTGGCGAGCATCTCGCAGATACGCTCGTAGCGCTTTGAGTTCATAAAGCTAGTTTCGGTTACGGGTGACTTTAATCACGTCCGGCATGATGCGGATTTTGCGCATGATATTCGCCAGATGCACGCGGTCGCGCGCGGTCAGGCGGATAAAGGCGCTGTATACGCGGCCATCTTTCTCTTCCGTATTCAGGCTCTGGATATTGGAAGACGCGGTGTTGATCGCCGCCGTCAGGTTAGCCAGCGCGCCCTGGTGGTTAAACATGTCCACCTTGATTTCGGTGATGAACTCCTGAGCGGTCTCTTTATCCCACTCAACCGCCATAAATTTCTCCGGCTCTTTCTGGTAGCCGCGAATGTTACGACAGGATTCATGGTGGATAACCAACCCTTTACCCGGACTGACGTGGGCGATAATCGGGTCACCTGGGATCGGGCGACAGCACTTGGCGAAGGTGATCAACACGCCATCGGCGCCTTTGATTGGCAGATGACCGTGGTTCGACGCGTTAGCCGGCACCGGCGCCGCAGCGGCTTCGCCCTGCTGCAGGTTTTTTGCCACCACGACGCTCATCGCGTTGCCCAGACCGATTTCCGCCAGCAGATCGTCAAGCGAGGCCAGCTTCATGCGATCGAGTTCGCGCTGGATATTCTCCGGTGGGATCTCGGCGAGTTTGCGGCTTCCGCCCAGCGCGTGATTGAGCAGACGACGGCCAAGGCTGACCGAATCGTCGCGCTTAAGGTTTTTCAGCAGCTGACGGATCTTGGCGCGCGCTTTCGAGCTGACGACAAAGTTCAGCCAGGCGGCGTTCGGGCGAGCGCCCGGCGCGGTGATAATTTCGACAGTCTGACCGCTGGAGAGCGGCTGCGACAGCGGATAGGGCTGACGGTCGACGCGCGCGCCGACGCAGGCATGACCGATATCGGTATGCACCGCGTAGGCGAAGTCCACCGGCGTGGCGCCGGCAGGCAGTTCGACAATGCGCCCTTCCGGGGTGAAAACGTAAATCTCATCGGGGAACAGATCGGATTTTACGCTCTCGATAAATTCAAACGAGCTACCGGCGCTCTGCTGCAGCTCCAGCAGGCTTTGCATCCAGCGCTGAGCGCGGATTTGCGCGGTGGTGCTGCTTTCGCCGCCGTGCTCTTTATAAGCCCAGTGCGCCGCTACCCCCATCTCCGCCATCTGGTCCATGTCTTCGGTACGAATTTGTACCTCGACCGGGACGCCGTGGGGGCCGATCATCGAGGTGTGCAAAGACTGATAGCCGTTAGCTTTCGGAATGGCGATGTAGTCTTTAAAACGACCCGGACGCGGTTTGTAGAGGCTGTGCATCTGGCCGAGCACGCGATAGCAGATATCGGCATCATGGACGATAACGCGGAAGGCGTAGATATCCATGATCGAGTGAAAACGTTGCTCTTTGAGCACCATTTTACAGTAGATGGAGTATAGATGCTTCTCGCGACCGCTGACGCGGCAGGGGATCCCTGCTTCCTGCAAACGCCCTTCGATTTCGGAGAGGATCTTTTGAATCATCTCCTTACGGTTGCCGCGCGCCGCTTTGACCACCTCTTTAATGACGCGGTAGCGATTAGGGTACAGTGCTTCAAAGCCCAGCTCTTCGAGCTCGGTTTTGATGTGATGGATGCCTAAACGGTGCGCCAGCGGGCTGTAAATTTCCAGGGTTTCGCGGGCGATGCGGCGGCGTTTATCCGGGCGCAGCGAGCCCAGAGTACGCATGTTGTGGGTGCGGTCGGCAAGCTTGATGAGGATGACGCGGATGTCCTGCACCATCGCCATGATCATTTTGCGAAAGTTTTCGGCCTGCGCCTCTTTCTTATCGCGGAACTTGAGCTTATCAAGTTTCGACACCCCCTCTACCAGCTCGGCGACGCTTTTACCAAAAAGCTGTTCCATGTCCTGGTAGGTGGCGGGGGTATCTTCAATCACATCATGCAGCAGCGCGGCCATCAGCGTTTCATAGTCGAGCTTCATCTCGGCCAGAATGCAGGCTACCGCGACCGGGTGCGTGATATAGGGTTCACCGCTTGAACGTGTCTGACCCTCGTGAGCGTCACGTGCAACGAGATACGCCTGCCGCAGACGCTTAATCTGGTCTTCCGGCAGGTAGTTTTGAATCAGCTGATTCAGGCTTTCAAACAGATACAAGGGCGACCCGCTGTGTGATTAACGACGACCTTCAGCAATCGCGGTAACGGCTTGTAATTCAGCGGCTTCCTGCTCTTGCTGTTCCTGGCGCTCACGTACGTCGAGGATCTGGTTGTTGATCAGACCTTCTTCGATTTCGCGCAGTGCGATAACGGTGGTTTTATCGTTTTCTTCCGGTACCAGCGGATCCTTTCCGCCAACCTGCATCTGACGAGCGCGACGCGCGGCGACCAGTACCAGGTCAAAACGGTTACCAATTTTCTCTACAGCGTCCTGAACAGTTACGCGTGCCATACTTAAAATGCTCCACAGGTGAAGAAATGACTGGGCATGATACTGAATGTGGGTTCAGTCTGCCAATAGTTTGGTGATTAAAGCGCCATGTCGCTGCTTTTGGCGGCTCATGCGCAGACGTTCAGCGCGGATGATATTTTTCAGGTCGCTCAGGGCGGTGTCAAAATCATCGTTCACAATCAGGTAATCATATTCCGCGTAATGGCTCATTTCCGCAACGGCCTGGGCCATCCGTTTCGCGATCACCTCTTCGCTGTCCTGGCCGCGGCCGCGCAGGCGACGGTCCAGTTCATCTTTTGACGGCGGCAGAATAAAAATACTGCGCGCGCCGGGCATGCTTTTACGGATCTGCTGCGCGCCTTGCCAGTCGATATCGAGGAAGACATCGACGCCGGTCGCCAGCACCTGCTCGATCGCTTTACGCGACGTGCCGTAATAGTTGCCAAAGACCTCTGCATGTTCCAGAAACGCGTTTTCGCCAATCATCGAGCGGAATTCGTCGTGATTCACGAAGAAATAGTGTTCGCCGTGCACTTCACCCGGACGCGGCGCCCGCGTGGTATGGGAGACCGATACCTGGGTGTCATACAACGGTTGGGTTTTTAATAAAGCCTGAATCAGGCTGGATTTACCCGCGCCGCTAGGGGCGGAAACAATATAAAGCGTGCCTTGAGCCATGAGTGTCTTTTGTATGTGGTTATCGAAAGAGGTCCTACATACGAGCCTATTATACACGTCGCCGCGGCGTGACGCAGTCATTGTCACACTTTTTGCCGCTGTTTCTTTCATTTTGCCTGCCGTTTTCCTGAATTCGCCAGCCGTTGCCGCAAAGAGGCGTAAATCCTGGAAGGCGCTTCGCAAGGCGAAAAAGCTTCCGTCGCGGCTCGCGGCATTCTGCAGCAGACTCTCCGCCAGGTGATGGAGGAGGGGACTGCAATGCGTAAAGGAGGGTGGTGGCTGGCGTTAGGGATGTTCTCTGCCAGCGCGCTGGCGACGTGTCCGGACTGGCCGCCGGCCAGAGGAAGGCAGGAGACATCACGCCTTCATCAGCAAATTGTCGCCTGGAAAGAGGCTTACTGGCGGCAGGGCGCCAGCGGAGTGAGCGATGACGTTTACGACCAGCTCACCCTGCGCCTGGCGCAGTGGCGACAATGCTTTCCGGGCGCGACGCCTGAGGATGACGATCTGCCTCCGCCCACCGGCGATGCGCGTCATCCGGTGGCCCATACCGGCGTGCGCAAGCTGGCGGATGAGGACAGCGTTGCCCGCTGGATGAAAAATAAATCCGACCTGTGGATACAGCCTAAAGTGGACGGCGTGGCGGTGACTCTCGTTTATCGCCAGGGGCGTCTGGTTCAGGCCATTAGCCGCGGCGATGGTCTGCGCGGTGAGGCATGGACCGCCCGAGCCCGGCAGATCCCAGCGCTGGAGAAAGTGATGACCGGTGAACTGGCCGACAGCGTACTGCAGGGGGAGCTGTTTCTGCGCCGGGGCGGCCATGTTCAGCAGCAGGCTGGGGGGATGAACGCGCGGGCGAAAGTCGCCGGGTTGATGATGCGAGCCGACGCGGCGGCGGCGCTCAGTCAACTGGACGTTTTTATCTGGGCCTGGCCAGACGGCCCGTCGGATATGCGCCGTCGACAGCAGCTGCTGACGCAGGCGGGGTTTAAGTACAGCGGGCAATATACCCACCCGGTGTCGAGCATCGAGCAGGTGGCGCAGTGGCGCCAGCGCTGGTATCGCTCGCCGCTGCCCTTCGTCAGCGACGGTGTGATTGTGCGCGAAGGACGCGAGCCGCCAGGGCGAGTCTGGTCGCCCGGAAAGGGCGAGTGGCTGGCTGCCTGGAAATATCCTCCGGCATCGCGGGTGATGCAGGTACGGGCGATCCGTTTCAGTACCGGCCGCAGCGGCAGACTCAACGTGGTGGCCGAGCTTGAGCCCCAGCGGCTGGATGATAAACGCGTGCAGCGGGTTAACGTTGGCTCTGTGTCCCGCTGGCAGATGCTGGATATTGGGGTTGGCGATCAGCTGCAGATCAGTCTGGCAGGGCAGGGTATTCCTCGGGTCGACGCCGTCGTCTGGCGGACGGCCGAGCGCCATAAACCGACGCCGCCGCCGGCGAAATTTAATGCGCTAACCTGCTATTTCGCCACCCCTGAGTGCAGCGAACAGTTTCTTTCCAGGCTGATCTGGTTGTCATCAAAGTCCGCCCTGAATGTCGATGGCGTGGGGGAAAATTTATGGCGCGTCATTCAGCAGCAAAACCCGATGACGCATATCTTTTCCTGGCTGGCGCTTACCGTTGAGCAGCTGCAGGCGGTGCCAGGGATTTCCGCCGCCCGCGGGCAGCACCTCTGGCATCAGTTTGATCTTGTTCGCAAACGACCTTTTATCCGCTGGGTGCTGGCGATGGGGATCCCGGTGCCGCAGGGGGCGCTGGCGCAGCTCGAAAGCGAGAACTGGCATTTGCTGGCGGCAAAAAGTGAAGCGCAATGGCGCACGCTGCCGGGCGTGGGGGAGATCAGAGCCCGCCAGCTGGTGGCTTTCCTGCACCATCCGGACGTGGTGGCGCTGGCGCAATGGCTTAGCGGGCAGCGCATCCCCGGATTTTAAGGCGGTTAGTGGGCGTCATGGGTGTAGTGGAAGACCGGTAGCCCCAGTTTCCAGCGTAGCGCCAGCATGCGGGCGGTAAAGCCGAACAGCAGTGTAGCCAGCACCACCACATCGTGGCTGCTGACGTAATGTTGCAGAGCAATATAGAGTACGGCTGCGGCAAAGGAGATCCCGGCATACAGCTCTTTCTGGAAGACCAGCGGAATGCGTTTGCAGAACATATCGCGCAGTACGCCGCCGAAGACACCGGTGATCACGGCGGCAATAGAGGCGATAACCGGGCCTTCGCCCATGTCCAGGGCGATCTGCGCGCCGATGATGGAAAACACGATTAGCCCCAGCGCGTCCAGCACCAGAAACAGCCGACGAAGGTGCGGCATCACCGGAGCGGCAATGGTCGTGAGAACGGCGGCGACGGCGACAATGATGACATATTCGGGATGCTTCACCCAACCAAGAGGATAGTGCCCCAGCAGGATATCGCGAACGGAACCCCCGCCCAGCGCGGTCGCTGTGGCGATAATAATGACGCCAAACGTATCCATCCGCCGGCGCCCGGCAGCCAGTGCGCCGGTCATGGCTTCCGCGGTGATACCGATTAAATACAGAACATGAAGCAGCATAGATCCCCCCAGGTAATGGCGGGCAGGTTAACGATTTGTGCGCAGGATCACGATTGAGATTTTCTAAAGCGAATCATTTACGCCAGGAAAAATTAATGGAAGTAGTATCTGTGATGGCTTGATTTAAAGGTTTATTGATTTTTAGGGATTTTTATTGATTAGAAAAAGTAATGCTAAGTGAAGCGATGGGTATCACTATCGAAAACACTATGATTACGCAATGTTTAAGTCTCGTCCTTTATTCTTTTATTTTTCCTTTTCAAGGCCTGAGAAAATGAGCGTCGCCGCCGGGAATAAAAATCATCTGATCCGCCTGATAGCCGTGGTATTAACCGGGATTCTGGCCGGTCTGTCCGGCATGGTTTTGGCACTAATTTTACACGCGATTCAGCACCTGGCTTTTGGTTACAGTTACGGGCAGATCGTCGGTTCGGTGTCATTTTTACAGGGCGTCACGGAGTCGTCCTGGCCACGCCGCATCGTGGCAATCGTGGCCGGCGGCGCCGTCGCCGGATTTGGCTGGTGGCTGCTTGGTCGCTATGGGCAGAGGCGGGTTTCCATTGCGGCGGCGGTGGCCAACCCCTGCGTACCCATGCCCGCGGGCACCACGACGATCCACGCGCTGCTGCAGATCGTCACAGTAGCGCTGGGCTCCCCGCTTGGCCGCGAAGTGGCGCCCCGGGAAATGGGCGCGCTGGGGGCGGGGATGGTGGCGCGTAAGCTGCGCCTGCTGGAAGATGAAACCCGCACGCTGATTGCCTGTGGGGCGGGCGCGGGTCTGGCGGCGGTCTATAACGTCCCGCTGGCCGGGGCGTTGTTCAGCCTTGAGGTCATGCTGCTGTCGTTTAGCTGGGAAAAAACGCTGGCGGCGATGATGACCTCGGCGATTGCCGCCTGGACGGCCACCCTGGGGTTAGGGGATGAATCGCAATACCATTTTGTTTCCAGCGCACTTCCGCACACCTTTCTCTGGTGGGCGATTCTGGCGGGCCCGATTCTTGGCACCGGCGCCTGGCTCTTTCGCAAAGCGACCAGCGCGGCGCGTTCACGCGCGCGAAGTAACTGGCAGATGCCGGTGTTCTGTCTGCTGGGGTTTTCTCTTCTTGCCATCCTGAGTCTTTATTTCCCCGAGCTTCCGGGCAATGGCAAGGGTCCAATGCAGCTGGCGCTCAGCGACGGGCTGCCTCTCTCCATGGTCGCTGTCCTGTTAGTATTGAAGATGGTGGTGATTCTGGCGGTGCTGCGCGGCGGCGCGGAGGGTGGATTGTTAACCCCAGGGCTGGCGGTGGGCGGATTGGTCAGCCTGCTGCTCTGCGCGCTCTGGCAGCTCGGCTTCCCTGGCGGTGATAAAAGCAGCTTCGCTGTGGTGGGGGCGGCCGCGTTTCTCGCCGCCTCCATGCAGATGCCGTTGACCGCAGTGGCGCTGGTGATGGAGTTTACCCACATGGATCACAGCTATCTGGCTCCGGCGCTGCTGTGCGCGGCAGGGGCGTTTTTAACCTGCCGGGTGCTGGATAAAAAATAGGCTTACCGAGCCGCGGTGAAAGTCAGGGAGGGGCCCGTTGATCCTGAAAGTAAAATCAGCCGCGTTTTTCCCTGATGGTTGCCTCATGGTTAATAAGCCATATTTTTCGTGCAATGCCGCCGCCGTAACCGGTCATCGAACCATCTTTGCCGATAATTCGATGGCACGGGATGATAATCGCGACGCGGTTAGCGCCGTTTGCAGCAGCCACCGCGCGCGTGGCCGTTGGTTTACCTATCTCCATCGCAATCGATTGATAATGCGTCGTCTCACCGAAGCTAACGTGCTGTAAACGGCGCCAGACCGCTCGCTGGAATTCGCTGCCTGGGGTATCAAGCGCCACCTCGAACGATTGACGCTGTCCGGCGAAATACTCCGTTATTTCCTGTTGCGCCTGCCTGGTGTGGGCATTTTCACCTGCGATGATGCTGGCGTTGAACCGCCGCTGCAGGTCGCTGAATTCTGACTCCAGCGCTCGTCTGTCGACAAACTCCAGCAGACAAATTCCCCGTTGCGTTGCACAAACAAACATTGGCCCTAACGGGGTGGTAAAACGATGAATTAAAACAACCTGGCGTTGCGCGCTGGGTGCGAAACCGGTCAATTTTTTGCAGGTATAGCCGAAGCCGCTTAAGGACTCGTAACCGCTATCGAAAGCGACATCGGTAGTTGAGCGGCCTGCTTTTAATTCCTGAAGCGCCATATTCAAACGCTGCATCCGTTGAAAAGCCTGAAAGGTGATCCCGTGGTTTTGCAGGAACCAGCGGCGAACGCGTTCCGGGCTAATATCGTGCTGACGTAGCTCGCTATCGCTGAGGCGGACCTTTGGAGCTTCTCGCAGCAGGCGGAGCGCTTGTTCAACAAAGGCGGGGGCCGTCCGGGCATTCTCCGTCGGGCGACAGACTTTGCATGGCCGGAAGCCGGCATCCAGCGCGGATTTAAAGTCATTATAAAATTCGACGTTTTCCCGCCGGGGTTTTCGCGCCCGACAGACCGAGATACAAAATACGCCGGTGGTTTTCACGCCGACGAAAAAAACGCCGGTGAATTCCACCGCGCGTTCAAGCAGCGCCTGATACCAGATATCGCACTGCATGCTGTCGGTAATTTTCATGGTCAAAAAACACCTGAGAAAGAGTGTTGGGTTTGCACCTGACATAATAAGTCTTTCAGTCTGGCCTGCGTCGCAGCATAAATAAAATTGCCCATCGAAATTCGTTTTACGCCCAGTGTCGATAAGGTGCTGAAGTCAGCCAGCTCAGGCATACACATTACGTTTAAGGGTAAAGGCACGTGGTGAACGATGGCGGTAATATCCTCCGCGCGGGTGACGCAAGGCACAAAAAAACCGCATGCGCCGTGTTTGGCGTAGAGTTGACCGCGATAGAGCGTTTGAACCAGCGCATCTTGTACGTTGAGAAGAAAGGTATCGGTGCGGACATTAACAAACAGACCGGGACAGGCGCGGGTTATTTCCTGCAGTTTGACGGCAAAGCGCTCCGCATCGTCAAGACGACGCGTACCATCCACCACATGACTATCCTCGAGATTTATTCCACTCACGCCGAGATGCGCTAGACGCCGGATATTGTCAATGATGTGGCTGGTTGTCGCGCCGTAGCCCGCCTCTAAATCGACGCTTAACGGCAGTTCGCTAACGGTTTTGATGCGTGAGACGACATAAAACAGCTCGTCAAAACTCATCTCTTCGCCATCTTCATACCCTAACATTGCGGCGATAGCAGCGCTGGAGGATCCCAGCGCCTGATAACCAGCCTGCTGAGCAGCCTGAGCGCTGCTGGCATCCCAGACATTGGCAAGCAACAAAGGTTGGTTTTGCTGGTGAAGTGCATTAAAGTCCATTCTTTTCTCTCGCGGTAGTGTTTTCCTGACTGTGCCGCGTTGTGCTTATTTGCCACAACCGAAAACTGGACGACTATTTTTTATAAGTAGATTCTTATCATTCGCCCGTGAGAGAGATAAATAAAAAGGCCATGATTTATCATGGCCCTGGATACCGAAATACATTAACAAACGAGAAAGCGTTACTCGATATTCTGGATTTGCTCGCGCATTTGCTCGATGAGTACCTTCAGCTCAATCGCGGAGTTGGTCACCTCGGCGTTAATCGATTTTGACGCCAGGGTGTTCGATTCACGGTTGAACTCCTGCATCATAAAGTCGAGACGGCGACCCACAGCTTCTTTCTTCTTCAGAATGTTATAGGTCTCTTTAACGTGCGCTTCGAGACGGTCCAGTTCTTCGGCAACGTCGATACGCTGCGCCATCAGCACCAGCTCTTGCTCAAGGCGGTTATTTTCCAGCTGTACTTCCGCATCTTCCAGCTTGGCGACCAGGCGCTCGCGCTGCCACTGGAGAATTTCCGGCATATGAGCGCGAACTTTCGCCACTTCGCCGCTCACGCCTTCAAGCCGCTGCTCGATAAGCGCTTTCAGGGCCTGGCCTTCCGTTTCGCGGGCGACGATGAAGTCGTCCAGCGCGCCGTCAAGAGCGGCCAGAATGTCGGCGGCGATGGCGTCGAGATCCTGCTCTTTGGCGGCCATCACGCCCGGCCAGCGCAGGATATCAACCGGGTTGATTTCCCCTTCATCGCTCTGCATTTTCACCCAGTTGGCAGCGTTTACCAGCTGTTTAGCCAGCTTTTCGTTGAGGATGAGTTCACCCTGAGCGCTGGGATCTTGTTCAAAACGCAAGGTGCATTCGACTTTACCGCGAGTCAGGCGGGCGCGAATGCGCTCGCGTACCACGGGCTCCAGACTACGGAACTGCTCCGGCAGGCGGAAGTACGTTTCCAGATAGCGCTGGTTTACCGAGCGCAGCTCCCATGCGGCGCTACCCCAGTCACCCTTGATTTCACGGCGGGCATAGGCGGTCATACTGCGGATCATAGACGTTCCTGTTTTCGTAATAATGAATGCAAGGATTATAGCCGTGCGGGCGGTGACTTAACAGGAATAGTGATGAAATACTTCAAGGACGATTGTTTTAACGGATATAGCCGCAAAGTTATTTTCGCCAGGGGCTGTAGGTGGGGTTATATATTATGGAAATCCGTAGTTAATATTTTCTGATATTAGATACGGGCATGGAATTCGGATGCCTTTGTACAAATGCATATACCGCCAGAAAAGCTATTCTGTGAGTTGTAGGAAGTATAACCACCAGAAATGAGATAGGGTATTACCTTTAAGCATTATGTATGTTTTTTTTGCATTGATTACTATAAATTTATTAAAACTTTGGTGATTGTATTTATGGTGAGAATACTGTTGTATTAATTATATCTAATTGTTTTGTTTTGGCCTTTTTAAGTTTTATGCGGTATTGTCCGACTGAAAGAACGCTAGTATAGTCGTTTAAGATGAGTTCTATAAAAAGGATTTTAATATGGACGCTATCTTTGACAGAGTCGTAAGGGAATTTTTTCCAAATACAACCATACCTTTTTGGAAAAAATGGCTGTTCAGGACGGCATTTGGCAATAAGGTATTTTCTCGCTTAATATATAACGAGCGACTTGTTAATAAAAATGGGGTCGAGTGGGTTAATGCAGTTGTTGAACTCCTTGAGTTGAAATGTGAAAGCGAACACCACCAATTTAACAACATACCTGAGCATGGGGCTACGGTTGTTATTTCAAATCATCCGACGGTTATCGATGGACTTAGCTTAATACATACGGTCTCCCGAGTCAGGAATGATATAAAAATAATAGCCAATCACGTTTTGCCAATTATATTCCCCCAGGTATCGGAACTTACCATTGGAATTGAGAATATGGCCGGTAAGATGAGCCATAAAAAATTCCGCGAGATGAACGATCACCTGCGAAAAGGAGGCGTATTGATTATATGTCCTGCGGGTAAGCTGGCTAACTGGTCTCTTTCCGGGTTACAGGAGCATAAGTGGAACCCCGGTTTTTTACAGCTTGCTATGAGAAATAATGCAGCATTGGTACCAATTCATATTACGGGAGCAAACAGTAAGATTTATTATCTTACTGCAACATTCTGGCGGCAACTGTCGAATATGATGGTTATTCGTGAAGCTCTCCGCCATCATGGCAAGACCATGAAAATCAATATAGGACAGCAAATAGCCTTATCCTCGTTTAAAGAATACAATAAAGATCTTTCTGCCGCGGCAAATGTATGTTTGACGCACCTCCAGAGTATAGCGAAGAATGGCCCGGCTATGTTAGATACGATTGCGCCGCAAGAATTAGAACCAGGTAAAAAGGAGCTAATTAGCGCAATAGAGGAGTGCGAAATATTAAGGCAGTTTGAAGACGGTAGAAAACTAGTGATATATCGCTGTAATACTAACCGAACCTCACCTATTATTGATGAGTTAGGGCGCTTACGCGAACGCTGTTATCGCGATATTGGTGCCGGAACTGGTAACGACCGAGATAACGATGTTTTTGATGAAAGTTATTATCATATCATTTTGTGGGATCCTTCTGATGTGGAAATCCTGGGAGCATATCGTGTTATGCCCGTTGGCGAGCAGCTGGCCCAACATGGTGTAACAGGCCTCTATAGCAACAGCTTGTTTAAATACCATGATAATGCCTATTCCTGTTTAGAGAAGTGTGTGGAAATTGGCCGCGGCTTTATTCAGAAACCTTATCAAAAAAGTAAGGTGCTTGATTATTTATGGCAAGGGATATTTGACTTTATAAAAAGATATCCGGACTATAAATACTTGCTGGGTGTGCTGACCATTCCTGGAACTTTTCCTGAAAAAGTACAGAAACTCATCATCAGTTTCTATAATATATACTTTTCCTCGACAGCTGATTTTTGTACGCCGATAGCATTGTTCACTGCCGAAAATGTACAGGATGATACTCCATTTTGTGGCGAAGATTTTAGAGCAGACTGGAGCATGCTTAATCACCTGCTGAGAGAAGAAGGTTATGAACTTCCCTGGCCTTTTAAACAGAGTGCTAAATGGTTCTCCCCGGGCGGATCGTCGATTCTTGCATTCACAAAAGATTATTCTTTTAATTCGATAGCTGGGTTAAATCTGAGCTCTATAGATAAATTGAATGAAAGCTACGTTAAGCATTATTTAAGAGATTAAACTGACGATGATTGTCCGGTCCTGGAGCGAGCGTGCCTCAATCCAGACCGTAGTGATAAGGGAAATGATATGCGTATGGATGCGTTTTAATGCGAAAGCCAATAAATGTATTTATTATACTGATATCGGTGCTGATACTCACCGGGTGTGATAACAAACCAGATAACATGTTATCCGGTTATTCACATGGAGAATTTGTATACCTTTCATATTCTGGTAATGAAAAAATAGAACGGATCTTGATCAATAAAGGAGATAACGTCGCCGCAGGACAGGAGTTAGTGAAGATTGAGTCCTTCGATGCGCAAAATATTTTCCTGCGCGCTGAGGAAAAACTATCAGCAGAGAGCGCTCTATTACGAAATCTGGAATCTGGAGAACGGCCTGAAGAGCTGGATATTATACGTTCGCAGATTAAAAAAGCACAATCGGCAGAATCCCAGGTAAAGCGGCAGCTTGGGCGATATCGTAATCTTTACGCCAATCATGCCATATCGCTTGCGGAATGGGAGGATATCCGGGATGAATTAACTCAAAAAGGCGCACAGGTTGAAGAGTTAATTAATCAACTCAAAGCACGGCAACTCCCTGCCCGGCAGGATGAGATTAGCAAGCAGCGCTCAATGGTGGCCGCGGCAAAACTCGAACGGGATAAGGCGCTGTGGGATGTCCAGCAAACGACGATTGTTTCTCCGGTCAATGCTAAAGTCTTCGATATTATTTATCGTGCCGGGGAGCGCCCTTCTGCTGGTAAACCAATAATCAGTCTGTTACCTCCTGAGAATATAAAAGTACGCTTCTTTATACCCGAAGCGAAGCTCGGTAAATTTAAAATCGGATCTAAGGTAAAACTTATATGCGATGGTTGCGCTGAGCCCATTGCTGGCGTTATTAACTATATCAGCCCTGAGGCCGAGTTTACGCCTCCAGTTATTTATAGTACGAAACGTCGTGAGAAGCTCATTTTTATGGCGGAGGCTATCCCTGCGCTGCAGCAGGCAGGGCGGATGAAAATCGGCCAACCGTTTGATGTGGAGATTATTGGCGATGAATAATCTTTGTATTGATGTAAAAAATCTCAATAAACATTTTGGCGAGCATCACGTCGTAAAGGATTTCTCTTTACAGGTGGCAAAAGGCGAGATCTATGGTTTTCTCGGTCCGAACGGTAGCGGAAAAACGACATCGATTCGAATGATGTGTGGTTTGATTACGCCGGATTCCGGTGAAGGTACTTGTCTGGGTATGGATATCTTTACGCAGCGGGAAAAAGGTAATGCTGCCAACTTACTGATTTAGTGTATGATGGTGATTTTAAGGTGCTTGCGTGGCTTCCATTTCCATCAGATGTCCTTCCTGCTCCGCTACTGAAGGCGTGGTGCGTAACGGCAAAAGCACTGCCGGACATCAGCGCTATCTCTGCTCTCATTGCCGTAAAACATGGCAACTACAGTTCACTTACACCGCCTCTCAGCCCGGTACGCACCAGAAAATCATTGATATGGCCATGAATGGCGTCGGATGTCGCGCCAGTGCACGCATTATGGGCGTTGGCCTCAACACGGTTTTACGTCACTTAAAAAACTCAGGCCGCAGTCGGTAACCTCGCGCATACAACCGGGCAGTGATGTGATTGTCTGCGCTGAAATGGACGAACAGTGGGGCTACGTCGGTGCTAAATCACGTCAGCGCTGGCTGTTTTACGCGTATGACAGGATACGGAGGACGGTTGTGGCGCACGTCTTCGGTGAACGCACTCTGGCCACACTGGAGCGTCTTCTGAGCCTGCTGTCGGCCTTTGAGGTCGTGGTATGGATGACGGATGGCTGGCCGCTGTATGAATCCCGCCTGAAGGGAAAGCTGCACGTTATCAGCAAGCGTTACACTCAGCGCATTGAGCGACATAACCTGAATCTGCGACAACATCTGGCAAGGCTGGGACGGAAGTCACTGTCGTTCTCAAAATCGGTGGAGCTGTATGACAAGGTCATCGGGCATTATCTGAACATAAAACACTATCAGTAAGTTGGAGTCATTACCCGGGAAAAAATAAAAAAAAAGATAGGCTACATGACCCAGTATTTCTCAATGTGGGGAAATTTAACTATTCGGGAAAACTTACTTTTTATTGCGCGGTTATATAGCCTCGATCGGCGTAGAGATCGGGTTGAACGTGCGCTTTCTGAGTTAGGCCTCACTGCCCGACAGCACCAGCTGGCTAAGGAGCTTTCTGGGGGCTGGAAGCAAAGAATGGCCCTCGCCGCCTGTATGTTGCATGAACCTGTTTTGCTATTTCTGGATGAGCCGACTGCTGGCGTGGATCCCAAGGCGCGGCGAGAGTTCTGGCAAATGCTGCACCAGCTCTCTGACCGGGGGATCTCGATACTGGTGAGCACGCATTATATGGATGAGGCTGAGCGCTGCCATAAGGTTGCCTATCTCTCATATGGTCGGCTGCTGGCGAATGGCACTATTGCGTCGATTATAGCCTCCCAGAATTTGATCACCATGCGAACCAGCGGCGCCGGTCTGACGCTGCTTGAAAGCCAGCTACAGCGCTTGCCGGATATTGAGCAAACGGTCATTTTTGGCAATCAGCTTTATATTACATCCAGAGATGAAGCGAAGTTAAAATCCGCGCTTTTTGCCTTTACGCAACAGGGTTATGAGTTCTGTAAGGTGGATACCAATCTGGAAGATGCATTTACCTACTTGATGAAAAATAATTGTGAAAAAAATTAATTTTAGCTTCTCCGTTACGCGGTGGATTGGCGTGGTTATTAAGGAAATTCACGAGCTACGCCGTGATAAAGTCAGCATCAGTATGGTGCTCCTGACACCTCTTTTTCAGCTGATCATTCTTGGCTATGCCATCAATATGGATCCGCATAATCTTCCGACCGCCTTACTAAATTATGATACCGAACGCATGAGTCAAATCTTTGTGACGGAAGCGCAAAATACCGGGTATTTTTCGATGATTCCTGTCGATTCAGAAGAGGCGGCGCAGAAAGCCTTTGTGCGGGGGGATGTCACTTTTATCGTGACGATCCCTGAGGGGTTTACGCGCAAGTTACTGCGTGGAGAAAAGCCACAACTATTAATTCAGGGGGATGCCATCGATCCGATCACCACGGGGAATGCGCTCAGCGCCCTTGTGCAGGTGGCGAAGTCGATGTTTCAGCACGATTTGCCGGGCGACATGCGTGTGGTGCAAAAAGAGGATGATTTCGAGCTTATCATTCATCGCATGTTTAACCCTGAGGGGATAACCCAGTTTAATACTATTCCCGGTATTATGGGGTCTATACTCAGTACAACGTTAATCCTGATGACCGCCCTGTCTATTACCCGCGAGCGAGAAAACGGGGCGTTAGAAAATTTACTGGTCTCTCCGTTGTCCGGGCTTGAGGTCATTATTGGGAAAATAACGCCTTTTGTTATCATTGGTCTGTTTCAGGCGACGTTAATCCTGATTGCCGCCGTTTTGTTGTTCGATATCCCCCTTCACGGTAGCGTCTTCCTACTATTTTTTGTGCTGTTAATTTATGTCTTTCTTTGTCTGTCAATTGGTATCGGTATTTCTGGCTTAGCACAAAACCAGCTGCAGGCGCTGCAAATGTCCTCTTTTTACTTTATCCCTTCCATTATGCTGTCCGGCTTTATTAGCCCCTTTATTAGTATGCCTGACTGGGCGAAAGCCATTGGCTCCTGTTTACCGCTGACCTACTTCATCCGCCTGGTTAAGGGCATTATGCTGAAAGGCTATTCAGCAACGGCATTGTTGCCTGACCTCTTGCCGCTGATAGGCCTGGCGGTGATTGTCATTGGCGTGGGGTTGAAATCTTATCGTAAAACGCTGGACTGACATTATCGGCGCGTCCGGCTGGAGTGGGCATAGGCTTTTTGCCATGAAATTCGTATAATGCGCCCTCACATTCGTTTCAAGCCGGAGATTTCTATCATGCGTCCAGCAGGCCGTAGCGCTAATCAGGTGCGTCCCGTCACCCTGACCCGTAATTACACAAAACACGCTGAAGGCTCCGTGCTGGTCGAATTCGGTGATACCAAAGTGCTGTGCACTGCCTCTATTGACGAAGGCGTTCCGCGTTTCCTGAAAGGCCAGGGCCAGGGCTGGATCACCGCTGAATACGGCATGCTGCCGCGTTCTACGCACACGCGTAACGCGCGTGAAGCGGCAAAAGGCAAGCAGGGCGGCCGGACGATGGAAATTCAGCGCCTGATTGCCCGTGCGCTGCGCGCAGCGGTTGACCTGAAAGCGCTGGGCGAATTCACGATTACTCTCGACTGCGATGTACTGCAGGCCGACGGCGGCACCCGCACTGCCTCCATTACCGGTGCCTGCGTGGCGCTGGCCGATGCGCTGAATAAGCTGGTCGCCGCCGGCAAGCTGAAAACCAATCCGATGAAAGGGATGGTGGCCGCGGTCTCCGTCGGTATCGTAAATGGCGAAGCCATCTGCGATCTGGAGTACATCGAAGACTCCGCCGCGGAGACCGACATGAACGTGGTGATGACCGAAGATGGCCGTATTATTGAGGTGCAGGGCACTGCGGAAGGTGAGCCGTTTACCCATGAAGAACTCCTCACTCTCCTGGCGTTAGCCCGAGGGGGGATCGAGTCCATTATCACGACGCAGAAGGCGGCGTTAGAAAATTAATGATTAAGGCGACTGAGAAGTCGCCTTTTTTTTGCGCTTTATCCTTCATCACACCTGCGAAGGGGAGCGCGCAGTCTGACAATGATGAAAAGTACCAAAGGAGCGAATCCATGAAGCCGTATCAGCGCCAGTTTATTGAGTTTGCGCTTAGCAAGCAGGTTCTTAAGTTTGGCGAATTCACGCTGAAATCCGGGCGCAAGAGCCCCTATTTCTTCAACGCCGGCCTGTTTAACACCGGGCGCGATCTGGCTCTGCTGGGCCGTTTTTATGCCGAGGCGCTGGTGGATTCCGGAATTGAGTTTGACCTGCTGTTTGGCCCGGCCTACAAAGGAATCCCAATCGCCACCACCACCGCGGTGGCGTTAGCCGAGCATCATGACCGCGATCTGCCTTACTGCTTTAACCGCAAAGAGGCAAAAACCCATGGCGAAGGCGGCAATCTGGTCGGTAGCCCGCTGCAGGGCCGGGTAATGCTGGTGGATGACGTGATCACCGCCGGTACGGCGATTCGCGAATCCATGGAGATTATCCAGGCCCAGGGCGCGCAGCTGGCGGGCGTTCTGATCTCCCTGGATCGTCAGGAACGCGGCCGCGGCGAGATCTCCGCCATTCAGGAAGTGGAGCGGGATTACGGCTGCCAGGTTATCTCAATCATCACTCTGAAAGAGCTGATTACTTATCTGGAAGAGAAACCCGAGATGGCGGAACACCTGGCGTCAGTTCGCGCCTATCGTGAAGCCTACGGCGTCTAAGACATACGCCCGGTAAGCGTCACGCTACCGGGCATCTCAGAAGAAGATTACTGCAGCTGTGCGGCAACCAGCGGCCAGCGGGCGTCGAAATCATCCGTCGGACGATATTTGAACTCGCTGCGCACAAAGCGCGACAGCATGCCCTCGCAGAAAGCCAGCAGCTGGCTGGCCAGCAGGGTTTCGTCGAGGGTGTAGCCTTCGCCTTCGCGCATTTTTTTCTCGCGCATCACCTGGCGTAGCTGCGCTTCGATGCGCTCAAAAAGCTGGTTGATGCGACCCTGAAGCCGGTCCTGTTCGAACATCAGCGCGTGCCCGGTGAGGATACGCGTCAGCCCAGGATTACGCTCGCCAAAGCCAAGAATCAACAGAACGATCAGGCGCAGGCGCGCGGTGGTGTCCTTTTCATCTTTCAAAATCAAATTGATGCGCGTAATCAGACTGTCTTCAATGAACTCGATCAGGCTGTCAAACATGCGGGTTTTGCTGGGAAAATGGCGATACAGCGCGGCTTCAGAGACGCCGACGGAAGCCGCCAGTTTCGCGGTGGTAATACGCTGACTACCATCGCTGGATTCCAGCATCAGCGCCAGAGATTGAAGTATTTCTTCGCGACGATTCCGTTTCGCAGTTTGCTTTTCTGCCATGTTTTAAAATACCCCTGAAAATAAGCACTTGTCAGGCAGACATCCACAACGCGACCGCAAACCAGGGCTTGCGGTAATGTTATTGCGTTATGCGCGTTGGGATGCAGATTCCGTGTTGCTGGGCTTATTTACGCCCTGAGTGACCGAAGCCGCCTTCGCCGCGGTCGGTGGCATCGAAGGATTCCACCAGGTTAAATTCCGCCTGAACGACCGGCACAAAGACCATCTGTGCGATACGTTCGCCCGGCTCGATAATAAAGCTCTGCTGACCGCGGTTCCAGACGGACACCATCAGCTGCCCCTGGTAATCGGAGTCGATAAGGCCCACCAGGTTGCCCAGGACTACGCCATGCTTATGACCCAGGCCGGAGCGCGGCAGGATCACCGCCGCCAGAGAGGGATCGGCGATATGAATCGCAAGGCCGGTCGGCAACAGCGTGGTTGCGCCCGGCGCCAGCTCTACGGCGTCGTCGAGACAGGCTCGCAGGTCAAGTCCGGCGGAGCCGGAGGTGGCATAGGTCGGCAGCGGAAATTGCTGGCCGACACGCGGGTCCAGAATCTTAACGTCGATTTTTTTCATCATAACGGGTCACGATCTCGTCGAGTAATAATTGGCCCAGGAGTTCCTTGCGCTCAAGTGGTAAGCGCTTTTCCCCATCCTGCCAGAAAAGGTGTAGTGCGTTGCTGTCGCTGTTAAAGCCCTGATTAGGCTGGGAAACATCGTTGGCGCAAATCAGGTCGAGGTTCTTGCGGGCACGTTTTTGCCGCGCATATTCTTCCACATAATTCGTTTCGGCGGCAAACCCAACGACGTAGGGGCGATGTGATTTTAGCGCCGCGACCCCGGCCACTATATCCGGGTTTTTAACCATTTTTATTGTTAATTCATCACCTTGTTTTTTTATTTTATCTTCGGCGATGACGGCGGCGCGGTAATCCGCTACTGCGGCGCAGCCAATAAAAATGTGCTGCTGCTGGGCGCCAGCCTGGACGGCCGCTTCCATCTCCAGCGCGGTAGTGACATCAATGCGCTGCACAAACGGCGGGGTCGGTAGCGATACCGGCCCGCTGATCAAGGTCACGTTCGCGCCCCGCTGCGCTGCGGCGGCGGCAATCGCGAAGCCCATCTTGCCAGAGCTGTGGTTGGTGATATAACGCACCGGATCCAATGGCTCACGGGTCGGGCCCGCGGTAATCATGAGGTTGAGATGTTGCAAATCTTTGACAGGGGAGGCGAAATGCTGCGCGGCCATGTCTACGATAGTTAGCGGATCGAGCATTCTCCCCGGGCCGACGTCGCCGCAGGCCTGGCTACCGCTGTCTGGTCCCCATAGCAGCAGCCCGCGAGTAGCGAGCGTCTGCAGATTATGCTGGGTGGCCTGCGCGCGATACATCTGCTGGTTCATGGCGGGCACCACGGCAACCGGGGATGGAGTGGCAAGACAGATCGTCGACACCAGATCGTTGGCCATGCCGGCCGCCACGCGAGCGATTAAATCGGCGGTCGCTGGGGCGAGGATCACCAGGTCGGCCCATTTACCGAGCTCAATATGGCCCATTGCCGCTTCCGCCGCCGGATCGAGCAGGCTGTCGGAAACCGGATAGCCGGATACCGCCTGCAGGCTGAGTGGGGTGATGAACGCTTTTGCCGCCTCCGTCATCGCGACACGCACTTCCGCGCCGCGTTCACGCAGCCGGCGCACCAGTTCCGGGGTTTTATACGCCGCGATGCCGCCGCTGACGCCCAGGACGATTTTTTTACCCGCCAGAGTCATCATGATGTCTTCCTGTTGCCGTAGACCAGAATCCGCGCATCTTATCACAATCCTGCCGCCGTCGTGCCTCTGCCGGGCATTCACTTTGCGAGCGGCTACGCAGGGTGAAAATCGGCGGGTCGGCAGCGCCGTCAGGCTGTGCCAGGATAGGCTGATTCACCCAGGAGGGCGCATGGACGGAATGGAAAATCTGATGCCACGGGAGAAGATGCTGCAATACGGCATCGAAACGCTAACGGATGTTGAGCTGCTGGCGCTGTTTCTGCGCGTCGGCACGCGTCGTCAGGATGTGCTCAGCTATGCCCAGGCGTTACTGCAGCGTTTTGGCTCACTCTACGCTCTGCTTTCCGCTGATAAAGCGCAACTGATTGCTGTAGACGGACTGGGGCTGGCGAAATATGCCCAACTGAAGGGCATTGCCGAGCTGGCGCGACGCTATTTTAGCTCGCAGCTGGTCGAGGAGGCCGCGCTGGTCACGCCCTCGATGACGCGCGAGTTTTTACAAAGCCAGCTGACGGAAGAGGAGCGCGAGATCTTTATGGTGATCTTTTTAGATAATCAGAACCGGGTGTTGAAACATAGTCGTCTTTTTTCTGGTACTCTTAGCCACGTTGAGGTGCATCCGCGAGAAATTGTACGCGAAGCCATCAAAGTGAACGCCGCCGCCGTGATCCTTGCGCATAATCATCCCTCCGGTAGCCCGGAGCCAAGTCAGGCCGACAGACTGATTACCGAAAGGGTGATAAAATGTTGTAGATTCATGGAGATACGCGTGCTTGATCATCTGGTTATCGGCCGCGGTGCGTATGTATCTTTTGCCGAACGTGGCTGGATTTAGCCCCGAACTGGCGATCCTTCGGGATCTTTGTCTGTTCGGGACTTGAGCACATCGCCGAGTCAGCGTATACTACGCCACCTTTGAGAATCTCGGGTTTGGCATTTGGGCCTGGCAGTCGAGAGTTCACATTGAACTGCGATGACCAGGCTGTAAAGCCTGACGAGGCGCCAATACCCCATACGAAGCTCGAGCTAATTTGATTTTTGGAGAATAGACATGTCCCGAGTCTGCCAAGTTACTGGCAAGCGTCCGGTGACCGGTAACAACCGTTCCCACGCACTGAACGCGACTAAACGCCGTTTCCTGCCGAACCTGCACTCTCACCGTTTCTGGGTTGAGAGCGAGAAGCGTTTTGTCACCCTGCGCGTATCTGCTAAAGGTATGCGTGTAATCGATAAGAAAGGCATCGATACAGTTCTGGCTGAACTGCGTGCCCGTGGCGAAAAGTACTAAGTACTTAGAGGAAATAAATCATGGCTAAAGGTATTCGTGAGAAAATCAAGCTGGTTTCTTCCGCTGGTACTGGTCACTTCTACACCACCACGAAGAACAAACGTACCAAACCGGAAAAAATGGAACTGAAAAAGTACGATCCGGTTGTACGTCAGCACGTTATCTACAAAGAAGCTAAAATCAAATAATTTTAGCCTCCTTGTATAAAAACCCCGCTTCGGCGGGGTTTTTTGTTTTTAAAACTCCCCCATATTGCTTTCACATACTCCCTTTTCAGTCACCTGTCCGTGAAGCACAATACGTCGGGTAAACGGAGGAAAATCATGCCTGAATTACCAGAGGTTGAAACCAGCCGTCGCGGCATCGAGCCGCACCTGGTTGGCGCAACCATTCTGCACGCCGTCGTGCGCAACGGACGGCTGCGCTGGCCGGTTTCCGAAGAGATTTATCGCCTGAGCGACGTTCCGGTTCTCAGCGTGCGTCGCCGCGCCAAATACCTGCTTCTGGAGCTGTCGGACGGCTGGATCATCGTCCATCTTGGGATGTCGGGGAGCCTGCGCATCCTGAGCGAAGAGCTGCCTGCTGAAAAACACGATCACGTTGACCTGGTCATGAGTAACGGCAAGGTGCTGCGCTACACCGATCCACGCCGCTTTGGCGCCTGGTTGTGGACCAGAACGCTGGAAGGCCATCCGGTACTGGCTCATCTTGGCCCGGAGCCGCTCAGCGACGCGTTCAACGCCGACTATCTCCAGCAAAAATGCGCGAAGAAGAAAACCGCGATCAAACCCTGGCTGATGGATAACAAGCTGGTGGTGGGCGTGGGGAATATCTACGCCAGTGAATCGCTGTTCTCCGCCGGGATCCATCCTGACCGGCTGGCGTCCTCGCTGTCGCGGGAAGAGTGTGAGCAGCTGGTGAAGGTGATTAAGCTGGTCCTGCTGCGTTCGATAGAGCAGGGCGGCACCACGTTAAAGGATTTCCTGCAAAGCGATGGCAAGCCGGGCTATTTCGCCCAGGAGCTACAGGTCTATGGCCGCAAGGGCGAACCCTGCCGGATCTGCGGCACGCCGGTCGTCGGGACCAAACATGCCCAGCGGGCGACCTTTTATTGCCGTCAGTGCCAGAAGTAGTCTCAGGAACAGGAATGTTTGTCGGCCAGGTCAGCGGGCCTGCGGGTGCGCATCTGGTGGGCCGGGGGCGTTTGTAGGCCAGGTCAGCGTAGCGCCATCTGGCACAAAGACCGGGACAGAGCCGGTGTGAATGGCCCAGCGGCGTAGTGCTGCGCCAGCCGACGTGGCTCATGTCCCGGCAGATGCGTTACTTCAGCTTATTCAACAGCGCCTGATGCACATTAGCTGGCAGAAAGTGAGAAACGTCGCCCTGGTGGCGCGCCACTTCCTTCACCAGTGAGGAAGAGATAAACGACCACTCTTTGCACGGCATCAGAAACACGCTCTCAAGGGTGGGCATCAGGTGGCGGTTCATATGGGCCAGCTGCATCTCATACTCGAAATCCGCCACCGCCCGCAGGCCGCGGATCAGGATATTGGCCTGCTGCGCGCGCGCGAAATTGGCCATCAAATCACTGAAGCCGATAACCTCCACGTTCACCAGGTGGGCCGTCGCCTGCTCTGCCAGCGCAATGCGCTCATCAAGGCTGAACATCGGCTTTTTACTCGGGCTGGCGGCGATAGCCAGCACCACTTTATCGAACATACTTGCCGCGCGGGTGACAATATCGATATGACCGTTGGTGATGGGGTCGAAGGTACCCGGATAGATCGCTTTTGTGCTCATGATGACTCTTTCTCCGAGTAGCCGTGGCTCAGCGCCCACAGCTCGGTATATTTCGTAAACGTATACTGCGCGTTGACCATCGCCAGTAACCATCCCTGTTTACCGTCCAGCACCCCACCGCGCAATAGCAACGTCTTGAGGAACGCGCCCAGCGTATGGCTGAAAATCCCTGCCATCGAGGTCTTCTTGCCCTTCTGGTGACGCTCAAGCGCCCACGCGGCGGCATACGCCAGCTGTTTTTGCTGGAAGCCAGCGAAGTCGCGGCAGGTCAGGTGCAGGAGATCGCCGGTCAGCGGAATAACCTCAGCGCCCAGGCTATCCAGCGATTCATGGACCAGATTATCGTTATAGCGGTAACGGGCGCGTTCGTACAGGCGCAGGACGCGATCGGGATACCAACCGCTGTGGCGCATAAAGCGTCCGAGAAAATAGTTACGGCGGGCGATGCTGTAGATGGCGCCGCGCTGGGGGGCGTCCAGTACCTTAAGAATAGCCTGCCTGAGTTCTGGCGTGACGCGCTCATCGGTATCGATCATCAACACCCAGTCGCCGGTGGCGTAATCCTGCGCGCGCTGGCGCTGAATGCCATAGCCTCGCCAGTCGGTATGGGTATAGACCTGGGCGCCGAGGCCGCGGGCCAGCTCAACGGTGTTGTCGGTGCTGCCGGAGTCGAGGACGATAATTTCATCCGCCCAGCTAACGGAGCCCAGACAATCCGGCAGCAGGTCGGCGGCGTTTTTAGCGATCATCACCACGGAAAGCCGGTTCGACATTAATGACTCCGCTGCGGCAGGTAAGGTTGCAGTAACTGTAGCAGACGCGACAGCGCGCCCTGGTTCTGATGCAGCACTTCCACCGCGTGACGGCCATACCACAGACGGTAATCTTCATCGGTCAGGAGCGTGGACACCTCCCTGACCAGCGAATCGGCATCGGTAACGGTGATCAGGCCATCGTCCTGCTGCAGCTTGGCGCAGATATCTTTGAAGTTGAAGGTATGCGGACCCATCAGCACCGGAATGGCGTGCGCCGCCGGCTCTAGCGGGTTATGGCCGCCGCGCTCCACCAGGCTGCCGCCGACGAAGGCGAGGTCGGCAATGCCGTAGAGCAGCATCAGCTCGCCCATGGTATCGCCAATGACTACCTGGGTACTGGAGGAGGGGATCTCGCCCGTGCTGCGCAGAGTAAAGCTCATCCCAGCCTTTTGTACCATCTCACGGGCGTCAGGGAAGCGCTCCGGATGGCGGGGAACAAGGATCAGCAGCAGGTTCGGGAAAGCCTCCAGCAGTTTTTTATGCGCCTGGAGGATGATTTGTTCTTCACCGTCGTGGGTGCTGGTGGCAATCCAGACCTTGCGGTGTGGTGCCCATTGCCGACGCAGCGTCACCGCCCGGGCCGCCAGCTCTGGCGTGACGGAGATATCGAATTTCAGGCTGCCGGTGACCGCCAGCTGGTTGCGCTTCAGCCCCAGGGAGAGGAAGCGGTTACCATCTTCTTCATTCTGCGCGGCGATAAGCGTAATGCGGCTCAACAGGCGGCGCATAAAGCCGCCCAGTTTGGCATAGCCTTTGGCGGAACGTTCGGACAGGCGCGCGTTGGCGATCACCAGCGGGATCTTACGCTTATGCAGCGCGGCCACCATATTCGGCCACAGCTCGGTCTCCATAACGATCACCAGCTTCGGCTGAACGGTGTTCAGGAAGCGGTTCATGGCGCCGGGCAGATCGTAGGGCAGATAGACGTGATGAACATCTTTGCCAAACGCCGACATGGCGCGCTCGGAGCCGGTCGGCGTCATGGTGGTGACGGTGATCGGCAGAGAAGGGTAGCGATGGCGCAGGGCGCGGACCAGCGGAATGGCGGCTAAGGTCTCGCCGACGGAAACGGAGTGCAGCAGAATGCCATCCGGCTCTACCTTGTTCTGACAGAAGCCATAGCGTTCCGCCCAGCGTTTGCGATAGGCAGGAGCCTTACGACTGCGCAGCAGCAGCCGCAGCCACACCAGCGGCTGAATAAGGTAAAGTAGGGTGGTATAAAGCAATTCCAAACTATTTATCCGTTCTCTGTTTTGGCGGGCAAATTCTAAGCATTTAGCCCGCGTAAAGCTATCTCTTTGGCGGAAACAGCGGGTTTTTGGTCTATCCCGCGTGGCGATAACGCTTAATACGCAGATAACGGCGTCCCAGGCGCCAGCGTAAACGGAAAGTACAGGCGTTTTTCCAGATTAACCGCCAGATACCGCGGTCGAAGAATTCGTTAATAATAACATGCTTTTTGGACTCATCTTTCATGCTATCGAAGGTATGGATGATCCCCAGGCCTTCTTTGGCGATCTGCCAGCGACAGGCGGCGATATGGCGTACTTTATCCGGGTAGCGCTGGTTAATCGCCTCCAGCATCTCCAGAATCTTCATATAGTGGCGCGCCGAACGCATCAGCGTGTCGTCGTTGTCCGGCTTATGCGACACCGACTCAGAGTGAATGTAGTAATCATAGAACTGCTGACTGGTGTACTGCACGCGCTCCGCGGCCAGCAGGGCTTCTGTGGTCCATGGGATATCCTGATGGCGCAGGCCAGGCTCGAAATGGAAGTGATGCTGGCGGATAAAGTCGTGACGATAAATATTAAGCCAGGTGACGTGCAGAAACTTCCGCGAGTCCAGGGCCTGCTTAAGCCAGACATGGCCCGGCAGCACACCCGTCGAGGGCAGGCGATCCAGTGGGAAGATCGGGTGGCTCTCGCGGCGCTTTTCGTACACATAGGTGCCGTTGCAGGTGGCGATATCGAGATGTTCTTTCTCGGCCATCTCCAGCAGCGTGCGATACATGCCCGGATAGAGTTTGTCGTCGATATCCGGAAACGCGAGATATTTGCCGCTGGCGGCGGCGAGGCCGGTATTGCGCGCGACCGAGACGCCCTGGTTTTCCTGCTCCAGCACCTGGACGTTCTGCAGCCGCTCCTGCCATTCGGCGATCACCGCCAGGCTGTTGTCTGTCGAACCATCGTTCACCAGGATCAGTTCATAGCTGTCCAGCTGCTGCTGTTCAATGCACTCAAAGAATTGCGCTAGAAATTTCTCACCGTTGTAGACGGCAGCCACGATGCTCAATAAAGGCGTTTGACTCATAAATCTTCGATCCTGGTTAACTAACGGCGTCAGGTGCGCTGCAGCTGACGGTACTGCTGACAAATGGATACGACGCTGAATTTTTCCAGCGCGGCATCGTCGATGGCCGGCGGGTTATGGTAAATGCTTTGCATCGTCTGAGCCAGCGCCGGACTGGTCAGATCCGCCAGACCGCGGGCAAGTTCGCCGGTGAGGATCTCGGTGACGCCGCCGGGGCAGCGGGTGCTGGCGACAGGAGTATGTAACAGCAGCGCCTCCACCACCACATTGCCGAATCCTTCGCTATCGGAGCTCAAAACCAGCATCCGTGCGCCTTTGATCCACGGTAAGGGGTTTTTCTGAAAGCCTTTGAACCACACCCGATCGTCAATGTGCAGCGTTTTTGCCAGCTGGCGCAGGCGCTGCTCTTGCTCCGGTTTTCCCTGGCCTAGCAGCACCAGTGGTGCGTCGATGCCGCTCTGCGCATAGGCTTCAAGCAGGCGGTCATGGCGTTTGCCCGGATGGAAGCGACCGACGTGAATCAGGTAGTCACCGTCCGGGCGCTCGCTATCGGCTTCCGCCTCGGCGCGCAGGGCGGCGATATCGAAGGGATTGTAGATGGTTTTCAGCTGTGCCGGGCGCAGGGCAAACTCTTCCACCAGATCTCGCCCCACCGCGTCGGAAACCGTCACCACGTTGCGACCCTGATAAATTCGCTTAATTTTCTGCTGCTTCATCCAGCGGTCAAAGCCGGTGCGGTGCCCGAGATAGGAGGCAGAGAATACGCCGTGCAGACAGAACCAGACGTTACGCTCGCGCAGCGCCCGGCTGCGGGCGACGATGCGGTCGGTTTTGTGCAGGTTGGAGAGCACAAGGTCAAATTGCCCCTGCTGTTCGGCCCGCACGACTGCGGCATCCAGCTGGCGGGCGCGGCGGGACAGCTCGGTCAGCTTGCGCCACGGTTTACGGCAGCGATCGGCAACTACCTGGTAGTCGAGCCCCTCGGGCAATGGGTACTCGCAGACATCGCGCAGCGAAATGAGCGACACCCGATCGCCGTCGCGCAGGAACTGTGCCGCCAGGGTCAGGACCACTTTTTCCGCGCCGCCGCCGGGTAAACCGTCAATCACAAATAAGATGCGCATCGTTATTTCACCAGATCCTGATAAAGAGAAAGCAGCTGGGTTGAGAGTCGCTCGCTGGTGCAGGCCATAATGCGCTCGCGGGCGTGACCGCCTTGCGCGGAGCCCAGCGCGCGCGCGGGCAGGGCCATTACCGCCTGCTGTAGCGCCGGGATATCCAGAGCGTCGCAGACGTAACCATTGTGGCCGTCGACGATAAACTCCGCCCCGCCGCAGCCGGTAGTGGTGATCACCGGCAGACCGCAGGCCATTGCCTCGAGGATGACGTTGGGGAACGGATCGTAGAGGGTGGGCAGCAGCAGACCATCGGCCATTTGATAGAAGGGCAATGTCTCCGACTGCATGCCGAAGAAGCGCACCCGCGCTTCACAGTTCAGGCTCTTCGCCAGCGCCTGATAGCGCGGCTGATCCTTATCTTTGCCGACCACCAGCAGGTAGCGATCGGTGGGAGCGATGGCGCGGATCGCCGCCGCCAGCCCTTTACGTTCAAAGCCGGAGCCGACGTAGATCAGGCAGGTCGCCTGCAGCGGCAGCTGCCATTTGGCGCGTAAGGCGGCAAAGGTCTCTTCGTCTGGCGGCAGGAAGCGCTGGTTGTCAATGGCGTTGTAAATAACGTGGATCTTCTCCGCCGGCAGGCCAAAGTCTTCGATAATCTCGCGCTTGATCATCTCGGCGTTGCAGATCACCCCGCGCAGGTGTGAGTCTTCATACATCTCGCGTTCCGCCTGCATGACGTAGCGGTGGTAACGGTCGGCGAACAGCAGGCGGCTTTTCCAGGCCGGTAAAATGCGCGAGCGCTGCTGCAGCCAGCGGCGATGAACGCCATCGCCAGCGCGGTAGAGATCGCAGCCGGGAATACGTTCATGGCTCTGCACCAGGTCGAAGGACTCGCGCTGCCAGAGCGCGCGCGCGGCGTTGGCAAAGCCGCGCTCGCGGCTGATGCGCCCCCATTTACGTGGGTTACAGATATGGATCTGCCAGTCCGGTTTCACCGGCCCCTGCCATTCGCGGGTGATGACGTTCAGTTGCAGATGACTGCTGTCGAGGGCTTCCAGCGCGCGGGAGACAAACCGTTCTGCGCCGCCGTCCGGGCGGTACTTCTGCCGCACCAGAGCCAGCCTGAATTTACTCATGCCAGTACCTTTTTCGCCGCCGCGATCACGGCGTCGGTAGGAATTAAATCAAGATAACGTTCGTCGGTGTTGGTGTTGATAGCGTCCGGATCGGGCAGCGGACCGAAGTCGCCGGCCCAGATCACCTCGCCTTTCGCCTGCCACGGACGCCAGAAGGTCAGCTTCGAGGGGCCGAACAGGGCGACCAGCGGAGTGCCAAGGGCTGCAGCCATATGCATCGGCACCGAGTCGACGCCGATAAACAACCGGGCATGATCGATCACCGCCGCCAGCTGGCGCAGCGTTAACTGGCCGGCTAAAGAGTGTAGTCGCGCCTGCGGGCAGCCGGCGATGATGGTATCCACCATCTTCTTCTCTCTAGCATCGGGGCCGGAGGTGAGCACCACCGCGTATCCTTCGGCGGACAGCGCGTTGATCAGGGCGCTCATCCGATCTTCGCGCCAGCATTTAAAGAACCAGCGCGACGTCGGCTGGATGACGATGTAGTGTTCCCGGAAGTCCTCCGGCAGCAGGGCGCGGCTGGCGGCCCAGTCTGCTTCGCTGTAGCCCATCCGCGCCGGCGCTTCGTTCAACTGGAGACCGAGCGGAGCGAGAATAGAGAGATTCTGCTGTACCGTATGCAGCTGGTTGTGCTGTTGGGTGGAGGCCAGCGCGGTGTGGCAATAGCGCCAGACCGGGTGGCGGCGCTTCGGAAAATCAAAACCAATCCGCGTCGCGGCGCCGGTCAGTTTGCTGATAACCGCGCTCGGCCACTGGTCGGCCAGGTTAAGCACCATATCGTACCGCTGCTGGCGCAGCGTCTGAATGAGCTGCCATTGCATCTTCAGCTGATACCTTTTTCCCTGCTTTTTCCAGCGGCGATCGAGACCATAAATATGGTGGATATCGGGGTTGGCTGCGAGCATATCCCGGGTCTCTTCATACAACAGGACATCCACGCTGGCGGCGGGGTACTGCTGTTTCAGCGCGTGAATAAGCGGGGTGATCAGCAGCATGTCGCCATGATGGCGCAGCTTAATGACCAGGATCCGCGCCGGGTTCAACGGGCCGCGGGAGAGGGTTTCAGGCGTCATACTCTGTTCTTCATCCAGGATAAGGGTTCCGATTCTAGGGGATCAGACAGATTGAGAGAAGCGTTGTATTGCTCTACCATGACCCGATACGTATGGCCTGAGGACGTTTTCGTGCACAATCCCGCATTTCTCATTACGATTGATACAGAGGGCGATAACCTCTGGCAAAAACATGACAGCATCACCACCGAGAATGCGCGTTATCTTCCGCGTTTTCAGCAGCTTTGCGAAAAGTATGGCTTTAAACCGGTCTATTTGACCAACTATGAAATGGCCATCGACCCCTTTTATATCGAATTCGCCAGAGACGTGATTGCCCGCGGCACCGCGGAAGTCGGCATGCATCTGCATGCGTGGAACAGCCCGCCGACCGAGCCGCTGACTGCAGATGACTGGCGCCATAAGCCTTATCTTATTGAATACAGCGACGCTATGATGCGTGAGAAGGTCGACTATATGACGCGTCTGCTGGAGGATACCTTCCAGACCAAAATGGTTAGCCATCGCGCCGGGCGCTGGGCTTTTGACGAGCGCTATGCGCGTCTGCTGGTGGAATACGGGTATCAGGTGGATTGCTCGGTGACCCCGCGGGTGAACTGGAAGACCGCCAAGGGGGCGCCGCAGGGCGATGGCGGGACCGATTATCGCCGCTTTCCGCAGCATGCCTATTTCCTCGATGAAAATGACATCAGCCGCGAGGGCCACTCGCCGCTGCTGGAAGTGCCGATGAGCATCCAGTACAAGCACTCAGCGTGGATGAACAGCGTGAAGCAGGGCTACGACCGCCTGCGCGGCAAAGTGCGATCCCCCTCCGTACACTGGCTGCGACCGATGGGCGGCAATGTGGAGACGATGAAAAAAGTCGTCGAACAAACGTTGACGCAGGGCAATGACTACGTGGAATATATGCTCCACTCTTCAGAGTATATGCCCGGCGGCAGCCCCACGTTCCAGAATGAACGGGATATTGAGCGTTTATACGCTGACCTCGAAGCCTTTTTTAGCTGGCTGGCGCCGCAGGTGAAGGGCATGACGCTGGCAGAATATTACCAGCGGAAAATTACACAGCGCTAACACAGCTCAAGGTACCGTATGCGTATCCTTAAACAATTAACGCGGAAAAAGAATGCTTTTTTCCGCGGCATTAAATTTAATTTAATTAACTATCGATACAGAAATAAGCCGGCGCGTAAAGCCTTCGACCCAGCGGCTGTGCGCCGCGTGCTGCTATTGCGTCTGGATGATAAAGTCGGTGATATGGTGGTCACGACCGGCTGCGCCAGAATACTGGCCGAACGGGGATATCAGGTTTCGGTGTTAACCGGACCAATATGCAGCGAAATATTAGCAGGCTCAGAATTCATTCAGCAAGTATATTTATATCGGCCTCGCATGTCCTTAAATACGTTGCGGGCGGCGGGTTTTGATGCGGTTATCGATTTTGATGGGTTTTGTTGAATAAATCGAACTTTTGCTGAGTTGAAGGATCAGATCACGTATCTTCCCGACAACGCAGACCGTTCCGTGGCAAAGCAAAAGTTCAAAATCACCAACTGGCCCACCTACAATAAAGCCCTCATCAACCGTGGCTCCATAACTTTCTGGCTGGATGATGAAGCTATTCAGGCCTGGTATGAGTCAGCAACACCTTCTTCACGAGGCAGACCTCAGCGCTATTCTGACCTTGCCATCACGACTGTGCTGGTCATTAAACGCGTATTCAGGCTGACCCTGCGCGCTGCGCAGGGCTTTATTGATTCCATTTTTTCTCTGATGAACGTTCCGCTACGCTGCCCGGATTACAGCTGTGTCAGCAGGCGGGCAAAGTCGGTTAATATCAGTTTCAAAACGCCCACCCGGGGTGAAATCGCACACCTGGTAATTGATTCCACCGGGCTGAAGGTCTTCGGTGAAGGCGAGTGGAAAGTCAAAAAGCATGGCCAGGAACGCCGTCGTATATGGCGTAAGCTGCATCTGGCAGTTGACAGTAAAACACATGAAATCATCTGCGCTGACCTGTCGCTGAACAACGTTACGGACTCAGAGGCCTTCCCCGGGTTAATCCGGCAAACCCACCGGAAAATCAGGTCAGCCGCCGCCGATGGAGCTTACGATACCCGGCTCTGTCACGATGAACTGCGGCGTAAGAAAATCAGCGCGCTTATCCCGCCCCGAAAAGGTGCGGGTTACTGGCCCGGTGAATATGCAGACCGTAACCGTGCAGTGGCTAATCAGCGAATGACCGGGAGTAATGCGCGGTGGAAATGGACAACAGATTACAACCGTCGCTCGATAGCGGAAACGGCGATGTACCGGGTAAAACAGCTGTTCGGGGGTTCACTGACGCTGCGTGACTACGATGGTCAGGTTGCGGAGGCTATGGCCCTGGTACGAGCGCTGAACAAAATGACGAAAGCAGGTATGCCTGAAAGCGTGCGTATTGCCTGAAAACACAACCCGCTACGGGGGAGACTTACCCGAAATCTGATTTATTCAACAAAGCCATTTTGATGACGTGACCAGCTATGAACGCTTTAAATTACTCGCCGATTTACGGGCGACCAGCGTGATTGGTTTTAATAAAGAGCCCTATAAACTTTACGATCACTCAATCGCTTTTTTTGACGGCAACAGCCATATTTCCCTGCGCTATAAGCAGGTGGTGAAGCTGTTTGGCATCGTTGACGACCGCCCGTATCACTATCATCTCCCCGGCTGCCGCCATGAGCGGGAGAAAGTGGCCCGCTTGCTTTCTCAGGCCGGAGAGGTCGAACTGCGTATCGCCATTAACCCTTTTACCGCCTCCGAGGATAAAGACTTCTGTCGTCACCAGGTGGCGACCCTGGTCGAGCGGCTACATGCTCTGCCTTACCGGGTCTGTATCGTGATGGTGGGGCGCAGTGAAAAAATCCGCCAGCTGGGGCTGGATATGGCGCTGTACATCGCCGACAGCACCATCAACTCCGCCGTAGAAGTGATCCGCAGCTGTGATTTAGTCATTACGCCGGACACCTCGATCGTGCATATTGCCCGGGCTTTCGATAAGCCGATGGTGGCGGTCTATAACAAACGCAAACTCAAGAATACCGGGCTGCCCGGCTATCACATCTGGGCGCCGGGCTATGACAAGGCGAAGCAGATAGTCTGTGAAGAAGCGAATGTCGCCGATGTGGCGATTGAGTCGGTGTGGCCCGTGATTAAAGAGCAGGCCGACCGGCTGGTCGCCGCCCGCAGTTGATTTAAAAAGTTAATATAAAAAGGGCCGCTGACGGCCCTTTTTGTTAGCGTTTTTCCGCCAACCCTTTGCTGAGCGCAATGCCCAGCGGCAGCCAGAACAGCACCCAGGTTTCCCGGGGATTGCTGATGATAAACATCCCCTGCGAGGCCATAAACACCAGCGCGTAAAACAGGATCGCCAGACTGTAGCGGCTGTCGGTATGGCGCTTGCGCCACGCCTGCCATAGCCCGCAGGCAATGATCGCCAACAGCAGCAGTAACCCCACGATGCCGCCTTTCAGCAGGGCGCCCATATACACACTGTGGGTGGTGGTGATGTGCTCGCCGCTGTAGTTGATGAAATCCAGTTCATAGCTGAAACCGCGCCCCAGCCACGGCTGGCTGGCCATCTCCGACAGCGTATGGTGCCAGATGCTCAGGCGCAGCCCGCTTTGGGTGCCCAGCTCCTCGAAACGGGCGAGCAGCATGTCGCCCACCGGCGTCATGACCAAAAGCAGCGCTACCAGCACGGCCAGCGCCGCGGCGATCAGCAGGTTGCGGCGGGTGAAGACGTGCAGGTGCAGCGTACAGCCGACCGCCAGCACCAGGGCGATGATCGGCCCGCGGCTTTGGGTGAGCAGCAGCATCACCAGCATGATGACCACCGGCAGATAGAGCCAGTGGCTGGCTTTTTCTTTCAGTAGCATGCCGCAAATTAAAATGCCGATGCCGCAGTAACCGGCAAGGTCGATAACGTTCGTTGGTCCGGGGTTCTCGGGGGAGACCGCTCGTTCGGTGAGAACCAGCGTATGGTCGATAATCAGCGTCCACAGGGAGAGCACGGTGATCCCACCGACCACCGCCAGCATCGCCAGTCGGCGGGTTCGTCCGTCCCTGAGCAGCATCGTCATCAGCAACAGATACCCGGTCAGATACACGCCGTGGGTGATCGGCGAGTCAATATGCTGCGGCGTATGGCCCCACACATTACTGAGGGCGTAATAGATAAAGAAAGCCGCCAGCAGCGTCCAGGTCTGCCACTGCTCGCGTAACACCCCGGCCAGCGCCTGGCGGTTTTCCTGGCGTACCAGCGACAGCAATAGCAGCAGGATCGATAAATGCAGCAGATTATTGGTCCGGGTGGACATGCAAAAAATCGCGCTGAAAAATAAAAACAAAGGAAAGACAATCGAGTAACCCTGTCTGGCGAAGTTACTCACTTTTAAAGTACTCATTAAACGCAACCTTTTCGAAGATAGTATCCGGCACAGCGCTTTCTGGGGAAAAATTAATCACCCGAATCTGGCGTTGCTGCAGTACCTGCGCGGCATGCGCAAAGGAGGGCATGACGAGGGTATCCACTTTTGTTGCCAGGTAAGAAGGCAATTTTTCTTGTTGTGTTTCGTAGAATCGCGGCTGGTTAAAGTTGGTCATATCCAGGCCGCTCACCAGGATAGTATTGAAGCCCAGCCAGGCGAGAATTTGCAGCGCCCAGTAGACCACCGTGCCGGCATCAAAGATGCCCTGGCGAATATCGGTGCTAAAACAGATATCCGGGCGCTGAGGATGAAAGCACATCGCCGCATTCTGCTGGTAAGTGCGCTTTATCGCTTCGCTGGCGACTTTCGGCTGGTAAATCTTATAGCAACCGTCCTCAATCAACGCCAAACGGCAGCGCAGCGCGTCCCCATAGCGATCGACGATTTTGGCGATCCCGTGCATGGTGGTGAACAGCAAAATATCCGGCTGGCTGACAATGGCGCGGATAATGTCCGGCTTCTTATCGAAAAATTCCATGTCGACGATGGTATAGAGTGAAAAGTGCAGCCGGTCGGCAAGATGCCAGGCGCCATTGACGCCCATCACCGGGATCGTTTTCGACAACAGGGAAAAATCGATATTGCGGGTTGAGGGGCCGGTGGCGGTCAGCAGGACTTCGCCCTGCATACTGTTTTTCAGCGCGCTCAGGCTGACCAGCGGCACCGTTTTCCCTTTATAGCGTAACGCGCTGATTTCGCCGCTTGGCGCGCGCGTAATACGGGTAAAAGGCCACAGATTTTCATTGTGGCGATACGCGCGAGGGCGCGTATAGCGGTAGATCTGCTTAAACAGGGATCCCATCAGAGCAGCCCCTGATTTTGCAGGAGAAGATGAATCCGGCTGGCCGCAATATCGCCGGTGCTGGCGCTGTTTTCCGGCCGCACGATATGCTGGTTTTTACCGTATCCGCCAATCAGCCCCGGGTCGGTCGGGCCGTAGAGCGTAAAGTTCGGTTTATCCAGCGCGGCGGTCAGATGGCTCAGCCCGGTATCGACCGAGACGACGGCCCGGGCGCCGGCCAGAACCTGCGCCACCTGCTCAAGGCTCATGCGCGGCAGCACTTCGACATACTCCCGGCCTTCCGCCAGCCGCTTCGCCCGCGCCTCTTCGTGCGGGGCCCCCCACGGCAGCTTAATGTGGACGCCGCTGTCGGCCAGCAGATCGAGAAGCTCCTGCCAGCGGGTTTCCGGCCAGTGCTTATCGTCGCGGGTGGTGGCGTGCAGAAACACCAGATAGGGCGCGGCAGCGCTAGCCTCGTGCTGCAGGAAATGGCGCGCAATGGCGTAATCCCCCTGGGTCTGGGGTTTCGCGTAGCCAAGGCTTTTGGCGAACAGCTCACGGGTACGCTCCACCGCGTGCTGCTGTTTCGCGATATGGTGGCGGCGGTTGTAAAACAGGCTCGCCAGCGGCTCGCGGGCCGTTTGCCAGTCCATACCGTGCTTGACGCCGTGCGCCAGGCGAGTAACCAGCGCGGCGCTTTTTACCAGCCCTTGGGCATCGATGATGGCGTCATACTTTACCGCCTGAACGGCCTCGCGAAAGGCTTGACGCTCGGCTTTGATCGGCGCGGAAAACCAGGCTTTGCGCCAGCGGCGGATCGCCACCGGGATAACCCGCTCGACGCTTTCATGCCAGGAGGGGATCTGCGCGAAACCCTCTTCAACCACCCAGTCGAAGCGGATGCCGGGGATAGCCTGCGCGGCGTCGGTTAGCGCGGGCAGCGTGTGCAGCACGTCGCCCATGGAGGAGGTTTTAACGATCAATACCCGCATCCGTTACGCTTCCTCGTGCTCGGTTTTTTCCGCTAACAGTTCGTTCAGCTCTTGCAGGACGCGTTCTGGGGTGATGTCGATCAGGCTCTGATGATAGCCTTCGGCGGCATCGCCTTTGCGCACCTTGTGGTAGCCGGTAATCAGACGGATAACCCGCGCTTTATGCGACAGCGGCGGGGTAAAGTCCGGACTGCTCGGGCCATACAGCGCCACCAGCGGGCGGTCCAGCGCTGCGGCGACGTGCATCAGCCCCGAATCGTTAGTCACTACAGCTTTACAGGCGGCGATCAGAATGACCGCCTGCTCCAGCTGGGTTTCACCCGCCAGATTACGGCACCAGGCCTGCTGCTCGCTGCTGAGGGCGGCGATGATCTCTTTGCCGGCCTCGTTATCTTTCGCCGAGCCGAAAAGCGCAATCTGATAGCCATCGTCGATAAGCTTTTTCGCCAGCGCAGCATAATGATAGTGCGGCCAGCGTTTGGCCGGGCCGAACTCCGCGCCGGGGCAGAAGCCGACGATCGGCCGATCGTTGGACAGGTTAAAGGCGCTGCAGGCCTGCGACTTTTCCCCTTCGTTGACCTGCAGCTGCGGCCACAGCAGCGGCTGCGGCAGATCTTTGGCGCAGCGCATCACGCCGTTGTCGTAGGCCAGCGCCACGTAGCGTTCCACCATCAGCGGCCAGGCGTCTTTGTCCAGCACTCGGGCGTCGTTGAGCAGGCCGTAGCGCATCTCGCCGCGCCAGCCGGTGCGCAGCGGGATATTGGCAAAGAAAGGGACTAATGCCGATTTAAACGAGTTCGGCAGCACGTAAGCGCGATCGTAGCGACGCTCGCGCAGGCTGTGGCCGAGCTTGCGGCGTTCGCCGATAGCCAGCGCGCCGTGACCCAGCGGCATCGGGATCGCTTCGTTCACTTCCGGCATGCGCGAAAGCAACGGACGGCACCAGGCTGGCGCCATCACGTCGATAATCGCCTGGGGATAGCGCGCCCTGAGCGTACGATAAAGACTTTGCGACATCATCATGTCGCCCACCCAAGACGGGCCTACCACCAATATTTTCATGCTTGTTTCTTACGCGTCGCGGTTTAGCCAGGCCATATATTCCGTTACGCCTTCGGCAACGGTTTTGAACGGTTTGTCATAGCCCGCTTTGCGCAGGTTAGTCAGATCCGCCTGAGTGAACGCCTGGTAGCGGCCTTTCAGTTTGTCCGGGAACGGGATGTACTCGATGCTGCCTTTTTTGTGGTACGCCAGGGTCGCATCGGCGACGGCCTGGAAGGATTCCGCACGGCCGGTGCCGAGGTTAAAGATGCCGGAAACGCCGTTTTCCCAGAACCACAGGTTGACGTCAGCCACGTCGCCCACGTAGACGAAGTCGCGCTTGAAGCCGTCGCTGCCTTCAAACAGTTTCGGGCTTTCGCCATTATTCAGCTGGGTATTGAGGTGGAAAGCGACGCTCGCCATGCTGCCTTTGTGGCCTTCGCGCGGCCCGTAGACGTTAAAGTAGCGGAAGCCGACGATCTGCGAATTGGCTTCCGGCAGGATCTGGCGGACGTATTCGTCGAACAGGAATTTGGAGTAGCCGTAAACGTTCAGCGGCTGTTCGTACTCGCGGGACTCGATGAAGTCGCTGGTGCGTCCGCCATAGGTGGCCGCGGAGGAGGCGTACAGGAACGGGATTTCGCGCTCCAGGCAGTAGTGCAGCAGCTCTTTGGAGTACTGATAGTTGTTGTCCATCATGTACTTGCCATCCCACTCGGTAGTGGAAGAGCACGCGCCTTCGTGGAAGATTGCTTCGATTTCACCGAACTCTTCACCCGCCATAATCTGGATCAGAAAGTCTTCTTTATCCATGTAGTCAGCGATGTTCAGGTCAACCAGGTTTACAAACTTGGTGCCGTCTTTCAGATTGTCGACAACCAGAATGTCGGTGATGCCTTTGTCATTCAGCGCTTTAACGATGTTGCTGCCGATAAAGCCTGCGCCGCCGGTAACGATGATCATAACTGTACCTTTGAAGTTGAGAGCCCGGAGACAATCCGGACATGAATGCTCTTATCATATCACCACATGAGCAAGCCTACAGCCATTCGCAGAATAAGGTGCTGGGCTGACGTGATTTATGCTGCAAATAATTCATTCAAGCCTGCATCATCTCGTATCAGCGTATAGCTTTGGGTAATATGTGCCAAATTTTGCCGAATCTGGAGAGTTGCAATGCGTGGTGATTTCTACAAACAGTTAACTAGCAATCTGGAGACCGCTCGGGCCGAAGGGTTGTTCAAAGAAGAGCGCATCATCACCTCGGCGCAGCAGGCGGACATTACCGTCGGCGACAGCCACGTGATTAACTTCTGCGCCAATAACTATCTGGGTCTGGCGAACCACCCGGAACTGATTGCCGCGGCGAAATCCGGCATGGACAGCCACGGTTTCGGGATGGCCTCGGTACGCTTCATCTGCGGCACCCAGGATACGCATAAGCAGCTGGAGAAGAAGCTGGCCGATTTCCTCGGTATGGAAGACGCGATCCTCTACTCCTCCTGCTTCGACGCCAACGGCGGCCTGTTTGAAACGCTGCTCGGCCCGGAAGACGCCATTATCTCCGACGCCCTGAACCATGCCTCGATCATCGACGGCGTGCGTCTGTGTAAAGCGAAGCGCTTCCGCTATGCCAACAACGATATGCAAGAGCTGGAGGCGCGTCTGAAAGAAGCTCGCGAGGCCGGCGCGCGTCACGTGCTGATCGCCACCGACGGCGTGTTCTCGATGGATGGCGTGATCGCCAACCTGCAAGGCGTTTGCGACCTGGCGGATAAATACGATGCGCTGGTGATGGTCGATGACTCCCACGCCGTCGGCTTCGTCGGCGAAAACGGCCGCGGCTCCCACGAATACTGCGATGTGATGGGGCGCGTCGATATCATCACCGGCACGTTGGGTAAAGCGCTGGGCGGCGCCTCCGGCGGCTACACCGCCGCGCGCAAAGAGGTGGTTGAGTGGCTGCGCCAGCGCTCCCGTCCGTATCTGTTCTCCAACTCTCTGGCGCCGGCCATCGTGGCCGCCTCCATCAAAGTGCTGGAGATGGTTGAAGAGGGGGCAGACCTGCGCGATCGCCTGTGGGCTAACGCGCGTCTGTTCCGCGAAAAAATGACCGCGGCAGGCTTCACGCTGGCCGGCGCCGACCACGCCATCATTCCGGTGATGCTGGGCGAGGCGGTGGTGGCGCAGAACTTTGCCCGCGAGCTGCAGAAAGAAGGGATCTATGTCACCGGCTTCTTCTATCCGGTGGTACCGAAAGGCCAGGCGCGTATTCGCACCCAGATGTCGGCGGCGCATACTCCTGAACAAATTGAGCGTGCGGTGGAAGCCTTTACCCGCATCGGCAAACAACTGGGCGTCATCGCCTAATAAGGGTATGAGATGAAAGCGTTATCCAAACTGAAAGCGGAAGAAGGCATCTGGATGACCGACGTACCGGAACCGGAAGTCGGCCATAACGATCTGCTGATTAAAATCCGCAAGACCGCCATTTGCGGGACCGACGTGCACATCTACAACTGGGATGAGTGGTCGCAGAAGACCATTCCGGTGCCGATGGTGGTCGGTCACGAATATGTCGGCGAAGTGGTGGGGATTGGTCAGGAAGTGCGCGGCTTTAAGATTGGCGACCGCGTCTCCGGCGAAGGGCATATCACCTGCGGCCACTGCCGTAACTGCCGCGCGGGCCGCACCCATCTGTGCCGCAACACCATCGGCGTGGGCGTCAACCGCCCGGGCTGCTTTGCTGAGTATCTGGTGATCCCGGCCTTTAACGCCTTTAAAATCCCCGACAATATCTCTGATGACCTGGCGTCTATCTTCGACCCGTTCGGCAACGCGGTGCACACCGCGCTCTCCTTCGATCTGGTCGGGGAAGACGTGCTGGTTTCCGGTGCCGGTCCGATCGGCGTGATGGCGGCGGCGGTAGCGAAACACGTCGGCGCGCGTAACGTGGTGATCACCGACGTCAACGAGTACCGTCTTGAGCTGGCGCGCAAAATGGGCGTTACCCGCGCGGTGAACGTGGCCAAAGAGAACCTTAATGACGTGATGGCCGAGCTGGGGATGACCGAAGGTTTCGATGTGGGTCTGGAGATGTCCGGCGCGCCGCCGGCGTTTCGCAGCATGCTTGATACCATGAACCACGGCGGCCGTATCGCGATGCTGGGTATCCCGCCGTCGGATATGTCCATCGACTGGACCAAGGTCATCTTCAAAGGGCTGTTTATCAAAGGTATCTATGGTCGCGAAATGTTCGAAACCTGGTACAAGATGGCGGCGCTGATCCAGTCTGGTCTGGATCTCTCACCGATCATCACCCACCGCTTCGGCATTGATGACTTCCAGAAAGGTTTTGACGCGATGCGCTCCGGCCAGTCCGGTAAAGTGGTTTTGAGCTGGGACTAATCCCCCATGCTGGCGTAAAAATCAGCAAAAAAGGCGCCTGCGGGCGCCTTAATTTAGATTTGGATAACATTTTTAGCCTGCTTAATATTAAGCGCACAATTTCTACATCGATTTTACGGTTATTCGCTTATACAGTGTGTTTAGTCGCAGTTTAACTTTGTAACTATCATGCTTAAACTCTCCGTATGCTTACTGACCTGTAACTCTGCGCGCCTGCTGATGGAGGTGCTGCCGCCTCTGCTGAAGGTGGCCGATGAATGTATCGTCGTCGACTCCGGCAGTACCGACGAAACCGTCGCTATTTGTCAGCAGTTTGGTCTCACCGTCCATCACCATGCCTATAAAGCCCACGGCGCGCAGATGAACTATGCCATCGGGCTGGCCAGCCATGACTGGGTGCTGTGCATGGACAGCGACGAAATTCTTGATAATGACGTGGTGACGGCCATTCAGGCGCTAAAAGCGGGGGAGGAGCCTGACCCGACCTGCGCCTGGCGTCTGCCGCGCTACTGGTTTGTGCTAGGCAAACAGGTACGGACGATCTACCCCATTTCCTCACCGGATTATCCGGTGCGCCTCTTTAACCGCCAGCAGGCGCGGTTTAACGATCGGCCGGTGGATGACCAGGTGGTCGGACACGCGAGCTCCGTCAGGCTGCCGGGCTTCGTTCGCCACGATACCTTTTATTCGCTGCATGAAGTGTTTAATAAGCTGAACAGCTATACCACCCGGCTGGTGAAGTACCAGCAGATCAAACCTTCGCTGACGCGGGGGATCGTCAGCGCCATTGGCGCTTTCTTTAAGTGGTATCTGTTTAGCGGGGCGTGGCGCTATGGCAAGGTCGGCGTGGTGACCGGCCTGTACGCGACGTTTTACAGCTTTCTGAAATATTTTAAGGCGTGGTACGCCCACGAAGATAACCAGGCGCCCGTCGCGCAAAAGCGAACGGACCCCTGAGTAGTCTAGTTGCCGGGGTTGTCCCAGCCCTGCCATTTGAGGCGATAGTACTGGATCAGCGCGCTCTGGCTGATGCTATCGCTGAGGATAGTGAAGAAGCGGCTGGCGTTCACAGGCTCCAGCGGGCGCTTCGGTTTGCAAGACTTCACGCCATGGAACGGATTACGCGGCTTCTGCTGCGTTTGTTGCGCAGGCGGCTGGGCGTAGTTTGGCGTCGAGTTGTCGACCTGCGGCTCGTTCAGCAGGCTGCTCGGGCGCACCAGCGTGATATCCGGCGGCAGGTTATAGACCATCTGCTGCAGCACCCGCACCGTCGTCGGATGCGGATGGCCAATGGCTATCGCCGAACCGTTGCGCCGCGCCAGGGCGATGGCGCGATTGAACTGGTTGCGGATATCGGCTTCATTCTGCGTATCGTCGAGAAACACTTTGCGCTTAATCACCTTCACGCCGGTACCCTGCGCGGCGCGCATGGCCTGGGTGTTGCCGATGGTGACGCTGTCGAGAAAATAGAGATTGTAGCGCTCCAGGGCCTGCATCACCTTCTGCATGCCAAACAGGTTGGAGGTCATCGCGCTGCCCATATGGTTATTCAGCCCGACGGCGTAAGGGACTTTGCCGTAAGCCTCGCGAATAATGCGCTCGATCTCCTCGCTGCTCATTTCGGGACGCAGGGTGTCTTTTTCCAGCGGCTGTTTGCTGAGCGGCGCCATTGGCAGATGGATGAGCACTTCATGGCCCTGATTATGCGCTTTAGTGGCCATTTCCCGGGCGTGCGGCGCGTTCGGCAGCACGGCGACGGAGATAGTTGCCGGCAGCGCCAGCACCTGATTCTCGGTCTGCGGGCGGTAGCCAAAATCGTCAATAACGATGGAGAGTTTGCCAGCGAACGCTGGCGCCGCCAGAGCCAGCGAACCGGCTACGGCAAGAGCAATTGCGCGAAATTGAAGCAAAACTTATCTTCCCAACCACGGCTGTGGATTGACCGCCTGACCCTGGCGGCGAATTTCGAAATAGAGCGACGGACGGCCCTGACCGCCGCTGCTGCCTACGAGCGCGATAGGCTGGCCGGCACGCACCTGGGTGCCAACGCTGACCAGCGCGCTTTGGTTATAGCCATACAGGCTCATGTCGCCTTTGCCATGTTCGACCACCACCACCAGACCATAGCCCTGCAGCCAGTCGGCCAGAATGACCCGACCATCGGCAATGGCTCTGACTTCGGTGCCTTCAGACGCGGCGATAACCATCCCTTTCCAACGTAGTTCACCTTGCAGCTGTTCGCCATATCGATGAAGGAGCGGACCGCGAACCGGCCAGAACGCCTGACCGCGCGGCGAGCCCAGCCCGCCGGTGCGTGACATCAGCGAACGCTCGCTTTCCGTTGGTTTATAGGTAGTGCCTTTGCGCGATGCTTCCTGCTGGCGGTCGCGCACCGCCTGCGCGTCGCGTGCTTCCCGATCGGCGCGGGCTTTGGCGGCAGCCTCCGCCTGGGCGATACGACCGCGTAGGCGCGATTCGTTAGCCCGTAATTCACTTAATTGTTGCTGACCCTGCTGAATGGAAGACTCCAGGCCGGAAAGGGTCTTTTTCCGTTCGTTACGCGCCTGCTCCAGCTTCGCCTGCTGGGCCTTTTGCTCGTAGACCAGCGTTTGCTGCTGGCTCTGTTTTTCTTCGAGCATCGACTTTTGCACCGCCATCTCTTCGCGCGTTTTCTTCAACTCCGCGATAGTCTCCTGGCGGGCCTGGTTGAAATAGCTGAAATAGACCTGCATCCGCTGATTGCGCTGGCCCTCTTCACCGCTGAGCACCATCTGGATGCCGGTATGCGGCCCCTGGCGGAAAGCGGCATCGAGCTGCGCGGCGAGGTTCCGCTCCTGAGACGCGCGCTGGCGCTCCAGCTTCGCGAGAGCGGCGTTCATCTCGTCAATCTGCTTATTGAGCTGGTTCAGGCTATCCTGGGTTTCGCGCAGTTTGCGGGCCGCGGCGGCGATCGCCTCTTCCTGCGCTTTGAGCTGGGCGAGCAGGCTTGCGCGCTGCTGCTGCTGTTGCTTAATCGCCCGCTGCCTGGCGGCGATGTCGGCCTGGATGGACTTTAGCTGATCGCGATCGTCGGCATGCGCAGATGACGCGCACAGCAATACGCCAGCGCTGAGCGCGCTGGCGTAAAGGACGGATCGAACTGCCGCTGCGATCCATGTAGTTGAATACATCGCCTTTCCCCTCATGGGGAAGGATTATTCCACGATGAACAGCGGCTTGCCAGTCATCTCTTGCGGGATTTCCATTCCCATCAGCGACAGCATGGTCGGGGCGATGTCGGAAAGTTTGCCGCCGTTGACCGCTTTGACCGCTTTATTACCGACGTAGATCAGCGGAACCGGCAGATTGGTATGGGCGGTGTGCGCCTGGCCGGTGGCCGGGTCGCGCATCTGCTCGGCGTTGCCGTGGTCGGCGGTGATCAGCAGCTGGCCGCCAACGGATTCCACCGCCTGAGCCACCTGGTCGATGCAGCGATCCAGCGCTTCAACCGCTTTTACGGCAGCTTCCATCACCCCGGTATGGCCAACCATATCGCCGTTCGGGTAGTTACAGATGATGGTATCGTATTTTCCGCCTTTGATGGCGGCGACCAGTTTCTCGGTCAGCTCGGCGGAGCTCATTTCCGGCTGCAGATCGTAGGTCGCCACTTTCGGCGAGTTAATCAGGATCCGCTCTTCGCCTTTAAACGGCTCTTCTACGCCGCCGTTGAAGAAGAAGGTGACGTGAGCGTATTTTTCAGTTTCGGAGATACGCAGCTGGGTTTTATCGTGCTTCGCCATCCACTCGCCGAAGGTATTGGCCAGCGAGGCGGGCGGGTAGGCGCAGGCGACTTTGATGTCGGCGGCGTATTCGGTGAGCATCACGAAATCGAGATTAACCACTTTCTTACGCGCAAAGCCGTCGAAGTCGGCGTTGACGAAGGCGCGGGTGATTTCACGCGCGCGGTCGGCACGGAAGTTCATGAAGATCAGCGCGTCGCCGTCTTCCATCGCGGCATCGGCCTGGCCGGCGGCGCGGATAACGGTGGCTTTCACGAATTCGTCGTTTTCGTCACGGGCGTAGGCGGCCTGCAGACCCGCGACGGCGGTATCGGCCTGGAATTCGCCTTTGGCCAGGGTCAGCAGATCATAAGCTTGTTCCACGCGATCCCAGCGGTTGTCGCGGTCCATGGCGTAATAGCGGCCGATGAGCGACGCGATGCGACCTTTGCCCAGCGCGGCAAATTTGGCTTCGAATGTCGCCAGCGTTTTTTCCGCACTGCGCGGCGGCGTATCACGGCCGTCGAGGAAGGCGTGCAGGTAGATCTTCTCAGCGCCGCGCTCTGCCGCCAGCTCCACCATCGCCATGATGTGATCTTCGTGGCTGTGGACGCCGCCTGGCGACATCAGGCCCATGATATGTACTGCTTTGCCGGCGGCAACCGCTTTATCGACCGCGGCGGTCAGTACCGGGTTGGCGAAGAAGGTGCGTTCTTTAATTTCCACATCGAGACGGGTCAGGTCCTGATAGACGATACGACCGGCGCCCAGGTTGACGTGGCCTACTTCGGAGTTCCCCATCTGACGGTCCGGCAGGCCGACTTCGAGGCCGGATGCATCGATCAGGGTATGTGGACGTTTGGCCCACAGCGCGTCCATTACCGGCGTTTTAGCGCTATAAATGGCGTTATCCTGTTGGTCTTCGCGATAGCCGTAGCCATCCAGAATCACCAGTACCATAGGTTTTTTAGAAACCGACATTGCGACAACCTCATGCTCAAAGACAGAAATTTTGCGTAATTTTACTACAGCTGAATCGTTTAAATCCCCGTGAAAGATCAAAGAAAGGGAGCGGCCGGGCCGCGCCGGGTCAGCGAGAGCGGCTTTTTTTCGCCACCGCCCGCAGAAAATACATTACATCGCGCTCACTGGCTGTAATTGCCGCAAGGCACAGGTATACTCCTTTCCTGGTTTTTTTCTCACTTAGTCGGGAGTTGTAACCCCCCATGCAAGAAATTATGCAATTCATCGGCCGTCACCCGGTCCTGAGCATCGCGTGGATCGCGCTGCTGGGTGCGGTAGTGTTCACCACCTTCAAGGGGCTGATGTCGAAAGTTAAAGTCATCACCCGTGGTGAAGCGACGCGTCTTATCAATAAAGAAGATGCGGTGGTGGTCGACCTGCGTCAGCGTGACGATTTCCGTAAAGGCCATATTGCCGGCGCTATTAACCTGCTGCCCAGCGATATCAAAGCCAATAACGTCGGCGAGTTGGAAAAACACAAATCGCAACCCATTATTGTGGTAGACGGTTCCGGCATGCAGGCGCAAGAGCCCGCCAGCGCGCTGAACAAAGCCGGGTTTGAAAAAGTCTTTGTACTGAAAGAGGGCATTGCTGGCTGGAGCGGCGAAAACCTCCCTCTGGTACGCGGCAAATAACTTACCTCGCGTGGTGATGCCGCCGCGTTTTCTCCTTCACGCCTGACGTGAAGGGAACACAGGCTGCGGCGTAAAACCCTCAGGGTAACAACAGGAGTGAAGTCATGGCCAATATTGAGATCTACACCAAAGCGACCTGCCCGTTCTGCATCCGCGCGAAAGCGCTGCTGAACAGCAAAGGCGTAACGTTCCATGAGTTGCCGATCGATGGCGATGCCGCGAAGCGTGAGGAGATGATCCAGCGCAGCGGACGGACGACGGTTCCGCAGATTTTTATTGATGCGCAGCACATTGGCGGCTGTGACGACTTGTATGCGCTTGATTCACGTGGTGGACTTGATCCCCTCTTGCGCTAATTTTTGCGCGCTTTCCCTGGCGGAAGCGCGTATTTAAGGACAACACGAAAGGGTTTTACTATGTCAGAACAAAACAGCACCGAAATGACCTTCCAGATCCAGCGTATCTATACCAAAGATATCTCTTTTGAAGCGCCGAACGCGCCGCAAGTTTTCCAGAAAGACTGGCAGCCGGAAGTTAAACTTGATCTGGATACCGCCTCCACCCAGCTGGCTGAAGGCGTTTATGAAGTGGTGCTGCGTGTGACCGTGACCGCTGCGCTGGGCGAAGAAACCGCGTTCCTCTGTGAAGTACAGCAGGGCGGTATTTTCTCCATCGACGGCATCGAAGGCACCCAGATGGCGCACTGCCTCGGCGCATACTGCCCGAACATTCTGTTCCCGTACGCGCGCGAGTGCATCACCAGCCTGGTTTCCCGCGGCACCTTCCCGCAACTTAACCTTGCGCCAGTGAACTTCGACGCGCTGTTCATGAACTATCTGCAGCAGCAGGCTGGCGAAGGTGCTGAACAACATCAGGATGCCTGATGAACGCACTTAATGCTGCAATGACTGTGATCGGTGCCGGCTCTTACGGCACCGCTCTTGCCATCACCCTGGCAAGAAATGGCCACCACGTTGTGCTGTGGGGCCATGACCCGAAACATATCGCGACGCTGCAACACGATCGCTGCAACGCCGCGTTCCTTCCCGATGTGCCTTTCCCGGATACGCTGCATCTTGAGAGCGACCTGGCCACCGCGCTGGCCGCCAGCCGCGACATCCTTGTCGTGGTGCCGAGCCATGTATTCGGTCAGGTGTTACGCCAGATTAAACCGCTGATGCGTTCCGACGCGCGGCTGGTGTGGGCCACCAAAGGCCTGGAGGCCGAAACCGGCCGTCTGCTGCAGGACGTGGCGCGTGAAGCGCTGGGCGATGATATTCCGCTGGCGGTGATCTCGGGGCCAACCTTCGCCAAAGAGCTGGCCGCCGGCCTGCCGACGGCGATTTCGCTGGCGGCCACGGATCCGCAGTTTGCGGAAGACCTTCAGCGCCTACTGCACTGCGGCAAAAGCTTCCGCGTCTACATCAACCCGGACTTTATCGGCGTGCAGCTCGGCGGCGCGGTGAAAAACGTCATTGCCATCGGGGCAGGTATGTCGGATGGCATCGGCTTCGGCGCCAATGCGCGTACGGCGCTGATTACCCGTGGGCTGGTGGAAATGTCCCGCCTCGGCGCGGCGCTGGGCGCCGATCCGGAAACCTTTATGGGCATGGCCGGCCTCGGTGACCTGGTGCTCACCTGCACCGACAACCAGTCCCGTAACCGTCGCTTCGGCATGATGCTCGGCCAGGGTATGGACGTGCAGAGCGCCCAGGACAAGATTGGCCAGGTGGTTGAAGGCTACCGCAATACCAAGGAAGTTCGCGTTCTGGCACAGCGTTTAGGTGTCGAAATGCCAATAACCGAGGAAATTTATCAGGTATTGTATTGCGGAAAAATTGCGCGCGAGGCAGCATTGACCTTATTGGGTCGCGCCCGCAAGGACGAGCGCAGCAGCAATTAGCTTTCCTTTGTCACCTGAATGACCCTGCCAGCGCAGAACTGGCAGGTCATTACTATATCGCCTGGAGTATGCAATGCCGTGTGAAGAACTGGATATCGTCTGGAATAATATTAAAGCCGAAGCCCGGGCTTTGGCTGACTGTGAGCCGATGCTCGCCAGTTTTTACCACGCAACGCTACTCAAGCATGAAAATCTCGGCAGCGCGCTGAGCTATATGCTGGCCAACAAGCTGGCTTCCCCGATTATGCCGGCGATCGCCATTCGCGAAGTGGTGGAAGAGGCCTACGCCGCCGATCCGGAAATGATCGCCTCCGCCGCCTGCGATATTCAGGCGGTGCGCACGCGCGACCCGGCGGTGGATAAATACTCCACGCCGTTGCTCTATCTGAAGGGTTTCCATGCCTTGCAAGCCTATCGTATCGGCCACTGGCTGTGGACTCAGGGGCGACGCGCGCTGGCGATTTTCCTGCAAAATCAGGTCTCCGTCTCTTTCCAGGTGGATATCCACCCGGCGGCGAAAATCGGCCGCGGGATCATGCTCGACCATGCCACCGGCATTGTGGTCGGCGAAACGGCGGTGATTGAAGATGACGTCTCTATTCTGCAGTCGGTCACCCTCGGCGGGACCGGTAAAACCAGCGGCGACCGTCATCCGAAAATTCGCGAAGGCGTAATGATTGGCGCCGGGGCGAAGATCCTCGGCAATATTGAAGTCGGGCGTGGCGCGAAGATTGGCGCCGGTTCGGTGGTATTGCAGCCGGTTCCGCCGCACACCACCGCGGCGGGCGTACCGGCGCGTATCGTCGGCAAGCCGGAGAGCGACAAGCCGGCGATGGATATGGATCAGCATTTCAATGGCATCCACCACACCTTCGAGTACGGCGATGGGATTTGATGTATTGCCATTTGCCGCTGCTAAGCACAGAAATGTAGCCCGGATAAGGCGCAACGCGCCGTAATCCGGGAACCGCTCAGGTTAGCTGCGCAAGACCGCGCCAGGATACCCCAGCTGGCGCCAGGCTTCATACACCACCACCGACACCGCGTTTGACAGGTTCATACTGCGGCTGTCCGGCATCATCGGAATACGGATTTTCTGCTCCGGCGGCAGGGCATCGAGGATGCTGGCCGGCAGACCGCGGGTTTCCGGGCCAAACATCAAGAAATCGCCGTCCTGATAGCTCACTGCGCTGTGCGCAGGCGTGCCTTTGGTGGTCAGGGCGAACAGACGCTGCGGCTGCGCGCTGGCGACAAACGCCGCGTAATCCGCATGGCGCTGCACGGCAGTGAACTCGTGATAGTCCAGTCCGGCGCGTCTCAGGCGTTTATCGTCCCAGGTGAAGCCCATCGGCTCAATGATATGCAGACTGAAGCCCGTGTTGGCGCACAGGCGGATAATATTCCCGGTGTTCGGCGGGATCTCTGGTTCGAATAACACGATGTTCAGCATACTGCCCCCTTAATTGCGGGGGGCAGAATAGCAGATATTTGGCGAACCCTCACCCTGAGGGAGAGGGGCGGCGTAAGGGAAAACGTGGAGAATTACGCGGCGTTATTCTGCTTCAGCGCATCGAAGGTCTGCAGCGCTTCGGCGTTCTGCACCAGCGAATCACGGCTGATTTCACGGATACTTTTCGCCCCGGTGAGGGTCATCGCCACTTTCATCTCTTTCTCGATGAGGTTCAGCAGATTCGCCACGCCCTGCTTACCGTGGGTCGCCAGGGCGTACAGGTAAGCGCGGCCCAGCAGTACGCTGTCGGCGCCCAGGGCGATCATCCGCACCACGTCGAGCCCGTTGCGGATGCCGCTGTCTGCGAGAATAGTGATGTCGCCTTTCACCGCGTCGGCAATTGCCGGCAGGGCGCGGGCCGAGGAGAGCACGCCATCGAGCTGGCGGCCGCCGTGGTTGGAGACGACAATGCCGTCAGCGCCGAAGCGCACCGCGTCGCGGGCGTCCTCCGGATCGAGGATCCCTTTGATCACCATCGGACCGTCCCAGAAATCGCGGATCCACTCCAGGTCTTTCCATGAAATCGACGGATCGAAGTTATTCGCCAGCCAGCCAATGTAATCCTCAAGCCCGGTCGGTTTGCCGAGATAGGCGGAGATATTGCCCAGATCGTGCGGGCGACCGTTAAGGCCGACGTCCCACGCCCACTGCGGATGGGTGACGGCCTGCCAGTAGCGGCGCAGGGCGGCGTTCGGGCCGCTCATGCCGGAATGGGCGTCGCGGTAGCGGGCGCCGGGAGTCGGCATATCGACGGTAAAGACCAGCGTCGAGCAGCCGGCGGCTTTGGCGCGCTCCAGCGCATTGCGCATAAAGCCGCGGTCGCGCAGGACATACAGCTGGAACCACATCGGGCGCTTGATGGTCGGGGCGACCTCTTCGATCGGGCAGACGGAAACGGTAGAGAGGGTGAACGGAATGCCTTTGTCGTCCGCCGCGCCGGCGGCCTGCACTTCGCCGCGGCGGGCGTACATCCCGCACAGCCCGACCGGCGCCAACGCCGTCGGCATCGCCAGCTTCTCGTTGAATAACGTCGTTTCCAGACTCAGGTCCGACATATTGCGCAAAATACGCTGGCGCAAGGCTACATCGGAAAGGTCCTCGACGTTGCGGCGCAGGGTATGTTCGGCGTAGGCGCCGCCGTCAATATAGTGGAACAGAAACGGCGGCAGGATACGCTGTGCGGCGGCGCGATAGTCGCTGGCGGCGGAAATAATCATCACGAGTTCTCCCTGGAATTTTCATTGTGGTCACCGGGCAGGCGGGTAATTCGCGCCTGGCGGGCCTGGTCTTCATCAAAACGTTTGATGGTGGCGTGGACAAAGCCTAAGTGGCCCATCATCGCCTGGCGCGCCGCCTCGGCGTCGCCGGCGACAATCGCCTCCATGACGGCCTGGTGCTGTTCGGTCAGGCGGGCAAACACCGGCGGCACCTGATACATGCGCTGGCGGCTCTGCTTAACGGAGGAGTGCAGCAGGTCGAAAAAGCCGCGCATGGTTTGCAGGAGCACCACGTTATGCGAGGCTTCGGCGATCGCCAGGTGAAAGCGGACATCCGCCTGCGAGGCGATATCCGGGTCTTCACTCTGGGTCGCTTCAAAGCACAGACGAATTTTTTCTTTATCGGCGTCGGTGGCGCGCATCGCCGCGTGCCACGCGGTGCTGGCTTCGATGGCGTGGCGAGCTTCGAGGATATCGAAGCTGTAGTCCGGGTCATCGGCCAGCAGCGTCTTCAGCGGCTGGACGATGTTTTGCTCTGACCACGGCTCATGCTGAAAGCGGACGAAGGTGCCGCCGCCGCGACGGCTCAACAGCACCCCTTCATTGACCAGCATCGCCAGCGCTTCGCGCAGGGAATTGCGTGAGACGCCGAGCTGGGCGGCGAGCTGGCGCTCGGCGGGCAGTCGCATGCCCGCCTCCAGCTGTTGTTCTTCAATCAGCGCCCGGACGCGACGCGCCACGTCGTCGGCCAGGCGTTTAGGCATCACTATCACGGGATCATCCAGGTTAAAACGTAGGCCTGCAGCGTGGTGATCAGCCCCACCATGCAGGTGAAGATCAGGCTATGTTTGACGGTAAAGCGGAACAGATCCGACTCTTTGCCCACCAGGCCTACCGCGGCGCAGGCGATGGCGATCGACTGCGGGGAAATCATCTTGCCGGTAACGCCGCCGGTGGTATTGGCCGCGACCAGCAGAATATCGGAGACGCCAATCTGCTGCGCCGCCGTTGCCTGCAGCGCGGCGAACAGGGCGTTAGACGAGGTGTCCGAACCGGTCAGGAATACCCCCAGCCAGCCAAGGAACGGCGAGAAGAAGGTAAACGCGTGGCCGGTATGGGCCAGCGCCAGGGCCAGGGTCGACGACAGCCCGGAATAGTTAGAGATAAAGGCGAACGCCAGCACCATGCCGATAGAGTAGATCGGCAGCGCCAGATCCTTCAGCGTCCCGGCGAAGGTGGTCAGCGCATCTTTCGGCTTCATGCGCAGCCAGACGATGGACAGCAGGGCGGCGAACAGAATGGCGGTGCCGGTTGCCGACAGCCAGTCGAATTTATACACCGCGGCGTAGGGCGTCGCGGCGCTAACCACCGGCGGCATACGGGCAACCATTTTGTCGAGGAATGGTACCGAAATATTGATAACGAAGTCATACATCGCGCCGCCAGGAGCGAACAGCGCTTTGAATGGCGGCACGCTCCACAGGGTCACGGTGGCGGTCAGGAACAGGAACGGCGACCAGGCGCGGATCACTTGTCCCGCCGTGTAGCGTGTGCGGGCCAGCGTCATATCCACCTGCGAGGCGCCGAGATCGCCGAAGCGGAAGATGCGTACCGGCTGCCAGCGTTTGAGGAACAGGGTCAGACAGACCAGGGAGACCAGCGACGAGATGATATCCGGCAGCTCCGGGCCAAGGAAGTTAGAGCTGAGGTACTGGGCAATAGCGAACGAACCGCCTGCGACTATCACCGCCGGCCAGGTCTCTTTAATGCCGCGCCAGCCGTCCATAATCGCCATGATCCAGAACAGCACGATAATGGTCAGGAACGGCAGCTGGCGGCCCACCATCTGGCCGATGGCGAAGCTATCGATACCGGTCACCTGGCCGGCGACCAGAATCGGGATGCCCATCGCGCCGAAGGCCACCGGCGCGGTGTTGACGATCAGGCACAGGCCAGCCGCATACAGCGGGTTAAACCCGAGACCAACCAGCAGCGCGGCGGTAATCGCCACCGGTGCGCCGAAACCCGCCGCCCCTTCGAGAAAGGCGCCGAACGAGAAGCCGACGATCAGCATCTGCAGGCGCTGGTCCGGCGTAATCGACAGAATCGATGAGCGGATGATGTCGAACTGTCCGGTCTTCACCGAGATTTTATAGACGAAGACCGCGGCGATAATAATCCACGCGATAGGCCACAGGCCGTAGAAGAAGCCGTAGACCACCGAGGCTAAGGCGCGGTCCACCGGCATTTTATAGAACAGTAAGGCAACGACCAGCGCGATTGCGACGGTCCAGGTGGCAGCGATGTAGCCTTTCAGTTTGAGCTTAATCAGCGCAAAAAAGAAAAACAGAATCGGTAGCGATGCGATAAGACTGGATAGCCAGATATTACCGGCGGGATCGTAGTTTTGTTGCCAGAGATTCATGCAGGGTCTCCATCGGGCCGCCAGGAGAGGAGGGCTGAGTCTGCGCTCATTGCCGATCCCACCAAAAGTAAAATTGGCCCGGCCAATTAAGGGTATCAGGGTTGATGACAATGAATGGTTAATCAGATGTTACTCTTAAGCAACGTGTTTGTGATGGGTTTTGACGGATTTGTGAACTGCCAGGGGGTGGATGAAATTATTGGTTGGACCAATCGACCCGGCTGAAGGTAAAAATGTGGGGGAGTGAAGACAGAATAGCCCTCTCCGTACGGAGAGGACTGGGGATCAAAATTCGCTGCGGGCGAAACCGGTCATCTCTTTCAGACCCATTTCCCGGCCCAGGGCGGTCATCGGATGGACAACCACCAAGCCGCGAACGCTTTTCTTCAGCTTGCCCATATCGGCCTGCTCTTTTTTGGTAATCGCGCGGCGGAACGGCAGGCTCATCAGTTTCTGCGCCTCTTTGCTCAGCTTCTGGCTCTGGACGGAACGCAGACGTTCAATCTCCGTTTCCAGAGTGGCTTTTTCTTTTTCCAGTTCAGCATATTTATCGGCGGCTTCCACCAGCGACAGCTCGGCCTGCTGGTGGCGGATGGCGTCGAGACGATCGCTCAGACGCTTGATTTCATTCTTTTCGACTTCTTTCATGGTGATTTGATCTGTTAATAAAGGGGCTTCATTCGCCTATAGTATGTGCCGTGACCGCTATTGTTGATAGCTATTTATCAAAAATTCGCCGTTTGTCGCCCGCGGAATGCAATATCATTTATCGCTAATAATTTGAATTTTATTAATATTCCGCCTAATACCCGTTCTAATTTCATTTCTGTGAAGCCTGTCGGCAGATAAGCACGTTTTCCTTAACCCACGCTGGTGAATTGGCTAATGCTTAATCAGATTATTCCCAAAAGGAGGACGTGATGGCAAAGATCGGCGACGGCGTACCACGTTTAATCGACAAAGCGGTTGATTTTATGGCTTCCAGTCAGGCGTTTATGGAGTATTTGAAAAAGTCTCCGCGTCTGCAGCATGTACCGCGAGACATTCCTCAGGATAAGGAAGCGTTGTTCCTGCAGCGTCTGGAATATTATCGTCAGCTTTACCGGCCGACCTGCGACCAGACGGAACCGGAATCAGAGCGTTGATTTCTGAAAGGCTTTTTTTAAGCTGATTCGTGAAATCAGCTCAGTCAGGGACAGCACCATCGTTGAGCGCACCATCTGCTGGTAACGCAGTTTCTGCATTGCCAGCAGTTCGGCATCGCTGTCATCAAATTGCGGCGTTGGCGGCAGGGCGGCGACGCAGTGCAGCTCGCCGAACGGACCGATAATTTCGTCGTCGGTAAAGCTGTACTCATTGCCGTCGTGGTTAAGCTCTTCGCGCAGGGCCATCAGCAGCTCAGCGTCTTCATATTCGGCACGACTTATCACCCCAAGGCCATAAATCAGCTTCAGGCGTACAGAGAGATCGCCGAGCGGCCCGCTGCCCTCCAGCAAGGGCTCGACGGCGTATTTCACCGCGTAGTCGTCTTTACGGAACACCTGAAGCACCAGAATATTGACCGCTTCCGTTAACAGCTCGACGGTGGCGATCAGGAAGCTTCGTACGGTTTTGCCAGCATTCAGACGCTCAAGCACACGGTTTTCAAATGCTTGTGTTTCTTCCATCATTGCCTGCATATCTGACAGGAGTCGTAATGGGCGCGACGTCGGCCGCGCCAGGTTGTGCATCATTTTTCCGCGTTGTAGTCGTTAACGGCCTCCGCGACGACATCACTTGCGGCATCCAGGCCGGAAATCTGCGCCAGCGCGGCCTGCGGCCCCTTGTCGGCGATCAGTGCCGCCAGCTCCTGCGCCTGCGGATCGTCTTCGCTACGGAAATGCATCGCCGCCGCAATCCCTTTCACCAGGTTGCGGTGCGGCAGCCCGTATTCCAGTGTACCCAGCAGCGGCTTAATTAAACGGTCGCCAGCGCTCAGTTTGCGCAGCGGCTGACGGCCAACGCGCTCAACATCGTCTTTCAGGTACGGGTTCTCGAAACGGCCAAGTATTTTCTGGATATAAGCCGCGTGCTTCTGCGGGTCAAAGGCGTAACGTTTGATCAGCACCGCGCCGCTCTCTTCCATCGCGCCCTGCACGACGGCACGAATTTTCTGGTCGAGGATCGCGTCGCGAATCGTCTGATGGCCCGCCAGTTTTCCGAGGTAGGCGGTTATAGCATGCCCGGTGTTCAAGGTGAAGAGCTTGCGTTCGACAAATGCCATCAGGTTATCAGTTAATTCCATTCCCGGGATAGTCGGCAGCGCGCCCTTGAACTGAGTCTTATCGACAATCCATTCGCTAAAGGTTTCCACGGTGACTTCCAGCGGGTCATGAGTGGCGGAAGCCGATGGCGGCACAATACGGTCAACGGCAGAGTCGACAAAGCCGATATGCGCTTCCACCCACGCTTTATCTTCTTCCGCCAGCGCGTTAAACACGTGGCCTTTTAACTGCGTGGTGCCGCGCACCATATTTTCGCAGGCGATGATGTTCAGGGGGCGTTCGGTGCCCTGCGCTTTGCGCTGCGCCAGCCCTTTGGCGATCGCTGGCGCGATGCGCTCGAGCACGACGGGACCGACGGCGGTGGTGACCAGATCCACTTCAGCGATCAGGTCCACAACCTCATCGCCGATGCTGCTGACGGCATTGACGCCGGAGACGGTGTCCACCTGCTCATTCTCACCGACGACGTGAACCTGATAGCTATGACGGGCATTCAGGGCATCAAGTACGGTCTGATTGACATCGGCAAACGTCAGTTCGATGCCCGCGTCGGCCAGCAATTTACCGATAAAGCCACGTCCGATATTACCTGCGCCAAAATGTAATGCTTTCATAGTATTAACCTTCAATTAATGTTTTCACCTGAGAGGGCTGGGGTGAGGCCTTTCCCCTCACCCCAACCCTCTCCCAAAGGAGAGGGGTGGATAGCGCTGATTATTTATTTAACAGTGCCAGAACTTCGTCGACGCTGGTGGTTTTCGCCAGGCGCTCAATCACGGTTTCGTCATCCAGGGCGTTAGTCAGACTGGTGATAACCTGAATGTGCTCGTTATTACGAGCGGCGATGCCGATGACCAGACGCGCGACTTCATCTTCTTCTTCACCGAAGCGCACGCCTTCCGGGTACTGGCAGAAGACGACGCCGGTTTTCAGCACGCGGTCCTTCGCTTCGATGGTGCCGTGCGGTACCGCAATGGACTCGCCGAGATAGGTCGAGGTCAGTTTTTCGCGGTCCAGCATCGCCTGCACATATTCCGGCTCAACGTAACCGCCTTTCACCAGCTGCTCACCGGCGAAGCGAATCGCTTCTTCTTTGGTGGCTGCTTTGCGACCGAGGAAGATGTTATCCGCGCCCAGCTGGAACAGGTTGTTGTTAGTATCGTCAAAGCTGTCTTTCAGGCTATCGGTGACTTTGACTTCGTTGTCGATGTGGCGCTGGGCCGCGACCAGGCGCTCGGTCAGGCTGGTGTACAGACCGCTGTCGAGGAAGTTGGTCAGCGAAATATGCTGCGCCTGCGGCACCTGGCGCATGGCGCGCTCGGTAAGGTCGCGGTGGGTGATGACCAGGTCAACATCCGGCGGCAGGTTATTGATTGCGCTGTTGGTGACCGAGATGTTGCTCAGCCCGGCATCCTGCACTTTCTTGCGCAGTACCCCGGCGCCCATAGCGCTGGAACCCATCCCGGCGTCGCAGGCGACGATGATTTTACGCACATGGCTCAGGTCGTTGGTGACATTACCGGCCGCCAGCGGGCTGGCGCCTTTGGATTCCGCTTTCATGTCATGCATACGACGCGTTGCGGCTTCGATATCGTCTTCTTCTTTAACTTTGCTGGTCTTGAGCAGAACCGCAGAGACCACGAAGGAGACCGCCATCGCTGCGATAATCGCGGCGATGTTAGCGAAGTAGGCGCCTTTCGGCGTCATCGCCAGTACCGCCAGGATAGAGCCTGGGGAAGCCGGGGAAACCAGACCGCCATTGAGGATAGTCAGGGTGAAGACACCGGTCATCCCGCCGAGGATAACGGCCAGGATCAGGCGCGGGTTCATCAGTACGTACGGGAAGTAGATTTCATGGATACCACCCAGGAAGTGGATGATAGCAGCCCCGCCTGCAGACTGTTTTGCGCTGCCGCGGCCAAAGAACATGTACGCCAGCAGAACGCCCATCCCTGGACCCGGGTTAGCTTCAATCAGGAAGAAGATGGATTTACCCAGCTCGTGGGACTGCTGAATACCCAGCGGCGAGAAGATACCGTGGTTGATGGCGTTGTTAAGGAACAGGATTTTTGCCGGTTCGACGAAGATAGACGCCAGCGGTAGCATGTCGTGCGCCACCATAAAGTTAACGCCAGCCGCCAGAATTTTCGACAGAACTTCGACCGCCGGGCCAATGCCGAGGAAGGCCAGAATGGCGAGGATCATCCCGATGATGCCGGCGGAGAAGTTATTCACCAGCATTTCAAAACCGGATTTGATCTTACCGTCTACCCAGTTATCGAACTTCTTGATGCAGTAGCCGCCCAGCGGGCCGGCAATCATTGAGCCGAGGAACATCGGCATATCCGCGCCGACGATAACGCCCATGGTGGTGATCGCCCCGACCACGCCACCACGTTCGCCGCCGACTAATTTACCGCCGGTGTAACCGATCAGCAGCGGCAGCAGGTAGGTGATCATCGGACCGACCAGCTTCGCCAGCGTTTCGTTTGGCAACCACCCTGTCGGAATGAAAAGCGCGGTGATGATACCCCACGCGATAAACGCGCCGATATTCGGCATCACCATATTGCTGAGGAAACGACCAAAGCTTTGCACTTTGATCTTGATATCGGATGACATAAAACACCCCTTCTTCTGTTTTGCGTAGCGCGCAGGCTTAAAGCCCGAGGTTTGTTGTTAATGTGGCGGCAGAGGTAGCCGGGCCCTGATTGATAGTGCGAAATCTGGCACTGAATCGTTTAGCTGTCCAGCCAGCGCCCTTTTATGTGATTTGGATCACATGAATATAGGGGGCTAAGAGGGTTTTTTAGTGATGATGATCACAAAATTACTGTGTAAAAAAACAACACAGCGCCTTTTTAGCCGCTGATCTGCCTTTTTGTGTGATATTTGTCACATTTTTGTTTCGTGTTTTTGTTGTTTGTTTGTGATTTTGATCACAAAGAATTTCGCGGGGGGTTTACGCCGCTGTGATCTCGGCCCGGTTTTGCGGCCAGGGCGAGATGGCTCTGTAACTAAGCAACCTTAACTGCCGAATAACTTTTTTACGCCGGATGGCAAAAATGAAAGGCGTGAATTATGCTCAAAATAGCGGCCCGAATGTCAGTGGGTCGTGAATAAAATTCATATAAATTATTAGCGTAAAGCCGAGGGAATTATGTTTCTCAATTATTTTGCGCTGGGCGTTCTGATCTTCGTTTTTCTGGTCATTTTTTATGGGATTATCATTATTCACGATATTCCTTATTTGATCGCCAAAAAACGCAACCACCCTCATTCCGATGCTATTCATGTCGCCGGATGGGTCAGTCTTTTTACTCTCCACGTCATCTGGCCGTTTTTATGGATTTGGGCCACGTTGTACCAGCCTGAGCGCGGCTGGGGCATGCAGCATAAGGCGAATACGGCCCCTGACGAACCTGAAAAAGAGACCGATATACAACAGCTTCGCCAACGACTGAGCGACCTTGAACACCAGGTGGCGGCCATCCAGCGGCCGCAGTCCACCTCTGCGGCGGAGAAATAATCTATGGATCTGTTGATAATTTTGACCTACGTGGCCATCGCCTGGTCGATATTTAAAATCTTCAAAATACCGGTAAATAAATGGACGGTACCTACCGCGGCGCTGGGGGGCGTATTTATTGTTAGCGCGCTTATTTTATTAATGAACTATAACCACCCTTACACCTTTCTGGCGCAAAAGGCGGTGATATCTATTCCTATTACGCCGCAGGTTACCGGAGTGGTTAACAGCGTCACCGACAAAGCGAATCAGCGCGTCAAAAAGGGTGAGGTGCTTTTTACTATTGACCCGGCGCGCTATCAGGCGCGGGTCGACCGTCTGCAGGCCGACCTGGTGACGGCGCTGCACAGTATTAACACCCTCAAAGCGCAGCTCTCTGAAGCCCAGGCCAACACCACCCGCGTGTCGGCGGAACGCGATCGCTTATACAAGGACTATCAGCGCTACCTGAAAGGGAGCCAGGCGCGGGTGAACCCGTTCTCGGAAAGCGACATCGATAACGCCAGGCAGAATTACCTTGCCCAGGACGCGCTGGTCAAGGCGTCGGTGGCGGAGCAGGCGCAGATCCAGAGCCAGCTGGACAGCATGATCAACGGCGAGCAGTCGCAAGTGGCCAGCCTGCGCGCCCAGCTGGCGGAGGCGAAATATAATCTCGATCAGACCACCGTGCGGGCGCCAAGCGATGGGTATATCACCCAGGTGCTGATCCGTCCGGGGACCTATGCCGCCTCGCTGCCGCTGCGTCCGGTGATGGTGTTTATCCCCGAGCAAAAACGGCTGATCGTCGCCCAGTTTCGGCAAAATTCCCTGTTAAGGCTGGAGAAAGGCGACGACGCGGAAGCGGTGTTTAACGCCCTGCCCGGACAGGTATTCCACGGCAAACTGGTGAGCATTTTACCGGTGGTGCCGGGGGGAACCTATCAGGCGCAGGGGGCGTTGCAGTCGCTGACCGTGACGCCGGGCAGCGATGGCGTGCTGGCGACCATTGAGCTCGATCCGAATGCCGAAATCGATGCACTACCCGATGGCATCTATGCGCAGGTGGCGGTCTACTCCGACCATTTCGCCCACGTTTCGGTGATGCGTAAAGTGCTGCTGCGGATGACCAGCTGGATGCACTACCTCTATCTCGACCATTAATGCGATCGGCGGCAGGTTGAGCGGGATGCTCACCTGCCTTTTACCTCGCCCTGAGCCATACTCATATCTTTGTTGGCGATAATTTGTTGGCGATAAGGAGCAGGCTATGAAACTGATCGGCAGCTACACCAGTCCCTTTGTGCGCAAAATATCGGTGATCCTGCTGGAAAAGCGCATCCCTTTTGAGTTTGTCAACGAATCCCCCTACAGCGAAAGCAACGGTGTGGCGCGCTATAACCCGCTGGGCAAGGTACCGGCGCTGGTGACGGACGACGGTGAGTGCTGGTTTGACTCCCCGGTCATCGCCCAGTATCTGGAGCTGCTGGGCGTGGCGCCGCCGATGATCCCCGCCGACCCCAGAGCCGCTCTCAGGATGCGCCAGCTTGAGGCGCTGGCAGATGGGGTGATGGAGGCCGCCCAGGCGCTGGTGCGCGAAAAAGCTCGCCCTGCGGCCCAACAGTCAGAGCAAGAGCTGCTCCGCCAGCGGGAGAAAGTGGCGCGCGGCCTCGACAGGCTGGAAGCCTGCGCGGCGGACGGAACGCTACGCGGTGACGAGGTCAATCTGGCGACCATCTCTACGGCCTGCGCCATTGCCTACCTGAACTTTCGCCGGGTGGCGCCGGGCTGGTGCGCCACCCGGCCGCAGTTGGTGAAGTTGGTGGATGCGCTGTTCCAGCGCGCCAGCTTTGCGCGCACCGAACCGCCGCGGACTTGACCCAGGCAGGTAACAGTTTGCGCAAGGAGGCGTTACAATCGCCGCTGATTGTTGACTCCCTCTCCCGTCGGGAGGGGGGAAAATAACTTACCGCCAGGCCCATTCATGACTACCGAAATTCGTGCGCTTTATACCCGGCTTCCGGCCATTGACCGCTTACTCCGCGACCCCGCTTTTTCCTCCCTGCTGGCGCAGCACGGCCATTCGCAGGTGGTGACGCAGCTGCGCCAGATGCTGGACGAGGCGCGGGAACAGATCCGCCAGTGTCAGACACTGCCTGACTGGAGCCATGACTGGCTGCACGCCTGTGAGCAGCGGCTCACCGCCGGCCAGCGGAGCGCCCTGCGTCCGGTGTTTAATCTCACCGGTACGGTATTGCATACCAATCTGGGGCGCGCCATCCAGGCGGAGTCGGCCGTGGAGGCGGTTGCCAGCGCGATGCGCGCGCCGGTGACGCTCGAATATGATCTCGACGACGCCGGGCGCGGCCATCGCGATCGCGCCATTGCCGATCTGCTGTGCCAGATCACCGGCGCGGAAGATGCCTGTATCGTGAACAACAACGCGGCGGCCGTTCTGCTGATGCTGGCGGCCACCGCCAGCGGCCGCGAAGTGGTGGTTTCCCGCGGCGAACTGGTGGAGATCGGCGGCGCATTTCGCATTCCTGATGTGATGCGTCAGGCGGGTTGTCAGCTGCACGAAGTGGGTACCACCAACCGCACCCATGCCAAAGATTATCGCCAGGCGGTGAATGACAATACCGCGCTGCTGATGAAGGTCCACACCAGCAACTACAGCATTGAGGGCTTTACCAAAGCCGTCGACGAAGCGGAGCTGGCGGCCATTGGTCGCGAACTGGATGTTCCGGTGGTAGCCGACCTGGGCAGCGGGTCGCTGGTGGATCTCAGTCAGTATGGCCTGCCAAAGGAGCCGATGCCGCAGGAGATGATCGCCGCCGGGGTGAGCCTGGTCAGTTTCTCCGGCGACAAGCTGCTCGGTGGCCCGCAGGCCGGGATTATCGTCGGCAAACGCGCGCTGATTGCCCAGCTGCAAAGCCACCCGCTGAAGCGGGCCCTGCGCGCCGATAAAATGACCCTCGCGGCGCTGGAGGCTACGCTGCGCCTCTATCAGCACCCGGAGGCGCTGAGGGAGAAATTGCCGACGCTGCGCCTGCTCACCCGTCCGGCGGAGGAGATCCGCCGGCTGGCTGAACGCCTGCAGCCTGACCTGGCGGCACACTATGCTGATTTTGCCGTCAGCGTGGCAGCCTGCCAGTCGCAGATTGGCAGCGGCTCGTTACCCGTCGACCGCCTGCCCAGCGCGGCGTTGACCTTTACCCCGCATGACGGCCGCGGTAGCCGGCTGGAGGCGCTGGCGGCCCGCTGGCGCGCGCTGCCGTGTCCGGTGATTGGCCGCATTTATGACGGTCGGCTCTGGCTGGACCTGCGCTGTCTGGAAGATGAAACCCGCTTTATGGAGATGTTGTTACGATGATTATTGCCACCGCTGGACATGTTGACCACGGCAAAACGACGCTGCTGCAGGCGATAACCGGCGTGAATGCCGATCGTTTGCCGGAAGAGAAAGCGCGGGGAATGACGATCGATCTCGGCTATGCCTACTGGCCGCAGCCGGACGGGCGGGTGCTGGGATTTATTGACGTTCCCGGGCACGAAAAGTTTTTGTCCAACATGCTGGCGGGGGTGGGGGGTATTGACCATGCGCTGCTGGTGGTGGCCTGCGATGACGGGGTGATGGCGCAAACCCGCGAACACCTGGCGATCCTGCAGTTGACCGGAAAGCCGACGCTGACCGTGGCGCTGACCAAAACGGACCGCGTGGCGGCCGCCAGGGTGGCGGAGGTTCAGGCTGAGGTCGAGCAGACCCTGGGCGAGCTGGGCTTTGACGCCGTCGCTTTCTTTCCCACCGCGGCGGCGGAAAACATCGGTATTGCGGAACTGCGCAGCCATCTGCTGCAGCTTGCGGAGCGCCCCCGCCCGCAGCAGCAGCGGTTTCGCCTGGCGCTGGATCGCGCTTTTACCGTCAAAGGCGCGGGGCTGGTGGTCACCGGGACGGCGCTCTCCGGCGAAGTACGGGTCGGGGATACCCTGTGGCTTACCGGCGTCAACACGCCGATGCGCGTCCGCGGCCTGCATGCCCAGAATCAAGCGGTTGAGCAGGCGCACGCCGGACAGCGCATTGCGCTGAATATTGTCGGCGATGCGCAAAAAGAGGCCGTGCACCGCGGCGACTGGCTGCTCTCCTCACCACCGCCGGAGCCAGCAGAACGGGTGATTGTCGAGCTGCAGTGCCATACGCCGCTCAGCCAGTGGCAGCCGCTGCATATTCACCATGCTGCCAGCCACATTACCGGCCGGGTGTCGCTTCTTGAGGGCAACCTGGCGGAGCTGGTGCTGGATACTCCGCTGTGGCTGGCGGATAACGACCGGCTGGTGCTCCGCGATATCTCTGCTCGCTTGACGCTGGCGGGCGCACGGGTGGTGACGCTGGATCCTCCGCGTCGCGGCAAACGTAAACCGGAATATCTGCAGTGGCTGCACGCCCTGGCAGCGGTCGGCGCTGACGATGCGCAGGCGCTGGAGTTACATCTGCAGCGGGATGCCGTCCGGCTTGAGCACTTCGCCTGGGCGCGGCAGCTCAGCGAAGCCGGAATGGCGGCCCTGATCCAGCGACCGGACTATCTGCAGGCCGGACAGCGCCTGCTTAGCGCGCCGCTTGCCGCCCGCTGGCAGCGAAAATTGCTGGATGCCCTTGCGCGCTACCATGAGCAGCATCGAGACGAGCCGGGCCCTGGCCGGGAGCGCCTGCGCCGCATCGCGCTGCCGATGGAAGATGAAGCGCTGGTGCTGCTGCTGATTGAGCAGATGCGCGAGAGCGGCTTAGTCCACAGCCATCACGGCTGGCTGCATTTGCCGGAGCATAAAGCCGGGTTTACCGACGAGCAGCAGGCGGTCTGGCATAAGGTGGAGACTCTGTTCGGCGACGATCCGTGGTGGGTGCGCGATCTTGCGCGCGAAGTCCATGTTGAAGAGTCACTGATGCGCGCGGTGCTGCGCCAGGCGGCGCAGCAGGGGATGATTACTGCGATCGTCAAGGATCGTTACTACCGCAACGATCGCATTGTGCAGTTCGCCCAGCGGGTGCGCGAGCTGGATCGGCTGCGCGGTTCAACCTGCGCGGCGGATTTCCGCGATACCTTAAACGTAGGGCGGAAGCTGGCGATCCAGATCCTGGAGTATTTCGATCGGATTGGCTTCACCCGCCGTCGCGGCAACGATCATATCCTGCGCGATAAGGCATTGTTCCGGTAATCATTAACGTCGGCTCCCCGGCGGACTTCGTGCCGGGGAGCTGGCGAAAAGAACTTGTTAAAACCACTACGTGAGACCGCCGAAGCAATTTCGCGTGAGCTGGGTTTCACGGTGCGTGAAGCGTCAGGCAAATGACCACATCCTGCAGGCCATCTGACAAAAAACAGCGCTGATTCCATTCAGGATCAAAGCGCGGGCAGGGACTATTCTGGCACCCTGCGGTTTTATCCCCAGGGAGCAGAGGATGAACCAGTTTCTTATTGCCAATGCCCAGCGGTGCATCGGCTGTCGTACCTGCGAAGTGGCCTGCGCGGTGGCGCACCAGCAGGCGCAGGATGTCGCCGCCCTGTCGACGAACCATTTCGCGCCGCGTATCCGGGTGGTGAAAAGCGGTGACATATCGACGGCGATGGCCTGTCGGCAGTGCGAGGATGCGCCCTGCGCCAGCGTTTGCCCACAGGGGGCGATTCAGCGCGACAATGACGTCTGGTGGGTCGACCAGCGGCGCTGCATCGGCTGCAAAAGCTGCATGGTGGCCTGCCCGTACGGCGCGATGACCGTTACGGTAATGAACCAGCAGGCGCAGGCGTTGAAATGCGATCTATGCCATCACCGCGCCGAAGGACCGGCCTGCGTGGCCGCCTGCCCGACGCAGGCGCTGCGGGTGATGGTTCCCGCAGAGCTGGAAGCGCTATGCGCGCAAAAACGCCAGCGGCTGGCGCTGGCATGAATGGGGTCGCTGACGAACGTTACCCGCCCGCGGCGTCCGAGACTATGCTTCCTGTTCGCGCCAGGCAAATTCTACCTCTTCGGCGAGGATTTTCACTCCGGCTTCGATTTTTTGCGGGTCCGGTACATAGTTCATGCGCATACACTGGTGGGTGTGCGGCCACGGTTTATCCAGACCAGGGAAGAAGTAATCCCCCGGCACCATCAGCACGCCGCGCTTTTTCAGCCGCTGATACAGCAGCTCGGTGGAGATCGGCAGATCCTTAAACCACAGCCAGAGGAAGATTGCCCCCTCCGGTTTGTGAATAAGGCAGCGCTCCTCCGGCAGATAGCGGCGAATAATGGCGATGGTTTCCTGCACCCGCTGGTAATAGAAGGGCTTGATCACCGTCTCTGACAGGCGCAGCAGATCCTGTCGTTTAATCATTTCGCACATCATTGCCGGCCCGATGCCGCCAGGGGCGAGGCTGATAATGCCGTTCATGTTGCTGATGGCGGTGATGATTTTTTCGTTGGCGATGATAATCCCGCAGCGGCTGCCCGGCAGGCCCAGCTTGGACAGGCTCATACACAGCACGATGTTCGGATTCCACAGCGGTCGGGCGTCGCTAAAGATAATGCCCGGGAACGGCACGCCGTAGGCGTTATCAATCACCAGCGGGACCCCGTGCTGATTCGCCAGCGCATCCAGTTTGATCAGCTCTTCATCAGTGATGACGTTGCCGGTCGGGTTGGTGGGGCGCGAGACGCAGATCATCCCGGTCTCTTCCGTCACCTGCAGATGCTCAAAATCAACATGGTACTTAAACTGGCCTTCCGGCAGCAGTTCGATGTTCGGCCGGGTGGCAACGAACAGATCCTCTTCCAGACCGGCATCGGCGTAGCCGATATATTCCGGCGTCAGTGGGAACAGTACCTTACGGGTGGTGCCATCTGCCCGACGGCCTGCAAACAGATTAAATAAGTAGAAAAATGCGCTCTGACTGCCGTTTGTTAGCGCAATATTCTGTGGTTCGATCTCCCAGCCCAGCTCGTCGCGCAGCATATTCGCCAGCAGAGCCAGCAGCTCGCTTTTGCCCTGTGGACCATCATAATTACAAAGCGCATCAAGGGCTTTGCCATTATCCAGCATGTCGGCCAGCAGCTGCTGGAAGTAGTCATTCATTTCCGGGATCTGAGCGGGGTTGCCGCCGCCCAGCATAATAGCGCCCGGCGTGCGCAGACCGTCATTAAGGTCTTCCATCAAGCGGGTGATGCCTGAATGACGGGTGAATTTGTCGCCGAAAAGGGAAAATGTCATCGCGAATAGTCTATCGGTGGTTCTGGAAAGTGGCTAACCATAACGCCAGCGCTGGCGTGGTGCAAATCGGCGGGAGGAGGCGGGTTTTTATCTTTATCCTGTATATTGCTATTTTGTTAGCATTTTGTTCTAAATGGTGGCTCCCCGCAGGGCGGAGAGCCACATGTGGATTACTGCTGCTGGCCGGCCCAGATGACCATCACTTTGTCTTCACCGCTCTCACGCACGAACCCGTAACCACGCGACATCGACAGCGTTGTCTGTTTGCCCATGCCGATTGCCGGATGGCGAGCGCGGAACTGGCCGATCTTCTGCCAGTGGGTAACGCTGCGGGCCGCCTTGCCGTTGACATCCTGCCAGTTCATCTCCGAGCGGGTACCCTGCAGCGGGTCCGAGCCGGTGGGGCCGAACGGGCGCGATGATTCGTCGCCATAGAAAATCTGCACGGCGCCAGGGGCCAGCAGCAGTAGCTCCGCCGCGGTGGTGCCGCCTTCGCGGAACAGCCGCGTATCGTGCGAGGAGAGGTAGCTCAGGACGTTAAAGCTCTGCAGCTTGTCCGCCATTTGCTGCCAGGTGAGGTCAATATTGGCCATACAGGTCGCCGCTTTCGCCGCCTGGTCCTGGTAGTCGAAATTGATCATCGCATCAAAACCGTGGCGATAATAATCGCTCTGCATCACTCCATGTCCCCAGGCTTCGCCAGTCATCCAGAACGGCGCCGCATCCAGCGCTTTATCCGGATTGGCTTTCTTCCACTCCGCCAGCGCGGCGGTGGCCTGGGTTTTTAACTGCTGCCAGGCGTCCATCTCCACATGTTTGGCGGTATCGACGCGGAAGCCATCGATGCCGTAGTCACGTACCCACTGGCTCAGCCAGTGTGTCAGATAGTCGCGCGGCGTATAGCCCGGGATCGCTTTCGCTGCGGTGTCTGGTTTATGGCTATAGAAGTTCGGCAGGCCTGAGACCTCCTTCGATTCGGTTTTCAGGTCCGGCAGGAAGGCCAGCGACATGGTGAGATCGTCATAGCCCGGATTGTCGTAATCGCCGATATCGGTGCGGATCCACTTCTTACCCCACCATTTCTCCCACCCGGCTTTGTCGCTGAAGTTGATATAGTCGTTAAAGCTGTGCCAGGTCTGTCCCGCGCCCGGCTTCCAGTCCGTCCAGCGCTCGCCGAGAGTTTTTTTCAGCTCATCTCCTTGCAGATACAGGGAGCCGAACTGGAACTCCTGCATGTCGGCCAGGGTAGCGTAGCCGGCATGGTTCATCACCACGTCGAACAGAATACGTATTCCGCGCTTATGCGCTTCATCCACCAGTCGGCGGAGATCCGCTTCGGTCCCCATGTTGGCGTCCAGTTTCGACCAGTCCTGGGTGTAATAGCCGTGATAAGCGTAGTGAGGGAAATCGCCCTTCGTGCCGCCGCCGACCCAGCCGTGGATCTGCTCGAGCGGGGAGCTGATCCACAGGGCGTTAACTCCCATCTGCTGCAGATAATCCAGCTTGCTGGTTAATCCCTGCAGGTCGCCGCCGTGGAAGGTGCCGATCTCCTGCATGCCGTCTTTATGGCGACCATAGCTGTTGTCGTTGGCCGGGTTACCGTTTACGAAGCGATCGGTCAGGACGAAGTAGACGGTGGCATTGTGCCAGTCAAACGGCGCCGGGGCGGCCGTCTCGGCGCGCTCAAGCAGCAGCAGGCCATTGCTGCCGAAGGCGGGCTGCAGGGTGATTTTGCCGCCGCTGACGGTCGCGACATTGCCGCTGTAGAAATCGCGGACCTTGCTGCCCTCGGCGAAGGTTTTGCTGACGTCGATGGTCAGAGGTTTTCCGTCCCACTTCGGACACTGGCGGATCTGCGGCGCCGCGGCGCTGGTCTCTTTTTCCTCCAGCGAAATCATCATCGTTGGCGTGCCGGAACGGGTATCCACCTCCAGGGTATACAGACCCTGGCGGAAGATGCGCCATTGCGGCGGTGTGCCGCGACAGGGCTCCATGGACAGCATCTGGTTGAGCTTAATGCCGCCGGAAGGCTGCCAGCACTGCTGGTCAAAATTTAGCTGCAGGGGACGTGTACCCTTCTCAACCACTTTCTGGCTGATGAATCGGCCGGTCCCTTCTTCGGTAAAAGCAGGAAAGTCGGTGGTAGTCCAGGCGGCAAAGGCCATCCCAGGCACGAATAACGTGGCAAGCGCAGCGAGTTTCATTGCGAGATCCTGTGAGCGGTTTTTATCTAGTGTGCCTTGTCGCCGCGCGGGTGAACTCCTCCTGACGCGCGTTTTACCAGGAGGATGAAAAGGGGTGAGTGACACCGCTCAAAAAATAGGCTAAAAATGAGACGAAGCTAGCATTTTCGCGCTGGCGATGCGCCGCAGAAACCGATTTCAGATGACAGCAATTAGGAATTGGACTATTTCTGTTGATGCCCTCAGTGCGTATTTTTGATACTATTAGCGATTCAGCTATCGTTTTTTTGTGAAAAACAAGGTGTTGGAATGCATATATCCGACCAGGAGACCTGATGATATCGAATCCCATACGACGATATGGGGCCGCCATACTTATGTTACTAACCTGCATCTTTTCAGGTAGTGTGTTGGCGACAACGCACACAGCGACAAAGAGTCATAAAGCCCCAACGGTAAAGAAGATAAGTAGTACTAAGGTAAGCAGTAAACAAGAGTATTCTCGCAATAGTGTAAAGAGCAGTTCACTTCCTGACTTGCGAAAATACCCTTCCGGAACACCAAGGAAAAAAGCGTTTCTCCGGACGGTCATGCCTTATATTACCAAGCAGAATCAGGCGATTACTGCGGATCGTAACTGGCTTATTTCCAAGCAGTACGATGCTCGCTGGTCACCGACTGAGAAGGTGCGCCTGAAGGATATCGCTTCCCGTTATAAGGTGAAGTGGTCAGGCAATACGCGTCATGTGCCCTGGAACGCGCTGCTTGAGCGTGTCGACATTATTCCGAACAGCATGGTGGCGACCATGGCGGCGGCGGAAAGTGGCTGGGGTACCTCCAGGCTGGCGCGCGAGAATAACAACCTGTTCGGCATGAAGTGCGGCGCCGGTCGCTGCCGCGGCGCGATGAAAGGTTACTCGCAGTTTGAGTCGGTAGAGCAGTCGGTGCAGGCTTACGTAACAAACCTGAACACCCACCCGGCCTATTCTTCTTTCCGCAAGTCGCGCCTGCAGCTGCGCAAGGCGGATCAGGAAGTAACCGCCAGCACCATGATTCATAAGCTGAAGGGGTATTCGACCAAAGGGTCGAGCTACAACAACTATCTCTTCGCGATGTATCAGGACAATCAGCGGCTCATCGCCGCCCATCTGTAATCCGGATGCCCGGCCTTGTCGCCGGGCATTTTTTACCCTACAGCATCACCTCGCTGTGCCGATCGCGGTACTCCTTCGGCGTCACGTCGTACTCCTTCTTAAACACCGAATAGAAATATTGCAGCGACGGATAGCCGCACATCTGCGAAATCTCATTGATCGACAGACTAGTGGACACCAGCAGGCTGCGCGCCTTTTCCAGTTTTTCGCTGTGGATCACCGTGTGGATGGTCTCCCCGACCTCCTCTTTGAAGCGTTTTTCCAGATTAGAGCGAGAGATGCCCACGGCGTCGAGCACCTGTTCCACCTTGATGCCTTTGCAGGCATTGTTGCGAATGTAATGCATCGCCTGTATCACGGAGGGATCGTTTAACGACCGGTAGTCGGTGGAGCGTCGCTCAACGACGCGCATCGGCGGGATCAGCTGGCGCTGCAGCGGGAGGGCCTCGTTATTCAACAGCCGGTGGAGTAATTTTGCCGCCTGATAACCCATCTGGCGGGTGCCCTGGGCGACAGAGGAGAGGGCGACGCGAGAGAGATAGCGGGTTAGCTCCTCGTTATCGATGCCGATAACGCACAGTTTCTCTGGCACCGGGATATGCAGCAGCTCGCAGGCCTGCAGGACGTGGCGGGCACGGGCGTCGGTGACGGCGATGATGCCGGTTTGCGGCGGCAGGGTTTGCAGCCAGTCGGCGAGCCGGTTTTGCGCGTGCTGCCAGTTCTCCGGCGCTGTCTCCAGCCCCTGGTAGACCACGCCGCGATACTTCTCCTTCGCGACCAGCTGGCAGAAGGCATACTCGCGCTCTACCGCCCAGCGTTTACCGCTGGAGGCGGGGAGTCCGTAAAACGCGAAGCGGTGCACCCCTTTTTCCTTTAAATGGAGAAAAGCGCTTTCCACCAGCGCGGCGTTGTCGGTGGCGATATAGTGGACCGGCGGGTACTGCTCTGGCTGATGATAAGATCCGCCGACGCCGACGATGGGCACGTGGACATCGGCCAGCAGCTTTTCGATTTCGGGATCGTCATAGTCGGCGATGACGCCATCGCCCAACCACTCTTTGATGTTTTCGATGCGTGCCCGAAAGTCCTCTTCAATAAAGATATCCCACTCCAACTGGGAGGCCTGCAGATACTCGCCGACACCTTCAACTACCTGGCGGTCATAAGCTTTGTTGGCGTTAAATAACAGCGTAATACGGTGACGCTTTTCAAACATAGATAATGTTCCTGCTCTAACCCCGGTCATACCCCTTCATTCAAGATGTTGCCGATGGCCTGACTTACCACTCATCCCGGCCACGTACGCCGGTACGCGGCCGGGGGCGCCGTCTGCAACCCGAATGATGTTGGGTATACACTACCGGCTAATGCCCGAGATATTTCAAGCGCCTTATGGCGAAGTTTGGCGGTAGCGCAAAGAATTCAGACATTCTTCAGAGAGTCTCTCCTTATGCGCGCCGCTTGGTGGCAGAGTCCATCCACACCGCCAGCAGCAAAATGGCGCCTTTAACGATATATTGCCAGAAGGTGGCGACGTCCATCATGCTCATGCCGTTATCCAGGGCCGACATAATAAACGCCCCCATTACCGCCCCGGCGACGCTGCCGATGCCGCCCGCCAGGCTGGTGCCGCCGATGACGCAGGCGGCGATGGCGTCCAGTTCGGCGATATTGCCCGCCGAAGGCGACCCCGCGCCGAGCCGTGAGCTGAGGATTAGCCCGGCAATGGCGACCATCAGGCCGTTAATGGCAAACACCGCCAGCTTGGTACGCTCGACGTTAATCCCGGACAGACGGGCCGCCTCCAGGTTGCCGCCGATGGCGTAGATGCGGCGACCAAAGGCGGTGCGGGTGGCCATAAACAGGCCCGCCAGCAGCAGGGCGGCGAGGATCAGCACCGGGGTCGGTACGCCGCGATAGTCATTGAGCAGCCAGATTGCGCCCAGCACAATCACCGCGGTAATGGCCTGGCGGCCGACGGCGGCGGTGGAGGACGAGGTCGCCAGACCTAACGCCTGCCGGCGCATCCGCCCGCGCCACTGCCAGACGATAAACACCGCCATGCCGACAACGCCGATGCCGAAGCCGATGCCGTCTGGCAGGTAGCTTTGGCCGATCTGCGACATCGCCGGACTGGTGGGCGAGACGGTGGTCCCGTTGGTGATGCCGATCAGAATGCCGCGAAACGCCAGCATCCCGGCAAGGGTGACGATAAACGAGGGCACCTTGCGATAGGCTACCCACCATCCGTTCCACGCGCCGAGCAGCAGGCCCATCACCAGCGTCACCAGAATGGTGAGCGGCAGCGGCCAGCCGAGCCAGACGTCAAAGATCGCCGCAGCGCCGCCCAGCAGCCCCATCATCGAGCCAACGGACAAGTCGATTTCTGCCGAAATAATCACAAACACCATGCCGACGGCGAGGATGCCGGTGATGGCCGTCTGCCGCAGCAGGTTGGAGATATTGCGTGCGCTCAGGTAGGCGCCATCGGTAACCCAGGTGAAAAACAGCATAATGACGACGATGGCGGCGATCATCACGAAGACCTGGAGATTCAGCCCTTTTAGCGCCGGCAGGGCCGCGGGGGCGGTTGGGGTGAGTTTGATTTCAGACGACGTGTTCTTCGACATGGCGTTCGCTCCTCAGCGCGGCTTCCATCACCTGTTCCTGGGTCAGATGTTGATTAACCAAATTGGCTTTTAGTCTGCCTTCGTGCATGACCAGCACCCGATCGCTGAGACCGAGCACCTCGGGCAGTTCGGATGAAATGACAATGACCGCGATGCCCTGCTGCACCAGCTGGTTAATCAGTTTATAAATTTCATACTTCGCCCCGATATCGATGCCACGGGTGGGTTCGTCGAGGATCAGAATGCGCGGATTGAGCAGCAGACAGCGCGCCAGAATCGCCTTTTGCTGGTTGCCGCCGCTCAGACGGCCAATCGCCAACTCCGGCGAGGAGGTTTTAATTTTCAAACGCTGAATGGACTGCTGAATGCAGTGCTGCTCGGCGGCGTCGTCCAGGCTACTCATTGCGCCGGTGAACTGGTTGAGCGCCGCGAGGGTAATGTTTTTGCCCACCGCCATCACCGGCACGATGCCGTCTTTTTTGCGGTCTTCCGGCACCATGGCGATGCCGTGGGCAATGGCCTGCTGGCAGTTAGAGATGCTCACCGGCTGGCCATCAATAAAGATCTCCCCTTGCCAGCGCCCCGGCCAGACGCCGAACAGGCACTGTACCGCCTCGGTACGTCCGGCGCCGACCAGCCCGGCGATGCCGAGGATTTCTCCGCGACGCAGGGAAAATGAGACGTCATTGACCCGTTTAATATGGCGGTTTACCGGGTGCCAGGCGGTTAAATGTTCAACCCGCAGGATCTCCTCGCCGTGGGCGTGCGGCTCGCTGGGATAGAGCGCGGTGAGCTCGCGGCCGACCATCATGGTGATGATATCGTCTTCGCTCATGCCGCTGGCATCGCGGGTGCCGATGTGCTGGCCGTCGCGGATCACGCAGATCGTATCGGAGATCGCTTTGACCTCATTGAGCTTATGCGAGATATAGATGCAGGCGATATCGTGGTTTTGCAGATCGCGAACGATCGCCAGCAGCGTCGCGGTTTCTTGTTCGGTTAAGGAGGCGGTCGGTTCGTCGAGGATCAGCAGGCGAACCTGTTTATTCAGCGCCTTGGCGATCTCCACCAACTGCTGCTGACCAAGGCCGAGGTCGCCGACGCGGGTATCGGGGGAAATGGGCAGATTGACCTGCGCCAACAGCTTCTGACAGCGCAGCGTCATGGTTTCATAATCCAGCAGACCATGGCGGGATATCTCGGCGCCGAGGAAAATATTCTCCAGCACGGTGAGATGTTTCACCAGCGCCAGCTCCTGATGAATAATGGCGATGCCTTTGCGTTCGGTATCGCGAATATGGTTTGCCTGCAGCGTTTCGCCGGCAAAAATAATCTCGCCCTCATAGCTTCCGTGCGGATAGATACCGCACAGCACCTTCATCAGCGTCGATTTCCCCGACCCATTTTCACCGCATAACGAGACCACCTCGCCTGCGTTCAGGCGCAGGCTGACGTTATCCACGGCTTTAACAGCGCCGAAGGTTTTGGTGATGTTCTTCATTTCGAGTAGCCAGGTCATAAAGACTCCGCAACAGTGATATCCGGCGGGATGAAAATGACGCCCCGCAGCGGGGCGTCAGCCATTACAGTTCACTCTTTTTATGGAAACCGTCTTTAATCACCGTGGCGTCGATATTCTCTTTATTTACCTCAATTGGCGTTAACAGGCGCGAAGGGACGTCTTTTAAGCCGTTATTCAGCGTGGTATCGGCCTTCGGCTGCTTATCGTTACCCAGCTCAACGGCGATTTCAGCGGCGTTGGTGGCCAGGGTGGTAATCGGTTTATAGACGGTCATCGTCTGGGTACCGGAAATAATGCGCTTCACGCCCGCCAGGTCGGCATCCTGACCGGAGATCGCCACTTTGCCGGCCAGCCCCTGGGCGGTTAAGGCCTGGATGGCGCCGCCGGCGGTGGCGTCATTGGAGGCGACCACGGCATCGATCTTGTTATTATTCGCCGTTAGCGCGTTTTCCATTATTTTCAGCGCGTTCTCCGGCAGCCAGCCGTCAACCCACTGATCGCCGACAATCTTAATTTTGCCATCATCGACATACGGCTTGAGAACCTTCATCTGTCCGGCGCGGAACAGTTTAGCGTTATTATCCACCGGCGAACCGCCCATCAGGAAATAATTACCCTGCGGCACTTTGTCGACCAGACTTTGCGCCTGCATTTCACCAACTTTTTCATTATCGAAAGATATATAGAAATCAATGTCGGCATTATTAATCATACGGTCATAGGCCAGGACTTTAATACCTTCCTGCTTGGCTTCTTTAATAACGTTACTGAGTACCTGGCCGTTATAAGGAATAATGACTAACACATCGACGCCGCGGTTGATCATGTTTTCAATTTGCGACATCTGCGTTTCTTCATTGCCATTAGCGGACTGGACAAAAACTTTGGCGCCTAAGGATTCCGCTTTATTGACGAAAATATCACGGTCTTTCTGCCAGCGCTCCAGACGCAGATCGTCGATGGCCATGCCAATCTTCACTTCTTTCGCCATCCCCGCCATGCTGGCGAGCAGGAGGGAGCTGGCGCAAAGCGTAAGGCAAAGGTTCTTTATCTTCATAATAACGATACCTTTTTTGTAAGGGTAGGTAAGCCGAACGGAAAATAATGTTTGATACATGAGGTTGCGGATACGTTACAGATTCTTAACGCGGAAAGCAGGGCTGGCAATTACCGGTTCTTATTTTGCCGTTATGAAATTTCGTTTAATGTGCAAATTATGACGGCGATCGTATTTTATTCATGCACGCTCTTATTATTGCACTGGACTGTCTCTGACAAAGCGGCGCAACGGTGACTGGATATTATTTTTGCGAGCTGGCGCACGTTTGTGGATTCTCTCAATGGCGGTGTGAAATAACGTAATTGAGGAAAATGAAAGCGAAATTCTATATTGGCTTAAACCCGTCATACTTCAAGTTGTAGGTGGGTTGGTGACATTCGTTGCTCCGCCCCCGGTTACCGGGGACTCGCGCTCCTGCCGCCTTCCTGCAACTCGAATTATTTAGGGTATCTGATTGGTTATTCGCCGCATCTCTGAATATGGAGTTCTCTATGCAGACCTATTTCGATCAACTCGATCGCGTTCGTTACGAAGGCCCGAAATCCACTAACCCGCTGGCTTTCCGTCATTACAACCCGGATGAACTGGTGCTGGGCAAACGGATGGAAGATCATCTGCGTTTTGCGGCCTGTTACTGGCACACCTTCTGCTGGAATGGCGCCGATATGTTTGGCGTGGGCTCCTTTGATCGTCCCTGGCAGCAGCCTGGCGACGCCCTGGAGATGGCCAAACGCAAAGCCGATGTGGCGTTCGAATTCTTCCATAAACTCAACGTGCCTTACTACTGCTTCCACGACGTTGACGTCTCGCCGGAAGGCGCTTCGCTCAAGGAGTACAGCAATAACTTCGCCCGGATGGTCGAGGTGCTGGCTGAGAAACAGCAGCAGAGCGGCGTGAAGCTTCTGTGGGGGACCGCAAACTGCTTTACCAACCCGCGCTACGGCGCCGGCGCGGCCACCAACCCGGATCCGGAAGTATTTAGCTGGGCGGCCACCCAGGTGGTCACCGCCATGAATGCCACCCATCAACTGGGCGGTGAAAACTATGTGCTGTGGGGCGGTCGCGAGGGCTATGAAACCCTGCTGAATACCGACCTGCGCCAGGAGCGTGAGCAGATTGGCCGCTTTATGCAGCTGGTGGTGGAGCATAAGCATAAAATCGGCTTTAAAGGCACGCTGCTGATTGAGCCCAAACCGCAGGAGCCGACCAAGCATCAGTATGACTATGATGCCTCTACCGTTTACGGCTTCCTCAAACAGTTTGGTCTGGAAAAAGAGATTAAACTGAATATTGAAGCTAACCATGCCACGCTCGCCGGCCATTCGTTCCATCATGAAATTGCGACGGCCATTGCGCTGGGGCTGTTCGGCTCCGTTGACGCCAACCGCGGCGATCCGCAGCTGGGCTGGGATACCGACCAGTTCCCGAACAGCGTCGAAGAGAACGCGCTGGTGATGTATGAAATCCTCAAAGCGGGCGGCTTCACCACCGGCGGGCTCAACTTTGATGCGAAAGTGCGCCGGCAGAGCACCGACAAATACGATCTGTTCTATGGTCATATTGGCGCGATGGATACCATGGCGCTATCGCTGAAGGTCGCGGCGCGGATGATTGAGGACGGCGAACTGGATAAGCGCGTGGCCAGACGCTACGCCGGCTGGAACGGTGAGCTGGGGCAGCAGATCCTTAACGGGCAGATGACCCTGAGCGATATTGCCCAGTATGCCGCTCAGCATCAGCTGGCGCCGCAGCATCGCAGCGGCCAGCAGGAACAACTGGAAAACCTGGTCAACCATTATCTGTTTGACAAGTAATCATACGGCGGCGCCCGGGGTGACCGGCGCCGCAACCAGGATGCTCTGTTCGCGCCACGCTCAGCCGTGGCGCGCGTTTAAGGAGAGGGAGTATGTATATCGGCATCGATCTGGGGACGTCGGGCGTCAAAGCCATTCTGCTCAATGAGCAGGGTGAGGTAGTGGCATCGCATACCGAAAAACTCACCGTCTCGCGTCCGCATCCGCTGTGGTCGGAGCAAGATCCCGAACAGTGGTGGCTGGCGACGGACACGGCGATGAAAGCCCTGGGCGCGCAGCATAGCCTGCGCGACGTGAAGGCGCTGGGCATTGCCGGGCAGATGCACGGCGCCACCCTACTGGATAAATCGTTACAGGTGTTGCGTCCGGCCATTTTATGGAATGACGGCCGCTGCGCCGAAGAGTGCCAGCTGCTGGAAGACAAAGTCAGCGCTTCCCGGCAGATCACCGGCAACCTGATGATGCCGGGCTTTACGGCGCCGAAGCTCTTATGGGTACAGCGCCACGAGGCGGCAGTGTTCAGCCAGGTCGATAAAGTGCTGCTGCCCAAGGATTATCTGCGCCTGCGCATGACCGGCGAGCTCGCCAGCGATATGTCTGACGCCGCCGGCACGATGTGGCTGGACGTCGCCCGGCGCGACTGGAGCGACGAGATGCTCGCCGCCTGCGATCTCAGTCGGGATGCGATGCCGGCGCTGTTCGAAGGCAGCGACGTCACCGGGCAACTGCGACCTGAGGTGGCGCAGGCGTGGAATATGCCGCCGGCGCTGGTGGTGGGCGGCGGGGGCGACAACGCCGCGGGCGCGGTCGGGGTCGGCATGGCCGATGCCGGTCAGGCGATGCTGTCGCTGGGTACGTCAGGCGTCTACTTCGCCGTCAGTGAAGGGTTTCTTAGCAAACCCGAAAGCGCGGTGCACAGCTTCTGCCATGCCCTGCCGGGCCGCTGGCATTTGATGTCGGTGATGCTCAGCGCGGCCTCCTGTCTGGACTGGGCGGCAAAATTAACCGGTCTCGCCAGCGTGCCGGCGCTGATCGCGGCGGCGCAGACGGCGGATGAAAGCGCCGGTCCGGTGTGGTTCCTGCCCTATCTGTCTGGCGAACGCACGCCGCACAACAACCCGCAGGCTAAGGGCGTCTTTTTTGGCCTGACGCATCAGCATGGGCCGGCAGAGCTGGCGCGGGCGGTGCTGGAGGGGGTGGGCTATGCGCTGGCGGATGGTATGGACGTGGTGCACGCCTGCGGCATCAAGCCGCAGAGCATCACGCTTATCGGCGGCGGGGCGCGCAGCGCTTACTGGCGGCAAATGCTGGCGGATATCAGCGGCCTGCAGCTCGATTACCGTACCGGGGGCGATGTCGGCCCGGCGCTGGGGGCGGCCAGGCTGGCGCAGCTGGCGGTTCACGACGAGGCAGACCGCCCCGGGCTGCTGAAGCCGCTGCCGCTTGAACAAGCCCATCGCCCGGACGATCGCCGTGTGGCCCACTATGCGCCGCAGCGGGAAACCTTCCGCCAGATTTATCAGCAACTGAAACCGCTGATGTCTTAGCCTCAGTCCGTCCGGCAGCGCCGGGCGGATTCCCTTCCTGAATGTCCCGGCTACATCCATCCATAAATGCGTATTTATTTATTCCGAAATCTCCGCTTTGTCGTACGTAATCTGAGGCATCGCCGAGGGAGTCGGTCATAATCAGCCCCTGTCGACCAGGGAGGTGAGATGATCACAAAACGCAATATTGCCAGGGGGATGATGGCGACAGGATCGCTGGTTTATCTGCTCGGTATCTGGCGGACCTGCCCGCTGTTCAGCGGCAAAGGGTATTTTCTCGGCGTGCTGGTGATGGGGATGTTTGCTGTTCTCGCCCATCAGCGCGCCAGTCAGTGGCAGGAACAGGACGACGGTTTTATTGCCTTATGCCGGCTGGTGCTGCTGCTATCGGTCGGCCTGCTGCTGGTCGGCGCCTGGTATGTACCGGCAGACTGGCATGAAAAAGCCGTCTATATCGCGGCATGGTTTGTCTGCTTATATGGCGCATCGGCAACCCCCGAACGGACCCGCATCGCCCGCGCGATGCAAAAAACGGAATAAGCGCCGCCCCGAGGCGCGTAAAAGGTAAAAAATGATGGAAAACAAGCACGCGACGTATTCTCCTGCGTTTCATTTGATCTCCTGGATTGCCCTGATCGGCGGCATCGTCACCTATCTGGTGGGGCTGTGGAATGCCGATATGCAGTTGAATGAGAAAGGCTATTATTTTGCCGTCCTGGTACTGGGGCTGTTTGCCGCGGCATCTTATCAAAAGACGGTGCGCGATAAGTATGAAGCCATTCCGACCACCGCGCTGTACTACACCACCTGTCTGGTGGTCTTCGTTATCGCTGTAGGTCTGCTGGTTATCGGACTGTGGAATGCCACTCTGCTGCTCAGCGAGAAAGGGTTCTATGGGCTGGCGTATTTTTTGAGCCTGTTTGGCGCTGTTGCGGTACAGAAAAACGTGCGTGATGTCTGGGACCCGACGCGCTTACGGGAACCTCTCAGCGTGACGGAAGAGGGGCCTGAGACGTAAGTCGGGCCCCTCCGGGCGGCGGACCGTTAGCTGACCAGCCGGCGGCTATCAATCCGCTGCACCAGGCCTGACAGCAGCAGGCTGCCGAGCAGGGCGGCGCTAAATATCCACACAATATCCAGCAGCGGCCAGCGGGATAGCTCCAGATGGCTGGCGCGCAGCGCATGCACTATCAGGGCATGAAAGCCGTAGATCCCCAGCGAATGTCGCGCAATGCAGGCGATACCGGGCAGGGGACGCGCGTTAAGCCAGTTTTTGGCCAGCGTCAGCAGGGTGACCGCGCAAACAAACACCGCCGGTCCGCAGTAGAGATACCAGGTGTCGCCGAAGTCTCCGCGCCAGCGCAGCTCATGCAGCGTGCCGCGGGAAATGACCCACACGGCGGCGATGAACAGCGCGGCGCAGAGCGGTGTTAGCCATTTTTTATCGGTGTCCAGGGTGCCAATGGCTCTGCCCAGCACGCCGTAGAGCACGTAGTAGAAGGTGTCGCCGTTGATATAGAGGTTGACTGGCAGCCACTCAATCCCGACGGCTTTAACGCTGACCATATTGGGGTTGGCCAGAATGCCGAGGATCGCCATCAGCGCCAGCAGCATTGTGCTACTGGTGGACTTAACCTGAATCAGCGGCGAGAGCAGGTAGATGACGGCGATAGCAAAGAAAAACCACAGGTGGTAGAAGACAGGCTTCTGCAGCAAATTCTTTAACGACAGCTCGACGTTGATATGGGTAAACAGCGTGATATACAGCAGAGATAGCGCGCTATAGAACGCAATGCACAGGCCAATCCGCCAGAAATGGCGCGGCTGGGCGCTGCGTTCCCCAAAAAAGAGGTAGCCCGAGATCATAAAAAACAGCGGCACGCTGACGCGGGAGGCGGAATTGAGCAGATTGGCGATATCCCATTGCAGCAGGGTAATCGCATGGGGGTGAGTGATATACCAGCTGGTGCTGTGGATCATCACCACCATCATGCAGGCGATGCCGCGCAGGTTGGTGATCCAGTGTATCTTTTCTTGCATCAGTCCCTCAATGTCTGCTGGCGAAATAAGATATGACCTGCCCGGTTTCCCGGTGTCGCAATAGATTAGTCTGAGTTTTCGGTCACAGACTTGTCGCAGTTTCATGATATTCGCAAAATACCTGTAATACTGAATCTTTAAGATAACAACTTGCTAACAAGGCGGTGGAGGAGAACGTGGTGAAAGGTGTTGTTTCCGTCATGCTGGTGCTGCTCCTCGCGGGCTGCAGCGAGACCGTCTCCCCGCCGACGCAAAAAGCGCAGCGCGCTCGTATTACGCCGCAAACCACGCTCAATATGGCGCAGCTTTGCAAGGATCAGGCGGCTATCCGCTATAACACGCAAACGCAGCTCGTTGACGTGAACCACTTTGAACAATTCCAGGCGAGCTATGAGCTTTCTGGCCGTACCGGCAAGAATGAGCGTTTCATCTGTTCCTTTGACCCGGACGGCCAGTTTATGCATCTTTCGATGCGCTGAATCGACCCCGCCTGGCGTAAATTTCGTCCGTTTTCCTGAAACAACGCCGTTTCGTACTGTATATCTCGCAGCCAGCGGGTATACTGACTCCTTCCTTTAAATCCACACGTATCCAGCACGAAATCATATGCAAAAGTTTGATACCAGGACCTTCCAGGGCCTGATCCTGACCTTACAGGATTACTGGGCTCGTCAGGGCTGCACCATTGTTCAACCACTGGACATGGAAGTCGGCGCCGGCACCTCTCACCCGATGACCTGCCTGCGCGCGTTAGGACCGGAGCCGATGGCGACCGCCTACGTGCAGCCTTCCCGTCGTCCAACCGATGGCCGCTATGGCGAAAACCCGAACCGTTTACAGCACTACTATCAGTTCCAGGTGGTGATTAAACCCTCTCCGGACAACATCCAGGAGCTGTACCTCGGGTCGCTGAAAGAGCTGGGTATGGACCCGACTATCCACGACATTCGCTTTGTCGAAGACAACTGGGAAAACCCGACGCTGGGCGCCTGGGGTCTGGGCTGGGAAGTGTGGCTCAACGGCATGGAAGTGACGCAGTTCACCTACTTCCAGCAGGTCGGCGGCCTCGAGTGTAAGCCGGTGACCGGCGAGATCACCTACGGTCTGGAGCGTCTGGCGATGTACATCCAGGGTGTGGACAGCGTCTATGACCTGGTCTGGAGCGATGGCCCGTTGGGGAAAACCACCTACGGCGACGTGTTCCACCAGAACGAAGTGGAGCAGTCCACCTATAACTTCGAATATGCCGACGTCGACTTCCTGTTCACCTGCTTCGAACAGTATGAGAAAGAGGCCCAGCAGCTGCTGGCGCTGGAGACCCCGCTGCCGCTGCCGGCCTACGAGCGTATTCTGAAAGCGGCTCACAGCTTCAACCTGCTGGATGCGCGTAAAGCCATCTCCGTCACCGAGCGTCAGCGCTATATCCTGCGCATTCGCACCCTGACTAAAGCAGTGGCGGAAGCGTACTACGCTTCCCGTGAAGCGCTCGGCTTCCCGATGTGCAACAAGAATAAATAAGAGGCGGCCATGTCTGAGAATACTTTTCTGGTGGAAATCGGCACTGAAGAGCTGCCACCAAAAGCGCTGCGCAGCCTGGCGGAATCTTTTGCTGCGAATGTGACCGCGGAGCTGGATAACGCTGGCCTTGCGCACGGTAAAGTGGAATGGTTTGCCGCCCCGCGTCGTCTGGCGCTGAAGGTGGCCAACCTGGCGGCGGCGCAAGCCGATCGCGAAGTGGAAAAACGCGGCCCGGCTATTGCCCAGGCGTTCGATGCCGAAGGCAAGCCAAGCAAAGCGGCCGAAGGCTGGGCGCGCGGCTGCGGTATCACCGTCGATCAGGCCGAACGTCTGACCACGGACAAAGGCGAGTGGTTGCTGTATCGCGCCCATGTGAAGGGCGAAAGCACCGAAGCGCTGCTGCCGAACATGATTGCCAGCTCGCTGGCGAAGCTACCGATCCCGAAACTGATGCGCTGGGGCGCGTCTGACGTCCACTTCGTGCGTCCGGTACACACGGTGACTTTGCTGCTGGGTGACAAAGTGATCCCGGCCACTATCCTCGGTATTCCGTCCGATCGCGTGATTCGCGGCCATCGCTTTATGGGCGAGCCGGAGTTCACCATCGACCATGCCGACCAGTACCCGCAGATCCTGCTGGAGCGCGGTAAAGTCATCGCCGATTACGAACAGCGTAAAGCCAAAATCAAAGCTGATGCGCAAGAGGCGGCGCGTAAGATCGGCGGTCAAGCCGATCTGAGCGAAAGCCTGCTGGAAGAGGTCACCTCGCTGGTGGAATGGCCGGTGGTGCTGACGGCGAAGTTCGAAGAAAAATTCCTCGCGGTGCCGTCTGAAGCGCTGGTTTACACCATGAAGGGCGACCAGAAGTACTTCCCGGTCTACGACAACGCCGGCAAACTGCTGCCGAACTTTATCTTCGTGGCCAACATCGAGTCCAAAGATCCGCAGCAGATCATCTCCGGTAACGAGAAGGTGGTCCGTCCGCGTCTGGCCGATGCCGAGTTCTTCTTCAATACCGACCGTAAAAAACGTCTGGAAGATAACCTGCCGCGTCTGGAAACCGTGCTGTTCCAGCAGCAGCTGGGCACCCTGCGCGACAAGACCGATCGCATCCAGGCGCTGGCGGGCTGGATTGCCGAACAGATTGGCGCTGACGTGAACCACGCAACCCGCGCGGGCCTGCTGTCCAAGTGCGACCTGATGACCAACATGGTCTTCGAGTTCACCGACACCCAGGGCGTGATGGGGATGCACTACGCGCGCCATGACGGCGAAGCGGAAGACGTGGCCGTGGCGCTGAACGAGCAGTATCAGCCGCGATTTGCTGGCGACGCGCTGCCGTCTAATCCGGTGGCCTGCGCGGTAGCGATTGCCGATAAGATGGACACCCTGGCGGGTATCTTTGGTATCGGTCAGCATCCGAAAGGCGATAAAGACCCGTTTGCGCTGCGTCGCGCCGCGCTGGGCGTGCTGCGTATCATCGTTGAGAAGAACCTGGATCTCGATCTGCAGACGCTGACCGAAGAAGCGGTTCGTCTGTACGGTGAGAAGCTGACCAACGCCAACGTGGTTGATGATGTGATCGACTTTATGCTGGGCCGCTTCCGTGCCTGGTATCAGGACGAAGGCTACGGCGTCGACACGATCCAGGCGGTACTGGCGCGTCGTCCAACCCGCCCGGCGGATTTCGATGCGCGTATGAAGGCGGTATCGCACTTCCGTACTCTGGAAGAGTCCTCCGCGCTGGCGGCGGCAAACAAACGTGTCTCTAACATCCTCGCGAAATCCGATGAGACGCTGAACGACATCGTTCACGCTTCGGTGCTGAAAGAAGCGGCGGAAATTAAGCTGGCGGGTAATCTGGTGGTGCTGCGCGACAAGCTGCAGCCGTATTTCGCCGCAGGCCGTTATCAGGATGCGCTGATCGAGCTGGCCGCGCTGCGCGAGCCGGTGGATGAGTTCTTCGAGAACGTGATGGTTAACGCTGAAGACAAAGATGTTCGCATCAACCGTCTGACGCTGCTGTCCAAACTGCGTGAACTGTTCCTGCAGGTGGCGGATATTTCTCTGCTGCAGTAAGCGTATCGGTAATAATAAAGACCTGCCTCAGGGCAGGTTTTTTTATACGTGAAATATAAATAGGTGAACCGTTAATAATTCTGCCATTGATATCTTCATTATTTGCATTCATCGAGAAGAAAAGTTTTAGGAATATATAAACATAATTCCGAGAGGTATTTACGCTAGAATGGCGGCGGGTGCTTGAGACTATGTGTCTCAGGTATTCAGCGGGAGACAGACAGAGAAAAGCCCCACCTGATAGTAATCAAAGTGAGGCTCCCCTATGCATGAACACCATAAGAGTAGCCTCTTACTTGTTGAAAATCAACACTGGAGGCGTGGAATGCCGCAAAAGTATCTGTTGTTTGGCTTAGTAGTGATTTGCTTCACTATTTTATTATTGACCTGGATGGTTCGTGATTCGCTATGTGAATTACAGCGCAGGCAGGGAAATATTGAGCTGGTGGCATTCTTAGCCTGTGATATTAAACAGTAAGAGCATCTGGTGGGGATCTATCCCCACCATGCTTGCGGTGTCAGGCATTCTCAATGCACCCTTTCATTGTTCACCAAATAAATCATTTGCCTCCTGATATCAGGAGGCCTTTTTATTTTTACAAGATCGTTGAATAAAACAGGCTTGCAACGCATACCGGAGTGTGGCTATCCTATGTCCCGACGAATCCCTCGTCTCACCGGAGCGCGCCCCACAAATGAACAAACACGACTGATGAATTTCACGCCTTACCTCGCAGACGTTGCGGGTAGGGGAGTATTGATTTCATTCAGGAGTGCTTATGGCTCATTGCGCCCACATCCCCGCTTTTGTTTTACATCAGGTCACCTGTCAGTTTGCGACGGGACAGACCCTGTTTGGTCCGCTCAGCGTCTCGCTGGAACCGTCCCTTTGCGGCCTGGTCGGCCGGAACGGCGTCGGCAAGACTCGTCTGCTGCGTCTGCTGGCGGGCCTTGATTCTCCTGCCGGCGGCCATATTGAGCGCGCCGCCGCCGTTGCCTGGGTAGCGCAGCAGCCGACGCTCACGCCGGAGACCACCCTCGCTACGCTGCTGGGCTATGCGTCGGTTTTTGCCGCCTTGTCTCGCCTTGAACAGGGCCAAGGGCTGGCCGACGATTTCGATCTGTTAGATGGTCACTGGGATCTCACCGATCGCCTGAGTTTAGCGTTCCGTGAAGCCGATCTCCCGCCGTTCTCTGCCGATCGCCCCGCGTTTTCACTCAGCGGCGGCGAGCGGATGAAGGCTCTGCTGTGCGGCGCCTTCGTCTCGGGCGCCGATTATCTGCTGCTGGATGAGCCTACCAACCATCTGGACCGCCAGGGGCGGGAGTGGCTCTATCACCAACTGGAAAGCTGGCAGGGCGGGGCTCTGATCGCCAGCCACGACCGCGAGCTGCTGACGCGGATGCCGAGGATTATTGAGCTGACGCCGACGGCGCTGCGCAGCTACGGCGGCAACTATGATGAATATCAGCGCCAGCGTATGGCGGAGCAGCAGGCTGCGCGCGCGGCGCTGGAGCATGCCGTGACCGACCGACGGCGCACCCGCGCGCGAATGCAAAAGGAGCATGACGCCGCCCAGCGGCGCTCGGCTCAGACGCTGCGTACCGTTGATACGCTAAATATCGCCTCCTTCGAGCGCGTGAAGTACAAAGGCGCGGCAAAAGAGCGCCCGGGAGCGCTGCGCCGTCAGCATCGTGAACAGAACAGCAGTCTGAATGCCGCCGTGCAGCAGGCGCGGGAGCGGGTTGAGGAAGAGACCCCAGTGATGTTTACCCTGCCGGGTAGCGAAGTGGCCGCCGGCAAGCAGGTTCTGGTGGTGGAGTCATTGCAGCTCGACCATGCGCCGGCTGCGCCGCTGAACTGGCGTATCGATGGTCCGATGCGCATCGCGCTAAAGGGGCCAAACGGCTGTGGCAAAACCACTTTGCTGAAAACGCTGTTGGGGCTGGAGCAGGCCGCGTCAGGCGATGTTCGGCTTTCGGTGAGCGCCGCTTACCTCGATCAACATCTGACGCAGCTGGATTTATCCCTGTCGGTAATGGCGCACCTGAGCCTGGAAGATACCCCACTGGATGAGGGCCTCCTGCGCACCCGCCTGGCGCAGCTCCAGCTGGGCGCGGATAAGGTCACTCTGCCGCTGTCGGCGCTCAGCGGCGGCGAGCGCCTGAAAGCGGCGCTGGCGTGCGTGCTCTGGCGACGCGAGCCTGCCCAGCTGCTTTTGTTGGATGAGCCAACCAACCATCTCGATTTAGCATCGACGCAGGCTATTGAAAGCGCGCTGGCGGCGTTTCCCGGCGCGATGCTGGTGGTGTCGCATGATGAGGCGTTTTTACAAGGTCTGAAGCTGACCCATAGTCTGGCGTGGCGGGAGACGAGCTGGCACTTTTCCCTGCTTTGAATGCCCGGTAGCCGCCATCTTATGCTGGCGGCTACTGGCGACAGATAAAAAAAATCCCCGCCATCAGGCAGGGATTCTCGATTCTTAGCGGCTTGAACTTACAGAGAAGTTACGTTGCCAGCTGCCGGGCCTTTAGCGCCGCTTTCGATGGTGAAGGATACTTTCTGACCTTCGTCCAGGGATTTGTAGCCATCGTTCTGGATAGCAGAGAAGTGTACGAACACGTCTTTAGAGCCATCGTCAGGAGTGATGAAGCCGAAGCCTTTGTCAGCGTTGAACCATTTTACGATACCAGTCATTTTACCGGACATAGTGAATTACCTTTAAAAAAATAAGTGAGCCTTGCGGCGTAGGGGTCTGGACTACAGATTTAAAGCGATAAAGGGAAAGTTCACTACGGGGGTATCTTTGGATAACCTTTGAAGGACTGCTCTATTCGACTGCTCTGTGGTCTGTACATCAAACCTGCGAGCATTAACGCACGTTCAGCACCTGATAGCAAACTTTTTTTTACGGTGCAGCGGCAAAAGCTCCCTTACTGGCCTTTGCCGCTGCGCGCGAGATTAATCGAGTAATTGTCGTGAAAGCTGTGGATTGGCCTGAATCAGGCGCATCAATTTCAGCTCGGTGGGAGACGGTCTGACCCGTCTCGACTCCCACTCTCTTACCATGGCGACGCTCACGCCCATGACGTTGGCAAAGTCGTCAATCTTAAGTCCAGTGCCTTTACGCAGCTGTTCAAATTCACTAAATACAGTGGACTTACGGTTTGAGGTAAGTTTCTGATTATCATCCTTAAAAACGATGTGTTCCAGGCTGCTCAGCAGTTCAAACACGGGATCTTTATATTCCATTGAGAACTCCTTTTATCACACAGCGGAAAAGATTTTTCTATAGCTCATTAAGAATAGTCAGAAAATGGCGCAAGGGATGGTAACGTCGGTGATTATTTGCCAACAGGCTATCGAATCTGCCCCGACAGCCAAACGGCAGCGTAGCCTAAAAGAATGATTATTAACGCGATGAGGTGGCTTCGAAAATTTTTGTAAACGGATAAGAAAAAAGCGGCAAAGCCGGCGCGGGGCGCCGGCTTATAGGGTTAGGCTTTCTGCAGGCTTCTCGCCTCATCTGTCGTCGCCGGCACGGATTTACTGACCCGGTACTTGATCAGCAGCGCAAAGGCTGACAGGAACGCCGGGATGGCCAGCAGGGTGAAAATGGTCTCAAAGGAGAGCTGAGCCTGCATCAGGAAGGCGCCGCTGAACGCGCCGAGGATGCCGCCGAAGCGGCCGATACCCAGCATCCAGGCGACGCCGGTGGCGCGCCCCTGCGTCGGATAGAAGCCAGCCGCCAGCGCCGGCATCGACGACTGCGCGCCGTTCATAATGCTGCCGGCGATAAAGACCATCACTCCCATTAGCGCCAGGCTGCTGGTGGAGAAACCCACCAGGCAGACAAAAACGCCGGTCAGCAGCCAGCCGACGGCCACCACTTTATTGGGGTTGATCTTGTCCATCAGGGCGCCGAGGATCAGCACGCCAATCCCGCCGCCGAGCGGGAACAGGGCGGTGATAATTGAGGCCTGACTCATCGAGGCGCCGGTTTCACGGATGAGCAGCGGCAGCCAGCTGGTCAGCAGATAGAAAATCAGCAGGCCCATAAAGTAGGTCAGGCACAGCATCACGGTACCCACCGCGTAGCGAGGAGAGAAAATGACGCCGATCGCGGATTTCTCTTTCACCTGGCCTGCTTCGCGTAGTACAAATTCCACTGTCTTCGGCAGCGGCGCGATATGGCGCAGGATAGCAGCAATGCGCTGCGCCGGGTGCTGCTTCACTACCAGATAGCGGACGGACTCTGGCAGCAGGAATATTAATGCCACCGCCAGCAGGAGGGGCATCACGCCGCCCAGCACCAGCACGCTCTGCCAGCCATAGTGCGGGATCATCCAGGCGGATAAAAAGCCGCCCAGCGAAGATCCCATCGGAAAGCCGACAAACATCAGGTTCACCAGCAGCGCCCGACGGCGCTCCGGCGCATATTCACTCATTAGCGTTGCGGCATTCGGCATCGCCGCGCCAAGGCCCAGACCGGTCAGGAAGCGCAGCAGCGTCAGCTGATTAAGGCTGGTGGCGAAGGCGGTGAGCAGGCTGAATCCGCCGAACACCACGATCGACATGATCAGCACTTTTTTGCGGCCGATGCGGTCAGCCAGCGGCCCTGCGGTTAAGGCGCCGACCGCCAGGCCCACCAGCGCGGCGCTCATCACCGGGCCGAGGGCCGATTTTTCCACGCCCCACTCTTGCACCAGGTCGGAGGCGATGAACCCGATAATTGCGGTATCGAACCCGTCCATCGCGACGGTGATAAAGCAGAGCGCAAGGATCATCCACTGGTAGCGGGTGAAGGGGTGCTCGTTGATAAAGGCCTGAATGTCGATGGTTGTCTTAGTCATACGGCTTTCCTGGCAGACTGAGCGAGGGACAGAGGTTTATTATTATCGTCGCCTTCGCGTCGTTGAGTTTGATTTGTGCGATAATCGAACATGTCGCCGTTAATCGCTCATTCATCAAATCATTGAAGTGCGAGGCAGGCAATCCAGACGCGTGCCAAAGCGTGCGATTATCGTCCGCTTTAAGGCGCAGTGCCGGGTTGTGGCTTTTTATTTATATTAATATCAATGGTTTATGAGGTTCTGGCCCACCTGATCTTAAGACCATATTTGTGATGCGCATAACAGACGTTCTACAGCGCGACGATGGCGTGCAAAATGGTGTTTTTCCCGCGTAAGATTAGCAGGAAAGGGTATCCTGCGAGGCCGAGCTGGACTATCCTTGTCAGCGTCTGGCACGTGTGTGCCGTTGTGCGCTTTTTTTGGCTGAAAGGAGTAAAAAAATGGCGACAGGAAAGTCCTGCTCTCGCTGGTTTGCGGCTATGGCGGCCTTATTGATGGTGGTTAGCCTGAGTGGGTGTTTTGATAAAGAGGGCGATCAGCGCAAAGCGTTTATCGACTTCCTGCAGAATACGGCGATGCGTAGCGGTGAACGTCTGCCGACGCTGACCGCCGATCAGAAAAAACAGTTTGGGCCTTTTGTCTCTGACTACGCGGTGATCTACGGTTACTCGCAGCAGGTGAGCCAGGCGATGGACGCTGGTCTGCGCCCGGTGGTGGACAGCGTCAATGCGATCCGCGTCCCGCAGGATTATATGACCCAGCGTGAGCCGCTGCGTCAGGCGAACGGCGCGCTGGGCGTGCTCAGCCAGCAGCTGCAGAATGCGAAAATGCAGGCCGATGCCGCGCATGGCGCGCTGAAGCAGGCTGACGATCTCAAGCCGGTCTTCGATCAGGTTTACGCCAAGGTGGTGACGGCGCCAGCCGACGCGCTGCAGCCGCTGATCCCGGCCGCGCAGATCTTTACCCAGCAGCTGGTTCAGGTTGGGGATTTTGTCGCTCAGCAGGGGACGCAGGTGAGCTTTGTCGCCAACGGCATTCAGTTCCCAACCTCCCAGCAGGCCAGCCAGTACAATGCGCTGATTGGGCCGCTGGCGGCGCAGCATCAGGCGTTTAATCAGGCATGGACGGCGGCGGTGAACGCCACCCGTTAATGCTTCATCTGGCTGACGTTGGCTGCGGCGAACGGGCAGGATGATGGACAGGATGCAAAAAGAACCCGGGGAGGGCGGTTGCCGCCGTTACCCGGGTTTTTTTATGGCTTATTTTACCTGCGGATTGACGCAGTTTTTCTCTACGTTGCCGTTCAGGGCGTCGATCAGGTTGTCCACCGCGCAGGCCGCCATATTGTAGCGCGTCTCATGGGTGGCGGAGCCGATATGCGGCAGCGCGACGACGTTCGGCAGGCTCAGCAGCGGTGAGTCCTTGGCCAGCGGTTCGTGTTCGAACACATCGAGACCGGCAGCGTGGATCTCACCGTTCTGCAGGGCGGCGATCAGCGCCTGCTCGTCCACTACCGGGCCACGCCCGGCGTTAATGAAGATGGCGGAAGATTTCATTTTTGCAAACTGCGCCTGACCGAACAGATGGTGAGTCTCTTCGCTCAGGGGCAGGATCAGGCAGACAAAGTCAGCCTCCTGCAGCAGGGTATCGAGATCGCAATAGCGGGCATTGAAGCGTTCTTCCGCCTGCGGATGCTGGCGACGCGCGTTATACAGGATTGGCATGCCGAACCCGAAGTGGGCGCGCTGCGCCAGCGCCATACCGATGCGGCCCATGCCGACGATGCCTAAGGTTTTATGGTGAACATCCGTGCCGAACCAGTCCGGACCAATGCTCTTCGTCCATTCACCCGCTTTGACGCGCTCCGCCACTTCCACCACCCGGCGCGCGGTACTCAGCACCAGCGCCATGACCGTATCGGCGACGGTCTCGGTCAGCACGGTCGGGGTATGCATCAGCAGCACCCGGCGGGCGTTCAGCGCCTCGACGTCGAAGTTGTCATAGCCAACGGAAACGGTGGAGGTCGCACGCAGCTTCGGCATCTTCTCCAGCAGCGCGGCGTCAACCTTTTCGCTGGAGCCCAGCAGGCCTTCAGCCTGGGCGAAGGCCTCAGCGTGCTGCGAAACGGTCTCCGGCCGCAGGTTTTTCACCTGAGTGACGGAAAAGTGCTCCTCCAGATGCTGTAGCAGGTCGTCGGGAAGCGTTTTATAGAGAATGACAGACGGCTTCATGCGAATCTCCGTAGTATGAGTCGTTCAGGCGTGATGAGCGCCAAGTGGAAGGTTTTGATTATTAGCAGGCTTAACAATCAAAGTCAGCCATACTGAGGCGAAAAGCGCTACCCCCATAAAAATATAGGACGCTGCGGGGCTGCCGGTGGCGCCGTTCAGGTAGCCGACAAACCACGAGCCGCAGAAGGAGCCCAGGGCGCCCATGCTGTTGATCAGCGCCATGGCGCCCCCGGCGACGTTGCGCGGCAGCATTTCCGGAATAATGGCGAAGAAGGGGCCGTAAGGCGCATACATTGCCGCCCCGGCCACCACCAGCAGGGTGTAGGAGACCCAGAAGTGGTTGGCGCCGACCGCCCAGGAACCGATGAAGGCCAGTCCGCCAATCAGCAGCAGCGGCCAGACGAACAGCTTACGGTTTTGCAGTTTATCCGAGGCCCAGGAGACGACGATCATGGCGATGGTGGCCGCCAGGTACGGGACAGAAGAGAGCCAGCCCACTTCCACCATCCCCATATTTTCACCGCCGCTGCGGATAATCGACGGCAGCCACAGTACAAAGCCGTATACGCCGATACTCCAGGCAAAATACTGCGCGCAGAGCAGGATCACGTTGCGGGAGCGGAAGGCTTCGCCATAGTTACGCACCGCTTTGATGCCTTGCTGTTCACGATCCAGTTGTTCCTGCAGCGCCGCTTTTTCACTCTCCGCCAGCCAGGACACCTGCGACGGCTTATCTTTCACCAGCACCCACCAGCAGAAGGCCCAGATCACCGCCGGCACCCCTTCGATGATGAACATTTCCCGCCAGCCGAAGGCCTGAATCAGGTAGCCGGAGACTACCGACATCCACAGGACCGTCACCGGGTTACCGAGGATCAGGAAGGTGTTGGCGCGAGAGCGCTCTGATTTGGTGAACCAGTTGCTGATATAGATAAGCATCGCCGGCATCACCGCGGCTTCGACGACGCCGAGGATAAAGCGGATCGCCGCCAGCGCCGGGATATTATGCACAATACCGGTCAGGGAGGCGCAACCGCCCCACAGGATCAGGCAGATAAAGATCAGTTTGCGAACGCTGCGGCGCTCCGCATAGATAGCGCCGGGGATCTGGAAGAAGAAGTAGCCGAGGAAGAACAGCGCCCCCAGAAGGGAGGAGATCCCCTTGGTGATGCCCAGGTCTTCGGTAATGCCTGCCGCGGAGGCGAAGCTGAAGTTGGCGCGGTCGAGGTACGCCAGGCTATACGTGATAAACACGATAGGCATGATGTACCACCAGCGTTTCGTTGCATTTGTTGAGCTATTCATAGGCTTGCCTCTGTCAATGAGGAGACATACGTCCGTCGAAACGGACGCTGCTGTGCCGCGCTGCAGGTAGGGTACAGGACGGCTGTTATCGTTGCGTAGAAAAGTTACTCGCCCAGCGCGTCGCGAGTGGGCAGCCCCTCGCTGTCGCCCTGGACCTGAATCGCCAGCGAACCGATTTTATTGCCGCGGTTCACCGCCTGAAGCAGGGTTTTGCCTTCCAGCAGGGCGCTAATCACCCCGACGGCAAAGCCGTCGCCGGCGCCGACGGTATCGACGACGTTATCGACTTTAATGGCATCGACCGTTCCCTGTTCGCCGCTGGCGCTCTTGAACCAGGCGCCGTCGCAGCCGGTTTTAATGACTACCGCCTTGACGCCGCGGGAGAGATAGAAATCGGCAATCCCTTCCGGGGTCTGCTGGCCGGTAAGAATCACGCCCTCTTTTAAGCCTGGCAAAACCCAGTCAGCCTGGAAGGCGAGACGGTTGAGTTTCTCCACCATCTCGGCTTCGCTTTTCCACAGCACCGGGCGCAGATTGGGGTCGAAAGAGAGGGTTTTTCCTTCGGCTTTCATTACCTTCGCCGCATGCTCCAGCAACGCGTAAGAGCTCTCAGAAAGGGCCGCCGCGACGCCGCTCAGGTGCAGATGGCGGGCGCTGGTGAAGTAGTCGGCGCGAAAATCGTCCGGCGAAAGATGGCTGGCTGCGGATCCTTTGCGGAAATACTCCACAATGGGATCGGTTCCATTTTCGACTTTCGATTTCATCTGGAAACCGGTAGCGAAGCGGTTGTCGATGGCCACAGCGTGGCTATCGATCCCCTCTTTCGCCAGCGATTGCAGTACGAAGCGGCCAAAGCTGTCGTTGCCGACGCGGCTCACCCAGCCGACTTTCAGACCCAGGCGCGCCAGGCCGGTGGCGACGTTCAGCTCGGCGCCGGCGACACGTTTCATGAAATGCTCCACCTCGGCCAGATCCCCGGTTTCGGTGGCGACAAACATGGCCATAGCTTCGCCGATGGTGATGACATCTAAATTTTCCACGACTTAATCCTCGCGTAACAGGTTGACGTAGCGGCGGGTCACGGCCGTCAGGTCATGGCCAGTCAGCGGAAACTCGATTCCACGCGGCGCGTCGGCGGGAAGATTATCGAGCAGGGCCAGCCAGCGTTCGGCGGCCTGATCCGGCGGTACAGCGCGGAATTTCTCATGATGAGGCTCCGCCGCTTTAACATGAATATAGCTGACCGCCGGCGCAAGATGACGTGCCGCCTCTTCCGGCGAATCGCCAACCCACAGCCAGTTGCCCATATCAAACGTTAAGGTGATCGGCAGCTGATGGACCCGGCAGGCGGCTTTGAAGCGCTGCATCGGCGCCAGCTGGCCGCAGTCGGTCTGGTCATTCTCTACCACCAACGCCATGCCGCTGTCGCTGAGGATATCGCGCAGTTCATCCAACTGCTGATTGTGGAGGAAATGGCCAAGGGAGAGCTTCAGCCACAGAGCGTTCAGGGTTTGCGCTTCCGCGAGCAGCGTCGGGAGATCCGGGTTAAGCTCGCCGTTGTCGGTGAACAGCGCCTGCGGCGCGGAGTAGCAGGCCAGCAGGCCGTGGCGCTCAATGGTGGCCGCCAGCGAGGGCAGAGCGTTGAGCTCTTCCGCGCTGCACAGCTCGCGGCGGATTTCGACGCCGTCCGCGCCGGCGTTGGCGATAAACGGCAGGACGGCGGCCTGCCCGCCTAAGGATTTAACATGGTCATTACCATACGCAGCGGTAACGACAATAATTTTTCTGGCCATCGCGCTCTTACTCCCGGCGTTTGTTGCTTAATCTCCTTAATACGCTAGATGGTATCGGTTCCATAAGAAAGGGCGAGATGTTTAATTTATGATCGGCATCACGAAGGATCGTTAACGGGAGGTTGATCCGCGGACGATAAGCTCGCCGGAAAATACCCGTTCGCGGATGGGGTCGTTAGTGCCGGCAATGCGCCGAATAACCTGTTCGACCGCCGCGTAGCCGATCTGCCACGTCGGCTGTTTGAGGGTGGTAATACCGACGCCGGCCAGCTCCGCCCACTCCAGTTCGTCGAAGCCCAGCAGGCCGATATCGCTCCCCCAGATCAGGCCGACGCGCTTCAGGGCGCGGGCTACCTGCAGCGTCAGCGCGCCGTTGGCGGAGATGACCGCTTTGCGCATCCCGCGGTGGCGGGCATGGAACTGACGCAGGACGTTGTCCAGCATCGCGCCGTCGTTAAGCTGCACCTCGGCGTTTTCGGCCACCACGCCGTGGTGGCGGGCAAGCGTGGCGCGAAAGGCGCTCAGGCGCTCGCGACGGGTATTCACCGAGCCCAGCGGTTCGCTGAGAAACAGGATGGCCTCGAATCCTTTTTCCACCAGATGTTCGGTGGCGGTGGTGGCGGCCTGGGCGTTATCAAGCCCGACCACATCGCAGGCGAAGTCGGGGATTTTACGGTCAATCAGCACCATCGGCAGGGCCGACTGCTGCAGGCGGTTCAGGCCATCCTCCCGCATACCGACTGCGTTGACGACAATACCCTCCACCTGGTAGCTGCGCAGCAGGTCCAGGTAGTGCAGCTCCTGATCGAGCTCGTTATTGGTATTACACACCAGCAGGGTGAAGCCCTTTTCCCGGCAGGCTGCTTCAATGCCGCTCATGACGTTGACCGAGTAGGGGTTGGTGATATCGGCGATGATCAGGCCGATGAGGCGGGTCCGGCCGTGCTTGAGGCCGCGGGCCATCAGGCTGGGGCGGTAGTCGAGTTCGGCAATGGCTTTTTCAATACGTGATAACAGGTCGTCGGAAAGCAGATGCTTCTCGCCGTTAAGATAACGTGAAATGCTGGTTTTGCCGGTCTTTGCGGCTTTCGCCACATCGCTGATAGTTGCACGCGCCGCTTTCGCCATGGTGGCTTCCTTTGCTGAAAATCTGCCAACACCTTAGCGCGAAAAATAGCGATATCAAGCATTTTGCCCGGCAGAACGGCTGCCGGGCGATATGAAGATGCGCTTACTGCAGCGGGCTGAGGGTGATTTCCACGCGACGGTTCTGCGCTTTGCCTTCCGCCGTGCTGTTGCTGGCGATCGGGTTTGCCGGGCCCATGCCGGTGGTGCGAATGCGATTGGCCGCCACGCCCTGGGTGATGAGCGCGCTGGCGACGCTGTCCGCACGCTGTTGCGACAGACGCATATTCAGATCCTTGCTGCCGGTGCTGTCGGTGTAGCCGACCACGTTAACAGCGGTTTTCTCATACTCTTTCAGCACCATGGCCACGCCGGTCAGGGTGTTGGCGCCGGCCGGCTTCAGGTTGGCGCTATTGCTGTCGAAGGTGACGTTATTCGGCATGTTCAGCACGATATTGTCGCCATTTCGCGTCACGCTGACCCCGGTTCCCTGCATTTTGTCGCGCAGCTTCGCTTCCTGCACGTCCATGTAGTAACCAATGCCGCCGCCGAGCGCCGCGCCGGCCGCTGCGCCAATCAGCGCGCCTTTGCCGCGGTCATGTTTGGAAGAGGAGAGCGCGCCGACGCCAGCGCCCACTAAGGAGCCAATACCTGCGCCAATACCGGATTTGCCTGCTTCACGTTCACCGGTATAGGGGTTGGTGGTGCAGCCAGAAATGGCCAGAGTGCCGCTGACCAGCGCCGCAATCATAAGTACGCGTTTTTTCATTTAATATCCTTAATCCTTTTTATTCTTTGTCACAGCGAACGTGACGGTTGATTATGACGCGCGATTACGGAGAAAATTCCCCGGATACCATCTCTTTTTGTAAATAACATTGAACGGTTGCCCATCACGCCGTCATGACACCTGCATTCGCTGACCAGGAGCCGCCCTTGCCAACCTCATCTGCAACCAAAACCATCTTAACCGCCGCCCACTGGGGACCGATGCTGGTGGAAACGGACGGGGAAAACGTCCTCTCTTCCCGCGGCGCGCTGGCGACACCGTTTGCCAACTCGCTGCAAACGGCAGTGCGCGATCAGGTGCACAGCAAAACCCGCGTGCGCTATCCAATGGTGCGTAAAGGCTTCCTTGCTTCACCGGACAAGCCCCAGGGGGTCCGCGGTCAGGATGAATTCGTGCGGGTGAGCTGGGAGCAGGCGCTGGATCTGATCGATGCCCAGCATCGGCGGATCCGCGACAGCTACGGTCCGGCCTCCATTTTTGCCGGCTCCTACGGCTGGCGCTCTAACGGCGTATTGCATAAGGCGGCGACGCTGCTGCAGCGCTATATGAGCCTGGCGGGCGGCTATACCGGCCATCTTGGCGATTACTCCACCGGCGCGGCGCAGGCGATCATGCCTTATGTCGTTGGCGGCAATGAGGTGTATCAGCAGCAGACCAGTTGGCCGCTGGTGCTCGAGCACAGCGAAGTGGTGGTGCTGTGGAGCGCCAACCCGCTGAACACGCTGAAAATTGCCTGGAATGCCTCCGACGAGCAAGGGATCCCGTGGTTTGATCGGCTGCGCCAGAGCGGTAAGCGGCTGATCTGCATCGATCCGATGCGATCGGAAACCGTCGATTTCTTTGGCGATTCGATGGAGTGGATCGCGCCGCATATGGGCACCGACGTCGCGCTGATGCTGGGGATCGCCCATACGCTGGTGGAAAATGACTGGCAGGATGATGCGTTTCTTACCCGCTGCACCAGCGGCTACGATATTTTTGCCCGCTATCTGACCGGCGAAAGCGACGGCGTAGCGAAAACCGCTGAGTGGGCAGCAGCGATCTGCGGCGTTAAAGCAGATAAAATCCGCGAACTGGCGCAACTTTTCCACGAAAATACCACTATGCTGATGGCCGGCTGGGGCATGCAGCGTCAGCAGTATGGCGAGCAGAAACACTGGATGCTGGTCACTCTGGCCGCCATGCTGGGACAGATCGGCACCCCCGGTGGCGGGTTTGGTCTTTCCTATCATTTTGCCAACGGCGGCAACCCGACCCGCCGCGCGGCGGTGCTGGGCTCGATGCAGGGGAGCGTGGCCGGAGGCGTGGACGCGGTGGAGAAGATCCCGGTCGCACGAATTGTCGAGGCGCTGGAGAATCCGGGGGCGGAGTATCAGCACAACGGCATGGCGCGGCGCTTTCCCGATATTCGCTTTATCTGGTGGGCCGGCGGCGCCAACTTTACTCATCATCAGGACACCAACCGACTGATTCAGGCGTGGCAGAAACCGGAGCTTATCGTCATTTCCGAATGCTTCTGGACCGCCGCCGCGCGCCATGCCGATATCGTCCTGCCGGCGACCACCTCGTTTGAGCGCAACGATCTGACCATGACCGGGGACTACAGTAACCAGCATCTGGTGCCGATGAAGCAGGTGGTTGCTCCGCGAGATGAAGCGCGCGACGATTTCGCGGTCTTTGCCGACCTCAGCGAACGCTGGGAGGCGGGTGGCCGCGAACGCTTCACCGAAGGGAAGAGTGATTTGCAGTGGCTGGAGACTTTCTATCAGATGGCCGCCCGGCGCGGCGCCCAGCAGCAGGTGACGCTGCCGCCATTTGCCGAATTCTGGCAGGCTAACCAGCTGATTGAGATGCCGGAGGAGCCGGAGAATGCCCGTTTTGCGCGTTTCGCCGCCTTCCGCGCCGATCCCCAGGCCAACCCGCTGAAAACGGCGAGCGGTAAAATAGAGATCCACTCGCCGACCATCGCCGCTTTTGGTTACGCCGACTGTCCGCCGCATCCGATGTGGCTGGAGCCCGACGAGTGGCATGGCAACGCAGAGGCGGGGCAGCTGCAGCTGCTGTCGGCCCATCCGGCCCACCGTCTGCACAGTCAACTGAACCACACCGCGCTGCGCGAGCGCTATGCCGTCGCCGGGCGCGAACCGGTGACTATTCATCCGCAGGATGCGCAGGCGCGCGGGATTGTCGATGGCGATTTGGTGCGGGTATGGAACGCCCGCGGTCAGGTGCTGGCCGGCGCCGTGGTGACGGAGGGGATCCGCCCGGGGGTGATTTGCCTGCATGAAGGAGCGTGGCCCGACCTGGATCCGCAGGTCGGCATCTGCAAAAACGGGGCGGTGAACGTCTTAACCAAAGATATTCCGACATCCCGGCTGGGCAACGGCTGTGCCGGGAACACCGCCCTGGCGTGGCTGGAGAAATATACCGGCCCGGCGCTGCCGCTTACGGCATTTGATCCGCCGGCCAACGCATAATCCACGTCGGGTGCTGAGTATCGTCCTGCCATGCGCAGTCTTCAATCCGGAAGCCCTGCGCATGGTAGAAACTGACCGCCGATTCGTTCTTCTGATAAACCTCAAGGCTCAGCCAGGCGTAGTGCTGTTTGATTTCATCCAGCAGCGCCCGGCCAATGCCCTGGCGGGTGGCGCCCGGCGCGACAAACAGCGCGCCGACGAAACGGGAGTCCAGCACGCTGACAAAGCCTTTTAACTCGCCATCCTGCTCCCAGACCCAGGTGCTGGCGGCGGGAAGATAGACATCCCGTACTACCGCGACGCTGTCGCGCCAGTAGCTTTCGCTGATAAAAGGATGGGCATGAATCGTGCTGTCCAGCCACAGCGCCAGCAGCGGCGCGGTATCTTCAGTGTCCCACTTGCGGATCATCCTGACCTCCAGGGTGACAGAAGCAGCCGGTGACATGGTCGTTGACCAGCCCACAGGCCTGCATAAAGGAATAACAGATTGTCGAGCCGACAAACTTAAAGCCGCGTTTTTTCAATGCCTTCGACAGCGCATCGGAGGCCGGCGTCGTGGTGGGAATTTCCGCCAGCGTCGCAGCGCGGGTCACCTGTGGCGCATTGTCGACGAAGGACCAGACAAAATCAGTGAACGACTCGCCATTTTCTTCCATCGCCAGATAGGCGCGGGCGTTGCCGATAATGGCCTGGATTTTTCCCCGATGGCGAATGATGCCGGTATCCTGCAGGAGTCGCTCGATATCGTCATCACCCATCGCCGCCACGCGCACCGGATCGAACTGGTGAAAAGCCTGGCGGTAGTTCTGCCGTTTTTTTAACACCGTGATCCACGATAAACCGGCCTGCTGGCCCTCAAGGCAGATCATTTCAAACAGCTGGCGACCCTCTTTTTGCGCCACACCCCATTCGGTATCGTGATACTCGATGTATAACGGATCCTGACTCACCCATCCGCAACGCTGCATAGCTGTTTCTCCCTCTGCGCTAAAAAAGTGGACGCCCGCCTTGACGGCTGAAAGATAAAGATAATAGTTAATACAGGGAAATCGTATCCCCACTAAAAACACAGCAATATTGCCGATTCGGCTCTTTTCTGGAGTCGCATTAATGATAATAAAGAAATGCAATGGCCTCCGGGGGTTCTTGATCCCGGCGAGCGTATCCGTCTGGGTGTCATGTGTCTCTGGAGCGAATGCCTGGCAACAGGAATATATCGCTATCGATACAAAAAGTAATACGTCGGAACGCTATACATGGGATAGCGATCACCAACCACGTTATGAAGATATTCTCGCCGAGCGGATGAAGTCCTCTGAGACGCCCGGGGGGCTGGCGTTAAACCAGGGGCTGGCGCCGCCGGACAGCGGCCGCGGCCTGAGCATTGGCTGGAATTATCCGCTGGCAAACGGCGTAACCTCCGGGCCGGTGGCCAGCCTGCGCAGCGACGTCACCGCGCCGACGGTGAGAAGCGCAGGCGAGGCGGGCTACGTTAACACGCTCGGCTGGCGCATGGATTATCAGGCGCTGTGGGGCGTGCATCCCTGGGCGCAGGTGAGCTATAACCAGTCGCTCGCCAGCGATGTCTGGGCGCCGATGTCCCGTGCCAGGGAGGGAGGCTGGAGCGATGTCACCCTGGGCGCTGATATGCGGTTGGGATCCCACGTGGCGGCATGGGCAACGCTGTCGCAGGCGGATAACCTGCCGTCAGGGGAAAATACGCTCTATTTGATGGGGGTCAGCGCCAATTTTTAATCGGGAATTGTTACGCATTTGAAACGATGTGGTTATTGTTAAATCTCAGCAATGGCGCATTTCTGTGAGATAGCGCACACTAACTTTTTGCCTGTAATTTACGGAATGAATGTTATGCAATGCCATTCATTCCAACATTAATGCATTTCATTCCCCGCTGATGGCAGTTCATGCCTTTTTCCCCCACTGGATGAGGGGCCTTCGCTATTGTGGCGGCAGTTAATTTATCAGGACAACTGCTATGAACGCTGCAAACCGTCAATCGACCCGCTGGCTGACACTGATCGGCACCATCATCACCCAATTCGCTCTCGGTTCGGTTTATACCTGGAGCCTGTTTAACAGTTCGCTGTCTGACAAACTGGGCGAGCCGGTCAGTCAGGTGGCTTTTTCCTTTGGTCTGCTGAGCCTCGGGCTGGCACTCTCTTCGTCGGTCGCCGGCAAGCTGCAGGAGCGCTTTGGCGTGAAGCGCGTCACCATGGCCTCCGGGATCCTGCTCGGCCTGGGCTTCTTCCTGACCGCGCACTCCAGCAGCCTGATGATGCTGTGGCTGAGCGCGGGCGTGCTGGTGGGGCTGGCGGACGGCGCCGGTTACCTGCTGACCCTGTCGAACTGCGTGAAATGGTTCCCGGAGCGTAAAGGGTTGATCTCCGCCTTCTCCATTGGCTCCTATGGTCTCGGCAGCCTGGGGTTCAAATTCATTGATTCCCACCTGCTGGCCACCGTTGGCCTGGAAAAAACCTTCGTTATCTGGGGCGCTATCGTGCTGGTGATGATCGTCTTTGGCGCGACCCTGATGAAAGATGCGCCAAATCACCCGGCAGCCACCGCGGCCAACGGCGTCGTGGAAAACGACTTCACCCTCGCCGAATCGATGCGTAAACCGCAGTACTGGATGCTGGCGGTGATGTTCCTGACGGCCTGCATGAGCGGTCTGTACGTAATTGGCGTAGCGAAAGATATTGCCCAGGGAATGGTCCACCTGGATGTCGCCACGGCGGCCAACGCGGTAACGGTTATCTCGATTGCGAACCTCAGCGGTCGCCTGGTGTTAGGTATCCTGTCTGATAAAATCTCCCGCATTCGCGTGATTACCATCGGTCAGGTCGTGTCGCTGGTGGGGATGGCCGCGCTGCTGTTCGCCCCGCTGAATGCCTTGACCTTCTTCGCCGCCATCGCCTGCGTCGCCTTTAACTTCGGCGGCACCATTACCGTCTTCCCGTCGCTGGTGAGTGAGTTCTTTGGTCTGAACAATCTGGCGAAAAACTATGGCGTGATTTATCTGGGCTTCGGTATCGGCAGCATCTGCGGCTCTCTCATCGCTTCGCTGTTCGGCGGTTTCTACGTGACCTTCTGCGTGATCTTCGCCCTGCTGATCCTCTCGCTGGCGTTATCCACCACCATTCGTCAGCCGAAAAGCACGGTATATAACGAGGCGCACGCCTGAAACCTGCAGCGTGAAACGTGCCCCTGGTTATTTCCCTAAGCAAATAGTGCCAATCCAGCCAAATGTTTTGTAAATGTTTGGCTGGATCACATTCCCTCCTGATACTTTTCTCGTTCCCTGTGGTCTACTTATCGCGGTTTGTAGAGGTTTCTGATAACCAACCCTAACGCACCCTATTAGCCTACTGACTCGTGCCACAGCGTCAGGCGGTGTTTTATTCTTCTTTTTCCAGGTTTGCTTGCATGAAATATATTAGAACGATGACGCAGCAGAAGCTTAGTTTTTGGCTGGCGCTGTACATCGGCTGGTTTATGAACGTCGCCGTTTTTTTCCGGCGTTTCGATGGTTATGCTCAAGAGTTCACTTTCTGGAAAGGGCTTTCCGGTGTTGTTGAACTGGTTGCCACGGTATTTGTCACCTTCTTCCTGTTACGTCTTCTGTCGCTGTTCGGCCGCCGTATCTGGCGCATTCTGGCGACGCTGATTGTCCTGTTTTCCGCCGCGGCGAGTTACTACATGACGTTCCTCAATGTGGTGATTGGCTACGGGATCATCGCTTCGGTGATGACCACCGATATCGACCTGTCGAAAGAGGTCATCGGCTGGCACCTGATCCTCTGGCTGGTGGCGGTGAGCGCGCCGCCGTTGCTGTTCATCTGGAGCAACCGCTGCCGCCATACGCTGCTGCGCCAGCTGCGCACCCCGGGCCAGCGGGTTAAAAACGTGCTGATCGTGGTGCTGGCCGGACTGATTGTCTGGGGACCCATCCGCCTGCTAGAGCTGCGCCAGCATGATGTGGAGCGCCATTCGGAAGTGGATATGCCGAGCTATGGCGGGGTGATCGCCAACTCTTACCTGCCGTCGAACTGGTTGTCGGCGCTGGGTCTGTACGCCTGGGCGCAGGTGGATGAATCCTCAGACAACAAATCGCTGATTAACCCGGCGAAGAAGTTCACCTACGTCGCGCCGGAAGGTCTGGATGATACCTACGTGGTGTTTATCATTGGCGAAACGACCCGCTGGGACCATATGGGCATCCTCGGCTATAGCCGCAATACCACGCCAGAGCTGGAGAAAGAGAAGAATCTCGTCGCCTTCCGCGGTTACTCGTGCGATACCGCTACCAAACTGTCGTTACGCTGCATGTTTGTGCGCGAGGGCGGGGCGGAAGATAACCCACAGCGGACGCTCAAAGAGCAGAATGTCTTTGCCGTGCTGCATCAGCTGGGCTTCAGCGGCAATCTGTACGCCATGCAGAGCGAGATGTGGTTCTACAGCAACACGATGGCCAACAATATCGCCTACCGCGAGCAGATTGGCGCCGAGCCGCGCAACCGCGGTAAGAGCGTTGACGATATGCTGCTGGTGGATGAGATGAAGCGCGGTATGGCGCAGGGCAACGCCTCCGGTAAGCATCTGATCATTCTCCACACCAAAGGCTCCCACTTTAACTACACCCAACGCTACCCGCGCAGCTTCGCCCAGTGGAAACCGGAGTGCGTCGGCGTCGACAACAAGTGCTCGAAAGCGGAACTGATCAATTCCTACGACAATAGCGTGACCTATGTCGATCACTTTATCGTCAGCGTCCTCGACCAGCTGCGGGATAAGAAAGCGATTGTGTTCTATGCCGCCGACCACGGGGAGTCGATTAACGAGCGTGAACACCTGCACGGTACGCCGCGCAAGATGGCGCCGCCGGAGCAGTTCCGCGTGCCGATGATGGTGTGGATGTCGGATAAGTACCTGGAAAATCCCGATCACGCCGCCGCGTTTGCCCATCTGCAGCAGCAGGCTGCGATGAAGGTGCCGCGCCGTCACGTCGAGCTGTACGACACCATTATGGGCTGCCTCGGCTATACCTCGCCGGATGGCGGGATCAATGAGAACAACAACTGGTGCCGGTGGAAAAAGTAAGGCCCGATAGTTTTCAGATTCTCGGGTCTGTTTTCCTTTCCTGAGCCCAGGATAAGCTAATCCCTCGCCGGCTGACGCCGCGCGAGGGATTTTTTTCGCACAGTGGACGTGTCTGGCAGGTGACCTCTTCTTCTTTGATTACCCCTGTTTCCTCGCTTCCCCTGTGCATGAACTTTTCATGGAGAGAAAGGATGAAGGTGATAAAGGGGTTGGTCCTACTGTGCCTGATGATGCTCGCGGGCTGCCAGTCTGAGGAAGAGACCAGCCAGTTCCTGCTGGCCTGTAAATACGATGCGCCAGCGACGATCGCAGCCATGCTGGATAACGGCATTGATGTGGATGGTCAGGATAAAACCGGCTTAAGCGGCCTGATGGTCGCTGCTGCGGAAAATCGACGCGATGTGGTGGAATTGCTGCTTAAGCGTCGGGCGAAGCCGAACCTCCAGACGCGCCAGGGCGTCACGGCGCTGATGCTGGCGGCGGCGCGTGGCAGCGATACCGCGATTATCGGCGATCTTCTCCAGGCGGGAGCGTCGGTGAATCAGACCTCCATCGACAAGAGTACGGCATTGATGTCCGCCATCTCCGACGGCGGGGACATCAGAAACGACTATCAGCATATTCTGGCGATGAAAAAGCCCGATGCGCCTGTCGAAGAGGAGAGTACGCTGGACAAGATAGTTGGCGCAACGGCGGCGAAATCGCTGGCGACGGGCAATCGCGCGCTGATGACCGAAGACATGGCGTTACAACTGGCGCCCGGCGCGTTTAAGAAGAACGTCGACGAGATAGTGGCGCTGCTCCTCAAGCACGGCGCGGACGTGAAGGCTGTCAACGCGTCCGGGGAATCGGCCTTTTTCCTCGCTGTCGATCACGCGCGATCGGCGGAAACCATCACGACGTTGGCCAACGCCGGGGCGGACACCAGCCTGGCGGATAAATCCGGCACCACACCGCTGATGCTGGCGGCGGCGGGGGATGATCCCGATCTGGTGCTGGCGCTGTCGGCCTCCGGGGTGGAAGTGGATCAGCCGAACCGTGAAGGACTCACGGCGCTGCAGGTGGCGGCGGGTCAGGGGGCGCCTGCGGTGATCGCGGCGCTGGCGCAGCGCGGCGCAAAGGTGGACCAGCTTTCCGCCAACGATCTCAGCCCGCTGATGCTGGCGGTCAAAATGAATAATAAAGCCAATGTCGAGGCGCTGCTTGCGGCTGGCGCCAGCGTCAACCTCAGCAATAAGGCCGGCTATACGGCGATTGGCTACAGCCGGGCCGGCGAGGTTCGCCAGCTGCTGCTGGCACAGCATGCCGAGCTGAAGGGGCAGGCCGCGCATATGGCGCAAAGCGAACTGCAGTTTTGTGCTAATGCCTTTGCTGACAAGCTGGCATACAGCGACATCGCCCGGGCGGTGAATAACGATACCCGCCCGGATATTATGCGTCATCAGCAATCCTGCCCGGAGCTGGGGGAGCTGACGATGCTACTGGGAGAGTTTACATTCACCCCGGCGGGCGCAACCTATCTCGGCGAGCCGGTGACATGTAAGGTATCCGAGTATCGCAAAACGTTTGAGGTCAACTGCCGCTAAAAACGTTGAGCAACCGGCGATTCGCTGCTCAGGCTGCTGAGTTTCTCGCCGGTTGAGCGATTTTTTGAAAATAAGGCATTGACGGGTAGGCATCCCAGCAGTAAGATGCGCCCCGCATTCGGTGATTGGCGCAGCCTGGTAGCGCACTTCGTTCGGGACGAAGGGGTCGGAGGTTCGAATCCTCTATCACCGACCAAATTCGAAAAGCCTGCTCAATGAGCAGGCTTTTTTGCATCTGAGGCCAGTGAGGATGAGAACCTCCGGGGGCAGGAGGTTCGACTCGCGTTTCGTAGGCCCGCGCAAGCGCATGGACTGCACCCCAAAAGTTGGACACCCAACTGAGTAAGGTGCAATTTTATGGCTAAACCAAAGTATTCCCCTGAAACAAAACTGGCTGTGGTTAATCATTATTTGTCCGGTAAAGACGGAGAACAGAGTACAGCCGACCTTTTTGGTATTGAAAGAACATCTGTCCGTCGCTGGGTCAGGGCATGGCAGTTCCACGGTGCAGAAGGCCTGACTGCAAAAAATAATCATTATTCCGATGAATTTAAACTCGTGGTCGTCCGGGCGGTTATCAGTGACCGCCTGACGATGCGTGAAGCGGCTGCCCGGTTTAATCTCTCCGCAGAAATACTTGTCCGGCGCTGGCTCGACGTGTACAACGATGCCGGAGCGGAAGGTCTTTTAAACATACAATGCGGACGGCCCGGAAAAATGACAAAGCCAAAAAATATCCCACCACTAACAGATAAAGAGCTGGAAAAACTCTCCCCCGAAGAACTCAGGGCCGAACTGCGTTATCTGCGGGCAGAGAATGCCTATCTAAAAAAGTTGAAAGCCTTGGTTCAGAGCGAAAAAAATGGCAAAAAGCCCTGATAATCAGTGAACTAAGGCATGAACACGCTCTGCGGGACCTTCTGCGGGCGGCCGGTATGTCCCGTAGCACGTGGTATTACAATATGAATGCACTGAAGCAAGGGGACAGGTATGCGGGTCTTAAAGAGAACATCAGGAAGATATACCACTATCACAAAGGTCGTTATGGCTACCGCAGGATCACGCTCGCACTGAGAAAACAGGGGCTGCGGATAAACCATAAAACAGTGCAGCGGCTGATGGCAGAACTGTCACTCCGGTCTGTGATAAGGGCGAAAAAATATCGTGCCTGGAAAGGGAGAACGGGCGAGGCCGCGCCCAATATCCTGAGCCGGAACTTCGGTGCGTCAAAAGCCAACGAAAAATGGGTAACAGATGTGACAGAGTTCCCGGTACAGGGAAAAAAGCTTTACCTGTCGTCAGTTCTCGATCTGTTTAACCGGGAGGTTATCGCCTACAGCCTGTCGGAAAGGCCGGTGATGGAGATGGTGAATACGATGCTGGACGGTGCGTTCCCGAAGCTCAGACCGGGAGATGCTCCGCTGCTGCACTCGGATCAGGGCTGGCATTACAGGATGAGGAGCTATCAGGAACGTTTAAAGGCGCATGGGATGACGCAGAGTATGTCGCGTAAAGGAAACTGCCTGGATAATGCAGTGATGGAAAACTTCTTCGGGACCCTGAAATCGGAGTGTTTTTATCTGAGGGAGTTCAGGAGTGTCAGTGCGCTAAGAAAAGCCGTAGAGGACTATATCCATTACTACAACAACGAGCGGATAAGCCTGAAATTAAAAGGCCTGAGTCCGGTAGAGTACCGAACCCAGGCTCTGAGAGCCGCTTAATATGAACCATCCAACTTTATGGGGTCAGTCCAGCAGCGCCGCCGGGCATCATCAGTGCACAACTGGCCAAAAATACCACCAAAATCACAATAAACGTCTTTACTCACGTTTTCAGCCGGCTATTCGCTATTTTGTGATATCTTCCATTGCATTTTTTTATCGATGAACAGATCTTTTTTCGCGAAGCTTATGGCTGAATGCAGCATTTTCCGCTGTGCGTTTTAACGTTCACGCTATTAATCGCTCACATATTGGTCACACAGCAAGAAATTTTTCTCATTTGCTGGCATTGTTTCCCACTGGGTGTTGCAAATTAATAAGGTCTTTATTCTGCTGAATTGCCAGTAGCATAAATTTCTCTGCTGAAAATAGCGTCCTGAAGTTTTTTTAATCTTTGCCTGCCGTTTCTCACGCTGGATGTAAAACCCGGCTGGCTGTATTGACGTTTCCCCATTCTGTTGACAGATTGTAGGGCATGAGGGGCATTTCATGGAGAATCCGTACTGCAACTCAGTCGTTTTTGCGAAAGGAATCCCCATCTCTCTCTACGCCTTCGGGCACCACCGACCGGACCGGGTAAAAAATAAATAAAGGTCCGGCGGATATATGCAAACAACATCACAATTTTGGAGCAGAATAATGAGTATTTCCTTGAAGAAATCAGGGATGCTGAAGCTTGGTCTGAGCCTGGTCGCCATGACCGTCGCCGCCAGCGTGCAAGCGAAAACCCTGGTTTATTGTTCTGAAGGCTCGCCGGAAGGATTTAACCCACAGCTCTTCACCTCTGGCACCACCTATGATGCCAGCTCCGTACCGATCTATAACCGCCTGGTCGAATTTAAAACCGGTACGACGGAAGTTATTCCAGGACTTGCTGAGAAATGGGAAGTCAGTGCGGATGGCAAAACCTATACTTTCCACCTCCGTCAGGGTGTGAAGTGGCAGGATAATAAAGACTTTAAACCAACCCGTGACCTGAACGCCGATGACGTGGTGTTCTCCTTCGATCGCCAGAAGAATACTAATAACCCGTACCATAAAGTTTCTGGCGGCAGCTATGAATACTTTGAAGGGATGGGCTTACCGGACCTGATTAGCGAAGTGAAGAAAGTGGACGATAATACCGTCCAGTTCGTCCTGACCCGTCCGGAAGCGCCGTTCCTCGCTGATCTGGCCATGGACTTCGCCTCCATTCTTTCGAAAGAGTATGCTGACAACATGCTGAAAGCCGGCACGCCGGAAAAAGTGGATCTCAATCCTATCGGTACCGGCCCATTCCAGCTGCTGCAATACCAGAAAGATTCCCGCATTCTGTATAAAGCCTTCCCGGGCTACTGGGGTACCAAGCCGAAGATCGATCGTCTGGTCTTCTCCATCACCCCGGACGCTTCCGTGCGCTATGCCAAGCTGCAGAAAAACGAGTGCCAGGTGATGCCGTACCCGAACCCGGCCGACATCGCGCGCATGAAGGAAGATAAGAACATTACCCTGCTAGAACAGCCGGGTCTGAACGTTGGTTATCTCTCCTTTAACACCGAGAAGAAACCGCTGGACGACGTCAAAGTACGTCAGGCGCTGACCTACGCGGTCAACAAAGAAGCGATCATCAAAGCGGTTTACCAGGGCGCAGGCCAGGCGGCGAAGAACCTGATCCCGCCGACCATGTGGGGCTATAACGACGACGTTAAGGACTACACCTACGATCCGGAGAAGGCGAAGCAGCTGCTGAAAGAAGCGGGCCTGGAAAAAGGCTTCACCATCGATCTGTGGGCGATGCCGGTACAGCGTCCGTACAACCCGAACGCCCGCCGCATGGCGGAGATGATTCAGGCTGACTGGGCCAAGATTGGCGTCCAGGCCAAGATCGTCACCTACGAGTGGGGCGAGTATCTGAAGCGGGCGAAAGCGGGCGAGCACCAGAGCGTGATGATGGGCTGGACCGGCGACAACGGGGATCCGGATAACTTCTTCGCGACCCTGTTCAGCTGCGCCGCGGCGAAAGACGGCTCCAACTACTCGCGCTGGTGCTATAAGCCGTTTGAAGATCTTATTCAGCCGGCCCGCGCTACCGACGACCACAACAAGCGTATTGAACTGTACAAACAGGCTCAGGTAGTGATGCATGACCAGGCTCCGGCGCTGATCATTGCTCACTCCACCGTCTATGAGCCGGTGCGTAAAGAAGTCAAAGGCTATGTGGTGGACCCGCTGGGCAAACACCACTTCGATAACGTCTCTGTCGAATAATAAGCACGATGCCTGACCCCCTCTCCCCGCGTGGGAGAGGCGGGGGGCGTATTCCCGCTATTCCGGGGAATGCTTTTGTGAGCAATACAGACGCCCTGTCGCCAGGCGGGGCGTCACTAGAGAGAATCCGGGTTATGTTGCAGTTTATTCTCCGACGTCTGGGACTAGTCATCCCGACATTTATCGGTATCACCCTTCTCACCTTTGCTTTCGTCCATATGATCCCCGGCGATCCGGTGATGATTATGGCGGGCGAACGTGGTATTTCCCCCGAACGTCACGCGCAGCTGCTGGCCGAAATGGGCCTTGATAAGCCGCTGTGGCAGCAATATGCCCACTATATCTGGGGCGTGCTGCACGGCGATTTAGGCATCTCGCTGAAAAGCCGCATTCCCGTGTGGCAGGAGTTTGTCCCGCGCTTTAAAGCCACTCTTGAGCTGGGCGTCTGCGCGATGATCTTCGCCGTCGCCGTCGGCATTCCGGTGGGCGTGCTGGCTGCGGTAAAACGCGGCTCCATCTTTGACCACACCGCGGTGGGCCTGGCGCTGACCGGCTACTCAATGCCTATCTTCTGGTGGGGCATGATGCTGATTATGCTGGTTTCGGTACAGCTGAACCTGACGCCGGTCTCCGGGCGCATCAGCGATACGGTATTCCTTGACGATACCCTGCCGCTGACCGGCTTTATGCTGATCGACACCGCCATCTGGGGCGAGCAGGGCGACTTTATTGACGCCTTAATGCATATGATCCTGCCCGCTATCGTGCTGGGCACCATCCCGCTGGCGGTGATCGTGCGTATGACCCGTTCGTCGATGCTGGAAGTGCTTGGCGAAGACTATATCCGTACCGCGCGCGCCAAAGGCCTGACCCGGATGCGGGTGATCGTGATCCACGCGCTGCGTAACGCGATGCTGCCGGTGGTCACGGTGATTGGTCTGCAGGTGGGCACCCTGCTGGCGGGCGCCATCCTGACCGAAACCATTTTCTCATGGCCTGGTTTAGGTCGCTGGCTGATCGACGCGCTGCAGCGTCGCGATTATCCGGTGGTGCAGGGCGGGGTGCTGCTGGTGGCGACGATGATTATCCTCGTCAACCTGCTGGTCGACCTGCTGTACGGCGTGGTGAACCCGCGTATCCGGCATAAGAAGTAAGGGGCCATCATGTCACAAGTTACTGAAAATAAAGTTATCGCTGCGCCGGTACCCATGACTCCGCTGCAGGAGTTCTGGCACTATTTCAAACGCAACAAAGGGGCAGTCGTCGGGCTGGTATACGTGGTGGTGATGATCGTCATCGCGGTATTCGCCAACTTCCTCGCCCCCTATAACCCGGCGGATCAGTTCCGTGATTCGCTGCTGGCGCCGCCGTTCTGGCAGGACGGCGGCAGCATGGCGCATCTGCTCGGCACCGACGACGTGGGCCGCGATATTCTGTCGCGCCTGATGTACGGCGCCCGCCTGTCGCTGCTGGTGGGCTGCCTGGTGGTGGTTCTGTCGCTGATCCTCGGCGTGGTGCTCGGCCTGGTGGCGGGCTATTTCGGCGGAGTGGTGGACTCAATCATCATGCGCGTCGTCGATATTATGCTGGCGCTGCCGAGTCTGCTGCTGGCGCTGGTGCTGGTGGCAATCTTCGGGCCCTCCATCGTCAACGCCTCGCTGGCGCTAACCTTCGTGGCGCTCCCGCACTATGTGCGTCTCACGCGCGCTGCGGTGCTGGTGGAGGTCAACCGTGACTACGTGACCGCCTCCCGCGTAGCGGGCGCCGGCGCGATGCGCCAGATGTTCGTTAATATTCTGCCTAACTGTCTCGCGCCGCTGATCGTTCAGGCGTCGCTGGGCTTTTCCAACGCCATTCTCGACATGGCAGCGCTGGGGTTCCTCGGCATGGGCGCGCAGCCGCCGACGCCGGAGTGGGGCACCATGCTTTCCGACGTGTTGCAGTTCGCGCAGAGCGCCTGGTGGGTAGTCACCTTCCCGGGCGTGGCGATCCTGCTGACGGTGCTGGCATTTAACCTGATGGGTGACGGTCTGCGTGACGCGCTCGATCCCAAACTGAAGCAGTAAGAGGTTCGAGATGGCGTTATTGAATGTAGATAAATTATCGGTGCATTTCGGCGATGAAAACGCGCCGTTCCGCGCCGTAGACCGCATCAGCTATAGCGTGAAGCAGGGTGAAGTGGTCGGTATCGTCGGGGAGTCCGGCTCCGGTAAATCCGTCAGCTCGCTGGCGATTATGGGGCTGATTGACTATCCCGGCCGGGTGATGGCGGATAAACTGGAATTTAACGGCCGCGATCTGCAGCGCATCTCTGAAAAAGAGCGGCGCCAGCTGGTGGGGGCGGAAGTGGCGATGATCTTCCAGGATCCAATGACCAGCCTCAACCCGTGCTTTACCGTCGGCTACCAGATTATGGAAGCGATTAAGGTCCATCAGGGTGGTAATAAGCAAACCCGCCGCCAGCGGGCCATCGACCTGCTGAACCTGGTGGGCATTCCCGATCCGGCCTCGCGGCTGGACGTCTATCCGCATCAGCTTTCCGGCGGCATGAGCCAGCGCGTGATGATCGCGATGGCGATTGCCTGTCGGCCAAAACTACTGATTGCCGATGAACCGACCACCGCGCTGGACGTGACCATTCAGGCGCAAATCATTGAGCTACTGCTGGATCTGCAGCAGCAGGAGAATATGGCGCTGGTGCTGATCACCCACGACCTGGCGTTGGTGGCGGAAGCCGCGCATAAAATTATCGTTATGTACGCGGGTCAGGTGGTGGAGACCGGTGACGCGAAAGATATCTTCCGCGCGCCGCGCCATCCTTATACCCAGGCGCTGCTGCGCGCGCTGCCGGAATTCGCCCAGGATAAAGCGCGTCTGGCCTCGCTGCCGGGCGTGGTGCCGGGGAAATATGACCGTCCCAACGGCTGCCTGCTTAATCCGCGCTGCCCCTACGCCACGGATAAATGCCGTAGCGAAGAGCCGGCGCTCGCGGATCTGACCGGCGGCCGCCAGTCTAAATGTCACTACCCACTCGATGATGCCGGGAGGCCTGGATTATGAGTACGCAAAAGGCCGCCACGCCACAACCGCTGTTGCAGGCCATTGATCTGAAAAAACACTATCCGGTGAAGAAGGGGTTATTCGCCCCGGAACGGCTGGTGAAGGCGCTGGACGGCGTCTCCTTTACCCTTGAGCGCGGTAAAACGCTGGCGGTAGTGGGGGAGTCGGGCTGCGGCAAATCGACCCTCGGTCGTCTGCTGACGATGATTGAGATCCCCACCGGCGGCGAGCTCTATTATCAGGGGCAGGATCTGCTTAAGCACGACCCGCAGGCGCAGAAGCTGCGGCGGCAAAAAATCCAGATTGTGTTCCAGAACCCGTATGGTTCGCTGAACCCGCGTAAAAAAGTGGGGCAGATTCTGGAGGAGCCGCTGCTGATTAACAGCAGCCTGAGCAAAGAGCAGCGGCGTGAAAAAGCGCTGGCGATGATGGCGAAAGTGGGCCTGAAAACCGAGCATTACGATCGCTACCCGCATATGTTCTCCGGCGGTCAGCGTCAGCGTATCGCTATTGCTCGCGGGCTAATGCTGGATCCAGATGTGGTGATTGCCGATGAGCCGGTCTCCGCGCTGGACGTTTCGGTACGAGCTCAGGTGCTGAACCTGATGATGGATCTGCAGCAGGATTTAGGGCTGTCCTACGTGTTTATCTCCCACGATCTGTCGGTCGTTGAGCACATCGCCGATGAAGTGATGGTGATGTATCTCGGCCGCTGCGTGGAGAAGGGCACCAAAGACCAGATCTTCAACAATCCGCGTCATCCGTACACCCAGGCGCTGCTGTCGGCGACGCCGCGTCTGAACCCAGACGACCGGCGCGAGCGAATCAAGCTGACCGGCGAACTGCCGAGCCCGCTAAATCCGCCACCGGGCTGCGCCTTTAACGCGCGCTGTCGCCGTCGCTTTGGCCCCTGCACTCAGCTCCAGCCGCAGCTGAAGGATTACGGCGGCCAGCTGGTGGCCTGCTTTGCCGTCGACCAGGATGAGAATCCGCAAAAGTCCCACGCCTGATGGCGCGCTCCCGGTCCCATGGCCGGGAGCTTCTCTCCCGCCGTGGATAAAACCTGGCGCTTACGCATATTGCCGCAGTTTATGTCACGCTCTCAGAGCATTCTTCGTAGATTATCCGAAAAAATAAGCCTTTCAGTCCATTTTTATAGAATTAAAGAGAAATTAAAATGGTTCAGGTTTATTCTTTCGCTGATCTGACGCTATGATTTCATCATGACCTAATACTTTTATATAAAAACGACTGGGAAGCGTGGTGATTGCGGGAAGTTAAGGATGTACGCATACCTAAAAAATGGGGCTACCCTTCTGCAAGGGAAATGTTAGTGTAGCGATACTTCTGCCGTGGAATCATCCCGAAAATCAAATTCTAAACTATTATAACCCTGTCAATCGTGTGTATTGGTACGTCACCATCGGCGCGTTATCTGCCATCCCAGAAGCGTCACGATATTTTTAATATACCCAGAAAATAACAACAAACTTAATATGAAATTTTTAAAATCATGAGGTTATCAATGAACCATTATGATGATCTGCAGCGCTTTCAAGAAAAATCGCGGACGCAAAACCTCAACTTTCAGGATCTTTCTTCGCAAGCCGCCACGCGGGAACACGGCGACTGGGCGATCCTCAATCAGCTAAATCCCGGCGCCGAGAAATCCTCTTCTCTGGCGCTGGGAGGCTCGGTCTCCGCGCCGTTGCCGCAGTCGGTGCCTGCGGATCTGTTCCGCCAGGTAGAGGCGGCCGTAGCAGCGGCGCCAACCTCTGATCCTGTTGTGTCTGCCGCTTCGGCCGCGCCTGCTACTTCCCAGCCGGTCGTGGAGACCGCCGCAGCCGCACCGGAGCCGGTCAGGCAGGAGCCTGCGCCGACCCCTGCGCCTTCAATTCCGGCGTCGGAACCGGCCATGGCGCCGCCGCCGAGAATGGCCCCCCGACCCGCGCCCGCCGCCGAGAACTATGCCCACCTGTTCGCCGCGAAAAGCGCGGAGCCGGTGGCGAAAAATAAAGACCAGCCTTTGAAATCACTTCTGGAAAGGATCGCGACATGCCGTTGATTTGCGTCTGTTCACCGAAAGGCGGCGTAGGGAAAACGACCCTGGCGGCCATTTAGCCTATTCGCTGGCGCGGACGGGCAGCAAAGTTCTGGCGCTGGATTTTGATGTCCAGAACGCGCTGCGTTTGCATTTTGGCGTACCGCTGAACGATGAGCGGGGCTATGTGGCGAAGGCGCTGGAGCTGCACGACTGGAGCCAGTGCGTGTTGAGCGCCGGCAGTAATATTTTCGTCCTGCCATATGGCGAAGTGAGCGAGGCGCAGCGTCAGGCGTTTGATGAGCAACTGACCCATAATGACCATTTCCTCCAGCGCGGTCTGTCCGCGCTGCTTAATTATCCCGGGCTTATCACCATCGCCGATATGCCCCCTGGACCTTCGCCCGCGCTAAAGGCGCTGACGGGGCTGGCGGACCTGCATCTTATCCCGCTGCTGGCGGATACCGCCTCGATGTCGACCCTGGCGCACGTAGAAAAGCAGCGCCTGACCGGCGCGGCGCTGAATCATAAGCACGGGCACTATTTCGTCATTAACCAAAGCGATAGCCGTCGCCAGGTCAGCCGGGACGTCACCAGCCTGATGGAAGAGAAACTGGGCGAGCGACTGCTTGGCGTGATCCATCGTGATGAAAGCGTGGTGGAGGCCAATGCCTCGCAGAAGTCGATCCTGGACTTTAACGCTTCCTCGGCAGCGGCCTTCGATATTGAAATCATGGCTAAAAAAATATCTTCGCTGTTGGGTATTCATATTGGCGATGGCACGGTGCACAGCCAGCCACGCATGTCAGGGCGTTAACTTTTTGCAGGGCTGCTGAATGAAAAAATCTCTTTTTTGGTTGCTGGCGCTGGTGCTGTCACCCGTCGCCGTGCTGGTGGTGATCACGCCGATGGACAGCCAAAAGCAGTATATTTTTGGTCTGTTAAGTATCGGTATTCTCTTTCTGATGGGCTTCAGCAAGCGCCGCAGCGTATCGGTCATTATGGTCGTCACGTCGCTGCTGATGTCCACCCGTTACATGTATTTTCGCCTCACGCAGACCCTGCACTTCAACTCGTCCATTGAAGCTATTCTCGGCATGGGACTCTTTCTGGCGGAAGTCTATATCTGGGTGATGCTACTGCTTAACTATCTGCAGACGGTCTGGCCGCTGAAGCGCGGCATTGTTCCGCTGCCGGATGATATGAGTAAGTGGCCGACGGTCGATATCTATATTCCGAGCTATAACGAACCGCTGGAGGTGGTGCGCGATACCGTCCTGGCGGCACAATGCATTGATTATCCAAAAGATAAAATGAAAATCTATCTTCTGGATGACGGTAAGCGCAGCGAGTTTGCCGTCTTCGCCGCCGACGTCGGCGTGGGCTATATCACCCGCAATGACAACAAGCACGCCAAAGCGGGGAACCTTAACCATGCGCTGACCCTGACTCAGGGGGAGCTTATCTGCGTTTTCGACTGCGACCACGTCGCCACGCGCGTCTTCCTGCAGGCCACCGTCGGCGGTTTCCTGAAAGACCCGATGCTGGCTCTGGTGCAGACGCCGCACTACTTCTATTCCCCGGACCCGTTTGAACGTAACCTCTCCGTCGGACGCAACATTCCCAACGAAGGGATGTTGTTCTATGGCCCGATTCAGCAGGGGAACGACAACTGGAACGCCACCTTTTTCTGCGGCTCCTGCGCGGTGATCCGTCGCGAGGCGCTGGCGCAGATCGGCGGTTTCGCCGTCGAAACGGTGACCGAAGATGCTCATACGGCGCTGAAGTTTCAGCGTCTGGGGTGGAAGTCGGCCTTTCTCGATATCCCGCTGGCCGCAGGCCTCGCTACTGAACGCCTGGTGGTGCACGTCATCCAGCGTACCCGCTGGGCGCGCGGGATGACGCAGATTTTCCGCGTCGATAATCCGCTGTTTGGCCGCGGGCTTACTTTTCAGCAGCGCTTGTGCTATCTCAGCGCCATGCTCTACTACCAGTTCGCGCTGCCCAGGGTGGTGTTTGTCACTGCCCCGCTGGCTTACCTGCTGTTTAACCTCAATATTATTTACTCGTCGGCGAGCCTGATTGTCTCCTATGCCCTGCCGCACCTGTTCCTCGCTATTTACGTTGGTTCGCGAATGAACGGCCGCTATCGCTACAGCTTCTGGGGGGAGATCTACGATATTGTGCTGGCCTTCCACCTGGTGCTGCCGACCCTGGTGACGATGATTTTCCCCAAACGCGGCAAGTTTAACGTTACCGATAAGGGGGGGCTGCTGGACGTCGGCTACTTCGATTTCACCGTGGTGCGCCCGCACCTGGTGGTGGCCTGCCTGCTGGCCCTGGGGGTGATCGTCGGCATCGTCCGGGCGATTGGCCATGACTATTTTGGCTCGGATCCCAACGTTATCGCCCTCAACGTCGGGTGGGGGATCTACAGTCTGATCTTCCTGCTGGCGGCGATTGCCGTGGCGCGCGAAACGCGGCAGGTGCGAAAAACCATTCGTATCGATGTCGATATTCCGGTGGTGATCCATTACGCCAGCGGCATCGTCTCGCGCAGCCATACCGCGGACCTGTCGATGGGCGGCTGCCGCGTGGTCGCGCCTGATAATCGCCATCTGGAGGATGACATCGAAGAGATTGAGCTGATCCTGCAGTCCGGGGCTATCTCGATCCCGGCCCAGCTGGTCACCTCTGACGAGCGCTTCCTGCGCCTCAAGTTTGATGAAGATATTCCGCTTTCGCGCCGCCGTGAACTGGTGCGCGTGGTGCTGGCCCGCGCGGATGCGCGGATTAATCCGCCGCGCCCGCAGGATAACCCGTTCCGCTCCTTCTTCACCATTTTACGCTGCGTGTTCGAACTGTTCTGGCTGACGTGGAAAACCCGTCGCAGCCAGCGCAATCGGGCAACAGTGGCGAAAACGGCGCAGGAGGATGGGACGTTATGAAGCGATTAACCACGCTGGCGCTGCTGGCAGGGATGCTCTCTGCGCCTGCGCTACACAGTGAAGAACCGGGCTCCGGCGCCGCTGCCCCGCTGAGCTTCCCGCAGCTCAACGACGCGGCGGACAGCGAGCCCGGCGACGAACCTCCGGCTGCCTCGCCGGAGGAGGGCGCCTCTCCGGCAGCCCCCGCCACCGCCGGCGATGCGGCGGCGACGGCCCCTGCGCCGGTTATGCCGGACTTACCCCCGCCGGTGAGCGGCACGGCCGCGCCGGAGGTCATTCCTGTCGCTCCGGTCTGGGGAGGCGATCTGAATCTGGCGCAGATGGGGATGCCGGACGGGATTATCCTCAGCGGCGGCCAGCGACAGGGTGGGGTCAGCTTTACCCTGCCTGCCGATCAGGTGGTGATCCATTCGCAGCTCAGCCTTGCCGTTCGCGTATCGCCGGAGATGGCGAGCCGCAACGCCACCCTGCAGCTGATGCTCAACGGTCAACCGCTCGGCACGCTGCCGCTGGGCGCCGATGGCGAGGATGTCTCCCATTATCAGCTGGATATTCCGCCCGCGCTGATGGTCTCCAGCAATAACCTGAGCGTGAAGATCAACGATGGCGATACCCTGCAGTGCCAGCGTGACATTCATGATACGTCGCGGGTGACGGTGCTGCCCACGTCGCATTTCAGCTGGGAAAGCCAGCAGCTGAACATCAGCGACGACCTGAGCCACTTCCCGCGGCCCTTCTTTGACAGCATGCAGATGACCCCGGCGGACATTGCGGTCGCCTATGGGGCCAAGCCGTCGGCGGACGTCTTCAGCGCCGCGGCGCTGATCTCCTCCTGGCTGGGTATCCAGGCGGACTATCGCGGCATTGCCTTCAGCGCTCTGCGCGACCGTCTGCCGGAACGCCACGGCATCGTGATTGGCCATCCGGGGGAGCAGGTGGGCGGCATGATGCTGCCGGAAACCGATAAGCCGCTGCTGCGCATCATCGCCAACCCCGCCAATCCGGCCTATAAACTGCTGCTGATTGTCGGTAAAAACGATACGGCGCTGCGCATGGCCGCCTGGCGGTTAACCCGCGGCAACTTTGCGCCGCAAACCGCGACGCTGGATGTCGAACCGCAGACCATCCCGGTTGGCAAAGCATATGATGCCCCGCGCTGGATCCCCACCGATCGTCCGGTCAAGCTCAGCGAGCTGCTGCGTAAGGACCAAAGCCCGACCGTCAGCGGCGTCTGGCACGAACCTTTACGTATCGCCTTCCGCGCCGCGCCCGATCTCTATCTGTGGGATGGGGAGACCATTCCGCTACAGGTTGGCTACCGCTTCCCGTCGGAAAGCTGGATTAATGAGGACAAGTCCTTGCTGAGCGTCACGCTCAATGGCACCTTCCTCAACAACCTGCCGATGAACAAGCAGGGGCCGCTGGAGAAAGTCTGGCGCTACCTCGGGGGCGATGCGCGCCAGGAGCGCTTTACCATCCCGCTGGCGCCTTACCTGATTTACGGCGATAACCAGCTGTCGATGTACTTCAATGTGGTGCCAAAGGACGATGTTCCGTGTTCGGTGCTGCTGAATAACAATATCAAGAGCCGGATCACTGACGACTCCTGGATCGATTTGAGCAAGACGCGTCACTTCTCGCTGTTGCCCAATCTCTCCTACTTTGTCGGCGCCTCGTTCCCCTTCTCGCGGCTGGCGGACTATTCGCAGACGACCCTCCTGCTGCCGGCGGACCCGTCTGAAACCCAGGTGGCGACCCTGCTGAATCTGGCGGCACGCTCCGGGAACGCGACCGGCACCGCGCTGGCGAATAACCGCGTCGTGCTCGGGATGCCCACCGGCGGGGGGGATTTGCAGTCGCTGCGTGAACGTGACGTGCTGGCGGTCACCGCTCTCGATCAGCAGGCCTTTAACCAGAGCCTGCTGGCCGACTCACCCTATCGCCCGGTAGATAATGTGCTGAGCGTCCGCGAGCCAGACCTGTGGCAAAAAGTCCAGCGCCGGCTCACCGGCGACTGGACTTCCGCCAGCCTCGACGCCGATCGCTACTTTTCGTCGAGCAGCGCCTGGCGCGGGTTCATCAGCTATCGCTCGCCGTGGAATTCCACCCGCCTGGTGGTGGTGGCGCTGGCCAGCAATGATGACCAGCTGGCGCGACTGAAGACCGATCTGGAATCGCCGCGCATTAACGCCGGGATCCGCGGCGATACCGCGGTGATCACCAGCGATAACGGGGTGCGCAGCTTCCAGGTGAGTACGCCGTTCCCCAGCGGTCAGATGCCGTGGTACATGATGGCGGTCTGGTATGCCAGCCAGCACTCAGGTTTCCTGGCGGTGCTGGGGCTGATTGCCACCTCGATAATGGGACTGGCGCTGACCGCGATGTTTAAACGTCACGCCCGTAAGCGTCTGGGTTCGGGGGATAACCAATGAAAAGAAAGATAATAATAACGATGAAGACCTCCCGTCGGCTTACCACGTTCTGCCTCACCGGCGCGTTGACTCTCGCTGCCTCGGGCGGCGCGCTGGCGGCGGGGAACGACGCGGCGCTACAGGCGCTGTTCGCTCAGGCCAACTACTGGCATGAGAAATCTCATGACGAGCTGGCGATGGAGTCCCTGCAGAAGGTGCTCTCGGTGGATGCCAACAACACCCAGGCGCTGTATCTGATGGCGCTCTGGTCGCAGCAGGGCGGCGATATGCAGGCGGCGGCGCAGTGGCGCGCGCGTCTGGCGAAAGCGGCCCCTGACAGCCCGGGACTACAGGATCTGGACAACGCCAAAAAGATGTCGCAGGTGCCGCAGGGCCAGCTCAGCCTGGCCCGCCAGCAGGCGCGCGGAGGCAATATCCCCGGGGCGCTGGCGACCTGGCGCAGCATGTTCAATGGCAATACGCCGCCTGCCGAGCTGGCGGCGGAATATTACCTGACCATGGCCAGCGACAAATCGCTCTATCCGCAGGCTATCAGCGAGCTGCGCCAGTACGTGGCGCAGCATCCGCAGGAGAACGCCCCGCGGGTGGCGTTGGGCAAAGCGTTAACCTGGCGGGAAGAGACTCGCCGGGAAGGGATCGCCCTGCTCGAGCCGATGGCCAGCGGCAATAAAGAGGCGGACAGCGGCTTGCGCCAGGCGCTGCTCTGGCTGGGCCCGCAGGCCGGGGATGAGCAGTATTACGACACCTGGATGCAGCGGCATCCCCAGGACAGCGAAGTTCAGAATTACTTTCGCGAACGGCGCAGCGGTCAGGCGCGCGGCCAGGGCTACGCCAACCTCAACAGCGGCAATACCGCCGCCGCGAAGCAGCAGTTTGAAGAGGTATTGCAGACTAACCCCCAGGATGCCGATGCGCTGGCGGGCATGGGCTATATCGCCCAGCGCAGCGGCGACTACCAGGCCGCGTCGCAGTATCTGAGCCGGGCCGCGGACCTCGGCGGCGACGCCTCGGCGACCCGTCGTCAGCAGGCGGCCGATGCGCTGTTCTACGGCCAGCTGGCGCAGGCCCAGCAGGCCTATAAGCAGGGCAATATCAGCCAGGCGCTGGCGCTCTCCGCGCCGTTGGCGCAGCAGAGCGGGGCGCAGGGCGCCTCGGCGAAGCTGTTCCGCGCCGATGTGCTGCGGCACAACAAAGATTTGCCCCAGGCGGAGCAAACGCTGCGCTCACTGTTAAATGACGATCCGCAGAACGCGGCGGCGCGGGAAAACCTCTATTACGTGCTGCGCGAGCAGAATAAATCCGCCGAGGCGCAGGCGATGCTGCAGACGCTCCCGCAGAGCCTGCGGCAAAAACTGCAGCCGCGGGTGGTGGCCGGTATGCCGGGCGATGCCCTGCGCCGTCAGGCCCAGGCGCAGGTCAGCAGCGGTAACCCAGCCGGCGCCATTGCCACCCTGCGCGAAGGCGTCGCCCGCTATCCGGACGATCCCTGGCTGCGCCTCGACCTGGCCCGGCTGCTGCAAAAATCGGGTAACGGCAGCGAGGCCTCTTCGCTGATGTCGGCGGCCTATCGCCCCGGCGCCAGCAACAGTGCGCTGTATGCCGCCGCCCTGTTTGCCAGCGAAAACGGCGCCTGGCAGCAGGCGCAGACGCTGCTGGCGCGCGTTCCCGGCGGCAGCCAGACCAGCGATATGCGCGATTTGCGCCAGCGGGTGAACTACAACCTGCAGTTGGTGACGGCCGAAAACTACCTGGCGCAGGGCAATACCATCGCCGCCAGCAATACCCTGCGGGCGATGGCCTCCACGCCGCCAAAAGCCCCGGCGGACGCCGGCAAGCTGGCGCGTCTGCTGGCCGAGAGCGGCGACCTGACCACCGCGGTCTCGCTGGTGCGCAACAATATCAGCAGCGGCGTATCCGGCAATGCCGGGGATTACGCCGATCAGATCGCCGTCCTGAATCAGGCCGGGCTAACCGGCGAGGCGCAGAACCTGATCAGCAATCCGCAGCTGCAGGCCAGCAGTACGCCGACGCAGCTGGCGAGCATTCGCAATGGCTATGTGATCAACGAAGCCGACCGCCTGCGCGAGCAGGGCAATTACGCTGCGGCGTATGACAAGCTGATCCGCGCTATGCAAAGCGATCCGCAAAATACCGATCTGATGTTCGCCATGGCGCGGCTGTACCAGAGCGGCAAAATGAACAAAGAGGCCGGGGTGGTCTATGACTACCTTATGACGCGCGATACGCCGAACCAGGATGCGCGCGCCGGGGCCATCGACGTGGCGCTGTCGGCGGGGAACAACGATCGCGCTGAACAGCTGGCCGGCGGTTTGCGCCAGGATAACTCCCCGGATCGCCTGCTGCTGCTGGCGAGAGTGGCGGAGGCCCAGGGACATCATCAGCAGGCGATGACCTATCTGCGCAGCGCCCGCGGCAAACTGCTGGGCATGCAAAGCACCAACAGTAGCGAAACGCCGACCGTCGGCGGGGTGCTGGCGGCGGATAACCCCTTTATCGGCGTGTCGCAAACGTCGGCGCCGACGCGGACGGCCTCCGCCTACGGGCAGTACATGCCGTGGCAGGTTGCCCAGTCGGCCGCCGCGCCTGGTTCCACGCTGCCGGGGATCCAGCGCACCGATCTGCCGGTGGACACCGCCCAGACGCGGATGCTGCGTCAGGTGGACACCATGATGGAGTCGCTGCAGGAGAAAACCGGCAGCTGGCTGCAGGGGGGAATGGACGTGCGTGGACGCGACGGCGAATCGGGCACCAGCAAGCTGACGGAGCTCCGGACGCCGCTGACCTGGTCATCCTCGCCGTTTGGCGACTCGCGCTTTGACTTTACCGTCACCCCGGTGTCGTTGAACGCCGGGACCGCCAGCGGCGACGCCTGGCGTCGCTACGGCGCCAACCCGCTGGCTAACGCGGTCTCCAACATGGTGAGTACCGCCACCAGCGAGCAGGCGGCGATCGCCTCGATGACCGAGGCGGAGCGGACGGCCTATTTCGCCAGCAATCCAGGGGCCGAGGCGTTAAGCGGCCTCGGCACCCTGAACGCGGCAGATTTCAATCCGACCACCAACAGCGGGATGGAAAACCTGGCGAAGCTCGGGAGCTATGATGCGGGGCAGGTGGCCAGCTATCTCTCTTCGTCCAGCCGCAAGCCGAACGTTGACCAGACCAGCGGCTCGACCGATTCGCAGAAGGCCAACGGCGTCGAACTGGCGCTGGCGTTAAGCGGTGACGATTACCGGGTCGATATCGGCAGCACGCCGTTGGGCCAGGATCTTAATACCGTAGTCGGCGGGGTGAAATGGTCGCCCAAGCTGACCAACTATCTGTCGCTGATCCTCACCGGCGAACGCCGCTCGCTAACCGACAGCCTGCTTTCCTACGTGGGTCTGAAAGACGCCTATTCCGGGAAAACCTGGGGGCAGGTGACGAAAAACGGCGGCACCCTGCAGCTGAGCTATGACGACGGCGACGCGGGCTTCTATGTCGGCGGCGGTGGATACAGCTATCTGGGGCAGAACGTCGCCAGCAACACCAGTATCAACGCCAATGCCGGGGTCTATCTTCGTCCCTACCATGACGAATACCGCCAGCTGCAGGCCGGGTTGAGCATGAGCTATATGGATTACTCCAAAAACCTCAGCTACTTCACCTATGGTCAGGGGGGCTACTTTAGTCCGCAAAACTACGTCAGCGTATCGCTGCCGGTCAGTCTGACGGAGAAATATGATAACTGGACCATGAAGCTCGGCGGCTCGGTGGGCTATCAGTCTTACAGTCAGGATAAGAGCGCCTATTTCCCGACCAATTCGGAGTGGCAGCAGACCCTGGAGACGGCGGTGAGCAATGGGTTTGCCAAGGAAGCCTACTACTCCGCGACCTCGAAGAGCGGCATAGGGTATACCCTGCGCGCCGGGGCGGATTACAAGGTCAACAAACAAATGACCCTGGGGGGTCAGATTGGCTATGACACCTTCGGGGATTATAACGAAAGCACCGCCGGGCTCTATATTCGCTATATGTTAGGAGATCATTGATGATGACGGAGAACAATAACCCGGTGGTGATGACCTGGTTTCAGCAGCAGCAGACGCCTGCCGGATGGTTCGATCTGTTGATTATTATGATCGAAGGTATGCTAAATAATGCCGGCGAGCTGGAAAGCCAGCCCTTCCTGCGTCAGATGGGCGCCTCGCTGGCGGAGACCCATCCGCTGCCGGCGTCGGAGACGGTGGGGGATCTGGAGGCCAATATCAACCGGCTGCTGACTCATTTTCACTGGGGCGTGGTGACCATCGATGTCGGTGAGGACGGCCTGCGCCTGCGCCATCAGGCGTTGCCGGTCAGCCGCGACGAAGCGGGGCGCGTGCGCTGGTGCAACGCGTTCTGTGCCATACTCGAGGGGTTATATTCTCGCTGGCTGCAGAGTCAGGGAGGCAGTGCCCACGTGATACTGCAGCGTGAGCGGGTGTTCTCCGTCTCTGACGTTCAGTTTCTCTACTACCATCCATAAAGAGTGAATTTATGCCCCTGCGTGCTTTAGTGGCGGTGATAGTGACAACGGTAGTGATGCTGGTGCCCAGGGCGTGGGCGGATACGGCCTGGGAGCGCTATAAGGCCCGTTTTATGATGCCGGATGGTCGTATCATTGATACCGCCAATGGCAATGTGTCGCATACGGAAGGTCAGGGCTTCGCCATGCTCCTGGCGGTGGCGAATAACGATCGTCCGGCGTTCGACAAGCTGTGGCAGTGGACGGACAACACCCTGCGCAACAAGTCTAACGGGTTGTTTTACTGGCGCTATAACCCGGTGGCGCCGGACCCTATCGCCGATAAAAACAACGCCTCCGATGGCGATACCCTGATCGCCTGGGCGCTGCTGCGCGCGCAAAAGCAGTGGCAGGATAAGCGCTATGCGATTGCCTCTGACGCCATCACCGCCGCCCTGCTGAAGTCTACGGTGGTGACTTTCGCCGGTCGCCAGGTGATGCTCCCGGGCGTGAAAGGGTTCAACCTCAATGATCACCTGAACCTTAACCCTTCCTATTTCATCTTCCCGGCCTGGCGCGCCTTCGCGGAGCGGACGCATCTCACCGCCTGGCGGACATTGCAGAGCGACGGACAGGCGCTGCTGGGGCAGATGGGCTGGGGGAAATCACATCTACCCAGCGACTGGGTGGCGCTGCGGGCGGATGGCAAGATGCTGCCAGCCAAAGAGTGGCCGCCGCGGATGAGTTTCGATGCGATCCGTATCCCGCTGTATCTCTCGTGGGCCGATCCGCACAGCGCCTTGCTCGCGCCCTGGAAGGCCTGGATGCAGAGTTACCCGCGCCTGCAAACCCCGGCGTGGATCAACGTCAGCACCAACGAGGTGGCCCCCTGGTATATGGCCGGCGGCCTGTTGGCGGTGCGCGATCTGACGCTGGGTGAACCGCAGGAGGCGCCGCAGATTGACGACAAGGATGATTATTACTCTGCCAGCCTCAAGCTGTTGGTCTGGCTGGCGAAACAGGATCAGCGCTAAATACGGTGATTGATTTGCCGCCTTCCCCGCCCGTATGCCTGCGGGCTGAGAAGGTGGAATGGGAACGTCTCACGATGTAAGGCCGCCAACATAGGCGGCCTTGTCGCTTATTGCGGATAAGGCACCCAGCTACCGCCATTCAGCTGGACATAAGGCTTGCCCTGATACTGGATGACGATGGCGTTGGCGTTCTCGGACACCGCCGCGCTCTGCGGCAGGTTGGCGACATACTGCTGCCAGTTGACGCTGTCCTCGCTGAACATTTTGCCGTCGAGGGCGCGCACCACCAGCTCCGACACCGCCAGATAACTGCTGGGCTGATCGATGATAATCGGCGCCCCTTCATGCGGCGCCTTCATGCCGAAGAATTTCACCGCCGTCGGGACGTTAGTGATCGACGGGCTTGGAATATCGCGCAGGCCAGATACCTGCATCTTATCGCCCTTCAGCGCGCCGCCGTGTTCCGGCACCACCACCACCATCACTTTCCGCCCCGATTTCTCCAGCTCGGTGAAGAAGTTATCCAGGTCATCAAACAGCTTCTGCGCCCGCACTTTGTAGTCTGCGGTTTTGCTTTGTCCCGGGAAGTGGTTGCCGTCATGCAGCGGCAGGGTGTTATAGAAGGTGGCGTTCCGCGGATTGCTGCTGGCCTCTTCGGTCTTCAGCCAGCGGTTGAGGACCGCCAGATCCTTATACACCGGGGAGCCGTCAAACGCCTGCAGGCTGACCGGCAGGCCGGTCTGGTCCATCAGCGGACTCTGCATACCGCCCAGCGAACGCAGCTCTTTCAGGAAGTCGCCGAACAGACCGTTATGGCCGAGCATCAGCTGCTGGTTGAAGCCGAGCTTCGCCAGGTTTTCAAACAGGTAGCAGTCGGCGCCGGACGGCTGATACAGGTTAGTATGCGACAGCTGGCCGCAGCTGGCGCGCAGCAGGCGCACCGCCGCCGGGCCGCTGTAGGAGGTCGCGGAGTTAAAGTTTTTGAAGACAATATCAAAGTGCTTCCATAGCGGATGATCCATCAGACCGGCGGCTTCAATATCCGACCAGGAGAGGGAGCAGATGTTGATCACCAGCAGGTCAAACGGCTGCGCATCCGCCGGCAGCTGGTCCGGGAACGGCGTCTTGCGCTTCTGCTCGGCGGCATAGAAAGCGTTCAGCCAGTTGGTCAGGTTGGCTGAGGTCGGCGGCTCGGTCTGCGGCGGAATATCGCTGTTGGCGGGGCTGGACGCGGCGCCAGCGGCGGCGTTGGCCCCGGTATTGGCCTGTGCGGTCGTGGCGGCGGCCGTGGTGGGCTGACCGGAGGGCCATAGGGTAAAGGCCGGCAGCAGCGGGCTGACCGCCAGCCAGACGACCATTGCCGAGACAAACACGGTGACGCGCAGCCACTGGCTGATAAACAACCATAGCACCAGCAAAACAAAGAAGGCGCCAACCATGCTCCAGTTGATAAAGCGGACAATCAGATCCCAGATATAGCTGGCGCTGAAGCCGGCGATTTGCGACCCCTGGCTAAAAATCGACTCTGGCCCGGGCAGCCAGGTATCGTGCCAGAACAGCGCGAATCCCAGCGGAATAGCGATCCAGTGGCGGATACGGTGTAGCTTTTCGCGCGGGATCGGCACCAGCAGAAAGGCGAGAAATACCAGGTTCAGCATCGGATGGAAATTGAGATACCCGGCCCACAGCAGGGCAAACTTGACCAGAAAGTAGAAGTTCCAGCCGCCAAGGCCGCGCCAGTACTGCCAGAGCGGAAGCGGTGCCGCGGTCGTTTTTTTATTTGTCATTTGTTCGCTTTGCCTTGCTTAACCGTTGTTCCCCGGCGTAATACCCCTGCCGGTTTCACGTAACGGGGTTTAAAGAACATCAGTCTTAACGTCGTGCGGATCCGGCGCTGATAGTGGCGCGTCAGGTAGCCCAGCGGAAAAAACAGCAGGGCGCAGAGCACCACCAGTTGCAGAATATCGGCGAGAGACATCATCAGGCTTGCTCCTCGCGGGTGGTTAACCGGTGTGGTTCGGGGTAGCGTCGCCAGTGGCGTCCATCGTGGGTGGCGTTAATGGTCTCGTTTTTACCGACCGAGAGAGGCAGCGGCGTGTTCCAGCGCGCCGGCTCGACGCCGCGCATGATTACGATTTCCGAGAGGATTTGCTTGTCCTCAAACCACACCATACGGTTAGAAAAAATATCGCCGGTCGGCAGCGGGAAAATGTGGTTTAGCGCGGTATCGAGGTCATTGATCCGGCAAAACGACAAAAACAGCACCAGCCGGTTATTGCCGATGGTCATGATGTCGCCCATCCGGTTAGGTTTGCATAACGTCAGCGCCTGCTCAACGCGCAGCCCCGGCGCCGGGCGCAGGGCCACCATCACGCCTTTGCTGTCGGGTGGAAGCAGGGTATTGGTCATCACGTTGTGCACCGCTTCGCAGAAGGCATCCCACTTCTGGTAGCCGCGCAGCTTTAACGGCTGGCTCCAGGTCAGCAGGGTGGCAAAATCTTCCGGGATATGGCGGGAGAACTTTTGGTTCTGTACGCTTTCGATTAGCGTCAGGCAGCGGGAGAGCGATGCGCTGCTGGGGATCACCAGGCTGGCGCCGCTGCTGAGCAGTAGCCGCTCATCGGTCGCGCGCAGGCTCGGGGTTTGTTCACGGACGATGATTTTCAGCGCCGTACCGCGCTGGCGACGCAGGGTATGAATATAGCGGCCCAGCTGTTCAATTTGCGTATTTTGGGTAATGGAGAAGAGGATCGTCGCCGCTTGCGCGGTGCGCCCGGCGTTGAAGACCTCGTCGTTGGTGTCAAACAGCGTCCAGTATTCCGACAGCGGCGGGGCGCCTTCCAGCACGCGCACATGGCTGAGGATCGCTTTTTCGTCGCTGCGCGGCTGCACGCTGGTTTCAGCGTCCTGCGCTAATCGCCAGCCGGCGTCATCATGTTGCACCATCAGCTGCTGTTGGGCGCTGATACCCTTATCGCTTCCCCACCAGGCAATATCAAAGATATGCCGGTCGCCCTGGTAACGAATACTTGCCAGTCCGGAAAGGGAGCGGTACTCACGTAATAAGGGAGTCAGCTGCCGATCGATATCCTGCGCGGAATTGATCGCTAAGAACGCGCAACGGTGATATTGCGCCCAGCGGCTGGTCTTTTCTACCCAGGCGCATAACTTTTCATTATTTATATTTTGCCAGGCATTTTCAGCGCATAGCAGAATAAACAAATAATTGCCAGGTTCGAGGGAGCAGACTAAATCGCGGTGTATTTCCTCCAGCGCCTGCGGGCGATTCGGCAGGGTGAACAGCGCGATATTATCCGGACCGTGAGTATGATCTAAGGAAATGATATCCTTGGGTTTGTTTCCCATAACCAGCGCGGCAACGTGGCTGTTTTTCGCCTGCGCGGCCAGCGTCTGATTAAACAGGCTGACGGCATCGGCATAACGGTCGACGTTGAGCCACCATACTCCGCCGACCGGCATATGGCACACTTCATCCCATAATGATGAAATACCCAAAGTAAATACATTATCCACGGCATCCCTCGTGCGCCCTGATTGACACTGAATAAGTTTACTAGCGAAACCGACAGAGTAAACCTAACATTGAAATTAAAGGTCATCAGTTTTAGCATGTACACCTGCTTTTAAGGATGAGCTGTATACGTCCTCTGGTTTAATAATAAATTTCGAACGGACAGAGATATGCCAGCAAAAGATCCTGCGGTACCCACGGACGCCACGCTGGGGTACACCTTTCAAAATGATTTTCTGGCGCTTAGCCGGGCATTTTCCCTGCCGGATATTGATTATCATGATATTTCCAGGCGCGAACAGCTGAACGCGGCGCTGAAGCGCTGGCCGCTGCTGGCAGAGTTTGCAGAGAAAAAATAAGGAAGCCGGAGATGGCTATTCTGGGATTACAGGGCGTGCGCGGGGGAACTGGCGTCACGTCCATTACGGCTGCACTCGCCTGGGCCCTGCAATTGCTCGGTGAAAGCGTGCTGGCGATCGACGCCAGCCCGGATAATATGCTGCGCTTTTTCTTTAATACCGATATCCATCATCAGGACGGCTGGGCGCGGGCGCTGCTCGACGGCCGGGACTGGCGTGACGCGGGCTTGCGCTATACGCAGCATATCGATCTACTGCCGTTTGGCCAGCTCAGCGCCGGCGAAAGAGAAAATGTCGACCAGCTGCAGCCCACCCTGGGGGCGATAGCGGAGGCAGTACAGCAGCTACAGGGCCAGTACCGCTGGCTGCTGCTGGATCTGCCGGCGGGTTATTCGCCGTTGACTCGCGAGCTGCTGACGCTTTGCGATCGCTCGCTGGTGGTGGTTCATCCCGACGCCAATAGCCATATCCGTCTACACCAGCAGCCCCTCCCGGCCAACGGCGATATTCTGATTAACGATCTGCGGGTCGGCAGCCAGCTGCAGGAAGATCTCTACCAGCTGTGGCTGGAGAGCCAGCCGCGCATCCTGCCGGTGACGATTCACCGCGACGAGGCGATGGCCGAGTGCCTGGCGGCGAAACAACCTCTTGGGGAGTATCGTCAGGATTCGCTGGCGGCGGAAGAGGTGCTGACCCTGGCGAACTGGTGCCTGATCCACTATTCCGCCGGGAGAGCGGCATGATCCGCCTCAGTACGCTGCTGCTGGCCCCGCCGGTGGGGGAGCGGCTGCGTGCGCGCTATGATGACTATCGGCAGCACGGCGCTTCGTGGCTGTCGGCGTCGCTTGGCTGTCTGTGGGCGTCGCTGGTCTGGGCGCTGATGCCGCTGGAGACGCCGCGCTGGCAGGCGATTCTGGCCCGCCATGAAACCTATTTTCCCCACATAAATCCGCATCGCCCGCGTCCGCTGGATCCGCTGCGCTACCTGCTGCAATCCCTGTGGTTACTGACGACGCGCGTGCCGGAGCCGGAGAAAAAGGTCAACTGGCGTTCGCTGGCGGCGCTGGAAGGGGTGCACGGTCGCTATACGCAGTGGCTGGAAAAATTGCCTGAGCAGATGAACGCCCGGACCGGCCATCTGGATAAACAGAAAGAGCTGGCGCACCTCAATCCTAAACTGCGCCGGGCGATCCTTGGGGGGGTGACCTTCTGCTCGCTGGTGCTGGCGCTGATGTGTATTACGCAGCCCTTTAACCCGCTGTCGCAGTTTATCTTCCTGATGCTGCTGTGGGGCGTGGCGCTGCTGGTGCGACGCATCCCGGGCCGTTTCTCGGCGCTGATGCTGATCGTGCTGTCGCTGACGGTGTCGTGCCGCTATATCTGGTGGCGCTATACCTCGACGCTGAACTGGAACGACCCGGTAAGTCTGGTGTGCGGGATCATTCTGCTGTTCGCAGAGACCTACGCCTGGGTGGTGCTGGTGCTGGGCTACTTCCAGGTGGTCTGGCCGCTGAATCGCCAGCCGGTGCCGCTGCCGGAGGACATGGATTTGTGGCCAACTGTGGACATCTTCGTCCCCACCTATAACGAAGATCTCAACGTGGTGAAAAACACCATTTACGCCTCGCAGGGCATCGACTGGCCGAAGGACAAGCTGAACATCTGGATCCTCGACGACGGCGGACGGGAAGCGTTTCGCCAGTTTGCCAAAGATGTTGGGGTGCACTATATCGCCCGCACCAGCCACGAACACGCCAAGGCCGGCAACATCAATAATGCGCTGAAATATGCCAAAGGGGAGTTCGTTTCGATCTTTGACTGCGACCATGTGCCGACGCGCTCGTTTCTGCAGATGACCATGGGCTGGTTCCTGAAAGAGAAAGAGCTGGCGATGATGCAGACCCCGCACCACTTCTTCTCGCCCGATCCCTTTGAGCGCAACCTTGGTCGTTTTCGCAAAACGCCGAACGAAGGGACGCTATTCTACGGCCTGGTGCAGGACGGGAACGACATGTGGGACGCCACCTTCTTCTGCGGCTCCTGCGCCGTTATCCGCCGCGGCCCGCTGGATGAAATTGGCGGGATAGCCGTCGAAACGGTGACCGAAGATGCCCACACCTCGCTGCGTCTGCACCGGCGGGGATATACCTCCGCCTATATGCGTATTCCGCAGGCGGCGGGGCTGGCGACGGAGAGTTTATCCGCGCATATCGGCCAGCGCATCCGCTGGGCGCGCGGGATGGTGCAGATATTCCGCCTCGATAATCCGCTGTTTGGCAAAGGCCTGAAGCTGGTGCAGCGCGTCTGCTACGCCAACGCCATGCTTCACTTTCTCTCCGGTATTCCGCGCCTCATCTTCCTCACGGCGCCGCTGGCCTTTTTGCTGCTCCATGCCTATATCATTTATGCGCCAGCGCTGATGATCGCGCTATTCGTGTTGCCGCACATGATCCACGCCAGCCTGACCAACTCGAAGATTCAGGGCAAATATCGCCATTCGTTCTGGAGTGAAATTTACGAGACGGTGCTGGCCTGGTATATCGCGCCGCCCACTTTTGTGGCGCTGATCAACCCGCATAAAGGCAAGTTCAACGTCACCGCGAAGGGCGGGCTGGTGGAAGAGGAGTATGTCGACTGGGTGATCTCCCGGCCCTATATCTACCTGGTGCTGCTCAATCTGGTCGGCGTCGCGGTGGGGATCTGGCGCTTCATGTACGGCCCGGAAAATGAAATCCTCACCGTCTGGGTGAGTATTGTCTGGGTATTCTACAACCTGATTATTCTTGGCGGCGCGGTGGCGGTCTCGGTTGAAAGCAAGCAGGTTCGCCGTTCGCACCGTGTCGAAATGAGCATGCCGGCGGCTATCGCCCGCGAAGATGGCCACCTGTTCTCCTGCACCGTCCACGACTATTCCGACGGCGGACTGGGGATCAAAATTAACGGCGACGCGCAGGTGCTGGAAGGCCAGAACGCCAGGCTGCTGCTCAAACGGGGACAGCAGGAGTATGCCTTCCCGGTCAGGGTCGCGCGGGTCAACGGCAGCGAAGTGGGGCTCCAGCTGCTGCCGTTAACCAACCAGCAGCATATCGATTTTGTGCAGTGTACGTTTGCCCGCGCTGATACGTGGGCGCTTTGGCAGGATAGCTTCCCGGAAGATAAGCCGATGGAAAGCCTGCTGGATATCCTCAAGCTGGGCTTTCGTGGCTATCGTCACCTGGCGGAGTTTTCGCCGCCGTCGGTGAAGGTGGTTTTCCGCGCGCTCACTTCGCTGGTGGCCTGGATAGCGTCGTTTGTACCCCGACGCCCTGAACGCGCCGCGCCGACGCTCTCCGCAGACCCGGCAATGGCTCAACAATGATGATAATGCGATGAAAAGAAAACTTTCCTGGATGTGTGCAGTAGCGGTGGGCATGTGCAGCTGGTATCCACTGGCCTCTTACGCGGCGCCGGCCGCGGTGGCGAACGCTGCCCCTGGCGTTCAGCCGCAGGCCGCGACCCCGGCTGCGCCGATCGTGGTGGGCGAGCCGACGGCGACCCTCGCCGAACCGACCGCTCCGGCGGCGGTGGCCGAGAACGTGCCGCAGCGGGAGGTGAAGCTGAGCTTTGCCACCATCGCGCCGCCGCCCGGCAGCATCGTGCTGCGCGGCTCACGGCCTGACGCGTCGGTCGAATTCGGCATGCGCAGCGATGAGCTGGTCGCCAACGCGCTGCTCAATCTGGAATACACCCCATCGCCCTCGCTGCTGCCCGTGCAGTCGCAGTTGAAGGTCTATCTTAACGATGAGCTGATGGGCGTCCTGCCCGTCACTAAAGAGCAGCTGGGGAAAAAGATCCGCGCGCAGCTGCCGATTGACCCGCTGTACATCACCGACTTCAACCGCGTACGGCTGGAGTTTGTCGGCCACTACCGCGACGTCTGCGAAAACCCGGCCAGCAGTACGCTGTGGCTGGACGTCGGACGCGAAAGCTATCTGGATCTCACCTACCAGTCGCTGAAGGTAAATAACGATCTGTCACACTTCCCGGTGCCGTTCTACGATCCGCGCGATAACCGCCCGCTGAAGCTGCCGATGATTTTCCCGGGCTCGCCAGCGGTCACCCAGCAGCAGGCGGCGGCGATAGTCGCCTCCTGGTTCGGCAGCAAGGCCGGCTGGCGCGGCCAGCAGTTCCCGGTCTATTTCAATGAACTGCCGGATCGTAACGCCATTGTCTTCGCCACCAACGACAAGCGTCCGGACTTCCTGCGCGATCATCCGCCGGTCAAGGCGCCGACCATCGAAATGATCGACAACCCGAACGATCCCTACGTCAAGCTGCTGGTGATTTTCGGCCGCGATGATAACGACCTGCTGCTGGCGGCGAAGGGGATTGCTCAGGGCAATATTCTGTTCCGCGGCAGCAGCGTCACCGTGGACGGCATCAAAACCCTGCAGCCGCGTCAGCCTTACGACGCGCCGAACTGGGTGCGCACCGACCGCTCGGTCACCTTCGCTGAGCTGAAAACCTATGAGCAACAGCTGCAGTCCAGCGGCCTGGTGCCGGATGCCATCACCGTGGCGCTTAACCTGCCGCCGGATCTCTATCTGCTGCGGGCCAACGGCATCGATATGGATCTGAAATACCGCTACACCATGCCGCCGGTGAAGGACAGCTCGCGGATGGATATCAGCCTCAACGACCAGTTCCTGCAGTCGTTCAGCCTTAACAGCTCCCAGGACGTGAACAAACTGATCCTGCGCCTGCCGGTGCTGCAGGGGCTGCTGGACGGCAAATCGGAGGTCACCATCCCCGCGCTGCGTCTTGGGGCGGTCAACCAGCTGCGCTTTGACTTCCAGTATATGAACCCGATGCCCGGCGGCTCCATCGACAACTGTATTACCTTCCAGCCGGTGCAGAACCATGTGGTGATTGGCGACGATTCGACCATCGACTTCTCGAAGTATTATCACTTTATCGCCCTGCCGGACCTGCGCGTCTTCGCCAATGCGGGCTTCCCTTACAGCCGTATGGCGGACCTTTCCGACACGCTGGTGGTGGTGCCGAAGGCGCCGACCCAGGGCCAGGTGGCGACGCTGCTGCAGGCGCTGGGGGGCATCGGTTCGCAGACCGGTCTGGCGGCGATTAATCTGCAAATGACCGACGATGGCAACCAGATCAAGAATAAAGACGCGGATCTGCTGCTGATCGGCGCGATCCCGTCGTCGCTCAAGGACGACACCAAAATCAACCTGCTGGTCGAGGCGACCAAAAGCTGGGTGAAAATGCCGATGCGCCACTATGACCTGGCGAGCATTTATCCCGACGATGAGGCCCGCACGCCCAATACCCGCACCGACATTACCTCTTCCGGGCCGATGGCGGCGGTGATTGGCTTCCAGTCGCCGTATAACGATCAGCGCAGCGTGGTGGCCCTGCTGGCCGACAGCCCGCGCGGTAATGAACTGCTGACCAACGCCCTCAACGACAGCGGTAAGCGGGCAGCGATGTTTGGCTCGGTGGCGGTGATCCGCGAATCCGGCGTCAACAGTCTGCGGGTGGGGGATATTTACTACGTGGGTCATCTGCCCTGGTTCGAGCGCATCTGGTTCGCGCTCTCTAACCACCCGATACTGCTGGCGATCTTCGCTGCCATCAGCATTGTGCTGCTGGCATGGGTGCTGTGGCGCATGCTGCGCATCATCAGCCGCCGCCGTCTTAGCCTGGATGATGAGTAAACCATGATGAAAGTTCTTTGTGGCGCGGTGCTCTCGGCGCTGCTGCTGGCGGCGGGCCAGGTGGGCGCCGCCTGCCAGTGGCCCGCCTGGGAGCAGTTTAAACAAGCGTACGTCAGCCCCGAGGGACGGGTGATTGACCCCAGCGATGCGCGCAAAATCTCCACCTCGGAAGGACAGAGCTATGGCCTGTTTTTCGCCCTGGCGGCCAACGATCGCGCAGGGTTCGACAAACTGCTGACCTGGACGCAGAACAACCTGGCGGAAGGCGATCTGAAACAACATTTGCCGGGCTGGCTGTGGGGCAAAAAGGACGATGAGCAGTGGACCCTGCTGGACAGCAACTCGGCGTCCGACTCGGATCTGTGGATAGCCTGGGCGCTGCTGGAGGCGGGCCGCCTGTGGCAACAGCCGCAGTACACCGAGACCGGAAAAGCCCTGCTGGCGCGGATTGTCGCTGAAGAGACGGTGGCGGTGCCGGGCCTCGGCACGATGCTGCTGCCGGGAAAAGTCGGTTTTGCCGATGACAGCGGCTGGCGGTTTAACCCCAGCTATCTTCCGCCGCAGCTGGCCACCTACTTTGTGCGTTTTGGCGCGCCGTGGCCCGCTCTGCGCGACAGTAACCTGCGCCTGCTGCTGGAGACCGCGCCGAAAGGCTTTACCCCGGACTGGGTGCGCTATGAGAAAGGGAAAGGCTGGCAGCTGAAAACCGAAAAGCCGCCGATCGGCAGCTATGACGCGATTCGCGTCTACTTGTGGGTGGGCATGCTCCATGATGGCGATAAGCAGAAAGCGCGTCTGCTGCAACGCTTCGCGCCGATGGCGGCGCAGACCACGGAGCAGGGAGTACCCCCGGAGAAAGTGAATATCGCCACCGGCAAAACCAGCGGTCAGGGGCCAGTGGGCTTCTCCGCGGCAATGCTGCCGTTTTTACAGGACGACGAGGCCCGGTCGGTGCAACGCCAGCGCGTCGCCGATAACTATCCCGGCGCGGATGCCTACTACAGCGCAGTTCTGACGCTGTTCGGCCAGGGTTGGGATCAACACCGTTTTCGTTTCACGGCGAGTGGTGAATTACAACCTGACTGGAACCAGGAATGCGCAAGCTCTCACTAAGTTTACTCACGCTGTCCCTCGGCGTTGCGCTGCTGCCGTTAGCGCAGGCGGCGACGACGCCTGCCCAGGAGCATCTGCTGGAGCAGGTCCGCCTCGGCGAGGCCAGCAATCGTGAAGACCTGGTGCGCCAGTCGCTGTACCGTCTGGAGCTGATTGATCCCAACAACCCGGAGCTGATTGCCGCGCGGATGCGCTATCTGCTGCGTCAGGGGGATGCCGCCGGGGCGCAAAAAGAGCTGGAACGACTGACGAAGCTGGCGCCGGACTCCCCGGAGCTGAAGGCGTCGCGCAATGAGATGAAAAGCAACACCGGCGAGGGCCGCCAGGCGCTGCAGCAGGCGCGACTGCTGGGCGTGGCCGGGAAGGTCGATGAAGCCATCGCCGCCTATGAAAAACTGTACGGCGGGGTGCCGGATGACGTTGACGTCGCCATTGAATACTGGACGCTGGTGGCGCGCCTGCCGTCCCGCCATAGCGAAGGCGTCAGCCAGTTGAAAAAACTGAACGCCAGCGCGCCGGGCAACGTCAGCCTGCTGACTTCGCTGGCGAAGCAGATGTTCGCCGATAACAAACTGCAGGAGGGGTTCGCCTATCTGGCGGAGATGGCCCGATCGGCCTCGGGACGCGGTATCGCCGCCGATATGTGGTTCAGTGAGGTGAAAAGCATGCCGGTGAGCAAGGCCAGCGTGCAGGCGTTGCAGCAATTTCTTCTGCAGTTTCCCACCGGCTCGGTGGCGGCGAACGCCCGCGTTCTGCTCGACCAACAGCAGGCGCAGCTGCAGGATCCGACTTTCCGCGCCCGCTCGGAAGGGCTGGCGGCGGTCAAGTCCGGGAATACCACGCAGGCGGTCGCGGATCTGCAGAAAGCCGTTCAGGCCGACAGCCGCGACAGCGACGCGGTGGGCGCTCTCGGCCAGGCCTATTCCCAGCGCGGCGACCGCGCGCGGGCAGTGGCGCAGCTCAGTAAAGCGATTGCCATGGACCCTGACAGCCCGAACCGCGGCAAGTGGGACAGCCTGCTGCAAACTAACCGCTACTGGCTGCTGATAAAGCAGGGGGATAACGCCCTGAAAGCCGGCCAGCTTTCGCAGGCGCAGAACTATTATGCCCAGGCGCAGCGGGTCGATCGCACCGACAGCTATGCCGTGCTGGGGCTGGGGGATGTCGCGGCGGCGCGCAAAGAGGCGGCGGCGGAGCGCTATTACCAGCAGGCGTTGCGCCTGGATCGCGGCAATAACCTGGCGGTGCGCGGCCTGGCCAACCTCTATCGCGCCGAATCGCCGGAGAAAGCCAGCGCCTGGATCGCCGGCCTCCCTCCCGCTCAGCGGCGCAGTATCGATGATATTGAGCGCAGCCTGACTAACGACCGGCTGGAGAAACAGGCGCAGGCTCTGGAGAGCCAGGGCAACTGGGCGCAGGCGGCGGAAGTTCAGCGTCGGCGCCTGGCGCTGGATCCGGACAGCGTCTGGATAACCTACCGTCTGGCGCGGGATCTGGTCAGCGCTGGCGAACGCCAGGAGGCCGACGCGCTGATGCGGACGATGGTCAACCGCCAGCCGCAGGACGCCGAACGGGTCTACGCCTCGGGACTCTACCTGTCGGGGAACGACCAGGACGATCTGGCTCTGGCGCAAATCGCCGCTCTGCCGCGCAGCGCGTGGACGGATAACATTCGTGAACTCGAAGCGCGCCTGCAAAGCGACCGGGTGCTGCGCCAGGCCAACCAGCTGCGCGACAGCGGCGACGAAGCGCAGGCGATCGCCCTCATCAAACGGCAACCCGCCTCGGTGCGCTATGATCTGACGCTGGCCGACTGGGCGCAGCAGCGCGGCGACAGCCAGACGGCGATTGCCGACTATCAGCGGGTGCTGCGTCAGGAGGCCGACAACGGCGATGCGCGCCTCGGCCTTGCGGAAGTCTACCTGGCCGAGGGCGATAAACCGGCCGCCCGGGCGCAGGTCATGCAGCTGAAAGGCGCAGAGACCGAATCCATGAACATGCAGCGGCGGGTGGCGCTGGCGCGAGCTGGCCTTGGCGATACCGCTGACGCGCAACGGATTTTTAATCAGATTGTGCCGCAGGCGAAGGCGCAGCCGCCCTCGATGGAGAGCGCGCTGGTGCTGCGCGATGCTGCGCGCTTTGCCACCCAGAGCGGGGCGCCGCAGCAGGCGCTGACGCACTACCGGGAAGCGATGGTGGCCTCCGGCATTACCCCCGCGCAGCCGCAGGATAACGATACTTTTACGCGGCTGACGCGCAACGACAGCCATGATGACTGGCTGAAGCGTGGGATCCGCAGCGATGCCGCCGACCTTTATCGTCAGCAGGATCTGAACGTCACCCTGGAACATGACTTCTGGGGTTCCAGCGGCACCGGCGGCTATTCCGACCTGAAGGCGCATACCACCATGCTGCAGGTGGATGCTCCGCTGGCGGATGGCCGGATGTTCTTTCGCACCGATCTGGTCAATATGGATGCCGGCAGCTTTTCCACCCACAGCGACGGGAGCTACTCGCCCAGCTGGGGCACCTGCGGGGAGATCGCCTGTACCAGCGGCAGTAAAAATCAGACCGACAGCGGGGCCAGCGTGGCGGTCGGCTGGAAGAATGACACCTGGAGCGGGGATATCGGCACCACGCCGATGGGCTTCAATGTCGTCGATGTGGTGGGGGGGCTGAGCTACAGCAGCGACGTCGGGCCGGTGGGGTACACGGTCAACGTCCACCGGCGGCCTATCTCCAGCTCGCTGCTCTCCTTTGGCGGGCAGAAGGACAGCAGCAGCCATACCGGCGCCACCTGGGGCGGCGTCCGCGCCGACGGCGGCGGCCTGAGCCTGAGCTACGATCGCGGGGAGGCTCACGGCATCTGGTCCTCGCTGGGCGCCGACTCGCTGACCGGTAAAAACGTGGCGGATAACTGGCGCGTGCGCTGGATGACCGGGTACTACTACAAGGTCATCAACGAGAATAATCGTCGCGTCACCGTCGGCCTCAACAATATGATCTGGCACTACGACAAAGATCTCAGCGGCTACACCCTCGGCCAGGGCGGCTATTACAGCCCACAGGAGTATCTCTCGTTCGCCGTGCCGGTGACCTGGCGTCAGCGCACCGAGAACTGGTCCTGGGAGCTCGGCGGGTCGGTGTCATGGTCCCATTCGCGCACCCAGACGCAAGCCCGCTATCCGCTGCTGAACCTGATCCCGTCCGACTACCGGCAGCGCGCCAGCGAGCTGACGGAGGAGGGAAGCAGCAGCCATGGATTCGGTTACACCGCCAGAGCGCTGGTGGAGCGGCGGGTGACCAGCAACTGGTTCGTCGGCGCCGCGGTCGATATTCAGCAGGCGAAGGATTACACCCCGAGCCATGCGCTGCTTTACGTCCGCTACTCGGCGGCCGGCTGGCAGGGGGATCTGGATATGCCGCCCCAGCCGCTGGTGCCCTACGCCGACTGGTAGCAGAATAGGCTGAATTACGTTACAGAGCGCCACTCCGCGACGCGCTTCGCGTATACTCGTGAGGCGTTGCCCACCGTTGGCCGTCGGGGATGTATCCCGGCGTCCGCGCCACCGCGCGGAAATATCCCGTCACTTCATCCCTCGCGGGCGTGGGCGAAGGATTTAAGTATATAATCAGCCTGAAACGACCGGGATTGAAGGATTGATACCGGGTATGTATTCAGTATCAGTGGAGAACACCGTTGCGCGTCAGCCGTTCACTTACAATCAAACAGATGGCGATGGTCGCGAGCGTGTCCATGGCCTTTGTATTGGTTTTTTGCACTATTTTGCTGTTTCACTTTGTGCAACAGAGTCGCTTTACCACGGCCACGCAGTTAGAAAGTATCGCGCGATCCGTTCGCGAACCGCTGTCTGCGGCTATTCTGAAAGCCGATATTCCGGAAGCGGAAGCCATTTTAAGCCGTATCCAGCCTGCTGGCATCGTCAGCCGGGCGGATGTGGTATTGCCGAACCAGTTCCAGGCGCTGCGGATGCGATTTATCCCCGAGCGGCCGGTGCCGGTAACCGTCACCCGGCTGTTTGAGCTGCCGGTGCAGATTTCGCTGCCCATTTATTCGCTGGAGCGGCCGGCCAACCCGCAGCCGCTGGCCTATCTGGTGCTGCAGGCCGACTCCTATCGCATGTATAAATTCGTCATGAGCGCCCTTGCCACGTTAGTGACTGCTTACTTACTTCTGGTGCTGATGCTGACGGTGGCGCTCACCTGGTGCATCAACCGGCTGATGGTTCGCCCTCTGCGGCGTATCGCCCGCGAGCTGAACGATCTCTCCCAGCAGGAGCGTCTTGGCCATCAGCTGACCCTCCCGCGCCTGCACCATGACGACGAGATCGGTATGCTGGTGCGCAGCTATAACCGCAACCAGCAGAGCCTGGTCCGCCAGCATGATGAGCTGTCCATCCAGTCGACCCGCTTCCCGGTCTCCGAGCTGCCGAATAAAGCCTTTTTGCTGGCGATGCTGGAGCAGACGGTGGCCCGCCCGCAGAGCGCCGCGCTGATCGTCGTCGCCTGTGAAACCCTGCAGGACGCCGCCGGGGTCCTCAAGGAGAGTCAGCGCGAAATGCTGCTCCTGACGCTGGTGGAGAAGCTGCGGGCCGCGATCCCGCCGCAGATGGTGCTGGCTCAGGTGAGCGGGTATGACTTCGCGATTCTCGCCGATGGCCTTGCCGAACCGTGGCAGGCGGTGACGTTAAGTAAGCAAGTGCTCACTATTATTAATGAGCGTTTACCGCTGCATGGGCTGCAGCTGCGGCCCTACGCCAGCGTCGGGATCGCCATGTTCCACGCCGGGCTCAGCGCCGAGCAGTTTTACCGGCGCGCGGTGTCGGCCGCCGTCACCGCACGACGTAAAGGCAAAAACCAGATCGAGTTCTTCGATCCCGAGCAGATGGAAAAGGCTCAGCGCCGCCTGATGGAAGAGCACGACATTATGACCGCGCTCGATAACCAGCAGTTCGCGATCTGGCTGCAGCCGCAGGTGGCCTGCGCCAGCGGCGAGATCTGCGGCGCCGAGGTACTGCTGCGCCAGCGGCAGGCGGATGGCAGCTGGTCGCTACCGCCGGCGCTGATTGAGCGCATTGAGTCCTGCGGGCTGATTATCCCGGTCGGCTACTGGGTAATGGAAGAGGCCTGCCGCCAGCTGGCGGCCTGGCAAAGCCAGGGGATTATGCTGCCGCTGTCGGTTAATGTTTCGCTGCTCCAGCTGCTGGAGCATGACCGCGGCGAGGAGATGCTGAAGCTGATCGCCCGCTACCGCATCGCCCCGGGTACCCTCATCCTCGAGGTGACGGAGAGCTGCCGGATGGACGATCCGCAGGATGTGATGGCCCGGTTGCGCCCGCTGCGCGAGGCCGGGGTGCAGATTGCGCTGGATGATTTTGGCATGGGTTATGCCGGGTTGCACCAGCTACAGCAGATGAAGGCCCTGCCGGTGGATATTCTGAAAATTGATAAGGTATTCATCGATATGCTGCCGGAGGATGTCAGCATGGTGCCGGCGATGATCCAGCTCGCGCGCGGCCTGTCGCTGCGTATCGTGGCGGAAGGGGTGGAGAACGACGCCCAGCGCCGCTGGTTGCAAGCCGCCGGCGTCGAGGTGCTCCAGGGCCATCTGTTCGGTTGCGCTTTGCCGCAGGAGGCATTCAGCGCGCGCTATCTCTCCCCGGTTCGGGAGGATGAAAATTTGTAAATGTTTTGTTGACTTGTGCGAGTCAGCTCAAAGATTTTAACAATTGCGTTGCACTTTCGGCGTTAGTTATTTCTGAAATGTTTCCAGGGTGTTATTTTTAAGCCACAGACGTCAAATATCCCTTCTTGCTCTGTGGTTATTCCCAAAGGACACCCTATGAAAACCTCTATCTTTAAAAGCCTCTATGTCCAGGTGCTGACGGCCATAGCGATCGGTATTCTGCTGGGCCATTTTTACCCGGAACTGGGCGCGCAAATGAAACCCTTTGGCGACGCCTTCGTTAAGCTGATTAAAATGGTGATTGCTCCGGTTATCTTCTGTACCGTCGTGACGGGGATCGCCGGGATGGAAAGCATGAAAGCCGTTGGCCGTACCGGGGCGGTGGCGTTGCTCTATTTCGAAGTTGTCAGCACCATCGCGCTGATTATCGGTCTGATTATCGTCAACGTGGTGCAGCCGGGCGCCGGGATGAACGTCGACCCGTCGACGCTCGATGCGAAAGCGGTGGCGGTGTACGCTGAGCAGGCTAAAGATCAAGGGGTAGTGGCCTTTTTACTGGATGTGATCCCGGGCAGCGTCATTGGCGCCTTCGCCAGCGGCAACATTCTGCAGGTTCTGCTGTTCGCCGTCCTGTTTGGTTTTGCCCTGCACCGTCTGGGCAGCAAGGGCCAGCTGATCTTCAACGTCATTGAAAGCTTCTCCCAGGTTATCTTCGGCATTATCAATATGATCATGCGCCTGGCGCCGATCGGCGCCTTCGGAGCCATGGCCTTTACCATCGGTAAATATGGCGTCGGCACCCTGGTGCAGCTGGGGCAGCTGATTATCTGCTTCTATATCACTTGTATCCTGTTCGTGGTGGTGGTGCTGGGGAGCATCGCCCGGGCCACCGGCTTCAGCATCTTCAAATTTATCCGCTATATCCGGGAAGAGCTGCTGATTGTGCTGGGGACCTCCTCATCAGAATCGGCGCTGCCGAGAATGCTCGACAAGATGGAGAAGCTGGGCTGCCGCAAATCGGTGGTGGGCTTGGTGATCCCGACCGGCTATTCGTTCAACCTCGATGGCACCTCTATCTATCTGACGATGGCCGCAGTCTTTATCGCCCAGGCGACCAACAGCCATATGGATATTTTCCATCAGATCACCCTGCTGGTGGTGCTGCTGCTCTCCTCGAAAGGGGCGGCAGGGGTGACCGGCAGCGGCTTCATCGTGCTGGCGGCGACCATCTCGGCCGTCGGGCATTTACCGGTGGCTGGCCTGGCGCTGATCCTCGGTATCGACCGCTTTATGTCCGAAGCCCGCGCGCTGACTAACCTGGTGGGTAACGGCGTTGCCACGGTGGTGGTGGCGAAATGGGTGAAAGAACTGGATGCCAAACAGATGGATGACGTTCTGAATAACCGTGTTCCGGCGAACAAAACGCACGAATTATCCTCTTAAATCCTCCTCTTAGGCCCGTACTCCCTTGCTGGAGTACGGCCTCCTGCGCATAATTAGAGGTCATTCCCGCCCGGCGGGAATGACACGAAATGATTATTTTACGTTGTCATGCGACATTTTCGTCTCCGTGTGGTCTAACCGACGTATTTCACTCTCACTTTTTTCGGCAGCCCGTCAGTGGGGTGCTGTTGTAACCAGGAATGTTCATCAGGGGTTCACATGCAGGGCACAACAATTAAACTCTTAACGGGCGGTTTGCTGATGGTAGCGGCGGCCGGTTATGTGCAGGCAGAAGCGCTCCAGCCTGATCCGGCCTGGCAACAAGGGACCTTAGCGAATGGTTTATCGTGGCAGGTATTGGCCACGCCGCAACGTCCCAGCGACCGTATCGAAGTCCGTTTGTCCGTCAATATTGGCTCGCTGAGCGAAAGCACTCAGCAGAGCGGTTTCAGCCGCTTTATTCCCCGCCTGGCGTTGACGCAAAGCGGCAGCCTGCCGACGATGCAGGCGCGCTCTTTATGGCAGCAGAGTATTGACCCGAAGCGTCCTCTGCCGCCGGCCATCGTCTCCTACGATTACACGATGTTTAATCTCAGCCTGCCCAATAACCGCAACGATCTGTTGAAAGAGGCGCTGAGCTGGCTGGCGGACGCCAGCGGTAAACTGGCCATTACGCCTGAATCGATCAATCATGCGCTGCAGGGCAGCGACATGGTGGCGACCTGGCCACTGGATACCAAAGAGGGTTGGTGGCGCTATCGCCTGAAAGGGTCCACCATGCTGGGCCATGACCCCGCCGCGCCGCTGAAGCAGCCGATCGATGTGGCGCAGCTGAAAGACTTTTATCAAAAATGGTACACCCCCGACGCCATGACGCTGATCGTGGTGGGGAATGTCGACAGCCGCAGCGTTGCCGAGCAAATCAATAAGACCTTTGGCGATCTGAAGGGCAAGCGGGAAACCCCCGCAGCGGTGCCGACCTTATCGCCGCTGCCTACCGTGCCGGTCAGCATCATGACCAACGCGGTGCGTCAGGACAAACTGTCCATCATGTGGGATGCGCCATGGCAGCCGATCCGCGACTCCGCGGCGCTGCAGCGCTACTGGCGTGACGATCTCGCCCGTGAAGCGCTGTTCTGGCACGTGCAGCAGAGTCTGAGCAAAAATAACGTGAAGGATATTGGCCTTGGCTTTGACTGCCGGGTGCTATATCAGCGCGCGCAGTGCGCCATCAACATCGATTCCCCGGGCGAGCGCCTGAACAACAACCTGAGCGTGGTTTCGCGCGAGCTGGCGAAAGTGCGGGACAACGGGCTGCCTCAGGAGGAGTTTGACGCGCTTATCGCTCAGAAAAGCCTCGAGCTGCAGAAGCTGTTTGCCACCTATGCGCGCACTGACACCGACATTCTGATGAGCCAGCGCATGCGCTCCCTGCAGAATCAGGTGGTGGACATCGCGCCGGAGCAGTACCAGAAGCTGCGTCAGGAGTTCCTCAACTCCCTGACGGTGGACATGCTGAACCAGTATCTGCGCCAGCAGCTCTCGCAGGACATGGCGCTGGTGCTGCAACAGCCGAAGGGCGAACCGGAATACAATATGAAGGAACTGCAGGCCACCTGGGAAAAACTGATGGCGCCGAATCCGGCGGCCACGGCGGCTAGCGGCAGCGCCGATACGGTTGACGCCCACAGCGAGGCCAGCGACATCCCGCCGGGGCAGTAACCTAACGCCTCTCCGGCGCGCCAGCGGCGGCCGGAGAGCGCTTTGTGCGGAGAATTACTGCGGCATCGCTTCCCGCGGGATGATCGCCCCGCGATACTGGATCACCGTGCTGGCGGTCAGGTGTCCGCGTCTGGCGGCGGATTCGGCATCGCCGCCGGTCAGGCGAACGGCCAGGTAGCCGGCGCTGAAGGAGTCTCCGGCGGCGGTGGTATCCACCACCTTCTCTTTGGCCAGCCTGACGGCCGGCACTTCCCGCAGCGGTTGCCCGCTAACCGAGACCAGGCAGGCATCCGCGCCGCGCTTCACCACCACCTCTTCCACGCCGGCGGCGTGGGTGCGGGCGATCACCTCAGCAACCGGTTTTTCTCCCCACAGCGCGTCTTCATCATCGAGGGTCAGAAACGCGATATCGGTGCAGGCGAGCATTTCCTGATAGACCTGCTGCGTTTCCGCCTGGCTGGCCCACAGGCGCGGACGATAGTTGTTGTCGAAGATCACCTTGCCGCCGTTGGCGCGGCACTCACGCAGCAGCGTGAACAGCTTGTCGCGGCTGGCCGGGCTGAGAATGGCGAGACTGATGCCGCTCAGATAGAGATAGTCGAAAGTGGCCAGCTCTTCGCAAATCGCCGCCGCGCGATCGCTCTCCAGCCAGAACTTTGCCGCCGCCTCGTTGCGCCAGTAGTAGAAGGTGCGCTCGCCGGTGTCATCGGTTTCAATGTAATACAACCCCGGCAGGCGGTCGGCCATCCGCTGGATAAGATCGGTGTTGACGTTTTCCTGTTGCCAGCTGTCGAGCATCTGCTGGCTGAACGCATCGGTTCCCAGGGCGGTGACGTAGTGGACGCTCAATGCGCTGGCATCCGTCTGCCGCGCGATATAGACCGAGGTGTTTAAGGTATCGCCGCCAAAGCCGCGGTTAACGGCCCCGTTTTTCTCTGACAGCTCAATCATGCATTCGCCAATAACGGCAATTTTTTTAGACATAGCCAGAACCTGCAATGGAATCGATATAAGCGCTAGTGTGCGCTGCGCTGTTTTGCTGGTCAATCATATTAAAACATCGTTCCATTATTTTTTTGACCTGACGCGCGTAATGTGACGAAAAGCGCATTTCCAGGATAAACGCCGCTTTTTGACTATATTCAGGACTGACGTGATGCAAAAGGAGCGGAGTAGGGATGAGCAGAACCCGTAAAACGTTGGTTATCATCACAGGAACGATACTATTGCTGATCGTTCTTTTCTTTATCGTGCTGGCCACCTTTGACTGGAACCGGCTGAAGCCGACGATCAATCAGAAAGTGTCCGCCGAACTTAACCGCCCGTTCGCCATCCGCGGCGATCTCGGCGTGGTCTGGGAGCGGCAGCCGGACGAGCGCGGCTGGCGCAGCTGGATCCCGTGGCCCCACGTACACGCGGAGGATATCGTGCTGGGCAACCCGCCGGCCATTCCCCAGGTGACCATGATCCATCTGCCGCGGGTGGAGGCGACCCTTGCCCCGCTGGCGCTGCTGAGCAAAACGGTGTACCTGCCGTGGATCAAGCTGGAGCAGCCCGACGTACGGTTGATCCGCCTGGCGGAAGACAACAATAACTGGACCTTTCAGCTGGCGGGCGATAAGCGTACTTCGGACGACAGCGCGCCCTCCAGCTGGTCCTTTCGCCTCGATAATATTCTCTTTGATCGCGGGACTATCGCCATTGACGACAAGATCACCCGCAGCGATATCACCATCCTCGTCGATCCCCTCGGCAAACCGCTGCCGTTCAGCGAAGTGACCGGCACAAAGGATCGCCATAGCGCGGCGAAACCAGGCGACTATGTCTTTGGTCTGTCGCTGAAGGGCCGCTACAAGGGCCAGCCGGTCACCGGCAACGGGAAAATCGGCGGCATGCTGGCCCTGCGCAGCGCAAGCGCCCCCTTCCCATTGCAGGGCGACTTCCACTCCGGTAACACCCGGGTAGCGTTCAGCGGCACGGTCAGCGACCCGCTCAACGTCGGCGGCATTGACCTGCGGCTAAAATTCGCCGGCGACTCGCTGCGCGATCTCTATGACCTGACCGGCGTGCTGCTGCCGGAGACGCCGTCATTCTCCACCGACGGCCGCCTGCGCGCCGACTTTACGCAAAAAAACCGCATGCGCTTTAACTATCAGAATTTTAACGGCCGAATCGGCGATAGCGACATTCATGGCTCCCTGACCTACACCACCGGCAAGCCGCGGCCGAAACTCAGCGGCGATATGGAGTCGAAGCAGCTGCGTCTGGCGGACCTCGGGCCATTAATCGGCGTCGATTCCGGCAAAGGGACGAAGAAAAGCGCTGCGCGCCAGGCGGATGACCGGCCGCAGCCGGCGGGTAAAGTGCTGCCGGCGGACCGCTTTGAAACCGACAAGTGGCAGGTGATGGATGCCGATGTGCGCTTTAAGGGCCGGAGAATTGAGCACGGCGGCACCCTGCCGATCAGCGATCTGTCGACCCATGTGATTCTGGAGGATGGTGACCTGCGCCTGCAGCCGGTGCGCTTTGGCCTGGCCAACGGGTCGATTGCCGGCAGCGTACACCTGCAGGGTGATAAAAAGCCGCTGCAGGGTGAGGCCAATCTGCAGGCGCGACGCCTGAAGCTGAAGGCGCTGATGCCAAACGTCGAGATGATGCAGAAAACCCTCGGCGAGATGAATGGCGACGTCCAGCTGCGCGGCAGCGGCAACTCGGTGGCGGCCCTGCTCGGCAACAGCAACGGTAACCTGAAGCTGCTGATGAACGACGGACTGATCAGTCGCAACCTGATGGAAATCCTCGGTCTTAACGTCGGTAACTACCTGATCGGCCAGATTTTTGGCGATGAGGAGGTTCGGGTGAACTGCGCCGCGGCCAATATCGACGTAACCAACGGCGTCGCCCGGCCGCAGATTTTTGCCTTCGATACAGAAAACGCGCTGATCAATGTGACCGGGACCGCCAGCTTCGCCTCCGAGCAGCTGGACCTGACCATCGATCCGGAAAGCAAAGGCTTTCGGGTGATCACCCTGCGTTCCCCGCTGTATGTCCGGGGCACCTTTAAATCGCCGCAGGCGGGGGTGAAGGCCGGGCCGCTGATTGTCCGCGGCGCGGTAGCGGCGGCGCTGGCAACCCTGGTGACGCCGGCCGCCGCGCTGCTGGCGCTGATCTCCCCGGCGGAGGGCGATAGCAACCAGTGTCGGACCATTTTGTCGCAGATGAAAAAGTAGAGGAGAGCCCTGACGCCGGGGGCGTCAGGGCGAAGGATCACAACGACTGGTGGCGGGTCTCGTGGGTCAGCAGCAGGGCGATCAGCGTCAGCGCCGCCATCGCCGCCAGATAGGTGCCGACCGCCGCGAGACCGTAGTTACCCTGCAGCCAGGCGGCAATGTACGGCGCGACCGAAGCGCCGAGGATCGACGACACGTTATAGGAGAACGACGCGCCGGTGTAGCGCACTTCCGTCGGGAACAGCTCCGGGAGCAGCGCGCCCATCGGGCCAAAGGTCAGTCCCATCAGGCTTAAGCCCAGCAGCAGGAAGGCGAAGACCAGCAGCGGATTGCCGGAGCCCAGCAGCGGTTTAAAGGCGAACAGGGCGAACAAAATAATCATCGTGGTGATGATAATCATGCTCTTGCGACGACCAAAAGCGTCCGCCAGCAGGCCGGCGACAGGCACCATTACGCCAAAGCCAATCACCGCCATCATCAGCATCCACAGCACTTCGTTACGCGGCAGACCCAGGCCATTCGGCGCCGCGCCGGTGCTGAAGGTCATCGAGTAGACGGTCATGATGTAGAACAGGGTATAAGTGGCCAGCATGATGAAGGTGCCCAGCACCGTCACCCGGACGTGTTTGGTCAACAGGGTACCCAGCGGGATTTTGACCTGTTTTTTCGCCGCCGCCACTTTGGCGAAGACCGGGGTCTCATGCAGCGAGACGCGAACATACAGACCGATGATCACCAGCACCGCAGAGAAGATAAACGGCACGCGCCAGCCCCACTCCATAAACTGCTGGTCGGTCAGCAGCCAGGAGAGCAGCAGGAAGGTGCCGTTGGCGAAGAAGAAGCCGATCGGCGCGCCCAGCTGCGGGAAGGAGCCGTACAGGGCGCGCTTGCGCGCCGGGGCGTTTTCCGTAGCCAGCAGCGCTGCGCCGCCCCATTCCCCGCCGAGGCCAAGGCCCTGACCGAAACGCGCCAGCGCCAGCAGCATCGGCGCGACAATGCCAATGATTTCATAGCCGGGCAGCAGGCCGATCACCACGGTGGAGATCCCCATGGTTAACAGCGAGGCCACGAGGGTGACCTTCCGGCCGACGCGATCGCCGAAGTGGCCAAACAGCGCGGAGCCGATCGGCCGGGCGACGAAGGCGATGGCGAAGGTGGCCAGCGACTGCAGGGTGGCCGCAGCGGCATCGCCCTGCGGGAAAAAGATATGCGGGAAGACGATGACCGCGGCGGTGGCATAGATGTAGAAGTCGAAAAACTCAATGGCGGTGCCAATGAGCGAGGCGACAACAACCTTGTTGCGTGAGTTGACCGGGGCGGTTTCCTGCGTGTTTTCGAGAGTTGTGGCTGTGGCTTGCATAGATCTTTCTTATTTTTGCGCGAACGAAAAGCCATATAGCCACAGCCACAGGGACATTTCAATCTGTAACAAACGCGGAAAATGGGCAAAAAAGAGGCAAAAAGCGGATAATTTTTACACCAGTAAAAATAGTTCTATGAAATGCTTCACACAATTAAAAAGATAGAGAATAAAACCAGTTTTGAGTTAAATAAAAGTTACATGCTGGATTTATCTGCTGAAATCAAGCGCGAGGATGAATTTTGCCTCTTTTATTCATCCTCGCAATACCTCAGCGGTGGGTTTTGCCCGGCATCCGCCGGTCGTCTTTATACTCCGCGGTGGCGATCCACGCGGCGCAGAATAGCGTCAGGCGGGCGAAGAAATAGAAAAAGGCCATCAGCCCCAGCACCGATCCGAACGCCGCCCCGGACGGGGATTTCACCAGCGCCGGCAGCGTCCAGGTCATGACGATTTTTATGATTTCAAAGCCAATCGCCGCGATAAGCGTGCCGCGAAACAGGGCCTTGCGCCGCGGACGATGGCGCGGCAGGCGCCAGAAAATCCAGAAAAAGAGCAGATAGTTGGCAAAAATCGAGATGGCGAGGCCGATTAGCCGCCAGGCGGGTTTCAGCCATTCAATGTTGTCGAGATACAGCGCGGAGATAATCATCTGCTGGGCGGAGCCGGCGACGGAGGTGATGGACAGCGTAATAATCAGCGCCACCAGCAGACCGATCAGCGAGATAAGATCGCGGAAGTACTTGACCCAGATTTTCTCCTCGTCCTGCGGCCGGCGCTCCCAGACGTCGCGCGATTGAGCGCGGATCGCTTCGCGCAGGTTGCCCATCCAGTTAATACCGGAATAGAGGGCGACCAGCAGGCCGACCAGACCGACGGCGGTGCGCTGTTGCACCGCGGTGTTGATGGTGTTTTTCAACGTTGCCGCCAGCGTTGGGTCGCTGACGTTTTGCAGAATTTTGTCGAAAATGTCCTGCAGCAGGGTTGGGTGCCAGGCCAGCACGAAGCCGGCGGCGGCAAAGGAGACCATCAGGATCGGGATCATCGACAGGAACGAGAAATAGGTGATAGCCGCCCCAAACTGATTGCCGAGCCGGTCATTGAAGCGCTCTGCGGCGCGCAACAGATGGGCGATCACCGGGTTGCGCTGCACTTTGGCCGCCGTTCCGGTGACGGTCTTCAGCGCCTGGCTGGCTTTTTGCCCGACGGCGGTGTCATTGAGGGCCTCGAGCGTGCTTTTGCTTTTCTCCGGCTGCGTATCCGGTTCCTGTGGCGGGCGTCGATCGTCGTTTTCCGGCGTCATACGTAATTTCTTCCTTTTTTACAGCGAGATTCAGCAAAAAGTATACCTTAAATGCCGTATCCTGCAGGAATGCCTCTCCCCGCCGCCCGTTTTCCGGCCGCGCCGCTCAATCGACATACGCTTTCATAAGCCCGCCCAGCCACTCCATAAACAGATTTACCCGGCGGGAGAGATTGCGCCGGTGCGGGTAGATCAGCGAGACCGGCAGCGGCTCGGCGCGGTACTGGGGCAGGATCTCAATCAGGTCGCCGGCGCGTAACGCCTCGCGCACGCCGGTGCGTGGCACCTGAATAATCCCCAGCCCGGCGATACAGGCTGCCTGATAGGTTTCCGTACTGTTGACCGTCAATATGCCGCCGGTTTTTACCCAGCGCACCGCGCCGTCGATCATTACCTCAAAGCCGGGGGGACGGACCCCGAGGGTGCTGGCGTAGTGGATCAGGGCATGATCCGCCAGATCCTCCAGGGATTGCGGATAGCCAAAACGCGCCAGATAGTCCGGGCTGGCGCAGTTAATTTGCGTCAGCTTGCCCAGCGGCCGGGCAATCAGCCCTGAGTCTTTGAGCGCGCCGACGCGCACCACGCAGTCAAACCCCTCGCGGATCACGTCCACCAGCCGATCGCTGCTGCTCAGCTCCAGTTCGATGCCCGGATACTGCTGTAAAAAAGTCGGCAGATGCGGGATCACCATTTTTTTAGCAAAACCGACCGGCATATCCACCCGCAGCCGGCCGCTGATGCTCGCCGGATCGTGCTGGAACATGCCGTCCAGTTCGTCGAGGTTGCTCAGCAGATCTTTCGCCCGCTCGTAGTAGACCATCCCATCCTGGGTGAGCTGGACCCGGCGGGTGGTGCGGTGCAGGAGCCGCACGCCAAGATGGCTTTCCAGGGCCTGAATCTGTCGCGAGACGCTTCCCTTAGGTAGCGCCAGGGTCTCGGCGGCGCGGGAGAAGCTCTCCAGGTCCGCTACGCGAATGAATAACTGCATTGCATGAATTTTATCCATGCCGATCGCCTATTGTTGTTGTTAATGAAACAGTAAAACGCAATATAGCGTATTTATTGTTGCATGAGCAGTTAATAAGCTACAACACAATCACAACGCAACCTGAAAGGGGTCTTCTGATGACACAACGTATCGCTTTAGTGACCGGCGGCAGCCGCGGTCTGGGTAAAAACGCCGCGTTGAAGCTGGCGGCAAAGGGAACCGATATTCTTTTGACCTATCACAGCAACCGCCAGGCGGCCCTCGACGTGGTGGCGGAAATAGAGCAAAAAGGGGTCAAAGCGGCAGCATTAGCGCTGAACGTCGGCGATTCCACAACATTTGACGCATTCGCCAGCGAGGTGGCGCAGGTGCTGGCGCAGAAGTGGGGACGCACAACCTTTGATTATTTACTGAACAATGCCGGGATCGGACTCAACGCGCCCTTCGCCGAGACCAGCGAAGCGCAGTTTGACGAGCTGATGAATATCCAGTTCAAAGGGCCGTTTTTCCTGACCCAGCGTCTGCTGCCTCTCCTGCAGGATGGGGGGCGTATCCTCAATGTCTCCAGCGGCCTGGCGCGCTTTGCCCTGCCGGGCTATGCGGCCTACGCCGCGATGAAGGGGGCGATGGAGGTTCTGACCCGCTATCAGGCGAAAGAGCTGGGCGGACGGGGGATATCGGTGAACATCATCGCGCCGGGGGCCATTGAGACCGACTTTGGCGGCGGGGAGGTGCGCGATAACGCCGAGGTGAATCGGCATATCGCCGCCCAGACTGCGCTGGGGCGCGTTGGGCTGCCTGATGATATCGGCGACGCCATCGCCGCCCTGCTCAGCGATGAGCTGGCGTGGATGAACGCGCAGCGTGTGGAAGTCTCGGGTGGGATGTTCCTCTGATCCTGACTGCCCCCAGCCTGTGACCGGCGGTGCGCTACGGCGCATCGCCCTCCCCACGCAGCCGACCGAACAGCCAGTCGTTGTGCCAGCGTCCGTTGAGCCAGTAGTTTTCCCGCAGCTCTCCCTCCAGCCGGAAGCCGGCTTTGAGCAGTAACTGCTTAGACGCCTCGTTGCCGGCGGTGACGCTGGCGGTCAGGCGGCGGACGCCGCCGGTGGTAAAGGCGTAGTCGCACAGCGCGCGCAGCGATTCGTAGCCGTAGCCCCGGCCCTGCGCCGCCGGGGCGAAGAGAAAGCCAACCTCGGCAATGTCGCGCTGATGATGCTGGTAACCGGTCAGGCCGAGCGGGGTATGGGTCAGCCTGTCGCGCACCACCAGGCACAGCCAGTGTTCATCCCCGGGCGTCCACGGCGGCAGCCGCGAATCGAACGCCTCGCGGATGGCCGCCTGCGGTCGGGGATCGGCGACGTAGAGCATGACCTGCGGATCCTGCTGCAGGGAAAGAAAAAACGACCAGTCGTCCAGCTGCAGCGGTGAGCAGCGCAGGCGCGGCGTCAGAAGTTCAGGCATAAGCGTCGTTCCGGGCAGGGCGAATCCTCTGAACATAGCAGGAGAAAGCCGCCGGGAACAGCCCGACTAGGTTGGCTCACCGTACAGGCCAATCAGTCGGCGCACCACGCCGTTGGTCCAGCCAAAGCCATCCTGCAGGGGATACTCCCCGCCGCCGCCCTCATGGGGGACGCCGGTGGCAATATGGTATTTTTCAATCAGCTTGTGATGCTGCTTGTAAAAGTGGTTGACCGTCTGCAGCCAGCTCCAGGCAATCTCATCTCCCAGAGGATCCTGGCCGTAACGTTTAAATCCCTGGATCGCCATCCACTGCAGCGGCGCCCAGCCGTTGGGTTTATCCCACTGCTCACCGCTTTCGTATTCGGTGGCCATGATCCCCCCGGGGGTGAGCAGGCGGGCCCGCACCGCATCGGCAAGGCGTTCTGCCTGTTCGTGGGTCGCCAGGCCGACGTAAAGGGTGACGATACTGGCTGCGGAAAACAGCGCCAGCTGTTCACGGCGCCAGTCATAATCGCGGAAACAGCCGTTCTCATCATCCCACAGATAGCGGTTGACCGCCGCCCGCCGATCCTGGGCCTTCTGGCGGAAGGCCGCCTCCGTCTCGCGATCGCCCTTCAGGCCGGAGAGGTTGGCAATGGTCGTCTCCAGCTTGAACAGGAAGGCGTTCAGGTCGATGGGGATAAACTGCGTCGTGCGGATGCTGGCCAGCCGCGTGATATCCCGCAGCCAGCGGCTGGAGTAGTCCCAGCCGGACGCGGCGCCCGCCCGCAGGTCGCGGTACACTTCATTGGCGGGCCGCCCGGAGTGTCGGGCGGTCTCCACGTCTTCGCGCCACGACTCATCCCGCGGCGTGTCACGGTCGTCCCAGTAGCGATTGAGCAGGGAGCCATCCGGCATACGCACCACGTGGCGATACGCCTGGTGCGGGATCAACGACTCGGCGCCGTCCATCCAGAAGGCGTGCTCCATCTTCAGATGGTCCAGATAGCGCTTCGCGCCGCGCACGCCATCCTCTTCAAAGAGTTCGACCATCAGGGCGAACACCGGCGGCTGCGAGCGGCTGAGGTAGTAGGTGCGGTTGCCGTTCGGAATGTGGCCGTAGGTTTCAATCAGCCAGGCAAAGTTATCGGCCATGCATTTCAGCAAATCTTCCCGGCCGCTCTCCGCCAGCCCCAGCATGGTGAAATAAGAGTCCCAGTAATAGGTTTCGCTAAAGCGACCGCCGGGCACGATGTAGGCCTGCGGCAGCGCCAGTAGCGATGACCACGGGATATGATCCTGAGGCTCGCGGGTCAGCACCGGCCACAGCTTGTCGATGTGTTCTTTCAGGGTCAGGCTGGGGTCGGAGATATAGATGTCGCTCTGGCTCTCCGGCAGCCAGAAGTTGTCCTCAACGAACTGCCGCAGATCGAAGTCGGGCTGGCGTTTGACCTTGCGGTAGTTCCGCAGGATGTCCAGCGGATCGTGTTTCGGCGCGCAGTCGGGGAAGGTTTTGCTGTCCGCGAAAATGCGTGATTTCTGCACGTTGGTAAACAGCTCAAGATAGCGATCCGCCGGGGTGAGGGCATCGGACGCCGGAAGCCCCTCGATCACCTCAGGCTCCGGTTCAGCGTCTATCATCTCATCCAGCTTTAATTCGTACGGATCGGCTTCGTAGCAGGGATCGATGTCGATCCTTAACTCGTCGTCTTCAACGTGGCGTAATTTCTGGCTGAACATAGCGATACGGACCTCCGGATAGCGTGAGTTCGGGGCCGGGCATACCCGGCCTTGTCTATTAAGCGTAGACAGTCGCTTCGGTGAGTGTGAAGCAAACTGTGCGTGAGATCACGCTTTTCCGCCGAGAAGAAAAGCTGCCATTTCAAAGTACGCTGTTGATAAGTAATTAAAAATTGTACATCCTGGCGCAGATGAAATTCGGAGCATTCATTATGCAACAAAATTTTATCCCGGGGCGCTCACTCCCACGCCGCCTCCAGCATCTCCAGCAGCTGTTCGCCGCTCAGGCTGACCGGGTTGGCCTTCATCGATGAGGAGGTGCTGGCGGCCAGCGCCGCCGGTTCCAGCGCATCGCGCGCTACGCCGAGGTCGCGCAGGGTGCCAAGGCCAGCGCGATGGCTCCATTCCCGCAGACTGTCCCAGACCCGATCCACAGGGACGTCCAGCCCGTCGGCCAGCCAGCGGCGGACATCGTTAACGCGCTGGCGCAGGCCAGGGTCGTTGATCTGCGACTCATTGAGCGCCAGGCCAAACGGCAACAAACTGCCGCATAGGGCGCCGTGCGAGGCGCGGCTCAGGCCGCCCAGCGGGCCGGCGAGGCCGTGGATCACCCCCAGCCCGGCGTTCGCCAGCGCCAGTCCGCCGCACAGGCTGACCCAGGCCATCTCGTCGCGGCTGGCCGGACACTCTTGTTCCATCAGGATTTTTAGCGCGCGAATTCCCCGCGGGATCGCCTGCTGGCAGAGAGCATCGGTGAAGGGAGTGGCCCGGCTGCAGAGCCAGGGCTCGATCACCTGGGTCAGGGCGTCGAGGCCGGAGCTCAGGGTGATGCTCCGCGGCGCGTTGTCGGTTAGCGCCGGGTCGACAATCGCCAGGTCAGGCAGCATTCGGTCGTCGCGCAGGCTCACTTTCCGCTGCTGTTCCGGAACGTTGATCACCGCATTTTTGGTGGCCTCCGCGCCCGTGCCAGCGGTGGTGGGGATCGCCACGAACGGCAGGGGACTGGCTTCCAGCTGACGGCCCGTTCCCACCACCTCCAGATAGTCGATCACCGGGCCGGCGGCGGGGACCAGCGCCGCAATCGCCTTACCGGCGTCAATCACCGCGCCGCCGCCGAGGCTGACCACCGCTCTGATCCCTTTCTCGCGCGCCAGCTGGACGCCCTGCTCGATATCGCTAAGCCAGGGTTCGCGACTTATCGCCAGCGTCGTGACCGCAAGCTGCAGCGTCTCCAGCTGCTGGCGGAGAAACGCCGCCCGCTGCGGGCTGGCGCCATGCACCAGCAGGATTGGGCCGCCCTGTTGCGCCAGCCAGGGGGCGGCGCTCTCGGCCTGACCACGGCCAAAACGAATATTTGCAGGCATCAAAACGGTAAAAGGGGTCAACATGTCGGGTTCCTTTTCGGCAAACAGGCTGGAATCAACTATACACATTATCCAGCGCTCTGCCTTGTTGCTGGCTGGCAATAGAGTAGAGTGAATGAACTGTCTTTTATGGCTGAGGAATCGCTGACGATGCTAACAATTCTGGGTAAACGCTCTTCAATCAATGTACGGAAAGTGTTGTGGACCTGCGAGGAAGCCGGGCTGGCGTACCAGCAGGAAGATTACGGCAGCGGATTTAAGCCCCTGGATACGCCTGAGTTTCAGCGTCTGAATCCTAACAGCCTGGTGCCGGTGCTACTGGACGATGACTTCGTGCTCTGGGAGTCGAACAGTATCTGCCGCTATCTGGCGCGCAAAGCGGAGCGCTGGGATCTGCTGCCCGCCGAACCGCAGCCCGCCGCCGAGGTGGAGCACTGGATGGACTGGCAGGCGACCGAGTTTAACACTGCCTGGCGCCATGCTTTTATGGGGCTGGTGCGTAAAGATCCGCGCTTTCAGGATCCGGTGGCGATTAAAGAGAGTATTGCCGCCTGGACCCACTGCGTGCGCATTGTTGAAGCGCAGCTGCAGCGTACCGGGGCGTGGATAGCCGGCGAGCGCTTCACCCTGGCCGATATCGTGCTGGGGCTGTCGGTGCATCGCTGGAAAATGACCCCTTTCGCCCATCCGGAGATGCCAGCCGTGGAGCGCTGGTATATGGCGCTCAATCAGCGCCCGGCGTTTATGCGCCATGGCAATAACGGCGTGGCCTGAGCATAAAAAAAGAAGCCCCCGGGGCTTCTTTTTATCATCCGGCGATCGCGTCTTAGCGCATGGTGACGAACTCTTCTGCCGCCGTCGGGTGAATGGCGACGGTGTTGTCGAAGTCTTTTTTGGTGGCGCCCATCTTCAGGGCCACCGCAAAGCCCTGCAGCATCTCATCCATCCCGAAGCCGATGCCGTGGATGCCGACAATCTTCTCTTCCGGGCCGACGCACACCAGCTTCATGCGGCACGGCTGACGGTGAGAGGTCACGGCGGTATACATCGCGGTGAAGGAAGATTTGTAGACCTTCACGGCGTCGTCGCCGTACTGCTCGCGCGCCTGCGGCTCGGTTAAGCCGACGGTGCCGATTGGCGGATGGCTGAAGACCACGGTCGGGATGTTGCTGTAGTCCAGATGCTCTTCCGGTTTGTTGTTAAACAGGCGTTCGGAGAGACGACGGCCTGCGGCCACGGCGACCGGCGTCAGCTCAACGGCGCCGGTATTATCGCCCACCGCGTAGATGCCCGGCACGTTGGTGTTCTGGAATTTATCAACGATGATGTACCCTTTATCGTTGGTTTTAACGCCCGTTGCCGCCAGATTGAAGTTGTCGGTCGCCGGTTCGCGGCCAATCGCCCAGATCAGGCAGTCAACGGTCTGGCTGCGGCCATCTTCCAGCTCCAGCGTCAGGCTGCCGTCGGCATTCTTCACCACCGCTTTCGGGATCGCATTGGTATGCAGCTGCGGGCCTTCGGCGTTCATCACTTCCACCAGGGTCTCAACGATCAGCGGATCGAAACTGCGCAGCGGCGCGTGTTTGCGCACGAACAGGTGGGTTTCGGCGCCGAGGCCGTTAATCACCCCCGCCAGCTCAACGGCGATATAGCCTGCGCCGACCACCGCCACGCGCTTCGGCAGCGCCGGCAGTTCGAAGAAACCGTCGGAATCAATACCGTATTCGACGCCCGGAATATCCGGGTGGCTCGGCCGGCCGCCGGTGGCGATCAGGATATGGTCAGCGGTGATGATCTCGCCGTTGACTTCCACGGTGTGGGCATCGACAAAGCGCGCGAAGCCTTTGATCACGTCGACTTTATTCTTACCCAGTACGTTGTCGTAAGAGGTATGAATACGGTCGATATAGGCGCTACGGCTGGCGACCAGCTTCTCCCAGTCAAAATGGTTGATGGTGGTATCGAAACCGTAGTCCGGGCCGTAAAGATGAATCGCTTCGCGGATCTGCGCCGCATGCCACATCACCTTTTTCGGCACGCAGCCGACGTTGACGCAGGTGCCGCCCAGCTCTTTGGCTTCAATCAGCGCGCACTTCTGGCCGTACATGGCCGCGCGGTTAATTGAGGCGATACCGCCGCTACCGCCGCCGATGGCGAGGTAATCATAATGTTTGCTCATGCCCATATGTCCTTAATCGTTGATTGCCGCGATTGTAGCGCGAGGCTTAAAAGGTTCCACCGATGGTTGCGATTACTCCGGTACGATCCAGCTGACGGTGGCGTGGCCGGTGCCGGTCGGAACCAGTTTACTGTGCAGCCACGGCAGCACGTTATTCATCTGCTGCTCCAGCTTCCACGGCGGGTTGATGACGATCATCCCGGAGGCGGTCATGCCGCGCTGGTCGCTGTCCGGACGCACCGCTAGCTCAATCTGCAGGATTTTGCGAATGCCGGTGGCTTCTAACTCTTTGATCATGCGTTTGATTTGCGCGCGCAGCACCACCGGGTACCACAGGGCGTAGGTGCCGGTGGCGAAGCGTTTGTAGCCTTCGTTAATCCCGGTGACCACCGCCTGATAGTCGGTTTTAATTTCGTACGGCGGGTCGATCAGAATCAAACCGCGGCGCGATACCGGCGGCAGCTTGGCTTTCAGCTGCTGGTAGCCATCGGCTTTATCGACGCGCGCGCGGCTGTCTTTCTGGAATTCAGCGCGCAGCAGCGGGAAGTCGCTCGGGTGCAGCTCGGTCATCTGCAGGCTGTCCTGCTCGCGCAGCAGCTGGCGGGCAATCAGCGGCGAGCCCGGGTAGTAGCGCAGCTGGCCGTTACGGTTGAAGTGTTCTACGACCGAAATATACGGCTCCAGCTCTGCCGGCAGGTCGTCCTGCTGCCAGATGCGGGCGATGCCTTCAAGATACTCGCCGGTACGTTCGGCGTGCTCGCCGCTCAGCTGATAGCGGCCCGCGCCGGCGTGAGTGTCCAGGTAGAGAAACGGTTTTTCTTTCTCTTTCAGTGATTCAATGATCAGGCTCTGAACGGTGTGTTTGAGGACGTCGGCGTGGTTGCCTGCGTGAAAGCTGTGGCGATAACTGAGCATGGATGCAGAGATTCCGGGAAGTAAACAAGTTAACCGATAGTTTACCGCAGATCGGCCGAGATTACCGCTGCGCCGCCGCGCTGTTTCATTTCTGCTAAAAGCGTTGCAAAACATAACGCTGTCATAAAAACGTCAAACGGCCGCGCTAGTGTCGGGTACAGGCAAGGTAATTATTTGAATAAAAGGAAAAATAATGAAAAGGCAACTCTCGCTGCTGGCCGTCGCGCTGCTGCTGGCGCAACCGGTTCTGGCTAAAGACATCCCGCTGAACAGGGCGGCGGCCCTCGCCAATAGCGTGACGCCGGCTGCCTCCAGCCAGGCGTATGACGATCTTGAGCAACAGGCGCTGGCGCAGCTACGCCACGCTCTGCAGGGGGATGCCGCCACGCTGACCCGCGATCGGCTGGCGCACACCAAACAAAACCAAACTCAGGCCGATACCGCCTGGCTGAAGGCCAGCGGCTATGACTTCCAGACCCGGGCCAACCAGCAGGCGGGCATTGCGCTGCTGTCGGCGTTCAGTACCCTGCCGGAGACCGTCGTGAAGCAGAATCTGGCGACAGTGACCGCCATCAATCGCGACGCCGTGCAGACCACGCGCCGTCAGGCGCTGGCCGATGCGGAAGGCATTAGCTACCTCTACTTCCTCAGCGACGCGCTGGGGCCACGCCTTGGCAAAGCGTTTCTGACCGCCTATGACCAGGGCGCGCTGGGGAAAGCGGCAGCGTTGATCAAAGCCTCGGAGGTCAGCACCGGCGAGGCGAAAAAGCACTTCAACAATCCGCGGCCGTTTCTGGTGCAGGGCAACACCATTCACCTGGTGCCTGACGATGTGGTGGTGAAAGATAACCAGCCCTACACCGCCGACGGCGGCTCGTTCCCCAGCGGCCACACCAACACCGGCTATACCGATGCGCTGCTGCTGGCGGCGATGATCCCGGAGCGCTACGACGCGCTGGTGGCGCGCGGCGCCCGCTATGGCTTCTCGCGCATCGTGCTGGGCGTCCACTACCCGCTGGACGTGATCGGCTCGCGAATGGTGGCCGAGCGCAACGTGGCCCACTATCTTAACGATCCGCACTACCGGGTATTATTTAACGAAGCCCGCGATCAGCTGCGCGCCGCGCTGGCGAAGGCCTGCGGCACATCGCTTGCCGAGTGCGCGAAGAGCAGCGTGAAAGACGATCCCTGGCGCGATCCGGCGATGCGTGATTTCTCTCGCTTCACCATGACCTACGATCTGCCGCAGCAGAAGGGTCCGCAGCCGCGTTTACAGGTGCCGGAGGGGGCGGAAGTGCTGCTGGAAGATGCCCTGCCGCATCTGTCAGCTGCCCAGCGTCGGGCGCTGATGGTCAACACCGCGCTGCCGGCGGGTTACCCGCTATCCGGCGCCACCCCCGAACAGCAATTCTGGCAGCGGCTGAATCTGTCGGCGGCCTGGGAGATGGCGCAAAAAAGGCATTAATGTGGTTTCCGGCACGCTGCACTGCGTGTCGCGCTTTTCCGGCAACGGGCGGACTTATCGCAGCAATACCCAGGCTGACGCACCGCCCGTCATTGAAATTCCCCCAACTATCCCCCATTCTAGATCTCATGCATAAGCGCCGGACGCGCGCTTCATTCACCCTTTTCAACAGGACAGCGCATATGACCAATCCATTATTGACGCCTTTCTCCCTGCCGCCTTTTTCTGCGATCAAACCAGAGCACGTGGTCCCTGCGGTCACCAAAGCGCTGGAGGATTGCCGGGCCGCGGTGGAAAGCGCGGTGGCGCATGGCGCGCCGTATAGCTGGGAAAATCTTTGCCAGCCGCTGGCGGAAGTGGACGATGTGCTGGGACGCATCTTCTCGCCTGTCAGCCATCTGAATTCGGTTAAAAACAGCCCTGAACTGCGTGAGGCCTACGAACAGACGCTGCCGCTGCTCTCCGAGTACAGCACCTGGGTCGGCCAGCATGAAGGCCTGTATAAAGCCTACCGCGACCTGCGCGATGGCGATAACTACGCCACGCTGAATACCGCGCAGAAAAAAGCGGTTGATAACGCGCTGCGCGATTTTGAATTATCCGGGATTGGCCTGCCGCCGGAGGCGCAGAAACGCTACGGTGAAATCGCCGCGCGCCTCTCTGAGCTGGGCAACCAGTACAGCAACAACGTCCTCGACGCCACCATGGGCTGGAACAAGCTGGTGACCGATGTCGCCGATCTGGCCGGCATGCCGGAAAGCGCGCTGGCCGCCGCTCAGGCTCAGGCGCAGGCCAAAGAGCAGGAAGGGTATCTGCTGACCCTGGATATTCCGAGCTATCTGCCGGTGATGACCTACTGCGATAACCAGGCGCTGCGCGAAGAGATGTATCGCGCCTATTCCACCCGCGCCTCCGATCAGGGCCCGAACGCCGGGAAATGGGATAACAGCCCGGTGATGGCGGAGATCCTCGCCCTGCGTCACGAGCTGGCGCAGCTGTTGGGCTTTGACAGCTATGCGTATAAATCCCTCGCCACCAAAATGGCGAAGGATCCGCAGCAGGTGCTCGACTTTCTCACCGACCTGGCAAAACGCGCCCGTCCGCAGGGCGAAAAAGAGCTGGCCCAGCTGCGCGCCTTCGCCAAAGCCGAGTTTGGCGTCGATGAGCTGCAGCCGTGGGACATTGCCTACTACAGCGAAAAACAGAAGCAGCACCTCTACAGCATCAGTGATGAGCAGCTGCGCCCCTATTTCCCGGAAAACAAAGCCGTTAGCGGCCTGTTTGAAGTGGTTAAGCGCATTTACGGTATTACCGCTAAAGAGCGTACCGATGTCGATGTGTGGCATCCGGAAGTGCGCTTCTTCGAGCTGTATGACGAACACAACGAGCTGCGCGGCAGCTTCTATCTCGACCTGTATGCCCGCGAACATAAGCGCGGGGGGGCGTGGATGGACGACTGCGTCGGCCAGATGCGTAAACTGGATGGTTCCCTGCAGAAGCCGGTCGCCTACCTGACCTGTAACTTCAACCGCCCGGTCAACGGCAAGCCGGCGCTGTTCACCCATGACGAAGTGATCACCCTGTTCCACGAGTTCGGCCACGGTCTGCACCATATGCTGACCCGCATCGACACCGCCGGGGTTTCCGGCATCAGCGGGGTGCCGTGGGATGCGGTCGAGCTGCCGAGCCAGTTTATGGAGAACTGGTGCTGGGAGCCGGAAGCGCTGGCGTTTATCTCCGGCCATTATGAAACCGGTGAACCGCTGCCGCAGGAGCTGCTGGAGAAAATGCTGGCGGCGAAAAACTACCAGGCGGCGATGTTTATTCTGCGCCAGCTGGAGTTCGGCCTGTTCGATTTCCGCCTGCATGCGGAGTACAAACCGGAGCAGGGGGCGAAAATCCTTGAGACCCTGGCCGAGATTAAAAAGCAGGTCGCCGTGGTGCCGGGGCCGACCTGGGGCCGCTTCCCGCACGCCTTCAGCCACATCTTCGCTGGCGGCTATGCGGCAGGTTACTACAGCTACCTGTGGGCCGACGTGCTGGCGGCAGACGCCTTCTCACGCTTCGAAGAAGAGGGGATTTTCAACCGTGAAACCGGTCAGTCGTTCCTCGACAATATCCTGAGCCGCGGCGGTTCCGAAGAGCCGATGGAGCTGTTCAAACGCTTCCGCGGGCGCGAGCCGCAGCTGGACGCGATGCTGGAGCATTACGGGATCAAAGGCTGATTGCTACGTGAAGATCTGCTTAATTGATGAAACAGGCGCCGGTGACGGCGCCTTATCTGTTTTAGCCGCCCGCTGGGGGCTGGAGCAGGATGACGATAACCCGATGGCGCTGGCGCTGACGACGGAGCATCTGGAGCTACGCAAGCGCGATGAGCCCAAGCTTGGCGGCATCTTCGTCGATTTCGTCGGCGGGGCGATGGCCCACCGGCGCAAGTTTGGCGGCGGCCGCGGCGAAGCGGTGGCTAAAGCGGTGGGTATTAAAGGCGATTACCTGCCGGATGTCGTCGATGCGACGGCCGGGCTGGGACGCGATGCCTTTGTGCTGGCGTCAGTCGGCTGTCGCGTGCGGATGCTGGAGCGTAATCCGGTGGTCGCCGCGCTGCTCGATGATGGCCTGGCGCGCGGCTATGCTGACGCGGAAATCGGCGGCTGGCTGCAGGAGCGGCTGCAGCTGATCCACGCCTCCAGCCTGACGGCGTTAACCGATATCACCCCGCGCCCGCAGGTGGTGTACCTCGATCCGATGTTCCCGCATAAGCAGAAAAGCGCGCTGGTGAAGAAAGAGATGCGCGTCTTTCAGTCGCTGGTGGGGCCGGATTTAGACGCCGATGGCCTGCTGGCCCCGGCGCGCCAGCTGGCGACCAAGCGGGTGGTGGTGAAGCGCCCGGATTATGCGCCGCCGCTGGCGGAAGTCGCCACGCCGAATGCGGTGGTGACCAAAGGGCATCGGTTTGATATTTACGCCGGTACGCCGGAGTAATATTACGCCGTGGTGGTATCTCCCGGATAGCGGCGCAACGCGCCTTATCCGGGCTACCGAATCGTCGCCCGGCTCAGCGTAGCGCAAGCCGGGAACCACAATATCTGAACAAACGGCGCCAGTGCGGATCGGCCATCTCAAACGGTTATTCGGCGCTGGCCGGGGTATTAATCATCCGGTTCAGCCACGGCACCATCAGCGCCATTACCACCGTGACGCCCAGCGTCACCAGGCCAATTTTACTGAACACATTGGTGTAGACCGGCAGGGTCTGCAGCGGGTCGGTGATGTTTTCCGGCACCGCGGTAAAGGTCGCCACATAGCCGCCCAGCAGGAAAGCGGCGGCCTGGGTCAGAAACCACATCCCCAGAATAAAGCCCATCAGATGCTGCGGCACCAGCGCGGCAACCATCGCCAGCCCCAGAGCGCTGATTAACAGTTCGCCCAGACTCTGGAACAGATAAACCAGCACAATAAACCACGGCGAGGTTAACCCCTGGGCGTCGGCGAACCACATCCCGGCCGCCGCGGCGGTCAGGAAGCCCAGCGCGCAGAGGAACATCCCGAGGGTAAATTTCACCGGCATGGTCAGGTCTTTACCCTTATGACCGAGATGGGTGTAGATCGCCGCCAGCACCGGGCTGGCGACCACTACCCAGAAGGGATTCAGCGCCTGGAAGCTGACCGGGTTGATGGTAAAGCCAAGGATCTCATGATGGACGTTGTTGATGGCGAAGAAGTTCAGCGAGGTCGGCATCTGGGCATACAGAATGTAAAACAGCACCGCCTCGATCATCAGAATAAAGGCGACGAACATTTTGTTGCGTCCAGTTTTATCGAGGCGAAACGCCTCACGGAAAAAGAACGCAATAACCACGACCGACAGAACAATCAGCACCAGGTTGGCGATCATCACGTTATGCATCAGCCAGGCGCAGAGAAAAATCATTACCACCGTACCGGCCAGCACCAGCGCCAGATTGCGTAGGCTGAGGGGGCGATGATCCGGCTCGGAGCCAATATCTTTCACCATCCCGCGGCAGGCGAAGTAGACCAGCAGCGCGATAATCAGCCCCGCGCCGCACAGGTTATAGGTTACCGCGTAGCCAAATTTTTCGGCGATCACCGGCGCCAGCGACAGCGACAGCAGCGAACCGATGTTTATCGACATATAGAACAGGGTAAATGCCCCGTCGAGACGGGCATCCTTCGGCGGATAGCATTTGGAGAGCAGGCTCGCCGGGTTGGCTTTAAACAAACCGTTGCCGACGGCGATGGTGCCGAGAGCGATAAAGATCAGCTGCGGTTTCAGCAGCGACATCCCGGTCATAAAGTAGCCGATAGCCAGCACAATGGCGCCGAGCACCAGCGTGCGTTTGGTCCCCAGCAAATGGTCGCCCACGTAGCCGCCGATGGAGATCAGCCCGTAAACCAGCGCCGCGAAGGCGCCGAAGGTGATAAAGGCCTGTTCCTGAGAGAAGCCCAGCTGTTTAACAAAGAAGACCGCCAGGATCCCCTGAACGCCGTAATAGCCAAAACGTTCCCAGAGCTCCACAAAGAAGATCATAAAGAACGGACGAGGTTGCTGCAGCAAGCCCGTAGGTGCAGTTGTATTCATATTCCTTCGCCTTGTATTACTTTCCCAAAAAGTATGAACGCGTATGCCAGAACGCGCCGAAAATGTCTGATAACTCGCCATGCTGCGGTTATTGGCTTATGGAATAGATTATTATATAGATATTTCGCCGAATAACTGGTTGATCACACTAATTGAATGGCGATTTTATGGATTGAAGTTCTGCCGCATGGCGAGGGAAAGCGAAAATAAAAAACGCCCGCATCGGCGGGCGTATTGCGCGGATAAAACGAGACGGTTATTCGTCTTCTTCGTCGCGCAGCGGGACGATCAGCATGTCGACATGAACGGTGTTAATCAGCTGGCGGGCAGAGGACATCAGCTTGCTCCAGAAGTCCTGATGATGGCCGCAGACCACCAGGTCCATATCGTATTTTTTAATCGCATCGACCAGCACCTGGCCAAGGTCGCCGCTGCCGCTCAGGGTCTCGGTGATGGGATAGCCTGCGTTGGTCGAGAGCTCGGTCAGCGCGTGATGGGTCTCTTCGGAGATGCGTTTTTGCATGTCGCCGAGGTTAACGTCAATCAGCCCGGTGTAGAGGTCGGAGTAATTCACATCCACATGGATCAGGGAGACTTTCGCGTTATACGGGCGGGCCATAGAAACGGCTTTTTCAACCAGTACTTTACTCTCCGGGGACAGGTCTACTGCAATCAGAATATGTTTGTAAGCCATAGTGTTACTCCTTCCATAAGTTTGTCGATGACCATTGGACCTGACAGCTGGCGCTGCCGTTTCGCCCGCGTCCTGCGTGCTACATTCGCGGGAGGGTAGCCTTTAAGGACTTCATTGTAGAAGATATTTCCTACCTTATAGCGCCCCCCGCACTCCGTCAATGCACTGGGTTCACCTAAAAGTTAAACAAATTTATCCGTCTTACGTATTGATAACGAATAACCTTGTGGTAAAAAAATTAATGGATCTCCTACACTATTTAATGAGCCGGTCGGAAAAATAAATGTGATCGGAATCGCACTCTTTACGGTATCGTCGTGGGTTATTTGGGGAGCGGTAGCCGCGGAGGTTTTCTCCGTAGGCGGGTCGCCGGGGAGGAGGTATGATCAGCACTATTGCGCTGTTTTGGGCCCTGTGTGTCGTTTGTGTGGTGAATATGGCACGCTACTTCTCATCGTTGCGTGCATTATTGGTGGTGCTACGTGGTTGCGATCCCTTGCTCTATCAGTATGTTGATGGCGGCGGCTTTTTTACCTCGCACGGGCAGCCCAGCAAACAGATGCGGCTGGTGTGGTATATCTATGCCCAGCGCTACCGTGACCATCACGATGATGAATTTATTCGTCGCTGCGAACGTGTTCGTCGCCAGTTTATCCTGACCAGCGCCCTGTGCGGCCTGGTGGTGGTGAGCCTGATTGCGCTGATGATCTGGCACTAACGTTTCAGAATAAAAAAACGGGCCAGCAAGCTGGCCCGTTTTGAACGAATAACGCTTAAATCAGTTTCAGGGAGAGCCAGTAAAGGACGCCTGAAAGGATAATCGCTGCCGGCAGGGTCAGCACCCAGGCCATCAGAATGCTGGTCACCGTCTTTTTCTGCAGACCACCGCCATCCACCAGCATCGTCCCCGCTACCGAGGAGGAGAGTACGTGGGTGGTGGAAACCGGCATCCCGGTGTAGCTCGCCAGACCGATAGAAACCGCTGCGGTCATCTGAGCCGACATCCCCTGAGCGTAGGTCATGCCTTTCTTACCAATCTTCTCACCGATGGTGGTCGCCACGCGGCGCCAGCCGATCATGGTGCCGATACCCAGCGCCAGCGCGACAGCCATGATAATCCAGATTGGCGCGTACTCGATGGTGCTCAGCATATCGGTTTTCAGTTTCTTCAGCAGACGCTGGTCGTCAGCGCTCACATCCGGCAGCTTCGCCACCTTGTCGGTGGTGTCGGAGATGCAGAGCATGATGCGACGCAGCTGGCCGCGCTGTTCCGGTTTTAGCGACTCGTAGTTCTCAACGCCGGTCAGCATGGTTTTGACGCGGTCAAGGGCGTTGATGGTGTTCGCCGGATGGCAGTGGAACTCGCCATTGGCCGCGGTATTGGTATCCGGAGAAGGCACCAGCTGATCGACGCCGGTGGCTTTTTTCAGCAGTTCAGGACGCTGCTGGAAGAAGGTTTCCACGTTGTTGACCGCATCGCGGGTACGGGTGATTTCGTAACCAGAGGCATTCATATTCACCACGAAACCCGCCGGCGCGACGCCGATCAGCACCAGCATCACCAGGCCAATGCCTTTCTGCCCATCGTTAGCACCGTGAGAGAACGACACGCCAATAGCAGACAGGATCAGCGCGATACGGGTCCAGAACGGCGGCTTTTTCTTACCGTCTTTCTTTTCACGCTCTGCGGGCGTCAGGTGGATACGCGCGCGTTTTTTGGTTCCGCTCCAGTAGCGACGCAGCAGGAAAATCAGGCCGCCCGCGATCACCAGACCGACGATCGGCGAGATGATAAGCGAAGCAAAAATACCGATGACTTTCGGGATATTCAGCGCATCAACCACGGAAGTACCGGTCATCAGCGCATTGGTTAAACCAATGCCGATGATGGCGCCAATCAGGGTATGAGAACTGGAAGCTGGAAGACCGAAGTACCAGGTGCCGAGGTTCCAGATGATCGCCGCCAGCAGCATAGAGAACACCATGGCGAGGCCATGTGCGGAACCCATGTTAAGCAGCAGATCGGTCGGCAGCATATGCACGATGGCATAGGCTACGCTGAGACCGCCCAGCAGAACGCCGAAGAAGTTGAAGAGCGCCGCCATCGCCACAGCGAGCTGTGAGCGCATTGCGCGAGTGTAGATAACCGTAGCCACCGCGTTTGCGGTATCATGGAAACCGTTAATCGCTTCGTAAAACAGTACAAAAGCTAAAGCAAGCAATAATAATAGTCCGGTATGTAAATCCAGACCGGCAAATAAATGTAGCATAGGACGTTACGCCATTTTGAGGACATGAACGCGGCGCATTATCAGTGACTTTAGCGGCGCGGGCAAAGTGAAATATAGACTTTTTTTGATTTTCTTCCTGTTTAGGTTTTACCCTGTTGGGAGTAATCCTATATCTTTCAATGATGTATCTAATGCGGGATTTTTCCCGCTGGTGTGACCAGAGTGAAATATTTACAAAACCCGACAATTGGGGAACGAGGAACGCGGTGTGGAAAGGTTTGATGCCATTGTCGTTGGCGCCGGAGCGGCGGGAATGTTTTGCGCAGCGCAGGCGGGCCAGCTTGGCTGCCGCGTCCTGCTGCTGGATAACGGCAAAAAGCCGGGGCGAAAAATTCTGATGTCCGGCGGCGGCCGCTGCAACTTTACCAACATGTATGTTGAACCGGCGGCCTATTTGAGCCAAAACCCGCATTTTTGCAAATCTGCCCTGGCGCGCTACACCCAGTGGGACTTTATCGAGCTGGTCGGTAAATACGGCATCGCCTGGCATGAGAAGACCCTCGGCCAGCTGTTTTGCGATGATTCGGCGGAGCAGATCGTCAATCTGCTGCTCGCGGAATGTGAAAAGGGCGGCGTGGAGATCCGTCTGCGCAGCGAAATCCTCAGCGTGGAGCGCGATGAACAAGGCTACCGGCTACAGGTGAACGGCGAAACGCTGGTGACCAAAAAGCTGGTGATCGCCTCCGGCGGTCTGTCGATGCCGGGGCTCGGCGCCTCGCCGTTTGGCTATAAAGTCGCCGAGCAGTTCGGCCTGAAGGTGCTGCCGACCCGCGCGGGGCTGGTGCCGTTTACCCTCCACAAGCCATTGCTTGAGCAGCTGCAGGTCCTCTCCGGCGTGTCGGTGCCGTCGACCATTACCGCCGAGAACGGCACTCTGTTTCGCGAAAATCTGCTGTTCACCCACCGCGGCCTTTCCGGACCGGCGGTGCTGCAAATTTCCAGCTACTGGCAGCCCGGCGAGTTCGTCACCGTTAATCTGCTACCGGACTGCGATCTTGATGACTTCCTTAACGAGCAGCGCAGCGCGCATCCCAACCAGAGCCTGAAGAACACCCTGGCGATGCAGCTGCCGAAGCGGCTGGTGGAGTGTCTGCAGCAGCTGGGACAGATACCTGATGTGACGCTCAAGCAACTGAACGTTCGCGATCAGCAGACGCTGGTGGAGACGTTAACCGCCTGGCGCGTGCAGCCGAACGGCACCGAAGGCTACCGGACGGCGGAGGTGACCCTCGGCGGCGTGGACACCAACGAACTCTCGTCGCGTACTATGGAGGCGCGTAAGGCGCCGGGTCTCTACTTTATCGGCGAAGTGATGGACGTTACCGGCTGGCTCGGGGGGTATAACTTCCAGTGGGCGTGGTCAAGCGCCTGGGCCTGCGCGCAGGCGCTGGTGGAAGGGTAATCTACGCGTCCGGGCGCCCTGGTGCCCGGACGTATATGATCAGTTCAACCCAAGAAAATACTGGGCGATTTTGAAATAGATAATTAGCCCGGTGCCATCAATCAGCGTGGCGATAAACGGCGCGGAAACTACCGCCGGGTCAATGCCGATCCGCTTAAGCACCATCGGAATGACCGAGGAGACAATCGCGCTCCACAGGGTAATGCACACCAGCGTCAGGCTGACGATGAGCGTGATTTCCATGCCAATCCCCATCATCCAGGCGCGCAGGCAGCCCGCCAGGCCCAGGGTCAGGGCAATCAGAAACGAGGTCGATACCTCTTTGCGGATCACCCGCCCCATATCGCGCAGTCGCACTTCCCCCAGCGCCATCGAGCGCACCAGCGTCGAGGTGATCTGCGTTCCGCTGTTGCCGCCGGTGCCGATGAGCAGCGGAATAAAGAAGGCCAGCGCGATGGCCGATTCCAGGGCTTCTTCGAAATGCTGCAGTACGCTGCTGGTGTAGGCTTCGGCCACGAACAGCAGCAGCAGCCACACCGAGCGTTTTTTCCACAGCGTCCAGGGGCTGATCTCGAGGTACGGTTTTTCCAGCGGCAGCGTTGCCCCCTGCAGCTGAGCATCTTCGGTGACGTCATCCTCCAGCAGATGGGCGATCTCCTTCTCCATCAGGCAGCCGACCAGCTCGCCTTTATCGACGACGGGGACCAGGTCGAGGCCGCGCTCGCTGAGCTCGGCAATCACCTGCTGGCGCTCATCGTCAGGTTTGACGCGAAACAGGCAGCTGTCCATCAGGTGGCGGATAGACTGGTTGATATCCGTTTCCTGGAGTAGCTTTTTGACCGACAGGCTGCCACGCAGCTTCTTGCCGGCGACGACAAACACCTGCCCGGGAATATCATCGCTGGCCAGCTGGGAGATAAAGTGTTCGCGCGCCTCATGAACGCTGAGATGTTCCTGCAGCGTAATAAAATCGGTACGCATGTACTGGACGATCGCATCGCCGTCGAAGCCAGAGGTCGCCTGATGGGCGGCGCAGAGTTGAATGGAAGACATGTTTAAAAATCCCTATAAAAAATCACTCATAGGGGCGAACAAGACAGGGTTAGCGCAGGCAGATCCCTACGTCCTGGTTTTAGCACTGCATAACGTATCTGAACGGTCATGACCGCCAGAAGTTACCTTGGCAACACCTTGATTCGATGGAAGCCTGTATTTCCCTGAGTGGTCTCTCTCGATACCAACAGGGCGGTAACTTGTATTTATGCAGGAGCCTCGCCATAACGAGATCGTTAAATGAGGCGCCATTATTGGCGAAGAGGGATAATTCACAAAGCGTATAGTTTATGTGGTTTATCAACTGTTGATAAACCACCCAAGAATTTTCAAATAATTAATCATCCGCTAAACACTGCAAATGCCCATGGCGCACGCCGCGCTGGGCAATCACGTCGTCGGCAAAATGCTGTACCTCGGCCATATCACCTTTCAGCACCGCAATCTCCAGGCAGTCGTCATGACTGATATGCACATGCAGCGTGGCGACGGAGAGATCGTGATGATGATGCTGGGTGGCCACCAGCCGGCTCGCCAGTTCGCGTTTTTCATGTTCATACACGTACGACAGGACGGCATACCCGCGCCGTGATTCCGGCGACGGAGGATCCTGGTTGAGGGCGTCGCGCAGAATATCGCGTACCGCCTCCGAACGGTTGTGGTAGCCGCGGCGGGCGCTGAGCGCATCGAGGGCGGCCAGCAGGTCATCATCAAGGGTCAGGGTTACGCGCTGCATGGCATGGCCTCGTTAAGCAGAGTGGCAGGAAAAGGGGGGAGCACCGCCTGCTGGAGCGCCTGTCCGGCAGGAGAGCGCAGGCGTAGCGGTAGACTAACCGTTGCGGTTTCGACGATGCGCCCGTGCTCCATCACCAGCACTCGCTGGCAAAAGCGCTCCACCAGCCGCAGGTCATGGGTGATGAACAGGCAGGCGGTGTCAAACTGCGCCTGCAGACGCTTCAGCAGGGCGATAATCTCCGCCTGCAGCAGCAGATCGAGATTTGAAACCGCTTCATCAAGGATCAACAGCTGCGGCCGTACCGCCAGGGCGCGTGCCAGGCAGACGCGCTGCAGCTGTCCGCCGCTGAGCTGCGCCGGGCGCTTATCGAGCAGCGACGGCGCGAGGTCGACGGCCAGCAGCATCTCTTCCACCCGCCGCGCACGCGCCTCACGCGGCAAGCACAACAGATGGCGCAGCGGCTCGCTGACGATCTCGCGCACCGTTTTGCGCGGATTCACCGCGCTGAAGGCATCCTGAAATACCAGCTGAATATCGCGGCGGAAGGCGCCGATGGCCTCGCCCTTCAGGGCGGCCAGCGGCGCGCCGCGCCAGGCAATATCGCCGTGCTGCGGCGTTTCCAGACCCACCAGCATCCGCGCCAGGGTGCTTTTCCCACAGCCGCTGCGTCCGAGCAGGGCCACCGTTTCGCCGGGGGCGATGGCGAGTTGTATCTCGTGCAGGACTCTGCCGTGGTGAGGATAATCGTGACTCACCCCGGTGACGCTGAGTAAATTCATGGTGTTTTCTCCAGACCGTATAACGCCAGATGCGCGGCCAGCAGGCGCTGGCTGAGCGGGTGCCGCGGGGCGCTAAATAGCGTATTCACATCGCAGTGTTCAACGAGGCGACCGTTCTCCATCACCGTTACGTGATGCGCCAGCCGCGCCACGACGCCCATGTCATGCGTCACCAGCAGCAGTCCCAGACCGCGCCTGGCGACAATATCCGCCAGCAGGTCGAGGATGCGCGCCTGGGCGATGGCATCGAGATCGGTCGTCGGCTCGTCGGCGATGATAAAGGGCGCGCGGCTGAGCAGGGCGAGAGCGACCATCATCCGTTGCAGCATGCCCCCGCTCATTTCAAAAGGGTAGCGCTTCAGCAGCGCCCGCGGATTGTCCAGACCGACCTCCTCCATCGCTGCCAGCAGCACGGCGTCATTCGTTTCACGACCCGCTGCCCGGCAGGTTTCCCGGGCATGCGCGGCCATGGTCTGCAGCGGGTTAAAGGCGCTGCGCGGGTTCTGCATGATGGTGGCGATGGTCGCCCCGCGCAGCTGTTCGCCGTGCACCGGAATGCCGTCGAGAAGCACCCGGCCGGCGGTTTGCCTGACGCCGGGCGGCAGCAGGCCCAGCGCGGCGGCGCAGGTCAGCGATTTTCCGCAACCACTGCTGCCGAGCAGCGCCAGCACCTGGCCGCGGCGCAGGGTGAAGGAGACGTCGCTGACCAGCGGTCGGTCAGCGGTAAGCGAGATCTGTTCCAGTTGGATCTTCTGCGGCATCAGTGGCTATGCTCCGCGATCAGGTGGGGATCGAGACGATCGCGCAGCGCGTCGCCCAGCAGGTTAAAAGCCATCACGCTGATGAACAGCGCCAGCCCCGGCCAGACCATTTGCAGCGGCTGGGTCCAGATATACTGCCGGGCGTCGTTGATCATCACCCCCCATTCCGCCGTCGGCGCGCTGACGCCGAGACCGAGGAACGACATGCCGGCTACGTGAAGCATCATATGGCCGATATCCAGCGAGGCGAGCACCAGCAGCGAGGGGATCACCGCGCCGGCCAGATGGTCGCTGAACAGCCGCCACTGGCTGGCGCCGCTCAGACGGGCGGCGAGGATAAATTCGCGCTGGCGCAGGGAAACCACCAGGTTACGCACCATTCTGGCGTACCAGGCCCAGTGTGACAGCGCAATGGCGAGGATCACATTGGTCAGCCCGGTACCCAGCACTCCCACCATAAAAAACGACAGGATCGAGGTCGGAAAAGTCATAAACAGTTCGGCGATGCGCATCAGGCCGCGGTCGGCGCGGCCGCCCAGCAGTCCGGCGCAGCCGCCGACCGCCAGGCCGATCAGCAGCACCAGCAGCAGACAAGCCATCACCGCCCCCAGCGAAACGCGGGTGGCGGCCAGCAGGCGTGAGAAAATATCCCGGCCGAGATGATCGGTGCCGAGCCAGTGCGCTGCGCCCGGCGGCAGCAGCCGCTGCTGAAGGTCAATCGCCGCTGGATCCCAGGGCAGCCACCAGCCGCTGCCGATGGCGATGACCGCCAGCAGCGCGATAACCAGCATGGCCAGTTTTACCGGCCAGCGAAAACTTTGTAGCCCTCTCATGCGCTCACCTCCTCGTGGCGGCGCAGGCGCGGGTCGAGCGCCGCGTTAAGCACATCTACCGCCAGATTAGCCAGCACGAACACCGTCACCATCATCAGGGTAAAGCACTGGATCACCGGGTAATCGCGATTGAAAATGGCGGAAACTGCGTAGCGGCCGACCCCGGGCCAGGCAAAGATATTTTCGATAATCATGGTGCCGCCGATCAGCTCGCCAATGTGCATGCCCATGGCGGTCACCACCGGCAGGGTGGCATTGCGCAGGATATGTCGGCGCTCCACCTGGCGCGCGCTCAATCCGCGCAGCCGCGCCCATATCACGTGACGCTGGCTGGCGGCGTCCAGCATGCTGGCGCGCAGCAGGCGGGCGTTGATCGCCAGCGACATAAAGGCGATGGAGACGGCGGGCAATATCAGGTGCTGCCAGTCGCCATACCCCATCGCCGGGAGCCACTGCAGATGCACGGAAAAGAGCATCACCAGCAGAAAGGCCAGCCAGAAGTTGGGCATTGAGACGCCGAGGAAGGCAATCAGCCGTACGATATAGTCCGGCAGGCGATCGCGATGGCGCGCCGCCCAGATGCCCAACGGCAGGGAGGTGACGAGGATCAGCGCCAGCGCCGCGCCGGTGAGCAGCAGGGTGGCCGGCAGGAAGTGCAGCAGGTCGTCCAGCACCGGGCGCTGGGTGGCATAGGAGAGACCGAAATCCAGGTGCAGCGCCCGCCATAGCCAGTGCAGATACTGCATTGCCAGCGGCTGGTTGAGCCCCAGCAGCTCGCGGGTCGAGGCAACCATCTCTTCAGTGGGCGGCAGGTTCGACAGGCGTAAATAATCCAGCGCCGGGTCGCCGGCGCCGAGCCGCAGCAGCAGAAAGATGATGGCGGAGGCGGCGAGCAGCAGCGGGATCAGCAGCAGCAGGCGGCGTAAAATATAGCGTAGCATTATGGCGTTACCGGGGTAATCTGGTCGAAAGGGATCTCGCTGGTCACCGGGGCGAACGGGATCTCCCCGACCTCCTGGCGCGCGACCGACATCAGCGAGACATAGCTGATGGGCAGATACACCGCGTCCTGATGCAGACGGGTCAGCACATCATGGTACAGTTTTCTCCGCTGCGCCTCGTCCCCGGTGGTCAGCACTTCACTAATCTCTTTATCAATCAGTGCCTTGTCTGGCAGGCCGCGCTGGGCCTGGTAATCCGCATGCGACGGGACGCGCATCGAGCTTAAAAAGGCATGCGGATCGTAGGGCGCGCCCCAGGTGCGATTGAAGATCATGCCGAAGCGGCCTTCGCGCTGGCGCGCGTAAATGCTGCTTTCCTCCTCGCCCACCAGGGTGACCTGCACGCCGACCTGCCGCAGATTGGCCTGAATAATTTCGGCCATCGATTTAGCCAGCGCGTCGGTGCCAATAAACGCCAGCTCAATCGCCAACGGTTGCCCGGCTTTTTGTCGCCAGGGCTGGCCCTCCAGCTGCTGCCAGCCGGCCTGTTCCAGCAGGGCGCGGGCTTTTGTCGGGTCGTAACGGCGCGGCGTCAGATCCTGCGGGGCGTAAGGGACGGAGGGGGCAAACAGGGTGTCGGCAACCTGCTGGGTGCCATACAACACGCTATCGACAAGGGTCTGTTTATCGACGGCGTAGTTGAGCGCCTCACGAACCGCCTGCTCGCGGGTCGGGCCCTGGCTGGCGTTTAGCGCCAGCATTACCGTCTCCGCCGGGGCGGACAGACGAGCCACGTAGCCGGGGTGATGGCGAAAGCGTTCGAAGGTGTCCAGCGGCAGCAGCCCTTCATCGCCGTAGAGCATATCGATTTCTCCGGTTTCGAACGCCACCGCCCGGCTGGTGGCGTCAGGGATCACCTTGATGGTGATTTGCTGTAGCGCGGGTTTGCGACCCCAGTAGCGCTCATTGCGCACCAGCACATCGCGCTGATTGAGCTGCGAGCTTGCCAGCCGCCACGGGCCGGTGCCGATCGGGGCTTTAATGCCCCTGGCGGTGCCGCCATCGATAAACTGCGAGGGGGCGATGAAGCGGAACGGGCGGGGCAGGGCCAGCTCTTGCAGTAAGGGGGCGTAGGCGCTTTTCAGGGTGATCTGCAGCTCGGTGGCGCTGAGGGCCCGCACGTCGGTTATTTGGTTGGCGAGCTCAAGCCAGGCGTGGCGTTGGCGGTTGGCCAGCACCGCCCGAAAATTGGCCGCCGCGGCCTGGGCATTAAACGGTTCGCCGTTGGAGAAGGCCACATCGTCGCGCAGGGTGAACCACCAGGTTTTGCCGTCGGCGGAGTGACGCCAGCGGGTTGCCAGCCAGGGCTGTACGCTGCCGTCAGCCTGATACTTCACCAGCGGTTCATAGACCATGCTTTGGGCAAACATCTGGTTGGGCGTATAGAGATGGGGATTCAGCGGGCCGACGTTAACCGGCCAGGCGGTGGTGAGCTGGTACGGCGCGGCCTGAGCCAGCAGAGGGACGCAGGCGAGCAGCGCCAGCAGGGTGAGGCGGATAATAGACAAGACGGCAATCTCAACGACAGGAAAGTATGACGATTTTAGTGATTCATCATACTTTGGGAGTAACCTGGATCAATATTGCGCCGGAAAGTATAAGAAAATCGTATCATTACGCCCAGGCGACCAGCGCCGCCTTACCCCTCAGGGCGTCCGGAACAACGCCAGCAGCGTGGCCACCTGTTCGTCGATCGGCGCCAGGTCCCGCTTGACGATCAGATGCAGCGGCGTCGCGCGGCGCGCGCCATGGCTGAGGGGCAGCCGCTTCAGCACGCCCTGGTCGAGATGGGGGCGAATGCGCTCCTCCGGCAGCCAGCCGAAGCCGACCTGATACATCACCGCATCAATGGCGGCATCAATGGTGGAGAAGGTCCAGGCGTCTCGCGGCGCCTGGCTATCGCCGCCCTGATCGGCAATGCGCACCAGCGGCCACGGCGCCAGCGCGCTATCCTCCAGCGGTCCGTCCAGCGCGGCGAGAGGGTGGTCGCGGTGGGCGACGGCGATGAAATCAATATTCATCAGCCACTCCCCGCGGCCGGTAATATCCTGGCGGCGGGTCAACACCATCACATCGGCTTCCGTCCGCGCCGCGCTCTCGTCATCCAGGTTTTCCAGCACTTCGGTGAGCCTGACCTGGGTCTGCGGATAGCGCTGCTGAAACTGGCGTAAAATCGCGAACAGCCGCTGGCGCGGGAAAATACTGTCGACCACCAGATCCAGGCGGGTCCGCGCCCCGTTGCGCAGAGTGGCGGCGTGCGTCTCGACGTAGGCGAAGGCCTGCAGCAGCGGCTTGACCTGATTCAGCAGTAGTTCGCCAGCCGGCGTCAGCACCGCCCGCCGGCCGGACGGCGCCAGCAGCGCCACGCCTAAGCGCTCCTGCAGCAGCGCGAGGTTATAGCTTACCGATGACTGACTGCGATTGGTCTCCTCCGCTGCTCTGGCAAAGCTCCCCAATTCCACTACCTTTTCGAGTAACGCCCACTGCTCCAGGGTTGTCTTGTGCATAATCAATCTAAAATTTGAATGTATTTAATCCAAACATAGCGTTATTCATTCATTTTTTAAAGACGTATGCTGTCCTCAACAAAACAGAGGAGAATAAATGATGAGCACTTTCGACAAACATGACCTCAGCGGCTTTATCGGTAAACATCTGGTCTATACCTACGACAACGGCTGGAACTACGAGATTTACGTCAAAAATGGCCACACCCTCGACTACCGTATTCACAGCGGCATCGTCGGCAATCGCTGGGTGAAAGATCAGGAAGCGTACATTGTGCGGGTGGGGGAAAGTATCTACAAAATCTCCTGGACCGAACCGACCGGCACCGACGTCAGCCTGATCGTCAACCTGGGCGACAAACTGTTCCACGGCACTATTTTCTTCCCGCGCTGGATCATGAATAACCCGGAAAAAACCATCTGCTTCCAGAACGACCATATTCCGCTGATGAATTCGTATCGCGATGCCGGCCCGGCCTACCCGACGGAAGTGATTGACGAGTTCGCCACTATCACCTTCATTCGCGACTGTGGCGCGGATAATGACGAGGTCATTAATTGCCCGGCGAGCGAATTGCCTGCGGATTTTCCTGCAAATTTGTAATTCAGCAGAAATAACTTTGTGATCTGCGCTAACTTTTTGTCATTAAGCGTGACAATGACAGAATAATAAATTGTGAACTGGTTTAGTTCTCGTTTAATTTCAACTATTGCGTTCCTGTTCTCTTTTTCGTGACAGGAACGCTCCTCCGTCAAATTTCTGCCATAAAAAACTCCTATCATACTGTTTATTAATAAGTTATTTCTTGTTCTAAAGAAATATTAATTTCTTAATATTATCCTAAGCAAGGTCGACTACATTAATAGTGGTCGAGATACCCTGAAATGGAATGCCGTGCTGAACTCACTTCATTTTAATTTCGTTTAAGTCCGCAGGCGCAGGATATTTTATTCTAACGACCCAGATTCGTGCGTGGGTCATCTACAGAACAGGATGATGATGAGCGATTTTTTGCCTTTTTCGCGCCCGTCGATGGGCGACGCAGAGCTGGCTGCGCTGCGTGAAGTTTTAGCGTCGGGCTGGATCACCACCGGGCCGAAGAATCAGGCACTTGAAGCGGCATTCTGCCAGCTGACCGGCAACCGTCATGCGATTGCCGTCAGTTCAGCGACCGGCGGGATGCATGTGACCCTGATGGCGCTGGGTATTGGCCCCGGCGATGAAGTCATTACGCCGTCCCAGACCTGGGTCTCCACTCTCAATATGATCTGCCTGCTGGGCGCCACGCCGGTGATGATCGATGTCGATAACGACAATCTGATGATTACCCCTGCAGCGGTGGAAGCGGCGATCACCTCGCGTACCAAAGCGATAATTCCCGTGCATTACGCCGGGGCGCCAGCCGACATTGACGCCATTCGCGCGGTGGGCGAGCGCCATGGCATTTCGGTGATCGAAGACGCCGCCCATGCGGCCGGTACCCATTATAAAGGCCGCCACGTGGGCTGGCAGGGGACCGCCATTTTCTCGTTCCACGCGATCAAAAACATGACCTGCGCCGAAGGCGGGCTGATTGTCACCGATGACGACGAGCTGGCCTCCCGCATCCGTAGCCTGAAATTCCATGGTCTGGGCGTGGACGCTTATGATCGCCAGACCCACGGCCGCGCGCCGCAGGCGGAGGTGATCACCCCGGGCTTCAAGTACAACCTTGCCGATATCAATGCCGCTCTGGCGCTGGTCCAGCTGGAAAAACTGAGCCACGCCAATCAGCGCCGGACCGAGATTGCCCAGCGCTACCTGCGCGAGCTGGCGGACACGCCGTTTAAACCGCTGAGCGTCCCGACCTGGGATCACCAGCACGCCTGGCATCTGTTTATCATCCGCGTCGATGAGGCCGCGTGCGGCATCAGCCGCGACGCGCTGATGGAAAAGCTGAAGGCGATGGGCATCGGCACCGGCCTGCACTTCCGTGCGGCCCATACGCAAAAATATTACCGCGAGCGCTTCCCTGAGGTTTCCCTGCCGAATACCGAATGGAACAGCGCCCGCATCTGCTCTCTCCCGTTGTTCCCGGATATGACCGATGACGATGTCACTCGCGTTATCTCCGCACTGCGCCAGTTGTCAGGACGTTGATATGCTTACTTACCCTCCCGTGAAGAAGGTCTCGGTGGTTATCCCGGTTTATAACGAACAGGATAGCCTGCCGGAACTGCTTCGTCGTACGGATGCCGCCTGCGCCACCCTGGGGCGGCAATATGAAATTCTGTTGATCGACGATGGCAGCAGCGACGATTCCGCGCGCATGCTCACCGAAGCCGCCGAGGCGGAAGGCAGCCACGTCGTCGCCGTGCTGTTAAACCGTAACTACGGCCAGCACTCGGCGATCATGGCCGGCTTCAGCCATGTAACCGGCGATCTGATTATTACCCTCGACGCCGACCTGCAAAACCCGCCGGAGGAGATCCCGCGGCTGGTGGCGAAGGCTGATGAAGGTTACGACGTGGTGGGCACCGTCCGCCAGAACCGTCAGGACAGCATCTTCCGTAAAACCGCGTCGAAGATGATCAACCGCCTGATCCAGCGCACCACCGGCAAAGCGATGGGCGACTACGGCTGCATGCTGCGCGCTTACCGCCGCCATATCATCGACGCCATGCTCAACTGCCATGAGCGCAGCACCTTTATCCCGATCCTGGCGAATACCTTCGCCCGGCGCGCGGTGGAGATCCCGGTGATGCACGCCGAGCGCGAATTCGGCGACTCCAAATACAGCTTTATGCGCCTGATCAACCTGATGTACGACCTGGTGACCTGTCTGACCACCACGCCGCTGCGTCTGCTCAGCATTTTCGGCAGCGTGATTGCCCTGCTGGGCTTCGCCTTCGGCCTGCTGCTGGTGGTGCTGCGTCTGGCCTTTGGCCCGCAGTGGGCGGCGGAAGGGGTGTTTATGCTCTTCGCCGTGCTGTTCATGTTCATCGGCGCCCAGTTTGTCGGTATGGGCCTGCTCGGGGAGTATATCGGCCGCATCTATAACGACGTGCGCGCCCGCCCCCGCTACTTTATTCAACGTGTTGTTCGCCAGCCGGAAACGGCATCTAAAGAGGAAGATCGTTCATGAAAGCCGTAGTCTTCGCTTATCACGATATGGGCTGCACCGGTATCCAGTCCCTGCTGGACGCCGGGTATGATATCGCTGCTATTTTCACCCACCCGGATAACCCTGGCGAAAACCATTTCTTTGGCTCCGTGGCGCGCCTTGCCGCCGAGCAGGGTATTCCGGTGTGGGCCCCGGAAGACGTGAACCATCCGCTGTGGATTGAGCGTATCCGCGAGATGAAGCCGGACGTGCTGTTCTCCTTCTACTATCGCAACCTGCTGGGCGATGAGATCCTCAATCTGGCGCCGAAAGGGGCGTTCAACCTGCACGGTTCGCTGCTGCCAAAATATCGCGGCCGCGCGCCGCTGAACTGGGTGCTGGTCAATGGCGAAAGCGAAACCGGCGTCACCCTGCACCGGATGGTGAACCGCGCAGACGCTGGCGATATCGTCGCCCAGCAGGCCGTGGCGATTGGCGCGGATGACGCCGCCCTGACGCTGCATCGTAAGCTGTGCGCTGCCGCCACTGAGCTGCTGAGCCGGGCGCTGCCGGCGATCCTCGCCGGCACCACCGATGAGCGTCCGCAGGATCACAGCCAGGCAACCTATGTGGGGCGTCGTACCCCGGAAGATGGCCGGCTGGACTGGGAGCTGCCGGCGCAGACCCTGCACAATCTGGTGCGTGCGGTCTCGGATCCGTGGCCGGGCGCCTTCGGCTACGCCGGAGCGAACAAGTTTATCGTCTGGAAATCCCGCGTTCGCCACGATTTGCCAGCAGCTAAACCGGGCACCGTGCTCTCCATTGCTCCGCTGATCGTCGCGTGCCAGGACGGGGCGCTGGAGATTGTCACCGGCCAGACCGAACGCGGCGTGTACATGCAGGGCGCTCAGCTGGCGCAGGCGCTGGGCCTGGTGTCCGGGGCGGTGATCAGCAGCAAACCGGTGGTGGCGATTAAGCGTCGCACCCGGGTGCTGATCCTCGGCGTCAACGGCTTTATCGGTAACCACCTGACCGAGCGCCTGCTGCAGGACGACAACTATGAGATTTACGGTCTGGATATCGGCTCCGACGCCATCAGCCGTTTTCTCGACTGTCCGCGTTTCCACTTTGTGGAAGGCGATATCAGCATTCACTCTGAGTGGATCGAGTATCACATTAAGAAATGCGACGTGGTGCTGCCGCTGGTGGCCATCGCCACGCCTATCGAATACACCCGCAACCCGCTGCGCGTGTTCGAGCTGGATTTCGAAGAGAACCTGAAAATCATCCGCGACTGCGTGAAATACAATAAGCGCATTATCTTCCCGTCGACCTCGGAAGTGTACGGCATGTGCACCGACAAAAACTTTGACGAAGATAGCTCCAACCTGGTGGTGGGGCCGATCAACAAACAGCGCTGGATCTACTCGGTCTCCAAGCAGCTGCTCGATCGCGTGATCTGGGCCTATGGCGATAAGAACGGCCTGAAGTTCACCCTTTTCCGTCCGTTCAACTGGATGGGGCCGCGTCTGGATAACCTTAATGCCGCGCGTATCGGTAGCTCCCGCGCCATCACTCAGCTGATCCTCAACCTGGTGGAAGGGTCGCCGATCAAGCTTATCGAAGGCGGCAAGCAGAAGCGCTGCTTCACCGACATCAGCGACGGTATCGAAGCGCTGTTCCGCATCATCGAGAACAAAGACGGCCGCTGCGACGGGCAGATCATTAACATCGGCAACCCGGATAACGAAGCGAGTATCAAAGAGCTGGCCGAAATGCTGCTCGCCTGCTTCGAACGTCATCCGCTGCGCGATCGCTTCCCGCCGTTCGCCGGCTTCCGTGAAGTGGAAAGCAGCGATTACTACGGAAAGGGCTACCAGGACGTTGAGCATCGTAAGCCGAGCATCCGCAACGCCAAACGCTGCCTGAACTGGGAGCCGAAGGTGGAGATGGAAGAAACGGTCGAACACACGCTGGACTTCTTCCTGCGCACGGTTGAACTGGTGGACGATAAAAATCCATGAAACAGGTCGGCTTACGCATAGATGTCGATACCTTTCGCGGCACGCGGGACGGCGTTCCGCGGCTGCTGGAGCTGCTGGGCCGGCATGGGATCCAGGCAAGCTTCTTCTTCAGCGTCGGGCCGGACAATATGGGGCGCCATCTGTGGCGCCTGATAAAACCGAAGTTTCTGTGGAAGATGCTGCGTTCCAGAGCCGCCTCGCTGTACGGCTGGGATATTCTGCTGGCCGGCACCGCCTGGCCGGGGCGCCGCATCGGCGCAGGGAACGAAGCGGTGCTCCGCGCCGCCGCCGAATCTCATGAAGTCGGCCTGCACGCCTGGGACCACTACAGCTGGCAGGCGTGGAGCGGCGTCTGGCCGCAGGAAAGGCTGGCGCTGGAGGTTGAGCGCGGCCTGCTGGAGCTCGAGCGCATCATCGGCCGGCCGGTGACCTGCTCGGCCGTCGCCGGCTGGCGCGCCGATCAGCGGGTGGTTAAAGCCAAAGAATCCTTCGATTTTCTCTACAACAGCGACTGTCGCGGCACGCGGCCGTTTCTGCCCCAGCTCGGCAGCGGCGTTTCCGGTACGGTGCAGATCCCGGTCACGTTGCCGACCTGGGACGAGGCGGTGGGCACGGCGGTGGATATCGCCGGCTTTAACCGCTACCTGCTGGACTGCATCCATCGCGATGCGGGCGTGCCGGTCTATACCATTCACGCTGAAGTGGAAGGCATTGCCTACGCCGATCAGTTCAATGAACTACTGACCATGGCGGCGGAAGAAGAAATTCAGTTTTGCCCACTGAGCCAGCTGCTGCCCGCTGACTTTAGCGAGCTGCCCTCAGGCAAAGTGGTTCGTGGTGAACTGGCTGGCCGGGAAGGCTGGCTCGGACGTGAACAATTACTGACTTCGGGTGTTTGATGAAAAGCATTCGCTATGGCGTCTCTCTGATTGCGCTGTTTGCGCTGTATTATCTGCTGCCGCTCAATTTCCGTTTGCTCTGGCAACCCGACGAAACCCGCTACGCGGAGATCAGCCGTGAAATGCTGGCCACCGGCGACTGGGTGGTACCGCATTTTCTCGGCCTGCGCTACTTCGAAAAACCGATTGCCGGTTACTGGATCAACAGTATCGGTCAGTGGCTGTTTGGCCATAATAACTTCGGCGTACGCTTCGGGTCGGTCTTCGCCATCACCATGACCGCCCTGCTGGTGGCCTGGCTGGCGTGGCGGATCTTTCGTGATAAGCGGGTAGCTATCCTGTCGCCGATTATCTTCCTCACCGCGATGCTGGTGTATGCGATTGGCACCTATGCGGTGCTGGACCCGATGATCACCCTGTGGCTGGCGCTGGCGATGTGCAGCTTCTGGGGCGCGGCGCAGGCGCACAGCCGCAGCGGCAAAATACTGGGCTACGTGCTGCTGGGCGTCGCCTGCGGGATGGGGGTGATGACCAAGGGCTTCCTGGCGCTGGCGGTGCCGGTGGTGGGCGTTCTGCCGTGGGTGATCGCTCGTAAACGCTGGCGTGAAGTGCTGACCTACGGCTGGCTGGCGGTAATCGTCTGTACGCTGGTGGTGCTGCCCTGGGGGCTGGCTATCGCTCAGCGCGAGCCGGACTTCTGGCGCTACTTCTTCTGGGTCGAGCATATTCAGCGTTTTGCTGAAAAAGACGCCCAGCACAAAGCGCCGTTCTGGTACTACATCCCGTTCCTGATCGCCGGCAGTCTGCCGTGGCTGGCCCTGCTGCCGGGGGCGCTAAAGCGCGGCTGGCTTGAGCGCGATGAGGCCCGCGGCGCGCTGTATCTGTTAGGTTGGGTGGCGATGCCGTTCCTGTTCTTCAGTATCGCCAAAGGCAAACTGCCGACCTATATTCTGCCGTGCTTTGCGCCGCTGTCGATCCTGATGGCCCGCTACGCGCTGGAGGCCGCAAAGACCGGCGCGAAAGCGTTGCGCATCAACGGGATGATCAACCTGGGCGTTGGTTTGCTGGGGCTTATCGCCGTGCTGGTGGTCTCGCCGTGGGGCTTCATGCATAAGCCGGTGTGGACCAAGATTGAGCTGTATAAATGTCTGCTGGCGGCGATCGCTTTTGCCGTCTGGGCGCTGATGGGCTGGCTGGCGATGAAAGACTCTGGCCGCCGCTGGAGCCTCGCCGCGCTCTGTCCGCTCGGCCTGGCGCTGCTGGTGGGCTTCGCCATCCCGGACCGGGTTATCGACAGCAAACAGCCGCAGTTCCTCGTGGATATCGTCAGCGAATCCCTGCAGCCCAGCCGTTACGTCCTGACCAACAACGTTGGGATCGCCGGCGGCCTGGCCTGGGAGCTGAAGCGAAGCGATATTATTATGTTCGACAAACAGGGTGAGCTGAAGTACGGTCTCGACTGGCCGGATGCTCAGGGAAGCTTTGTCAGCCAGGCCGGTTTTGCCGACTGGCTGGCCGCGCATCGTCAGCAGGGGCCGGTCTCGCTGGTGCTGTTGATGGATAAAGGAGAGAGTATGCTCGACTTACCGTTACCGAAACCGGATAACGCCTACGAGCTGGGCCGGGTCGTTTTCCTTCAGTACCTGCCGCAATGAGCGTCTGGATCTGTCTGGTGTGCGCCAGCCTGCTGAGCTGCGCCGGACAGCTCTGCCAGAAACAGGCGACCCGCCCGTCCCGTCGCGGACGGCGGAGTCGCCATATACTCTTCTGGTTGGGGATGGCGCTGTTATGTCTGGGCTGCGGCATGCTGCTGTGGCTGAGCGTCCTGCAGTCTATTCCGGTCAGCATCGCCTATCCGATGCTGAGTCTGAATTTCGTCTGGGTTACCCTCGCGGGCTGGGGCATCTGGCATGAGCCGGTCGCCCGTCGCCACTGGCTTGGCGTCGGGTTGATCGTCGTGGGCATTGTCATTCTGGGGACCAGCGTCTGATGGGCTTTTTCTGGGCATTACTCAGCGTCGGCCTCGTCAGCGCCGCGCAGTTGCTGCTGCGCAGCGCCATGGTGGCCTTGCCGCCGCTGACCGATATTGTGGCATTTCTCCAGCATCTGCTGCATTTCCAGCCCGGGACTTTCGGCCTGTTTTTCGGCCTGCTGGGCTACCTGCTGTCGATGGTCTGCTGGTACTTTGCCCTCCATCGCCTGCCGCTGTCGAAAGCGTATGCGCTACTGAGCCTGAGCTATATCCTCGTGTGGGCCGCCGCCATCTGGCTGCCCGGCTGGCATGAGCCGTTCTACTGGCAATCGCTGCTGGGCGTGGCGATCATCGTCGCCGGCGTATTGACCATCTTCTGGCCGGTGAAACGCCGCTAGCCGGGGAGCCGGCTTTTGGGACGGCCCGGGCCGAGCAGGATCGCCAGCTTGCTGCCCCCGACGGTGGTTTCCATCCAGATTTTACAGACGCTGGTTAACGGCACCGAGAGCAGCATTCCCACCGGCCCCAGCAGCCAGCCCCAGACCAACAACGACAGGAACACCACCAGGGTCGACATCCCCAGCCGGTGGCCCATCATGCGCGGCTCCACCATGTTGCCCAGCACCATATGCACCACCAGAAACAGCGCCCCTACCAACAGGCACTCATAGATGCCGCTGAACAGCAGCGCCTGCAGCATGGGGGGGATAGCGGAGATGGCGGAGCCAATGTTCGGCACATAGTTCAGCAAAAACGCCAGCACCCCCCACATCAGGGCGAACTGTACCCCCATCGCCAGCAGCCCCAGCCAGACAATCAGCCCGGTCCACAGGCTAATCAGCGTCTTCAGCGCCAGATAATGGGTGACGCCTTTCAGCGCCCGGTGCAATCCTGCGATATGCAGGCGCGGGTTATTGAGGGCAAAACGCAGTTTGTAGGGCAGGTGGCGAACCTCAAACAGCATAAAGATCACCGTCATCACCAGCAGCACGATGCTGGCCATCGCCCCGGAAAGCTGGGTCATCAGCGTCGTGGCCTAGGTCATCAGCCGTTCTGAATCCATGCGCCGCAGCATCCGCTCCGGATTGATATGCAGATTAAGGAAGGGGAGATACTCCTGGAGCTGGAGGATCTTGCGCGTCAGGGCGCGGTTGAAATCGGGCAGCATGGCGACAAAGTCATTGAGCGACGCCGCCAGCACGCCGAGCAGCGCGGTGAGCATCACCAGCATAGCCGTCACCACCAGGGTAATGGCGAACGGACGCCGCACCCCTCGGCGAATGAACCAGGTGACCAGCGGGTTGAGAACAATAGCGAAAAACAGCGCCAGCAGCAGCTGCACCAGGATATCGGCGGCGGCGTGGATCCCGGCGAGGATAATCACCAGCGCCGCCAGCTTAAGTAAAATATGAAGCCCGGCTTTATCAGCCTGCGGAGGGGACATAGGTATTCCTTTTATGAGTCGCGCCAGATAAGTGTAGCGGTTCGCCGACTGCCAATATTCCGAAAGGAGGGCTGCTTTTCCGCCGACAGCGTGGTAATAGTGAAAGCTGGTTGTCGAAATCTGGTGGAACCTGATGCCCGAACCCGTCGCCGAACCGGCGCTTAATGGACTGCGCCTCAATCTGCGGATTGTCTCTGTCGTTATCTTTAACTTTGCCAGCTACCTCACCATCGGCCTGCCGCTGGCGGTGCTGCCCGGCTATGTTCATGATGTCATGGGCTTTAGCGCTTTCTGGGCCGGGCTGGTGATTAGCCTGCAATATTTCGCCACGCTGCTCAGCCGCCCGCATGCCGGGCGCTATGCCGACCTGCTGGGGCCCAAAAAGATTGTCGTCTTCGGCCTCGGCGGCTGCTTTTTGAGCGGTTTGAGCTATCTGCTGGCCGCCTGGGGCAGCGGCTGGCCACTGATTAGCCTGCTGCTGTTATGCCTCGGACGGGTGATCCTTGGTATCGGCCAGAGCTTCGCCGGCACAGGCTCGACGCTGTGGGGCGTCGGCGTGGTCGGTTCGCTGCATATCGGGCGGGTGATCTCGTGGAACGGGATTGTGACCTATGGGGCGATGGCGATGGGCGCGCCGCTCGGCGTGCTGTGCTATTCGCACATTGGCCTCAGCGGTCTGGCCGGGGTCATTATGGCGGTAGCGCTGGTGGCTATCCTCTGCGCGCTGCCCCGCGCGGCGGTGAAGGCTGCCAAAGGCAAAGCGATGTCGTTTCGCGCGGTGCTCGGCCGGGTCTGGCCCTACGGCATGGCGCTGGCGTTGGCCTCCGCCGGCTTTGGGGTGATCGCCACCTTTATCACGCTATTTTATGACGCCAAAGGTTGGGACGGCGCGGCTTTCGCGCTGACATTATTCAGCTGCGCGTTCGTTGGCGCGCGGCTGCTGTTTCCCAACGCCATTAACCTACTCGGCGGGCTGAACGTGGCGATGCTCTGCTTTAGCGTGGAGGCGATCGGCCTGCTGCTGGTCGGCTTTGCCGATACGCCGATGATGGCGAAAATCGGTACTTTCCTTACCGGGGCTGGCTTTTCGCTGGTCTTTCCGGCGCTGGGCGTGGTGGCGGTGAAAGCGGTGCCGCAGCACAATCAGGGGTCGGCGCTGGCGACCTATACCGTGTTTATGGATTTGTCGTTGGGCGTCAGCGGGCCGCTGGCCGGATTGCTGATGGCGTGGACCGGGATCTCGATGATTTATCTCGCCGCGGCGGGGCTGGTGATGGCGGCGCTGCTGTTGGGCTGGCGGCTAAAAAAACGGCCCCCGGTTAGCGAACCGGAGGCCAGCGCACCAGGCCAGTAATTACTGGATGGTGAGGGTGTTGATGATGCTTTCCGCTTCGGTCTGCGCCTGCTGCTGGTTATCCGCCGGCAGGGTGACCTGCAGGGTCAGCAGCTTGTCATCCACTTTGCCGAGGATCACGGAAGACCAGGCGGTCTGCCCCTTGGCGGAGATAATGCTGTCCAGCTGCTGCAGGGTATGGCCTTTAATCTCCAGCGGTTTATTGCTCACCACCTGCAGCTGCGGGTCGCGGCTGCGCTGCTGATCTTCCAGGCGTTTCGCCAGCACCGCCAGATCTTCATTGGTGCTGTCGCCGACGATGACGATGACCGCTTTCTGGCCGGTAGCGTCAGAGTAGACGTGCATATTGTTCGCCTGGGTACCCAGTTTGCCGCTCTGGTCGGCCATGCCCGCAGGCAGGGTGAAGCTCAGCTTGCCATCCAGCAGGCTGATTGCCTGGCCGCTGGCATTGCTCTCCGCTGCTGCGCCAACGGTTGGCGCTTTTGAATCGCTGTTATCGCAGGCGGCAAGCCCCATCACCAGCAGGCCAATACCGACATATTTAACCAAATTGCGCATTGACATCTTCCTTTCGATAAACGGCCACTAATGGCTCATCCGGCTATCTTAACACATCAGCCCGCGAGTACCTTTAACTCGGCTGTAATGCCGACAAATCAGATTTATCCGCCAGTCTTTTCAACAGCATATTTAACAGCACGCCGTACATCGGCAGGAAGAAAATGATGCTGATAAGCACTTTAAAGCTGTAGTCGACGAGGGCGATTTCCCCCCAGTGGGCGGCCATAAACGGGTCCGGGCTGCGCCAGAAAGCGATAAAGAAAAACGCCACGGTATCGCTGATGTTGCCGAACAGCGTCGAGGCGGTAGGGGCCAACCACCAGCGGCGGCTCTGCCGCAGGCGGTTAAAGACGTGAACGTCGAGGATCTGCCCCAGCGCATAGGCCATAAAGCTGGCGACGGCGATGCGCGCGACGAAGAGATTAAAGGTGCCCAGCGCGGCAAAGCCCTGCCATTCGCCCATGTAGAACAGCGCGGAGATGCCGTAAGAGATGGCCAGCGCCGGGACCATCACCGCGAAAATGATGCGTCGCGCCAGCGGGGCGCCAAAAATCCGCACCGTCAGGTCGGTGGCGAGGAAAATAAACGGAAAACTAAACGCGCCCCAGGTGGTATGGAAACCAAAGATGGAGATCGGCAGCTGAACCAGATAGTTGCTGGAGGTGATGACCAGCAAATGAAATAGCGAAAGCCAGACGAGCGCTTTTTTGCGCTGTACGGTAGTAAACGGATTCATATTGTGACCTTTTTATGCCCGTCATGCTTCAGGTGAATGAGCAATCGGCAGCGGAACGTTGGGGTGAGGGAACCCAATTAAAAACGGCTGCATGATACTGCGTTGCCGGCGTAATGCAATGGTTGTTTTTCGCGCAAACGTTAACCTGGCTTGCGTACTGGCGAGCAGGGGGTAAACTAGGGCCGTTTTGTTGACGTGAGACTAAAATGAGCGAACTTTTCTCCACTCCTGACCACACCCTGGATGCCCTGGGACTCCGCTGCCCGGAGCCGGTCATGATGGTGCGTAAAACCGTGCGGACGATGCCGGTGGGCGAGACGCTGCTGATTATTGCTGACGATCCGGCCACCACCCGCGATATCCCGGGATTCTGCCGCTTTATGGAGCATGAGCTGGTGGCCCAGGAAACCGAAGCCCTGCCGTACCGCTACCTGATCCGCAAAAGCCACTGAGCCTCTCCCGGATGGCGGCGCGTAGCGCCTTATCCGGGCTACCCGACGGTCTGGAACCGTAGCCCTGCTAAGCGTAGCGCGAGCAGGGAAGCCGGTATCGATGCTACAACTTCTTACGCAATAACCGCAGCGCGTTAGCCGTTACCAGCACGGTGGCGCCGGTATCCGCCAGCACCGCCAGCCACAGACCGGTCAGGCCGAGCAGGGTGGTGACGAGGAAAATCCCCTTCAGCCCTAAGGCAATCGCGATGTTCTGGCGGATATTGGCGTGGGTGGCGCGCGCCAGGGAAATCATCTGCGCCAGGCCGGTCAGACGGTTATGGGTCAGCGCGGCGTCGGCCGTCTCCAGCGCCACGTCGGTTCCGCTGCCCATGGCGATGCCGATGGTGGCCGCTTTCATCGCCGGGGCGTCGTTGATACCGTCCCCGACCATCGCCAGCGGCGCGTCGGCATTCAGCGCTATCACCGCGTTGACCTTGTCCGCCGGTAGCAGACCGGCGCGGAATTCCAGCCCCAGTTCGCTGGCGATGGCCGCCGCGGCGCGCGGGTTATCCCCGGTAAGGATCACCCCCTGAACGCCCAACTGATGCAAAGCATCCACCGCCTGACGCGCGTCGTCGCGCAGGGTATCGCGCAGCGCCAGAATGCCGAGCAGCGTCTCGCCGCGCATCACCAGCACTACCGTTTGCCCGGCGCTTTCCAGCTGCTGGATCTGCGCCTCATGCTCTGCCGGGGCGGCTTTGCTGGCTGCGCAGATCAGGATGCGGCTGCCGTTGACTTCGGCTTCGATACCAGAGCCCGCCAGCGCCCGCTGGCCGCTGGCAAGCGGAATGCTCAGCTGACGCCGCTGCGCTTCACGGACGATAGCCTGCGCCAGCGGGTGGCTGGAGCCTTGCTCCACCGCCGCCGCCAGCGCCAGCAGCGCGTTGTCGTCAACTTCGGCCGTGGCAATAACCGAAGTCACCTGCGGCTGGCCGACGGTCAGGGTGCCGGTTTTATCGAACGCCACCTGGCGCACCTGGCCCAGCTGCTCCAGCGCCGCGCCGCCTTTGATTAGCGCCCCGCGGCGGGCGGCGACCGCCAGGCCGGAGGTGATGGCCGCCGGCGTGGAGATGACCAGCGCGCACGGACAGCCGATCAGCAGCAGCGTCAGCCCTTTATAAATCCACGGTAGCCAGGCGCTGGCGAAGAACAGCGGCGGGACAATGGCGACCAACAAGGCCACCACCATAATGGCCGGGGTGTAGATCCGGCTGAAGCGGTCGATGAAGCGCTCGATTGGCGCCCGACGCTCCTCAGCCTCTTCAATCAGCTTCAGGATGCGGTCGATGGCGCTGTCGCCCGGTTCGGATATCACGGTAAGCTGCACCAGGCGATCGACGCTGGTGGCGCCCGCCGCTACCCGTTCCCCGGCCTGACGCTCCACCGGCACCGACTCGCCGGTCAGGGCGCTTTCATCAAAGCTGGCAAACGGCGACAGCAGTTGTCCATCCGCCGGCAGACGCCCGCCGGCAGCCACTTCAATCACATCTCCGGGACGCAGGTCGCGCTGGGCGACGGTTTCCCGCACGCCGTTGCGCAGACGGATGGCGGTGTCGGGCTTCAGCGCCATCAGCGCGCTCACCCCCTGCCGTGCGCGGCTGGCGGCCCAGCCTTCGAGACGCTCGCCGATCAGGAACAGCAACAGCACCATCGCCGCCTCCGCGGTGGCGCCGATAAACAGCGCCCCGATGGCGGCGACGCTCATCAGCGTTTCAATGGCGAACCAGCTCCCGCTCTTGATCAGGCGTAGCGCCTGGCGGGCAACCGGCCACAGGCCAACCAGGGTGGTGGCAATAAAGGCCAACTGACCGGCAGGGTGGTTGGCCTGCTCCAGCCCCCAGCTCAAGGCCATCATGATAACCAGCGTCAGTAACGGCAGATTGTCGCGCAGCAGCGACCCTCGGGTTTGCTTAGCTGCGGGAGCATCGGCATCGCGCAGCGTATACCCCGCCTGGCGGACCGCGTTCTCAACCTGAGCGCGGACATCGCCCTCGGCGTTAACCAGCAGCTTTTCTGTGGCGAACAGCACCTGGACCTGACTGACCCCGGGCACCTGACGGACCGCGGTTTCCACCTTGCGGGCGCAGGCGGCGCAGTCCATGCCATCAACTTGCCAGCTATAGCGGGCGTCGCTAAGCGCTTCGGCGGCAGGGGCGGACTCTGTGGCGCAGGCGTGATCTGTACAGCAGCTCTCCGCCGGGGCGGTTGCTGGCCGCATGGTGAAAGACGAGAATTGTGGAACTTTTTTATCCTGCGCGTCTGGAGTCGACATGGCACCCTCCGGGAAATGATAATTTTCTCATTAGCCGTAGGATACACTCTGGAGTCGACTCCAGAGTCAAGAACTAAATTACAGGTACAGCGCGCGCACGATCAGGAAGTGGCCGGCAAAGTAGAACGCGGCGGCGATGGCGTTATCGGCGCGGAAGCGGCGACGATAGTGGCTCACCAGCCACACGGCATTGCTCAGCAGCAGCAGGGCTGCGCCGGCGAAACCGGACAGCGCGGTGTTGGTGGGGCGGACAAACCACAGCTCACCGGCCAGCCAGACCATTACCAGCGTCATTCCGATAAAGGTCAGCACCGGCATTTTCATCTCTTCCAGCCGACTCCAGATCACCGCCATTAGCAGGGCGCCGAATACCAGCAGCACCAGCGGCAGCGGCCAGAAGAACGACAGCGTCAGCTGGCTGGCGAACCAGATGGTATACAGCAGATGTGACAGGAAGAAAGCGCCCACCGCGTACATCACCCGCTGGCGCGGCAGCAGGGTCAGGGCGTCGCCGAGCAGCGAGGCGCACAGGCCAGCCAGCACCAGATAGCTGATGGCATTGAACATCGGCGCCTGCCAGGCCAGTAACAGCAACAGAATCAGGGTGACAGGTTTAAAAACCCAGCGTCGCCATGCCGGCCCACGATAGGATGCATCGACATAAAGCCATGCGGAGAAACAGACAGCAATAAATGACCAAAGCATAGTAAGTCCCTGTATCTGTTATCATAAAGAAAGTTACGGATGCGTGATGCTACTACTCAGTGTAGTGGTTTGGCGTAGCAGATGACAATGTTATTCCCGACGCAGTATGCTGATTCCTGATATTTTTTATGGGTAACCTTGATGAGTAAAATGCCCCTCTTTTTTGTTCTGGTCGTCGCGGTGATTGTGGTGGCGGCTTCGTTTCGCTATGTCCAGCAGCGCCGTGAGAAACAGGCGAATGACGCCGCGCCGTTGCTACAAAAGCGGGTTATCGTCAGCAATAAACGGGAAAAAGTGATTAACGATCGGCGCTCGCGGCAGCAGACGGTGACGCCTGCAGGCAGTGAGATGCGCTATGAAGCGAGCTTTCGCCCCGAAAACGGTGGGCTGGAGGTGGTGTTTCGCCTTGACGCGCCGCAATATCACGCGCTGAGCGTCGGCGATCGTGGGATGTTGAGTTATAAGGGCACAGCGTTCGTGGCGTTTACGCCCGATCCCTGAGCCCTTTTCAGGACTATTTTTTCAGCGTCGCCTTCAGTTTTTTCTGCCAGGCCACGAGCTCAAACACGCCGAAAATAAAAATGCGGATTTGCTCAAAGCGGCTCAGCGGCGGCGCCTCTTTCGGCTGCGTCGCCTTGAGCAGCGTCAGCTGCAGACCGTGCATCAGGATCATGAAAATCAGCGCGACGTTGACAAAGATATTCAGCGGCTTCGGGAAGGGCTGAAACAGATTCAATAACAGAAAGGCCCAGACGCACAGCATCAGCAGGCGGCCTAAATTAATCAGCATGGTGCTCTCCTTGGGCCTCACGTTGGTAAAGACGGTAGGCGACCTGTCCGGCCACTTTTTCACGATACAATTGCCAGTTAGCCGGCACCGGCGGTAAGCCGTTTTCGACTTCGCTTTCGACGTACACCAGGGCCTCATCGGCCAGCCAGCCTTGTGTCTCCAGCAGACGTAGCGTCTCCTCCAGCAGCCCCTGACGGAACGGCGGGTCGACGAACACGATCTGGTGCGGGGTCCCCGGCTGGCTCAGGAAGCTGAGGGTGTTGGTGGTGATCACCTTGCCGCGATCCGCTTTCAGGGTGGCGAGATTTTTTTGCAGCTGCTGGGCTACGCCGCGCTCCATCTCCAGCAGCGTGGTGCTGGCCGCATAGCGGGACAGCGCTTCCAGCCCCAGCGCGCCGCTGCCGGCAAAGCAATCGAGGCAGTGCGCGTCAACAATGGACGGCGCCAGCCAGTTAAAAAGGGTTTCGCGAACCCGGTCGGTGGTCGGCCGCAGGCCCGGGCTCTCCGGCACCGGTAATTTACGGCCGCGCCATTGCCCGCCGATGATGCGGATCTGACCGCTGCCCGCGTGGTTTGGTTTTTTCATCTCTCTGCTCAAGTCTCAACTTCCAGCCTGCTATTCTAGCGATCGACGGCGGTTGACGAAACCTTAATCCGGGGGCGGTGCTGCGAGTTAAGTTAAGTGATAGACTATCCAACTAATTTCATCATTTTTTCAGCTTCTGATGAAGCTGCGCCATGAATAAACAGCGAGGAGTGTGGTCGCAAATGGCAAAAGAGAAAAAACGTGGCTTCTTTTCCTGGCTGGGCTTTGGACAGAAAGAACAGGCACAGGAAACCGAGACAGAGCAAAAAGTAGAAGAACAGCAAGCGGTTGCCGAAGAGATACCGGCGGTTGAAACCCCTGCTGAGCCGAGCGCGCCGAAAGCAGACCCGGAGGCGTTTGCCGAAGACGTCGTCGAAGTGACCGAGACGGTGGTCGAAAGCGAAAAAGCGCACCTCGCGGAGCCTGCCAGCGCGCAGGAAGAAGAGTGGGTGGAAACGCCTGCTCTGACCGAAGAAACGCCTGTTGTTGAACCGGAGCCCGCGGTCAGCGAACCGCCTGAACAGCCTGCGGTGGTTGAGCCGCTGGCGGAAGAGGTTATCGCCGAACCGGTGGTGGCGGAAGCCGTAGCAGAGCAGCCTGTGGAAGGCATCGTTGTCCAGCCGCAGGAGACAGAAGCGCCCGAAGAGGACGCGCCGTTAAGCGATGAAGAGCTGGAAGCGCAGGCGCTGGCGGCCGAAGCGGCAGAAGAGGCGGCGGTAGTGGTGCCGGCGCCCGAGGACGAGGCGCCGCTTGAAGCGCTGGCTCAGGAGCAGGAAAAACCGACAAAAGAAGGTTTCTTCGCCCGCCTCAAACGTAGCCTGCTGAAAACGAAGCAAAATCTCGGTTCCGGATTTATCAGCCTGTTCCGCGGTAAGAAGATCGACGATGATCTGTTTGAAGAGCTGGAAGAACAGCTGCTGATCGCCGACGTCGGGGTGGAAACCACCCGCAAGATCATTACCAACCTGACGGAAGGCGCCAGCCGTAAGCAGCTGCGCGATGCGGAAGCGCTGTACGGCCTGCTGAAAGAAGAGATGGGCGAGATTCTCGCCAAAGTAGACGAGCCGCTGAACGTTGAAGGCAAAACGCCATTTGTTATTCTGATGGTCGGCGTGAACGGTGTGGGGAAAACCACTACCATCGGCAAGCTGGCGCGTCAGTTTGAACAGCAGGGTAAGTCGGTGATGCTGGCGGCGGGGGATACCTTCCGTGCGGCGGCGGTGGAACAGCTGCAGGTCTGGGGCCAGCGTAATAATATCCCGGTGATCGCCCAGCACACCGGCGCCGACTCCGCCTCGGTGATTTTCGACGCCATTCAGGCGGCGAAGGCGCGTCATGTTGACGTACTGATTGCCGATACCGCCGGGCGTTTGCAGAATAAATCGCACCTGATGGAAGAGCTGAAGAAGATTGTCCGGGTAATGAAAAAGCTGGACGTCGACGCGCCGCACGAGGTGATGTTAACCATTGACGCCAGCACCGGGCAGAATGCTGTTAGCCAGGCCAAACTGTTCCATGAGGCGGTAGGTTTGACCGGGATCACCCTGACCAAGCTGGACGGCACCGCCAAAGGCGGCGTGATCTTCTCGGTGGCCGATCAGTTCGGCATTCCGATTCGCTATATTGGCGTCGGCGAGCGTATTGAGGATCTGCGTCCGTTTAATGCGGGCGACTTTATTGAGGCACTTTTTGCCCGAGAGGATTAAGAATGATTCGCTTTGAACAAGTCAGCAAAGCCTATCTCGGTGGGAGACAAGCGCTGCAGGGGGTGACCTTCCACCTGCAGCCGGGCGAGATGGCGTTTCTGACCGGCCATTCCGGCGCAGGGAAGAGTACCCTGCTGAAGCTTATCTGTGGTATCGAACGGCCCAGCGCCGGGAAAATCTTCTTCAGCGGTCATGAAATCAGCCGTCTGAAGAGCCGTGAGGTGCCGTTCCTGCGCCGCCAGATCGGTATGATTTTCCAGGACCACCATTTGCTGATGGATCGTACCGTGTATGACAACGTGGCGATCCCGCTGATTATCGCCGGCGCCAGCGGCGATGATATTCGTCGTCGCGTCTCGGCGGCGCTGGACAAGGTTGGCCTGCTGGACAAAGCGAAGAATTTTCCCATTCAGCTCTCCGGCGGTGAACAGCAGCGCGTGGGAATCGCTCGCGCGGTGGTCAACAAGCCGGCGGTGCTGCTGGCGGATGAACCGACCGGCAACCTCGACGAGGCGCTCTCGGAGGGGATTTTACGTCTGTTTGAAGAGTTTAACCGCGTCGGGGTGACGGTACTGATGGCCACGCACGATCTGGGGCTTATCTCCAGTCGTCCGTACCGCGTGCTGACGCTTAGCGACGGCCATCTGCATGGAGGCATTCGGGGTGAATAAGCGCGACGCAATGAACCAGATTCGCCAGTTCGGCAGCAAGTTCGATCGCCTGCGCAACGCCGCGGGCGGCGGCGGCGGCGGGCGCAATGCGCCAAAACGGCCGAAAGCGGCGCCTAACCCGGCCTCGCGTAAGAGCAACGTATTCAACGAGCAGGTGCGCTATGCCTGGCACGGCGCGCTGCAGGATCTAAAAAGCACGCCGCTGGCGACCTTCCTGACGGTAATGGTCATCGCCATTTCGTTGACCCTGCCAAGCGTCTGCTACATGGTCTACAAAAACGTCAGCAGCGCGGCGTCCCAGTATTATCCCTCGCCGCAGATCACCGTTTATCTGGAAAAAACGCTGGATGACGATGCCGCGGCGCGGGTGGTGGGCCAGCTGCAGGCGGAGCAGGGCGTCGACAAGGTAAACTATTTGTCCCGTGACGAGGCGCTGGGGGAATTCCGTAACTGGTCTGGCTTTGGCGGCGCCCTGGATATGCTGGAGGAGAACCCGCTGCCGGCGGTCGCCATCGTGGTGCCGAAGCTGGATTTCCAGAGCACCGAGGCGCTGAATACCCTGCGCGATCGGGTATCGCGGATCCAGGGTGTCGATGAAGTGCGGATGGACGACAGCTGGTTTGCCCGTCTCTCCTCGCTCACCGGGCTGGTAGGACGCGTGTCGGCGATGATCGGCGTGCTGATGGTGGCGGCAGTGTTCCTGGTGATCGGCAACAGCGTGCGCCTGAGCATCTTCGCCCGCCGCGATACCATTAACGTTCAGAAGCTTATCGGCGCCACCGACGGCTTTATCCTGCGTCCGTTCCTCTACGGCGGAGCGATGCTGGGCTTTTCCGGCGCGTTTTTATCGCTGATCCTGTCGGAGATTCTGGTAATGCGCCTCTCGTCGGCGGTGACCGAAGTGGCGAAAGTCTTCGGCACCCAGTTTGAGCTGAGCGGCTTAGGCTTCGACGAGTGTCTGTTGATGTTGATCGTCTGCTCGATGATCGGGTGGGTAGCCGCCTGGCTGGCGACAGTGCAACATTTACGTCACTTTACTCCCGATTAATAAAAGCGTGATATAATCTTTCCCTGCTGCAATGAGTTCCTGTTCGCAGGGAAAGATACCGCAAGCTTGTTCCCCTTTTCCTGCCCTCACTTTTTCATCGTGGTGTCACATTTTGTGCGTAATTTATTCACACCGTTGCATGGAACTTGTGGATAAAATCACTGTCTGATACTAATGTGAGTGATATTCTCGTTGCTCATGAATGCTGGCATGCTTGTTGCCTGATGGGGACAAGAACGCGTCAGAAGATATCAATTGAGAGGATTTGAATGACCAAAGAAATGCAAACTTTAGCTTTAGCCCCCGTTGGTAACCTGGAATCGTACATCCGGGCCGCTAACACTTGGCCGATGCTGTCGGCTGATGAAGAGCGGGAGCTTGCTGAAAAGCTGCATTACCAGGGCGATCTGGAAGCAGCGAAAAAGCTGATTCTGTCTCACCTGCGCTTTGTTGTTCACATTGCTCGTAACTACTCGGGCTATGGCCTGCCGCAGGCGGATCTGATCCAGGAAGGCAATATCGGCCTGATGAAAGCCGTGCGTCGCTTCAACCCGGAAGTGGGTGTGCGCCTGGTCTCCTTCGCCGTGCACTGGATTAAAGCCGAAATTCACGAATACGTGCTGCGCAACTGGCGTATTGTGAAGGTCGCTACCACCAAAGCACAGCGTAAGCTGTTCTTTAACCTGCGTAAAACCAAACAGCGTTTGGGTTGGTTCAACCAGGATGAAGTGGAAATGGTGGCCCGTGAGCTGGGCGTGTCGAGCAAAGACGTCCGCGAGATGGAATCCCGTATGGCGGCCCAGGACATGACCTTCGACATGTCGTCCGACGATGAGTCCGACAGCCAGCCGATGGCGCCGGTCCTGTATCTGCAGGACAAAACGTCTAACTTTGCCGACGGCATCGAAGACGATAACTGGGAAGAGCAGGCGGCGAATAAGCTGACTGACGCGATGCAGGGCCTGGACGAGCGTAGCCAGGACATCATCCGCGCCCGCTGGCTGGACGAAGATAACAAGTCCACGCTGCAGGAACTGGCCGACCGCTACGGCGTCTCCGCAGAGCGCGTGCGTCAGCTGGAAAAGAACGCCATGAAAAAACTGCGTGCCGCTATCGAAGCCTGATACGCCACGCCTGCCTGATACCTGATATCAGGCTCCCCGATAACGCCCCGCCTCAGGTTGGGGCGTTTTGTTTTTCTGCGTCCTCCCGGAGCAGGAGCATCTGCGGGCAGTGCGTCTGCAGGCAGCCGAGTAAGACGCTGAACGCCGACGCCATCTGCTCTTCGGGCTGGCTGGCGAATCCCATCAGTAATCCTTTCTTGCGCGCCGCCGTCAGGTAGTAGCGCGACAGCGGCCGCACCAGAATGTGCCGCGCATTGGCCTCTCTGGCGATCGCCACATCGTCAGCCTCTGCGGGCAAATTGAGGATCAAATGCAGCCCGGCATTATCGCTGAAGTCAGACAGGGCGTACGGCATACAGTGCTGCTGGATAAGCTCAGTTAAAAAGGCGCGGCGACGGCTGTAGAGCAGCCGCATACGGCGGATATGGGCCGAATAGTGGCCGGCGGTAATAAACTCCGCCAGCGCCATCTGGATCAGCGAATGGCCGCCGCGGTAAAGCTCAGCATGGGCGTGCTTCAGGTCGCTGACCAGCGGCCGCGGGATCACCACGTAGCCCAGGCGCAGGCCGGGATAGAGCGTCTTGCTGAAGGTGCCGATATAGACCACCGGGGCGTCGGCGACCAGACCCTGCAGGGCGGGGATCGGCTGACCGGAAAAGCGAAACTCGCTGTCATAATCATCTTCGACGATCCAGCTCCCCTGCTGACGGGCGAGCGCCAGCAGCCGCTGGCGGCGCTCAAGGCTCATCACCGCGCCCAGCGGATACTGGTGGGAAGGCGTAACGAAGATCAGCCTCGGCGCATCGTCAACCGTCTCCGGCGGGCACAGGCCGTTGGCATCGACGGTCAGGGGCTCTGCCCGAACGTCGTTCATCGCCAGCACGTGGCGGATCCCCCAGTAGGAAGGCTCCTCCACCCACGCCAGATCGCCGTTATCACACAGCATGCGGGTGACCAGATCGATCGCCTGGTGGATCCCCTCGGTGATAAGAATTTGATCTGACTGACAGTGGACGCCGCGCGACACGCGCAGATAATCCACCAGCGCCTGCTGCAGTTCCGGAGTGCCGCCGTTGCAGCTATAGCTGAGCCGCTCCGGTTTGGGCCGACGGCTGATGCGGGCCTGGATCTTACTGAACAGCGGGTGGGGAAAGGCGTTAACGTCCGGCACGCCGGGTATAAACGCTCCCCACTGGCGCGGGCTGGCGCTGACCTGGCCGAGCAGATGTTGGCCTCGGCGTGAAAGATGCGCCGTCGGTGCTGCGATACTGCTGTTTTCTTGCTGACCTTTAGCCGTCAATGAGCTCTCAGGGGCGGTTTGGGCAACGAATGTTCCGCTTCCCCGACGGGAAACCACATATCCTTCCGCCAGCAATTGTTCATAAGTTGTTAATATGGTGTTTCTTGATACGCCAAGTTCGCCCGCCAGGTCCCGCGACGGCGGCAGACGGCTTTGCGGTGCCAGCGAACCGTCGAGGATCGCGCGGCGCAGCGCGTTATATAAGCGTTTGTGCAGAAGAGGATCCCGCTCTTCCTGCAGACGGACCAGCACCAGGTCACCCACCAGCGAACGCAATTGGATCCCTCAGATATTCAAAATTGGTACTCGATTATAGGGCCAACTCCTGTGTAAATAAACGACATCGTTTCTAATTTGTTGCGATAACGTGACATACACGACAGGAGATTCGCAGGTGAAAAGCTCAGAACTGAATCAACGTCGCCAGCAGGCGACGCCGCGCGGCGTAGGCGTAATGTGTAACTACTTTGTCGAGAAGGCGGAAAACGCCACGCTGTGGGATATCGAAGGCAATGAGGTGATCGATTTCGCCGCCGGGATCGCCGTGTTAAATACCGGTCACCGCCATCCGAAAGTGGTCGCCGCGGTTGCCGACCAGCTGCAGGCGTTCACCCACACCGCCTATCAGATTGTGCCGTACGAAAGCTATGTTTCGCTGGCGGAGCGTATCAACGATCTGGCGCCAATTGACGGGCCGGCAAAAACGGCTTTCTTCACCACCGGCGCGGAAGCGGTCGAGAACGCGGTGAAAATCGCCCGCGCTTACACCGGTCGTCCGGGGCTGATTACCTTCGGCGGCGGTTTCCACGGCCGTACCTTTATGACCATGGCCCTCACCGGTAAGGTCGCGCCCTACAAAATCGGCTTCGGGCCATTCCCGGGCTCGGTGTATCACGGCGTTTACCCCAATGCGGCGCATGGCGTGACCACCGCGGATGCGCTGAAAAGCCTGGAGCGCATTTTCAAAGCGGATATTGCGCCGGACCAGGTAGCGGCCATCATTCTCGAGCCGATCCAGGGGGAAGGCGGCTTTAACGTCGCGCCGGCCGATTTTATGCAGGCGCTGCGCGACCTGTGCGATACCCACGGCATTCTGCTGATCGCCGATGAAGTGCAGACCGGTTTCGCCCGCACCGGCAAGCTGTTCGCTATGCAGCACTATGAGGTGAAACCGGATCTGATGACGATGGCGAAAAGCCTCGCCGGCGGTTTCCCGCTGTCGGGCGTTGTCGGCCGCGCCGAGGTGATGGATGCGCCAGCCCCAGGCGGGCTGGGCGGAACCTATGCCGGTAACCCGCTGGCGGTGGCCGCGGCGCACGCGGTGCTGGATGTGATTGCCGAAGAGCAGCTGTGTCAGCGCGCTGAACAGCTGGGTAGCCATCTGCAGGAAGTGCTCAACCAGGCGCGCGCTACCTGCCCGGCGATCGTAGATGTCCGCGGCCGGGGGTCGATGGTGGCGGTGGAGTTTAACGATCCGCAAACAGGCGAACCGTCGCCGGAATTCACCCGCCTTGTGCAACAGAAAGCGCAGGAGAACGGCCTGCTGCTGCTGAGCTGTGGCGTCTACGGCAACGTGATCCGCTTCCTGTATCCGTTGACTATCCCCGACGCCCAGTTCTCGAAAGCGCTGGATATTCTGGCGCGCGTACTGAAGAGCTAACGTCTCCCCGGCGGGCTGCGGCGGCAGGGAAGCCGAACAGAAACAGGACGCCGCAGCCGGCTGTTTATGCTCAGCGTGAGTGGTTTATCACTCTGATATCACCTTTTTTCCGGCGGTGAAAACCGCCGGAGTAAAACGGAAAGTATTATGTCTGAAAACTCCACCTTTTCTCCCGTCCTCACCGGCCGGGAACGTACGGCTGTCCCTGCAAAATCTCTGAGCTTCGTCGAAGGGGTATCGATGATTGTCGGTACCAATATTGGCGCGGGCGTCCTCTCTATCGCCTATGCGTCGAGCAAAGCGGGCTTCTTACCGCTGCTGTTCTGGCTGGTGCTGGTGGGCAGCCTGACGACGGTGACTATGCTCTATGTCGCGGAATCCACGCTGCGCACCCGTAAACATCTGCAGCTCAGTGGATTATCGAAGCGCTACGTCGGCGGCTTTGGCGCGCTGATGATGTTTCTCTCCGTCTGCGTCAATAGCGTCGGGGCATTGACGGCGTATATGACCGGCAGCGGTAAGCTGCTGCACTCCCTGTTTGGCATCTCGCCGGCGCTGGGCAGCGTGCTGTTTTTCGTTCCGGCGGCAGGGGTACTCTACCTGGGGCTGAAGGCGATCGGCCGCGGTGAGAAATTTATCAGCATCGGCATGGTGGTGATGATCTCGGTGCTGGTGATTGCCACGCTGTTGAAAGATACCACCCGCGTCGGCTATCTGCTCGACGGCAACTGGCTGTATATGGTTCCGGTCTTCAACGTCGTGGCATTCTGCTTCTCGGCACAGTATATCGTGCCGGAGATGGCGCGGGGCTTCGCCGACAAACCGGAAAAATTGCCTAAAGCCATCATGGTCGGTATGGCGCTGACCTTTACCCTGCTGGCGCTGGTGCCGTTGTCGGTGATCTCGCTTAACGGTCTCGACAATATCTCGGATGTGGCCACCATCTCCTGGGGGCGGGCGCTTGGCGAATGGGCCTTCTTCTCAGCCAATCTGTTTGCGCTGTGCGCGATGCTGACCTCCTACTGGGGACTGGGCGGCAGCTTCCTGACCAATATCTTCGATCAGTTCCGCCTGGGGAATGACGAACAGCCCGCCCGGCGCCTGATGGTGCTGCTGGTGGTGGCGATCCCGCCGTTCGTACTGGCCTATAGCGGCATGGTCTCCTTCGTCAACGCGCTCTATTTTGCCGGGGTGTTCAGCGGCGTCATTTTATCGATTATGCCGATCCTGATGCTCAAGGGCGCCCGCCAGCGTGGCGATCTGACCCCGGGCTGGACCTGTCCGGCCTGGATGACCCATCCGCTTATCCAATGCTTCATTGTGTTGTTGTATCTTTGCAGCGCCGCCTACGCGATAGCATCCGCGGTGGGCTACCTACCCGCAGGCTGGTAATCAGGCTCTGTTTTGCACCGCGTCCGGTTCATGCTGGCGCGGTTTTTTTATTTGTCACTTATCTGTTACATAGCCCGCAATTTAGTCGTTTCAAATTCCTCAGAATGACGGTATGTTTAGCATAGTGTGCTGCAAAAGCGCGGGCAGCCCCCGGTTGATTAGCTATCATATGCTTTTCCTATCGGTATAAACAAAATAATGCGCTAATAAACAACATCACAACAAATGCAAAAACCATAATAATGGGGAGCCTCAGGATGAATATGAAGGGTAAAGCGTTACTGGCAGGATGTATTGCCTTAGTTATGAGCAGCGCGGCGCTGGCGGAAGATATCAAAATCGCGGTAGTCGGGGCGATGTCCGGCCCGGTGGCCCAGTACGGCGACCAGGAGTTTACCGGCGCAGAGCAGGCGGTAGCGGATATCAACGCTAAGGGCGGCATCAAGGGCAATAAGCTGCAGATCGTCAAATATGATGACGCTTGCGACCCGAAACAGGCGGTAGCGGTAGCCAACAAAGTGGTCAACGACGGCATCAAATACGTCATTGGTCACCTGTGTTCCTCTTCCACTCAGCCGGCGTCTGATATCTATGAAGACGAAGGCATTCTGATGATTACCCCGGCAGCGACTGCTCCGGAGCTGACGGCGCGCGGCTATAAACTGATCCTGCGCACCACCGGTCTGGACTCCGATCAGGGGCCAACCGCGGCGAAATACATTCTCGACAAAGTGAAGCCGCAGCGTATCGCAGTGGTACATGACAAACAGCAGTACGGCGAAGGTTTGGCCCGTGCGGTGCAGGATGGCCTGAAAAAAGGCGGGGCGAACGTGGTCTTCTTCGACGGGATCACCGCCGGTGAGAAAGATTTCTCCACCCTGGTGGCGCGCCTGAAGAAAGAGAATATCGATTTCGTCTACTACGGCGGCTATCACCCGGAAATGGGCCAGATCCTGCGTCAGGCGCGCGCCGCCGGTCTGAAAACCCAGTTTATGGGCCCGGAAGGCGTAGCGAACGTCTCCCTGTCTAACATCGCCGGCGAGTCGGCGGAAGGCCTGCTGGTAACCAAGCCGAAGAACTACGACCAGGTGCCGGCGAACAAACCGATCGTGGATGCGATCAAGGCGAAGAAACAGGATCCGAGCGGCGCCTTCGTGTGGACCACCTACGCGGCGCTGCAGTCGCTGCAGGCAGGCCTGAATCAGTCTGACGATCCGGCGGAAATCGCTAAATACCTGAAAGGCGCGACAGTAGACACCGTGATGGGCCCGCTGTCGTGGGATCAGAAAGGCGACCTGAAAGGCTTTGAGTTCGGGGTCTTTACCTGGCATGCGAACGGTACGGCGACCGACGCCAAATAATTTAACCGGCGCCTTTCACGCTGCAAATGCGTTGTCTGCGGCCCTCAACCCCGGTCACTTACTGATGTAAGCTCCCGGGGATTTCGGGTCTTGACGCCTTTTTGCAACGCGAAATGCTGGGTTAAATGGGGGGCGCCTTTCCCACTGCAAATGCGTTGTCTGCGGCCCTCAACCCCGGTCACTTACTGATGTAAGCTCCCGGGGATTTCGGGTCTTGACGCCTTTTTACAACGCGAAATGCTGGGTTAAATGGGGGGCGCCTTTCCCACTGCAAATGCGTTGTCTGACCCCGGTCGCGCTGCGCTTACCGGGGCTAGAGTCGCCAGGTAGCCCGGCTAAGCGAAGCGCCGCCGGGTTCTTCCTTGGTCATGCTCCGCTTATTGGGGCTACGGCTTAATGCTTTTCCCAACCATTCTGCTGGGCGCTAAAGCCGAGCGCCTGCATAAAGGCCGCCATCACGCCGCGGTCCTCCACCCCGTGGTCGGCGACGCGCCAGCTATTGATCGCCGGGTTATCACGCAACGTCTCTTCCACTAAGTATTGCCCGACGCCGCGGCGGCGGGTCACTTCACGCACGCACAGATCGCTAAGCTCACCTTCGACGCCGCGCAGGGTAACGCGCACGGCGCCCAGCAGGCGCTCGTTAAAGCGGGCGGCGTAGAGACGATGGTTTTCATCAAGGGTCAGCGTCGACAGATCCTGCGACGGCCAGATTTTCCCCAGATCAATGCGATCCTGATCGCTGAAGTGCTGTAAACGGATAATGGTCAGTTTCATGGGCGGCAAATCCAGTGCAAAACAGAGGCGCCAGTGTACCCAAAATTGCTGTCTGGCGGAGCGCTGTTTTTTGCGCGTACATCAGGGGATTCGTTTTCCTGGCGTTGTCAGGGTAGCGCAATCCGTCATGGATCGAAAAATAAGCAGAATTTTAACCTAATGTGCAGCGTTTTATTCCGCCTTATGTATCGTTATTTTATGCTGCAGGATGGACTTTTTTTTGTTTATCTTCACCAAAATACAGAATATTATCTTTGCTTAATCGACTGAAAAATAGAGGTTTTAATCTGTTTTTTAGTGAAAAACTGCGCTAAACCATTAAACTCAATGGTAAAAATGGCGTTGTTTAATAAAAGCACAGAATGCTTTTTAACCATAAAAATACAAAACATTTACACCACATCACGAACGGGGTTCTGCAGCATGAAAAGGAACGCGAAAACCATCGTCGCGGGCATTGTCGCATTAGCGATGTCGCACGCGGCGATGGCCAAGGATATTAAGGTCGCCGTGGTCGGCGCGATGTCGGGGCCGGTGGCCCAGTGGGGCGACATGGAGTTCAATGGCGCGCGTCAGGCGATTAAAGACATCAACGCCAGCGGCGGCATTAAGGGCGACAAGCTGGTGGCCGTCGAATATGACGACGCCTGCGATCCGAAGCAAGCGGTCGCGGTGGCCAACAAAATCGTCAACGACGGCATTCAGTACGTTATCGGCCACCTGTGCTCCTCTTCCACTCAGCCGGCTTCCGACATCTATGAGGATGAAGGCATCCTGATGATCTCCCCCGGGGCGACCAATCCGGAGCTGACCCAGCGCGGATACCAGTACATCATGCGTACCGCCGGCCTCGACTCCTCGCAGGGGCCGACCGCGGCGAAATATATCGTCGAGAAAGTCAAACCGCAGCGTATCGCCATCATTCATGACAAGCAGCAGTACGGCGAAGGGCTGGCGCGTTCGGTGCAGGACAACCTGAAGAAAGCCGGGGCCAACATCGTCTTCTTCGATGGCATCACCGCGGGGGAAAAAGATTTCTCCGCCCTGCTGGCGCGCCTGAAGAAAGAGAACATCGACTTCGTCTACTACGGCGGCTACTACCCGGAAATGGGCCAGATGCTGCGCCAGGCGCGCTCCGTCGGGTTGAAAACCGTGTTTATGGGGCCGGAAGGGGTCGGCAACGCCTCGCTGTCCAATATCGCGGGCGCCGCGGCGGAAGGCATGCTGGTGACAATGCCAAAACGCTACGATCAGGACCCTGCCAACAGCGCCATCGTCAACGCGCTGAAAGCGGAGAAGAAAGATCCGAGCGGACCGTACGTCTGGATCACCTATGCCGCCGTTCAGTCGCTGGCGCAGGCGATGGACAGAACCGGCAGCCAGCAGCCGCTGGATTTAATCAAAGATTTGAAAGCGCACGGGGCGAAAACCGTGATTGGGCCGCTGACCTGGGATGAAAAAGGCGATCTGAAGGGATTTGAGTTTGGTGTCTTCCAGTGGCACGCCGACGGCTCTTCGAGCGCGGCGAAATAAGCGCTGAAGACGAGTTATCCCTCCGCCTGCGAACCGCGGGCGGTTTGAAAAAGGTTACCTTATGTCCGAGCAGTTTCTCTATTTTCTGCAGCAGATGTTTAACGGCGTCACGCTGGGCAGTACCTATGCGTTGATCGCCATCGGCTATACGATGGTGTACGGCATTATCGGCATGATCAACTTCGCCCACGGCGAGGTCTATATGATTGGCAGCTATGTCTCCTTCATGATCATCGCCGCGCTGATGATGATGGGCATTGACACTAGCTGGCTGCTGGTCGCCGCCGGATTCGTGGGCGCCATTGTGATTGCCAGCGCCTACGGCTGGAGCATTGAGCGCGTGGCCTATCGGCCGGTGCGTAACTCCAAGCGCCTGATTGCGCTGATCTCCGCCATCGGGATGTCTATCTTCCTGCAGAACTACGTCAGCCTGACCCAGGGCTCCCGCGACGTGGCGCTGCCGAGCTTGTTTAACGGCCAGTGGGTCGTCGGCCACAGCGACAGCTTCTCCGCGACAATCACCACCATGCAACTGGTGATCTGGGTGGTGACCTTTATCGCCATGCTGGCCCTGACGCTGTTTATTCGCTACTCGCGGATGGGGCGCGCCTGCCGCGCCTGCGCGGAAGATCTGAAAATGGCCAGCCTGCTCGGGATTAACACCGACCGCGTCATTGCCCTGACCTTTGTCATCGGCGCAGCGATGGCGGCGGTGGCCGGCGTGCTGCTGGGGCAGTTCTACGGCGTGATTAACCCCTACATCGGCTTTATGGCCGGGATGAAGGCGTTCACCGCCGCCGTGCTCGGCGGGATCGGCAGTATCCCTGGCGCGATGATCGGCGGCCTGATCCTGGGTATTGCCGAGGCGCTCTCTTCCGCCTATCTCAGCACCGAATATAAGGACGTCGTTTCCTTCGCGCTGCTGATTCTGGTGCTGTTAGTGATGCCGACCGGCATTCTGGGCCGCCCGGAGGTGGAAAAAGTATGAAACCGATGCGAATTGCAATGGCGCTGCTCTCTGCCGTGATGTTCTTCATTCTGGCGGGCGTCTTTATGGGCGTGCAGCTGGAGCTGAACGGCACCAAACTGGTGGTCGATACCGCCGCCGATATTCGCTGGCAGTGGATCTTCATCGGTACCGCGGTGGTCTTTTTCTTCCAGCTGCTGCGGCCGCTGTTCCAGAAAGCGGTTAAGAACGTCTCCGGGCCGAAGTTTATTATGCCGGCGATTGACGGGTCGACGGTGAAGCAGAAGCTGTTCCTGATCGCCCTGCTGGTGATTGCCGTGGCCTGGCCGTTTATGGTGTCGCGCGGCACGGTGGATATCGCCACCCTGACGATGATCTATATCATCCTCGGCCTCGGGTTGAACGTGGTGGTCGGCCTTTCCGGCCTGCTGGTGCTGGGCTACGGTGGGTTCTATGCCATCGGCGCGTATACCTTTGCGCTGCTGAACCACTATTACGGTCTTGGCTTCTGGACCTGTCTCCCGCTGGCCGGCCTGGTCTCCGCGGCGGCCGGTTTCCTGCTGGGCTTCCCGGTGCTGCGTTTGCGCGGCGACTACCTGGCGATTGTGACCTTAGGCTTCGGCGAGATCGTGCGCATTCTGCTGCTCAACAATACCGAGATCACCGGCGGGCCGAACGGCATCAGCCAGATCCCGAAACCGACCTTCTTTGGCCTCGAATTTAGCCGCAGCGCCCGCGAAGGCGGCTGGGATACCTTCAGCAACTTCTTCGGCGTCAAATACGATCCCTCCGACCGGGTGATTTTCCTCTACCTGGTGGCGTTGCTGCTGGTAGTGCTCAGCCTGTTCGTCATCAACCGCCTGCTGCGAATGCCGCTGGGCCGGGCGTGGGAAGCGCTGCGTGAAGATGAGATCGCCTGTCGTTCGCTGGGCCTGAGCCCGACGCGCATCAAGCTGACCGCCTTTACCATCAGCGCCGCGTTTGCTGGCTTCGCCGGCACGCTGTTCGCCGCGCGCCAGGGCTTCGTCAGCCCGGAATCCTTTACCTTCGCCGAGTCAGCCTTTGTGCTGGCGATCGTCGTGCTGGGCGGGATGGGCTCGCAGTTCGCGGTGATCCTCGCGGCTATTCTGCTGGTGGTCTCGCGCGAGTTGATGCGTGACTTCAACGAATACAGCATGTTAATGCTCGGCGGCCTGATGGTGCTGATGATGATCTGGCGTCCGCAGGGGCTTCTGCCAATGACGCGCGTGCAGTTGAAGCTGAAAAACGGTCAGGCGAAAGGAGAGCAGGCATGAGTCAGCCATTATTATCCGTTAGCGGCCTGATGATGCGTTTCGGCGGTCTGCTGGCCGTCAACAATGTGTCGCTGGAGCTCAGAGAGCGCGAGATCGTCTCGCTGATCGGCCCCAACGGCGCCGGGAAGACCACCGTCTTTAACTGCCTGACCGGTTTTTACAAGCCCACCGGCGGCACTATTCTGCTGCGCGACCAGCACCTGGAAGGGCTGCCGGGTCAGCAGATTGCGCGGATGGGCGTGGTGCGGACCTTCCAGCACGTGCGCTTGTTCCGCGAAATGACGGTGATTGAAAACCTGCTGGTGGCGCAGCATCAGCAGCTGAAAACCGGGCTCTTCTCCGGCCTGCTGAAAACGCCGGCCTTCCGTCGGGCGCAGAGCGAAGCGCTGGACAGGGCCGCCACCTGGCTGGAGCGTATCGGCCTGCTGGAGCATGCCAACCGTCAGGCCAGCAACCTGGCCTACGGCGACCAGCGTCGGCTGGAGATTGCCCGCTGCATGGTGACCCAGCCGGAAATTCTGATGCTCGATGAACCGGCGGCGGGGCTGAACCCGAAAGAGACCAAAGAGCTGGACGAGCTTATCGCCGAGCTGCGTAACCATCACAACACCACCATCCTGCTTATCGAACACGATATGAAGCTGGTGATGGGCATTTCCGATCGCATCTACGTCGTGAACCAGGGAACACCGCTGGCCAACGGGACGCCGGAAGAGATTCGTAATAACCCGGACGTGATCCGCGCATACCTTGGTGAGGCATAAGATGGAAAACGCGATGTTAACTTTTGACAACGTCAGCGCCCACTACGGCAAGATTCAGGCGCTGCACAACGTCAGCCTGCATATCAAACAGGGCGAGATCGTCACGCTTATCGGCGCCAACGGCGCGGGGAAAACCACCCTCCTCGGCACGCTGTGCGGCGACCCGCGCGCCTCCAGCGGGCGCATTGTCTTTGACGGTAAGGATATTACCGACTGGCAAACCGCGAAGATCATGCGCGAGGCGGTGGCGATCGTTCCGGAAGGGCGGCGCGTCTTTTCGCGTATGACGGTGGAAGAGAACCTGGCGATGGGCGGTTTTTTTGCCGACCGCGATCAGTTCCAGACCCGCATCAAATGGGTGTATGAGCTGTTCCCGCGTCTGCATGAACGCCGTATTCAGCGCGCCGGCACCATGTCCGGCGGCGAGCAGCAGATGCTGGCGATCGGTCGCGCCCTGATGAGCCAACCGCGCCTGCTGCTGCTGGATGAACCGTCGCTGGGGCTGGCGCCGATTATCATTCAGCAGATTTTCGACACCATCGAGCAGCTGCGCGAGCAGGGAATGACGATCTTCCTGGTTGAGCAGAACGCCAACCAGGCGCTGAAGCTGGCCGACCGCGGCTATGTGCTGGAGAACGGCCACGTGGTGCTGGAGGACACCGGCGACGCGCTGTTGGCCAACGAGGCGGTGCGCAGCGCCTATCTTGGCGGTTAATTCATCGCAACCCGGCGTCGTTCATTTCGCCGGTTTGTAGCCCGGGCGAGGCGCTTGCGCCGACCCCGGGAGCCGATCGCACGAATACATTTAAAAGAGCCTGTTGGCTCTTTTTTTGTACATATATGTTGTACAATAAAAGAGTACAGCTTTGGAGGTTTTTATGAGAACGGTTAACTATAGCGAAGCCCGGCAAAATCTGGCCGATGTGCTGGAAAGCGCAGTGACAGGTGTACCTGTGACCATTACCCGTCGTGGGCATAAATCTGCAGTCATCATTAGTGCAGAAGAGTTTGAACGCTACCAGACGGCCAGAATGGATGATGAGTTCGCGGCTATCATGGCGGTTCATGGTGATGAGATCAGGGAGCTTGCGGATAAATGACGCTGCAGATTATCTCAGCGGAAGAGATAATACAGTTTCACGACAGGCTGCTCCGCGTCACGCCTGGCGTTGCCGGTATGCCCGATCCAGGGCGTGCCGAAGCGATAATGTATAGGGTGCTAAACAAAATTGAATATGAAGGTGTGACAGACGTGTGGCGACTCGCTGCGATGCATCTGCTGGCGATTTCTCGCGGTCATATATTTAATGATGGTAATAAGCGTACGGCACTGTTTATCACTCTGCTTTTTTTAAAGCGAAATGGAATTATATTGCCGGCGAATCCAGACTTCGTCGGCATGACCGTCGAGGCGGCAGCAGGGCAACTTACCCTGGAACAGATTGTCGCGCGCTTGCGCGGATGACGGTTAACTCGTTGCAACCCGGCGGCTTCGCCGGTTTGTAGCCCGGGCGAGGCGCTTGCGCCGACCCCGGGAGCCGACCGCACGAATATTATCCGTGTCTCAGCTCCCACTTTACTTCCCCCGTCCTTTCATCGGCTTGTCATCTCTCTGACCCGTTACTATCTTTTTTTTGTAATAAAAAAGTTATTTTTCTGTAATTCGAACATGTCATGTTACCCCGCGAGCATAAAACGCGTGAAATCGCGCATCCGGCACAACAAGAGAGATAACCGATGATATCGTTACGACATACAGCTTTAGGACTGGCGCTGAGCCTGGCTTTTGCCGGTCAGGCCCTGGCGGTTACCACCATCCCGTTCTGGCACTCAATGGAAGGCGAGCTGGGTAAAGAAGTGGATTCTCTGGCGCAACGCTTTAACGCGGCCAATCCTGATTACAAAATCGTTCCGGTATACAAAGGCAACTACGAGCAGAGCCTGAGCGCCGGTATTGCCGCCTTCCGTACCGGCAACGCGCCGGCTATCCTGCAGGTGTATGAAGTCGGCACCGCCACCATGATGGCGTCAAAAGCCATTAAGCCGGTCTACCAGGTGTTTAGCGAGGCGGGCATCAAGTTTGATGAATCGCAGTTCGTACCGACGGTGGCCGGGTATTACACCGATTCGAAAACCGGCCATCTGCTCTCCCAGCCGTTTAACAGCTCTACCCCGGTGCTCTACTACAACAAAGACGCCTTCAAAAAAGCCGGCTTAGATCCGGATCAGCCGCCGAAGACCTGGCAGGATCTGGCGGCCTACACCGCGAAGCTGAAAGCCGCCGGGATGAAGTGCGGCTACGCCAGCGGCTGGCAGGGCTGGATCCAGATTGAAAACTTCAGCGCCTGGCACGGTCTGCCGGTGGCCACGAAGAATAACGGCTTCGACGGTACCGACGCGGTTCTTGAGTTCAACAAGCCGGAGCAGGTGAAGCATATCGCGCTGCTCGAAGAGATGAACAAGAAGGGCGATTTCAGCTACTTCGGGCGTAAAGACGAGTCTACCGAAAAGTTCTATAACGGCGACTGCGCCATTACCACTGCCTCGTCCGGATCGCTGGCCGATATCCGCCAGTACGCCAAATTTAACTACGGCGTCGGCATGATGCCTTACGATGCCGACGTGAAAGGCGCGCCGCAGAACGCCATCATCGGCGGGGCCAGCCTGTGGGTGATGCAGGGCAAAGACAAAGAGACCTACACCGGCGTGGCGAAGTTCCTCGACTTCCTGACCAAACCGGAAAACGCCGCCGAGTGGCACCAGAAAACCGGCTACCTGCCGATCACTACCGCGGCCTACGATCTGACGCGTCAGCAGGGCTTCTATGATAAGAACCCGGGCGCCGATATCGCTACCCGCCAGATGCTGAACAAGCCGCCGTTGCCGTTCACCAAAGGTCTGCGCCTGGGCAACATGCCGCAAATCCGCACCATCGTCGATGAAGAGCTGGAGAGCGTGTGGACCGGCAAGAAAACCCCGCAGCAGGCGCTGGATTCCGCCGTGCAGCGCGGGAACCAGCTGCTGCGTCGCTTCGAGCAAGCGACCAAATCGTAATCTGTAACTTGCCCGGTGGCGCTGCGCTTACCGGGCCTACGATGTGCCCTATGTAGGCCGGGTAAGGCGTAGCCGCCACCCGGCATTGTTCAGGAACCCAATCTCAATGTCATCATCCCGTCCGGTATTCCGCTCGCGCTGGCTGCCCTATGTGCTGGTCGCGCCGCAGCTGATTATCACGTTGATTTTCTTTATCTGGCCCGCAGGCGAAGCGCTGTGGTACTCGCTGCAGAGCGTCGATCCCTTTGGCCTTTCCAGCCAGTTCGTCGGCCTGGATAACTTTGTTGCGCTGTTCCACGATCCGTACTACCTGGACTCGTTCTGGACCACCATAAAATTCAGCGCCCTGGTGACCGTCAGCGGCCTGCTCATTTCACTGTTTTTCGCCGCGCTGGTCGACTATGTGGTGCGCGGCAGCCGCTTTTATCAAACGCTGATGCTGCTGCCGTACGCCGTGGCCCCCGCCGTCGCGGCGGTGCTGTGGATCTTCCTCTTTAACCCCGGGCGCGGGCTGATCACCCATTTCCTCGGCGAGCTGGGCTACGACTGGAACCATGCGCAGAACAGCGGCCAGGCGATGTTTCTGGTGGTCTTCGCCTCGGTGTGGAAACAGATAAGCTACAACTTCCTGTTCTTTTTCGCCGCGCTGCAGTCGATTCCGCGTTCGCTGGTTGAGGCCGCCGCCATCGACGGCGCCGGGCCGATTCGTCGCTTCTTTAAGCTGGCGCTGCCGCTGATTGCGCCGGTGAGTTTCTTCCTGCTGGTGGTCAACCTGGTTTATGCCTTCTTCGACACCTTCCCGGTGATCGATGCCGCCACCGCCGGCGGCCCGGTGCAGGCGACCACCACTCTGATCTACAAAATCTATCGCGAAGGTTTCGCCGGGCTCGATCTATCCGCTTCCGCCGCGCAGTCGGTGGTGCTGATGTTCCTCGTCATTATCCTGACGGTGGTGCAGTTCCGTTACGTTGAAAGTAAGGTGCGTTACCAATGATTGAGAACCGTCGCGGGCTGACGATTTTCAGCCACACCATGCTGATCCTGGGTATCGCCGTCATTTTATTCCCGCTGTACGTCGCCTTCGTGGCGGCGACGCTGGATAACAAATCGGTATTTGAAACGCCGATGACGCTGATCCCCGGTGGCCATCTGCTGGAGAACATGAAGACCATTTGGATGAACGGCGTCGGCGTCAACAGCGCGCCGTTCTGGCTGATGATGCTCAACAGCTTCATCATGGCGTTCGCCATTACGGTCGGCAAAATCGTGGTGTCGATGCTTTCGGCGTTCGCTATCGTCTGGTTCCGCTTTCCGCTGCGTAACCTGTTCTTCTGGATGATCTTTATCACCCTGATGCTGCCGGTCGAGGTGCGTATTTTCCCGACGGTGGAGGTGATCGCCAACCTCAACATGCTCGACAGCTATGCCGGGTTAACGCTGCCGTTGATGGCTTCGGCCACCGCTACCTTCCTGTTCCGCCAGTTCTTTATGACCCTGCCGGACGAGCTGATTGAAGCGGCGCGTATCGATGGCGCTTCGCCGATGCGCTTCTTTCGCGACATCGTGCTGCCGCTGTCGAAAACCAACCTCGCCGCGCTGTTCGTCATCACCTTTATCTACGGCTGGAACCAGTATCTATGGCCGTTGCTGATTATTCAGGATGTGAATCTTGGCACCGCCGTCGCCGGTATTAAAGGCATGATCGCCACCGGCGAAGGTACTACCCAGTGGAATCAGGTGATGGCGGCGATGCTGCTGACCCTGATCCCGCCGGTCGTCATCGTTTTAGCCATGCAGCGCGCGTTTGTGCGCGGCCTGGTCGATAGTGAGAAATAAAATGGCTGGTTTAAAACTACAGGCAGTAAGCAAAAGCTGGGATGGCAAAACCCAGGTAATTCAACCGCTGACGCTGGACGTGGCGGACGGAGAATTTATCGTCATGGTCGGCCCGTCGGGCTGCGGGAAATCAACGCTGCTGCGGATGGTCGCGGGACTGGAACGGGTGACCAGCGGCGATATCTGGATCGATCGTAAACGGGTGACCGAGATGGAGCCGAAGGATCGCGGCATCGCGATGGTGTTCCAGAACTATGCCCTTTATCCGCATATGAGCGTGGAAGAGAACATGGCGTGGGGGCTGAAGATTCGCGGCATGGGTAAGGGATTGATCGCCGAGCGGGTGCAGGAGGCGGCGCGCATTCTTGAGCTGGATGGTCTGCTCAAGCGCCGCCCGCGGGAACTGTCCGGCGGCCAGCGCCAGCGCGTGGCGATGGGCCGCGCCATCGTGCGTGATCCGGCGGTATTCCTGTTCGACGAACCGTTGTCAAACCTCGACGCCAAGCTGCGCGTGCAGATGCGTCTGGAACTGCAGCAGCTGCATCGCCGCCTGAAAACCACCTCGCTGTACGTCACCCATGACCAGGTGGAGGCGATGACCCTCGCCCAGCGGGTGATGGTGATGAACAAAGGCGTTGCCGAGCAGATCGGCACCCCGGTGGAAGTGTATGAGAAGCCAGCCAGCCGCTTTGTGGCGAGCTTTATCGGCAGCCCGGCCATGAACCTGCTGGAAGGGCGCATCAGCGATGACGGCGGTCGCTTTGAGCTGGCGGGCGGCATGCAGCTGCCGACGAATCATGAGCACCGGCGCCACGCTGGGCGTAAAATGACGCTCGGTATCCGTCCGGAGCATTTTATCTTAAGCTCGCAGGCGCAAGGTGGTATTCCGCTGCTGATGGACACCCTGGAAATTTTAGGTGCCGATAACCTCGCTCACGGGCGCTGGGGCGAACAGAAGCTGGTGGTCAGACTGCCGCATCAGCAGCGCCCGGCGGCAGGCAGCACGCTATGGCTGCATCTGCCTTTGGAACATCTGCACCTCTTTGATGGTGAAACAGGAAAACGCGCATGAGTAACTGGCCTTATCCCCGCATCGTCGCCCATCGCGGCGGCGGTAAACTGGCGCCGGAGAACACCCTGGCGGCTATCGACGTCGGCGCCCGCTACGGGCACACGATGATTGAATTTGACGCCAAGCTGTCGAAGGACGGGCAGATCTTTCTGCTGCATGACGATAATCTCGAACGCACCAGCAATGGCTGGGGCGTAGCGGGCGAGCTGGCGTGGGACGATCTGCTGAAGGTCGATGCCGGTAGCTGGTTCAGCCGTGAATTTAAGGGCGAGCCGCTGCCGCTGCTCTCCCAGGTGGCGGAGCGCTGCCGTCGTCACGACATGATGGCGAATATCGAAATTAAGCCGACCACCGGGCTGGGGCCGCAGACCGGGAAAGTGGTGGCGCTGGCCGCGCGCGATCTATGGCAAGGCATGACCGCGCCGCTGCTCTCCTCTTTTGAAATCGACGCCCTGGAGGCGGCGCAGGAAGCCGCGCCCGAGCTGCCGCGCGGGCTGCTGCTGGATGAGTGGCGCGATGACTGGCGCGAATTGACCACCCGGTTGGGCTGCGTGTCGATTCACCTCAATCACAAACTGCTGGATGCGGCGCGGGTGGCGAGCCTGAAACAGGCCGGCCTGCACATTCTGGTGTACACGGTCAATAAACCCCAGCGCGCCGCCGAACTGCTGCGCTGGGGCGTAGACTGCATCTGCACCGATGCCATTGATGTCATCGGGCCGAATTTCCAGCCTTAAGACGGATTTGCGGCGGACGACCTTTACGGATTAGTCTGCCGCAGCATCCCACCGTTGTTATTTGGCCGCACCTGCTGCGGCGCATTCAGATTGCCGCCCTGGGCCGCACGCTGCTGATTAGTCTGCAGCTGGTTTTGCAAATGCTGCTGCTGCGAGCGGGTCTGATTGTTCAGATCCTGCTTCAGCATGCTTTGCTGCTGCTGTTGCTGCACCTTCATCTCATTTTGCATGCGCTGCTGGCTGGGGACCACGTAACCCGGCTGGTTAGGGTTGTTATTAATATTGATCGGCTGGGCTAATACGCCAAGCGGCATCAGCACCGCCAGAAACAGAATCGCTTTCATGGTTTTCTCCTCCCGTGCGTGGGATCACTTAAGTGTACCTCGAATCTGCCATAACAATGATTTTTTAGGAGTTATCAACCAGGCTTAAGCGGGGAATGAAACCTACCTTTCAGGAGTAAGACAATGATAAAAACAACAATATGGCGTCAGGTGGTCATCGCTGCGTTGCTGGCGGGGGGCAGCTTTACCGTCGCCGCCAATCCGCCACCGCCGCCGCCGGTCTCTTATGGCGTCGAGGAAGATGTGTTCCACCCGGTACGCGCCCGGCAGGGGATGGTGGCCTCGGTGGACGCGCTGGCGACCCGCGTCGGCGTGGATATCCTGCGCCAGGGCGGTAACGCTGTCGATGCGGCGGTAGCGGTAGGCTACGCGCTGGCGGTCACCCATCCGCAGGCCGGGAATATTGGCGGCGGCGGTTTTATGATGCTGCGGACTAAAGACGGCAAGACCACGGCGATCGATTTCCGCGAAATGGCGCCAGAGCAGGCCACCCGCGACATGTTCCTTGACGACCAGGGCAACCCGGACAGTAAAAAATCACTGACTTCGCATCTGGCCTCCGGCACGCCAGGCAGCGTCGCCGGTTTCTCCCTCGCGCTGGAAAAGTATGGCACCATGCCGTTGAACAAAGTGATCCGTCCGGCGATTAAGCTGGCGGAAGAGGGGTTTATCGTTAACGATGCGCTGGCGGACGATCTGAAGACCTACGGCAGCGAAGTGATCCCGCAGCATGAAAATAGTAAAGCGATCTTCTGGAAGAACGGCGAGCCGCTGAAAAAGGGCGATCGGCTGGTGCAGAAGAACCTCGGTAAGAGCCTGGAGCTGATTGCCGAGCACGGCCCGGACGCCTTCTATAAAGGGGCCATCGCCGACCAGATCGCTGACGAGATGAAAAAGCACGGCGGGCTAATCACCAAAGCCGATCTCGCCGGCTATAAGGCTGTGGAGCGTACGCCGGTTAGCGGCGAGTATCGCGGGTATGAGGTTTACTCTATGCCGCCGCCGTCCTCCGGCGGGATCCATATCGTGCAGATCCTCAATATCCTCGAAAACTTCGATATGCAGAAATATGGTTTTGGCAGCGCCGACGCCATGCAGGTGATGGCGGAGGCGGAGAAACATGCCTATGCCGACCGTTCCGAATATCTCGGCGATCCTGACTTCGTCAACGTGCCGTGGCAGGCGCTGACCAGCAAGGCTTACGCCAAAGCGATCGCCGCCGAGATTGATGTCAACAAGGCGAAGCCTTCCAGCCAGATCCGTCCGGGCAAGCTGGCGCCCTATGAAAGCAACCAGACCACCCACTTCTCGGTGGTCGATAAAGACGGCAATGCGGTGGCGGTGACCTATACACTGAATACGACCTTCGGTACCGGCATTGTGGCCGGTGATTCCGGCATTCTGCTCAATAACCAGATGGATGATTTCTCGGCGAAGCCCGGCGTGCCTAACGTCTATGGTCTGGTGGGCGGCGACGCCAATGCGGTGGAGCCGAAAAAACGCCCGCTGTCGTCAATGTCGCCGACCATTGTGGTGAAAGATGGCAAAACCTGGCTGGTGACCGGCAGCCCGGGCGGCAGTCGGATCATCACCACCGTACTGCAGATGGTGGTCAATACCATCGATTTCGGGATGAACGTCGCGGAAGCCACCAACGCGCCGCGTTTCCACCATCAATGGCTGCCGGATGAGCTGCGGGTGGAGAAAGGCTTTAGCCCGGATACCCTCAAGCTGCTGGAGGCGAAGGGGCAGAAAGTGGCGCTGAAAGAGGCGATGGGCAGTACCCAGAGCATCATGGTGGGGCCGGACGGCATGCTGTATGGCACCTCCGATCCGCGTTCGCCGGATGATTTAACGGCGGGGTATTGATGTGTTGCCCGGTGGCGCTGCTGCGCTTACCGGGCCTACAACGGTGCGAACGCAGGCCGGGTAAGGCGAAGCCGCCACCCGGCAACACGCTACTTCATTCTCGCCATATAATACGCATCCACATACTCACCGTTGCGCAGCGCGTAACGCCTGCCGGTGCCTTCGATCTCAAAGCCGTACTTCTTATACACCGCAATCGCCGGGGCATTATCGGCGAACACCGTCAGCTCAATACGCTCGACGCGCAGCCAGTTGTCGCACAGGTCGATCATCTCGCGCATCAGCGCGCTGCCGATGCCGCAACCCTGATGGCCGGCGGCAACCGCCATGCCAAAGGTTGCGACGTGGCTGCGCCGAGGGCGCGGCTCAACATGGAGAGACAGATGTCCGGCGACCTGCTCGTCCAGTGTCGCCACCAGATGAAAGGTATGGGGTCTGGGCTGTAGCTTCTCCTGCCAGGCTTCCATCGATGGATAGGGGATCTGTAGCGTGTCATGATAGACCTCCGGGTGCGCCATCAGCATATGTAAAGGTTCAGCATCGCGCGGTTCGGCATGGCGTATCACTATGTCACTCATTCCCTTATCCTCTTTTTGGTTACTGATTCCCCTTCACAATCTCTGACGGCGGCCGGGGAGTCAATGTTGTTTTTTGCAAAAAAGTAGACAAGTGCGAATGAGAATGATTATTATTGTCCTGCATTCAGGGAGACCCTTGCGGAAAGCCTGAAAGCACGACATTGCTCACATTGCTTCCAGTATTACTTTAGCCAGCCGGGTGCTGGCTTTTTTTTTGCTGCTATCTCAGGCGCTCTACGGCCTGACGGGCTCCGCGTCGGTTTTGGAGGGTGCGTCTGCTACCAGACCGAGAATATGACTTTTGTTCTCCGCGGCGGCCAGCATTTCAGCGCGACCGCTAAAAACGCCGCCTTTCTTGATCGCCAGCGCGCGATAGGCGAGAGTACCCTCCAGATGGCCGTGCTCCTCGATGGTGATGCTGTCGCCATGACACTGGCCCTGCACCTTGCCGTCAATTATTAGCTCCCGGCAGCTGACGTTGCCCTCCACCTGGCCTTCACGCATTACCTTAATCAAATGCTCTTTGGCCTCAATGTTGCCGGTGACCTGACCGTGGATATAGACATGGCCGCTGGCGACTATATTGCCGACGAAATGCACCCCGCTGGCGATGACCGTAGTCTCGTGTTTTTTGCTGGCGACCGCTTCGGGTTCTGGGTTAATTGCCGGAGGCGTGGCTGCTTCTGATATCTGAGGTTCCGTTTTATTTTTCTTAATAAACATCGCGTTAATCTTGTTCCGTTGGCTATGGAGGAGGAAAGCGATAAGCGCGCAGGCGGCCGCCAGGCGCGCCAGCGCGCTTGCATCGACAGACCAGGCGATCAGCGCGAGAAGCCAGAAAAAAAGGGCGCCGTTTATGGCGAGATACTGTTTGTCCATCAGCAGCGGCTGGCTACTCCGTTAGTCATCAGCAACCTCCTGGTTTGCTCTCCACTTATCCGCAGTTTTGCCATGGCGATCAAGGTTTTTTGCCGAAAACTGTTGATCTAATCACTTATTAATCAATAAGTTATTAATAATTACGTATGAGTGATACTCGAACTATTTTCCTAACGAATCTTCACTGCAAGCGAACAGAGAGGATGAAGTGAGGGACCGGCTTGCGCTATGGTTGAAGGTAGCTCATTAACTAAGGACAGCGTTATGACTCTGCACTGCGCATTTATTGGCTTTGGTAAAAGCACCACCCGCTATCACCTTCCTTACGTTTTGCACCGCAAAGACCGCTGGCAGGTAGCGCACATTTACCGCCGCCGGGCGAAGCCCGAGGAGCAGGCGCCGCAGTATTCCCATATTCATTTCACCAGCGACCTTGATGAAGTATTAAACGATCCACTGGTCAAGCTGGTGGTGGTCTGCACTCACGCCGACAGCCATTTTGAATATGCGAAAAAGGCGCTGGAGGCAGGAAAAAACGTGCTGGTGGAAAAGCCGTTCACCCCGACGCTGGAGGAAGCAAAAACTCTGTTTGCCCTGGCGAACAGCAAAGGTCTGACGGTGACGCCCTATCAGAACCGCCGTTTCGACTCCTGCTTCCTGACCACCAAAAAGGTGATTGAGAGCGGGAAACTCGGCGAACTGGTGGAGATCGAAAGTCATTTTGATAACTACCGCCCACTGGCGGAGACCAACCCCGGCGGTCCGCAAAACGGCGAGTTCTATGGCCTTGGCGTGCATACCCTGGATCAGATCATTTCGCTGTTCGGCCGCCCGGACCATGTCTCTTACGATCTGCGCTCGCTGCGCAATAAAGCCAACCCGGATGACACCTTTGAAGCCCAGCTGTTCTACGGCGATATGAAGGCCATCGTTAAGACCAGCCATCTGGTGCAGATCGATTACCCGAAATTTATCGTTCACGGGCACAAAGGTTCGTTTGTGAAGTACGGCATTGACCAGCAGGAGACCAGCCTGAAGGCCAATATCATGCCGGGCGAGCCGGGATTTGGCGCGGACGACAGCGTTGGCGAGCTGGTGTATGTCAACGAGGCAGGGGAGATGGTGCGCGAAGCGGTGCCGCTGGAGAGCGGCGATTATGGTCGGGTGTACGACGCGCTGTACGACACCCTCGTCAACGGCCAGCCGAATTACGTCAAGGAAACTGACGTTCTCACCAATATGGAGATCCTGCAGCGCGGCTTTGAGCAGCCTTCACCGGCCACCATTACCCTTACCCGATAAGTCAAATTGGCTCCTCTGCGCTTGTTCATATTTTTTGAACAGAGGAGTCAATTTTCACCCTCTATGATCGCCGGCGAAATGGGTCCACACTGACTCCATCGACAACATACGGGGGTGCAACATGATCTATTTACGCAAAGCGAACGAACGTGGCCACGCTAACCATGGCTGGCTGGATTCCTGGCATACTTTCTCTTTCGCCAACTATTATGACCCGAACTTTATGGGCTTCTCCGCCCTGCGGGTGATTAACGACGACGTCATCGACGCCGGTCAGGGCTTCGGTACCCACCCGCACAAAGACATGGAGATCCTGACCTATGTGCTGGAAGGGGCGGTGGAGCACCAGGACAGCATGGGCAACAAAGAGCAGGTGCCGGCGGGCGAGTTCCAGATCATGAGCGCGGGTACCGGGGTGCGCCACTCTGAGTACAACCCGAGCAAAACCGATCGTCTGCGTCTGTATCAGATCTGGATTATTCCGGAAGAAACCGGCATTACCCCGCGCTACGAGCAGCGCCGCTTCGACGCCGCCCAGGGCAAACAGCTGGTGCTGTCGCCGGATGCGCGAGATGGCTCGCTGAAGGTGTACCAGGATATGGAACTCTATCGCTGGGCGCTGCTGAAAGATGAGCAGTCGGTTCACCAGATTGCCGCGGAACGCCGCGTGTGGATCCAGGTGGTCAAAGGCGAAGTGACCATCAACGGTACTAAAGCCACCACCAGCGACGGTTTGGCCATCTGGGACGAGCAGGCGATTTCGGTTCATGCCGACAGCGATAGCGAGATCCTGCTGTTCGATCTGCCGCCGGTTTGATAGTTATCTGAGCCAGGTTAAATAAATTGCGCAGCCTTCCCTCATGTTAGGGAAGGTTGCGCTTTGTCCGTGATAAACTGAGAAAATGTTTCCCCGTTGATCACAGTCAGGACGATGAAAAAGAAAAGACCCGTACTTCAGGATGTAGCCGATCTTGTCGGCGTGACCAAAATGACGGTCAGTCGCTATTTACGCAACCCGGAGCAGGTCTCCGAAGCGCTGCGTGGCAAGATTGCCGTTGCCCTCGATGAACTGGGTTATATTCCCAATCGCGCCCCTGACATTCTTTCCAACGCCACCAGCCGCGCCATCGGCGTGCTGCTGCCGTCGTTAACCAATCAGGTCTTTTCGGAAGTACTGCGCGGTATCGAAAGCGTCACCGACGCCTTCGGCTATCAAACCATGCTGGCGCACTACGGCTATAAGCCGGAAATGGAAGAGAAACGCCTCGAATCGATGCTCTCCTGGAACATTGACGGCCTGATCCTCACCGAACGCACCCATACGCCGCGCACCCTGAAGATGATCGAAGTCGCCGGCATTCCGGTGGTGGAGCTGATGGACAGCCGGTCGCCGTGTCTCGATATTGCCGTCGGGTTTGATAACTTTGAAGCCGCCCGGCAGATGACCGCGGCGATCATCGCCCGTGGCCACCGCCATGTCGCCTATCTGGGGGCGCGTCTTGATGAACGTACTATCATCAAACAGAAGGGGTACGAGCAGGCGATGCTTGACGCCGGGATGACGCCCTACAGCGTGATGGTGGAGCAATCCTCGTCCTATTCTTCGGGGATTGAGCTGATGCGCCAGGCGCGCCGCGAATATCCACAGCTCGACGGCATTTTCTGCACCAACGATGACCTCGCGGTCGGCGCGGCGTTCGAGTGCCAGCGTCTGGGGCTGAAGATCCCCGATGATATGGCGATCGCCGGGTTCCACGGCCATGATATCGGCCAGGTGATGGAGCCGCGGCTGGCCAGCGTCCTGACCCCGCGCGAGCGAATGGGGCGCATCGGCGCCGAACGGCTGCTGGCGCGCATTCGTGGTGAAGCGATTACCCCTAAGATGTTAGATTTAGGTTTCACATTGTCACCGGGCGGATCAATTTAAACTGACAAGTTTGAAGTAGATCACACATATTCACATCTGGCACGAATGGATATTGCTTCTCCACAGGTCCGGCATGACAATGTTACCGATAACAGTTACCCGTAACAATTAACCGATACGCCGCCTTCGCGCTGGATGAGTCAGCCCCGGCGCGGCGTACCAGTCCAGTGGGAGGACGCTTTGAGCACGACTAACCATGATCACCACGTCTATGTCCTGATGGGCGTTTCCGGCAGCGGAAAATCCGCTGTCGCCAGCGAAGTGGCGCATCAACTGCATGCCGCGTTTCTTGACGGCGACTTTCTCCATCCGCGCAGCAATATCACCAAGATGGCCTCCGGCGAGCCGCTCAACGATGACGACCGCACGCCGTGGCTGCAGGCGCTAAATGACGCCGCGTTCGCCATGCAGCGTACCAACAAGGTGTCGCTGATCGTCTGCTCGGCGCTGAAGAAGAGCTATCGCGACATTCTGCGCAAGGGCAACCCGAACCTCTCCTTCATCTACCTGAAAGGCGATTTCGACGTGATCGAAAGCCGTCTGAAGGCGCGTAAAGGGCACTTCTTTAAAACCCAAATGTTGGTGACGCAGTTTGAAACGCTGCAGGAACCAGGCGCCGACGAGAGCGATGTGCTTATCGTCGATATCGACCAGCCGCTGGAAGGCGTGGTGGCCAGCACCATCGAGGTGATCAACAAAGGCAGTCACTAGTGAGTACTTTAACGCTTGTTTTAACAGCAGTCGGCTCGGTATTGCTGCTGCTGTTTTTAGTCATGAAGGCGCGAATGCACGCCTTCGTGGCTTTGATGGTGGTTTCTATTGGCGCCGGTCTCTTCTCCGGCATGCCGCTGGATAAAATCGCGGCGACGATGGAGAAAGGGATGGGCGGTACGCTGGGCTTCCTGGCGATCGTCGTCGCGCTCGGCGCGATGTTCGGTAAGATCCTGCATGAAACGGGGGCGGTCGATCAGATTGCCGTCAAGATGCTCAAATCCTTTGGCCACAATCGCGCGCACTATGCGATTGGTCTCGCCGGTCTCATCTGCGCGCTGCCGCTGTTCTTCGAAGTGGCGATCGTACTGCTGATTAGCGTCGCCTTCTCGATGGCGCGCCATACCGGTACTAACCTCGTGAAGCTGGTGATCCCGCTGTTTGCCGGCGTTGCCGCCGCCGCGGCGTTTCTGTTGCCTGGACCGGCGCCGATGCTGCTGGCGTCGCAAATGCACGCCGACTTTGGCTGGATGATCCTGATTGGCCTGTGCGCGGCCATTCCGGGGATGATTATCGCCGGTCCACTATGGGGCAACTTCATCAGCCGCTACGTCGAATTGCATATTCCTGACGACGTCACGGAACCGCATCTCGGCGAAGGCAAAATGCCCTCCTTCGGCTTCAGCCTGGCGCTGATCCTGCTGCCGCTGGTGCTGGTTGGCCTGAAAACCATCGCCGCGCGCTTTGTGCCGGTGGGTTCCACTGCCTACGAATGGTTCGAGTTTATCGGCCACCCGTTCACCGCGATCCTGGTGGCCTGCCTGGTGGCGATTTACGGTCTGGCGGTACGTCAGGGAATGGCGAAAGACCGGGTGATGGAGATTTGCGGCCACGCGCTGCAGCCGGCCGGGATTATTCTGCTGGTGATCGGGGCTGGCGGCGTCTTCAAGCAGGTGCTGGTTGACTCCGGCGTTGGCCCGGCGCTTGGTGAAGCGCTGACCGGAATGGGGCTGCCGATCGCTATTACCTGCTTCGTACTGGCGGCGGCGGTGCGTATCATTCAGGGCTCTGCCACCGTGGCGTGCCTGACGGCGGTCGGCCTGGTGATGCCGGTGATTGAGCAGCTGAACTACAGCGGCGCGCAGATGGCGGCATTGTCTATCTGTATCGCCGGCGGCTCGATTGTGGTAAGCCACGTGAACGACGCCGGCTTCTGGCTGTTCGGTAAATTTACCGGCGCCAGTGAAGCCCAGACGCTGAAGACCTGGACCATGATGGAAACCATCCTTGGCACCACCGGGGCGATTGTCGGTATGATCGCCTTCCAGCTGCTGAGCTAAGCCCGCTCATCTCCCGCTCGCGGGAAATAAAAAGCCAGGGTAACGCTGCTTACCCTGGCTTCTTTGCAATAAACCGCCCTTTTTCCCTCTTTTCCTTGCCAGCTATTGGCCCTTATTAGCGCTACGACGATGCTCGTATCCCTCGTCATCCCTTGCTGTGACTGGGTTTGTCGCTTTTTTTTGGCAAGCGGAAAAGCACCAGATTTCACGCTTAATCCATAATCAGGATCAATAAAATAGCGACGGAAAATATTCCATTCCCCGGGGGATTTCCCCGATAATCGTTGCGCTTTTGACGACGACCAGCGACGGTGGACAATGTGCAGGATAAGTTGCTTTTCTGATTGTTCAGCAATCATTGATTAATTTCACTTGCGACTTTAGCTGCATTTTGTAAGGTGAGGGATAATCCAGTTGGAAACTGGCCAGGCACAAACAGCACACACCTCGCAGGAATACGTTATGAAAAATGTTGGTTTTATCGGCTGGCGCGGAATGGTCGGCTCTGTTCTCATGCAACGCATGGTTGAAGAGCGCGATTTCGACGCCATTCGCCCGGTGTTCTTCTCTACCTCCCAGCTGGGACAGCCAGCACCGTCATTCGGCGGTAGCACCGGTGGCACGCTGCAGGATGCGTTCGATCTGGACGCGCTGAAGGCGCTGGACATTATTGTCACGTGCCAGGGCGGCGATTACACCAACGAGATTTACCCGAAGCTGCGCGCAAGCGGCTGGCAGGGTTACTGGATTGACGCGGCTTCTTCGCTGCGCATGAAGGACGATGCGATCATTATCCTCGACCCGGTTAACCAGGATGTGATCACCGCCGGCCTGAACAACGGCGTGAAAACCTTTGTCGGCGGCAACTGCACCGTCAGCCTGATGCTGATGTCCCTCGGCGGCCTGTTTGCTCAGGATCTGGTGGAGTGGGTCAGCGTGGCGACGTACCAGGCGGCTTCCGGCGGCGGCGCGCGTCATATGCGCGAGCTGCTGAGCCAGATGGGGCAGCTGCATAATCATGTGGCCGCGGAGCTGGCGGACCCGGCTTCCGCCATCCTGGATATTGAGCGCAAAGTGACGTCGCTGACCCGCAGCGGCGAGCTGCCGGTCGATAACTTTGGCGTACCGCTGGCGGGCAGCCTGATCCCGTGGATCGACAAACAGCTGGATAACGGTCAGAGCCGCGAAGAGTGGAAAGGCCAGGCGGAGACCAACAAGATCCTCGCCACCTCGTCCGTTATCCCGGTAGACGGCCTCTGCGTTCGCGTTGGCGCGCTGCGCTGCCACAGCCAGGCGTTTACTATCAAGCTGAAGAAAGATGTTTCTATCCCGACCGTTGAGGAGCTGCTGGCCGCGCACAACCCGTGGGCCAAAGTGGTACCGAACGATCGTGAGATTACCATGCGCGAGCTGACCCCAGCCGCGGTGACGGGCACCCTGACCACCCCGGTAGGACGCCTGCGTAAACTGAATATGGGGCCGGAGTATCTATCGGCCTTTACCGTTGGCGACCAGCTGCTGTGGGGCGCCGCGGAGCCGCTGCGCCGGATGCTTCGCCAGCTGGCGTAAGCCCAGGATGAACAGAAAGGGGGTCTTCAGGCCCCCTTTTTTTTTGCGTAATACAAGGAGTAAACGCGGATGTTAGATTTTTCCCCACGGAGGTAACTCAGCCTTGGCTATGCTTTAAGTAAGGAATTCCTTACCTGAAGGTGGGACGGAGCAGGAGGATGCTGAGAGCACTGCGCCGTTCAGGTCAAAAAAAGTCGCCAGTTACAGGAATGAGCGACACTTACAACAGGATGAAAGCATGTCTAATCATATTGATAGAGACGTGATTAATGCGCTAATCGCCGGTCATTTCGCGGATCCCTTTTCCGTGCTCGGCATGCACCGTACTGACGCCGGGCTGGAAGTGCGCGCATTATTACCCGATGCCACCGACGTGTGGGTTATTGAACCGAAAACCGGACGCAAAGTCGGCAAGCTCGAATGTCTCGACTCGCGTGGTTTCTTCAGCGGCGTCCTGCCGCGGCGTAAAAACGCTTTTCGCTATCAGCTGGCCGTCACCTGGCACGGGCAGCAGAATCTGATCGATGACCCTTATCGCTTTGGTCCGCTGTTGCAGGACCTTGACGTCTGGCTGCTGTCGGAAGGGACCCACCTGCGCCCTTACGAAACGCTGGGCGCGCACGCTGCCACCATGGACGGCGTCACCGGTACCCGTTTCTCGGTGTGGGCACCGAACGCCCGCCGCGTATCGGTGGTGGGGCAGTTTAACTACTGGGATGGCCGTCGCCACCCGATGCGGTTTCGCAAAGAGTCCGGGATCTGGGAGCTGTTCGTTCCCGGCGCGCACAATGGCCAGCTGTATAAATTCGAACTGATTGACGCCCACGGCAATCTGCGGGTCAAAGCCGACCCTTACGCCTTTGAGTCGCAAATGCGTCCGGAAAGCGCCTCGCTTATCTGCGATCTGCCGCCCAAAGTGGAACAGCCAGCGGACCGTAGAGCGGCGAACCAGTTTGATGCCCCGATCTCTATCTATGAAGTGCATCTCGGCTCCTGGCGCCGTCATACCGATAATAATTTCTGGCTGAGCTACCGCGAGCTGGCCGACCAGCTGGTGCCCTATGCGAAATGGATGGGCTTCACCCATCTCGAACTATTGCCGGTTAACGAGCACCCGTTCGACGGCAGCTGGGGCTATCAACCCACCGGGCTCTATGCGCCGACCCGCCGCTTCGGCACCCGCGACGATTTCCGTTACTTTATCAATGCCGCGCACGCCGCCGGGCTGAACGTCATTCTTGACTGGGTGCCCGGCCACTTCCCGGCGGATGATTTTGCCCTTGCCTCGTTTGACGGCACTTCGCTGTATGAGCACAGCGATCCGCGCGAGGGGTATCACCAGGACTGGAATACCCTGATCTACAACTACGGACGTCGGGAAGTCAGCAACTACCTGGTGGGTAACGCGCTGTACTGGATCGAACGCTTCGGCATCGATGCGCTGCGGGTCGACGCGGTGGCCTCGATGATCTATCGCGATTATAGCCGCAAGGCGGGAGAGTGGATCCCCAACGAATACGGCGGTCGGGAGAATCTGGAAGCCATTGAGTTTCTGCGCAACACCAACCGCATCCTTGGCGAACAGACTCCGGGCGCGGTCACCATGGCGGAAGAGTCCACCGATTTTACCGGGGTGACCCGTCCGCCAGCCGGCGGCGGCCTCGGTTTCTGGTTCAAATGGAACCTCGGCTGGATGCACGACACCCTGGATTACATGAAGCTCGATCCGGTGCATCGCCGCTACCATCACGACAAAATGACCTTCGGCATGCTCTACAACTACACCGAGAATTTTGTGCTGCCGCTCTCCCACGATGAAGTGGTGCACGGCAAAAAATCGATTCTCGACCGCATGCCGGGCGATGCCTGGCAGAAGTTCGCCAACCTGCGCGCCTACTACGGCTGGCTGTTCGCCTTCCCGGGGAAAAAGCTGCTGTTTATGGGCAATGAGTTCGCTCAGGGCCGCGAGTGGAACCATGACGTTAGCCTCGACTGGCATCTGCTGGAGGGCGGCGACAACTGGCACCACGGCGTCCAGCGGCTGGTGCGCGACCTGAACCATACCTACCGGCATCATAAAGCGCTGCACGAGCTGGATTTTGACCCCTACGGCTTCGAATGGCTGGTGGTCGACGACCATGAGCGCTCGGTGTTTGTCTTTGTACGCCGTGACCGGGCGGGCAACGAGATTATCGTCGCCAGCAACTTCACGCCGGTGCCGCGCCACGACTACCGCTTCGGCATTAACCAGCCGGGCCGCTGGCGCGAGGCGCTAAATACCGACTCCATGCACTATCACGGCAGCAATCAGGGCAATGGCGGCGTGGTGGAAAGCGACGCTATCGCCAGCCATGGCCGCGAACATTCGCTGTCGCTGACCCTGCCCCCGCTGGCGACGATCTGGCTGGTCCGGGAGGCGCAATGACCTCACTCGCGGCAGGCAAACCTGCGCCATTGGGCGCCAGCTATGACGGCAAGGGGGTGAATTTCGCCCTCTTCTCCGCCCATGCGGAGCGGGTGGAGCTGTGCGTATTCGACGAGCAGGGCAACGAGCAACGCTTCGATCTCCCGGCGCGCAGCGGCGACATCTGGCACGGCTGGCTGGCCGCCGCCGGGCCGGGCCTGCGCTACGGCTATCGGGTACATGGTCCCTGGGACCCGGCGCAGGGGCACCGCTTTAACCCGGCCAAGCTGTTGATCGATCCCAGCGCCCACCGGGTCGAGGGCGATCTGCCTGACGATGAGCGCCTGCACGGCGGCATGTGGCAGCCCGATCGCCGCGACAGCGCCGCGGTCGCGCCAAAATCGCAGGTGGTGGATCTGCGCTATGACTGGCGTGGCGATAAACCGCCGCGTACCCCATGGGGGGAAACGGTGATTTATGAAGCGCACGTGAAAGGGCTCACCTTGCTTAATCCGCAGCTACCGGAAGCCATTCGCGGAACCTATAAAGCGCTGGGCCACCCGGCGATGATCGCTTACTTCAAATCGCTGGGCATCAGCGCCCTTGAGCTGTTGCCGGTGGCGCAGTTCGCCAGCGAGCCGCGACTGCAGCGGATGGGGTTAAGCAACTACTGGGGCTACAACCCGTTGGCGTGGTTCGCGCTGGATCCGCGCTACGCCAGCGACCCGGATCGCGCCCTGGATGAGTTTCGCGATGCGGTTAAGGCGCTGCACGCCGCCGGTATCGAAGTGATTCTGGATATCGTGCTCAACCATAGTGCGGAAATCGATCTCGACGGGCCCACCGTCTCCCTGCGCGGAATCGACAACCGTAGCTATTATTGGGTAAGGGAGGATGGCGATTATCACAACTGGACCGGGTGCGGTAATACGCTCAATCTTAGCCACCCCGGCGTGGTGGAGTGGGCGCGCCAGTGTTTGCGCTTTTGGGTGGATGAGTGCCATGTCGACGGCTTTCGCTTCGACCTCGCCTCAGTGATGGGGCGGACGCCGGAATTCCGCCAGGATGCGCCGCTGTTCGAGGCTATCCGCCGCGACAGCGTGCTGTCGCAGGTGAAACTGATTGCGGAACCCTGGGATATCGGCCCGGGCGGCTATCAGATGGGTAATTTCCCACCGCTGTTCGCTGAATGGAATGACCATTTTCGCGATAGCGCCCGACGCTTCTGGCTACAGCAAAATGTCTCCCTGGGGGATTTTGCCCAACGTTTCGCGGCCTCCAGCGATCTCTTTGCCCGCGATGGCAAGCCGCCATCGGCGACGGTCAACCTGGTGACGGCCCACGATGGCTTCACGCTGCGCGACTGCGTTTGTTTCAATCAGAAACACAATGAGGCAAACGGGGAGGAGAATCGCGATGGGACTAACAATAACTACAGCAACAATCATGGTATAGAAGGATTAGAAGCGAATTTTGCGGTGATTGAACGGCGGCGCGCCAGCGCGCATGCGCTGCTGACGACGCTGCTGCTGGCTCAGGGGACGCCAATGCTGCTGGCGGGCGATGAACAGGGCCACAGCCAGCACGGTAACAATAATGCTTACTGCCAGGACAACGCCCTGACGTGGCTGGACTGGCGCCAGGCGAACCCGGGATTAACCGCCTTTACCGCGGCGCTGATCCACCTGCGGCGTCGTATTCCGGCGCTCACCCGCAACCGCTGGTGGCAGGAGGGGGATGGCAACGTCCGCTGGCTTAATCGCAACGCCCAGCCCCTGACTGCCGCGGAGTGGCAGCAGGGGGCCGCGTGTATGCAGATCCAGTTGTCGGATCGCTGGCTGCTCACGCTGAACGCCACCGCAGAGGTGGTCGATATGGTTTTACCCGAGGGGGAATGGCGCGCCGTTCCTCCATTCGCCGGAGAGGATAATCCGGTCATCATGGCTGTCTGGCATGGGCCCGCGCACGGAGTGTGCGTATTTCAAAGGTCGTAAGCCCTGAAGCTTTCGGTTGGACCCGTGGCGGCGGCGCGGCGGGATGAGCTGGAAAGCGGGGGTGTAAAAAGGAGTTAATCATGGTTAGGCTTGAAAAAAACGATCCGCTGATGCTGGCGCGTCAATTACCCATCAAATCCGTGGCGTTGATCCTCGCGGGCGGGCGTGGCACCCGGCTGAAGGATCTCACCATTAAGCGTGCGAAACCTGCCGTTCACTTTGGCGGCAAGTTCCGTATTATCGATTTCGCATTATCTAACTGCATTAACTCAGGGATCCGCCGCATCGGCGTTATTACCCAGTATCAGTCGCACACGCTGGTGCAGCACATCCAGCGCGGCTGGTCGTTCTTCAGCGAAGAGATGAACGAGTTTGTCGATCTGCTGCCGGCTCAGCAGCGCGTGCATGGCGAAAATTGGTATCGCGGCACGGCGGATGCGGTGACGCAGAACCTGGATATCATCAGCCGCTACAAGGCCGAGTACGTGGTGATCCTCGCGGGCGACCATATTTATAAGCAGGACTACTCGCGCATGCTGATCGACCATGTCGAAAAAGGGGCGCGTTGCACCGTGGCCTGCATGCCGGTGCCCATTGAAGAGGCATCCGCCTTCGGCGTCATGGCGGTCGACGAAAACGAAAAAATCATTGAGTTTGTCGAGAAACCCGCCAACCCGCCGGCGATGCCGACCGACCCGACCAAATCGCTGGCCAGCATGGGCATTTATGTCTTTGACGCCGCCTATCTTTATGAGCTGCTGGAAGAAGACGATCGCAACGAGAACTCCAGCCACGATTTCGGTAAAGACATCATTCCGAAGATCACCGAAGCTGGCATGGCTTATGCACATCCTTTCCCGCTCTCCTGCGTGCAGTCCGACCCGAACGCCGAACCTTACTGGCGCGACGTGGGGACGCTGGAAGCCTACTGGAAGGCTAACCTCGATCTGGCGTCAGTCACGCCGGAGCTGGATATGTACGACCAGAACTGGCCGATCCGCACCCATATGGAATCGCTGCCGCCGGCGAAGTTCGTGCAGGACCGCTCCGGTAGCCACGGCATGACCCTGAACTCGCTGGTTTCCGGGGGGTGCATTATCTCCGGGTCGGTGGTGGTGCAGTCGGTGCTGTTCCCGCGCGTGCGGGTGAATTCGTTCTGTAACATTGATTCGGCAGTCTTGTTGCCAGATGTCTGGGTGGGGCGCTCATGCCGCCTGCGTCGCTGCGTGATTGACCGCGCCTGTGTTATCCCGGAAGGAATGGTGATTGGTGAGAATGCGGAAGAGGATGCACGCCGCTTCTATCGCTCAGAGGAAGGTATCGTGCTGGTGACCCGCGACATGCTGCGGAAATTAGGGCACAAACAGGAGCGCTAATGCAGGTCTTACATGTATGTTCTGAGATGTTCCCGCTGTTAAAGACGGGCGGTCTGGCGGACGTCATCGGCGCACTGCCGGCGGCGCAAATCGCGGAGGGTATCGATACGCGCGTGCTGTTGCCGGCGTTTCCCGATATCCGTCGCGGCGTGGTGGATGCCCAGGTGGTGACCCGCCGGGATACCTTCGCCGGGCGGATCACGCTGCTGTACGGCCACTTTAACGGCGTGGGGATCTACTTGATAGACGCCCCGCATCTCTATGACCGTCCGGGGAGCCCTTACCACGATACCAACCAGCACGCTTATCCCGACAACGTCCTGCGCTTTGCGCTGCTGGGCTGGGTGGGAAGTGAAATGGCCAGCGGACTGGATCCGTTCTGGCGCCCGGATGTGGTGCATGCCCATGACTGGCACGCCGGCCTGACGCCGGCCTACCTGGCGGCGCGCGGACGCCCGGCTAAATCGGTGTTTACCGTGCACAACCTGGCGTACCAGGGGATGTTTTACTCCTGGCATATGAATGACATTGAGCTGCCGTGGTCGTTCTATAACATGCATGGCCTCGAGTTTAACGGGCAGATCTCGTTTCTCAAGGCCGGCCTCTACTACGCCGACCATATTACGGCGGTGAGCCCGACCTACGCGCGCGAGATCACCGAGCCGCAGTACGCCTACGGCATGGAGGGGCTGCTGCGCCAGCGCCATCATGAAGGTCGGCTGTCGGGAATTCTCAACGGCGTTGACGACGGTATCTGGAGCCCGCAAAACGATCTGCTGCTGCCGATGCGCTACGATCGCGACACGCTGGAGGAGAAGGCGGAGAACAAGCGTCAGCTGCAGATTGCCATGGGCCTGAAGGTCGATGATAAAGCGCCGTTGTTTGCCGTCGTCAGCCGTCTTACCAGCCAGAAAGGGCTGGACCTGGTGCTTGAAGCGCTGCCGGGTCTGCTTGAGCAGGGCGGCCAGCTGGCGCTACTGGGCGCCGGCGATCCGGTGCTGCAGGAAGGTTTCCTCGCCGCCGCCGCCGAACACCCGGGCAAAGTGGGTGTGCAGATTGGCTACCATGAGGCCTTCTCCCACCGCATTATGGGCGGCGCCGACGTCATTCTGGTCCCGAGCCGCTTTGAACCCTGCGGCCTGACCCAGCTGTATGGTCTGAAGTACGGGACGCTGCCGCTGGTGCGCCGCACCGGCGGTCTGGCGGACACCGTCGCTGACAGTTCGCTGGAGAATCTGGCCGATGGTCTGGCGACAGGGTTTGTCTTTGAGGACAGCAATGCGCTGTCATTGCTGCGCGCTATCCGTCGCGCCTTTGTCCTCTGGTCGCGCCCGTCGCTCTGGCGCTACGTGCAGCGTCAGGCGATGAATATGGATTTTAGCTGGCAGGTTGCCGCGAACTCCTATCGCGAACTTTATCAACGCTTGATGTAACCACTGGAGTCATTGTTATGAATGTACCCTTTAGCTATGCATCACCGACGCTGAGCGTTGAGGCGTTAAAGCATTCTATTGCCTATAAACTGATGTTTATCATCGGTAAAGATCCGGCCATCGCCAACAAGCATGAATGGCTTAACGCCACGCTGTTTGCCGTTCGCGATCGCATGGTGGAGCGCTGGCTGCGCTCCAACCGCGCGCAGCTCTCCCAGGAAGTGCGCCAGGTGTACTATCTGTCGATGGAGTTTCTGATCGGCCGCACCCTCTCGAATGCGCTGCTGTCGCTGGGCATTTATGACGATGTGAGCAGCGCGCTGGCGGAGATGGGGCTCGATCTCGAAGAGCTGATCGATGAAGAGAATGACCCCGGGCTTGGCAACGGCGGTCTGGGCCGCCTGGCGGCTTGCTTCCTTGACTCCCTGGCGGCGCTGGGTCTGCCGGGACGCGGTTACGGCATCCGCTACGACTACGGGATGTTTAAACAGAATATTGTCGATGGCCGGCAAAAAGAGTCTCCTGACTACTGGCTGGAGTACGGTAACCCGTGGGAGTTTGAGCGCCACAACACCCGCTATAAAGTGCGCTTCGGCGGCCGCATTCAGCAGGAAGGAAAGAAAACCCGCTGGATTGAGACGGAGGAGATCATTGCGGAAGCCTACGACCAGATCATCCCCGGCTTTGACACCGACGCCACCAACACGCTGCGTCTGTGGAGCGCGCAGGCCAGTAGCGAAATTAACCTCGGTAAATTCAACCAGGGCGACTACTTCGCCGCGGTAGAGGATAAAAACCACTCCGAAAACGTCTCCCGCGTGCTCTATCCGGACGACTCGACCTACTCCGGCCGCGAGCTGCGCCTGCGCCAGGAGTATTTCCTCGTGTCGGCCACGGTGCAGGATATCCTGAGTCGCCATTACATGTTGCATAAAACCTATGACAACCTGGCGGACAAGATTGCCATTCACCTGAATGACACCCACCCGGTGCTGTCGATACCGGAGCTGATGCGTCTGCTTATCGACGAACATAAGTTCAGCTGGGACGAGGCGTTCGAGGTGACCTGTCAGGTCTTCTCCTATACCAACCACACCCTGATGAGCGAAGCGCTCGAGACCTGGCCGGTGGATATGCTGGGTAAAATTCTGCCGCGCCATCTGCAGATTATCTTCGAGATTAACGACTATTTCCTCAAGACTTTGCAGGAGCAGTATCCGAACGATACCGACCTCCTCAGCCGCACCTCGATTATCGACGAGTCTAACGGCCGCCGTGTGCGGATGGCCTGGCTGGCGGTAGTGGTCAGCCACAAGGTCAACGGGGTGTCCGAGCTGCATTCCCGACTGATGGTGGAGTCACTGTTTGCCGAATTCGCCAAAATCTTCCCAATGCGCTTTATCAACGTGACCAACGGTGTGACGCCGCGCCGCTGGCTGGCGCTGGCCAACCCGCCGCTGTCGAAAGTGCTGGATGAGCATATCGGCCGCACCTGGCGGACCGATCTGAGTCAGCTTGATGAGCTGAAACAGCATATCGACTACCCGATGGTCAATCAGGCGGTGCGTCAGGCCAAGTTTGAGAACAAACAGCGGCTGGCCAGCTATATTGCCCAACAGCTCAATGTGGTGGTCAATCCGAAGGCGCTGTTTGATGTGCAGATCAAACGTATCCATGAATACAAACGCCAGCTAATGAATGTGCTGCACGTCATCACCCGCTATAACCGGATCAAGGCCGATCCGCAGGCCGAGTGGGTGCCGCGGGTGAATATTTTCGCCGGTAAGGCGGCCTCGGCCTACTATATGGCCAAGCACATTATTCACCTGATCAACGATGTGGCGGCGGTGATTAATAACGATCCGCAGATTGGCGACAAGCTGAAGGTCGTCTTTATCCCCAACTACAGCGTTAGCCTGGCGCAGCTGATCATTCCGGCGGCAGACCTGTCGGAACAGATCTCCCTCGCAGGCACTGAAGCTTCCGGCACCAGTAATATGAAGTTTGCCCTTAACGGCGCGCTGACTATCGGCACCCTTGATGGGGCAAACGTGGAGATGCAGGAGCACGTGGGCGAAGAGAATATCTTTATCTTCGGTAACACCGCGGAAGAGGTGGAGGAGCTACGTCGCAGCGGCTATAAACCACGCGAATATTACGAGCAGGATGAAGAGCTCCACCAGGCGCTGACGCAGATCGGTACCGGCGTCTTCAGCCCGGCAGAACCGGGGCGCTACCGCGACCTGCTGGATTCGCTGATTAACTTTGGCGACCACTACCAGGTTCTGGCGGACTATCGTAGCTATGTGGACTGCCAGGATCGCGTCGACGAGCTGTATCAAAACCCGGAAGAGTGGGCTTATAAGGCAATGTTGAATATTGCCAACATGGGCTACTTCTCTTCTGACCGGACGATCCAGGAGTACGCGAAATATATCTGGCATATCGACCCGGTAAGGCTGTAAGCCAGTCAATGCAACACCACACAACACAACGGGGCCATTTGGCCCCGTTGTGTTGTGTGGCGAACGTTTTATTCGGAAAAGTGCCGGGGAGGATTCAGGCTATTGCGGGAATATACTATTGACGTGAATTCGCCAGCAGTACGATAAATGCTCAATAAGTTTACGTTCATAGCCTATGTGGGATGTAGAAACGACGGATACGTTTGATGCCTGGTTCGAATTACAAAGTAGAGCTTTAAAAGAGGATATGTTGGCCACGATGCTCATCCTGTCTGAGTTTGCTCCGCAGCTTGGGCGCCCGTATGTTGATACGGTGAAAGATTCAACGTTTCAGAATATGAAAGAACTGCGGGTTCAGCATCATGGGCTCCCCATCCGCGCCTGTTTTGCTTTTGATCCTCTGCGGAAAGCTATCGTTTTATGTGTGGGCAATAAGGATGGCATGAATGAGAAACGTTTTTACAAAGAGATGATTACTCTGGCTGACAGAGAATTCAGCCAACACCTGACTAAGGAGCGATAATGGCCACGCTAAAAGAACTCATGGCGAAACAGAGTCCTGATAGCCAGCAGCGTATTGCAGCGAAAGCGGCAGAGATACGCCAGTCTGTCGCTTTAAACTTGCTTCGAGAAGAGTTGCAAATGTCGCAAACAGAGATGGCTGCGGCTATGGGGGTAAAGCAGCCAACGATCGCTAAAATGGAACAGGCTGATAACGACCCTCGGCTTTCGACCCTAAAACGCTACATTGCGGCATTGGGGGGAGAACTCAGTATAAATGTCACATTGCCGACTGGAAAAAAAGTCTCGTTTAATTTGTGAACAGGTATCCGGGCCAAGCGCAAGCCATAGCCCGGGTATTTCTCTCCTGGCGCCGCGCGATGTCAGGACGCTAACGACAGTTCAGACTTTCCCGCATGCTGCGCCAGCCATTCGCTGATGCGCGCCTGCTGCTCGGCAGTCAGCCACATGCCCTGTTTGGTACGACGCCAGATGGCGTCATCCAGGCTGCGCACCCACTCGTGCTCCACCAGATATTTCAGCTCGGCTTCATAAAACTCGTGGCCGAAATCTTCCCCGAGATCGCTCAGGGCGCTGGCTTCCTTCAGGATCCACTCGCTGTTGCTCCCGTAGGTGCGGGCATAATGGCGGGCCAGTGATTCACTGATGAACGGGAAGCGACGGCGCAGTTTTGCCGCGTAGTCGTCGCGGTCGCCGCCGATATCGCCGCCGGGGAGCACCGCGGTTTTGGTCCATGCCGGGCCGATCCCTTTGTAATAGGGGGTCAGTTTTTCCAGTGCATGCTCGGCCAGTTTGCGATAGGTGGTCAGCTTGCCGCCGAAGACGGACAGCAGCGGCGCCTGACCGTTCTCATCGTGAATATCCAGGGTATAGTCGCGGGTAATGGCCTGCGGCGAATCCGACTCGTCGTCGCACAGCGGACGGACGCCGGAGTAGGTCCAGACGATATCGTCCCGGCTGAGGGTCTTTTTAAAGTGCGCGTTATAGACGTTCAGCAGATAGTTGATCTCTTTATCATCAATGGCCACCGCTTTCGGATCGCCCTTATACTCGACGTCCGTCGTGCCGATGATAGAGAACTCATCCATCCACGGAATAACAAATACTATGCGTTTATCTTCGTTCTGCAGAATATAAGCCTGTTTCTGGGTATGCACCCGCGGCACCACGATGTGGCTGCCCTTGATCAGACGGATGCCGTAAGGCGAGCGCAGATGCATCCCTTCGTCGAAGAACTGTTTGACCCATGGGCCGGTGGCATTGACCAGGCCGCGCGCCTTCCAGGTAAACTTCTCACCGCTATCAATATCTTCCGCTTCCACCACCCACAGGCCATTCTCACGTTTCGCCGAGATAGCGCGGGTGCGGGTACGCACTTCGCCGCCTTTGCGGACGACCATCTGCGCGTTGGCCAGCACCAGGCGGGCATCGTCGACCCAGCAGTCGGAATATTCGAAACCGCGCACAATTTCCGGTTTAAGTACCGATTCTGCGCCAAAACGCAACCCGGTGGATCCCGGGAGGCTGGTGCGTTTGCCCAGATGATCGTACATAAACAAGCCGATACGGATCATCCATGCCGGGCGCAGATGCGGGCGATGCGGTAGGCGAAAGCGCATCGGGAAGGCGATATGCGGGGCCATTTTTAACAGCACTTCACGCTCGGCCAGCGCTTCGCTGACCAGACGGAACTCATAGTGTTCGAGGTAGCGTAGCCCGCCGTGGATCAGTTTGGAACTGGCGCTGGAGGTGGCGCAGGCGAGATCGCGCGCTTCCAGCATCAGTACGGATAAACCACGCCCGGCGGCATCTGCCGCGATACCGGCACCGTTGATGCCTCCGCCTATCACAATCAGATCTTTGGTTTCCACGTTCTTACCCTCTCACACTTTCGTTTAAGCTCATAAATGCTCGATATCGCTCACTATAGCAAACAAACGCGCTTTTGGTAACATCAAAAAAACATTTTGAAGTGATGGGTGTAACATATTGGCGTTTCTTTACCGCCTGACGGTACACTACAGGGTAAAATTGGGCCGGCCATCGCCCGTCATGACGAGAAAGAGAAGAGAATCATGGAACAGTTTGAATGCATCAATGTTGAAGAAGCGCACCAGAAACTGCATCAGCAGACGGCGGTACTGGTCGATATCCGCGATCCGCAAAGCTATGCGATGGGTCATACGCCGGGCGCGTTTCATCTGACCAACGATACGCTGGGCGCGTTTATGCGTGACAACGACTTTGACACGGCGGTGATGGTGATGTGCTATCACGGCAACAGCAGCAAGGGCGCCGCGCAGTATCTGCTGCAGCAGGGGTTTGATAAGGTCTATAGCGTTGACGGCGGGTTCGACGCCTGGCATCGCCATTTCCCGGCGGAAGTGGCGCGCGGGACGTTTTAACGACTGGCAGGTATACTATCCCCCTTTGTGTGGAATAAGCGATTCGCTGCATGTTAATGATTACCTCTTTTGCCAACCCGCGGGTGGCCCAGGCGTTTGTCGATTATATGGCGACGCAGGGGATTATCCTGACCATCCAGCAGCATACCCAGAGCGACGTCTGGCTGGCTGATGAGAGTCAGGCCGGGCGCGTCAGGGCTGAGCTGGCGCGTTTTCTCGAAAACCCGGCGGACCCGCGCTATCTGGCGGCGAGCTGGCAGTCCGGACAGACCAATAGCGGGTTGCGCTATCAGCGCTTTCCTTTCTTTGCCACGCTGCGGCATAACGCCGGTCCGTTCACCTGGGCGATTCTGCTGATCTGCATCGCGGTGTTCATCCTGCAAAATCTGCTGGGCGATCAGCCGGTGATGATTTGGCTGGCCTGGCCCTACGATCCTTCGCTGCAGTTCGAAGCCTGGCGCTATTTCAGCCATGCTTTCATGCATTTCTCGCTGATGCATATTCTCTTCAACCTGCTATGGTGGTGGTATCTTGGCGGCGCGGTGGAAAAGCGCATCGGCAGCGGCAAGCTGGTGGTGATCACCGTCATCAGCGCTCTGCTGAGCGGCTTCGTGCAGCACCAGTTTAGCGGCCCGTGGTTTGGTGGCTTGTCGGGCGTGGTCTACGCGCTGATGGGCTACGTCTGGCTGCGGGGCGAGCGCGATCCGCAGAGCGGTATTTATCTGCAGCGCGGGTTGATACTCTTCTCTTTAGTGTGGTTAATTGCTGGCTGGTTTGACGTTTTCGGCATGGCGATCGCCAACGGCGCGCACGTGGCTGGTCTGGCGACCGGCCTGGCGATGGCGTTTGTTGATACCTTACATGGGCGAAAACGCGCATAAAGACTTACCGACAGGGGTCGGGTAGGCGACATTTTTCCAGGGATATTTCATGAAACAAACACAACGTCATGACGCCATTATCGAGCTGGTAAAAAAACAGGGTTACGTCAGCACGGAAGAGCTGGTTGAGCAGTTCGCGGTAAGCCCGCAGACCATCCGCCGCGACCTGAACGATTTAGCCGAACAGAAAATGATCCTCCGCCATCACGGCGGCGCGGCGCTGCCCTCCAGCTCGGTCAACACCTCCTGGCACGATCGCAAAGCGACCCAGACGGCGGAGAAAGAGCGTATCGCCCGGCGGGTGGCCAGCGAGATCCCGGACGGGGCGACGCTGTTTATTGATATCGGCACCACGCCGGAAGCGGTGGCGCACGCCCTGCTCGATCACAACGATCTGCGGATTGTGACCAATAACCTTAACGTCGCCAACACGCTGATGGTGAAAGAGGACTTCCGTATTATTCTCGCCGGCGGCGAACTGCGTAGCCGGGACGGCGGGATCATCGGGGAAGCCACCCTCGACTTTATCTCGCAGTTCCGCCTCGACTTCGGCATTCTCGGCATCAGCGGCGTAGACAGCGATGGCTCGCTGCTGGAGTTTGATTATCATGAAGTGCGCACCAAGCGGGCGATCATTGAGAATTCACGCCACGTGATGCTGGTGGTGGACCATACCAAGTTTGGCCGCAATGCGATGGTCAACATGGGCAGCATCAGTATGGTCGATGCGGTCTATACCGACGTGCTGCCGCCGGCCGGCGTGCTGAAGGTGATCACTGATAACAACCTTCAGCTGGAGCTGTGCTAAACGGCAACGGCGTCGTCAGACGCCGTATCCCATCATCTTAAGCAACTGCTGGGCATGCTGTACCGCGTCCTGCCGGTGGGCGACGCCCAGTTTCTGATACAGGTTGCGAATGTGGGTCTTGATGGTGGTGGCCGCCACGTCAAGCTCGCCGGCAATCTGCTCGTTGCTGTAACCGGAATAGATTAAGCCAAGCACCTGCCACTCGCGCTGGGTCAGCGGGCTGGTGCGGATAAGCTCCGGCACCTCCGGATGATTCAGCAGTCGCTCGACGAACCCTTCGTCAAAGTGGGCGAATTTGTGGCGATGATGCTGGTTGATGTCGCGCAGAATACGCTGGGCGCGATGCTGCTCCAGCTCCGGCAACGTGTTCAACTGGATCAGCTGGCGCAGCTGCTGGGCCATCGCCTCGCCTTCAATCACAAAGTGGTTGATAAAACCGGTGCGGTTGGCGAGCGTCAGGGCTTCCAGCAGGGCTTTCTGCGCTTCGCTCTTGCGTCCTGACTGCCAGTACAGCTGGTTGAGCAGCAGCAGGTTGCGGTTGAGATCGCTCATCAAACGCAGCGAACGCGCATTTTCGTTCAGCTCTTCCAGCACCATTTCCGCCGGTTCGAAGTCGCCCAGCAGGATCTGCGCCCGGGCAATGTTGCGCCACTGGCTCTGCAGGAAGTGGTTGTTGGCGAACTCCGGCTTTGGCGTCTGGCGCAGCCAGTTGGCCGCCGCGGTTTTATCACCGGTCATCTGCCAGTAGATCACTCGCACCTTATCGGCGTTGGAGACCCAGTCGCTGTGATAGTGACCATTACCGAGCAGGTTTTCCAGCCGGTTCAGGTGGCTGCGGGCATTATCCAGATCGCCGCGCGCCAGTGAGCACTGGACCATCAGCGCCAGGCACTGCAGCTGCTGCTGCGGCTGATAGGTGGATAGCACGTCCATCCCCTGGCGGGCGCAAGCTTCAGCCTCGTCGAGGCGCGCCCATGCCCACAGCAGCTGAGAACGGATGCGCAGCAGGAACTCATGCATCGGCAACTGCTCAAGATGCTGTTCGCGTACCAGCTGGAAGGCTTTCTCCTGGCTCTCCCAGGCGGCCTGCAGGAAGCCCTGGGCGAAGAGGATTTCGCTTTGCTGAATGATGCTCCACAGGGCGTAATGCCATACGTCATGACGGCGGGCCATCTGTTCGGTCTGCTGCATCACGGCGAGGGATTTGGTCAGCTTTCCCTTACAATGGAGAACTTCGCCATGCACCGATGTGGCGACGATGCGGCTGTAATAGTTGGCCAGCGGCAGCTCTTCCAGGGCCACCATTGACAGACGTTCCGCCTCGTCCTGGTCGCCATCGTTAATCGCCACCTGCGCGCGCAGCGCGTTGAAGTCGCCATGCATCGCGGTGTCCATTTCCACACTCATCTCCTGCTCGGCGCGCGCCAGCAGGGTATTGACTTCGCTGTAGCGATGCTGGCTCTGCATCAGCCAGGCCTGGAGCAGGATCAGGCGCGGATTTTCCAGCAGATTGGACCATGGCAGCGCCGCCAGCGACTGCTCCAGTAGCCCCAGCTCGCTATGGTTAAACATGCCCCAGGCATGATTGAGCAAGATATCGCGCAGCATTTTGGCATCGCCGGCCGCCAGCGCATGGTGGATGGCCTCGCTGGGGAAACCTTGCGCCATCCAGCTTTCCGCGGCGGCGCGGTGGATCTCCGGTAGTTCAACCGCCAGCTCCCACTGACAGCGCTGGCGCAGGAAGCTGCCAAACAGCGGGTGATAGCGGAACCATTCGCCGGAATCATCCATCCGCTGCAGGAACAGCCCCTGGCGTTCGATCTCCTCCAGCTGCATCTGGCCATTCTCTTCGCCGGTGACGCGCACGATTAACGCGTCGTTCATTGAGCGCAGCAGAGAACTCTTCAGCAAAAAGTTGCGCGTGCGGGCGTCAACGTTATCCAGCACTTCATCCACCAGATAATCCGACAGATGGCTGGCGTTAATCCCGGCGAGGCGGCGGGCGGAGTGTTGGGCGGAGGAGTTATTCTGGCGGGCGGAGAGGGCGATGAGTTGTAGCGCGGTGGCCCACCCGGCGACATCGTCGCACAGCCGGCTACTGTCGTCGGCTTCGATAGGCGATGTCAGACGACAGTCGAAAAATTGTTTCGCCTCCTGGTGGGTAAAGGCCAGCTGCTGACTGCCAATCTCCAGAAGCTGATCGCGGACGCGCAGATTGGCAATGCCCAGCTGCGGCAGGTTACGCGACAGGACCACCAGGGTCATATTCTCCGGCTGATGGCGCAGGAAAAAGCGCATCGCGTCATGGATCACCGGATTATTGATCAGATGGTAATCATCAATGACGAGATACAGCGGGCGCTGCCAGTCGGCAAGTTCAATAAACAGCTGCGCAAAAAGAGAGGAGAGACTGGCGTACTGGCGTTTTTGCACCATCGCTTCACTGGCCGCGCAGTGGTTGCCGGTAGCCTGCTGAATCGCCGCGATCAGATAGCTGGCAAAACGCTCCTGCTGGTTGTCGCCTTCGTCCAGCGAAAACCACCCAAGATCGTTTTTACCCGCGGCCCACTGAGAAATGAGCGTTGTCTTACCGTACCCGGCAGGACTGGTGATCAGCACGAGACGATAATTGTTCGCGCCGGAAAGTTTCGCCAGTAAGCGCTCACGAACCACAGTGTGTTCAAGGCGGACCGGACGACTTAATTTGGACGGAATCAACATAGTTCTACATTTCGCTGTGCAAGAGAGAGGTTGCGATTTTTTTTGCGCTTCGTAATTAATATCTAATAAGGTCGGTGATTATGAAATTTATTGCAAGTTATGTCCGAAGTTTATGCTCTTGAATTTGCTCTATGTCACAAATTTTGACATTGGCTGAGAATGGGAAAAAATCGCAGGCAGGACTGGTCGGCCGCGGTTTTCAGGCGGTAGCTGGCGGAGTGTGGGTGGATTTATTTTACGCTAAGAGTAGTTGTTTGTTTTTATTAAATTATTGTCAGCGATTTCTTAGAAGTAATCTTTTTTGCGGGTCAATGCGATGAAAGGTGCTTATTTCTTCAGGGGCCTCTATTTATTTTGTTAATAACGTGGCGAGGAACTGGAAGATTTTTTACGCGTATTGGCCTGTAACAAATTTTTAGCTACCGGAGGTAACCTCTCAATTGTCATATCGCGGTGATTTTTACAGCATATTTTTGCCTTCTCGCCCACACTATAGTGTTCAGGATCACACTTTTCGCTCATCCCCGCCACTCCTCCCTGTCTAATCCCCGTCAGGATGAGGACGATGAATCGGGAGGTCGGCACACTAGCGCCATCGTTTTAGTAAAGGACCCGGATCTCATTATGTCACAGACTACATTTAACAAAGCTCAGTTTCAGGCTGCACTGACGCGTCAGTGGCAGCATTTTGGTTTACAGTCCGCTTCCGAGATGACACAGCGTCAATGGTGGCGCGCAGTCAGCGGAGCGTTGGCGGAACTCCTGGCGGCGCAGCCGGTAGCGAAACCGGCGCAAGGACAGCGTCACGTTAACTACATCTCAATGGAGTTTCTGATTGGTCGTCTGACCGGCAACAACCTGCTCAACCTGGGCTGGTACGAGGGCGTCAGCGACGCGCTGAAAGGCTACGATGTCAACCTCACCGATCTGCTGGAAGAAGAGACTGACCCGGCGCTGGGTAACGGTGGCCTGGGACGTCTGGCAGCCTGCTTCCTCGACTCCATGGCGACGGTGGGGCAGTCGGCGACCGGTTACGGTCTCAACTACCAGTATGGCCTGTTCCGCCAGTCATTTGACGATGGCCAGCAGATGGAAGCCCCTGACGACTGGGGGCGCAGCAGCTACCCGTGGTTCCGTCATAACGAAGCGCTGGATGTCCAGGTAGGTATCGGCGGGAAAGTCAGCAAAAACGGCGAATGGCAGCCGGCGTTCGTCATTACCGGCGAAGCCTGGGACCTGCCGGTGCTTGGCTATCGCAACAACGTCGCCCAGCCGCTGCGTCTGTGGCAGGCCAAACACGCTCATCCGTTCAACCTGACCAAATTCAACGATGGCGATTTCCTGCGCGCCGAGCAGCAGGGCATCGACGCGGAAAAACTGACCAAGGTGCTGTACCCGAACGACAACCATCAGGCCGGTAAAAAACTGCGCCTGATGCAGCAGTACTTCCAGTGCGCCTGCTCAGTGGCCGATATCCTGCGCCGTCATCATCTGGCAGGCCGCAAGCTGGCCGAACTGGCGGATTACGAAGTGATCCAGCTGAACGATACGCACCCGACCATCGCCATCCCGGAGCTGCTGCGCGTGCTGATCGACGAGCACCAGCTGAGCTGGGACGACGCCTGGGCGATCACCAGCAAAACCTTTGCTTACACCAACCACACCCTGATGCCGGAAGCGTTGGAATGCTGGGATGAGAAGCTGGTAAAAGCGCTGCTGCCGCGCCATATGCAGATCATTAAAGAGATCAACGACCGCTTTAAACAGCTGGTGGACAAAACCTGGCCGGGCGATAAGCAGGTCTGGGCGAAGCTGGCGGTGGTGCATGACAAACAGGTTCGGATGGCCAACATGTGCGTGGTGGGCGGCTTTGCTGTCAACGGCGTGGCGGCGCTGCACTCGGATCTGGTGGTAAAAGATCTGTTCCCGGAATATAACCAGCTGTGGCCGAACAAATTCCATAACGTGACCAACGGCATCACGCCGCGCCGCTGGATCAAGCAGTGCAACCCGGCGCTGGCCTCGCTGCTGGATGAGACGCTGAAAAAAGAGTGGGCCAATGACCTCGACCAGCTGATCAACCTGGAAAAATATGCTGACGATGCGGCGTTCCGTCAGACTTATCGCGATATCAAGCAGGCCAACAAAGTTCATCTGGCTGAGTTTGTGAAGCAGCGTACCGGGATTGAGATCAACCCGCAGGCGATCTTCGATATCCAGATCAAACGTCTGCACGAGTATAAGCGTCAGCACCTTAACCTGCTGCATATCCTTGCGCTGTACAAAGAGATCCGCGAAAACCCGCAGTCCGACCGCGTACCGCGCGTCTTCCTGTTCGGCGCGAAAGCGGCGCCGGGCTACTATCTGGCGAAAAACATTATTTTTGCCATCAATAAGGTAGCGGAAGCGATCAACAACGACCCGAAAGTCGGCGATAAGCTGAAGGTGGTCTTCCTGCCGGACTATTGTGTATCGGCAGCAGAAAAACTGATCCCGGCGGCGGATATCTCCGAGCAGATCTCCACCGCGGGTAAAGAAGCCTCTGGCACCGGCAACATGAAGCTGGCGCTGAACGGCGCGCTGACCGTCGGGACGCTGGATGGCGCTAACGTGGAAATCGCTGAGCAGGTGGGTGAGGAGAACATCTTTATCTTCGGCCACACGGTTGAAGAGGTGAAAGCCCTGAAAGCGAAAGGCTACGATCCGCTGAAATGGCGTAAAAAAGACAAGCTGCTCGATGCGGTGCTTAAGGAGCTGGAGAACGGCACCTACAGCAACGGCGACAAGCATGCCTTCGATCAGATGCTGCACAGCCTGCTGCAGGGCGGCGATCCGTACCTGGTGCTGGCCGATTTCGAAGCCTACGTAGCGGCGCAAAAACGGGTAGATGAGCTGTATCGCGACGAGGAGGCCTGGACCCGCGCGGCTATCCTCAACACCGCGCGCTGCGGCATGTTCAGCTCCGACCGCTCGATCCGCGATTATCAGCAACGTATCTGGCAGGCGAAACGCTAAAGGAAGGCCTATGGAGAGTAAACGCCTCGATAATGCCGCGCTGGCGGCGGGCATCAGCCCCAGCTATATCAACGCGCACGGCAAGCCGCAGTCTATCGCGGCTGTCACCAAACAGCGCCTGCTGGATGCGATGCATCGCTCTACCGCCGCCACGAAAGTGGCGGTTAACCCGCTGCCGAACGTGAAAATTTTCACTCACGGCAAAAAAATGTCGCTGCCGGTGGCAGGACGCGGTGAGTATCAGTGGATCCTGACTACTGAGGACGGTAAGCAGTATCAAGGGAAAACCCGCGGCGGCGAGACGCTGCCGCTGCCGGCCAAACTGCCGGAGGGGTACCACTCCCTGACCCTCACCCAGGAGGGGGAGCGCTGGCACTGCCGAACTATCGTCGCGCCAGCGCGCTGCTATGAGCCGCAGCCGCTGAAAGAGGGGAAAAAGCTGTGGGGCACCTGCGTGCAGCTGTATACCCTGCGCTCAGAGAAAAACTGGGGGATCGGCGATTTTGGCGATCTGCGGGCCATGCTGCCGGAAATCGCCCGCCGCGGCGGGTCGTTTATTGGCCTTAACCCGATTCATGCCCTCTATCCGGCGAACCCGGAGAGCGCCAGCCCCTATAGCCCGTCTTCACGTCGCTGGCTGAACGTTATTTATATCGACGTCAACGCGGTTGAAGATTTCCAGCGTAGCGAAGAGGCGCAGGCGTGGTGGCAGTCTCCGGCAACGCAGCAGGCACTGCAGGCGGCGCGGGAAACGGACGATGTGGATTATACCGCCGTCACTACGCTGAAAATGACCGCGCTGCGTATGGCGTGGAAACAATTCTCTCGTCGTGAAGATGAGCAGATGACAGCGTTCCGCGAGTTTGTTCTGCGCGAAGGGGAAAGCCTCTACTGGCAGGCGGCTTTCGATGCGCTGCACGCCTGGCAGGTACAACAGGACCCGCTGCGCTGGGGCTGGCCGGCCTGGCCGAAGGCCTTTCAGGATATCGACAGCCCGGAAGTGAAAGCCTTCTGCGTTGAGCATGAGGATGACGTCAGTTTCTATCTTTGGCTGCAGTGGCTGGCCTGGAGTCAGTTTGCCGCCTGCTGGGAAACCAGCCAGCGTGACGGCATGCCGATCGGCCTCTACCGCGACCTGGCGGTGGGCGTCGCCGAGGGCGGGTCGGAAACCTGGTGCGATCGTGAACTGTACTGCCTGAAAGCATCCGTAGGCGCGCCGCCGGATATTCTGGGCCCGCTGGGCCAGAACTGGGGCCTGCCGCCGATGGATCCGCATATCATTGCCGCCCGCGCCTATGAGCCGTTTATCGACCTGCTGCGCGCTAATATGCAGAACTGCGGCGCGTTGCGCATCGATCACGTGATGTCTGTGCTGCGTCTGTGGTGGATCCCGTATGGTGAAACCGCCGACCATGGCGCTTACGTTCAGTATCCGGTCGACGATCTGCTGTCGCTTCTGGCGCTGGAAAGCCAGCGTCATCGCTGCATGGTGATCGGTGAAGATCTGGGCACGGTACCGGTGGAGATCGTCAGCAAGTTACGCAACAGCGGCGTCTATTCTTATAAGGTGCTCTATTTTGAGAGTGATGCAGAGAAAACGTTCCGCGCGCCGGCGCTGTACCCGGAGCAATCAATGGCTGTGGCGACGACGCACGACCTGCCCACTCTCCGCGGCTACTGGGAAAGCGGCGATCTGACGTTAGGTAAAGCGCTGGGCCTCTATCCTGATGAGGTGGTGCTGCGCGGACTGTACCAGGACCGCGAGCTGGCGAAACAAGGACTGCTGGACGCGCTGCATAAGTACGGCTGTCTGCCCAAGCGCGCCGGCCATAAGGCCTCGCTGATGAGCATGACGGGGATCCTCAACCGGGGGATGCAGCGTTATATTGCCGACAGCAACAGCGCCCTGCTGGGCCTGCAGCCGGAAGACTGGCTGGAGATGGCGACGCCGGTTAACATTCCGGGCACCAGCACCGAGTACCCGAACTGGCGCCGGAAGCTGTCCGTCACCCTGGAGCAGATGTTTGCCGATGAACGGGTCAATAAGCTGATTAAGGATCTGGATAAACGGCGCAAGGCCGCGAGCAAGAAAGCCGCCTCCTGATAACTTCCTGCCGCGCGCTCCTCTGCGCGGCGAAGAGCATGTCCGATAAAAAAGGCCGGCCCGCTTCACGCGGACCGGCCTTTTTCTGTGGCGGGAGTGACCTTACACCACCATCCCCAGCAGCAGACAGCCCACCAGGCCGCAGACTGAGATAATGGTTTCCAGCACCGACCAGGACTTGATGGTCTCGCCGATGGTCAGGTTAAAGTACTCTTTGAACAGCCAGAAGCCCGGATCGTTGACGTGGGAGAAGATAACGCTGCCGGAGCCAACGGCGATAACCATCAGCTCCGGGCTGACGCCGGTGGTGGCGATCAGCGGCGCGGCGATCCCGCCCGCGGTGATGGCGGCCACGGTCGCCGAACCCAGCGCGATACGCAGCACCGCGGCGATAGACCACGCCATAAACAGCGGAGACATGTTCGATTCGTGCATGATAGAGGCGATGTATTTATCCATGCCGCTATCCACCAGCACCTGCTTGAAGGCACCGCCGCCGCCGATAATCAACAGCATCATGGCGATGATTTTAATCGAAGAGGTCAGGGTATCGTTGATCTGCTCCATGGAGCGGCCGCGGTTCAAACCGAAGGTGAACAGGGCAATCAGTACCGCAATCAGGGTGGCCATCACCGGGTCGCCGAAGAACTCGGCAATTGGCAGGAAGGCGTGGCCTTTCGGCAGGATCATCTCAGCCACGGCGCGCATCGCCATCAGGATCACCGGAACCAGCGAGGTCCAGACGCTGACGCCAAAGCCTGGCATCTCTTCTTCAGTGAACACTTTCGGGTTATGCAGGCCTTCCGGGATCGGCTTATCTATCCCTTTCAGGAAGCGCGCAAACACCGGTCCCGCCAGGATAACCGTCGGGATAGCCAGAATGGTGCCGTAGAGCAGCGTTTTGCCCATATCGGCATGGAAGATGGTGGCGATCGCGGTCGGACCCGGATGCGGCGGCAGGAAGCCGTGGGTGACGGAGAGCGCGGCTGCCATCGGTACGCCGACGTACAGCAACGGAATACGGGCCGAGGCGGCGATGGTGAACACCAGCGGCAGCATCAGCACGAAGCCCACTTCATAGAACAGGGCGAAGCCAACGGTGAAGCCGGTCAGGACCACCGCCCACTGAATATGCTTCTTACCGAACTTATTGATAAGCGTGGTGGCGATACGCTGGGCGCCGCCGCAGTCTGCCAGCAGCTTACCGAGCATAGCGCCGAAGCCCATGATCAGCGCGAGGCTGCCAAGGGTGCCGCCAACGCCGTTTTTGATGGAGACTATCACTTTATCCAGTGGCATACCCTGCATTAATCCGACGGCGAGCGCCACCAGAACCAGCGCAATGAAGCCGTTCATTTTGAAACGGATCATTAACAGCAACAACAGGGCAACCCCGATAGCAACGATGACTAATGGCATGATTTACCTGGCCTTAATTTGTTATGGGTAACGTCAAAGTTCGAACCTGTAGAGCATCCGCTCCGTCAGGGAGCAAAATAGTCTGGCACCGTAAACGCTTGCATTATCCTTACCCAGAGAAAGGATAGCTGGCTATTTTTTTGCCGGTGGCGCCTGAAGTGGATGATACGGGTAACATGTGAGGGTTGAGAATCACCTGACGGGGGAAAATGTTAAATATGAGACTTAAGTCATACTCTTTCCCCGGTTTTTGCCGGTCATTTAGCGGGAGATGTTGCGCGGTAACACAGAAAGGGCCAGGGAGGACCGGCGGCAGGGTGCCGCCGGGGGAAGGGCTTAGTAGTAGGAGTGCTCGCCGCGCTGGTGCTCGGTCAGATCGCGAACCCCTTTCAGCTCCGGAAACTCGTTCAGCAGCTGTTTTTCAATACCTTCTTTCAGGGTCACGTCGACCATCGAGCAGCCGTTGCATCCGCCGCCGAACTGCAGGATAGCCAGACCGTCGTCGGTGATCTCCATCAGCGATACGCGGCCGCCGTGGCCTGCCAGCTGCGGGTTAATCTGCGACTGCAGCAGGTACTCGACGCGCTCCATCAGCGGGGCATCGTCAGAGACTTTGCGCATTTTGGCGTTCGGCGCTTTCAGCGTCAGCTGCGAGCCGAGCTGGTCAGTGACGAAATCAATTTCAGCGTCTTCCAGATAGGGCGCGCTGAGCTCATCGACATAGGCGGTCAGCTGTTCAAATTTCAGCGCCGTGTCGGTGTCTTCCACCGCATCCGGTGGGCAGTAGGATACGCCGCACTCAGCGTTTGGGGTGCCGGGATTAATCACAAATACGCGAATTTGCGTCCCTTCTTCCTGATTTGCCAGCAGTTTGGCAAAGTGCGCTTGTGCAGCATCGGAAATACGGATCATAGCGTTGGCCTAATAGTTGACTATTTTACTGGGTTATAATACGCCCATCAGCGGGGGTCTACAAGGTACGGCACAAACACCATACCTGAACCGTCGCGGCGCCGTTTCGCAAAAGCAGGCGGGATATCTCGGCGACGGTGCTGCCGGTCGTGACGACATCATCCACCAGAGCGATATGGAGTCCCTGCACGGCAAATTCAAGCTGAAAGGCATTTTTCAGGTTCTGCCTGCGCTGGCGGGCATTGAGCGAATGTTGGACGGCGCCCGCTCGCTGGCGAGTCAGGCCTTCGCGATGCCAGACGCATCCTCGCCAGCGGGCTAACGGTCGGCACAGTTCGTCGCACTGATTATAACCCCGGCGCCAGCGACGGCGATGCCATAGCGGCACGCCGACCAGAGCGTCTACTGGCGGCAAATCGTCACGCTGCAGAAGGCGCTGCAGCAGCAGACGCGCGAGGGCGGCCCCCAGCTCCGGGCGATGGTGAAACTTCAGCTGCTGCACCAGACCGCTCAGCGGCGGGCGATAGTCATTGACCGCCACCAGCCGATGCCAGGGAGGCGGCTTTTGCAGGCAGCGGCCGCAGGGGTGACGGGATGCCGCCGCCGGCAGGCCGCACTGCGGGCAGAGCGGGGGACAGGCGAGCAGGGCGCGGCTGCAGCGGGAGCAGATCCCCCAGCGGGCGACTGCCAGCGGCATTTGGCATAGCCAGCATAAGCTGTGTGCTGTTAGCATATTTGGCCTTCTGTCCAGTAAAAAGAGAACGGTAACGGATGAACGACATCTGGTGGCAAACAATCGGCGAAGGAGATTGTCATCTTGTGCTGCTGCACGGCTGGGGGCTGAACGCTCAGGTATGGGATTGCATCACGCCGCAGCTGGCTTCGCATTTTACCCTCCACCTGGTGGATCTGCCGGGCTATGGCCGCAGCGGCGGGTTTGGGGCGATGTCGCTGGAGGCGATGGCGCAGCGGGTGCTGGAGCAGGCCCCTCCACAGGCGGTGTGGCTGGGCTGGAGCCTGGGCGGGCTGGTGGCCAGCCAGGTCGCGATTATGCGTCCGGAACGCGTGCAGGCGCTGGTGATGGTTGCCTCTTCCCCCTGTTTCGCGGCTCGTGACGACTGGCCCGGCATCAAGCCCGAGGTGCTGGCCGGATTTCAGCAGCAGCTGAGCGACGATTTCCAGCGCACCGTCGAGCGATTCCTCGCCCTGCAAACCATGGGCACAGAGAGCGCGCGTCAGGATGCGCGGGCGTTAAAGCAGGCGGTGCTCTCGCTGCCGATGCCTTCCGCCGAGGCGCTGAATGGCGGACTGGAGATCCTCAGAACCGTCGATCTGCGTCAGGCGCTGGTCAGGCTGCCGATGCCGTTTCTGCGGCTGTATGGCCGGCTGGATGGACTGGTGCCGCGCAAGATCGTCCCGTTGCTGGATGACCTGTGGCCGGAAAGCGAGTCAATCCTCTTCGATAAGGCCGCGCATGCGCCGTTTGTTTCCCATCCCGCGGCCTTCTGCGAGCCGCTGCTGGCGCTGAAGACGCGGCTGGGGTAATTTTTTTTGCCGCGCCATGGTAAAAGGGCCATTCCTAGCAATACTTAGGTTGTTACGGTGGTTGATTATTTCAATCCGCCACCGTGACCTACAATAACAACCTTATGGAGAGTAGAGGCTATGAAACTTGTTACAGGAATGGTTGCATCTCTGGTGATAGGCACCCTCTCTTTCGGCGCATTCGCCGCGAAAGAGATCCAAAAAGAAGACGTGGCGAAGATGAATCTGACCAAGGTCGGTAGCATTACGACCTCCAGGACGACGTCGCCGATGGACGCCCGACGCGATCTGTCGAAAAAAGCCGATGAGCTGGGTGGGAAATACTTTGTGGTGATTGCCGGGCAGAAAAACGAAAAAACCGTACACGCGAACGCTGACGTTTATAAATAATCCAGTCATAAGAAAACGGGCCTGCTGGCCCGTTTTTCATAGCTGTCTTACTCGTTTTACCTCGTTGCGCGACCTGGCCTGACTCCTTTCATCGCAGCGCCCACCACTCCTGCCGGCACGCCGCTTTCCCTTCAGGGCAACTTTTACAGCTGCCGGAGAGGCAGCCCTCGCTCGTTTCGCTGATCCGGACCACCTTACCCATGGCTTCCATGCGCTCAAGCATGGCGTCAATCAGCGGCTGAGGCGTCTGCAGGCGAGCACTGAGCTGTTTCGCCTCCATGCGGCCCTGCAGGGCCAGCATATCGCGGACTTCCATTAACGACGCCACAGTCCCTCCTTAGTGGCAATCGCCAGCCGGGCTGGAACAGCAGGAGGCCGGCGTTTTTCGCGTGGCCAGCAGCGAGACGTCCACCCGGCTGCGCGCCCGGCGCAACAGGCCGAAGAGCACCACGTTGAACAACACTACCGCCAGGATACACACCAGACTGTAGCGCGGGTGATCGCTAAAGCTAACGGTCTGGTAATAGAGCGTCGAGAGCGAATAGGCGATATTCAGCCCCCACAGGATGGAGAAGGTCATCCAGCCGCGGCTTGATTCGCGGGCGATGGCGCCCATCACCGAGATGCAGGGAATATAGAGCAGGACGAAGATCAGGTAGCTGTATGCCGCCGCTGCGCTGCCAAATTTACTGCCCATCACCCCCATGGCGCCGGTGGCCATTTCGCCATCGCCTTTGCTGGCTTCGATGGGGTTGGCCAGGACGCTGAGGCTGAAGGTGTCTTTCAGTCCCTGCCATGTCTCATCGACGGCGGCGAGCAGTTCTTCGCCGAGACTGAAGGTCTGCGGATTGAATTCCTCATTCTGGATATCTTCGGCGGTATAGAGGGTGTTCAGCGTACCCACTACCACTTCTTTCGCCATCGCGCCGGTAAACAGGCCGACGGTGGCCTGCCAGTTATCTTCATGCACGCCGATCGGTTTAAACACCGGCGTAATGACCCGGCTCACCGAGGCCAGCGCGGAGTCGTTGATGTTGTCGACGACCTTACCGCTCAGTGAGAAGCTGTTCAGCGCGCTGAGGAAGATGCTGACGATGACGATCACCTTCCCGGCGCGCAGCACAAAGCCTTTCAGGCGCTGCCAGGTCTGGATAATCAGGCTCTTGATATGCGGGACGTGGTACACCGGCAGCTCCATCACGAACGGCGAGGCTTCGCCGCGCATAATGGTGTGCTTCAACATCAGGCCGGTGAGGATGGCCATCACAATGCCCAGCACATAGAGCGAGAAGACCGCCAGCGCGCCGTTCTGACCAAAGAAGGCGGCCGCGAAGACGGCGAAGATCGCCAGCCGCGCGCCGCAGGACATAAACGGCGCCATCATAATGGTCATCAGACGCTCGCGCGGCGCGTCAAGGGTGCGGGCGCCCATCACCGACGGCACGTTGCAGCCAAAACCGACAATCAGCGGGACGAAGGATTTCCCCGGCAGGCCGAGGGCTTGCATCAGGCGATCCATCACAAAGGCGGCGCGCGCCATGTAGCCGGAGTCCTCAAGGAAGGAGAGAAACAGATACATCATGCCGATCTGCGGCACCAGCGGCAGCACGGTGTTGATACCGCCGCCGATCCCCTGGGCGAGGAACACGGTCAGCCAGTCCGGGAAGTGCAGGGTGTAACCCAGCCATTGAATGCCATGCACAAAGATCGCGACCGAGCCGGCATCGAAAATCGGCTGCAGCGCGCCGCCGATGTTGATCGCCAGCAGGAACATCAAGTACATGACAAAGAGAAAAATCGGCAACCCGAGGAAGCGGTTGAGGATCACTTTGTCCATCGCGGCGGTGAAGCGGCTTGGTTCGGCGGTCAGGGTATTGCTGACGGCGTCGCAAATGGCGGCGATGGTCTGATAGCGCGCGTCAGCGATGTGCAGCGCCGGGTCGTCGATCTCGTCGCTGAGATTCGCCAGAGCGATATCCAGTTTATCGGCAGCGTCGCCGGCATAGGCCCGGCTGTAGATATCGCCCTCCAGCATCTGCAGACCCAGCCAGCGCCGCTGCCGGGTCGGGATCTGCGCTGACATCTGCTGCGCCAGCAGGTCAGCTTCGCGCAGCAGCGGCTGCGGATAGTGGACCAGCTCAAGATCGCTGTTCGCCTGATGACGGTCGAGGGCGATCTTCAGCGCTTCGATCCCCCGTCCGCGAGTCGATACCAGCGGAATGACCGGGCAACCGAGACGGGCGGCGAGGGCGTCGATATCGATCCGCACCTGCTGCTTTTCGGCGATATCCAGCATGTTCAGCGCGACGACGCAGGGGATCCCCAGCTCGAGCAGCTGCAGCGTCAGATAGAGGTTGCGCTCGAGGTTGGAGGCATCGACCACGTTAATCAGCATGTCGGCGTCGCCGCTCAGGATGTAGTGGCAGGCAATCTGCTCGTCCAGCGAGGTCTGCGAGGAGATGGTGGTCAGGGAGTAGGTTCCCGGGAGGTCGACCAGCGTGACCTGGTGGTCAGTGGTGGCGAAAATCCCCTCTTTACGCTCAACGGTCACCCCAGCCCAGTTGCCCACGCGCTGGCGAGCGCCGGTCAGCTGATTAAATAAGGTGGTCTTGCCGGAATTAGGATTACCAATTAAACCAACGGTTAATTTTTGCATATTTCAGACTCTTGTGCCGGGCCAGCCGTTATTGTGCAACCGCTTCCAGTTCGATTAAGGCGAGATCTTTTTTGCGTAATACCAGACTGACGCGTCGGGTTTCAATATGAACAGGATCGCCGAGCGGCGCCACGCGAACCACATGAAAAGAGGAACCGGGCAGCATGCCGAGGGAGAGCAGTTTCTGACGGTATGCTGGGCTAATATCGCGAGAAAAACCGGTAATTTTCCACGCACTATCAGGTGTGAATTGCATAGGGCCTACTTGTCTATCGCTAACCGAAGAAGAATTTTCCGGACGCCTGGAGGCAGTTGCGCCGGGGACCGTAGCCAACGAAAAAAGAAAAAACGTTCTGTAATCGATGATAATGAGAATGGTTTTTATCATCAATACATATGATGCGCTGCAGGCTATTTTTAAAGTGAAAATCACCTTTTTATTGATATGCCGCAAAGTCAGCCTGTAATCAAAAATGCGCGAAATATTATTTCGGCGATCTAATGTTTAATTAAGGTTTCTGAAGTTAACGAAATGAAAATATTAATTTCGCTGCCTTTCAGGCGTGGAATAAAAGCAGGTTATCAGAAACAACTGAAGCTGTTTTGCGCGTGATGGCGATGGCCTGGTCATGAAAAAAAACTGCCCCTGAAAAAGGGGCAGGGAGAGTTTAGCGTTTTTTACCCATCGCTGCGGCGAGGGCATCCATCATCGCGCTGTTGCCGGCAGGCTGCGCCTCGCGACCGCGGGGTTTGGCGGCTTTTGCGGCCGGGCGGTTACCCTGCGGGCGCTCCTGACCACCGCCGCGGCGGGCGTGGCTGTCGCCCGGCTGCTCGTCGAGACGCATGGTCAGGGCGATACGCTTACGCGGCAGATCGACTTCCATCACTTTGACCTTGACGATGTCGCCCGCTTTCACCACGGTGTGCGGATCCTCAACAAACCGGTCAGAAAGCGACGAAATGTGTACCAGTCCGTCCTGATGAACGCCGATATCAACAAACGCGCCGAAGTTGGTGACGTTGGTGACGGCACCTTCCAGAATCATTCCCGGCAGCAGGTCATTCATGGTCTCCACACCATCGGCGAACTTCGCGGTCTTAAACTCCGGACGCGGATCGCGGCCCGGTTTTTCCAGCTCTTTGATAATGTCGGTGACCGTCGGGACGCCAAACTTCTCATCGGTGAAGTCCACTGCCTTCAGGTGGCGCAGCGCACTGCTATTGCCCATCAGATCTTTTAGCGCCTGCTGGGTGGCGGCCAGAATACGTTCGACCACCGGGTAAGCTTCCGGGTGAACGGTGGAGGCATCCAGCGGGTTGTCGCCGTGGTTGATACGCAGGAAGCCCGCGCACTGTTCAAAGGCTTTCGGCCCCAGACGGCTGACTTTCAGCAGCTGCTGGCGGTTCTGGAACTGACCATTCTCGTCGCGCCAGGCGACGATGTTCTGCGCCATCATGCGGGTCAGGCCGGCGACGCGGGTCAGCAGCGGAACGGAGGCGGTGTTCAGGTCAACGCCGACGGCGTTCACACAGTCTTCCACCACCGCGTCCAGCTTACGCGCCAGCTGGGTCTGGCTGACATCGTGCTGATACTGGCCGACGCCAATGGATTTCGGGTCGATTTTCACCAGCTCGGCCAGGGGATCCTGCAGACGGCGGGCGATGGAGACCGCGCCGCGCAGCGACACGTCGAGGTCCGGGAACTCCTGCGCCGCCAGCTCGGAGGCGGAGTAAACGGAAGCCCCGGCTTCGCTGACGATCACCTTCTGGGCGGTGACCTTTGGGAACTGCTTCTGCACGTCGAGGAAGAAACGCTCGGTTTCACGCGAGGCGGTACCGTTGCCGATGGCCACCAGCTCAACGTTGTACTTCTCACACAGCGCGGCGACGGCGACGGCCGCTTTGGCGGCCTGGCCGGTGTGGGGATAGATGGTATCGGTAGCGACCAGTTTACCGGTGGCGTCGACGACGGCCACTTTCACCCCGGTGCGCAGGCCCGGATCGAGTCCCATGGTGGCGCGCAGCCCGGCGGGCGCGGCCATCAGCAGATCGTGCAGGTTGCGGGCGAAGACGTTGATTGCCTCGTCCTCCGCGCGTTCGCGCACGGTGCCCATCAGCTCGGTTTCGAGATGCATCAGGACTTTGATCCGCCAGGTCCAGCTGACGACGCCTTTACGCCAGCTGTCCGCCGGGGCGTTATTCAGGCGCAGGCCCAGGTGGTCGATAATAATTTGCTCGCCGTGGCTCTCTTTCGGCGGCTCGTCAAACTGCGGGTCAGCGTTTAAAGAGAGCTGCAGGACGCCTTCGTTGCGACCGCGGAACATCGCCAGCGCGCGATGCGACGGCACGGTGGCGATCGGTTCATGGTGATCGAAGTAGTCGCGGAATTTAGCGCCTTCCTCTTCTTTACCGCTGAAGACGGTGGAGACCAGGTGGGCGTTTTTCCACAGATAGTCACGGACCTTCGCCAGCAGCGCGGCGTCTTCGGCAAACCGCTCCATCAGAATATAGCGCGCGCCGTCCAGGGCCGCTTTGCTGTCGGCTACGCCCTTATCGGCATCAATATATTTTGCGGCCTCCGCTTCCGGATCGTGGGCCGGTTCGTTCCACAGCAGGTCAGCCAGCGGTTCGAGCCCGGCTTCGATAGCGATCTGCCCGCGTGTACGGCGCTTCGGCTTGTAGGGCAGGTAGAGATCTTCCAGTTCGGTTTTGCTGAGCGTGGTGTTGATGGCTTTTTCCAGCGCGTCGGTCAGTTTGCCCTGTTCAGCGATGGATTTGAGGATCGCCTGACGACGGTCTTCGAGTTCGCGCAGATAGCCGAGGCGAGTTTCCAGATTACGCAGCTGCGTGTCATCCAGACCGCCGGTGACTTCTTTACGATAACGTGCAATAAACGGCACGGTGTTCCCTTCATCAAGCAGGCGAACGGCAGCTTCTACCTGTTCGGCTCTGGCCTGAAGTTCACCCGCAATAATGCGGCAGAGCGAATCATTCATCATGGCTTTTAATTCATCTTTAGGGTCAAAAAACAGGGACTAGTTATACGGACTGACGGCTAAAAATACCAGCCGCGCCGGGCGTCTCTCGGAAAGTTCTTGTCTATTTAACGTATTCGATCTCGTTGACATACCAGCTGGCTTCGCCCGCCGGCGTGTTGACGATGGCCAGATCGCCAACCTCTTTTTTTAACAGTGCGCGCGCCATCGGCGAGTCGATGGAGATATAGTCTTTGCGGCCAAAAATTTCATCGTAACCGACGATGCGAAAGCGCTTGATATCGCCTTCATCGTTTTCAATCTCTACCCAGGCGCCGAAGAAGACTTTACCTTCCTGTTGCGGCGAGTAATCGACGATTTTCAACTGTTCCAGACATTTGGTCAGATAGCGGACCCGGCGATCGATCTCCCGCAGGCGCTTTTTGTTGTACTGGTAGTCCGCGTTCTCGCTGCGGTCGCCGAGACTGGCGGCCCAGGTCACCTTTTTGGTCACTTCCGGACGCTCCTGGCGCCACAGGTAGTCCATCTCCTGCTTCAGTTTTTCATATCCCTCGCGGGTGATCAGCGGCGTTTTCATCGTGAGTTCAACCTTCTGACTGTCTGTCGTTGCGCACAATTTGTAGCGCGTAATAATACCGACAGGATAAATACTGTGTCTTATGATTAAATGTATACTTAACCTGCTGTTAAATATGCTTTGTAACAATTTAGCCTGGAATATATACCAGATTTAGCTGGTGAGCGCGCCGGGCTTTTTTGAGAATACGCACTGACTATTGCAGTGAACCTTTGGGAGTACAAACAATGCAAGAGAATTATAAGATTCTGGTTGTGGATGACGACATGCGCCTGCGTGCGCTGCTCGAGCGTTATCTGACCGAGCAGGGCTTCCAGGTTCGTAGCGTGGCGAACGCCGAACAGATGGATCGTCTGTTAACCCGTGAATCCTTCCACCTGATGGTGCTGGATCTGATGCTGCCGGGCGAAGATGGTCTCTCTATCTGCCGTCGTCTGCGCAGCCAGAGTAACCCGATGCCGATCATTATGGTGACGGCGAAAGGCGAAGAGGTCGATCGGATCGTGGGTCTGGAGATCGGGGCTGACGACTATATTCCGAAGCCGTTTAACCCGCGCGAACTGCTGGCCCGCATCCGGGCGGTGCTGCGCCGCCAGGCGAACGAGCTGCCGGGCGCGCCGTCGCAGGAAGAGGCGGTTATCGCCTTTGGTAAATTCAAACTGAATTTAGGCACCCGCGAGATGTTCCGTGAAGACGAGCCGATGCCGTTGACCAGCGGCGAATTCGCGGTCCTGAAGGCGCTGGTGAGCCATCCCCGTGAGCCGCTGTCGCGCGATAAGCTGATGAACCTCGCCCGCGGCCGCGAATACTCTGCGATGGAGCGCTCCATCGACGTACAGATCTCCCGCCTGCGCCGCATGGTGGAAGAGGACCCGGCGCATCCGCGCTACATCCAGACCGTCTGGGGTCTGGGCTACGTCTTCGTCCCGGACGGTTCTAAGGCATGAAACGCGTGCGCTTTTCGCCGCGCAGCTCCTTTGCTCGCACACTGCTCCTGATCGTCACCTTGCTGTTCGTCAGCCTGGTGACGACCTATCTGGTGGTACTGAATTTCGCGATCCTGCCGAGTCTCCAGCAGTTTAATAAAGTGTTAGCCTACGAAGTGCGTATGCTGATGACCGACAAACTGCAGCTGGAGGATGGCACCCAGCTGGTGGTGCCCCCGGCGTTTCGTCGTGAAATTTATCGCGAGCTGGGGATTTCGCTCTATTCCAATGAAGCGGCGGAAGACGCAGGCCTGCGCTGGGCGCAGCATTATGAATTCTTAAGTCAGCAGATGGCCCATCAGCTTGGTGGCCCCACAGAGGTGCGGGTAGAGGTCAATAAAAGCTCCCCTGTGGTGTGGCTGAAGACCTGGCTGTCGCCCAATATCTGGGTGCGGGTGCCGCTGACCGAGATCCATCAGGGCGACTTCTCGCCGCTGTTCCGCTATACCCTGGCGATCATGCTGCTGGCGATAGGCGGCGCCTGGCTGTTTATTCGTATTCAGAACCGCCCGTTGGTGGATCTGGAGCACGCGGCGCTGCAGGTCGGGCGCGGCATTATTCCGCCGCCGCTGCGCGAGTATGGCGCCTCCGAAGTGCGTTCGGTGACGCGAGCCTTTAACCATATGGCGGCGGGCGTGAAGCAGTTGGCTGATGACCGTACGCTGCTGATGGCCGGGGTCAGTCATGATTTACGAACCCCGCTGACCCGCATTCGTCTGGCCACCGAGATGATGGGCGAGCAGGACGGCTATCTCGCGGAGTCGATCAACAAAGATATCGAAGAGTGCAACGCCATCATCGAGCAGTTTATCGACTATCTGCGCACCGGGCAGGAGATGCCGATGGAGCTGGCGGATCTGAATGCGGTGCTGGGGGAAGTGATCGCTGCGGAGAGTGGCTATGAGCGGGAAATCGCCACCGCCCTGCAGGCCGGCGAAATTCCGGTACGTATGCACCCGCTGTCTATCAAGCGCGCGCTGGCGAATATGGTGGTCAACGCGGCCCGCTATGGCAATGGCTGGATCAAGGTCAGCAGCGGCAGCGAAGCGAGCCGGGCCTGGTTCCAGGTAGAAGATGATGGACCGGGGATTAAACCTGAGCAGCGGGAGCACCTGTTTCAGCCGTTTGTACGCGGCGACAGTGCCCGCAGCACCAGCGGCACCGGGCTGGGGTTGGCGATTGTTCAGCGTATTATCGACAATCACAACGGCCGGCTGGAGATTGGCTCCAGCGAACGCGGCGGGTTACTGATCCGCGCCTGGCTGCCGGTGCACCGGATGCTGGCGCCGATGAAACCCGCCAGGGAGAGCTGATCGCGCCCGCGGTTAGCTGCTCAGGATGTTGCACAATAAAAAGCCGGGCAAGCCCGGCTTTTTCACCTTTGCGCCCGTTAGCGCTGCGGTCCTGCCGCCACCAGCGCGGCGCCCGCTGGCGTATCGGTATACTTCTCAAAATTCTCAATAAACAGCTTCGCCAGCTGGTCGGCTTTTTCCTGCCACTGCTCCGGGGAACCATAGGTGCTGCGCGGATCGAGGATGTGGGTATCCACGCCCGGGAGCGCCGTCGGGATCTGCAGGTTAAACATCGGCAGGGTAAAGGTCTCCGCGTTGTCCAGCGAGCCATTGAGGATGGCGTCGATGATCGCGCGGGTATCTTTAATCGAGATGCGCTTGCCGGTGCCGTTCCAGCCGGTATTGACCAGATAAGCCTGCGCGCCAGCCGCCTGCATGCGTTTGACCAGCACTTCGGCGTACTGCGTCGGGTGCAGCGACAGGAAGGCGGCGCCGAAGCAGGCGGAGAAGGTTGGCGTGGGTTCGGTTACGCCGCGCTCGGTGCCGGCCAGTTTGGCGGTAAACCCGGACAGGAAATGGTACTGCGTCTGGTCGGCGGTCAGGCGGGAGACCGGCGGCAGGACGCCGAACGCATCGGCCGTCAGGAAGATCACTTTGGTAGCGTGACCCGCTTTAGACACCGGCTTAACAATGTTGTCGATGTGGTCGATGGGGTAGGAGACGCGGGTATTTTCGGTCTTTGAACCGTCATCGAAATCGACCGTGCCGTCGGCGCGTACCACCACGTTTTCCAGCAGGGCGTTGCGGCGGATGGCGTGATAGATATCTGGCTCGGCCGCTTCAGAGAGCTTGATGGTCTTGGCGTAGCAGCCCCCTTCGAAGTTAAACACGCCGTCGTCATCCCAGCCATGTTCGTCATCGCCAATCAGGCGGCGTTTCGGGTCGGTGGAGAGGGTGGTTTTGCCGGTGCCTGAGAGGCCGAAGAAAATGGCGACATCGCCTTTCTCGCCGACGTTGGCTGAGCAGTGCATGGAGGCGATGCCCTTCAGCGGCAGCAGGTAGTTCATGATCGAGAACATCCCTTTCTTCATCTCGCCGCCGTACCAGGTGCCGCCGATCAACTGAATGCGCTCGGTGAGGTTGAAGGCGACGAAGTTTTCCGAATTGAGGCCCTGCTCTTTCCACTGCGGATTAGTGCATTTCGCGCCGTTCATCACGATGAAGTCGGGCTCGAATTCAGCCAGCTCTTCATCGCTCGGACGGATGAACATGTTTTTAACGAAGTGCGCCTGCCAGGCCACTTCGGTAATGAAACGTACGCTGAGACGGGTATCGGCGTTGGCGCCGCAGAAAGCGTCGACGATAAACAGGCGTTTACCGGACAGTTGCTGGGTCACCAGCCCTTTCAGATGCTGCCAGGTTTCCTGCGAAAGCGGCTTGTTGTCGTTTTTACCTTTGCCTTTATCGGACCACCAGACGGTGTCGCGGGTGGTGTCGTCGCGCACGAGATACTTATCTTTCGGAGAACGACCGGTAAAAATGCCCGTGTCGACGGCGATAGCACCCAGAGTGGTTAATACGCCACGTTCGTAGCCTTCCAGGTTCGGGTCGAGCTCTTCCTGAAACAACATGTCGTAGCTGGGGTTGTGGACGATATCCTGGACGTCATTGATACCATAAGCCTTGAGATCCTGCGGGGTTAAACCATGATTAACGCGCATGTCACTGCTCCTTAGCCAAGATGTACTGCTGTAAATTGTAGGGTTAATTGCCGGGTATTGACCGCGACCAGGCTCATAGATTTACGTATCTCGACATTCCTCAGAATGACGATAAAAACGGTGACTCCTGTCACGAAGTGGAGTGGATTATCTCAGGAAATGGACGGATGGTGGGGTTAGATGTTTCTCAATGGTTAAAAAGTAATTAAAAAAACTGCTGAAATGTGAATGTAATCGCTTTCCTGAAATTAAATTACGTAACTCTTTCAGGGAAAATCGATTCAACTCGCGAATAAATTAAAAGTCAGGCACAACGCGACAAACAACATTGCCGCCCTGTGCCTGAGAAAGATGCGGGGATTAATGAACCTGCGGATCGGCCGGAGAGGCGTTATTACGGATCTCGGCAATATCCATGGCATTGAAGATATAGTGGTTACCGCAGTAGTCGCAGTGCATATCAATTTCGCCTTCGTCGGCGAGGATGCTATCAATCTCTTCATCCGGCAGCGTCTTCAGCGCGCCGGCGCAGCGTTCGCGGGAGCAGGTGCACTTGAACTCCACGCTCTGCGGGTCGTAGACCGTGACTTCTTCTTCATGGTACAGACGCCACAGCACATCATTTGCCGGCAGGGTGAACAGCTCTTCCGCCTTAATGGTCTCGGTAAGCGTCGCCAGGTGCTCGAAGTCGGCAGTCTGGGCATCCTGCGCCGGCATCACCTGCAGCAGCATCCCGCCCGCCATCGGCTGGCCTTCATGATCGCCGGTGCGGATGATAAGGCGCGTCGGCAGCTGCTCTGAACGCTGGAAATAATCTTCCAGGCAGGCGGCCAGCGTATCGCCTTCCAGACCGACCACGCCCTGATAGCGCTCACCTTCTTCCGGAGAGATGGTAATGACCAGGTAGCCGTTGCCGACCATCGTTTTCAGATCCGCATCGTCCGCAATCTCGCCCTGCACGCGCGCGACGCCGCGCAGCTGCTGCTGGTTATTGCCGTTGATCACCGCCAGCTGTAAAGGGCCATCCCCCTGCAGCTGCACGGTAATGTCGCCGGCAAACTTCAGCGTCGCGGTCAGCAGACTGGTGGCGACCAACAGCTCCGCCAGCACCGTTTTGACCGGTTGGGGATAGGTGTGATTCGCCAGAATCTGTTCCAGGGTTTCCGACACCGTCACCAGCTCGCCGCGCACGGCATAGTTTTCAAACAGATAACGATGTAATTGATCGTGTTGAGTCATAATCATCTCTCTTTCTGGCGCGAGTTATTCACTCTCGCCGTGTTTAAATCTCATCAGGTCGCGGCGCTCTTTCTTGTCCGGACGTCTGTCAGGGTGCGGCATGGTCAGGGCGTTCATTTTGCGCGCCAGGGCCATTTTTTCACGCTTCTCGATACTCTCCGCCGTCTCTTCATACAGGTTGACGGCTTCGCTTGCCGGGCGGCGCTGTTCGGTAATGCCGATAATGCGCACCGTCCGCTCGTCGTTGCCCTGGCGCAGCGTCAGCATGGCGTCGAGTTCGACGATTTTTCCGGGTTTGCTACGTTGTCCGTTGTAATGCACCTTGCCGCCTTCAATCATTTCCCGCGCCAGCGCGCGGGTTTTGTAAAAGCGGGCGGCCCAAAGCCATTTGTCCAGTCTGACGGTTTCGGTGGGCTTCTCTTTCATCGCCTCTCCTTCGGGGTAAGCGAAGGGATCAGTCGTCGGTAATCATTCAGCCCCGGATGGCGCAGATACTGCTTTTCCGCCAGTCCGGAGTCAGGATTGGTAATACCCAGGCAGTAACGAATGCCAAACTCCCTCGCGGCATCCAGTATCGCCTCGCTGTCGTCGACAAACAGCGTTTTGTGCGCCTCAAGGCCAGTTTCCTCCGCCACGGCGCGCCACAGACGCTGATCCTCTTTCGGATAACCAAATGTGTGGGTGGAAAGTAATAAATCAAGGTGCGCGTCCAGGCCGGTGTGTTTGAGCTTCACCGCCAGATTGTGGGGATGGGCATTGGTCAACAGAATGCGTCGCTTACCGCAGGCCTTGAGCGCATCAAGGAACGGCACGGTATCCTCGCGCAGCGTGGCGCGCGGACCTTGTTCGCTGGTCATCGCACAAATATCCAAACCCAGGCGCTCGCTCCAGTAATCCAGACAGTACCAGTTTAGCGTATGCTGCACGGCGTGATACTCCTGGCGCATGGCCTCTTTCGCCTCCTGCAAATTGAGGCCGCGGGCGGCCCCCCAGGTTTCAGGCACCAGCGTTTGCCAGAAGTAGTTGTCGAAGGCGAGGTCCAGGAGCGTGCCGTCCATATCCAGCAGAACGGTATCGACCTCCTGCCAGGCGATATCAAAGTGCATGATGACTCTCCAGCGAGCGGAAAATGGGCGACAGGGTATCACACCCTGTCGCCGGGAAAATTAATCTTGCGAGTCAGATGAGGGGAGCAAAACCGGATTAAGGCAGCTTTCGTAATATTTCTGAATCTCTTCCATACGCTGACGATGGCGTTGATAACGACGCAGGGCCTGCACGGCGTGGTAAGCCATGCACCCCACCATTGACAGCAGCAGCAGGGTGATGCCCAGATAACGCCACAGGCCGCTGCGGTCGGGGATGCGATGCAGGTTGATATGCTGCGTGCCGTTGGCGTCAGTAAACAGGTTGGTAACGATACCTTCGGCATGGAAGGGGGTATGCATGAGCATACCGGCCAGCCGCCGCAGTTCGCCCCACTGCTCATGGGCCGGATAATCATACAGACTCACCGCCGGCCACGGCTGATTGACCAGTACGCTGCCCTCATCGCTGGCGATAAGAAAACCGCCGGGAGCCGGGCTGTTCAGCGCCTGCGCGGCCCGCGAGGTTTCGCGTATCACAAAGGGCGCGGTTGAGGTGGTCACCAGATTCTCCAGCGACTCGGCGCTGACCGGCCGCAGCAGCACGTTCACGCCATCCAGCTTGCCGGCGGTGGCGCGCTTGGTTAACGTTTCCCAGTTACGGGTATTGCCAAGATTGACCAACGCATTCTTCAGCCGCAGGCAATCATCCTTTGCCGAGCAGAGATCGTTAGTTTTCTGCACGATATCGCCGAAATCATCCAGTAGCACCATGCCTGATTTCTGAATGGCGGAGCGTAGGGCAGGGCTGACGCGGGAATCATCGTCGGTTTCCGGGTGCAGCTGGCGCTGGACGGACTGCATCAGGGCGGTCGCTTTGCTGACAATGTCAGACTCCGGCAGCGGCAGAGGAGGGGCGTCGTTCCACACAATCTGTGAACAATCGAAAGGCAGGAACGGCGAATCCTCTTTGGCGGACCAACTGCCCGGCGTGCGGATGTTACACATCCCGGTACCGGTCAGGCGCAGCGTATCGCCAATGCGCACATGGGCTTTTTCCAGCTGGCTGACGGTAGTGGCTTCAATCGTTTGCGCGCCCTTCAGCCACGACAGGGTGAACTTAAACGGCATATTCAACGGTACGCTGGCCCACAGCATAATCACCACCACCAGGGCGCCGGCGGCGATAATCGCGCTGCGTAGCCAGTACTGCAGCGGGAAGTTTTTCACTTCATCATGAAGCGACAGGTAGCGTCCCTGACGGGCCACGTGGCGGTTGAGATAGATATCAATATCGGTCTGCTGCCCCAGGTCCTGGGCAATCCAGGGTTGCCAGTGGCGAGGATAGATGAGATCGATAATGCCCAGCGAGATGTTATTGATTTGCTCCTGATCGTTTTCGCCAAACAATCCCCAGCGCTTAGGGACGCCCCGCAGGCAATGGATTTCGCGCAGCGCGGCGCGACGCGGCGGGGCATAAATCCCCCACAGTCCGGCGGCGAGCAGCAACAAACCTGCGGCGACCAGCCAGGGGGTAAAGACAGCTGGCCCAATCAGGCTGAAATAAAAGAACAGAAAGGAGGCGACGATCAGGATCGCTTCGCGCAGCCCGTCCGGGCGATTCAGAGCGTGTTCTTCAGGCGTTTCCCGACGGATCTGCCGCAACTCTACCTGCTCGCTCTCTTCGCCGCGAATGGAGGCCTGGGTGGCCGAAGCGCGTTCCAGGGCGTAGCTTTGCGCTTCCTGGCGATAGTCGCTCAGGCTATGACCGTTAAGGGTGATAACCAGCGGCAGGCTGTCGGTGGGGATCAGCTCGACGCTGTTTTCATCGTTGATATGCTGTTCCCAGAACGGCGGCAGATGAACTTCAACCGAATCGAGGAAATAGCGCCATTTATTCGGCGCGTCGGTGGTGATCCCGTAGCGGGTGATGGCGCGTGTCACCGCATAGACGGTATCACTCTGTTCGTTCAGCGCCAGAGCGACAGGCGCGCTGGTCGCACCGGACGCCGGCACCTGCTGGGCGTGGCTCAACTCGGCAACATACTTCTCAATAGCCTGGCGCTCATCCGCAGGAAGCTGCCGCGTGGTAGCGTCGCTAAAGGCGAGCAGTAGGGGGAGTCGGCGGCGTCTGGCGTGAGCGCGATACCACCATCCGATGAGCAATACGCAGATTAGCAGAGCTGTAAGGAATATCAGAAAGGTGCCCATGCCCATCCCATCAAAGTTATTTTTTTCTTACGAAATCGTCGGTGAACGTGAAGACTAACGTCAAGCTGCAGTGTTAGCGGCGCACCTGTTTACAGGGTAGTGAATATGTCATGCAGCAGCGCACAAGCTTACCAAAAACGTTAAAGCGCAGAAATCGGTAAATTCTCAAAGCGAATTCAAGCTATTGACTTTTTTATCTTTATTACTTTTCCCCCTGCAGGGAAAAGGTTACAACTCTGTAAATAAGTAGCAATTTGGATTGCCGAAAGCGTGTTGCGTATCGCACAATGACTGCTTAATCACAGCATAGACCGATGACAATGAGCAAATCATTACAAAAACCCACCATTCTCAATGTTGAAACTGTCGCCCGTTCGCGCCTCTTTAATGTCGAAAGCGTCGATCTGGAGTTCAGCAACGGTGTGCGTCGCGTTTATGAACGTATGCGGCCTTCCACCCGTGAAGCGGTGATGATTGTGCCGATTGTGGATGATCACATTATTTTGATTCGTGAGTATGCCGTGGGGACGGAGTCCTACGAGCTGGGCTTCTCCAAAGGGCTGATTGATCCAGGTGAAACCGTGGATGAAGCGGCCAATCGCGAGCTGAAAGAAGAGGTTGGCTATGGCGCCAATAAGCTGACGTTTTTGAAGAAGCTCAGTATGGCCCCCTCCTACTTCTCCAGCAAAATGAATATCATGGTGGCGGAAGATCTCTATCCGGAGTCACTGCCGGGCGATGAACCTGAGCCGCTACCGCAGGTGCGCTGGCCGCTGGCGCAGCTGATGTCGCTGCTGGATGAAGAAGATTTTAATGAGGCCCGTAACGTCAGCGCGCTGTTTTTAGTGCGGGAATGGCTGCAGGCCCAGGGCCGACTCTGAACGAGCGTCCACGCTAAGCAGCAATAAAAAAGCGCCCGCAGGCGCTTTTTTTGTCAGAACAATTCGTGGGTTTCACCGCCGCCGTCAGTCAGGGTGGTGCCCACCTCACGGACTGCCTGCTGGGTGGGCTGGGTTCCTTCAATAAAGTACTCCGCCCGGCTATTGCCCCCATTCGCCAACTGACCGGTGCTGCGGTCGATATTCACCGTGACGATACCCGGCGGCGGAGTTAACGGTTCTTCCGGAACGCCTTCCAGCACGCTCTTCATAAAGCTGTCCCAGGCCGGCTGGGCGCTTTTGGCACCGCCTTCATAGCCAGAGATCTGATCTTTAATCGCTCCGGAGGCGGTGGTCCGGCCAAGATCGCGACGATGATCGTCAAAGCCGATCCAAACCGAGGTCACCACGCCCGGTCCGTAGCCTGAGAACCAGGCGTCCTTCGAGCTGTTGGTGGTCCCGGTTTTCCCACCGATGTCATGCCGCTGCAGATCGCGTCCGGCGCGCCAGCCGGTGCCCATCCAGCCCGGCTCGCCAAAGATGTTGCTGTTCAGCGCGCTCTTGATCAGGAAGGCCAGCGGTGTGTTAATCACATGCGGCGCGTATTCCTGTGCGCCGCTCTGCGCGACCAGCGACTGGTTGGCCTGCTCCAGCTGCGGCTGCGGCGGCACGTTGCCATTCTGCGGTTCCGCGGAGGTGGCGACATCTTCCACATCCTTGTTTTCCAGCACGTTGGATTTTGGCGTATCGCCGTAAATTACCGGTAAATCACACTGCGGACAGGCAATTTTCGGACGCTCCTCGAAGAGGACCCCGCCCTGATCGTTCTCAATCTTACTGATAAAGAAAGGATTGACCAGGAAGCCGCCGTTGGCCATCACCGAATAACCGCGAGCGACCTGCAGGGGCGTAAAGGAGGCTGAGCCCAGCGCCAACGATTCCGTGTGGACAATGTTCTGCGCCGGGAAGCCAAAGCGCTGCAGGTACTCGGCGGCGTAGTCTACGCCCATGGCGCGCATAGCGCGCACCATCACCACGTTTTTCGACTGCCCCAGGCCCTGGCGTAAACGAATCGGACCGGCATACTGCGGCGGCGAGTTCTTCGGCCGCCAGTCGGAACCTGCGCCCGCATCCCAGCGCGAGATCGGCACATCGTTGAGCATACTTGCCAGCGTTAAGCCTTTATCCATCGCGGCGGTATAGAGGAACGGTTTAATGTTGGAGCCGACCTGGCGCAGCGCCTGGGTGGCGCGGTTGAATTTGCTCTGGTTAAAGTCAAACCCGCCGACAAGGGCAATAATCGCGCCGTTTTGCGGGTTAATGGAGACCAGCGCTGAGTTGACGTCCGGGAGCTGGGACAGCCACCAGCTGTCACCCACCTTGCGTACCCAGATCTGCTGCCCGGCCTGCACAACGTCGTTGACTTTACGCGGGGTCGCCCCTTGCTGCGTATCAGAGATAAAGCGACGGGCCCAGCGCACGCCCTCCATCGTCAGCGAAACGGAGTTGCCGTTAGCCAACAGCGCGACAGCCTCCTGGGCATTCGCGGAGGTGACCACCGCCGGGAAAAGCGGACCGTAGCCAGACTGACGCTTCAGCGAATCGACGATCTTCTTCGTCTCCCACGGCGTTTCACCGACTTTCCACAGTACGCTGGCCGGGCCGCGGTAGCCGTGACGCATATCGTAATCCAGCACGTTATTGCGTACCGCCTGCTGGGCCGCCTGCTGGTTTTTACGGGTAATGGTGGTGTAGACCCGATAACCGTCTTCGTAGGCCTGCTCACCGTAGCGATTCACCATCTCCTGGCGCACCATTTCACTCAGGTAAGGGGCGGAGAAGGCGATTTTCGGCGCGTGATAGCTGGCGTCGATGGGTTCGCTGCGCGCCTCATCGTATTGCGCCTGGGTGATGTATCCTTCGCTCAGCATACGCGACAGCACCACGTTGCGACGGGCGGTCGCGCGATCCATCGAATAGAGCGGGTTAAAAGTGGAAGGCGCTTTCGGCAGACCGGCAATCACCGCCATCTCACTCAGGGTCAGCTGGTCGATAGGTTTGCCAAAATAGACCTGCGCCGCGGCGCCGACGCCATAGGCGCGGTAGCCGAGGTAGATCTTGTTCAGATACAGCTCAAGGATTTCATCTTTATTCAGCAACTGCTCGATGCGGATGGCCAGAAAGGCCTCTTTAATCTTACGCATCAACGTCTTCTCGGGGCTGAGAAAGAAGTTACGCGCTAACTGCTGGGTGATGGTGCTGGCGCCCTGGGAGGCGTGGCCTGAAAACATCGCCACGCTGGCGGCGCGGAAAATACCTACCGGATCGACGCCGTGGTGCTCATAGAAGCGGCTGTCTTCGGTGGCGATAAACGCTTTCACCAGCTCGGGGGGAATTTGCTGCAACGTCACAGGGATACGGCGCTTTTCGCCGTACTGCGCAATAAGCTCACCGTCGGCGCTATAGACCTGCATCGGGATCTGCAAACGCACATCCTTCAGGGTTGCGACGTCGGGGAGTTGCGGCTCTATGTATTTGTAGAGGCCAAAAATCGAGCCTGCTCCCAGCAGTACGCAACAGACTGCAAGGATCAATAGATACTTTACGAACTTCACCGGTGTTTTCCCATTTAGTTTTATTTGGGCAGTTTATAAACAAACGCGCGGTAGTATAAAGGCAAGCCAGGTGCATTGATATAGCCGGGCAGTTTTGCCGGATAAGGAGATCGTAAGCATGGCTTTCAGAAACTGGCGGCTTGGAATGCATATCCAACAGGATAGCATTGCCATTGTCGCGCTATTGCATGAACGTTCACACTGGGCGCTGCGCCGCTGGTGGCGTATCCCATTGCCGCCGGGGCTGGTACGTCAGGGAATGGTGGCGGACGTCAGCGCACTCGGTTCGCGGCTGGCCGCCTGGCGGCGGGAGCTACCGGCGCAGCATCAGGTTAGTATCGCCTTTCCCGCGGTGCGCACACTGCAAAAGCGTCTTCCGTATCCCCAGTTCGCCTTGCGGGAGCGGGAACAGGCGACGTGGGTAGCCAGCGCCATGAGCCAGCAGCTGGCAATGCCTGCCTCCGCGCTATGTATTGATTATGCGCCCACCTCGCGGGATGACGGCTGGCAGGTTACGGCGGCGCAGCGGCTGGATATCAATGTTCTGCGGGAGCTGGCAGGGCGGCTGCGGCTGCGGGTGGCGGCCATCGTACCGGATGCCAGTGCGCTCGGCGCCTTTTTCCCCTGGATGACTGCGGCAGACCAGGGCCTGGCGTGGCGGGATGAAAAGCACTGGCTGTGGGCGACCCGTGAGGCCTGGGGCAGTGACGCCTGCGCTGATGTCGGGTCCTTAAGCCAGCTGGCGGGGCAGCTTCAGGTTCCGCTGCGCCTGTGTATTGACGCGGGCGATGAGGCCAGTCGCTTTGATGTCTGGCAAGTGATTCACCGTCGGCAGCCCCCGCTGCCAGCCGATGGCGATCGTTACGCCATTGCCCTTGGGCTGGCGCTGGGAGGCGGGCGGAATGACGCATGTCGTTAATCTTCTTCCCTGGCGCGACCTGCGTCGCCGCCAGCGCCTGCGCTACGTCCTGTTGTTAACCATCGGCATTGTGCTGCTGGGCGGGATGGGCCTGCTGGTGAGCCGAACGGCGCGTCTGCAGCGCGACTTCCTGGCGACGCTTCACACGACGGCCGACGCGCAGCTGCTCGCTTCGCTTAAGCAGCGCGAGCAGGCGATGCGTGAGGCGTGGCAGCAGCATCAACGGCAGCGCCAGCAGTACCAGCGCAGATCGGCGATCGCCGCCTGGCAACCCAGGCTGCAGGTGCTGGCGGCAGATCTGCCCGCGCAGGCGTGGCTGACGCGGCTGGAGTACCAGGGCGTACTCCTCACGCTGGACGGCCTGGCCCTTAACCTGCAGGCGCTAACCAGCGTGGAGGCTGCGCTGACTCGCGTCGCGGGATTCGCGCCGGCAAAAGCCGGCGGGACCCAGCGCGACGCCGAGGGGCGTTGGCAGTTCAGTTTTACCCTGACGGGAGCGCGCGCTGATGCGGATTAACCTTCGGGGCGCCTGGACGGGGCTGCCGATCCTGCTCGCAATGGGGCTGTCGGGAGGCGGCGTGGCGCTCTGGCGCGATCTGCGCCCTCCGCAGGCGGCGGTAACCCGTGATGCGGCGTTGCAAACGCAGTGGCGGCGGATCATGGCGCTGCGCATCCCCGGCGAGGAAAATCCCGGGGCGCGCATCGACACGCAGTCATTTTCGCCCATAGCCATTCCGCTCTCCGGAGCGAAGCTTATCGCCTGGCGTCCGCAGGGAAGCGGCGGCGAGATGGAGCTGACCCTGTCCTGGTCAACGGTACCCGCGCTTTTTTCCTGGCTGGCGCGCTGCGGGATGAATCCGCGTTCGTTTTCGCTGGGCCGTGAGGCGCAGACGCTCCGCCTGCGACTGCTGCTGGAGGCGGAAGATGAGCGGTAAACGCTGGATCTTCCTGTGGCTACCGCTGTCGCTGCTGGCGGCCGAGCGTGACCCTTTCCAGCCGGTTGAGGATCCCTGCCGCACGGCGCAGCTTTCGCAATGGCGCTATGGCGGGGCGGTTGGGGATGAGGCTGGCTGGACGGGGTTTCTGCAGGATGGGAACGGAAAGTGGCGACGGGTACGCATGGATGAGCAATTGCCCACGGGCTGGCGGGTGAGCCGGCTGACGGCCGGTGAGCTGGACATCGTCACGTCTTCGGGATGTGAACCGCCAGCGTGGCGCTGGCAACGTGAAGGGAAACAACATGATGCGATGGATAAGCCTGCTGCTTCTGCTGCTGCCGCTGGCGGTGGCCCCCGCCGCCCGCAATGATAAACCGGTTTCGCTGGTGATTGACGATGCGCCAGTGGCCCAGGTGCTGCAAGCCCTGGCCGAAATGAACCATAAAAACCTCGTCGTCGCGCCGGACGTCAGCGGCACGCTCTCCCTGCGTCTGCAGAAGGTTCCCTGGAGCCAGGCGCTGCGGGCGGTAGCGGATAGCGCGGGTCTCTCTTTGCAACAGCAGGGGACGGTCATCTACGCGCACACTCAGGCCTGGCAAAAGGCAAATCAGGCGCAGCGTGAAGCCGAACAGGAGAAACGCCTGCAGAACCTGCCCCTGCAGGCGGAGAGCGTGACCCTGCACTTTGCCGACGCTGAGGAGCTGGCTAAAAGCGGCGGAAAGCTGCTCAGCGCCAGGGGACACCTGATGGCGGACAAGCGGACTAATCGGCTGCTGATCCGCGATGATGCCCGGCACCTGCCGGCGTTGAAGGCCTGGGCGCAGGAGATGGATCTGCCGGTCGGCCAGGTGGAGCTGGCCGCCCATATCGTGTCGATGAGCGAAACCAGCCTTCGTGAGCTGGGGGTGAAGTGGCGGCTTGCGGAAGCCGGAAGCCCGCCAGGCTCCGGGCAAATCACCACCCTAAGCAGCGATGTATCGGTAAACGATGCCAGCACCCGCGCAGGGTTTAACATCGGCAAGATCAACGGTCGCTTGCTTGAGCTGGAGCTATCCGCGCTGGAGCGCAAGCAGCAGGTCGAAATTATTGCCAGCCCGCGTTTATTGGCCTCCCACATGCAGCCTGCCAGCATCAAGCAGGGAAGCGAGATCCCCTATCAGGTTTCCAGTGGCGAAAGCGGCGCCACTTCGGTGGAGTTCAAAGAGGCGGTGCTGGGCATGGAGGTCACGCCGACGGTGCTGCAGCAGGGAAGAGTGCGGCTTAAGCTGCGAATAAGCGAGAATACGCCAGGCCAGGTGCTGAAGCAGGAAAACGGCGAAGCGCTGGCCATCGATAAGCAGGAGATAGAGACCCTGGTGGAAGTTCGCAGCGGCGAGACTTTAGCGTTGGGCGGCATCTTTTCGCAGAAAAACAAAACCGCCCGCGACAGCGTCCCGCTGCTTGGCGATATCCCGGTACTGGGACGTCTGTTTCGTCGTGACGGGAAAGATAATGAACGTCGCGAACTGGTTGTCTTTATTACGCCACGGATTCTGGCAGTACGTTAAGCAGGTTTTTCATGCTAAACACGTTTCAGGTGTTTGACGTGAGGACGGATTTAGCATACAAGGGGTACCGATTTGAGAGTCGGGTACGACATCAATCCTCCCTTTATTGTCCGGCGATTTTATTCAGTTGCCAAACCAGCCGGAGTATTGAGATAATTTTTAGTCTGACTCTCGCTCTATTGCATATGAGGTTTCAGTTCATGCCCTGCGGCGCTGGGTGTCTGCGAAGCGGGTTTATCATTAACGAATAGTCTTAGTAGTACCGAAAAAATGGCAGAGAAACGCAATATCTTTCTGGTTGGGCCTATGGGTGCCGGCAAAAGCACTATTGGGCGCCAGTTAGCCCAACAGCTCAACATGGAATTTTACGATTCTGATCAAGAGATTGAGAAACGCACTGGCGCTGATGTGGGCTGGGTCTTCGATGTTGAAGGCGAAGAAGGCTTCCGCGACCGTGAAGAGAAAATTATCAATGAGTTGACGGAAAAACAGGGGATTGTGCTGGCGACTGGCGGCGGCTCTGTAAAATCCCGTGAAACGCGTAACCGTCTCTCCGCCCGCGGCGTGGTGGTCTACCTGGAAACTACGATCGAGAAGCAGTTGGCCCGTACGCAGCGCGATAAAAAGCGTCCTTTGCTACAAGTCGATGCGCCGCCTCGTGAAGTGCTGGAAGCGCTGGCTGACGAGCGTAACCCGCTGTATGAAGAGATCGCCGATGTGACTATCCGCACAGACGATCAGAGTGCGAAAGTCGTCGCGAACCAGATTATTCATATGCTGGAAAGCAACTGATTCTGGCTTAATAAAAGTGCGTCAGAGTAATAGTCATTGAGGTGGATGTCGCGTTATGGAGAGGCTTACTGTTACCCTCGGGGAACGTAGTTACCCGATTACCATCGCGGCTGGTTTGTTTAACGATCCAGCTTCCTTCCTGCCACTCAAGTCGGGCGACCAGGCTATGCTGGTCACCAACGAAACGCTGGCGCCGCTTTATCTGGATACCGTCCGCTCTGCGCTGGAGCAGTCAGGGGTCAACGTTGACAGCGTCATTCTGCCAGACGGCGAGCAATACAAAAGCCTGGCGGTGATGGATACCGTGTTTACTGCGCTGTTGCAAAAACCACATGGCCGCGACACCACTCTGGTGGCGCTTGGCGGGGGGGTGATCGGTGATTTAACCGGTTTCGCCGCGGCAAGCTATCAGCGCGGCGTGCGTTTCATCCAGGTCCCTACCACCCTGTTGTCGCAGGTCGACTCGTCGGTCGGCGGCAAAACCGCAGTGAACCACCCTCTCGGCAAAAACATGATTGGCGCCTTCTGGCAGCCGGTTTCCGTGGTAGTTGATCTTAACTGTCTGAAAACTCTGCCGAAGCGCGAGCTCGCTTCCGGACTGGCTGAGGTCATCAAGTACGGGGTGATCCTGGATGGTGAATTCTTCAGCTGGCTGGAAAACAACATTGATGCGCTGCTGGCGCTGGACGATACCGCCATGGCGTACTGCATTCGCCGCTGCTGTGAACTGAAAGCGGAGGTTGTGGCAGCCGACGAGCGTGAAACCGGGTTACGTGCTTTACTCAATCTTGGACATACCTTCGGCCATGCTATCGAAGCGGAAATGGGCTACGGTAACTGGCTGCATGGCGAAGCGGTGGCGGCAGGTATGGTGATGGCGGCACGCACGTCCGAACGGCTGGGGCAGTTCCGCGCGCAGGATACTCAGCGCATTATCGATCTGCTCAAGCGTGCAGGCTTACCGGTACGCGGCCCGCAGGAAATGAGTGCGCAGGCGTATTTGCCCCATATGATGCGCGATAAAAAGGTACTGGCTGGCGAAATGCGGCTGGTGCTCCCGCTCGCAATAGGAAGCAGCGAGCTGCGCGGCGGAGTGCCGCACGATGTGGTTCTTGGCGCGATTGCTGATACTCAGCAGGCGCAACAATAAGAAGGTCTGGCCGCGTTCGCGCGGCGTTATCATTTCGGGTGATGTGCAATAATCGTGAGCATAAGCCTTTTAGTGGGGTGTTAAATGGATGATTTCAAACCAGAAGACGATATGAAAGCCGATCGCAACGATCGTCGTGCTGGTCGTTCCCGTCAGTCTTCCGAGCGTGATGCCGATCCGCAGATCAATTTTGACGATGTTGATCTTGATGCCGATGAAGGCCGTCCGACGCGCGCTGGTAAGGCCCGTCGCGAGCGTGAAGAGGAAGAGTTCGAAGAAGAACTGGATGCGCAAGACGAGGAGATGCTCGAAGAGCAGCCTGTAGAGCGTCGTCCGCGCAAGCGTAAAAAAGCGCCGGCCAAACCGGCCTCCCGCCAGTACATCATGATGGGTGTGGGGATTCTGGTGCTGCTGCTGTTGATCGTGGGTATCGGTTCCGCACTGAAATCGCCATCATCTTCCAGCCAGCAGACCGCTTCCGGCGAGAAGAGCATTAATCTGTCTGACGACCAGTCCGCCAGCATGCCTGCTGCGGGCCAGGACCAGACTGCCGCCGCTAACAGCACCTCACAGCAGGACGTAACGGTACCGCCTATTGCCGCGAACCCGACGCAGGGCCAGGCAGCGGCTGCGCCGCAGGGCCAGCAGCGTATCGAAGTTCAGGGCGATCTGAACAATGCGTTGACCCAGCAGCAGGGCCAACTGGACGGCGCCGTGGCTAACTCGACGCTGCCGACTGAACCGGCTACCGTCGCGCCAATCCGGAATGGCGCCAATGGCACCGCGGCGCCGCGCCAGGCGACCGAGCGTCAGACAGCAGCGACCCCGCGTCCGGCTGAACGTAAGCATACCGTTATCGAAGCGAAGCCGCAGTCGAAGCCACAGGCCGTGGCGAAAACGCCGGTAGAATCGAAGCCGGTCCAGCCGAAGCATGTTGAAAGCACGGCGACCACCGCTCCGGCGAAAACGTCCGTCAGCGAAAGCAAACCGGTGGCCACCGCTCAGAGCAAACCGACCACGACGACCGCAGCGCCAGCGGCAACGGCAGCTGCGGCAGCGCCGGCAGCGAAGAGCGGGAAGACGGCAGGTGACGTCAGCTCAATGAAAACTGCGCCGTCGGGTCACTATACTCTGCAGCTCAGCAGCTCCTCTAACTACGACAACCTCAACAACTGGGCGAAGAAAGAGAAGCTGGATAAATATGTTGTCTATGAAACGTCGCGTAACGGCCAACCATGGTACGTGCTGGTGAGCGGTATCTATGCATCGAAAGATGAAGCGAAACGTGCTGTCACCTCGCTGCCGGCGGACGTGCAGGCGAAAAATCCATGGGCAAAACCGCTGCATCAGGTTCAGGCTGACCTGAAATAATGCCGTGGGGTAGTCTTAAGCGCAGGATGCTGTCGGAGCTTTCTCCACAGCCGGAGAACGTGTAATTAGTTAGGCAGCATGAAAAAGAATCGCGCTTTTCTGAAGTGGGCAGGGGGAAAGTTCCCCCTGCTTGACGATATTAAAAAGCATTTGCCGGAAGGCGAGTGCTTGATCGAGCCCTTTGTGGGCGCCGGGTCGGTATTTCTTAATACCGACTTTTCTCGTTATATCCTCGCGGATATCAACAGTGACTTAATCGGCCTGTACAACATCGTCAAACTGCGCACCGACGAATACGTCGCCGCCGCCCGTGAGATGTTTACCCCGGAAAATAACGTCGCTGAGCGCTACTACCTGTATCGTGATGAATTTAACCAAAGCCAGGATCCGCTGCGTCGCGCGGTGCTGTTCCTGTATTTGAACCGTCACGGCTACAATGGCCTGTGCCGCTACAATCTGCGCGGCGAGTTCAATGTGCCGTTTGGCCGTTATAAAAAGCCCTATTTCCCCGAAGCTGAGCTCTATCATTTCGCCGAGAAGGCGCAAAACGCCGAGTTTTACTGCGAATCTTACGAAGAGTGCATGCAACGTGCGGATAGCCGCACAGTGGTGTATTGCGATCCGCCCTATGCGCCGCTAACGGCGACGGCGAACTTTACCGCCTACCACACCAACAGTTTCAACCTGGAACAACAGGTACTGCTGGCGCAAAAGGCGGAATCGCTGATGAAAAAGCGCATCCCGGTGCTGATTTCCAACCACCGCACGCCGCTGACGCAGGAATGGTATAAAAACGCGGCAGAAACGCATATTGTGAAGGTGCGGCGCAGCATCAGCAGCAACGGTGGTACGCGTAAAAAGGTGGACGAGCTATTAGCGCTCTACCGTCCGCCTAAGACCAAATAAATTTCAAGGAGATGCGGATGAAGCAGTATTTGATTGCCCCTTCGATTCTGTCGGCTGATTTTGCCCGTCTGGGTGAGGATACCGCGAAGGCGCTGGCGGCGGGTGCGGATGTCGTGCACTTCGACGTTATGGACAACCACTACGTGCCAAACCTGACGATTGGCCCGATGGTGCTGAAGTCACTGCGTAATTACGGTATTACCGCGCCAATCGACGTTCACCTGATGGTGAAGCCGGTCGACCGCATCATTCCTGATTTTGCCGAAGCCGGCGCCAGCATTATCACCTTCCATCCGGAAGCCTCCGAACACGTCGATCGCAGCCTGCAGCTTATCAAAGAGCACGGCTGTAAAGCGGGCCTGGTGTTTAACCCGGCGACGCCGCTGAGCTACCTCGATTACGTGATGGATAAGCTGGACGTGATCCTGCTGATGTCGGTTAACCCGGGCTTTGGCGGCCAGTCCTTTATTCCCCAGACGCTGGATAAACTGCGTGAAGTGCGCCAGCGCATCGATGCGTCCGGCTACGACATCCGCCTCGAAGTGGATGGCGGCGTGAAAGCCAGCAATATCGGCGAAATCGCCGCGGCGGGTGCGGATATGTTTGTTGCCGGTTCGGCGATCTTCGGTCAGCCGGACTACAAGCAAGTCATTGATCAAATGCGTAGTGAATTAGCGAAGGTGAGTCATGGATAAATTACAGGCGATCCGCGGCATCGCATTTGATCTCGACGGCACGCTGGTGGACAGCGCGCCGGGTCTAACCTCGGCGGTTGATAACGCCCTGTACGCCCTGGAGCTGCCGGTGGCGGGAGAAGAACGCGTTATCACCTGGATCGGTAACGGCGCCGATGTCCTGATGGAGCGGGCGCTGACCTGGGCTCGTCAGGAGCGAGCAACGTTACGTGCGGCGATGGGTAAGCCTTCCGTCGACGATCATGATATTCCGCAAGACGAGCAGCTGCGCATTTTGCGTAAACTGTTTGACCGCTATTACGCCGAAGCGGCGGAAGAGGGCAGTTTCCTGTTCCCGGCGGTGGCCGATACGCTCGGCGCGCTGTATGCCAAAGGCCTGCCGCTGGCGCTGGTTACCAATAAGCCGACGCCGTTTGTCGCCCCGCTGTTGGACGCGCTCGATATTGCGAAATATTTTACCGTGGTGATTGGCGGCGATGACGTGCAGAATAAAAAGCCGCATCCGGAACCGCTGCTGCTGGTGGCGGAAAAGCTCTCTCTGGCTCCAGCCGAGCTGCTGTTTGTCGGCGATTCGCGCAATGATATTCAGGCGGCCAAAGCGGCAGGCTGCTGCTCTGTTGGTCTGACCTACGGTTATAACTATGGTGAACCGCTTGCGCTGAGCGAGCCGGACTATCTCTTCGACCAGTTTAACGAACTCTTACCCGCTCTCGGGTTACCGCACAGTGAAACTCAGGAATTGAAACATGACTAAGCCCATCGTTTTTAGTGGCGCACAGCCCTCAGGTGAACTGACCATTGGCAACTATATGGGTGCGCTGCGTCAGTGGGTAAACATGCAGGACGATTACCACTGCATCTATTGCATCGTGGACCAGCACGCCATCACCGTGCGCCAGGATCCGCAGCAGCTGCGCAAGGCGACGCTGGACACCCTGGCGCTGTATCTGGCCTGCGGCATCGACCCGCAGAAAAGCACTATCTTCGTGCAGTCGCACGTGCCGGAACATGCCCAGCTAGGCTGGGCGCTGAACTGCTACACCTATTTCGGCGAACTGAGCCGCATGACTCAGTTTAAAGACAAGTCAGCGCGCTACGCGGAGAACATCAACGCCGGTCTGTTTGATTATCCGGTACTGATGGCCGCTGACATTCTGCTGTACCAGACCAACCAGGTTCCGGTGGGCGAAGATCAGAAACAGCACCTTGAGCTAAGCCGCGATATCGCCCAGCGTTTTAACGCCATCTACGGCGATATTTTTAAAGTGCCTGAGCCGTTTATCCCTAAATCCGGCGCGCGCGTGATGTCGCTGCTGGAGCCGACGAAAAAGATGTCCAAGTCCGACGACAACCGCAACAACGTCATCGGCCTGCTGGAAGATCCGAAATCGGTGGTCAAGAAGATTAAACGTGCGGTCACCGACTCCGACGAGCCGCCGGTAGTGCGTTACGATCTGAAAGAGAAAGCGGGCGTCTCCAACCTGCTGGATATCCTCTCCGCGGTTACCGGGAAAACTATTCCTGAGCTGGAACAGCATTTTGAAGGCAAAATGTATGGCCACCTGAAAGGCGAAGTCGCCGAAGCGGTATCGGGCATGCTGATTGACCTGCAGGAGCGCTATCACCGTTTCCGTAACGACGAAGCGTTTCTCAATCAGGTGATGAAAGACGGCGCGGAAAAGGCCAGCGCGCGGGCTTCTCAAACCCTGAAAGCGGTATACGAAGCGGTTGGCTTTGTCGCCAAGCCGTAAGCGACGCAACAGCTAAAAGGGCGGGATGATATCCCGCCCTTTTTTATGCCTGTCGCTTTATGGGAGGCAAGGTTAATGGTTCGAAAACCAGTTCAGTTTATCCCGCAGACCGACCACGCGGCCGACGATGATCAGCGCCGGGCTGGCCATCTGCTGCGCCAGAATATCCAGTTGTCCTAAGGTGCCGCTGACCACTTTTTGCGTCACAGCGGTGCCGTTCTCGACGATGGCGGCGGGCATATCTTCAGCCATGCCGTGAGCGATAAGCTTCTCGCGGATCGCCGGCGCCTGGTTCAGACCCATGTAGAACACCAGGGTTTGCTTCTCCACCGCCAGGTTCGCCCAGTCCAGCTCGCCGCCGGTTTTCAGGTGGCCGGTGACCAGGCGGACGCCCTGGGCGAAATCGCGATGTGTTAACGGGATCCCCGAATAAGCGGAGCAGCCGGAGGCGGCGGTAATGCCAGGCACAACGGAGAAGGGGATGCCCGCCTCGCAAAGCGTCTCCAGCTCTTCCCCCCCGCGGCCAAAGATAAAGGGATCGCCGCCTTTCAGCCGGACCACGCGTCTTCCTTTTTGCGCTTCGCGCAGCAGGATCTGGTTGATCTCCTCCTGCGGGACGCAGTGGTAGCCTGAGCGCTTGCCGACGAATACCCGATCGGCATCGCGGCGCACCAGATTCATGATGTCATCGGAGACCAGCCGATCATAGACCACCACGTCAGCCTGCTGGATCTGCTGCAGGCCTTTGAGCGTGAGCAGCCCGGCGTCACCGGGGCCGGCGCCAACCAGCACCACCTCGCCGCGATGCTCCAACGGCTCCGTCAGTAACTGCTCAGTGGTATCCGCGACTGCCTGCCGATCGTCATTAGCCAGCGACTGCGCCAGACGGTCGTTAACAAACAGCTTCTCCCAGAAGCGGCGACGCTCGCCTACGGTGGCAAACTGCTGCTTAACCCGCGCGCGCAGATGGCCGGCATAGCGGGCCAGCTGGCCGAGATGCAGGGGCAGAATTGACTCCAGTTTCTCGCGCAGCAGGCGCGCCAGAACCGGTGATGTCCCGCCCGAGGAGACGGCGACCATCAGCGGCGAGCGATCGATTATCGACGGCATGATAAAGCTGGCCTGGCGCGGGGCATCCACCACGTTACAGAAGATACGCCGCGCTTCGGCCGCCTCGCTAACCTGCTGGTTGACCGTCTCATCATCAGTAGCCGCGATGGCCAGCCAGCAGTTATCCAGCAGCGAGGGGATAAACTCCCCCTGCACCAGAGTTAGCATCTGTGAATCAGCCCACACCTGAAACTGGGGCGTGAAGTCGAGCGCATTGACCGTGACGTTAGCGCCAGCATCCAGCAGCAGACGGGCTTTGCGTTCGGCGACATCCCCGCCGCCAACCAGTAAACAATCGCGCTGGCGCAACTGGCAGAATATGGGTAAGTGATCCACAGAATAACCTCATAAAAATAAGGGGTAGAAAACGAGTGGTCGTAGAATAGCAGCAAAGGTAATACAAAACATGCGACATATCCCGCACTCATGCGCTGTCGGTCAGAACTGTTACTTATATCTCCCCCCGTGGCCGGGGGGAGGGAGAAGGACTTACGCTTTAAGCTGAACGTGTCCGTCTTTCACGCGGGCGTCGAAGCGGGCGATAGAGTGGCTGGCATCTTCCATGCACAGGCCGTCGCTCAGGCGGAAGCGCTGTTTTTTCAGCGGGCTGGCGACCCATAGCGCGCCGTCATGCTCGGCGATAATCCCGCGAGACAGTACGCTGGCGTTGAAGAACGGATCAATGTTGCTGATGGCGAATACTCTGTCGTCATGGTAGGGACGGAAGATCGCCACCTGCTGCTGACCGAGCAGGGCGCAGACGCCGGTGGCCGGCAGGATGTCGTCGATGCTGCAGATATTTACCCACTGGCTCATGCTTTTTCCTCCACCAGAGTAACCGGGATACGCTCATACGGCGTGGCCGGGCGGTGCTGGTCACGTTCCGGCACCACCTGAACGTTCGGGTCGCGCTGGTCGCTGTTGATAAAGTGTTTGAAGCGGGTCTGCGCCGCCGGATTGTTGACGGTCTCGGTCCACTCGCAGGCGAAGGCGGCGCGCAGGCGAGCCAGCTCTTCTTCCAGATGGTCGTTCAGACCGAGCTTGTCATCGATGATGACGCTGCGCAGATAGTCGATACCGCCTTCCATATTGTCCAGCCACGGGGCAGTGCGGGTCAGCTTATCGGCGGTGCGGATGTAGAACATCATAAAGCGGTCGAGATATTTGATGAGCGTATCGCGATCGAGGTCCGCGGCCAGTAGATCGGCGTGACGCGGCTTCATCCCGCCATTACCGCACACGTACAGGTTCCAGCCTTTCTCGGTGGCGATGATCCCGACGTCTTTGCCCTGAGCCTCGGCACATTCGCGGGTGCAGCCGGAGACGCCGAACTTCATTTTGTGCGGGGTGCGGATGCCTTTGTAGCGGTTTTCCAGTTCCACGCCGAAGCCGACGCTGTCGCCAACGCCGTAGCGGCACCAGGTGCTGCCGACGCAGGTTTTCGCCATTCGCAGCGCTTTGGCGTAGGCGTGGCCGGTTTCGAATCCCGCTTCAATCAGCTGCCGCCAGATCTCCGGCAGGTCGTCTTTCTGCGCGCCAAACAGGCCGATGCGCTGAGAGCCGGTGATTTTGGTGTACAGATTGAATTCACGGGCGATACGGCCCACGGCGACCAGCCCTTCCGGCGTGATTTCGCCGCCAGCTGAGCGCGGGATCACCGAATAGGTACCATCTTTCTGAATGTTGGCGAGGAAGTTGTCGTTGCTGTCCTGCAGCGGCGTGTGCTGCGGCTTGAGGATGTACTCATTCCAGCAGGAGGCCAGTAGGGAACCGACGGTCGGCTTACAGACTTCACAGCCGTAGCCCTGACCGTGTTTTTCCAGCAGTTCGTCGAAGGTTTTAATGCCTTCCACGCGGATCAGGTGGAACAGCTCCTGACGGGAGTAAGCGAAGTGTTCGCACAGATTGTTGTTGACCTCGATGCCCTGTTTCGCCAGCTCGGCGTTGAGCACCTGAGTGACCAGCGGAATACAGCCCCCGCAGCCGGTCCCGGCTTTGGTTTCCGCTTTCAGCGCCGCCACGGTGTGGCAGCCTTTGTTGATAGCGGCGATCAGGTCGCCTTTGCTGACGTCAAAGCAGGAGCAGATCTGCGCGCTGTCCGGCAGTTTATCGACGCCGATCGATGGCTTGCCGCTGCCGGCGTGGGCCGGGAGGATCAGCGAATCCGGGTTTTCCGGCAGCTCGATGGCGTTGAGCACCAGCTGCAGCAGATTGCCGTAGTCGCTGGTGTCGCCGACCAGCACCGCGCCGAGCAGCGTTTTGTTGTCGGCGCTGACGATCAGGCGCTTATAAACTTCTTTGCTTTCGTCGAGATAGACGTAGCTACGGGCGCCCGGCGTGCGGCCGTGGGCATCGCCGATCCCGCCCACGTCCACACCCAACAGCTTCAGCTTGGCGCTGAGGTCGGCGCCGGTGAAGCTATTTTCACTGCCGAGGAGATGGTCGACGGCCACCTGGGCCATTTTATAGCCGGGGGCGACCAGACCGTAGACGCGGTTGTTCCAGCTGGCGCATTCCCCGATGGCATAGATATCCGGATCGGAGGTCTGGCAGCTATCGTTGACCATGATGCCGCCGCGCTGGGCGACCGCCAGCCCGCACTGGGTGGCCAGCTTATCGCGCGGGCGGATCCCGGTTGAGAAGACGATGAAATCGACCTGCAGCTCGCTACCGTCGGCGAAGTGCATGGTTTTGCGCGCCTCGGTGCCCTGCTGAACAATCTCTTTGGTGTTTTTGCTGGTGTGAACTTTCACGCCCATGCTTTCGATTTTGCGCCGCAACTGCTCGCCGCCCATCTGGTCGAGCTGTTCGGCCATCAGCATCGGCGCGAATTCGATAACATGGGTTTCCACGCCGAGGTTTTTCAACGCGCCGGCCGCTTCCAGTCCGAGCAGGCCGCCGCCGACTACCGCGCCGCGTTTGCTGCGGCGAGCGCAGGATTCGATGGCGTTAAGATCTTCAATAGTGCGATAGACGAAGCAATCCTGGGTTTCCGCGCCTTTAATCGGCGGGATCCACGGGTATGAGCCGGTCGCCATAATCAGCTTGTCGTAGAACACGGTACGCCCGGCGCTGGAGTGGATCACTTTCTCCTGGCGGTTGATGGTGATCGCCCGTTCGCCGACCAGCACCTTGACGCCGTGTTTCTCATAGAAACCTTCGCGTACCAGCGACAGTTCTTCCGCAGTGTGATGGGAGAAATAAGACGACAGGTGGACGCGGTCGTAGGCGATACGCGGTTCTTCACAGAACACGGTAATGTCGAACTGTCCGGCAGGCGCCTTATCGAGAAGCTCTTCGATAAAGCGATGGCCAACCATGCCGTTACCGATAATAGCGATTCTGACTTTGCTCATTTTTGCCTCGATTTCTTTTCTATTACCGCCTACCTTAACGATTCAGCCATCAGGCTTATTGATGCAAATCAATGACAACTTCACCTACCACTTAATGGGTATGCGTTTGATTTGTCAGTATTTTTATAAGTCATGGAAAACGCTGACTTTTCCTTTTTGCTGATTTTGTGTACAAGAATTGGGTAAGCCGCGATTGGGGTTAGACAGAAAACAAGCCGTATTGAATAGAGAGGGTGATATGACAGCAGCGCCGCTTTGGTTGATTCAGAACGTACGCCTGGCAGACCGCGACGGCCTGTGGCAAATAGCCATTGATAAGGGCCGCTTTGGCGAGATCACGCCGATGGGGGAGGCGCACGATGAAAGCTACGAGGTATTGAACGCTCGCGGCGGGCTAGCGATCCCGCCTTTTATCGAGCCGCATATCCATCTGGATACCACCCAGACGGCCGGCGAGCCGAACTGGAATCAGTCCGGTACTCTGTTCGAGGGGATTGAGCGCTGGGCGGAGCGGAAAGCGCTGCTCAGCCATGAGGACGTCAAAGCCCGGGCGTGGAAAACCCTGAAGTGGCAGATCGCCAATGGCGTGCAGTTTGTCCGCACTCATGTCGATGTTTCCGATCCCACGTTAACGGCGCTGAAGGCGATGCTGGAGGTCAAACAGGAGGTGGCGCCATGGGTCGAGTTACAGATTGTCGCTTTCCCACAGGAGGGGATCCTCTCTTACCCCAACGGCGAGGCGCTGCTGGAGGAGGCCCTCAAGCTGGGGGCGGACGTCGTCGGGGCGATCCCGCATTTTGAGTTCACCCGTGAATATGGTGTGGAATCGCTGCATATCGCCTTCCGTCTGGCGCAGCAATATGACCGCCCACTGGATATTCACTGCGATGAAATTGACGATGAGCAGTCGCGCTTTGTTGAAACCGTTGCCGCGCTGGCGCTGAAAGCGGGGATAGGGCCGCGGGTAACGGCCAGCCATACCACCGCTATGCACTCCTATAATGGCGCTTATACCTCGCGTCTGTTCCGCTTGCTTAAGCTCTCCGGCATCAACTTTGTCGCCAATCCGCTGGTGAATATTCATCTGCAGGGCCGGTTTGACGACTACCCGAAGCGACGGGGCATTACCCGGGTGAAGGAGCTGTTGGCGGCGGGGATCAACGTTTGCTTTGGTCATGATGACGTCTTTGACCCGTGGTACCCGCTGGGGACCGGCAATATGCTGCAGGTCCTGCATATGGGGCTCCATGTTTGCCAGCTGATGGGCTACCAGCAGATCAACGACGGCCTGCAGCTTATCACCGACAACAGCGCCCGCACGTTTGGCCTCGAGGATTACGGCATTGTCAGCGGCAACCCGGCTAACCTGATCATTCTCCCGGCGGAGAATGGCTTTGAGGCCGTCCGCTGCCAGGTGCCGGTGCGCTGGTCAATTCGCCAGGGAAGGGTGATCGCGACCACCCAGCCGGCGCAAAGCTGGATCCAAACTGACCGCGGTGGCGAGGAGCTTTCTTTTATGAGGAACAGCCCCCTTGCGGATGCAAAGGGGCCGAAGGCTTAGTGAGACGCCGCCTGAGCGTTGTTCTGGCGATGACGGGAGACGAAGCCGAGGATAAAGCACATTACGAATACCACGGCATAGAGGCCGTTAGCGGTGTGTAGCGCGGCCAGGGGACCGCTGGCCGCCACAATCGGGCCGGTGACCACGAAAGTGAGCATGGTGCCGATGGTGCCGCAGGTGAGGATAAAGTTCACCAGCTTCGGCGAAGCGACCCGCGTCTGCTGCGAACCGAGCGTAATGATCGAGGTGTAAATGGCGCTGGAGAAGAAGCCCAGGGTCAGAATAAACCACGGCATATGCTCCGGCGAACCATTGATAAACAGGTACATCAGCACCGTCGCGAGCCCGGCGAGGACGGTTAAGATACGCTGCAGGTCGAAGAAGCGCAGGATGAAGCTGAATGACCACATGCCGATCATGTAGGACATCCAGAAATCGCTCACCAGTTTACCGGCGTCGCCGAGGCTCATGCCCAGGCTCTTTGCATATTCCGGTACCCAGGAGATAAAGCCCAGCTGACCGAGGATGTAGCACAGCGCCGCAACGGAGAGGAACAGTACGCCAATGCCCCACTTCTCTTTCACCACCGGCTGGCTGTTTTCACTCTGGGCTTTTTTGCCCAGCACCGGGAAATCACAGCCGAAAGTCAGGACGAAAATAGCGACATACACCAGACCAATACAGGCGTAGACCCAGTACCACTCGATGCTGCGCGCCAGCAGGACGGCGGCGACCATCGGGAAAATCATGCCCGCCATGCTAAAGAAGGAGTCGGTAAACAGCAGACGCGCCCCGCGCTGACGGCCTTCATACATATGGGTGATCAGGAAGGTCCCGATCGACATGGTGATCCCGCTCACCAGGCCAAGAACGAACATTGACGCGGAGAACAGCGCCAGGCTGTGGCTGAGCATCAGGCCGGCCACCGCCAGCACCATCAAAATAAAGCCAAAGCGCAGCTGAGTTTTCAGCGGCACGATTTCCATCAGCCAGGCATTGAGGAAGATAGAGATAAGAATACCGGCGTTCAGAAAGGTAAAGGTGTTGCTCATACTGGAAACGGGCAGATGGAAATAATCCGCAATGTTACCCATCACCATCCCGGTGACGATCACCAACGCGCCGGTCAGGGCGTAGGAGAAGAAGCTGATCCATGTGAGCTTAATACGGTTGCTGTTAGTCATGACTGGCCTGTGAATAGAAAGGTAAAGCGCGTTGACGCTGCGCCGGGCGGACAGATTTTATTCATTCAGGTGATGTAATTAAATGTTTATTGTGAAATGGGTTATCTTTTGCATGTTTTAATGTGATCTGCATCACGCTTGTTCGCTACAAAGGAGATCGTTTGCGCGGTTACAATTATTACAGCTAAGTAAAATTTGGTAAAAGGCTGGCCCAGGATGCAAAGGCTCTTTAGAATCAAGGCACTCGCTTTTATTCTGCTCCGTTAAGGAATTTCCATGCTCAAATCAACACTGGCGGCGATGGCTGCCGTTTTCGCTATTTCAGCGTTCTCCCCGGCCATGGCGGCAAAGGGCGATCCGCATGTGCTGCTGACCACTTCGGCAGGTAACATTGAGCTTGAGTTAAACAGCCAGAAAGCCCCGATTTCCGTGGATAACTTCCTGAAGTACGTCAACAGCGGCTTCTACAACAACACCACCTTTCACCGCGTGATCCCGGGATTCATGGTGCAGGGCGGCGGCTTTAACGAACAGATGCAGCAGAAGCAGCCTAACCCGCCGATCAAGAATGAAGCAGACAACGGCCTGCGCAACACCCGCGGCACCATCGCGATGGCGCGTACCGCCGATCAGGATAGCGCCACCAGTCAGTTCTTCATCAACGTGGCGGATAACGCCTTCCTCGACCATGGCCAGCGCGACTTTGGCTATGCGGTATTCGGCAAAGTGGTGAAGGGGATGGATGTTGCGGATAAGATCTCTCAGGTCCAGACCCATAACGTTGGTCCGTACCAGAATGTGCCGACCAAACCGGTCGTTATCCTCTCTGCGAAAGTGCTGCCCTAATCCTCCCGCGGCGCGGTGGTCTATCGCCGCGCCCGGTCACCTCCCGGCATAACCTGAAATTGCTGCTTATACTTGTGGCACACAGGGGACGATAAGGGGGGCGACGATGCGTCCACTCACCGATAAGCAAAAATCCCGACTCTGGGAACAGACACGCAATACCAATTTTCAGGCCAGCCGTCGCCTTGAAGGCGTGACGGTGCCGCTGGTTACGCTGACTGCCGAAGAGGCGCTGGCGCGTCTGGCGACGTTGCGGAGGGAGTATGAGCGATAAATTCGGCGATGAACGCGATCCTTATCTCTATCCGGCGCTGAACGTGTTGCGCAACCGTCTCGGCATCCGCCAGGCTAAAAATCTGCAGCAGGCCGCCTTTGAGATGACAGCGCTGCGGGCGGCCACTCTGCCGCTGGGCCCGCGGGTACGCGGCTTACCCTATCTGTGCGCTATTCATCACCAGTTGTATCAGGATCTGTTTGACTGGGCGGGCCGCTTGCGTGAAGTGAACCTCTACCTGGGCGATACGCCATTCTGCCACTTTGCCCGGATCGAGGAGGAGGGGAATGCCCTGATGCAGGCCCTTGAGCAGGAGGATTATCTCAGTGGCCTGCCGCGCGATACCTTCATCGAACGCCTGAGCTGGTTCTATGGTGAAATTAATGTGCTGCACCCTTTTCGTCTTGGCAATGGCCTGACCCAGCGTATTTTCTTTGAACAGCTGGCGATACATGCCGGCTACCTTCTTAACTGGCGTGACGTTGACCCCGCCGGCTGGAGTGCGGCCTGCCAGCAGAGCGCGATGGGCGATCTGGCCCCGCTGGTGGCGATCTTTCGCAAAGTGGTAAGCGAAGCGCGGGAATCTGAGTAGAATAGCCCGGTTTTGATTGTTCCGGAGCCGCTATGATCCTGCTTATCGATAACTATGACTCTTTCACCTGGAATCTGTATCAGTACTTCTGCGAACTGGGGGCGGAAGTACTGGTCAGGCGCAACGATGCGTTGACGCTGGAGGAGATAGCGGCGCTGGCGCCGGAGAAAATCGTGATCTCGCCAGGCCCCTGCACGCCGGATGAGGCGGGGATTTCCCTCGCGGTTATCCGCCACTATGCCGGAAAAACGCCGCTGCTGGGCGTCTGTCTCGGGCATCAGGCGATCGCCCAGGCGTTTGGCGCGACTATCGTGCGGGCGGCCCAGGTGATGCATGGCAAAACCTCGCTTATCGAGCATAACGGCGAAGGGGTGTTTCAGGGGCTGAATAATCCCCTGACGGTGACCCGCTATCACTCGCTGGTGATTGACCCGCCGACGCTCCCGTCCGAGTTTAACGTCACTGCCCGCAGCGCCAGCGGTGAGATTATGGGGATCCGTCACCGCGAATGGGATCTCGAGGGCGTGCAGTTTCATCCGGAAAGCATCCTCAGCGAGCAGGGCCATCAATTGCTGGCCAACTTTTTGAAACGGTGATTTTCAGTTGCTATTGACTGATTTTTTATGCATATTTTGTGATTAGATTATCATAATCGCATCTGCGTAACGAAGAGGGATGGGCAAGACATGGCAACTGAACAACCGGCAATCACCCGCGCCACATTCGATGAAGTTATTTTGCCAATTTATGCACCGGCAGAATTCATCCCGGTGAAGGGGAAAGGCAGCCGCGTCTGGGATCAGCAGGGGAAAGAGTATATCGATTTCGCCGGCGGTATCGCGGTGACGGCGCTTGGCCATTGCCATCCGGCGCTGGTGGCGGCGCTGCATCAGCAGGGCGAAACGCTGTGGCACACCAGCAACGTCTTTACCAATGAGCCGGCGCTGCGTCTGGGACGTAAACTTGTCGAGGCTACCTTCGCCGAGCGCGTGGTGTTTATGAACTCCGGCACCGAAGCCAATGAAACGGCCTTTAAGCTGGCGCGTCACTATGCGGTGACCCGCCATAGCCCGTATAAAACCAAAATCATCGCCTTCCATAATGCCTTTCATGGCCGCTCCCTGTTTACCGTTTCCGTCGGCGGTCAGCCGAAGTATTCCGATGGTTTCGGCCCAAAACCGGCGGATATTGTCCATGTTCCCTTCAACGATCTGCAGGCGGTAAAAGCGGTGATGGATGACCACACCTGCGCGGTGGTGGTGGAGCCGATTCAGGGCGAAGGCGGCGTGACGGCGGCCACGCCGGCTTTCCTGCAGGGACTGCGCGAGCTGTGCGATCAGCACCAGGCGCTGCTCGTCTTTGATGAAGTACAGTGTGGTATGGGGCGTACCGGATCGCTGTTCGCCTATATGCACTACGGCGTGACCCCGGATATTCTGACCAGCGCCAAAGCGCTGGGCGGCGGCTTCCCGGTCAGCGCCATGCTGACCACCCACGAGATCGCCAGCGCCTTCCATGCGGGCTCCCATGGCTCAACCTACGGCGGCAACCCGCTGGCCTGCGCGGTCGCCAACGCCGCCTTCGATCTGATCAATACCCCGGCGGTGCTGGATGGCGTGAGCGCGAAGCGCGAACTGTTCGTCAAACACCTGCAGCGGCTGGATGCCGAGTTTGATCTGTTCAGTGATATACGCGGGATGGGCCTGCTGATCGGCGCGGAACTCAAGCCGCAGCACAAAGGCCGCGCGCGTGATTTCCTATATGCCGCGGCCGACGCCGGCGTCATGGTGCTCAACGCCGGGCCGGACGTGATGCGTTTTGTTCCCTCGCTGATCATCGACGAGCAGGATATTGCCGAGGGGATGGCGCGCTTTGCTCAGGCCGTGGCAAAGGTGATTAACGGCTGATCTTCCGCAGCCAGATGCCATGGTGCGGCCGCTGACGCCATGCCACTGATGAAATGGTGTGCATGGTATTCAGATGGCCCAGAATGCGTTGCAGATGCTGCTCCAGGGTGCTTAACGGACCGATCGGCGCCTCGCTTTCCGGCGACTCCATAATATTGGCATCCCCTGCGCTGCCGGGACCATCGCTGTCCAGCCGCTGCTGGCAGCGCTGCAGCGCAATCTCACAGGATTCGAGATAGCGCTGGGCAAGATCCGGGGTCAGCATCGTATGCTCCCGGGCCAGGGTGGTCATAGCGTTGATGTGTTCGACGATAAACTGGCTGTGCGTCACCCACAGCTTCATATCTTCCAGATAGTGGGTATTAAACCCGGGTTCCTGCATCGCCTGATTCAGGGAGTTGTAGAGCGCGTTGTGCGCCTGGTTGACGCGCATGCGTTGATAGGCCAGCGCGGGGGCTTTTGGATCGGCGCTGAGGATCAGGCGAATCGCCTGCTGGTCGGCCTCCAGCGCATCGTGGGCATTTTTTTTCAGCAGGCCGCTCTGCCACTGCGGCCACAGCCAGACCATCCCGCCGAAGGCGATCAGGCAGCCGATAAGGGTGTCGATCAGCCGGGCGATAATAAACTGTTCCCCGTTGAGCGTCAGCAGCTGCAGGGTATACACCGCCGTCACCGTAAAGCCTACCATCGCCCAGCCATAGTGTTTGCGAATGATCAGATAGCTGAGCAGGGTAATCAGCAGCATCCCGCTCAGGGTGTAGCTCTCCGGAACGTGAAAATGCAAGGTAAGCCCGGCGATCGTCAGGCCGGCGAGCGTTCCCGCCGCCCGGTGAACAATACGCACCCGGGTGGCGCCATAGCCGTTCTGGGTGACGAAAAGCACCGTCATCAGGATCCAGTAGGGCTTAGGCAAGTGCAGGGCGTTGCCCATCAGGCTGGCGACGCTCAGCATCACGCTGATGCGGGCGGCATTGCGCAGCGCGGGAGATTTTAGCGACAGGTAGTTCTTTAGCGCGGGAAATAGCGGTAAACGACGCTCTTTGTCGGCCATCAGGTCCCGGGCATACAGCGGGCGCTGGGTATGCAGCACCCGGGCGATGCGGCTGAAGTGCCAGGCGCAGAAGTGGCCGACCGGGTTATCCGGATGTTGTCTGGCGATCTTTTCCAGAGCCTCGATCTGTTTATCCATCTGAAAGCGCTTTGGAAAGCGATGATAGAGCATGTCATCCGCCAGCACGCGCAGGCGGGCGGCGACGGTCTGCGCGTTCCAGCGGATCACCGCTTCGGCATGGCTGCGTTCCACCAGCTTTTGCACCTCTTCCGGCTGATGCAGGCTGACCGAAATATGCTCCTGCAGATCCAGCCCCATCTGAAACGCCCGCAGCAGGCGCTTATGATCGTTGCGTTGGTTAGCGGCCAGCATATGCATCTGCTGATAGCACTGAGTAATCAGATCGACCACTTTCTGCTGGCGGGTGAGCAGCGGCGGCAGGGCGGTCGAGGGATCGGTATGCTGGGTCAGCAGGCTGTATTTGGCTTCACAGTAGTCCGCCAGCTCCCGGTAAAGCAGGCTAAGCGACTCCCGTAGCGGCTGTTCGCGCCACAGCCAGAACCAGAACCAGTTAAACACGCCGTACCACAGCGTGCCGAAGGCGTAGATCAGCAGCGGCTCCCAGATGGGCATATTGCCCGCCAGGCTCAGGGTAAAGATGGCGGCGATCAGCGACGCGGGCAGCAGCCGCGCGTGCAGCGAACTGATCTCCGCGGTAACGCCGAGCAAGAGCGCCAGGCCGCTGAGAATAAACGGCAGGGGTATCGCCTGGGCAAGCAGCAACTGCACCACCAGACTGCATCCGGCAAACAGGCAGCCGCCGATAATCAGGCGTTTGAAAAAGCGCTTATGCGGGGTATCAAGACCGGCAATGTTGCAGCAGGCGGGGACTAAGGAAAATAACAGCCCCTGCTGGAGATGGCCGAGCAGAAGACCGATGGCCACGGGCAGACACAGCACCAGCGTTTGCCGCAGTGCATAGTTGACTTCCGGGTGGTAAATCAGCCTGCGCCACATGAGGGAAAAACAAAAACGGCGTACTGCGGGAGCAATACGCCGCTTAGCAACTTAACGGGTGCCGTAGACGACGATGGTTTTACCGTGCGCGGAAATCAGGTTCTGATCTTCCAGCATTTTCAAAATACGACCAACGGTTTCACGAGAGCAGCCGACGATCTGACCAATTTCCTGGCGGGTAATTTTAATTTGCATACCGTCCGGGTGGGTCATGGCATCCGGTTGCTTCGCCAGGTTCAGCAGCGTCTGGGCGATACGGCCCGTCACGTCGAGGAAGGCCAGGTTGCCCACTTTCTCAGACGTGACCTGCAGACGGCGAGCCATTTGCGAAGAGAGACGCATCAGAATGTCCGGGTTCACCTGGATCAGCTGACGGAATTTCTTATAAGAGATTTCGGCCACTTCACATGCGGTTTTCGCCCGTACCCAGGCGCTACGTTCCTGACCCTCTTCAAACAGGCCTAATTCACCGATGAAATCGCCCTGGTTGAGGTAGGAGAGGATCATCTCTTTACCTTCTTCATCCTTGATGAGTACAGCCACGGAGCCTTTAACGATGTAGTACAGCGTTTCTGCTTTTTCACCCTGGTGGATCAGCGTGCTCTTTGATGGGTACTTATGAATGTGGCAATGAGACAAGAACCATTCAAGGGTAGGGTCTGTTTGCGGTTTGCCAAGCACCATGCGCGGTTATCCTCTGTTATAAGCTATCTCCGGGCGCCGACACTACACGGCGTCCGGGCATGCAATCGTATTGTTTCCCTATACCTGGGAAGCTGGCTGATGATTTTTCGACAGCCCGTAATGTGAACTCCTCTGCATACATGCAGTACATCAATGTATTACTGTAGCATCCAGACTGTTTTAGCATAGCTTTCGCCGCATGTCTCCTGGTGTCTCGCTTCAGCATGACGCAGGTCGCCTTCCGTTGCGAGAATTGTTATGTGCGCGTAATCTGACAGGAATATTGCGATACTGGAGTTAAATTTTATGCAAGCGCGTGTGAAATGGGTAGAAGGGTTAACCTTTATCGGGGAGTCCGCATCGGGACACCAGATTCTGATGGATGGCAACTCCGGGGATAAGGCTCCCAGCCCGATGGAGATGGTGCTGATGGCGGCGGGCGGTTGCAGTGCGATCGATGTGGTCTCCATTCTGCAAAAAGGTCGTCACGACGTGACCAATTGCGAAGTGAAGCTGACCTCCGAGCGTCGCGAAGAGGCTCCGCGTCTGTTCACGCATATTAATCTGCATTTTATCGTCACCGGCAAGGCGCTGAAAGATGCCGCGGTCTCCCGGGCGGTGGACCTGTCGGCAGAGAAATACTGCTCGGTGGCGCTGATGCTGGAAAAAGCGGTGAACATCACCCACTCCTATGAAGTGATCGAGGCGTAGTCTTCGCCTGCCGTTGTATCGAATCTCAACCCCGGCCAGGCCGGGGTTTTTTGGTTAGCCTATCTTACGGCCTTCCATCAGGCGCTCGACCAGCGGCGTCATGATAAGCTCCATCGCCAGCCCCATTTTACCGCCCGGCACCACCAGGGTGTTCATGTGCGAGATAAACGAGCCCTGCAGCATCGCCAACAGCCAGGGGAAATCGATATTCTGCAGATTGCGGAAATGGATCACTACAAAGCTCTCGTCCAGCGAGGGGATCGCTTTGGCGGCAAACGGGTTGGAGGTGTCCACCGTCGGCACGCGCTGAAAGTTGATATGGGTGCGGGAAAATTGCGGGGTAATGAAGTTGATGTAATCTTCCATCGAGCGGACGACCGAGTCCATCACCGCCTCCCGGGAGTGGCCGCGTTCGCTGGTGTCGCGAATAAGCTTTTGGATCCACTCGAGGTTAACGATAGGCACCACCCCGACCAGCAGGTCGACATGGCTGGCGACATCATGCTGCGGCGTGACAACCCCGCCGTGCAGCCCCTCATAGAACAGCACGTCTGTCGGCTCCGGCAGCGGCTGCCAGGGGGTAAAGGTCCCCGGCACCTGATTCCACGGCACGGCTTCGTCATAGGTGTGGAGATATTTCCGCGACTGACCTTTGCCGTGGCGACCATAGTCGACAAAGGTCTGCTCCAGCAGGCCGAAGTCGTTCGCCTCCGGGCCAAAGTAGCTGATATGTTTACCCTGATCCCGCGCCTTACGGATCGCCATGTCCATTTCCGGGCGGGTGTAGCGATGAAAGCTATCGCCTTCCACCTCCGCGGCGTGCAGGTTTAGCTGCGCGAAGATTTTGCGAAAGGCAAGGCTGGTGGTGGTAGTGCCCGCGCCGCTGGAGCCCGTGACGGCGATCACCGGATGTTTGGCAGACATAACAACTCCCTGGTTAAACGATGTAGTGGCGTCGCCTTAGCCGTTAAACAGCGCGCGCGGCATAATATTGACCGTCTCATGCAGTTCCGACCACACAAGGACCGCCTCTCCGCGTTTCAGCTGCTGTTTTACATCGGCGACTTTATCGGCAAGTGAACGTTCATGTTCACCATAATCGGTGCCTTCACGTAACACAAAGCTTTCAATCAGGTTATCCAGCGTTTCGGGATCCAGATCCTGCCAGGGAATAATCATGCGGGAACCTCCAGCCAGCGGTTTAACCAGTCGGGAATGCGTCTTTCCAGCCACATCTCCGGTTTACGCAGAGTGCCGCTGACAAAGCCAACGTGGCCGCCTTGCTCGGTCAATTGATACTCTACGTTCGCGGGCAGTTGCTCCTGCGGCGGAATAGAGTGGTGATCCATAAACGGATCGTCTTTCGCGTGAATGATGAGCGTCGGCTTAGTGATATCGCTGAGCCGCGGCATGGCGCTGCATTGCCGGTAATAATCCAGCGCATCGGCAAAGCCATGGATTTTGGCGGTGATCATATCGTCAAATTCCCGGATGCGGCGCATCCCTTTGAGCTGGCGTAAATCGACGGGCAGCGAGCCCGGGTACGCTTTCAGCTTGCGTGAAGCGTTGGCTTTTAACAGATTGAGCAGATAGCGCTGATAAACCCGCGAGAAGCCCTTATCCATATGATAGCTGCAGGCTTCGAGCATGAAAGGCGCGGAGACGATCACCGCCGCATCCAGCGGGCAGCGGTCGCCTTCCTCTGCCAGCAGGCAGCCCAGCATATTGCCGCCCAGCGAATAGCCGACGGCCGCGGTCGGCGCGGGACCAAACTCGCGCTTCAGCCAGTGCAAAAACCAGGTGCCATCTTCCGTTTCGCCGGAGTGATAGATGCGGTGATTGCGGTTAGGTTCGCCGCTGCAGCCGCGGAAATGCATCACCACGCCCAGCCAGCCGCGCTGCATCGCCGCGTGGATCAGACCATGGGCGTACGGGCTGTGCAGACTGCCTTCCAGGCCGTGAAAAACGACGAGGCGCGGCTTATGGCGCGCCTGGTGCGGGTCTTCGCTCCAGGCCAGATCGACAAAATCGCCGTCCGGCAGCTCAAGGCGCTGCCAGTGCGGGGTAAAGCGCAATTTACGGCGAATCAGCCGCGGCAGCATGGTTTGCAGATGACGATTGCCCACGCCGCGCATCGGATGGAACTCACGCGAATCGTTTTCGGGGGGCGTCATGTCTGTGGGGATGATTTCAACCATAGCACCAGAACAATTAATAAACGTGATGATGACTATACCGCGCAGGGCATGCAGGGGGTTAGCCAATATGTGGTCTTGCGGCCAGTGACGCCAGCTTACAGCAAAAACAAATCATTGATGTCGCTGATGGCCAGACCATGAAGAGGGCAGAAACCCACCCTGCCAGCGGCAGCGTACGCGCAGGCAGGATGAAGAGGAAGAGTTTAGCCTTCCTGAAGCATGCGCTCCAGCTGCTCCTGGGCCTCCAGCCAGGCCATCTCGCACTCCTCCAGCCCGGTCTTCGCGCTGGCCTGCTGCTGCAGGCATTCGGTCAGCTCGGCTTTACGTGAGGCGTCATAAAGCTCACTGTCGCCAAGTTTTTCTTCCGCACTGGCCAACTGCGCGTTGAGCTTGTCCATCTCTTTTTCCAGACGGGCGATCTCTTTGCGCAGCGGTTGGGTCTGGCTGCGCAGCTCCGCTTCCCGACGCTTCTGATCTTTGCGCGCCTGGGCGCTGTTGCCGCTCTCTTTTGGCGGCTCGCCGCTCTGGGACTCCTGTTTTTGCGAGTCGCTGAGCCACTGCTGATAATCTTCCAGATCGCCGTCGAACGGCTCGACTTTACCATCGTGGACGAGGTACAGATCGTCAGTGGTGGAACGGATCAGGTGCCGATCGTGCGATACGACCACCAGCGCCCCTTCAAAGTCGATCAGCGCTTCGGTTAAGGCCTGACGCATATCGAGGTCAAGGTGGTTGGTCGGTTCATCGAGCAGCAGCAGGTTAGGGCGCTGCCAGACGATCAGGGCCAGTACCAGGCGCGCCTTTTCTCCACCGGAGAAGCGGCGGGTTTCTTCGCTCACCTTATCGCCCTGGAAACCAAAGCCGCCGAGATAATCACGCAGCTTCTGCTCCAGCTCCTGCGGCGCCAGACGCGCCAGGTGCTGCAGCGGCGACTCATCGGCGCGCAGGAATTCCAGCTGATGCTGGGCGAAGTAGCCGAGCTTGATGCCTTTCGCGAGGCCGATCTCGCCGCTTACGGGCTGGAGCTCGCCTGCCAGGAGCTTAATCAGCGTCGACTTCCCGGCGCCGTTGCGGCCCAGCAGGCCGATACGCGAGCCCGGCACCAGGTTAAGCTTGATGGAGTCGAGAATAATACGCTCGCCGTAGCCGGCGCTGACTTTCTCCATCTTCAGCAGCGGGTTAGGCAAGCTCTCCGGCTGGCGGAAGCTGAAGTGGAACGGGTTATCCACGTGCGCCGGAGCGATAAGCTCCATCCGCTCCAGCATTTTGATCCGGCTTTGCGCCTGCTTGGCCTTGGTGGCTTTGGCACGGAAGCGATCGATATAGCTTTGCAGGTGCGCGACGCGCTGCTGCTGGCTTTCGTACATCGCCTGCTGCTGAGCGAGGCGGGTGGCGCGCTGCACTTCAAACGAACTGTAGTTGCCGGTGTACTCAAACATTGTCTGCTGTTCGATATGGATAATTTTGTCGACGATAGGATCGAGAAAATCGCGATCGTGGGAGATGAGGATCAGCGTTCCCGTATAGCCCTTCAGCCACTTCTCCAGCCAAATCACCGCATCGAGATCGAGGTGGTTAGTCGGTTCATCGAGCAGCAGCAGATCGGAGCGGCAGATCAGCGCCTGGGCGAGGTTAAGGCGCATACGCCAGCCGCCGGAAAAATCGCTGACCGGCCGCTCAAGCTGTTCATTGCTGAAACCCAGACCGTGCAGCAGGCTGGCGGCGCGCGAACGGATCGTCCAGGCGTCGATGGCGTCCAGCTTACCGTGGACGGTGGCGATAGCATGACCGTCGTTGCGTTCGTTAGCCTGCTGGAGCGCGGCCTCCAGCTGGCGATACTCTCGATCGCCGTCAATGACATAATCGATTGCCGGCTGCGGTAGCGCCGGGGTTTCCTGATTCACCCAAGCCAGCTGCCAGTTGCCGGGAAAGGTCATACTGCCGCCGTCAGCGCTTATCTCGTTTTTCAAAAGCGATAGCAGCGTCGATTTCCCGCAGCCGTTTTTCCCCACCAGACCGACCTTTTGGCCAGGATTGATGGTAGCGGTGGCGTTGTCCAGCAGGACGCGTACGCCGCGACGAATTTGTAACGAGGAGAAAACAATCATAAGGCGCCGTATGTTCAGACTATGTTAATTTGTCATTATGATAATGTAGTGTGGAAGCGAATCGCTTCACCGGGCCGCCATGGTAGCCCAAAACGAAGACGATACACAAAGTCATTCTGGCTGTGTCAAAACGCCGGGGCTGTGCAGGCCGCCAGAAGACCTACGGGAGGGGAATGATGTCTCAGACAGCGAAAGTGTTGCTGCTGTATGCCCACCCAGAATCTCAGGATTCCGTGGCCAACCGGGTTTTATTAGAGCCGGCCTTACAGTTGCCGAACGTCACCGTGCACGATCTCTACGCGCACTATCCGGATTTTTTTATCGATATTGCTTACGAACAGGACCTGCTGCGCCAGCATGAGGTGATTGTTTTCCAGCACCCTTTATATACCTGGAGCTGTCCGGCGCTGCTTAAGGAGTGGCTGGATCGTGTGTTAAGCCGCGGCTTCGCCAGCGGCGCCGGAGGGAACGAACTGGCGGGAAAGTACTGGCGCAGCGTGATCACTACCGGCGAGCCTGAGAGCGCCTACCGTCGCGATGCTAATCGCTATCCGATGAACGATATTTTACGTCCTTTTGAACTGACCGCCGGCATGTGCCGTATGCACTGGATGAGCCCCATTATCGTCTACTGGGCCCGGAGGCAGCAGCCAGAGGAGCTGCGCAGCCGCGCCCTGGCCTACCGGGACTGGTTGGCCAACCCCATCGCCGCCGGAGGTGTCCATGGCGGGATCTGATTTGCTGCTGGCGGGGGTGTTGTTTTTGTTCGCGGCCGTCATCGCCGTCCCTCTGGCTTCAAGACTGGGGATTGGCGCGGTGCTGGGCTATCTGCTGGCCGGGATCGCCATTGGTCCGTGGGGGCTCGGGTTTATCAGCGATGTGGATGAAATTCTCCATTTCTCTGAGCTCGGCGTAGTGTTTCTGATGTTTATCATCGGCCTGGAGCTCAATCCCGCCAAGCTATGGCGACTGCGGAGCTCCATCTTCGGCGTTGGCGCGGCGCAGGTGATGCTCAGCGCGGCGATCCTCGGTGGGTTGCTGATGACGACCGGGTTTTCATGGCAGGCGGCGGTGGTCGGCGGGATCGGCCTGGCGATGTCTTCCACCGCCATGGCGCTGCAGCTGATGCGTGAGAAGGGAATGAGCCGCAGCGAAGCGGGACAGCTAGGCTTTTCGGTGCTGCTGTTTCAGGATCTGGCGGTGATCCCGGCGCTGGCGCTGGTGCCCCTGCTGGCCGGTTCAGCGGATGAGCATGTGAACTGGTTGACGGTCGGCATGAAGGTCCTGGCCTTTGCCGGGATGCTGATTGGCGGACGCTATCTGCTGCGGCCGGTGTTCCGTTTTATCGCCAGCTCGGGGGTCAGGGAGGTGTTCACTGCCGCCACGCTGCTGTTGGTCCTCGGATCTGCCCTGTTTATGGAGGCGCTGGGGCTGTCGATGGCGCTGGGCACCTTTATTGCCGGCGTGCTGCTGGCGGAAAGTGAGTATCGCCACGAACTGGAGATCGCTATCGATCCGTTCAAGGGGCTGCTGCTCGGGTTGTTCTTTATTTCCGTCGGCATGGCGCTGAACCTTGGCGTACTGTATACCCATCTGCTGTGGGTGGCGGTGAGCGTGGCGGTGCTGGTGGCGGTAAAAATGCTGGTGCTCTATCTGCTGGCCCGTCTCTATGGCCTGCGAAGTTCCGAGCGGATGCAGTTCGCGGGCGTATTAAGCCAGGGCGGCGAGTTCGCGTTTGTCCTCTTTTCGCTGCCCGCCTCTCAGCGGTTGTTTCAGCACGACCAGATGGCGCTGCTGCTGGTGGCGGTAACGTTGTCGATGATGACGACGCCGCTGCTGATGAAGGGGATAGATAAGCTATTGTCGCGACGGCTGAACCCGGCGGACGATACCGGTGAGGCGCCGTGGGTGGAGGATGACAAGCCGCAGGTGATTATTGTCGGGTTTGGTCGCTTTGGTCAGGTCATTGGTCGCCTGCTGATGGCCAATAAGATGCGTATTACGGTACTGGAGCGGGACATCAGCGCGGTAAATCTGATGCGCAACTATGGCTATAAAGTCTATTTTGGCGATGCCACCCAGCTGGAGCTGCTGCGCTCGGCGGGAGCGGAAGAGGCGCAGTCGATCGTCATCACCTGTAATGAGCCAGAAGATACCATGCGGCTGGTGGAAATGTGTCAACAACACTTTCCACATCTGCATATTCTGGCCCGCGCTCGCGGGCGCGTTGAGGCGCATGAGCTGCTGCAGGCCGGCGTGACGCAGTTTTCTCGTGAAACTTTCTCCAGTGCGTTGGAGCTGGGGCGCAAAGCGCTCATCACCCTCGGGATGCATCCTCACCAGGCCCAGCGCGCGCAGCTGCACTTCCGACGCCTCGATATGCGAATGCTGCGCGAGCTAATGCCAGTGCATACTGATACGGTACAGATATCACGCGTGCGGGAGGCCCGGCGCGAACTGGAAGAGATTTTCCAGCGCGAAATGCAGAAAGAGAGCCGGCAGCTGGACGGCTGGGACGAGTTTGAATAAAGGTAAATCTTATGGCAGTGCGTAAACGTTTTATTGCCGGGGCGAAATGTCCGGCGTGCCAGGCGCAGGATTCGCTGGCAATGTGGCGTGAGAATAATGTCGATGTTGTTGAGTGCGTTAAGTGCGGTCATCAGATGCGTGAGGCAGATAAAGAGGCCCGTGAGCATGTACGCAAAGAGGAGCAGGTGATTGGCATTTTTCATCCCGACTAGCGTTATCCGTCGGCTTTTTTTAAGCTAAAGGGTACACGGCAGCAGAATTCCGCTACAATCTGCGCCACTATTCTTCCCATCTCAGGAGATATCATGAAAGTAGCAAAAGACCTGGTGGTCAGCCTGGCCTATCAGGTACGTACAGAAGACGGTGTGTTGGTTGATGAGTCTCCGGTAAGCGCGCCGCTGGATTACCTGCACGGTCACGGCTCCCTGATTTCCGGCCTGGAAAACGCGCTGGATGGCCACGAAGTGGGCGACAAATTTGACGTTGCCGTCGGCGCTAACGACGCTTACGGTCAGTATGACGAAAACCTGGTGCAGCGTGTACCGAAAGACGTCTTCATGGGCGTTGATGAACTGCAGGTTGGCATGCGCTTCCTGGCGGAAACCGATCAGGGTCCGGTACCAGTAGAAATTACTGAAGTTGAAGACGACCACGTTGTGGTTGATGGCAACCACATGCTGGCTGGCCAGAACCTGAAGTTTAATGTGGAAGTCGTCGCCATCCGCGAAGCGACTGCGGAAGAGCTGGAGCACGGTCACGTGCACGGCGCGCATGGCCACGATCACGATCATGACCATGGTCATGACGGTTGCTGCGGCGGCCACGGCCACGATCATGGTCACGACCATGGTAAAGGCGGCTGCGGCGGCCACGGTGGCTGCGGCTGCCACTAATCTTTGCGCTTCGGCACGAAGACGACAAAAAAGCGGGGAAACCCGCTTTTTTTACGCCTCAATAGTGCGGCGGTGGCGTTTCTTCCGCCTGGGAGGCGATATGGGAGGGTTGGGTCGCCTTCAGCTTCTCGATCATCAGACGCATATGCTCCCGCATCTTCGCCATCTCGATCTCGTGGGCGGTCACGGTTTTGTTGAGGTCTTCGATGGTGATTTCCTGAAACGCCAGCCGGCTTTCCAGCTCCGCAAGGCGCGTTTCTAATGTGCTATCGTGCATGGGTAACCTCTTTAGTCTGATCCTGCGGGCGGATTCTACTTAAGTTTCCCCTGGCGCGCAGCATCGCTGCGCCGTACAGGAAACTTATTCATACAAAAATAGTCCTAAAAGAGGCGATATTCAGGAACGTCCGTATGTAGATTTTAACGGCAACGTTCTATAGTACGTTTTTTGCTTTTTACGATAACCCTGGGGTGAGAGGCCCCGGCCCTGGAGAAATGGATGAAATCACTGTTTAAAGTAACGCTGCTGGCGGCCACAATGGCCGTCGCCCTGAATGCACCGTTGACCTTCGCTGCAGATACGGCAACGAAGGCAGCCCCGGCGGCTGAGAGTAAATCGGCATTTAAAAATGACGATCAGAAATCGGCCTATGCGCTGGGCGCGTCCCTGGGGCGTTACATGGAAAACTCCCTGAAAGAACAAGAGAAACTGGGCATTAAGCTGGATAAAGCCCAGCTGATCGCCGGCGTACAGGACGCGTTTGCCGATAAGAGCAAACTGTCCGACCAGGAGATCGAACAGACTCTGCAGGCCTTTGAAACGCGCGTGAAGACCGCGGCTCAGCAGAAAATGGAAAAAGACGCCACTGAGAACGAAGCCAAAGGCAAAGCGTTCCGTGACAGCTTTGCCAAAGAGAAGGGCGTGAAAACCTCAAAAACTGGCCTGCTGTATAAAGTCGAGAAAGAAGGCGCTGGCGATGCGCCGAAAGACAGCGATACCGTGGTGGTAAACTACAAAGGTACCCTGATCGACGGTAAAGAGTTTGATAACTCTTATACTCGCGGCGAGCCGCTCTCTTTCCGTCTCGACGGCGTGATCCCGGGCTGGACTGAAGGCCTGAAGAACATCAAGAAAGGCGGCAAAATCAAGCTGGTTATTCCGCCGGACCTGGCCTACGGTAAAACTGGCGTCCCGGGCATCCCGGCCAACTCTACGCTGGTCTTTGATGTAGAACTGCTGGATATCAAACCGGCGCCGAAGGCAGATGCACAGCCGGAAGCCGCAGGCGATGCGAAAGCCGCGGACGCGAAAGCTGACGCTAAGAAGTAATCAGGTTCAGGCCGCCGTCTCGTCAGAGGCGGCGGCTTTTTTATTGAGCGCAGATATAATTAAAACTGGAAAGATCCTCAGGCGCTGTATTACTTTAGATAGCTTAATAATGATGATGAGCCTGCCCTGACAATAACGACAGGCTCCTGAAAAGGAGTGCTTTTTTTCATGTCCAGGTCGCTTTTAACCAATGAAACCAGCGAGCTTGACCTGCTGGATCAACGTCCCTTTGACCAGACCGATTTCGATATTCTCAAATCTTATGAAGCGGTAGTGGACGGGTTGGCGATGCTCATCGGTTCGCACTGTGAAATCGTGCTGCATTCTTTGCAGGATCTGAAATGCTCTGCCATCCGTATCGCCAATGGTGAACATACCGGCCGCCAAATCGGTTCACCGATTACCGATCTTGCGCTGCGCATGCTGCACGATATGACGGGCGCCGATAGCAGCGTTTCCAAATGCTACTTTACCCGTGCTAAAAGCGGCGTACTGATGAAGTCGGTGACGATTGCCATTCGCAACCGCGATCACCGGGTGATTGGTCTGCTGTGTATCAACATGAATCTGGATGTGCCGTTTTCCCAGATCATGAGCACCTTTATTCCGCCAGAAACGCCTGAAGTGAACTCGCCGGTGAACTTTGCTTCTTCGGTAGACGATCTGGTCGCCCAGACGCTGGAGTTCACCATTGAAGAGGTGAATGCCGATCGCAGCGTGTCTAACAATGCGAAAAACCGTCAAATCGTGCTGAATCTCTACGAGAAAGGGATCTTCGATATTAAAGACGCTATTAACCAGGTAGCCGATCGTCTGAACATCTCCAAGCACACCGTCTACCTCTATATTCGCCAGTTCAAAAGCGGCGATTTCCAGGGGCTGGATAAGTAATGCGTTTTGCCCTCACGGTGACCGGCCCAGCCTATGGCACGCAGCAGGCGAGCAGCGCCTGGCAATTTGCCCAGGCCGTGCTGCAGGAAGGCCATGAGCTGGCGTGCGTTTTTTTCTATCGCGAAGGCGTGCTTAACGCTAACCAGTTGACGGCGCCCGCCAGCGATGAGTTCGATCTGGTGCGCGGGTGGCAATCCCTCCACGATGAGCACGGCGTCGCGCTGCATATCTGCGTGGCGGCCGCCCTGCGTCGTGGCGTAACGGACGAACGCGAAGCGCAACAGCTCGCTCTGCCTGGCCACAATTTGCAGCCGGGTTTTACCTTGAGCGGGCTCGGCGCGCTAGCGGAAGCGGCGCTTACTTGCGATCGGATGGTGCAGTTCTGATGAAACGTGTGGCTTTTGTACTTTCCTCTGCGCCGCACGGCAGCGCCGCCGGCAGGGAAGGCCTCGATGCCTTATTAGCAACCTCCGCGCTCACCGACGATATTGGCGTGTTTTTTGTGGGCGACGGCGTGTTTCAGCTGTTACCCGAACAGCGGCCTGGCGCTGTGCTGGCCCGCGACTACATCGCTACCTTTAAATTGCTGTCGCTATATGATATCGACCAGTGCTGGCTGTGCGCCGACTCAGCGCGAGAGCGCGGCCTGGATCCCGCGACCCCGTGGGTGGTGGATGTCGAATGCCTGGCGCCGGATGCCCTGCGCGCCCGTCTGCATGAATTTGATGTGATTTTGCGTTTCTGAGGCCCCCATGCTCCATACGCTCAGTGTTTCCCCCTGGCATGCCGACATCGCAGCGATGCTTCGTTTGATGGAGCACGGCGACGATCTGGTACTACTGTCTGACGGCGTCACCGCGGCCATCGCCGATGGTCGCTTCCTTGAGATCCTGCAATCCGCCCCCATAACCCTATACGTGCTGCAAGACGACGTTGACGCCCGCGGGCTGGCTGGTCAAATTGCGGACAGTGTCGGCAGGGTTAGCTATACTGATTTCGTCAGACTCACAGTCAAACATGCCGGTCAGTTGGCCTGGTGATGGCGGGATCGTTGTATATTTCTTGACACCTTTTCGGCACCGCCCTAAAATTCTGCGTCCTCATAATATATGAGGCGATTTATTACGTGTTTACGAAGCAAAAGCTAAAACCAGGAGCTATTTAATGGCAACAATTAACCAGCTGGTACGCAAACCACGCGCGCGCAAAGTTGCAAAGAGCAACGTGCCAGCGCTGGAAGCCTGCCCGCAGAAACGTGGCGTATGTACTCGCGTATATACCACCACTCCTAAGAAACCGAACTCCGCACTGCGTAAAGTTTGCCGTGTGCGTCTGACTAACGGTTTCGAAGTCACCTCCTACATCGGTGGTGAAGGTCACAACCTGCAGGAGCACTCCGTGATCCTGATCCGTGGCGGTCGTGTTAAAGACCTTCCGGGTGTTCGTTACCACACCGTTCGTGGTGCGCTTGACTGCTCCGGCGTTAAAGACCGTAAGCAGGCTCGCTCCAAGTACGGCGTGAAGCGTCCTAAGGCTTAATGGTTCTCCGTTAAGTAAGGCCAAACTGATTTATCTTAATGTCATACTAAACTCTTAGAGTTTTGGACAATCCTGAATTAACAACGGAGTATTTCCATGCCACGTCGTCGCGTCATTGGTCAGCGTAAAATTCTGCCGGATCCGAAGTTCGGATCAGAACTGCTGGCTAAATTTGTCAATATCCTGATGGTAGATGGTAAAAAATCTACTGCAGAAACTATCGTATACAGCGCGCTGGAGACCCTGGCTCAGCGTTCTGGTAAATCTGAACTGGAAGCCTTCGAAGTTGCGCTCGAAAACGTGCGCCCGACTGTCGAAGTTAAGTCCCGCCGCGTAGGTGGTTCTACTTATCAGGTTCCAGTTGAAGTTCGTCCGGTCCGTCGTAATGCCCTGGCAATGCGTTGGATCGTTGAAGCTGCTCGTAAACGCGGTGATAAATCCATGGCTCTGCGCCTGGCGAACGAACTCACTGATGCTGCAGACAACAAAGGTACTGCAGTTAAGAAACGTGAAGACGTTCACCGTATGGCCGAAGCCAACAAGGCGTTCGCTCACTACCGTTGGTAATCCCTTCGGAGTCATAGTCACCAGGCGGGCGCTTCAGATGAGTCGCCCGCTCTGGATAACTTAACTGAACGCCTAAAGAAATAAACGAGGAATCAAATGGCTCGTACAACACCCATCGCACGCTACCGTAACATCGGTATCAGTGCGCACATCGACGCCGGTAAAACCACTACTACCGAACGTATTCTGTTCTACACCGGTGTAAACCACAAAATCGGTGAAGTTCATGACGGCGCCGCTACCATGGACTGGATGGAGCAGGAGCAGGAACGTGGTATCACCATCACTTCCGCTGCGACTACTGCATTCTGGTCTGGTATGGCCAAACAGTATGAACCGCACCGCGTAAACATCATCGACACCCCGGGGCACGTTGACTTCACTATCGAAGTAGAACGTTCCATGCGTGTTCTTGATGGTGCGGTAATGGTTTACTGCGCAGTTGGTGGTGTTCAGCCGCAGTCTGAAACCGTATGGCGTCAGGCAAACAAATATAAAGTTCCGCGCATCGCGTTCGTTAACAAAATGGACCGCATGGGCGCTAACTTCCTGAAAGTTGTTGGTCAGATCAAAACCCGTCTGGGCGCGAACCCGGTTCCGCTGCAGCTGGCAATTGGTGCTGAAGAAGGTTTCACCGGCGTTGTTGACCTGGTGAAAATGAAAGCCATCAACTGGAACGATGCAGACCAGGGCGTAACCTTCGAATACGAAGATATCCCGGCTGACATGCAGGACCTGGCTGATGAATGGCACCAGAACCTGATCGAATCCGCAGCTGAAGCTTCTGAAGAGCTGATGGAAAAATACCTGGGTGGTGAAGAACTGACTGAAGAAGAGATCAAAAAAGCTCTGCGTCAGCGCGTTCTGAACAACGAAATCATCCTGGTAACCTGTGGTTCTGCGTTCAAGAACAAAGGCGTTCAGGCGATGCTGGATGCGGTAATTGATTACCTGCCATCCCCGGTTGACGTACCTGCGATCAACGGTATCCTGGACGACGGTAAAGATACCCCGGCTGAGCGTCACGCAAGCGACGACGAGCCGTTCTCTGCACTGGCGTTCAAAATCGCTACCGACCCGTTCGTGGGTAACCTGACCTTCTTCCGCGTGTACTCCGGTGTGGTTAACTCTGGTGATACCGTACTGAACTCCGTGAAAGCTGCACGTGAGCGTTTCGGTCGTATCGTTCAGATGCACGCTAACAAACGTGAAGAGATCAAAGAAGTTCGCGCGGGCGACATCGCTGCTGCTATCGGTCTGAAAGACGTAACTACTGGTGACACCCTGTGTGACCCGGATGCGCCGATCATTCTGGAGCGTATGGAATTCCCTGAGCCGGTAATCTCCATCGCCGTTGAGCCGAAAACCAAAGCTGACCAGGAAAAAATGGGTCTGGCTCTGGGTCGTCTGGCTAAAGAAGACCCGTCTTTCCGCGTATGGACTGACGAAGAGTCTAACCAGACCATTATCGCCGGTATGGGTGAGCTGCACCTCGACATCATCGTTGACCGTATGAAGCGTGAATTCAACGTTGAAGCGAACGTCGGTAAACCTCAGGTTGCTTACCGTGAAGCGATTCGCGCGAAAGTTACCGATATCGAAGGTAAACACGCCAAGCAGTCTGGTGGTCGTGGTCAGTACGGTCACGTTGTGATCGACATGTACCCGCTGGAGCCGGGCTCTAACCCGAAAGGTTACGAGTTCATCAACGACATCAAAGGTGGTGTAATTCCTGGCGAATACATCCCGGCCGTTGATAAAGGCATCCAGGAACAGCTGAAAGCTGGTCCGCTGGCAGGTTACCCGGTAGTTGATATGGGTATCCGTCTGCACTTCGGTTCTTACCACGACGTTGACTCCTCTGAGCTGGCGTTTAAACTGGCTGCGTCTATTGCCTTTAAAGAAGGCTTTAAGAAAGCAAAACCAGTTCTGCTTGAGCCGATCATGAAGGTTGAAGTAGAAACTCCGGAAGAGAACACTGGTGACGTTATCGGTGACTTGAGCCGTCGTCGCGGTATGCTGCGCGGTCAGGAATCCGAAGTAACCGGCGTTAAGATCCACGCTGAAGTACCGCTGTCCGAAATGTTCGGTTATGCAACTCAGCTGCGTTCTCTGACCAAAGGTCGTGCATCATACACCATGGAATTCCTGAAGTATGATGATGCGCCGAACAACGTTGCTCAGGCCGTTATTGAAGCCCGTGGTAAATAATCCACAGGATTAAAACCTAAGTCCCGTGCTCTCTCCGAAGGGGAGAGCACTATAGTAAGGAATATAGCCGTGTCTAAAGAAAAATTTGAACGTACAAAACCGCACGTCAACGTTGGTACTATCGGCCACGTTGACCATGGTAAAACTACCCTGACTGCTGCCATCACTACCGTTCTGGCTAAAACCTACGGTGGTTCTGCTCGCGCATTCGACCAGATCGATAACGCGCCGGAAGAAAAAGCTCGTGGTATCACCATCAACACCTCTCACGTTGAATATGACACCCCGACTCGCCACTACGCGCACGTAGACTGCCCGGGCCACGCCGACTATGTTAAAAACATGATCACCGGTGCTGCGCAGATGGACGGCGCGATCCTGGTTGTTGCTGCGACTGACGGCCCGATGCCGCAGACTCGTGAGCACATCCTGCTGGGTCGTCAGGTAGGCGTTCCGTACATCATCGTGTTCCTGAACAAATGCGACATGGTTGATGACGAAGAGCTGCTGGAACTGGTTGAGATGGAAGTTCGTGAACTGCTGTCTCAGTACGATTTCCCGGGCGACGACACCCCGATCGTTCGTGGTTCTGCTCTGAAAGCGCTGGAAGGCGACGCAGAGTGGGAAGCGAAAATCATCGAACTGGCTGGCCACCTGGATACCTATATCCCGGAACCAGAGCGTGCGATTGACAAGCCGTTCCTGCTGCCGATCGAAGACGTATTCTCCATCTCCGGTCGTGGTACCGTTGTTACCGGTCGTGTAGAGCGCGGTATCATCAAAGTAGGTGAAGAAGTTGAAATCGTTGGTATCAAAGAAACCGCGAAAACCACCTGTACTGGCGTTGAAATGTTCCGCAAACTGCTGGACGAAGGCCGTGCTGGTGAGAACGTAGGTGTTCTGCTGCGTGGTATCAAACGTGAAGAAATCGAACGTGGTCAGGTACTGGCTAAGCCGGGCACCATCAACCCGCACACCAAGTTCGAATCTGAAGTGTACATCCTGTCCAAAGATGAAGGCGGCCGTCACACTCCGTTCTTCAAAGGCTACCGTCCGCAGTTCTACTTCCGTACTACTGACGTGACTGGCACCATCGAACTGCCGGAAGGCGTAGAGATGGTAATGCCGGGCGACAACATCAAAATGGTTGTTACCCTGATCCACCCGATCGCGATGGACGACGGTCTGCGTTTCGCAATCCGTGAAGGCGGCCGTACCGTTGGCGCGGGCGTTGTAGCTAAAGTTCTGGGCTAATTCGTTAGCTTTGAATTAAAAAGGGCGCTTCGGCGCCCTTTTTGCTGTCTGTCATTCAGCGAAAAACGGATTTTTGCTGGCTATTCATATCGTGCGTTGCGGCGGATAATGAGCAAATGGTCTATTGTAATCATAACCATTCTCATTTAATATTTGTGCATAAATTGAACGGGAGTTTCTATGTACGTTTGTTTGTGCAATGGCGTCAGCGATAAAAAAATTCGTCAGGTTGTGCGCCAGTTTCAACCGCAATCTTTTCAGCAATTACGTAAGTTTGTTCCCGTGGGAAATCAATGCGGTAAGTGTGTTCGTGCCGCGCGTGAAGTGATGGAAGATGAATTAACCACCATGCCGGAATTCAAAGAAATCGCCTGAAGTCCACGCTTCTCTTTTGACATCCCTATAGGCCGGACTACGCTTCAATGAGTGGAAGCGGAGGGACTATATAATGAAAGGTGATGTCAAAATCATAAGTTATCTCAATAAATTATTGGGAAATGAGCTAGTCGCAATTAATCAGTACTTTCTTCATGCGAGAATGTTTAAAAATTGGGGCCTGATGCGCCTCAACGATATTGAGTACCACGAATCCATCGACGAAATGAAGCACGCCGATAAGTATATCGAGCGTATTCTTTTTCTCGAAGGTATCCCTAATCTGCAGGATCTCGGCAAACTTGGCATCGGTGAAGATGTGGAAGAGATGCTGCGGTCCGATTTGAGGCTGGAGCTGGAAGGGGCGCAAAATTTGCGTGAGGCTATTGCCTATGCCGACAGCGTCCATGACTACGTCAGCCGCGATATGATGATTGAGATCCTGGCGGATGAAGAAGGCCATATCGACTGGCTGGAAACCGAACTCGATTTGATTGGCAAAATCGGTCTGCAAAATTACCTGCAGTCGCAGATCAAAGTGTCAGACTAGCCAGCGTCTGCCACCCGCACCAAAAACCCGCGGCCGCCAGGAATGGCCCAAACGGCAGCGGGTTGCTTCTTCCCCATTTGCTCTTCCTGCCGCAACTGGCGTATAAACCTGCTCCTGCCCACGCTATGCCGGCGAGTAGCGAGGCAACCAGGACCAACTGCGGCAGCAATCGCCAGCCATGCCAGGCGCCGAGGGCGGCAAGATATTTTATATCTCCATAACCCAACCCTTCATAGCCGCGGATACCGCGGTATAGCCAGTAAATCGCAGCCAAAGAGAGATAGCCCGTTATCGCCCCCCAGACGGCATCATGCAGCTGGTGCGGCGCCAGACAGAGATAAAAAAGTAAACCACTCCACAGCAGGGGACAGGTGTAACGGTCGGGCAACAGACCGTGGCGCAGATCCTGGTGGCATAATGCCACGGTCAAACCGCTATAGCACAGCAAGAAGGGGAGGGCGGCGAGCATAGTTGACCCCGCAATGATCGATGAACATTGCGTCACTATGCTCATCCTCTCCCGTTCAGCACAAAAGGCATTTTCCGGGAATGGATCCCACAATCCGCACTCTTACTCCGCATTGCAGCCCCGTACAGCGCGCTAACGCGAAGGCGCGCAAATCCTGGTGATGATTTTCTAAACAGCACTTGCGTCGCGCCAGAATTTGCGTATAATGCGCGGGCCTGTCAAAGTTGACGGCCGGTTCAATATGAACCCTGGTAATCGCATTTGGGTTATCAAACAATGTCCCCAATCGGGGGACTATGTAAGAACGGTTACACTCTCCCATCAATCGTAATGGGTATGAGGAGTAATCATTTCGTCTATAAAATAATTGGAGCTCTGGTCTCATGCAGAACCAAAGAATCCGTATCCGCCTGAAAGCGTTTGATCATCGTCTGATCGATCAATCAACCGCGGAAATCGTCGAGACTGCTAAGCGCACTGGTGCGCAAGTCCGTGGTCCGATCCCGCTGCCGACCCGCAAAGAGCGCTTTACCGTTCTGATCTCCCCGCACGTCAACAAAGACGCGCGTGACCAGTACGAAATTCGCACTCACAAGCGTCTGGTTGACATCGTTGAGCCAACTGAAAAAACCGTTGATGCTCTGATGCGTCTGGATCTGGCTGCCGGTGTAGACGTGCAGATCAGCCTGGGTTAATCAGGTCATCGAGCGATTGAGAGGTTGAAACAATGATTGGTTTAGTCGGTAAAAAAGTGGGCATGACCCGCATCTTCACTGAAGATGGCGTTTCTATCCCAGTAACCGTAATCGAAGTTGAAGCAAACCGTGTTACTCAGGTTAAAGACCTGGCTAACGATGGCTACCGCGCAATCCAGGTTACCACCGGTGCTAAAAAAGCTAACCGTGTAACCAAGCCGGAAGCGGGTCACTTCGCTAAAGCTGGCGTTGAAGCTGGCCGTGGTCTGTGGGAATTCCGTCTGGCTGACGGCGAAGAATTCACCGTAGGTCAGAACATTAGCGTTGAACTGTTTGCTGACGTTAAAAAAGTTGACGTAACCGGTACCTCTAAAGGTAAAGGTTTTGCTGGTACCGTTAAGCGCTGGAACTTCCGTACCCAGGACGCTACTCACGGTAACTCCTTGTCCCACCGCGTTCCGGGTTCTATCGGTCAGAACCAGACTCCGGGCAAAGTGTTCAAAGGCAAGAAAATGGCAGGTCAGCTGGGTAATGAGCGTGTAACCGTTCAGAGCCTGGACGTAGTACGTGTTGACGCTGAGCGCAACCTGCTGCTGGTTAAAGGTGCTGTCCCGGGTGCGACCGGTAGCGACCTGATCGTTAAACCAGCTGTGAAGGCGTGAGGAGATAGCAATGGAATTAGTATTGAAAGACGCGCAGAGCGCGCTGACTGTTTCCGAAACTACCTTCGGTCGTGATTTCAACGAAGCGCTGGTTCACCAGGTTGTTGTTGCTTATGCAGCCGGTGCGCGTCAGGGCACTCGTGCTCAGAAGACTCGTGCTGAAATCACTGGCTCCGGTAAAAAACCGTGGCGCCAGAAAGGTACCGGCCGTGCGCGTTCTGGTTCTATCAAGAGCCCGATCTGGCGTTCCGGTGGCGTGACCTTCGCTGCTCGTCCGCAGGACCACAGTCAAAAAGTTAACAAGAAGATGTACCGCGGCGCGCTGAAAAGCATTCTGTCCGAACTGGTACGTCAGGATCGTCTGATCGTTGTCGAGAAGTTCTCTGTTGAAGCGCCGAAAACTAAGCTGCTGGCACAGAAACTGAAAGACATGGCTCTGGAAGATGTGCTGATCATCACCGGTGAGCTGGACGAGAACCTGTTCCTGGCCGCACGTAACCTGCATAAGGTTGACGTACGTGATGCGAACGGTATCGACCCGGTTAGCCTGATCGCCTTCGACAAAGTCGTAATGACTGCTGATGCTGTTAAGCAAGTTGAGGAGATGCTGGCATGATTCGTGAAGAACGTCTGCTGAAGGTGCTGCGCGCACCGCACGTTTCTGAAAAAGCGTCTACTGCGATGGAAAAAACAAACACCATCGTTCTCAAAGTTGCTAAAGACGCGACCAAAGCAGAAATCAAAGCTGCTGTGCAGAAACTGTTTGAAGTCGAAGTCGAAGTCGTTAACACCCTGGTTGTTAAAGGGAAAGTTAAACGTCACGGACAGCGTATCGGTCGTCGTAGCGACTGGAAAAAAGCTTACGTCACCCTGAAAGAAGGCCAGAATCTGGACTTCGTTGGCGGCGCTGAGTAAGTCGGAGGAGTAATACAATGGCAGTTGTTAAATGTAAACCGACATCTCCGGGTCGTCGCCACGTCGTTAAAGTGGTTAACCCAGAGCTGCACAAGGGCAAACCTTTTGCTCCGTTGCTGGAAAAAAACAGCAAATCCGGTGGTCGTAACAACAATGGCCGTATCACCACCCGTCATATCGGTGGTGGCCACAAGCAGGCTTACCGTATTGTTGACTTCAAACGCAACAAAGATGGTATCCCGGCAGTTGTTGAACGTCTTGAGTACGATCCGAACCGCTCCGCGAACATCGCGCTGGTTCTGTACAAAGACGGCGAGCGCCGTTACATCCTGGCCCCGAAAGGCCTGAAAGCTGGCGACCAGATTCAGTCTGGCGTTGATGCTGCAATCAAAGCAGGCAACACCCTGCCGATGCGCAATATCCCGGTTGGTTCTACCGTTCATAACGTAGAAATGAAACCAGGTAAAGGCGGTCAGCTGGCTCGTTCCGCTGGTACTTACGTTCAGATCGTTGCTCGTGACGGTGCTTATGTCACCCTGCGTCTGCGTTCTGGTGAAATGCGTAAAGTCGAAGCAGACTGCCGCGCGACTCTGGGCGAAGTTGGCAATGCTGAGCATATGCTGCGCGTTCTGGGTAAAGCAGGTGCTGCACGCTGGCGTGGTGTTCGTCCTACCGTTCGCGGTACTGCGATGAACCCAGTAGACCACCCACATGGTGGTGGTGAAGGTCGTAACTTTGGTAAGCACCCGGTATCCCCGTGGGGCCTGCAGACCAAAGGTAAGAAGACCCGCAGCAACAAGCGTACTGATAAATTCATCGTACGTCGCCGTAGCAAATAATTTTAGAGGATAAGCCATGCCACGTTCTCTCAAGAAAGGTCCTTTTATTGACCTGCACTTGCTGAAGAAGGTAGAGAAAGCGGTGGAAAGCGGAGACAAGAAGCCCCTGCGCACTTGGTCCCGTCGTTCAACGATCTTTCCTAACATGATCGGTTTGACCATCGCTGTCCATAATGGTCGTCAGCACGTTCCAGTATTTGTTTCCGACGAAATGGTCGGTCACAAACTGGGTGAATTCGCACCGACTCGTACTTATCGCGGCCACGCTGCTGATAAAAAAGCGAAGAAGAAATAAGGTAGGAGGAAGAGATGGAAACTTTAGCTCAACATCGCCATGCTCGTTCTTCTGCTCAGAAGGTTCGCCTTGTAGCTGACCTGATTCGCGGTAAGAAAGTGTCGCAGGCCCTGGATATTCTGACCTACACCAACAAAAAAGCTGCTGTACTGGTCAAGAAGGTACTGGAATCTGCCATTGCTAACGCTGAACACAACGATGGCGCTGACATTGATGATCTGAAAGTTGCGAAAATTTTCGTAGACGAAGGCCCGAGCATGAAGCGCATTATGCCGCGTGCTAAAGGTCGTGCAGATCGCATCCTGAAGCGCACCAGCCACATCACTGTGGTTGTGTCCGATCGCTGAGACTCTGGAGACTAGCAATGGGTCAGAAAGTACATCCTAATGGTATTCGCCTGGGTATTGTCAAACCATGGAACTCTACCTGGTTCGCGAACACCAAAGAATTCGCTGACAACCTGGACAGCGATTTTAAAGTACGTCAGTTCCTGACTAAAGAACTGGCTAAAGCGTCTGTATCTCGCATCGTTATCGAGCGTCCGGCTAAGAGCATCCGTGTGACCATTCACACCGCTCGCCCGGGTATCGTTATCGGTAAGAAAGGCGAAGACGTAGAAAAACTGCGCAAGGTCGTAGCGGATATCGCTGGCGTACCTGCACAGATCAATATCGCCGAAGTTCGTAAACCTGAACTGGACGCAAAACTGGTTGCTGACAGCATCACTTCTCAGCTGGAACGTCGCGTTATGTTCCGTCGTGCGATGAAGCGTGCTGTACAGAACGCAATGCGTCTGGGCGCTAAAGGTATCAAAGTTGAAGTTAGCGGCCGTCTGGGCGGCGCGGAAATCGCACGTACCGAATGGTACCGTGAAGGTCGCGTACCGCTGCACACTCTGCGTGCTGACATCGACTACAACACCTCTGAAGCGCACACCACTTACGGTGTAATCGGCGTTAAGGTATGGATCTTCAAAGGTGAGATCCTGGGTGGTATGGCTGCTGTTGAACAACCGGAACCGGCTGCTCAACCTAAAAAGCAGCAGCGTAAAGGCCGTAAATAAGGAGCGTCGCTGATGTTACAACCAAAGCGTACAAAATTCCGTAAAGTGCACAAAGGCCGCAACCGTGGTCTGGCGCAGGGTACGGATGTTAGCTTCGGCACTTTCGGTCTGAAAGCTGTTGGCCGTGGTCGTCTGACTGCACGTCAGATCGAAGCAGCACGTCGTGCTATGACCCGTGCAGTTAAGCGTCAAGGTAAGATCTGGATCCGTGTATTCCCGGACAAACCGATCACCGAGAAGCCGCTGGAAGTTCGTATGGGTAAAGGTAAAGGTAACGTGGAGTACTGGGTTGCCTTGATTCAGCCGGGTAAAGTCCTGTATGAAATGGACGGTGTACCGGAAGAGCTGGCCCGTGAAGCATTCGGCCTGGCAGCAGCGAAACTGCCGATCAAAACCACCTTTGTAACTAAGACGGTGATGTAATGAAAGCAAAAGAGCTGCGTGAAAAAAGCGTTGAAGAGCTGAACGCTGAGCTGCTGAACCTGCTGCGTGAGCAGTTCAACCTGCGCATGCAGGCTGCAAGTGGCCAGCTGCAACAGACTCATCTGCTGAAGCAAGTGCGTCGTGATGTTGCACGCGTTAAGACTTTACTGACTCAGAAGGCGGGTGCGTAATGACCGATAAAATCCGTACTCTGCAAGGTCGCGTAGTTAGCGACAAAATGGAGAAATCCATTGTTGTTGCTATCGAACGTATGGTGAAACACCCGGTTTACGGTAAATTCATCAAACGTACGACCAAACTGCACGTACATGACGAGAACAACGAATGCGGTATCGGCGACAAGGTTGAAATCCGCGAATGCCGTCCGCTGTCCAAGACTAAGTCCTGGACGCTGGTTCGCGTTGTAGAGAAAGCGGTTCTGTAATAGAGTACGCATTCTCGATACGGATAAACGGCTCAGCGATGAGCCGTTTATTTTTTCTACCCATATCTGGTTTGTGGTGTTATAATGCCGCGCCCTCGATATGGGGCTTTTTAACGACCCTAATTTTCGGGTCTCAGTAGTAGTTGACATTAGCGGAGCACTAAAATGATCCAAGAACAGACTATGCTGAACGTCGCCGACAACTCCGGTGCACGTCGCGTAATGTGTATCAAGGTTCTGGGTGGCTCGCACCGTCGCTACGCAGGCGTAGGCGACATCATCAAGATCACCATCAAAGAAGCAATTCCGCGTGGTAAGGTCAAAAAAGGTGATGTGCTGAAGGCGGTAGTGGTGCGCACCAAGAAGGGTGTTCGTCGCCCGGACGGTTCTGTCATTCGCTTCGATGGTAATGCATGCGTTATTCTGAACAATAACAGCGAGCAGCCTATCGGTACGCGTATTTTTGGGCCGGTAACTCGTGAACTTCGTACCGAGAAGTTCATGAAAATTATCTCTCTGGCACCAGAAGTACTCTAAGGAGCGAATCATGGCAGCGAAAATCCGTCGTGATGACGAAGTTATCGTGTTAACCGGTAAAGATAAAGGTAAGCGCGGTAAAGTTAAGAATGTCCTGTCTTCCGGCAAGGTCATTGTTGAAGGTATCAACCTGGTTAAGAAACACCAGAAGCCGGTTCCGGCTCTGAACCAACCAGGCGGCATCGTTGAAAAAGAAGCTGCAATTCAGGTTTCTAACGTTGCAATCTTCAATGCGGCAACCGGCAAGGCTGACCGTGTAGGCTTTAGATTCGAAGACGGTAAAAAAGTCCGTTTCTTCAAGTCTAACAGCGAAACTATCAAGTAATTTGGAGTAGTACGATGGCGAAACTGCATGATTACTACAAAGACGAAGTAGTTAAGAAACTCATGACTGAGTTTAACTACAATTCTGTCATGCAAGTCCCTCGGGTCGAGAAGATCACCCTGAACATGGGTGTTGGTGAAGCGATCGCTGACAAGAAACTGCTGGATAACGCAGCAGCTGACCTGGCAGCAATCTCCGGTCAAAAACCGCTGATCACCAAAGCACGCAAATCAGTTGCAGGCTTCAAAATCCGTCAGGGCTATCCGATCGGCTGTAAAGTAACTCTGCGTGGCGAACGCATGTGGGAGTTCTTTGAGCGCCTGATCACTATTGCTGTACCGCGTATTCGTGACTTCCGCGGCCTGTCCGCTAAGTCTTTCGACGGTCGTGGCAACTACAGCATGGGTGTCCGTGAGCAGATCATCTTCCCAGAAATCGACTACGATAAAGTCGACCGCGTTCGTGGTTTGGATATTACCATTACCACTACTGCGAAATCTGACGAAGAAGGCCGTGCTCTGCTGGCTGCCTTTGACTTCCCGTTCCGCAAGTAAGGTAGGGTTACTTAATGGCTAAGCAATCAATGAAAGCACGCGAAGTAAAGCGCGTGGCTTTAGCTGATAAATTCTTCGCTAAACGCGCTGAACTGAAAGCTATCATCTCTGATGTGAACGCAACCGACGAAGATCGTTGGAATGCCGTTCTCAAGCTGCAGACTCTGCCGCGTGATTCCAGCCCGTCTCGTCAGCGTAACCGCTGCCGTCAAACAGGTCGTCCGCATGGTTTCCTGCGGAAGTTCGGGTTGAGCCGTATTAAGGTCCGTGAAGCCGCTATGCGCGGTGAAATCCCGGGTCTGAAAAAGGCTAGCTGGTAATTGTCACCAATTGAATCACGGGAGTAAAGACAGATGAGCATGCAAGATCCGATCGCGGATATGCTGACCCGTATCCGTAACGGTCAGGCCGCGAACAAAGCTGCGGTCACCATGCCTTCCTCCAAGCTGAAAGTGGCAATCGCCAACGTGCTGAAGGAAGAAGGTTTTATCGAAGATTTTAAAGTTGAAGGCGACACCAAGCCTGAACTGGAACTTACTCTCAAGTATTTCCAGGGCAAAGCTGTTGTAGAAAGCATTCAGCGTGTCAGCCGCCCAGGTCTGCGCATCTATAAGAAAAAAGATGAGCTGCCGAAAGTTATGGCCGGTCTGGGTATCGCAGTTGTTTCTACCTCTAAAGGTGTTATGACTGATCGTGCAGCGCGCCAGGCTGGTCTTGGTGGCGAAATTATCTGCTACGTAGCCTAATCGGAGGAAAAAATGTCTCGTGTTGCTAAAGCACCGGTCGTTGTTCCTGCCGGCGTTGATGTAAAAATCAACGGTCAGGTTATTACGATCAAAGGTAAAAACGGCGAGCTGACTCGTACTCTCAACGATGCTGTTGAAGTTAAACATGCAGATAATGCACTGACCTTCGGTCCGCGTGATGGTTACGCAGACGGTTGGGCTCAGGCTGGTACCGCGCGTGCCCTGCTGAACTCAATGGTTATCGGTGTTACCGAAGGCTTCACTAAGAAGCTGCAGCTGGTTGGTGTAGGTTATCGTGCAGCGGTCAAAGGGAATGTAGTAAACCTGGCTTTAGGTTTCTCTCACCCGGTTGATCATCAGCTGCCTGCGGGTATCACTGCAGAATGTCCGACTCAGACTGAAATCGTGCTGAAAGGCGCTGATAAGCAGGTGATCGGCCAGGTTGCAGCAGATCTGCGCGCCTACCGTCGTCCTGAGCCTTACAAAGGCAAGGGTGTTCGTTACGCCGACGAAGTCGTGCGTACCAAAGAGGCTAAGAAGAAGTAAGGTAACACTATGGATAAGAAATCTGCTCGTATCCGTCGTGCGACCCGCGCACGCCGCAAGCTCCAGGAGCTGGGCGCAACTCGCCTGGTGGTACATCGTACCCCGCGTCACATTTACGCACAGGTAATTGCACCGAATGGTTCTGAAGTTCTGGTAGCTGCTTCTACTGTAGAAAAAGCTATCGCTGAACAACTGAAGTACACCGGTAACAAAGACGCTGCAGCAGCTGTGGGTAAAGCTGTCGCTGAACGCGCTCTGGAAAAAGGCATCAAAGATGTTTCCTTTGACCGTTCCGGGTTCCAATATCATGGTCGTGTCCAGGCACTGGCAGATGCTGCCCGTGAAGCTGGCCTTCAGTTCTAAGGTAGAGGTGTAAGATGGCTCACATCGAAAAACAAGCTGGCGAACTGCAGGAAAAGCTGATCGCGGTAAACCGCGTATCTAAAACCGTTAAAGGTGGTCGTATTTTCTCCTTCACAGCTCTGACTGTAGTAGGCGATGGTAACGGTCGCGTTGGTTTTGGTTACGGTAAAGCGCGTGAAGTTCCAGCAGCGATCCAGAAAGCGATGGAAAAAGCCCGTCGCAATATGATTAACGTCGCGCTGAACCACGGCACCCTGCAGCACCCGGTTAAGGGTACTCACACGGGTTCTCGTGTATTCATGCAGCCGGCTTCCGAAGGTACCGGTATCATCGCCGGTGGTGCAATGCGCGCCGTTCTGGAAGTCGCTGGGGTTCGTAACGTTCTGGCTAAAGCGTATGGTTCCACTAACCCGATTAACGTGGTTCGTGCAACTATCGACGGTCTGGAAAACATGAAGTCCCCGGATATGGTCGCTGCCAAGCGTGGTAAATCCGTTGAAGAAATTCTGGGGAAATAAACCATGGCAAAGACTATTAAAATTACTCAAACCCGCAGTGCAATCGGTCGTCTGCCGAAACACAAGGCAACGCTGCTTGGCCTGGGTCTGCGTCGTATTGGTCACACCGTAGAGCGCGAGGATACTCCTGCTGTTCGTGGTATGGTCAACGCGGTTTCCTTCATGGTTAAAGTTGAGGAGTAAGAGATGCGTTTAAATACTCTGTCTCCGGCCGAAGGCTCCAAAAAGGCGGGTAAACGCCTGGGTCGTGGTATCGGTTCTGGCCTCGGTAAAACCGGTGGTCGTGGTCACAAAGGTCAGAAATCTCGTTCTGGCGGTGGCGTACGTCGCGGTTTCGAGGGTGGTCAGATGCCTCTGTACCGTCGTCTGCCGAAATTCGGCTTCACTTCTCGTAAAGCGATGATCACCGCAGAGATCCGTCTCTCCGATCTGGCTCACGTAGAAGGCGATGTAGTAGACCTGAACGCGCTGAAAGCGGCTAACATTATCGGTGTCCAGATCGAGTTCGCGAAAGTGATCCTGTCTGGTGAGGTAACTCGTCCGGTAACTGTTCGTGGCCTGCGTGTGACTAAAGGTGCTCGTGCTGCTATCGAAGCTGCTGGCGGTAAAATTGAGGAATAAGTAGCAGATGGCTAAACAACCGGGATTAGATTTTCAAAGTGCCAAAGGTGGCCTTGGCGAACTGAAACGCAGACTTCTGTTTGTGGTCGGTGCGCTGATAGTGTTCCGTATTGGCTCTTTTATTCCGATCCCTGGTATTGATGCCGCTGTACTTGCCAAACTGCTTGAGCAACAGCGAGGCACCATCATTGAAATGTTCAACATGTTCTCTGGTGGTGCTCTCAGCCGTGCTTCTATCTTTGCGCTGGGGATTATGCCGTACATTTCGGCATCGATCATCGTGCAGCTGCTGACGGTGGTTTATCAACCGCTGGCGGAACTGAAGAAAGAAGGGGAGTCTGGTCGTCGTAAGATCAGCCAGTACACCCGCTACGGTACTCTGGTGCTGGCGATATTCCAGTCGATCGGTATTGCTACCGGTCTGCCGAATATGCCTGGTATGCAAGGCCTGGTGATTAATCCAGGCTTTGCATTCTATTTCACCGCTGTTGTCAGTCTGGTCACAGGGACTATGTTCCTGATGTGGCTCGGCGAACAGATCACTGAACGTGGTATCGGTAACGGTATCTCGATCATTATCTTCGCCGGTATCGTTGCGGGACTCCCGCCGGCCATCGCCCATACTATCGAGCAAGCGCGTCAAGGCGACCTGCACTTCCTCCTGTTGCTGTTGGTTGCAGTATTAGTATTTGCAGTGACCTTCTTTGTTGTATTCGTTGAGCGTGGTCAACGCCGCATTGTGGTAAACTACGCGAAACGTCAACAGGGTCGTCGTGTCTATGCTGCACAGAGCACACATTTACCGCTGAAAGTGAATATGGCGGGGGTAATCCCGGCAATCTTCGCTTCCAGTATTATACTGTTCCCGGCAACCATCACGTCATGGTTCGGGGGTGGTACTGGTTGGAACTGGCTGACAACAATTTCGCTGTATTTGCAGCCTGGGCAACCGCTTTATGTGTTACTCTATGCGTCTGCAATCATCTTCTTCTGTTTCTTCTACACGGCGTTGGTTTTCAACCCGCGTGAAACAGCAGATAACCTGAAGAAGTCCGGTGCATTTGTACCAGGAATTCGTCCGGGAGAGCAAACGGCGAAGTATATCGATAAAGTGATGACTCGCCTGACTCTGGTTGGTGCGTTGTACATTACTTTTATCTGCCTGATCCCGGAGTTCATGCGTGACGCGATGAAAGTGCCGTTCTACTTCGGTGGGACCTCGCTGCTTATCGTTGTTGTCGTGATTATGGACTTTATGGCTCAAGTGCAAACTCTGATGATGTCCAGTCAGTATGAGTCTGCATTGAAGAAGGCGAACCTGAAAGGCTACGGCCGTTAAAACTGGTCGCCCGAGAAGTTACGGAGAGTAAAAATGAAAGTTCGTGCTTCCGTCAAGAAATTATGCCGTAACTGCAAAATCGTTAAGCGTGATGGTGTCATCCGTGTGATTTGCAGTGCCGAGCCGAAGCATAAACAGCGCCAAGGCTGATTTTTTCGCATATTTTTCTTGCAAAGTTGGATTGAGCTGGCTAGATTAGCCAGCCAATCTTTTGTATGTCTGTACGTTTCCATTTGAGTATCCTGAAAACGGGCTTTTCAGCATGGTGCGTACATATTAAATAGTAGGAGTGCATAGTGGCCCGTATAGCAGGCATTAACATTCCTGATCACAAACATACCGTTATCGCTTTAACCGCTATTTTCGGTATCGGCAAAACCCGTTCTAAAGCCATCTGCGCTGAAACGGGCATCGCTGAAAATGTTAAGATCAGTGAGCTGTCTGAAGAACAAATTGATATTCTGCGTGAAGCAGTAGGTAAATTTGTCGTTGAAGGTGATCTGCGCCGTGAAATCACCCTGAGCATCAAGCGTCTGATGGACCTTGGTTGCTACCGTGGTTTGCGTCATCGTCGTGGTCTCCCGGTTCGCGGTCAGCGTACCAAGACCAACGCACGTACCCGTAAGGGTCCGCGTAAACCGATCAAGAAATAATCGGGGTGATTGAATAATGGCAAAGGCACCAATTCGTGCACGTAAGCGTGTAAGAAAACAAGTCTCTGACGGCGTGGCTCATATCCATGCTTCTTTTAACAACACCATCGTTACCATCACTGATCGTCAGGGTAACGCACTGGGTTGGGCAACAGCCGGTGGTTCCGGTTTCCGTGGTTCTCGCAAATCCACTCCGTTCGCAGCTCAGGTTGCAGCAGAGCGTTGCGCAGAAGCCGTAAAAGAATACGGCATCAAGAATCTGGAAGTTATGGTCAAAGGTCCGGGTCCGGGTCGCGAATCTACCATTCGTGCACTGAACGCCGCTGGTTTCCGCATCACTAATATTACTGATGTGACTCCGATCCCTCATAACGGTTGTCGTCCGCCGAAAAAACGTCGCGTATAACGCTGCGTTTTCCAGGTTAGTTGGAGAAAGAAAATGGCAAGATATTTGGGTCCTAAGCTCAAGCTGAGCCGTCGTGAGGGCACCGACTTATTCCTTAAGTCTGGCGTTCGCGCGATCGATACCAAGTGTAAAATTGAACAAGCTCCTGGCCAGCACGGTGCGCGTAAGCCGCGTCTGTCTGACTATGGTGTGCAGTTGCGTGAAAAGCAAAAAGTTCGCCGTATGTACGGTGTGCTGGAGCGTCAGTTCCGTAACTACTATAAAGAAGCAGCACGTCTGAAAGGCAACACCGGTGAAAACCTGTTGGCTCTGCTGGAAGGTCGTCTGGACAACGTTGTATACCGTATGGGCTTCGGCGCCACTCGTGCTGAAGCACGCCAGCTGGTTAGCCACAAAGCGATTATGGTAAACGGTCGTGTTGTTAACATCGCTTCTTATCAGGTTAAAGCGAATGACGTTGTCAGCATTCGTGAGAAAGCGAAAAAGCAATCTCGCGTGAAAGCCGCTCTGGAGCTGGCTGAGCAGCGTGAAAAGCCAACCTGGCTGGAAGTTGATGCTGGCAAGATGGAAGGTACGTTCAAGCGTCAGCCGGAGCGTTCTGATCTGTCTGCGGACATTAACGAACACCTGATCGTCGAGCTTTACTCCAAGTAAAGCTTAGTACCAAAGAGAGGACACAATGCAGGGTTCTGTGACAGAGTTTCTAAAACCGCGCCTGGTCGATATCGAGCAAGTGAGTTCGACGCACGCCAAGGTGACCCTTGAGCCTTTAGAGCGTGGCTTCGGCCATACTCTGGGTAACGCACTGCGCCGTATTCTGCTCTCATCGATGCCGGGTTGCGCGGTGACCGAGGTTGAGATTGATGGTGTACTGCACGAGTACAGCACCAAAGAAGGCGTTCAGGAAGACATCCTTGAAATCCTGCTCAACCTGAAAGGGCTGGCGGTGAGAGTTCAGGGTAAAGATGAAGTCATCCTTACTTTGAATAAATCTGGCATTGGCCCTGTGACCGCAGCCGACATTACCCACGACGGTGATGTCGAAATCGTCAAGCCGCAGCACGTGATTTGCCACCTGACTGATGAGAACGCTGCTATTAGCATGCGTATCAAAGTTCAGCGCGGTCGCGGTTATGTGCCGGCTTCTGCCCGAATTCATTCGGAAGAAGATGAGCGCCCAATCGGCCGTCTGCTGGTCGACGCCTGCTACAGCCCTGTAGAGCGTATTGCCTACAATGTTGAAGCTGCGCGTGTAGAACAGCGTACCGACCTGGACAAGCTGGTCATCGAAATGGAAACCAACGGCACAATCGATCCTGAAGAGGCGATTCGTCGTGCGGCAACCATCCTGGCTGAACAACTGGAAGCTTTTGTTGACCTACGTGATGTACGTCAGCCAGAAGTGAAAGAAGAGAAACCAGAATTCGATCCGATCCTGCTGCGCCCTGTTGACGATCTGGAATTGACTGTCCGCTCTGCTAACTGCCTCAAGGCAGAAGCTATCCACTATATCGGTGATCTGGTACAGCGTACCGAGGTTGAGTTGCTGAAAACGCCGAACCTGGGTAAAAAATCTCTTACTGAGATTAAAGACGTGCTGGCTTCCCGTGGACTGTCTCTGGGCATGCGCCTGGAAAACTGGCCACCAGCAAGCATTGCTGACGAGTAACCGGATCACAGGTTAAGGTTTTACTGAGAAGGATAAGGTCATGCGCCATCGTAAGAGTGGTCGTCAACTGAACCGCAACAGCAGCCATCGCCAGGCTATGTTCCGTAACATGGCAGGTTCGCTGGTTCGTCATGAAATCATCAAGACGACCCTGCCGAAAGCGAAAGAACTGCGTCGCGTAGTTGAGCCGCTGATTACTCTTGCCAAGACTGATAGCGTTGCTAATCGTCGTCTGGCATTCGCCCGCACTCGTGATAACGAGATCGTGGCAAAACTGTTTAACGAGCTGGGCCCGCGTTTCGCGAGCCGCGCCGGTGGTTACACTCGCATTCTGAAGTGTGGCTTCCGTGCAGGCGACAACGCGCCGATGGCATACATCGAGCTGGTTGATCGTGCTGAGCCGAAAGCAGAAGCTGCTGCAGAGTAATCTGTAGTAACGTAAAAAAACCCGCCCTGGCGGGTTTTTTTATATCTACCCCATCCCCATTTCACTACACTATCTGTACTCTTTTTGTTCATCCCCTGGAGCCGTAGAATGTGGTTGCTGGATCAGTGGGCGGAACGTCATATCCTCGATGCCCAAACCAAAGGTGAGTTCGATAATTTACCCGGCAGCGGAGAACCGCTGACTCTCGATGACGATTCACATGTGCCGGCGGAGTTGCGGGCAGGCTATCGCCTTCTGAAAAATGCAGGATGTCTTCCTCCGGAACTGGAGCAACGCAAAGAAGCGTTGGCTCTGGCAGACTTACTGAACGGCGTCCGTCAGGACGATCCGCGTCATGCCGAACTTAGCAAACGCCTTGCCCTGCTCGAGCTGAAGTTACGTCAGGCAGGTCTGAACACCGACTTTTTACGCGGTGAGTACGCCGATGCGTTGCTGCAAAAAATAAATCAGGAGTAAATATGTATCGTATTGGTGAACTGGCAAAACTGGCCGACGTGACGCCTGATACCATCCGCTACTATGAAAAGCAGCAGATGATGGATCATGACATACGCACCGAGGGAGGATTTCGTCTGTACTCGGATAACGATCTTCAACGGCTGCGCTTTATTCGTTATGCCCGACAACTGGGTTTCAGCCTGGAAGCGATCCGCGAATTATTGTCGATCCGCATCGATCCGGAGCATCATACCTGTCAGGAGTCGAAAGGGATCGTTCAGGCGCGATTAAGTGAAGTTGAGGCGCGGATTAAAGAGCTACAGACGATGCGCCGCTCTCTGCAGCGGCTCAACGATGCCTGTTGCGGCACTGCCCACAGCAGCGTTTACTGTTCTATCCTTGAGGCCCTTGAACAAGGGGCCAGCAACGGCAATGGCGGACGTTGATTTTTTAAACGCGCGGATCTACACTCGCGCCGAGTTTATACATATACCGGAGTAACTATGAGTCGCTATCAGCATACTAAAGGACAAATTAAAGATAACGCCATTGAGGCACTTCTCCACGATCCGTTATTCAGGCAGCGCGTAGAGAAAAACAAGAAAGGGAAAGGAAGCTATCAACGTAAAGATAAACATGCAGGAAGGATTGATCGGGAGGCCAGTGGCAAGCAAGCGAATCGCTTTTTTACCACTGGCCTTCTGCTTTCTCTGCTGATTAAGAACGGTTGTTTTGTTCTTTCAGCAGATCGCGAATTTCGCTCAGCAGAACTTCTTCTTTAGAGGGAGCTGGCGGTGCCGCCGGAGCCTCTTCTTTCTTACGATTTAACTTATTCATCAATTTAATCGCCATGAAGATGGCAAACGCGACGATGATGAAATCGAAAACGTTTTGAATGAATACCCCATAATGCATCACCACAGCCGGGACATCGCCTTGGGCATCACGTAGCGTGACGGCAAACTGTTTAAAATCGATCCCGCCAATCAACAGGCCGAGTGGCGGCATAATAATATCCGCGACCAGTGATGAAACAATTTTACCGAATGCTGCACCGATGATCACACCCACTGCCAAATCGACAACGTTCCCGCGCATCGCGAATTCGCGAAACTCTTTTAAAAAACTCATTTTATTCTCCTTGTGCCAGCTGACGTTGTAAGTTTAACAAATGTATTTTCATTTGCCATTCCCAGCAGATAGTTACTGCAAAATATTAACCTTTGAATAATAAGGGATAATAAAAAGGCGCCTGTTCGGCGCCCTGGGAATTACAGGAAGAAAGGACTTGGCTGGAACAGCCTTTCGACATCGGAAATAAACTTCTTATCGGTCAAAAACATGATCACATGGTCGCCCTGCTCGATCCGTAGATTATTATTGGCGATCATCACGTCATTGCCCCGCACGACGGCGCCGATGATCGTGCCCGGTGGAAGTTTGATCTCATCGATCGAACGCCCGACTACCCGGGAGGTGCTCTCATCGCCGTGCGCGACTGCCTCGATCGCTTCTGCAACGCCGCGGCGCAAGGAGGAGACGCCGACAATATCAGCTTTACGGACATGACTGAGGAGTGCGGAAATTGTGGCCTGCTGAGGCGAAATCGCAATATCGATGACGCTACCCTGGACCAGATCCACGTAGGCTCTGCGCTGGATTAGCACCATCACTTTTTTCGCGCCCATTCGCTTGGCCAACATAGCCGACATAATATTGGCTTCGTCGTCGTTAGTGACGGCAATAAACAGGTCCACCTGGTCAATATGCTCTTCAGCCAACAGCTCCTGGTCCGATGCATCCCCGTAGAAGACGATAGTATGCTGCAGCTTTTCCGCCAGCTCAGCGGCTCGCTGCTGATTACGTTCGATAAGCTTAACGCTGTAATCTTTTTCCAGCTTATGGGCCAGACCCGCGCCAATATTGCCCCCGCCGACCAGCATAATACGCTTATACGGCTTTTCCAGTCGCTGCAGTTCGCTCATGACCGCGCGAATATGCTGCGAGGCGGCAATAAAGAAGACTTCATCTCCGGCCTCGACAATCGTCGAACCCTGCGGGCGGATGGGGCGATCGTGGCGGAAAATGGCGGCCACGCGCGTATCGATATGCGGCATATGCTCCCGCATAGTGGATAAGGCATTCCCCACCAGCGGGCCACCATAATAGGCTTTTACTACCGCGAGACTGACTTTTCCTTCTGCGAAGTTCACGACCTGCAGCGCGCCGGGATATTCGATCAGACGGTGGATGTTGTCGATGACCAGTTGTTCCGGAGCGATTAAGTGATCGATGGGTACCGCTTCAGAGTTGAAGAGCTTTTCCGCATCACGAACGTAATCAGGCGCACGAATACGCGCTATGCGGTTTGGCGTATTGAACAATGAATAAGCGACCTGGCAGGCCACCATGTTGGTTTCGTCCGAACTAGTGACCGCTACCAGCATATCGGCATCATCGGCCCCCGCCTCACGCAGTACGCGAGGGTGAGAGCCATGCCCCTGGACGACACGCAGGTCGAACTTATCCTGCAGGCTGCGCAGACGGTCGCCATTGGTATCAACCAGCGTAATATCATTGTTCTCGCCGACGAGGTTTTCCGCCAGCGTGCCGCCGACCTGGCCGGCGCCCAGAATAATAATCTTCATCTGCAGTGACCCATTAGTTCCGACGTTTGATTAGCTTAGCGTAAAAGAAGCCATCACCTTCTTCCACGCCCGGCAGATTTTGCTGCCCGGGGCTCGCCGGCGTGCCGGTTGCGTGAAGTTCTGCATCCGGAGTTCGCGCGAGGAAGGCGGCAATTTGCTGACCGTTCTCTTCCGGCAGAATAGAACAGGTTGCGTAAACCAGCGTGCCGCCTGGCTTCAGGTGCGCCCAGGTGGCATTGAGGATCTCGGCCTGCAGCTGGGCTAACTCGGCGATATCCCGATCCCGGCGCAGCCATTTGATATCCGGATGGCGGCGAATAACGCCGGTTGCGGAGCAGGGGGCATCCAGCAGAATACGATCGAACTGCTCATTGCCACACCACTGCTCAGGGAAGCGGCCATCGCCCTGCTTGACTTCGGCTTTCATGCCCAGCCGTTTCAGGTTGTCATAGACGCGGGACAGACGCTGTTCATCAATATCCACCGCCATGACCTGAGACTGGGGGGCGACTTCCAGAATATGCGTCGTTTTCCCGCCCGGTGCCGCGCAGAGATCGAGGATGCGTTCGCCATTTTTCGGCTGCAGGTAGCGCATACAGCCCTGGGCCGAGGCGTCCTGAACGGTTACCCAACCTTCATCAAATCCTGGTAACGCGTGGACCGGGGCAGGGGTGGCCAGGCGTACGGCGTCCGGATAATCAGGGTGGGTAAAGCCCTCTAAACCGGCCTCGTTAAGCAGGGCAAGCCACTCATCCCGGGAATGATGGTTGCGGTTAACGCGCAGCCACATCGGCGGGCGCTGGTTGTTCGCCTCGACGATCTCCTGCCACTGCTCCGGCCAGGCCTGCTGCAGGCGTTTCAGCAGCCATTTGGGATGAAGATAGCGGTTTTCATGCTCAGCAAATTCGGCTAACAACGCTTCCTGCTGGCGCTGGAACTGGCGTAGCACGCCGTTGATTAGCCCTTTAAGCTGCGGGCGTTTAATGGCCACCGCGCCTTCTACCGTTTCCGCCAGCGCGGCATGCGGGGGAATGCGGGTGTAGAGTAACTGATAGAGACCAACCATGATCAGAAAGTGCACGGTGCGCTGTTTGCCGGTCATCGGACGCGCCATTAGCTTGCTGATGAGCCACTCCAGCTGGCTTAGAGTACGTAGTACACCAAAGCACAACTCCTGCAGTAGCGCTTTATCTTTATCGCTGACTTTCTGCTGTAGAGGGGGCAGTACGTTGCTTAAAGACTGCCCTTTTTCAACAACTTGTTCGATAGCCTGGGCGGCCAGGCTGCGTAAATTTATATTCTTTTTCATAAGCGCAAAAATAAAAATGCCCGGCGAACCCGGGCTTCAGAAGAGACGACCGTCAGGCGAGACGGGTGCCAGGGATAAACCACTCCCGGCGGGAATTGAGTAAGTCCTGGGCGCTCATCGCTTTTTTACCCGCAGGCTGTAGCGACTCCAGGCTGAGGATCCCATCCCCCGTGGCGACCTGAATACCCTGTTTGGTTGCTGCCACGATAGTACCCGGTTCGGCGTGAGCGGCTTCGGCGATGACCGATGCCCGCCACACTTTTACCGGTTGTCCGTCAATTTCCAGCCAGCTCATTGGCCACGGATTAAACGCGCGGATGCAGCGTTCCAACTGCGCAGCGGAAAGCGACCAATCGATACGAGCCTCTTCTTTACTCAGCTTTTCGGCATGGCACACCAGCGATTCATCTTGTACTTCAGGCCGTGCGGTGCCGTTGACCAGCTGGGCTAACGTTGCCAGCAGCCCCTGCGGGCCGAGCTCGGCCAGCTTATCGTACAGGCTGCCGCTGGTATCCTCTGCGGTAATGGGGCAGGAAAGCTTATACAGCATATCCCCCGTATCAAGGCCGACGTCCATCTGCATGATGGTTACGCCAGTTTCGCTATCCCCCGCCCACAGTGAACGCTGAATTGGCGCTGCGCCACGCCAGCGCGGTAGCAGCGAGCCGTGAACGTTGATACAGCCCAGACGGGGCATCTCCAGCACCGCTTTAGGCAGAATCAGACCGTACGCCACTACCACCATAATATCGGCGCCGAGATCGGCGACTAACCGCTGGTTATCCTGCGGACGCAGGGAGGATGGCTGGAACACAGGTAAGTTATGGGCTTCTGCCAGCACTTTTACCGGGCTTGGCATCAATTTTTTGCCGCGACCAGCAGGGCGATCAGGCTGAGTGAATACGCCAACAACCTGATGTTCAGACGACAGCAGCGCATCAAGATGACGCGCTGCAAAATCAGGGGTGCCGGCGAAAATGATACGTAGTGATTGTGACACGGTATTCCTTGTTATCAGGCACGGGAACGTAAACGATCCAGTTTCTCTACCTTCTGACGAATGCGCTGTTGTTTGAGTGGTGACAGATAGTCAATAAACAGTTTGCCGACCAGGTGATCCATCTCATGCTGGATACAGATAGCCAGCAGGCCATCGGCCTCCAGTTCAAACGGCTTACCATCGCGCTCCAGTGCCCGGATCTTCACTTTTTCCGCACGCGGGACCAGGGCGCGCTGTTCAGGAATAGACAAGCAGCCTTCTTCAATACCGGTTTCGCCATCTTTCTCCAGCATTTCCGGATTAATTAATACCAGCTGCTCTTCACGATTTTCCGACACATCAATAACGATAATGCGCTGATGGATATCGACCTGGGTTGCGGCCAGACCGATGCCTTCCTCGGCGTACATGGTGTCGAACATATCATCGACGATACGCTGAATTTCCGCATTCACTTCTTTGACCGGCTCGGCGACTTTGCGAAGGCGCTCGTCCGGAATATGTAACACTTGCAAAACTGCCATAAAGTTCCAGAGTCGTATTCAGGAGTTGATAAGATTATTAGCTCTATTCTAGACAAAACCCCCTGCAATTGACAGTCTCACTGTCCAATCGCAAAGATTGTCAATACCGCTTATGGCAGGGGGTAAGGATGACGCCCGACGAGATTTGGCTGCGGCTGATGAAGGTCAGTAGCTTGTATGGCGACAGGATGGTAGAGATCGCTCAGCGCTTATGCGCAGCCGCCAGCGTTGATCGTGAAGCGCTGCATGCCGTCGGGATGACCGCGGCGCAGGCAAAGTTATTTTTCCGGCTTGACGAGCATGAGCTTGACGAGACGCGGCGCTGGCTGGGACAACCGGATCATCATCTGTTACGGGGTGACGATCCGCGCTATCCATTGCGGTTAAAGGCTATCGCTGATTATCCCGGCGCGTTGCTGGTCAGCGGCGGCCTCGCCCTGCTTCACAGCGCGCAGCTTGCCGTTATTGGCAGTCGCTCGCACTCCTGGTATGGCGCCCGCTGGGGGAAACTGTTCAGCGAAACGCTGGCGCAGAAAGGGATTACCATCACCAGTGGGCTGGCGTTAGGCATTGACGGGGTCGCGCACCGCGGCGCGCTGGCGGCGGAGGGTAAAACTATCGCGGTACTGGGCAATGGGCTGAGTCAGGTTTATCCGCGGCGCCATGCAACCCTCGCCCGGCAGATCATCGACAATGGCGGTACGCTGGTATCTGAATTTCCACTCATTACGCCGCCGCTTCCCGCACATTTCCCCAGGCGCAACCGGATTATCAGCGGCTTAAGCCTGGGCGTGCTGGTGATTGAGGCGGCGTTGCGAAGCGGATCGCTGGTCACCGTCCGCTGCGCCCTGGAGCAGGGAAGGGATGTGTTCGCCCTGCCTGGCCCGATAGGCAATCCGGGATCGGAAGGCCCGCACTGGTTAATTAAGCAAGGCGCGGTGCCAGTGACCTCGCCAGAGGATATTGTGGAATACTGGCATAACGAGCTGGCCTGGCTGACTGATACGTCTGATTCGATAAATATTTGCGTCGATCAGCCGTCTGTAGCATTGCCATTTCCGGAGCTCCTGGCTAACGTAGGAGATGAGGTAACACCTGTTGACGTTGTCGCTGAACGTGCCGGCCAATCTGTGCCAGTAACCGTAGCTCAGCTACTTGAACTGGAGTTAGCAGGCTGGATCGCAGCTGTACCCGGCGGCTATGTCCGATTAAGGAGGGCAAGCCATGTTCGACGTACTCATGTATTTGTTTGAAACTTACATCCATAGCGAAGCAGAAATGCGCGTGGATCAGGACAAACTGACGCGGGATCTTACCGATGCGGGTTTTGAGCGGGAAGACATCTATAACGCGTTAATGTGGCTCGAGAAACTGGCTGATTATCAGGAGGGTCTCGTTGAACCCATGCAGCTCGCTTCCGACCCGCTCTCTCTTCGGGTATATACCGAAGAGGAGTGCCAGCGTCTGGATGCCAGTTGCCGGGGGTTTTTACTCTTCCTCGAGCAGATTCAGGTGTTGAACCTCGAAACGCGAGAAATGGTGATAGAGCGCGTACTGGCGCTGGATACGGCAGAATTTGAGCTGGAAGACCTGAAATGGGTCATCCTGATGGTACTGTTCAATATCCCGGGCTGTGAAAACGCCTATCAGCAAATGGAAGAATTACTCTTCGAAGTAAATGAAGGTATGCTGCATTAATCTTTTGCAGCAACATCGAGTTGTTATGACCAAATCAGCACTGTTTTCGGTGCGTAAAAATGAGCCCTGCCCGCAGTGCGGGGCCGAACTGGTGATCCGTTCCGGGAAACATGGCCCGTTTCTCGGCTGTTCGCATTATCCGGACTGTGACTATATTCGTCCCCTGAAAAGCCAGGCGGACGGGCATATCGTTAAGGTGCTGGAGGGGCAAGAGTGCCCATCGTGCGGTGCGGTTATGGTGTTACGCCAGGGGCGTTTTGGGATGTTCATTGGCTGTAGCCGCTATCCGGAATGTGAACATACCGAGCTGATTGATAAACCCGATGAGACGGCTATCGCTTGCCCGCAGTGCGGACAAGGCCATCTGGTCCAGCGTCGTTCCCGTTTCGGTAAAACCTTTCACTCCTGCGATCGCTATCCTGATTGCCAGTTCGTTATCAATTTTAAACCGGTGGCGGGCGAATGCCCTGAATGCCATTACCCGCTGTTAATAGAAAAGAAGACGGCGCAGGGGCTCAGACGCTTCTGTGCCAGTAAACAATGTGGAAAGCCGATCCCGGCGGAATAAATCAGTGAACAATAACCTGCCCTCAGAAGCCGTCGCCCATGCCGTGGCGGTCCTGAAAAATGAACATGTCATCGCCTATCCCACCGAAGCCGTGTTTGGCGTCGGCTGCGACCCTGACAGCGAAACGGCCGTTATGCGCCTGCTGGAGCTGAAGCAGCGTCCTGTTGAGAAAGGATTGATCCTTATCGCCGCCAGCTTTGAGCAACTGAAGCCCTATATTGATGATTCACGGTTAAGTGACTCACAGCGGGAAGCCATCTTCTCTTGCTGGCCGGGACCGGTGACGTTTGTATTCCCGGCGCGTCCTGAAACGCCGCGCTGGCTGACTGGACGTTTTGATTCACTGGCCGTACGCGTGACTAACCATCCGCTGGTAATCGAATTGTGCGAAGCCTACGGAAAACCACTGGTTTCGACCAGCGCCAATCTCACCGGGCAACCACCGTGCCGTACTACCGCAGAGGTCCATGCTCAGTTTGGCGACAGCTTCCCGGTGGTGGATGGCGCCACGGGCGGCCGGCAAAACCCATCTGAAATCCGTGATGCCCTGACGGGTGAACTGTTCCGCCAGGGGTGAACCATGGAAACCTATGCCGTTTTTGGTAATCCGATCGCGCACAGCAAGTCGCCTGCTATTCATCAGCTGTTTGCCCGCCAGTTAGGAATTACTCATCCTTATGGACGTGTACTGGCGCCGCTGGACGATTTTGTCTCTTCTCTGAATCAGTTCTTTGCAGAAGGAGGAAAGGGGGCCAACGTCACCGTTCCTTTTAAAGAGGAAGCCTTTGCGCGTGCCGACGAACTGACAGAACGCGCAGCGCTGGCGGGAGCAGTAAACACCCTGAAACGCCTGGAAGATGGCCGTTTACTGGGGGACAACACCGACGGTATTGGTCTTCTGAGCGATCTGGAACGCCTGGGATTCATTAAGCCACGCCAACGGATCCTGCTTGTTGGTGCTGGTGGGGCATCTCGCGGTGTTCTTTTGCCGCTTCTGTCGCTGGGATGCGCCGTCACGATCGTGAATCGCACCTATTCTCGTGCCCGTGAGTTAGCCACTCTCTTCGCCCATACCGGGAGCGTTAGCGCAAGGGAGATGGATACCTTATCCGGGGAAACATTCGATCTGATCGTCAATGCGACGTCCAGTGGAATAGACGGTGATGTACCAGCTATCCCGGCATCTATTGTCAACGCTGACGTATATTGCTATGACATGTTTTACCAGAAAGGGCCGACACCGTTTCTTCACTGGTGCCAGCAATATGGCGCAGTTCACTGTGCCGATGGGCTGGGAATGCTGGTGGCGCAAGCCGCCCATGCTGTTCTGCTATGGCACGGCGTTCTGCCGGCTATCGCTCCGGTCATTGAAACGCTGCAGCAGGAACTGAATGCATGAATCAGGCGATTCAGTTTCCTGACCGGGAATCATGGGATGCCGAACGGCAGGGCGTGGTTTTTCCCGCGCTGGTGAATGGGATGCAATTAACCTGCGCAATTTCAGGGCAAATCCTGCAGCAGCGTTTCGGTGCAGAGGGGCCAGCGCAGTGGCTGGCCGCCTTCCAGGAACATCGTTGGGATCTAGAGGAAGAGGCAGAAGCATTGATCCGCGATGGTCAGGAAGATGCTCAGGGCTGGATCTGGTTATCCTGATCCAGGTACTCATTTTTCCATTTCACATAGTTATTTGCTGAATACTTGAGTCCTTCCCGTTCCGCCTCTGTCAGGGGGCGGATCTGTTTGACCGGATTGCCAAAGTAAAGGTAGCCGCTTTCCAGCTGTTTGTTCTGCGGTACCAGACTTCCCGCACCTATCATGACGTCGTCGCCAACGACGACACCATCTAATAAGATCGAACCCATGCCAACCAGTACGCGGTTGCCGATAGTGCAGCCGTGCAGCATCACTTTATGACCAACAGTTACATCCTCACCAATGATCAGCGGATTTCCCTCCGGCTTATAAGAGGACTTATGGGTCACATGGAGAACGCTACCGTCCTGAATATTGCTGCGTTGACCTATCGATACATAGTTGACGTCGCCGCGAATGGCCACCAGAGGCCAGACGCTGACGTCATCGGCAATTCTGACATCGCCGATGACGACGCTGGATGCGTCAATCATGACGCGAAGACCGATTTGTGGGAAAAATGCTTTGTAGGGGCGCAGCTGAGCAGACATATAGACCTCAAAAATACGGGAGCATAAGAAGACTTTGGTGGCTTTTATCTCCCTGTGCAACCCCTGAAAACGGTGAAAATTGAGCAAATCGTGCAATTACACGGCGAAAAGGGTGAAAAATCACCATTCAGAAAAAAAGATCGAAAAAAGGCTTGTGCAAAAAAATGGGATCCCTATAATGCGCTCCCACTGACACGGCGGATGTGAATCACTTCACACAAACAGCCGGTTCGGTTGCAGAGAAAAATCCTGAAAAACGGGTTGACTCTGAAAGAGGAAAGCGTAATATACGCCACCTCGCGACAGAGCGCTAAAGCGCGTCGCAACTGCTCTTTAACAATTTATCAGACAATCTGTGTGGGCACTCAAAGTGACATGGATTCTTAACGTCCTCGGACGAAAAATGAATACCAAGTCTCAAGAGTGAACACGTAATTCATTACGAAGTTTAATTCTTTGAGCATCAAACTTAAATTGAAGAGTTTGATCATGGCTCAGATTGAACGCTGGCGGCAGGCCTAACACATGCAAGTCGAGCGGTAGCACAGAGAGCTTGCTCTCGGGTGACGAGCGGCGGACGGGTGAGTAATGTCTGGGAAACTGCCTGATGGAGGGGGATAACTACTGGAAACGGTAGCTAATACCGCATAATGTCGCAAGACCAAAGTGGGGGACCTTCGGGCCTCATGCCATCAGATGTGCCCAGATGGGATTAGCTAGTAGGTGGGGTAACGGCTCACCTAGGCGACGATCCCTAGCTGGTCTGAGAGGATGACCAGCCACACTGGAACTGAGACACGGTCCAGACTCCTACGGGAGGCAGCAGTGGGGAATATTGCACAATGGGCGCAAGCCTGATGCAGCCATGCCGCGTGTGTGAAGAAGGCCTTCGGGTTGTAAAGCACTTTCAGCGGGGAGGAAGGCGTAAGGTTAATAACCTCATCGATTGACGTTACCCGCAGAAGAAGCACCGGCTAACTCCGTGCCAGCAGCCGCGGTAATACGGAGGGTGCAAGCGTTAATCGGAATTACTGGGCGTAAAGCGCACGCAGGCGGTCTGTCAAGTCGGATGTGAAATCCCCGGGCTCAACCTGGGAACTGCATTCGAAACTGGCAGGCTAGAGTCTTGTAGAGGGGGGTAGAATTCCAGGTGTAGCGGTGAAATGCGTAGAGATCTGGAGGAATACCGGTGGCGAAGGCGGCCCCCTGGACAAAGACTGACGCTCAGGTGCGAAAGCGTGGGGAGCAAACAGGATTAGATACCCTGGTAGTCCACGCCGTAAACGATGTCGATTTGGAGGTTGTGCCCTTGAGGCGTGGCTTCCGGAGCTAACGCGTTAAATCGACCGCCTGGGGAGTACGGCCGCAAGGTTAAAACTCAAATGAATTGACGGGGGCCCGCACAAGCGGTGGAGCATGTGGTTTAATTCGATGCAACGCGAAGAACCTTACCTGGTCTTGACATCCACAGAACTTTCCAGAGATGGATTGGTGCCTTCGGGAACTGTGAGACAGGTGCTGCATGGCTGTCGTCAGCTCGTGTTGTGAAATGTTGGGTTAAGTCCCGCAACGAGCGCAACCCTTATCCTTTGTTGCCAGCGGTCCGGCCGGGAACTCAAAGGAGACTGCCAGTGATAAACTGGAGGAAGGTGGGGATGACGTCAAGTCATCATGGCCCTTACGACCAGGGCTACACACGTGCTACAATGGCATATACAAAGAGAAGCGACCTCGCGAGAGCAAGCGGACCTCATAAAGTATGTCGTAGTCCGGATTGGAGTCTGCAACTCGACTCCATGAAGTCGGAATCGCTAGTAATCGTAGATCAGAATGCTACGGTGAATACGTTCCCGGGCCTTGTACACACCGCCCGTCACACCATGGGAGTGGGTTGCAAAAGAAGTAGGTAGCTTAACCTTCGGGAGGGCGCTTACCACTTTGTGATTCATGACTGGGGTGAAGTCGTAACAAGGTAACCGTAGGGGAACCTGCGGTTGGATCACCTCCTTACCTTAAAGAACCTGCCTTTGTAGTGCTCACACAGATTGTTTGATAAATAATAAATTTCAAAATGTACTGCGAAGTGCATTGTGAAATTTTGCTCTTTAAAAATCTGGATCAAGCTGAAAATTGAAACGACACACAGTTAATGTGTGTTCGAGTCTCTCAAATTTTCGCAATCAGAAGTGAAACATCTTCGGGTTGTGAGGTTAAGCGACTAAGCGTACACGGTGGATGCCCTGGCAGTCAGAGGCGATGAAGGACGTGCTAATCTGCGAAAAGCGTCGGTAAGGTGATATGAACCGTTATAACCGGCGATGTCCGAATGGGGAAACCCAGTGCAATTCGTTGCACTATCGTTAACTGAATACATAGGTTAACGAGGCGAACCGGGGGAACTGAAACATCTAAGTACCCCGAGGAAAAGAAATCAACCGAGATTCCCCCAGTAGCGGCGAGCGAACGGGGAGCAGCCCAGAGTCTGAATCAGCTTGTGTGTTAGTGGAACGGTCTGGAAAGTCCGACGGTACAGGGTGATAGTCCCGTACACCAAAATGCACAGGCTGTGAACTCGAAGAGTAGGGCGGGACACGTGGTATCCTGTCTGAATATGGGGGGACCATCCTCCAAGGCTAAATACTCCTGACTGACCGATAGTGAACCAGTACCGTGAGGGAAAGGCGAAAAGAACCCCGGCGAGGGGAGTGAAAAAGAACCTGAAACCGTGTACGTACAAGCAGTGGGAGCACCTTCGGGTGTGACTGCGTACCTTTTGTATAATGGGTCAGCGACTTATATTCTGTAGCAAGGTTAACCGTATAGGGGAGCCGCAGGGAAACCGAGTCTTAACTGGGCGTTAAGTTGCAGGGTATAGACCCGAAACCCGGTGATCTAGCCATGGGCAGGTTGAAGGTTGGGTAACACTAACTGGAGGACCGAACCGACTAATGTTGAAAAATTAGCGGATGACTTGTGGCTGGGGGTGAAAGGCCAATCAAACCGGGAGATAGCTGGTTCTCCCCGAAAGCTATTTAGGTAGCGCCTCGTGAACTCATCTTCGGGGGTAGAGCACTGTTTCGGCTAGGGGGTCATCCCGACTTACCAACCCGATGCAAACTACGAATACCGAAGAATGTTATCACGGGAGACACACGGCGGGTGCTAACGTCCGTCGTGAAGAGGGAAACAACCCAGACCGCCAGCTAAGGTCCCAAAGTCATGGTTAAGTGGGAAACGATGTGGGAAGGCACAGACAGCCAGGATGTTGGCTTAGAAGCAGCCATCATTTAAAGAAAGCGTAATAGCTCACTGGTCGAGTCGGCCTGCGCGGAAGATGTAACGGGGCTAAACCATGCACCGAAGCTGCGGCAGCGACACTATGTGTTGTTGGGTAGGGGAGCGTTCTGTAAGCCTGCGAAGGTGTGCTGTGAGGCATGCTGGAGGTATCAGAAGTGCGAATGCTGACATAAGTAACGATAAAGCGGGTGAAAAGCCCGCTCGCCGGAAGACCAAGGGTTCCTGTCCAACGTTAATCGGGGCAGGGTGAGTCGACCCCTAAGGCGAGGCCGAAAGGCGTAGTCGATGGGAAACAGGTTAATATTCCTGTACTTGGTGTTACTGCGAAGGGGGGACGGAGAAGGCTATGTTAGCCGGGCGACGGTTGTCCCGGTTTAAGCATGTAGGCTGATTGTCCAGGCAAATCCGGATAATCAAGGCTGAGGTGTGATGACGAGGCACTACGGTGCTGAAGTAACAAATGCCCTGCTTCCAGGAAAAGCCTCTAAGCATCAGGTAACATCAAATCGTACCCCAAACCGACACAGGTGGTCAGGTAGAGAATACCAAGGCGCTTGAGAGAACTCGGGTGAAGGAACTAGGCAAAATGGTGCCGTAACTTCGGGAGAAGGCACGCTGGTGTGTAGGTGAAGTCCCTGCGGATGGAGCTGAGACCAGTCGAAGATACCAGCTGGCTGCAACTGTTTATTAAAAACACAGCACTGTGCAAACACGAAAGTGGACGTATACGGTGTGACGCCTGCCCGGTGCCGGAAGGTTAATTGATGGGGTTATCCGTAAGGAGAAGCTCTTGATCGAAGCCCCGGTAAACGGCGGCCGTAACTATAACGGTCCTAAGGTAGCGAAATTCCTTGTCGGGTAAGTTCCGACCTGCACGAATGGCGTAATGATGGCCAGGCTGTCTCCACCCGAGACTCAGTGAAATTGAACTCGCTGTGAAGATGCAGTGTACCCGCGGCAAGACGGAAAGACCCCGTGAACCTTTACTATAGCTTGACACTGAACATTGAGCCTTGATGTGTAGGATAGGTGGGAGGCTTTGAAGCGTGGACGCCAGTCTGCGTGGAGCCAACCTTGAAATACCACCCTTTAATGTTTGATGTTCTAACGTTGGCCCCTGACCGGGGTTGCGGACAGTGTCTGGTGGGTAGTTTGACTGGGGCGGTCTCCTCCCAAAGCGTAACGGAGGAGCACGAAGGTTAGCTAATCCTGGTCGGACATCAGGAGGTTAGTGCAATGGCATAAGCTAGCTTGACTGCGAGCGTGACGGCGCGAGCAGGTGCGAAAGCAGGTCATAGTGATCCGGTGGTTCTGAATGGAAGGGCCATCGCTCAACGGATAAAAGGTACTCCGGGGATAACAGGCTGATACCGCCCAAGAGTTCATATCGACGGCGGTGTTTGGCACCTCGATGTCGGCTCATCACATCCTGGGGCTGAAGTAGGTCCCAAGGGTATGGCTGTTCGCCATTTAAAGTGGTACGCGAGCTGGGTTTAGAACGTCGTGAGACAGTTCGGTCCCTATCTGCCGTGGGCGCTGGAGAATTGAGGGGGGCTGCTCCTAGTACGAGAGGACCGGAGTGGACGCATCACTGGTGTTCGGGTTGTCATGCCAATGGCACTGCCCGGTAGCTAAATGCGGAAGAGATAAGTGCTGAAAGCATCTAAGCACGAAACTTGCCCCGAGATGAGTTCTCCCTGAGACTATAAGTCTCCTGAAGGAACGTTAAAGACGATGACGTTGATAGGCCGGGTGTGTAAGCGCAGCGATGCGTTGAGCTAACCGGTACTAATGAACCGTGAGGCTTAACCTTACAACGCCGAAGATGTTTTGGCGGATTTGAGAGAATTTTCAGCTCTGATTCAGATTAATCGATACGTTGGTGAAACGTGTTGATAAAACAGAATTTGCCTGGCGGCACTAGCGCGGTGGTCCCACCTGACCCCATGCCGAACTCAGAAGTGAAACGCCGTAGCGCCGATGGTAGTGTGGGGTCTCCCCATGTGAGAGTAGGGAACTGCCAGGCATCAAATTTAGCGTGCTGATATGGCTCAGTTGGTAGAGCGCACCCTTGGTAAGGGTGAGGTCCCCAGTTCGACTCTGGGTATCAGCACCACTTTTTAGGTTAAAGTTCGGCACGTTGTAAAGAATTTGCCTGGCGACAATAGCGCGGCGGTCCCACCTGACCCCATGCCGAACTCAGAAGTGAAACGTCGTAGCGCCGATGGTAGTGTGGGGTCTCCCCATGTGAGAGTAGGGAATCGCCAGGCATCAAATAAAGCAGAAGGCCCAGTCGAAAGACTGGGCCTTCTGCTTTTGTGTTATCTGTTATCTGTTGATAAACAGTCCTGCCACCAGGGGGAAACCCGTCAAAGTCGATTTGCTCGTAATGCAGCAAGGGACAGAGAGTTTATTTGCCCGGTTGTCATGTGGATGATGCGCAGAAGAGCAGATACAGGTTCGACGCTAGCCCCAGTATCTGCTGGTCGGGGGTGAATTAGCGGGTCAGAGCAACGATCCCTAACGTGAGGCCGGCTACCGCGGCCGCACCCCCGGCGATTGCGCCTGCGGTTTCCCAGTTGTCTTCTGTTGTGCCTTTCATACAGGTATTGGTATGGACTAAGCGGCCTTGCGAGTCATAAACCGGTACGCAGGGAGAGTCATGGGCACAGCCTGCCAGTAGAGAGGCCAGCAGCGCCACGATTAAATACTTTTTCATGATATTACCTCTGGATAATCCGCAGGGTTGTACTGAGAGCCAGTGCAGAACGGAATGGCTTATTTTATCACCGCGGATTGTCCGGGCCGGAGGCCGAAATCATCTCAATATATGAGCCACGTAAATATCGTGAAGATAAGCAGGGGAATATGCAGAAAAGATGGAGAGAAAGATCGTCTCCCCGCGCTGCCGCATGCGATAGAGGTTGTCAGATAGCGGGAAGCTGAGCGGGTTGCTAATATGCCAGGCGAAAAAAAAGCGCCCGCAGGGGGCGCCTTTAAAACCAGGCCGCGTTATTCAGCGTGCCGGGTAAAACGTCGTCTGACGACCACAAAGAAGACCGGAACAAAGAAGATCGCCAGCAGCGTCGCGGTCAGCATCCCGCCCATCACGCCGGTGCCAACCGCATTCTGCGCCCCGCTGCCGGCACCATGGCTAATCACCAGCGGCATGACCCCGAGAATAAAGGCCAGAGAGGTCATCAGAATAGGCCGCAGGCGCATCCGCGATGCCTCCAGCGTGGCCTCAATGATCCCTTTCCCTTCTTTCTCCATCAGATCCTTGGCGAACTCGACGATCAGGATCGCATTCTTGGCCGACAAACCGATCGTGGTCAAGAGTCCGACCTGGAAGTAAACGTCATTATTCAGCCCACGCAGCGTGGCGGCTAACAGCGCGCCAATGACCCCCAGCGGAACCACTAACATGACTGAGAAGGGGATCGACCAGCTCTCATACAGCGCCGCCAGACACAGGAAGACGACGATCAGCGAGATGGCATAGAGCGCAGGCGCCTGGTTGCCGGAGAGCCGTTCCTGGTAAGACATCCCGGTCCAGTCATAACCGATGCCGCTCGGCAGTTTACTGGCCAGCGTTTCCATCAGCGCCATGGCTTCCCCGGTACTTTTGCCTGGCGAAGCTTCACCGAGGATCTCCATAGATGGCAACCCATTGTAGCGCTCCAGGCGCGGCGAGCCATATATCCAGCGTGAAGTGACAAAGGCGGAGAACGGCACCATTTCGCCGTTGGCGCTACGAACATACATGTTGTTAATGTCGCTCGGCAGCATACGGAAGTGGGCATCAGCCTGAACGTACACTTTTTTCACGCGGCCGCGGTCAATAAAGTCATTGACGTAGTATCCGCCCAGCGCGGCTGATATCGTTTCATTGATATCGGAGAGCGATACGCCCAGCGCCTGCGCTTTTTCCTGATCGACATCCAGTTTGAACTGAGGGGTATCTTCCAGCCCATTAGGGCGTACCCGAACCAGCTGATCCGGATGCTGTTTCACCATGCCCAGCAGTTGATTGCGCGCCTGGGTCAGAGCGGTATGACCGAGTCCGCCCTGGTCGATCAGTTCAAAGTCGAAGCCGGTGGCGGTACCCAGCTCAATAATGGCTGGCATGTTGAACGGGAAAACCATGGCGTCTTTGATCTGGCTAAAGGCTACGGTGGCCCGCTTGATGATGGACTCCACGCTGTTTTCATCGCCGCTGCGCGCTTCCCAGGGCTTCAGGCTGACAAACGCCATACCGGAGTTTTGTCCCTGGCCGCTGAAGCTGAAGCCGTTAACGGTAAAGACGCTTTCAACGTTGGCCTTCTCGTTATGCAGGTAGTAATCAGTCACCGTATCCAGGACCTTCTGCGTGCGCTCCTGGGTAGCACCGGACGGCAGCTGGATCATGGTCAGGAAGACGCCCTGGTCTTCGTCGGGCAGAAAGGACGTGTGCAAGCGCATGAACAGCACGGCCATCCCCACGACGATCAGCAGGTAGATCACCAGATAACGGCCAGTTCCACGTAAAATACCGCTGACGCTGTTGGTATAGTGGTTAACGCTCTGGTCGAAGCGGGCGTTAAACCAGCCGAAAAATCCTTTTTTCTCATGGTGTTCAGCTGAGGCTGGCTTCAACAACGTGGCGCAGAGCGCCGGCGTCAGTACCAGCGCAACCAGCACGGAGAGCGCCATGGCGGAGACGATGGTGATTGAAAACTGACGATAAATCGCGCCGGTTGAGCCGCCGAAAAAGGCCATCGGGACAAATACTGCGGAGAGCACCATGGCGATACCCACCAGCGCTCCCTGGATCTGAGACATAGATTTTTCCGTCGCTTCTTTTGGCGAGAGCTTCTCCTCAACCATCACACGTTCGACGTTTTCCACTACTACGATAGCGTCATCGACCAGCAGACCTATCGCCAACACCATGCCAAACATTGTCAGCGTGTTGATGGAGTAGCCAAACATCGACAATACCGCGAAGGTTCCCAACAGCACCACGGGTACGGCAATGGTTGGAATGAGTGTTGCGCGCATGTTCTGCAGGAACAGATACATGACAAGAAAGACGAGAATAATTGCTTCAAAAAGCGTTTTGACCACTTCGTGAATGGAGATTTTGACGAAAGGGGTCGTATCATACGGATAGACCACCTTCATCCCCTGAGGGAAGTAGGGCTGCAGCTCGGCCAGCTTCGCTTTAATCGCGGTGGCGGTATCCAGGGCGTTGGCGCCGGTCGCAAGCTTAATACCCAGACCAGAGGCAGGTTTACCGTTAATTCTGGCGACAACGTTATAGTTCTCTCCCCCCAGCTCAATGCGGGCGACGTCTTTCAGATGGACGACAGAGCCATCGGCATTGACCCGCAGCGTGACCTTGCCAAACTCCTGCGGATCTTTGAGCCGCGTCTGAGCGATGATTGACGCGTTCAACTGCTGGCCTTTCAGCGCTGGCGTGCCGCCGAGCTGACCCGCGGCGATCTGATCGTTCTGGACCTGCAGCGCATTGATGACGTCCACCGGCGTCAGGTTGTATTTATTCAGCAGGTTGCCATCCAGCCAGACGCGCATGGCGTATTGCGCGCCGAACAGCTGCACATCGCCCACGCCGTTGAGGCGGCTAATAGGATCTTTGACATTGGAGGCGACATAGTCAGAAATATCGTCCTGGGTGGTGGTCGGGTTATCAGAGATAAAGCCGGCGACCAACAGGAAGCTGCTACTGGATTTCTCGACGCTAATCCCCTGCTGCTGTACTTCCTGGGGCAGCAGCGGCGTGGCCAGCTGCAGTTTGTTTTGCACCTGTACCTGGGCAATATCGGGATCGGTACCCGATTTAAAGGTGAGCGTAATGGTTACCGAACCGGCAGAGTCGCTGGTCGACGACATATACATCAGATTGTCGATGCCGTTCATATTCTGCTCGATAACCTGAGTGACCGTATCCTGTACGGTCTGGGCATCTGCACCGGGGTAGGTGGCGGAGATCGCTACCGCAGGAGGGGCGATTGTCGGGTACTGAGCTATCGGCAGCTGCAGGATGGCCAGGCCGCCGGCAATCATCATAATGATAGCCAGCACCCAGGCGAAGACCGGTCGATGAATAAAAAACTTAGACATGGCTGGGTATCCTTATTGCACGGCCGGCGCCGCACGCTCCGCTTCCGCTTTGACAGTGACGCCTGGACGGACTTTCTGTAAGCCGCTGACAATCACTTTATCGCCCGGCTTCAGCCCACTGGTGATAAGCCACTTATCGCCAACGGCCTGAGTCGCGACCACTTCCCGGGTTTCAACCTGGTTTTTGTCATTCACCAGCATCACGGAGGCATCACCACGCGGCGTGCGGGTCACCCCTTGCTGCGGTACCAGGATAGCCTGCGGATCGACGCCTTCGTCTATGCGGGCGCGGACGAACATCCCTGGCAGCAGGACATGCTGCGGGTTAGGGAAGATAGCGCGCAGAGTAATTGAGCCCGTACTTTCATCAACAGTGACGTCAGAAAACTGCAGTGAACCTTTGAGCGGATAGGCCTGGCCGTTCTCCATGACCAGCTCAACGCTTTTGGTATCACCGCCGCGCTGCAGGCTTTCCTGCTTAAGGCGCATGAAGTCATTACTGGACTCCGTCACGTCAACATAGATGGGATCGAGCTGCTGGACGGTAGCCAGGGCATCCGACTGGCCGTTGGTGACCAGCGCCCCTTCGGTGACGCTCGATTTACCGATGCGCCCGCTAATGGGGGAGGTTACTTTGGTGTAGGCCAGGTTGATACGGGCCGTTTCTACGGCAGCTTTGGTGGCGATGACATCGGCATCGGCCTGGCGGGCGGTGGCCACTGCCTGATCGTATTCCTGCTGGCTGATATATTTAGTACCCAGCAGTGGAACGTAGCGTTTCACCGTCAAATGGGCGATAGCGGCCGCGGCTTCGGCTTTGGCCTCATCGCCTTTGGCGCTGTTCCACGCCGCCTGGTAGGTCGCCGGATCGATCTGATAGAGCGACTGGCCTGCTTCGACATCACTTCCTTCAACAAAGTTACGCTTCAGAATGATACCGCTCACCTGGGGGCGGACTTCCGCTACGCGAAAAGCAGAGGTTCGGCCCGGCAGTTCGGTGGTGACTGATAGCGGCGCGCTGTTCACGACATGGACCGTCACCTGCGGCGCCTGCGCATGGGGTTGCTGGTTGTCAGAATTATCGCAACCGGTTAGCAATAAGGCCGAGATAATTAAACCGGATAAAAGTGTCACTCTGGCGTGAGTCGTCATGGCGGTTCCTTATAGATTACGTACCCAATCAGGCGGCGAATCTGTGAAAGAAAGAGGGAATCAAAAAGCAGTTTGCCATCCTACAAATAAACGCCGTTGGATGTAAGAGATACTTATTTTTAAGCAATCAGCAAGGCACGCAAAACAAAAAAATGGTCACTGTAGTATTGCGATTTATCGCAATTGTAAAAGTTGATAAATAGACATTATTTCAGTGAATGTATTTTCCGGTGATATTCACTTGAATAATTAATTCTCTTTTCGCATCAGGATTAACTTGTCTGCATTTTTGCTAAATAATACTTCATGGCAAATGCTAGATTAATTCTAATTAAGAATATCCTATATTATCTGCTTATCGGGAAGTGGGGCCTTGTATGGCAAGAAAAACAAAAGAAGAGGCGCAGCGCACGCGGCAGCTCCTGATTGAGTCCGCAATCCAGCAGTTCGCCCTGCGCGGAGTAACCAACACCACCCTGACGGATATCGCCGATGCGGCGGGAGTGACTCGCGGCGCGGTGTACTGGCATTTTGCCAGTAAGACGGAGCTGTTTAATGAAATGTGGCAGCAGCAGCCGCCGCTTAGAGATTTGATTCAGCCCAGTCAGGCCATAGAGTACGAACATGAGCCGCTAAATGCTTTACGCGAGCGGTTTATTGCAGGCCTGCGCTATATTGCTGCGAATCCTCGACAGCGCGCTCTGATGCAAATTCTTTATCAGCGCTGTGAGTTTTCCAGTGATATGCTTTCGGAATACGAAATTCGCCAACGTATTGGTTTTAATTATTCACTCATTGGCGGCATCCTGCAGTGCTGCGTGCGTAACAATATATTGCCAGCCGAAACAAACATTGAGATGATATTAATTGTTTTACACAGTGCTTTTTCCGGGCTGATTAAAAACTGGCTGCTCGATCCGCAACGCTTCGATCTTTATCAGCAGGCGCCTGCGCTGGTGGATAATATAATGGCGGTGGTCTGTGCTGCGCGTTTATCGGGAGGGCCTGCGCTACGGCTGGTGAATTAGTAATGAGTTCTGTTGGCGCAGATAATAAAAAAGGCGCTTCCCCATGCCGAAGAGCGCCTTTTATATCAAGCAAGCAACTGACTAGTATCAGTTCATGCCGTACTGTCAGATTAGCTGTTTTCATGCTTTGGAGTGGGTTTTGTATTTTATTTAAAATCAATTGGTTATGTGAAATTGTGACTGTATATTGTTCCAGTGCTTTTTGTTGTTTATGCTATTATGCAAGCAATTCTGTATAAACATTTGTATAAACACTTTGGGCTGGGTGGTGGTCTATGGCTGGCGAACTTAACAAACTGAGCGACAGGAAGTTAAAGGGATTACATGGCATCCCGGCCAGTAAGATTGAGTTTTATGCTGATGGTGCCGGGTTGAGCGCTAAGGTAACGAAAGCTGGTGGTATTAGCTGGGTGTTTACTTACCGGCTCGACGGGCAGAAGCTGCATCGGCTAACTCTGGGGCGATACCCTGATATGAGTCTCAAAGAGGCCCGTTCCTCGCGTGATAAATGTCGCCAGTGGCTGGCCTCAGGTAAAGACCCAAAGCACCAGTTGGCGCTAACTACTCAGGAAACGCTTAAACCGGTCACGGTGCAGGAAGCTATCGAATACTGGATACGCGAATATGCGGAAGAAAACCGTGCGAACGTTGAGCGGCATAAAGCGGAGCTACGCAAGCATATTTACCCTTACATTGGAAAAATGGCGCTCGCTGACTGCGAAACCCGATACTGGCTTGACTGCTTTGACAGGATGAAAAAGAAAACGCCAGTTGCTGCGGGTTATGTATTTCAGATGTGTAAGCAGGCTCTGAAATTCTGCCGCGTTCGCCGTTACGCCGTCAGTACCGCCCTTGAAGATTTGAGTATTCCCGATGTTGGTAAAAAGCAGGCGAAAAAAGATCGGGTACTGAAAGATAAAGAGGTTGGGGGATTATGGGCTGCTATATCGTCCGGCGATACTTTTCTGCCTTACTACACAAACTTGCTCAGGATCACCACTTTGTTTGGTTGCCGCACCCAGGAGGCCAGATTGTCAGAGTGGGCCGAATGGGATATGGAGGCATGGGTGTGGACAGTACCAAAAGCGCATAGTAAAGGCGGTGAAAAGATTGTGCGTCCAGTTCCAGAGGCGATGCGTTCATTTATTGAAATGCTCCACGATGAAACAAAATCATCCGGCTACCTTCTTGGGGTTGTGAAGAATAGCGAAGCGGTTAGCCAGTGGGGCCGTAGTGTTTATAAAAAACTGAGGCATTCTGAACCCTGGACATTGCATGATCTACGGCGAACGCTTGCAACGCATATGAATAATATGGGTATAGCTCCGCACGTTGTTGAACAGTTGCTGGGCCACTCAATGCCAGGGGTTATGGCGATTTATAACCGTAGTCTGTATCTGCCGGAGAAACTGGACGCGCTGAATAAGTGGTATGATCGCTTAGAACTTCTTGCGGGTAATCATCAAAATGTGGTTCTGTTAACTGTAGCGAATAGAGATTAAACTGGTCTTGCGAGTCTAGGTCGGCCAACCGAAAAGCGGGAAACCCTACCCGCCTGGCTCGCAAGTTAATTAGGGGCGTTGAGGGTAGCGTTATGGCAGAAAAAGAAATAAAGATTCCATTTTCATATTGTAGATTGTCCAGAGGTGCATCATTTCTGGGGGTTGAACCGTCAGATTTGATCAACCTTGCTATTGAAAATAAAATCGAAATAAGCATGATGCTGAAAAGGTTTCACTGCCGAATCCTTCTTCGTGAAGATTTTAGTGATGTAAAGGATTGGTATTCATCACTATATTTTCCTCGTACTTTTAATTCTATGTCAGGGCAAACCCGCGCGATAACGAATCACTCTTTTATTGAATTTACTAATGGCCGTTATTTTGAACCTGATAAACTATTATCTGGTTCAGACATCTTTACGGAACAAGAAAGTAAAGGGTTCCTTGTCGGATATGGCTTTGCATTAGGTCTGTGGCGGGTAATGCCCGATCAGTTTGAGTCATCTTTACCTGTGAAGGATTTTTTCCCCGGATTTTTCCCGTGCCTCACGGGCGGTGAAACTCCAGTAATTCAGATTCTGCCAGCCCAACCTTTTATCGATCAGGCTAATGGCAAGAGGTTTAATTTCGACCCTTATGAGTTTGAAGCCGGGTATGATGATTTATGGGTTACTAATTATGATATTAAACGGCTTATGGAAAGCGGCCTTGATTTCGATAAGCTGCCAATGCTCAATGATATTGAACGACCTGATTTAGACTCTGATTCAAAAAATAGTATTAATAAACGCTCAGAAAGTGCAAAAGAAAAACATGCACGAAATGAACTATTAATTTTAAGTGCTGCAATAAAATTCAAAGAAACAAGTTCTGATATTTTCAATGAAAAGTGCTTGAAAAAAGATGGGAGCTACAATTTCTCAGCATGGGCCAGAGAACTTTCCGACAGAGTGCACTTATTTCCTGACGGACAATGCCCGGTCAAGAGCGTTGACACAATTACCTCATACATTAGTAGGCACTTTAAGTTTTAATTGTAGTAGCTTCTAAACGTTAGAAAGGGTGTTCTAATCATTAGATTACCCTTTTTAGAATTAAACACGCCTTTTTAAATTTTAGAAGCCATTTTTATTAATTTACTTTAGACAAATACTTCCCCCACAACGCAAGAACAGACAGGAAAGGCTCCTTCTGATTGCGTTAAGTGGAGGAAGCATGTCAAATACTCGTTTTACCCCGCCAACACCAGAACAACGCCGCACCATTCTCGCAGAATATGGCATTAAGTTTGATCGCCGTATTCGTGAAAGTGAATGCTTCGAAATAACCAGCCTTTCCCGTTCCACCCGCTGGTATATGGAGAACGAAGGTAAATTCCCGCCACGCTGCCACTTTGGCCGTAATAGTTGCGCATGGCTTCTGTCAGATGTTCTTTGGTGGGTTCGCAATCCACCTGCTGTTGAGAACGTCAACACCCCTTACAACCGTAAATCCGCGTAAGGGGGGCGCTATGCAAAAATTAAATGAGTTGGTTCCGGTTAACCCCGGAAATATTGGCGGCGTGACGGTATCGCTGGTCAGTGCAAAAAAACTCCATGAGTTTCTCGGCGTTGGGCGTGATTTCACCACATGGATTAAGGGGCGTATCAGCCAGTATGGTTTTACTGCTGGTGTAGATTTTACGGTGGTTGAAAATTTGAGCGCCCCCGTTTCGGGGAGCGCAAAATATCGCCAACAAATTGCACATGATTACCTGATCACCATCGACATGGGTAAAGAGCTGGCAATGGTTGAGCGCAACGAAAAAGGGCGGGAGGTGCGCCGCTATTTCATCAACTGCGAACGCCAGGCAAAAGCCGCCGCTAATATCCCCCAGACGTTACCGGAAGCCCTGCGCCTTGCTGCTGATCTGGCCGAAAAGGCAAGCGAACTTGAAAACCGGCTGGTGGCCGCTGCGCCAAAAGTTGATTTCGCTGATCGCGTGGCGGAGATCAGTAAGGGGATTTCCATTCCAAACTATGCCAAAGCCGTAGGGCTTGGCCCCATCAAATTATTCGGCTGGATGAGGCAACAGGGGATTCTCATCAATGGTGGCCAGCGCCACAACCTGCCTATGCAGCGTTATATCGATAGCGGTTATTTTGCCGTTCGCCAGGGAACGTATGAAACGAATGGCGAGGTAAGAGCCTCATTCACAACGATGCTGACGGGGAAGGGTGAGCAGTGGTTAACGAAAAGACTGATCGCTGGTGGTGTATTGCCGGAGGTGCCGAATGCTGACGCTGAATAAAACAAAGGCAGCTTTGCAGAGCTGCCAATGTCACTACGAAAAACCGAAACAGATTAAGCATACCAGGGTTAATGCTGGTGGTCAAAGAATGAGCCAGCGCAATTCTGCGCCCGCTGATTTTATTCAGCCTTTTGGCTCAATACCTTTCTTTCGGAGGGCTTCCCGGCCTAATTCCTTCATCCAATTTGCGAGGCTAACACTCTCTGCTTGGGCTTCTTTTTCAAATTGCTCTTTAAGTTCGGGGGGGATTCGAATCTGGAACGCTGGTGCTTTCCCCGCTCCTTTTGGTTGCCGATCTCGTTTAATGGGTGTTGACATGTGCGTACCTATTGGCGTACTGTTTTCTTTAATAGGTACACACCTTAACACGGTGCTATCTAAAAAAACAACGCCCCGGACTGTTCGAGCAGTACCGAGGCGTCTCACCAAACCGTTAAGTGAGGTAACAGTTATGGCTGACAATCAGTCTACCCAAACTCGCCCGGAATTTACATGGTTATTCCTGGCAACCCCAGATCACACTCCTGAATGCACCCCAGTAGTGCTTCGCTTTGATGCTGACACGGAAGCTAAAGCCCGCGCCGCTTTCCCCGGCTGGGATTTAGTTTTTGCCGCCAAAATCCGCGCTCAGGCTCCTTGCCGCGTTGCGTTCTTCGATTACACCACCCGCCGCGGGTGGGAGTTCGACAGCGCCGCGATTCAGGAGGTGCGTCATGCGTAAGGTCAAATGGTCGGAAATTGACATTGAAGATGAACTGCGCCGCCTGGAAGCGTTGCTCTCAACATCGCTGTATATGAATTTTGATGATGAAACCGAGTACAGCGTTGCGATGGATCTGATCAGCATGTCGTTGTCCCGCGTTCGTGAACTAAAAGCGGCAAGTGAGGTGACCCATGCGTGATATTTACCATCAGCTTGTTAAGAGCACTCCTGATTTTAAAAACTTCACTGATGAGGCTTTGGCTGAATCCAGCGATTTATATTCTGCTGGCGCATTTGCCATCAATAGTGCGCTCACACTGATCGGCAATCTGGCGTTTGATGCAACCAATGCAGAGGACTATTCCGATGAAGATGCCCGGCGTGATTTGATCCTTGTAAGCCATGCATTGCGTCACCTTCCCAGAATGGCGCAAGCACTCAATCAGAGTAGTGATGCTGCGGATTATGTGCGTACCCAGCGTAATAACGCGGGGGAGCAATCATGATCAGTCTCTTGAAATTTAACGAGCTGGAAAACCGTGTCGATTTGCTGGTTAACCGCGTCCTGGAGTTAGAACAGCAGGTGCGCACACTCACCGAAAGCCAGGGGGGAGATATTCCTCCCGGTATGGCTCCGGTCGCCACGCTGGCGGCTGAGTTCGGCATATCGACGAAAAAAGCCGAAGAGCTGGCAAAAAACACGGGCGTGATGCTGGTCAGAATGAAAGCTGGTGGCTTTATCGCGCCGGATAACAAGTTCAGAGAGGTGGCGAGGCAGGTTCTGCGCAGCGCGAAGCGCAAATATGGATCGGCGTACTGGTATCACCCATTACTTGGCAAATTTCAGATGAGCGGAGGTATCCCGCAATGACCGATATTTTTGAAGTGATAGGCCCATTGTTCCGCAAACTGACCGAAACCTGTATTGCTCACCAGATAGCGGAAACCGGTTCGGCAACCTTGCTGGTGGAAAGCGATAAGTATATGGCCCGCTATCGCTTCACGCTGGAGCCGCGCGTAACTGAAAACGTATTGATGAAATATATGATTTTTGGCTGCTTTGAAGAATTCGGGCGCGATGAGGGGTTAAGGCGTTTGCGGGATATTCTGCTGACCTGCTTTACCGACGATGGCGATATTAACGAAATGGGGTTGCAGATAGTGAAAAGCTGCCACCTTGAGTACCTGCATGAAGACCTGGGCGCGGATATGTCCAATAAGGTGTTGCACTGATGAAGATGAAGAATGCCCCGAATATCAAATTTCTGCCGAAAGATAAATTTACTGAGGCGATTATCTTTGCGGGTGAAGATGCCTATTCACATGTGCAGCACTGGATCGAGAGCGAAGGTAAAAGGGCGTGGGATGATGTACCGCCTGTTTATCTGGGCAAAAGGCAACTGGCAGAACTGGAACGATTAAACATCGTTGATAACGGCCGTCGCAGTGTTCGTGTGATCCGAGCTGGCGAGCTTTCCGAAATGCAGATAAGCACTATCGCAACCAAATTGGCGCTGGCGGATGTGAAAGAGGCCCGGCTGTTTAATGGCATGTTTGAGCCTCAGCCGAAGGAGGACTGGACGGGCAGGCTTCCACGTCTCAAAGAAGAGGCCGAACGCGGGGAAAGTATTGTGGTGAACCTGCCTGTGAAAAAACGGGAGCCAAAGCCTGAACCGGGCGATGAACTCAAACCCCGCGTGGAAAGCCGCAGCGATGGCCTGTACTGGATCACGCCAAAGGTGGACAAGGATAGTGGCGAGATCATCAATAACGAAACGTGGCTGTGCTCGCCTCTTGAGGTGGTCGGCTCCGGTAGTGACGGGGCAGAGCGCTATCTTGTTTTGCGCTGGCGTTCGCCGCGTGGCCATGAAGATATTACCAGGGCGATCCCCTGTGCTGATATCGGTGAGCGCGACGGCTGGCGCTCACTTAAAGCTGGTGGGGTGAATGTGACCACTAAAAGCACCTTCCGGGCGATTCTGGCCGACTGGTTGCAGCAAAGCGGCACTGATCGGGAATGGATTATCACCCATACCACTGGCTGGCATCATGGCGCATATATCATGCCTGATGGTGAAGTGATTGGTGATCCAGAGACGCCCATTCTCTTTAACGGTCGCAGCGCTGCATCTTCCGGGTATGCCATTGCTGGTACTGCTGCTACCTGGCGGGATTCCGTCGCCCGTCTGGCCGGGGGCAATCCGTCCATGATGCTGGGCGTGGCAGCGGCATTATCCGCGCCGCTTATTGGCCTGGTGGGTGCTGATGGTTTCGGCGTCCATTTGTTCGAGCAGTCGAGCGCCGGTAAGACCACTACCGCCAATATTGCGAGCAGCCTGTGGGGTGAGCCTGATGCGTTGCGGCTTACCTGGTACGGTACTGCGCTTGGCATAGCAAACGAAGCGGAGGCGCATAACGACAGCCTGTTACCGCTTGATGAGGTAGGACAGGGCAGCAGTGCCAAAGATGTTGCCACGTCTGCTTACACCCTGTTTAACGGCGCCGGAAAGTTGCAGGGAGCCAAAGAGGGCGGCAATCGGGAGCTTAAACGCTGGCGCACTGTGGCGATCAGTACCGGGGAAATGGATATTGAAACCTTCCTGGCTGCTGGTGGGCTGAAAGTGAAAGCGGGCCAACTGGTGCGCTTGCTCAACATCCCTATGGAGAAATCGACGGCCTTTAACGGTCTGCCAAACGGCAAGGCTCATGCTGACGCATTGAAAGAAGCCTGGATTGATAACCACGGGGCGGCGGGGCGTGAGTGGGTTAAATGGCTGGCAGCTAACCAGCAGGAGGCTAAACAGGCGGTACGTGACGCGCAAACGCGCTGGCGCGGCCTCATCCCGGCGGATTACGGTGAGCAGGTACACCGCGTGGCCGAACGCTTTGCAATCCTCGAAGCCGCGCTGGTAACTGGTGCATCAATCACCGGATGGAGTGAACAGGCCAGCCGTGACGCTATCCAGCATAGCTTTAACGCCTGGGTGAAAGAGTTCGGCACTGGTAACAAAGAGCACCAGCAGATCATCGAGCAGTGCGAGGCGTTCCTGAATGCCTACGGTTTAAGCCGCTTTGCACCGTTGCCCTATGATCCCTCCAGTATGCCGATTCGCGATCTGGCCGGGTATCGAAAGCGCAAAAGCAGCCATGATGATGCGCCGCTGGTGTTCTATACGTTCCCCGCAACGTTTGAGAAGGAGATAGCTCAGGGCTTTAACGCCAGGCAGTTTGCCCGCGTGCTTGCCGCTGCTGGCTTGCTTTCTGAGCCGTCCAGCGGGCGTGGATACCAGCAGAAATCCCCGCGTATTGATGGGCGTCAAATCAACGTTTATGTGCTTCACCAGGTTGCGGAAGGTGGAGAAGAATAAATTACACATGTGAGGGTTGTTAATGTTGGTTCAGTTGGTTCAGTGTCTATTGGTTATGTTCATATGGCTGTTTTATATGGGTTTAATGTCAAAAAAATGAACCAACACTGAACCAACAAATAGCAGTTTTGAACCAACAAACGGGCAGTTTGAACCAACATTTTAGAACCTCATGGACTGAACCAACATGAAAATACCCAATGTTGGTTCAAATCGGGGCTTTGTTGGTTCACTCATCGAAAAATAATCCTTATAAAACAATAATCTTTACAAATTGAACCAACTGAACTGACTGAACCAACATAGTTTTGTATATATACGTGAAAAATAAAGAGGTCATTAATGAAACTGATTGGCAAAGATAACGGGCATATGAGCGATCTCAAGTTTCTCTACAGCGCCGTTGATGAGCTTTCAAATAAAGATGAGATTACGGTGACGGATTTTCTGGCTCTGAGCGCTTTTGTCACTTCTGAAAAACTTGATCTGGAATCGTACCAGTCTGGGCTGGAAGAAGGGGGGCAAGAGTTGTCGAAAGACGCCAGCGCTTACCTCGATCTTCTACAGAGGATTGCGGCTGATTTGTCGTACCCAACCTCTGGCCTTGAGAACGCTATCCATAGCGCACAATCAACAGCAAGCTGGGCTTTCTATCAGTGGGGGCTGGATAAAGAATAATCATCCAGCCATATAAGCTAAAGGCCTGGTTTTTTCCCAGGCCATATTTTAAAGCAGACCTAACAGCGCAGAAGCGCCAGCGCCAACGATACTGGCAACGGTGCTATTTTCCAGTAACTGTTTCAACATTGATTTAGCCTGTGGATCGCCAGATTTAGCTACTTTCTCGACAAGTTCAGTAATACTGATATTCACCAGCATATGATTACTTTCACCTATTTGAACTTGCTCACCACTGACGGAGCCAATATTAAAAGTATTCATGCTCTTTGCTGTCCTGTGTGCGTCGGAAGAAAGATTCTCTACGGATAACGTAAGTAAGTGAGGATGCGTTGTACCTGCGTTCAGCGTTCCGTTCTTTGATATTGAAAGATCGACAACTTTAAGACTTAACTCGCGGCTTCCAATCTTCTGAATCAGAATATCACCCAATTCAATTTGCGGTTCGTCAGTAAACGGGATATCTACCTGATTTTTTCCTGTGTTCCTGCTTCCTTTAAACTCCTCGCCGGAAATTAAAAAAATATCCGGGTATGCCATATCGTCAAAATCGAAGTCCATAAAATCCCCCAGAAGTGGTGTTTTTCCCGTTCATATTATCAAACCTTGTAAATTATTTGTTCTCCTGTTTTCGCTGCTGTTTGCGACAACATAGAGGTGTTTACTCATTGATTATTATGTATATCTTGAAGAGTGGCACTCAGACGTGAGCCGCCACTGTCCACCTGGTTTTTTTCCCGTTCTGCGACGGTTTCCTTTCCAGGTGGACATCCCTCCAAGCGCTGGTTTCACGTCTCAACGTTAATTGTTACGGAAACCACTCCATGAAGAAATTACTTGAATTACGCCAGCAGAAAGCCGCACTCAAAACCCAGATGCGTTCCATGCTGGAAAAAGCTGACAGCGAAAAGCGAAGCCTGAACGATGAAGAGGGCAAGCAGTTCGATGAACTCCGCGCCCAGGCTGATGCGCTTGAAGTTGAAATTACCCGCCTTGAGGCCGTCGCCGACGATCAGCGCAATCTGCCTGGTACTTCTGTTGAAGGTAAAGGTGTAAGCAACGATGAGCTGCGCCACTACATCATGACCGGCGATACCCGCTCTCTCTCCACGTTGGTGCAGGCTGACGGCGGCTATACCGTTATCCCTGAGCTGGACAAAGAGATCATGCGCCAGTTGCAGGATGACAGCGTGATGCGCTCCATCGCTACGGTGAAGACCACCAAAACCAACGAATACCAGAAGCTGGTATCAGTGGGTGGCACTACCGTTAAGCGCGGCACCGAAGGCGAAGCGCGTACCGAAACCAGCACACCTAAGATGGAGCGCGTTGATATCAAACTCAACCCGATCTACGCCTACCCGAAAACCACTCAGGAAATTCTCGACTTCTCCGAAGTTGATATTCTGGGTTGGCTGTCTTCCGAAATCACCGACACCTTCACTGCTACCGAAGAAACCGACTTTGTGAACGGCGACGGTGATAAAAAATCCAAAGGGTTCCTGTCCTATCCGCGTGCGGCCACCAGCGATAAAACCCGTCCGTTCGGAACGCTGGAGAAAATGGAAGCTGCTGCCGTTTCCTCTGATGGCTTGATCGACCTGCTGTATAAGCTGAAAGCCAAATACCGTAAAAATGCCGTATGGGTGATGAACTCCAATACTGCCGCTACGCTGCAAAAGCTGAAAAACGGCAACGGGGATTACATCTGGCGTGATCGTCTCGTCGCTGACTCTCCCGATACCCTCCTTGGCCGTCCGGTTCAATATCTGGAAACCATGCCTGATGCGGCTGCGGGTGAAGCGTTCCTGGCAGTCGGGGACTTTAAGCGCGGTTACTTTATCGTGGATCACACTACTGGCGTGCGTACCCGCCCCGACAACATCACCGAACCTGGTTTCTACAAGGTGCATACCGATAAATACCTGGGCGGTGGTGTGGTGGACTCCAACGCCATCAAGGTGCTTGAGCTTTCCGGTTCAGGTTCCTGATCTGACGTTTAAGGGGCTTCGGCCCCTTTTTGCCCTTTGTGGAGTCCAACAATGAAAACAATCGATTTTGAAATCCGTACCTCCGAACTGAGCGCCAGCAACAAAAAGCTGGTGGGCTATGCCGTGCGCTGGAACAGCCTGTCAGAGGTGATCTGGGATGAGTTCCGCGAGCAGTTTGCGCCGGGGGCGTTTAAAGACAGCCTGGCATCCGGTAGCGATGTGCGTGCACTGTACGAGCATAACTATACCCAACTGCTGGGGCGTACCAAATCCGGCACGCTGGTGTTGTCCGAAGATGATACCGGGCTGCGTTTCGAGCTGACCCCGCCAAACACCCAACTTGGCAATGATGTGCTGGAGCTGGTGGAGCGTGGAGACATTTCCGGCATGAGCTTCGGGTTCCGTGCGCTGAAAGAGTCCTGGGATATTACTCCTACACCGTATATTCGCACTGTTACCGCTGCCGAGCTGCGGGAGATCACCGTTACTTCTATGCCTGCTTACCCTGAGTCCGGCGTGGAAATTGCGCACCGTTCTCTGTTCTCCCAACATCCTGAACTGCGCCGTGCTGGTGATAACCGCCGACGCTGGGCTGACTTAGCGGGGCTGTGATATGTGGAATATCTGGCCTTTTGGCCGTAAATCTGAGCCATCCGAACAGCGCAGCATGACGATTGATGAGTTTCTGGCGATGGCAGGGATTCCAAATACCGGATCAGGCGAATATGTGTCTGCCGGTACTGCGGAATCCCTGCCGGCGGTGATGAATGCCGTGTCAGTTATCAGTGAGGCAGTGGCAACAATGCCCTGCTATCTCTACCGCGTGCACAACGATAACGGGCGAGAAGCGCGAGAGTGGTTGAGTAATCATCCGGTAGATTTTCTCCTGAATGAGCAACCTAACGATTGCCAGACGCCTTACCAGTTCAAGCGCACGATGATGCGCCATTGTCTGCTGAACGGTAACGCCTATGCGGTGATCCAGTGGGGCCGCGACGGTCAGCCGGAATCCCTGCATCCGTATGCGCCGGGGGAGGTTGTTCCTGAGCGTATCGGCCAGCATAAGTACAAATACACTGTTACTGAGCCGTTTACCGGGGCAGTGCGCACCTACTTGCAGGAAGAGATTCTGCACCTGCGTTACTCGACCGATGATGGTTTTCTGGGGCGCTCGCCGATCACCATCTGCCGTGAAGCGCTGGGGTTAGGTCTGGCCCAGCAGCGCCACGGTGCCAGCATTATGAAAGATGGCATGATGGCGGCGGGCGTAGTCACTACTGCTGAATGGCTCGATAGTGTGAAGGGTAAGCAGGCGCTGGACGCGCTTGAGCGCTACAAAGGTGCCAGAAATGCCGGTAAAACACCGATCCTTGAAGGTGGCATGGACTATAAGCAGCTTGGCATGAGCAATCAGGATGCTGAGTGGCTGGCCTCCCGGCGCTTCACCATCGAAGATATTGCCCGCATGTTTAACGTTTCTCCCATCTTCCTGCAGGAATACAGCAACAGCACCTACAGCAATTTTAGTGAGGCGAGCCGCGCCTTTCTTACCATGACAATGCGCCCGTGGCTGGCGAACTTTGAGCAGCAGATTAAATCCGCGTTGCTGGTGGCATCGCCTGTACCCGGAATTCGTTATCAGGTGGAGTTCGACTCTGCCGATCTTCTTCGAGCCACTCCAACCGAACGTTACGCAACTTATGAGCGCGGTATCAAGAACGGGATCATGAACCCGAACGAAGCCCGCGAACGCGAAGGGATGCCGCCGCGTGAAGGGGGCGACGAATACAGCCAGGCATGGAAGCAGGAAGTGAAGGTCAGTACCGGTTCTGAGAATAAGGAGGATGCGTCATGAGGCCGGGAGGATTAAGGCAACGCGTTACGATTCAGAATTTTACTACCAGCCGAACCCCTTCTGGTGGCGTCATTCAGGAATGGTACGACGTTGCGACAGTCTGGGCAGAAGTTAAGGGGATCAGTGGCCGTGAGCTGATTGCTGCGGGTGCTGAAATGTCCGAGGTTACATTTCGTATGTGGGTACGTTACCGCTCTGACGTAACCAGCGCCAGCCGGATCATCTGGAAACAGAAAGGACATGATGCAAAAGCATTTGATATTCAGTCGGCAATTCCTGATGAAAAGGCTACCAGGCTGGAGTTGCTTTGTAAGGGAGGGCTTAAGCCGTGAGTGAACTAATTGGGCTTGATGAGGCAAAACTTCACTGTCGCATCGATAACGATGATTCCTATGAAGATGCAATGATTCAGGCATACATCGAAGCGTCACTGGAAGTCTGCCAGAAGCATATCGGTAAACGGTTCGGTGCTGGCCTGGAATTTACTCCTGCCATCAAGATCGGATGCCTTATGTACGTTTCCCAACTGTACGAATACCGCACGATGATTAGTGATGTGGAGGCGAAAGAGATCCCCCTTGCTATCTCTGCATTGTGGTCTGTGTATCGCGATGTGGGGGTGTACTGATGCCGTGGCAACCAATGCGCCGGTGCACTGAGCCGGGATGCAATAAGCGGGTGAAGTCTGGTAAGTGCTATGAGCACAAGCGCGAAGCCTGGCGGGCGGAAGATGCCAGACGCGGCCACCGTCGCGCCCGTGGTTACTCAGCATCATGGGAGAAGTACCGCGCTCAGTATCTGAAACGTCAGCCGCTATGTGTCGAGTGCCAGAAGTTGGGCCTCTACGTTCCTGCAAAGATTGTCGATCACATCATCCCTATCGACGGCGGTGATGATGTTCTGTTCTGGCCTGAGTGGAATCACCAGCCGTTATGCCAGACGCATCATAACCAGAAGACCACACAGCAAGACCCTATCACCAAAGCCAACCGCAAAGCGGGGATGTACCACGAGCAGGAAGAGCGGGCAGCACAGCGCAATAACTGGATGTATGAGGTTGATCATGAATGAGAAAGACGTGGTGAATCTGTATCAGTCGCTGGCCCGATGCCGTGATGGCTTCATGCAGACCCGCACCAGACGCGATGAGCGCCAGCCTGTGCAGCGCATGAGTGAGCGTGACCGGGAGTTGCGGGAATGCTTCCGCAACCGCTGACAGGCCGCACCGATGGGGTGGGGGAGGTTTTCAGGACGAACACGAGGGCGCCAGGCACCACCCGCCCCCTCAAATTTTTACGCACGGTGATTTTTTTGAAAATAAAACGCGATGGAAACGAGAAATTTTTATGGCAAGACCACCAAAACCGCCAGCTTACCTTGATGAGTTAGCCGCGCAGCAGTGGAAAGCGAAAGCGAAGCAACTGGCCGAGCGTGGCGATCTGACACCCGCCGACTGGAACAACCTTGAGCTTTTTTGCGTCAACTATTCGATGTACCGCAAAGCCGTGGAAGACCTTGCCAGCCGTGGGTTCAGCATTGTTAACAGCCAGGGTGGCGAGAGCCGAAATCCGGCACTGAGTGCAAAGGCCGATGCTGAAAAAATCATGATTAAAATGTCGTCGCTGCTGGGCTTTGATCCGGTAAGCCGTCGCCGTAACCCGGTGGAAACGGAAGAGGAGGACGAGCTTGACCGTCTGGAATGAGTACGCAAATGCGATAAAAAAGGGCGAAATTCCGGCCTGTAAGCGCGTAAAACAGGCCGTGGAAAGGTACTTTTCCGACCTGAATGACCCTCGTTATGAGTTCGATACGGCGACCGTAGAGCGGTTTATTGCGTTCTCCCGGCTCTGTCCTCACGTCAAAGGCCCGCTTCGGGGCCAGCCAATTGATCTGGAACCGTGGCAGCAGTTCGCCTTTGCTAACCTGCTGGGCTTTAAAGTCAGAGAGACAGGCCGCCGTAAGTACAGCAGCGCTTTTATTGAGGTGCCGCGCAAGAACGCCAAATCCACCGTAGCCGCCATGCTGGCTAACTGGTTTCTGGTAATGGAGAAGGGCCAGCAGGATATCTACACGGCGGCGGTGAGCCGGGATCAGGCCCGAATCGTGTTCGACGATGCCCGCCAGATGTGCCTGCTGTCAAAACCGCTGAAAAAGCGCGTAAATATTCAGGCGCATAAAGTCATTTTCCCGAAGAGCAACAGCCTGCTAAAGCCGCTGGCGGCGAAAGCGGCCACCATTGAAGGGACTAACCCCAGCCTGGCGATTGTCGATGAATACCACCTTCACCCGGATAACGGCGTTTATTCCGCCCTTGAGCTGGGTATGGGCGCACGTCCTGAGGCGATTTTGTTCGCCATCACGACAGCCGGGAGTAACGTTGTCTCCGCCTGTAAACAGCATTATGACTACTGCTGTCAGATTCTGGCCGGGGAAGAGAGCAATGACTCGCTGTTTGTCCTGATCTACGAACTGGACGACGAAAGCGAGGTTGAGCAGCCGGAAATGTGGATCAAGGCTAACCCTAACCTGCATGTGTCCGTTGACGCGGCGAAACTGGAATCCACCATCCAGAAAGCGCGCGGCATTCCGTCGCAGTGGGTGGAGATGCTGACCAAGCGTTTCAATATCTGGTGCCAGGGCTCCACGCCGTGGATGGGGGCCGGCGCATGGGATGCCTGTGCGCTCGACTATACCGAAGACGATCTGGCCGGAATGGAGTGCTACGCCGGGTTTGACCTGTCCTCAACCAGCGATATTACCAGCGTGAGTTACGCTTTCCCGTTTGAACGCGAGATCAGGCTTCTTACCCGGCACTATCTGCCCGAAGCGCAGCTACTTAACGTTGCTAACAAAAACCGCGCCATCTATCGCCAGTGGGTAAAAGCGGGATGGATACGCACCACCCCCGGCGACTGTATCGACTATGACCGCATCCGTGACGATATCCTGCGCGACGCTGAAACATTCAATATCCGGCTGGTGGGCTTTGATACGTGGAACGCCACACACCTGCGCACCCAGCTACAGGGGGCGGGGCTTGATGTGGAGCCGTTCCCGCAAACCTATCTCAAGTTCAGTCCGGTAGCGAAATCCTTTGAGGTTTTTGTTAACCGCAAGGTGGTGCGCCATCGTGGCGATCCGGTTCTGGCCTGGGCGATTGGAAACGTGGTGATGGAGTCCGACGCCAACGCCAATATCAAGCCCAACAAAAAGAAATCCTCTAACAAGATAGACCCTGCGGTTTCTGCGCTTATGGCGTTCGGCACATTCCAGGCAGAGCACGAGGATTTTGCATTCGATATGAGCGATAGCCATAAGCAGCGACTTGCCGAATTTACCGGGATTTGAATATGCTCAAACACAAGAAAATTGAATCTGTGATCGACGAAATGGCACGTCAATTGGGCCATGAACTTAACGGGCAGGATAAGCTGGTAATCCGCACTAAAACAGCTATGGTTTTGGCCGCTAAACAGCGGCACCGCCAGCGGATGGAAGCGCCACCCTATCAGTGGAAAAAGCCCGATAAATTAAGGCGTTGAAAGAGGTTCATCCCCCATAAAGCACCAGTATTGTTCTGGTGCTTTTTTGTTTGTTCAGACAAAGCTGTATAAACATCTGTATAAACATTAATAAAAAAGGCGCTATCCCATGCCGAGTAGCGCCTTTTTATTCAATAACATAGCTGAAATGTATCAGTTCATGCCGTATTTTTTCAGTTTTTTACGCAGCGTACCGCGGTTGATGCCCATCATCAGAGCAGCGCGGGTCTGGTTACCACGGGTGTATTGCATCACCATGTCCAACAGGGGCTGTTCAACTTCAGCCAGTACCAGCTCATACAGGTCATTCACATCCTGACCGTTCAGTTGAGCAAAATAGTTCTTCAGTGCCTGTTTAACCGAGTCACGCAGGGGCTTTTGAGTTACCTGATCCTGAGAGTTAACGGTAGAAACGGTCAGTACGTCAGAATTTACGCGTTGTTCGAACATAGTTCTGTCAGCTCTTTATTTCTATTACGCAAAATTTTCGAAGTATGCCTCCAACGCCTCCAGCTGTTCGCTGGCATCCTCAATGGCGTTGAATGTGCGCCGAAACTGGTCATCTGGAGCATGTTCCTGAAGATACCAGGAGACGTGTTTACGCGCGATTCGGTACCCTTTTGCCTGACCATAAAAGTCATGCAACTCCCGAACGTGCGCACAAAGCAAGCGCTTCACCTCTGCCAGCGGCAGCGGGGGCAGCAGCTCTCCAGTGTCCAGATAATGCTGGATTTCCCGAAAGATCCAGGGTCTTCCCTGAGCTGCACGGCCTATCATCAGGGCATCAGCCCCTGTATAGTCGAGCACAGCTCTGGCTTTAAGCGGGTCAGTAATGTCGCCATTCGCGATAATCGGAATGGAAACTTTCTGCTTAACTGCCCGAATACTGTCGTACTCAGCGTCTCCGTTAAACAAACAGGCGCGGGTGCGTCCGTGAATAGTCAGAGCCTGAATGCCACACTCTTCGGCCAGTTGGGCAATCTCTACGCAGTTACGGTGTTCCGGTTCCCAACCGGTGCGAATCTTGAGAGTCACAGGAACGTCCACCGCGTTAACGACCGCCGTCAGGATCGACTTCACCTGGTCGGGGTACTGCAAGAGGGCTGAACCTGCAAGCTTGCGATTCACCTTTTTCGCCGGGCATCCCATATTGATATCAATAATCTGGGCGCCGCTTTCCACGTTAATCCGCGCGGCGGCAGCCATCTCTTCCGGCACGCTACCGGCGATTTGCACGGTACGAATACCGGGCTCATCGATATGCACCATCCGTAAACGGGACTTGTCGCTCTCCCACACCTGTGGGTTAGAAGACATCATCTCGGAAACGGTTAAACCCGCTCCCATCTCGTAGCACAGCGTCCGGAATGGTCTGTCAGTAATGCCAGCCATGGGCGCTGCGATCAGGCGATTTCTGAGCTGGTGGTGTCCGATGCGCATGAGTTAAGAAATGACCATACTGTGACTGCAAGGCGGCGTATATTACGCATTTTTTGCACGAGATGAAAGGCCAAACTTTGAGCAATCCTCTGTTGCAGATCAATGAATCCGGGACTAGCGTAAAAGGGATGAATAAATACTTATATTAATCATTGATTTAATGGATGATGGATAATTTGTGTCCATTTATAAAATCATAAAACTTCTCGATTTTTCTTGGATAAACTGGCCGCATGGCGATATAAAACGCTGTTTTTGTAGCCAAAAAAGTGCTCTGTAGTGCGATCTGCCTCTCATTTCCTGGCATTATTTGGTGGCTACTGGAAACAAAAATGCGGCCCGTAGGCCGCATCGCGCTTAGTTTTTCCGGCCGGTAATCCGGCACCACTCTTCCTTCTCGACCACCGGGTCAAGGGCGAAGAGATCGGCATAGGCTTCACAGACGCTCTCCGCCTGGCTGGCAAGGATGCCGGAAAGCCCCAGCAAACCGCCTGAAACGGGCAGGACGCTGATTAACGGCGCCAGCTCACGTAACGGGCCTGCCAGGATATTCGCGACCACCACGTCGGCTTTCATCGACTCCGGTTGGTCCTGAGGAAGATAGAGCTCCAGGCGTTCAGAAACGCCGTTACGCTGCGCGTTATCACGACTGGCCTGAATAGCCTGCGGGTCGATATCAATCCCGATTGCTTTTGCCGCCCCCAGCTTCAGTGCGGCAATCGCCAGGATGCCGGAGCCGCAGCCGAAATCAATCACCGTTTTTCCGTTGAGGTCGAGTCCATCCAGCCACTGCAGACACAAGGATGTCGTCGGATGCGTACCGGTGCCAAAGGCCAGACCCGGATCGAGCATCACGTTGACGGCATTTTCATCCGGAACATCGCGCCAGCTTGGGCAGATCCATAGCCGCTCCCCGAAGCGCATGGGGTGGAAGTTATCCATCCATTCCCGTTCCCAGTCTTTATCTTCCAGCTGCTCGATCTTATGCGCGAACCCGGCGCCCAGCAGCGGATGCTGCTCCAGTTGGGCAACGACCGCTTTCATATCGGTTTCAGCATCGAACAGGCCGATTACGTCGGTATCCCCCCACAGGCGGGTTTCCCCGGGCAATGGCTCAAATACCGGCGTATCGTGCGTATCCTGGAAGGTGATCGAGACCGATCCGGCCTCCATCAGCGCATCGCTAAGATCTTCAGCGTTCGCGCCGGTGGTATTTAGTTTCAGTTGGATCCATGGCATAGCAAAACTCTTTATTTATCAGTAGTCAAAATGGGGGACTGTGGGGCGGGACGACCGAAACTGTTCCCCGTCACAAACGCCAGCAAACTCAGCAGCAGCGCGGGAACGATCGGGTGAAAGCCCAGAAACTGCACTTTCAGCGTGGCCAGTACGGCATACAGGACGCCGCCTACGATCATCGCGCTCAGCGCGCCAGCCGCGTTGGCGCGTTCCCAGTAAAGGCCCAGCACCAGCGGCCACAGGAAGACGGCTTCCAGGCCGCCGAAGGCCAGCAGGTTCAGCCAGATTATCATCTCCGGCGGCCGCCAGGCCGCGAGCAGCAACAAGACCCCCAGCAGGAGCGTGATGCCGGCGGACATGCGTTTAAGCCGCTTTTCGTTAGTCGCCTGATCCGGCCGCCAGTTCAGGTACAGATCTTTGATGATCGTAGCGGAACTTTGCAGAAGTTGGGCATTGATCGTCGACATAATCGCCGCCATCGGCGCGGCAAGGAAGATCCCGGCGGCAAAGGGCGGAAGCACTTTAACCATCAGCGTCGGGATCACCAGATCCGGCACGGTTAAATCGGGGATCACCGCCCGGCCTAATGCCCCAGCCAGATGCATGCCAAACATCAGGATCGCCACCACGATGGTGCCGATAATGATGCCGCGATGCACGGCTTTGCTGTCTTTGTAGGAGATACAGCGCACTGCGGTATGTGGCAGACCAATAACGCCGAAGCAGACCAGCACCCAAAACGAGGCCATAAAGGTTGGCGAGAGGATATCCTCCGCGCCCTGCGGGGACACCAGCTTGACGTCGATCGACTGCAGCGTCTCTACCGCATGGCCAACCCCCCCGGCGGCGTGGATCACGCCCACCAGCAGCACGATCGTGCCGATCAGCATTACCATGCCCTGCATCGTGTCGTTGAGCACGCTGGCGCGAAAGCCGCCATAGGCGGTATACAGCGCGATGCTGACCCCGAAGATCAGCAGGCCGGTATCGTAAGGAATACCGGCAGCCGTCTCCAGCAGGCGGGCGCCGCCGATAAACTGGACGGTCATGGCGCCGACAAAGGCCACCAGCAGACTCAGGCTGGCCAGCCAGACCAGCAGGCGACTCTGATAGCGAGCAAACAGCATGTCATTGAGGGTGACAGCATTATAGCGACGCGCAAGGATGGCGAATTTTTTCCCCAGCACGCCCAGCGACAGCCAGATGGCGGGGAGCTGGATCATCGCCAGCAGCACCCAGCCCAGGCCGTATTTATAGGCGGCGCCGGGTCCGCCGATAAATGAGCTGGCGCTGATATAGGTGGCGGTTAGCGTCATGGCCAGCACGAAGCCGCCCATCGAGCGGCTGCCGAGAAAGTACTCATTAAGAAAGCTACCTGAGGCGCGTTTTCTCATGGCGTAGAGGGATAAACCGAACACCACCACCAGGTAGGCGATCAGGGGAATAATGACCTCAAACTGCATCATCGTCCTCCAGAGAAATATCGCGGAAAATCAGTTTGACCATCGCCCAGCACAGCAGAATGAACAGCAGCGGTACCAGCAGGCAGGCCATTTCAAACCAGTGTGGCAGGCCGGTAAAGCCAATAGCCACCCCCGGCAGATAGGCGGCGGCCAGCCAGGCGGCAAGGTAGAGAAGGGTCAGCCACAGCGCCCAGCGCGCTTCTTTGTGGGCCTGAACAAAGCGTTTGTCCATTTTTTGTCCCTTGAGGATGAAGAAAGCGGGGATTGTACCGCATGGTATAGATGAGGAGAGAGAAAAAGAAAAAAGGCCGGTTTACCCGGCCTTTTGCTGAGAGAGCAGAATTATTTTTCCTGCAAGCCGAGTTTTTTCTCCAGATAGTGGATATTGGTGCCACCATGCTGGAAATTCTCGTCGCTCATAATGCGCATCTGCAGATCGACGTTGGTTTTGATGCCATCGATGATCAGCTCCTGCAGCGCATTCTTCATGCGGGCAATCGCCACGTCACGGCTTTCGCCGTAGCAGATCAGTTTACCGATCATGGAGTCATAGTACGGCGGTACGGTGTAACCGGCGTAAATATGTGACTCCCAGCGCACGCCAAAGCCACCCGGCGCGTGGAAACGGGTGATTTTGCCCGGGCTCGGCAGGAAGGTGTTCGGGTCTTCGGCGTTGATACGGCATTCCACCGCATGGCCGCGAACTACCACTTCATCCTGCTTGATGGACAGCGGCTGGCCGGCTGCGATACGCAGCTGCTCTTTGATCAGGTCAACGCCGGTGATCATTTCAGTTACCGGATGCTCTACCTGGATACGGGTGTTCATTTCAATGAAGTAGAACTCGCCGTTTTCGAACAGGAACTCAAAGGTACCCGCCCCGCGGTAGCCGATATCCACACAGGCTTTCGCGCAACGCTCGCCGATGTAGCGACGCAGTTCCGGGGTGATGCCCGGCGCCGGCGCTTCTTCGACCACTTTCTGATGACGGCGCTGCATGGAGCAGTCGCGTTCAGCCAGATAGATCGCGTTACCCTGACCATCCGCCAGCACCTGAATTTCAATGTGGCGTGGGTTTTCCAGGTATTTCTCCATGTAGACCATGTCGTTGTTGAAAGCCGCTTTGGCTTCCGCTTTGGTCATGGAGATGGATTGCGCCAGTTCAGCGTCGCTACGTACAACGCGCATACCGCGACCGCCGCCGCCGCCGGAGGCTTTGATGATCACCGGATAGCCGATGCGTTTGGCATGGGCGCGGTTAGCGTCCATGTCGTCGCCCAGCGGGCCATCAGAACCTGGAACGGTCGGAACGCCAGCTTTCTTCATGGCGGTGATGGCGGACACTTTGTCGCCCATCAGGCGGATAGTGTCGGCTTTCGGGCCGATGAAGATGAAACCGGAACGCTCAACCTGCTCAGCAAAATTAGCGTTCTCAGAGAGGAAGCCATAACCCGGGTGAATCGCTACCGCGCCAGTGATCTCAGCGGCGCTGATAATGGCCGGAATGTTCAGATAGCTTTTTACGGACGGAGCCGGACCGATGCAGACCGTCTCATCCGCTAACAATACGTGTTTTAGATCGCGATCCGCAGTGGAGTGCACAGCGACAGTCTTGATGCCCAGTTCTTTACAGGCACGCAGGATGCGCAGTGCGATCTCGCCACGGTTAGCGATGACAATTTTATCCAGCATGTTCGCCTCGTTACTCGATAACTACCAGCGGCTCGTCGAATTCTACCGGTTGGCCGCTTTCGATCAGAATGGCTTTCACCACGCCGGCTTTGTCGGCTTCGATCTGGTTCATCATTTTCATCGCTTCGACGATGCACAGGGTGTCGCCCACGTTAACTTTCTGGCCAACTTCCACAAACGCTTTCGCGTCCGGGCTCGGCGTACGATAGAAAGTACCAACCATCGGGGAACGTACGATGTGACCACTGATTTCCGCTTTCGCCGGCGCTTCAGCCGCAGCAGCTGGTGCGGCAGTCGCGGCGGCAGGCGCCTGAGGCTGCATCATCGGCGCAGCATAAGCCTGCTGCATAACCGGATAGCTTGCGGCCGGTGCAGAGCGGCTGATGCGAACAGACTCTTCGCCTTCAGAAATTTCCAGTTCGGAGATACCTGATTCTTCAACCAGCTCGATCAGTTTTTTAATCTTACGAATATCCATGAGTGGGTTCCGTACTCTTTGTTTAGTGTGATTGTGACAGGCGTTTTACCGCCGTCTGTAAAGCGTATGAATAACCATCCGCCCCCAGCCCGCAAATGACGCCAGCGGCGACATCTGACAGATACGAGTGCTGGCGGAAGGGTTCGCGTGCATACACATTGCTCAGGTGAATCTCGATAAACGGGATGTTCACGGCGAGCAAAGCGTCACGGATTGCTACGCTGGTATGCGTGAACGCGGCCGGATTAATCAGGATATAGTCCACGTTGTCTTTAGCCTGATGAATTCGGTCGATTAACGCATGCTCCGCGTTGGACTGCAGGTGATCCAGACTCACATTCAGCGCCGCCGCTTCAGATGTTAAACGGTTAACAATTTCAGCCAGCGTGAGAGGGCCATACTTCTCAGGCTCGCGGGTACCGAGCATGTTAATGTTTGGACCATTCAAAAGCAAAATGTGAAACTTCACTGCCATTGTGTGGCGATCTCCTGCCATTTTCGGGTAAAAAACAACATATACCTTCAATGCGCCCTTGTCACCTTTTCAGGGTCAGAAAACCCCGTCAGGAAAACCAAAGTCGCACATTATAACGATTTCGTAGCAATTGGCAGCTAAATACTGGTCTTATCAGGGAAGATTATCAACCGCTATCTGAAAAAGAGTCGCGGTTGATAAAGGATCTGCGGGAAACTGCACATTACCGGATTGCGCGCCACCACTGGCGGAACTTCTTGTAACGCCATGTCAATAGCCCCGCTGCCAGCAGGGCATATATAACGGGCTGCGGCGAGACGATCTTCACTGACCACAGGTAGTGTATCGGCGCGAGGATCACCACCAGATAGACGAAGTTGTGTAAAAGTTGCCAGCGACGCCCCAGTTTTCGCTGCATCGCTTGCGTGGAGGTCACCGCCAGCGCCAGCAGAATCGCCCAGCTGATCATGCCCAATGTCAGATAGGGGCGGGTGATAATCTCCGAGCCCAGCAGCGCCAGATTGTTAATGCCCAGCTCCAGTAGGGTATAGCTGGTCAGGTGCAGCGTCGCCCAGGCAAAACACCATAAACCTAACAGCCGACGAACGCGAATCAATAATGGCTGCTTCGCATAGCGCGCCAGCGGAGAGACCAGCAGCGTCGCCAGCAGAAACTTAAGCGCCATTCTGCCGGTAAAGTGCTGGATATCCTTGGCTGGATCGGCGCTAAAGTAGCCCTGGTGCCCGGCCCAGAATAACCAGACCAGCGGCAAAAACCCCGCAAGGTGAAGTAAAACCTTCAGCCAGACGATCTGTTTGACGGTGAAACGCACTAGAAGTTCTCCCGCAGATTCATGCCGCGATACAGCGACGCCACTTCGTCGGCATAGCCATTAAACAGCAACGTCGGTTGACGCTTCACATCGAGCACGCCGCCGGCGCCGATAAACCGCTCGCTAGCCTGCGACCAGCGGGGGTGATCGACGTGCGGATTGACGTTGGCGAAGAAGCCGTATTCGTCCGGCGCCGCCAGGTTCCAGGTGGTTGGCGGCCGCTCGCGGGTCAGCTCGATACTAACAATGGATTTTATGCCTTTAAAACCGTACTTCCACGGCACGGTCAGGCGGACCGGCGCGCCGTTTTGCGGCGGCAGCGCTTTGCCATACACCCCGACGGTGAGTAGCGTCAGCGGGTGCATCGCTTCATCCAGCCGTAGCCCCTCCACGTAAGGGTAAGCGAGCCCCCCGCCGATAAACCGGTCTTTCTGGCCGGGCATTTGATCCGGAGCATAGAGGGTTTTGAAGGCCACATAGCGCGCGCTGCTGGTGGGCTCCACCAGCGCCAGCAGTTTATGCAGCGGGAAGCCGACCCAGGGGACCACCATCGACCAGGCTTCCACACAGCGCATACGATAAATGCGCTCTTCCAGCGGGAAGCGTTTGGTCAGATCGTCATGGTCAAGGGTCAGAGGTTTCGCCACTTCGCCACCGATGGTGAGCGTCCAGGGATCGGTGCGCAGGCTACCCGCGTTCGCCGCCGGATCGGCTTTATCGAGGCCGAATTCATAAAAATTATTGTAACCGGCGACCTTATCTTCCGGGGTAAGCGTCAAATTAGCCTGCCACTCGGCGGGTTTAGCAAACTCCAGGGCCTTGCCCGCTGGCGCTGGTGGGCGGTCGTGGCCTTTAAACCAGTCCAGCAGGTCGGCCTGCGCGGCGGCGGGAAGGGAAAGCGCGGTCGCGCTGATGCCCAGCATTTTCAGCATCTGGCGCCGCTTGAGCATAAAAACGGATTCGGCCGTGACGTCGGCTTCCGTCAGTTTTTTTCTTTTCATGGTGTCCTCCGTCATGCGTTTTCCTAAGCATGACGGAGACGGCGATGAATGGCGAATATGTCACGAAAAATTGCACATTAGGATGAGGAGCCGCCGCCGAAGCAGAGGCGCGGTCGTCCAGGAATCATCGGAAAGTGGCGCAAGGCGTTTCCTTTGCCGCGCATGACCCGGCATCTTTAGCAGGGAAAAGGGGGCGGTAAGCTGGCCAGACGGTATAGCGGTAATAATTTGCGTCGTTGGCGCGGGTTTGCCATCCTGCGTCTAAAATTAAAGCGCTTCTGGCGCAGGCCGCAGGCTGGCGACGATTGGCAAATTTTTTCTGCAAACTATACTCGCTATCGGCATACTTTTACCGATAATACGCATTCCATTGCCAGACTCGCCATCTTTGATAGTATGCGTCGCGCTTTAAAAGGTTAATGCTTGCGGCAAGGCGCGCGCCGGCACGGGAGCCTGATGGTTCATCGGGTAGTCATTCACTCGCGGAGTTAACACAGGGATGCGATTAACGACGAAGTTCTCAGCCTTTATTACGCTGCTAACTAGCCTGACCATCTTTGTCACGCTGATTGGCGCTTCGCTGAGTTTTTATAACGGCATTGAGAACAAGGTCGAAAACCGCGTTCAGGCGGTGGCGACCATGCTGGATAACCGGCTCATCACCACCTCTTTCGATAAGCTTGAACCGCAGTTGGATGAGCTGATGACGCCGATCGAGATCGTGCATATCGATTTCATGCTCAACGGCAAACCGCTCTACAGCCATTCCCGACCCGATAGCTATCGCCCGCTCGGCAGCCATGAGCAATTCCGTGAGATCACGGTTCAGTCGCTTAAACATCCTGGTATTACGCTGCATCTGGTCTACGTTGACCCGATGGTGAACTATTTCCGTTCGCTGTCGATCACTGCCCCGCTGTCGATCTCCATTGGCTTCATGGTGGTGATTATTTTCTTCGCCGTCCGCTGGATCCGCCGCCAGCTGGCCGGCCAGGAGCTGCTGGAGCTGCGTTCCACGCGTATCCTGAGCGGCGAGCGCGGGCCGCAGGTGCGCGGGTCGGTCTATGAATGGCCGGCCAGCACCAGTAGCGCGCTGGATATGCTGCTGTCGGAGCTGCAGTTCGCCAGCGATCAGCGCAGCCGGATGGATACGCTTATTCGCTCCTACGCGGCGCAGGATTCGAAAACCGGACTGAATAACCGCCTGTTTTTTGACAATCAGCTGGCCACGCTGCTGGAAGACCAGGAGAAGGTGGGAGCCTACGGCATCGTGATGATGATCCGTCTGCCGGAGTTTGATCTGCTACGGGACAACTGGGGACGGGCGGCGGCCGAAGAACATTACTTTACGCTTATCAACCTGCTCTCTACCTTTATTATGCGTTACCCCGGCGCGCTGTTAGCGCGCTATCACCGTAGCGACTTCGCCGTGCTGCTGCCGCACCGTACGTTGAAAGAGGCGGATAGTATCGCCGGCCTGTTGCTGAAGGCGATGGATGCGCTGCCTCCAACGCGTATCCTCGATCGCGACGATATGATGCATATCGGCATCTGTTCTTTCCGCAGCGGGCAATCGGCGGCGCAGGTGATGGAACATGCGGAAGCGGCGACGCGCAACGCGGTGCTGCAGGGCAGCAACAGCTGGTCGGTCTATGATGACACCCTTCCGGAGAAAGGTCGCGGCAACGTTCGCTGGCGAACGCTGATCGAACAGATGCTGAGCCGCGGCGGGCCGCGGTTGTACCAAAAACCTGCTGTCACCCGCGACGGGCGGGTACATCATCGTGAACTGATGTCGCGGATGTACGACGGTAAAGAAGAGGTGATTGCAGCGGAATACATGCCGATGGTGCTGCAGTTTGGCCTGGCGGAGGAGTATGACCGCCTGCAGGTAACGCGCCTGCTGCCGTTTTTAGGCTTCTGGCCCGAGGAGAATTTGGCGCTCCAGCTGTCGGTGGAGTCGCTGATCCGTCCGCGTTTCCAGCGCTGGCTGCGCGATGCCTTGATGCAGTGTGAAAAATCGCAGCGTCAGCGGATTATTTTTGAACTTGCAGAGGCAGATGTTTGTCAATATATCGGCCGTCTGCAGCCGGTTATGCGATTGGTTAACGCTCTGGGCGTTCGGGTGGCAGTGGTTCAGGCGGGGTTAACCCTGGTTGGAACCAGCTGGATCAAGCAGCTGGATGCGGAGCTGATCAAACTGCATCCGGGTCTGGCGCGCAACATCGAAAAGCGCAGCGAGAACCAACTGCTGGTGCAAAGCCTGGTGGAAGCCTGTAAAGGCATGCCTATGCAAGTTTTTGCGACGGGCGTACGCAGCCGCAGCGAGTGGTTGGTACTGTCCCAATGCGGTGTCACGGGCGGGCAGGGGGAATTTTTTGCCGCCTCACAGCCACTTGACACAAATGTGAAAAAATATTCGCAAAGATACTCGGTTTGATCTGCCGTTTAGCGTGATTTCACGTAGAATAACGCGCGCCATCGTGAAGGGGGTGTGCTTGTCTACCTGCCGGATCATCGCAATGTAAATGCCAGTGACCCTCCTTTGACAGGTTACAAATTCAGGCGTGGAGCGCTGCTGAAGATTTCAGCAATGAACGGAGTCGGGAAAATTTGTAACAAAGGAAATGAACTGCACTAATTTTCACCGCAGCAGGTGATTTTTGCGCCTTGTCGCTGCTGCGTGTGGTTGGTAAAGTAAGCGGATTTTGTTTTCCGCCCCAGCTTTCAGGATTATCCCTTAGTATGTTAAAAAAATTTCGTGGCATGTTTTCCAATGACCTGTCCATTGACCTGGGTACCGCGAATACCCTTATTTACGTAAAAGGACAAGGCATCGTATTGAATGAGCCTTCCGTGGTGGCCATTCGTCAGGATCGTGCCGGATCGCCGAAAAGCGTCGCCGCCGTGGGTCATGAAGCGAAGCAGATGCTCGGCCGTACCCCGGGTAATATCGCGGCGATTCGCCCGATGAAGGACGGCGTTATCGCTGACTTCTTCGTGACGGAAAAGATGCTGCAGCACTTTATCAAACAAGTGCACAGCAACAGCTTTATGCGCCCGAGCCCGCGCGTGCTGGTGTGTGTACCGGTTGGCGCAACCCAGGTCGAACGTCGCGCTATTCGTGAATCCGCGCAGGGCGCAGGCGCCCGTGAAGTCTTCCTGATCGAAGAGCCGATGGCGGCAGCGATTGGCGCAGGCTTACCGGTTTCTGAAGCGACCGGCTCCATGGTGGTGGATATCGGTGGCGGTACCACTGAGGTGGCGGTTATCTCCCTGAACGGCGTGGTCTATTCCTCTTCTGTACGTATCGGCGGTGACCGCTTCGACGAAGCCGTTATCAATTACGTGCGTCGTAACTACGGCTCCCTGATCGGTGAAGCGACCGCTGAACGTATCAAGCATGAAATCGGTTCGGCTTACCCGGGCGATGAAGTGCGCGAAATTGAAGTGCGCGGTCGTAACCTGGCGGAAGGCGTGCCACGCGGCTTCACCCTGAACTCAAACGAAATTCTTGAAGCGCTGCAGGAGCCTCTGACCGGCATCGTGAGCGCGGTCATGGTTGCCCTTGAGCAGTGCCCGCCGGAACTGGCGTCTGATATCTCTGAACGCGGGATGGTTCTCACCGGCGGTGGTGCGCTGCTGCGCAACCTGGACCGTCTGTTAATGGAAGAAACCGGTATTCCAGTCGTGGTTGCTGAAGATCCGCTGACCTGCGTAGCGCGTGGCGGCGGCAAGGCGCTGGAGATGATCGACATGCACGGCGGCGACCTGTTTAGCGAAGAGTAGTCAGCCTGAAGGTCCGGGGCGGCATACGAGCTGCCCCTGGTCTTTACTGACACGAGAATACGCATAGCCTATGAAGCCAATTTTTAGCCGTGGCCCCTCGCTACAGATTCGCCTTATTCTGGCGGTGCTGGTGGCGCTTGGCGTGATTATCGCCGACAGCCGCCTGGGTACGTTCAGTCAAATCAGAACGTACATGGATACAGCCGTCAGCCCTTTCTACTTTGTCTCTAATGGTCCCCGGGAACTGCTCGACAGCGTATCGCAGACGCTAGCTACCCGCGACCAGCTCGAACTGGAAAACCGCGCGCTGCGCCAGGAGCTGTTGCTGAAAAACAGCGATCTGCTGATGCTGGGCCAGTACAAGCAGGAGAACGCGCGCCTGCGTGAACTGCTTGGCTCGCCGCTGCGCCAGGACGAGCAAAAAATGGTGACGCAGGTCATCTCAACGGTCAACGACCCTTACAGCGATCAGGTGGTTATTGACAAAGGCAGCGTGAACGGCGTCTATGAAGGCCAGCCGGTTATCAGCGATAAAGGCGTCGTGGGGCAGGTCGTGGCCGTGGCGAAAATGACCAGCCGGGTGCTGCTGATCTGCGATGCCACTCATGCGCTGCCGATCCAGGTTCTGCGTAACGACATTCGCGTCATTGCCGCCGGTAACGGCTGCACGGACGATCTCCAGCTTGAGCATCTGCCGGCGAATACCGATATTCGCGTCGGCGACGTGCTGGTGACCTCCGGTCTCGGCGGTCGTTTCCCTGAAGGGTATCCGGTTGGGGTAGTCTCCTCGGTGAAACTGGACACCCAGCGCGCCTATACCGTGATTCAGGCGCGTCCGACGGCCGGGCTGCAGCGCTTGCGCTATCTGTTGCTGCTGTGGGGCGCCGATCGTAATGGCGCTAACCCGATGACCCCGGAAGAGGTTCATCGGGTGGCTAACGAACGTCTGATGCAGATGATGCCGCAGGTACTGCCTGCGCCGGATGCGATGGGGCCGCAGATGCCGGCGCCCGCCACCGGGTTGACGCCGCCTCAGCCGTCGCAGCCTGCAGGGGGGCAATAGTGGCAAGTTACCGTAGCCAGGGACGCTGGGTTATCTGGCTCTCGTTTCTTATCGCGCTATTGCTGCAAATTATGCCCTGGCCGGCGGACATCAGCGTTTTCCGGCCCAACTGGGTATTATTGATCCTGCTGTACTGGATCCTCGCGTTGCCGCACCGGGTAAACGTGGGGACGGGTTTCGTGATGGGGGCTATTCTTGATCTCATCAGCGGTTCAACGCTCGGCGTTCGCGCGCTGTCTTTAAGCATCGTCGCCTATCTGGTCGCGCTGAAGTATCAGCTGTTCCGTAACCTGGCGCTGTGGCAACAGGCGCTGGTGGTAATGCTGTTATCCCTGGCCGTGGATATCATTGTTTTCTGGGCAGAGTTTTTAGTGATCAACGTCTCTTTCCGTCCGGAAGTATTCTGGAGTAGTGTAGTAAACGGCATCCTCTGGCCATGGCTCTTCCTGCTGATGCGTAAAGTGCGTCAGCAATTTGCAGTGCAATAAGGTTGATATGACAACTCTGTATCTCGCTTCTGGTTCCCCGCGTCGGCAGGAACTGCTGACTCAGCTTGGTCTCGCTTTCGAGCGTCTGGTTCCTGGTATTGAGGAGCAGCGCCAGCCGCAGGAGAGCGCCCAGCACTATGTCGTCCGCCTGGCGCGCGAAAAAGCGCAGGCCGGGGTGGCGATGGCCACCCGCGATTTGCCGGTGCTGGGAGCGGATACGATTGTCATTTTGAACGGCGAAGTGCTGGAAAAACCGCGCGACGCCGAACACGCTGCAGCGATGCTGCGTTTGCTTTCCGGCCACACCCATCAGGTCATGACCGCGGTGGCGCTGGCGGATAAGCAGCAAACGCTGGACTGTCTGGTGGTCACGGAAGTGACCTTCCGGCGGCTCAGCGAGCAGGATATCGCCGATTATGTGGCCAGCGGCGAGCCTTTAGATAAAGCAGGTGCATACGGTATTCAAGGGTTGGGTGGTTGCTTCGTCAGGAAGATTAATGGCAGCTATCACGCCGTAGTCGGCTTACCGCTGGTGGAAACGTATGAGTTGCTCAGTAACTTTAACTCACTGCGTAAAGGAAAGGGATAAAGATGACGGCTGAATTATTAGTTAACGTAACGCCATCCGAAACGCGCGTTGCGTATATTGATGGCGGTATTCTGCAGGAAATCCATATTGAGCGTGAAGCGCGACGCGGAATAGTAGGCAATATCTACAAAGGTCGTGTTAGCCGAGTGCTGCCGGGAATGCAGGCGGCTTTTGTAGATATTGGTCTGGATAAGGCGGCGTTCCTTCACGCCTCCGATATCATGCCGCATACCGAGTGCGTCGCCGGTGAGGAGCAAAAGCAGTTTACCGTGCGCGATATTTCGGAGCTGGTGCGCCAGGGCCAGGACCTGATGGTCCAGGTGGTTAAAGATCCGCTGGGTACCAAAGGCGCGCGTCTGACCACCGATATTACCCTGCCTTCCCGCTATCTGGTCTTTATGCCAGGCGCCTCCCACGTGGGGGTCTCTCAGCGGATTGAAAGCGAAGCCGAGCGCGAGCGCCTAAAAAAGGTCGTCGCAGAATATTGCGATGAGCAGGGCGGGTTTATCATTCGCACCGCTGCGGAAGGCGTTCACGAGCAGGAGATGGCCGCCGATGCCGCTTATCTTAAGCGCGTATGGACCAAGGTGATGGAGCGCAAAAAGCGCAACCAGACCCGCTATCAGCTGTATGGCGAGCTGGCTCTGGCCCAGCGCGTGCTGCGTGATTTTGCCGATGCGCAACTGGATCGCATTCGCGTCGACTCGCGCCTGACCTATGAGGCGTTGCTCGAATTCACCGCCGAATATATCCCGGAAATGACCAGCAAGCTGGAACACTACAGCGGCCGTCAGCCGATATTCGATCTCTTTGACGTTGAGAACGAAATTCAGCGCGCGCTGGAGCGTAAAGTCGAGCTCAAATCCGGGGGCTATCTGATCATCGACCAGACCGAGGCGATGACCACCATCGATATCAACACCGGGGCCTTTGTCGGGCACCGCAATCTTGACGATACGATCTTCAATACCAACATCGAAGCCACCCAGGCGATAGCCCGCCAGCTACGTTTGCGTAATCTCGGCGGCATTATCATCATTGATTTCATAGACATGAACAATGAAGATCACCGTCGACGGGTGTTGCACTCTTTAGAGCAGGCGCTGAGTAAAGATCGGGTGAAGACCAGCATTAACGGCTTCTCCCAGCTGGGCCTGGTGGAGATGACCCGTAAACGCACCCGTGAAAGCGTGGAGCATGTGCTGTGCAACGAGTGCCCAACCTGCCACGGACGTGGAACGGTAAAGTCGGTGGAAACGGTGTGCTATGAGATTATGCGTGAGATCGTCCGCGTACATCATGCTTATGATTCCGATCGCTTCCTGGTCTATGCTTCCCCTGCGGTGGCGGAAACCCTGAAAGGGGAAGAGTCGCATGCGCTGGCGGAAGTGGAAATCTTTGTCGGCAAGCAGGTGAAGGTACAAATTGAGCCGCTCTATAATCAAGAGCAGTTCGATGTGGTTATGATGTAAGACACCGCGTCATTGTGCGGCTGACAAGGAGAGAGGCGTGAGGCGACTGCCCGGGATTTTATTGCTCACCGTGGCAACATTGATTGTTATCGTCGCGCTGCTGGTGAGTGGCTTGCGTCTCGTGTTGCCACAGCTCGACGCCTGGCGTCCGCAGCTGCTGGAGAAGATCTCCACCCTCACCGGTACGCCGGTGGACGCCTCGCAGATCACCGCCAGCTGGCAGACTTTTGGTCCGACGTTAGACGCCCGCGATATCCATGTCGGGCTGAAAGATGGCGGCACAATGGCGGTCAAGCGCGTAACCCTGGCGCTGGATGTCTGGCAGAGCCTGCTGCATATGCGCTGGCAGTTCCGCGACCTCACCTTCTGGCAGCTGCAGGCCCATACCAATACCCCTATTCAGACCAATGACGGTGGCGAAAGCCTGAAAACCGACCGCATCAGCGATCTCTTTTTACGTCAGTTCGATCACTTTACTCTGCGCGACAGCCATTTGAGCTTCCTGACCCTTTCCGGTCAGCGGGCGGAGCTGGCGGTTCCGCAGCTGACATGGCTTAACGGCAGGAACCGTCATCGCGCCGAGGGGCAGCTCAGCCTCTCCAGCCTCACCGGCCAGCATGGCGTCATGCAGGTGCGGATGGATCTTCGCGATGAGGATGGCCTGCTGAATAAAGGCCGGGTCTGGCTGCAGGCGGATGATATCGACGTCAAACCGTGGCTGGGACGCTGGATGCAGGACAATATCGCCCTGAAAAGCGCCCGCTTCAGCCTCGAAGGCTGGATGACCATTGAAAAAGGCGATGTGGCCAGCGGCGACGTATGGCTGAAAAAAGGGGGCGCCAGCTGGCAGGGCGATAACGAAGTCCATCATTTGTCGGTGGATAACCTGACGGCGCATCTCTCCCATGATAAGCAAAGCTGGGCCTTTTATATTCCCGATACGCGGATCGCTATCGATGATAAACCCTGGCCAAGCGGAGCCCTGGCGATGGCATGGATCCCGGCGCAGGACGTTGGTGGCGACGATCGTCAGCGTAGCGATGAGTTACGTATTCGCGCCAGCAATTTGGCCCTCAGCGGCCTGAGCGGGTTACAGCCGTTTGCTGATAAGCTGGCGCCTTCTCTGGGCGAACTCTGGCGTACCACGCAGCCTGGCGGCAAAATCAATTTGCTGGCTCTCGATATCCCCCTGCAGGCGACGGAGAAAACGCGTTTTCAGGCGCAGTGGAGCGATCTGGCGTGGAAGCAGTGGAAACTCCTGCCGGGGGCAGAGCACTTCTCCGGCAGTCTGAATGGCAGCGTTGAGCACGGGGAATTACGCGCCCATATGGCGAAGGCGCTGATGCCGTATGCCGGCGTCTTCCGCGCGCCGCTGGAGATAGCCGCTGGCGAAGCCACGCTCAGTTGGGTGAAAAACGACAAAGGGTTTATGCTTGATGGCCGCGATATAGACGTGCAGGCGACAGGCGTACGCGCCCGCGGCGGCTTCCGCTATCTGCAACCGCAGGGGGACGATCCCTGGCTGGGCATTCTGGCGGGCATCAGCACCAATGACGGTGGCCAGGCATGGCGTTATTTCCCGGAAAATCTGATGGGCAAAGCGCTGGTGGACTATCTCAGCGGCGCGATTAAAGCGGGGCAAGCCAGCGATGCGACGCTGGTGTATGGCGGCAATCCGCATCTATTTCCTTATCCGCATAATGAAGGCCAGTTCCAGGTTTATGTTCCGCTGAAGAACGCCACTTTTGCCTTCCAACCGGACTGGCCGGCGCTAACCGGGCTGAACATCGACCTCAATTTTATCAACAACGGCCTGTGGATGCGGGCGGATAAAGCGATGCTTGGCAACGTGACCGCCAGCAATCTCGATGCCGCAATCCCGGACTATGCGCAGGAAAAACTGCTGATTGATGCCGATATCAAAGGCCCGGGCAAAGAGGTTGGACCTTACTTTAATACTACGCCGCTGAAAGAGTCGCTCGGGGCGGCGCTGGATTCCCTGCAGCTGGATGGGGATGTGAGCGCTCGCTTACATCTGAATATCCCCCTCGACGGCGAGATGACCACCGCGAAAGGCGATGTGCGCCTGCAGAATAATAGCCTGTTTATCAAACCGTTAGATACTACGCTGCAGAACCTGAGCGGTAATTTCAGCTTTGTGAATGGCGATCTCAATAGTCAAACGTTGAGCGCGACCTGGTTTAATCAGCCGCTGAACCTCAATTTTTCCACCCGCGAAGGTGAAAAAGCGTTTCTGGTGGATGTCGGGATGAATGCCAACTGGCAGCCGTCGCGCACCGGGCTGCTGCCGAAAGCCGTGAGTGAGGCGTTGAGCGGTAGCGTCCCGTGGGATGGCAAGGTCGCCATCGAACTGCCGTACCATGGCAATGCCAGCTATAAGGTCGATATCAACGGCGATCTGAAGAATGTGAGCAGTCGCTTACCTTCGCCAGTCAGTAAGCCCGCCGGCGAACCCCTTCCGGTCAAAATTAACGTCGCCGGCGGCCTGAGCAGCTTCGACCTGACCGGCTCCGTCGGGGCGAAGAATCATATTAACAGCCGCTGGTTGCTCAATCATAAGCTGACGCTGGATAGAGCGATCCTTACCACTGACAGCAAAGGGCACTCTCCGCTGCCCGATCAGCCCGGTATCGAGCTTAATCTGCCGCCGATGGATGGCGCGCAGTGGCTGGCGCTCTTCGAGAACGGCGCGGCAAATGAAGTGAGCAGCAGCGTGCTCTTTCCACCGCGCATTGTGCTGCGTACGCCGTCGCTGGCCCTTGCGGGGCAACAGTGGAACAACGTCAGTCTGATGTCCCAGCCGGTCGCCGGCGGCTCGCAGGTTGAGGCGCAGGGGCGTGAGATCAATGCCACATTGACGATGCGCGACAATGCTCCGTGGCTGGCAAATGTGCGTTATCTCTATTTCAATCCGGCCAGCGCCAGCGGCCAGAACGCAACAGAGAATGTGGCCCCCCAGACGGCGACGCGGCTGGATTTCCATGGCTGGCCCGATCTGCAGCTACGCTGCGCGGAATGCTGGCTGTGGGGACAAAAATATGGCCGCATCGATGGGGATGTGGCGATCAAAGGGGATACCTTAACGCTCTCCAACGGCCTGGTGGATACCGGGTTTGGCCGGCTGACGACCAACGGCGTGTGGGTGAACGCCCCTTCAGGGGTTCGAACCTCGCTGAAAGGCAGACTGCACGGCAATAAGACGGATGCATTTGCGGATTTCTTTGGCGTCTCCACGCCGGTGAAGGATTCGCCGTTTGATATCGACTACGATCTGCACTGGCGCGCGCCGCCCTGGTCACCCGATGTCGCGTCGCTCAATGGCATCATTAAAAGCCACCTGGGCAAGGGGCAGTTTACCGACCTGAGTACCGGGCACGCTGGCCAGCTGCTGCGTCTGCTGAGTGTGGATGCCCTGCTGCGTAAACTGCGTTTCGATTTCAGCGATACCTTCAGCGAAGGCTTTTACTTCGATTCGATTAACAGTACGGCATGGATTAAGGATGGCGTACTGCATACCGATGATACGCTGGTAGATGGCCTTGAAGCGGATATTGCTATGAAAGGGTCGGTCGATCTGGTGCGTCGCCAGCTGGATCTGCAGGCGGTGGTGGCGCCGGAGATCTCCGCGACCGTCGGCGTGGCGGCGGCCTTTGCCGTCAACCCCATCGTCGGCGCGGCGGTATTTGCCGCCAGCAAAGTGCTGGGTCCGCTGTGGAATAAAGTTTCGATTCTGCGCTACCGCATCACCGGCCCGATTGACCAGCCGCAGATCAATGAAGTGCTGCGCCAGGCGCGCAGCAATAAAAAGCAATGATTTGACGATTGCCGGGAATTGCCGCAATCTCAATAGATAGCCTTCTGTATTTCCGCCTGTCAGGCGGCAACAAACGAGTAGCATAACGATGAGTCTGAACCTGGTAAGTGAACAATTACTGTCGGCAAATGGCCTGAATCATCAGGACCTGTTTGCCATTCTTGGTCAACTGACCGAGCGCCGCCTCGATTACGGCGATCTCTATTTTCAGTCGAGCTATCACGAATCCTGGGTTCTGGAAGACAGCATCATTAAAGATGGGTCGTACAATATCGATCAGGGCGTAGGCGTGCGCGCCGTCAGCGGCGAAAAAACGGGCTTTGCCTACGCCGATCAGATCAGCAAACTGGCGCTGGAGCAGAGCGCCCAGGCGGCGCGGACCATTGTGCGCGACACCGGCAATGGCAAAGTGCAGACCCTCGGCGCCGTAGAGCATCGTGCCCTGTACACCAGCATCGACCCGCTGCAGAGTATGACCCGGGAAGAGAAGCTGGATATTCTGCGCCGGGTAGACAAAGTCGCCCGGGCGGCGGACCAGCGGGTGCAGGAGGTTTCAGCCAGCCTGAGCGGGGTGTATGAGCTGATCCTGATCGCCGCCACCGATGGCACTCTGGCCGCCGACGTTCGTCCGCTGGTTCGTCTTTCCGTCAGCGTGCTGGTGGAAGAGGATGGCAAGCGTGAGCGCGGCAGCAGCGGCGGTGGCGGGCGTTTTGGTTATGACTATTTCCTCGCCTCCCAGGAGGGCGACGTGCGGGCCGATGCCTGGGCGAAAGAAGCGGTGCGCATGGCGCTGGTCAACCTCTCGGCGGTCGCCGCCCCTGCGGGGATGCTGCCGGTGGTGCTCGGCGCCGGCTGGCCTGGCGTCCTGCTGCATGAAGCGGTCGGCCATGGGCTGGAAGGCGATTTCAACCGGCGTGGCACCTCGGTCTTTAGCGGCCATATGGGGGAATTAGTCGCCTCTGAACTGTGCACCGTAGTGGATGACGGCACCATCGCCGATCGCCGTGGCTCGGTGGCCATTGATGACGAAGGGACGCCGGGGCAATACAACGTGCTAATCGAAAACGGCATTCTGAAAGGCTATATGCAGGATAAACTCAACGCGCGCCTGATGGGCGTCGCACCGACCGGCAATGGCCGACGTGAGTCGTATGCCCATCTGCCGATGCCGCGTATGACCAACACCTATATGCTGGCGGGCCAGTCGACGCCACAGGAGATTATCGAATCGGTCGACTACGGTATCTTTGCGCCTAACTTCGGCGGCGGGCAGGTGGATATCACCTCCGGTAAATTCGTCTTTTCCACTTCCGAGGCCTATCTGATCGAAAAAGGGAAGGTCACGAAGGCGGTGAAAGGGGCCACGCTGATTGGCTCCGGCATTGAGACCATGCAGCAGATTTCGATGGTGGGCAACGACCTGCGCCTGGATAACGGCGTCGGCGTCTGTGGCAAAGAGGGCCAGAGCGTGCCGGTGGGCGTCGGCCAGCCGACCCTGAAGGTCGATAACCTTACCGTCGGCGGCACCGCCTGATCCTGACCTGGTTCCCGGCGCTGCCGGGAACCGCTTCACCGGGCGATCCCGCGCCCGTGCATGCCCTGATAGATCTTCGCCACGTCGACAAAATACTCCGTCAGATAGTTGATACAGACCTGCACTTTCAGCGGCAGTTTATCCTTTTCCGTATACAGGGCGTAGACCGGTCGCGGATCGGACTGATAGCTGGGCAGCAGGATCTCAAGCTCACCGCGGTTGATCTCTTCGATCGCCCACATTAAGGGTACATAGGCGATACCCACCCCGGCGGTCAGCCAGCGCACCAGCGTCATAGGGTCGTTGGTCACGAAGCGCCCCTGCGGGGTCAGGCGGGTCGAGATCCCTTCCGGCGCGATAATGACAAACTCATTGTCCGGCCGCACGCTATATTCCAGCCAGGCATGTCCGGCAAGGTCGGCCGGTTTCTCTGGATTGCCAGCCTGCGCCAGATAGCTTTTAGCGGCGCATAATACCATCGGCATTGAGCCCAGGCGGCGGGAAAAAAGGCTGGAATCCTGCAGGGCGCCCACGCGGATCACCACGTCAAGGCCGTCGGCGATCAGGTCTGGCGCAGGTATGCCTGTGACCAGATTAACAGAGAGCCCGGGGTATTCTTTGAGCATTTTCGCCGTTATGCGCGCCAGAACATTCTGTGCCATAGTTGAAGAGCAGCCGATGCGCAGCGTCCCGATGGGGGTATTGTTAAATGCGTATAATTGCTCATGGACATCCTGCGCTTCAAACAGCATCCTACGGCAGCCCTGGTAATAGATTTTACCTGCTTCAGTTAAGCCAAGGCTGCGGGTGCTGCGGTTGAGTAGCTTTACCTGCAGTTCATCTTCCAGTTTGGCGACGGTCTGACTGATCGAGGAAACGCTCATCTGAAGCTGGCGGGCCGCTGCGGTGAATGAACCTAATTCGACCACTTTGGCGAAAACGGACATGCGTTTTAATCGTTCCATTATTCACTCTGGCTTAAAAGTGATTTAGATCACACATTGTAGATAATGCGGCAATCGTTACGTTAATATATTGTTAGCTACATAATAAACGCATCTGCTCACTACCTGTACGCTTCTTATTCAAGGTCATCATGAGTCTGTTTCCTGTCATCGTGATTTTCGGCTTATCGTTTCCGCCGATCTTCTTCGAGTTGCTTTTGTCGCTGGCTATCTTTTGGCTGGTGCACCGACTGCTGGTTCCGACCGGCATTTACGATTTTGTCTGGCACCCAGCACTGTTTAATACGGCGCTCTATTGCTGCCTTTTTTATTTGATATCGCGCTTGTTCGTTTGAGGTTGATGTGAAAACACTAACAAGAAATATCCTCCGTACTGCCATTACCGTGATACTGGTCATTCTGGCCTTCGTGGCGATTTTCCGCGCCTGGGTTTATTACACCGCCTCGCCGTGGACGCGTGATGCGCGCTTTAGCGCCGACATTGTGGCGATTGCCCCCGACGTCTCCGGGCTGATTTCTCAGGTAAACGTCAAGGATAACCAACTGGTTAAGAAAGACCAGGTATTGTTCGTTATTGACCAACCTCGTTACCAAAAAGCGCTGGCGCAGGCGGAAGCTGATGTCGCCTATTATCAGACGTTAGCTCAGGAAAAACGCGTCGAAGCCGGTCGGCGTAATAAGCTTGGCGTACAGGCGATGTCGCGGGAAGAGATTGATCAGGCGAACAACGTACTGCAAACCGTTGAACATCAGCTGGCGAAAGCGGTGGCTAGTCGCGACCTGGCCAGGCTAGATCTGGAGCGGACGGTCATTCGCGCCCCTGCGGATGGCTGGGTGACTAACCTTAACGTCTACACTGGGGAATTTATCACCCGTGGCTCCACGGCGGTGGCGCTGGTGAAAGAGAATACGTTTTACGTCATGGCCTATCTGGAAGAGACCAAACTGGAGGGCGTCCGTCCAGGCTATCGTGCGGAGATTACCCCGCTGGGCAGCAGCAAAACCATTAAAGGGACGGTGGACAGTATCGCTGCGGGGGTGACCAACGCCAGCAGCAGCAGCGACTCGAAAGGGATGGCCTCGGTCGACTCCAACCTTGAGTGGGTGCGTCTGGCGCAGCGTGTGCCGGTGCGTATTCGCCTCGATCACCAGCAGGGGAATCTGTGGCCATCGGGCACCACGGCGACGGTAGTGATCACCGGTCAAGAAGATCGTGATACCAGCCAGGCCAACTTCTTCCAGAAACTGGCTATGCGCCTGCGCGAATTTGGTTAATCGCTATGGGGACATATACCATTGCTCCCCGGCATCTCCGCTTTGCCATTAAGCTTGCATGCGCGGTGGTGCTGGCGCTGTTTGTCGGTTTCCATTTTCAGCTCGAAACGCCGCGCTGGGCGGTACTGACGGCAGCGATCGTCGCCGCCGGGCCGGCCTTTGCTGCTGGCGGCGAACCGTACTCCGGCGCGATCCGCTATCGCGGTATGTTGCGTATTGCCGGGACCTTTATTGGCTGTATTGCGGCGCTGGTTATCATCATCCTGATGATCCGCGCGCCTCTGTTGATGATGCTGGTCTGCTGTCTGTGGGCCGGGTTTTGTACCTGGGTTTCGTCGCTGGTCAAGGTCGAAAACTCCTATGCCTGGGGGCTGGCCGGGTACACCGCGCTGATTATCATTATTACCATCCATACCAATCCGATGCTGGCGCCGCAGTTTGCTGTCGAACGCTGCAGCGAAATTGTCATCGGTATTGTCAGCGCCATCGTCGCCGATCTCCTGTTTTCGCCGCGTTCGATTAAAAAAGAGATCGACCTCGAGCTCGATAATCTGCTAATTGCACAGTATAAGCTGATGCAGTTATGCGTCGCGCACGGTGAAAAAGAGGAAGTGGATCAAGCCTGGGGAGCGCTGGTACGCCGCACTACGGCGCTGGAAGGTATGCGTAGTAACCTGATTATGGAATCCTCACGCTGGGCAAAGGCCAATCAGCGCCTGAAGGCGATCAACACCCTTTCGCTAACCCTTATCACCCAGGCTTGCGAAACCTATCTGATTCAGAACTCACGCCCGGAAATGGTCACGGACGACTATCGCGAGCTGTTCGCCGAGCCGGTTGAGACGGTGCAGGATGTTCACCAGCAGCTGAAGCGCATGCGCCGCTTCCTGACCTGGAAAGGCGAGCATAATACCCCGGTCACGATTTATAGCTGGGTGGGCGCCGCCACGCGTTACCTGCTGCTTAAGCGCGGCGTGGTGGGGAATACTAAAATCAGCCGTATCGAGGATGGCGTGTTGCGCGGCGAAACGGTGGTTAAAGTGGAATCCGCCGAACGTCATCACGCGATGGTGAACTTCTGGCGCACCTCTGTCTCCTGTATTCTCGGAACGCTATTCTGGCTGTGGACGGGCTGGACCTCAGGCAGCGGCGCGATGGTAATGATCGCCGTGGTTACCGCGCTGGCGATGCGCCTGCCAAACCCGCGTATGGTGGCGATAGACTTCCTCTATGGCACCCTGGCGGCGTTACCGTTGGGCACCTTGTACTTCCTGGTGATCATGCCGGCGACGCAGCAGAGCATGCTGTTGCTCTGCATCAGCCTGGCGGCGATGGCGTTCTTTATCGGGATCGAAGTGCAGAAAAGGCGTCTCGGATCGCTGGGGGCGCTGGCGAGCACCATCAACATTCTTGTGCTGGATAACCCGATGCAGTTCCAGTTCAGCCAGTTCCTCGATAGCGCGCTGGGGCAGATCGTCGGCTGTTTCCTCGCTCTGATGGTTATTCTTATTGTCAGGGATAACTCCCGGGCCAGAACCGGTCGGGTGCTGCTGAACCAGTTTGTCTCCGCGGCGGTCTCTTCGCTGACCACCAACTCGGCGCGTCGCAAAGAGAATCATCTGCCCGCGCTCTATCAGCAGCTGTTTTTATTACTCAATAAATTCCCAGGTGACGTCGCCCGTTTCCGTCTGGCCTTGACGTTAATCATCGCCCATCAGCGCTTGCGCGATGCGCCCGTGCCGGTGAACGACGATCTCTCCGCCTTCCATCGTCAGCTGCGACGTACCGCGGACCATGTGATCTCCGCCGGCAGCGATGATAAGCGTCGGCGCTATTTTACCCAGCTGCTGGCGGAGCTTGATGTCTATCAGGAGAAGCTGCGGGTCTGGGAGGCCTCGCCGCAGGTCACCGAGCCGGTACGGCGACTGGTTGAGATGTTGCATAAGTACCAGCATGTGCTGACCAGCAGCTAACCCATAAACCGACGCCCAGGCGTCGGTTTTTTTATCGCTATACTTAACGGCGACAGAAAGAGAAGCGGGAGGGGCTGTCATGACCACCTATACGTTTGATTTTGACGAAATCGCCGAACAACAGGATTTCTACCGGGAGTTTTCCCGAACCTTCGAGCTGGCTCAGGATAAGGTCAACAACCTGGATTCGCTATGGGACGCAGTGACCGGTGGCCTGCTACCGCTGCCGCTGGATATTGAGTTCATCCATTTAAATGACAAGCAGCGCCGGCGCTTTGGCGCATTGATTTTATTGTTTGATGAAGCAGAGGAAGAGCTGGAGGGGGAGTTGCGTTTTAATGCCCGACAAGCATAAAAAAGCCCCCGGCAGGCGGGGGCAAGTCGTCGAAATAAGACGACGAGGGTTTATTTGTACAGCTCAGCGGTGGCGTGCCAGCTATCGCCGGTACGTGCTTCAATAATACGGTAGCTGCTGGCGCCTTCTTTCTCGGCTTTAGCCGCCAGTTCCTGACGCATGTCCATTGGCGCACTACCTACCTGGGATACGGAGATGGTGCCCATGGATTGCAGATTTTGGGCTTGTTCTGCGTTCACTTGCTGGACAGCCGCGCTGGCACCGAAAGAGAGAAGGGAAGCCAGGCCAAGGGATGCGATGATCATTGCGCGTTTCATAATCTTTACTCCAGTCTTTGTTTTGCCGCGGCGGGGCGATGTATGTCGCCGGGCCGCGGTAGAGAATTTTTGTCAGGTTAATCGTTGACGTCTAAAACTTATTTATACAGCTCAGCAGTGGCATGCCAGTGGTCGCCAGTGCGGGCTTCAATAATGCGGTAAGAAGAAGCCCCTTCTTCCTGCGCTTTTTTGTTCAGCATTTCATGCATATCCATCGGGGAAGATGCTACCGCGCCGACGGAAACCGTGCCGATGGCCTCGCGGCCCTGGGCCTGCTCGCTGTTGATAATATCAGCGGCGAAAGCGCCAAACGACACGACGGACAGGATGCTGATAGCAGCTACAGTGGTTTTGATTTTCATGATGTTCACCTCGTCGAATCTTTTTGTTGGGGGGCTTTGTTTCGTGACCCTCATCACAAAACCAAGTATACACTAATCACCAAAAATATTAATACCATGCTAATTGTTTTGTGCGTTAATAGTTACAATGGATTGCGCTTTTTATAACGGATAAGAATTAAAAATGACACGTTAGCGACAGCGATAAGATTTATTTCTAATAAATTCATAAAGGTATACGAATTTGATCTTTTGTGCGTTTTACGATTTTCGCGTTAGTAAAAGAACGTATAGACGGCGTAAATGACACTAAGTGTTAAATAGTTGTTGTGCCGGAAGGGGGGAGAGGCAAAAGAAAAGGGAGTCGCCCTCTGACGGTAGCCAGAGGGGAATTACTCAGAGTTCCTGCTCAAACAGAACCAGAATGGCGTCGTGCAGATCTTTCACCGTAAAACCGCGCGCAGGCGTGGTAAAGATGGTGTCATCCCCGGCGATACTGCCAAGAATGCCTTCCGCTTTGCCCAGCGAGTCGAGAAGACGGGCGATCAGCTGCGCGGCGCCGGGGCTGGTATGAATCACCACTACGGCATCGTTATAGTCGATATCCAGCACCAAATTCTTCAGCGGGCTGGAGGTGGTCGGTACCCCAAGCTCGGCAGGCAAGCAATAGACCATTTCCATTTTGGCGTTACGGGTACGCACCGCGCCAAATTTGGTGAGCATGCGGGAAACCTTCGATTGGTTGATATTCTCGAAGCCCTCTTCCTGCAGCGCCTGGACGATCTCTCCCTGCGAGCTGAATTTCTCTTCTTTAAGCAGCGCTTTAAACGCTTTAACCAGTTCTTCTTGTTTTGCCGAACTTCGCATAAGTCACCCAGATTATGGTGGTAAAATCAACATCATTATGCATAACCATGAATTTTTATGCAAATAATCCGCGAAAGGATAGGTCAATAATGTTATGAAGGGGGCATATTTTAGCAAAAAAACCGTATAAGGAACATGTTCTCATCACAACGCTTAAAGCCATGTAAAAGTAAATGAAATGTTATTGAGTTGGTGTTGTTTTGCGCAACTGGCTGGGTGTATTGTAACCAATAGTCGATCCGGTACTTCGCTTTGCTGGATGGTCAGTCAGGAAGCATAAAGTGCGCCGCTGTTCTATTGCTACGCACAATAATGCATTCTTCAGCCATAATCATTGTAATTGTTCATCTTGTGAATTAAGGTCCAGGCGACGGAATAACGAAAGACTAAATTAACCATAATAAGGAGTTTAGGATGAAAGTTGCAGTCCTTGGCGCTGCCGGTGGTATCGGCCAGGCGCTTGCCCTACTACTTAAGACCCAACTGCCTTCAGGTTCAGAGCTCTCGTTGTACGACATCGCTCCGGTTACGCCGGGCGTGGCGGTAGATCTAAGTCATATCCCCACAGATGTAAAAATTAAAGGATTTTCCGGTGAAGACGCTACTCCGGCGCTGGAAGGCGCGGATGTAGTGCTGATCTCCGCGGGCGTGGCGCGTAAGCCCGGCATGGATCGTTCCGACCTGTTTAATGTGAATGCGGGTATCGTGAAGAACCTCGTGCAGCAGATTGCCAAAACCTGCCCGCAGGCCTGCATCGGCATTATCACCAACCCGGTGAATACCACCGTGGCTATCGCCGCCGAAGTACTGAAAAAAGCCGGCGTGTACGATAAAAACAAACTGTTCGGCGTTACCACGCTGGACATCATCCGTTCCAATACCTTTGTGGCGGAGCTGAAAGGTAAATCGGCAACCGAGGTGGAAGTCCCGGTCATTGGTGGTCACTCCGGGGTCACCATTCTGCCTTTACTGTCGCAGATCCCCGGCGTCAGCTTTAGCGATCAGGAAATTGCCGACCTGACTAAACGTATTCAGAACGCCGGTACCGAAGTCGTGGAAGCGAAAGCGGGCGGCGGGTCGGCGACCTTGTCGATGGGCCAGGCGGCTGCCCGTTTTGGTCTCTCTCTGGTTCGCGCCATGCAGGGGGAAAAAGGCGTGGTGGAGTGCGCCTACGTGGAAGGCGACGGCCACTATGCGCGTTTCTTCTCCCAGCCGCTGCTGCTGGGGAAAAACGGCGTGGAAGAGCGACAGTCTATCGGCAAACTCAGCGCCTTTGAACAGCAGGCGCTGGAGGGCATGCTGGACACCCTGAAGAAAGATATCGCGCTCGGCGAAGACTTCGTCAACAAGTAATCTCGCCCTAACAGAAGAGCCGGAACCGCTGTTCCGGCTTTTTATTGTCCAGCATTCATGGAAACCGGGTTTCTGGTCAGATTCCCGGCCGGTCCGGTATTTAGCGATTAACGTGGCTCCCCAAACGGGGAGCCGTTTAGTTGGTGGCCGGGTATTCCTGGACGGCGATATGGAGCGTGATTTTCTTATCATCACGCATGATGACCACCGGAATTTCCGATCCCGGGCGGATCTCGGCCACCTGATCCATCGTCTCCAGTGCCGAGACGGCGGGTTTGTCATTCACGGAGATGATTACGTCGTTGGCGCGGATCCCGGCTTGCGCCGCTGGACCGTCCGGGGCGACATCGTTAACGACGATCCCCTGAATCTGATCGATCCCTCCGCCCTGCGCGTGCAGCGGGGCGATCTCCCGGCCGCTAATGCCGATATAGCCGCGGATCACCCGGCCATCGCGGATCAGTTTATCCATAATTTTGGTCGCTAACTGGAACGGGATCGCAAAGCCAATGCCTTCCGGCGTTTCGCCGTCATTGCTCTTGTCAAAGGAGAGGGTGTTAATCCCCATCAGCTCGCCGAGGGAGTTCACCAGCGCCCCGCCGGAGTTACCGTGGTTGATCGAGGCGTCAGTCTGCAGGAAGTTCTGGCGGCCGGTCGGATTGAGGCCAATGCGCCCTGTGGCGCTGATAATCCCCTGGGTGATGGTCTGCCCCAGGTTATAAGGGTTGCCAATCGCCAGCACCACGTCGCCGATGTGCGGCGTGCGTTTCGGATTGATCGGGATCACCGGCAGCCCGCCGGTAGCATTGATTTTGAGCACGGCGAGATCGGTGAGGGAATCGGATCCTACCAGCAGCGCTTCGAAGACGCGGCCGTCCTGCAGGGCGACGATAATCTGATCGGCATCGTTGATAACATGCTTGTTGGTCAGGATATAGCCGCGCTGATCCATAATCACCCCTGAGCCAAGCGTCAGCTGATTATGGCTGGTGCTGTTAAGGGCGCGGTTATAGACGTTCACCACGGCGGGCGCCGCGCGGCGCACCGCGGCGTTATAGCTCGCCGGGGAGTCGTCTGCCGTATCGTTCTGGGTAGTCGGCGCCAACTGCCACTGGCGCAGCGAGGGCATCAGGGCCAGCAGCAGACCCCCGACAAGCAAACCGATGAGTACTGAACGTAATAACTTTCCAGGCATGATGCAGATATCGTTAATGAATGGTCAGGCGCAGCATAGCACGAGTTGTCCGGACATCGCACATGGCGGCGATGCCCGGAGAGACAATCAGCGCAGCAGCAGATAGATGCTTTCGTTGCCGCGGATCACGTTCAGGGCGATGACCGGCGGTTTGCCTTCGAGCACTTTGCGCAGTTCGGCAATTGAGTGAATACGCTGCCGGTTAAGGCCAATGATAATGTCATCCTTATGCAGACCGACCTGGGCGGCGGCGCTGCCTTTATCCACATTACCGATCACCACTCCTTTGGTGCCATCTTTCATCTGGCCGTCGCTGAACGAGGCCCCCTGCAGCGCCGGGATAATCAGTTCCGCGCTGGCGGTTGAGGAGGTGCTCTTATCCAGGGTCACTTCGACATCGACCGGCTTTCCATCGCGCAGCAGGCCCAGTTTGACCTTGGTACCCGGCTCGGTGGTGGCGATCCGCGAACGCAGTTCGGCGAAACTGTTCAGCGGTTTGCCGTTCAGACTCACGATGACGTCCCCGGATTTAATCCCCGCTTTGGCGGAGCCGGAGTTTGGCAGGACTTCACTGACGAAGGCGCCGCGCTGAACGTTGAGATTCATCGCTTTGGCGATGTCGGCGCTCATTTCCATGCCTTTAATGCCCAACAGGCCGCGCTTGATTTCGCCAAACTGAATAAGCTGGTCGGCGAGGGTTTTCGCCATATTGCTTGGAATGGCAAAGCCGATGCCGATGCTGCCGCCGCCCGGCGCGAGGATCGCGGTGTTGATCCCGATAAGCTCGCCGTTGAGGTTCAGCAGCGCGCCGCCGGAATTGCCGCGGTTAATCGAGGCGTCGGTCTGAATGAAATTCTCCAGCCCTTCAAGGTTCAAGCCGCTGCGGCCAAGGGCAGAGATAATGCCGGATGTGGCGGTCTGGCCAAGGCCGAACGGGTTGCCGACGGCGACGGCGAAGTCGCCGACGCGAAGTTTATCAGAGTCAGCAATGGCGATTTGCGTCAGGTGGTCTGGCTTAATCAGCTGCAGCAGAGCGATATCGCTCTGTTCATCGCTCCCGACCAGTTTGGCATCGAACTCACGGCCATCGTTCAGCTGGACGCTGATCTTCTGCGCCTGATTGATGACGTGGTTATTGGTCAGCACATAGCCTTTCGCCGCGTCGATGATAACGCCGGAGCCGAGCCCTTCAAACGGCTGCGCCTGCTCCTGCGGGGCGTTATCGCCAAAATATTTTTTCAGCTCTTCCGGCATATTGAGCGTCGGCGAGGCAGTGCCTTCCACCTGTACGCTAACCACCGCCGGCAGAACCTTTTCCAGCATCGGCGCCAGGCTTGGTAACGCGCCCTGGCCGGGCACCTGAGTCGGTAAGGATGCCGCTGCCGGAGGCAGGACCGACAACGATAACCCAATGCTTAACGCTAACGCACTCAACAGCAAAGTCTGTTTCTTCATTAGATGCTGGCTCTCGTAACCTGAGGTGTATGGAAAAATGTCCTGAATAACCTGATGTTATTGAATTTTTGCACAGGTAACAACGTGGGGACTGGTTTAAATTGTAGCCGGGAAGTGGGGGAAGGAGCGGGCGCGACGGGCGCGCCCGGAGAATATTTTAATCGCAGCGAGGCTTAATCGCGTTTTGCGCCTCCGCGCAGTAAACCGGATGCGCCCTCGGAGTAGTCGCGCGGCATCTGGACCGGCGCCTGATCGTTACTGGCTTCAGACTCTTCCAGACGGTTGCGGAACGGGTTGGCGTCTGCCATCGAGTCCGGCAGCAGGTTGTTAGAGCTTTTCGCCATATGCTGATATAGCTGACGATAGTCGTGCGCCATGTTATCCAGCAGTTCGGCGCTACGCGCAAAGTGGCTCACCAGCTCTTCACGGTACTCTTCAAGCTCGGCTTTATTCTTTTCCAGTTCGTACTGCAGCGCCTGCTGTTGGCGCAGTTTGCGGTTGCCGAAACGCATGGCGACGGCACCAATGATGATACCGACGACTAACCCAATTAGCGCGTATTCCCAGGTCATGAACATCTCCCGTTGTATTGTGGTTCCGTAGGGTGGCTCTTAGGCTCTCCGCCTGCGCCCGATAGTGCCACTATAACCGCTAATTCCACAGAAGTGGAATCCTGGCGTATCATCGCGTAGTGTAGAACGGCCTTTTTTTCGTCAATCGTGAGCTTCGGCATTACGGTTTTCAAGGAATAACAATTAGATCATGCAAAGCCTGTCTCCAACATCGCGTTACCTTTTAGCCCTGAAAGAGGGCAGCCATCAACCCGACGACGTCCAGCAAGAAGCGGTGAGCCGCCTTGATACCATTTACCAGGAACTGCAGACGCAGCCCGCGCCGGTCGCGTCAGGCGGCGGTTTGCGCGCGAAATTCGGCAAACTGCTGGGTAAGCGCGAGCCGGCTGCCGGGACGGCACCTGTCCGCGGCCTGTATATGTGGGGCGGCGTGGGGCGAGGCAAAACCTGGCTGATGGACCTGTTTTACCAGAGCCTGCCGGGCGAGCGTAAACAGCGCCTGCATTTCCATCGTTTCATGCTGCGCGTACACGAAGAGCTGACCACCCTGCAGGGACATAGCGACCCGCTGGAGATCGTCGCCGACCGCTTTAAAGCGGAAACCGACGTGCTCTGTTTCGACGAGTTTTTTGTCTCCGATATTACCGACGCCATGCTGTTGGGCGGGCTGATGAAAGCCCTGTTCGCCCGCGGCATCACCCTGGTGGCGACCTCCAATATTCCGCCGGATGAACTCTATCGTAATGGCCTGCAGCGGGCCCGTTTTCTGCCGGCGATCGATGCCATCAAGCAGCATTGCGATATTATGAACGTCGATGCCGGCATCGATTATCGACTGCGTACCCTGACGCAGGCGCACCTGTGGCTGTCGCCGCTGAATAACGACACCCGCGAACAGATGGATAAATTGTGGCTCGCGCTGGCGGGCGCGCCGCGCGCTGCCGGGCCGACGCTGGAGATTAACCATCGCGAGCTGCCTACCCTCGGCGTAGAAAACCAGACGCTGGCGGCGTCATTCGCCACGCTATGCGTGGATGCGCGCAGCCAGCATGACTATATCGCGCTCTCCCGACTGTTCCATACGGTGATGCTGTTCGACGTGCCGGTGATGACCGCGCAGCTGGAGAGCGAGGCCCGCCGCTTTATCGCTCTGGTGGATGAGTTTTACGAGCGCCATGTAAAGCTGGTGGTCAGCGCGGCAGTACCGCTGTACGACATTTACCAGGGCGAGCGGCTGAAGTTTGAGTTCCAGCGCTGTCTCTCTCGTCTGCAGGAGATGCAGAGCGAAGAGTACCTCAAACGTCCGCATATGCCCTGACAGGGGACTTTTTCAGGCGGATTCAGGGCCGCAAGGCCGCCCCGGGCGCGGCCTGAAAAATCTCATAAAGGGGTCGATCTTTGACCCCGACTTCTCTATAATCTTGCGACCCCACGTTACGAGAAGGTTTTTTTCCCGAAACTTTCTATGCGCCGGCATAGGCTATTCGAAGGGGTAGGTTTGCTGGACAATGTCGTGTGAACCTCAACTGACTAAACGTTTGGGTGTTCACCAACGTGTAACTTATTATTTGGGTAAGCTTTTAATGAAAACTTTTACAGCTAAACCAGAAACCGTAAAACGCGACTGGTATGTTGTTGACGCGACCGGTAAAACTCTGGGCCGTCTGGCTACTGAACTGGCTCGTCGCCTGCGCGGTAAGCACAAAGCGGAATACACTCCGCACGTTGATACCGGTGATTACATCATCGTTCTGAACGCAGAAAAAGTTGCTGTTACCGGCAACAAGCGCGAAGACAAAATGTACTACCACCACACCGGCCACATCGGTGGTATCAAAGAAGCGACCTTTGAAGAGATGATTGCCCGCCGTCCTGAGCGTGTGATTGAAATCGCGGTTAAAGGCATGCTGCCAAAAGGCCCGCTGGGTCGTGCTATGTACCGTAAACTGAAAGTTTACGCGGGTAACGAGCACAACCACGCGGCACAGCAACCGCAAGTTCTTGACATCTAATCGGGATTATAGGCAATGGCTGAAAATCAATACTACGGCACTGGTCGCCGCAAAAGTTCCGCAGCTCGCGTTTTCATCAAACCGGGCAACGGTAAAATCGTTATCAACCAGCGTTCTCTGGAACAGTACTTCGGTCGTGAAACTGCCCGCATGGTAGTTCGTCAGCCGCTGGAACTGGTCGACATGGTTGAGAAACTGGATCTGTACATCACTGTTAAAGGTGGTGGTATCTCTGGTCAGGCTGGTGCGATCCGTCACGGTATCACCCGCGCTCTGATGGAGTACGACGAGTCCCTGCGTTCCGAACTGCGTAAAGCTGGCTTCGTTACTCGTGACGCTCGTCAGGTTGAACGTAAGAAAGTCGGTCTGCGTAAAGCACGTCGTCGTCCGCAGTTCTCCAAACGTTAATTGTTTTCTGCTCACGCAGAACAATTTGCGAAAAAACCCGCTTCGGCGGGTTTTTTTATGGATAAAACGGCTGTTATCCACAAGCATAGCGCCGGTTCTCGCCACTTTTTCAGCATTTCCAGAATCCCCTCACCACAACGTCTTCAAAATCTGGTAAACTATCATCCAATTTTCTGCCCAAATGCTGGTGATTGTTCATTTTTTGTTTTATTCGTGAACGAAGGTGACATCGCGCTAATGGGGTTTTTACATCTGGCTGGTCATGAGTGGCCGGCAGCAGTACAAAATTCTGAATATACCTGGAGGTTTTCATGGCTGTCGCTGCCAACAAACGTTCGGTAATGACGCTGTTTTCTGGTCCTACTGACATCTATAGCCATCAGGTCCGCATTGTGCTGGCCGAGAAGGGTGTCAGTTTTGAGATAGAGCACGTGGAGAAGGATAACCCGCCTCAGGATCTGATTGACCTCAACCCGAATCAAAGCGTACCGACGCTGGTGGATCGTGAGCTCACTCTGTGGGAATCCCGCATCATTATGGAGTATCTGGATGAGCGTTTCCCGCACCCGCCGTTAATGCCGGTTTATCCGGTGGCGCGTGGTGAAAGCCGCCTGTATATGCAACGTATCGAGAAGGACTGGTATTCGCTGATGAACACCATCCAGAGCGGTACCGCAGCGCAAGCTGATGCTGCGCGTAAGCAGCTGCGTGAAGAATTGCTGGCCATCGCGCCGGTCTTCACCCAGAAACCTTACTTCCTGAGCGATGAGTTCAGCCTGGTGGACTGCTACCTGGCGCCGCTGCTGTGGCGTCTGCCGGTTCTTGGTGTGGAGCTGGTTGGCGCTGGTGCGAAAGAGCTCAAAGGCTATATGACTCGCGTATTTGAGCGTGATTCCTTCCTCGCTTCTTTAACTGAAGCCGAGCGTGAAATGCGCCTCGGTCGGGGCTAAATAATGGATGTATCACAGCTGACGCCGCGTCGCCCGTATCTGTTACGGGCGTTTTATGACTGGCTGCTGGATAACCAGCTGACGCCGCACCTGGTGGTGGATGTGACGCTGCCGGGCGTGCTCGTGCCGATGGAGTACGCGCGCGATGGGCAAATCGTTCTCAATATTGCCCCGCGTGCGGTAGGCAATCTCGAGCTGGCGAACGACGAAGTGCGCTTCAACGCGCGCTTTGGCGGGGTACCACGCAACGTGTCTGTCCCGCTGGCTGCGGTACTCGCCATCTACGCCCGTGAGAACGGCGCTGGTACGATGTTCGAACCGGAAGCGGCCTATGACGAAGACGTCAGCAGCCTCAACGATGATGACGTCGCGCCGGAGAGTGAAAGCGAAACGGTGATGTCGGTGATCGATGGCGATAAGCCGGATAATCACGACGACGATCCTGACGACACGCCGCCGCCGCGCGGTGGTCGCCCGGCGCTGCGCGTGGTGAAGTGAATCCCTTCTCTGACAGGCCCTGCGGGGCCTGTTTTTTTGTCTGTCCGCTTTGTTAACTCTGCCACAAACGAGGCGTCCCATGGCTGGTATCGTCATCGCCACAGGTAGTTTTTAGGGAGCAGACATGTCTTTACTCGCACAACTGGACCAGCGTATCCGTCATCATGGCGGATTAATTGTCTCCTGCCAGCCGGTGCCGGGCAGTCCGCTGGATAATCCCGCTATCGTCGCGGCAATGGCGCTGGCGGCTGAGCAGGCGGGAGCGGTAGCGCTGCGCATCGAAGGCCTGGCCAACCTGCAGGCCGTTCGTCCGTTAGTGACGGTGCCCGTTATTGGGTTGATAAAACGCGATTTGCCCGATAGCCCGGTGCGTATTACGCCATGGCTGGAAGATATCGACGCGCTGGCGCAGGGCGGAGCGGATATTATTGCTATTGACGGCACCCAGCGTCAGCGTCCGGCGTCAGTGTCGGCGCTATTAGCAGAAATTCATCAGCTGGGAAAAGTGGCGATGGCCGATTGCTCATCTCTCGACGATGCTCTCGAGTGCTGGCAGTTGGGGGCTGAGATTGTCGGGACGACTCTCTCCGGCTATACCGCAGAGGAGACGCCGGATGAGCCGGATCTGGCGCTGGTGCAATGCCTGAGCGCGGCGGGCTGCAGAGTGATTGCCGAAGGGCGCTATAACACGCCTGCCCAGGCGGCGGAGGCGATGCGCTGCGGCGCGTGGGCGGTGACCGTCGGCTCGGCGATTACCCGCCTGGAGCATATCTGCGGCTGGTATAATACGGCGCTGAAAGCGGCGGTTTGCCCGGCGAATGAGCAATAAAAAAGCCCGATGACGTTAACCATCGGGCTTTTATGCGTGAGGCTCCGGACCTAATCAGACTTCAAGGTAGTTGAGGATCCCGTCCGCCGCTTTACGGCCTTCGGCAATCGCGGTGACCACCAGATCGGAACCGCGAACGATATCGCCACCGGCGAAGATTTTCGGGTTGCTGGTCTGGAAGGCGTTTTCGCTGCCTTCCGGGGCGATAATACGGCCCTGGGAGTCCAGCTCGACGCTGTGCTTCGCCAGCCACTCCATGCTGTGCGGACGGAAGCCAAACGCCATGACTACGGCGTCAGCCGGCACCACGTGCTCAGAGCCGGGGACGATCTCCGCGCGGCGGCGGCCCTTCGCATCCGGCTGGCCCATTTCGGTGCGCGCCATCTTCACGCCGCAAACCTTACCGTTGGCATTCACTTCCACGCCCAGCGGCTGGACGTTAAACTGGAACTCAACGCCTTCTTCGCGCGCGTTTTTCACTTCGCGTTTTGAGCCGGGCATGTTCTCTTCGTCACGGCGATAGGCGCAGATCACGTGCGCCGCATTCTGACGGACGGAGGTGCGTACGCAGTCCATCGCGGTGTCGCCACCGCCGAGCACCACCACGCGTTTGCCTTCCATGCTGACATAGGGCTCATCGGCGGTTTCACCAAAGCCCATGATCTGCTTAGTGTTAGCGATCAGGAACGGCAGCGCGTCGTAAACACCCGGGGCGTCTTCGTTGTCCAGTCCACCGCGCATCGACTGATAGGTCCCGACGCCGAGGAACACCGCATCGTACTCCTTCAGCAGGTCATCGAGCTGCACGTCGCGGCCCACTTCGGTATTGAGTTTGAACTCAATGCCCATGCCGGTGAAGATCTCCCGGCGGCGGGTCATCACCTCTTTTTCCAGCTTGAACGCCGGGATACCGAAGGTCAGCAGGCCGCCGATTTCCGGATGGCGGTCAAATACCACCGCCTTGACGCCGTTACGGGTCAGCACGTCGGCGCAGGCGAGGCCCGCCGGGCCAGCGCCGATGATCGCGACGGTTTTACCGGTCGGCTTCACGTCGGAGAGATCCGGACGCCAGCCCATCTCGAATGCCTTATCGTTGATATAGCGTTCGATGTTGCCGATGGTCACCGCGCCGAACTCATCGTTCAGCGTACAGGAGCCTTCACACAGGCGGTCCTGCGGGCAGACGCGCCCGCAGACTTCCGGCAGAGTGTTGGTTTGATGCGACAGCTCGGCCGCTTCAAAAATACGCCCCTCGTTGGCCAGCTTCAGCCAGTTCGGGATGTAGTTATGCACCGGGCACTTCCATTCGCAGTACGGGTTGCCACAGGAGAGGCAGCGATCCGCCTGCGCCTTGGCCTGGCCTTCTGAAAACGGCTCGTAAATTTCCACAAACTCAATTTTACGGATCTTCAGCGGTTTCTTTGGCGGATCAACGCGCTGCAGGTCGATAAATTGATAAACGTTCTGACTCATCTTAACCCCTTACTGCGCCTGCACCCGCAGCTCAGCTGCGGAACGACTACGGTGACCCAACAGTGCTTTAACATCGCTGGACTTTGGTTTAACCAGCGCAAACTTCGCGGAGAAGGCCGGCCAGTTGGCGAGGATCTCTTCGCCGCGTTGCGAACCGGTAAGCTGTACGTGCTCGGTGATTAAACCGCGCAGGTGCTCTTCATGGATGGCCAGAGAATCAACGTCCAGCACTTCCACCAGCTCCGGGTTCACGCGTTTGCGGAAGTCGCCATCTTCATCCAGGACATAGGCAAAGCCGCCGGTCATCCCTGCGCCAAAGTTGACGCCGGTTTTTCCGAGCACGCAGACGATGCCGCCGGTCATATATTCGCAGCCGTTGTCGCCGATGCCTTCCACCACGGTGATGGCGCCGGAGTTACGCACGGCGAAACGCTCGCCCGCGCGGCCTGCGGCGTACAGACGACCACCGGTCGCTCCGTACAGGCAGGTGTTGCCGATAATACTGGCTTCATGGCTGCGGAACGCAGAGCCCACCGGCGGACGAATGGCCAGCAGACCGCCCGCCATGCCTTTCCCGACGTAGTCGTTGGCGTCGCCAGTCAGATGCAGTTCCACGCCGCCGGCGTTCCACACGCCGAAGCTCTGGCCCGCGGTGCCGCTAAAGTGAGCGACGATCGGGTCGCCCGCCAGTCCCTGGTCGCCATGGGTCTGGGCGATATACCCGGACAGCGAGGCCCCCACGGAGCGGTCGGTGTTACGGATATCAAACCAGAACGTCTTGCTCTGCTTTTCATCCACGTACGGTTTCGCCTGCTGCAGCAGCTGGGCGTTGAGCACGCCGTTATCGAACGGTGGGTTGTTCTCGGTGCAGTACAGCGCTTTGCCCGGATGCGGCTCTGCGGTCTCCAGCAGTTTACCCAGATCTAGTTTCTGCTGCTTGGCGGTGAACCCATCCAGCTCTTTGAGCAGATCGGTGCGGCCAATCAGATCCACCAGACGCTTGACGCCCAGCTGGGCCATCAGCTCGCGGGTCTCACGGGCGATAAATTCAAAGTAGTTGGTCACTTTGAACGGCAGACCGTGATAGTGATTCTTACGCAGTTTGTCATCCTGGGTCGCCACGCCGGTAGCGCAGTTGTTCAGGTGGCAAATACGCAGGTATTTACAGCCCAGCGCGACCATCGGGCCGGTACCGAAACCGAAGCTCTCCGCGCCGAGGATCGCCGCTTTGATGATATCGAGGCCGGTTTTCAGGCCGCCATCCACCTGCAGACGGATCTTATGACGCAGACCGTTGGCAACCAGCGCCTGCTGGGTTTCCACCAGGCCGAGCTCCCACGGGCAGCCGGCATATTTCACCGAAGAGAGCGGGCTCGCCCCGGTGCCGCCGTCGTAGCCGGCGATGGTGATCAGGTCGGCATAGGCTTTGGCCACGCCGGTGGCGATGGTGCCAACGCCCGGCTCAGAAACCAGTTTGACCGAAATCATCGCTTTCGGATTGACCTGCTTGAGGTCGAAAATCAGCTGCGCCAGATCCTCGATAGAGTAGATATCGTGGTGCGGCGGCGGGGAAATCAGCGTGACGCCCGGTACCGAATAGCGCAGTTTGGCGATGTACGGGGTGACTTTATCACCCGGCAGCTGGCCACCTTCACCCGGTTTCGCCCCCTGGGCGACTTTGATCTGGATGACGTCGGCATTGACCAGGTAGGCTGGCGTGACGCCGAAGCGGCCGGAAGCGACCTGCTTGATGCGCGACACTTTATTAGTGCCGTAGCGCGCCGGGTCTTCACCGCCTTCACCGGAGTTGGAGAAGCCGCCGATGCTGTTCATCGCTTCCGCCAGCGACTCGTGCGCTTCCGGGCTCAGGGCGCCGATCGACATCGCCGCGGTATCGAAGCGTTTAAACAGCTCCTTCGCCGGCTCTACTTCGTCGATGCTGATAGCGTCTTCGCCTGGGTTGAGCGCCAGCAGGTCGCGCAGCGTGGCCGCTGGACGTTCGTTAACCAATTTCGCGTATTGTTGATAATCGCTGTATTCGCCGCTCTGCACGGCCTGCTGCAGGGTGCGCACCACGTCCGGGTTGTAGGCATGATATTCGCCGCCGTGCACATATTTCAGCAAACCGCCCTGGGCCAGTGGCTTACGCGCCAGCCAGGCGCGTTTCGACAGATTCAGCAGATCCTGCTGGAAGTCGTCGAAGCTGGCGCCGCCGATGCGGCTGACCACGCCCTGGAAGCAGAGCTCGGAGACATCGCGATGCAGACCGACCGCTTCGAACAGCTTCGAGCAGCGGTAGGAGGCGATGGTCGAGATCCCCATCTTGGACATGATCTTATACAGACCTTTATTGATACCGTTGCGATAGTTCAGCATCACCGCACGGTACGGTTTATCGATGGCTTTGCTGTCGACCAGCTTCGCCAGCGTTTCGTAGGCGAGGTATGGATAGATAGCCGTCGCCCCAAAGCCGAGCAGCACGGCGAAGTGGTGCGGATCGCGGGCGCTGGCGGTTTCAACGATGATGTTGGCATCGCAGCGCAGGCTTTTATCGACCAGACGGGTCTGGATCGCGCCAACGGCCATCGGCGCCGGTACCGGCAGACGGTCTTTGGCGATGTTGCGGTCAGAGAGCACCAGCAGCACGGTGCCGTCGCGCACCATTTGCTCCGCTTTATCGCACAGCGCTTTCACCGTCTCGCTGAGGGAGGCCTCTGCCGGGTTGAACGTGATATCGAGGACGTCGGCGCGATAGTGCTCTTCTTCCATCGTCGTCAGCTGTTTAAAATCGGAGTACAGCAGGATCGGCGATTTGAAGCTCAGACGATGCGCCTGGCCTTCCGCTTCGCAGAAGACGTTCATTTCGCGACCGATGCTGGTAGCCAGCGACATGACGTGCGCTTCGCGCAGCGGGTCGATCGGCGGGTTAGTCACCTGGGCGAACTGCTGACGGAAGTAATCGTAGATAATGCGCGGCTGGCTGGAGAGCACGGCGAAAGGCGTGTCATCGCCCATCGAACCGACTGCTTCCTGGCCATTTTCGCCGAGCACGCGCAGGACGGAGTCCAGCTCTTCCGCGCTGTAGTTAAACTGTTTCTGGTAGCTGGCGAGCGTGTCGTCATCCAGCTGGCGGCTGCCAACCTCTTCGTCCGGCAGATCTTCGAACGGCACCAGGCGACGAACGTTTTTCTCCATCCACTCTTTATACGGATGGCGGCTCTTCAGATCGTCATCGGTTTCCGCTGAGTGCAGAATGCGTCCGGCACGGGTATCGATAACCATCAGCTCGCCCGGGCCCACGCGGCCTTTCTCGACCACTTCGTCAGGCTGGTAATCCCAGATGCCGACTTCGGAGGCGCAGGTGATGAGCTTATCTTTGGTAATGACGTAGCGCGCCGGGCGCAGACCGTTACGGTCGAGGTTACAGGCCGCGTAGCGGCCATCGGACATGACGATGCCCGCCGGGCCGTCCCACGGCTCCATATGCATGGAGTTAAAGTCGAAGAACGAACGCAGCTCCGGATCCATATCCGGGTTGTTCTGCCAGGCTGGCGGCACCAGCAGACGCATGGCGCGCACGATGTCCATCCCGCCGGCCAGCAGCAGCTCCAGCATGTTGTCCATAGAACTGGAGTCGGAGCCGGTTTCGTTAACGAACGGCGCGGCGTCGTGCAGGTCTGGGATCAGCGGGGTCTGGAACTTATAGGTACGGGCGCGGGCCCACTGGCGGTTGCCGGTAATGGTGTTAATTTCACCGTTGTGCGCCAGGTAGCGGAACGGCTGCGCCAACGGCCAGCGTGGTACGGTGTTGGTGGAGAAGCGCTGGTGGAACAGGCAGATAGCCGACTCCAGGCGCAGGTCCGCGAGGTCCAGGTAGAAGCGCGGCAAATCCGCCGGCATACACAGACCTTTATAGATGTTGACCAGATTGGACAAGCTACAAACGTAGAAATCTTTGTCTTCCTGCAGACGTTTTTCAATGCGACGACGCGCAATAAACAGACGGCGCTCCATATCGCGCGGGCGCCAGCCAGCCGGGGCGTTGACAAAGATTTGCTCAATACGGGGCAGCGAGGAGAGGGCGATTTCACCGAGCACGCCTTCGTTGGTCGGCACATCGCGCCAGCCGACAATCGACAGGGTCTCAAGCTGAAGTTCTTCTTCAACGATGCGGCGCGCCGCTTTAGCCAGCTCAGGATCTTTATTCAGGAACAGCATCCCAACGGCGTAGTTTTTGGCTAAACGCCAGCCGCGCTCTTCGGCAACGATGCGGAAGAAACGATCGGGTTTTTGCAGCAGCAGACCGCAACCGTCGCCGGTTTTACCATCGGCAAGGATTGCGCCACGGTGCTGCATGCGGGCCAGTGCGTGTATTGCGGTTCGCACTACCTTGTGGCTAGGTTCGCCTTCTATGTGGGCGATCAGGCCGAAACCACAGTTATCCCTCTCAAGGGATTTGTCGTACAACATATCAGTGAACCTCCCCAGGCTCTACGGACACCCTCCGATACCGATTGCGCACAGGCACAGAAAGAGCATGGCGACGGGGTTTACACCTCGCATTCGCCCTCTTTAAATCCTTTTCGCATCGGTACACAAGTTTGAGGACTTGCTGTTAAGAGGGAATCTCAATTACTGCATAAATATGATGAGCAGAGTGCTCATCCAGAAAGCTTCCAGCGGATTCCCAACTTATCGGGAATCCACACTTACGTCAAATGGCAATCTTATTAATACAAAAATGTGCTATACCCAAGTTAACTAATTGTTATTAAAGAAAATAATGGCAATTTTTATGCTTTGAATACGCCTGCTGGTGGTGCGGCTAGTGTGATCTGTCTCACTGTGCACGCGGCTTTGCATTACCAATATGCGCTGAAATATATTTCATTATTAGCATATTTGACTGCAATATTTTTAACTACTGGACATTAATACCGTTTTTTACCAGAAAGCAGATTAGGGCAATGCGAAGATAAAATATAAGGAAAACTCATCACCTGGTGGTTGAATGAAATTGCAGTAATCTTGATTGTTTATGCAATAGGGTTGGTCGCCGCGCTGACGATTGATCCAGGTCATCGCCGTCGGTGACGAAAAGTGGCAGGCTTGGCCCCCTTTGTTGAGGGCGGTCTATCAGATTATGCAGTTACAGAAATTAGTCAATATGTTTGGTGGGGATCTTATGCGTCGCTATGGCGAAAAGGTCCATAAGCTAACGCTGCACGGCGGTTTTAGCTGCCCAAACCGCGACGGCACGCTGGGCCGCGGCGGTTGCACTTTCTGTAACGTGGCATCGTTTGCCGATGAGGCGCAGCAGCATCGCTCTATCGCCGAACAGCTCGCTCATCAGGCGCAGCTCGTCAACCGGGCGAAGCGCTATCTGGCCTATTTTCAGGCCTACACCAGCACCTTCGCTGAAGTGCAGGTGCTCCGTTCAATGTATCGTCAGGCCGTCAGTGCCGCAAATATCGTTGGCCTGTGCGTCGGCACCCGCCCGGACTGCGTTCCGCAGGCGGTCCTTGACCTGCTGAGTGAATACCATCAGCAAGGGTATGAGGTATGGCTGGAGCTGGGGCTGCAAACTGCTCATGACAAGACCCTGCATCGCATTAACCGTGGACACGATTTCGCCTGTTATCAGCGTACCGCGCGCCTGGCGCGAGAGCGGGGGCTGAAAGTCTGTGCGCATCTGATCGTCGGTCTGCCCGGAGAGAGCCAGGGGCATTGTCTGCAGACGCTGGAGCAGGTAGTGGCGACCGGCGTGGATGGGATCAAATTGCATCCACTGCATATTGTGAAAGGCAGCATTATGGCCAAAGCGTGGCAGGCCGGGCGTCTCGATGGCATTGAGCTGGAGGCGTATACCGTCACCGCTGGAGAGATGATCCGCCATACGCCGCCGGAGGTGATCTACCACCGTATTTCCGCCAGCGCCCGTCGGCCCACGCTGTTGGCGCCGCTGTGGTGTGAAAATCGCTGGACCGGCATGGTTGAACTGGATCGTTATCTGAATCAGCAGGGCGCTCAGGGCTCGGCGCTGGGCCGTAGCTGGGTTGCTCCCCAGGCTGAGTGAGAAGTACGAGCGCGATGTCGGGAACAATGCCGGACATCGCGCTCCTGCCATTTATGCCTGGCTGGCTTTCATCGTCACACGCGGAGTTTTGATCACGAACAGCACCAGCAGGGCGCCAAGCGCGGCGATAGTGCCGGCGAGAACGAAAGCGCTGTCAAATTTACCAGTAGACTGCACGATATAGCCGGTAACAATCGGCCCCACGATGCCGGAGACGCTGCCGATAAGATGGATAAAGCCGCTGGCGCCGCCGACGCGGGATTTATGCACCACGTCCTGGATAATCGCCCAGTAGATCGCCCCGGTTACATAGAGGAAAAAGATGGAGACCGACATCAGCAGAACGGCAGGCACGACGCTGCTGACGGTACCCGCCAGTCCCACGCAGATAGCGGCCATCAGCAGGCATACCACCAGCACAATTTTGCGCGACAGCAGCAGGCGCCCGGTGAGTTTAAAAATTTTATCGGAAATATAGCCCCCAAGCGCCAGACCGACAAAGCCGACTATCCATGGGATCATAGTGGTAAGGCTCATCTGTTTAATATCCAGATGGTGCTGTTGTACCAGATAGGACGGGAACCAGCTGAGAAAGAAAAACAGAATATAGTTGTAGCAGAAGAAGGCAAAGGCCGTTACCAGAATAATTGGCTGTTTCAAATAATAACCCAGCGAGTGAGCTGTTTGATTTTCTATTGTTTCCAGCGCGACTTCTTCTTCTTTCATTTTATTAATCAGCTTAAGTTCTTCCTGGCTGACTTTTTTGTGCTTTTCGGGCGAATTAGCGGCAATGAAAAACCACGCTATCATCCATACAATACCGATAGCGAAAATAATCATAAAAGCCGGGCGCCAGCCGAATGCCAGGGCCAGGTAACCGACGATGGGGCCGGCGACCGCGCCGCCCAGCGGAGAGCCTGCGCTGAGAAAGCCGACGGCGGTAGCCGCTTGCTTTTTAGGAAACCAGCCGTTGATCATCTTGTTCGCCGATGCGCAGATCGGGCCTTCCGCCATCCCGAAAAGCACCCGCAGCACCAGCATGGAATAAAAGCCGGTGGCTACCGCGGTTAAGCCGCAAAACAGCGACCACAGACCGACCGCCAGGCCCATTACCAGCGTTGCGCCAAACTTATCCACGGCCAAACCGCCAATAAAATTAAATACCGCGTAGCCGAAGAAAAAGCTGCCGAAAATAATGCCGAATTGTTCAGCGTTAAGTGCAAGGTCCTTTTCAATCATCGGGACCGTAATGGATAATGCCACCCGGTCCAGATAATTTATCATATATACTAAAAATAATAACAGGACGATAATCCAGCGGATATTTTTTCCCATGATAACACCATGCTCATTATATTATTTATATCAGGCGCGGCGGATATGCAGATATCCGTCGGCCGTTATTCTATACGATGCCGGTTTAACCCAGCTGCAGCAGCACTTTGCAGCAGGTCTTACGGTCGTTAGCAAAAATCTCCATGGCCTCTTTCACCTGCTCCAGCGGCATACAATGGGTGATTAACGCCTCCGGACGAATAAGGCCTTTCTCCATCCAGTCGATGACCAGCGGAAAACGCCCGCTGTTCAGCCGGGAGGAGAAAATAGAAATTTCTTTACTGGTGATGCTTTGCTGAGTGAGGGTCGAGGCCTCGCCGGAGAAACCGAGTATACCGATGCGGGCGGCGGGGGAGGCGAGGAGAATGGCTTCCTGCAGGATCGCCGGGTGGCAGGCGGCATCAATGACCAGCGTGGGGGCAAGCTGCCGCTGCGCCAGCTGTTCCGCGAGCGGCTGGTCAGTGTTATCGAGCGTCAGATCGGCGCCGTTTTCCCGGGCCATCTGCAGACGTTCGGCAATGCGATCCACGACGATCACCTGCTTAACGCCATATACCCCCTTTAGCGCCTGAATGATCGTCAGCCCCATCGGGCCAGCGCCGTAAACCAGGGCAATATCTTGCGCCGTGGGCTGCAGCTGGGCGGTAATATTTGCCGCGATGGTAAAAGGCTCAACCATCGTTGCCTGACGGTCGCTGATAGCCTCGGGGATGCGCCAGGCATTTTTCGCCGGCACGCAGGCATAGTCGCTAAATCCCCCGTCGCGGTGAACTCCTATGACCTGGAGCTGCGTACAGACATTCGGCCTTCCTACCGAGCAAGGATAACAATGGCCGCAGCTGACAACGGGGTCCACCGCGACACGCTCGCCGATGCGTGCCGGAGATACCTGCTCGCCGACGGCGTCGATGATGCCATAGAATTCATGGCCGATGACGCGGGGATATTTCGCGAAAGGGTTGTGGCCGTGATAGATGTGTACATCGGAACCACAGATCCCGGCAAAAGCAATTTTCACCCGTACTTCATGGGCGCCCGGAACTGGAACCGGACGTGATTCAATGTTCAGTTGGCCTGGCTCTTTGACGACGACGCTTCTCATTTTGATTCCTTCCATTGTCTTTTTTCTGAACAAATTACGCTACTTTTATTACCATACAAGTATGCAAAAGATCATAATCAGGCCTGGATCACATTTGAGAAAGCTCGGCAGAAAAAGCCATGGCATGATTAATCTATTGAAATAAATTGAAAAAAATTATGAATGCGCCGACGCATTCGCCGCTTGCGAGCCGGTCGGCAGGAATGTGATCGCTATCACGACAGCCAACGCTCAATCATCTATGATTACTGGTATGGTAGTAGGGTAAATTAAACTAAGTTGAGCAGGTGAAGACAATGCAGATGACAATGCGCTGGTTTGGACCAGAGGAAGACAAGATTTCATTAGAACATATTCGCCAGGTGCCTGGCGTTGAGGGGGTGGTCGGCGCGCTCTACGACGTCGCGGTGGGCGAAGTATGGCCGGTGGATAAAATTGAGCGTCTGGTCGGTCAGGCCCATGCCGCAGGCCTGAAAATGGAGGTGATAGAGAGCGTCAACATCCATGACGACATCAAAATCGGCCTACCTACCCGTGAGCGCTATATTGCCAACTACCAGCAGACCATCCGCAACCTTGCCCGCTTTGGCGTTAAAGTCATCTGCTATAACTTCATGCCGGTTTTCGACTGGATGAAGACGGATATGAACTACGTCCTGCCGGATGGCTCGCTGACGATGGCGTTTGAGAAGAAAGATATCGATAAGCGGCTGGAAGACGTGGTGAAGGAGGTGCTTGAGAATTCAAACGGCTTCGCCTTGCCGGGCTGGGAGCCGGAACGGCTGGCGGAGGTGCAGACCCTGTTTGCCAAATATAGCGCGGTGGATGATCAGAAGCTGCGGGAGAACCTGGTTTATTTTCTGCAGGCGGTGATCCCGGTTTGCGAAGAGGTTGGGGTGAAAATGGCGATCCACCCGGACGACCCGCCGTACTCCATTTTTGGCCTGCCGCGGGTGGTCAAAAACCGCGACGATCTGGACTGGATCTGCCGGGCCGTCGATTCACCCGCCAACGGCATTACGCTCTGCACCGGCTCGATTGCCGAAGATCCTGATAATGACGTGTACGCCATCCTGGCCGAATTTACGCGGCGTAAGCGAATTCATTTTGCCCACGTCCGCAATATAAAGCTGATGCAGGATAAAGACTTTTACGAGTGCGCCCATCCGTCAGAGTACGGCTCCCTGGATATGTACAAAGTGATGCAAGCGCTGTATGACAACGGATTCGACGGCTATATTCGCCCGGATCATGGTCGCTTTATCTGGGGAGAGACCGGACGGCCGGGCTATGGCCTGTTCGACCGCGCCCTTGGCGTGACCTACCTGAAAGGACTCTGGGAGGCGTTAAGCAAGCGTTAATCCCTCTCCTGATCCCCCTCTTTTGCGGCTGGTTCGCCTCAGCGGCCGGCCGCCGTATCGACTCCTGCCCGCATTTTTTGCACAACTTACAGCGCATTGCTCAGAATTGAGTATTATTGTGCGGAGTTGTCGTGAAGGAATCCCCTATGAAGCAAATTCGTATGCTGGCGCAGTATTATGTCGACCTGATGATGAAGCTGGGTCTGGTCCGCTTTTCGATGCTGTTGGCTCTTGCGCTGGTGGTGCTGGCCATCGTGGTACAGATGGCGGTTACCATGGTGCTGCATGGCCAGGTTGAAAGTATCGACGTTATCCGCTCTATCTTCTTTGGCCTGCTGATCACGCCTTGGGCGGTCTACTTTCTCTCGGTGGTGGTGGAGCAGCTCGAAGAGTCCCGTCAGCGTCTTTCGCGGCTGGTGGACAAGCTGGAGGAGATGCGTGAGCGCGATCTAAAGCTGAACGTCCAACTGAAAGATAACATCGCGCAGTTGAATCAGGAGATTGGCGAACGTGAAAAAGCGGAAGCCGAGCGCGAGACCACCCTCGAGCAGTTGAAGATTGAGATGAAAGAGCGTGAAGAGACGCAGATCCAGCTCGAACAGCAATCCTCCTTTCTGCGCTCTTTCCTTGATGCTTCCCCGGACCTGGTCTTCTATCGCAATGAGGATAAGGAGTTTTCAGGCTGTAACCGGGCGATGGAGCTGCTGACCGGCAAAAGCGAGAAACAGCTGATCCACCTCAAACCGCAGGACGTCTATAGCGAAGAGGCGGCGGAAAAGGTACTGGAGACCGACGAGAAGGTGTTCCGCCATAATGTATCGCTGACCTATGAGCAGTGGCTGGACTATCCCGATGGCCGCAAAGCGTGCTTTGAAATCCGCAAGGTCCCCTACTACGATCGCGTCGGTAAGCGTCGCGGCCTGATGGGCTTCGGCCGCGATATCACCGAACGTAAACGCTATCAGGACGCTCTTGAGCGCGCCAGCCGGGATAAAACCACCTTTATTTCCACCATCAGTCATGAGCTGCGTACCCCGCTAAACGGGATCGTCGGGCTGAGCCGAATTTTGCTGGATACCGAACTGACCAGCGAGCAGGAAAAATACCTGAAAACTATCCATGTCTCGGCGGTGACGCTGGGGAATATCTTCAATGATATTATCGACATGGACAAAATGGAGCGCCGCAAGGTGCAGCTCGATAACCAGCCGGTGGACTTCACCAGCTTCCTTGCCGACCTTGAAAACCTATCCGGCTTGCAGGCACAGCAGAAGGGGCTGCGCTTTGTGCTGGAGCCGAGCCTGCCGCTGCCGCATAAGGTAATCACGGATGGGACCCGCCTGCGGCAGATCCTGTGGAATCTTATCAGTAACGCCGTGAAGTTTACCCCGCAGGGCGGAGGGGTGAACGTCCGCGTGCGCTATGACGAAGGCGATATCCTGCACTTCGAAGTGGAAGACTCCGGAATTGGTATTCCTGAAGCGGAACAGGACAAAATTTTCGCCATGTATTACCAGGTCAAAGACAGCCACGGCGGCAAACCGGCCACCGGAACCGGGATTGGTCTCGCCGTCTCGCGTCGCCTGGCGCGTAATATGGGCGGTGATATCAGCGTTACCAGCCAGCCGGGTAAAGGGGCGACCTTTACGCTTACCGTCCATGCGCCTGCCATTGCGGAAGAAGTGGAAGATACGCTGGCGGAAGACGACATGCCATTACCGGCGCTCAACGTGCTGCTGGTTGAGGACATTGAGCTCAACGTTATTGTGGCCCGTTCAGTGCTGGAAAAACTGGGTAACAGCGTTGATGTGGCGATGACCGGGAAAGCCGCGCTGGAGATGTTTGAGCCAGGCGAATATGACCTTGTGCTGTTGGATATTCAGTTACCGGACATGACCGGACTGGATATTTCCCGGGAACTGAAACAGCGCTTTGCCGCTGACGAGCTACCGCCGCTGGTCGCCCTCACCGCCAACGTGCTGAAGAATAAAAAAGAGTATCTCGACGCCGGGATGGACGATGTGTTGAGTAAGCCGCTATCGGTGCCAGCGCTAACGGCCATGATCAAGAAATTCTGGGATGCACCGGATGAGGAAGCGCAGGAAGCGCCGGCGGCCGATCTGCATAAAGCCGACGCGGTGCTGGATACCGATATGCTGGAGCAATATATCGAGCTGGTGGGACCGAAGCTTATCAACGATGGTCTCGCGGTGTTTGAGAAGATGATGCCGGGCTACATGTCCGTTCTGGAGTCTAATCTGACCGCCCGCGACCAAAAAGGGATTGTCGAAGAGGGGCATAAGATCAAAGGGGCGGCCGGTTCTATCGGACTGCGCCACATCCAGCAGCTGGGCCAGCAGATCCAGACTCCGGATCTGCCTGCCTGGTCTGATAATGTCGCTGAATGGGTTGAAGAGATGAAATCCGAGTGGCAAAACGATGTAGCGGTACTGAAGGCGTGGGTGGCGAAAGCCAGCAAAAAATGACCCCGGACAGACCGGGGTGCGCGAATACTGCGCCAACACCAGGGAACTGGTGGTTGAGCCAGTGTTGTTTGAGTGATGTTGTTACGTGGCGCAACCGAAGAAGTGGATTGCTCGCTCATTAAGATAGCAAAGCTTAACTAATTTGTTACATGAATCAGTAAAATATGTGAAGCATAGCGAGTTAATCGACATTTTTGACTGGTTTCAGCGAGTTGCATGGAGGAGCGAAAGCGATGAAAAAAATTGGTGTGGTACTGGGCGGCTGCGGCGTGTACGACGGCAGTGAAATCCATGAGGCGGTGATTACCCTGCTGGCGATCGCGCGCAACGGCGCGCAGGCAGTGTGCTTTGCGCCCGATAAACCGCAGCGCGATGTCATCAACCATCTGACCGGGGAGGCGATGCCAGAGCAGCGCAATGTGCTGGTGGAAGCAGCGCGTATCGCCCGCGGCGACATCCTGCCGCTGGCGCAGGCGCGTGCGGAGACGCTGGACGCGCTGATCGTCCCTGGCGGCTTCGGCGCGGCGAAAAATCTAAGCAGCTTCGCCGCCGAGGGCAGCGAATGCCAGGTGGATCCCGATCTGCGGGCCCTGGCGCTGGCGATGCATCAGGCCGGCAAGCCGCTGGGCTTTATGTGCATTGCCCCGGCGATGCTGCCGAAGATCTTTGCGTTTCCGCTGCGGATGACCATTGGGACCGATCTTGATACCGCCGATGTGGTGGAAGAGATGGGGGCAGAGCACGTGCCTTGCCCGGTCGACGACATCGTGGTGGATGAAGACAACAAAGTGGTCACCACTCCGGCGTATATGCTGGCGGAGGACATTGCGCAAGCCGCCACCGGAATTGAGAAGCTGGTGGCCCGCGTGCTGGCGCTGAGCGCATGAGGCTCCGCGTTGCGCCCTTTGCGCTGCTGAAACGTCTGGCATTGCGTCTGCTGCTGATCGCCGCCGTCCTCTGGGGCGGGGGGATCGCGCTGTTTAGCGTGCTGCCGGTGCCGTTTTCGGCGGTGATGCTTGAGCGGCAGGTGAGCGCCTGGCTGTCCGGTGATTTCCATTATCTGGCGCATTCCGACTGGGTTGCCATGGATAAGATCTCCCCATGGATGGGGCTGGCGGTGATTGCCGCCGAAGATCAGAAGTTCCCGGAACACTGGGGGTTCGACGTGTCGGCGATTGAGAAAGCGCTGGCGCACAATGAGCGGCATGATACCCGGATTCGCGGCGCGTCAACGCTGTCGCAGCAGACGGCGAAAAACCTGTTTTTATGGGATGGCCGCAGCTGGCTGCGTAAGGGGCTGGAAGCCGGGCTGACTGTCGGGATCGAAACCGTGTGGAGTAAAAAGCGGATCCTGACCGTCTACCTGAATATTGCCGAGTTCGGCGATGGGATATTTGGTGTGGAAGCGGCCGCCCAGCGCTATTTTCATAAACCCGCCAGTCAGCTGACGCCGGGGGAAGCGGCTCTGCTGGCCGCGGTGCTGCCGAACCCGATCCGCTATCGCGCCGATGCGCCGTCAGGCTATGTGCGCAGTCGTCAGGCCTGGATCTTACGCCAGATGCGACAGCTGGGCGGGGAAGGGTTCATGCGCGAGCATAAGCTCTATTAGCGGGTTACTCCGGCGCCGGGGCTGGTACAATCGCCAGTCGTCCGTCGCCGGGAAGCGTCACGTTTAGTCTTCGTCAAAGCCAGCGTTAAACAGGGCAATCACCGCGGCGAGGGCTTCAACTTCCTGCGGACCGCTGGCCTCCACCTCTATCTGTCGCCCTTTCGCCGAGTCCAGCATCAGCAGGGCAATCACGCTGTTGGCTTCCGCCTCCGTGCCTTCATCGTTGCGCAGCAGTACTTCGGCATCGAAATTCTGCATCAGTTCGAACAGCTTCATCGCCGGGCGGGCGTGCATGCCCAGCTTATTGGTGATTTCAACGGTCTGCTTTACGGTCATGATTTACGTTTTTCCAGCGTCCGATGACGAGACTGCACGTTCTTGCCGCGCGAGCGGAAGTAGTCAGCCAGTTGTTCAGCAATATAAACCGAACGATGTTTACCGCCGGTACAGCCAATGGCCACCGTCAGATAGCTGCGATTGTTGGTCTCCAGCATCGGTAACCATAGCTCAAGATAGCTTCGGGTCTGATAAATAAAGTTGTGCACTTCAGTGTGCCGATCGAGGAAGGCGGCCACTGGTTTATCCAGACCGGTCATTGGACGCAGTTTCGGATCCCAGTGCGGGTTGGGCAGAAAGCGCACGTCAAAGACGTAATCGGCATCGATCGGAATACCGTGCTTGAAGCCGAAGGATTCGAAGACCATCGTCAGTTCACGCTCGCGTTTACCCAGCAGTCGGGTACGCAGCATCTCGGCCAGCTCATGCACCGACATTTCCGACGTATCGACGATCAGATCGGCGCGGGAGCGCAGGGGCTCCAGCAGATCGCTCTCTTCGTCGATGGCGCTTTCCAGCGACAGATTCTTGCTGGAGAGCGGGTGCAGGCGACGGGTATCGCTGTACCGGCGGATCAGGGTATTGCGGTCGGCATCAAGGAACAGCAGCTGCGGAGAAAAACATTCCGGCAGATTCTGCATCGCCTGCTCGAAGATCTCCGGGGATTCCGGCATGTTACGCACGTCGATGCTGACGGCCGCGGAGATATTACGGTCAGCCAGCGACCGCGCCAGGTCGGGCAGCAGCACGACCGGCAGGTTATCCACGCAGTAAAAGCCCATATCTTCCAGCGCTCGCAGAGCGACGGATTTCCCCGAGCCCGAGCGGCCGCTGACGATCATCAGTACCATGTACCGTTTCTCCTCAGTACGATAAAGGATAAGGTGCGACTGCCGTTATGCGTCATCGCTGCTTCCTGCTTCGGTGATGATCTCATACAACTCTTCATCGCTCTGCGCCGTGCGCAGGCGACGACAAATCGCTTTGTCCGCCAGCCGTTTGGCCACCAGGGAGAGCGTATGCAGGTGAGTTTTTGTCTGGTCGGCCGGCACCAGCAGCGCGAACAGCAGGTCGACAGGTTGATTGTCGATCGCGTCGAAGGCGATGGGGGTTTCCAGCTGGACAAAAACGCCGACAGCACGCAGCGTATCCTCTTCCAGTTTTCCGTGGGGAATGGCGATACCATTGCCGATCCCGGTACTGCCCATTTTTTCGCGGGTGAGGATCGCTTCGAACACCACCTGCGGCGGCAAACTTAACTGTTTGGCGGCCAGTTCGCTGATGATTTCCAGAGCACGCTTCTTGCTCTGGCAGTGCACCTGGCTACGGGTACATTCCTGGTTCAGGACGTTGCTCAGTTGTAGAGCCGAATCGTTGTTCATCATAATTTCACCTGAGCGCCCCCGCGCCCGTCGCCGATGATATCCAGCGGCGGGCGCAAGGGGGCCCGGACAATTAGTGTTGTTTTAGTTTATCTTTGTGCTTCGTTAACTGTCTTGCCAGCTTGTCGATAAGACCATCGACAGCCGCATACATATCCTGCCCTTCCGCACTGGCATGGATTTCGCCACCGTTGACATGCAGATTCGCGTCCGCAATTTGCGTCACTTTCTCTACTTTTAACACAATATAGACCTGATTGATCCGGTCGAAAAATTGCTCCAGCTTGCTGAACTTCGCCGTAACGAATTCGCGCATCGCAGGCGTAATTTCGACGTTGTGTCCTGTAATGTTGAGCTGCATAGTGTCTTCCTTATCGGTTATGTCAGACCAGTTGTTTACGCTGGTTTGACGGCGGGATGGATAAAGACTCTCTGTACTTCGCGACAGTGCGGCGCGCCACCATAATACCCTGCTCGGACAGCATGGAGGTGAGCTTACTGTCGCTCAACGGCTTCGCGGGGTTTTCCGCGGCGATGAGCTTCTTCACCAGCGCGCGAATCGCCGTCGACGAGGCTTCGCCTCCGCCTTCGGTATTCACATGGCTGGAGAAGAAATACTTCAGTTCAAAAATACCGCGCGGACTGTGCAGATATTTTTGCGTGGTGACACGGGAAATCGTCGATTCATGCATCTCGACGGCCTGGGCGATATCAGCCAGCACCATCGGCTTCATATACTCTTCACCCTGTTCGAAAAAAGCCTGCTGCTGCTCTACGATGCAGCGGCTGACGCGCAGCAGGGTATCGTTGCGGCTTTCCAGACTTTTAATCAGCCAGCGGGCTTCCTGCAGATTGCTGCGAATGAACTGGCCGTCGGCGTCATTGCGGGCGCTGTTGCCCATTGCCGCATACTGCTGATTTATTTTCAACCGTGGAATGCTGTCGGCGTTGAGCTCGACGGTCCAGCGGCCGCTCACCTTGCGCACCAGCACATCCGGGATGACATATTCCGGTTCGCTGGTCTGAATGGACTGGCCAGGGCGAGGATCCAGGGACTGGATTAGGTTGACCGCCTCTTTAAGCACCTCTTCTTTCAGGCGGGTGACTCGCATTAGAGTGCGGAAATCATGGTTGGCCAGCAGATCAAGATGGTCGCTGATAATCAGCCGCGCCTCTTCCAGCCACGGCGTCTCTTTAGCAAATTGCGACAGCTGGATCAGCAGGCAGTCGCGCAGATCTTTCGCTGCGACGCCAACCGGATCAAAACGCTGGATTCGCTTGAGGACCGCTTCCACCTCCTCCAGGCCGATCTCGTCATCGCCGATGCTGTCGACAATATCTTCAATCTGAATCGTGAGGTAGCCCGTATCGTCGACGGCGTCGACGATAGAGGTGGCAATAGCGCGGTCGGTGTCGGTGAAAGGCGTCAGCTCAACCTGCCACATCAGATAGTCCTGCAGCGTCTGGGTGGTCTCGCCTTGATAGACTGGAAGCTCGTCGTCCTGATAGTCGACGCCGTTACCCGACGGCGTGCCAGCGGTATAGATTTCATCCCAGCTGGCATCGAGAGGCAGTTCGTCGGGCATCTCTTTTTGCTCAAGCGCATCGACGGTATCGAGGGACTCGCGGTCCTCCACCTCTTTTGCCTCTACCTCGTCGTGAAGATCGGTTTGCTCAAGCAACGGGTTACTTTCCAGCGCTTGCTGGAGCTCTTGCTGGAGTTCTAACGTGGACAACTGCAGCAAACGAATCGCCTGCTGCAGCTGCGGCGTCATGGCAAGCTGTTGGCTAAGCCTTAATTGCAAACCTTGCTTCATGTTCAGGGTAAATATCTCCGGCTAAAACGTCTGTAACCTCTACCCTATCAGAGTCTGAAGTCTTCCCCAAGATACACGCGCTTAACCTGCTCATCTTCGAGGATCTGCTGCGGTGTACCATGAGCGATAAGGTGTCCCTGACTGACAATATACGCGCGTTCGCAGACCGCGAGGGTCTCACGGACGTTATGGTCGGTAATCAGAACGCCGAGACCGCTGTCGCGCAGGTGCTCAATGATGCGTTTAATATCGATAACGGAGATCGGATCCACGCCGGCAAAGGGTTCATCTAGAAGAATAAATTTCGGATTCGCCGCCAGCGCGCGGGCGATTTCGACGCGGCGGCGTTCACCACCGGAGAGCGCCTGACCGAGGCTGTCGCGCAGGTGCTCAATATGAAACTCTTCCATCAGCTCTTTAGCGCGATCTTCCCGTTGTTCGCTGGTTAGATCGTCACGGATCTGCAGGACCGCCATCAGGTTGTCATAGACGCTGAGGCGACGGAAAATCGACGCTTCCTGCGGCAGGTAGCCGATGCCCCGTCGCGCGCGCGCGTGCAGCGGTAGCAGGCTGATGTCTTCGTCATCGATGATGATATTGCCTGCGTCGCGGGGCACAATCCCGACCACCATGTAGAAGGTGGTCGTTTTACCGGCGCCGTTCGGGCCGAGCAAGCCGACAATCTCGCCCGAGTTAACGGTGAGACTGACATCTTCCACCACGCGGCGGCCTTTATACGCTTTAGCGAGATTCTTCGCAGTTAAGGTTGCCATAACGGATTAGTTACTCTTCTTTTGCTGGTTGCCGCTTTTGTCCTGCAGCTCGGACGGCACCAGAACGGTGGTGACGCGTCGACCTTTGTCGCTGAAGGCCTGCATTTTTTGCTCTTTCACCAGATAGGTGATCTTGTCGCCCTTGATGTTGCTGTCGAGCTGTTCCAGATAAGCGTTGCCCGTCAGCACGACGTAATCGTTCTGCAGCTCGTAGCGCATTTTCGACGCCCGGCCTTTTACCGGCTTGCCGTTATCCTGCATCTGATAGAAAGTAGCCGGGTTACCGAAACCTTCGATCACCTCTTTGCCTTTCTCGTTGCCCGGACGGGTGACCACCACTTTATCAGCGTTAATCTTGATCGTCCCCTGGGTCACGACCACGTTACCGGTGAAGGTGACGACATTGCCCTGCATGTCCAGCGACTGCTGATCGGACTCGATATGGATCGGCTGATCGGTATCGCCCGTCTTGGCGAGGGCCGGCAGGCTGGCGGCCAGTAACGCGCCGGCGAGCGCAATCTTAAGGCTGAGTTTGTTTGTTCTGAATTTCATAAGAGGTTCTCACCTTTTCAATCAGCTCGGCATTTTTGCTGCGAAGGTTTCCACGCATTTTCAGGCCGCTGGAATTAAATGTGGTGCCGTATAACGTCACCATGTCATCGGAGGTAACGTCCTGCGTTACCAGATTTATCTGGGCGTTATCCGTCGTAATTTTGCGCAGTTGAGAATCTGGAGCGAGCGCATTCACCTCAACGTGCCCGTAAAGATAGAGCATCCGGTCATTCGTCAGCTTCGCTTTGTCTGCTCTGACCGACCAGGTAGGCACCTTGTTAGTATCAAAGGTGGTCATCACCGGTTTGGTAAACCAGGAGACCTCCTGATCGGAAAAATATTCCACGTGCTCGGCAATCAGCCGATAGCTCAGGGCGCCTTCCGGACTGTATACCACGGTGTCGGTATGTTCGCTTTTATACGTAGGGTCGTTAGGATTGACCTCCGGCTGGGCCGTGTCGTCCGTATTCGCCAGATTCAGGCCGATAAGGATCAGCGCGAGCAGCGACAGTAAAATGATAACCCAACGTCTGGTTTTACTCATATTGATTGCCCTTTGGCCTCATCCAGCTTGCCCTGCGCCAATAGTAACAAATCGCAGACTTCGCGTACCGCGCCGCGTCCGCCGTTAATTCGCGTGACATAATTCGCCCGCGGTAGCAGCAGCGGATGCGCATCGGCGACGGCGACGCTAAGGCCCACTTCGGCCATCACCGGCCAGTCAATAAGATCGTCGCCGATGTAGGCGACTTCTTCCGGCCGCACGTGCAGTTTGTCCGTCAGATCGCGGAACGCCAGCAGCTTGTCCGACTGCCCCTGGTACAAATGCGTAATGCCCAGCGTCTGACAGCGATCTTCTACCAGTTTAGCTTTTCGCCCGGTAATAATCGCCACTTCAATACCCGAGGTCAGCGCGCAGCGGATACCATAGCCATCGCGGACGTTAAACGCTTTCAGCTCCTCGCCGTGATTACCCATATAGATAAGCCCGTCGGATAATACACCGTCGACATCAAGGATCAGTAGACGGATCTTCGCCGCGCGATCGACAAACGCCTGGCTTACCGGCCCGTAGCAGGTCGCTAACTGAGCATCAGCATTATTCATTATTTTTTCCTTACTTACACTACGCCCGCGCGCAGCAGATCGTGCATATGTACCACACCCAGCAGATGGTCGCCATCGGCAACCAGCACGCAGGTGATATGACGGGATTGCATCAGGTTTAACGCATCCACCGCCAGAGTGCCGGGGCGGATGCGGATACCTCCCCGGGTCATGACGTCGGCAATGCTGGCATCGCGCATATCAACGCCGGTATCGAAGACCCGGCGCAGGTCACCGTCGGTAAAAATACCGATGATGTTCATATCGTCATCGCAGATAGCGGTCATGCCTAAATTTTTACGCGTGATTTCCAGCAGCGCATCGCGCAGGGTCGCCTGCAGGCCGACGTGCGGGATTTCATCACCGGTATGCATAATATCATTGACCCGCAGCAACAGCTTACGGCCGAGTGCGCCGCCCGGATGCGACAGGGCGAAATCCTCAGCGGTAAAGCCGCGGGCTTCCAGCAGGGCGACGGCGAGGGCATCACCCATCACCAGCGCGGCGGTGGTGCTCGACGTGGGCGCCAGTCCTAACGGGCAGGCCTCCTTCGGCACTTTCACGCACAGATGGATATCCGCCGCGCGCGCCATGCTGCTCTCCGGCCGGCTGGTGATACAGATAAGCTTCACCTGCTGGCGCTTGAGGACCGGGATCAGCGCGAGGATTTCATTCGATTCGCCGGAGTTCGACAGCGCAATTACCACATCCTGCGGCGTGACCATACCTAAATCACCGTGCGCCGCTTCGCCGGGGTGGACAAAAAATGCCGAGGTGCCGGTACTGGCGAAGGTTGCCGCCATTTTGCGGCCGATGTGGCCGGATTTGCCCATCCCCATCACCACGACTTTCCCGCCGCAGCGGAAAATCGTTTCGCAGGCATGGGTAAAGTCTTCATTTATGTATTGATCGAGCTGGGCCAGACCTTCACGTTCAATTTCCAGCACCTGACGGCCTGCCTGTTGAAAGTCAAAATCCGTGGGCAAATCTATTTGCGACATGATGTTATCCCGAATCATTCAACGAAGAGCGGTGCTGTCCAAAACAGCATCGCCAACCAAACCACAAAGCCGCCGACCAGCAGCGCGCCAACCAGTCGTCCCGGCTGCTGCTGACGGCGCCAGCACAGCACTGCGAAGATCAGGCTGACCAGCAGCATCACGCCATAATCGCGAGTGAAGGCTTCGGTCGCAAAGCTCCCCGGCGCGATCAGCGCCGGTAAACCCAGCACCAGTGCGATATTAAGGATATTGGCGCCGATGATATTGCCGATGGCAATATCATCTTCCCCTTTCCGCGCCCCGGCGATGGCGGTGGCCAGCTCCGGCAGGCTGGTGCCTATCGCCACCACCGTCAGGCCGACGGTCAGTTCGCTGATGGCGAAATAGTTTGCCAGCACTGTACTGTTATCCACCACCATGCGGGTCGCCATCGGCATGACGATCATCGCTACCCCTAACCAGAGCAGGGCGACCGGCAGCGACCCTTCGCGTGGCAGCTCCGCCAGCTGTTCGCGGGTCAGGCTATCGCTTCCCTGGCGCTCCGCCAGGCGAGCGATTTTGATGGTGAACAGCAGCCACAGAAGCGCTAACGCCAGTAAAAATAGCCCGTCGAGACGGGTCAGTTGTCCATCGTAGAGCACCAGTCCCGCCAGCACGCTGACCAGCAACATTAGCGGTAATTCGCGGCGCAGAATATCAGAATGCACGGTAAATGGCCTGAGTAAGGCGGCGAGACCGAGGATCAATAAGATATTGGTGATATTAGATCCGAGCGCGGTGCCGACCGCCAGATCGGTCTGCCCGTGCAGCGAGGCCGCGGTGGCGACCATGATCTCAGGCAGGCTGGTGCCGATACTGACCACTGTCATGCCGATGATCAGCGGCGGGATCCCCAACATACGACACAGGATGGAGGCGGCATAGACCAGACGATCGGCGCTGTAGACAACCAGCAATAAACCAATAATTAACAGAGCCGTCGCTAAGAGCATCTAAAGTCCTTTCTTCAGGTATAATCGTCGCCTCGCTGGGTTATCCCTACGCAGCGTAACGAATTCTTAATTTTGACTTTATGTGTGCCAAAAGTAAAACAAATGCCAGCTTTCGCTAACCTGTGCAGGTAAGATTCTGTAAAAATGTTGTGATTGTGGCGCAAGAAAGGGCCATGCTTGCCCGTCAGGTGTTTAGTAAGGATGATTTTATGAGCCAAACTCAGGCGAATTTAGTTGAAGTGCGCGGTATCCGCTTTTCACGCGGCGATCGTGTGATCTTCGACGACATCTCGCTGTCGGTGCCGCGCGGTAAAATTACTGCGATCATGGGACCTTCGGGGATCGGCAAGACTACCCTGTTACGCCTGATCGGCGGCCAGATCCCGCCGGACAGGGGAGAGATCCTGTTTGATGGCGAGAACGTGCCGCAGATGACGCGTTCGCGTCTTTATACGGTGCGTAAGCGGATGAGCATGCTGTTCCAGTCCGGCGCGCTGTTCACCGATCTCAATGTCTTTGACAACGTTGCCTATCCGCTGCGCGAACATACGCATTTGCCGCCTGCGCTGCTGCATACGACGGTGATGATGAAGCTGGAAGCGGTGGGGCTACGCGGTGCGGCGAAGTTAATGCCTTCTGAGCTTTCCGGTGGGATGGCGCGCCGCGCCGCCCTGGCGAGAGCCATTGCCCTGGAGCCGGATCTGATTATGTTCGACGAACCGTTCGTCGGGCAGGATCCCATCACTATGGGCGTGCTGGTGAAGCTGATTTCTGAACTCAACAGCACGCTGGGTGTCACTTGCATCGTGGTTTCGCACGATGTGCCCGAGGTGCTTAGCATCGCGGACTACGCGTATATCGTGGCGGATAAAAAGATTGTCGCCCACGGTAGCGCCCAGTCGCTACGGGAGAATACCGATCCTCGGGTTCGTCAGTTCATTGATGGTATTGCCGACGGTCCGGTGCCGTTCCGTTATCCTGCTGGCGACTATCACCATGATTTATTAGGCATAGGGAGTTGAGCGACTCATGCTGTTTAATGCGCTGGCCGCGCTAGGTCATCGCGGTATTAAAACCACCGCGACGTTTGGACGCGCCGGATTAATGCTTTTCAACGCCGTTGTCGGCAAACCAGAGTTTCGCAAGCACGCGCCGCTGCTGGTTCGTCAACTCTATAACGTCGGCGTCCTGTCGATGCTGATTATCATTGTATCGGGCTTGTTTATCGGTATGGTGCTCGGGCTGCAGGGGTATCTGGTGTTAACCACCTACAGCGCAGAGACCAGTCTTGGCATGCTGGTGGCGCTGTCGCTGCTGCGTGAGCTGGGGCCGGTGGTCGCCGCGCTGCTGTTTGCCGGCCGCGCCGGGTCGGCGCTGACCGCCGAGATTGGCCTGATGCGGGCCACGGAACAGCTCTCCAGTATGGAGATGATGGCGGTGGATCCGCTGCGTCGCGTCATTTCCCCACGCTTCTGGGCCGGTGTCATTTCGCTGCCGCTGCTGACGATTATCTTCGTCGCGGTAGGGATCTGGGGCGGTGCGCTGGTGGGGGTGAGCTGGAAAGGCATTGACGGTGGTTTTTTCTGGACCGCGATGCAAAATGCCGTCGACTGGCGAATGGATCTGGTGAACTGCCTGATTAAGAGTCTGGTGTTCGCTATTACGGTAACCTGGATTGCGTTATTTAATGGTTATGACGCTATCCCCACTTCCGCCGGGATTAGCCGGGCGACAACGCGTACCGTGGTGCATGCGTCGCTGGCGGTTCTGGGGCTGGATTTTGTGCTGACTGCGCTGATGTTTGGGAATTGAGTTCATGCAAACGAAAAAAACTGAAATCTGGGTAGGGGTGTTCTTACTGGTGGCGCTGCTGGCGGCGCTGTTTGTCTGCCTGAAGGCGGCGAACGTCACCTCGCTACGCACCGAGCCGACTTATCGCCTTTATGCGACTTTCGATAACATCGGCGGCCTGAAGGCGCGCTCGCCGGTGCGCATCGGCGGCGTGGTAGTGGGGCGGGTAGCGGACATTACGCTCGATCCGAAAACCTATCTGCCACGCGTGGAGCTCGATATCGATGAGCGCTACAACCATATCCCGGATACCAGTTCGTTGGCGATCCGCACCTCTGGCCTGCTGGGCGAGCAGTACCTGGCGCTGAACGTCGGTTTTGAAGACCCGGACCTCGGGACGACTATCCTTAAAGACGGCGGCACTATCCAGGACACCAAGTCCGCCATGGTGCTGGAAGATCTGATTGGTCAGTTCCTTTATAACAGTAAGGGCGGCGACAATCAGAATTCTGGCAATGATAAGGCCGAGGCAGAAGGTCATACTGACGCGACGCCGGCAGCCGGCACGACGCATTAATTTCAGGAGAAATACGATATGTTTAAACGCTTACTCATGGTCGCCATGCTGGTGATTGCCCCGCTGACCGCCGTCCAGGCCGCAGATCAGTCCAATCCGTATAAGCTGATGAATGAAGCGGCGCAGAAAACCTTCGATCGCCTGAAGAATGAACAGCCGAAGATTAAAGCTAATCCTAACTATCTGCGCGACATCGTCGACCAGGAGTTATTGCCGTATGTACAGGTGAAATATGCCGGCGCGCTGGTGCTGGGCCGCTATTACAAAGAAGCGACCCCTGCGCAGCGTGAGGCCTATTTTGCCGCCTTCCGTGAATACCTGAAGCAGGCCTACGGTCAGGCGCTGGCGATGTACCATGGGCAGACTTACCAGATTGCTCCGGAGCAGCCGCTGGGCAGCGCAACCATCGTTCCGATCCGCGTCACTATCATCGACCCGAACGGTCGTCCGCCGGTACGTCTTGACTTCCAGTGGCGTAAAAATACCCAGACCGGCAACTGGCAGGCCTACGATATGATCGCGGAAGGGGTGAGCATGATCACCACCAAACAGAATGAGTGGAGCGATCTGCTGCGCACCAAGGGCGTTGATGGCCTGACCGCGCAGCTGAAAGCGATCTCTGCGCAGCCGATCACCCTGGAACAGAAAAAATAATGAGCGGGCAGCTGAGCTGGACTAGCGAGGGCGAGACGCTGGCGCTGCACGGGGAGCTGGATCAGGATCTGCTGGTCCCGCTCTGGGAGGCGCGCGCCCAGGCGACGGCGGGAACGGCGATCATCGATCTCAGTCAGACCACGCGCGTGGACACTGCGGGCCTGGCGCTGTTAGTGCATTTTGTGGCGCTGATTCGCCGTCAGGGCCGGGAAGCGCAGCTGGTCGGCAAGAGCGAAAACCTGCAAACGCTGATCGGTCTTTACAACCTGCCTGCCGATCTGATCTCATAATCTTTTCAGTGCCTTAGCACTGAAGCTATTCCGAAAGCCCTGGCAATCTTTTCGCCGGGGCTTTTTGCTTGTTTAAGACCGCGCCACTTTCCTCTAAGATGTTGGGCTGTTTTCACTATCAGATAAATTTGAGCCCATGGAAAATCATGAAATTCAGACCGTGCTGATGAACGCACTCCCCCTCCAGGAAGTCCACGTCTCTGGCGATGGCAGCCACTTTCAGGTTATTGCTGTGGGTGAGATGTTCGATGGCATGAGTCGGGTGAAAAAGCAGCAGAGCATCTACGCGCCGCTGATGGAATATATTGCCGACAACCGCATCCATGCGCTGTCGATCAAGGCCTTTACTCCGCAGGAGTGGGCGCGAGACCGCAAACTCAATGGCTTCTAAGCTGTGGGGGATCCCCTGCAGCGTATGTGAATTTTTAATAGAGAACAGAATCAATGGATAAATTCCGTGTTCAGGGGCCGACTCGCCTTCAGGGTGAAGTCACCATCTCCGGGGCAAAAAACGCCGCCCTGCCAATCCTCTTTTCCGCGCTGCTTGCCGAAGAGCCGGTAGAGATCCAAAACGTACCTAAGCTGAAAGACATCGATACCACCATGAAGCTGCTGAGCCAGCTGGGCGCGAAGGTCGAGCGCAATGGTTCGGTATGGATTGACGCCGGCCCGGTCGATGTATTCTGTGCTCCGTACGATCTGGTGAAAACCATGCGCGCCTCTATCTGGGCGCTGGGCCCGTTGGTGGCGCGTTTCGGTCAGGGTCAAGTTTCTCTGCCTGGCGGCTGCGCTATCGGCGCGCGTCCGGTCGATCTGCATATTAGTGGTCTGGAGCAGCTAGGCGCCGAGATCAAACTGGAAGAAGGTTATGTCAAAGCCTCGGTCAGCGGTCGCCTGAAAGGCGCGCATATTGTGATGGATAAGGTGAGCGTCGGCGCCACCGTAACCATCATGAGCGCAGCGACGCTTGCGGAGGGAACGACGATTATTGAAAACGCCGCTCGCGAGCCGGAGATTGTCGATACCGCCAACTTCCTGAACGCGCTGGGCGCAAAAATCACAGGCCAGGGTAGCGATCGCATTACCATCGAAGGCGTGCAGCGCCTGGGCGGCGGCGTCTACCGTGTGCTGCCTGACCGTATTGAAACCGGGACTTTCCTGGTGGCCGCGGCGATTTCCGGCGGCAAGATCCTCTGCCGTAACGCGCAGCCGGATACCCTGGATGCCGTACTGGCGAAGCTGCGCGACGCCGGGGCTGACATCGAAACGGGCGAAGACTGGATCAGCCTCGATATGCACGGCAACCGTCCGAAAGCGGTCAACGTGCGTACCGCGCCGCACCCGGGCTTCCCGACCGATATGCAGGCCCAGTTCACGCTGCTTAACCTGGTAGCGGAAGGGACCGGCGTGATCACCGAAACGATCTTTGAAAACCGCTTCATGCACATTCCGGAGCTGATCCGTATGGGCGCGCACGCGGAGATCGAGAGCAATACCGCTATCTGTCACGGCGTTAAGCAGCTTTCTGGCGCGCAGGTGATGGCGACCGATTTGCGCGCGTCGGCGAGCCTGGTGCTGGCCGGCTGTATCGCTGAAGGGACCACCATCGTCGATCGCATCTATCATATCGATCGCGGCTATGAGCGTATCGAAGATAAACTGCAGGCCCTGGGCGCCAATATTCAACGCGTGAAGGGCGAGTAACCGCGTCCTGACAGCGCCCCGGGACGTTGTTCCGGGGCGCTGTCGAGCAATCACATCACTTGTCGATCTTCTTCTGACGCATCATCTGCGTTCTGTCGATAAACTCATGAGTCACCGGGTCGTGGTAGCGTGACGGCCAGATGACCCACGGCTGCGTTTCCAGCGCTGTGGCGATAATCAATTCGCCTTTCGGCCAGGGGCGGGTCAGGGCGTTCGCCAGCGTTGAAGAACTTAGTCCGTGCCGTCGCGACTCTGCCGCCAGCGATGTTCCCCGTTTACGTAATCCCGCAACAATATCTGCGGGATGCCAGTCGATGAACTTATCCATAAATTCTCCTGGTGTTAAAGGTCCAGATCGTCCCACATGGGCGATAGAGACACTATACCCGCGTACTATGTAGGGTTCTAACAAGTTCTGTTAAAGCGCCGGAATATTCAGAATCTATCAAGATATTCGGAAGTTTAGGGAGAGAAATGGCATTTTACTGGAACTTTCCCGCGCGTCGCGCGGGAAAGGAGGGGGGATTAATGATCGCGCTGGACTGCAATATGCGCCAGCCCAATCAAGGCTTCGCGCCAGGGCGTGTCCGGGAGGATCTGCAGCGCGGCAATGGCTTTGTCAGCTTCGTCTTCGGCACGCTTCTGCGTCCATTCCAGCGAACCGCAGGTCGCCATCGTTTCCAGCACAGCATCCAGTAGATGGCGGCCGTTGCCTTGCTCGATCGCACCGCGGATCATCGCTGATTGATCGGGTGTGCCATGGTGCATGGCGTGCAGCAGCGGTAGCGTGGGTTTACCTTCGTTCAGGTCGTCACCGACGTTTTTACCGAGCCGCTCGCCGTCAGAGCTATAATCGAGTAAATCGTCGATTAGCTGGAAAGCGGTGCCGAGATAGCGGCCATAATCCTGCAACGCGCGCTCTTCTTCCGCAGTGCAGTCGGCCAGCAGTCCCGCACACTGCGAGGCAGCTTCAAACAGGCGCGCCGTCTTACTGTAGATAACGCGCATGTAGTTCTCTTCGGTGATATCCGGGTCATTGACGTTCATCAGCTGCAGCACTTCGCCTTCGGCAATGACGTTCACCGCTTCCGACATGACCTCAAGGATCTTCAGCGAGCCCAGCTGGGTCATCATCTGAAAGGCGCGGGTATAGATAAAATCGCCGACCAGCACGCTGGCGGCATTGCCAAACGCCGCATTGGCCGTGGCTTTGCCGCGACGCATATCAGACTCATCGACGACGTCGTCATGCAGCAGGGTGGCGGTATGAATAAATTCAATCAGCGCGGCAATGGTGACATGCGCGCTCCCCTGATAGCCCACCGCGCGTGCGGCGAGCACAGCAATCATCGGGCGAATGCGTTTGCCGCCGCCGCTGACGATGTAATAGCCTAACTGATTGATAAGCTGAACATCGGAGTTGAGTTGCTCAAGAATCGTCGCATTGACACCCGCCATATCTTGCGCGGTTAACTCATTGATTTTTTCTAAATTCATCGCAAAAGCCGGGCCAAATGTCCTGTTACCATGAATCCAGGTGGGATCACAGAAGGATTAAGACAGAATTAAAAGAAGATATGATTGTACTGAAAAATTGCCGTAGATAAACGTTGTCGTGAAAGTTGTGTTTTTTTTCTGCATTGATCGCTAATCGCTCTTGTCAAAGGCTCGCGTTTTGCGTAATATTCGCGCCCTATTGTGAATATTTATAGCGCACTCTGAATCACATAAAGAGGTGCGCGGAAGCGGAGTTTTATATGTACGCGGTTTTCCAAAGTGGTGGTAAACAACACCGAGTAAGCGAAGGTCAGACCGTTCGCCTGGAAAAGCTGGACATCGCAACTGGCGAAGCTGTTGAATTCGCTGAAGTGCTGATGATCGCAAACGGTGAAGAAATCAAGATCGGCGTTCCTTTCGTTGAGGGCGGCGTAATCAAAGCTGAAGTTGTTGCTCACGGTCGTGGCGAGAAAGTTAAAATCGTTAAGTTTCGTCGTCGTAAACACTATCGTAAGCAGCAGGGCCATCGTCAGTGGTTCACTGATGTGAAAATCACTGGCATCAGCGCCTAAGACCTGAGGAGTAGATTTAAATGGCACATAAAAAGGCTGGCGGCTCGACTCGTAACGGTCGCGATTCAGAAGCTAAACGTCTGGGCGTAAAACGTTTCGGCGGTGAAGCAGTTCTGGCAGGTAGCATCATCGTTCGTCAACGTGGTACTAAATTCCACGCTGGTACCAACGTTGGTTGCGGCCGTGACCACACTCTGTTCGCTTTGACTGACGGTAAAGTCAAGTTCGAAGTTAAAGGCCCGAAAAACCGTAAATTCATCAGCATCGTTGCTGAATAAGTTTTTCGCGTCCCGGTAACGGATGAAAGCCCCGCAACACGTTGCGGGGCTTTTTACATTCGTCTACCGGAAAATTTTTGCAGGGAAACAGGCATGAAGCAGCAGGCTGGGATTGGCATTATTCTGGCGCTTACCACCGCAATGTGTTGGGGAGCGTTGCCGATTGCAATGAAACAGGTTCTCGAGGTGATGGCGCCGCCTACGGTGGTCTTTTATCGCTTCCTGATGGCCAGCATTGGGCTTGGCGCGATCCTCGCGATCAAAGGCAAACTGCCGCCGATGCGAATTTTTCGCAAGCCGCGCTGGCTGGTGTTATTAGCGATTGCCACCGGCGGTCTGTTCGGTAACTTCATCCTGTTTAGTTCTTCCCTGCAATACCTCAGCCCCACGGCTTCTCAGGTCATCGGCCAGCTATCGCCGGTGGGGATGATGGTGGCTAGCGTCGTAATTCTGAAAGAGCGCATGCGCGGCACCCAGGTGGTGGGCGCGTTGATGCTGCTCTGCGGGCTGGTGATGTTCTTCAATACCAGTCTGATTGAAATCTTTACCCGCCTGACGGACTACACGTGGGGGGTAATTTTCGGCGTTGCTGCCGCTACGGTGTGGGTAAGCTACGGCGTCGCGCAAAAGGTGTTATTGCGCCGTCTGGCATCACAGCAGATACTATTTTTGCTGTACACTTTGTGTACGATTGCATTACTGCCGCTTGCTGAGCCCGGAGTGATTTCCCGGTTAAGCAGTTGGCAATTGGCATGCCTGATTTTTTGCGGGCTGAATACCCTGGTCGGCTACGGGGCGCTGGCGGAAGCCATGGCGCGCTGGCAGGCGGCGCAGGTCAGCGCGTTAATCACCTTGACGCCACTGTTTACGCTACTGTTTTCTGATTTATTATCAATGGCCTGGCCCGATGTTTTCGCCAGACCGATGTTAAACCTGATTGGTTATCTCGGTGCGTTTGTCGTGGTTGCGGGCGCGATGTATTCCGCCATCGGTCATCGTCTTTGGGGACGTTGGCGTAAGCGAGAGGCGGTAGTACCGCTGCCCCGCTCAGGCGAATGATTTACGGAGAGTAAAATGAAGTTTGTAGATGAAGCAACGATCCTGGTCGTAGCAGGTGACGGCGGCAATGGTTGCGTAAGCTTCCGCCGCGAAAAGTATATTCCGAAAGGCGGTCCGGACGGCGGCGATGGCGGTGATGGCGGCGATGTCTGGCTGGAAGCGGACGAGAACCTGAACACCCTGATCGACTACCGTTTTGAAAAATCGTTCCGCGCCGAACGTGGGCAGAATGGTCAAAGCCGCGACTGTACCGGTAAGCGCGGTAAAGACGTGACGGTAAAAGTGCCGGTCGGCACCCGGGTTATCGATCAGGGCACCGGCGAGACCATGGGCGATATGACCAAACACGGTCAGCGTCTGATGGTGGCGAAAGGCGGCTGGCACGGTTTGGGCAACACCCGTTTCAAATCGTCCGTTAACCGTACGCCGCGTCAGAAAACCATGGGTACCCCGGGTGATAAACGCGACCTGCAGCTGGAGCTGATGCTGTTGGCCGATGTCGGGATGCTGGGCATGCCGAACGCCGGCAAATCCACCTTCATCCGTGCGGTCTCCGCCGCCAAGCCGAAAGTGGCTGACTATCCGTTTACCACCCTGGTGCCAAGCCTGGGCGTGGTGCGTATGGACAATGAAAAGAGCTTCGTAGTTGCCGATATCCCGGGGCTGATTGAAGGCGCAGCGGAAGGGGCAGGCCTCGGTATCCGCTTCCTCAAGCACCTCGAGCGCTGCCGCGTACTGCTGCACCTCATCGATATCGATCCGATCGACGGCTCCGATCCGGTTGAGAATGCGCGCATTATCATCGGCGAGCTGGAGAAATACAGCGAGAAGCTAGCCTCCAAACCACGCTGGTTAGTTTTCAACAAGATTGACCTGATGGACAAGGCCGAAGCCGAAGCCAAAGCCAAAGCGATTGCCGAAGCGCTGGGTTGGGAAGAGAAATTCTACCTGATCTCCGCGGCCAGCCAGCAGGGCGTGAAAGAGCTATGCTGGGACGTGATGACCTTCATCATCGAAAACCCGATCGTGCAGGCGGAAGAAGAGCAGAAGCCGGAGAAAGTCGAGTTTATGTGGGACGACTATCACCGTCAGCAGCTTGAAGAGGCCGAAGCCGAAGCAGAAGATGACGAAGACTGGGATGACGACTGGGATGAGGACGACGAAGAAGGCGTCGAATTCATCTACAAACGCTAATCCTGACTTCTCTGGATCAAAAAGGGCCGCATCTGATGCGGCCCTTTTGTTTTAATTGTTCTGGTACAAATCTTTATACAAGCGGCTTTCAAAGCGGACCAGTGGGATGCGGCGATTGCGCTGATCAGCTGGCTCCACGGCGTATCCGGAGAGATATTGCACGAAGGCCATCTTTTGTCCGCTGGCGGTAGTGATGAAGCCTGCGAGGTTATAAACCCCCTGGAGCGACCCGGTTTTCGCCGAAACTTTACCATCGACGCCCGCCTGATGAAGACCGGCGCGATACTGCAGCGATCCGTCATGGCCCGCCAGCGGCAGCATGGAGATGAAGTTGAGCTCGGTATCGTGCTGGGCGATATACTGCAGCACCTGCATCATGGTCGCCGGGGCGATCAGGTTGTGGCGCGACAGGCCAGAGCCGTCGGCGATGATAGTGTTGCCGAGATCGACCCCAGCCTGTTGACGCAGGATCTGCCGTACGGCATCGGAGCCCGCCCGCCAGGTGCCAGGTACGCCGAACCGGGCGTGGCCGATGGTGCGAAAGACGGTGTCGGCAATCATGTTGTCTGACTTCTTCAGCATGATCCGCAGCAGATCGTGCAGCGGAGCCGACTGGCTGGTTGCCAGCACGGTGCCGGGCTCATTGGCCAGCGTCTGGCGGAGCAGCGTGCCGCTGTAGGTGATTCCCGCCTGGGCCAGCTCCGCTTTGAGGATCGCTCCGGCATAGCTGGCGCCATCCTGAATGGCGAAGGCCAGAGGCAGCGGCTCGCTACGCTGCGGCAGGCAGCCGGTGAGAGTATAGCGATTGAGATCGCCCGGCACCACGTCGAGCTCGCAATACTGGGCTTCCGATGAGCCACGCGCTAGCGTTCGCACCTGGCTGAACATGGTGACCGGATAATAGGATGCAACGCGAATGAAGGCGACATCGCCCGGTTTCTGCGCGCTATACAGCGAGACAGAGAAGCAGTTACGGTCGACAATCGCCGCCGCCGGCGGGGCGCTGAAGCACTGCGTCAGGTCGTTCCACGGCCAGCCGGGCGCTTTGTCATGGCTGGCGAAGACCGAGGTATCGATGAGCACATTGCCTTCGATACGCTGCACGCCGGCTTTTTTCAGCGTCGCCACCATATTGCGAATATCCTGCCGTTTAAGCGTCGGATCGCCGCCGAAGCGCGCAATCAGGTCGCCTTTCAGCACGCCGCCGTCAAGGGAACCTTTGGTTTCCAGCGTGGTGGTAAAGCGAAAATCGGGCCCCAGTTGCAGCAGTGCCGCCAGCGCGGTGATGACCTTTTGCGTACTGGCCGGGAGCGCCATTTGCTGGCTGTGATAGTCGATTTCCGGCGTCGATGCGCCGACCTTTTGCGCCATAAAGGCAAGGTTCGCACCGGCGGGAAGCTGGTTGATGTACTCGTCAATATTCGCCGCCTGAGCGCTAAGCGCTATACCGGCGGTCAATCCGATGATAAATCTGGGAAATCGCATAATCTCGCGCTAACAACCTGAAGCCAGGCCGTCATACTACGGTGCAACGCCCAGTAAAGTAAACGATGACCCATAATGAACTTCGGGGTAAAATACCCATCAAATGAAAAATTGCTGCTGACCTGGGGAGTGTTTCCCGGGTCGGTTTCTTTTTGCTCGTGTCCTGCCCGTGGGCAGGACAGGTGGCGGAGCGGAGCTATCCGTTCCCTGAAGGAATGATAAAGAGGTATAACTAATGCAAGCGATTCCGATGACCTTACGTGGCGCTGAAAAACTGCGCGAAGAACTGGATTATCTGAAGTCTGTGCGTCGTCCTGAAATCATTGCCGCTATTGCTGAGGCCCGTGAACACGGCGATCTGAAAGAGAATGCCGAGTATCACGCCGCGCGTGAGCAGCAGGGTTTCTGCGAAGGGCGTATCAAGGATATCGAAGCGAAGCTGTCTAATGCGCAGGTTATCGATATCACCAAAATGCCGAACAACGGCCGGGTGATTTTTGGTTCTACCGTCAGCGTGCTGAACCTCGATACCGACGAGGAACAGACCTACCGCATCGTGGGCGATGACGAAGCTGATTTTAAGCAGAATCTGATCTCCGTGAACTCGCCGATCGCCCGCGGTCTGATCGGCAAAGAGCAGGATGACGTCGTGACTATCCGTACCCCGGGTGGGGAAGTGGAATACGAAATTACCAAGGTTGAATACCTGTAAGGCGTATTTCCCGCTACGATGTTTATAGATTGTAAAGAAAGGAAAAAGGCCGCATAGCGGCCTTTTATCAACGTCAGGAGCATGGCATTTTGCTCGCCTGGCCGCAGAAATCCCTCGTTTTACACAAAGTTGTGTCGAGATTCAGGATATTCTTAGCGTGGCAGCGAGATTTTACGCTCTGGTGTTGGGCGGTACAGAACCAGCGTTTTACCGATGACCTGTACGTTACAGGCGCCGGTTTCGCGTACGATGGCTTCCACGATCAAGGCTTTTGTTTCGCGATCTTCTGAGGCGATCTTCACCTTGATGAGTTCATGGTGCCCTAACGCTTGTTCGATCTCGGCCAGTACCCCTTCGGTCAAACCATTGTTGCCAAGCATAACTACCGGCTTGAGCGGATGTGCCAGACCTTTCAGGTGCTGTTTTTGTTTAGTACTCAGATTCATCGTATTTTTTTGCTTACGTTGGGATTGAAAACGGGTCATTCTACCGCCATCTCCCATATATCGCCAAACTACCGCGTCGATTTTTACGCAGTAAAGTACGATGAACCCGAACGGGAATGTTAAATGACAGGTAAAAAGCGTTCTGCCAGCTCAAGCCGCTGGCTTCAGGAACACTTTAGCGATAAATATGTTCAACAGGCACAGAAAAAGGGGTTACGTTCCCGTGCCTGGTTTAAACTTGATGAAATACAGCAAAGTGACAAAATTTTTAAGCCGGGGATGACGGTAGTCGACCTCGGTGCTGCTCCCGGTGGCTGGTCGCAGTATGCGGTCACGCAGATCGGCAACAGCGGCCGCATCATCGCTTGCGATCTTTTACCAATGGATCCAATCGTTGGTGTGGACTTCCTTCAGGGCGATTTTCGTGATGAATTAGTCCTGAAAGCGTTACTTGAGCGAGTGGGCGACAGTAAAGTCCAAGTTGTCATGTCCGATATGGCGCCGAATATGTGCGGAACACCGGCGGTGGATATTCCCCGGGCTATGTATCTGGTAGAACTGGCGCTTGAAATGTCTCGTGATGTATTAGCGCCAGGTGGTAGTTTTGTAGTGAAGGTGTTCCAGGGCGAAGGCTTCGATGAGTATCTTCGAGAAATTCGCTCCCTGTTTACGAAGGTCAAAGTTCGTAAGCCGGACTCTTCCCGCGCTCGTTCGCGTGAAGTGTATATTGTAGCGACCGGGCGTAAACCATAACCGGCAGATTTCAAACGAAAGTTTGAAAGAAACTGGATATAGAGTATCCTGACGCTGTTTTTAACACAGTTGTAATAAGAGGTTAATCCCTTGAGTGACATGGCGAAAAACCTAATACTCTGGCTGGTCATTGCCGTTGTGCTGATGTCAGTATTCCAGAGCTTTGGGCCCAGCGAGTCGAATGGCCGCAAGGTGGATTATTCTACCTTCCTGCAAGAGGTCAATCAGGACCAGGTTCGCGAAGCGCGTATCAACGGACGTGAGATCAACGTTACCAAGAAAGATAGTAACCGTTACACGACTTACATTCCGGTTAACGATCCGAAGCTGCTCGATAACCTGTTGACTAAAAACGTCAAAGTTGTTGGCGAACCACCAGAAGAGCCGAGCCTGCTGGCTTCCATCTTCATCTCCTGGTTCCCAATGCTGCTGCTGATCGGCGTCTGGATCTTCTTTATGCGGCAAATGCAGGGCGGCGGCGGGAAGGGCGCGATGTCCTTCGGCAAAAGCAAAGCCCGTATGTTGACGGAAGACCAGATCAAAACCACTTTTGCAGACGTTGCCGGGTGTGACGAAGCGAAAGAGGAAGTCGGCGAGCTGGTAGAATACCTGCGTGAGCCGAGCCGCTTCCAGAAACTGGGCGGTAAAATCCCGAAAGGCGTCCTGATGGTCGGCCCTCCGGGTACCGGTAAAACGCTGCTGGCGAAAGCGATCGCTGGTGAAGCGAAGGTACCGTTCTTTACCATTTCCGGTTCTGACTTCGTCGAAATGTTCGTCGGTGTGGGCGCTTCTCGTGTGCGTGACATGTTCGAACAGGCTAAGAAAGCCGCGCCTTGCATCATCTTCATCGATGAAATCGACGCCGTCGGCCGCCAGCGTGGCGCAGGCCTGGGCGGTGGTCACGATGAACGTGAGCAGACCCTGAACCAGATGCTGGTTGAGATGGACGGCTTCGAAGGTAACGAAGGTATCATCGTTATCGCGGCGACTAACCGTCCGGACGTTCTTGACCCCGCGCTGTTGCGTCCGGGCCGTTTTGACCGCCAGGTGGTGGTTGGCCTGCCGGATGTTCGCGGTCGTGAGCAGATCCTGAAAGTGCATATGCGTCGCGTTCCGCTGGCGCCGGATATCGATGCGGCAATCATTGCGCGCGGTACCCCGGGCTTCTCCGGTGCGGATCTGGCCAACCTGGTCAACGAAGCGGCGCTGTTTGCTGCCCGCGGTAACAAACGCGTTGTGTCGATGGTTGAGTTCGAGAAAGCGAAAGACAAAATCATGATGGGTGCGGAACGTCGCTCCATGGTGATGACGGAAGCGCAGAAAGAGTCTACTGCTTATCATGAAGCGGGCCACGCGATTATTGGTCGCCTGGTGCCGGAGCACGATCCGGTGCACAAAGTGACGATTATCCCGCGCGGTCGTGCGCTGGGTGTGACCTTCTTCCTGCCGGAAGGCGATGCAATCAGCGCCAGCCGTCAGAAACTGGAAAGCCAGATCTCCACCCTGTACGGCGGTCGTCTGGCGGAAGAGATTATCTACGGTCCGGAACATGTTTCTACCGGTGCGTCCAACGATATTAAAGTGGCGACGAACCTGGCGCGTAACATGGTGACCCAGTGGGGCTTCTCCGACAAACTCGGTCCGCTGCTGTATGCGGAAGAAGAGGGTGAAGTCTTCCTCGGCCGTAGCGTCGCGAAAGCGAAGCATATGTCCGATGAAACCGCGCGTATCATCGACCAGGAAGTGAAATCGCTGATTGAGCGTAACTACGGTCGTGCTCGCCAGCTGCTGAACGACAACATGGACATTCTGCACGCGATGAAAGATGCGCTCATGAAGTATGAGACCATCGATGCGCCGCAGATTGACGACCTGATGGCTCGTCGCGAAGTTCGTCCGCCAGCGGGTTGGGAAGAACCAGGTTCTTCTAACAACTCTGACAACAATGGCACGCCTCGTGCGCCGCGTCCGGTTGATGAACCGCGTACGCCGAACCCGGGCAACACCATGTCAGAGCAGCTGGGCGACAAGTAAGCTACCGCTGTTGATGCTTGTTTAACCTTAAAACCCCGGGCGTCCGCTCCGGGGTTTTTCTTTTTTAACCTCTTCAGTCTCAGGGATTTTGTGATGAAACTTGTAGCCCAGGGCTCAACCCTCGATCTCTCTCACCCTCACGTGATGGGTATTCTAAATGTGACGCCTGACTCCTTCTCCGATGGCGGCGCCCATAATTCGCTGATTGAGGCGGTGAAGCATGCCAATCTGATGATCAACGCCGGCGCGACCATCATTGATATCGGCGGTGAATCGACGCGGCCAGGGGCGGCTGAGGTTAGTGTGGAAGAGGAGCTTGCGCGGGTGATACCGGTGGTTGAAGCCATTGCCCAGCGCTTTGAGGTATGGATCTCAGTGGATACCTCCAAGGCGGAGGTTATTCGCCAATCGGCCAGGGCCGGGGCGCATATCATCAACGATATTCGTTCGCTGACCGAGCCCGGCGCGCTGCAGGCCGCCGCGGAAACCGGACTGCCGGTGTGTCTGATGCATATGCAGGGACAACCAAAAACCATGCAGGAGGCGCCGAAGTATGAGGACGTCTTCGCCGATGTTGAGCGTTTTTTTAATGAGCACATTGTGCGCTGCGAACAGGCAGGGATCGCAAAAGAAAAATTGCTGCTCGACCCGGGATTCGGTTTCGGTAAAAATCTCTCCCACAATTACCAACTGTTGGCCAGGCTTGGGGAGTTTCATCACTTTGGTCTGCCGCTGCTGGTCGGTATGTCACGTAAGTCGATGGTAGGTCAGTTGCTGAACGTCGGGCCGTCGGAGCGGCTGAACGGCAGCCTGGCGTGTGCCGTCATTGCAGCAATGCAGGGCGCGCAGATTATCCGCGTCCATGATGTCAAAGAAACGGTAGAAGCGCTGCGCGTGGTGGAAGCCACCCTCGCCGCTAAGGGAAAAAAACGTTATGAGTAACCGCAAGTATTTTGGCACCGATGGTATTCGTGGCCGCGTCGGCGATGCGCCGATCACTCCGGAGTTTGTGCTCAAGCTGGGCTGGGCGGCGGGCAAAGTGTTAGCGCGTCACGGTTCGCGTAAAATTATCATCGGCAAGGATACCCGTATTTCGGGCTATATGCTGGAATCGGCGCTGGAAGCTGGACTGGCGGCAGCGGGGCTCTCTGCGTCGTTCACCGGGCCTATGCCGACACCGGCCATCGCCTACCTGACGCGCGCCTTCCGCGCCGAGGCGGGGATTGTTATCTCTGCTTCACATAACCCTTTCTACGACAACGGCATTAAATTCTTCTCCATTGAGGGCACCAAACTGCCGGATGATGTCGAAGAGGCGATTGAAGCCGAAATGGAGAAAGAGCTCACCTGCGTGGATTCGGCTGAGCTGGGCAAAGCCAGCCGTATCGTCGATGCGGCGGGGCGCTACATTGAATTTTGTAAGGGTACCTTTCCCAACGAACTGAGCCTGGGAACGCTGAAAGTGGTGGTGGATTGCGCGCACGGCGCGACCTATCACATCGCCCCTAATGTCTTCCGCGAGCTGGGAGCCCAGGTTATCGCGATGGGCTGCGAGCCAGACGGTCTCAACATCAACGAAGAGGTCGGCGCCACTGACGTGCGGGCGCTGCAGGCGCGCGTGCTGGCGGAAAAAGCCGATCTGGGTATTGCCTACGACGGCGATGGCGATCGGGTGATTATGGTTGACCACGAAGGCAATAAAGTCGATGGCGACCAGATCCTCTATATCATAGCCCGGGAAGGATTGCGTCAGGGGCAGCTGCGCGGCGGCGCCGTCGGCACGCTGATGAGTAATATGGGGCTGGAGCTGGCGCTCAAGCAGTTAGGCATCCCGTTTGCCCGCGCGAAGGTCGGTGACCGCTATGTACTGGAGATGCTCCAGGAAAAAGGCTGGCGCATCGGTGCGGAAAACTCCGGCCATGTGATCCTGCTGGATAAAACCACCACCGGCGATGGCATTGTCGCCAGCCTGCAGGTGGTCGCGGCGATGGTCCGCAACCACATGAGCCTGCATGACCTGTGCAGCGGGATGAAAATGTTCCCTCAGCTGCTGGTGAATGTCCGCTTTACCGAGGGCAGCGGTAACCCGCTGGAGAATGAGCATGTCAAAGCGGTGACCGCGGAAGTGGAGGCGGCGTTAGGAAAACGCGGCCGTGTCCTGCTGCGTAAATCGGGTACGGAGCCGCTGATCCGCGTGATGGTGGAAGGCGAGCATGAAGATCAGGTGCACGAGTTTGCGCACCGCATCGCTGAGGCGGTAAAAAGCGTTTAGCTTTGCCGGCTAAGTGGTTAAAAAGGCGGCGCTTGCCGCCTTTTTTATGATCGAAAATTGGCTTTTTGCTGTTTTTTTCTGCAGTTGATACAATGTGTCGAAATTGCCCTTGCGAAGGTCATTCGCTTTGGTTAGTATTCACACCCGCTTCAGTGGGAAACGTTAAAACGTCCCGCTTTATTGGTCGAAGCACTTGGTATGCGGCGAATCCGCAAGGAACAGGTTGATTATGTACGAAGCTCTTTTGGTTGTTTTCCTTATTGTAGCGATTGGCCTTGTAGGTCTGGTTATGCTGCAGCAAGGTAAAGGCGCTGATATGGGAGCCTCCTTCGGTGCAGGCGCTTCCGGCACACTGTTTGGGTCCAGCGGTTCTGGCAACTTTATGACCCGTATGACCGGCATCCTGGCTGCGCTGTTCTTCATCATCAGTCTGGCGCTGGGTAATATCAACAGCAACAAGACCAGTAAAGGAAGTGAGTGGGATAATCTGAGCGCGCCGAAAACGGAGCAAACTCAGCCAACTGCGCCGGCTCAGCCGACCAGCGATATCCCGCACTAAGTATTCTGTACCGAGGTGGTGGAATTGGTAGACACGCTACCTTGAGGTGGTAGTGCCCTAACGGGCTTGTGGGTTCGAGTCCCATCCTCGGTACCAATATTCCAGAAAAAAGACGCTGAAAAGCGTCTTTTTTTGTTTTTGTCCCCGCTGGACATTTATTTATAAACATCTCTTCGCTGGTTGCCTCCTTTTACTGTCGTTAAAGTCGCCTCGTCAAATTAACAGAGGTGAAGTGACACAATGAACAAGATCGGGTTGCTTATCGTCGCCGGCGTGCTCGGTTTAGCTGGGTGCAGTTCAACATCGCCCTCCCAAACGGTGGAGACGATTAATGCGCTAACCGTACCGGTATCGCCCAGTGAGTCTGGGACTACAGCGAATCATGCCCAGGCGGTGAGGCGCTATTTCCAGGACAATACGGCACTGATTAGTCGCCTTAACCATTCGTTGAAAAGTCATTATCTGCAGGACGTGGAGCGCCGCGATGTGTTCGACAGACACAGCGAGGCGTATAAGGTGTATGGCGCCCTGACCCGCCTGGAGCAGATGGCGTCCATGAATGAGGTTTACCGCAAAGAGAATAATATTGCAGGCCTACAAGAGATCAACCGCGTACTGAAAAGCGTGCCGCTGACCAGCTGAGAATGAAACAGGGACTGCCGACCGGCAATCCCTGTGAAGAGTTAAAAGCGGAAGTTAACCCCGGCGTAAGCGCCGTCGGCCAGCGTGTTATCGCGATTGCCATCTTTCCCTGCCATATCAATATAGCGATAGCCAGCTTCGATATTCAGAGAGGGGAGCACGTTAAGGCGTACCCCGGCATTGGCCTCCACATAATCCTCAACGCCGCTGGACATTGAGTCCGGTGAGTAATAGCCCTCGCCGAAAAGCGTGAAATACTGACCAAGGGGGAGTTCAGCGCCACCACCGGCGGCGATGGCGTAACCTTCATCACCATCTTTTGGGTTCAGATAGACCGCCTTACCGCCCAGGGTCATCAGAAAAGGGCCAAGGTTAAAGTTATAACCCATTCCCAGTCCTACACTATCTCCGTCGTTGTCGCTATGAGCCCACTGAGAACTGAACGTCATACCCGGTTCCCCGGCGCCAAAGCTGGCGGACAGATTGGTAAACTCGGCGCCAGCTTCTCCATGCAGGTTAACGGCTGCGCAGGCAGCGCTGCTGGCTCCCAAAGCGATCGTTACGGCAACCATTTTTGCAGCAATAGACTTCATTATTAAATTCCTTCAGATAAAAAAAAGCCCGATATGGGCGTTCGGGCATAATTAACGGGTTCGTGCATCTCATTGTTATGGTCGCGGCAGGCGAGGGGGCAACTCTCGCTACCGCCGCACACGTCTGGCCGATTTCCGCTGGCATATCCTGAGCCGGTGCAGGCCCGGCGGTTAACGCCGTTTGTGGTCGTCTGCTGGCGAACTCAGGAATAGATTGTCTTCCGGGAAACCCAGGCGCTTAGCATAAAATTTTTGTTCTTTTAGCGGTAACGGTTATTGGTTTAAATTTAAACATCTTCCCCGCTGCAGCAAATAACAATAAATGATAGGAGGAGTGCAGGTCAGAATTTTTCAGGAAGTGAGACGATATTTTGTAAATAACCGCCGCGGGCAAAGGCAATATAACCGCCTTTCTTTAATGCTGACAATACATTGAGAATACTGCTACGCGACAGAAGGGTCCTGTCCTGAATATACTCAAGAATAGATACTCGCTGTCGGGTCTCTTCGCTTAATAGCATCATCTCCAGCAGCTGGTTACGGATGACCGAATAGGTACGCTGCTGCAGGACCAGATCGTCACGATACACCATATACGAGGTATGATAAGCCAACAGGCTGGTCACCTCTTCCCACAGGTTATGCTGACGAAAAAGCGCCGAAGCCAGGTCGTGGTCGATCCGTAGCAGTTCGCATGATACCTCGGCTCGCAGGCTGTGGCTGCGGCTGGGCTGCAGCATTTCCGCCACGCCGAAAAGATGCGGCTCATAGACGGTCACCATCAGTAGCCTGTCGGAATTACGAATAATCGACAGCTCGCCTTTTTTAAAAATAAAGAGCTGGGTTTTGCCTTTATATTCCCATGTCAGTCTTTTTCTGGCGATCGCGTTAACGGGGGTCGCGTGTGGCTCAAGTACATCGATCAGCCGGTCAATGGTCTTTTGCGGCCTGATCGGCGGTTTAATATTCATGATGTGTATCACCAGATATGAATTAATCAATTGAGGCTATTATAGTCAACAGTTTTGCTGGTCTGGCGATAAGGAAAAAATGCGTCATGGCATTTTTTTTACGTTGGTGGGTCATTCAAAATAAAAAGCCGGCGGTGAGCCGCCGGCGGAAAGCAACATTGTCAGGCGATTATTTACCTTTGTTTTCCAGATTTTCAACCTGCGGTAAACCGGTTGCCGAGGAGGCGCTCAGCAGGCCAGACTGGGCATAGCCGAACAGCTTCTCGCGGGTATCGGTGATGTCCAGATTACGCATGGTCAGCTGGCCGATACGGTCTTCGGCAGTAAACATGGAATCGCCTTTTTCCATGGTCAGACGCTCCGCTTTATAGGTCAGGTTGTCTGATACCGTATTAAGGATCGAGTAGTCGTTACCGCGACGCAGTTCGAGGGTGACTTCGCCGGTGATCTGGCTGGCGACCCAGCGCTGCAGCGAATCACGCAGCATCAGCGCCTGGGAATCAAACCAGCGGCCCTGATACAGCAGGCGGCCCAACTGGCGACCGTGGGCGTGATATTGCTCAATCGTATCTTCGTTATGGATACCGGTCAGCAAACGCTCGTAGGCAATATGCAGCAGCGCCATCCCCGGAGCTTCATAAATGCCGCGGCTTTTCGCTTCGATAATCCGGTTTTCAATCTGGTCGCTCATGCCCAGGCCGTGACGACCGCCGATGCGGTTGGCTTCCAGCATCATCTCGACGTCATCGGCAAAGGTTTTACCATTCAGCGCCACCGGATGGCCCTGCTCAAAGCGTACGGTGACCTCTTCCGCAGGGATCTTCACGTTTTCGTCCCAGAACTTCACGCCCATAATCGGGTTGACGATCTTGACGCTGGAGTTCAGGAATTCGAGATCTTTCGCTTCATGGGTCGCGCCGAGCATATTGGAGTCGGTGGAGTAGGCTTTCTCGACCGACATCTTGTAATCAAAGCCGCAGGCGATCATAAATTCGGACATTTCGTGACGACCGCCGAGCTCATTGATAAAGTCGCTGTCCAGCCACGGTTTGTAAATCTGCAGTTCAGCGTTGGTCAGCAGGCCGTAACGATAGAAACGTTCAATATCGTTGCCTTTATAGGTGCTGCCATCGCCCCAAATGTTAACGCCGTCTTCTTTCATCGCCGCCACCAGCATGGTGCCGGTGACCGCGCGGCCTAGCGGCGTGGTGTTGAAGTAGGTCAACCCACCGGTGGTGTTATGGAAAGCGCCACACTGAATCGCGGCGATCCCTTCTGCGACCAGCTGTTTGCGGCAGTCGATCAGACGGGCGCCTTCAGCGCCGTACTCTTTCGCGCGGCGCGGGATAGCATCGTAGTCGTCTTCGTCCGGTTGACCCAGGTTAGCGGTATATGCATAAGGCACGGCGCCTTTTTTGCGCATCCATAACAGCGCGGCGCTGGTATCCAGTCCACCAGAGAAAGCGATACCAATACGTTGACCAACCGGGAGATGCTTGAGAATCGTCGTCATAAAATAAAACCCTGCTCGATAGACTGTGGTGAGTTCGACCCAACAACCTTAACTGCATTTTTATGCATTAATTGTGAGTATTCATTTAACCATCTTTTACTGGCGACAGGAAGTGCTTCATCATCTTTTTGCTAAAAAAGCCTGAAATACCAGCACAAACGGCAATCGGGGGCGCTAAAAAGCATGTTGACAAAATATACTAATCGCCGTTACAATTCATCCCGATTTTATGTCCCGTCTTCGGTACCAAATCCCAGCAGTATTTGCGTCTTTTGCTCAAAAAGAGTAAAATATGCCACGTTTCAGGCGCGGGGTGGAGCAGCCTGGTAGCTCGTCGGGCTCATAACCCGAAGGTCGTCGGTTCAAATCCGGCCCCCGCAACCACTTTCCCATTAAGTACTTTTTCAAATATACTGTGAGGACTAGGTGTCCTTCGTAGCCGAATTTGAAAGAATTCTTGCGGAAGGTGTTCCAGATCGCCATGGCGATCTCAGGGTTCAGTTATCTAAAGCCCCGATTTATCGGGGTTTTTTGTTATCTGACTTCAGAATAACTGGGCTATACGCCCTTTTTTTATGTCTTGGGGGTGGGTTTGTCCACATTAGAGCAAAAATTGACAGAGATGCTCACTGCGCCGGTTGAAGCGCTTGGCTTTGAGCTGGTCGGCATCGAATTTATTCGCGGTCGCACATCCACACTGCGCATCTATATTGATAGTGAAGATGGCATCAACGTTGATGATTGTGCTGATGTGAGCCACCAGGTAAGCGCCGTCATGGATGTCGAAGACCCGATCACTGTCGCTTACAACCTGGAAGTCTCTTCGCCTGGTCTTGACCGTCCGATGTTCACCGCCGAACACTATCAACGTTTCACCGGCGAAGAAGTTGCGCTGGTGCTGCGCATGGCGGTTCAGAACCGCCGCAAATGGCAGGGCATTATCAAAGCGGTAGACGGTGAGATGATCACGGTAACCGTCGAAGGCAAAGATGAAGTGTTCGCGCTGAGTAACATCCAGAAGGCGAACCTGGTTCCCCACTTTTAACAGTCTGGATTGAGGTGAAAGGCCCCGATGAACAAAGAAATTTTGGCTGTTGTTGAAGCCGTTTCCAACGAAAAAGCGCTGCCGCGTGAGAAAATTTTCGAAGCGCTGGAAAGCGCGCTGGCAACGGCCACCAAGAAAAAATACGAACAAGAGATCGACGTTCGCGTTGAAATCGACCGCAAGAGCGGCGATTTCGATACCTTCCGTCGTTGGCTGGTTGTAGAAGAAGTCACCCAGCCGACGCGCGAGATCACGCTGGAAGCAGCGCGTTTCGAAGATGAAAGCATGAACGTCGGCGACTATGTCGAAGATCAGATCGAATCTGTTACCTTCGACCGTATCACCACCCAGACCGCTAAGCAGGTTATCGTGCAGAAAGTCCGCGAAGCCGAGCGCGCGATGGTGGTCGATCAGTTCCGCGAGCACGAAGGTGAGATCATCACCGGCGTGGTGAAAAAAGTGAACCGCGACAATATCACACTGGATCTGGGTAACAACGCTGAAGCCGTGATCCTGCGTGAAGATATGCTGCCGCGTGAAAACTTCCGTCCGGGCGACCGCATTCGCGGCGTACTGTACGCTGTCCGTCCGGAAGCGCGTGGCGCCCAGCTGTTCGTCACCCGTTCCAAACCTGAGATGCTGATCGAACTGTTCCGCATCGAAGTGCCGGAAATCGGTGAAGAAGTGCTGGAGATCAAAGCGGCGGCTCGCGATCCGGGCTCTCGTGCCAAAATCGCGGTGAAAACCAACGACAAGCGCATCGACCCGGTTGGCGCTTGCGTCGGTATGCGCGGTGCGCGTGTGCAGGCCGTGTCGACTGAGCTGGGTGGTGAACGCATCGATATCGTCCTGTGGGATGATAACCCGGCGCAGTTCGTGATTAACGCTATGGCGCCGGCAGACGTCGCGTCCATCGTGGTGGATGAAGATAAACACACCATGGATATCGCGGTAGAAGCGGGCAACCTGGCGCAGGCGATCGGCCGTAACGGTCAGAACGTCCGCCTGGCTTCACAGCTCAGCGGCTGGGAACTCAACGTCATGACCGTTGACGATCTGCAGGCTAAGCACCAGGCGGAAGCGCATGCCGCTATCGATACCTTCACCAAATATCTTGATATTGATGAAGATTTCGCGACAGTGCTGGTTGAAGAAGGCTTCTCCTCGCTGGAAGAGCTGGCCTATGTGCCGATGAAAGAACTGCTGGAAATCGACGGTCTGGATGAAGCCACCGTTGAAGCACTTCGTGAGCGTGCGAAAAACGCACTGACTACGCTGGCGCTGGCTCAGGAAGAAAGCCTGGGAGATAACAAACCTGCCGATGATCTGTTGAATCTCGAAGGTCTGGATCGTGCCCTGGCATTCAAACTGGCTGCCCGTGGTGTTTGTACGCTGGAAGATCTCGCCGAGCAGGGCGTTGATGACCTGGCTGATATCGAAGGGATGACCGACGAGAAAGCTGGCGAGCTCATCATGGCCGCTCGCAACATTTGTTGGTTCGGCGACGAAGCGTAATAAACTGTAGCAGGAAGGAACAGCATGACAGATGTGACTATTAAAGCGCTGGCCTCAGAGATTCAGACCTCTGTGGATCGCCTGATACAGCAATTTGCTGACGCAGGCATCCGCAAATCGGCTGATGATTCTGTGACCTCGCAAGAGAAACAAACTTTGTTGACGCACCTGAACCGTGAACACGGCTCGGCGCCAGACAAGCTGACGTTACAGCGTAAGACGCGCAGTACGTTGAATATTCCAGGTACCGGTGGAAAGAGTAAATCGGTACAAATCGAAGTCCGCAAGAAACGCACCTTTGTGAAACGCGATCCGCAAGAGGCTGAACGCCTGGCCGCGGAAGAGCAGGCGCAGCGTGAAGCGGAAGAGCAGGCCCGTCGTGAAGCTGAAGAAGCAGCGAAACGCGAGGCGCAATTAAAAGCTGAACGTGAGGCCGCAGAACAAGCTAAACGTGAAGTCGCTGATAAAGCGAAACGTGAAGCTGCGGAAAAAGACAAAGTGAGCAATCAACATACCGACGAAATGACCAAAACCGCCCAGGCTGAAAAGATCCGTCGCGAGAACGAAGCCGCGGAATTGAAGCGCAAATCGGAAGAAGAAGCACGCCGCAAACTTGAAGAAGAAGCGCGCCGTGTAGCGGAAGAAGCACGCCGTATGGCTGAAGAAAACGAAAAAAATTGGTCTGAAACCTCAGACAGCCCGGAAGATAGCAGCGACTATCACGTCACCACATCACAGCATGCTCGTCAGGCTGAAGATGATAACGATCGTGAAGTCGAAGGCGGTCGCGGCCGTAGCCGTAGCAGCAAAGCGGCTCGTCCGGCGAAGAAAGGCAACAAACACGCTGAATCGAAAGCTGATCGTGAAGAAGCCCGCGCGGCCGTGCGCGGCGGTAAAGGCGGTAAGCACCGTAAAGGTTCCGCTCTGCAGCAGGGCTTCCAGAAGCCAGCGCAGGCCGTTAACCGTGACGTCGTAATCGGCGAAACCATCACCGTTGGCGAACTGGCTAACAAGATGGCGGTGAAAGGTTCTCAGGTCATCAAAGCGATGATGAAGCTGGGCGCCATGGCGACCATCAACCAGGTCATCGACCAGGAAACCGCACAGCTGGTTGCCGAAGAGATGGGCCACAAAGTTATCCTGCGTCGTGAAAACGAACTGGAAGAAGCCGTAATGAGCGACCGTGACACCGGCGCGGCGGCTGAACCGCGCGCACCGGTCGTGACCATTATGGGTCACGTTGACCACGGTAAAACCTCGCTGCTGGACTACATTCGTTCTACCAAGGTTGCCTCCGGCGAAGCGGGTGGTATTACCCAGCACATCGGTGCTTACCACGTCGAAACCGACAACGGCATGATCACCTTCCTGGATACCCCGGGCCACGCCGCGTTTACCTCCATGCGTGCTCGTGGCGCGCAGGCGACGGATATCGTGGTTCTGGTGGTGGCGGCAGACGACGGCGTGATGCCGCAGACTATCGAAGCTATCCAGCACGCTAAAGCGGCGCAGGTACCGGTGGTAGTGGCGGTGAACAAGATCGATAAGCCAGAAGCCGATCCGGATCGCGTGAAGAACGAACTGTCCCAGTACGGCATCCTGCCGGAAGAGTGGGGCGGCGAGAGCCAGTTTGTCCACGTTTCCGCGAAAGCGGGTACCGGCATCGACGACCTGCTGGACGCGATCCTGCTGCAGGCTGAAGTTCTTGAGCTGAAAGCGGTCCGCAACGGTATGGCGAGCGGCGCGGTCATCGAATCCTTCCTTGATAAAGGTCGTGGTCCGGTAGCTACCGTTCTGGTTCGCGAAGGTACTCTGCACAAGGGCGACATTGTTCTGTGCGGCTTCGAATATGGCCGTGTGCGCGCGATGCGTGACGAACTGGGTCGCGAAGTGCTGGAAGCGGGTCCGTCCATTCCGGTGGAAATCCTCGGCCTGTCCGGTGTGCCGGCTGCCGGTGATGAAGTGACCGTAGTGCGTGACGAGAAAAAAGCGCGTGAAGTGGCGCTGTATCGTCAGGGCAAATTCCGTGAAGTTAAGCTGGCGCGTCAGCAGAAATCTAAACTGGAAAACATGTTCGCTAACATGACCGAAGGCGAAGTTCACGAAGTGAACATCGTACTGAAGGCGGACGTACAGGGTTCTGTCGAAGCGATTTCCGATTCCTTACTGAAACTGTCTACCGACGAAGTGAAAGTGAAGATCATCGGTTCCGGCGTAGGTGGTATCACCGAAACCGACGCTACCCTGGCAGCAGCATCCAACGCGATTCTGGTTGGCTTCAACGTTCGTGCCGATGCCTCTGCGCGTAAAGTTATCGAAGCGGAAAGCCTGGATCTGCGTTACTACTCCGTCATCTATAACCTGATCGACGAAGTGAAAGCGGCGATGAGCGGCATGCTGTCTCCGGAACTGAAACAGCAGATCATCGGTCTGGCTGAAGTGCGTGATGTCTTCAAATCGCCGAAATTCGGCGCCATCGCGGGCTGTATGGTTACCGAAGGGACGATCAAACGTCACAACCCAATCCGCGTTCTGCGTGACAACGTGGTTATCTATGAAGGCGAGCTGGAATCCCTGCGCCGCTTCAAAGATGACGTTAACGAAGTCCGTAACGGCATGGAATGTGGTATCGGCGTGAAGAACTACAACGACGTTCGCGTTGGCGATATGATCGAAGTGTTCGAAATCATCGAAATCCAGCGTAGCATCGATTAATCATTTGATGGCTAAGCAGCCGGGGAAGCGAAGCGCCACCCGGCAATCATTTTAAAAAGGGGCTTTTGGCCCCTTTTTTGTCTTTATTCTGGAGAACTTATTATGGCGAAAGAATTTGGTCGCCCGCAGCGTGTGGCCCAGGAGATGCAAAAAGAGATTGCCATCATCCTGCAGCGTGAAATTAAAGATCCGCGTCTGGGCATGATGACCACCGTTTCCGGTGTGGAAATGTCCCGTGACCTGGCCTATGCCAAGGTGTATGTCACCTTCCTTAACGACAAAGATGAAGCCGCGGTGAAAGCGGGCATCAAAGCGCTGCAGGAAGCTTCTGGCTTTATCCGCTCTCTGCTGGGGAAAGCGATGCGTCTGCGCATCGTACCGGAACTGACTTTCTTCTACGACAACTCACTGGTCGAAGGGATGCGTATGTCCAACCTGGTCACCAGCGTGGTGAAACACGACGATGAGCGTCGTGTGAACCCGGACGACAGCAAGGAGGACTGATGAGTCGTCCTCGTCGTCGCGGCCGCGACGTGCATGGCGTATTGTTGCTGGACAAGCCTCAGGGCGCCTCCAGTAACGATGTGCTGCAAAAAGTAAAACGTATTTATAACGCCAACCGCGCCGGGCATACCGGCGCGCTGGATCCGCTGGCGACCGGTATGCTGCCGATCTGCCTTGGCGAAGCGACCAAGTTTTCCCAGTATCTGCTGGACTCCGATAAGCGTTACCGCGTGATCGCCAAACTTGGCCAGCGCACGGATACCTCCGATGCCGACGGTCAGGTGGTGGAAGAGCGCCCGCTGACTTTTTGCGACGAACAGCTGGCGGCGGCGCTGGACAGCTTCCGCGGCGAGACGCAGCAGGTGCCGTCGATGTATTCGGCGCTGAAATATCAGGGCAAGAAGCTATACGAATATGCTCGCCAGGGTATTGAAGTTCCGCGGGAAGCCCGGCCGATAACCGTCTATGAGCTGCTGTTTATTCGCCGCGAAGGCGATGAGCTGGAGCTGGAGATCCACTGCTCGAAAGGCACCTACATCCGGACGATTATCGATGATTTAGGTGAGAAGCTCGGCTGCGGCGCGCACGTGATTTTCCTGCGTCGCCTGGCGGTAAGCAAATACCCGGTCGAGCGGATGGTGACCCTCGAGCAGCTGCAGGCGCTGGTCGATGAGGCGGCGGCGCAGGATATTCCTGCCGCTCAGTTGCTTGATCCGCTGCTGATGCCGATGGACAGCCCGGCCTCGGATTACCCGCTGGTTAATATTCCAGAAACCTCCGCAGTCTACTTTAAGAACGGCAACCCGGTACGTCAGTCAGGCGCGCCGCTTAACGGGCTGGTGCGGGTGATGGAGAGCGAGTCCGGCAAGTTTCTCGGCATGGGCGAAATTGACGATGAAGGCCGCGTGGCCCCGCGTCGTCTGGTGGTGGAATACCCGGCGTAAGCGCTTTTCTTGCGATAAAAGCCTGCTACGAGTAGAATATCGCCGCTTAACGTCCGCTAACGTGTTTTAACATTTTCGGGCGTTGCATCAGGGGTCGCTGAATTAGAGATCGGCACCCTTTCTTTCTTTTAATTTTTGGAGTTATAAAATGTCTCTAAGCGTTGAAGCTAAAGCAAAAATCGTTTCTGAGTTTGGTCGTGGCGAAAACGACAGCGGTTCTACCGAAGTTCAGGTTGCACTGCTGACCGCACAGATCAACCACCTGCAGGGCCACTTTGCAGAGCACAAAAAAGATCACCACAGCCGTCGTGGTCTGCTGCGCATGGTTTCTCAGCGTCGTAAACTGCTCGACTACCTGAAACGTAAAGATGTTGCCCGTTACTCTGCGCTGATTGAGCGTCTGGGTCTGCGTCGCTAATTCTGCGAGTTTCAGAAAAAGGGGCCTGACGGCCCCTTTTTTCGACCGGGCGGCAGCAATTCATTCAAAACTCATGTATTGTTGCTAGTAATGATCTTCATGCAGAGGTTCGCGCGGCTAATGAGAGGCTTCATCCGCAGGGGCGGGTAAAGGTTGTCATTAGTCGCGAGGATGCAGAAGATCGGGTCAATAGACGCTATGTCGTGGATATGGCGTGATTTATAGATAAAAAGGATAGAATTTTGCTTAATCCGATCGTTCGTAAATTCCAGTACGGCCAGCATACCGTGACCCTGGAAACCGGCATGATGGCGCGCCAGGCAACGGCCGCTGTGATGGTTAGCATGGATGACACTGCGGTATTCGTTACCGTTGTGGGTCAGAAAAAAGCGAAGCCAGGCCAGGACTTTTTCCCGCTGACCGTTAACTACCAGGAGCGTACCTACGCTGCCGGTAAAATCCCGGGTGGTTTCTTCCGTCGTGAAGGCCGTCCAAGCGAAGGCGAAACCCTGATCGCGCGTCTGATTGACCGCCCGGTTCGCCCGCTGTTCCCGGAAGGCTTCGTTAACGAAGTTCAGGTTATCGCCACCGTCGTTTCCGTTAACCCGCAGGTTAACCCAGACATCGTCGCGATGATCGGTGCTTCCGCTGCGCTGTCGCTGTCTGGTATTCCGTTCAATGGCCCAATCGGCGCTGCGCGCGTGGGTTACATCAACGACCAGTACGTACTGAACCCAACCCAGGAAGAACTGAAGTCCAGCAAACTGGACCTGGTGGTTGCCGGTACCGAAGCGGCCGTGCTGATGGTGGAATCCGAAGCGGAACTGCTGAGCGAAGACCAGATGCTGGGCGCGGTGGTCTTCGGCCACGAGCAGCAGCAGATTGTTATTCAGAACATCAACGACCTGGTGAAAGAAGCCGGTAAACCGCGTTGGGACTGGCAGCCGGAAGCGGTCAACGAAGCGCTGAACGCGCGCGTGGCTGCGCTGGCTGAATCCCGTCTGAGCGATGCTTACCGTATCACCGACAAACAAGAGCGTTACGCTCAGGTTGACGTGATCAAATCTGAAACCATCGCCACGCTGGTTGCTGAAGATGAAACCCTGGACGCTAACGAGCTGGGTGAAATCCTGCACGCCATCGAGAAAAATGTGGTTCGTAGCCGCGTACTGGCCGGCGAGCCGCGTATCGATGGCCGTGAAAAAGATATGATCCGTGGTCTGGACGTTCGTACCGGCGTTCTGCCGCGTACTCACGGTTCCGCGCTGTTCACCCGTGGCGAAACGCAGGCGCTGGTTACCGCGACTCTGGGTACCGCACGCGATGCGCAGAACATCGACGAACTGATGGGCGAGCGCACCGACTCCTTCCTGTTCCACTACAACTTCCCTCCGTACTCCGTAGGCGAAACTGGCATGGTGGGGTCTCCGAAGCGTCGTGAAATCGGTCACGGTCGTCTGGCGAAGCGCGGCGTACTGGCCGTGATGCCGACTATTGAAGAATTCCCGTACACCGTGCGCGTGGTATCGGAAATCACCGAATCTAACGGTTCCTCTTCCATGGCTTCCGTCTGCGGCGCCTCTCTGGCGCTGATGGACGCCGGCGTGCCGGTAAAAGCCGCTGTGGCGGGTATCGCAATGGGTCTGGTGAAAGAAGGCGACAACTTCGTCGTGCTGTCTGACATCCTCGGTGACGAAGATCACCTCGGCGATATGGACTTCAAAGTTGCGGGTTCCCGCGACGGTATCTCTGCGCTGCAGATGGATATCAAAATTGAAGGTATCACCAAAGAAATCATGCAGGTTGCATTGAACCAGGCTAAAGGTGCGCGTCTGCACATCCTGGGCGTGATGGAGCAGGCGATTAACGCGCCGCGCGGCGATATCTCTGAATTCGCACCGCGTATCCACACCATCAAGATCAACCCGGACAAGATCAAAGACGTTATCGGTAAAGGCGGTTCTGTTATCCGTGCCCTGACCGAAGAGACCGGTACTACCATCGAGATCGAAGATGACGGTACCGTGAAGATCGCAGCGACCGACGGCGACAAAGCGCAGCATGCTATCCGTCGTATCGAAGAGATCACCGCTGAGATCGAAGTTGGCCGCATCTACAATGGTAAAGTGACCCGTATCGTTGACTTTGGCGCATTCGTTGCCATCGGCGGCGGTAAAGAAGGTCTGGTTCACATCTCGCAGATCGCTGACAAGCGCGTTGAGAAAGTGACTGACTACCTGCAGATGGGTCAGGAAGTACCGGTTAAGGTTCTGGAAGTTGACCGCCAGGGCCGTGTCCGTCTGAGCATTAAAGAAGCAACTGAACAGACTCCGTCTGCCGCAGCGCCGGAAGCTCCGGCTGCCGAGCAGGGCGAGTAAGGTTGCCGTTAGCCCTCCGCTTTTGCGGAGGGCGTTTTACGGGCAGGACGCCTCGTTTGCAGCCGGGGAACAGGACGTTCATCCAATCGTTGTCTTCGGGAGTGGGAAATGAAGCCTTTTTTGCGCTGGTGTTTCGTGGCGACAGCTCTCACGCTGGCAGGATGCAGTAGCACCGCCTGGCGTAAGGACGCCGTCCTCGCAGTACCATTGCAACCGACTTTACAGCAAGAAGTGATTCTGGCACGCATGGAACAAATTCTTGCCAGTCGGGCTTTATCCGATGACGAACGCGCACAGCTTTTATATGAGCGCGGAGTGTTGTATGATAGTCTCGGTCTGAGGGCACTTGCGCGAAATGATTTTTCACAAGCGCTGGCAATCCGACCCGATATGCCGGAAGTATTCAATTACTTAGGCATTTACTTAACGCAGGCAGGCAATTTTGATGCTGCCTATGAAGCGTTTGATTCTGTACTTGAGCTTGATCCAACTTACAACTACGCGCACTTGAACCGCGGTATCGCCCTGTATTACGGCGGCCGGGCTAAGTTAGCGCAAGATGATCTGCTGGCGTTTTATCAAGACGATCCCAATGATCCTTTCCGTAGCCTGTGGCTTTATATCGCCGAGCGTAAACTCGACGAGAAGCGGGCGCTTGAAGCACTCAGAGAGCGCTTAAACAAGTCGGATAAAGAGCAATGGGGATGGAACATTGTCGAGTTCTACCTTGGCGACATTAGCGAAAAAGAGCTGATGACTCGTCTGAAGGCAGACGCAACGGATAACACCTCGCTCGCTGAGCATCTCAGTGAAACCAACTTCTATTTAGGTAAGTACTACCTAAGTCTGGGGGACAAGGACAGCGCTACGGCACTGTTCAAACTGGCGGTCGCCAACAACGTACACAACTACGTTGAGCACCGATACGCATTGTTGGAATTATCGCTCTTGGGCCAGGAGCAAGATGACCTGGCAGAATCGGACCAGCAATAGCTGACGAACACATCAGCCCATAGTTTTTTGCTTGCCATCACCTTCGCGGGTGAGGGCGTTGTTGTTCGTTAATACACCTACTTTGAGCCGGTTCACACTTTTCAATGAAAATTACCGTAAATTTTCACGATGAGTTATGTAGACTGGCCGCCATTAATTTTGAGGCACACGTACTACATGGCTGAATTCGAAACCACTTTTGCAGATCTGGGCCTGAAGGCTCCTATCCTTGAAGCGCTCACCGATCTGGGTTACGAAAAACCATCTCCGATCCAGGCTGAGTGCATTCCGCATCTGCTGGACGGCCGCGACGTTCTGGGTATGGCCCAGACCGGTAGCGGTAAAACCGCAGCATTCTCTTTACCGCTGCTGAACAACATCGATCCTGAGCTGAGAGCACCGCAGATTCTGGTGCTGGCGCCGACCCGCGAGCTGGCGGTACAGGTTGCTGAAGCAATGACGGAATTCTCTAAACATATGCGCGGCGTGAACGTGGTTGCCCTGTACGGCGGCCAGCGTTATGACGTGCAGCTGCGCGCCCTGCGTCAGGGTCCGCAGATCGTCGTCGGTACCCCGGGTCGTCTGCTGGACCACCTGAAGCGCGGCACCCTGGACCTCTCCAAACTGAGCGGCCTGGTACTGGATGAAGCAGATGAAATGCTGCGCATGGGCTTTATCGAAGACGTAGAAACCATTATGGCGCAGATCCCTGAAGGGCATCAGACCGCGCTGTTCTCCGCCACCATGCCGGAAGCTATCCGTCGCATTACCCGTCGCTTTATGAAAGAGCCGCAGGAAGTGCGCATTCAGTCCAGCGTGACGACTCGCCCGGATATCAGCCAGAGCTACTGGACTGCCTACGGCATGCGTAAAAACGAAGCGCTGGTGCGTTTCCTGGAAGCGGAAGACTTTGATGCGGCGATTATCTTCGTCCGTACCAAAAACGCGACCCTGGAAGTAGCTGAAGCGCTGGAGCGTAATGGCTACAACAGCGCGGCGCTGAACGGCGACATGAACCAGGCGCTGCGTGAGCAGACTCTGGAACGCCTGAAAGATGGTCGTCTGGATATCCTGATTGCGACTGACGTTGCGGCCCGTGGCCTGGACGTTGAGCGTATCAGCCTGGTGGTGAACTACGACATCCCAATGGATTCTGAATCCTACGTTCACCGTATCGGCCGTACTGGTCGTGCCGGTCGTGCTGGCCGCGCGCTGCTGTTCGTTGAGAACCGCGAGCGTCGTCTGCTGCGCAACATCGAACGCACCATGAAGCTGACCATTCCTGAAGTGGAACTGCCTAACGCGGAGCTGCTGAGCAAGCGTCGTCTGGAAAAATTCGCCGCGAAAGTTCAGCAGCAGCTGGAAAGCAGCGATCTGGATCAGTACCGTGCACTGCTGGCGAAAATCCAGCCGACGGCGGAAGGTGAAGAGCTGGACGTGGAAACGCTGGCTGCTGCGCTGCTGAAGATGGCTCAGGGCGAACGTTCGCTGATCGTTCCGCCGGACGCGCCGATGCGTCCACGTCGTGAATTCCGCGATCGTGACGATCGTTTCGACCGTCGTGGCGACCGTAATGATCGCGGCCCGCGCGGCGATCGCGAAGATCGTCCGAAGCGTGAGCGTCGTGACGTGGGTGACATGGAGCTGTATCGCATTGAAGTGGGTCGCGATGACGGCGTTGAAGTGCGTCATATCGTTGGCGCGATCGCCAATGAAGGCGATATCAGCAGCCGTTACATCGGTAACATCAAGCTGTTCGCTTCTCACTCCACCATTGAGCTGCCGAAAGGGATGCCGGGCGAAGTGCTGCAGCACTTTACTCGTACCCGTATCCTGAACAAGCCGATGAACATGCAGCTGCTGGGCGATGCGCAGCCGCGCACCGAACGTCGTGGCGGCGGTGAGCGTCGCGAAGGCGGCCGTGGCTTTGGCGGCGAGCGTCGTGAAGGCGGCCGTGGCTTCGGTGGCGAACGTCGTGAAGGCGGTCGTGGTGAAGGACGTCGTTTCAGCGGCGAACGTCGTGAAGGCCGTGCGCCGCGTCGTGACGATGCATCCGCGCCGCGCCGCGATGACTCAGCCGGCCGCCGTCGCTTCGGTGGCGATGCGTAATCAACGCCGCCCGCTAGCGTAAACTAAATAATACAGCCCCGATCGTCATGATTGGGGCTTTTTTTATTCCCTTTGTACTCGTGTACTGGTACAGTGCGTCATGCTCAACGTGAGCGAAGTATTTTCGACTGGAGAAATCGGTAAATGGCGACACTAACCACTACGGCAACCCGTCCGTCTCTGTTTGGCGGCGTGGTGATTATCGGCGGCACGATTATCGGCGCGGGCATGTTCTCGCTGCCGGTGGTGATGTCCGGCGCGTGGTTTTTCTGGTCGCTGGCGGCGCTGGTCTTCACCTGGTTCTGCATGCTGCACTCCGGTTTGATGATCCTCGAGGCCAATCTTAACTACCGCATCGGCTCCAGCTTCGACACCATTACCAAAGACCTGCTCGGCAAGGGCTGGAACCTGGTGAACGGTGTATCAATCGCCTTTGTGCTCTATATCCTGACCTACGCCTATATTTCGGCGAGCGGTTCGATCCTCCACCACACCTTCAGTGAACTGTCGCTGAAGGTGCCGGCGCGCGCGGCGGGCTTCGGCTTTGCGCTGCTGGTGGCGTTTATCGTCTGGATGAGCACCAAAGCGGTGAGCCGCATGACGGCTATCGTACTGGGCGCTAAGGTGATCACCTTCTTCCTGACCTTCGGTAGCCTGCTCGGGCACGTCGAGCCGACGACGTTATTTAACGTTGCGGAGAAGAATGCCTCCTATGCGCCATACCTGCTGATGACGCTCCCGTTCTGCCTGGCCTCGTTTGGCTATCACGGCAACGTGCCGAGCCTGATGAAATACTACGGAAAAGATCCGCGCACCATCATCCGCTGCTTAACCTACGGTACGCTGCTGGCGCTGGGTCTGTATGTCGTTTGGCTGCTGGTGACGATGGGTAACATCCCTCGTCCGCAGTTTATCGACATCGCGCAGAAGGGCGGCAACATTGATGTGCTGGTGCAGGCGCTGAGCGGCGTGCTGAATAGTCGGAGTCTGGATCTGCTGCTGGTGGTGTTCTCGAACTTTGCTGTCGCCAGTTCGTTCCTCGGCGTAACGCTGGGGCTGTTCGACTACCTGGCGGATCTGTTTGGCTTTGACGATAGCGCGATGGGACGCTTTAAAACCGCGCTGCTGACCTTTATCCCGCCGATGATTGGCGGACTGGTCAAACCCGATGGTTTCCTCTACGCCATCGGCTATGCTGGCCTGGCGGCGACGATCTGGGCGGCGATTGTACCGGCGCTGCTGGCTCACGCCTCACGCAAACGCTTCGGCAGCCCACAGTTCCGCGTTTGGGGCGGAACGCCAATGATTGTGCTGATCCTGCTCTTTGGCCTCGGCAATGCGGTTGTACATATCCTGTCGAGCGTCAATCTGCTGCCGGTTTATCAGTAAAGCTATTGCCCGGTGGCGCGACGTCCACCGGGCTGACGTGTGTGTTACCCCAACAGCTCCTCTTTCACCTGCATCGCTAAATCGAAAGAATGCAGACGCGCCTGGTGGTCGAAGATCTGGCCATTGACCATGATTTCGTCCGCCTCGGTTTCACGCAGAATCGACTCTAGCCCATGGCGGACTTTAGTTTTATCGCCGACCAACGACATGCTCAGTGCCTGCTGCACACCATACTGCTCGGACGCTGACCACAGCTGATGCATATTTTCCACCGGCGGCGGCAACTGACCGGTCTCGCCGCGACGCAGCTTCACAAACGCCTGTTGCATGGAGGTGAAGAGAAACTCCGCATCGCGGTTGCTGTCGGCGGCGATGATATTGATACACACCATCGCGTACGGTTTTTCCAGCCGCGCCGAAGGTTTGAAATTGCTGCGATACAGATGCAGGGCCTGGAACAACATATCCGGCGCGAAGTGCGAGGCGAAGGCAAACGGCAGGCCGAGCTGCGCCGCCAGTTGCGCGCTATAGAGGCTTGAGCCCAGCAGCCATACTGGAATGCGCTCCCCGTAGCCGGGAACCGGGCGCACGTGCGGGTTCGGATCGCGGGCGTCAAACCAGTCCACCAGTTCCGCTACATCGCGCGGGAAATTATCGACATCGCCGCTCATATGGCGACGCAGGGCGCGCATGGTCGGCTGATCGCTGCCCGGCGCGCGGCCAAGGCCGAGGTCGATCCGCCCGGGGTAAAGGGTGTTCAGGGTGCCGAACTGCTCAGCTATCACCAGTGGAGAGTGGTTAGGCAGCATCACGCCGCCGGACCCGAGATGCAGGGTGGTGGTGTTGGCGGCGAGATAGCCAATCAGCACCGAGGTCGCTGCGCTGGCAATGCCGACCATATTATGATGCTCCGCCAGCCAGTAGCGATGATAGCCGCGCGATTCGGCCAGCCGGGCGAGATCCAGAGAGTGGGTAAAGGCTTCTTTGGCAGAAGATCCTTGCGGGATCGGCGCCAGATCGAGCACCGAGAATGGAACAGATTTGTCAGTCATAAAGGCTCACTTTGCTACAGCATCGTCATCAGATTGAAGGTCTTCTTCCAGCCTGGCGCATCCTGGACGCGCCAGCCAGAAAAGCTGCATCTTTAATAATGCATTAAAATCTGAGCACTGTTGTTAACAAAGTGAGCGGTTTATCAGGCCTGAAGCACCAGTCCTGGCAATCGTTTCCAGTAGCCGTTGCAATCGCTATTGCTGGTGAGATCCAGCGGCGCAGCGCCGTTTTCGTTGGCGCGGAAGGCCTCGAGCATGGCGAAGGTCTCGTTGCCCATCGGCGACAGGCGCACCATATCCACCAGGCCGTGCATGGAGGTCAGCTCATTGCCCAGGTTATAGACGTAGCCGCTCATGGTCTGAATACCATTGAGCACGAACACCTGCTGGTTCTCCTGCGACAGCATGCTGCGCCCGGTTGGGTACTTGATGCAGCAGGTTTCGCACTCGTCCTTTGGCCGGTCTTCCGAGCGGGCGGTAAAGCAGCGCGCGGAATAAGCCAGCGGCAGATGGCCGTAGCTCAGCACTTCGACTTCAAACTGGTTGCGGATACCCAGCTCTTCGCACTGGGTCAGTAAATTAGCCAGCCAGTCGCGGGAGAGTTCCACCGGCATGCACCAGCGCACCATGCCCTGTTTCCGCAGCAGGCGCAGGGTGACGGCGTTGTAGCAGTTCAGCGCATGCCCGGCGACGAACGGTAGCTTGCGTTCGGCGCAGAGATTTACCACGCCCAAATCACTAGCCTCAATCAGAAATTCGCCGTTATCGACATAGCGCTTCAGCTCGCCCAGTTCAGAAGAGGCCTGCACCAGCGCGAGGGTGGAGAGCACCACCTGCTTGCCGCTAGCGGCCAGCGTTTTCGCCATTTCGATCCAGTCGCCAACTTTGGTGGCGCGGCGTTTGCTGCATACCGCTTCGCCGAGATAAATGGTGTCGGCGCTGCAGTTTGCCGCCTGCTGGTAAAAATCTTCCAGCGTCTCTTTTGGCCAGTAGTACAGCACCGGCCCTAATGAATATTTCATGTTTCTCACTGCCATTTACGGTGATAAGCGCCAAGGGTAGTTTGTGTCCCCTCGGACATGGCGCCCAGGGTCTCCATCCAGGCGGACTGCGGTACGAAATTCTGCGGATCGGCTTTGCAGCGATCGATCGCCTGGCGCCAGACTTTCGCCACCTGGGTCACGTAAGCCGGGCTGCGCTGACGGCCTTCGATTTTCACCGAGGCGATATTGGCGGCCATCAATTCCGGCAACAGTTCCAGGGTGTTGAGGCTGGTGGGCTCCTCCAGCGCGTGATAGCGCTCGCCATCAACCAGGTAGCGGCCTTTGCACAGCGTCGGATAACCGGCATTTTCGCCATCCTGATAACGGTCAATCAGCACTTCATTGAGACGCGATTCCAGCCCCTGCGGCGTTTGCTGCCAGCGTACGAAGCGGGCAGGCGAACAGGCGCCGACGGTGTTGGGCGATTCGCCGGTCAGGTAGGAAGAGAGATAGCAGCGGCCTTCCGCCATGATGCACAGGCTGCCGAAGGCGAAGACTTCCAGCGGCACCGGCGTGGCGCGGGCCAACTGTTTCACCTGATGAATAGACAACACGCGCGGCAGTACGACGCGCGCGACGTCGAAGTTGCGATGATAGAAGCGAATGGCCTCTTCATTGGTGGCGGAAGCCTGCACCGAAACGTGACGCTCAATGTGTGGGTAACGCTCCGCAGCGTACTCCAGCATGGCGATATCGGCCAGAATGAGCGCATCGGCGCCCAGTTGAGCGGCCATATCCACTGCTCGCTGCCAGCGGGCGTAGCCGTCGGGATGAGCGAAGGTATTGATGGCGATATGCAGCTTACGACGGTGCTGATGCACAAAGCTGACGGCTTCCTGCAGTTTCTTTTCGGTGAAATTAAGGCCGGCAAAGTGGCGGGCGTTGGTGTCATCTTTCAGCCCGATATAGACGGCATCGGCGCCGTTTTCGATGGCCGCCTTAAGCGCCGGAAGGTTACCGGCTGGGCAGAGCAGCTCCATAATTTTTCCTGAAAAATGCGGCCCGTCAGGGACGCTGAATGGTTAACGAGCAGGGATTTTAGTTAACCTTCTGGTGACAATTTTTGATTTGAGGCAGTTAAAAGTGTATTGGCGGCGCCAATAACTGGCGGCCGTCATCGCGTTTTTGTTGATTTACGCCGCTATGTTGTTTATGTGATATGGCACAATAGCGGAACTATTGCATTCATGGAGTAAAGCTTGTGTTGGATAAACTGCGTTCCCGGCTGGTCCACTTTGGCCCGTCTTTAATGAGCGTGCCGGTTAAGCTGGCGCCTTTTGCCCTCAAGCGCCAGGTGCTGGAGCAAGTGCTGAGCTGGCAGTTTCGCCAGGCGCTGGCGGAGGGGGAGCTGGAGTTTCTTGAGGGGCGTTGGTTAAGTATTCATGTGCGTGACATCGGTCTGCTGTGGTATACCTCGGTAGTCGATGGTCGACTGGTGGTCAGCCAGCAGGCCGACGCCGACGTCAGCTTCAGCGCCGACGCCAGCGATCTGTTAATGATCGCCGCGCGCAAGCAGGATCCGGATACGCTATTCTTCCAGCGTCGTCTGGTCATTGAAGGCGATACGGAGCTGGGGCTGTATGTAAAAAATTTGATGGACGCCATTGAGCTCGAGCAGATGCCAAAAGCGCTGCGCGTGATGTTGCTGCAACTGGCGGATTTTGTCGAAGCTGGACTGAAGAGCCCGCAGAAACCTGAACAGACATCGGTAGGTGAGGCATGCTGATTCGAGTGGAGATTGGGATTGATGCACCGGGAATCGACGCGCTGCTGCGTCGTACCTTCGGCCGCGATGCCGAAGCGCAGCTGGTGCACGATCTGCGTGAAGATGGACTGATCACGCTGGGGGTAGTGGCGACGGATGATGAAGGCCAGGTGATCGGCTACGTTGCCTTCAGCCCGGTGGCGGTGGAAGGTGAGGAGCTGCAGTGGGTCGGCCTGGCGCCGCTGGCGGTAGATGAACGCTACCGCGGACAGGGCATTGGCCGGCAGCTGGTTTATGAAGGGCTGGACTCGCTGAATGAGTTTGGCTACGCCGCGGTGGTGACGCTGGGCGACCCGGATTTATACCGTCGCTTCGGCTTTGAACCGGCCGCGCGCTTCGATCTCCGCTGCCGCTGGCCGGACAGCGCCGAGGCGTTCCAGGTTCACCGTCTGGCGGATGACGCCCTCGACGGCGTCCATGGCCAGGTAGAATACAGCGAGCACTTTAATCGTCTTTAAGCCTTGCCAGCAGGGTTTCGAAGGCATCCTCTCCGGCAACGAGGCGCTCTTTTTCGCGCTTCGTTAGCTGCTTGACGCGATATTCCAGTCGCAATGCAAGTGAGTGTTCACCAACTTCGTGGCTAAAGGCCAGCTGCAGGTCGCCTTTGCCGCGCAACGCCTTTGCGCCTTTTCCCGCCTGATGCTGGCGAAAGCGGCGTGGCACGTCGGTGGTGATGCCGGTATAAAGGCGATTATCCGCGGTTCGAATGAGATACAGAAACCAGCACACGGTCACAAAGTCACTATGGTAAGGTGTGTGCACCATAGCATAATGGAGAAGAAAGATGGATACGCTTGCCGCCATTGGTCGCTGGCTGAGTAAACAGCACGTCGTCACCTGGTGCGTCTCCCGTGAAGACGAGCTGTGGTGCGCGAATGCCTTTTACGTCTATGACCCGGATACCGTGGCCTTTTATCTGCTCAGCGAGGAGCACACCCGCCATGGCCAGATGACCGGACAGAGGGCGAAGGTGGCCGGCACGGTTAACGGCCAGCCAAAAACCGTGGCCCTGATCCGCGGCGTGCAGTTCAAAGGCGAGATCCGTCGTCTGAGCGGTGACGAAGAGGCGCGAATGCGCCAGCGCTACGTCAAGCGCTTCCCGGTGGCCCGCATGCTGTCGGCGCCGGTATGGGAGATTCGTCCGGACGAAATCAAATTTACCGACAACACGCTGGGTTTCGGGAAAAAATTACACTGGCGGCGTGATGCCGGCGCCGAGCAGGCGTAGCGCTTCGCGATTGAAGGCCGGCAGATCGTCCGGCGTTCTGCTGGTGACCAGCTGTTCGTTATCGACCACCACCTCCTGGTCGTAAAACTCGCCCCCGGCGTTTTTCACATCCACCACAATCGGTTTCACCGCCGTGAGCTTACGTCCGCGGATCACATCGGCGCTGATCAGCAGCTGCGGACCGTGGCAGATGGCAAACACCGGCTTACCGCCGTTGACAAAATCGCGGGTAAAGGTGACGAAGCGTTCATCACCACGCAGCTGGTCGGGAGAGTAGCCCCCGGGCAGCAATAAGGCATCAAATTCACCCGGTGTGACGTCATCGATGGCTCTGTCGATGGCGACCTCGGCTTCTCCCTGCTTACCCTTCACCGTTTTGCCAGCCTGCTTTTCGATCGTGATGACCTGATGCCCGGCGAGCTTAAAGGCTTCGGCGGGAGAGGTAAATTCAGAATCTTCAAAGTCGTCGGTAATGAGGACGGCTATCTTTTTACTCATGCTTCCTCCACTGTCTGGATGGTCAATGAGGTAATTCCATGATGATGGTGGATACTTACCTTGTAAGGTATTAAGCCTGGAACATGAGCCTGAAAGTGCAAGGCGGAGAATTCTGTAAAGGAGAACCAATGAGTCAGGTATTATTAACCGGCGCGACCGGGTTAGTTGGCGGTCACTTACTCCGGCTGCTGCAGAATGAGCCCCGTATAAGCACCATCGCCGCGCCGACGCGTCGCCCGCTGGCGCCAGCGGAAGGTGTCTTTAATCCTCACGATCCCCAGCTGACCGATGCCCTGGCGCAGGTGGTTGACCCGGTGGATATCGTCTTCTGTTGCCTGGGAACGACGCGCCGGGAGGCCGGGAGCAAAGAGGCCTTCGTCCATGCTGACTACACGCTGGTGGTTGATACCGCGCTGACCGGCAAACGACTGGGTGCGCAACATATGCTGGTGGTTAGCGCGATGGGCGCCAACGCCCACTCGCCGTTTTTCTACAATCGGGTGAAGGGAGAAATGGAGGCGGCGCTGATTGAGCAAGACTGGCCGCGGCTGACCATCGCCAGGCCGTCGATGCTGTCAGGCGAGCGGGAAAAAAAGCGGGCCAATGAGACCTTCCTCGCACCATTGTTCCGGCTCTTGCCGGGGAACTGGAAATCCATTGCGGCCCGCGATGTGGCGATCGCCCTGCTGGCGGAGGCGCTGTCGCCCACCCACGAAGGGGTGCGAATTCTGACATCATCGGAACTACGGGAGCGCGCCGCGCGGCAGGCTGAATAGCGGTTTGCAAACGCAGGCTTCCGGCGTAGTATTCACGGCTTCAATTCATATCCACATTTCTTGCTGGGGAATGCTATGGCTGGTCAGTCTTCATCTCAGGCGGCGTCACCATTTCAATGGTGGAAACCCGCGCTTTTCTTTCTCGTCGTGATTGTTGGTCTGTGGTACGTCAAATGGCAGCCGTACTACGGGAAAGCCTTCACCGCTGCGGAAACCCACAGTATCGGTAAATCTATTCTCGCCCAGGCCGACGCTAACCCGCTGATGGCGGCGTGGGACTATGCGATGGTTTACTTCCTTGCCGTCTGGAAAGCGGCGGTGCTCGGCGTGCTGCTCGGGTCATTGATTCAGGTTCTCATTCCGCGCGACTGGCTGCTACGCACCCTTGGACAATCGCGGTTTCAGGGCACGCTGCTGGGAGCGATTTTCTCGCTGCCCGGCATGATGTGCACCTGCTGCGCCGCGCCGGTCACGGCCGGGATGCGCAAACAGCAGGTGTCGATGGGGGGGGCGCTGGCGTTCTGGATGGGGAACCCGCTGCTCAATCCGGCGACGCTGGTGTTTATGGGTTTTGTTCTGGGCTGGCAGTTTGCGCTGGTTCGCCTGGTGGCGGGTCTGGCGACAGTATTAACTGTGGCGACGCTGGTGCAGAAATGGGTGAAAGAGGCGGCGACGCAGCCGGTAGCGGTGCCAGATGTACAGGCGGAGGCGAGCCAGGGCGGCTTCTTTAGTCGCTGGCTGCGGGCGCTGTGGACGCTGTTCTGGAACACGATCCCGGTTTATATCCTCGCGGTGCTGGTGCTGGGAGCGGCGCGCGTCTGGCTGTTCCCGCACGCCGATGGCGTGGTGGATAATACGTTGTTCTGGGTTATCGCGATGGCGATCGCCGGCTGCCTGTTTGTGATCCCTACCGCGGCGGAAATTCCGATTGTGCAGACAATGATGCTGGCGGGTATGGGGACGGCGCCCGCGCTGGCGCTGCTCATCACACTGCCGGCAGTGAGCGTGCCGTCGCTGATTATGCTGCGTAAAGCCTTCCCAGCCAAAGCGCTGTGGCTGACGGGCGGACTGGTGGCGCTGTGCGGGGCGATTGTCGGTGCGCTGGCGCTGGTGTAGTTTGCCGTAAACGTACGCATAGCCGGATTGGATGCCGGGTGGCGGCTACGCCTTACCCGGCACACAACGTACAGGGGGCGGTAGCCCGGCTAAGCGCAGCGCCAGCCGGGAAACTGCAGCTTTATTTAATGTAGGTAAAGGCGGTGGTCACCCGGGATACGCCGCTTACCCGGCTGGCAATATCCGCCGCCGCCCGGCCTTCGCGGTCGGTCACCAGCCCCATCAGGAAGACTTCGCTGTTTTCCGTGGTTACTTTCACGTTCGAGGATTTGACCTGATCGGTGCTCAGGAGCTGCGAACGCACCTTGGTGGTAATCCAGGTATCAGACGAGGCGGTGCCTAAACCAATCGGCTGGCCCTGGCGCACTTCATTAAACACTTCCGTGGTCCCTTCCACGCCCATGGCGATTTGCTTGGCGCGCGCGGAGAGGTCCGGCGTCGGCGACTGGCCGGTCAGCAGGACTTTGCCCTGATAAGCGGTGACGTTGATACGGGCCTGTTTCTTAATCTGTTCATCTTTCGACAAGGCGCTATTGACGCGCAGTTCCAGGGTACTGTCATCGACCTGGGTTCCCACCGTACGCGGGTCCGTTGCGGCTTTGGTGCCGACTGCTGCCGTTCCGACTACCGCGGCGGCAACGCAGCCCTGCAGCAGTAGTGCAGAAAGCAGGATGGCGAGGGGCGAGAGAGCCTTCATGTGTTCTCCTTAATCGTCCTGGTGTGGAAAAAGAGTGTTATCTATCAAATCGCACAGACAGTTGACGGTCAGCATGTGCATCTCCTGGATACGCGCGCTGCGATGGGAGGGGATGCGGATTTCGACATCCTGTTGACCTAACAGGCCCGCCAGCTCACCGCCGTCATAGCCGGTTAACGCGACGATGGTCATGTCGCGGGTCACGGCGGCTTCCACCGCCTTGACGATGTCCCGACTGTTTCCGCGCGTAGAGATCGCCAGCAGCACATCGCCGGCGTGTCCCAGGGCGCGCACCTGCTTGGCGTAGATCTCGTCATGCAAGCGATCGTTAGCGATGGCGGTTAAGACCACATTATCGGTATTTAGTGCAATGGCAGGTAAACCAGGGCGTTCCGTTTCAAAGCGATTAATCATGCTGGCAGCAAAATGCTGTGCGTTGGCGGCGGAGGTGCCATTACCACAACAGAGGATTTTGTTGCCGTTAAGCAGGGACTGGACGAGCGTCATCGCCGCCCGGGAGATGGCGTCCGGGAGTGCTTCCGCTGCGGCAATTTGGGTTTGAATGCTTTCGGTAAAGCAGGCTTTGATTCTGTCGAGCACGGGATCCCTTACTTCTGGTATTACGCTATTCGCCAAAGGCGTTTTTTAGCCATTGGATGTCGTTTCCGGTGAAGGCTACCACATCGAAACGGCAATCCACAGTCTCAAAGCTCCCATTCTGTCGGCAGAGCCACAAACGGGCGGCTTTAAGCAGTCGTTGTTGTTTTTGCGGAGTGACGCTGGCTGCCGCATCACCGTACCGGGCGCTACGGCGGTAGCGCACTTCGATAAAAACGGTGACCGTGCCGTCGCGCATGATAAGGTCAATTTCGCCGCCACGCTCGCGGGCATTGGCGGCGATAAAACGCAGGCCCTGGCCTTCCAGCCAGCGGCGAGCCTGGTTTTCCCAGGCATCACCGGTCTGTTTGCTTAGCTGGCCGGAACGATTTTTCCCTGCTGGTACTTGAGCCATGACAGTTTCCTGTTAATCACGCAATCCTGGTTGGCCGTCAGATCGCCGGTATTGCCGTTCAGCTCGAAGCCAGGCGTCTGGCTCATTTGCGTGAAGTGATTTGCCAGTGACCAGGCGTCAGCGCCCATGGCATACAGGCGCGCCAGCGAGTAGTCATTACGCACCGCGGACAGCGCTTGCTGCATTAGCGACGGATTGCTGCCGGCCAGCATTGGGATCTCACTATACTGCAAGCCTTCCATCTCCAGACGGAAATCCGGCCCCGCGGTGCCCTGGGCGCTGCGCGAGCTGGCGTACAGGGTGACATTGCTCTGGCTGCCGTTGCGCATGGCGATCATCGGTTTGATATAGGCAATCTGTTCCGGGGTGGCGAGGATATAGGCCGCATCGACGCTGCCGCCGCTGCTTACCGGCATCTCATCCGCACTGCCGAGGATGCTATTCTGCGCTGATGGCAGGGTGGAGACCGGGGTGCCGCTCAGCGCAATGCCCCCGCCGCCGTTCACACCGGCGCGCAGCTCGGCCGTGGATCCAAAACGCTGCTGCAGGACGCTGGCGCCGCCCAGCTTCAGCCACTCGTCGGCAAAAGCGCTAACCACACGATCGCCCAGCGCGCCGCGCGGAACCAGCAGCAGCGGGGTCTGTTTCCCCTGTTGGTGGATATGTCGGGCGGCGTCACGCGCTTCGTCTTCCGGAGAAAGCGCGAAATAGCAGAGGTTAGCGCGGCTTTCGACTTTTTCCGGCTGGTTGAGGGCCAGCACATTGAGCGGCGTGTTGCTCTTGATAACCTCTTCAACGTTTTCTTTCAGCAACGGCCCAACCACCAGGGTGGCGCCATCCTGCTGCGCCTGGGCGAGCAGCTGGCTTATCGGCTGGCTGGTGGTGTCGTAAATTTTCAGTTCCGCAGAAGGGTTGGCGGCGGTTGCGACCACGGGCTGCGGCTGTGCGGCCGGCGCGGTAACCGGCTGGGTGGCCGGGGAAGCGGTAGTCTGCGGCGTGGCGGATGTTGCCGGCGCCTGGGCTGCCGGTTCCGCAGCAGGCGCTGCCTGGTCCTGCGTCGGGGCCTGAACCGGATCAGCGCGGCTTCCGGCGGCGGTAAGATCGCTGATTTCTGCCTGCGACGGACTCACCACATCATCATTACCGGACACATTCGCCGCCTGGGCGACCTGGGCGACCTGGGCGGGAACCGCGCTGCCCGTCACCGACGGCGCGCCGTTTTTGGCGGCTTCAAAGCCCTGCTGGATAGTGCGGCCGAAGATCGACGCCTGACCGTTTAGCGGCAGAAAAAGCGCAATCTTGTTGATGGACGCGGGCTTATAGTTTTGCATATTCACAAGCGCCGTCGGCAGCATTTTAGCGCCCGGGTTTTGCGGATAGCGCGTCTGCCAGTCTTTAACGCCCGCTTTCAGTAGCGTCGGATCGTTGCGGTTGTCAAACCACATCCGCTGCAGATCCAGCCAGCCCTGGAGGATATTTTCATCGGCGTTGATCACCAGCGCATTGGCCTGGTCCTGGGGCATCGAGGTGAGCGCTTGCCAGGTCGCATCAATATTTTTCTGACGCTGTTTGGCGTCACTCAGCAGCGGCTGCTGGGCGATTAAGGCGCGCAGCAGGGTCAGCGATGGTTTACCCTGGCTGGCATCGATTTGCGCCTGCCAGTAGCGCGCCTGCTGAGGCTGCTCAAGGTTTGTCGGATCGATCTTAGCCAGCAGATTACGGGCGGCCTGATAATCGTTCTGCGCCAGCTTCACTTCCACCGCCAGCAGCGACTGTTCACGGGCCTGAGTGCTGTTCAGGTTCGCCGGCAGCTGGTTAAACAGGTCGATAGCCTGCTGCTTCTTCCCTTCCTGCAGTAGTGCACGAATGGCGAGTAATTGCCAGTTGGTCTTGCTATCATTCGTGCTTTGCTGCATCTGCTGTAAGTAGAAACTGGAGTTGGCCTGCGACGTACCCTGCATAAACGCCGCGCTTTGATCCTGCGTGTGGGTGCCGCAGCCAGCAAAAATAAGAGTCGCCAGCAATATGGGCAGGCAGCGCGCGGGCTTAGAACGAAGAAATGTTGACGGTACCATAAGTGTCCAGTGATATTTTTTTGGCTCAATGCTCAATATTAAATCGGCAATACGGACGAGACAATGAAACAACACGAATCAGCGGATAATTCTCAGGGGCAGCTCTATATTGTGCCCACTCCGATAGGAAATCTGTCTGATATCACGCAGCGTGCACTGGAAGTGCTGCAAGCTGTTGATTTAATTGCAGCGGAAGATACCCGTCATACCGGTTTGCTGCTGCAACATTTTGCGATAAACGCCCGTTTGTTTGCGCTTCACGACCATAATGAGCAGCAAAAGGCGGAAACCCTGCTTGCCAAACTGAAAGAAGGGCAAAACATCGCGCTGGTTTCCGATGCCGGCACGCCGCTGATTAACGATCCTGGTTACCATCTGGTGCGCACCTGTCGCGAAGCGAATATTCGCGTGGTGCCGCTGCCGGGCCCCTGTGCGGCTATCGCCGCCCTGAGCGCCGCCGGCCTGCCTTCCGACCGTTTCTGTTATGAAGGCTTCCTGCCGGCGAAATCGAAAGGCCGCCGCGATACCCTGAAAGCGCTGGAAGAAGAGCCGCGCACCCTTATCTTCTATGAGTCGACCCACCGTCTGGTGGAGAGTCTGGAGGATATCTGCGCGGTACTGGGAGAATCCCGCTATGTGGTGCTGGCTCGTGAGCTGACCAAAACCTGGGAGTCGATCCATGGCGCGCCGATTGGTGAGCTGGTGGCGTGGGTGAAGGAAGATGAAAACCGTCGTAAAGGCGAGATGGTGCTGATCGTCGAAGGTTTCAAGGCTCAGGAAGAGGCGCTGCCGGCGGCCGCGCTGCGTACTCTGGCGCTGCTGCAGGCGGAGCTGCCGCTGAAGAAAGCCGCCGCGCTGGCCGCGGAAATCCACGGCGTGAAGAAAAATGCGTTGTATAAGTACGCCCTGGAGCAGCAGGGGGAGTAAACGATGAGTCGTTACCAACCGCCGTTTAGCATCACACCCTCGGTCCTCAACCTTGTCGTTGAGATTGGGGAATTGCTTGGGCATTGGTCGGCGAAACGTGGAGAAGCATCGCCGTTGCTGCGTAAAGAAAACCGCATTCGTACTATTCAGGCGTCACTCGCGATTGAACATAATAGCCTGAGCATGGAACAGGTAACGGCGCTGCTGGAAGGCAAACGGGTTCTGGCGCCGGCTAAGGATATTCAGGAAGTGAGAAATGCCATTCGTGCTTATGAATTAATGCCCGGATGGCATGCGGCAAACATTAGCGATCTTCTGACGGCGCATAAAACGCTGATGACCGGGCTGGTTGATCGTCCAGGCGCTTTACGTGGCGGAAACGTCGGCATTTATCGCGGTACGCAGGTGATACATATGGCTCCGCCTGCTGCCCAGGTCCCAAGATTGATCGCTGATTTACTCAGTTGGCTGGAACACACCGAGCTACATCCTTTAATTGCCAGTTCAGTTTTTCACTACGAGTTTGAGTTCATTCACCCTTTCGCTGATGGCAATGGTCGGATGGGGCGTTTATGGCAGACGTTGATTCTAAGCCAGTGGCGTCAGGAATTGGCCTGGCTGCCGGTTGAAACGCTGATCCACCATCAGCAAGAACGTTATTACGACATTTTAGGTGCTTGTGATAAAACCAGTGATTGCACGCTATTCGTGACCTGGATGTTGCAAAATATCCTGGCGGCGCTGAAAGAAGGTCTGGAAACTTCATTCATCGTGTCGGAAGAAATGTCGGAAGAAATGTCGGAAGAAATCGACGTCAAATTAGCCCCACCGGAAAACGCAATTTTGCGTTTGCTAACCGAAAAGCCGGAATTAACGGCGAGAGCGCTGGCGGAGATCTTGGGGATATCAGCACGTACGGTTGAGCGTCATCTGCAAGGGCTACAGGCGAAAGGGAGATTGATTCGCATAGGCGCCAAAAAAGGTGGAAGCTGGCTGGTTAAGTAGAACCAGCCGCCATGATGTTCCACTCAGCGTGCAATTACACTATCTTCAGTTCCACCTTTTTGCTGCTTAACGCTGCACGGTCATTTTCACTAATGCCGTCGTCGGTGATCACGCAGTCTATCTTTTCCATCGGCAGTACCTGGTTAAAGCCCCGGCGATTGAATTTGCTGGCGTCGAGCACGGCGATCACCTGATGCGCGGCGGCGGCCATCACGCTGCTGATGGAGTAGCCTTCGTTAAAGGTGGTGATGCCATTGGTGGCGTCGATACCGTCGGCGCCGACAAACATCAAATCGGCGCAAATACCTTGCAGCGAACGTTCGGCAATCGTGCCGTGCATCGAATGCGTTTTGTGCCGCACGGTACCGCCGCACACCACCAGGGTGATATCTTTATTTTCTGCCAGAGTAAACGCGGCGGGCAGGCTGTTGGTGATGACGGTGATATTGGTCATCCGTACTAATGCTTCGGCGATAAGAAGAGTGGTGCTACCGCTATCGAGGATCACCGTCATACCTTCACGGATCATCGCTGCCGCGGCATGGGCGATGCGCTTTTTGGGATCGCTGGCAAGCTGATAGCGGTCTTCAAGCACCACTTCCTGATTCTCGGCGTCGGTCAGGTCGCTACCCGCACGGGCGGCGCCGCCGTGAAAACGGGTTAACAGTCCTTTTTCTTCCAGTAAGCGGAGATCGGCGCGGATCGTTACCTCAGAGATGCCAAAGAGATTCGAAAGGTCTAGAACCAATACGCTACCCTGCGTATTCACCATATCGACAATTTTGTTCCTTCGTTCAAATGAGTTCATCTTGATTTGCCTGATAATTAACTCATCTCAGTGTAATCGAAGGGTAACGAAAGGTGAACGATAATTTTCGAAAGGTTGGATGAGCCAGCGCTGATGGCTGGCTCGGGCGGTCAAGAGAGTTTGAGCAGGATTTTGCCTTGCATTGGCGCGCCGTTGAGCGCCTGCACTGCACGAGCGAAGCTTTCTGCGTCGCCACGATGGGCGATCAGCGGCGCCAGCTGCAGGCGTTTTTCAGTCAGCAGACGGGTGGCCGTTTGCCACTCTTCTCCCGGCCACGGGCCAGAGTAGTTCATCCAGCTACCCACAATATTCAACTCCTTACGCAGAATCTGCCCGAAGGTGGCTGCCAGGAGGGTTAAATCGTGATGAAGCGTGCCAACCAACGCCAGCTGCGCCCGCGGACCGGCGGCCTCAATCGCCAGCGCGACGGTCTGCGGCGTACCGGCGGTCTCGAGGACTAACTGGTCGAACTGAATGGATTCCAGCGCCTGCTGAATCGCCTGGCCGCTCATCTCGCGACTGTTGAACACATGGGTTGCGCCGAGGGTTTTGGCCAGCTCCAGCTTCTGCGGATTGATATCGATCGCCGTGACGCTGTTGGCGCCCAGTTCGCGGGCGCACTGTAGCGCCAGCAGGCCGATGGTGCCGGCGCCGATAATAATCACGTTTTTACCTTCACAGCCCTGCGCCAGATGAAAAGCGTGCAGGCCAACGGTTATCGGTTCGATAAACGCGCCATCATCAATTGGCATCTGGTCCGGCAGGCGGAACAGGTTGGCGCGCTTTACCACCACATATTCGGCGTTGCCGCCTTCGCTGCGTGAGCCGACGAACTGATACTGTTTACATAAAGAGAAATACTCGCGCTGGCATTGCGGGCACTGGAAGCAAGGCAGCAGCGGCACGCAGGCGACGGCATCGCCGGGCTGCAGGTCGGTTACCGCCGCGCCGTAGGATTCCACATAACCGCTGAATTCGTGCCCCAGCGTAATAGGGTAGTAATGCGCCCCTTTGGCGAAAATGCGCGGGATATCGGAGCCGCATAACCCGGAACTGACCACTTTGACCAGGACATCGTTTTCCGTTTGCAGCGTGGGGATAGGGCGTTCTTCAACGCAGACGTTCCCCTCAGCATGGATTACCACTGATTTCATAACATTCTCCAGCTATAAGATTCAGGGGAGCGAACGCTCCCCTTTTAGATCAAGACATGCCTGTACTTTGTTGCGGGGCAGCGCTTTTTTCTGCTTTTTCCGCGGCGATGAAGCCGCGAGCGCGACGCCAGGTCAGTAGAACGCCGGCCAGATAGATGATGCCGATGACCGCGAAGCCAACCACATTTTGCCAGGTAAAGAGCTGGATCAGCAGCCAGGTAATCGGCGAACCACCCTGGTCCATTGAGGCCACCATGCCGCCGGCTTTCAGGGCCCCGGCGTTTGCCGCCAGCTGGGTGTGCAGGCCAATGGTCTGGGTGGCGATCCACAGGGTGATTCCCATAATGATGACCCCGGAAATCAACGTGCGGAACAGATTGCCCTGATGTACAGCCACTGCCATCGCTACGAAGAAGCCGATGGTGGCCAGGTCACCAAATGGCAGAACCTGGTTGCCAGGGACCACGACGGCGATAAGAATGGTCAGCGGGATGAAAATCAGGCTGGCCGAGACTACCGAGGTATGACCGAGCAGCAGCGCCGGATCGAGACCAATCAGGAATTCCTGGCCGCCGAATTTAGCCTGCAGACGTTTACGCGCCTGTTTGGCTATCGGGGTGAGGCCATCCATAATCGGTTTGATCACCCGGGGCATCAGCAGCATCACCGCTGCGGTTTTCACCGCCAGCTGAAGAATGCCCTTCAGGTCGTAACCCGCCAGCGCGCCAATCACCAGCCCCATGACGAAGCCAACGGTAACCGGTTCACCGAAGGGGCCGAAGCGTTTCTGAATGTCATCGGCGCTAAAGTGAATACGGTTAAGACCGGGGATCTTGTCGATGATGGTATCCACGAGGACGGCAACCGGCCCTAAATACGCCGAACTGCCGTGCGGGATCGCAATACCCTCGAGGCCGAAGAAATCGCGGGTATCTTTGGCAAACCAATCGCCCAGCTTATACACAAAAGCAGCATGCACCACCACGCCGAGAATACCTATCCAGTACGACCCGGTCGCGATATGCAGCATTGCGCCGGTAAAGGTCATATGCCAGATGTTCCAGATATCAACATTCACCACGCGGGTCATACGGGTAACCAGCATCACGATATTGACCGCGATGGCCACCGGGATCGCCACCAGGGCGATTTGCGACGCCCAGGTCATCGGTGATGAACCCGGCCAACCAATGTCTATCACGTGAAGATTAATCTGGAAATGCTCCGCCATCGCCTTTGCCGCCGGGCCGATGGAGTCGAGCATCAGGCCAATGACCAGCCCGATGCCGACAAACCCGATCCCGATATGTAGACCTGATTTAAAACAATCCCCGAGCTTCATCCCCAGTAATTTGGAGAAGATAATGATCACGATCGGCAGCATCACCGTCGGACCGAGATCGAGGATATAACGCATGATTTCGCTAAACATGGCATTTACTCCGCGAGGATGCCGAGGATTTTCTGTTGTAAGGCTTCAATGCCGACGCCCGAGACGAATGGCATGCCGTGCACCACCGGAATGTCGCCGAAGGTCCGCTCCACGCGCGCGGTGGTGCAGATCAGGTCCGCCCCGTCCATGTAGGTTTCGATTTCATTGACCCGGCACTGCACCAAATCCAGTTCAATATTGTGGTCTGCACACAGCTCTTTAATCTCTTCTGCCGCCATCGTGGAGGTGGCGACGGCACCGCCGCAGGCGACGATAACTTTACGTTTCATAGGGTACCCCTTTTATTATCAGTATCTTATGAAGCCACGGCGCTAAGCTCGGGCTCAAGGATTAATTGCTGGAACCGCACCGGCAGCCGATCGTCGGAAGCGGCGAGCAGTGCCTCCAGCGTGTGCGGATTTTGTAGCTCACTAAATAACCGGCGCAGCAGCTTCAGCTGTGCCGCCGGGTTTTCAACAATCAGCGCGATGATGAGCGAAACGTCGATTTCGCCGTCGTCGTCAGCGCGCTGAAAAGAGACCGGCATGTCCGGACGTATCAGGTAAATGGCCGGTGATTTCGCGTGGATCGCTTCGCAGTGCGGGATAGCGACAGCATGCTTCTCCAGGGCGATGCCGGTGGGAAAAGTCGCTTCGCGTTCGAGCAGGGCGGCGGGATAGCTGTCATGTACGACGCCTCGCGCCAGCATCTCTGCGCCAATGTGTTCCAGTGCCTGCTGACTGGAACTGAAATGAATGCCGGTACGAACAAACAGTTGACTCATATATCCTCTTAACTTCACGCGGTTTCAGAAGAACAGCCGTAGCGATAGGCACGCAGGACATCCTGGATTTTGTCGAGGATCAGCGCGTGCGGCTCGGCGTTCAGTTCATTCAGCGACAGTCGTTCAAACTGCACCGGCATATACTGGCTGATAAGCCCCAGCGGTAGCTTAGCGTCGGTCAGATTAGCGATAAGTTTCTCAACGCTTTGGCGAATACGCGGATGCGGCCAGTAATAACGGATACGGTCGGAAAGGCTGAAGTGGATATCGACCATCGCCTGGCTCCAGGTGGGGCGATAGTATTTTTTCCAGTAGCCGGGTTCGTTAAGCATCACTTCGTCGATCACCTCCATCACGCGACTGCGAGACTCCGGGGCGATCAGCTCATTTTCCATTTGGGCGAGGGCAAAGATGGCTTCACGCAGGGCAAAGGTGAGCGCCGGGCCGACTTTCAGAATGGCGAAGTGGTCGCGGACCAGCGCACGATAAGCCTGGCGGGTTTGGTAGTCGGTAGAGTGCGCTTCGTAGACCATCGGGGTGCTTTCGATCCAGGCGGAGAGCGCTTTCGCTTCCTGCGGCTGGTAATGAATGATTTGCGTATGGTCGAACTCCACGCCGGGCTGCACGACGATGGCGATAACTCGCTCCAGCGCGGCGTCGAGCCCCAGCTTACGGAAGGCGGCTTCATGGGTTTCGAGCGTCGCGGCGGCATCCTGCGCCCGGGTGACATGTACGCTGCCGATGGTGCTGGCCTCGCCGCCGGGAACCGGAACTTCGGTCCCGATGACGTAGGTCAGGTGGCGCTTTTGCTCATCGCTGGCGGTCTCCTCGGCAGCCTGACACAGGCGAGCGGCGCGCTCAGCAACCACACCAGGATCCAGCGGCACCGGATCGTCAGCACAGGACATTGATGCATCGAGATGGATTTTACTAAAGCCGGCGGCGACGTAGGCTTTGATCAGGTCGATTGATTTTTCCATCGCCACGGCGGCCGGTTCGTCTTGCCAGCAGTTCGGTCCAAGATGGTCGCCGCCAAGAATAATGCGCTCCGCCGGAAAACCGACGGTACGCGCGATGTTGTAGACGAAGTCGCGGAAATCGGCCGGCTGCATGCCGGTGTAGCCACCAAACTGATTCACCTGGTTGGACGTCGCTTCGATCAGCACCTTATTGTTGGTCGACAGGTCGAAACGTAACGCCGCTTCGATAACCAGCGGATGCGCCGAACATACTGAACAGATGCCGATATGTTCGCCTGACTTATGGCGAGTGATAATGTCTTTCATTTACAACCTCCGTTTTCTTTCGAATATATTCGTTATGTTTTGTTTTGGTCGCAAATGGCTTTGTTTTGATTTGTGATCTGCATCGATAAATAGTGTTGTAACGCAGTGAAAGGTATCGTCTTTCGAGACAAAAACGCCCTGACCAGGAAGACAGGGCGTTTTTAATTGATTGAAAATTAACTAAATATTCGGGATAGCCAGCTGCGTTTCGTTTTGACGGCTTCCTGGGAGACCTGCTGCGGCTGGGCGGCAATTTCGCCGAGACCGGCGTTAAAAGCGTCACCAATGGCTTTTAACGCCTGCTGCGCATCGTTGCCGCTGGCCATAAAGTGCAGACGATGACCCTGTTTGGCGCCCAGCGATACGACGCGCATCAGATTCTTGGCATCAACAATGGCGGAGCGCGTATCAAGGTTTTCGACCCGGATTTGCGATCGCCACTGCTTGACGGCTTTCACCAGCACCGCGCTGGGACGGGCATGTAGCCCGTGCGGATTACGCAGGGTAAAGGTGGCCTCTTCGTCAAATTGCGGCGCGGGTTGTGGTTCTTCGCCTGCTGGCAGAGGAATGTCGCCGGCGAGAATTTCCAGCACCGCCTGGGGGGTATCAGCGCGCGTCAGCGCCTCAGGTACTCGATCATCGCCCAGAGCATGGGTGAGCTGGCGCAAAATATCGAGATGCTCATTGTCCTGAGCCGCGATACCGACAATCAGATAGGCGGTTTGCTCCTCACCCCAGTCAACCCCCTGCGGACAAGCCAGCACCTTAACGCCCGTTTTAAGCACTGCGTCGCGACTGTGCGGCGTACCGTGGGGAATGGCAATGCCGTTGCCCAGATAGGTGCTGATTTGCCCCTCGCGCTCGCGCATGCCTTGTAGATAGTCTGCCCGCGTATGTCCGGCATGGGTCAGGGCTGCAACGACACGCTGTAGCGCCTCGTCTTTCGTTTTGACCTGACGATCGAAACAAATATCGGCAGAAGTTAGTTGCATAGCTTGCTCCTTATTTCATGGCGCCAGCAAGAGCTGTCGCTTTGTCAGTGCGTTTTTGCCACAGCCGCCAGCATCCCAGCATAAGTGCCCCGCAGGCGGAACCGGCGAGAATGCACAGCACCCACATCAACGGTTTACTGACCAGCGGCAGGATTAAGAAGCCGCCGTGCGGTGCCGGAACCTGAATATGCAGGCTGTAGCTGAGTACCGCAGAAATTGAGGAGGCGATCATCATCATCGGGATCACCCGCAGCGGATCCTTGGCGGCAAAGGGAATCGCACCTTCGGTAATGTGCGTACAGCCGAGGATATAGTTGACCATCCCGGCGGCGCGTTCCTCCTCGCTAAAGCCTTTCGGAAAGAACGTGGTCGCCAGAGCGATGACCAGCGGCGGCGTGATGCAGGCGGCAGATACACCGGCCATAAAAAAGTAGTTACCTTGACCCAGCAGCAACGTACCGGTGACATAGGCCGCTTTGTTGACCGGCCCGCCGAAGTCGAAGGAGCACATTGCGCCTACCACGATCCCCAGCAGGATCGGGTTGGCTTCCTGTAAAGAGCTGAGCCAGTTCATCATGCCATTGTTGATCGCTGCCACCGGCTGGCCGAGCAGGACCATCATCACGCCGATCACCAGGACGCCTATCAGCGGCATAATAAAGATCGACTTCAGCCCTTCGTACTGGCGCGGCAGACCGTCGAGCAGATGACGGATCAGCAGCATAAAATACCCGGCGGCAAAACCGGCGATGATCCCACCGAGGAATCCGGCGCCGGTGGCGTTCGCCAGCAGACCGCCGACAAAACCGGCAACCATGCCAGGGCGGCCAGATATCGACCAGGCAATGTAGGCGGTAAACACCGGCACCATGATCGAGAACGCCTGCTGACCGACTTTCATCAGCGTGGCGGCAATCACGTTATACTGCGGTGAATTCGGGTCGGCGGAGTAGATGCCCCATAAGAAAGAAACAGCGATTAAGATCCCGCCGGCGACAACGAACGGTAGCATGTTGGAAACGCCGCTCATCAGATGTTTGTAAATCTGTCGGCCGAACGATTCTCGCTCATATTTCTCGTCTGGATCCGTTGCCGCGGAGAATCCCTGACGACGCGGCGCCTGACCGTTAACGACTTTATTAATTAATTCCGCCGGATGGTGAATGGCTTCTTTAACCGGCACCTCAATAACCGGTAAACCATTAAAACGTTCGGCATTAACATCTTTATCGGCAGCAATAATCACGCCATAAATATCCTTCAGGTCTTCCGGCGTAATGGCGTTTTCTACGCCGGAAGCGCCATTGGTTTCGACTTTTATTTCAACGTTTAATTTTTTCGCTGCGGTTTTTAAGGCCTCTTCAGCCATAAATGTATGAGCAATACCTGTAGGGCAGCCGGTCACGGCAATAATCTTTTTCATAATCGGACCTTTATAATTGGACGATCTGAAGTTGTTGTAATAATTCTTGCGTACGGTTTAATTTACCCAGCCCGGCGGAGGCGGCCACATCAGCGCCGGTGGCGCTGGCCAGCGCCAGGGCCTGGGGAATATCGTCTGTGTTAAGCCAATGGCTGAGGAATGCACCCAGCGCGGCATCGCCGGCGCAGGCCGAGCTGACCAGTTCGATTTTCGGTGCCGAGCAGAACCACAGTTGCGCGCCGTTCGAAAAATAGAGCCCTTGCGCGCCAAGGGTCAGCAGAACATTGCGAGCCCCGAGCTGGTGGAGCGTTTGCATTGCTTCGCGTACCCGCCGGGGGCTGCTGACATCCAGACCAAAGATCTCTTTCAGCTCGTCGTCATTGGGTTTAATCAATAGTGGACGCCACTCTAACAGCTGGCGCAGCACCGGGTGGCTGATATCTAAGATGACTTCACACCCTTTCTGCTGGCACAGCACCAGAATCTCGCTATAGAACCGGCTCTCTATTCCCGGTGGCAGACTGCCGCTGATAACTAAATAATCACCGGGCGCGACGCACTGTAAATGGTGAAGAATTTGTTCTTTTCCTTCATCGTCAATCCGCGCGCCGGGATTTACCAGTTTGTATTCATCGCTGCCGTCGTTAATAAATATATTTATACGGGTCGGTTCAGCGACCCATGCCGGTGTGACATTAATATGCTGTTTGCGTAGTTCCTCAACGATATAGCGGCCGGTAAAACCGCCGAATATGCCCATGACATGGGTTGGCTGCTGGTAATGATGTAATACCAGCGAGACGTTAACCCCTTTACCATTCGGGCAATATTCCGTTTGCCGGGTGCGGTTGACTGCCGCCGGCTGGAGCGGATCGCAAAAGATATTCATATCGATCGCGGTATTCAGTGTCAGGGTGTGGATCACAACAAGGCTCCTTCGATCCGCTGATTACAGTTGTCCTTCGCAGCCACAAACGTGAATGACTTTGCGAACGACCTCTTTCATTGCCGCTTTCGCCGGTTTCATATAGTGACGAGGATCGTTGGCGCCCGGATTTTCCAGGAAGTAGGCTTTCAGCGCATCCGAGAAAGCGATTTTTAGTTCGGTGGCGACGTTGACTTTGCATACGCCCAGAGAAATGGCGCGACGAATATCACTATCCGGCAGGCCGGAAGCACCATGCAGAACCAGCGGAACGTCAACGCAGTCGCGAATAGCCGCCAGGCGCTCAAAATCAAGCTTCGGTTCGGCGGTGTAAAGGCCGTGCGCGGTACCGATGGCGACGGCCAGCGAATCAATACCGGTACGAGCGACAAATTCGCGGGCCTGTTCGGGGTTGGTATAGAGCGCATCTTTAGCATCGACCACCAGATCGTCTTCAACTCCGCCCAGACGGCCTAGCTCGGCTTCAACGCTGGCATCATAGCGGTGGCTCAACTCCACCACGCTTTTTACCAGTGCCACATTCTCCTCGAACGGTGAGTGAGAGCCATCGATCATGACCGAGCGGATCCCTGCCTGCACTTTGCGCGTGATATCAGCCAGATCCTCGTGATGATCGAGGTGCAGGGCGAGCGGGAGATCCCACTTTTTTGCCAGATCGCGGGCGATCGCCACTACGTTGCCGGTGCCGGCATAGCTGTAGGTACCGGGGGTGCCGGCAAGGATCAAGGGGGAGCGCAACTCAGCCGCCGTTTCAACAACGACCTGCATGGTTTCGAGGTTATGGATATTGAAAGCCGGCACGGCATAACTCTGTCGCTGAGCTTTTAATAGCATGTTTTTACTGGAAATGATGTACATTTTAGTCCTCTGTTTTCATCTTGTAAGTTATTTCTGTTTAATAACCTTCAGTTTGAAAGTAATGTAACGATCGTCTCGCCTTTAGGTGTGATCCACCGCACACAATGATGAATTGCTTTTTAAAATGAAAGTTAATAGTATTTCTAAGGTTTCTTTTTTAAAGTTTAAGTTGGTAAGGTGCCAATTTGTAACTACATGATTAATATCGATTTGCTGATTGATGGCGGGATAGGGCTACAGCCGCGGTTTGACATTGCAAGAGGGAAATTTAAAAATGAAAGTTATTCCAGGAGAAAATAATAAGGCATAAACCGTGGCAAAACCGTCAACCAGCTTGCTGAAAAGGCGCTTGGACATCGCAGAGATCGTTCGTAAGAACGGCGAGATCAAAGTCGACGATCTGGCAGAAATGCTGGCTGTTTCCGGGGTGACAATCCGTAACGATCTCAACTACCTCGAGCAGCAGGGCTACTTGAAACGCTCTTTTGGCGGGGCGATTTATACCGCCCAGGCTGGCGCGCCGGTTGCGATGACCCGAGAAGCGCCTGCCGTCAGAGATAAAGCGCTGGAGACGGAAATGGCTCGCCAGGTGGCGGCGCAGATAGAAAATGGCGAAACGCTGTTTCTAGGCCAGGGTTCCATTTTGCGTAAAGTGATCCCCTTTCTGGCCAACAGAGAAGAGCTTTGCCTGCTATTAAATGATCTGGGCCACGTCGCGCTGGCGCAGGAGTTTTTAAATGGGGAAACCGTTCTGCTTGGCGGGGTGTTGTCCGGTCAGGGGCGGATTGTGGAGGGCGAACTGGCGCTGAAGGCGTTGGGTCATTACCGCCCTTCACGTGCGCTGATAGCGGTGGATCACATTGCTGAAGACGGCACGCTAAGCGTGCGTAACGAGGTTACGGCACATTTGTTAAGCGAAGCGGTGGCCCAGAGTAAACGAGTCATTGCGATTGTCGCTTCCCGGCCGGTATATGGCGAGAAACGTTATGCTGTGGGTGAATTACAGCAGATCAGCAGCGTCGTGACCCCTCAGGTCGTCGCGGCAGAGTACCATGCCTGCTTCCTCGCCGCGGGTTTGACCAACAGCTATACCAACAATGAATGCCTGACATGGCTCAACACGGCTTTGCATAAGACAAACCAGGAGCGGTGATGAACGTAACCATTTGCACCATCGGCGAGCTGCTGGTGGAGTTTCTCGCCAAGGAAGAGAATCAGGGGTTTTCCCGTCCCGGTGAATTTTGGGGGCCCTATCCCAGCGGGGCGCCGGCAATATTTGCCGATCAGGTGGCAAAGCTGGGTTTCGGCTCCGTGTTGTTTAGCTGTGTGGGCAACGACGCATTTGGCGAGATGAATATTGCGCGGCTGGAGAAAGACGGCGTCAACGTCAACGGCATCGCTATGCTGCAGAAAGCGACTACCGGTAGCGCCTTCGTCAGCTATCGTAGCCAGGCGCAGCGCGATTTTATTTTTAATATGCCTAACAGCGCCTGCGGTCTGCTGACTGCCGACCACATTGACGAAGCGTTGCTAAATCAGTGTCAGCATTTTCATATTATGGGGTCATCGCTATTCTCGTTCCGTATTATCGATGCGATGCGTAAAGCGATTGAAAACATTAAAGGCCGCAGCGGCACAGTATCGTTCGACCCAAATATTCGCAAAGAGATGCTGAACATCCCGGAGATGTCGCAGGCCTTTGAATATATTCTCGACTACACCGATATCTTCCTGCCGAGCGATGGCGAGCTGGATTACTTTGGTCTCAATCCGGAACGCAATGAGCAGGTCCTGGTTGATAAGCTACTGAAACGCGGCGTGAAGCATGTGGTGATTAAACGCGGGCCGCGTGGCGCAAGCTACTTTAGCGCCAACGAGACGCACCATGTCGCCGGCTTCAGCGTGCCGGTGGTGGATCCGACTGGTGCCGGGGATTGCTTTGGCGCCACCTTTGTTAGTCTGTTCCTCAATGGCGCCACGCCCCGGGAGGCGCTGAGATGGGCAAACGCCAGCGGCTCGCTGGCGATTAGCCAACGCGGCCCCATGGAAGGCACCTCGACGCAGGCGGAGATCAGCGCTTTTCTTGCCGCCCAGCATCCCTAACCAACAAGCCCGGATAGATCCGGGCTAAAAGTGGTTAAATCCTTACGCTCTCGATCAGGTTACCGGCGCCGGGTTAAATACCGCCAGCTGGTTGTGCAGGCCCCATTGATCGGAGAAGGTTTTTTTGCGTCCGCTGGCGACGTCGAGAATAAATTCGAACAGCTTCCGCCCGACATCCTCAATCGTCTCTTCGCCAGTGGCGATGGTCCCGGCGTTAATGTCCATTAAGTCATACCAGCGGTTGGCCAGCTCGGTACGGGTCGCCATTTTTATCACCGGTACCGCCATCAGTCCGTACGGCGTACCGCGACCGGTGGTGAATACCTGCACCGTGATGCCAGAGGCTACCTGCTGGGTGCCGCAGACAAAATCGCTGGCGGGGGTTGCGGCGTAAATGAGGCCGCGTTTGGTCGGACGCTGCCCCGGAGAGAGCACCTCAACGATGGCGCTTTTCCCTGATTTGGCAATCGACCCCAGCGCTTTTTCCACCACGTTGGCCAGACCGCCTTTCTTGTTGCCGGGGGAGGGGTTAGCGCTGCGGTCGGTTTTGCCCATATCAAGATAGTTATCGTACCAGGCCATCTCTTCCAGCAGACGTTTACCGACCTCTTCGTTAATCGCCCGCGGGGTCAACAGATGAATGGCGTCGCGTACTTCGGTCACTTCCGAGAACATCACCGTCGCCCCGCAGCGCACCAGCAGGTCGGACGCGTAACCTACCGCCGGGTTGGCGGTCACGCCTGAAAAGGCGTCGCTGCCGCCGCACTGCATCCCGACCACCAGCTCAGAGGCCGGGCAGGTTTCCCGCTGGCGCTGGTTCAGTTTCGCCAGGTGGCGCTCGGCGACCTGCAGAATGTCATCGACCATCGATTTAAAACCAACATGCTTTTCATCCTGCAGGCTGACGATGCTGGCGCTGTCCACCGGGATACTTTTGACGTCTTCCGTGCCCTGCAGCAGGCGTTCCGGCTGCAGCTTCTCACAGCCGAGGCCAATGACCATCACCTCGCCGCCGAAGTTTGGGTTGAGGGCGATATTATGAATGGTGCGAATCGGCACTACCGCCGCCGGCGCATTAATTGCCACGCCGCAGCCGTAGAGATGATTCAGGCCCACCACGCCATCGACGTTGGGATAGTTTGGCAGCAGGTCGCGTTCAATGATTTTCACCACGTAATCGACCACGCCAGCGACGCAGTGCACGCTGGTGGTAATACCCAGCAGATTCTTGGTACCCACGCTGCCGTCAGCATTGCGGTAGCCTTCGAAGGTGTAACCTTCCAGCGGCGGTAGCGGTTCAGGCACTTTAGTGGCCAGCGGCAGGGTATTCAGCGGCGGGGCGGTGGGCAGCTCCACCAGCGACTCGTCAATCCAGCTTCCCTGCGGGATATCGCGTACGGCATAGCCAATGACTTCGCCGTAGCGGATGATTTCACCATGGGCGGGGATATCCACCAGGGCAACTTTGTGACCCTGCGGGATATGCTCGACGAGCGTCAGGCCGTCCGGGAAACGCGTTCCGGCGGTTAAGCCGCGATCGTTGACAATAATCGCCACATTATCTGTCGGGTCAACTTTAATATAAAACGCGGTCGGCGATTGTTGTCGAATTGCAATGTCAGCCATTGTCCAGTCATCTCCAAACAGGTGCTAATAATAAAATAAAACGCTAATTCATTTGCTACGTATCAGTATGATGGAATAAAGGATGTCAGCTGAGTTGATTTTAAAATGTGATCGGCATCACTCCTTTTTATGACGCTAACCTCTGCAGGGCAGGCAATCGTAAGAAGTGTGGATTAGCGCCCATGACTTATGGCATAAGCACAATTATGGATTTAAATAATAACTTTATATTGTGGGTATGCATAGTGTCTGGCGGGGGCGTGCTGATTATACTGAGTCATGTTTTTGAGGTGATCGATATGCGAATAGACAATTTCAATATCGTCTTTTAAATAAATCAGAAACCACTTAAAACAATTATAAAAGGTGTTCTGTGCCCGAGGAATGTCTAAATGATTTTGGATTCTACATTAGATGAAAAAAAAGGAATACCGACCCGCTATTTAATTCTGTTGATGATATTTGTGGTGACGGCAGTGAACTATGGCGACCGCGCGACCTTGTCTATCGCCGGTACTGAAGTCGCGAAAGAGCTGGGGCTCAGCGCGGTGTCGATGGGATACATTTTTTCCGCCTTCGGCTGGGCTTATCTGCTGATGCAGATCCCTGGCGGCTGGCTGCTGGATAAATTTGGCTCGAAAAAGGTTTATTCATACAGTCTGTTTTTCTGGTCACTGTTTACCTTCCTGCAAGGCTTTATTGATGTGTTCCCGCTCGCCTGGGCCGGGGTCTCCATGTTCTTCATGCGTTTTATGCTGGGCTTTTCCGAAGCGCCCTCGTTTCCCGCCAACGCCCGCATTGTGGCGGCCTGGTTTCCGGCCAAAGAGCGGGGTACGGCTTCAGCTATCTTTAATGCCGCTCAGTACTTCTCGCTGGCTCTGTTCTCGCCGCTGCTCGGCTGGCTGACCTTCGCGCTGGGCTGGGAACATGTCTTTACCGTGATGGGGATAATAGGGTTTGTGCTCACCATCATCTGGGTGAAGTTTGTGCATAACCCCACCGATCATCCGCGAATGTCCGCCGCGGAGCTGAAATATATCTCAGAAGGCGGCGCAGTGGTCGATATGGACCATAAAAAAGAGGCCACCCCGGCGGCCGGGCCGAAGATGGACTATATCCGCCAGTTGCTGACTAACCGAATGATGTTAGGCGTATTTTTCGGTCAGTATTTCCTGAATACCATTACATGGTTCTTCCTGACGTGGTTTCCGATCTACCTCGTGCAGGACAAGGGAATGTCGATTCTGAAAGTGGGGTTTGTGGCTTCGATTCCGGCGCTGTTTGGCTTTGCTGGCGGCGTACTGGGCGGGCTGTTTTCGGATTATCTGATTGGCCGCGGCTGCACGCTGACTTTTGCGCGTAAGCTGCCCATTGTGCTGGGAATGCTGCTGGCGTCGTCCATCATCCTGTGTAACTACACGGCCAGCACGCCGCTGGTCATTACGCTGATGGCGCTGGCGTTCTTTGGCAAAGGCTTTGGCGCGCTGGGCTGGCCGGTTATCTCGGATGTCGCGCCGAAGGAGATTGTTGGCCTGTGCGGCGGGGTATTCAACGTCTTTGGCAATGTGGCCTCGATCGCCACGCCGCTGGTTATTGGCTATATCGTGAGCGAACTGCACTCATTTAATGGCGCACTGATTTTTGTTGGCGGCTCCGCGCTGATGATGATGGTCTGCTACCTGTTTGTGGTTGGCGATATCAAACGTATGGAATTGCAGAAGTAAGCAACGATTAACGCAAGGTAAAAATCATGGATAACGCAATTTTTCCGAACAAATTTAAGGCCGCGCTGGCGGCGCATCAGGTGCAGATTGGCTGCTGGTGCGCTTTGGCTAACCCGATTAGCACCGAGGTGCTGGGTCTGGCGGGGTTCGACTGGCTGGTGCTGGACGCGGAACACGCGCCAAACGACGTCACCACGCTCATTCCGCAGCTGATGGCCCTGAAAGGTAGCTCCAGCGCGCAGGTAGTCCGTGTGCCGACCAATGAACCCATCATCATCAAGCGCATGCTGGACATCGGCTTCTATAACTTCCTGGTGCCGTTTGTCGAGACGGCTGAACAGGCGGCGCAGGCGGTGGCTTCGACCCGTTATCCGCCGGAAGGGATCCGCGGGGTCTCCGTTTCCCACCGCGGCAATATGTTTGGCACCGTGCCGGACTACTTCGCCCAGTCCAACAAGAACATTTCCATTCTGGTGCAGATTGAGAGCCAGACCGGAGTGGACAACGTCGAGGCGATTGCCGCGACCGAGGGCGTGGACGGTGTGTTTGTCGGCCCGAGCGACCTGGCCGCCGCCTTAGGCCATTTGGGCAATGCCGCCCATCCTGAGGTGCAGCGCGCTATCCAGCATATCTTCGCCAGCGCGAAGAAGCACGGTAAGCCAAGCGGCATTCTGGCGCCAGTGGAAGCCGATGCGCGCCGCTATCTGGAATGGGGCGCGACCTTCGTCGCCGTTGGCAGCGATCTGGGCGTCTTCCGTTCTGCAACCCAGAAACTTGCCGACGCGTTTAAAAATAATCACCAGGATGAAGAGAGAGAACATTATGACAATCAAAGTAGGTTTTATCGGTCTTGGCATTATGGGCAAACCGATGAGCAAAAATTTGCTGAAAGCGGGTTACTCGCTGGTGGTGTCTGACCGTAACCCGGAAGCGATTGCCGACGTGATCGCCGCTGGCGCTGAGACCGCGACGACGCCGAAAGCGATTGCCGAACAGTGCGAGGTGATCATCACCATGCTGCCGAACTCTCCGCATGTTAAAGAGGTGGCGCTGGGTGAAAACGGCATTATTGAAGGGGCGAAACCGGGCACCGTGGTGATCGATATGAGCTCCATTGCGCCGCTGGCGAGTCGGGAAATCAGCGAAGCGCTGAAAGCCAAAGGTATTGATATGCTGGATGCGCCGGTGAGCGGCGGCGAACCGAAAGCCATCGACGGCACGCTGTCGGTCATGGTCGGCGGCGATAAAGCGATCTTCGATAAATACTACGATCTGATGAAAGCGATGGCCGGCTCCGTAGTGCATACCGGCGATATTGGCGCGGGCAACGTCACCAAACTGGCTAACCAGGTAATTGTCGCGCTGAACATCGCGGCGATGTCTGAAGCGCTGACCCTGGCGACTAAAGCCGGCGTCAATCCGGATCTGGTTTATCAGGCTATTCGCGGCGGTCTGGCGGGCAGTACCGTGCTGGATGCGAAAGCCCCGATGGTGATGGACCGTAACTTCAAACCGGGTTTCCGTATCGACCTGCATATTAAAGATCTGGCCAATGCGTTGGATACCTCACACGGCGTGGGCGCCCAACTGCCGCTGACGGCGGCGGTGATGGAGATGATGCAGGCGCTGCGCGCGGACGGTCTCGGTACTGCAGACCATAGCGCGCTGGCGTGCTATTACGAAAAACTGGCGAAAGTGGAAGTCACTCGCTAACAAGAAGGGCGCCCTGCGCGCCCTGTTATGCTTGCCTTGCGCGGCGCTGTCAGGCTACAAAATTATGAAAATCGTCATTGCCCCAGACTCTTACAAAGAAAGCCTTTCTGCCAGCGAGGTAGCTCAGGCGATAGAAAAAGGATTTCGGGAAATTTTCCCTGATGCACAGTATGTTTCCCTGCCCGTCGCCGACGGCGGCGAGGGGACGGTGGAAGCCATGATTGCCGCCACGCAGGGAAAGGAACATTTCGCGTGGGTAACGGGTCCGCTGGGTGAGAGAGTGAAGGCCTGCTGGGGCATGTCCGGCGACGGCGTCACCGCGTTTATTGAGATGGCGGCAGCCAGCGGTCTGGGGCTCGTTCCGCCCGACAAACGTAACCCGCTCATCACCACTTCACGGGGTACCGGGGAGCTAATATTACAGGCGCTGGAGCATGGTGCGGAACGGATCATTATCGGCATCGGCGGTAGTGCGACCAACGACGGTGGGGCGGGTATGATGCAGGCGCTAGGCGCCCGCCTCTGTGACGCCGAGGGACAAGAGATCGGCCATGGCGGGGGCAACCTCGGCAGTCTGAGCCGGATCGATCTTTCCGCCATCGATCCGCGCTTACGTGACAGGATGATTCACGTGGCCTGCGATGTTACCAACCCGCTGGTGGGCGAGCGTGGGGCGTCGCGGATCTTTGGCCCACAGAAAGGGGCGACCGAGGCGATGATCGTCGAGCTGGATCGTAATCTGGCGCATTATGCCGACGTCATTAAGGCGTCGCTGCAGGTGGACGTGAAGTCGATCCCTGGCGCGGGAGCGGCCGGCGGCATGGGCGCGGCGCTGATGGCCTTTCTCAATGCGGAGCTGCGCAGCGGGATTGAGATCGTTACCGAGGCGCTGAAGCTGGAAGAACAAATCCATGACTGCTCACTGGTGGTCACCGGGGAAGGGCGGCTCGATAGCCAGTCTGTTCACGGTAAGGTGCCGGTGGGGGTGGCACGGGTGGCGAAGAAATACCGTAAGCCGGTGATCGGTATTGCTGGCAGCCTGACTCACGATGTCGGCGTGGTTCACCAGCACGGTATCGATGCCGTATTCAGCGTGTTAACTTCCGTTTCGACGCTGGAAGAGGCATTTCGCGGGGCGTTTGATAATATTTACCGCGCGTCGCGTAATATTGCTGCCACCCTGCAGGTTGGGATGACCACTGAGGGATGACAACGGGCGGTAAACCCTCTATACTGCGCGCCGAAGCTGACCAGACAGTCGCCGCTTCGTCGTCGTCCTCCTTCGGGGGGAGACGGGCGGAGGGGAGGAAAGTCCGGGCTCCATAGGGCAAGGTGCCAGGTAACGCCTGGGGGGTGTCACAGCCCACGACCAGTGCAACAGAGAGCAAACCGCCGATGGCCCGCGCAAGCGGGATCAGGTAAGGGTGAAAGGGTGCGGTAAGAGCGCACCGCGCGGCTGGTAACAGTCCGCGGCACGGTAAACTCCACCCGGAGCAAGGCCAAATAGGGGTTCATAAGGTACGGCCCGTACTGAACCCGGGTAGGCTGCTTGAGCCAGTGAGCGATTGCTGGCCTAGATGAATGACTGTCCACGACAGAACCCGGCTTATCGGTCAGTTTCACCTTTTTATGTCAAAACCCCGCTCCGGCGGGGTTTTTGCTATTCGAATAGCGGGGACAGGATGAATGACTGTCCACGACGCTATACCAAAAGAACGCGGCTTATCGGTCAGCTACCGTTATTTAACCACCTTAGGATTCTGTAGCGTCGGGATCGTGGAATCTTGCACCTGATGAACCTGGCCGACGATCGTAGCGACGCTGCCGTTGCTTAAAGCCTCTACGTCTGCGCTGTTATGCGAGCCAAAATTAAAGGTAAGACGTTTATCCGTTTTATTCTGTTCATCTCGCATGGTCACGATAAAATAGTAGCTGCCGGCGATACCGCTCTTCCGACGAATGTCGACAATCACCCCGCGTACCTTGACCCATTTACCCAGATAATCGCTGCTGGCCTTCGCCGGGTTGAGAGTAAACGGCTGCAGGAACTGAGCCACTGAATACGTCTGCATCGAAGCGACGGCGTCATCTCCGGGTTGAAATAATTTGTCTCCCGCGGAATAAAAGGCTTTAGAAGCCAGGCCGCAGCCGCTTAACAGCGAGATGACAAAAACCAGCGGTAATACGCGAAAACGTAATAACATCTCAATCTCCTTATCTATTTTTAAATGATATCCTTGATGCGCTGGATAACGTAATATGCGCTAATTAAATTAAAGGAAAAGTCACCGCTGTCAAATATTTTGCCTGCTGTTGAAATTAAAATAAAAACTGGTGATGTTAGGGCGTCAAATATATAAATTAACACAGCATTCATATTTTATATGTTTTAGTGAAGTATATTAGTGCTGTGGATATATAATGTTTGGCTATCATTTTTTACATTTATTCACTGCGCCCTGGGAAATAATAATCCGCTATTTCTGCCACCTTTACTTCAGGAAAAAAAATGAAATTGATAACCCGTATTGCCTTTGCCACGCTGTTGACCACCGGTTTCTCTATCACGGCTCAGGCCGCAGACGTTAAGGCGGCGCCAGCACCGGCGCAGGATCCTATTGTTCAGCACTTAAAACTTACCAACGATCAGGTCGCGAAAATTAAAAGCCTGCATCAGCAGTTGGAGAGTAATGTCCAGCAGATTTCCCAACAGGAAATTAAAGACGGGGCTCTGATAAACGTAATTCATTCCGGTAAATGGGATGAAAAAGCGGTCAACGATCAGCTGGCGGCCTTCAGCAAGATTGATCAGCAGGTGCGTTATTACCGCGTGAAGTACTATTTTGAGGTGAATAAGGTACTGACGCCGGAGCAGCGCACGCAGGTGAAAAAAGATCTTGCCGACGCGCTGAGTGAATAATGCCATCGGCCCCTCGCGGGGCCGATATCTTCTTCAGGCCATTAATGAAAATCAACCCAGCCATTTTGCCGTTTCAGGCGAGACTTTCTTCATCCCGCAGGCGGATCTCCGCTTCGGCAACAATGGCTTCCAGTTCGCTAAGCATCTCATCATAACCAAAGCTGGCGGCCCCGGCGACTTGCGGTTGCACCGGGGCTAACGGCGTTGGTGACGCCTTTTTTCTGTTTTTCTTCTTACTCACTGACAGACTCCATCACTTCCGTTGTTACACCGGTAAATCTATCAGCAAAGCGCGCAGCGGCGTATCGGCGACGAGGGTAATGTTAGCTTCGTCACGAATAAATGCGCCGTCACCGCAGGTGAGAGCCTGCTTTTGCTGTTCCTGTGCGACGGCATGGACGGAGCCGTGAATCGACTGCAGGTAGGCGCGTGGACCATGTAATTGCACGTTGATCTGCTCACCTTTCTCCAGCGCGATATGGTAGACCCAGGCCTGTTGGCGAAGCTGGAGGCTGTTATCCCCGCCCTCCGGAGAGGCCAGCAGCTGCAGCGTCGCGTCTGCGACATTGATTTTCTGCTGCAGCGGGTTTTCCCGCTGCGGGCAGGCATCAAGCCAAAGTTGCATTCGCGTTAACGACTGCTCTTTACTCAGATTATGCTCGCTATAGCTCACGCCAGGCTGGGTGGCGATCAGCAGCGCTTCACCGGCTTTGGCCTGCACGTGGTTGCCGTCGCTGTCGCGATACTCCGCTTCGCCTTCCAGAATCAGGTTCAGGATATCGACTTTTGGGTACGTTCTGGCCTGGAAGGAAGCGCCGGGCGCCAGCACTTCCTGGTTGAGGACGCGCAAGGATGCGAAGCCCAGTAATTTCGGGTCGAAGTAGTGGCCAAAGGAGAAGGTGTAGCGGGCCTGCAGCCAGCCGAAGTCTGCTTGTCCGCATTGTTTGGCTGTTCGGGTAGTAATCATGTTCTTGACCTCTCTTTACACTAAATCAATGGTAAAGGTATGGACGCTGTATTGTTAGCCAGATATTCTGCCCGGTATGTTCAAATTTCCTGAATGAGAAAGCGATGGCCAAAGAGAGAGCATTAACGCTGGAAGCGTTACGCGTGATGGATGCGATCGACCGGCGCGGAAGCTTCGCTGCCGCAGCTGATGAGCTGGGACGCGTGCCTTCCGCCCTGAGCTACACCATGCAAAAACTGGAGGAGGAACTGGACGTGGTGCTGTTTGACCGCTCAGGTCATCGCACGAAGTTCACTAACGTTGGAAGAATGCTGCTGGAGCGCGGGCGCGTGCTGCTTGAAGCGGCGGATAAACTCACCACCGATGCTGAAGCCCTGTCGCGCGGTTGGGAAACCCACCTGACGATCGTTACCGAAGCGCTGGTGCCCACCCCGGATCTGTTTCCGCTAATTGAAAAACTGGCGACCAAATCTAATACGCAGTTATCGATTATCACCGAGGTGCTGGCCGGCGCCTGGGAGCGGCTGGAGCAGGGGCGGGCGGATATCGTTGTCGCGCCGGATATGCATTTTCGTTCCTCCTCGGAGATTAACTCGCGCAAACTCTATTCGGTGCTCAATGTGTACGTCGCGGCGCCGGATCACCCAATCCACCAGGAGCCGGAACCGCTCTCGGAAGTGACCCGCGTGAAATACCGCGGCGTCGCGGTGGCGGATACCGCGCGCGAGCGGCCCGTCCTCACCGTCCAGTTGTTGGATAAACAGCCGCGCTTAACGGTGAGCACCATTGAAGACAAGCGCCAGGCCCTGTTGGCCGGGCTAGGTGTGGCGACCATGCCCTATCCGCTGGTGGAGAAGGATATTGCCGAAGGACGTTTGCGGGTTGTCAGCCCGGAATACACCAATGAAATTGACATAATTATGGCCTGGCGACGGGACAGTATGGGCGAAGCGAAGTCTTGGTGTCTGCGTGAGATCCCCAAGCTGTTTGCCGGCAGATAGTGATGAAGACGCTCCTCCCGTTAACGGGAGGAGCGGGAAGATTAATAGGAGAAGGGTTTCGGATCGGGTCCGAAGCGATTGTTGCCTTCGGTGCCGCGCTGGCAGTTAAAGATCAGGATCACCAGCCAGCCGATGACCGGGATCAACAGCAGCAATAGCCACCAGGCCGAACGATCGGTGTCATGCAGACGGCGAAATTGCACCGCCCACCACGGTAAAAAGACCAGTACGCCATAGATAGTGGTCAGAATGCCTTCGCCGCCAGCCCGCTGCCAGCCCAGCATTTTATCGATGATGCTCAATACGCCGGTCAGGATGAGGTTGACCAGAATAAACATCCAGTACTCTTTGCGCCGCGCACGGCCGCCAAATCCTATATAGTTTTTTAATACCTTGAGATACCAGTCCATTTCTACGCCTCAATTAACCGTCAATCACTTGTTTTTTAAGCGATCGCAATAAGAATAGACGTGAATGAATGGTGGGTAAATATCTGTTTTCTGAATTATTGGGCGCCATCACTGGCGCCCGACAGATCAACGGAAGCGCTGATCGCGACCGTGCGGTTCGTTGAGATCCTGCTGCGGCCCAATGGAAATAATACCGGTAGGGTTAATGGTTTTATGGCTGCGGTAATAGTGGTGACGGATATGCGGAAAACTCACCGTCTCGGCGATACCCGGCATCTGGTAGATGTCGCGCAGGAAACCGTACAGATTGAGGTAATCACTGATGCGCCGTTTATCGCATTTAAAATGGGTCACATATACCGGGTCGAAGCGTACCAGAGTGGTCCAGAGGCGAATGTCGGCTTCCGTTAGCTGATTGCCCGTCAGATAGCGATGCTGGCCGAGGATCTGCTCCAGCCGCTCCAGCGAGGTAAAGACCGCATCCACCGCTTCGTCGTAAGCTTGCTGGCTGGTGGCAAAGCCGGCTTTATACACGCCGTTGTTGACGTTGTCATAGATCCAGCCGTTCAGCTCATCGATTTGTTCCCGCAGCGCTGGCGGGTAGTAATCCCCGGCCCGGGCGCCAAGGCCATCGAAGGCGGTATTGAACATGCGGATGATTTCTGCCGACTCATTGCTGACGATGGTCTGCTGTTTTTTATCCCACAGCACCGGCACGGTCACGCGTCCGGTGTAGTGCGGGTCGGCGTGCAGATACAGCTGATAGAGAAAGTCATGCTGGTAGAGAGTATCGCCGGTGGCTTCCGGGAAGCTATCGTCAAAGGTCCAGCCGTTTTCCAGCATCAGCGGATTGACCACGGATACGGGGAGAAAAGGCTCCAGACCTTTTAATTTACGCATAATTAACGTGCGATGCGCCCACGGGCAGGCGAGAGAAACATACAAATGATAGCGATCCTTTTCCGCTGCAAAACCGCCTTCACCGCTGGGGCCAGCCGCGCCGTCGGCGGTCAGCCAGTTACGGAAGGCGGAAACGGAACGTTTAAAACGCCCACCGGTGGATTTTGTGTCATACCAGGTATCCTGCCAGACGCCGTCGACTAATTGTCCCATCTTTGCTCCTCCTTCAGACTACAGATAGCAAAAGCGAGGAGTGGTCTCCTCGCTTTTTTCATTCATTCAGTATAGTGCGCTTACCATTTCTTATTCAGTACACGGTCAATACTGAAGGCGCCCGGTCCGGTAATGGCCAGCAGCAGGTAACCGCCCGCAATGGTCAGGTTTTTCATGAACATCAGGGAGTTCACGCCTTCCGCAAAGTTGCTATGGAACAGGAACGCGGTCAGCAGCGTAAAGCCCGCAGTGAACAGCGCGGTGGTCCGGGTCAGGAAACCGAACAGAATCGCCAGACCGCCGCCGAACTCAAGGAGGATGGTCAGCGGCAGCAGCGCGCCCGGGACGCCCATGGCTTCCATATACTGCTGGGTTCCCGCATAACCGGTGATTTTGCCCCATCCTGCAGTGATAAACAGAATCGGCATCAGAATACGCGCTACCAATACACCAACATCTTCTAATTTTTTCATTTGTTACTCCAGAAAACCCAAAGGGCGGCGGTTTTGTTTTTAGTGCAATCCCGCGTAGTTACGCGGTGTTGCTGTCGATGGAGAGGATAGTAGCGAGGCGGAGAGGGAATTGTTAGCAAGGAAAACTGTAGATCTATTTCAAAGTTTCTGAGCAATCAGTACGCGGAGGCGAAAGAGTACCGAACGCGATGGGCCACCACCGGACCTGGTATGGCGTAAGGTAAAGGGCGTCGTAGAGAAGGGCGCGCTACGGAAAAGGCGCATGTTGCTGCGAACAGCGTGCAGTAAGGGACAGGGAAATGGCAGAGCGTGGGCGCCAGGGAAAGCGCCCACGCTCAGGGCCGTTAGCGAACTGCCGACTGGCGCAGGATCCCGCGCACCAGGCGCCAGGTGCTCCACAGTCCGAGTCCGCGTTTGGTCCAGCGCATTAAAAAATGCGGATGTCGTACGGACCATACGGCCATCAGACCGCTGCCAACCATCAGCCACGAACGTAAACTCAGCAGCGTATGCCAGCCGCGGTCGAGGGGCGCAGTCGCCTCGTGCCAGTGACGGCGGCAGGCGCTGAGCTCCAGCCGTTGCTGCTGGATCTGGCGCAGCAGCTGCGTCTTTTGCCGTTCACGCTCCTGTCGGCCATTCACGATTTATCCTCCTCCAGAAGGGCACGGTCGTTCTCCAGCTCTTTACGCGTTAGACGCAGCAGCGTGGAGCGGCGCGCCTTACGTAGGGTTAGGATACCCACGATCGCGGCGGCGAGGAGCAGCACAACGGTGGTGGCGATCATCACGTGCAGGCGGTACTGAGCGTCAACGGCCCAGATAACCAGCACCAGCAGACTCATGAGGCCAAACGCGGCAAACAGCAGCGTCAGTCCGGTCATGATCAGCAGCTGGAAGAGGTTGGCTTTCTCCTCCTCCAGCTCCACGACGACCAGACGCAGCCGCGTTTCCACCATTTCGACCAGCAGCGTGACGATGCGCTGACCAATGGAGAAAACGCGCTGACCCGGTCCCTGCGTGTGTTGAGTATTCGCCATAATCAGCGACGCGACAGCAGGACACCCAGCACCAGCCCGACGGCGGCGCCAATTCCTACCCCAGTCCACGGATTTTCGCGAACATAATCATCCGCTCGCGCGGCGGTCTCACGAGTTTGACGAAGAATCGCTTCGCTGGTTTCACCCAAACGAGCGCGGCTCTCTTTCAGCGCGCTCTCGGCTTTACTGCGCAGTTTACCCATCTCTTCTTTCGACTTGTCCGCCGAGGAATTTAGTACTTCCTCCAGGGTATCCGCCAGCGTTTTCAGTTCTGCACGAAGGTCGTCAGTCACATTCTCTTTAGCCATGTCGTTCTCCTGTAGCGTGGTCCGTGTTGCGAAAGTTAATGGTGATTAGTAATCCCGAGACTCCAGCGTTTTTAACTCCTGTTGCGCTTCATTGAGTTTATGCTGGCGTTTGTTAATTTTGTCCGCATCGCCTTTCTTCCGGGCTTCCTGCAGATCGCGCTGACGTTCAGCGATCTCTTCCCGCTGTTTGGCAATTTTTTGCTTATGATCGGCTTTGAGTTTACTGTCGCTACAGTTTTCCCGAACCTGACGTAGCGCGGTATTTAGCCCATCAATGCGACTTTGATTATGATGCTTTTCGGCGTAGCTGATCTCTCGTTGAATATCCTGCTCTTTTTCCTGGCAGGGAGAGGCGGCTAGGGCGCTGGCGCTAAGTGAAGTCAGGACCAGAAGCAGAGCGATGCGGTGTTTCATGGATAGTACCTTCCATTGTCTGAGGGGATACCCGGAGGATATACCCGTTCCCGTTGGTGAACGTGAATGCGTTGATTCCCGCAGGTTTAAGCATAGTAACAAATGCGGGAAACCACCAGACTGGGTTAAAAACGCAGTCTGGCGGCAGCTTACCCGAGGCGATGCGGCGCGTCGCGCAGGCGGGATAGCCAGGCGGTGGGCGAGTTATCGTCCTCCAGAAGGGCAATAATATAACCATGTGGCAGAGCGCGGCCGAGAACTTCTTTCGCCGCCGCGCCCTGGGCGGTGGAATCGAACTTAATCAGCAGACCATCCTTCTGTGGCGTGATGCTTTTAAAGCGGATGCCGTTGGCATCGAGATGATGCCAGACGGAGAAACCGTCCGGCATTCCGATACCCTGGCCAACCGGGCGTATCGCCAGCGTGGCCTCCTGCTGCTGCACCGCCAGCCAAAGCCAGAACAGGGCGCCGAGCAGAAGAGAACCACCCAGCAGCCAGCTGAACTGGCGCAGGGAAGGGCGTTTCATGACCATCATTAGCCCCGGCTTCTGTATTTTTTCTTCCACAGCACCACCAGCGAGCCGATCAGTCCGAAGACCAACAGGGCAACCGGCAGGAGCATCAGGCAGGACATCAGCTGATCTTCATACTTGAGGAATACCGGGGTTTTACCCAGCAGATAGCCAAGCGAGGTCAGGATGAGCACCCACAGCAGGCCGCTCATCCAGTTGAAAAACTGAAAACGGGCGTTATTAAGGCCGGAAAGCCCGGCGATGGTGGGCAGCAGCGTGCGTACGAAGGCGATAAAGCGGCCGATCAGCAGCGCGGAGAGCCCATGCTTATGAAACAAGTGATGCGCACGCTGGTGATGGTGCGAAGGCAGGTGTGACAGCCAGTTTTGCACGATCCGCGTATTACCCAGCCAACGCCCCTGAATATAGCTTAGCCAGCAGCCGAGGCTGGCGGCGGCGGTGAGCAGCAGCAAAGTTTCCGGAAAACCCATCGCCCCTTTGGCGATCAGCACGCCCACGAGCACGAGCAGACTATCCCCCGGTAAAAACGCGGCAGGCAATAACCCGTTCTCAAGGAACAAAATCATAAACAAGACAAAATACAGCATGCCTATCATGGAGGGATTCGCGAGCGTTTCGTAATCCTGAGCCCACAAGGCATTCAATAACTGGGTAAATAGTTCCATTCACGATTCCTGGTACATCGGTTAACGGCACGTCTGAGCGCGTGGCATATAGGGCGACAAGATTTTTATGAGATTATGGTCGCTGCTTAGGCGCTCTGAACGCTTCCCTGTATAAGACTGAAGTAAGTAAATACCTACCCCCCAGAACGACAAAATGCATCTAATTGTAACAAATCACCTGACTTTCCGTCAGAGAAATTGCAAGGTGTTGCTCGTTGATTTTGCTGATTGCGGAGATGGGAGGCGAGAGGATTTACACAGGCTGACACTATATATGACTTGCTTACTCCAGCCTCACTGTCAGACAGGCGCGCAGGGGGGCGCGCCGGAGGGATAAGGCCTTATTTCGCGCCGTTGACTGCGGTATCGAGATGAACGACTGGGTTTTCGGCAAATAAGTAGCGATCGGCATTAAATTCAAAGTCATCGCTGGTTTCGTTGAACAACATTTGCTTGGTATTTTCCAGATGCTGCCACATCGCCAGCTTGGCGGCGTTGGGATCTTTTCGCAGCAGAGCTTTCAGGATTTGATCGTGGTCGTCGCACCAGTTATCGACCGTACGCAGGTCGATATGCTCATGCAGCTTTTTCCAGTAGGGGTTATGCACGCGCTGGGTCCACATCTTTTCCACGATCGCCGCCAGCGCGCTGTTCTGCGTCGCCAGCGCCACCTGGACGTGAAACTGCAGGTCCCACTCGGAGTCGCGGAAACATTTCTCGTTACGCGCTTTCTCCTGAATCTCCATCAGCTTCATGATGTCCTGTTTGGTCACCTGAGTCGCCGCGAATTCGGCAATATTGCTTTCAATTAGCTGCCGCGCCTGCAGCAGTTCAAAGGGGCCATAGTTGGCGAACTCAAGGCTTTCATCGGCCACCTGCTGGTATTTCGGATGGTTGGAGATAACGTGGATACCCGACCCTTTGCGGACTTCGACATACCCTTCCACTTCCAGCATGATAATGGCTTCACGAACCACGGTGCGGCTGACGTTTTTTTCATCGGCGATGAAGCGCTCGGCGGGCAGCTTATCCCCTACAAGGTAGACACCTTGTTCGATGCGCGTCTTCAGCTCAGCGGCAAGCTGCTGATATAGACGGCGTGGTTCAATGATTTCCATATTCGCTCCCGGAAGATGGCGACAATATTCGATTTGTTATACCACTTTTACGCGCTTTCCACCACTGGCAGGCATGAAAAAGCCGCCTGAGAAGGCGGCTTGATCGGCGATTACCTTGCCATTCGATCTAACTCTGCGTGACCGGTTTGCGGCTGCTAAGCGGCGTCGAGTCATCGTCAGCCGGTTTGTTTTTCAGCACCGTCCAGATAACCAGCGCGCCCAGCAGGTCAAAGACGGCCAGTACCGCAAACAGCGGGCTAAAGCCGATGGTGTCAGCCAGCGCGCCGACGACCAGGGCGAACATGGTGCTCGCCAGCCAGGCGGCCATCCCGGTCAGACCGTTGGCGGTAGCGACTTCGTTACGGCCAAAGACATCGGAAGAGAGGGTAATCAGCGCCCCGGACAGCGCCTGGTGAGCGAACCCGCCGATGCACAGCAGGGCAATCGCCACGTACGGGCTGGTGAACAGGCCGATCATCCCCGGGCCAATCATCAGCAGGGCGCCCATGGTGACCACCATTTTACGCGACACGATCAGGTTGACGCCAAACCAGCGCTGGAACAGCGGCGGCAGATATCCGCCGACGATACAGCCGAGGTCGGCGAACAGCATCGGCATCCAGGCGAACATGGCGATCTCTTTCAGGTTAAAACCGTAAACTTTGAACATGAACAGCGGGATCCAGGCGTTAAAGGTCCCCCAGGCCGGCTCGGCGAGGAAGCGCGGCAGGGCGATACCCCAGAACTGACGGTTGCGCAGGATTTGCCACGGCGACATTTTCTTCGCGTTATTGGTCTGATGCTGAGACTCCTGACCGCCAATGATGTAGTCACGTTCTTCGTCAGATAATTTTTTCTGGTCGCGCGGGTGTTTGTAGAAGATAAGCCAGGCGATGGCCCAGGCGAAGCTCAATACCCCGGAGATGATGAACGCCATCTGCCAGCTGTGCATGACAATCGCCCACACCACCAACGGCGGCGCGATCATGGCGCCAATAGAGGAACCCACGTTGAAGTAGCCCACTGCGATAGAGCGCTCTTTTGCCGGGAACCACTCTGAGCTGGCCTTCAGGCCGGCGGGGATCATTGCGGCCTCCGCTGCGCCGACTGCGCCACGGGCCAGCGCCAGTCCACCCCAGCTGCCGGCCAGCGCCGTTGAGCCGCAGAATACCGCCCAGGCGATGGCGAAGAAGGCATAGCCAATTTTGGTCCCCAGAATATCAAGGACATACCCCGCGACGGGCTGCATAACGGTATAGGCAGCGGAATAGGCTGCAATGATATAGGAGTACTGTTGGGTCGAAATGTGTAACTCTTCCATCAGCGTCGGCGCGGCCGCCGCTACGGTGTTACGGGTCAGGTAGCCCAGCACGGTGCCCAGCGTCACCAGCGCGATCATGTACCAACGTAACCCTTTAATTTTACGCATGTAAACCTCATCGTCTGTTATCTTTCCGCATCAGGTGCGGCCTTTACCGAGCGCAATAAGCGGCCGGGAAAGCGAAACGGAGGATTCAGGAGGGTAGTCCCCTCTGGCCTGAACCTTACCATCAGTTGTTATGTTGAAAGTCGGTATCCATTCCGTATAAGCCGATGCCATAAGCACCGGTAATGCATTCCGTCGGTTTATATGTTGCGACGGCAGAAAGATAACTTGTCATACAACTTTAAAAGTTGAGAGCTGTCACAAAAGTGGGAAAGTTAGTGTGGTCTTTATCCCTTGCCTGGAAAGCCAGAGATGGCGCGCTCTGGCGAGGTGTTTTGCTCCAGGGCGGTCATTTTTTTATCGACGTTTATTGATCTAACTCACGAAAAACAGTTCGGTCTGTAGAAATTGGTGTGATAACTTTGTCAGCATTGTAGTCAATCATCTGAAAGGCTCCCGCACTGGAGCGAAGAGGACACGCGAATGACATCGTTTATGACTGAAGATTTTCTACTTGATACCGAGTTTGCCCGCCGTCTGTACCATGATTACGCCAAAGATCAGCCGATTTTCGACTACCACTGCCACCTTCCGCCGCAGCAGGTTGCCGAAAACTATCGCTTTAAAAACCTGTATGACATCTGGCTGAAAGGCGATCACTATAAATGGCGCGCAATGCGCACTAACGGCGTGCCGGAGCGTCTGTGTACCGGTGATGCGTCCGATCGCGAGAAATTTGACGCCTGGGCGGCCACGGTTCCACACACTATTGGCAACCCGTTATACCACTGGACCCATTTAGAGCTGCGTCGACCTTTTGGTATTACAGGTAAGCTGTTGTCGCCATCCACCGCCGATGAGATCTGGGACCAGTGTAATGATTTGCTGGCTCAGGATGCCTTCTCCGCCCGCGGAATCATGAAGCAGATGAATGTGAAGATGGTCGGTACCACCGACGATCCGATTGATTCTCTTGAGCACCACGCGGCTGTCGCCAAAGACAACTCCTTTGACATCAAAGTGCTGCCGAGCTGGCGCCCGGATAAAGCCTTCAACATCGAGTTGGCGACCTTCAATGATTATATGGCTAAGCTGGGCGAGGTATCCGATACCGATATTCGCCGCTTCGCTGACCTGCAAAGCGCCCTGACCAAACGTCTGGATCATTTTGCCGCACACGGCTGCAAAGTCTCCGATCATGCGCTGGACGTGGTGCTGTTTGCCGAAGCGACCGACGCCGAGCTGGATGACATTCTGGCGCGCCGCCTGGCTGGCGAGACCCTTAGCGAACACGAAGTGGCGCAGTTCAAAACCGCGGTGCTGGTGTTCCTCGGCGCAGAGTATGCCCGTCGCGGCTGGGTCCAGCAGTACCACATTGGCGCGCTGCGTAACAACAACCTCCGTCAGTTCAAACTGTTAGGGCCAGACGTCGGCTTCGACTCGATCAACGATCGTCCGATGGCGGAAGAGCTGTCTAAGCTGCTGAGCAAGCAGAACGAAGAAAACCTGCTGCCGAAAACGATTCTCTACTGCCTGAACCCGCGTGATAACGAAGTGCTGGGCACCATGATCGGTAACTTCCAGGGTGAAGGCATGCCAGGCAAGATGCAGTTCGGCTCCGGCTGGTGGTTCAACGATCAGAAAGACGGTATGGAGCGGCAGATGACCCAGCTGGCGCAGCTCGGGCTGCTGAGCCGCTTCGTCGGGATGTTGACCGACAGTCGCAGCTTCCTCTCCTACACGCGCCACGAATACTTCCGCCGCATTCTGTGCCAGATGATCGGCCGTTGGGTGGCTGCCGGCGAAGCGCCTGCGGATATCGCGCTGCTGGGCGAGATGGTGAAAAACATTTGCTTTAACAATGCGCGTGACTATTTCGCCATTGAACTGAACTAAGGCCAGAGGTCGGTTGATATGCAATACATCAAAATCCATTCGCAGGATAACGTCGCGGTCGCGCTGACGGATATCGCTGCCGGTAGCGTGGTGACGATTGATAATGACTCGGTCACCCTCGGCCAGGATATCGTTCGCGGCCACAAGTTTGCACTGCGCGCTATCGCGAAAGGGGAAAACGTCGTTAAGTACGGGTTGCCGATTGGCCATGCGCTGGCGGATATCGCGCCGGGCGAGCATGTTCATGCGCACAATACGCGCACCAATCTCAGCGACCTTGACGCGTATCGCTATCAACCGGACCTGGTTGCCCAACCGCCACAGCCTGCGGATCGCGAAGTACAGATTTATCGTCGCGCCAACGGTGACGTCGGCGTGCGCAATGAGCTGTGGATCCTGCCGACCGTCGGCTGCGTCAACGCGATGGCCAGACAAATGCAGAACCGTTTCCTGAAAGAGACGTATGGCGCTGAGGATATCGATGGGGTACATCTCTTCAGCCACACCTATGGCTGCTCGCAGCTTGGGGACGATCACATCAACACTCGCACCATGCTGCAAAATATGGTTCGTCACCCGAACGCCGGGGCGGTGCTGGTGGTTGGCCTTGGCTGTGAAAACAACCAGGTGGAGGCCTTTCGCGAGACGCTGGGCGAGTTTGACCCGCAGCGCGTGCACTTTATGGTTTGCCAGCATCAGGACGATGAAGTGGAGGCGGGGGTTGAGCATCTGCATCAGCTGTATGAAGTGATGCGTCAGGATAAACGCCAGCCGGGCAAGCTCAGCGAGCTGAAGTTTGGCCTCGAGTGCGGGGGATCGGACGGCCTGTCGGGCATTACCGCTAATCCGATGCTGGGCCGCTTCTCAGACTATGTGATCGCCAACGGCGGCACTACCGTGCTGACCGAAGTGCCGGAGATGTTCGGCGCTGAACAGTTGTTGATGAGCCACTGCCGCGACGAAGCGACCTTCGACAAGCTGGTGACCATGGTCAATGACTTTAAGCAGTACTTTATTGCTCACGACCAGCCTATTTACGAAAACCCCTCGCCGGGTAATAAGGCCGGAGGGATCACTACCCTCGAAGATAAGTCGCTGGGCTGTACTCAGAAAGCGGGCTCCAGCCAGGTGGTGGATGTTCTGCGCTACGGCGAGCGCCTGAAGGTTCATGGTCTGAATTTACTGAGCGCGCCGGGCAACGACGCGGTCGCCACCAGCGCGCTGGCCGGCGCCGGCTGCCATATGGTGCTGTTCAGCACCGGTCGCGGCACGCCGTACGGCGGCTTTGTGCCAACGGTGAAGATCGCCACCAACAGCGAGCTGGCGGCGAAGAAAAAGCACTGGATCGACTTTGATGCCGGGCAGCTGCTCCACGGCAAAACGATGCCGCAGCTGCTGGAAGAGTTTGTGGATGCCATTGTAGCCTTCGCCAACGGTAAACCGACCTGTAATGAGCAGAATGACTTCCGCGAGCTGGCCATCTTTAAAAGCGGTGTTACCCTGTAAAGGCGTATTTGCGTTGGCGCCCAGAGGCTTGGTTTGTGTATCGGCCTGATAGCGTAGCGCCATCGGGCTCGTAACAGCGGCGTTTCAGCCAGTGAAGCGCCGTTTGTTTTTTTCAGTCAGGGAGCTTACATGACCGCGTATTGGCTGGCCCAGGGGGTCGGCGTCATCGCCTTTCTTATCGGCATTACCACCTTTATCAACCGCGATGAACGCCGTTTCAGGCTACAGCTGGCGGTCTATAGCGCTATTATCGGCGTTCATTTTTTCCTGATGGGCGCCGGGCCGGCTGGAATGAGCGCCGGGCTCAATGCGCTTCGCACGGTCATTTCCTTACGCACCCGTAGCCTGTGGGTGATGACAGTCTTTATCCTCCTGACGTTGATTCTCGGCCTGGGTAAACTGCAGCATGCCATGGAGCTGCTGCCGATCATTGGCACCGTCGCCAGCACCTGGGCGCTGTTTCGCTGCAAAGGGCTAACCGTCCGCTGCGTGATGTGGTGCTCCACCGCCTGCTGGGTCACGCATAATCTGTGGTTGGGTTCCATTGGCGGGACGCTGATAGAAGGCAGTTTCCTGATCGTCAACGGGCTGAACATCATTCGCTTCCGCCGGATGCAAAAGCGCGGTATCGATCCGTTTAAGGTTGAAAACGCAGTACAGGAAGAGAGCCCCTCCGCCCGATAGCGGAGGGGAAAGGCGTTATCCGCGCAGGGCGTTTTTCGCCAGCTGGTCGTCTTCCGCCATGCAGGCCGCGGCGGTAAACAGGGCGTCGGTGGAGGAGTTCAGCGCGGTTTCGCAGGAGTCCTGCAGCACGCCGATAATAAAGCCAACGGCAACCACTTGCATCGCCACATCGTTCGGGATCCCAAACATATTACAGGCCAGCGGGATCAGCAGCAGCGAGCCGCCCGCCACGCCGGAGGCGCCGCAGGCGCACAGCGAAGCGACCACGCTCAGCAGCAGCGCCGTCGGCAGATCCACCGGAATATTCAGCGTATGCACCGCCGCCAGCGTCAGCACGGTGATGGTGATTGCCGCGCCTGCCATATTGATGGTCGCCCCCAGTGGAATAGAGACCGAATAGGTGTCGCGATCCAGATTCAGCTTCTCGCACAGCGCCATATTCACTGGAATGTTGGCGGCGGAACTGCGGGTGAAGAACGCGTAAACGCCGCTTTCGCGCAGGCAGGTGAGCACCAGCGGATAGGGGTTGCGGCGGATCTTCCAGAACACCAGCAGCGGGTTAATCACCAGCGCTACCAGCAGCATACAGCCCACCAGCACCAGCAGCAGCTGGGCATAGCCCCACAGGGTCTCGAAACCGGTGGTCGCCAGGGTGGAAGATACCAGGCCGAAGATCCCCAGCGGCGCAAAGCGGATCACCACTTTAACGATAAAGGTCACCGCGTGGGAGACGTCGTTGATCAGGTTTTTGGTGGTGTCGTTACCATGACGCAGGGCGAAGCCAAGCCCCACCGCCCACACCAGAATGCCGATATAGTTGGCGTTCAGCAGAGCGTCGATCGGGTTGGACACCATGCTCATCAGCAGGCCGCGCAGCACCTCAACAATCCCCGACGGCGGCGTGATGCTGTCGGCGGCGGTGGTTAAGTGCAGGGTCGAGGGAAAGAGAAAGCTGAACAACACCGCGGTCAGCGCCGCGCTAAAGGTGCCCAGCAGATAGAGAAACAGAATGGGGCGTATACTGGTTTTTTGTCCGTGCTGATGGTTGGCGATCGAGGCCATGACAAGCATCAATACCAGCACCGGCGCTACCGCTTTTAACGCGCCGACGAACAGGGTCCCCAGCAGACCGACGGCGATAGCCGCAGGCTTAGAGACCAGCGCCAACAGTACGCCAAGCACCAGGCCGATTAAAATTTGTTTCACCAGGCTGCCTTGCGCCAGGCGGGAGAGCCACCCTGATGAGGGAGTGCGTGTTGTCATAATTCATTCCTTCCAGTGATGTAGCAAGCCATCCCAGCCACGTATTATTTTTTACGTTTATGTCAGGATGTAAGTAGATGTTTGCATAGTCGAGTATACGGAAAGAAAGACTGGCGGGAAGCGTAAAATACTGTGATTTTAATATGGATCTTATTTTTTAACTGCGTAGTAACATAATTGTGACATGAGCAGGTATTCTCGTTACGAGAACGTCTGCTATAGCTGATTACCGCGCCGCCAGCGAGGGCCGACGGCGCGGTAGCAGATTACTCTGGCAGTTTGCGCTGCTTGTCGTGCTGCCTGTTGACCCAGGCGTTAATCAGCAGCGTGGCGGCCAGGATGCCGCCCACCACGCCCAGCGAGATGGCAACCGGGATATGGTAGAAGTCGACGATCAGCATCTTCACGCCAATAAACACCAGAATCACCGACAGACCGTATTTGAGCATCGAGAAGCGCTCAGCGACCCCCGCCAGCAGGAAGTACATGGCGCGCAGGCCGAGGATGGCGAACAGGTTCGAGGTCAGCACGATAAACGGATCGGTGGTGACCGCGAAGATTGCCGGGATACTGTCGACGGCGAAAATCACGTCGCTCAGTTCCACCAGAATCAGCACCAGCAGCAGCGGGGTGGCGAACAGCACCCCGTTTTTACGGGTGAAGAAGCGCTCGCTCTCGATTTTATCGGTCATCCGCAGATGGCTGCGGATCCAGCGCACCAGCGGTTTATCGCCGATGCCGGAGTCGTCCTCTTTCGCCAGCGCCATCTTCACGCCGGTAAACAGCAGGAAGGCGCCAAAGACGTACAGCAGCCAGTCGAACTGCGAAATCAGCCAGCTGCCGGCGAAGATCATAATGGTACGCAGAACGATCGCGCCCAGTACGCCATACACCAACACCCGGCGCTGCAGAGCAGGCGGTACGGCGAAATAGCTGAACAGCATCAACCAGACGAAGACGTTATCGACCGCCAGCGCTTTTTCAATCAGATAACCGGTGAGGAAGGCTAAGGCCTGCGGATCGGCGACGGCCCGGCCCTGGGTTTGCACCAGATACCACCAGAAGGCGGCGTTGAACAGCAGAGAAAGCGTGACCCAGAGGATTGACCAGCCAGCGGCCTGCTTCATGGTCATGCTATGCGAACCGCGTCGTCCCTGAAGCAGCAGGTCGATTGCCAACATGATCGCGACAACGACAGCGAATCCACCCCATAGCAACGGCGTGCCGACAGTATTCATTTGATATTCCTTACATAAAAACAAAACGGCTGACGTCGGAAGACGGCAGCCGCTGCGCTTTTATGCATAGACCTCGCCTTCCGGCAAGGTCTCACTTACAACAACCAAAGTACATCGCGATGGGCTTTGGTTATTGCCCGGCGACCGGATGCGGTATTGCACGCATCGTAATGACGATCAACCGGCAAGGAAGTTACTCCCCTTTGCACGTAACAAAATATGTCACAGGGCGGTTTTCGTCAATGGCGGCCGGTCAGGCCTTTACACTCTTTTACGCCAGCGGCTGCGTATCGGCCGGGAAGATCACCCCGGTCTGGCGACGAATTTCGCTGGACAGTTTGGCGGTGATCCGGCTCACCGCCAGGCCCGGGTGATCCACATCCTGTGTCTCCACCAGGCGCGCAAAGGTCTCCGCTTCATACAGCATGGTATTAATGTGCTGGGGCTGCGTCAGGTCCTGGGCTTTACCGCCGCGCGGCACAAACGCCAGCTTCTGACATTCGGAGATTTTTTCGATCACTAACGCGCCGTCTTCGCCCTGAATTTCACTGGGGATCGCGGAATCGCTAACTTTGGAGTGATGCAGCGTCACGTCGAAGTCGCCATAGCTCAGCACCACGGTGCCCTGGGCGTCTACGCCGCTGTCCAGCAGGCTGGCGGTGGCAAGAACGGCCCGCGGCTCGCCCCACAGCGCCACAGCGGACGCCAGGCAATAGAAGCCGATATCCATAATCGAACCGTTAGAGAACGCCGGGTTAAAGGTGTTGGGGTTTTCGCCGTCAAGGTAGCGCTGATAGCGTGAGGAGTACTGACAGTAGTTGATGAAGGCTTTGCGTAGTTTGCCCACTTTAGCGAGCGTTTCTTTCAGTAGGAGAAAGTTAGGCAGACTGGCGGTTTTAAAGGCTTCAAACAGCACCACGTTATTTTCTTTCGCCAGCGCTATCGCCGCCTCGACTTCCTGCAGGTTCGACGCCAGCGGCTTTTCGCAAATGACGTGCTTCTTATGGCTCAGGAACAGCCGGGTCTGCGGAAAGTGCAGCGAGTTCGGGCTGGCAATATAGACCGCGTCAACGTCAGGGCTCTGTGCCAGTTCATCGAGCGAGGTAAACAGATGCTCGACCGGATAGTCTTTGGCGAAGGCTTGCGCCTGTTCGAGGCTGCGGGAGTAGATGGCGGTAAGTTTATATTTGCCGGTTTCATGGGCGGCATCGACAAACTGCTTGGTGATCCAGTTTGTGCCAACAACTGCGAAACGTATCATAAACGTTGACGAACTCCGTTAAAGGGAACCTGCCGCCACTCTATCATGCCGTCATGACAAAACCAGTGCGTCACTACGCAGAACGATTTAACGAAAGGTGCGTCAGCCACAGGCGGGTGTCGAACTCCAGCTGGTGGTACTGCGGCTCCATATGGCAGCACAGCTGATAAAAAGCCTTGTTGTGATCCTTCTCTTTCAGATGCGCCAGTTCATGAACCACGATCATCCGCAGAAAGGCTTCCGGCGCGTCGCGAAATACCGTCGCCACGCGAATTTCCGCTTTAGCTTTCAGCTTACCGCCCTGCACGCGGGAAATGGCGGTATGCAGGCCGAGCGCATTGTTCAGCACGTGGATCTTACTGTCATACATCACTTTGTTGATCGGCGCCGCGCCGCGCAGAAAGCGGTTTTTCAAGTCCTGGGTGTACTGATACAGCGCTTTATCGCTGTTAACGTCGTGCCCTTGCGGATAGCGCTTTTGCAGCACCTCGCCGAGGCGGTCTTGCTCGATTAACGTGGTCACCTGCGCCAGCAGCGATTCAGGATAGCCCTGTAAATAAATGAGTTTTGTCATCGTCTTATCATTATGTCTGTCAGGAGGGCAGTTCAGCCACGGTCATGGTAAAGACCAGCGGCGCGGTACCCTCATTGCGGTAACCGTGCTCTATTTCGGTGCGGGCCACCGCCGATTCCCCGGCCGCCACCGTGCGGCAGGTCTCGCCAAGCGTCAGCGTCAGCGCGCCGGCTTCCACGTGCAGCAGCTCGAAGGTTGTTGCCGGGTGGCCAGGCGAGGCAAAGGCTTCGCCGGGCTGCATCTCCCAGCGCCACAGCTCAATCATATTCGGCCCGGCGGTGCCGGCGAGGAGCCTGGCGCTGCCCCCCAGCGGGCCTTGCCAGAGGGTGGGGATCTGCTCGGCGGGAATAATATGCAACGCGGGTTCGCTTGACACATTGACAATATCCGCCACCGAGACGCCCAGCGCGGCGGCGAGTTTGCAGAGGATCGCAATGCTGGGATTGGCGGCCTCTTTTTCCATCTCGACCAGCATACCTTTGCTGATGCTGGCCCGGCGCGACAGCTCGTCCAGCGACATTTTTTTCGCTTTACGGTAGGCCTTCAGCCGCGTGGCGACGGCGCGACTTACCTGGTCGACATCAGATCCTGAATCGGTCGTTATATTGACTTTTACGTTCATTGGTCACTATGATGAAACAAATTGGTCATTACAGGATTATCGAATGCGTAGCGTAACGCCGTCAATCGAATCTGCGGTCAGCCGCCTGGCGCCGGGCTTTCGGGCATTAAGTATTGTGGTGGAGAGCGCGCCGGTGGCCGATCCCGCCGTCGCGGAGCAGGCGCTGGCCGAGGCCTGCCTGGCGGTGCAGCAGGATGATGTGCCCTGGGCGCAAGCGCACCTGGCGGCATGGGATGAAGCGTTCAGCGCCTTCGGCGCGAAGGCGAAACGTACCCCCTGTTCGGCGCAGGCGCTGCGCAAGCGGGTGCTGAAAGAGGGGAGCCTGCCGGCCATCGATCCGGTGGTGGATATCTACAACGCGATCAGCATTCGCTATGCCGTCCCGGTCGGTGGGGAAAATCTGGCCGCCTACCGTGGCGAACCGCGGCTGGCCATTGCCCGCGGCGATGAGCCATTCGATACGCTAAAATCGGCAGAGCCGGTAGTGGAATATCCGGAGCCGGGCGAAGTCATCTGGCGGGATGATATAGGCGTAACCTGCCGACGCTGGAACTGGCGACAGGGCGTGCGCACCCGGCTGGACAGCGGCGCGCAGACGATGTGGTTTATTCTCGAAAGCCTGCCGGCGATGCCGTTGTCGGCCCTGCATGAGGCGGGAGAGCGGCTGGTAGGTTATCTGCAGCAGCTGATGCCCGGCGCTCGCGCGTCGATAACGCTGCTGCGAGCCGATGACGAGGGCGATCTACGCTGAGCGGCGATGATCAGCGATCTCTCTTCAACTGGACAGGATTTGCGTATAAACTCGCGGGTTTTACTATTCCGGAGGCGGAGAGGCGATGAGCCAGGCAGAGTTAAACGGTGAGTTATTCACATTAGAGCGGTTCCCACCTAACGCTGAAGAAGAAGCGCTTCAGGCATGGGAAGCGGCGGATGAATATCTGCTGCAACAGGTGAATGACGTCGACGGCCTGACGCTCATCTTCAACGACGGCTTCGGCGCGCTCGCCTGCGCGCTGGCGGAGCGCAACCCGGTCAGTATCAACGACTCCTTTATTTCCGAGCTGGCGACCCGCCACAACCTGCGGATGAACGGTATCGATGAAGAGAGCGTGCGCTTTCAGGATAGCCTGAGCCCGCTACCGGCCGCGCCGGCGCTGGTGCTGATTAAGGTGCCAAAACAGCTGGCGCTGCTGGAACAGCAGCTGCGCGCCCTGCGCGAAGTAGTTACGCCGGAAACCCGCATCATCGCCGCGGCGAAAGCCCGTGATGTGCACAACTCGACGCTGGCGCTGTTTGAAAAAATCCTCGGCACCACCACCACCTCGCTGGCGTGGAAAAAAGCGCGTCTGATCCACTGCGTTTTCACCGCTCCTGAGCTTGCCGATGCGCCGCAAACCTACAGCTGGAAGCTGGACGGCACGCCGTGGACCATCCATAACCACGCCAACGTTTTTGCCCGCAGCGGGCTGGATATCGGCGCGCGTTTCTTCCTGCAGCATTTACCGTCTGATCTAGAAGGCGAGATCGCCGATCTCGGCTGCGGCAATGGGGTGATTGGCCTGCAGGCGCTGGCGCAGAACCCGAACGCGCGGGTCATGTTTACCGATGAGTCGCACATGGCGGTGGCTTCCAGCCGGTTGAACGTCGAGCGCAATCTGCCGGACGATATCGCACGCTGTGAATTCATGGTCAACAACTCGCTCTCCGGCATTGAGCCTGACCGCTTTACGGCGATTCTGTGTAATCCGCCGTTCCATCAGCAACACGCTATTACCGACCATATCGCCTGGCAGATGTTTAACGATGCCCGCCGCAGCCTGAAATACGGCGGCGAGCTGTACGTCGTCGGCAACCGCCACCTCGATTACTTCCGTAAGCTGAAGCGCGCGTTTGGTAATTGCACGACGATTGCGACGAACAATAAGTTTGTCATTTTGAAAGCAACCAAGGTGCGTAAGCAGCGCTGATTCTTGTCGCGGTTTCCCCCGGCTCGCGGCTGTCGCCTTAGCCGGGCTAGCGTGCGGGATTATCGTGGTAGCCCGGGGAAGGCGCATCGCGCCGCCCCCGGGACAGGGCTAAATCGCCAGCGCCAGTTTAGTGCCCTGGGCAATCGCCCGACGCGCATCCAGCTCCGCCGCCACGTCGCAACCGCCGATGAGATGCACCGTTTTCCCCGCCGCGCGCAGCGGATCCGCCAGCTCGCGGCGCGGCTCCTGACCGGCGCAGATCACCACCTGATCGACCGCCAACAGCTGGCGCTCGCCGCCGATAGTGACATGTAACCCTTCATCATCGATCTTTTCATAGCTGACCGCCGGGATCATTTTCACCCCGCGCGCCAGCAGCGTCGCGCGGTGGATCCAGCCGGTGGTTTTGCCGAGCCCTTCGCCCGGTTTGCTGGCTTTGCGCTGCAGCATCACAATCTGTCGCGGGCTTTTACTCAGTTGCGGGCCTTCAGCACTCAGCCCTCCCGCCGTTTGCAGGCTGGTATCGATACCCCATTCGCGGCAGAACTCGCCGATATCCTGGCTGGTGGCCGCGCCCGACTGGCTTAAAAACATCGCGGTGTCGAAGCCGATGCCGCCGCAGCCGATAATCGCCACCTTCGCGCCAACCGGCGCTTTATCGCGCAAGACATCAAGGTAGCTCAGCACTTTTGGATGATCGATCCCATCGATCGCCGGCAGGCGCGGGGCGATACCGGTGGCGAGGATCGTCTCATCGAACGCCAGCAGATCGTCTGTCGTGACGCGGGTGTTCAGGCGTAGATCGACACCATGAAGATCGAGCATGGTGCGGTAGTAACGCAGCGTCTCGTGAAACTCCTCTTTGCCGGGGATCTGTTTGGCGATATTAAACTGACCGCCGATCTCCGGGAGCGCATCAAACAACGTGACGTGATGACCGCGGGCGGCAGCGTTTACGGCGAAGGCCAGACCGGCAGGCCCGGCGCCGACCACCGCCAGCCGTTTAGGCGCGTTGGCAGGCAGGACCGGCATCAGGGTTTCATGACACGCGCGCGGGTTGACCAGACAGGAGGTGACTTTGCCGACGAAGATCCGATCGAGACACGCCTGATTGCAGCCGATGCAGGTGTTGATCTGATCGGCGCGATCGTCCTGCGCTTTTGATATAAATTCGGCGTCGGCAAGGAACGGGCGGGCCATCGATACCATATCGGCATCGCCGCGGGCGAGAATATCCTCCGCGACCTGCGGATCGTTAATGCGGTTGGTGGTGATCAACGGGATCGACACCGCGCCCTTCAGCTTGCGGGTGACCCAGCTGAAAGCTCCGCGCGGTACCGGCGTGGCGATGGTCGGAATGCGCGCTTCGTGCCAGCCAATCCCGGTGTTGATGATGGTCGCTCCCGCCGCTTCAATCGCTTTGGCCAGTTCGGTGACTTCCGCCAGCGTGCTGCCGTCGTTGACCAGATCGAGCATCGACAGACGGTAAATGATAATGAAATCGTGGCCGGCGCGCTGGCGCACCGCCTTAACCACCTCTACGGCGAAACGCATGCGCCTGGCATAATCGCCGCCCCATTGGTCGTCGCGCTGGTTGGTGCGCGCGGCGAGAAATTCGTTAATCAGATAGCCCTCAGAGCCCATCACCTCGACGCCGTCATAGCCCGCTTCGCGCGCCAGCTGGGCGCAGTGGGCAAAATCATCGATCAGCGTCAGGATCTCATCGTGGCTCAGTTCATGGGGGGTAAAACGGTTGATCGGCGCCTGTAGCGCCGAGGGGGCCACCAGCGCGGGCTGGTAGCTGTAACGGCCGGTGTGCAGGATCTGCAGAGCGATTTTGCCGCCTTCCTGATGTACCGCGTCGGTAATATGGCGATGATGCGCCAGATGGCTGGCGTCGTTGAGTACCGCGCCGCCGGCCATGGTGACGCCAGAGGGCGCCGGAGCGATGCCGCCGGTGACGATCAGCGCCACGCCGTGACGGGCGCGCTCGGCGTAAAAGGCCGCCAGCCGCTGCGCGCCGTCCGGCAGCTCTTCCAGCCCGGTGTGCATTGAGCCCATCAACACGCGGTTTTTGAGCGTTGTGAAGCCCAGCTCAAGCGGGGCGAAAAGCGACGGATAGCGGCTCATAGTGGCTTCCAATGTAAAATTATTGTTATGTGGTCGGATGAGTTACTAATTTAGCCATCGTGGAGAAAAAGGGAAAAGGGGAGTGCGGTGATTGTGATGGGATTCAAAGAACGGCGAAGCGTTGCCCCACACCCCGGCCCTCTCCCAAAGGGAGAGGGGGGAAAGGCGGAGCGGCACCGGTAGTTAGGGTGAGGGGGAGGACACAACGCGCTGGCGGCGTTCCAGACCCGGCGCCTGCCACATCGACGTTGTCAGCCCGCTATCGACAAGGCCAAGCTGATCGGCGTACACCGTCTGCCACTTGCTCATCATCTCCTGATACAGCTCGCGATGCTGCGGATTTGGGGTGAACTCGCGGTGCCAGCTCACTAACCGTTCTCCGGTGCTGGCCATATCGCCATACAATCCGGCGCCGGTTCCGGCGGCGATGGCGCAGCCCAGAGCGGTGGCTTCGCGGACGACCGGCACCCGCACCGGCAGGCCGGTGACGTCGCTGAGGATCTGGCTCCACAGCGCGCCTTTAGAGCCGCCGCCGGCAAACACCAGGCTCTCGAATGTTACCCCGGAGAACTGCGAAATCTGGGCCAGGTTGCAGGCGGAGACAATCGCCGCGTTCTCCTCCAGCGCGCGGAACAGGGTCGCTTTGTTGCACTTCTCCGGATCGATGGAGAGGTTAATAAACGACGGCGCGGCGTGGTACCACTGCTTAAAGTGCATGGCGTCGGAAAAAATAGGCATCACGCCGTGGGAACCGGCGGGCACGCGGCTGGCCATCTCCTCCAGCAGCGAATAGGCATCGACGCCGAGACGCTCGGCAATCAGTTTTTCTTCAGCGCAGAAGGCGTCGCGAAACCAGCGCATGGTCAGGCCGGTAAAGAAGCTGATCGATTCCGCCTGCGCCATGCCGGGAATGACATGAGGATTAACGCGAATATTCATCTGCGGATCGGTACGCACCTGCGGCAGGTTGACCACCTGCTGCCAGAAAGTGCCGCCGAGTACCGCGGTTTGCCCGGCGTGCACCACCCCAAGGCCCAGGCAGCCGAGCTGGACGTCGCCGCCGCCCATCACCACCGGCGTCCCGGCGCGCAGGCCGCTCTGCTGCGCCGCCGCTTCGGTGACGGCGCCCAGCAGGGTGCCGGTCTCTTTGACCGGCGACAGCATATCGGCGCGCAGCCCGGCCATATCCAGCAGCGCCGGACGCCAGTCGCGGCTGAACAGATCGAGCATGCCGGTGGTGCCGGCGTTTGACGGGTCGACCGCCAGCTCGCCGGATAGCTTCGCCGCCAGCCAGTCGCTGATCATGGTGATGGTTGCCGCTTTGCGGTAGATATCGGGGCGGTGGTGCGCCAGCCACAGCAGGCGCGGCATGGCGCTAAGCGCCAGGGTTTGTCCCGAGACCTCGTACACCTCGGATTCAAAACGATAGTCGTGGATCTCCTTAAGCTCCGCCACTTCGCGGCTGGCGCGGGCATCGACGTTGGCGCAGGCCCAGATGGCTTCGCCGTCGCGGTCATAGAGGACGATCCCTTCGCGCATCGAACAGCAGGCGACGGACTGAATATCGGCGGCAGAGAGCCGGGCGGCATCGAGCGCCTGGCGAATGCACTGGCAGGCCAGCTGCCAGTTGGTGGTAAGGTCGAACTCCATCGAGCCGGGGACGTTATCAACGCTCAGGTGTTTCCATTCGGCCTGGCCTACCGCCAGCTGGCGGCCATTAAGATCGAAAATGACCGCCCGAATGCTGCCGGTCCCGGCATCTAACGCTAACAGGTAACTCATGACATGCGCCTCGCTGTGGTCGCGCGGCGCCTGGCCGTCAGGAGGCCAGCGCGAGTACCGCGCGTGCTGTTGTCTCTTCCGTTACCAGGCCATTAATGCGCTTGCCAATCAGAGCGGCATAAATCGCCTGCGCTTTTTCTTCTCCCCCGGCGACGCCAACGATGGTCGGCAGCTGCGCCAGCTCATCAAGGGTCACGCCGAGCAGTTCCCGATGGATCTCCAGTCCTTCTACCGGCCTGCCGTCGGCCTGCAGGAAATAACCTAAAATGTCGCCGACCGCGCCTTTGCGGGCGTACATCAGCTGTTCGCCCTCGCTGATATAGCCGGAGCGCAGAATGGTCGCGTCGCGCCGCTGATCGATGGCGCCAATGCCGACTACCGCCGCGTCCGCCGCCGTCGCCGCGAGGATCACGTCGCGCACGCTCGACTCGCGGCGCAGGATCTCGGCGACCTCCGCCGAAGAGACCCGCAGCGGCGCCGGGATAATGCTGACGCTGCAGGCGGCATCAAGCTGGCCGATACCGGTCATATACGGGCCGACGCCGCCGGAGAGGGTCACCAGCCGCACCTGCTGCGAGCCGATAAAGCCGCTGAGATGCTGCAGGCAGCTCATGGTGGCTTCGCCGAAGCCGACCGCCAGCAGCTGTCCCGGCTGCAGAATGCCCATCAGCGATTGCGCCGCGCCGATCCCCAGCCGGGTATTCATCGGCGGGGTGTTGAGCGCCGGCAGCACACGGGCAATCTTGAGGCCAAAGCGCTGCTGGAGTTCACTTTCCAGCGCCAGACAGCCCTCATAGCGCGAGTTGATCTGCACGCGGATCACCCCGGACTGGCGGCCTTTCTCCAGCAGACGGGAAATCTTCAGCCGCGGCAGCCCCAAACGCTCGCCGATGTCATTTTGCGTCAGGCCGTCGTGGTAGTAGCACCACGCCACCCGCGCCACCAGCTCTTCCTCGGCTAACGCCAGCCCGGCGTAGCGGTTCTCTTCCGTAATGCGTTTTTCGCTCATAAATTGAACTCTTATAAAAATTTAGATCATATGTTCGCTATTGCGCGGTCGGAAAGTGTGAGCCGACTGGCAAAACGGATCTTTCATCGCTGGCCTATTTTTTCCTGACGATCTAAAGCACCAAAGTGTGATCTTCGCACGGTTGTAAATATAGTTCACCGTCTACGCTTTTGAACATTATTAAATTTAAAAATCATTTGTTCAATCGAGGCGCGATGATGAAGCCACTGCTTGAAGCTCGCCAGATCCGCAAACAGTTCTCCGGCGTTGCCGTGCTGAAGGGCATCGACTTTACGCTATGCGCGGGCCAGGTGCATGCCCTGATGGGAGGCAATGGCGCGGGTAAATCGACGCTGATGAAGATCATCGCCGGCGTCGAAACCCCGGATAACGGTGAACTGACGATCGGCGACCGCGCGTTTGCGCGCCTCAATCCGGCGCTGGCTCATCAGTTAGGCATCTATCTGGTGCCGCAGGAGCCGATGCTGTTTCCCAACCTCAGCGTGCGCGAGAACATTCTCTTTCGTTTGCCGAAGCGGGCGGATACCGTCGCGCGGTTGCAGGACAAACTGCAGAAGTTGAACTGCCAGATCAACCTCGACGCCAGCGCCAGCACGCTCGAGGTAGCCGATCAACAGATGGTCGAGATCCTGCGCGGGCTGATGCGCGAGGCCAGGATCCTGATCCTGGATGAACCCACCGCCTCTTTAACGCCGGGTGAAACCGAGAGGCTCTTTAGCCAGATCCGTGCGTTACAGGCGCTGGACGTTGGGATCGTCTTTATCTCACACAAATTGCCCGAAATCCGCCAGCTTGCCAGCCATATTTCGGTGATGCGCGACGGCGCGGTGGTGCTGAGCGGCGAGACCGCGGCATACCGCGACGAACAACTGATTAACGCGATGACGCCGGTCAGCCGCGACCATGCGCTGAGCGACACGCAAAAGCTGTGGCTGTCGCTACCGGGCAACCGCCGTACGCAACCGCAGGACTTTCCCGTGCTGCGGGTGGAAGATCTTACCGGCGAAGGCTTTATCGATCTCAATCTGGAGATCCGCGCCGGAGAGATCGTCGGTCTGGCCGGGCTGGTGGGATCCGGGCGCACCGAATTTGCCGAAACCTTATACGGCCTGCGTCCACCGCGCGCCGGGCGAATCTGGCTGGAGAACCGCGAGATTAGCTGCGACAGCACCCGCGCCAGGTTGGCCAGCGGGCTGGTCTATCTGCCGGAAGACCGCCAGGTCTCGGGGCTGTTTCTCGATGCGCCGGTGCGCTGGAACACGGTGATGTTCAATCAGCCGTCGTGGTGGCAGCAGGGGAAACGGGAGGCGGCGGTGGTTGAACGCTATCACCGGGCACTGGGGATCAAGCTGGCCGATGGCGATCAGCCGGTGCGCACTCTCTCTGGCGGTAACCAGCAGAAGGTGCTGCTGGCGCGCTGTCTGGAAGCTAATCCGTTACTGCTGATTGTCGATGAGCCGACGCGCGGCGTGGATGTCTCCGCCCGCGCCGATATCTATCAGCTGCTGAAAAGCGTTGCCGCGCAAAACGTGGCGGTGCTGATGATCTCCAGCGATCTGGATGAGTTCGTTGGCCTTGCCGACCGGGTGCTGGTGATGCATCAGGGCCGCTACAGCGGCGAGCTGGCGCGGCAGGCGGTGACCGTCGATCGCATGATGACCCTGGCCTTTGGAGGGCAGGCATGAAAACGTTACTCAAGAATCGCGAACTGAGCGCCTTCTTTGCCATCGTGGCGCTCTTTGTTGTGCTGGTGGCGCTCAATCCAGCCTATTTCAGCCTGCAGACCCTGGCGATGATTTTCTCCAGCTCGCAAATCCTCTGCCTGCTGGCATTGGGCGCGACCCTGGTGATGCTGACCCGCAATATTGACGTGTCGGTAGGTTCGACCGTTGGGCTATGCGCCATCGCCGTCGGCGTGGCGCTGAACAACGGCTATGGGTTGGCGACGGCTATCGCCTTCGCGCTGGCGATTGGCGCGCTGGCCGGAGCTTTTAACGGCCTGCTGGTCGTGGGGCTGCGCATCCCGGCGATCGTCGCGACGCTCGGTACGCTGGGGTTGTATCGCGGGGTGATGTTGCTGTGGACCGGCGGGAAATGGATCGAAGGCTTGCCCGACAGCCTGAAATCGCTCTCGGAGCCCGCGTTTATCGGCGTGTCGCCGCTGGGCTGGCTGGTGCTGGCGCTGCTGCTGGCGGGCGGCTGGCTGCTGTCGCGCACCGCCTTTGGTCGTGATTTTTACGCCGCTGGCGATAACCTCGCCGCCGCGCGCCAACTGGGCGTGGCGGTCAACCGCACGCGGATGCTGGCCTTTACCCTCAACGGTATGCTGGCGGCCTGCGCCGGGATCGTCTTCGCCGCGCAGATTGGTTTTGTGCCTAATCAGACCGGCAGCGGCCTGGAGATGAAAGCCATCGCCGCCTGCGTGCTGGGCGGGATCTCGCTGCTCGGCGGTACCGGCACGCTGCTTGGCGCGTTTCTCGGCGCCTTTTTCCTCACCCAAATCGACACCGTACTGGTGCTGTTCCGCCTTCCCGCCTGGTGGAACGACTTTATCGCCGGCCTGGTGCTGCTCGGCGTGCTGGTGCTCGATGGCCGTCTGCGTCAGGCGCTGGCCCGCCATCAGCGGGCGCTAAAGTACAGCCGTTTCCAGCCCGGTAACAAAGGGGGGAAACAGGTTGCCCGCTTTCCCGAACGCAAAAGCAAAGAGGTGGCTTAAATGAAGCTGAAGCTTAACTGGGAAAGCGCGCTGCTGGCGTTGCTGATCGTGGAGATCCTGCTGTTCGGCGCGCTGAATCCGCGCATGCTGGATCTCAATATGCTGCTCTTTAGCACCAGCGACTTTATCTGCATCGGCATCGTCGCGCTGCCGCTGACGCTGGTGATCATCAGCGGCGGGATCGATATTTCGCTGGGCTCGACCATCGGCCTGTGCGCCATCGCCCTCGGGGTGATGACCCAGGCGGGCTGGCCGCTGTGGCTCGCGGTATCGCTGACGTTGCTCTTGGGACTGCTGTGCGGGTTATTCAACGCCGCGCTGATCCACTACACCGGCATCAGCCCGCTGGTGATCACGCTTGGTACGCTGTATCTGTACGGCGGCGGCGCGCTGCTGCTTTCCGGGATGGCCGGCGCGACCGGTTACGAGGGGATTGGCGGTTTTCCCGATAGCTTCACCGCCTTCGCCAATTTAACCCTCGCCGGACTGCCGCTGCCGCTGGTGCTGTTCGCGATTATCACCTTTTTCTTCTGGCTGCTGACCCATCGCGGGCGCTTTGGCCGCCACCTCTTTTTACTCGGGCAAAACCCGCGCGCCGCGCGCTATGCCGCGCTGTCGGTGAACGGCATCCCGTACGTGCTGTATGGCCTGGTGGGCGTCGCCTCGGCGGTCGCGGCGCTGGTGATGGTCTCCTATTTCGGCTCGGCACGTTCGGATTTAGGCCGCGACCTGCTGATGCCGGCGCTGACCGCGGCGGTGCTCGGCGGGGCCAATATTTACGGCGGCTCGGGATCGATACTGGGTACCGCGCTGGCGGCATTGCTGGTGGGGTATCTGCAACAGGGTTTACAGATGGTCGGCATCCCCAACCAGGTGTCGAGCGCGCTGTCAGGGGCGCTGTTGGTTGTGGTGGTGATGGGGCGTTCGCTGAGCCTGCACCGTGAATGGGTGCGCGCGACCTGGCGGCGTCTTTTCTCGCATAAAACAATCGGAGCATAAAATGAAATTAAAACTGATCGTGCTGGCGCTGGCGATGAGCGTGGTTACCGCGCAGGCGGCGGACCGCATCGCCTTTATTCCTAAGCTGGTCGGCGTCGGCTTCTTTACCAGCGGCGGCAACGGCGCGAAAGAGGCGGGGAAAGCGCTGGGCGTGGATGTCACCTATGACGGCCCCACCGAGCCCAGCGTCTCCGGCCAGGTGCAGCTTATCAACAACTTCGTCAACCAGGGCTACAACGCGATTATCGTTTCCGCCGTCTCGCCGGACGGCCTGTGTCCGGCGCTGAAGCGGGCGATGCAGCGCGGGGTGAAAGTCCTGACCTGGGATTCCGATACCAGGCCGGAGTGCCGCAGCATCTATATCAATCAGGGCACGCCGCAGCAGCTTGGCGGCCTGCTGGTCGAGATGGCGGAAAAGCAGGTGACGAAGCCTACTGCCAAGGTAGCGTTTTTCTACTCCAGCCCGACGGTGACCGACCAGAACCAGTGGGTGAAGGAAGCCAAAGCCAAAATCGAAAAAGAGCATCCGCAGTGGCAAATCGTCACCACTCAGTTCGGCTATAACGATGCCACCAAATCGCTGCAAACCGCCGAGGGGATCTTAAAAGCCTATCCGGATCTCGACGCCATTATCGCGCCGGATGCCAATGCGCTGCCGGCGGCGGCGCAGGCGGCGGAGAACCTCAAGCGTCAGGGCGTGGCGATCGTCGGCTTTAGTACGCCGAACGTGATGCGCCCGTACGTTGAGCGCGGCACGGTGAAAGCGTTCGGCCTGTGGGATGTGGTTCAGCAGGGCAAAATTGCGGTTAACGTCGCCGATCGATTGCTGAAAAAGGGCGATCTTAACGTAGGCGACAGCGTTGAGGTGAAAGATATCGGCTCGCTGAAGGTCGAACCGAATAGCGTGCAGGGCTACCAGTATGAGGCGAAGGGCAACGGTATCGTGCTGCTGCCGGAGCGCGTGGTGTTCAGCAAAGAGAACATCAACAACTACGACTTCTGACGGAGGATGAGATGGCAGATTTAGACGATATCAAAGAGGGGAAAGACTTCGGTATTGACCGCCCGCAGCAGAATACGCTGTATACCCTGAAAGGCTGCGGCTCGCTGGACTGGGGCATGCAGTCGCGGCTGGCGCGCATTTTTAATCCGCACAGCAACCGCACGGTGATGCTGGCCTTCGATCACGGTTACTTCCAGGGGCCAACCACCGGGCTGGAGCGTATCGACCTGTCGATTGCGCCGCTGTTTGCCGACACCGACGTGCTGATGTGTACCCGCGGCGTACTGCGCAGCCAGGTACCGGCGGCCACCAATAAGCCGGTGGTGCTCCGCGCCTCCGGCGGCAATTCGATTTTAAGCGAACTCTCCAACGAATGTGTGGCGGTGGCGATGGAAGACGCGCTGCGGCTCAACGTATGCGCGGTGGCGGCGCAGGTCTATATCGGCAGCGAATACGAACATCAGTCGATCAATAACATCATCAAACTGGTGGACGCCGGCAATCGCTACGGTATGCCGGTCCTGGCGGTTACCGGCGTCGGCAAAGAGATGACCCGCGACGCGCGCTACTTCTCGCTGGCCAGCCGGATTGCCGCCGAAATGGGGGCGCAGTTTGTGAAGACCTATTTCGTTGAGGAAGGCTTTGAAAAAGTGACCGCCAGCTGTCCGGTGCCGATCGTTATCGCCGGCGGTAAAAAACTGCCGGAGCATGAGGCGCTGGAGATGTGCTGGCGGGCGATCGACCAGGGCGCGTCCGGGGTGGATATGGGGCGCAACATCTTCCAGTCCAGCGCCCCGCGCGCGATGCTTAAGGCGGTGAAAAAGGTGGTGCATGAGAATCTGAACGCGCGCGAAGCGTATCAGTTCTGGCAGGAAGAAAAACAGGGAGAGCTGAAATGAACGTCACGCTAGTGGAGATCAATATTAAACCCGAGCGGGTGGATGAGTTTCTCGAGGTGTTTCGCGCCAACCACGAGGGCGCGCTGCAGGAGCCAGGCAACCTGCGCTTTGATGTCCTGCAGGATCCCGAGGTGAAAACCCGCTTTTTTATCTACGAAGCCTATAAAGACGATGAGGCGGTGCTGGCGCATAAGAAGACGCCGCACTATTTAGCCTGCGTCGAAAAGCTGGAGGAGATGATGTCGCAGCCGCGGCAGAAGCGCAGCTTTATCGGCCTGTTACCGCAGGTGTGAGGGTTATCCTTCACCCTCTCAGAGGGAGAGGGTGAAGGACACTTTATTACGCTTCTTCGACCGAAACGCGCAGGGCCGCCAGCGCCTTGCGCGCCGCCTTCAGCACCTGTTCGCACTGCTCAAGGGTGAGGGTCAGCGGCGGTTCAATGCGGATCGTCTTGGCGTTGTTTAACGTCCCGGCGACCAGCACCCGCTGTCTGAACATCTCGCTGGCAAAGTCGTAGCCAATCTCGTTATCAACAAACTCGATAGCCATCAGCATGCCTTTCCCGCGCACTTCATTCACCAGGTCCGGATACTCCTGCGCCAGCAGGCGGAAACCGTCCAGCAGCATATCGCCTTTCTGCGCCGCCTGCGCCGGCAGGTTTTGCGTCAGCAGCACGTTGATCGTCGCCAGCGCCGCCGCACAGGCCAACGGGTTGCCGCCGAAGGTGGTGGTGTGCAGGAACGGGTTATCGAAGAGCACCGAGAAGACCTCTTCCGTCGCCACCGTCGCGCCGATCGGCATCACACCGCCGCCGAGCGCTTTCGCCAGACACAGAATGTCCGGCTGGACGTTCTCATGCTCGCAGGCGAACATCTTGCCGGTGCGGCCCATGCCGGTCTGCACTTCGTCGAGGATCAGCAATGCGCCAAACTCGTCGCACAGTTTACGCACCGCCGGCAAATACCCCGTTGGCGGGAGGATCACGCCCCCTTCGCCCTGAATCGGCTCAAGGATCACCGCCGCGACGTCGTCGCCGGTTTTCTTGCACTCGCTCAGCATGGTGCGCATGGCGTTGATATCGCCGAACGGCACGTGGCGGAAGCCCGGCAGCAGCGGCATAAAGGGTTTGCGGAAGGTCGACTTGGCGGTGGCCGACAGCGCGCCCAGCGATTTACCGTGGAAGGCGCCGCTGGTGGCGATGAAGGTAAATTTACCGCGCGGCGACTGATAGGCTTTCGCCAGCTTGATGGCCGCCTCTACCGATTCGGTACCGCTGTTGCAGAAGAAACTGTACTTTAGTTTCCCGGGCGTTAAGGCTGCCAGCGTTTTCGCCAGCATCGCGCGTAGCGGGTCCAGCAGCTCCTGACTGTGAAGCGGTTGTTTCGCGAGTTGATTCTCGACGGCGGATACCACAACTGGATTACGGTGCCCTACATTGAAGATGCCAAACCCACCAAGGCAGTCGATAAACTCCTGTCCCTGGGTGTCGACAAGCGTATTTAACCCTCCCGCTTGCCACTCTACGGCTCCGTAATCCCCGCCGGCTGTGACCGATTTTCGATACTCTAAAAACCCCGGATTCACATGCTCTTTAAAGTATTCCCTGACCTCCTGGTTAAGTGCTTTCATTTCCTCATGATCAAGCGTGCGCTTTTCAATGAGATTCAGTGCGTGTGCGCTGCAGGCCAGAGCCGATGCGCTGGAAGGTAACCTGTTCAAAATGTGCTCCTGGGGCGGACGTATCACACGATACTGGATTAAGTATTGCAGGGATTACGCCAGTTCGGCAGAAGCGGTGAAAATCGGGATAAATGCAAAGCAAAAGACGAATTGTGTAAAATTTAATCTCATTGCGCCACTATTGGCACGTTTTATTCCTGAGCTGACGAGATTTTCTGCCTGGCGGCAATAGACGGGGCGATCCGCCGTGGTGCGGGCTGCCCCAGCGCGGGGCAGCCGGTGGTGAAAAAAGAGGCTTAGTCGAGCTGAGAGATCTCCATCGCCGCCCGGTCAATAATGCCGATGATCTGCTTGAGCTGGGCGGCACTGCTGGCCTGCTGGTTCACTTTCAGGTCGAGGACCGCTTTGAAGTTTTCCAGCGCGCGCTTCATCTGCGGATCCCGGCGCAGCTCGCAGCCGACCATCCGCGCCTGCAGGCGCTCCTGGATATGGGCCAGGTGCTCCTGGTTCTCGGCGTGCAGCTGTTTTCCTTCCTCGCTGATAAGGATTTTCTTGCGTCCGTTGTCGTCTTCCACGCTGATAAGGCCCTGGTCCTGGAGCAGATCCAGCGTCGGATAGATCACCCCCGGGCTGGGGCTGTAGTTCCCCTGGGTAAGCGTTTCGATCTCTTTGATCAGCTCATAGCCATGGCTGGCGCTGCGGCTGAGGATATCCAGAATGATCAGCCGCAGTTCGCCGTGGCCAAAGAAACGCTGGCGACGTCCGCCGCCGCGGCGGCCATGGTCGCCGTGTTCGCTGGGATCACCGTGGCGCCCGCGTGGCCCACGCCCTTCTTCATGATGATGTCGCATGGTTACCTCCTGCTGTTTTTGATATATCTAATTTATATCTAAAAAATGAATGTTCGCAATGCTGGTTGCTATTTATTTTTTAAGGTGTTGATATATATGTGATTGTTTTCTGGATGTGGATTTTGATGCGGTTTGTTTTGACTATATCAAAAAAAGACTTGCATTCTTTTTAGTTGGCAATCATTATCATTTGCATCAAGTTTAGATATATCTATTTACCGTTCACGAAGGCAATCGATGATGACAAAAACCAAAGCAGACAAGTACCCGCAGCGTGTCCGCAATGAGCTGCGTTTCCGTGAGCTGACGGTGCTGCGCGTGGAGCGCGCAGGCGCGGCGTTCCAGCGTATCGTGCTGGGAGGCGAGGCGCTGGAAGGCTTCGCCTCTCACGGCTTTGACGACCATACCAAGCTTTTTTTCCCCGAGCCGGGCGCGGCATTTACCCCGCCGCAGGTGACCGAGGAGGGGATTGACTGGGGGGAAGGCGTGCGGCCTGCCACCCGCGACTATACGCCGCTGTACGATGCCGAACGTCACGAGCTGGCTTACGATTTCTATATCCACGATGGCGGTATCGCCAGCCGTTGGGCGCTGGAAGCAAAAGTGGGCGATAAGCTGGTGATCGGCGGCCCGCGCGGCTCGCTGGTGGTGCCGGAAGATTATGCCTGGCAGCTGTATGTTTGCGATGAGTCCGGCATGCCGGCGCTGCGCCGTCGTCTGCTGGGATTACGCCAGCTGCCGGCGAGGCCGCAGGTGACGGCCATCGTTACTATCGCCGATGCGTCGTATAAAGATTATCTGGCGGATCTCGACGGCTTTAACATCGAGTGGGTGGTGGGCCACAATCCGGCCTTCGTCGCCGAGCGTCTGGCGCAGGTGAAGGTGCCGGCGGAGGATTATTTTATCTGGCTGACCGGCGAAGGCGCGGTGGTGAAATCGCTGCTGGCGCGCTTTGAAGACGAGAGCATCGATCAGCAGCTGGTGCGTTCCCAGGCGTACTGGCACAGCAAGTAAAAAGCCATCGTGGTAAAACCCGGATAGCGGCGCGTCGCGCCTTATCCGGGCTACCGGCGGTGCCGTTTTTTGTCGGGTGGCGGCTTACGCCTTACCCGACCTGCTATTCGGCGGTGTTACATCGCCCCGGTAAGCGCAGCGCCACCGGGGAAGGCTTAGCGTTCCGCCAGCGCCTTAAACACCATCGCCACCGCGTGGGCGCCGGGGTCCATGTTGCCGAGCAGGCTATCGCTGTTGAGATAGGACGCGCGTCCGGCGCCGGCTTTGCTTGACTGGCAGGTGCGATCCGCCCCGGCCTGCGCCGCGGCGAAAGCGGCCTGCAGATTCTCCGGTTCGGCCAGCAGCGCCGCCAGGGCCGGCTGCAGAGCGTCGATCATCGTCCGGTCTCCCTCATCGGCGCCGCCGTAAAACTTCATCTGTTCCAGACCGGCGTTCAGCGCCTCGGCCACGCTGGCGCCTTGCCCCAGCTTCTGCCCGGCAGCGGTGAAGAAGATAGACATCAATACCCCGCTGGAGCCGCCCATCACCACCGTCAGGCGTTCGCCGATCAGCGCGAAGAGCGTTGGCAGATCGTTCAGGGGCAGCTGCTGACGCTCGAGCCGCTCGGCAATTTCGCGCGCCCCGGCGGCGAAGGTGGAGCCGGTATCGCCGTCGCCTACTTTGGCATCCAGCGCGTTGAGATGTTCTTCAAGATCGATGAGGGCGCCGGTCACCTGCGCCACGTAATCGCCCACCTGTGGGTTGGCCGAGGGCGTAAAATCCACCCGGGCGCTGTCGAGGGTGGACGGCACGACGTTGATAGTCCGCGGCTGCACCGGCTTCTGCCAGCTGGCGGTTTCCACATCCGAAAGCAGCGCTTTCTCAATACTCTCCTCCAGCACGATGGTGGTCAGCGAGAAGCCTTTCATATCCAGCGCCGTCACCAGCGAGGCCGGGCCTATTAACCAGTCAATGCGCGCCTGCAGCGGGGTGTTGGCCAGCTCGCGGGTCAGAATCGCCATCTCAGCCACCGACACGCCGCCGAGGTTATTGAGCATCACCGCCAGGCGGCCGGTTTCCGGTAGGGCGGCGGTCAGTTTTTCCACCATCAGGTTAACGATTTCTGCACTGTTTTGCGTGGCGATCGTCGAGGCGCCCGGCTCACCGTGGATGCCCATTCCCAGCTCGGCGTGACCGGCCTGATGGCGCGGCGCGCTGTCGGCTTCCTGCGGCAGGTGGCAGCTGGCCAGCGCCACCCCGATGCTGGCGGTATGGCTGGCGGCGTATTGCGCTTCACGCAGGACGGTGGCGAGGTTGAAGCCGCGCTCGGCGAAATAGCCCGCCACTTTATGCACCAGAATGGTCCCGGCGATGCCGCGCGGCTGTTTGTTATCCGGCAGCGAAATATCGTCGCCGACGATCAGCATCTCCACGTTGTAGCCGAGTCGGCGCGCTTTCTCCGCCGCCAGACCGAAGTTAAGCCGATCGCCGGTGTAGTTTTTGACGATCAGCAGGCAGCCCGCCTCGCCGGTCACTGCCTGAATGGCGGTGAGCACCGCGTCGACGCTCGGCGAGGCGAACAGATCGCCGCAGACCGCGGCGGTCAGCATGCCTTTACCAATAAAGCCGACGTGCGCCGGTTCATGGCCGGCGCCGCCGCCGGAGATCACCGCCACGTTGTTTTTATTCAGATCGCGACGGACCACCACCCGGATCGCCGGGTCGCTCTCCAGACGGGCGAGGTTATTCCACGGGCTGGCGATAATGGTACCCTCAATCACATCGTTGACGAGGCTGGCGCGCTGGTTAAAAAAGAATTGAGACATAGTGGTTCCTGAAGAGTAAGCGAAAACTCACCCTCCGGAGGCAGGCCCCCGGAGCGGTAACGGTCAACGTGAATTTTAGTCACGGATAAGGCGCTGGTGGCGCATATCGAGCACGATAGTCTCGCCGGGCTGCACGCTGTTCAGCGCCTCGCCCTGCTGGCTCAGCCAGGCGATCCCCGCCGCGCGGGCGATAATCGCGCCGTGAGCCTGTTCGCTGCCATCGCGCAGGCACAGGCCTTTAACGAAGCTGGCATCCAGCTGTAAGACGGTTGAGGGATAAATGTTGTCGGCAATAATAATTGTTGGCTCGCCGGGCGTCGGCACTCTCTCCTGAACGCCCTGCAGATGGCGCAGGGTGCGCTGCAAAATATCTTCGATATCGATATAGCGCGCCTGCAGGTAGGGGTCATCCAGCTGGCGATACTGCTGGCTGAGCTCCATCAACACCTGATGCCATGCCCATTCCGCCGTGCATTGTTCGGTGAGCAGGCGATCGTTGGCGGCATCAAACAGATCGTCATCGTCGAGCAGGGTGTGGTGCCCGGCGAAGATCGCCGCGATATCGGCGTGAAATTTATTTTCCGCCAGCTCGGTCAGGGCGATAAGATCCGCCAGCGTCTGGTCAATGGCCTGGCGCAGGCGCTGCTGCTCGCGGGCGGCATCGGCGGCAGCCGGGCGGAGCGGCTGGATCAGGGCCAGCGGATAGCGCAGGGCAGCGCCTTCGACGCGCTCGGGCGTTGCCGGAGCCGCTGCCGGTTGCGCCGCAGGCGATTCACCGAAGTTATCGGCGGCCAGCGCCTGAAACGCCGCCAGCGCCGCGTCGGCATCCGGACCGCGGGCCAGCAGGCGCAGCTTATCGTTGCGGCGGACCTGCAATAGCGCGATTTGGTTGAGGCTGTCCGGTTTGACGCACTTCCCGTTTTTCTCCAGCAGCAGATCGGCGTTAAAGCCCGCCAGCGCGGCGACCAGCTTCGACGCCGGACGCACGTGCAGGCCGTTGTGATTGTTAATAATGACTGACACCGATTTTGTGTCGCCGTCGTCGGCAAGCATCGGCTCCGGCGCGGCGTCAGAAGTTGGCGAAGGTAAACCCAGCTGAACCCGCTTGGCCTCCAGGGCGCTCATGGCGTCGGCGATCACCTTGTCGATCCCGGCGCCGGAGGCAGCGCTGACGGTGGCCGCCAGCGTCCCTTCCACCAGCGGCGCGGCGCACAGTCGCACCTTCGCGGCAATCGCCGGATCGAGCAGATCGAGGGCGGTTTCGGCGCTGAGCAACGCGCTGCCGATATCCATCATCACCAGCACGTGATCGGTATCGGCCACGGATTCGATCGCCTCCATGACTTTAAGCGGATCGGTGCCGATCGGGCTGTCGGGATCGTCGATCCCGGCGGCGATCGCCAGTTTGCAGCCATCGTTGATTAACATCTGCCGGGCCAGTTCTCCGACACCTTCGCCCAGCCGGGCGCTATGAGAAACAATAACCAGGTTTACCATCGCGATTTCCTTACTCTTTGGCGGCGGCGGCCAGCATCTGAACCATAAACAGCACCGAGGTCGCGCCGGGATCCTGATGTCCGATGCTGCGCTCGCCGAGATAGCTGGCGCGGCCTTTACGCGCCTGCATAGTGATGGTGGCGTGGGCCGCACGCTCGGCCACTTCGCAGGCGGCATCCATCGCGGCGGCGATCGACAGGTGCTGCTCGCTGGACTGGCGCAGGGAGTCCACCACCGGCAGCCAGACGTCGCACATGGTTTTATCCCCTGGCTCCGCTTTGCCGCGATTGACGACACCGTCCGCACCTTCGCGGATCATCAGGTACAGCTCGTCGAGCGTCAGGCTCTGGTGGGCCTGGGTCACCTGCGCGGCGCGAATGAAGAAGGTGCCGAACAGCGGGCCGCTGGCGCCGCCGACGTTGGAGAGCAGCGTCATGCCGGTGTTTTTGAGGATAAAGCCAATATCTTTATCGGCAATCGACGGCAGCTTTTCGACCACTTTACTGAAACCGCGGTGCATATTGAGACCGTGGTCGGCGTCGCCAATCTCTTTATCGAGGCCGGTGAGAAAATCGCTCTCTTTGGTGAAAATATCGCCGCAGCGGTACAGCCAGTCGACGATTTGCGTTCTGTTCAGTGACATGTCGTGCTCCTTAGTTTCCCCAGTTCAGCGCCGGGGTGTGAACCGGGGCGTCCCATAGCGTCAGCGTCTCGTCATCCACTTTCAGCAGAGTGATGGAGAAGCCCGCCATATCCAGCGAAGTACAGTAGCTGCCGATGAGGTTGCGTTCGATGATGATGCCGGACGCTTCGCAGCGCTGGGCAAGGCGGTTATACACGCCATACAGTTCGGAAAGCGGAGTGGCGCCGAGGTTATTAACCAGCGCGATAACCCGGTCGCCGTTTTGCAGCGCGGTTTTGCTCTGCTGCACTTCCTGCCACGCGCCCTTGACGGTATCCCACTGGCGCAGCGTGCGGCTGTAAGCGCCGTTTTCCAGCAGGGTATCGAACATCTCATCGACGGTTTGGTCCAGCGAGCTGAAGCGGCGGCGGTCGATGCCCGGCTCGCCGTGAATGCCGACGCCGAACTCCATCTCGTCATCTTTCAGCGTAAAGGAGGGCTGCCCGGCAGCCGGTACGGTGCAGGCGCCGAGGGCGATACCAATCGAGTGGCCGAGATTGTTCAGGCGGCGGCCCAGTTCAGCGCAGGCTTCCAGCGAGTCGCCGCGCTCGGCGGCGGCGCCGACCAGTTTTTCGATCAGTACGGTGTTGGCGACGCCGCGACGACCGGCGGTATAGAGGCTGTCTTTCACCGCCACGTCGTCGTCGACCACCACGGTGGTGACTTTAATGCCGCTCTCATGCAGCAGCTCGGTGGCGGTCTCAAAATTCAGGATGTCGCCGGTATAGTTTTTGATAATTAGCAAGACGCCTTCGCCGCCGTCAATTTGCATCGCGCATTCAAACATTTTGTCCGGCGTCGGCGAGGTGAAGATTTCTCCCGGACAGGCGCCGGAGAGCATGCCCTGGCCGATATAGCCGCAGTGCATCGGTTCATGTCCGCTGCCGCCGCCGGAGAGCAGGGCCACCTTGCCAGCCACCGGCGCGTCGGTGCGGGTCACATACAGCGGGTCCTGATGCAGGGTCAGCTGCGGATGGGCTTTAGCCAGCCCCTGTAATTGTTCATTCAGTACATCTTCAACACGGTTAATCAGCTTTTTCATTATTCAGTGCTCCGTTGGAGAAGGTTCGATGCCGCCTCTCTGCTGGCGGAGGCAGTCATCGCGTAGGGGTATCGTCTGACGGTGGAGCGTGCCTGGCGATATGATGATTCTGGCTGAGCGGACGAAAAAAAGAATGCCCCGACGATCGGGTTTCATTACGAAACATTGCTTCCTGATTTTGTTTCTTTATGGAACGTTTTTGCCGAGGATATGGTGAAAATGCGAGCTGGCGCGCTTTTTTTCTTCTGCCATAAGCGGCGGTCAGGATAGCTGGCGAAGCGGGTGGGAAAAAATTTTTTGCTGATTTTCTGCCGACTGCGGGAGAAAAGGCGGTCAAACACGGAGGATTGCAAGGGCATTATGCGGCAAAGGAGCGGATCGGGATCGCAATCCTGACAGAGACTAGGGTTTTTTGTTCCAATATGGAACGTAAAAAATTAACCTGTGTTTCATATCAGAACAAAAAGGCGAAAGATTTTTTTGTTCCCTGCCGGCCCTACAGTGATCGCACTGCTCCGGTACGCTCCGTTCAGGCCGCGCTTCACTGGCCGGCGCGGATAACGCCAGGGCTCATCATGTCTACATGCGCACTTATTTGAGGGTGAAAGGAATGCTAAAAGTTATTCAATCTCCAGCCAAATATCTTCAGGGTCCTGATGCTGCTGTTCTGTTCGGTCAATATGCCAAAAACCTGGCGGAGAGCTTCTTCGTCATCGCCGACGATTTCGTAATGAAGCTGGCGGGAGAGAAAGTGGTGAATGGCCTGCAGAGCCACGATATTCGCTGCCATGCGGAACGGTTTAACGGTGAATGCAGCCATGCGGAAATCAACCGTCTGATGGCGATTTTGCAAAAACAGGGCTGCCGCGGCGTGGTCGGGATCGGCGGTGGTAAAACCCTCGATACCGCGAAGGCGATCGGTTACTACCAGAAGCTGCCGGTGGTGGTGATCCCGACCATCGCCTCGACCGATGCGCCGACCAGCGCGCTGTCGGTGATCTACACCGAAGCGGGCGAGTTTGAAGAGTATCTGATCTATCCGAAAAACCCGGATATGGTGGTGATGGACACGGCGATTATCGCCAAAGCGCCGGTACGCCTGCTGGTCTCCGGCATGGGCGATGCGCTCTCCACCTGGTTCGAGGCCAAAGCTTGCTACGATGCGCGCGCCACCAGCATGGCCGGAGGACAGTCCACCGAGGCGGCGCTGAGCCTCGCCCGCCTGTGCTATGATACGCTGCTGGCGGAGGGCGAAAAGGCCCGTCTGGCGGCGCAGGCCGGGGTAGTGACCGAAGCGCTGGAGCGCATCATCGAGGCGAACACTTACCTCAGCGGCATTGGCTTTGAAAGCAGTGGCCTGGCCGCTGCCCATGCAATCCACAACGGTTTCACCATTCTTGAAGAGTGCCATCACCTGTATCACGGTGAGAAAGTGGCCTTCGGTACCCTGGCGCAGCTGGTGCTGCAGAACAGCCCGATGGACGAGATTGAAACGGTGCTGGGCTTCTGCCAGCGCGTCGGCCTGCCGGTGACGCTCGCGCAGATGGGCGTCAAAGAGGGGATCGACGAGAAAATCGCCGCGGTGGCGAAAGCTACCTGCGCGGAAGGGGAAACCATCCATAATATGCCGTTTGCGGTGACCCCGGAGAGCGTCCATGCCGCTATCCTCACCGCCGATCTGTTAGGCCAGCAGTGGCTGGCGCGTTAATTCGCGGTGGCTAAACCGCTGGCCCAGGTCAGCGGTTTTTCTTTCTCCCCTCCGGCAGTCGCTGCCGGAGGGGTTCTCTATGGTACAACGCGGAAAAGGATATGACTGTTCAGACTCAGGATACCGGGAAGGCGGTCTCTTCCGTCATTGCCCAGTCATGGCACCGCTGCAGCAAGTTTATGCAGCGCGAAACCTGGCAAACGCCGCACCAGGCCCAGGGCCTGACCTTCGACTCCATCTGTCGGCGTAAAACCGCGCTGCTGACCATCGGCCAGGCGGCGCTGGAAGACGCCTGGGAGTTTATGGACGGTCGCCCCTGCGCGCTGTTTATTCTTGATGAGTCCGCCTGCATCCTGAGCCGTTGCGGCGAGCCGCAAACCCTGGCCCAGCTGGCTGCCCTGGGATTTCGCGACGGCAGCTATTGTGCGGAGAGCATTATCGGCACCTGCGCGCTGTCGCTGGCCGCGATGCAGGGCCAGCCGATCAACACCGCCGGCGATCGGCATTTTAAGCAGGCGCTACAGCCATGGAGTTTTTGCTCGACGCCGGTGTTTGATAACCACGGGCGGCTGTTCGGCTCTATCTCGCTTTGCTGTCTGGTCGAGCACCAGTCCAGCGCCGACCTCTCCCTGACGCTGGCCATCGCCCGCGAGGTGGGTAACTCCCTGCTTACCGACAGCCTGCTGGCGGAATCCAACCGCCACCTCAATCAGATGTACGGCCTGCTGGAGAGCATGGACGATGGGGTGATGGCGTGGAACGAACAGGGCGTGCTGCAGTTTCTCAATGTTCAGGCGGCGAGACTGCTGCATCTTGATGCTCAGGCCAGCCAGGGGAAAAATATCGCCGATCTGGTGACCCTCCCGGCGCTGCTGCGCCGCGCCATCAAACACGCCCGCGGCCTGAATCACGTCGAAGTCACCTTTGAAAGTCAGCATCAGTTTGTCGACGCGGTGATCACCTTAAAACCGATTGTCGAGGCGCAAGGCAACAGTTTTATTCTGCTGCTGCACCCGGTGGAGCAGATGCGGCAGCTGATGACCAGCCAGCTCGGTAAAGTTAGCCACACCTTTGAGCAGATGTCTGCCGACGATCCGGAAACCCGACGCCTGATCCACTTTGGCCGCCAGGCGGCGCGCGGCGGCTTCCCGGTGCTACTGTGCGGCGAAGAGGGGGTCGGGAAAGAGCTGCTGAGCCAGGCTATTCACAATGAAAGCGAACGGGCGGGCGGCCCCTACATCGCCGTCAACTGCCAGCTATATGCCGACAGCGTGCTTGGCCAGGACTTTATGGGCAGCGCCCCTACCGACGATGAAAATGGTCGCCTGAGCCGCCTTGAGCTGGCCAACGGCGGCACCCTGTTTCTGGAAAAGATCGAGTATCTGGCGCCGGAGCTGCAGTCGGCCCTGCTGCAGGTAATTAAGCAGGGCGTGCTCACCCGCCTCGACGCCCGGCGCCTGATCCCGGTGGATGTGAAGGTGATTGCCACCACCACCGTCGATCTGGCCAATCTGGTGGAACAGAACCGCTTTAGCCGCCAGCTGTACTATGCGCTGCACTCCTTTGAGATCGTCATCCCGCCGCTGCGCGCCCGACGCAACAGTATTCCGTCGCTGGTGCATAACCGGTTGAAGAGCCTGGAGAAGCGTTTCTCTTCGCGACTGAAAGTGGACGATGACGCGCTGGCGCAGCTGGTGGCCTACTCGTGGCCGGGGAATGATTTTGAGCTCAATAGCGTCATTGAGAATATCGCCATCAGCAGCGACAACGGCCACATTCGCCTGAGTAATCTGCCGGAATATCTCTTTTCCGAGCGGCCGGGCGGGGATAGCGCGTCATCGCTGCTGCCGGCCAGCCTGACCTTTAGCGCCATCGAAAAGGAAGCTATTATTCACGCCGCCCGGGTGACCAGCGGGCGGGTGCAGGAGATGTCGCAGCTGCTCAATATCGGCCGCACCACCCTGTGGCGCAAAATGAAGCAGTACGATATTGACGCCAGCCAGTTCAAGCGCAAGCATCAGGCCTAGTCTCTTCGATTCGCGCCATGGAGAACAGGGCATCCGACAGGCGATTGCTGTAGCGTTTGAGCGCGTCGCGCAGCGGATGCGCGCGGTCCATGGCCGTCAGCAGGCGTTCGAGCCGACGGGACTGGGTGCGCGCCACGTGCAGCTGGGCAGAGGCGAGATTCCTCCCCGGGATCACGAACTGTTTTAACGGGCCGCTCTCGGCCATATTGCGGTCGATAAGCCGCTCCAGGGCGGTGATCTCCTCTTCGCCGATCGTCTGGCTCAGGCGGGTCAGGCCCCGCGCATCGCTGGCCAGTTCAGCCCCCAGCACGAACAGCGTCTGCTGAATATGGTGCAGGCTTTCCCGCAGCCCGGCGTCGCGGGTCGTGGCGTAGCAGACGCCCAGCTGGGATATCAGTTCATCGACGGTGCCGTAGGCCTCGACGCGAATATGGTCTTTCTCGATGCGGCTGCCGCCGTACAGGGCGGTGGTGCCTTTATCCCCGGTGCGGGTATAGATACGATACATTCAGTTTCTCTCACTTAACGGCAGGACTTTAACCAGCTGCCCGGCGTTGGCGCCGAGCGTACGCAGATGATCGTCGCTATCGGTGACGTGTCCGGTAGCCAGCGGCGCGTCCGCCGGCAGCTGGGCATGAGTGAGGGCTATCTCGCCGGACGCGCTGAGCCCGATACCCACCCGCAGGGGCGAGCTTCTGGCCGCCAGGGCGCCCAGCGCAGCGGCGTCACCGCCTCCGTCATAGGTTATGGTCTGGCAGGGGACCCCCTGCTCCTCCAGCCCCCAGCACAGCTCATTGATGGCGCCGGCATGGTGCCCGCGCGGATCGTAAAACAGGCGTACGCCTGGCGGTGAAAGCGACATGACGGCCCCCTCGTTAACACTCAGAATGCCTGGCGGAAAATCGCGGCAATCTCCTGCTCGTTGCCTTTACGCGGGTTCGAGAACGCATTGCCGTCTTTCAGAGCCATCTCCGCCATGTAGGGGAAGTCGGCCTCTTTTACCCCCAGATCGCGCAGATGCTGCGGAATACCGATATCCATCGACAGACGCGTGATAGCGGCGATGGCTTTTTCCGCCGCGTCGAGAGTGGACAGTCCGGTGATATTTTCGCCCATCAGTTCAGCAATATCGGCGAATTTCTCCGGGTTGGCGATCAGGTTGTAGCGGGCCACATGCGGCAGCAGGACAGCGTTGGCCACGCCGTGCGGCATGTCGTACAGGCCGCCCAGCTGGTGCGCCATGGCGTGCACGTAGCCGAGGTTGGCGTTATTGAAAGCCATCCCGGCCAGCAGAGAAGCATAGGCCATGTTTTCCCGCGCCTGCAGATTGCTGCCGAGGGCCACGGCCTGGCGCAGGTTGCGGGCGATGAGGCGGATCGCCTGCATGGCGGCGGCGTCCGTCACCGGGTTAGCGTCTTTGGAGATATAGGCCTCTACGGCGTGGGTCAGGGCATCCATCCCGGTCGCCGCGGTCAGGGCGGCCGGTTTACCGATCATCAGCAGCGGATCGTTGATAGAGACCGACGGCAGGTTGCGCCAGCTGACGATCACAAACTTCACTTTGGTTTCGGTGTTGGTCAGGACGCAGTGGCGGGTGACCTCGCTGGCGGTGCCGGCGGTGGTGTTGACCGCGACGATAGGCGGCAGCGGGTTGGTCAGGGTCTCGATTCCGGCATACTGGTACAGATCGCCCTCATGGGTGGCGGCGATGCCGATGCCTTTGCCGCAATCGTGCGGGCTGCCGCCGCCCACGGTGACGATGATGTCGCACTGTTCGCGGCGAAACACGGCGAGGCCGTCGCGCACGTTGGTGTCTTTCGGGTTCGGCTCGACGCCGTCAAAGATCGCCACCTCGATCCCGGCCTCCCGCAGATAATGCAGGGTTTTGTCCACCGCGCCATCTTTAATTGCCCGCAGGCCTTTGTCGGTGACCAGCAGGGCTTTTTTCCCCCCCAGCAGCTGGCAGCGTTCGCCGACTACGGAAATGGCGTTGGGGCCAAAAAAGTTAACGTTTGGCACCAGATAATCAAACATACGATAGCTCATAATATACCTTCTCGCTTCAGGTTATAATGCGGAAAAACAATCCAGGGCGCACTGGGCTAATAATTGATCCTGCTCGACCGTACCGCCGCTAACGCCGACGGCGCCAATTACCTGCTCATTAAAAATAACTGGCAGGCCGCCGCCAAAAATAATAATTCGCTGTTGGTTGGTTAGCTGCAGACCGTACAGAGATTGTCCTGGCTGGACCGCTGAAGTAATTTCATGGGTACCTTGCTTCAGGCTGCAGGCGCTCCAGGCTTTATTCAGGGAAATATCGCAGCTGGAGACGAAGGCCTCGTCCATCCGCTGAATAAGCAGCGTGTTGCCTCCGTGGTCAACCACGGAAAACACCACCGCCACGTTGATCTCAGCGGCTTTTTTTTCCACCGCCGCCGCCATTTGCTGGGCGGCAGCCAGGGTGATTGTCTGAACTTGTTGGCTCTTGTTCATCATTCTCTCCCGCACCAGGATAACGCTGGCGCGAATAGTCAGTAGGGGGCGATAGTAAAAAACTATTACCATTCGGTTGGCTTGCTTTATTTTTGTCAGCGTTATTTTGTCGCCCGCCATGATTTAGTCAATAGGGTTAAAATAGCGTCGGCAAAACGTAATTAAGGGCGTTTTTTATTAATTGATTTATATCATTGCGGGCGATCACATTTTTTATTTTTGCCGGCGGAGTAAAGTTTCATAGTGAAACTGTCGGTAGATTTCGTGTGCCAAATTGAAACGAAATTAAATTTATTTTTTTCACCACTGGCTCATTTAAAGTTCCGCTATTGCCGGTAATGGCCGGGCGGCAACGACGCTGGCCCGGCGTATTCGCTACCGTCTGCGGATTTCACCTTTTGAGCCGATGAACAATGAAAAGATCAAAACGATTTGCAGTACTGGCCCAGCGCCCCGTCAATCAGGACGGGCTGATTGGCGAGTGGCCTGAAGAGGGGCTGATCGCCATGGACAGCCCCTTTGACCCGGTCTCTTCAGTAAAAGTGGACAACGGTCTGATCGTCGAACTGGACGGCAAACGCCGGGACCAGTTTGACATGATCGACCGGTTTATCGCCGATTACGCGATCAACGTTGAGCGCACAGAGCAGGCAATGCGCCTGGAGGCGGTGGAAATAGCCCGCATGCTGGTGGATATTCACGTCAGCCGGGAGGAGATCATTGCCATCACTACCGCCATCACGCCGGCCAAAGCGGTCGAGGTGATGGCGCAGATGAACGTGGTGGAGATGATGATGGCGCTGCAGAAGATGCGTGCCCGCCGGACCCCCTCCAACCAGTGCCACGTCACCAATCTCAAAGATAATCCGGTGCAGATTGCCGCTGACGCCGCCGAGGCCGGGATCCGCGGCTTCTCAGAACAGGAGACCACGGTCGGTATCGCGCGCTATGCGCCGTTTAACGCCCTGGCGCTGTTGGTCGGTTCGCAGTGCGGCCGTCCCGGCGTGTTGACGCAGTGCTCGGTGGAAGAGGCCACCGAGCTGGAGCTGGGCATGCGTGGCTTAACCAGCTACGCCGAGACGGTGTCGGTCTACGGCACGGAAGCGGTATTTACCGACGGCGATGATACTCCGTGGTCAAAGGCGTTCCTCGCTTCGGCCTACGCCTCCCGCGGGTTGAAAATGCGCTACACCTCCGGCACCGGATCCGAAGCGCTGATGGGCTATTCGGAGAGCAAGTCGATGCTCTACCTCGAATCGCGCTGCATCTTCATTACCAAAGGCGCCGGGGTTCAGGGGCTGCAAAACGGCGCGGTGAGCTGTATCGGCATGACCGGCGCTGTGCCGTCGGGCATTCGGGCGGTGCTGGCGGAAAACCTGATCGCCTCTATGCTCGACCTCGAAGTGGCGTCCGCCAACGACCAGACTTTCTCCCACTCGGATATTCGCCGCACCGCGCGCACCCTGATGCAGATGCTGCCGGGCACCGACTTTATTTTCTCCGGCTACAGCGCGGTGCCGAACTACGACAACATGTTCGCCGGCTCGAACTTCGATGCGGAAGATTTTGATGATTACAACATCCTGCAGCGTGACCTGATGGTTGACGGCGGCCTGCGTCCGGTGACCGAGGCGGAAACCATTGCCATTCGCCAGAAAGCGGCGCGGGCGATCCAGGCGGTTTTCCGCGAGCTGGGGCTGCCGCCAATCGCCGACGAGGAGGTGGAGGCCGCCACCTACGCGCACGGCAGCAACGAGATGCCGCCGCGTAACGTGGTGGAGGATCTGAGTGCGGTGGAAGAGATGATGAAGCGCAACATCACCGGCCTCGATATTGTCGGCGCGCTGAGCCGCAGCGGCTTTGAGGATATCGCCAGCAATATTCTCAATATGCTGCGCCAGCGGGTCACCGGCGATTACCTGCAGACCTCGGCCATTCTCGATCGGCAGTTCGAGGTGGTGAGTGCGGTCAACGACATCAATGACTATCAGGGGCCGGGCACCGGCTATCGCATCTCTGCCGAACGCTGGGCGGAGATCAAAAATATTCCGGGCGTGGTTCAGCCCGACACCATTGAATAAGGCGGTATTCCTGTGCAACAGACAACCCAAATTCAGCCCTCTTTTACCCTGAAAACCCGCGAGGGCGGGGTAGCTTCTGCCGATGAACGCGCCGATGAAGTGGTGATCGGCGTCGGCCCTGCCTTCGATAAACACCAGCATCACACTCTGATCGATATGCCCCATGGCGCGATCCTCAAAGAGCTGATTGCCGGGGTGGAAGAAGAGGGGCTTCACGCCCGGGTGGTGCGCATTCTGCGCACGTCCGACGTCTCCTTTATGGCCTGGGATGCGGCCAACCTGAGCGGCTCGGGGATCGGCATCGGTATCCAGTCGAAGGGGACCACGGTCATCCATCAGCGCGATCTGCTGCCGCTCAGCAACCTGGAGCTGTTCTCCCAGGCGCCGCTGCTGACGCTGGAGACCTACCGGCAGATTGGCAAAAACGCCGCGCGCTATGCGCGCAAAGAGTCACCTTCGCCGGTGCCGGTGGTGAACGATCAGATGGTGCGGCCGAAATTTATGGCCAAAGCCGCGCTATTTCATATCAAAGAGACCAAACATGTGGTGCAGGACGCCGAGCCCGTCACCCTGCACGTCGACTTAGTAAGGGAGTGACCATGAGCGAGAAAACCATGCGCGTGCAGGATTATCCGTTAGCCACCCGCTGCCCGGAGCATATCCTGACGCCTACCGGCAAACCATTGACCGATATTACCCTCGAGAAGGTGCTCTCTGGCGAGGTGGGCCCGCAGGATGTGCGGATCTCCCGTCAGACCCTTGAGTACCAGGCGCAGATTGCCGAGCAGATGCAGCGCCATGCGGTGGCGCGCAATTTCCGCCGCGCGGCGGAGCTTATCGCCATTCCTGACGAGCGCATTCTGGCTATCTATAACGCGCTGCGCCCGTTCCGCTCCTCGCAGGCGGAGCTGCTGGCGATCGCCGACGAGCTGGAGCACACCTGGCATGCGACAGTGAATGCCGCCTTTGTCCGGGAGTCGGCGGAAGTGTATCAGCAGCGGCATAAGCTGCGTAAAGGAAGCTAAGCGGAGGTCAGCATGCCGTTAATAGCCGGGATTGATATCGGCAACGCCACCACCGAGGTGGCGCTGGCGTCCGACGACCCGCAGGCGAGGGCGTTTGTTGCCAGCGGGATCGTCGCGACGACGGGCATGAAAGGGACGCGGGACAATATCGCCGGGACCCTCGCCGCGCTGGAGCAGGCCCTGGCGAAAACACCGTGGTCGATGAGCGATGTCTCTCGCATCTATCTTAACGAAGCCGCGCCGGTGATTGGCGATGTGGCGATGGAGACCATCACCGAGACCATTATCACCGAATCGACCATGATCGGTCATAACCCGCAGACGCCGGGCGGGGTGGGCGTTGGCGTGGGGACGACTATCGCCCTCGGGCGGCTGGCGACGCTGCCGGCGGCGCAATATGCCGAGGGGTGGATCGTACTGATTGACGACGCCGTCGATTTCCTTGACGCCGTGTGGTGGCTCAATGAGGCGCTCGACCGGGGGATCAACGTGGTGGCGGCGATCCTCAAAAAGGACGACGGCGTGCTGGTGAACAACCGCCTGCGTAAAACCCTGCCGGTGGTAGATGAAGTGACGCTGCTGGAGCAGGTCCCCGAGGGGGTGATGGCGGCGGTGGAAGTGGCCGCGCCGGGCCAGGTGGTGCGGATCCTGTCGAATCCCTACGGGATCGCCACCTTCTTCGGGCTAAGCCCGGAAGAGACCCAGGCCATCGTCCCCATCGCCCGCGCCCTGATTGGCAACCGTTCAGCGGTGGTGCTCAAGACCCCGCAGGGGGACGTGCAGTCGCGGGTGATCCCGGCGGGCAACCTCTACATTAGCGGCGAAAAGCGCCGCGGAGAGGCCGATGTCGCCGAGGGCGCGGAAGCCATCATGCAGGCGATGAGCGCCTGCGCTCCGGTACGCGACATCCGCGGCGAACCGGGCACTCACGCCGGCGGCATGCTTGAGCGGGTGCGCAAGGTAATGGCGTCCCTGACCGGCCATGAGATGAGCGCGATATACATCCAGGATCTGCTGGCGGTGGATACGTTTATTCCGCGCAAGGTGCAGGGCGGGATGGCCGGCGAGTGCGCCATGGAGAATGCCGTCGGGATGGCGGCGATGGTGAAAGCGGACCGTCTGCAAATGCAGGTTATCGCCCGCGAACTGAGCGCCCGACTGCAGACCGAGGTGGTGGTGGGCGGCGTGGAGGCCAACATGGCCATCGCCGGGGCGTTAACCACTCCCGGCTGTGCGGCGCCGCTGGCGATCCTCGATCTCGGCGCCGGCTCGACGGATGCGGCGATCGTCAACGCGGAGGGGCAGATAACGGCGGTCCATCTCGCCGGGGCGGGGAATATGGTCAGCCTGTTGATTAAAACCGAGCTGGGTCTCGAGGATCTTTCGCTGGCGGAAGCGATAAAAAAGTACCCGCTGGCCAAAGTGGAAAGCCTGTTCAGTATTCGTCACGAGAATGGCGCGGTGGAGTTCTTTCGGGAAGCCCTCAGCCCGGCGGTGTTCGCCAAAGTGGTGTACATCAAGGAGGGCGAACTGGTGCCGATCGATAACGCCAGCCCGCTGGAAAAAATTCGTCTCGTGCGCCGGCAGGCGAAAGAGAAAGTGTTTGTCACCAACTGCCTGCGCGCGCTGCGCCAGGTCTCACCCGGCGGTTCCATTCGCGATATCGCCTTTGTGGTGCTGGTGGGCGGCTCATCGCTGGACTTTGAGATCCCGCAGCTTATCACGGAAGCCTTGTCGCACTATGGCGTGGTCGCCGGGCAGGGCAATATTCGGGGAACAGAAGGGCCGCGCAATGCGGTCGCCACCGGGCTGCTACTGGCCGGTCAGGCGAATTAAACGGGCGCTCGCGCCAGCCTCTCTCTTTAACGTGCTATTTCAGGATGCCGATAATGAACCAGACTTCTACCTTAACCGGGCAGTGCGTGGCCGAGTTTCTTGGCACCGGATTGCTCATTTTCTTCGGCGCGGGCTGCGTCGCTGCGCTGCGGGTCGCCGGGGCCAGCTTTGGTCAGTGGGAGATCAGTATTATCTGGGGCCTTGGCGTCGCCATGGCCATCTACCTGACGGCCGGTGTCTCCGGCGCGCACCTAAATCCGGCGGTGACCATTGCCCTGTGGCTGTTCGCCTGTTTTGAACGCCGCAAGGTGCTGCCGTTTATTGTTGCCCAGACGGCCGGGGCCTTCTGCGCCGCCGCGCTGGTGTATGGGCTCTATCGCCAGCTGTTTCTCGATCTTGAACAGAGTCAGCATATCGTGCGCGGCACTGCCGCCAGTCTTAACCTGGCCGGGGTCTTTTCCACGTACCCGCATCCACATATCACTTTTATACAAGCGTTTGCCGTGGAGACCACCATCACGGCAATCCTGATGGCGATGATCATGGCCCTGACCGACGACGGCAACGGAATTCCGCGCGGGCCGCTGGCGCCGTTGCTGATTGGCTTGCTGATCGCCGTGATCGGCGCGTCGATGGGGCCGCTAACCGGCTTTGCGCTGAATCCGGCGCGCGACTTCGGTCCAAAACTGTTTACCAGTCTGGCCGGGTGGGGCTCGATCGCCTTTACCGGTGGGCTGGCGATCCCTTACTTTCTGGTGCCGCTGCTGGCGCCGGTGGTGGGGGCGATTATCGGGGCGTTTTTGTATCGCAAGCTTATCGGCCGCCATCTGCCGTGCGAATGCGGTATCGATGAGTAAAGCGGGACCCGCCGCAGCGCGGCGGGTTTCCCCGGCCTGATGCCGGGGGGGTTATTTTTTGATGACCGCGCTGAGATCGCCAAGTTTAGCGGCGGGGTTCTTGTGGCACTCCTGCAGCATTTTCGGTACCGAAACGGTCTCGACTTCATGCCAGTCAACATAGTCGCCGCCGCTAAAGTCGGTGTTGCGATTCACTACCCAGAAGGCCACCGGGGTCATGCTTTTTGGGTTCATATCCATAAATTCCTGACAGGTCATATTCTGCGGCGTGGTTTCCTCAACCGCGAACGCCGGGCTGGTCATCAGACAGAATGTGGTAGCCGCCACGGTCAATACGAGTGCTTTAGGTAAATTCATTTTCTTCTCCAGTGACAAAATAGGGCTTAAGCCTGAGCGTGCTTCATTTTATTGCGCAGGACCAACAAGCCGATGGCGCTAAATATCATTTCAACGCCGATAAAGGCGGTAATAAATAACCAGCTTTGCTGCGGGTTCATGGCCAGCCACAGGCAGGCGATAAGTAAATCCAACAGGCCGATAAAAATATTCCAGCCAGCGCCGCTTTGTTTGCGGGTTTGACATCCGTTAACGATGCGGGAAATACCGCCGAGAACAAATAAAAAGCCAAATAAAATGGCCAGACTGCTCATACCGTTGAGAGGATTGACGACAAAGCTCAGGCCGAGCACGATCCAGGCGATGGCGAAGATCAGCGCCACCAGGCGTGATTTCCAGTGCTGCTGGCGGAAGACAATCAGGCTGTACAGCGAATAGAAGCCGCAGATCATCAATAACATGCCGGTTACTGTGGCGAGATACCAGCCGGCGACCAACGGCCAGGCCAGACAACAGGCTCCGCAGATAAACAGCAATACCGCCATCAGGCAGGCATGCCGTTTATATCGAATGAAGACGCGTGGGCTAAACGCATTTAAGGTGTAATGGCTAAACATAAACATAATTGCTCCGCAGATCCCGGTTGGCGGCCTGACGCTGAATAAAAAGCGTGAGGGTTTATTCAGCGGGCCAAAAGAAAGGTCTGAGGAAAATAGTAGGCCGCGCGATCGGCAGGCGTAAATAAGAGCGCCGAGGCCACTTTATACGCCTGGTCTGACAGCTGTCAGACCAGGCCCGCAATATTACTTCCGGGCTCTGATTCTCAATGCCCGCGATATTTTTTAAGCTGGCTGCGTTTGGTGATGCTTACCGATTTTAATCAGGAGTCAACGATGAAAAAAGTCATTCTGGCGAGCCTGCTGGCAACCATGATGAGTACCTCTCCGGTATGGGCAACAGATAGCGCGACGGCAGCGCCAGCCGCGCCAGCCGCGGCAGCCACGACGCAGGTACAGAAAGAAGCCGCCGATGTGCTGCAGGTGGCGGTGCAGGGCGCGAATGCGATGCGCGACATCCAGTTCGCCCGTCTGGCGCTGTTCCATGGCCAGCCGGATAGCGCCAAAAAACTGACAGACGACGCCGCCGCGCTGCTGGCCGCCGATGATGCCAGCTGGGCGAAGTTTGTGAAAACTGATGCTAAAGCCAAAATGATCGCCGATCGCTATGTGATCATTAACGCCTCTATCGCCCTGTCTGAAGACTATGTGGCCACGCCGGAAAAAGAGAGCGCTATCCAATCCGCCAACGAAAAGCTGGCGAAAGGCGATCAGAAAGGGGCTATCGATACCCTGCGTCTGGCCGGTATTGGCGTGATTGAGAACCAGTATCTGATGCCGCTTAACCAGACCCGTAAGGCGGTAGCGCAGGCGCAAGAACTGCTGAAAGCCGGTAAATATTACGAAGCGAATCTGGTGCTGAAGGGCGCTGAAGAGGGCATTGTGGTGGATAGCGAGATGCTGGTGGCAGGCAACTGATACTTGTTCCACCCTGAGAGAGCGCAGAGGAAAAAACTGACAAGGATGTCCCCTTAACGCTCGGGCAGGCGGACTGCCCGAGCGGAACGGCTAGCGGCCGATCAGGGCGTCGATTTCGCCATCGATCTCGCGCATGACGCCGGTGATGCGCTGTACCACCTCCAGACAGCTTGCCGGCGTCAGCGAATCAGGCCGCTTTGCCTCAAAAGGGGCGCACAGTTGTTGTAGCGCAGTAATCCCCAGAATTTGTGCTGAACCGTGCAGACGGTGCAGCGCCCGCAGAAAAATCTGCGGCTCATGCCGGGCGATTGCCTGTCCGGCAGCCTGTAAATCCGCGGCCGACGCATCGCGGAACGTCTCCAGCATCTCATTCATCAGCGCCTGGTCTCCCCCCGTATTCTCGCTCAGCACGCTGAGCTTCAGGTGCCGGGTAGCGTGAGGTGATGCGCGGCCCACCGCTAAACGGCTGAGCTCATGACTCAGCGTCTGGACCGACACCGGCTTAAACAGACACATATTCATGCCGCTGGCCAGACACGCCTCCCGCGACTGCGGCAGCGCGCTGGCAGTCACGCCCCAAATTACCAGGCCCGGATAGCGACGGCGTAGCGAGGCCGCCAGCGCCAGGCCATCTTTCTTCGGCATATTGAGGTCTGTTATCAGCAGATCGTAATGTTTGCTGGCGAGCTTATTCTCTGCCTCTTCACCGTCGCAGGCTTCATCGACGCTATAGCCGATAGTGCTGAGCTGGCGCTTGAGCAGTAGCCGGTTGGTGGGGTGATCGTCCGCTATCAGTATCGCCAGCCCGGGTAGAGCCTGCGGTCTGGCGGGCGACGCCTGCGGCGCGTGGATCGCGCAGCGGCTCGCCTTGACCGGCAGCGTGATGGTGAAAGTGGTCCCCACGCCCGGACGGCTGACCATCTCCAGGCGACCCTGCATCAGCGCAACCAGCTCTTTGCAAATGACCAGCCCCAGTCCGGAGCCGGTCTGCTGGCGTCCCTGGCGCGCCTGGGCATAGCGGTGGAAGAGGGTGGCCTGCTCTGCTTCACTGATCCCGCAGCCGCTGTCGCTAACCATGAGGGCCAACTCTCCCTGTGTCTCATTCGCCGGCGTCAGCCGGCAGGAGACCTGAATTGCGCCTTCGACGGTAAACTTCAGCGCATTGCCAATGAGATTATTGAGGATTTGCCGTAGCGCCTGCGGGTCGACCCACAGCATGGTCCCTTCCTGCAGCGCGTTATGGTAGTGCAGATCGATGCCCTTTTGCTGCGCCAGCGCGTCGAAGGTATGACACTGCTGCGACACTAACTGTGCGACATCGCTCCACTGCGGGGTAACCTGGTATTTTCCCGATTCAATCTTGTCGATATCAAGAATATTGCCGATAAGTCCCAGCAGGGTTTGCGCCGTCGACCCCGCCAGCTCGATCGCCTCTTTACGCTGGCCGCCGTTCAGCTCCGGTTTCGCCAGCAGCTCCAGAAAGCCGACGATGGCGCTCACCGGCGTGCGCAGCTCGTGGCTCATGCTGGCCAGAAAGCGGCTCTTGGCTTTTGTCGCCTGAATCGCTTTGTCTTTTTCGCGCTCCAGCGCACAGGAGAGGGCCTCCTTCTGCGCCAGCTCCTCCTCGAGCCGCTGCTGGGAGTCTTTACGTTTGCGCACTTCCCGACACAGGGAGAGTCCCCAGCCGAGGCTGATGGCGATCAGCACCAGCGCAAAGGCGATCAGCTGGTAAAACTGGCGGCTGTACTGGCTCCAGTTCTCTATTTGCTGACTGGAGATTTTCGACCACTTCTCGGTCATCTGCAGAATATCCCGTGGCGGAATAACCTGCAGCGCTTTGTTAAGAATGGCGGCCAGCACCGGTTCATCGCGCGGGATGGCCAGCCGAATGGCCGCGACGGGGAGTCCATCAATGCGGGTGTAGTGCAGACCCTGTGGATAGTAGTGGTCGATCATATAGCGGGCGGAAAGCTCCGAGGCTACGGCGGCATCCACTTCGCCTTCCTCTACCATCTTCATGGCGACGCCAACGTTATCCGTTTCCACCCAGTTAATCAGCGGAAAACGCGCTTTCAGATCATGGGCGGCGATAGGCCCGACCGGCAGGGCGATCCGTGCCGAGCGCGTCAGCAGATGCTGGTCGGGGGCGCTGCCGCGGGCGACCAGCACAAAGGCCACGTTAATAAGCGGATCGCTGAGGGTGACGTAGGCCTGCGGCTGTGGGGTCAGGGTGGCGGCGGGCATGATCGCCCAGTCCTCTTTTTCCATGCGCTTTGCCAGAGCCTGACGGTTGCGCACCAGAATAGGGTCAAACTGCAGGCCGGTCTGGAGTGAGACAATATTCAGCATATCGGCCATGATGCCGCGCAGTTCATCCTCGTTATCCACCAGGGTAAATGGCGGAAAATAGGGGTTCACCAGCAGGCGGACGCGACGATGCTTCTGCACCCAGCGCTGTTCTTCGGGGCTAAAGGTAAGCGGGGTATTGAGAAACGACAGATCGCCACGGTTGAGCCAGTTTTGCATGATCCGCATCGCGGTGTCGCTGTCGACGGCATGGATAAAACGGTCGAAGAGTTGATGCAGCTCTGGCCGATCGTCACGGGTGACAAAGCGGTTGTGTTGCTCCTGCTGACGAAAATAGTGCGCGATAACCAGCGATTGCGAGAAATATTTCGAGATGCAGTGGCCAGTGGTGATGTTGTTGCCGATAAAATACTGATTCTCGCCGCTGACCACCGAGGCGAGAGCCTGATAGTCGCTATCATAAAGGGTGATTTTGGCGTTGGGAAACGCCTGCTGAATAATATCGAAAAAAGCGCAATCGCGGGTGCAGGCCAGCGTGACGCGGCGGTCAGTGGTCAGCGGCGGCAGAGGGGATTTCAGCGAGGTGACCAGCGTCGGCCAGGTTTTAAGCAGCGGCGCGGATTGATCCAGGCCCGGGGCGAGCGCATCCCGGTGCGCCACCTGAGTGAGCAGGGTATCCACCTGGCGGTCGGCCAGGGCGGTGAGCGCCTGCTGCTCGGTGTCATACTGGCGGATAATCACCTTCAGTCCGAGGCTGTGCGCCATCAGCGCCAGATAGTCGGCGTTAATGCCCTGATAACTTTTCTCGTCGCCGTCATAGACGATGGGCGTCCTCTCGGGAAGCCAGGTCCCGACGGTCAGCGTCGGCTGCGCCGCCAGCCATGCTTTCTCCTTACCGCTAAGCGGGATATCGATCGCCGCGATATGAGAATGGCTCTTCAGCTCCAGCTGTTTCATGGCATACGCGGCAGGCGAGAGGCTCAGCGCCAGCCCGACAACGACGGATAAAATAAGACGAACCGCCATGCCATCACCCTATTTTATTGCGTTGCGCAAAGTCATATAGCTCAAGCAGGGTGCTGCAGCCTAATTTATCCATCAGACGGACCTTATAGGTACTTACCGTTTTATTGCTGATATTCATTTTGCTGCCGATGGTGGTGTAGTCGACGCCGCTGAGAATATAGCGGAACACCTTCATCTCCTGCGTTGACAGCGTATCCAGCCGGTTCTGATCGGTGATGCCGTGGGTGCAGAAGCGTTCCAGTGAAAAGGGGAAATAGCTGTAGCCATTATTGGCTGCGTCGATTGCGGCGAGGATATTATTCATTCCCTCTTTTTTACTCACAAAACCATTTGCTCCGCAGTCGGCGCTGCGTTTGCCGTAGAACAGTTCATTCTTAGCGGAAATGATGATGATTGTTCCCTGGTAGCGGCGTTTGCGCAGCTGCTCCAGCACCTCGATACCGCTGAGCTCTGGAATATCGACGTCGACGATGAGCAGGTCAGGCTGCATGCTTTCCGCGGTCTGCACGGCATGAGCGCCGCTGTCGAGCTCTGCCGCGACGGTAATACCGTTGCTGTCGAGAAGGTTGCGAATGGCGATACGTGCCAATGGATGATCGTCAATGATTATCGCATTCATGGGGGCGTAAATCCTGATATGAAAAAAGAAGGGCGATGCCTGGTGCAGGTGCGGCGGGGGTTATTTTTATCGATGCCGTTATAAGGCGTAATTGTAACACAAATCGTTTTGGGCCAGGGGAATATTGTGGAGCTGAGCCAGACGAATATATTTGCATAGCTGGATGACAGCTGTAGGAACGGGCGTTCACTTGCTTCAGCGCGGTCTGCTGTTAAAAAAAATGCAAACGATTAATCTGCTCTTATTAAGGTGAGTTCTCGGGAATATCGTCCGGCGACAACTGGCAGGTAAAATAATAACAATGGCGAAAGAAAAACGCGCCTTCTGGCGAAAATGGGTTTGGAAACATCTGATGGCAGGAATAACAGTACTGGCAATGAGTAGCGCCGCGGTGGGAAAGGATGTCGTCCCCGATGAGGCGCGGACCCGAGATATGATGCGCTGTCAGGATTATCTGCAACTGGATCCGCGCGCCTGGACGCCGATGGTGATTTGGCTGATGAACGATCCTTTTTCACTGGAGCCGCCGGAGTGGACCGACTTCCATGAAGCCGAGCTGGTGCTGACGCCGATCCTCACCGAAATCTGCCGTCAGGAGCCGGATGTCTGGCTCACCTCGCTGCGGGAACGGCTCAATTCTTATCAGCAGGTGCGGTCGCTGAACTAAGCGACCGCGGTAAAACGGCAGAAAAAGTGACTAAATGCGCAGTTAGCGGCCTTCTTCTGCGCAAAGGCTCAGCAGCGGCCCGCTTTTTGCGACAGGGCGTCGCAGGTTTTGCTCGCTAGCGTCGGGTTGGCGCCGGCGCAGATGGCATCCGAGACGGTGCTACCGCCGCCCAGCGGGATCAGCCTGTAAAGCTTCGGCTCGGCGGCCTTCGTCACATAGCAGCGATGGCTGGTTTTGCCGATGGTGACTACAAAGTTGGTTTTCACATCCTGCTGCCTCGCATCGGAAATTGACACCTGCGAAGCATCGACATTAAAAGCAAACGCGGCGGCCTCTTTCATTTTCCGTCGTCATGGGTGGTTTAGCTACGCAATTCATTAATAACAGTGCCAGACAGGTACTGATTGATATATCCCGTATTTTCATCATTTCATCCTTTTTGTAAGTCAGCGGGTTATATATAAGAGCGGGGGGAGGAACGCGTTGATTTCGATCAGCTGGCGCAGGCTATGGTTATTTTTCGGAAATTGACCTGTGTTGTTACATTTATCGTGAGTAGTATGAATTCCAGCATTGCAGGAATGAAAGATATTTCAAGACTACGTTGCGTAGTTAGACAGAAGTCAACAGGAGTGCGGCGGTTATGGGCTGCCCGAGATGCTCTGAGCAATATTTTGCTAAGGCAGAATGCTATCTGTTTTAGCGTAAGCGCAAATTTTCCCTGCGTTATAACGGACTTTTTATCCTCTTAATGGGATAGCGACAACACGCTAAGCCATGCGCGCTGCTCAGCGGTTTGTGGTGCCATTTTAAAATTCAGGAACAAAAAAGCCACTCTTTCGAGTGGCTTAATTATATGATTTTAAAGCTAAAATTTGGTGGCCCCTGTTGGGTTTGAACCAACGACCAAGCGATTATGAGTCGCCTGCTCTAACCACTGAGCTAAGGGGCCGTGGCGAGGGATTATAAAGTAACTGGCGATTGCAATCCAGCGTAAAGCGCGCAGCTGCTGTTTTTATAAACAATGCATTTTCAATCCTTTATAATCATGTTTTAGCCATACAGCCGGAGAAAACATGATTAGCGATATCCTTGCGCCGGGCCTGCGCGTTGTCTTTTGCGGTATCAACCCGGGGAAGTCCTCCGCCCATACCGGCTTTCATTTTGCCCATCCTGGCAATCGCTTCTGGAAGGTCATCCATCAGGCCGGGTTCACCGATCGGCAGCTCAGGCCGGAAGAGGAGCTGCAGCTGCTGGATACGCGCTGCGGCATCACCATGCTGGTAGAGCGTCCGACGGTGCAGGCCAGCGAGGTCGCCTTGCAGGAGCTGCGCAGCGGCGGCCGTGAGCTGGTGCGGAAAATTGAGGAGTATCAGCCGCAGGCCCTGGCGGTGCTCGGCAAGCAGGCCTTCGAGCTGGCCTTTAACCAGCGCGGCGCGAAGTGGGGGAAACAGGCCATGACCATCGGGACGACCCAGGTGTGGGTGCTGCCTAATCCCAGCGGCTTAAACCGGGCGACGCTCGATAAGCTGGTGGCGGCCTATCGTGAACTGGACGATGCCCTGGCAACCCGCGGCCAGTAGCGGAGAGAGGCGACTTTCCCCGGATGGCCACCTGAACGCCATAAAAAAAGCTCCCCGTAGGGAGCTTTTTAACAGGCTGTAGACGATGCCCCGCGACGATTAATCGTCGAGGAAGCTACGCAGCACTTCAGAACGGCTCGGGTGGCGCAGTTTACGCAGCGCCTTCGCTTCGATCTGACGGATACGTTCGCGGGTAACGTCGAACTGTTTACCCACTTCTTCCAGCGTGTGGTCGGTGTTCATGTCGATACCGAAACGCATACGCAGCACTTTCGCTTCACGAGCGGTGAGGCCGGCCAGCACGTCATGCGTTGCCGCGCGCAGGCTCTCGGTGGTCGCAGAATCCAGCGGCAGCTCGAGGGTGGTATCCTCGATGAAATCCCCCAGATGCGAATCTTCATCGTCGCCGATCGGCGTTTCCATGGAGATAGGCTCTTTGGCGATCTTCAGCACTTTACGGATTTTGTCTTCCGGCATCAGCATACGCTCAGCCAGCTCTTCCGGGGTCGGTTCACGGCCCATCTCCTGCAGCATCTGACGGGAGATACGGTTGAGCTTGTTAATGGTCTCAATCATATGCACCGGAATACGGATGGTGCGCGCCTGGTCCGCGATAGAGCGGGTGATGGCCTGACGGATCCACCAGGTGGCGTAGGTCGAGAACTTGTAGCCGCGACGGTATTCGAACTTATCGACCGCTTTCATCAGACCGATGTTGCCTTCCTGAATCAGGTCGAGGAACTGCAGACCGCGGTTGGTGTATTTCTTGGCGATAGAGATAACCAGACGCAGGTTCGCTTCAACCATCTCTTTCTTCGCACGACGGGCTTTCGCTTCGCCGATGGACATGCGACGGTTGATATCTTTAACCTGCTCGATGGTCAGGCCGGTCTCTTCTTCAATCTGCTGCAGCTTCTGCAGGCCGCGCTGCACATCTTCTTTCACTTCCAGCAGCTTCTCAGACCACGGCTTGTTCATTGCCACCGCGGCGTTGAACCAGGTTTCGCTGGTTTCGTTGCCGGTGAACAGGGTGATGAAGTTTTTCTTCGGCATTTTGCACTGCTCAACGCACAGCTTCATGATGATACGTTCCTGAGTACGAACGCGATCCATCATGCTGCGCATGCTGTTGACCAGGTAATCGAACTGCTTCGGCACCAGGCGGAACTGCTTGAAGACTTCAGACAGCTTCAGGATCTCTTCCTGGGCGGCGGCATGGCTACGACCTTTGGCTTTGATGGTGTCGCGCGTCAGCTCGTACTGGGTACGCAGCTCGGCGAATTTCTCACGGGCCAGCTCTGGGTCGATGCTGTTGTCGTCATCGCTGTTGTCGTCGGCGTCTTCATCTTCGTCTTCGTCTTCGTCGTCATCCATCTCTTCCTGAGACAGCTCGGAGCCAACGTGGGTGGCGGTTGGCGCCATATCTTCTTCGGCGTTCGGATCGACGAAACCGGTGATCAGATCGGACAGACGGGCTTCTTCCGCTTCAACGCGGTCGTACTGCTCAAGCAGGTAGGTGATCGCTTCCGGATATTCGGCAACGGAGCACTGCACCTGATTGATGCCGTCTTCGATGCGTTTGGCGATGTCAATTTCGCCTTCACGGGTCAGCAGCTCTACGGTACCCATTTCACGCATGTACATACGCACCGGGTCGGTCGTGCGCCCGATTTCGGATTCCACGCTGGAGAGCACCTGCGCGGCGGCTTCGGCAGCATCTTCATCCGCGGTGTTTTCGGCAAGCATCAGATCATCGGCATCCGGTGCTTCTTCCATCACCTGAATACCCATGTCGTTGATCATTTGGATGATGTCTTCGATCTGATCGGAATCGACGATATCTTCCGGCAGATGGTCATTGACCTCGGCATAGGTCAGATAGCCTTGCTCCTTACCACGTTGGACAAGAAGCTTCAGCTGTGACTGCGGGTTTTGCTCCATAAGACGGTATCCACACTTAATTCGTTTGATTGGTGTCGGCAGACGGGCTGTCGACATTTAAAGCGAGGGCGTACTTATATTATTGCCGCTGCGCCTCTGCGCGGCTGTCGGGGGCTTCCCGATCGATACTCGGCACTTAAGCCGTTAAATACTTTTCCTTCACGTTGTTCTGCGTTTTCTTACTGCTTTGATACAACGTGAAGGATATTGTCTGTCATTTATTTTTTCGCCAGCTCCTGGCTGATGGTCCAGAGCTCCCGGCGTTCTTCACTGCTTAAACCGTGTGTGCGATCGCGAGCTATCAACTCTTCCTGTCGCAGTTCCAGCAGTGAATCAAACATATGGTTGAGCGAGTCGGTGAAGGTTTGTTCAGCGATGTCTTTATCTGCTATATCGTCCCACATCGACAGTTTTTCAAGGGTTGCCGCCTCTTTTGTGCCGCGATATTGCTCTAAAAGTTGCCCGGTTGTCAGACCAGGCTGCGCCAGACAGCTCTTCACCAGTTCGTTGAACAGGCTCAGTCCCGGCATTTTGCGCGAGTCCAGTCCCTCCAGCGGCGGGACTAACGGCGCCAGATCCGGGTTTTGCACCAGCAGTCCTATCAGTATACGCATGGTCGTGCGTTTTAGCTGCGGTGCGGGACGCGGCGCGCCATTTTCCGCCTGTTTTGGCATTAATCGTTCAAGCTGCGCGTCATCTAAAATGCCCAGCTTATTGCCCAACTCCTGACGCAAATAGATGCGCAGCGTTTCGCCCGGGACCTGGGTTATCAGCGGCAGCGCCAGCGTGCTCAGCTGCGCGCGCCCGTCCGGAGTACTCAGATCGACCTGCGGCAGCAGGCTGTTAAACAAGAACGTGGAGAGCGGCTGAGCCTGCTCCATCCGCGCCTCGAACGCCGCTTTGCCCTCTTTACGCACCAGCGTATCCGGGTCTTCGCCGTCAGGCAGAAACATAAAGCGTAGCTGGCGACCATCGGTCATGTACGGCAGCGCCGTCTCCAGCGCGCGCCAGGCGGCATCGCGGCCGGCCCGGTCGCCGTCGTAGCAGCAGATGACGTTATTCGTCACCCGGAACAGCAGCTGGATATGGTCGGCCGTGGTCGAGGTACCCAGCGAGGCCACGGCATAATTAATGTCGTACTGCGCCAGCGCCACGACGTCCATATACCCTTCGACAACCAGCAAACGCGGTGGTTCGGGGTTATCCTGCTGCGCTTCATACAGGCCATACAGCTGGCGGCCTTTATGGAATATGTCGGTTTCCGGGGAGTTCAGATACTTCGGCAGGGCATCGCCCAGCACCCGTCCGCCAAACCCAATCACCCGGCCTCGCTTATCGCGGATGGGGAACATCACCCGTTCGCGGAAGCGGTCGTAACTGCGTCCCTGATCGTTGGTGACCAGCATGCCGGCATCAATAAGCGACTGGCGGTTTTCCTGATTGCCGCCAAACCGTTTTAAAACGTTATCCCAACCTGGGGGAGCATAGCCGATGGCAAAGCGCGTAATCACCTCGCTGCTTAACCCCCGTTTCGCCAGGTACTGGCGCGCAGGATCGGCGGCGGGCTGCATCAGAGACTGTTGATAAAACGCATTCAGACCATCCAGTAACTGGTAGAGGTTCTGCCGTTGATGGCGCTCTATCTGGCTGGGTCCGTTGCCTGCTTCATAAGGCACTTCGAGGTTGTGCATGGCGGCCAGCTCTTCGACCGTTTCCACGAACTCGAGCTTGTCGTAGTTCATCAGGAAGTCGATAGCATTGCCGTGCGCCCCGCAGCCGAAGCAGTGGTAAAACTGTTTTTCACCGTTGACGGTGAAAGAGGGGGTTTTTTCGTTATGGAACGGACAGCACGCGTGAAAATTTTTGCCCTGCTTTTTCAGCTTTACCCGCGCATCGATCAGATCGACGATGTCGGTTCTGGCAAGCAGATCGCTAATAAATACACGTGGAATTCGTCCAGCCATAAGCCCCGTTATTTCTGATGACTATAAACGAAAATAAGCCGCGCATTCCTTTCGGAAGCACGGCCTTACAACTACAACTCGGTCTGAATTGAGAGCGTCGCTCTCAACAGATTAGTACAGACGAGTACGGCGTGCGTTTTCGCGAGCCAGTTTCTTCGCGTGACGTTTCACTGCAGAAGCTTTAGCGCGCTTACGTTCGGTAGTCGGTTTTTCATAGAACTCACGACGACGAACTTCCGCCAGAACACCTGCTTTTTCGCAGGAACGCTTGAAGCGACGCAGAGCTACGTCGAACGGCTCGTTTTCACGTACTTTAATTACCGGCATGTGCCTCTCACCTTTGATTAATTCGGTTTGCCGCTGGCCGCAATGCCAGCTTATTTCAAAATGGTGCGGAATTTTACTGCAACTACTGCTGCTTTGTAAAGCACCGGCGCCTTTTTTGAAAGGGACTTTTATAAGGGTGAGGAGTATACACGAAGAGAGCACCAGGGGTGAGCAAAGTTTTACATCGCCGGTCATTGGACCTACACTGCGCGGTATTGAAGCGAGGTAAAACAACTCATGCGTGTACTGGGCATTGAAACATCCTGCGATGAAACCGGCATCGCGATTTATGACGACCAGCAAGGTCTGTTAGCCAACCAATTGTATAGTCAGGTGAAACTGCATGCGGATTACGGCGGCGTGGTGCCGGAGCTGGCATCGCGCGACCACGTGCGCAAAACGGTGCCGCTGATCCAGGCGGCGCTGAAAGAAGCCGGTCTGACGGCGAAAGATATCGACGCCGTCGCCTATACGGCGGGTCCAGGCCTGGTCGGCGCGCTGCTGGTCGGGGCGACCGTTGGCCGGTCGCTAGCCTTCGCCTGGAACGTGCCGGCGATCCCGGTACACCATATGGAAGGGCATCTGCTGGCGCCGATGTTGGAAGATAATCCGCCGGCGTTCCCGTTCGTCGCGCTGCTGGTTTCCGGCGGCCACACCCAGTTGATTAGCGTCACCGGTATTGGTCAGTATGAACTGTTGGGCGAGTCGATTGACGATGCGGCGGGCGAAGCCTTTGATAAGACGGCGAAGCTGCTGGGACTGGATTATCCCGGCGGGCCGATGCTGTCGAAAATGGCGTCCCAGGGCACCGAAGGCCGCTTTGTCTTCCCGCGGCCGATGACCGACCGTCCGGGGCTGGACTTCAGCTTCTCCGGCCTGAAGACCTTCGCCGCCAACACCATTCGCAGCAACGGCGACGATGAGCAAACCCGCGCCGACATCGCCCGGGCGTTTGAGGATGCGGTCGTCGATACACTAATGATTAAATGTCGCCGCGCGCTGGAGCAAACCGGCTTTAAGCGTCTGGTGATGGCGGGAGGCGTGAGCGCCAACCGTACCCTGCGGGCGAAGCTGGCGGAGATGATGCAAAAACGCGGCGGCGAGGTGTTCTACGCCCGCCCTGAGTTCTGTACTGACAACGGCGCGATGATCGCCTACGCCGGCATGGTGCGTCTGCAAACCGGCGCCAAAGCCGAGCTCGGCGTGACGGTTCGCCCGCGCTGGCCGCTGGCCGAGCTGCCTGCCGCCTAACGCATCCTGAAACAGGCCGACGTCACGTCGGCCTGCCTTCCTGACTACTCCATACTTTTACACAGCGAGCAGATGGCTCCCTGATGCTTGTGCGAGTGCATCACGTCCGGGCGCTCGTACTCTTCCTCACAGCTAACGCATTGATACACGGTGGTGGAGGCGTTCCCCGCCGCGTCATAGCGCGGCTCGGCGATGCCGTCATCCACCTGCTTAATATAGTAGCGCCCGCGGGTAAGGAGCCCCATCAGCGGGGTCATGACAAAGGCAACGACCAGCGCAATCAGCGGCGAGAACGGCGCCAGCGTCGCCCCCAGCAGACCGAAGAAGGCGCAGATCGACAGCCCGGCGGCCAGACCAAAGGAGACCACGCCCACCGGGTTAACGTTGTAGATCATGCCGCGGCGATACTCCGGCTGCGCCGGCGCCAGCTTGAGCAAGCCTTTATTAAAGGAGATGTCGGTCGCCACCACCACGACCCAGGCGATAGCGAAGTTGGAGTAAAAGCCGAGGATCCACGACAGGGCGCTGAACATATCGCCTTCCATCAGCGCCAGGGCAATCGCCAGGTTGACCACCACAAAAATAATCCGTCCCGGATAGCGTTTGGTGGTGCGGGTCCAGGCGCTGGTCCACGCCAGCGAGCCGGAGTAGGCATTGGTGACGTTAATTTTGATCTGCGAGATCACCACCAGCACCACCGCCAGCGTCAGGGCCAGCCAGCCGGGCACCAGGTTATCGAAGACGCTGACGAACTGCTGCACCGGTTCGGTATTGTGCACCGCCGGGAAACGGGTCAACAGATAGAAGCCGAGGAAGGCGCCGATGATCTGTTTGATCGCCCCTAACACCACCCAGCCCGGACCGGCGGAAAAGACCGCCAGCCACCAGCTTTTACGATTCTCCGCGGTCTTAGGCGGCATAAAGCGCAGGTAATCAATTTGCTCGCCAATCTGCATGATCAGCGACAGGCATACCCCAGCGCCGAGCATGATGGCGGTAATATCCACCGTCGACGCGCTGTTTTTACCGGCGAAATGCAGGAAGCCGTCCACCAGCTGCGGATCTTTGACAATCAGCCACACCACCGGCACCACCATCAGCACCAGCCACAGCGGCGTGGTCCACACCTGCAGGCGGGTCAGGGCTTTCATGCCATAGACCACCAGCGGGAGCACCATCAGGGTGGCGATCAGATATCCCATCCACAGCGGGATCCCGAGGCCCACCAGCAGGCCCTGGGCCATGATCGAGCCTTCGAGGGCGAAGAAGATAAAGGTGAAGCCGGCAAAAATAATGCTGGTGATCACCGAGCCGAAATAGCCGAAGCCAGCGCTGCGGGTGATCAGGTCAAGGTCAATGTTGTAGCGCGCGGCGGTGATCGCCAGCGGAATGCCGGTGAGGAAGATCACCAGCGCCGCCACCAGGATCGAATAGATGGCGTTGCTGGTGCCCCAGGCCATACCGATGCTGGCGCCGATGGAAAAGTCGGCCAGATAGGCGATGCCGCCCAGCGCGGTGACCGCGACGACGCCCGGACCCCAGCGGCGGAAGCTCAGCGGGGCGTAACGTAAGGTGTAATCTTCTAAGGTTTCCCGGGTACCGGAAGTCCGCGTTGTCGCGGGTAATTCAGGGTTAAGATCCAGTGATGACATAGTCATTCCTTAATGGTTAGGCATGACTTGAATTAGCAAACCTTATGCCATATTGCAGGGCAGGCGTGGCGCGGAGGTGGAGGCAGGATGATATAAAGAGAGAGCAGAGGCTGCACCATCCGGACGCGCTTGCGCCCGGCTGGTGCAACAGGCCTATTTGCCAAGCATGCCTTTGTCTTCGAGGAAGGCGATAATGGTGCTCAGGCCGTCGCCCTGCTTCAGATTGGTGAAGGTCCATGGGCGATCGCCGCGCATACGCTGGGTATCGCTCGCCATCACCTCCAGCGACGCGCCCACATAGGGGGCAAGGTCGGTTTTATTGATCACCAGGAAATCGGATTTGGTGATCCCCGGTCCGCCTTTGCGCGGGATCTTCTCCCCTTCGGCCACATCGATGACGTAGATGGTCAGATCCGCCAGCTCCGGGCTGAAGGTGGCGCTCAGGTTATCGCCGCCGCTTTCCACGAAGATAAGGTCGAGGTTACCGAACTTTTCACTCAGCGCTTCCACGGCGGCGAGGTTCATTGAGGCATCTTCGCGGATCGCCGTATGCGGGCAGCCGCCGGTTTCCACACCGACGATGCGTTCAGGCGCCAGCGCGCCCGCTTCGGTGAGGATGCGCTGATCTTCTTTGGTATAGATGTCGTTAGTGACCACCGCCAGCTGCCAGGTATCGCGCATCGCTTTACACAGCGCTTCCAGCAGAGCGGTTTTACCGGAGCCGACCGGGCCGCCGACGCCGACGCGCAGCGGGTGTTTATAAGAGTTCATGGCTTCTCCTAGGAACGGAATAATCGAGAGTATTGGGTTTCATGCCGGGCAGAGGCGATGGCGGCGAGCGGGGTGGCCGATCCGATATCGCCGTCCGGCGCGGCCAGCGCGCGGGGCATCTCGGCCGCGTAGTGGTCACAAAGACGTAAAATCAGCTGCTGGGCGGCCTGCTGGCCGAAGGGGACCAGCTTGACGCCGGCCATCACGGCGCTCTCAATCCAGCTATAGCCCAGGCTGAGGGCCATCTCGGGCAGGGCGATACGCCAGCGCACGCCGAGCCAGGCCATCCCGGCGAGCTGGCTTTGCTGGCACAGGGAGCGCCACGGCGGCGGACAGTCCGGCTGCCAGTCGCTCAGCAGACGGGCAAACGCCGCGCCGCGGTTGCGCTCTTCCTCCCGCAGTTCACGAGTTTCCCGGCAGGCCAGCAGATAGGCGGTCCAGCGCTGGGCCGCAGCGATATCGCCTTGTTCGCAGGCGCGGTACAGGCGGGCGAACAGCGGCAGGTCAACGGTAAAAAAGCCTTCCGTCATCTGGCGTCGCTGCCAGCGCTCGAAGGCCGCGACGTCCAGCACCCAGCCGGCTTCCACAGCCCACTCCAGCCCCTGGGACCAGCTGTAACCCCCTACCGGCAGGTTGCTGCTGGCCAGCTGCATCAGCCGCAGGCGTTGTTCCGCTGTCGACATGCTAGTGGCTGTGAGCGTGGTGGTCATGATGAGCATGATGATGACCGTGGCTCTCGCTGGCGTAAGCGCCGGCTTCCGGCTCGAACGGCAGCTGGCCAAAGGTCACCGTCAGGCCGAACTGGCGCAGCATATCGTCCAGCACGTGATCGTGATGGTAGCGCAGCTCGCCCGGCATAATCTGCAGCGGCACGTGACGGTTGCCGAGGTGGTAGCAGGCCTTCGCCAGCATAAAAGGATCGTCGCAGCGCACTACCGACACCCCTTCATCAGCGGCAATCACCTGCACAAACTCGGTGCCTTCTTCGTTGCTGAGCACATCGCCGCCGCGCAGCAGCAGGCCGCGGGGCAGCAGCAGGCCGGCTTCCCGGCCATCGTTGAGGGTGACCTTAACCCGGCTTTTGACGCGAACATCAATCGGCAGCGTAACGCTGGCGGTCGCGGCGGCGGGGATCTCCAGACGTTGAGTTAAATAAAGCATCCGCTCTCCTTAAAACAGAAAATATCGTTGCGCCATCGGCAGAACGTCTGCCGGCTCGCTGGTGATAAGTTCGCCATCCACCCGCACCTCATAGGTCTGGGCGTCGACGGTGATGTTAGGCTGCAGGCTGTTGTGCACCATGTCGGCTTTCTGCACCGTACGGCAGCCTTTCACCACGGCGATCGCGCTGCGCAGGTTCAGCCGCTCGGCAACGCCATTGGCTGCCGCCGCCTGCGACAGGAAGGTGAGGCGGCAGTGATGGCGGGCGCTGCCCAGCGCGCCAAACATCGGGCGGTAGTGCACCGGCTGCGGGGTCGGAATAGAGGCATTGATATCGCCCATCGGCGCGATGGCGATCATGCCGCCTTTGATCACGGTGGCCGGTTTCACGCCGAAGAAGGCTGGTGACCAGACCACGAGGTCAGCCAGCTTACCCACCTCAATGGATCCGACTTCGTGTGCGATGCCGTGGGTCAGCGCCGGGTTGATGGTGTATTTGGCGATGTAGCGCTTCACGCGGAAGTTGTCGTTATCCCCGGTCTCCTCCGCCAGCGCTCCGCGCTGCACCTTCATGCGATGCGCCACCTGCCAGGTGCGGAGAATCACTTCCCCGACGCGGCCCATGGCCTGCGAATCGGAGGAGGTGAGCGAGAAGGCGCCGAGATCGTGCAGCACGTCTTCCGCAGCGATGGTTTCCCGGCGAATGCGCGACTCGGCAAAGGCCACGTCCTCAGCGATGTCCGGGTCCAGATGGTGGCAGACCATCAGCATATCGAGATGTTCATCGATGGTGTTGAGGGTGTAGGGCAGCGTTGGGTTGGTGGACGACGGCAAAATGTTCGGGTGGGCGCAGGCGGTGATGATGTCTGGCGCATGGCCGCCGCCGGCCCCTTCGGTATGGAAGGTGTGGATGGTGCGCCCGCCGATGGCGGCGAGGGTGTCTTCCACAAAACCGGATTCATTCAGGGTGTCGCTGTGCAGGGCGACCTGGATGTCCATTTCATCGGCGACGGTTAACGCACAATCGATCGCCGCCGGGGTGGCGCCCCAGTCCTCATGGATCTTCAGGCCAATAACGCCCGCCGCCACCTGCTCGCGCAGGGCATCCGGCTGAGAAACGTTGCCCTTGCCCAGCAGGCCGATATTGACCGGCAGGCTGTCGGCCGCCTGCAGCATGCGTGAGATATACCACGGGCCCGGGGTGCAGGTGGTGGCATGGGTGCCCGCGGCCGGGCCGGTGCCGCCGCCGACCATGGTGGTCACGCCGGAGACCAGCGCCTCTTCCGCCTGCTGCGGACAGATCCAGTGAATATGGGTATCGATCCCGCCGGCGGTGACAATTTTTCCTTCGGCGGCAATCACTTCCGTCGAGGCACCGATGGGGATGGTGACGTTGGGCTGGATGTCGGGGTTACCGGCTTTGCCGATGGCGAAGATCCGGCCGTCCTTCACGCCGATATCGGCCTTAACGATCCCCCAGTGATCGACGATCAACGCGTTGGTGAGCACCAGGTCGACACAGTCGGCGGCCAGCATCTGCCCCTGGCCCATGCCGTCGCGGATCACTTTGCCGCCGCCGAATTTGACCTCTTCCCCGTAGGTGGTCAGATCGTCCTCCACCTCGATCCACAGCTCGGTATCCGCCAGGCGCACCTTGTCGCCGACGGTGGGGCCGAACATATCGGCATAGGCCTGGCGTGAAATATTACTCATCGTTTACCTCCAGAGGGCCCATGACCTCGCCGCGGAAGCCGAAGACGGCGCGGTGACCGGCGAAGGCCACCAGCTCGACCTCGCGTTTCTGGCCGGGTTCAAAGCGTACCGCCGTGCCCGCCGGGATATTCAGGCGATAGCCGGCGGCCTGCTGACGGTCGAACTTCAGCGCCGGGTTAACCTCGGCGAAATGGTAGTGCGAACCGACCTGAATCGGCCGATCGCCGTGGTTCTCAACGACCACGCGACAGGTTGCCCGGCCGGTATTCAGGGCTATCTGACCGGGCTTAACGTGATATTCACCGGGGATCATGGCGCTACCTCAGATAATCGGGTTGTGAACGGTGACCAGCTTCGAGCCGTCCGGGAAGGTGGCTTCGACCTGGATATCCGGGATCATTTCCGGGACGCCCTCCATCACCTGCTCGCGGGTCAGGACATGACGGCCTTCCTCCATCAGCGAGGCCACGCTTTTGCCGTCCCGAGCGCCTTCCATAATAAAGGCGCTGATCAGGGCCACGGACTCCGGATAGTTGAGCTTCAGGCCGCGGGCCAGGCGACGCTCCGCCACCAGCGCGGCGGTAAACAGCAACAGCTTGTCTTTTTCTCGGGGGGTCAGTTCCATAACGTTCTCTTAAGTCAGCCAGATTCGGGGAAGTACGGGAGATTTACCGGTGAGATGAGGGCGCAGAAACTGCCATACGTCGCGCATCACCCGCTGGCAAATCAGATTATCGTCACTGAGGAAACGCACCGTCAGCAGGCGGTCGGTCAGGCTGGCGCCGGCGTAGAGGCCGAGCGGCGCCAGCGCGTCGCGCACCCCGTCGAGCAGGGCATCGGTAGCCGGATAGCACAGCAAAGTGCCGACCCAGGGACGTTCGGCGACGCTGGAGAGCTCTCCCTCCTGCAGCTGCAGGCGCTCGACCAGCAGCGGCTCATCGTCCACCCATACCTCCAGCCGGTTGCTGAGGGTGCCGTGGCTGAAGGTTTCGCCAATCACCGGGCGGCCAAGGCAGAGCAGATCCCAGGCCAGCAGCCTGCTGGAGGCGCAAAGATGAAAGGTAGTAAACAGCCGGGCATTCGCCCCGGGAAAGAAGATGGCATCCTGCGGGAGCCACTCCAGGGTCGCCTGCGGGGCAAGGGTCAACTGCTGGCGAACTAGCGCTTGCGCGCCGCTGCTGCGGTAAAACTTGCTGGCGCCAGGCATGGTTATCAGCGTATGGCAGCCGGGGGCAAGGTGCGCGCTAATTGTCAGCTCATCACCGCCGACGATGCCGCCGGGCGGGTGAAGCAGATAGAGGTGACAGGTCTCTTCTTCCGGGTAAAACGGGCGCTGGACGGTCAGCGGGCCGACGTGTTGGGCGCTGGCGAGAACGGTCTTGCCGCCGGCCTGGTGAAAGCGGAGATCCAGCGTAGCCTGCCAGCCTTTTTTGAGTGGTGGTAACACGGTGCCGTGCAATGTTGCGCCCCTGCAAAATCAAGATAAAACAGCAGCAATGAGTATTGATCGGCGGGAGTTTATCCCGGTCATACGAAACGCTTATGTCATCCGTAACCCGGAGCGTCGCGACGGGCGCGAGGGGAAAGCGGCATAACCGCTCCGGATTATTCACCCGGATAATCTTTGCCGTCAATATCCTGATCCGCAGCCTGGGCGCGGCGGAAAAGGCGGCGGATCGGGTTGCGCTGCGCCGCCAGCCGCCAGCGCAACTTTTGCCTTTCCATGCTGCTAACGTATTGTTACAAAAGGGGGAGGCGGCGATGATCGCCTTTGATGGCGAGGAGGCGTAAAAGGGCGGATGAAAGGCGCGATTAGCGCAGGGGAGTTCCCCGGCTGGCGGAGCCGGGAGGGGAGATTACTTCTGCTCTGGCGTTTTTTTCTTCTTCACGCGGGTCCAGATTTTGCTCTCCTGGCGGCGCCACAGACGCTGAATGTTGTCGTGATGGCGCAGGAGGATCAGGCAGGAGAGCATCGACACCGGAAAGGTGTACTGCGGTTTGAACCACCAGACGTAGAACGGGGCGATCAGCGCGCTGACGATAGCGCCCAGGGAAGAGTAACCGCTGAGCAGGATGGTCAGCAGCCAGGTCCCGGCCATCACCCCGGTCAGATCGAGCCCGATGGGGGCGATAGCGCCGAAGGCCGTGGCGACGCCTTTACCGCCGCGGAAATGAAAGAAGACTGGCCAGATATGGCCCACGCAGGCGGCAATCGCCACTAACCCCAGCCAGAACGACGTAAGGCCCAGCGCCCAGGCGCCCCACACCGGGAGCATGCCCTTCAGCACATCAAAAATAAGTACCGCTACGGCCGCCCCTTTTCCGCCAATTCGTAGTACGTTAGTGGCCCCGGGGTTGCCTGAGCCGCTGTCGCGTGGGTCGGGCAGGCCAGCAAGGCGACATACCAGAATGGCGCTGGAAATGGAGCCGCAGAGGTAGGCGAGGAGTACCAGTCCAGGCGCGATTGCACTCATAACGCTGTTCCGTTTTGAAAATGTCGTTGTATTCTCTGCATCTGTGGATAATACGCATAATTCGCCGGAAGTGGTATCCGGTTTAGCTAAAAAGCAGGCAGGGCGTGATGGATATTGTATTTATAGAGCAACTTTCGGTAATCACCACCATCGGTGTTTATGACTGGGAACAAACCATTGAGCAGAAGCTGGTGTTCGATATCGAAATTGCATGGGATAACCGCAAGGCGGCCGCCAGCGATGATGTCAGCGATTGCCTCAGCTATGCTGATATCAGCGAGCGCGTGATCGCGCATGTGGAGGGGGGGAAATTTGCGTTAGTGGAGCGGGTGGCGGAAGAGGTGGCCGACCTGCTGCTGGAAACATTCCAGTCGCCATGGGTGCGCATAAAAGTCAGCAAACCTGGCGCCGTGGCTCGCGCGGCAAACGTCGGGGTGATTATTGAACGTGGCCTTAATCTGAAACAAAACTTTTCAGGTCATACTTGTTAAACAAATTGCGTTTATACCGGTCATAGCATCCGGTCATCAGGCAATTTTACTGGCGATGTCCTTCCAGAACGGTGGACGAATCCGTGTGTACTTACTGTACGCTGCGGATTACGCGCGCTCTGGCAGCCGGGTTGTGCCTGTTGAACGATACCGTGTTCCTGGTTTTTTCATTTTACTTTTTTAAAGGGTTTAATTGGATGAGCGATATACACTCGCTGCTGGTGGCGGCAATATTGGGTGTGGTTGAGGGTTTGACAGAGTTTTTACCTGTTTCCAGTACCGGTCATATGATTATTGTTGGTCACCTGCTGGGGTTTGAAGGTGATACCGCAAATACCTTTGAAGTGGTGATTCAGTTAGGTTCGATACTCGCCGTGGTGGTGATGTTCTGGCGTCGCCTGTTCGGCCTGATCGGCATCCATTTCGGGAAACCGCCGGCGCATGAAGGCCAGGGCAGCGGCCGTTTGTCGCTTATCCATATCCTTCTCGGCATGATCCCCGCGGTGGTGATGGGGCTGATTTTCCATGACACCATTAAATCCTTGTTTAACCCGGTGAACGTGATGTACGCCCTGATTGTCGGCGGCGTATTGCTGATTGCAGCGGAAGTGCTGAAGCCGAAACAGCCGCGCGCGGTCGGGATTGACGATATGACCTACCGTCAGGCGTTCGTCATCGGCTGCTTTCAGTGCCTGGCGCTGTGGCCAGGTTTCTCCCGCTCGGGGGCGACTATCTCCGGCGGCATGCTGATGGGCGTCAGCCGCTATGCGGCCTCGGAGTTCTCTTTCCTGCTGGCGGTACCGATGATGATGGGCGCCACCGTGCTGGACGTCTACAAGAGCATCGGCTTCCTGAACATGGGCGATGTCCCGATGTTCGCCGTCGGCTTCGTGATGGCGTTTATCGTGGCGCTGATTGCGATTAAAACCTTCCTGCAGCTGATCAAACGGATCTCGTTCATTCCGTTCGCTATCTACCGCTTTATCGTCGCGGCAGCGGTGTACGTGGTCTTCTTCTAAGGCCTGCGCCCTCAGCCTTGCGGCTGGGGGCAACGCTGTTCCTTCCACTGCGCTACCGCCGCAATTCTCCGCCGCGTCAGCTCCTCGCGAATTTCCGCCCCTTTAAAGCCCGCCGCCACGACCTCTTTAGTGGAGACCGACTGCGCCACTTCCCAGGCCTCCAGCAGCAGGCGCCCCTGCGGGTAATCGCTGGCCTCGAAACCGGTGCGTCCGCGGACGTCGGCTTCGCTGGTGAGCGCGATCTGCTGCACGCGCTGCGGTTTGCGCCACGCGTCAATGCTGTCGAAGAGTTTGACAAGGGTTTTCGGCTGCAGAATTGGCAGGGTGTGGATTAGGTCATGGTACTCCGCCACCAGTTTCGCGAGATCGCGGATATCGTTCGGCACCCGCAGACGCGCGCAGAGCTGCTCCACCAGCTTGACTCCCGCCGGACCATGGCCGTGGTGACGCGGCCAGAGCGCCTTCGGCGTCAGCCCTTTGCCGAGGTCATGGCACAGGGTGGCGAAACGTACGTCGACATCCGGCGACAGCATCGCGGCCATCGTGACGGTCATCAGGGTGTGCAGGCCGGTGTCGATTTCCGGATGCCATTTCGCCGGGGCCGGCACGCCGTACAGGGCGTCAATCTCCGGGAACAGCACCTTGAGGGCCTGACAGTCGCGCAGCGTCTGGAAAAAGACCTGCGGGTTGCGAGTAGTTAATGCGCTTTCCGTCTCTTTCCACACCCGCTCCGGCGTTAAATGCGCCAGCTCGCCGGCCTCAACCATCGCGGCCATCAGGGCCTGAGTCTCTTCGGCAATGCGAAAACCGAGGTGGGCGTAGCGGGCGGCAAAGCGCGCGACGCGCAGCACGCGCAGCGGATCTTCACTAAACGCGGGAGAGACATGGCGCAGCAGGCGCTGACGGAGATCGTTCTGTCCGCCGTAGGGGTCGATAATTGCGCCGTCGGCATCCTGGGCGAGGGCGTTGACCGTCAGGTCGCGGCGCAGCAGATCGGCTTCGAGGGTGACGTCCGGGGCGGCATAGCAGGTAAAACCGGTATAGCCCGCGCCGGATTTGCGCTCGGTGCGGGCCAGGGCATACTCTTCCCGGCTTTGCGGATGGAGGAACACGGGAAAATCGCGGCCTACCTGTTGATAGCCCGCGTCTAGCATCTGTTGCGGGGTGGCGCCCACCACCACCCAGTCTCGGTCTTTGACCGGCAGCCCTAGCAGCGCGTCACGCACCGCGCCACCGACCAGATAACTCTTCACGCCTGATTCTCCCGTATCCGTTTTTCGCAAGATGATACGTAAGTCTGGCAGAGAAGACGAATTAGTTCATCCACCGGTCTTTACGTTTGCGGCTTGGCACCAGATGCGGCAGCACCAGACCGAGCAGCAGACCGACGCCCAGCACACCGCCGCCGTACATAAACCACTGCATGATAATGGTGCGCTGTTTATCATCAAGCTGCAGATTTGCCGCATTCACCTTCTTCTGCGCGACAACCAGCTCGTTTTTCAACTTTTGGTTCTCGTCCTTCAACGCGTTAATCACGCTGTCGCTGCCGGCGACTTTCTTCTGCATATCCGCCGTGCGCTGGTTCCAGGTGGCATCGATGTTATTCAGCTTATCGGTCAGCGTCTTGACCTGGTTTTCCAGATCCGGGACGCGGGTGCGCAGGCTGGGCTCGTTGCTCAGCTCTTTCAGCGGGATCCAGGCGGTACGGCCGTTGCTATCGCGAATTTGCGCGTAACTGGTGCTGTCGTTCGTTTGCAGTACCGACACTTCTTCCCCGGCGTTGATGGTGCCGACCAGACGATAATTATCGCCCGGGCCGCTGCGAACCCAGGTGTTCAGCTCATCGGAAACGTAGCGCTTTTCTTCTGCGTGAACCGCCGTGGCGGCGCTAAGCGCGAGCAAAGTAAAAGTAATCAGGCGTAATTTTGGCATCAGGTCATCGTTTGGTCATAAAAAGTGGAACGATAGTAGAGGCATCGCCAGAGCGACGCAAAGTTTTCCGCCACAATCGGAATCATCCAAGAGGTGGCCCGGCAAAAAGCGCGTTGCATGGCGATTCACCGCAAAATACTATCTACTGACAAAAAATATCGTCGTAAGTTCGCCGCAATTTGTCGGCGCAGCACAGAAGCGGAAGAATTCAGTCATGGCTCAAGAAATCGAACTCAAGTTTATCGTCGCTCAGGATGGGGTAGAGACGCTGCGCGAGCAGCTCAATGCGCTCGAGGCGAAACATACGCCCGCGGGCCAGTTGCTGAACATTTATTACGAAACCGCCGATAACTGGCTGCGTCGTCACGATATGGGCCTGCGCATCCGCGGCGATCAGGGGCGTTATGAGATGACGCTGAAAATCGCCGGTCGGGTGGTCGGCGGCCTGCACCAGCGCCCGGAATATAATATTCCACTGGATAAACCGGAGCTGGCGCTTGAGCGCCTGCCGGCGGAGGTCTGGCCGCAAGGGGAACTTCCGGCCGCGCTGGCGGAGCATGTCCAGCCGCTGTTCAGCACCGATTTTGCCCGTGAACGCTGGGTGATCCAGGAAGGAAAGAGTGAGATTGAGATTGCCCTCGATCGCGGCGAAGTAAAGGCGGGCGAACATCAGGAGCCGATCTGCGAACTGGAGCTGGAGCTGCTCGCCGGGGAGACCGCCGATCTGCTGCGCCTCGCGCATCGTTTGCTGGAGAGCGGCGTCCTGCGTCAGGGGAGCCTGAGCAAAGCCGCGCGCGGGTATCATCTGGCGCAAGGTAACAATGAGCGTCCGGTGACCCGGCTGGCGGTGCTGCCGGTGGCAGCGAAGGCCAGCGTGGAGCAAGGGCTGGAGGCGGCGCTGGAGAGCGCCCTGGCGCATTGGCTGTATCACGACGAGATCTGGCTGCGCGGCAACGCAAAAGCCAAAGCGGAAATTCTGCTGGCGATAGCCCGCGTGCGCCATGCCCTCGTGCTGTTCGGCGGCATCGTGCCGCGTAAGGCGACCACCCACCTCCGCGCGTTGCTGAACGACGCCGACGCCGTTCTGCTGGCTGCGGACACCGCCGACGAAGCGTTATTCCGCACCGAGGTCGTTGGCGCCAAACTGGCCCTGACCGAATGGCTGGTCCAGCGCGGCTGGCGTCCGTTCCTCAACGAGGCGGGAGAGAAAAAAATAGCCGGCTCGTTCAAACGGTTTGCCGATATTCACCTCTCGCGGGTGGCGGCCGAGCTGCGCAGCGCCGTGCAGCATCTGGCGGTAGAAGATGCCGCTGACCAGTTGCCGAAGCTGTCCCGCGACATCGACAGCGTCCAGCTGCTGGCGGGCGCCTATGGCGACGCCGTCGCGCCGTGGCTGGAGAACTGGCAGGAACTTCAGCGTGCGATAGAGCATGACGACCGCAGCGTGTTTGAATATTTCCGTCGCCAGGCGCTGGCTGCCGAGCCGTTCTGGCTGCATAGTGGAAAACGATAATTACAGGCCAGGGAGCCCTTATGATGCCGCTTTCTCCGCAGTTACAGCAGCACTGGCAGACGGTCGCTGACCGTCTGCCAACGGATTTTCCCGTTGCCGAACTGAGCCCACAGGCCAGGTCGGTGATGGCATTCAGCGATTTTGTCGAACAGAGTGTGATCGCTCAGCCGGGCTGGCTGAATGAGCTTGCGGACTCCGCGCCGGCGGCGGAAGAGTGGCGGCATTACGAAGCCTGGCTGCAGGAGCGCCTGCAGGCCGTCACTGACGAAGCGGGGTTGATGCGAGAGCTGCGTCTCTTCCGCCGCCAGATGATGGTCCGCATCGCCTGGGCGCAGGCGCTGTCGCTGGTGCGCGAAGAAGAGACGCTGCAGCAGCTGAGCGTCCTGGCGGAGACCCTGATTGTCGCCGCCCGCGACTGGCTGTACGCCGCCTGCTGTAAAGAGTGGGGAACGCCATGCAACGCCGAGGGTCAGCCGCAGCCGCTGCTGATCCTCGGGATGGGAAAGCTGGGCGGCGGCGAGCTGAACTTCTCTTCCGATATCGATCTGATCTTTGCCTGGCCGGAGCATGGCGCCACCCGCGGCGGCCGCCGCGAGCTGGATAACGCCCAGTTCTTTACCCGCCTGGGGCAGCGGCTTATCAAGGCGCTCGACCAGCCGACGCAGGACGGCTTTGTTTATCGGGTGGACATGCGCCTGCGGCCGTTTGGCGACAGCGGGCCGCTGGTGCTCAGCTTTGCGGCGCTGGAAGATTATTACCAGGAGCAGGGGCGGGACTGGGAACGCTACGCGATGGTGAAAGCGCGGATCATGGGCGATAACGACGGCGCCTACGCCAGCGAACTGCGCGCGATGCTTCGCCCCTTCGTCTTCCGCCGCTATATCGACTTCAGCGTGATCCAGTCGCTGCGTAACATGAAAGGCATGATCGCCCGTGAAGTGCGGCGTCGCGGGCTGAAAGACAACATCAAGCTCGGCGCCGGCGGCATTCGTGAAATTGAATTTATCGTTCAGGTCTTTCAGCTGATCCGCGGCGGTCGCGAACCTGCGCTGCAGCAGCGCGCGCTATTGCCGACACTGGCGGCGATTGATGAGCTGCATCTGCTGCCGGAAGGCGACGCGACGCTGCTGCGCGCGGCCTATCTGTTCCTGCGCCGGCTGGAAAACCTGCTGCAAAGTATCAACGATGAACAGACCCAGACCCTGCCACAGGATGAACTGAACCGCGCCAGACTGGCGTGGGGGATGCATACCGATGACTGGGAGACGCTGAGCGCGCAGCTGGCGAACCATATGGCCAACGTACGGCGGGTGTTTAATGAACTGATCGGCGATGACGAGGCTCAGTCGCCAGATGAGCAGCTGGCCGAGTACTGGCGCGAGCTGTGGCAGGATGCGCTGGAAGAAGATGACGCCAGTCCGGCGCTGGCGCATTTAAACGACGCCGACCGCCGCAGCGTGCTGGCGCTGATTGCCGATTTCCGCAAAGAGCTGGATCGGCGCACCATCGGCCCGCGCGGCCGCCAGGTGCTGGATCAGCTGATGCCGCATCTGCTGAGCGAAATCTGCTCGCGCGCCGATGCGCCGCTGCCTCTGGCGCGGATCACGCCGCTGTTGACCGGCATCGTCACCCGCACCACCTATCTTGAACTGCTGAGCGAATTCCCCGGCGCGCTGAAACACCTGATTACGCTCTGCGCGGCATCGCCGATGGTCGCCAGCCAGCTGGCGCGCCACCCGCTGCTGCTGGATGAGCTGCTGGATCCCAACACCCTCTATCAGCCGACGGCGACCGATGCCTATCGCGACGAGCTGCGTCAGTATCTGCTGCGGGTGCCGGAAGAGGATGAAGAGCAGCAGCTGGAGGCGTTGCGCCAGTTCAAGCAGGCGCAGCAGCTGCATATCGCGGCGGCGGATATCGCCGGCACCCTGCCGGTGATGAAGGTCAGCGACCATTTAACCTGGCTTGCCGAAGCGATCCTCGATGCGGTGGTGCAGCAGGCATGGGGGCAGATGGTGGCTCGCTACGGCCTGCCGACCCACCTGCACGATCGCCAGGGGCGCGGCTTCGCCGTCGTCGGCTACGGTAAGCTCGGCGGTTGGGAGCTGGGCTACAGCTCCGATCTCGACCTGGTGTTCCTCCATGACTGCCCGGCGGAGGTGATGACCGACGGCGAGCGGGAGATTGACGGCCGTCAGTTCTACCTGCGGCTGGCCCAGCGGATCATGCATCTGTTCAGCACCCGCACCTCGTCCGGTATTCTCTACGAAGTGGACGCCCGGCTGCGCCCTTCCGGCGCGGCGGGGATGCTGGTTACCACCGCTGACGCGTTTGCCGACTATCAGCAGAACGAGGCCTGGACGTGGGAGCATCAGGCGCTGGTGCGCGCCCGCGTGGTCTATGGCGACCCGGCGTTGCAGGCGCGCTTTGACGCCATTCGTCGCGATATCCTGACCACCCCGCGGGAGGGCGCAACCCTGCAGACCGAGGTTCGCGAGATGCGCGAGAAGATGCGCGCCCACCTCGGCAACAAGCATCCCAATCGTTTTGATATCAAAGCCGATGCCGGCGGGATCACGGATATTGAATTTATTACCCAGTATCTGGTCCTACGCTATGCCAGCGACAAGCCGAAGCTGACCCGCTGGTCTGATAATGTGCGTATTCTCGAGCTGCTGGCGCAGAACGACATCATGGACGAAGAGGAAGCGCGCGCCTTAACGCACGCGTACACCACCTTGCGTGACGCGCTCCATCACCTGGCCCTGCAGGAGCTGCCGGGACACGTGGCGCCAGAGGCCTTCAGCCGGGAGCGCGAGCAGGTCAGCGCCAGCTGGCAGAAATGGCTGATGGCTTAACTATAAAATCGGGTGTGCTATTATCGCGCGCAAAGTTTGCGTCTCGCAGGAGAGAGTCATGAAAGTAACGCTGCCGGAGTTTGAACGTGCAGGAGTGTTGGTGGTGGGTGATGTGATGCTGGACCGCTACTGGTACGGCCCCACCAGTCGTATTTCCCCGGAAGCCCCGGTGCCGGTGGTGAAGGTGGAAAATATCGAAGAACGTCCTGGCGGCGCGGCAAACGTAGCGATGAACATTGCCTCGCTGGGGGCAACCTCGCGCCTGGTGGGATTGACCGGGATTGATGACGCCGCCCGCGCGCTGAGCCAGGCGCTGGCCAACGTCAATGTGAAGTGCGACTTCGTCTCCGTCCCGACTCACCCGACTATCACCAAGCTGCGGGTGCTGTCGCGCAATCAACAGCTGATCCGCCTCGACTTTGAAGAGGGCTTCTCCGGCGTCGATCCGCAGCCGATGCACGAGCGCATTCAGCAGGCGCTGGGCTCTATTGGCGCGCTGGTCCTTTCGGACTATGCCAAAGGGGCGCTGACCAGCGTCCAGACCATGATCCGACTCGCACGCGAAGCGGGCGTGCCGGTGCTGATCGATCCGAAAGGCACCGATTTCGAACGCTATCGCGGCGCGACGTTGCTCACCCCGAACCTCTCTGAGTTTGAAGCGGTGGTGGGCAAGTGCCAGGATGAAGCGCAGATCGTTGAGCGCGGCATGAAGCTCATCGCCGAATTCGAACTGTCGGCGCTGCTGGTGACGCGCTCTGAGCAGGGGATGACGCTGCTGCAGCCGGGGCGTCCGCCGCTGCATATGCCGACCCAGGCCCAGGAAGTGTACGACGTGACCGGCGCCGGCGACACGGTGATTGGCGTACTGGCGGCGACCCTGGCGTCCGGCAACACCCTGGAAGAGGCCTGCTATTTCGCTAACGCCGCGGCGGGCGTGGTGGTCGGTAAGCTGGGTACATCCACCGTTTCCCCTGTCGAGCTGGAAAACGCGGTCCGCGGCCGGGCTGAGACCGGCTTTGGCGTGATGAGCGAAGAGGAGCTCAAACAGGCGGTTGCGGCGGCGCGCAAGCGCGGCGAGAAAGTGGTGATGACCAACGGCGTCTTCGACATTCTGCATGCCGGTCATGTCTCCTATCTGGCGAATGCGCGCAAGCTGGGCGACCGTCTGATCGTGGCGGTCAACAGCGATGCCTCCACCAAACGTCTGAAAGGCGAAACCCGCCCGGTGAACCCGCTGGAACAGCGGATGATCGTGCTGGGGGCGCTGGAAGCCGTCGACTGGGTGGTCTCCTTCGAAGAAGATACTCCGCAGCGCCTGATCGCTGGCATCCTGCCGGATCTGCTGGTCAAGGGCGGCGACTACAAACCGGAGCAGATCGCCGGCAGTGAAGAGGTCTGGGCGAACGGTGGCGAAGTGCTGGTGCTCAACTTTGAAGATGGCTGCTCAACTACCAATATTATTAAGAAAATACAAAAAGATAGCGACAAATAAGCTTTTCGCTATTCACCGGTTTGTACGGTGAAGCATCACGGCCTGCGATAGACGTATCGCGGGCCGTTTTTATTTAATCATGTGGAAAATGATTTAGCGCAATAAATAATCATGTTAAGCGCATTTTTCGTACAAATCGCGTTAAGGTAAGCGTAAATACTGAAGTGAGTAAAAGGCATATGACTGATCAGAACATCCACCGCTGAAGGAGTATGCGCATGAACCATAACGATATGTATTCAATGAAGAATTTTGATTTTTTGGCGCGGAGTTTCGCCAGAATGCACGCCCAGGGCCAGCCAGTTGATCTTCAGGCCATTGTCGGCAATATGGATGAAGAACATCGTGAATGGTTTTGCCAGCGCTATGAACTGTACTGTCGCCAGGTGAGTAGTCAGGCGGAAGCCGCCCATTAAGCCAAACGCAAAACGGGCCCCAAGGGGCCCGTTTTTTACTGCTGCTCTTCGCTGCCCGGCGTCGCCGCCGGGCGGTTTTCGAGGTCATTCAGGCGCTGCTCCAGCAGCGCCAGTTTTTCCCGGGTCCGCAGCAGCACCTGAGTCTGCACGTCAAACTCTTCGCGGCTAACCAGATCCAGACGGGTCAGCTGCGACTGTAGCGCCTGGCGGATTTTCTTCTCAACATCCTCACCCAGATCGCGAAGTCCTTTTGGCATCGACTCATGGACCTGGCGGGCGATTTGTTCAATTTTTTTCGGGTCAATCATGGTGGTTTCCTGCTCGGGTCGGATGATTGATCATTGTAGTGCGAACCAGGCCGCCTATAAACCAGAAATGTTTGAAGCTTATGCATTGCCGAGGATAGTCAATAGCGTTATAGTTATCTCGCTTATTCTCAGGGCGGGGCGAAATTCCCCACCGGCGGTAAATCAACCATGGCGTTGAAAGCCCGCGAGCGCTTCCCGTGACTACGGGAAGGTCAGCAGATCCGGTGTAATTCCGGGGCCGACGGTTAAAGTCCGGATGGGAGAGAGTAACGGCACAGTCGGGCCCAGGCCCGCTCGCGTTGACTTTTGCCGCTAAACCGGCGCTCCTAAGACTGCCCTGATTCTGGTAACCATAATTTTAATGAGGTTTTTTTACCATGAATCAGACGCTCCTTTCTTCTTTTGGTACCGCTTTTGAACGTGTGGAACACGCTTTGAACGCCCTGCGCGAAGGCCGCGGCGTGATGGTGCTTGATGATGAAGACCGTGAAAACGAAGGCGATATGATCTTCGCCGCTGAAACCATGACCGTTGAGCAGATGGCGCTGACCATTCGTCACGGCAGCGGCATTGTGTGCCTGTGCCTGACCGAAGAACGCCGCAAACAGCTGGATCTGCCGATGATGGTAGAGAACAACACCAGCGCCTACGGCACTGGCTTCACCGTGACCATCGAAGCGGCCGAAGGTGTGACCACCGGCGTCTCCGCTGCCGACCGCGTGACCACCGTCCGCGCGGCCATCGCCGACGGCGCGAAACCTTCCGATCTTAACCGTCCAGGTCACGTCTTCCCGCTGCGTGCGCAGCCGGGCGGCGTACTGACCCGCGGCGGCCACACCGAAGCCACTATCGACCTCGTGACCCTGGCTGGCTTTAAACCAGCAGGCGTGCTGTGCGAGCTGACCAATGACGATGGCACCATGGCCCGCGCGCCGGAGTGCATCAAGTTCGCTCAGCAGCACAATATGGCGGTAGTCACGATTGAAGATCTGGTGGCCTATCGTCGCGAACATGAGCGTAAAGCCAGCTAAATAGCGGTTCGCTACGCCCGAGCACAGCCCACTTGTTAGTGGGCTGTGTTGTTTCTGCGCTTTAACCGATGCCCATCGTCTGGAGTACCACCAGGCTCAGCCCCATGACCGACATCCCGCACAGGACGCCGTAGCTTGGATTGCTTTGCGGATCGATCTCTTTCGCCAGCGGCATCAGTTCATCGACCGACAGCGCCACCATAATTCCGGCGACGGCAGCCATGATCGCGCCCATCACCAGCGGCGAGACCAGGCTCCCCAGAATCAACCACGCCAGCACGCCGCCCAAAATTTCCGCCATGCCGGAAAGCCCGGCCCAGAGCACCGCTTTGCTGCGCGAGCCGGTGGCGGCATACACCGGTCCGGCAACCGCCAGTCCTTCCGGAATATTGTGCAGGGCGACGGCAAGGGCGACGCCCATGCCAAGCTCGAGGTTGTTGCTGGCCGTGACATAGGTGGCGATCCCTTCCGGAAAGTTATGCAGGCTGATCCCCAGCGTCAGAAGAATAGCGGTGCGGCGTAAGTTGCGCGGGCGCGGCATGGCGGGAGTCATCAGATCCTGCGGGTGGGCGTGCGGCAGCAGGCGGTCAAGGCCAAAGTAGCCCAGCAGGCCGACAACAAACATTCCGTAGCCGAGCAGCGGCGACATGCCCTCGGCGGCCAGCGCGGCAGGCAGCATTTCCATCAACGAAATCAATAGCATAATCCCGGCGGCAAAGCCGAGGGAGAAGCCAAGCAGGCGGTTAGAGGGTTTCTGGCCAATCACGCCGAATATGGCGCCAATGAAGGTTGCGCTACCGGCTAACAGCGTCAATATTAAGGGTGATGACATCGCTTCTCTCCCTGTGAAAATAATTACATACGAGTATATTGCCTGAGGATGCGCGTACGGGACACGTCCCTTTACCGCGAATTACATTCAAATTTTCTGACGATCATCATCATGGTTATCTGAGTTTATCCTGGCGCAAAAGCGCGTAATGTGAGCACATCACATTGACACCCTAAGGATATCATCATGTCCCGTACCCGAATGCCCGCGTTGTTTCTCGGCCATGGCAGCCCAATGAACGTGCTGGAAGACAACCGTTATACCCGCGCCTGGGCTCAACTGGGCGAAACCCTGCCGCGTCCGAAAGCGATCGTGGTGGTCTCTGCGCACTGGTTTACGCGCGGTACGGGCGTAACGGCGATGGAGACGCCGAAGACCATTCATGACTTCGGCGGTTTTCCGCAGGCGCTGTATGACACGCATTATCCGGCGCCGGGCTCTCCGGCGCTGGCGCAACGGCTGGTGGAGCTGCTCTCGCCGGTGCCGGTCACCCTCGATACAGAAGCCTGGGGATTTGACCATGGATCGTGGGGCGTGCTGATTAAAATGTATCCGCAGGCGGATATCCCGATGGTTCAGTTGAGCATCGACAGCACCAAACCGCCGGCCTGGCATCTCGAAATGGGGCGGAAGCTGGCCTCGCTGCGTGATGAAGGCATTATGCTGGTGGCCAGCGGCAACGTGGTGCATAACCTGCGCACCGCCCGCTGGCATGGCGAGAACACGCCGTACCCTTGGGCAGAGTCCTTCAATAACTACGTGAAAGCGAATCTGCAATGGCAGGGGCTGGACGAGCAACACCCGCTGGTTAACTACCTGGCACACGAAGGGGGCTCGCTCTCCAATCCGACGGCGGAGCATTTCCTGCCGCTGCTGTATGTCCTGGGGACGTGGGATGGCGTTGAGGCGATGACGATCCCGGTCGATGGCATCGAGATGGGCTCGCTGAGCATGCTGTCGGTGTTGGTTGGCGCCTGATGATAGCGCGCTCCGGCGGCATTTACCGTCGCCGGAGCGCGGCATTATTCGACGAAAATGTGCGGATAGAAGCGCGACAGATCCTGGGTGATCAGCGCCCGGTCTTCGCGAATACCGATCCCTGCAGGCTGGTCGTTGATGAGCCAGCTGCCAATCAGCGTATAGCTATCGCCAAACTTCGGCAGCGGGTAAAACGCCTGCACGATGGTGCCTTCTTCCCCGTACGGGCCTTCTACTGCCTCCACCACTTTGCCATTTTCAACGATCGACACGTTAGCGCCTTCGCGGGAGAAGATTGGCTTAATGACGTACTTCTCCATCTCCGGGTGAGCATCTTCGCTGAAGTAGGCCGCCAGCAGATTAGGGTGATTGGGGAACATCTCCCACAGCATCGGCAGCAGCGCCTTGTTGGAGATAATGCTTTTCCACGCCGGCTCCAGCCAGCGTACGCCAGCGTCTTCCAGCTTGGTGGAGAACATCTCCCGCAGCATAAACTCCCACGGATAGAGCTTGAACAGATTGCCAATCACCTGATCCTGCAGATCGGTAAACTGGCCTTTTTCGCCCAGGCCGATATCTTCAACGTAGAGGAATTCCGTCGCCAGCCCCGCTTCAGCGGCGCAGTCCTGCAGATACTGCACGGTACCGCGATCTTCAACGGTATCGCGGCAGCAGGCCATATGCAGCAGCTGAAAGCCAAACTGCTCGCGCAGCTCGCCGAAGCGATCGATCAGCTTTTCCTGCAAACTGTTGAACTGGTCGCTGCCCGCCGGCAGCTTGCCGGCGTTGAGCTGATCTTCCAGCCAGATCCACTGGAAGAAGGCCGCTTCATACAGCGAGGTCGGGGTGTCGGCATTGTTCTCCAGCAGCTTCGGTTCGCCGATGCCATCCCAGGCCAGGTCGAGACGTGAGTAGAGCGACGGCTGGTTGGTTTTCCACGACTGGCGCACAAAACCCCAGGTGTGTTTAGGGATGCGGAATTTGGTCATCAGCTCATCGCTGGCGATCACTTTTTCCACCACCTGGAGGCACATCTGATGTAGCTCAGCGGTGACCGCTTCCAGCTTTTCCACCTGCGCGAGGGTCAGCTTGTAATACGCCTCTTCGCTCCAGTAGGGCTCGCCGTACATGGTATGGAAGTTGAAACCGTACTCGGTCGCTTTCTCGCGCCAGTCCGGGCGCTCGGTAATACTGACTCTTTCCATGTTGCTTAGCCGCCCATTGAGCGAGAAGAGGACGTTGAGCCTGCGGCGCTACGCTGCATGGTCGACTGTTTCGCTACCGACTCGCCAAAGCCGCCGCGGGTGACGGTGGTGGTTGTGGCTGGCTTCGGCGCCATCGCAGTTTTCGGCACGTTCATGGTGCGGCCCGGCTGGGCGGCACCATAGCTCTTGCCGCTGGCGTCAGTGTACTGACCGTAGGCCGGGCTGGCCGGATTTTTCGAGCTGAACAGCGGCTGCTGTTGCGCCATGCCGCCGCCCATCAGGCGGCCCATCATGTAGCCGGCCATCAGCGGCATCCAGAAGCTGCCGCTGCTTTGCGCCTGCGCCTGGTTTTCCGGGGCGACGCCCGCCTGGGCTGGCGTCTGCTGGCACTGGCCTTCGCCAAACTCGGCGACGCAGTCTTCGCGGGTGGCATACTTCGGCGCAGTGCGCTCTGCCTCTTTTACCGCGTTGGTGTAGGCCGTGGTGCATTCGGCTGCTTTGCCAGGGTTGGCGGCGGAGCAGTCATCGGCGTTCTGGTACAGCGACACCGTTTCGTCGCTTTTTTCACAACCGGCGAGCATAAAGACCGCGGTAACGGCCAGCGCGACCGGCGTCAGATGGCGTGCGCTCCAGCTTTTGCGGAACGACGAATGATTAATATTTTTTGTCCGTTTCATATTTGTCTTCCAGGACCCAGTGGTATGGCGTGTGTTAACGCTCAGGATAGAGGATGAGTGGTGGAAAATGAAGCGAAGAGGGGCGCTAAGCGGGGGATCTTTACGTTGCCTTACGTTTAACGCATCGCCTGTCCGACGGACAGGCGATGCGCATCACAGTATGAGAATTACTGACGGAACGGATTGCTGCCGCTGCTCTGGGTGGTCCGTGCGGACGCCGGCTTCACCGCCGCGGTAGTGTTGCCGTAGCCATCAGCGGTGGCATCCTGTTGCGGATTTTCCGGCGCGACGCTATCTGCGGAGGTGGAGATGGGTTTACCCAGCGTGTTGTTCAGGGCGACCAGATCCTGCTCGTTCAGGGTACCTAACGCCGACTTAATGTTCAGCTCGTTGATCAGGTAGTTGTAGCGCGCATTCGAGAGCTGCTGCTTAGCGTTATACAGCGTAGTGGTGGCGTCGAGGACGTCAACGATAGTACGCGTACCCACCGAGTAGCCAGCTTCCATGGCATCCAGGGAGCTTTGCGCAGAGACCACCGCCTGTTTGTAGGCGTTGATGCTGCTGATGGAGGCATTCACGTTGTTAAACGATGAACGCACAGTCTGCACGACGCTGCGGTGGGCGCTTTCCAGCTGCTCGCTGGCGCCAACGAAGTTGTATTGTGCCTGCTTGACCTGCGAGGTCACCGCGCCGCCCTGATACAGTGGCAGAGAGAAGTTCAGGCCGATTTGGTTCTGCCCGTTATCACTGTCGTTGTAGGCGAGCGGGGTATTGGTTTTCGAACCGTTGTAACGCGTATTCGAGACCCCGGTAGAGGCGGAAAGGTTCAGGGTCGGCAAATGGCCGTCCTGCGCCTGACGAATCTGCTCGCGGGCCAGGTCCTGGCTCAGACGCGCCTGCAGCAGTGACAGGTTGCGGTTCTCCGCTTCCTTCAGCAGGGCGTTGACCGCCTGCGGCTTGTTGGTTTTGAAGCCGTTCACGTTCAGGGAGGCCAGCTCCGGATAGTAATTACCGGTGACTTGACGCAGTCCTTCGACGGCGTTGTCGAGATCGTTACGCGCGGTGACTTCGTTCGCCAGCACGGCATCGTATTGTGAACGGGCGTTCTGTACGTCGGTGATCGCCACCAGGCCTACGTTAAAGCGCTGCGTGGTTTGATCCAACTGGCGGTAAATAGCCTGTTTCTGCGCTTCGGTATAGGAGAGCGTGTCGATGGCGGCCAGCACTTTAAAATAGGCCGTCGCGGTATTCAGAATCAGTGTTTGCTGATCGGTCTGATACGTGACATCCTGAATCCCTGCCGTTTTTTCCTGCAGCGTCAGGGCGCGCCATTTCGACATATCAAACAGAACCTGCGTTAACTGCAGCGAACCGCTGGTGACGTTAGAGTTGACGCCGTTGCTGTCGCGATAGCCATTGGTATAGGTATAATCCGCTCCCAGCCCAAGCTGAGGCAGTAATGGACTGCGCGCTTCGTTGATCTTTTCGAACGCGGCGTCACGATCGGCTGCCGATTTACGCAGATCGGGGTTGCTGATGCGTGCCTGCTGGTAAACCTGAAGCAGGTTTTCCGCCTGGCTCATGGCGCTGAACCCGGTCAGGCTCAGGCCGATAAGAATGGGGAGCAATTTCTTCATTTGCATTCCTTGTTGTGAAGCATTTAGCGCTGGTCTAATTCTAAGAAAAATTCCGCTGATTGTATCGATTCTGCCGCCGTAAAAAGTTGGCGTTACGTGCCATCCGGCGGTAATTTGCACCAATCTAACATACGGGCCGTAAAACGGTAGCCAAACGGTTTGGAAATCCCTAATTTCAGATTCGCAGGACATGACAATGAGCAAACCCACGCAGCAGGGAATTACCTTCTCCAAAAATGATGTAGAAATTATTGCACGCGAAACGCTATATCGTGGTTTTTTTTCGCTCGATTTATACCGTTTTCGCCACCGCCTGTTTAACGGCGGCATGAGTGGCGAAATCACCCGTGAAATTTTTGAGCGCGGGCACGCCGCCGTCTTGCTACCCTTTGACCCGGTGCGCGACGAAGTGGTGCTGGTCGAACAAATCCGTATCGCCGCCTATGATACCAGCGAGAGCCCGTGGCTGCTGGAGATGGTCGCCGGCATGATTGAAGCGGGTGAAACGGTGGAAGATGTTGCCCGTCGGGAAGCGCTGGAGGAGGCCGGGCTTGAAGTTGGGCGGACGAAACCAATATTAAGCTATCTGGCCAGTCCCGGCGGCACCAGCGAACGGTTATCGATCCTGGTGGGAGAAGTTGATGCATCGACGGCAAAAGGCATTCACGGCCTGGCCGAGGAAAACGAGGATATTCGGGTGCATGTGGTGAGTCGGGAGCAGGCTTACCAGTGGGTAGAAGAGGGGAAAATCGACAACGCAGCCTCTGTCATCGCCTTGCAATGGCTGCAATTGCATTATCACAATTTACGAAATGAGTGGACAAAATGAAGCGTTATACACCTGACTTCCCTGAGATGATGCGCCTGTGCGAGACCAACTTCGCGCAGTTGCGCCGCCTGTTGCCGCGAACGGATGCAGCGGGTGAGAAGGTAAGCTATCAGGTGGGAAGCGCGCAGTATCGGTTAACGATAGTTGAATCGACCCGCTACACTACTCTGGTGGCAATAGAGCAGACTCTGCCTGCAGTGAGCTACTGGAGCCTGCCATCGATGACCGTCCGCCTCTACCATGACGCCATGGTGGCCGAAGTGTGTTCGAGTCAGCAGATCTTTCGCTTCAAAGCGCGATATGATTATCCTAATAAAAAGTTGCATCAACGCGACGAAAAGCATCAAATTAACCAGTTTTTGGCCGACTGGCTGCGTTACTGTTTAGCACATGGAGCGATGGCGATTCCGGTTTGTTAGCGTCGTTAAACCTAAGGACACCATTTGGAAAGCCTGTTAAACCTACCTCTGGCTGGTGAGGCCAGAGTCAGGATATTACAAATTACTGATACTCACCTGTTTGCTGAAAAGCATGAAACGTTGTTAGGCATCAATACCTGGGATAGCTATCAGGCCGTACTGTCGGCCATTCATGCCTCACAGCGTCCATGCGATCTGATTGTCGCAACAGGCGATCTGGCGCAGGACCACTCCTCCGCGGCCTATCAGCATTTTGCTGAGGGCATCGCGAGTTTTGCTGCACCCTGCGTCTGGCTACCGGGCAACCATGATTTCCAGCCGGCGATGTACAGCACCCTGCAGGAGGCGGGCATTTCCCCTGCCAAGCGCGTGTTTCTCGGCGATCGCTGGCAGATCCTGCTGCTCGACAGCCAGGTGTTTGGCGTTCCCCATGGCGAGCTGAGCGACTTCCAGCTGGAGTGGCTCGAACATAAGCTGGCGGAGGCGCCGGAGCGCTATACCTTACTCCTGCTGCACCATCATCCGCTGCCGGCCGGCTGCAGCTGGCTGGATCAGCATAGTCTGCGCAATGCCGGCGCGCTGGACAGCGCGTTGAGCGCCTGGCCGCGGGTGAAGCATCTTTTGTGCGGCCATATTCATCAGGAACTGGATCTCGACTGGAATGGCCGGCGCATGATGGCGACGCCGTCGACCTGCGTCCAGTTTAAACCGCACTGTGCCAATTTCACTCTGGATACGGTGTCACCGGGCTGGCGCTGGCTGGAGCTTCACCCTGACGGGACGCTGACCACCGAAGTGTGCCGCCTGGAAGGCGCCGCGTTTCATCCGGATATTGCTTCAGAAGGCTACTGATGGCGACGCTCCTTTATCTGCATGGCTTTAACAGCTCTCCGCGCTCGGCGAAGGCGACGGCGTTAAAGACCTGGCTGGCGCAGCACTATCCTGAGATCACCATGGTGGTGCCGGAGTTGCCGCCTTACCCGGCGGAAACGGCGGAGCTGTTGGAGTCCATCGTGCTGGAGCACGGAGGCGAGCCGCTGGGGGTCGTAGGGTCGTCGCTGGGCGGCTACTACGCGACCTGGCTTTCGCAGTGCTTTATGCTGCCGGCGGTGGTGGTTAACCCGGCGGTGCGGCCGTTTGAACTACTAAACAATTTTCTCGGCCACAATGAGAATCCATACACCGGGCAGCAATATGTGCTAGAGTCTCGCCATATTTACGATCTCAAAGTCATGCAAATCGACCCGCTCGAAGCGCCGGATTTACTCTGGCTGCTGCAGCAGACCGGGGATGAAGTGCTTGATTACCGCCAGGCCGTTCATTACTACGCCTCTTGCCGGCAGACGGTAGAGGAGGGCGGTAATCACGCATTTGTCGGCTTTGACGATCATTTCACTCAGATTATCGAATTTCTCGGCCTGCGCTAAACGGCCCTGAACGACCTACGAATACACACCATGACGCAATCTTCATATAATGCTGATGCCATTGAGGTACTCACCGGGCTAGAGCCGGTGCGCCGCCGTCCGGGCATGTATACCGACACCACTCGTCCTAACCATCTTGGTCAGGAAGTTATTGATAACAGTGTGGATGAAGCGCTGGCAGGCCACGCCAAACGCGTGGAAGTTATCCTTCATGCCGACCAGTCCCTGGAGGTCATTGACGATGGTCGTGGGATGCCGGTCGACATCCACCCGGAAGAGGGCGTGCCAGCGGTTGAGCTGATCCTCTGCCGGCTGCATGCGGGCGGTAAGTTTTCCAATAAAAACTATCAGTTTTCCGGCGGCCTGCACGGGGTGGGGATCTCGGTAGTCAACGCCCTGTCAAAACGCGTGGAGGTCAACGTGCGTCGCGACGGTCAGGTCTACAGCATCGCCTTTGAAAATGGTGAAAAAGTGGAAGACCTGCACGTCACCGGCACCTGCGGCAAACGCAATACCGGGACCAGCGTCCATTTCTGGCCGGACGAAAGCTTCTTCGACAGCCCGCGCTTTTCCGTTTCACGTCTGACCCACCTGTTAAAAGCGAAAGCGGTGCTGTGCCCGGGCGTGGAAATTGTTTTCCGCGACCAGGTGAACAACAGCGAGCAGAGCTGGTGCTATGCCGATGGCCTGAACGATTACCTGAGCGAAGCGGTGAACGGCCTGCCGCTGCTGCCGGAAAAACCATTCGTCGGCGCCTTCTCCGGCGAGACGGAGGCGGTGGACTGGGCGCTGCTGTGGCTGCCGGAAGGCGGCGAACTGCTGACCGAGAGCTACGTGAACCTGATCCCGACTATGCAGGGCGGGACGCACGTTAACGGTCTGCGTCAGGGGCTGCTCGACGCGATGCGTGAGTTCTGCGAGTACCGTAATATCCTGCCGCGCGGCGTGAAGCTGTCAGCGGAAGATATCTGGGATCGCTGCGCGTACGTGCTGTCGGTGAAGATGCAGGATCCGCAGTTCGCCGGGCAAACCAAAGAGCGCCTGTCGTCGCGCCAGTGCGCGGCGTTCGTCTCCGGCGTGGTGAAGGACGCCTTCAGCCTGTGGCTGAATCAGAACGTGCAGGCCGCGGAGCTGCTGGCGGAGATGGCCATCTCCAGCGCCCAGCGCCGTCTGCGCGCGGCCAAAAAAGTGGTGCGCAAAAAGCTGACCAGCGGTCCGGCGCTGCCGGGTAAGCTAGCGGACTGTACCGCCCAGGATCTGAACCGTACCGAGCTGTTCCTCGTCGAAGGGGATTCGGCGGGCGGCTCAGCCAAGCAGGCGCGCGATCGCGAATATCAGGCGATCATGCCGCTGAAGGGCAAGATCCTTAATACCTGGGAAGTCTCTTCCGATGAAGTGTTAGCTTCGCAAGAAGTGCACGACATTTCGGTGGCGATTGGTATTGACCCGGATAGCGATGATTTAAGCCAGCTGCGCTACGGTAAAATTTGTATTCTGGCGGATGCGGACTCCGATGGTCTGCACATTGCCACCCTGCTGTGCGCGCTGTTCGTAAGACATTTCCGTACCCTCGTGAAAGAGGGGCACGTCTATGTGGCGCTACCGCCGCTGTACCGTATCGACCTCGGTAAAGAGGTTTACTACGCGCTGACGGAAGAAGAAAAAACCGGCGTGCTGGAGCAGCTAAAGCGCAAGAAGGGCAAGCCAAACGTCCAGCGCTTTAAAGGGCTCGGTGAGATGAACCCGATGCAGCTGCGCGAAACCACCCTTGACCCGAATACCCGCCGCCTGGTGCAGCTGGTGATAAGCGATGAGGACGAGCAGCAGACCACGGCGATAATGGATATGCTGCTGGCCAAAAAGCGTTCGGAAGATCGTCGCAACTGGCTGCAGGAGAAGGGCGATATGGCGGATCTGGAAGTGTAAGTCTGTACGCTGCGCCAGACGTAAAAGGGAGCCTCAGGCTCCCTTTTTCATGGCATTACTGAGTCGGCGGACTTAAACGCCAGCCTGCAGAATACGGATGCTGGTCTCCAGCACATCGCCTTTGACCGCTTCCGACCAGGCTTTCATGTGCGGGGTTTGCAGGTGTGCTTCAAGATGCGCGACGCTTTCCCACTGCTCGACCATGACGATAGAGTCGGGCGCTGTGGTCTGGAAGCTGACGCCGGCGGCATGATCCACCAGCGGGGCATAGCCGTGGCAGCCGGCCTCCTGCAAAACGGTCGGAATAATTTTCGCGAACTGATCGAGAACCGCCTGGCGGTGGTGCTGGCCCGGGCGGGTACGGATTTCTGCAATCACTGTTAACATGGTTAACTCAACTCCTTCTGTGTGGATCTCGTCATACTCCAGGTTCGAATAACTCGAAATATGTAGAGCTAGACCTCTAGTTAACCAAAAATTTCCGCCAGATGCTTGCGATATTCTGCGATATACCGTGGGACATCAGGCATTTTAATCACGTCGTTGGCGATAAAGGTTGGCAATGCCTCCATGCCGAGGAACTGATTGGCTTTATGGAACGGCAGGTAAACGCCGTCAACGCCGACGCCGTGGAAGAACTGGTCTTTGTCGGTGAAGGCTTCCATCGGCGCGTTCCAGGTCAGAGAAAGCATATATTTTTTCCCCTGCACCAGGCCGCCTGAGCCATATTTTTTGCTGGCGTCGGAGCGGGTACGGCCATCGCTGGCGTACAGCGAGCCGTGGCCTTCGGTAAAGACGTCATCCATATATTTTTTCACCGTCCACGGAGCGCCCATCCACCAGCCCGGCATCTGCCAGATCACCACATCGGCCCACAGGAAATTCTGTACTTCTTCTTTTACGTCGTACTCGCTTTCGGCGCGAACGCTTTTAACATCGTGCCCGGCGTCGCGCAGATAACTCTCCGCGACCTCGGTCAGGGTGTCGTTCAGTTGACCATTAGAGTGCGCGAACTTTTTCGCCCCATTGATAATCAGGATGTTGCTCATTTTTTACCCTCATATATGAAAATTTGCCGACGATCTTACCCCGCGAAGCGGGGCAGTAAAATGAGCAAAATGTGCAAAGTCTTTTGCCAAATGAGCAATAATCTCGCTACCAGTACACGCGGGCCTCGAAGCCGCCGTCGCGCGCGTTGGCAAAATCAACCTGCATGCCGTGCAGCGAGGCGATGCGCCGGACGATCGACAAGCCCAGGCCGCTGCCCGGCGCCTCCTGCCCCGGCGGGCGATAAAAACGCTCGCCAATGCGCGAGAGCGCCTGCGGGTTAATGCCTGGGCCGTTATCGCGCACCCGGAACTCGCGGGCGTTGAGCGTGATATCGACCTGGCTGCCGCACGGGCTATATCGTACGGCGTTATCCAGCAGATTGCGCACCAGCAGACTGAGCAGCAGCGGCTGGCCGGTGCGGACGATATGGCTGGCATTAAGATGCAGGCGCAGCTCAATCCCGGACTGCTGCGCCGGGTGATACATCTCCATCACTGCCGACTGCAGCAGATCGGCGATAGCGACCTGCTGCACATCATCCAGTTGGGCGAGCGAGTCCAGCCGCGACAGCGTCAGCAGCTGATCCACCAGTCGGGTGGCGCGATCGATCCCCTGGTGGAGCTGATCCAACGCTTTCTCACGCCCTTCGGGATCGTCCAGGGAGAGTTGGGCGACTTCGGTCTGCACCTTCAGCGCCGCCAGCGGGCTGCGTAGCTCATGGGCGGCATCAGAGGTAAACCGACGCTCGCGCAGCATGGCGTCGTGAGTGCGTCGGAACAGCTGATTCAGCGCTTCGACCAGCGGGCGAACTTCGGCGGGGATCTTCTCCACGCTGAGCGAATCCGCCGAGTCCGGCGCGCGCAGGCGCAGCGTGCGCGCCAGATTTTTCAATGGCGCCAGCTCGCGGCTTAACAGCACGATGAGCAGCACGAACATCAGCGGCAGGGCAACCATCCACGGGGTGAGCTGCGAGGTCACGATATCCATCGCCATTTCGCGCCGGTAATCCCACTCCTGGCCGACGGCGATGCGGTAGCGGCCGTCGGCGGTGGTTAACCACAGGAAACGCCACTCGTCATCGTCGTCACGCAGATAGCCATCGCTGAATCCCTCGCGCTGCGAATTCCACTGAATATCCTCTCCGTTCTCGCCGTCATTAAGCACCATTTTGCCGTCGCGGGTGAAGATGGCGAACGCCAGCGCGTCGTCGTCGATGTGCCCGTGGCGTACCTTTTTCTTTTCCCCGAGCAAGGCGGGCGGGGCGCGCAGTTCATCGAAATGCATGACGCTCAGGCGGCGAGCGAACAGCAGCTGCTGGGTATCGAACAGCTTATCCAGCTTTTTGCTGGTCTGCTGCCAGGCGATAACGCTGGCCATTCCCCAGGCGGCGGTGGTCAGTACGGCAAACAGCAGCGTCAGGCGCAGGCGCAGGCTCAGGCGGGCAAGTCGTTTCATGCGTCACCCAGGGTATAGCCGATGCCGTGGACGGTACGGATAAAGTCGCTGCCGAGCTTGCGGCGCAGATGATGGACGTGAACTTCCACGGCGTTGCTGGAGACCTCGTCGTCCCAGGTGTAGAGCTTTTCCTCGATAAGCTTACGCGGCAATACGCGCCCGGCGTTGCGCATAAGCAGTTCCAGCAGGGCGAACTCCTTCGGCTTCAGCGCCAGGCTTTCGCCGTCGAGGCTGGCGGTTAAGCGGTTCGGATCGAGGATCACCTTGCCGTGGCGCAGTTCGCTGCTGCTCTGGCCGTGCGCGCGGCGGATCAACGCTTCGAGGCGCGCTGCCACCTCAATCAGGGCGAAAGGTTTGCACAGGTAGTCATCGGCGCCCAGGCGCAGGCCCTCCACCCGCTGGCTGAGGGCATCGCGGGCGGTGAGGATCAGCACCGGCTCATGGCGGCCTTTATCGCGCCATTCGCGCAGAATATCGAGGCCATCGATGCCGGGTAGGGTGAGGTCAAGGATTGCGGCGTCGTAGGGGGCGCTGTATAAGGCATTTTTGCCCTCCAGCCCGGCGGTAAACCAGTCAATGCTAAAGCCCATTTTGCTCAGCCCGGCTTTGATGCCGTCGCCGATAAGCTTGTCATCTTCCACCAGTAATATGCGCATGTTTCCCTCCGACGATCCCGTTTCTTTGCGCAGTAAACCGCGTTGAAGCGGGTGATGTACAGCATTAAAATTTCTTTTTTCCGCTTAAGAAGTCGTTAAGTTTTGTCGGGCGTAATAGGAGCCATACCAACACAAAAGGGAGAATATAAGATGAAAAAAATTGCTGCGATGACCGCGATTATTGCTTTAGTTTCCATGCCGGTACTGGCCGCCGGGCAGGGAGGATTCACCGGACCGTCTACTACCACTACCACCCAGGCTGGCGGCTTCACCGGGCCGAGCGGCGCGGTGACCACCGTGGCGAACGCCAAGTCGCTGCGTGATGACACCTGGGTGACCCTGCGCGGTAAAATCGTCGAGCGCATCTCTGATGACCTGTATAAATTCCAGGATGCTTCCGGGGTGATCAATGTCGATATCGACCACAAGCGCTGGAACGGCGTGACCGTCGGCCCGCAGGACACAGTAGAAATTCAGGGGGAAGTCGATAAGGACTGGAACTCGGTAGAAATCGACGTTAAACAGATCCGTAAAATCGCGCCATAAGTCTCCGTCGGATAAGCGCAAGATCGGTCAGGAATCGCGATCCTCGCTCTGTCAGAGTATGTCGCGAGGAGGAGACGATGAACGATATTAAGGCCAGCCCGGCGTATGTCGGGCGCTTCCAGCGCGTCTGTAGGTACATTGCGCGCCATCTTGATGAGCCGCTGTCGCTGGAGACGCTGAGCGCGATAGCGCACAGTTCGCCTTACCATTTTCACCGGCAATTTAGCGCTTATACCGGCATTCCATTGTACCGGTATATTCAGTGGTTGCGTCTGCGACGCGCCTGTTGGCGCCTGGCGTTCAACCCCCGCGATAAAGTCATCGATATTGCCCTTGATGCCGGATTTCAGAATGCGGAGTCGTTCAGTCGTGCCTTCCGTACCGCGTTTGACCAAAGCCCGACCCAATTCCGTCAACAACCGGACTGGGCCGAGTGGCATCGACGCGTACCGAAACATACGCTACAGGAGCAAACGTCGATGGACGTCAACATTATTTCGTGCCCCTCCACCCGGATAGCCGTACTGCAACATCGCGGTAGCCCGGACCTTGTCAACGCCACCGCCGCGCGTTTTATCGCCTGGCGTAAGACGAGCGGACTATCGCCCGTCGCCACCAGCGATACCTGGGGGATCGCCTGGGACGATCCGCAGACCACCCCGCAGGAGGCATTTCGTTTTGATATCTGCGGTACGGTCGATCGGCCGGTTGGTGAAAACGCCTTTGGCGTGATTAACGGCGAAATCCCCGGCGGACGCTGCGCCGTCGTGCGCCATCACGGCTCGCTGGACACGCTGGCGAACAGCGTTTGGTTTCTCTATCGCGACTGGTTACCCGCTTCAGGCGAGACGTTACGGGATTTTCCGGTGTACTTCCGTTACCTCAATTTTGTCCATGAGGTGGCTGAGCATGAACTGCAAACCGATATTTATCTGCCGCTGGCCTGATTAAGCGTGACGGAATCCTCAGCCGATCTCACGGCCTGTGACTCAGGGCGTGAGATCGGGTATTATCGCGGGTAGTTTTGCCGTCCGAACGGTCGGTACCCAGATTGAGGATCCACGATTAATGAGCGATATGGCAGAGCGCCTTGCGCTGCATGAATTTACGGAAAATGCTTACCTGAACTACTCCATGTACGTGATCATGGACAGGGCATTACCGTTTATTGGCGATGGCTTAAAACCGGTCCAGCGTCGCATCGTCTATGCGATGTCCGAGCTGGGGCTGAACGCCAGCGCGAAATTCAAAAAGTCCGCCCGCACCGTCGGCGACGTGTTGGGTAAATATCACCCGCACGGCGACATCGCCTGCTATGAAGCGATGGTGCTGATGGCGCAGCCGTTCTCTTACCGCTATCCGCTGGTGGATGGTCAGGGAAACTGGGGGGCGCCGGACGATCCCAAATCTTTCGCCGCCATGCGTTACACCGAATCCCGCCTGTCGAAGTATGCCGAGCTGCTGCTCAGCGAGCTGGGGCAGGGGACGGTCGACTGGGTGCCAAACTTTGACGGCACGCTGCAGGAGCCGAAAATGCTGCCAGCGCGTCTGCCGAACATCCTGCTGAACGGCACCACCGGCATCGCGGTAGGCATGGCGACCGATATTCCTCCGCACAACCTGCGGGAAGTGGCCAAAGCGGCGATTACGCTGATTGAGCAGCCGAAAACCACCCTCGACGAACTGCTGGATATCGTACAGGGGCCGGATTTCCCGACCGAGGCGGAGATCATCACCTCGCGGGCGGAAATTCGCAAAATCTACCAGAACGGGCGCGGCTCAGTGCGCATGCGTGCGGTGTGGAGTAAAGAGGACGGCGCGGTGGTGATCAGTGCGCTGCCGCATCAGGTCTCCGGCGCCAAAGTGCTGGAGCAGATTGCGGCGCAGATGCGCAATAAAAAGCTGCCGATGGTTGACGATCTGCGCGACGAATCGGACCACGAAAACCCGACCCGTCTGGTGATTGTCCCGCGCTCCAACCGGGTGGATATGGAACAGGTGATGAACCACCTGTTCGCCACCACCGATCTGGAGAAGAGCTACCGCATCAACCTCAATATGATCGGCCTTGACGGCCGCCCGGCGGTGAAAAACCTGCTGGAGATCCTCAGCGAGTGGCTGGTGTTCCGTCGCGATACCGTGCGTCGCCGTCTAAACCATCGGTTAGAGAAAGTGCTGAAGCGCCTGCATATCCTCGAAGGTTTGCTGGTGGCGTTTCTTAATATCGATGAAGTGATTGAGATCATCCGCACTGAAGATGAACCGAAGCCGGCCCTGATGTCGCGCTTTGGCATCAGCGAAACCCAGGCGGAAGCGATTCTGGAATTAAAACTGCGCCACCTCGCCAAACTGGAAGAGATGAAGATCCGCGGCGAGCAGAGCGAGCTGGAAAAAGAGCGCGACCAGCTGCAGGCGATTCTGGCGTCTGAACGTAAGATGAACAACCTGCTGAAAAAAGAGCTGCAGGCCGATGCCGATGCCTTCGGCGACGACCGTCGCTCGCCGCTTCACGAGCGTGAAGAAGCGAAAGCGATGAGCGAGCATGACATGCTGCCGTCTGAGCCGGTGACTATCGTTCTGTCGCAGATGGGCTGGGTGCGCAGCGCCAAAGGACACGACATTGACGCCCAGGGCTTGAGCTATAAGGCGGGCGACAGCTGGAAAGCCTCGGCGAAGGGCAAGAGCAACCAGCCGGTGGTGTTTATCGATACCACCGGACGCAGCTATGCCATCGATCCGATTACTCTGCCTTCCGCGCGTGGCCAGGGTGAACCGCTTACCGGCAAACTGACCCTGCCGCCGGGCGCGACCGTGGAGCATATGCTAATGGAAAGCGACGATCAGAAACTGCTGATGGCTTCCGACGCGGGCTACGGTTTCGTCTGTACCTTCAACGATCTGGTGGCGCGCAACCGTGCCGGTAAAGCGCTAATCACCCTGCCTGACAACGCGCACGTGATGCCGCCGCTGGTGATTGAGGATGAGTCCGATATGCTGCTGGCCATCACCGCCGCCGGGCGGATGCTGATGTTCCCGGTCAGCGATCTGCCGCAGCTGTCGAAAGGCAAGGGCAACAAAATTATCAGCATTCCGGCGGCGGAAGCCGCAGCCGGCCAGGACGGTCTGGCACATCTGTTTGTTCTGCCGCCGCAGAGTACGCTGACCATTCACGTCGGCAAACGGAAGATCAAACTGCGTCCGGAAGAGCTGCAAAAAGTCACCGGCGAGCGCGGCCGCCGCGGTTCGCTGATGCGCGGGCTGCAGAAAATTGACCGCGTGGAAATTGACTCGCCGCGTCGTGCCGCGGCAGGCGATAGCGAAGAGTAAGCGCGTCTCCTCCCGTCTTTGACGGGAGGAGACGAAAAAATGCCGCAAAATCGTTGTTTATTCAGGCGTTGCGATTAACAATGTCCATCATCAGGGACCCAGGAAGAACGGTCCCGGCCTGCGCAGAACTTGTGAGCCTGCCTTCTGCCAGCAGCGAATAATTCTAAGCGGTTTGGGTTTTAGAGGTAGCTATGCTATTCATTTTTCGAGTAATTTTCGTGGTCATTTATTGCATCGTAGTGTGCGTACTTGGCTGTCTGTACTGCTTGTTCAGCCCACGTAATCCAAAACACGTTGCCACTTTCGGCCATCTGTTTGGCCGTTTATCTCCGGTATTTGGCCTCAAGGTAGAGCTACGCAAACCCGCCGACGCGGAAAGCTATGGCAACGCGATCTACATCGCTAACCACCAGAACAACTATGATATGGTGACGGCGTCGAATATCGTGCAGGCTCCGACGGTCACCGTAGGTAAAAAGAGCCTGCTATGGATCCCGTTCTTTGGCCAACTGTACTGGCTGACGGGCAATTTGCTGATTGACCGTAATAACCGAACCAAAGCGCACGGCACTATTGCCGAAGTCGTCAACGCTTTTAAAAAGCGTAAAATTTCGTTCTGGATGTTCCCGGAAGGGACCCGTAGCCGCGGCCGCGGCCTGCTGCCGTTTAAAACCGGGGCTTTTCACGCGGCTATTGCCGCTGGGGTGCCGATTATTCCGGTGTGTGTCTCGAATACATCGAATAAAATAAAGCTCAATCGCTGGAACAACGGTCTGGTGATTGTGGAAATGCTGCCGCCGGTAGATACCACTCAGTTTGGTAAAGACAACGTGCGCGCGCTGGCGACGCATTGCCGCGAGCTGATGGCCGCCAAAATCGCTGATCTGGACAACGAAGTGGCCGAGCGCGAAGCGGCTGGAAAGCAATAAGACAGGAAACGCCGCCAACGCGCGCGTATTGCTGGCGGGAAACGAATTCCCTTTTTCATTTGTCAGTATGTCATGGAGTTAATATGTCACTCAGTCGGCGTCAGTTTATTAAGGCTTCCGGCGTAGCGCTGTGCGCTGGCGCCGCGCCGCTGAAGGCCCATGCCGCCGGCCAGCAGCCTGCGCTGCCGGTTCCGCCGCTGCTGGAATCTCGTCGCGGCCAGCCGCTGTTTCTGACGCTGCAGCGTTCCCACTGGTCGTTTACCCCCGGCACCCGCGCCCCCGTCTGGGGGATCAATGGCCGCTATATGGGGCCGACGATCCGCGTCTGGAACGGAGACGACGTCAAGCTTATCTACAGCAACCGCCTGACGGAGAACGTGGCGATGACCATCCGCGGTCTGCAGGTGCCTGGCCCGCTGATTGGCGGCGCGGCGCGCATGATGTCGCCGAACGCCGACTGGGCGCCGGTGCTGCCTATCCGCCAGAGCGCGGCGACGCTGTGGTATCAGGCCAACACGCCGAACCGGATGGCGAAACAGGTTTACAACGGTCTGGCGGGCATGTGGCTGGTGGAAGACGAGGTCAGCAAGAACCTGCCGATCCCTAACCACTATGGCGTCGATGACTTCCCGGTGATTATTCAGGATAAACGGCTGGATAACTTCGGCACGCCGGAATATAGCGAACCGGGCAGCGGCGGCTTTGTGGGCGACACGCTGCTGGTTAACGGCGTGCAGAGCCCGTATGTTGAAGTGTCGCGCGGCTGGGTGCGCCTGCGCCTGCTGAACGCTTCCAACTCCCGGCGCTATCAGCTGCAGATGAGCGATGGCCGACTGCTGCATGTGATTTCCGGCGATCAGGGATTCTTGCCGGCGCCGGTTTCGCTCAAGCAGCTATCGCTGGCCCCGGGGGAGCGGCGTGAAATTCTGGTCGATATGACTAACGGCGATGAAGTATCCATTACCTGCGGCGAAGCGGCGAGCATCGTCGACCGTATCCGCGGTTTTTTTGAACCGTCAAGCATCCTGGTCTCCACGCTGGTGCTGACGCTGCGTCCGACCGGGCTGCTGCCGCTGGTGACCGACAGTCTGCCGGTGCGCCTGCTGCCGACCGAGCTGCTCTCCGGTACGCCGATCCGCAGCCGGGATATCACCCTTGGCGACGATCCGGGCATCAACGGCCAGCTGTGGGATCCGCAGCGTATCGATATCACGGCGCAGCAGGGGACCTGGGAGCGCTGGACGGTGCGCGCCGACCGCCCGCAGTCGTTCCATATTGAAGGGGTGATGTTCCAGATCCGTAATGTCAACGGCTCGTCTCCTTTCCCGGAAGATCGCGGCTGGAAGGACACCGTGTGGGTCGACGGGCAGGTTGAGCTGCTGGTCTATTACGCTCAACCGTCGTGGCCGCACTTCCCGTTCCAGTATCTGAGTCAGACGCTGGAGCTTGCCGATCGCGGCTCGATCGGCCAGATGCTGGTGAATCCCGCGCCGTAACCTCTTTGACCCTGGCCGGCGCACGGTCAGGGTTTGAGAAAATCCTCCTTCATTTCCACTATCATTCCGGCTTATAATCCACGCCCTTTTGGTTATTTTTTTATCATTTTCCCCGGAAGCAATATGAGCGCAATATCCCTGATCCAACCGGATCGTGACCTTTTTTCCTGGCCGCAATACTGGGCTGCCTGTTTTGGCCCTGCGCCTTTTTTACCGATGTCGCGTGAAGAGATGGATCAACTTGGCTGGGATAGCTGCGACATTATTCTGGTTACCGGCGACGCCTATGTCGACCACCCGAGCTTCGGGATGGCTATCTGCGGCCGCATGCTGGAAGCGCAGGGTTTCCGGGTTGGGATCATCTCCCAGCCTGACTGGAACAGCAAAGACGACTTTATGCGTCTGGGAAAACCGAACCTGTTCTTCGGCGTGACCGCCGGCAACATGGACTCAATGATCAACCGTTACACCGCCGACCGTAAACTACGTCATGACGATGCCTATACGGCGGGTAACGTGGCGGGCAAACGTCCGGACCGCGCTACCCTCGTCTATACCCAGCGCTGTAAAGAGGCGTGGAAAGATGTGCCGGTGATCCTCGGCGGCATCGAAGCCAGCCTGCGTCGTACCGCCCACTATGATTACTGGTCCGACACCGTGCGCCGCTCGGTGCTGGTGGACTCCAAGGCCGATATGCTAATGTTCGGCAACGGCGAGCGTCCGCTGGTGGAAGTGGCTCATCGCCTGGCGATGGGCGAAACCATCGACCAGATCCGCGATGTGCGCAATACCGCCATCATGGTGAAAGAGGCGCTGCCCGGCTGGAGCGGCGTGGACTCCACCCGTCTGGATACGCCCGGTAAAATTGACCCCATCCCGCATCCGTACGGTGAAGATCTGCCGTGCGCCGATAACAAACCGGTCGCGCCGAAAAAACAGGAAGCGAAAAGCATTACTGTGCAACCGCCGCGGCCCAAACCGTGGGAAAAAACCTATGTGCTGCTGCCTTCCTTCGAGAAGGTGAAAGGCGATAAGGTCCTGTACGCTCACGCCTCGCGCATTTTGCACCACGAAACCAACCCCGGCTGCGCCCGGGCGCTGATGCAAAAGCACGGCGAGCGCTACCTCTGGATCAACCCGCCGGCAATCCCGCTCTCCACCGAAGAGATGGACAGCGTCTTCGCGCTGCCGTACAAGCGGGTGCCGCATCCTTCCTATGGCGATGCGCGTATTCCGGCGTATGAGATGATCCGCTTCTCAATCAACATCATGCGCGGCTGCTTCGGCGGCTGTTCGTTCTGCTCGATCACCGAGCACGAAGGACGCATAATCCAGAGCCGTTCTGAGGATTCGATCATTAATGAGATCGAAGCCATTCGCGACACCGTGCCCGGCTTTACCGGGGTGATCTCCGATCTCGGCGGGCCAACGGCCAACATGTATATGCTGCGCTGTAAATCGCCGCGCGCTGAGCAGACCTGCCGCCGTCTCTCCTGCGTCTATCCGGATATTTGCCCGCACATGGATACCAACCATGAGCCGACGATCAATCTTTATCGCCGCGCTCGCGAACTGAAGGGCATCAAGAAGATCCTTATCGCCTCCGGGGTACGCTATGACATCGCGGTCGAAGATCCGCGCTATATCAAAGAGCTGGCGACCCACCACGTCGGCGGCTATCTGAAGATCGCCCCGGAGCATACCGAAGAGGGACCGCTGTCGAAGATGATGAAGCCGGGAATGGGCAGCTACGACCGCTTTAAAGAGCTGTTCGACACCTATTCGAAGCAGGCGGGTAAAGAGCAGTATCTGATCCCGTACTTTATCTCCGCTCATCCGGGGACCCGTGATGAAGATATGGTGAACCTGGCGCTGTGGCTGAAGAAGCATCGCTTCCGTCTCGACCAGGTGCAGAACTTCTATCCGTCGCCGCTGGCGAACTCGACCACCATGTATTACACCGGCAAGAACCCGCTGGGTAAAATTGGTTATAAGAGCGAAGAGGTGGTGGTGCCGAAGGGCGATAAACAGCGCCGTCTGCACAAAGCGCTGCTCCGCTACCACGATCCGGCAAACTGGCCGCTGATCCGTCAGGCGCTGGAGGCGATGGGCAAGAAGCACCTGATTGGCTCCCGTCGCGACTGCCTGGTGCCAGCGCCAACCCTGGACGAAATGCGTGAAGCGCGTCGCCAGAACCGCCATACTCGTCCGGCGCTGACCAAGCACACGCCGATCGCCCATCAGCGCCAGACGCCTGCCGCTGCGGGCGCGAAAAACGCGTTAAGCCGAAGGCCGTATCACGCTAAGCGGCTGGCCCGGCGGGATCGCTCGCCGGGAACATCTGTGAAAAAAGGAGAGAGGTGATGACGCCGGTCATCCTGTCGCGACAACAACTGGACCAGCTCTGGGAGATAGACCGCAGCGAAATTATCGATACGCTCTACCGTCTCGATAACGGTCAGCTGCGGGCTTATCGGGAATATTATGACGTGCGTGGCTGGGACCCTCACGATCGTCAGGTTTATACTCCGATTCACGAGGCCTGTTACGATCGCGGCGGTATTTTTTTCGCCTTTTTTGACGATGAGCAGATGATTGCCGCAGCGGCGCTGGATACGCTGCCTCGCGGCATGAATGGCGAGCTGCGCCAGCTATTATTCTTTTATGTCGGGGCGGGAAAGCGCGGCCAGGGCTGGGGGCGGCGACTGTTTCAGTATGCCCTGCACCAGCTGCCAGAAATGGGGGCGTCCGGCCTCTATATCTCGTCGATCCCCAACAAAAACACCGTCGATTTTTATCTGGCTCAGGGATGTCGCTTAGCGGATAAGCCCGACCCGGCGCTGTTTGCGCTGGAGCCAGAGGATATTCATCTGGTCTGCCATCGCCTTTAACGCTGAGGCGCTAAAGGCGATGGCAAGAGAGAGCATTACCCGCCAAACTGATCCGGGTCAGGACCGAGACGTTTACCCTGGTCCAGCTTCGCGATCGCTCCCAGCTCATCTTTGTCGAGACGGAAGTCCCAGACGTCAAAGTTTTCCGCAATACGCGACGGCGTGACGGATTTCGGGATCACCACCAGACCGCTGTCGAGATGCCAGCGGATGACGATTTGCGCCGGCGTTTTGCCGTACTTATCGGCGAGCTGGTGGATGACTTTTTGATCGAAGACGCCTTCGCCGCCCTGGGCCAGCGGGCTCCAGGATTCGGTCTGGATCTTGTGGGTGGCGTTCCACGCGTGCAGCTGACGCTGCTGCATAAGTGGATGGAGTTCTATCTGATTGATCACCGGGGCGACGCCGGTTTCATCAATCAGCTTCTGCAGATGCGGTACCTGGAAATTACACACGCCAATGCTTTTGGTCAGCCCCTGCTGCTGCAGCTCGATCAACGCCTGCCAGGCCTCGACGTAATGGCCGATAGCCGGTACCGGCCAGTGGATTAAATAGAGATCCACATAGTCCAGCTTCAGTTTGCTGAGGCTCTCTTTCAGCGCCTCGTGCGGCCGTTTTTGATCGTCGTTCCACAGCTTAGTGGTGATGAAGAGCTCATCGCGGTTGACGCCAGCGCTGTGCAGCGCATTGCCGACGCCGGTCTCATTTTGGTACGCGGCGGCGGTGTCAAAAGAGCGATAACCGACTTCCAGCGCCTTATGAATGGCGGAGACGACTTCCTCGTTGCCAGCTTTCCACACGCCGAGACCCAGCTGCGGCATCAGGTTGCCGTCGTGCAGTTTTATAACGGTTGGATGTGTCATGCCTTCCTCCTGTTAATGAACTCGGCGAAGCAGGATCCGCCGAGGGGTAGCATTAAGTCTGGACGAAATAGCTAAAAACGGTAGTAAAAACACCTCTCCCCGGCGTTTGTTTAACGTAAGGAGAGGTGAATCAGGCGGGGAGCGCTTAGCGTGCAGCCTCGTAGATACGGCGGCTGACGTCCAGGGTGATATCCTGATGTTCGCCCAGTTTAGTCATGCCGTGCTCTTCCAGTTTCGCCAGCAGCGCCGGGATGGAGCTACCGTCGAGACCGTAATCGGAAAGGCGGGTCGGCACGCCCATCTGCTCGAAGAACTGACGCGTTGCGGCGATGGCGGCATCGATACGTTGGTCGTCAGAGCCTTCGGTAATATTCCACACGCGCTCGGCATACTGCAGCAGCTTCTCGCGCTTGGCATCGCGTTTCTCATTCCACAGCGCCGGCAGCACGATAGCCAGCGTCTGGGCGTGATCCAGGCCGTGCATCGCCGTCAGCTCGTGGCCGAGCATATGCGTCGCCCAGTCCTGTGGCACGCCTGCGCCGATCAGGCCGTTCAGCGCCTGCGTCGCCGCCCACATAATATTGGCGCGCACGTTATAGTTCTCCGGTTCCTGCAGGGCTTTCGGGCCATCCTCGATCAGGGTCAGGAGAATGCCTTCGGCGAAGCGGTCCTGGATTTTGCCGTCAACCGGGTAGGTCACGTACTGCTCGAGGGTATGGACGAAGGCGTCAACCACGCCGTTCGCGACCTGGCGCGGCGGCAGGGTATAGGTATAAACCGGATCGAGGATCGCGAACTGCGGCTGGACGTGCGAAGACATAAACGCGCGTTTGTCGCCGGTGGTTTTCCGCGATATGACCGCGCCTTTGTTGGATTCAGAACCGGTCGCCGGCAGAGTCAGTACCGAGCCCATTGGAATGGCGCTGGCAATTTTGCTGCCATAGGTTTCCAGAATTTCCCACGGATCGATATCCGCGTCGTAGTGGGCTGCTGCAGCGATAAACTTGGTGCCATCCAGCACCGAACCGCCGCCGACCGCCAGCAGGAAGGTCACTTTCTCTTCCCGGGCGAGTTTCACCGCATTCATCAGGGTTTCGTAAGACGGGTTCGGCTCGATGCCGCCAAATTCAAGGACATCCAGGCCATTCAGAGCGGTGAGGACCTGATCCAGGACGCCTGTTTTTTTGACGCTGCCGCCGCCGTAGGTGATCAGTACGCGGGCTTCCGCCGGGATCTGTTCACGCAGCTTTTCAATCGCGCCTTTGCCAAACAGAATGCGGGTTGGGGTATGCAGGTCGAAATTATTCATTGCTTAAGTCCTCCAAAGAGTAAAACCGTCGACAGGGACGATACCGCTGCCCGATGAAGGTTATTGTGGTCCTGGCGCCGTTGACCCTCAATGCACATTCCTGCCGATGTCTTGCCTATTTCTCCATATGGCTGGAGAATTTGTAGCGGCCTGCGCACAATGTACAGGTGAAGAAACATCGGGAGAGACGGTGGCAATGCAACACGCAGAGATATGTCGGACATTAACGGAGAAGATTAACCTGCTGAAAGATAAGCACGAAATGTTAAGTTCGTTGCTGCCTGACGTCCGTTTGCTGTACGGAACGCAACCGGGGCCCCGGACGCCGGTGATGTATCAGCCGGGGATCGTTTTTCTCTTTTCGGGCCATAAAATTGGTTATATCAATGAGCGGACTTTTCGCTACGATACAAACGAATATTTACTGCTGACCGTGCCGCTACCTTTCGAGTGCGAAACCTTTGCCACCCCGGAGGTGCCCCTCGCCGGGATGCGCCTGAACGTCGATATCCTGCAACTGCAAGAGCTGCTGATGGATATTGGCGAAGATCCGCTGTTTCAGCCCGCGGTCGCCTCCAGCGGGATAAACTCCGCGGTACTCTCGGAGGATATTCTGTGCGCTGCCGAACGGCTGCTTGACGTGATGGAGCGGCCGCTGGACGCACGGATCCTTGGCAAGCAAATCGTCCGCGAAATTCTGTATTATGTGCTGACGGGGCCCTGCGGCGGCGCGCTGTTGGCGCTGGTCAGCCGGCAGACCCACTTCAGCCTGATAAGTCGCGTGCTCAAGCATATCGAAAGCCAGTACACCGAAAACCTCAGCGTCGATCGGCTGGCGGCGGAAGCGAATATGAGTGTGTCAGCGTTTCACCATAATTTTAAAGCGGTGACCAGCACTTCTCCTTTGCAGTATCTGAAAAACTACCGTTTGCATAAAGCACGAATGCTGATGATCCATGACGGCATGAAGGCCAGCGCGGCGGCGATGCGCGTGGGATATGAAAGCCCTTCGCAGTTCAGCCGCGAGTTTAAGCGCTACTTCGGTTTGACGCCGGGAGAAGACGCCGCGCGTATTCGCACGATGCAGGGGATGTAATACCGGGAAAGGGCGGCCGGGCGGGCGCAGGCCCCCCCGGCAGGTAAGCGTCAGGCGCTGCAATATTTCTTTTTAATGACCACGAACAGCGTGCCGAGCAGGCCAGCCAGCAGCAGGGCAATCGGCAGGATCATCAGACAGGTCATCACCTGATCTTCATGGCGCTTCACAAACGGGATCATGCTCAGCGCATAGCCAAGACCCGTCACCACACAGACCCACAGCAGGGCGCTCAGCCAGTTGAAGAACTGGAAGCGGCGGTTCGGCAGGCCAGAAATCCCGGCCATGGTTGGCAGCAGGGTGCGGACAAACGCCAGAAAACGGCCCGCGAGCAGCGCCAGCAGGCCGTGGCGGTCAAACATGCAGGTGGCGCGCTGATGGTACTTATGCGGCAGATGCGCCAGCCAGCCTTTCACCGTTTGCGTATTGCCCAGCCAGCGCCCTTGCACATAGCTCAGCCAGCAGCCGAGGCTGGCGGCGGCGGTCAGAATGGCGATAGTGGGCACAAAGTCCATGACGCCTTTAGCAATCAGCGCGCCGGCGAGCAGCAGCAGGCTGTCTCCCGGTAAAAAGGAGGCGGGCAGCAGCCCGTTTTCCAGAAACAGGGTCGCGAACATAACCAGATATACAACGCCCACAACGTGAGGGTTCGCCAATGCGGCAAAATCATGTTGCCACAGCGCGGCGACAATCTCTTGAATGACAACCATGGACTTTCCTAAGTGGTACCGTATTGTTGACTAGTGTACTCCTGAAGAGGCCCGAGCACCTTGATCCCGGGCGCAACAAAAGCGGCCGCTTTGCTAAAAAGCGTCCGCTATTGTTGCCACTGACTGTCACTTTACACGATACGCGCGAAGCCCGCTGCTAAATCCGCCTGCAGATCGTCAACATTTTCGAGACCAATGTGCAGGCGGATCAGCGTGCCGCTGAAGTCGACTTCAGCATCCGGTCGAATGTGGGCGATTTGCTCCGGCTGGTTGGCGAGAATCAGCGACTCAAAGCCGCCCCACGAATAGGCCATACTGAACAGGCTGAAATTGTCGAGGTACTCCGCCAGTTCGGCATCATTGAGGCGCTTGCTGAGCACAAACGAGAATAGCCCGCTGCTGCCGGTGAAATCACGTTTCCAGAACTCATGACCTTTACTGCCGGGCAGGGCGGGGTGGTTTACCCGCGCCACCTGCGGGTGCTGCGCCAGCCACTCGGCGATGCGCAGGCTGCTTTCATGATGCTGACGCAGGCGCACGCCCAGGGTGCGCAGGCCGCGGCTGGTCATATAGGCAGTATCGGCGTCCAGCATTTGCCCCATCAGGTAGGCATTTTCACGCAGCTGCGGCCAGCAGCGCGCGTTCGCCACCGCGGTGCCCACCATGGCGTCGGAATGGCCGATCAGGTATTTGGTGCCTGCCTGAATGGAAATATCAATGCCAAAATCCAGGGCTTTAAACAGGATCCCCGCCGCCCAGGTGTTATCGATCATGATAATCGCTTCCGGGGCGACCTGACGCACGGCGGCGACTATCGCCGGCACATCGTGCACTTCCATGGTGATCGAGCCGGGCGATTCGAGGAACACCACGCGGGTCTCAGGGCGAACCAGACGGGCGATATCGGCGCCGATTAAGGGATCGAACCAGCTGGTGGTGACGCCGAGTTTGGCGAGAATTTTGGTACAAAAGTCCTGGCTTGGCTCATAGGCGGTATTGGTCATCAGCACATGGTCGCCTTGCTCGACAAACGCCAGGATAGTGTTAGCCACCGCCGCGGCGCCGCAGGGGAAGAGGGCGCAGCCGGCGCCGCCTTCCAGCTCGCACATCGCTTCCTGCAGCGAGAAATGGGTCAGGGTGCCGCGACGACCGTAGAACAGCTCGCCGTTGGCCCGATTGCGGGTGGCGTGCTTTTTGGCCTCGACGGTGTCGAAAACCAGCGATGACGCGCGCTGGATAACGCTGTTCACTGAGCCCTGGGTGTACTTTTTGCTCCGCCCGGCGTTGACCAGCGCGGTATCAAGATGTTTATCAGCCATGTTGACGAACCTGTTTTTATACGTCTGGACGTCTAAACTAACATGAATCTGCTTTTCTGTACCAGCGCACCGCCGATACAGGCGAAAATTTTACCAGGCCCGCGGTTAGCCGCTTTTTTACTGCGTAAGCGCAAGGAAAATAAACGTGATTTGCTGCACAGTGTAAATACTAATGAGAACCACTATCAATTCGATGTCGTTTTGATATTATTGTGGGCAGATTTTGTGATTATCGTCGTGGAGATAGAGCGTGGGTAATAATTTGATGCAGGCGGATCTCTCCGTTTGGGGTATGTATCATCATGCCGATATTGTCGTTAAGGTGGTGATGATTGGCCTGATTCTGGCGTCGGTCGTCACATGGGCCATCTTCTTCCGTAAAGGGGCGGAAATCCTCGCCAGCAAGCGTCGCCTCAAACGTGAACAGCAGCAGCTGGCGGAAGCCCGCTCTCTCGATCAGGCCAGCGATATCGCCAGCGCCTTTGAGGCGAAAAGCCTCACCACCCAGCTTATCAATGAAGCGCAGAACGAACTCGAACTCTCTGCCGGTGCCGAAGACAATGAAGGCATCAAGGAACGAACCGGTTTTCGCCTTGAGCGCCGCGTTGCGGCGGTTGGTCGCCATATGGGGCGCGGTAACGGCTATCTGGCGACCATCGGCGCCATTTCCCCGTTTGTGGGCCTGTTTGGTACCGTCTGGGGCATCATGAACAGCTTTATCGGCATCGCCCAGACCCAGACCACCAATCTTGCGGTGGTAGCGCCGGGCATCGCAGAAGCGCTGCTGGCGACGGCCATCGGCCTGTTCGCCGCCATCCCGGCGGTGGTCATCTATAACATCTTCGCCCGCATGATCGGCAGCTACAAGGCCTCGCTCGGCGACGTCGCCGCTCAGGTACTCCTGCTGCAAAGCCGCGATCTGGACCTCAGCGCCAGCGGCGTGAAGCCGGTGCGCAGCGCGCAGAAATTACGGGTAGGTTGATCGGCTATGGCGATGCGTCTTAATGAAAACCTGGACGATAACGGCGAAATGCATGAGATCAACGTGACGCCGTTTATCGACGTCATGCTGGTTCTGCTGATTATCTTTATGGTGGCCGCGCCGCTGGCGACGGTCGACGTGAAGGTCAATCTGCCTGCCTCCTCCAGCCAGCCGCAACCGCGACCGGAAAAACCCATCTACCTGTCGGTGAAGGCGGATAAGAGCATGTTCCTCGGCAACGACCCGGTTACCGAAGCGAATATGATTAACGCCCTGGATAGCCTGACCGCCGGCAAAAAAGATACCACCGTCTTCTTCCGCGCGGATAAAACCGTCGATTACGAGACGATGATGAAAGTGATGGATACCCTGCATCAGGCGGGCTATCTCAAGATCGGGCTGGTGGGCGAAGAGACCGTCAAAGCGAAGTAACCTCCCCCTTTCCACTTTTCTTCTCAGGCTGGCCTTGCGCCAGCTTTTTAATAGGTGACGCAATAACTTGTAAGACCAATCTTATAGATGTGTGACAACTTTCTCAGTTAACAGAAAACATAAACCCGATGCGAAAAATGACAATAGGATAGTTTTTATCCTGCCTCTACAGTGAATACCACTTCATCTGAGAGGGATTATATTGTGAATCACGATAATAAACTGTCATTTGCGGAGAAGCTGGGATATGGCATGGGGGATGCAGCCTGCGGTATCGTTTACTCTTCGGTAACCATGTTTCTGACATGGTTTTATACGGATATTTACGGGCTTTCTGCTGCCGCAGTCGGAGTGATGTTCCTGGTGACGCGGGTTCTGGATGCGATTACCGATCCGCTAACCGGCATTGTTGCAGACCGTGTAAAGACCCGCTGGGGCCATTTTCGCCCGTGGCTTATCTGGTTTGCCGTACCTTATGCCGTGCTGGCGGTAATGACCTTCACGACTCCGGAATTTGGCGCATCGGGTAAACTGGTTTATGCCTACCTGACCTACACCTTACTCATGCTGTGTTACACCTTTATCAATATTCCCTACTGCGCATTGGGCGGAGTCATTACGCGTGATGAGAAGGATCGCCTTTCAGCCCAGTCATATCGTTTTACGATCTCATCTCTGGCCGGTCTGATGGTTTCTGTCGCAACCCTGTTCCTGGTGGATTTTTTCGGTAAAGAAAATAAGCAGTTTGGTTTTCAGGCGACAATGGGAATCATGGGCGCGATCGCTATTGTAATGCTGGCTTTTTGCTTCTTCTCTACCAAAGAACGCGTGGCTCCAGCTGTTGAACAGCAGGGGAGCATACGCGAAGACCTCCGTCAGCTGCTGGCGAATGACCAGTGGCGTATTGTGGCGATAATTACTTTTTTCTCCAGTATGGCCGGGGTTATGCGCAGCGCCGCCACGCTCTATTATGCAACCTACCTGATGTTAGGCGGTGTGGAGTCAGCGGCGGGAACGGCCATGAAATCAGCATTTGTTTCCACCAGTGTCGTTGGCACGATTATCGGCAGCATCGCCGCCGGATGGCTGGCCAAGCGCTATCGCGCGGTATCGCTGTTTAAAAATATCAACCTCCTGCTGGTCCTGGTTGGCGTCGTAATGTTCTTTGTGCCGCCGACCTGGCTGCCGGTGGTGTTCCCTTTATACTTCCTGGTCGGCTTCTTCCATCAGATGTACCAGCCGTTTAAATGGAACATGATGGCCAACGCTGCCGATTATGGCGAATGGAAGTTTGGCCGTCGCATCACGGGATTATCCTATTCCGGTAATCTGTTTGCTTTGAAAATGGGCATGGCGGTTGCTGGCGCCGCCGTAGGTTTTTCGCTTGGGCTATTTGGCTATCAGGCGGGCGTAACGGCGCAGACTCCGCTGGCGACAATGGGAATTGTGGGGCTGTTAACCCTCGGTCCATCACTATCTTACCTGCTCCTGTGGTGGCTGGCGCGTTTCTATAAGCTGGATGACAAAATGATGCAGACAATTCAGCGCGAGCTGTCCATGCGTCAGCAGCAGGGGCATTCAGAGACGCATTTGCCGCTAAACGCCGTTCCGGAAAAGGCTTGAGGAGATGCGAAATATGACCCCTTCTGAATACCAGAATCCTATCTTATGCGCCGATTATTCCGACCCGGATATCGTGCGCGTAGGCGATGATTTCTTTATGGTCTCTTCCAGTTTTAACCATGTGCCCGCTTTACCGATCCTGCATTCAACGGACCTGGTTAATTGGACTATCATCAACCACGTTATGGATGAACTGCCGCTACCTGGTTATGACCGGTATCAGCCGGGTAAGGGCGTATGGGCGCCGTCGATTCGCTGGCACGATGGCAAGCTGTGGGTCTGCTTCAGCACGCCAGATGAAGGTATTTTTATCTGCCATACCGAGGATCCGTGGGGGGAATGGAGCGCTCCGCACTGCCTGCGCGAGGCCAGAGGTTGGATAGATCCCTGCCCGTTCTGGGACGACAATGGTCAGGCCTGGTTGGTACATGCCTTCGCCCATAGCCGCAGCGGCATCAAGCATAAACTGCAGTTGTTTGCGATGGCGCCGGACGCCAGCGAATTGCTGGGCGAAGGGCAGATTATCTATGACGGCTGCTGCGATTTACCTACCCTTGAGGGGCCAAAGGTTTATCAACGCGCCGGTTGGTACTACATCTTTGCTCCTGCGGGCGGGGTTGAAAATGGCTGGCAGACGGTACTGCGCGCGCGCCAGATGACGGGGCCCTGGGAAGCCAAAAACGTGCTTTTCCAGGGAAACACCTCGATAAATGGACCACATCAGGGCGGCTGGGTGGAGGGTGAGGAGGGCGAATGCTGGTTTGTTCATTTCCAGGACTTACACCTCTATGGCCGCGTGGTTCACCTCCAGCCGATGTCCTGGGGTAACGATGGCTGGCCGCGTATCGGTGAGCAGATTGGCAACTGCGGCGTCGGACAGCCGGTTTTACGTTGGCCGCGTCCTAAAGGGTTAACGCCTTCACCGGCATTGGCGCCGCAAACCAGCGACTATTTTGCGCAAGGCCAACCGGGAATACAGTGGCAGTGGCAGGCTAACCCCAGCCCTGAGTGGCTGCTGCCAGCGAAAGGCGAACTTCGATTACGCTGCGTCCCATTATCCGAAGTCGATGGACAGAGAGCGTTATACTGGGCGCCGCAGCTGTTGCTGCAGAAATTCCCGGCGCTAACTTTTAGCGCGAAAACAAGCGTAACGTTATATGCCGCTCAGGACGGTGATGCCGGAGGCCTGATCGTATACGGCGAACGCTACGCCGCTTTGCTGGTGGAGTTTGGGCAAGGGGGTTACCGGCTCGTGTGGCGACACGGTTGGATGAGCGATGCGGGCGTGGTGCGCGAAACTCGTCAGGTTCTTGCTGAGCTTAAGTGCGGCAAGTGTCAGCTGCAGGTGGCCGTAGGCGAAGGCGGCCTGTGTCAATTTTCCTGGCGAGCCGAGGAGGAGTGGCGGAAGGTTCCTCTTTGTTTTGCTGCCGGGAAGGGAAAATGGGTCGGCGCGAAATTTGGCCTGCTGGCTGCTTCAATGGTTGGCCTACAAAGCGAGGGCTACTCCGCTTTGCAGGACTTTGAGGTCATACTTTAAAGAAACCGTTTCTGGCCGCCTGTAGATGACGCTGGCGGCTGATGTTGCATAAGCGTAACCCTGTTGCGATATAATGGCGGCCGTTTATGTTAACTGACAGGATCTTATGGAACGCTTTCTGGAAAATGCTATGTACGCCTCGCGCTGGCTGCTGGCGCCGGTTTATTTTGGCCTCTCGCTCGGTCTGATTGCGCTGACCATCAAATTTTTTCAGGAGATCTTCCACATACTGCCGCATATTTTTAGCGTCAGTGAGTCGGATATGATTCTGACCCTGCTGTCGCTGGTGGATATGACCCTGGTGGGCGGTTTGCTGGTGATGGTGATGTTCTCCGGGTATGAAAATTTTGTCTCGCAGCTGGATATTAACGAGGGTAAAGAAAAACTCAGCTGGCTGGGCAAAATGGACGCGACTTCGCTGAAAAATAAGGTTGCCGCCTCCATCGTGGCGATCTCCTCTATTCACCTGCTGCGGGTGTTTATGGATGCGAAAAACGTCCCGGACAATAAGCTGATGTGGTACGTGATTATCCACCTGACCTTCGTGCTTTCGGCCTTTGTGATGGGCTACCTTGATCGTCTGACCAAAGTGAAACACTGATCCCTTCTCTCCCGGCGGTGTTAGCCGCTGGGCTGTTTCTCCCCGTTTCATGCTTTTCTGGGCTGGCGTATGTCCGGGCTTCTGCTTTGCTTAAAGAGCGCTTAACAACGGAGGCAGGGTAATGACGCGATTAACGGCCAAAGATTTCCCGCAGCAGTTGCTCGAATATTATGACTACTATGCCCACGGCAAAATCAGTAAACGCGAGTTTCTCCAGCTGGCGGGGAAATATACTGTCGGCGGGATGACCGCGCTGGCGCTGTTTAATCTGCTGAAGCCCGACTATGCCCTGGCAGAGCAGGTACCGTTCACCGACCCGGATATCCGCCCGGAGTATATTCATTATCCCTCTCCTGACGGTCACGGCGAAGTGCGGGCTTACCTGGTGACGCCGACAAAAATAGCCGACAAAGCGCCCGCTGTGGTGGTGGTGCATGAGAACCGCGGCCTGAACCCCTATATTGAAGATGTAGCCCGGCGGGTAGCGAAAGCGGGGTATATCGCGCTGGCGCCGGATGGCCTGAGCGCCGTCGGCGGCTATCCGGGGAATGATGATGAAGGCCGCGCCCTACAGCAGAAAGTCGATCCCGTGAAGCTGATGAATGATTTTTTTGCGGCGGTCGCGTTTATGGCGAACTATCCACAGGCGACGGGGAAGGTCGGTATCACCGGTTTTTGCTACGGCGGCGGCGTCAGCAACGCGGCAGCGGTGGCGATCCCCGAGCTGGCCTGTGCGGTGCCGTTTTACGGTCGCCAGCCGCCGCTGAAGGAGGTCGATAAAATTAAAGCACCGCTGCTGCTGCACTATGCCGGCCTCGATAGCGGCATTAATGAAGGCTGGCCTGCCTATGAACAGGCGTTGAAGGAACACCATAAAGTCTACGAGGCCTATTTCTATCAGGGCGTGAATCACGGCTTTCATAATGATTCCACGCCGCGCTACGATCGGGCTGCGGCTGATCTGGCCTGGCAACGCACGCTGGCATGGTTTGAGAAGTATTTACGCTAGCGCAACCGTCATAAATAGCGCTACCGCTCGCTCAAAAAAACGCTATATAATTTATTATATAACGATTGGGAGGGCGCGATGGAAAATCATTTTGGCAAAGGCTTAATGGCGGGGCTACAGGCATCCTATGCTGACACCGCCGCGCATGCGGCGAATTTTTGCGCCGACTATAAACGCGGGTTTGTGCTCGGCTACTCGCACCGCATGTTTGAAAAAACCGGCGACCGCCAGCTCAGCGCCTGGGAAGCGGGGATCCTCACCCGTCGCTATGGCCTTGACAGAGATATGGTGATGGATTTCTTCAAAGAAGGTGGGTCGGGTATGGCGATGCGCTATTTTCTGGCGGGCTATCGGCTGGAAAGCTAAACAGGACGGCTTCGCAGGCGGAACCGTCCTGTGGTGGGAACCCTTTCCCGTCAACGGGAAAGGGTGAAGACCTTACGCCTGGCGCTTATCTTCCGTTTGGGTGTCAAAGTCTCGGGCATCATGGCGCTCATGCAGCTGCTCATTGAGCGGGCCGTTGGTGCGGTTGACGATGCGTCCGCGCTTGACGGCCGGGCGGTTGCCGACATCCTGCGCCCAGCGCAGCACGTTTTTATAGCTCCCGGCGTCGAGGAACTCCGCCGCGTTATAGACATTGCCCAGCACTACGTTGCCATACCACGGCCAGACAGCCATATCGGCGATGGTGTACTCCTCGCCGGCCACATAGCGACCGCGGGCGAGCTGTTTGTCCAGCACGTCGAGCTGGCGTTTGGCTTCCATCGTAAAGCGGTCGATCGCGTACTCGATCTTCACTGGCGCATAGTTATAGAAGTGGCCGAAGCCGCCGCCGAGGAACGGCGCCGCGCCCTGCAGCCAGAACAGCCAGTTGAGGGTTTCGGTGCGACCGGCAGGATCTTTCGGCAGGAAGAAACCAAATTTTTCCGCCAGATAGAGAAGAATGTTGCCGGACTCAAATACCCGGGTCGGCGGCGTGGTGGAATGGTCGCTGAGGGCCGGGATCTTCGAGTTCGGGTTGATCTCGACAAAGCCGCTGGAAAACTGATCCCCTTCGCCAATGCGTATCAGCCAGGCGTCGTACTCCGCGCCGCTGACGCCCAGCGCCAGCAGCTCTTCAAGCATGATCGTCACCTTCTGGCCGTTGGGTGTACCGAGTGAGTATAGCTGGAGCGGATGGGTTCCTACCGGCAGGACGCGTTCATGAGTCGCGCCGGAAACGGGACGGTTGATGTTGGCGAACGCGCCGCCGCTGTTTTGCTTCCATTCCCACACTTTTGGTGGCTGGTAGTTTTGCTCTGACATGCTGGTTTGCCTTTTTCGTGGATGTACAAAAAGTGTAGCAGGTGACCTCAGGCCATAATCCGCGCGGCCCACACGCTGACATCATCGCCGCTGCCCAGATCCGGCTGCACCAGGCCGTTGACCATAAAGGTCGGCGAGACATGGATGCCGTTCTGACGGGCGTATTTACTGTGCCACTTGATCACGTCCTGCAGCTCCGGGCGGGCAAAGGCGGCCCCCAGCAGCACGTGACTGTAGCGTTCAATGCGCTCAATGATTTGCTGCGGCGTGGCGTTCATGTTCGGCCCGCTGCAGTGATCGGTAAACTCAAACTCTTCCCGATGGTCGGCCACGGCCTGCATCACCTTATGCGCCTGCTCTCTGCCGTGCGGCAGGGTGGACGCGGCGAGGATGCAGCGGACGATAACCCCGGAGAACAGATGCCACGGCTGCGACTGCAGGCGTATCTTGATGGTCACGTTATCGGCGCCGACCTCATCGAGCAGATCGTCGAGTTTATTAAACGCGCGGACAGAGTAGGGGCAGGTGGGCTCAAGGAACACCTCAAACGTCCGCGGGCCGTGTCCCCAGACCAGCGGTTGGGCATTCAGATGCGAGGGTGTGCTCATTGTCGACTCCTGATGTTGCGTTGTTTTTTTGTTATATCACCGATAACGATATCACTTTTGTTTCCGGCTGCAGGGTTATTTTCCTTAACGGCACGATTAGCGAAACGAATGAGTGGTATCATCGTTACACCTCTGTCTGGTAAGTGCCTGCGGCAGGATAAGAAGAGGGAGTTTTGTTTCGCCAACTGCCCGGGCTGCATTAATTTGAGGTCAGGCTAAATGAGCAAAGGATCGACAAGCAGTGACGCCCCGTTTGGGACATTGTTAGGCTATGCACCCGGTGGCGTAGCGATTTATTCATCGAATTACAGTAGCTTAAATCCGCAGGACTACCCGGATGACGCGACGTTTCGCAGCTACATCGGCAATGAGTATATGGGGCATAAATGGCAGTGCGTGGAGTTTGCGCGCCGCTTTCTGTTCCTGACCTATGGCTTTGTCTTCACCGATGTGGGGATGGCTTATGAAATCTTCTCCCTGCGTTTCCTGCGCGAAGTGGTCAATGACAATATTTTGCCGCTGCAGGCCTTCGCCAACGGCTCCCGCCGTCCGCCTATCGCTGGTTCGCTGCTGATCTGGCAGAAGGGGGGCGAGTTTAAGCACACCGGCCATGTGGCGGTGATCACCCAGCTTGTCGGCAATAAGGTGCGTATCGCCGAGCAGAACGTGATTCACTCGCCGCTGCCGCAGGGCCAGCAGTGGACCCGCGAGCTGACCCTCGAGGTCAACGACGGCCGGTACACCATCAAAGATACCTTTGCCGATACCGAAATTTTAGGCTGGATGATCCAGACCGCTGATACCGAACACAGCCTGCCGCAGCCGGTGCTGCCGGGCGAGGCGATGGCCATCAAAGGCGCGCGGCTGCCAAACAACGGCCAGTTTCGCGGTAAATGGCTGAACGAGAAAGACCCGTTGCAGAAAGCCTACGTGGCAGCCAACGGTCATTTCATCAACCAGGATCCCTATCAGTATTTCACCATCAGCGAAAGTGCCGAACAGGAGCTGATCAAAGCCACCAACGAGCTGCACCTGATGTATCTGCACGCCACCGATAAGGTGATGAAGGATGACAACCTGCTGGCGCTGTTCGATATTCCGAAAATTCTCTGGCCTCGTCTGCGCCTCTCGTGGCAGCGCCGCCGTCATCATATGATCACCGGGCGCATGGATTTTTGCATGGACGAGCGCGGGCTGAAGGTGTACGAGTACAATGCCGATTCCGCTTCCTGCCATACCGAAGGCGGGCTGATCCTCGAACAGTGGCTGAAGCAGGGCTACTACGGCACCGGCCACAATCCGGCGGAAGGTCTGCTCGATGAGCTGGCGGGGGCGTGGAAACACAGCCGGGCGCGGCCCTTCGTCCACATCATGCAGGACAAGGATCTGGAAGAGAACTACCACGCGCAGTTTATTCAGCGTTCGCTGACCCAGGCCGGTTTTGAGAGCAAAATTCTCTTTGGTCTTGATGAGCTGCGCTGGGACGCTGCCGGTCAGCTGATCGACGCCGACGGGCGGCTGGTCAACTGCGTCTGGAAAACCTGGGCATGGGAAACCGCCATTGAGCAGGTGCGCGAAGTCAGCGCCGAGGAGTACGCGGCGGTACCGATTCGAACCGGACATCCGCAGAATGAGGTGCGGCTGATTGACGTCCTGCTGCGTCCTGAAGTATTGGTATTCGAACCCCTGTGGACGGTGATCCCCGGCAACAAAGCCATTCTGCCGGTGCTGTGGTCGCTGTTCCCGCATCATCGCTATCTGCTGGATACCGATTTTGAGGTTAACGACGAGCTGGCGAAAACCGGCTATGCGGTGAAGCCTATTTCCGGGCGCTGCGGGAACAATATCGACCTGATCGGCCCTCAGGATGAACTTCTGGATAAGACCAGCGGCCAGTTTGTCGATCGCAAGAATATCTACCAGCAACTGTGGTGCCTGCCGAAAGTGGACGGTAAGTACATTCAGGTGTGCACATTTACCGTCGGCGGTAACTACGGCGGTACCTGCCTGCGCGGCGATTCGTCGCTGGTGGTGAAAAAAGAGAGCGATATCGAGCCGTTAATCGTTTTGAAAGACAAAGCATGACGTACGAAACCCGGGTAGCGGCATACCCCTGTCCGGGTGACAACGTACTGAAAAGGATAGCCCCGGCATGGTAAGCGCCGCCGGGGAGCACCTGCAACAAAGCCAAGATAATTAACACAACAACAAGACAGAAAAGGAAAATAGTATGCACGATCGGCGTCTCGCCGCCCGCGCGGGTGAACTCAAGCCCTCCGCCGTCCGCGAACTTCTCAAGCACAGTAAACTGCCCGGCGTGATTTCGCTTGGCGGCGGCATTCCGGCCCCGGAACTGTTTGATACCGAAGGCCTGGAGCTGGCGGTGCAGAAGGTGATGAGCGAGCGTTTTAATGACGCATTCCAGTACGGTCTGACGGAAGGCTACCCGCCGCTGCGCCAGGCGGTGAGTGAAATTTGCCACTCCCGTGGCGTCGCCTGTTCAGCCGCCCAGGTCTATATCACCTCCGGCTCCCAGCAATCGCTGGATATCGTTGCCCGTACGCTGCTCGATCCGGGCGATACTATCGTCGTTGAGCGTCCCACTTATCTGGCGGCGCTGCAGGTATTTCAGCTGGCGCAGGCCAATATTCTCAGCGTTGACACCGACGATGACGGGATGCTGGTGGAGCAGCTGGCCGACCTGCTGGAGACCACCCGCGTCAAAGCTGTTTACCTGGTGCCGACGTTCGGCAATCCCGGCGGCAAAACGCTGAGCGAGGCGCGTCGTCGCCGGTTGGTTGAGCTGGCGAAAAAATATGATTTCGTCATTCTGGAAGACGATCCCTACGGCGAAATTAGCTTTACAGACGCCGTTCGGCGCCCGCTCTATCAGCATGCTGTCGAGCTGAGCTGTGAAGATCAGGTGGTTTACACCTCGACTTTTTCGAAAATCCTCGCGCCAGGGATGCGCATCGGCTGGATCGTCATGCCGGACTGGCTGGCGCAGCAGACGGTGATTGTGAAGCAGGCGGCGGATCTGCATACCAATATGCTGTCGCAGGTGATCACTGCGGAATACCTCAGTCTGAACCGGCTGGATAACCAGATTGCGTTGATTCGCGAAGACTACCGCAAGAAGTGCGTGGCGCTGGCCGATGCGCTGGAAAGCCGCCTTGGCGAGCACCTGGAATTCAGCCGCCCGCAGGGGGGGATGTTCCTGTGGGCGCGTTTCCGCTATCCGTTCGATACCATGGAATGGATGAAGAAAACGCTGGAAAACGGCGTGGTGTACGTCCCGGGTGAAGCGTTCTATCACGATAAGCCGGATACCCGTACCCTGCGTCTTTCTTACTCCACGGTGTCAGAAGCCGGATTGCTGACGGCCGTTGAGCGGCTGGCGGCCTCCCTGTAACGTCTCTGCTGTGCGCCGCTTTTCGGCGGCGCGCAGCCCTGCGTGACGTTAACGTCCAGCGCAGGGTCAATCCGTTTCGGCGATCCGGTCATCGAGCCAGACCAGCATCAGCGCTGCGAGAAAAGCCAGCGCAAAGGTTCCAATAAACAACCACATAGACGTCCCTCGCGGGTTAATTATTTTGCTGATTCTACCGGAGAGCGATCGTTGCGGTCGGCGATGGAGATTTTAGTTCCGGCGGAATGGCTGGCGAGAGAGAAAAAGTCATCGGCATCAATATCGAAGTTAAGAATAATTTCCCTGTATTTTCCACCGTTAATTAACGCTTTGGCTTCTTTAACACTACTGGCAATAATGACAGGCATCAGTTTTATCTCATTTTGAAAACTGTGAAGCAAAATAAGAGTTAGTTCGTACCAGATCAACTACTTTTTATCGTATTCCGCCGCAGAAAAAACGTCGTACTGTGACGCGACGACGACCGGATATTTTGTGACAGCGATCCGGTCATCAACAGCACAATCTTATTCGACGCTGGCGATATGCTGCAATTTTGCCAACTCGTCAGGATGATTTCCCCTGTTGTTTTTCGCGCAATATCTCGCCGCAGCGCTGCTTGTCCTGACGCAGCACCTGCTGTTCCTGCGGGCTGAGCTGGCGCCAGGTATCCAGCATCCGCTGCCCCAGCGCCGGAAGGTAATGGGTTTTATGCAGCGCGTAGTCAGAATTTCCCCCCTCGACGATATTCTGCATATCGTGGAGGAACTGGCGGCTGTCGTCATGATCGATTATGCAAAATACCGCCCGGTAGTAAGCTTCATCTTCCTCGGTGTAATGCGGGGTGAACCACCAGACCAGCAGCGCGATAAGCGCCAGTAGCGGGATAATTAAGGATAATTTTTTCAACATCAGTTTTTCGGCCGGAGACAATCAGCCGTCAGTGTACCTGCAACGACGGCCTGATGTAAGCGCCGGCCCCGGCGGGCCGGCACAGGCTAGTAGCCGACCGGGTAGATGCGGCCGGTCTGAACGCCTTCAATGCTGCGGCGATAGGCCTGCGCCACGGCGGCGGCGGGAACACTGGGGAAGCCTGGGAAAAAGTCGCCGTAGGCCGCCAGCGACTCGCTGAGCACGGTGGGGCTGATGAGATTGATGCGGATCCCGCGCGGCAGCTCGCAGGCGGCGGCGCGAACAAAGCCTTCCAGACCGGCGTTGACCGTCGTGGCATTGACCCCCTGAGCAATGGGTTCCTGCGCGACAATACCGCTGACCAGGGTAATCGACCCCCCGTCGCGCAGAAAATGCTGGCCGACCAGCGCCAGGCGAATTTGCCCCAGCAGCTTGTCCTGCAGACCGAGGTTGAACTGGCTGTCGGTCATGGTGCTTAACGGCCCAAAGTGCAGATTGCCGGTGGTGGAGACGATGGCATCTACTTCACCCGTTTGGGCAAATAGCGCCTCGACGCTCTCCTGCGAGGTGATATCCACCTGATAATCTCCCCGGGTGCGGCCGACGCGGATAACGTCATGTCTCTGACTCAGTTCTTCGCTGACCGCGCGACCGATGGTGCCGCTGGCACCGATAACGATAATTTTCATGGCAGACTCCTGATGAGGTGAGAGGCTATTTTTTAATAAAAGTAATCTCGGATAAACTGGCTAAAAGTTAGAACATTACTAACCAGAGGTTAGCAATATGGACAAATTACGAGGGATGGAGACGTTTATTGCCGTGGTGGAGTGCGGCAGCTTTACCGGGGCGGCGTCGCGCCTGGGGCTGTCGGCGGTGATGGTTGGGAAATATATCGCCCAGTTGGAAAGCCAGCTGGCGACGCGTCTGCTGGAGCGTAACACCCGACGCCAGAGCCTCACCGACGCCGGGCGAGTCTATTTTGACGAAGCGAAACGGGTGATGGAGCAGGTCTCCATCGCCGAAAGCGCGGTCGAGCGGCTGCGGCTGGCGCCGGCCGGCACCCTGCGGGTGAGCGCTCCCACCTCGTTCGGCGCCAGCGTGATCGCGCCCCTGACCGCCACCTTCCTGCAGGTCTGGCCTGCGGTCCGGGTGGAACTGGATCTGACTAACCGGATGGTCGATCTGGTGGATGAGGGGTTCGATCTGGCGATCCGTATCGGCGAGATCCATCAGGAGGATCTGGTGGCTCGCTACCTGGCGCCGTATCGGATGGTGATCTGCGCCGCGCCGGCTTATCTGGCGCGTTACGGGACCCCCGGGACGCCAGAGGATCTCGCCGATCATCTCTGCCTGTCCCATACGGTCTGGACCGCCCGCAACGAGTGGCGGCTGCCGGGCGTAGAGGGAGAAGTGCGCTGGAAACGCGATGCGGTTTTGCGCTGCAACGATGGCTACGCGCTGCGCCAGGCGGCGATCGCCGGGGCCGGGCTGCTGATGCAGCCGGAGGTACTGCTGGCCGATGCGCTGGCCAGCGGCAGCCTGGTGCGCGTGCTGGAGGCGTGGACTCCGCAGCCGCGGCCTGTGCATCTGCTCTGGCGCCAGGATCGTCGGCCCCTGCCGAAGCTGACGCAGTTTATCGCCCACCTTCAGCAGGGAATGGCCGACGCGCTGACAACGACCCGCGCGTCGGAATAATCACTCCGCCCGCAGCGCCTGCTGCCAGTCGGCAATCAGATCGTGAGGATCTTCGATCCCCACCGACAGGCGGATCAGCTGCGGTGTGATACCGTTCGCCAGGCGTTTCTCCAGCGGGATCGAGGCATGGGTCATGCTGAAGGGCTGGCTCACCAGACTCTCCACGCCGCCCAGGCTCTCCGCAAGCGTAAACCAGCGCAGCTTGCTGATGATGCGCTCGGCGTAACCTTCATCGCCCTTCACCACCACCGAAATCATGCCGCCGGGCAGGGCCATTTGCTGGCGCGCCAGCTGATGATGCGGGTGCGAGGCCAGCCAGGGAAACCAGACTCGCTCCACTTCCGGCTGCTGTTCCAGCCATTCGGCGAGCTGCAGCGCGTTCGCGCTGTGGCGCTCCATCCGCAGCGCCAGGGTACGGATGCCGCGCAGCGTCAGGAAGCTGCTGAACGGGTCAAGCACGCCGCCTACCGCATTCTGCAGATAGCCAAGCTTTTCCGCGAGCCCGGAGTTATCGCCAACCACCGCCAGGCCGGCGACGACATCGGAATGGCCGTTGAGGTACTTGGTCGCGGAGTGCACCACAATATCAAACCCATGCTCCAGCGGGCGATGGATCGCCGGCGAAGCAAAGGTGTTATCGGCGACGCTGATCAGGTTATGGCGGCGCGCGATGGCGGCGATGGCGCTGAGATCCGCGAGCTTCAGCAGCGGGTTGGTGGGCGTTTCCACCCAGATCATGCGCGTATCGGGGCGGATCGCCGCTTCAATTCCCGCCAGGTCGTCGGGTTTCACCCAGCTCACCTGCAGACCAGCGCTACGGCGGCGAACGTTTTCCAGCAGGCGGTAAGTGCCGCCATACACATCATCGACCGCCACCAGATGACTGTCCTTATCCAGCAGCTCCAGCACGGTGGAGATGGCGGCCAGCCCGGAGGCGAACGCGTAGCCGCGCGTGCCGTTTTCCAGGTCGGCGATCGCCGTCTCCAGCGCGTGACGGGTGGGATTCCCGCTGCGGGAATATTCATAACCGGTATGCTGCCCCGGCGCTGGCTGAGCAAAAGTGGAGGTGGCATAAATCGGCGGCATCACTGCGCCATGGCTGTCGGTGAAGGTTCCGCTATGTACACTCAGGGTGTGGATAGATGACATAAAAAATTCCTTATTGTGCGACTCGGTTACGCCAGGCGGTCAATACATCGCTGCGGGTGACCAGGCCAAGAAAACGCGTGTTGTCAGCGATCACCGCCACCAGACCGCGATCGAGAATGGCCTGCAGTTCACTCTCTGGCGCACGCTTATCGAGAGTTTCAACATGGCGGCTCATCGCTTCGCTGACCGGCAGGGAGAAGCGTTGGCGATCGCCCTGTACGTGGCGGATCAAATCCCACTCATCGACGATGCCGACCACGCGGCCATCCTCCAGTACCGGCAGTTGGGAGATGTCATACAGCCGCATGCGGGTAAAGACCGCGGCCAGGGTGTCGTCCGGCGCGGCCGTGACGGTAGCGCCTTCGTCATGGCGCAGGGCGATAAAATCACTGAGATCGCCCTGTTCGGGGCGGGCGATCAGTCCTTGCTGGCGCATCCAGTCGTCGTTGAACATTTTGGACAGGTATTTATTGCCGCTGTCGCAGGCGAAGGTTACTACCCGTTTCGGACGGCTTTGTGCCCGGCAGTAGCGCAGCGCGGCGCTGAGCAGGGTGCCGGTGGAAGAGCCGGCCAGCACGCCCTCAACCTGCAGCAGCTGGCGCGCGGTGTGGAACGCTTCGCGGTCGCTGACGCGATACGCGGTATGTACCCCCTCCAGCCTGGCCAGCGGCGGGATAAAATCTTCGCCGATCCCTTCGACCAGCCAGGATCCCGTTTCGCCGTAGCGTCCGGTATCGACCTGATCGGCAAGGATCGAACCCGCCGGATCGGCGAGAATAAATTCCGTTTTCGGCGAGTGCTCAGCAAACCAGGCCTGAAGCCCACCCAGCGTGCCGCCGGAGCCGACGCCGACGACGATGGCGTCGATGTCGCCCTCCAGCTGCTGATAAAGCTCCGGCGCAGTGGAGGTGGCATGGGCCAGCGGATTGGCGTCGTTATTAAACTGGTCGATATAAAAGGCGCCCGGCGTTTCATCGGCAAGGCGGCGGGCATAATCCTGGTAGTAGGCCGGGTGGCCTTTATTGACGTCGGAGCGGGTGAGCAGCACCGTCGCGCCCAGCGCCCGCAGGTGAAAGATTTTCTCGCGGCTCATTTTGTCCGGCACCACCAGGATCAGGCGGTAATTTTTCTGCGCCGCAATCAGCGCCAGACCGAGGCCGGTATTGCCGGCGGTGGCTTCGATAATCGTTCCCCCGGGCGCCAGTTTTCCCTGGCGCTCGGCTTCATTAATCATCGACAGCGCAACCCGATCTTTAATTGACCCGCCGGGGTTCTGATTTTCCAGTTTTAAAAACAGACTGCAGGGCCCGGTATCCAGTTTGTGCAACTGGAGCAGGGGAGTATGACCGATCAGGTCGCTCACGGAATGAAACAGTGACATAACCATTTACCCACTCGTTTAAGATATTTTTGCATACTAGAACTGTGAAAACGGTTATTTAAAGAATATTTCTCTGTCATTTAGCGCAAAATGGAATATAAGATGCTATTTGGCCATCTGGAGGGAAAGCAGGGCAGCCACCTGGGCGGATCGATTTCCAGAAAAGGGCGTTTTTAGCCGCTTTTAGCGGGAAAATGGCGATTTTAATCAGTGTGTTATCTGATATCTGAAAATGTGTTTGCGAAAAGATTCTATGGAGAATAGGCCTGCGCTTGTCGTTAACTAGCAGCGGGCTGGCCAGGAGAAAAACGCAGCAGGGAAATCACGGGTTAACGCAGTTCGATGGAGAGTCCGGATGCAGAAAAGCAAAAACCCGCCTTGTGGGCGGGTTCTTTAAATAGTGGTGCCCGGACTCGGGAACATTCAGTACTCTATTAACTTGAAATTTATCATAAATCTGTTTTTGGTTGATTATCAAAACTCAGATTTAGACCCATAATTTTACTTTCAAATCAAAATACTAGATTTGAATATTTAAAGGCATGTCCGGTTCGATACTCCGATTCGATTCCTTATAAATTTATCGTAATGACATCTGCGTTACGCGTGTTGTATACTTAATATCCACAGAAACACAAGAGGACAAGACGATGCCAGCCGCAAACAGCATGTCCATAAAACGCGAAACGTTAAATCTGCGCATTAAACCTGCCGAACGCGATCTTATTGATCGGGCGGCGAAAGCCAGAGGGAAAAACCGCACAGACTTTGTGCTGGAGGCCGCCCGCGCTGCCGCTGAGGAAGCGCTGATTGAGCAACGCATCATTATGGCCGATCCGCAGGCTTATCAGGAATTTCTCGCTCGTCTGGATCAGGCTCCTGCACCTAATGCCGCACTGCGTAAAACTATGCAGACCCCTGCGCCGTGGGAACAGGAAGAATGATCTCGGCACCAGAACCGCTTCATGCCGGGCATATTCTTACCCCGTTTTGCTGCGGTATAGATTCCATGGATCACTGGCTGAAACAGCGGGCGATGAAAAATCAGGTTACTGGCGCATCCCGCACCTTTGTCTGCTGCGACGACGCGAAGGTGATGGCTTACTACTCACTGGCTTCCAGCGCTGTGACGACAAATACTGCGCCGGGTCGTTTTCGCCGCAATATGCCTGCCCCGATCCCGGTTGTGGTACTGGGTCGTCTGGCGGTGGATAAATCACTACATGGGAAAGGTGTCGGGCGGGCCCTGGTACGTGATGCCGGGCTGCGTGTGATTCAGGTGGCGGAGACTATCGGCATTCGCGGGATGCTGGTTCACGCCCTGTCGGATGAAGCACGGGATTTTTACCTGCGGGTGGGGTTTGAGCCGTCGCCGATGGATCCGATGATGTTGATGGTGACGTTGAGGGATTTGGTTAATGCCTGATGGGTATTATTTATAATTACAAGGGAATCTGAAGTGTTTGTTAAACCCGTAGCGATTCAGTCCCACATGTATCGTCGGTCAGATTATCAACCTGGGACCACGGTCCCATCTGCTCATTTTAGTACTATTTAGTCTGTGACTATGGTCCCAACTGACGGTCAGAAGGCTTCCAACTGTATGTCAAATTTATGCATAACAGTCTGAACCAAGTAATGCAGATTTGTCGTACCGTGACTGGCTATCAAGCTCTTTGAACGCGAATAGACGTGGATGCAGATCTAAGTAATAAGCTCCCCGCTGTAGCTGGGAAAATCCGACAAAGGATGTTCTATATGGACTCACAGGATGTATTGTATATCGTCCGATGTTACGGCGTCGTCAAGCGGTCCTTTACCGCTCCAGGTCACCAATTAGCATATGGAAGCTTAAAGGTCGCCGATGGCGAACTAGATAAGGTTGCCTGCAAAATTCACCGCACAGGTGAAAACAGCCCAGTTAGTCACGACAAGCCATAAAATTAAAATGAATTGACGACGCCGTGCAAATCACATTTTATCGCCGCTATGAACGCTGTGTTCCGGAAACGGCAAAACGGGGAGGGGATGAATAAACCTGCATGTTCTAAGTAATAATTTGTTGCTATGTTGAACGCGAAGGATGATAATTGCTAACAGGAAGCTAATATTACTAAAGGGAAATTTAGATGCCTTCAATTCTCGCAAGGTTGTCAGTTTGTATTATTCTGTCATTGTTTATGGTTTCTTGTTCGGGAAGTTTTGATAAAACTATTGATTATCAAGACGCTAAACAGATGCCCGGCTATGGGTATATAGTCATGGATTTCAGACTGGCAAATGAAATGGCGTATGGCAATGGCTATATTCCAGGAAAAACAAACTATACAATTTCTTATAAAAATAAAGGTGATATTTTTTTTGTTGATATTCAGCATGCTGATTTTCGTAATAGAATATTAAAGGCATACATACCATATATGAAAGGCTATACCTTAATAGGTATAGGGAGAAGTTATTGGTATCCTTTTTTTAGATGTGATAAATGTGACAATGAGCCACAGTTAAAATTTTTATATATAAACATTGTAAAATCAGTGGATGAAGCATGGTGTAGTGAAACAACTTATAAAAATTTACGATCATTTAATGCAATGGACGGTTGCTCCCAAATGGTAGGTGTAGAAGAATCTAGAAAAGTTACAGGAGATGTTCTTATCACCCCAGAATTAAAATCTGATTTCCAGGGGATGTTCACCCCTTATCTGAAGCCAGGACGTTAATCACGAGGCTCTTAAGTTGATCTCCTCCCAGAAAAGAGTGACAGGATAAACTGAAGTCTACGGTTTTTCTTCCATCTCACAGAGAGGCATATCGCCATGAAAAAGACCCGTTATACCGAAGAACAGATTGCATTTGCACTGAAGCAGGCCGAAACCGGCATCTGTGTCGGGGAAGTCTGCCGAAAGATGGGCATTTCTGAAGCCATTTTTATAATTAGAAGAGAAATTCGCTGCTCTGGGCGTAACTGAACTTGAATTGCGTCGTCTGCGGCAACTGGAGGATGAAAATCAGCGGCTGAAAAAGCTTGTGGCTATAAGACCTACCGGGGCGGAGTCAGCTCACCCTCAGTTGTACCCTCGCAATGGACATGATGCGGGTTGAAGTTGATTGAGTTGGGTGGAGTTAAGGGATTGAAGAGATGTTGATTTCTGCGGGCTTGGAATGCAAAAACGGACCTCCGTGGAGGTCCGTTGCTATGAATTTGGTGCCCGGACTCGGACTAACGCCGCAGGCGTTGAACAGCGCGCGTGCCGCGCTGGCCCCGAAGGGGTGAGCCGCTGTGCGGCGAATAATCGAACGCAGTTCGATGGAGAGTCCGGTCGTAGAAAAGCAAAAACCCGCCTTGTGGGCGGGTTCTTTAAATAGTGGTGCCCGGACTCGGACTAACGCCGCAGGCGTTGAACAGCGCGCGTGCCGCGCTGGCCCCGAAGGGGTGAGCCGCTGTGCGGCGAATAATCGAACGCAGTTCGATGGAGAGTCCGGCTACAGAAAAGCAAAAACCCGCCTTTTGGGCGGGTTCTTTAAATAGTGGTGCCGGACTCGGAATCGAACCAAGGACACGGGGATTTTCAATCCCTGAGTTTTGACGACAAGCTTATGAATGTCATTTGTAAAGCGAAACTGCAACAGGTGACATTATGCAAGTTATATCAATCATTTCAACTAAAGGCGGTGAGGGTAAATCTACTCACGCGGCTAACCTTTCTGGATTTTTGGCCGACGCTGGCCTAAAGACTTTGCTGATAGACGGCGACTACGCGCAGCCTACGGCATCAAGCTACTATTCTCTGCGCTATGAAGCGCCCTGTGGTCTGTATGAACTTCTCATGCAGACAGTCGATCTGAACGCCCCAGAGCAAATTATTTCCCATACCAGCGTGAGCAATCTGGACTTGATCGTCTCTAACGATCCCCACGAACAGCTTAAAACCTCAATGATGCACGCGCCGGATGGGCGGATCCGCTTACGTAATTTGCTCCAGCACCCGCTGTTTAATGCTTATGATGTCGTGGTGATCGATTCACAGGGCGCGCGCTCTATTATGCTGGAGCTGGTATTACTGGCGACCAACCATACGGCGTTAGCCATGATAAAGCCGGTGGTACCGGACGTTCGGGAGTTTCTGCGCGGCACGATCCCGTTGCTGGAAGGGTTACTGCCATATCGGGGATTCGGTATTGTATTGCCGCCGGTAAAGGTGTTGGTTAACTGTATGGACTACACCACCTTGGCAAAAGACGCGCTGGAGGCGCTCAGTAACATCATTGCCGAAGGATCTTATAGCAGCGCAGATATTTCCGTTAGCCTGCTCGATACCCATATTTACGATCTGGACGTCTACAAAACCGGGCACAGTCTGGGGCAGCCTGCTCATCGCCTTGAATACCACACCGATCGCAAGAGCCTGCCTGCCGCACGCACGATGCATGATTTAGCCTGCGAGCTTTTCCCTGAATGGGTGGAACGGTTTGCCTCAGTTCTTCAGGTTCAGCCAAAAGGGGATAAATGATGCGCCAGTCTTATCTCCCTCTTTTTCGTGCATGTTGTCAGTGTACCTATCCCGACCCTGCATTAAGGACAGACGAGATCATCGTGTTCTTTGAGGCTGAAGATCGCGTGCGGGCATCTAAAAAAATAGTTCGTCTGTTGGCGGATCTATGGGGATGCAGAGAGTCATTCGTCGAAGTCTGGAATCTTGAAGACGAGCATGAGCTGGTACTGTCGAGCGTTAACGTCAGTGTGTCAAGGTACTGGATGATGCTTGAAATTGGTTCCGGGCCATCCGGGCCAGTCTATATTGACGTGAAGCGCGATGGCTATCCGCTTTTGTTGGTATCTCCCCGCAAGTTACAACAGTTGTATCAGGCGTTGGGGGAGGTACCCCATGAATAATGCCCAGCGCCTTTTACCCCCTCATTCTATTGAGTCTGAACAATCCGTTCTTGGCGGCCTGATGCTGGATAACGATCGTTGGGATGACATCGCGACGATCGTTTCCGCCGATAATTTTTACGTCCGCCCGCATCAACTCATTTTTAACGCTATGCATGACCTGCTGATGCAGGGGAAGCCCGTCGATCTGATCACGCTTAGCGAACATCTCGAACAGCGGGGAGTTTTGGAACAGGTCGGCGGCTTCGCTTATCTGGCTGAAATGTCGAAGAACACACCTTCCGCAGCGAATATCGTTGCGTATGCGGAGTACGTCGCCAGTTATGGCCGTCAGCGCCAGCTTTTAGCGTTGGGGCACGATATTGTTGGTCAGGCCGGGGATGTGCGTACCGACGTGGCAATGCTGATTGATGATATCGAGCAGCGTCTGTTTGCGATAGCCGAGCAGCATGAACAGGGCGGCGTAGCCGATCTGCCGGAGGCTTACGGCCAGTTTCTCGATAAGCTGGAACAACGTTGTCAGAGCCAGACGTCAGTAACGGGAACGCCTACCGGATTTCAGGATCTTGATGAAGTAACCAGCGGTCTCCAGCCCGGGGATCTGGTTTTACTGGCAGGGCGTCCGTCAATGGGGAAAACCGCGCTTGGGTTAGCGCTATGCGAAGCCGCACTTAACGTAAACGCTGGGCCGGTGCAGGTTTTCAGTCTGGAAATGCCGGTCGATCAGCTTCTGGCGCGCTTTACCGCAATGCTGGGGCGTGTTCCGCTTCAGCATATTCGCAGTGGCGATCTGTCCGAAAATGAATGGGGACGTATAAGCAGTGCGGCAAGCTGCCTGCTGTCATGGAAAGATCGACTACTGATTGATGACAGTAGTTATTTAACGCCGACTATGCTGCGCTCCCGGGTTCGCAAGTCGGTACGCCAGTTCGGACACCCTGCGCTGATTCTGGTGGATTATCTTCAGCTTATGCGTAGTCCCGGGCAGGAAAATCGCACGCTTGAGATAGCCGAGATTTCCCGGGCGCTGAAGTCGCTGGCGAAAGAAATGCGTTGCCCGGTCGTGGCGCTGTCGCAGTTAAATCGCGACTTGGAAAAACGCGCCAACAAGCGGCCTAATAACGGCGACCTGCGTGATTCTGGCGCACTGGAGCAGGATGCCGACCTGATTATGTTTGTTTATCGGGACGAAGTGTATGACCCGCAAACGATGGATAAAGGTACTGCTGAAATCATCATCGGCAAGCAGCGCAATGGACCGGTAGACACGGTAAAAGTACGCTATCAGGCCGATATTACCCGTTTTGAAGACTTTCCTTCCGGTGCTTACAGCTTGGGTTACGGGAGGACTGCTGAATGAAAAGCAGCAATATGAAGGCGGCGTTACTGAAACGGGGGAGGGAACCGGCTGCGGTTGGGAACGTAGCCGTATTGCCGGTTGCTGAAATGCCAATGGTGCTGATGCTGGAGCAACTGCGCCCAAACCCGGATAACCCACGCACAACCCGCAATCCTAAATACGAAGAGATCAAGTCATCTATCCATGCCCGTGGTCTGGATTCGGTTCCGAAAGTGACCAAAAACCCTGACAGCGCCGAAGATGTTTATATATTCAGCGATGGCGGGAATACCCGCTACGCTATTTTGTCCGAGCTGTATCAGGAAACCGGCGACGAACGTTTTCGCCGCATTCAGTGCATATTCAAGCCATGGCCGGGACGTCTGAAATGCGTTATCGGCCATCTGGCGGAAAACGAGATGCGCGGCGATCTCTCGTTTATCGAAAAGGCGCTGGGCGTTGCTAAAGCACGCTCCATTTATGAAGAGCAATTTGAACGTAAAGTCACCCAGCAAGAACTTGCGGATCTCCTGACCGGAGAGGGCTACCGGGTTACGCAGTCTAATATCAGCCGTATGGAATATGCGGTCACGCACCTTTTCCCTCACTTATCTTCGCTGTTCTATATGGGGTTGAGTCGGACGCAAGTGCTCCCGTTAATCAATCTCTACAGCGCGGCGGAAAAGGGCTGGAAGGTGCTGTGTCAGGAAAGCGCTGTACTCCCGTTAGCCCCATCGTTTGAGGTGGTTTTTGCCAGTGCCTGTAGCAGGCTGGAGCTGACGGCTCTTACCGATTACTCGCTGGAGTACCTGAAAGATGAGTTAATGGGTGAGCTCGTGAAAGCGCTGCCGGATCCCACAATCACCTGGGACCGTTGGCTGATTGAGTTGGATCCGGCAGAGCAGCAGCGTCGGCAGCTTTTTGGCAGCCCTGAACAAACTTATGTGCCTGAGCCTGAGGGGCCGCCAGAGCACGCGCCGCCACCCTCACCATCAAAATCACGCGGGCCGCAGTCACCTCCCGCAACGGCGGAAAATAAGGCTCCCGCAACGCAGGAGGTACTGAATGAGAGAGGGGAAGGGTGTTTTCCCGATCTTCACCCTGCTGCTGGCGTCGAGTTGCAGCCGGACATGTTTGGCGGTGAGCCCGTTTTGTCCGGTGAAGCATTTGCCGAAGCATCACCGGGCGTGTCCGAGCCGTCAGGCGCATTTCAAACCAGTGTCAGCTCCATTGCTTTTGCCGCTGCCGGGCTGGAACCGGTAGCGGATATCTGGCATATCCCGTCATTGCAGGACGATATTGAACATCTACAGGATATGGCGTTTCGGCTGGCGTTCGAGCTTGCCGAAGCGCTGGAGATCGGCGAACTGGTGATTGAGGATAAATCGCCCCTGAGTTCCGGCTTTCGCATTATCGACGAGCCTATGTACAGCGCCCATTCGGGCAGGCAGCTTCTTTCCCTCTTTTCTTCCGACAGCACCGCGCTGGCGGCATCTGCATTCTCTATGTTGGTCGTGGGAGCGCCTGAAGTGGGGGGCGAACCTCTGCTGGACGATATCGCGGTAGTGAAATATTTCCGCCTGATACGGATCCTGCGCCGCCTGCATGAGTTACAGCGGCTGACCGGGGGAGGTGAATAATGACGTGGGAGGGGAAAACCATGATTGCAGGTATAGCGACCAACGCCCTGTTGACGCAACTGATAATGGAACTGAAGTCCGGCAGTATCCGCCGCTGCGAGGCGCTGGGTATGACCATGGAAGAGATTCAGGCGTTGAACCGGCTCAGCATCGAGGATTTGCATTACCTGATCAGCACGCCGGTATCCATTCTGACCGTGTGCATCAACCACGCCAATCTCAAAATGCTGATGGAACAGGCGCAGCGGGAACGGCAGCGCGCTCAGCGGATCGATCGTGCGCTGGCGCTGGGTGGTTCTATTGAACTGATGCAGCGCTACTTCGGTTTAACGCCTGCGGAAGTCAGCACCCGACGCCGTTTAAGCGGCATCGAAACCCGGCAGGGGCGTTGCCATAACCCTACGGAAGAAGAAGAGCTGGCCGTCTGGGAACAGTGGAAAGCCGCACAGATTAGCAATCTGGCTTCGCTGGAGGCGCTGGATGTGATGATGTTGATTGCAGAACAACATGACATTTCCCTCACGGTCATCTGGACGTTGGCGAAAAGCTGGATGGAACTCTCTCCGTCAATGGGGAGGGCATAGTGGCGTTTCCCGTAGACGGCGTTATCCAGTTCACGCTGAATAAGATGAATGAACGCATCCGGCAGCATGCGGAAGGTGCGCCGGTGAACGAGCAAAGTGGCTTAATCTTTATGGGGAACGTGCATGACGCCGTTCCCCGGCGGCTTTTTCTGGATAGCCGTCTTTCCGCATTGGATAAGATGGCATGGGTCATGATCCGTTTATATGCGCAAAGTAACGAAGGAGCCGTCTTTCCCACCTATGACGAGCTACAGCTTCAGCTTGCCTCTCCCCATGCGGGGAAGGCGTCGCGGGAAACGGTAAGCCGCGCGTTATTAATGCTGAGGCTTACTGGTTGGCTAAGCCTGTGTAAACGCGTGCGCGACGCTTCCGGACGCATTCGCGGCAATATCTACGCCCAGCACGATGAGCCGCTCAGCGCGCATGATGCCGAGGTTTTCGATCCGGGCTGGCTGGATGCTGTAGAAGAGGCCTGCCGACACGGCAATCGGACGGTTCGCCTGACGGCGCTAGCGGTTCTTCAGTCGCTAAAATCCGATAGTGCAATGCGTCACCGTCATTCGCGAGTCGCCATAATTGAAGTGCGCCTTTCGGGCTACCAGTCACCTCAGGCGATGGCAAACTCTCGCCGTGAGCAGGATGAACTGACGCATGCACAAAACCGAACTCAGTCAGAATCACCCGGTTCGGAAACCGAACTCAGTACCCAAATGGGAGAAAATAAGCCGGGTTCGGATCCCGAACTAAGCCGAAAAACAAGGGGTTGCGACCCAGTTCGGAAACCGAACCGTTACGTAATACGTACTTCTACACAGTGTGTAGAAAAAAATACGTATACCGCGCCTGCGCACGACCCGGAGCAGCGGCTGCGTTGGCCGACCGATCTCTTGGCGACGATCACTACCGCAGAGCGGGATGCTCTGGAGCCGCAGCTTCTGGCGCTACCCGAGCAACTGGGCCAAGAGTTGCTGAGCGATGTAGGAAAACGCCTGCAAAGCGGCGAAGTACGCAACGCGGCGGCCTACCTGATTGGCACGCTGAAGCGGGCGAAGCAGGGGCAGTTTAATCGCCTGCTAAAGGGGAATGAGGCTCCGATGGCCCCTGAGTCCACTGGAGCCGAGTCAGCTTCATCCTTCGCCGCTGAGCGAGCCGGAAGGGCCAGCCCTGACGCCGTCGCTGGCGTGATGGCGAAGCTGAGGGAGATGTATACTCAGTGATGATTGGTTAAAAAATAGGCTTTATGCGGGCCGCATAAAGTATGAAAAATAACCTCTTCTTTGATAAGGGTTACAATTTTGATGTCATTTACTGCGTGCTGACTCTTTGGCGAATTTATCTGACCAGACAACGGGTCTACCCCAGAAATTATCCCGATTCACCAGAGTATTATCCAGTTGGGTATCGTTGAAAGACATGTAACTGCAAACCCATACCCACTGTCGGTAAGGCGTTGCGCTGAGGCCATCTCCAGTAATGCTTAGCATGAACCTGTCTACTATCTGTGTGGTGCCGGGTGCACATACTACGCAGTAAATGCTGCGAGTAGTCTTATTCACGCCTTTAATACTGGTCATATAGTATGTTTCAACAGCTTGAATATCTTGCCAGTCAAAAACTTTTTCTACTGGGCGCGTAGGGAGGAAAAAAGGGAATTTAAATAGCGCGGTGAGCGTTTCCGCCAAATGCCAGACGTGCAGGTTAACGTAATCATAGACGTAAACCTTACCTGTTTTACGGTTGAAACGTAATGGATAATCTTTGGGGGCGAACAGGAAGTAGTTAAAGGCGGTAAGGCTAATAATGAGTAATGCGATAAAGGTAACGAGTGCCAATACTAAGATACCTCTCCCCTTGCGATCTGAATCGGTGTAGCCCTTAATAATTTCTCCGATATCTATGGTACACAGAAAAAAAATCACGAAGGACAGCACGGATAGAGCCATAAGACCAGTCAATACCTGGAATAACAGGTGGTGATATCGAGCATTGGGACGGCGGCGCGAGATTTCGCAATAATCATCATTCACAAATAGCAATGTTTCATTGTGCTTCAGCTTATCGCTATCACTATTCAGGGCTTGCATAACGGAAGCGCTGTTATTCCATTTGCTGAGATCTTGGCTCCAGTGAGGGAGCTGCGGCGTATATTTTGATGCATTGATTTTTGTACCGTTCATGCATTGCTTCCTTTCATCATAATCATCGGTTCGGAGGGTTTGAATGATAGTTTATAGTGTGTTCAACTATAGGGAAAATTCTGTTCTCTCACAATGATATGAGGGATGAATGATTCCGTTGCGGACGGTATTGTTGGGCTCTAAAATTTGCCAACAATTTTTTTAATTACAGGGGGAAGACATGTTAAAACATTCATTGGCAATAGCAACGTGCTTGGCTTTTTCCAGTTCAGTCATGGGTAATGAAGCAAATTTGTTATATACCAACACGATGCAATTCCCTTATAAGCATAATGCTGATGGATATATGGTCTTTGACATTCATGGAAAGTTAGTGGTTCCGCCTGAGGGGCATTTTGATACGCTAAACTATATGGCGGAGCGATGGCTGGCTTTTTCTGGGGAAAATTTATATATATATGATGAATCTGGCAAGCTAATTATTAAACGCACTGGTCAAGATCCCGTATATTTAGGAGGTGATCTTCTATCCATCCGTGTCGATACAGGTAAACGTATATTGATTAACAATAACGGTGTCAATCTTTCTGAAAATACGTTTGATGACATTCGTCCTTTTAATCCTGATATAGCTGTAGCTAAAATTGGCGTTTACGATAAACATAAAAAAATTGATTATCGTTACGGCTATATAAATACTCATGGAGAATGGGTGATTCCTGCAACATATACTGCTGCGAGTGATTTTAACAATGGTTTTGCTGTAGTATCTAGAGACGAAAAACAAATAATAATAAATGCATCAGGCGATATAACTACTATTGTACCCAATAAAATAAAAATGGAACCTTTGAATAATGGGTATTGGTTGAAAACATTTTTGAAAAATAGTAAAGGAAAACAAATATCTATTAGTAATGAAATTATAAAAAATAAAGATGAGGTTGTGGTTAAAAATGTCAATCCTGTACTTGTTGCCAAAGATTCTTTTTATCTCTCAGGTGCTTATAAGAATGAATATTATGGATTGCTAAATACTGATTCAGGAACAGTCATTCCCAAGCTTAAAACTAGTGATTTTGATAAGGCTAATGATACCATAAGCTATATAGCAAATATCAGCAATGGTGACCTGTTTTGGTTAAAAAGACGTTATTCCTATAGATTATATAATTCACAAGGCTTAATGCAATTAGAGGGATATTATAATGATGTCAAGCCTTTTTATGGTGACCATGCTTGGGTCGTACTTCCAAATGAAAGTAATTGGGTTTTAATTGATTATTTTGGTAATGTTGTTAGTGAAGCTTGGGGGAAGATTGAAACCATTGCTTATGGTAATAATATCATCACCTATGCATATAAAGATGATGATGATCGGACCATGTATATTTTAGATTCATCTGGAGATGTTGATTACATTGAAAGGAAGTATGATATTTGGCAGGAAAGAAAGTGTGATAAAACCATCTCTGTGTTATATGATGATAAAAATAGAGTTATTTGGCCAAAAGATCCTTTAATTGAATGTTTAAATGGGTTGGATTGAAAATATATTTATAAATAGAATCCATTTTATCAACGTGGTAATAAAGTATGCTTAATCATCCATTTTATTTCCACACATTTTGAGATTTCCGAATTGGCCTGAGTATCAGGGTAGTTTAATCGCTTGCTAAAAGGAAATGGTATTCTGATAGTATCTGAGCTCCTCAGGAGCCAAGCCCGCTTCATCCTTTTCCGTCGAGCAAGCGGGAAGGGCCAGCCCTGACGCTAGCGTGATGGCTAGGCTGCGGGAGATGTGTGCTCAACGATAATTGGTTAAAAAAATAGGCTTTATATCGGTCGCATAATTTATACAGGAATAATTTGTAACATAGGGTTGGTGATTGGCATACTACTCCCATAAGGATAACTGGTTTATAAGTAAGGGGTTCTCATGGGACATTATGATATACAACAGGTATGCTTGAATGGTCATCAGGTAACTGCCAACTATAGTAGCTCACCTGAATTCAGGAGAGATTTCTGCGCTACTTGTGGGGAAAAAACGATTACGCGATGCCCTTCATGTAATCACCATATTCCTGGTGAGTATCAGGTTAGTGGCGCTTTTTACGTAGGGACGACAGATACTCCGGAATATTGTGAGCATTGCGGAGCTGCTTTCCCTTGGACAGAAAAGAAGTCAAAACTAATTTCATCTTCATTGAAAGCATCCTCTGTCTCTAATGACTATTTTGGTCTGGTTAAAAAGATCTGTTCTCGGTTTCATCTGGTCGCTAACCAACTGAAGACTAGACATAGTAATCGAGAGTCTTTAGTTATTAGCGACGAATATGATGTTCAAGATTTACTTCATGCCCTTTTACATATTTACTTTGACGATATTCGACCAGAAGAATGGACGCCAAACTATGCGGGCGGTAGTTCGCGCGTCGATTTTTTATTGAAAAATGAAGGGATCATTATCGAGGTCAAGAAAACGCGCGCAACCTTAAAAGCAAAAGATATCGGGAGTGAGTTGTTGATTGATTCTCAGCGTTATCGTTCCCATCCTGACTGTAAAAAGCTGCTGTGTTTTGTGTACGATCCCGATGGTTGGATAGCTAACCCCAGAGGGTTGGAAAACGACCTTAACAAAAGTGAAGATGATTTTGAAATAGTGACGCTCATTGTGCCCAAAGGATATTGATGTATTTGTTGGCCTGCCATAGGGATCCTGGGCGAGCAATTTGATATCTGCCCGCCCGGTGGTTATATACCGTACCTAAGATCTTAAGTTAAGAGCACGTAACCAGAGATCTACCTGACCAAATGCATCTTGTTGCCACTGTTCGGGAGTTCTTTCCCCAAGTAGTTTCGTCTCTTCAACAAACTTTCTGACGCTGGTTGGACCATAACCTTCCACCTCGTCGAATTTTTGTGCAATGTATCCGTATCCGATGGCCCCACTTTCTTCAGCAAGTATAGGGAGGCACTCTTGAGCAAGCGCTTCCGGCCCATCCTCATAGTTACGAACGCAGTAATAAATATCATAAGAATCTTTTTGTTTATGCCGACCATTGAGGGCATATCCTTTCATGGCCAGCAGCGCCGGTATTGAGCACACTGCTATTTCCACTGTATTTTTGCCACCCTCTGGCATGGCACCACTAATGGCCACCATCTCATAGAATTTGAGCGCAAGATCGGCACCGTCTGCGCGCTGCACGGCGAAATTACTTATTAAGGGTGGGGCATTTTTAACGAGTTCAGCATCTCTGGGGCGGAGAAAATCGATGATAATATCAATGGCAGGGCCATCGTCAGACGCAGGAATAGTACGCACTAGCTGAAATGCTCTGGTGACGCCCTCTCGCTGTTCATACCCGCAACCCTGCAAACTTTCCACCAAAGTGGCGTATTCACCATCGCCCAGCGCTGTTGAATCCAGATCCAAATCAATATCAAGCGTGCCGACATGCGGCATATCGTCATTGTTAAGAAGCAGCCAAGGTACCGCTCCTCCAATAACAGTGAATTTTCCTTTGTAACTGCCCAGGATCTGTCCTATCTCTATCAGAACGGATTTAACGGCAGCCGTTGTCCGATCTTCATAGTCAGCAGCTGACTGAGGTTCTCTTGTTGTCATAATTACCATTCCATCCATTCATTTCGAAGGTGTTCAGCGGCTTCTTGTCCCCGTTCCCCCTGAACTGTGAGATCAAGGTAGGTCTGTATAACACCTGTAGTGACAATTCCCGGTGCTGGCTCGATAGCATCAAGGAATATACCTTCATCGTTGGGGACCGTTATAGTTACATTGGCGCCCTTTGATGTTGTGCTTAACTTAAGGCCTGATATCAGCCTCTCCATTCCTTTCTCGTCGGCAAAGAAAAAATGCATCCCGGTACGACCATAAGGGGACAGCCACTGGGCGGCAGAAAATGAGGCCAAAATTGCAGATCCTTGCACTTCATCACAACCCAGTAAGTTGCGTAATTGAGACTCCAGCGCGTTGCCGTGCAAAGGTGTATAAAAATTTTTCTTCTTTCCTTGAATTGGGCGATAGTTATCCCGCCACTCATTCACAAGTGCCCCCGGCTTGTTCAGGGTAAGTCCTTCGCTGCTAATGACAGCCCATTCCCTTTCCAACAAATTTTTACGCACATTACTGGCATGGCCAAGACTTACCTTTCCTTCTTCCGACAGTTCGGTGACTTTCCAGGTTCTCAGGGGGTCATTAAGCATCATACGCAACACTTGAGCTGACTTCGGGCTAAACATTGTACGAAGCCCACGTTTTTCAGGCACGGGTTTACCGGGCATACGATGATCGATATAAACTCCTCCAAACTGGAGTTGTGCATTACCCTCCATGTCCAGAAATGCGATATTATTTTCCTGACAAATCTGTCGGGAATCGGCGGACAAATAGGGAGCGAGGAGGACAGGAGTAAGAATCTCCTCTCTGCCATACATATAAGACCGAAGGGTTTTAATCGCTGAGCGCACAAATCTAGGCTGGCCATTGTTTTTTGTTTCGCAGGCAAGCACGTAAGTTGTTTTATCTATCCGGACCTGGATAAGGTAGTCAACACCCTCATCCATGCTGGGACCATCTCCTATTATTTTTACCTTTTCAATAATTGGGATTTGTTCCAGCAGTGACTGTAATCTCAAGATAAGGGGATAGCTGGGGTCTTCAGCTAGTTTCATTGTAACCTCGAATTTCAGCATTCGTTGAAACCATCAATATTGATGAAATCAGTACATTGCTGATTTCTAAGATCAAGCTGATCTAATGGTTTTTTTCACTAGAAATGATGTTTTCATCATATGTTGAAACTAGCACTTTTAGTGAAAGTCAGCAATGATGTCACAAGCATATTTACAAATAAATGTGGAGGAACAGGCGATTACTGAAGGCTCAATAGTGGAACGTCCTCACCTGAAGATGCGCTCATGCCACAAGCACAAAGGCGTTTTTTAGTCTCTGGGACACAAAAGTGGCAGCTCAGATCTGAGCCAATACATTCAATCTTTTTTGATCAAATGAGACTTTCTCATTGTTCACGTAACGACCCATCATTGACCATCCTGACACCCTAAACCAACCAATGGGTTATCACGATGTCGGAAAACTCAAAGCCTCAACACCCCACGCCGGGCGCGCTGCGCTCCGAACTGCGTATAGAACTTCATACCCGCTACGCTATCTCCCTATGGCAAGGCCGTCGCTCTTCAGAGGGCAAGTCGGCCATCATGGGGATGCCGCGCTTCTTCCAGCTTGCTGGCCGAATCAATCAGGACTCCCTGACGGATAACCCTTGGGCGGATGCGACGATGCTGCATCTGGAGAAGCTGATCGGCGCATCGCATCAGCAAATGCAGACATTGCTGGATGAAGTCGATGCGCTTTTTGCTGACATGCCCGGCTCCGTCAAGCTAACGGACTGTATCGCGGAAACGCCGCTCAACGTGGCAGTACACAGCCACACGCCGATTGGCTATCGCTGCGTCTATTTGCTGGTTGGATTCGATCAGCTGGCCCTGCGGGTGTTTCAGGCGCATTTTTTTGGGCTCATCAGCACCCAGACTAAGCAACAATATCTCTCCAGCGCCGGTTATGCGATCAGGCGAATTTACGGGGCGGCTCAGCGCTATCGCTCCGTCGCCGTCACGCGCGCCGACGTACTGGCGAATAACGATACGGCGCAGCAAGCCATTGCTGCGTTAGGCGAAGTGTCGGCATCCGTTGTCAGCGGTCAGGCTCGATCGGGCTTTTCTCCGGCCCTGAATTCACCCGCTTTAACTGTTGCGATCGGCGGTAAAAAGGGGAAAAGGCATGGTTAAAAAACAACCTTTATGCGGCCCGCATAAAGCTCAAAAAACGCACAATTCTGGACGCGCTGCGGGTAAAAATGTCATGCCGTTGAAATATAGTTTCCTCTGGCGTCCTCCCGCAGTGTTTGTTATTTTCTAAGGGTACTGTGTAGCACTCCGTCTCTACGGTTATAGTCGAAGGCGTATGTACTGTTGCAGGTATAGCCTTCAAGGCGCAAAACCTCCGTGAAAACTGCGCCGGGTTCTTCTACTCGCCCCGGAGTGAATATTAAAACCCTTGGTCCTTAGTGCAGATCATGGCGGGTACAGAGTCCTCTGTACCCGTTTAATTTTTTTGACGGTAAAACATTTTCCCCTTCAATTCCTTTCCCTCTTGCTGAAAAAATAAGCGTGCCTATCCGTTGTCTCTGACAACACCCGATGTTGCCGTGACCTGCAAGGCGGCGCTAAATACCTGTCATACTTCAAGTTTCAGGTGCGTTGGCTGCGCTCGCTCACCCCAGTCACTTACTGGAGTAAGCTCCTGGGGATCCCCTCCCTTGCTGCCTTCCTGCAACTCGAATTATTTAAGGTATAGCGGTCAAACCCAGGCCTGTTTAACCTTTTTAAACAGGCGTCGCTTCGGCGATAAGGTATGTATTCACACCCATTCACCCATGAGGGAAATAGCTTCCCTTTTCGGGCTGTTTCTCCCTCTGTCCCGCTTTTATTCAAGGAGAAACACGATGTCTAATGAAACTAATTACTTCAATCTGCACGTAACGGGTCTGGGTTATTTGAACAACGTCAGAGAAGTTCAAACCCGCAACGGCAGTATGCTGTGCTGCTCAATTAATGCGTTAACTGGCGCAACGGATAATCCGGGCTACACCCGTTTTGATATTATGGTCGTCGGCAAGGAGTCCTCTGAACTCATTCTGCGCTGCCAGAAGGCTATTGCAGAGGAAAAGAAGGTGTTGCTTGGCTTTCGGCTCAGCAATCTTTCTGCCGATGTTTTCACGCTGACAAAAGGTGAACACGCCGGTGAAGTTCGCCCCAGTCTTAAAGCCCGGTTAATTAAGGTTAACTGGATCAAGATTGGGTCTGAGATGGTTTATAAAGAAGAAAAACCGGAACCGAGCGTGCCCTCTGCACCGGACGTTCCTTCCCCGAAACAGTTTGGTGATAACCAGTTTTAATACCCCTCCTTTAAGCGCCTTTTCGGCGCTTCTTTTTTTCAGCACGGGAAAACAGTTGTTAATTGAACATGTAAAGAAAGATTCGCACATTGGCGTTTTTCCGCGTCGATAAGAGGATCTTTTATGAAATATCACCGGTATTTGCTCTGCGTGATAGGGGTTATTGTGATTGGCGGCTGCGCGCCAAAGCAAAAGTTACAACAACCAGCGTTATCCCTTTCCAGTACGCTAAACAGCAACGTTCAGTCTGCGGCTGATGATGTTTACCAGCGCGAAAACGCGCCGCAGGTGGTGCGCTACGATCGCTACCTGCTGGTTAGTACCGATCCCAGCGCCGCCCAGCGCGCGCCGCTGGAACAAATCATTGATATCCGCATTCCCGCATCGCTGACGCCGACCGTAGCTGATGCCATGCGCTACGCCTTAAAACAGTCGGGTTACAGCCTCTGCGCCGTCACTTCATCCAATGCCGTTCTGTATAACCAGTCTCTCCCGGCGGTGCATTACCAGCTCGGCCCTATGCGGCTGAACACGGCGCTACAGGTCATGGCGGGTAGCGCCTGGCAACTGGAAGCTGACGACGTACAGCGTATTGTCTGCCATAGCCTGAGGGACGGGTACCAGCTGCCAAAGGCTGAAACATCGCCCTCTCGTTTCCTCACCAAACCAACGTTGAAAGGGAACGCATCATAATGGAAGAAAAAGAACCCAAAAGGGCGGGTAAGCCGTTTCCTCTGCGCAAAGCGGGATGTCTGGCGATGGTGATCGTACTCGGTGCGTCGTCTGCCTTTTTGTGGACGCAGCAGCTGCGCCTGATGCAGTCCTCCGCTGCGTTGGAGCAGCAGTGGCAGACGTTAGCGCAGCAACAGGCCCAGTTTGAACAACGCATTGCTGGGGTAGAAACGCGTCAACAGCAGACAGAACCGCCGAAGCCGTTGGTTAGCGCGGTGACTCAGGAACAGTTAACGCAAGCGCTCGCGGAAAATCGGCAGGAAGTGAACCAGCAGCACGCCCAATTACAGCAGCAAATGACGTCGGTAACGCAGCGCGTTGAGGTGCTGGAGCAGCGCGACGGGGCGCTGTCCGGCCAGTGGCTGGAACTGAAGCAACAGATGGCCGATCTTCTCGCCGGGCGTAAGAGTGCGCTTGCTCCATCATCATCGTCAGCGGTAGCAAATCCCCTGAAAAAGCCGGTTAAGAAGACGGCTGCCAAAGTGATTTCATCCGCATCCGCACCGTTTGTTTTGAATGGCGTTGAGTATCGAGGCGGGGCGCGCTTTGTTTCCGTTACTCCCCGACAGGCCAGCAGTCTGGAACAGGTTCGCTTACTAACCCCCGGCGAGTCGTTTAGCGGCTGGATGTTGCTGACCATCGACTCCCGTCAGGCCACCTTTCGCACGGCGGGGCGCACGCTGACGCTCAGCGTTCATTAAGGAGCGATCGTGAAACGATACTTTTCCCTCTGCTGTTAATCGCCTCTTCTCTCCCTGCCAGCGCAGCGGAAACCGACGCTCAAGCCTGGGCGCATAGCCAGTCGGTAGATACTGTGGCCGGAAAGCTTGAGCAGGCGAACACCCGTAAAAGCGCTCAGACATGGGGACTGACCGACGAGGAGTGGCAACGCTATCAGGCGTTAATGAATGGACGGCGCGGCGTATTCTCTCCCGATCTGGACCCGATTACGGCGCTGGGCATTGAAGCCAGAACGGCGGAAGAGCGCCGCCGCTTTGCCGAACTGTCCGTCCAGCAGGACTTTAAGCGCGTGGAGGCCGAGCTGGCGTTTCAGCGGGAGGTCGACGCGGCGTGGAAACGGCTTTACCCCCATATTCTGCCGATTGGCGCAGGTATGGGCAGCGCGCCAGCTCAGCCCCGGAGTCATGGCCGTCTGGCGCTGTTTGTCAAAGCGGACTGCCCGCCCTGTGATAAAACGCTGACGAAGCTGCTCGCCAGCCAGAAGCCGTTTGATATTTATCTGGTCGGTAGCGAAGGCCAGGACGCGAAGGTACGTGAGTGGGCGAGCAGGCGGCATATTCCCGCTGAACGCGTAAAAACGCGGGCGATTACGCTCAACCATGACGCTGGTCGCTGGCTGAAGTTAGGCAAAGGCCAAATGCCCGTGGTGCTGGAACAGGGGGAAAACGGATGGTTGCCCGTCGCGTTCTGATGTTCCTGCTATTGTTTCCCCCGTTGGCCTGCGCACAGTCGATTCCATCCGGCTACCGTCAGATTGCGGAACAGGAAAACGTACCTGCCGAAGCGCTGTACTCGCTGGCGCTGACCGAATCGGCCAAAAAGCTGGCCCATGGCGTTCGTCCGTGGCCGTGGACCATCAACGTTGCCGGAATCGGGTATCGTTATGCCAGCCGTGATGAGGCCTATCAGGCGTTGCTGGGGTTTATCCGGCGCTATCCCCTGAAGCGAATCGATGTGGGTGTCGCTCAGGTTAATCTGGGCTGGAACGGCAGCCGGTTTTCATCGTATTGGCACGCCTTTGACCCCTACACCAATCTGCGCGTCGCGGCGCGGATCCTACGCGAATGCTACGACGCCCAACCGGGAAGCTGGATGCAGGCCGCCGGTTGTTACCATCATCCTGCGGGCGGCAAGCCGGCCCGCGTCTATAAAGCGGTTGTTCAACGCCATCTGAATACTCTGAACCCGGTAAAGCCCACGGCGGTGAGCTGGGTAGAGCCGAAGAGAAAAACACCATGAAGAGCATTTACCTTTTGGGACTCTGTTGCCTGTTTGGCAATGCGCACGCCGGGCTGAACGTTATTGCCGATTTGGGCGGGGAACCTGCCGCACCTTATTTTGACGGCATTAATAATCAGCCCAATGAATTTGAATCACCAAACCCGCCGGAGGCGGCTGTATTGCCCGCTGCACCCGCGTCACTGGCATCGGTATTGCCAATATCCACGCCTGAATTAACGCCCGGCAGCGTAGAGGCCCGCCGCCTCGGTTTACCAGGGATGCAGCCGATATTTTTGTTGGGTAACGATCCGCTGTCCCGCCGTTGGCTGGATGAACGAAAGGAATCGCTGCGGCAGCTGCGGGCCGTTGGGCTAGTGGTCAATATCGAGGACGAAGCGGCGTTTGGCGAGCTGCAAACGCTGGCCGGTGATATCGAGCTGCTGCCGGTATCCGGCAGCGATCTGGCGAAGCGGCTGGGGTTGCAACACTACCCGGTATTCATCAGCGAAAAGGGAATTGAACAATGAAGCTAATGACACGCCTTCCAATCCGGGAGGCAACCAGGTGAGCGATCGCTATGTGATTGAAGCCCTGCTGCGACCGGCGGTTGAACTGAATACCGCCGTGGTATCCGCCTGCGCCAGCTATGTTTGCGTTACCGCGCCGTGGGCGATTGCTTTAGCGCCCAGCGTTAGCTACGTGATGGCCGGAGCGCTGGGGATATTCGCGATTAAGCGCACCCGCGAAGGGCTGCGGGTACTTCGCTATCGCCGTAATATCCGGCGCTTACCCCGCTACGTGATGACCAGCCGTCAGGTGCCAGTGAGCCAGATGAAGCTGTTCCTGGGAAAAGGCTTTTTATGGGAGCAGCGGCACACGCAGCGCCTGCTGGATACGTTACGCCCGGAGGTCGCCAGATACGTAAACCCTTCCTGGGTTTATCAGGCGGCGCGGCGGGTTGAACAACGTCAGGAATATCGTTTTCCGACCCTGTGCCGGTTACTGGCAAGCGAGAGCGCGTTTAATCCGGTAAGGCCTCTGCCGCCTGTGGGCGGTTTACCGGCGCTGCACGGCATTGAGCTGGATGAAACCAATGTGCTGATGGACCTGCGCGAGCGGGTCGGGCATTTACTGGTGTTGGGCACCACCCGGGTAGGGAAGACGCGCCTGGCTGAGTTACTGATTACTCAGGATATTCGCCGGGGAGACGTGGTGATTGTGTTCGACCCCAAAGGGGATGCCGACCTGCTGAAAAGGATGTACGCGGAGTGCCAGCGCGCCGGGCGCGGCGATGAGTTTCACGTCTTTCATCTGGGCTGGCCGGATATCTCTGCGCGCTACAATGCTGTGGGAAGGTTCGGCAGAGTTTCGGAAGTAGCGAGTCGGGTCGCCGGGCAGCTCAGCGATGCGGGGAACTCCGCCGCGTTTAAAGAATTTGCCTGGCGCTTTGTCAATATCATCGCACGGGCGCTGGTCGCGCTGGGACAACGTCCGGACTTCGCGCTGATCCAGCGCTACGTTAACAACCCCGGCGATCTGTTTGAACACTATTGCGAAAGCTGGCTGAGCCAGCACCATCCCGACCTGTGGTTGACGATAGAAAACCTGACGGCGACGCTGACGGAGCGTGATGTTCCCCGTCATATGGAAGGGCGCTCCCTGCGTGTGGTGGCGATTGAACATGTGCTGGGTAGCGACGCCGGAAAGCGGGTGTATGACCCGGTTCTGGACGGGCTGCGTTCCTCGGTGCGCTATGACCAGAAGTACTACGACAAAATTGTGGCTTCGCTGCTGCCGCTGCTGGAAAAGCTGACCTCCGGGAAGACGGCGCAGCTCATCTCTCCGAACTACAGTGACCTGAACGACCCACGCCCGATCTTTGACTGGCAGCAGGTTATCCGCAAAAAGGGCGTGGTGTACGTCGGCCTGGATGCGCTCTCCGATCCTGAAGTGGCTGCGGCGGTAGGTAACAGCATGTTTGCTGATTTGGTGTCGGTGGCGGGCTATATCTATAAGTTCGGCATTAATGACGGCCTGCCGCAGCAGAGCGGCGGCAACACACCGATCAGCCTCCACTGTGACGAATTCAGTGAATTAATGGGGGACGAGTTCATTCCTCTGATTAATAAAGGGGGCGGCGCGGGGATCCAGATCACGGCCTACACCCAAACGCTGCCGGATATCGAGGCGAAAATCGGTAACTCCGCCAAAGCGGCGCAGGTGGTGGGTAACTTCAATAGTCTGGTTATGCTGCGGGTCCGCCATACGGAAACCGCTGAGCTACTGACCCGACAACTGCCGGAAGTGGAGGTGTATACCAAAACGCTGGTTTCCGGCGTGACTGACATTTCCAATCCCGATCAGGGCAGCGACTTCACCAGTAACGTTCAGGACAGGGTCAGCAGCGTGCGAACGCCGCTGATAACGCCCGCCAACGTTATTAATTTGCCAAAAGGGCAGGCGTTTGCGCTGCTTGAAGGCGGGCGGCTCTGGAAATTAAGGATGCCGCTTCCAGCAGCAGGCGATGATGCCTTTATGCCGGAGAGCATCAGCCAGATCGCCGGATATATGCAGAAAAACTACCGCACCGGGGATGAGTGGTGGTCAGGCGGCGCGATGCCGGGCGACCGCATGATTGAAGAGGCAGAAGGAGAGGAAGAATGAAACGTTACCAGATTTGCGCCGTGATGGTCTCCGCGCTAGGGCACCCGGCCCTGTTACCTGACGCGGCAAAGCAGATTTTAATGCACCACGTCTGCACCACGCCCAGAGCAGCCGAAATTATCGCAGCGTTAAATGACGCGGGAATAGACGCCTGCCGGGAAGAGGATATGTGCTCATCTAATAGCGTCGGGATTTGGATCACCGTTGACGCGCATACGGTATTGCTTCAGTGCCAGCTTGAAGTGCTGGAGGTGCATTGATGGCGCAGCCCGGGGCTTCAACCACTGCCCCACGCCAGCAGGAGGTTCCCCGGCGTCCGCCGGGGCTGCTATCGAACGTGTTCTGGCACTGGCCCTGGCAGCTAGTTGGCATGTTACTCGTGTCGCTGATTTTCAGCCTGATCGTTGAGTATGTCGGCATTGCCTTCTTCTGGCCTGAAGAAGGAGCCCTGCACAGCAAAGCGGTCATGGAGACGGAAAGCCGGTATTTCTCTGAAGAATTCACCCGCAGCCTGCTGCTGTCTGACCCGGTGGTGACGGTAGAGTGTTGGCTGACGCTGGCGTATCAGTGGCTGTTTGTGGACAGCGGTTTTCTGGGCTGGTTGAATGCCCCCCACGCAGATCAAGGCAACGACTTTACCCGGACGCTAAACGGCGGCGCGGCCTGGCTGCTGGTGAAGCTGCGGGAGTATCTGCTGGCGACGGTGTACGTGACGCTGGTTTTTCTTATTCGGGTCACAATTTTGGTGCTGTCTGTGCCGCTGTTTGTGATGGTGGCAGCGATCGGCATCGTGGACGGCCTGGTTCGGCGCGATTTGCGCCGCTACGGCGCGGCGTATGAGAGCAGCTTTATCTATCACCACGCCAAGCGCTGGATTAAACCGGCGACCTGTTTACCCTGCGTTATCTACCTGTCGATGCCGTTTGCGGTATATCCCAATATTCTTCTGCTGCCTGCGGCGCTGCTGCTGGGGTTGGTGATTTCGTTGACGACCGGGGCGTTTAAGAAGTATTTGTGATTGTATTATTTAACGCTAAGTTTAATGACGTCGGTATAACTTATTTATAAATGAGACACCTGCACCCTACACATGGCGCGAACACTGAGAGGAAATAACCTATGTCTGGCAAGTATACCCCTGAGACATTGCTGCCCGCATTGAGGCTTTTTATTGAGGCAAGAAACAAGGCTAATGCCGCTGGCTTCCCTGATAACGGCGGCGCTATTCATTCAGTGGAACGCATCATTGATGTTCTTTGTATCCGCGTTAAATATGGGCTTACCCATGTCAATAATTTAAAAAAAATGCCGACCGCAGAATGCAGTATCGGAGCATACGAAGCCCGCCAACGTGGCGATGCACATTTATTACGCATTGAACACGTCATGCCGCAACGCGCGTTTGCAAAAAAGATAATTGATATTGTTGAAGAGGGGGCTACCGATGAGGAAATCATTGCTTTCATCGAACAGAACTATCGACTGGTGCTTTTAAATACTGAAGAAACCAGTATGTTGAATCTTAAGAATAGATCTCGAATCTCGCCAGACCGGCTGGGTGAGGCAGGAATCGTCATGTATCAGGGCTCGGCCTGAGCCTCTTTGGTTTTAACCAAAAAACAAAGGGGAGAATTGATATTCTCCCCTTCGCCGGTACTCTTTACCTGTTACAACAACATCATATGATGTTGAGGGGTTAGCCGCTGCCTAACCGGCGGGTTACTTACTCTTTACGAGCTGACCACCGCCAGGGTGCCTACGCGGGCCTCATCGGGATTTAGAGAGCGGGGAGGCTCAAGCACACTCTTTACATCTGTTGTAAAGTATACGCGGATGCCGCGTGATATTCAACCAATCAGCCCCTGAACTTCCTTTTCTTGAGAGTACCGCGAGTCAGTCTACCCATCGAACTGAACAGACAGGCGGCCTGAACCGATGCGCCCGGGCAGAGCGTCCCCAGAAGACTAGCTGCGGTTTCCAGCGTTGTTCCGGTCGCCAGCAGATCATCCGTAATTAATATTCTGTGTGCGTTGAGATGCATCGTTAAAGCGGTATTGATCGTTATCGGCGGGAAAACGGCCCTGTGCTCCGTTGGGATACCTTTTAGTGAAAAAGCGCCCTGATAACCCACTTCATTTTTTTGTCTTCTTAGCTGGTACTGAAGCGACTTTACGTCAGTTACATCAATATTCGCACGATCGAGAAGAATAAAAGCCTCTTCAACCGTAATTTTCCGCAGCAGATCTTTAAAATGCGGCGCGTTGAAATAGCGTGAGAATCTTTTCCCTACAATGTGGCTAATGTTGTGGGCGGATGGCATAGAAACGATCAGGTCGTAACCATCAGGCTCTGCCTGAGCAATGGCTTCCAGTATGGCGTTAAAGCTCTGGCTTAATGCCTTTATGCTGGAAAAGTCCGTTGTCAGCCCCTCTTTTCCCTTCAAAGCATAAATCAAGGGACAATTATCGCCCAGCTTGCGTTGTTTACGGTCACGGTTAAGGCTGGCGGGCGCTTTTTGCCTTCTGAACATGGAATAAATAGTGAGGTTTCCCACCCGTTCACGGGTTGGGTTTCCTTCAGGCGTTGTAATGAGCCAATGGCGATGCGAGTGATCGATTGTAACGTGATATCCCTGAAGATTAAGCCCCACTATTTTCATCCCTGATTAATGTCAGCAGCTCTATCTATCTTATTACCCTGACGTTTTTACGACCATCTAATTTTGTTTTTGCGTAAATGATTAAACCAAGCTGCGCGAAGACGGCGGAATAGCACGTCTGCGCCTCTTTCTGCCGCCTTCGCGCAGCCTGCGGGGAGACTGGCTTGCCAGACCGGGGCGGCAAAGAGCCCCGTCGATGCCGCAGGCGTCGCTCAGTGACGTATTAATTTTTGAAATCCGGGTTTTGATTGTTTACAGCTTCCGGTAACGCTTTTCGCCAATCTCCTTTGCGCACGTTTATTCAACAAAAGGAGGTTATATGCGCATGACGAAAGTCCGGGCGCTTTGTCTGTCGGGGGCCTTATTCACCGTGCTTCCCTGTGCGCAGGGCAGTGAAAAGGATGAACTGGCGTTAGTCATGAAACAGCTAGACCAGCTTCAGGCCAGTCTGGAGCGGGCGAAGGTCGTCGCAGTACAGGAACACACATCACACCGCTTTTATTTTGACTACCCGCAGGCCACTGATGATATCGCGAAAATCAAACGCGGCATCTCAACCTATCTTGAGCCTTCCCGCGCTCAGCCGGTACTGCCGCAGGATATCAGCGGCCAGTACCAACGCGAGGGGGAGCAATGACCCACGAACAGGAGCAGGCGTTTCGCGCCTCGACCAACAACGCCGACCCGAATCTCCTCAATCTGCTGTTTATCGGCACGCTGGTCGCCGTGCTGTTTCTGTGGGCCGCGTTTGCCTTTGTCACCGTCTATCGCGGCTGGGAAGCAGGGAACGTGTCGGAAAAGACCGTCCTGTCGTTTGTCATTCGCGTCGTCGTCCTGTTGGTGGTCAGCCTGTTTTTATTTGCAAGTTAATGAGAAGGAATAACATGAACGCACTTTTTTTACGCGCCAGGAAGACGGTCTGTACCGCACTGGTTTTAGGACTCTCTTCCCCGGCGCTGGCCGATTTGCCGACGGTCGAAGGCCCGAAGTCGAAAACCGACGGCACGTTCTATGGAAAGATCGCCGGTTATATCAATGACGGTCTGGTGTTGGGCGGGTTAGTGGTCGCCGCCGTGGCCTTTATCGTGGTGGCGATGAGCTGCGTGTCCACGTTTGCCGAAGTCCGGGATGGCAAGGCGACTTGGGGCAAGTTTGGTGCCATGGTGGCCGTGGGTGTGGTACTGATTGTCGCCGTGATCTGGCTTGCCAACGAAGCCGCCACCATCGTGGCCGGATAAGGGGGCACGATGGCGACGATTCAGTTCATGCCTGACAGGCTCAACGCTGAACCGGTCGTTTTCCGGGGGTTCACCACCCCCGAATTAGGTTTGACCGCGTTGTTCAGCACGCTGGCAGGCATCGTTATCTCCCTGCCGTTCCTGTTTTTTTCCTGGGTCATGATCCCAACGATTGCCCTCATTTTGCCGCTACTGGTGATTGTCTTCGGCGGCAAAGTGCTGGCGCGGATCAAGCGCGGCAAGCCGGAAAACTACCTTTATCGTCGCCTTGAAGCGGCGCTCGTCCAGTGGGGGCTGGGCAATCCCCGGCTAATTCTGGTGTCGCGCCGCTGGTCGCTGCGGCGGAGCAGGGCGGTGATACAGCTGGAGGTGAACCTGTGAGCCGTTTCAAAAATGCCCTTAACGCCCGCGATGCGCATATCTGGACGCTGCGCGGAACCTGCGTTTTGCTGATTCTGGTGTGCCTGGTGCTGGCCCTGGGCTGGATGAACGCGCCGCGCAACCTCACTATCCATCAGCCGCCGGACCTGCGCAGCGGCAGCACCCGCCCCTGGTGGGAAGTGCCGCCCAGCACGGTATACGCGTTTGGCTTCTACGTATTTCAGCAGTTGAACAGTTGGCCGAAGGATGGTGAACAGGATTATCCGGCCAGAATTAAGTCTCTTTCCCCTTACCTGACCCCGGAATGCCAGACGTTACTGGAGGACGACGCGCGCAAGCGCAACTTCTCCGGCGAACTGCGCGAGCGGGTGCGCGGTATCTATGAAATCCCCGGACGAGGTTACCGCGGCGATCGGGTGGAGATTGTCGATCGCGACCATTGGGTTATCCGGCTCGACCTCACCGCCGATGAGTATTACCACAACGAACCGGTCAAACGCGCGTTAGTTCGCTATCCGCTGAAGGTGGTGCGCTGGGACGTCAATCCGGAACTGAACCCGTTTGGCCTGGCGCTGGACTGCTTTGCCGCGATGCCGCAGCGCCTGGAAGCCGCCCCGGTCGATGTGCCTGAGAAGAAGGGGATATTTTGATGAAGCGACTGTTATTAAGCCTCGCGCTGCTGGCTCCCTGCGCCGTTCAGGCCGTGGAGCTCATGAAATGGGAGCGCATTCCACTGCCTGTCCCGCTGAACGTCGGGCAGGAGCGGATTGTGTTTGTTGATAAGAACGTGCGGGTAGGCTTCCCCGCAACCCTGAACGGAAAGATGCGCATCCAGAGCAGCGGCGGCGCGGTCTACCTTCAGGCGGAGGAGGCATTCCCCGTGACCCGCTTGCAGTTGCAGGATCTGGAAAACGGCGAGCTGATCCTGCTGGACGTCAGCGCCCAGGACGGAAAAGCCGCGCTGGAGCCGGTCAGGCTGGTTTACTCCGGGGAAGTCGCGACGGCGAGCGCCAGCCATAAGGGAGCCGTGTCAGGGCGTGACGCCAGCGGTGAAAGGGAAAACGGCGCGGCTGGTCAAGGCGAAGTAAAGCTCTCCGCGCCTTTACCGGTACAGCTGACGCGCTACGCGGCGCAGCATCTGTATGCCCCGCTGCGCACGGTGGAGGCCGTGCCCGGTATTTCTCCTGTCTCCCTTAAGCCTGCCGTCATCACCTCTCTGCTGCCCTCGGAACCTGTCGAAACCAAAACGCTCGCCGCATGGGCCGCGAGCGGATACAGCGTGGTCGCCGTCCGGCTGAAGAACCAGAGCGATAAGCCAGTGGTGCTTGACCCTCGCCGCTTACAGGGGCGTTTTTACAGCGCCACATTTCAACACCGTTGGTTAGGTGCGCAGGGGACGCCGGAGGATACCACTCTGCTGTATCTGGTTTTCACAGGGCGGCCTGAAAACGCCTTCTTGCCCAGTGCGGTGATGGCGAAAAAGGGAGGTCGATGATGCAGGTGAAGTCAAACACGTTGTTAAAGATGGCGGTGCCCGCCTGTCTGTTTATCGCCATTGCCATTGGGGTGAAGTCCTGCGGTTCACGTTCACAGCCTGCGGCGACGCAGACAGGGGATAGCGTGGTCGCGGATCTGACGCAGGAAGAGCTGAAGGCGTTGGGTGTGGAAGGGGATACGCCTCAGGACACGTTGCGCACGCTGGTTGGCCGGATGCGGACGATCCAGAATAAGCAGGTCGAACTGGATCGAGACAATAAAGCGCTGGCGGAAGAGAACGCCAGACTGGCGCAGGGGGAAAGTGGTCTGGATAACCGCATCAGTGCGGCGGTGGCAAAGGCGCAAAAAGAGGCGGAACAAAAGGCCGAAGGGGTAAAGGAAGAGCAGCGCCAGTTGAGCAAAGCCCTCGATGAGCTGAAGGAAAGACTGCTGAACGGCGGCGCAGGCGGTTCGTCTGCCGGGGCGAACGGCGATTTACCCGTTGGCCTTGGGCTGGGAGCCGGAGATGAGCCGCCTGCACCGGCCAGTGGCGAGGGCATGGTCTGGATTGAGCCGCAGGATGCGATGCAGATGAGCCGTGACGGCAAAATGACGCTGGCCGACGTTTCCGCATCAGGAACCGGCGGCGCGCTTCAGTTCCCCAGCCGTTTCTCCAGTCTGGAGGATAACGAGATCACCCGCCAGAAGGCCGAACTGGCGCGTAACGCGAAAAATGAGCGCGGCATTGAGGACGCGGCGACGCCGGTGTATACGCTGCCGGAAAACTCAACGCTGGTAGGCAGCCAGGCCATGACGGCCTTGCTGGGGCGGGTACCGATTGACGGTAAAGTCACCGACCCTTACCCGTTCAAAGTGCTGATCGGCAAAGATAACCTGACGGCAAACGGCATCCAGTTGCCTGACGTGGAAGGGGCGATTGTCTCAGGAACGGCAACCGGCGACTGGACGCTCTCCTGCGTGCGGGGCGATGTGCAAAGCATCACCTTCGTTTTCAGCGACGGTACGGTTCGTACCGTTCCCAGCCCGGCTAAATCGACCGACGGCAGCGATAACAAAAACCGCAGCGGCGGCAGCATCGGCTGGCTGTCGGATGAGCATGGCGTTCCGTGTCTGGCCGGTGAGCGTAAATCCAATGCCTCCACCTATTTACCGACCCTGTTTGCCCTGTCCGGCGCGACGGCAGCGGCGGAAGCAATGGCGGAAGGGGAAATGACCTCCTCCACGGAGGGGACTGACGTAACCCGGACGTTAACGGGAGATGCCGGAACCTATGCGCTGGGTAAGGCGGTGTCCGGCGGGATGCAGGAAACCACCAACTGGGTACGCCAGCGCTACGGCCAGACGTTTGACGCTATCTATGTGCCACCCGGCCTGCGCGTGGCGGTACATATCACCCGCCAACTGCCGATTGACTATGAAGAGCAGGGCCGCAGGGTCAAATACGATGCGGCCGTCGGCCCGCAGCAGCATCTGGATTAAAGGAACGAGGTGAATGATGCCCAGAATATATTTACTGCTGGCCGCGCTATGGCTGGCCGGATGCAGTACGTCAAAAGAGCAATTACTTCCCCCGGGGGATTCCACCATGCTGGATCTGTGGCAGCAAAAAAGCGGCTCGCCGCAGATGACCGCAGAAGCGCGCGCCGTACTGCGCCGCGACCTGAATGACGTCGAGCGGAACGCGCAGCCGGCAGTGGCGGAAAGCTACAGCCGGGATGCTAACAGCGAGATCCAGCAGCAATTTCCTCGCTTGCCCAATCCCGATCTGGTGATGTATGTCTTCCCACATATGACGGTAGGCAACGTGCCGGTACCGGGCTACAGCACGGTATTTCCTTTCTACAGCCAGGTGCAGTATGCCCTGCCGGGTGAACGAGTGGGAGCGCTGTGATGTTTAGCCTGTTTACGCGTGAAAAGGCGGCGGCACCTGTGCCGCAGGCTGAAGAGAAGGCGGTACTCAAACCGTCGTTGAGGAAATCGGGCAAGCTGAAAATCTCGGATGAGCAAGCGCGCTACCATCGTGAACCGCCATTGATTGACTACTTGCCCTGGGTTGAATATCTGCCGTCCAGCCAGAGCATTTTGCTGGATGACGGCGTGTCGGTGGGCGCGGTGTTCGACGTGCTGCCGGTCGGTTCGGAAGGGCGTACGGCGGAGCGCCTGGAGGAGATCCGTGACGTCATTGAAGACGCCATTCAGGACAGCTTTGACGAGCGGGATACTTGCCCGTGGGTGATCCAGTTCTTCTGTCAGGATGAAACAGACGTCACCGCCTATCTGGACAGGCTGCGCGGTTACATCAAGCCCTGGGCGCAGGGGAGCGCCTTCACCGAGGACTACCTGCGGGAGATTGAAGGCCACATGCGCGGGATCGCCGTACCGCAAGGGCTGTTTATTGATAAGACCGTCACCGGCGCGCCGTGGCGTGGTCAGCAGCGGCGTACCCGCATGGTGGTCTATCGCTATGTCGACCCCGCCCAGCGCGATCCGTATTCACCCGAAACGGCGCTGAGTCAGGTGTGCGAGCGGCTGGTTTCCGCCCTGAACGGCGCGGGCGTGGTGGCGGAACGCCAGAGTGGGGAGCAGATCCACGCCTGGCTGCTGCGCTGGTTTAACCCCGACCCGCAGTGGGTGGAAAAGGAGGTGCTCTACCGCACCGCCCGCCATCACGACAACCCACATAACGCACTGCCGCTGATGACCGACTTCAGCGAATCCTTATGGTTTACGCCGCCGCGCTCGGATGCGGAAAACGGCGTCTGGTGGTTTGACGAACAGCCTCACCGGGCGGTAACTATCGATCGCCTGCGTCGCCCCCCTGCGGTGGGACATCTGACCGGGGAGACCCGCAAGGGTGACAACATCAATGCCCTGATGGACCTCATGCCGGAAGGCACCGTGATGTGCATGACCATTGTGGTGCAGGCACAGGACGTGCTGGAAGAGCGTTTTACCCATCTGGCAAAAAACGCGATTGGCGAAAACGTGGAATCGTCCCGGGTGCGGGAAGATGCGGCCATTGCCAAGTCGTTTCTGGGCGAGCGGCACAAGCTCTATCACGGCAGCATGACGTTTTTGCTAACGGCTCCGGATCTGCCGCAGCTCCAGTCGCGCCAGCGCGAGCTGAACGCAGTATTGCTGAACGCCGGTTTACAGCCCACCCGGGGCGAATACGAGGTTGCGCCGCTGAATGGGTACCTGCGCGCCATGCCGATGTGCTTTAACCCGGCCCGGGATAAGCACCATTGGTATACCCGCCTGACCTTTGTCCAGCATCTGGCGAACCTGTCACCGCTGTTCGGGCGGGATACCGGCACCGGCAACCCGGGATTCACCTTCTTTAATCGCGGCGGCGCGCCGCTCACGTTCGATCCGCTGAACAGCAATGACCGTACCAAGAACGCCCATATGGCGATTTTCGGGCCGACGGGCTCCGGCAAGTCGGCCACGCTCAACAGCCTGTTTTCCCAGTTAATGGCGATCCACCGGCCCCGGTTGTTCATCGCTGAAGCCGGGAACAGCTTTGGCCTGTTTGCCGATTACTGCGGTGAGCTGGGGCTGACGGTGAACAAAATCAGCATCAAGCCGGGCTGCGGGATTTCTCTGGCCCCGTTTGCTGATGCGCACAAGCTGATTGAGCAGCCGGTGGTCCCCGTCAGTGAAAGCGAGCTTAGCGACGGCATTGATATTGACGACGTTGACGGTGAAGAGGACGGCGACGAGGAGCGCGACATTCTGGGGGAGCTGGAGATCGCCGCCCGCCTGATGATCACCGGTGGGGAGGAGAAGGAAGAGGCCAGGCTGGAACGCGCCGATCGCGGCATGATGCGTGAGGCCATTCTGGCGGCGGCGCAACAGGCCTGGGACGAAGGCAGGCAGATGATCACCGGCGACCTTCAGTCGGCGTTTTATCAGTTTGCCCGCGATCCCGCCCGCCCCGCCGAACGGCAGGTACGCGCTCAGAATATGGGGGAGTCGCTCGGCGTGTTTATGCAGGGCTTTCTGGGTGAGCTGTTTAATCGCCCGGGCGAGAACTGGCCGGAAGCGGACGTGACGCTGATTGACCTCGGCACGCTGGCGCGTGAAGGCTATGAAGCGCCGCTGGCGGTAGCCTATATTTCGCTGGTGAACACCATCAATAATCTGGCGGAACGCGATCAGTTCGACGATCGGGAAATCGTGTTCGCCACCGATGAGGCCCATATGATCACCACCAACCCGTTGCTGGCTCCCTACGTGGTGAAGGTGGTCAAGATGTGGCGAAAGCTGGGAGCATGGCTTTGGCTGGCGACGCAGAACCTTGATGACTTCCCCAATGCGGCGAAAAAGATGCTCAACATGATCGAGTGGTGGCTGTGCCTGGTGATGCCGCCGGAAGAGGTGGAGCAGATAGCGCGCTTTAAAAAGCTGACGGAGGAGCAGAAGGCCATGCTGCTGTCGGCCAATAAAGCGAAGCACTGCTATACCGAGGGTGTGGTGCTCGCCAGCCGGATTGAGGCGCTGTTTCGCGCCGTGCCGCCCAGCCTGTATCTGGCGCTGGGGATGACGGAGAAAGAGGAGAAGGCGCAGCGCAGGGCGTTGATGAATGAATACGGTATTAGCGAGTTGGGGGCCGCGAAGCGGGTTGCCCGGCAGATGGATGAATTGCGGGGGATCCTTCGCTAGGGGAGGGAGTCGTGAGACGCTGTCTTCTGGTGTGGGCCGACGTAACGGTGGATTTAATGGCACACTGACACTCTTTGTAGCATCAGCTCGAGGTATTCTCTGGTTTCATCACTGGCTGTCTCGACTAATAACGTCGAGCGCAGACGGGATAAGAGTATTTCTTTTACGCAGCTGTCGCTTAATGCGATATCGATAATAAAGGCGGCCAGTTCGCTGTCTGATTGTTTGATCATTTTTTGGTTAGGTGTGTTTGTTTGTGGGGGGGGGTATTAAATAAGGCGATGGGGGAGTTGCACAATATTGAGTTGGTGAATTTGGAAGATGTCTCGCAATTTATATGTAAATGGAGGAGATTATTATTGCTCATATTGGGGGCGGAGTTAAACGTCATCCAGTCGATTATGTTCTGCTATGAGATATGAGAAAAATAATTTTGACCATGAATGCATAAAACTGCTAACGATTAAAAGACTAAAGTTAGCCGGATTGTTATCTGAGTAGTTATTTAATGATGTTGATCTGGCGCTCACATTCATTTAATTTTTCCTCAAGTTCTGAAATTAAGGGTTTTATAGCCTTTACAACTTCCTCAGGAGATTTAAAAATTCGGGGGGTGTGTGGGAAGAGAAATTTCCCTGGATCTTCACATTCAAAGGGATATACACCTCTAAATGAACGAGAAAATAAATCTCTGCATAGCTCGACTACACGGGGGGCTGAATAGTTAATTGCTCCAACTTCAGGTCGAAGACCATACTTAATTCTCTCATCTTTAGGTATATTCCAATAACGTTCATTACAGATTTCAACTTGGTTATAGAGCTCGCGCAATCGCATGGAATATATATCTTTACTGGCAGATAAACTCAATTCTGCAAGTGATGTTATATGGACATTTGTTAGGTTGGCAGCCTCAATAGCTCCGCTTTGAAAACCTGATTCAGACAGTAATATTCCTCGATCTGCACCTATTTCAGTGACTATTTCACGCAAAGCTAGAACGTGAAGTTTCGAAACTGGGTTTTTCCAATGCTTACACTCTACAAGCCATATAATATCAAATCCTGCATGATGGGATTTAACCAAAACATCAATGTCATGGTGCGTCCTAATGCCGTTAACTCTAACATTAGTTGTTGCTTCAAGACCAAGAGATCTGAAGAATGATGCAGCTTCTTCTTGATAATCTTCCCAAGTAGTTGCCATAAACACCTATTAGGTTAGTTATATTGACATTGAACGCCCTGCAACCCATGATAGCCCATAGGAGAGTGGAATTAAATACCTTAAATAATAATATTTTTATGTGCTTTTTAACTCAATATCAACACGAATTGAATAAGAATTCGATATGGCATGTGCTATATGATTTCACCATAAAGCAACCCATTGCTGCTTTATGGTGATTGTGGGGGGGCGTCCGGTAACGGTTATTTATCAAAAAATCATGCCTCAATTTTCATATTTATTGTCATTGACGAATAAGGATGAAATTCAGGTAAGTGGCTGACAATTTGACCATTGTCATAGTAATGGTGAGCAATTGATGGAAATAGCGCTTCAGGTACGGGATGCTTAGCGTTAGGATTGTGAAACATAGATAATCCCTCACCCCATGTTTCGTTAGAATTAGTGGTAACTGTATAAGCAAATTGCTTGGGGAGAAATGCGTTAGGATCATGATCATGGCAAGTACCAAAGCGATGCATGATAATATTTTCAGGGCCATAGCCAGCCTGTCGACCAATGCGATTAAATTTTGATATTGTTCCACTTGATGAGAATAACACCGCACTGATGTTCTCAGCTTCATCCTGGAAAAAATAACCAGAGGGTATAGTTTTATTTCCTACTTGATGTTTTTCAATTTTCAAAGGTGAGATAATTAGCTGGCCATCTTTATCTCGGGTAAATTCATGCTTTACACCATAAAGATAACTTATCAAAGCATTTGAGCTCCATTGCATAGATTGATCATCATGGAAGTCAGCAATTGCGAATATAAGTGCATTTCCCTTTACATGGTCAAGCTTCCAGTATTCTTTTCTGAGCTTGCTAAATAGAGGGCTACCAAATTTAATAGGCATTTCATCTTTGAGCTTTTCCTTTATCTCTGATGGAGTTAAAAACTTTGGTTCATCTTGAAAAAAAGATATTGGATTACTTTCTTTTCTACCAACAATTACTGCTTCGATTGCTACTTTGATTCCATACTTTTGAACTAAGAAATCCGGGGCATGATATTCTCTATCTAAAAAAAGCTGCTCTTCATTGAGATATGTATTTAGGTATAACTCCCAGAGTCGGGCGTCAAAACCTGAGCTTTGAAACTGCTCAACAAAATTACCATCAATATCAGTATAATGGGGCATTAATTGATTTATTATTGCCTTGGCTGGTATAAAAGAATCTTCTTGGGCTAATTTGGCAAAGTATGGATGTTGCTTTGCTACTGGAACTACAGGAGTAAATAAATCTAAACCTTTGCTTTCATCGCCCTGAGGGAACGTTCTCTCCCCTTTTCCAGCATACCATTTGATACCACCATGTACCCAAACTCTTGCTTCTTCTTGGGTTGGTATTGATGCCTTAACATCGAAAGCGCGGAACCTGTCCCCCTCATCTCTCCCTAAAATAATTCCAACAAAATCGCTATCTATTGTGTCTCTGAGAACAATACCCAATACAATTTCGTCGGAATCTGCGTACCATTCAAGTTCCTCACTCATGTATGCTGCTGCAGGGCTTCTTGACTGTGCAGCTAATGCATTGAATCTTTTTATATCTAAGTTTTTTATTACTATTTTTTCCATAACAGCACTCCATTGATAAACTAACAACAATAAGAGATTTTTACTTACTTCTTTAATTTGGGGTTGACTTGAAGTTATTTATTAATAATTTTCCATCAAGGATATATATAGTTATCTCATCTTGATCCATAAGGTGTGTTAGTACGTTAAATCCATCAAGCTTGTTTTTTAATAGTGAAAATATTTTCTCATTAATTTCTTTAACGAAATTAATGTGTTCGGCTAGGTTTTTTTCTAATTCTTTTCGGTCATGGCCAGTTAAATTTAAATCTTCATCGATGATGTTTTTTTGTTCCATAGTGAAGCGTTCGAAAGCACATAACCGGTATTTCATAAGTTCTTCTAGCTTGGTTTGGATTCTATATATGAAATCTTTGTGTCTTTGAATATTGCTATCGGAAAAGTTACCGCTAATAACAATTTCACAAATTCTGCCAGCGACTAATCGTTCAAAGACTGCGAATACAGGATGTGTTAATACGTTATTTATAAAAAAACGATCAGGATAAAATCGTTGGCCGTTGTTGCTATTGTAATAATGGTTGTAACCGGTAGAATAGTATTCTGGCTCTGATTGCAAAAGCTTTGCGAATTGTATTCTTTGTGAAGCATACAGTTCAAAACAATCGTCATTGTTTTTAACGATTCGCGTTAAATAAACATCCCTCATCGAACGATCTAATGAAATATCAGGTATGCTTCTAAAACTATCTACTATTGTTTCAGAAATTCTTTCAAATCTGGCTTGTTCCTCGATAATTTGGTGGTTTCTTATATCAGTAAAGAGTTGAGATATATAGGATAGACTGGCTTGAATAGAACTATAAAGACTTATGCCTAACAATGTGGGCATAAGTTCATTTTTATTATCTATTTCTATTTTTTCTAAACCTGCCACATCACTAATTTTACCTTTCTCTATACAAGTAGTAGTGAGCAATCCCTTTAATTCGCCACTATTAATGGCCATTAAATCTCGAGATGAATCTTTCTTAAAGACAACTTTATAAATATCGTCTTTTTCAGAGTTTTTTGTGCTCAGTGCTAGTTTATCATTAAAAGCAACGATAAAAGATGATCCTGAGGCCAAAACTGGATTCGGGATTAGTTCCTTGAGCATTGGGTTGTTATCAAATATAACTTGGATATTCTTTGGTAAGTCTGACATACCCATTCCTTCTTGAGTTTTGGCGTTCATTGGGCCGAAAAATCCGTTTTTAAACATAGGGTTTCCGGACATTGATAATGTTCACGTAATGAACTTACTGTGCTTTTTACTAAGTTACAACAATTTATAGATAAAAATTGACGTTGTAGTTTGATATAGATACGAGAAAGCCTTTGTTATAAATCAATTTGTTTTTGTTAGCATATACCCGTAATTATCCCAGTTACTTGTATGTTGGCTTTCTTCTTACCATTCCTGTAACTTATTGACATTGAAACATTTCATTTCTGCGATCTTCCTTCAGATAAAACCTCTTGCCGCCCGTCAGCGATCGCAGTATCTTTCCCATGCATCTGCAAAATCAGATGACGGGATTGACCTCCTGAAACACTTCACTGACGACACAAGGCGCGTCTGCGCTTTTTTGTGCCGTGCGTTCTGCTACATCTCAATGGTGGGCCGGACGGGGGCGTCGCGAGACGCGCCGGTGTCAGTGAGGCCGGTAAGGTCAACCTCGTCCGGTTCCACCGCCAATGAGATTGACCTCTCTAGTGGTGGGAATAACTTGCTACTCACTGGAGGTTGCCTTATGGCTACGACCCCTATCCAAACTGACCTGTCATCCGAAAAACCTGTTAAAACCCAGCGGCGCTACACCGTCGGCTATCTTCCCGGTCGGGGCGATGCCAGCACACCTTCTCTACACCTGAGCGGAAAATGGCTTAAGGACGCCGGTTTTGAAACCGGAACCGGCGTTACTGTGAAGATTGCCGGAGACTGCATTGTGCTTATCCCTGATAACGACGAAATACATGAGCTGCGTAAGCAACTTCAGCAGATAAAGCAGGCCTTCATCGGGCTCAAAGGAGAGGTTGAGGGGTAACGCCCCACGAAATGCCGTGTTGACTGGAATCGTAACTGCTCGCCTATGGGCGGGCAGTTTTCCATGACGAACGATCGCGAAGAAAACACTTACTGGTTACTATAGATATCAGGTAGTTATTAGTGAATAAGTGGACGAATCTGCTTGCCATTACTCCGTGTGTGGTTTATTTTTGAACTGTACATAAATTGGCTAAGGAGTGCATATGGCAGAAAAGGCTATATATTTTTCTAGCTATAACGAGATAGAAAAGCGGGCATCTTTCAATTCTGAGCAAGAAATTAGTCCAGATAATTTTAAATCACTGGTAGGAATGTATCGTTTTGATGAGAATGTGATTTGTCAGGTTCGCACAAAAAAAGGAATTTGCCATCAAAAACACAAAAATGGCTGGCTTGGAATAACTAATGATGGAGTGGAAGCCCTTATAGGAGGGCATTGCGCTTCAGAATATTTTAAAGCAGATAATTCATTTAGGTTAGAGAAAAAAAGAGTTGAAAGTGAGATTGAACGGAGATTAGCTGTAGAAAAACTTCGCGGATATATTTTTGGTGAAAAAGATTACCCTAATGAAGTTGCATGTCTCAGGACTAATCTTATTTCTGCAAGAAAGATTCTTGATAGTTTTTATAAATCATTCCCTAATTCTGTTTTACGATTTATAGATGATGCCCAGAGAAATCAAAACTGGATTATTAATGTAGATGTTGGTACTGAAATACAAAGAACTATCAAAAAAGATGGTGAGGAAGAAGTTATCACTTTCTATGAATGGACTCCCGATACTATTGGTCGACTAAAACCCATTATTCCTACCAGAGATATAATCAGTTTAATTAATAAAGTCAAGGAATTAGCGGAATCATATGGTGAGGTTTGCGCCCAAAATATTGATGATATAAAAACACCAAAGCTAAAAAAATATGTTGAGAGGCTTTCTGAAAAAGAGGATTATGCAACTCTTTATGATAAATATAAAGCTTTGATAGAGGATTTTATCAAACCTGGAAATCTGGATTCATTAATATACGTATGTGATGATGAAGAGGAACAATTTTTGACAGTGAAAGCGATCATGTCAATGACTGGAGCAAAGGTATCTTCGGATGGTCATATAAAATTGCGTTTGCGTCGTATACATGATCGCTATAAACAACAGTTCAATGGTAAAAAAATTAGGAAAAATCAAAAATCTTCTCTGTATAAACATAGGTGATTTTTATTATATCGGTACTCTTTAATCGAGTGCCGATACATTGATTTAAATTGATTTATATTAGGTATTTTAAGTGTATAGGTAAGTGCAGTGTAGTGCGATTTTTGTCAATTTAAAATTTGGTTTTGAATGATGTTGAAATAACCTTAATTTTGAGTGATCGCACAAAAAAATCAATCATTATATTAATAAGGTAATAATACATGGCACTTAAAGCCTTCCCCAGAGTTAAAGTAAGAAAAGATTATAATGGTAAGGTTGTGGCAATAAAAAAGAAGCTATCAGGTTATGATGACGCTTCTTTTATAACGATGATGTACGATCATTTTCAAACCATTTTAAAACCAGAACTTGGGATTTCTTCTAATTTCCCATGGTGTTGCTTCTTAGCATTAAAATGGAAATTATCGGAACCGCTTAAACGAAATGTATCTCCAATGAATAAAAGAGATTTCATCGATATTGTTAATAGGATATATAATCTTCAGAATGAGGTTTCTGGTTTTTTTGATGATAAGAAGGTACTGCTTAGTCTCAGGCGTATGATCATTAATCAACAGCTGTATCAAGCTCCTATGAAACTAGAGTTAAATACACTAGCAAGACAATACTATTGGTATTGTAATTATGATGGTGGCTATTTTGATAAGGTTTTCCAGGAAACGCATGGAATAACATTGGAATCTTATTATAAAATAAGTGCTTATTTTGCAATGATGTCATGTATTGATAATGGTAAAGAGTCGGAATACATTCCAGTTAGGTTGTATTTAATACATTTAATTCCAATGTTTGGTACTGATATTGTGAAGAAATACCTAGACTTAGTTTCAGTGAAATGGAATGAACTGAGAGGGTTTATGTCAGGGTTCAAAGATATAAAACAACGAGAAAGTGAATACTACCTTGACCCGCCAATGATGATGAAACCTTTTATTTTGATAGATGAAGGATTAATCATATTAAGCAAACATCTCCTGAGAGCATCTCTGTCCTCTTTGGTTCCAACTTTATTAAAAGATAAACATGGTTCCAGTTATAAAGATAGATTTGCGAAAGTAATGGAGTCATATATTGGTTCGATATTAAACGAATTACCATCAAAAATTATTTCCGAAAAGGAAATTATCAGCATCTATAAACAAAATGAAGTACAGTCAAAAACTGTCGATTTTATTGTTAGAGAGGATGTAGGTACTGTTTATATTGATTCCAAAGCGATAGAGCCTGATAAAATAATAAAGCACTCCAATTCTGCTAAATCTATCAAGGAAAGGTTGGCAAATAGTTTCATTAAAGGTGTGATTCAAGGTATGGATTGTGCTTATAATATGAATGAAATAGATAAAAAAGAAAAATGTATAAAGGACTCTTTGATTATTATCACACACATGGATCATTATATTCCTACAGGTAAGATGATAGAGGATGTGCTGGATGGTTCATTTTTTGGTATGTTTGAAAATAAATATGGTGAATTACCTATCAACAAAAACAGAATATACTATATGACAATCGATGAGTTCGAGTTTATGATTGAGGTCTGTTGTAATAAAAATGTATCAATAACGTCGATTATTGATAGTTGTTCTGATAATGATGCGGCAACGAGTTCTCAAAAATTTAATGTTATGATGCATCTTCATCAATTATCTCCAGAAGGAATTTCTGACAGAAAAGTGATTGTTGAAAATAGAGATTACTTATTCGACGACTTGATTAATTCCATGCAAAAGTCTTCATCTTTGTGGGATGGTCGTGTAAAAGAGTACTTGGCAGTAAGAAAATATCTTCAAAGCTAATATAGTTAATATTTTAACCCCATGAGAGAAAAATCTTCAAAACCCAATTAACAGTTCTTTACTGCCTTTTATCCCACCCCAACGCACCCTGTCGCTTTCCCCACACAGGAGTGCGTTATGCAACGACTACTCATCATAATTGCATCACTGGTGCTGGCCGGGCAGGCCTGTGCCGACGTGGTTTTGTACACCGACCGCCATCACCCTCCGCTAGATAACGATCCGCAGGTCACGGTGGTCTGGCTGGATGCGCCGGACACGGCGCAGCAGCAGATTTTCGGCAATCTGGCGCTTGAGCCCGACAAAGCGGAGCGGCAGGCAAAGGTGTTGCCTCAGTCGCCGAACTGGGCACGTCAGCAGGCGCGGATCGTCGATGCCTGGCAGGGCGTACTGAAGGCCTGGCAACTGGACATTCGCAAGGTGCCCGCCGTGGTGTTTGACGATCGCGATGTGGTGTACGGCACCACGGATATTCAGCGTGCGGCGGCGCTGCGCGCAGGGAGCAGGCCATGAAGCATCGGTTTGCTTATCCACTGGCCGCGCTGCTGATGGCGGGAAGCGCCGTACCCGCATCCGCCTCGCTGACCACGCCCCAACTTGTCGCCAGCGCCGCGTGCCCGGACTGCATTGACTATCGGGTAGTGGGTGTTTGTTACTGGCTGCTGTGTACCCCGTTTGGTTGCAGCGTCAAGACGTCGGTAAAAGTACGTCACTTTATCCCGCAGGTGGTGGTGTCGGCCTATCGCCAGCCGGGCGATAACCCGTGGCGTGAGGTCGCGATGCTGAGCCGCAGCGCATTAGGCGGGCTGGCTGACGGTGGCGGTGAGAATCAGCAAAAGCGCGGCCAGCGTAAAGACAATGTGCGCTACCGCAGCGTGGACGCGATCGGCCATCCCGCCGCCAGCCTTATCGGTCAGCAGACCTCCGGCTATTCCTGCAAGGGAGCCGCCACCGCTTGGCAGCCGTATTTCCTGAGCAATCTGGATGCGCTGATGTGGCGCACCGGTTTGCCGGAAAGTGTTTACCCGGAGGCGCTCACCCCGGGGCGGCGGGAAATCGGCGCAACCACTGCCGGGAACATGTGGGGCAACGTCTATCCCCGTTCCGGCTTTGTCACACAGACGGACGACTATAAGGCCGCTGCCGTGACGGCTCAACGTGCGGCAGACATCATTACCCGCCCCGGGCAGATCCACGTTTATCGGACGCTGAAGGCCAACGCTTCCGCTGGCTACTGGCCGCCCGATCCGGTGACGGAAAACACCGGCACCCGCAACCATAAGTGGCAGCGCCTCGCTCCGAAGGTGTCCATGTCCTGCGCCGCGTTTCCCGACCGCGCGTTTTCCTATGCCGAAGACGGCAACTATGCTTGGGCGCTGTGGCAGCCCTTTGCCTGCTGCAAAAAGCGCGGCCAGACGTTTCTTTTCAGCACCGATATTGGTGGCTATTAACCTCAGGGAGTGACCATGATCAGAATGACGATGTTTCAACGCATGTTTCTCGCCAGCCTGGTGCTGTGCAGCGCTTCAGCCAGCGCGGTGGATTTACCGGCGTTTTCCATGAACAGCTCAGGCAATGACACCAGTCGTCAGGTGCAGGGCGGTATTAACGACGATCTCTATTACGCCATCGGCGGCGGGACGGTGGTGTCCAACCCGCCCAGCGGCAACCGGCTGAATAAAATTGGCATGGGCGTTGGCTGGAATGCCGACCTGATGTGTGGAAATTTTGACGTCAAAACCACGGTAAAAAATCAGCTCAACGGCCTGACCAGCGGCTTTAAAGACATGATGGGGGACGTGATCAGCAGTGCGACCGGCGCGGTCGCCAGCCTGCCCGCGATGGTTATCCAGCGCGCCAATCCCGGCCTGTACGAGCTGTTAACCAACGGCACGCTTCAGGCCAACGCTTACTTTGATAAGGCGCAGTTGAACTGTCAGGCCATGTCGAAGAAGCTGGCGGATCACACCCTGTCCGGGCCGTGGGTGCAGGCCGCCGTTGGGGAGGAGTATCAGAACGCCCTGAGTGGGACGAGCGACGCGGTGAAGGCCGATCAGCAACTGAGCAAATCAACGGGAACCGAGGGCGTCTCCTGGGTCGGCGGCAAAAAGCGTGGCGGTAAAGGGCAGGCCGCGATCCGGCCAACGCACGATATTGCCAGGGCCGGGTACAACATCCTCAATAAGCAGGCGGCGGACAGCAGCGCATCCATTAGTGAAAGCGCCTGTAACGGCGCGCTGTGCCGCAAATATAAAAACGGCGATGAAGCGGCTCAGGTGGTCGCCAGCGTGTTAGGCGATCGCTCTATTCGCACCTGTAAATCCGGCAATGAGTGCGCCAGCGGCGGGCTGGAGAACGAACCCGGCACCACGACGCCGGGAACCGGCTTCACGCCGATGCTCGATGAGACAACCCAGAAGAATTACGAGGTTCTGGTCGAGCTGGTGAACGGTTCATTGCCGGTCAATGCGGCTAATCTGGCGAAGCTGAAAACCGGCGACCTCACGGTGACGCGCGGCGTTGTTCAGGCGCTAAAGGATGACCCGGACAACACCGCTCTGGTGCAACGTCTGGCAAGCGAGCTGGCGATGGCGGATACGGTGGCGACCGCGTTCGGTATGCGCCGGATGCTGACCGCCGGGCAGTCGGAACCTCACGTTGCGGAGCAGCAGGAAGCGCTGACGGAAGCCGAGCGCCGGCTGGAGTTTCTGGACCGGGAAATTGTGGCGCTGAAGAACGAGATGGAGCTGCGCAAGCAGATCAGCAACAACACCATTGTTACAGCGCTGTCGCGACAGACCCAGCGCGGCCTTGAGAACAGCGCCCGCCAAAAAAATCCCGATGCCGATGAAGCCGTACAGCAGCTGGGGACGGAGGTGGCGCCATGATGGTTTCCGGAAGAAAGATACTCTGGCGCAGCATTCGCCTGAGCGGGAAAGTGTTACTGGCCATCGTCGGCTCGCTCGCTCTGGCGTTAGGGATCAGTTGGCTGGGCGTTCGCTATGCCGGAAGCCTGACGGCGTTTCGCGTCTGGCTGGATGACGCCGCCCCCTGGCTGCTGGTCTGGCGATTGGCGTTGTATGGGCTGATCGCCGGGCTGTGGTTTCAGCGGGTGCGCCTCTGGTTGCTTCAGCAAACCGGCAACCTTGCCGCCGTTCGCCGCATCGAGTGGTTGATGGCGGGGATGACGCTCATGGTTGAACTGAATATTTACGCGGGGAGCTGACGATGAGTGCCGACAGCTATCTGGAGTACTTCCTCATCCTACTGGGCTGGATCCTGAATAACGCCATCTGGAAAACGCTGCTTTCAACCGGCCTGTTTGCGTTGCCTATTGCGGGTAAAGTGGTGGCGACCTGGTTACGAACTCGCGAAGAGGGGGACGATGAGGGCAATAAGGGCACGCTGGCGCTGGTGCGCATCGAGCACGTTATTTACGTGGCCTTCGTTGTGCTGATGTTTTGCGTGACGCCGGTCGTTAATGTGGATGTCAACACCATCAAGTTCAATAAGGAACGCAGCGCCCAGTGCGGCGTGAACATCCCGCTCCCCCAGAAGTCGGGCTATGCCACGCTGATTAATGACTTTGACGGTAAAACGGCCATGGTACCGGTGTGGTGGTACATGATCCACAGCCTGTCAAAAGGCGTAACGCACGCGACGATCGCCGGTATTCCCTGCGGTGATAACCTGCGTCAGCTACGTTTCGACGTGCAGCACACGCAGATAAAGGATCCGATCCTGCTGGAAGAGGTGCAGGACTTCGCTAATCAGTGCTATGCCAAAGCCTATTTCCGGCTGAAGTCGACCAACGCCCAGCTTTCGGACGCGACCATTAATTCCGTCGGCTGGATTGGCTCTGACTACTTTCTTTCGACGTCAGGGTATTACGACTATTACACCTCCACCAAACCGCGTTCGCAGTGGCCCTACGATGCGAATCGGGATGATGGTTATCCCGACGTAGGGCGGGGCGGTTACCCTACCTGTAAGCAGTGGTGGAACACTCCGACCGTCGGTCTGAAGACGCGGGTGATGTCCAGCTACAATGACATCACGACTCGCGCGCTAAAGAAGAAGTTTGGCAACGAGTGGGAAGAGATCGCGTTGCGCTGGGTGGTCAGCCCGAAAAATGCCTCGCTCTCCGGCGACGGCGAAACCTATATGATGGGGAATAACGCCTCGGCGGGTACATTCAGCTTTGTGTCCAGCGCGCTGGGAAGCCTGGGCGTCGCTGCCGGGCAGGTGGTGGCGCTGCCCGGATTCGATATTCTCAAATATACCCTGCCGATGGTGCAGGCGCTGCTGGAGATGGCGCTGGTGATTGTCATTCCTCTGGTGCTGATGTTCAGCGTCTATTCGCCCAAGGCTGTGGTGACGGTGTCGTTCGCCATGTTTGCCCTGATGTTCCTGACGTTCTGGTGGGAGTTTGCGGGCTGGCTGGATGACCGCCTGATCGACATCGTCTACAGCGGGCTGGATAATGTCGACGGCGGGAACCCGGTGCCTTTTGCTGACTTTGCCGGTTCAACGACGGACGGCTGGGTGATGAACCTGGTGATGGGAACGATGTATCTGGTGTTTCCGGCGTTCTGGATTGGTGCGCTGAGTTGGGCGGGAATTAAGGTCGGTGGTGAAGTGGCGGGGTCGCTGCAAAAAGGCGCAGGTAAGGCGCAATCAGCAGGAGAAAAAGGGGGCGAGGTTGCGTCAGACGTCGCCGGAGCTGCGATGACAAAGGGAAAATCGATGATGAAATAACCGTCGGCCAGAAGTACCTGTTCATTATTCAGGGTGCTTCTGGTTATTTATCGTCTGATTGGCTGGGGTCAAAAGTACGATTCCTCAGACCTGTTTCATCATAATAGCCATATCCTTCCGAGCCATCCCGATAGCCTGCTTTTGTTATCGGGGTGTGCTTAGTGGAAATAGACAGCGCGCCGAACGCAAGAATCGGAAGCGCTTTGACGATTTCTATGGCCCCAATGCCGATGCTTTTGGCGATTTCGGGAATATCGCCTTTCTTGACTTTGTGGCTGTCGGAAGACGGCGGGCGAGAGAGGATCTCTTCAATATCCTGCGGGTTAAACTTTTCTTCACTCATCAAATCCATCCCTGATTTATGGCCGTGATATTGTCCGATGCTAACGCACGGGGTGCTATTGTTCAACAAGTCGCCACATTCACAGGCCGTCCGTTATCCACAAATCCACATGAGACTAAGCCAGCGAACCGGCCACCATCAAAGGGGCCGGTGAGTGGCAGCGGTCGTCGTTCGCCAGAACGACGATGGCGATTGTGGGGTTGTGGGTAACGGTGTAAGGATGGTCAGATTTTTGAACGCGTGTGGCGATGAACGGGATTTCCGACCTCATCAAAATAACGGCTGGGCCAGATTATTTCCGGTGAGATGCCCATCGCATCGGCAATAAGCTTCTCGCCTTTCGGCCACGGGCGGAGCAGCGCGTTTGCCAGCGTGGAGCTAGACAGGCCTGCACTTCGTGAAACGGCGGCAAGTGATGTTCCTTTCTTTTTGAGCCCGGCGATGATGTCCGCCGGATGCCAGTCTTGTAAGTCCATGTTCTTCGTTCCGTAACGTTATCGAGTTACTGATTATCCTGTTTTGGGATAATCATGTAAATGGCGGATATTCGATTTTGGGATATAACGCGGAATAGCTGCCATGTCATCAATATATTCATCTGAATATCAACTTGTTATAAAGAATCTTCGCGAGATAAGAATAAAGAAAGGCATTACTCAGGAAAGACTGGCGCAGGCGTTGAAACGCCCACAATCTTTTGTTGCCAAGGTGGAAAGTGGCGAAAGAAGGTTAGATGTGATTGAGTTTGCCTATATCGCGGGGCTGCTGGGGATTGAACCGGCTCCGCTGCTACAAAAGATTCTGGTAAAGGTCGCGCCGCTCTGATGGTGGAAGTGCTTTTACCTCTTTGACCACAAGCGGTGCGACCAGTTGCCATTAGTGGTGAAAGCGAACGGTTTAAGACTATTTTTTCTTACTTTTTTTGATCTCAATAACAATGGCCGTGGCGGTGTCGATAATGGCAACGGCAATGTTTCTTATCATTCCCCAGAATATATCGCCGAGATCATCCAGTATTGATGTGCCTGTAAAATCTTTTACGGTGCCGCCACAGAAAGGGCATAAGGACTTTTCCGATTCACCTTTGTAGGTGACTAAGCGAGGGATTATTTGGCGGGCGCAGTGGGGGCACTTGATTTTGTTATCCGGAGCGGTGTGCTCAGGCTGCGAAAGAATGGTGATTTCAATCGCTTTTGGCCCTTTGGGTCCGGTGGCCGGGGTAAATGTGACCTGAGAGCCAGTGGCGGGCAGAACAGCGCCGATAACATCTCTGACGCCAAAGAAATAATCCTGATTACCTTCTGCGGTAATAAAGCCATATCCCTTTTCCTGACTAAACCACTTCACCGTTCCTTTCATTCGAGCCATCCATGCTGTTCGTTTATAAACCAGCTGACATCTTATTCTGCGGGCTTTGTTGAATAAATCAGATTTCGGGTAAGTCTCCCCCGTAGCGGGTTGTGTTTTCAGGCAATACGCACGCTTTCAGGCATACCTGCTTTCGTCATTTTGTTCAGCGCTCGTACCAGGGCCATAGCCTCCGCAACCTGACCATCGTAGTCACGCAGCGTCAGTGAACCCCCGAACAGCTGTTTTACCCGGTACATCGCCGTTTCCGCTATCGAGCGACGGTTGTAATCTGTTGTCCATTTCCACCGCGCATTACTCCCGGTCATTCGCTGATTAGCCACTGCACGGTTACGGTCTGCATATTCACCGGGCCAGTAACCCGCACCTTTTCGGGGCGGGATAAGCGCGCTGATTTTCTTACGCCGCAGTTCATCGTGACAGAGCCGGGTATCGTAAGCTCCATCGGCGGCGGCTGACCTGATTTTCCGGTGGGTTTGCCGGATTAACCCGGGGAAGGCCTCTGAGTCCGTAACGTTGTTCAGCGACAGGTCAGCGCAGATGATTTCATGTGTTTTACTGTCAACTGCCAGATGCAGCTTACGCCATATACGACGGCGTTCCTGGCCATGCTTTTTGACTTTCCACTCGCCTTCACCGAAGACCTTCAGCCCGGTGGAATCAATTACCAGGTGTGCGATTTCACCCCGGGTGGGCGTTTTGAAACTGATATTAACCGACTTTGCCCGCCTGCTGACACAGCTGTAATCCGGGCAGCGTAGCGGAACGTTCATCAGAGAAAAAATGGAATCAATAAAGCCCTGCGCAGCGCGCAGGGTCAGCCTGAATACGCGTTTAATGACCAGCACAGTCGTGATGGCAAGGTCAGAATAGCGCTGAGGTCTGCCTCGTGAAGAAGGTGTTGCTGACTCATACCAGGCCTGAATAGCTTCATCATCCAGCCAGAAAGTTATGGAGCCACGGTTGATGAGGGCTTTATTGTAGGTGGGCCAGTTGGTGATTTTGAACTTTTGCTTTGCCACGGAACGGTCTGCGTTGTCGGGAAGATACGTGATCTGATCCTTCAACTCAGCAAAAGTTCGATTTATTCAACAAAACCTATTCTGCGGTATCGTTTCGTTCAACGTCTGCATGTTGATGAACGGGGTAGATGCAGAGGAGGGCGGTGTACTGTGTTATTGGCTAATAATTCTTACGTTATTTGTTGGTTCTTCCACTCCTTATCTGGCGCGCGAGTAGTTTGCCTTCACTGTCAAAATAGCGGCTGGGCCAGATTATTTCCGGTGAGATGCTCAGCGCATCGGCAATAAGCTTTTCGCCTTTCGGCCACGGGCGGAGCAGCGCGTTTGCCAGTGTGGAACTCGACAGGCCTGCGCTGCGTGAAACTGCGGCAAGCGATGTTCCCTTCTTTCTTAGCCCGGCGATGATGTCTGCCGGATGCCAGTCGTTGTTTTCCATGGTTTTATCTCCAGTATGCGAATCCATATTTAGTAACTCTAAAGATAATTAATCTTAAGGAATGCTAAAGATACTGTCAATATATTGATTGATGGTAACAATATGATTCCTAAACGTTTGAAGGATGCCAGATTACGCGCTGGGCTAACTCAGGAAAAGTTAGGTGTAATGGCTGGGATTGAAGAGGCTACGGCATATTCACGTTTGTCCCATTATGAAAGCGGAACGCACAAGCCTTCATTTGAGCTGGTTTGTAGTTTTGCAAAAGTGCTGGATGTGCCAGAGTGCTATTTTTATACCGTTGATGATGAGTTTGCTGAAGCGGTGTTGGCTCTTTATCAGGGTTTTAAAACTGAATCGTAGCCGAAAAAAGTAAAGCCAGAATAATAATTCTGGCTACAGGCAGACAATTCTTATCCTTTGTTTTGAACGTTATTTTCGAAAAAAGTATCCCATTGTTGTGCATTGTCGCTGTCTAAAACGACACAGATCTTGGTCATATCTTTTAGTTTTTTTGCGTTATCTTCATTATCAGAGGAAGTGATTAAATCATAGTTTGTTCCATTAATTTCCCTTTTGAAGGAACCAACGCTATCTGGACAAATCAAATTTTTATTCCCGGCGGAGAACATTCTTATCCCGTAGATAAAGAAGTCTGGTCCGATTTTATCGGTTGTCGACGTCTTCCATGTATTCTGTGGGAACATATCTGGCTTGTATTTTTCTCCATCTATTAGAAAATAATGATTTTTATTATCAATGACTCCGATAGAGTAAAGAGAGCTATTCATTAAGGTAGTCGTTACATTGGGGAACAGAAGGGACGTGATAGTTATCGTTATAATGACTGCTATAGATAAGTTTTTTGCTAATGGAATGATGCTTTTGCTTTCATTGTTTGATGATGTGTTTTTTATATTGCGATAATAAACTATTGCGGGAAGAAAAGATGATAGAGCAAATGCGATCATGAAAGCCAGTGCTATGAGTAGTGATGTGGTTTTTTCCCCAGTGCTGTCTTTTAATAAAAATGTAATGGGGATGGCAATTGATAATGTGGCGAATACTGTAGTAAATGTTTCTATTAGTGCTTTACCGACATTTTTAGCTATTTTAAATAAATCGTTGTTTTTGAAATCACCACTGTACCATGAAATAACCAAGAAAATGATAAATGATATTACTGCTATTATGATAAAGATTAATGATGCTGAAGGTGGTGATATTATTTTTGTTATAGATGGAATGTGTGGAAGAAATGTTAACATCAAGAATAAAGTAGAAAACCCCCAACCTAACCATGGTATAGATATTGGTTTGTTAATTATATTAGGAAACATTGAGGAGTGAAAAATGAGTATCGAACTGGGTAGGATGAGTGTTATGGCTATTGCGAGAGATAATACTACAGCGGATATTAATAAAGATACTAATCCGATATTAATGGAAAAGGAATCTATCAGTAAATCTAGTCTGCCGATGTTATTTAAATAACTCCATACCATTAAGCCTGACAAAATTGTCAGGTAAGGAATTAGTTTAACGACTTTCTTACTGATTTTCTGGAAAATTTCTTTTAATTCTTCGGTTGTGTTATCTGTCATAATGCATCCTTTCAAATGTAAATTATAAATATTATGAATAACTAAAAAGTGTCTTGTTGGCAATAAAAATAACGGCTAGTATAAAAACGCTGTAACGTTGCTACAGGCAACACCCAAAGCCACCATGACCTGTAAGGTAGCGCTGAAATAGCGGTCAAACCCAAGCCCGTTTAGCCTTTGCCAACGAGCGTCGCTACCCGCGATTAAGGCACTCTCTTCATATCAGCGCCTCCACGGCGTTCTCTTTTTCGAGCTGAAAAGCTCATCCTCCAGGCAATGAGTGTTATTCATTTAGCCAGCTATCGTTGCCAACGTTTGCGTGTCGTCTGCTATGCCATTTGGAACATTTGGCATCTGCTACGGCAGGCATTTAGCGGCAGAAGGTTGCGCGGCGTCACTTGTGTCAGAGCGTTAGCGATACCAAGTGACGCGCGCAGCGCGCAACCCACGGGCCCAGACTATTCGGCCTTTAACAACATCCTCTACGCTCTGACCGACACGTAGTACCGGTTGGCGAATGTGCCTTAAGGGGAATAATCAGGATGTTTTTTCATCAATCGACGTTAAAAACGGGCCGAACCCGTTTGAAAACGTCCACCACTAAAAAAGGAGAAAGATCGACTCGGTATCGACGGCAGTGCCAGCAGAAACTGGCAATGGAGGCGGCCTGACAGTAGTCAGCATGGCGTTAGCCACGAGCAGCTCAGAGAGCTGGGGAGCCTCGTAAGAACTCAACATTTCGCCGCCCCGATGCACAGATACCAGTCGAGCCGCAGGATGCGCAAAATTAACCGTGTCGTCGGGGTTGAGATGCACAGCTTTAAAACGGTTGGGGCTTACCTTTGCTCACGCAAGGCAAAGGTAAGCCTGACAGGGAGTACGTGTTTATAACCAGAGGTCTTGATGTCTAAATTGAGTAAAAGCCTGTCGACGTTGGCCCGGCAGGCCGGGGGCAGTTTTAAAACCGTGGCTGACAGAATGAAAATCGCCGATCGCATGGCGGAGAGAATGCTGAATCTGAATATTCAGATCCGGGACGTCAGGCATATTAAAACTCATCACGTTGAGCTGTATATTCGCAGCCGTCTGGCGGAAAGCATTTCAAAGCGCACGTTGCAGAATGAAATGGCGGCGCTACGGGCGATATTTAACGTAGCCGGAAGGTCGAAACTGGCCGATCCCGCCCATGAGTGTTTAAGCAATAGCGCGCTTGGGTTGTCCGGGGCCAGTCGTGACGGAACGAAGGTGGCTATTTCCGACGAGCGTTATCAGGCCGTATTTTCTGTAATTAAGATCAAGGATGAAGGCGTCGCGGCTGCGGTGCAGCTTTCCCGCTGCCTGGGGTTAAGAACGGAAGAGGCCGTGCAGTCAGCCAAGTCATTGCGTACCTGGCAGCAGGCCTTATTACGCGGCGATGAGCGCGTACGAGTTGTTTTTGGCACCAAAGGCGGCAAGCCCAGAGATACGACGGTTGTCGATCGTGAGAAAACGCTTCAGGCCGTGAATCATGCGCTTAAAATAGCAATGAATAATAACGGCAAGCTGGTCGATAAACCCAATCTCCATTCCGCCATCGATCGCTATCGGAATATCGTTAAGGACGCAGGGCTAACGGGAAAGATTTCTCCGCATAGTTTGCGCTATGCCTATTCCCGCGAGGCGACGGAATATCATATGCAGAGAGGTTTTAGCAAAAAGGAAGCCGAAGCGTTGGTTTCTATGGATTTGGGGCACGGGGACGGGCGCGGGCATTATGTGGCGCGAGTTTATAACAAAGGAGAGCCTCATGACGATTAGCCTTTTATAAAATATACGAGTGTATTTCATTGAGTAATTTTGCTGCCTCTTCCTTGGTCGCTCCCGGGAATAATTTGGCACAAACGCTATGTAATCTTGGCTCTATTGCGCCATTTAATATTCTTTTTTGATGTCGAAATATAACATGTAAGTGTTCATGCAGTTCTATATACAACATATAAAATTCGAGTAATGCAGCGTCAGCACTACAGAATACAAAGCGATGTTTAAAATTTAGTGTTACAGAACTACCGTCTGGATGTTTTACCTTACCATTATTGGCATCAGCTTCTGCAATATATTTCTTCTCGCTGCTAATAGATATTAGAACTAATGTAATGATCATTAGGTCGCTGATAACATTATGAAGCTTTTGTTCTAAAGGTTCTTGCTTGTTAACTTTTAACAGTTTGTCTATGAAATGTCTTCCGCGTCCTTTGTATAAATGACAAAATACAAGCAATATCAGAAGCGGGTTCATCTTTGATGGGTGCTCTTTTGAAATGCTGTGCGTTAGTTCTATGATTTTCTCTGCTTTTTCAGTTAGGGTTTTATCTTTTAGAATCTCAATGGATTGCGCGAGGAATTTATATTCGGCATTAATGTGTGATTCATACTCGCCTTTCACTGCATAATAAAAAGATTCTATCTTTTCCCTGTCTACCCGATCCTCCCCGAATGCTAGTCCTATCTTCTCGGATGATTTTTGATATTCTTCAATATATTCTTCATGGGTCGGTAATCGCTTGTTCTTTCCTTCCATTGCCGAAAGAATGACAGAGAAACGGTAATGCTTTAATGATGAGAATTTGTCTTTTAAACTATTACTGGTTACAGGGCTCACGACGTTTCTGTCGAGAAATATGATGCCCATTCCATTCTTAAATTTACGTGTTTTAAGAAACGTATCTAAAGAAATAACGCCATCTCTTGCCATAAAGCTAATAGAATTTTCCATCTCACTTGTCCCTTTTTATAACTCACCACATAGCTGCTTGTTGTTTTTTTATACATGACTGGTTTAGAATCGTAACGCCTAATCGTTGTCTCTGACAACACCCAAAGCCTCCACGACCTGCAAGGTGGCGCTTACGGCGGTCAAACCCAAATCCATTTAGCCTTTGTAAACGGATGCCGCAAACTGCGGTGAAGGTACTCTTCTTAATACCTACGCCTTTTCAGGCTCATTCCTGCACTGAACGTCGCTTACGCAATGAATAAGCGTGGTTAGTGCATTCTACTCACCCAATGGGAACATTTTCCCGTTGGGGACGTGTTCCCTTTTTACTGTAAGGAACACAGATGAACACCTATGAAATGTTATCCATCTCGATTACGTCTCCCGCCTGGGAAGCTGCGGTCGACTTTTCCAGCTCTGTTGAAAGCGCTATCGCCAGCCAAAACCGGTTGGTTAAGGAAGCGCTGAACGTCTGGGAGCATCGGCAGAACAGTGAAACGGGGCAGGTGACGTTCCAGCTGATCGTTTTTACTCGTACTGGGGGAAGCGTCACTGCACACATCGAGAAATTTACGGTTAAGCGCGTTGGCTGCTGCCTTATGGTGTCATTAGCCACCGCCTGACACTAACTCTTTTCATCATCCCGGAGGGAAAACACCCTCCAGGCGTGTTCTCCCTCCGCTTTATTCAGGGAGATACCCATCAATGACAGATTTCACTATCACACAGGTCGATTTTGATCGCCTGCTCGATCAGAACGATGAAGAACAGGCGGTACGTCTGTTTTGTTTTGAACAATTACTTTACCGCTGGGCAGACCGGCTAAGCTGCGAGTATCAGGGCGGGCTTTGGCTGGGGATGAAGTTATCCAACGGCGGCTTTTATGCTTATCCGGCCACGTCTCAGAACTGGAGCATATCGGCGGAAAATTACTATCAGGGCACGATGGACTCCGACACGTTTGGTATTACGGCTTCGCTTTACGCTCTCTGCGAGCTGGCGAACCGTACTGAAGCCGATGAGGACATCGAAACCTATTATGCGTTGCGCAATTACGCCTTAATGCATTCATGTACTAACGCCATTATGGCGGCCATTGACTAAAGGTTATTACTGACCGTTAACGTAATAAACGCTGCCCGAAAGGAACCACTCCTTCGGGGGCGTTCTCCTTTCGGTATGACATCGCAAGGAGAACACCATGATCGCGTTATCGTTTGAGCCACAGCCTGTTGTTCAGGATCTTTATGACTTAGCCAATGCAGAGGGGGAGCTGTTATCCGTTGCCGCCAAAATGCGTTTAGGAATTGATGAGGAACGCGATGAGGACGGTTTTACCGATAACGAATATGTCCTTACCGACATTGCTTATCAGCTGGCGCAGGCTTTAGTTTTTGGCCGTTTTACTCATTCAGCCAGTGAACCGTTATTACATGACGTTCTGGCGCTTGGAGAGAAGGTGAACAGGGAAGCCTGGGCTCATTATTTCTATACCGGGAACGCAGATGCAAAGTGCTCTCTGGCACTGGAAGCGATAGGATATTTATAGCCTTCGCATAATCCGTTTCACTTCTTTTTACTGAACTTACTTCCCCGGAGGGAGCTTCTCTCCCCGGGGAAGCTGTCTCCGGCAATTATTGAGGAGATATCTATGCTGCGTTTTTATGGTTCTGACCTGAAGGCCATCGTGACGGAATCTATAACGACCGATAAATCTGTCGTTCTGGCTAAGGATCACGGCGTTTATTTGATGGTTGACGGCGGTGAACAACGCGATGATGGCCGGGTAAGGCATTTGGCCTATGCTGACGGCTGCCATCCCGATCTTGACCCGGAATGGGTCTCGATGGCCCGCATACTGGTCGGCGGCGATAGCTTTGAAGAAAGGATACCGCTGACGGAAGGCGGGATCGTGGACATCATCACCAAACCCTACCAGCTGTCCATTATGCTGAAGGCGCAGAGGCTGGCGATGTTCATTACCGGCTGGCAAAACTGTGTACCCGTCGCGGAGTACCGTCATCTGACGGACAGAATAAACGTTATGGCTCAGGCACACTTCACTGCCTGCCGAAGCCAGAAAGAGCTGAAAAGCTGGCGCATGATGGCGCAGCGGCTGCTTGTTGACGTTGCCGTTGTTGGCTGCAAACGGGCAAAAGCTGATGACCATCACTGTTTTCTTATCGCATGCAGGCAACTGCAAAAGCAGTTCGAGCGGGTAACGACCGAAGGCGTTATTCAGGCCGTCGCCATTTGAACTGACTGACATTCATCAATCCCTGTGGGGCGTATTTCTGCGCCCATAGGGAGTGGGATACGCCTTTTTAAAAGGAGTTTCCCATGAAGAAATCGACCTCTCGTTCTCAACGCGTTGAGCGTACAGACCTGTACCAACAGGTGACCGATCGCATTGTTGCCGCGCTGGAAAAAGGCGTACCGCCCTGGCGCAAGCCGTGGCGCTCGGTGGAGAAATATGCCTCCAGCCCGTTTCCGGTTAATGCCGCGACGGGGGGTCACTACAACGGCGTTAATATCATGCTGTTGTGGCTGGCAGCGGAAGAGAAGGGCTACCGTTCCAATCGCTGGCTCACCTATAAGCAGGCGCAGGCAGTCGGTGGGCAGGTTCGTAAAGGTGAAAGCAGCAGTCTCGGCGTTATCTTCAAACCGTTTGAAAAGCAGGCGGAAGATAAAAGCGGCAGTAAGCTGTTTGACGCCGATGGCAAACCGGTTATGGAATCCCGGGTTATGGCTAAATCGCTGTACCTGTTCAACGTTGAACAGTGCGATAGTTTACCAGAATCCGTCGTTGGGGTGACTGCCGTTCCTTTGTCGCAGGAGGATGTGGATACCGTCAGTACGCCGGTGTTTAATCGCATTCTTGATATGCTGAATGCCTCCGGCGTAAAGGCTACATCGTTTAGCCAGAACCGGGCATTTTACCGTCCATCCACCGATGAGATTGTATTACCAGCAGTCGGTCAGTTTTTTTCTGATGCTGATTATTGGGCGACATTGTTGCATGAGCTGGTTCACGCCAGCGGCCATGCCAAACGGCTAAACCGCGAGGGCATCACGTCTTCATTGAGTCGGTTTGGCGATCCGATTTATGCGTTTGAAGAGCTTATCGCAGAGCTGGGTAGCGCTTTTCTCTGTGCCGAACTGGGCGTTTATGGTGAGGTGCAACATGAAAGCTACTTTGCCTCATGGCTGAAGACGCTGAAAGAGGACAAACACGCTATTTTCCGGGCCAGCCGTCAGGCGCGCGAGGCCTGTGAATTTTTACTTAACCTTGCTCAGGATGTGCGCCGTTCAGTGGCCTGATGCGCTAAATGCTCCTTCGGGAGCATTTTTTATGGGATTTGGAAATTATTAGGAACCTAAACAGAGTTGTTTGTTGTTGTTTATGGGCGGAGAAATAGAGTGGCAGCTTTTCATTTCAGCCATCGGCGGTATTTATGCTCAATACTCTATTTTTCTGGCGTGACAAGGCGCATCCGCCGGAACCCTTATCCGATAACCGTTCACCTGTGCCTGCGGGTTATTTTGCTCCGGCCAGCGTAGAGGAGTTGTTGGGCACACCTCTACGTCAGCAATATCTGCAAACGCTGTGGGATTACTCTTCTCTGCCCAGAAACCTGTATCAGCAGTATTACCTGACTCCTCTGGAGCAGTGTGTACTACTAATGCAGCAGTTTCCGGTAGCGGAGCAGGGGGCGTATGCGTACCCCGGTGGGATGGTCGATTGTTTTCTTAAAACGCTGGCAAACGCGGTGAAACTGTCAAAAAGCTACATGTTGCCGCCGGGTGCTGACCCTGAAGATCAGGCGACGCAGGGGGCTGCGTGGTCTGCGGTTATTGTCTGGGCGACCATGTTTAGCGTGTTGGACAATTTGGCGCATCTCCACGTTGAACAGGAGAACGGGCAGGTCTGGTCGCCGGTTGCAGGCGTTCTGGATAAACCCTACCGCTTCCGCTTTGTGCCAGAAACTCAGCCGGAAAAGGTATATGGCCACAGCGCCATGCTGGCTTTCAGGCTGCTGCCGGAAGAGGGGCTGCGTTGGCTGATTCGATGGCCCGACGCGTTAAAGGCGCTTTCGATGTTTCTTGCCGGGTATCGGGCGCAATCAGGCGTAGTAGGGGCAATAGTTTTACAAGCCGGGGAGGGCAGCGATAAAACGCCGCCAGTCACACCATCCGCGTTGCCAGAAGCTTGTCCTGATTCAGCTTTTGACGATTACGCCACTTTCTTACAACAGGCACCGCCGCCCTGTGAATATGTTGAAAATATTCCCGATGATTTACCGTCTTTTATGGAGAATGTGGAAGGAGCCGATCTTTCTTCTGAACCGGCATTGTGCCGCTTTCATCCTGCTGGTGAGTTGTTTATTGACTGGCTCAGACAATCTATACAGCAGAAAAAAACGATAGCCAATGAGCCGGATGGTCACGTATATGTGATCGCGGGGGCTGTATTCCTGAAAACTCCGTCAATTTTTCATAGGTTTATGGCGGAACAGAGGGAGGCACTGCGACCATTAAAAATAGACAACTGGCGTGATGTTCAGCGCCAGTTTGAAAAAATAAATCTGCACAGGCGGCAGCGCGGGGGAGCAAATGTATACCAGTGCCGTAATAGGGAGAGCCAGAAGGTTTATCACGGCTATCTTGTACCTGCGAAAGAAATTTATGGCGCAGCAACAGTGCCAGCAGATACCCCGTTATTAGAAGTTAGCTCTTTGAACTAATGGGACGAAATTGACTATGGATGAATTGTTAACATTTGAAGTTCTTCTGGAGAAGTATTTTTACGCTAAAACATTACGGCCTGACACGCAGTGGAGTTATTGCAAGGTAGTAAGAACGTTTACGAAGTTTGCGAAAGTATTACCTGGGGAGGTCAGTGCCGATTTGGTGCTGAGGTGGAAAGAAGAAGTATTAAAAGTGCAGGGGCTGAAGGTTCGTACCTGGAATAACAAGGTTGCCCATATGCGTGCGTTGTTCAACTTTGCTATCAAGAAAAAACTATTCCAGGAAGAGAACCCGTTTAATGGCGTTGTGGCTTGCCCGGGCGTTAAACGTAAAAAAACACTTTCTGACAGTCAGCTTGAAACGGTCTATCGGGTTATGCAGCAGCAGAGGGGAAGGGAGCAATCCGGCGATCGTTATCGTAATGCATTGGCTCCAGCATGGTTCTGGACTGCCGTGCTGGATATCTTGCGCTATACGGCCATACGCCAGAATCAGTTCTTACATATCAGAATTAGCGATGTCGATTTTGATTCGCACTGCATTCACTTACGGCTTGAGGGGGCTAAAAATCACCGTGAACATCAGGTGCCGATTATCTCCGCCCTGCGTCCATCGCTTGAGGAGTTGGTCAGTCAGGTGACAAAAGCGGGGGCAATGCCACATGAGCAGCTATTTAACATCGCCTGGTTTGATTTCAGGAGAAAGGCAAATTATCAGGATGGTATGACGAAAGTTCCTCTACGGTCCTTTTTCCGTCGGTTGTCCCGGGAGTGTGGTTTTCTGGTTAGCCCTCATCGTTTCCGTCATACCATCGCGACAAAGCTGATGCGTACGCCGGAACGTAATCTGCAAACGGTGAAAACCTTGCTGGGGCACGTTAGTCTGGCGTCAACGCTGGAATATGTGGAGGTGAATATCGAAAGCCTGAAGGCGACGCTGGAGCAGGAGTTAAGATGGTGAAAAATGGCGCATATTGACAGTTTCACTAAAAACTGTAACATCGCCTAAAGCGAAAAACCCTATTCAGGTGGGCTGAATAGGGTTTCGCACAGAGTGGAACAATCAAGTTCAACAGGTGATGACATTCATCGCTGTCTAAACTCTGTCCTCACATCTGATTTCGCCCCGCTATTTCATGCCTTGTACACATGAAGCTAGCCGAACGGTACTGTGTAAGTGGTGCCCGGACTCGGAATCGAACCAAGGACACGGGGATTTTCAATCCCCTGCTCTACCGACTGAGCTATCCGGGCAACGGGGCGCATTAAACCGTAATCGCCGCGCCTCGTCAACGAAATTTATCTGTTTTGCAGCAGACTGAACAATCTATCACCACATTGCGCTAAAAGCACGCGTTTTCAGGCAAAAAACAGCGTCCAGGCCGCGGAAATCGGCATCGCCAGCACCAGCGCAGGCAGCATATTCACTACGGCAAACATTTTTATCCCGCAGATGCGCAGCCCGGTGGCCACCAGCAGCATGCCGCCGACGGCGCTGAAATCCGCCAGCATCATCGGCGTGGTAAGCGGCATAATGATCGCCGCGCAGGCTGCAAGAGTCAGCTGGATAAGCAGCATCGGTACGCTGATGGCGGCGACGGCAATGCCCAGGGTGCAGGCGAAGATGGTGGCGGTGAAAAAGTCGAGAAACGCTTTGGCAATCAGAATGCTGGCGTCGCCGGTCATCCCTTCGCGCATGGCGCCGAAGACGCCGGTGCCGCTGGCGCAGAACAGGACGATAATCGCCACATAGCTCTGAATATAAGACTCATGAGCCGAAGCCTTTTTCTTGCCTTTCGCTGACATCAACTGCTGGAGTTTACTGACCAGCGTATTGATGCCTTTTTCCATATTGCATATTTCGCCGAGCAGCGTCCCTACCAGGGTCGACAGCACCATCACCGGCAGATTGGCGCACTTAATGACCAGTAAAATGCCGATGCCCAATGACGCCAGGCCAAAAATAGAGGTCATTGCGGTGCGGATCCGTTCCGGCAACCGTTGGCTGAGTAAGGCGCCCAGCACACCGCCGACCAGCACCGCGCTGGCGTTAATAAAAGGTCCTGTAACCACGCTGACTCCTGTTAAAAATCCCTGATAACCGCATTATTATGGCGTTAACTTACCGGGAAAGCTTGTGTATCCGTGATATAAGTGCATACGGTTTTCATCTTGCGCCTGTTCGGGAAAGGTGCCATGATTGCGCGAATTTTCTCCTCCCTGATATGAGGCCGCCGATGACGACACAGCCATTATCTCGCCAGCGACGCCGCGCCCAGATGCGCGGGCTGCCTCATCTTGCTACGCTTACCCCTCTGTTCACCATGCGGTGAAGGACACGTATGCTCACTGTAGGGCAACAGTAAGATCGGACGCGTCTGCTTTTACTGATGTCCGGCGGTCGGAGCTGAATCCGTCAGACCCGGACACATCGTTGGGCAAGGTCTCCCTTGTCTGAGATTTTTACACTCCCGATACGGGCATTTGCGCTTATGAAATCCATGCACATTGCCGCCAGCTGCGAGCTGGTCACCCGCTTGTCCACCCACCGTCGCGTTGTGGCGCTGGACAGTACCGATTTTACCGATGTGGCGGCAGTCGTCATCTCCGTGGCCGACAGTCGCAGCGGCATCCTTACTCTCCTCAGGCGTAGCGGATTTAACCTGCCGGTCTACCTGCTGAGTGAGACGGCGGTCGACAAGCCGGAGGGGGTGCAGGCGGTGATCGCCGGTAAAGATCAGGAGTGGCTGGAGCTGGAGGCGGCGGCCTGTGATTATGAAGCGCGTCTACTGCCGCCGTTTTTCAATACCCTGACCCAGTACGTCGAGATGGATAACAGCACCTTTGCCTGTCCGGGGCATCAGCACGGGGCGTTTTTCAAAAAGCACCCTGCAGGCCGTCAGTTCTATGACTTTTTTGGCGAAAATGTCTTTCGCGCCGACATGTGCAACGCCGATGTGAAATTAGGCGATCTGCTGATCCACGAAGGATCGGCCAAGCACGCGCAGAAGTTCGCTGCGAAGGTGTTCAACGCGGATAAAACCTACTTCGTCCTCAACGGCACCTCGGCGGCCAACAAAGTCGTGACCAACGCGCTGTTGACCCGCGGCGATCTGGTGCTGTTCGATCGCAACAACCACAAGTCAAACCATCACGGGGCGCTGATCCAGGCGGGGGCGACGCCTGTTTACCTGGAAGCCGCGCGCAATCCGTTCGGCTTTATCGGCGGCATTGACGAGCGCTGCTTTGATGAGCATTACCTGCGGGATCTCATCCGCGAAGCGGCGCCTGAGAAAGCCAATGCCTCCCGCCCGTTTCGTCTGGCGGTGATCCAGCTGGGGACCTACGACGGCACGGTCTATAACGCCCGCCAGGTGGTGGATAAGATCGGCCACCTCTGCGATTACATCCTGTTCGACTCGGCGTGGGTGGGCTATGAGCAGTTTATCCCAATGATGGCCGACTGCTCGCCGCTGCTGCTGGAGCTGACCCCCGACGATCCGGGTATTTTTGTCACCCAGTCCGTGCACAAGCAGCAGGCCGGCTTCTCACAGACGTCGCAGATCCATAAAAAGGATAACCATCTGCGCGGCCAGGCGCGTTTCTGTCCGCACAAGCGGCTGAATAACGCCTTTATGCTGCATGCCTCCACCAGCCCGTTCTATCCGCTGTTTGCCGCGCTGGACGTCAACGCCAAAATTCATGAAGGTGAGAGCGGCCGCCGCCTGTGGGCCGAGTGTGTGGCGCTGGGCATCGAGGCGCGCAAAGCGATCATCGCTAACTGCAAGATGATCCAGCCCTTTATTCCGCCGACGGTGGCGGGGCGCCCGTGGCAGGATCACCCGACCGAGGCGATCGCCCGGGAGCGCCGCTTCTTCAGCTTCGAACCCGACGCGCGCTGGCATGGTTTTGAAGGCTACGCGGACGACCAGTATTTTGTCGACCCGTGCAAGCTGCTGCTGACCACCCCGGGCATCGACGCGGAGAGTGGGGAGTACAGTGAGTTCGGCATTCCGGCGACTATTCTGGCGCATTATCTGCGTGAAAACGGCATCGTGCCGGAGAAGTGCGATCTCAACTCGATTCTGTTCCTGCTGACGCCGGCGGAAAGTGCCGAAAAAATGGCGCAGCTGGTAGCGATGCTCGGGCAGTTTGAACAGCATATTGAAGCGGATACGCCGCTGGCCGATGTGTTGCCGACCATCTATAACAAATATCCGGTGCGTTATCGCGACTATACCCTGCGCGAGCTGTGCCAGGAGATGCACGATCTGTACGTTAGCTTTGACGTGAAGAGCCTGCAAAAAGAGATGTTCCGTAAACGGAGCTTCCCAAGGGTGGTGATGAATCCCCAGGATGCCAACCACGAGTTTATTCGCGGCAACGTTGAGCTGGTGCGTCTGAGCGAGGCGGAAGGCCGCGTCGCGGCGGAGGGGGCGCTGCCGTATCCGCCGGGCGTGCTGTGCGTGGTGCCCGGCGAGGTCTGGGGCGGCGCCGTGCTGCGCTATTTCCTCGCGCTGGAAGAGGGGGTCAATATGCTGCCTGGCTTCTCGCCGGAGCTGCAGGGGGTTTACAGCGAGACGGATCCGGACGGCATTAAGCGGCTGTATGGCTACGTGCTGAAGGGATAAAAAAACGCCCCGCCGAACAGGCGGGGCGTTTTACTTTTGCCGATCACACGCTCTGCTGGGCGGCGGTCGGTTGTCTGACGTGTTTGTATTTGAACAGCGCCACGAAGGCAAAGGCCAGCACCAGCGAATAGCCGGCGAAAATCAGCCACACGCTCTGCCAGTCAGTGATCCCCTCGACGGTAAAGTGTTCGACGACTTTGCCGCTCACCATCCCGCCGAGAATACAGCCGAAGCCGTTGGTCATCATCAGGAACATCCCCTGAGCGCTGGCGCGGATTTCCGGGCGCACCTCTTTCTCAACGAACACCGAACCGGAGATGTTAAAGAAGTCGAAGGCGCAGCCGTAGACGATCATCGACAGCACCAGCAGTACAGTGCCGAACGGCGTCGGGTCGCCAAAGGCGAACAGGCCGAAGCGCAGCATCCACGCCACAATACTGATAAGCATCACATTCTTAATGCCGTAGCGGCTAAGGAAGAATGGGATGGTCAGGATAAACAGCGTTTCGGAAATCTGCGAAATCGACATCAGCACTGACGCGTGCTCGACGATAAAGCTGCCGGCAAACAGCGGATCTTTATCGAAGCTGTGCAGGAAGGTGTTACCGAACATGTTAGTGATTTGCAGCTCGGCGCCGAGCATCATCGAGAAGATAAAGAAGATAGCCATACGCTTGTTTTTAAACAGCGCAAAAGCGTTCAGGCCGAGCATCTCCGCCCAGCTTTGATTGCGCTGGGCGTTGGCGACCGGAATATGCGGCAGCGTCAGGGTGAACAGAGTCAGCAGGACCGACAGCGTCGCGCCAATGTACAGCTGCATATGGCTCAGTTCAAAGCCGGAGAAGCTCACGCCCCACATGGCGAGGATAAAGCCGATGGTGCCCCAGATACGAATTGGCGGGAAATCGGTGACAATATCCAGCCCCGCCGACTGCAGGCGGTAGTAGGAGATGGTATTGATCAAGCCAAGCGTCGGCATGTAGGCCAGCGAGTTAAGCAGGATCACGAGGAACATCTCGCCCGGCGTGGTGACCTGCGCCGCGAGGTACAGCGTTAACGCGCCGACCAGGTGGCAGATGGCGTATACCCATTTGGCGCTGATCCACTTATCGGCGACGATGCCGAGCAGCGTCGGCATCAACACCGCGGCGATACCGAGCGAGCTATACACTGCGCCGATTGCCGCGCCGTCAAACTTCAGCGTGACAAACATGTACGAGCCAAGCGTGGTGAGCCAGCTCCCCCAAAGGCAGAACTGCAGGAACGACAGTATTTTGAGCTGCAGCTTAAGATTCATGTAGTTATCCTCACGAATGTGGGCTTGTTATGTTTTTAAAATAACATTAATCCCGTTATTTTGATGCGATTCTATCATTCACTAGCTTAATGCTTCTGTTAACTGCCGCAGAAAACCGAAAGATATTACAGAGTATGGCGGAGAATAAGCGCGGCCTCAGCGCGGGGCTGAGGCCGGAGTCGGGAGGAGGGCTATTTACGGCGGTAGCTTTTCTGCGCCGTATTAACTTTGTACAGATAGCGGCGCGATTCCGCCGACGGATGGCGGGTGGTCAGCGTCTGGTAGACGTCCCCTGGCGCCATGCTGTTGATAATATTGGCCGCCTGCACTTTATCGCTGGAGAAGACCCGCAGTACGCTGCCGGCGCCGCCGTTATAGGCAGTGATCACCGCGTAGCGACGCGAGGTGGGGTTATCGATGCCGGCGAGGTAAACATTGTTCAGCATCGCCAGGTAGGCGGTACCGGTGTCGATGTTATTCGCCGGGTCAAACAGATAGCTGCGGCTTGGCAGGCCGGATTTACCCTGGGAGCGGAAGACGTCTCTGCCGGCGCTGTGCTGGACCACCTGCATCAGCCCCATGGCGTCGGCATGGCTGACCGCATAGGGGTTAAAGGAGGATTCGGTCTGCATAATCGCGAGGATCAGCGACTCATCAACCCCATACTTACGCGAGGCCTGACGCACCATGCCGAGGTATTTATGCGCACGTTTGTCGAGGTGGTTCGGCACCAGGTTAATGGTGATGCTGTAGACCACGCGCAGGCCGTTGTTGCGGCTCTTCAGACGGGTTTGCAGCAGATAGTCGGCAAAGCGCGCGGCGCGCCACTCCCAGCGAATCGACGCCCCGGTGTTATCCACCACCTGGCCATAGAGGAACGGCTCTTTGGAGATCTGGATGTCATCGACATCGGAATAGAGGTCAATGGAGTTGGGGTCATCGCCCATCAACAGGGTTTTGACGATAGCCTGGCGCAGTCGTCCGCGAGGGTCGGTGCCGGCAATGGTCTCGACGGTGATCGTCCCTTCATCGAAGTTGATGTGGCTGCGGGTTTGATACTGGTCGGTGTACTTGACGTAGTCCTTTGGCCCGGCGAGCAGGACTTCGTTGTACCCCCAAATGTTCTCGATGTTGTGGGCGAACTGGCCCATCAAAATATCGAATCCGTTCGTGTCCTTGACCCAGGCCTCGTTGTATTCGGCGCCTTTTTTATTGGAGCTGGAACACGAAACGAGCAACGGCGCAATCAGCGCGAGCGCTAAGTATTTTTTCATCATTCCGGGCGTGCGTGTTGTGTTTGTTTTTTTAAAGGCCGCAGGGCCCTTACTGTTTTTCCGGCGGCGTGTAGCCTTCGATGTGCACGTCTTTCCCTTCAAACAGGAACTGCACCATCTCCTGCTCAAGCAGTTTGCGGTGCTCCGGGTTCATCATGCTGAGCTTTTTCTCGTTGATCAGCATGGTCTGCTTGTGCTGCCACTGCGCCCAGGCTTCTTTGGAGATTTCGTTGTAAATACGCTTTCCGAGCTCGCCCGGATACAGCTGGAAATCCTGGCCGTCCGCTTCACGCTGCAGGAAGGTACAAAAAATGGTTCTGCTCATAATTAATCCTCTTTGATAGCCGAAAAATTTATACCGGCGCTCCGGCTTTTAGCTGTTGCAACAAGCGCTCCACGGGGGCCGCCAGACCGACCGACGGCGGCTGCGCTAAGTTATACCAGAGTGCGTTGCCTTCATCCATGCATGCGCCAGATGAGTGCACTGTAAGCCACATCGGCACAATATCCAGGTGGAAATGGCTGAAAGTGTGGCGAAAAGCGGTTAATTGCGTCAGATTATCGGCCTTTATCTGGCGCTGCGCCAGCCACTCGCGTAGCTCCGCTTCGTCTGCAAACTGCGGAAAACAGAACAACCCGCCCCACAGACCCACCGGCGGACGCTGGGAAAGAAACACCTCGTCGCCGTGCTGCATCAGCAGGAAGTAGCCGGTGCGTTCCGGGAGGGTCTGCTTCGGTTTTTTGCCCGGATATTCCGCCCATGAATGGTTCGCGTAGGCCACGCAGCCGTTGCTCAGCGGACACAGCTCGCACTTCGGCTTCGAGCGGGTGCAAACCATTGCCCCGAGATCCATCATCGCCTGGTTGAAGCGCTCGACGCCCTCTGCCGGGGTGACCTCTTCGCTGATGTCCCACAGCCGTTTTTCCACCTCTTTTTTCCCCGGCCAGCCGCTGACAGCATAGCAGCGGGCGAGCACGCGCTTCACGTTGCCGTCGAGAATCGGATAATGCTGACCGAGCGAAAGGGATAAAATCGCCCCCGCCGTTGAGCGCCCGACGCCGGGCAGCGCCGCCACTTCGTCAAAGGTCCGGGGGAATTCGCCGCCGTGCAGTGTGGCGACTTGCTGCGCGGCTTTATGTAAGTTGCGCGCCCGGGCATAGTAGCCCAGACCGGTCCACAGATGCAGCACTTCATCCAGCGGCGCGTTGGCGAGATCCACCACCGTGGGGAAACGCGCCATAAAGCGTTCAAAATAGGGGATTACCGTGGTCACCTGGGTTTGTTGCAACATCACTTCGGAGAGCCATACTTTGTAGGGCGTCTTGGCGATTTGCCAGGGCAGGGTTTTACGCCCGTATTTGTCGTACCAGTCCAGAACCTGGGCTGAAAATTGCGTGGCGAGAAAAGTCAAAGCTACGGCTCCGGGATCGCGATTACAGGGGGGCAGATTGCAGCATAAGGGCGAGTGGCTGTAAACCCTTGCATCCGCCGGGTAACTTTGGATAATGCCCGTTTTCCGAACACATTCACAAGCAGACCAAACTTTTATGAAAAACGACGTCATCTCTCCGGAATTCGATGAAAACGGTCGCCCGCTGCGCCGGATTCGTAGCTTCGTCCGTCGCCAGGGCCGCCTGACGAAAGGGCAGCAGCATGCGCTGGATAACATTTGGCCGGTGATGGGCGTTGAATTCAACGATGCGCCGCTCGATTTCGCCGCCCTGTTTGGCCGTGACGCGCCGGTCACCTTAGAAATTGGCTTCGGGATGGGCGCCTCGCTGGTGGCGATGGCGAAAGCCAAACCGGAACAGAATTTCCTCGGCATTGAAGTACACTCCCCGGGCGTTGGCGCTTGTCTGGCTTCTGCGGAAGAAGAAGGCGTACAAAACCTGCGCGTAATGTGTCACGATGCGGTGGAAGTGCTGCATACCATGATCCCGGATAACTCGCTGAATATGGTGCAACTGTTTTTCCCTGATCCGTGGCATAAAGCGCGTCATAATAAACGTCGTATCGTGCAGCCGCCTTTCGCTGAGCTGGTGAAAAGCAAGTTGAAGCTCGGCGGCGTCTTCCATATGGCGACCGACTGGGAAGCCTATGCCGTGCATATGCTGGAAGTCATGTCCTCGCTGGAAGGCTATCGTAACCAGTCGGCAAGCAACGATTACGTACCGCGCCCGGAATCGCGCCCGGTAACCAAATTTGAACAGCGTGGCCATCGTCTCGGCCACGGCGTATGGGACTTAATGTTCGAGAGGGTGAAATAATGGCCAAGAATCGTAGCCGTCGTCTGCGTAAAAAAATGCATATCGATGAGTTTCAGGAGTTAGGCTTCTCCGTCGCCTGGCGTTTCCCGGAAGGGACCAGCGAAGAGCAGATCGACCAGACGGTCAACGATCTGATCGAAGAGGTGATAGAGCCGAACAAGCTGGCCTTCGACGGCAGCGGTTATCTCTCCTGGGAAGGGCTCATCTGCATGCAGGAGATTGGTAAGTGCACTGAAGAGCATCAGGCTATCGTACGCAAATGGCTGGAAGCGCGTAAGTTAGAGGATGTGCGCACCAGCGAACTTTTTGACGTCTGGTGGGACTAAGTTTGACAAGGGTCGGCAATTGCCGGCCCGTTTTGTCTTAAGGGAGTTTTATGATGCGTAAAACGCTGCTGGCGGTGGCGCTCTCCGTCACCGCTTTGTCTGCCCATGCGGACTACCAGTGTAGCGTCACGCCGCGTGACGATGTGATCCTCAGCCCGCAGCAGGTGCAGGTGAAAGGGGAAAACGGCGATCTGGTGATAAAGCCGGACGGCAATCTGACCTTTAACGGCAAGGCCTATGCGCTCAGCGCCGCCCAGCGCGAACAGGCGCAGGATTATCAGGCCAGCCTGCGCAGCAGCCTGCCGTGGATTGACGAAGGCGCGCGTTCGCGAGTCGAAAAAAGCCGCAAGGCGCTGGATAAAATCATTACCGAACAGGTTGGCGCCAACAGCAGCATGCACGGTCGCCTGACCAAACTGGACGCGCAGCTGAAAGAACAGATGAACCGCATAATTGAGCGCCGCAGCGATGGCCTGACCTTCCACTATAAAGCCATCGACCAGGTACGCGCCGATGGCCAGCAGCTGGTGAATCAGGCGATGGGCGGCATTCTGCAGGACAGCATTAACGAGATGGGCGCCAAAGCGGTGCTCAAAGGCGGCGGTAATCCGTTACAGGGCATTCTTGGCAGCCTCGGCGGCCTGCAAACGGCGATTCAGGAGGAATGGAAAAACCAGGAGGCCGATTTCCAGCAGTTTGGTAAGGACGTCTGCAGCCGGGTGGTATCGCTGGAGGACAGCCGCAAAGCGCTGGTTGGCTCGCTGAAATAATGCCATGGCGGTCCGCTTCCCGGCAGGACCGCCGCTGCGTTTACTCGTTCAGAAACAACTCAAGCAGGGAATTCAGGAACAGCTTACCGTGCTCGGTAATCTGCCAGTTCTGCTCGTCTTCCTGCAGGTAGCCCTGGGCTATCGCCGCGTCCAGCTGCGGGCGGATCGCCGCTTCCTCAAGTCCGGTATAGCGGCTAAATTCAGCGCGCGGCGCGGCCTCCAGCAGGCGAAAACGGTTCATAAAGAACTCAAACGGTTTATCCGCTTCTTCCACATCATGCTGACGCTCAAGGTAACGGCCTTCCATATACCCGCGCGGGTGGCGGGTTTTGGCGGTTCGCAGAATGCGTCCGTCAGGGAAGGTGATCTTGCCGTGCGCGCCGCAGCCGATGCCGAGGTAGTCGCCAAAGCGCCAGTAGTTGAGATTATGCTGACACTGGAAGCCTGGCTTAGCATAGGCGGACGTCTCGTACTGCTGATAGCCGGCGGCGCTCAGCAGCTGATGCCCCTGCTCGAAAATATCCCATAGCGCGTCGTCATCCGGCAGCACCGGCGGCCGGGAGCCGAACAAGGTGTTCGGCTCAATGGTCAGCTGGTACCACGACAGGTGCGGCGGGTTGAGGGCAATCGCCTGACGCAGATCGTCCAGCGCCTCCTCCAGCGACTGGTCCGGCAGACCGTGCATCAGGTCGAGGTTGAAGCTGCGCAAGCCGAGGCCGCTGGCGAGACGTGCTGCGCGCTTGGCCTCCTCCGGGCCGTGGATCCGCCCCAGGCGCTGCAGCTTCGGTTCGCTAAAGCTTTGTACGCCGATGGAGATGCGGTTCACCCCGGCGCGCTGATAATCAACGAAGCGATCGGCCTCCACGGTACCCGGGTTGGCTTCCATGGTGATTTCCGCCCCGGCGGCCAGCGGCAGGCAGGCGCGGACGCCATCCAGCAGGGTTTGCATGGCCGGGCCGGACAGCAGGCTCGGCGTTCCGCCGCCGATAAAAATAGTGCCTATTTCCCGTCCCTGGGCATATTGCGCATCAGCCTGCAGATCGTTCAGCAGATGCTGGACGTAGTCATCATGCGGCACCTCGCCTTTCAGCGCATGCGAATTAAAATCACAGTACGGGCATTTCTGCACGCACCAGGGAATATGGATATAGAGACTCAGCGGCGGCAAATTAGCCATTACGTAATGCTTCCAGTAACAGTTTCAGCGCCTGCCCGCGATGGGAAATGGCGCTCTTTTCTTCACGGCTCAGTTCGGCCGCGGTTTTCCCTTCTGACGGGACGAAGAAGATCGGGTCGTAACCGAAGCCGCCATGACCGGCGGCTTGTCGGGTGATTACCCCAGGCCAGCTGCCGTGGCACACCAGCGGCGTGGGATCCTCGGCATGGCGCAGATAGACCAGCACGCAGTGGAACTGGGCCTGACGCTGGTCGTCCGGCACGTCCTTTAACGCGTCGAGCAGCTTCTCAAGATTCTGCTGGTCGCTGGCATCGACGCCGGAATAGCGTGCGGAGTAAATACCCGGCGCGCCGCCAAGAGCATCGACGGCCAGACCGGAATCGTCGGCGATGGCCGGCAGGCCGGTGATCTGCGCCGCGTGGCGCGCTTTCAGAATCGCGTTTTCAATGAAGGTCAGGCCGGTCTCTTCCGCAGAGTCCACGCCCAGCTCGGTCTGAGCGACGATATCGAGACCAAAATCTTCCAGCAGCGAGGCCAGTTCGCGCACTTTGCCGGCGTTGCCGGTAGCGAGGACGACTTTTTGCATGATGAATCCTGTTTATTCAGTTAGCGCCGCGACCGCAGTCGGGATCTGTTGTGGGGCGATGATTTTAACTTGCTTATGGCGGCCCAGCTCGCCTTTTTCAATCAGTACCTGGCTTTTGGCGACGCGGAACTGTTTGGCGAGAAATTTCACCAGGTGGGCATTGGCCTGGCCATCAACGGGCGGGGCGGTAATGGCGACTTTAAGCTCGTCGCCATGTACGCCCACGATGCTATCGCGGCTGGCCTTAGGCTGAATGTACAGCCTCAACACCAGCCCGTCAGCGCAGGTTTCAACGGCACTCATAGCGCCATCCACAGCCCCGGCAGCAGTACATTACCGGTGGCCTGCAGCACTTCGGCGATGCCCATATTGATTACGTACAACAGCAGTACCAGCACCATCGGCGAGAAATCGATACCGCCCATCGACGGCAGCAGGTTGCGGATAGGGCGCAGCAGCGGGTCCGCCAGCTGCATCAGCACATACTCCACCGGGCTACGGCCCTGGCTGACCCAGCTCATGATCGCCATCAATAGCAGTACCCAGAAGATCAACGAGCCGATGGTTTTCAGCAGAATAAGCAGAGCGGAGATCCAGATGATCGGCTGGAAGGTGATCACCATAAACAGCACGATCGCTTTGATGACGCAGAGAATAAATGCCACCAGCAGCGAGGCGCTGTCAATCGGCCCCATTGCCGGGATAATCCGGCGCAGCGGTCCGACAATCGGCTGCGTGGCTTTCACCACAAACTGCGAAAACGGATTGTAAAAGTCGCAGCGCGCCCACTGCATCCAGACGCGTAACAACACGACCATCGTGTAAAGCTCAATGACCGTTGAAAGCAGGAAAGTCAACGTCTTCATGGCGTTCCTCAGATTCCTTATTATTTGCTGTAGTCGCGCGCACCAAAAATGGCTGTACCGATGCGCACCATCGTGCTTCCCGCCGCGATTGCGGCTTCCATATCGTCCGACATTCCCAGAGACAACGTATCGACCGTGGGGTACCGCGTTTTTAATCGCGCAAATGCTACCGCCATTTGCCGGGCGACGGCAAACTGCCTTACATATTCTGACTCAGGCGCGGGGATGGCCATCAGGCCGCGCAGTTCCAGATGAGGTAACTCAGCGATCTCCGCCGCTAAGCCGTCGAGCGCTTCCAGCGGGATGCCGGATTTGCTCTGCTCATCGCTGATGTTAATTTGAATCAGCACCTTCAGCGGCGGCAAATGCGCCGGGCGCTGCTCGTTCAGGCGGGTGGCGATTTTCAGCCGATCGACGGTGTGGCACCAGTCAAAATGCTCTGCCACCAACCGACTTTTGTTGGACTGCAGGGGGCCAATAAAGTGCCACTGCAGCCCGCTGACGCCAGCCTGCTGGAAATGGTTAATCTTCTCCACGCCCTCCTGGACGTAGTTTTCACCAAATGCCCGCTGGCCTGCCGCAATGGCTTCTTCGATCGCGCTCGCAGGTTTCGTTTTACTCACTGCAAGCAATGTCACTTCTTCTGGCGCACGCCCGCATAGGGCGGCAGCACCGGAGATTTTGTCCCGGACCTGTGCCAGGTTATGCGCAATATCGTTCATATTCCGAGGATGAGTTATGAAGCTGGAAGAAATCGTAGCCCTTAGTGTAAAGCATAATGTCTCCGATCTACACCTGTGCAATTCCGCCGCACCACGCTGGTGGCGGCAGGGCAGGCTGCAGCCCGCGCCCTTTCCCGCGCCGGATATTGCGAATTTACTCAACGACTGGCTCGATGCCGCACAGTTACTGCACTGGCAGGAACACGGCCAGATTGACTTTGCGCTGACCCTGGCCTGCGGTGCGCGGCTGCGCGCCAGCGCCTTCGCCCATACGCGTGGGATATCGCTGGTGCTGCGCCTCCTTCCTGAACAGTGCCCGCGTCTGGACACGCTCGGCGCCCCGCCTGCGCTGAGCGAACTGCTGGCGGAAGAGAGTGGTTTGCTGTTGGTCACCGGAGCGACGGGCAGCGGCAAGTCGACCACCCTGGCGGCAATGGTGGGGCACCTCAATCAGCATCTTGATGGCCATATTCTGACGCTTGAAGATCCGGTGGAATTTATTCATCACAGCGAGCGCTGTCTGATCCAGCAGCGGGAAGTTGGCCGTCACTGTCCTTCGTTCGCCGCGGCGCTCCGCGTGGCGCTGCGCCAGGATCCGGATGTGATCCTGCTCGGGGAGCTACGCGATAGCGAAACCATTCGCCTGGCGTTAACCGCGGCGGAGACCGGGCACCTGGTAATGGCGACATTACATACCCGCGGCGCGGCGCCGGCGGTGGAGAGATTAATCGATGTCTTTCCGGCGGAGGAGAAAGATCAGGTTCGTAGCCAGCTTGCCGGAAGCCTGTGCGCGGTACTGGCGCAAAAATTGTTACCTGCACGTCAGGGCGGGAGAGTTGCGCTATACGAGCTTCTGGTCAACACGCCAGCGGTGGCGAATTTGATCCGTGAAGGAAAAGTACATCAATTGCCTGGTGTGATGCAGACCGGGATGCAGGCCGGAATGTTGACCTTTACCCAGAGTTTTCAGCAATGTGTCGCTGCAGGCGCGCTATAAGATGAGAAAGAGATTGATATGACAGGTTAAATAATATGTTAGATGAATGTTTATTTGTTGTTTATTAATATTATTTGGTAATACAAATAACTTTTGATTATAAATTCAAATAACACATTCAGATTAGATATGTCGACAGTGAATACGCATTTCCAGGAAAAAAGTTTGATTATCTTTTGACAGCTTTGAGTCATTCGATTTATGCTGTTTGTGGGAATAGGATGATTCTCATGGAATAACGTTTCAGTTTGTAAATTACCTTGGTGATTTATAAATTCACGACTGTTTGTATCTTTTTTTATTCATTTAACCACCATGGCGGTGGGTAACAGCTAAGGAGAGTTTTAAGTGATTAATTTAAATGGAAATTCATCATCTTCTCGTCAGGTAACCTTTATTACCCACCCGTCTATTCAAAGCAAAGCCTTTGCCAGCTATCTGAGCGAAACCCTGATGGCACCGGTGGTTTTACAAAATATTAATAAACCGCTGGCGCAGCGTTTGGCAAAAGATTCTGTAATATTATTTGATATTGCAGTGTCAAATAAGAAATTAAACGGGGTGTGGCGGGATATTATTCGCCTGCAGGCAGATAATCCTCGTTTGTTGATTATTAATAGCGCACAAAAGTATGAGCTATACGAAATGGCGCAGTGGCCGGCTTTATATGGCGTGTTCCGTCATGACGATGATGAATCGCGCTTAATTGAGGGCGTTAAGGCCGTGCTGAACGGCGAGCAGACGGCTGAATTGAGCGTGATGCACCCGGCGATGTACGCTGCGGACCATGCATCGACTCCAGTAGAGAACTCGCCGCTGACCGAGCGGGAATGCGAGATCCTCAACGAACTGCGCTGCGGCGCGACGAACCTGGATATCGCCCGCGCGCTGTTTATCAGCGAGAACACGGTGCGGACGCACCTGTACAATGTGTTTCGTAAACTGAGCGTGAAAAATCGCACCCAGGCGGTGAGCTGGGCTAACGAACATCTGCGCCACTAAGCGGGTAAACGTGCGCCGTCAGCGGTCCGCCGGCGGCGCAGGAGGGCAGAGTTTAAAAGCTCTGCTCGAAGTAGCTTTCCAGTATGACTACGGCAGAGGCTGAATCGACGCTGCCTTTATTCAGCGCCCGGTAGCCGCCGTGTTCAAACAGGCCCGCGCGGGCCTCAACCGTACTCAGCCGTTCATCGTGGAGAAGGATCGCGACGCCAAAGCGGCCATGAATTTTATTGGCGAAATTACGCGCGCGCGCCGTCAGCGGTTGCTCGGTGCCGTCCATATTGAGCGGCAGGCCGACGATTACCGCCTCAGGCTGCCACTCTTTAAGCAGTTTTTCGATGACGTTCCAGTCCGGTTTACCATCCTGCGCCTTCAGCGCCGGTAATGGTCGTGCGGTCGCGGTGATGCGTTGTCCCACCGCCACGCCGATGCTTTTGGTGCCAAAGTCAAAGCCGAGAAAGGTTCCGCTCATCACGCATGCCCCGCGACGCCTGGCATCGTCACAATGTCGATACCAATCAGTTTAGCCGCCTCGCGCCAGCGATCGGCGATCGGCGTACGGAAAAGAATATTCTGATCCGCCGGGGCGGTGAGCCAGGCATTATCTAAAATCTCCTGCTCCAGCTGCCCTTTCTCCCACGAAGAGTAGCCCAACGCAACCAGCACGTTGCCCGGCTGCCGATCGGTTCCTAAGGTTTCAAGAACATCCCGCGAGGTGGTAATCACCGTGTTATCCGAGATGCGAATGCTCGAGGAAAAGTCAGAGGGCGGGGTATGCAAAATGAAGCCGCGGTCTTCCGCCAGCGGGCCTCCCAGCATCACCGGTTTATCCAGACGGATCTCTGGATTGCGCGGCTCCGGGACAATTTTGAGCTTCTCAAGGATCCCTTCCACCTGCAGATTTTCCAGCGGCTTATTGATAATAATGCCCATGGCACCCTCGTCGTTGTACTCGCAGATATAGACTACGGAGCGGCGGAAAATGGGGTCCTGAAGCGCGGGCATGGCAATCAGAAAGTGATGCTGTAAATTCATTGTCAGAGGTTCGTTCCTGGTTCAAAAAAGCAACACCCAGTATGCGGGCAAAGTAGAATGGTGTCGATGCACTTTATCTGGCTGGCGCCCGAGTGGCGTCAGGCTGGCAACGTTTCACGAGCGCGGTAATCCGCGCTCGCTGCGCCAAAAGCGGACGTTGGTCCGCCGTCGTGCTTATTTATCGATACGTCTTTCGATAGCGTCCATCAGCATACCGGTGATCGAAATATCCGGGAAGGCGGCTTCGATTTCGCGTACGCAGGTGGGGCTGGTGACGTTAATTTCCGTCAGACGGTCGCCGATGATATCCAGGCCGACGAAGATAAGGCCTTTGGCCTTCAGCGTCGGGCCGACGCGGCGGGCGATTTCCCAGTCGCTTTCGGTCAACGGGCGGGCTTCGCCGCGGCCGCCGGCGGCCAGATTGCCGCGGGTCTCGCCACCCTGCGGAATTCGCGCCAGGCAGTAAGGCACGGGCTCTCCATCCACTACCAACACGCGCTTGTCGCCATCTTTAATGGCCGGCAGATAGTTCTGCGCCATGCAGTAGCGGCTGCCCAGTTCGGTCAGCGTCTCGGCAATCACCCCAAGGTTTGGATCGCCGGCTTTAACCCGGAAAATAGAGGCGCCGCCCATGCCGTCGAGCGGTTTCATGATGATATCGCCGTGCTTTTCCCAGAAGGCTTTCAGCTGGGCTTTATTGCGGGTGACCAACGTTTCCGGAGTCAGTTCAGAGAACCAGGCGGTGAACAGCTTCTCGTTACAGTCGCGCAGACTCTGCGGCTTGTTGACGATAAGCGTGCCTTTCTCTTCCGCCCGCTCCAGGATGTAGGTGGCATAAATAAATTCGGTATCAAACGGCGGATCCTTACGCATCAGGATGACGTCAAGGTCCGCCAGCGGCAGATCCTGCTCGCCGGTGAAGTCATACCATTTATCGTAGTTCTGTTCGACGCTCAGCGTGCGCGTCCGGGCGCGGGCTTCGCCGTTGATCAAATAGAGGTCGTTCATCTCCATATAATGGAGTTCATAGCCGCGACGCTGCGCCTCCAGCAACATAGCGAAGCTGGTGTCTTTCTTGATGTTGATGGTTGCGATGGGATCCATCACGATGCCGAGCTTGATCATGGTTCTTCTCCGTTAACGCCTCAACCTAAGTCGCCAAAACGCACCTGTAGGGCGGTGATGGCGGTGAGCGCAGTAGTCTCTGTACGTAGAACGCGCGGTCCCAACAGGATATCAGTAAACTGGTATTGCGCGGTCATCGCTATCTCTTCAGCCGACAGCCCGCCTTCCGGGCCAATCAGCAGACGGACGCGTTCAACCGGCAGCGGCAGCGTGTTAATGCTGGCGCTGGCGCGCGGGTGCAGGTTGAGCTTCAGCCCGCTGTCCTGCTCGGCGCACCACGCCTCCAGCTGCATCGCCGGACGTATTTCCGGTACCACGTTACGACCGCTCTGTTCGCAGGCGGCAATAGCGATTTTCTGCCACTGCTGGATCTTTTTCTGCAAACGTTCGGCATCCAGTTTAACGCCGCAGCGCTCGGAAAACAGTGGCGTTATGAGGCTTACCCCGAGTTCGATCGATTTCTGGATGGTGAATTCCATTTTTTCGCCGCGGGACATCACCTGGCCTAAATGGATATGCAGCGGCGATTCCCGATCGTCAGGTTCGCCACTGAGCACCTCAACCGTAACGTTTTTCTTACCGGCCTCGGTGATGACCGCGTCAAACACCTGGTTACTGCCGTCAAAAAGCTGTAGGTGCTGACCGGCGGTCATGCGCAGGACGCGGCCGACGTGGTTGGCCGCGTCATCGCTCAGCGCGATCTGGCTGCCGACAATGAGGCGTTCTGGATGATGGATGCGAGGAATGCGCATGCTTGATATTCCGTTCGTTGCGCAGATGCCAGCTTCCCGCCATCGGGCGGGAAGCACAGGGCTGCAAATTAACAATTGCCGCTAGTGTAGGTTAGCTCTTTTGCGCCTGGCAAGCCTGCTGGACATACGGATTATGGTTGCCCTGCACTTTCGCGATGCGCTCATCACGTTCACATTCCCAGGCGGTGACCGGGTACTGTTTATTCCAGGCGGTAAACAGCTGAGTTTGCTGGCGGGAAAGATTCAGCTGATAGCGGTCGCGCATATAGAAGTAGGTGCGGGCGATGGCGCCGCGAGCGCGGGCAGGGGGCTCGGCGATTTTATCTTTAAAATCGACCTTCATTGTGCACTGGCCGTACTGGCCTTCACCGCCGTTCCACTGGCTGTACATAAAGTTGCCGCGATCGCCATTCACTTCTCCCACCGCCGGCTGCAGGTTGTGCATATCGCTTTCCATCTTGCGGTATTCCGGATCTTTGGCGCAGTTTTTACGTCCACCCTCCTGCCAGCACTGACGCTGATGGCCGAACTGCCATGCCGGCACTACGTGCTCCCATTCAACCCGGCTGGCGCGGTTCTCATTTTTACGCACTTTATAGCCGCAGGATTCCAAATCGATAACGCCTTTTTTCCCCTGCCAGTCGATTTTACAGCCGCAATAAAAATCGCCCGGAACGTCGGCATTCACTTTGACGCCAGCGGCTTTGGCCTGGGAAAAACTATTAATACCAGCGGCCGCAAGCGGACCACTGACTGCCGCGCTCAATACCGCTACGGCTAAAACATGCATACGGGACATCGTTAACTCCGTGTCAAAACGAGCCCGCAACGTAGCGAATGAGGGTGCCGGATGCAATCAGTCAGATCAGAAAGTTTCTAATTAATTCCGATGGTTATTTTTCAGCCACCAGCAGATCGCCGCAGCGAACGCAGCGGTAGGTGGCCTCGCCGCGAACCACCCGGTTATGGCGACGGACGGTGAGCTGGTGCTGCTGACAGCGACAGCGATAGGGGAAGGTGTTCTGGCGGACCGAAGCGAGTTCAAAGCGGTGGGTGCGACGCGCGGGAACGCCAAGGACGCTCTCCATCATCCATTTCCACTCTTTCCCGTGCGGCGCGACGCGGCCGAAATGCTGCCAGACCAGCAGGTGCGCCAGCTCATGCGGCACCACTTCATCGATAAACTCACGCTGATTTTCCAGCAGTAGCACCGGGTTTAAACGAATTTCGTTTTTCTCCAGCCAGGCGGTGCCGGCGGAAGTACCACGCTGCTGGTAGACCAGCGTCGGTTCCGCATAGCGGCGTTCCAGCTTGCGATTCGCATTGGCGAGATGCTCCCGCAGGCTGCGCATGACGGCCTGCTGAATAGCGATGGGAATACGGGGCGTTTTCATAGCGCCAGAGGATAGTGCGGCGGAGGGGGGAGAGCAAGAGGAAGCTTCCTCCCGGGATGGGAGGAAGCTCAGGAAGGTTAATCGCGGGCACCGATCTCGCGCAGTGGACGACCCTGCATCAGGTTACGTTCAATATGTTCCAGCGAGACGTTTTTGGTTTCCGGGATCAGCCACAGCGTCAGCAGGATAAACAGCACGTTCAGACCGCCGTACACCCAGAAGGTATTGGCGCTGCCCAGCGAGTTGAGCATGGTCAGGAAGGTGGCGCCGACAATCATGTTGGCAATCCAGTTGGTCGCTGTGGAGCAGGTGATACCGAAGTCGCGGCCTTTCAGCGGCTGGATTTCGGAGCACAGTACCCAAATCAGCGGGCCGGCGCTCATGGCGAAACCGACGATGAACATCAGCAGCATCAGGACGGCGATGTACTGCGCGGTAGAGGAGTGAATGCCGATGTGCATCATGGTACCCAAGACGCCCATACCCGCGGCCATCACGATAAAGCCAAGGATCAGCGTCGGTTTACGGCCCCAGCGGTCGACCAGACCGATGGCGATAAAGGTGGCCAGCACGTTAGTCAGACCGACGATCACTGTCCCCCACATTTGCTCAGTGGTGTTGGCATAACCCGCCAGCTCAAAAATCTTCGGCGCGTAGTACATGATGACGTTCATCCCGGTGAACTGTTGCATCACCTGCAGCAGGATGCCGAGGAACACCGCGCGGCGGAAGTTGCTGTTGTCTTTAAACAGCGACCAGCCGGACTGTTTTACCTTCAGGCTTTCACGGATTTCATCGAGCTCGCGTTTCGCTTCGGCGCTAGTATCGCGCAGGCGCAGCAGCACGCGTTCCGCATCGACAAAGCGACGTTTGGCGGCGAACCAGCGCGGGCTGTCCGGCAGGAAGATAACGCCGATCAGCAGCAATACCGCCGGAATGATGATAACCCCGAGCATCCAGCGCCATGCGCCGCTGTAGCTGAAAGCGGTGTCAGAGAGATAGGCGCCAAGGATCCCGATGGTGATCATCAGCTGGTACATGGAAATCATACTGCCGCGAATTTTTTCTGGGGCGATTTCCGACAGATACAGCGGAGCCGTATATGAGGCGACGCCCACCGCCAGGCCGAGCAGCACACGGGAAACCAGCAGGATCTCGACGTTTGGCGCGGCGGCAGAGAACAGCGAACCGGCGACGAAGAGGATTGCGCCGATCATCAGGCTCTTTTTCCGGCCCAGTTTGAAAGAGAGCCAGCCGCTGCCGACCGCGCCGACGGCAGCCCCGAACATCATGGAGCTGACCACCCACTCTTGGGTGTGGGCGGAAATCTGGAACTCATTGGCAATAAAGGGTAAGGCACCCGCAATAACACCGATATCAAGGCCGAACAGCAGGCCAGCCAGCGCGGCGAGGAAACAGACGAAGAACGTCATAGTCTTGTTCGAACGCCCTTGTTTTTTGTTGTCAGGCATAACGCCCTCCAGTTGAGTTATTGATTCTGTCGATGGTTAGGGTAGGACACTCGTCGGTAAAAAAACGTGACTATAATCACGGCTGTGTAATCGTTTCCACAAAGGTAAAGAAACGTAATTCATTAAATGCTTTTTAAATCAGCAATATAAACAAGGATAGACGACATTTTGAAAAACGGTAATCAGAGTTGACCGAAACAATATGTAACATTGTGAAAAATGGGTACAGGAGATAGCGTCTTTGGGCAGAAGGTGACAGTCTTTACTATGTAATCGCTTTCATTTTTTGGCGGCCGCGCGTTGAAATGGGGGCGCAGAAAAGGGGGGGGAGGCGTAAATAAAAAGGCCAGCGCGAGGCTGGCCTTGAAGAGAGGAAGCGCGGAGATTATTTCAGACCGGCCGCTTCCCGCAGCAGCGCCGCTTTGTCGGTTTTTTCCCATGGGAAATGTTCGCGACCAAAGTGACCGTAGGCTGCGGTTTCTTTGTAGATCGGGTGCAGCAGATCCAGCATCTGAATCAGGCCGTATGGACGCAGGTCGAAGAACTCGCGCACCAGCAGGGTCAGCTGTTCAGAAGGCACTTTCTCGGTGCCAAAGGTTTCCACCATGATGGACGTCGGTTCTGCAACGCCGATAGCGTAGGAAACCTGAATTTCGCAACGATCGGCCAGGCCTGCGGCAACGATGTTCTTCGCCACATAGCGCGCCGCGTAGGCTGCGGAACGGTCAACTTTAGATGGATCTTTACCGGAGAACGCGCCGCCGCCGTGGCGAGCCATGCCGCCGTAGGTATCAACGATGATCTTACGACCGGTCAGACCGCAGTCGCCCATCGGGCCGCCAATAACGAAACGGCCGGTCGGGTTGATGAAGAATTTGGTGGACGCGTTGAGCCATTCGGTCGGCAGAATCGGCTTGATGATCTCTTCCATCACTGCTTCCTGCAGGGATTTCTGATCGATATCTTCCGCGTGCTGAGTCGACAGAACGACCGCGTCGATGCCGACGATTTTGCCGTCGTCATACTGGAAGGTCACCTGGCTTTTCGCATCCGGGCGCAGCCACGGCAGGGTGCCGTTTTTACGCACTTCAGCCTGACGCTGCACCAGACGGTGAGCGTAAGTCACCGGCGCCGGCATCAGCACGTCGGTTTCGTTAGTGGCGTAGCCAAACATCAGCCCCTGGTCGCCGGCGCCCTGTTCCAGCGGATCGGCACGGTCAACGCCCTGGTTAATGTCCGGAGACTGTTTACCAATGGCGCTCAGTACGGCGCACGAGTTGGCGTCAAAGCCCATATCGGAATGCACGTAGCCAATTTCGCGGACGGTGTTGCGGGTGATCTCTTCGATATCAACCCATGCGCTGGTGGTGATTTCGCCGCCTACCAGCACCATGCCGGTTTTGACATAGGTTTCACATGCGACACGCGCTTTCGGATCCTGCTCGAGGATCGCATCCAGCACGGCATCGGAGATTTGGTCAGCAATTTTGTCAGGATGCCCTTCTGATACGGACTCAGACGTAAAAAGGTGTTTTGCCATATTTTATTTCACCTGTGGACGATTCGGATAGCTCATACTGTTGTGTAATGTGGCTTTGGTGGATAATCAGCGCAAAGCCGCGCAGGTAGCGACACGAGCAGTCTGAGTGTTAATCAGTATAGACGGATTAACTTCTGGACGGCCATTTTAGGTCAAATCTTGAGCCCATTTCCAGCCTTTTTTGATGGCGGTCGCATTTATGGGAAAACCCGCCTGGCAAAATTTCCTGACAACCGCGCAAACAGGCACATTTTTATTTTGCTTTTTACCCCGCTTCTCGGTATAAAACGCCGCGCGCGGCTCATTAAAAAAGCGCACGGGGCATGGCCCTGTGGTGCCACTTCCAGCCGGGTTAAGCAGTCTGTATTTACAGAATCTCGCAGCGGCGTAGCGCCTGTTGCCCGGTATGTATAGCTTTGGCTTGTCGCCGACCCTGTCGCAGGGCGGTGTGGAGGTGATACCAGATAATGAACCAATGTTTTTCGTTTGATTCGTCGCGTCGTTCTGTCGCGCGTCAGCACTCCGCAACCTGCATCTCTCTCATGCAAACCAGCCGATGTTCACCCCATCTCGGCGCTTCTCAGGATTCCAGGGCCGGTCGGCCGTCAGAAAACTGAACAAGGGCGCTCTTGCCTGGCAAGAGTTTTCTCGTGGTTTCTCCGGACTGTCATACTCTGTTCGGCTACGTGTTTTACGATGATATGAATAAGAAACCGGTCGCGCAGTCGCAAAACCAGCAGATAGTGCTGGGCTTTAGGACTGTTCATGGGTTGTTATCGCATCTTTGGACTGCGATAGTAGTTAACTGTCTTACACTTATTATTAAAAATTGAGGTTCGCTATGTCTGACGACATGTCTATGGTTTCGCCTTCGTCAGCAGGCGAACACGGTGTACTACGTTCCATGCAGGAGGTAGCGATGAGCTCCCAGGAAGCCAGCAAGATGCTGCGTACTTATAATATTGCCTGGTGGGGCAATAACTATTATGACGTCAACGAACTGGGCCACATCAGCGTTTGCCCGGATCCGGACGTCCCGGAAGCGCGCGTTGACCTCGCGGAATTAGTCAAAGCGCGTGAAGCGCAAGGGCAGCGCTTGCCGGCGCTGTTCTGCTTCCCGCAGATCCTGCAGCACCGCCTGCGCTCGATCAACGCCGCCTTCAAACGCGCGCGTGAATCGTATGGCTATAACGGCGATTACTTCCTCGTCTACCCGATCAAGGTTAACCAGCACCGTCGCGTGATTGAATCGCTGATCCATTCCGGCGAGCCGCTGGGCCTGGAAGCCGGTTCGAAAGCGGAACTGATGGCCGTGCTGGCGCACGCCGGGATGACCCGCAGCGTCATCGTCTGTAATGGTTATAAAGACCGCGAATATATCCGTCTGGCGCTGGTGGGCGAGAAGATGGGCCACAAGGTCTATCTGGTCATTGAGAAGATGTCCGAGATCGCTATCGTACTGGAAGAGGCCGAGCGCCTGAACGTGGTGCCGCGCCTTGGCGTACGTGCGCGTCTGGCCTCGCAGGGCTCCGGTAAATGGCAGTCCTCCGGCGGCGAGAAGTCCAAGTTCGGCCTCGCAGCGACCCAGGTGCTGCAACTGGTCGAAATTCTGCGCGAGGCAGGCCATCTTGAGAGCCTGCAACTGCTGCACTTCCACCTCGGTTCGCAGATGGCTAACATTCGCGATATCGCCACCGGCGTGCGTGAATCGGTGCGTTTCTACGTCGAACTACATAAGCTGGGTGTCAACATTCAGTGCTTCGACGTCGGCGGCGGCCTGGGCGTGGACTATGAAGGCACCCGCTCGCAGTCCGATTGCTCGGTGAACTACGGTCTGAACGAATACGCCAACAATATCATCTGGGCGATCGGCGATGCCTGCGAAGAGAATGGCCTGCCGCACCCGACGGTGATCACCGAGTCCGGCCGCGCGGTGACCGCGCACCATACCGTGCTGGTTTCCAACATCATCGGCGTTGAGCGTAACGAATACACCGAGGCGACCCCGCCGGCGGAAGACGCTGCGCGTCCGCTGCAGAGCATGTGGGAAACCTGGCTGGAGATGCACGAGACCGGCAACCGCCGCTCGCTGCGCGAATGGCTGCACGACAGCCAGATGGACCTGCACGATATCCACATCGGCTACTCCTCAGGCACCTTCAACCTGCAGGAGCGCGCGTGGGCGGAACAGCTGTATCTGAACATGTGCCATGAGGTGCAGAAGCAGCTCGACCCGAGCAACCGCGCCCATCGTCCCATCATCGATGAGCTGCAGGAGCGAATGGCGGATAAAATCTACGTCAACTTCTCGTTGTTCCAGTCGATGCCGGATGCCTGGGGGATCGATCAGCTGTTCCCGGTGATGCCGCTGGAAGGGCTGAACAAGTCGCCGGAGCGCCGCGCGGTGCTGCTGGACATCACCTGCGATTCCGATGGCGCCATCGATCACTACGTGGACGGCGACGGGATCGCCACCACCATGCCGATGCCGGAATACGACCCGGAGAACCCGCCGATGCTGGGCTTCTTCATGGTTGGCGCCTATCAGGAGATCCTCGGCAACATGCACAACCTGTTCGGCGATACCGAGGCGGTGGACGTGTTCGTCTTCCCTGACGGCAGCGTTGAGGTTGAGCTGTCCGACGAGGGCGATACCGTAGCGGATATGCTGCAGTATGTGCAGCTGGATCCGAACACGCTGCTGACCCAGTTCCGCGATCAGGTGAAAAATACCGGTCTGGACGACGCGCTGCAGCAGCAGTTCCTCGAGGAGTTCGAGGCGGGACTGTACGGCTATACTTATCTGGAAGACGAGTAGCTGCTGATGCCCGGTGGCGCTGCGCTGACCGGGCCTGCGTATGTCGGCCGGATAAGGCGAAGCCGTCATCCGGCAGCATGCGATACTCACTTGAACCCGTATGCATTACCGGCGATAATTCACGCCAATAAGCGATTTATCTATCAAACCCTTCCTCGTCGGGCCTAACGACGCGGAGGGGTTTTTTTATACTTATTTTTTACGTTCCACGACTGTCAAAAGAGGTCATATCCATGAGCACTTTAGGTCATCAATACGATAACTCCCTGGTATCCAATGCCTTTGGCTTTCTGCGTTTGCCAATGAACTTTATGCCGTATGAAAGCGATGCGGACTGGGTCATCACCGGCGTGCCGTTCGATATGGCGACCTCCGGGCGCGCGGGCGGCCGTCATGGCCCGGCGGCGATCCGTCAGGTTTCCACTAACCTTGCCTGGGAGCACAACCGTTTCCCGTGGAACTTCGATATGCGCGAGCGCCTGAACGTGGTGGACTGCGGGGATCTGGTGTACGCCTTCGGCGACGCGCGCGAAATGAGCGAGAAGCTGCAGGCTCACGCCGAGAAGCTGCTGGCGGCCGGCAAACGTATGCTCTCCTTTGGCGGCGACCACTTCGTTACCCTGCCGCTGCTGCGCGCCCATGCCAAGCACTTTGGTAAAATGGCGCTGGTGCACTTCGATGCTCACACCGATACCTACGCCAACGGCTGCGAGTTCGACCACGGCACCATGTTCTATACCGCGCCGAACGAAGGGCTTATCGATCCGAACCACTCCGTACAGATCGGGATCCGCACCGAGTTCGACAAAGACAATGGCTTTACGGTGCTCGACGCCGGCCAGGTTAACGACCGCAGCGTTGATGACGTGATTGCCCAGGTGAAGCAGATCGTCGGCGACATGCCGGTGTACCTGACCTTTGATATCGACTGTCTGGATCCGGCGTTTGCGCCAGGCACCGGTACCCCGGTTATCGGTGGGCTGACCTCCGACCGCGCGATCAAGCTGGTGCGCGGCCTGAAGGACCTGAACATCGTCGGGATGGACGTGGTGGAAGTCGCCCCGGCCTACGATCAGTCCGAAATTACCGCTCTGGCGGCGGCGACCCTGGCGCTGGAGATGCTGTACATCCAGGCGGCGAAAAAGGGCGAATAAATCTGTTCCCGTCATACTGCAAGTTGCATAGGCGTGGGCAATAAATCGGCCCATCCCTGGGCCTCGTCCTTACGGGGCCAGCGCAAGCGCTGTTCAAAACGACTAGCCGTTTTGTCCTGCAACTTATTTAGGGTATAGACGCGTTTACTGCTGCTGCGCGACGCATACGCAGCAGCAGTGCGCCGCCGGCGCACAGCGTAATCAGCTGCGATGCCACCAGAACGGAAAAACCTGAACTGACCGATCCCACCGATTTCATCACCACTCCCATCAGCAGCGGAATAAACGCCGCGCAAATATTGCCAATGCCGTTAATGATCCCATAGGCGCTGCCCACCGCTTCGCGCGGGGCGTGATGCTGAACCACCGCGGGGATCGCTGCCCCCTGTAATCCCCAGAAAACGTTCGCCGCCAGCATAAACAGCGCCAGCATCGCCGGCTGCTGGCTGAGCATCAGCGCCAGCACAGAACCGGCGGTGAGTAGGCCGCCGATAATAAACAGCAGCGGCGCCTGCTCCGGGCGCATTTTGTCGAGGAGCACGCCGCCAAGAAACTTTGAGCCGAGGCTTAACAGAAAGGGGACAGCCGCCAGCAGGCCGGTAGTCTGTAGCGAGAAGTGGTGCTCGTCGCGCAGCCAGGCGGGCAACCAGGCGCTACTCCCCCACAGATAGCTGAGCGTGGCGATTTCTACCAGCAGGATCCAGCCTAGCAGCGGTGTACGCCAGGCGAGGGCGAAAGTCTGCCTGAAACCCGGCTTCGCGCGCTGTGAGGTTACTTGTGGCGCGGGGAGAAACCGCCAGATTAATCCGCCGCCGAGCAGCAGGTTAAGCAGCGCCAGCGCGTAGAAGGAGCCGATCCAGCCAACGTGCACCATCAGCCAAGTGACCAGCGGGAAGCCTACCGCCAGCCCCAACGATACGCCAAGGGCGGTCAGCGCATTCGGCTTGCCTATTTCATCAGCGGCGAAGTTGTCGTTGATAAAGCGCGTTTTCAGAGAGAACAGCGGCCCCTCCGCCACGCCAAGAACGATGCGCGCGATCAACATTCCCAGCAGTGAGCCGAGTAGCGGGGAAATGGCGCACACCAGCGCCCATATAGCAATGCTGCTTAAGAGTCCCTGACGATAATGCCATCTACTTTCTATAACTGGGGTTAATAATAATGCCGAAAAACCATAACCCAGAAGAAAGCATGTCATTAGCATACCTTGTAACATTCTGTTTTCATTTAACTGAAAATGGGCAGCGAATTCCGGGTTAAGGATCATCACCGAGATATTTACCCGATCGACGTAGGAAATAATTATTAACAAAAGTAATGCTATTACCCCTTGCCATCTTGCCGCCATTCGTTGTCTCCACGCTTAATTTAATGATTGCCAGTTATTATTTTTTAACGCCAGAAATAGTTACATGAGTAAAATGGTTCACCTATGAAACTCATTGTTTTTAAATGATTAAATAAATAGCTGTTTCATGGGTGAAACACCATGGTTTCCGCTGTTGCCCATTTTTAATGATCGATTTGAAAAGAAGTCAATAGTCGTATGTGAAATTTAAATCGGCATTTTTATTTATAATGGATCACCGCTTTAAATATCATCATTTCATCTGAATGCAGTTTTTCGTGATCAATTGCACACTTAGCTAATTTAAAAGCCACTCATTAACAAATTCGTCACATTAATGCTTGACGAAACATTCACCGCTTTTATATTGACCGTATTAAATAAGAAACAGAGTTTCATATATGAAACAAAAGCCTGGAGGATTGCGATGAGCTGGATAGGCGTATGTGACGCGGAGCAAGTACAGGAAGATTTCCCATATAGCGGCAATATCGACGGTAAGGAAATCGGTATTTATCTGATTGATGGCGAATATTACGCGCTGGAAGACGTTTGCCCTCATGCCTATGCGCTCCTGAGCCAGGGCTTTGTCGAAGATGGCAAGGTGGAATGCCCGCTGCATGAGGCGGTATTCGACGTCAAAACCGGCCAGTGCCTGCATGGACCCGGCGGTCGCAACCTTAATCGTTACCCGGTGCGGGTATACGACAATCAGATCCAGATTACCTTTATCGAGGAGAACGTGGCATGAGCGAATCCCTGGACTTCAACCCGGCGCTACCGGAAAGCCGCCAGTTTACGCCACCGGCGGAAGGCGGAAACGGCAATATCCATAAGCCTGGCGACTATCACAATCTGATTTGGCAAACCCGCAGCCGGGTGCCGGAAAACTGGGAACTGCAGCTTATCGCCACCCTGGAAACGTTGTTCGAGCAGGGCGCGGAAAGTCTCGGTGAACTGGTGAACGGCCTCAATGGCGTCAGGATGCATGACCAACAGGGCGAACCGTGGAGCGAAAGCAGCTTCCAGGCATTTTTACAGGTTAACGGCTACTGAGGACACAGCGATGACGACAACGGTACAAAACTATCTTGATAAAGGACTGCGCGGCCTGTGGTATCCGGTGCTGGCGAGCTGGGAAGTGCAGTCTGCGCCGGTAGGCATTACCCGTCTCGGCGAGCAGATCGTGGTCTGGCGGAATAAAGATGGCCAGGTGCAGGCCCTGGAAGACCGCTGCCCGCATCGCGGCGCACGCCTGTCAATGGGCTGGAACTTAGGCGATCGTATCGCCTGCTGGTATCACGGCGTGGAAGTCGCCGGCAACGGCGAAGTCAAAGACGTCCCGGCGGTGGATCGCTGCCCGCTGGTCGGCCAGCAGTGCGTGCGCAGCTACAGCGTGCACGAAGCGCACGGGGCAATCTTCCTGTGGTTTGGCGTCACCGCCGATCAGCAGCCTGATGAATTGAGCTTCCCTGAGGAACTAGCCGATAGCGAAAAATACAGTAACTTCCTGTGCACCGCGGCGTGGAAATGCAACTACCAGTACGCGCTGGAAAACGTGATGGACCCGATGCACGGTACCTATCTGCACTCGTCATCGCACTCGATGGCGGAAGGCGATCGCAAAGCCGATATGGTCCTGCAGCCGACGAAAACCGGCTTTATCTTCGAGAAAAAAGGGCAGAGCGGCGTTAACTTTGACTGGGTTGAACTGGGCAACAGCGGCGCCTACTGGATGCGTCTGTCTATTCCGTACAAAAAGCGTTTCGGGCCGGGCGGCCACTTCTGGATCGTCGGCATGGTGGTTCCGGAAGATAACGATAACTGTCGCGTCTTCTTCTGGCGCATCCGCGGCGTTCAGGGCTGGCAGCGCGATCTGTGGCGCTTTATGTACCGCAACCGTCTGGAAAAACTGCACTGGGAAGTACTGGAACAGGATCGCGTGGTGCTGGAAAGTCTGGCGCCGAACGCCCGCGATCATGAATACCTTTATCAACATGACGTCGGTCTGTCCCGCCTGCGCCGCATGATGCAGAAAGCGGCGAAAGAGCAGTTAGCGCTCCGCGAAGCGCAGCAGGGTGCCGCCTGATGAACGGCCTGCTAAACGGTAAACGTATTGTCGTCACCGGTGCGGCGCGCGGTCTCGGGTACCACTTTGCCGAAGCCTGCGCCGCTCAGGGCGCGACGGTGGTGATGTGCGACATCCTGCAGGGAGAGCTGGCGGAAAGCGCTCATCGCCTGCAGCGGAAGGGCTATCAGGTCGAATCTCACGCCATCGATCTTGCCAGTCAAGCATCGATCGAGCAGGTCTTCAGCGCCATCGGCGCGCAGGGGTCTATCGATGGCTTAGTCAATAACGCAGCGATGGCCACCGGCGTCGGCGGAAAAAATATGATCGATTACGATCCGGATCTGTGGGATCGGGTAATGACGGTCAACGTTAAAGGCACCTGGTTGGTGACCCGCGCGGCGGTACCGCTGCTGCGCGAAGGGGCGGCGATCGTCAACGTCGCTTCGGATACCGCACTGTGGGGCGCGCCGCGGCTGATGGCCTATGTCGCCAGTAAGGGCGCGGTGATTGCGATGACCCGCTCTATGGCCCGCGAGCTGGGTGAAAAGCGGATCCGTATCAACGCCATCGCGCCGGGACTGACCCGCGTTGAGGCCACGGAATACGTTCCAGCCGAGCGTCATCAACTGTATGAGAACGGCCGCGCGCTCAGCGGCGCGCAGCAGCCGGAAGATGTCACCGGCAGCGTGGTCTGGCTGCTGAGCGATCTTTCGCGCTTTATCACCGGCCAGCTGATCCCGGTCAACGGCGGTTTTGTCTTTAACTAATAAGTGAGGCGGTATGGCGAACGATCAGGAAGTGAAGTATCTGGTGCCCGGTCTTGAGCGCGGTTTACAACTGCTGCTGGCGTTTGGCGAACAGCATCGCGATCTGACCTTTGCCGAGCTGCATCGGCTGGTGGATATGCCGAAAGCGACCGCCTATCGCGTGGTGCAGACGCTGGAATATATGGGCTTTCTTGAGCGCAACGCCCGCGCCAATACCTTTTCGCTGGGCATGAACGTACTGCGTCTGGGCTTTGAATATATCGCCTCACTGGATGTCGCTCAGGTGGGTCAGCCGGTCATCGAGCAACTACGCGATATCAGCAAGTGCAGCAGCCATCTGGCGATCCGCGACGGCCGCGACATCATCTACATCGCCCGCGTCAGCGCCGCCGGTTCGCGTATCAACCAGGTCAGCGTCGGAACGCGGCTACCGGTGCACTGCACCTCGCTTGGCCGCATGCTGCTGACCGATGTTTCCCGCAGCGAGTTTGAACAATTGTTCCCGAATGAACGTCTGCCGGGCAATACGCCGGGCCAGCTGTACGACCGCGAAGCGCTGTGGCAGATGGTGCAGCAGGATAAAGCCCGCGGCTACGTGATTGGCGAATCGTTCTATCGCCACGGCATCTCATCGATTGTCTATCCGGTCTTTGACCGCAGCGGCCGGGTGGCGGCGGTCGTCAGCATTCTGGTGCCGTCGGACGAGATCCCGCAAAGCGATCGCGAACGGTTGCAGAACGACGTCAGTATGGCAGCGGACAAAATTTCCGGCTTCCTCGGATATTTGCCACAGGCAAGTTAAATCAACAACTTAACAGCAGGCGCTTGATTGCGTCGGGCATGTTTTACGCCCAAATTCGGGCGACTGAACGGTAAAGAGGCGACGAATAATGAGTATTACCGGAATTGAAAAGCTGGAATTTGGCGTAGACGACCTGAACCACAGCGCTAAATTCATGCGCGATTTTGGCCTGACCGGCGACGCCAGCGGCCGCGCGTTTACCACCCTCAGCGGCGCGCGGGTCGAACTTAACCCGACCGATGCCGCCGACCTGCCGCCAGCCTTTGAGGCGGGCAACACTCTGCGTCGCATGACCTGGGGCGTGGCGGATCGGGCGGCGCTGGATGCGCTACGCCCGAAGCTGGAACGCCAGCCCGCTTTCCGTGAAATCGACGGTGCGCTGGAATGCCGCGATCCCAACGGTATGACGCTGCGGGTGCAGGTTAGCCAGCAAACGGCGGTTGAACTGAACGTTGAACCGATCAACCAGTGGGGCGATGTGCGTCGCATCGACACTCCGAGCCCGGTATACGACCGCGCGCAGCCCATTAACATCGGCCACGTCGTATTCTTTGTTGAAGAGCTGGCGGCGGTGGAAAGTTTCTATCGCGAAGTACTCGGCTTTCAGGTGTCAGACCGCTACATCAATCGCGCGGTGTTCCTGCGCTGCGGCGTGCGCGGCGGACACCATAACCTCTTCTTATTGCAGTTGCCCAACCGCAAGCGCGGGCTAAACCACGTCGCGTTTACCGTGCGGGATATTCATGAAGTGATCGGCGGCGGCATTGCGATGAATAAAAACGCGTGGAGCACGTTTATCGGTCCCGGCCGCCATCCGGTCTCCTCGGCCTACTTCTGGTATGTCAACAGCCCGACCGGCGGCGCTTTTGAGTACTACACCAACGATGACTATCTGACGGAAAACTGGCAGCCGCGCGAGCTTGAGCATTCACTCGTGTCCTTTACCGAATGGGCGGTGGAAGGCGGTATCGATCACGATACCCGTCGCCAGCAGAAAAAACCGGAGGCGGTATGACGGCGCGGATAGTCATTATCGGCGGTGGCCAGGCTGGCGGCTGGGCAGCGAAAACGCTGCGTGATGAAGGGTTTAGCGGCGAGATTTGCGTGGTTGCCGAAGAGCAATGGGATTTTTACGAACGTCCGCCGCTGTCGAAAGCGGCATTGCTGGAGGCCGAACCGGCGCTGCCGCGGTTATTCAGCGCCGAGGTGCAGCAGGCACTGGATTTGCGCTGGTACCGCCCGCTGCGCGCGAAATCGATCGACCGGCAAAATAAAACCCTGGCGCTGAGCAACGGCGAAACGCTGGCGTACGACCTACTGCTGATCGCCACCGGCGGCCGCGCGCGGCTGCCGTCCGAGGCCTGGGGGCAGCATCCTCAGGTATATACCCTGCGCCACTGGCAGGACGCGCAGCGTCTGAAGCAGCGGTTGGCATCGGCAACGCGGCTGGCGATCGTCGGCGGCGGCTGGATTGGCCTCGAAATCGCCGCCTCGGCGCGCAAAAGCGGCGTAGCCGTGACCCTTTATGAACAGCAGCCGGCGCTGTGCATGCGCTCGGTCAGTATGGAGGTCTCGCAGGCGCTGGATGAGTTGCATCGCGGGCAGGGCGTTGATATTCGCCGCGGCTGCGGCGCGCTGGAGCTGGAAGATGATAACGGCTTGCCGACGCTGCACTGCGACGGCCAGCGGGAAACCTTCGATGCGGTAGTGGTGGGGATCGGCGTCGATCTGAATCTCGAACTGGCGCGCGATGCCGGGCTCACTGTCGATCGCGGGATTGTCGTTAATGCCCAAGGGCGCAGTAACGATCCGGCGATTTTCGCCGCTGGCGATGTCGCCCAGCACCATCAGTACGGTCTGTGCATTCAGTCGTGGGCCTTTGCGCAAAATCAGGCCATCGCGACAGCGAAAGCGATGCTCGATCCACAGGCCAGCGGCTACGACGAGGCGCCGTGGCTGTGGTCAGATCAATACGATCGCAATGTCCAGATCCTCGGGATCCCGCAAGCGGGCAGCCGGACCATTGTGCGTGACGAGCCGCAGGGCGCGATCTACTTCTCCCTGAATGCCGATGGACGCTTAACTCAGCTGGTGGCCTTCAATAATGCACGTATCGTGAAGCTGGCGAAGCGCTGGATGGCGGCGGGAAGGGATCTCTCTAACGTCCCGCTCGCTGACCCGACTTTCTCGCTGATGTCATTGCGATAAGAAACGCGAACCCTTAAGGGGGAGAAATGACCACATTAGAGACCAACGCCGCGCCTGCAGAGGCGAGCGGCGAGGGCGTCCGCACGCCTGAAAAAGCAGTTCGTTGGGCCATTCCGCTGTCGCTGCTGGCCTGCGTGCTGCTGGCTTTTTTCGACAAAATCAGTATCGCCGCGCTGTTTTCCGATAGTCACTTCCAGCAGGCGATGGGCATCGATTTCGACACCACCCGGTTGGGCATTCTGATGAGTGCCTTTTTGCTGAGTTACGGCTTCTCGTCAGTGTTATTAAGCGGCCTTGGCGACCGGATTGCGCCGCTGCGTCTGCTGACTGGAATGATGGTGGTGTGGTGCATCCTGATGGTGATCATGGGCTTCACCCACAACTACGCGCTGATGGTGACGCTGCGCATCCTGTTGGGCATTGCTGAAGGGCCGCTGTTTCCGTTGGCGTTCGCCGTGGTGCGCCACACCTTCCCGCAGCGGCTACAGGCCCGCGCCACCATGCTGTGGCTGCTCGGCACGCCGGTTGGCGCGGCGCTGGGTTTCCCGCTGTCAATTTGGCTACTCAATACCTTCGGCTGGCAGAGCACATTTTTCGTGATGGCGATGCTGACGATACCGGTGCTGATTTTTGTACGCATCGGGCTGCGCGGCGTGCAACTGGAGGCGAGAGCGAGCAGCGATAAAACCTCGCAGGAAGCGCGCCGCAGCGCGCGTCGCGAGCTCTTTGTGAGTCCGCATTTTTGGATGATCTGCATCTTCAACATCGCCTTTCTCGCCTATCTGTGGGGGATCAACGGCTGGCTGCCGGGCTACCTGATTAAAGGCAAAGGCATTCATCTGGAACACGCCGGCTGGCTGTCGTCGATGCCATTTATCGCCATGTTGCTAGGCGAAATTATCGGCGCCTGGCTGTCCGACCACGTCGATAGGCGCGCCGCCGCCTGCTTTATTTCCCTGGCAGGCGCGGGTATTGGCCTGGCGGCAGTGATGCATTTCACCACGCCGCTGCCGGTAATCGCGGCGATGAGCTTTAGCACCTTTATGTGGGGCACCGGCGCGCCAAACATTTTCGCGCTGCTGGCTAAAGCGACCCATCCACGGGTCAGCGCCACGGCGGGTGGAATTTTCAACGGGCTGGGAAACTTTGCCGGGGCGCTATCGCCGGCGGTGATGGGCGCGCTTATCGCCTTCACCCATAGCATGGATTCCGGGCTGATTTTTCTGGCGGTGATGGCGGCGGTGGGCTGCGCCCTGTTACTGCCGCTGCTGAGACGCTACTGAGGATAAAACGATGACTGATTCAACCGTAACTGCAAAACAAAGTTTGAAACCTGACCATTTGACGATGGAAGAGTGGGTGGAGTCGCGTATCGCGCGCTTTGAAGGCCGCAAATATGACTGGAATGCGCTGAAATTCCAGGCCGATTTCGATCCGAAATATCGCCGCGCGCAGATGCGCTACATCGGCACCGGCGCCACCGGCGTCGCCAGTGATACCAACACCGTTCCGGCCGAGCACTTCACCTTTTCCACCATGGTGTTGCCGTCCAAATGTGAAGGCCCGCTGCACCTGCATGATGACGTAGAAGAGGTGTTCTTCATGCTCAAAGGGCAGATCACTCTGATGATTCAGGACGGCGACAACTATACCGAAACCGTGCTGCGCGAACGCGATCTGATCTCGGTGCCGCCTGGAATTTACCGCGGTTTGTTTAACCACGGCGAAGAAGAGGCGCTGATGTGCGTGATGCTCGGCACCCATAAGCCGCATATTCCGACCTACCCGGAAGATCATCCGCTGGCAAAAGTAAAACGTAACTAAGGGGCGATGATGACGGGGTTTCGTGAACAAGGAAGCGGTATTCCGCTGACGCTGCTGCACGGCATCAGTTCCGGCGCGGCCTCCTGGCATAAACAGATGGCGCTGCCCGGCTACCGCGTGCTGGCCTGGGATATGCCCGGTTATGGCGAAAGCCCGATGCTGGCGGCGACGCCGGCGGATGCCGGCGATTACGCCGACGCGCTGGCGCGAATGCTGGACCGCGCTGGAGTAGAGCAAACCATACTGGTCGGCCATTCGCTGGGCGCGCTGGTGGCGGCCGCCTTCGCCGCGAAATACCCGCAGAGGGTGCTTTACCTGGTGCTCGCCGACGTCGCGCAGGGCTACGGCCAGGCGGAAGCCGCACAGCGGGAAAAAGTCTGGCAGGGGCGTCAACAGCAGATAGCGCTGGGCGGCGAGGCGATGGCCCAGGGGCGGGCGGCAAAACTGCTGCGCCCTGGCGCGCGCGAAGCCGATGTGGCGACGGTGGCGGCGGGGATGCGCAGGCTACGCCGCGACGGTTATCTCGCCGCGGCCTGGATGCTGGCCCATGACGACATTCACCGTTGGCTCGCCGACTATCGCGGTCGTCTCTCCGTGTGGTGTGGCGAGCAGGATGCCATTACCCAACCGGAGTTAGTGCAGGGAGTGGCGCTGCGTTACGGCGCCCCTTACATCGCCATCCCTCAGGCTGGACATGCCAGCTATCTCGATAACGAAATCTTTTTTAATCAACAGCTTTTACGCATAGGGGAAGAGGTGCGCGATGAATGCACAAATTGAAGGACGCGTCGCGGTAGTCACCGGCGGTTCGTCAGGAATCGGCTTTGAAACGCTGCGCCTGCTGCTGGGCGAAGGGGCGAAAGTCGCCTTTTGCGGCCGCAACCCGGATCGGCTTGCCAGCGCCCATGCGGCGTTGCAAAACGAATATCCAGAAGGTGAGGTGTTCTCCTGGCGCTGTGACGTACTGAACGAAGCGGAAGTTGAGGCGTTCGCCGCCGCGGTCGCCGCGCGTTTCGGCGGCGTCGATATGCTGATTAATAACGCCGGCCAGGGCTATGTCGCCCACTTCGCCGATACGCCACGTGAGGCCTGGCTGCACGAAGCCGAACTGAAACTGTTCGGCGTGATTAACCCGGTAAAGGCCTTTCAGTCCCTGCTAGAGGCGTCGGATATCGCCTCGATTACCTGTGTGAACTCGCTGCTGGCTCTGCAGCCGGAAGAGCACATGATCGCCACCTCTGCCGCCCGCGCCGCGCTGCTCAATATGACGCTGACTCTGTCGAAAGAGCTGGTGGATAAAGGTATTCGTGTGAATTCCATTCTGCTGGGGATGGTGGAGTCCGGGCAGTGGCAGCGCCGTTTTGAGAGCCGAAGCGATAAGAGCCAGAGTTGGCAGCAGTGGACCGCCGATATCGCCCGTAAGCGGGGGATCCCGATGGCGCGTCTCGGTAAGCCGCAGGAGCCAGCGCAAGCGCTGCTATTCCTCGCTTCGCCGCTGGCCTCCTTTACCACCGGCGCGGCGCTGGACGTTTCCGGCGGTTTCTGTCGCCATCTGTAAGGAAAGATGATGAAAAAGGTCATGTTAATTGGCTATGGCGCGATGGCCCAGGCGGTGATTGAACGCCTGCCGCCGCAGGTGAGGGTGGAGTGGATCGTGGCGCGCGAATCGCATCACGCAGCGATCTGCCTGCAGTTTGGTCAAGCGGTGACGCCGCTTACCGATCCGCTGCAATGCGGTGGGACGCCGGATCTGGTGCTGGAATGCGCCAGTCAGCAGGCGGTCGCGCAATACGGCGAAGCGGTACTGGCGCGCGGCTGGCATCTGGCGGTGATCTCGACCGGTGCGTTGGCGGACAGCGAACTGGAACAGCGTTTACGTCAGGCGGGCGGCAAGTTGACGCTGCTGGCTGGCGCGGTGGCCGGAATAGATGGCCTGGCGGCGGCGAAAGAGGGGGGGCTTGAACGAGTGACCTATCGGTCGCGCAAAAGCCCGGCCAGCTGGCGCGGCAGCTATGCCGAACAGCTTATCGACCTCAGCGCGGTCAATGAAGCGAAAATTTTCTTCGAAGGCAGCGCCCGCGAGGCGGCGCGGCTATTCCCGGCAAATGCCAACGTGGCGGCAACCATCGCGCTGGGCGGTATCGGCCTTGACGCGACCCGAGTACAGCTGATGGTCGATCCGGCGACGCAACGCAACACCCATACGCTACACGCCGAAGGATTGTTCGGCGAGTTTCACCTGGAGCTGAGCGGCCTGCCGCTCGCCAGCAATCCGAAAACATCGACCCTCGCGGCACTGAGCGCGGTACGCGCCTGCCGTGAACTGGCATAACGCAGAGAGGCTGAGATGGACGAATTAGACATTTTTATCGGCGGTCAGTGGCGTCGCGGCGGCGGCAATTTGATGCACAGCCAGTTTCCGGCGGATGGCGCTATTAACGCGGCGCTGCATGCGGCAAGCCTCGATGATTTACAGGAGGCGATCGACTGTGCCGACCGCGCCTGGCGGGAGCCAACGTGGCGGGCGATGCTGCCGCATCAGCGGGCGAAGATCCTGCATAAAGTCGCCGATCTGATTGAAGCACAGCTTGATGAGCTCACCCAAAAGCAGAGCCGCGATAATGGTAAACCGCTGGCGGAAGCGCGAGGGCTGGTGATGAGCGCGGCGGGGACGGCACGCTATTTTGCCGCCGCCTGTGAACTGCTGGAAGGCGAGCTGCCGACGCCGCGGCAGGCAGATCTATTGACCCTGAGCCGCTATGAGCCGCTGGGCGTGGTGGCGGCGATCACCCCGTGGAACTCGCCGATCGCCAGCGAAATGCAGAAGGTGGCCCCGGCGATCGCCGCCGGAAATGCGGTGATCCTCAAACCGGCGGAAGCCACGCCGCTCATGGCGCTGGAGCTGGCGAAGATCTTTGAGCAGGCCGGTTTACCCGCCGGACTGCTGAGCGTGCTGCCGGGTAAAGGATCGATTATAGGCGATGCGCTGGCCCGCCATCCTAAGGTGCGCAAAATTTCCTTTACCGGCGGCACCACCACCGGACGTCACCTGGCGCATGTGGCGGCGGAAAAGCTGATCCCGGCGTCACTGGAGCTGGGCGGCAAATCACCGACCATCGTGCTGGAAGATGCCGATATCGAACAGGCGGCGCGGGGCATCTGCTACGGCATTTTCAGCTCCGGCGGCCAGGCCTGTATTGCCGGCTCGCGGCTGTTTGTTCATGACAAAGTGTATCCGCAATTAATGGCCCGCCTGCTGGAGTTAACCCAAGGGCTGCGGGTTGGCCATCCGTTCAGCGCTGGCACCCACGTCGGGCCGCTGATCAACGATAAACACCGGCAGAGCGTGCTGGAGTACGTCGAGCTGGCGAAACGCGAAGGCGGCAGCGTGCTATGCGGCGGCGAGATCCCGGCGGATCCGGCGCTGGCGGCAGGCAGCTATTTCCTGCCGACCATCATTGAAGGGCTGAACAATCAGGCCCGCGTTTGCCAGGAAGAGATCTTCGGACCGGTTCTGGTGGCGATGCGTTTTCACGATGAAGCGGCGCTGATCCGCGAGGCCAATGATTCGGTCTTCGGACTGGCGGCGGGGATCTGGACGCGCGATACCGGCCGCGCGCTGCGTCTGAGCGAACAACTGGAAGCCGGTACGGTGTGGATCAACACCTACAAAGTTTTCTCCATTTCGACCCCGTTTGGGGGCTTTAAAGAGAGCGGTCTGGGCCGCGAAAAAGGGATCCAGGGGCTGAAAGCCTGGATGCAACAAAAGAGCATTTATCTGGCGACGGGTAATAGCGTCAACCACTGGTGCGACTGAGAAAGGGTGAGCAATGAGCGAAATGATAACCGTCGGCGATGCCATCGCCAGAACGCTGGAGCAGTATCACGTTGAAGCCATTTATGGCGTCATTTCTATCCATAACCTGCCGATCGCCGATGCCGTCGGCCAGCGGGAAAAAATCCGCTTTGTTCCGGCGCGCGGTGAAGCGGGCTCGGTGACCATGGCTGACGCCCACGGCCGTTTTTCAGGGCTCGGCGTGGCGCTGACCAGTACCGGCGCGGGTGCGGGTAATGCGGTCGGCGCGCTGGTTGAGGCGATGAACGCCGGTACGCCGCTGCTGCACCTGACCGGACAGGTCGAAAAAGCCTGGCTGGACGCCGACACCGGTTTCATTCATGAAACCCGCGATCAGTTGACCTTCCTGAAAGCCAGTTCGAAGCGCGCTTACCGCATTAGCAACGCCAACCAGGCGGTGGCTATCCTGCATAAGGCGATTCAGGAGGCGCAGACGCCGCCGTGCGGCCCGGTCTCGGTGGAGATCCCAATCGACATTCAGAGCGCCAAAATTCCGCTTTCACTGCTGACCGCGCCGCTGAAACGCGCTCCGGCGGTTGAGCCGGAAGCGTCGCTGGTCGATGCGCTGTGGGCGCAGCTTAAGCAGGCGAAGCAGCCGCTGCTGTGGCTTGGCGGCGGCGCGTTAGAGAGCGGCGAGGCGGTGAAGACGCTGGCGGATGCCGGGGTGACGGTGATTTCCAGTACCCACGGCCGCGGCATTCTGGCGGACAGCCATCGCGCCAGCCTGCGCGCGTTTCATAATTCTCCCTCGGTTGAAGCGCTGATTTCACAATGTGATTTCACACTTGTTGCCGGTTCCCGGCTGCGCAGCAACGAAACGCGCTCGTGGACGCTGGAACTGCCCACGCCGCGGGTGCAGATTGATATTGACCCGGCGGCGGCCAGCCGTAACTACTTGATGGACAATACCCTGGTGGCGGATTGCCGGGCGCTATTAGCGGCGCTGGCAGAGCGGGTGCAGGGCCGGATATGGGGCGATGCGCGTTGGGATAGCCAACTTAAAGAGGCGGTAGAGGCGGCGGAGCAGGGGCTGCGCGACCAGTGCGGCGATTACGCTAAATTGAATGACGCGATTGCGCAGGCGCTGCCCGATGACGGCATCCTGGTGCGCGATATTACCGTTTCTGGCAGCCTGTGGGGCAGCCGTCTGTTCCGCGCTCACGGCCCGCTGATGAATATCCATTCTCTGGCCGGAGCCATCGGTATGGGGCTACCGATGGCGGTGGGTACCGCGATTGCCAATCCGCAACGTAAAGTGGTCGGCCTGGTCGGCGACGGCGGCCTGAGCCTCAACCTTGGCGAACTGGCGACCCTGGCGCAGGAGAAGGCCAATGTGACGCTGTTGATTATGAATGACGGCGGCTACGGCGTAATGCGTGGTATTCAGGATAAGTATTTTGGCGGCCGCCAGTATTACAACGAGCTGCACACGCCAGACTTTTCCCTGCTGGCGCAGGCGATGGGTCTGCAGGCGTGGAGCGTGGATCGGGCTGAGGATTTCCAGGCGGTGATGACCGAAGCGCTGGCGATGCCGGGGCCATCGGTGGTGGAAGTGAAGATGGGCCAGATTGGCGCGCTGCGCTTTGCCGGCCCGCCGCAGAAGACGCTGTATTAATGATAACCCAGTGACCCCAACCCTCTCCCTTCCGGGGAGAGGGTACCGCACGGCACAGGGGGTTAATCAAGGCGCCGGACGGTTGCTCCTGCGCGCCGGGAGAGGGCCGGCTCACTGGAGAGGGTTCATTATATGGTTAAAACACGTCAAACGGATATTCGACGTAGAACCGCACTTCATTCCCGCTGACGTTATAGTCGCTGGCGTTGCTGGAAACGCGCAGCACCGAATAGCGGAGTCTCAATTTCAAATCTTTCGCCATGCCGTTTTGCACCTGGTACTGCACCTGGTTGAACCATTCGTGTTCTTTACCGTTGCTGGTCTCGGCGGTTTTAATGTTATCCCCGCGAACGTAGGCGGTGGTCCAGCTCAGGCCCGGTACGCCCAGTCCGGCAAAATCCAGGCCATAGGAGGCCTGCCAGGAACGTTCATCCTCGCCGTTAAAATCTGACCAGTAGGAGTTAGCCAGCCAGATGGTGTTGCCGCCATCGCCGACGCCGCCCTGGTTCTGGTAGCCGCCATAATGGTAGCCGGTGCTGCCGCTGCTTTGCTGGTAAGCGACCTTAAAGGTGTGAATATCCCAGATATAGCTGGCGGCAAGGCTCCAGATGCTGTTGCTGCGCCCGGTGCCATTGGCGTCGGCATATTCTTGATTTAAGCGCGAGTTATAGCCGTTGAAGTCAACAATCAGCTGCTGGTCGGTGGCGAACGGCTGCTTGTAGTTCAGGCCGAGATACTGCTTATTCAGCACGTCTTCGACGTGCGAAGCGTAAAGCGCGCCGCTAAGCTGGTCGTTGAATTGATAGCTGGCGCCGCCAAAGGTCAGGCTCTTCAGGCCGCTATTGTGGCTGTCGTCGCTTTTGCGCTGCTGATCGGTGAGATAACCGGCGTTAATTTCCAGACCGTCGATTTCTCTTGAGGTCAGCATGGTACCGGTATAGCTCTCGTACAGCAGCCGCGAGTCATCGGCGTAGACGATAGGCAGCATCGGGCGCTGGCTACCGTAGCTGAGGACGGTATTCGAGAAGCGCATTTTAGCGGTAGCGCCAAATTTTGCTAAATCGGACTTTGCGCGGCCATCATCATCCTGGGCGAAAAAGTCGATACCGCCCGCGCCGCTGCGGCCGCGGCCGCCGTCGAGGCGCACGGCGTACTGCGCAATGCCGTCAACGCCGAAGCCGACCGGCCCTTGAGTAAAGCCGGACTCGAAGGTCGCGATGATACCCTGACCCCATTCGGCTTTATCCGGCAAACCATCGCGATAATCGCGTTTGATATAAGCGTTACGTAAAAAGAGATCCAGGTGGCTGTCTTCAATAAAGCCCTGACTGGTAGATTGTTGGCTGGCGAAAGCCGGCGCGGCGGCAATAATGCCAAGTGCGATTAATGGTAATTCTTTTTTCACTGAGGGCACTTCTCTGTCTGTCGATATATTCAAGGGAATCACTGCTGACCAGATATTCTCCTGAAATAATGTCGAAAGCAATCATTGTGTGAGCAGTTATTGCAGCCGGAAACAGGTTGTATGGTGCATGAGCCGTGCGCCAGGCAGTAAGGGGTGGACTATTTATTATTCGGGTAAAGACGATTCTGGAAGCCAGATAGTGTGCGGCCTTTTTAATTTACCAAATAATATATTTCTGAATCGCCGGGCATAAAATAATTGGCTGTGATGCGCTGTGATAATAATTAACGGTTTGTGCGCTTAAATTATCAATTAATGCGGCTAAATATTTTTACGGATATATAAAAAAGGGAGGCAATAATGCCTCCCGCTGTCGCTTATTTAATGCCGTCGGCCTTCATGCGATCGCGAATATGCTGCGCGCGGGCTTCCGATGCCGGGTGATCGTCAAACATAGAGCTCTGACGGCCGGCTTCCAGCTTGGCCAGTTTCTCGAAGCTGGTGGCCAGTCCCGACGGATTGATACCGCGCTTACGCAGCAGGTCGTAAGAGTAGTCATCCGCTTCCGATTCCTGACGCTGGGAGAACTGCGAGTTCACCAGTTTTTCGCCCAGATCGCCCAACTGAGACTGCGACAGGCTACCGACGATACCGCCCGCGGAGGCCGCCGCCGCACGCACAGCGTTGGTACCCAGGGCGACCTGCATGCCTTTCTTCACGTGGCCCAGCGCGACGTGGCCCATTTCGTGGCCGATCACCGCCTCGACTTCATTATCGTTCATCAGATCCATCAGCCCGCTGTAGACGCGGATGCAGCCGTTGGCCATGGCGAAGGCGTTGACATCCTTGGTCTCATAGACCTTGTAGTTCACGGGCTGACCATTGATGTTATCGCCCAGCGCAGCCGCGATTTTGTTCAGCCGCTGGCTGTATTCACTGTTGGCCGGGGCGATTTTCGCTTTGGCGTCCATCTCTTTACAGGCCTGGTCGCTTAAGGTTTTCACCTGCGCGTCGCTGAGAGAGTATGCCTGGAAGGCTTCGGCGCCTGAGCTGAGCAGACCGTTGGAGTCCATGTTCTGACATCCGGTGAGGGTTGCTGCGATCCCAAGAGCAAGTACGGTTGAGCGAATTTTCATTTTTATCTTCCACAATCTTATGGTTGTTTATCCGAAAATACGGCGACGGCAGGGAACCGTATTCTGCGTAAATTATAAAGAGTATCGCAGGATGCGGGCGAGCGGATTCCGGCGTAGCACAACCTGTTCCAGAGATTTCTTAAAGGGCAAAAGGATGCTCCATGTACATGACTTGTCGCTTGGGTTACATTGTTCACACTTTTTTCCGGCGTAGCCCAAAACGCGCTCTCGTCAAGTCGTTAAGGGCATGGCCTTCAACAGTCCGAACTGGAGTCAAAATGTCCTCACGTAAAGAGCTTGCTAACGCTATTCGTGCGCTGAGCATGGACGCTGTACAGAAAGCCAAATCCGGCCACCCGGGGGCCCCGATGGGTATGGCTGACATTGCCGAAGTGCTGTGGCGTGATTTCCTGAACCATAACCCGAACAATCCGGCCTGGGCTGACCGTGACCGTTTTGTGTTGTCAAATGGCCATGGTTCGATGCTGATTTACAGCCTGCTGCACCTCACTGGCTACGATCTGCCGATTGAAGAGCTGAAAAACTTCCGCCAGCTGCACTCCAAAACCCCGGGTCACCCGGAAGTCGGCTACACCGCAGGCGTGGAAACCACCACCGGTCCGCTGGGCCAGGGTATCGCTAACGCGGTCGGGATGGCTATCGCCGAGAAAACCCTGGCGGCGCAGTTCAACCGTCCGGGACACGATATCGTCGACCACTACACCTACGCCTTCATGGGCGACGGCTGCATGATGGAAGGCATTTCTCACGAAGTGTGCTCCCTGGCCGGTACCCTGAAACTGGGTAAACTGGTGGCGTTCTATGATGACAACGGCATCTCTATCGACGGCCACGTTGAAGGCTGGTTCACCGATGACACCGCGAAACGCTTTGAAGCCTACGGCTGGCACGTGGTGCGCGGCGTGGACGGTCACGACGCTGACGCCATCAAACGCGCGGTAGAAGAAGCGCGGGCGGTCACCGACAAACCGTCCCTGCTGATGTGCAAGACCATCATCGGTTTCGGTTCGCCGAACAAAGCCGGCACCCACGACTCCCACGGCGCGCCGCTGGGCGACGCCGAAATCGCCCTGACCCGCGAAGCGCTGGGCTGGAAACACGCGCCGTTTGACATCCCGTCTGACATCTATGCCCAGTGGGATGCCAAAGAAGCCGGCCAGGCGAAAGAAGCCGCATGGAACGAGAAGTTTGCGGCTTACGCCAAAGCCTTCCCGCAGGAAGCAGCCGAATTCACCCGCCGTATGAAAGGCGAGATGCCGTCTGACTTCGACGCGAAAGCTAACGAGTTCATCGCGAAGCTGCAGGCCAACCCGGCGAAAATCGCCAGCCGTAAAGCCTCGCAGAACGCCATCGAAGCTTTCGGCCCGCTGCTGCCGGAATTCCTCGGCGGCTCCGCAGATCTCGCGCCGTCCAACCTGACCCTGTGGTCTGGCTCTAAGCCGATCAACGAAGACGCTGCCGGGAACTACATCCACTACGGCGTGCGCGAGTTCGGTATGACCGCTATCGCCAACGGTATCGCGCTGCACGGCGGCTTCCTGCCGTACACCTCCACCTTCCTGATGTTCGTGGAATACGCGCGTAACGCGGTACGTATGGCCGCGCTGATGAAACAGCGTCAGGTGATGGTCTACACCCACGACTCGATCGGTCTGGGCGAAGACGGCCCGACTCACCAGCCGGTAGAGCAGGTGGCTTCCCTGCGCGTGACCCCGAACATGTCCACCTGGCGTCCGTGTGACCAGGTTGAATCCGCGATTGCGTGGAAATATGGCGTGGAGCGTCAGGACGGCCCGACCGCGCTGATCCTCTCCCGTCAGAACCTGGCGCAGCAGGAGCGTACCGCAGAGCAGCTGGCGAACGTGGCCCGCGGCGGTTATGTGCTGAAAGATTGCGCCGGCCAGCCGGAGCTGATCTTCATCGCCACCGGTTCAGAAGTGGAGCTGGCGGTTGCCGCATGGGACAAACTGACTGCCGAAGGCGTGAAGGCGCGCGTGGTTTCCATGCCGTCCACCGACGCGTTCGACAAGCAGGATGCGGCTTATCGCGAATCCGTACTGCCGAAAGACGTGACCGCGCGCGTTGCCGTGGAAGCGGGTATCGCTGACTACTGGTTCAAATACGTTGGCCTGAACGGCGCTATCGTTGGCATGACCACCTTCGGTGAGTCTGCGCCGGCTGAGCAGCTGTTCGAGGAGTTCGGCTTCACCGTTGATAACGTGGTTGCTAAAGCGAAAGCGCTGCTGTAATCGCTGGTACGGTGCGGGCTGATGCCCTCACCCCAACCCTCTCCCACAGGAGAGGGTGCCAACACCAAAAACGGTAACCCCTGGGTTACCGTTTTGCTTTTATCTCGCCACCCGGCTTTTTTGTATCTGCTATTCCTGAACCATGTAATACGGTTGTAAATTATTCCAGCAAAAATGTGATGTGAGTCATATAGCTGGTTTATTGCGCTGGACAAACATTCCTTTTATTCCTCATTTCGCTTATTCTAGCTGAAGCGTTTCAGTCGTTTAAATGTTCGACAATTAATCAATCAGTCGCAGTTTGCAGCTGGTAAGGTTCCCCTCAGAGCGTTGCTGGATTACTCTGTCAGCCACCTCATAACAGGGACAGCCTTGCAGGAGATCTATGACCATTCGCATCGCGATTAATGGCTTCGGTCGCATTGGACGCAACGTGGTTCGTGCTCTATATGAATCCGGGCGTCGTGCGGAAATCACCGTGGTGGCAATCAATGAGCTGGCGGATGCCGCGGGCATCGCGCATTTATTGAAATATGACACCAGCCATGGCCGTTTCGCCTGGGATGTCCGTCAGGAGCGCGAGCAGCTGTTTGTTGGCGACGATGCCATCCGTCTGCTGCATGAGCCGACCATTGCGGCGTTGCCCTGGCGCGAACTGGCGGTGGACGTCGTGCTTGACTGTACCGGCGTATACGGGAGTCGTGAACACGGTGAAGCCCATCTTCAGGCGGGGGCGAAAAAAGTGCTCTTTTCCCACCCCGGCGGCAACGACCTCGACGCGACGGTGGTGTACGGCGTAAATCAGGATGAACTTCGCGCCGGGCATCGCATTGTCTCCAACGCCTCCTGCACCACCAACTGCATTATTCCGATCATTAAACTGCTCGATGACGCCTATGGCATTGAGTCCGGCACCGTCACCACCATTCACTCGGCGATGCATGACCAGCAGGTGATTGACGCTTATCATCCGGATCTGCGGCGTACCCGCGCGGCCAGCCAGTCGATCATTCCGGTGGATACCAAACTGGCGGCAGGGATCACCCGTATTTTTCCGCAATTTAACGACCGTTTTGAAGCGATTGCCGTGCGGGTGCCGACGATTAACGTGACGGCAATTGACCTGAGCGTGACGGTGAAAAAACCGGTAAAAGCATGTGAAGTCAACCAGTTGCTGCAAAAAGCAGCACAAGGTGCATTTCATGGTATAGTTGACTATACGGAATTACCGTTGGTCTCGACAGATTTTAACCACGATCCGCACAGCGCCATCGTCGATGGTACGCAAACCCGGGTCAGTGGCGCGCATCTGATCAAAACGCTGGTCTGGTGCGATAACGAATGGGGCTTTGCTAACCGAATGCTCGACACGACGTTAGCGATGGCGGCTATTGGTTTCAGGTTCGACGCGTAAACGTCGACAAAACTTTATGAATCAACGAGAGGATTCACCATGTCTGTAATTAAGATGACCGATCTGGATCTGGCTGGTAAACGCGTTTTTATCCGTGCGGATCTGAACGTACCAGTTAAAGACGGGAAAGTAACCAGCGACGCACGTATCCGTGCATCTCTGCCGACCATTGAACTGGCGCTGAAGCAGGGCGCGAAAGTCATGGTTACTTCTCACCTGGGTCGTCCGACCGAAGGCGAGTACAACGAAGAATTCTCTCTGCTGCCGGTTGTTAATTACCTGAAAGACAAACTGTCCAACCCGGTACGCCTGGTTAAAGACTACCTGGACGGCGTGGAAGTGGCTGCCGGTGAACTGGTGGTGCTGGAAAACGTTCGCTTCAACAAAGGCGAGAAAAAAGACGACGAAGAACTGTCTAAGAAATACGCTGCGCTGTGCGACGTGTTCGTGATGGACGCTTTCGGTACTGCGCACCGCGCGCAGGCTTCCACCCACGGCATCGGCAAATTTGCTGACGTGGCGTGCGCAGGCCCGCTGCTGGCCGCTGAACTGGACGCGCTGGGTAAAGCGCTGAAAGAGCCAGCTCGTCCGATGGTCGCTATCGTTGGTGGTTCTAAAGTGTCCACCAAACTGACCGTTCTGGATTCCCTGTCTAAAATCGCTGACCAGCTGATCGTGGGCGGCGGTATCGCTAACACCTTCGTTGCCGCTCAGGGCCACAACGTCGGTAAATCCCTGTACGAAGCAGATCTGGTTGATGAAGCCAAGCGCCTGCTGGGCACCTGCGATATCCCGGTTCCGACCGACGTTCGCGTAGCGACCGAGTTCTCCGAAACCGCAACGGCAACCCTGAAGTCTGTTAACGACATCAAAGATGACGAGCAGATTCTGGACCTTGGCGACGTTTCCGCACAGAAACTGGCTGAAATCCTGAAGAACGCCAAAACCATCCTGTGGAACGGCCCGGTTGGCGTATTCGAATTCCCTAACTTCCGTAAAGGGACTGAAATCGTGGCTAACGCTATCGCGGACAGCGAAGGTTTCTCCATCGCCGGCGGCGGTGACACCCTGGCAGCGATCGACCTGTTCGGCATCGCTGACAAAATTTCCTACATCTCCACTGGCGGCGGCGCATTCCTTGAATTCGTCGAAGGCAAAGTCCTGCCGGCAGTAGCGATGCTCGAAGAGCGCGCTAAGCAGTAATTCAGTTCAGGCGGGGAAACCCGCCTGTTTTTCAGCGCGCTTAAGGGCTCGCGAACCTTCTTCAACGGTCGAAGATACAGATACAGGACTAAGTAACATGTCTAAAATTTTTGATTTCGTAAAACCGGGCGTCATCACTGGCGACGACGTTCAGAAAGTGTTCCAGGTAGCGAAAGAAAACAACTTTGCACTGCCGGCGGTAAACTGCGTAGGTACTGATTCCATCAACGCCGTTCTGGAAGCTGCAGCGAAAGTTCGCTCTCCGGTTATCGTTCAGTTCTCTAACGGCGGCGCAGCGTTCATCGCAGGTAAAGGCGTGAAAACTGACGTTCCTCAGGGTGCTGCTATCCTCGGCGCTATCTCTGGCGCCCACCACGTGCACCAGATGGCTGAACACTACGGCGTGCCGGTTATCCTGCACACTGACCACTGCGCGAAGAAACTGCTGCCGTGGATCGACGGCCTGCTGGACGCCGGTGAAAAACACTTCGCCGCTACTGGCAAACCGCTGTTCTCTTCCCACATGATCGACCTGTCTGAAGAGTCCCTGCACGAAAACATCGAGATCTGCTCCAAGTACCTGGCTCGCATGTCCAAAATGGGCATGACCCTGGAAATCGAACTGGGCTGCACCGGCGGTGAAGAAGACGGCGTGGATAACAGCCACATGGACGCTTCCGCCCTGTACACCCAGCCGGAAGACGTGGATTACGCCTACACCGAGCTGAGCAAAATCAGCCCGCGTTTCACCATCGCCGCTTCCTTCGGTAACGTACACGGCGTGTACAAACCAGGTAACGTAGTTCTGACCCCGACCATCCTGCGCGACTCTCAGGAATATGTTTCCAAGAAACACAACCTGCCGCACAACAGCCTGAACTTCGTGTTCCACGGCGGTTCCGGTTCTTCCGCTCAGGAAATCAAAGACTCCGTCAGCTACGGCGTGGTGAAAATGAACATTGATACCGACACCCAATGGGCAACCTGGGACGGTATCCTGCAGTATTACAAAGCGAACGAAGCTTACCTGCAGGGCCAGCTGGGCAACCCGAAAGGCGAAGACCAGCCGAACAAGAAATACTACGACCCGCGCGTATGGCTGCGTGCTGCCCAGACTTCCATGGTGACTCGTCTGGAGCAGGCATTTAAAGAGCTGAACGCGATCGACGTTCTGTAAGAAAAATCTGTTTCTTACCTGGAAGCCCGCAGCAATGCGGGCTTTTTTATTATCTTAACAACAGGATAGCGTGGCAGAAAACTGTGATCCATTTGGCAAAACGTGCACTTATTGTTTACCCTATAACCTGACTGCCCTGTCGCAGGCTGAGTTATTTACTTTCCCCCAGGGGATTCATAAGGAATGTTAAATGGAAGATTTGAACGTTGTCGATAGCATCAACCACGCCGGGACGTGGCTGGCACGCAATCAGGAGCTGCTGCTGAGCTATGCCGTCAACATCGTCGCGGCTATCGCTATCCTGATCGTCGGGATGATCGTGGCGCGCGTCGTCTCTAATACCGTCAACCGCCTGATGCTGGCGCGTAAAATTGACGCTACCGTGGCCGATTTTCTCTCTGCGCTGGTGCGCTATGCGGTTATCGCCTTTACGCTGATTGCCGCCCTGGGGCGGGTAGGCGTGCAGACCGCCTCGGTGATTGCGGTGCTGGGTGCTGCCGGTTTGGCGGTGGGTTTAGCGCTGCAGGGATCGCTGTCGAACCTTGCCGCAGGCGTACTGCTGGTGATGTTCCGCCCGTTCCGCGCTGGCGAGTATGTCGACCTTGGCGGCGTGGCAGGTACGGTGTTGAACGTGCAGATTTTCTCCACCACCCTGCGTACCGCGGACGGTAAGGTAGTGGTGGTCCCGAACGGGAAAATCATCGCCGGCAATATCATTAACTTCTCCCGGGAGCCTGCGCGTCGCAATGAGTTTATTATCGGCGTCGCTTACGATGCTGATATCGACAAGGTAAAGCAGCTGCTGACCTCGATTATCGAATCTGACGATCGAATTCTGCGCGATCGGGAAATGACCGTTCGTCTGAACGAACTCGGCGCCTCGTCGGTGAACTTCGTGGTGCGCGTGTGGAGCAAAAGCAGCGATCTGCAAAACGTCTACTGGGATATCCTCGAGCGTATCAAGCGTGAATTTGACGCCAACGGCATCAGCTTCCCTTACCCGCAGATGGATGTTCATGTGGTGCGCCTGCCGGAAAAAGCAGAGTAAACCGCCTCTCAATAACTCAGGCCGGCCATGCCGGCCTTTTTCAATAGCTCATCATTAGTTGTTCTAATTAATGATTAATTATTTAAATTTCCGCTAATAATTCATTCACGCTATAGTCAGCGCCACTCTCGAACTCAGCGGATAAATCCTTATGTTTACTTATTACTTTCAGGGGCTTGCCCTGGGAGCGGCTATGATATTGCCGCTTGGCCCACAAAATGCCTTTGTGATAAATCAGGGGATCCGTCGTCAGTATCATCTGATGATTGCCCTGCTATGCGCGGTCAGCGACTTGCTGTTAATCTGCGCTGGCATTTTCGGCGGTAGCGCACTGCTGATGCAATCCCCGTGGCTGCTGGCGCTAGTGACCTGGGGCGGCGTGGCCTTTTTGCTGTGGTATGGCTTCGGCGCATTGAAAACGGCGTTCAGTCAGAGTCTTGAACTCGCCAATGCAGAGGTAATGCAGCAGGGGCGCTGGAAAATCATTATCACCATGCTGGCGGTGACCTGGCTTAACCCGCACGTTTATCTGGACACCTTTGTGGTGTTAGGCAGTCTGGGAGGTCAGCTGGCGGTGGAGCCGAAGCGCTGGTTTGCGCTAGGGACCATTAGCGCCTCTTTCCTGTGGTTCTTTGGCCTGGCGCTGTTAGCCGCCTGGCTGGCGCCGCGACTGCGTACCGCCAGAGCCCAGCGGATCATCAATATTGTGGTCGGCGCCGTCATGTGGTTTATTGCGTTTCAGCTGGCAAGAGAAGGCGTCAGCCATATCCAGGCGTTGCTTAACTAAGCGTTGTCCGATGGACTTTCCTGCTGTACGCGCTAAGCTTGCTGGCATGCGTCCCGTAAGGGCGATTTAAGTAACATGGAGAAACGACAGTGAAGTTAAAAGTCTTAGCCCTGGCGGCAACACTCGGATTGACCACGATGGCGGCACAGGCCAGCGAATTGCCGGATGGCCCGCACATTGTGACTTCAGGCACAGCAAGCGTTGCCGCGGTTCCGGACATCGCCACCCTGGCGATCGAAGTGAACGTGTCGGCAAAAGACGCCGCGTCGGCAAAAAAACAGGCTGACGATCGCGTTGCGCAATATCTCTCTTTCCTCGAAAAGAGCGGTATTGCTAAAAAGGACATCAACTCGGCGAATCTGCGTACCCAGCCTGATTACGACTATCAGAACGGGAAAAGCATTCTGAAAGGCTATCGCGCGGTGCGCACAGTGGAAGTGACCTTGCGCCAGCTGGATAAACTCAACGGTCTGCTGGATGGCGCCCTGAAAGCGGGTCTCAACGAGATTCGCTCCGTCTCGCTGGGCGTTGCGCAACCGGACGCCTACAAAGATAAAGCGCGTAAAGCGGCGATCGACGACGCCGTGCATCAGGCGCAGGAGCTGGCCGCAGGCTTCCACAGCAAGCTGGGTCCGGTGTACAGCGTGCGCTACCATGTCTCCAACTATCAGCCGAGCCCGATGGTTCGCATGATGAAGGCTGCTGACGCTGCGCCGGTTTCTGCCCAGGAAACCTACGAGCAGGCGACTATCCAGTTTGACGACCAGGTCGATGTAGTCTTTGAGCTGCAGCCGGCGCAAGCCGCTGCTCCAGCCACCCCGGCGAAACCGGCGGAAACGCCGAAACCGGCCCAGTAAGCGATAGAAACAAAAAAGCCACTTCAGCGAAGTGGCTTTTTTATGCCCGCGGTTTAATCCTGACGCAGCACCTTGTGTCCGTAGTCAATGAGCGCATCGGTCACCCGGCGCATCATGCGGCTTTCCGGGGCGAAGCGGTGCCAGTAGAGCATGCGGCGCTGGAACAGGCCCGGGGTGAGATCGATAAGTTCGCCGCTGTTGAGCTCTTTTTCGATCTGCAGATGCGGGATCATACAGCAGGTGGTGCCCTGGCGCGCCAGCTGCACGAAAGCTTCCGACGAGTTGACGATGTGGCAGGGGACGCTGCCCGGCGGCAGGTCGAAGTTTTGCTGCAGGAACGCCTGATGCATATCGTCCAGATGGTCGAAGGCGACGACTGGCGCCTTAAGCAGCGCCGAACGCGTCACGCCATTCGGGAAATAGCGTTGCGCAAACTCTTTTGATGCGACAAACAGGTAATCGAGCGCCCCCAGCTGATCCACCAGGCAGCTTGGCAGCGCCTGCGGCTGGATACTCACTGCGCCCACTACTTCGCCACGGCGCAGGCGCTCCTGGGTGCGGGTTTCATCTTCCACCTGCAGGTTGAGACGAATAGGGGAGTCTGACAGAACGTTGGCCAGCGCCGGCAGCAGCCAGGTCGCCAGACTGTCGGCGTTCACCGCCAGCGACAGCAGCAGCGGCGTCGAGCCGGTTTGTTCATCGCCCAGCCACTCTTCCTCCAGCAGTTCAACCTGGCGCAACAGAGCCAGCAGTTTCTGTCCTTGCTCGGTGGGGCGCGGCGGCACGGTACGCACCAGCAGCGGCTGGCCGAACATATTTTCCAGCTGCTTAATACGCTGTGAGACGGCGGACTGGGTAATACATAGCTTCTGCGCGGCGCGCTCAAATCCTCGTTCCCTAATCACCGCATCCAGCGCTTGTAGTGTCCTGTAGTCCGGTCGTTTCATTATTCTGGCGTGCCCCCATAACTAATCGTTATCTCGCACTATGACATAAATTTTTATTTGATACAGACGAAATTGGTCTGTTCAGTTGTGTGATCTGCATCGCAGGGACATTTCCACTATCGATGTTCTATAATGCGCCACAGGCATTCACATCTCGGACCAGAATTATGACGCAGGATGAACTGAAAAAAGCGGTAGGTTGGGCAGCACTGCAATATGTACAGCCAGGGACTATTGTCGGCGTAGGCACCGGCTCGACGGCGGCCCATTTTATTGACGCGCTGGGCACCATGAAGGGGCAGATCGAAGGGGCGGTTTCCAGCTCCGACGCCTCCACCGAGAAGCTGAAAAGCCTCGGGATCACCGTCTTCGATCTTAACAGCGTCGATCGCCTGGGGATCTATGTTGACGGCGCGGATGAGATCAACGGCCATATGCAGATGATCAAAGGCGGCGGCGCGGCGCTGACCCGTGAAAAGATCATCGCCTCGGTCGCGGATAAATTTATCTGCATCGCCGACGCCTCCAAGCAGGTCGATATTCTGGGCAAGTTCCCGCTGCCGGTGGAAGTCATTCCGATGGCGCGCAGCGCCGTGGCGCGTCAGCTGGTCAAGCTGGGCGGCCGTCCAGAGTACCGTCAGGGCGTGGTGACCGATAACGGCAACGTGATCCTTGACGTGCACGGCCTGGAAATTCTCGATGCGATCGCGCTGGAAAACGCGATCAACGGTATTCCTGGCGTTGTCACCGTGGGGCTGTTCGCCAACCGTGGCGCCGACGTGGCGCTGATTGGTACTGCCGACGGCGTGAAGACCATCGTAAAATAGTCTGTCCGCAGGGAGCCGACCGGCTCCCTCGCAAATATTTTTTCACCAGGTGCAATTTGGTGACTTCTGTCACATTTATGCAACCATTCTGATTTACACGCTACCATTTCTTCTCTTTCTGGTGTTTTGTCCTGCGATTTCCCTCTGGATGACATTTCTTCAGGACGGCGACGCAAACGTTCATATTGCCGCGATAGTTTTTTTTGATATGTTGCTGAGACGAACTTTCGTTCAGCACGACATCAGTTAAGACAAAACAGGACGGGGAAATGGCTAAGGTATCACTGGAAAAAGACAAGATTAAATTTCTGCTGGTTGAAGGTGTGCATCAAAAGGCAATCGATAGCCTTCGCGCAGCGGGTTACACCAACATTGAATTTCATAAAGGCGCGCTGGATTCAGAACAGCTGAAAGCGTCGATCCGTGATGCCCATTTCATCGGCCTGCGTTCCCGTACCCATCTGACTGAAGAGATTTTCGCCGCAGCGGAAAAACTGGTTGCCGTCGGTTGCTTCTGCATCGGGACCAACCAGGTCGATCTGAACGCCGCTGCGAAGCGCGGTATTCCGGTGTTTAACGCGCCGTTCTCTAACACCCGCTCGGTGGCCGAGTTGGTGATCGGCGAACTGCTGCTGATGCTGCGCGGCGTGCCGGAAGCCAACGCCAAAGCGCACCGCGGGGTGTGGAACAAGCAGGCGGTCGGCAGCTTCGAAGCGCGTGGTAAAAAGCTGGGCATCATCGGTTACGGCCACATCGGTACCCAGCTTGGCATTCTGGCGGAATCGCTGGGAATGCACGTCTTCTTCTATGATATTGAAAACAAACTGCCGCTCGGCAACGCCACTCAGGTACAGCATCTCTCCGACCTGCTGAACATGAGCGATGTGGTCAGCCTGCACGTGCCGGAAAACGCCTCTACCAAAAATATGATGGGCGCGGAAGAACTGGCGCTGATGAAGCCGGGCGCGCTGCTGATCAACGCCTCCCGCGGTACCGTGGTGGACATTCCGGCGCTATGCGATGCGCTGGCCAGTAAGCATCTGGCCGGGGCGGCTATCGACGTCTTCCCGACTGAACCTGCGACCAACAGCGACCCCTTCACTTCGCCGCTGTGCGAGTTTGATAACGTGATCCTCACACCGCATATCGGTGGCTCCACTCAGGAAGCGCAGGAGAACATCGGTCTGGAAGTAGCTGGCAAGCTGGCGAAATACTCTGACAACGGGTCAACCCTGTCGGCAGTTAACTTCCCGGAAGTTTCTCTACCGCTGCACGGCGGCCGCCGTCTGCTGCATATCCATGAGAACCGACCGGGCGTCCTGACCGCAATCAACCAAATCTTCGCCGCGCAGAGCATCAACATTGCTGCCCAGTATCTGCAAACGTCGCCGCAGATGGGCTACGTGGTGATTGATATTGAAGCGGAGGAAGATGTTGCCCAGCAGGCGCTGCAGGCAATGAAAGCGATCCCGGGGACTATCCGCGCCCGTCTGCTGTTCTAATCATTTTTGCCTCTCGGGCAGGTCGCGTACCTGCCCGTTTTTTTGTTAATACTTTCCAGGCTGAATTTCTCGTCCCCGCGTACCTACCAACACCAGGTTTTTCCCGGGGTGATGACCGCCGGCAGCGGGATATCCCACTCTTCGCTCGGCAGGCTATCCACCTGCTGGCAGTCGTGCGCGTAGCCCACCGGCTGCAGGCGATACTGCTGCCAGTTTTGCAGCGTCCGGTCGTAAAAACCGCCGCCCATTCCCAGCCGTTGGCCACTGACATCGAAGGCCACCAGCGGGGTCACCAGCACATCGAGTTCAGCCAGCGGCAGCACATCCCGCACATCGAGCTTCGGTTCGCGGATCTTCAGGCGATTCACGATCAGTTGGCTCTGCGGATGGTAGTGTAAAAACAGCAGATTGCCGGGGCTAAAGGGATGCAGCACCGGGAGATATACCCGCTTGCCGGCGCGCCAGAGCTGGTCGATCAGCGGCTGGGTGTCCAGCTCGCCGTCAAAGGAGAGAAACAGCGCCACGTTGTGGGCGAGAACTACCGGCGGCCAGGCCATCATCCGCTCGGCGGCCTGTTGGGCAAACAGGCGCTGTTGCTCCGGGCTGAGTGCGCGTCGACGATCGCGGATCTGCTGGCGAATATGCTGACGGGAGAGCAGGGTATCGGGCTGTATAGTCATGCAGGTCTCGTTACGAGCTGGCGAAACAATAGGAGCAAGTGTAATACAGGGCGGCTTCAGCCGAAAACACGTATGGGGGATGATGCGAAGTAAAGAAGGGAATCTCCGAGATGCCGCCGCAGGCTGTAACCCTTGAACCCTTGGTTCAAGGTGAATGTGTCGTCACGGTTTTAAGGCTTCTCGGACGAACCGAGCATGCTCACCAACCGTGGAGCGCCACATTCTTGTGGTATGAAATATCGGCTCAGGGGACTGGCCCGCTTGCAAACATCTCAGAGAAATTTTGTTCTTGCGATTACTCTAACACAGTTAACTGCAAAGTGTTATTCAAACTTCGACCCTGGCTTTTCGCTTATGCGACCTTGCTCAAGCAATGCTTGTTCGATGGTCTGCTGAAGCATGCGAATGCGCTGCTCCATGCTGGAAGCGTAGTCGCGGGTCTTCGCTTTTCCTGAGTCAACTCATAGCTGATGTTCAACGCCGCGATGAAGACCAGCTGCTCAGTATTTGTGACTCTAGTGCGTTCTTTTAAATCTTGCAACCGCTGATTAAGGTCTTCAGCTGCCTGATTCAGGGCATCCCTTTGTTCAGGCGGGCAATTCACTCGCAGTGAACGGCCGAAAATTTGGAGATCTACGGGTTGTGCAGACATGCCACCTTCCTGCTGATTGACTGCGCTGCCTTCACACCCTGGCCCGGGTCTGCGAAGGGGCGACACTATAGCTACCCTGGTGCGAAGATACAAGCCCTATTCTGGTTCACCAGGGTCCAAAGTGGTAGCATACCATGAATATTCCTCCCAACGATGACGAATGCGCATGTCTATACAGAACGAAATGCCTGGTTACAACGATGTAGACCAGTTACTGAACCAACAAGGGGTAGGTCTCACCCCGGCCGAAATGCACGGTTTGATCAGCGGATTGCTGTGCGGCGGCAACACGGACAGCAGCTGGCAGCCGCTGGTGCACGACCTGACCAACGAAGGTCTCGCCTTTGGCCATGAACTGGCTCAGGCGCTGCGTAACATGCATTCCGCCATCAGCGATTCACTGGATGACGACGGTTTCCTCTTTCAACTGTATCTGCCGGAAGGCGATGCGGTGAGCGTCTTTGACCGTGCCGACGCCCTCGCCGGTTGGGTCAACCACTTCCTGCTTGGTCTTGGCGTTAGCCAGCCGAAGCTGGATAAAGTGAAGGATGAAACCGGGGAAGCGATTGACGATCTGCGTAATATTGCCCAGCTGGGCTACGATGAAGACGAAGATCAGGAAGAGCTGGAGATGTCTCTGGAGGAGATTATCGAGTATGTCCGCGTTGCCGCACTGCTGTGCCACGACACCTTTGCCCGTCAGCAGCCAACCGCACCGGAAGTCCGCAAACCGACATTACACTAACTAAAATTCGTTCAGGGGGCGTCATGACTCAGCAGGAATTTCTATCGCGTCGCCAGACGCTGTTGGCGCAGATGCAGCCAGGCAGCGCGGCGCTGATTTTCGCCGCACCGGAAGCGGTGCGCAGTGCAGATTCGGAATATCCCTACCGGCAGAACAGCGATTTCTGGTACTTCACCGGCTTTAACGAACCGGAAGCGCTGCTGGTGTTGATTAAAAGCGATGAAACCCACAACCATAGCGTGCTGTTCAACCGGGTTCGCGATCTGACCGCTGAGATCTGGTTTGGACGCCGTCTGGGCCAGGAGGCCGCGCCGGCGAAGCTTGGCGTCGACCGGGCGCTGGCGTTCAGCGAAATCAACCAGCAGCTGTATCAGCTGCTCAACGGTCTGGACGCGATCTACTTCGCCCAGGGTGAATATGCCTATGCCGATGAGATTGTGTTCAACGCCCTCGAAAAACTGCGCAAAGGCTCGCGCCAGAATCTGCAGGCGCCGAACTCGGTTATCGACTGGCGGCCCATTGTGCATGAGATGCGCCTGTTTAAATCCGCGGAAGAGCTTGCCGTGATGCGCCGCGCCGGGGAGATCACCGCGCTGGCCCATACCCGGGCGATGGAAAAATGCCGCCCTGGCATGTTCGAATATCAGCTGGAAGGTGAAATTCTCCATGAATTCAACCGCCACGGGGCACGTTTCCCCTCCTATAACACCATCGTTGGCGGCGGCGAAAACGGCTGTATTCTGCACTACACCGAAAACGAATCTGAACTGCGCGACGGCGATTTAGTCCTGATTGACGCCGGCTGCGAGTATCGCGGCTATGCCGGGGACATTACCCGCACCTTCCCGGTAAACGGTAAATTTACCCAGCCGCAGCGCGAGATCTACGACATTGTGCTCGAATCGCTGGAGACCGCGCTGAAACTCTATCGGCCGGGCACCTCGATCTGTCAGGTCAACCAGGAAGTGGTGCGCATTATGATTACCGGCCTGGTGCGGCTGGGGATCCTGAAAGGCGAGATTGACGAGCTTATCGCCAACAACGCCCACCGCCCGTACTTTATGCATGGCCTGAGCCACTGGCTGGGTCTGGATGTGCACGATGTCGGTAATTACGACACCGACCGTTCGCGCGTCCTGGAGCCGGGAATGGTGCTGACCGTCGAGCCAGGACTGTATATCGCCACCGATGCCGACGTGCCGGCGCAGTATCGCGGCATCGGCATCCGTATTGAAGATGACATCGTGATTACCGAAGACGGTAACGAAAATCTCACCGCCGGCGTGGTGAAGAAGGCGGATGAGATCGAGGCGCTGATGGCGGCGGCGCGCCAGTCATGAGCGTGCTGATCGTCGGGGGCGGGATGACCGGCGCGACGCTCGCGCTGGCCATCTCCCGTTTGACTGGCGGCGCGCTGCCGGTCCACCTCATTGAAGCGCAGGATCCGCATTCTTCACGCCACCCTGGCTTTGACGACCGGGCGATCGCCCTGGCTGCGGGCACCTGCCAGCAGCTGGCGCGTATCGGTATCTGGCAACGCCTCGCCGAACGCGCGACGCCCATCCAGCGAGTACACGTCAGCGACCGCGGTCATGCCGGGTTTGTGAATCTGGCGGCCGCGGATTATGGCCTGTCGGCGCTGGGCCAGGTGGTTGAACTCCACGATGTCGGCCAGCGGCTGTTTGGTCTGCTGCGCGAGGCGCCGGGCGTCACGCTGCACTGTCCGGCGAAAGTGGAAGCGGTCAGTCGCAGCCAGGAGAGCGTCAGCCTTACGCTTGAGGGCGGCGAAATCATTAACGGTAAGCTGCTGGTGGCGGCGGACGGTTCCCGTTCGGCACTGGGCGCCCGCTGCGGCATCAGCTGGCAGCAGCAGCCGTATGAGCAGATAGCGATCATTGCTAACGTCAGCACCGCGTTGCCCCACGAAGGTCGCGCCTTCGAGCGCTTTACCGAGCATGGCCCGCTGGCGATGCTGCCGATGTCGCAAGGGCGCTGCTCGCTGGTGTGGTGTCATCCGCAGTCGCGCCGCGATGAGGTGCAGAGCTGGTCTGACGAACGCTTTTGTCAGGAGCTGCAGCAGGCGTTCGGCTGGCGGCTGGGGCGTATTACCCACGCCGGGAAACGCAGCGTCTATCCGCTGGCCCTCACCACCGCCAGCCGCGCGGTGTCGCACCGCCTGGCGCTGGTCGGCAATGCGGCGCAGACGCTGCACCCGATCGCCGGGCAGGGCTTTAATCTCGGCCTGCGCGATGTGATGAGCCTGGCGGAATTACTCGCTGACGCCCATCTCAGCGGCGAAGATGTCGGTCATTATCCGCTGCTGTGCCGCTATCAGGCGCGCAGGGCAGGGGATAAAGCCGCCACCATCGGCGTGACCGATGGGCTGGTGCATCTGTTTGCCAACCGTTGGGCGCCGCTGGTGGCGGGGCGCAACGTCGGTCTGATGGCGATGGAATTATTTACCCCGGCGCGCGATGCGCTGGCGCAGCGTACCCTCGGTTGGGTTCCCCGTTAAGGAGTAGAACGTGCAAAGTGTTGATGTTGCCATTGTTGGCGGTGGAATGGTGGGGCTGGCGGTAGCCTGCGGTCTACAGGGTAGCGGCCTGCGCGTCGCAGTGCTGGAGAAAGCAGAGCCGCGACCGCTGGCCGCCGATGCGCCGCCGGCGCTGCGCGTTTCGGCAATTAATGCCGCCAGCGAAAAGCTGCTGACGAAGCTGGACGTCTGGCGCGAGATCGTCGCCCAGCGGGCCAGCTGCTATCACGGTATGGAAGTATGGGATAAAGACAGCTTTGGCCACATTAGCTTCGATGACCAGAGCATGGGCTTTAGCCACCTTGGCTATATTATCGAAAATGCCGTAGTGCATCATGCATTGTGGCAGAAGGCGCAGCGTTGCGCTGACGTTACCCTGCTGGCTCCGGCGGAACTTCAGCAGGTGGCGTGGGGCGAGAATGAAGCCTTTCTCAGCCTGCAGGACGGCAGCATGCTGACCGCGCGGCTGGTGATCGGCGCCGATGGTGCCAATTCATGGCTGCGCAATAAAGCCGATATTCCGCTGACCTTCTGGGATTACCATCATCATGCGCTGGTGGCGACCATCCGTACCGCTGAGCCGCATCAGGCGGTGGCCCGCCAGGCGTTCCATGGCGACGGGATCCTCGCCTTCCTGCCGCTCAGCGATCCGCACCTGTGCTCGATCGTCTGGTCGCTATCGCCGGGGGAAGCGCAGCGGATGCAGCAGGCTGATGAAACCACCTTCAACCAGGCGCTGAATATCGCGTTCGATAATCGCCTTGGCCTCTGCCAGCTGGCAAGTGAACGTGAAGTTTTCCCGCTGACCGGCCGCTATGCCCGTCAGTTTGCCGCCCACCGGCTGGCGCTGGTCGGCGATGCCGCGCATACCATCCATCCGCTGGCCGGGCAGGGGGTCAACCTCGGTTTTATGGATGCCGCCGAGCTTATTGACGAGCTGAAGCGCCTGCACGCTCAGGGCAAAGATATCGGCCAGCATCTTTATCTGCGCCGCTACGAGCGCAGCCGCAAGCACAGCGCGGCGCTGATGCTGGCGGGCATGCAGGGCTTCCGCGAAATGTTCTCCGGGAGCCATCCGGCGAAGAAATTTCTTCGCGATGTGGGACTCAAACTGGCCGATACGCTGCCTGGCGTGAAACCGCAGCTGATTCGCCAGGCGATGGGCCTCAACGATCTGCCTGCCTGGTTACGTTAACCGCGTCACACTTCTTTCACCCGGCCTGGGCGCCGGGTTTTCCCCCTCATTTGAAATATTCTAATTTCACCTCTTTTTTCGCATTAGATTTATTAATGCGTCCTTTTTTTTGTTAAAGAAATTAGAGCCGTAAAATCGCATAAAACACCATCATTACCTAATTGTCGCGCCGTTAATGTTAATTTTATGTGGCGTAAATCGCTTTTTTCCAGTCAATAACTCTGTAGGCTTTTCGGCGGATTTTAGCCATAAGCTAATGTGATGCCCTGAATGAGCTTATGGTTTAGCGCCGGGTTCGGTGGTAAGTTCAGGCCAAAGAGAACGTTTGCGTCGGCGTCCGTCAGCGATGCCGATGCCGAATTTCGTGGCGCAAAATCGCCGACAATTTCGTGGCTGGTTCCGTTTTATTCGATGAGGAAAAGATGGCTCAACAGACTCCGTTGTATGAACAACACACGCTGTGCGGCGCGCGCATGGTGGATTTCCATGGCTGGATGATGCCGCTGCATTACGGGTCCCAGATTGATGAGCACCATGCGGTGCGCGGCGATGCAGGGATGTTCGATGTGTCGCATATGACCATCGTCGATTTCCACGGCAGCCGGATCCGCGAGTTCTTGCGCTATTTGCTGGCCAACGATGTGGCGAAGCTCACCACCCCAGGCAAAGCGCTCTACACCGGCATGCTGACCGCCTCCGCCGGCGTCATCGACGACCTGATTGTCTATTTCCTTTCTGAAGATTATTTCCGCCTCGTTGTTAACTCCGCCACCCGCGAAAAAGACCTCGCCTGGATCTCCGAACAAGCTGAACCTTACGGCCTTGAAATTACCGTTCGCGACGATCTGTCGCTGATCGCGGTGCAGGGCCCCCAGGCGAAAGCGAAGGCGGCGACGCTGTTTACCGACGCTCAGCGTCAGGCCGTGGAAGGCATGAAGCCGTTCTTCGGCGTGCAGGCCGGCGACCTGTTTATCGCCACCACCGGCTATACCGGCGAAGCGGGTTATGAAATTGCGATGCCGAACGAGCAGGCGGCTGATTTCTGGCGCGGTCTGCTGGACGCTGGCGTTAAGCCGTGCGGTCTTGGGGCGCGCGACACCCTGCGCCTGGAGGCCGGGATGAACCTGTACGGCCAGGAGATGGACGAAGGCGTTTCCCCGCTGGCGGCGAACATGGGCTGGACTATCGCCTGGGAGCCCGCCGATCGTAACTTCATCGGCCGCGAAGCGCTGGAGATGCAGCGCGAAAAAGGCACCGAGCAGCTGGTTGGCCTGGTGATGACCGAGAAAGGCGTCCTGCGCGGTGGTCTGCCGGTCCGTTTTACCGATAGCGACGGTAATCAAAAAGAAGGCATTATCACCAGCGGCACCTTCTCGCCGACGCTGGGCTACAGCATCGCGCTGGCTCGCGTGCCGGCCGGGATTGGCGACACCGCGGTGGTGCAAATCCGTAACCGTGAAATGCCGGTAAAAGTGACTAAACCTGGTTTTGTACGCAATGGCAAAGCCATTGTGTGATTTCCCTTTTTTGGAGATGAATTGATGAGCAACGTACCAGCAGAACTGAAATACAGCAAAGAACACGAGTGGCTGCGTAAAGAAGCGGACGGCACCTATACCGTAGGGATCACCGAGCACGCGCAGGAGCTGCTTGGCGATATGGTTTTCGTTGACCTGCCGGAAGTGGGCGCCACCGTTGAAGCGGGCGCCGATTGCGCGGTTGCCGAATCCGTGAAGGCGGCCTCCGATATCTACGCGCCGATTAGCGGTGAAATCGTTGCCGTCAACGAAGAGCTGAACGACTCTCCGGAACTGGTCAACAGCGACCCGTATACTGACGGCTGGATCTTCAAGATCAAAGCCAGCGACGAAGCGCAGGTTGCCGCGCTGCTGGATGCCGCCGCGTATGAAGCTTTACTGGAAGACGAATAAATACGCTTCATCCTTCACGCTGCAGGGGCGTTGGCTTCCTGGCTCCCCCCGGTCACTTACTTTTGTAAGCTCCCGGGGAGTCGCTGTGTCGCCGCCTTCCTGCAACGCGAATGATTTTGCGTATTCTGGCCCGGTAAGCATCAGCGCTTGCCGGGCAAACCAGTCAGACAACCACGATTCACCGCACGTTTCAGGAACCATCGCTCATGACTCAGACTTTAAGTCAGCTTGAAAACCGCGACGCCTTTATTGAACGTCACATTGGCCCGGACGCTCAGCAACAGCAAGAGATGCTGAAGACCGTCGGCGCGGATTCGCTTAACGCCCTGATCGGCCAGATTGTGCCGCAGGATATCCAGCTGGCGACCCCACCGCAGGTGGGCGACGCGACTACCGAATTCGCCGCGCTGGCGGAGCTGAAGGCGATTGCCAGTCGCAACAAGCGCTTCAAGTCTTACATCGGCATGGGCTATACCGCCGTGCAGCTGCCGCCGGTCATTCAGCGCAACATGCTGGAAAACCCGGGCTGGTATACCGCCTATACCCCTTACCAGCCGGAAGTATCCCAGGGCCGTCTGGAGTCGCTGCTCAACTTCCAGCAGGTCACTCTGGATCTGACCGGGTTGGATATCGCTTCCGCTTCGCTGCTTGATGAAGCCACCGCCGCCGCCGAAGCGATGGCGATGGCCAAACGCGTCAGTAAACTGAAGAGCGCCAACCGCTTCTTCGTTGCCGCCGACGTCCATCCGCAAACCCTGGACGTGGTGCGCACCCGCGCGGAAACCTTCGGTTTCGACGTCATCGTCGATGACGCCGACAAAGTGCTCGATCACCAGGATGTCTTCGGCGTGCTGCTGCAGCAGGTGGGCACCACCGGCGAAATCCACGATTACAGCAAACTGATCGCCGAGCTGAAAGCGCGCAAAGTGATTGTCAGCGTCGCTGCCGACTTTATGGCGCTGGTGCTGCTGACGGCGCCGGGCAAGCAGGGCGCGGATATCGTCTTCGGTTCCGCCCAACGCTTCGGCGTGCCGATGGGCTACGGCGGCCCGCACGCAGCCTTCTTCGCGGCGAAAGATGAATTCAAACGCTCCATGCCGGGCCGGATTATCGGCGTATCGAAAGATGCGGCGGGGAATACCGCGCTGCGCATGGCGATGCAGACTCGCGAGCAGCACATCCGCCGTGAGAAAGCGAACTCCAACATTTGTACCTCGCAGGTTCTGCTGGCCAACATCGCCAGCCTGTACGCGGTATTCCACGGCCCGGCGGGTCTGAAACGTATCGCTGGCCGCATTCATCGTCTGACCGACATTCTGGCCGACGGCCTGCAGAAGAAAGGGCTGAAGCTGCGCCATGCCCACTACTTCGACACCCTGTGCGTCGAAGTGGCGGATAAAGCCGCGGTGCTGGCGCGTGCCGAAGCCCTGCAGATTAACCTGCGCAGCGATATTCACGGCGCGGTGGGCATTACGCTCGATGAAGCGACCACCCGCGAAGATGTGCTGAACCTGTTCCGCGCCATCGTCGGCGACGATCACGGTCTGGATATCGATACCCTGGATAAAGACGTGGCGCTGGATAGCCGTTCGATCCCGGCGGCGATGCTGCGCGACGATGCGATCCTCACCCATCCGGTGTTTAACCGCTACCATAGCGAAACCGAGATGATGCGCTACATGCACGCCCTGGAGCGTAAAGATCTGGCGCTGAACCAGGCGATGATCCCGCTGGGCTCCTGCACCATGAAACTGAACGCCGCGGCGGAGATGATCCCGATCACCTGGCCGGAATTCGCCGAGCTGCACCCGTTCTGCCCGGTCGAGCAGGCGGAAGGGTATCAGCAGATGATCGCCCAGCTTTCCGACTGGCTGGTGAAACTGACCGGCTATGACGCCGTCTGCATGCAGCCGAACTCCGGCGCGCAGGGTGAATATGCTGGTCTGCTGGCGATTCGCCATTATCACGAGAGCCGCAACGAAGGCCATCGCGATATCTGCCTGATCCCTAGCTCCGCGCACGGCACCAACCCGGCTTCCGCGCAGATGGCGGGTATGCAGGTAGTGGTCGTTGCCTGTGATAAAAACGGCAACATCGATCTCGCCGATCTGCGTGAAAAAGCAGAGCAGGCGGGGGCCAATCTCTCCTGCATCATGGTCACCTATCCGTCGACCCACGGCGTGTATGAAGAGACCATTCGCGAAGTGTGCGAGATCGTGCACCAGTTTGGCGGCCAGGTTTATCTCGACGGCGCCAACATGAACGCCCAGGTCGGGATCACCTCTCCGGGCTTTATCGGCGCCGACGTTTCGCACCTCAACCTGCATAAAACGTTCTGCATTCCGCACGGCGGCGGCGGCCCGGGCATGGGCCCAATCGGCGTGAAAGCGCACCTGGCGCCGTTCGTGCCGGGCCACAGCGTGGTACAGATTGAAGGTATGCTGACCCGCCAGGGCGCGGTTTCCGCCGCGCCGTTCGGCAGCGCGTCCATTTTGCCGATCAGCTGGATGTATATCCGCATGATGGGCGCGGAAGGGCTGAAGCAGGCGAGCCAGAACGCGATCCTTAACGCCAACTACATCGCTACCCGGCTGAAAGACGCCTACCCGGTGCTCTACACCGGTCGCGATGGTCGCGTAGCGCACGAATGTATTCTCGATATTCGTCCGCTGAAAGAAGAGACCGGCATTAGCGAGCTGGATATCGCCAAGCGCCTGATCGACTTTGGCTTCCATGCCCCGACCATGTCTTTCCCGGTAGCGGGGACGCTGATGGTTGAGCCGACGGAATCGGAAAGCAAGGTCGAGCTGGACCGCTTTATCGACGCGATGCTGGCGATCCGCGCGGAAATCGACCGCGTCAAAGCCGGCGAATGGCCGTTGGAGGATAACCCTCTGGTGAACGCGCCGCACACCCAGGGCGAGCTGGTGGGCGAGTGGAACCATCCGTACAGCCGCGAGCTGGCGGTATTCCCGGCTGGGTTGCACAACAAGTACTGGCCGACGGTGAAACGTCTGGATGATGTCTACGGCGACCGCAACCTGTTCTGCTCCTGCGTGCCGATGAGCGAATACCAGTAAGTTTGCGTTTTAGCTAAACTTTTAAAGGCGCTGCGGCGCCTTTATTTTTTTGGAGGGAAGGTATGGGAATAGCTCTTATTAGCGGCGCGAGCCGCGGCATAGGCCGGGCGACGGCGCTGCTGCTGGCGCAGGAAGGGTATACCGTGGCGGTCAATTACCATCACAACATTAACGCCGCCACCGAGGTGGTGAATACCATTGTGGCGTCTGGCGGCAAAGCCACGGCGCTGCGGGCGGACATCAGCGATGAAGCGCAGGTGATGGCGATGTTTGAGGCGATCGACCGCATGGGCGAGCCGCTGACGGCGCTGGTCAACAACGCCGGGATCCTGTTTACCCAGTGTACGGTGGAGAGCCTGAGCGCCGAGCGTATTAACCGCGTGCTGGCCACCAACGTCACCGGTTACTTCCTCTGCTGTCGTGAGGCGGTAAAGCGTATGTCACATCGGCATGGCGGCAAGGGCGGGGCGATAGTTAACGTGTCGTCGGCGGCCTCGCGCCTTGGCGCGCCGGGGGAGTACGTTGACTATGCCGCGTCGAAAGGGGCGGTAGATACCCTGACCACCGGGCTGGCGCTGGAGGTGGCGGCGCAGGGGATCCGGGTCAACGGCGTGCGTCCGGGGCTGATTTATACCGAGATGCACGCCTCCGGCGGTGAGCCGGGACGCGTGGATCGAGTGAAAGGTTCGCTACCGATGCAGCGCGGCGGCCTGCCGGAAGAGGTCGCTCAGGCCATTGCCTGGCTGCTGAGCGACAAAGCGTCGTATGTGACGGGTAGCTTCCTTGAACTGGCGGGCGGGAAATAACCCGTAGATGTCTATTGCCCGGCGGCGCTGCGCTTGCCGGCCCTACGGGGTCAAAGCCGAATGGTAGGCCGGGTGGCGGATACGCCTTACCCGGCATAAAAACCGCTAAAGCCCGGCGGCCTACCAGGAGGCCAGCCACAGCCGCAGGCGCATTCCCCAGCCGCTGGTCCAGCCGGTGGTAACCGACTTTACCTCGCCTTGAGAAATGACCACCAGCGTTGGCGTTACCTGGATATCCCACTGCCGCGCCAGCTGGCCGCTTGGATCATTCACCGTCGGCAGCGCCAGTTTCTTCCTGGTCAGCCACTTCTCCAGCGTGACGTTATCGCCGGAACGCAGGGCTACCGTCAGCACATTGCCGCTGTCCGCGGCAAGCGATGCCACCGACGGCGTGGTATAGCGACAAACTCCGCACCAGGTCGCCCAGACGTACAGCAGCAGCGGCTTTTGCTGGCTCATGGCATGCAGATCCAGCGTCCTGCCGTCGAGTGTCTGCAGCGATGTGGCGCTGACGTTTTGCGGCAGCGCGGGCTGGCGAAAATAATCCACCGCCAGGCTCACCGCCGCGCCAATCAGCAGCCACACCGCCAGCTCGCGCAGCCAGCGCCTGATTTTACTGGCCACGGGCTTTCGCCAGCTGCTCTTTCACCAGCCCCTCCAGCTCATCAGCAGGGATCGCGCCGGCCACCATCTGATCGCCGATGATGGTCGCCGGGGTGCCCTGAATATTCAGCACCTGCGACAAAATCAGGTTCATCTTCAGCGAATCCATGGTCTTGTCATCGATTTTTACACTATCGGTGGCGGTTTTCTTCTGCGCGGCGGCGATACTGGCGTCATCGTGATAGCCTTTTTTCGCCATCAGCCGCTGATGCAGCGCCCAGAATTTATCGGGCTGCTGACGCCAGGTGGAGAGCGCGGTTTTAGCGGCATTCACCGAACTCTGCCCTTTAAACGGCAGCAGCTTAACGATGAGCTGGATGTCCGGATTATCGTGGACGATTTTTTCCAGCAGCGGATCAAACTGTTTGCAGTAAGGGCAGTTGTAATCGGTAAACGAGACGATTGTGAGTTTTGGCTCTTTCGCGCCGGTGCGCGGGCTATTCGGATCGTTAAACAGCAGCTGGGCTAACTGGTCATTACCGTTCGATTGTGGTTCTTCCGCCGGGGCGGCGAAGCTGAAGGCCGATACGCACAGCAGTAATAAGGCGGTGATAGCTCTCATGTTATTTTCCTTTAGCGGCGGACAGGGTGGCGAGAAGGTGTTCGCGGTCTAACAGCGCAGGCAGAATCTGTCCCTGCGGCAATTCCGGTCCGTAAATCTGGTTAAACGGCACCGCGGCGCTGCCGCGAGCGGTTAAAAACTGGCTAATGTCAGCGGAGGGGCGGCTCCAGTCGCCGCGCAGGGCGACTACGTCTGGCGCTAACAGCGCCTGCTGGACGTCGTCGCGCAGCAGCACGTTGTATTTATTGGCTTTACAGGTCACGCACCAGTCGGCGGTGACATCAATAAATACCCGCTTATGCTCCGCCAGGGCGCTGGCGATAGCCTGCTCGCTGAGCGGCTGCCAGTTAACCCGGTCGCGGCGCGGGCCCTGGCCGTCCTGTTGGGCGACAAAGGCGACGGCGCCCGCCACCACGATGGCCAGAGCGCCCGCGCGTAGCGCCGTCCGCCAGCGGTAGCGCCAGGCGGTGGCCACTAGCAGGGCGATGGCCAGAATCACCAGCAGGGTAAGCACCGGCGTACGGCCGATGTGGATCGTCAGCAGGCTGACCAGCCATAGCGCTGAACCAAGCATCATTAGCCCCAGCACCACCCGCAGATGATTCATCCAGCGGCCCGGGCGTGGCAGTCGTTGCGCCAGACCCGGCCAGGCAACGATCAGCAGCCACGGCAGGCTCATGCCGATCCCCATGGCGAAGAAAATGCCCCACAGCAGCGGCAGGGGCGCCACCAGCGCCACCGACACGGCGGTACCGAGGAACGGCGCGGTACAGGGCGTCGCCAGCAGGGTGGCGAAGGCGCCCTGCCAGAAATGGCCCATTAAGCCGTTGCCGCCCCTGGTGGCGAGGAAAGTGCTGGCGCTGGAGGATAGGCGGATTTCGAACAGCCCCAATAAACTGGCGCCGAACAGCACCATCACCAGCGCCATCGCGCCGATAAACCACGGGTTCTGGAACTGGATGCCCCAGCCGAGCGCCTGATTCCCCAGGCGTAGCGCGGTCATCATCAGCGCCAGCGCCAGGAACGAGACGACGATCCCGCACACCGAGGCGAGGAACTGCCGCCGCACCGCGCCGCGTTCGCGACCTTCGGTTTGCACCAGCGAGCCGAGCTTCATCGCCAGCACCGGCAGCACGCAGGGCATGACGTTGAGAATAAGCCCGCCGGCCAGCGCCATCAGCAGCACCCAGCCTAACGCCAGCCCCGGCGCGGCGCTGCCGGCGGCGACGGCGATTTGGCTTTCCTGCGCCTGACCGCTATCGGCCAGCACCAGCGACAGCGTTTTGCCGCTCAGGTCCGGCGCCGCTTCGCCCCAGCTGTCGGTGACTGGTACGGTGGCGGTCAACGTAGCGCCGCGGCTGGTAAAGCTCGGCTTACCGAAATCGACATCCTCCATGCTGTCGATAAACAGCGCTGGCTGCTGCCAGCCGGCATCGCGGCGGGCGGTCACCGTCAGTTTGCCGCTGACGTAGCTGGCGGTCAGTTGCGAAGTCAGGCCATCGCGCAGCGGCAGTGTGCCCATCGCGCGGGTAAAATCATAATTAAATCGCTCCCCCGCCGGAGTCGTCATATCCAGCGAAAAGGGATAGTCAGTGAGAATACAGACATTGCTGCAGGTAGAGAGCGTCAGGACGCCGCTAAGCGTCGGCGGTATCTTCCCGCGCAGCGTCATCGGAAAGCTGACGTCGCCGTGATAGCCCTGAGTGGAAATGCCCGCGACGTCGAAGCGCTGCGGCGTCGGCCAGCGCCAGTTCACCTCCAGCGGCGTGTGCCAGGCGATAGCCGGCGCGATGCCGCCTTCCCCTGGCGAGCGCCAGTAGGTTTTCCAGCCCTTTTCCAGCGCTACGTCTAAAAGCAGGCGAGTGTCGCCATTGCTTTCGGTTTGCGCCCGCAGGCGGACGCTGGCGTGTTGATTGTCGGCGGCGCGCAGCCAGCCGCTGTCGGCGGCCTGGCTGACGGGCAGCCATAGCCAAAGCAGGCAGACCAGTAGTCGCCTGAATACCATATACATAAGTTTGCTCCGTAAGTGATGAATTAACCTGAACTGTCAGGAGAATCAATCACTCACGGAAGATGCATAATCGCAGATGCACCCGCAATCGGGGTGGGGAGATAACGCGGGGAGGCCACTGGCGTTCGATACGCGGCGGGATCGCCGCCAGCACCGCCAGCAGCAGGGTGATAGCCAACAGCGCCCCTTCAAACAGCATCGGCGGAACGGCCATCAGCGACTTGGCGCTGAGCTCGCACGGCGTGACCGGCGCCTCGACCTGATCCTGGTTTTGCTGTAGCGACGGGCTGTCGGCGGTGAGGTTCATGACCAGCGCGTGCATCCCGGCCATCCGCTGGGCGGTGCAGGTTAGCACTACCAGACAGGCCAGGAGGACAAAAAGAATGGCTTTGCGTTGTCGCTTAATCATGATTGCCTCAAATATTCACGAGGCTTATCTTAACGGGCGAACGGGTTTTGGCAATGGTAAAGCTGTAAAGAAGTGTCTGGCGGATAAGCAATTAGCCCTCCCCCGGCCGGGAGAGGGCGGTTAGTTACAGGTTCTCACCGTTGCTGGCGATGACCTCTTTGTACCAGTTAAAGCTCTTCTTGCGCGAGCGGGACATATCGCCGGTGCCATCGTCGTGTTTGTTGACGTAGATGAAGCCGTAGCGTTTGCTGTACTGCCCGGTGGTGAAGGAGACGCAGTCGATGCAGCCCCATGGGGTATAGCCCAGCAGATCGACGCCGTCATAAGTGACCGCTTTGATCATCTCTTCGATGTGGGCGCGCAGGTAGTCGATGCGGTAGTCATCGTTGATGCTGCCGTCGGCTTCTACTTTGTCGTAGGCGCCAAAGCCGTTTTCCACGATAAACAGCGGCTTCTGATAACGCTCATACAGTTCACACAGAGAATAGCGCAGGCCGACCGGGTCAATCTGCCAGCCCCAGTCGGAAGCTTTGACGTGCGGGTTCGGCACGCTGCCTTCGAAACCGGAAATGGCGTCGCCAGTGCCGCCCTCGGCTTTCACCGCGTTGGTCATGTAGTAGCTGAAGCCGAGATAGGCGCAGGTACCTTCGCGCAGGATCTGCGCGTCGCCGTCTTCCATCCTGATGTTGAAGCCGCGGCGTTCCCATTCATTCAACACATAGCTCGGGTAGTAACCGCGCAGCTGGACGTCGGTAAAGACGTAGCGCTCGCGCATCGACTCCTGGGCGAACATGACATCTTCCGGTTTGCAGGAGTAAGGGTAGAGGGCGACCATCGCCAGCATGCAGCCGACCTGCATGTCCGGGTTGATGCGCCGCGCCGCTTTCACCGCCAGCGCGCTGGCCACGAACTGGTGGTGCAGCACCTGGTACATGGTCTCTTCCGGATTGTCATGCTCGGTATAGACCACCCCGGAGCAGCAGTAGCCGAACAGCGGCGCGCGCCAGTTGCGCTGGTTGTTGATCTCGTTAAAGGTCATCCAGTATTTCACTTTGTGCTTATAGCGCTCGAAGACCACTTCGGCAAAGCGCACAAAGAAATCGACCACTTTGCGGTTGGTCCAGCCGCCATACTGCTGCACCAGGTGCAGGGGCATCTCGAAGTGGGAGAGAGTGATCACCGGCTCGATGTTGTATTTCAGCAGCTCGTCGAACATGTCGTCGTAGAACTTCAGTCCCTCTTCATTCGGCTGGGTTTCGTCACCCTGCGGGAAGATGCGGGTCCAGGCGATAGAGGTGCGGAAGCATTTGAAGCCCATCTCGGCGAACAGTTTGATGTCTTCTTTGTAGCGACCGTAGAAGTCGACGGCTTCGTGGTTCGGGTAGTATTTTCCCGCTTCGACCTGGTGGGTGATTTCGCGCGGCACGCCGTGCGCCCCGCCGGTCAACACATCGCAGATGCTGGGGCCTTTGCCGCCCTGATCCCAGCCGCCTTCAACCTGATGCGCGGCGACCGCGCCGCCCCATAAAAAATCTTTCGGAAGGGTTAATTTTTTCATCCTGGCTAATCTCTCTAATAACTATTGTTCTCGAGTCTAGCAAAGTGAAAGTGAATGTCACGATATAACAAATTCCGCCAAAGGTAATATGTTACATCAAAAAAACAGGCTGTTATTTTTAGCTGATTTTGCGCGCTAATTTACGTCCGAGGGATTCGAGAATATAGATCACTGGAATTTGCGTTGTAATATCGTAGACCCCGCCAATGCGCGTCTGCGGCACGTGCCAGGAGAGATTGAAATCAGCCAGTTTGGCCAGCCGCGAATGCTCATGGCTGGTAATCGACATTACCTTGCAATGATGCAGACTGAACTGGCTGGCAAAGCGCAGGATCTCTTCCGTCTCGCCAGAGACGGAAAGCACGATCGCCAGCGCGTTGCGGGCCATATCGTTGGTTACCGGAAAATAGGGGTCGTCAATATGGTTGCTGAATTTACCGACGTTGGAGAAGAAGCGTGCGCCATATTTCGCCAGCGCGCCGGAGGTGCCGGCGCCGACAAAAATAATACGTTCGGAGGCGAGAATAATATCGACGGCCTGCTCGAGTAATTCATCGAACTCGTCATTATTGACGCTTTTAAAAAAGCTCATTATTTCGCTGGCGCCGATATTTGCCTGTTGAGGCTCATTCTGCTCGAGATATAATTTAAAGCGCACGCGAAATTCAGAGTAGCCCTCGCACTGCAGTTTGCGGCAGAAGCGTAACACGGTGGTCGTGGAGACCCCGGCGGCCTCGGCCAGTTCGCGGATGGTCATGTACATCACTTTGTCACGATTTTTAATGACGTAGTGGTAGACCATCATCTCAAGATTATTGAGACTGGCGACAGCGGCGTGGGAGAACATACTCACAGGGCGAACTCACAATTCATAATGACCAGGACGGAATTATATCATGCAGGCCAATGACATTACCTTTTTTCAGCGTTTTCAGGACGACATCCTCGCCGGGCGCAAAACCATCACCATTCGCGATGCAGCGGAGTCGCACTTTAAGCCCGGCGATGTGCTGCGCGTTGGGCGCTATGAAGATGACGGCTATTTTTGCACCATTGCCGTGACCGCGACCTCGACGGTGACGCTCGATACGCTGACCGAACAGCATGCGCAACAGGAGAATATGACTCTCGGGCAGCTGCGGCAGGTCATCAGCGACATCTATCCTGGCGAGAGCCAGTTTTATGTCATTGAATTCAAAGCGCTTTAAGATAATCAGGAACAGCTGTGAGTTGAAATAAAAATGTAACTTTATGATTTTAAAGTATTTACAAATATACATCGTTTTATTTTAGCTAACAGGTGTTCACTGGAATCATTCTCAGTTACCCTAAGTGGGCAATGAAAGCGTTCTTGTTTTCACGGAGTCCAGTATGGTTCGCAAACCATTAATCACTCAGGGATATTCTCTGGCAGAGGAAGTTGCCAACAGCATCAGCCACGGGATCGGGCTGGTGTTCGGTATCGTCGGCCTTGTGTTGCTGCTGGTGCAGGCGGCAGATACAAACGCCAGCGCGACGGCGATCGCCAGCTACAGCCTGTACGGCGGCAGCATGATTATGCTGTTCCTCGCTTCCACGCTCTATCACGCGATCCCGCATCAGCGGGCGAAACAGTGGCTGAAGAAATTCGACCACTGCGCCATCTATTTGCTGATTGCCGGGACCTACACGCCGTTTTTGCTGGTGGGGTTGAATTCACCGCTGGCGAAGGGGCTGATGATCGTCATCTGGAGCCTGGCGCTGCTGGGGATCCTGTTTAAGCTGACCATCGCGCACCGCTTTAAAATTTTGTCGCTGGTGACCTATCTGACCATGGGGTGGCTGTCGCTTATCGTGGTCTATCAGCTGGCGGTGAAGCTGGCGGTGGGCGGGGTAACGCTGCTGGCGGTTGGCGGGGTGGTGTACTCGCTGGGGGTCATCTTCTACGTCTGCAAACGTATTCCTTATAACCACGCTATCTGGCACGGCTTCGTGCTCGGCGGCAGCGTGTGTCACTTCCTGGCGATTTATCTTTACATCGGCCAGTCCTGATAAACATCCCACGGTGGCGCTGCGCTTACCGTGGCTACAATACTCTACGGCCTGGAAATTCCACGGTGGCGCTACGCTTACCGTGGCTACGATATTCTGCGGCCGGGTAGCCCGGCTAAGGCGCAAGCGCCGCAAGCCGGGAACTTTTCCTTAATTTTCTTCCAGCGAATACGGCAATGGTTTGATGCTCAGGCTGCCGGCATCGTCGCGTACACGGAACACGCTGTCCGGTTCCATGTCGTTATTCATCACTACCTGGACCATCAGGCTTCCGTCATCCAGCTGTACGGCTGCCAGCACCGTACCGGTGCGGCGCCAGTTGTCGCCCATCTTCAGCTCCAGGTCTTCCCCGGCTTCCGGCACCCGGCTGGCGGTCCCTGACAGCGTCCACAGCGCGCGCTTATTGGCGCCGCGGAATTTCGCCCTCGCGACCATTTCCTGGCCGGTGTAGCAGCCTTTTTTGAAGCTGATGCCGCCCAGCGCCTGCAGGTTGGTGGCCTGCGGAATGAACTGCCCGCTGTTAGCGCTGTCGATAACCGGCAGGCCGGCTTCAATATTCAGCGCCAGCCACTGTTGGCTGTTGTTAAACTGCGCTTCGCCGCGCAACGCGTCGGTGACGCGGTTGGCGGTGTCGACATCGGTCACCAGCAGGAAGCGCTCGCCCGGGTGTTCAAACCACAGCAGGCTGGTGGCGCCTTCGCTGACCACCGGGGTGGCAGCGTCGGGCAAGGCGGCGAACAGCGGCGCCAGCGCGGCGCGCGCCTGGAAGCCGGCTACTCCCAGCAGAACCAGATCGTCGTTGGCGGCAATGGTGACTTTGGAGAAGACGGCATATTTTTTCAGCTCGGTCAGCTGCGCGTCGCGCAGGCTGCGGCGCTCAATCCACGCGAAGCCGCCCTCGCGACGGAATACGCGCAGGTTGCTCCACATCTTGCCTTTGGCATCACAGTGGGCGGCAAGCAGATGCTGGGCATCGGTGAGATGACTCACATCGGCGGTAATCTGCCCCTGCAGATATTTTTCGCTGTCCGGCCCGCTAATTGTCGCCAGCGCCCAGTCATCCAGGGTCATCAGCGTTAACGGCAGACGAGCGGAAGAGGAAGGCTGACGCGGAGGAAAAGGTGTAAAAGCCATAGTCATATCCTGAATCGCTTAACGCAGTGTGTGTGACCAATGGTAAAAGAGCTATAGTGCATTGCAAGTGCTTTCAACAGGCCATTTGTGCGCTGGCGTGAGACAGCCGCCTGACGCAGGGAATCAATAAACCCATCATTATTTTAAGGTTTTTATGGAAGGATGCTCGCATTCAGCGATATTCCTGTAAAGTTACGGCAGAAAACGGGTTAAACTAACCTATATTTTGCTGCTGGAAGGTCAACATGGACATTAACAATAAAGCACGTATCCACTGGGCATGCCGCCGCGGGATGCGCGAACTCGACATCTCCATCATGCCGTTCTTTGAGTATGAGTACGATACCCTCAGCGACGCTGACAAACAGCTGTTCATTCGCCTGCTGGAAAATGACGATCCGGATCTGTTCAACTGGCTGATGAACCACGGCAAACCGGCCGATGCGGAGCTGCAGCGGATGGTAACCTTAATTCAGACACGGAATCGGGAACGTGGTCCTGTGGCAATCTGATCTCCGTATCTCCTGGCGCGCGCAGTGGTTTTCCCTGCTGCTTCACGGCGTGGTGGCGGCCCTGGTGCTGTTGGTTCCCTGGCCGCTGAGCTATACCCCGATCTGGCTGCTGCTGCTGTCGCTGGTGGTCTTCGACTGCGTGCGCAGCCAGCGGCGGATCCATGCCCGTCGCGGGGAGATAAAACTGCTCACCGATTCCCGTCTTCGCTGGCAAAACGCCGAATGGGAAATCCTCGGGACGCCGTGGGTTATCAATAGCGGTATGCTGCTGCGTTTGCGCCATGTCGATACCCGGCGCGGACAGCATCTTTGGCTGGCGGCGGACAGCATGGACGCCGGAGAGTGGCGCGATCTGCGCCGGCTGGTGCTGCAAAAACCGGCGCAGGAGTAAGCCGCGTCAGGAAAAGTGTTCGGCCATTTCGCCGAGGATCTGCTCGCACCAGCTCTGGATGCGCTCGTCGCTCAGGTCGTACTGGTTGGTTTCATCCAGCGCCAGGCCAACGAACAGTTGGCCATCGGCGATCACCGGTTTCGGGCTGGTGAACTCATAGCCTTCGGTTGGCCAGTAGCCGACAAACTTCACGCCCCTGGTCGCCAGCTTGTCATGCAGCATGCCGAGCGCGTCAAGGAACCATTCGCCGTAGCCCAGCTGATCGCCCATGCCGTACAGCGCGACGATCTTTCCCTCGAGGTTCAGGGTGTCCAGCTGATCCCAGACCGCTTCCCAGTCTTCCTGAATTTCGCCGAAATCCCAGGTCGGGATGCCAAGGATCAGTACGTCGTACTGGCTCATCAGCGCGGGGGAGTCATCTTTCAGATTGTGCAGCGTCACCAGTTCGGGGCCGATGATATCGCGGATTTTCTCCGCGGCCATTTCGGTGTAGCAGGTACTGGAGCCGTAAAACAGACCTATATTCATCGCGTAAACATCTCGATTCTTGCCGTGAATGGCGGGCAGTGTACCAGAAAGGCGTCCTCTTAAGGCATAATGAGAGCGTTTAACGAACAAAGAGGCCGATGTGAAACAGGATCTGGCACTAATCGAACAGTTTCTCGATGCCCTTTGGCTGGAGCGCAACCTGGCGGAGAATACGCTCAGCGCCTACCGTCGCGATTTGACGATGTTAGTTGAGTGGTTGCACCATCGCGGCCTGTCGCTGGCAAGCGTTGGCAGCGACGATCTGCAGGCGCTGCTGGCTGAGCGGCAGTCCGGCGGCTACAAAGCCACCAGCACCGCGCGCCTGCTGAGCGCCGTGCGCCGTTTTTTCCAGCATCTGTACCGGGAAAAAATTCGCCCGGACGATCCCAGCGCGCTGCTGGCCTCGCCGAAGCTACCGCAGCGGCTGCCAAAAGATCTCAGTGAGGCGCAGGTTGAGCGCCTGCTGCAGGCGCCGCTGGTGGAGCAGCCGCTGGAATTGCGCGATAAAGCGATGCTGGAGGTGCTGTATGCCACCGGCCTGCGCGTCTCGGAGCTGGTGGGGCTGACGATGAGCGACATCAGCCTGCGGCAGGGCGTGCTGCGGGTGGTGGGAAAAGGCAACAAAGAGCGGCTGGTGCCGCTGGGGGAAGAGGCGGTACTGTGGGTGGAAAATTACCTCGAGTATGGTCGCCCCTGGCTGCTGAACGGCGTGGCGTCGGATGTCTTATTTCCCAGCCAGCGCGCCCAGCAGATGACGCGCCAGACCTTCTGGCATCGGATTAAACACTATGCCGTACTGGCGGGGATCGACAGCGAAAAGCTTTCCCCGCACGTGTTACGCCATGCGTTCGCCACGCATTTGCTCAATCATGGCGCCGATCTGCGCGTGGTGCAGATGCTGTTAGGACACAGCGATCTCTCCACCACGCAGATATACACCCACGTGGCGACCGAGCGTCTGCGACAACTTCATCAACAGCACCACCCGCGGGCGTGAGTGCTGAACAAAAGGACTGAGTATGAAAAAAGGTTTATTGATGTTCACCCTGCTGGCGGCCTCCCTTTCAGGAGCGGCGCACGCCGATAGCGCGGCAATTAAACAGTCGCTGGCGAAGCTGGGTGTGCAGAGCACCGATATTCAACCATCGCCGGTTTCCGGGATGAGCACGGTGCTGACCGACAGCGGCGTGCTGTACGTGACCGACGACGGCAAACATATCATCCAGGGGCCGATGTACGACGTGAGCGGCGCGCAGCCGGTCAACGTCACCAACCAGCTGCTGCTGGGTAAGCTGAACGCGCTGAGCAATGAGATGATTGTCTACAAAGCGCCGAAGGAGCAGCACGTCATCACCGTCTTCACCGATATTACCTGCGGCTACTGTCATAAACTGCACGAGCAGATGAGCGACTACAACGCGCTGGGGATCACCGTGCGTTATCTGGCCTTCCCGCGCCAGGGGCTGCAAAGCCAGGCCGAGCAGGATATGAAAGCGATCTGGTGTGCGAAAGATCGCAACAAAGCGCTGGATGACGCCATGAATGGTAAAGGCGTGCAGCCGGCGAGCTGCAGCGTAGATATCGCCAAACATTACACCCTCGGCGTGCAGATGGGCGTCAACGGTACGCCGGCGATGGTCCTCAGTAACGGCATGGTGCTGCCGGGCTATCAGGGGCCGAAAGAGCTGAAGGCGTTCCTTGATGAGCACAAAAAACAGACAAGCGGTAACTGATTCGCGTGAAACAACAGATACAACTACGCCGCCGCGAGGCGATTGACGGCGTCGAACTCCCCGCCGACCTGCCGCCGCTGCTGCAGCGGCTATATGCCAGCCGCGGGGTGCGCAGCGCGCAGGAGCTGGAGCGCAGCGTCAAAGGCATGCTCCCCTGGACGCAGCTCACCGGCGTTGAAAAAGCGGTCGAGATGCTGCATGACGCGTTCCAGAAAGGGTTGCACATCGTGGTGGTCGGTGATTTTGACGCCGACGGCGCCACCAGCACCGCGCTCAGCGTGTTGGCCCTGCGCGCGCTGGGTTACGGCAACGTCTCCTATCTGGTGCCGAACCGCTTTGAAGACGGCTACGGTTTAAGCCCGGAAGTGGTCGATCAGGCCCATGCTCGCGGCGCGCAGATGATCATGACCGTCGACAACGGGATCTCGTCCCATGCCGGCGTCGATCATGCCCATGCGCTGGGGATCCCGGTGCTGGTGACCGATCACCATCTGCCGGGCGAGACGCTGCCGGCGGCGGAAGCTATCGTTAATCCCAACCTGCGCGATTGCGACTTCCCGTCAAAATCACTGGCCGGGGTGGGGGTGGCGTTTTATCTGATGCTGGCGCTGCGCACTTTTCTGCGCGATAAAGGCTGGTTCGACGCTCGCGGCATCCCCGCGCCGAACCTTGCCGAGCTGCTGGATCTGGTGGCGCTAGGCACCGTCGCGGACGTCGTGCCGCTGGATGCTAATAACCGTATCCTCACCTGGCAGGGGTTAAGCCGCATTCGCGCCGGCAAATGTCGGCCCGGTATTAAGGCGCTGCTGGAAATTGCCAACCGCGATCCGCAAAAGCTGGCGGCCAGCGACCTCGGTTTCGCCCTCGGGCCGCGCCTGAACGCGGCGGGACGGCTGGACGACATGTCGGTCGGCGTCGCGCTGCTGCTGTGCGACAACATCGGCGAAGCGCGGGTGCTGGCCAACGAGCTCGATGCGCTTAATCAGACGCGCAAAGAGATTGAGCAGGGGATGCAGGCGGAAGCGCTAACGCTCTGTCAGCAGCTGGAGCGCAGCGCCGATACCCTGCCCGGCGGGCTGGCGATGTACCATCCGCAATGGCATCAAGGGGTAGTCGGCATTCTCGCCTCGCGGATTAAGGAGCGCTTCCATCGCCCGGTTATCGCTTTTGCGCCTACCGGCGACGGCACGCTGAAAGGCTCCGGCCGTTCCATTCAGGGGTTGCATATGCGCGATGCGCTGGAGCGCCTTGATACGCTTTATCCCGGGCTAATCCTGAAGTTCGGCGGCCACGCGATGGCGGCGGGCTTATCGCTGGAGGAGGCGCGTTTTGAAGAGTTTCAACAGCGCTTCGGCGAGCTGGTGACCGAATGGCTGGATCCTGCGCTGTTGCAGGGCGAGGTGGTTTCCGATGGCCCGCTGGCGGCGGCGGAGATGAGCATGGAAGTGGCGCAGATGCTGCGCGACGCCGGGCCGTGGGGGCAGATGTTCCCGGAACCGCTGTTTGACGGTCGTTTTCGCCTGCTGCAGCAGCGGCTGGTGGGCGAGCGTCACCTGAAGGTGATGGTCGAACCGGTTGACGGCGGGCCGCTGCTGGACGGTATCGCCTTCAACGTGGATACTTCCATCTGGCCGGATAACGGCGTGCGTGAAGTCCAGTTAGCCTACAAGCTCGACATCAACGAGTTCCGCGGCAACCGTAGCCTGCAGCTGATCATCGATCACCTCTGGCCAAATTGACAACAGTGTAGGAATAAGGGCGCGAATCCGGTAGAATTCCGCTCTTATCACCGCATTTTGACAAATCCATTAAAAGAAACCGACCATGTTTGAAATAAATCCGGTAAAAAACCGCATTCAGGACCTCACGGAGCGCTCCGACGTTCTTAGGGGGTATCTTTGACTACGATGCCAAGAAAGAGCGTCTCGAAGAAGTAAACGCCGAGCTGGAACAGCCGGACGTGTGGAACGAACCCGAACGCGCCCAGGCGCTGGGTAAAGAGCGTTCTTCCCTGGAAGCCATCGTAGATACCCTGGATCAGATGTCCCAGGGGCTGGAAGACGTTGCCGGCCTGCTGGATCTGGCCGTGGAAGCGGATGACGAAGAGACCTTTAACGAAGCCGTCGCCGAGCTGGATACCCTGGAAGAGAAGCTGGCGCAGCTTGAGTTCCGCCGCATGTTCTCCGGCGAATACGACAGCGCCGATTGCTACCTTGACATTCAGGCCGGTTCCGGCGGCACCGAAGCCCAGGACTGGGCCAGCATGCTGATGCGCATGTACCTGCGCTGGGCGGAAGCGCGCGGCTTTAAGACCGAAATCATCGAAGAATCCGAAGGTGAAGTCGCGGGGATTAAATCCGTGACCATTAAGATCATTGGCGATTACGCCTACGGCTGGCTGCGTACGGAAACCGGCGTTCATCGTCTGGTGCGTAAGAGCCCGTTCGATTCCGGCGGCCGCCGTCATACCTCCTTCAGCTCCGCGTTCGTTTACCCGGAAGTGGAAGACGATATCGATATCGAAATTAACCCGGCCGACCTGCGCATTGACGTATACCGCGCCTCCGGCGCCGGTGGTCAGCACGTTAACCGTACGGAATCCGCGGTGCGTATTACCCATATCCCGACCGGATTGGTGACGCAGTGCCAGAACGACCGTTCGCAGCACAAAAATAAAGACCAGGCCATGAAGCAGATGAAAGCAAAGCTTTATGAACTGGAGATGCAGAAGAAAAATGCCGAGAAGCAGGCGATGGAAGACAACAAGTCCGATATCGGCTGGGGCAGCCAGATCCGCTCTTACGTGCTGGATGACTCGCGTATTAAAGATCTGCGTACCGGGGTGGAAACCCGCAACACTCAGGCGGTGCTCGATGGCAGCCTGGACCAATTTATCGAAGCAAGTTTGAAAGCAGGGTTATGAGGAACCAACATGTCTGAACAACAAGCACAGGGCGCTGACGCGGCAATTGACCTTAATAATGAACTGAAAACCCGTCGCGAGAAGCTGGCTGCGCTGCGTGAGCAGGGCGTCGCATTCCCGAACGATTTCCGTCGTGACCATACCTCTGACCAACTGCACGCTGACTTCGATGGCAAAGAAAACGAAGAGCTGGAAGCGCTGAACGTTGAAGTGGCCGTTGCTGGCCGCATGATGACCCGTCGTATCATGGGTAAAGCCTCCTTCGTGACCCTGCAGGACGTAGGCGGCCGCATCCAGCTGTACGTGGCGCGTGATGACCTGGCGGAAGGCGTTTATAACGACCAGTTCAAAAAGTGGGACCTCGGCGACATCATCGCCGCCCGCGGTAAGTTGTTCAAGACCAAAACCGGTGAGCTCTCTATCCACTGCACCGAGCTGCGTCTGTTGACTAAAGCTCTGCGCCCGCTGCCGGACAAATTCCACGGCCTGCAGGATCAGGAAGCGCGTTACCGTCAGCGTTACCTGGACCTGATTTCCAACGATGAATCTCGTAAGACCTTCAAAGTGCGTTCGCAGATCCTGGCGGGCATCCGTCAGTTCATGGTTGGCCGCGGCTTTATGGAAGTAGAAACCCCGATGATGCAGGTGATCCCGGGCGGCGCTTCCGCGCGTCCGTTCATCACCCATCATAACGCGCTGGATCTGGACATGTACCTGCGTATCGCGCCGGAACTGTACCTCAAGCGTCTGGTGGTTGGCGGCTTCGAACGCGTCTTCGAGATCAACCGTAACTTCCGTAACGAAGGGATCTCCGTTCGTCATAACCCAGAGTTCACCATGATGGAACTCTACATGGCTTATGCGGATTACAAAGATCTGATCGAGCTGACCGAATCTCTGTTCCGCACCCTGGCGCAGGACATCCTCGGCAATACCGAAGTGCCTTACGGCGACCAGGTGTTCGACTTCGGCAAGCCGTTTGAAAAACTGACCATGCGCGAAGCGATCAAGAAATACCGTCCGGAAACCGAGATGGCGGATCTGGATAACTTTGATTCCGCGAAAGCGATCGCTGAATCTATCGGCATCAAAGTGGAGAAGAGCTGGGGTCTGGGCCGTATCGTGACCGAGATCTTCGAAGAAGTGGCGGAAGCGCACCTGATCCAGCCGACCTTCATCACCGAATACCCGGCGGAAGTTTCTCCGCTGGCGCGCCGTAACGACGTCAACCCGGAAATCACCGACCGCTTTGAATTCTTCATTGGCGGCCGTGAGATCGGTAACGGCTTTAGCGAGCTGAACGACGCCGAAGACCAGGCGCAGCGCTTCCAGGATCAGGTTGATGCGAAAGCCGCAGGCGACGACGAAGCAATGTTCTATGACGAAGACTATGTCACCGCGCTGGAACACGGCCTGCCGCCGACCGCTGGTCTGGGTATCGGTATCGACCGTATGGTCATGCTGTTCACCAACAGCCACACCATCCGCGACGTTATTCTGTTCCCGGCGATGCGTCCGCAGAAATAATCGCCCTTCGCGAAAAGCAAAAAACCCGGCTTGCCGGGTTTTTTTATGTCTGATGTGAGGTCCTAAGGCTGGCGTAGCCTGGCTCAGCGCAGCGCAAGCCGGGGATCCCGGATGACGGCGTAAACGCCTTATCCGGGCTACGCAATGGCGCAGAACCGTAGGCCTGTGCAAGCGTAGCGCCGCCAGGCATTAATGACAGGCACAGGGCTGCGCCTGGCCTGGAGAATAGTTAGCTTACCCGCGCAGACGCGCAACAAAGTCGGTCAGCGCCTGGCGGGCGTCCCGATTTTCCGCTTCCAGCACCATCCACGGGCTGAACGCCCACGGCGTGGCGGCCAGCGCGCTTAACATGGTTGCCAGGTCAACCCACTGATAGTCCATGACTTCATCGTCGTTAGGCTGCACTTCGCTTACCACGCGCGCGGCATATACCGGGCACACTTCGTTCTCAACGATACCGTTTGGGGCGACCGCCCGGTAGCGGAAGGCCGGGTGAACCGGCGCGATATCAGAGATCTCCACACCGAGTTCGAAGCGACAGCGGCGCGTGACGGCCTGCTCGAAGGTCTCGCCCTGCTGGGGGTGTCCGCAGACCGAGTTGGTCCATACCCCGGGCCAGGCTTTTTTGCCCAACGAACGGCGAGTGACCAGTAACTGACCCTGCTGGTTAAACAGCCAGCAGGAAAACGCGAGATGTAAAGGGGTATCAAACGTATGGGCGGCATACTTCTCCAGCATACCGGCAGGCTGATCCTGCTCATCCAGCAAAATGACGTGTTCCCCGGCCATGACGACTCCTGAAAATAAAAAATGACCCGGCACAAACCCGCCGGGTCATGTACTCAGGCCACTAGGGTAGCCCATAAATGGGAGAAAGGCATTACCAAAACAAGCCCTGGAGGCAGCTCTGTGAACGGCAACGCGCAATAGTGAGGAGAGGCCGCCGCGCCGCGTGGCGCAAATATGAATTTCTGCCTGCCGCAGACCGCGCGCTAGGGACGGGGGATAATGGTTTCGCCATCAGGGATGACGCCCTGCGCCGCGGACTGGTATGATATTCGCCCTGATTGCGAGGTAAGTGGTTGTGTTAAGTGCAGGATGCCTGATGATGAAACGCTTTTATATGACACTGATGCTGGCGGCAAGCCTGGTGCTGGCCGGCTGCTCCAGCACCTCCGATTCCGGTGGCACCTACACCGTTAAACGCGGCGATACCCTGTACGGCATCTCCCGCACCACCGGCACCAGCGTTCGCGATCTGGCCCGCCTGAATAACATCTCCCCGCCTTACACCATTGAGGTGGGGCAGAAGCTGAAGCTTAACGGCAGCAGTTCAACGAAGACAACGAAGAAAAAATCTTCCTCTACGCGCACCGCGGCGGTCACGCCTTCGTCCGCGGTACCTCAGTCCTCCTGGCCGCCGGTGGGACAGCGCTGCTGGCGCTGGCCGACCAGCGGCAAAGTGGTCCTGCCTTATTCCACCGCCGATGGCGGCAATAAAGGCATTGATATCGCCGGAACCCGCGGCCAGCCGGTGTATGCCGCCGGGGCGGGCAAGGTGGTCTACGTCGGCAATCAGCTGCGCGGCTATGGCAACCTGATCATGATTAAGCACAGCGAGGATTACATCACCGCCTATGCCCACAACGATAAGCTAATGGTGAATAATGGCCAGAGCGTGAAGGCCGGCCAGCAAATTGCCACCATGGGCAGTACGGATGCCGACTCAGTGCGGCTGCATTTCCAGATCCGCTACCGGGCGACAGCCATCGATCCGCTGCGTTACCTGCCGCCGCAGGGAAGTAAACCTAAGTGCTAAAAGGTTATTTTATCGCCAGTCAGCATCCGGCAGGCTTGTCACAGGGTGCGTAAGGGCTATAATGCTTCTCGCACCTCTTCGCGGGCGTAGTTCAATGGTAGAACGAGAGCTTCCCAAGCTCTATACGAGGGTTCGATTCCCTTCGCCCGCTCCAAATTCAAGTCTCCTGAAGTCTACCCAACTCAATTTTCCCTTGATAAATCAGCGATTATAGCATTCTGTTAGTCTATTGAACTCCGGCAGAGGACTCCACTTTGGTTGCGGGATCGGCGTTTTGCGCTGCTGGCGCTGGAGTCGTAGCGTTTAGTGATATTTCCGCGCTTATCCTGTTTCCGCAGGATGAGTGATTTTACGCAACCGGCTCGCGCTGACGACGACCGATACCGCAGAGGCCGCGGCGGCGCTCCACAGCGCAACATGAATTGACCTTTCATCTGCTGCCAGCAGAACGGCTACGGCGGCGGCTCCCAGGCACTGCCCGAAAGTGCGCATAATGGATAAAACACCGGACGCATAACTCGCGTGCTCACGAATAACGTTTGAGAGCATTTCCCGGTTATTGGGACTCTGAAAGCAGCCAAACCCTATTCCGCATACCAGACTTCGCAGGCAGATATCCCACATTGAAGGTCTGGCGGGTAACGTCGCCAGCAGGATCAAACCGACGACAAATATCACCAGCCCCAGGGTGGATATCGCCGGGGCTGATATCGTGTCCGCCCAACGGCCTGCATGCGGCGCAATCAGCACGATCCCTAATGGCCACGGCGTAAACAGCAGGGCAGACACTACCGGACTGTAGCCGTATTCGCTCTGAAACAGGAAGGGTAGCGCAATAAAGGTGATCCCCTGGCTGACAAAAGCAACCATCGACGTGAAGGCCGCGAGGGTAAAACGTTCATTTTTAAACATGCTCGGCGGCAGTAAGGGATGACCCGTGCGGCGGATTTGCCAGATAAAAGCCATGCCGCTCAGCGCAGCGAGAGCCATCCAGCAAAGGCTGCCGAATTGAGAAGTAGCGTTCTGTAGGCTGTTCGCCGCCATGATCGTCGAACCCAACAGCAGCGCCGACAATATGGCGCCCACGGTGTCGAAGGGCGCCTGCATACGGATCGCATCCCGCGGCAGCGCTCTGACCGCCAGCAGTAAGGCGAGGGTGCCGGGAAGAATGTTTATCGCAAACAGCCATTGCCAGCTAAGAGTGTGAAGGATCGTACCGCCCAATACCGGGCCGATAGCGGAGCTCGAGGCAATGAGCAGGGCATGGAACCCCAGAATGCGGCCAAGTAAGCGTCCGGGAAATACGGACCTGAGTATTGCGGGGGCAATACTCAGCGTCGCCGCGCCGCCGATCCCCTGAAGTACGCGCATACCGATAAGCACTTCGGGCTTATTCGCCAGCGCACAACCCAGTGATGTCAGGGTAAAGGTCGTCAGGCCCGCCAGAAATACGGGGCGATAACCCAGACGGGCCGCAAGCGCCGCGAATATCGCCAGCGTCATCGCAGCCGCCAGCAGATACCCGTTGGCGAACCAGACGGCAATACTGGCAGGTACCTGCATCTCCTGAGCCATGGAGGGCAGGGCAATGTTGATCATGGTGCCATCAAACACGCCCATTAAGGTGGTGGTCATTATTGCGGCCATCACCCGTGCGCGCGCCGGGCCAGGCAGTCCTTCGTCGCCGGGTTGACTGGAAAAGAGCGTCATCATTTGTCCTCTGAGAAGAGTGTATGGATGACAAAACTATAAAGATGGCTTTTACCAGGCGGAAGGCGCACTATTTTCACTTTATTGTTGCATCAAACGCCTTATCTTAATGTGCTGGGAGGAAGGGTAATGTCTGATCCCGATTTTAATTTGCTGGTAGCTCTCGACGTATTGCTGAGTGAAGCGAGTGTCGCAGGTGCGGCTCGTCGTCTGAACCTCAGCACTTCGGCCATGAGCCGGACATTAAGCAGGTTACGCGATGTCACAGGAGACCCGATCCTGGTACGCGCCGGGCGTAACATGGTACTGACCCCGTGGGCCGAAGCGACCCGGGATCGCGCCAGGCGTGCAGTGCACGATGCCAGGGCGGTATTACAGCCCTCAACTGAAACGTTCAGCGCGCAAAATCTGGCGCGTCTTTTTACCATCAGGGCAAACGATGGTTTTGTGGTGGCGTTTGGGCCTGCGCTTATAGCAGCGGTTGCCGACGCAGCGCCGGACGTCTGTATACGCTTCGCGCCTAAGCCGGAAAAAACGTCGCGCTATCTTCGGGAAGGGCTGGTTGATCTGGAGATTGGCGTTCAGAGTAATATGGGGCCAGAAATACGGCTGCAACGACTGTTTGAGGATCGGTTTGTTGGCGTCGTCCGTAAAGGGCACCCGCTGGCTAAGCAGGCTGAAATAGGCGTGAGTGATTATGTCGCCTGGGGCCATGTGGTAGCGTCACCCGAGGGCGCGTTGCACGGATCCGTTGACGATGCGCTGGCCGAACTGGGGACAAAACGTAAAATTGCAAGCGTCGTACCGGGATTTCCGACAGCACTTTCCGTGGCGCTGGAATCGGATCTTATCGCCATGATACCCGCACTCTATTTACTCAATCAGCAGGTAACGGACCAGGTACACCTTTTCGAGCTGCCGTTCAAAAGCCGTCGTATTACGGTATCGCAGATGTGGCACCCAAGAATGGAACGCGACCCCGGTCACCGCTGGCTGAGAGAGCAAATTCTTGCGATATGCGGTGTGGCCCGGTCAGTCATGACTAAGGAGCCTGTATAGCGATTGCTATAACATCAATTTATATTAAATGTATAATTCAATTCATTGATATTTAATATAAAATACATCAATCGAAGTAGCGGTGTAGTAGCTAAATTGAGATGTCCATCTCTGGACCAAATAGACATGTCCGCGCTACCGTCTCGCCACAGCGATCGCTGCTTTCAAAGGATGAGACTCATGACGGCATACGGAACGGCAATTTTCTCAATGAGCGATGTGAACAGACTCACGATCGAAGTCTCCATACTTCGATAGACCGTTTATGTTCTTTCCGCGAGACCTAATCGAAAGCCCTCGTGGTACCTTTAAATTAACAATTAACGATAAATAAAGGACAGCTTCCCTGTCCTTTATTCTTTTTTATTCAGTTTTGCTCTCGCGCGATCGTAATACCTCACCGACCACCGGGGCGGCGGTAAACGCATTTGGCCATCCCGCGTAGAACGCCGCCTGGGCGACTACTTCTCCGGCCTCTTCAGCCGAAAGCCCATTATCCATAGCTCTGTTTAGGTGGTAGCCAATCTGCGCGCTCTGTCCGGCGGCGATTAACGCGCTGACCGTCACCAGACTTCTGTCGCGGGGCGTAAGCGCGGGCCGTTGCCAGAGGTCGAGAAACAGCGGGTCGGCGGTAAATTTAACCAGGCCAGGCGAAATGGGGCCGACATTTTTTTCCACGGTGTCTGCACGCTGTTTCTCTACCTGTTCATTGAGTGGCAGCAGCGTTGGCGAGGCGGCGGGCAGGGCCTCTGCCGTCACGCCCCTGGCTTCAAAGATGGTTTTAGCGACGCTGACGGCTGACATCGCATTGGGCCAGCCAGCGTAGAAGGCGAGGTGAGTAATGATCTCTGACACTTCCGCTGGCGTCACGCCGCTATCGAGCGCAACGGCAATATAGTGCTTCAGCTCGCCTGGCTGGTTGCGGGCAATCAGCATCGCTACGGTCACGATGCTACGGTCGCGGGCGGACAGGGCGTCACGTTGCCAGAGGTCGTTGCTGATGGCCTCGCGGCCGAAGCGCGCCAGCGCCGGGGAGACCGCTTGAATATCAGCGTCCGCAAGGGTGGAAGGGGTAATTTTCATCATAGCTTCATCTCTTTGTTCGTGGGCATAAGTAAAATCAGACAGCACAAGCGACAAGGCTGCCGCGGCAATCACGTTTTTCATGTTTTATTCTCCCTGCTGAACAGGACAGAGGGTTACCGCGTCCACACCTGATGATGGTCTTTGGCTTGCGGCGTGTTTTGCGCCATCACGCCTGTGAGAACGTGCGGCTGGTAGGCTTCTTCCAGATAACGGATGTCTTCCGGGCTCAGTTGAAGGGCTACAGCGTTGACCGCGCCGTCAACATGATGCTTTTGCGTGGCGCCGATCACCGGGGCGGTGACTTTAGTCAGCAGCCAGGCCAGCGAAATTTCGGTCATGGAGACCTGATGCCGTTCGGCAAGTTCGGCGACGCGGGCAATAATGATCCGGTCCTGCTCTGCCGTGCCGTCGTATTTGCCCCGGGCATAATCATCTTCCACCGCTCGCCGCGTGTGGCCTTCTAAGCGGGAGAGACGGCCGCTGGCCAGCGCGCTATAGGGAGTCATGGCGATACCCTCTTCCGCGCACAGCCCGAACAGCTCTCGTTCATCTTCACGCATAATCAGGTTGTAGTGGCTCTGCACAGAAACAAAGGATGTCAGCCCTTCGCGTTCGGCAAGGGCGTTCACCTTCGCCAACTGCCAGGCATAGCAATTGGAAATGCCAATCGCGCGCACCTTGCCGGCGGTCACTGCGGTGTGCAGCGCCTCCAGCACGTCGATAACCGGGGTGTTGTAATCCCAGATGTGGTAGATGTAGAGGTCGATGTAGTCCATCCCGAGGTTTCGCAGACTCTGGTCAAGCGAGCGGGCTATCGCCTGTTTTCCGCTGATCCCCTCGGCAATCTGGGCAGCGGTTCGTGGCAGAAACTTGGTGGCCAGCACCACCTCCTCGCGTTTTGCCATCTCCCGCAGCGCCCGGCCAACGTACCGTTCGCTGGAGCCGTTCTGATAGGCGATGGCGGTATCGTAAAAATTGATGCCCTGTTCCAGAGCGTGGCGGATGATGTCCCGGCTGGCTGTTTCGTCCAGCGTCCAGCGATGCTGACCCGTTGACGGATCGCCAAACCCCATACATCCCATGCAGATACGGGAGACCAGTAAGTCACTCTTCCCGAGCCGGGTATACTGCATCGTTATTTTCTCCCTTTGGGTTATTCCACCAGAGTTTTAAGCTGCGCGATCAGTCTGGCCGCGTGTTCCCGGGCAAGCGTTTTTTGCTGAGCGATTTTGTAGGCATCCCGGTCGGCGTAGCTAATACCGCAGGTATAAACCGGCGCCAGCAGCTCAAGATTGCACAGCCTGGCCGTGGTCTCGAAGGGAAGGAGATACTCCTCAATGGCATGGCCAAAGAAACCGTCAGCGGTATAGAGCGCCTGTGGCGCTCCCGTGGTGAAGGAGAGGATCAGCTTTTTACCACCCAGTTTCGCCGTTGAGCCATGGGCGAAGCCGTGGACAAATACCTCGTCCAGCCACTGTTTCATTAACCCGGGCAGCCCATACCAGCTAAAGGGAAACTGCCAGACAATCACATCCGCCTGCAGCAGGCTTTCCTGCTCAGCGGCGATGTTGAATTTGCCGTCCGGATAGAGCCAGTCCAGACGACGGATTTCCGCATCAGGCAGGGCGGTCGCCAGCTCATCGAGGATGGTGGCGTTGGCGATGGAATGGTTAAGATCCGGATGCCCGGAAACGACAAGAATATGAGCCATTCCCAACGTTACTCCTGATGTTTAAATTCAGCAGAGAAGAGATTTTCCCAGCTAATAAACGAGCCGAGTGGAATACACTCGAAGGTTAATAGACCCGCTTTTGCCAGCGGAAATTCGGCCATGACATTATTCGCCTCTTCCACGGTGTCGCACTCGAGGAAAATAGCGACGCCGGGTCGATCCTGACGGAAATAGATGTCGCGAATAAAGCCTGACTTGTACAGTCCCCAGGCGTGCAGGGCTTCTGCGGTAAGGTGCGGCGCATAGTGTTCCAGCGTCGCGCCGGGGGCAGGGATATCCAGACATAAAATTCGCATAGTTGTCTCCGGAAAGTCGTTATCAGCGGGAAGAGACAAAAGTATACGAGCCGCAGGGGGGGAAGATTAGGCGGTCATTGACTTAAGAATATTTAGCCTGTACTTAATAATCAGGCGAGGGTGTCTTAAGGAGATGCTATGAATAACGCGCTTTATAATCAGATACGCATCTTTCAGAGCATTGCGCGCGAGGGCAATATCTCGGCCGCCGCGCGCAAGCTCGAAATCACGCCGCCGTCGGTCAGCAATGCGCTCAGGCTGCTGGAGGAGCATATTGGCCACCCCCTTTTTGTGCGCACTACCCGGCGTATCGAGCTGACGGAAACCGGGCAACAGCTGCTGGAGCAGACCGCCGCGGCGGTGGAGACACTGGAAAAGTCGCTGGAAATCATCCGCGACCAGAATCAGGAGCCCTCCGGGGCAGTGAGAATAACCCTCTCGCGCTTTGCCTACCTGCTTATTCTCAAACCGGCGATGGCGGCATTTTGTCAGCAATATCCGGGGATCCAGCTGGAAATATCGGTCTATGACGGTACCGTCAATATTATTGAAGAACGTTTCGACCTTGGGATCCGCTTTGGCGATATTCTCGAAGGCGGCGTGGTCGCCCGCCCGTTAATGAAGCCGTTTCGTGAAGGGCTATACGCCTCCTCTGCCTATCTTGCCGAATATGGCGTGCCCGCGATGCCTGCCGATCTCCATCATCACCGGCTGATTGGCTATCGCTTTATTACCAACAACCGCATCCTGCCGCTGATCCTCAATGACCACGGCGAGCAGCTCACCGTCGAGATGCCCGGACAGTTAATCAGCAATGATATTGACGTCATGGCCGACGGTATTCGCCACGGACTGGGGATTGGCCGTTTATTTGAACCAATCCTGCAATTACAGCCCGATCGTGAGCAGTTTATTCCCGTGATGGAGGACTACTGGAAAACCTATCCGCCGGTTTATCTCTATTACCCAAAAAACGCGGGCAGAACGAAAAGGGTGAAAGCCCTGATTGATTTCCTGATAATGCATGCCGCGGATGATGCAGAGAAAGTCGGGTCTTCCCGCTAGCGTTCAGCTCAGATCGTGCAGCGCTTTGTCCAGCGGCGGGGAAAGCTGAATATCCTGAAACGCAACCGCCAGTCCGCCACGCTCCGGTGAGCAGCACATGACGCCCGCTTTCACCGGGCCTGGCGGAAAGTAGCCGAGCCGCAGCAGCGGCCAGCGCTCGCCGTCGGTTGAATACTGCAGCCTTAACGCGTCGCCCTTGCGGGTCAGCCGCAGCCAGAAGGTGCGCGGGTCGCCGGGGAAAAGCCCGGTGGCCCAGTCGGAGTGGGTTAGCGTCAGTACGCTGCCGATGGCCGGGGCATCGTCATTGAATTCAATTCCCGCCTTCAGCCAGGTCTGCTCGTCGGCCATCATCATCAGCCCGGCCTGGTCGTAAAGCGTGGTGAAATCCGCACAGATTTTTGCCTGCAGGGTAAAATCGCCCGCCACTTCTGCGGCATAGAGATGGCCAGAGAAGCGCTCGAAGCCATACCAGGTATGGCGCCAGAAGTCGGTATGCTTATTAGTGACCACCGTCAGGCCGTCGGAATCGCGGCGCCACTCGGCAGGTTCATTGATCCAGTGAAAGTACGGCTGCATTTTTCCTCCGGGATATGCTTTCAGACAGGGTTATAACAGCGACTGCAGCGCGGGTGACGCCATGCTGGCCTCAAAGGGAATAATCTCTGTACGGGCGAGACCCAGCTGCTGGAAGGGATCCTGGCTCAGACGCGCTTGCAGAGTTTCCCGGCTATCGCATTTTGCCAGAATGACGCCGCCGGTGCGGGGAATACGGCGGCCGGAGGCGAGAAAGAGGCCGTCGGCATAGCCTTTTTTGAGCCATTCGATGTGGGCGGGGATCGCACGGTCAACCTCTTCGAGCGGTTTTATATACGTTAAAACAACCACATAAATCGTACTCATCCTGAAAGCCCTGGCAATCCAATGGGATCTCCAGCCTGACATATTTCGATGATGGATAAAAGAAAACGCGGCATTTTTCCGTGCTATTTAGCAGGGATGGCGGGGCGCAACATCCCGGATGCTCATCGCAGACGTGAATTAATATATATGTTTTTGCGCATGTATATTGATCTTTCTTTGTGGCCCCGTATGCTGTCCGTCACGCTTGAGGAGAAATCATGTCTTTATTGCCCCTGCAACTGTTCAAAAACCTCGCCGATGAAACTCGGCTGGGGATCGTATTGCTGCTCAAGGCGCGTGGAGAGCTGTGCGTGTGCGATCTCTGTACGGCGCTCGCCCAGTCCCAGCCCAAGATCTCCCGCCATCTGGCGATGCTCCGTGAGAGCGGATTGCTGCTGGATCGTAAACAGGGTAAGTGGGTCCATTACCGCCTCTCTCCGCAGATGCCGGCCTGGGCGGCGCAGGTGATTGAGCAGGCCTGGCTCAGTCAGCAGGAGGATGTGCGGCTGATGATCAGCAGACTGGCTGGCGGGCCGGGTTGCCGGTAAAAAATTTATCTTAACATATATGATTTTTCGAATGTGATTGGCGGAGGAACGATGTTGCTGGCAGGTACGATTTTTATCCTGACCCTGGTGCTGGTGATCTGGCAGCCGCGGGGGTTAGGGATCGGCTGGAGCGCGGCATTTGGCGCGGCGCTGGCGCTGGCCACCGGTGGCGTACAGGTAGCCGATATCCCGGTGGTATGGCATATCGTCTGGAATGCGACCGCCACCTTTATCGCCGTTATCATTATCAGCCTGCTGCTTGATGAGTCTGGCTTTTTCGAATGGGCCGCGCTGCACGTTTCCCGCTGGGGAAGAGGCCGGGGTCGTCTGCTGTTTACCTGGATTATCCTGCTCGGCGCGGCTGTGGCGGCGCTGTTTGCCAACGATGGGGCGGCGCTGATCCTCACGCCAATCGTGATTGCCATGCTGCGAGCGCTGGGGTTCAGCAAGGGAACGATGCTGGCCTTTGTCATGGCCGCCGGATTTATTGCCGATACCGCCAGCCTGCCGCTGGTGGTGTCGAATCTGGTGAATATCGTTTCGGCAGATTTCTTTGCCATCGGCTTCAGGGAGTACGCTTCGGTGATGGTGCCGGTCGATCTCGCGGCGATCCTCACCACCCTGGCGATGCTGCACCTGTTCTTTCGCAAGGATATCCCGCCGGCCTGGGATATGGCGTTACTAAAAGCGCCGGCCACGGCGATAAAAGATCCAGCGACGTTCCGCACCGGCTGGGGCGTGCTGCTGCTGTTGCTGGCTGGCTTTTTCGTCCTTGAACCGCTGGGGATCCCGGTCAGCGCCATCGCGGCGCTCGGCGCCGGGATCCTGTTTGCTGTCGCGAAGCGCGGGCGGGTAATTAACACCGGCAAGGTGCTGCGCGGCGCCCCGTGGCAGATAGTGATCTTCTCGCTGGGAATGTATCTGGTGGTGTATGGTCTGCGAAACGCCGGGTTAACGGATTATCTGACCACGGTGCTGAACATGCTGGCGGAGCGCGGCCTCTGGGCCGCGACGCTGGGCACCGGTATCCTGTCGGCCTTCCTCTCTTCAATAATGAATAATATGCCCAGCGTACTGGTCGGCGCCCTGTCGATTGATGGCAGCACGGCAACAGGGACGATCAAAGAGGCCATGATTTATGCCAACGTCATCGGCTGCGATCTGGGGCCCAAGATCACGCCAATTGGTAGCCTGGCCACGCTGCTGTGGCTGCATGTGCTGGCGCAGAAGCACATCACCATCGGTTGGGGGTATTATTTCCGCTGCGGCATCACCATGACCCTGCCGGTGCTGCTTGTGACGCTGGCCGCGCTGGCGCTGCGTCTCTCCTTCAACCAGCCATGAGAACGTACTATGAGCATCACCATTTACCATAACCCTGACTGCGGCACCTCGCGTAATACGCTGGCGCTGATCCGTAACAGCGGCGCCGAGCCCACCGTTATCTATTATCTGGAGACGCCGCCGTCGGGTGATGAGCTGCGCCAGCTGCTCGCCGCGATGGGGATCCCGGTGCGCGCGCTGCTGCGGAAAAACGTCGAACCCTACGACGCGCTGGGCCTGGCGGAAGACCGGTTTACTGACGACCAGATAATCGACTTTATGCTTCAGCATCCGATCCTGATTAACCGTCCGATCGTAACGACGCCGCAGGGCACCCGACTCTGCCGCCCGTCAGAGGTGGTGCTGGAGATCCTGACGGCGCCACAAAAAGGCGCATTCGTGAAGGAGGACGGTGAGCCAGTCATTGATGCCGCAGGGCAGCGTGTGAAATAGCGCGCAGAATGGCGCCGGCTGTAGCAGCCGGCATGCCGTGTTAAACCTGCTGTATGGTAGGCTCTCCAGGTATGTAGCGCCTGGATTGCTGACAATATTCTCGCTTAGCGCTATTTCTCCACTATCCAGTCTGTTTCCCTTACTTTTCCTGCCGTTATACACCGCCTCTGCGCCGGTGGTTTATGTCTCTCGATAAATTATTAACTGTTTGTTTTTAATGGGTAAAATTTCGTTTTGTGCGTAATGATATAAAGTCAACGTCGTTTGCATTATTGCGAACATTAAATCTGTAAAACTAGATGTTTGTCGACTTTTCATCTAAAAAGGGAAGGTAAGGGGCTGGACAAAACCATTGCGTGGTTATCAAATGGTTAAAAATGCTCGTGTTTGATGTTAATGCAAACAAATTATAAATCGTCAGCCTGCTTTATACGGTTAACTTGCGCTGCGGCGCACCTTACCTGGAGAATTTATGCATTCCTCTGTTAATAAAAACGAAAGCCGTACCTTTTTCGGCCATCCTTATCCGCTGGGCTCCCTGTTCTTCACTGAAATGTGGGAGCGCTTCTCGTTTTACGGCATCCGTCCTTTACTGATCCTGTTTATGGCGGCGACAGTGTACGACGGCGGCATGGGCCTGGCGCGAGAGAACGCCTCGGCGATCGTTGGGATTTTTGCCGGCAGTATGTATCTGGCCGCGCTGCCTGGCGGCTGGCTGGCGGATAACTGGCTTGGCCAACAACGCGCCGTCTGGTACGGCTCTATCCTGATCGCCCTGGGGCACCTGTCGATCGCTCTGTCAGCATGGCTGGGCAACGATCTGTTCTTTATCGGTCTGATGTTTATCGTCCTGGGTTCCGGGTTGTTTAAAACCTGTATCTCGGTGATGGTCGGCACCCTGTATAAAAAGGGCGACGCGCGCCGCGACGGTGGTTTTTCGCTGTTTTACATGGGGATCAACATCGGCTCGTTTATCGCGCCATTGATCTCTGGCTGGCTTATCAAATCGCATGGCTGGCACTGGGGCTTCGGCATCGGGGGGATCGGGATGCTGGTGGCGCTGATCATTTTCCGTGTCTTTGCCGTACCGTCGATGAAGCGCTATGACGCGGAGGTTGGCCTCGATTCCACCTGGAACAGCCCGGTGGCGAAAAAGAATGGCGTTGGAGCGTGGCTGCTGGCGCTGGCTCTGGGAGTGGCGGTGCTGGTCACGCTTATCAGCCTGGGCACGATCGTGATTAACCCGGTGGCGGTGGCCAGCGTGCTGGTCTATGTAATTGCCGCCTCCGTGGCGCTCTATTTCATCTGGCTGTTCGTCTTCGCCGGACTCAACCGTAAAGAGCGGGCGCGCCTGCTGGTATGCTTTATTTTGCTGGTCTCGGCGGCCTTTTTCTGGTCCGCGTTTGAACAGAAACCGACCTCCTTCAACCTGTTTGCTAACGACTATACCAACCGGATGATCGGCGATTTTGAGATCCCCGCGGTCTGGTTCCAGTCGATTAACGCCTTGTTTATCATTCTCCTCGCGCCGGTATTCAGCTGGGCGTGGCCTGCGCTGGCGCGTAAAAACGTTCGTCCGGGCAGTATGACCAAATTCGTGATTGGCATCCTGTGCGCAGCGGCGGGCTTTGGCCTGATGATGCTGGCGGCGCAGAACGTTCTGAGCAACGGCGGGGCCGGTGTGTCGCCGCTGTGGCTGGTGGGCAGCATCCTGATGCTGACGCTCGGTGAACTGTGCCTCAGCCCGATTGGGCTGGCGACCATGACTCTGCTGGCGCCGGAGAGAATGCGCGGCCAGATGATGGGGCTGTGGTTTTGCGCCAGCGCGCTGGGTAACCTGGCGGCGGGCCTGATCGGCGGTCATGTGAAGGCCGATCAGCTGTCGTTGCTGCCGGACCTCTTCGCCCGCTGCTCCATCGCATTGCTGATCTGCGCCGCCGTGCTGGCCGTGCTGATTGTCCCGGTCCGCCGGATGCTGGAGAACAGTCGGTCCAGCGCCGCGCAAAAATCCCTCAGCAACGCCTGACGCGATCCTCAGGCCGGCCCTACGGGGCCGGCTTGTTTTTTGTCCAATCCCCGCCCCAGCAGAACAAAATCCCCTTTTCACAATGCGCGATGTCCCATAACGTGAGCGTGTTCTTTGAAATCACGTCGCTTTCCGGTCCATAGTGTAGTCAGGTTTACTATGTGGTTAATATAAGGACACACCTATGCCAGCAGTCATTGATAAAGCATTGGATTTCATCGGTGGTATGAATACGTCTGAGCCAGTACCACAGTCTATGGATGAAAGTACCGCGAAGGGAATTCTCAAATATTTAAAAGAACTGGGCGTACCCGCCACCCCGGCCGACGTCGCTGCGCGCGGCCAACAGCAGGGCTGGAGCGCTGGGTTTACCGACAAAGTGGCGGAGTGGGCTGAACGGGTCGCCGCCGGCGAACGGCTGGTGATTAAGCATCCGGAATTCTTTTCCACCTATATGCGGGAAGAGCTGCGCGCCCTGGTGTAATCGCCGCGCATCCACCCCGCCTCTTCAGCTTAATGCCTTCCCCTATTGGGAAGGCATTTTTGTTACTGCCCTCGATAGCCGCCGCCCAGGGCTTTGATCAGGGTAATGTCGGTGCTTAGCCGCTGGGCCTCAATGTCCAGCAGCAACAGCTGCTGGGCGAGGACCGCCCGGCGGGCTTCTTCGGCGGCGTAGCGGCTGAGGAGGCCGCGCTGATAATGAGCGCGAGCGCTATCGGTGGTGGTCTGCGCCGCGGTGACTTTTAGCTGCTGCAGCGCGCGCTGCTGATTCAGGTCGTTAAGCTGGCTGGAGCTGATGGCGACATCGCGAACCGCATCCAGCACCGCCTGGTTGTACTGTTTGATCAGGATGTTGCTGGCGGTGCGTACCGACTGCAGATTAGCGTTCAGACGGCCGCCGTCGAAGATCGGCAGATACAGCCCGGGCAGCAGGTTGATCTGCTGGAAAGAGGACTTAAACAGATCCCCGACGCTCAGGGCGTTATAGCCCCAGAACGCTTTGATATCAAAATGGGGGTAGAAGGCCGCTTTCGCCGCATCGACCTGGCTCAGGGAGGCGGTGACGTAGCCGCGCAGCGCCTGCAGGTCCGGACGGCGGGCCAGCAGCTCGAAAGAGAGCGACGGCGGCAGCGTCTCCTGGAGCGCCGGCAGCGCCACCGGATGGATGGCCGGCATGCTCTGCGCATCGGCGCCGATCAGCGCCCGCAGGGTTTCACGATACTGGGTCAGCATCCCCTCGGCGCTAATGATCTGCTGGCGAGCGGCGAGCTGTTCGGCCTGGGCGTTGGCCACATCCACACTGTCTTCCAGACCGCGCCGGGTCCGGTGCTCGTGGGCTTCCACCGAGAATCGGGCAATGCCCTCCAGCTCCTGCAGCAGCGCGATTTTCTGGAACGTCGCCTGCATGGCGAAATAGAGCTGCGCCACGCTGCTGGCGATGTCGAGCTCAATGCCGGCGGTCTCCGCCAGCCGGGCGTTTTTCTCGCCAATAGCGGCGGCGACCCGGGCGCGATCGGCCCCCCAGAGATCGATATTCAGCTGCGCCCCGACGCCAACGGTATTCAGCGTATACCAGGGGCCGTTTTTATCCACCGGCAGGGAGTATGAGTAGGGCCAGCTAAAGGATTTGTCGGTGATCCGCAGGCGGTTTTGCGCCGCGACGGCGGTAGCCTGCAGGCCCATCGCCGACCGGGCGAGTTCCACCGTGGACTGCGACTGGGAGATGCGCAGCCGGGCGGCCTGCATGGTCGGCGAGTTCTGCAGCGCCCGGTTGATCAGCATATTGAGCTGAGGATCATCATAGGCCTCCCACCAGCGGGCGGCCGGCCAGTCGCTGTTCGCCAGGTGGATCACCTGCGCCAGCTGGGCCTGCTGCGGATTGACGATGGCGACCTGGGCAGGCTCATCCTGGATCAGCGCGCAGCCGCTGAGCAACGTCAGCGTCAGGGTAAAAAGAGTGCCGCGCAGGCGCGCGGAGAAAGGAAGGATCATCATGACGTTTTAGCCTGTTGCTCAGTCGCTATCGGTGTCGGCCCCCAGTCGGGCAGGGCGGCCAGCGCGGCGGCCAGCGCCGGGCCAAAGGGGTTAGTCAGTTCGGCGGTCAGCTGTTCGCCAGGCGCCGTCGCCTCCTGTTCGATACGTTCAGCGTAGCGCCGCAGCTGTTCGGCGCAGCGGGCCAGGGTCGGGTCTCCCGGCGCGGCGTTGAGTCGGTAGCCTTCGCTGAGGCGGGCGATCTCCTCGGCCTGGGCGAGGGTGGCGCGCATCGGCCAGTCTTTCGCCTGGGGCCAGGGGTGAGCATACGTGCCCAGCGGTTCGGCGCGAACCCGGTGGATCAGCGCTTCGCTGTCGGTGAAGGCGACAAGCAGGGGAGCCAGCGGAACCGCCTCCTTCGGGGCGGCGAGGCAGTCCGCCAGCCGGCGATAGAGTGCCGCAAGGCGGGTTTTCAGCTGCGGCGCTTCGCTGTCCGGCCAGAGATACAAATGAACAATGGAGGAGACCAGCACCCCGAGCAGGATGCCCAGCACCCGATCCCGGAGCTCGGTGAGGTTCGTCAGCGGAGCAAACCAGCTGAGAAAGGCCAGCGCAAAGGTGAAACCAATCTGGATCCCGGCGTAGGCGATACGCTCCGAGCCGGCGGCAATCCACGCCGCCAGCGCCAGCACCGGCAGGGACATCGCCAGCAGGCCCGTCAGCGAATCGGTCCAGGGCTGGACAAAGACGATTAACAGCAGCGCCAGCAGGGAGGCGAGCAGCGCCCCGCCGATGCGCAGCCATGTCTTTTGCATCGTGGCGCCCAGCCCGGGCTGGGCGACGATCACGCAGCTCAGCATAATGGTATGTAGACCCTGCCAGTCGGCAGCGGTATAGAAGACATAGCAGATTAGGGTCGCCAGCAGGGTCTTGAGCGCAAAATGGAGATATGCCGGGTTGCGCCAGGCGTCCGGCGCCAGCAGGGGCGCCTTCTCCACCTCACCCTGCGGCAGGGCAACCGGCTCACCCTGCGCCAGCCGCTGCAGAGTGGTAGCCATCTCCTGCAGAACAGCGCGATTGACGCCGCGACCGCTGAGCGTCAGGGGAGGAATAGCGCCGTCAAACGGCTCCTCGCTAAGGGCGTTCTTCAGCTGAAGTACCGCCTGCGACAGCTGCTGGCGATCGTCACTATCCGCCTCGTCTGCTTGCAGCAGGGCCGCCAGCTGGTAGCAGCGCAAAGTGGCGGCCAGCCGCGAGCGCCAGGCCAGGGGATCGGCGGCGATCTCCGGTGTCGCCCGGCTGGCCTGGGCGAACAGCGACTGCAGCTGATTGAACTGCGCGGCGGTCTCGCCGAAGGTCGGTGGCGCTTCAGCGTCCGGGGCCGCCAGCCGCCGGGCGACCTCGTGCAGCATCCCGGCCAGGCGCGCCTTAAACTGGTTACCGGGAAAGGCCTGCTGAAAGCAGGCGTTGACCAGCAGGGTGACGAGGATCGCGGTGTTAATCGCCACCCACAGCCAAAGCAGCAGCCGCACCAGGATCTCGCTCTGGCTGGTCATCGACGGGAAGGTCTGAGCGTAAATCACCGCCAGCGCCACCACGAAAAAGGCCAGTCCCAGCTTGCCCAGCACCCGCATCAGATAGAGGGCGCAGAAAAAGAGCGCCACGGAGGCCGCCAGGCGGATCAGCGGGTAGTCATAGGTCCACTTGATGATCAGCAGCACGCCGCCGAGCGCCACGGTGACGGTGACAAAAAAGACCACGCTGACCAGCTTAATCATCAACACGTTAGGCTGGCTGACGTAGAACACGACGATCAGCGCAACGGCCAGGAAAGGGATCTGCAGGGTCATAAACAGGGTGATGAGCACCGCGCAGCTTAGCGTCAGGCGCAGCGTGTAGCTGGCGCGTCCCGGCGCGTCGCGCAGTTCCTGGCGTAAAAAATGGGCGAGAGGAAACATAGCGTCGCCCGGCTACGGCTGCAGCACGGCGCTGGCCGAGGCGCCCATGCGGAACAGTTCCGGGTCGGGATCGCTGACGGCGATTTTCACCGGGAAGCGCTGCGAGACGTGGACCCAGTTAATGCTTTTCTGGATCAGCGGCAGCCCTTCGATGACGCTCCCACCTTCGGGCAGGACCCCGGAGCCGACCGAATCCACCACCCCGTTAAAGGTCCGGTTGTGGTTGGTCATCACGGTGATCCGCGCCGCCACGCCGGGGCGCACGTTGTTCAGGTCGGTTTCGCGGAAGTTCGCGATCACATACCAGCGGTCGTCATCAAGCAGGGTGAAGACCGGCTTCAGCGCCGAGGCGTACTGGCCGACGGTGGTTTTCAGCGCCACCACCACGCCGTTGAACGGCGCGCGCACTTCGGTAAATTCCAGATGCAGTTCAGCGAGGGCGATTTGCGCCAGGACCCCGGCGCGTTGCGCCACCATGGCATCCACGCCGGTCACGGCCGCCGAGGCCTGTTTGGCCTGCAGCAGCGTGGCCTCCAGCTCCGCCCGCGCCGCTTTCTCAGCGGTGCGCGCCTGATCGAGATCTTCCTGGGAAGCGAACCCCTGCGGCACCAGCGGCTCAAGGCGGATACGCGTGGAGGTGGTCTGCTTAACCAGCGCTCTGGCGCGCTCGACGGCGGCCGCCACCGACTGGGCGTTATACTCCTGCGCTTTGATAGTGCGCTGGGTCAGCATGATCTGCGCGTCGAGGGTCGTCAGCCGGGCTTTCGCGTCATCGAGCATTGCCTGATAGGGGCGGGGGTCGATGCGGAACAACAGATCGCCTTTTCTCACCCGCTGGTTATCGCGAATGGGCATCTCCACGATGCGTCCGCTGACCTCGGGCACTACATCGATGGTATCGGCATAGACATAGGCGTCATTGGTCTCCGGCGAGGTTTGCAACTGCCAGATAACGAGGATCAGCGCCAGGATGGCGGCAAGGACCAGCGCCAGCAGAGGCCACTTTTTGCGTAACAGGGAAGTGCGGGAAGTTGTCATAAGCGATCAGTGAACAAAAAACAGAAACCACAGCAACGTGGCGAACAGGAACATCAGCGCGACGTAGCTGAAGACCAGGGGAGAAAAGCGCGGCTGCCAGCCTTTACGGGTAATCAGGATATGGCAGGGGATCAGTAAAAACGCACCGCCCAGTAAGCAGAAAAACCAGCCGGGAAAAGCAGCGCCCAATACCGGGATCTCTGGCGAAAGTGAGCAGCCGGAAAGCGGCAAGACGAGCAGTAACCGCGCCGGGCGGGCGATGGTGGCAATATGATTCAATGGAACATCCCTGAGTGATCATACCAGTGTGTCATGAGTGTAATCGCCTCGTTGCGGGAATGAAAGTCAACCGATCGTTGACTGCGGGATCCTTGTGCGATGGGAGAGCATGATGTGAGGCGTCAATTCCCGCGCTTGCGCATAGTCAGCCGCCACGGCGAGGGCTATGCTTAGCCTGAAAGATAAAAACGACCGAGGCAATGTCATGGATAAGGAATTACTGGAAGCCGGCTACCGGGCCTACACCGGGGAGAAAATCGACGTCTACTTTAATACGGCGATCTGTCAGCATTCCGGGAACTGCGTGCGCGGCAGCGCGAAGCTCTTCAACCTGAAGCGTAAGCCGTGGATTATCCCGGATGAAGTGGATGTCGCGACGGTGGTAAACGTGATTGATACCTGCCCGAGCGGCGCTCTGCAATATCGTCATAAATAAGCGAGGAGAAGATGGAAATACTGGAAGGGCATAACAAATTTTATGTTAACGACGCGCAGGGAAACCAGGTGGCGGAGATTGTTTTTGTTCCCACCGGCGAACACCTCAGCATTATCGAACATACCGATGTTGATCCCAGCCTGAAAGGCCAGGGCGTGGGGAAACAGCTGGTGGCGAAGGTAGTGGAAAAAATGCGCCAGGAGCAGCGGAAGATTATCCCTCTCTGCCCGTTTGCCAAACATGAATTCGATAACACCCGCGAATACGACGATATTCGCGCATGACGTACCGGCACCGGTGCTAACCGGTGCGCTTTTCTCGCACCCTCAACGATCCGCCGGATCGCGCTGGTGGGAAAAGCGGCGGATCAGATCCGGGAGATGTTCACGCCGCATCGGTGGTGAAAACAGATAGCCCTAGAAGCGATCAATCCCCAGCGATTTTAACTGCGTAAATTTCGCCAGTGAATCCACCCCTTCCGCCACACAGCGACTGTCGCTTAACTGGCAGTAGTAGGCCAGGCTTTTTATTAGCGCAAGCGCCTTCGGATCGTGCTGGGCGTCGTTGACGATGCTCATATCCAGTTTATACGCATTGAAGTGCAGTCGACGCGCCGGAAAGATAACGCTCCCCTGAGAAAAGCAGTCGTCCAGCATCACGCGCACGCCAGCACGTTGCAGCTGCGCCACGTGGGCGGCGGAGCGGCTCTGATGGCGAAAATCGATAGTTTCAGCATATTCCAGCACCAGCCTTGCCACGCCCTCTGGCTGCCGAAGCTGCTGGCGAGCGGCTTCCACCATCCGCAGCAGGCTGTCACTGTCGGCGAGTGAGGAGGGTATGTTGACCGAAAAATAGAAGGTGCCTGGATACTCATTAATATTCTGCACGGCCTCCTGCAGAACAAAGGCCGTAAGCAGTAGCCAGGTGTAGTCGGCGCGGAAGTGCGGTAGAAAGGTCTGGGGGTGAAGTACCTGGCCGCGGTGGCGCCAGCGGATCAGGATCTCCACCCCCTGTAGCTGTGAGCGACTATCGACGATAGGTTGAAAAACCGGGAAGACCTGGCGATCGTGAATCGCTTGTACCCATTCCTGTTCAAACGCCGTCAGTGCGTTTGCGGGTGAGCGCGGCAGCAGCGTGCGCGGAAAGCGGGGGGCCAGATGCGGATGACATTCCACCAGCTTTTTCACCCCAGCCAGCCGCTGGGTGTAGAGCGTTTTCTGGCTCAATCCGAGACGTTGGGCCTGCTCGCCTATCGTCTGCCCTTGCAGCAGGGCGAGGATCACCTTGAGCTCGGCGTGGGTCAACCCGACGACCCGTTTTCCGTGGATCAGGGCGGCTTCGCTGGCAAGCCGCTCAAGCCGCGGCGCATTCTCCAGCCGATGGGCCAGCTCCGCGCAGGACAGATCGGCGGGGGCAGTATGGACGTTGCGCAGACGATCCGGATGACTCACCTGATAGAGCAGCGTTTGCCACAGCCAGATGGCCGGGCTGCGGCTCAGAATCAACATCGGTAACGGCGGCAAGGCCTCGTCGAGTAGCCTTGCCGCCTGGCGCAGCGTGGTGAGCATCCACAGGGGATCGTCAGGGAGATACACTACGATCCGCTTCACGGCGGCCAGTTCGCGCAGGGACACGCCCTCGACCGGCAGCTCAACGGGCCGCTTCGCGGCGTTCAGCATCAGCTGGCTCAACCCGCGGGCGGCCAGCGAGCAGGGCGAGAGGATATAATCGGTCATCATTGATAGACAAAGGTGATGCCGATGATCGACTGCACGTTGCCGGCGGTAACCTGGCCTGTGGTCCGGGCATAGGTGGCCGTCAGGCCGAGGTTGACCGGCGAGGTGCCGACGGTGCCCAGCGAGACCGTGCTGTTCGCCGGGACGGCGCTGCCGTTGCGCGTCAGCTGAACGCCTATCCCCTGCGCCGGCGAGGCGGAGGCGGTATTGGTGAAGATCGCGTTGGCGCTGTCCGCGGTGGTGCCGGAGAGGTAATACCCCAGCTGCTGGCTTTGCGCGCAGTGGACGGTGAGCGGCACGGCCATCGATCCCGGGTAGTCGGGGAGGGTGACGGTGACATCGCGGGCGGAGACATCGCAGCCGCCGGTGGGGACCACCACGTCGTTGTTGGCGTAAATGTTCCAGATGAACTGGAAGGAGTCGCTATTGTAGTTGTTGGTCTGATGCAGGATCAGCACCGCGATTAACGATCCTGCGGTGATGGCCACTCCACCGGCAGTGCTCACCGGCGTCAGATACAGGACGGCCGGCCAGGGTTTATCGGTCCGTGAATCATAAATCACCCGCGCGGTTTCCGTGGTGGTCGGGAACGGGTAAGAGGTGCCGTTATATTTCACGGTGCCTGAAAAACTCGACAGCACACCGCCATAGGCGGATCCGCGCTGCAGGGTCACGTAGTCGGTGATCGTTTCCGGATAGTCGTTATGGCAAAAAATCTGCGTGGAGAGGTCGACCACCAGGTTTTGCCCGACGTTCACCGCCGGGGTCAGGTTAACGTAGACGTTGGCTGACCCGCCGCCGATGGGAATCGTCGCCCCGGTGGCCGTTTTGCAGGCAAAGGACCAGGCGTTCATCGACCAGCCCAGCAGCAGCAGGGTGGTGAACAGGGGGATTATTTTTTTCATCATGATGCTCTCCTGGCTCAGGCGTAGGTATAGGTGACGTTAATCACCGCCTGAATGGTGCCTTGCGTGGCGCCGCCGTTGACGGACAGCGCCCTGACCTGCAGCGGGAAGCGAGCGGACTGGCTGGCCTCATCCACCTGTACCGACTGGCTGCTGCCATTGTTCAGCGTGGTGCCGTCCTCGTTCTGCAGTTCGAGCTGAATATTGCCCGCCGTTCCCTGGTTTTTGTAATAGCCGGTGCTGTCCGCCGTTCCGCTGAAGGTGGCTTTCACCCGTGAAGTACCCACGGGGCAGTTGCTCAGATCCAGCGCCACGCTGTGCCAGGCCGATGCCGAGCCCGCACCGATCAGGCTAAAGGTATAGAGATCGCCCAGCTCGACGGTGGCATTGACGGTGGAAACCGTGCAGGGTCTGGCCACCACCTTGCCGTTGACGGTGAGAGTGACGTCGGCCGCCCGCAGGGAAGCGCTCGCGGTTAACAGGCCGGCCAGCAGCCAGCCCACATGAGTCCATTTCATTTCAGCCTCCGCTTACTGAAATTCCAGGGTGAATGTCGCTGTCGCATTGACATGCCCGGCGGTGACGGGCACCTGAGTGGCCATCAGCCGGGCGTAAAAGTTGAGAATATTGGTCTGGCCCGGGGTCAGCGTGGTCCAGGTCATGGTGGATGACGGCGCATTGACCGGCAGCCGGGACTGCTGCTGATCGAGAATTTCCACCCCCATTCCTGCCGCCGCCGAGGTCCCGGCATCGAGTTTTAACAGGCTGGTGTTGACGCTGTCCGCCACGCCGGTGAAACCGACCTTCACCGCGGTGACGGAAGTGCCGCAGGGCGACAGCACGATGCGGAACGGCACCGGCGGCGTCGTTGCCCCAACGGCATAAAACTGCTTCGCGGCGTTATCCTGTAAATCGACAGTAAAATCCTTCGATTCGCCGGCTACCGTGCAGGCGTTATCGCGGACATAGCCGCTGATGGCGATCGTGCTATCGGCGGCAAGCGCAGCCGGTGCGCCCAGGGTGAACAGGGCGCCCAGCAGATACTGCAGTGTTCTCATCATGATCTCCTTAGCGGCACGCGACCGAAAGCTGACTGAGCGCCTGCTGCTGGCTCTCCGGCGGCAGACGGTAATCGGCCACGCACTGAGCGTCCGGGCCATCGCCCCATTTCACCCGCACTTTGCCCGCCAGCGGCATCCCGCTCAGGTAGACCTGGCCGTTGTCCGCGACGATGCTGCCGCTCTGGTTGCTGTCGCCGGTGGCGAGGGCGCCAAACGGCACCGGTTTGCCGCGATGGGTCAGCGTCATCAGGATCTTCATCCCCACCTGGGCGTTAAAGTTGGCGCGGACAATCGCCCCATGGGTGGGCACCACGCTGACCACCGCATCGTCAAGGTCGACATTGTCCGCCAGGGTGTTGGTATCCAGCGCGATCCGGTTTTCACGATACTCAGTGGCATAAGGCAGGACGGCATACCCGCGCCAGTCGGTGCGTACCCCGGTCTGGTTTTCCACTTTCACGCCGCCGGCGCCGGGGGCTTTCACCAGCACCACGGTATCGTTTAACGGTTGGCTCAGGGTGATGCCGTTGGCGTGCGCCAGCACGCCGCCGCTGACCCCGTAATAGAGCTGTTTAAAGCCATCGCTGCGGCTGTAGCCGACGTTGGCGTTGCCGTAGCCGCCGCGGTAGTTGAGGGCGGTGTAGCCTGTGCTCCCGTTGTCGCCGTTGCCGCCGCCGGCATAGCCGGTCTGCATGCTATAGCTGAGGTTGTTGTCTTCCAGCAGGGTGCCGTACAGGCCCGCCAGATTGGTCATGCGGCCATTGAGATCGTGCGACAGGCTGTAGCTGGCGCTGGCGTGCCGCCAGACCGAGCGGCTGTCGGAACGCAGCCAGTGGCTGAAGGGGATATTGATATTGATCGCCAGCATTTGATCGCGCCCCTGCTGCCAGGCGTTTTTTGTCAGGCTGTAGCTTAGCGACCAGTTGATATCGTCCACGGCGGCGTTGAGGCCGGCCTGCAGCTGCTCATCGGCATCGTCGGTGCCCCAGTAGGTCTGGTGGCTACCGCTGAGATAGAGGGTGGCGGTGCGCCCCAACTGCTGAGTCACGCTCAGCTGCACCTTGCCGCGCTTGCTGTAAGCCAGATTGTAGTAGTCGGTAAATTTCGGTTTTACCTGGATAACGCCGTCCTGGGTTTCCACACTGTAGCCGCTCATCCGGCGGTAAGTGGTATCGGCAAAGTTATAATAGCCGCGGGTAGAGTAGCGGTAGCCCACCAGCTGCAGGTTGGTGCCGGTCTCATCCAGGGATTTGTTATAGAGAAAACGCACCGACTGCCCCTGATGTTCGCTGTCGTCAGCCAGGGTGGCGTTGGCCTGAGTGATATCCAGCGACAGGGCGCCGAAATAGCCCATGTTTTTCCCCACCCCAAGGTTAAAGGCGCGATAGCGGTCTGCCAGCTGGGTGCCGCCGTAGAGCGTCCAGCCTGCCGGCAGGCCATGCATGACCGTGCCCTGGAAAAAATCGGGCGTTTCCTGCTGACTGTTGCCGCTGCGGTACTCCCCGGCGGTGAGGGCGAAGCGGGTATGGCCTTCACGCTGGAGAACCGGCACCGTTGACCAGGGCACGCTGAAGACCTGGCGGGAGCCATCCGCTTCTTTGATCGTGACCTGCAGATCGCCGCCATTGCCCGCGGCGTAGAGATCGTCGATGGTAAATGGTCCCGGCGGCACTGTGCTCTGGTAGATTTCGTAGCCGTTTTGCCTGATTGACACCTGCGCCGTGCCGCGGGCGATCCCGTGGATCACCGGCGCAAAGCCTTTCTGGCTGTCCGGTAGCATATTGTCGTCGGAGGCCAGCTGGGCGCCGCGGAAGTTGATCCCGTCGAAGACATCGCCGTTGGTGTAGCTGTCCCCTAGGGTGAGTCGCGAACGCAGAGGCGTGATGTCCCGCTCAAGCCAGCTGTTAACGTGCTGCCAGCGATTCTCGTTGGATGAGGTGCTACCGCCGCTGCTGTAGCTCCAGGTGCTGTTATCGCGCAGACGCCAGGCGCCAATGTTCAGGCCGCTCTGTAGATTCAGATAGGCGTAACGGCTGCTGCCACCTGTGGTGTTATGGGCGTTATTGCCCGTGAAGTTATAGTTTATCAGCCCGGCGGTGATACCGTTATCCCACAGCTCCGGCGGAATATAGCCGCGCGCATGGTTACCCATAAATGCCTGGGGGACGGTGAGGTACAGGCGCTGCTGTCCGACGTCGAAGCGCGTGGTAGCTTCGCTGATAAGCGTGGTCAGCGGCACGCAGGCCGTGCTGTCCAGCGTCGCCATGCCCGGCACCCGACCGGTATCCACACCCATGCTCGCCAGCTGGCCGCGTGTCAGGCAGGGGGACAGACCGTGACCCTGGGCATCGGCCTGGAAGGTGACGTCCCTGGTGGTCATAAAACCATTGTTGAGATAAATATCGACGCGATAGGTGCCTGGCGGAACCTCCTGGCCTTTTTCAAATCCCGACAGGTCAGCCACCGCCGCCGGATCGTCAGCTAAAAAGCGGGGGTTAAAATAGAGGTCCGCCCGCGCGGCAAACGGCTGTGAGCAGAGCCACAGCGCCAGCGCCGGAGATACCAGGCGCCGGGCAGTTCGGCAACCTAAATGATCCAGTCCATATTTCCGATGTGACATTATCCCTCCGGTCCGACGTTGCCCGGCTGTCATTGCTTCTGGTCATGCGCAGCGTGTCCCGCGCGGCGGGGCGCTTCTGGGTTAGCGCAGCACGCCATTCATTTTCGGCGTCAGCGCGCCGTAATCATTAATCGTGCGATAGGTGATGGTGTTCCCGGCATCCGCGGGTAGCTTGACGCTGGTTTTGCCCATCGGCGGTACGAGGGCGTTCTCCAGAATGCGTGTCCCGGCGTTCAGTTCGGTCACCGTCAGGTAATAGGGGGTGGGGTTCGTCAGCGTCAGCGACGATCCGCTACGGCTAAAGGTCAGCTTTTCCGCCGCTTGATCCGGAGGCAGGGCCAGTTTTCCCGGACGGTAGTAGAGCTTGATGCGGCTGATAATCGCCAGCTGCAGGGTATTGTCGCTGAGCTTTGATTTATCCATCGAAGGGATCGCCTTCACGTTCATCCAGAACAGACTTTCCCGATCCTGCGGCAGCTGGTTATTGGTGGCGTCGATAATGCGCAGGGTGTTCTCTTTTTTACCCTGCATGGCAAACAGCGGAGGAGTGATGACAAACCGGCCGTCTCGCTGACCATCGGCATTTTCCACCCATGACTGAATAAGCCAGGTACTGTTGTCATCATTATTGGTCACCGCGAGCTGGACCTGCTTCTGTCCCGCCGGGTAGATAACCCGGGTCGCGCCAAGCGCAACGCCCGCCTGCGCGCTGGCGCTAAAGATACTGGCGGCGAAAAGCACACATCCTGCCAGTAAGCCATGCGCCATCGTTGCCGTTTTTCTCACATTATCTCCTTGTCTGCTCACCGTGTTGTCCTGTTTGTCTGCGGATTAATTACTGATAGGTCAATGAGAACCAGGCCTGGGCATTGGCTGCACCGCCGGTGACCTGGCGTCCGGTCGCCCGATATTTGGCGACGAAATTTAGCGTCGTCCGTCCGCGGTAGAGTGATATCCAGCGATCCGTTGGACGATTGAGCGGGAGCTGCTGGCCCTGGCTGTCGAATAGCGCAATACCGATCCCACTGGCGATCCCCGGACCTTCACCCACCGACAGCACGTCGGGGTTTTTTCCATCAGCCACGCCGTGAAAGGTCACACCCACATGCTGGCTGACCGCCGTACTGCAATCCTGTAAATGAATCGCGAAAGGGATTGGGTTGCTGTCTTCGCCGACAGCATGAAATCGATTACTGCTGATCTGCCCCAGATTGACCGTCATCTGCCGATCGCCGGCTTCGACGTGGCAGGAGCTCGCCATTATCAGGCCCTGAAAACGCATGCTGCCCCCCGGCAGCGTGACGTTCCAATGATTACCGGCCAGCGCCAGCGGAGGCAGTAGCAGCAGCAGACCAGATTTCATTCCCTGCATCGTTTCACTCCGGTTGAAAATAGAGAGCGGGCCCTCCTGGCCCGAATAGCTTCCCTGCCTGACTCGGGTCTTACTCGTACTGCACTTTGAACGTGGCATCCGCGTTCGCTATACCAGCCGTCGCTGCGCCGGTCGCGTAGTAACGTGCCTGGAACGGGATGATGTTGGGGCCGTCATTCAGCGTGGTCGCAGCACTGAAGGTGGCGCCGTCCAGTGCCAGTGGCGTACCGGTATTGTCGAGGATCTGCACGCCGACGTTGGTTGCGCTGCCAGCGGCAGAGTTTTGCAGGGCCAGAACGGTGGTATTGCTGCTGTCGATGGCCGTACCGGCGAAGGCGACGGACGCTTTGGTGGCTACCGTAGTGTCGCAATCATCCAGCTGGATGTTGAAACCGACGGCCGAACTGGTGCTCCCCGCCGTGGCCAGTTTCGCGGAACGCACCTGGCCTAACTGAACGGTTTGATCGATAGAGCCGGCATCCACCGCACAGGCCGCATTAACGACTTCTCCTTTAAAATGCACGGTCCCGCCGTTGACCGTGGTGGTATCGGCCAGAGCTGCCGTGGAGCTCAGTGACAGGGCTGACACAACAATCATTGCCAGTGTTTTGATTTTCATACTGTTTTCCTTTGAACGATGTCGAAATAACGAACCGGATTGGCAGCCGTTGTGCCTTCCAGGCATTTCAGATTTCAGCCGAGTGGTCCGGCTGCCGGCTCTGCACAGTTTTCGCCCAACCGATGAGACAATTGGGGCCATTTTGACTCGTTGGGATAAATGATCTGTATTTTGTGTCAACCTGGTATTCTGTGGTTTTAAATGCTGCCAAATTTGGTTTTTATGGTAATATAATCTGGTGTGGTGGGAGGGGGTGCGAAAGGAATAGCGATGGCGTTGGCGACGGATCGCCGGTGCAGCAGAGATATGGTTAGAGAAAAGTGAGTAATTGCAGGTTTAAAAATAGATAATAATCAATGAGATATGATTTTTTTTGCGGAAATATGGCGCAGTGAGTTGCAAAATATGTCAAAACATTTTTATGATATAAACAGTTTGGCCCCAATTGACCTGTTCGTTATTTTTTTAATTCTTTAAAATCAATCTGTTATTTCATTTTTCGTCTTCTGGTCTTTTTCCTCTAAAAGATTATTTCTTTCCCAGATGCCAGCGAAACGTGCCGCATTACTGGCGGTGTAACGTACTGTGTGACGAATATTACGATGTCCTAGATAATCCTGTATCAAACGCGTATCTGTCCCTCTTTCAGCCAGTTCATAGCCGCAGGCGTGACGCAGCATATGGGGGTGAGTGTGCGTGACGGTACCCGCATTTTCCCCGGCAGAGCGAATAATACGATACGCCTGCTGGCGGGAGAGCGCGGTGCCGCGGCGGGAGATAAACAGTGCGTCCGTTTTGTCCGCCGCTTTCCAGCCGGCACGGACCAGGCTCCAGCGCTCAATCGCCTCGCGCTCATCAAAACGCAGTGGATGAATCGTCGAAAAACCATTCTTTAATCGCCGCACATTAACCCGCCCTTCATGGAGATCCAGATCGTGATAATGCAGATCCAGCAGTTCGCTAATGCGCATACCATGGCGAAAGGCCAGCAGAATGAGGCAGTAGTCCCGTTCGCCGGTAGGGCCCTGACGAGCAGCCTGCATCATGGCCTGAACTTCTTTGGCGGTTAGAAAACGACGTCGGTTCACAATAGTTGCTCCTGAAAATAGGTATGAATGACCGTCACAGCGAAACCATACGCCATGACGAGAAAGGTTCTGTAATGCTAAAACGGTACAGGGTGAAGATGATTAATCACGAATTGATAACATATTACATTGCCAGACACTAAAAATATCGTCGGGTGATAATTCTTAATTTTAAAGATTTTAATCATCGGCTCAATAGTATCTGCGCGGGTTGCCGCCAGGTATATAAAATGAAAGGATATTTTTCATTACCAGCCGCTATTAAACACACAGCCGCGGAAATTTTTTCCCACCAATAAATACCCAGTCTTATTCCTGAGTAAACGCAGGGTTATATTAACTCTCAGTAATAAGGATTAAATAAGAACTTGTGGGAACAGTAATCCTAATTAACGCAGGGTTAATAATCATGAATATTTTAATTTGTCGACCGATCGCGATACAACGCCATCCGTGGCGTCAAGGCTATTGGATCAGCGACGATCGCTGTTTGTCACGGGGATTGTCCCAGATGCCATAGAAGCGTCCCGCATTGCTGGCGGTATACCAGACGGTGTGGCGGATATTGCGATGCCCGAGATAATCCTGTATCAAGCGGGTATCGATCCCCATATTCGCCAACGCAAAGCCACAGGAGTGCCGCAGCATGTGCGGGTGGATCTCCAGTGGCAGCCCTGCCAGTCCCCCTGAGGACGCGATAATCTGATAAAACTGTTGGCGGGAAAGGGGATTACCTTTGCGGGAGAGAAACAGCCATTCGCTGGCGGCCTGCGGCCAGCTGCTGCGAATGGCCAGCCAGCGCTTTAGGGCGTAGATCTCTTTATCCAGCAACGGGTGGGTAGTCGAAAACCCTTTTTTAAGCCGATGGATGTAAACACATCGGGCAGCAAGGTCGATATCCGATATTCGTAGACGACAGATCTCGCTGGCGCGCAGACCATGGATGAAGCACAGTAACGTCAGGCAATAATTACGTGCAGCATAAGGACCGGTATCGGCCGCTTTAAGTAAAGACTCAATTTCATTCTGAGTCAGGAAGTTCCTTTTTTTTATGTCGGCGTTATTCGTCATGGTTTTCCCTTTTATTGCAGGCATATTTTTGGTTTTCCGAGCCTGCGTCAGGTCATTGTTAAATTTGACTGCCTTTTTATTTTGAAACAGCGTGGTGATAACGTTTTAATTTGCTACGAGCGCGAGCGGTATCATGGGCTAGCTCCATTGCTAACGATAAGAGGCCGCGATCTGAAGGGTAAAGAAAGGGTGAGCTGGCTGAACTGATGAATCTTTCCTGGGGGTTTCCACGTCCTGTACATCCCTGATCCTCTTGATGATACCCGCATGATGATGAAGGCTTGGGCTTCCGGCCACGGCAAGGCGGCTATCAATGCCGTCATGATTGATTGCCTGTTTACTGGGCAATGTCACCCCTGTAAACCAGCCTCCCTCGCCGACAACCTTCGGGAATGGCATGAGAAATTTCTCAGACAAAATACAACCTTAAGTCGTCTGGATAGCATTCACTGCAAAACTACAACAGTGATTAAACCATACTGCAAAAAGCCTGGTGATAATAGCATTGTCTGTAATAGAGCACATTACGCCGTATTTCAACGGGTAAGCTTAATCTGGTACATGCGGTTGAATGAGATGAAAACTCGTCACGGTCAACGTATACAGGAAGATATCAATGGGAGGTAGTAGAGGACAGGTAAGTATTGCGACACGGTCTGGCGGCGGGTTGGAATACTCGCTTCGGCGCGGGAAGGACTCACATCCAGGATACGCCGAAGCCTGCCGGTTCACCACTTTTCGTCACGTGCCACCTGGCGCTTGTCGCTGCGCCAGGTGGCCTGTACGGAAAGCGATGGCAGCAGTAACCAGGGTAAGTAAGCCTCTTTTCATGGAAGTGATCCTGCTGAAGAGTACAATAAATAGCAGTTAAAGAATATTCTTGCCGGAAGCGCAGCATAATAACTGACAAAAAATGCTCGCCAAGAAATAAGTTATTTATTTTTATCTGTGATTTTTTGAGTAATTATTCCTGTTAAAAGGTATTGGTAACCAATAACGCATAAAAAGATATAGCTGTGGTATGCTCAAGATATTGAGGCATTCTGCGCTAATACGGTGTCGGGAAGATAGCGATCGGTAGATAATGCGGAGCCTGGTGACTACGAACAATCCCGTGAACAGCTTCGACAAATTCCTCACCCTTCAGCGCTGACGCCTTCGCTCGCCTGTCGTAAAGTTGCTGTCAGGCGGTTTACGTTTACTACAATGGTATAACGATGACGACTCCGATTGCGCTCCGCGACTGGCGCCTGCTGGCGGCCGGGTGCGGCGGCCTTCTACTGCTGGCCGCCGCTATCACCTTGCACAGCCACTGGGGTGACTTTCTCCAGTGGTGTCTCGCCACCCAAATTACCCTGCATCGCTATCTGGTGATGTACCTTCTGTTGCTGAATAACCATCAGTACAGCGGCGGTATCTGGCTGCTGGTGGGGGCCTTTCTCTATGGCGTGCTGCACGCCGTCGGACCGGGACACGGTAAATTTATCGTGACGACCTACCTGAGCACCAATCAGGAGAGCCTGACGGCGGCGCGGGTGGTGCCCTTTCTCGGCAGCCTGTTACAGGGCGTCACTGCGATACTCTTCGTCTTTATTCTTGCGGTGGGGCTGAATCTGGCCGCCGGCTATCTTAGCGCCAGCCGCTGGTACGTCGAGAAGATCAGCGCCCTGACCATCGGCGTCTTTGGGGCTTATGTTATCTTTCGCGCTCTGCAAAGCCTGTGGCCGACAAAACAGGTGATTCGCCGTCTGACGCCAGCGCATCAGCATGACGCCTCGTGCGGCTGCGGCCATCACGGCGTGGGGCAGGATCTGCAGGGCGCTGACTGGAAGACGCGCCTTGGCGTGGTGCTGGCTATCGGCGTTCGGCCCTGTAGCGGGGCGATCATGATTTTATTATTCGCCAATGCGTTGGGGATTGTTAGCTGGGGCATCGCCGCGGTGATGAGCATGGCGCTGGGCACCGCGCTCTCGATCCTCGGTCTGTCGCTACTGGTTCACTATGCGCGCCATCGGACGGTCAAACGATTGGCCACGAATCACCGCCCGCGGCCCTGGCTGGTACCGTTGGTGAAGATCCTCGGCGGTCTGGCGCTGATCCTCTTTGCCGTGGGATTGTTTTTCAGCGTGGTGCCGATCAGCGCCAACGGCGACTTTATCGCCGCTGGCTGTTAGCCCGTTTCCAGCAGTCGCATCAACACCCGCAGCGCCTGATCCAACTGCTGGCGTTCACCGTCACTGAGTCCTGCCAGCAGTTGCCGTTCGTTGTCGACGTGGGTTTCCACTGCGGCATCGATCCGTTCGCGTCCGGCGGAAGTCAGGGCGACCAGCATACTGCGGGCATCCTCCGGATTGGGCAGGCGGGTAATAAACCCGCGTTTCTCCAGCGCCTTCAGACGATGGGTCATGGTGCCGGAGGTAATCATCAGCGTGGAGAAGAGCTGGGTGGGCGAAAGTACGAAAGGCGCTCCGGCGCGCCGCAGCGTCGCCAGCATGTCAAACTCCCAGCGCACCAGATCGTGGCGCGTAAAGGCCACTTCCACCTGCGGCTCCAGCAGCATAGCGCATCGTTTCAGGCGACCTATCGGCCCCATGGGGCTGCAGTCGAGGTCTGGCCGCTCCCGCTGCCACTGGGCGAGGATGCGATCCACGGCGTCGATCGGCGGTGATTTGTCCATTAGTGCTCACTTGTCTTGATATCAAGATACTTGGCGGTACATACTTCACTCACTAATTTACCTTGAAGTGAAGATAAAATCATGGCTTTTCTCTCACGTAATCTGATTCTCGACCTGCTGCTCACCGCGCTGGCGCCCGCTATCTGGGGGACGACCTACATCGTCACCTCCCAGTTTCTTCCCCCTGACCGCCCATTTATTGCTGCGCTGCTGAGGGTGCTGCCGGCAGGTATCGCCCTGCTGATCTGGAGCCGTCGTTTTCCGCAACGCGGCGAATGGGCAAAGCTGATCGTTACCGGCATCTTAAATATCGGCGCGTTTCAGGCGCTGTTGTTTATCGCCGCCTATCGCTTACCCGGCGGGCTGGCGGCGGTGATCGGCGCGATCCAGCCGCTGCTGGTGATGCTCCTCGCCTGGTGTGTCGACCGGCAGCGCTCGCCCTGGCTGGCGGTGTTCTCCGCCATCGCCGGCATACTCGGTATGGCCATGCTGCTGCTGTCGCCGCACACCGTACTCGACCCGCTGGGCATCGGCGCGGCGTTTCTCGGGGCGATCAGTATGGCGCTGGGCACCTGGCTCTCCCGGCGCTGGGCGCTCTCCCTGCCGATCGTCGCGCTGACCGGCTGGCAGCTGACGATCGGTGGGGTGGTGCTGGCCCCGGTGGCGCTGATCGTTGACCCTCCTTTGCATCAGGTAACAGTGCTGCAGGCGGCCGGCTATCTGTGGCTGTGCCTGGCGGGCGCCATGCTGGCCTATGGCCTGTGGTTTCGGGGGATTGGCCGCCTCTCACCGGTGGCCGTGTCGGCGATGAGTCTGCTGAGCCCGGTGACCGCCGTGGTACTGGGATGGATATTCCTCGGACAAAAGATCCAGGGGATGGCGCTGATGGGATTGATCGTGGTGCTGGCGAGCGTGCTGTCTATCCAGCGCGCGCTGGCGCGTCAGGCGGCGGGAGCAAAAACGAAAAAAGCCCCGTAACGGGGCTCGACATTGCTGCGTGCGGGGTGGGCGGCGGGAGCCAGACCAGCCACCCGCAGGCGGCCTGTCCGGCAGCTCCCTCTGCAACCATTCGCTTATTTAGACAGCTCGGCGGTCATATGGACCTGGTTGCCGGTGTACGCTTCGGTAATGTGATAGGAAGCGCCTTGTTCTTTCGCAATGGTTGCGATTTTCGCTTCTGCGCTGTCCAGGGTGTCTGCTGTCACGCTCACCGGATGAGCGAAGCTAGCGAAAGAGACCAGGGAGAGCATACCGGCAGCGGCGAGTAATTTTACGTTTTTCATGGTGTTTGTCCTTTTAACTTTTATGGTGGAAAGCATGTTTGCTTTCGATGGACTTATAATAAGCCTGCTAACTATAACGCGCGTGGCAAAAAGTGCGATTTAGATCACATTTTTATGGCGGTTTGATGGCGTAAACATGATCGTTTATCTATTTTTTAGTTTAAAAACAATGGATTAATGATTTGTTTCTGAAAGGGGGGATCACATGGGCTGCCCTTGTTCAGGGAGAGGAATGCGCCTCATTCATGCTTTCACCATTCGTTGTGTGAATGGTTTGGTGCTGTTTTCACCACCGCAAAGGCAGATTCAGACTTATCGCGATGGCCTTCCGAGGGCTTTTTCTGCATGCTGTTGCGGTCACTTTCTCTCGCTCTGGCGTTAGGCTTGCTGCGCTGTAAACAACCACCCTCGCGTTTTCATCTATCAATGGCTGTTTATTAATAGTCGATGGTTATCTGTTATATAACTTAATGAAACGTGAACAAATGTATATTTGTCGGCGAATAAATAGCATTCTTTGACGCCGATAGCACCAGCGAACTTATATTTTTAGGTTCGTTACCTGACGCCTTAAATATTGCGGCTCCCGGTCAGTCGAAGATTCTATTAGCAGTGGCATAAATCAGCATCGCCTGATGTTTCTGGTTCTATGCGAATTCACAGTGTGCTCATTGATTCGTAATTCACTCTGACAAGGAAATGGCAATGAAAAAGGTTCTTCTCTCTGCAGCAATGGCAACCGCGTTTTTTGGCATGACTGCTGCCCATGCAGCTGATACCACTGTTGGCGGCGGCCAGGTTAATTTCTTCGGTAAAGTTACCGATGTATCCTGTACTGTTTCCGTTAACGGCCAGGGCAGCGATGCGAACGTTTACCTGTCTCCGGTAACCCTGACTGAAGTTAAAGCGGCAGCAGCGGATACTTACCTGAAACCGAAATCTTTCACCATTGACGTCTCTAACTGCCAGGCTGCTGATGGCACTAAACAGGATGACGTAAGCAAACTGGGCGTGAACTGGACCGGCGGTAACCTGCTGGCTGGCGCAACCAGCAAACAACAGGGCTACCTGGCGAACACCGAAGCTTCCGGTGCTCAGAACATCCAGCTGGTGCTGTCTACTGACAACGCTACCGCGCTGACCAACAAAATCATCCCGGGTGACAGCACTCAGCCGAAAGCGAAAGGCGACGCTTCCGCTGTAGCTGATGGCGCGCGTTTCACCTACTACGTAGGCTACGCCACCAGCGCGCCGACCACGGTAACCACCGGTGTGGTTAACAGCTACGCGACTTACGAAATTACTTACCAGTAATTCCGTCAGAAAATAAAACTGCCCCGCGATGGGGCAGTTAATAACAATAATAAAGCGGCAATGTCCGCCGCTTGTATTTTTATTCTGAGGTCAGCATGAAGCGTATTGCCCTTTTTTTCTGTTTCATTTTTAGTTTTGCGGCCCATGCCAACAATATTATTGTTAACGGTACCCGCTTTATTTATCCAGGAAATGAAAAAGAAATAACGGTACAGCTTTCAAATAACGCCGACCGTCCGGCGCTGGCGCAGGCCTGGCTGGATAACGGCGATGCCGATGCCACACCGGATACCATTACCACCCCGTTTATTATCACCCCGCCGATTTCGCGCGTTGACGCCAAGAGCGGCCAGACGCTGCGTATTAAGCTCGGCAGCAGCGCCGGTCTGGCGAAAGATAAAGAGACGCTGTGGTGGCTGAATCTGCTGGAAATTCCGCCGGTGGTGGCCAATCAGAAAAATGAAGGCCAGAACGTGCTGCAGCTGGCGATCCGTTCGCGCTTTAAATTTATTTATCGTCCTGCCGGACTGGGCAACCGCGATGCGGCGGCCGAGAAGCTGACCCTGACCGCCAGCGGCAGTAGTCTCGCCATCAACAACCCGACGCCGTTCTACATTACCGTCAGCCGTATTTCCCGCGACGGCGGTAAAGCCCTGAACAGCAAAACCGTGATGCTGGCGCCGCAGTCCAGCCAGACGGTGGCGCTCTCCTCCGCCGTCAACCGCGGCGAAACCCTGACCGTTAACAACATTAATGACTATGGCGCCGATGTCGCAGTGAAAGTGGCCGTTAAATAAGGGAAAAGCTAATGAAGCAGAGGTCATTCTGCCCGGGAAGATTAAGCACCGCGATCGCCATCGCGCTGTGCTGCTTTCCGCCATTTTCCAGCGGACAGGAAAACCCGGGAACGGTATATCAGTTTAACGACGGCTTTATTGTCGGCAGTCGCGAAAAGGTCGATCTGTCGCGCTTTTCGACCAGCGCGATTACCGAAGGCACTTACTCCCTTGACGTCTACACCAACGACGAGTGGAAAGGGCGCTACGATTTACGCATCGCGCGCGATAAAGATGGTCGGCTGGGCGTCTGCTACACCAAAGCGATGCTGGCCCAATATGGCATCGCGGCGGAAAAGCTCAATCCGCAGCTGAGCGAGCAGGAGGGCTACTGCGGTAGCCTCAAATCCTGGCGCAACGAAGAAAACGTCAAAGACAACCTGGTCCAGTCCTCCCTGCGGTTGAACATTTCGGTACCGCAGATCTATGAAGATCAACGCCTGAAAAACTATGTCAGCCCGGAGTTCTGGGACAAAGGTATTACCGCGCTCAATCTTGGCTGGATGGCGAACGCCTGGAACAGCCATACCTCTTCGGTAGGCGGGTCGGATAACAGCAGCGCCTATCTGGGCGTCAACGCCGGACTGTCGTGGGACGGCTGGCTGCTGAAGCACATCGGCAACCTGAACTGGCAGCAGCAGCAGGGTAAAGCGCACTGGAACAGCAACCAGACCTATCTCCAGCGCCCTATCCCACAGCTCAACTCCATCGTCAGCGGCGGGCAGATTTTCACCAATGGTGAATTTTTCGACACCATCGGTCTGCGCGGGGTTAATCTTTCCACCGATGACAATATGTTCCCGGACGGCATGCGCTCGTATGCTCCGGAAATTCGCGGCGTGGCGCAGAGCAACGCCCTCGTCACCGTGCGCCAGGGCAGCAATATTATCTATCAGACCACCGTTCCGCCCGGACCGTTTACCCTGCAGGATGTCTATCCTTCCGGCTATGGCAGCGATCTTGAGGTCTCGGTGAAAGAAGCGGATGGCTCGGTAGAAGTGTTTAGCGTGCCTTACGCCTCCGTCGCCCAGCTGCTGCGCCCGGGCATGACCCGCTACGCGCTCTCCGCCGGTAAAGTGGACGACAGCGCGCTGCGCAACAAGCCGATGCTCTATCAGGCGACCTGGCAGCACGGGATCAACAACCTGTTGACCGGCTACACCGGGGTCACCGGTTTTGACGACTATCAGGCCTTCCTGGTGGGGACCGGGATGAACACCGGCATCGGCGCGCTCTCTTTTGACGTCACCCATTCGCGGTTGAAGAGCGATGCCCATGATGACTCGGGTCAGAGCTATCGCGCGACCTTTAACCGCATGTTTACCGATACCCAGACCAGCATCGTGTTGGCGGCGTATCGCTACTCGACGAAAGGTTATTACAACCTCAACGACGCGCTGTACGCCGTCGATCAGGAAAAAAATAGTCGCAGCAACTACACCCTGTGGCGGCAAAAAAACGGCATGACCTTCACGGTGAACCAGAACCTGCCGGACGGCTGGGGCGGGTTTTATCTCAGCGGCCGTATCTCCGATTACTGGAACCGCTCCGGGACCGAGAAGCAGTATCAGGTCAGCTACAACAATTCATTTGGTCGTCTCTCCTGGTCGGCGAGCGCGCAGCGCGTCTATACGCCAGACAGCTCCGGTCATCGTCGCGACGATCGTATTTCACTCAACTTCAGCTACCCGCTGTGGTTTGGCGATAACCGCACCGCCAACCTGACGTCGAACACCTCGTTCAATAACTCGCGCTTTGCCAGCTCGCAGATTGGTATCAACGGTTCGCTGGACAGTGAAAACAACCTTAACTACGGCGTGTCGACCACCACCGCCACCGGCGGTCAGCATGATGTGGCGCTCAACGGCAGCTACCGTACGCCATGGACCACCCTCAACGGCAGCTACAGCCAGGGCGAAGGCTATCGTCAGAGCGGCATTGGCGCCAGCGGGACGATGATCGCCCACAGCGGCGGCGTGGTGCTCTCACCGGAAAGCGGCTCGACGATGGCCCTGATTGAAGCCAAAGACGCGGCCGGGGCGATGCTTCCGGGATCGCCGGGCACCCGTGTGGACAGCAATGGTTACGCCATCCTGCCGTATCTGCGCCCGTACCGGATTAACGCCGTGGAAATCGACCCGAAAGGCAGCCATGACGACGTGGCCTTCGATCGCACCGTGGCGCAGGTTGTGCCGTGGGAAGGCAGCGTGGTTAAGGTCGCGTTCGGCACTAAGGTGCAGAACAACCTCACCCTGCAGGCGCGCCAGGCGAACCACGAGCCGTTGCCGTTTGCGGCAAGTATTTTCTCCCCCGACGGCAAGGAGATCGGCGTTGTCGGCCAGGGCAGCATGATGTTTATCAGCGATGCGAACGCCAAACGCGCGATTGTGAAGTGGAGCGGCGGGCAGTGTTCGGTGGATCTGGGACAGCAAACAACAAAGGATAGCGTATGTCGCTGAGGAAATTACTAACGCTTTTTATCGTCTTAATGGCGCTGGGAACCACCTCGTCCTGGGCCTCCTGTACGCGTCTCTCATCGCCAACGGTGATGCTGGACATGGTGGTGGGCAGGGTGGTGGTGCCCCCGGATCTGCCGGTGGGCTCGGTGATCCTTACCCGCGACTGGACGATGAGCGCTCCCGGCGGGGCAAGCTATCGCTGTACTTCCGGCACCAACCGCTTTGCGGCGAAGATCGTGTCGCCAGGGGCCACGGACCTTGGAAATAAAATCTACTCCACCAACGTGCCGGGAATCGGCATGCGTTTCAGCCGCGGCGGCGCAACGGTAAATATCGTCTATCCCGACGTCTTTTCGTCCCGGGTATATAACACCACCAACTATTCCCTCGAAGGGTCGCGCTTTACGCTGCAGATTATCAAAACCGCGGCAACCACCGGCAGCGGCACCCTGGCGGCGGGTAAGTACACCTCCTACGACTGGGAGAGCGGCGGTAACCCGATCCTCGAAACCTATCTGAGCGCCAACGCCATCACCGTGGTCTCGCCCTCCTGTTCGGTGCTGAGCGGGAAAAATATGAATGTCGATGTGGGTTCCATCCGGCGCACCGACCTGAAAGGGGTCGGCACCACCGCCGGCGGGAAGGATTTTAATATCGACCTGCAGTGCAGCGGCGGCCTGAGTGAAACGGGATATGCCAACATTAGCACCTCGTTCTCCGGTACCCTGGCCACCAGCACTACCGCTACCATGGGCGCCTTGCTGAATGAAAAAGCCGGCAGCGGGATGGCGAAAGGCATTGGCATCCAGGTGCTGAAGGATGGCTCCCCGCTGCAGTTTAATAAGAAATACACCGTCGGCCGCTTGAATAATCAGGAGACCCGCTACATCACCATACCGCTGCACGCGCGTTTTTATCAGTATGGCCCGACGACCAGCACCGGCGAGGTGGAGTCGCATATGATCTTTAACCTGACGTACGATTAATACGGGAGGGGGAATGAAGGGATTGCCGAAAAACACTATCGCGTGGCTGCTATTTTGCGGCAGCCTCGCCGCCCCCTCGGCGTGGGGTTTTGAGACCAATTACGATCGCGGACGGGTCGATTTTGCCGGGCGGGTGACGGATATTTCCTGTAGCGTCGCGCTAAACGGCGGCCAGCATGCCGGCAGCGGTAATGTCTGGCTGGCGCCGGTCAGCCTGGCGGAAGTCCACGATCGCGGGGCCGGGGCGTTTATGAAACCGCAGCCGTTTACCCTGGCACTGTCAAACTGCCAGCTGCGCCATGATGGTGGGGCAGCCTCGCAGGATGAGGTGCGTCGGGTCAGCGTGCGCTGGGTCGATGGTTTTTTACTGACGGCGGTCGGTAACGAAAACGCCGGGTATCTGGCCAATACCTTGCCGGATGGAGCGCAGAATATTTATCTGGCCCTATCGACTAACGATAATAATACTCTGGATAAGAGTAATAAAATTGTCCCGGCGGACCCGCAGCAAAATCAGGTGCGTTTGCAGGAAAGCGCGGTCAGCGGCGGCCTGTTCACCTATTACGTTGGCTATGTTTCGCCAACGCCGAAAAGCGCCACCAGCGGGCCGATTACCAGCTGGGCAACGTGGGAATTAGTTTATAATTAAGTGACGTTAAAAAGCCGGGAATTCCCGGCTTTTTTTACATGGCAATATCATCGGCGACCAGTTGTTCAATACTGACTTCCCGCCAGTAATGTCCCTGGATAGCAAACCACTCCATTCCCTGCAGCCATTCTTTATGGGCTTCGCTTTCGACACCTTCAATAATCACATTATGATGGTTGCGCGATAAAAAGGTCACCAGCGCATCCATCAGCTGGCGGCCGGACTCTTTGCGCATCAGGTGCCAGAAAAAATCCTTATCAATTTTCACATAGTCAAAGTGATAACCGCGAATAGCGTTAATTCCCGCGTAGCCGGAGCCGAAGTCGTCGAGCCACAGTGAGGTATCCTGTGGGCTCTGCCAGGCGGCAAGAGAATTATGCAGCAGATTCTCGGCGTTTTCGGTTACCTCGAAATGGACGCAGGTCAGGGCGGCGACTTTGGCTTTTATATCCTTCTGGCGCAACAGGTTCAGGATATGGTCATCAACGTTAATTGTTGCGGAAATATGGTTACGTAAAAACCAGGCTTTATGCTTTTCAATCAGTGCCAGTTGTTCGAGGAAAATACGTTCACGAACGGCGGCGGTAGCATGGCGGAAAAAATCTTCGGGGGAAATAGAAAGATTATCAAAGCGGCTTAAGCATTCCACCGCGACCAGAGTACCTTGTGGGGAAAACATTTTCTGAAAGACGTAGCGTACAGCGATATCATTACGAGATAAAATGTTGTCTTCGAATATTTTAGTGTTCATTATCCCTCTTCACGAGGTTAGTCAGACAATAGGCAGAGGATACATTAATTATAGGCTACCTGATGATTAATGGGAATGGCGGGAAATGTAAATCAACAGCGAATAAGTACGCTTTATCCGCTACTGATTTACCGGGAGAACATTTAGCATTGATGGAGAGCGGCAATACGCTGATTCATAGTGCGGGAGTTATCAATACCCAGTTTTTGCATGATATGGATGCGGTGGCTATGAACCGTTTTATGAGCAATGCCGAGCAGGGCGGCAATACGCTTATTATTATTGTTGGCAATGAGCAGTTCGAGGATCTGACACTCCCGTGGTGAAAGCTGTTTGCGCAATCCTCGCGGCGGCAGTTCGCTGACGCCTTTGGCGCGCTGGACGATAGATGAAAAAAGAGTTAGCGGAGATTTCTCACTAATAATCATAGCGTTGTCAAAGTTTATCAACTCTCTGCACAGCCCGACAATGTCGCTTTTCACCATTAGCACCGGCTGCTGGCAGCGCAGCAGGGAAAGGCGGAGCGCATTCAGCAGATCGACGATTCTGATGGCAGAAATATCCTTATTAATTAAATTGAAAATAATCGTCTGGGCCAGTGGCAGATGTTTCTCATGGATGACATCGGCATAACTCAGTCGGGTGGCATTTTCATGGCTATCAATAAGGTAGTGATAGATTGAGTGACCAATGAGATTGTCATTGGTGTACAGCAATATACTGTCCAAGGTTGTCAGATTCTCTTTTTGCGCTTGGCTTCTAAGATCAGGTCCAGCAGTATCTTCTCTATTCTGCGCTGGTCATCGAGATGGCGGAACTTAAACTGGCAGGATATCTGATAGTAGCTCTCACTCTCTTCATTAGCGTTATCCAGGGTGATAACAATGACATTTTTGACCACCAGGTCGATGGTGATCTCGCCATATTCTGCAAGCATCAGTACGGCGTTTTTCAGTAAGGCGTTGTGGCTGAGGAATTTAAGATTCGGCGTTTTGGTCATCAATGCGCAACCGCCATCTGAAATGTCTTTGATATCGAAAAGATAGTTTTCGCCGTTTTTATGGCGGCCGCGGCAATAAAAGTCATGCTCATGGCGTAAACGAAAGCGGGGATCGCGGCGACGCTGCACTACCTGCAGGCATTCAGGCAATGAAAAAGCGTAGCGGATACCTTTATCGACACCGCTATTGTCATGTTTTGTCAGGGCCGCATTAAACTCTATTTTCCCTGAATCGCTATGCAGGAGAAAGCGAATTTTATGCCCGGACGGGATTTTGCGATGGGTCTGAATATGAAACTCGGCAAAGTCCACGCGCGTCAGTTGGGTTATGATACTGGTGTTGTTAAAAAATATTTCAATTTCAGTACGTTTGCGCAACTCCTCTCTGAAAATAGCAATAATTTCATACTTACTGGTCTTTATCGTTCCCTCTGTCATATGCATCCCTTGTAAATAGTTGTCGTGAGGCGTTTGATTTTTCTTATAGCAATAGCAACATTCTGATTGGGTTAATCAGATGTTTTTATGAGCGTTTGATGTTATTGACTATCTTTGCAGCCAGATTGATATGTATAAACTTGGAATTTGATATTGTATTTCCTGTAATCAAGAGTTTCGAATTTTGGTCATGACAAAAACGACAACGGCCTCCAAGCTGGAGACCGGTCGAAGGATAAAAACTTAAGTTTAATTAACGGGGATAATGAGAGAACGATCGTCGATCACGCCCCATTTGTAGGATCTATAGTGCCAGTAGCGGTGAGGTTTTTCCAGGCAAATATTGAGGAGGGATAGGGTTCCCTCCATTTTGTCTGGCAGGTCAGCGGCGCGCGGCGGTGGCGATATTATCGAGGGTGCGCAGCGCTTCCGCGGGCAGGACCAGCTCGGCAGCGGCAATATTTTCCGCGAGGTGCGTGCGGGAGGAGGTGCCGGGGATCAGCAGAATATTTGGCGCTCGCTGGAGCAGCCAGGCGAGGGCGACCTGCATCGGCGTCGCCTCAAGCGAAGCCGCGACCTCGTTCAACTCCTGCGCCTGCAACGGCGTAAAACCGCCCAGCGGGAAAAAGGGCACCCAGGCGATGTGCTGGGCGGCCAGCGCATCCACCAGCGCGTCGTCGGCGCGATGGGCAACGTTATAAAGATTTTGCACGCAGACGATGGGCGTCATTTTCTGCGCATCCGCGACCTGCTTTGCCGTCACGTTGCTGAGGCCGATATGGCGGATTAATCCTCGCTCTTTCAGTTCCAGCAGGGTGGCGAGTGGCGCCTCCAGCGAACCCTCCACCGGGCCGTGCGGGCTCAGCATACTGCGCAGATTAACCACTTCCAGTACCTCAAGCCCCAGGTGACGCAAATTGTCTTCAACGGCCTGGGTCAGTTCGGCGGGCGACATGGCCGGTAGCCAGTTGCCTTTCTCGTCACGGCGGGCGCTGACCTTGGTGACAATGCACAGATCGTCAGGGTAGGGGTGGAGCGCTTTGCGGATCAACTGATTGGTGACATGTGGACCGTAGAAATCAGAGGTATCGATATGGTTTATCCCGGCCTCGACGGCGGCCTGTAGTACGCGCACCGCTTCTTCAGGATCTTTGGGCGGGCCGAAGACACCGGGGCCGGCCAGCTGCATCGCGCCGTAACCTAAGCGATAGACCTGGCGATCGCCGAGCGTGCCGCGACCGGATAAGGTGACACTGGACATAAGAACTCTCCTCACGGTGGCTAAGCCGTAAGTGTAATCCGCTCACAAGGAAGGCAAGGGGGAGAATATTGTCAGAATGTGCGACAGCAGCTCAGGCAGCCGCTGTCGCCAGAGGGGATTAGCCGAAGAACATCACCGACACGCAGAGCAGGCCAACCACCAGCGTAATGGCGTTACCCACCGAGCGGTACGGCTTCAGCGCCGGAATGAGCCATGTCGACAGCGTGGGCATAATAAACAGGATCATGGCGATAAGCGGTCCGCTGATAGCGTAGATCATTGAGATCGCATTCGGGTTGATAAAGCACACCGCAAAAGTGAAGGCGGAGACCAGCAGGATCGACATCGCGCGGTTGAAAGCGCGGCTCTTACGCACGCCCAGCAGGCCCAGCGAGCTTTTGACGATTTCGCTGGCGCCCTCAATCACTCCGAAGTAGGTTCCGAGAAACGACTTCGACATAGCGACGACGGCGACGATGATGCCGGTCACCGCCAGCCATCCCGGCGCGCCTGGCACCATCGACAGGGCGGAGAGGATAGTCACCCCCTGATCGCGGGCGGTCTCTATATAGGTTGCCGGGATCGCCAGCAGACAACTGAAGACAAAAAACAGCACGCTGGCGCAGATGATGGTGTAGGCCACCTTCATGATTTTTTTGCATTTACCCATGGCCAGGTCGCCGTGTTTCTCCTGCTGATCGATAGCAAAAGTCGAGATGATCGGCGTATGGCTAAAAGCGAAAACCATCACGGGAATAGAGATCCAGACCTGGTGGAGCGTCTGCGGGCTGAACTGCATCTGGCTGGTGAGATGCTCCGGATGCCAGTCGCGGATTAAATAGAGGGAGAGAAACAGGAAACAGGCGATAAGCGGGAAGACCAGAAAGCCCATCACCTTGATGGTGACCTGCCGTCCCATGAGAAAGATCAGGTTGAGGACCAGCACGACCCCCAGACTCAGCAGCGCACGCAGCCCTGGGGTCATCGGCGTGCGATGCGCCACCTGTTCGGCCAGCGAGTTGGTGATGGCCACGGCGTAGATGAGCACCACCACAAAGAAGGCAAGGAAATAGAGGCCGGTGATCAGGTTGCCAATTTTCTTACCATAGTAGTGATTAACTGCGCCGGTGATCCCGGTTCCCGGCGCGATATTGGCCGAGAGAATAAACTGGCTCAGCGCTTTGTGGGGCCAGTAAGTGAGCGGCCAGGCGACCAGCGCGGTGATGAACAGCACAATCGCGCCAGCCGAACCCAGCTGGATCGGTAGAAATAGCGTCCCAGCGCCTACTGCAGTGCCATATAAGGCAAAACTCCATAGAGTTTCTTCTTTAGACCAAATTTTAGACATTATGCGACTTTATCAACCGTCAAACCAAAAAAAAGGAGTGCAATTTACCATATTTATGGTTCGTCTGTTGCGATAGTTTTCGGTGATAAAGTCGCGGCGGATCGTCGAAGATCCGCGCCGGGATTAACCGCGCGCCGTCTGGCGCGGGCGGCGGTGACGAATAACGCGCTCGCGCAGGGTGTCCCATACCCAGTTAAAGGCCATGGTGTAGGGCAGGAAGAAAAGCATAAAACCGATCTCCAGCATAAACGCCTGCAGCAGCGAGACGCCCAGCACGATCGCCACCATGGTGACGCCAATGATGACGAATCCGGTTTCGAAACCGAGCGCGTGCAGGGCGCGTACTTTCAGCTGGCGGGGGAAGCGGGAGACCGGCCACAGGCGATCGAACGCCGCGTTATAGATAATGTTCCATACCATCGCCAGGGTGGCGAGCAGAATGCTCAGTCCGCCCATCTCCACTACCGAGCGCTGCATCAGCCAGGCGGCGGTAGGGGCGAGGATCAGCGTCGCCAGTCCTTCGAAGGTGATGGCGTGGATAACGCGTTCGGTGAGCGTCTTGCGCTGATGTGGGGTCTGTTGCATGGCGAGCTACCTCCAGTTTTAGCCTGAACAGGAAATTACCCGGCAGTTTATGGAAAAATATGATAAACAAAAGATAGGAACCATCGATATTGTAGATACATCATGCGTTATTCACCGGAAGCCTTAACCGCCTTTGTCGAGGCGGTCGACAGCGGATCGTTCTCCGCCGCCGCCCGCCGCCTGCGGAAAAGTCAGTCGACGATCAGTACCGCCATCGCCAATCTGGAGGCCGATCTCGGCGTAATCCTCTTTGACAGGGCAACGCGGCAACCGACGCTGACCCCGCAGGGGGAGCAGGTGCTGAGCTATGTCAAAGCGATTCTTGCCGCCAGCGAGCGGCTGGACGAACTGGCTGTGTCGCTGTCCGGCGAGACGGAGCCGCGGCTGACCTTCGTGCTCTCCGATACTCTGCACCCGGACGTGCTGGAAGATCTGCTGGTGCAGTTTGACCGCCGCTTTCCTCATACCGAGTTTGAGTGTTTGATTGGCGAAGACGAGGATGTGATCGATCTCCTGCAAAAATCCCGCGCCCAGGTGGGGCTGATTGAGGCGAGGGAGCGCTACCCCACCGATATCGGCAGCACCCGCCTGCCGCTGCAGACGGCGATGGGCATTTATGTAGCCCCTGGCCATCCGCTGGCGGCGCAGGGTAAGGTCGCCTGGGATGAGCTGCGCAGCTGGCGCGAGCTGCGTTTGAGCACCTTTCTGGCCAGCGCCACCGAACCTGCCGCAGGCCAGGTCTGGTCGGCGCCAAACTACCTGCTGCTGCTCAGCATGGCGGCGCAGGGGTTCGGCTGGTGCATTCTGCCCAGCGCGCTGGTGGCGGAGTTTGCGCCGCAGGGCGGGCTGGTGGCGCTCGATATCCCCGGCTGGCCGCGGGCAATTTCAGTCGATCTGCTGTGGAATAAGAAAGCGCCGCCGGGAGCGGCCGGCAGCTGGCTGCGTCAGCATCTGCAGCGGCGTGAACGTTAACGAATAGCTATTTCTTTGTGATTGGCTTCACTTTTTTTAAACAATTACAAAGTTTTTTGATAACAATTATCTAGTATATCGCTGTTTCTTTGCGCAAATGCATGGGCAGGGGTAGAGGATGAAGGATGTCGTGATCGTCGGCGCGCTGCGAACGCCGATTGGCTGCTTTCAGGGCGCATTATCGCGCCATTCAGCCGTCGAGCTGGGGAGCGTGGTGGTGAAGGCGCTGGTGGAGAAAACGGGAATCGATCCGCACAGCGTGGATGAGGTGATCCTCGGCCAGGTGCTGACCGCGGGGACCGGACAAAATCCGGCGCGTCAGTCCGCTATTCGCGGTGGGCTGCCTAACACCGTATCGGCTATCACCATTAACGATGTCTGCGGTTCCGGCCTGAAGGCTCTGCACCTCGCTACCCAGGCGATCCAGTGCGGGGAAGCGGACGTGGTGATCGCTGGCGGCCAGGAGAATATGAGCCGCGCTCCGCATGTGCTTACCGACAGCCGCACCGGCGCCCAGCTGGGCAACAGCCAGCTGATTGACAGTCTGGTGCATGATGGGCTGTGGGATGCTTTCAACGATTATCATATGGGCGTCACGGCGGAAAACCTGGCCCGGGAATTTGGCATCAGTCGCGAGCTGCAGGACGCCTGGGCGCTCAGCTCACAGCATAAGGCGCGCAAGGCGATTGATTCCGGTCGCTTTCGCGATGAGATCGTCCCGGTTGTCACCGAGCATAACGGCGCGGCGCGCACCGTGGATACCGATGAACAACCGCGGGTGGATGCCAGCGCGGAAGGGCTGGCCAGCCTGCAGCCCACCTTCGATCGCCTTGGATCGGTAACCGCCGGCAACGCCTCAAGCATCAATGACGGCGCGGCGGCGGTAATGATGATGAGCGAGGCTAAAGCGCTGGAGCTGGGGCTGCCGATCCTTGCGCGGATCCGCGCCTTCGCCAGCGTCGGCGTCGATCCGGCGCTGATGGGCATTGCCCCGGTGCATGCCACCCGTCGCTGTCTGGAGCGGGCCGGCTGGCGGCTGGACGACGTCGATCTGATCGAAGCCAATGAGGCCTTTGCCGCTCAGGCGATCTCGGTTGGCCGGGTACTGGAGTGGGATGAGCGCCGGGTCAACGTCAACGGCGGCGCGATCGCCCTCGGCCACCCCATCGGCGCCTCCGGCTGCCGGATTCTGGTGTCGCTGGTGCATGAAATGATCAAGCGCGATGCCCGCAAAGGTCTGGCGACGCTGTGCATTGGCGGCGGTCAGGGCGTGGCGCTGGCGGTAGAACGCGCATAGCGCTATACCTCGATTTCCATGGCCTCCTGCGGGAGGCCTTTTTTATGCGCCGTGCTTTGCCGAACCCTTATTTTTCCCCTCCCTCTTTCACTCTCCCCGGCGAAATTATTGAGCTTCGTCACGTCTTGTTGTGCCACCTTTTTTGAAACAAATAACTACGATCCTGGTCACTAAAACTATGGTGTCTAAAAAATAAAATGATGTTTCATAAAAACGAAATGTCATTTTATTTATTGTAAGGGTACCCTATGTTAAAACGATCTCTGGTTCTCGCCGCCCTCTGCGGTATGTCTTTTGCGGCAACCGCGGTAACGATAGATTTACGTCATGAATTTATTGATGGCGGAAAGAGTGATAAAAGTAATGCTGACCGCGTCTCCGTTTCTCACCGCTTTGCCAACGGCTTAGGCTTTACCGTCGAGGCCAAATGGCGTTCGGGTGGCGACAACGGTTCGCAACCCTATTCGGACGTGGTGGGCAATGGTCATGAAGACACCATCAGCTGGCGCTGGAAAGCAACGTCGAACTTTTTCCTCACCCCCGGGTTTACCATTGAGAGCAACGACAGCCGCTCCATCTACAAGCCGCACCTGCACGCGCAGTACAGCTTCGACAACGGCTTCTATGTCGCCGCTCGCTATCGCTATGAATACACCCGCTATCCGAACAACGCCGGCAAAGATGATGACAAAGTTAACCGCGGCGACGCGTGGGCCGGATTTGTCCTCGGCGACTGGCGTACAGAGCTGAACTATGTCTATGCCCGCAGCTCGGAAGGGGTCAGCCGCAACGACAATAAACCCTACTCGCAGGAATATAACGTGAAGGTGGCCTATAAGCTGGATAATAACTGGTCGCCGTATGGCGAAATTGGCAACGTCGGGGTCAATGACCGCAGCGATCGCCAGACCCGCTTCCGCGTTGGGGTGGCTTACTCGTTCTGACCGACCATTCATCCCTCATCGTTTGTTTTCCCCGGCGCCGTCAGCCGGGGTTTTTTTATGGGGGAAAGAGAAGGGACAAAAAAAGCCCTCCATGAAGGAGGGCAAGGCCAGTTACAGAAAGAAGTGTGGCGTGGATCAGGCGCTCAGCATTGACGGGTGCGCGGGTAATTTCGCGATATAGATGGCCGGTTTACCGTCTTTATCGGAGCTGAACAGAATGGCGCTATCGTCCGGGGTAAATGAGGGGTGCGGGTGCGTTACCTGGCGGCTGTTGGCCACCGTCGCCCACGAGGTATCATGGCGCGCGACGCGGAAGTAGCGCTTTTCCGCCACGTTAAAGACATACAGCCAGGGATCGTTATCAATGGAGTAGCCGCCGGTATCCTTGACATCCACCGGTGTACCTGAGCCATCGCCTACCAGCAGCGTGCCATCGAAATTGCTCATCAGATGCGAGCAGGCCGGCATCGTCATCAGGGCCTCGTTGACGCCGCTTTCGGGATCAAAGCGATAGATCGTCCGTCCCTGCTGGCCTTTCAGATAGGAGACGTAGATCAGCGCCGAACCGTCCGGCACCCAAAATTCATGAGTACAGCTTTCGCCTGGAGCATGCGCTTTGACTTTGCGAACATGGCTGCCATCCTCGTTGACCAGCCACATGCGGGCGTCCACCAGATCGTGCGGCCCTTCATGGCAGAAGGCGACGGTATGGTCGTCGAAGGGACGATAGATCGGGTGTCCCAGCCAGATTTTTTCCTCATGGATCACCTGGCTCTCACCGCTGCGCAGGTCGACGCGCAGCAGGCGGCAGTGCGGTCCTTTATGGAAGAAATCATGGAAAATCTGCCAGTCGTTGAGTGGCGTCCAGTCGCTTTTGGCAATCTCAATGCCCACCAGTTTGCTGCAATCGCTGTTTGCCACCCAGGTGCCATACCCTACCCAGTCATCGCTAACGCGATAAACTTCGCGCTCGGCGAGGGTGGTCAGGTTGACTTCCAGCAGGATACGGTCATTTTTCACGTAATAAAGCGACTTATCGTCCGGGGAGAGGAAGCCGCCGAAGGTGTTATCCCCGGCGCCTTCGGTTAGCTGGACGGCCTCGGCGCTGGCGATATTCAGCAGATAGTAGTTCCAGTGGCCGTCAAACTCGCCGGCGAACAGTAAATGGCTGCCATCGTTAAAAAAGCACTTCTGATAGAAGTAGTTGCGATGACAGGTGACCTCCGGGGGGGTTAAGCGGGTGACTTCCGCCCCGGTATCCGGATCGTGGCTGACGTGATAATTCAGTTTGACCCGCATGCCTTTAGCCATGTAGTGCTCCTTTCTTTCCTGCGATGCCGCTGGACCAGAGGCGTGTCGCTGAGTGATATGTTTTAAAAGACGGGTATTAATTTATCAAAACATTGTTTCATTATTTGTGATGGCTCACGCAGTTCAGCGTAATTCCCGCGTTTTCAGCGGGCTGCTGGCTTCGCTTCGGCACCTCTGCAGACAATCGGTTGAATCTTCATCTTTTCAAAACCTTTTCCGGCCTGGCGCGTGCCGGGAGGCTCCTTCGCTTTTTCTTTTTTTGTAATCATCATCATAAAAAATGAAACATCGTTTTAAATAATATTGAAAATGGCTGGGGGCGGGGCTAAGATGGCACCCATCAGCAAAACGGAACTCTGTTTTATTTTCATTATGGTGGGCTATGCCCGAGAGTTCGCCCCACGCTCAGTCGCGCCGCCGGCGCGGACCGGGCCGAGAGAACCTTGCCTGCAAACAGCAGGCTCTGAACGACTAAGGAACATAATATGATTCTTGATGCATTCTCCCTGCAGGGAAAAGTGGCCGTCGTGAGCGGATGCGATACCGGTTTAGGTCAGGGGATGGCCCTCGGGCTGGCGGAAGCGGGCTGCGATATTGTCGGTATCAATATCGTCGAACCGGTGGAGACTATCGAGCGAGTAACCGCGCTGGGACGCCGTTTTCTTAGCCTGACCGCCGACCTGCGCCAGATCGACGGTATTCCTCAGCTTCTGGAGCGGGCGGTGGCGGAGTTCGGCCATATTGATATTCTGGTCAACAATGCCGGCCTGATTCGCCGCGAGGACGCGCTGGCGTTCAGCGAAAAAGACTGGGACGACGTGATGAACCTCAACATCAAGAGCGTATTTTTTATGTCCCAGGCGGCGGCGAAACACTTTATCGCCCAGGGCAGCGGCGGGAAGATCATTAACATCGCCTCCATGCTGTCGTTCCAGGGGGGGATCCGCGTGCCGTCGTATACCGCATCCAAAAGCGCGGTGATGGGCGTCACCCGCCTGCTGGCCAACGAGTGGGCCAAACACAACATCAACGTCAACGCCATCGCCCCGGGGTATATGGCGACCAACAACACCCAGCAGCTGCGCGCCGACGAGCAGCGTAGCAGCGAAATCCTCGATCGCATTCCCGCCGGGCGCTGGGGGCTACCGGCCGATCTGATGGGGCCAGTCGTGTTCCTTGCCTCCTCAGCCTCCGATTACATCAATGGCTACACGGTGGCGGTGGACGGCGGCTGGCTGGCGCGCTAACCGTCCGCGATGGCCGGGGTCTGTGGTATCGCTCCGGCCTTCTGAGCAATTATTGTCCATACGCAAAAGTGCGGATCGTCCATACTCCTGAACACGGGTATAATGTTACCGCTCTGTATAAACAGGGTTATTAACTATTGGAAACGCATTTTTTGTTACTTTGAAAGTTTAATGTCCATCACAAAACCCATCCTGCCAGCAATATAGTCCATATCTTTGGCTTATCCTGCCTGACCCATTCATCCACCAGTCACGTACTTTCGTCTTATGTCTTACTCTGTGTGGCAGGAAAAAATGACTTCAATCAGTAACGACTCTACATTATCGCCGCGGACGCAACGTGATACCCGGCGGATGAACTGGTTTGTTTCCATCGCCGCGGCGGTGGCGGGCTTGCTCTTTGGCCTGGATATCGGCGTGATATCCGGAGCGTTGCCCTTTATAACCGACCATTTCACCTTATCCAGCCAGCTTCAGGAGTGGGTGGTTAGCAGCATGATGTTGGGGGCGGCGATAGGCGCGCTGTTTAACGGCTGGCTGTCGTTCCGCCTTGGTCGTAAATACAGCCTGATGGCGGGGGCCGTACTCTTTGTGGCCGGCTCTATCGGATCCGCTTTTGCCGCCAGCGTGGAGGTGCTGCTGGTGGCCCGCGTGGTGTTGGGCGTGGCAGTCGGGATTGCCTCTTATACCGCGCCGCTGTACCTCTCCGAGATGGCCAGCGAGAACGTGCGCGGGAAAATGATCAGTATGTATCAGCTGATGGTCACCCTTGGCATTGTGCTGGCGTTTCTTTCCGATACCGCCTTTAGCTACAGCGGTAACTGGCGCGCCATGCTGGGCGTGCTGGCGCTGCCGGCGGTGATCCTGATCATTCTGGTCGTCTTTTTGCCGAACAGCCCGCGCTGGCTGGCGGAGAAGGGACGCCATATCGAAGCGGAAGAAGTGCTGCGGATGCTGCGCGATACCTCGGAAAAGGCGCGCGACGAGCTTAACGAGATCCGTGAGAGCCTCAAGCTGAAGCAGGGCGGTTGGGCGTTGTTTAAGGTCAATCGTAACGTGCGCCGGGCGGTGTTCCTGGGCATGCTGCTGCAGGCGATGCAGCAATTCACCGGCATGAACATCATCATGTACTATGCGCCGCGTATCTTTAAAATGGCGGGCTTTACCACTACTGAACAGCAGATGATCGCCACCCTGGTGGTGGGCCTGACCTTTATGTTTGCCACCTTTATTGCGGTGTTCACAGTGGATAAAGCGGGCCGCAAGCCAGCGCTGAAAATCGGCTTTAGCGTGATGGCGCTGGGCACTCTGGTGCTGGGCTACTGCCTGATGCAGTTCGACAATGGCACCGCATCCAGCGGCCTCTCCTGGCTCTCCGTCGGCATGACCATGATGTGTATTGCCGGGTATGCGATGAGCGCGGCGCCGGTAGTGTGGATCCTCTGCTCCGAGATCCAGCCGCTAAAATGCCGCGACTTCGGTATCACCTGCTCGACCACCACCAACTGGGTGTCGAACATGATCATCGGCGCCACTTTCCTGACGCTGCTTGACGCGATTGGCGCCGCCGGCACCTTCTGGCTCTACACGGCGCTCAACGTGGCCTTTATCGGCATCACCTTCTGGCTGATCCCGGAAACCAAGAATGTCACCCTCGAGCACATTGAGCGCAACCTGATGGCGGGCGAGAAGCTGCGCAACATCGGTAATCGTTAATGTGAGGCGCGCGGCAACCACGGGCTGGCGACTTTGCGCGTCTCCCGATGGTTGTCGCCGTGAATGATATGCAGGGCGCTCAGGCGCCCGATGTCATAATGCGGCAGTTGCACTGTGGAGAGCGGCGGTAGAAACAGATCGCCAATGCCCACCATGTTGTCGTATCCCACTACCGCCACGTCCTGTGGAATGCGTAACCCCTGGCCCAGCAGCGTCTGATAGACCATAAACGCGATGCGATCGTTGCCGCAGATCACTGAGTCAAAGCCAGGTTTACCCTCGCGGATATGCGCCAGCACCACCGCCGGGATATCGTGGTAATGCTCATCGCCCTGGCCCATATACGAATGGCTCAGATGGTCCGGTTCGATACCGGCCTCCCGGCAGGCGCGCTCCAGCCCCCGGCGGCGGCGGATCGTCGCCGGCTGGCTGGCGGGTAAGTGCAGGCACAGCGGACGACGATAGCCAGCGGCAAGCAGGGCTTTCACCGCATCGTACTGCCCCTGTTCATCGTCCGGGATATAGCTGGCCACCGGCTGGCTGAGGCTTTCGCAGTTGGCCAGCACGCAGGGCAGAGTCAGCAGTTTTTCCGGCAGCGGTACCTGGCGCAGGCCCATGGTGGTAAAGATAATGCCGTCCGGACGATGGGAGAGGAGCAGGTCGACCACCGCTTCCGGACGATCGTCAGAAAACATATTGACCACAAAGCTGTTCCAGCCGTGGGCGCGGGCCGTCTCTTCGATCGATAAGGTGATCTCCACCGAAAAGGGCGTGGTCACGGTATCCAGCGCCAGCACGCCGATGGTGCTGGGGGTGGCGCGCGCCCCGCGGATCTTCTTCGCCGACAGGTCGGGGACGTAGTTGGTTTCGGCGATGGCGGCCTGCACGCGGGCCAGTGTCTCAGGCTTCAGCCGCTCCGGGGTGTTCAGCGCCCGTGAGACGGTCATCAGAGATACATTCGCCAGTTTTGCTACATCTTTCAGGGACGCCATTTTTTCCTCCGCCATTGCCGCAGAGTACAGGCTATACAACTAAGTCGCTGATGTAAAAGAGTGAAACGATTTTCTGCTATCGCCGTCGTGAGCTATGTTGCGGTTGATTTTTGATCGCGATCGCATCTTCATTATGTTAACGTTAACTTTTGTGATTAACATCATATATCGCAGCGAATCCACCTGCGTTTTGTTTTTTGTTAACGTTACCATAATTGCATTCCTCTAACACGAGAATGTCATGATGAAAGCGCCTCACTCACACAGCTACCCGTTGCTCAGTGCCTTACTGTTTTTCTTTTTCGTGACCTGGTCGTCATCCGGCTCCTTGCTCTCTATCTGGCTTCACCAGGAGGTTGGGCTGAAGGCAGGCGATACCGGTATTATCTATGCCGTACTGTCGGTTTCCGCGCTGTTTGCGCAAGTTTGCTATGGATTTATCCAGGACAAGCTGGGGCTGCGCAAACATCTGCTCTGGTATATCACCGCGCTGCTGATCCTCTCTGGTCCGGCGTATCTGCTGTTCGGCCACCTGCTGAAAATCAACGTCCTGTTGGGCAGCATTTTTGGCGGGATCTATATCGGTTTGACCTTTAACGGCGGCATCGGCGTGCTGGAATCTTACACCGAGAGGGTGGCGCGTCAGAGCCAGTTTGAATTCGGCAGGGCGCGGATGTGGGGCTCGCTGGGCTGGGCGGTGGCCACCTTCTTCGCCGGCCTGCTGTTTAACATCAATCCGCAGCTAAACTTCCTCGTCGCCAGCTGTTCCGGGCTGGTGTTCTTTATCCTGTTGGCGCGGCTGCGGGTCTCCTCGGCGCCGCATGCGATGCAGGAGGCGGTATCGGGCGGTAAGGTGACCCTCGAAGATGCGCTGCGCCTGCTGACGCTGCCGCGCTTTTGGGCGCTGGTCTTCTTCGTCATCGGCACCTGCATTTACGGCGTCTATGACCAGCAGTTCCCGGTCTATTTCTCATCGCAGTTCGCGACCCTGCAGGAAGGCAATGAGATGTATGGCTACCTCAACTCCTTCCAGGTGTTCCTCGAGGCGGCCGGCATGTTCTGCGCGCCGTGGCTGGTGAACCGCATCGGCGCCAAAAACGGTCTGATTTTCGCCGGCATGGTGATGGCGATGCGCATGGTGGCCTCCGGTCTGGTGGAGGGGCCGCTGCTGATCTCCATCACCAAACTGCTGCACGCGGTGGAGTTGCCGATACTGCTGGTGGCTATCTTTAAGTACAACAGCCTCAACTTCGATAAACGTCTCTCCTCCACCCTCTATCTGGTGGGCTTCGCCTGCACCAGCTCGATTATCGCCAGCGTATTGTCGCCGCTGGCGGGCTACAGCTATGAAAAATATGGCTTCGCCCAGTCCTACCTGATCATGGGCCTGCTGGTGTTCTGCACCACCTTTATTTCCATCTTCTTGTTGCGCTCCGGCAAATCCTCCGCCGATCCGCTGGTGTCGCAACCTACCGCTATCTGAATCAAAAAGAGTGAAAATGATGACTTACACAATCTCCCGGGCTGAACAGGTACTCCAGACACAACGCCAGGCGCTTAATCTGCGCTGGTATCCGCACTATCACCTGGCGGCCCGCGCCGGGTGGATCAACGACCCAAACGGTCTGGTGTGGTTTGACGGCTGGTACCATGCCTTTTATCAACATCACCCGTACTCCACCCAGTGGGGACCGATGCACTGGGGGCACGCGCGCAGTAAGGATCTGGTGCACTGGGAGCATTTGCCGGTAGCCCTGGCGCCGGAGGGCCCGGAGGATAAAGACGGCTGCTTTTCCGGCTCGGCGGTGGTCGATGGCGATACCCTGGCGCTGATTTACACCGGGCATAAGTTCCACGGCGATCCTGGCGACGAAGCCAATCTGTATCAGGTGCAGTGTCTGGCCACCAGCCGCGACGGGATCCACTTTGAGCGCCAGGGGATGGTGGTCGACACCCCGCCGGGTATGCACCACTTCCGTGACCCGAAGGTCTGGCGTGAAGGAGACTGCTGGTACATGATCGTCGGCGCGCGCGAAGGCGATACCGGCCAGGTGCGGCTGTACCGTTCAGCCGATCTGCGCCAGTGGCAGGACGCGGGGGTGCTGGATGAAGCGGAAAGCACCATGGGCTATATGTGGGAGTGCCCGGACTTCTTCACCCTCAACGGCAAACGCGTTCTGATGTTTTCCCCACAGGGGATGCAGGCCGCGGGGTTCAGCAACCGCAATCTGTTCCAGAGCGGCTATCTGATCGGCGAGTGGCAGCCAGGCCAGCGTTTTATTCGCCATGGCGAATTCCGGGAGATGGATAACGGCCACGATTTCTATGCCCCGCAAAGCTTCTCCACCCCCGATGGCCGGCGGATCGTGATTGGCTGGCTGGATATGTGGGAATCGCCGCTGCCGGAGCAGCAGGACGGCTGGGCGGGCATGCTCTCCCTGCCGCGCGAGCTGAGCCTGAGCGCGGATGACCGCCTGCAGATGCGCCCGGCGAAAGAAGTGGAGAGCCTGCGCGGCGCCTGGTTCCCGTGGCCGGTCAGCACCCTGAACAACCAGCAGACGACGATGGTCGACAACTGCGAGGCGATGGAGGTGAATCTGCGCTGGGACTGCGCCCGCAGCAGCGCCGAGCAGTATGGTCTGCGCTTTGGCGATGGCCTGCGCATCTACATGGATGCCCAACAGCAGCGTCTGGTGCTGGAACGGCATTATCCGCAGTATGGCCTGTGCGGGACGCGCAGCGTGCCGTTGACCGCCGGGGCGGATCTCAACCTGCGAATATTTTTCGATAGCTCTTCGGTGGAGGTTTTTGTCAATGACGGCGAAGCCTGCCTGAGCAGCCGTATCTATCCGCAGGCTCCCCGCCGTGAATTAGCGTTATTTGCCTGGAGCGGCGCGGCGGCATTAACCGAAGCCGGCGCCTGGCAGCTCGAATAATAATAAGGCTGTTGTCGTTAATAACCCGTCTTTGACGATGGGCGGGTTATTATTGCCTGCATCGTCGTGCGTTACCCATTAATAAAAAATTCAGTTCATTCCATAATAAAAGGGTTTACCGATGAATAAAATCTGGGTCGGGTGTTTTCTGACGTCTCTGTATCTGCCATCCGTTATGGCGCAGGCGCCGTTATCGCTGGAGGAGCGACTGGCGCAAATGGAGCAGCGGCTAAAGGCGACGGAGGCGCGCGCCGCCAGCGCAGAGGCGGAAATTAAGACGCTGAAAGGCCAGCAGCAGGCCGCGACGGTCGCCCGCGCGGCGCCTGCTTCGCCGCGTTTGCAGCTAAATGACAATGGCGAATTAAAATTTTATGGCGACGTCGAATTTAACCTCGATGGCGCCAGTCGCACCGGCAGCCTGACGTCGGTCAAAACCAGCGCGAATAAAAGCTGGGCGCCCGGCGATAAAGAGCGCTGGGATATTAACGGTCGTATTCTGCTGGGTTTCGATGGCAGACGGAATGGCGCCGACGGGCAATATGCCGGATTCAGCGTGCAGCCTCTGGCGGATATGGATGGCAAAATGAATCTTGATGATGCGGTATTTTTCTTCGGCCAGCAGGATGACTGGAAAATAAAAATAGGCCGCTTTGAAGCCTGGGATATGTTCCCGCTGAATCAGGATACCTTTATTGAATATTCAGGTAATACCGCCAACGATCTCTATTCCGATGGCTATGGCTATATTTACATGATGAAAGAGGGGCGCGGGCGCAGCAGCAGCGGCGGTAACCTTCTGTTTAGCAAAACGGTGGATAACTGGTATTTCGAAGTTAACACCCTGGTGGAGGACGGCAGTTCGCTGTTTGTCGATCAGAACTATCATGGTAACGCGCTGGAAAACCGCAAAAATGTGGTGTACGTGCGGCCGGTGGCGGCATGGCAGTCCGGCGTCTGGTCGGCGGCCGCGGCGATAGAGAGCAATCTCGTCAACAATGCTTACGGCTATCAGAGCCAGAGCGGACGCTGGGTCGACCAGTCAAACCGCACCGGCTACGGGCTGACCATGAGCTGGAACACCCTGAAAAGCGATCCGCAGGATGGGGCGGTGGTCAATCTGAGTACCGCCCTGCTGGACGCGGCGGACGAAACCGACTTCAGCGCCGGGATCAACGCCCTTTGGCATCGCGTGGAGCTGGGCTATATCTATGCGCACAATAAAATCGACCAGTTCAATATGGCCGGGGTGACCAGCGAATGCGATGGCGATTGCGCTATCCTGGCGCCGGGGCGCTATGACATCCATACCTTGCACACCTCCTGGCAGTTGCCGAATATCATGGCGATGCCGAACTTCAATATTTACCTTGGCGCCTATGCCTCGTGGCTCGATTCCACGGCAGCGAAGAGCGGGAATCCCGATGAACGCTACGGCGCCCGGGTGCGCTTTAAATATTTCTTCTGACAGGGCCGTCTGGCAGACCCTCCCGCGGCGTGCGCCGCGGGAGAGTTCAGACGGGCAGGTTAGCGCATCGCGCGGCGCAGAATGCGGTCGGTCTGGCGCTGGAAGTCCTCGGCCGCTTCTTCCACCGACTTTTTACCGTAGTCGATGTACTGCAGGGTGGTGCCGAACTGGGCGACGATCTGCGGATCGTCGAAGTACGGGGAGACCGGCAGAGCGGTGGGCAGGGATTGCGCCAGCTTCAGGCCGGACACCGCCGGATCGTCGGCTTTGATTACCCCATCCTCGGTCAGGTAGGTGACCGCCGCTTTACTCAGCGGCACGCCGCGCTCCAGTCCAAGAATATCCACCCCTTCTTTGCTGTTCAGCAGGAAGTTAATCACTTTCGCCGCCGCCTGCGGGTTTTTCGTCGATTTGCCAATCGATAACATTTGCGCGGGCTTGAAGAACAGTCCGGCATCGGTGGCGCCCGGCAGCATCGGGTATTCCCCCAGCACCAGCTTCGCCGGCGGCTTCAGGTTATCGGAATATTTGTTGATGGTGGAGTTCCACATGTAGGTCCCGCCCCATTCGCCCTGGATCCACGGCTTCATTTCGTACATGTTGCTCTTGCCGAAGGAGGCATAGTAGCGGGTGTCCGGCATCACATGGCTGTCGATAAGCTTCTTATACATACCGAAGAAATCCGCCCACTGCGCTTTGCTGTAGGAGAATTTTCGCCCTTTCTCATCGATGGCCGGCTGATTGTATTTTTGCACCATATAAGAGTTGAGCAGGGCCAGCACGTCCTGGTGTTCGAGCACCACCGGGTAGTACTGTTTCCCGAGCTTGCTTTCGAAAGTTTTTCCCGCCGCCATGAGTTCATCCCAGGTTTTCGGGAAGGGGATGCCCGCCTTTTTCCATGCTTCGTCGTTAAAGTAGAAGACGCGGGCGGTGACGGAAATTGGAATACCGTTAAGCTTGCCGTTGACCGTGGTGGACTGCAGTTCTTTGGCGTCGAACTGGCTGAGGTCGATCTCGTCTTTCAGGGTATTCAGATCGTAAAAGCCATCGCCATTTTTCGAAAAGATCGGCAGCCAGTTCCAGTTGGTCTGCATCACGTCAGGCTCGGTACCGCCGGCAATCTGGGTGGTCAGGCGTGAAAGATGGCCGTCCCAGCCGGTGTATTCTGCTTTGACGTTGATGTCTGGGTTTTGTTTGTGGAATTCCTCCAGCGCCTTGAGGGTGACCTGATGGCGGCCGTTGCCCCCCCACCAGGACATACGCAGGTCGACATCCTGCGCTAGCGAAGAGAAGGCGCTAAGGCCCAGGGTGGCGGAGAGGGTGGCGCTTATCAGCACGTTTTTCATTGTTATGCTCCAGGGTTCACAGAGAGAGGTTCTGTTCGGTTTTGGCGTCAAAGATGTGACACTTGTTGAGATCAAAGGTGAAATAGACTTTGCGATTCAGTCCCTTGGCAATCATCGGCTTCGCATCGTCCGACGGCACGCGGGCGGTCAGCTCATAATCAGCAACCCTGAGATAAACAAAGAATTCATGTCCCATGTTTTCTACGCGTACCATTTCACCCGCGCAGGAACCTTCGGCAAACGGTTCATCGGAGAGAGAGACAAACTCCGGGCGCACGCCAAAGAACACCTGCTGATTCTTATGGGTTTCAACTTTGCTTTGCAGCCGATCGTTGAGCGGCAGCCGCTGATCGCCCAGCGTCAAATACAGGCGACCACCGTGCTCAACCAGCTGGCTGGGACGAATATTCATCTCCGGCGCGCCGATAAACCCGGCGACAAACATATTTTTCGGCTGGTGGTAGAGATTGTCCGGGGTATCAACCTGCATAATGTGGCCGAGCTTCATCACGCAGATGCGGTCGCCCATGGTCATCGCTTCCGTCTGATCGTGGGTGACGTAGACGGTGGTCGCCGGTTTGCCAGATTTTTTCAACTGCTTATGCAGATCGGAAATGCGGATCCGCATCGAGGCGCGCAGCTTGGCGTCAAGGTTGGAGAGCGGTTCGTCGAACAGGAAGACGTCCGGTTTTTTGACGATCGCCCGGCCCACCGCCACGCGCTGCGCCTGGCCGCCGGAGAGCTGGCGCGGCAGGCGATCGAGCAGTTCTTCCAGTTCGAGAATTTTCGCCGCTTCTTCCACCTGTCTGTCGATTTGCGCCTTCGGCAGCTTGCTTAGTTTGAGGCCAAAGGCGAGGTTTTCGCGCACCGTCATATGCGGATAGAGGGCGTAGTTCTGGAACACCATCGCGATGCCACGGGATTTAGGCGCCAGGTTGTTGACGATTTTGTCCCCAATCCGCACCTCGCCGCCGCTGATGGTCTCCAGGCCCGCCAGCATGCGCAGGGTGGTCGATTTGGCGCAGCCGGAGGGGCCGACGATCACCATAAATTCGCCATCGGCAATCTTCAGGTCGATACCATGCACCGCTTTAAACCCGTTGGAGTAGACTTTTTCCAGTTTGTTGAAAATCACTTCAGCCATGATATTTCCCTCTTAACCTTTGATTCCGCTGCTGGTCACGCCCTGCACGAAGTAGCGTTGAGCCAGGAAGAAGACAATGATGGACGGCAGAATGGAGATGCTCGCCATTGCCAGAATTTCGTTCCACGGCGCGCCTTCCGTGACGTCGATAGACATTTTTAGCGCCAGCGCGATGGGATACTTATCGACGCTGTAGACGTAGATCAGCGGACCGATAAAGTCGTTCATCGACCACATAAACTGGAACAGCGCCACCGAGATAATGGCCGGCTTGAGGATCGGCACCACCACATACCACAGCACCTGGATGGAGTTGCAGCCGTCGATCTGCGCCGCCTCTTCCATATCGCGCGGCACGCCGCGCAGAAACTGGATCAGCATGAAGACGAAGAATCCCTGGGTGGCGAAGGCCAGCGGCAAGTACAGCGGCAGATAGCTGTTCAGCATCCCCATTTCGCGGAACATCAGGTACTGCGGGATCAGCAGGACGGTGCTCGGCAGCAACATGGTGGTGATAAGCGTTGCGAACCAGAACTTCTTCCACGGGATCTCAAAGCGTGCGAAGCCGTACGCCACGATGGTGGAGGAAATGATCGTTAACACCACTTTCGGGATCACATACTTAAAGGTGTTCAGCATATAGTGGCCGAAATGGTATTCGGTGCCGGTCTTCCAGCCGTTGATAAACCCGTCCCAGGTGGCGTGGGCAGGCCACAGCCCGAGGGTGGTGAAGATCTCATGGTTCGGCTTGAACGAGGCGGAGAACATCCACGCCAGCGGGTAGAGCATCAGCAGGCCGACGAATATCAGCACGACGTAGCGCACCACCCGGCTCACCTTTTCCCGGCGCAGCGTACGGGCGACCTCACGATCGGCGTCGCTCATCACCGGCGCCATCTGTTGAATATCAGCCATTTTTGCCTCCCTTATCGGCGGAGTAGAAGACCCAGTATTTCGATGACTTAAAGGCGATCGACGCAAAGACCGCCACGACGAGGAACAGCACCCACGCCAGCGCGGCGCCATAGCCCATGTCGAAGTACTTAAAGGCGGTATCGTAGATATAGAGTGAGAACAGGTAGGTGTAATAGGTCGGACCGCCGCCGGTTATCACGTACGGGCCGGTAAACTCCTGGAACGCCTGGGTGGTCTGCATAATAAAGTTGAAGAAAATCACCGGGGTGATCAGCGGCACGGTGACCTTCATGAACATCTGCCACTTTGAGGCGCCGTCAATCATTGCCGCCTCATACTGCGACTGCGGAACGTTCTGCAGCGCGGCGAGGAAGATGACCATCGCGGAGCCAAACTGCCAGACGCGCAGCAGGGTGACCGACATCAGCGCCAGGGAGGGTTCCCCCAGCCAGTTGATGGCATCGATGCCAAAGACGGCGAGAAAACTGTTCAGCAGGCCGTCAATGGCGAACAGGGCGCGCCACAGCACGGCAATCGCCACCGAGCTGCCGAGGATCGACGGGATGTAATAGGCGGTGCGGAAAAAGCCGATGCCGCGCAGTTTGAAATTGAGCACAAAAGCAATGCCGAGGGCGAAAGCCAGTTTTAAGGGGATGGTTAAAAAGACGTAGGCAAAGGTCACCCCCATCGATTTCCAGAACAGGCTATCCTCGGTCAACATATAGCGATAGTTTTCGATGCCGTTAAATACCGGCGGGCTCATCAAGTCGTACTCGGTAAAACTGAGAAAGAAAGATGAAACAAAGGGAAAAGCGGTAAAGACGATCAGCCCGATGATATAGGGCGATATCCATGCCAATCCCAGCAGCTTGTTTTCATTCATACATACCTACCTGGCTTACGAGTTGTAATACGGATCCGGTGACGCCGCGCTGTCGGCCTTTTACGCCTGACAACGCAAAAATGTCTGAACGCTTCCTCTGCTTAACATGTCATTGTTAATTAATGGGTTATTCTTTAACTGGTCTAGCAGGTAAGGGCTGTCAGCCCCTTTTTTTATGCTGAACTGTTTTTTATAAAACGCCGTTTTAATTTCATTTTATTGCGATTTGTTTCTGCGTCATGCAGATCAGGATGGAAATGTGATCAAAGTCGAAACGATGTTTCAAAAAGGTGAGGTGGTAAGCATTTTGGCCGTAAAGGGCGTCTGAAAGGAATGAAAAATTAGGCTTAACTGAGCGGGAAATATAATTACCAGGATAATGATTGTGACAGCATCTTTTTATTGAAGGGCGCCGGGCAGTAACCGGGGACGGCGAACGCCCCCGTTATGGATTAGCCTTCAAGAAAATCTTCGCGAATGGGAGTAAAGGTATCGAGCAGCGTGCCGGGCTGCAGGCAGACGCAACCGTGCATAATCCCCGGCCGCTTATACAACGTATCGCCGGCGCTGACGACGCGCGTCTCCTCGCCGATGGTGAACTCAAACTCGCCGGAAAGCACATAGGTGAGCTGTTCGTGAGGATGGTTATGCATCGGGCCGACGGCGCCGGCGGCAAAATTCACCTCCACGGCCATCATTTTGCCGTCGTGGGCCAGAATGCGGCGGGTTACGCCATTGCCGAGGTCTTCAAGGGTGGTGTCTTTATGAAAAATAAACATCGGGCGATCCTGTTGTTAAAGTGAAACATTGTTTCATTTAACTTATCCCACTCTTCATGAAAAAGAAATACGCGGCCAGAGAAGTGGAAAGTTGATCACAAGTTTGCTTCACTGGCAGAAACGACATAAGGAGCAGAAGATGAAAACCATTGGCCTGTTAGGCGGCATGAGCTGGGAGTCCACGATCCCCTATTATCGGTTGATCAATGAGGGCGTTAAGGCGCGACTGGGCGGCCTGCACTCTGCCAGCCTGGTGCTGCACAGCGTCGATTTTCACGACATCGAAGCCTGCCAGTCCGCCGGCGACTGGGATCGCGCCGGGGAGATCCTTGCTGAGGCCGCGGTCGGGCTGCAGCAGGCGGGGGCCGAAGGCATTGTCCTGTGCACCAACACCATGCATAAAGTCGCAGATGCCATCGCCGCCCGCTGCCAGGTTCCCTTCCTGCATATTGCCGATGCCACCGGACGGGCGATTGCCGCCAAAGGTCAGCGCCGGGTCGCGCTGCTGGGCACCCGCTATACCATGGAGCAGACCTTTTACCGCGGTCGTCTGCAGGAGCAGTTTGCCATCGAGACGCTGATCCCTGAGGCTGACGATCGGGCGCAGATCAATCAGATCATCTTCGACGAACTTTGTCTCGGCACCTTCAGCGAGGCGTCGCGGGATTATTATCTGCAGACGATCGCCGCCCTGGCGGAGCAGGGGGCGGAAGGGGTTATTTTCGGCTGTACGGAGATTGGCCTGCTGGTGCCTGCCGAGCTCAGCCCGCTGCCGGTCTTTGACACCGCGGCGATCCACGCGGAAGACGCGGTCAACTTTATGCTCTCTGCAGGACCGACGCCAGCGGCGTGAGGATCTGCGGCAGACTCTGCTGCAGGTGGGCAACAAAGGCGTCGACCAGCGCCGAGCGCGGGCGGTGGAGAGGGCGGATCAGGCTGACGGTAAACGGCACCTCGACGCTGAAGCGGCGCACCACCACGCCGCTATCGGCATAGTCCAGGGCGGTTAACGGATTCACCACCGAGATCCCGGCGCCGGCGCGCACCATGGCGCAGATCGAGGCCGCGCTGTGGGTTTCGACCACCATCCGCCGTTTAACCTGATGCTCAAGGAACAGGGCGTCGAGCAGCTGGCGATAGCTGTCGGTGCGCGACAGGCTGATGTAGTTTTCGCCCTGAAAATCGGCGGGGGTCAGCGTCGCCTGCGCCGCCAGCGGATGGCCGGCGGGCAGCACGCAGACTTCATTCAGCGTCAGCAGCGGGGTGCGTTCGGTGCCCGCGGGGGTATGCAGGGTCTCCGTCAGGCCAAGGTCATGGCGCTGGGCGGAGAGCCACTCCTCCAGCAGCGGCGACTCCTGGGGGACGATCTGCAGGCTGACCTCCGGGTAGCGAGCGAGAAACGGCGGCAACAGCAGCGGCAGAAAGGACTGGGAAAACACCGGCAGACAGGCGATCGACAGCTCGCCCTGGCGGAACTCGCGCAGGCTCTCGGCGGCGCTGACGATACGGTCCAGGCCATACCAGGAGCGCTGAACCTCCTCAAACAAACGCAGGCCCTGCACCGTCGGCTGCAGGCGACCGCGGGTCCGCTCAAACAGCTGCAGGCCGAGCACCTTCTCAAAGCGCGCCAGCTCGCGGCTGACCGTGGGTTGCGAGGTGTGCAGCATCCGCGCCGCTTCGGTCAGGTTGCCGGTGGTCATCACCGCGTGAAAGATTTCGATATGACGCAAATTGACGGCTGGCATGCGGTCTCCGTGAGGCTCGGCTGGAACCATATCATTTTTGCATAGAGTCGCGATAAAACGATATTTTTTATTCGTCCGCCACTGTGGCGTAATCGAAAAAAACAGCGACCAACACACGCACTGCACCGGAGTTCTTATGCCACACTCGCTTTACGCCACCGATACTGACCTGACCGCAGACAACCTGCTGCGCCTGCCCGCGGAATTTGGCTGTCCGGTCTGGGTCTATGATGCGCAGATTATTCGCCGCCAGATTGCCCAGCTCAGCCAGTTCGACGTGGTGCGTTTTGCGCAAAAAGCCTGCTCTAACATTCATATTCTGCGTCTGATGCGTGAGCAGGGGGTGAAGGTGGACTCGGTGTCGCTGGGGGAGATCGAGCGGGCGCTGGCGGCAGGCTACGATCCGCAGCAGAATCCCGAGGATATCGTCTTCACCGCCGATCTGATCGACGACGCCACCCTCGATCGGGTGAAGGCGTTACAGATCCCGGTGAACGCCGGCTCGATCGACATGCTGAGCCAGCTGGGCGAGGTGTCGCCGGGCCATCGCGTCTGGCTGCGCGTCAACCCGGGCTTTGGCCACGGCCACAGCCAGAAAACCAATACCGGCGGTGAGAATAGCAAGCATGGCATCTGGTACAGCCACCTGCCGGCGGCGCTGGAAGTGATGCGTCGCTATCAGCTGCAGCTGGTCGGGATCCATATGCATATCGGCTCTGGCGTTGACTATGGTCACCTGGAGCAGGTGTGCGGCGCGATGGTGCGCCAGGTCGTCGACTTTGGCCAGGATCTGCAGGCCATCTCCGCCGGCGGCGGTCTGTCGATTCCTTACCGCGAAGGTGAAGAGGCCATCGACACCGCCCACTATTATGGCCTGTGGAACCGCGCCCGGGAGCAGATCGCGGCCCATCTGGGGCACCCGGTGAAACTGGAGATTGAGCCAGGACGCTTCCTGGTGGCCGAGTCCGGCGTGCTGGTGTCGCAGGTGCGCAGTGTGAAAGAGATGGGCAGCCGTCACTTCGTGCTGATTGACGCCGGCTTTAACGACCTGATGCGCCCGGCAATGTACGGTAGCTATCACCATATCACCGCTCTGGCGGGGGATGGCCGGGATCTCAGCGCCGCGCCGCAGGTCGAAACCGTGGTGGCCGGGCCGCTGTGCGAATCCGGGGATGTCTTTACCCAGCAGGAGGGGGGCAAAGTCGAGACCCGCCTGCTGCCGGCGGTGGCGCCTGGGGATTATCTGGTGCTCCATGACACCGGCGCCTACGGGGCTTCGATGTCGTCCAACTATAACAGCCGTCCGCTGCTGCCGGAGGTGCTGTTTGATGGCGGTAAGGCGCGGCTGATCCGCCGTCGCCAGACCATCCAGGAGCTGCTGGCCTTAGAGCTTATTTAAAAAAAGGTCCCGTCGTCACCGACTCGCGAAGCACCAGCGTGCCGGTAAACGGCGGGATCGTTTCTATCGGCTGCTGATTGGCAAGCTTGATCGCCTGGTCGATAGCCGTAGTGATCATGTTGTCGATCGGCAGATAAACCGTCGACAGCCCCGGCTCCAGCCATTTCGCGCTTGGCGCATCGTCGAAGCCAAACAGCGACACATCCTGTGGAATACGCAGCCCCGCCTGATGCAGCGCCTTTGACGCCCCCAGCGCCATATCATCGTTACAGGAAAACAGCGCGCTGAAGCGGGCTTTCTCGTCCAGCAGTTCCCGGCACAGTTCGTAGCCGCGAGTCATCGTCGAGTCCCCATACTTCACCCGGCTCGGATCCCACTCAATACCATGTTTTATCAGCGCGTTGCGGTAGCCCTGCAGGCGAGCCTGGCCGGTAGGGGTATGCATCGGGACGGTGATGCAGGCGATATCGCGGTGGCCCTGGGTAATCAGATACTCCACGGCCTGGAAGGCGGCTTCCTGCTGTTCGAAGAACACGCAGCGTTCGCGGGCCTGCGCCACATCGCGGTTAATCACCACCAGCGGCATGGCGATCGAGTTAATCAGCGACATGATCGCCTTCTCGCTCATGTGCCGGGTATAGAGGATGATCGCATCGCACTGCCGGTCGGCGAGCATCTGCACCGCTTCCTCTTCGCGCTCCGGCGTATCATGGCCGTCGGTGACGATAAGCTGCTTTCCCCAGGCTTCGGTCTGGCGTGACGCCTGCTGCAGCAGACGGCCAAAGTAAAAGCCGTCAAAGGTGGAGACGACCAGCCCGATACTATTGCTGGTCTGATTGGCCAGCGAGCGGGCAAGGAAATTGGGCCGGTAGCCCAGCTCTTCCATCGCTTTAAAGACCTGTTGGCGGGTGCTCTCTTTCACCTGACCTGTGCCGTTCAACACGCGGGAAACCGTCGCTTTCGAGACGCCTGCGCGAATTGAGACATCCAGCATTGTAGCCATTCATCGATTCCTGATTTCACGTGGTAAAGCGCAGTTTATCACAGACCGAAAAGGGACATATCGACGGGGCGGGGCGGAAAAACCATCGCGATCACGCTTTTGGCAGGAACTGACGAGCCGACAGACTCTGGTATGCCAATGCCGATTTTATCGGATATTTGGGATACCACTGTGCGCGTTGCGAGCGCTGTCACAGAACTATTTTTGCCTGGCGACTATGTTTTGGTATGCCAAAAGTCTCTGGCTGTTCACCTGGCCGCAATAAGCCCTTTACACTGAGGTACTCTTTTATGGCATTACAGGACAAACTGATCGACGCGCTGGGGCGTTTCGCGACGACATTCAACAGCTATCGCTACATTATGGCGATCAAATCGGCGTTTATTACCCTGATGCCGGTGATCATCGTCGGGGCCTTTTCGGTGCTGATCTCCAATATGGTGCTGGATCCGAAGAATGGGCTCGCCAGCTTTTCCTCGCTCTCCTTTCTTGCGGCGCTGAAGCCGATCACCAGCGCGCTTAACTACGCTACGCTCAACTTCCTCAATATCGGCGCCGTGTTTCTGATCGGTATTGAGCTGGGGCGGATCAACGGCATCAAAAGCCTGTTTCCCGGCCTGTTGGCGGTGATCTGCTTTATCTGCGTCACGCCGACCACGGTAGAGATGATGGTCGATGGCCAGATGCACGTGGTGAAAGATGTCCTGCTGCGCCAGTTTTCCGATACCCGCAGTCTGTTCCTTGGGATGTTCATCGCCATTCTGTCAGTGGAGATTTACTGCTGGCTGGAGGGGCGCAAGGGACTGAAGATCAAAATGCCGGATACCGTGCCGCCGAACGTCTCTGCCTCTTTTTCCGCGCTGATCCCGGCGATCATCACCACCACCGCGATCGCCACCTTTGGTTTTCTCTTTCACCAGCTGACGGGAATGTATCTCTACGATGCGGTCTACCAGGTGGTGCAGCAGCCGCTGGAGCGGGTGGTGCAGAGCCTGCCGGGGATCCTGCTGCTGATGTTCGTCGCCCAGCTGTTCTGGGTGATCGGCATTCACGGCAACCAGATGATCAAGCCGATCCGCGAGCCGCTGCTGCTGGGAGCGATCACCGTCAATATGAGCGCTTTTGAGCAGGGGAAAGAGGTACCGAACATCATCACGATGCCCTTCTGGGATGTCTACATGAGCATCGGCGGCTCGGGGCTGACCATCGGCCTGCTGATTGCGGTGATGATCGCCACCAGGCGCAAAGAGATGAAAGAGATCGCCAAGCTGTCGATAGGCCCGGGGCTGTTCAATATTAACGAGCCGGTGATCTTCGGGATGCCGATCATGCTTAACCCGATCCTCGCCATCCCGTTTATCATCACCCCGCTGGTGACCGGCAGCATCGGCTATTTCGCCACCCTGACCGGCTTCGCCGGCAAGGCGGTGGTGATGGTCCCCTGGACCACGCCGCCGCTGATCAACGCCTGGCTCTCCACCGCCGGCTCGATGGGGGCGGTGGTGACCCAGCTTATCTGCATCGTCGTCGCGGTGCTTATCTATCTGCCTTTCGTCAAAATCGTCTCCCGCCGTGCCGATGCCGCGCAGCGTCAGGTAGACAATCAACAAACCGCCAACCCTGTCTGAGGAGCCTATGACTACCGTACGGATGACCATTCCCGATGATTTTATCCTTGGCGCGGCGGCTTCCGCCTGGCAGACCGAAGGCTGGAGCGGGAAAAAACCAGGGCAGGACTCCTGGCCCGATCTCTGGTACAAAAACGATCGCCACGTCTGGCATAACGGCTATGGCCCGGCGGTGGCCACCGATTTTATCAACCGCTTTCAGGAAGATGTGCAGCTGATGAAGCTGGCTGGGCTGACCCACTACCGCACCTCAATCAACTGGTCGCGCTTTCTGACCGACTATGAAAACGTCACGGTGGATGAGGAGTATGCGGCCTATTATGACCAGCTGTTCGATGCGCTGCTGGCTAACGGCATCACGCCGATGATCTGCCTTGAGCATTATGAATTGCCCGGCTATCTGCTGGAAAAGTATGGCGGCTGGGGGTCGAAAACGGTGGTTGAGCTGTTTGTGCGCTACGCGGAGAAGGTGTTTGCCCGCTACCACCCGAAGGTGACGCGCTGGTTTACCTTTAATGAGCCAATTGTGGTGCAGACCCGGGTCTATCTGGATGCTCTGCGCTGGCCCTATGAGCAGAACACCAGCACCTGGATGCAGTGGAACTATCATAAGGTGCTGGCGACCGCCAGCGTCGTGAAGCGGTTTCGCGAGCTCGGCTATCCCGGGACCGTCGGCTGCATCCTCAATCCGGAGGTGACCTACCCACGCTCACGCGCCCCCCATGACCTGCGCGCGGCGGAGATCTACGATCTGTTCTACAACCGCATGTTCCTCGACCCGCTGGTGCACGGCGTCTGGCCGCCGGAGCTTCTCGCGCTGCTTGAGCAGCATCAGGTGACGTGGGAGACCAGCGAGGAGGATCTGGCGGTTATCCGCGAGCACACCGTCGATGAGCTGGGGATTAATCTTTACTACCCGCACCGGGTCAAAGCCCCGTCGCGGGCCTGGCATCCGCACACCCCGTTCCATCCGGCCTGGTATTATGAGCCGTTTGAGCTGCCCGGCCGGCGGATGAACGCCTCCCGCGGCTGGGAAATCTACCCGCAAATCATCTTTGATATGGCGATGCGGATAAAAAATGACTATAGCAACATCCCGTGGTTCGTGGCGGAGAGCGGGATGGGGGTGGAAAACGAAGGCCAGTTCCGTAACCGCGAAGGCGTCATCGATGACAGCTACCGCATTCGTTTTATCAGCGAACATCTGTGGCACACCCTGCGCGCCCGCGAGGCAGGGGCCAACTGCCAGGGCTATATGCTGTGGGCGTTTACCGACAACGTATCGCCGATGAACGCCTTTAAAAACCGCTACGGGCTTATCGAAATCGATCTGCAAAACCATCGCGCCCGGCGACCCAAAGCCTCGGCGCACTGGTTTCGTCAACTGGGCGAACGGCGTGAACTGGTGCTGGATATCGATGATGAATACCGCTAGCCGGGGGCAATATTTGCTAAGATAGCGGCGTATTTGACTCGCAGGCATGTAACGCACAGGTGATTTTGTGGAAAAAGCGATAGTTCCGCCGGAAAAGAAGCCCTATCAGGAGATTGGTGATGACCTGCGCGCCCAGATCGCGCAGGGGCGCTACCCGGTCGGGTCGCGTTTGCCGCCGGAACGCCATATTGCCGAAACCTATGGCGTCAGCCGGACCATCGTGCGCGAAGCGCTGCTGATGCTGGAGCTGCAGGGGACGGTGGATATTCGTCAGGGATCCGGGGTGTATGTCATGCGCATTCCCCACGAGAACGACAGCGAAGAGGAGCAGCTGCTCAGCAGCGACGTCGGCCCGTTTGAAATTCTCCAGGCGCGCCAGCTGCTGGAGAGCAACATCGCCGCCTTTGCCGCGAAAATGGCCACCCGCGCCGATATCGACAATCTAAAGCGGATTATTGAACAGGAGCAGCGGGCAATCGCTCTCAACGACACCGCGCAGGATAACGCTCGTCTGTTCCATCTGGTGCTCGCCGGGGCGACGCAGAACCAGATGCTGTTGGCGACGGTAGAGCGGATCTGGCTGCAGATGGACAGCAGCCCGCTGTGGCAGCAGTTCAATGTGCATATTGCCAGCCGCGCCTGGCGGCTGAAATGGCTCGGCGACCGGCAGACCCTGCTCGCCGCGCTGCGGCGTCGCGATGTGATGGGCGCCTGGCAGGCGATGTGGCAGCATCTGGAAAACGTCAAAAACAGCCTGCTGGAGCTGTCCGATGAGGACGCCCCCGACTTTGACGGCTATCTGTTCGACTCAGTGCCGATTTTTCAGGGGAAGCTGGTATGACGATCCTGCCGCTGTACGCTGCGCCGCAGTACGCCCCGCAGGTGACCGACTGGCTGTGGCAGGCCTTTGGCGGCGAGACGCTGCCGCGGCAATTCTTCGCCAGCATTGTGCAGCATAGCCAGACGGCGGAGGCGCTGCCGTTGACCTTTATTGCCGTGGAAGGCGAGCAGTTGCTCGGCACGATTGGCCTCTGGCGCTGCGATTTGATCAGCCGCCAGGATCTGTTTCCCTGGCTGGCGGCGCTGTACGTCGCGCCCGCCGCCCGCGGTCAGGGGCTGGCCGGAAAACTGCAGCGGCATGTGATCGATTATGCCCGCCGCGCGGGCTTTCGGGAGCTCTATCTCTACTCCGCCTGCCGGGATTTCTATGAACGCTTCGGCTGGCGCTACATCGGCGAGGGGCTGGATTACCCGGCCACCGCCGTGCACCTCTATCGCTATGACTTATCGCCTTCCTGCGGGGCGACCACCGAGTGACGACGGACCAGCGTCGGGCTGAACAGATGGGTGATCTCCGGCGCCGGCCGCTGCTCCGCCAGGGCTAAAGCCAGCTCGGCCGCCTGGGTCGCCATCGTGACGATCGGATAGCGGACGGTAGTCAACCGCGGGCGGACATAGCGCGAAATCAGGACATCGTCGAAGCCAATCAGCGAAATCTCCCGCGGAACGTCGATGCCATTGTCATTCAGCACCCCCATCGCGCCGGCGGCCATCGAGTCGTTATAGCAGGCGACGGCGCTAAAGTGGCGGCCGCGGCCAAGCAGTTCGGTCATCGCCTGTTCGCCGCCGCTTTCATCCGGCTCGGCAAACGTGACCAGCCGGTCGTTGCACGGCAGGCCGCTCTCCTCCAGCGCCGCGTAGTACCCCTGCAGCCGATCTTCCGCATCGGAGATATCATGGTTTGAGCACAGATAGCCGATACGCGTGTGCCCCTGCTGGATCAAATGGCGGGTCGCCAGCCAGGCGCCGTAGCGGTCGTCCAGCGCGACGCAGCGGGTTTCATATCCGGGCAGGATGCGGTTGATCAGCACCATGCCGGGGATCTGTTTCATTAACCCCGCCAATTCCTCATCTGGGATCATTTTGGCGTGCACCACCAGCGCCGCGCAGCGATGGCGGATCAGCTGCTCTATCGCCTGGCGCTCCTTCTGCACGTTGTGGTAGCCATTGCCAATCAGCAAAAAATTGCCGGTGCGGTAGGCCACCTGTTCGACGGCTTTGACCATCGCGCCGAAGAAGGGGTCGGAGACATCGCCCACCACCAGGCCGACGGTTTCCGTTGACTGCTGGGCCAGCGCCCGGGCGTTCGCGTTGGGGTGATAGTTCAGGGTTTCCATCGCCGCGCCCACGGACTGACGCGAAGCTTCGCTGGCTTTGGGAGAGTTGTTGATGACGCGGGAGACGGTAGCGACGGAGACTCCTGCGAGTCGGGCTACATCCTTAATAGTCGCCATACCATGCCTTTTCTAGGGTAAGCGTTTACATACTGCTATGTTACGGGAAAGAGCGGCAGATTCAAGGCGCGGCGGCGAAGGAATGGCGCAAATGTGATTCAGCGCGGGCTTATCGGTGACCTGTTTACATTGACGCGAGCGGTAATTGAAACCGGCGCAGGGAAATACAAACCTTTGCTTACACTTTGCGATGCGCTGTTGCGAATGTTCGCTGGTTTGTTCGCGGATCCGGTTGATATTCTGGCTATCCCAGAGGTATTGATAGGTGGAGTCAACGTCACGTTGACCACTTTACTTACACCAGCCTGCGCAGATGCGCAGGTTTTTTTTGCCCGCTATCGGCGTTGTTACAGATAGCGAAAATCGTAATACCTCGTTGCACTTAGGCTCACTCCCTTGCGTTTTCCCGCTGGCCCGTTACGGCCAAAAAACGTGACAATCGAGATCCCAGAGGTATTGATAGGTGAGTTTCTCAGGTACGCTCTTCGTACTGAACGTCTTACACCGACCTGCGCGGATGCGCAGGTTTTTTTTATTCCGAAAATCCCCCCGCTGCACTGCTTTCCCATGCCTTCTCGTGTAACCTGCTTTGACTCATCAACCGGTCACATGGAGTTGTTATGCTTTTGGGATTTTTCAGACTGCTGTTCAAGGGGTTATACCGGGTCAGACTGACCGGCGACACGCAGGCTTTATACCAGCAAAAGGTCTTAATCACCCCGAACCACGTCTCTTTCCTCGACGGCATTCTGCTGGCGCTGTTTTTGCCGGTCCGACCGGTTTTTGCGGTCTATACCTCAATCAGCCAGCGCTGGTTTATGCGCGCGCTGACGCCGATTATCGATTTTGTGCCGCTGGACCCGACCAAGCCGATGTCGATCAAACATCTGGTGCGCCTGATTGAGCAGGGGCGGCCGGTGGTTATTTTCCCGGAAGGGCGAATTTCGGTCAGCGGCTCGCTGATGAAAATTTATGACGGCGCCGCCTTTGTCGCCGCCAAATCGCAGGCGACCATTGTGCCGCTGCGTATTGAAGGCGCCGAACTGACGCCCTTCAGCCGGCTGAAGGGGCTGGTGAAACGTCGCCTGTTCCCGCGTATTCAGCTGCATCTCCTGCCGCCCACCCATCTGCCGATGCCCGAGGCGCCGCGCGCCCGCGACCGGCGCAAAATCGCCGGGGAGATGCTGCATCAGATCATGATGGAAGCCCGGATGGCGGTGCGCCCGCGGGAAACCCTGTATGAGTCGCTGCTGGCGGCGCAGGACCGCTTCGGCGCGCGCAAACCCTGCGTGGAGGATATCAACTTCCAGCCGGATACCTATCGCAAGCTGCTAACCAAAACCCTGTTTGTCGCCCGCATTCTGGAAAAATACAGCCAGCCGGGCGAGAAGATCGGCCTGATGCTGCCTAACGCCGGCATCAGCGCGGCGGTGATTTTCGGCGCTATCGCCCGCGGGCGTATTCCGGCGATGATGAACTATACCGCCGGGGTGAAAGGGCTCAGCAGCGCGATAGCCGCCGCGGAGCTCAACACCATTTTCACCTCGCGCACCTTCCTCGATAAAGGCAAACTCTGGCACCTGCCGGAGCAGCTGACCCAGGTGCGCTGGGTATTCCTGGAAGATCTTAAAGGCGATATCACCCTCGCTGACAAACTGTGGATTTTTGCTCATCTGCTGGCGCCGCGTCTGGCGCAGGTTAAGCAGCAGCCGGAAGACGCGGCGATGATCCTCTTCACCTCCGGTTCCGAGGGCAATCCGAAAGGGGTGGTGCACAGCCATAAGAGTCTGCTGTCCAACGTCGAGCAGATCAAAACTATCGCCGACTTTACCGCCAATGACCGCTTTATGTCGGCGCTGCCGCTGTTCCACTCTTTTGGCCTCACCGTCGGCCTGCTGACGCCGCTGCTTACCGGGGCGGAAGTGTTTCTCTATCCCAGCCCGCTGCACTATCGCGTGGTGCCGGAGCTGGTCTACGATCGCAACTGTACGGTGCTGTTCGGCACTTCGACCTTCCTCGCCAACTATGCCCGTTTCGCCAATCCGTACGATTTCTACCGCCTGCGCTACGTGGTCGCCGGGGCGGAGAAGCTGCAGGAGAGCACCAAACAGCTGTGGCAGGATAAATTCGGCCTGCGCATTCTCGAAGGCTATGGCGTGACCGAGTGCGCGCCTGTGGTCTCGATTAACGTGCCGATGGCGGCGAAGGTCGGCACCGTGGGCCGCATCCTGCCGGGGATGGACGCCCGCCTGCTGGCGATGCCAGGCATTGATCAAGGGGGGCGGCTGCAGCTGAAAGGGCCGAACATCATGAAAGGCTACCTGCGGGTGGAAAACCCCGGCGTGCTGGAAGCGCCTGCGGCGGAAAACCAGCACGGCGAGATGGAAGCGGGCTGGTATGACACCGGGGATATCGTTACCTTCGACGAGCAGGGCTATGTCCGCATTCAGGGCCGCGCGAAGCGCTTCGCCAAAATCGCCGGCGAGATGATCTCCCTCGAGATGGTGGAGCAGGTGGCCCTCGGCGCGTCGCCGGACAAAATGCACGCCACGGCGATTAAACAGGACGCCAGCAAAGGCGAGGCGCTGGTGCTGTTTACCACCGATAATGAACTGACTCGTGAAGCCCTGCTGCGCTACGCCCGCCAGCACGGCGTACCGGAGCTGGCGGTGCCGCGAGATATACGCTGGCTGAAACAGCTACCGGTGCTCGGCAGCGGCAAGCCAGACTATGTCACCCTGAAAAATATGGTCGACGAGGCGGAAACAACCCATGAGTGAGTCAGTACATACTAACCCTTCGCTGTACTCGAAAGGGATGCTGGCGGTGATCTGCGCCCAGTTCCTGTCGGCCTTCGGCGACAATGCGCTTCTCTTCGCCACCCTGGCGCTGATGAAGCAGCTCTATTATCCGGAGTGGAGCCAGCCGGTCCTGCAGATGTTGTTTGTGGGCGCTTACATCCTCTTTGCCCCCTTTGTCGGTCAGTTCGCCGATAGCTTTGCCAAAGGCCGGGTGATGATGGTGGCCAACGGCCTGAAACTGCTCGGCGCCGGCTGCATCTGCTTCGGCGTCAATCCGTTTATCGGCTATACGCTGGTGGGGATTGGCGCCGCCGCCTATTCGCCGGCCAAGTATGGCATTCTCGGCGAACTCACCACCGGCGATAAGTTAGTGAAGGCTAACGGACTGATGGAGTCCTCGACCATCGCGGCGATCCTGCTGGGCTCCATGGCCGGCGGGATCCTCGCCGACTGGCACGTGCTGGCGGCGCTGATCGTCTGCGCGCTGGTCTACGGCGGGGCGGTAGTGGCTAACCTGTGGATACCCAGGCTGCCGGCAGCGCGTCCGGGGCAGTCGTGGCGTTTTAAGCCAATGACGCACAGCTTCTTCAGCGCCTGCCGGACGCTGTGGCGCAACGGCGAAACCCGCTTTTCGCTGATGGGCACCAGCCTGTTCTGGGGCGCTGGCGTGACCCTGCGTTTCCTGCTGGTGATCTGGGTGCCGGTGGCGCTGGGCATTACCAGCAACGCCATGCCCACCTATCTTAATGCGATGGTGGCGGTGGGGATTGTGCTGGGTGCCGGGGCGGCGGCGAAGCTGGTGACCCTGGAGACGGTGTCGCGCTGTATGCCGGCCGGGATTTTGATCGGTATCGCGGTGATAGCCTTTGCGGTGCAGCAGTCGCTGCTGCCGGCGTTCGGTCTGCTGCTGCTGCTCGGGGTGTTCGGCGGGTTCTTTATCGTACCGCTGAACGCGCTGCTGCAGGAGCGTGGGAAACATTCGGTCGGGGCAGGTAACGCCATTGCGGTACAGAACCTCGGTGAGAACGTGGCGATGCTGCTGATGCTGGGGCTCTATTCCCTGGCGGTGAGCGTGGGCGTTCCACCGGTCGCCGTGGGGATAGGCTTTGGCGCGGTATTCGCCGTGGCCATTGCCGCGCTGTGGGTCTGGGGGCGGCGTAAATAACCTCCCGGCTTGCGCTGCGCTTGACTGGGCGAGGGGGTCGCCAATATCTGCTCTTCAGTAGCCCGGGTAAGGCGTATAAGCCTTACCCGGGGCTTTGCTTTCTTACGGCGCCGGGTAGGTATAAACCTGATGCACCGCCTCAATCTCCGCTAATACCTCTTCGCTTAGCTCAAGCTGCAAACTTTCCACGTTGGCCTGCAGCTGCGTCATGGTCGTCGCCCCCAGCAGGGTGCTGGCGACAAACGGCTGCCGACGCACAAAGGCCAGCGCCATTTGCGCCGGATCGAGGCCGTGGCGTTTGGCGATATCCACATAGGCCGCTACCGCTTTCTGCGACTGCTCGCTGCTGTAGCGCGTAAAGCGGCTGAACAGCGTATTGCGCGCCCCTGCCGGCTTCGCACCGTTGAGATACTTGCCGGTCAGTGTGCCGAAAGCCAGACAAGAGTAGGCCAGCAGCTCCACGCCTTCGAACTGACTCACTTCCGCGAGGCCGACTTCAAAGCTGCGGTTCAGCAGGCTGTAAGGATTCTGAATAGTCACGATCCGCGGGAGGTCGTGCTTATCCGCCAGGTGCAGATAACGCATCACGCCGAAGGCGGTTTCGTTCGACACACCGATGTAGCGGATCTTCCCGGCGCGCTGGAACTCGGTCAGCGCTTCGAGGGTATCCAGCAGCGTCACGGCGGGCGCGGCGTCGGCCCAGGTATAGCCCAGCTTGCCAAAGCAGTTGGTTGGCCGCTGCGGCCAGTGAACCTGATATAAATCGAGATAATCGGTCTGCAGCCGCTTCAGGCTGGCGTGCAGCGCCTCGCGGATATTTTTGCGGTCCAGGACGTGATTGGGCCGAATGCTGCTGTCGTTATTGCGCGCGGGCCCGCTGACTTTCGAGGCGAGCACCAGCTTTTCGCGATTGCCGCGTTTCGCCAGCCAGTTGCCGACGTAGGTTTCAGTCAGCCCCTGGGTTTCCGGGCGCGGCGGGACCGGGTACATTTCAGCGACATCGATCAGGTTGATGCCGTTGGCAACCGCGTAATCGAGCTGCTGGTGGGCATCGGCCTCGCTATTCTGTTCGCCAAAAGTCATGGTTCCCAGCCCGAGGGTGCTGATTTCAAGAGAACTGTGTGGGATACGGTGATACTGCATAGCCAGCTTCCTTTTTATTTATAAGGTCAGGCATTCCCCGACAAAGGAGTATCAACATGGCAGAGGGTGAGAAAAAGAGGAAGTAAAAAATCAAAAAAGCCGGGTGACGAGGAGGGGCGGTGGGTGAAACCCGCGGCGTCCTGGTATATCCCGACTCTTCTCAAAAGACTGGTGGTCGGTAAGCGCAGCGTCAACAGAAGCTGGGGCCGACAGGGAAAGATTAACGCTTAATGATTTGCGAAACGTCGTCACGATTGATCTGCATTTTATTACCCTGCTGATCTTCGTAACTGATTAAACCGGTATCGTCATCCACGGTAGGTTTACCGTCGGTCAGGATCATTCGCCCATCTTTGGTCGCCATGACGTAATCGCTGCTGCAACCGGAAACCGAGAACGCCAGTCCTACGGCGGAAATCAATACTGCCCATTTCTTCATCGTCAACACCTCTTCAGTAGCTGCACCCCATACCCGTCTATTAATAGCCTGATTTGTGAGACATAAAAAGCAGTAAAGTCTGAAAAAGGGTTGCAGCCTGTGACCAGGCTGCAATTTTGTGGTTTACAGCGGGTTTTTCTTATTACGCAGCAGGTTAAGGCTCTCCACCGCGATAGAGAAGAACATGGCGAAATAGATGTATCCCTTCGGCACATGGACGTCGAAGCTTTCCAGCATCAGGGTAAAGCCGACGAGGATCAGAAACGACAGCGCCAGCATTTTCACCGAAGGATGACGGTCAACAAAATCGCCGATGGGTCGCGCGGCGAACATCATCACCCCCACCGCGATCACCACTGCCGCCATCATGATGAACAGATGATCCGACAGGCCGACGGCGGTGATCACTGAATCGAGGCTAAAGATGATATCCAGCAGCATGATCTGCACGATGGCGCCGAGGAAGGAGTGGACGTTGGTCTTCAGCCCCTCCTCTTCACCTTCGATAGATTCATGGATCTCTTTACTGGCTTTCCAGATAAGGAATAGCCCGCCGAGCAGCAAGATCAGATCGCGAAACGAGATCTCCTGACCGAAAACGGTAAAGAGCGGGTTGGTCAGCTTAACGACCCAGGCGATTGAGGCCAGCAGCGCCAGACGCATGACCATCGCGCCCATCAAACCGATCCGGCGCGCATGGGCGCGCTGGGCGGTGGGGAGCTTAGCCACGACCAGAGAGAGGAAAATAATATTGTCGATCCCGAGCACGATCTCCAGCAGCGTCAATGTGCCCAGCGCCAGCCAGGCGTTAGGATCGGTTATCCATGCAAATAACATTGTTCAAAGTCCTGCAAAATAGAAAGCAGCAATTATATGCAACCCCCAACGCAGAACAAAAAATTAATCGTGTTGTAACAAGAAATGGCGGGCAAGCAGAGCGGCGGTAAAATTCTTTTTCAGATAGAAACCGCGCGGCAGCGTGAGGATTGTCTCCCCGCGGGCGCCGATGGCTTCGGTCAGCGCCTTGCTGTTGGCGGCTTTCGGTCTTAACTGCAGCACCTCGCCGTGGCGGGCGGTAATGCGCTCGACCTCACCGAGAACAATGAGATCCATCAGCTCTTCCCAGTCCATGCGCAGCTGGCGCTCCTCGTCTTCGTCCGGGCTCCACAGCAGCGGTGCGCCGACGCGCCGCGCCGCCAGCGGGATGGTGCGTTCACCCTCCACCGGGATCCACAGGACGCGCTGCAGCTTATGCCGTACATGGCTGCTCTCCCAGGTGACGCCGCTATTGCCGGTTAACGGGGCGACGCAGACGAAGGTGGTCTCCAGCGGGCGTCCCCGGCTGTCGATGGGGATCGTTTTGAGCTCGACCCCCAGCGCGGCGAAATCCTGCTCGGGTTTACTGCCTGCGCTGGCGCCCAGCCACAGCTCCAGCAGAATGCCCGTCCAGCCTTTATCGCGCTTCAGATCGCGCGGAATGGGGATCCCCGCCAGCGCCGCCAGCTCGCCCAGCGAATAGCCGGCCAGCTGGCGGGCCTGGGCCAGCAGCTGTTCCTGACTTTGCGGCGGTGAGGCGAGCGGAGCGATAGCGGGCATAGGGTAATACCTTTGGTTAAAAAGTGAGCGCTAATTTTGCGCGTTGTGGATAGAGTTTACCGTTTTCTGAGTAACTATACCAATCTCATGATTTATATGGCTTTTTAAACTCATCATGCGGCTTATGAAAACGGTGTAAACGGGTTTTCCAGAACTGGTCACTGACAATAAACAGGATCTTACACCATGTTATCCACAGAAAAGTGGGATAACTGGGGAAAAGACTCACTACTGGTTCGATTTACAGCCTTGACGTGCGACGAAAATCGAATTTTTAGAGAAAATCTGCCGGTGGCCTGCGCGTAATCTGTGGATAAAATCGACATTGCTCGATCTTTCATCAGTCGGCGGATCGCATGTGTGATGATCGTCACGTTATGCTGTAATGTGTGAAAGGAATATATTCTAACTTTATGAATATGATACTATTATTTTCAGATGCTAGCGATGCGATGTTCGGATTACTCTGGGTTTTCCCGGGTTAATTCCGTACTTCTTCACAACTCTATCCACAGAAAAAGTGAATAAAATCGGCTGTCACGCGCTTTCATTGTTTATAACTCTGGCAATTACTGTGAGTTATTCAAATGTTATCCGTTCTCAGTGTGCGAACAGAGTGGTTTACCGTTTCCGGCGAGTGTGAAACAATCATTCACATTGAAGCTTATCTTGAGGTAGTCCGGTGATTGATGACGATGGCTACCGCCCAAATGTCGGTATTGTAATCTGTAATCGTCAGGGCCAGGTGATGTGGGCCCGGCGCTATGGTCAGCACTCGTGGCAGTTCCCGCAAGGGGGCATTAATCCAGGAGAATCCGCAGAGCAGGCGATGTATCGGGAATTGTTTGAAGAGGTCGGGTTAAGCCGTAAAGATGTGCGGATCCTGGCCTCAACCCGTAACTGGCTGCGTTACAAGTTGCCTAAACGTTTGGTGCGTTGGGACACAAAGCCGGTTTGTATCGGCCAGAAACAAAAGTGGTTTCTTTTGCAGTTGATCGGCAATGATGCGGACATCAATATGCAAACCAGCAGTACACCTGAATTTGATGGTTGGCGCTGGGTGAGTTACTGGTACCCGGTTCGCCAGGTGGTGTCGTTTAAGCGCGACGTCTACCGCCGGGTGATGAAAGAGTTCGCCAGCGTGACCATGTCGCTGGCGGAGAGCGCACCTAAGCCGCAAAACGCGCCTGCTTATCGACGTAAAAGAGGTTAAGCCACGCACATTATGCTCACTCGGTTGCGAGAAATAGTCGAGAAGGTCGCGAGCGCGCCGCGTTTAAACGAGGCGCTGGATATTCTGGTGACGGATGTCTGCCAGGCGATGGAGACGGAAGTCTGCTCGGTTTACCTGGCTGACAATGACCGACGCTGCTATTACCTGATGGCCACCCGCGGGTTAAAAAAACCTCGCGGGCGCACCGTTGCGCTGGCGTTCGATGAAGGCCTGGTGGGGCTGGTTGGCCGCCTGGCGGAACCCATCAACCTCGCCGATGCGCAAAAACACCCCAGCTTCAAATATATCCCCGCCGTCAAAGAGGACCGCTTCCGCGCCTTCCTTGGCGTGCCGATCATTCAGCGCCGCCAGCTGCTGGGCGTGCTGGTGGTCCAGCAGCGCGAGCTGCGTCAGTTTGATGAAAGCGAAGAGTCTTTCCTCGTCACCCTCGCCACCCAGATGGCGGCGATCCTCTCCCAGTCCCAGCTGAACGCCCTGTTCGGCCAGTATCGTCAAACGCGCATTCGCGCTCTGCCGGCCTCTTCCGGGGTGGCGATCGCCGAGGGCTGGATGGACGTCAGCCTGCCGCTGATGGAGCAGGTGTATGAAGCCTCGACGCTGGACACCGCCTCGGAACGCGAACGCCTGACCGGTGCGCTGGAAGAGGCGGCCAACGAGTTTCGTCGCTACAGCAAACGCTACGCTGCCGGGGCGCAAAAAGAGACGGCGGCGATCTTCGATCTCTACTCGCACCTGCTCTCTGACGCCCGCCTGCGTCGCGAGCTGTTTGCCGAAGTTGACAAAGGCGCCGTCGCCGAGTGGGCCGTCAAAAAGATCATTGAGAAGTTCGCCGAACAGTTTGCCGCGCTGAGCGACGGCTATTTGAAAGAGCGGGCCGGCGATCTGCGTACCCTGGGCCAGCGTCTGCTGTTCCATCTCGACGACAGTATTCAGGGGCCCAACACCTGGCCGGCGCGCATTATCCTCGTGGCGGACGAGCTGTCGGCCACCACCCTCGCCGAAGTGCCGCAGGATCGCCTGGCCGGCGTGGTGGTGCGCGATGGCGCCGCCAACTCCCATGCCGCTATTATGGTGCGGGCCCTCGGCATCCCAACGGTGATGGGCGCCGATATTCAGCCCTCGCTGCTGCATGGCCATACGCTGATTGTCGATGGCTATCGCGGTGAACTGCTGGTGGATCCTGAACCTGTCCTGTTGCAGGAGTATCAGCGCCTTATCAGCGAAGAGAACGAACTCAGCCGCCTGGCGGAGGACGATCTCCAGCGCGCGTCGGAGCTGAAAAGCGGCGAGCGGGTGAAAGTCATGCTCAACGCCGGCTTAAGCCCGGAGCACGAAGAGAAGCTCGGCAGCTTTGTTGACGGCATTGGCCTCTACCGCACCGAAATTCCCTTTATGCTGCAGAGCGGCTTCCCCTCAGAAGAGGAGCAGGTCGCCCAGTATCAGGGCATGCTGCAGATGTTTAACAGCAAACCGGTGACCCTGCGTACCCTGGACATCGGCGCGGATAAACAGCTGCCGTATATGCCGATCAGCGAAGAGAACCCGTGCCTCGGCTGGCGCGGGATCCGCATCACCCTCGATCAGCCGGAGATCTTTTTGATCCAGGTGCGGGCGATGCTGCGCGCCAACGCCGCCACCGGCAACCTCAGCATTTTGCTGCCGATGGTGACCAGTCTGGAGGAGGTGGATGAGGCCCGTCGGCTGATCGATCGCGCCAGCCGGGAAGTGGAAGAGATGATCGGCTACGCCATCCCACGTCCGCGCCTGGGGGTGATGCTGGAGGTCCCGTCGATGGTCTTTATGCTGCCGCAGCTGGCCAGCCGGATCGATTTTATCTCGGTAGGGACGAACGACCTGACCCAGTACCTGCTGGCCGTCGACCGCAACAATACCCGGGTCGCCAGCATGTATGACAGCCTGCATCCTGCGGTATTGCGTGCGCTGGCGATGATCGCCCATGACGCGGAGCGCTTTGGCATCGATCTGCGCCTGTGCGGCGAGATGGCGGGCGACCCGATGTGCGTGACGATCCTTATCGGCCTCGGTTACCGCCATCTGTCGATGAACGGCCGCTCGGTGGCGAGGGTGAAGTATCTGCTGCGCCGCATTGATATCGAAGAGGCGCAGGAGCTGTCGCGTCGCAGCCTCGATGCGCAGATGACCGCCGAGGTGCGCCATCAGGTGGCGGCCTTTATGGAGCGTCGCGGTCTCGGCGGCCTGATCCGCGGCGGGCGGTAGCGCCAGCCCGGGTGAGGCGTAAGCCGTAACCCGGGGATCCTCTGCTCGCACCCTCCGGCAAAGTAGGGGACCGCCGGGGAAACGGCATTCTGTTAGCATCCGTATACATATCTTTTACACGTTCGGCGCGGATCGCTCTTGTGGCTTATGCTATGATTCGCCTCCTTCGGCGTGCCCGTTTTGTTCGGGTATGGATCATCACCGCTGTCCACTTTCGGCGGAATAACAAGTCTTTATGGTGACAGATGAATAGTGGCTACCTGCATTTTCCGGAGTTCGATCCGGTCATTTTTTCTCTAGGCCCGGTCTCCCTCCACTGGTACGGTTTGATGTACCTGGTGGGCTTTGTCTTTGCGATGTGGCTGGCCACCCGTCGGGCGAATCGTCCGGGCAGCGGCTGGACGAAAAATGAAGTGGAAAACCTGCTCTACGCGGGCTTCCTCGGCGTCTTCCTGGGCGGCCGTATCGGCTACGTGCTGTTTTACAACCTGCCGGTATTTCTTGCCGATCCGCTGTATCTGTTCCGCGTCTGGGACGGCGGCATGTCGTTCCACGGCGGCCTGATCGGCGTGATCCTGGTGATGATTATCTTCGCCAGACGCACCAAACGCACCTTCTTCCAGGTCTCCGATTTTATCGCGCCGCTGATCCCGTTTGGTCTTGGCGCCGGGCGTCTGGGCAACTTTATCAACGGCGAGCTGTGGGGCCGCGTAGACCCGAGCTTCCACTACACGATGATTTTCCCGGGCTCCCGTGCCGAAGACCTGGCGCTGCTGCCGACGCATCCGGAATGGCAATCGCTGTTCGATACCTACGGCGCGCTGCCGCGTCACGCGTCGCAGCTGTACGAGCTGGCGCTGGAAGGCGTGGTACTGTTCCTGATCCTCAACCTGTTTATCCGTAAACCGCGCCCTACCGGCTCCGTTTCCGGTCTGTTCCTGATTGGCTACGGCCTGTTCCGCATCATCGTGGAATTCTTCCGCCAGCCCGACGCCCAGTTCACCGGCGGCTGGGTGCAGTACATCAGCATGGGGCAGATTCTTTCGATCCCGATGGTGCTTGCGGGTATCATTATGATGGTTTGGGCTTACCGCCACCGTCCGCAGCAACAGAATTCTTGAGGAACCATGAAACAGTATCTTGATTTGATGCAGAAAGTGCTCACCGAGGGCACGCCAAAAAATGACCGCACCGGCACTGGCACGATCTCCATTTTCGGCCATCAGATGCGTTTTAACCTGCAGGAAGGCTTCCCGCTGGTGACCACCAAGCGCTGTCATTTACGCTCCATCATCCATGAACTGCTGTGGTTCCTGCAGGGCGACACCAACATCGCCTATCTGCACGAGAACAACGTCACCATCTGGGACGAGTGGGCGGATGAGAATGGCGACCTGGGGCCGGTCTACGGCAAACAGTGGCGTTCCTGGCCTGCGCCGGACGGCCGCCATATCGACCAGATCAGCACGGTGATGAACCAGCTGAAAAACGACCCGGACTCCCGCCGGATCATCGTCTCGGCATGGAACGTCGGCGAGCTGGATAAAATGGCGCTGGCGCCGTGCCACGCCTTCTTCCAGTTCTACGTCGCCGACGGCAAGCTCTCCTGCCAGCTGTATCAGCGTTCCTGCGATGTGTTCCTCGGCCTGCCGTTCAATATCGCCAGCTATGCGCTGCTGGTGCATATGGTGGCGCAGCAGTGCGATCTGCAGGTCGGTGATTTCGTCTGGACCGGCGGAGACACCCATCTGTACAGCAACCATCTTGAGCAGACCAACCTGCAGCTAAGCCGCGAACCGCGTCCGCTGCCGAAGCTGGTCATCAAACGCAAGCCGGCGTCGATCTTCGACTACCGCTTTGAAGACTTCGAGATTGAAGGTTACGATCCGCACCCGGGCATTAAAGCGCCGGTGGCGATTTAACCCCCAGCAGAGTTGACTAACCGGCGCCCGATGGCGCCGGTTTTTTTATGCCCTTCGCACCACCCGATGGGAGCGCTTTCCGTTACCACCGGGAGAAGGTTGTTTTCTCCTGCCCCCCAGGCCACAGGTGGTTGCGGTGGGCGAAGTTGGGTAGACGCTCGCAAAAAAATGTCCTTCTGTCGAGTATGCAAAGCTTTTTTGCGTATCTGGCCGGGAAAGCTATTTTCCGTCGTCGCGCCAGAGCCAATCGCCGCGGCATACTCGACGCCATGAACAGAGAACATGGCTACACCCTGATGGAAACCCTGGTAACGCTGACACTGATGATGATCCTCAGCGTCGGCGGCCTGTACGGCTGGCAGCGCTGGCAGCAGCAGCAACGACTGTGGCAAACCGCCGTCCAGGTGCGGGATTTTCTGCTCTTTCTGCGCGATGACGCCAACGCCTACAACCGGGACCGCGTGCTTCGCGTCGGCCAGGACGAAGTGGGCTGGTGCCTGAGCGCGGAGGGGGAGGGGCCTGACTGCGCCTCGGGGACATCCTTCACGCTGCGCCCGCGCTGGCCGGGGATCACTCTGGCTGGCGTTACGCCTGGTCTGGGGTTTTATGGTCTGCGCAGCACCGCCTGGGCGGGGAATCTGCGGCTGCAGAGCGCGGCCGGCAGCTGGAGCATTGTGATCTCACACTGGGGGCGGATTCGTTTATGCCGCAGCGACAGCGCAGGAGGGTGTCAGTGAGCCGCCGCGGATTTTCCCTGGCGGAGGCGCTTATCGCCATGGCCATTGGCTCGCTGCTGCTGATGGGGGCCTGCCGCTTTCTGCCTGCCCTGCAGCGTCATATTCTGCGCCAGGGCGAACAGCTGGCCCTGGAGAACGAGCTGTGGCAGCGTGTGCATGCCGTGGGAAAACATCTGCAGCGCGCCGGGTACTGCCGGGGAGCGTGCGGCGGAGCCGGGCTGGAGCTAGCCGCTGGCGGGGAGTGTCTGATTGTGCGCTGGGATGCGAACAGCAACGGGAGATGGGAAACTTCCCCCGCGGCAGCGGCGGAGAGCACCGGCTTTCGCCTGCGCGACGGCGCGCTGGAGACCCTGCGCGGGGCCAGCGACTGCCGCGGCGGCGGATGGGAGAAAATCACCAACCCGGCCGCCATCGTGGTGACGCGCTTCTCGGTACAACGTCAGGTCACCCCGGGCTTCGCGCCGGAGCTGAGCGTGACGCTGGCGGCGCGCTCCGCGCAACAGACGGGCCTGACGAGCGAGGTTGAGCAGCGGGTGACGGGGTATAACCTGTGATCCGCCAGCGTGGAATGTCGTCGCTGCTGATGGTGCTCCTGTTGCTGACCCTCGGCAGCCTGTTACTCGAGGGGCTTAACCTGCAGCAGCGGGTGCTGCTGGCGCAAACCGCCAGCGAAACGCAGGCGATCCGCGATACGGCGATAGCCCATTCCGCGCTGCAGTGGGGAAAACAGCAGGTCTGGTCGGCGCAGGTGGCGCTGGCCTGCCGGGAGCAGGCGCCGCAGGGCTGGCGCGCCTGTCTGCGTATCTTCGGCGACGGTTCACTGGTGCTCAGCAGCGCCAGCGGCGAGGTGCAGGTCTGGCAGTCCGGCGAGGTGCGCGGCGGGCAGGTGCGTTTTTCCGCCCACGGCTGGAGCGATTTTTGCCCGCTCAGAGAGGCGAGCTTATGTCAAATGCCCTGAAGCGTCAGCGGGGGTTTAGCCTGCCGGAGACCGTGCTGGCGATGGCGCTGATGGTGCTGACGGTCACCGCGCTGGGCGGCTATCAGCGCGGAATGGCGCAAGGAATTGTCCAGTTGAACCAGACCCGTCAACTGTGGCGCGACGCGTGGCGCTATAGCCAGCTCTCCGCGCCGCCGTCGCCGGCACGCGGGCAGGTAAGCCGTATGCAGACATCGAGGCAAAGATGTGTCAGCATCACGGTAACGATCAGTAGACCCGTTGCAAAGCGGGTGCAGATGACCCGGCTGCATTGCCCGGTCAGCCAGTAGTCAGGAGCAATTATGTTAAGGGTATACCACTCAAACCGGCTGGATGTTCTCGAGGCGTTGATGGAGTTTATCGTCGAGCGCCAGCGGCTGGATGACCCTTTTCAGGCCGAAATGGTGCTGGTGCAGAGTACCGGCATGGCGCAGTGGCTGCAGATGACCCTGGCCGCGCGCTTTGGGATTGCCGCCAATATCGAGTTCCCGCTGCCGGCGAGCTTTATCTGGGATATGTTCGTGCGCGTCCTGAAAGATATTCCGGGCGAAAGCGCCTTCAGCAAGCAGAGCATGAGCTGGAAGCTGATGACCCTCCTGCCGCAGCACCTGGAGGAAGACGATTTTATCCTGCTGCGCCAGTATCTGAGTGATGACGGCGACAAGCGCAAGCTGTTTCAGCTGGCCGCCCGGGTGGCGGACCTCTATGACCAGTACCTCGTCTATCGCCCGGAGTGGCTGATGCGCTGGGAGGCCGGCCAGCGGGTGGAAGGTCTCGGCGATGCCCAGCAGTGGCAGGCGCCGCTGTGGCAGGCGCTGGTGAGCTACACCGCCGAGCTGGGGCAGCCGCAGTGGCACCGCGCCAATCTCTACCAGCGCTTTATCAGTACCCTGGAAAAAGCGGACGAACCGCCCGCCGGGCTGCCGTCGCGCGTCTTCATCTGCGGGATTTCCGCGCTGCCGCCGGTCTATCTTCAGGCGCTGCAGGCGCTGGGTAAGCATGTCGATGTCTACGTATTGTTTACCAACCCCTGCCGCTACTACTGGGGAGACATTAAGGATCCGGCGTTCCTGGCGAAGCTGCTGTCGCGCCAGCGGCGCCATCACCGCGAGGCGCGCGCGCTACCCCTGTTTCGCGACACCGAGCAGGCGCCGGGGTTGTTTAATGACGCCGGGGAACAGGATGTCGGCAACCCGTTGCTCGCCTCCTGGGGGAAACTGGGGCGCGACTATATCTACCTGCTGGCGGGGCTGGAGCGCTATGAGGAGCTGGACGCTTTTGTCGACATCGCCCCCGATAACCTGTTGCATAACCTGCAGTCGGATATCCTTGAACTACGCAACGCGGCGGTGGCCGGGCAGAGCGCAGAGGCATTCGCCCACAGTCGCGACAAACGTCCGCTGACGCTGGATGACCGCAGTCTGAGCATTCACGTCTGCCACAGTCCGCAGCGCGAAGTGGAGGTTCTGCACGATAGGCTACTGGCGATGCTGGAGGCGGATCCGACGCTCACGCCGCGGGATATCATCGTCATGGTGGCGGATATCGACAGCTACAGCCCCTATATACAGGCGGTGTTTGGCGCCGCCAGCGGCGATCGCTGGCTGCCGTGGGCGATCTCCGACCGTCGCGCCCGAGAGTCGCACCCGGTGCTGCAGGCGTTTATTACGCTGCTCTCACTGCCGGACAGCCGCTTCGCCAGTGAAGATGTGCTGGCGCTGCTGGACGTCCCGGTGCTGGCGGCGCGCTTTAATATCACGGAAGAAGGGCTGCGCTACCTGCGCCAGTGGGTGAACGAGTCCGGCGTCCGCTGGGGAATGGATGACGACAACGTCCGTGAGCTGGACCTGCCGGCGACCGGGCAGCATACCTGGCGGTTCGGCCTCACCCGCATGCTGTTGGGCTACGCGATGGACAGCCGCGAGGGAGAATGGCAGTCGGTGCTGCCGTATGACGAATCCAGCGGTTTGATCGCCGAGCTGGTGGGCAACCTCGCGTCGCTGCTGATGCAGCTTAATCTGTGGCGACGCGGCCTGGCCCAGCAGCGGCCGCTGGCGGAGTGGCTGCCGGTCTGTCGCGATCTGCTGAATGACTTTTTCCTGCCGGACAGTGAGACCGAAGCGGCGCTGGCGCTGATTGAGCAGCAGTGGCTGGCGGTTATTGATAGCGGTCTGGAGGCGCAGTATGGCGAGCAGGTGCCGCTGACGCTGCTGCGCGATGAGCTGGCCCAGCGCCTCGATCAGCAGCGGATCAGCCAGCGCTTTCTTGCCGGCCCGGTCAATATCTGTACCCTGATGCCGATGCGTTCGATCCCCTTTAAGGTGGTGTGCCTGCTGGGGATGAATGACGGGGTTTATCCGCGCACGCTACCGCCGCTGGGCTTTGATTTAATGAGCCAGAAGCCGCAGCGCGGCGACCGCAGCCGGCGCGATGATGACCGCTATCTGTTCCTCGAAGCGCTGATGTCCGCCGAGCAGACGCTGTATATCAGCTATATCGGCCGTTCGATCCAGGACAACAGCGAGCGTTTTCCTTCGGTGCTGGTGCAGGAGCTGGTGGATTATATCGGCCAGAGCCACTGTCTCGCCGGTGACGAAGAGCTTGACTGCGACGCCAGCGAAGCGCGGGTTAAAGCCCATATCACCCATCTGCATACGCGCATGCCGTTCGACGTTGCCAATTTCCAGGAAGACGAGAACAAGAGCTACGCTCGTGAATGGCTGGCGGCCGCCGGCCAGCAGGGAGAGGCGCATAGCGATTTTATACAGCCGCTCACCGCGCCGCCGATTGACAGCCTGCCGTTCGATCAGCTTCTGCGCTTCTGGCAGCACCCGGTACGCGCGTTCTTTCAGCAGCGTTTGCGGGTCAATTTCCGCGCCGAAGAGGACGATATTCCAGACGACGAGCCGTTCACTCTTGAAGGGCTGAGCCGTTATCAACTGAATCAGCAACTGCTCAATACGCTTATTGAGGAGCAGGACGTCTCGGCTATGTTCCGCCGCTTTCGCGCCGCCGGCGAGCTGCCGTATGGCGCCTTTGGCGAGCTGGTCTGGGAGACGCAGCGCCTGGAGATGCAGGCGCTGGCCGAGCGGGTGATGGCCGAGCGCCAGCAGGCGCAGAGCATGGAGATCGATCTGCAGTGCGGCGGCGTGAACCTGACCGGCTGGCTGCAGCAGGTGCAGCCGGACGGTCTGCTGCGCTGGCGGCCTTCGCTGCTGAGCGTCTCCCAGGGGATGCAACTTTGGCTGGAACACCTTGTCTACTGCTCCAGCGGCGGCACCGGCGAGAGCCGGCTGTTTGTGCGGAAAGAGGGAGAGTGGCGCTTTCCGGCGCTGGCGCCCGCCGAGGCGCAGGCGTACCTTAACGAGCTGGTGGATGGCTATTTGCTGGGGATGTCGCAGCCGCTGCTGCTGCTGCCGGAAAGCGGTGGCGCCTGGCTGAAAGCCTGTTACGACGCCGAAAAGGATGTCATCTTAATGGACGAAGAGACGCAGCAGAAAGCGCGGAGCAAATTCCTGCAGACCTACGAAGGGAACATGGTGGTCAGCGGGGAGGGCGCCGATATCTGGTATCAACGCCTGTGGCGTTCGCTGGAGCCGGCGCATTACGAAGAAATCATTGCCCAGACGCAGCGTTATCTGTTACCGCTATATCGTTACCATCGGTCCACACAAATTTAAATAGTATAAAAATTGCGCAGTGAATGACGGTTCATTTAATATGCGCAACGTATCACGGACTGATGGACATAAAAGGCTGCACGCTGTGCAGCGCAAGTTTGTTAATGATGAGGTTCGTGAATGCCCCGCAGTTTATGGTTCAAGGTTTTTGTTGTGCTGGCCGCCCTCTGGGCGCCGTTTAGTCAGGCCGACACCGGATGGCAGCCGATTCAGGAGACGATCCGCAAAAGCGAAAAAGATACGCGTCAGTATCAGGCGATCCGCCTTGATAACGACATGGTCGTGCTGCTGGTTTCCGATCCGCAGGCGGTGAAATCGCTGTCGGCGCTGGTGGTGCCGGTGGGATCCCTGCAGGATCCGGCAGATCATCAGGGGCTGGCGCATTTTCTGGAACATATGACGCTGATGGGGTCGCAAAAATATCCCCAGCCTGACAGCCTTGCAGAGTTTCTTAAGCTGCACGGCGGCAGCCATAACGCCAGTACCGCGCCCTACCGCACCGCGTTTTATCTTGAAGTGGAAAATGATGCGCTGGACGGGGCCGTAGATCGCCTGGCCGACGCCATCGCCGCGCCGCTGCTGGATAAAAAATATGCCGACCGCGAACGTAACGCGGTCAACGCCGAGCTGACGATGGCCCGGACGCGAGACGGGATGCGCATGGCCCAGGTCAGCGCGGAGACCATCAACCCGGCTCACCCGGCGGCCCACTTCTCGGGTGGCAACCTCGAGACGCTCAGCGATAAGCCCGGCAGCCCGGTGCTTGATGCGCTGCACACCTTCCGCGATAGCTGGTACTCCGCCAATCTGATGAAAGCGGTGATCTACAGCAACAAGCCGTTGCCGGCGCTGGCGCGCATGGCTGCGGACACCTTTGGCCGCGTGCCGAATCGTCAGATCAGCAGGCCGGAAATTACCGTCCCGGTGGTCACGGATGCGCAAAAAGGCATCATTATTCACTATGTGCCGGCGATGCCGCGTAAAGTGCTGCGCGTCGAGTTTCGCATCGACAACAACAGCGATCGCTTCCGCAGCAAAACCGATGAGCTGGTCACCTATCTTATCGGCAACCGCAGCCCGGGCACGCTCTCTGACTGGTTGCAAAAACAGGGTCTGGCGGAAGGTATCCGCGCCGATTCCGATCCGGTGGTAAACGGCAACAGCGGCGTACTGGCGATCTCAGCCACCCTCACCGACAAAGGCCTGGCGCACCGCGATGAAGTGACGGCGGCCATTTTCAGCTACCTCGACCTCCTGCGTACTCAGGGCATCGACAAACGCTATTTCGACGAACTGGCGCATGTGCTGGCGCTGGATTTCCGCTATCCGTCGATCAACCGCGACATGGACTACGTGGAATGGCTGGCGGACACCATGATCCGGGTGCCGGTCGAGCATGCGCTGGACGTGGTGAATATTGCCGACCAGTACGACCCGCAGGCGATCAAAGACCGGCTGGCGATGATGACCCCGCAGAACGCCCGTATCTGGTATATCAGCCCCCAGGAGCCGCATAACAAGACGGCCTACTTTGTCGATGCGCCGTATCAGGTGGATAAGATTAGCGAGCAGACGTTCGCTGACTGGCAGCACAAATCGCAGGCCATCCAGCTGCGGCTGCCGGCGCTCAACCCCTATATTCCGGATGACTTCACCCTTATCAAAAGCGATAAAGCCTGGCCGCATCCGCAGCTGATCCTGGATGAACCGACGCTGCGGGTGGTGTATGCCCCGAGCCAGTATTTTGCCAGCGAGCCGAAGGCGGACATCTCCCTGGTGCTGCGTAACCCTCAGGCGATGGACAGCGCTCGCCGGCAGGTGATGTTTGCCCTCAACGATTATCTCGCCGGCATCGCCCTCGACCAGCTCAGTAACCAGGCGGCGGTCGGCGGCATTTCGTTCTCTACCGGCGCTAATAACGGATTAATGGTCAATGCCAACGGCTATACCCAGCATCTTCCGGCGCTGTTCAGCGATCTGTTGCAGGGATACTTCAGCTATACGCCGACCGAGGAGCAGCTGGAGCAGGCCAAATCCTGGTATGCGCAGATGATGGATTCCGCCGAGAAAGGCAAAGCCTACGATCAGGCGATTATGCCGATCCAGATGGTCTCGCAGGTGCCGTACTTCCAGCGCGAAGTGCGCCGGGCGCTGCTGCCCTCCATTACCCTTAAAGAGGTGCTCAACTACCGCGCCAACCTGAAAACCAGGGGGCGTCCTGAACTGATGGTGATAGGCAATATGACCGCCGATGCCGCCACGACGCTGGCCCGCCAGATCCAGCAGCAGCTGGGCGCTGACGGCAACGAATGGTGCCGCAATAAAGACGTGGTGGTGAATCGGCAGCAGCTGGCGATCTTCAATAAAGCGGGCAACAGCACCGACTCCGCGCTGGCCGCGGTGTTTGCGCCGCCCAACGTGGATGAGTTCAGTAGCACCGCCGCCAGCACCCTGCTGGGGCAGATCATTCAGCCGTGGTTCTACAACCAGCTGCGTACTGAAGAGCAGCTCGGCTACGCGGTCTTTGCCTTCCCGATGAACGTGGGGCGCCAGTGGGGCATGGGCTTCCTGCTGCAGAGTAGCGATAAGCAGCCGGCCTTCCTCTGGCAGCGGTTCCAGGCCTTCTTCCCCACCGCGGAGGCGAAGCTGCGGGCGATGAAGCCGGAAGAGTTTGCTCAGCTCCAGCAGGCGGTGATAAGCCAGATGCTGCAGGCGCCGCAGACGCTGGGCGATGAAGCCTCGAAACTGAGCAAAGATTTCGATCGCGGTAATATGCGTTTTGATTCACGTGATAAAGTAGTGGCTCAGATTAAACTGCTGACGCCGCAAAAACTTGCCGACTTCTTCCATCAGACGGTGGTGGATCCGCAGGGCATGACGATCTTGTCCCAGATTTCCGGTAGCCAGAATGGCAAAGCGGACTATGCCCAGCCGAAAGGCGGCAAAGTGTGGGAAAACGTCAGCGCATTGCAGCAATCCTTACCCCTGATGCGAGAGAATGAATGACCGACACCGCTGAGTCTTTGGATCCCCTGCGCTTGCCCCTGATCGGCGAGCGCCTGATAGAAGCCTCTGCGGGCACCGGAAAAACCTTTACCATCGCCGCGCTGTATCTGCGGCTGCTGTTGGGGCTGGGCGGTGAGGCCGCCTATCCCCGCGCCATCAGCGTTGAAGAACTGCTGGTGGTGACCTTTACCGAGGCGGCGACCGAAGAGCTGCGCGGCCGTATCCGCAGCAACATCCACGAACTGCGCATCGCCTGCCTGCGCGGCGAATCCGACAATCCGCTCTACAGCGCGTTGTTGGCGGAGATCGCCGATAAAGACGACGCCGCGAAGACGCTGCTGCTGGCTGAACGGCAGATGGACGAGGCGGCGGTATTCACCATCCACGGCTTTTGCCAACGGATGCTGAGCCTTAACGCCTTCGAGTCGGGCATGCTGTTCGAGCAACAGCTGATCGAGGATGAATCCCGCCTGCGCTATCAGGCCTGCGCCGATTTCTGGCGCCGCCACTGCTATCCCCTGACCCGCGATATCGCGGCGGTGATCCACGACGTCTGGAAAGGGCCGCGCGATCTGCTGAAGTCCCTTGACCGCTGGCTGCAGGGCGAAGCGCCGCAGCTTAAGTCGCCGCCAGCCCCTAACGAGACGCTGGCCGAACGCCATCAGCAGATCATCGCCCGCATTGACTCGCTCAAGCAGCAGTGGCGCGAGCAGGTGGGCGAGATCGAAGGCGTGCTGGAAAATTCCGGCCTTGACCGGCGGAAGTTTAATCGCGGCAACCAGGGCAAGTGGATGGAGAAAGTGAACGCCTGGGCGCAGGAAGAGACGTTAAGCTACCAACTGCCCGACGCGCTGGAGAAATTTGCCCAGTCGTTTCTGCTCGAGCGCACCAAAGCCGGTGGCGAACCGCCGGTGCATCCCCTGTTTAGCGCCGTAGAGTCGTTGCTGGCCTCCTCGCTGACGCTCACCGATCTGGTGCTGGCGAGAGCGATGGTCGAGATCCGCGATGCGGTCGCCCGCGAAAAGCGCCGCCGCGGCGAGCTGGGGTTTGACGATATGCTCAGCCGGCTTGACGAGGCGCTGCGCGGCGACAGCGGCGAGACGCTGGCCAGCGCCATTCGCCAGCGTTTTCCGGTGGCGATGATCGATGAATTTCAGGACACCGACCCTCAGCAGTACCGGATTTTTCGCCGCATCTGGCGCCGGCAGCCGGAGACGGCTCTGCTGCTGATCGGCGATCCCAAGCAGGCCATCTACGCCTTTCGCGGCGCCGATATCTTTACCTATATGAAAGCGCGCGGCGACGTTGCCGCGCACTACACCCTCGATACCAACTGGCGCTCCTCGCCGGGCATGGTGGGCAGCGTCAATCGGCTGTTCAGCCTCAGCGATAACCCCTTCATGTTCCACGAGATCCCGTTCCTGCCGGTGAAGGCGGCGGCGAAGAACAAGGGGCTGCGCTTTACCGTTGACGCGGCGGACGTACCGGCGATGAACGTCTGGCTGATGCCCGGCGACACTGTCGGGTCTGGCGATTATCAGACCTTTATGGCGCAGCTCTGCGCCACGCAGATCCGCGACTGGCTGAGCGCCGGTCAGCGGGGGCGCGCGCTGCTGTGGCGCGGGGAAACCTCGCGCCCGGTACAGGCTTCGGATATTACCGTGCTGGTGCGCAACCGGCTGGAGGCGGCGCAGGTGCGTGAAGCGCTGCAGACGCTGGGCATTCCCTCAGTCTACCTCTCCAACCGCGACAGCGTTTTTGAGACGCTTGAGGCCCAGGAGCTGCTCTGGCTATTGCAGGCGGTGCTGGCCCCGGAGCGGGAAAATACCCTGCGCAGCGCGCTGGCGACGTCGATGTTTGGCCTGACCGCGCTGGATATTGAAAACCTGAACCAGGATGAGCAGGCGTGGGACGCGCTGGTGGAAGAGTTTAGCGAATACCGCCAGATTTGGCGGCAGCGCGGAGTGATGCCGATGCTGCGGGCGTTGATGACAGCCCGACATATAGCCGAGAATCTACTGGCGACACGCGGCGGCGAGCGGCGCTTAACCGACATTCTGCACATCAGCGAACTGCTGCAGGAGGCGGCCAGCCAGCTGGAAAGCGAGCATGCCCTGGTGCGCTGGCTGGCGCAGCATATCGCCGAGCCGGACAGCAACGCCGCCAGCCAGCAGATGCGTCTCGAAAGCGATAAGCACCTGGTGCAAATTGTCACCATTCACAAGTCAAAAGGGCTGGAATACCCCCTGGTCTGGCTGCCGTTTATCGCCCGGTTTCGTAAACAGGACCAGGCGTTTTACCACGATCGCGAGACGTTCGCGGCGGTGCTGGATCTGGGCCAGGATGAGGCCAGCCTCGAGCTGGCGGAGGCGGAACGACTGGCGGAAGATCTGCGCCTGCTGTACGTGGCCCTGACCCGCGCGGTCTGGCACTGCAGCCTCGGCGTGGCGCCGCTCAGCAGCCGGAAATCCGGCAACAGCGATTTCCACCTCAGCGCGCTGGGACGGCTGCTGCAGGCGGGCGAAGCCATGGACGCCGCCGGGCTGGCTGCGCGGCTGGCGGACTTCTGTCATGGCGATATTGCATTACAGATTCCGGGCGAACTGGATCTCACCCCGTGGCAGGCGCCCGCGGCGACCATCCCGCGATTGTCGGCGCGCGAGCTGCAGCGCCGCATCGCCGACGACTGGCGGGTGACCAGTTACTCCGGACTGCAGCAGCATGGTTTCAGCGGCGGGCAGGATTTGCTGCCGCGTCTGGATGTTGATGCCGCCGGCGTCGGCGAAGTCGTGGAAGAGCCGCAGCTGACTCCGCACCAGTTCCCGCGCGGCGCCGCGCCGGGGACCTTCCTGCACAGCCTGTTTGAGGAGCTGGACTTCACCCAGCCGGTGCCGGAAGGGTGGATGGCGGAGAAGCTGCAGCTGAGCGGGTTTGACGCGCAGTGGGCGCCGGTGCTGACCGACTGGCTGGGGGGCGTGCTGAAGACCCGCCTGCCGGGGCCGGATATCGCGCTCAATCAGCTTGCGGCGCGGGATAAACAGGTGGAGATGGCATTTTACCTGCCCATCGCCCAGCTGCTGACGGCGGAGCGCCTTGACGCGCTTATCCGCCAGTACGATCCCCTCTCTGCCGACACGCCGCCGCTGGATTTCCGCCAGGTGCGCGGCATGCTGAAGGGCTTTATCGATCTGGTCTTCCGTCACGAAGGCCGTTATTACCTGCTGGATTACAAATCCAACTGGCTGGGGGAAGATCGCGAGGCCTACACCCGGCCGGCGATGGAGCAGGCGATGCGTGCCCACCGCTACGATCTACAGTATCAGCTGTATAGCCTGGCGCTGCACCGCTATCTGCGCCACCGGCTGGCCGATTATGACTATGACCGCCACTTCGGCGGCGTGATTTATCTTTTCCTGCGCGGCATGGACGGGCGAGGAGGGGGGGCAGGGGATCTTCACCACCCGGCCGGTGCGACCGCTGATTGACGGTCTGGATCAGCTTTTTGCCGGAGAAACTCAGGAGGAGGCCTCATGACTTTCGAACAACTACTGCTGGCGGCGGTGGAGCAGCGTCTGCTGCGGCCGCTGGACGTCCAGTTTGCCCTGATGGTGGCGCAAAACGACCCGCCGGCGGTCAAGCTGGCGGCGGCCTTGCTGAGCCGGGATGCCGGCGAGGGGCACGTCTGTCTGCCGCTCTCGCGGTTGAGCGGCGACGAGGCGCTGAGCGGTAAAGCGGGGGAGATCCGCGATCGGCTGCTGGCCGAAGCCGGCGCGCCGGAGGACTGGCCCGGGCTACTGCTCGCTTCGTCGGCGGTGAGCTGCGGCGATGCTCCGGCGCCGATGATTTTGTGCGGCGACCGGCTCTATCTGAATCGGATGTGGCGCAACGAGCTGACCGTCGCCCGCTTCTTCAATGAAGCCAACCGGGTGCTGGAGATGGATGAGGCCCGGCTGGCGTCAACCCTGAATGCCCTGTTCCCTGCCACCGGCGAAACCGACTGGCAAAAAGTGGCCGCGGCGGTGGCGCTGACCCGCCGCATCTCAGTGATCTCCGGCGGTCCCGGGACCGGGAAGACCACCACCGTGGCGAAGCTTCTGGCGGCGCTGATCCAGATCGAAGACAGCCCGCGCTGTCGTATTCGCCTGGCGGCGCCAACCGGGAAAGCGGCGGCGCGTCTGACCGAATCGCTGGGCGCGGCGCTGAGAAAATTGCCGCTGACCGACGCGCAGAAAGCGTTGATTCCCACCGAGGCCAGCACGCTGCATCGTCTGCTGGGCGCCCAGCCAGGCAGCCAGCGGATGCGCTATCACGCCGGCAACCCGCTGCATCTGGACGTGCTGGTGGTGGATGAAGCCTCGATGATCGACCTGCCGATGATGTCGCGGCTTATCGACGCGCTGCCGGCCCACGGGCGGGTGATTTTCCTCGGCGATCGCGACCAGCTGGCCTCCGTAGAAGCGGGGGCGGTGCTGGGGGATATCTGCGCCTGGGCGAGTTCGGGCTATACCGCCGCGCGGGCGCAGGAGCTGACCCGGCTGACCGGTTCGCCGGTGCCGGCGGGCGAGGGGGCTATCGCGGGCGCGCTGAGAGACAGTTTGTGCCTGCTGCAAAAGAGCTATCGCTTCGGCAGTCACTCCGGCATCGGGAGCCTGGCGCGGGCGGTGAACGCTGGCGCGCGCGCGGAGGTGAAGGCCACGCTGCGCCAGCCGTTTGACGATATCGCGCTTCATCCCCTCAGCACGACCGAAGAGTACGAAGCCATGCTCGGCGCGGCTCAGCAGGGCTATGAGCGCTACCTGCAGCTGCGCCGCGAGCGGGCCGAACCGCAGGCCATGCTGGCCGCTTTCAGCGAATTCCAGCTGCTGTGCGCGCTGCGCGAGGGGCCGTACGGCGTGAGCGGCGTCAATGAGCGGCTGGAGCAGCGGCTCAACCGCCAGCGGGCGATCGCCCTGCCGCGCCACTCTCGCTGGTATGATGGCCGACCGATCATGATATCGCGCAACGACAGCGCGCTGGGGCTGTTTAACGGCGATATCGGCATCGCCCTGGAGCGCAACGGCGAGCTGCGGGTGTGGTTCCTGATGCCCGACGGCGCCATCAAGTCGGTGCAGCCGAGCCGTCTGCCGGAGCATGATACCGCCTGGGCGATGACCGTGCATAAATCGCAGGGCTCGGAGTTCGAACACGCGGCGCTGATCCTGCCGGCGCGCAGCGTCCCGCTGGTGACCCGCGAACTGGTCTACACGGCGATCACCCGCGCGAAACGGCGGTTGTCGCTCTATGCCGACGAGCAGGTGCTCTCCCAGGCCATTGTGACGCGCACCGAACGGCGCAGCGGCCTGGCGGAGATTTTCGCCGGGCGCGAAGCCCCCTGAGACGCCGGGTCCGGGCGATGGAAAATGCTGCAGCCGTTGCCCGGGCTGGCGGAAAAATCAGTAACTGAAGAACAGAGGGATAAGCCAGAGCGCCGAGATCGAGTTCATGGCGAAAAAGCGGACTGCTGCGCCGCCGGCCAGCGGTGGGGTGGAACAGCGGGCACAAAAAATCACCAGCGAGGAGATGAGAAGATTCATGCCGGACGTCAGGGCCAGCAGAAATAATATCGCGATGGCGGCGCCGAGCGCGGCATAGCCATGCTGATGATGGCGCTGGTTATCCCAGAGGAGCAGTATCATCAGCAACCACGGATAGAGGGCGACCGCGGTGGTAATGAGATTAATATGTCTGACCAGCCAGTTCGGTTTGGTTTCCATTCTTTAAGCGATCCTTGCTGGGCGGGTGGCGGCCGCGGCGCCAGTCGACGTCCTGTCGACAGCCAATAGCATATCGGTGAGCCAGCGAGAAAGAAATGGCCTGCGCGGAAACCAGGAATTTCGCCCGCGTGCGTACGCCAGGCTGGCGGGAAGAGGGGCGGGAGACCGGCCGGGGATAAAGCGATAAGCGTCGCGCTATCCCGGGCCGTTAGATAGAGAGGAGAAGGGCTTAAGCGAGGTCGGCCATCAGCACCTTCGACCGGCGCTGATAGTTATACATCTGCTTTTTACTCTCCGGCAGCAGGTCGATATCCACCGGCGTGAAGCCGCGCTCCTGGAACCAGTGGATGCTGCGGGTGGTTAACACGAACAGTTTGCTCAGTCCCATCTGCCTGGCCTGAGCGGCAATACGCTCCAGCAGCACCTCTCCCCGCGACGAGCTCCGGTAATCCGGATGCACCGCCACGCAGGCCATTTCGCCGATCTTCTCTTCCGGGAAAGGATAGAGGGCGGCGCAGGCGATGGTGGTGTTATCGCGCTGAATAATGGTGAATTTGTCGATCTCCATCTCCAGCTGTTCGCGGGAACGGCGTACCAGAATGCCCTGCTGCTCGAGCGGGCTTATCAGCTCAAGAATACCGCCGATATCATTGATGGTCGCCCGACGGATCTGCTCCGCGCTCTCCATGACGATCTGGGTGCCGATGCCGTCGCGTGAAAACAGCTCCTGCAGCAGCGCGCCATTTTCCTGATAGCTGATCAGGTGGCAGCGCCGTACGCCGCTGCGGCAGGCCTTCACCGCCCCGCGCAGGAAGCGCACGGTGCCGGAGTTATAGTCTTCGTCTGCTTCCAGCTCTTCGACGCGGGCTTGCGCCTCATTAGGGAACAGTTCGGAGACAATTTCCCCGGCCTGGTTGTAAACCCCTTGCGACGAACAGAAGCCGATCATTTTCTCCGCCTTCAGCTTGATGGCCAGCTGGGTAGCTATCTCTTCCGAAGTCAGGTTAAAGCTCTCGCCGGTGACCGACACCGCGACCGGCCCCATCAGCACAATGGCGCCGCTGTCGAGCTGACGATGAATCGCCTCTTCGTCAATGCGGCGAATGCGTCCGCTGTGGCAATAATCGACGCCGTCATCGACGCCCAGCGGCTGGGCAATGATAAAGTTGCCGCTGACAACGTTGATATGGGCCCCCTGCAGCGGGGTGTTGTTGAGGCTCATCGACAGACGGGCGGTGATCTCCAGCTGCAGCATCCCCGCCGCCTGCTTAACCAGCTCCAGCGTTTTGGCGTCAGTCACTCGCGTCTGCTTGTGATAGACCGGCTCGTGATGGTGCTCGGCGAGGTTAGCGTCAATCTGCGGGCGGGCGCCATAGACCACCACCAGGCGAATGCCCAGGCTATGCAATAATCCTATGTCATTGACAATATTTGAGAAATTTTCATGCTCAATGGCTTCGCCGCCCAGCATGATGACAAACGTTTTTCCCCGATGGGCATTAATATAGGGAACAGAATGGCGGAATCCTTCTACCAGTTCAGTGCGACGTTCCTTCACCATGACAAACCCTCAATGCATGATTGTTCGTAATTATTGTATTTTTATTCTGTTTTGCCGTTAAACGCAAGCCCCAATTTGAGGCTAAGCCGCGAAAAACATGTGACCCGGCGCAGGGTGTCAATGAATGTTTACCCTTTTATAGATGACAGGTTATATGCCTTTCGTTAAAGTTTCTGGTCAATCTGTTTGTTTTGGGTATAAATGCGTTTTTATTGCTTGGGAGTGGCATGTCGGGAAACAACTCAGGATTAAGCCGTCGCCGTCTGTTGCAGGGCGCGGGCGCCATGTGGTTAATGAGCGTGAGCCCTGTCGGGTTGGCCGCCGCCGCGCGGGTGGTCGCCGTTCGCGTCTGGCCAGCATCGACCTACACGCGTGTCACGGTAGAATCGAATCATGTGCTGAAATACCGGCAGTTTGCCCTCAGTAATCCGGAACGAGTGGTAGTGGATCTGGAAGGGGTTAACCTGAACTCTGTGCTGAAAGGCATGGGGGGCCAGATCCGCGCTGACGATCCCTTTATTAAGTCCGCCCGGGTGGGCCAGTTTGATCCGCAAACCGTGCGCATGGTCTTCGAACTCAAGCAGAACGTTAAGCCGCAGCTGTTTGCCCTCGCGCCGGTGGCCGGCTTTAAAGAGCGTCTGGTGATGGATCTCTACCCCGCCAACGCTACCGATGTTCAGGATCCGCTGCTGGCGCTGCTCGAGGATTACAACAAAGGCAATCTGGAGCGGCAGGTGCCGCCGGCGCAAAGCGGGCCGCAGCCGGGCAAAGCCGGGCGCGACCGGCCGATTGTCATCATGCTCGATCCCGGGCACGGCGGCGAAGACTCCGGCGCCGTGGGGAAGTATCGCACCCGCGAAAAAGACGTGGTGCTACAGATCGCCCGTCGCCTGCGGGCGCTGATCGACAAAGAAGGCAATATGAAGGCCTATATGACCCGCAACGAAGACGTGTTTATCCCGTTGAAAGTGCGTGTCGCCAAGGCGCAGAAGCAGCGCGCCGACCTGTTCGTGTCGATTCACGCCGACGCCTTTACCAGCCGCCAGCCCAGCGGCTCTTCGGTGTTTGCCCTCTCCACCAAGGGGGCCACCAGTACCGCGGCAAAATATCTCGCCCAGACGCAGAACGCCTCGGATCTGATCGGTGGGGTCAGCAAGAGCGGCGACCGCTATGTCGACCACACCATGTTCGATATGGTGCAGTCTCTCACCATCGCCGACAGCCTCAAATTCGGAAAGGCGGTGCTGGAGAAAATGGGCAATATCAATAATTTGCACAAGAATCGGGTAGAGCAGGCGGGCTTTGCGGTACTGAAGGCGCCTGATATCCCCTCCATTCTGGTGGAGACGGCGTTTATCAGTAACGTGGAAGAAGAGCGGAAACTGAAAACGGCCAAATTCCAGCAGGAGGTGGCCGAGTCGATCCTCGCCGGGATTAAAGCCTACTTCGCCGACGGCGCGACGCTGGCCCGCCGCGGATAACCACACAGGAAAGGGACATGGCCTTACTGAAAAGCGCCCATGGCGGCAATATCCGCGAGGCCGCCGCCCTGCTGGGCATAGCCCCCGGCGAGCTGCTGGATTTTAGCGCCAACATCAATCCGCTGGGGATGCCTGCCTCGCTCAGGCAGGCGATCGTTGACAACCCGGGCTGCGCCGAACGCTACCCTGACGTCGAGTATCAACAGCTGCATCAGGCGCTGGCTGCCCACCATCAGTTGCCGACGGCGCATATCCTCGCCGGCAACGGCGAAACTGAATCGATCTTCACCCTCGTCCACGGCCTTAAGCCGCGGCGGGCGATGATCGTCATTCCCGGTTTCGCGGAGTACCGGCGGGCGCTGCAGACGGTGGACTGCGAGGTGGTGGAGTATGCCCTGCGGGAGCGCGATGGCTGGCAGCTGACCGACGCGATCCTCGATGCCCTGACTCCGGCGCTGGACTGCCTGTTTCTCTGCACCCCGAACAACCCCACCGGCCTGCTGCCGGAGCGGGGCCTGCTGGAAGCCATTGCGCAGCGCTGCCGAGCGCTGAACATCAGCCTGATCCTCGATGAGGCCTTCCTCGACTTTATCCCCGACCAGCCGGGGTTTATTCCTCTGCTGGCGCAGCATCCGCACGTCTGGGTTTTGCGATCGCTGACCAAATTTTATGCCATTCCGGGGCTGCGTCTCGGCTACCTGCTGAACGCTGATGCCCAGGCGGTGGCCCGACTGCGCGCGCGACAAATGCCGTGGTCCATCAACGCCTATGCCGCCCTGGCCGGGGAAATTATTCTCCAGGATCGGGCGTATCAGCGGGCCACCTGGCAGTGGCTGCAGGAGGAGGGAGCGCGTTTCTATGCGCAGCTGCAGGAGATGGCCGGGCTGACCGTATGGCCCGGGCGTGCTAACTACCTGTTCTTGCGCTGCGACAGACCCGATTTTGACCTGCAATATGCCCTGCTGCGCCAGCATGTGCTGATCCGCAGCTGCGCCAACTACCCGGGGCTGGATAGCCGCTATTTCCGCGTGGCGATCCGCAGCGCCGAGGAAAACGACCAGCTGCTGGTGGCGTTGCGCCGGGTGCTGGCCTGAGGCCTACTGCAGGATGACGCCCCCGGGCACCATCGCCAACAGATGCTGCTGCGGCCAGTGGGCGGCGATGTCGCTGTCTGCCAGCCGCCATTGCAGAAATTCGACGTCATGCCGACGGCGGTCCAGCAGCAGGCCGACGACGCTGCCGCTGTGCGCCACGTTGAGACCATAGAGCCCTGCGCTTTCCACCAGGTCCAGCAGCGCGTCAAACCCCGGCTTAGGCAACAGCTGCTGGCTGGCAATGGCGCTGATGGTTGCTGCTTCGCCCAGCAGCTGCGGGCTGCCGCAGTGGCAGGCCTGTTGAACTTTCTCCCACGCCAGCTGCAGCCGGGAGGCGTTTGCCAACAGGCCCGGCTCGCGCGGCAGCTGGTGATAGTCGGTGGTGCGCAGTGTCAGCGGGCTCTCCAGCACTAACAGGTCGAGCGCCGGCGGAGGGGGACAGGCGATTTGCGTGGCGGCGGTATTATGGTCGAACAGCGTCAGCTGGCGAAACAGGGTGCTGTCGGTAGGCTCCAGCGCGACGCACAGGCGCGCCAGCGTCGGCTCATCCAGTAGATGGCCCAGATGATGGGCGGTGGCGACGGCGGTGGCAGCGATATCGGCGGTGCTGCTGGCCATCCCTTTGGCCACTGGGATCGTTGAGTGCAGGGTGATGCGGATCTGCTGGCTCAGCGCTGGGGGGTAGCCCCAGTGGGCCAGCAGCTGGTCGACCATCGCCCGCGACAGCGGCCGCTCGTCTTTTCGCGGTACTCCGGTCTCGACCTCGACGGTGCTGTACCAGTCCACCGGACAGGAGACCAGCTTTTCGCTGCCGAGGATCCAGCCCTGGATAAGTTCTCCGCACGAGGCGGGACATTGTGCAACAGCCACGTTTTCACCTTTCCGCTTACCTTCGCCAGGGCGCATAGTGGCATGGCGACCCGCCGGTTACCATGATTCTCCGCAAGAGGAGGCGCGTCGTTTATGCCGACACCGCCAGCTCGCGCGCCTGCGGCAATGCAAGACGCATGACGTCGCGGGCAATCATAAGCTCTTCATTGGTGTTGATCACCGCCACTTTGACCAGCGCATTATCCGCCTGAATAAAGGTCGCGCTCCGCTGGTTTTTCTCGTCGTCCAGCGCGAGGCCGAGAAAATGCAAATTGCGGCAGATCGCCGCCCGCGCCCGGGCGGAATTCTCGCCTATGCCGCCGGTAAAGATCAGCGCGTCCAGACCTCCCATCTGCATGATATAGCTGCCGATAGTCGCGCGAATGCGTTCGGCAAACAGCGACAGCGCCAGAGCCGCCCGTTCGTTGCCGGCGTCGGCTGCCTGTTCGACGTCGCGGTAATCAGAGGACACGCCGGAGACGCCCAGCAGCCCGGATTCATTATTCAGCAGCTGGCTGAGCTGCTGGGCGGATTTCCCTTCTTTCTCCACCAGCCAGGGAAGAATCGACGGGTCGATATCGCCGCTGCGGGTGCCCATCATCACCCCGGACTGGGGAGTAAAGCCCATTGAGGTATTCACCGATTGCCCGCCTTTGATGGCGCAGACGCTACAGCCATTGCCCAGATGGCAGCTTACTACCCGCAGGGCGCTCAGCGGTACGCCCAGCTTTTCCGCCAGCGCGCTGCTGACATAGTGATGGCTGGTACCGTGAAAACCGTAGCGGCGAATGCCCAGCTCGGCGTAATAGCGCCAGGGGAGGGGATAGAGCCAGGCCTCCGGCGCCAGGGTCTGGTGAAAGGCGGTATCAAAAACCGCCACCGCCGGTACCGCGGGTAACAGCTGGCGAAAGAGACGTATGCCCAGCGCATTGACCGGGTTATGCAACGGCGCCAGCTCCGCCAGGCGCTCGATCTCCCGCAGGGTATCGTCGCAGACCAGCGCGGCGTCTTTGAAGCGTTCGCCGCCGTGGGCGACGCGGTGGCCAACGCCGTCGATCTCCTGCAGGCTGCTCAGGATCCCGCGGCCGGTCAGCGCCTCCAGCAGCAGGGTCACTGCCTCATGGTGATCGGCGATGGGCAGCGTCTCCTGCCATTTCTGTGCCGACGTTTTCAGCGTGAAGCGGGCCTCGGGCAGGCCGATACGTTCGATCAACCCCTGACAGAGCAACGCCCCCTGCGGCATGTTAAGCAGCTGAAACTTCAGGGAGGAGCTGCCGGCGTTAATCGCCATGATTTTATAGGTCATTGATATTCCTCTGCATTCAGGCAGGCGAACAGGTCATCAAGCCCGTCGCCGGTTAACGCGCTGGTGATAAAGATATGTCCGGCGCCCGCCGTCTCGAGCCATGTCCGGACCTGTTGCAGACGGGGCGGGGCGGCCAAATCGGCTTTAGTGATCACCCCGATGACCGGGCGGTTCATCGGGGCGGTAAACCCCGGAGAAAAAGGTGACCAGGGCGCATCGGCATTTAGTACCAGCGCGATGACATCGGCCTCGCAGGCGCTGGTGAGCAGTGCACTGTACAGGCAGCGGTTTTCCAGATATTCCCCGGGGGTATCGATGGCGGCCGGCGTCCAGACGATGGCCTGGGTTTTCTGATAGCGCAGGGTTTCGCCACGCAATACCTGGGTCAGCGAGGTTTTGCCGCACTGGCTGGGTCCGATTAGCATCAGGCGTTTCATGGGCTCAGGTCCGGGTAATTGGGCAAGCGGTGAAGCGCATCAGCTCACCGAGGGTGCGGGTGACCTGCCTGAGCGCGTACTCCACGGCGGAGACATCGCCGGTCAACACCACCGCGCCGGTGAAGCGATCGAGAAAACCGATCTCCACCGCGCCGGACTTGGTAGCGATGTCGCAGGCGATAATCGATGCTTCACTGGGGGTAATGGTAAGAATGCCGATGGCGGAGACCGCGTCCGGCAGACCCAGCTTTTTGAACAGATCTTTGCCAGGATTGGCAATGAGATGCGCCAGAGTAACCTGTTTGCCCGGGACATACTCCTGGATCATGCGTTCGGTAGGGGTTTGCGGTTCCATTATCCCTCCATCAGCTGTTGCCACAGCGCATCGTGCGGTCGCGGGATCACTGCCCGGTGAACCAGTAATCCTTTCTCGCCTGCGCTGTCGCTGGCCACCGTGACGGCGTTGTCGACATCGGCGATATCACCCGCCACCACCATGTAGCATTTGCCGCCGATACCAAACGCCATATGGACCCGCACCAGGGTGACGTTGGCCGCTTTCACCGCGCGGTCGGCGGCGCTGATGCACGCCGCCACGCTCCAGGTTTCGACGATCCCCGCCGCCTGCCGCTGCCCGACCACGTTGAGACCGCTGATCGCCGGTAGTACGCTGGGGTGAATGTTGGCCAGCACCAGGCTGTCCACCAGCATCTCCCCGGCGCGCGCGGTGCCGGCGGCGATTGCCTGCTGCACGGCGCCGACGTCGCCGCCGAGCATCAGCAGGAATTTCCCGGGGCAAAGGGTTCTGCAGAGCAGGAGCTGTACGTTCGCGCTTTTCAGCATGACGTCGCCCAGCTCCATCCCCCTGGCGATGCTGGTCAGTTCTAAAATTCCGATAGCCTGGGTCATGATTAACCTCTTACAAGCGTAATGGCCTGCTCCGTGATGGTGGAGACCAGGCCGTCAATACTGGCGTGCACCGGCGCGCCGAGGGCGTCGGCGGGGATATCCGCCAGCACCTGGCCGCGCGTTACCCGCTCTCCCGGCGCGACGCAGGGCACGGCGCTGATGCCGATATGCTGGCGCAGGGGCAGGGTGACGCAGGCCACCTCCGGTTCCACCGCCGTCAGCGGCGCTTCCTGATACCAGGGATCAAGTCCCAGTTTGCTGATGAGCCGCTTGACCGGCACCAGGCGGTGCTTCGCCATCTCGTCCGCCGGACGCAGCGGTCCGTCGTAGCGCAGGTTTTTCGCCCTCAGCTCACGTTTCAGCAGACGGTTGATGCGCATGGGGGAAATACCCACCGGGCAGGCGACGCTCTCGCAAACGTTGCACTCCGAACAGGTCAGGGCGCTGAGCAGCAGCGACGGGGTGGCCGCCTGGCGATAGTTCACCGCCCGCACCAGCAGATGAGGGGAAAGCTCATGGCCGATCAGGTGCCGGGGGCATAAATCTGTGCATAAACGGCACTGTTCACAGACGGTGCGGGCGATGGCGAGCAGCGTTCGTTCATCCTGCCGCCGTCGCTGGATCAAAGGATGGTTGCCCGGGAGCACCAGCAGGCCGCCGGTGGTTTTGGTGACCGGTGTCTCGAGGGAGGTAATAAGCGAGCCCATCATCGGACCGCCGTTGATAAACCCCGGATCGTCAACCGTCGCGCCGCCGGCCAGATCCAGCACCTCGCGCAGCGATATACCCAGTGGTACGGCCAGCGTCAGTGGACGGGCGACGGCGCCATTGACGGTCAACGTCCGGCGAGTTACCGGATAGCCCTGTTCCACGGCTCTGGCGATATTGAGCACCGTCTGCACGTTATTGACCACCACGCCGACGCTGACCGGCAGCGCGGCAGGTGGTACGCGGCGTCCCGTCGCCAGCCAGATAGTGAGCACCTCATCCCCGGCCGGATAGACGTCAGGCAGAATATGCAGCCGGGCCCATTCCGGGAGTCGTGGGGTTAATGCCGCAATCGCCGGAGCATATTTCGCCTTCAGGGCAATGATCCCTTCCCGGGCGCCAGTGGCGGTCATCGCGTAACCCAGGCCGCGAATCAGTCGGTCAGCCTGCTGAGCCATCAGCTGTTGGTCAACCTTCAGCATCGGTTCGCATTCGGCGGCGTTCACCAGCACGGTGTCCACCCGGGCCTGCAGTTTGATGTGGGTCGGAAAGCCTGCGCCACCGGCTCCTACGACGCCAGCGGCCCGAACGCGTTCGCGGATCTCCGCTGCATCAATGCTTGATAGTGGCACTATCGCTTCACTCATTGCAGGCTCTCCAGCAGTTGCGCGATGGCCGCGCCATCGACCGGACGCGGGTTGGTGCGCAGGGTGGCGTCGGCCAGCGCGGCCGGCACCATGGCGGGAATTCGCGATAAGAAAAGGGGATACTTTTCCTGCAGCGCGCCCTTGAGGGTGGGAATGGCGCACTGCTGTTTCAGCGTTTCCACCGCGGTAAGCAGCGCCTGGAAAGCCTCCTGTTCGCCAGCTTCGGGCGGGCAGAAGCGGCAGGCCCTGGCCAGGCGTGCATAGCGCTTAGCCGCTCGTGGCTCGCCGGCATTGAAGCGGATCACCGCGGTCAGCAGCAGCGCATTGGCCAGGCCATGGGGGAGGTGAAACTGGCCGCCAAGCTGATGGGCGATCGCATGATTGAGCCCAAGGCCAGCCTGGCTAAAGGCCATACCGGCGAGGGTTGATGCATTGTGCATTTTGCTGCGGGTCGCAATGCAGTCGCCCTGACGAATCGCAACGGGCAGGGCGCGAAACACCAGCCTTACGGCCTTTTCCGCCAGCGCATCGGTAAAATCGGTGGCCTGCGGCGAGACCCATGCCTCCAGGGCGTGGGTCAGCGCGTCCAGCCCGGTATGGGCTGTGATGGTGGGCGGTACGCTAACCACCAGCGTCGGGTCGATGATCGCCATGTCGGGACAGAGCGCCTCATGGAACAGCGGGTACTTGATCCCTTTTTCCGGGTCGCTGATGACGCAGGCGCTGGTCACTTCCGAACCGGTACCGCTGGTGGTGGGGATCGCCACGCAGGTGTCGACAGGCAGACCGCCCTGCTGGCTGAACCAGACGATAGCCTTGGCGGCATCCATCGCCGAGCCGCCGCCGAAGCCGATCACCACCTGCGGACGCAGGGCCTGCATCTGCGCTATCCCTTTCGCCACGGTGTGAATGGTCGGATCCGGTGTAATATCGCTGAACACGCTGACGCGGTTGCTGGCGGGCAGCGCGGCGCGCAGTCGGTCAAGCAGCGGCGAGCGCGCCAGGAAGCCGTCGCAGACGATCCAGATGTGCTGATGGCTAAAGCGCTGCAGCGCGGCCAGGCTGCCCGGGCCGCTGTAGAGGCGCGTTTGCAGAGAAAAGGTATGCATGGCGCCCCCGGTTAGCGAATGGAAAAACCGTTGGTCAACACGCAGCGCCGCAGGCGGGCGAACGTCCGCGCGGAGGTGGTGCCTTCTCCGGTTGGCGTGGCGATGGTGAAGGTGGTAAACCCTTCGCCGCCGACGCCGATTCCCGCGTAAGACGGGCCATTTTTGACAAAAATGGAGGTCTGCAGGGTGCGTGCCGCCAGATTGAGCCGCGAGACATTCTGCGAGTGCATAATGGCGGTGTGGTGCAGACCCTCCTCTACGCGCAGGGCCAGCGCCAGGGCGCTGTCAAAGTCGGCGACCCTGACGATCGGCAGCACCGGCATCAGCTGCTCGCAGGTCACCCAGGGGTCGTTCGCCTCCACCTCGGCTATCAGCAGGCGAGGGGGGCGAGGCGGAACGGCGAGACCCGCCGCCGCCAGCAGCGCAGCCGGGCTTTTACCGACCAGTTTTTTATTCGCCGCGCCGTCGGGCAGGCAGACGGTACGCAGGGTATCGGCCTCCTGTCGGCTCAACAGCAGCGCGTCAAAATCCTGCATCTGCTGGATCAGGCGGTCAGCGACGGAGGCGACGACGATCAGGCTTTTTTCGGCGATACAGGGCAGGTTGTAATCGAAGGCGGCGCCGCTGATAATATCTTCGGCGGCTTTGACGAGATCGGCGGTTTCATCAACGATGCACGGCGGATTGCCGGCGCCAGCGCCGATCACTTTTTTACCGCTTTTCATGCCCATCGCCACAATGCCAGGGCCGCCGGTGATAGCCAGAACGGCAATCAGCGGGTGGGACATCATTTGCTGGGTGGCTTCAAAGGTCGGCTCGGCAACGGTCACCACCAGGTTACGGATCCCGCTGCAGCGGTAGGCGATCTCTTCGATCCTGGCGATAAGCTTCAACGAGACCTTTTTCGCGCCGGGATGGGGGCTGAAATAGACGCTGTTACCCGCCGCCAGCATGCTGATACTGTTGTTGATAATGGTTTCCGTTGGGTTGGTGCTGGGCGCCACGGCGCCAATAACCCCGAACGGCGAGTACTCAAACAGCACCATCCCGCCATCGCCGGTGAGGGCGCTGGTAGTGAGATCCTCTATGCCCGGCGTGTTTTCAAGAGCGGCTTTATTTTTCAGATATTTATCTTCTTTGTTGCCCATGCCGGTTTCCGTGGCGCTCTCTTCCGCCAGCGTCGCCAGCTCGGGGGCCAGCGTCTCCCGCAGGGCGCTGATAATGGCGCTGCGGGTTTTTAGCGGACACTGCTGATAGCGGAGAAAAGCCTGATGAGCGGCGTCGATGGCGCTGCCGACATCGCAGAAAATGCCCTGCTCTTGCTGAGGGGCAGGGGGCGTCGGCGCGAGCTTTTCACTGAGGATGGTGCGGATAAGGGTTTCCAGTTCTGCTGTATTCATTGATGAGTTCTCACGTTAATGGCCGCCATGGCAGCCTGTGCAATAGCCATATCCTGCTCGACGCTGCCGCCGCTAATGCCGAGGCCGGCTATTAGCTGGCCATCGCGCCACAGCGGATATCCGCCGCCAAAGGTGACGACTTTGCCCTGCAGATGGCTCTCCAGACCGTACAGCGCAGCGCCTGGCTGTACGGTCGTCGCGAGCTCGTGGGTGGCGGTTTTCATGGCGACGGCGGTCCAGGCTTTTTTCGGCGCCAGCTCGCTGCTGACCAGCAGCGCATCGGGCATTCGCCAGGTCACGGTTTCGGTGCCGTGTGCGTCAACGATGCTGACCACCACCGGCACCTGCAGCTGGCGGGCGTGTTCAATGGCCTGACGGATGAGCTGATGCAGCTCGTGAAAGGAGAGCGACCCGGCCTGGGCTTTGGGCGCGTCGGGCGCAGGCGACCCGCTGGCGGCCAGATAGCGGGCCGCGATCTCCGTCACAAGGCGGCGCTGGTGAGCGGCATGATCCTCGCTGCGCGCCAGGGCATACAGGCAGTCAGATAAGCGGTTCAGATAACGCAGCAGCATCTGACGGATAGTAACCTCTGCCCCCAGCTCGACCAGCCGGCGCTCCGCCCGTCTGGCAACGGTGCGGGCCAGGTGCAGACGGCTGGCGGCTTCACAGCGTCCGGGCAATACAAACTGGTGCAGCGCCGGCACGCGGGCCATCTCGCGATCGATGGTCTGCTCCAGCAGGGCAATCTCTTCGCTGCTGATATAGCGCTTACCCGGTGATGGCTGTTCGCTGTCGCTGGCGAGCTCCGCGCTGAACCAAAAAATGTGCTGCTGCAGGGCTTCGAGCAGGGTGCGCTGTTCCTCTTCAGCGACGGCGCAGACGCACAGGCTCAGCATGGCGTTCAGTTCATCCAGGGTGCCGTAGGCTTCGACGCGCGGATGCGTCTTGCTGACCCGCTGGCCGGTAAAGAGTGATGTACTGCCGGCATCGCCGGTTCGGGTATAGATAGCCACAGGCGCCCCCTTAGCGTGAAAGTGAGTCAACAATGCCCACGACGGCAAGATCGATGGCCTCATTCGGGCCGCTGAAAACGTGGCGTGCGCTCGAGCCGCTGCAGAGCAGCACCAGCTCGCCGACGCCAGCGCCAACCGAATCTACCGCCACTTCATCGCCGCTCGTGGGGAGAATCGGACGATCGTCGTCCGCGCTTACCCGGCGCACCAGCAGCAGTTTTTTGCCGTTCAGAGAGGGCGATTTTTGCGTCGAGACGACGGCGCCGGTCACGCGTGCCAGATGCATAGTTCACTCCTGCTTAATCAATTGAACATGCCGCGCGACGGCCGCTTCGCGGGCGAGGGCGGTGATAATGGGGCGGCGGCGCAGCACCAGATAGCCGCCACTGAAACGGGCTACGTCGGCATAGGTGAGCACCGACGCGGCGTGAAGCCTGACGGGCTGGCCAAGCGGGTCGCTGAACGTCAGCGGCAAGCGGGCGAGTTTTTTTACCGCCAGCGCGGGGAGCTGGGCGGGAAGCAGCGTTAGCTGTACCCGAACGCCCCAGGCCATCGCCTCATGCAGTGCGCAACCGGCTGCCGCCAGCGCACGCTGGCCGGCAAGCTGCTCCAGCAGCGGTAAATCCACCTGCACGATGCGCAGCGAAGCGTGCTGGCACAGCAGGCTGCGGATATCCGCTTCGCCGAGCTGGGCCACGCTGAGCGTGGCCGTGCTGAGGGCGCGATGGCGCAGACGGGCGGCGACCTCTTCGACGATACGCTGCAGCATCGCGTGGTTCATGGCTTCGTCACCAGCGTTGCCCAGGCTTGCGCAGCGTCAGCGCCTGCCGCATTGGCCTCGTCAGTATCGATGTGCATCTCAAGACGCATATCCGGGGCAACGCGGACCGCCACGTTGTCGAAGATAAGCCGCCTGTCGCTGCCTTCGATCGCCACCGCGACGCTATCGCCATGGGAGACGCGCAGGATCAACGCATCAAGTGGCGACATATGAATATGTCGCTGGGCAACAATCGTCCCGCCGCTCAACTCCAGTTCGGCAAAGGGGCTTATCAGGCGGATCCCCGGCGTGCCCTGCAGATTGCCGGACATGCGCAGCGGCGCGGCGATACCGAGGATCCGGGCGTCGGTGCGTGAGATTTCCACCTGGCTGGTCTGGCGCAAAGGGCCGAGCAGGCGCACGTTGTTTAATCGCCCTTTGGGGCCAACCAGGGTCACCGTCTGCTCTGCAGCATATTGTCCCGGCTGCAGCAGCGCTTTTTTCGGCTGGATGGGCTGCGCGGGAAAAAGCCTGGCATAGTCAGCCGCCGCTAAATGGATATGGCGACTGGAGATACCGATTGGAATGGGACGCTGGCGCATCTCATCCAGCACTTTGTTGACTGTCGAAGCCAGCTGTTGTTTATCCATTACGCGTCACCTCGTTTACCGGCGTGCAGGCACTGCGAGCGGGGATCGCCTTTTTGTCGTGGGCAGTGTGGGTCCAGGCACAGGTTGCAGGTCACCCGCTCCGTAGAGTGGGAGGGGGCGTCTGTGAGGGCCGTGTTCTCCTCCGTCACGGCGACGTCAGGCGCTGGTGAAGGCGCCTGGACGCGGGCCGGCAGCAGGCCTTCCCCGGGCCTGGCGATAACCTTCTGCGCTACCAGCCCCTGCTGCCGTTCGGCGAGTTCGGCCCCGGTCATCACCGCCGCCTGGACAGAGGCCACATCACCGGCGATCTTCACCACCATCCAGCCGGAACCGTTGGTCTTTTCCAGGGCGAGCAGCGTGATGGCGGCCGCTTTCGCCATAGCGTCGGCGCAGGTGATGGCCAGGGCCAGACCGCTGACCTCAAGTAATCCCAGTGATTGCTTCACGCGGTGCTCCTTTTTTGAGGGTCAGACGGATTTCGGCAGAATGGCCTCAACATCGCTATGCGGGCGCGGGATCACATGGCTGGACTTGACCTCGCCGACCACGCTGGCCGCCGCGCTGCCGGCGTCAACGGCGGCTTTGACCGCGCCGACGTCTCCGCGGACCATCACGGTAATCAGCCCGGAGCCAATTTTTTCGTAACCAATCAACTGCACGTTGGCGGATTTCACCATTGCATCAGCGGCTTCAATGGCGCCAACCAGGCCTTTCGTTTCAACCAGTCCTAGTGCGTTATTCATACTGCGTTCTCCTGTGGATTAAGCATGGCGATCCCGAAATGGGATCCCTTTGACGAGACGAGCCGCATTGTTGCCAGTGTTTCGCCGGGCCAGCCTGTTCTGGTGATACATCAGCGAAAACAACGGAGTTGATGCGGGTAAATTTTTGTAGTGCACGATGAGCCGTTCCCGGTCGCAGGCGATGCCTACCTGCAGCGGCGAACGCTGCGCCGCCTGCCAGGCGTGATGGATAAGATCGCCGCCGGTCTGCGGCTGCAGAACAAAAGGAATGCCTTCCTCTTCAATGCCCAGCAGGACATCGCGCCACTGTTCGCTGCATTCGTCAGTGACGGCAATGACGATGGCGGGGGCGACTACGCTACTCTCCATGTGTGCCTCCTTTTTGCCAGGAAAGGAGTAATCCGCTGGCGACCGCATTGCGTGGGCCTTCACAGCCGCGGATGTTGCCGCGCCCGGCAACCAGCCGGTAGTGCGCCAGCGCGTCGGTGACCAGCTGGGGGATCTCGAAATCGAGGGACGAGCCGCCCACCAGCACCACGAACGGGATGTCGCGAATGTTGCCGGTAGGGCTCACCTGGCGTAACGCTCGCAGGGCGTTGGTGATAAAGACGCGTGATTTGGCGCTACGGCGAATGGCGCGCACTTTCTCCAGCGGCAGATCGCCGGGCAGGGGAACCAGTTCATCCGGTTTCACCACGCAGACGCGGGCAAATACCGTCGGTGGTAAGGCCGACGGAAAAAACTGGACGCTGCCGTCTTCATGACGCAGATGAAACAGGCTTTCGACTTTAGCCAGCGGATATTTTTTGATCTCTTCCGCCAGGTAGCGGTCCTCAAGCCCCAGCTCGCGGGCGATGATCATCGTGACCATATCGCCGGCGCCGGCCAGGTGAGTGGCGCTGATCTCTCCCTGCGCATTGATAATGGAGGCGTCGGTCGACCCGGCGCCCAGATCGAGGATCGCCAGCGGGCGCGTGGTGCCGGGAGTGGTGAGCGCCCCAAGAATGGCCGCCTCCGCTTCGGCGCCGCCCACCTGAACCGCAATCTGCAGTTTGTGCTCAATTTCACGGGCGATGAGGGCCATCTGCAGGCGATCCGACTTGACCATCGAGGCGATACCCACCGCCTGCTCCAGCGAGAACTCTCCCGCAAGACCGCCGGTCACGCTGACTGGCACCGCCGTATCAACGGCCAGCAGATCCTGAATGCGGATCTCCTGAGCTGGCTTATTGGTAAGCTCCGCCATGGTCTGGCGCACGTGCTCAAGCATGCCGCCGATATTGGTGCCCGCTTCTCCCGCGACGTTGTCCAGTTTGCCGCAGCCGTCAACCGCTTTCATGATGGCTTCCGCCCCGGCGGCCACATCAACCTGTACGCTGCGCCCCTGAGCGATGAGCAGCAGATTACCTGCCGGAATAGCGCGGGCCTTGACGTCGCCGGAGGGGGTTTTCACCACCACGGCCGAGCGGTTGCCAATCAGCGCCCGCGCCATTGGCACGATATTTTGGGTCTCCTCGGCGTTGAGATCGAAAACGGTCGCAATACCGTAGGGGTTGGAGAGCGTTTCGATGATCTTACCGGGTAAAGCGACCTCGACGGCCGCCAGCATGCCAAGTGGAATCCGGTCGATATGCTGAACTTCGTCGATCACCGGTAGCGGTTGCTGTAGCCGGTTATTGACCAGCACGCCGTCATCCTGCTGCAAAATAATGCCGGTTATCTGATAGCCCGCTGCCGTTGCCGCATTGACCATCGCGGCGACATCGGCAAAGTCAAAGGCCGAGGAGACCACCAGAATATAGGGAGTGTCCGCGGAGCAGGACAGCAGCGCCTCTGGTGTGATGGTGATGCCGACCCCCAGTCCGACGCCGCCGGGTGTCTTCGGGTTATGGCCGATCATGGTGGACTCGGTGATGATGGTTTCCGTGATGGTTTCCATCGCCACATCGCCAATGACCGGCGTGGCTTCGTTAATGCGAATAAGCGAAATATCGCTGAGCTGAATGCCGGCCGCTTTTGCCGCCTGCGTTAGCGCCTCCTGGATACCGAACACATTTCGTAATGTGCCTTTTATACCCGTGGTTTCAGCCAACGCGCTGTGGCGAATGTTCAGCACACCTGCGTCATCGACCGTCGCCAGGGCGACTTCTGTCGAGGAGTTGCCAATATCAATGCCAGCGATATAGCGCATGCTTACCCCCTGTTAATCGTCGCCTTTGAGTTTCTTACGCTCGATGTACAGCCCGGCCGCTTCCCGAACAAAGGCGGCACAGAGTCGTGCCTGGTAGCGATGCTCGAGATCATCAGCGATCGCCAGTAGCTCCGCCTGGGTGGAACGGTATGGGCGCAGGGCGTTGTAGATCTCAAGGATTCGGTCGTCGGGAACCGCGGTGAGCTCTGCGGCCCGCTCAAAGTTCATCGCCAGCCGATCGCGTCCGGCATCCTGGGCGATCGCCGCCTGCATACGCAGCGTTTCCGGAGTGATGCGCATGTCCTGCGCCGTAACGCGATCGCTTAATACGTTCTCCAGCGTCAGGTCATCGAGCGTTTTATTGGTAGCGGTTTTGACCCACTCCGGATGGCGGGTCGCTAACGGGTAGTCGCTAACTTTTGGCTGGCGAACGGTGTCGTTTGTTGGCGCGGCTGGCGCGGGCGTTATCCCGTCCTGTAGGCTGTTCATCCGGCTCAGCACGTCGCGTACCATGGATTCAATTGCGTCGGTATTCATCGGGATATCCTTTGTTAAAGCGCCACGCGCAGTTCCTGCGGGTTTTTGCCCGTCACCACGTATTTGGTCTCTTTAATGTGCAAAATGGCCGACTTCGCCTGGTATTTGGGACGAGCCATCTGATCGTTAAGCGTCGGCACCGGCTGCGGCGACTCGCGTTTGGCGTAGCGCGCGGCGTTTTTGCCAATCTGACGGTAGGTTTCCAGCGTCAGCAGCGGCGCCTGCGGGAAGAGTTCCAGGTTGGAAAGCGGCGGCAGGCCGCGCTGGTGGATGACGGTGGTGCCTTTCGACTGAATACCGATCGAGATGCCGGAACCGCTCAGGCGGTTGCCTTCCACTGCCACGAAGGCGACGTCAGAAGACTTAAAGCAGCGGATCACCCGGGCTTTGATGCCTTCTTCCTCAATGCCGGCGATCACTTCGCGCAGAATATTTTTATGCGGAATGCCGACGATATTGGCGGTTTGCGCCAGACCAAACGCTGGCCCGACGGCAATAATGACTTCATCCTGCTGCGTGCCGGGTTTGGCTTCGCCGATTTCCGTCAGGAAGCTGTCGCCGGACACAGGCGCAACGGCGACCGGCGCGGCAGAGGCGACAGAAGCCGCAGGCGCGCTAAAGGAGACCGGCTTATCTGCGCCTGATTTCATCTCCACCAGCACCTCTTCGATAATCTGGCGCAGCAGCGTTTCGTTAATTTCCATTTTTCACCCCTTAGCCAAGTTCATTGGGATCGAGCGCGCCCGGGATATTTTTAATCTCTTCCCAGCGCTCGCCTTGCAGGCGGTAGCCTGTTGCCGGACCGGCATAATCGTTCACGTCGTTCACGGCCGAGAGCACCTGGCCCTCGCCAACAATGATGGCGGAGGTATGCAGGTAGTCGCCGGTGAGCTTGGCTTTCTGAATATTGAGCATGTCCTGGGCGACATCGGGGAAGCCGCCTTTCGCCAGGGCTTTCACCACCTCCAGGCCGTTGCGGTTCTTGTTGATGATCTCCTGAGCAAACTTGATGTCCTCGACGATATTGCGCTCAGGCATATCTTTTGAACCGTGGGCGTAGGTGGCGGCTTCTACTTCTTCATCCGTAATAGGCGGCAAACCCATGCCGGCAAATACCGCCTGCAGCGCGCGGGCGGCTTTGTTGCGAATGGCGATCACGTCCTCTTCACGCACCGGCCGCAGGCCGCCATCGACCTTCAGGTCGCGCTGGATCACGTTGTAGTCATCGAAGTCTTCGGCATCTTCGTTGGAACCGGCGAACATGTTGTCGTAGTTCGGCACCGCCGAGTAACCGGAGGAGATGAAGTCGGTGCCTGGCAGGAACTGCATCAGCAGACGCGCGGTACGCCGCATATCCGAGTGGGTAAAGGTTTGATCGTTGCTGGAGGCGCACTCCAGATCCAGCGCTGAGCAGATCAGGTTTTCCGCCAGTACGGCGCGGATCCCGGACGGCACGGCGGACGGTACGCCGATACAGCTGACGGAGCCATTCTGCAGGCCTTGCACCCCGGCGGCTTTGGTGATGTAGATGCAGCGCGCTTCGAGATAAAGCATCGATTTGCCTTCGGCATAGCCCATCTGTACTTCAGAACCGGAACCGGAGGTAAAGCGCATTTTCAGGCCGCGCGAGGCGTAGGAGGAGGCGAGGAAGCCTTTCGACCATGGAGTGTCATCGCCATCGGTAAACACCGGTTCCGTACCGTATACCGAAATGGTTTCGGCATAGCAGGTGTGGCCCAGCATGCCCAGTTTCAGCTCGGTGGCTTCTTCCAGCGAACACTGGGTGAGGACGCCGGGGCGGCCAACCTGTGAACCCACCAGCAGGGCGATGGCGTTGAACGGCGCGTAGCGCGCCACGGCGACGGTGGTCTCCTGTTCGTCAAAGCCGCGCCATGCGCCTTCAGCGGCGTCGGCGGCAATCTGTACCGGATTATCTTTGATATTAGTGACATGCGCCTGCTGGGACGGCGTGCGGCGGGCGCGCATTTTTTGCATCGCCATCATCATCTCGACCACGTTCATATGCGACACCACTTCCACGATTTTCGCCGGGGTCATCGCGGTAGTGAGCGGCACGATGTCGCTGCGTTTAACGTTCGGGTCGCAGAGCATGTTGGCGAGCTTAACCGAATCCATGGCCATCACTTCTTCGGCCCGGGCGAGATTAATGCCGTAGCGCGCGATAAAGTGGTCAATCAGGTCGAACTGCTCAACCGGTTTACCGTCGAGTTCGGTCACCGCGCCGTTGACGATGCGGATAGAAGGTTTGGGATCGTTAGGGCTTTCCATCGCGATAAAGCCCTCTTCAATCCACTCCTTAACGAAACCATCCTGATTCACAGGGCGTTTCGCCAGTGCTTCAAATCTTTTCGATCTCATGAATCAGCCTCGCGGGTATTAAATGTAGGAGGGGCGATCGTTTTTCGGTTCGGCGCCCAGCGTCGCCAGTACGGTTTTGCCGATTTCCCGGGCGGAGATCACCGCCTGGCGCACCGCGCCAGAGTCGCCGGAAATCACCAGAATGGCTTCGTTGCTGAAACTGGTGCCGTGGGCCGGTGAGCTGTAAGCCACCACCTCGACGTTGGCTGATTTCAGCGCGGTATCGGCCATCAGCACGCCAACGGACGCCGGGGCGCCGACGATAATGCCGCAGGCGCGGCCCAGTGGGGCGCCGAACGCTTTTTCCAGGGCATAACTGGCGCGCGCGGTATACTGCAGCTCAATATGACCCGCTTCGTTGCCGTAGACATCGCCGAAGGTACGGTCCAGCTCTTTCAGCGCGACCTCAATCCCGCGTTTGACGTCGGAAACATCATTCCCGCCCAGCACAATCAGCGAGCCATGGCCGGCGCCGCCTTTGGTGTCGCGAGGAAGCTCAATGCTGACCACTTCGGTGTTGGTGGCTTTGACCGCTTCATCGGCGGCCATGATGTGCGGCCCGGCGCCGGTGCGGGCGCCGAGGATGCCGATAGAGCGATAGCGTTTTTCGAGCTTCATCGCCTCCAGCAACGCGGCATCCACGTTGGCGATGACCAGCCCGAGGGTGTCGCCAATGGCGGTCCCGACAAATTCCGTTAAGCTGCAGCTTTTCTCTGCCATAGCCGTCTCTCCTGTGGGATGGGGGGTATCGGGAAGCGCCTGCTGCTCTGGCGTCGCTACACGGGCTATGACTTGCGCCATGATCTGTTCAACCAGCTCATTGCTGCTCATTGGCTATTCCCCTTCGGTAAGATTTTTTCAACATCGGTATGGGGGCGGGGAATGACGTGTACGGCTTTCACTTCGCCCACGTGGCGGGCTGCGGCGGCACCGGCGTCGGTGGCGGCTTTAACTGCCCCCACGTCGCCACGCACGATGACGGTCACCAGGCCTGAACCGATCCTTTCATAGCCAACTAATAAAACGTTGGCCGACTTAACCATTGCGTCAGCGGCCTCTATGGCTGCGGTTAAGCCTTTGGTTTCTACCATTCCTAATGCTTCTTGTTGCATAAAGACCTCGCAGGATATGTGCCAGTGAGGGAACTATATGGCGGAGCGGCGAAAAAGAATGGCTGAGTTGATGGTGGAGAGGGTTTTGTTGAATAAATCGAACTTTTGCTGAGTTGAAGGATCAGATCACGTATCTTCCCGACAACGCAGACCGTTCCGTGGCAAAGCAAAAGTTCAAAATCACCAACTGGCCCACCTACAATAAAGCCCTCATCAACCGTGGCTCCATAACTTTCTGGCTGGATGATGAAGCTATTCAGGCCTGGTATGAGTCAGCAACACCTTCTTCACGAGGCAGACCTCAGCGCTATTCTGACCTTGCCATCACGACTGTGCTGGTCATTAAACGCGTATTCAGGCTGACCCTGCGCGCTGCGCAGGGCTTTATTGATTCCATTTTTTCTCTGATGAACGTTCCGCTACGCTGCCCGGATTACAGCTGTGTCAGCAGGCGGGCAAAGTCGGTTAATATCAGTTTCAAAACGCCCACCCGGGGTGAAATCGCACACCTGGTAATTGATTCCACCGGGCTGAAGGTCTTCGGTGAAGGCGAGTGGAAAGTCAAAAAGCATGGCCAGGAACGCCGTCGTATATGGCGTAAGCTGCATCTGGCAGTTGACAGTAAAACACATGAAATCATCTGCGCTGACCTGTCGCTGAACAACGTTACGGACTCAGAGGCCTTCCCCGGGTTAATCCGGCAAACCCACCGGAAAATCAGGTCAGCCGCCGCCGATGGAGCTTACGATACCCGGCTCTGTCACGATGAACTGCGGCGTAAGAAAATCAGCGCGCTTATCCCGCCCCGAAAAGGTGCGGGTTACTGGCCCGGTGAATATGCAGACCGTAACCGTGCAGTGGCTAATCAGCGAATGACCGGGAGTAATGCGCGGTGGAAATGGACAACAGATTACAACCGTCGCTCGATAGCGGAAACGGCGATGTACCGGGTAAAACAGCTGTTCGGGGGTTCACTGACGCTGCGTGACTACGATGGTCAGGTTGCGGAGGCTATGGCCCTGGTACGAGCGCTGAACAAAATGACGAAAGCAGGTATGCCTGAAAGCGTGCGTATTGCCTGAAAACACAACCCGCTACGGGGGAGACTTACCCGAAATCTGATTTATTCAACAAAGCCGGGATAAACTACACCAGTTTTTATTTTTGTGATGAGATAGAGTGTCCGTTAATACGAGACAGCTGATTATCACAACACCGCTTTCCTTCACTGACGTCATTGTGACGAGTGATGAAACGGTAAAAGAAAACATAAAGTAATACCCGTCGATGCAGGGCGCATCGGCGAAACAAACCGACAGGTTCGACACCAGTTTGGTGTCAGGGAAGGGGGTGTAAATCCCCCGCAGCCCCCGCTGCTGTGATGCTGACGACCCCGCAAAAACCACTGATCGAAAGATTGGGAAGGGCGGGCGAGAACGAGGCTAAGCCAGAAGACCTGCCTGCCGGTAACTGACCAACAACTTCGGTGGGAAGTGGGTGGCTTAGCGGTGCGTGGTCGCAGGACCAGGCATGCGCGTAGCTATACCCTGACCGCCAGAACAGGACAGGGTATGGCAACCAGGCGTGCGTTCATTCTTGCGGGTACCGGCAGCGGTTGTGGCAAAACCACCGTTACGCTCGGCCTGCTCAGCTTGCTCCAACAGCGCGGTATGCGGGTGCAACCCTGTAAAGTCGGGCCTGACTACCTGGATACCGCCTGGCACACCGCCATCAGCGGCATCGCTTCCCGCAATCTCGACAGCTTTATGCTTCCCGCCCCGATACTCAACGCGCTGTTTACCGAACAGCTACAGCAGGCCGATATCGCGGTTATCGAAGGGGTGATGGGCCTGTATGACGGCTACGGCACCGACCCTAACTACTGCAGCAGCGCGGCAATGGCTAAGCAGCTTGGCTGCCCGGTGATTTTGCTGGTCGATGGCAAAGCGGTGTCGACCTCCATCGCCGCCACGGTGATGGGTTTTCAACATTTTGATCCGGCTCTCGACATCGCTGGCGTTATCGTCAATCGGGTCAACAGCGACGCGCACTTCCAGCTGCTGAAAAGCGCCATTGAGCGCTACTGTCGGGTGCCAGTGCTCGGCTATGTGCCGCGCGTGGAAGGCGTGGCGCTGCCCGAACGACATCTGGGATTGGTGACCGCCCGCGAGTCGGTGGTCAATCAGCAGGCATGGCGGGATTTTGCCAGCCTGCTGGGGCGCACCCTCGACATAGACCGGCTGCTGGCCCTCAGCGAACTGGCCGCCATGCCGATCGGCGAGTGGGGAGAACAGCTTGCCGCCGATGCCGGCGAAGGACTGACGCTGGCCCTCGCCGACGATGAGGCCTTCAATTTTTATTACCTCGATAACCTGGCGCTGCTGGCGCGCTGCGGCGTGAAGATGGTGCGCTTTAGCCCGCTGCGCGATCGCCAGCTGCCGGCCTGCCAGATGATCTGGCTCGGCGGCGGCTATCCGGAGCTGCATGCGGCCGGGCTATCCGCTAACCACGAGATGCTGACACAGCTTCGCGCGGCGCACCGGCGCGGGGTGGCGATCTACGCCGAGTGCGGCGGCCTGATGTACCTGGGCACGACCCTGGAAGTCACCAGCGGCGAGCGCTACACGATGGCGGATATTATTCCCGGACACAGCCGAATGGGGACGCGTCTGACCCGGTTCGGCTACTGCGAAGCGCAGGCGCAGCAGCAGACGCTGCTGGCAGCCCCTGGCGAGTGGCTGCGCGGCCATGAATTTCATTACTCCGATTTTTCTCCCGCCACTCCCGCCGTACTGGCCTGCCGTAAACAGCGAGACGGTAAGACGCTCCAGCAGTGGCAGGGAGGATGGCAGTCCGGCAGCGCCTTTGCCAGCTATCTCCATGTCCATTTTGCCCAGCGCCCGACCATGCTCAACCACTGGCTGCAGGCAGCAAGGAGGGCGCTATGACCCTTCTCGCCTGGTGTGTAGCCTGGATACTTGATGTCGTCATTGGCGATCCGCCGCACTGGCCGCATCCGGTGCGCTGGATAGGTCGCCTGATCGCCGTCAGCCAGCGTGTAGTGCGACGCGTCTGCCATAGCGACCGGGCGCTGCGCATCGGCGGCGGGGTGATGTGGCTGGTGGTGATCGGCCTGACATGGGGCGTTGCCTGGGGCGTACTGGCGCTGGCGCACGGGATCCACCCCTGGCTTGGATGGCTGGTGGAAGTGTGGATGATCTTCACCGCGCTGGCGGGACGCTGTCTGGCACAGTCGGCGATGGCGGTGGCCCGGCCGCTGCAGGCCGGAGATCTCGCCGAAAGCCGGCATAAGCTCTCCTGGATTGTCGGGCGCGATACCTCTCAGCTCCAGCCAGCGCAGATCAACCGTGCGGTGGTGGAGACCGTGGCGGAGAACACGGTGGATGGTATTATCGCGCCGCTCTTTTTCCTGCTCCTCGGCGGCGCGCCGCTGGCCATGGCCTATAAAGCGGTCAACACCCTCGATTCCATGGTCGGCTATAAACACGAAAAATACCGGGCGATCGGCATGGTCAGCGCTCGTCTTGATGATGTAGCCAACTTCCTTCCCGCCCGGCTGAGCTGGCTGCTGCTCAGCCTTGCCGCGGTGCTATGCCGGGAAGATGGCGCCCGGGCGCTGCGTACGGGCTGGCGCGATCGCTATCAGCACAGCAGTCCTAACTGCGCCTGGCCGGAAGCGACCGTCGCCGGCGCGCTGGGGATCCGCCTTGGCGGCCCGAACGATTACTTCGGCCAGCGCGTTGAAAAGCCCTGGATAGGCGACGCCGTCCGCGACATCGCGGTGGACGATATTTCCCGAACCATTCGATTAATGTGGGTGGCGTCAAGCCTGGCGCTGGCGCTGTTTATCGGCGTGCGCTACTGGCTGGTCGGCGCGGCCTGAGGAGAACCTGATGCAGTACATCCAACAACCGCAGGCGATCGAGGCGAAAAGCTTCGACATCATCAGCGAGATCATCGCCGAAACGCGACCGGACTACCGTTTCGCCAGCCCGCTGCACGAGGCGATTATCAAGCGGGTGATCCACACCACCGCTGACTTCGACTGGCTGGATATTCTGTGGTTTTCTCCGGATGCCCTGATCGCGCTGAGTGAGGCCTTGAGCCGGCCCTGCACGCTGTATACCGATACCACCATGGCGCTGTCCGGGATCAACAAAACCCTGCTGGCCCGCTTTGGCGGCGAATGCCGCTGCTATATCAGCGACCCGCGGGTGGTGCGCGAGGCGCAAAGCCGGGGGATGACCCGCTCGATGGCGGCGGTGGATATTGCGGTGCAGGAGCCCGGGGAGAAAGTGTTCGTCTTCGGCAATGCGCCAACCGCGCTGTTTCGCCTGCTGGAACATCGCGAGACCGCCATCGGCGGCGTGGTGGGGGTGCCGGTCGGGTTCGTCGGCGCGGCGGAGTCGAAAGCGGCGCTCAGCGAGAGCGGCCTGCCGGCCATCGCCGCGCTCGGCCGCAAAGGGGGAAGCAACGTGGCGGCAGCGATTGTGAACGCTCTGCTTTACCACCTGCGGGAGGCGCAATGAGCGATCAGACCTTTGACGCCCCGGTGTGGCATCACGGCAAAGCGCTGCGCAAGGGCTACACCACCGGCTCCTGCGCCACAGCGGCGGCAAAAGTGGCGGCGCTGATGGTGATGCGCCAGCATCTGATTCATCAGGTCTCGATCGTCACCCCCTCCGGCGTCACCCTGTGCCTGAACGTTGAGTCCCCGCACGTCGAAGGGCAGCAGGCGGTCGCCGCGATCCGTAAAGACGGCGGCGATGATGTCGACGCCACCCACGGCATGCTGATTTTTGCCCGGGTCACCCTCAATGACAGCGGAGAGATTAGCCTGCAGGGCGGGGAGGGTATCGGCACGGTGACCCGCAAAGGGATCGGCCTGCCGACAGGCAGCCCGGCGATAAACCGCACTCCGCGGCACACCATCGAGACCGCCGTGCGCGAAGCGATAGGTCCTACCCGCGGCGCGCAGGTGGAGATTTTTGCTCCGGAAGGCGTACTTCGCGCGCAAAAAACCTATAACGCCCGGCTGGGGATCCTCGGCGGGATCTCGATTATCGGCACCACGGGGATCGTTACCCCGATGTCGGAAGAGAGCTGGAAGCGCTCGCTCTCCCTCGAGCTGGAGATAAAACGCGCCGCCGGGCTGGAGCGCGTGGTGCTGGTGCCGGGCAACCACGGTGAGCGCTTTGTCCGCGAGCAGATGGGCATCGACCCGCAGATGGTGGTCACCATGAGCAACTTCGTCGGCTACATGATTGAAGAGGCGGTTCGGCTCGGTTTCCGCCAGATTGTGCTCATTGGCCATCCCGGCAAACTGATCAAAATCGCCGCCGGGATCTTTCATACCCACAGCCATATCGCCGATGCGCGGATGGAAACTCTCGTCGCTCATCTGGCGCTGCTTGGCGCGCCGCTGCCGCTGCTGACGCTGGTCAGCGAGTGCGACACTACCGAAGCGGCAATGGAGCATATCGACGCCTGGGGATACCAGCGCCTCTATAACCATCTGGCTGAGCGAATCTGCCAGCGTGTTCTTGAGATGCTGCGCTTCACTCAGCAACCGCCCACCTGCGACGCGGTTCTGTTTTCTTTTGATAACCAGGTACTGGGCAGCAGCCGTCCGCTGGAGGCGATTGCCCGGGAGCTGACATGTTGACGGTCGTGGGAATGGGCCCGGCGGGGCTGCAGTGGCTGATCCCGGCCGCGCGCGAGGCAATCGCCGCCGCTGAGGCGCTGGTGGGCGGCAGCCGCCATCTCCAGCAGTTTCCCGACTTCGCCGGCGAGCGCTTCGCGCTGGGGGCCGATATGCCGGCGCTGCTGGCGTGGATTGAGGCCCATACCGGGCGCCGCGTCGTGGTGCTGGCCTCTGGCGACCCGCTGTTCTATGGCATTGGCACCCGGCTGATTGCCCATTTTGGCCGGGAACGAGTGCAGGTGATCCCCGGCATCAGCGCGGTGCAGTACCTCTGCGCCCGGGCGGGCATCGACATGAACGATATGTGGCTGACCAGCAGCCATGGCCGGGCGGTGAGCTTCGATGCTCTGGCCGCCCACCGGAAAGTCGCCATGGTGACCGACGGCCGCTGCGGACCGCGGGAGATAGCCGCCCAGCTGATGGCCCGCGGCAAAGGCCATCGCTGGATGGTGATAGGCGAGAATCTGGCGATGGAAAACGAGCGGATCCACTGGCTGCCGGTCAGCGCCGTGGAGGACGAATATGAGATGAATGCGGTGGTGATCCTCGATGAAAGATGAGCTGTTTTTGCGCGGCGCCCAGGTGCCGATGACCAAAGAGGCCGTGCGCGCGCTGGCGCTGGCGAAGCTGGAGCTGCACCGGGCGCGCCATCTGATTGATATCGGCGCGGGCACCGGCAGCGTCAGCATTGAGGCTGCTCTACAGAACCCGGCGCTGCGGGTGACGGCGATTGAGCGTCAGGCCGACGCGCTGCGCCTGCTGGCGGAGAACCGGCAGCGCTTTGGCTGCGACAACATCGCTATCGTGGCGGGCGTTGCGCCGCTGGCGGTCGCCGACAAAGCCGACGCGATCTTTATGGGGGGCAGCGGCGGCCACCTGACGGCGCTGATCGACTGGTCGCTGGCGCAGCTGCATCCTGGCGGCCGGCTGGTGATGACTTTTATTTTGCAGGAAAACCTTCATAGCGCCCTGGCGCACCTGCGGCAGAGCGGCATCCACGAGGTGGACTGCCAGCAGCTGGCGGTCTCCACCCTGGCTACCCTGGGCAGCGGCCACTACTTCAAACCCCATAATCCCGTTTTTGTCATCGCCTGTCAGAAGGAAGAAAACCATGGCTGAGACTTTTGATCCCCATTGCGTGTGGTTCGTCGGCGCCGGTCCGGGCGATCGCGAACTGATTACTCTCAAAGGCTACCGTCTGCTACAGCAGGCGCAGGTAGTGATCTACGCCGGGTCGCTGATCAACACCGAGCTACTGGCCTACTGTCCGCCACAGGCGGAGTGCCACGACAGCGCCGCGCTGCATCTGGAGCAGATCCTCGACCTGATGGAGGCGGGGGTGAAGGCGGGAAAAACGGTGGTGCGTCTGCAGACGGGCGACGTCTCGCTATATGGCTCGGTGCGCGAGCAGGGCGAAGAGCTGACCCGCCGCGGGATCCGCTGGCAGGTGGTGCCGGGCGTCAGCGCTTTCCTCGGCGCGGCGGCGGAGCTGGGGGTGGAGTACACGGTACCCGAAGTCTCGCAGAGTCTGATTATTACCCGTCTGGAAGGGCGCACGCCGGTTCCCGCGCGCGAACAGCTGGAAGCCTTTGCCAGCCATCAAACCTCGATGGCGATTTACCTGTCGGTGCAACGTATTCACCGGGTGGCGGAGCGGCTGGTGGAGGGCGGCTACCCCGCGACCACCCCGGTCGCGGTGATCTACAAGGCCACCTGGCCGGAAAGCCAGACCGTCCGCGGTACCCTCGCGGACATCGGCGACAAAGTACGCGACGCCGGGATCCGCAAAACGGCGCTGATCCTGGTCGGCCCCTTCCTCGGCGATGAGTATCACTACTCAAAACTGTACGCAGCGGATTTTAGCCATGAATACCGTAAAGCCTGAATCCATTGCCCTGTTTTGCCTGACGCCCGGCGGCGTGCGGCTGGCAAAACGGCTGGCGGCCATGCTGCCGCTTACCTGTTACACCAGCGAAGCGCTGCAGGAAGAGGGGTTTATCCCCTTCAACGGCGGCTTTGCCAGCGCTGCCCGCGAGGCGTTCAGCAGCTTCTCGGCGTTGATTTTTATCGGCGCCACCGGGATTGCCGTGCGGGTGCTGGCCCCACTGGTGAATGACAAGCTCAGCGACCCGGCGGTGGTGGTGATTGATGAGCGCGCCCGGCACGTCATCAGCTTGCTCTCCGGCCATGCCGGGGGGGCCAATGCGCTAACCCGCTATCTCGCCGGGATGCTCGACGCCGACCCGGTGATCACCACCGCCACCGACGTCAACGAGCTGGCCGCCCTCGACACGCTGGCCTTCCAGCTGAACGCCCGGATGACCGATTTTCGCGCGGCGGTGAAAACCGTTAACCAGATGCTGGTGAGCGGTAAGCGGGTGGGGCTGTGGTGCGACGGCGAATTCATCGGGGCGCTAAGCCGCTGCGACCGGCGCGGGTTTATCCCGGTAAGCGACCTGGCGAGCTTGCCGGCGCTCGACGCCCTGATCTGCGTCACCCTGCGCCGGTCGCTGCCGCCGCTGCCGGTGCCTCACTGGAAGCTGGTGCCCCAGCGGGTGGTGGCGGGGATCGGCTGTCGGCGCGACACCCCCTGCGCGCTGCTCTGTACGTTGCTGGATCGCCAGCTTGCCGCTCAGCGTCTTGACCCGCTGGCGCTGAAAGCGATCGGCAGCGTGAGCCTGAAGGCAAACGAGCCGGGGTTGCGCCAGCTGGCTCACCGCTGCCGGGTGCCGTTCGAAACCTTCAGCGCCGAGGCGCTGCGCGAGCACGAGCACCGCTTTCCGGCCTCGTCTTTTGTCCGGGAGACGGTCGGCGTCGGCAGCGTCTCCGGCCCGGTGGCCTGGCTGCTGAGTCAGGGAAACCTGTCCGGCGAAACCCTGCGTGAGCAGGGCGTGACCATTACTTTGGGAGTAACACACTGATGTTAAACGTAATCGGAATTGGCCCTGGCTCGCAGGCGATGATGACCATGGAAGCCGTGGAGGCCCTGCAGGCGGCAGAGATCGTGGTGGGCTACAAGACCTACACCCACCTGGTAAAAGCCTTTACCGGCGACAAGCAGGTGATCAAAACCGGCATGTGCAAAGAGATTGAGCGCTGCCAGGCGGCCATCGAGCTGGCGCAGGCCGGGCACAACGTTGCGCTGATCAGCAGCGGCGACGCCGGCATCTACGGCATGGCGGGGCTGGTGCTGGAGCTGGTTAATAAGCAGCAGCTGGACATTGAGGTCCGTCTGATCCCAGGGATGACGGCCAGTATCGCCGCCGCCTCGCTGCTCGGCGCGCCGCTGATGCATGATTTCTGCCATATCAGCCTTAGCGATCTGCTGACGCCCTGGCCGGTGATTGAAAAACGCATAGTCGCCGCCGGGGAAGCGGACTTCGTTATCTGTTTCTACAACCCCCGCAGCCGCGGCCGCGAAGGACATCTGGCGCGCGCCTTTACGCTGCTGGCGGCCAGTAAAAGCGCAGATACGCCGGTCGGCGTAGTCAAATCCGCCGGACGCAAAAAGCAGGAGAAATGGCTGACCACCCTCGGGGAGATGGATTTTGCCCCAGTGGATATGACCAGTCTGGTGATCGTTGGCAACAAAGCGACTTACATCGACAACGGCCTGATGATCACCCCGCGAGGCTACGCGCTGTGAATCACGGCGACGTGCTGGTTATCGGGGGCACCAGCGATGCGCGGGCGATCTGCCAGCAGCTGGACGCCGCCGACGTACGCTACACCCTGTCGGTGGCGACCCCTACCGGCGAGCGGCTGGCCGGCGATATCCGCGGGCAGATACGCTGCGGGCGTATGGAGTGGCAGCAGATGGCGGAGTGGCTCAGAGCGCAGCGCACCCGCTGGGTGATCGATGCCTCTCACCCCTACGCCGAGGTGGTCAGCCAGAATATTGTGCGCGCCTGCGCCAGCGTCGGGGTTCTGCTCAGCCGCTATCAAAGGCCGGAGCAGCTGAGCGATCTGCGCCATCCGCTACTTCACGTGGTCGGCGATCTGAACGAGGCCTGCGCGGTGGCTCGTCGCCTCGGCGAGCGGATCCTGCTGACCACCGGCAGCAAAGATCTGGCGGCCTGGCGGGCGGGACTGGCGGAGAAAACGCTGCTCGCCCGGGTGCTGCCGGTGCCGGAGGTGGTTCAGCACTGTAGCGATCTGGGGTTTGGCGTCGGGGAGATCTTCGCCCTCTGCGGGCCGTTCAGCGCCGAATTTAACGCCGCCTTTTATCGCCAGTGCCGGGCCGATGTTGTGGTGACGAAAGCCTCGGGGGCTGAAGGAGGCTATCAGGAAAAAGTACAACCCTGTCTTGATGCGGGGATCCCCTGCATCGTCATTACCCGTCCGGCGCCGCTGGTGACGGGCGATGAACTACTGCAAAGCCAGGCCGATTTCACTGCGCGGCTGACGCGCTGGCTGTCGGCGACTTGAGGAAGAGGATATGAAAAAAGCACTTCTGGTGGTGAGCTTTGGCACCAGCTATCACGACACCCGCGAGAAGAACATCGCCGCCTGCGAGCGCGATCTGGCCGCCAGCTGCCCGGACCGCACGCTGTTCCGCGCCTTCACCTCGGGGATGATTATTCGCAAACTGCAGCAGCGCGATGGTATTCATATCGATACTCCGCTGCAGGCTCTGCAAAAGCTGGCCGAGCAGGGATACCAGGATGTGGCTATCCAGTCCCTGCACATTATCAACGGCGACGAGTACGAGAAGATCGTTCGCGAAGTGCAGAGCATGCGCCCGCGCTTTCAGCGTCTGACGCTGGGCGCGCCGCTGTTGAGCGGTCATGGCGATTACGTGCAGCTGATGCAGGCCCTGCGCCAGCAGATGCCGCCGCTGGCGGCGACGGAGCGAGTGGTGTTTATGGGGCACGGCGCCAGCCACCACGCCTTCGCGGCCTACGCCTGTCTGGATCATATGATGGCGGTGCAGGGTTTTCCGGCGCGGGTGGGGGCGGTGGAAAGCTATCCCGAAGTGGACATCGTCATTAACGAACTCTCCCGCCAGGGCGTGACCGGCGTGCATCTGATGCCGCTGATGCTGGTGGCCGGCGATCATGCCATTAATGATATGGCCTCCGACGAAGACGATTCGTGGAAAACCCGCTTCAATGCCGCCGGTATCCCCGCCACGCCATGGCTTAACGGGTTAGGGGAGAATCCGGCGGTGCGGGCGATGTTTGTCGCCCATCTGCAGCTGGCGCTGAACGACACGATGGAGAAAGCAGCATGAGCGGCAAACTATACGCCCTGAGCAGCGGGCCGGGGGCGGCCGATCTGATCACCGTGCGTGCGGCGCGGATCCTCGGCCAGCTGGATGTGCTGTATGCGCCAGCCGGCCGCAAAGGCGGCGACAGCCTGGCGCTCTCCATCGTACGCGAGTACCTGGGCGCACACACGGAGGTCCGCTGCTGCCATTTTCCGATGAGCGCCGACAGCGCGGAAAAAGAGGCGGTGTGGAACGACGTTGCCGCGGCGCTGGCCCAGGAGGTGGCGGCGGGCAGGCAGGTCGGGTTTATCACCCTCGGCGACGCCATGTTGTTCAGCACCTGGGTCTTTCTGCTGCAGCGGATTGGCTGCCCGGAGTGGCTGGAGATTGTCCCTGGCGTTACCTCCTTCGCCGCCATTGCCGCGCGGGCGAAAACCCCGCTGGCCATGGAGCAGCAGTCGCTGGCGGTGATCTCCTGCACCGCGCCGGAAGCGGACATTGCCGCGGCGCTGCGCCAGCATGACAGTCTGGTGCTGATGAAAGTCTACGGCCGCTTCGCCCGCATTAAGGCGCTGCTGGCGCAGGCGGGGCTGCTGGATGCGGCGCTGATGATGTCAGAGGCCACCCTGCCGGGCGAGCAGTGCTGGCGCCGTCTGCGCGAGGTCAGCGATGACCAGCCGCTGCCCTATTTCTCGACCATTCTGGTTAACAAACAGTGGGAGGAGGCGTAATGAATCAGGTGAAATCGCTGAAGCAGCTTTCGTATGGGGGGCTGGCGGCCGCTGTTCTGCTGATCATCGTCCCGCAGGAGGCGTTCGCCATGCATATCATGGAGGGCTTTTTGCCGCCGATGTGGGCGCTGGCGTGGTGGCTGCTGTTTTTACCCTGCCTGTGGTACGGCCTGGTGCGCCTGCGGCGTATCGTTCAGGAAGAGAGCAATCAGAAGGTGCTGCTGGCCCTCTGCGGGGCGTTTATTTTTGTTCTTTCGGCGCTGAAGATCCCGTCGGTGACCGGTAGCTGCTCGCACCCGACCGGCGTCGGTCTGGCGGTGATCCTCTTCGGGCCGGGCGTGGTGGCGGTGCTGGGGGCGATCGTTCTGCTGTTCCAGGCGCTGCTGCTGGCGCATGGCGGCCTGACCACCCTTGGCGCCAACGGGATGTCGATGGCGGTGATCGGCCCGATGGTCGGCTATCTGGTGTGGAAGCTGGCCTGTCGGGCGGGGATCCGTCGCGATGTCGGGGTCTTTCTCTGCGCCATGCTGGCGGATCTGATGACCTACTTTGTCACCTCCGTCCAGCTCGGGGTGGCTTTTCCCGATCCGGCAACCGGGGCAGGCGGATCGATCGCCAAGTTTATGGGCATCTTCTGCCTGACGCAGATCCCGATCGCCATCGCGGAAGGCTTGCTCACCGTGATGATCTACGATCAGCTAACCAAACGGCGACTGATCGCCGCGGAGGCACATTAATATGAAAAAGACCCTGATCCTGTTGGCGATGGTGGCCGCCCTGATGATCCTGCCATTTTTTATTAACCACGGCGGCGAGTTTGGCGGCTCGGACGGCGAAGCGGAGAGCCAGATCCAGGTGGTGGCGCCGGATTATCAACCCTGGTTCCAGCCGCTATATGAACCGGCGAGCGGCGAGATTGAGAGTCTGCTGTTTACCCTGCAGGGCTCGCTGGGCGCGGCGGTGATTTTTTACATTCTCGGATATGCGAGGGGCAGACAGCGCCGTGATGACCGGGTTTGACCGACTCAGCTACCAGAGCCGCTGGTTGCAGGTGGCGCCAGAGCGTAAGTTTCTGCTCTGGCTGCTGCTGATGGCGCTGGCCTTTACGCTGCCGGCGTGGGGCCAGGCGCTGACGCTGGCGCTGACCGCCGCGCTGACCTGCTGGCTGCTGCGGGTCTCATTCTGGCGCTGGTGCCGCTGGATGGCGCTACCCTTTGGCTTTTTGCTGGTCGGCGTGCTGACCATTCTGTTCAGCGTTAGCCGCGACCCGCAGATGCTGTTAGCGAGCTTGCGGCTGGGCGCTTTCTCGATAGGGATTTCCGCTCCGGGGCTGGCCGTGGCCGGGGAGACCTTCTGGCGCAGCCTGGCAGCGATGGCGGCCACGCTCTGGCTGGTGCTTAATCTGCCTTTCCCCCAGCTGATTATCTTGCTCAAGCGCGGTCGCGTACCGCGGCTGTTGACGGAGCAGATCCTGCTGACCTGGCGCTTCATTTTTATTCTGTTGGACGAGGCGATGGCGATTCACCGCGCGCAAACCCTGCGTTTTGGCTATGGTAGCGTGCCGCAGGGCTATCGCTCGCTGGCGATGCTGGTGGGACTGCTGTTCACCCGCGTCCTCCTGCGCTATCAGCAGATGAGCACGGCGCTGGATATCAAATTGTACCAGGGTGATTTTCACCTCTAAGGATAAGTATGCTTGCCACAACCGATCTCTGGTTTCGCTATCAGGATGAGCCGGTACTTAAAGGGCTGACGCTGGATTTTTCCCGCCATGCGGTGACCGGCCTGGTGGGGGCCAACGGCTGCGGAAAGTCGACGCTGTTTATGAACCTGAGCGGCCTGCTGCGCCCGCAGCAGGGGGCGGTGCTGTGGCAGGGAGAGGCGCTGAATTACAGCAAGCGCGGTCTGCTGGCGCTGCGCCAGCAGGTGGCGACGGTGTTTCAGGATCCGGATCAGCAAATCTTCTATACCGATATCGACAGCGATATCGCTTTTAGTCTGCGTAACCTCGGGGTGGCGGAAGAGGAGATCGCCCGCCGGGTGGATGAGGCGTTGACCCTCGTCGATGCCCAGGGGTTTCGCCAGCAGCCGATCCAGTGCCTCAGCCATGGGCAGAAAAAACGGGTGGCAATCGCCGGGGCGCTGGTGCTGCAGGCGCGCTACCTGCTGCTTGACGAGCCCACCGCGGGCCTCGATCCACGCGGGCGGGCGCAGATGATCGCCATCATCCGCCGCATTGTCGGGCAGGGGCGGCGCGTGGTGATCTCCAGCCACGATATCGATCTGATCTATGAGGTGAGCGACGCCGTTTACGTGCTGCGTCACGGCGAAGTGCTGGCCGCGGGGGATCCCGGCGAGGTATTTGCCTGCGCGGAGACGATGGACAGGGCGGGATTGACGCAGCCGTGGCTGGTGAAACTTCATAGCGAACTGGGGCTGCCGCTGTGTAAAACCGAGGCGGAGTTTTTTCAGCGGATGCACAACAACGCGATAGGCGCGATAAAGGAGGCGTCATGACGCTGGCAGTGATGTTGCAGGGCACGGCTTCCGACGTGGGGAAAAGCGTGCTGGTGGCGGGACTGTGCCGCATTTTTCATCAGGATGGGCTGCGTACCGCGCCGTTTAAATCACAGAATATGGCGCTGAACTCCGGCATTACGCCGGATGGCAAAGAGATGGGCCGGGCGCAGATTTTCCAGGCCGAAGCGGCCGGGATTGCGCCGGATGTCCGCATGAATCCGATTTTGCTCAAGCCCACCAGCGACCGTCAGGCGCAGGTGGTGCTGATGGGGCAGGTGGCGACCAGCATGGATGCGGTGAGCTATCACCAGTACAAGCCGCGCCTGCGCGAGCAGATCCTCGCGGTCTACCAGAGCCTGGCCGGAGAGTATGAGGCGCTGGTGCTGGAAGGCGCCGGCAGTCCGGCGGAGATTAACCTGCGCGACCGCGATATCGTCAATATGGGCATGGCCGAGATGGCGCAATGCCCGGTGATCCTGGTGGCCGATATCGACCGCGGCGGGGTGTTTGCCGCGATTTACGGCACGCTGGCGCTGCTGCAGCCTCAGGAGCGGGCGCGGGTGAAAGGGGTGATCATCAATAAATTCCGCGGCGATGTGGCGCTCCTGCGCTCCGGGATAGAGCAGATCGAGGCGTTGACCGGGGTGCCGGTGCTGGGCGTTATGCCATGGCTTGACGTGGATCTCGAGGATGAGGACGGCGTCGCGCTGCAGGCCGGGAAATACCATCGCACCGACCGGCGCGATATCGACATCGCCGTGGTTCACCTGCCGCATATCGCCAATTTTACCGACTTTAACGCCCTGGCGGCACAGCCAGACGTCCGGGTGCGCTATGTCCGCGATCCGCAGGCGCTGGCCGACGCCGACCTGGTCATTCTTCCGGGCAGTAAAAATACCCTCGGCGATCTGTGCTGGCTGCGCGAGAGCGGCATGGCGCACGCGGTCGAGCAGGCCCGGCAGCGCAAGGTGCCGCTGCTGGGGATCTGCGGCGGCTATCAGATGCTGGGCGAAACCATTATCGATGAGGTGGAGTCTGGCCTTGGCGCCCAGCCCGGGCTGGGGGTGCTGAAGACCGTGACCCACTTCGCCCAGCACAAAACCACCACCCAGGTGCAGGCGACCCTGGGGTCTGCGCTCCCGGATTGGTTAGCCGACGCGGCGGGGCTGCGCGTCAGTGGCTATGAAATTCATATGGGCGAGACGCGCCGCGAGGCAGGCTGCCCGCCGCTGCTGCAGTTGCATAAAGCGGGGCAGGCAGTGGACGACGGGGCGATAAGCGACGACGGCCTGGCGTTCGGCACCTATCTCCATGGCCTGTTCGACAGCGATGCCTTTACCCGGGCGCTGCTCAACGGCCTGCGCCAGAGCAAAGGGCTGGCGCCGCTGGACAGCGCCCTGGAGTATGCCCGCTATAAAACCCGGCAGTTTGATCGGCTGGCCAAGGCCATGCGCGAACATATCGCCATCGATAAAATTTACGCCATCATGCGCCAACATCAGGAGCCCCTATGCTGACTCTGGTTACCGGCGGCGCGCGCAGCGGCAAAAGTCGCCATGCCGAGGCGCTGATTGCCGATGCGCCGCAGGTGTTATATATCGCCACCTCGCAAATCTTTGACGACGAGATGGCCGCAAGGATCCAGCATCATCGCGACGGCAGGCCCGCCCACTGGCGCACCGCCGAGCGCTGGCAGCAGCTTGATGAACTGATCACCCCGGCTATCGCCCCAGCGGAGGCGATTTTGCTGGAATGCATCACCACCATGGTCACCAACCTGCTGTTCGCGCTCGGCGGCGACAGCGACCCCGACGGCTGGGATTACGCCGCCATGGAACGGGCTATTGATGACGAAATTGGCGTGCTGATTGCCGCCTGTCAGCGCTGTCCGGCGCACGTCGTGCTGGTGACCAACGAGGTGGGGATGGGCATTGTGCCGGAGAACCGCCTGGCGCGGCATTTTCGCGATATTGCCGGGCGGGTTAATCAGCGCCTGGCGGCCGCGGCGGATGCGGTCTGGCTGGTGGTCTCCGGCATCGGCGTCAAAATCAAATAACTCAATCGCTGGCTGACCGGGCCAGCCCTGGCAGGGATTCTGTATGCAAAATTTAAACACGGTTCTGCGGGCGATCCCCGCGCCGGACGCCGACGCCATGGCGCGGGCACAGCAACACATCGACGGCTTACTCAAGCCCCCCGGCAGCCTCGGGCGTCTGGAGGCGCTGGCGGTGCAGCTGGCGGGAATGCCCGGCCTGGGCGGCCAGCCGCAGGTGGCGAAAAAGGCCTTGCTGGTGATGTGCGCCGACCATGGAGTGTGGGACGAAGGGGTGGCGATTTCGCCGAAGGCGGTCACCGCCATCCAGGCGGCAAATATGACCCGCGGCACCACCGGCGTCTGCGTGCTCGCCGCCCAGGCCGGGGCGAAAGTGCATGTAATTGATGTCGGTATCGATAGCGAACCGCTGCCCGGCGTGGTGAATATGCGGGTGGCGCGGGGCTGCGGCAATATTGCCCGCGGTCCGGCGATGAGCCGTGAGCAGGGGCAGGAGCTGTTGCTGGAGGTGATGCGCTACACCCGCGCGCTGGCCCAGGAGGGCGTTACCCTGTTTGGCGTCGGCGAACTGGGGATGGCCAATACCACGCCGGCGGCAGCGATCGTCAGCGTCCTGACCGGCAGCGATGCGCAGGAGGTGGTCGGGATTGGCGCCAATCTGCCGCTGGCGAAGGTTGGCAACAAGATGGAGGTGGTGCGGCGGGCTATCGCCGTCAATCAGCCCGACCCGAATGATGGCCTCGACGTACTGAGCAAAGTCGGTGGTTTCGATCTGCTGGGGATGACCGGTGTCATGCTGGGGGCGGCGTCCTGTGGGCTGCCGGTGGTGCTGGATGGCTTTCTCTCCTACGCGGCGGCGCTGGCGGCGTGTCAGATAGCGCCGGAGGTGAAACCGTATCTGATCCCGTCCCACTATTCGGCGGAGAAGGGGGCGCGTATCGCGTTGGCGCACCTGGGCCTCGAACCGTATCTCAATATGGGCATGCGTCTGGGAGAAGGCAGCGGCGCGGCGCTGGCGATGCCGATCGTCGAGGCGGCCTGCGCGATGTACCATCGCATGGGCATGCTGGCGGCAAGCAATATTGTGTTACCGAAGGGGTAAGCAGGAGATGGGGGCGGCAATGGCCGTTCCCGTTTTCGGCAGAGGTTTTGCCGGCGGCAGAAACAAAAAAACACCCTTGAGGGTGTTTGTAATGTTGGTTGCGGGGGCCGGATTTGAACCGACGACCTTCGGGTTATGAGCCCGACGAGCTACCAGGCTGCTCCACCCCGCGTCACCGTACTGCTTCACTTTGTCAAATTTGATTGGTTGCGGGGGCCGGATTTGAACCGACGACCTTCGGGTTATGAGCCCGACGAGCTACCAGGCTGCTCCACCCCGCGTCACCGTACTGCTTTACTTCATCAAATTTTAATTGGTTGCGGGGGCCGGATTTGAACCGACGACCTTCGGGTTATGAGCCCGACGAGCTACCAGGCTGCTCCACCCCGCGTCCGTGGAAGCGCACTATACTCCGCTAGCGAGATGATGCAACCTTTTTTCGACCAAATCGACATTTTTGTAAGAATTGGCTTATAAAACGCCATGTTGTGGTGTTTTTTTACACAAATCTGTGCCATCGATGAGATCGCGCATTTCAATAGCTCCGGCGCTTTGTTATCTTCAACACGCACTAAGGCTTCGCAGCAAAAGATGAGACACCATGAAAGGACGTTGGGCAAAATATGTAGCGACGGGGGCAATGCTGGCCATGCTCGCCGCCTGTTCCTCAAAACCGACCGACCGCGGTCAGCAATATAGCGATGGCAAGTTCACCCAGCCGTTTTCACTGGTAAACCAGCCGGATGCCGTCGGGGCGCCGATCAACGCCGGCGACTTCTCCGAGCAGGTTAATCAAATTCGTAACGCCTCGCCACGCCTCTATAATAGCCAGAGCAACGTCTATAACGCGCTGCAGGAGTGGCTGCGCGCCGGCGGCGACACCCGTACGCTGCGCCAGTTTGGCATCGACGCCTGGCAGATGCAGGGCGTCGACAACTATGGCAACGTCCAGTTTACCGGCTACTACACGCCGGTGGTGCAGGCGCGCCACACCCGTCAGGGCGAATTCCAGTACCCCATTTACCGTATGCCGCCAAAGCGCGGTAAGCTGCCGTCCCGCGCCAGCATCTATGCCGGCGCGCTGAGCGATAACTATGTGCTGGCGTATAGCAACTCGTTGATGGATAACTTCATCATGGACGTGCAGGGCAGCGGCTATATCGACTTTGGCGATGGTTCGCCGCTCAACTTCTTTAGCTATGCCGGGAAAAACGGCTGGCCCTATCGCAGCATCGGCAAAGTGCTAATCGACCGCGGGGAAGTGAAGAAAGAAGATATGTCGATGCAGGCGATCCGCGAGTGGGGTGAGAAGCACAGCGAAGCGGAAGTGCGTGAGCTGCTGGAGCAGAACCCGTCGTTCGTGTTCTTTAAACCGCAGTCTTTCGCGCCGGTGAAAGGGGCCAGCGCTGTGCCGCTGATCGGCCGCGCCTCGGTGGCCTCCGACCGGTCGATTATTCCGCCAGGAACCACCTTGCTGGCCGAGGTGCCTCTGCTGGATAATAACGGCAAGTTTAACGGCCAGTACGAACTGCGCCTGATGGTCGCCCTCGACGTCGGCGGGGCCATCAAAGGTCAGCATTTCGACATCTATCAGGGCATTGGGCCTGACGCGGGCCACCGTGCCGGCTGGTATAACCACTACGGCCGCGTATGGGTGCTGAAAAACGCCCCGGGCGCGGGGAATGTTTTTAGCGGCTAACCCCCCCCGGCCGTGCCTGTTGACCAGGGCGCCCGGATGACGCCGCTTGCGGCGGCCTCCGGGCGCTGTCATTTTGTTCTGAGGTTCTATGTCTGTTGTAATCAGCGATGCCTGGCGCCAGCGTTTTGGCGGTACGGCACGTTTATATGGTGAAAAAGCGCTGCAATGTTTTGCCGACGCCCACGTCTGCGTGGTCGGGATCGGCGGGGTCGGCTCCTGGGCGGCGGAAGCGCTGGCGCGGACCGGCATCGGGGCGATCACCCTTATCGATATGGACGATGTCTGCGTCACCAACACCAATCGTCAGATCCACGCCCTCAGCGGCAACGTCGGGCTGGCGAAAGCGGAGGTGATGGCGGAGCGTATTCGCCTGATCAACCCGGAGTGTCGGGTGACGGTGGTGGATGATTTCGTGACCCCGGAAAACGTGGCGGAATATCTTGGCGTCGGCTTTAGCTATGTTATCGACGCCATCGATAGCGTCCGGCCGAAAGCGGCGCTTATCGCCTGGTGTCGCCGCTACAAGGTGCCGCTGGTTACTACCGGCGGGGCGGGTGGTCAGATTGACCCAACGCAGATCCAGGTCGCGGACCTGGCGAAGACCATCCAGGATCCGCTGGCGGCCAAACTGCGAGAGCGGCTGAAAAGCCAGTTTGGGGTGGTGAAAAACAGCAAAGGTAAGCTCGGTGTAGACTGCGTCTTCTCTACGGAAGCGCTGGTCTACCCGCAGGCGGACGGCAGCGTCTGCGCAATGAAGAGCACGGCGGAAGGGCCGAAGCGGATGGACTGCGCTTCCGGCTTTGGCGCGGCGACGATGGTGACCGCGACCTTCGGCTTCGTCGCGGTGTCGCATGCCCTGAAGAAGATGCTGGCGAAAGCGCAGCGTGACGCTGCGGCTTCCGGAAAATAGTTTCCCCACCGGGCGCGGCGGCGGGAAAGCGAAATCGGGAGATTAACTTTCGCGGGCGGCGGCGAGCACCGCCTCGCTCAGGGCGCTGAGGCCCTGGCTGCGCGAGGCGCTGAGCTGGCCGCGCAGCCCCAGCTCGTCGAACAGCGCCAGCGGATCCTGCGCCAGGATCCCGGCGCGGGTTTTTCCTTCCACGGCGGTTAAAAGTACCGCCAGCAGACCGCGCACAATCCTTCCTTCGCTGTCGCCAAAGAAGTGCAGCCTGCCCTCGGCGTCCTCCTCATAGCCCAGCCAGACGCGGTTCTCACAGCCGGCAATCTCATGGGCCTGCGCTTTGCGCTCGTCGGTCAGCGTCGGCAGCTTTTTGCCCAATAAAATCAGCTGACGGTATTTATCCTCCCACTGGTTCAGCGGGGCGAAGATCTGGCGCAGCGTAGCGTCGGTAATGGTTGTGCCGAAGGGGTGCAGAGTTGTCATTAATCCACCAGAATTTCCAGGGCGCGATCCACCGCGTGGACCAGCGCCGCAACATCGTCTTGGGTATTGTAGGGGGCGAAAGAGGCCCGCAGGGTGCCGCTGACCCCTAAGGCCGCCAGCAGCGGCTGGGCGCAGTGTTGCCCGGCGCGCAGGGCAATGCCGGACTCCGCCAGCAGCGTCACCAGATCGCTGTGATGAATATCCTCAAATTCAAAGGCCAGCAGGCTTGACTGCTGGCAGCGGAAAGAGCGGAAGCCCGGCCGTTTCGCCAGTTCCTCTTCCGCCAGGCTCGCCAGACTGCGGCTCCAGTTTTCCGCCTGGCCGATATCGCTCTGCGCCAGCCACTCCAGCGCGGCGCTGAGGCCGATAACCCCGGCGACATTCGGCGTACCGGCCTCGAGGCCATAGGGGGCCGGCTGCGGCGTAAAGCCGTCAAAGCTGACCTCGGCGATCATTTTCCCGCCGCCGAGCCAGGGCGACATCGCTGCCAGCAGCTCGCTTTTGCCGTACAGGGCGCCGATCCCGGTCGGGCCATACAGCTTATGGCCGGAAAAGGCGTAAAAATCGATATCCAGCGCCTGCACGTCAGCGGGGAAATGCACCGCTCCCTGGGCGCCATCGACCATCACCACCATCCCGGCGGCGTGAGCAAGGCGGATAGCCTGCGCCAGGTCCGGGCAGCCGCCGGTGACGTTGGACATCTGACCGATGGCCAGCACCCGGCTGCGCGGGGTAATCAGCGCGCTGAGGCTGGCGATATCCGGCAGGCGGTCGGCGCCAAGCGGCAGCTTGACCACTCTGGCGCCGGTCTGCCCGGCCACCATCAGCCAGGGCACGAGGTTGGCATGATGCTCGGCTTCGCTAACGATAATTTCATCGCCAGGCTGCAGGCGCGGCCGGACGTAGCTTTGCGCCACCATATTGATGGCCTCGGTGGTCCCCCGCGTCCAGACGATATCTTTGCCGGAAGGGGCGTTAAGCCACGCCGCCACGCGATCGCGGGCCGCCTCGTAGCGCTCGGTCAGCCGCTGGGCGGCGGCGAACTGGCTGCGATGGACATTGCCGGCGCTCAGGCGATAAAACTGGTCGCTGGCGTCGATCACCGCCAGCGGTTTGAGCGCTGTCGCGGCGCTGTCGAGATAGACGCCGGCATCGGCCAGAGCCGGAAACTGCGCGCGAAAGTGCGCCGGGTTGAATGCGTTCATGGAATTCCTCGTATCAATACCGCGATCGTCGCGCAATTTGCCGGGCGTGACAAGGTCTCTGCGTCCTGTGGAATTGTCCGAATGTGACTCCACGTCGGTCAAAGAGGGTTATGCTGAAAAGTGTTGGGTTTGTGTTTTAACCTATTACTTAACGAGTTACGAATAGTATAAATAGCCGTAAGGAGAGAAGAATGAAAATGACTAAGGCCGCTGCGATTATCTCTGCCTGTATGCTGACTTTAGGCCTGAGCGCCTGTTCCTCTAACTATGTGATGCATACCAACGATGGGCGGACCATCGTTACCGACGGGAAACCGCAAACCGATAATGACACTGGCATGATCTCGTATAAAGACGCGTGGGGCAACAAACAGCAGATCAATCGCTCTGACGTGAAACAACTGGGTGAACTGGACGAGTAAGGCAGTAAAAAGGCAAAAAAAAGCACCGCGCGTTGCGGTGCTACATTAAATCACTATGGACAGACAGGGTAAATGTACAGGAAGTGAAAAGGGGTAGCTTTGCTACCAGGGTCTGCAAAAACAGACCAATTGCAAACACAACAACACAACATCACAACCGTAAGCCAAAAGCTTGATGGAACACGCATTCCAAAAAAAGCTTCTCGTTCCGGCTCAGGAAGTGCCGCCACTATAGGTATTTGCTGGTAGAACCTCAACGGACAATTTATAATGGCTCAGATAAAAAAAACTAATAGGTTAATCATTGTTTCCTATTTGTTAAATTGAGTTAACATCTAAGCCAGAATAACCATGTCGAAGCGATTACCACCTCTGAATGCATTACGTGTTTTTGATGCAGCCGCACGTCATCTCAGCTTCACTCGGGCAGCCGATGAGCTTTTTGTGACGCAGGCCGCAGTCAGCCATCAAATCAAGTCTCTCGAGGATTTTCTGGGCCTTAAGCTGTTCCGTCGGCGCAATCGTTCGCTGCTGTTAACGGAAGAAGGGCAGAGCTATTTTCAGGATATTAAAGAGATTTTTTCGCAACTGACGGAAGCGACGCGTAAACTGCAGGCGCGCAGCGCCAAAGGGGCATTAACGGTCAGTTTATTGCCAAGTTTCGCCATTCAGTGGCTGGTGCCAAGACTCACAAGCTTTAACTCAGCTTATCCGGGAATCGACGTCAGGATCCAGGCGGTGGACCGTCAGGAGGATAAGCTGGCGGACGATGTCGATGTGGCGATTTTTTACGGCCGCGGCAACTGGCCGGGCCTGCGTGTGGAAAAATTGTACGCCGAGTATCTGCTGCCGGTCTGTTCCCCGCTCTTGCTCACCGGCGACAAAGCATTGAAAACGCCTGCCGATCTGGCGCAACATACCCTGCTTCACGATGCGTCCCGCCGCGACTGGCAAACTTATACCCGTCAGCTTGGTCTAAGCCATATTAATGTGCAGCAGGGGCCGATTTTCAGCCATAGCGCGATGGTGCTGCAGGCGGCCATTCACGGGCAGGGCGTGGCGCTGGCCAACAACGTCATGGCGCAGTCCGAAATTGAAGCCGGTCGTCTGGTGTGTCCGTTTAATGATGTTCTGGTCAGTAAGAATGCGTTTTACCTTGTTTGCCATGACAGTCAGGCAGAACTGGGTAAAATAGCCGCTTTCCGGCAGTGGATCCTGGCGAAAGCGGCAAGTGAACAAGAAAAATTCCGCTTTCGTTATGAACAATAATTACTTGTAGGGTAACAACATGACCAGCCGTTTTATGCTGATATTCGCCGCGATTAGCGGCTTTATCTTTGTGGCTCTGGGCGCCTTTGGCGCGCATGTCTTAAGTCAATCGCTCGGCGCGGCGGAGATGGCCTGGATCCATACCGGCCTGGAGTATCAGGCCTTCCATACCCTGGCGATTTTTGGTCTGGCGGTGGCGATGCAGCGTCGGATCAGTATCTGGTTCTACTGGAGCAGCGTATTTCTGGCGTTAGGGACCGTGCTGTTCAGCGGCAGCCTCTATTGTCTGGCGCTCTCTCATTTACGTCTGTGGGCGTTCGTGACCCCGGTGGGCGGCGTAAGCTTCCTCGCCGGTTGGGTTTTAATGTTAATTGGTGCAATTCGTCTGAAACGTAAGGGCGTTGTTCATGAATAAGGTTGTCCTCTATTGTCGCCCTGGGTTTGAGAAAGAGTGCGCAGCAGAAATTACCGATAAGGCAGCCCGCCTTGAGGTGTTTGGTTTTGCCCGGGTCAAAGAAGACTCTGGCTATGTAATTTTTGAAGGTTATCAGCAGGACGACGGCGAGAAGCTGGTGCGCGATCTGCCGTTCAGCTCGCTAATTTTCGCCCGACAGATGTTTGTGGTCGGCGAACTGCTGCGCGACCTGCCGCCGGAGGATCGCATAACCCCGATCGTCGGCATGCTGCAGGGCGTGGTGGAGAAGGGGGGCGAGCTGCGTGTGGAAGTGGCGGATACCAACGAAAGCAAAGAGCTGATGAAGTTCTGCCGCAAGTTTACGGTGCCGTTACGCGCGGCGCTGCGCGAGGCGGGCGTGCTGACCAACTATGAAACACCAAAGCGACCGGTGGTGCATGTGTTCTTTATCGCACCCGGCTGCTGCTATACCGGCTACTCATACAGCAACAACAACTCACCGTTCTATATGGGCATTCCGCGGCTGAAGTTTCCGTCCGACGCCCCGAGCCGTTCCACCCTCAAGCTGGAAGAGGCGTTCCACGTCTTTATTCCGGCGGACGAGTGGGACGAGCGTCTGGCGAACGGCATGTATGCCGTCGATCTCGGCGCCTGCCCGGGCGGCTGGACCTATCAGCTGGTGAAGCGCAACATGTGGGTCTCTTCGGTCGATAACGGCCCGATGGCCCAGAGCCTGATGGATACCGGCCAGGTGACCTGGCTGCGCGAAGACGGTTTCCGCTATCGTCCGAACCGCAACAACATCTCGTGGATGGTCTGCGATATGGTGGAGAAACCGGCGAAGGTGGCGGCGCTGATGGCGCAGTGGCTGGTCAACGGCTGGTGCCGGGAGACCATCTTCAACCTCAAGCTGCCGATGAAAAAGCGCTATGAAGAGGTGTCGCAGAATCTGGCCTATATTCAGGCCCAGCTGGACGAGCACGGCGTTAACGCCCAGATCCAGGCGCGTCAGCTGTATCACGATCGTGAAGAGGTGACCGTTCACGTGCGCCGCCTGTGGGCCGCCGTCGGCGGACGTCGCGACGAGCGTTAATCCTTCCCCCTCAGGCCGGAGACGCGTGCGCGTCCTCCGGCCTTCCCCTTAAGGCTGCGGCGCATCCGACACAATATGCGTCACGTCATCCAGATGACCAATCCTCGCCTCGCCGGAGCGGTTGAACTTGCTTTTGTCGATCAGCAGCAGCGACTGCGCCGCCCGCTTAAGCAGGATCGATTTGAAGTCGGCATTGAACGCATTGGAGTCCCACAGCGCGCCCTGCGGGTCGATGCCTTCGCAGGAAAAAATAAACAGATCGATCTCCAGCGATTTCAGCTGGGAAATCAGCGCCGGGTTCACGTAGCAGCCATATTTCCGCTGCAGAGTGCCGCCGGAGCAGGTGAGCGTGATCTGGTCGCGTTTGGCCAGCTCCTGGCAGATGGGCTGGCTGTTGGTAAAGACGTGCAGCGGGCGGTCCGGCAGCTGGCGGGCGAGATACCAGCAGGTGGAGCTGGCATCGAGGGCGATCACCATCCCTTCGTCAATCCAGGCCAGCGCTTCGCGGGCGATGTCGGCTTTATGCGCGTAATGGCTTTTCAGGCGCATGTGGAAAGGATCGCCGCTGTCCTGGCTGCGCTGGTGGATCACTTTGGCCCGGCCGTGGTTACGCAGCACTTTGCCCTGCGCCTGCAGCTCGCTCAGATCGCGGCGAATAGTTTCCCTGCTGACGTTGAGCTGTTTTGACAACGTTTCGGTGGTCAGGATGCTGTGGGTGATCAGGAGATCGACGATCGCCTGCTGGCGGGCTGCTTTCATTTATTCTCATCCCATCATTGATTGAGCGTCTGCATCAGGCAGACGCTCCGGCATGAGATTACGGCGTGACTCCTTTTTTTAAAAGGATATTTCCGTACTTAGCGCACTCTCCTGTGATAACGATCGCAAAGGCTTTTTGCGCCCGGTCGTAGAAGGCAAAGCGGTCAATCCGCACGATATCCGGGCAGGGGGCCTGCGCCGATAGCGCCTGCCGATAGCGCTGTTCCACCGTCGGGTCGAGCGCATCGCCTTCGACGGCGGCCATCATCACCACCGGCGGCGCATAGCTGTCTAATTCGAACAGCGGGATAATCGCCTGCAGCAGATCGCTGACTCGCAGGCCATCGGCGCGGATCACCTGCGGCCCCATGCTGTGCGCCGGGAAATGGGCATCGGAAAAAATGATTTCATCCCCATGGCCCATTTCGGCCAGCACTTTCAGCAGTTCCGGCGATATCAGCGGGGAAATGGTTTTGAGCATCTCAGGCTTCCTCTATCAGTTCAGGTTCAGTTTGCGGCCAGAAATAGCGGTAGCGGTACGCGACCTGCGCTCTGGCCTGTTCTGGCGAAGAGAACTCGCCCACGCCATACCAGCCAAACATCGCCGCGCCGGCCACGGTGGTTTCGGCATCGTCGAGGACTTTGATCGGTATCCCGAGTCGGTTGGCCTTGATCTGGTTCCATAGCGCGTTGCGGCTGCCGCCGCCCACCAGCAGCAGCTCTTTCGCCCTGAAGCCGCCGATTTTTTCCAGGGTTTGCAGATGCTGCGCCAGCTGATCGCTTAACCCCTCCAGCGCGGCGCGGTAAAAATGGCCGCGGGTGGTGTTGAGCGTGACGCCCTGCCAGCCGGCGTGCTGGCTGGCGAGCAGGTCGCACTGCATCCTGACGCCCTGGGCGCCGGGCGGGATCGCCTGCGCTTCGTCAATCAGCGTCTGCCATGGGGTGTCAGCGCTCCACAGCAGTTTGCGCACCCACTCGAGCACGCCGGAGGCCAGCCACTGCATCCCCGGGTTATAGCGGCCCGGCTGGCTGTCCAGCTCGCAGGTGGAGCCGCTGTAGTCACAGAGCAGCGAGGTGTCGACCTGCGCGCTGCGCACCATCAGGATCTCCCAGGTCCCGGAGGAGAGCACCGGCTCATCCTGCCCGGCGCCGGCGCCAAACAGAGCGAACTGGGTGTCATGCCCGGCCGAGATAACCGGGATCCCGACGGGGAGGCCCAGCAGCGCAGCGGCCTCCGGCAGCAGGGCGCCGATCGGCTGGCCTGCTTCAACCAGCCGCGGGAACAGGCGGCGCGGCAGGCCGGTCGCCTGCAGGATCGGCGCGCTGAAATCGCGCTGCCGGAGATCGAGCATCTGGCTGGTGCCCGCCATGGTGAGGTCGGTGGTGAACTCCCCGGTCAGCCGATGGTTGATCAGCGATGAAATAAACAGCCAGGCATGGGCCTGCGCCAGCAGCTGCGGGTGGTTCTCTTTCAGCCACACCAGCTTATACAGGGTGTTGAACGCAAACGCGCCGACGCCGGCTATCCGCTGCAGCTGGCGCGCGGGCATATACTGGCTGATTTTCTCCATCACCGCCGCGGTGCGCGGGCATTTCCAGCTGATGATCGGATACAGCAGGGCGCCCTGCTCATCCACCAACGCGCCATCGACGCCAAAGGTCGTGACGGTGATGCCGCGCACCGTGCAGGAGGCCAGCTGGTCATGGATCTGCCGACAGCAGTCGGCAAAGCGCTGCATAATGGCCTCCAGCGACCACTGGTGCCAGTCGCTTTTTTCCGCCGCGATGTCGCTGGCGTTCGCCGTTGCGGCGCGGGCGATAATGTTCCCTTGTCGATCCACGGCCATCGCCCGCACGTTCGTGGCGCCGCAGTCGAGGACCAGGATAACGTCTTGCTTCATAGTGACTCCCGAAACAACATTGCCGGATGGCGCAGCGCTTATCCGGCCTACAGACCGCGCGCGTCTTTAGGCCAGGTAAGCCTGCGCCTCCGGGCGAAACCAACCTGTTAACGCTTATACAGCGGCCCGTAGTTCTGGCAGGCGCGGTAGTCCTGGCCCTCGATATCCATGCCGTGCGCGGCCCAGGCGGAAGGGCGATAGATTTTCGCCTCTTCCACGTTGTGCATGCAGACCGGAATGCGCAGCATGGCGGCGAGGGTAATGAAATCTGCGCCAACGTGGCCGATGGTCAGCACGCCGTGGTTGGCGCCCCAGTTGGCCATCACCGAGTACACATCGCTGAACGGGCCCTTGCCGGTCAGGCGTGGGGCAAACCAGGTGGTGGGCCAGGTGGAGTTGGTGCGGGCGTCGAGCTGGTCGTGCATCGCTTTGGGCAGCGCTACGCTCCAGCCTTCGGCAATTTGCAGCACCGGCCCCAGACCTTTGATGATGTTCACCCGGGTCATGGTGAACGGCACGCCGCCTTCGGTCAGGAAGCGGGAAGAGAAGCCGCCGCCGCGGAAGTATTCGTGGATCGCCGGGCACCATTCGGTCGCCGCGAGGCAGGCATCCGCCTCGCTCTGCTCAATCTCCCAGTGGGGTTTCATCGTCGGATTGCCCTGCGCGTCGCGCTGCTGGCAGGAGCCGTCCAGCGCCGCAGAGCCGGAGTTAATCAGGTGAATGATGCCGTGCTCCGCCCGCCCGGTGAGCGGCTGCCCGGTGACCCGTTCAACGGCATCCGGCGACCAGTAGGTGCGTACGTCGGCAAACACCTGGGCGGTGCCGGTGAGCTGATGGCCCATCAGCATGGCCACGCCGTTGAGGCTGTCGTTTTCGGTAGCGACGACAAACGGTTCGCGCACCCCGTTCCAGTCAAAAGAGCTGTTGAGCAGCGCTTCGGCGGTATCGCCATTGGGGTATTGATCGGTCCAGTGGCGCTGACCCTGGAAACCGGCGGCGATGGCGTTGTAGCCCAGCGACTCCTCCACCAGCCCTTTTTCTGCGAGCTTCGGGTTGCCCTGCATCATGTCGCGGATGCACATCGCCATCAGCAGGCTCTCTTTCAGCACCGCGCGGCTCTGCGTTTCATTGCGCTTATACTGCTCAGCGTTCTGATCTTCGCCGTAGCGGAAGTGTTTATCCGCCCACGCCAGCGCCATCTCCAGCTCGGTTTCATCATAGATTTTTTGATCGATTCGCCGGCGCAGCTCCGTCATGTCGACAGCCTGCACCTTCATGCCGAGCCAGGACTCAAAAAAGTTGTGGTCGACGATAGATCCGGCGATGCCCATTGAGACGCCGCCCAGCGACAGATAGCTTTTCCCTTTCATACTGGCGACAGCCAGGCCGGCGCGAGCGAAGCGCAACAGCTTTTCTTCGACATCCGCTGGGATCGACGTGTCATCGGCATCCTGCACGTCATGTCCGTAGATGGAGAACGCCGGGATCCCTTTCTGGCTATGGGCCGCCAGCGCCGCGGCCAGATAGACCGCCCCCGGACGCTCGGTGCCGTTAAAGCCCCAGATGGCCTTCGGGCGCAGCGGATCCATGTCGATGGTTTCGCTGCCGTAGCACCAGCAGGGGGTGACGGTGATGGTGACGCCGACGTTCTGGCTGCTGAATTTCTCTTCACAGGCGGCCGACTCGGCCATGCCGGCGATGCAGGTATCGGCAATCACGCACTCCACCCGGGCGCCGCAGGCGTGGCGCAGTTTCTCGCTGATAAGCGCGGCGGTGGCTTTCGCCATGTTCATGGTTTGCGCTTCCAGTGACTCGCGGACCCCCATGCGACGACCATCGATTACCGGACGAATACCGATCTTCGGTAAGCTGATTTTTTTCATTACAGATCCCTCAGGTTATGCGGATAACAGGTTTAGTTCGTCGCCGCTTGTGAACGGAAACGGGCAAAAATAAAGATGATGGCGAAGCACAGCGCCGGGACCAGTTCGGCGGTCGGGATATTGCCGGCGGCGTCGCTGACAAAGCCCATCACCGGGGTAACGATCCCGCCGCCGATAATGGTCATGACGATAAATGACGAGCCATATTTGGTGTCCTGGCCCAGATGCTTAATCCCCAGCGAGAAGATGGTCGGGTACTGAATGGACATAAAGGCGCTGCACAGGGTCAGGGCCAGCAAACCGACGTGGCCGCCGCTGAAGGCGGAGAGCAAACAGAGCAGCATGGCGATAAACGCATAGATAGCGAGCACGTTGTGCGGCGCGAAGCGGCGGATAAGCCAGGTGCCGGTAAAACGGCCGATAAAGAAGCAGACCATGGTGGCGGTCAGGTAGTTGGCGGCGAAACCGGCCGTCATGCCCGGGATCTCTTCGATAGCGTAGCGAATCAGGTAGCTCCAGCAGGCGGTTTGCGCGCCGACGTAGCAGAACTGGGCCAGTACCGCCCAGCGCCAGTGGCGGATGCGCATCAGGCGCGTCAGCGAGGCGAAAAAAGTGCTCTGCGCGCTGTCGCTGTGGTCATCGCTTTGCAGGGAGGGGAAGCGGGTGCAGACGATCAGCAGGGCGACCAGCAGGACAATGGCCACGATAATCATATAGGGGGTTTGTACCGACAGGACCAGACTGTGCTTCCAGGCGCTGAGCTGTTCCGGCGTCATTTTATCCAGCACCTCCTGCGGCTGATGCGGGACGTTAGACAAAATAAGACTCTGGCCAAATACCACGGCAATAATGGCGCCGAATGAGTTAAAGGTCTGGGCCAGATTAAGGCGGAAGTGACCGCCGCTTTCCGGACCGAGGACGGTGACAAACGGGTTGGCCGCGGTTTCCAGACAGCCAAGCCCGGCAGCGATAATAAATAATCCAATCAGGAATAAAGTGTAGTTCATCACTTCGGCGGCAGGCCAGAACAGCGCGGCGCCGCAGGCATATAAAAACAGCCCCGTAAGGATGCCGGCTTTGTAGCTGAATTTTTTCATCAACATCCCGGCGGGGATGGGAATAATAAAATAGCCAAAGTAAAAGGCCGATTGAATTAATCCGGCCTGGAAGTTAGTCAGGGTAAAGGCCTGTTGAAATTGCGGTAATAAAATATCATTCAGATTATTTGCCACCGCCCACAGAAAAAAGAGGGAGCACAGCAGAGCGAAAGGAATAATGTAGCTCTTACTCTGCCCGCTCTCCATGGCGCGGTAACTTTGCGTTGGTATCGTTGTGTTTCCCATAGCGTCCTCATCAGTTCAGAAGCATTTACAACAGCATTCAGGGCGCAGTCTGGTGCTGCAGCAGACCGCAAAATTAAGTGAGCTCAGGTGACGCGCCGGTGAGTGAAATGAAAGTCACGGCGGAACTCATGGCTTCATTTTCAAATAAAAACCGCCTGTTAATATGATGATGGTCACACTTAACGTACTGTGGGCCATTTTATGTGATTGTTGTCACTTTAATTTTTCAAAAACGCTGACCGTTTGAGAAAAAAAATTCACAAAACCACAACGCTTATGACCGAATGAATATATATTGTGGAAAACGGGCAATTGTTACAAAGAAATAAAATGCCCGCTTGATGAAATATTATTAAGAACGGGCATTTTAATCTCTCTCGTAATGGGTATGGTTGCTTTATTCATGGCGGAATAATTGACGCGGCTCACAAAAAATAATCATGAAAATTCCCCTTTGAATATTCAGGTTGATGATGAAGACCATTATTCACCCTATCCCACGGTAGCCGACGATATTTCTGTTGCCCTGCCGTTGATGGATGATGAGTCACCAAAAGAGGAACGCAATGGAAAGAAACAGACTGGCCCGGCAGATTATCGATACCTGCCTGGAAATGACCCGCCTGGGGTTAAATCAGGGGACCGCCGGCAATGTCAGCGTGCGCTATCAGGGAGGAATGCTGATCACCCCTACCGGTATCCCATATGAAAAGCTGACGGAAGACAAGATCGTCTTTATTGATGCCGACGGCCAGCATGAGCAGGGAAAACTGCCCTCCAGCGAATGGCGTTTTCATCAGGCGGCCTACCAGACGCGACCCGATGCCCAGGCGGTGGTCCACAATCACGCTGTCCATTGTACGGCGGTGTCGATCCTCAACCGGCCCATCCCGGCCATTCACTATATGATCGCCGCGGCCGGCGGGAATTCGATCCCCTGCGCGCCCTATGCCACCTTCGGCACCCGCGAACTGTCTGAGCATGTCGCGGTGGCGCTGAAGCACCGCAAAGCCACGCTGCTGCAGCATCACGGCCTGATCGCCTGCGAGGCCAGCCTGGAGAAAGCGCTCTGGCTGGCGCATGAAGTGGAGGTCCTGGCCCAGCTCTACCTCAGTACGCTGGCGATTACCGACCCGGTCCCGGTGCTGGATGACGAGGCGATCGCCATCGTGCTGGAGAAGTTCAAAACCTACGGATTACGCATTGAAGAGTGATGCCGCAACGCTAACAGGAGAGCCACGATGGCAAACAGAATGATCCTCAATGAAACGGCATGGTTTGGCCGGGGGGCGATAAACGCATTAACCGATGAAGCGGTGCGGCGCGGTTATCGTAAAGCATTGATCGTCACTGACAGCACTCTCGCCCGCTGCGGCGTGGCGGCGAAAGTCACCGACAAACTGGATGCCGCCGGGCTGGCATGGGATATATTCAGCGACGTGATCCCTAACCCGACCATCGCCGTGGTCCAGCAGGGGCGGCAGGCCTTTCAACGCAGCGGGGCGGATTACCTGATCGCCATCGGCGGCGGTTCGCCGCAGGATACCTGTAAGGCGATCGGTATTATTCAGCGTAACCCGGAATTCGCCGATGTCCGTAGCCTCGAGGGGCTGTCGCCCACCCGTCAGCCCAGCGTGCCGATCTTCGCGGTGCCGACCACCGCGGGTACCGCGGCGGAGGTGACGATTAACTATGTCATCACTGATGAAGAACAGCGGCGCAAATTCGTCTGTGTCGACCCGCACGATATTCCGCAGGTGGCCTTTATCGATGCCGATATGATGGACGCTATGCCGCCGGCGCTGAAGGCGGCTACCGGCGTGGACGCCCTGACGCATGCTATCGAAGGGTACCTCACTCGCGGCGCCTGGGCTTTGACCGATGCTCTGCACCTCAAGGCCATCGAGATCATCGCCGGCGCGCTGCGCGGCTCGGTTGCCGGCGACGCCGGCGCGGGGGAAGCTATGGCGCTCGGCCAGTATGTGGCGGGGATGGGATTTTCCAACGTCGGGCTCGGGCTGGTGCACGGCATGGCGCATCCGCTCGGCGCTTTTTACAACACGCCGCACGGCGTGGCGAATGCCATCCTGCTGCCGCACGTGATGCGCTTTAATGCTGAGGCGACCGGGGAAAAATATCGCGACATCGCCCGGGCGATGGGCGTCAGGGTGGAAGCGTTAAGCCTGACCGCCGCGCGCGAGGCGGCAGTAGAGGCGGTCTGCCAGCTTAACCGCGATGTCGGTATTCCCGGCCATCTGCGCGAGGTGGGCGTCAGGAAAGAGGATATTCCGGCGCTGGCCCAGGCGGCGCTGGCGGATGTGTGTACCGGCGGCAACCCGCGCGAGGCGAGCCTGGCGGATATCGTCGGGTTATATCAGGCTGCCTGGTGATTGCCTGGCCCGGGTAAAGCAGGCAGTGCCGGAGGCAGTCACCCTGCACCGGCGCACCTCTTAACGAAGGTCAGCGCGTCAGCCGCAGCTGCTGCAGATTGCCGTCCAGCTGGAGGTCGGTCTGCAGGCGGGCCACCTCCCGGCAGGTGAAGGCCATCTCCTGATGCGCGGCCAGCTTTTTGCGCCACTTCTCCGGGACCTCGGCCAGACGGGCGTACAGCCCCTCCAGGTCCTGAAACTCGTTCAGCAGCTGGGCGGCGCTTTTGGGTCCAATGCCCGCCACGCCCGGCACCTTCGAGCTGCTGATCCCCGCCAGCCCCCAGTAATCCGCCAGCTGCTCCGGGGTGACGCCGAACTCGCTGGCGATGAAGGGGGCGTCCAGCCAGCGCTTCTGAAAGTAGTCGCGGATGCGGATGGTGGGCGACAGCAGCTGGCAGTAGCCTTTGTCGGTGGAGACGATGGTGGCCTGATGGCCCGCCTGGGCCACCTTTACCGCTAGGGTGGCGGCGAGATCGTCCGCTTCGCTGCCCGGCGAGGCCCAGCAGCGGATCCCCCGCTGTTCGAAGGCGGCCCGCAGCGCCGGCATCTCGGCGACCAGCGTCTCCGGCATCGGCGCGCGGCCGGCTTTGTACTCCGGCAGGCGCTGGTGGCGCCAGCCGTGGGCGCGATCCTCATCATCGAACACCGCCACAGCGTGGGTGGGCTGACTGTGGACAATCAGCTGCTCCAGGGCATGCAGGCAGGTATCGACGCAGGGTGAACCCTGCACCGCGTGGATGCGGCGGATTAGATTTAACGCGTCGACGATTAACAGATGAACAGCCACAGATACCCCCTTATTCTCAGCGTCTTTAGGGTAACATCGCCATCAGATCGAGGCTATCTGCGCCTGAACAATCAGGAAGATAACGCGCAAATTTCGCTAACTGACCGCCATCAGCGGTCTGATGACGTCCGGCGCGGGTTCGCCGTACCACACCGCTTCGCGCACCGGGACCGGTTTGGCGATAAGCCCGAGGGCGTAAAAGCGATCGGCGATGGTCTGCTGGGCGCGGATCACCGACAGATCCATCGGCCGCGGGCGATGGCTGCGGCGGGCGAGGGCCATGCTCAGCGACCGGGCGTCGATCCCCAGCTCTGCCGAGAGTAAGCGGGCCGCTTCGCCGCGATGCGAGTCGATAAACTGCCCGGTGTGGGTCAGCTCCGTCAGCAGGCGGCGCATGATATCGCCATGCTGAGCGAGGTAGTCCCGTCGCGAAAGATAAAACTGATGGTTGTTGACCCGGCCTTCGCCGCTGGCGACCACCCGCAGCTCGCCGGTGTGTTCGGCGTCGCTGAGCAGCGGATCCCACATCATCCAGGCGTCAACCGCCAGATAGTCGCTGGCGGTCAGCGGATATTTCGGCGGGGTATAGACCACCCGCACATCGTTCAGACCCAGGCCGGCGTCCTCGAGGATCTGCAGCAGCAGCCAGTGGACATTCGACCCTTTATTGAGGGCGATGCGTTTACCGCGCAGATCGCTGAGCTGGCGAATGTCGCTCTCCTGCGGGACGACCATCGCCACGCTGCGCGGCGCCGGCGGCTCCCACGCCACGTACATCAGTTCGCTATTGCTGGCCTGGGCAAACACCGGCGGCGCTTCTCCGGTGGTGCCGAAGTCGATCTCGTTGCAGGCGAGGGCGTGGAGGAGCTGCGGTCCGGCAGGAAACTCACTCCACAGCACGTTGACGCCGAGGCTGGCGAAGGCGGTTTCCAGGCTCTGACGGGCTTTCAGGATCCCGAGGCTGCCGAAGCGCTGGTAGCCAATGCGCAGTTCGCGATCGGCCCCGGCTGCGTTGGCGAACGCCCGCGGCGGCGCAGGCGGGCGGCGGCGGCTTTTGATCAGCCCGAGGTTAGCGAGCTGGGTGCGCAAGGTATGCCGGCTGATCCCCAACAGCTCGGCCGCCTGGCTCTGGTTATCGTCGCAATGTGCCATGGCGTGGCGAATCAGGGCGCTGGTCACTCGCTGCCACAGCGGCTCGCCGGGAAGCGCCAGCTGGTGGCGAATAAAGTCGTCCAGCTCATGATCGCTCGCCGGCCCCGGGGCGTCGTTGAGCGTCGCCAGGCGCAGCTGGGCAGGACTGATCTCCTCTTCTTTACTGAGCAGCACCGCGTTGTGCAGGGTGTTTTCCAGCTCGCGAATATTGCCCGGCCACGAATAGTCCATCAGCCGGGCCAGTGATTCCGGCGCCAGACGCAGGGTTGGCCGCCCGAGGCGCCGGGCGTAGAGTGATAAAAAGTGGTGCGCCAGCAGCGGGATATCCTGCCGACGCTGGCGCAGCGGCGGCAGCGGCACCACCGCGATATTCAGTCGATAGTAGAGATCCTCGCGAAAGCGGCGCTCGCGGATCGCCTGGGCCAGGTCAACGTGGGTGGCGGCAATCACCCGGACATTCACTTTAATCGCTTTGCGTGAGCCGACGCGGGTAATTTCACGCTCCTGCAGCACTCGCAGCAGCTTGACCTGCAGCGGCAGGCTTAATTCGCCGATCTCGTCCAGCAGCAGCGTCCCCCCTTCCGCGGCTTCAAACCAGCCGGGCTGTCCCTGCTGCGCGCCGGTGAAGGCGCCTTTCTCATGGCCGAACAGTTCAGCTTCGGCGAGGCTCTCGGTCAGCGCGCCGCAGTTAACGGCCAGAAACGGCTGCTGGCGACGGGCGCTGTGATGATGGAGATAGCGGGCCACCACCTCCTTGCCGGTGCCGGTTTCGCCCACGATCAGCACGGTCGCCTCCGTTGGCGCGAGTTTGTCCAGCAGGCTCTGGAAGGCCTTCGACGCCGGGTCGATCAGCGCGGGAGCGGTGGAAGGGGATTCTGGGTTCAGCATAGCGGGCCTCCGATCGTTGACGCTCTGAACTTATCCTGCGGCGGCCGCAGAAACCAGAGGGGGAAGGCCCCCGGCTGTTGCAAATGCGCCAGCGGATGCGCGGTGGCTGCGCGATTTGCAACAGCGCGGCGCGGCGAAGCCGTTTTCAGTGCATTGATTTTAAAAGATTAATTTTTTATTCACCATTGGCATGATTATCGCTAACACCCATATAACCAAATTAAAACATCTCTTCGATAAATATCGGATATGGTTATATAGGAAATAGATAATGACGCAGCAAGCTCCCGACAAGATCAATGTCTTCTGGTTCTTACCTACCCACGGCGATGGCCGTTATCTGGGTACCACCGAGGGTGGACGCCCGGTCGATTTACCTTATCTGCAGCAGGTGGCGCTGGCAGCCGACAGCCTGGGCTACTACGGCGTGCTGATCCCCACCGGTAAAAGCTGTGAAGATTCGTGGCTGGTGGCCTCGGCGCTGGCGCCGTTGACCCGCCGTCTGCGCTATCTGGTGGCGGTCAGGCCGGGCCTGCAGCCGCCAACCCTGGCGGCGCGGATGGCGGCCACCCTCGACCGTTTATCGGAAGGTCGGCTGCTGATCAACGTCGTTACCGGCGGCGACCCGGTGGAAAACAAAGGCGACGGTATCTTCCTCAGCCACAGCGAGCGCTATCAGGTGACCCGCGAATTTCTTGATGTTTACACCCGCCTGCTGCGCGGGGAAAAAGTAGATTATCACGGCGAGCATATTCACGTGGAAGGCGCTGAGGTGTTGTTCCCGCCGGTGCAGGAGAATGGCCCGCCGCTCTATTTCGGCGGCTCTTCTGATGCGGCCATTGATGTGGCGGCCGAGCAGATCGACAGCTATCTGACGTGGGGCGAACCCCCGGAACTGGTGGCGGAGAAGCTGGCGGTGGTGCGCGAGCGCGCCGCGGCCCGCGGACGCACCCTGCAGTACGGCATTCGTCTGCACGTCATTGTGCGCGAAACGGAAGAAGAGGCATGGGCCGCCGCCGACCGGCTGATCGCCCATCTTGACGACGATACCATTGCCCAGGCGCAAAAGATCTTCGCCCGCATGGACTCGGCCGGCCAGGCGCGGATGAGCGCCCTGCATCAGGGATCGCGCGATAATCTGCGCATTGCGCCCAATCTGTGGGCCGGCGTCGGACTGGTGCGCGGCGGCGCGGGTACCGCGCTGGTAGGTAATCCGCAGCAGGTAGCGGAACGCATCCGCGAATATCAGGCGCTCGGCATCAGCAACTTTATCTTCTCCGGCTACCCACATCTGGAAGAAGCGCACCGCTTTGCTGAGCTGGTGATGCCTCTGTTGCCGCTGGAAAACGGGGCCTCGTCGAAGGCGCGTAGCGTGAACACCGGTCCGTTTGGCGAAACCATCGGCGGCGATAAGCGCCCGGTGCGCCAGGTCAGCGCCAGCTGATGGCCCGGAGCGCGACCATGAGACAGCATACCGGAGGAGGGCAGCGATGAGTGCAGAACCGCATATCGTGATTATCGGCGGCGGCTTTAGCGGCGCGGCGGTGGCGATTGAGCTGCTGCGCCTGGCGCCGAACGGGGTGCGCGTGACGCTGCTGGAGCCGCGCCAGTCCCCCGGGGCCGGGGTGGCCTACTCCACCGCGGAGCCGACGCACCGGATTAACGTTCCGGCCGCTCGCATGCAGCTGGCCGGCGACGAAGAGGGCGCCTTCGATCATTGGTACCGCCATCAGCCTGCCTTTACCGTCGATGTGCAGGCGCTGCGCCCGGACGGTTCCGTCTACCCTCAGCGCGGCCAGTTTGGTCGCTATGTGGCGCAGCGTTTTGCCGACGCCGCGGCGTCCAGCGGCGGACGGCTTCGCCACCTGCGCGATCGGGCGCTCGCTTTTCATCAGGGGATGGTGACCACCGACGGCGGCCTGCAGCTTAAGGCCGATCTGCTGGTGCTGGCGATCAGTCATCCACCGCCTTCGCTGCCGACGCAGGCCGAAGCCTGGCGTCATCATCCGGCGCTGATTGCCAACCCGTGGCAGCCCGGCGCGCTCGATGCCATCGCCCCGCACGCCCGGGTGGCGGTGATGGGCACCGGATTAACCATGGCCGATACGGTCGCGACGCTGGACCGGCTGGGCCACCGCGGCAGTATCGTCGCCTTTTCGCGCCATGGCCTGCTGTCGCGCGGCAACCTTAGCGGCGCAGGGGCAACCTGGCCTGGCGACTATCAGCAGGGCAGCCTGCGCCAGCGCCTGCGCCAGATCCGCCTCGACGTCGCGTATGCGGCGCAGCAGGGCCTGAGCTGGCAGGTGGTGCTGGATGCGGTTCGTCAGCAGGGGCAACGGATCTGGCAGGCGCTCAGCGTCGCCGATCGCCAGCGTTTTCTGCGCCATCTGCGCCATTACTGGGATGTCCACCGCTACCGCGTGGCGCCGCAGGTCGCCGAGGTGCTGGAGGCGCGCCAGCGCACGGGCAGTCTGCAGGTGCAGGCGGCCAGGCTACTGTCGATAAGCGGTGAAGGCGAAACGCTGCGTCTGACGCTGGCGCGGCGCGGCGGCGGCGTGCAGACGCTGAGCGTCGATCACCTGATCCTGACCACCGGACCCGCACACCGCGCCCTGACCGACAGCCAGCCATTTTTACAGGACCTCGCCCGCCGCGGCCTGATTCGCGCCGATGCCCTCGGCATGGGCCTGGAGGTGGACAGCCGTTCCCGGGCAGTGGCTGAGCCGCACGTTGAGGCGCTGCCGGTGCTGGTGGCCGGTCCGGCCGCCCGCGGGCGTTTTGGCGAACTGATGGGCCTGCCGCAGGTAGCCGACCATGCCGCTGACGTGGCGGCGCAAGCGTTACTCACGCTCGGGATCCCGCAGGACTCCCGATGTCCTGCGTACTGAATACCTCTCTTTCTTTTCCCTGATTCATTTTGCCGCGTGCGCCCCGGCGACGGGCCGCGCTATGGAGATTGCTATGTCATCACAACGTGAAATTCGTCTTAACGCTTTCGATATGAACTGCGTCGGCCATCAGTCGCCGGGCCTGTGGGCGCATCCCCGGGATCGCTCCTGGCAGTATAAAGATCTGGAGTACTGGGTGGATCTGGCGCGGCTGCTGGAGCGCGGCAAGTTCGACGGGCTGTTTATCGCCGACGTGCTGGGGATCTATGACGTGCTGAACGGCAGCGGCGATGCGGCGATCCGCCAGGCGACGCAGGTTCCGGTCAACGATCCGCTGGCTCTGATCACCCCAATGGCGCTGGTGACGGAGCATCTGGGCTTCGGCCTGACCGCCTCGCTGTCGTTTGAGCATCCTTACCCCTTCGCTCGTCGTCTGTCTACGCTCGATCATCTGACCAAAGGGCGGGTGGGCTGGAATATCGTCACCTCCTATCTGGAGAGCGGGGCGCGCAATATCGGCCAGCAGACCCAGACCGACCATGACACCCGCTATGACTATGCCGATGAGTATTTGCAGGTGATCTACAAACTGCTGGAGGGAAGCTGGGAGGACGGGGCAGTGCTGCGCGACAGAGAGCGGAAGATCTTCAGCGATCCGCGGAAAATCCATCCCATTAACCATCAGGGACAGTTCTTTTCCGTGCCGGGGATCCACCTCTGCGAGCCATCCCCGCAGCGCACGCCGGTGCTGTATCAGGCGGGGGCGTCCAGCCGCGGCAAACAGTTCGCCGCCGGCCATGCCGAATGCGTCTTCGTCGCAGCGCCGTCGAAGGTGCTGCTGAAGAAGACGGTGGCGGATATTCGCCGCCGGGCAGCTGAGGCGGGGCGCGATCCGCACAGCATCCTGATCTTCAACCTGCAGACGGTGATTGTCGGCGACACCGACCGCGAGGCACAGGCGAAGTGGCAGGAATATAAGCAGTACGTCAGCTATGAAGGCGCGCTGGCGCTGCTCTCCGGCTGGACGGGGATCGATTTCGGCCAGTATCAGCCGGATCAGGTGCTGAAGTATCTGCACACCAACGCCATTCAGTCGGCGGTGGAGGCCTTTTCGACCGCTGATCCGAACCGCCAGTGGACGGTGCAGGCCCTGGCCGATTGGGCGGGGATCGGCGGCTTCGGTCCGCTGGTGGTTGGCAGCGCGCAAACCGTGGCGGACGAACTGCAGTCCTGGGTCGAAGAGACGGACGTCGATGGCTTTAACCTCGCCTATGCCGTCACTCACGAAACCTTCCGCGATGTCGTCGAGCTGCTGGTGCCTGAGCTGCAAAAGCGCGGCGTCTTTAAGCAAGAGTACCGCGAGGGGACCCTGCGCGAAAAACTGTTCGGCGGCGGCCCGCGTCTGGCCGCGCCTCACCCGGGCGCCAGCTACCGCCGCGATGCGCGCACGGCGGCATCGGTAGAGGAGAAGGTGACATGATCGCTATTGATGACCTGCATAAAAGTTACCGCACGGCGGATGGCCGGCTCAGCGCGGTGCTGAAAGGGCTGTCGCTGCAGGTGCCTGAGCGCTCCATCACCGCGGTGGTGGGGCCGAGCGGCGCCGGTAAATCAACCCTGGCGCGCTGCATCAGCCTGCTGGAGCAACCGGACAGCGGCAGCATTCGTATCAATGGCAAGGATCTGTCGGCGCTGTCCGGCGAGGCGCTGCGCCGGGAACGGCGGGCGATTGGCACCGTTTTCCAGTCTTCGGCGCTGTTGAGCCGCAGGACCGCCTGGGAGAATGTCGCCCTGCCGCTGGCGTGGCTTGGTGTGGTGGAGCGCGATATCAAGGCGCGGGTTGGCGAGCTGCTGGAGAGCGTCGGCCTGAGCCACAAAGCGGATGCCTGGCCGGCCCAGCTCTCAGGCGGCCAGCGCCAGCGGATCGGCATTGCCCGCGCGCTGGCGCTGCGCCCGTCCGTTCTGCTGGCGGATGAAGCCACCTCCGGCCTCGATCCTCAGGCCACGGCCTCGGTGCTGGCTCTGCTCAAGCGGCTGCGTGATGAGTACCAGCTGGCGATCGTCCTGATTACCCATGAAATGGACGCGGTGCGCACGGCGGCGGATGCGGTGGCGGAGATCCGCGACGGGACGATCGTCCAGTACGGGCGGATCGAAGATCTGCTGGCGCGTCCCGATTCTCTGCTCGGCCAGCAGCTGTTGCCGCTGACGCCGGCGGCAGCTACCCACAGCGATCTGCTGCTGCGTCTGAGCTACCGCTGGGATGTGCCGGTGGCCACCGACTGGATCAGCCGCCTGAGCCAGCAGTGGGCGCTGCAGATCGATCTCCTTGGCGGTCACGTCGAGGTGATTAATGGTCGGCTGGCCGGTCGCCTGCAGGCCGGAGTGCGCTTTCAGGGCGAACGCCTGTCGCCCGCGCGACTGCAGGGCCTGCTGGCGCAGCTCGGCATAACGGCGGAGATCCTCGACAGCGCGCCGTTGCTCAGGGAGGCGGTATGAAACCGACAGTCATCAGTCAGGATACCCCCTGGGGCGAAATCCCTTCGCTGCTGCTCCCCGCCTATGGCGAAACCTGGCTGATGGTGGCCATTGTGATGCTGTTTGTCGTCACGCTGGGAGGACTGGTGGGGGTGGTGTTGTTTAACGCCTCGCCGCGGGGCTTATTTCCGCACGCACTGCTGTACCGGCTGCTGAACTGGGTGGTCAATATGGGACGTTCGCTGCCGTTTCTGGTGCTGATGGCCGCCATTATCCCGTTCACTTACTGGCTGACCGGCACCACGATTGGCATACCCGCCGCGGTCGTGCCGATGATCGCCGCCGGCGTCCCGTTCTTTGGCCGTCTGGTGGAGAACGCGCTGCGCGAGTTGCCGGCGGAGGTCACCGCGGTGGGGGTCGTCTGCGGCGGGTCGCGCTGGCAAATCATTGCCAGCGCGCAGCTCAGTGAAGCCATGCCCGCGCTGGTGGCGGCGGTGACGCTAAACCTGGTCTCGATGATCGAGTATTCGGCTATCGCCGGGACCATCGGCGCCGGCGGCATCGGCTACCTGGCCGTGGTGTACGGCTATCAGCGCTTCGACAACCACATCATGATCGCGACGATCGTTGCCCTGATCGCCACGATCCAGTTGATTCAATTTTTGGGTGACCGTCTGGTCAACCGTTTACGCCACACGCAGGGGAACCTTGTATGACAACAGAGCAATTTGAGTTACGTAAAGCGCGGCGCTGGCCCTGGCTGGCGGCGCTGGCGGTGATTATCCTGCTCGCCATCGCCTTCTGGTGGTGGCGGGGACATACCCAAAGCCAGCAGGTGGTCTTCGGCAGCACGTTAAAAATTCACTACGAGCCGGCGATGGCCGGCGAGCAGCGGATCATTGAGTATATTAATCAGCATATTGCGCCCGATTACGGTCTGAAACTGGAGGCGGTGGGGGTGCAGGATCCGGTCCAGGCTGACCGCGCGGTAGCGGAAGGTCAGTATGCCGGGACGATCTATCAGCATCAGTGGTGGCTTAAACAGGTGGTGGACGCTAACGGCTTTGCGCTGTCGACCACGGTGCCGGTGTTCCAGTGGGCGTTTGGCATCTATTCCGACCGCTACTCGTCGGTACAGGCGTTGCCCAACGGCGCGACCATTGTCGTGCCTGACGATGGCGCCAATCAGGGGCAGGCCCTGTGGCTGCTCCAGCGCATTGGGTTGATCTCGCTCGACCCGGCGGTGGAGCCGCGCACGGCGAAGCTGAAAAATATTGTCGGTAACCCGCATCAGTTTGTCTTTAAAGAGCTGGATCTGCTGACCATGCCGCGGGCGTTAAATTCGGTGGATGCCGCCATCGGCTATGTCTCGCAATTTGACGCCGGGAAAGTGCCGCGTGAGAAAGGCATATTATTCCCGCCGGCGCCGCGCACCTTTGCTTCGCAATTAGTGATTGGTACACCGTATTTATCGCAGGAAAATATCGTCAAATTAAAACAGGCTTTTTCTGATCCGCGGATCCAGACGTGGTTAAAAACCACCGATGACCCGCTGGTAAAAGACGTATTAGTTCCAGTGTCCGCGGAATAAGCGTCCTGCACGACGTCTATTTTCGTTGTTATTTATTTCCCTTGAGGATGCGTGAAAGCGCGTCCTTTTTGTGCTGGTGATATTTATTAACTTATTGATTATATTGATTATTATAGAATGATTTGTTGTTTTGATTCTCGTCGCGCGCGGTCTATAACCGCTGATGACCTGCACAAAATAATAAGGTGAAAAAATGAGTACATTACCAGTGGATAATCCCGGTATCGCTTCGGTACCGGTCAGTAGCGTCGGGGATGTGGCGCGGCTAATTAATTCCGGCAAGGAACAAGCGAAATATGCGCGGATGATTGTCTTCCTCGCGCTGGGGGGCGTTTTTCTCGACGCATATGACTTAACCACGCTCTCCTACGGTATTGATGACGTTGTACGTGAATTTCAGCTCTCACCGCTGCTGACCGGCCTGGTGACTTCGTCCATTATGGTCGGGACTATCGTCGGCAATATTATCGGCGGCTGGCTGACCGATAAATATGGTCGCTATTCGGTTTTTATGGCCGATATGTTCTTTTTCGTGATTTCGGCTATCGCCGCCGGGCTGGCGCCGAACGTCTGGGTGTTGATTGGCGCCCGCTTCCTGATGGGCATCGGCGTTGGCATCGACCTGCCGGTAGCGATGTCCTATCTGGCCGAGTTTTCCCGCTTTGCCGGCAAAGGCAACAAAGCGGCTCGCCTCGCGGCGTGGTGCCCGATGTGGTACGCCGCCTCAACCGTCTGCTTTCTCATTATCTTCGGCCTCTATTTCCTGCTGCCGCAGGAGCATCTTGACTGGCTGTGGCGCGCCTCCCTGCTGTTCGGCGCCGTGCCGGCACTGCTGATTATTGCCGTCCGCAGTCGATTTATGAATGAATCCCCGCTGTGGGCGGCGAACCAGGGCGATCTGACCTCTGCAGTGCGTATTTTACGCGACTCCTGGGGGATCCATGCCCATGAGGTCCCGGCGGCGAAGCCCGCGCCAGCGCCGAAAGTGAGCTTCCGCGTGCTGTTCGAAAAACCCTACCGCGAGCGGACTATCGTCGCCGGGGTGATGAATATCTGTATCTCCTTCGAGTACACGGCGATTGCCTTTTTCCTGCCGTCAATTCTTGCCCAGTTCCTCGGGGCTGGCGTCTTCGAAACTATTTCGGCATCGCTGGGGCTGAACGCCCTGTTTGCTTTTACCGGTGGGCTGCTCGGTATGCATCTGGCGTGGAAATATCCTTCGCGTCATGTGGCGATAGCCGGCTTCGCCCTGCAGTTTGTGGCGCTGATTGTGCTGGCGCTGGTGGGGCAACCGCACGCGACGGCAGGTATCGTGCTGGCTATCGCGATGCTGGGGCTGTGGCTGTTCGCCGAAGGGTTTGGCCCGGGGGCGCAGCTGATGATCTACCCGGCGCTCTCCTATCCTACTGCCATTCGCGCCACCGGGGTCGGTTTCAGCCGGGCACTCTCCGGGATCGGCAGCGCGCTGGCGTTGTTTATTCTGCCGCTGCTGCAGGCCTCCCTCGGCACGCAGATGTTCTGGGTGGTCTCGCTTGCCGCCATTATTCCCATTTTCTTCCTGCTGGCGGTCCGTCATGAACCGACGCGAGAAGATATCGACGCACTTCATGAATAAGGAACTGACAATGACCCTGCTTTCTACTGGCACCGATTATGACGCGCTGGCGGCCGCCTTCCGCCCGATATTCACCCGTATCGCCCAGGGCGCTGCGGAGCGCGAACAGCAGCGCATTCTGCCCGATGAGCCGATCCGCTGGCTGAAAGAAGCGGGCTTCGGCACGCTGCGTATCCCGCGCGAGAAGGGCGGCTGGGGCGCTTCGCTGCCGCAGCTCAGTGCGCTGCTGATCGAGCTGGCGCAAGCGGACTCTAACCTGCCGCAGGCCCTGCGCGCGCACTTTGCCTTTGTGGAAGATCAGCTGAATCAGCCGGATTCCGCCGGGCGCGACCGCTGGTTTCGTCGCTTCCTCGACGGTGAGCTGGTGGGCAGCGGCTGGACGGAGATCGGCGCGGTTAAGCTGGGAGAGGTGAACACCAGAGTGACGCCGACAGAGGGCGGCTGGCGACTCGACGGCGAGAAGTTTTACAGCACCGGCGCGCTGTACGCCGACTGGATCGATGTGTTTGCCCGGCGCAGTGATACCGCCAGCGATGTGATAGCCCTGGTCAGCACCCAGCAGACCGGCGTGGTGCGGGAAGATGACTGGGATGGCTTTGGCCAGCGGTTGACCGGCAGCGGGACCACCCGCTTTACCGGCGCTCGGGTGGAAACCGAACATGTCTATGATTTTGCCCAGCGCTTTCGCTATCAGACCGCCTTCTACCAGCATGTGCTGCTGGCGACCCTCGCGGGCATTGGCCTGGCGGTTGAGCGGGATGCCGCGCAGGGCGTCAAACATCGTTCCCGGATGTACAGCCACGGCAACGCCGCCGTGCCGCGCGATGACGCCCAGGTTCTGCAGGTCGTTGGGCAGATCAGCAGCTGGGCATGGGCGACCCGGGCCGCGGTCCTGCAGGCCGCGGAATCGCTGCAGCAGGCCTATGTGGCGCACGTCAGCGACGACGAAGCATTGATTGCCCGGCGTAACCAGCTGGCGGAAGTGGAAGCGGCGCAGGCGCAGGTGATCGCCAGCGACTGGATCCCGCGGGCGGCGACGGAGCTGTTTAATGCCCTCGGGGCGTCGGATACGCGAACTCGCCTTGCGCTGGATCGCCACTGGCGCAATGCGCGGACGGTTGCCTCGCATAATCCGGTGATTTATAAGGCACGTAATATCGGTAACTGGCTGGTGAACGGTGAAGCGCCCACCTTTATCTGGCAGATAGGCAATGGTGAGAAAACGGCGGGGTAAGCCTGTCGGCGACGGGAGGCGCAGAGCTTCCCGTCGTCAGGAAAATCAAGGTTTATCCAGCGACCAGGTGGCGCTGCGCACGTCGACTTTCACCGGCAGCAGGCCGATGCGCGTAAAGGTATCCGCCAGCGCCTGCTGTTCGTTATACACCGCCGGGGTCATGCGTTCGGCACCGTAGGGCAGGCGGGCCAGGGTCTTCAGCCAGATGGCTTTATCCAGTCCGGTTGAGGTCGACAGCAGCCCGGCGGCCTCGTCCTGATGGCTGTTCGCCCACGCGCTGAGTTTACCCAGCTCATCCACCACCTGCTTTGCTGTCTCCGGGTAGGTATCTGCAAACTTGCGGCTGGCGAGATAGAAGGTGTAGTGCGGCACCAGCCCCTCGGCATTGCGGATCTGTCGGGCTTTCGCGTTGGTTTCCACTTCTGCGAGGAACGGATCCCAGATCACCCACGCATCAATCGCCCCGCGCTGGAAAGCGGCGCGGGCGTCCGCCGGCGGCAGATAGACCGGGGTGATGTCTTTATAGCTGAGGCCCGCTTTTTCCAGTGCGGCAACCAGCAGGTAGTTGACGTCAGACCCCTTGTTCAACCCCACGCGCTTGCCCTTCAGGTCGGCCACGCTGTGGATTGCCGACTGTTCAGGCACCACAATCGCTTCCGTTTTCGGGTTAGCGGGGGAGTGGGCAAGGTAGACCAGATCGGCTTGCGCCGCCTGGGCAAAGGCCGGAGGCGCATCGCCGGTCGCGGCCAGATCGATACTACCGACGTTCAGCCCCTCCAGCATTTGCGGCCCGGCGGGGAATTCGACCCAGCGTACGGCAATGCCCTGTTTTTTCAGGCTCTCATCCAGCGTGCCGCGGTACTTCAGCAGCGCGAAGATATTCGCCTTTTGATAGCCGATGTTGACGGTTTCCGGCGCTTTGGCCAGCGCGGAGGTAGAGAGGGCGGCGAGGACCAGCAGCCAGGCGGGGCGGAATCGGTTGGACATTGTCTGTTCTCCTTAGCGGTTTTGCGTAAGGTAACAAACAGCGCTTATAACCATTAAATAACTAAAATTTTATTGATATAACAAAAAGAGTTATGCAGGACGATGGCCCGACACGCCGACGCGTGGCGGGCCAGCAGGTTAATCGCAGGCAACAATCTTCATCGCCAGACCACCGCGGGAGGTTTCCCGGTACTTGGCGTTCATGTCTTTGCCGGTTTCGTACATGGTCTCGATCACTTTATCGAGACACACGCGCGGCTCGCTGGTCCGGCGCAGCGCCATTCGCGCGGCGTTGACCGCTTTCACGGCAGCGATAGCGTTGCGTTCGATGCACGGCACCTGCACCTGGCCGGCGACCGGGTCGCAGGTCAGGCCGAGGTTATGCTCCATAGCGATCTCTGCCGCGATGCACACCTGACCCGGGCTGCCGCCCAGCAGTTCCGCCAGACCGGCCGCCGCCATCGAGCAGGCGACCCCCACTTCACCCTGGCAGCCGACTTCGGCGCCGGAGATGGAGGCGTTCATCTTATACAGCGAACCAATCGCGCTGGCGACCAGCATATAGCGGGCCAGGGAGTTGCTGTTCACCTTGCGGATAAACTTGTCATAGTAGGCCAGCACCGCCGGCACGATACCGCAGGCGCCGTTGGTTGGCGCGGTCACCACCCGGCCGCCGGCGGCGTTCTCTTCGTTCACCGCCAGGGCGAACATATTGATCCAGTCGACCACCGCCATCGGATCGCTGTTGGTGGTGTCCTGGCTCACCAGCATACGGCGCAGCGCGGCGGCGCGGCGCGGGACGCGCAGTTTGCCCGGCAGGACGCCTTCGGTGGTGATGCCGCGCTCGATACCGGCGCTCATCACTTCCCACACCGCGGCGAAGTGTTGCTCAAGGGCTTCTTTGCTGTGCAGCGCCAGTTCGTTCTGCATCATCAGGCCGGAGAGCGACAGCCCGGTTTCACGGCAGTGACGCTGCAGGTCGGCGGCGTTTTTGTAAGGGTAAGGAACGGCAACCGGCGCCTCGGTAGTCTGGCCGAAGTGCTCCTCATCAACGATAAAGCCGCCGCCGATAGAGTAATACGTCTGGCTGTAGAGCACCTTGTCGCCGGCCAGGGCGGTGATACGCATGCCGTTCTCATGCAGCGACAGGTTGTCGGCATGGAAATTCATGCACTGATCCACCGGGAAGTCCACTTCGTGCTGACCGTTGGCCAGCATCAGGCGGCCATGGGTATTAACATCCTGAATAAAGCCCGGAATGGCGTCGATGTCGACGGTGTCCGGCAGGTTGCCGGCGAGTCCCATGATAATCGCGATATCGGTATGGTGGCCTTTACCGGTCAGGGAGAGGGAGCCGTAGACGTCGACGACGACTTTGCTCACCTCGGCCAGCAGGCCGCGCGCGATCAGGTCGTCAGTGAATTGTTTGCCCGCTTTCATCGGTCCAACGGTATGGGAGCTGGAAGGGCCAATGCCGATTTTAAAGATATCGAATACGCTGATCATATGTATTCCCGTGCTGTCGGAAAGCGCGCCGCCGTAAAGCGGCGCGGGGGGAGGCGTTGAATGAATTAGCTGAACAGAGAGTAGAAGATCGCGGAGATGGCAATCAGGCCCATAATCACCACGAAGACGTTGCTGATATGGCCGCTGTATTTACGCATCGCCGGGACTTTCTGAATCGCATACATCGGCATCAGGAACAGGATCATCGCGATAATCGGGCCGCCAAGGGTCTCGATCATACCGAGGATGCTCGGGTTCAGGGTTGCCACAATCCAGGTGGTGATCAGCATGAACAGCGCGGTCAGCTTGTTCAGTTTGTTGATTTCAATCGATTTGCCTTTACTGCGCAGGGATTTAATCACCATGCCGTTAAAGCCTTCGCGAGCGCCCAGATAGTGGCCAAGGAAGGATTTGGTGATGGCGATCATCGCGATGATCGGTGCCATCCAGGCAATGATTGGCGCGTTAAAGTGGTTCGCCAGGTAAGACAGAATCGAGATGTTCTGCTCTTTCGCCGCCGCCAGGTCTGCCGGAGAGAGGCTCAGAACGCAGCTGAAGACGAAGAACATCACGGTCAGCACCATCATGATGTGGGCGCGAGCGAGGATACTGGAGCATTTCTTCTCAGCGCCTTCGCCGTACTCTTCACGTTTGGCTACCGCGAAGGAAGAGATGATCGGCGAGTGGTTGAAGGAGAAGACCATCACCGGGATCGCCAGCCACAGGGTCATCAGCAGGCCGTTGCCGGTAACGGAAGCGCCGCTCAGGGAGAGCGTCTCCAGCGCCGCGCCGTTCCACTGCGGGATCAGATACAGAGCCAGCACCATCAGCGCGATAACGAACGGGAACACCAGCACACTCATTGCCTTAACGATCATCTGCTCGCCGAAACGCACAATGGTCATCATGCCGACGATCAGGATCAGCGACAGAATGGCGCGCGGCGGCGGCGTCATGTGCAGCTGATGCGCCATGAAGGTTTCGACGGTGTTAGTGATCGCCACGCTGTAAACCAGCAGGATCGGGTAGATAGCGAAGAAATAAAGCAGGGTAATCAGCTTACCTGCGCCTACGCCGAAGTGTTCTTCCACTACTTCGGTGATGTCTTCGCCCGGGTTTTTCCCGGAGAGCACGAAGCGGGTCATGCCGCGGTGGGCGAAGAAAGTCATCGGGAAGGCCAGAATCGCCATGATGATCAGGGGGATCATGCCGCCAACGCCGGCGTTGATCGGCAGGAACAAGACGCCCGCGCCAATCGCTGTACCGTACAGGCCCAGCATCCACATGGTGTCGGTTTTACGCCATCCGCTGCGGGTTTCGCCCGAAACGATGGTGCTGGTTTGAGTGGTTTCCATCTGTATCTCCTGGAGGAATCAACAAAATCTAATGAATAAATACAATTGCGTAACATGAAATTCGTTTAATTACGGTTTTTTTAGAAATTTTCTCCGTAATAATTGGGCCGGAAAGATACATTTATATGGTTTATGCATCAGTGATCGCGATCTCAAATGCAATAATCCACTTTCAATGTGCGTATTTTTAGTCCAACAGCCTGTTTCTGGTGATCAGCCAGCGATTTGTGGCGCGAAGGCTACCATTTGCAGCATATGAGATAAAAGCGGAGCGGCGTAATAACGAGGGATTTACTGTAAAAAAGAGAACTAGTCGACGTTTTTGCGCTTAAAACCATTTTTTGCAGTGATAATTGTCGCAGTTTTTACCAACGCAAACGTTTGGCTATGTAGAAATAATTCAGGTGATTGATTAGTAACAGAAAGGTTTTTAGCGCGTTCTGGAAGTCAGAGGAAGAGAGCCCGCCGGGGGCAGGCGTCAGGCGATGCCCCGGCGGGAGAGTGGGAAATCAGGCGATGATTTCGTAGCAAGGAATATAGGCGGTGCCGCCCGGAAGCTTCATGCGGTGCTGGGCGACGAAGCCCTGCAGCAGATCGTCCATACGGCGCATCATCTCCGGATCGCCGTGCAGTTTGTAAGGGCCGTACTGCTCAATGGCCTGGATGCCCACCTCTTTGACGTTCCCCGCGACAATCCCGGAGAAGGCACGACGCAGGTCGGCGGCCAGCACTTCCACCGGCTGATCCGGGGAGAGTTTGAGGTTGGCCATGTTCTCGTGGGTCGGATCAAACGGCATCTGCAGGTCCGGCGAGATGCGAATCGACCAGTTAAAGCTATAGGCGTCATCGGTCTCGCGACGGCTCTCTTTCACCAGCGGCATCGCTTTTTTCATCTGCCGCGCCACTTCCGCGGGGTCGTCAATGATGATCCGGTAGTGGCGACGGGCCGATTCGCCCAGGGTATGGGTGATAAACTCGTCCAGTACACGGAAGTAGTCGGCGCTCTCCTTCGGCCCGGTGAGGATCAGCGGCAGCACCTGCGCTTTGTTGTCGGGATGCATCAGAATACCCAGCAGGTAGAGCAGCTCTTCGGCAGTGCCGACGCCGCCCGGGAAAATAATGATCCCGTGGGCGATACGTACGAAGGCCTCCAGACGCTTTTCGATATCCGGCATGATGATCAGTTCATTGACCAGCGGGTTCGGTGGTTCCGCAGCGATAATGGATGGTTCGGTCATGCCGATAAAGCGGCTGTCTTTGTAGCGCTGCTGCGCATGGCCGACAGCGGCGCCTTTCATCGGCGCCTCCATTGCGCCAGGCCCGCAGCCGGTGCAGATATTCAGTTCCCGCAGGCCCAGCTGCGTACCGACGCGGCGGGCGTAGAGATATTCGTTTTCGTTGATGGAGTGGCCGCCCCAGCAGACGATCATGTTCGGCGCCTCGCCGACGTGCAGCGCGCGGGCGTTGCGCAGGATCGAGAACACCAGGTTAGTGATATGAACCGAACTTTCGAGATCGAGGTTCGGGAAGCGAACGGTATTGTGGATCTGGCCGTAAACAAACAGGATATCGCGCAGCACGGCGAACAGGTTGGCCTGCAGGGAGCGGATAATCCGCCCGTCAACGAAGGCGTCTTCCGGCGGGTTGATCAGTTCCAGCTTCACGCCGCGTTCGCGCCGCAGCACGTTAATCTCGAAATTTTCGAAACGGGACAGGAGCTCCTTGCTGTTATCGGTCAGGCTCCCCGAATTGAGCACAGCAAGCGAGCAGTTGCGAAAGAGTTGGTACAGGTCGCTGCTGGCGGTGCGCTTAAGCATATCCACTTCCAGCTGCGACAGCATATCCATTGAACCAAGCGGGCTAACATGTGTAATCAAGTGAACTCCTTACAGGACGCTTATGGTCTTCCTGTGATTACAATAGCCCTGCGAACGGCGTTTCCACAACCTTGCGCGCGCCTAAACGCACGCAAATTGTGAAATTGTTTATTATTGACGGGCGAGGCGGCCGGTGGCGGGGGAAAAGTCGCCATTGCTGCGCCAGGGGTTGATATCCAGACCGCCGCGTCGCGTATAGCGGGCGTAAACGGAAAGCGATTCCGGCTGGCAGAAACGGAGAATATCGTTAAAGATACGTTCGACGCACTGCTCATGGAATTCGTTATGGTGGCGGAACGAAACCAGATAGCGCAGGAGCTGCTCGCGGTCGATTTTCGCCCCCCGATACTGGATCTGCACCGAGCCCCAGTCCGGCTGATGAGTGATAAGGCAATTAGACTTCAGCAGGTGGCTGACCAGCGTCTCCTCCACGATTTTGCCGCTGGCGGCGCCCTGCAGGTAATCGGCGCTGAACTGATAGTTATCGATCTCGATATCCTGATCGTCGATGCAGGTGCCGTGCAGGCGGGCAATCGGCTGGCCTTCCAGTTCATCCAGGCGGTAGAGCGATACCTTCACCTTCCCCTGCGCGCAGGCGCTGAGATCGCGAGTCAGGGTCTCTGCAACGTCCTGCCAGCTGGCGAAACGGGTCTGGTTAAAGCTGTTGAGATAGAGCTTAAAGCTTTTCGACTCCACCAGATTGAGGCTGGTATCGGGCAGCTCGACGTGGCCGACAGCTACCTGCGGCAGACCTTTGCCGTTCAGCCAGGAGAGTTCGTACAGCGTCCAGATATCGGCGCCGTGAAACGGCAGATTATCGGCATGCAGGCCCAGCGGGTCGCGGTTTAAACTGCGCGGCACGCCCTGCAGCAGCGAGGCGTCATAGGTATCGCGGTAATCGGTTGATTTACCGAGCGTCAGGCCGGCCAGCGCCTGCTTATTATCGTAAGAAGACATGTTTCACCATAGTAAAGCGGGTACACTATTGCTCCAGTGTATCCTGTCTAACGTGAAGAGAGAAACCGGTGGACCATCAGACAGCAGAAGCGCTACGCGCTTTTACCCAACGATATTGCGCCGTCTGGCAGCAGCAGCGCCACAGCCTGCCGCGCAGTGAAGAGCTTTACGGCGTCCCGTCGCCTTGCGTTGTCGACACCCAGGGCGAGGCCGTTTTCTGGCAGCCGCAGCCGTTTTCGCTGGCGCAAAATATCAGCGCGGTTGAACGCGCCCTCGACATTGTGGTACAACAGCCGCTTCATTCTTATTATACCACTCAGTTTGCCGGCGATATGTCCGGCCGGTTTGCCGGCGAAACCTTGACGCTGCTGCAGACCTGGAGTGAAGAGGATTTCCAGCGGGTGCAGGAAAATTTAATCGGGCACCTGGTGGTGCAGAAGCGGTTGAAGCTGTCGCCGACGCTGTTCATCGCCACCCTCGAGAGTGAACTGGATGTGATATCCGTCTGTAATCTCAGCGGCGAGGTAGTCAAAGAGACCCTCGGCACCGCCAAACGCATTACGCTTTCTCCCTCACTTGCGGGTTTCCTCAACCACCTTGAGCCAGTTCTGTAATCCAGTCTGCCAGATCGTTTGTGAGAGATCTCTTACAAAACCTGTAAGAGATCGTCATCATTTAAGGTAAATTTAATCCATACTTTTTTATATAAGTTGTTGGTATTAAATCAGATCTTAATTTTTTCGTCCTTTTGAGTGGGGACTAATCTTAAGAGATTGTCTCAAGAAGGGTTGTAAGAAGGGGCAGAATCAGTGATCCTATGTCTGTCGACAGGACGTCGCGAAATGAAGCGAACATCAGGATGATGGCGCTTCTGCAGGACCCGCCAGGACGGCGTTGCAGGGACAGGCTTCAGGATGAAGCAAGGATAACGCAGGATCGCGTAATGGACACCTCCAGGATGGAGAACGAGAGCCGCTCAGGATGAACGGTGGATCAGGAAGATCGGGACAAACTTATGGATAAGTCATTTCGCATCGGGGTGGTGTGAAAGCAGGATGCACGTGTTTATGGATGAACATGGTCAGGAGACCTCAGGAAAAGTTTTCAAGGACGAGCAGGGAGCACCAATGTAGCGGGACTGCTGCAAAACGAACCGGGAGCACTGTTTATACAGTGCTCCCTTTTTTTATTTCTCCTGCGGATTTGCTATCCTGCGCCCGGTTTTTAACTCATCGAGGTTTCCCCATGACTCTTCACGATAGCGTGCGCGATCGCCTGCGCGCCATTGAAGCCCTGCTGCGCGAAACGGAGCACTGGCAGGAGACGGCGCCGGACAGCAGCGCCTTCGCCAGCGATAAGCCGTTTTGCCTGGATACCCTGGAGCCGCTGGAGTGGCTGCAGTGGGTCCTGATCCCGCGTATGCACCAGCTGCTGGAGAGCGGCCAGCCGCTGCCGCAAAATTTTGCCGTTGCGCCTTATTACGAAATGGCTCTGGATCAGGCCCACCCGGTCCGCGAATCCATGCTGGCGGAACTTCTGCTGTTAGACGCGCTGTTTGCCGGTGAGCAGGCCTGATGCTGGAGATTATCTACCAGGACGACTGGCTGGTGGCGGTCAACAAACCCTCGGGCTGGCTGGTGCATCGCAGCTGGCTCGATCGCGACGAGAAAGTGGTGGTGATGCAGACCGTGCGCGACCAGATCGGTCAGCACGTTTTTACCGCTCATCGTCTCGACCGGCCCACCTCCGGCGTGCTGCTGATGGGATTGTCGAGCGAGGCGGGCCGGCTGCTGGCGCAACAGTTCGAGCAGCACCAGATCCGGAAGCGCTACCATGCGATCGTCCGCGGCTGGCTGATGGAAGAGGCGCTGCTGGATTACCCGCTGGTAGAGGAGCTGGATAGAATCGCCGATAAGTTCGCCCGCGAAGATAAAGGGCCGCAGCCAGCGGTAACCCACTACCGCGGTCTGGCGACAGTGGAGATGCCAGTGGCGACTGGGCGCTATCCCACCTCGCGCTATGGGCTGGTGGAACTGGAGCCGAAAACCGGCCGCAAGCACCAGCTGCGCCGTCATCTGGCCCACCTCCGTCATCCGATCCTCGGCGACAGCAAGCACGGCGATCTGCGGCAAAACCGCAGCGCCGCGGAACATTTCGGCTGTCACCGCCTGATGCTGCACGCCAGCGAGCTGTCGTTAACCCATCCTTTTACCGGCGAGCCGCTGACCCTGCGCGCCGGTTTTGACGACGTCTGGATGCGCGCGCTGTCGCAGTTTGGCTGGCGCGGGCTTCTCCCGCTAAATGAAAGGGTTGAGTTTGCCGACGACAGCGGTCAGGATGAAGAGAATAAGGTCAATCCAGGGAGATAATAGCATGGCGGAAGTCGGAATTTTTGTCGGCACCATGTACGGCAACTCGCTGCTGGTCGCGGAAGAAGCGGAAGCGATCCTCAGCGGACTGGGACACAAGGCTACCGTGTATGAGGATCCGCAGGTCAACGACTGGGAATCCTACACGGGTAAGTATGTGCTGGTGGTCACCTCCACCACCGGGCAGGGCGACCTGCCGGACAGCATCGTCCCGCTGTATGAGGGCATCAAAGATATGTATCAGCCTCACCTGCGGTACGGCATTATCGCGCTCGGCGACAGCACCTATGCCAACTTTTGCGGCGGCGGCCTGAAGTTCGATCAGCTGCTGCAGGAGCAGGGCGCGAAGCGCATCGGCGAGATGCTGAAGATTGACGCCAGCGAAGACCCGGAGCCGGAGAGCGTCTCCAATCCGTGGGTTGAGCAGTGGGCCACCCTGCTCGCATAAAAGCGCTGCCCTCTCCCTACGCAGAGGGCGCTCTTTCAATACGTCGCGGCCAGATACGCGGACGTCAAAATAGTAGCGCTTTCCAGGCGCCACGCCTTTAGGCAAACGCCACAATATCCTTAACAATATCATGGCTTAAGCCAGCCAGTTTCACCGGGTCAAGTGAGGTATTTCACACTCCGGCCCTTTTTGCTGCGCTATGCGGCGCCAGCGGCGCTGGCTTTTCATTTCCGTGAACTTCCCCCCATTCTTTCAGGCATTCGCCACAAACCACCTGCAATAGCGGCGTAAAAGCTGTGTGGATGCACGGTGAGCCGCGGTGTGCCTCTTCATATACTGCTCCAGCCAGTGATAAATGCAGTGCCAGATATAACGACAACTATCAAAACACGACCACGTCATTCTGATTACCCTACAGGTTGTGCTGTTCAGAATGAACGTAGCTAAACGCTATGATTCAGGAGTACAACAATGAGTTCATTAAGTCAGGCGGCGACGGCGGCTGAAAAGCGCACCAACGCCCGCTACTGGATAGTGGTGATGCTGTTTATCGTCACCTCTTTTAACTATGGCGACCGGGCGACGCTGTCGATCGCCGGTTCGGAAATGGCCAGGGATATCGGCCTTGATCCGGTGGGGATGGGGTATGTGTTCTCCGCCTTCTCATGGGCTTATGTCATCGGCCAGATCCCGGGCGGCTGGCTGCTCGACCGCTTCGGCTCGAAGCGCGTCTATTTCTGGTCGATCTTCATCTGGTCGATGTTTACCCTGCTGCAGGGCTTCGTCGATATCTTCAGCGGCTTTGGCATTATCGTTGCGCTGTTTACCCTGCGCTTCCTCGTCGGCCTTGCCGAGTCGCCGTCATTCCCCGGCAACAGCCGGATCGTCGCCGCCTGGTTCCCGGCGCAGGAGAGGGGGACAGCGGTATCGATTTTTAACTCCGCCCAGTACTTTGCCACCGTTATTTTCGCGCCGATCATGGGCTGGCTGACGCATGAGGTGGGTTGGTCGCATGTGTTCTTCTTTATGGGCGGGCTGGGGATTGTGATCAGCTTTGTGTGGCTGAAAGTGATCCACGATCCGAACAACCACCCGGGCGTGAACCAGAAAGAGCTGGACTATATCGCCGAAGGCGGGGCGCTGATCAACATGGATCAGAAGAGCAGCGCGCAGAAAGTGCCGTTTAGCGTCAAAATGGGGCAGATCAAGCAACTGATCGGCTCGCGGATGATGATCGGCATCTATATCGGTCAGTACTGCATCAACGCCTTAACCTACTTCTTTATCACCTGGTTCCCGGTTTATCTGGTGCAGGCGCGCGGCATGTCGATCCTCAAAGCCGGCTTTGTCGCCTCCATTCCGGCGGTGTGCGGCTTTGTCGGCGGGGTGCTGGGCGGGGTGATCTCCGACTGGTTAATGCGCCGCACCGGCTCGCTGAACATTGCGCGCAAAACGCCGATTGTGCTGGGGATGCTGCTCTCCATGACCATGCTGATGTGTAACTATGTCAACGTGGAGTGGATGGTGATCGGCTTTATGGCAATGGCCTTCTTCGGCAAAGGGATCGGCGCCCTCGGCTGGGCGGTGATGGCGGATACCGCGCCGAAAGAGATTAGCGGTCTCTCCGGCGGTCTGTTCAATATGTTCGGCAATATCTCCGGCATCGTCACCCCAATCGCCATCGGCTATATCGTCGGCACCACCGGCTCGTTCAACGGCGCGCTGATCTACGTCGGTATCCATGCCCTGGTGGCGGTGCTGAGCTATCTGGTGCTGGTGGGCGATATCAAACGTATCGAACTGAAACCTGTAGCGGGACGTTAATCATGACTACTCAATCCAGCCCGATTATCACAGAGATGAAGGTCATTCCGGTGGCCGGGCACGACAGCATGCTGCTGAACATCGGCGGAGCGCATAACGCCTGGTTTACCCGCAATATCGTGGTGTTAACCGATAACGCCGGCCATACCGGCGTCGGCGAAGCGCCCGGCGGAGAGGTCATCTACCAGACGCTGCTGGCGGCGATCCCGCAGGTGGTGGGCCAGGAGGTCGCCCGACTCAATCGCGTGGTGCAGCAGGTGCACAAAGGCAATCAGGCGGCGGATTTCGACACCTTCGGCAAAGGGGCGTGGACCTTCGAACTGAAGGTTAACGCGGTGGCGGCGCTGGAAGCGGCGCTGCTCGACCTGCTCGGCCAGGTGCTTAATGTGCCGGTCTGCGAGCTGCTGGGCCCGGGTAAGCAGCGTGATGCCGTCACCGTGCTGGGCTACCTGTTCTATATCGGCGATCGGCAGAAAACCGACCTTGGTTATCTGGACCATACGCCGGGCGATCACGAATGGTACCGCCTGCGCCACCAGCAGGCGTTGAGCAGCGAGGCGATAGTGCGTCTGGCGGAAGCCGCCCAGGATCGCTACGGTTTCAAAGACTTTAAGCTCAAAGGCGGCGTGCTGCCCGGCGAGCAGGAGATTGACACCGCGCGGGCGCTGAAAAAGCGTTTCCCGGATGCGCGCATCACCGTCGACCCTAACGGCGCCTGGCTGCTGGATGAGGCCATCGCGCTGTGTAAAGGGCTGCAGGATGTTCTGACCTACGCCGAAGATCCGTGCGGCGCCGAGCAGGGTTTCTCCGGCCGGGAGGTGATGGCCGAGTTCCGCCGCGCCACCGGGCTGCCGGTCGCCACCAATATGATAGCCACTAACTGGCGCGAAATGGGCCATGCGGTGATGCTCAACGCCGTCGATATCCCGCTGGCGGACCCGCACTTCTGGACGCTCTCCGGCGCGGTGCGGGTGGCGCAGCTGTGCGACGACTGGGGGCTCACCTGGGGCTGCCATTCCAACAACCACTTTGATATTTCCCTGGCGATGTTTACCCACGTCGGCGCCGCCGCGCCGGGCAACCCCACCGCCATCGATACCCACTGGATCTGGCAGGAGGGCGACGCGCGCCTGACCAAAAATCCGCTGCAGATTATTAACGGCAGCATTGCCGTGCCAGACGCGCCGGGACTCGGCGTGGAACTTGACTGGGAGCAGGTGCGCAGAGCCCATGAGGCCTATAAAGCGCTGCCGGGCGGCGCGCGCAACGACGCGGGCCCGATGCAGTACCTGATCCCCGGCTGGACATTCGACCGCAAACGTCCCGTTTTCGGCCGCCACTAATTAAAAAGGATGATGCTATGACGACTTTCTCTTCAACGCCCGTTGTCACCACCATGCAGGTGATCCCGGTTGCCGGCCATGACAGCATGCTGATGAACCTGAGCGGCGCGCACGCCCCGTACTTCACCCGCAATATCGTAATTATCAAAGATAACGCCGGCCATACCGGCGTCGGTGAAATCCCGGGCGGTGAAAAAATTCGCCAGACCCTGGAGGATGCCATTCCGCTGGTGGTGGGCAAAACGCTGGGCGAGTATAAAAACGTGCTGGGCGCGGTGCGCAATCAGTTTGCCGACCGCGACGCCGGGGGCCGCGGCCTGCAGACCTTTGACCTGCGCACCACCATTCACGTGGTGACCGGCATCGAAGCGGCACTGCTGGATCTGCTGGGCCAGCACCTTGGGGTCAACGTCGCCTCGCTGCTAGGCGATGGCCAGCAGCGCAGCGAAGTCGAAATGCTGGGCTATCTGTTCTTTGTCGGTAATCGCCATGCGACGCCGCTGGCCTATCAGAGCCAGCCGGATGAGCAGTGCGAGTGGTATCGCCTGCGCCATGAAGAGGCGATGACGCCGGATGCGGTGGTCCGCCTGGCGGAAGCGGCGTATGAAAAATATGGTTTCAACGACTTTAAGCTGAAGGGCGGCGTGCTGGCCGGTTTTGAAGAAGCCGAAGCGATCAGCGCCCTGGCGAAGCGCTTCCCGAATGCTCGCGTCACTCTCGACCCGAATGGCGCCTGGCTGCTTGAGGAGGCCATTCAGATTGGTAAACAGCTGAAGGGCGTGCTGGCCTATGCGGAAGATCCGTGCGGCGCCGAACAGGGCTTCTCCGGCCGCGAAGTGATGGCCGAGTTCCGCCGCGCGACGGGCCTGCCGACCGCCACCAATATGATCGCCACCGACTGGCGGCAGATGGGCCATACGCTGTCGCTACAATCGGTGGATATCCCGCTGGCGGACCCGCACTTCTGGACCATGCAGGGGTCGGTGCGTGTGGCGCAGATGTGCCATGAGTTCGGCCTGACCTGGGGTTCGCACTCTAATAATCACTTCGACGTGTCGCTGGCGATGTTCACCCACGTCGCGGCAGCGGCGCCGGGCAAGATCACCGCTATCGATACCCACTGGATCTGGCAGGAGGGCAACCAGCGTCTGACCAAACAACCTTTTGAAATCAAAGGCGGCATGGTGCAGGTACCGAGTACCCCGGGCCTGGGGGTTGAGCTGGATATGGACCGCGTGATGCAGGCAAATGAGCTATATAAGAAACATGGTCTTGGCGCCCGCGACGATGCGATGGCGATGCAGTATCTGATCCCGGGCTGGACCTTTGACAACAAGCGTCCATGCATGGTGCGCTAAAAGTCCGCCGGCCTCTGCGGGGGCCGGCATTGCGCGACAGCGCCAGGGGTTGGCTCAGAGTAAGGACAGCAGATGAAAATAGTGATCGCACCGGATTCCTGGAAGGAGAGCCTGAGCGCGCTGGAAGTGGCCAGTGCGATAGAGCAAGGCTTTCGCGAGATTTATCCTGACGCCGAGTACGTCAAGCTGCCGGTTGCCGATGGTGGGGAAGGGACGGTGGAAGCCATGGTGGCGGCGACCGGCGGGCTTCTGGTTCCGCTGACGGTCACCGGGCCGCTGGGCGAGCCGGTTGAGGCATTTTACGGGCTGTCCGGCGATCGCCAGTGCGCCTTTATCGAAATGGCGGCGGCCAGCGGCCTGGAGAGCGTCCCGCCGGCGCAGCGTAACCCGCTGCTGACCACTTCCTGGGGTACCGGGGAGCTTATCCGCCATGCGCTGGACGCCGGGGTAAGACAGATCATTATTGGTATTGGCGGCAGTGCGACCAATGACGGCGGCGCCGGGATGGCGCAGGCGCTGGGGGCGAAACTGCTGACCGCCGAGGGCCAGCAAATTGCCTCCGGGGGCGGCGCGCTGGAGACGCTGGCGCGAATCGATCTCAGCGAACTCGATTCGCGGCTGGCAGATTGCCGGATTGACGTTGCCTGCGACGTCACCAACCCGTTGACCGGCCCGCAGGGCGCCAGCGCGGTGTTCGGCCCGCAAAAAGGGGCGACGGCGCAGATGATCGACCGGCTCGATAGCGGCCTACGGCACTATGCCCGGATTATCGCCCGCGATTTAGATATCGACGTGCTGAGCCTTGAGGGCGGCGGCGCGGCGGGCGGCATGGGTGCGGCGCTGTATGCGTTCTGTGGTGCTCAGTTGCGTCCGGGCATTGAGATTGTCACCGATGCGCTACAGCTGGCTGAGCGGGTGGCGGATGCCGATTTAGTGATCACCGGCGAAGGGCGTATCGATAGCCAGACGATCCACGGCAAAGTGCCGGTGGGGGTGGCGAGGGTGGCGAAGCGTTTTAACGTCCCGGTGATCGGGATTGCCGGCAGTCTTACCGCCGATGTTGGCGTCGTGCATCAGCACGGGCTGGATGCGGTATTCAGCGTGTTGTATACCATCTGTACCCTTGATGAAGCGTTGGCCAATGCCGCCGCCAACCTGCGAATGACGGCGCGTAACGTAGCCGCGGTTTTGCAGATGGGCGACAGGCGGTAACCCGGCTGGCGCAGTGGTATTTGTAGTCCGGATAAGGTGCGTAGCACCGCGATCCGGGAACCATCCCCGGTGGCGCTTACGCTTACCGGGGCTACCAACCGAATACCGGACCGTAGGGCGTAGGCCGGATGAGGCGCGTAGCGCCGCTATCCGGGGTTTACACCCCCATCCGGCACGCTTCGCGGGCCACATTATCCATCTCATCTAACAGCTCAAGCAGCTCCGGCTCCAGATCCTCGGCGGCGGTGCCTGCCCGCAGCTGACTTTCCAGGGTATGGCACAGCTTTTTCAGCCGCGGCACGCCGCTATAGCTGCAGCTGCCGTGCAGTTTATGGATCAGATCCACCAGCCCTTCCGGCTGCTCGCCCACCAGCTGCTCCTCAACTTTGTTACGCACCTCCGGCATAAAGGCGATCAGCATTTGCAGCATCTCCCGCGCCAGGTCCGGCTTCATGGCCGCCTGGCGCAGCGCCAGTTGCCAGTCGAGCGTTTGATTATGATCGACGATCGGCTCTGCGGGCGGTAGCGACGCCGGAACGACGCTGTGCAGGCCGGGCTGATAGCGCAACAGCAGTGCGTGCAGTTTCTCTTCTTCGATTGGCTTCGCCAGATAGTCGTTCATGCCGGCGCTCAGTAATTTCTCACGCTGGCCCTCCAGGGCGTGCGCGGTGACCGCAATAACCGGGGTTTGCTGATGATGGGACAGGTGATGGATAAGCTCACAGGCGCGGATGCCGTCCATATCCGGCATCTGAATATCCATCAGGATCAGATCCATCTGCAGCTGCTTGGCCTTGTCCACCGCCTGCTGGCCGCTGTCGCAGAGGATCACCTGCTGCACAAGATCATCCAGCAGGGCGCCAATCAGCTTCAGGTTAGCCGGGTTGTCGTCGACGGCCATTACCGTCATTGGCAACTTATGACTGTCGATCTGCATCAGCGGCGCGGAGGCAAGCGCGTGGCTGGTAGCCACCAGCGCCGGTAGCAGACGGGTGGTGGTGAGCGGCTTTAACAGGCAGGCGGCAACGCCGTCGCGCTTCAGGGCTTCGGCGCTGACCTGGGCATGGCACGGCAGGGCCAGCAGTACGTTATCGGACATCGCGCAGGCTTTGGCTAATTTTTCCCGATGCGGCGACAAATCGCGCATTGAAACCGGGATACCGACCAGCAGAATGTCATACTGCGCTTCCGCCAGCGAGGAGAAGGTAGGGCTGTAGATAACCTCCAGCGGCGTAGCGGCCAGCATCTCCAGGGTACACTGCGCCGCCGTCGCGTTGGCTTCCACATAGGCCAGACGTTTGCCGACAAGCCCGTCGGTGTTCAGCGTATCCGGAATGGCGTTCGGGTTGAGATCGAGGCTGATATGGAACCAGAAGGTGGAGCCGCGGTTCGGCTGGCTGTGGAACGAAATATCCCCGCCCATCTCTTTGACCAGACGCTGAGTGATCACCAGCCCGAGCCCGGTGCCGCCGTGGCGGCGTGAAATACTGGCATCGGCCTGACGGAAGGCCTGGAATAGCCGGGACTGGTCGCGCTCGGGGATGCCGATGCCGGTATCGTGGATCTGAATTTCGATCTGTACCCGGGAATTACTGATGGCCCGCTGCTCCACCAGTACGTCGATATTGCCGTGCTCGGTAAATTTGATGGCGTTGCCCACGAGGTTGGTCACAATCTGCTGCAGACGCAGCGGGTCGCCGATAACGTTGTCCGGTACATTGTTCTTAATATTCAGCGTCAGCTCCAGCCCTTTATCGTGCGCGGAATGCGCCAGCAGGGTGACCACTTCATCAAGCGAAGTGCGCAGCAGGAACGGAATACTCTCCAGGATCAGCTTCCCGGCTTCCAGCTTGGAAAAGTCGAGCACGTCATTGATGATCGCCAGCAGATTGTTGGCCGAACGTTCGATGGTGGTCAGGTGGTCGCGCTGCGTAGCGTTGAGATCGGTTTTCAGCGTCAGGCGGGTAAAGCCGATCACCCCATTGAGCGGAGTGCGCAGCTCGTGAGACATATTGGCCAGGAACTCAGACTTAATGCGCGCCGCCTCCTGGGCGCGCTTTTTCGCCAGGTCCAGCTCGACGTTCTGGATCTCCATCTGCTCAAGCGTTTCCCGTAGATCGGAGGTCGCCTGGTCGACGTTGTGTTGCATCTCTTCGTGGTATGCCGCCAGCGACATGGCCATCGAGTTAATGCCATTTTTCAGCATATCCAGTTCGCCGAGCATAAAGCCTTCGACCCGGCTGTCCAGCTGTCCGCGGCGGATGCGGTCGACAGTGTTAACCATATTGCGGATTGGCCCGGTGACGTCGCGCATCAGCCTCCAGCCGAAGATTAACGCGATGCCGATACAGAACAGCATCATTACGCTGGAGATAAAAATCTCTTTGTACTGCTGGAGGCGAACCGATTTTAGATCCAGCTCCAGGGCGACGTAGCCCAGCATATTGCCCGGCATTTTAGCGTCAGATTCGGGTGATTCATCCGGAGAATAGCTTTCCGAGACAATAGGCGTGCGCAGGATCATCATGTCGCCATCGCGGATGACGCTGAGGTGACGGGGGAATGCCTCGCCTTTCGGGATCTGCAGTTCGCTGGGATTGAGCTGGTAATTGGAGGTGACAAATAAGCGGTTATGCGAATCGTACACCGAGATGGCCCGCACGATCTCCGAGTGGCGACGATGCAGAACGCTGATCAGCTGGCCGATGGATTCGCGGTTTTGCAAGTTCATGCCATATTCGCTGGAGACCGCCAGCGGTTCGATAATACTGGCGCCAGCGTCCTCCAGCTGGCGTTGCAGGTCGTTATAACGATGAGCGACAAAGAAAATACTGAGCAACAGTCCTATCAGGACGGTTGGCGCCAGAATCAGAATCATCATGCGAGCACGCAGGCTGTAGTTGGTCATGCGGTTCCATTATGGGAGAATATAGACATCATCGTTCTGTGCAGCGTCGCTGCGCCTCGCGGCGCTGCCGCTCTGAACGAGCTCGTTTTATTTGATTGAGACAACTCTCTACGATGGCGCAATTCTACTCTGCAAAACGGCGTGTGACGACGCGCCAGATCATAACCGTTACAGTCAACGACCTCGATCCCTTTGGTCAGGGTGTTGCCCGCCACCAGGGGAAGGCGCTGTTCGTGAGCGGCGTGCTGCCCCACGAGCAGGCCGAGGTGGCGCTGGTGGAAGATAAAAAACAGTACGCCCGCGCCGAGGTGAAACGCCGACTGACCGACAGCCCGCAGCGCCAGGCGCCGCGCTGCCCCCATTTTGGCGTCTGCGGCGGATGCCAACAACAACATGCCAGCGTTCCGCTTCAGCAGCAAAGTAAACGCGCCGCGCTGGGGCGACTGATGAAGCGCGAGGTAGATGACGTCATCGCCGGCGCGCCGTGGGGCTACCGCCGTCGCGCACGCTTGAGCTTGAATTATCAGCCGAAGACCCAACAATTGCAGATGGGTTTTCGCCAGGCCAACGCCAAAGCGATCGTCGATGTGGTGCAGTGCCCTGTTTTGGTGCCCCAACTTGAGGCATTGCTGCCCGCTGTGCGCGAGTGCTTAAGCGCGCTGAGCGCATTACGCCATCTCGGCCACGTCGAGCTGGTGCAGGCGGACAATGGCCCGCTGATGGTGCTGCGCCATACCGCAGCCCTGCCGGCGACAGACAGGGAAAAACTGGAACGCTTTTCGCAAACTCACGGTCTTTCCCTGTACCTCGCGCCACAAAGCGAGATACTGGAGCATATTCATGGCGAAGCGCCATGGTATACCTCAGACGGACTACGCTTAGTGTTCAGCCCGCGGGATTTTATCCAGGTCAACGACGGCGTAAATCAGCAGATGGTGCGTACCGCACTGGAGTGGCTGGATCTGCGGCCAGAGGACCGGGTGCTGGATCTATTCTGCGGGATGGGCAACTTTACCCTGCCGCTGGCGACACGCGCCGCCCATGTGGTGGGCGTGGAAGGGGTGCCGGCGCTGGTGGAGAAGGGGCGGGAAAACGCCGCCCGCAATGGTTTATCAAATGTCACTTTCTTCCATGAAAATCTGGAAGAAGACGTCACCCGTCAGGCCTGGGCGAAGCACGGCTTTGATAAAGTGCTGCTGGACCCGGCCCGCGCCGGCGCGCCGGGCGTGATGCCGCATATAATAAAACTGGCACCGCGGCGGGTGGTGTATGTTTCCTGCAACCCGGCGACGCTGGCGCGAGACAGCGAAACCCTGTTGCAGGCTGGATATCAGATTCAACGCCTGGCGATGCTGGATATGTTCCCGCATACCGGCCATCTGGAATCAATGGTGTTGTTTGAGCGCAGGCTTACATAAGGTCATTCACAACGTCGCAGAAGAGCCACCCTGGCCATGAATGCTGACGCGACCTGCAGGATGACATGTAGAAAGTTGAGGCTTGCCGACTTCGGCAGGCCGGTCCCTTAAGGAGAGGACAATGGTTGCGGTAAGAAGTGCACATCTTAATAAAGCTGGTGAATTTGACCCGAAGAAATGGATCGCGAGTCTGGGAATTTCCAGCCAGCAGTCGTGTGAGCGCTTAGCCGAAACCTGGGATTATTGTCGCGAAAAAACGCAAGGACACCCGCAGGCGGACCTGCTGCTGTGGCGGGGCGTCGAAATGGTGGAGATCCTCTCCACCCTAAGTATGGACATCGATACGCTGCGCGCGGCGCTGCTGTTCCCGCTGGCCGACGGCGAAGTTGTCAGCGAAGAGGTGATGCAGGAGAGCGTAGGTAAATCGGTCGTGACCCTGATTCACGGGGTGCGGGACATGGCCGCTATCCGCCAGCTGAAGGCTACCCATACCGACTCGGTCTCTTCCGAGCAGGTGGATAACATTCGCCGTATGCTGCTGGCGATGGTTGACGATTTCCGCTGCGTGGTCATCAAACTTGCTGAGCGGATCGCGCATCTGCGCGAGGTCAAGGACGCGCCGGAAGATGAGCGCGTTCTTGCGGCGAAAGAGTGCACCAATATCTATGCTCCCCTGGCGAACCGCTTAGGTATCGGCCAGCTGAAGTGGGAGCTGGAAGATTACTGCTTCCGCTATCTGCATCCGGCGGAATACAAGCGCATTGCCAAACTGCTCCACGAGCGCCGTATCGACCGCGAGCATTACATCGAAGAGTTTGTCGGCCACCTGCGCTCAGAGATGAAAGCCGAAGGCGTCAAGGCGGAAGTCTATGGCCGGCCGAAGCATATCTACAGTATCTGGCGCAAAATGCAGAAAAAACACCTCGCTTTCGACGAGCTGTTTGACGTTCGCGCGGTGCGTATTGTGGCTGAGCGTTTGCAGGATTGCTATGCCGCGCTGGGGATCGTCCATACTCACTACCGCCATCTGCCGGATGAATTCGACGACTACGTGGCCAACCCGAAACCCAACGGTTACCAGTCTATTCATACCGTGGTGCTGGGGCCGAGCGGCAAGACGGTGGAGATTCAGATCCGCACCCGGCAGATGCATGAAGACGCCGAGCTGGGCGTGGCCGCGCACTGGAAGTACAAAGAGGGCGCGGGAGCCGGCACCAGCGGCGGCCGCGGCTATGAAGACCGTATCGCCTGGCTGCGTAAGCTGATTGCCTGGCAGGAAGAGATGGCCGACTCCGGCGAGATGCTCGATGAAGTGCGCAGCCAGGTCTTCGACGACCGGGTGTATGTCTTTACGCCGAAAGGCGACGTGGTGGACCTGCCTGCGGGGTCGACGCCGCTCGACTTTGCCTATCATATTCACAGCGATGTCGGCCATCGCTGCATCGGCGCCAAAATTGGCGGCCGCATCGTGCCATTCACCTACCAGCTGCAGATGGGCGATCAGATCGAAATTATTACCCAGAAGCAGCCGAACCCGAGCCGTGACTGGCTGAACCCTAACCTCGGCTATGTGACCACCAGCCGCGGACGTTCGAAGATCCACGCCTGGTTCCGTAAGCAGGATCGCGACAAGAACATTCTCGCCGGTCGGCAGATCCTCGACGACGAGCTGGAGCATTTGGGCATCAGCCTGAAGGATGCGGAAAAGCACCTGCTGCCGCGCTATAACTTCAACGAGCTCGATGAACTGCTGGCCGCCATCGGCGGTGGCGATATCCGTCTCAACCAGATGGTCAACTTCCTGCAGGCGCAGTTCAATAAACCTAGCGCCGCCGAGCAGGATGCGGCCGCGCTGAAGCAACTGCAGCAGAAAACCTACACGCCGCAAAATCGCACCAAGGACAATGGCCGGGTAGTGGTGGAAGGGGTAGGCAACCTGATGCACCATATTGCCCGCTGCTGCCAGCCAATCCCGGGCGACGAGATCGTCGGCTTTATCACCCAGGGGCGCGGGATCTCCGTGCATCGCGCGGACTGCGATCAGCTGGCTGAACTGCAGTCGCATGCCCCGGAGCGCATCGTCGATGCGGTATGGGGCGAAAGCTACTCGGCGGGCTACTCGCTGGTGGTCAGAGTGGAGGCGAACGATCGCAGCGGTTTACTGCGCGATATCACTACCATCCTCGCCAATGAGAAGGTGAATGTGCTGGGCGTCGCCAGCCGCAGCGATACCCGTCAGCAGCTGGCAACCATCGATATGACCATCGAGATTTACAACCTGCAGGTGCTGGGCCGGGTGCTCGGTAAGCTCAACCAGGTGCCGGATGTGATCGACGCGCGCCGTCTACACGGCGGTTAATTCGTCTGTAGGCCGGATAAGGCGAAGCCGCCATCCGGCAATTTCGCAACGTCGGATAAGGTCTAAACGCCTTATCCGGCCGACTATTTTTTAAATTTCCAGGATTGTCACATGACTCAAATTGACCGCTTGCTCGGCATCATGCGCCGCCTGCGCGACCCGGAAAACGGCTGCCCATGGGATAAAGAGCAGACCTTTGCCACTATCGCCCCTTACACCCTTGAGGAGACCTACGAGGTCCTCGATGCTATCCAGCGGGAAGATTTTGACGATCTGCGCGGTGAACTGGGCGATCTGCTGTTCCAGGTGGTGTTCTATGCGCAAATGGCGCAGGAAGAGGGACGCTTTAACTTTGACGATATCTGCGCCGCCATCAGCGACAAGCTGGAGCGTCGCCACCCGCATATCTTCGGCGAGGCATCGGCGGGCAATAGCACGGAAGTCCTGGCCCGCTGGGAGCAAATCAAAAGCGCGGAGCGGGCGGAAAAAGCCCAGCATTCGGCACTGGACGATATTCCCCATAGCCTGCCGGCGCTGATGCGCGCGCATAAAATCCAGCGCCGCTGCTCGGCAGTGGGTTTCGACTGGACCTCGCTGGGCCCGGTGCTCGACAAAGTGCATGAAGAAATTGATGAAGTGATGCATGAAGCGCAGCAGGCGGTGGTGGATGAAGCAAAACTGGAAGAGGAAGTGGGCGATCTGCTGTTTGCCACGGTGAACTTATCCCGTCATTTGGGCGTCAAAGCCGAGGTGGCGCTGCAGAAAGCAAACCTCAAATTTGAGCGTCGCTTCCGCGAGGTCGAGCGTATTGTCGCCGCCCGAGGCCTGGAAATGACCGGCGTCGACCTCGATACCATGGAAGAAGTGTGGCAGGAAGTAAAACGCCAGGAAACTGATCTCTAACGGATTTTCGTGATCAAGCGCGATTTGTGTGATTTTATAAATAACAAGCGCTTGATTTACGTCAAAAACATTTCGCCAAAAGCGTCTATTTTCTCTTTCCGTTATGTCGTTGAAACACCATGTAGCCTGCCTCTTCGAGTTGTTCGAGTCGCAACACAGGTGCAACTTGAAGAACGAAGGGGAGGGGAAGAATGAAAGTTTGTGGCGTCACGCATGTTCGGGTATACTACTTTCCCGTCCTGGTTATTCCATCGTTTTACCCTAACTTCTCAGGTTCAGCATGACAACGAACTATATTTTTGTGACCGGCGGGGTCGTATCCTCTCTGGGTAAAGGCATTGCCGCAGCCTCCCTGGCAGCCATTCTTGAAGCCCGTGGTCTCAACGTGACCATCATGAAACTGGATCCGTATATCAACGTCGATCCGGGCACCATGAGCCCAATCCAGCATGGGGAAGTGTTCGTTACTGAAGACGGCGCAGAAACCGATCTGGACCTGGGCCACTATGAGCGTTTTATCCGCACCAAGATGACGCGCCGCAATAACTTCACCACCGGCCGTATCTACTCCGACGTGCTGCGCAAAGAGCGCCGTGGCGACTACCTGGGCGCGACCGTTCAGGTTATCCCGCACATCACCAACGCTATCAAAGAGCGCGTACTGGCGGGCGGCGAAGGCCATGACGTCGTGCTGGTGGAAATCGGCGGTACCGTAGGCGATATCGAATCCCTGCCGTTCCTCGAAGCGATTCGTCAGATGGCGGTAGAGATCGGCCGCGAGCATACCCTGTTCATGCACCTGACTCTGGTGCCGTACATGGCCGCCGCGGGCGAAGTCAAAACCAAGCCGACCCAGCACTCCGTGAAAGAGCTGCTCTCCATCGGTATTCAGCCTGATATTCTGATCTGCCGCTCCGATCGCGCGGTTCCGGCCAACGAACGAGCCAAAATTGCTTTGTTCTGTAACGTTCCGGAAAAGGCTGTGATTTCTCTGAAAGATGTCGATTCCATTTATAAAATTCCGGGCCTGTTGAAATCTCAGGGGCTGGACGATTATATTTGTAAACGATTCAGCTTAACTTGTCCGGAAGCAAACCTGGCCGAATGGGAACAGGTAATCTATGAAGAAGCTAATCCGGCAGGCGAAGTCACCATCGGTATGGTCGGTAAGTACATTGAACTGCCGGATGCCTACAAGTCGGTGATTGAAGCGCTGAAACACGGCGGTCTGAAAAATCGCGTTACCGTCAACATCAAGCTGATCGATTCGCAGGATGTGGAAACGCGCGGCGTCGAAATCCTCAAGGATTTAGACGCTATCCTGATCCCGGGCGGCTTCGGCTACCGCGGCGTTGAAGGCAAGATCGCCACCGCGCGCTATGCGCGTGAAAACAATATTCCTTATCTGGGCATCTGCCTGGGTATGCAGGTTGCGCTGATTGAGTTCGCGCGTAACGTAGCGGGTATGGAAAACGCCAACTCGACGGAATTTGTGCCAGACTGTAAATACCCGGTCGTGGCCCTGATTACCGAATGGCGTGACGAAGATGGCAACGTTGAAGTCCGCTCTGAGAAGAGCGATCTGGGCGGCACCATGCGCCTGGGCGCGCAGCAGTGCCAGCTGAGTGATGATTCTCTGGTACGCCAGCTTTACGGCGAGCCGACCATCACCGAGCGTCATCGTCACCGCTACGAAGTCAACAACATGTTGTTGAAATCGATTGAAGCTGCCGGTCTGCGCGTTGCGGGCCGTTCCGGGGATGATCAGTTGGTCGAGATCATCGAAGTGCCGAACCATCCGTGGTTTGTGGCCTGCCAGTTCCACCCGGAGTTTACTTCGACGCCGCGTGATGGACACCCGCTGTTTGCCGGCTTTGTGAAAGCCGCGAGCGAGTACCAGAAACGCCAGGCGAAGTAAAAAGAGTTTGAACGGCAATGCACCCATCCGGGTGCATTGTTTGTCTGGAGTTTTAGTTTAACTTGTACTGAGGAAAACCTAATGTCCAAAATCGTTAAAGTCATCGGTCGTGAAATCATCGACTCCCGTGGTAACCCGACTGTTGAAGCCGAAGTACACCTGGAAGGTGGTTTCGTCGGTATGGCAGCTGCTCCGTCAGGTGCTTCTACTGGTTCCCGCGAAGCGCTGGAACTGCGCGATGGCGACAAATCCCGTTTCCTGGGTAAAGGCGTAACCAAAGCTGTTGCTGCGGTAAACGGCCCGATCGCTCAGGCAATCCTGGGCAAAGATGCTAAAGATCAGGCTGGCATCGACAAGATCATGATCGACCTGGACGGTACTGAAAACAAATCTAACTTCGGTGCGAACGCTATCCTGGCCGTTTCTCTGGCGAACGCCAAAGCAGCTGCTGCGTCCAAAGGCCTGCCGCTGTACGCGCACATCGCTGAACTGAACGGCACTCCGGGCAAATACTCCATGCCGGTTCCGATGATGAACATCATCAACGGCGGTGAGCACGCTGACAACAACGTCGACATCCAGGAATTCATGATTCAGCCGGTTGGCGCGCCGACCCTGAAAGAAGCAGTACGCATGGGTTCTGAAGTGTTCCATCACCTGGCGAAAGTGCTGAAGTCCAAAGGCATGAACACTGCCGTTGGTGACGAAGGCGGCTACGCGCCGAACCTGGGTTCCAACGCCGAAGCGCTGGCTGTTATCGCTGAAGCGGTTAAAGCTGCAGGCTACGAGCTGGGCAAAGACATCACCCTGGCGATGGACTGCGCGGCGTCTGAATTCTACAAAGACGGTAAATACGTTCTGGCTGGCGAAGGCAACAAAGCATTCACCTCTGAAGAGTTCACTCACTTCCTGGAAGAGCTGACCAAACAGTACCCGATCGTCTCCATCGAAGATGGTCTGGACGAATCTGACTGGGAAGGTTTCGCTTACCAGACCAAAGTACTGGGCGACAAAATCCAGCTGGTTGGTGACGACCTGTTCGTAACCAACACCAAGATCCTGAAAGAAGGCATCGAAAAAGGCATCGCTAACTCCATCCTGATCAAGTTCAACCAGATCGGTTCTCTGACCGAAACTCTGGCTGCTATCAAGATGGCGAAAGACGCTGGCTACACCGCTGTTATCTCTCACCGTTCTGGCGAAACTGAAGACGCTACCATTGCCGACCTGGCTGTTGGTACCGCTGCAGGCCAGATCAAAACTGGTTCTATGAGCCGTTCTGACCGCGTTGCTAAATACAACCAGCTGATTCGTATCGAAGAAGCGCTGGGTGAGCAAGCGCCGTTCAACGGTCGTAAAGAGATCAAAGGTCAGGCTTAATCCTGTCCTTGTGAAATAATCATGCCAGCCTTCGGGCTGGCATTTTTTTTACGCCTGCGGCCATTATTTAAAGTCGACGGCCATTTGCTGAGGGATCGACAACCCGCGGGTGGTTTCCACGCAGCGGTCGATGTAATCGGTAAAGCGCGGCGGTTTTGGCATCCCCATGCTCAGCAGCTTGTCGTTACTAAAGCGCACGTTCAGTGTGGCGAATGCGCCGTATAAGCGCATGGCTTTCAGCATCAGCCGCTCATTGCATGGCCCAAATATCCCTTTCAGTTCGCGTCTCATTTTGACCAGCGTTTCATAGCTCACCTGGGCGTACTTATCCCCCACCGGCGCCTGCTCCAGGGCCTGAGCCATCGCCCGGTCGATTTCGGCAAACTTCACGCTGTTCTCTTCGCCAGCAGAGATATGCACCACCTCGCCGTGAGCCAGAGGCTGGTTAAGCAGCATTAGCAGGGCGTCGGCGCAGTAGTCCACCGGGATAACGTCAATTCGGTCCTCCATGGAGCACATGAATTTCTGCAGCATCAGCCCCATGCTGAACACCCAGAAAATACTGCTGGAAGGCCGGCAGCCGTGATGGGTATGACCCACCACGATAGAGGGGCGGGCAATTACCAGCGGTAGCGTAGGGCACTGCTGCTGCATCAGCTGCTCGATGGTCGACTTCGAGTGGGTATATTCCACCAGGTGCTCAGCGCGTTCCCGAAACTCCGCGCTTTCGGCGACCAGTGAATCCGGTTCAGGCGAACATGACATCGCCGTACCGACGTGCAGAAAGCGCTGCAGACCCGTCACCTGCGCCATACGTTGCGCCAGGCGCAGCGTGCCCTCAACGTTAACCTTCCAGATAAGCGGGTTGCTGCCAAATGAGGCGACAGCGGCGCAGTTGAGGACATGGGTGACCTGCTCAAGGCGCGGATCGTTAAGAAAATGCTCCGAAGAGGCGAGATCGCCCAGCAGGATATGCTGCTGGCGCAACATCGCCAGCTTCTCCTCGGCGATGTTGAACTTACGCATGTTCTCTTTAACCCGTTCGAGGCCAGCCTCGGGGCTATCAGCACGTACCAGCAGCAGCAGATCTAACCGGGTTTCCTGATGGAGTATTTTCTCTAACGCGGCACCGCCCAGAAACCCCGTAACGCCGGTAATTAATAATGTGGTCATAAACGCTATCTCATTATGGTTGGTCTGCGGGATTCTAGGCGGGCAAAAGTAAACGACAATTAAATAAAAAAGGGGCCCGGTCAGGGCTTTATTAAGACCAGTTTAAGGTTATTATTACCGGGGGATAGAATTGGACTCGCAGATCGGCCAGATAATTCACTCTTTCATGTATCAGTTTGTACGTTACTGTATTTTAAGGTTTTTTATTTTGGTTCTTGGACCTTTTATTTTATCCTGAATGACAGGAATAACATTTTTTGTTACATATTTCCCCCCGCGCGTCAGAATGCTATTTATTTTAATTCTTATCATGCTAATAAACTAAGCCAAAAGAAAAGATTGCCTTTTTAATCAATAATATTATTCCCGACACGGATATTGACGGAGGGGTAAAAAAGCGATCGCAGCGCAGGACAAGACCTGGGCAGCGAAATCTGCGATAATGAACGTTTATCACCCTAAACAGAGATGACTATGCAGTACCCGATTAACGAGATGTTCCAGACCCTGCAAGGCGAGGGTTACTTCACCGGCGTGCCTGCCATCTTTATTCGTCTGCAGGGATGCCCGGTAGGATGCGCGTGGTGTGACACCAAGCATACCTGGGACAAGCTGGCCGATCGGGAAGTGTCGTTGTTCAGCATCCTGGCGAAAACCAAAGAGAGCGACAAGTGGGGCCCGGCAAGCAGCGAGGATCTGCTGGCGATTATTGGGCGGCAGGGGTGGACTGCCCGCCACGTGGTCATTACCGGCGGTGAGCCCTGCATTCATGATTTAACGCCGTTAACCTCGCTTCTGGAACAAAACGGCTTTAGCTGTCAGATTGAAACCAGCGGCACCCATGAAGTACGCTGCAGCCCCAATACCTGGGTGACGGTTTCCCCGAAGGTCAACATGCGCGGTGGCTATGACGTGCTGTCTCAGGCCCTGCAGCGGGCGGATGAGATCAAGCATCCGGTAGGGCGCGTCCGCGACATAGAAGCGCTGGACGAACTGCTGGAAACGCTGAGCGATGACAAACCGCGGATCATCGCCCTGCAGCCGATCAGTCAGAAAGAAGATGCGACGCGCCTGTGTATCGACACCTGCATCGCCCGCAACTGGCGCCTGTCTATGCAGACGCACAAGTATCTGAATATTGCCTGATAAAAAAGCCCGGCAGCGTACTGACCGGGCTTTTTTTCGCTTACTCGCCGCGATAGACGCAGCCGGCGGTGCAGGTCTCTTTGACCATCACGGCGCTCAGCAGCGGCACCCGCGGTTTCATCTCATCCCAGATCCATTTGGCCAGCACTTCGCTGGTGGGGTTTTCCAGACCAGGAATATCGTTCAGATAATAGTGGTCGAGGCGATCGTATGTCGGCTTAAAGGCGGCCTTCAACTCGGCAAAATCCATGATCCACCCGGTATGGGGATCGACTTCACCGGTGATCTCCAGACGCACCATAAAGGAGTGGCCATGCAGGCGACCGCATTTGTGTCCTTCCGGGACGTGCGGCAGGTGGTGGGCGGCTTCGAAGGTGAAATCTTTAAACAGCGTGGTGGACATCATTGACTCTCAACAGGACGAAAAAAACCGCCGTAGGGTACCGGAAAGTACATTTTTTCGCATTAACTAAAACGGCCGTGAACAGAAAATGGACATGTTTATCTGCTTTATTTGATTTAATCTCTTATATTTCAATTGCTTATTTAATCGATTTTGTTGTTAATAACTACAACTAAAACAGGTTAGTCCATTTGGTTATTTATTATTTCCATCCCTTCTTTAATTGTTACTATGCCCGCCGTTAACCTTCTATTCTCTTCTGTTTTTGTCGCGCTGACAGGGTGCGAATAACAGCTTTGCTTACTGGAACAAACGACGCATGACGACACAGGCCCCACCTTCCAACTTGCTGCCGCTCAACCCGGAGCAACTGGCGCGCCTTCAGGCGGCCACCACTGACTTCACGCCCACTCAGCTCGCCTGGGTATCTGGCTATTTCTGGGGCGTGCTGAATCAGCAGTCCGGCGCGGCGGTAGCCGCCCCCGCCCCGGCCGCCGAGGTACCGACGATCACGCTGATTTCCGCCTCGCAAACCGGCAACGCCCGCCGCGTCGCCGAAGCGCTGCGTGACGATCTGCTGGCGGCGAAGCTGAACGTGAAGCTGGTGAATGCAGGCGATTATAAATTCAAACAAATTGCTGCGGAAAAACTGCTGGTGGTTGTAACGTCCACCCAGGGGGAAGGAGAGCCGCCGGAAGAAGCGGTCGCATTGCATAAGTTCCTGTTCTCTAAGAAAGCGCCGAAGCTGGACGGGACCGCGTTCGCCGTCTTTGGTCTCGGCGATACCTCTTATGAATTTTTCTGCCAGTCCGGCAAAGATTTCGACAACAAGCTGGCCGAGCTCGGCGCGGAACGTCTGCTCGATCGCGTCGATGCCGACGTTGAATATCAGGCCGCGGCCGCTGAATGGCGCGCGCGCGTGGTTGAGGCGCTGAAGGCCCGTGCGCCGGTCGCTGCGCCCGCTCAGCTGGCCACCAGCGGCGCGGTGAATGATATTCACACCAGCCCATATACCAAAGAAGCGCCCCTGACGGCGACCCTGTCGGTCAATCAGAAAATCACCGGCCGCAATTCAGAAAAAGATGTGCGCCATATCGAAATAGACCTCGGTGATTCCGGTCTGCGCTATCAGCCGGGCGACGCCCTGGGCGTCTGGTACCAGAACGATCCTCAGCTGGTGAAAGAGCTGGTGGAGCTGCTGTGGCTGAAAGGCGACGAGCCGGTGACCGTTGAGGGCAAAACTCTGCCGCTGTCGGAAGCCCTGCAGTGGCATTTTGAGCTGACGGTTAACACCGCGACTATCGTTGAAAACTACGCCACCCTGACGCGCAGCGAATCGCTGCTGCCGCTGGTGGGCGATAAAGCTCAGTTGCAGCAGTATGCCGCCGCGACGCCGATCGTCGATATGGTCCGTTTCTCTCCGGCGCAGCTGGACGCCGAGGCGTTAATCGGTCTGCTGCGTCCGCTGACGCCGCGCCTGTATTCTATTGCTTCCTCACAGGCGGAAGTGGAGAGCGAGGTGCATGTCACCGTAGGCGTGGTGCGCTATGAAATTGAAGGCCGCGCCCGGGCTGGCGGCGCCTCCAGCTTCCTCGCCGACCGCGTGGAAGAGGATGGCGAAGTCCGTGTCTTTATCGAACACAACGACAACTTTCGTCTGCCAGCCAACCCGGAGACCCCGGTGATCATGATTGGCCCGGGCACCGGTATTGCGCCGTTCCGCGCCTTTATGCAGCAGCGCGCTGCGGACGGAGCGCAAGGCAAGAACTGGTTGTTCTTCGGCAACCCGCACTTCACCGAAGATTTCCTCTATCAGGTGGAGTGGCAGAGCTATGTGAAGGAAGGTCTGCTGACCCGTATCGATCTGGCCTGGTCCCGCGATCAACAACAAAAAATCTATGTGCAGGACAAACTGCGCGAGCAGGGGGCCGAGCTGTGGCGCTGGATCAATGACGGCGCCCACATTTATGTCTGCGGCGACGCCAATCGTATGGCGAAGGACGTGGAAAACACCTTACTGGAAGTGATTGCCGAATACGGCGCGATGGACGCCGAAGCGGCGGACGAATTTTTAAGTGAGCTGCGCGTTGAGCGCCGTTATCAGCGAGATGTCTACTAATGAGCGAAAAACATCCGGGGCCTTTAGTGGTCGAAGGTAAACTGAGCGATGCCGAGCGCATGAAGCTTGAGAGCAACTACCTGCGCGGCACCATTGCGGAAGATTTAAACGACGGTCTGACCGGCGGTTTTAAAGGCGATAACTTCCTGCTGATCCGTTTCCACGGCATGTACCAGCAGGACGATCGCGATATCCGCGCGGAGCGCGCCGCCCAGAAGCTGGAGCCGCGTCATGCGATGCTGCTCCGCTGCCGTCTGCCGGGCGGGGTGATCACCACCACCCAGTGGAAGGCGATCGATAAGTTTGCCGCTGAGAACACCATTTACGGCAGTATTCGCCTGACCAACCGGCAGACCTTTCAGTTCCACGGCATTCTGAAAAAGAACGTCAAGCCGGTGCATCAGATGCTGCACTCGGTGGGGCTGGACGCGCTGGCCACCGCCAACGATATGAACCGTAACGTGCTGTGCACCTCCAACCCCTACGAGTCGCAGCTGCACGCTGAGGCCTACGAGTGGGCGAAAAAGATCTCTGAGCATCTGCTGCCGCGTACCCGCGCTTATGCCGAGATCTGGCTGGATCAGAAAAAGGTCGCCACTACCGACGAAGAGCCGATCCTCGGCCAGACCTATCTGCCGCGTAAGTTTAAAACCACGGTGGTGATCCCGCCGCAGAACGATATCGATCTGCACGCTAACGACATGAACTTCGTGGCGATTGCCGAAAATGGCAAGCTGGTAGGCTTTAACCTGCTGGTGGGCGGCGGTCTCTCTATCGAACATGGTAACAAAAAAACCTACGCCCGCACGGCGAGCGAATTCGGTTATCTGCCGCTGGAGCATACGCTGGCGGTGGCGGAAGCGGTTGTGACCACCCAGCGCGACTGGGGCAACCGTACCGACCGTAAGAATGCGAAAACCAAGTACACCCTTGAGCGCGTCGGTATCGAAACCTTCAAAGCGGAAGTGGAGCGCCGGGCAGGCATTAAGTTTGAGCCGATCCGCCCGTACGAATTTACCGGCCGCGGCGATCGCATCGGCTGGGTGAAGGGGATTGATGATAAGTGGCACCTGACGCTGTTTATTGAAAACGGCCGCATTCTCGATTATCCGGGTCGTCCGCTGAAGACTGGCCTGCTGGAGATTGCTAAGGTCCATCAAGGCGAATTCCGCATCACCGCTAACCAGAACCTGATTGTCGCCAGCGTACCGGAAGATCAGAAGGCGCGGATCGAGAAGCTCGCGCGGGATCATGGCCTGATGAATGCCGTCACCCCGCAGCGCGAAAACTCGATGGCCTGCGTCTCCTTCCCGACCTGTCCGCTGGCGATGGCGGAAGCCGAGCGTTTCCTGCCGTCGTTTATCGACAAGGTGGAAGGGGTGATGAGCAAGCACGGCGTGAGCGATGAGCATATCGTCACCCGCGTCACCGGCTGCCCGAACGGCTGCGGCCGCGCGATGCTGGCGGAAGTGGGACTGGTGGGCAAAGCGCCGGGCCGCTATAACCTGCACATCGGCGGTAACCGCAACGGCACCCGCATCCCGCGGATGTACCGTGAGAATATTACCGAGTCGGAAATTCTCGACTCGCTAGACGAACTGGTAGGGCGCTGGGCGAAAGAGCGCGAAGCGGGTGAAGGCTTCGGCGATTTTACGGTGCGTGCGGGCATCATTCGCCCGGTGCTCGACCCAGCCCGCGATTTCTGGGAATAACATCCTGGTGCCCGGTGGCGCGTAGCGATCCGGGCCAGCGAAACCCGTAGGCCGGACGAACGCAGTGTCGTCCGGCAAAACAGGCAAACGAGGTTCATATGTCCGTACTCGATCTAAACGCGCTTAATGCATTGCCGAAAGTGGAACGCATTCTGGCACTCGCGGAAACCAACGCCCAACTGGAAAAGCTTGACGCCGAAGGGCGTGTGGCGTGGGCGCTGGAAAATCTGCCGGGAAACTATGTGCTGTCGTCGAGCTTTGGCATTCAGGCGGCGGTCAGTTTGCATCTGGTGAATCAGATCCGCCCGGATATTCCGGTGATCCTCACCGATACCGGCTACCTGTTCCCGGAAACCTATCAGTTTATTGACGAGCTGACGGACAAGCTCAAGCTGAACCTGAAGGTCTACCGCGCGGCTGAAAGCGCGGCCTGGCAGGAGGCGCGCTACGGCAAGCTGTGGGAGCAGGGCGTTGAGGGCATTGAGAAATACAATGAGATCAACAAGGTTGAGCCGATGAACCGGGCGCTGAAAGAGCTCAACGCGCAGACGTGGTTTGCCGGTCTGCGCCGCGAGCAGTCGGGCAGCCGGGCTACGCTTCCGGTGCTGGCGGTTCAGCGCGGGGTGTTCAAGGTGCTACCGATTATCGACTGGGATAACCGCACGGTGTATCAGTACCTGCAAAAGCACGGGCTGAAGTACCACCCGCTGTGGGATCAGGGCTATCTGTCGGTAGGCGATACCCACACCACCCGCAAATGGGAGCCGGGCATGGCAGAAGAAGAGACCCGGTTCTTCGGGCTTAAACGCGAGTGCGGATTGCACGAGGGTTAAGCTGTTAGCTCTTCCTCTGAGTGATAATTCAAAAAGAACACGCGGGCGATACCGCGCGTTCTTTTGTGCGTATTAGCTTTTCTTCTCCACCTTCGCCAGCTCTTTCACCAGCGGCAGCATGACTTTCACTACCTCGCGTCCGCGGTGTTCGATGCGCCCGGGCAGCGCGTGGTCGATATACTGCTGATTATCCAGCTGGACGTCATGCCAACTGGTTCCCTGCGGGAAACTGGCCGATTTGCTCCGCTGCTGATAGCCATCTTTTTTGCCGAGTGACCAGTTAGTCGCCTCGACCGACAGCACCGGGATCCCGGCGTTGTCGAAGACGCTGGCGTCATTGCAGCAGCTGGTGCCTTTCGGATAAGCCGGGTTGAGTCCCGGGTTGGTGTAGGCGGCGATGCCCTTGCTGCGAGCGATAGCCAGCGCGCGATCGCGGGTCAGCTTGCGCACCGAGGCCGGCGTGCTGCGGCCGCTGTTGAAGTAAAGCTTATCGCCCACCACCAGATTATCGAGATTGATCACCAGCAGGGTATTTTTCTTTTCCGCTTCGCTCATCCGCTGCAGCAGGTTTTGCGCGCCGAGACGGCCTTCCTCTTCACCGCTGGTGGCGATAAAGCGGATGCCATAGCGGGTAGGGACGTTCTTTAAATGCTCCGCCAGCTCCAGCAATACGCCAAGTCCCATCGCGTTGTCGTCGATGCCCTGCAGCGTCAGGCCGCCGAGGTTGTTCTCCACGTCTTTATCGCTCTGCGGCGCATAGGTGTCGAGGTGTGCCATGATAATAATCTGCTGGCGCACTTTACCTTCATGGGCGGCGATCACCGTACTGCCGGTGGCGTTATGCCAGTTCTTGCGCTGATTGCTGTCGGTAAAGATATAGCGGGTATTGAAGCTTCGCACGTCGCTCTGATACCCCATCAGGGCGAACTGCTGGCGCAGATAGTCAGCTGAGAGCATTTCCGGCGGCGTTCCGGTCATTCGTCCCGGGAAGACGGTGGCGATATGGCGGGCCTGGCTACTGGCGGTGTCGCCCAGCGCGCTGAATGCGGGGGCGGCGGCAAAAACAAAACCGGTGCCGAGCGCCAGCGGAAGCAGACGGCGGCACAACGCGGAAAACATAAGGGGTCCTTACACGAACAAGACAATTTGACGCGTACAGTATGAAACTGTGACCGCGGTTAAACAATTTCAATTGCTCTTAAATAGCGGAAAAATAGCGCGTTAAGCACTTTTTGATATTTGTATTTCCGCCGCGTTATTCCTTTGCGTCACAACTCATTCCATTTCGTAATTTCATTTGCTCTAAGGCGCACCCTATAGTCGCAGTATCGCTGAATGTAAGAGAGTTGTTGCACCGTGGATTACTTGCCCCTTTTTGCCGAACTGAAACAAAGGCCCGTGCTGGTGATCGGCGGCGGCGAGATTGCTGAACGTAAGATCAAGTTCTTGCTGCGCGCCCAGGCGCAGGTGCAGGTGGTCGCTGAAACGCTGTCACCGGCGCTGGCCGATCTGGCTGCGCGCCAGGCACTCAGCTGGCGGGCGACGGAATTCAGCGACTCGCTGGTGGATGATGTCTTTCTGGTGATTGCGGCCACCGAGGATGAGGCGCTTAACCAGCGGGTATTTGCGGCAGCTAACGCGCGCTACCGGTTGGTCAACGTGGTGGATAACCAGGCGCTGTGCTCGTTTGTTTTCCCTTCTATCGTCGACCGTTCGCCGCTGCTGGTGGCGATCTCCTCCAGCGGTAAAGCGCCGGTGCTGTCGCGCATTCTGCGTGAAAAAATCGAAGCGCTGCTGCCGACGAATCTCGGTCGGCTGGCGGAATCAGCAAGCTACTGGCGCAACCATCTGAAAACCCGCCTGACGACTACCGAAGCGCGTCGCCGCTTCTGGGAGCGCGTCTTTACCGGCCGCTTCGCCAGCCTGATGGTGGCGGGCAACTCTGCGGAGGCGGAAAAGGCGCTGCAGGATGAGCTGGATAAGCCCGAACGTGAGACGGGAGAAATTATTCTGGTTGGCGCCGGGCCGGGCGATGCCGGGCTGCTGACCCTTCGCGGTCTGCAGGCGATCCAGCAGGCGGACGTGGTTTTCCACGATCATCTGGTGACTCAGCCGGTTCTCGAGCTGGTGCGCCGCGATGCCGAACTTATTTGCGTCGGCAAACGCGCCGGCGAGCACTCGGTGCCGCAGCATGAAACCAATCAGCTGCTGGTGGAGGCGGCGAAGGCGGGGAAAACCGTCGTGCGCCTGAAGGGCGGCGATCCGTTTATTTTTGGCCGCGGCGCAGAAGAGCTGCAGGCTGCCGCCGAGGCGGGGATCCCGTTCCAGGTGGTGCCGGGCGTCACCGCAGCCGCCGGGGCGACGGCCTACGCCGGTATTCCGCTGACCCATCGCGATTATGCGCAAAGCGCCGTCTTTGTCACCGGCCACTATAAGCCGGACAGCGCCCCCTTCGACTGGTCGCTGCTGGCGAAGAGCCAACAGACGCTGGCGATCTACATGGGCACCATGAAGGCAGCGGAAATCAGCGCGCAGCTGATCGCCCACGGTCGCGACAGCGACACGCCGGTGGCGGTAATTTCCCGTGGCACCCGTGACGATCAGCAGACGATAACCGGCACATTGCAACAACTCGAACACCTGGCGAAAGACGCCCCGATGCCCGCCCTGCTGGTGGTAGGCGAAGTGGTGCAGCTGCATCAGCAGCTCGCCTGGTTTCAACATACATCATCCGCCGAGGGGTTTAACGCTTCGGTGGTCAATCTGGCTTAAGGAACGGTTATGGACCAAAAACGACTCACTCACCTGCGGCAACTGGAGGCGGAAAGCATCCATATTATTCGTGAGGTGGCCGCCGAATTTTCTAACCCGGTAATGATGTACTCAATCGGGAAAGATTCCAGCGTAATGCTGCATCTGGCGCGCAAAGCGTTTTATCCGGGAACCCTGCCGTTCCCGCTGCTGCACGTCGATACCGGCTGGAAATTCCGTGAGATGTATGAGTTCCGCGACCGGACCGCCAAAGCCTACGGCTGTGAGCTGCTGGTGCATAAAAACCCGGAAGGGGTGGCGATGGGCATCAACCCGTTTGTCCACGGCAGCGCCAAGCATACCGATATCATGAAAACCGAAGGCCTGAAGCAGGCGCTGAACAAATACGGCTTTGACGCCGCGTTCGGCGGCGCGCGTCGCGACGAAGAGAAATCCCGCGCGAAAGAGCGCATCTACTCCTTCCGCGACCGTTTCCACCGCTGGGACCCGAAAAATCAGCGTCCGGAGCTGTGGCACAACTACAACGGCCAGATTAACAAAGGCGAAAGCATCCGCGTCTTCCCGCTCTCCAACTGGACCGAGCTGGATATCTGGCAGTACATCTATCTGGAAAATATTGAAATCGTGCCGCTGTATCTGGCCGCTGAGCGTCCGGTGCTGGAGCGCGACGGTATGCTGATGATGATCGATGACGACCGTATCGATCTGCAGCCGGGCGAGGTGATTGAAAAACGGATGGTGCGTTTCCGTACCCTCGGCTGCTGGCCGCTGACCGGCGCGGTGGAGTCTGAAGCGCAGACGCTGCCGGAAATTATTGAAGAGATGCTGGTATCGACCACCAGCGAACGTCAGGGGCGCGTCATTGACCGCGACCAGGCCGGCTCGATGGAGCTGAAGAAACGTCAGGGGTATTTCTAAGGAGCCGCCATGAACACGACCATTGCCCAACAAATTGCCAACGAAGGCGGCGTAGAAGCTTACCTGCACGCGCAACAGCACAAGAGCCTGCTGCGTTTTTTGACCTGCGGCAGCGTCGATGACGGCAAAAGCACCTTAATTGGCCGCCTGCTGCACGATACGCGCCAGATCTATGAAGACCAGCTCTCTTCGCTGCACAACGACAGCAAGCGTCACGGCACCCAGGGCGAAAAGCTGGACCTGGCGCTGCTGGTGGACGGCCTGCAGGCCGAGCGCGAGCAGGGCATCACCATCGACGTGGCCTATCGCTACTTCTCAACCGAAAAACGCAAATTTATCATCGCCGACACCCCGGGGCACGAGCAGTACACGCGCAATATGGCCACCGGCGCGTCCACCTGCGACCTGGCGATCCTGCTGATCGATGCGCGCAAGGGCGTGCTCGACCAGACCCGCCGTCACAGCTTCATCTCGACGCTGCTGGGCATTAAACACCTGGTAGTGGCGATCAACAAAATGGATCTCGTCGAGTTTAGCGAAGCGCGCTTCAACGAGATCCGGGAAGATTATCTGACCTTTGCCGAGCAGCTGCCGGGCAACCTTGATATCCGCTTTGTGCCGTTGTCGGCGCTGGAAGGCGATAATGTCGCCAGCCAGAGCGCGAATATGCCGTGGTACAGTGGCCCGACGCTGCTGGAAGTCCTCGAAACCGTAGAGATCCAGCGGGTGGTCGAGAGCCAGCCGCTGCGCTTCCCGGTGCAGTATGTTAACCGTCCGAACCTTGATTTCCGCGGCTTCTCCGGCACGGTCGCCTCCGGTACCGTGCAGGTTGGCCAGCGTCTGAAGGTGCTGCCGTCGGGCGTCGAATCGAGCGTGGCGCGTATCGTCACCTTCGACGGCGACCTGCAGGAAGCCGCCGCCGGCGAAGCCATTACCCTTGTGCTGAAAGATGAAATCGACATCAGTCGCGGCGACCTGCTGGTTGACGCGCAAGCCTCGCTGCCGGCGGTACAAAGCGCCAGCATCGACGTGGTGTGGATGGCCGAACAGCCGCTGACCCCGGGCCAGAGCTACGACATCAAAATCGCCGGCAAGAAGACCCGCGCTCGCGTCGACGCTATCCGCTACCAGGTCGATATTAACAACCTGACCCAGCGTGAAGTCGAGTCTCTGCCGCTGAACGGCATCGGCCTGGTGGAGCTGACCTTTGACGAACCTTTAGTGCTGGATCCGTATCAGCAAAACCCGGTGACCGGCGGGCTTATCTTTATCGATCGCCTGACCAACGTCACCGTCGGCGCCGGGATGGTCAACGAGCCGCACCTGCAGGCATCGACTTCGGCATCACAGTACAGCGCCTTCGAGCTGGAGCTGAACCAGCTGATCCGTAAACATTTCCCGCACTGGGACGCCCGCGACCTGCTGGGAGGCAAATAATGGCCCAGCATGACGAAAACGTCGTCTGGCATGCCCACCCTGTGACCCAACAGCAGCGGGAACAGCATCACGGCCATCGCGGCGTGGTGCTGTGGTTTACCGGCCTTTCGGGGTCGGGTAAATCCACCGTCGCCGGGGCGCTGGAGGAGGCCCTGCATGAGCGCGGCGTCAGCACCTATCTGCTGGACGGCGATAACGTGCGCCATGGCCTGTGCAGCGACCTGGGATTCAGCGATGAGGATCGCAAAGAGAACATTCGCCGCGTCGGGGAAGTGGCCAGGCTGATGGTCGATGCCGGGCTGGTGGTATTGACGGCATTTATATCTCCGCACCGTGCGGAACGGCAGATGGTGCGCGAGCGCCTCGGGGAAGGACGCTTTATCGAAGTGTTCGTCGATACCCCGCTGGCCATCTGCGAGGCGCGGGATCCGAAAGGATTGTATAAGAAAGCGCGGGCAGGGGAATTACGCAATTTCACCGGTATAGACTCGGTCTATGAGGCGCCGGAAAAGGCGGAAATTCATCTGGATGGTGAACAATTGGTAACAAATTTGGTGCACCAACTATTAGACCTGCTGCAACAGAGCGATATTATCAGATCCTGAAACGGCAGCGGCATCGAGGGGTGCCGGTTGCCCGGTCTACAGGATTCGATATGCGCAATACCCAGAACCTCAGTATTATTCGTTCAGAACCGCCTCCGGCGATCGGCGACGAGACCACCTGGTCTTTGTCGGGCGCTGCCGTGGGCTTTATTTCGTGGCTGCTGGCGCTGGGTATTCCCTTCCTTCTCTATGGCAGTAATACACTCTTCTTTCTCCTCTACACCTGGCCATTCTTCCTTGCGTTGATGCCGGTGGCGGTGGTGGTCGGTATTGCGCTGCACTCTCTGCTCAATGGCAAACTGCTCTATAGCGTCAGCGCGACCATCCTGACCGTTGGGCTGATGTTTGCGCTACTCTTCCTCTGGCTGTTGGGATAACCCGTTGCTGGTATGAATCAAGCATGGGTATCGACAGCAAAAATATGGTACAGTCCCCGCGTTACGCGGCATCGTCCGCGCGCCCCGGTAGCGTACCCGGGCGAGTTTTGGGATGATGATGCCGTTTTTCAGGGGGCAGGATGGGTAAACTAACGCTGCTATTATTAGCTTTGCTGGTCTGGCTACAGTATTCGCTGTGGTTCGGTAAAAACGGCCTGCATGACTACACGCGGGTTAACGACGACGTCACCGCCCAGCAGGCGACTAACGCCAAATTAAAAGCACGCAACGATCAGCTGTTTGCCGAAATTGACGACCTCAACGGCGGGCAGGAAGCGATTGAGGAGCGTGCGCGCAATGAACTCAGCATGACCCGCCCGGGCGAAACCTTCTATCGTCTGGTACCGGATGCGTCTAAACGCAATCAGGCATCGGGGCAACAGCAGAACAATCGATAACCAGGCCCAGGATTACAACATGGCAGCCACTTTTCCGGGCGTTTGCGCCGTGGTGCCGGCAGCCGGTTTCGGCCGCCGCATGCAAACGGAATGCCCGAAACAATATCTCTCAATCGGTAACAAAACGATTCTCGAACACGCGGTCGCCGCGCTGCTGGCGGATGCGCGCGTCCAGCGGGTGGTGATTGCCGTCAGCCCCGGCGATCGCCGCTTCAGCCAGCTGCCGCTGGCGCAGCATCCGCAGATTACCGTGGTGGATGGCGGCGCCGAGCGTGCCGATTCGGTGCTCGCCGGCCTGCAGGCGTTGCCGGAGGCGCAGTGGGTGCTGGTGCATGACGCCGCGCGCCCCTGCCTGCATCAGGACGACCTCAGCCGCCTGCTGTCGCTCTGCGAAACCAGCCGCGTCGGCGGGATCCTTGCGGCGCCAGTGCGCGACACCATGAAGCGCGCCGAGCCGGACAAAACCGCTATTGCCCATACCGTCGACCGCAATGACCTGTGGCATGCGCTCACCCCGCAATTTTTCCCTCGCGAGCTGCTGGTGGATTGCCTCACTCGCGCGCTAAACGAGGGAGCCACTATCACCGATGAAGCCTCGGCGCTGGAGTACTGCGGCTTCCATCCGCAGCTGGTCGCCGGACGCGCGGATAATATTAAAGTGACGCGCCCGGAAGACCTGGCGCTGGCTGAATTTTACCTCACCCGTTCCCGACACCAGGAGAAAGCTTAATGCGAATTGGACATGGTTTTGACGTACACGCTTTTGGCGGTGAAGGCCCAATCATCATTGGCGGGGTACGCATTCCTTATGAAAAAGGGCTGCTGGCCCACTCCGACGGCGACGTCGCGCTGCATGCGCTGACCGACGCGCTGCTTGGCGCCGCGGCGCTGGGCGATATCGGCAAGCTGTTCCCCGATACCGATCCGGCGTTTAAAGGCGCCGATAGCCGCGAACTGCTGCGCGAAGCATGGCGCCGCATTCAGGCCAGGGGCTATACGCTCGGCAACGTCGACGTCACGATTATTGCCCAGGCGCCGAAAATGCTGCCGCATATTCCGCAGATGCGCGTCTTTATCGCTGAGGATCTCGGCTGCCATATGGACGACGTCAACGTGAAAGCGACCACCACCGAGAAGCTCGGCTTCACCGGCCGCGGGGAAGGGATCGCCTGCGAAGCGGTTGCGCTGCTGCGTAAGGCCGACAAATGATCGCCTTTGACCAACTGACCTGGCTGCACGGCAAACCGCAGAGCAGTGGGCTACTGAAAGCCAATCCGGAAGATTTTCTGGTGGTGGAAGATCTGGGCTTTGCCCCGGACGGCGAAGGCGAACACGTGCTGGTGCGGATCCTGAAAAACGGCTGCAATACGCGCTTTGTCGCCGACGCGCTGGCGAAATTCCTTAAGATCCACGCCCGTGAAGTGAGCTTCGCCGGGCAAAAGGATAAGCACGCGGTCACCGAGCAGTGGCTGTGCGCCCGGGTGCCCGGCAAAGAGATGCCGGACCTGAGCAAATTTCAGCTCGAGGGCTGCCAGGTACTGGAATATGCTCGCCATAAGCGTAAGCTGCGTTTAGGCGCGCTGAAAGGCAACCAGTTTACCGTGATCCTGCGCGAGATTAGCGATCGCCAGGACGTGGAGACGCGTCTGCAGGCCATCGCTGAACGGGGAGTGCCGAACTATTTCGGCGCGCAGCGCTTTGGCATTGGCGGCAGTAACCTGCAGGGCGCCATGCGCTGGGCGGAGAGCGGCGCGCCAGTGCGCGATCGCAATAAGCGCAGTTTTTGGTTGTCGGCAGCCCGCAGCGCGTTGTTTAATCAGCAAGTGAGTATTAGATTAAAAAAAACGGAATTTAATCAGGTCGTTGATGGCGATGCGCTACAATTAGCGGGGCGCGGGAGCTGGTTTGTCGTCACACCGGAAGAACTCGAGGTTTCGCAGGCGCGGGTGCATAACCGCGAACTGATGATTACGGCCACGCTGCCGGGCAGCGGCGACTGGGGAAGCCAGCGCGACGCCCTGGCTTTCGAGCAGGCCGCGATCGCCGAGGAAACCGCGTTGCAGGCGCTGCTGGTACGGGAGAAAGTCGAGGCGGCGCGCCGGGCGATGCTTCTCTATCCACAGCAGCTCAGCTGGAACTGGTGGGATGACGTAACCGTTGAACTGCGTTTCTGGCTGCCGGCGGGCAGCTTCGCCACCAGCGTGGTCAGGGAGCTTATCAATACAACGGGTGACTATGCGAATATTGCTGAGTAACGATGACGGGATCCATGCGCCGGGGATACAGACCCTGGCGAAGGCCTTAAGGGAGTTTGCCGAGGTCCAGGTGGTTGCACCCGATCGTAACCGCAGCGGGGCCTCAAATTCGCTGACGCTGGAATCGTCCCTGCGTACGTTTACCTTTGAAAATGGCGACATCGCCGTCCAGATGGGCACCCCGACCGACTGTGTCTATCTCGGCGTGAACGCGCTGATGCGCCCGCGTCCGGACATCGTGGTTTCCGGCATTAATGCCGGCCCCAACCTGGGCGACGACGTCATCTATTCCGGCACCGTGGCCGCGGCGATGGAAGGCCGTCATCTGGGGTTCCCCGCGCTGGCCGTGTCGCTGAACGGCTATCAGCATTACGATACCGCCGCGGCGGTAACCTGCACCATTCTGCGCGCCTTAAGCCGCGAGCCGCTGCGTACCGGGCGGATCCTTAACATCAACGTACCGGATCTCCCGCTTGATCAAATCAAGGGCATTCGCGTGACCCGCTGCGGCAATCGCCATCCGGCCGACCAGGTGATCCCGCAAAAAGATCCGCGCGGCAACATCCTGTACTGGATTGGTCCGCCGGGCGATAAGCGCGATGCCGGGCCGGGCACCGATTTTGCGGCAGTGGATGAAGGCTATGTTTCCGTGACGCCATTGCACGTCGATTTAACCGCCCATCAGGCGCATGAGGTGGTCACCGATTGGCTGGAACGTGTCGGGGTTGACAGGCAATGGTAAGTAAACGTGTTGAAAGTTTGTTGAATCAACTGCGCACGCAGGGCATCGTCGATGAACGTGTCCTCGAGGCGATCGCGCTGGTCCCGCGCGAAAAGTTTGTTGATGAAGCCTTTGAACATAAAGCGTGGGAAAACACCGCGCTGCCGATTGGCCAGGGGCAGACCATCTCCCAGCCGTATATGGTGGCGCGGATGACCGAGCTGCTGACGCTGACGCCGGAGTCGCGGGTGCTGGAGATCGGCACCGGTTCCGGCTACCAGACGGCCATCCTGGCGCATCTGGTGCATCACGTATGCTCGGTAGAGCGAATTAAGAGTTTACAGTGGCAGGCGCGTCGTCGCCTGAAACAACTTGATTTACATAATGTTTCAACCCGTCATGGCGATGGGTGGCAAGGTTGGCAGGCGCGGGCGCCGTTTGATGCCATTATTGTGACGGCGGCGCCGCCGGAAATACCGACCGCGCTGCTGGCGCAGCTGGATGATGACGGCGTGCTGGTGCTGCCGGTCGGCGAAGAGCATCAGTTTCTCAAACGGATCCGTCGTCGGGGCAACGAATTTATCATTGATACCGTCGAGGCCGTTCGCTTTGTTCCCCTGGTGAAGGGGGAGCTGGCCTGAGACCCGGATTATTCCAGGTTTTTTTTGCCTGACTTTAGGCGTAGGGTGGACACATTTTTCAGTGTCCTGGCCGGGCGCCGCCCGGTAAGCAAGATATTGGCAGTTAACATATTCCTGGGGGATAAATGAGCGCGGGAAGCACCAAATTTACCGTCAGCCGTATTGCGGCTCTTTCACTGGTTTCACTCTGGCTGGCCGGGTGTACCAACACCAATAATCCGCCTGCGCCGGTTAGCTCTGCCGGCGGCGCCGCCTCTTCCAGCACCAACTCCGGCATGCTGATTACGCCGCCACCCTCCGGCGTCAAGTCCGCTCCTCAGGCGCAGCCGATTCAGCCGATGCAGACCCAGACCATTCAGCCGCAGCCGGCGCCGGTGGCGCAGGAGCCGGTACAGACGGTAAATGGCCGGATCGTTTACAACCGCAAATATGGCGATATTCCGAAAGGTAGCTATACCGGCGGCAGTACCTATACGGTAAAACGCGGCGACACGCTATTCTATATCGCCTGGGTCACCGGCAACGATTTCCGCGACCTGGCGCAACGCAACAATATCCCGGCCCCGTACGCGCTGAACGTGGGGCAGGTACTGCAGGTCGGTAACGCCTCAGGCCAGCCGATCACCGGCGAAAACGCCGTTTCTCAGGCCAGCGCAAGAGCGAGCGGCGGTGCGACGACCAGCACAACTTCTGCACAAAAATCGACCGCGGTGGTTGCTTCACAACCGACTATTACGTATTCTGAATCTTCAGGTGAACAGAGTGCTACCAAGATGTTGCCTAATAATAAACCAGCGACTACAACCACAACGGTTGTCGCGCCGGTGACGGCACCAACAACGGTGAGCACAACCCAGCCGACTGCAAGCAGTACGTCAACCAGTTCGCCGATCTCAACATGGCGCTGGCCGACTGATGGCAAGGTTATCGAGAACTTTAGCGGCGCGGAAGGCGGCAATAAAGGTATCGATATTGCAGGCAGTAAGGGACAGGCTATTGTCGCGACCGCCGATGGGCGCGTCGTCTATGCCGGTAACGCACTGCGCGGCTACGGTAATCTTATTATCATCAAACACAACGATGATTACCTGAGTGCCTACGCTCATAACGATACCATGCTGGTTCGGGAGCAACAGGAAGTCAAAGCGGGGCAGAAAATCGCTACCATGGGTAGCACCGGAACCAGCTCAACAAGATTACATTTTGAAATTCGTTACAAGGGGAAATCCGTCAACCCGCTGCAGTACTTACCGCAGCGATAATTTGGCAAAGTACGGATAAGCGAAGCATCAGCTAACAGGCGCCAGGGCGGTGTCTACGTTCCTCTCGCAGAGAGGGCAGGGGAAATCGTCCAGGCGTCGTTTGTTGATGTGCCGTGGAAGGTGCTTTGCTCAGGGATCACGGGTAGGAGCCACCTTTATGAGTCAGAATACGCTGAAAGTTCATGATTTAAATGAAGACGCGGAATTTGATGAGAACGGAATTGAGGTTTTCGACGAGAAAGCCTTAGTAGAAGAGGAACCCAGTGATAGCGATCTGGCTGAGGAAGAGCTGCTGTCGCAAGGCGCAACCCAGCGCGTACTTGACGCCACTCAGCTTTATCTTGGAGAGATTGGTTATTCCCCACTGCTGACCGCGGAAGAGGAAGTCTATTTCGCGCGTCGCGCACTGCGTGGTGATGTCGCTTCACGCCGTCGCATGATTGAAAGTAACTTGCGTCTGGTGGTGAAGATTGCCCGTCGTTACAGCAATCGTGGTCTGGCGTTGCTGGATCTGATTGAAGAAGGTAACCTCGGCCTGATCCGCGCCGTTGAGAAGTTTGACCCGGAACGTGGGTTCCGTTTTTCGACCTACGCGACCTGGTGGATCCGCCAGACTATTGAACGGGCGATCATGAACCAAACCCGTACGATCCGTTTGCCGATCCATATTGTTAAAGAGCTGAACGTCTATCTGCGTACCGCGCGCGAGTTGTCCCATAAGCTGGACCACGAGCCTAGCGCGGAAGAGATCGCCGAACAGCTGGACAAACCGGTCGATGACGTCAGCCGTATGCTGCGTCTGAACGAGCGCATCACCTCCGTGGATACTCCGCTGGGTGGCGATTCAGAAAAAGCGCTGCTGGATATTCTGGCCGATGAGAAAGAGAACGGCCCGGAAGACACCACGCAGGACGATGATATGAAGCAAAGTATCGTCAAATGGCTGTTCGAACTGAACGCCAAGCAGCGTGAAGTTCTGGCACGTCGTTTTGGTCTGCTGGGTTATGAAGCTGCCACGCTGGAGGATGTGGGCCGTGAAATTGGCCTGACCCGCGAACGCGTGCGGCAGATCCAGGTGGAAGGTCTGCGTCGCCTGCGGGAAATTCTGCAGGGACAGGGGCTGAATATCGAAGCGCTCTTCCGCGAATAAGACGTTTTCTGTCAAAAAGGCCCCCTCGAAAGTCGGGGCCTTTTTCTTTGGGCTAGCCGAGGCGGGTTTCCTGCAGATGGCGCCAGACAATTTTCCCTTCCGCTTGTTGAAAAATCGCCGTCGACCAGCGAACGTTCTGACTGCTATCCGCCAGCGTTTGGCTTTCACGATATAGCACTGCGGCGCCGTCGTGCCACTCGCTGATGATTTCCATCTGATCCACTACGATATCTAACCCCGGACGGCTGCCGCCGGCGTGGTGGAAAAAACGGCTCACCGTTGGGTAGTCCATCTTCTCACCGCTCAAGGGGATCATGGTAAAATCGGCGGCAAAACGCTTCATCAGCGCCTCAGCGCTTCCTTCGCCATGGCTTAACCAGCGTTCGATAAGGACATGGGCATCGAGGACTTCCTGCAGATAAGGATTCATGACTTCTCCAGAGTGGTGTGCAGGCGATGGATAATCGCCCGATTATTCAGCCGCAGGCAAAACAGCAGCGGCAACAGGGTAATGACGGCGGCGCTGATAAATACCCCCTGCCAGGCGTAGGCCGGCGGGAATACCCTCAGCAGCAGGGCGAGCAGGGCGCTGCCGGCAAAGAAGCTGAGCTGGCGGTTAAGATTCCATATCGCGCTGGCGTCAGGCATCTCTTCGGCAGGCGTATGCAGGAAAGCGCTGCTTTGCGCGGTGCTGCTGCATAAGCTGCCTCCGCCGCCCATCAGCGTAAAGGCCAGAATCAACAGCGCCAGCGGGCTGTCCGCATCGATCTTCAGCAGCAGCATGATCCCCATCGCCTGAAGCAGGCAGCCGATGATGACCAGCGGCCGGGGCCCGAAGCGGTTGAAATATCTGCCGGTAAAGGTGATGGCGGCAAACGAGGCCAGCGACCAGGGCACCATCAGGGCACCGATTGCCCCCGGCGCCATCCCGGTGACGCGTTGCAGGTAGTACATCCCCACCACGTTGACGCCAATAAACATCCCCGGCACGCAGAGGTAGATCAGCATCGCGAAGCGCAGCAGGGGATCGGCCAGCAGCGACAGTGGAAGAAAGCGAGTCGGGCGAACCGGACCGGGGGTGTCGTTCAGCCATCGCACCGCCAGCACAAAGGTTAGCAGAGCCACAGGCAGGCTGGCGAAAAAGACCCAGCGCCAGCTGAACGCCTCGACTAACAGGCCGCCGATCGCCGGCGAGCAGGCGGGGGCCAGCAGGCCGACCAGCATCACCGCCGCCGACAGCTTCGCCCGCTCATGCGGCTGAAACAGCGGCCACGTCAGCGCCTGGCCGAGGGGGATTAACAGCCCGCCGCCCATCCCCTGCAGCGTCCGCCATAAAATTAGTTCGCTCAGGCTGTTGGCAAGTCCTGCCGCCAGCGCGCCGAGGCTGAACAGCCCCAGCGAGAGTAAAAACAGCCGTTTCGCCCCCCAGCGCTCGCTGAGCCAGGCGCTGAACGGCACAACGACCGTCAGACCGAGAATATAGGCATTACTGACCCACGCCAGTTGCGAGACGGAAACCGCCAGCGCGCGGCTGATTGCCGGAAAGGCGATGCTGGCGATAAACATATTGATCAAATCGAGAAAAAAGCCGAACAGAAAAACGGTGGCAACGCGGTGGCGGTAGGTCATGGTTCACTCCCTCAGACAGGCGGCTACTGTAAACCTGCCGCAGCGAGGGATAAACGGGACTAATCGGGATATACTGTCTGAATATTTTTGACAATCATCCGGACGACGATGCTTAATCTTCAGCGCGTGACCATGTTTATCGCCGTGGTAGATGCCGGCAGTTTCACCCTGGCCGCAGCGGCGCTGGGGCAGACCAAGGCAGTGGTCAGCTTTAACGTACGGCAGCTGGAAAATGAGCTGGGGGTGACGCTGCTGCTGCGTTCGACGCGGCGTTTGCGGCTCACTGACGCCGGGGTGCTGTTCTATCAGCGCGGGGTGGCGCTCCTGAACGCGGCGGAAAATCTCCAGGATGAAGTGCGGGCCAGCCATAGCGGCTTAAGCGGGGAGCTACGGATCACCACCACGCCGGAGTATGGCGCGCAGGTTATCATTCCAGCGCTGGCCGCGTTCGCCCGTCGTCATCCGGCGCTGCGGGTGCGCCACGTCTCCTCCTCCCATCATGCCGACCTCATTTCAGAACGATTTGATGTGGCGATACGCCTCGGTACGCTGGCCGATTCCCGCTATCGGGCGACGCGGATAGCCAGTTTCGCGATCCTGCCCGTCGCCTCTCCGGCCTGGCTGGCAAGCCATCCGGTGCAGACGCTGTCAGATCTGGCGCAAGCTGAGTGGATTATTCACGAGCGCCTGCCGACGCCGCTGCGCTGGCAGCTGCGCACGGATCACCAGACAGAGGTGGATTTCTCGATAGCCAGCGCGCCGCGGTTTTCTGCTGATAGCGCTACGGCGCTGATGAGCTTTGCTCTGGCGGGATGCGGCGTCGCCTTGCTGCCCGCATGGCTGGTAGCCAAAAAGGTGGCGCAGCGGGAGCTGGTGCCGCTCCTGCCGGAATACCATTTCCCACAGCAGGGCGTGTATGCCCTTTATCCCGACTCGCAGCATTTGCCGACCCGGGTGCGGGCATTTATTGACTTCCTGCGCGAGAAGGTCGGTTAAGCGCCCGTTCAGGGCGCCATCATTTTGTGCACCAGCCGGGAGAACTGCTCGCGCTCGTCATCGCTCAGGCGGCCGAGAAACTCGTCATCGACCTCATTGCCCTGCGGAATGGAACGGTTAAGCAACGCCTCGCCTTCGTCGGTCAGATAGACAAAACGGCGGCGTTTATCGGCCGGATCGTGCTCCCGGCGCACCAGGCCGCGCGCTTCCATTCGGCTGAGCATCTCCGCCAGCGTAGCCTTGGTGCTGACCGCCGCTTCAATCAGCGCCACCTGTTCGATCCCGGGGTGCTCCGCTACCGAGCGCATCACCGCATACTGAGGTTTAGTCAGGTCCGGCAACGCCTGCTGCCAGCGGGCGGTATGCTGTTGAAAAGCTGGCGCAGCAGGTGGAATGCTTCGTTTCGTAACTCCATGAATACTCCGTAACAAAACTGTCACCTCTATGATAGCCGTTCGTACGCCTTTTTATACCCTTTCTGCGTTTTGATTAAAAATGCGCACGTATACGAACGATCTTGCCAATAAGGGCTGGAGGGGGTAGTTTAAATATAAAGTTCGTACACGAACAAAAGTAATGAGGTCTGGAATGAAACTGATTATTGGGATGACGGGGGCCACCGGGGCACCGCTTGGGGTGGCATTGCTGCAGGCGCTGCGCGATATGCCGGAGGTGGAAACCCATCTGGTGATGTCGAAATGGGCCAAAACCACCATCGAGCTGGAAACGCCCTGGACGGCGCGCGAAGTGGCCGCGCTGGCGGACTTTTCCCACAGCCCGGCAGACCAGGCCGCCACCATCTCATCCGGTTCATTTCGTACCGACGGCATGATCGTTATTCCCTGCAGTATGAAAACGCTTGCAGGCATTCGCGCGGGTTATGCCGAAGGGCTGGTGGGCCGCGCGGCGGACGTGGTGCTCAAAGAGGGGCGCAAGCTGGTGTTGGTCCCGCGGGAAATGCCGCTCAGCACGATCCATCTGGAGAACATGCTGGCGCTGTCCCGCATGGGCGTGGCGATGGTCCCGCCCATGCCAGCTTACTACAACCACCCGGAGACGGTTGACGATATCACCAATCATATCGTCACCCGGGTGCTGGATCAGTTTGGCCTCGACTATCACAAAGCGCGCCGCTGGAACGGCTTACGCACGGCAGAACAATTTGCACAGGAGATCGAATAATGGCTTTTGATGATTTGCGCAGCTTTTTGCAGGCGCTGGATGACCAGGGACAACTGCTGAAAATCAGTGAAGAGGTGAACGCTGAGCCCGATCTGGCGGCGGCCGCCAATGCGACCGGACGCATCGGCGACGGTGCCCCGGCGCTGTGGTTCGATAATATTCGCGGCTTTAACGACGCTCGCGTGACGATGAACACCATCGGCTCGTGGCAGAACCATGCCATCTCGCTGGGCCTGCCGCCTAACACGCCGGTGAAAAAGCAGATTGATGAGTTCATTCGCCGCTGGGATAACTTCCCGGTGACGCCAGAGCGCCGCGCCAACCCGGCGTGGGCAGAAAATACTGTTGATGGCGATGATATCAACCTGTTCGATATTCTGCCGCTGTTCCGCCTCAATGATGGTGACGGCGGTTTCTACCTCGATAAAGCCTGTGTCGTTTCACGCGATCCGCTGGATAAAGATAACTTCGGTAAGCAAAACGTCGGTATCTACCGCATGGAAGTGAAAGGCAAGCGCAAGCTCGGCCTGCAGCCGGTACCGATGCACGATATCGCGCTGCATCTGCACAAAGCGGAAGAGCGTGGGGAAGATCTGCCGATCGCCATTACCCTCGGTAACGACCCGATTATTACCCTGATGGGCGCCACGCCGCTGAAATACGATCAGTCTGAATATGAGATGGCTGGCGCGCTGCGCGAGAGCCCGTATCCCATCGCTACCGCGCCGCTGACCGGCTTTGACGTGCCCTGGGGTTCGGAAGTGATCCTCGAAGGGGTCATTGAAGGGCGTAAGCGTGAGATCGAGGGGCCGTTCGGTGAATTTACCGGTCACTACTCCGGCGGTCGTAACATGACGGTAGTGCGTATCGACAAAGTCTCTTATCGCAGCAAACCGATTTTTGAATCGCTCTACCTCGGTATGCCGTGGACCGAGATTGACTATCTGATGGGCCCGGCGACCTGCGTACCGCTGTATCAGCAGCTGAAGGCCGAATTTCCGGAAGTGCAGGCGGTCAACGCCATGTACACCCATGGTCTGCTGGCGATCATCTCCACCAAAAAACGCTACGGCGGTTTTGCCCGCGCGGTGGGCCTGCGGGCGATGACCACTCCCCACGGCCTCGGCTATGTGAAGATGGTGATCATGGTTGATGAAGACGTCGACCCGTTCAACCTGCCGCAGGTGATGTGGGCGCTCTCCTCGAAGGTTAACCCGGCGGGAGACCTGGTGCAGTTGCCGAACATGTCGGTCCTTGAACTTGACCCAGGCTCCAGCCCGGCAGGCATTACCGACAAACTGATTATCGACGCCACCACCCCGGTTGCGCCGGACCTTCGCGGTCACTACAGCCAGCCGGTGCAGGATCTGCCGGAAACCAAAGCCTGGGCTGAAAAACTGACCGCTATGCTGGCCAACCGTAAATAAGGAGAAGAAGATGATTTGTCCACGTTGCGCCGATGAAAAGATTGAAGTCATGGCGACCTCGCCGGTGAAAGGGGTCTGGACCGTGTATCAGTGCCAGCACTGTCTTTACACCTGGCGAGATACCGAGCCGCTGCGCCGCACCAGCCGCGAACACTATCCGGAAGCGTTCCGCATGACGCAGAAAGATATCGATGAGGCGCCGCAGGTGCCGCACGTACCGCCGCTATTGCCGGAAGATAAGCGTTAATGAAAGGGGCCCGCTAAGTCGGGCCTTTTTTATATTTAGTACAATTATGGAAATTATTTTTTTTCATTAAATTAAAAAATTACGTGAAGGGTTAATATACCGGGATGACTTTGCGAGCCTGCATCCAGATTATTATAAAATTCGTCTGATTAATTCCTTGCAGATAAATTTCACGCCCTGACGAGTGTAGAATTGCGGCGGGTGCTTGAGGCTGTCTGGCCTTGAGCATTACCAGGCCCCCAGACAGACGAAAGCCCCAGGAGATATTTCTATCAACTGAGGCTAGCGAATGAACATAGACAATTCAGATGTTAGTCTCTTCTTTGCAGGGAGGCAAGATATGCTGACAAAATATGCCCTTGTGGCAATCATCGTACTCTGTATTACGGTACTGGGATTTACGCTGTTGGTGCACAGCTCACTATGCGAGCTGAGTATTAAAGAGCGTAATATTGAGTTTAAAGCTGTTCTCGCTTACGAATCGAAGAAGTAGCATCCGCGCGAGGGCAACCCCGCGTATGGGTTGTCAGGACGCATCCTCTAGCACCCATTTTTTTGTTTACTAAAACGGCAGCGCTTCACAGCGCTGCCGTTTTTCACCTTAATGGGGGGCTAGACCAGGCTTTTCAGACGGTAGATCCACTCCAGCGCCTGACGCGGGGTCAGGGAGTCCGGATCAAGATTCTCCAGCGCCTCAACCGCAGGCGAGGTCTCTTCCGGGGCGGCGAGTAGCGACATCTGCGTGCCGTCGACCTGGGTCGCCGCCGCGTTGGGCGAGATACTCTCCAGCTCGCGCAGTTTCTGCCGCGCGCGCTTGATCACCTCTTTCGGCACCCCCGCCAGCGCGGCGACCGCCAGGCCATAGCTCTTGCTGGCCGCGCCGTCCTGCACGCTGTGCATAAAGGCGATGGTATCGCCGTGCTCCAGCGCGTCGAGGTGGACGTTGGCGACGCCTTCCATTTTCTCCGGCAGCTGGGTGAGCTCGAAGTAGTGGGTGGCGAACAGGGTCAGCGCCTTGATTTTGTTGGCCAGATTTTCCGCACAGGCCCACGCCAGCGATAGCCCGTCGTAGGTGGACGTGCCGCGGCCAATCTCATCCATCAGCACCAGGCTGTGTTCGGTAGCGTTGTGCAGGATATTGGCGGTTTCAGTCATCTCCACCATAAAGGTCGAGCGGCCGCTGGCCAGGTCATCCGCCGCGCCGACGCGGGTAAAGATGCGATCGATGGGCCCGATCTCCACCTTCTGCGCCGGGACGTAACTGCCGATATAGGCCAGCAGCGCAATCAGCGCGGTCTGGCGCATATAGGTACTTTTACCGCCCATGTTCGGCCCGGTAATGATCAGCATCCGCCGCTGCGGCGCCAGCTGCAGCGGGTTAGCGATAAACGGCTCTTTCAGCACCTGCTCGACCACCGGATGGCGGCCTTCGCTGATGCGAATGCCTGGCTTATCGCTAAAGGTCGGGCAGCAGTAGTTCAGGGTTTCCGCGCGTTCCGCCAGGTTGACCAGCACGTCCAGCTCGGCCAGCGCGCTGGCGCTGGTTTGCAGATCGGCGAGATGCGGCAGCAGCAGGTCGAACAGTTCGTCATAAAGCTGTTTTTCCAGCGCCAGCGCTTTGCCCTTGGAGGTCAGCACCTTATCTTCGTATTCCTTCAGCTCAGGAATAATGTAGCGTTCGGCGTTTTTCAGCGTCTGGCGGCGCACGTAGTGGATCGGCGCGAGGTGGCTCTGGCCGCGGCTGATCTGGATGTAGTAGCCGTGGACGGCGTTGTAGCCGACTTTCAGGGTATCGAGGCCCAGCCGCTCGCGCTCGCGGATCTCCAGCTTATCGAGATAATCGGTGGCGCCATCGGCCAGCGCCCGCCACTCGTCCAGCTCTTCGCTATAGCCCGGGGCGATGACCCCGCCGTCGCGGACCAACACCGGCGGGGCGTCGATCACCGCGCGCTCCAGCAGTTCGCGCAGTTCGGTGAACTCGCCCATTTTCTCGCGCAATTTTTGCACCGGCTGACTGTCAACGTCGGCCAGCAGCTCACGCAGCAGAGGCAGTTGCTGCAGGGCATGACGCATGCGGGCAAGATCGCGCGGCCGGGCGGTACGCAGCGCCAGACGCGCCAGAATACGCTCCAGATCGCCGACCTGGCGCAGCACCGGCTGCAGCTCGGTATAGCGCTCCTGCAGCGCGCCGATGGTCTGCTGGCGCTCCACCAGCACGGCGGTATCGCGGACCGGCATATGCAGCCAGCGCTTGAGCATCCGGCTGCCCATCGGCGTCACCGTACAGTCGAGTACCGAGGCCAGGGTGTTGTCGGTGCCGCCGGCCAGATTCTGGGTGATCTCGAGGTTACGGCGGGTGGCGGCATCCATAATGATGCTGTCCTGCTGGCGTTCCATGGTGATGGAGCGGATGTGCGGCAGCGAGGTACGCTGGGTGTCTTTGACATACTGCAGCAGGCAGCCGGCGGCGCACAGGCCGCGCGGGGCGTTTTCGACGCCGAAGCCGACCAGATCGCGGGTGCCGAACTGCAGGTTTAGCTGCTGGCGCGCGGTGTCGATTTCAAATTCCCACAGCGGGCGACGGCGCAGACCGCGGCGGCCCTCGATCAGCGACGATTCGGCAAAATCTTCCGCATACAGCAGTTCCGCCGGGTTGGTGCGTTGCAGCTCTGCCGCCATGGTTTCGCGGTCGGCCGGTTCGCTCAGGCGAAAGCGCCCGGAGCTGATATCCAGCGTCGCGTAGCCGAAGCCCTTGCTGTCCTGCCAGATGGCGGCCAGCAGGTTGTCCTGGCGCTCCTGCAGCAGCGCTTCATCGCTAATGGTGCCTGGGGTGACGATACGCACCACTTTACGCTCGACCGGCCCCTTGGTGGTGGCCGGGTCGCCAATCTGCTCGCAAATGGCCACCGACTCGCCCTGATTGACCAGTTTGGCGAGGTAGTTCTCTACGGCGTGGTGGGGGATGCCGGCCATGGGTATCGGTTCGCCCGCGGAGGCGCCGCGCTTGGTCAGCGAGATATCGAGCAGCTGCGAGGCGCGTTTCGCATCGTCATAAAATAGCTCGTAAAAATCCCCCATCCGGTAAAACAGCAGAATGTCAGGATGTTGCGCCTTTAGCTTGAGATACTGCTGCATCATCGGCGTGTGGGCGTCGAGATTGTCAATTGTGCTCATGGGGTGTTATCCAGATCCCTGATTTTAAATGGCTGCGATTTTGTAGTTTTCGTCGTTATCACATGGATGAGACATAATAACGGAGATGGGCAGGTGAGGGAAACCGATGAAAGCACGCGGCGCGATCCGGATTCCAGTTGCAGAGGGGGCGGGGTACCGTCACAGTAATTGAACCGCCGCCACGCGATCGTCTTCATACATTACGTTCGCCGTCGATGTTGTTCTGCCTTCTGGCCGTAGACCTCGTTACGACAACGGCTTGTGGTTGCTAGTCGTAAAGCCATTTACCTGCTTTTGCTGATTCGGCAAACATTTTGATAGTTAAAGGTTTACGCGTTTTTTCTACATCTTCTCGTTTTACTTTAAACCACCGAGTTAGCATTGGAGTATTCTCCCAAGGGAAATAACACGACCATTTAACACTGGAAAGATCAACATTAAATTTTTGTTCAAATTTATTTAAAGCGTCAAGCAGATCGTCGCCGGGAGCATCAAATAAGTCATAATCAAGTTCCAATGGGATTTCTTTCCAATTTTTATCTAAACGGGTTGAGATCTCATCTTTAAACAAGTCTAAAACCTGATCTTGAATGCTTTTCATTAAAAGGATGTCCATTGTATACGGTCTTTGGGGCGAGCTATTAGGTTGTATTTTTCCTGAGTTTTTCTTGAAACTTGATAAATTGAGTTTACAAGTCCTATCCAACCTAACCACGGAACATAACGGGCGATAACAGCAGCAAGACTATTCGTTTTTCTCATTCTTACACCAACGGGTGTAGGAACCCTAATACCAAATGGAGTTTTTGCATTTCTCAGAAGCATCCTTCCATATTTAGAAACAACACTTGTTCCTTTTATTGCCTCTCCTGGCTTTGTTCTGGTTTTTAGCCAAGGTTGCCCGGCGAGGATAGCGGCACCAGATTCAATACCAATGCCAAGTTCGTCACAAAATTGTTCAAGAAAAATGACATCAAAAAGTTCACCAGCCGAAAGATTGGATTGTCCGTGATAGAAATAGGTTCCATTTAGTTCTTCTGTCGTATCCATTTGCTCATCTATTATGCTGTTTGTCTTTCATTCCAGGCATCGGTGAAAATTATATTTCCGTCACAATGTTTCCAGGTGATCTTCTCATATCTAAGTTCGACAGATTCAAGATGGTTGTTGTTCTTGTCTTCTGGGGAAGCCATTGTAGGAGATATTGATACGATTCGGACGCCTTCAAGTAGCATATTGAAGTATTCCACTTCTTGACCAGCATCGCTGATTTTATACCATTTGATTTCAGCAGATTTCAGGTTCTGACCAGTAGCTACTGCTTTGTAGAGGTATGGACTGGAATAGTCGAATTCTTTAACGATGATCATTGGTGAGTGCTGACGAGTGCCGGTAGGCTTGCCAGTGGCATTATCAGTGGGAATGGAGAGATTGTGATGAAACCCTTTAAATTCGATGCTGAACTCCCTGTCTGCAACATCACAACCACCTTTGATTAGTGCCCCACCGTCGTCGTATATCCACATATTACCTGGAATAGCCATGCTTCTTCTTCCCTCTATTATCATTAGTAAGAAAACAGTGTATCGAGTTGATTAAGCGCAGTAAATAATCAATGTGTCGTTTTTGGATTAATACGGGAAATATCTTCTCTGTAATGATGGTTTATATTTAAAAATAGCTGTCGTAAATATTTCATTGGGTTATTACGCCATTGGTATAGATTTTAAATATAAATGACCCTCAATAATATAATGCAGGCAATTATTGCCAGAAAGCGTAAGCGCGGCGCGATCCGGATTCCAGTTGCGCCGCGCGGGGATTATGGCGCCAGATAAACCTGGGGGACCGCGTTGTCCGGGTGCTGGACGAGGCGGACATCCGCCCCGTACCAGCGATGGATAACCGGCTGCTGGATCACCTCCTGCGGCGTGCCCTGGGCGACCAGATGTCCCTGGTGAAGCAGCAGGATGCGGTCGGCCCACAGGGCGGCGAGGTTAAGGTCATGCAGCACCACGCAGACGTGCAGTTGCCCGCCGGCGGTGAGCCGTTTGAGCAAACGCAGCAGGTGCTGCTGATAGTAAAGGTCCAGCGCCGAGGTAGGCTCATCGAGAAACAGCCAGCCCTGCGGCGCGCCGTCGCGCCATAGCTGTGCCAGACAGCGGGCCAGCTGTACCCGCTGCTGCTCGCCGCCGGAGAGGCCGGGATAGCGGCGACCGGCAAGGCCATCGCAGCCGGTGACGGCCATCACCGCCGCCAGCACCGCCGGATCCGCCGTCGCGCCCCACGGTGAGCGTCCCATGGCAATGACCGTTTCCACCGTCCAGTCGGCCTGCAGGGCCGTTCGCTGCAGCATGACCGCCCGCCGGCGCGACAGCGCCTCGGGCGACCAGGCTTCCAGCGGCTTGCCTGCAAGATGGCGGGTGCCGCTGTCCGGAGTCAGATAGCCGGTCAACAGGCGCAGCAGAGTGGATTTCCCGGCGCCGTTCGGCCCGATAAGCGCCGTCATCTCGCCGCCGCGCAGCGCGACGGAGACGTTGTCGATAATCTGTCGTTTACCAAGGTGAAGTGACAGCCCCTGGGCGCTGTATTCATTAACCATGTCTGGAGTTCTCCCGACGAAAGACCAGCCACAGAAACCAGGGGGCGCCCAGCAGGCTGGTGAGCAGACCGACCGGTATCTCCGCCGGCGCCGCCACGGTGCGGGCCAGGGTGTCGGCCAGCAGAAGCAGGATCGCGCCGGCCAGCAGCGAGCCGGGGATCAGTCCGCGATGGTCAGGTCCCAGCCACAGGCGCATCAGGTGCGGCACCACCAGGCCGATAAAGCCGATGACTCCGCTGATGGCCACCGCGACGGCCACCAGCACCGCGCTGCACAGCAGCAGCCAGCGCTGCAGCGCCTGCACATTAACCCCGAGATAGTGCGCCTCTTCATCGCCAAGCTGCAGCAGATTGAGGCGGGACGCCATCCACCACACCGCCAGCGCCGCCGGGATAATCAAGGTCGCGGCCACCAGCAGCGTCGGCCATTCGGCCTGGCCCAGACTGCCCATTCCCCACAGCGACAGCTGGCGCAGCTGGGCGTCATTGCTCAGCCAGGACAGGACGCCGACCAGCGCGCCGCACAGCGCGTTGATGGCGATCCCCACCAGCAGCAGGCGCGACAGCGAACCCTCCTCCGCCCGACTGAGGATGAAAATCACCACCATCACCGCCAGGCTGCCAATAAACGCCGCCAGCATCGGCATATACAGAGCGATCAGCCCCGCAGCGGAGAACGGGAGCACCAGCCAGCTGGCCACCGCCAGCGCGGCGCCGCTGCTGATGCCCAGCAGGCCCGGGTCGGCAAGCGGGTTGCGAAACAGCCCCTGCATCACGCAGCCGGAGAGGGCCAGCGCCGCGCCCACCAGCAGGGCCAGCAGCACCCGCGGCAGACGGATGGTCAGCCAGATGTGGCGCAGCATGTCATCCCCGGAAGGCAGCAGGTTGACCAGCGGCAAGCGCATGGCGCCGAGGGTGGTGGCAAACAACGCCAGGGAGACCAGCAGCAGCGTCATCAGCAGCAAACGGCGAGTGAGGGCAGGGCGCATCAGGGCAACTGCTCCGCTTTGTTTCGCAGCGCGATTATCGCCTGCGGTGTGCGCGGCCCGAAGCCCAGCAGGGCCATATCGTCGATCGTCAGCAGCTGTTTATGACGCCCCGCCGGGGTCTGCGCCAGACCGGGCAGTTTCCACAGCCCGGCTTCGCCGCCCATCCCTTTGAGACCATCGGCGGAGATCACCACCAGATCCGCCTGGCTGGCGGCGACCCCTTCCTGCGACATGGCGCGATAGTGGTCGAAGCCCTGCATCGCGTTCTGCAATCCGGCGGCGCGAATGGCGCTATCGGCCGCGGTATGCTGTCCGGCCACCAGGGTATTCATTCCGCCGTGGCTGAGAATAAACAGCACCCGCTTAGCAACCGGCTGCGTTGGAATGGCGGCGATCTGCTGCTGAAGCTGCTGGCGCAGCGCGTCGCCTGCCGCCGTTTTGCCTAACGCTTCGGCAATGACAGCAACTTTGTTATCGATCGCGGACAGACTTTCGCCGCCCGGCACGTTAACCACCTTCACCCCGCTCGCCTGTACCTTGTGTAAGACCAGCGAGGGCTGCGCCTGGGCGCTCGCTAACACCAGCTGCGGGCGTAACGCGAGGATCCCCTCGGCGTTCAGCTGTCGCAGGTAGCCGACGTCCGGCAGCTTTTGCGCCGCCGGGGGCCAGCTGCTGGTGCTGTCCCGCGCCACCAGGCTCTCCTCCGCGTGAAGGGCATAAACGATCTCAGTGACATCTCCGCCGAGTGTGACGAGCCGCTCAACGGCGGCGTGACTCAGCAGCGGGAAAGCGATCAAGAGCAGTAACCAGCGCATCATGCGGGCTGCCCTTCACGGGTCAGGCGGTCTACCTGCTGGCGCCATTGCGTCTGCTCGGGGTGCCCCTCGCTGCGCTGGCCGTAGAGCTGGGCAATCTGGGTGCCGTCTTTAGCGAACAGTTCGACGCTGGTGACGTGTCCGTCCGAAGTCGGCTTGCGGGTCACCCACACTTCATCGACGCTCTCTTCGCGCAGATGCAGGGTAAAAGTAGTATTGAAGATATTCAGCCAGCCGCGCATGGGGGCCAGCTTTTCCAGGGCGCCGGTAAAGATCTGCACGCAGCCGCGATTGCCGACGAAAATCATGATTTCATTGCCCTCCTGGCGCACCGTCTCCAGCAGCGACGGCAGCGCATGGCGATCCACGCGGCAGGCGAGGTCGTCGCTCACCAGACGGAAGGCCTGCTGGCGGGAAAGCTGATATTTACGCAGCAGACCGAAGAACTGGTGAACGTCGGTCATCGCGCGCCAGTCGTTCTCCAGGGCGGCGCCGTCGGCGGTATCGGCATATTTCACCGGCTCCAGCGGGCGCAGGGTCAGCGGTGCCGGCGCCGCCACCCGATATTCCGCGATCAGGGTCTCCCAGGCCGCCATGTCGGTCTGCGTGGTCGCATAGACTTTCAGCAGGGCGTCGCCGTGGTGGTCGAAAAACTGGATGCTCTGACGGCCATTATCGTTCAGATGGAAGGCGCTGGCCCACTGGCTGAGGAACAGACGCAGGTCGAGCGCACGCGGGTTCAGCACCAGCCCGGCGTGGCCGCTGAGGTGATGGTGCGTGAACTGGCCCACCTGCTCATGCACGGCATACTCGTTGCGGCAGATGCATTTGGTTTCGCCGACGCGCTCCAGGGCGGCAATCAGCGCCCGGGCGTCATCGCTCAGGCGCACGGCATCATGGCCGAGGCGGGCGGCGGTCAGCTCGGCTTCGCTGATCCCCATTTCCGCGGCGATATCGCGGGCATATTTCGCGGTACTGGCCGCTTTGGTGGCCTGGTAGCGCTGCCACAGGTCAGGGTGTGCATTTGGCATAATCATATCCTTCTCGACGATGAATATCCCCGGCCGGCGGGCCGGGGGCAGGTGCGTTATTATTCGGGCAATCAGAAGTCGACGTTGACGCCCAGCTGCCAGGTGCGGCCCGGCATCACCGCCAGCGCTTTATCGTTGGCGTCCTGGTTGGTGCCGGTCTCGATATTGCGGCTGCTCAGGTAATCCCAGTATTTACGATCGGTGAGGTTGTAGACCCCGCCATTGAGGCGCACGTTTTTCGCCACCTGCCAGTACGCGGTCCAGTCCAGCATGCCGTAGCCCGGCACGCGCATATAGTCGCTGCTGGCATCGGTGATGGCGGATCCGCTGTTGCTGTAGCTTTCGCGGTTGGTGGCGGTCGCCTGTTTCCCTTTGACAAAGGTCGCCGTCAGGGCGGTGCCGTAGCGTTTCGCCGGATCGTCCCACGCCACGCCGACGATGGCTTTCATCGGCGCCACGCTGTCGAGGTCGACGTATTTATCGCCGCTGTAGCTGGATTTCGATTTCCCTTCGCTATAGCCGAGGGCGAGGGTGGCGCTCAGGCCGTCCACCTGCTCAAACCAGGTGCCAAAGTTAAATTTGGTGCTAATCTCACCGCCGTAGATATAGGCTTTATCGCGGTTTTCCGCCTGATAAATGGTGTAGATGTTCGACGGCACATTCGTGAACTGGCCCGGATTGTTGGCGCGGGTATAGCGGGTATAGGCGATAAAGTTCTTATAGCTGTTGTAGAACAGCGCCGTGCGCAGGGTGATGCCTTCGGTAACTTCCCCTTTCAGCCCCCACTCGAGATTATCGCTGGTTTCCGTCTTCAGATCGGTATTGCCGATCAGGGCATACTGCTGGCTGCCGGCGTAGCTGGAGCCGAGGTTCCAGGAGCCATACAGCTGGCTGGCGTTGGGGAACTGCGCCCCGCGCTGGTACTGCAGGTAGGTCATCAGGCGCGGGGTGAGGTCGTACTGGAAGGTCAACGACGGCAGAACCTGGGTATCGCTGTTTTTGCCGTACAGATTCGCCACCGACGATTCGCTCAGCACGCTGCTGTTGGCGGCGAGATCGGACAGATTTTCCGGCTTAGTCGATTGATGCACCACGCGCACGCCGGGAATAACGGCGAAGTTGTGGCTGTCGAGATCGAAGTTGATCTTATCCTGGACAAAGCCGCCGAGGGTGTAGCTGCGGCTGTCTGCCTCCGGCTGCATGATCTCGCTGTAAACGCTGGGGATCGGCGACTGGCTGAACGGCCGCTGGGTTTTGCTGGTGCTGGCGTTGAAACCGGCGCTCAGATCGTGGCGGCCCAGGGTTTTCGCCAGCGCGGCCTGCAGGCCCCAGGTGTCGGTATCGTAGTTAGAGTTCACCGTCTGCATTCTGCGGGTGACGCTGTCCGGCATATAAGTCCAGTCATGGGCTTCGGTATGCTGGTAGTAGATTTTTGTGGAGACGCTGTCGAGGTAGTCGTTCATCGGCGTCCAGTCATCCTTCAGGCTCAGGCCCCAGCGCCGGGTCTGGCTGGTCTGGTTGGCGGTGCCGATGGTGCTGTTGCCGCTGGAGTCCCAGGTATCGTAGTGGGTGTGGTTGGTTTTATGGTAATAGTCGAAGGTGCTGGTCAGCTTGTGCTCATCGTTAGGCTGCCAGATCCCGGAGGCCAGAAAAGCATCGGAGTGCCAGTTCGCCGGGTAGGCGTCGACGGTGCCGCTGTTGTTTTCGGTTTCCTGGCCGTCACGGCGGCTATAGACCAAAATCCCGCGCAGGAACTCATCGCCGCCGGCGACGGTCACCCCGTTGTGCCAGCTGCGATCCGCAGAGTCGTAACCGCTGCGGTAGCCGAAGGCGCTGGTCTTGCCCGGGCGCAGGTAATCATCCGCTGATTTCGGGCGGAAGGAGACATTCCCCCCGATAGCGCTGTTGGCCGTTTCCGTCGAGGTGGCGCCGGACTGGATATCCACGCTGCCGTACATATACGGGTCGATATAATCGCGGCCGATGCCGAAGGTGTTGAGCCCGGCGCGGCCGACGTAGCCGCGGCCGGTGGCGTTGGGTTGCGCGATACCGTCCACGTCGATACCGACGCGGTTGCTCTCCATACCGCGAATGTTGTAGCCGGTGTAACCTCCGCGGTCGAAGCCGCTTTTGCCGTTGCCGGAGCCGCCGCTGCCCCCGGTGGCGCTGATGAGCGGCTCATAGCGCATGATTGAGCCGAAATCGTTAGCGCCTTTATTCTCCAGCTCCCGGGCGCTGATGCTGTGTTCGCTACCGGCTTTCTGCACCGGCGCGGGGGCGGTGACGGTCATTTGTTCCGAGGTGTCATCCACCGCCTCGCCGCTAACGGCGGAAGTATCTGCTGCGATGGCAGAAGTCTGATAAATTGCTGCAAACAAAGAGGTCACCAGCAGGCGTTTTTTACACCATGCTGCTGACGGAGTCGATTTGTACATAGTCGCCACGCCTTGATCGTTATTAGTATCGGCTCACGCGTTACTTCCAGAGTTGCAGGTTGCTCCGTCTTTTCCGTTGCGGATAGGGTCTTACTCCATTTGTTGATTGCGAATGGTAATGATAGGTATTATCGTTTGCAACAAAATAATCATGTGTTCTTCATTTAAACTGCACTTTGTTTACAATTTGCCCTTTCAGACTTAGCGAGACGACGATGAACTCAAAAGCGGCCATCACCATCACCTACTGTTCCCAGTGCAACTGGATGCTGCGCGCCAGCTGGATGGCGCAGGAGCTGTTACATACCTTCAGCACCGACATCGCCTCGGTGACGCTGGTGCCGGGGACCGGCGGGATCTTCACGATCGATGTCGACGGTCAGCAGATCTGGGAGCGCAAGCAGGATGGCGGTTTTCCGGATGCGGCCGAGCTGAAACGCCGGGTGCGCGATGTCTGCTTCCCGGAGAAGCCGCTGGGCCATGTGGATAAAGGTGACCAGAAGGGGTGACAACCCCCTCCGGACGACAAGCGCCCGGAGGATAAACCGTTAGCGGGCTAACTGCACGTCAACCAGCACGCTTTGTCGGCGGGTGCGTATGAGGGATACCGCTTCTTCCAGCACGCCGGGGAGATCTTCGGCCCGGGAAACCGACAGGGCCGCCGCGCGGCTGGAGGCGGCGATCGCGGCGAAATCCGGCGAGGTGGTAAAGGCGGTGGCTGGAATGGTTTCCGCGCGGGCCGCGTAGCCATCCGGGTAGAGCGCTTTGGTGCCGCCCGCGACGGCGCCCCACCCGCCGTTATTTCCGACCACGACGAGGACAGGGAGCTTCATTACCTCCGCAATATGGTGGCAGACCGCAGGGTTGGCGAACAGGTACGACCCGTCGCCGACGGCGGCAATAATCAGTTCTTCCCGGCGCGCAAGCTGCAGCCCCAGCGCGATGGGCAGGGCTTCGCCCAGGCCGCCGGCCAGCGCTTCCTGGTAATAGCTCTCGGCTTGGGTCAGTCCGGCAAACTGCGGCAGCGTGGTCAGTTCAGAAACGATCCGGCCGCGGTGTTGATTAGCCAGATGGCCGAGGCAGTAGCTGAGCCAGGGTTTGGTAATGGCCCCGGTCTGGCTGGCATGGAGAAGCGCGTCGCGCTGGTTTTTCTGTTGCTGGATGCGGCTCTGCGTATATGCCGCCCGCTCCGCCACATGCTGCTGGCGGGCGGCCTGCAGCGGGCGCAGCGCCTCTTCCAGCAGGCTGAAGACTTCATCGGTCTCGCCCGCCAGGTTGATGTCCGCGCGATAGCCGCGCACCGGGTAGCGGGAGAAGAGCGGATCGGGCCCCATCTGGATCACGGTGCAGTCCTGGCGACAGTCGCCCTCGGCGATCATCCATGGTGCCTGCGAGTCGACCACCAGAATCACATCGGCGTCAGCGAGCCAGACGCTGGGATCAGCCCCGGCGAGCAGGGGATTATCGGCGCTCAGGGTAACCTCGGTGCCCCAGTATTCCACCAGAGGGATCGCCCATTCGCGCACCAGACTATCGAGGCGCGCAAAGCCTTCCGCCGTTCGGGCGCCGCGCTGGGCGAAGATGACCGGGTGTCTGGCGCAGGCGATTGCCTCGGCTGCGCGGGCGATATCTTCCCGGACTGGCGCATAGCGGACCGGCTGCTGCGAAGGGCCAGCCTGCAGCGCGGCCTCATCGACGGCAAAGGTTTCGCACAGTGGCTCACGCGGTAAGCTCAGGTAGACCGGCCCTTTCGGCAGGGAGCTGGCAATCGCCCAGGCCCGGTCAACATGCTCGCCGATCTGATCGGCCAGCCGCAGTTCAAAATCCCACTTCACGGATTCACGGATCAGCGCCGCCTGGTCGCGCATCTCCTGGCCGTAGCCAATCGGCGTATTGCGGCAGCCGAAGTGGGAATGTTCGCTTATCGGCGTGCGGCCGCCAAAAATCAGCACCGGGATATTGCTGTTCGCCAGATTGATGACGCCGCAGGCGGCGTTGGCTAGCCCGACGTTGGTGTGAACCATCACCGCCTGCACCTTGCCGGTGCCGAGGTAATAGCCATGGGCCATGCCGATGGCGGCGTTTTCATGCGGGCAGATCACTAACTCCGGTACCTTTTGCCCGGTCGCCCGGGCCTTTGCCCAGGCTTCAATGACTGGAGGATAATCGGTGCCCGAGTTGATAAAAATATACGCCACGTCCAGCGCCTGCAGCCGATGCAGTAACAATTCAGCAGCCGATAATGTGATAGAGGCCATATTCTCTCCGTATTCACGCGGTGTAATCGCGGTAATTAAAAGGTTAAGAAAATAAATCCGCCCATCGTAATGATGGAGGCAATAATACTCAGCGCCATCGTCGAGGCCATTTCCTGCTCGCCGGTTTTATACTGCATAGCAATAATTATCGCGATGGAGCCTACCGGGATAGCCATCGTCAATACGACTTCCTTTATTTGCTCCATGCTGAAGCCCATTTTTAATAAAATGAGATAGCAGGCGCCGGGGACCAGAATATTGCGGGCGATAACGGTGATAATGGTAGCGGTGGTGATAACAATGCTGCGCGTATAGAGCACGATCCCGGCGGCAAACAGCGCCAGCCCGCCAGAGGCTTTGCCCAGCAGACCCAGCGACATCGAGATAGTCTGCGGAATATGGATATCCGCCAGCACGATGATCAGGGCGATTACCGGCGACCAGACCACGGGTTGTTTAATGGCGTTCACCACCCGTGCGCCAAAGGAAATATGCTGGCTCTTATCGCCGGTGGCGACCGACATCAGTATCATCACCAGCGGCAGCTGGAAGACGTTTTGCGTGATGCTGGACACGGTGATCAGCGACGCGCTGACGGTGCCAAATAAAAAGGCCAGCACTGAGGTGCCGATAAACGGGACTGCCGGCGAGCCGATGGCCAACGCCTGCAGCGTACTGAGGGCGAGGTCGCGTCGAAACAGATAGCGGGCGACCAGTAAGGGAATGACGAAGCTGAGAATCAGCGCCAGGATGATAGCCACGGCGACCGGGCCCATGGTCATGACGATGTGTCGCGGCGTCATCACCATATTGCTGAAAATACTTAGCGGCAATGCGTAGAGCATCACAATTTTATTGATGTCTCCCGCCTGCTGCCAGTTAAAGTCTTTTCGTTTACCGCTAATATAGCCGATGATGACGGTAATGATGACCGGTAATATAGCGCCTGAAATTAATAGAATATTGTTCTGTGTCATGGTGATATATTCTCATTATAAATTATCTTCGGTTCAGAAATGTGTTTTGCCGTGGGTGGTGAGATAAATAAACCCTTTTGAAGTATGCGTTCCGGTGATTTTTGAGCGTATTGATAGCGATATTTATTCGCTAAAAAAGGGCGCAGGGGAAATGCAAAAACCGTTTATTCAATGAGTAAATATCATGCCAATGAAATTTAAGCAGATTCAGGCATTTATTACCGTCGCCCGCGAAGGCAATATGACCCTGGCCGCAGAGAAAATGGGGATCACCCAGTCGGGACTGAGCCGACTGCTATTGAGCCTGGAAGCGGACCTGAGCGCATCCTTATTCGAACGACATAAGCACGGCATGGCGTTGAGCGAATATGGCAGCGCCTTTTTACCCTACGCGCTGACGATGCTGAATACCGAACAAAAGGCGCGCGAGGAAATTGAGCTCATCCGTGGCGCCGGGAAAGGCATTCTGCGGATTGGCTGCGTTTCCAGTCTGCTGACCAGCCATTTCATCGATAAGCTGGCGGCTTTCCATCAGCGCCATCCCCAGATCCATCTGCGGATCGTCGACCGCATTGACTCCGAGCTGTATAAGCTGTTGCTGATGCACGACATCGATATCGCCCTCTGCGGTCCCTTACCGCATGATGAGAAAATCGTGGTGCGGGGCAAAATTAACTGGCAGGACCGGATCTGCATCGTCGCCAGGCAGCACCACCCGCTGCATCAGGCGGCGGACGTCACCCTGGAGGCGATGTTGGACTATCCGTGGATCATGCCGCCGCCGTCTAGTACGCCAATGAACATCCTGGCTGATATCTTTCGCGCCCGGCAGTTGCCCTGTCCGCAGCCGGTTATTGAGTGCGCCTCATCCTCGGCCATTAAGGCCTTTCTGTGCGAGAGCGATCTGTTAACGTCGATGCCGGCCCCGGTTTACCGACACGAAGAAGCGCTTGGCCTGCTGCGCCCGTTTGAGCTCGAGGGCAGCGTTTTTATCCGGGATTTCTATGCCTACAGCCATTTCGGGGTTCTGTCCGGGGCAGCCCTGCAGTTGATTCAGCATCTGAAGCAGTGAGTCTGGTCGGGTATGGATATTAAGGTGTATGATAAATGCACCTTAAGAGCAGACGAAAGGCGGGGAGATGGGGAAGCGTATCGAACGGGAAAAAATGACGATTCAGCGGATGATTGCCCTCTACCAGCGGCGCAGTCCCGAGGCGCAGGCCGATGATGCGCACTATCAGGCGCTGAACGCCTACGCTGACAAGCGCCTTGATAAGTGCGTGTTTGGCGAGAATAAACCGGCCTGCAAGCAGTGTCCGGTGCACTGCTACCAGCCGGCGAAGCGCGAGGAGATGAAGCAGATTATGCGCTGGGCCGGGCCGCGGATGCTCTGGCGCCACCCGATCCTCACTATTCGCCATCTGCTGGACGACAGGCGCCCGGTGCCGCCGCTGCCGGAAAAATATCGACCGAAAAAATAGCGGCTTTCCCTGGTCAGCGCTGCGCAGCCGGGCGACAAGTCGTGCTCTTGTAGCCCCGGCAAGGCGTTAGCCGCCACCGGGGATAATTGCTGAAGTTTTCTGTTTCTGACTATCGCGGATCGTGCTTGCGACAAAGGCGACCACAAACAGCGCGGTAAACAGCACCACGATAGTCGGCGCTGGCGCGCTGTCGAGATAAAACGCCAGCCACACCCCTCCCGCCGAGCAGCCGATGGCCACCGCTACCGCCAGCAGCAGGGCGTGGATAAAGCGTCTCACCAGCAGAAGCGCGATCGCCCCGGGGGCAATCAGCAGCGAAATCGACAGAATAATCCCCACCGACTGCAGCGTCGCGACGATGGTCAGGGCGATCATGCACAGCAGGCCGTAGTGCAGCAGTCCGCCGCGCAGGCCGCTGGCTTTAGCCTGCGTTGGATCGAAGGCGTGCAGCAAAAAATCCCGCCATTTGAGACCGATAATCAACGCAATCACCAGCGCGATCGCCGTCGTTTGCCCAATATCGCGGAGGGATATTCCCAGCATATCGCCGAACAGAATATGGTCGAGATGAACATCGGACTGGATCGCTACGTACAGCACCAGTCCGGCGCCAAACATGCCGGAGAAGACAATCCCCATGATGGTATCGCGCTTGAGTCGGCTGTTATCGTCGAGAAAACCGGTCGTCACGGCGCACAGCAGACCGGCGATAAACGCGCCGATGGCGAAGGGGATGCCGATAATGTAGGCCAGCACCACGCCCGGAAAGACCGCGTGGCTCATGGCGTCGCCCATCAGCGCCCAGCCTTTGAGCACCAGAAACACCGACAGCAGCGCGCAGGGAATGGCGACGACGATCGATATCGCTATCGCATTGACCATAAAAGGAAACTGGAACGGGGCCAGGAACAGGTTCAGCATGCGGCCTCCCTGGCGCGGCGGCGGCTGGCCAGCAGGCCGTGCTTCGGCGCGAAGATAAAGGTGATGAGGAACAGCAGCGTTTGCGCGACCACGATAATGCCGCCGGTGGCGCCGTCGAGATAGTAGCTGAGCCAGGCGCCGAAGAAACTGGTCAGGCTGCCGATAGCCACGGCGATGGCCAGCAGGCGCGGGAAGCGATCGGTTAACAGCCACGCGGTGGCCCCGGGAGTGACCACCAGGCAGATGACCAGAAAGGCGCCGACGGTCTGCAGCGCCGCCACGGTGCAGGCGGCCAGCAGGGTAAAGAACAGCAGCTTCAGGCCGCGGGTGTTCAGGCCAATCGAGCGGGCGTGGTGTTCATCAAAGAAGGTCACCATCAGGTCTTTCCACTTCAGCAGCAGAATCGCCATTGAGATAAAGCCGATCGCCGCCAGCTGGATAATATCCTCCGGGGCGATGGCCAGAATATTGCCGAGGATGATGGTCTGGATATTCACCGACGTCGGATTCAGCGACACCATAAACAGCCCGATCCCGAAGAAGGAGGAGAAGATCAGCCCGATAATGGCATCCTCTTTTAGCCGCGAGCGCTGTTGCAAAAACAGCATGCTGCCCGCCGCCAGGCCGCCGGAGAGAAACGCGCCGAGCGCGAAGGGCAGGCCGAGCATATAGGCCCCGGCGACGCCGGGTACAATCGAGTGGGAGAGGGCGTCGCCAATCAGCGACCAGCCTTTGAGCATCAGGTAGCAGGAGAGAAAGGCGCAGACGCCGCCCACCAGCGCCGACACCCACATCGCATTGAGCATATAGTAATAGCCAAACGGCTCCAGCAGCCAGCTCATCGTGGGCCTCCCGCCGCGCGCCGGCTGATAAACGGCCGCTCGTCATCGGTGATAATTTGCGCTTCCGCGCCGGTCAGCGCGACGTGGCGCAGCACGCCGCTGAAAGCCCGCTCCAGATTCTCGGCAGTGAAGGTGGTTTCTGTCGGGCCGCTGGCCAGCACGGTGCCTTTCACCATCACCGTATAATCACAAAATTCACTCACTGACCCGAGGTTATGGGTGGAGACCAGCATGGTACAGCCCTCATCGCGGAGCTCGCGCAGCAGGCTGATGATCCGCGCTTCGGTCTGCACATCGACGCCGGTGAAAGGTTCATCCAGCAGGATCACCTGACCCTGCTGAGCGATGGCGCGGGCCAGAAAGACGCGCTTTTTCTGCCCGCCGGAGAGCTCGCCAATCTGCCGATGGCGGAACTCGCTCATGCCCACGCGGGCCAGCGCGGCATCGACAATCTCGCGATCGCGCGGCTTTGCCCGCCGCAGCCAGCCCATATGGCCGTAGCGGCCCATCATCACCACATCCTCCACCAGCACCGGGAAGGACCAGTCCACCTCTTCCGACTGCGGGACATAGGCGACCAGGTTTTGGCGCAGTGCGCGGTTGACCGGCTGGCCGAGTATGGCGATCTCGCCGTGACCAACGCGGACAAAGCCCATCAGCGCTTTAAACAGCGTGGATTTACCCGAGCCGTTAACCCCCACCAGCGCGGCAATGGAGCCGCGCGGCACGCTGAACGAGGCGTCGCGCAGGGCAGTGTGGCCGTTGCGCCAGGTGACGGTGAGCTGGTCGACATACAGTCCCGCTTGCGCTGCATTCATGGCTGCTTCCTCATCCCGTCCTGGATACCGTTGACGATGGTTTCGGTGGTGACGCGCAGCAGGTCGAGCCAGGTCGGCACCGGGCCGTCGGCGGCGCTCAGCGAATCGACATACAGCACGCCGCCGTAGTGGGCCCCGGCTTCCCGCGCCACCTGACGCGCCGGTTTATCGGAGATGGTGCTTTCGCTGAAGATGGTCGGGATGCGTTCTTTCTTCATGGTGTCGATAACCTTGCGCACCTGTTGCGGGGTGCCCTGCTGGTCGGCATTGATCGGCCACAGATACAGTTCGCGCAGGCCATAGTCGCGGGCCAGATAGGAGAAGGCTCCCTCGCTGGTGACCAGCCAGCGCTTATCCGCCGGCAGCTGCGCCAGTCTGGCCTGCAGCGGCGCCATCGTCTGACGGATCTTCTCTTTGTAGGCCTCGGCGTTACGGCGATAGGTGTCGGCGTGAGGCGGATCGTACTTCACCAGCGCATCGCGAATGTTATCGACATAGATCAGGGCGTTATCTGCCGACATCCAGGCATGGGGATTGGGCTTCCCGCTATAGGGGCCCGCGCTGATGCCCATCGGCTGGATCCCCTCGCTGACCACCACCTCCGGAACGCCCTGTAAGTGCTGATAAAAACGGGCAAACCACCGTTCGAGATTAAGCCCATTGCTGAGGATCAGCTGCGCCCCCTGCGCGCGTTTGATATCGCCGGGCGTGGGCTGGTAATCATGGATCTCCGCGCCCGGTTTAGTAATGGAGCTGACGACGGCGGCGTCGCCGGCCACGTTCTGCGCCATATCGGCGATAACCGTGAAGGTGGTGATAACCCTGAATTTCTCCTGCGCCGAGGCCGGCGTCGCGGCCAGCAGAGCCAGCGCGCTGGCCAGCAGCAATGATTTCAGCGGTGTCAGGTGTAGCATAGGATCCCTCGCAATGGTGTGGTTAATTTCCCAGCGTTTATAGCCATTGCTATGTTATATAGCACAAGCTATTTATAAATGAAAATAATTCTTATTTACATGCGTGGGTAATAATGAGCCCGGAAACGAAAGCGCGAAAAGGGGAGGTAAGTCTGGCCCGGCGCCAACCGGGCGAAGATCAAGAGATATCGGCGACCGACTGGCGCGGGATCAGGCGGCCAGCCAGCGAGCGGCCCTCGGCGGTGAAGGTTGGCCGGTCGTCAATCAGGCTGCGAATACGCTGAATACAGTTATCCAGCAGCGCCTCCAGTGGCCAGGAGATGCAGGTCAGCGGCGGGTAGAGCAGCGAGGCGAGCGGGGAATCCTCAAGGCTCAGCAGGGAGACCTCCTGCGGGACGGCGATGGTGAATTCGCGCAGCAGACGCATCGCCTCAGCCGCGTAGCGGTCGCGTTTAACGATAATGACTGAGTATTTACTGAAGCTGTTAATTAAGGTCAGCAGCGCCTGCTCGACGTCATCGTTGGCCGTCAGCACCAGCTGACGGTTAAAAGGAATGGAGTAGTTCTGCAGGACGTTGCGGTAGCCTTCCAGCATCTGACGGCTGGCATCGTCGCTATCGCTGTCCACCAGCAGGGCGATGTTGCGGTGTCCCTTGCCAATCACATAGCGGCAGGCGCTTTCGGTGGCAAAGGCGAAGTCATAGCCCTGGCTGTTGCTCCCGGCGACGCCGAAGCGGTCAAAGGCGATAACGTTGCGCGGCGCGTCGGCGGCAACGGCGCCCAGCACCACCACCGCCACGCACTGGCGCTGCAGATCGTCGATTACCGCCGCCTGCTCTACCGGGTCGCTGACGTACTGGACCAGCAGGCTTTTATTCAGCCCTTTCAGCGCCTGAGAGAGCAGCGGCAGCAGACGTGCGCCGTGGCTTTCGTCCTGCGCGGAAATCACCAGACCAACGTGGCTGGATGTCTGACTGGCGAGGTTTTGCGCGGCAAAGCTCGGGCGATAGTTGAGTTCTTCAACGGCCCGCAGCACAGCTTCCCGGCTCTCTTCGCGCACGCCCCGGGTGCCGGTCAGCACGCGGGATACCGTCGCTCTTGAGACATTCGCTAATCTTGAAACATCATCAATCGTTGGCATGGCTTTTTCTGTCTGAACATTTTCGCCTAGCTTAACATACCTGCTGAAAAAAGTGTCTACCGCGGCCCTTGCGCGGCGCCGGGAAGCCGGGGCAGCCAGGCCGCGCCGCGCACGCCGCTGGCGTCGCCGAAACGGGCCGGTTTGATCTGCGTGCGGCAGGTGTCGGAGAAGATCCACGGCACGATGGCGGCAGGCAGATCGCGATAGATCTGGCTGACGTTGGACAGACCGCCGCCCAGCACAATCACCTGCGGGTCGAGAATATTGATCACCGACGCCAGGCTGCGGGCAAAGGCATCGATAAAGTGTCGCCAGTGGGCCAGCGCGCGCGGATCGCCGTTTTGCGCCGCGGCGACAATGGCTTCCGCACGGGCTTGTTCCCCATAGCGGCGGGCGAAGCCGGTACCGGAGAGAAAGCTTTCGATGCAGTTCGTTTTGCCGCAGTAGCAGGGCTGCGGCGGGCCATCGCGCTCAGGAGTATAGCCCGGCAGCGGATTATGCCCCCACTCCCCGGCGATAGCGTTGGGGCCGCTGAGCAGCTGTTGATGAACGGCGATCCCGCCGCCGCAGCCGGTACCGATAATCACCCCGAAGACGGTGGTAGCTCCGGCGCCGGCGCCATCCACCGCCTCCGAAAGGGTGAAGCAGTCGGCATCGTTTGCCATCCACACCGGCTGGCCAAGCTGCTGCATGATATCCCGGCGCAGATCGTGACCGTTGAGCACCAGGCAGTTGCAGTTTTTAATGCGTCCGCTTTGCGGATCGATAGCCCCTGGCAGGCCGATCCCCAGGGTGAACGGCTGCGGGCTGACCGCGCGAATATCGGCAATCAGGGTCAGCAGCTGACGCATAAAGGCGTCATAGCTCTCTTTGTGGGTCGGCCGGCGCAGGCGCTGGACGCATTCGCCCGCCGGGTCCAGCAGTACGGCTTCCATTTTGGTGCCGCCAATATCTATTCCAAGATGTAACATAGTGACCTCGGGGAATCAGGCCCGGCCAGCGCGTCTGGCCGGGCAAGGCGCTAGGCGTGAAGCGGCTGCGCGCGGTAAATCGCAATCAGTTCGGCAATCAGCTCTTTCGCCAGAATGGATGTCATCAGGTGATCCTGAGCATGGACCATTACCAGCGTCATTTTGGTTTTTCCCTCGCCTTCGTCAGCTTCGATAAGCTGGGTCTGTACAAGGTGAGCTTCGCGGGAATAGTGCGCCGCTTCCTGCATTTTGGCGTCGGCGGTGGCGAAATCACCCGCTTTAGCGGCGTGCAGCGCTTCGTAGCACAGGCTACGTGACTGGCCGGCATTGATGATAATCCCCATCACCTGTTCTTCTAATTCCATGATTATCCTCTGAATCGTTAGCGTTAAGCGGTCTGCGCCGCGTTGTCAGCCTGGCCGACGGCGTTTTCACGCTCCTGGGCCAGCAGCTGTTTTTCGTAAGCTTTGAGAAATGGCAGGTACATCACCATGGCGGTGGCCATACAAATGAGGCACAGGATCACCGGGCTAAAGCTCCAGTTCGCCGCCCACGAGGCGCCGATAGGCGCCGGCGTTGTCCATGGCGTCATCGACACTACGCGGCTGACCAGGTCCAGCTTCAGCGCGAAGTACGCCAGGGTCGCGTTCACCATCGGCACCAGCACGAACGGCAGGAAAAATAGCGGGTTCATGATGATTGGCGCGCCGAAGAGGATCGGTTCGTTGATGTTAAATACGCCCGGCACGACCCCCATCCGGCCGATCGTCCGCAGATGCACGGCCTTGCTGCGCAGCAGCATCAGCGCCAGCGGCAGGGTGGAGCCGACGCCGCCGATCAGCAGATAGTGATCCCAGAAGCCCTGGACATAGATGTGCGGGATAGCGGTGCCAGCGGCCATGGCCGCCTGATTGACCGACAGGTTGGCCATCCAGAACGGGTTCATGATCCCGGTGACGATTAGCGCGCCGTGGATCCCGGCGAACCACAGCACCTGACAGACCAGCACCGACAGCAGGATCGCCGGCAGCGTATCGGAAGCCGCGACCAGCGGCTTCACCAGCGACATGATCGCTTCCGGAATGATCATCCCCAGCTGGGCTTCGATAAACAGGTTCAGCGGATGCAGCGTCAGAATGATCGCCAGCACCGGGATCAGGATTTCAAACGAGCGCGCCACCCCGGCAGGCACTTCCGGCGGCAGGCGAATGGTGATGTTATGCCGTTTGAGGAAGGCGTACAGCTCGGTGGAATAGATGGCCACCAGAATGGCGGTAAAGATCCCCTGACCGGAGAAGTAGGCAGTAGAGATCTGGCCATCTTTCAGCGGCGCGGCTACCAGCAGAAACGACATCAGCGACAGCATCCCGGCGGTCAGCGAGTCCAGATGATGGTGTTTGGCGAGGCTGGCGGCGATCCCGACGGCGATAAACAGGGTCATCACCCCCATGCTGAAGTTGAACGGCAGCATCAGCGCATCGCGATGATCGAGCGAAAATTGCAGCCAGGCGCGGGCAAACCCCCACGTCGTATCCGGAGAAAACGGCGGGAAGATAAACACCAACAGGAACGAGCCGACGATCATAAAGGGCAGGGCAGTGATAAAGCCATCGCGGATCGAGGTGACATATTTTTGCTGGCCGATCGCGCCGGCCATAGGCGTGATCTGCCGTTCGATCACGTCGATCAGTTTAGCGTACAGAGAGCTCATGATCTTTCCTTAGTTCTTGTTTTCGATAAGGGAAAGGGCGAAATCAAGGACCGCGGCGCCTTTTTGCATGCCGTAGTCCATCATATTGATGGGTTCGACGCGGATACCGTATTTATCCGCCTGTTTTTGCAGGTCCTGCTGCATGTATTTCACCTGCGGCCCCAGCAGCACCACCTGATAATGGCCAACCTGTTCGGCGAACTCCGCTACGCCATAGGCGTTGATCTCTACCGGCAGGCCCCGCTGTTCGGCTTCCGCAATCATTTTTTTCATCAGCAGGCTGGTGGACATGCCTGCTGAACAACACAACATAATTTTTTTCATAATTACCGCTCCTGATGAGGTTGGATGAGCGGACTATAGTCAAAATGGATGCATTACGGAAAGCGCTTTCCGTTTGTGGATTTATTAATTGTGACCATGATCACCTATGGCAGGCTTTCACTTTCCGGTGTTGTGGGCGATCATCCCGGCGAGACAACCATTCGCAAAGGTAGGAGTATGAACATTCAGTTAATGAATGTGGCCGTGGACATCATCGAGCAGCGGCTGGCGCCGCTGGCGAACGTTCTGACGCGCAACAACCACATTACGGCGATGCGCGATAGCTTTGCGCTGGCTATGCCCTTTGTGATTGTTGGCAGCCTGTTAGTTCCCATTTTGTTTCCGCCCGTTTCCATCGACGGCGCCTCGCGTTTCGGCCAGGTCTATTTGCTGCTGCGGCCTATCCTGCTGCCGACCTTTCAGCTAACCATTGGCCTGGTGGCGCTGATTGTTGCCTTCGGCGCCAGCGCCAGTCTCGCCAAGCAGTACCGTCTGCCGGAACGGCTCTGCGGTTTAACCGGGTGTCTGGCTTTTCTGCTGTTTATCGGCTTTCGCGAGACTGCGGTGAGCAATGTTTATCTCGGCGGTATGGGGATATTTACCGCCCTGATATCCAGCACCTATTCCATTGAGATAATTCGCTTTTTTTTACAAAAAAGGCTGGTGTATTCGCTTGCCTGATGAAGTGCCGCTGATGACCCGCAATGGCTTTCAACTGCTGATCCCGCTGCTGGTGGTGATGCTGTCGATAAGCGTGATGAATGCCATACTGCTGCAGACCACCGGACGCATCGTACCGGAGTTGATCAGCGAAGCGGTGCGGCCGCTGGTGCTGGCGTCCGACACGCTGATGGCGGTACTTATCTCTTTATTTATCTGTAACTTACTCTGGTTTATCGGTATCCACGGCGCGCTGATCATCACCGGGATCATGAACCCCTTCTGGATGACCTATCTGTTTGAAAATCAGCAGGCGCTGGCGGCGGGTTCGCCAACGCTGCCGCATATTTATCTGCAGGGGTTCTGGGATTTTTACCTGCTGATCGGCGGTATTGGCTCCACTTTGCCTCTGGTGCTGATGGCGATGCGCAGCCGCTCGCGGCAGCTGAAAAGCGTGGCCAAGATTGGCCTGCTGCCGTCGCTGTTTAATATCAACGAGCCGATACTGTTTGGTTTTCCGGTGATCATGAACCCGGTTTTTTTACTGCCGTTTCTCTTTGTTCCGCTGATAAATGCCTGTATCGCATGGTATTTAACTCAGCTGGGTATCCTCGACCGCGCGGTGGCGATGCTGCCATGGTCGATGCCTTCCCCGCTGGGGGCGGCATGGTCGGCGAACGGCAGCTGGAAAAATTTGTGCATGAGCCTGTTCGCGATGTTTAACGCCTGGATGCTCTATCGCCCCTTCTTCAAAGTGTACGAACGTCAGCTCGCGGAAACCGAACGCTGATCCTCTCGCCGTCGGCGGCTTATCCCCCGGCGGCACCTGCTCATCTCCTCCTCCTTCCGCTCCACTGCCAGCGCCCGGCGGCATTCTTGTCATTTTATGTGATCAGTCTCACGAATATATTCGCCGCAGAGCTAATTTTGTGAACCAGATAGGCAATTATGGAAAGCGCTTTCCGTAAGTGGATGTACATTTCCGTTTTTGATCCGTAAATTTCCCCTCCGTTATCGGTTCGTGTTAACAAACATAACGTGGGAAAAAAATAATGATAAAGCTGAAACACTCAATACCTCTGGCTCTCCTCTCGCTGGCAGGGGCCAGCAGCCCGGCCTGCGCCGATCCGAAGTATGATTTTGCGCTGCATGGCTATATCCGCTCCGGGATCCTGGCGAACTCCGATGGCAACCGCGCGGACTCCGTCGGCCTGATGCCGGACGGTAAGTGGCGACTGGGCAACGAAGAAGACACCAAGATCGAACTGATCCCCACCGTGACGCTGACGGCGGACAGCGGCGTGGTGGCGAAAGTGCAGGCCAACCTCACTCACCAGTCGAAATGCACCTCCGACTGGAACTGTCAGGATGACGATGGCCATGACGTACAGTTTCGTGAAGGGTTCGCCGAGCTGAGCAATCTGGATTTTGCGCCGGAGATGACCTTCTGGGCCGGTAAGCGCTACAGCAGCTCCAACACCTCCAGCCATCAGTTCGACTGGGAGTACATTCAGTACAACGGCACCGGCGGCGGCTTCGACAACATGGATCTCGGCTTCGCCCGCTTCGACGCCGGGGTGTACGCCTTTTCACCCACCGATGAAACCAAAGCCTACCCGGTGGATAAGGGAGATCAGGGCTACCCGGATGACTATTCTCTCAACCTGTGGCTGAAAAAGATCGCGGGGACAGGCTTCGATCTGGAGCTGATCGGCCACCACATGAACCGTAACGAAAACCATCCAACTTCCGCCGAGAAGGGCTATGGCGTGACCGGTATTTATAACTTTGACGGCTTCTATGGTCTGACCGGAGGATACTCCCGCCTCGCATTGCAGTACGGGAAAGGGCTGGCGGCGGGTGACTCGCTGGGTAAAAACGGCTGGGGCTGGGCCAACCTGGAAAACACCCAGTCCTGGCGAGTGGTGCTGGATAGCGTGGCCTCGATGGGCGACCTGGAGATCTCGACCTTCGCTTTCTGGCAGAAAGATAAAAACTACCGCTGGTGGACAGAAGATGAAAATGGCTGGGGACGCTCGATGTGGGTCGCTGGTATCCGCCCTTATCATCAGATCACCCGCAACTTTGCCATGCAGTACGAGCTGGGCTACGAATACCTGGATGACAAAAACTACAAAGGAGTAAACGGCAAAGGCAAAGGCGGCCTGACCAAAGTCACCGTTGCGCCAACGCTGACCTTTGACTCCGGTTTCTGGGCGCGTCCGCAGCTGCGCTTCTTCGTCACCTACGCGAAGTGGGATAAAGGTGTCTCCGATGCATTAGACGGTAACTACAACTGGGATACCAATACCATCACCGCCGGCGGGTATTCCCGCAGTGGCTCTACCGACACCGTTAACTTCGGCGTACAGGCCGAGGTCTGGTTCTAAGGAGAGAGAACGATGAAGCCGATGAAAAACCTGCTGCTGATGGGGCTGCTGTCCGCGCTGGCGGCCGGCGGGGCGCTGGCCGCCGAGCGCTCGCACTTTACGCACTTTATCACTCGCGACGGCGCCACCCTCAAGGACGGCGACAAGGTGTTTCGTTTCGCCGGGATCCACGCGCCGGAGCTGCACCGCATTGAAGACGACGCCCGCGGCCCCTGCAGGGCAGACCCGCGCGGCTGGGGGCAATACTTTAAATGGCCAACGGCCCAGGAGCAGCAAAACTGGATCCAGGCGATGGTGCAAACCGGGGCGAAAGCCCAGCGCGTCTACGTGCTGTCGGTGCAGCAGGAATTTGATAAGGCCTGCGGGCGCGAGACCCATATTCTGGCGCCGGAAACGGCGGACGGCATGCCGCGGCTGAATGAGAAAGCCATGCGGGTGTATGACAACATGATTGCCGAAGCGGATAAACAGGGATTGCGTCTGATCCTGCCGTTTATCGACCACTGGTGGTGGTGGGGCGGGCGCGAGCAGCTGGCGGCGTTCTATCATGAAAAAGCGGAAGACTTTTATCGGACCGATAGCAAGACCTTCAAAGCCTATCTGGATGTGATCCGCCAGGTCATCACCCGGACAAATACCGTCACCGGCCGCGCCTATTATGATGAAAAGGCGATCATGGCCTGGGAAACCGGTAACGAGCTGGAGGATACCAACGCCGATTTCCTGCATCAGACCGCGGCGTGGATTAAAAAGTGGGCCCCTCATCAGCTGGTGGTGGATGGCACCTATAAGAAAATTAATCCGTTTGCGTTGACCGACCCCAATGTGGATATCGTCAGCAATCACTATTACACCAATGCCGATAATAACCATCCCGGGCAGGTGACGCAGGATCTGCGCGCCGTCGGCGGACAAAAAGTCTATCTCGTCGGCGAGTTTGGCCTGCTGCCGGCGGATCAACTGAACGCCATTATGCAGTCGATTGTTCACAGCGAGGTCAACGGGGCGCAAGCCGCCGGCGGGCTTATCTGGGGCTTCCGCGGCCATCGTCACGACGGCGGCTTCTACTGGCATAAGGAGTCGACCGAGCACTATAGCTACCACCTGCCGGGGTTTGCCAAAGAAGGCGAAGCGAACCAGGAGCAGGCGGTGGTCGATCTGGTGCGCACCGCCGCGGCGCAGATGGCCGGGCAGCAGACGATGGCGCCGCTACCGAAGCCGGAGGCGCCTTTGCTGCGCGAAACCACCTCGCCCTTCGCGATCAACTGGATGGGCGCTGCGGTGGGACGCAGCTACGATGTCGAACGCGCCGCCTCACCGACCGGGCCGTGGACGGTGGTGGGCCGGGATATCTCCGATGGCGTTAACGAATGGAATCCGGAAACCATGGTTCTGTTCCGCGACGATTATCGTCAGCTTCAGCTCGGGCACACGTATTACTACCGGGTGACGGCGAAAAACGAGAGCGGTCGTTCGGCCCCTTCCAATGTGATTAGCGTGCAGCATAGCGAGGAGAATCAGCCGCCGGTTGTCACGCTGGAACCGGCCCTAACCACCACGCAGGACCAGGGCGTCGAGCTTACGGCCAACTGGCAGGACGATGGCCTGCCGTCGCGAGAGGTTAAGGTGGGCTGGCAGCACGCCGGCGATGGCCAGGTGCATTTCTGCCATGCCGATCGGGCTCAAACCCGGGCCTGGTTTACGGCGCCAGGCACCTATGCGCTGACGTTCACGGCGGACGATGGGCTGTTGAAAAGCAGCAAAACCGTGACCGTGACGGTGGGCGAGGCGACGGGGAAAGCGCCAGCGGATTTTTGTCGTTATCACGGCGAAGTTTATGGCGTGGCTGAGGGGCGGCTGACGGTGATGAAGAGTGATAAAGACGCGCTGACAGTTGGTGAGGACGGCTTCCTCGGCCCATTTGCCAACGAGGGGGATAAGGTCAGCTGGCAGGTGCAGGCGCCGTGGAGCGGTCAGTTCCTGCTCAATGTAACCTTCAACGGCAAATGGGGCGGTAAGCAGAACTCGTTTGTCGTCAACGGGGTCGCTCCGCAGGCGGTGGCCTTCCCGCAGACGGATGAGCAGGGCCAGCAGTTGCGGATACCGGTGACGCTTAAAGCCGGGAGCAATCAGATTGACTTCGGCCGCTTCGCCGGCGACTGGGGCTATATGTTCATTAAATCGATCGAAGTGGTCGCTGAGTAGTACGTTCAGGCTGCGCCAGACGGGCGCAGCCTTTTTTCGAAGGAGAGGTTATGCAGCAGTATCAGTTTCCGCAAGGGTTCCTGTGGGGGGCGGCGGCGTCCGGCCCGCAAACGGAAGGGGTCACCAATAAGCGCCATCGTTCCATTTGGGACAGTTGGTTTGCCGAACAGCCGGAGCGATTTTATCAGCAGGTAGGGCCGCAGACCGTGTGTGATACTTATCATCAGTATCCGCAGGACGTAGCGCTGATGAAACAGACCGGCTTCAACTCATTTCGTACCTCGATACAGTGGTCACGACTGATCGCTGATTTGGAAACCGGCGCGCCGGACCCGGACGCGGTGCGTTTTTATCACGCCTATCTGGATGAGATGATCGCTAACGGCATTGAGCCGATGATCAATCTCTACCACTTTGATATGCCGGAAGCGCTGCAGAAACAGTACGGCGGCTTTGAATCGGCGCACGTAGCCGAGCTGTTTGCCCGCTTTGCCCGCACCGCCTTTAGCCTGTTTGGCCATAAGGTTAAATACTGGATAACCTTCAACGAGCCGATTGTGCCGGTTGAGGGAGGCTACCTGTACGACTTCCACTATCCATGTAAGAAAGATGGCCGGCTGGCGGCGCAGGTGGCGTTTAACATTATGCTGGCGCACGCCAAAGCGGTAACGGCTTATCGTGAACTGGCGCTGGCGGGCGAGATCGGCGTGGTGCTCAACCTGACCCCGAGCTATACCCTCACCGACAGCGACGCGGATAAAAAAGCCGCCGGGTATGCCGACCTGTTTTTTAACCGCAGCTTCCTTGACCCGCTGGTAAAACATGAATTCCCCAAAGCGCTGTGCGAGATCCTTGCCGCCCACGACTGCCTGCCGACGACCAGCAAAGACGACGCGGCGTTGATCCTCAGCGCGGATATCGATTTTCTTGGGGTAAACTATTACGTGCCGCGGCGGGTAAAAGCGCGTGAGAGCGAATATGACCTCGATTATTTCACCCCGGAATACTATTTCGAAAACGCGGTGAACCCGCAGGGCCGCTTTAATCCTTATCGTGATAACAACGAGATCCTGCCGCAGGCGATCTATGACATTGCCGCCAATATTCGCGATAACTACGGCAATATTAAGTGGTATCTCGCGGAAATCGGCATCGCGATGGATCGACAATCAGAGGGCGAGCCCGGGGCGGACGGGGTGATAGACGATACTTTCCGCATCCAGCTGATGGAGGAGCATCTGGTGCAGTTGCATCGGGCGATAGCCGACGGCGCGAACTGCTTTGGCGTGCACCAGTGGACGTTTATCGACAACTGGTCGTGGATCAATGCCTTCAAACGGCGCTACGGCTTCTGGCGACTGGATCTGGAGACCGGCGAGCGACAGATAAAACGCAATGCGCTGTGGTTTGCCGAACTGGCGACCAGCAACGGTTTTACCAGCGATAAATAGCGCGCTGCGCCAGCGCTCCCTCTCACCGGCGCGGAAAGGGGGAGCGCGCGAGGTTACACCAGTTCGTCTTTATTAATACCCAGCCGCTTCATGCGTGACAGGAGCGTGGTGCGCTTGAGCCCCAGCCGCTGGGCGGCGCCTTTCGGCCCGGCCACCACGCCGTTGCTCTCCTTCAGCACCCGGACGATCAGCTGATATTCATCCTCACCTTCCTCAGGCAGGACCGCCGGCGTCCGCGGGGCTTCCACGATATCCCGCTCCGGCAGGGAGAGCTGCAGTACGTTGCCGCGGGTGAGCAATACCGCCCGTTCGATAACGTTTTCCAGCTCGCGCACGTTGCCCGGCCACTCCATACGCGTCAGAGTGCGCAGGGTTTCCGCCGGAATGCTGTCGATATTGCGCCCCATGCGGCGGGCGATTTTAAAGGTAAACGCCTTCACCAGCAGCGGGATATCGTCGGGACGTTCACGCAGCGGCGGCAGATGGATCGGGAACACGTTGAGCCGGTAGTAGAGATCGCTACGGAATTCCCTGTCGATAACCATCTGCTTGAGATCGCGGTTGGTGGCGGCGATCAATCGAACGTCGGTCTGAATCAGCTTATTGCTCCCCAGACGTTCGAACTCCTGCTCCTGGAGGACGCGCAGCAGTTTGGGCTGCAGTTCCAGCGGCATATCGCCCACTTCATCGAGGAACAGGGAGCTTTTGTCCGCCAGTTCGAAGCGGCCGATACGCTGGGCGCTGGCCCCGGTGAACGCGCCGCGTTCGTGGCCGAACAGATCGCTCTCCAGCAGCCCGGCGGGCATCGCCGCGCAGTTCATCTTCACCATCCGCCGACCGTTGCGTCCGCTGAGGTTGTGGATAGCGCGGGCGATAAGCTCTTTGCCGGTGCCGGTTTCGCCGAGGATCAGCACGGTGCTGTCGCTCTGCGCCACCATCTCTACCTGCTTGAGCACATTGTTCATCGCCTCGCTGCGGCCGATAATCTCCCCGAATTCGCTCTCGACATTATTGAGCTGCTCGGTGAGGGCGAGGTTCTCATCCACCAGCCGCTCTTTCAGGCGCTGAATTTCGCGGTAGGCGAGGGCGTTATCGATAGCGATCGACACCCGCTCGGCGATCTGCCGCAGCAGCTTGAGATTGGTGGTGGTGAAGACCTGTTCGTCGCACTGCGCCAGCTTAAGCACCCCGAGCAGGGTATTGCCGGACATCAGCGGCAGCAGGCACAGGGTCTGGATCTTATTGCCCCACATCTCGAAGAGCATTTTCTCATACGGCGCGAGAGTGTCATGTTCGTGCAGATTAAGCAGCAGCATCTCTTTGCTTTTGAACACGCGCTCGGTGAGGGTGCCGGCTTCATCCACCTCGCTCTGGTCGTGAACCGGGTGGCTGGCGTCAAGATAATGCGTGGAATAGATGTTGAGCTTCCCCTTGCGGTCGCTGCGCAGCACCACGCTGATGGCGTCGATCCGGAAGTAGCGATGGATCTCTTTCGCCACCTCGCTGACCAGCTCGTCGATATCCAGTCGCGAGAGCACCGCGTTGGTGATCGCCACCAGGATGCGAAAGTTGTCGCGCTCGTGGCACAGCAGATCGTAATCGACGTTATTGCTGACCCGGTTCTGAATCTGTTCGGTGACGACGGCGACGATCTGCGCGAAGGTATGCAGCCGCTGGAACTCTTTCTCGCTCCACGGCCGGTTGTCACGGCGGAGGAATTCGCAACCGCCGAAGATCCGCCCGTCCGCCGCCAGCGGCAGCAGCGAGTAGTAACCGAACGGATGATACAGTCCGCTGCGGATAAGCTGCGGCCAGGTATCGGCAAAGGTTTCATGATCGCAATGCAGGGCATCCGGCCGGGAGAGTAAGCGACGCACCGGACCGTGGGCCAGGACGGTTTCATCCTCGTAGCTTACCGGATGGCCGGCCTCATCGCAGGCGTACCTGGCCGCGCGGTGATTACCCGCGTTCCACAGGATGATGGCCGCCTCATCGGCCAGCGCGGACTGTTGCACCAGACGGGTCAGGGTTTCGCTTAGCGCGGCCAGGTCGGGCTGCTGTAATAAAAGCCGGGTGATATCGAACAGCCCCTGCTGGCCGAGATCGCTCATCGGTGTATACGACATTGCTTACGTCCAAAACGCGCCGACAACGCGGCGCATAAGAAAATGATGGTACAAATAATAGTATGTTAATAAAGCGGTTATTGCCGCTTTAACCCATCCATGGGCGCCCGCTGGTTTGGGCAAAATAATTACGCTGGCTTTTTCCCGGCTCGCGCTGCGCTTAGCCGGGCTACATGTGCGCGCAGTTTTGTAGCCCGGATAAGGCGCCAGCCGCTATCCGGGACCCGACGCCGTCGTTAACAAATTCTCGGCAGCGGTTCGGCGTGGGGAAGATCGAGCGTCCGCTTCACGCCGTACAGCCCAACGGAACGTACGCCCGGGCGGGCGACCACTTCGCCGATTATCGCCGCATCGCGTCCTAACGCGTGAGACCGCAAATGCGCCAGCACGTTTTCCGCCTCGTCGCGGGCGACGGCGAGCACCAGCTTGCCTTCATTGGCGAAGTTCAGGGCGTCCAGACCAAGCAGCTCGCAGACGCCGCGCACCGTGTCGTTGACCGGCAGCGTTGCCTCCTGCAGTTCGATGCCGCAGCCGCTGGCGGCGGCGAACTCATGGGCGACCGCGTTAACCCCGCCGCGGGTGGCGTCGCGCAGGGCTTTCACTCCGCTCAGCGGGCGCAGGGTCTGGATAAGCGGCGTCAGCACCGCGCAGTCGCTGGACAGCGCGCCGTCCAGCCCCATCTGCTCGCGCAGGTTAAGGATGGTGGCGCCATGATCCCCCAGCGTGCCGCTGACCAGCAGCACATCACCGGCGCTAATCTGCTGCGTCCCCCAGTGAACGTCCGCCGGGATGGCGCCGATGCCGGCGGTGTTAATAAACAGCTTATCCGCCGCGCCGCGCGGCACCACTTTAGTGTCGCCGGTGACGATGGCGATCCCTGCCGCCCGGGCGGTGTCGGCCATGCTGGCGACCACCGCTTCCAGGGTGGCCATCTCCAGCCCCTCTTCGAGAATAAAGCCGCAGGAAAGATAGCGCGGGATGGCGCCGCTGACCGCCACATCGTTGGCGGTACCGCAGACGGCCAGCTTGCCGATATTGCCGCCGGGAAAGAACAGCGGGTCAATCACGTAGCTGTCGGTGGAGAAGGCGAGGCGGTCCCCCTGGGCGGCGAGCGCCGCCAGATCGAGGCGCGCCTGATCCTCCTGCTCCGCCAGCCAGGGGTTGGCGAAGGCCTGCATAAACAGGTCGCCGATCAGCTGCTGCATTGCCTGTCCCCCGCTACCGTGGGCTAACTGGACGCTTTTCATACTTCATTTTCCTGACTGCGATATTGATACCAGGCGGCGCAGGCCCCTTCAGAGGAGACCATTAGCGCGCCAAAGGCGCTTTGCGGATTGCAGGTGCTGGCGAAGAGCGGGCACTGGTGCGGTTTACAGCGGCCGGTCAGCACCTCGCCGCAGCGGGCGCGCGGGTCGTCGCACACGCGCTGCGGCGCCGGGCGAAAATGCGCCTCGGCATCGAAGCGCTGATAGGCTGGCGTAAGCTGCACGCCGGAGTCGCTGATGACCCCCAGGCCGCGCCATTCGCTGTCGCCATCCAGGCGGAAGACGTCGGCCATCGCCGCCTGCGCCAGCGGGTTGCCCTCATCCGGCACCACGCGACGGTACTGATTTTCCACATCGCTGCGCTGCGCTATTGTCTGCTCAACCAGCATCACCGCGCCTTGCAGTAGATCAAGCGGTTCGAAACCGGCGACCACTAAAGGACGGTGATAGTCGCTGGCGATAAAGCCGTAGGCCTCGGTGCCGATCACCATACTGACGTGGCCCGGGGCGAGAAAGGCGTCGATTCCGTTCTCCGGCTGGTCCAGCAGGCTGCGCAGGGTCGGCAGCAGGGTGATGTGCTGGCAGAAAAAGTAGAAGTTATCGACGTTGCGCTCTCGCGCCTGACGCAGGGTCAGGGCGGTAGCGGGCATGGTGGTTTCGAAACCGAGACCAAAAAAGACCACCTCGCGCTGCGGATTTTGCTGCGCCAGCCGCAGAGCGTCCATCGGCGAGTAAACGATGCGGACATCGGCGCCGCGGGCTTTCGCCTGCAGAAGCGAGCCGTTTTTACCCGGCACGCGCATGGCGTCGCCGAAGGTGCAGAAGATCACTCCCGGGCGGCTGGCAATCTCAATGCAGGCATCGATGCGCCCCATCGGCAGGACGCACACCGGGCAGCCGGGACCATGAATAAATTCGATGTTCTCCGGCAACAGTTGGTCGAGCCCGAATTTAAAAATGGCATGGGTATGGCCGCCGCAGACCTCCATGATGCGCAGCGGTCGCGCGGCGGTGTGCGGCAGCAGACGAGCACGCTGCTGAAGATGGGCCACCAGCTGCATCACCTGTTCGGGGGCGCGGTATTCATCTACGTAACGCATTATCGCTCCTCGCCGTACAGCAGCGCGCCGACGTCCGGCTCCACGTCAAACATATTTTGCAGCGCCTCGAGGGTGTCGCGGGCTTCGGCTTCATTAATGACGCTCATGGCGAAGCCGACATGCACCAGCACCCACTGGCCGAGCCGCGGCTGGCCCTGCTCATCAACGGCGCCGACCAGCGTCAGGTCGACGTCGCGCTGAATACCGCAAACTTCCACCTTCGCCAGCACGCCGTCGATGGCGCAAATTTGTCCCGGAATGCCTATGCACATCGCTGCGTCTCCAGCCAGGTAAGCCACTGCTCCATGCCTTCGCCGCTGGTGGCGGAGACAAGAATAATTTCAATATGCGGATTGACCTCGCGGGCGCAGGCCAGGCACCGCTCAACGTCGAAATTGAGATACGGCAGCAGGTCGACTTTGTTGAGCAGCATCAGGCTGGCGGCGGCGAACATATGCGGATACTTCAGCGGTTTGTCTTCGCCTTCGGTGACCGACAGCACCGCCACCTTATGGCGCTCGCCGAGATCAAAGCTGGCCGGGCAGACCAGGTTGCCGACGTTTTCGATAAACAGAATGCCGCGGTCAGCCAGCGGCAGGCGCGGGGCGGCGTCGGCGATCATCTGGGCGTCGAGATGGCAGCCTTTCCCGGTATTGACCTGAATCGCCGGGGTGCCGGTGGCGCGAATGCGGGCGGCGTCATTGACCGTTTGCTGATCGCCTTCAATCACCGCGCAGTCGGCGCGTCCTTTCAGCCGGGTGAGGGTTTCGGTGAGCAGGGTGGTTTTGCCGGAGCCGGGGCTGGAAACCAGATTCAGCACCAGCTGCTGTTTTGCTGCGAAGCGTGCGCGGTTGCGTGCCGCCAGGCGGTTGTTTTTATCCAGCACGTCGATCTCCACTTCCAGCATCCGCCGCTGGCTCTGCCCCGGGGCGTGGGTACCCGCTTCGCCGTGGCCGTAATGCAGGTCGCCCTCTGGCGTGCGGGTGGGGGTGAAGTGGTCGATTTTGACACCGGTGATGGTCATCGTCTGGCGTGGGGCGGGCGCGAAGGGGGCGCTGCGGAACGCGGAATGCGGGTTTCGTTCGTCTCCTTCAATATAGAGGTTGCCTTCGCCACAGCCGCATGTTGTACACATAATTTACTCCAATTCTAAACGCTGAATCTGTAAGCCATCATCCGCCACGATCTGCAGCTGGTCGTTATTGCAGTGCGGGCAGCGGCGAACGTGCTGCGAGACAAGATGGACGTACTGCTGACAGCGATCGCACCAGCATTCAGCCTGTTGTTCGGCGATATGCAGTTCGCACCCCTCCGCCAGCGTGCCGCGGCAGACCAGCTCAAAGCAGAAGGTCAGGGCGCTGGCTTCCACGCAGGAAAATGCGCCGACCTTGAGCCACACGCCGGTAACCCGCCGCGCGCCGGCCTGCTGCGCCTGTTGTTCAATAATTTCCAGCGCCCGCTGGCTGAGGGTGATTTCGTGCATAGTCGCCTCCGTATCGCGATGCGCCTTCTATGCAATAACGATGCCAGAATGAAATCGTCGTGGCAGTCAATGTCGATGTCGACGCCCCGGGGCTGTCATCGACATGTCGTATCGGCAGAGGGCGATATAAAAACATAGTTAAATCAATTAAATAAAATCTGGCATGAAAAATGCTTAGAGGGTGCATCTCATGCTACGGAGAAACCGATATGACTATTTGGGAAATAAGTGAAAAGGCGGATTACATCGCCGACCGTCACCGGCAGCAGCAGGAGCAGTGGCACATCTACTGTAACTCGCTGGTTCAGGGGATCACCTTGTCGAAGGCCCGCCTGCATCACGCGATGAGCTGCGCGCCGGACAAAGAGCTGTGCTTCGTGCTGTTCGGCCATTTTCAGGTGTTCGTCGCCCTCGCGGAAGGCTTCAACAGCCACACCATCGAGTACTACGTCGAAAACAAAAACGGCGGTGATAAGTATCTGATTGCTCAGGCCACCCTCGCAATGGATGGCACGGTGGACGGCCGCATCAGCAACCGCTCCCGCGACCAGGTGCTGGAGCACTATCTGGCGATTATCGCCACCGTCTATGACCGTCTGTATGACGCCATGGAACAAGACCAACCGGTGGATTTAAGCCATCTGGCGCTGACCCACTGATCGTAAGGTGTCGACACGTGTCGAAAATGACACCTGCGCAACCTGATTTCGTCAAAAATGACTTTCACCCGAGGATGACCCGGTGAACCGTTTTGTAATTGCTGACTCCACTGTCTGTATCGGCTGCCGCACCTGCGAAGCCGCCTGCTCTGAGACGCATCGCCAGCACGGCCTGCAGGCTATGCCGCGGCTGCAGGTGATGCGTAATGAAAAAGAATCGGCACCGCAAATGTGCCACCACTGTGAAGATGCTCCCTGCGCCACCGTCTGCCCGGTTAACGCCATCCAGCGCGTCGATGGCGCGGTCCAGCTCAACGAGAGCCTGTGCGTAAGCTGCAAACTGTGCGGCATTGCCTGCCCGTTCGGCGCCATTGAATTTTCCGGCAGCCGCCCGCTGGATATCCCGGCGAATGCCAATACCCGGCTGGCGCCCCCCGCGCCGCCGGCGCCGGCGCGCGTCAGCTCGCTGCTCGACTGGGTACCGGGCGTGCGCGCTATTGCCGTGAAATGCGACCTCTGCCACTTCGATGACCAGGGCCCGGCCTGCGTGCGGACCTGTCCGACCAACGCGCTGATGCTGGTGGATAGCCGTGATATCGCCCAGGCCAGCAAGCGTAAACGCCAGCTGACCTTTAATACCGACCTTGGCGACTTGTCGCTGTTCCAGGCGCAACAGGGGGAGAGGGAATGAGTGTAATTGGATTAGTGAATCAGGCGGTGGCGTGGTATGCCGCCAGCGCCGTACTGGCCTTTCTGTTTGCCATGCGCAAACCGCTCAGCGGCGCCATTGCCGGGATCGGCGGCGCGGTGGCCAGCGCCATGCTGGTGGTCGCCGGCGGCGCCGCGCTGCTGATGCCGGAGCGGATCCACGGCGGCATGCTGCAGTTTCTCCACCTGACGATACGGGTGGGGGGCGTCAACGCGCTGTGGCTGCTGGCCATCGGCCTGTCGGCGCTGCCGGTGTCATTGTTCAATATTAGCTGGCATCGCCACCCGCAGGTGAAGGCCAACGGCCCGCTGGTCAACCTGCTGCTGGCCGCCGCGACCTGCGCGGTGGTGGTGACCAATATCGGTTCACTGGTGGTGATGGCGGAGATCATGGCGCTCTGCGCGGCGTTTCTCACCGGCTGCGCCGCCTCCGGTAAGCTGTGGTTTGCCCTGGGGCGTCTCGGTACTCTGCTGATGGCCTGGACCTGCTGGCTGGTGTGGTCAACCTACGGCACCCTCGAGCTGGCGCAGATCAACCTTCAGGCGGTGGATATGATGCAGAACCCGCTGCTCTGGCTGCCGGGTCTGGTGGGGTTCGCCCTGCTGGCCGGGGCGATCCCGCTGCACGGCTGGGCGCCGCAGGCTCACGCCGGGGCCAGCGCGCCGGCCGCCGCGCTGTTTTCCACGGTGGTAATGAAGGTTGGTCTGTACGGCATGCTGACCGTTTCGCTGGCCGGCGGCGTGCCGCCGCTGTGGTGGGGCGTGATGCTGCTGGCGCTGGGGATGATCACCGCCTTTATCGGCGGACTGTATGCGCTGATGGAGCATAACATTCAGCGCCTGCTGGCCTATCACACCCTGGAGAATATCGGCATTATCCTGCTGGGGCTGGGCGCCTTCGTCACCGGCGTGGCGACCCGCAACAGCACGCTGATGGTGCTGGGCTTTATCGGCGGCATGTATCACCTGATTAACCACAGCCTGTTCAAAACCACGCTGTTCCTCGGTGCCGGAGCGGTGTGGTTCCGCACCGGTCATCGCGATATCGAGAAGCTGGGCGGCATCGGTAAAAAAATGCCGCTGATCTCCCTCGCCATGCTGGTGGGGCTGATGGCAATGGCTGCCCTGCCGCCGCTGAACGGCTTCGCCGGCGAGTGGGTTATCTATCAATCCTTCTTCAAAATGAGCACTGGCGACCTGTTTATCGGCCGTTTGCTGGGGCCGCTACTGGCCGTTGGCCTGGCGATCACTGGCGCACTGGCGGTGATGTGTATGGCGAAAGTCTACGGCGTGACCTTCCTCGGCGCGCCGCGGACGAAAGAGGCGGAATACGCCACCTGCGCCCCCTGGCTGATGACCCTGAGCGTGGTGCTGGCGGCTGTGTTCTGCCTCGTTGGCGGCATCGCCGCGCCGTGGCTGCTGCCGCTGGTGAGCGGCGCCTTCCCGGTGCAGGCTCAGGTATCGAGCGTGGTGTCGCAGCCGATGATCGCGCTGCTGCTTATCGCCTGCCCGCTGCTGCCGTTCCTGCTGATGATCTTCTTTAAAGGCGATCGCCTGGCGGCGCGCTCGCGCGGCGCGGCGTGGGTCTGCGGTTACGACCACGAGCAGTCGATGGTGGTAACGGCCCACGGCTTTGCCATGCCGGTGAAAGAGGCCTTTGCGCCGTTGCTGAAGCTGCGTCACTGGCTGAACCCGGTGCGTCTGGTGCCGGGCTGGCAATCGGCCTCGGCGCCGGCGCTGCTGCGCGGGATCGCGCTGGTTGAGCTGGCGGTGCTGGTGGTGATTGTCATTTCGCGAGGAGCCTGAGAATGAGTCTGTTAATTGCATTGCTACAGGCGCTGGTGCTGTTTGCCGTCGCGCCGCTGTTGTCCGGAATCGTTCGCGTCGCCCGCGCGCGGCTGCATAACCGCCGTGGACCGGGGGTACTGCAGGAGTATCGCGATATCCTGAAACTGCTGGGCCGCCAGATCGTCGGTCCTGACGCCTCGGGCTGGGTGTTTCGCCTGACGCCGTACGTCATGGTGGGCGTGATGCTGACCATCGCCACCGCGCTGCCGGTGGTGACGGTAGACTCCCCGCTGCCGGTGCTGGGGGATCTCATCACCCTGATCTACCTGTTCGCCATCGCCCGTTTCTTCTTTGCCATTTCCGGTCTGGACACCGGCAGCCCGTTTACCGCGCTGGGCAGCAGTCGCGAAGCGATGCTCGGCGTGCTGGTGGAGCCGATCCTGCTGTTGGGCCTGTGGGTGGCGGCGCAGGTCGCCGGCTCGACCCATATCAGCGCCATCACCGATACCCTTTACCACTGGCCGGCGGCGCGCAGCATTCCACTGATTCTGGCGTTATGCGCCTGCGCCTTCGCCACCTTTATCGAGATGGGCAAACTGCCGTTCGATCTGGCGGAAGCGGAGCAGGAGCTGCAGGAAGGGCCGCTGTCGGAATACAGCGGCAGCGGCTTTGGCATCCTGAAGTGGGGCATCAGCCTCAAACAGCTGGTGGTGCTGCAGATGTTTGTCGGGGTCTTCTTTCCGTGGGGCCAGATGACCAGCTTCAGCGTCGGCGGCCTGCTGCTGGCGCTGGTGGTCGCCATCGTTAAGCTGGTGGTTGGGGTGCTAATTATCGCGCTGTTTGAAAACAGCATGGCGCGTCTGCGTTTTTGTGCCACCTCCCGCGTCACCTGGGCCGGGTTTGGTTTCGCCTTTTTAGCTTTCGTCTCCTTGCTGGTGGCGTGATTAAGAGAGTTTGAGCATGTCTGAAGAAAAAATAGGTCAACACTACCTTGCGGCGCTGCACCAGGCCTTTCCCGGCGTGGTGCTGGACGAAGCCTGGCAGACCAAAGACCAGTTAACCATCACCGTGAAGGTCAACTACCTGCCGGAAGTGGTGGAGTTTCTCTACTACCAGCAGGGCGGCTGGCTGTCGGTGCTGTTCGGCAACGATGAACGTAAGCTCAACGGCCACTACGCGGTCTATTACGTGCTGTCGATGGAGCAGGGCACCAAATGCTGGATCACCGTGCGCGTGGAAGTGGACGCCAACAAACCGGAATACCCGTCGGTGACGCCGCGCGTCCCGGCGGCGGTATGGGGCGAGCGCGAAGTGCGTGATATGTACGGCCTGGTGCCGGTCGGCCTGCCGGACGAACGCCGGCTGGTGCTGCCGGACGACTGGCCGGACGAACTCTATCCGCTGCGCAAAGACAGCATGGATTATCGCCAGCGTCCGGCGCCGACCACCGACGCCGAAACCTACGAGTTTATTAACGAGCTCGGCAGCAAGAAAAACAACGTGGTGCCGATTGGCCCGCTGCACGTCACCTCTGATGAACCTGGCCACTTCCGCCTGTTCGTTGACGGCGAGAACATTATCGACGCCGACTACCGCCTGTTCTACGTCCATCGCGGGATGGAAAAGCTGGCGGAAACCCGCATGGGTTATAACGAAGTGACCTTCCTGTCGGACCGGGTGTGCGGCATCTGCGGCTTCGCCCACAGCACCGCTTACACCACCTCGGTGGAGAACGCGATGGGCATCGTGGTGCCGGAGCGGGCGCAGATGATCCGCGCCATTCTGCTGGAGGTGGAACGCCTGCACTCGCACCTGCTGAACCTCGGTCTGGCCTGCCACTTTACCGGCTTTGACTCCGGCTTTATGCAGTTCTTCCGCGTGCGCGAAACCTCGATGAAGATGGCAGAGATCCTTACCGGCGCGCGTAAAACCTACGGCCTGAACCTGATCGGCGGGATCCGCCGCGACCTGCTGAAAGAGGACATGATCCAGACCCGTCAGCTGGCGCAGCAGATGCGTCGCGACGTGCAGGAGCTGGTGGATATGCTGCTCAGCACGCCGAATATGGAACAGCGTACCGTCGGTATTGGCCGTCTGGACCCGGAAATCGCCCGCGACTTCAGCAACGTAGGCCCGATGGTGCGCGCCAGCGGCCACGCCCGCGACACCCGCGCCGACCACCCGTTTGTCGGTTACGGCCTGCTGCCGATGGAAGTCCACAGCGAGCAGGGCTGCGACGTGATATCTCGCCTCAAGGTGCGGATCAACGAGGTTTACACCGCGCTGAATATGATTGATTTCGGTCTCGATAACCTGCCGGGCGGCCCGCTGATGGTGGAGGGGTTCACCTATATTCCGCACCGCTTCGCGCTGGGCTTCTCCGAGGCGCCGCGCGGCGACGATATCCACTGGAGCATGACCGGCGACAACCAGAAACTGTACCGCTGGCGCTGCCGGGCGGCGACTTACGCCAACTGGCCGACCCTGCGCTATATGCTGCGCGGCAACACCGTTTCCGATGCGCCGCTGATCATCGGCAGCCTCGACCCGTGCTACTCCTGTACTGACCGCATGACCGTGGTCGATGTACGCAAGAAGAAGAGCAAAGTGGTGCCATACAAAGAGCTGGAGCGCTACAGCATCGAGCGTAAAAACTCGCCGCTGAAATAAGGAATCGCCATGTTTACCTTTATTAAAAAAGTTATTAAGACCGGCACCGCGACGCACGCCTACCCGCTGGAGCCGATGCCGGTAGACAAAAACTTTCGCGGCAAGCCGGAGCATACGCCACAGCAGTGTATCGGCTGCGCGGCCTGCGTGAACGCCTGCCCGTCGAACGCCCTGACGGTCGAGATCGATCTGGCCACTAACCAGCTGGCGTGGCAGTTCAATCTCGGGCGCTGCATCTTCTGCGGTCGCTGTGAAGAGGTGTGCCCGACGGCGGCGATTAAGCTGTCGCCGGAGTATGAGCTGGCGGTGTGGAAGAAAGAGGATTTCCTCCAGCAGTCGCGCTTCGCTATCTGCCACTGCCGGGAGTGCCAGCGTCCGTTCGCGGTGCAGAAGGAGATCGACTACGCCATCGCGCTGCTCAAGCATAACGGCGATACCCGCGCCGAGCTGCACCGCGAAAGCTTCGAAACCTGCCCGGAATGCAAGCGCCAGAAATGCCTGGTGCCGTCCGATCGTATTGAACTGACCCGCCACATGAGGGAGGCCAGCTGATGAGCACTTTACTTGGCCCGCGCGATGAAAACGGCATTCCCGTGCCGATGACGGTGGATGAATCCATCGCCAGCATGAAGGCCTCGCTACTGAAGAAGATTAAACGTTCGGCCTACGTCTACCGCGTCGACTGTGGCGGCTGCAACGGCTGCGAAATCGAAATTTTCGCCACCCTTTCGCCGCTGTTCGACGCTGAACGCTTCGGGATTAAGGTGGTGCCTTCGCCGCGCCATGCCGATATTCTGTTGTTTACCGGGGCAGTGACTCGCGCGATGCGCTCCCCGGCGCTGCGCGCCTGGCAGTCGGCGCCGGATCCGAAGATCTGTATCTCCTACGGCGCCTGCGGCAACAGCGGCGGCATCTTCCACGACCTGTACTGCGTCTGGGGCGGTACCGATAAAATCGTACCGGTCGACGTCTATATTCCGGGCTGCCCGCCGACGCCAGCCGCCACGCTGTACGGCTTCGCCATGGCGCTTGGCCTGCTGGAGCAGAAAATTCATGCCCGTCTGCCGGGTGAGCTCGACGAACAGCCGACCGAGCTGCTGCATGCCGATATGGTGCAGCCTCTGCGGGTGCGCATCGATCGCGAAGCGCGGCGTCTGGCGGGCTATCGCTATGGACGGCAGATTGCCGATGACTATATGCGTCTGCTTGGCCAGGGCGACAGCCAGGTGCTGCGCTGGCTGGAGGCGGAGAAAGATCCGCGTCTGACCGAGATCGTCACCCATCTCAACCAGGTGGTCGAGGGGGCGCGTATCCGATGAGCGAGACGGTGGTGTTCAGTCAGCTGAGCCGTAAATTTATTGATGAGAACGACGCCACGCCGGATCAGGCGCAGCAGGTGGTCTATTACAGCCTGGCGATTGGCCACCACCTCGGCGTCATCGACTGTCTGGAGGCGGCGCTGAGCTGCCCGTGGGACGCGTATCTGGCATGGATCGCCACCCTTGAGGCCGGAAGCGCCGCGCGGCGCAAAATGGAGGGCGTGCCGAAGTATGGCGAAATCGTCATCGACAGCAGTCATGTGGCGATGCTGGCCAACGCCTTTGATAAAGCGCAGTCCGCGCAGACCCCGCAGCAGCAGGCGTGGAGCAAAACCCTGCTCAGCATGCTGCATGATATTCACCAGGAGAGCGCCATCTACCTGATGGTGAGGAGATTACGTGACTGACGTTTTACTCTGTGTCGGCAACAGCATGATGGGCGACGACGGCGCCGGCCCGCTGCTGGCGGAGATGTGCGCGGCGAACCCGGCCGGCCAGTGGGTGGTCATCGACGGCGGCAGCGCGCCGGAAAACGACATCGTGGCGATCCGCGAATTACGCCCCGAACGCCTGCTGATTGTCGATGCCACCGATATGGGCCTAAACCCCGGCGACATTCGCATCATCGATCCCGACGACATCGCCGAGATGTTTATGATGACCACCCATAACATGCCGCTCAACTATCTGGTCGATCAGCTGAAAGAAGACGTCGGCGAGGTGATTTTCCTCGGCATTCAGCCGGATATCGTCGGTTTTTATTATCCGATGACCCAGCCGGTGAAAGAGGCCGTTGCCCGGGTGTATCAGCAGTTGGCAGGCTGGAAGGGCAAGGGCGGCTTTACTCAGCTGGAGGCCGCGGACGACTAGCCCTGCGGCGAACCGGGCTCTCCGCCGGCGCACGACTGGCCGGAAGGGAGCCCCGTTCCCGGCGCTGCCAGCTCAAGATTCTCTATCACTAATTTACCGGGCGACACCGAGACTCTGACCTGCGTGCCGACCGGAAACCCCGCCTGCTCCAGCCAGTCGCCGTTTAAGCTTAATGCCGCGTGGCGGGTGTAGCGCCGCGTCTCCCGCGTTTTGCGGTCCTCATGGCGTTTTCTGACATATCCCACGGTTAACTGGCGAATGGCCCTGGCTATCCCTCTGGCTGCGGTAGGGTGCTGTGCGCTCATGATGTGCTCCTTGCTGAAGATACCCCGGTAAAAGTACTGGATAAAATACCAGTTATTGTAAACAGGTGGCAAACCAGAAACTGGAATCAGGCTCGAGAAAAAAGCATGTAATGGATGCAACAGATAGCCGACGCCCGTCCCCCGGCTATCGCGGGGAACGGGCGCGCGTGGGCGAGGGTGCTTAGTCGAGATCGGCGCCGTTACTGGCTATCACCTTCTGGTACCAGAAGAATGACTTTTTACGCTTACGCGCCAGGGTGCCGTTGCCGGCATCGTCGCGATCGACATAGACAAAGCCGTAGCGCTTGCTCATCTCGCCGGTGGACGCCGAGACCAGATCGATGCAGCCCCAGCTGGTGTAGCCCAGCACCGGAATGCCGTCGCCGATAGCGTCACGCATTGCCCTGATGTGCTCGCGCAGGTAGCTGATGCGATAGTCGTCATTGATGTCCCCATTGGCATCGATCTCATCGCGGGCGCCAAGCCCGTTTTCCACCAGGAACAGCGGTTTCTGATAGCGGTCGTACATCATGTTCATGGTGATGCGCAGGCCCAGCGGGTCGATGCCCCAGCCCCATTCGCTGGCCGGAATGTGCGGGTTCTTCAGCGACTTGACGATGTTGGCGGCATTGGTGTTGCTGGCGTTCATCTCCGCCGAGGCGCAGCGCGACGCGTAGTAGCTAAAGGAGACGAAATCGACGGTGTTTTTGAGGATCTCGTCATCGCCCGGCTGTTTCGCAATCGTGACCCCTTTTTCCCGGAACACCCGCGCGGCCCACACCGGATAGGCGCCGCGGGCCTGGACATCGATAAAGAACAGGTTTTCGCGGTCCTTCTCCAGCGCCATCCATACATCTTCCGGCTTGCAGGAGTAAGGGTAGAAATTACCGCCGGCCAGCATACAGCCGACCTGATTTTGCGGGTTAATCTCATGGGCGATTTTCGTCGCCAGCGCGCTGGCCACCAGCTCGTGATGCGCGGCCTGATACTTCACCTGCTCCTGGTTTTCACCCTCTTCAAACACCAGACCGGCGCCGGAGTAGGGGCTGTGCAGCATGATGTTGATTTCATTGAAGGTGAGCCAGTATTTCACCAGGCCGTCAAAAGCTTCAAAGCAGGTGCGGGCGTAGTGGCTGAAAAAATCCACCATTTTGCGGTTGCGCCAGGAGCCGTACTCCATCACCAGATGCATCGGCACGTCAAAATGGCACAGGGTGACCAGCGGCTCGATACCGTGCTTTTTGCACTCCTCGAACAGTGAGCGATAGAAGGCGATGCCCTGCGGATTCGGCTGCTGTTCGTCGCCGCGTGGGAACAGGCGGCTCCAGGCGATGGAGGTGCGAAAGACGCTGAACCCCATCTCGGCCATCAGGGCGATATCTTCTTTATAGCGATGGTAAAAATCGATCGCCTGGTGGCTGGGGTAAAATTCGTCTCCACGCAGCGTAAAGCGCTTCTCCAGGCCTAATTTTACCGGCAGGCGATGGGCGCCGTGGGGAAGGGTATCCACGGTGGTCAGCCCCTTACCGCCTTCAAGATAAGCGCCTTCAGACTGGTTGGCGGCCAGTGCGCCGCCCCATAAAAATCCCTGTGGGAAACTCGCCATGCATTACCTCATTATCAATAGTGTATTCAGGCGTGGGATGCCTGGGCCCTGGCCTGGCGCGCTCTGGCGTCGGCAGCGGCCTGCTCAACGGGAATGTCCTCAAAGCCAAGGATCAGCGTCAGGGCAAACGACAGCACCACCGACAGCGCCATCACGCCAAACACCCAGACGATGGTCATTGGATTGGCCGGATCGAAAAACTGCACGCTGGTAAACAGCCCCGGCGCCGCCATCGAATGGCTGGCCAGTCCGGCAATACCTGCCACCGCGCCGCAGATAAAGCCGCTGATTAAGCTGGCGATCAGCGGGCGCTTCAGGCGCACCGCCACGCCGTACAGCGCCGGTTCGGAAATCCCGGCCAGAATCGCCGATGCCGCGGCGGCCAGCGCCGTCTGGCGCAGCTCCGGGTTTTTGGTTTTCCACGCTACCGCCAGCGAAGAGCCGCCGAGCGACAGGTTGGCGCCGATCTCCGATGGCATCACCATACCCTCTTTGCCGGTTTCGGCGATGGTCTGAATGATGGTCGGCGTAAAGACGCGGTGCATACCGGTCATCACCAACAGCGGCCACAGCCCGCCCATGATCGCCACCGACAGCCAGCCGAGATAGCTGTGGATCGTATACACCAGCGCGGAAATGGCGCTGCCGATCCAGATGCCCAGCGGGCCAATCAGCAGGATCGCCAGCGGGGCGGCGATCAACACGATCAGCATCGGCTTCAGAAAGTTTTTCGTCACCGCCGGGGTAATGCGATCCACCCAGCGCTCGATATACGACAGGCACCAGGTCATCACCAGCGCCGGGATCACCGTGTAGGTGTATTTCACCGCGGTAACCGGAATAAAGGCGAATTCAACGTGTTCTCCCTGGGCGGCTTTGGCCATCAATTCGATAAACCCAGGATGCACCAGCACCCCGGCGATGGCGATAGCCAGCGACATATTAGTTTTGAATTTCACCGCCGCGGAGGCGGCCACCATCAGCGGCAGGAAGAAAAATGCGCCGTCGCCGATAAGCGCCAGCAGGGTCAGCGTCGGCGAGCCTTTCGGCAACGCGCCGCTCATCTCGAGGATCATCGCCAGCAGCTTGACCATCGATCCGCCGATAATCGCCGGGATCAGCGGCGACATGGTGCCGATCAGCGCGTCAAGGATCCCGGCGCCGATGCGTTTCAGGGTTAGCGGCGCTTTGCCCTGCGGCTCAGCCGGGCGCAGGTCGCCAGGCAGCAGATTCACCACCTCGCGGTAGGCCTGGGAGACAGTGTTGCCGATGATCACCTGGCACTGGTTATCGCTGCGCACAACGCCGAGCACCCCGGCCAGCCCTTTCAGGGTAGAGCTATCGACCTGTTCGTCGTCTTTAACCACGAAGCGCAGACGGGTCATGCAGTGGGTAACGGCGGCGACGTTGTCGACCCCGCCGATTGCCGCGACTATCTGTTGCGCCAGGGCTGCATAATTTTTCGACATCGGATTTTATCCTGTTTATCAATAGGGTACTGATCTGCCACCGCCCCGCATCGCCGGGCGATACCATGTTTTTATAGGAAACCGGTTCCACAAAATCATGGTGAGTTTCATTTAATTTCACAAGAAATAAAAAAATATGATCTCAATTTTGTGATTTTGATCGCTAAGCGTCGCCGTGAGCCGGATCGCGGTGATGAACAGGGGAGTGCTGTAAAAGCGGGAAACGTGCAGTACACTGCCTGCAACTTTTGCAACAGGAAGAATCACATGGCAACGATGCTGGAGGTCGCAAAGCGCGCGGGGGTATCGAAGGCGACCGTTTCGCGGGTGCTGTCGGGCAACGGCTATGTCAGCCAGGAGACCAAAGACCGGGTGTTTAAGGCGGTGGCGGAGAGCGGCTACCGGCCTAATCTGCTGGCGCGCAACCTGGCGACCAAAACCACGCAAACCCTCGGCCTGGTGGTGACCAATACCCTGTACCACGGCGTCTATTTTAGCGAACTGCTGTATCACGTGGCGCGGATGACGGAGGATAAAGGGCGGCAGCTGATCCTGGCCGACGGCAAGCACAGCGCGCAAGAGGAGCGGGAGGCGATCCAGTACCTGCTGGATCTGCGCTGCGATGCGATCATCATCTACCCGCGCTTTCTCACCGTCGATGAGATGGACGAGATCGTTGAGAACCACTCGCAGCCGATCATGGTGCTTAATCGCCGCCTGCGCCGCCACGCCAGCCACTGCGTCTGGTCCGATCAAAAAGCCTCGGCGATGCGGGTAGTGGAGCGGCTGATTGCGCTTGGCCATCGCAATATCGCCTTTATTACCGGCTCCCTTGACTCTCCCACCGGCGTCGAACGCCTCGCCGGCTACAAAGACGCGCTGGCTGGCCACGGCATCGCCCTGAACGAGGCGCTTATCGCCGAAGGGCGCTGGACGCCGGAAACCGGGGCGGCGGGGGTGGAGAGCCTGCGTAAGCGCGGGGTTACCTACAGCGCGCTGGTGGCGAGCAATGACGATATGGCCATCGGGGCGATGAAGCAGCTTCACCAGCTGGGCGTTAAGGTGCCAGAACAGGTCTCGGTGGTGGGGTTTGACGATATTGCTCTTGCGCCGTATATGGTGCCGTCGCTCGCCAGCGTCCGGGTGCCGGTGACGGAGATGATTAAAGAGAGCATCAATCGGCTGATCTTTATGCTGGATGGCGGGGAATTCAACTTTCAGCAAAGCTTTCCCGGAGCGCTGATTGAACGCGAGTCGCTGGTGGCGGGCCCCTGTGCCTGACGTCGTCAGCTGTCATCGTCACTACTGACGATGACAGCAAAGCCCAGCTATAATAGTCTTTATAATCAATATATTAAAAACTTGGAACGTATTATGCATACTCCGGCGCGTAACCTTCTTACTGCTGGAGAAATGGATGAACCGTTTCATTATCGCCGATGCGAGCAAATGTATCGGCTGTCGCACTTGCGAAGTGGCCTGCGTGGTATCCCATCAGGAACATCAGGACTGCGCCTCCCTGACGCCTCACACCTTTCAGCCGCGTATTCACGTGATCAAAGGGGTCAATGTTTCCACGGCGACCGCCTGCCGTCAGTGTGAAGACGCCCCCTGCGCCAACGTCTGCCCGAACGGCGCCATCAGCCGTGATAAAGGCTTTGTCCATGTGATGCAGGAGCGTTGCATCGGCTGCAAAACCTGCGTCGTCGCCTGCCCGTACGGGGCGATGGAGGTGGTGGTGCGCCCGGTGATCCGCCATAGCGGCGCCGGACTGAACGTCGTGGCGGAAAAAGCCGAAGCCAACAAGTGCGATCTCTGCTTCCACCGCGAGAGCGGTCCGGCCTGCATGGAAGTGTGCCCGACGCACGCCCTGGTGTGCGTTGACCGCAACAAACTTGAGCAGATGAATATCGAGAAACGTCGCCGTACGGCGCTGGCCTGGTAAGTCAAGGCATGAACGGGGTGCAAATCCGCATTCGCGGTAAAGTGCAGGGGGTGGGGTTCCGCCCCTTTGTCTGGCAGCTGGCCCGGGCGCAGGCCCGCTGCGGCGATGTCTGTAACGACGGCGACGGCGTACTGGTGCGGCTGGTCGGGGGCGACGACGGTTTTACTGCCGCTCTGGCTGACCACTGCCCGCCGCTGGCGCGGATCGACAGTACCGCCTGCATTCCCTATCGCTGGGCGGCCACGCCGCAGGATTTCACCATCCGCGAGAGCGGGGCGGGACGGATGCGGACTCAGATTGTGCCCGATGCCGCGACCTGCCCGGCGTGCCTCGCGGAGATGAACGATCCCCGGGCACGCCGCTACCGCTACCCCTTTATCAACTGCACCCACTGCGGCCCGCGGTTGACCATTATTCGCGCCATGCCCTACGACCGGCCCTTCACCGCAATGGCGCCGTTCCCGCTCTGTTCCCCTTGTGAGGCGGAATTCCGCGATCCTGCCGATCGCCGTTTTCACGCCCAGCCGGTGGCCTGCCCCGACTGCGGGCCGCGACTGGAATGGCGGGCAGAGGGGGAAACGCTGGACGGCGAGGCGGCGCTGCAGGCGGCTATCGCCCGGCTGGCGGCGGGCAAAATCGTGGCGATAAAAGGCATCGGCGGCTTTCATCTGGCCTGCGATGCCGGTAACCCCGCTGCCGTTGCCACGCTGCGGGCGCGAAAACACCGCCCGGCAAAACCGCTGGCGGTAATGCTGCCGACGGCAACGGGCTTACCCGCCGCCGCTGCGGCGCTGATGGGCTCCCCGGCGGCGCCCATCGTACTGATTGCCAAAGCGCAGGTCTCCGGCCTGTGCGACGAAATAGCGCCAGGGCTTGCGGAAGTTGGGGTGATGCTGCCGTCTAATCCGCTGCAGCATTTGCTTCTGCAGGGCCTGGCGCGCCCCATCGTAATGACCTCCGGCAACCTTAGCGGCCGTCCGCCGACGTTAAGTAATGCTCAGGCGCTCAATGAGTTAGCCGACATTGCCGACGGCTTTCTCTTGCATAATCGCGACATCGTACAGCGGATGGATGATTCACTGGTGCGCTCAAGCGGTGAAATGCTGCGCCGCGCCCGGGGCTACGTCCCGGACGCGCTGCCGCTGCCGCCAGGGCTAGGAGACATCCCGCCGCTGCTGGCTCTCGGCGCGGATATGAAAAATACCTTCTGCCTGGCGCGCGGCAGCGAAGCGGTGCTGAGCCAGCACTTTGGCGATCTTGGCGAGGAAGGTGTTGAACAGCAGTGGCGCAGCGCCCTGCAGCTGATGCAGAGCATTTACGCGTTTGTGCCGCAGCGGGTGGTGGTTGATGCCCATCCCGGCTATCGCTCAACGCAGTGGGCGGCCTCCCTGCCCCTGCCGCTGGAGACAGTGCTGCATCACCATGCCCACGCCGCGGCATGCCTGGCGGAGCACCGCTGGCCGCTTGACGGCGGGGACGTTATCGCCCTGACACTCGACGGTATTGGTATGGGGGAGAACGGCGCGCTGTGGGGCGGGGAGTGCCTGCGGGTCAACTATCGCGAATGCGAACATCTTGGCGGGCTGCCGGCCGTCGCGCTGCCAGGGGGGGACCTGGCGGCACGCCAGCCGTGGCGAAATTTGCTGGCCCACTGTCTGGCCTTTGTCCCTGACTGGCAGGATTATCCGCAGGCCGCCACCCTGCGCCAGCGCAACTGGCCGCTGCTGGCGCAGGCCATCGAGCGCGGGATTAACGCGCCGCGCGCCTCATCCTGCGGACGGCTGTTTGATGCCGTTGCCTGCGCCCTGGATTGCGCGCCGGAGAGTCTGAGCTATGAAGGCGAAGCGGCCTGTCGGCTGGAGGCGCTGGCCGCCAGCTGCCCCGGCGTCAGCCACCCGGTTACGCTGCCGTGGCGCGACGACGCGCTGGATTTAGCGACCTTCTGGCGGCAATGGCTGAGCTGGCAGGCGACTCCGGCGCAGAAAGCCTGGGCATTCCACGACGCCCTGGCCTGTGGGCTGGCGGCGATGGCCCGCGACTGCGCCACCGTCCGCGGCATCGACACGATGGTCTGCAGCGGCGGGGGGCTGCATAACCGCCTGCTGGCGGCGCGATTGACCTTTTATCTGGCGGATTTTACTCTGCTGTTTGCACAGCAGTTGCCGGCCGGCGACGGCGCAATCGCCTATGGTCAGGCGGTGATCGCCGCCGCCCGCTGGCAGGCTCAAGGAATACAACCATGATAATGACAGTTTTACGCCAGCAGCCGCGCGCCGCGGGTCTGGTGCTGGGGTTGATCGCGGCGAATTTACTGGCCTGGTGCTGGGCGCTGCAGGCCTTTGGCGACAGCGGCGCGCTGATGGCCGCCAGCCTGCTGGCCTGGGGCTACGGCCTGCGCCACGCGGTGGACGCCGACCATATTGCGGCGATTGATAACGTGACCCGCAAGATGATGCAGCAGGGGCGGCGGCCTTTCGCCGTCGGGGCGTGGTTTTCGCTGGGCCACTCATCGATTGTGGTGCTGGCCTCGGCGGCGATTGCCGCGACCGCCACCGCCTTCAGCACGCAGATGAGCTGGCTGCATGATACCGGCAGCGTTATCGGCACCGCCGTGTCGGCCCTGTTTTTACTGGCGATGGCCTTTATCAACCTGGTGATTTTACGCAGCGTGTGGCGCAGCTTCCAGGCATGGAAGCGCGGTGAAAAGGTCAGCGACGAAATCGTCAGCGGCGGCGGCATGATGAGCTGGCTGTTTGGCAAGACCTTCCGTCTGATAAGCCGCAGCTGGCAGATGTACCTGGTCGGTTTCCTGTTTGGCCTCGGTTTTGATACCGCCACCGAAATCGGCGTACTGGGTATCTCCGCCGCCGGCGCGTCGAGCGGGATTTCCGTCTGGTCGATTATGGTCTTCCCGGCGCTGTTCGCCAGTGGTATGGCGCTGGTGGATACCCTCGATAACGTGCTGATGGTCGGCGCCTACGGCTGGGCGTTCAGCAAACCGCAGCGCAAGCTCTATTACAACATGACCATCACCGGCACCTCGGTGGTGGTGGCGCTGTTTATCGGCGGCCTGGAAGCGCTGGGCCTGCTGATGGATAAGTTTGCGCTCAGCGGCGGAATATGGCGCTGGGTAGGGGCGTTAAACGACAACCTCGGCGACGCCGGATTTGTGGTGGTCGGGTTGTTTGTCGCCTGTTGGGCGCTATCGGTGCTTAACTATCGCTGGCGCGGCTACGACAATCTGGCGCGCTAGGCTGGATATGTTCCCGGCTTGCGCTGCGCTTAGCCGGGCTACCAGGACAATACCGTAGCCCGGCTAAGGCGTTTACGCCGCAAGCCGGGAAAACCATCAACTTACCAGTTGTTTGAGCAGCGCAAAGGCTTCCTTCATTTTGTCTTCGCTGACCACAAAGGCGCGCAGCTGGTTTTCGGCATCCACGCCTTTCGCCACCAGCCCCTCTTTGGCGGCCACGATGTTCCACGTCAGATCGTCGCGGCGGGTGTCGCCGGCCAGATGCAGCGGCAGATCCGGGGTTTTCACCTTCACCAGCATTGGCGGCAGCTTGAGTTCTCCCGCCTGCGCCAGCAGATTTTTACTCAGGCACATGGCGCTGAGTAAAATCGGCTGCAGGAACGGCAGTACCACGCCGTTGATTTCCGCACAGTCGCCGAGCGCATAAATCGCCGGGTCGCTGGTTTGCAGCTGGCTATTGACCACAATACCGCGGTTAATCTGCAGTCCGGCGTGGCGCGCCAGCGACGTTTCCGGGCGCAGGCCGGCGGCGGCCACCACCGCATCGACGGTTATCGCGCGCTGGCGATCGAGACTGACGCGAATGCCGTCGGCGGTTTGCTCCAGCCCCTCCAGCTGCGTTTTCAGCATCAGATGTACGCCCATCTCGGTGAGCCGATGCTGCAGGCGGCTGCTGGCCTCCGGCGGCATCAGCGCCGCCAGCACGCTGGCGGAGTTATCGACTACCGTTACCGCTTTACCGGCGCGGCAGAAATCCATCGCCAGTTCGCAGCCAATCAGGCCGCCGCCGACGATCAGCACGCGCTTCGCGTCGTGCAGCCGGCTCTGCGCCGCGCCATATTCGCGCTGGCTATTGAGCGTTAGCATCAGCTCGCGCCCCGGTACCGACGGGATAAACGGCGTCGCGCCGGTGGCCAGTACCAGTTTGTCGTAGCGCCACTGGTTATCGTGGCTCTTCACTAACCGGTTTTCGGCGTCGATATCGCTTACCCAGGTATGGGGAAACAGACGCAGAGTGTACTGCTCGGCGAACTCGCCGGCGCTTTGCAGGGTCAGATCGTCGGCCTTCTGTCCGCGGCTGATGACATGGCTGAGGTCCGGTTTGTTGTATTCATCCATGCTATCGGCGGCGATGAGGGTCAGCGGGATTTGCGCATCCTGCTTACGAATATTTTTCACCAGCTGGCGGGCCGCGAAGCCCGAGCCGATGATGACGATGCCATCACTCATTTTGCCTCCGTCGCCAGTACGTCAAAGACATCTTTGCCAAGAGAACACTCAGGGCAGAGGAAATTGTCCGGCACTTCGCTCCACGGCGTACCCGGCTGTACATCCTGATTAGGTTCGCCTTTCGCCGGGTCATAGACCCACTGGCACACGCTGCACTGCATCATGGGACCGAGATCGGCGGCCGCGGCCGCGGCACAGGCGCAGTCCTGTGGTTCCGGCGTTGTCGCTGCTTCAGCAACCGGCAGCGGCGAGAGGGCCCATTGGCGAGCGATGTCGCGACCGTGTTGGCGGCACAGCTCCAGCGCGTCGATATCCGGGCGCCATTTGGCTTTCAGGCTCAGCGACATCTCAAAGCCGGCATCCTGCAGGCGGGTGGACAGGCGGTCTACCGCGCCGCCGCTCCAGCCGTGCGAGCCAAAGGCGCTGGCGCGTTTATTGCGAAAACGCAGCCCGGTCATCTCTTCCACCAGCCCGGCGATTTTCGGCATCATCACGTTGTTCATGGTGGACGTGCCGACAAGTACGCCTTTCGAGCGGAAAACATTGGTGAGGATGTCGTTTTTGTCGCTGCGGGCGACGTTAAAGATTTTCACCGCTACCCGTGGGTCAACCTCGGTGATCCCCTGGGCAATGGCGTCCGCCATCATGCGGGTATTATTGGACATGGTGTCGTAAAAGATGGTGATGCGATCTTCCTGATAATCCGCCGCCCACTCGAGGTATTTCTCGACGATTTGCGTCGGGTTATCGCGCCAGACCACGCCGTGGGAGGTGGCAATCATCTCCACCGGCAGGTTGAAGCCGAGGATTTCAGTAATTTTCGGCGTCACCAGGCGGCTGAAGGGCGTCAGGATGTTGGCGTAGTAGCGCTGGCACTGTTCGTACAGTTCAGTCTGGTCCACTTCATCGTTGAACAGATGTTCGTCGCAATAGTGCTGGCCGAAGGCGTCGTTGCTGAACAGCACCGCGTCGCCGGTCAGGTAGGTCATCATGCTGTCCGGCCAGTGCAGCATCGGCGTTTCCACGAAGATCAGCTGTTTACCGTTACCGATGTCGAGAGTATCGCCGGTTTTCACCACGTGGAAGTTCCACTCCGGATGATGATGGTGGCCGTTGATCGAGTCGATGGCGTTGGCGGTGCAGTAGATCGGCGTATCCGGGATCTGCATCATCAGTTCGGTCAGCGCGCCGGCATGGTCCTCTTCGGCGTGGTTAATGACGATATAGTCGAGGTCGGCGAGGTCGATTTCGCGGCGCAGGTTCTGTACGAACTCGCGGCTGAATTTATGATCGACGGTATCGATCAGCACGTTTTTCTCTTCGCGGATGAGATAGCTGTTGTAGCTGCTGCCGCGCAGCGTTTTATATTCGGTGCCGTGGAAATCACGCACTTCCCAGTCACGTTGGCCAACCCAAAGAATGTTATTTTTCACCACAATAGACATAGCAACCTCAATCAATACAGTGTGTTTAAACTCAGTTGACTGGCTTATATCAAGTTGCGTGCCAACTTTTTAATTAATTGATAATTATCTGTTTTTAATTTTTTCTGATTTTGGTTGTTGTCAAAATGACAATGGTTAAAATAGTCGATATGACAATGCGTATTGTCAAAATGACAATGGAGCGGCAATGAGTTTTTCCGTCGACGAGCTGGCGAGAATCGCCATAGATTTACAAAGCGATATTGGTCACACCGACCGCTTTTCGCGCCTGATTACTACCCTGCGGCAAATTCTTGGCTGCGATGCCTCGGCGCTGCTGCGCTATGAGGCGCATCAGTTTGTGCCGCTGGCGATCGATGGCCTGGCGCAGGATGTGCTCGGTCGGCGCTTTGCCCTGGAAGGACACCCGCGGCTGGAGGCGATTGCGCGCGCCGGGGATGTGGTGCGCTTCCCGGCGGATAGCGACCTGCCCGACCCCTATGACGGGCTGATCCCCGGTCATGAGAGCCTCAAAGTCCATGCCTGCGTGGGACTGCCGCTGTTTGCCGGGCAGACGCTGATTGGCGCGCTGACCCTGGACGGCATGGATGCCGATCGTTTCGATAGCTTCAGCGATGAAGAGCTGCGGCTGATTGCCGCGCTGGTGGCCGGGGCGCTGAATAATGCGCTGCTTATCGCCCGCCTTGAAGCGCAAAACGTCCTGCCGGCGCAGGCGGTGAATTACCCGCTGCCGGAGCGCCAGGAGATCATCGGCCTGTCGGGGCCCATGCTGCAGCTGAAAAAAGAGATCGATATCGTCGCCGCCTCGGATTTAAACGTGCTGATCAGCGGCGAAACCGGCACCGGCAAAGAGCTGGTGGCGAAGGCAGTGCACCAGGGATCGCCGCGAGCCGCCAACCCTCTGGTGTACCTCAACTGCGCGGCGCTGCCGGAAAGCGTAGCGGAGAGCGAGCTGTTCGGCCATGTGAAAGGGGCATTTACCGGGGCTATCAGCAACCGCAGCGGTAAATTTGAGATGGCGGATAACGGCACCCTGTTTCTTGACGAAATCGGCGAACTGTCGCTGGCGCTGCAGGCCAAACTGCTGCGCGTGCTGCAGTATGGCGATATTCAGCGCGTCGGCGATGACCGCAGCCTGCGGGTCGATGTGCGGGTGCTGGCGGCGACGAACCGCGATCTGCGCCAGGAGGTGGTGGAAGGGCGCTTTCGCGCCGATCTGTACCATCGGCTGAGCGTCTTCCCGCTGTCGGTTCCGCCGCTACGCGAGCGGGAAAGTGACGTGGTGCTGCTGGCGGGCTATTTCTGCGAGCAGTGCCGCCTGCGGATGGGGCTGGCGCGGGTCATTTTGGCTGAGGCGGCGCGAAACCGGCTGCAGAAGTGGTCCTGGCCGGGCAACGTGCGCGAACTGGAGCATGCTATCCATCGGGCGGTGGTGCTGGCGCGGGCCACCCAGGCCGGTGATGAAGTGGTCCTGGAGCCGCAGCATTTCCAGTTTGCGGTGGCGGCGCCGATGTTGCCGACTGAGACGGCGGCAGCGGCGCCCGCGACGGGAAACATCAATCTGCGCGAGGCGACCGACTCTTTTCAGCGAGAAGCCATTAGCCGCGCGCTGGAGGCTAACCAGGGCAACTGGGCGGCGACCGCCCGAGCGCTGGAACTGGACGTCGCCAACCTGCATCGGCTGGCGAAACGTCTGGGTCTTAAAGGATCCCCGCCTGGTAAAAGTTCTGCAGGTTAATGGCGCCGACCAGTTGGCCGTTCTCATCCACTACCGGCGCGGCGCTGATTTTGTGTTTCATCAGTCGCTCTTTGGCTTCCACCGCGCGGCTATCCGCCTGCAGCGTTACGCCATTGCGGGTCATCGCCCGAGTGACGCCATCGTTGAGCGTACCGCCAGCAACCAGCCAGCGGCGCAGGTCGCCGTCGGTGAAAACGCCCTGCACGCGGTTGGCTTCATCGCAGACCGCCACCAGGCCGAGCCCGGTTCGGCTTAGTTCAAGCATGGCGTCCATGACGTTGGCCTCGGCATTGACCCGCGGCACTTCTTCGTCGCGGCGCATCAGGTGATGCACTTTGTTCAGCAGCCGCGCGCCGAGGGCGCCCGCCGGGTGGGAACGGGCGAAATCCTCTTCATTGAAACCGCGCGCCTGCATCACCGCCATCGCCAACGCGTCGCCCAGCATCAGCGTGTTGACGGTGCTGGAGGTTGGCGCCAGATGCATCGGGCAGGCCTCGCGCTCCACGGCGATATCCAGCACCGCTTTCGCCGCCAGCGCCAGCGGCGAGGTGGATTTGCCGGTCATCGCCAGCAGCGGAATGCCTTTTTCTTCCAGCCGCGGCACGATGAGATCCAGCTCTTTCGCGCTACCGGAGTAGGAGATAAACAGCATCACGTCGCGGCTATCGAGCATGCCGAGATCGCCGTGCAGGGCTTCCGCCGGATGGACGAAAAAGGCCGGGGTGCCGGTGCTGGCGAAGGTTGCCGCCAGCTTTTTACCGATGTGGCCGGATTTACCGATACCGGAGACAATCAGTTTGCCCTCGCAGTGGATAATGGTTTCCGCCGCGCGGATGAAGTCGTCGCCCAGGCGCTCCGGCAGGCGGCTCGCCTCCTGCAGCTCAAGCATCAGGGTCTGGCGTCCGGCCTCTAACAAAAAGTTACTCATGATGTTCTCCAGTAATAATGACTTCAATGCCTTTGGCTTCCAGCGCCCGCTGGAATTCCGGGTCAATATCGGCATCGGTAATCAATTTATCCACGCGTTCAAGGCCGCAGACAATATTGGGGCTTTTACGACCAAACTTGGATGAGTCGGCCATCAGGATCACTTCGCGGGCGGCGTTGCACATCGCTTTGCTGACGGTATAGACCTCATTAAAGGTAGTGACTCCGGCGTTCAGATCGATACCGTCGGTGCCCATAAACAGCTTGTCGAAGCTGAACTGTTCGAAGGCGTTTTCCGCCAGCTGGCCGTGAAAAGAGGCCGATTTTTTACGGAAGGTGCCGCCCGGCATCAGGATGGTCTGCTCGTTATCGAACTCTGATAGCGCGTTGACGATATGCAGGCTGTTGGTCATCACCGTGATGTTATTGAAGTGACTCAGCAATGGCACCATCTGCAGCACGGTGCTGCCGGCGTCGAGGATAATTGAATCGCCATCGTGGATGTATCGCACGGCAGCCTCGGCAATCTGCGCTTTTTTATGGGTGTTGATCAGCGTTTTATGGTCAATCGGCGGATCGGCTTCATCCTTGTTGAGTACCACGCCACCGTAGGTGCGAATGACGGTGCCGGCGTTTTCCAGCGTGACCAGATCCTTGCGGATGGTGGTGCCAGTGGTATCGAAGTGTTGCGCCAGCTCTTCGACCGAGCATTTTCCCTGCGACTGCAGGAACTCGAGAATGGCTGCCTGGCGCTGACGTGGTTTCATAGGCGTCTATCCTGCGTTTAAGTTTCGAAGTGATAATTTCGCAAGATATTTACTTTTACAACGAAATTATCCATGTTTCGGATTAAGCGCTAATGATAGTGCATTCTGACAGCGCGGATCATGGGGAAAGATCACATCAGGCTGCAATTCCGCAATATGTTTGCCTGCCAGAGCCGGGATCTTTTGCGGACTGGCGAAAATGGTGAAGCCTTTCATCAGCAGCGTGTCGCTAATGCGGTCGTTATCATCGACGGCGATGGCGACGATGGCGCGCGGTTGAAAGCGTCCGGCGGAGCGGCCGACGCCCACCCGCCCCTGCTGGCACAGGCTATCAAAGGCGCGATTGAAGCGGCGGATCTGCCAGCCGCCAAAGGCCAGCTGGGTAAGCCAGGCGATGGCGGCGACGATGATTAATGCAGTAACCATAGGTCTCTCCTTAAGGGGGGCGGGAACAGCCCAGGTCACGGCGCGAGCGCCTAACCCGAGCGACCCGCGGTGCCGTTTTTTGTCGGGTGGCGGCTAACGCCTTACCCGACCTACAGTTTTGTAGCCCGGATAAGCGCAGCGCCATCCGGGAACCTGTTAAAACATCACCTGGCCGCCGGTGACGTTGATCGACTGCCCGGTGCAGTACGACGCCTGTGGGCTAGCGTAAAACATCAATACGTTCAGCACATCCTGATATTCGCAGCCGCGCTTCAGCGGCACCTTGTCGATGTAGTACTGCTCGACTTCGCTCTCATCGATACCGAGCTTGGTGGCATACTGCGGCAGCAGCGACTGGAACATCGGCGACTTCAGCAGATTGCCGAGCATCAGCGAATGCACGGTAATGCCATATTCCGCCAGATCCAGCGCCAGCGACTGGGTCAGCCCGACGCCGCCGAACTTCGCCGCGCTGTAGCCGGAGTTGTGCTTACTGCCGACTTTGCCGGATTTCGAGTTGATCTGAATGATCCGCCCCTTAATGCCGTCGCGGATCATCAACCGCGAGAACTCGCGGGCGCAGAGAAAATAGCCCACCAGATTGACCTGCAGCGAGCGGTCGAAATCCCCCAGCGCGAAGTCGCTAATAAACGCCGCCTTGGCGATCCCGGCGCTGTACACCAGCAGGTCGACGCGCGAAAAAATCTCATCCACCCCGTGGGCCAGGGCGGTGACGCTGGCCTCGCTGGTGGCGTCGGCGCCGAAGCCGTACGCCATACCTTCGCCATACTCAGCGTTAATCTCCTGGGCGACGCGGCTGGCTTTTTCGCTCTGAATATCGACCACCGCCACGCGGTAGCCCTCGGCGGCCAGCCCGCGGCACAGAAACTCTCCTAAGGTTTGTCCACCGCCAATGACAACAGCAACCTGATTCATCTCTCTCTCCTTTTAAGCAACAAACTTCAGTACGCAGCCGGGCGCGATGGCGTCCGGCACCGGGCCCGCCACATGGACGGTACCTGGGAACTCCGCTTCACGATGGCCGTCAAAGCGCAGGGTGATGTGGCCCAGCTCGCGCAGGTTTTGTTCAGCGACCTCGCCGACGGCGGTCACCGGGTAGCGCTGTTCGCCAAGCTGCAGCTCTGCCCCCGGCTGCAGCGTGCCAGCAAGCTTGCCGTGGTTGTGAATAAAGCAGTACTCTTCGATATCCGCCGGGGCGCCCTCGCGGAAGGTGATCAGCATTTGCTCTTCCAGCGCCATCGTCGCGCAGGCGCCGATGTGCGTAATGGTGGTCTGGTAAATCACAGTCATCTGCAGGAACCTCTTACTGGTAAATAAATCCGGAAACGAACCACGCGATCAGCACCGTTGGTGCGCCGGTCAGAAAGCGGCTGACCAGCACCGACGGCACGCCGACGCGCACGGTATCCTGGCGGGCTTCGGCTAGCGACAGGCCTACCGGAATAAAATCGCAGGCGGCCTGGGCGTTAATGGCGAATAGGGCGGGCAGGGCGAGGTGCGGCGGAATGTTGCCGAGGCCGATTTGAACGCCGATCAGCACGCCGATCACCTGGGCAATAACCGCGCCGGGGCCGAGAAACGGCGACAGCAGCGGGAAAGAGCAAATCAGCGCCAGGGTTACCAGCCCCAGCGGATGGCTGGCGAGCGGCGCCAGGCCGTGGGCGATCCAGTCGCCGATGCCGGAGGCCATGATGATGCCGATCAGCGCCGAGACGAAAGCCATAAACGGCAGAATGGTTTTCAGCACCGTATCAATGGTGTCGCGCCCGGCCTGGAACAGCACCGCCACCACCGAACCCATGCCCATCCCGACCTTCGCCAGCAGGCCATCGCTCTGTTCAGTAATCTTCTTGCTGGTGTCGTAATCGCGACCCGCGCTCTTGTTTTCCGCCGGCGGCTCGGAAACCCCTGCGCTGTCGGGAGCGATGCACTGGATGTTGTCCTCTTTGACGCCGGAGACATAAATATCTTCCGTGATGTACTGGGCCAGCGGCCCTGATTTGCCGGTGGCATGGATATTCACCGTCGGGATGCGGCGCTTAGGATAGAGCCCGCAGCGCAGGGTGCCCCCGCAGTCGATAATCGCCACGCCGATGTCGCTTTCCGCTGGTTCCCCCTCTTTAAACCCGTCCACCGGCTGCCAGCCGGTCAGGCTGGCGATGCGGTCAACGATCGCCGGGCGGGTGCCGGCGGTGATATAGACGATCTTTTTGCCTTCGACGGCGTCGAGCTCAAGCGGGCCGCCCCAGCCGCCGGTGCCTTTCTCTATACGAATACGGGTCATGATGTCGCTCCTGACAGATGCACTTTCTGGGAAAGCTGAATCGCCATTTTTCTCTCGAAAATCGAGGTGGTCAGGTCGGTGACCCAGCCGCGGAAGAAGTTAGTCACCAGCCCGACCAGCAGGTAGCTCACCGCCAGCGGACCGAGCGGTAGGCCGAGGGTAGTGAGGCCGTTGGCGATGCCGAGATAGACGAACAGCTCGCCGGGGTTGATATGTGGAAACAGTCCGTTCATTGAGTGGCAGCTATACGACGCCGCCGCGTAATAGCTGGGCTTGTACTTCTCTGGCATAAACCGACCGAGGCTTAACGTCATTGGGTTACAAAACACGAAGGTGCCGATGCAGGGTAGCAGCAGGTAACGGGAGATTGGGTTTCCGGCGCAGCGCTGCGCCAGCTTCTCGATCCGCTGCTGGCCGATAAAGTTGATCAGCGCGTTCATGATCACCAGCAGGCTGATCAGCAAGGGGAGGATCCCGGTCACCATGCCGGTAAATACCTCGCCGCCTTTCTGAAACAGGCCGATAAACCACTCCGCGCCGTGGGTCACGACGTCAATCATTGTTCTCTCCTTCAGCATGTTATTTTTCTTGCTAATCGCAGGCTGATTTTAATCATTTTGAAAGGTTTAAAAGTGTTAAATGGATCGCAAAATGAAAGATAAATATTTTATTTTGAAAGATGATGCGGGCGAGATGAAATATTGCAGGGCATGAAAGCACGCAGGGGAGGAGCCGTTGAAGGACTATTTTGTCTACAAACAGATTGTCGCTTTCTTGTTGGTCGTCGCATGCTTTACCATAATTATCCCTTGCTGAATTTGTTAAACGGAATTCCCATGTTGAAGCGTCGCTATCTGGCTTTACTTCCCCTTTGTGTGCTCCTCGCTGCCTGCAGCAGCAAACCCAAGACCCCCGCGGAAACGGAGATGGCGAGTGGAACCGGCGGCTTTTTGCTGGAACCGCAGCATAACGTGATGCAGATGGGCGGCGACTTCGCCAACAACCCGGCGGCGGCGCAGTTTATCGATAAGATGGTGGCGAAGCACGGCTTCGACAGGCAGCAGCTGCAGGAGATCCTGTCGCAGGCAAAGCGCCTGGATTACGTCCTGCGGCTGATGGATCGTCAGGCGCCGACCGGCCTGCCGCCAACCGGGCCGACCGGCGCCTGGCTGCGCTACAAGAAACAGTTCATTACCCCGGATAATGTGCAGAACGGCGTGGTGTTCTGGAATCAGTATCAGGACGCGCTTAACCGCGCTTATCAGGTTTACGGCGTGCCGCCGGAAATCATCGTCGGCATTATCGGCGTGGAGACTCGCTGGGGCCGGGTGATGGGCAAAACCCGGATCCTCGACGCGCTGGCGACGCTGTCGTTTAGCTACCCGCGCCGCGCCGAATACTTCTCGTCGGAGCTGGAAACTTTCCTGCTAATGGCGCGCAGCGAAAGCGACGACCCGCTGGATCTGAAAGGCTCTTTCGCCGGGGCGATGGGCTACGGTCAGTTTATGCCGTCCTCCTATAAGCAGTATGCGGTCGATTTTAACGGTGACGGACATATCAACCTGTGGGACCCGGTGGATGCTATCGGCAGCGTGGCCAACTACTTCAAACAGCATGGCTGGGTGAGCGGCGATCTGGTGGCGGTGCAGGCGCTGGGGCAGGCCCCGGGGCTGGAGAATGGTTTCAAGACTAAATACAGCGTTTCGCAGCTGGCGGCCGCAGGGCTGACCCCGACCCAGCCGCTGGGTAACCATCAGCAGGCCAGCCTGCTGCGGCTGGACGTCGGCACCGGCTATGAGTACTGGTACGGGCTGCCGAACTTCTACACCATCACCCGCTACAACCACAGCACCCACTACGCGATGGCTGTCTGGCAGCTGGGCCTGGCGGTTGCGCAGGCCCGCGGCGGTTATTAATCCTTTCATCCGGCTGACAATTTCCCAGCCTCCCCGGATAGCGGCGCGTAGCGCCTTATCCGGGCTACGGTCTGGTATCCGGTTGCTAGCCCCGGTAAGCGCAGCGCGACCGGGGGATGACGCCGGGGAGGCCGCGCTTATCTTCCCGTTTTTTCCCGTCTCCATGCCTCTTGTTGACCTTTGTTACATTTCCGCTGAATGACGCTGATTTACATTCTTTCTTCGCTTCGTTATTGTTATGTTATAACATTAAATTGAGGCGGGGATATGTTCACATCGATTTTTATGGCATCCGGCGCGGTGCGCGCGGCTATCGCAGGCGTGCTGCTGGCGGCGCTATGGTTAGCAACCTGGTGGGCGGTGACGCTGCCATGATTGAACTGGAGCAGCTGGTCGCCGGCTATGACGGGGTAGCGATCACCCCTCCGCTGAGCGGGATGATATGCCCCGGCAGCCTGACGGCAATTGTTGGCCTCAATGGCTGCGGAAAATCAACGCTGCTGAAAACCCTCGCCGGGTTTCTTCCGCCGGTCAGTGGCCGCCTGCGCTGGCAGGGAACACGGCCGGTGATCGGCTGGCTGGCGCAGCGCCATGCCCTCGAGTCGCAGTTTCCTCTCAACGTGCAGGATGTGGTAAGCCAGGGCGCATGGCCCGGCGTGTCGCTGCTGCGCGGTCTGGGGGGCGGCACCCGGCGACGCATCGGCGCGGTGCTGGAGCGGGTCGGGCTGGCGGGCCTGGCGAAAACGCCGATCGAAGCGCTCTCCGGCGGCCAGTTTCAGCGCATGCTATTTGCCCGGGTGATGGTGCAGCAGGCGCCGCTGGTGATGCTCGACGAGCCCTTCACCGGTATCGACGAAGCGACCAGTCGCGAACTAATGGATTTGATCCTCGAGATGCACCGGCAGGGACAGACCATCCTGGCGGTGCTGCATGATAACCAGCGGGTGGCCGACTTTTTCCCCGAGACGCTGCTGCTGACTCCCCAGCGCGCCTGCTGGGGCGCTACCCGGGCGGTGCTCCCGGCCTTCAGTCATGTGAGGTCGGCATGATCTGGCACACCTTCTTTCAGCCTTTCATTGAATTCGGCTTTATGCGTCGGGCCCTCGTGGTGTGTCTGGCGCTGTCGCTGAGCACCACCATGCTGGGCGTCTTCCTGCTGCTGCGGCGCATGAGCCTGATGGGCGATGCGCTGTCGCACGCCATTCTCCCCGGCGTGGCGGTGGGGTATCTGCTGAGCGGCATGTCGCTGCTGGCCATGACCCTCGGCGGCTTCATCGCCGGCATCGTGGTTGCCCTGGTGGCCGGGTGGGTGAGCCGGCGGACACCGTTAAAAGAGGACGCCAGTTTTGCCGGATTTTATCTGGGCTCGCTGGCCCTGGGCGTCACCCTGGTGTCGCTGCGCGGCTCCAGCGTGGACCTCCTGCATCTGCTGTTTGGCTCCATTCTGGCGGTCGACCGCGATGCGGCGCTGTTTGTCAGCGGCGTCGCCAGCCTGACGCTATTGTGCATTGCGCTGTGCTACCGCGGTCTGGTCTGCGAGGCGTTCGACAGCGCCTGGCTGCAGGTGAATCACCGGCGGCTGCCTGCGCTGCTGCATGGGCTTTTTCTGGCGCTGCTGGTGCTTAATCTGGTGGCCGGGTTTCAGGTGCTCGGCACGCTGATGGCGGTAGGGGTAATGATGCTCCCGGCGGTCGCCGCACGCTGCTGGGCGCGCACGCTGCCGGGCATTCTGCTGCTGGCGGCGGGAATGGGCGCGCTCTGCGCCTGGCTGGGATTAAGCCTCTCCTGGGCGATTAGTCTTCCCGCCGGGCCCGCTATTGTGCTGACCGCCAGCGCACTGTTTTTTGTTTCGCTATTTTTTGGCACGCGCAGCCGGCTGCTGGTCGGTTGGCGCACATTGATGGGGTAAGGAAATGATGAAACGTAGTGCAATAGTGGTCGCGCTGGCCCTCGGCCTGATGGCGCAGGGGGCCATGGCGAAAACGCTGAATGTGGTAAGCAGTTTTTCGGTGTTGGGTGATATAGCGCAGCAGGTCGGCGGGGAGCATGTCCATGTGGATACCCTGGTCGGCCCGGACGGCGATCCGCACACCTTCGAACCGTCGCCGAAGGATAGCGCGCTGCTCAGCAAGGCCGACGTGGTGGTGGTTAACGGCCTGGGGCTGGAAGGGTGGCTGGATCGCCTGATTAAGGCCTCTGGTTTTAAGGGCGAGCTGGTGGTGGCATCGAAAGGCGTCAAGACCCATACCCTTGATGAAGAGGGTAAAACGGTGACCGATCCCCACGCCTGGAACAGCGCAGCGAACGGCGCATTGTATGCGCAGAATATCCTCGATGGTCTGGTGAAAGCCGACCCGGAAGATAAAGCGGCGTTGACCAGCAGCGGCAAGCGCTATATCGACCAGCTGACGTCTCTCGACGGCTGGGCGAAAGCGCAGTTCAGCGCCATTCCGCTGGCCAAGCGCAAGGTCCTGACCAGCCATGACGCTTTCGGCTATTTTGGCCGGGCTTACCACGTGACCTTCCTCGCGCCACAGGGGCTCTCTTCAGAGAGCGAGGCCAGCACGGCGCAGGTGGCGGCGCTGATTAAGCAAATCAAAGCGGATGGCGTCCATACCTGGTTTATGGAGAACCAGCTTGACCCGCGGCTGGTGAAGCAGATTGCCAGCGCCACCGGCGCGCAGCCGGGGGGCGAACTCTATCCGGAAGCGCTGTCTAAGCCGGGCGGCGTCGCCGATAGTTACGTCAAAATGATGCGTCACAACGTTGAGCTTATCGCTAAAAGCATGAAGTAACAGGTTGTCTGGTCGTCCTGGTTATCACAGGACGACCCATTTCTGGATCCCCCCTCGTAAAATCGCCACTTCATCCCCATATCTCTGTCGAAAGTGCTATCTTTGATGGCCTCTTTATCCAGAGCAAAGCGGGGCGATAATGACCGATTCAGAATTAATGCAGCTAAGCGAGAAGATTGGCCGGGCGCTGAAGGCGCGTGGGGCGACGGTGACCACGGCGGAATCCTGTACCGGCGGCTGGATTGCGAAAGCGATCACCGATATTGCCGGCAGCTCGGCGTGGTTTGAACGCGGCTTTGTCACCTACAGCAACGAAGCTAAATCGCAAATGATCGGCGTCAGCGAAGCGACGCTGCGCGACAACGGCGCGGTAAGCGAACCGGTGGTGGTGGAGATGGCGATTGGCGCGCTGCGCGCGGCGCGTGCGGATTATGCCATCTCCGTTAGCGGCGTCGCCGGGCCGGATGGCGGCAGCGTCGAAAAGCCGGTCGGCACGGTATGGTTCGGCGTCGCCAGCGTGAGCGGGCAAGGGGTGACGCGGCGGGAATGCTTTGCCGGAGACCGCGAAGCGGTGCGTCGTCAGGCGACGGCCTATGCGCTAAATCTGCTCTGGCAACAATTTCTACAAAACACTTGATACTGTATGACCATACAGTATAATTGCCTCAACTGAACAAATATTAACGGCGAAGCGAACACGCTTTACCCTGCATGATTAGGAGTAACAATGGCGATCGACGAAAACAAACAGAAAGCGTTGGCGGCTGCACTGGGCCAGATCGAAAAGCAATTCGGTAAAGGCTCCATCATGCGCCTGGGTGAAGACCGCACCATGGATGTGGAAACCATCTCCACCGGCTCGCTTTCTCTGGATATCGCGCTGGGCGCCGGCGGTCTGCCAATGGGCCGTATCGTCGAGATCTACGGTCCGGAATCCTCCGGTAAAACCACCCTGACGCTGCAGGTTATCGCCGCAGCGCAGCGCGAAGGTAAAACCTGTGCGTTCATCGATGCTGAACATGCGCTGGATCCGGTCTATGCACGCAAACTGGGCGTCGATATCGACAACCTGCTGTGTTCTCAGCCGGACACCGGCGAGCAGGCGCTGGAGATCTGTGACGCGCTGGCGCGCTCCGGCGCGGTTGATGTTATCGTCGTCGACTCCGTCGCGGCGTTGACGCCGAAAGCGGAAATCGAAGGCGAAATCGGCGACTCTCACATGGGCCTTGCGGCGCGTATGATGAGCCAGGCGATGCGTAAGCTGGCGGGTAACCTGAAGCAGTCCAACACGCTGCTGATCTTTATCAACCAGATCCGTATGAAAATTGGCGTGATGTTCGGTAACCCGGAAACCACTACCGGTGGTAACGCGCTGAAGTTCTACGCCTCTGTGCGTCTGGACATTCGCCGCATCGGCGCGGTGAAAGAGGGCGACAACGTCGTCGGCAGCGAAACCCGCGTCAAAGTGGTGAAAAACAAGATTGCCGCGCCGTTTAAACAGGCCGAATTCCAGATCCTCTACGGCGAAGGCATCAACTTCTACGGCGAGCTGGTAGACCTCGGCGTAAAAGAGAAGCTGATTGAGAAAGCGGGTGCCTGGTATAGCTACAACGGCGACAAAATCGGTCAGGGTAAAGCGAACGCGATCACCTGGCTGAAAGAGAACCCGGCGGCGGCGAAAGAGATTGAGAAGAAAGTGCGCGAACTGCTGCTCAACAATCAGGATGCGAAGCCAGACTTCGTTGTTGACGGCAACGACGCAGAAGAAACCGAACAGGATTTCTGATATCGTCTGCAAGACTGACAGGGCTGCTTAGGCAGCCCTTTTGCTTTGTGAGATTATCGAGGTGCCTGTGACTGAACCTTCATCACGCCGCTCCGGCTACGCCCGCCTGCTGGACCGTGCTATCCGCATTCTGGCGATGCGCGACCACAGCGAGCAGGAGCTGCGACGCAAGCTGGTCGCTCCGGTGATGAGCAAAAACGGTCCTGAGGCGCTGGACGCCACCCCCGACGAGCTGGAGCAGGTTGTCGCCTGGTGTATCGAAAACCGCTACCTTGACGACAACCGCTTCGTCGGCCAGTTCATCGCCAGCCGGAGTCGCAAGGGCTATGGTCCGGCGCGCATTCGCCAGGAGCTCAGCCAGAAAGGCATTGCGCGCCAGGTCGTTGACCAGGCGATGCGCGAATGCGATATCGACTGGGTGAGCCTTGCCAGGGAGCAGGCACAGCGTAAATACGGCGAACCGTTACCTTCCGCCTTTACTGAAAAAGTGAAAGTTCAGCGATTCCTGCTTTACCGCGGCTACCTGATGGAAGATATCCAGGAAATCTGGCGAAATTTTGCAGATTGACCCATCCGGGATTTTACTTCGCCGTAAAGAAAACTTATCTTATTCCCACTTTATTCCGTCGGGCCGCTGGTTGTGACTGTGCAGGCAGCGGCCTGGGCGATTATTCCTTTACACAAAATCATTCAAGCTGCATCAGGGCGGCAAGAGAGACTCTCTTTCGCAACGTACGTCAGTTCGGTGCCGGAAGAGCAAGCGCAGCCAGGACAGAGGCGACTTGAAGGATGACGTGTAGCTTGATTTCAGGATAATTATGAGCAAGAGCACCGCTGAGATCCGTCAGGCGTTTCTCGACTTTTTCCATAGCAAGGGACATCAGGTAGTTGCCAGCAGCTCCCTGGTGCCGCACAACGATCCGACCCTGCTGTTTACCAATGCAGGGATGAACCAGTTCAAGGATGTCTTCCTTGGTCTCGACAAACGTAATTATTCGCGTGCGACCACCGCACAGCGTTGCGTGCGTGCGGGTGGTAAACACAACGATCTGGAAAACGTCGGTTACACCGCGCGTCACCACACCTTTTTTGAAATGCTGGGCAACTTCAGCTTTGGCGATTACTTCAAGCAGGATGCCATCAAATACGCGTGGGAACTGCTGACCGGTGAGAACTGGTTCGCGCTGCCGAAAGAAAAACTGTGGGTTACCGTTTACGAGACCGATGACGAAGCTTTCGACATCTGGGCCAATGAAGTAGGCGTTCCGCGCGAGCGTATTATCCGCATCGGCGACAACAAAGGCGCGCCGTTTGCTTCTGACAACTTCTGGCAGATGGGCGACACCGGTCCGTGCGGCCCGTGCACCGAAATCTTCTTTGACCACGGCGATCACATCTGGGGCGGCCCTCCGGGAAGCCCGGAAGAAGATGGCGACCGTTACATTGAGATTTGGAACATCGTCTTCATGCAGTTCAACCGTCAGGCTGACGGTACCATGGAGCCGCTGCCGAAGCCGTCCGTCGACACCGGTATGGGTCTGGAGCGTATTGCCGCGGTGCTGCAGCACGTTAACTCCAACTATGACATCGACCTGTTCCGCGATCTGATCGCCAGCGTGGCGAAAGTCACCGGCGCGACCGATCTGACGAACAAGTCGCTGCGCGTTATCGCCGACCACATTCGCTCCTGCGCCTTCCTGGTTGCCGACGGCGTGATCCCGTCGAATGAAAACCGCGGCTACGTGCTGCGTCGTATCATTCGCCGCGCGATCCGTCACGGCAACATGCTGGGCGCGAAGGACACCTTCTTCTGGAAACTGGTTGCCCCGCTGATCGATGTGATGGGCTCCGCCGGCGACGAGCTGAAGCAGCAGCAGGCTCAGGTTGAGCAGGTGCTGAAAACCGAAGAAGAGCAGTTTGCCCGCACCCTCGAGCGCGGCCTGGCGCTGCTGGATGAGGAGCTGTCGAAGCTGAAAGGCGACACCCTGGACGGCGAAACCGCCTTCCGTCTGTACGACACCTACGGCTTCCCGGTCGACCTGACCGCCGATGTGTGCCGCGAGCGCAACATCAAGGTTGATGAAGCTGGTTTTGAAGCCGCGATGGAAGAGCAGCGCCGCCGCGCGCGCGAGTCCAGTGGTTTCGGCGCCGACTATAATGCGATGATCCGCGTTGACGGCGCCTCTGAATTTAAAGGCTACGATCATCTGGAGCTGAACGGCAAGGTTACCGCCCTGTTTATCGACGGCAAAGCGGTGGATAGCGTTAGCGCTGGCCAGGAAGCGGTGGTGATCCTTGATCAGACCCCGTTCTATGCGGAGTCCGGCGGCCAGGTGGGCGATAAAGGCGAATTAAAAGGCGCGGGCTTCTCCTTCGCAGTCAGCGACACGCAGAAGTACGGCCAGGCTATTGGTCATATCGGTAAAGTCGCCAGCGGCACACTGAAAGTGGGTGACGCGGTGCAGGCCGACGTAGATGAGGCTCGCCGTCAGCGTATCCGTCTCAACCACTCCGCGACGCACCTGATGCACGCGGCGCTGCGCCAGGTGCTCGGCACCCATGTGGCGCAGAAAGGTTCGCTGGTCAATGATAAAGCGCTGCGCTTTGACTTCTCGCATTTTGAAGCGATGAAGCCGGAAGAAATTCGTGCGGTGGAAGACCTGGTCAACGCGCAGATCCGTCGTAACCTGGCTATCGAAACCAACATTATGGATATCGATGCCGCGCGCGCATCCGGCGCCATGGCGCTGTTTGGCGAGAAATACGACGATCGCGTGCGCGTTCTGCGGATGGGCGACTTCTCCACGGAGCTGTGCGGCGGGACTCACGCGGCGCGTACCGGCGATATCGGCCTGTTCCGCATCACGTCAGAGTCCGGCACCGCTGCTGGCGTGCGCCGTATCGAAGCGGTGACTGGCGAAGGCGCGATGGCCATCCTGCATGCGCAGAGCGATCAGCTCAATGATATCGCTCAGCTGCTGAAGGGTGACAGCCACAATCTCGGCGAGAAGGTTCGCGCCGCGCTGGAGCGTACCCGTCAGCTGGAAAAAGAGCTGCAGCAGCTGAAAGAGCAGGCTGCGGCGCAGGAGAGCGCAAACCTCTCCAGCAAAGCGGAAGAGATTAACGGCGTTAAGCTGCTGGTCAGCGAACTGACCGGCGTTGAGCCGAAAATGCTGCGTACCATGGTTGACGATCTGAAGAACCAGCTCGGTTCGACGATCGTTGTATTAGCTACGGTAGCGGATGGTAAGGTTTCTCTGATTGCAGGTGTGTCTAAGGATGTGACAGACCGCGTGAAAGCAGGGGAGCTGGTTGGTATGGTCGCTCAGCAGGTGGGCGGTAAAGGGGGCGGTCGTCCGGATATGGCGCAGGCCGGTGGTACCGATGCGTCTGCTCTCCCTGCAGCGTTAGCCAGTGTGAAAGGCTGGGTCAGCGCAAAACTGTAATAACTATAAACGCATTTACCCTAAATAATTCGAGTTGCAGGAAGGCGGCGACGCAGCGAATCCCCAGGAGCTTACTCTAGTAAGTGACTGGGGTGAGCGAGGAAAGCCAACACGCATGCAACTTGAAGTATGACGGGTATAGGTGCCATAACCAGAGGGTTGCGGCACCTTGCGTCAGAAACACTGATAACGATAAAGTCGGGTTGAAATTGTGTATATCGGCTAAACTTAGGTTTAACAGAATGTGATGCCATGACTGCTTATACCCTAAGGTATTTGTCATCGCTTACTTTTTGGCGTTATATGATGGATAATGCCGGGATACGAGAGACCCGACTCTTTTAATCTTTCAAGGAGCAAAGAATGCTGATTCTGACTCGTCGAGTTGGTGAGACCCTCATGATTGGAGATGAGGTCACTGTGACAGTTTTAGGGGTGAAGGGTAACCAGGTTCGTATTGGCGTAAACGCCCCTAAAGAAGTGTCTGTTCACCGTGAAGAGATCTACCAGCGTATTCAGGCTGAAAAATCCCAGCAGTCCAGTTACTAAGGTTTCCGCGCCTCGCTGTGCAGTGAGGCGCATCACTTACCGCCGCTTTTTCCCTTTTTCTGTTTTTTCCCCCTGCGCCATACCGCTTTTCATTACCCTTTGCCGCTTTGGTCGTTTGGCGTTATGCCAGCGTCAGGGCTGATTTCCTGTTGATAAATTGCCCTTTTTGCCGTTTTTGCATGCGAATTGCGTGCGAAGTGTGCAAACGAAAAAAGGTCTCGAAAAAGTGTTTGACTTATAAGTACCAGAAAGTAATATGTGCGCCATCGCAGCGACGAAGAGCAGAAACAAGTTCTTCGAAGCACTCGAAAGAGGCGTGTGTGGTGAGGTGGCCGAGAGGCTGAAGGCGCTCCCCTGCTAAGGGAGTATGCGGTCAAAAGCTGCATCCGGGGTTCGAATCCCCGCCTCACCGCCATTTTGCATCCGTAGCTCAGCTGGATAGAGTACTCGGCTACGAACCGAGCGGTCGGAGGTTCGAATCCTCCCGGATGCACCATTCTTTAATAAGAATGGCAAATCGCGAAATTTGATATCAGAATTACAGCAGTAATCCCGATGCATCCGTAGCTCAGCTGGATAGAGTACTCGGCTACGAACCGAGCGGTCGGAGGTTCGAATCCTCCCGGATGCACCATATTCTCCTTGATAACAGCGACGATGTTGTTTTATGGTCTGCGAAATTATCGCCAGCACCAGGGAGGATAACGTTGCGTAAGCAACGGCCCTTAGGGCGAGGCGCAGCCGAGTAATCCTCCCGGATGCACCATATTCTCCTTAGTAACAGCAACATTGTTGTTATCTGGTTTGCGAAACCATCGTAAGTGCCAGGAGAGTAACCCCGCAGTAAAATAGCTTTCCCGATGCATCCGTAGCTCAGCTGGATAGAGTACTCGGCTACGAACCGAGCGGTCGGAGGTTCGAATCCTCCCGGATGCACCATATTCTCCTTAGTAACAGCGACGATGTTGTTTTATGGTCTGCGAAATCATCGCCAGCACCAGGGGGGATAACGTTGCGTAAGCAACGGCCCAAAGGGCGAGGCGTAGCCGAGTCATCCTCCCGGATGCACCATATTCTCCTCAGTAACAACGACGATGTTGTTGCGTAGGCTGCGAAATTATCGCAGCACCCGTTCTGAATGCATAATCTTCACTCTTCTCTCACCATCCCGATTACCTCGTTTTCCATCACTGGCTTCATCCTGACTTTTTTATTGGCAAGACGCGCTTTCCACTATAATTTATCCTTGTATATCAGCGTTATCAGGCTGAGATAAATGCAAGGAGAGAAATCCATGAAATGGTTCAAAGCAATACCTGCTTTTTGCGCGACGCTGCTGGTAACGACGGCCCTCGCTGGCTGTGCGGGATCGGCTACAAAGGAGAGTACGGGCGGCTATATTGACGATACCGTGGTGACCACCAAGGTGAAAACGGCGCTCTTTAACGATAAAGACATTAAGTCCTCAGAAATTAGCGTCCAGACCTTTAAAGGCCGCGTCCAGCTGAGCGGATTTGTCTCCTCCGCGGAGAGCGCTAAACGAGCCGTAGAAGTCACACGCCGAGTGCAGGGCGTGCGAATGGTCGAGAACGATCTGCGTATTAAATAAGGCTGGTTATCCGGCCTAATTTTTGGGGGCGCCTGAGGGCGCCTTTGTCGTCTGCGCCGCTGGCCGCGACAACGGCGGGCTTTTGCGTTACAGTAATCATTCCCAAACCGGTTGGTGAGAAGACAATGTACGAAGGTTACGCAGGACTGATCTTTGATATGGATGGCACCATTCTCGATACCGAGCCGACCCATCGGCAGGCATGGAACGAGGTGTTGGGCCGCTACGGTATGCGTTTCGACGAACAGGCGATGGTCGCGCTCAATGGCTCACCAACCTGGCGAATCGCCCAGGCGATTATCGAACTCAACCAGGCCGATCTCGATCCACATCGCCTGGCGCAGGAAAAAACCCAGGCCGTCAAAGCGATGCTGCTGGACAGCGTACGCCCGTTGCCGCTGATTGAGGTGGTTAAGGCATGGCACGGCCGTCGCCCGATGTCGGTGGGAACCGGCAGCGAGAGCTCCGTCGCCGAAGCGCTGCTGGCGCACCTGGGGCTGCGTCATTACTTCTCCGCGGTGGTGGCGGCCGATCATGTGGTCAACCATAAACCCGCGCCCGATACCTTCCTGCTGTGCGCCGAGCGCATGGGCGTCGCGCCGGAAAAATGCGTCGTCTTCGAAGATGCCGACTTTGGTCTGCAGGCGGCGAAGCGCGCGGGAATGGACGCAGTTGACGTGCGTTTGCTGTGAGCGACGCGCTGTCACTCACCTCGCTGTTTGCCAGTAGCTTTTTAAGCGCCACGCTGCTCCCCGGCAATTCGGAGGTTGTGCTGGTGGCTATGCTACTTGCGGGGGTCAGTCATCCGTGGTGGTTAGTATTAATAGCAACAATCGGCAATAGCCTTGGAGGGGTAACTAACGTTATTCTGGGGCGCTTGTTTCCGCTGCGCAAAACCTCGCGCTGGCAGGAGCGGGCGGCCGGCTGGCTTAAGCGCTACGGCGCGGTCACGCTCTTACTGAGCTGGGCGCCGGTTGTCGGCGATTTACTGTGTTTGCTGGCGGGATGGATGCGCATTTCCTGGGGACCGGTACTCTTTTTCTTATGCCTTGGTAAGGCGCTGCGCTATATCGCTATTGCGGCAGCGACGCTTCAGGGCATGACGTGGTGGCACTAATTGGACTGACAGTTCATCCATTACAATTATGCTTATTCAAACGATTTCGACAGGCGGGAGGTCAAATTGATCCCGGACGTATCACAGGCGCTGGCCTGGCTGGAAAAACATCCGCAGGCTCTGCAGGGTATTCAACGTGGTCTGGAGCGGGAAACGCTGCGCGTGAACGCAGACGGCACCCTTGCAACGACCGGTCACCCTCCGGCGTTAGGCTCAGCGCTAACGCATAAATGGATTACCACCGATTTTGCCGAAGCTTTACTTGAGTTCATTACGCCAGTAGATGGCGATATTGAGCATATGCTGACCTTTATGCGCGATGTCCATCGCTATACCGCGCGTCAGCTTGGCGACGAGCGGATGTGGCCGCTGAGCATGCCATGCTATATCGCCCCCGGTCAGGATATTGAGCTGGCGCAGTACGGCACCTCTAACGTGGGGCGCCTGAAAACGCTATATCGCGAGGGGCTGAAGAACCGCTATGGCGCGCTGATGCAGACTATCTCCGGCGTGCACTATAACTTCTCCCTACCGATGGCCTTCTGGCAGGCAAAATGTGGTGTGGAAGATGCCGAGAGTGGTAAAGAGGCCATTTCGGCGGGCTATTTCCGCTCAATTCGTAACTACTATCGCTTTGGCTGGGTGATCCCCTATCTGTTTGGCGCCTCGCCGGCGATTTGCTCCTCATTCCTGCAAGGCAAACCGACAACGCTGCCCTTTGAGGAAACGGGCAACGGCATGTATTACCTGCCGTATGCCACCTCGCTGCGCCTCAGCGACCTTGGTTATACCAATAAGTCGCAAAGCAATCTCGGAATTACGTTTAACGATCTGCACGAGTATGTGGCAGGATTGAAGCGGGCGATTAAAACGCCGTCGGAAGAGTACGCCAAAATCGGGCTGCAGAAAGACGGCAAGTATCTGCAGATCAACAGCAACATTCTGCAGATTGAAAATGAACTTTATGCGCCGATCCGCCCGAAACGCGTCACCCGTCGGGGCGAAACCCCGTCCGATGCGCTGTTGCGCGGTGGTATTGAGTATATCGAAGTGCGTTCGCTGGATATCAATCCGTTCTCGCCGATCGGCGTTGACGCCCAGCAGGTGCGTTTCCTCGACCTGTTTATGGTCTGGTGCGCGCTGGCCGACGCGCCGGAGATGAGCAGCGATGAGCTGCTGTGCACCCGCACCAACTGGAATCGGGTTATTCTGGAAGGGCGTAAGCCGGGCTTAACGCTGGGGATTGGCTGCGAAAGCGCGCAGTTCCCGCTGGCTCAGGTGGGCAAAGATCTGTTCCGCGATTTACGCCGCGTGGCGCAGACCCTGGACAGTATCCACGGTGGCCAGGCATATCAGCAGGTCTGCGACGAGCTGCTGGCCTGCTTTGACGATCCGGAATTAACCTTCTCAGCCCGCATTCTGCGTTCTATGATTGAAGAAGGCATTGGCGGTACCGGCCGTGCGCTTGCCGATCGTTACCGGACGCAGCTGCGCGAAGAGCCGCTGGAGATCCTGAGCGAAGACGATTTTATCGCCGAGCGCGACGCGTCGGTGGCGCGACAGAAGAAAGTGGAAGCTGAAGACAGCGAGCCGTTTGAGGCGCTGCTGGCGCGGCACGCGTAGCGCTGGAAAAGAAAAAGGCCACATCACTGTGGCCAAACTTTCATCTCTGATTCAGGGATGATGATGATAATAAATGCGCGTCTTTCATATACTGAGACTCGCGGCTGAACAAAGAGTTCATTTTATTTTAAAAAAATTCACTCCCGGAGGTGACGAATGCCGTTGTTAGATAGTTTCACAGTCGACCATACCCGAATGGAAGCCCCAGCGGTGCGTGTCGCGAAGAAAATGAACACGCCGCATGGCGATGAAATCACCGTTTTCGATCTGCGCTTCTGCGTACCGAACCAGGAAGTGATGCCGGAACGCGGTATCCACACCCTGGAGCATCTGTTCGCGGGCTTTATGCGCGATCATCTGAACGGGAATGGCGTGGAAATTATCGACATTTCGCCAATGGGCTGCCGCACCGGCTTCTATATGAGCCTGATTGGTACGCCGGACGAGCAGCGCGTCGCTGACGCCTGGAAAGCGGCGATGGCCGATGTGCTGAAGGTGAAAGATCAGAACCAGATCCCGGAGCTCAACGTCTACCAGTGCGGGACTTACACCATGCACTCGCTGGAAGAGGCCCAGGACATCGCTCGTCATATCATTGAGCGCGATGTGCGCATCAACAGCAACGACGAACTGGCGTTGCCGAAAGAAAAACTGCAGGAACTGCACATCTAGTGCTTCCGCCACGGCCCGACGCCTGTCGCCGGGCCGCTCTTCTGACGCCGCGATGACGACGACGCTTTCCTTCTCCTTTCAGCACCGCCCACTGGTGCCCTTTGCCCATGATTATGCCCACGGTGACCAGGAAGACTGGCATCAGCATGACTGCGCCCAGCTGCTGCATATACTAAGCGGCGTGGTGCGAGTCGCGACGCCGGTAGGCTACTGGGTGGTGCCGCCCGGGCGCGGCGTCTGGCTGCCGGCGGGAACGCCGCACGCGCTGCGCATGACCGGCAACGTGGCGGCGCGCACCCTGTTTATCGATCCGCTGGCGCGCGCCGATCTTCCGGCGGGCTGCCAGATCGTACAGATCACGCCGCTGCTGCGGGAACTGATCGTGTCATCCCTGGCGCTGGCGGAACGCTATGCCCCCGCCAGCCGCGACGAAAGAATTTATGAACTGATCCTCGATGAGATCCGCGGGATGGCGATCCTGCCGTTTGGCCTGCCGGAGCCGCAAAGCGAAACGCTGCGTCGGCTGTGCCAGCAGGTACGCGAGGCGCCGGGCGAGGCCTGGAGCAGCGGCCAGGCGGCGAAGGCGTGCAGCATGAGCGAGCGAACCCTAAACCGCCATTTTCAGCAGCAGACTAGCCTGACGTGGAGCGAGTGGGTGCGCCGGGCGAAGCTAATGGAAGCGCTGGTGCGCCTGGCGCAGGGCTACTCCGTGCTGCGGGTGGCGCTGGAGCTGGGCTACGGTAGCCACAGCGCCTTCAGCGCCATGTTTCGTCGGGTGATGGGCGTCGCCCCCAGCGACTATTTTCGTCCCCCGGCCTGATCGGCGGCGCTGAGCGCATTGCACAGCGCCTGCAGCGAGGCGCGCGCCACGTCATTATCGATACCCACGCCCCAGTAGCTTTCTCCTTGCGGAAAAACGCAGCGGATATAGGCCACCGACCGGCTGTCGCTGCGCGCGCCGAGCGTATGCTCATGATAGTCCTTGATCATAAACGGCTGCCGAAACAGCGCGCTGAGCCCGCTGGCTGCGGCGGAGAGCAGGCCGTTGCCCTGGCCCTGCAGGCGTCGGGTTTCGCCGTGGTGACGCAGCGTTGCCTGCAGGGAAAGCTGGCCATCCTGCTGGCTGGCGCTCTGATAATCGAGCAGCGTCAGCGCCGGCTGCGCCTGCAGCCCGTAGCGCGTGCGGAACAGCTGCCACAGCGCATGGTGGGTCATCTCTTTGCCGTCGCTATCGGTGGCCTGCTGAACGTGCTGGCTGAAGTCCTGCTGCAGCCCGCGGGGCAGTTTCAGACCATGATTTTGTTCGATAAGCCAGGCGCTGCCGCTCTTCCCCGACTGGCTGTTGACGCGGATCACCGCCTCATAGCTGCAGCCTATATCCTGCGGGTCAATGGGCAGGTAGGGCATCTGCCACGGATCGCCAGGCTGACGGGCATCAAACCCTTTTTTGATCGCATCCTGATGGGAGCCGGAGAAGGCGGTGTAAGCCAGACTTCCCGCCCACGGGTGGCGCGGGTGAACGGGGATCTGGTTGCAGTTTTCCACCACCTCCACCACCCGGTTCATCTGCTCGAAGCGAAGCTCAGGGTCGATGCCCTGGCTGTAGAGGTTCATCGCCAAAGTCACCAGACAGACGTTGCCGGTGCGTTCGCCGTTGCCAAACAGGCAGCCTTCTACCCGATCGGCGCCGGCCATCACCGCCAGCTCGGCGCTGGCGACGCCGGTGCCGCGATCGTTATGCGGGTGCACGCTGATGCAGACCTCGCTGCGGCGGGAGAAGTGGCGGCAAAAATACTCGATCTGATCGGCATAGACGTTGGGGGTGTTGACTTCCACCGTCGCCGGCAGATTGACGATCATCGGTCGCTCGGCGCAGGGCTGCCAGACATCCGCCACCGCTTCGCAAATCTCAAGCGCAAACTCGGGCTCGGTGAAGCAGAAGGTTTCAGGCGAATATTCATATTGCCAGCGGGTCTCCGGCTGCTGTTCGCACTGCTGACGGATAAGCCGGGTGGCGCGGGTCGCGAGGGCGATCACCTCGGCCTTGTCCATGCCGAAAACCAGCTCGCGGAACAGCGGCGCGGTGGCATTGTAGAGGTGGACGGTAGCCCGGCGGGCGCCGCGCAGCGCCTCAAAGGTGCGCAGGATCAGCGGGTCTCGCGCCTGGGTCAGCACCTGGATGGTGACATCCTCCGGGATGCGCTGTTCGTCAATCAGCTGGCGGACAAAGTTGAAATCGGTTTGTGAGGCGGAAGGGAAGGCGACTTCAATCTCTTTAAAGCCGCACTCCAGCAGCAGATCCCAGAACTGCAGTTTGCGGGCGCTGTCCATGGGCTCCGCCAGCGCCTGGTTGCCGTCGCGCAGGTCAGTCGAGAGCCAGCGCGGGGCGTGACTGATTTGCCGGTCTGGCCAGCGGCGGTCAGGCAGGGCGATCGGCGGATAGGGACGGTACTTTTCAGCAGGATGGCTCAGCATAGTGTTCTCCTTAATGGTCAGCCTTTATCCTGCCCGAGCGCAGGGTGACGGGCTTTCGCAAACGAGACAGAAACTAGCGAGAACTGGACAACCTGACGCCGTAAAAAAGGGACCCGGAGGTCCCTTTATGTGAGGCTTAGTGCGCGCCGCCGCCGCCTCCGCCGGCGCTGAACGGTGGTCTGGCGAACCACACCAGCCCCAACAGCAGGATGAAAATAGCCGCAGAAATCCAGAAGATTTCGTTGGCGGAGATAATCAGCCCCTGGTTGGTTATCTGCTGCGCTATCCAGCCGGACGCCTGCTGCTGCGTCATTCCCATGCCCTGCAGCTGATCGTATATCTGCTGCGCGTTGGGGTTAAAGGGGGTCACCGATTCGGTGAGCTGCGCATGATGCAGCGCCTCGCGGTTGGTCCACAGGGTGGTGGTGATCGAGGTCCCGATGGAGCCGGCAAGGGTACGGGTGAAGTTCGACAGGCTCGACGCCGCCGCCAGCCGCTCCGGCGGCAGGCCGGAGAGGGTGATGGTGGTCAACGGCATGAAGAAGCAGGCCACCGCGAAGCCCTGGATAAACTGTGGCCACGCCGAGGCGCCAAAGTCCATCCCCGGTTCGAAGGTCCAGGCGCGCCAGTAGAAGCAGACCGCGTACATAATAAAGCTGAAGGTGACCAGCCGCCGCATGTCGAGCTTATGCGCGAAGCGGCCGATAATCGGCGACAGAATGACCGGGATCACCCCCACCGGCGCCGACGCCAGGCCGGCCCAGGTCGCGGTGTAGCCGTAGACCTCCTGCAACAGCTGCGGCAGCAGTACGATGGCGCCGAAGTAGAGCATATAGGCCAGACTGATACAGAGGCAGCCGATGGTGAAGTTGCGCGACTTAAATAGCGACAGATCGACAATCGGGTTATCGTCGGTTAGCTCCCAGACGATCAGGAAGCTTATCGCCACCACCGCCACGATGGTCAGAATGATAATCTCATTGGAGGAGAACCAGTCCAGCTCTTTACCCCGGTCCAGCATCACCTGCAGGCTACCGATACCGATGATCAGCAGCGCCAGACCGACACCGTCGATCCGCCGCTGTTCGGTTTTGGTTTCCCGGTTGCGCAGGGTCTGCAGGGTCATCAGCACCACCGCCACGCCAATGGGCACGTTGATAAAGAAGATCCAGCCCCAGTGATAGTTATCGCTGATATAGCCGCCGAGGATCGGACCGCAGATGGGCGCGACAATCACCGTCATTGACCACAGCGCCAGAGCGATAGAGCGCTTCGCCGGGGGATAGTTGCTGAGCAGCAGACTTTGCGACAGCGGGATCAGCGGTCCGGCGACGATCCCCTGAATGACGCGGAAGAAAATCAGCATCGTCAGGCTGTTGGAGACGCCGCAGGCCCAGGAGGCAATGGCGAAAGCGGTGGTTGACCACAGGAACAGCTTCACCTCGCCGACGCGCTTGGCCAGCCAGCCGGTGATCGGGATGGAGATGGCGTTAGCGACCCCGAACGAGGTGATGACCCAGGTCCCCTGGCTCAGCGACGAGCCAAGGTTGCCGGCAATGGTCGGGATCGCCACGTTGGCGATAGTGGAATCCAGCACCTGCATGAACGTCGCGAGCGACAGCGCAATGGTCATAATGACCAGCTGCGCGCCTTCCAGCGGTTTTTGCTGTTGCATTACACTCACCCCGAATTATCCGGCGTTGGCCTGAATGATCTCGTCTATCAGCTTATTAACCGGATCGAGAGCGATTTCACGGGCATTGCTCTCGTAAACCGGGGAGCTCCGCACCTGGCTGGCCAGCATTTCACCATCGCGATCGGTGGTGTTGACTTCCACCAGCGTCGAGAGGCCGATGCGCAGCGGGTGTTCCGCTAGTTGTTTTTCATCCAGCTCGATACGAACCGGCAGACGCTGTACCACTTTGATCCAGTTGCCGGTAGCATTCTGCGCCGGCAGCAGAGAGAAGGCGCTGCCGGTGCCCATATCCAGACCGACCACTTTACCGGTGTATTTCACGTCATCGCCATAGATATCGCTGATCACGGTGGCCGGCTGGCCGATACGCATATGCGCCAGCTGAGTCTCTTTAAAGTTAGCATCGATCCACAGGTTGGTCGCCGGGACCACCGCCATCAGCGGCGTGGTGGTGCCGATCTGCGCGCCAGGCTGTACCGAGCGACGGGAAACGTAGCCGCTAATCGGGCTGACGATCTGCGTACGCTGCAGGGCCAGCCAGGCGTTACGCACTTCAGTGGCCGCCTGGAGCACCGCCGGCTGCTGTTCCAGCCTGGTGCCCAGCACGATCGCCTGGTTGGCGTTGTACTGCTGGATTGCCACGTCGAGTTCGGCCTGTGCGCTGGCGACGGTATCGCGGGCGTGCTGCAGCTCTTCGCGGCCAATGAGGTTCGCGGCGCCCAGCGGGATGCGGCGGTTCAGGTCAGCCTGCGCCTGGGCGAGGGCGGTTTTTTTGACGTCGATATTTGCCTGCAGCTGCTTGCTGTTGATCATCTGCTGGCGGGTCTGACGGACGCTGGCGGCCAGTTGGGTCTTAGCCTTTTCAAACGCCTGTTGGGCATCGGTCCGATCGAGAGTGACCAGCGGATCGCCTTTCTGCACGTAGTCCGTGTTGTCAGCCCAGACTTTGGTCACGCTGCCCGCGACCTGAGCCATAATTTGTACCTGATTCCCTGCCACGTAGGCATCGTCGGTCTCTTCGTAGTGACGCAGTACCAGAAACCAGTAAATCCCATATGCCACGGCAATAATAATGAAGAGCAATGTCAGCAACAGAAGGGCGCCTTTACGCTTTCCTTTTTTGCTGCCTGGTTGCTGCGGGGTTTGGCTCTCCGCATTTGCACTCATGTTATTCTCCACGATCTTATTATTTCACATCGGCTGAGCCGACCTGTTTATCAGAAAGGCCAGCAGAGATCTGCTGGCCTGGCTGTTTTCCTTGCAACGTAAAAATGGGCTGAGCGACGCCGCCCTTAGCGTAGAGAGTCCGCTAGCACGCCTTCTTCTTCCATCTGATCAAGGCGGCTCAGGAGTTTGCGGGTGATGTGTTCGAGCTGATCTTTTTCGCTGGTGCTAAGTGAAGACCACAGCTGATGCAGGCAGTTATGCTGCGGCGGCAGGACTTCACGCAAAAACTGATGGCCCTTTTCGGTCAGTTGCAGATGCAAACAGCGACGATCGTTATCGCTCTCGCGGCGCTCAATCCAGCCGCGTTTTTCCAGTTCATCAGCGATACGGGTGGCGTTGGTACGTGACGAGCCCAGCGCACAGCTCAGCTCGGACGGCTGGATGCTGTGGTTTTCCTGTGACTCCAGCGTAATCAGCGCCATAAATAATGTCTCGTTAATTCCCTGCGCTTTGAGCATTTTATTGCGATTTTCCAGCAGCTTACCTTGCATATGCATGCAAAGACGAGTTAACAGGATCTCCTGAAACGGGAAATCTTCATGGCGGCTGGCGCGGAACTTGAGCATTTGCTCAATGGGAGTAAACGAACTATCCATTTGGGTATGACCTCATTAATTACAGCCGATATAATAACTATTGTGACAAATAAATCAAATGAATTATTGACCAAAATTGATACGTAAAGCTTAGAGCCCGTTGGTGATTTTCCATGCCAGACCATAGGCAAACGCCGACAGCAGGGTCGGGACAATGATGCTGCGGGTTTTCCAGAAGGCGGCCCCCAGCACCAGGAAGCCGGTCAGCGTCGGCGCCAGGCGATGGGCATCGGCGAGGATCTCCGGCACGCTGGAGACCACCAACAGCGCGCAAATCGAGGCGATGCCAATGGTATCCAGCAGCACGCTGACCGGGCCGCGGCGGGCAGGACGGGCGTGGCCGACGCGCAAACGCAGAGGAAGATAGCGAAAGAGATAGTTGACGCCGCCGACTATCACCCCGAGCAGAAGGACTTCACTGTTCATCCGGCATCCCCTTGAGCATGGCCTGAAGCAGCGCCGTCAGACACCCGCAGACAATTCCGGCGAGGATCGCCGCCGGAATGGAAAATAACAGAATGCCGCCCAGCGCGCCCGCCAGCGCCGCCGTGACGCAGAGTGACTGCTGACGCTGGAAAGAGGCCAGCAGGAAGCTCATAAACAGCGCCGGCAGCATAAAGCCGAGGGCGGCTTCCACCGCTGGATAATCCACCAGCAGGCCGTTGCCGGACCAGGCGCCGGCCAGCGTGCCGCACACCCACGATGCCCACGAGGTAAAAGCGAGACCAAGCATCCAGTTTTCGCTCCAGCGGCGGTTATCGCGAACCAGCCTGGCGGTAGCGGCGGCGAAAACCTCATCGGTCAGGCCGAAGGCCCAGAGGGCGGTTTTCTTTTTATCCAGCGCTGAGCGAATGCGGCTGCGCAATGAGGGGCCATACAGCACGTGGCGGACATCCATCGCCATCACCGTCAGGGCGGCGACCCACAGCGAACTGCCGGCGGCCAACATGGCGGTGATCACAAACTGGCTGGCGCCGGCGTAAATAATGCAGGAGAAGAACAGGCTTTCCAGCGGGGTGAAGCCCAGCCGGGTGGCATTGAGTCCGAAGGCGAATGCCACCGGAAGGTAGCTGATGACGATGGGGAGACTGTCTTTGACGCCTTCGCCGACGGTGGCGACGCGTTCAGGTAAGGCACAGGTTAAGGGCGCGGGGTTTTCCATATGAATAACTTATCGCTGGATCCATGTGAAGGTGGCAATTTGACCGATGTCTCCACCTTAACAGAGCGCGATGCGCCTTAACACTATGGAAATTCCTGGAATCGCTTTTCTATGACCTGGCCAGGAGAAAGGGGCAAGGGGGCCGGATAAGGCGCTGGGCCTTATCCGTGAGCGGGTTTACTGCTGCGCGGCGAGGGCGGTTTTCACCCAGCTGTCGAACAGCGGCTGGTGGGCTTTGATCCAGCCATCAACGTGGCCGTTAATGTCGGCTTCGGAAGCATGGCCTTCGTGCATCATCGCATTCTCGGCGTTGATGTCGGCGATCGGCAGCTTCATGACGCTAAACAGAGTGGCGGCGGCCGGATTTTTCTCCGCCCAGGCTTTGTTAGCGACGATGTGCATGGTGTTCACCGGGAAGCCATAGTTGGCGCCGTTGGCCAGTTTGGTGTCGATGTTTTTCTGCTCGCCCGGCAGGGAGGAGAACGGCACCTGCAGCCAGACGACGTCCTTGCCAGGCTTCAGCACGTCGCTAACCCAGTACGGCGTCCAGGTATAGTAGAGCACCGGTTTACCTTCTTTATACCGGGCAATGGTGTCGGCCATCATCGCCGCGTAGTTGCCCTGGTTATGGGTGACGGTTTTGCTCAGGCCATAGGCGTCAATCTGATGGTTAATCACTGCTTCGCAGCCCCATCCTGGGGTACAGCCGGTGAGATCCGCTTTACCGTCATTGTTGGTATCAAACAGTTTGGCGATCTGCGGATCTTTGAGCTGATCGATGGAGGTGATGTGGTACTGCTCAGCGGTTTTTTTGTCGATCAAATAGCCCTGGGCAGCGCCTGAGACGTACACTCCTTTGCGATAGAATTTGTTATCACCGCCCGCCGCGGCGTACATGTCATCGTGCAGCGGTTGCCAGTTGGTGGCGATAAAGGTGGTATCTCCGGCGGCAATCGACGTATAGGCAACGTTATAGTCCACTTCGCTGGGTTTCTCGACGGTGTAGCCCAGCTTCTCCAGCGCGCGACTGACCAGCAGGGTCTGGAAGCTCTCTTCGGAGATAGTGCTCTGAGCGGGCTTCACCGTAATCCCTTTACCCGGCAGGTCGGCGGCGAAGGCGCTGGTGGCGAGCAGGGTGGCAAAGGCGGCGGTGGCCAACATCGTACTATGTCGCATGGTGGTTCCTCTTATTGTTTAACGGGAAGGGCCGCTCCCGGGCATCGGCTGGTGTCGGGGAGCGGCGCTGTTATCGACTTATCGACAGAAAGGGCGAGTGATAAGCCCCAGCGGGCCGGTGGTGTACCAGCGGCGGTTGCCGCGACTGCGGGCGTCGCGACCGACGGCCTGGGTGAGGCGGTCAAGAATAATCGCCAGGATCACGATCCCCACCCCGCCGACGGTCGCCAGGCCCATATCCAGGCGACCGATACCGCGCAGCACCATCTGGCCGAGGCCGCCGACGGCGATCATCGAGGCGATCACTACCATCGACAGGGCCAGCATCAGGGTCTGGTTAACCCCGGCCATAATGGTGGGCATGGCCAGCGGCAGCTGCACCTTAAACAGCAGCTGGCGCGGGCTGGCGCCAAATGAGCGCGACGCTTCGATCAGATCCGCAGGCACCTGGTTTATCCCGAGGATGGTCAGACGGACGATCGGCGGCAGGGCGAAGATAATCGTCACCACCACGCCCGGTACGTTGCCGATGCCGAACAGCATCACGATCGGCACCAGATAGACGAACGCCGGCGTGGTCTGCATGGCATCCAACAGCGGGCGGATGATTTTCGCCGCCCGCGGGCTGCGCGCTAGCCAGATCCCCAGCGGCAAGCCGATAACCATGCAGAACAGCAGGGCGGTGAGGACCAGCGCCAGAGTGACCATGGCTTGCGACCACGCGCCGATGGCGCCGATGGCAATCAGCGATACCAGAGTGGCGACCCCCATGCCGAGGCTGGAGATCTGCCAGGCGATTAGCGCGAAGACGATAATCGCCACCGGCGCCGGTATCCCCAACAGCAGCTGCTGGAAGGCGCTGAGGATGTAGTCGATCGGCACGCGGATCCCCTGGAACAGCGGACGGAAGTGCAGCACGATCCAGTCGATGGCGTGGGTCACCCAGCTGTCGAGCGGGATCAGGGTCTTATGGAACGGATCCATGATATTGAACTGTTCCGGCTGCGGCGCCGGGGCGCTGTGCAGCCAGTCGGCGCCGCCGCCATTAGCCGGCGCGGCAGTAGAGGCACCACCCCAGGCGTCGGCAGCCTGCGCGGCGCTGTCGGTTGACGGGGCGCTGCCCCATGGATTGGTCTGATCAGCCATGATTCACCCCCTCGCGATCTAAAGCCTGGAGCAACATCCGTTTGGAAATGATGCCAATATATTGTTGTTCTTCATCCACTACCGGCACGGCGCACGGAGCGTGGCCGACGTGGGAGAGCAGATCGCTGAGCGGGGTTTGCGCTTCCACCGCCAGCGGGGCGTCAATCAGCGCCGCCTCGATCCCCTGCCCGGCGCTGAGGGCTGTTTTCAGAGAATCAATCGAGACAATCCCGACAAAGCGATTACCGCGCTCTATGACATAGCCATATTCCCGGTCTTCATCCTGTAATAATTTCAGCGCCGAACGGGGGCCAAAACCAGGCGTTTTACGAATCAGGCCAACCGGGCTGCGGCGGGCAATATCTTTCGCGCTGAATACCTGGCTAATATCCACGCCGCGGAAGAAGGTGCGCACATAATCATTGGCCGGATTATTTAATATTTCATCCGGAGTGCCGACCTGGACCACTTCGCCATTTTGCATAATGGCGATACGATCGCCAATTCGCATGGCTTCATCAAGGTCATGGGAAATAAAGACGATAGTGCGTTGATGCTTCGCCTGTAATTTGATGAGCTCATCCTGCATTTCGGTACGAATGAGCGGATCGAGCGCAGAGAAGGCTTCATCCATTAACAGAATATCGGGATTAATCGCCAGGGCGCGAGCTAAACCGACGCGCTGGCGCATGCCGCCGGAGAGTTCATCCGGCCAGGCGTGGGCATAATTCTCCAGCCCCACCTGACGCAGCGCCTCCCGGGCTTTTTGCTCTCGTTCGGCGGCGGGAACGCCGGCAAGCGCCATGCCAAACGCCGTGTTGTCGAGCACGCTCATGTGCGGCATCAGCGCAAAGGACTGAAAAACCATCGCAATTTTCTTGCGACGCACCTCGCGCAGCTCGGCATCCGACATTTTGGCGATATCGACCCCGTCAATCAGCACCTGGCCGCGGGTGGGTTCAATCAGGCGATTGAGAAGGCGAACCATGGTGGATTTCCCCGAGCCGGAGAGCCCCATGATGACGAATATCTCGCCTTCTTCAATGGCCAGACTGGCGTCTTTGACGCCAAGCGACAGCCCCGTTTTTTCCAGTATTTGCGCTTTGTTGAGTCCTTTCTCAATATATTTGAAAGCACGGTGTGGATGCTCGCCAAATATCTTATAAAGATTTTTGATTTCTAATTTAATTGCCATGCAATAGAGAAGTTCCTGTTATTTGTTTATTGCGATATGATACCCGATGGTGATTATGATCTTTTTACACCCTAACATACTCAGATTCTGTGACAACCCTCAATGGCAAACTCTCGGCAAAATCAGATGGGGACAACTGTGGCTAAGCCCCCGTGATATAAGGGCTGGGCGGTAATTTGTTGTTGGTAATATTTTTTGATTATCTTTGGATAATTCGACTGAAATGGACCGGTTTTCTGCTAAATATGACGAAGTGATGACGGTTAGGTCATGGAGAGAATATTTGGTGGATTAAACGCTATTTTGTGAAATTAATCACCAGGAATCCGCCTGCGATATTCCTGGTGAAAGTACGGTTAAAAGTCCCAATCGTCGTCGGCGGTCTCTTCCATTTTTCCTATCACGTAGGAGGAGCCGGAACCGGAGAAAAAGTCATGGTTTTCGTCGGCGTTGGGCGACAGCGCTGCGAGGATTGCCGGATTGACCGCCGCCATCTCCGCCGGGAACAGCGCCTCGTAGCCGAGGTTCATCAGCGCTTTGTTGGCGTTGTAGCACAGGAAAGCGCTGACGTCGTCGAACCAGCCGCTCTCGCCGTACAGCTCCCGGCTGTAGGCCAGTTCGTTGTCGTAAAGATCCATCAGCAGATCGAGGGCGAAATTTTTCAATTCTTCGCGCTTGCCGGGGCTGACGATCTCCAGTCCTTTCTGGTACTTGTAGCCGATGTAATAGCCATGCACCGCTTCATCGCGAATGATCAGGCGGATCAGATCCGCAGTGTTGGTCAGCTTTCCCCGGCTGGAGAAGTACATCGGCAGCCAGAAGCCGGAGTAGAAGAGAAAGGATTCGAGGAACACGCTGGCGATTTTTTTCTTCAGCGGCTCGTCGGCCTGATAGTAACCCAGCATCAGCTGCGCCTTGCGCTGCAGGGGATCGCAGCTTTCGCTCCAGGCGAAGGCGGCATCCACCTCCTTGCTGTGGCACAGCGTGGAAAAGATGGAGCTGTAAGAGCGGGCATGAACCGCCTCCATAAAGCTGATGTTCGACAGCACCGCCTCCTCATGCGGGGTTAAGGCGTCCGCCATTAGCGCCGGGGCGCCGACGGTGTTCTGAATGGTGTCAAGCAGGGTCAATCCGGTAAAGACGCGAATGGTCAACTGCTGCTCCGCCGCGCTGAGGGTTTGCCAGGCGGGAATGTCGTTCGACAGCGGCACTTTCTCCGGCAGCCAGAAGTTGCTGGTGAGACGGTTCCAGACCTCAAGATCTTTATCGTCATCAATGCGGTTCCAGTTGATTGCGCTGACGCGCGTTAAATGGGTCATCCTGTTCTCCTTACAGCGCGCAGGACACGCAGCCTTCAATTTCAGTGCCTTCCAGCGCCAGCTGGCGCAGACGGATGTAGTAGAGCGTCTTGATGCCTTTCTTCCAGGCGTAAATTTGCGCCTTGTTGATATCGCGGGTGGTGGCGGTATCGGGGAAGAACAGGGTCAGCGACAGCCCCTGGTCGACGTGGCGCGTCGCCTCGGCGTAAGTGTCAATGATCTTCTCCGGCCCTATCTCATACGCATCCTGGTAGAGGGCCAGATTGTCGTTATTCATAAATGGCGCGGGGTAGTACACCCGCCCGGTTTTCCCCTCTTTGCGGATCTCAATCTTCGAGACGATCGGGTGAATGCTGGAGGTGGCATGGTTGATGTACGAGATCGAGCCGGTGGGCGGCACCGCCTGCAGATAGCGATTGTAGATGCCATAGCGCATGACATCGTCGCGCAGCTGGCGCCAGCTTTCCCGGTCGGGCAGAGAGATGCCGGCGCGGGCGAACAGCGTGCGCACCCGTTCGGTTTTCGGCTGCCACTCCTCCTGCAGATATTTGTCGAAGTACGCCCCGCTGGCGTAGCGCGACTGCTCGAAGCCGGCGAAGCGCTGGCCGCGCTCGCGGGCCAGCTGCATCGAGGTGTGCAGCGCGTGCCAGGTCACGGTGTAGAAGTAGATATTGGTGAAGTCCAGCCCCTCCGGGCTGCCGTAGGCAATGCCTTCCCGCGCCAGGTAACCGTGCAGATTCATCTGCCCCAGGCCGATGGCGTGGGAGGCCGCGTTGCCGGCCGCCACCGAGGGAACCGACTGAATGTCGCTCATGTCGGACACGGCGGTCAGGGCGCGCACCGCGGTGGCGATTGTGCGGCCGAAATCCGGCGAGTCCATGGTATGGGCGATGTTCAGCGAGCCGAGGTTGCAGGAGATATCTTCCCCGATATGCGCATAGCTGAGGTCTTCATTATAGGCGGACGGCGTACTGACCTGCAGGATCTCCGAACACAGATTGCTCATGGTGACCCGCCCGGCCACCGGACTGGCGCGGTTCACGGTGTCTTCAAACATGATGTACGGGTAGCCGGATTCAAACTGGATCTCCGCCAGGCGCTGGAACAGGTCGCGGGCGCGGATCCAGCGTTTGCGGACCCGCTCGTCGGCCACCAGCTGCGGATAGAGGTCGCCGATGGCGCAATCGGCGAAAGGTTTGCCGTACAGCCGTTCGACGTCATAAGGCGAGAACAGGGCCATCTGCGCATCTTCTTTCGCCAGCTGGAAGGTGATATCAGGGATCACCACCCCCAGCGACAAGGTTTTGATGCGGATTTTCTCATCGGCATTTTCACGCCGGGTATCAAGAAAGCGTAAAATATCGGGATGGTGAACATGCAGCCAGACCGCACCCGCCCCCTGGCGGGCGCCGAGCTGATTGGCATAGGAGAAGGCGTCCTCCAGCATCTTCATCACCGGCACCACCCCAGAAGACTGGTTTTCGATGCGCTTGATCGGCGCCCCGGCCTCGCGCAGGTTGGAGAGTAAAAAGGCCACCCCGCCGCCGCGCTTCGACAGCTGTAGCGCCGAGTTCACCGCCCGGCCGATGGACTCCATATTATCCTCAATACGCAGCAGGAAGCAGGAGATCAGCTCCCCGCGCTGCTGTTTGCCAGCGTTAAGGAAGGTCGGTGTGGCGGGCTGAAAGCGGCCGCTGAGTATCTCCTCCGTCAGCTGCCGCGCCTGCTGTTCATCGCCCCGGGCCAGCGTCAGGGCCACCATCACGCTGCGTTCGGCGAAATCCTCGAGGTAGTGCTTGCCGTCAAAGGTCTTCAGCGCATAGCTGGTATAGAACTTCCAGGCGCCGAGGAAGGTCTGAAAGCGAAACGGAGCGCGCCGGGCATGGGCGAACAACGCCAGCACAAACCCGCGGTCATAGCCGGCCAGCACCTGCGGATCGTAATAGCCCTCGCTGACGAGCCAGCTGAGCTTATCCTCCTGGCTGGGGAAGGTGAGGGCGTTGGGCTGAACCTGGGTCGCCATAAAGGCCTCAACCGCCTGGCGATCTTTTTCAAACGGGATGCGGCCCTCGCTGTCGTACAAATTCAGCATCGCGTTGAGGGCGTGAAAATCCACGGCGGCGGTTATACGTTCTGCGGTTGTCGTTGCCAAAATTCGCTGACTCCTTTACGCACGGTGTTGATATCGTCGGGGGTTCCCATCAGCTCGAAGCGGTAGAGATAGGGCACGGCGCATTTTTGCGCGATGACATCTCCGGCACGCCCCCAGCCGTCGCCAAAGTTGCGATTGCCGGCGGCAATCACTCCGCGGATCAGCTGGCGGTTATGCACGTCGTTTAAAAAGCGGATCGCCTGACGCGGTACCGCGCCGGCGGTGCCGCCGCCGCCATAGCTGGGAACGATGAGAATATAGGGCTCGTCTACCCGCAGATGTTCACGCTCGTTCAGCGGGATGCGCACCGCCGGCAGCCCCAGGCGCTGCACAAAGCGATGGGTATTCTCCGAACGGCTGGAGAAGTAGACGATGAGGCTCATGCGCTGGCCGCCGTAAAGGAGGGGCGCAGGCGATTGATCATATCCGGGCGGAAGCCGCTCCAGCGCAGCTCACCGGCGATCACCACCGGCAGCTGGCGAAATCCCTGCTCGCGCAGGGTGTCGGCGGCATCCGGCTGCTGGTCGACGTTGACCATTTCAAAGGCCAGTCCCCGGCTCTCCATGGCTCGCCGGGTGGCATGGCACTGCACGCAGTCATTTCGAGTGTAAATAATAATGCGCATGATTCGTATTTCCTTTTAAGATAACAGCACGGCGCTAAACATAGCGTCGAACGTAGTGGGCCATTCGATAAGGAAATACTAGATGTAGTTATTTAAAACTTCAACCACTCAATATATAGCGTTTTTGGCAAGCGAGTCCCCCGCCGGGATAGATCGGCGGAGGAGGGGGGAGGCTGTGCGGAACTACAGGCGCATGGCCACGGCGAGGCGGTTAAAGGCGTTCATCAGACTGACGGCGAAGGTCAGATCGCTTATCTGACGCGGGGTAAAATGTTCGCGCAGCGGCTGGTAAACCTCATCTTCCGCATGGCTGGCGGCAATGTCGGTGACCGACTCGGCCCAAGCCAGCGCCGCGCGTTCGGCCGGAGTAAAGTGGGCGCTTACCCGCCAGCCCGCAAGGGCATCCAGTTTGCTTTGCGCCATGCCGCCTTTGCGCAGCGCCTGGCTATGTTTCTCAAGACAGAAGGCGCAGCCGTTGATCTGCGAGACGCGTAAATAAACCAGCTCTACCAGGGCGTTGCCCAGCTCGCTTTTCTCCAGCGCGATGCTGGCCTGTACCAGCCCTTTATAGACTTCCGGGCTCAGTTCACTGAATGGCTGACGTAATTGGTTCATGGTGTTCTCCTCTCTAAGACGGCAGCCAAAATAGCACTATAATGGACTGCAAAAGATAGCCATATTCTGATGAAAAAAGCAGACCATAATGGAAGCAATTAACCTCCCGCTTTATCAGCGTATCGCCCGCCAGTTGAAATCGGCGATTGAACGTGGCGAACTGACCCCGGGCAGCCGTTTGCCCGCCAGCCGGGTGTACGCTCAGGAGCAGGGCGTCTCCCGGGCGACCATCGAAAACGCCTGGGGAGAGCTGGTCGCCCAGGGATGGCTCGAGCGGCGTGGGCAGGCGGGGACCTTTGTCAGCGAGCGGCTCAGCCCGCGCCAGCTGGCGCCGGTACCGCCAGTGCAACCGGCCGCGCCGACGGAGCCGCTGCCGTTTCAGATGGGGCTGCCGGCGCTGGATCTCTTTCCGCGCGGGCAGTGGGCGCGGGTGATGGGGCGTCGGCTGCGGACGCAGTCGCGGTTCGATCTTGCACCCGGCGATCCCGGCGGCGATCCGCTTCTGCGCCAGGCTATCGTCGATTATCTACGCCTGTCGCGTAGTATCGACTGTCAGCCGGATCAGGTGTTGATCACCGGCAGCTATGCCGCCTCCATGAACCTTATCCTGCGTACCCTGGCGCAGCCGGGACAGCATATGTGGATGGAAGATCCGGGGTATCCCTTTATCCGGCCGGTCGTCGAGGCTGGGCAGCTGGCGGTGGATGCGATTCCCGTGGACGACGAAGGGATGGACGTCGGCTGGGGCCAGCGTCATCACCCGCAGGCGCGATTTGCCCTGCTCACACCAGCCCATCAGAGTCCGCTGGGGGTCGCGCTGTCGCTTCCCCGACGCCGCCAGCTGCTGGCGTGGGCCGCGGAGCGCGACGCGTGGATCATTGAGGACGATTACGATAGCGAGTTTCGCTATCACGGCAAACCGCTGCCGCCGCTGAAAAGCCTTGATGCGCCGCAGAGGGTCATCTACGCGGGCACCTTCAGTAAGTCGATGTTCCCGGCGCTGCGCACCGCCTGGCTGGTGGTGCCGACCCCGCTGGTGGCGCGTTTTCACCAGACCGCGGAGCGCCAATCCTGCACCGTTCCCACCCTGTGGCAGCAGACGCTGGCGGATTTTATCCAGCAGGGACATTTTTGGCGTCATTTGAAGAAAATGCGCGCCAGCTATAGCCAGCGTAGACAGTGGCTGGAGTCGGCTCTGCAGGCGCAGGGCTTTCAGGTCACACCGCAGCTGGGGGGAATACAACTGGTTATGTCGGTCAGCGGCGACGATCGGCTGCTCGCGCGGCGGGCGGTTGTGGCCGGGCTGGCGGTGCAGGCGCTGAGCGACTGGCGGATTCGCCACGCGGGCGAGGGGGGATTATTGATGAGTTTTACCAATATACGTTCGCCGGCGATGGCTGACGGACTTGCCCGACGGCTGAGAGAGGCGATTGCGATTTGATGGCGCTTAAGTCGGGGAAGCAGAAAAACCCCTGCGGCCAGAGGCGCGCAGGGGCTGACGCGTATTTGTTATCTTCATTGCCTTCCGTAAAGCTCGCGGGCTACCGCGCGCCAATCGCGCGGCGGCAGCCGACGCTTAAGCTATTATCGACGTAAATTGAGCAATACGCCAATAAATACCCCGACGGCGGCGGCGGCGCCCACACTGTGCCACGGTTTATTGCGCACGTAGGTATCGGCACAGCCCAGCGCATCGCACGCTGCCTGGCGCGCATCCAGCGCCGCCTGCTGCACCCGGTTGTGGCCATTAAGGCGGGCACGAGTCTCTTTTAACAGCGACTGCGCTTTGACACGCGCCGCTTCCGCTTCCTCTTTGGCGTCACTGCCCCATGATTTCAGCACCTCTTCCAGCGTATCCGCTAATTGGCTGACATCGTTATGAATATCTTCGGCGTTCTCGTCAAAATTGTTGCGGTTCACATGGTTAGCCATCGTTATCTCCCTTAATTCCATCGAGTGAGTAAGTGTAGGACAAGATTTTGAATTATGCTTACTGTTGTGGTTTCTGGAATTTTCCGAAAGCACTGTCCTTAATGAATAAGGTAAGGTCAATGTGCGGTAAAAGATAACGAGGAATCAGTATGTATTTAAGACCCGATGAGGTGGCGCGTGTTCTTGAAAAAGCCGGCTTCACCATGGATGTTGTGACGCAAAAAGCGTACGGCTATCGCCGCGGCGATAATTATGTTTATGTGAACCGCGAAGCGCGCATGGGGCGAACAGCGTTAGTTATTCATCCGGCGTTAAAAGAGCGCAGCAATATGCTGGCCGAACCGGCTTCAGATATCAAAACCTGTGATCATTATGAACAGTTTCCGCTGTATTTAGCCGGGGATGCGCAACAACATTATGGTATTCCGCATGGATTTAGCTCACGCATGGCGCTTGAGCGTTTTCTGAATGGGCTATTTGGCGAAGCCCAGCCGGCAATGTCGACGAATTAATACGGCGATAGGCATTTAAGGATCCAGGCGAGGCGGGCTGGCGGGAAGAGGCGACTGGCAGAGCCAGTCGCTGCTAACGCGTTGGTCAGGCCTTCGCCTGCTGATAGGGCGCTACGCGGAACAGGCGGCGGCAATAGTCGAGGAAGTAGCCGTAGGCGGCGCCCATCATCATCGATACCGCCAGGTTCGAGCTCACCGCGGCGACAATCTGGTGCCAGTCAGCACCCACGCTCCACAGAATAGCGACATACACCGGCGACTGAAAGGTGACGTAGGCCAGCACGTCGGCCATATTTTTCATCCACCTGGCTGGGCTGATGCGCCGGGCCTGACGCATGGCGAAATCGCGATAAATCCCATAGGGTACGGCAATAATAATGTTGACCGGGATCGCCACCAGACGCGACGATAACGACTGCTCAAACGTCATACCAGAGAGAAAAATTTCGATCATCATGTTGACGACGGTGCAGTAAACCACCATCGCAAAGGTGTCTGCAACCGCATGCCGCAAGCGGGAGTGCGCAGAGAACATCGGAGTGCTCCTCGAAAATGAAGTCATTAACGCCGAAAAATGCGCGTTGGTATAGCGTTTTTGGGCTGCCTGTTTTGATGTGCGTAGAGTATATCTCTGCATTAAAAGTGGCAACTAGCTATAAATTTTTATTTATCGCCTTTTTGTCGATAAAATACTCTGCGCTGGTTTGTTTTTTGTTCGTTACGCTACTTTTATTCCTGTTTTTGCAAATATCAATATTTATCAATGTGTTACTCTTGATTGCGAAATCGAGACTGGCCGAGGGAACGGCGCCTGATAGCCAACCATGGCGCAACATCACGCGAGTGTGTGATTCCGCTCTCTTTTAGGATTTTTTATGCCGTAAGTCGCTTTTTTATGGTGAAAAATTCTGAATTGCGAATTGTTGTTTTATTCCCATTTTCTGATTAACTATTCACTGTGGCCAAAGGTATGTATCAGTGCGGCCACGTATGAACAGCAGGTAACCCGCTGACCATAAAGCTAATATTCCTGGCGAGAACGGTGGTTTTTCCCGTCATTCTGCCTTTTTTATTTATTCACTCTCTTTTTTGCCTGTGCTTATGAAAAAGGCTCAGGTATTTGCCAATATAGTTCCAGGGGATAACCGCTAATATCCACCTTATATATTTATCTGGACAACCGAAGGCTGGAAATAAATAAACGTTTCTATTACACTTGCCGCGTTGTATCTTTTAATTTGCTATTTGGAATTTTTTAATTTTATGTCTTCAATGTTACACAAACTGAATAATATCCGTTCACTGCGTGCCCTGTCCCGTGAATTCTCCATTGACGTGCTTGAAGAGATGCTGGAAAAGCTCAGGATCGTCACTGAAGAAAAACGTACGCAACAGCAGCAGGCAGCTCAGCAGCAGGCTGAATATCAGGAGAAAGTGAATACCTGGCTTGAACTGATGCGCGCCGACGGTATTTCTCCTGACGAGCTGGTGGCCGATATTCAGCCGCCAAAGGCGGGAGGCAAAAAGCGTCAACCGCGCCCGGCGAAATATCGTTATACCGATCATACTGGCGCAGAGAAAACCTGGACCGGACAGGGAAGAATGCCGAAGCCGATTGCCGAGGCTGTCGCCCAGGGTAAATCGCTGGATAGCTTTTTAATTTAACGCCTTCGGGCCAGCGCCAGGCCGGTGGTGAGAGACCCACCGGCCTGGCCTTATGACTTTAAGCGAGGGGCTTTAGCAGACGCCGAAGTCTCCCTCTTCCTGATACGGCGTGACCTCGTCCGACTTCAGCGAATAGCGCTCTCCCTGCTCCTGTGCGGCCTGAACCACCACCAGTTGCTCCCCTTGCACTTCCACCACTTTCAGTTTTGGTCCGCCCGCTCGGGGTTGTACCAGATCGCCGACAGCAAACATAATTCACTCCTCACTGTTAACACCATGGATAAACCTAAACCATAGCTCAACGCCCGCTCACTGAACACCGGGCGTGCTGTTTTTTGTTAAAACAATTTGGAGTTATATGTATTAACATTGTTAATGTTTTGCTGGCGCCATACCGCTGCTGAGAAAGGGGGACGGCGAGGGTAGGGTTACCACCAATCAGGTCAGGAAAGACACCATGAAGTATATCATTCTGTTGATCATTGTTATTGCTGTACTGTATGTCCATTACCGCGGACGGGTGCGCTATCGTTTCTGGCGGCAGCTCTCCGACCATTCCACATTTACCGCGCCGCTGAATGGATTTATGTATTTATTTTCCCGCGTGCCGAATACGCCTTATCTGCGGCCGGAGATGTTTCCCGAGCTGGCGATATTGCAGCAAAACTGGCAGGTTATTCGCGACGAAGGTCTCCACCTTCAGCAGCTGGAGCAGATTAAAGCGGCCGATAAATATAACGATGCCGGGTTTAACTCATTTTTCAAAACCGGCTGGAAACGCTTTTATCTGAAATGGTATGAGGATGCCCATCCTTCCGCCAGCCAGCTCTGTCCGCAAACTACCGCGCTGCTGCGCGATATCCCGTCGGTGAAAGCGGCCATGTTTGCCACTCTGCCGGACGGTAGCCGTCTGCCGCGCCATCGCGACCCCTACGCCGGCTCGCTACGCTTTCATCTGGGCCTGGCAACGCCGAACGATGACCGCTGCTTTATTGAGGTGGATGGCCAGCGTTACAGCTGGCGCGATGGAGAAGGCGTGCTGTTTGATGAGACCTATATCCACTATGCGGAAAATACCAGTGGTGAGAATCGCCTGATTCTGTTCTGCGATATTGAACGGCCGATGCGCTACCGCTGGGCGCAGAAAGTTAACCACTGGCTGGGACGTCATCTGATGAGCGCCGCTTCGGCGCCCAACGATATCGGCGATCGCACCGGCGGGATTAACCGGGCGTTTCGCTATATTTACCAGATCCGTATTGTTGGTAAACGGTTGAAAAAATGGAATAAGACGGTCTATTACATCGTCAAATGGCTGCTCTTCGGCGGCATTGCCTGGCTTATCTGGAGCGCGTTTTAACCCCCTGGCGCCGGTTCCACGGCATGGTCGCCAGCAGACGCGCCATGCCGCAAAAGCCGGTTACGCCGGCGAAGGTGAGCCCGGCGCCGACCGCGCCGCTGAGCAGGAAAAAGCCGCCGTTAACGGTATAGCCCAGCAGCACCCCCAGTAAAATCAGGACGCCAGCGGCAATTTGCACCTGGCGCATCAGCGGCAGCGGCTGCGATGAATCTTCCACTACCGGCAACCCCGCGGCTTTCCACGCCTGAATTCCTCCTGCCAGCAGGCAGGTCTGCGCCGGCGCGGCGGCCGCGGCCAGACGAATCGCATTATTCTGCGTCCGGGAACCCGCCTGGCAGTGAAAGATGACCGTCTCTCCGGCCCGGGCATTGAGGGGCGCACCGCTGGTCAGAGTGGCGAGCGGCACCAGCTCGGCATCGGGGATATGTTCGCGCGCATATTCATCCGCATCGCGGATATCAATCAGTCTGGCGCCCTGGGCAATCTGCGCCTGGGCCTCGGCGGGAGTTAAGGTGGCGATGGTCATAGGATCCTCACGGGCAATAGAGCGTTTTCAGCGTATTGATCACCTGCTGTACCGCAGGGTGAGTAATGAAATAGTGGATACGCTGGGCGTCGCGCTCGCTGTCGATCAGCCCCTCGTCACGCATCCGCGCGAGGTGTTGCGAGGTGGCGGAGGGGCTCAGCCCTGTAGCCCGGGCGAGTTCGCCGGCGCTGGCCCTGGGCGCATCGCACAGCATGCACAGGATCAGCAATCGGTGAGGATTGCTCATCGCTTTCATCAGCGCGGCGGCTTCTCCGGCGCGGGCCTGCAGGTCTTCAGGTGTGGTCATTTATTTTAGCTTTGTCTAAATTTAGATAACTCTAAAATAAAAAGGCCGCCAGCGCCAGCACAATTTCTCCACGACTCAGGCCTGAACGGCGAGCCGGGCAATCTGCGCCCGGGCGCTGGCGATCCCGGCGTCGCGACCATGCGGGCGATTGTCCAGCCCTTCGGCATAGATAAATTCCACCTCCTGGATCCCCATCAGCCCCAGTACCGCGCGCAGATAGGGCGTGACGGCGTCGGTAGTTTCTCCCTGGTGAATACCGCCGCGGCTGCTGACGACCACCGCCCGGACGCCCTCCACCAGCCCCTGCGGCCAGCTCTCGGTGTAGCGAAAGGTTTCCCGCGCCCGCGCCACGAGGTCGAACCATTTTTTTAGATCGGTCGGGACGTTGAGGTTATACATCGGCGCGCCGATCACCAGCAGGTCGCTGGCCTTTAACTCGGCGATAAGCTGGTCGGAGAGGGCGACCGCCTCGCGGATAGCAGGCTGCGGATCCACTGCCCCGCGCAGGGCGGCGAACAGGGGGCGATCCAGCGTTGGCAGCGCCATGGCGCTGAGATCGTGTTCGGTGAGCCGATCGCCGTGTCCCGCCGCCTGGCGCGCCGCGAGAAATTCGTTAATCAACTGATTTGTCAGGGATGTTTCGCCATTAATGCTGGATTTTAAAACCAGAACGTTAGCCATGATGAGTGCCTCAAATGAAAGATAGAAGCAAAGACTAACACTGTCTTTTTTGTCTCAGGAGTGACATTATTTTTCCCTATTGTATCCCGTAAGGAACCAATCTGTGCGCGACGATCTGAATGCGATCCCGGTATTTGTCACCGTGGTCGAGAGCGGCAACTTTGCCAGCGCGGCGGCGATCCTCCATGTGACGCGTTCGGCGGTGGGAAAAACCATTGCCCGGCTGGAAGCGCGTCTCGGCGTGGCGTTATTCCAGCGTACCACCCGACGGCAACTGCTGACGGAAGAGGGGGAGCAATTCTATCTCCAGTGCCGGGAAGCGCTGGAGCGCATCCGCGAGGCCGAAGAGACGCTGCAGCGCGGCAAAGATGAGGTGCAGGGGCGGCTGCGGGTGTCGCTGCCGGTGCTGTTTGGCCAGCGCTGCGTGGCACCGCTGCTGTTCCGCCTCAGCCAGCGCTATCCGTTACTGAAGCTCGAGCTCCACTACAGCGACCGGCAGGTCAATCTGCTGGAGGAGGGGTTTGATCTTGCGGTGCGTATCGGGAGCCTGGCCGATACCGGGTCGCTGCGGGCCCGGGCGCTGGGAGAGCACGGCATGGTGCTGTGCGCGGCGGCGGAGTACCTGCGCCAGCAGCCAGCGCCGCAGACTATTGCCGGGTTGAACGAGCACCGTACCCTCGGCTATCTGCACAACGGCCAGCTGCAAAAATGGCAACTGTATGACCCGCAGCAGGGCGAAGTGCGCTTCAGTCCGCAGACGTGGCTGATACAGGATGATTTTGCCGCCATCGCGGCGGCAGTGCAGCAGGGGATGGGCATCGCCTGGCTGCCGGACTGGCTGGTGGCGCAGGCGCTTGCCGATGGGACATTGCAGCAGGTGTTGGCGCCCAGCGCTCAGGTGCGTTTCGCCATCCACGCGGTATGGCCGGAGGGGCCGTGGCTGCCGCAAAAAACGCGGGCGGCGATCGATGCCCTGCGGGAAGGGCTACCTCTTACCGCAACACCTGGTTAGCGCAGAGAGAAATAACCGCCATCTATGGCGGCGGAGGTTTTCCGACAGCGTGCAAGCTACCGGCGCGCTTTACGCCATAGCCTCAGCGACGAGGCCGTCCGGCACGGGCGGCACGGCGGTACAACGTGCTGCGGGCGATACCCAGTATCTGCGCCGCCCGGCTGACGTTGCCGTTGACCCTGGCCAGGGTATCGACAATCAACTGCTCATCATGGGCCTGCAATCCCCCGCGCGGCAACGGCGCAGGCGCGGCGCGATACGCCTCCGGCAGCGCGTCGGGCGTCAGCGTGTCGCCCTCATCGGCGAGAGCCAGCATTACCTTCAGGACGCTCTGCAGCTGGCGTACGTTTCCCGGCCACGGCAGCTGGCTGAGGTGAACCAGCAGCGCGTTTGAAAGCGTCACCCGGCGTGAAGCACCGCCCAGGTCGTGCCACAGGGTGGCGATAAAGGTTTCCAGCGCCGGCCACTCGCGCAGCGGAGGCAGCGCCAGGGCGTATTCCCGGAGGCGCCACAGCAGATCTTCACGGAATTCTCCGGCGCTGACCCGCTGGGTCAGGTTGCGGTGGGTGGCGCAGATCAAGGCGAAATTCACCGGCACGCTGCGGCTGGCGCCCAGCGGAGCGACCTCTTTCTCCTGCAGGACGCGCAGGAGGCGGGTCTGCAGCGCCAGCGGCATATCGCCGATCTCATCAAGAAACAGCACCCCGCCGTCAGCCTCGCGGATTTTACCGATATAGCCATTTTTGCTGGCGCCGGTAAACGCCCCCGGCTGGTAGCCGAAGAGCTCGGATTCGATCAGCGATTCCGGAATGGCGGCGCAGTTAATGGCGACAAATTTACCGCTGCGCCAGCGGCTGTGCCGGTGCAACGTGCGGCTGACATACTCTTTGCCGCTGCCGGTTTCTCCTTCAATGCACAGGGCGATGCCGGCGTTGAGCAGCCGCAGCAGCTTTTCGCCTTCGCGCGGACTGGTAAAGGGGAGATGCATGGCCGGCGGGGCGCTTACCGCCACCCGGCGGCGGGTGGGCTCCCGCAGGCGATAGTGGTAGCGGCCCTGCGGCGTGGTCAGCGGCAGCGGGACGCTGACCGCCGTTTGCGTCAGCGTCGGAAAAAGCGAGGCAAAGGTGAGCTGGCCAAACTGCGCCGCGCTCAGGCCGAACTCGCGCATCGCCAGCCGGTTGCCGGCGGTGAGGACGTTGTCGGAAAAGACCAGCAGCAGCTCCTCGACGCTGTCGAGTTTGTCCACCTGCCGGTGCAGGCTCATCAGCCACTGCTCAGGATGCAGACTCTGTTTCACCCACAGATATTCAATTTGCTTTGCCGCCGCTTTTACCCAGCCAAAGGTGTGCTGGTGGGGAAAATTCGCCGGGCCGGAGATATCCAGCACCCCGGCGATGCTTCCGTCCGGTCGCTGGAGCGGCATCGCCGCGCAGTACAGATTCTGGTTGCGGGTAAGAAAGTGCTGACGGCCATCGATCTCGCAGCCATCGTCAATCGCCAGCGCGGTGCCGATGGCGTTGGTCCCGCGCCCGCTTTCACTCCACAGATTGCCGGGAGCCAGCGCCACGCGCTGGGCCTTTTGCAGCGCCTGGGTATCGCCGAGAGTATGCAGCACCAGGCCGTCGGGGTCGGAAAGGATCACCACCGACTGCAGGTCTGCGACCTGGCGCGACAGGGCTTCCACCACCGGCTGCGCCAGCTGCTGCAGGCCTCGGTGGCTGGCGAGCCGGTCCGCCAGCTCGCCGGCACCGAGGCGGGGAAAATCCTCGGTGGCGGGATCCAGCCCGTAGCGCTGGCAGCGAGACCACGAATCGCTCAGCAGGGGATTCGCATTAACCTCTGGTGCGAGAAGAAAGGGATTGCCTGCCACAGGGCACCTCTGGGTCGATGTTGCTGTGTTGCAATATTGTAGCTATTTGGTTTATTTGGTGTTGCGATTTGCAACACATAAGTGGAAACCCGTGCGACAGTGGCTGACCATCTGCTCGGTTAGTGAAGGCAACGTATTAATAAATAAAAATATTTAAAGAAAATAAAAAACTGGCATAACCCCTGCAAAGTGAGAAGCGTTCGGCGGCAAACTTAAAAAATCAATATGCCGCTGCGTCTCAACCCTACAGAAGGAGATTTGCGATGCGTTATGCACATCCTGGCCAGCCCGGCGCCGTGGTTTCATTTAAATCGGCTTACGGCAACTTTATTGACGGTAGATTTGTCGAGCCGCTGAGCGGTGAATTCTTTATGAATACTTCGCCGGTCGACGGCTGCAACATTGCGCAGTTTCCCCGCTCGGATGCCAGAGACATTGACTTCGCCCTCGACGCTGCCCATCGCGCGGCGCCGGCGTGGGGTAAAACCTCAGTGCAACAGCGCTCCAGGCTGCTGCTGCAGGTCGCCGATCGTATTGAACAGCATCTGGAATATCTGGCGGTGGCGGAGAGCTGGGACAATGGGAAACCGATCCGCGAAACCCTGAATGCTGACCTGCCGCTGGCGGTGGATCATTTTCGCTACTTCGCCGGCTGCCTGCGCGCTCAGGAGGGAAGCACCGCCGAGATTGACGAAACCACGGTGGCCTATCATTTCCATGAACCGCTGGGGGTGGTCGGGCAGATTATCCCGTGGAACTTCCCGCTGCTGATGGCCGCGTGGAAGCTGGCCCCGGCCCTGGCGGCGGGGAACTGCGTGGTGCTCAAGCCGGCGGAACAGACGCCGCTAAGCATTACCCTGCTGCTGGAGCTGATCGGCGATCTGTTCCCGGCCGGGGTGCTTAACGTGGTGCAGGGTTTCGGTCGGCGAAAGCGTTGCATGAGGTCAAAAGTATCAGCATCAAAAGAGATTTTTTCATATCGGTAGTCCTTTGCATTGATAAATGTCTGCCGCCATTTTGCCGCCACAATCCAAAAAAAAGGGGTCACGCTTTCACGTAACCCCTTGTTTTATTTGGTGGAGCTGGCGGGAGTTGAACCCGCGTCCGAAATTCCTACATCCTCGGCACTACATGCTTAGTCAGTCTTTACATTCGCTTGCCAGCTGCGGACAGACACGCCACTAACAAACTAGCCTGATTAGATTTAACGCTTCAACCCCAGGCAGGGCATCCACGCGATCTCTTTTGGGTTTGACCTCTCTTTGATCCCCGTCTTAAGAGCGGAAGCTAGGGAGAGAGGGCTCAGAGCAGGTTATTAAGCTGCTAAAGCGTAGTTTTCGTCGTTTGCGACTATTTTTTGCGGCTTTTTACGAGGCCAACCGCCCCTCGGCATGCACCTTGGGTTTCGCAAATCCCGTCGAATCCAGAATCAGCCCCAATGTGTAGGTCAAGTATAACAGATTTGTGAATGTCGTTACCAGCCCCATCACGCAGGATTATTTCAGCAGGGTGGACGAAAAATCAGCATCAACAAGGATATAGCGTAAGGGCCAGCGAGAGCTGGCCTTCGGGGAGGGGAAATTAACGTCCGGCGTGCTTCATAATACGCGCCTTGTCCAGCGCCCATTCACGATCTTTCAGGTCGGTACGCTTGTCGTGCTGTTTCTTACCTTTGGCGACGCCGATTTTCACTTTGCACCAGGCGTTCTTCCAGTACAGCGACAGGGCGACGACGGTGTAACCTTCGCGGTTAATGCGGCCGTACAGCGTGTCCAGCTCACGCTGGTTGAGCAGCAGCTTACGGGTGCGCGTCGGGTCGCAGACATAGTGGGTGGAAGCCACGGCCATGGGCGTAAAGTTGGCGCCGAACAGGAAGGCTTCGCCATCCTTCAGGATGACATAGCTATCGCCGATGTTGGCTTTGCCTGCACGCAGGGATTTGACTTCCCAGCCCTGCAGGGCGAGACCAGCCTCGTATTCATCTTCGATAAAGTATTCGTGACGGGCGCGTTTATTCAGCGCAATGGTGGCTGATCCAGGTTTGTGGGCTTTTTTCTTAGTCATAATGTCCTGAAGTCATCGTCTTATACACAGTTACCTCGATCGCATCCTGCGAGGTATACTGCGCATCTTAGCACGAGTTGCGGCACAGCGTTTTTTTTAGCAGCAGATAAATGATATTATTTGCACTGTGTTTAAATGTGGAACCTGCTATGCCTCAGATTAGCCGTACTGCGCTGGTGCCTTTCAGCGCGGAACAGATGTATCAACTGGTAAACGATGTGAAGTCCTATCCTGATTTTCTGCCAGGCTGCACCGGTAGCCGCGTGCTGGAATTGGGGCCGACGCAAATGACGGCGGCGGTTGATGTGTCCAAAGCCGGCATCAGTAAGACCTTCACCACACGCAATACATTGACCAGCAACCAGAGCATTTTGATGAGCCTGGTGGATGGCCCGTTCAAGAAGCTGATTGGCGGCTGGAAGTTTATTCCGCTGAGCCCGGAGGCGTGCAAAATCGAGTTCCATCTCGATTTTGAGTTTACCAATAAGCTGATTGAGATGGCCTTTGGCCGGGTCTTTAAGGAACTGGCCGCCAACATGGTGCAGGCGTTTACTTCGCGCGCCAAAGAGGTCTACAGTGCCAGCTAATATTCGTGTTGAGGTCGCTTACGCGCTGCCTGAAAAGCAGTACCTGCAGCGGGTCACCTTGGACGAGGGGGCGACGGTCGAGCAGGCGATTGTCGCCAGCGGCCTGCTGGCGCTGCGTGATGACATCGATCTGGCGAAAAACAAGCTGGGTATCTACAGTCGTCCGGTAAAGCTGCATGACGAAGTTCACGACGGCGACCGGGTGGAAATCTATCGTCCGCTGATCGCAGACCCGAAAGAGCTGCGTCGCCAGCGGGCAGAGAAAAGCGCCGCAAAGTAACCTGCAGCAGACCGACTATCAGCCATAAAAAAAGCGCTCATCGAGCGCTTTTTGCTTTTCCGGGCCTTACTGACTGGTCAGCGCAGGCTTGTTATCAATGTTAGTCAACACACCGCCGCTGTTGAAGGTCAGGGTTAGGGTCTGCTGAGTCACTTTCTGGTGGCCCGGCTCCTGACGGAAGACATAGAACCAGGTATTGGTGCCGAACGGATCCGTCATCATTGGCGTCCCCAGAGCATAAGCTACCTGCTGTTGCGTCATACCGACACGAATTTTTGCTACATCGTTTGGTGCCAGATAGTTACCCTGGTTGATGTCAGGACGGTAAACCACTCGTTCCAGAGTGGAACAGCCTGCGGTCAACATAAGAAGAACCGCTGCGGCAGCAGTCAGCGTTTTACAGCGCATAGTGATTTGATTCCTTTTTGGGCCCGAGCAGTACGTGGCTCATCTGTAATATGCCGATAATAATAGACCTTCGCGCCGTTGGAAACCTCCGGCTGCAGGTCAGCAGGCAATTTGCTGTTCACTATGACCCTGTGAAAATCAAAAAGTTTACGCCGCAAGCAACTCTTTCGCGTTCGCCAGGGTGTTGCGCGTGACTTCGCTGCCGCCCAGCAGACGGGCCAGCTCCTGCAAGCGAGCACGTTTATCCAGCGGCTGCATATGGGTTTCGGTCATCTCGCCATCGGTCTCTTTGCAGACAAAGAAATGATGGTGGCCGCAGCCTGCGACCTGCGGCAGGTGGGTCACGCACATCACCTGCGTGGACTCGCCCAGCTGGCGCAGCAGCTTGCCGACCACGGCGGCGGTCGGGCCGCTGATGCCGACGTCCACTTCGTCGAAAATCAGCGCTGGGGTTTCCATTTTACGCGCGGTGATCACCTGAATCGCCAGCGCAATGCGCGACAGTTCGCCGCCGGAGGCCACTTTGGCGATTGGCTGCAGCGGCTGACCGGGGTTAGTGGTGACGCGGAACTCAATATGGTCGGCGCCGTCGGCGGTGAGATGGCGTTCATCGAACGCGACCTCAATCGCGAAGACCCCGTGCGGCATCGAAAGTGAGTGCATACTTTCGGTGATAAGCTGGGTCAGCTCGTCGGCGCTGGCCTGGCGCAGGGCATGCAGCTGGCGTGCGGTCTCCAGCGCCAGCTGATGATGTTCGACCACCTGCTGGCTGAGGGATTCCAGCGAGCCGGCGCTGTCGTCCAGCAGGCGCTGCTCTTCCAGCATCGCCTGATAAACCGCCGGCAGCTCTTCCGGCATCACCTGATGTTTACGCGCCAGCGCGATTTGTCGGGAAATCCGTTGCTCAAGTTCAAACAGACGGTTCGGATCGAGATCCAGACGGTCATGGTAGTGGCGCAACTCGTCGCTGGCCTCGCTGAGCTGAATGGCCGCCTCTTCCAGCATATCCAGGACGCCGGAAAGCTTGCTGTCCATGCCCACCAGCTCGCTAACCAGCTGCTTCGCGGTATAAAGCTGGCTCTGCAGATTGGCCTCTTCGCCGTCCGCCAGTACCGTAAGGGCGTGCTGGCAGGTGCTGAGCAGCTGGCCGCTGTTGGCCAGGCGCTTGTACTCTTCGTCAATCTGCTCGAATTCTCCCGGCAGCGGGTTAAATTCGTTCAGCTCTTTAAGCTGATACTGCAGCAGATCGGCGCGGGCGGCGCGCTCCTGGCTCTGATGCTGATGCTGGGCCAACTCGCGGCAGCTCTGGTGCCACTGGCGATAGTGCTCGGCCATACGCTGAGTAAGCGCATACTCACCGGTATAGCCGTCGAGCAGCGTTTTTTGGTGTTCGGGTTTGGTCAGCAGCTGGTGGGCATGCTGGCCGTGGATCTGGATCAGCAGCTGGCCCAGCTCGCGCAGCTGCGAGAGCGGGACGGCGGTGCCGTTGATGAAGCCGCGCGAGCGGCCGTCGGCGCTGATCACCCGGCGAAGTAAACACTCACGCCCGCTCTCCAGCTGATTCTCTTCCAGCCAGCGCTGGGCGGCAGGGGTATCTTTCAGCGCGAAGCGCGCGCACAGGTCGGCACGGGTGGCGCCGCGACGCACCATGTCGGCTTCCGCTCTGCCGCCGAGGCACAGCCCCAGCGCGTCGATGGCAATGGATTTCCCGGCGCCGGTTTCCCCGGTGATGGCGGTCATGCCGCTGTGGAAATCAATTTCCAGTTCACGAACGATAGCAAAATTACTGATGGTGAGTTGCGCCAACATAGCTGCCTTCCTGTATGAAAAACCAATACTGTGTTTTCGTACAGTATAGACTGGTTTTTTATCCAGTAAAGAGGCAGCCGTGAAAATCAGAACAATTTTTTCGACCAGCCGAGCTTGGTGCTTAATGTATTGAAATAGCTGTAATCTTTAGGGTGAATCAGATTGAGGTGATAATCACAGCGGCGAATGAGGACATCTTCGCCATCCTGGATCGGCAGGGCAATCTGGCTGTCGCAGCTGATCTCCAGATCGCTGCAGCGGTGAGAGAAGCGTAGGCGGATGGTGCTGTCGCCGTTGATCACCAGCGGTCGCGCTGAAAGGGTGTGCGGGAACATCGGCACCAGGGTGATGGCGTCCAGCGACGGCGTAAGGATTGGGCCGCCAGCCGACAGCGAGTAGGCGGTGGAGCCGGTCGGAGTGGAGATAATCAGGCCATCGGATCGCTGAGAGAACGCAAAGACTTCGTCGATATAGACTTCGAACTCAATCATATGCGCCACTTTGCCGGGGTGCAGCACCACTTCGTTGATGGCGGTGCTGATACGTTTCTGGCAATCCTGCTGACACACCTGGGCCTCCAGCAGAAAGCGTTTCTCGGCGATGTAGTGGCCTTCCAGCACGTCGGCGAGCTGCTGCAGGGCGTTGTCCGGGTCAAGGTCGGTGAGAAAGCCGAGGTTGCCGCGGTTAATGCCGATGACGTTAATGTCGTAACGGGCCAGGGTCCGCGCCGCGCCGAGCATATTGCCGTCGCCGCCCACCACCACCGCGAGATCGGCCTGTTGGCCAATCTCCGCCAGCGTGCCGGTTTTCACGTTGCTGAGCTGAAGTTCATGGGCGATCTGCTGTTCAACCAGCACTTCATACCCTTTGCTGCACAGCCAGCGCCAGAGCATTTCATGTGTGGTCAGGGCGGTGGGGTGACGAGGATGTCCCACAATGCCGATACACTTGAAATGGTTCTTCATGATCTGGATGTCCTTGCGTTAAATGAAATAGTGACAATCTGTCCGCTTCCCTTGAAACCCGGAAACTGATCCCCATAATAAGCGAAGTTAGCGAGATGAATGCGAAAAAAACGCGGAGAAATTCATGAGTAGTAAAGAACAGAAAACGCCTGAGGGGCAAGCCCCGGAAGAAATTATCACGGAGCAGCACGACGACGTTGAGGCGGTAGAGCCTGAAGTTTCGGCTGAGCAGGTGGATCCGCGCGATGAAAAAATTGCGAATCTGGAAGCCCAGCTGGCTGAAGCGCAGAAACGTGAACGTGAAGTGATGCTGCGTGCCAAAGCCGACGAAGATAACCTGCGTCGTCGTACCGAGCAGGATATCGAGAAAGCGCACAAATTCGCGCTGGAAAAATTCGTCAATGAACTGCTGCCGGTGATCGACAGCCTGGACCGCGCGCTGGAAGTGGCTGACAAGGCTAACCCGGAGCTGGCGCCGATGGTGGAGGGGATCGAACTGACCCTGAAATCTATGCTGGACGTAGTGCGTAAGTTCGGCGTGGAAGTGATCGCCGACACCAACGTTCCGCTGGATCCGAACGTCCACCAGGCCATTGCGATGGTCGAGTCTGAAGATGTGGCGGCGGGCAACGTGCTGTCCGTGATGCAGAAAGGTTATACCCTGAACGGCCGTACTATTCGCGCCGCGATGGTGACGGTAGCGAAAGCGAAATAACGCTTGCTGCCTTGCTCAACGGCTGCCTGCGGGTGGCCGTTTTTTGTGTCATCGCTCCCGGCGCGAGATAAAAAAACGGCGGGCCGCAGCCCACCGTGATATTAATTCCTTCGCTAGCGCTACTCCGCGACGCTCTCGCGTAATGATTTCACCGGCATCACTTTCACCTGTTTGATCATGTTGTCCTGCACGTCGAGGATATCTATATCGTACTGCTCAATGCGCACGCGGGTGCCCGGGACCGGGATCTCTTCCAGCGCTTCGAGGATAATACCGTTGACGGTGCGGGCTTCATCTTCCGGCAGGTGCCAGTTAAACGCTTTGTTGATTTCGCGAACGTTGGCGCTGCCGTCGATAATCACCGTGCCGTCGTTAAGCGGGGTCACTTCCTCCGCCAGGGTGGGTGACATGGAGGTGGTGAAGTCGCCGACAATCTCTTCAAGAATATCTTCGACGGTGACCAGCCCCTGAATATCGCCGTATTCATCGACCACCAGACCGACTTTCTTTTTATTGCGCTGAAATTTCACCAGCTGGGTGCTGAGCGGCGTGCCTTCCGGCACAAAGTAGATCTCATCTGCCGCCCGCAGCATGATCTCTTTTGTGAACTCTTTCTTCTCCGTCATCAGACGGTAGGCTTCGCGAACGCGCAGCATGCTGATGGCATCGTCCAGCGAATCGCGGTAGAGCACGATGCGGCCATGCGGGGAGTGGGTCAGCTGGCGGACGATAGATTTCCAGTCATCATTGATATCGATGCCGACAATCTCATTGCGCGGCACCATGATGTCGTTAACGCTGACCTTCTCCAGGTCCAGCACCGACAGCAGCATATCCTGATTGCGTCGTGAGATTTGTGAACGGGATTCATTCACCTAAATTCCACGTGTGTTTTTTATTAGCTTCAAAAATCACTATTTCACGAAGAATTTAGACTGCTTCTCACACATTGTAACATTATTTACAACCACCTTTCAATCATTTTTGATAAATCATTGATTTCATCTTTGCTGCAATGATACTTAATAAACTCTGCAAGTTATCCACAGAGCAACACTCAATTTTATTGATGATATTCTTATTATACCAGACATTTTTCATACACTCCCTTGTACGGATAGTTTTCCGACAACTTCATGATTACATATCTTGCGGTTTTGATTATTTTTGCTGCAAGAAATACATACTTCAAACGAAAGGTCTTTATTTGCTGTCTGTATTCTGAAGAGTCCAAGGAATCAAACTTGAACAACAAAAATAGGTTATATGAAAGCATCATCATTTGAAACACGGCTTCATTCGCCCAAAATGACTTTAGCAAGAGATGACCCACCGCCATGTCGTATTTGGCTTCTTTGATATAGTTTTCAGCATTACCACGCTTTTCATAGTATATAACTACTTTTTCAGAAAGCAAGGTAGTATTTGTTACAAAGAAAAAGTAGTCGTATTCGGAACCTTCTAAAAGTGATAATTGTGCTCTTTCTTTTTCTGGTTTCAGTACGCGAGATACGACAAATCTTCTGTCTTTTTCCCATTTAACTAATTTTGTATACAGTTCTGTAGTTTCTCTACCTTCTTCTCCTTTAACGAATACAATTGATGAATTCGTTGCTTGTGAGGTGAGTGTAGAATAACTTTTGGCTTTAATTAAATATTTGCATCCAAGAGATTCTATCGTTTCGATAATTTTTTCATCAAAGTAGCCACTATCCATTCGAAATAAAATTTCTAAATCGTCTGATTTGATGTTAGCAACAATTTCTTTGATCATTTCCGCAGCACCGTTTGCAGTGTAAGTATTGCCACTTCTTACAAATCCGGTAACATATGCTTTTAATTCGTCGCAAAATGCAAATTGGATATTGTAGCATCGGTTTCCCAGTTTCTTAGGATTATATCCTTTTGACGCACCTTCTTGATGACCTTCTACGTTAATTACACTACTATCAATATCAATCGTAATGGATGTCAATTTACTTTTAGTGAGCAGTTTTTTAAAGACTTTAAAATTAATGTCTCTAAACATTTGGGTTGTCTTGAAGTTGAAGTTTCCTAGAAACCGTGACACTGTTTCAGGTTCTTTTACGGAAATATCAAACTCGTTGACGAGGGGATCATTTTGAAGTAGCTTTAGACGTTCTAACTTATCAATGCCAATGAAGTGACCGCAGAGCATGGTCTTTATATGATTCATCTTGATTTTATTTGTTGAGTCATTATCAAATACGAGGTCATTTTCAATAAAATCAAAAATCCCATTGCTTTTTGCATTCTCAAGGAGCAGAAAAAGACCTGCATTTGATGTTAGATTCTTAGCTTTGAAATCAATTTTATTAATCATAATTAGAACCCCTTTTTACTACTTTTCTTACTATTATTTTACCATATATCGAGTCATAAAAGCTGATAATTTAACATATTTTTGAGCACTTTTCTTTCACCCAATGGGTGAAAGCTGAATTTCGAAGGAATGCATATTTATCAAGGCTTTGATTATGCTTTTTGAAGTACTGACGTAGAATCTAGGATTCACAATCGTGCGCAGTTCATCTTTGCTCAGGGCGCTGCTGATGACGGTATCGGTGCGGATGCCCATCATGCGCATCAGTATGCGGGTGATGGTATTCAGCAGCCACACCAGCGGCATCATCAGCACCTGCAGGGGCGCCAACAGGAAGCTGCTGGGGTAGGCGACCTTTTCCGGATAGAGGGCGGCGATGGTCTTCGGCAGCACTTCGGCAAATACCAGCACCACAAAGGTAAGTACGCCGGTGGCGATCGCGACGCCGGCGTCGCCGTACAGGCGCATGCCGACGATGGTGCCCAGCGCCGAGGCGAGAATGTTGACAAGGTTATTGCCGATCAGCACAAGGCTAATCAGGCGGTCCGGCTTGCGCAGCAGCTTCTCCACGCGCTTGGCGGGGCGGTTGCCTTGTTTCGCCATGTGGCGCAACCGGTAGCGGTTCAGCGTCATCATGCCGGTTTCGGAACCGGAGAAATAGGCAGAGATAATCACCATGACGATCAGCGTTATGATCAGCGTGGTGGTGGAGATATGTTCCACGTAGGATTCCTTAAAAGACTTAGCTCACGAACTGCTGCAGCACGCGGCTACCAAAATAGGCCAGCGTCAGCAGACCGGCGCCAGCGACGCTGAACCAGACCACACGACGTCCGCGCCACCCTTCATGATAGTGCCCCCACAGCAGGACGATATAGACGAACCACGCAATAATCGACAGCACCGCTTTATCGATATTTTCGCTGCTGAACAGATTGTGCATGTAGAACAGGCCGCTGCACAGCGTCAGGGTCAGCAGCACCACGCCGACCTGGGTGATGTGGAACATTTTGCGCTCAATGCTCATCAGCGGCGGCATTTCGCTGCTGAAGGCCAGCTTTTTATTCTTGAGCTGGTAGTCGATCCACGCCAGCTGCAGCGCATACAGCGCGGCAATGATCAGCGTGGCGTACGAGAAGAGCGACAGGCCGATATGCACCAGCATCCCCGGGGTGGTTTCCAGGTGAGTGATATATTCGTTAGGCACGAATGTGGCGAAGGCCAGGTTGATCAGCGCGAAGGCATAGACGATAGGCAGCAGCAGCCAGCCGCGATTGCGCGAGGCCACGATAGTCATCACCGTACAGATCATCAGGCTGACCAGCGACCCGACGTTCAGTAAGCTGAGATTTTGCCCGCTCTCGCCGCCGGGGAATATCCGTGCTTCCAGCGCAAAAGCATGGCAGATCAAGGCGATAGTCGCAGATAAAATCGCCATTCGCCGCCAGCTGCTGTTTTTTTGCAGCAAGCCGGGGATAATCAGCGCGAGGCTGACGGAGTAGGCGACAAGGGCGAGTAGAGCAAAAACAGGCATAGGTGTCGGCTGTTGGCTAAATAAGAAAGAGAAGCAGTATAACGTTAGCAGGCCTCTGCTCCAACCGTTGCAGCACATTCAGATTGATGTCGTGTTATACTCCGCCACATTCGTTTTGTGTGTCGCTGCGGCGACCGACCGTTTCCACCTCAGGCGAGAGACAATGTTTGATAATTTAACCGATCGTTTGTCGCGTACGCTGCGCAACATTAGCGGCCGCGGACGCCTTACAGAAGACAATATTAAAGACACCCTGCGCGAAGTGCGCATGGCGCTGCTGGAAGCGGACGTTGCGCTTCCGGTGGTCCGTGATTTCATCAGCCGCGTCAAAGAGAGCGCGGTCGGCCATGAAGTCAATAAAAGCCTGACCCCGGGTCAGGAGTTCGTCAAAATCGTCCGCAACGAGCTGGTGGCGGCGATGGGCGAAGAGAACCAGACGCTCGACCTGGCGGCGCAGCCGCCGGCCGTGGTGCTGATGGCGGGCCTGCAAGGTGCTGGTAAAACCACCAGCGTCGGTAAGCTGGGGAAATTCCTGCGCGAGAAGCACAAGAAGAAAGTGCTAGTCGTTTCCGCGGACGTTTACCGCCCGGCGGCGATCAAACAGCTGGAAACCCTGGCCGAGCAGGTCGGCGTCGATTTCTTCCCGTCTGATGTTGGGCAGAAGCCGGTTGATATCGTCAACGCGGCGCTGAAAGAAGCGAAACTCAAATTCTACGACGTGCTGCTGGTGGATACCGCCGGTCGTCTGCACGTTGACGAAGCGATGATGGACGAAATCAAGCACGTCCACGCCGCCATTAACCCGGTTGAAACCCTGTTCGTCGTCGATGCGATGACCGGTCAGGATGCGGCGAATACCGCGAAGGCCTTTAACGAAGCGCTGCCGCTGACCGGCGTGGTGCTGACCAAAGTGGACGGCGACGCCCGCGGCGGCGCGGCGCTGTCGATTCGCCATATTACCGGCAAGCCGATTAAATTCCTCGGCGTCGGCGAGAAAACCGAAGCGCTGGAGCCGTTCCATCCGGACCGCGTCGCTTCCCGTATCCTCGGCATGGGCGACGTGCTGTCGCTGATCGAAGATATCGAGAGCAAGGTTGACCGCGCGCAGGCCGAGAAGCTGGCCTCCAAGCTGAAGAAAGGCGACGGTTTCGACCTCACCGACTTCCTTGAGCAGCTGCGCCAGATGAAAAACATGGGCGGCATGGCCAGCCTGATGGGCAAGCTGCCGGGCATGGGGCAGATCCCGGACAACGTGAAAGCGCAGATGGACGACAAAGTGCTGGTGCGTATGGAAGCGATCATCAACTCGATGACCCTGAAAGAGCGCGCTAAGCCGGAAATCATCAAAGGCTCGCGTAAGCGCCGTATCGCCGCCGGCTGCGGCATGCAGGTGCAGGATGTGAACCGTCTGCTCAAGCAGTTCGACGACATGCAGCGCATGATGAAGAAGATGAAGTCGAAAGGCGGCATGATGAAGATGATGCGCGGGATGAAAGGGATGATGCCGCCAGGCTTCCCGGGTCGTTAAAAACAAGGGCATAAGGTTATCTTGTTTGCCATTTTAGCGCCGGGGTGTGCTCGCCATCCTCACGTACTACCTGTACGTTACAGTGGTTGCGCACACGCTGGTACTAAACTGGCTGCACCGCCGACGGCCTTTTACAGCAGACTTATCAACTGCTGATTGCATTTTCCCCAGAAATCAGTAAAATTTTCGGGCTTTTAATATGACACCGGGCTCCGTTCCTCGATGGGGCCCGGTTGTTTTATTCACACAAGAGGATGTTATGGTAACTATTCGTTTAGCACGTCACGGCGCTAAAAAGCGTCCGTTCTACCAGGTTGTTGTCACCGACAGCCGTAATGCACGCAACGGTCGCTTCATCGAGCGCGTTGGTTTCTTCAACCCGATCGCTAACGGTGCGGAAGAAGAAACTCGCCTGGATCTGGATCGTATCGCTCACTGGGTTGGCCAGGGCGCTACTGTTTCCGATCGCGTTGCCGCGCTGATCAAAGCCGCTAACAAAGCAGCTTAATCTGTCACGGTGGTCATGATGAGCAAGCAACACACCGCGCAAGCACCTGTTGATCCGATCGTATTGGGGAAAATGGGTTCTTCCTACGGTATCCGTGGTTGGCTCAGAGTGTTTTCCTCCACCGAAGACGCCGAAAGCATTTTTGACTATCAGCCCTGGTTAATCCAGAAGGCGGGTCAGTGGCAGGTCGTTGAGCTGGAAAGCTGGCGCCACCACAATCAGGACATCATCATCAAGCTGAAAGGCGTTGACGATCGTGATGCCGCGAATCTACTGACTAATTGCGAAATTATCGTGGATTCATCGCAGTTGCCGGAGCTGGAAGAGGGTGACTACTACTGGAAAGACCTGATGGGCTGCCAGGTAGTTACGACGGAAGGCTATAGCCTCGGTAAAGTCATCGATATGATGGAAACCGGGTCGAATGACGTGCTCGTCATCAAGGCAAACCTGAAAGATGCATTTGGTATCAAGGAGCGGTTGGTTCCGTTCCTCGATGGGCAGGTTATCAAGAAAGTCGATCTCACTACGCGTACTATCGAAGTAGATTGGGATCCTGGTTTTTAAATTCTCCGGATAAACGGTAAAAGACGGCGCTATGTGGATTGGCATAATTAGCCTGTTTCCTGAAATGTTCCGCGCAATTACCGATTACGGGGTAACTGGCCGGGCAGTAAAAAATGGCCTGCTGAGCATCGAAAGCTGGAGTCCTCGCGACTTCACGCATGACCGGCACCGTACCGTGGACGATCGTCCTTACGGCGGCGGACCGGGGATGCTAATGATGGTGCAACCCTTACGGGATGCCATTCATGCAGCAAAAGCCGCGGCAGGTGAAGGCGCGAAGGTGATTTATCTGTCACCTCAGGGACGCAAGCTTGATCAAGCGGGCGTCAGCGAACTGGCAACGAATCAGAAACTGATTCTGGTGTGCGGTCGCTACGAAGGGATAGACGAGCGCGTAATCCAAACCGAAATTGACGAAGAATGGTCAATCGGCGATTACGTTCTCAGCGGTGGTGAGTTACCGGCAATGACGCTGATTGACTCCGTTTCCCGGTTCATTCCGGGAGTACTGGGCCATGAAGCATCGGCAACGGAAGATTCCTTTGCTGATGGGTTGCTGGATTGCCCCCACTATACCCGTCCTGAAGTGTTAGAGGAGATGGAAGTACCGCCAGTATTGCTGTCGGGAAACCATGCTGAGATACGTCGCTGGCGTCTGAAGCAGTCGCTGGGCCGCACCTGGCTTAGAAGACCTGAACTTCTGGAAAACCTGGCTCTGACTGAAGAGCAAGCAAAGCTGCTGGCGGAGTTCAAAACTGAACACGCGCAACAGCAGCATAAACATGATGGGCAGGCGTGAGCCCCCAATATCAGTTTACCCAGGATAAGAGATTAAATTATGAGCAACATTATTAAGCAACTTGAACAAGAACAGATGAAGCAGGACGTACCTTCCTTCCGTCCGGGTGATACCGTGGAAGTGAAAGTATGGGTTGTTGAAGGTTCCAAAAAACGTCTGCAGGCATTCGAGGGCGTGGTTATCGCTATTCGTAACCGCGGTCTGCACTCTGCATTCACTGTTCGCAAAATTTCCAACGGCGAAGGCGTTGAGCGTGTCTTCCAGACTCACTCTCCGGTAGTTGACAGCATTGCTGTTAAACGTCGTGGTGCTGTACGTAAAGCTAAACTGTACTACCTGCGTGAGCGCACTGGTAAGTCTGCTCGTATCAAAGAGCGTCTTAACTAATAAGCGCATCACGCTACATCCAAAGCGTGTTATAAAACAAGGGGTTAGCGTAATGCTAACCCCTTTTTTATTGATGTTGTCCACGGAATGTCCACGGAGAATTGATAAATGACCACAATGACCACATTGCACAGGTAATAAAAAACCTGCCGGAGCAGGTTAGAGCCATAGTTGATGTTGCTGATATTTAGAAGGGTGGGGCGGAGCTGGGTCTATTTCACCTGGCTTAACAATAAAGCGAGCCAAAGTTTCATGAGTAACAAATGTGCAACCACAATTTATGTTTTGGCACTGATGATAGCGCTCTTTTGTTTCCGTGCTTAGGTATCGGCTGGACCGAGCGTGTGCGGCATCCTGGCATAGTGGACAATGCATCATGATTTTTAACCCCCTCTCTCGCAGTCATTGAGGTGGATAATAATCCTGTAGCTTACATTTGCAAGATAATGTTTGCATTTTTAAATATCTTTCGCCTCATACTCTACATCCGACAACCTCACTTCAAGCTCTAGGGTCGTCGTGAATCCGTTATTGCTCAGAGAGTGCATCACCTTAGTGATTGTCCACGATTGCTCGTCTATGACGCGCTTAAAGCCCATAACCTGTACTGGCGTCTCAGGGTAAAGGTCTGCTCGCCCCGTCGCCAGCCTGATTGAAAACTCAGCAACCCCACGTTGCAGTTTGTCCCATTTTGCCTGGGCGGCTCGCATGGCCTGCGCTTTGGTTGAAAAAATTGTCGTCAGGGCAAACACGTTGTCATCCTCGCCGACCATGTATTCGCCCTCCCTGGCTTCCGGCTCCTTCACCGTTTTTTTCTTCGTTACCGGTTTGGCTTTGGGGTGCTGTAGCGCGCGTAAATGCTGCTCTTTGGGTTTGCGTTTTAACGTAACCTTTTGCTTTTGTGGTTTCGGGTCTTTGGTGTGCAACCATTTTGCCGTAACGCCGGTATATGCCCCACGGTCAGCAATGGAAAACTGATGGCGGTCGCCATCGCTGCGGGTGATCGTTATCTGCGGAATGGCTTTTCCGCTGGCTGTAACCCCCCGACCGGCTTTGAGGAAAAGTAACTTTCCCGCTTTTACCGAAACCTCACCGCCGTTTCGCTCGGCGAGCCGTGTCAAAAATTTGGCATCCGATTCCTGTGACTGGTCGATATGCGGAATTTTTATTCCGGCCAGCTCCGGTATAACGCTCGACGTCAGTTTGTTACGTGTCGCTATCGCTGCCACGATCTCGCCGAGCGTCTTGTCATGCCAGGACTCTTCCCGACGTGAGTTAAGCGTTCCCCGAAAATCGGCGCTACGGGCGCGGATTGTCACTGTATCTGGCGCGCCATGATGTTCAACCTCATCGACGGTAAAACTTCCCTTACCAATCAACGCAAAGCCTTTCCACCCGAGGTAAAGCGTCAGTACGGCACCGCGTAACGGCAGCTCGACCAGCCCGTCAGCATCATCAAGCTCGATGTCGAGCTGGTCGGCCTCGAATCCGCGATTGTCTGTCATGGTCAGACTCATCAATCGATTACTGATGTTGCCGGTAATATCTTTGCTGTCGAGCATCAGCATAAAATCGGGCGTCAGTACGCCACCCGCCTTCAGATTCAGCATATCCAGCATCAGCTAATCCCCACCATGCCGGACACTGATGAGGCCATATTTCCCGCCTTGCCAATCAGTGATTTTGCCTGTTCGCCGATATCGCCATACAGCGCCGCAAGGGATTCATCCACGCGGGTGAGCGTCAGCGTAAAATCAATTTTACGCGCCGTGCCGTCAGCAAAAAACAGGCTTCCTGTCTCGCTGATATTATTGATGACGTACATACCGTAAATCGTGCCAGTTCCATCCAGTAACGGCCAGGCTCGCCCCTGGTCAGCCATCAGACGAATAGCCGTCATCGTCAGCTTTCCGCCGGTCAACTCAGGGTAAAGCGTCCCGGCCAAGGTAATTTTTTCCTCACCCGGCCCCAGATACTGGAAAGAATCCCGCTTACCTACGCGGGAGTTTGACGGCCACCGATATTCGGCATCGCGTTGCATCGTCTGGTGTGGCAACGTCTGGCGCATAAAAACAAACATACCGAGTGCGAGCATCATTTTTCGTCACCTCCTATCCATCGTGGTTCATGCTGGCACGCTGGCGGGCGCGTTTTTCACGCTCAAATTTTTCGAGCGCATCTTGTAGCTGGCGATCGAGCTGAGTGCCGTTACCGCCACCATCAACGGAAATGTGATACTCGCTTTTACTCTGGTCGATGTAAGAACGTCCGGCGGGTGCAGTGACGGGTTGATATGCCTGATAGCCGCTATAAGTACTAGTAGCCGGGATATAAGAGTTACCCTGCGTGGCTGCATTTGCTTTTTCGGCAGTCTGGTCAAGCGTGCTGGACTCTTTGTTGATTATGCCGAGCTTTTCAAGCACCCAATCGATACCGCTGCGCAGCTTATTGAATGCTGTAAGCGGTAACGTAAGAGCGTCAGCCAGGCGCTGACCAAACAACACACCGGCATCACGAAAACTGTTTAAGGTTTCCTGCGATGATTTGACCGGCGCGATCAGGTTGTTAAACCAGTCCCATGCGGCTTTAAGTTTTCCGCCCAGCCAGTCAAACATCGGTTTAAGCGGTGCAAATAGTTCTGCTACTGGCGCAAAGACCGTGCGCAATCCTTCCATCACGCCGCCAAAAAACGCGCTGATGGGTTCCCAATATTTACGGATGAGCAATGCCCCGGCCACTATTGCGGCCACGACAGCAACAACCGGCCAGGAGATCGCGCCAATTGCAGTAACGACGCCACCGGCCACCGTAGTAAATACGGTACCGAGCGCCGTCGCAGCGGCGATGATGGCATTTACACCGGTTATCACCGGCCAGGCAATCAGCCCAATAGCCCCAATCATCCCCACGACCCCGATCGCCACAGCGGTAATCACCCCCAGCGTCTGCGCGAGCTCTTTATTTTGCTGGATCCATTTATCAAGTTTGAGCACGTAGCCGGTAGCTGTTTGCACCAGTTTACGTAAGGAGGACTCCTGCTGGTCAAAAAGGTCAGTACCTACAGCCTCATATGCCGACTGAAACTCTTTAAAGTCGCCGCCGAGGTTGTCCTGCATAACCTTAACTAGTTCCTCCGTCTTACCGTCAGAGGCTTTAAATGCAGCAGTGAGCTTGTCCAGCTTTCCTGATTGAGCCGCGTTCATCAAAACAGCGGCGGCAGAGCTGGCCTCTTCACCGAAGATCGTTTTCATGTATTCAGCGCGCTGACCGGTACCCAGCTTATTTTTTTCAAAACTGGCCTGCATTTCCTTCAGGATGGTAAATATCGGGCGGGTATTCCCTTTACTGTCTGCCGTTTTAACCCCAAGCTCTTTAATCGCCGCGTAGGCTTGCCCGGTCGGTGCCTGTAATCGACTTAAAATAGCGCGGCTACCCGTACCAGCCATTGACCCCGTAATTTTCGCATCATGTAGGGCGCCAACCATTGCAGCGGCTTCCTCAATACTGACACCGGCATTTTTCGCCACCGGCGCAGCATATGTCAGCGCATCACTAAGCCCGTCAAAATCTGCGGCGGTTTTATTCATTGTCATCGACAGGACATCACCGATGTGAGAGACCTGATCGTTAGTGAGCTGGAAAGCTGATTTCATCCCCATCAGCAAACCGGCGTTCTCTTCCATTGTTCGACGGTTAGCAAGCGCCATATTAAGTGTGACGGGCGTCGCCGCCTGAATCGCCGCCGCGTCTCCGCCTGCTTTTGCAATGATAATCTGAGCACCGGCCGCATCATCGGCAGAGGCGGCTGTATTGTCACCCAGCAGTCGGGCCTGCTTTCGCAAAGCCGTCATTTCTGCGGAGTCTTTCGCCACGCCGAGTACAGCCTGTAACTCGGAATTTTTCTGCGTAAAATCATAACCCGGTTTCATCAGCGCAACACCGGCCAGCGAGCCGGTCGTCGCCATACCGACACCGGCGGCCCCCATTGCAGCCGCATTTCCGGCCAGCTCCTTACCGGCCTGATATCGCTGCTTAACCGCGTTGAGCTTTGCCTGTTGCGCGCTGACCCGCGCCAGCGCTTCACGCTGACGATTGAGCTGCGCCGTCGTTTCGCTGATGCTGGTTTTTAACCGGCGCTCGTCTGCCGCCAGGCTGCGGGTATTGATTCCCGCCTGGCTGAGTTCCTGCCTCTGGCGTTGTACAGCCTGCCGCAAGCTGTTGTGTTTGAGCTGGAGCGCTGCGGCGCTTTTACGTGCGGCATCCATTGCCTGCGCCTGCGCGCGCGTCGGCTGTTCAGTATTTCTAAACTGGATCGCCAGTGCGGCGGCTTCCTGTTTAGCTTTCTTCAGCTCCTGACCGGTAACGGCAAGTTGCGCGCTGGCCTTGCGAAACCCGTCAATTCGGGATGCCTGGCCATTCAGTTCACGCAGCGATTTTTGAGTGTCCCGGATATCACCAGACAGCGTTTTGCTCGCTGTCTGGATGGATTTAAACGGACGGGTCGCCTGGTCAACAGCCTTGAGTAATACCTGCAATTTAACGTCGTTACTCATTCGTGTTTCCGCTTCGCTGTAGCGCCTTTTCGCGCCAGGTGGTAAGCTCGGTCAGGCTCATGGGATATAACTCTGATGGCGGCCAGTGAAAAATCACCGCGATATCCGCCATCAGGTCATCGACCGACAGGTCTTTCGGGAAATTTAATCCGCCAAATTCGGCGACAAAAAACCGATCACCTTTGTTGCCAGCGCCATCAAATCGGGTAAATCCATCATGACGACATCCGACTCGGTGAGTGATGGGCTGGTCATACGCGGCAACACTTTAATCAGGGCATCCACTTCAGAGCGCGCAACGTCGGCCAGGCTGACACCGCGCAGGGTTCCGGCGTTGGGCTTCATCAGGGTGATTTTTTCGATGACCTGCTCGCCGCGTTTGATGGGGTTTTCCAGGGTGACGATGTTTTCTTTGCTCATGATTTTCTCGCTGTTTACGGATTCGGGGTTAACCGGCCATGCATGCTGGCCGGGGAAAAATTACAGGCCGATATTGCGGCGGTGCTGGTCGAGTCGGTCGACGCCGTTCACCTTCTCAATCATGTTGAGGACGTCGATTTCGACCAGCTCTTTACCGTTCATGGTCAGCTTGTAGTACGTGCAGACCAGCGATAACTTGCTGCTGGTATCCTCTCCCTGTTTGCTCTCGCCGTTATCGACTTCCTTCACCTTGAAACGGGTCTCAACTTCCACCGCCACGGTTTCGCCGGTATCGTCCCGCTGGTAAGAGCCTGCATAGCGCAGTAGCGTCCCGGTACCGACGGCACCGTAAAGTGACCAGATCGCATCATCAGGGAAGCCGCCGAGGGAAATCTCCATCGCCAGCGCGTCATCGTCGAGGCCGAAATCGACAGGGGCCGAGCCTGACATCCCTCCGCCCCGGTAGTTTTCCAGCTTACGGGTCAGCTTTGGCAGGGTGACGGACTCGATAACGCCGAGATAGCTGACGCCATCCAGAAACGTGTTCAGGTATTTGAGCTTGCGCGGCATTGCCATTGGTCAGGGCTCCTTAATTGCTGTTAACCGATGACACCAGATTCGCCAGGTATTTATCGGTAATGCGCTGGCGTAGCGTCAGGTTTTCGAGAGGGGGAACCGGCGTATAGTCATAATCGATATACAGTTTCCCGGCTTTGAGGGTCGCCGCGTCGTTGGCCGATTCATCAAACCAGCAGGTCGCATCGACGATATAGCCCGCCGTTTTCATCTCGCGGAATTTCGCATTGATACCCGCAACGATGTCCCGAATCAGGGTGGCGGTGATGGGCTTATCGACCGCCCACATGTGACCAGCGGCCATTGTGTCGGCGATAACCTGCGCGGTGCGGGTGTAGTTCTCGAACAGGAACAGCGGGTCATCGGAGCAGCAGCGGTTGCCCCAAAAGCGGAAACCGTCTTTACGAATGAGCGTGGTGACGCCAGCCTCGTTAAGCAGGTCGGCATCGGTGCCGGATTCCTGCAAATCCCAGAAGACCGACGCGCTGATGCCGGTGACGCCATTCACACCAACGTTTGACAGAGTTTTATGCCATCCGGTGTCCTGGTCGATTTTGGCGCGCAGGCCCAGGGCGCGGGCGGTCGCCCATGCGGTTTCGGTCGCGTTCGCCGTGGTATCCCATGCCAGAAAATCCGGCCAGATAACCATCAGCTCACGCTGGCTGAAATTCTCGCGATAGAGCATCGCCTCGGAAATGTTCTGGCAATCCCAGGCGCTGATATAACCAAAGGCGCGGAGCTTCTGACAAATCGGCGCGAGCGCGGTTGCCACTTCGAGGGAATCGAGGCCCGGCACACCGAGGATGCGCGGTTTAACGCCGGTGACGGCCTCCGCCGTGAGCAGTGCTTTCAGCCCGGTGTAATTGCCGTTTTCGTCGGTGCCGCCGATGATATTAGAGATAGTCTGCGCTTCGGCATCGTCGCCGGTACCTTCGGCTACGCGCACAACGACAATGACCGGCTTCGACTGGTCGGCGATCGCCTGGAGGGATGCGGCCAGGGTGCCTTTTGTACCCGCTTTGGCGATGGCGCTTTGCACGCTGGTAATCAGTACGGGCTTATTGAGTGGGAAGGTGGCAGCATCGGCATCGCTGGCCGTGCAGACCATGCCGATAATAGCCGTTGATACGGTGGAAATGACGCGGGTGCCGTCGTTAATCTCGACAACCTGGACGCCGTGATGAAAATCGCTCATCCGTTTAACTCCGTGGTTAAGGGTGAGCATTATTTTCAATCGTGGGGGAAGGGGTGACGAGTCATCCCCGCTGTAACAGGGATAGTACAACAGGAATGACCGTCACAGGGTCAGGCAACGCGGCTCCAGCACATCAGCAGGGTGTGTGCTTCAACCACGCTGAACGATTTGCCCTCGCCAAGGTTGGCTGTTTTGCCGCTGGTATTGTGTTTGTGCGCCGGCACCGTGACTTCGTGGTCGTGCTCTCCGGCGTTATCGGTCACACCCAGCTCTTTCGGGTTAAAGAGCTGCCGCACATCACCGCCGATTTCCCAGGGGTCATCTTTACCGGCTACCCCACCATGATTGTGAACACCGCCGCGCGTGGTCGTTAGGTTCTGCTCTGGCTGCTCGCTGGTTTCCCCGGTGACATCAATCTGCACGGCGGGCAGATTGGCGCGCTCAATGGTCACGGTATCGCTGCCGCCTGTCGTGGCAACGTCCGAACCGTCAGCCTTGCCGACGCGGATCGTTTTGTTTTCGCCGGTGTACACCCATTTCGACCACGGCCAGCGCTCATTGGGATTGAGGTTCTGGTTAAAAAAGCGGGTGGAGCCCACCGGGTTATCATCTTCCCAGAAATCACGTTTTGCCGCCGTTATCGCATCAGCAATCACCTGCTGAATGTCGGTATTCAGTGAGCCAGCCACTTCATCGGCATAATCTTTTGCCTCGTTTTTTGCCTGGTTAACTTCCTCAATCGTCGCCAGAATAACGGACGGGTCAGTTTTCAGCGTCACATCGGCCGTGTTGCTGACGGCTATCCACAGGTTGACCGCGTGAAGCCGTCCCGCCCCCTCAGCAAGCAGCGGTTTATAAGATGGCGGGACGGTAGCGACAGCCAGGCATATGCCTTCCTCGTCATACAGTGCCGCTTCCCTTATCCAGAACCCGCCGGACTGCGGCAAAATGATCATCTCGGTACGAATGACATTATTTTCACCGTCAGCAATCACCACCCGGTTCAGCGAGCCGCGATAAACCTCATTGACCAGGCTTTGCTGACTGGCCGACAGTACAGGTGTGACCCCGCCGCCGTCGCCGACAGCCATAAACGCAAACCCCACCGGCTCACCGGTAATCGCCGATGCAGCAAATTTCTGCTCACCTGCGGGGGTCAGAAGTGTGTAATAAGGTTGCACGTTACTCCCCCCCCCTCAGTTGTTACCTTCAGTCCACCACTGCAACCACGCATCAGCCATAATGTTGCAGGCAAATGTATAATCGGAGAAGTTGGTAGACACGACAGAGTAATAATCCAAATCCCAGAGTTTAATCTGACCGTTGGTGTTGGCTCCCGCGTATTCGTCGAATGCGTCCATCATGCGCTCTGCCGCTTCCAGACAGGAGTTGTCCCCGGCATGAAGGAGCGGATACAGCATAAAGGCCACTGTTGACGGTACCCCGCGCCGGGATTCTGCGGTGCAGTAGTCAATCTCCCGCAGCCCGCCATAACCGGAAATTGCGTTCAGGGCAAAGGTCGTCATATCCAGCACAGGAGTGCGACCGGCAATGCGGCACCCGACCAGATAGTTATTCCATGCATACATCTGATAGTGCAGATACATACGCTTTGGCACGTTCTCAACGACGTTATCGGTGATGATGTTTTTCACCCCGGCGAAATATGCAGGGCTGGAGAACTGGCCGTCAACCATATCCATAGCCGCCGTATAGTTCCCTGTCGGGTCGGTACCGGTGGCTACCGCCATCGCCCAGGCGCGGAACGCCGCCGCATAGAAGTTGCTGTTAGCTTTACCCACCCCGCCAAATGCCGCGTAACAGTCCGATGCCACCCGGTCGATGGCGGTCTTCAGCTCAGCCTGTTTTGCCGCATCACCTTCCATCACTGCCAGTTGATACAACCACCATAGCTGCGGCAGTACGAGGCGGGAGGCAAACTGGAGGGACTGGTAAGCCTCCGGCGCGCCAAGGTGAATGCTCGCGATGCCTGCCCCGCCATAGCGTGACAGCGCCCAGGCCTGAAACTTCGCATAAACGCCTGCAAACGTCCCGGCCCGCAGGTGCAGCAGCTGGACGATATCCCCTGCGACGGTATTGAATGCGCCGTTCGCATTATCCGTCGCACTGGCATCACGTTTATTCCATGAGGCCAGCCCGCTGATGACGTTCCCCAGACGGGACATCAGCGCCGCCTGACGAACACGGGGGTATACTGACGACTGTGACGCAAACCCGACCACCGGATTCATTTCAACATCAGACAGGGAGACGTTATCCGTGACCGGTTCATTCAGGTTGATGCTGAAACCCACCGTCCAGGTCCAGTTTTTCGGGGCGCCCAGGGTGGTCTTTGCTGCGCCGTAGGTCGCCCCGGCCTGCCACCCGCCATCAAAGCGCACGTAACTGGCATTCGCCGTCAGTCCTGCAACCGGCGGTCGATTCCCCAGCGTAGCGGCCTCAGCTTCATCCCGGATAACGTCGCCTCCGGCCACACGAATGGAAACAGAGCGCGGCATGGCATTATCTGTCCAGATAGCGTTATATTCGTTGCGGATGGTTTTTACCGCCGTCGAATTCATCTGGATGCGGGTCATACAGCCGAAAAGCACATTAGCAGGCATATCGGTAGCCAGCCGGACCGCCGCATCAATCTGGATGTAGCCGTTACGGAATATTTTTGTCCGGTAGGTGAATTTCAGCAAACCTGCCGCTATTTCCTGATTATCCCCGGCCACACCATTGGTGAACGTCGTCTCAATCTCCGTAAACACCGGCCCGTCGCTGATGACCGCGTATTTAGCATCCTGGTATGTTGCGGCAAAAATAGACCATGCCCCGCCAGAGAGCCGGATCAACAACTGCTGGCAAATGGCGGTGTAGGTCATGGCATCACGGGTCAGCTTGTAGGGAAGCCACCCAACCACGCTGTCAAATCGCACCTGCGTGCCATCATCCGCAGTGACCAGAAAACTCGTGCTCGTTTCCTGGACGGTGTGATTTACCGATGATGCAAATTGCTCTGTCGGGAACGCTTTAATGATGTACTTTTTGACTTCCCCGGCAGCAAGGTTATCCATGATAAGCAGCTCGCCACTGCGCAGGGAATCATCGCCCCAGTAACTCAGGGTACGCCCGCGACGGGGGTTAAAATCCCGCTCTCCCGCCCACTGGCAGGGGTAAACCTTCCCGGTGGTATCTGTCACCACGATGCATTTATCGTTCGGGACTTCGCCTGCCTTGAATTTGCATTTCAGTTTTACCGGACGCAGGCCGGTGGCGGTTCCGCTGTTATTTTTAACAGTGGACTCATAGCGCTGGTACGTGGATGAGTTATCAGACGACATTTTCGCTCCGTAAAAATTACCGGTCAGGGTGACAGCGGTATCGGTAGTCAGGGAAACCGCCCCGGCGCTTGCCCGGAACAGGTTGCTGAATGGGCGGGTGACGGCGTTCGCCGTCAGCTGACTGAAGACATAGCCACTGAGTTTCTCCACCGCATACTGAATCACCCCGGCACTGGTCAGCGGATACCCTGCCGTGGTGATATCGGTATTCATCAGGGCAACAATCAGGCTACCTGTCGAGGCTTCATAGGTGATGCCCCGCGTGGAACCGCTGAACAGCGTTGACGGGGTGTACGCCCCGAAATAATCCGTTCTGTCACGGATGATGCGGGTCGGATCCGCAGGCAGTGCCCCCGGCAGGGTTACGGGGATTTTGAATGTCGTCCGCCCGGTATCGGTATTGATGGACAGGGCATAAATCCCGACGGGTTGCAGGACAAAATCCACATAGGGCGATGACAATACGCGGCCCGTCACGGACTCGCTTTCAAGCAGGGTAAATACCGACGCAGCCCCGGCGCTATCGGTCAGGCTCATGACGGCACGACGTACATTCGCTGCCAGCGACAGTTTGTCCAGGACGAAAATACTGTCACCGCTGAATGTGGCGCTGTAGGCAACGGCTGAACCATAATTTCCGACAGCCCCCAGGTGATATTTATGGTCCTGAAGTGCAGCGTTAATTTCCCGGAATTTGTCTACGGCGTAGCGGTCAGTCTGCACCCGTAAATCGGTTGATGCTGCCCGCGCCAGCATCGCGCCGGTATCCAGTGCCAGTTTTTTAGTGACCTTGACGGTTGCAGTACAGTTCTGGTCAGTGATGACAGAAACCTCACCCGCTTCAGAAAAAAAGAGGGTGTATTCCGGCAGTATCTGCGTCTCGGTGGATTTCTGACTGAGGATGAGGTCGCCGTAGGTTTTCCAGAAATAAGCCTGCGCCCCGGACTCGGTATTCTCAAAACCGGCGGCGGTCATTTTATCCTGCGCCACCGCCACGCGCAGCAGTCCTGCGGCGGCATCAAAGGTTAAGGTGTCATCGGTGTAGGTATACGCCGCAGAGGCAATACCAACAGGAATACGCCCCTCCCGGTCATATAACACGCGCCCTTCGGCAGGTGAAAACGGCTTCGGCAGTTTAATCGCCCCCTCAAGCACCCATGTTTTCTTTGTGTTATTACCGGTGACTTTCGTCAGCGTGGCTGCACGCATGGACACGTCAAAATATGGCGTGGTGAGCAGCCCGTCCCGGAGTGATTCACCACTCAGGAAGCCTTTATCAAACAGCACCCTTCCTGCGCCGGTGATGCGCAGGCGGCAGGGTCCGGTTGCAAAGTTCGTTGAGAAGGTGGTCAGCGACAGCAGGACGCGACTGGCAAAGGTGGCGCTGCTGTTCAGGCGACTCAGCCCCCCCCGCAGACCAGGTATCAAGATACTGCGTAAAATCTGCGGCAATCGTCCGGCGGGCGGGCATATCGGTAGCGCGACTCATCCCCTGCCTGGCAGTGACCGCCTGAAAGTCATCGGCCATCGCGAGCCGGATTTCATTGAGCACCTTCGCACCCGCCACCTCATACAGGTAAGCGGGGGAACCGCTCTCATTGCGGTAAATCACTTCTTTCTCATCATCAATGAAAATGACGCGGAACAGCTGTGCGGGGAGCGTGGCGGCGATGCCCTGCGCCGTTCCGTCAGGGTCGGCCTCTGACGGGAAAACACTGATGGCGATAGCGCGGCTGTCCGCGATAACCTTCCCGGTGGCAACCGGGGTACCACCCTGATTTTTATATTCGGCAACCCATATCATCGGGTCGGTGGAGCGAACGGAGAACAAAGCCCCCTCTGCGATTTTTCCCGCATTAATCGCAGCCTGTGCAGCGCTTTCATCTGTATAAGGGGCATCACCCGACTGGATCATTACGCTGAAGGATTCCAGGGATTTTTTCAGGTATGCCGTTCTGTCTGCCAGTTGACCTGCCTGAATGTTGGCGACGCCGTCTTTTCCACCGGATACTGTGTCACCCCGGCGGATTTGATAAATCTCAGAGGGCCATACTGCTTTTTCGTCGATTTTTGTCATAGTGCTATCCGGTGTAGTAATAATTACTGTCGTGACGGCTCTGTCCGTCATAGTGAATGCTGTCATCAGGCCTGTAACCAGCCGGATAAACCGTGATAATTTCCCCGTCAGAAACGGCGGCACCGATACTGGCGATACCGGTTGAACGCTGGACTAGTGTCAGTCTCGAAATATGACGGCTGACCGGCTTCGTATCACCGATAATTCTTTCCAGCTCTTTAATCATCGACTCAGTGATGCCGATATCGTTGAGGTCAATCTCAAGGCGGAATGTTCCTGCGGGGTCGGCTACTTCCCACCATTCCTGGAGCGTCATGCTGTAACCCAGCGTTTCAATCACCCGGCGAACGGCGGCAACGGTGCCTTTGCGTTGGTGGATCCAGAAAGCATCACTGACCGCCTGGCGTTTCACTGTTTCCGACCAGGTTTCTTCCCAGCGGTCGACAGAAAACGCCCACGCCAGATACGGCAGAAATTTTACGGGGCATCGCCAGGGGTTCCACAAATCACGCAGCGGCACAGATAAATCGCTGATGACGGCGCACGCTTCGGCGGCTCGTTGTTCCAGCACCGACGACCCGGTCGCCATCAGCGAGTTACTCATCGGAGCCCCCGATCACGACACTGGTTTCGGTGCAGTACGCGGCCTGGGTTTTATCGAGCACGACGTCGGCCAGCGGCTCGCGCAGTTCGACGCGCTGGACACCCTGCACATGCAGTGCGGCATAGATGGCAGATAGTCGAATATCCCGACCGAGGCGGCGCTGCTCAGTGATGTAGGCAGTTAACTGCGCTTTCGCGGCGGCAAGAATGGGCTCCGTCGCCGGGCCGGGGTACACGTACAACACCGCATCGACCGCATAACTGATAATCTCGGCCGAGACGACTGTCAGGCGGTCAGCAACCGGGCGCACGCTCTCATCATTCAGCGCGGTACTGACGGCCAGCAATAAATCATCCGATGCCGTGCCGTCACCTTCCCGCGACAGCACGGCGATAGTCACCTCAGCCGGGGCAGGGCTGTTCGCCGAGGCATCCGCGACACGTCCGTCGGCACTCAGGGCGTGAAATTCATAGGCACCGGTCGGCCCGGCAACACTCATGCCCTCAAATGCCGCCGGGATGCGCTGTCGTAAATCACTGTCGGATTCCAATACCGCATCCACTGGCGGGATTTGGGTATCGTCTCCGGGGGTAATGACCAGGCGCTCAACGTTATTATTTGCCGCGAGCTGGTCGAGGTCGTTCTTGATGGCATAGGCCACCATCCCGGCTTTCGCCGCCTCGTTAATGCGCTGGCGTAAAATCACCTCGCGATAGGCATTCTCTTCGAGATATTTCACCAGTGGCTCTGACTCCAGCGTCAATGTCCTTGCGACCGCTTCCTGCTCATCTTCCGGGTACAGTGAAATCAGCGTCGCTTTGCGCTCGGCGAGGATGGCTTCAAAATCCAGCGTTTCCACCACATCAGGCGCGGGGAGCTGGCTCAGGTCGATAACTGCCATAGATTCAACTCACAGGAATGGTTAAGGAAAGGCTCTCGCCGGTATCGGTGATTTGGCCGGTCACGTCGACGACCATTTGCCCGTTAAACTGCCGCGCTGTGGTGATGCTTGTCAGCCTGACGCGGGGTTCCCACTTCAGGATCGCCATGTAGCACGCCGCCATAATTTGCAGCTCAAGCGCCGGGGTCTGAGGCTGGTCAATCATCTGCGACAACAGCGAGCCGTATTCACGACGCATGACGCGGGAGCCGACGGGCGTGCGCAGAATATCCCCGATGCTCTGACTGATATGGTCAACGTCTGAAATGCTTTCACCGGTCGTGCGGTTCATGCCGAGATAACGCGCCGTCATTGGGTGCCCTCCGTCCATTCATCGCCGCGCCTGATGCCGCCGTGGCCGTGTTTATCCACCTGCACACCGTTGGAAGTGAAAGCGCCGCCGCTGTGCTCGATATCACCTGACATCTTGCCGCCTTGCTTCACCTCCAGCGTGCCGGTCGTCAGCTTGTTGGTGCAGACCACCTCCGGTGTATCGAGGGTGACGCGGGTCTCGGCTTTTACCAGCACCACCGGCACGCTGACGGCAACCGAATCGGATGCGGTCACATCGGCGTTTTTAATGCCGGTGACGGTCAGCGCGCCGGTTTCCGGCTCATAACTCATAACGGCACCGTCGGGAAATTCAACGTGCCAGGCATCAGCAGAGGCCGACGGCGCGGGGTTGTCGTCGGAATAAATACCCGGCAGCACAAAAGCGGTATCGAGTTCGCCGCCCACGGCCAGAATCATCACCTGCTCACCAACAGAGGGAGCCCACCAGGTGCGCGAGCGCCCGGCCCGGTGCGTCAGCCACTGTAGCCAGTCGGTATAAATGCCGCCGGTCTGTACGCGACAGCGCCCGGCGTCGAGGTCAGTTTCGACGACGATGCCGGTGCGGATCATGTTGCGTATCGCGCGGGCGAGTTCCTGGATAGATGCGAGAGTATTCATAGGGGAAAGGATGCCGCCGGGGTGTTCCGGCGGCAATCTGCGGGCGTTTTGCCCTGGCTGGCACAACGTTAATCGGCGAGGTAGTCGATAATGACGCTTTCCACAAGTTGCCGGTCGTCTTCGGTAAAGCCCAGGAGCTGACGTTGTGGATATTCAACGTCGGCGCTTTTTGGTGATGGTTTATCCTTGAGCCCGAGCTGATGCACGCGGGCGATGCGCTGCACTTTCCCGGTAAATTCCACCACCGCCGCGCTATCGCCGCCGCTCGCTTTCATATAGCGGTTGGTACGCAGTTTCGCGAACATCTCACGCTTAATCCGGCCTTGCTTTGCCCTGACGGGTGGGCGCTTACGCGGGGAAAATGGCGAACCGTCCGGTGCTTTTTGCGATTTAATGCGCTGTTGTTGCCGTTGGCGCAGTTTCTTCGCAATATCCGCGGTCATCCGACGGCGCCCGGCGGGGGAAAGGGCCGCTATCAATCCGGCTAGCTTGTCCTCAAAAGGTTTGAAGTCATTCATCCCATTTACTCACCAGTTCGCCATTACTCCACATCTCGACAGGGCGCGTCACCGGCTCCGGCGGTGGCGGCTCCGGGATGTTCTCAACGTACATTGCGCCGTCGGCCTCTTTGACCAGCGTGCGCTCGGTCAGCAACAGGCTGATGCTGACATCGAGGCTGCTGTCGTTATTAATGTCAGCGTACCAGGCAAATCCTTTTTTTCGCCCCTCGTCGGTTGTCATGATGTCCGGCTGATTGACGCGCAACCAGGCCATAATCGGCACAAACAGCAGGTCAATATCGTCGGTAAAATCCGTGACCACGATGTTAAGCGTGTACCGCTTTTCAAACGACAAGGAGCGCGCCAGCGTCGCCGTATTGTTGCCATCGTCCAGGCGAAGGTGAAGCATATCGGGGTTGGTACGCAGTACCGGCACCGCATCAGTTAAGGCTTTTCGCAGACTGTTGGGCTTTTGCATCGATTTCATCCTGACATTGTTTAACCGTATCGACCTGGATTGCGCAGCTTTTCAGGGCGTTTTCGAGCTGGCGTATATCCGCACTCAGGTCGCCATTAGTTACCGGGTCGCTTCCCGGCATCGGGCAGGGGCTGACCTTCGGGCAGGCGTTGTAAACAATCACCGGCGGCGGCATTGGCACAGGCGGCGCGCTGGTGCAACCGGCGCACAGCATCAGGTAAATCAGCGCGATACCAGCGGCGAAACGCGTCATTTTCATTGAGTAACCTCGTGATGGTTTGTTCACGCCGGAAAGCCAGCAGGTTAGCCGCTGCAAGCTTGTCCCTCATGGCGACCTGCGCCAGCTCTTTACGTTGCGACTGCTCTGCGGCAACGTTGAGCTGATTTTTCAGCATGGTGATCGTGGTTTTCTGCGTACCGGCGACCCGGTTCGCACGTTCAAATGAGGCGCGTAAATTGCTGTTATCGTGTCGCATCCACAGCAGCCCCGCACAGGCCAGCGCCAGCAGGAGAATCACTATCTTCATGCAGTTCCCCCTCCGGCCTTGCGCCACACTGCGACCAGCTTGTCGAGGCTGTGCTCACGCTGACCGTATCCGGCACCCGGCAATGAAGCCCAGATATTGCGACAGCGGGAAATCGCGCGCTCGATGCGCCCTTGCTGCAAATCTTCCAGCGCGCCACGCTCCCGAATAAGCTGAATGGCGAGCCTGTCCTGTGATACCGGGCTGAAATCCGGCAAAGCGAGCTGTTTCTGATAATGCGGCCAGAACAGATAAAGCTGCTGGTAACGCCCGGATGCCGTAGATTTTTCCCCGCGACGATTGAAGACCTTCGCCGGGCGTCCACCGGCGAACGGGTGATCGCGATAATCGGTAAAAATCTCCGGCTTGCCATCGATACCCGTGACGATAACGTCGTACCCGTTGTTTCTGGTCAGCGGATGCGTTGCTGTCCCTTCCGAAAACGCCAGCATGTCGAGGAATGCCGCGACGTTGGGGTGTGTCTTAATGACCGCCATCGCTTTCCCCTTTTTTAATCCTGCGCTGAATCGCAATTTCCACCGCCTGATAACCGGCGATACCCAGCATGGAGCCAAATCCGCACACGGCGGCGGGCGGCAGGTCGGGAAACTGCACCAGCGCCACCCCGGCCACCATCGAGACAAAACCGCCCAGCAGCATGCGACCAATAAAAAGCCGGGCAGTGATGGGTTCACCACCGGCCAGCACTTTTCCGACGACAATCAGCACGCCGATCACAAAGAGTGACAGGACGCTTTTTTCACCTTCCGTCATGTGTTTACTCCCAAAGATTAATTGTTTCAGTTACGGGGGATGACTGGACGTCGGGCAGTTCGACCACCGTGCCATGTGGCAGCACTGCGCCGAGCTCGGCCAGCCCCTGATTTGCGGCGAGCACCGACTCGAATACCCCCTCAGTGCGCCCGTAATACCGGGCGCAAATCATGTCGAGCGTGTCGCCCTGTTGCGCGATGGCCTGCATCAGATTTGGCTCACGATGCAGCGGGGTTTGTCCTGGACGCGTGATACGGCCCAGCGCATGTCCCGCCACAGCTCGTCGACAGTGGTATCGATGCTGTCGGCTTTCTTGTCACCTTTGGCGCTGGCATCCACACCGCGATAACGCTCGTAGAGCGTGGCGGTTGCCATTGAGGTGACGGCGCGCAGGTAATAGAAAACGCGCACGCTCTCGCCGTCGAGATCGTCAGCCGGCACGTCGGCCAGCTTGCTAAACCCTCCGGCAATCTGCTGTTCCCGCCACAAAAACAGCTCGGCATTGGTTTCGGCGATGCCGGTTTTGATGGCCTCACGCAGCCGGGCCGGGGCGACGGTCTGCTCAAGGCGCATCCCTTCACGCACGCGTTTCGGGTCGATGTCAGGAAAGAAAAACGTATTTTGTATCACCGGCTCATCGCTGGCAGGCGGCGGGATGACCACCACGCCACCCGGCTGCGGCTCATCGTTCTTTTTAATAATCAGCGTCGTCATGACTACCTCTGAATAGGTGGGCGGTGGACGCCGGTCTCAGGTCAGGTAAAACACCCTCATCGACCAACGTGCCGCCCTGGCGCGGGGCGCATTCTGTTAACCGACGGTCTTTTTCGGGCGGCCACGTTTAGCCGGTGCCGTGGTTTTCACGGCGCGCGGCGCTCTTACCGGGGCTTTAACGACCGTTGCCGGTTTGGGCTTCAGCTCACGCTCAAGCCGTTCAATGTCTTTTTTAACGCCTGCCTGACAATCGAGCTGCATCGCTCGCTTGAGGTGGGCCAGCGCGTCGGCGGGCTGTTTGTTGTCCCGTAACACCTGGCCGGTGATTTTGTGCAGTTTTGCGCGCACTTCATCAGGCATATCGGCGGCGGCGGTCAGCGCCAGCGTGTCGAGCAGCTGGCTGATGACGACCGGTTCACCGGCGGCATGGGCGCGCATGGCGGCGAGCGCCACCTCTTCGGTAAACATGTACTGCGGCGGGCGGCGGTGTTTGCCTGGCATGGTCAGACCGTACTTAAACGCGTAGCGGGCAATATCCATCGCGCCGCCGATATCGCCGACATCGAGACGCCACAGCATGACGGTCATCACGATGTCATCCTGCGCACCTTTTCCCTGTTCCAGCACGCCACTGACCCACGGCAGATAGAACGGCAGCAGCTCGCGCTTTTTCGTGGCTTTCAGCTCTTTACCAAAGATGGCTTTTAACGTGCGTTGGTCTGCGGCCAGCTTAACCAGCATCTGCTCGTAGGCAGTGGCATGTCGCAGCGGGTTGTTTTCCCGCTGCGCGGTTTCAATGGCCGAGACCCGCATCATGTGACGCTGTGCGGGGCTCGTCATCGGTTAGCCCTCCGGTTGCGCGGCAGAGAAATCGCCCAGCTTGATATTTTCAATGAAGCACCCGGCGGCGTAGGTTTCGACCACGTAATCGATGTTCATCGATTCGTAGTTTTCCACCTGGTCGAGTTTCGGGTTTTCGATGATGGAGCGGCGGTGACTTTCATCCATGAAATAGATGGACAGGTTATCGAGACGCGTCACCATAATCGCGTTCGCCGGGAAGTACGGCACACGGACGGCGGGCAGGTTGCCGATGCGTTTCTGGCTGATGATGATGTCAGCCGCGAGCGCTTCGCTGTTGGGCTGGTCTTTGTTGACGATCGGGAATATTTGTCAGCCAGCAGCTTACGACCCACAATCGCGACGAGCTCCGAATCTTCCTGATAAATTTCGTCAATCAGGTTGTCGGTGGCATCCATGACCAGCGCATCGAGGTTAACGTAATCGCCGTTTTTACCCACGCGGATAACAGCGGAAACCACGTTCCCTTCCTCGTCGACGATTTTGCTCATCACACGGGTCGGCGCTTCATTGCGGTATTTCTGCGGCCAGCCGACGGCGACGTCCTGCAACATCGGATGAGTGGCGCGGTCAGAGGTTTCGGCGCGCTCAACGCCGTTGAACCCGGCCATGATGAAATCTAGCGCCTGCCGCTGGATGATGGCATCGCGAATACGGCGCTGGAAGTCCTGGAAGCGCGCCCACAAATCCAGCTTTTTATATTTAAAGTGGAAGTCAAAGTTGACCTGATCGCACTCGTACTTGTTGGACTCCAGCGCGGTAAAGTCGGCGGTTTTACGCTCCTTGCCGCTGTTGGTGTCCGTGGTGCTGGCGATGGTGCCATTGACGCCGACGCCAATTTTTTCACCCTTCAGCTCATCCACCGGCACGATATTAATTTTCTGCAAAAAGGCCGAGGACATCTGCACGGTGTTCATCATGGTTTGCGTGACGGACGGCTCGACGGAGAATTTTTTACTCACGTCGTCCGGGTCGATGCCGTTCAGCTCGGCAACGCGGGACAGGTAGGCATTGAATTTAAAACGGGTTTCCTGACGCATAGTCTTTCCTGTTGGGTTAAATCGGGTTGTCTGACCGGACAAGCCTGTCGCCCGGCGATAAATTCACGACCGTTTAGCAGTCGGTCAGCAGCTCATCGCCACCGCCACCGGTGGAGAGCTTGCGGCGTGGCTGCGTGGTGCTTTCGGTTTTATCCAGCGACGTTTTTAACTGGCTGAATGCCTGGCTGGTCTGGTCGGCCTTCGTGGTGACGTCCTTTTTCAGGGTCGCAAAGGCATTTTCCAGCGTGGCAAGACGCTGTTCAGTAGCAGTGAGGTTTTCCTGCACATGCTCACTGACGGTCGTCACGGCCTCATGCACATCCTGAAAACGGGCGTCATCGCTGGCCTGTTTGCGGCTGAAGATCGCTTTCACTTTGTCGCTCAGGGCGGTAAAGACATTTTCCGCCTGGTCTTCAAACTCCAGCTCGGCGAGGGTGGCGACGGAAATCAGGTTGCCCGGCTCGGCTTTGAAGCGGTTGAGGGGGTTAAATTTGGCACCCCGGCAAAATTCGAGGTATTCGGTGCCGAGGCTGGCCGGGTCATCGGTCACCGCCAGGCCAACCAGGTAGCATTTACCGCTATTGGCGAAATTCGGCTGAATTTCCATTGAGGTGTAGACCTTCTGCAATTTTTTATTCATTGCGATCAGGTCATCGGTCGGGGTGATTTTGGCGAACAGCGCCAGCTTGCCTTTCAGTACCGAATCGTCGTCAATCTTTTCAGACTTCAGCTCGACCACATCGCCGTAACGACTGAACGGGCCATCCGGCAGAATGCCTTTCAGGTGTTCGAGGTTAATGCGGCAACCATAGACGCGGGGGTCAAAGGTCTCTGCCATTTCCTGAATATCCGTCGCGCTGATAACGCGGCCGTCACAGGTATCGCCTTCGACGCCGATGCGAAACCATTTTGAAACTTTTTTTGCCATTGTCAGGAGTCCTGATATCGGGTTAACGGGTCGGGGTTAGTTTCCCGACGTCGCCGCCCACCCGCTATCAATCCCTGATGGCTTATCCCTCACACAACAGCACCTTAGCGATTCGCATCACCCGTTTCTTTAGCCTTGCCCTGTATCAACCACGGCGAGGCATCCATGACCATCACCACCGACACCACTTTATTAAACGACCCGCGACGCCAGGCGGCTTTACTGTACTGGCAGGGGTTTTCCGTGCCGCAGATTGCCGAAATGTTGCAGACCAAACGCCCGACGGTGCAGAGCTGGAAACAGCGCGACCAGTGGGAGGAAACCGCACCGCTGAACCGGGTCGAAAGCACCTTAGAGGCCCGGCTGATTCAGCTCTACGCAAAGCCCAACCTGACACCCCACGATTTCAAGGTGGCGGATTTTCTGGCCCGACAGATGGAGCGCTTTGCGCGCATTAATCGCTATGGCCAGACCGGAAACGAGGTTGACCTTAATCCCAATGTGGCCAACCGCAACAAAGGCGACCGAAAAAAACCGACAAAGAACTTTTTCAGCGACGAGGCTATCGAGAAACTGGAAGAGATTTTTTTCGCGGAGTCTTTCGAGTATCAGCTCCGCTGGCACCGCGCCGGGCTTGAGCACCGTATTCGCGACATTCTGAAATCGCGCCAGATTGGGGCGACGTTCTACTTTTCCCGCGAGGCGCTGCTGCATGCGCTGAAAACCGGCCATAACCAGATTTTCCTGTCAGCGAGTAAGACGCAGGCGTATGTATTCCGCGAGTACATCATTCAGTTTGCCCGCCTGGTCGATGTCGACCTGACCGGCGACCCGATTGTCATCGGCAACAACGGCGCAAAGCTGATTTTTCTCGGCACCAACTCAAACACCGCGCAGAGCCACAACGGCGACCTGTATGTCGATGAGATATTCTGGATCCCCAACTTCCAGAAACTACGCAAAGTGTCGTCGGGCATGGCATCACAAAGCCACCTGCGCAGCACCTACTTTTCGACGCCTTCAACCCTGGCGCACGGCGCTTACCCGTTCTGGTCGGGGGAATTGTTCAACCGTGGACGCGCCCGCGCCAGCGAGCGGGTCGACATCGATATCAGTCATGACGCGCTCGCCGCTGGCGTGGCGTGTCCCGACGGTCAGTGGAGGCAGATTGTCACCATTGAGGATGCGCTCGCCGGGGGATGTACGCTGTTCAATCTGGAGCAACTCCAGCGCGAAAACAGCGTCGACGACTTCCGCAATCTGTTTATGTGCGAGTTCGTTGACGACAAGGCGTCGGTGTTCCCGTTCGAGGATTTGCAACGCTGCATGGTCGACAGTCTGGAAGAGTGGGAAGACTTTGCGCCGTTCGCCGACAACCCGTTCGGCTCCCGTCCGGTGTGGATTGGCTACGACCCCTCGCACAGCGGCGACAGCGCCGGGTGCGTGGTGCTCGCGCCGCCGGTTGTCGCCGGGGGCAAGTTCCGCATTCTGGAGCGTCACCAGTGGAAAGGCATGGACTTTGCGACGCAGGCCGAATCCATTCGTCAGCTCACCGAAAAATACAAGGTCGAGTATATCGGTATCGATGCAACCGGCCTCGGCATTGGCGTTTTCCAGCTGGTTCGCTCGTTTTATCCCGCCGCCCGCGATATCCGCTACACGCCGGAAATGAAAACCGCAATGGTGCTGAAAGCAAAAGACGTTATCCGCCGTGGCTGTCTCGAATATGACGTCAGCGCCACCGACATCACCACCTCGTTTATGGCAATCCGTAAGACCATGACCAGCAGCGGGCGCAGCGCCACCTATGAGGCAAGCCGCACCGAGGAAGCCAGTCACGCGGACGTCGCCTGGGCGACCATGCACGCGCTGTTAAACGAACCGCTTACCGCTGGCAGCGGCCAGGTAACATCATCCATTCTGGAGTTCAACTGATGAGTAAATACAAAGGCCGCAAGCCACAGCCACAAAAGCGCCCGCGCAACATGAAAGACAGCGCGCCCCAAAAAATGGGGGCGTTTACCTTTGGTGAACCGAGCGCCGTGCTCGACCGCCGCGATATTCTGGATTACGTGGAATGCGTCAATAATGGCCGCTGGTTCGAACCGCCGGTCAGCTTTAACGGGCTGGCGAAAAGCCTGCGCGCCGCCGTTCATCACAGCTCGCCAATTTACGTTAAGCGCAACATTCTGGCCTCAACGTTTATTCCGCACCCGCTACTGTCACAACAGGACTTCAGCCGCTTCGCGCTTGATTTTCTGGTGTTTGGCAACGCGTTTTTAGAGCTCCGAAAGAGTGTCACCGGTCGCCCGCTGAAGCTGGAAGCGTCACCGGCTAAATACACGCGGCGTGGTATTGAAGATGATGTCTACTGGTGGGTGCCGTCATTTGACCAGCCGCACCCGTTCGCGCCGGGATCCGTATTCCACCTGCTGGAGCCAGACATCAACCAGGAGCTGTACGGCATGCCGGAATATCTCAGCGCGCTAAACTCCGCCTGGCTGAATGAAGCGGCGACGCTGTTCCGTCGCAAGTATTACCAGAACGGGGCGCATGCGGGTTACATCATGTATGTGACGGACGCCGCGCAAAGCGGTACCGATGTTGAGGCGTTGCGCGATGCGATGCGCAGTTCGAAGGGGCTCGGCAACTTCAAAAATCTGTTTTTCTACGCACCGCACGGAAAACCAGACGGCATTAAAATTGTGCCGCTCAGTGAGGTGGCAACGAAAGACGATTTCTTCAATATCAAAAAAGTCAGCGCCGCCGACCTGCTCGACGCTCACCGCATCCCGTTCCAGCTGATGGGCGGCAAGCCGGAAAACGTCGGTTCGCTCGGCGATATCGAGAAGGTGGCAAAGGTGTTTGTCCGTAACGAGCTCATCCCGCTACAAGACCGGATGCGCGAGGTCAACGCTTGGGCCGGTCAGGAGGTGATCCGGTTCAAAAGTTACACCCTCGACACCGAAAGTGACTGATTTCCGCCGCCTCCGGGCGGCTTTTCTTACCCCCACGCCTGACCGCCTCAGAAGCCCGCCACGCCCTCAAACACCCCCGCACCACCCACCGACACCCTCGCGAACCTGCGCGGCACAGCGACGCGCTCAGGCTGCGAAAATAAATGCGCAAAAGTACGCTGGCGCGCAGTGCTTTCCCCGCCTCGCCTGCCCGCTTCGTGAGTCGGAATTAATGCAGGTGCATGACCACTCTGGATCCGCGCCAGCTCTGGCATAATCGTCATAGCAGGGATGATAAACACGCATGCAGAATGATGCACTAAATGCATGCACGCTTCGTGTTCGAGATTATTATCACCTCAGACATACAATCTAACGACATATTTACATGTCATTTTATCAGTCCAAGAAAAGCGGCAACCATGCTTCCTACACCTCCGGCAGCTGCAAAACAAGTTGCCAACATCATAATTTGTTGGCTGCGTATATTCTCTTTGTAACGTTGCTCGGTTTTATTGAAGTTAGCAAGGGTATTGACTGCTTTTCCGGTAGGTTTATACCCTTCTGGAGTCTTTGAAAGGTCGCCATTTTCTACTAGCGAATCAAGGCATAGACCAAGCTCTTTTCTAAGTCTTGCCTGATTATCATGATAAACCCATAATTTCCCTGCAACGTCAGTCATTATAAGTATCTCGCTGAATGGTCTATCTCCCTGCTGCTCACGATAAATCCTGACAACAGATGTTAAAACAGTCATAGCATCAGTAATCTCTTGCTTACGCTGACGATACAGGAATTTTTCACGACTCAGCTTTTTGTTTTCATAATCAGCATTTCTTTTGAATTTGAAAACCCGAAAAAAACTTAAATCATTTAAGGAAGTAAACTTTAATTCATGTGCGTGATAATAATAAATTCCTGAAAATGAATTTGGATTAAGCTGCTCAGGCATGAGAATAGAGTCAATTTGAAAAATGCTATTTTCCTGATCCCATTTTCTTGCTTTTATTTCGCCGTTAACGTATCTATCAAAAAGATAATCATCACCATTTTCATCTTTAATATAAACTGAATACATATCATAATGTATTGCTTTATCAAACATTAAGCTAATTGTATGACTTGGTGTTCTCTTTATATCAAACATCTCAAGATATTTTTTGACATCTATAGCCATAATACTCAACATTCAAAACCCTCCTTAAAACTACTACAACATAAATTCTTAACTAACGCCTCGCGTAGCTCGTTGTTCAACGTCGCCAGCCCAGAAAGGTACTTTCAGAGCTGGCGACGTTTTGGTTAATTTTCGATTATTGATTCAATCTCGCCCGTTCTGACATCGACGCGAGCGGCAATAGTCTCTTTTACAACTGCGCCATATGAGTTTGTACCTCTAAACGTGGTTTTTACAATGGCATGCGGGTCTTTGTTCAAAATCAGATGATAGACGGTAGAAACATGCTTGTAAGATGAATCATCATTCATGTTCGATTTTATTAGTTTTTCTAACGGACGATAAGAGCCATCCCAACCGCTAAAATTACCCTGAAATGCGTCAAGGTTGATTTTATTATTTAGAGATTGCGGCTCTTTCTCGAAGTCATTGAAACACCACCCCAACACATCACCAAGCTTTAATGCATCATCTTTAGTAAAAGTGTACTCACTCATACAAGCATAAAAAACATCAGTAGAGCTGGTCGGTACACTTTTGAAATCAAGATAGTTTTTAACGATATCGTGTCGGGTTTGTTTTGGCTCGTTGCGATATTCTTTGAGGGTTTTATCTGCATACTCAAACGTTGGCGTAGCCGGTTTCGCTTTAACCTCCAGTGCATCAGTTTTTGCAACAGGCTGGCTCTTTTCAGTCGGCCATAAAATTGAGCCAACAACACTCAGCGCTAGACTGGCACCGAGGTAAACCGCACTGGCTCGCTTACGGTTCGGCATCCGAACCAGCGACGGCTTGATTAAACCCACGATAAAAGCAATAAAGAGTGCCAAAGATAAAAATGCTATTACGGTATCCATGATTTTCCTTTGTGTAATCCCCATAAAAACAACCCCATGCTATCAAACATGGGGTCGAGGGTTGCATACTTTTCAGAGGTTAACGCCAGCTCTCATCTTCCCATACTTCCTGAATGATGCCATCTAATGCCTCTCGGTCAGATTTGTTGTCGAACCCGATAACCTCAACCCCCGTTACAGACCCTTTTTTCACCGTAACCCGCGTGGATGGGAAAGCACATCTCACCTTGCTTGTTAGTTCATTCTGTAAAGCATCGACCACCTGCTGGCCTAATTTTTGCTCTTTGTCCAACGTGATGTTTATTCTCATAACCTATTCAGCCTTATAGAAAACTTCTTTTTCTGGTTCTTTATTTTCACTATTTGCCAGGTCAGCAATGAGAGACAGGGCGAGCTTGAGGTCTGCTGGTTTGCAGTTTGCAATCAGAGACACTTCGGCGATGAATTGCACACAAGCCCATTTTTTCTGCCTTTGGCTGAAACATTCATCAACCATGAAATCCCTCCCACAAGTATTACTGTATATTTATACAGTGTGCGCCGGGAGACCGGTTAGAGATCAAGGGGTGAAAGTCCCCGACCATTGAAGGACCAGCAATCCACAAGGTCCCCGAGTCATGCGTTGCATACCGCGAGGTATGGGGCGAAGCGTTGACAGGGGTGTTGACAGGCCAGCCATTGAGCCACGAAATGTATATTAAATTACCGGGTGCCGACGTTGTACTGTTAACGGAAGGCAACATCATAGGGTGCGATACTGCGAGTGCCACATGGACCCGGCGGGGTCTGAGACCCTGGCATGTCAATACGATCTCTACGCGGGAACCGGGAGATCTCCCCTCTGACCATCTGCCAGTGTCGGAGATGGCCCGCACCGGGAAGACGAGGAGTCATAGCCGGTGATGTACGGAGAGGAGAAGTCGGACTCGCTCATAGTAGCGGCGAAGCAGGCGAACAACCCGAAAGGAGCGGAGTCAGTGGAGCGAAGGAGCGGGGCCAAGGGGAACGCGGAACAGCCACACATGCGCCGGACACAGAGCCGGGAAAGCATGTCACAGAGGCTGTCACGCGTGCGGGAAGCTGCGAAGCAGCGGAAGAAAGAACGGTTTACAGCATTGTTCCACCTGCTGACAGTCGAAGCACTGGAAGCCGCATTCCTCTCCCTGAGCAGGAAAGCGGCCGCCGGAGTGGATGGCATCAGGTGGATGGACTACGCCGGAAACATGAAGAACAACATAACAGATCTGCACCGGAGGCTACATCAGGGCAGCTACAGGGCGCAGCCCGGCAGGCGTCACTACATCCCAAAAGCGGATGGAAAACAACGCCCGCTCGGCATCGCCTCGCTGGAGGACAAGATCGTCCAGTATGCGCTGGTGAAAATCCTGAACGCAGTCTATGAAAACGACTTTATGGGGTTCTCATACGGGTTCAGACCCGGGCGAAGCCAGCACGATGCACTGGACGCACTGGCCACAGGGCTGGTACGCACTAACGTAAACTGGGTACTGGATGCCGACATCAGTCAGTTCTTCGACAGGGTGAGCCACGAATGGCTGATCAGGTTCACAGAGCATCGGATCGGCGACCGGAGGGTAATCAGGCTCATACGTAAGTGGCTCACAGCCGGGACGTCGGAGGAGGGTCAATGGCGAGCAACGGAGGAAGGCACCCCACAGGGTGCGGTCATCTCACCGCTGCTGGCAAACATATACCTCCACTACGTCTTCGATCTGTGGGCGCATCAGTGGCGACGTCGCTATGCCACAGGCAATGTGGTAATGGTCAGATACGCCGATGACATCGTCATCGGGTTCGACAAACGATACGATGCCCGGCGCTTCCGTATAGCCATGCAGCGCAGACTGAGGGAGTTCGGACTCACGGTTCACCCGGAGAAAACCCGTCTGATGGAGTTCGGCCGCTTCGCTGCCGAAAACCGTGCCATCAGGGGAAAAGGCAAACCAGAAACGTTCAACTTCCTCGGGTTCACGCACATCAGCGGGAAAGATCGCAACGGCAGGTTCATGCTGATACGAAAGACCCGCCGGGATCGGATGACGGCAACTCTGAAAGCCATCAAAGACGGTCTGCGAAGGCGCTGGCATTACTCAATCCCCGAACAGGGAAAATGGCTCAGGAGAGTGGTTCAGGGATACCTGAACTATCACTCGGTACCGGGCAACTTCCCCACCATGCAGAAGTTCAGGACACACGTAACAAACCTCTGGCGCCGGGCGCTCAGGCGCAGGAGCCAGAAGGATGATACGACCTGGACGAAAGCAAACAAACTGGCAGCCGCATGGCTACCAAGGGTTCGGGTTCTTCATCCATGGCCTGTGGAGCGGTTCACCGCCAGACACCCGAGGCAGGAGCCCGGTGCGTAAATCGCGCACGCCGGGATCTGTGCGGGGGGTATCCGGTAACGGGTATCCCTACCGCGACATCACGTATGGCTGAGGGATTAAAAGAAAATTATCAATCGCGATTAGTCTGTATGTTAATGAAATCGATGAATATTAAAGTTCATCTCTACTTCTGCTTTTCTGCTAACCCCGCGACTCGATTTAGGATTTGTCTAGCCTGCGCCTGGTGTGATGGTGCTGTCGGGAAAATTTCACCGGTTGCGGAACCGCGGCACCATTTGCCGTTTATGCAACTTCTGCCACCGGTCATCAGGTGCAGGGCCTCACCCCGGCTGATGGTTTCGCCGGTCGTGAGCTGAATCTCGTCTATGGTTCTGTCAATGGCTGCGTTTTGTTTATCCGTTCCGTGGACAAAATCATGCCCGGTGACCCGTTTTTTGTCCCTGAGTCTGGCCGTTAGCTTCCGCCTTTCACTTCGACTCAACGGTTTGGATAAATCCAGCTCCGGAGGATCGCTTTCGCTCCCCGTACAGTTATTGACAGAACTCCGAGAGGGCGCAGGGGCGCCCTTAACGTCAACGGCCAAATCAACTGCACGCTTCGGTACAATCTTCCACTGCGTGAGCCGGGTTAAAATCGGGGTGTCAGCGCCGACGGCGGAATCGTACACGCCACGAATGCAGATAGTTTCCTCACCATACTGGTTAAACTCGGCGCGAGGCTCATACAGCGTGCGCACCTGCAAATCATCGCGACGGACAAACGGGCCACCTTGCGCATTAACGTAACCAGCCCAATCACCGGCGTCGGCGGCATCATGCACAGCTGCAAACTCAACACTCAGACCATGCGCTGTCTCAGTATCAGCAAGGCGGCGTAGTTCGCGGTAGACCGTCACCGGCGCGCCACCGATAAACTGAAATTGACGAATGTGCCAGCGCGCCGCCCATGCTGAAACGGCGGGGGCGGTCTCTTTCAACAGTTCGCCGCTTTCGTCGTCGGTTTCACCATCAAGAGCATAGCCGTCGATGTTTTTGGAAATGTATTTAGCGACATATCCGGTTGCGCTACCTTTTTCCGGGTCGATTGCCTCGGCATGGAAGCGCGCTTTTTTGGCTTTATCGCTTCTCAGTTCGTGGCGGTCTTCCTCCCACGCATAATCACGGATGATGAGGCGCACGCGCTCGACATCTTCCGGCAACATGAACATAAGCATGTGCCAATGCGGCGTTCCATCATGGTGAGGCTCGGCAACACGTATGCCGAAAATGCGGATTTCTTCCCGGTGTAGCTTGGCGCGTATACGCGCCCAAAGACCGGTGAGATAGCTCTGCGTGTCCGACGGGCTGGCACCGTTCCATTTGCTGTTACGGTAGCCCGCTTTGGTGGTGGCGTGGTATTTAGACGGTGCGGTCAGGGTGTAAAACTCCCCGACATAACCGAGCTCATTACAGATATTTTCAAACCCACGGATGCGGGTCATCAGCTCGCAGCGGCGTATAGCTGGATTAGCGACTGAGCCGTCGTATTTTTCAATCAGGCTGATGCGGTTGCCGTCTTCGTCTTCGAGATCCAGACCTTTGAGAAACTCACGCGTGCGGCGCTTCTGCTCGCGCCAGTCTGTCACGCAGTTTTTACTCGCGTAGGCGTGCTTTTTCTTGCTGACGTTGCCGACTGCAATTTGTAGATGCTCGCGCCATGACGACGCGACACGACGCAGACGATTACGCCACCATGACTCAGTAAACATACGGATTACTGCGGGGGCGATATCATCTTTGTTGAAATATTTATTTGCCACGCGCTCCCAATGGGGAGGGGTGACATTGAATTGCAGAGAAATAAAACCAGCGTGCATGTACCAGGTGTATAGCGTCTTGAGCTCTCCAAAGCCTGAATCATCAATATTTGCCAGCTCAGAACGAATGAAATTAGCAATGTCACCGGCGAGCAGGTCAACATCGGCGCGCGACATATCCGGGAGGCGGTTATATCTGGCAACCAGATTAACCATACGTGACGCCAGATATTGCATGAGTCGGGTGTCAAAATGACCACCGAAAACGGCGGTTGATACATTGCTTTTGATACCCGCGCTCTCGTATTTTTTGGTGACCAGTTCAAGACGGGGCAATGCCTTTTTGCAGAAGCTGATTAAAAAAGCATTGGCTCGTTGACTGCCCTGATTTTGCTCCAGCACCGTAGCGGTGCGATAAACGTCAAAACGCACACACTCGGGCTGGAGAGAAAGCACCTTTCTCGCATGCAGTAAAGCCGCGAACATACGGTCGCGGCGATACTGTTGGTCATAGGTAAGATATGGGCTGGCTATTGCCGACCGTGGAGCGTTCCACGGGTAAGCATAGTTAACGCTTACCCGCATAGCTCCCCCATTTGCCTACGCTGCATGCTTAGCATCACATAGCCTGGAGCCCACTCGTTAAGGTCAGTTACATGAGTCACTAGCACGTAGACAAAAGCGCCGGTAAAACCGACCCTTTGTGGGTCATCTTCGCAGGGACCATACTCGTTTAAGCAAAGTAAATCCCCAGCAGCAAAAGCACGGTCAGCAAGACGAAACTCGGCTTTCTTCGTTCCATTGATGACAGCCTGAAAAAACTCAGGCCGAATTTTTAGTTGATGTGTTTTTCTCATGCTGCCGCCTTGATTGAGGAGGCGCACATTTCTCCGATACGCTTAATCTCTGCGGCCATATCCTCAATTGAGGTAATGGCCGACTGCTGGATATGATGATGAATCAGGCCGGAAATAAGCTGTTCGATTTTCGGATAGTAGCCGATAGTATCGAGCCATTCCTCGCCAGCTTTACGGCCGCTTTTTGCGACCTTTTTCTCGCTCAAAATGAATTGATACTGGTCGCTGTTAATAATCCATTTGTCGCCGATTTCGATGCGGAGGCTCATGCTGCACCGCCTTGCGCTAAAGCTTTAATGACACCTAATGTCATTTTGCAATCTGCTAAAGCACGGTGTGCCTGCCCTTCAACCACAACCCCTTCATGCGCGGCTGCATCGACTAACTTATGCCATTTATAACCGTGATATCTCCCCGGCTCGCCACGATATTCTGCATATAACATCATGGCGCACAGGGAGTGGTCTATAAATGAAGATAGTCCGTCAGTCCCTAATCCATTTAATTCCGCTGTTTGACGTATCAGGCGAGTATCATAATCAGCATTATAAATAACGAAGCCATAATTAAAGAACAAATTGGCTACTGCACCGTGAACATCTTTCCAAGTTGGAGCGTGAGAAACCATTTCATTGGTAATGCCGTGAATAGCGATAACCTCATCAGGGATAGGCTTAGTAGGTTTAATTAGCGTATTAAGCATAATAAAACCATTTTTATCTATAATGCAGATTTCAACGATTTCCGCATCGTCACCCAATCCAGTAGTTTCGGTATCAATAAATAAGTACCCATCATTAAGCCAACGTTTGGCATGCTGACTAATTGTCGTATTAATAATGCTCATACAGCACCTCCGTTATAGTGTTTACCTTTAAGCTCTGCGATTTCCTTACAGGTAACGCATAGCGCAACGCCCTGGATGGCAATGCGGCGTTCCTCCGGGATTGGTGCTTCACATTCTTCGCAGGTAAAACGAGAAGGCGCAGTGATATGGCTGCGCGCGTTGTTGATAAGGCGCTCGCGTTCTGCCTGCTCGCGCTGTTGTGCGATATCCATTGCGTCGGCCATTAGTGCAGCTCCTGAGATTCGTTTTCGTAGCGAGTGGCTTCGCGGCGCAGCAGTTCAGCGGCTTCTTTACCGCTCATATCTTTGTTAGCGATATGGGTTGCCAGCGCCTCAAGGCGGATAGAAACAGCGAGCGCGCGACCTTTGCGCTCTTCACGTTTTGCAATACCGATAACCTCAAGAAGCAGGTCGGTATTTTCTTTAGGTTCTAAAGTTTGTTTGTGCATTCTTAATCTCCTGATTTTGGGCAATAAGAATCCTGGCGGGTTTACGCCATTAATTACGGGTTTATTTAATTAGCTAAAAAGCATTCATGGATTGAAATATGCCGGGGCAAAACCCCACCCCAGCGGGAAATTTTATTCATTGACGCAATAATCAGCTTGCGGCGATCCATATCAAAATACTCATATGGCTTACCGACTTCATCAGAGCGAAACGCGCCCGGATTATTTCGGTTGGCAAGCGTTAAAACCACAAACTTAAAATCTTCATCAAGCTTATTGAAATTACGCAGCGCCTTATTTTCTGTTGCTTTAAGTTTTTGATGAAACCGTGCGAAACACTCTTCGCCGGTCATGGTCTTCGGTTGATCAGTAGAACAATCAGCATTGCTAAAAAGCTTGCTCGCCTGGGTGTCATGAGCTGAAATTCTTTCGTTCATTTTGCCCCCATTAATGCATTTAAAAGCCGCTTAACCGCAGAGACTTTTTTTGCTGTTAAGCCGTTCAACAATTCGGACTGAGAGCTGCAAGGGTGCCAGCGCTGGCCGTCGCTACCCATTATCCAGCCGTGCCCGTAGTGCATAGATGGGCTACGTTTTTTTAGCAGAGACGCGAATGACGGTTCGTTAGTCAACATAAGCACCTCAAATCAAACCGAATGATGCGCCGATGCCGCTGACGGTATCGACGACACTCGTCATTGCCGGGTTAGCCTGGATCCGGGCCTGCAACGCCATTGCCGACAGCGACAGCATGCGAATACCCGCGTTTACGCTCGCAATCATGTTTTGCTTACGGGCCGGGGTAAGACGGTCGCCTGAAACGGCACCGCTCGCGAGTTCGCCTAGTTCACTCATTGCGCGCATGACGTAGGATTGCAGTTTCTCTTTTGCCAGCTCGTTGACCGGCACGCACGGCAAACAATGGATCTGCGCCAGAAAACCATCGACTAGGGTCGAATCTTCGGTCAGGTCTGTCAGCGTCCAGATTTCGCGCGGCGTTAACTGGTGCGGCTGCTCCGGGTTGAGTTTGTTGTAAAGCGTATGCGGCTTGATACCGGCCTTACCCGCCAGCTCTTTCACGTTATGCGTGGCCGCGAATTTTCTGCATGCATCATCAAAGTGTGCATGTGACGAAACGCGAAAATCTAACATGCTGTAACTCCCTTTAACTTGCAAAATTAAGTTACTGGAACACGGCATAGCGTGAATTAATCGCCTGAGCGAGCAAGCGCGTACGGAAGGCAATCATGTTGATACGACCGAGACCACCCTCGCGGGTACGTGGCACCAGTAGAAGCTCGCCGCGTTTTACCATCTCTTTTACAGTGTTTAGATGGCATCCATAGAGCTCGGCGAACTCCTCATATGACAGAAAGTCAGGGCCTGAAGGGATTGCAATTTGAAGATTCATAGGTGACTATCTCCGGTTAGATTCATTTTTTGGTATGTTCTCGCACATTCTCAGGGTGCAGGACGGATATTACTTTCCATTTGAAAACCTGTAAAGGTTGGTTTGAAAATAATTAAGGCGTCCATATGGATAATGAAGGGCAGTCCGTCAAAGATGTCATCGATAGAATTCTTATTTCTTATGGAGTTAGGACAAGGCAGGCTTACTCTGATCTCGCGAAAATCCCGTTACCAACAATCAGTAATTGGGCTAAGCGAGGCAAGGTTCCCGGTGATTACATAGTCCAATGCGCTCTCGATACTGGTGCAGACCTTAAATGGCTCACAGAAGGTGGTGAACTTACAAATGTAAGATATAAGCCGGGTAATTATCCCATGCGGGGAATCAGGCTAATGGAGGCTATGCAAAGCTCAGGTGGGAAAGAGATTTTGCAGCGCATCATGCAGGCTTACGGCTTCACCATGCAAAAGGAGCTTGGCGACCATCTCGATATACCTTCAGGCACGATGAGCGCTTGGGTGAGGCGTGAACATTTCCCCGGCGATGTGGTTATCGTCTGCGCCCTTGATACTGGCGCATCGCTGTACTGGCTGGCGACGGGTATCGGGCCGATGAATGAGCAACATACACAAGTGCAACCTGAGCAGTTAACAGCCCTTCCTGCTGGCCTTAGGCAAATCACCAAATACAGCATTCATACCGGCCAGCTTACTGAGAACGGTACGTGGTTCTGTGATGACTCGCTGATTGATTCCACGGTAGTTAACCCGGCGTTGGTAGAGAAAAACGGGCAGCGGTGGTGTGTGGATCTCGATGCGAAAAATATCGCTAATGGTCGTTGGTTGGTCGATGTAGACGGTACTGCCGATGTTTATGATGTCGCGCGTTTACCAGGTAACCGGTTGTCGGTAAAAAATGGCTCGTCTCAGTTTGAATGTCTGGTTGATGAAGTTAACTGCGTCGGGATGGTATTTTTGACACTGAGTAAAAATTTCTAATCATGGCCGTTAAAAAACTAACGTCTGGTGAGTGGTTGTGTGATTTTCGCGTTGATGGGCGTGATAGTCGTCGCGTTCGTAAACGCTTCACAACCAAAGGTGAGGCGGTGGCGTATGAGCAATATTATCGGGATGATGCCAAGAATAAGCCGTGGAAATCGGAGAAGGAAGATCGGCGCAAGCTGAGTGAAATTATTCAGCTCTGGCATAACCTGCACGGTCAGGCGTTAGTCGCCAGTAAGTCACGCCTGGCGAAACTGCAAATAGTGTGTAATGGCCTCGGCGACCCGGTAGCTTCCCAACTTACCGCTAAGGATTGGGCGCATTATCGCGACCAGCGCCTGAGCGGTAAGATTGATAATGGATATCACAAAGACCCGGCGAAATGGGTTGCGAAGCCGATAACCGTCAACCGAGAACAGCAGTATCTTGAAGCGGTTTTCAATGAACTGAAGCGGCTAGGGGAGTGGAGCTTACCGAATCCCCTTGATGGTATTCGCGTCTTCAAGGAAGCTGAAAAGGAAATGTCCTGGCTGACGCTTGAGCAGATTCCGCAGCTCTTATTGGCTTGCCATGAGTACGGCCATGAAGACCTTACGATGATCGCGAAAGTTTGCCTGGCTACTGGCGCACGCTGGGGGGAGGCTCAACGGCTTACGCGGCCCCAGCTTTCACCCTATAAATTGACCTTCACAAAGACGAAGGGAAAAAAGAATCGCACTGTGCCGATCCCGAAGTGGCTTTACGAGGAACTATCGAAGCGACAGGGCAGGATGTTTAAGCCCTGCTATCAGGAGTTCAAAAAGATGCTGGCGCTTACCGATATTGAGCTGACTGAGGGACAAAAGACACACGTCCTGCGTCACACCTTTGGTGCGCATTTTATGATGAACGGTGGAAACATCCTTGTACTGCAAAAGATACTCGGTCACGCTAACATTCGTGAAACAATGAAGTACGCGCACTTTGCACCTGACCATCTTGAACAGGCCGTCGAGCTGAATCCGCTAAGTCTTTTTATGTCCACTAAATGACCACGCAGCATGTGCGAGGATGGTTTAGAGTGTGCTTAGGATGTGCGTAACTTATTGTGAAATATATAAATTGTTGTTTTGTAAAGGTGTCCTCTAGAAGCGTCTTAACTAAGATTCGCTTTCGCGACATCCTGATAGAAAGGGCTGGCCAGATGGCTGGCCCTTTTTTTATCTTTGTTGTAACCATCGTGATGTAAATCATTTACAATACGCCCTCTATACGGAGGGGCGGTGGTCAGCAACAGTTTTCAGCAAACGACACCTAAACGGCGAGCCGCCTGGCTGGCGCTGTTGGCGATCCTGCTGATCGTGGTGGCCCCGCTAATCTCCGTCTCCCTGCAAAAAGACCCCATGAGCGCCATGCCCGGCATGCACCACGCCATGATGATGGATAGCTCGTCCGCGAGCATGGCGCAGATGCCCGGGCACAAGATGGCGATGATGCACAGCACAGACGGCGCCACGCATACCGGACACGAAATGCCGCTGGACCATGCCGAAGCGTGTGGCTATTGCGTGCTGTTAGCCCATGTCCCGGGGCTCCTTTTCGCGCTGGCGCTGTTCGTCGCCATGCTTCTGCGGCGCATTCGCCTGCCGGTTTCTCGCCCGGTATTAAAGCACTGGCACTACTTTCCCTGGCTCTACCCCGAAACCCGCGCCCCGCCGCGGCTGTCTGCTTTTTCCCTTTAATAAAAATCAATCTGCGCACCGCGCAACGACCTCTTTTGCTTTAAAAAAGGAAAAGTATGACAACCTGCACCTCGCGCGCGGCATGGCTGAACCTGCTGCGTCGCCTCCATTTCTATATTGGTCTGTTTATCGGACCGTTTATCTTTGTCGCTGCCCTGACCGGTACGTTGTACGTGGCGACGCCGCAGCTGGAAAACTGGCTCTATCACGACGCGCTGCATGGCCTTGCCGAGGGGACTCCGCAGCCGCTCAGCGCCCAGATTGCGGTGGCCGAAGAAGCGACCCAGGGCAATCTGCGGCTGCTGGCGGTGCGTCCGGCGCCTGCGTTGGGCGAGACCACGCGCATTATGTTTGCCGATCCGGGTCTCGGAGAGTCGGAATCCCGGGCTATTTTTGTCGATCCGATCGCGCTGCGGGTGAAGGGCGATATGACGGTCTACGGCACCAGCGGCATCCTGCCGCTGCGCCAGTGGATTGATTATGCGCATCGCTCTCTGCTGCTGGGCGACAGCGGGAGGTTATACAGCGAACTGGCCGCCTCCTGGATGTGGGTGGCCGCGCTCGGAGGCATTGCCCTGTGGGCGATGACGCGTCCAAAACGGCGGCTGAATAACGCCCTGCAGAATCATCGTCGGCTGCACGTGACGCTGGGCTGGGGCTTACTGGTGGGTATGCTGCTCTTCTCCGCCACCGGCCTGACCTGGTCGCAATGGGCCGGCGGCAATGTGGACAAAATGCGGGCAGCGTTCGGCTGGCTGACGCCGCAGGTCAATACCCAGCTGCATGGCGAGATGCCGATGACGCACGATCCCCATGCCGGACATCATATGGATGCGATGGCCATGGCCCAGCATCAGCCGGCGCTGCAGTTGGCCCAGTTTGACCAGGCGCTGGCGGCGGCCCGTCAGGCGGGGCTGAACGCCAGCCGGCTGGAGATCCGTCCGCCAGTGTCAGACGACCGCGCCTGGACGGTGAATGAGATCGACCGTCGCTGGCCGACGCAGGTGGACGCGGTGGCGATCGATGGCGCCACGATGCAGGTGGTGGATCGCACGCGTTTTGCCGACTTTCCGCTGATGGCGAAGCTCACCCGCTGGGGCGTCGATTTCCATATGGGGATCCTCTTTGGTCTGGCGAATCAGCTGCTGCTGGTGGGATTTGGCTGCGCGCTGTGCGTTACCATCGGGGTGGGGTACCGATTATGGTGGATCCGCCGTCCGCCTCAGGCGGCCTGGGATCCGGCGCATTCGCTGCTGCAGGCGTGGCTGTCGCTCGCCTGGCCTGCCCGAAGCCTGGTGCTTGGGCTGGCGTTTGCCCTTGGATTGGCCATGCCGTTAATGGGAGCCAGCCTGCTGCTGTTCATTGCCGTTGACTACCTGCGCTGGCGCGCGGCAACGGCAATGAGGATGATGAAGTCCAGCGACTAAGTGAAGACTTACGGCGTGCTGATGACCACCGTTACCCGGCGGTTTTCGGCGCGCCCGGCCGCCGTGTCGTTGCTGGCGATCGGGTATTTTTTGCCAAGGCCGCGGGTGACTAAATTACTGCGTGGGACATGAGCGCCTTCCGCCCAGGCATCGGCCACGCTGTTGGCCCGCTTAAGCGACAGGGCTTCATTGTAGCTATCTTCACCATAATTATCGGTATGGCCTTCAAGGCGGCTATGGGTGATCCCGGTAGCCGCCAGCCGCGAGGCCATCGTGATGATCTGCTGGCGGCTGTCGGGACGTAGTCGGTAGTCATTCTTGTCAAACAGGATGCTATCGGATAAGCCCAGGGACCAATCGCCATTGCTTTCAGTGAAGCCGTAAGATTTCATCGCCGCCACCTGCTCCGGGGTAAATTTTCCCTGAGGAGCCTGGCAACCTGTCAAAAGCGCCGCCGCCATCAGGGCGGGGACGAAATATTTTCTGATCATAATGAGTCCTTTATTATTTCAGCGTCTGCTGGATACGTTGGTTTTTCATCCGATACATATTCTGATCGGCAAGTTCTTGCAGTGATTCCGCGGTGGCGTGCTCCCACGCCAGGGCATAACCGACGCTCAGCGAGAGCGTGGCGCTATGACCGTTGTGCAGGTTGAATGGCGGAAGAAATTGTTCCGTTAGCGCCTGGCACAGGGCCTGCACTTCTGCTTCCGAGCGCACCTCGCGCAGCAGAACGGCAAACTCATCGCCGCCAAGACGCCACGCCAGATGGCGTTTACCGGCAAAAGTCATCAGGCGGCTGGCGACCTCCATCAGCACTTTATCGCCCGCCGCATGCCCCCAGTTGTCGTTAATCAGTTTGAAATTATCGCCATCAAGAAACAGCAATGCCGAGGTTTGATGATCGACTTCATTCTGCATCAGCTCGGCGAGCGCGTTACGAAAGGCGGCGCGGTTAGCCAGGCCGGTCAACGGATCGTGTAACGAACTGCGCAACAGCTGCGCGTTTTTGGCCTGCAGCTGGCGCTGCCAGTCCTCCATTTCCCCCAGCAGGCTGTTAAAGTCCTGGGCGAAAAGATGGAACTCCTCGATACGCTCCTCCGGCACCCGCCGGGAGAAGTGGCGGTTTTCACGTATATCATGCACGACCTCAGTGATGCTCTGCAGGGCGGCGACGATCCCCCGGTGTAGGGAGTGGGTCAGCAGCAGGGCGATGAACGAGGCGAGCAGAATGCTGCCGGTCAGCACCAGAATCGAGATACCGAGAAAGTGGCTAATCAGTTCATCAAGCGCGGTCAATCTCAGCTCGCCGATTTGTTTGCCCTGGTGCCAGATGGGCTGCACCGTGGGCTCCGGAAACAGCCATTTACTGATAAGCCCGCTCACTTGCTCTTTATTGGCCAGCGGTTCATGGCGCCACGCGGCGAAGTGCTGCATCTGGCCGTTTAGCACGATTGCCTGGGAGATCTGCCCTTGCTTGCCCAACGACGCGAGGGTCTCCTCTGCCGCCGCGCTGTCGCCAAACACCAGGGCGGCTTCGAGGCTGCGCCCCATGGTCGCGGCAGTGAGCTCAAGATTTTTCTGCGCGTACTGCTTGAGCGTGAAGATTGAGGCTGTACTTAGCAGCAGCCAGACCAGCGTCATGGAGATCACCACGCTTATCACGCTAATGCGACGGAGCGCGCGTTTGAAAGTCGGGCGCGGAGTCTGTGAAAAGTCCTTATTCATGTGGTTTCTTCCGGGCAAGCATCAGAACGTCCGGGTTAACCCGAACCCCGCTGTGCGTCAGAACGTCCAGATTAACGGAGAAGCGGACCCGGTCGTCATTGATGATCAGGCAAAACGCGCTACCAATTGAACAATCCGTATTTTGTTCTGCGATGAGTAACAGCGGCCTCGGGCCATAGCGGCGAGTGAGTTCTGACTGTTCAGTCGGCGATTCGCTGCCAAAATAAAAACCATCGCAGGTCGTTTTTAACGCTTCTTCACGATTACGTACTATCACCGGTTGATAGGGTAATGCATCCGGATCTTCATGAGCCAGGCTATGGGTGAAGCGTGATGAGGCAAAAATGCACAGCTTTGGCGCTCCTGTTAATGACGGCCAACGGGTGTAGGTCACGATCCCGGAAACAATAGCGCGAACATGTTCTGAAGGTCCGGCAGCAAAAACAGGAGATACCGCGATGAGAAAAAATACAGTCAATAAAAGACGGTGTAATACTGTCATTAACGCTTCCGTCAAAGTCGCCATAGCGCGGGAAAAGCCGCTGCCGATGCCCGGCGAAGAATACCACTGTTAATAAAACCCGTCATTAGATGCGCCCTTTGCTTTGGGACAATTCTCACCAGGATTTTTCGTAGTACCGATACCGTGGGTGCGCAAGTTTGGCTTGTTTTTTCTATGTGTAAATATTGTTATACGCATCGCGCCATTGTGAGTGGCAATTAATTCGTTGGTGTAAATTAAAATTTACGGAATATGGATTGAATTCTTTACTTTGTGTGGTATCGTTACGTCATGCCCTCTGAGGCAACCCTTATCGCAAACGAGCTACACAGGATCGCAATCATGCAAAAAGACGCGCTGAACAACGTACATATTACCGACGAACATGTATTAATGACCCCGGAGCAACTGAAGGCGGAATTCCCGCTGAGCGTCGAGCAGGAAGCGCAGATCGCGCACGCCCGTCAGACCATTTCGGATATCATCGCCGGTCGCGATCCGCGCCTGCTGGTGGTATGTGGTCCTTGCTCCATTCACGATCCGGAAGCCGCGATTGAATATGCTCGTCGGTTTAAAGCCCTTGCCGCAGAGGTCAGCGATAGCCTCTACCTGGTGATGCGCGTCTATTTTGAAAAACCCCGTACCACCGTCGGCTGGAAGGGGCTGATTAACGATCCGCACATGGATGGTTCGTTTGATGTTGAAGGCGGCCTGAAGATTGCGCGTCGTCTGCTGGTCGAGCTCGTCAATATGGGACTGCCGCTGGCGACGGAAGCGCTGGATCCCAACAGCCCGCAGTACCTCGGGGATCTGTTCAGCTGGTCCGCTATCGGCGCGCGTACCACGGAATCACAAACGCACCGCGAAATGGCCTCTGGCCTGTCGATGCCGGTCGGCTTTAAAAACGGTACCGACGGTAGCCTGGCTACGGCCATCAACGCCATGCGCGCCGCGGCGATGCCGCACCGTTTCGTCGGCATCAACCAGGCCGGGCAGGTCTGCCTGCTGCAAACGCAGGGTAATCCGAACGGCCATGTGATCCTCCGCGGCGGCAAGGCGCCGAACTACGGTCCGGAAGATGTGGCGAAATGCGAAAAAGAGATGGCGCAGGCGGGACTGAAGCCGTCGCTGATGGTAGATTGCAGTCATGGGAACTCCAATAAAGATTTCCGCCGCCAGCCGGCCGTGGCTGAATCCGTGGTCGCGCAGATCAAAGATGGCAACCGCTCCATTATCGGCCTGATGATCGAAAGTAATATCCACGAAGGCAATCAGTCCTCTGAACAGCCGCGTGAGGCGATGAAATACGGCGTCTCGGTGACGGATGCCTGCATCAGCTGGGAGACTACCGAGGCGCTGCTGCGTGAACTGGATAAGGATCTCCGCGGCCACCTGGCGGCCCGTTTGGTTTAAGAGGAAAGTATGGTTGCTGAACTGACCGCGTTACGCGATCAAATTGATGAAGTGGATAAAGCGTTGCTTAGCCTGCTGGCTAAGCGTCTGGAGCTGGTGGCCGAAGTCGGCGAGGTGAAGAGCCAGTATGGCCTGCCGATTTACGTCCCGGAGCGCGAGTCGGCGATGCTCGCCTCCCGACGTGAAGAGGCGGCTGCGCTCGGCGTACCACCGGATCTGATCGAGGACGTTCTGCGTCGCGTGATGCGGGAATCCTATTCCAGCGAAAACGACAAAGGCTTCAAAACCCTGCAGCCGAATCTGCGGCCAGTGGTCATCGTCGGCGGCGGTGGGCAGATGGGGCGTCTGTTTGAGAAGATGTTAACGCTGTCCGGCTACCAGGTGCGTATTCTGGAAAAAAACGATTGGGCCCGGGCGGCGGATATCGTCGCCGATGCCGGCATGGTTATCGTCAGCGTACCGATTCACACCACCGTGGAGACGATCGGCAGGCTGCCGCCCCTTCCGGCGGATTGCATTCTGGTTGACCTTGCCTCGGTGAAAGCGGAGCCGCTGCAGGCGATGCTGGCGGCGCATCAGGGCCCGGTTCTTGGCCTGCACCCGATGTTCGGTCCGGACAGCGGCAGCCTGGCGAAGCAGGTGGTGGTCTATTGTGATGGCCGCCAGCCGGAGGCCTATCAGTGGTTCCTCGAACAAATCCAGGTTTGGGGCGCGCGGCTGCACCGCATCAGCGCCGTTGAGCACGATCAGAACATGGCCTTTATTCAGGCGCTGCGCCACTTTGCCACCTTCGCCTATGGCCTGCACCTGGCGGAAGAGAATGTACGTCTTGAGCAACTGCTGGCGCTCTCGTCACCCATTTACCGACTGGAGCTGGCGATGGTAGGCCGTCTGTTTGCCCAGGATCCGCAGCTGTACGCCGATATTATTATGTCATCGGAAAACAACCTGGCGCTGATTAAGCGCTACTACCAGCGTTTCGGCGAAGCGATCGGCCTGCTGGAGCAGGGCGATAAGCAGGCGTTTATCGACAGCTTCCGTAAAGTCGAACACTGGTTTGGCGATTACGCTCAGCGTTTCCAGAGCGAGAGCCGCACGCTGCTGCGTCAGGCGAACGATAATCGGCAGTAAAGCGAAAAAGATGTATACAATAAAGCCAGCGACCGCTGGCTTTTTTTATAGGGATGACAACGATGGCTGAACCACAACCGCTGTTTGACTACACCGGATACCTGCCGGAATGCCCGACCTGGAGCGAGGCAGAGCAGGCCCTCTACTGGGCTGATATCATGGAATGTGAAATTCACCGCTACGATATCCGCAGCGGAGAACACCAGGTGCTGCAGTTTCCAGAGGAGGTCGGCTGTTTTGCCCTGCGCGAGAAGGGCGGGTTTATCGTTGCATTGCGCAGCGGCATCTGGCTGACCGACGCCCACGGCCTGCTGCGGCGGAAAGTCTGCGATAACCCGAGCAACCCGGAGCTGGCGCGGTTTAACGACGGCGGGACCGATCGCGATGGGCGCTTTTATGCCGGTACCTTCTGGGGGCCTGGGGATTACAACGGCGCGCTGCTGATGCGAGTGGATAACGACCTGCAGCCGAAAGTGATCCAGTGTGACATCCATGGCGCCAATGGCCTGGCCTTTAGCGCCGACCGGCGCTGGATGTATACCTCTGATACGCCGAACGCCGTGATCTACCGTACGCCGCTGGATGAGCAGGGTGAGCCTGGCCGACGCGAAGTCTTTCGCCGTTTTCAGCCTGGCGAAGGGATCCCTGACGGGGCGGCGATCGACGTGGAGGGATGTTACTGGAGCGCAATGTTTGACGGCTGGCGGATCGCCCGTTTCTCGCCGCTGGGCGAGGAGCTGGAATCCTACCCGATGCCGGTTCGTTGCCCGACGATGGTCTGCTTCGGCGGGGCGGATATGAAAACGCTCTATATCACCACCACCCGGGAAAACATGGAGGACGATGAGCTGGCGCAGTATCCGCTGTCAGGCGCCATCTTCACCCTGCCGGTAGCGGTGGCAGGGATGAAGAAATTACCGTTCCGCGAATGTTAAACCGGATCCACCGGGACCACGTTTTCGCTAGGGTAGCAGCCGAGGACCTTCATGGAGCGGGTGATATCCGCCAGCTCCTTCAGCGCCTTGCGCATGGGCAGCGAATCCAGGTTGGCCTGAATATCGAGATAAAACATCTCTTCCCAGGGATTGCCGTGGATCGGGCGGGATTCCAGTTTGGTCATGATCAGATTGTGGTTGCGCAGCACCAGCAGGGCTTCCACCAGGGCGCCCGCCTGCTGACCGGTCGCCATTAACAGCGTGGTCTTGGCCGGCACCTGGTCGGAGACGTTCACCGCTTTGCGCGCCAGGACGAGGAAGCGCGTGATGTTCTGCGTCTGGTTGGCCTGGCAGTGCTCCAGCACCTGCAGACCATACAGAGCGCCGCCCGCTTCGCTACCCAGGGCCGCGACGGCCGGGGAGTTCGCCTGCGCCACTTTTTCCATTGCCGCCGAGGTGCTCTCGGTATACTCAATCTTCCAGTGCGGGTAGCGGCTCAGGTATTGGCTGCACTGCTGGAACGGCTGCGGATGGCTGTAAACGGTCTGAATTTTATCGGCATCCGTCGAGGTGCTCACCAGTACGCAATGATCGATAGGGATCGTCAGCTCGCCAACGATCGACAGGCTGGTGTGCTGCAGCAGATCGTAGACGTCGTTGATCCCGCCGGAGCTGGTGTTTTCAATCGGCACCACCGCGTAATCGGCCTGGCCGGTTTCTACCTGATTAAAAATATCGGCGAACTTCGCGCAGCCGCTCTCAATAAACTGCTCAAAGTGGCGAGCGGCGTACTGACGCGCCGCCAGATGCGAGTAAGAGCCCTTGGGACCGAGGAACGCCACGCGGGCCGAATGCGGGTTAATTTTATTCAGATGCTGCTGCAGCAGGGTTTGCTGGGTAAGAACAGAGTCTTCGATAATCAGCTGGAACAGGCGGGTGATATAGTGCGCATCCAGATTATGGCGCTTGCCGATAGTCATCAGGCGCTCCAGCAGATCGCGTTCGCGGTCAATATCACGCACCGGACGATGGGAGGCCAGTTTGGCTTTTCCAACCTCAACAGCCAGTCCGCGGCGCTCCGCCAGCAGAGCAAGCAGCTTCTCGTCCAGGGCGCTTATCTTATCGCGCAGCGCCAGTAATGGGTTTTCCTCGGTCATAGATGTTGCCTTTGTTGTTATCAAATAAAAAAGGCCTCCCGGGTGGGAGGCCTTATTGTTCGTCTTCGCATTCTTTCTTATACGACGAATTGCCTCCCGGTCAGGGGAAGGTAAAAAAGAATGCGAAGAAGAACGGGACAAGTTTCATGGTAAATTCCTTTAGGTAGTGGGGATTACAGTACCTGTACTGTTTTCACTCTGTCAATAAAAAACGCGCCCGAAGGCGCGTGGCATGACACAACTTAAGTTAAGGATTACTCTTCTTCTTCCACAAAGCCTGCCTCTTTCACCGACGTCGCGGCGCGGCGGGCTTCCCCTTTGTGTTGCACTTTATTGAGCTGCCGTTCCAGCTTGTTGATCAATTCGTTAATGGCGGCGTACATATCTTCATGACGCGCACTGGCAACCAGATGGCCGTTTGGCGTGTTGATGGTTGCATCAGCGATAAAACCCTGCGGCTCCTTAGACAGAATGATGTGCGGGTTGATTAAATGAGTTTGCCACTTATCCAGTTTGGCGAGACGGTCTGCGACATGCTGGCGGATTGCCGGAGTAATTTCCATTTGTTTACTGGTAATGTTCATTGTCATAAATTTTACCTCTTGTCTTTCCCGTCTTGGTGAATCCAGCATACCTTTCCCAATGTCAAAATGTGTGATCTAAATCACATTTTATTGTCACTTTTTGTCAACAAATTCATTTTGTGAGACAGGGCAGGAAGAAGTGAGATTTTACTTGTCGAACCCGATAAAGCAGGCCATATTTGATGAGTTAACCCGGCGCTAAACCGCTTCAGCTTGCCGGGAAACGTATAAAAAAACGGCAGCCAGTGGCTGCCGTTTGCGATCGATGAGTCAGGCTCAGGTGTTCTTGCTGTTCGCGGCGATAATCTTCGCGACTTTGTCCGCCTGAGCGTTCATTTGCATCTGACGATAGGCGTTTTCCATCTTCGGCAGGGCATCGCGGGTGGCCTGGGTATCCGGATAATTACGCATCATCCCTTCCACACGGTTAACCACGGCAACCCATGCGCCACGATCGGTGTAGTAATCCACGACCGACAGCTCATATTTGGCCAGACGATCTTTCAGGAACACCATGCGTTTATAGGCGTCAGTGGCGTACTGGCTGTTCGGATAACCACGCACCAGTTTGGAGAAGTCATTGAAGGCATCGCGCGCGTGCTGCGGATCGCGGTCGGAGCGATCAACGCCGAAGAAGCCCTGCAGGGCGCTGTCATCCAGGGCCATGTTGGTCAGGCCGCGCATATAGATGACATAGTCGATGTTCGGATGGGTGGGGTTCAAACGCATGAAGCGATCGATAGCCGCCTGAGCCAGAGGAAGATCGGCGTTTTTATAATACGCATAAATCAGATCCAGCTGTACCTGTTGGGAATAAGGGCCGAATGGATAACGATTATCCAACGCTTCCAGTTGCGTTATCGCCTGTTTCCAGTTACCGTCCTGCAGTTTTTGCTGGGCGGTCGCGTAGATTTCATTCGGCGGATTATCAGGCACCTCTTCCTTAGAGCCGGAGCAACCCACCAAAGCCAGGCTCAGTGTGGCGGCTGCCACCAGGTATTTCATGCGCGTCATGACGTTTTGACTTCCTCAAAATGTTTATGCGGGAGAATCTCTGTTCCTGCTCCCGATTAAGACCAGCTACAATAGCACACTATATTAAACGGCAAAGCCGTAAAACCCAACGTTAAACGAAGAAGCTGTATATGGCACAACGAGTACAACTCACCGCAACGGTGACCGAAAATCAACTCGGTCAACGCTTAGATCAGGCTTTGGCCGAATTGTTCCCTGATTATTCGCGATCGCGGATAAAAGAATGGATCCTCGACCAACGCGTATTAGTCAATGGCACCATTGGCGATAAACCGAAAGAAAAAGTGCTGGGGGGAGAACGCATCGCTATCGATGTGGAAATCGAAGAAGAGGCGCGCTTCCAGCCGCAGGATATTCCGCTCAATATCGTTTACGAAGATGATGACATCATCGTGATCAATAAACCGCGCGATCTGGTTGTACATCCTGGCGCGGGCAACCCTGACGGTACTGTGCTGAATGCGCTGCTGCACTACTATCCGCCTATTGCCGATGTGCCGCGCGCGGGTATTGTTCATCGTCTGGATAAAGACACCACCGGTCTGATGGTGGTGGCGAAAACCATTCCGGCGCAAACCCGGCTGGTGGAGTCGCTGCAGTTGCGCGAGATCACCCGTGAATACGAAGCGGTGGCGATCGGTCATATGACCGCCGGTGGCACAGTGGAAGAGCCGATCAGCCGTCACCCGACCAAGCGTACCCATATGGCGGTGCATCCGATGGGCAAACCGGCGGTGACCCACTACCGCATTATGGAACATTTCCGCATCCATACCCGCCTGCGTCTGCGTCTGGAAACCGGTCGTACACATCAGATCCGCGTGCATATGTCGCATATCACCCATCCGCTGGTGGGTGACCAGGTCTATGGCGGCCGGCCGCGTCCGCCGAAGGGCGCGTCGGAGGAGTTCATCACCGCGCTGCGTAAATTCGACCGCCAGGCGCTGCATGCCACCATGCTGCGCCTGTATCACCCGATCTCCGGCATTGAAATGGAGTGGCACGCGCCCATCCCGCAGGATATGGTCGAGCTCATCGAGGCGATGCGCGCCGATTTTGAAGCCCATAAGGACGATATTGACTGGTTATGACGAAACTGATTGTACCGCAGTGGCCAATGCCCGGCAGCGTGGCGGCCTGTAGTTCTACCCGCATCGGCGGCGTGAGTCTGCCGCCCTATGACTCGCTCAACCTGGGCGCCCATTGCGGCGACAATCTGCAGGATGTCGAAGAAAACCGGCGGCGGATGTTTGCCGCCGGCGGCTTGCCGTCTTACCCGGTTTGGCTGGAGCAGGTCCATGGCACCGAGGTTCTGACGCTGGACGGCGGACCCTATCCGTCGAAACGCGCGGATGCTTCTTATAGTCGTACGCCAGGGACCGTCTGCGCGGTGATGACCGCTGACTGCCTGCCGGTGCTGTTCTGTAACCGCGACGGCACCGAAGTCGCCGCGGCGCACGCGGGATGGCGCGGCTTATGCGAAGGGGTTCTGGAAGCGACGGTTGCTCGTTTCGCCGATAAAGCCGAAAATATTATGGCGTGGCTGGGGCCCGCCATCGGTCCGCAGGCGTTTGAGGTGGGACCGGAAGTCCGGGATGCCTTTATGGCGAAGGACAAGAATGCGCACCGGGCTTTTCGTCCGGCAGGCGAAAAATATTTTGCTGATATCTACCAACTGGCGCGGCAGCGTCTGGCAAACGTCGGCGTTGAGCTGATTTTCGGCGGCGATCGCTGCACGCTAAGCGAAAAGGATGATTTTTTCTCTTACCGGCGCGACAAGACCACCGGTCGTATGGCAAGTTTCATTTGGCTGATATAACCTAGAGAATCAAGACGATCCAGAAGGCAAACTTATTTTTCACATAGTTCGGGTCTTTAACCTTGAATAATTGAGGGATGACCTCATTTAATCTCCAGTAGCAAATTTGACCTGTTTATGGGAGGAGTTATGCGTCTGGATCGTCTTACCAATAAATTCCAGCTTGCTCTTGCCGATGCCCAGTCGCTCGCACTCGGGCACGACAACCAATTCATCGAACCTCTTCATTTAATGAGCGCCTTGCTGAATCAGGAAGGGGGATCGGTACGTCCTTTATTAACCTCGGCGGGCGTGAATGCCGGGAAACTGCGCACTGACATCGAACAGGCCTTGAGCCGTTTACCGCAGGTGGAAGGCACCGGCGGCGATGTGCAACCTTCTCAGGATTTAGTGCGGATCCTCAACCTTTGCGACAAGCTGGCGCAAAAGAAAAAGGACAACTTTATTTCGTCGGAACTGTTCGTTCTGGCGGCGCTTGAATCACGCGGTACGCTGACCGACCTTTTAAAATCCGCCGGAGCAACAACCGCCAACGTGACTCAGGCGATTGAACAAATGCGCGGAGGGGAAAGCGTGAACGATCAGGGTGCCGAAGACCAACGTCAGGCATTGAAGAAATTTACCGTCGATCTCACCGAGCGTGCCGAGCAGGGCAAGCTGGATCCGGTGATCGGCCGTGATGAAGAGATTCGCCGTACCATTCAGGTACTGCAGCGTCGTACCAAAAACAACCCGGTGCTGATCGGTGAACCCGGGGTGGGTAAAACGGCAATCGTCGAAGGCCTGGCGCAGCGTATCGTCAACGGCGAAGTACCAGAAGGGCTGAAAGGCCGTCGGGTATTGGCGCTGGATATGGGGGCGCTGGTGGCCGGGGCGAAATACCGCGGTGAGTTTGAAGAGCGTCTGAAAGGCGTGCTGACCGACCTGTCAAAACAGGAAGGCAACGTCATTCTGTTTATCGACGAACTGCATACCATGGTGGGCGCTGGTAAAGCCGACGGCGCGATGGATGCGGGTAATATGCTGAAGCCGGCGCTGGCGCGTGGTGAACTGCACTGCGTCGGGGCGACGACGCTTGATGAATACCGTCAGTACATCGAAAAAGACGCCGCGCTGGAACGTCGCTTCCAGAAAGTGTTCGTCGCCGAGCCTTCGGTAGAAGATACCATCGCGATTCTGCGCGGTCTGAAAGAACGTTATGAGCTGCACCACCACGTGCAGATCACTGACCCGGCTATCGTGGCGGCGGCGACCTTATCGCATCGCTATATTGCCGACCGTCAGCTGCCGGATAAAGCCATCGACCTCATCGATGAGGCGGCATCCAGCATCCGTATGCAGATTGACTCCAAACCGGAAGAGCTGGACCGCCTCGATCGGCGTATTATCCAGCTGAAACTGGAACAGCAGGCGCTGAAGAAAGAGTCTGATGAGGCGAGCCTGAAGCGTCTTGATATGCTCAACGAGGAGCTGGCGGATAAAGAACGGCAGTACTCGGTGCTGGAAGAAGAGTGGAAAGCGGAAAAAGCGTCGCTCTCCGGCACCCAGACCATCAAAGCTGAGCTGGAGCAGGCGAAAATCGCCATCGAACAGGCGCGCCGCGTCGGCGATCTGGCGCGGATGTCCGAGCTGCAGTACGGCAAAATTCCGGAACTGGAGAAACAGCTGGCGGCGGCCACTCAGTCCGAAGGGAAAACCATGCGTCTGCTGCGTAATAAAGTGACGGATGCTGAAATCGCCGAAGTGCTGGCCCGCTGGACCGGTATCCCGGTCTCCCGCATGATGGAAAGCGAGCGCGACAAACTGCTGCGTATGGAGCAGGAGCTGCATCATCGGGTGATTGGCCAGGATGAGGCGGTTGAAGCGGTATCCAACGCCATTCGCCGCAGCCGCGCCGGGCTGTCCGATCCGAACCGGCCGATTGGTTCGTTCCTGTTCCTCGGTCCAACCGGGGTCGGTAAAACCGAGCTGTGTAAAACGCTGGCTAACTTTATGTTCGACAGCGACGACGCGATGGTGCGTATCGATATGTCCGAGTTTATGGAGAAACACTCCGTCTCGCGTCTGGTCGGTGCGCCTCCGGGATACGTCGGCTATGAAGAGGGAGGTTACCTGACCGAGGCGGTGCGCCGTCGTCCTTATTCCGTCATCCTGCTGGATGAAGTGGAAAAAGCGCACCCGGATGTGTTCAACATTCTGCTGCAGGTACTCGACGACGGGCGTCTCACCGACGGGCAGGGGAGAACGGTCGACTTCCGTAATACGGTAGTCATCATGACCTCGAACCTCGGTTCCGATCTGATTCAGGAACGGTTCGGCGAGCTGGACTACGGACATATGAAGGACCTGGTGCTGGGGGTAGTCAGCCAGAACTTCCGTCCGGAGTTCATCAACCGTATCGACGAAGTGGTGGTCTTCCATCCGCTGGGCGAGAAACATATTGCCTCTATTGCCCAGATCCAGCTGCAGCGTCTGTATAAACGTCTGGAAGAGCGCGGATATGAAGTGCAGATGTCCGATGAGGCGCTGAAGCTGCTGAGCGCCAATGGTTACGATCCGGTATACGGCGCGCGGCCATTGAAACGTGCTATTCAGCAGCAGATTGAGAACCCGTTAGCCCAGCAGATCCTTTCCGGTGAGCTGGTTCCGGGTAAAACCATCGAGCTGGTAGTAAAAGACGACCGCATTGTGGCAGTGCAGTAAATCACAAAACGACAAAAACGGGCCCAGCGGGCTCGTTTTTGTTTAAAAACCAGGCAAGAATTAAAGCTCAATACCTGATTTGGTTGAAAAGTGAGCGGTTGAATTCTTTTTTTGAATTTATCCTTGTCACTTCAGAATTACCCCCTATAATGCGCCTCCACTGACACGGAACAACGGCAAACAAGCCGCCGGGCTAGGAGGATTCAACGACGGAAATCGACGTTGAAAGCCGACAGAGGAAAGCAAAATAAGCGCTTGACTCTGAATGAGGAAAACGTATTATACGGGACCTCGCGACAGAGCGCTAAAGCGCGTCGCAACTGCTCTTTAACAATTTATCAGACAATCTGTGTGGGCACTCAAAGTGACATGGATTCTTAACGTCCTCGGACGAAAAATGAATACCAAGTCTCAAGAGTGAACACGTAATTCATTACGAAGTTTAATTCTTTGAGCATCAAACTTAAATTGAAGAGTTTGATCATGGCTCAGATTGAACGCTGGCGGCAGGCCTAACACATGCAAGTCGAGCGGTAGCACAGAGAGCTTGCTCTCGGGTGACGAGCGGCGGACGGGTGAGTAATGTCTGGGAAACTGCCTGATGGAGGGGGATAACTACTGGAAACGGTAGCTAATACCGCATAACGTCGCAAGACCAAAGTGGGGGACCTTCGGGCCTCATGCCATCAGATGTGCCCAGATGGGATTAGCTAGTAGGTGGGGTAACGGCTCACCTAGGCGACGATCCCTAGCTGGTCTGAGAGGATGACCAGCCACACTGGAACTGAGACACGGTCCAGACTCCTACGGGAGGCAGCAGTGGGGAATATTGCACAATGGGCGCAAGCCTGATGCAGCCATGCCGCGTGTGTGAAGAAGGCCTTCGGGTTGTAAAGCACTTTCAGCGGGGAGGAAGGCGTAAGGTTAATAACCTCTCGATTGACGTTACCCGCAGAAGAAGCACCGGCTAACTCCGTGCCAGCAGCCGCGGTAATACGGAGGGTGCAAGCGTTAATCGGAATTACTGGGCGTAAAGCGCACGCAGGCGGTCTGTCAAGTCGGATGTGAAATCCCCGGGCTCAACCTGGGAACTGCATTCGAAACTGGCAGGCTAGAGTCTTGTAGAGGGGGGTAGAATTCCAGGTGTAGCGGTGAAATGCGTAGAGATCTGGAGGAATACCGGTGGCGAAGGCGGCCCCCTGGACAAAGACTGACGCTCAGGTGCGAAAGCGTGGGGAGCAAACAGGATTAGATACCCTGGTAGTCCACGCCGTAAACGATGTCGATTTGGAGGTTGTGCCCTTGAGGCGTGGCTTCCGGAGCTAACGCGTTAAATCGACCGCCTGGGGAGTACGGCCGCAAGGTTAAAACTCAAATGAATTGACGGGGGCCCGCACAAGCGGTGGAGCATGTGGTTTAATTCGATGCAACGCGAAGAACCTTACCTGGTCTTGACATCCACAGAACTTTCCAGAGATGGATTGGTGCCTTCGGGAACTGTGAGACAGGTGCTGCATGGCTGTCGTCAGCTCGTGTTGTGAAATGTTGGGTTAAGTCCCGCAACGAGCGCAACCCTTATCCTTTGTTGCCAGCGGTCCGGCCGGGAACTCAAAGGAGACTGCCAGTGATAAACTGGAGGAAGGTGGGGATGACGTCAAGTCATCATGGCCCTTACGACCAGGGCTACACACGTGCTACAATGGCATATACAAAGAGAAGCGACCTCGCGAGAGCAAGCGGACCTCATAAAGTATGTCGTAGTCCGGATTGGAGTCTGCAACTCGACTCCATGAAGTCGGAATCGCTAGTAATCGTAGATCAGAATGCTACGGTGAATACGTTCCCGGGCCTTGTACACACCGCCCGTCACACCATGGGAGTGGGTTGCAAAAGAAGTAGGTAGCTTAACCTTCGGGAGGGCGCTTACCACTTTGTGATTCATGACTGGGGTGAAGTCGTAACAAGGTAACCGTAGGGGAACCTGCGGTTGGATCACCTCCTTACCTTAAAGAACCTGCCTTTGTAGTGCTCACACAGATTGTCTGATGAACGTAAAGAAGCAAGGCGTCTTGCGATTGAGACTTCAGTGTCCCCTTCGTCTAGAGGCCCAGGACACCGCCCTTTCACGGCGGTAACAGGGGTTCGAATCCCCTAGGGGACGCCACTTGCTGGTTCGTGAGTGAAAGACGCGTGCCGAACTATCTCAAAACTCATCTTCGGGTGACGTTTGAGATATTTGCTCTTTAAAAATCTGGATCAAGCTGAAAATTGAAACGACACACAGTTAATGTGTGTTCGAGTCTCTCAAATTTTCGCAATCAGAAGTGAAACATCTTCGGGTTGTGAGGTTAAGCGACTAAGCGTACACGGTGGATGCCCTGGCAGTCAGAGGCGATGAAGGACGTGCTAATCTGCGAAAAGCGTCGGTAAGGTGATATGAACCGTTATAACCGGCGATGTCCGAATGGGGAAACCCAGTGTGATTCGTTGCACTATCGTTAACTGAATACATAGGTTAACGAGGCGAACCGGGGGAACTGAAACATCTAAGTACCCCGAGGAAAAGAAATCAACCGAGATTCCCCCAGTAGCGGCGAGCGAACGGGGAGCAGCCCAGAGTCTGAATCAGCTTGTGTGTTAGTGGAACGGTCTGGAAAGTCCGACGGTACAGGGTGATAGTCCCGTACACCAAAATGCACAGGCTGTGAACTCGAAGAGTAGGGCGGGACACGTGGTATCCTGTCTGAATATGGGGGGACCATCCTCCAAGGCTAAATACTCCTGACTGACCGATAGTGAACCAGTACCGTGAGGGAAAGGCGAAAAGAACCCCGGCGAGGGGAGTGAAAAAGAACCTGAAACCGTGTACGTACAAGCAGTGGGAGCACCTTCGGGTGTGACTGCGTACCTTTTGTATAATGGGTCAGCGACTTATATTCTGTAGCAAGGTTAACCGTATAGGGGAGCCGCAGGGAAACCGAGTCTTAACTGGGCGTTAAGTTGCAGGGTATAGACCCGAAACCCGGTGATCTAGCCATGGGCAGGTTGAAGGTTGGGTAACACTAACTGGAGGACCGAACCGACTAATGTTGAAAAATTAGCGGATGACTTGTGGCTGGGGGTGAAAGGCCAATCAAACCGGGAGATAGCTGGTTCTCCCCGAAAGCTATTTAGGTAGCGCCTCGTGAACTCATCTTCGGGGGTAGAGCACTGTTTCGGCTAGGGGGTCATCCCGACTTACCAACCCGATGCAAACTACGAATACCGAAGAATGTTATCACGGGAGACACACGGCGGGTGCTAACGTCCGTCGTGAAGAGGGAAACAACCCAGACCGCCAGCTAAGGTCCCAAAGTCATGGTTAAGTGGGAAACGATGTGGGAAGGCACAGACAGCCAGGATGTTGGCTTAGAAGCAGCCATCATTTAAAGAAAGCGTAATAGCTCACTGGTCGAGTCGGCCTGCGCGGAAGATGTAACGGGGCTAAACCATGCACCGAAGCTGCGGCAGCGACACTATGTGTTGTTGGGTAGGGGAGCGTTCTGTAAGCCTGCGAAGGTGTGCTGTGAGGCATGCTGGAGGTATCAGAAGTGCGAATGCTGACATAAGTAACGATAAAGCGGGTGAAAAGCCCGCTCGCCGGAAGACCAAGGGTTCCTGTCCAACGTTAATCGGGGCAGGGTGAGTCGACCCCTAAGGCGAGGCCGAAAGGCGTAGTCGATGGGAAACAGGTTAATATTCCTGTACTTGGTGTTACTGCGAAGGGGGGACGGAGAAGGCTATGTTAGCCGGGCGACGGTTGTCCCGGTTTAAGCATGTAGGCTGATTGTCCAGGCAAATCCGGATAATCAAGGCTGAGGTGTGATGACGAGGCACTACGGTGCTGAAGTAACAAATGCCCTGCTTCCAGGAAAAGCCTCTAAGCATCAGGTAACATCAAATCGTACCCCAAACCGACACAGGTGGTCAGGTAGAGAATACCAAGGCGCTTGAGAGAACTCGGGTGAAGGAACTAGGCAAAATGGTGCCGTAACTTCGGGAGAAGGCACGCTGGTGTGTAGGTGAAGTCCCTGCGGATGGAGCTGAGACCAGTCGAAGATACCAGCTGGCTGCAACTGTTTATTAAAAACACAGCACTGTGCAAACACGAAAGTGGACGTATACGGTGTGACGCCTGCCCGGTGCCGGAAGGTTAATTGATGGGGTTATCCGTAAGGAGAAGCTCTTGATCGAAGCCCCGGTAAACGGCGGCCGTAACTATAACGGTCCTAAGGTAGCGAAATTCCTTGTCGGGTAAGTTCCGACCTGCACGAATGGCGTAATGATGGCCAGGCTGTCTCCACCCGAGACTCAGTGAAATTGAACTCGCTGTGAAGATGCAGTGTACCCGCGGCAAGACGGAAAGACCCCGTGAACCTTTACTATAGCTTGACACTGAACATTGAGCCTTGATGTGTAGGATAGGTGGGAGGCTTTGAAGCGTGGACGCCAGTCTGCGTGGAGCCAACCTTGAAATACCACCCTTTAATGTTTGATGTTCTAACGTTGGCCCCTGACCGGGGTTGCGGACAGTGTCTGGTGGGTAGTTTGACTGGGGCGGTCTCCTCCCAAAGCGTAACGGAGGAGCACGAAGGTTAGCTAATCCTGGTCGGACATCAGGAGGTTAGTGCAATGGCATAAGCTAGCTTGACTGCGAGCGTGACGGCGCGAGCAGGTGCGAAAGCAGGTCATAGTGATCCGGTGGTTCTGAATGGAAGGGCCATCGCTCAACGGATAAAAGGTACTCCGGGGATAACAGGCTGATACCGCCCAAGAGTTCATATCGACGGCGGTGTTTGGCACCTCGATGTCGGCTCATCACATCCTGGGGCTGAAGTAGGTCCCAAGGGTATGGCTGTTCGCCATTTAAAGTGGTACGCGAGCTGGGTTTAGAACGTCGTGAGACAGTTCGGTCCCTATCTGCCGTGGGCGCTGGAGAATTGAGGGGGGCTGCTCCTAGTACGAGAGGACCGGAGTGGACGCATCACTGGTGTTCGGGTTGTCATGCCAATGGCACTGCCCGGTAGCTAAATGCGGAAGAGATAAGTGCTGAAAGCATCTAAGCACGAAACTTGCCCCGAGATGAGTTCTCCCTGAGACTATAAGTCTCCTGAAGGAACGTTAAGACGATGACGTTGATAGGCCGGGTGTGTAAGCGCAGCGATGCGTTGAGCTAACCGGTACTAATGAACCGTGAGGCTTAACCTTACAACGCCGAAGATGTTTTGGCGGATTTGAGAGAATTTTCAGCTCTGATTCAGAGTCCGAAGGATTTTGCGCTGAGACAAGGCGGCAAACGACGCGATGGAAGGAGCATACATAAGTATGTGACTGACACTCGCGAGAGCAGCCAACGCAGTATGAGCGCAAAAGACACAGGACGAGCACAAAGAATTTGCCTGGCGGCACTAGCGCGGTGGTCCCACCTGACCCCATGCCGAACTCAGAAGTGAAACGCCGTAGCGCCGATGGTAGTGTGGGGTCTCCCCATGTGAGAGTAGGGAACTGCCAGGCATCAAACAAGTGAAGAGCCCATCCTGCCGGATGGGCTTTTTGCGTTTCTGTCGTCCGGCCAGCGTGCCGGTATGTCTCCCCGGTGGCGCTGCGCTTACCGGGGCTACAAAACCGTACCCCGGACAAAGTGCGCAGCACCGCCTCCGGCGAAAATTACGCCATGTTCGCTCCATTATCTCCTTTCAACGCAAAATAAAACCCCGTCATGGCAATCCCTTCGCCATAATCCACTTTTTCCCTGCCCCTGCGCTGGCGATGATCGCGAAAACCGTGCTTGCGAAAAAAAATGTGAATCCAATCACATATAAAAGTATAACAATTATATAACATTTAGTTTACTAATTAATTTGTCTGCGTGACGTGGTACGCCCGACAAGACAGATTGCAGTCTTTGCTGGAGCAATATAACAATGACAGAAAGTAGCATTACCGAACGGGGCGCGCCGGAACTGGCCGATACCCGTCGTCGTATTTGGGCAATTGTTGGCGCTTCCTCGGGGAATCTGGTTGAATGGTTTGATTTTTACGTTTACTCATTCTGCTCGCTCTATTTCGCGCACATCTTCTTTCCATCCGGAAATACCACCACCCAACTGCTGCAAACGGCAGGCGTATTTGCCGCCGGATTTCTGATGCGTCCTATCGGTGGATGGCTGTTTGGTCGGATCGCTGACCGCCGGGGACGTAAAACGTCCATGCTTATCTCGGTCTGCATGATGTGCTTTGGCTCACTGGTGATTGCCTGTCTGCCGGGTTATGCGGTGATCGGCACCTGGGCCCCGGCGCTGCTGCTGCTGGCGCGTCTGTTCCAGGGGCTGTCTGTTGGCGGAGAATACGGCACCAGTGCGACCTATATGAGTGAAGTCGCGGTGGAGGGAAAGAAAGGCTTCTATGCCTCCTTCCAGTACGTTACGCTGATTGGTGGTCAACTGCTGGCTGTATTAGTGGTTGTGGCGCTCCAGCAGGTGCTTAGCGATGAAGATCTCCATGCCTGGGGATGGCGTATTCCTTTTGCCCTCGGGGCGGTACTGGCTATCGTCGCGCTGTGGCTGCGTCGCCAGCTGGACGAAACCTCGAAGCAGGAGACCCGGGCGCTGAAAGAGGCTGGCTCATTAAAAGGGTTGTGGCGCAATCGCCGGGCCTTTGCGATGGTGTTAGGCTTTACCGCCGCCGGATCGCTGACCTTCTACACCTTCACCACCTATATGCAAAAGTATCTGGTCAACACGGCGGGCATGACGGCCAGCACCGCCAGCGTGATCATGACCGCGGCGCTGTTCGTTTATATGCTGGTTCAGCCGCTATTCGGCGCCTTCTCGGATAAAGTTGGCCGCCGGACCTCCATGCTGTGCTTTGGCGTGCTGGCGACGTTATTTACCGTGCCTATTCTCAGCGCCTTGCAAAAAGTGAGCTCACCCTATGCCGCCTTCGGCCTGGTGATCTGCGCCTTACTGATTGTCAGTTTCTATACCTCGATCAGCGGCATCCTGAAAGCAGAGATGTTCCCGGCTCAGGTTCGCGCGCTTGGGGTCGGGTTGTCCTATGCCGTCGCGAACGCATTGTTCGGCGGCTCTGCGGAGTACGTCGCGCTGTCGCTTAAGTCGGCAGGGATAGAGCACGCGTTCTACTGGTATGTGACGGTGATGGCCGCCATTGCCTTCCTTGTCTCCCTGATGTTGCATCGCAAAGGGAAGGGGTTGCGTCTGTAACGCTTACTGATGAGCCAACTGCCATACAGCGTAGCCGGTGGTCGCGCCGGCGACATCCCAGGCAAAATCCTTCCAGCTCCAGCCGCTCCCAGCCGGGCGGCTGTCCCAAAGCTCTTTTGAGGCGCCAAGGCTGACGGAAAACATCAGGCCGATAGCGGCGCTGCGGTCCCGGCTGTAACCCTGATGTTGCGCATATTCATTGCCAGCGGCAGAGAGCATCGCTGAGGCCAGAAAATGCTGGGCTTTGTCCTGACCGGACCATGCATCATTTGCCATGTGGCTACAGCCGGTTAACAGCAGCGAAGCAATCACTATTATCGTACGCATAGCGCTTCCAGAAAAAAGCCCCGTCGAGGCGGGGCTGATAGTCAGAGAATACGGCTGATCAGCCGGTCAATGCGGATCCGCCGCAGACGGCGGATCAGTTTTCGCACTTTCACCGGATAGTCGGCGATACTTTGCAGATCCCGATAATGTTTCACTACCGTGGTGTGGGTGCGGATGAGCTTCAGCTCTTTCTCCCGCATGGCCCCCAGCTGCCGCTTTGGATCGTGGATCAGAATGGCGTTTTCCAGATCGAGCCGCCAGGCGCGCGGGTTCAGGTTGTTGCCAGTGAGCAGCATCCACTCATCGTCAACCCACATGCCTTTCAGGTGGTAGCTGTTATCGTCATCCTTCCACAGGCGGACGATCAGCTGATCGGTATTGACATAATACTGCAGCCGGCTGAGGAAACGCCGCAGGTTGATCTCATACAGATAGGGAAGGGCGCCGATGATTTTAAACGGCTGATCTTCAGGAATGTAGAAATCGTTAGCCGTTTTATCGCCGACAATAATCTCCACCTGTTTTCCATCGCGCAGCAGCTGGATGATATTTCTTACCAGTACGGCAGGGAGGTTGAAGTAGGGGGTGCAGATCGTCAGCTTGTGTTCGGCACAGGGCATCAGGTGAAAGATGGTTTTATTCAGCAGGCTCGATTTACCCAGGCCTACCAGCGGGGTGACGGAGAGTTCTTCGTCACCAGCGGTGCCGACAAAATGGTAGCTGCGGTCGCGGAGCTCCTGACGGTACTGGCGAATGTCGTTTTTGATTTCCGGGCTTCTTGGCCGATCCGGTCTGTCGAGACGGTTAACGCCGCGCCCCTGAACCAGATTGTTGTCGACCCAGTCGAACATGATGTCCGCCATTTTGCCGTTACGGATGCACTGATAGCGATCATAGCGATACTTATCATGCTGATGCAGATAAACATCATTCAGGCTGGCGCCGCTGTAGAGGACGCAGTCATCAATAATAAAGCCTTTGAAATGGAGAACGCCGAGCGCCTCCCGGGTGTTAATCGGCACGCCGTAAACGGGGATATCTACCCCTGGATTTTCATTGGCCATCCGACAATACCAGTCGGCATTGGTATTAGAGGCGGCGGCGCCGATACGGCCACGCTGAGCGCGGTGCCAGTCCACCAGAACGCGGACATCCAGTTCCGGACGCTGGCGTTTGGCGTCATAAAGGGCCTGCAAAATTCCTTTTCCGCCATCATCTTGCTCCAGATAGAGCGCAATAATGCATATACGCTGAGTGGCGTGGGCAATCCGGGTCAGTAACGCTTCCCTGAATTCCGCAGGGGCGTAAAAGAACTCTACATCATCAACTGACTGAGAAAGCTTAGGGAGTTGGGCAAGGTGTTGTTGATGTTTATTACGCTTAAATTTTGACAACATCACAGTGCGTTTCTTCTCTGTTTATTGAAGGGTCTTCTGTACCATGCAGACGACGTAAGCGGGCAATAATACCATTACTACCCGCTAATGTGGTCAACAATTGCGGTCAGCGTCGCGCGATTATCCCTGATTCAGGGGCAGCGACAGGCTGACAATCCCATCTTCCAGCTGAATATCGACGGTGAATCCCAGCTTTCTGGCGAGGCCTATCATGCCTCGGTTATTTGGCATCGTAATACCATTAAGGCGCTGCAGGCCATGGCTTTGCGTATAGGCGATCAGCTTTTCCAGCAACCTTCGCCCCAGGCCTAACCCTTTTAAATCTGAACGGACCAGAACGGCAAACTCGGCGTCAATATTATCGGGATCGGAGATCGCCCGCGTCACGCCGAGGATCTCGCTCTTCTCTGCGCTGGTCCTGACGGCAACGAACGCCATTTCTCGATCGTAGTCGATCTGGGTCATATTGGCTAAGTCGTCATGGGTAAATTCGTTGATCTCACTAAAATAGCGATAATAGAGATCTTCTTTGGTGACCTGGGCGATAAATGCGAGCAACTGTGGCTCATCTTCCGGGAGGATCGGCCGGAACAGACAGCGATCGCCATTTTTCATCACCACCCACTCCTCCAGTTGGTGCGGATAGGGACGAATAGCGAGACGGCTTTCACTGTCGCCGCTGAAGGGAGCAAGCCCCAGGGTAACGTCCAGCGCCGTAAACTCGTTGCCGGAGGCGAGCAGGGGATGAATATCCAGGCGCTGGATCTCCGGGCAGTCGACGATCAGGTTCGAGACCTGAACCAGCAGCTGGCTTAAGCCAGCGATATCCAGCGGGCGCAAGGCGCTGCGGCCGCGGATCTTCTTATTTTTGATCGCCTGGATCACCAGATAACGCGCCAGGTTCATATTCAGCGGCGGCAGCGCCACGGCGGCCTGGTCCTCGGCCCGCCACTCCACGCCGCCCTCGCCCAGCATAATCAACGGGCCGAAGACGGGATCGTGCTCAACCACTACTCTTAGCTCCTGGGCGCCAGCGCGATTGGCCATGCTTTGCACCAGCAATCCATGAATGCGCGCCTGGGGCCAGGCCAGTTTGACGCGATCGATCATCGCATCTGCAGCCTGCTGCACCTCGGCGGCGGTACGCAAATAGAGCATGACCCCCTGTACTTCTGATTTGTGCGGGATATCCGGAGAACGCAGCTTCAGCGCAACCGGATAGCCTATCTGCTCAGCGATATGCACCGCTTCCGCGCTGTCAGCGGCAATCCAGGTTGGCAGCGTGTGGATGCCATAGGCCCGAAGCACCGGGCTGACCTCGTGAGTATCCAGCGTGGTGGCGCCGTCATCTATCGCTTGCTGCAGCAGAGCATGCGCCTCGCTGGTATTGGCGGTTAAGGAGTCTGGTAGCACCGGCGTCTCGCGCAGTTGTTTCTGGTTGCGACGGTATTCCACCATATGCATAAAAGCGGTGATCGTGCCCTCCGGCGTACGGTAGGTAGGGAGGCCGGCATCGCTGAATAAACGTCGCGCTTCCTGCGAGGAAAATTCGCCGCACCAGTTGGTCAGCACGGTGACATATTTACCGCGCGGGTGATGCTTCAGAGCGTCAATCAGGGCCAGGGCACTCTCGGTGCCCGGCGCGGCGGCGCTGGGAGAGTGGATCACCAGCAGCGCGTCATAATCCTGACTGTTGAGCAAAACATTCACCGCCCGCTGATAGTGTTCGCTACTGGCGTCATCGCGTAGATCCAGCGGGTTGGCGATCTCCACGCCAACCGGCAACGCCTGACGCAGGGCGTCGCGCGTCTCCTCGCTGAGAGTCGCCAGCTTACCGTTTCGCAACCAAAGCTCATCCAGCGCCAGCGCCGCCGGCGCCGCACCGTTGCTGACGATCATCAGTTTTTCACCGCGCAGCGGGCGCATGTGGCTGAGCGTTTCCACCGCAGAGAACAGCTCATGGGTATCCTGCACCCGCAGCAGACCAGCGCGCTGAATGGCCGCATCCCATGCCGGGTCCATCCCGGAATTGGCGTGCAATAGCTTCTGCGCCGCCGGACTACGGCCGCTTTTAATCACCAGGATAGGTTTGTTTCGCGAAGCGCTGCGCGCGGCGGAGACAAAGCGGCGCGCGTCGCTGAGATGCTCGAGGTACAGCAAAATGGCGCTGGTCTTGCTGTCGCGGGCCAGAAAGTCCAGCAGGTCATCGACATCAATATCCAGGCTATCGCCCAGGGCGATGAAGTAGGAAAAACCCATCTCGCGCTGTTGCGCCCAGTCAAGGATAGTATTGGAGACGGCGGCCGACTGCGAGATAAAGGCCAGTTTACCGCGATGGATCGGCACCGGTGAAAAGCTGGCGTTCAGCCCTTGCCATGGGGCCAGCAGTCCGAGACTGTTGGGGCCGAGCAGACGCATCTGATAGCGCGCGGCGCATTCGAGCAGCGCCGGGTACTGTTCCGGCTGCGAAGAGAGGATGATGCAGGTCTTGCAGCCTTTTTGCCCTAAGGCTTCGAGCAATTCGAGATTACGCCTGGCGTTAGTACAGAGCACCGCCAGATCCGGGGTAAACGGCAGGCTCTCGATGGTAGGCCATGCCAGTACCCCAAGAACCGCCTTCCAGGCGGGGGTGACCGGCATCACCGGGCCATTGAAGCCGCCGGCTAACAGGTTGCGCATCATGAGATAGCCAGCGCGCTGCGGCTTCATTGATGCGCCAATAACGGCGATGGACTTTGGTCGCAGCAGCGCTTCCAGGCCTCGTTGGCTCATACCGGTCTCCTTTCATCCCAGTGACCGAATGATTTTAAACGTTTTCCACCTGGCCCGCTGTGATACTGCCCTTATGCTGGGTTTTTCCCGCCAGATAGCGGGTCCGGAAGCGGGTGAAGTGCTCGCCAAGCGCAGCGGCGGCCGGGGCATCGCCCGCCAGATCCAGCAGGGCGATGGCCACTTCCGCGGTACAATATTGTCCGTCGGCGTGCGCCTCGCGCAGATGGTAGGCAGAGATGCGCGACAGATCGACGGAGATAATCGGCAGCGCGTCGAGATAAGGACTCTTACGGAACATTTTGCGCGCTTCGGTCCAGGTGCCGTCGAGCATGATAAACAGCGGCGGTTTACCGGACGGCGGCGCGCTCAGGACCTGGCGATCCGGCCCGGCATAGGAGGCCGGAAATACGACCATGGGCTGATAATCAGGATGGGCGACCAGATCGAGCAGCGCCTGCGGCGGTTCGGTACGCGACCACTGAAACGCTTCGGTATCTGGCAGAATATCGGCGATGAGCCGGCCAGTGTTGCTGGGCTTCATCGGTTCCGTATCAAACATCACCAGGCAGAAGCGGCTGGCGGCCTGCGCTGAGGTTAACGTGGCGCACAGGCACTGCTTGAGCGGCAGCAGACAGCGCTGGCAGCGGCGGATGCGATTGCCGCGCGCAAGGAAAGGGCGGGTAGCTCGCGCGAGACGTTCGGCGCGCAGGCGAAGGACAGCGTTATCAGTCATGGGAGTCGCTAGTGAAAAACGCTATTGTCGCAGAGGTGAAAACGGGGCACAAGCGGTGCCCCGGAAGGGTTATTGTTGGCCGGCTTCGTTAAGCCAGCTATCGAATGGCGCTTTTGGCACTGCGCCATTGAGCATGTCGATCACTTCGCCATTTTTGAACATCATAATGGTCGGGATGCTGCGGATACGAAACCGGGCGCTAAGCTCACGTTCCGCTTCGGTGTTGACTTTCACAAAACGCATCTTCCCGCTACGCTCTTCCGCGACGTCTTCAAAGATCGGCGCGAAGCTACGGCAGGGTCCGCACCATGGCGCCCAGAAATCGACAACGACCGGCAGATCGTCCTTCAAGAGTTTATCCAGCGTTGCCCCGGTCGCGTTGATGACGTCGCCGTCAAAAAGATCGTGACCGCAGCGTCCGCACTTTGCGCCATCCGCGCTACGATCGTCCGGGAGGCGGTTCAGAGCCTGACAACTGGCACAAACGGTATTCATAACTAACCTCTGGTTATGGGTTGCAACGTGGCACGTGGCCGATATGTTTCTGTGATGTTACATATTATCGATGAAGTGTTATTTGAGGACAATGCGTTTTGTTCGATGAGTGCAATAGAGGCCGGCTTTTAAACGAAATCATGGCGAAGCGATGGCACATCGGGTAATCTGCGCGCTTCGCGCAGCGCAGGTGGAGAAAATTGATGAGCGACGAACTGAAAAATAAAAGCGGCAAGGTCAAAGTGATGTATGTCCGCAGTGATGATGATTCTGACAAACGCACCCATAACCCACGTACCGGGAAAGGGGGAGGTCGTCCAGGAAAATCTCGTGTTGACGGCCGCAGCCGCCCTGCGCGTGACGAACGAAACAGCCGCGGCGACGATCGCAAACGTGACGACCGTAAGCGTGACGATCGCAAACGCGATGATTTTCATCGCGACGATGCGTCTCCGTGGCGTACCGTTTCCCGCGCTCCTGGCGATGAGACGCCGGTAAAAGAAGATCACGGCGGGATCAGCGGGAAGAGCTTTATCGATCCGGAAGTGCTGCGTCGTCAGCGTGCGGAAGAGACCCGCGTATATGGCGAAAACGCCTGCCAGGCGCTGTTCCAGAGCCGTCCGGAAGCTATCGTTCGCGCCTGGTTTATTCAGAGCGTGACGCCGCGCTTTAAAGAGGCGCTGCGCTGGATGGCGGCCAACCGTAAGGCCTATCACGTGGTGGACGAAGCCGAGCTGGCGAAAGCCTCCGGCACCGAGCACCACGGCGGCGTCTGCTTCCTGATCAAAAAACGCCACGGCACTTCTGTTGCTCAATGGGTCGCGAAGGCCGGGGAAGAAGATTGCGTTCTGGCGCTGGAAGATGTGGGTAACCCACATAATCTCGGGGCGATCATGCGCAGCTGCGCGCACTTTGGCGTGAAGGGCGTGGTGGTTCAGGATGCCGGCGTGCTGGAGTCCGGGGCGGCGATCCGTACGGCGGAGGGCGGTGCGGAGCATGTTGAACCGATCACCGGCGACAGCTTTATCGATACCCTCGATCAGTTCCGCAAAGCGGGCTACGCGATTGTCTCAACGTCCAGCCATAATGGTACCCCGCTGTTTAAAGCCGAGCTGCCGAAGAAAATGGTGCTGGCGTTAGGCCAGGAACGTGATGGTCTGTCCGATGCGGCGATTTCCAGCGCCGATCTCAGCGTTGCCATCGACGGTACCGGCAACGTTGAAAGCCTGAACGTCTCTGTGGCGACCGGCGTCCTGCTGGCGGAATGGTGGCGTCAGAACAAGGCGTGATTCGCCTGCCTGAATGCAAAAAAGCCAGCTGATGCTGGCTTTTTTTATGGCTGTCAATCACTCGCTTTCAGCGGGAAGGACCGGCATCCAGTCGATCGGCGTTTCGCCGCGGTCAACCAGCCACTGGTTGGTCTGTACGAAATGGTTGCAGCCAAAGAAGCCGCGATGCGCAGAGAGCGGTGATGGATGCGGCGCCTTCAGCACGCAGTGGCGCTGACGATCGATAATCGCGCCTTTCTTCTGCGCATGGGAGCCCCACAGCAGAAAAACTACTCCCTCGCAATGCTCATTGATTAAAGCGATAACCTTATCGGTAAAGGTCTCCCAGCCCAGACTGGCGTGCGAGTGCGCCTGTCCGGCGCGGACGGTCAGGACCGTATTCAGCAGCAGCACGCCCTGTCGTGCCCAGCTTTCGAGATAACCGTGGGTGGGGCGGGTAAAGCCGGGGATCGTGGCCTCCAGCTCTTTATACATATTCAGCAACGAAGGCGGGATCGCGACGCCCGGACGAACTGAGAACGCCAGACCATGGGCCTGACCCGGGCCGTGATAGGGGTCCTGGCCGAGAATGACGACTTTGACATCGCCCAGTTCAGTAAAGCGAAACGCATTGAAGACGTCTTTTTGCGGTGGATAGATGGTGATCCCCGACTGGCGCTCTTCGGCGACGGTCTTCAGAGTATTGAGAAAATAGGGTTGTTGCTTTTCATCCGCCAGCACGTCATGCCAGGTTAAAGGGGTGGTCATCTTGCTCTCCTGCAAAAGGGTCATCGCTATAGCTTAACGGCTTCTTTCTATAGAACAAAATCGGCACGGCCTGATGCCGGCTTTTATGCAAAAAAAAATTGAAAATTTACAAAATTATTTATAGCTCACAATGGCGTAACTTGATGTAAAACAATAAAAACCTCCTATACCCACGTTGGGTGAGTGGTTTTTATTGATTTATATCAAGGAATGCCGAGGGTGCGGCTGATATATATACACTCATACAACAATGGTTTTACCAATTGGCCGCGAAGAGGCCAAAATCGAATAAACACTGCCTGGGAGGCATCAAATGATTACTGGTATCCAAATTACTAAAGCGGCAAACGACGACCTGCTCAACTCTTTCTGGCTGCTGGATAGCGAAAAAGGCGAAGCGCGCTGCCTGTGCGCCAAAGGTGGTTTTGCGGAAGATGATGTGGTTGCGGTAAGCAAACTGGGTGAAATCGAATATCGTGAAATCCCGGTGGACGTGAAACCGGAAGTGCGCGTCGAAGGCGGTCAGCACCTGAACGTTAACGTGCTGCGTCGCGAAACCCTGCTGGACGCGGTTGAGCATCCGGAAAAATATCCGCAGCTGACCATTCGTGTTTCCGGCTACGCGGTACGCTTCAACTCTCTGACGCCGGAACAGCAGCGCGACGTTATCGCCCGTACCTTTACCGAAAGCCTGTAAGGCTAACGCCAGATGTGAAAACGCCGGGATATCCCGGCGTTTTTTTTACTCATCGCTGGACGCTGATGGCGTCCCGGCCGCGCTTGGCTTCCGGCGCTTACCGATATTTTTCGTATCGCGGTGGCGCTTCTTCACCCGCGGTTTCTCTTTTTCATCTTTTTTCTTCTGCGCACGCTTCGCCAGCACTTTCTTCGATGGCTTACCCGTCAGCTTCTCGCTCGGCGCACGGGTCGTCGGGCGCAGTTCATCGATAACTCTGGCTTTCAACGGCTCTTCAATATAGCGACCAATCTTACCCAGCAGCAGGTGGTCATGAGCCTCGACCAGAGAAATGGCGGTCCCTTTTTTACCGGCGCGGCCGGTACGACCGATACGGTGCAGGTAGGTATCCGCGGTACGCGGCATATCGAAGTTAAAGACGTGGCTGACGTCCGGAATATCGATACCGCGGGCAGCGACGTCGGTGGCGATCAGCACGTTGACGCGGCCGTCGGTCAGGCGCTTGATAGCTTCGTTTCGCTTGGCCTGCACCATCTCGCCTTCCAGCCAGCAGGTGTTAATCCCGGCCTCACGCAGCCAGTTAGCCAGCTCATGCACGCGCTCGCGCTTACGCACAAACACGATAGCGCGGGTGGCTTCCGGCTGTTGCAACAGATTCACCAGCAGTTTGGTTTTATGTTCGATATCGTCGGCGCGGTAGTACCACTGATGGATTTTCTTACGCTCGCGGGTTGACGGATTGGCGGAAACTTCAACCGGCTCCTCCAGCAGACGCTCAGCGAAGTCTTTGATCGCATCGCCTTCCAGCGTCGCGGAGAACAGCATAGTCTGCTTGCGCCAGCGAGTTTCACCGGCGATGGTTTCGATATCCTGGGCAAAACCCATATCCAGCATGCGGTCGGCTTCATCGAGGATTAGGGTCTCGACGGCGCGGCAGTCGAAATTCTCTTCTTTAATATATTGCAGCAGGCGACCGGTGGTGGCGACTACGATGTCCTGGTTTTCGCTGAACACTTCCGCGTGGTTCATGTACGCCACGCCGCCGGTAATGGTGGCGATGTCCAGATGGGTATGCTTCGCCAGCTCGCGGGCGTGGTCGGCCACCTGCATCGCCAGCTCACGGGTCGGCGTCAGGATAAGAATGCGCGGCGGGCCGGATTTCTTACGCGGGAAATCGAGCAGGTGCTGCAACGCTGGCAGCAGATACGCCGCCGTTTTACCGGTGCCGGTCGGCGCTGAACCGAGAATGTCACGGCCATCGAGCGCAGGCGGAATAGCGGCGGCCTGAATGGCTGTCGGGCGAGTGAAACCTTTATCCTGGAGGGCTTCCAGCAGGTTTTCGTCGAGTTCAAGTTCGGAAAAAGTCGTTACAGTCATGTTCTACCTCTGAGTGGGCCGCCGATTATAGACGTTACTGACGTAATGTTCATCTGTTTGTAAGGCTATCTGTTCTCCGGTATTGTGCATAGCCTTAGGTTCAGGAGTTTTTGTCGGCAAGGTTATTGAGGATGTCTCAGTCGAAGTTTGCGCTGCCGCGCAATGGTTTTACCTTCAAACGGTTCTTTGTCGCTCACGATCGCTGCGCCATGAAGGTGGGTACCGACGGCATTTTGCTGGGCGCCTGGGCGCCGATTGCCGGAGTGAAGCATGTGCTGGATATTGGCGCGGGCAGCGGCTTGCTGGCGCTGATGCTCGCGCAGCGTACCGGAGATGATGTGCATGTCGAGGCGGTAGAACTGGACGAAGAGGCCGCCGCTCAGGCGCGGGAAAACGCCCTCGCGTCGCCGTGGGCTTCGCGGATTGAGGTCTGGCAGGCCGATATTCATCAGTGGCAGCCGTCGCAAACTCGACGCTATGAACTGATAATCAGTAATCCGCCCTTTTTTGCCGAAGGCGTGCCATGCGCGACCTCGCAGCGAGAGCAGGCGCGGTACACCACTACGCTCGATCACGCCTCCCTGCTGACCTGTGCCGCAGAGCATATTACCGAAGAAGGTTTTTTTTGCGTGGTGTTGCCGGTGGATATTGGTAATGCGTTCATCGAACGGGCAAGGGCGATGGGCTGGCATCTGCGACTGCGTACTGACGTGGCGGAGACCGAGCTGCGACCGCCGCATCGGGTGCTGCTGGCTTTCTCCCCGACGGCAGGGGAGTGTTTCAGCGACAGGCTGGCGATCCGCGGGCCAGAGCAGCAATATTCGGAAGGCTTTACCGCTCTGACCGAGGACTTTTATCTCTTTATGTGAGCCAGGGGCGAGAGTATCGACGGGCCGCTGTCAGGCAGCGGCTGCGGATAGTCGAGGGTATAATGCAGACCGCGGCTCTCCTTACGCAACATCGCGCAGCGTACGATAAGCTCCGCCACCTGCACCAGATTGCGCAGTTCCAGCAAATTATTCGAGACGCGGAAGCGGGCGTAATACTCATCCAGCTCCTGCTGGAGCATGGTAATGCGCCGCAGGGCGCGCTCCAGCCTGCGGGTGGTGCGCACAATCCCCACGTAATCCCACATCAGCAGGCGCAGTTCGTGCCAGTTGTGCTGGATAACCACCAGTTCATCCGGGATCTCCACCTGACTTTCATCCCATGCTGGCAGCGTGGCGACCTTCTGGGCGAGCGGCAGGCGCCGGGTAATATCCTCCGCGGCGGACCAGCCATAGACCAGGCACTCCAGCAACGAGTTCGACGCCATACGATTCGCGCCGTGCAGCCCGGTGTAGCTGACTTCGCCGATGGCGTATAAACCATCGACGTCGGTGCGGCCATTATCATCCACCATCACGCCGCCGCAGGTGTAATGCGCGGCGGGGACGACCGGCACCGGCTCTTTGGTTAAATCAATTCCCAGGCCGAGCAGCTTTTCATAAATCATCGGGAAATGCTGGCGAACAAACGCCTCGGGTTTATGGCTGATATCAAGGAACATACAGTCTACGCCCAGGCGCTTCATTTCATGGTCGATGGCGCGGGCGACGATATCGCGCGGGGCCAGCTCGCCGCGCTCGTCAAAGTCCGGCATAAAGCGGGTGCCATCCGGGCGTTTAAGGTGGGCGCCTTCGCCGCGCAGCGCTTCAGTAAGCAGGAAATTACGCGCCTGGGGGTGATATAGCGCGGTGGGGTGGAACTGGTTAAACTCCAGATTCGCCACCCGACATCCCGCCCGCCAGGCCATCGCAATCCCGTCTCCGGAAGAGACGTCGGGGTTAGTGGTATATTGGTAAACCTTCGCGGCCCCGCCGGTAGCGAGTACTACGGCTTTCGCGCTGCAGGTTTCCACCCGCTCTTTATTACGATTCCAGATCCATGCCCCGACCACCCGGCGCGTGCCTGGCAAGCCAATCTTATCCGATACGATCAAGTCGACGGCATTGCTGCGCTCAAGGATGCGGATATTGGGGTGGGCGAGGGCTTTATCGACCAGCGTCGTCTCCACCGCTTTGCCGGTAGCGTCGGCGGCGTGGAGAATGCGCCGATGGCTGTGGCCCCCTTCGCGCGTGAGATGATAGCTCTCTTCGCCATTGGCCTGGACCTGAGTGTCAAACAATACGCCCTGATCGATAAGCCACTGGACGCATGATCTGGCATTGCTGGCGACGAAGGTGACCGCATGGCGATCGCATAACCCTGCGCCGGCAATCAGGGTATCTTCGACATGGGATTCAATACTGTCCGTCTCGTCGAAAACGGCGGCAATCCCACCCTGGGCGTAGAACGTCGAACCTTCGCTGATCGGCCCTTTACTCAGCACGGTCACCGAACTGTGCTCAGCCAGGCGCAGGGCAAGGGAAAGACCGGCAGCGCCGCTGCCGATAATCAACACATCACAAGAGAAGTCAGGAGTGGTATTCATTGTCTTTGTTTAATTTACTAAACACATTTGGCTCACAATAGCACCGGTCCGTGAGGAATCGTACAATTTTTTTGTCTGCTGTTGTGACGGCTAAACAAAAGGCGAACGGAAACGGCGTCTTGCGCGCTGAAAATGAGACGCGGGGAAGGTTGATGACATTGGATTTTATAGTGAAATAAACGGCGTGTTACGATACCCTTCAGACGGGCCTGCGCTTTTTCTTATTGACTTACCTATCGTTTAGCAACCTGGGCATATAATGATTGATAACGATCTGCCGCCGTTGCCAGACAAAAAACAAAAAGCGTAACGGAACTTTATTGTTTTCATGCACTCCAACAGTCAGCTTGCTCATAATGCAGATTTTGGGTGGTGTTTTGAAGACGCATGGGAATTGGGTTTGGGGAGACATTACCTCGGATGAGCGAGCAGTTAACGGATCAGGTCCTTGTTGAACGGGTCCAGAAAGGAGATCAGAAAGCGTTTAATTTGCTGGTAGTGCGCTATCAGCATAAGGTCGCGAGCCTGGTTTCCCGCTATGTACCGCCGGGCGATATCGCTGACGTTGTTCAGGAATCGTTCGTTAAGGCATGGCGTGCGCTGGACTCTTTCCGGGGAGATAGCGCTTTTTACACCTGGTTATACCGTATCGCCGTCAACACGGCGAAGAATTATCTGGTTGCTCAGGGGCGCCGTCCGCCGTCCAGCGATGTTGACGCCAACGAGGCGGAAAACTTCGAAAGCGGCGGGGCGTTGAAAGAAATTTCGAACCCTGAGAACTTAATGTTGTCAGAAGAACTGAGACAAATAGTTTTTCGTACCATTGAATCGCTCCCGGAAGATTTACGCATGGCAATTACGTTACGGGAGCTGGATGGCCTGAGCTATGAAGAGATAGCCGCTATCATGGATTGTCCGGTTGGGACGGTGCGTTCGCGTATCTTCCGGGCGCGAGAAGCTATTGATAATAAAGTTCAACCGCTTATCAGGCGTTGACGATAGCGGAATACTGGAAAAGGGTATCAGGCATGCAGAAAGAAAAACTTTCGGCTTTAATGGATGGTGAAACGCTGGATAACGAACTGCTCAACGAGCTGAGTCGTTCTTCTGAGATGCAAAAAACCTGGGAGAGTTATCACCTTATCCGCGATACGCTGCGTGGCGATACCGCTGAGGTGCTGCAATTTGATATCTCCGCCCGGGTGATGGCCGCCATTGAAAATGAGCCCGTTCGTCAGACGGCTCCGCTTATTCCTGAATCTCAGCCCGCACCGCATCAGTGGCGGCAGATGCCGTTCTGGAACAAGGTACGTCCGTGGGCCAGCTCCCTGACTCAAATGGGCGTTGCCGCCTGTGTATCGCTTGCGGTTATCGTCGGCGTCCAGCACTATAATGGTCAGTCTGATTCCGCTCAGCAGCCAGAAGCGCCGGTGTTCAATACGCTGCCCATGATGGGTAAAGCAAGCCCGGTAAGTCTTGGCGTGCCGGCTGACGCGTCAGCGGGAAGCGGCCAGCAGGCGCAGGTCCAGGAACAGCGCCGCCGAATTAACGCCATGCTGCAGGACTACGAACTGCAGCGCCGCCTGCACGCTGAGCAGCTTCAGTTTGGCCAGGCCCAGACTCAGCAGGCCGCAGTCCAGGTACCGGGCTATCAAACTTTAGGAACGCAATCGCAGTAATGAAGCAACTTTGGTGTGCCATGTCGCTCATGGCAGGCAGCCTGTTGTTCTCTGTCAACGCCTCGGCTGATACATCGTCCGGGGCGTTGTTGCAGCAGATGAACCTGGCCAGCCAGTCTCTCAATTATGAGCTGTCTTTTGTTAGCATCAGCAAACAAGGCGTTGAGTCGCTGCGCTATCGTCACGCGCGACTGAACAACCAACCGCTGGCGCAGTTGCTGCAGCTGGACGGTCCGCGCCGGGAAGTGGTCCTGCGCGGCACGGAAATCAGCTATTTTGAACCCGGTCTCGATCCGTTCACCCTGAACGGGGACTATATCGTCGATTCGCTGCCATCGCTGGTATATAGCGATTTCAAACGCCTCTCCGCGGCGTATGATTTTATCTCCGTGGGCCGTACCCGTATCGCTGACCGCCTCTGCGACGTGATCCGCGTCGTGGCTCGCGACGGCACGCGCTACAGCTTTATCGCCTGGCTGGATGCTGAAACCAAGCTGCCGCTGCGCGTCGATTTGCTCGACCGCGACGGGGAAACGCTGGAGCAGTTCCGGGTCGTCTCCTTCAACGTTGGCGATAACGTCAGCGCCAGCATGGAGACGCTGGCAAAAGCGAATTTGCCGCCGCAGCTGTCGGTGCCTGAAGGAGGCGACAAAGCTAACTTCAACTGGGCGCCGACGTGGCTCCCGCAGGGCGTGACTGAGGTTTCCAGCAGCCAGCGCCGTCTTCCCACCTTTGACGGTCCGGTAGAATCACGTCTCTATTCCGACGGCTTGTTTAGCTTCTCGATCAATATCAACCGCGCCACGGCGGCCAGCAGCGACCAGCTGTTGCGCACCGGCCGACGCACCGTCAGCACGACGGTGCGCGATAACGCGGAGATAACCGTAGTGGGCGAGCTGCCGCCGCAGACGGCGAAGCGTATCTCTGACAGTATTAAATTCAAGGCAGTACAATGATTAAAGAGTGGGCTACCGTGGTTTCCTGGCATAACGGCGTGGCGCAGGTGCACTGCGACGTTAAAGCCTCCTGCAGCAGCTGCGCCTCCCGTGCCGGCTGTGGTAGCCGGGTGCTAAACAAGCTGGGGCCGCAGACCAGCCATACCATTAGCGTGCCCTGCGAGCAGCCGTTGGCCGCGGGGCAAAAAGTGGAGCTGGGGATCGCTGAAAGCAGCCTGCTGGGCTCAGCGATGCTGGTGTATATGGCGCCGCTGGCGGGGCTGTTTGTAATGGCGTCTATTTTTCAGGTGCTGTTTGCCAGCGATATTGCGTCACTTTGCGGCGCGCTGCTGGGCGGCGTCGGCGGCTTCCTGGTGGCGCGCGGTCTGTCGCCGCGACTGGCGGCACGTCAGTCCTGGCAGCCGGTGATTTTGAACGTCGCACTGCCGCCGGATCTGCTGCGTGTTGATACGCCTTCCTCCGACATGGGCCAGTGATTTCACTGGCCCTTATCTTTATTTACCTTTCCTGTTACAACGCCACAATTTCTGCGGGTATGCTGGATCTAACAGCATTTCCTGGTTTCGCGGATGTAGTGTAGAATGCGGCGTTTTCGGATTAAAAAACGTCAGGCACAGTACAGCGGCCTCATGATACTCGTAAGGCATAATTAACTCTAAATATGAAGAATATACGTAACTTTTCGATCATCGCTCACATCGACCACGGTAAGTCGACGCTGTCTGACCGTATCATCCAGATTTGCGGTGGCCTTTCTGATCGTGAAATGGAAGCCCAGGTTCTGGACTCCATGGATCTTGAGCGCGAACGCGGGATCACCATCAAGGCGCAGAGCGTCACCCTGGACTATAAGGCCAGCGACGGTGAGACCTACCAGCTGAACTTTATCGACACCCCGGGCCACGTGGACTTCTCTTATGAAGTTTCCCGTTCTCTTGCCGCGTGCGAAGGCGCGCTGCTGGTGGTAGACGCCGGGCAGGGGGTAGAAGCCCAGACCCTGGCCAACTGCTACACCGCCATGGAGATGGATCTCGAAGTGGTTCCGGTACTCAACAAGATCGACCTGCCTGCGGCCGACCCTGAGCGCGTAGCGGACGAGATTGAAGATATCGTCGGGATCGACGCCCACGACGCGGTGCGCTGCTCAGCGAAAACCGGCGTCGGCGTGACCGACGTGCTGGAGCGTCTGGTGCGCGATATCCCACCGCCGGAAGGCGATCCGGACGCGCCGCTGCAGGCGCTGATTATCGACTCCTGGTTCGATAACTACCTCGGCGTGGTGTCGCTGGTGCGGATTAAAAACGGCACCATGCGCAAGGGCGACAAGATCAAGGTCATGAGCACCGGCCAGGTCTATAACGCTGATCGTCTGGGCATCTTCACCCCGAAACAGGTTGACCGTACCGAGCTGAAATGCGGCGAGGTAGGCTGGCTGGTCTGCGCGATCAAAGACATCCTCGGCGCGCCGGTGGGCGATACCCTGACCGCCGCCCGCAACCCGGCAGACAAAGCGCTGCCTGGCTTTAAGAAGGTGAAACCGCAGGTGTATGCCGGCCTGTTCCCGGTGAGCTCCGATGATTATGAAGCTTTCCGCGACGCGCTGGGCAAACTGAGCCTTAACGATGCCTCTCTGTTCTACGAGCCGGAAAGCTCTACCGCGCTGGGCTTCGGCTTCCGCTGCGGCTTCCTCGGCCTGCTGCACATGGAGATCATTCAGGAGCGTCTGGAGCGTGAATACGATCTCGACCTGATCACCACCGCGCCAACGGTAGTCTACGAAGTAGAGACCACCTCCAAAGAAGTTATCTACGTCGACAGCCCGTCCAAGCTGCCGCCGCTGAATAATATTCAGGAGCTGCGCGAGCCGATCGCCGAGTGTCACATGCTGCTGCCGCAGGAGTTCCTCGGCAACGTGATTACCTTGTGTGTCGAGAAGCGTGGGGTGCAGACCAACATGGTTTACCACGGTAAACAGGTGGCGCTGACCTATGAAATTCCGATGGCGGAAGTGGTTCTCGACTTCTTCGACCGCCTGAAGTCCACCTCCCGCGGCTATGCGTCGCTGGACTACAACTTCAAACGCTTCCAGGCGTCGAACATGGTACGCGTCGATGTGCTGATCAACGGTGAGCGCGTCGATGCGCTGGCGCTGATCACCCACAACGATAACGCGCCGTATCGCGGCCGCGAGCTGGTGGAAAAGATGAAAGATCTGATTCCGCGTCAGCAGTTCGATATCGCGATTCAGGCGGCCATCGGTAACCACATTATCGCGCGCTCTACGGTGAAACAGCTGCGTAAAAACGTCCTGGCGAAATGCTACGGCGGCGACGTCAGCCGTAAGAAAAAGCTGCTGCAGAAGCAGAAAGAAGGTAAGAAGCGTATGAAGCAGGTCGGTAACGTTGAGCTGCCGCAGGAAGCGTTCCTCGCCATTCTGCACGTTGGTAAAGACGGCAAATAACCCTAAGGAGTTGGCATGGCGAACATGTTTGCCCTGATCCTGGTGATTGCAACCCTGGTGACGGGCGTTTTATGGTGCCTGGACAAGTTCATTTTTGCACCGAAACGTCGTGAACGTCAGGCCGCTGCTCAGGCAGCGACCGGCGAGCAACTGGACAAGAAGACGCTGAAGAAAGTCGGCCCGAAACCGGGCTGGCTGGAAACCGGCGCATCGGTTTTCCCGGTGCTGGCGATCGTTCTGGTGGTACGTTCATTTATTTATGAGCCTTTCCAGATCCCTTCAGGTTCGATGATGCCAACGCTGCTCATCGGCGATTTTATTCTGGTGGAGAAATTTGCCTACGGCATTAAAGATCCTATCTATCAGAAAACGCTGATCGAGACCGGCCATCCGAAGCGCGGCGACATCGTGGTGTTTAAATATCCGGAAGACCCGCGTCTGGACTACATTAAGCGCGCGGTGGGGTTACCGGGTGATAAGGTCACCTACGATCCGGTTGCCAAACAGGTCACTATTCAGCCGGGCTGCAGTTCCGGACAGGCCTGCGGCAACGCGCTGCCGGTGACCTATTCCAACGTGGAGCCGAGCGATTTTGTTCAGACCTTCTCCCGCAGCAACGGCGGCGAAGCGAGCAGCGGTTTCTGGCAGTTGCCGAAGGGCGAAACCAAAGCCGACGGCATTCGTCTTACCGAGCGTCAGGAGACATTGGGCGACGTGACGCACCGAATTCTAATGGTGCCGATTGCCCAGGATCAGGTTGGGATGTACTACCATCAGTCCGGTCTGCCGCTGGCCACCTGGATTGTGCCGCCCGGTCAGTACTTCATGATGGGCGACAACCGGGATAACAGCGCCGACAGCCGGTACTGGGGCTTTGTGCCGGAAGCCAACCTGGTCGGAAAAGCAACCGCTATCTGGATGAGTTTTGAAAAGCAGGAAGGTGAATGGCCGACCGGCGTGCGGTTATCGCGCATTGGTGGAATTCATTAATTTCCTCTGCTGAATTCACGTCGCTGCTGTTATCGCAGCGGCGTGAATTATTTAGTATTTAAATCCATTCAAACTAACGACATCCCGTGTCGTTGCGTATAGAATATCCCCCCGAAGTTTTTGGTTGTCGCTCTGCCGGGTGACACTGCACACGAAAGCGTATTGGTCTGTTTCAAATTACTGTTTGAAGCGAATGCTCAGGTCGGTTTCGTGTGCTGCATCTTTGACGCATTCATTTATTGGTAACGCATGAACCCCATCGTAATTAATCGGCTTCAACGAAAGCTGGGCTACACTTTTCATCATCAGGAGCTGTTGCAACAGGCATTAACTCACCGCAGTGCCAGCAGCAAACATAATGAGCGCCTGGAATTTTTAGGTGACTCCATTTTAAGTTTCGTGATCGCGAATGCGCTGTATCATCGCTTTCCTCGTGTCGATGAAGGCGATATGAGCCGTATGCGCGCGACGCTGGTGCGCGGCAACACGCTGGCGGAGATCGCCCGCGAGTTTGAGCTGGGCGAGTGTCTGCGCCTCGGGCCGGGAGAGCTGAAAAGCGGCGGTTTCCGTCGCGAATCGATTCTCGCGGATACCGTTGAAGCGTTAATTGGCGGGGTTTTCCTCGACAGCGATATTCAGAACGTTGAACGCTTAATCCTCTCCTGGTACCAGACCCGTCTGGACGAAATCAGTCCGGGCGATAAGCAAAAGGATCCGAAGACGCGTCTGCAGGAATATCTGCAGGGACGTCATCTGCCGCTGCCGTCTTACCTGGTGGTCCAGGTTCGCGGCGAAGCGCACGATCAGGAATTTACTATCCACTGCCAGGTCAGTGGCCTGAGTGAACCGGTGGTTGGCACAGGTTCCAGCCGTCGTAAGGCGGAGCAGGCTGCCGCCGAACAGGCGCTGAAAAAGCTGGAGCTGGAATGAGCGAAGAAAAAAGTTATTGCGGATTTGTCGCCATCGTGGGTCGTCCAAACGTTGGCAAATCCACGCTGTTGAACAAGCTGCTTGGGCAGAAGATCTCGATCACCTCCCGTAAAGCGCAGACCACCCGTCACCGCATCGTCGGTATCCATACCGAAGGGCCGTATCAGGCGATTTACGTTGATACTCCGGGCCTGCATATGGAAGAGAAGCGTGCCATTAACCGCTTAATGAACAAAGCGGCCAGCAGTTCGATTGGCGACGTGGAACTGGTCATCTTCGTGGTGGAAGGCACCCGCTGGACGCAGGACGACGAGATGGTGCTCAACAAGCTGCGCGACGCGAAAGCGCCGGTGATCCTCGCGGTCAACAAGGTGGATAACGTGCAGGAAAAAGCGGATCTGTTACCGCACCTGCAGTTCCTCGCCAGCCAGATGAATTTCCTCGATATCGTACCGATCTCAGCGGAAACCGGCACCAACGTTGATACCATCGCGGCGATCGTGCGTAAGCATCTGCCGGAAGCGATCCATCACTTCCCGGAAGATTATATTACCGATCGCTCACAACGCTTTATGGCCTCCGAAATCATCCGTGAAAAACTGATGCGTTTCCTCGGCGCTGAGCTGCCGTACTCCGTCACCGTGGAAATCGAACGTTTCGTCAGCAACGAGCGCGGCGGTTACGATATCAACGGCCTGATCCTCGTCGAGCGCGAAGGGCAGAAAAAGATGGTGATTGGCAACAAAGGCGCCAAAATTAAAACCATCGGTATCGAAGCGCGTAAGGACATGCAGGAGATGTTTGAAGCGCCGGTGCACCTCGAGCTGTGGGTGAAAGTGAAATCCGGCTGGGCCGATGACGAGCGCGCCCTGCGCAGTCTCGGTTACGTTGACGACCTCTGAGTTAACGCAACGTGGATGGATGGCAGCGCGCCTTTGTCCTGCATAGCCGTCCGTGGAGCGAAACCAGCCTGATGCTGGACGTCTTCACGGAAGAATCCGGTCGCGTGCGCCTCGTTGCCAAGGGCGCACGCTCCAAACGCTCTAATCTCAAAGGCGCTTTACAGCCCTTTACCCCCTTGTTGGTTCGCTTCGGCGGGCGCGGCGAAGTCAAAACCCTGCGCAGCGCGGAAGCCGTTTCGCTGGCGCTGCCGCTCAGCGGCATCACCCTCTACAGCGGTCTCTACGTTAACGAGCTTATCTCCCGCGTGCTGGAGCACGAAACACGCTTCTCCGAACTCTTTTTCGACTACCTGCACTGCATTCAGGCGCTCGCCGGGGCCAGCGGCTCGCCGGAGCCCGCGCTGCGGCGTTTTGAGCTGGCGCTGCTCGGGCACCTGGGGTATGGCGTGGATTTTCTCCACTGCGCCGGGAGCGGCGAGCCGGTAGACGACACCATGACCTACCGCTATCGTGAAGAAAAAGGCTTTATTGCCAGCCTGGTGATTGATAACAACACGTTTACCGGGCACCATTTGAAAGCATTGGCGAGTCGCGAGTTTCCTGATGTTGATACGCTGCGCGCCGCGAAGCGCTTTACCCGTATCGCCCTGAAGCCCTATCTCGGCGGCAAACCGCTCAAGAGCCGGGAGTTGTTTCGCCAGTTTATGCCCGCGCGAAAGGCGCGAGCCGATAATACGAATAATGATTAACGAGGATTGTCATGGCTGAATTATTGTTAGGGGTCAATATTGACCATATCGCGACCTTGCGTAACGCCCGCGGCACCGCTTACCCGGATCCGGTTCAGGCGGCTTTCATTGCCGAACAGGCCGGCGCTGACGGCATCACCGTGCATCTGCGCGAAGACCGTCGCCATATTACCGATCGCGATGTGCGTATCCTGCGCGAGACGCTGCACACCCGGATGAATCTTGAAATGGCGGTCACCGAAGAGATGCTGACGATCGCCTGCGAAACCAAACCACACTTCTGCTGCCTGGTGCCGGAGAAACGTCAGGAAGTCACTACCGAAGGCGGACTGGACGTGGCCGGGCAGCGCGACAAGATGCGCGATGCCTGTCAACGCCTGGCGGATGCCGGCATCCTGGTCTCCCTGTTTATCGATGCGGATGAAGCGCAGATCAAAGCGGCGGCGGACGTTGGCGCGCCCTATATCGAAATCCACACCGGCTGCTATGCCGATGCCAAAACCGACGCCGAGCAGGCCAGGGAGCTGGAACGTATTGCCAAAGCGGCCACCTACGCCGCCAGCCTCGGGCTGAAGGTGAATGCCGGCCACGGTCTGACCTACCACAACGTGAAAGCGATTGCTGCGCTGCCGGAAATGCATGAGCTGAATATCGGTCACGCGATTATTGGCCGTGCGGTGATGAGCGGCCTGAAAGAGGCGGTGGCGGAAATGAAGCGTCTGATGCTGGAAGCGCGCGGCTAATGGCCATTCTCGGGTTGGGTACCGACATCGTCGAGATCGCCCGCATCGAAGCGGTGATCGCCCGCAGCGGCGATCGCCTTGCCCGCCGGGTGCTGAGCGACCATGAATGGAGCATCTGGGAGCAGCACCAGCAGCCGGTGCGTTTCCTGGCGAAACGCTTTGCGGTCAAGGAAGCGGCGGCGAAAGCGCTGGGAACCGGGATCCGTAACGGGCTGGCGTTTAACCAGTTCGAGGTTTACAACGACGAGCTGGGCAAGCCGAAGCTGCGGCTATGGGGTGAAGCAAACCTTTTAGCTGAACGCATGGGAGTAAGCGCTATTCACGTTACTCTCGCTGATGAACGCCACTACGCCTGCGCCACGGTGATTGTCGAAAGCTAGCCAGGAGGGCGGTTAAATTTTATCCGCGTGGTGCATCAGCACGAATTTATCCCACAGCTGTTCTTCACTCTCGAGGTGTGCCGGATCTTTCAGGATCGTATTCGGGATCGGGCACACTTTCTGGCAGGTTGGCGTGTCGTAATGACCCACGCACTCGGTGCAGCGGTCGCTGTTAATCTCATAAATGCTGTCACCCATCGAAATGGCCTCATTCGGGCACTCCGGCTCGCACATATCGCAGTTGATGCATTTTTTGGTAATTAACAGCGCCATCAGGAAAGTCTCAGAAACAACACAAACAGGGCGGGCATTATACGCCCATTTTCTGCTCAGACCAGCTTTTTCACCAGCGCTTCGCTATGGCGAATGCGCTCCGGCGCCCGCTCCAGATCCTGCTGCACCAGCCCCATAAACAGCAGATCGGTGAGCATCATTTGCGCGCTGGTGGAGGAGATGGCGGCGCTGCGCGTCGCCTGCTCTTCGGCGATAGTATACAGGCAGTGGGTCGCCTGCTGTTGCAGGGCGTTCGGGCTAAACCCGGTGATCGCCAGGATCTTACAGCCGACGCGCAGCGCTTCACCGGCCGCCATATTGATCTCCCGGCGCTCGCCGGAGTAAGAGATCGCCAGCAGAAGATCGTCGCTGGACATGGCCTGCACCGTCGCCAGCAGGGCATGCATATCCTGCTCAGAAACAGCGTTGATGCCGATCTTCATCAGCTTCCAGCTAAAGTTACGCGCCACCAGGCCGGAGGCGCCAATCCCGGTGACGATCACTCGCCGGGCGTTGCGCAGCAGCGTGACGGCTTCCCGTAGCGTCTCTTCAGTGTTGACGTCCAGCGAGGCATGCATGGCGGCGACATTGTCTTTAATGAGTTTCTCGCCGACCAGACGCAGCGGATCGTCACCGCGAATGTGGTTATGCACCGGGACGGAGTGCGGATCCGGGCTACTCGCCAGCGCTTCACTAAGGGCCAGCTTCAGCGCCGGAAAGCCTTTGAATCCCAGCTTCTGGGAAAATTTAACCACGCTGGACTGACTCACACCGGCTTCCGCCGCCAGCTGCTGCGAGCTGAGGTGCCGGGTCTCATCGGGCTGGCTCAGAATATAATCGGCCAACTTTTTGTCGCTCGCCGCCAGGGTGGGATAGCGCTGACGAATACGCGTTAAACAGTTCATTGGAGCTCCGCTGGAGCCGTCCGGCTCGTGACTGACAGAATTTTTATTCGATTATAAGGGGTATACCATGAATTAAAAATTCTTAAGCCACAATTTTTCCTTCGCCTGCTACTTTAATTCTTTCTTAACGGCAGGGGATGTTTTCCCTCGACATGGCGTCAGGCTGTTAAGCTTACCCTAACGAGAAGCGAGTTCTGAGATAAAGGAGGCAGTTTGCAGCACACTGAACGGAGAGTGGTGTTTTTCGATCTGGACGGAACCTTACACCAACAGGATATGTTCGGCAGTTTTCTGCGCTATCTGCTGCGCCATTTGCCGCTGAACCTGTTGCTGGTGGTGCCGATGGGGCCGGTGATCCTTGCCGGGCTGGCAGTGAGCGGACGGGCGGCGCGCTGGCCGATGAGCCTCCTGCTGTGGGCGACAACCTTTGGCCGCCGCGAGGCGGTGCTGAAGCGGCTGGAAGCGGAGTTTGTCGGCTGGTTTCGCCATCATGTGACGGCGTTTCCGGTAGTTCATGCGCGGCTTACCGCCTACCTGACCAGCACCGATGCCGACGTCTGGTTGATCACCGGCTCGCCGCAGTCGCTGGTGGAGCAGGTCTATCGCGATACCCTCTGGTTGCCGCGGGTGAATCTGATAGCCAGCCGCACCGCGCGCCGCTGGGGCGGCTGGGTATTGACCCTGCGCTGCCTGGGGCATGAAAAGGTGGTACAGCTGGAGAAAAAGATTGGCGCCCCGCTGCGGCTGTATAGCGGCTATAGCGATAGTGAGCAGGATAATCCATTGCTCGGCTTTTGCCAGCATCGCTGGCGGGTAACCCCTCAGGGAGAGCTTCAGCAGCTGGAGTAATAGTGTGTAATTGATAGCGCCCATGTATAATGCGCCCCGCTTTTTCTGCTGGAGTGGCCGCTGTGTCTGACCTCGAACTCAATGATGAATACTGGATGCGTCATGCCCTGACGCTGGCGAAACGCGCCTGGGAAGAGGGCGAGGTGCCGGTGGGCGCGGTGCTGGTGCATAACAATCAGGTCATTGGCGAGGGCTGGAACCGGCCGATAGGCCGTCACGACCCCACCGCCCATGCGGAGATTATGGCCTTACGCCAGGGCGGACTGGTGCTGCAAAACTACCGCCTGATCGACGCCACGCTGTACGTGACCCTCGAGCCCTGCGTCATGTGCGCGGGCGCGATGGTGCACAGCCGTATCGCCCGCCTGGTGTTTGGCGCCAGGGATGCCAAGACCGGCGCCGCCGGCTCGCTGATGGATGTTCTGCACCACCCGGGAATGAACCATCGGGTTGAGATTAGCGAAGGCGTGCTGGCAGAGTCCTGCTCTGCCATGCTGAGCGACTTCTTCCGCTGGCGGCGGGAAGAGAAAAAAGCGCTGAAGAAAGCCCGGGCGCAGACTGGGGAAAGTTAATACAGGTGGCCGGGGAGTTTCATCCGGGCATTATCCATCTGCTTATCGGCGCGAAACTTGAAAAAGGGCAGGGTGGTCTCCTGCGGCTCTTCGAGCTCATTGGGGAGCACGGCCGGGTAATCCTCCGCCAGGGCCAGCGTTTGCTGCTGCTGGCGCTCCTTCTCTGACAAATAGCCGACAAGGCTTATCTGATATTTGCGGATGTTTTCCACATAGGCGTAGGCCTCATGGCCGCGGGCATAGCCGTATTTTAGTTTGCTGTAATAGGGTTTCTGGCTCAGCAACGGTAAACGCAGCTTAACGTCCGCCCAGCTGTTAGGATTGCCTTTCTGTTTGCGGGTGAGCGCCATGGCGTCCAGCATATGGGCATAACCCATATTATAAGCGGCCAGCGCAAACCAGATGCGTTCATCTTTCGGGATCGAATCCGGCACTTTATCCATCATATCCTGCAGGTAGCGCATGCCGCCGTCGATACTCTGCGCCGCATCGGTGCGGTCGGTTAGACCCAGGCTTTGCGCCGTATTGCGTGTGAGCATCATCATACCGCGCACGCCGGTAGGGGAGGTGGCCTGCGGATCCCAGTGGGATTCCTGCCAGGCGATGGCGGCCAGCAGGCGCCAGTCAATCTCGCGGGCGTATTTTTCAAACAGCGGCTGCACCTCCGGAAGAATATTTTCCACCGCGCGCAGGAAGGTGCGGGTATCGACATAATCGAAATCGTTGCCGTGGCCGAGGTATTTCTCCTCCAGGCGCGCCAGCGTCCCGTCTTCATTAATGTTATTGAAGAAATCAAGCATTGCCGCCGACAGCGAATTATCGTCGTCCCGGGCACTAAACCAGGTGACCGGCTGTTCGTCAGTGATATCGAGGGCCACCGCCAGCTCCGGATGGACGCGCTGAAACAGGCTGACGGCCACCGAGTCGGCGATGGTGTAATCAAGTTTACCGTCAATCACCGCCTGCATCAGCGCCGTGGTACCGCGTTTTTCGTCCACGCGCCAGGCAAGATCCGGGTATTTCTCGGCTTTTAAGGTCTGCAGGTCGTTGATCGCCACGTGGCCCGGAGCGATAGTGAGCTGCTCGGCGGTCAGCGCCGCGAGGGTGCGCGGCCGGGTATTGCCGACGCGGTAGACCAGCTGTTGTGAAACAGAATAGTAGGTGGGGCCGGCCTGATAGTTTTTCACTCGCTCCTGGTTATAGACCAGTCCGGCGGCCAGCATATCGGCCTGACCGTCGTCGAGGTCGTCAAACAGCTGGCTGATGTTTTGCCGGACGGTTATCTTAAGCGTGACGCCAAGGTAGTCGGCAAACTGCTTCGCCAGTTCATAATCCAGACCGAACGCTTTATTGTTCATGGTGGCGAAGGTCATTGGCGAGTTGATGGTGCTGATGCGCAGCTCGCCGCGAGCGATAATGCCCGCCACCCGGTTCTCGGGTTTACCAGACCAGGGGATCGACGGCCACAGGGCCGCCGCCAGCAAAAGGGTGACAATGCCGATCAGCAGATAATTAATCTTTAATTTTTTCAGAGAGTTAATCTTCTGCAGCTTCAGGTTCCTCAGCAGGCGATGTCCGGAAAAAACGCAAGGTTGTCGTCGAATGTGCGGCATTCTGCTTAATAATGCGCCAGTTGGCAACTTATTCGCGATGGTCGTCACATTTATTGATAAACAGCATCAATGATTTTATTTCTACGCAAACGGTTTCGTCGGGGCGCAGGATTCACTATAATGACGCCCGTTTCCCCCCCTGGCTCACCCTGAAAGCTTCGAAGACGAGAGACTTATGATGGAAATTTTGCGTGGTTCACCTGCACTGTCGGCATTCCGTATTAATAAACTGCTGGCACGATTTCAGGCGGCCAACCTTCCGGTAAGCGCCATATATGCCGAATATATTCATTTTGCCGATCTGAATGCCCCGCTGAGCGCTGACGATCGCGAGCGCCTGGCGCGACTGCTTCAGTATGGCCCGAGCTTGAGCAGCCATACCCCGACCGGTAAATTACTGCTCGTGACCCCTCGCCCTGGCACCATCTCTCCCTGGTCTTCTAAAGCTACCGATATCGCTCACAACTGCGGTCTGGCGCAGGTTGTGCGTCTTGAGCGCGGCGTGGCGTATTACGTTGAAGCCTCAACCCTGACCGAAGCGCAGTGGGCCGCGGTGGCGGCGGAGCTGCACGACCGCATGATGGAGAGCGTCTTCGACGAGCTGGAAGCGGGCGAGAAGCTGTTCGCTCACCATCAGCCGACGCCGGTCACCAGCGTCGACCTGCTGGGCGAAGGGCGTCAGGCGCTGATTGACGCCAACCTCCGTCTGGGTCTGGCGCTGGCCGACGACGAAATTGACTACCTGCAGGACGCGTTTACCCGCCTGGGACGCAACCCGAACGATATCGAGCTGTATATGTTCGCCCAGGCGAACTCAGAGCACTGTCGCCACAAGATTTTCAACGCCGACTGGATCATCGACGGCGAACAGCAGCCGAAGTCGCTGTTCAAAATGATCAAAAACACCTTTGAAAAAACGCCGGACTACGTGCTGTCGGCCTATAAAGATAATGCCGCGGTGATGGAAGGGTCTGAAGTCGGGCGCTATTTCGCCGACCATCAGACCGGGCGCTACGACTTCCATCAGGAGCCGGCGCACATTCTGATGAAGGTGGAAACCCATAACCACCCGACGGCCATCTCTCCATGGCCGGGCGCGGCAACCGGCTCCGGCGGCGAAATCCGCGATGAAGGCGCCACCGGCCGCGGCGCGAAGCCGAAAGCGGGCCTGGTGGGCTTCTCGGTTTCCAACCTGCGTATCCCGGGCTTCGAACAGCCGTGGGAAGAAGATTTCGGTAAACCGGATCGCATTGTCACCGCCCTGGACATCATGACCGAAGGCCCGCTGGGCGGCGCGGCGTTTAACAACGAATTTGGTCGTCCGGCGCTGAACGGCTACTTCCGCACCTATGAAGAGAAAGTCACCAGCCACAATGGCGAAGAGCTGCGTGGCTACCACAAACCGATCATGCTGGCCGGCGGTATCGGCAACATCCGCGGTGAGCACGTGCAGAAGGGCGAGATTACCGTCGGCGCGAAGCTGATCGTGCTGGGCGGCCCGGCGATGAACATCGGCCTCGGCGGCGGCGCGGCGTCTTCTATGGCCTCCGGCCAGTCCGATGCCGATCTCGATTTCGCCTCCGTACAGCGTGACAACCCGGAAATGGAGCGCCGCTGTCAGGAAGTGATCGACCGCTGCTGGCAGTTGGGCGACGCCAACCCGATCCTCTTTATCCACGACGTTGGCGCCGGCGGTCTCTCCAACGCCATGCCGGAGCTGGTGAGCGACGGCGGCCGCGGCGGTAAATTCCAGCTGCGCGATATTCTCAGCGATGAGCCAGGGATGAGTCCGCTGGAGATCTGGTGTAACGAATCGCAGGAGCGTTATGTTCTGGCGGTCGCCCCGGAGCAGCTGCCGCTGTTCGACGAACTGTGCCGCCGCGAGCGCGCGCCTTATGCCGTTATCGGCGAAGCCACCGCTGAGCAGCATCTGAGCCTGAGCGACAGCCACTTTAACGATCAGCCGATCGACCTGCCGCTGGACGTCCTGCTCGGCAAAACGCCGAAAATGACCCGCGACGTGCAGACTCTGAAAGCTCAGGGTAGCGCGCTGGATCGCCAACCGATTACCCTTGCCGATGCGGTTAACCGCGTTCTGCATCTGCCGACGGTGGCCGAGAAAACCTTCCTCGTCACCATCGGCGACCGCACCGTGACCGGTATGGTCGCCCGCGACCAGATGGTTGGCCCGTGGCAGATCCCGGTGGCCAACTGCGCGGTGACCACCGCCAGCCTCGACAGCTACTATGGCGAAGCGATGGCGATGGGCGAGCGCGCCCCGGTCGCCCTGCTGGACTTCGCGGCCTCTGGCCGTCTGGCGGTCGGTGAAGCGCTGACCAACATCGCCGCCACGCAGATTGGCGAGCTGAACCGCGTGAAGCTGTCGGCTAACTGGATGGCCGCCGCCGGCCACCCGGGTGAAGACGCTGGCCTGTATGAGGCGGTGAAAGCGGTGGGCGAAGAGCTGTGCCCGGCGCTGGGCCTGACCATTCCGGTCGGTAAAGACTCGATGTCGATGAAAACCCGCTGGCAGGAAGGCAGCGAGCAGCGCGAGATGACCTCCCCGCTGTCGCTGGTCATCTCTGCCTTCGCCCGTGTCGAAGATGTCCGTCATACCGTCACGCCGCAGCTTTCGACGGAAGATAACGCCCTGCTGCTGATCGACCTCGGTAAAGGGCACAACGCGCTGGGCGCGACGGCGCTGGCGCAGGTCTATCGCCAGCTCGGCGACAAGCCGGCTGACGTGCGCGATGTCGCGCAACTGAAAGGCTTCTGGAATGCGATGCAGGCCCTGGTGGCGCAGCGTAAACTGCTGGCCTACCACGACCGCTCCGACGGCGGTCTGCTGGTCACGCTGGCGGAAATGGCCTTTACCGGCCACTGCGGCGTGGAAGCGGATATCGCCGCGCTGGGCGACGACCATCTGGCCGCGCTGTTCAACGAAGAGCTGGGGGCGGTGATTCAGGTCCGCGCCGCAGACCGTGAGGCGGTGGAAGCCATTCTGGCGGTTAACGGCCTGGCGGACTGCGTGCATTACCTCGGTAAAGCGGTTGAGGGCGATCGCTTCGTGCTGACCGCCGGCGGTCAGACGGTGTTCAGCGAAAGCCGCACCACGCTGCGCATGTGGTGGGCGGAAACCACCTGGCAGATGCAGCGTCTGCGCGACAACCCGGCCTGCGCCGATCAGGAGCATGAGGCGAAAGCCAATGATGCCGACCCGGGCCTCAATGTGAAGCTCTCGTTTGATATTAACGACGACGTCGCCGCCCCGTACATTGCCACCGGCGCGCGGCCGAAAGTGGCCGTCCTGCGCGAGCAGGGGGTGAACTCCCACGTTGAAATGGCGGCCGCCTTCCATCGTGCCGGCTTTGACGCCATCGACGTGCATATGAGCGACCTGCTGGCCGGCCGGACCGGTCTGGGCGATTTCCATGCCCTGGTAGCCTGCGGCGGCTTCTCCTACGGCGACGTGTTGGGCGCGGGCGAGGGCTGGGCGAAGTCGATTCTGTTCAACGAGCGCGTGCGCGATGAGTTCGCGACCTTCTTCCATCGTCCGCAGACGCTGGCGCTCGGCGTGTGCAACGGCTGTCAGATGATGTCCAACCTGCGCGAGCTGATCCCGGGCAGCGACCTGTGGCCGCGCTTTGTGCGCAACCAGTCTGACCGCTTTGAAGCGCGCTTTAGCCTGGTGGAAGTGACGCAAAGCCCATCCCTGCTGCTGGAAGGCATGGTTGGCTCACGGATGCCGATTGCGGTCTCCCACGGCGAAGGTCAGGTGGAAGTGCGCGACAGCGCGCATCTGGCTCAGCTTGAGAGCAAAGGTCTGGTGGCGCTGCGCTTCGTGGATAACTTCGGCAAAGTGACCGAAACCTATCCGGCGAACCCGAACGGTTCCCCGAACGGTATCACCGCGGTGACCAGCGAAAGCGGGCGCGCGACCATCATGATGCCGCACCCGGAACGCGTCTTCCGCACCGTAAGCAACTCCTGGCACCCGGAGAACTGGGGCGAGGATAGCCCGTGGATGCGTATCTTCCGTAACGCGCGTAAACAGCTGGGTTAATCTTCCCGCCGCGCTTCACGCGAACGTATCAGCCCCCTGCCTGACAGGGGGCTTTTTTTTATCTGTGATGGTCGGCACGCCAGGGTGTCGGGAATTGCCGACAACTGCGATATTGCAGTGTCGTCAATAGGCGACACTTAAGTTATTGATTTAAATGATGAGTAATCGGTAGCCTATTTGGTGTCGCTAAATAGCGACAACGCGGGTGAAAAATAAACAGAGGTAGTTCGACTGTTCTTGCGGTTAATGTCATATATATCAGTATGTTAATAAAATGTTTTGAGAGCTGGCATAGTTCATGCATAATATTAACCAGTGGCTCATTCACCTTCTTATGTCAGCCCCTTCGGGACGCGCTACATAAACTTCGAATGACGCACAAACAGGTGCCTGCCGTCCAACTCCTGATAACAGCCTGGCTTTATCAGACATCGGGCGAAACGTCGAGTAAGGCACCGCCTCATTCCTGAACAAAGCCAGGCCTTGCGCCTGGCTTTGTTGTTTCTGCGGCGCAGTAACCAGCGGTAGCGCTTTTCTCCGGCGCGCTCCTCAGTTAGCATCGACCAGAGCTAATGATTGAGACTACATCCTTGAAGCGACTCTCTCTTTTCCCCCGTTCGCTGCGTCAGCTGGTGACGCTCTCTTTTGTGCTGATCCTGCTGCCATTGCTGGTGCTGGCCTGGCAGGCCTGGCAGAGCCTGAACGCCCTTAGCGCCCAGGCGGCGCATATTAACCGTACCACCCTGGTCGACGCCCGACGCAGCGAGGCGATGATCAATGCCGCACTGGAGATGGAGCGCAGCTATCGCCAGTACTGCGTGCTGGACGATCCGACGCTGGCGCGCGTCTATCAAAACCAGCGGCAGCGCTACAGCCAGATGCTGGACGCCCACGCCGGCGTGCTGCCGGATGAGAAGCTCTGGCAGGCGCTGCGTCAGGATGTCAGCGATCTGGCGCAGCTGCAGTGTAAAAATAGCGGACCCGATGCCCAGGCAGCCGCCAGACTGGAAGTTTTCGCCAGTAATAACAGCGATATGGTGCAGGCGACCCGGGCGGTCGTCTATTCTCGTGGCCAACAGCTGCAGCAGGAGATAGCCGAACGCGGCCAGTTTTTTGGCTGGCAGGCGCTGGTGCTGTTTCTGCTGAGCCTGGCGCTGGTGCTACTCTTCACCCGCATGATTATCGGCCCGGTGAAAGGCATCGAAAGAATGATCAATCAGCTGGGGGCAGGGAAGTCGCTGGACGACGCCGCATTGTTTACCGGCCCGCGCGAGCTGCGATCGGTGGGCAAGCGCATCATCTGGCTCAGCGAGCGCCTGGCGTGGCTGGAGTCGCAGCGGCATCAATTTCTTCGCCATCTGTCGCATGAGCTGAAAACCCCGTTGGCCAGTATGCGTGAAGGTACCGAGCTGTTGGCCGACCGCGTCGCGGGGCCCCTGACCCCTGAGCAGCAGGAGATCGTCGAGATCCTCGACAGCAGTAGCCGTAACCTGCAAAAGCTGATTGAACAGCTGCTGGACTATAACCGAAAACAGGCCGACGGCCCGGTGGCTCGCGAAGCGGTGGACCTGGTGGACCTGGTGGAAAACGTCGTGGCGGCGCACAGCCTGCCCGCGCGGGCTAAACTGATGCATACCGAACTGACGCTGCAGGCGCGGCGTTGCCTGGCAGAGCCTGCGCTATTGATAAGCGTAATGGATAATCTCTACTCCAATGCGGTGCACTATGGCGCTGAATCCGGTAACATCCGTATCCATAGCTACCGGCACGGAGAGCAGGTGCGTATTGATGTCGCCAACAGCGGCGAACCGATCCCGGCCGCGGAAAAAAACATGATATTCGAGCCTTTTTACCAGGGGAGTCACCAGCGTAAAGGGGCCGTTAAGGGCAGTGGACTGGGGTTGAGTATCGCCCGCGACTGCGTCCGGCAGATGCAAGGGGAGCTCAGCTTAGTTGATGCGCCCGCCGGGCAGGTCTGTTTTCGCATTACGCTTCCCTCAGCGCCGGAATAATCCAACTTATGAATCGATATCGGGGAACTATGTCCCAATTCCTGGCCTGGCGCCGTTCCCTCAGCGGATGGCTGCTTTCAGGCATTGCTTGTCTGACGCTGGCGGGGTGTTCCGCCGGCTTTTCACCGCATACCGCGGAAGGTACCGCCGCCCCCGGGCAGGCGCAGCATCAGGTGGCCGATTTTGTCGCGGTAGACTGCGCGGATATCTGGGCGCACAGCAGCGATGCCAGCGACAAAAATCCCCTCTACTGGCTGCGGGGCATTGACTGTGCCGATCGCCTCGCGCCGGCGCAGGCGCGGGCGGAGGCGAAACGCCATACCGACGACAGCTGGCAGGACGCGTTCCGTCGCGGCATCCTGCTTGCTGATGCTAAAATTACCCCTGAGGAGCGCCGCGACCTGGTGGCGCGTCTCGATACCTTCAGCCCGCAAATCGCCGTTCAGGTCCGCCCGCTGTATCAGCTCTGGCGCGACGGCCAGACCCGTCAGCTGCAGCTGGTGGAAGAGCGTGCCCGTTACGCTAAGCTTCAGCAGTCCAGCGATAGCGAACTGGAGACACTGCGTCAGCAGGAGCTGGCGCTGCGCGAGCAGCTGGAGCTGACCACCCGCAAGCTGGAGAACCTGACGGATATCGAACGCCAGCTCTCCAGCCGCAAGCCGGGCGGCAATTTCGGCAGCGAAAAAGTGCCGGAGGTGATCCATGACGATCCGTAAACCGGCGCGTTTACTGCTGGTGGATGACGATCCGGGACTGTTGAAGCTACTGGGCATGCGCCTGGTCAGCGAAGGCTACAGCGTGGTCACCGCCGAGAGCGGGCCGGAAGCGCTGCGCGTGCTGGGGCGTGAGAAAGTGGATCTGGTGATTAGCGATCTGCGGATGGATGAAATGGACGGCCTGCAGCTGTTTAGCGAGATCCAGAAGGGCCACCCCGGCATGCCGGTGATCATTCTCACCGCTCACGGTTCGATTCCCGACGCCGTGGCGGCTACCCAGCAGGGGGTGTTCAGCTTCCTGACCAAGCCGGTCGATAAAGATGCCTTATATAAAGCCATTGATGAGGCGTTGGAGCAGCGCTCGCCGGCCACCGACGAAGCCTGGCGCCAGGCGATTGTAACCCGCAGCCCGCTGATGCTGCGCCTGCTTGAGCAGGCCGGAATGGTGGCGCAATCGGATGTCAGCGTACTGATTAATGGCCAGAGCGGGACCGGGAAGGAGATCGTCGCCCAGGCGATCCACAACGCCAGCCCGCGTCATGATAAGCCGTTCGTGGCGATCAACTGCGGCGCGCTGCCGGAACAGCTGCTCGAATCCGAACTGTTTGGCCATGCGCGGGGCGCTTTTACCGGCGCGGTCAGTAACCGTGAAGGATTATTCCAGGCCGCTGAGGGTGGTACGCTGTTTCTCGACGAGATCGGTGATATGCCGGTTGCGTTGCAGGTGAAGCTGCTGCGCGTCCTGCAGGAGCGCAAGGTGCGCCCGCTGGGCAGCAACCGCGATATCGAAATCAACGTGCGGATTATCTCCGCCACCCACCGCGACCTGCCGAAGGCGATGGCCCGCGGCGAGTTTCGTGAAGACCTGTTCTACCGCCTCAACGTAGTGAACCTGAAAATACCGCCGCTCTCCGAACGCACGGAAGATATTCCGCTGTTGGCCAACCATCTGCTGCGTCAGTCCGCCGATCGCCATAAGCCGTTCGTGCGGGCGTTTTCCAGCGATGCGATGAAGCGGCTGATGGCCGCCAAGTGGCCGGGCAACGTGCGCCAGCTGGTGAACGTGATCGAGCAGTGCGTGGCCCTGACTTCGTCGCCAGTGATCGGCGACGCGCTGGTTGAGCAAGCGCTGGAGGGCGAGAACACGGCGCTGCCGACCTTCGTGGAGGCGCGCAATCAGTTTGAGCTGAACTACCTGCGCAAGCTGCTGCAAATTACCAAGGGCAACGTCACTCACGCCGCGCGGATGGCAGGGCGCAACCGCACCGAATTCTATAAGCTGCTGTCGCGCCATGAGCTCGACGCCAACGACTTTAAAGAGTAGCTCCGCACTATAGCGCAAGTTATGATACGGTAAGCAACCGGTTACGCGATTAAGACAGGAACCCCATGAAAAAGATTGATGCGATTATTAAACCTTTCAAACTGGATGACGTGCGTGAAGCGCTGGCCGAAGTCGGCATCACCGGGATGACGGTAACGGAAGTGAAAGGCTTTGGCCGCCAGAAAGGGCACACCGAACTGTACCGTGGTGCCGAGTATATGGTCGATTTTCTGCCGAAAGTAAAAATTGAAATTGTAGTGACCGACGATATCGTCGATACCTGTGTGGATACCATCATCCGTACCGCACAGACCGGTAAAATCGGCGACGGTAAAATCTTTGTCTTCGACGTGGCGCGGGTCATTCGTATTCGTACCGGCGAAGAAGACGACGCGGCGATTTAACGCTCGCCGCTCGCTGCAGTATTGCCGGGTGGCGCTGCGCTTACCCGGCCTACAAATCCCCGCGCGTCGGGGCTTACAGCACCTTATGCGGGCCGAAGCATTCGTAATGAATGTTGTCTTTGTTGATCCCTAATTCGACCAGCTGCTTCGCTGCAAACTGCATAAACGCTACCGGGCCGCAGAGATAATACTGCATCTGCGGGTCGCGAATATTGTCCGCCACTGCTGCTAAATCCATCAAACCTTCGCTATCAAAACGTCCAGCCTGACGGTCGGCCTCAGTCGGGGTGCGATACCAGACGTGAGAGGTAAACGCCGGCAGCGCCGCGCCGAGCGCCTTCACTTCATCGGCAAAGGCGTGAACGTCGCCATTTTCCGCCGCATGGAACCAGTTCACCTGACCCTGATGACCGCTCTTCGCCAGCGCATCCAGCATCGCCAGCATCGGCGTTTGCCCGACGCCGCCAGAGAGCAGAGTGACCGGCGTCTGCGGCTTAACGTTAAGGAAGAAATCTCCCGCCGGGGCGGCCAGATAGACCACATCGCCTTCGCTGGCATGGTTATGCAGCCAGCTGGAAACCTGACCGCCTTCCTCGCGTTTAACCGCAATGCGGTAGCCTTTGCCGTCCGCTTTGCGGGTCAGGGAGTACTGGCGGATTTCCTGATATTCGAAGCCTTCCGGTTTCAGCCAGATGGCCAGGTACTGGCCAGGCTGGTAATCGGCGACCGGCTGGCCATCAACCGGTTCGAGCTCAAAGCTGGTGATAAGCTGGCTGCGCGGGGTTTTCTTCACGATGCGGAACGCGCGGGTCCCTTCCCAGCCGCCGGTTTTACTGGCGTTTTGCTGATAGATCTCGGCTTCACGGCCGATAAAGACGTTCGCCAGCACGCCGTAGGCTTTACCCCAGGCATCGAGCACTTCCTGGCCCGGACTGAACATTTCATCGAGGGTCGCCAGCAGATGGCTGCCAACAATATTGTACTGCTCCGGTTTGATCTGGAAGCTGGTGTGTTTCTGGGCGATCTTTTCCACCGCCGGCAGCAGGGCAGGCAGGTTATCGATATTGCTGGCGTAGGCGGCAATAGCGTTGAATAACGCTTCACGCTGATCGCCGTTGCGCTGGTTGCTCATGTTGAAGATCTCTTTGAGCTCCGGATTATGCGCGAACATACGATCGTAGAAATGGGCGGTTAATTTCGGGCCGGTCTCTACCAGCAGGGGAATGGTGGCTTTTACCGTGGCGATGGTTTGAGCGTCAAGCATAGCGTGCTTCCTTATGTGTTATCTTAATGATGCATTTTAAATGCATCTTAAAGAAATAACCCTGCGTTGTAAATGGTTCTTTAACACATTCCCCCGATCCAGTTACAACATGAAGAATTTGCATCACAAACCTGAAAAGAAATCCGTTGATACTGAGAGAGGCGTTATTGCTCAAAGCCTTGTGTCATGCGGAGCCAATCGTTTGCGTAAAATCCTTTGTCAAGACCTGTTATCACAGAATGATTCGGTTATACTGTGGGCCGTTGTCCAATCGGACCGCCTTTTTAGGCCGAAATTTTATTGTTAGCTGAGTCAGGAGATGCGGATGTTAAAGCGTGAAATGAACATTGCCGATTATGATGCCGAACTGTGGCAGGCTATGGAGCAGGAAAAAGTACGTCAGGAAGAGCACATCGAACTGATCGCCTCCGAAAACTACACCAGTCCGCGCGTTATGCAGGCGCAGGGCTCTCAGCTGACCAACAAATATGCTGAAGGGTATCCGGGCAAGCGTTACTACGGCGGCTGTGAATACGTCGACGTGGTTGAACAGCTGGCAATCGACCGCGCGAAAGAACTGTTCGGCGCTGACTATGCTAACGTCCAGCCGCACTCCGGCTCCCAGGCTAACTTTGCCGTCTACACCGCGCTGCTGCAGCCGGGCGACACCGTGCTCGGTATGAACCTGGCGCAGGGCGGCCACCTGACTCACGGCTCCCCGGTTAACTTCTCCGGCAAACTGTACAACATCATCCCTTACGGTATTGATGAGTCCGGTAAAATTGACTATGACGACATGGCGAAGCAGGCTCAGGAACACAAACCGAAGATGATCATCGGTGGTTTCTCCGCTTACTCCGGTATCGTTGACTGGGCGAAAATGCGTGAAATCGCTGACAGCATCGGCGCTTACCTGTTCGTCGATATGGCGCACGTGGCAGGCCTGATTGCCGCTGGCGTGTACCCGAACCCGGTTCCGCATGCTCACGTTGTGACCACCACCACTCACAAAACCCTGGCGGGTCCGCGCGGCGGCCTGATTCTGGCGAAAGGCGGTAGCGAAGAGCTGTACAAAAAACTGAACTCTGCCGTGTTCCCAAGCGCGCAGGGCGGCCCGCTGATGCACGTTATCGCGGCGAAAGCGGTGGCGCTGAAAGAAGCGATGGAGCCAGAGTTTAAAGTTTACCAGCAGCAGGTTGCGAAAAACGCTAAAGCGATGGTGGAAGTGTTCCTGAACCGCGGCTACAAAGTGGTGTCTGGCGGTACTGAGAACCACCTGTTCCTGCTGGATCTGGTGGATAAAAACCTGACCGGTAAAGAAGCTGACGCCGCTCTGGGCCGCGCCAACATCACCGTCAACAAAAACAGCGTGCCGAACGATCCGAAGAGCCCGTTCGTAACCTCCGGTATCCGTATCGGTTCTCCGGCAGTGACTCGCCGCGGCTTTAAAGAAGCGGAAGTCAAAGAGCTGGCTGGCTGGATGTGTGACGTGCTGGACAATATCAATGACGACGCGGTCATTGAGCGCGTGAAAGGTAAAGTGCTGGATATCTGCGCCCGCTTCCCGGTATATGCGTAAGCGTTAGCGTTGACATCAAAAAGGCCGCGTATGCGGCCTTTTTTGCGTCTGGAGATTAGCGGCGGTCGAGGGAGATCGCCCCGGGGCCGGTTACCGCCAGCAGCAGGAAAGCGCCGGCGATACTGACGTTTTTCCAGAAGTTAATCATGTTCGGCAATACCGCATCGCCAGTCATATCCCAGTAGTGATGGCCAATCACCGCCGTGCCCAGGGTGTAGAAAATAAAGATGACCGCCAGCGGGCGGGTGAAAAAGCCGAGCACAATCAGAATCGCGGCAGGCACTTCCATAATGACGGCGATAATCGCCGCCAGGGTCGGCATCGGCGCGCCGGAGGCGGCCATGTACTGCACCGTACCGTCAAAGCCCAGCAGTTTGGGGTAGCCAAAAAGAATAAACAGAATCACCACGGCGATGCGGGCGATAAGCAGCAACAGAGAGCGGGAAGCGCCAAAATCAAAATAGCGGAGTGTGTTCATAATCAGCTCGTTATGAGAGACGTGTGATTTAAACGTAATACACAAATTTGCGCTCCGCCACGTTCGTTTATGACTAAACCAGCGTCTGCAATTGCTCCTCAACGTACAGATAACCTATCCCCATCAGCTGCTGGGCGCGTGTCAGCTGGCCAAAGCCAATTTGGGTGGCGTGCGCTCGCGGCGTATCCCGGTGGTCAAAGGGGTTGAAACCCGTTTGTTTGACGATACTTTCCAGCCACTGCTCACCGAAGGCGCAGCTGCGCCCGTAAAGCCATATTTGATTAATATTTAATATATTCAGGAAATTATAGAGGCTTAAGCCAATCGCGTTGGCAGCGTTATCAACCCATGCGCGAATTTGCACATCTCCCTCTTTCCAGGCCTCAATGAGCGACGCCGTGGTTAACTGCTCAGGGGAGAGCGTTGCTTCAGGCTGCGTTTTGAGCCACATTCGGGCCTGTTTTTTCAGCGCGCTGAGAGAGGCGACGGTTTCGAGGCAACCGTATCTTCCGCAGTCGCAGGCTTTGCCGTCAGGATTGACAATCGTATGCCCAATCTGCCCGCTGCCGTACAGACTGCCGCGATAAATATGATCGTTAATCACAAATGACGAGCCGATACCGTAGTCGACGTTGATCACGCAAAAATCCTGCTGTGTACCCTGATGCTGCCACTTCTCCGCCAGCGCCAGCATCACGCAGTCGTTATCCACCCGAACCTGCACGCCAAGCCGCTCCTCAAGCAGATACTTTATTTCGATCGGTGTTTTCCAGCGTGCCTGGGGCATGGTTTGTGAAACGCCGGTAATCGGATCAACCTGTCCATGCACGCCAAGGGCGAGATTGATGCTGTGCTGCGGGTAGCGGCGGTGGATATGCCGCCAGCATTCAACGATGGCCTCAAGCAGGGCCTGAGGAGTGGGCGCGTTGACCGGCAAATGCTGATGACCATCCACTGCCAGCAGGCGGGCGTCGGCAAGCTGATATTCAATGCTGGTCGGGGTGATATTCATGCACAGTGTCCAGGCGCCGTGCTCGGGGATCTGGTAGCTGCCGCTGTTCACGCCCCGTTTGCTCAAGTGTTCCGTTGAGTGACCGATCAATCCCTCGCTAAGCAGCTCGGCCAGAATATTGCTCACCGCCGGAATGGAGAGACCGGTGAGTTGAGAGAGCTGTGATTTACTGAGCTGCTTTTCCCGCCACAGATGGGAAAGAAAAATCGACTTATTGGCCTGCCGGACCCGGGCGTTATCAAAGCCAGTACGCTGCATACACTTAACTCCCTTAACTATATTGCGTGAGCATTGCGCATTTTAACAGCGAATTGGCGATATAGACTCCTGTTATTGCAACTTTTACTTCGTTTTGTTTAGTGGAGGCATCATGTACGGTTCGGTTAAGGTCTGGCAGGAAATCATTTCATTACCAACGTGGACGACGGGAGCGGAAGATCCGAACCCTATGTTTCTGGAAAAACGTGTTTATCAAGGATCTTCCGGCAGCGTCTATCCCTACGGCGTGATTGATACCCTGACCGGCGAACGCGAAATGCGCGATTATCAGGCAGTGTGGATGGAGAATGATTTCCTTCGGGTCATGCTGCTACCGGAGCTTGGCGGCCGTATTCACCGGGCATATGATAAAGTCAAACAACGTGATTTCGTCTATTACAATGAGGTGGTTAAGCCAGCCCTGGTAGGGCTGCTCGGGCCCTGGATCTCCGGCGGAATCGAATTTAACTGGCCGCAACATCACCGGCCGACGACCTTTAAGCCGGTCGATTTTTCTATTCAGCAGGGAGAAAACGGCGCGCAGACCGTATGGATGGGGGAAGCGGAGCCCATGCGCGGTTTGCAGGTTATGGCCGGGTTTACGCTCTATCCTGACCGCGCGCTGATTGAAATCACTGGCAAGATCTTCAATGGTAACGCCACGCCGCGCCATTTCCTGTGGTGGGCCAACCCTGCAGTAAAAGGCGGCGATGCCCACCAGAGTGTATTCCCACCCGATGTCACCGCTGTATTCGACCATGGTAAGCGTGATGTTTCCGCTTTCCCGATTGCCACCGGTATCTACTACAAAGTGGACTATTCTGCGGGGGTTGATATCTCCCGTTATAAAAACGTCCCGGTACCCACTTCGTATATGGCGGAGAAGTCGGATTACGATTTTGTCGGCGCTTATCATCATGACGAGCGAGGCGGGTTACTGCATGTTGCCGATCACCATGTCTCTCCTGGCAAGAAACAGTGGAGCTGGGGGTACGGGGATTTTGGCCAGGCCTGGGATCGAAATCTGACTGATGAAAATGGCCCTTATATTGAGCTGATGACCGGCGTCTTCACCGATAACCAGCCTGACTTTACGTGGCTTGCGCCTTATGAAGAGAAGGTGTTTGTGCAAAATTTCCTTCCCTACAGCGAGTTAGGGATGGTGCAAAATGCCAATACACAGCTGGCACTGAAGCTGGTTCGCGAGTCTGGGCAACTGCAGCTTGGCGTATATGCCATTGCTCCGCTAAATCATATCGTGGTTGAACTCAGCGCTGACCATCAGCCATTGTACGAAACTCAGCTGACGCTGAAGCCCGGTGAGAGCTGGCAGCAGACGCTGCCGGAAAATGGCGTCGGGCGCTTAACCCTCAAAGTGAAAACCGCCGAGAACCAGCCGCTGCTGGATTATCAGGAACATATTACCCAACAGACGCCGCTGCCCGAACCAGCTATAGCGCCCGCGTTACCGGAAGCGATCCACAATGGCGACGAGCTCTATTTTATCGGCCAGCACCTTGAACAATACAACCACGCAAGCCGCTACGCCGGGGATTACTATCGTCGGGCGGTTGAGCTCGATCCGCAGGATTATCGCAATAATGTTGCCCTCGGTACCCTGGCGTTCAACAGTGCCGACTGGGCGCTGGCGGAACAGTGTGCCCGTGCTGCGCTACAGCGCGCGCATCGTTTGAATAAGAACCCGCGAGATGGCGAAGCCAGTATGCTGCTTGCCAGCGTGCTGGAAAGGATGGGGGATGATGCAGGCGCCTGGGATCACTATTACAAAGCCTCCTGGAGCGGTAATTGCCGTGACGCCGCCTGGTGGTCGCTGGCGCGGCTGGCGATGAAGCGCGGTGATGTTGCCGATGCGCTGGAAAAAGTAAACACCAGTCTGCGGTTCAACGCCAGCAATCCTCTGGCGATGGGGTTGAAAACGCTGGCATTAGCCAACAGTGGGCAGAAGAAAGCAGCGCTGGAGTTTATTTTCGCCTCTCTTGAACAATACCCATTGAGCTATCCGCTGCACTGCGCGCGCTGGATGATTGAGCGGAGCGACGACGCGCGAGAAACCCTGCTGCGCATCACGGGGCGCAGAGGGGTCAACGCCAGCCTGCTGGCGGGTTGGCTGCTCTCTATCGGACAGACGTCGGCGGTGAAAGAGGTTCTTGCGGTTCTGGACAGTCAGGAAGCGCTGCCGATGCTCTGGCGTGCGTCGCTAAGTGATGATGCCAATGAACGCCAACAGTTTATTGCCGCCGCCGAGCACTGCCATGCGCACAATGTTCGTTTCCCTAACTCGCTCGATGAAGTTCAGATGCTGCAGTCGCTGGGCGACAGCGCTTTTGCCCGCTATCTACTCGGTTGCTTCTGGTACAGCAAACGTCGCTATGACGAGGCGGTGAGCTGCTGGCGCGAGACGCTCGAAAAATCTCCCGATTATGCGCCCGCTCATCGTCTGCTGGGCGTTTACTCGTGGAATAAACAGCAGGATGCAACGCAGGCGCTGGCTTATCTGCAGCGCGCCGTAGCGCTGGAGCCGGAAAATGCGCGCTTCCTGTTTGAACTCGATTTTTTGCAAAAATTACTGGCCAGGTCGGTACATGAGCGACTGACGACGCTGGTGGAACGTAAAGCCGTGGTGCTGAAGCGGGACGACCTGACCGCTGAGCTGCTAAGCCTGTGGAACGCGTCCGGTCATTATGCCGATGCCGCCGCGATTCTGGATACGCGCGTATTCCATCCCTGGGAAGGAGGAGAAGGGAAAATCACCGGCCAGTATTTGCTCAATCAGCTCCATCGGGCATTACAGTTCATCGAGCGTGGGGCGTTTAAACAGGCCACGGACTGTCTGAAAGCCGCATTACGCTATCCCGACAATCTGGGGGAGGGGCGACTGCTTGGGCAAACGGATAACGATATCTGGTATTTGCTGGGCTACTGCGCAGAACAGGCTGGGGATGCGCAGCAGGCGGCGGAATATTACCAGCTTGCCCGGCAAGGGGGCTCAACGCTGGACGCCGGGCGGTACTACAACGATCAACCCGCCGATTATCTTTTCTGGCAGGGCATTGCGCTGCGTAAGAGCGGTAACCCAGCGCAGGCCGAGCAGTACTTCCGCCATTTTATCGACTGGGCCGCGCAGCATCGGGATGACGTTCCGCAAGTCGATTTTTTTGCCGTCTCTCTTCCGGACCTGGTGGTTCTCGATGTATCAGCGCAGCAGAGACATCAGCAGCACTGCTTGTTTATTGAAGCGTTGGGCCATCTGGGGCTGGGCAACGTATCCGCCTGCCAGCAGAGGATGCAGCAGCTTCTGCAAATAAATCCGGCTCATGATAAGGCGCATCTGATTCGCCATGCCCTGCAAAGCGGCATTTTTTCCTGAACCTCAATGGGCGGGCTCGGCCCGCCTGAACCCTACTGTTCCCTGCGTTTCCCTTATAGAGGAATCATTATGAACAACGCGCAGACACATCTGAAAATGGGCTACGTCTGGACGATTTGTCTGGTCGCCGCCTGCGGTGGTTTACTGTTTGGCTATGACTGGGTGGTGATTGGCGGCGCTAAGCCATTTTATGAAGCCTGGTTTTCAATTACGGACCCGGCGCAGTCCGGCTGGGCGATGAGCTCAGCGCTGTTGGGCTGTATTTTCGGCGCATTAATTTCGGGATGGTGCGCAGACAAACTGGGGCGCAAGCTGCCATTAATTCTTTCCGCCGTGCTGTTCAGCGCGTCGGCCTGGGGGACGGCGGTCGCCAGTCATTTCGATATGTTTGTGGTTTACCGCATTGTGGGCGGCGTAGGGATTGGTCTGGCTTCCGCTCTCAGCCCGCTTTACATTGCCGAAGTCAGTCCGGCAGAGAAAAGAGGGCGTTTTGTCGCGGTCAATCAGCTCACCATCGTGATTGGCGTACTGGCCGCTCAGTTAATCAATCTGATGATTGCTGAACCGGTGGAGCCGGGGGCGACGCAGCAGATGATTGTGGACAGCTGGAATGGGCAGATGGGCTGGCGCTGGATGTTCGGTGCGGAACTGGTGCCGGCGCTGGCGTTTCTGGTCCTGATGTTTTTTGTCCCCGAGTCGCCGCGCTGGCTCATGAAGGCCGGTAAACCGGAGCGCGCCCGGGCTGCGCTGGAACGCATTGGTTCTGCCGACTATGCCGACAGGATCCTGCGTGAAATCGCGCATACCCTGGAAAAGGATAACAATAAAGTCTCCTATGGCGCGCTGTTGGCTCCCCAGGTGAAACCGATTGTGATCATTGGCATGGTGCTCGCCATATTCCAGCAGTGGTGTGGGATTAACGTCATCTTTAACTACGCGCAGGAGATTTTTGCCTCGGCGGGGTTCGATATTAACAGCACGCTGAAATCGATCGTCGCGACGGGCGTCGTTAATCTGGTCTTTACCATTGCGGCGCTGCCGCTGGTGGATAAAATCGGTCGCCGTAAATTAATGCTGCTTGGCGCTTCGGGATTGACGCTGATCTATGTGCTGATCGCCGGCGCTTACGCCATGGGCATTATGGGGTGGCCGGTACTGTTGCTGGTGCTGGCGGCGATTGCTATTTATGCGTTGACCCTGGCGCCGGTGACCTGGGTGCTGCTGGCGGAGATTTTTCCCAACCGCGTACGTGGACTCGCGATGTCTTTAGGTACCCTGGCGCTGTGGATCGCCTGTTTCCTGTTAACCTATACTTTCCCGCTGCTTAATGCCGGTCTGGGCGCGGCAGGAAGCTTCCTGCTGTATGGTGTCATTTGCGCTGCCGGCTACCTCTATATCCTGCGCAACGTCCCGGAAACGAAAGGTATCACCCTCGAAGCGCTGGAAGAGCAGCTGGCGCAGCGTCATACGGGCGTTAATGCGGCGAAGCAGGAGCAGATGCGCTAATGGCGGAAGAGTGGATTCTGGAGAACGCGCATCTGCGGATGTGCGTCTCTTCTCTGGGCGGCAAAGTGCAAAGTTTATTCTCGCGGCAATATCAAGCGCCGGTGCTATATGAAAATCCCGCCGGCGGCATGTTTCCGATGCTGCCATTGGCCAATCGCGTCGCCGGCAACCGTTTTATTTTTCATGGGCAGGAGATTGTCCTGCCTCGCCACCATGCCGACGAGTATTTCTTTCTTCACGGTGACGGCTGGTTACAGCGCTGGGATATTATTGAGTGCGGCGCCGAGTATTGTGTATTACAGCTGCGTCGGCAGCATGCCTGCGGTTTCGATTATCTGGCGCAGCTCCGCTACCAGTTGCTGCGTAACCAGCTGATAGCGGAGCTAACGCTTACCCACTATGGGGAGGTCCCTGCGCTTTACGGCTGCGGCTTTCATCCCTTTTTCCCTTTCGATGAACGCAGCAAGGTTCAGTTCCAGGTCAGCGGTTACTGGCCGGAAGGGGAGAATCATTTACCTCTCAACTGGCAAGGAAACTTGCCCGACTATGCCAATTTCAGCGTGGCTCAGTTCGGTGAAGATCGTTGGCTGAACGTGGGTTATTCCGGCTGGGGCGGGCGGGCGAAGGTAAGTAATGACGTGATGAATATCACAATTCTATCGCAAACTCCGTGGTTGATGCTGTTCAGAATGCAAGGTGAATCATTCCTTTGCCTCGAGCCGCAAAGCCATCCGGTAAACGCCCACAACATGGATGGGCAGCCGGGGCTGCGAGTTTTAGGCGCGGGAGAGAAGCTGAATTTTTCGCTGAAAATCATCATCGAGGGAGCATAAATAACGAGCTATCAGCAGACAAGAGCATCTTGCGCCCGCCGGGGTTTATCGCCAGACTATCGCCACCATTCGGGAGGAAATCATGGTCTTGCACTCCACGCGCTGGCTGGCGCTCAGTTATTTCACCTACTTTTTTAGCTACGGTATTTTCTGCCCTTCTGGAGCGTCTGGCTGGCCGGAAACGGGCTGACTCCGGAAACCATCGGCATTTTGCTTGGCGCCGGTCTGGTGGCCCGTTTTCTCGGCAGTCTGCTGATTGCCCCGCGGGTGAGCGATCCCTCCCGGCTGATCACCGCGCTGCGCGTGCTGGCGCTGTTAACCTTGCTCTTCGCGCTGGCCTTCTGGGCCGGCAGCCACGTAGCATGGCTGCTGGCGATCATCATCGGCTTCAACCTGTTCTTTTCGCCGCTGGTGCCGCTGACGGATGCTCTGGCCAATACCTGGCAAAAGCAGATCACCATGGACTATGGCCGGGTGCGGCTGTGGGGATCTATTGCCTTTGTGATTGGTTCGGCGCTGACCGGCAAGCTGGTGAGCCTGTTCGATTACCGGGCGATCCTGCTGATGCTAAGCCTGGGGGTCGCCTCGATGCTGCTCGGCATGCTGCTTAAGCCGTCGGTGATGCCCCAGGGGGAGTCGCGCCAGCAGCAGGGGGCCGGAATGGCGGCCTGGCTGACGCTGGTGCGCCAAAGCTGGCGCTTTCTCGCCTGCGTTTGTCTGCTGCAGGGAGCGCATGCCGCCTACTATGGCTTTAGTGCCATCTACTGGCAGCAGGCCGGCTATTCCGCCTCGGCGGTCGGTTATCTATGGTCGTTAGGCGTGGTGGCGGAAGTGGTGATCTTCGCGTTGAGTAAAAAGGTGTTCCGCCGCTTCAGCGCCCGCGACCTGCTCTTGCTCTCCGCCGTCTGCGGGCTGATTCGCTGGGGACTGATGGGCTGGACCACGGCGCTGCCGGGACTCATCCTTGCGCAGATCCTTCACTGTGGCACCTTCACGGTGTGTCATCTGGCGGCGATGCGCTATATCGCCGCCCGTCAGGGTAGCGAAGTGATCCGTCTGCAGGCCGTCTACTCCGCGGTGGCGATGGGCGGCAGTATTGCCATCATGACCGTCTTCGCCGGTTTCCTCTATCAGCACCTGCACCAGGGCGTATTCTGGGTGATGGCCCTGCTGACGCTCCCGGCGATGGCTATACGGCCAAAAGCGGTGGCGGCCTAGTCCTCGAGCATGGCGCAGATATGCTGCTGCTGGCGTTCAGTGAAGTAGTTCTCCGCGTGGATCAGCGGCGGCGAAAACAGCGGCAGCGCCGTCGCATAGGGGGTGACGATAAGCGTCACCCCTTTGGGCGCACCTTCCTTCTGAAAGCGCTCTACGCTCTGGTATTTGATATTCAGCGGCAGCAGCGTTAGTTCGCGCAGCTGTTGTTCCAGGGCCTCTTCAATAGCTGGGTTGTCATCGGTTAGCAACAGCACCTGTTTCTCGTGCAGGTCGCTTTTCTGCATCAGCCAGGCGCCAAAGATCACCGCGATTAAACCGGTCTCTTCCTCATTAAAACGGATGTGCCAGGCCTCCTCGAATTCGCTCAATGCCGCCTGGGTGGTACGCAGTAAGCGAGGGTAGAGCCGGGTCACTTCCTCTGTGAGCGTGCTGTCGATGCCGATAGCAAACACGCTGCGGATCAACGCCTGCGACAAATGAATATAGAGTTGATCGCTGAGCCCCTGCTCATCACTGAACGCTCTGCCAGCGAGGATCTGGAAGCGGTGGATCAGGCCGGAGATAGCCAGCCGCAGGCGGCGATCGTGCGGGTGACCGTCGCGGACCGGGTCGGGGGTTTTGAGCAACATAAACAGCAGCGAGAGGAAAAAAGGTTCTCCGACATGGGGCGGAGCGCCGACCCGACGCTGCCAGTGGCGGACAATCTCCTGCGCCAGGGTGAACTCGGCGGCGGTTTGAGCCCAGCGTTGCTGTTCCTCATTGAAGTCCGGAGAGTATCCCCGGTGATGTTCGAGCAGACAGTACTGCAGGTACAAGCGCAGAAACTGCACGTCGCGGCAGTCAAACTGGCGATTGAGCGCCCGCGCGCAGCGGTTCACCAGCGCCTGCAGATTGGTATCATCGTATAAGGTGCGGGCAATGCCTTCCTGTTTAAGCTGCGTTTTCAGCGCCGGGGTAAAATGATGATTAACGAACTGTGGGCAGAGGCGCAGCCCCCGCCGCAGCGCATGCAGCAGACATAAACGTTGGTCGAGCGCGGCGCCTTCAATCCGATAGCTGCCGTCCACCTGTGACTGGAGGGTCAAACGGTGGTAACGCTGAATTTCGCGTCCGGTCTCCTCAATATCCTGCCGGGCCGTGGTCTCATCAACGAGGTTGATCCTGCCAAGCCGTTCAGTCGTCACCGACTGTCCGGGCAGATAAAACATCAGGAGCACCTGGCTACGGCGCTGTGGACTGGAAAGCGCAGATGGTGGTTCAATGACGGTCATCATCTGGTAAGTTCCAGTTAGGGTTTCCGCTAAGGATAGACAATGACCGCGGCGTGGGCAGGGAAGAGCGTCCGCTTTTACTCAGGATTGCTGGCGAAGTTCACAGAATTTTTCACGTGAGGAACAGATGAACAGAGTGAAACAATGCACAAGCGCGGCGTTTTTCATGGTTTTATCATGGTCGGCCGCTGCGCATCCGCATAGCTTCATCAGCCTGCAAAGCGAGCCGGTGGTCAAGGACGGTCTGCTGAGCGCCTTTAAAATGCGCTGGACGATGGATGAAATTACCTCATCGGATCTGCTCTATGATGCCGGAAACGCCAAACCGGGCAGCGAAGTCTGGAAAAAGCTGGCGGCGGAGGTGATGGCCAACGTGCTCGGTCAGCACTATTTCAGCGAGCTGTGGCATAACGGTCAGCGGGTTAAATTTGACAATCGTCCCGACGGTTACGGCCTCGAACGTGACGGACTGCAGGCGGTACTCACCTTTACTCTGCCGCTGGCGACGCCGCAACCCATTGCCGGGCAGACGTTTACCTTTTCCACCTTCGACCCGACCTACTACGTCGATATGTTTTATGACAAGGATAGCGATTTTTCCCTGCCCGCAGGGCTGCGGGCCGCCTGTAAGGCAACGGTGATGACGCCAAAACCGAACGACAAAATGCTCTCATACGCCCAGTCGCTGGATAAAGCGGATGCGCCGCCGGAGGATATGGCGCTGGGCAGCTATTTTGCCCAGAAGGTGACCCTGACATGTCAGTAATTTTTACTCCGCGCGCGCGATTTTCGCGCTGGAAAGCGCTGTGGCCGCTGGCGCTGTTGCTGGCTGTGAGCATCATCGGCGGCATCTGGCTGTGGCGGGCGTGGCCGCAGGTGCTGATGCAGAGCGCAGTCTGGCAGCGTTCGCTAAACCTGGAACTCAGCCGCCTGCTGCAGGCGGTGGCGGAGAACCCGGCGGCGGCAGGGCTGTCGCTGCTGGGGTTTAGCTTCGTTTACGGGGTGCTCCATGCCTTAGGGCCCGGACACGGTAAAATTGTCATTACGACCTGGCTTGCCACCCATCCCGCGAAGCTGAAATCAAGCATTGGCCTGACGCTGGCCGCTTCTTTACTGCAGGGGCTGGTGGCCATCGCGCTGGTGGTCGTGGTGCTGGCGCTGCTGCAGCTGCCGGCGTGCCAGCTGCACCTCAGCAGTTTCTGGCTGGAGAAGGGGAGCTATTTGCTGGTGGGCGCGTTAGGGCTGCTGCTGTGCTGGCGGGCGTTAAAAAAGCTGCGTCTGCTGCTGCGCCGGCCAACGTTTACCGCTTTTACTCCGCATCATGTTCATAACGAACACTGCGGCTGCGGGCATCAGCATCTCCCGGCCCCGGAGCAGCTGCAGGCTGGCGACGACTGGCGGGCTCGCGCCGCGATCGTCCTGTCGATGGGTATGCGTCCCTGCTCGGGGGCGATCATGGTTCTGCTGTTCAGCAAGGTAATCGGCGTTTTTGGCTGGGGGATGGCGGCGGCGCTGGCGATGGCGGCGGGAACCTCGTTGACTATCACGGCGCTGGCGCTGTTGGTGCATGGGTTCCGCCAACTGGCGATCCGCCTCAGTCGCCATCAGGCGCCAGCGTTATGGAAGCAGGTTAGTTGGGCGACGCTGGCGCTGGCCGGCGGCGTCATATTGCTGGCGGCGGCAGGGGTGATGTGGCTCAGCGCCGTCCCTGCCGGCGGTGGGATCCGTCCGTTTTAGACAGACGCCGGGCGCAAATCCTAAAGTGGGCGCCAGCGCTTGCCGCTGGCGAAGCGATGCTCTAGTTTTCCGCTTTTCGGCGGATGACAAGGAGTCGCTATGGCCGCAAATATCGTTTCTCCCGCGCAGAGCGGGCGGTTCTATTATGGCTGCGCCGGCGCCGCCGGGCTGCTGGCGGGCCTGGCGATCGTATTCTGGTTTCCAGCCCTGGCCAGCTGGTGGCCGTCAGATCTGGTGCGTGTCTACCACGCCATGCCGTATGTTATGCGATTCGGGGTGGCGAGTGTCGCGGATATTCCGCTGGTGGCCTACGCCACCCTAACGCTGTCGGGCTTCGTGCTGGCCTTTTGTCATCCCGGTCACAGTAAACTGCCCATTGTTGCCTGGGCTGTGCATAACCAGCCCTCGCCGCGGGAGATGGTCGACTGGATCCTGCGCAGCTGGGTGTTGCAGTTCGGTTTTCTGGTGATCATTTTCTGGCGTTTCGCGTTTATGGGTAAGCTAAGCAGCGACAGGCTAATGCAGATCGTGGGCATCTTTAACGACGTATGCTATCTGGCCACGCTGGTGCTGGCTGGAATACTGCTGCGCGACGGCTGGCGCGACTTTCAGGGCGTTGCCGCACCGGCAGGCAATATTCGCATTCCGCTGATCTTTGCCCTGAGTTTTTATCTGCCGTTTCAGCTGGTATGGATTTTACTCAGTGCGCAGCAGTATGAGCTGCCGCTGTGGGGATGGCTGCTGCTGGTTCCGGCGATGGTCGGCGTGCTGTTAGCCAGGCTGACGGTGGTAGGGATAGCGCTGTGTTTCCGGCGCTGGCTGGGGACGCAGGGCTGTCTGCGTTGGCGCGGACCGCTGGCCTTATTTAGCGGCCTGACGGTGCTCTGTATTGGCGGTAATGCGGTGATTCGCCAGATCCTCAACATGATAAAATGACATAAAAAAAGGAAGCCGCGGCTTCCTTTTTGACATCAGTAAGAGATTAACGCTTCAGCGCGTCGCTCAGCTGCTCGCGCATGTTCGCCAGCATCGCTTTCACCACGCGCGGGTTACCGGCAACGATGTTGCCCGTCAGCATATAGTTATGACCGCCGGTGAAGTCGCAGACAATCGCGCCAGCTTCACGGGCGATCAGTTCGCCTGCGGCGAAATCCCATGGTTTCAGGGCGATCTCAAAGTAACCGTCAACGCGGCCGGCGGCCACATAGGCCAGATCCAGCGCGGCAGAGCCGGTGCGACGGAAGTCGGCACATTCGGTAAACATGTTGCCGAGAATATTCATGTAGGTGGTGGCGTGCTGCTTCGCTTTGAACGGGAAGCCGGTCGCGATAATGGTGCCGTCGAGGTCGCGAGCGTTGCTGCCGCGCAGACGGTAGCCGTTCAGCTGCGCGCCCTGGCCGCGGGTCGCGGTAAACAGTTCGTTACGCATCGGATCGTAGACCACCGCGACTTCAGTACGACCTTTGATGCGTACGGCGATGGAAACAGAGAAGTGCGGCAGACGTTTAACGAAGTTGGTGGTGCCATCCAGTGGATCGATAACCCATTGAACATCCTGCTCTTCGCCAGCGTGTTCACCGCTTTCTTCGGTGATAATGGTGTGCTGCGGGTAAGATTTGCGAATGGTTTCGATAATAATCGCTTCGGCGGCTTTATCGACGTTGGTCACAAAATCATTGCTGCCTTTCTGGCTGGTTTCTACGGTGTCTGGCGTTTCGTAGTGTTTGGCAATTAAATTACCCGCCTTGCGCGCGGCGCGCACGGCGATGTTCAGCATCGGATGCATCGGTCTCTCTCACTGGATGTTAAAGAACGGGAAAAAACGGCGCATATAATAGCAGCCAAATCTGCTTATGTCTCCGTTTTATGGTAGCATGCACGAATAATCTTTAGCCGAAGAACCATAATGCTGCAAAATATTCGAATCGTACTGGTAGAAACTTCCCATACCGGCAACATGGGCTCCGTAGCCCGCGCGATGAAAACCATGGGCTTAACTAACCTGTGGCTGGTCAATCCGCTGGTCAAACCCGATTCGCAGGCGATAGCCCTGGCCGCGGGCGCCAGCGACGTGATCGGCAACGCGCAGATTGTCGATACCCTTGATGAAGCGCTGGCAGGCTGTAGCCTGGTGGTTGGCACCAGCGCGCGCTCCCGCACGCTGCCGTGGCCGATGCTCGACCCGCGCGAATGCGGTCTGAAAAGCGTCGCCGAAGGTCAGCATGCGCCGGTGGCGCTGGTCTTTGGCCGCGAGCGCGTTGGTCTGACCAACGATGAACTGCAGAAGTGCCACTATCACGTGGCGATCGCCGCCAACCCGGAGTACAGCTCGCTGAACCTGGCGATGGCGGTGCAGGTTATCGCCTATGAAGTGCGGATGGCCTGGCTGGCGGCGCAGGAGCAAGCGCAGCCGGCGGTTGAGCATGAAGAGGCGCCGTACCCGCTGGTGGACGATCTGGAGCGATTCTACGACCATCTTGAGCAGACGCTGCTGGCGACGGGCTTTATCCGCCCGAATCATCCGGGGCAGGTGATGAACAAGCTGCGTCGTCTGTTCACCCGCGCGCGTCCGGAAAGCCAGGAGTTGAACATCCTGCGCGGCATGCTGGCGTCTATTGAGCAGCAGAATAAAGGTAAGTAACTGCGTTAACGCCGGATGGCGTTTCGCTTATCCGGGCAACGAATCGGGCTCGCCTGGCGGGATGAAGGTATCAGGCTATGCGGAAGTAAAACGGCACGGAAAGCCAAATACCTGACTAAAACAGTCAAGTAAATAGTTGACCAAATTACTCGGGAATGTCAGACTTGGCCCTGCTATGCAATACCCATATTAATAAAAAGCCCGGCCAGGGGCGAGTTTGAGGTTAAGTAAGACATGAGACTGACATCTAAAGGGCGTTATGCCGTGACCGCGATGCTTGACGTTGCGCTCAACTCTGAAACGGGCCCGGTGCCGTTGGCAGATATTTCAGAGCGTCAGGGAATTTCGCTTTCCTATCTGGAACAGCTGTTCTCTCGCCTGCGTAAAAATGGCCTGGTTTCCAGCGTTCGTGGCCCAGGTGGTGGTTATCTGTTAGGTAAAGATGCCGGCAGTATCGCCGTCGGCGAAGTCATTAGCGCCGTGGACGAATCCGTTGACGCCACCCGTTGCCAGGGCAAGGGCGGCTGTCAGGGCGGCGATAAATGCCTGACTCACGCGCTGTGGCGCGACCTGAGCGAGCGCCTGACCGGCTTCCTGAACAATATCACCCTCGGGGAACTGGTGAATAACCAGGAGATCCTCGATGTTTCCGGTCGTCAGCATCAGCACGAAACCCAGCGCAATGCGCGCACCCAGGACGCGATTGACGTTAAACTGCGCGCCTGAGTGACCCGTCCCGTTTCGGGCTGCGGCTGACAGGGCAAGGCGGCGCGAAACGGCGGGACAACGATTATAAAGAGCTTTCAGAATCAGGCCGGGATGCTCCGACATTCCGTGTACTCGGTCGTACATCAAGCCGGTTGCCTGATTCCTTGCATTGAGTGATGTACGGAGTTTAAGAGCAATGAAATTACCGATTTACCTCGATTACTCCGCAACCACGCCGGTGGACCCGCGTGTTGCCGAGAAAATGATGCAGTTCCTGACCATGGACGGGACCTTTGGTAACCCGGCCTCCCGTTCCCACCGTTTTGGCTGGCAGGCTGAAGAGGCGGTTGATATCGCCCGCAATCAGATTGCCGAGCTGGTCGGCGCCGACCCGCGCGAAATCGTCTTTACCTCTGGTGCGACTGAATCCGACAACCTGGCGATCAAGGGTGCAGCCAACTTTTATCAGAAAAAAGGCAAGCACATCATCACCAGCAAAACCGAGCATAAAGCGGTTCTGGATACCTGCCGTCAGCTGGAGCGCGAAGGCTTCGAAGTGACCTACCTGGCGCCGCAGAGCAACGGGATTATCGATCTGAAAGAGCTGGAAGCAGCGATGCGTGACGACACCATCCTGGTTTCCATCATGCATGTGAATAACGAAATCGGCGTGGTGCAGGATATCGCTACCATCGGCGAGATGTGTCGCGCCCGCGGTATCATTTACCACGTAGACGCCACCCAGAGCGTGGGCAAGCTGCCTATCGATCTGAGCCAGCTGAAAGTTGACCTGATGTCCTTCTCCGGTCACAAAATCTACGGTCCGAAAGGCATCGGCGCGCTGTACGTGCGTCGTAAGCCGCGTATTCGTATCGAAGCGCAAATCCACGGCGGCGGCCACGAGCGCGGTATGCGTTCCGGTACTCTGCCTGTTCACCAGATCGTCGGCATGGGTGAAGCTTACCGTATCGCCAAAGAAGAGATGGAAAGCGAGATGGCGCGTCTGCGCACGCTGCGCAACCGTCTGTGGAACGGCGTGAAGGATATGGAAGAAGTGTACCTCAACGGCGACCTCGAGCAGGGCGCGCCGAACATTCTTAACGTCAGCTTCAACTATGTTGAAGGCGAGTCGCTGATTATGGCGCTGAAAGACCTGGCGGTTTCCTCCGGTTCAGCCTGTACTTCGGCGAGCCTTGAGCCATCCTACGTGCTGCGCGCGTTAGGCATGACTGATGAACTGGCGCACAGTTCTATTCGTTTCTCTTTAGGTCGTTTCACTACCGAAGAAGAGATTGACTATGCCATCGATCTGATTCGCAAATCCATTGGCCGTCTGCGCGAGCTTTCTCCGCTGTGGGAAATGTTCAAACAGGGCGTGGATCTGAACAGCATTGAATGGTCACATCACTAATTCGGCACCAATAAGGAGAATTCATCATGGCTTACAGCGAAAAAGTTATCGATCATTACGAGAATCCGCGCAACGTCGGCTCTTTTGACAACAGCGACGAGAACGTCGGCAGCGGCATGGTCGGCGCGCCGGCCTGCGGCGACGTGATGAAGCTGCAGATTAAAGTCAACAATGAAGGTATCATTGAAGACGCGCGCTTCAAGACCTACGGCTGCGGTTCCGCTATCGCTTCCAGCTCCCTGGTTACCGAGTGGGTGAAGGGCAAATCGCTGGACGAAGCGCAGGCGATCAAGAACACCGATATCGCCGATGAACTGGAACTGCCGCCGGTGAAAATCCACTGCTCGATCCTGGCGGAAGACGCGATTAAAGCCGCGATTGCGGATTACAAAAGCAAACGTGAAGCAAAATAATTAGTTGAGGTTTTGTTATGTCGATTACTCTTAGCGACAGTGCAGCAGCGCGAGTCAATGCCTTCCTGGCGAACCGCGGTAAAGGGTTTGGCCTGCGCCTGGGCGTAAGAACCTCCGGCTGCTCGGGTATGGCCTATGTACTGGAGTTTGTTGACGAGCCGGCGGCTGAAGACACCGTGTTTGAAGACAAAGGCGTGAAGGTCGTGATCGACGGCAAAAGTCTGCAATTCCTCGACGGCACTCAGCTGGACTTCGTCAAAGAAGGCCTCAACGAAGGGTTCAAATTCACTAACCCTAACGTCAAAGATGAGTGCGGCTGCGGCGAAAGCTTTAACGTATAATCGGTACTCCTCAACCCCACCGCGGTCACGCCGCGCGTGGGGTTTTAATTTAGATGCATGACCCTGAGGTTACTATGGACTATTTCACCCTCTTCGGGTTACCAGCCAGCTATACCCTCTCGCTTGAACAACTGGCTGTCCGGTATCAGGATCTGCAGCGCCAGTACCATCCGGATAAATTTACCAGCGCGCCTGCGGCGGAACAGCTTGCGGCGGTTCAGCATTCCGCCACTATAAACCAGGCCTGGCAGACGCTGCGCCATCCGCTGACTCGCGCAGAATATCTCCTTTCGCTGCATGGCTTCGATCTGGCCAGCGAGCAGCATACCGTTCGCGATACCGCGTTCCTGATGGAACAGCTGGAATTGCGCGAAGAGCTGGATGAGATCGGCCAGGCGAAAGACGACGCGCGGCTGGAAGGTTTTATCAAACGGGTGAAAGCGCTGTTTGATACCCGTCAGCAGCTGATGGTTGACCAATTGCATAATGAGAGCTGGGAGGCGGCGGCGGACACGGTTCGTAAGCTCCGTTTCCTCGATAAACTGCGCAGCAGTGCTGAAGAACTCGAAGAAAAACTGCTCGATTTTTAATTTTCGGAAGCAATTATGGCCTTATTACAAATTAGTGAGCCCGGCCTGAGCGCCGCGCCGCACCAGCGTCGTCTGGCGGCCGGTATCGACCTGGGCACCACCAATTCTCTGGTGGCTACCGTGCGTAGCGGCCAGGCCGAGACTCTGCCCGATCATCAAGGCCGCTATCTGCTGCCGTCGGTGGTGAACTACCACGCTTCGGGGCTGACCGTCGGCTATGACGCCCGGCTTAACGCCGCTCAGGATCCTGCCAATACCATCAGCTCCGTGAAGCGGATGATGGGGCGCTCTCTCGCCGATATTCAAAACCGTTACCCGCATCTGCCGTATCAGCTGCAGGCCAGTGAAAACGGCCTGCCGATGATCCAGACCGCCGGCGGCCTGCTGAACCCGATTCGCGTCTCCGCCGATATCCTCAAAGCGCTGGCCGTCCGGGCGACCGAAGCGCTGGCCGGCGAACTCGACGGCGTGGTCATTACCGTTCCCGCTTACTTCGATGACGCTCAGCGCCAGGGAACCAAAGACGCGGCGCGTCTGGCGGGCCTGCACGTGCTGCGCCTGCTCAATGAGCCGACCGCGGCGGCTATTGCCTACGGCCTCGACTCCGGCCAGGAAGGGGTCATTGCGGTCTACGATCTCGGCGGCGGCACCTTTGATATCTCCATTCTGCGTTTAAGCCGCGGGGTGTTTGAAGTGCTGGCCACCGGCGGCGACTCGGCTCTCGGCGGCGATGATTTCGATCACCTGCTGGCTGACTACCTGCGCGAGCAAGCGGGCTTCAGCGACCGCAGCGATAACCGTCTGCAGCGTGAGCTGCTGGATGCCGCCATCGCGGCGAAAATCGCCTTGAGCGATGCCGAGGCAGCGCACGTCGAGGTCGGCGGCTGGCAGGGCGATATCACCCGCAGCCAGTTTAACGATCTGATTGCCCCGCTGGTAAAACGTACCCTGATGGCCTGCCGTCGGGCGCTAAAAGACGCTGGCGTTGAAGCGCAAGAAGTGCTGGAAGTGGTGATGGTCGGCGGTTCGACCCGCGTGCCGCTGGTGCGTGAGCGCGTTGGCGAGTTCTTTGGTCGCACTCCGCTGACCTCCATTGACCCGGACAAAGTTGTCGCCATCGGCGCGGCGATCCAGGCCGATATCCTGGTGGGCAACAAGCCGGACAGCGAACTGCTGCTGCTCGACGTTATCCCGCTGTCGTTAGGCCTGGAAACCATGGGCGGCCTGGTGGAGAAAGTGATCCCGCGTAATACCACCATTCCGGTGGCCCGCGCGCAGGAGTTTACCACCTTCAAAGATGGCCAGACGGCGATGTCCATTCACGTGATGCAGGGCGAGCGTGAGCTGGTCCAGGATTGCCGTTCGCTGGCGCGCTTTGCGCTGCGCGGTATCCCGGCGCTGCCGGCGGGCGGGGCGCATATTCGCGTTACCTTCCAGGTGGATGCCGATGGCCTGCTGAGCGTTACGGCGATGGAAAAATCGACCGGCGTGGAAGCCTCCATCCAGGTGAAACCGTCTTACGGTCTGACCGATGGCGAAATCGCCACCATGATTAAAGATTCGATGAGCTACGCCGAACAGGATATTCAGGCGCGCATGCTGGCTGAACAGAAAGTGGAAGCCGCGCGCGTACTGGAGAGCCTGACAAGCGCGCTGGCCGCCGACGCCGCGCTGTTAAGCGCCGCGGAGCGTCAGGCCATCGATGCCGCTGCGGAGCAGGTACGCGCCGCCGCGGCAGGCGACGACGCTGACGCGATTAAAGAAGCGATTAAAAATATCGACACACAAACCCAGGAATTCGCCGCTCGCCGTATGGATCAGTCGGTCCGTATCGCGCTGAAAGGCCAATCCGTGGACGAGGTTTAAAATGCCAAAAATTGTATTTCTGCCCCACCAGGACCTGTGTCCGGATGGCATCGTTGTGGAAGCTGAGACCGGTGAAACCATTCTCGATGCCGCGCTGCGTAGCGGTATCGAAATTGAACACGCCTGCGAAAAATCCTGTGCCTGCACCACCTGCCACTGCATCGTGCGTGAAGGTTTTGACTCGCTGGCGGAAAGTAGCGAAGATGAAGACGACATGCTGGATAAAGCCTGGGGGCTGGAACCTGACAGCCGTCTGAGCTGCCAGGCGCGCGTCACCGACGAAGATCTGGTCGTTGAGATCCCGCGTTACACCATCAACCACGCACGCGAGCACTAATATGGCACTGAAATGGACCGACAGTCGCGAAATCGGCGAAGCCTTGTATGACGCTTACCCGGATCTCGACCCGAAAACCGTTCGCTTTACCGACATGCATCAGTGGATTTGCGATTTGGAAGAGTTTGATGATGATCCAAACGCATCCAATGAAAAAATTCTCGAGGCGATTCTGCTAGTCTGGCTAGACGAGGCCGAATAATTTCGCGTTAAGCGAAAACATTTTAACGGGCTGCCATAGGGTGGCCCGTTTGCTAAGAAGGATAATGATAATGACCGAAGCTATGAAGATTACGCTTTCTACTCAGCCAGCCGATGGACGCTGGGGAGAAAAAGCGACCTGGAGCATCAATAACGACGGCATCGCTCTACATCTCAACGGTAAAGACGACCTCGGGCTTATCCAGCGCGCGGCGCGCAAAATTGACGGCATGGGCATCAAGCACGTCGCCCTGAGCGGCGAAGGCTGGAACACCGATCGCGCCTGGGCCTTTTGGGCCGGCTATAAAGGGCCGAAAGGTCAGCGTCAGGTCGAATGGCCATCCCTTGACGACGCGCAGCGCAGCGAGCTGGATAACCGCCTGACGATCATCGACTGGGTGCGCGACACCATCAATGCGCCGGCGGAAGAGCTGGGTCCGGAGCAGCTGGCGCAGCGCGCTGTCGACCTGCTGTGTGGCGTGGCGGGTGAGAAGATAAGCTATCGCATCACCAAAGGCGAAGATCTGCGCGAGCAGGGCTATCTTGGTCTGCATACCGTGGGCCGCGGCTCCGAGCGTCCGCCGGTCCTGCTGGCGCTGGACTATAACCCGACCGGCGATAAAGAGGCGCCGGTATACGCCTGCCTGGTGGGCAAAGGCATCACCTTTGATTCCGGCGGCTACAGCATCAAGCAAAGCGCCTTTATGGATTCGATGAAATCCGATATGGGCGGTGCGGCGACTATCACCGGCGCGCTGGCTTTCGCCATTACCCGCGGTCTGAACAAACGCGTGAAGCTCTACCTGTGCTGCGCCGACAACCTGATCAGCGGTAACGCCTTCAAACTGGGCGATATTATTCATTATCGCAACGGCAAAACCGTTGAAGTTATGAACACTGACGCGGAAGGCCGCCTGGTGCTGGCGGATGGCCTGATTGACGCCTCGGCGCAGAAGCCAGAGCTGATCATCGACGCCGCCACCCTGACCGGCGCGGCGAAAACCGCGTTGGGCAATGATTACCACGCGCTGTTCAGCTTTGACGATGCGCTGGCGAATCGCCTGCTGGCGAGCGCTCAGGCGGAAAACGAAGCCTTCTGGCGTCTGCCGCTGGCCGAGTTCCACCGCAACCAGCTGCCGTCCAACTTTGCTGACCTGAACAACACCGGCAGCGCGGCCTATCCGGCCGGCGCCAGCACCGCGGCGGGCTTCCTGTCCCACTTCGTGGAAAACTACCATCAGGGTTGGCTGCATATCGACTGTTCGGCAACCTACCGCAAATCTGCCGTTGAGCAGTGGTCGGCGGGCGCCACCGGGCTTGGCGTGCGTACCATTGCTAACCTGCTGACAGCTGAGTAATGGCCTTGCCGGGTGGCGCTGCGCTTACCCGGCCAGGAAAACCATATGCCCGCGTGGACGAATGGCCGCCGGGCAATTCATTGTGAAGTAGCCAAACTATGTCAGATACAAAAAATGAATTAGAAACCCTGCTGGAAAAAGCGGCGACTGAGCCCGCCCATCGTCCGGCATTTTTCAGCGCGCTGCTGGAGGCCACCGTCTGGGTGCCGGGCAGGGCAGCCGATGGCGAGCAGATTGTCGAAGATAGCGCGCTGGATCTGCAGCATTGGGAAAAAGACGACGGTACCTCGGTGATCCCATTCTTTACCTCGCTGGAGGCGCTGCAGCAGGCGGTGGCGGATGAACAGGCTTTCGTGATGATGCCGGCCCGCACGCTGATGGCGATGACGCTGGGCGAATCGTTATTCCTCAACCCGAAGCTGCCGAGCGGCAAAGAGTTCACCCCACGGGAAATCAGCCATCTGTTAGGCGAAGAGGGCAGCCCACTGAGCACCCAGACGGTACTGGAAGGCGGCGAAGCGCTGCTGCTGTCTGAAGTCGCCGAACCGCCGGCGCAGATGGTCGATTCGCTAACCACGTTGTTCAAAACGCTGAAGACCGTCAAGCGGGCGTTTCTGTGCTCGATTAAAGAGCGCGCCGACGCGCCGGCCAACTTATTGATCGGGATTGAAGCGGAAGGGGATATTGAAGCCATTATCCAGACCACCGGCAGCGTGGCCACCGATACCTTGCCAGGCGACGAACCTATCGATATTTGCCAGGTGGTGGAAGGCGAGAAGGGCATCAGCCATTTTATGATTGCCCATATCACGCCGTTCTATGAAAAGCGCTGGGGCAGCTTCCTGCGCGATTTTAAGCAGAACCGCATTATCTGACAGCGGGGGCGGCAGCCCCCGCTGTTTCTTTATGCTTCCAGTTCGAGGCACAAAAGCGGGGTGGCAAAAGCTAATGCAGGGCGGCAAAGATTCGCGGATAGGCAGACACCATGTGATAGAGGAGAAATCCCGTCACGCACAGCGTGACAATGCCGTTGAAGAGCGCCATATCCCCGCGCCAGGCCCGGCACCTCTCTTCGCCCAGCAGAGAACGTAGCGCTGCCACCAGCCCGCCGACCAGCATAAACGCCAGTAACACCCCTGCCATTTGCGCGATAACAATGTACCAGCCCAGCGGCGTATTCACGCCCCGGGCGCTCATCAGCGCGATCTGCGCCGGCAAAATCGTCTGGAACCCGAGGGTAAGTATCATGAGAAGACGCAGGTCCGCCAGCTGAGCGTCGAACGTGCGGGCCAGGCGCCGGGCGTCACGCAGGAGCAGCACCCCTGACGCCACCGCCGCGGCAACGCTGATGTGCTGGAGAATAAAAATATATAACGCCAGGGTTCCGGATAGGACCCGGGACAAAAAGAACAGATTGCAAAAGACAATGACCAGCAGGCCAAATTTTGTGACCCAGGCACGGAATACCTCGCCGGGCCAGCGACGGCTTGACGCTGGGTTATGCATCATCCACGCGGCAAGGGTCGACTTACCGTAACCGGGAGCGAGCAGCACCATCAGAAAACCCAGCAGCGCCTGATGGCAATAGGTGACTAACGGAACGTCTTCGAGAGTGACCCCGAGAAAGCGGGTATACACGGAGACTGGCGCAGGCACCAGGCTTAGCCATGTCCGGTTCCATTGCGGCCAAAAATAAAGGATCGCGCCGCCTGCCAGCAGGCCAGCTATACCTCCCAGCCAGGGAAGGCGCGGTGAATAAGCCGAATGTGGGTTAGAGACTAATGCCATTTTCACTCCTTGTGGTGACATCAGATTGGGATGGACTGGATGCGCTATCAGCCCTGAGGAATTCTGTACCAGTGCTCTGCCTCCCCATCAGGCAAAGCGAACTCGGCAGGAACAAGCCCTGCGGCAGCACAGAGTAACCGGTTTAGCGAGAAGCAGAAGAAAGTGGGAGAGAAAATCAGAAATTATTTAGTGACCGCGGAACGGGAGGCCCGCGGTCACGCTGTGTTTACGGAGCGGCAGGGGCCGGTTCAATCGGCAGATCGCTCCGCGCGCCCCATTCGCTCCAGGAGCCGTCATACAGGCAGACGCCGTTCACGCCAAGCGTGGTGAGCGCCAGCACGACCACCGCCGCCGTCACCCCCGAGCCGCAGCTGGCGATGATCGGCCGTTCAAAATCGACACCCTGACGTAAAAAGATGTCGTTCAGCTCGTCAACGGTTTTCAGTTCGCCGTTAATCACCAGATCCGTCCACGGTACGTTCAGCGCGCCGGGGATATGCCCGCGGCGCAGGCCCGGGCGCGGTTCGTCGGCCTGGCCGTTAAACCGGGCCGCCGGACGGGCATCGACAATCTGCGCCGATCCTTCATGGCTGACCAACAGGACGTCGGTCAGACGCTTAATTTGTTGAGGATCGAACCGCACGTCGAATTCCCCTTCGGCCACCTCCGGCATCCCTTGTTCCAGCGGCAGTTCGTCGCGCCGCCAGCCCTCCAGCCCGCCGGCCAGAATTGACACCTTCTCTACGCCAAAGGTGCGCAGCATCCACCACGCGCGCGGGGCGGAAAACAGATTGCCTTCGTCATAGACCACCAGATGCTTATCGCTGCAGACGCCCAGTTCGCGCATGGCGACGGCAAACGCTTCGGCCCGCGGCATCATATGCGGCAGCGGACTGGTGTGGTCGGATAGCGCCTCGATATCGAAAAACAGCGCGTTCGGCACATGGCCGGCGCGGTATTCCGCGGCCATATCCCGCAGGGCCTCCTGCCCGGCGGGCGCCATGCGGGCGTCGATAATCTGAATTTCCGGGTCATCAATATGTTCTGCCAGCCAGTCGGCAGCGACAAAAAACGAGGTGGACATAGGTGCCTCCGTTTTATTATTCATGACTGAATTGTCGGCGTTTTAGCTGGCGCTGACAAGTTAAGGACGCCAGAGTGGGGACGGCGTCACGGCACTTTTCTGATTAATCGGCAGAAACCCGCTTCGTCACTGTTGAGAAGCGCCGCCATAACGCATAATAAATGTGACAAATTGCATCAGGCTCATCGGCCGAGGGGTTAGAAGGATGAAACCATTTCGTTTAGCGGCGCTATCACTGGCGCTCCTTACCGCATTTTCATTAACCGGGTGTGATGACAGCGGTACACCGCAGGCCTCGGCCCCGGCGCCAGCCGCGGATAGCAACCCAGGCGCGACGGCAAAACCGGACCGCGCCCAGCTGGCGGCGCTGGCGGAAAAAAGCCAGGGTAAAGCGCTGACGCTCCTCGACGCCTCGGAGGTGCAACTGGATGGCGCCGCGACCCTGGTGCTGACGTTTTCCGTCCCGCTGCAGCCGGACCAGGATTTCTCGCGCAGCGTGCATCTGGTCGACAAGAAAAGCGGTAAGGTGGACGGTGCCTGGGAGCTGGCGCCGAATCTGAAAGAGCTGCGTCTGCGTCACCTTGAGCCAAAGCGCGAGCTGATTGTCTCAGTCGACCCGACGCTGACCGCCCTGAACAAGGCGACGCTCGACAAACCGTTTGAGAAGACCCTGACCACCCGCGATATCGCACCGAGCGTTGGGTTTGCCAGCCGCGGCTCGCTGCTGCCGGGCAACGTGGTCGCCGGGCTGCCGGTGATGGCGCTGAACGTCGATAATGTCGACGTTAATTTCTTCCGCATTAAGCCGGAATCGCTCTCCGCCTTTGTCAGTCAGTGGGAATACCGTAACTCGTTAAGCAACTGGGAATCTGATGAACTGCTGAAGATGGCGGATCTGGTCTATACCGGCCGCTTCGATCTCAACCCGGCGCGTAATACTCGCGAAAAGCTGCTGCTGCCGCTGAGCGATATCAAGCCGCTCCAGCAGCCTGGCGTCTACGTGGCGGTCATGAACCCGGCGGGCCGTTATAGCTACAGCAACGCGGCGACGCTGTTTACCCTCAGCGATATCGGCGTCTCGGCGCATCGCTACCATAACCGGCTGGACGTTTTTACCCAGAGTCTGGAAAACGGCGCCGCCCAGTCGGGCATTGAGGTGCAGTTGCTCAATGCCAAAGGGCAGACCCTGGCGGAAGCGAAAAGCGACAGCCAGGGCCACGTCACCCTGCAAACCGATAAAGAAGCCGCGCTGCTGCTGGCGCGCAAAGAGGGGCAGACCACGCTGCTCGACCTCAAGCTGCCGGCGTTGGATCTGGCGGAATTCTCTATCGCAGGCGCGCCCGGCTTTAGCAAACAGTTCTTTATGTTTGGCCCGCGCGATCTCTATCGTCCCGGCGAAACGGTGATCCTTAATGCGCTGTTGCGCGATAGCGACGGCAAGCCGCTGGCGGAGCAGCCGGTGAAACTGGAGGTGGTTCAGCCGGACGGCCAGGTGATCCGCTCGGTGATGAGCAAACCAGTGAATGGCCTGTACCAGTTTACTTATCCGCTCGACAGCGGCGCGGCTACCGGCATGTGGCACATTCGCGCCAGCGCCGGCGACAATCAGCCGCGCGAATGGGATTTCCACGTTGAAGACTTTATGCCGGAACGCATGGCCCTGAACCTGACGCCGCAGGCCGCGCCAGTCGCGCCGGATGCCGACGTCACCTTTGGCGTTAGCGGCGCTTATCTCTACGGCGCGCCGGCCAGCGGCAACCAGCTGCAGGGCAAGCTGTTCCTGCGCCCGCTGCGCGACGCCGTCGCTGCGCTGCCGGGCTTCCAGTTCGGCGATATTGCGGAAGAAAACCTCTCCCGTAGTCTGGATGAAGTCCAGCTGACGCTGGACGAAAAAGGCCATGGCGAAGTGACCACCTCAAGCCAGTGGCAGGATAGCCATTCGCCGCTGCAGGTGGTGTTGCAGGCCAGCCTGCTGGAATCCGGCGGTCGCCCGGTGACCCGTACGGTTAAGCAGCCGATCTGGCCCGCCGAGGCGCTGCCGGGGATCCGCCCGCAATTTACGCTGAAGGACGTTTACGATTACCGCACCGATACCACCGTCAAACAGCCGGTGGTGGATGAAAACAGTAACGCCGCGTTTGATATCGTCTATGCCGACGTCAAAGGCGAGAAAAAAGCGATCTCCGGTCTCCAGGTGCGGCTGATCCGCGAGCGGCGCGACTACTACTGGAACTGGTCCGACAGCGAAGGCTGGCAGTCGCAGTTCGATCAAAAAGATCTGCAGGAGGGCGAGGAGTCGCTGGACCTGCAGGCCGGCCAGATCGGCAAAGTGAGCTTCCCGGTGGAGTGGGGATCCTATCGCCTGGAGGTGAAAGGACCGGACGACGTGGTCAGCAGCGTGCGCTTCTGGGCGGGCTACAGCTGGCAGGATAACAGCGAAGGCGCCGGCGCGGCGCGTCCTGACCGGGTCACCATGAAGCTGGATAAACCGAGCTATAAACCGGGCGACACCATCAGGCTGCACATCGCCGCCCCGGCGGCGGGTAAAGGCTACGCAATGGTGGAATCCAGCGAAGGGCCGCTGTGGTGGCAGGAAATTGACGTCCCGGCGGAGGGGATGGACCTGTCGATCCCGGTGGATAAAACCTGGAATCGCCACGACCTCTACCTCAGCACGCTGGTGGTTCGTCCCGGCGATAAATCGCGCTCGGCAACGCCGAAACGCGCGGTGGGCCTGCTGCATCTGCCGCTGGGCGATGAAAACCGTCGCCTGACGCTGGCGCTGGAGGCCCCGGACAAAATTCGCCCCAACCAGCCGCTGACGGTGAAAGTGAAAGCCAGCGTCAAAGAGGGCGAGGCGCCGAAACAGGTCAATGTCCTGCTCTCGGCGGTGGATAGCGGGGTACTGAATATCACCGATTACGCTACCCCGGATCCGTGGAACGCCTTCTTTGGCCAGAAGCGTTACGGCGCAGATATCTATGACATCTACGGCCAGGTGATCGAAGGGCAGGGACGTGTGGCCAGCCTGCGCTTCGGCGGCGATGGCGACGAGTTAAAACGCGGCGGCAAACCGCCGGTCAACCACGTGACGATCGTCGCCCAGCAGGCGCAGCCGGTGGTATTGAACGATCAGGGCGAAGGCACGGTGACGTTACCCATTGGCGATTTTAACGGCGAGCTGCGGGTGATGGCCCAGGCGTGGACGGCGGATGACTTCGGCAGCAGCGAAGATAAAGTGGTGGTGGCCGCCCCGGTCATCGCCGAACTGAACACCCCGCGCTTCCTCGCCAGCGGCGATACCACACGGCTGGCGCTGGATCTCAGCAATCTGACCGATAAACCGCAAACCCTGCAGGTACATCTTACCGCCAGCGGGCTGGTAACGTTGAGCGAGGGCCAACTGCCGCCGGTGCAACTGGCGCCGGGGGCGCGCAGCACGCTGTTTATACCAGTGAGCGCGCTGGCGGGCTTCGGCGATGGTCAGGTTAATGCCTCCATCAGCGGCCTGAGCCTGCCGGGCGAAACCTTCGCCCCGCTGCAAAAACAGTGGAAAATCGGCGTGCGTCCGGCGTACCCGGCACAGACCGTCAACAGCGGCGCAGTGCTGCAGCCAGGTGAAAGCTGGCAGCCGCCGGCGGCGCAGAGCCAGGGCTTTGCCCCGCAAACGCTGCAGGGCCAACTGCTGCTCAGCGGTAAACCACCGTTGAATCTCGCCCGCTATATCCGCGAGCTGAAAGCCTATCCTTACGGCTGCCTTGAGCAGACCGCCAGCGGCCTGTTCCCGTCCCTGTATACCAGCGCGGCGCAGCTAAAGGCGCTGGGCATTAGCGGGGACAGCGACGAAAAACGCCGCGCGGCCATCGATGTCGGTATTTCACGCCTGCTGCAGATGCAGCTGGAAAACGGCGGCTTTGCGCTATGGGATAGAGAGGGGCCGGAAGAGTACTGGCTGACCGCCTACGCCATGGACTTCCTCGTGCGTGCCAGCGAGCAGGGCTATAGCGTACCGGTCAACGCCATTAATAAAGGCAACGAGCGCCTGCTGCGCTATCTGCAGGAGCCGGGCCTGATGACCGTGCGCTACAGCGACGACGCCCAGGCCAGCCGCTTTGCCGCCCAGGCATACGCCGCGCTGGTGCTGGCGCGTCAGCAAAAAGCGCCGCTCGGCGCCTTGCGTGAAATCTGGAGCCGTCACGACCAGGCGCGATCCGGCTTGCCGCTGCTGCAGCTCGGCATTGCGCTGAAAACTATGGGCGATGCGCCGCGCGGCGACGCCGCCCTGAAGCTGGCGGTTGCCACCCCGCGCCAGGATGAGAATCGTTGGCTGGGCGATTACGGTAGCCCGCTGCGCGACAACGCCCTGAAACTGGCGCTGCTGGAAGAGAATAAGCTGCTGCCGGAGGTGCAAAATCAGCTGTTGAGCACGCTGTCGGAAGAGGCCTATGGCCAGCGCTGGCTGTCGACCCAGGAAACCAACGCCTTGTTCCTTGCCGGACGTACGCTGGCGGACCTGCCGGGCAGCTGGCAGGCGAAAACCTCGCTGCAGGCGGAGCCGTTGGCCGGCGACAAAGCGCAAACCCGCAACCTCGACGGCGATCGGCTGGCGGCGCTGCAGGTGAGTAATACCGGCAGTCAGCCGCTGTGGCTGCGCCTCGATAGCAGCGGTTATCCGCAAAGCGCGCCACAGCCGGGAGGCAACGTGTTGGGGATTGAACGCGCTATTTTCGATACCCACGGCCAGCAGAAATCGCTGACCTCGCTGCGCAGCGGCGAACTGGTGCTGGTCAAGCTGGAGGTGACCGCCAAACGTAACGTTCCTGACGCGCTGGTGGTTGATCTGTTGCCAGCCGGTCTGGAGCTGGAAAACCAGAATCTGGCCAACAGCAGCGCCAGCCTGCAGGAGAATGGCGACGCGGTGCAAAACCTGCTTAACCAGATGCAGCAGGCGGATATTCAGCATATCGAGTTCCGCGATGACCGTTTCGTCGCCGCCGTCGCTGTCAATGAAGGCCAGCCGGTGACGCTGGTCTATCTGGCGCGGGCGGTGACGCCGGGCACTTATCAGGTCCCGCAGCCGCAGGTGGAATCGATGTATGCGCCGCAGTGGCGGGCGACAGGAGCGGCCAGCGGTCCGCTCACCGTGACGCCGTAAATGCGCGTATTGCCTCGGGTAAAACGCCGCTGGCGCTGGCTGGCGGCGTTTATTTTTCTGCTGTGGCTGGCGGTGCTGGCGGCCGATCGCCTGTGGCCGCTGCCGCTGCATGACGTCACGCCTGCCCGTGTGGTGGTGGCGGAAGACGGGACGCCGCTGTGGCGGTTTGCCGACGCGCAGGGCGTCTGGCGTTATCCGGTCACGCTCGCCGACGTGTCGCCGCGCTATCTGCAGGCGCTCATCCAGTATGAAGACCGCTGGTTCTGGCGCCATCCGGGGGTCAATCCCTTCGCGGTGCTGCGCGCCGCCTGGCAGGATCTTACTTCCGGGCGAGTTATCTCGGGCGGCAGCACGCTTACCATGCAGGTGGCACGCCTGCTTGATCCCCATCCACGCACCTTCGGCGGCAAGCTGCGCCAGCTGTGGCGAGCGCTGCAGCTGGAGTGGCATCTGTCAAAAAGCGACATTCTAACCCTCTATCTGAACCGCGCGCCGTTTGGCGGCACCCTGCAGGGGATCGGCGCGGCCAGCTGGGCCTATCTCGGTAAGCCGCCTGCCAGTCTTAGCTACGGCGAGGCGGCGCTGCTGGCGGTACTTCCCCAGGCGCCCAGTCGTTTACGTCCGGACCGCTGGCCGCAGCGGGCCCAGGCGGCGCGTGATAAAGTGCTTACGCGAATGGTCAGCCAGGGCGTCTGGCCGGAACAGGCGGTAAAGGAAGCGATGGAGGAGCCAGTATGGCTGTTTCCGCGCCAGATGCCGCAGCTGGCGCCGCTTTTTTCACGCCGGGCGCTGGCGACCAGTCGTGATGAAAAGGTGGTGACGACTCTGGATGCCGGACTGCAGCGGCAACTGGAAGATCTGGCGCTGAACTGGAAATCGCGCCTGCCGCCGCGCAGTTCGCTGGCGATGGTCGTCGTCGACCACACGGATATGAAAGTTCGCGGCTGGGTGGGCTCGGCGGATATCACCGACGACAGCCGCTTCGGCCATATTGATATGGTCTCGGCGGTACGCTCGCCGGGGTCGGTGCTGAAACCCTTTATCTACGCGATGGCGATGGATGAGGGGCTGATTCACCCGGCATCGCTATTACAGGATGTGCCACGGCGTTTTAGCGATTATCGCCCCGGTAATTTCGACAGCGGGTTTCATGGCCCGGTGAGCGCCAGCGAGGCGCTGGTTCGGTCGCTGAATCTGCCGGCGGTGCAGGTGCTCGAAGCCTATGGACCAAAACGCTTTGCGGCTAATTTACGCAACGCCGGGCTGCCCCTGACGCTGCCCGCTGGCGCAGAGCCGAATCTGTCGCTAATCCTCGGCGGCGCCGGGGCGCGGCTGGAAGATATTGTCGCGGCGTACAGCGCCTTCGCCCGCCATGGCAAGGCGGCGCGGCTGCGCCTGAAGCCGAGCGACCCATTGACCGAGCGCGCGCTGATGTCGCCCGGGGCGGCATGGATCGTCCGGCGTATTTTGGCCGGCGAAGCGCAACCGGTTCCCGATGCCTCGCTGCCGCAGGCGGTGCCGCTGGCGTGGAAAACCGGCACCAGCTACGGCTATCGCGACGCGTGGGCGGTCGGCCTCAATGCGCGATATCTGATAGGCATCTGGACCGGGCGCCCGGACGGTACGCCGGTGGTGGGCCAGTTTGGCTTCGCCAGCGCCGTACCGCTGCTCAACCAGGTCAATAATCTGCTGCTGGCCCGCCCGGCGATGAGCCGCGGCGGGCTGCCGAGCGATCCGCGCCCGGCAACGGTCAGCCAGGGGACAATCTGCTGGCCTGGCGGGCAGGATCTGCCGGCGGGCGACAGCAACTGTCGTCGTCGCCTGGCCAGCTGGCTTTTGGATGCCAGCCAGCCGCCGACTCTGCTGCTGCCGGGGCAGGAGAGCGTACGCGGGATCCGCTTCCCGGTGTGGCGCAATGAACACGGCGAACGGGTGGCGGCGGATTGTCCCGGCGCTCGGGAAAGCCAGGTCGAAGTCTGGCCGCTGCCGCTGGATCCCTGGCTGCCGGCCAGCGAAAGGCGGCGCGCGCGCCTGGGACCGGCATCGGAGTCATGCCCGCCGTTACAGACTCAGGATACCGCGCCGCTGGTGCTGTCCGGCATCCGTGATGGGGCAGTGATAAAACGTCTCCCGGGTGAGGCGCGGGTGATGTTGCCGCTACAAACCAGCGGTGGGGAGGGGCGGCGCTGGTGGTTTATTAATGGCGAACCGTTAGAGGCCGCCGGCGCAAGAACCACGCTAACGCTGGATAAACCCGGCGAGTGGCAGTTGGTGGTGATGGATGAAGCGGGCCAGACGGCAGCCGCCAGCTTTACCCTGCAATAACCAGGGTAAATTTGTTGTTGGCGGTTTGTGTTTTCAATACTCATCTTATTTTAACAAAATGTTACCTTCATCCGTAGGCAGGGGCGGGGATGCTCATTATAATGCGCGCCAGGCCATACAATCGTATGTGCAACAACAGAACATTTAATTAGAGGTAATCATGGCTATTGAACGTACTTTTTCCATCATCAAACCAAACGCGGTGGCAAAAAACGTTATTGGCAGCATCTTTTCCCGCTTTGAAGCTGCAGGGTTCAAAATCGTCGGCACCAAAATGCTGCACCTGACCGTTGAACAGGCTCGTGGTTTCTATGCTGAGCACGAAGGTCGCCCGTTCTTCGACGGTCTGGTTGAGTTCATGACCTCCGGCCCGATCGTGGTTTCCGTTCTGGAAGGCGAAAATGCGGTACAGCGTCACCGTGACCTGCTGGGCGCCACCAATCCGGCAAACGCCCTGGCGGGTACCCTGCGCGCTGACTACGCTGACAGCTTCACCGAGAACGGCACCCACGGTTCCGACTCTGTAGAATCCGCTGCCCGCGAAATCGCGTTCTTCTTTGCTGAAGGCGAGGTTTGCCCGCGCACTCGCTAATCTCCTGCGTCTTTCACGCCACAGCATTGTTGGCTTCCTTCGCGCACCCCGGTCACATAGTTATCTATGCTCCCGGGGATTTGCGAACTCGCCGTCTCGCTGTGACCTGAAATACTTTGGAGATACAAACCTCGTCTTTTCGACCGTCGCGGCGTTGGCTGCGCGCGTTCACCCCGGTCACATAGTTATCTATGCTCCCGGGGATTAATGAGAGGCTCCTGCCTCTCACCGGAGGCCAGCCTACGGCTGGTCAAATTCGTTCCCGACGAATTTGTCACTTGCTTGCCGCCTTGCGACAATCGAAAAGCCTTAGAGGATTGAGCAGTCAGTTACAGATTTTTTTTCATTGCTTTGTGCAAACGTGGCAATGATGCGCCAGAATTTGTAGAATATAGCGCCCCTGGACGAGCAGTCGCTCTCCGGGGCGTTTCTTTTTCAACCCACCTGGGGCCATAACGTGTAATAACGAGGCCGGAAAATATTATGTCTGAACAAATTGTCACGCCTGATACCGCCGCTCTGACGGTGCCGAACAAAGATGCCAAAATCAACCTGCTGGATTTAAACCGTCAGCAGATGCGCGAGTTTTTCAAAAACATGGGCGAGAAGCCTTTCCGCGCCGATCAGGTGATGAAATGGATGTATCACTACTGCTGCGACGACTTTGATGAGATGACCGACATCAACAAAGTCCTGCGCAGTAAACTGAAAGAAGTGGCGGAGATCCGCGCCCCGGAAGTGGTTGAAGAGCAACGCTCAACCGACGGGACCATTAAATGGGCGATTGCCGTTGGCGATCAGCGCGTCGAGACCGTCTATATCCCGGAAGAAGACCGCGCCACCCTGTGCGTCTCCTCCCAGGTAGGCTGCGCGCTGGAGTGCAAATTCTGCTCCACCGCCCAGCAGGGCTTTAACCGCAACCTGCGGGTATCCGAAATTATCGGCCAGGTCTGGCGCGCGGCGAAGATCGTCGGCGCGGTGAAGACCACCGGCGTGCGTCCCATTACCAACGTAGTAATGATGGGCATGGGCGAGCCGCTGCTGAACCTCAACAACGTCGTTCCGGCGATGGAAATCATGCTCGACGATTTCGGCTTTGGCCTTTCCAAGCGTCGTGTGACCTTGTCTACCTCCGGCGTGGTGCCGGCGCTGGATAAACTCGGCGATATGATCGACGTTGCGCTGGCGATCTCCTTGCACGCGCCGAACGACACCATTCGCGACGAAATCGTCCCGATCAACAAAAAGTACAACATCGAGACGTTCCTCAACTCGGTGCGCGGCTATATTTCGAAGTCCAACGCCAACCAGGGCCGGGTGACCATCGAGTACGTGATGCTGGATCACGTCAACGACGGCACCGAGCACGCCCATGAGCTGGCGGCGCTGCTGAAAGATACGCCGTGCAAGATCAACCTGATCCCATGGAACCCGTTCCCGGGCGCGCCGTATGGCCGCAGCTCCAACAGCCGCATCGACCGTTTCTCCAAAGTCCTGATGGAGTACGGCTTTACGACCATCGTGCGTAAAACGCGTGGCGACGATATCGATGCCGCCTGCGGCCAGCTGGCGGGCGACGTCATTGACCGTACCAAGCGTACGCTGCGTAAGCGGATGCAGGGCGAAGCGATTGACGTAAAAGCGGTCTGACAAATGATGACCCGTGCAGCGCAGGCGGCACGGGTCATATTTATGGCCGATAGCCAGGCGAAATACGCTGATTCGGTTAATAATTACGGTGCGTTTTTGTCGACTTTGAGGCAGTATGTAGCGGCACAACAACCGCTTAGCATTCAATTTTGATTCGTCTCTGTGATCGCGCGGCTGACAGTCCTATACTGTGAGGCTGACGTAGCACAGATGTCTCGCGGCGCCGGCTTTTTCCCGCGCTGAACTTTAAATTTCACGTACCAGTAGTTGTAGCGAATGAATACTGAAGCCACTCAAGATCATCAAGAAGCAAACACCACGGGCGCGCGTCTGCGTCACGCCCGCGAACAACTCGGACTTAGCCAGCAAGCGGTGGCCGAACGCTTATGCCTGAAGGTGTCCACGGTTCGTGATATTGAAGACGATAAGGCCCCCGCCGACCTCGCCTCCACCTTCCTGCGCGGGTACATCCGCTCCTACGCTCGCCTCGTACATATTCCAGAAGACGAGCTGCTGCCGATGATGGCCAAGCAGGCGCCCATCCGCGCGGCGAAAGTCGCGCCAATGCAGAGTTTCTCTTTAGGCAAGCGCCGCAAAAAGCGCGACGGCTGGCTGATGAGCTTCACCTGGCTGGTGCTGTTTGTGGTTATCGGTCTGAGCGGCGCCTGGTGGTGGCAAGACCATAAGGCGCAGCAGGAAGAGATTTCGACCATGGCCGATCAGTCTTCCGCTGAGCTGAACGGCGGCGACGCCAACAGCCAGAACGTGCCGCTGGATACCAGCGCCCCTGCAGCCCCGACCGCCGATAGCGCCGCGAACAGCGCGCCAACCGATACCGCCAGCGCACCGACCACCAGCGCGCCGGCCCAGACGCCAGCGGATAATAACGCTGTCGTGGCCCCTTCCCAGGCCAATGTCGATACCGCGGGGACGACGCCGGCAGCTCCGGCTACCACCCCAGCCTCGCCGTTGCCGACCGATCAGGCGAACGTCACGACTCCGGCGGCGTCGGCGCAGGATCTGGTGATGAACTTTTCCGCCGACTGCTGGCTGGAAGTGAGCGATGCCACCGGTAAAAAACTGTTCAGCGGCCTGCAGCGTAAAGGTGGTAACCTGAACCTGAGCGGTCAGGCGCCGTATAAGCTGAAAATTGGCGCCCCGGCCGCGGTACAGATCCAGTATCTGGGCAAGCCTGTCGATTTAAGTCGTTTTATCAGAACTAACCAGGTTGCGCGTCTGACCCTCAATGCCGAATCATCACCGGCGCAGTAACAGACGGGTAACGCGGGAGATTTTTCATGCATAACCAGGCTCCGATTCAACGTAGAAAATCTAAACGTATTTACGTTGGTAATGTGCCAATTGGCGATGGGGCTCCCATCGCCGTTCAGTCAATGACCAATACGCGCACCACCGATGTGGCGGCGACCGTAAATCAAATCAAAGCGTTAGAGCGCGTAGGCGCGGACATTGTCCGTGTCTCTGTTCCGACGATGGACGCTGCTGAGGCGTTCAAACTTATCAAACAGCAGGTTAACGTCCCGCTGGTCGCCGATATCCACTTTGACTACCGTATTGCGCTGAAAGTGGCGGAATATGGCGTCGACTGCCTGCGTATCAACCCGGGCAACATCGGCAACGAAGAGCGCATCCGCATGGTTGTAGATTGCGCTCGCGATAAAAACATCCCGATCCGCATCGGCGTCAACGCCGGCTCGCTGGAAAAAGATCTGCAGGAAAAATATGGCGAGCCGACGCCGCAGGCGCTGCTCGAATCCGCCATGCGTCATGTCGATCATCTCGATCGTCTGAACTTCGATCAGTTTAAAGTCAGCGTTAAAGCCTCCGATGTCTTCCTGGCGGTGGAATCCTATCGTCTGCTGGCGAAACAGATCGATCAGCCGCTGCATCTCGGGATCACCGAAGCGGGCGGCGCGCGCAGCGGCGCGGTAAAATCGGCGATCGGTCTGGGACTCCTGCTGTCCGAGGGGATCGGCGATACGCTGCGCGTCTCGCTGGCGGCGGATCCGGTGGAAGAGATCAAGGTCGGCTTCGATATCCTCAAATCTCTGCGTATTCGTTCCCGCGGCATTAACTTTATCGCCTGCCCGACCTGTTCACGCCAGGAGTTTGACGTTATCGGTACGGTGAATGCTCTGGAGCAGCGTCTGGAAGATATCATCACCCCGATGGATGTTTCGATCATCGGTTGCGTGGTGAACGGCCCGGGCGAAGCGCTGGTCTCCACCCTTGGCGTCACCGGCGGCAACAAGAAAAGCGGCCTGTATGAAGACGGCGTGCGTAAAGATCGCCTGGACAACAACGACATGATCGACCAGCTGGAAGCGCGGATCCGCGCCAAAGCCTCGATGCTCGATGAAGCCCGTCGGATTGACGTTCAACAGGTTGAAGCAAAATAACGTGTTGGGAAGCGATACGCTTCCCGTGTATGATTGAACCTGCGGGCGCGAGGCGCCGGGGTTCATTTTTGTATATATAAAGAGAATAAACGTGGCAAAGAACATTCAAGCCATCCGTGGCATGAACGATTATCTGCCGGGCGAAACCGCTCTCTGGCAGCGCATTGAAGGCTCACTGAAGCAGGTGCTCGGTAGCTACGGTTACAGCGAAATCCGTTTGCCGATTGTAGAGCAGACCCCGTTATTCAAACGCGCGATCGGCGAAGTGACCGACGTGGTTGAAAAAGAGATGTATACCTTCGAAGACCGCAATGGCGACAGCCTGACGCTGCGTCCGGAAGGGACGGCGGGCTGCGTACGTGCCGGCATCGAACATGGTCTGCTGTACAATCAAGAACAGCGTCTGTGGTACGTCGGGCCAATGTTCCGTCACGAGCGCCCGCAGAAAGGTCGCTACCGCCAGTTCCATCAGATCGGCGCCGAAGTGTTTGGCCTGCAGGGCCCGGACATCGACGCGGAGCTGATTATGCTGACCGCGCGCTGGTGGCGTGAGCTGGGCATCTCCGAGCACGTCAGCCTGGAGCTGAACTCCATCGGTTCGCTGGAAGCGCGCGCCAACTACCGCGACGCGCTGGTGGCATACCTGGAGCAGTTTACCGATAAACTGGATGAAGACAGTAAACGCCGGATGTATACCAACCCGCTGCGGGTGCTGGACTCCAAAAACCCGGACGTTCAGGCGCTGCTCAACGACGCGCCGGCGCTCGGCGATTATCTTGACGAAGAGTCGAAAGCCCACTTTGCCGGCCTGTGCGCGCTGCTTGACGATGCCGGGATCCGCTACACCGTCAACCAGCGCCTGGTGCGCGGCCTTGATTACTATAACCGCACCGTGTTCGAGTGGGTGACCACCAGCCTTGGTTCCCAGGGCACCGTCTGCGCCGGCGGTCGTTACGACGGCCTGGTTGAGCAGCTGGGCGGTCGCGCTACCCCGGGCGTGGGTTTTGCCATGGGTCTGGAACGTCTTGTTTTACTGGTCCAGGCAGTGAATCCGGAATTTAAAGCCGATCCTGTTGTCGATATATACCTGGTAGCCTCCGGGACCGATACTCAGTCTGCTGCAATGCGTCTGGCTGAGCAGGTTCGCGATGCGCTGCCCGGCGTGAAGCTGATGACCAACCACGGCGGCGGCAACTTTAAGAAGCAGTTCGCCCGCGCTGACAAGTGGGGGGCGCGCGTCGCGCTGGTGGTCGGTGAATCAGAGATTGCTGACGGAAACGTGGTAGTGAAGGATTTACGCTCAGGTGAGCAAACTACCGTAACGCAGGAGAGCGTTGCCGCGCATTTGCGCACACTTCTGGGTTAATCTCCCGGGAATTATTAGTCAGGAGAAGGACTGCGTGGAAACTTTTAACAACGAGAACGATCAGGTCGATGCGCTGAAGCGTTTCTTTGCCGAAAACGGCAAAGCGCTGGCGGTCGGGGTGATTTTAGGGATTGGCGCGCTGGTTGGCTGGCGCTACTGGACCTCCCATCAGCAGGATACCGCCAGAGACGCGTCGCTGGCTTACGAGAAGGCGACTTCCGCGCTGAAATCGAATACGCCAGAAGTGCTGTCAGGGGCAGAGAAATTCGCGGCTGACAATAAAAATACCTACGGCGCCTTCGCCTCTCTCGAGCTGGCACAGCATTTTGTTGAACAGAACGATCTGCCGAACGCTGAAAAGCAGCTGCAGCAGGGGCTGGCGGCCGCATCTGATGATAATCTGAAATCGGTTATCAGTATGCGTCTGGCCCGCGTTCAGCTGCAAATGAAACAGGCTGATGCGGCGCTGAAAACCCTCGACAGCATCAAAGGTGAGGGCTGGACCGCCATTGTGGCCGATTTGCGCGGCGAAATTCTGTTGAGCAAAGGCGATAAGCAAGGGGCCCGTGCGGCGTGGGAAGCTGGCGTGAAAAGCGATGCTTCTCCTGCGCTCAGCGAAATGATGCGTATGAAAATGAATAATTTGTCCATCTGAGAGGGACTCGATGCAATTGCGTAAATTACTGTTGCCAGGGCTGCTTTCCGTTACCTTGCTGAGCGGGTGTTCGCTGTTTAATAGCGAAGAAGATGTGGTGAAAATGTCACCGCTGCCGACGGTAGAAAACCAGTTTACGCCGTCCACGTCCTGGAGCACCTCGGTTGGCGATGGTATCGGCGAATTTTACTCTAACCTTCATCCGGCCTTTGCCGACGGCGTAGTGTATGCTGCTGACCGTAAAGGCACCGTCAAAGCGCTGAACGCCGACGACGGCAAAGAGGTGTGGTCGGTGAATCTGGCGGAGAAAGATGGCTGGTTCTCGCGCACGCCAGCGCTGCTTTCTGGCGGGGTGACCGTCTCTGGCGGCCATGTTTATATCGGCAGCGAGAAAGCGCAGCTGTATGCGCTGAATACCAGCGATGGTACCGTGGCCTGGCAAACCCGTGTCGCCGGCGAGGCGCTGTCGCGTCCGGTGGTGAGCGATGGCATGGTGCTGGTGCATACCAGTAACGGCCAGCTGCAGGCGCTAAACGAGACCGATGGGGCCGTGAAGTGGACCGTTAACCTCGATATGCCGGCGCTCTCCCTGCGCGGCGAGTCTGCGCCTGCGACCGCCTACGGCGCGGCGATCGTCGGCGGCGACAACGGCCGCGTCAGTGCAGTATTGATGCAGCAGGGGCAGATGATTTGGCAGCAGCGTATTTCTACGGCCACCGGCCCGACGGAAATTGACCGCCTGAACGACGTCGACACGACGCCGATCATCGTTAACGGTGTGGTTTATGCGCTGGCTTATAACGGTAACCTGACCGCGCTGGACCTGCGTAGCGGCCAGATTATGTGGAAACGCGAGCTGGGTTCGGTGAATGATTTCATCGTCGATGGTAACCGTATCTACCTGGTAGACCAGAACGATCGCCTGCTGGCACTGACCACCGACGGCGGTGTAACCCTGTGGACGCAAAGCGATCTGCTGCACCGTTTGCTGACCGCGCCGGTGTTGTATAATGGCAATCTGGTCGTCGGCGATAGCGAAGGCTACATGCACTGGGTTAATCCGGAAGATGGCCATTTTGTGGCGCAGCAGAAAGTGGACAGCTCCGGCTTCCTGACCGACCCGGTGGTTGCCGATGGTCGACTGCTGATCCAGGCGAAAGACGGTACGCTGTACGCGATTACGCGTTAATTACCGCTGTCGTGAGTGATTAAGAAACGGCCCCTGGCAGACAGGGGCCGTTTTGACTTTTTTAAAAACGTCGTTAAGACGATGTTGCTTAGTGATTGTATGAGGCATTTAACATGATACCTGTGGTCGCGCTTGTCGGGCGCCCTAACGTTGGAAAATCCACGCTCTTTAACCGCCTGACGCGCACTCGTGATGCGCTGGTTGCGGATTTCCCGGGGCTGACTCGTGACCGTAAGTACGGTCGGGCCGAAGTCGAAGGCCGCGAATTCATCTGTATCGATACCGGTGGTATTGATGGTACGGAAGAGGGCGTGGAAACCCGGATGGCGGAGCAGTCGCTGCTGGCAATCGAAGAGGCCGATGTGGTGTTGTTTATGGTCGATGCGCGCGCGGGCCTGATGCCGGCGGACATCGCGATCGCTAAACTCCTGCGCTCTCGTGAAAAGCCCACCTTCCTGGTGGCTAACAAAACCGACGGCATCGACGTCGACCAGGCAATGGCGGACTTCTGGTCGCTCGGCTTGGGCGATATCTATCCGATTGCCGCTTCGCACGGCCGCGGCGTGACCAGCCTGCTGGAGCAGGCCCTGCTGCCATGGGTCGATGAGGTTAATCCGCAGGAAGAAGTGGATGAAGACGCCGAATACTGGGCGAAATTCGAAGCCGAGCAGAATGGCGAAGCGGAAGAAGAGCCGGAAGACGACTTCAATCCGCAGGATCTGCCGATCAAGCTGGCGATTGTCGGGCGTCCTAATGTCGGTAAATCAACCCTCACCAACCGCATCCTCGGTGAAGATCGCGTGGTGGTTTACGATATGCCGGGCACCACCCGTGACAGCATTTATATCCCGATGCAGCGTGACGAGCGCGAATACGTGCTCATCGATACCGCCGGGGTGCGCAAGCGCGGGAAAATCACCGACGTCGTGGAAAAGTTCTCGGTGATAAAAACGCTGCAGGCGATTGAAGACGCCAACGTCGTGCTGCTGGTGATCGATGCTCGCGAAGGGATCTCCGACCAGGACCTCTCGCTGCTGGGCTTTATTCTTAACAGTGGCCGTTCGCTGGTGATCGTCGTTAACAAGTGGGATGGCCTGAGTCAGGAAGTGAAGGAGCAGGTGAAGGAGACCCTCGACTATCGTCTGGGCTTTATCGACTTTGCCCGGGTGCACTTCATCTCCGCCCTGCACGGCAGCGGCGTCGGCAACCTGTTTGAATCGGTACGCGAAGCCTACGACAGCGCTACGCGCCGCGTAAGCACCGCGATGCTGACCCGGATCATGAACATGGCGGCGGAAGATCATCAGCCACCGCTGGTGCGTGGCCGTCGCGTGAAGCTGAAATACGCCCACGCCGGGGGCTACAACCCGCCTATCGTGGTGATCCACGGTAACCAGGTCAAGGATCTGCCGGATTCCTACAAGCGCTACCTGATGAACTACTTCCGTAAATCCCTGGACGTGATGGGCACGCCAATCCGGATCCAGTTCAAGGAAGGGGAAAACCCGTTCGCTAACAAGCGTAACACCCTGACGCCGAACCAGATGCGTAAACGTAAGCGCTTGATCAAGCACATCAAGAAAAGCAAATAATCATTAAACCCGCTTCGGCGGGTTTTTTGTGGCCGCCATGCCGGTAAATGTCAAAACCTTCCGCCATAATCCCGAGATACTTCGCCGGGAACAGAGCGGCTCAAAGGTGGACTTACTATGCAGATTGGTTTTATCGGCCTCGGCGCGGTGGTGGAAACCGCCTATTTACCGGCGCTGCGTCGCCTGGGGGACGTCATCGACCGCTGCCAGGGCTATGACCTGGACTGCAGCAGAGCGCTGCCGGGGATCCAGCGCTGTAGTTCGCTGTCGGCGCTGCTGGCCGAACCCCTGGATACGCTCTTCATTACCACCTCATCACTTCAGCATCTGCCCGTACTGGAGAGGGCGTTAGCCAGCGGCATTTCCCGCATCGTGGTGGAAAAGCCGATCGTGGCCAACCTTGAGCAGGCCGCCCGGCTGCGGGCGCTGCTGGCGCCGACTGAGCAGGCCGCGCGGGTGCTGGCTCTTGACCACTGGATGGCGCGAGGCGTTGCGCTGAACGCTCCTGGCCCGCTGTGGCGGGCGGAAGGGGAGGCCAGCGGCCTGCCTCCGCCGCACCTGTCAGCGCAGGATATCGTCTGGATCGAAGGTTATTTGCAGGAGCCAAGCGGCTTTAACAGCGCTGGTGAGCCGGTCGCACTCAATTTTGCCACCGGGGAGCTGGATACCCGGCAGCTGCGTCACCCTGATGGGGTGATCCTCGATATCGGCACCCATGTCCTGGCGATGCTCCGCGAAACCCTGCACGCCAGCGGAGGCGATACGGCGCTGAGCCTTTCCCTTCGGGTGGCGAAAGACCGCCTCGGCCATGACATTGCTCCTGGGGATACGAGCACTGCCGAGGGGGAGGCGCATCTGCAGGGAACCCTGGGCACTATCCCGCTCAATATCTGGCTCAACAAATATGCGGGTCCCGCGGGCGGGCAAAAGGGAATGCGAATAGGACTGCGGGACGGGCGAATAATCACCCTCGATCGCGCCCCTGAGGGCGAAGTGGTGACGCTACAGGACGGCGAGCGGGTGCAGCGCTGGACCCGGCCCGGGGCGATCTATACGCACTGTCTTGATGAGCAGATCCTCGGCGCTGATAATCTGTTTATCCGGGCGCCGGACAGCGTGGCCGGGCTAACGCAGCGTAGGCTTGAGGAAGTGGAATGGCTGCTCAGGTTGCAGCAGCAATTACGCGGCCCGCATTAAACCCGGAACATGATAAAATAGGTGCAGATAAACGTTGAAAGGAATGGTTATGGAACTTGATTGCCCTCTGTGCCACGCGCCGTTAGATGTCAAAGGCAGTAGCGCGCATTGCGCCCAGTGCGAAAGGGTATTTACCCTTGAGGCCCGCTGCCCGGAATGCCACCAGCCGCTGGAGGTGCTGAAGGCGTGCGGCGCGGTGGATTACTTTTGCCAGCATGGGCATGGCCTTATCTCGAAAAAACGGGTGGAATTTATTCCGCTGGTTTAGTGGGCGAAGGCTTTCTGGCCCGCGTTTTTTTCACCGTCGCGATCTGCTTCACTTCGCTTTCGACCCAGCCGTCTTTCAGGCGGGTGGTGAGCAGATCGCCGGTTTTGACCTGTTTTGTCTGCTTCAGCACCGTACCGTCGCTCACCGAGGTGACGCTGTAGCCCCGCGCCAGGGTGGCTAAGGGGCTCACCGCCTCCAGATGGGTCACCGCGTTGCCAAACCGTTCACGCCGCTCGCTGAGGCGGCCACGCATAATTTCCGCCAGCCGGTATTCCAGCTGCTGGATCCGCGACTGCGCGCGGTGGATCCGCGGCTGCGGGTTGTAGTGATTCAGACGCAGAACGGTGCGCTTTTGCCGCTGTTCTGCGCGCTTAAGCTGTGACTCCACGGCGATACGCATCCGCTGGCGCAGGCGTTCCAGGGCGGTCTGCTGGCGGGCCAAGCGCAGCTGTGGATGCTGTTGCTGCAGGCGATGGAACAGCTGGGTAAAACGGCGCTGGCGACTGGCGAGGAAATAGTCCATCGCCATTTCCAGCCGCTGCTGTCCGGACTGCAGCTGGCGCAGCAGCTCCTGCTGGTTGCGGCTGACGATTTCCGCGGCGGCTGAGGGAGTCGGTGCCCGCAGGTCGGCAACAAAATCAGCGATCGTGACGTCGGTTTCATGGCCGACGGCGCTGACGATAGGGATCTGGCTGGCGAAAATAGCCCGCGCCACCCGCTCATCGTTAAAACTCCACAGATCCTCCAGCGAACCGCCGCCGCGTCCGACAATCAGTACGTCACACTCCTGGCGCGCGTTGGCCAGCGCGATGGCGCGCACAATCTGCCCGGGGGCGTCGTCACCCTGGACCGCGGTTGGGTAGATGATCACCGGCAGCCCGGGATCGCGGCGCCTGAGGACATGGAGAATATCGTGCAGCGCGGCACCGGTTTTCGAGGTGATGACGCCGACGCAGTGGGCGGGAGAGGGGAGCGCCTGCTTATGTTTTTGCTCGAAAAGTCCTTCCGCCGTTAACTGTGCTTTCAGCTGCTCATACTTCTGCTGCAGCAACCCTTCGCCGGCGGGCTGCATGCTTTCGACGATAATCTGGTAGTCGCCGCGCGGCTCATACAGCGTAATGTTGGCGCGAACCAGCACCTGCTGCCCGTGCTGCGGGCGAAACGTCACCCGGCGGTTGCTGTTGCGGAACATCGCGCAGCGCACCTGGGCGTTATCGTCTTTTAAGGTGAAGTACCAGTGGCCGGAAGAAGGCTGGCTGAAGTTAGAGATCTCGCCGCTGATCCAAACCTGGCCCATTTCGCGCTCAAGCAGCAGACGCACCGTCTGATTGAGGCGGCTTACGGTAAAAATTGCGGGGGATTGAGAGGGTAACATGTGAGCAAGATCAAACTTTAAATCAGCAGGTTATTCAGTCGATAGTAACGCGCTCAGAGGGGATGGCAAGTATTATTTGCAAAAAAGGGTAGATGCAATCGGTTACGCTCTGTATAATGCCACGGCAATATTTATCCACCCTGGTCGAGATATTGCCCATGCTACGTATCGCTAAAGAAGCCCTGACGTTTGACGACGTCCTCCTCGTTCCCGCTCATTCTACCGTTCTGCCGAATACTGCCGATCTCAGCACTCAGCTGACGAAAACCATTCGTCTGAATATTCCTATGCTCTCCGCAGCCATGGATACCGTAACGGAAGCGCGTCTGGCTATTGCCCTGGCACAGGAAGGCGGCATCGGCTTTATTCACAAAAACATGTCCATCGAGCGCCAGGCGGAAGAAGTTCGTCGCGTGAAGAAACATGAGTCCGGCGTGGTCACCGACCCGCAGACCGTTCTGCCAACCACCACCCTGCGTGAAGTGAAAGAGCTGACCGAGCGCAACGGTTTCGCCGGCTACCCGGTGGTTACCGAAGAAAACGAGCTGGTTGGCATCATCACCGGCCGCGACGTGCGTTTCGTCACCGATCTGAACCAGCCGGTCAGCGTCTACATGACGCCGAAAGAGCGTCTGGTCACCGTTCGTGAAGGCGAAAGCCGTGAAGTGGTCTTCGCTAAGATGCACGAAAAACGCGTTGAGAAAGCGCTGGTCGTGGATGAGAGCTTCCACCTGCGCGGCATGATCACCGTCAAAGACTTCCAGAAAGCAGAACGTAAACCGAACGCCTGTAAAGATGAGCAGGGCCGTCTGCGCGTAGGCGCGGCGGTCGGCGCTGGTGCCGGCAACGAAGAGCGCGTAGACGCGTTGGTAGCGGCAGGCGTTGACGTTCTGCTGATCGACTCCTCGCACGGTCACTCAGAAGGCGTTCTGCAGCGTATCCGTGAAACGCGCGCGAAATATCCTGACCTGCAGATCATCGGCGGCAACGTTGCCACTGGCGCAGGCGCACGCGCGCTGGCGGAAGCCGGCTGCAGCGCGGTGAAAGTGGGCATCGGCCCGGGGCTCCATCTGTACTACCCCGTATCGTCACCGGCGTGGGTGTGCCGCAGATCACTGCTGTTTCCGACGCGGTGGAAGCGCTGGAAGGGACCGGTATTCCGGTTATCGCTGACGGCGGTATCCGTTTCTCCGGCGATATCGCCAAAGCGATCGCCGCCGGTGCGGCGGCGGTGATGGTTGGCTCCATGCTGGCGGGTACCGAAGAGTCCCCGGGTGAAATCGAGCTCTATCAGGGTCGCTCTTACAAATCCTACCGCGGGATGGGCTCCCTTGGCGCGATGTCCAAAGGCTCCTCTGATCGCTATTTCCAGAGCGATAACGCCGCTGACAAACTGGTGCCGGAAGGTATCGAAGGCCGCGTGGCCTATAAAGGCCGCCTGAAAGAGATCATTCACCAGCAGATGGGCGGTCTGCGTTCCTGTATGGGTCTGACCGGCTGTGGTACCATTGACCTGCTGCGTACCAAAGCTGAATTCGTACGCATCAGCGGTGCGGGCATTCAGGAAAGCCACGTTCACGACGTGACCATCACCAAAGAGTCCCCGAACTACCGTCTGGGCTCCTGATTTCTTCGCCCGACCTTGCGTCGGGCGATTTATTTACTCTGTTTCACTTGCCTCGGAATTAGCGTCAATGACGGAAAACATTCATAAACATCGCATCCTCATCCTCGACTTCGGGTCTCAGTATACTCAGCTGGTGGCGCGTCGCGTGCGTGAGCTGGGCGTCTACTGTGAGCTGTGGGCATGGGATGTCACGGAAGCACAGATCCGCGAATTTAATCCAAGCGGCATCATTCTTTCCGGCGGCCCGGAAAGCACCACCGAAGAGAACAGCCCGCGCGCGCCGCAGTATGTGTTCGAAGCCGGCGTGCCGGTATTTGGCGTCTGCTACGGCATGCAGACCATGGCGATGCAGCTGGGCGGCCATGTAGAAGGTTCTAACGAGCGTGAGTTTGGTTACGCACAGGTTGAAGTGGTTAACGACAGCGCGCTGGTGCGCGGTATCGAAGATTCCCTGACCGCAGACGGCAAACCGCTGCTGGACGTGTGGATGAGCCACGGCGACAAAGTGACCGCCATCCCAGCGGACTTCGTAACCGTCGCCAGCACCGACAACTGCCCGTTCGCCATTATGGCCAACGAAGAAAAACGCTTCTACGGCGTGCAGTTCCACCCGGAAGTGACCCACACCCGTCAGGGGATGCGTATGCTGGAGCGCTTCGTGCGCGACATCTGCCAGTGCGAAGCGCTGTGGACCCCGGCGAAAATCATTGACGACGCCGTTGAGCGTATCCGTCAGCAGGTTGGCGACGACAAAGTGATCCTCGGCCTCTCCGGCGGTGTGGACTCTTCGGTGACCGCGATGCTGCTGCACCGCGCTATCGGCAAAAACCTGACCTGCGTATTCGTGGACAACGGTCTGCTGCGCCTGAACGAAGCGCAGCAGGTGATGGAGATGTTCGGCGACCACTTTGGCCTGAACATTGTTCACGTTGAAGGCGAGCAGCGTTTCCTCGACGCGCTGGCGGGTGAAAGCGATCCGGAAGCGAAGCGTAAAATTATCGGTCGCGTTTTCGTGGAAGTGTTCGACGAAGAAGCGCTGAAGCTGGACGACGTCAAATGGCTGGCGCAGGGTACCATCTACCCTGACGTTATCGAGTCTGCCGCTTCCGCCACCGGTAAAGCGCACGTCATCAAATCTCACCACAACGTGGGCGGCCTGCCGAAAGAGATGAAGATGGGCCTGGTTGAGCCGCTGCGTGAGCTGTTCAAAGACGAAGTGCGTAAGATCGGCCTGGAACTGGGCCTGCCGTACGACATGCTCTACCGTCACCCGTTCCCGGGCCCCGGCCTTGGCGTGCGCGTGCTGGGCGAAGTGAAGAAAGAGTACTGCGACCTGCTGCGTCGTGCGGACGCTATCTTCATCGAAGAGCTGCACAAAGCTGACCTGTATAACAAAGTCAGCCAGGCGTTCACCGTGTTCCTGCCGGTTCGTTCCGTCGGCGTGATGGGCGATGGCCGTAAATACGACTGGGTGGTTTCCCTGCGTGCGGTGGAAACCATCGACTTCATGACCGCGCACTGGGCGCACCTGCCGTACGATTTCCTCGGCCGCGTCTCCAACCGTATCATCAATGAAGTGAACGGTATCTCCCGCGTGGTGTATGACATCAGCGGCAAGCCGCCAGCAACGATTGAGTGGGAGTAATCCCCGGCGTTAGCTGAATGAAACGAAACCCTCTGTGTTTACAGAGGGTTTTTTTATAGCTGCTACATTAAGGTCTCCCACCTGACGGCAAGCGCTAATCGCGCATATATTGATGCATCTGGGCCGCCGACATGTCCCACTGGCTTCCTTCAAACGGGGGCATATAGCTGCCATCATCTTCGCCAATCTCAGCGGCAGTGAGCTGATTGAGTTTATCGTTCATTGTCATTAACAGATCCCGGTATTTCTCTGGCTCCCGGGCGAGGTTATGATTTTCTTCGGGGTCGTTAACCAGATCGAAAAGTTCAACATCATTATTCTCCAGCAGCTCGGCCAGGGTAGCAGGAATATGATGCTGCTTGAGCGAAAAGTAGCGGGCAAATTTATAGTGTCCATCGTTGATCATACGGATCCCTGAGCGATGGGAAAAATCAGGATGGAGTGACGCGATCGCTTTTTTAAATTGATCGTGCGGGAGTTTTTCTCCAGCCAGCTTTCTGAATTTTGCCGTGTATTGCGCATCCATATACAGGATCATGCCGTAACAATAAAGCGAACCCGGACGCAGCGCATTTAAGCCCGCTTGCTCAGGATGCGCCAGTAATGGGCTCATATCCCGGCCTTTTCTGCCCTCCAGGACTTTCTCTCGCAGCGAGCGATCGCGTCCAGTCAGACCAATCAGGGTCGGTACTAAATCCAGATGATTAGTCAAACTGTTGCAGCGGATGTTTCCCGGATACGCCGGATGGCGAATGATCATCGGCACATGGATCTGCTCTTTGTACACCGAGGAACCTTTACCATGCATCTGGTGGGAGCCTCCGAGTTCCCCATGGTCGGCGGTAAAGACGATAATCGTATTTTGCGTCAGCTGCAGGTTATCCAGCTCATTGAGAATCGCCTCAAGATGCTGGTCATTATCGCGAATACAGTTGAAATAATAATCCAGTAATTTGCGCCAGCGCCGGTCTTCATCGGGGAACTGTCCCTCCATCACCGCCCTGGCATTCTGGTACTCTTTATGGGCGGCAGGTCTGCCAGGCTCATCGAGCGGCTGGTGGCGGTTTGCAGGCAGCGGATAGTCTGGCCAGCTTTGCTGATAGATTTGGTTGTGCGGGGGTTGGGTTGGCAGCAGGGTGTGGTTTTCTTTATCCATTGGCCCTTTCCACTGCACCTGCTCACCATGCTCATCGGTGTCGATAAACATGACATCGTGGGGGTTAACCAGGTTTACTGCCGCGAACCAGGGCTTATTTTCATCATTCAGCGGGCGGCCGGTGTTACGTAGCCAACTAATGGTCTGCCCCGTGGTGACTGAATCAAAGAAATAGCCGCCCTTACTTTTCCCGATGACATCGCCAATGCCGTGATAATCAGAGAAACCATACTTTTCCATAATTTCATGCAGTCGCGGCGTCGGGATCTCGCCCAGGTCCATTTCTTCTACCGATTTACCAGCGACCGGCTGATCGATCTCCCGGGTAAGATGCCATTTACCTTTATACGCCGTGTAATAACCCAGTTCACGCATCATATGGCCCACGGTACGTAATTCCGGGTCCAGATCGTAATTCATCCAGGGGAAGCCAAGATTATCAAACATCCGGGTGTGCGGCATATGGAGCCCGGTGTACATGACAGAGCGCGATGGCGTACAAACGTTGGCCGTGTTCTGATGATTGGTAAAAGTGATACCCGTTTTCATCAGGCGTTCCCGGCCCGGCACCGGAAAGGGATACCGCTCGAAATAACGTTCCTGATCGCAGGTTATTAGTAAAATATTGTAGCCTTCGGGCAGTGTGTCAGGGATTTCGCCGGTGAAAGGAATATCCCATGCCGCTTTCGGGGCGGCATTATTTTGCGCGGCGTTTCCCGTCTCTGGTAACAGGCTCACGACAGCGGCAATCCCCAGACCTTTGAGGAGATGGCGGCGATTTCCATCTATTTTATTTGGTTCTTTCATCTTCAGACTCCGTTAATTGTAATATATTTTGCCGAATCTCCGGGATAAGACTCATAATGAGCGCGGGCGGCTGGCAATTTAATAAAAGCCTTCGCATGACGTTCATATAGGGCGTGATATGGCCGAAAAAGGCTAAATAGCCGCTGCACAGGTAATTCTGTGCTTCGTCGTCATGGATGGTAAAACGGTGTTTAGGGCATCCCCCATGGCAGGCAAAGCGCCAGTGGCAGCTCTGACAGCGGGCAGAGAGTTGGCCCTTTTGCTTCCCGAACTGTTGCTGAAATGGCGAGCTCGCCATCGCTGCCATAGCATCTTGCTTCAGATTACCCAGTTTATATTCCGCTGAGACAAAGTGATCGCAGCTGTAGACATCGCCGTTTTGCTCCACCAGTAAACTCTGCCCACAGACAGGCTGCATGGTGCAGAGCGTGGCGGGCTGGCCGGCCCATACGCCGAGCAGATTATCAAAGTACTGGATAAACACCCTGCCAACATCGTTTTCCAGCCAGTCGTCGAAAACACTGCACAAAAATTTGCCCCAGCCCTCAGGGGTAACTGACCAGGGAGCAGGGGAGTCAACGAGAGGAATAAACTGGAGATGGTGAAGGTTTAGCTCGCGGCTCAGGCAGCGATAGAGACTTTTCCCCTGGCTTGCAGACTGGCGGCTGACCACCACCATGGCATTTACCGGAACGTCATGCTGCTGCAGGCAGCGTATGGCCTGCACAACTTTTTCCCAGGTGGGTTTTCCGCAGCCCGTCGTACGCCAGGTGTCGTGGAGTGACGCAGGGCCATCAATGGATAATCCGACCAGAAATCCATGACGACGCAAAAAACGAGCCCATTTATCGTTCAGCAAGATGCCGTTGGTTTGCAGGCTGTTGGCGATGATTTTGTTACCACGGTAACGCTGCTGGAGCTCGACCACCTTTGCAAAAAAATCCAGCCCGCATAAGGTAGGCTCACCGCCCTGCCAGCAAAACTCGACGTTTTGCGAGGGGGTCGATGAAATGGTGTTGTGAATGTACGCTTCCAGCGTGAGGTCGTCCATGGTGGCATACCCTGGACGCGGAACCTCGTTTTCCAGATAAAAGCAATACCGACAGGCCAGATTGCATCGATTGCCGCCGGGTTTTGCTACGGTATTAAAATTAGCGCTCATTCTTTGCTATGCTCGAACGTTTTCGATGAGGAAGAGAGTAAAGCTAATTGTGTTACCGGAGGTGTGGCTAATGTTACCGATGGCGACTGGCTTTATTTTTTGGATCATTATGCAAGCGAAAAATACAGGCGGTATCGTTATTTTTCGCAGGTGACAGCATGCCCTGCTATTCTCTTAAAAATTTCATTATTGATTTGGTGAATGTATTTTCATTAAAAATTTATAGTATGAATAATGCCTGCCATATGGCTATAAGCGCAGGCGTAAATTATCAAGGGCGTAGTGATCCACGTTTACTCTTCAGCAAGGTTGTTTTTGGCTATCGGTTGGTCAACGGCCGCTGCCGGATATTCTACATTACGTTCATCCTGCGCCTTACCCGCCTCGCGCACCATCGCCAGCGCCAGTCCGGCAACGATCAACGTTAACCCGGTGGACACCCACATTCCGCCGATAATGCCCAGCCGGTGGTTCAGCCATGCGTAGGCAAAGGGTGAAACAGCTGCCATCAGTTGCCCGGGGATCAGCAGGAGACCCGTGCGGCTGGCGTAGCTTTCTGCGCTAAACAGCGCCAGCGGCAGCGTCGCTTTGACAATCGTCACCAGCCCGTTAATCGCGCCATAGCCCAGCACAAACCCGGCTGCGCATCCGGCAAAGGTCGTGCTGCTCAATCCAAGGAGAAAACAGAGCGGCATGGCGAGCGCAGTAAAACGCGTTAGCGTGAGTGAGGTGACCCGGGGACCGGCCAGCACTTCCCCCAGCCGGGCGCCGGTCTGGCCGAATCCCCACAGCATACCGACGGCAACCGGCAGACCAAAGTGGCTGATAAACTCCGGCAGATGGGTAGAGGTACCGTTAGAGATGAAGGTGATCAGCGCAATAAAGATCGCGTAACGCGCCCCGTTACGCCGGTCGCCCTCTGCTGTCGCTGGCGAGGCTGGTGATTTCGCCGCTGAACTGAGCCGCTGGCGAGGCAGTTGATAACTCAGCCATGCGCTCAGCAGGCCAAACAGCGCATAGATCCGCAGGGCATTCTGCCAGGGCATGATGGTTAATAACGCCTCGCCCAGCGGCCAGAAGAGGGCAGAGGCCAGACCGCCAGCGAGAGTGATATGAGAGATAGTTTTCCGCGCCTGCTGACCGTACAGATTCACCACTGCGGCGAACAGCGCATCATACAGTGAGAGCCGCATGCCGATGCCGGTCAGCAGCCAGGCGCCGTACCAGCCGGCCAGCGAAGGGCGCCAGGCCATCATGGCGCAGCTGGCGGCTATCAGTAAGGTACCGCTGGTGACCACCAGTCTTCCGCCAAAGCGAGCCAGCAGCCTGGCAACGAACGGGGAGACAGCGGCCATCATCAGCATCGCAAGCGTCAGGCCGAGATAGATCTGCGGCAAGGACCATCCTTTGTCGGCGGCGATAGCCCCGGCAAAGGTGCCGGGCATATAAAAAGAGATCCCCCAGTTGATGAGTTGCTGACCGCCCGCGGTGAAGGCAAGGCGTCGGGGAATAGCGTTTATTTCCATGGTTTTTCATTCCGTTAAGACAGTTGTCCTGAGCATACCCGGCAGGCTATTGTTCTGGCAGAGCGGCCACCTTATGCGCGGTATAAGAGAAACTTTTATGACAACACTGAACCTGGGAAATCTGGCGACCTTCCGGCTGGTCGTACAGCGCGGCAGCTTTTCTGCCGCCGCCGACGCGCTGGGGATCTCCCAACCTGCCGTCAGCCTGCAGGTACGTCAGCTGGAGCAGTTTTTACAGACCAGGCTGCTGGAGCGAACCGGACGTGGGATCAAGGCGACGGCGGCAGGAATGGCATTGCTGGCCCACAGCGAGCAGATCGATCGGGCGGTGAATAGCGCGGTGCAGTCGGTCAGCGCATTCAGTCAGGAGGTTAATGGATCGTTGACGCTGGGGACAGGCGCGACGGCCTGCATTCATCTTCTTCCACCGCTGCTGCAGCATCTTCGTCAGCAGCACCCGCTGCTGACGGTGGGGGTGACCACCGGCAACACGCTGGATATCGTCCGCGCGGTGGAAGAAAACCGGCTCGATCTCGGGCTGGTCACGCTGCCCGTGCAGGGGCGCAGTCTGGCGGTGACTGCGATGTTAGATGAGGAGTTCGTGACCATCTATGCCAGCCGCGAGACGGAGATGCCGGCGGTTTATACTCCCGCCGAGCTGCAGGCGCAGCCGCTCATTGCCTTCGAGGCGGGTAGCGGCACGCGGGATCTGATTGACCGCTGGTTCCGCTCGGCGGGACTGGCGGTGACGCCGGTAATGCAGTTGGGGAGCATCGAGGCGATTAAGCGCATGGTGCGGGCAGGGCTGGGCTACAGCATCGTGCCCCGCATGGCGGTGGAGCGGGTGGAGGATCGCGACGGATTACGCGTACACTCGCTGGCGCCGCGGCTATACCGACAGCTGGCGGTAGTCATGCGTCAGGACAAAATTGTGACAAAAGGTATCGCTGAAATGCTGCGCCTGCTGCATACCGTGCGCTTATAAATCGCCGACGGCAAAATTACCGCATCAAAGACAGTACTTCAGCAGCGAGCGGCTCTGCCTGCGGAGTGTGGCGCTTGCAGTATTAGAATCAAAGGATTACTCGCGGGGGGAGGGCTCGACGGTGAGCGATGACTCCTGCGACGCTTTTTTATCCTGATGATGGTACCAGGCGCCGATGGAGGAGTAGACAAAGCGTCCAAAGAAGAAGAGAAAGCTGATAAGCAGTACGATACGGGTCATGCGACGGTTAAATCGATGTCGTTTACGCATACTGGGTGCCTGACTCACAAAAGGATCCTTGAAGTATACCCGAAGATGGGCGATGGGGGTATTAAGGCACAGGAACGAGATGGGGTCAATTGATGCAGATGTAAAAGTGCGGCAGTGAAAACATTAATTAATGTTATATAAGATAATCGTCGTATTTACATGCTCACTTTATTAGCCGTGAAATGTCGGGAAAAATAAGATTTATTAATGTTGGCGTCAGCATTTGTTGATTTATATCAATAGTCTCCTTCTCTTGGCCACTAAAATCAGCGGACGTTACCGTGTCGTTATTATTTACGCGGTCAGCATGGGTGGTTGGATGCCTGCCTGAATATGCCTCGCGGGAGCAGAGGCACTCTGTAGAGCACCTATGAATTTATTAAAATACTATCAACAATATCGCGACAAGTGGTGGGCTTTACCGCTCGTTCTGCCTGCGCTGTTATTACCGGTCGCCAGATGGGCGAATACCTACACCATGCTCAATGGTCATATGGTATTTTTGTATTATCTTCCCCTGGCGCTGGTGCTCAGCCTGATGATGTTTTTTGGCTGGGCGGCGATCCCTGGCATTATTATTGGCCTGCTGTTAACTCTGGCCCACGGCATGATGTTTGAGCAGTCCATCGGTGTACTGTTCCATTTCCTTATCCCCTGCGTGCTCTGCTGGGGCGGCTACCGCATTTTTGTCCCCCAGCGTCAGCAGGTCTCACACGGCAACGTCCGACTGATGCCGCATCGTCTGTTCTGGCAAATGCTGCTCCCCTCGGTCATTTTTCTGATTTTGTCACAGATTGCCGAATATCTTGGACTCCATCCGCGCACAACGGAAATGACCGGCGTTACGCCATTTAGTTTACGTTCATTAATCACCTTTCAGGCGCTAATGGTAGGGTGCCTGACCGGCATGCCGCTGTGTTATTTTGTGTTACGGGTCATTCGTAATCCTTTTCATTTACGCGGCTTTATTTCTCAGGTTCGCTTACAAATTGATCCAAAAATAAAAAAAATTGAAATTATTTGCTGGGCGACGGTATTAATTCTGCTACTGTGGCTATTATTGATGCCGCTTAATGATAGCAGCACCATATTTAGTACGAATTATACGTTGTCATTGCTGATGCCGGTGATGCTCTGGGGTGCCATGCGTTTTGGCTATCGCTTTATCTCACTGATCTGGACGCCGGTGCTGATTGCCGTGATCCATTTTCATTACCGTTACTTACCAATTTACCCAAGCTATAACACCCAGTTGGCGATCACGTCATCAAGCTATCTGGTATTCTCGTTTATTGTCGCCTATACGGCGATGCTGGCGACACAGCAGCGGCTGATCTACGCTCGCGTCCGGCAGATGGCCTTCCTCGACCCGGTGGTTCATATGCCGAACTTGCGGGCGCTGAGCCGGGCGCTCAACGGCACGAGCTGGTCGACGCTCTGTTTTCTGCGCATTCCTGAGCTTGAATTGCTGGGGCGCCACTATGGGGTACTTTTGCGAATCCAGTATAAGCAAATGCTGGCGAACCACCTGAGAACGCTGCTGCAGCCCAACGAAGCGGTATATCATCTTGCCGGTCACGATTTAGTGTTCCGTCTCAATAGCGAAGGGCACCAGGCGCGCATTCACTTAATTGACCGCTCCCTGCGACAGTTCCGTTTCCACTGGGACGGGGTCCCCCTGCAGCCGCGGATCGGCATGAGCTATTGCAACGTTCGCTCGCCGGTCAAGCATCTGTATTTACTGCTTGGCGAGTTGAACACCATTGCCGACATGTCGTTAGCCAGCGGCCATCCGGAAAATTTACAGCGCCGCGGCGCGGGCCATGTTCAGCAGGATCTGAAAGATAAAGTCGTGATGATGAACCGCATTCTCAAAGCGCTGGAACATGACCATTTTGTCCTGATGGCGCAGCCTATCCAGGGCATTCGCGGCGATCGCTATCATGAAGTGCTGGTGAGGATGGAAGGGGAGTCGGGTGAGCTAACGGGGCCAAACGAGTTCTTGCCGGTGGCGCACGAGTTTGGGCTGTCCACGCGGGTGGACCAGTGGGTTATTGAGCATACGCTGGCCTTTATGGACGCCAACCGGCGGGCGCTGCCTGGTCTGCGGCTGGCGATCAATCTTTCTCCGGTGTCGCTGAGCCGCAGCCAGTTTCCTCAGGAGGTCGAAGCGCTGCTGCAGGCCTACAACATTGAGCCATGGCAGATTATTTTCGAGCTGACCGAGAACTACGCGCTCAGCAATCCCGAGCTGGTCTGCCAGACTTTAGAACATCTGCGGGCGCTGGGCTGCCGGGTGGCGATCGATGATTTTGGTACCGGCTACGCCAGCTACGCCCGGTTAAAAACAATGAACGTCGACATTCTTAAAATCGACGGCAGTTTTATTCGCAATCTGCTTGCCAGCAGTCTTGATTACCAGGTCGTGGACTCTATTTGTCGTCTGGCGCGTATGAAGAACATGCAGGTGGTGGCCGAATATGTGGAGTCGCCGGAAATACGTCAGGCGGTCATCACGCTGGGGATCGATTATATGCAGGGCTATGATATCGGGGTACCGGTACCTCTGACGCAGTTGGCGGAGGAGATGACCGGCTGAGCAGCAAAAAGCCGGGCGTAAGCGCCCGGCTCGGTTGATAGCCAGAGATACGATCAGGCGTCTGGCTCTTCTTCAGCAATCTTCAGCATCCATTCCGGCACGCCTTCCCAGTACTGTTGCTCTTTTTCCAGATCCAGCAGCACCAGCGCATTCTGGCTAAACCAGTTGTGCGGAAACGTCAGCGTCCAGTGGTGAGCTTCCGTCTGCAGGCGCAGCGTCGGCGGCGTAGTGGTAGCCTGACGCTGATTATTCAGCAGTACGCCCAGGCGCAGTAGCTGAATTAGCGGCAGAAACTGCTTTTTCCTGAATAGCGTAAAGCGCGGCAGATCGTCGAGCTTGATCGCTTTGCGATGATAGCGTACGAGGGTGGCCATCAGCATCTGCTGCTCCTGATTGAAGCCCGGCAGGTCGCTATTTTGGAGAATGTAGGCCGAGTGACGATGCATGCCGCTGTGGTTGATATTCAGCCCTACCTCATGGAGCATCACCGCCCATTTCAACAGCGCCGCGAGGTGCGGATTGGCCAGCTTGGGATTCTGCTCCTGCCACTGCTCCAGCATCTGGGTGGTAGTTTCCAGTACCCGGCGCGCCTGTTCGCGATCGATGTTGTACTGATTTGCCAGACTCTGTGCCGTGCGGCTACGAATATCCTGGTGGCGGAAGCGGCCTTCCATCTCGTACAGGACACCTTCGCGCAGCGCGCCATCGGACAGACGAAGTTCTTTGATGGCCAGCGCGTCAAACACACCGCAGAGGATCGCCAGCCCAGGCGCAAAGACCGCTTTACGGTCTTCTGAGAGACCGGGCAGACTGAGCGCGTCGAAGTTTTTATGCTTCAACAGCTCATTTACCAGCATCTCGAGGCGCTCCGGCGTAATAAATCCGTCCTTCTCGCCCATCGCCACCAGCACTTCCTGGGCGGCTTTAATGGTGCCGGAGGCGCCCAGCGCCACGGTCCATCCCTGAATACGGAACTGCCAGGCCAGCGTCTCCAGCTTCTGCACCGCCGCCAGGCGCGCGCGCTGGAAGTTTTCTTTATTGATAACGCCGCCAGGGAAATAGGCCTGCGAGAAGCTCACGCAGCCCATGCGGCGGCTTTCCACCAGGCGGGGCTCAAAATCTTCGCCAATGACCAGCTCGGTTGAACCACCGCCGATATCAATCACCAGCTTGCGGCCGCGCTCCGGCTGCGTGTGCTCAACGCCCATAAAAATCAGGCGCGCTTCTTCATTACCGGAGATGATCTCGATCGGGTAGGGGATCACTTTTTCCGCGCGTTTAAGAAACTCCGCCGCGTTGGTCGCCTGACGCAGCGTATGCGTCCCGACGATACAGACGCTGGAGGGGGAGAACCCCTGCAGGCGTTCGGCAAACAGCGACAGGCAGTTCAGCCCACGGGTCATGGCTTCTTCGCTCAACACCGAGTTTTCATCGAGGCCATCGGCCAGATGTACGCGCTGTTTCAGGCGTCCGATGATCTGCATGGCGCCGTCGACGACACGGGCGATCACCATATGAAAACTGTTCGAACCAAGGTCAACCGCAGCGAACTCCTGCGGCCGAGGGGTGTTATCGTTTATTGGCATAGGTTAGTCGGGTTGTTCGAGTGATTTGAGATAATCGTAAATCGCCATTTGCGCGCGCACTTTACGGCGATTGCCGCGCGGCACATAGCGGTTACTCAGTTCTTTATCAAGATAGCGCGCTTTTACCGTATCGTTGAACAGGATATCAAAAATATCCAGCACCCGCTGCTTCAGACGCGGATCGAGCAGCGGAGCGGCAACTTCGATGCGATAATCGATGTTACGCGTCATCCAGTCGGCAGAGGAGAGCCAGACCTGTTTATCGCCACCGTTTTCAAAACAGTAGACCCGGTCGTGCTCGAGGAAACGGTCCACAATACTGATGACGCGGATATTTTCGCTGATACCTTCCAGACCCGGGATCAGCGAGCACATGCCGCGGATCAGCAGATTAACCGGCACGCCGGAGCTGGAGGCGGCATACAGTCGGTCCACCAGACCTTTATCCACCAGGTTGTTCAGCTTCAGCGTAATCCCGGACGGTTGCCCGTTTTGCGCATTGGCGATCTCGCGATCGATCATCTCATACAGCAGACGACGCGAGTTCTGCGGCGACACCAACAGGTAGTCGAAGCTAACCGGACGATAGGGGTTCTCGATAAAGTTAAACACCCGGCGGACTTCATTGGTAATGCGCGCATCGGCGGTTAACAGCGAATAGTCGGTGTAGATCCGCGCCGTCTTCTCGTTAAAGTTACCGGTGCCGATGTGGGCGTAGCGCACCACCTCATCGCCTTCTTTACGCGAGATAAGGAACAGCTTGGCGTGGATCTTCAGACCTGGCGCAGAGAAGATAACGTGGACTCCGGCTTCCGTCAGGCGTTTCGCCCAGTGAATGTTAGCCTCTTCATCGAAGCGCGCCTGCAGCTCCACCACTACGGTGACTTTCTTACCGTTGTGGGCGGCGTGGATCATCGCGTCAATAATGCGCGAATCCTTGGCCACGCGGTAAATGTTGATTTTGATCGCCAATACGCTGGGGTCGAAGGAGGCCTGACGCAGCAGCTCCAGCACGTGCTCAAAGGTGTGATAGGGATAGTAGAGCAGCACGTCGCGTTCGCGAATGGCGTCGAAGCCGTTGCGGAATTTATCAAACCACAGATGACGCAGGCGCGGCATAGGCTTATTGACCAGATTGGCCTTACCCACATTCGGGAAGCCGATAAAGTCTTTAAAGTTGTGGTAGCGGCCGCCCGGCAGCATCGAGTCGTAGTTGGAGATGGAGAGCTTATCGCGCAGCATTTCGACCATCGCATCCGGCATATCGCGCTGGTAGACGAAGCGAACCGGCTCGGCGGTCAGGCGCTGCTTGAGGCTGGAGGACATCAGCTCCATCAGGCTCGACTCCATCTCATGCACCAGATCGTACTCGGCGTCACGGGTCATCTTCATCGAGTAGGCGTTCAGCGCATCGTAATCAAAGAAGCCTTTAAAAATATCGTCCAGGCAATAGCGCAGGATGTTATCCAGGAGGATCATTGGCTTGCGGCGACGCGGCGCTTCCGGCGGCAGGTTCACGAAGCGCGGCACTTTATCCGACGGTATTTCCAGCAGAGCATAGTTGATGTTTTCCCCGCGGATAATCTCCACCGCCAGATAGGTGTAATCATCTTTCAGGAACTGCACGAGGTCCGTTTCGCGGTTGATCAGGATCGGCGAGATATGCTGGCGTAAATACTGCTTGAAGTAGTTGCGCAGCCAGGCCTGCTGATTGACGGACAGCTGGCGCTCGTTGATCAGGAAGATCTGGTTACGCGCCATCTCCAGCAACAGTTCATTATACAGACTATCGAATTCCTGATCGGCCTTCAGAACGCGGGCCTGAATTTTGCCTAACAGGTGGCGAGAATGGGCGGTACTGCCTTGTTCTTCACTGATAATAATCCGGCGCTTCAGCTCAGCGAAGCGCACTTTGTAAAACTCATCCAGGTTGTTGGAGTAAATCCCTAAGAAGCGCATGCGCTCAATCAGCGGGTTACTCTTGTCCGCCGCTTCCTGCAGCACGCGTTCGTTAAAAGACAACCAGCTGAGTTCTTTTTCGATGTATAGCTTTTCCTGGCCCATTACCGCTCACACTCCGTTTTACTCACAGGACGTAGACTATTATGACGAATTTTTCTGCGTAGCGATTTACTGTGTCACAACAATATGACAGTAAGAAGAATTATTTCTGTGAGATGTTTGATTAGTAAACACTTTTAATTAAAAAAAAGCCCCGCGATGTGCTCATGCGGGGCTGGTTGTTCATTCGTCGGCGGCATAGCCCTGCGGGGGAAGCTGTCGCTCATCCAGCCAGGCGTGGTTGCCTGCCATGCGCAGACGTCCATCGACGAACCAGCTGATGACCAGCGGATAAATGGCATGTTCCTGGGCCTGAACCCGCGCCGTGATTTCCTCCTCGCTGTCGCCAACGAAGACCGGCACCTTGGCCTGCAGGATAACCGGCCCACCGTCCAGCTCATCGGTGACGAAGTGCACCGAGGTACCGTGCTCCTCGTCACCGTTCTCCAGCACCTGACGATGAGTATGCAGGCCAGGATACTTCGGCAGTAGCGAGGGATGGATGTTCAGCAGACGTCCCTGATAGTGGCTGACGAACGCCGGGCTAAGGATACGCATATAGCCTGCCAGCACCACCAGATCCGGGGCGTAGGCGTCGATTTCATGCATCAGCTGACGATCGAACGCTTCCCGGTCGGCAAACTGACTTTGCGCCAGCGCATGGGCCGGGATGCCGGCCAGGCGCGCGCGCTCAAGGCCGAACGCATCAGCCTTGTTACTGAATACCGCACGCAGGGTGCCGTTTATCTGTTTCCGGCCGCAGGCGTCGATGATCGCCTGCAAATTGCTGCCGCTACCGGAAATCAGCACCACGATGTTTTTCATGCAATGACCACACGCTGTTCGGAATCGGAGGCTTTGATATACCCGATTTTCCACGCGTTTTCACCTTTGTCATTCAGCAGGGCAATCGCTTTGTCCGCTTCCGCTGCCGGCAGGGCGATAATCATCCCTACGCCGCAGTTAAAGGTACGGTACATTTCATGCTGGCTGACGTTACCGGCGGTTTGCAGCCAGTTGAAGACGGATGGCCACTGCCAGGAGGACTCATCGATGATCGCCTGGGTGTTATCCGGCAGCACGCGCGGAATGTTTTCCCAGAAGCCGCCGCCGGTCAGGTGGGCAATAGCGTGGACGTCAACGCTGGCGATCAGATCAAGCACCGATTTCACATAGATGCGGGTTGGCGCCAGCAGATGGTCGGCCAGCGGTTTACCGTCAAGGTCGGTAGTTTGTGGGTCAACGCCGCTAACCTCAATGATCTTACGCACCAGCGAATAGCCGTTAGAGTGCGGGCCGCTGGACGCCAGCGCCACCAGCACGTCGCCATCGGTCACTTTGCTGCCGTCGATGATTTCTGATTTTTCCACTACCCCGACGCAGAAACCCGCCACGTCGTAATCTTCGCCGTGGTACATCCCGGGCATCTCTGCGGTTTCACCACCGACCAGCGCGCAACCGGACTGCAGGCAGCCTTCGGCGATGCCGTTGATGACGCTGGCTGCGGTATCGACGTCCAGTTTACCGGTGGCGTAATAATCCAGGAAAAACAGCGGCTCAGCGCCCTGAACCACCAGGTCGTTCACGCACATGGCGACCAGGTCGATACCGATGGTGTCGTGACGCTTCAGATCCATTGCCAGACGCAGCTTGGTACCGACGCCGTCGGTGCCGGAGACCAGTACCGGCTCGCGGTATTTCTGCGGCAGTGCGCACAGCGCGCCGAATCCGCCCAGTCCCCCCATCACTTCCGGGCGACGGGTTTTCTTCACCACGCCCTTAATACGGTCGACGAGAGCGTTGCCTGCATCAATATCCACGCCGGCATCTTTATAGCTGAGAGAGGTTTTATCGGTCACTGCGAAGTCTCCACGCGTTTGCGGTAAGCAAGAAAAATCGGCGCAATTCTAACAGGGAAAGCAAACGTTTGCGAGCCTGCTTTACAGTTGGCGTAAAACCGCTGATGAATGGTTAAATTTGATACTGCTCACGAAAATGAAACCGGGTACAGTCTGGTGCTTGCCTCTACGTAAAGGAATCCTCATTATACGACTGAAACCGGTTTCCGTGTTGGTTTGCCACGCATTTTGTCGGTGATTGACGCGGGTCAGGAGAGGGATGAATGAAGATTGCGGCATTTGATATCGGTGGCACCGCGTTAAAGATGGGCGTGATGGCCCGCGACGGCAGGCTGCTGGAAACCGCCAGGCAGTCAATCAATGACAGCGATGGCGATCGGATCTTACAGGCAATGCTGTCGTGGCTGGCGGCCCATCCGTCGTGTGAAGGAATAGCCATCAGCGCGCCGGGCTATATCGATCCGCACAGCGGTCTTATCACCATGGGCGGCGCTATCCGTCGATTTGATAACTTCGCCATGAAATCGTGGCTCGAGACGCGAACCGGGCTGCCGGTCTCGGTGGAAAACGACGCCAACTGTGTGCTGCTGGCCGAGCGCTGGCAGGGCAAAGCGGCGGAGATGGCCAATTTTCTGGTGCTCACTATCGGTACTGGCATCGGTGGGGCGATTTTCTGCCAACACCAGCTGATCAACGGGGCGCGTTTTCGTGCCGGCGAATTCGGCTATATGCTTACCGACCGTCCCGGCGGACGCGATCCTCGTCGCTATTCAATGAATGAGAACTGCACTCTGCGGGTGCTGCGCCATCGCTATGCGCAACATATTGGCGCGCCGCTGGATAGCGTGACAGGCGAACTGATTTTCGACCGCTATGACGCCGGCGACCCGGTTTGTCAGCGTCTGGTCGCCGAGTTCTTCAATGGCCTGGGCCATGGCCTTTATAACCTCGTCCATATCTTCGATCCGCAGACCATTTTTATCGGTGGCGGCGTTGTGGAACGCCCAGGATTTCTGACGCTACTGCGCCAGCATCTGGCCTGGTTCGGCATTGCCGACTATCTCGATACCGTCAGTCACGGTAACGATGCCGGCCTGATTGGTGCGGTTTACCATTTTAATCAGCTGTATCGTTCGCCAGACGACGATCGACATTAGGGAGAGACTATGTCCGGATTTAAAGCAGGTTTTCTGTGGGGCGGCGCGGTCGCAGCGCATCAGTTAGAGGGCGGCTGGCAGGAGGGCGGCAAGGGGATCAGCGTGGCGGATGTGATGACCGCCGGCGCCCACGGCGTGCCGCGGGAAATTACCGACGGCGTGGTGGCCGGGAAAAACTACCCGAACCATGAGGCGATCGATTTTATCATCGTTATCCACAGGACCTGGCGCTGTTTGCCGAGATGGGCTTCAAATGTTTTCGCACCTCGATTGCCTGGACGCGTATTTTCCCGCAGGGCGATGAGCTGGAGCCCAACGAGGCTGGCCTGCAGTTTTATGATGATCTGTTCGACGAATGCCTGAAACACGGCATTGAGCCAGTCATTACGCTGTCGCATTTTGAAATGCCTTATCACCTGGTCACCGAGTACGGCGGCTGGCGCAACCGCAAGCTAATCGACTTTTTCGTGCGCTTTGCCAGGGTCGTCTTCACCCGCTATCAACATAAAGTGAAGTACTGGATGACCTTTAACGAGATCAACAACCAGGCCAACTTCCATGAGGACTTTGCCCCCTTCACCAACTCCGGTTTGAAATATTTGCCGGATGAAGACCGGGAACCGGTGATGTACCAGGCCGCGCACTATGAGCTGGTGGCCAGCGCCCTGGCGGTGAAAGCGGCGCGCGAGATCAACCCGGCGCTGCAGATTGGCTGCATGATCGCTATGTGCCCCATCTATCCGCTGACCTGCGCCCCGGACGATATGATGATGGCGATGAACGCCATGCACCGCCGTTACTGGTTTACCGACGTCCACGTGCGCGGTCGCTATCCGCAGCATCTGCTCAACTATTTTGCCCGCCGCGGCTTTACTCTGGATATCACCGAAGCCGATCGTCAGGCGTTAACCGAGGGCTGTGTCGACTACATTGGCTTTAGCTACTATATGTCGTTCGCTACCAAAGCCACCGAAGACAACCCCTTGCTTGATTATGATGAAACCACCAGCCTGGTCTCCAACCCGTACGTCAAAAAGTCGGACTGGGGCTGGCAGATTGACCCGGTCGGCCTGCGCTATTCGCTGAACTGGTTCTGGGATCACTACCAGCTGCCGCTGTTTATTGTCGAAAACGGCTTTGGCGCGATTGATGTCCGCGAAGCGGACGGCAGCGTCAATGACCAGTATCGTATCGATTATCTCTCCGCCCATATCGCGGAGATGAAAAAGGCGGTGGTCGAGGATGGCGTCGATCTGATGGGCTACACCCCCTGGGGCTGTATCGATCTGGTTTCCGCCGGCACGGGGGAAATGAAAAAACGCTACGGCTTTATTTATGTCGATAAAGATAATGAAGGCAATGGCACGTTGGCACGCAGCCGGAAAAAGTCCTTTGCCTGGTATCAGCAGGTAATTGCCAGCAACGGGGAGAAGCTGTCGTAGTCGGGTGGCGCTAACGCTTAACCGACCTACAATACACGTAGGCCCGCGTAAGCGTATGGACTGCACCCCGCACCCAAGCCGGAGCCTCGCCTCCGGTTTTTTTGTCTCTAAATCACTTTGCTTGATATACGTCAAGCAAGATGGGTATGGCACAATCCGCAAAAAGCGGTATAATCCCGCGATTTTTTTTGTGGCTGCCCCTCAGAGGAGAAAGAGAATGAAGATTGTGGAAGTCAAACACCCACTCGTCAAACACAAGCTGGGCCTGATGCGCGAGCACGACATCAGCACCAAACGCTTCCGTGAACTCGCCTCAGAAGTGGGCAGCTTACTGACTTATGAAGCCACCGCCGATCTGGAGACTGAGAAAGTCACTATTGAAGGCTGGAACGGTCCGGTGGAAGTCGAGCAGATCAAGGGCAAGAAAATTACCGTTGTGCCTATCCTGCGCGCTGGCCTCGGCATGATGGAAGGGGTGCTGGAGCACGTGCCAAGCGCGCGTATCAGCGTAGTCGGTATCTATCGCAATGAAGAAACCCTCGAGCCGGTGCCTTACTTCCAGAAACTGGTGTCTAACATCGATGAACGTATGGCGCTGGTCGTTGACCCGATGCTGGCCACCGGTGGGTCGATGATCGCCACTATCGATCTGCTGAAAAACGCCGGCTGCACCAGCATCAAGGTGCTGGTGCTGGTGGCGGCACCGGAAGGGATTGCCGCGCTGGAGAAAGCCCACCCGGACGTTGAGCTGTACACCGCCTCTGTCGATAAGGGACTGAACGAGCACGGGTATATCATTCCCGGTCTCGGCGATGCCGGCGACAAGATTTTTGGAACGAAATAAAATATACCGCGAAAAAAGCCGACTTTGAGAGTCGGCTTTTTTTTGAATAAAAGTAATCCACAGCAAATAACAGACGACTCTCAGAGGAATACACTATGACGCGCCGTGCCATCGGGGTGAGTGAAAGACCGCCGCTTTTACAGACAATCCCGCTTAGTTTGCAACATCTGTTCGCCATGTTTGGCGCAACGGTACTGGTGCCTATTCTGTTCCACATTAACCCGGCCACCGTCCTGCTGTTCAACGGCATCGGTACGCTGTTGTACCTCTTTATCTGTAAAGGCAAAATTCCCGCTTATCTGGGATCAAGCTTCGCTTTTATCTCCCCGGTGCTGCTGCTGTTGCCGCTGGGCTACGAAGTGGCGCTGGGCGGCTTTATTATGTGCGGCGTGCTGTTCTGCCTCGTCTCCTTTATTGTCAAAAAAGCCGGTACCGGCTGGCTGGATGTGATGTTCCCGCCGGCGGCGATGGGCGCCATCGTGGCGGTTATCGGCCTCGAACTGGCGGGCGTGGCGGCTAATATGGCCGGGCTGCTGCCGGCCGACGGCCAGTCACCGGACAGTAAAACCATTATTATCTCGATGGTGACCCTGGCGGTGACGGTGTTCGGATCCGTGCTGTTCCGCGGCTTCCTGGCGATTATTCCGATCCTGATCGGCGTGCTGGTGGGCTATGCGCTGTCGTTTGTGATGGGCGTGGTCGATACCACCCCGATCGCCGAGGCGCACTGGTTCGCGCTGCCGACTTTCTACACTCCGCGCTTTGAGTGGTTTGCTATCTTCACCATACTGCCCGCCGCGCTGGTGGTGATTGCCGAGCACGTGGGGCATCTGGTGGTGACCGCCAATATCGTTAAGCGCGATCTGATCCGCGACCCGGGCCTGCATCGTTCGATGTTTGCCAACGGCCTGTCGACGATCGTTTCCGGCTTCTTCGGTTCGACGCCCAACACTACCTACGGTGAAAATATCGGCGTGATGGCGATTACCCGGGTCTACAGCACCTGGGTAATCGGCGGCGCGGCGATCATTGCGATTCTGCTCTCCTGCGTCGGCAAACTGGCGGCGGCTATCCAGATCATCCCGGTGCCGGTGATGGGCGGCGTTTCCCTGCTGCTGTACGGGGTGATCGGCGCCTCGGGGATCCGCGTACTGATTGAATCGAAGGTGGATTACAGTAAAGCGCAGAATCTGATCCTCACCTCCGTGATCCTGATCATCGGCGTTAGCGGCGCTAAAGTGCACATTGGCGCCGCCGAGCTGAAAGGGATGGCGCTGGCGACTATCGTGGGCATCGCCCTCAGCCTGATTTTCAAGCTTATCAGCGTCCTGCGTCCGGAAGAGGTGGTCCTCGACGCGGCGGATAGCGAAGAGTTTAAATAACGATCGCCTGACCGGGCGGCGATCCCGCCCGGTTCTCTCCTGACCTAAATCTGTGGTAAACTCTTCGCGTTTTTCTGTAAGCCTATGTTGAGGTCCATCTGAACGCACCGGCACAGCTCTCTTTGCCACTGTATCTTCCTGACGACGAAACCTTCGCGAGTTTCTGGCCGGGTGATAATCCTTCCCTACTTGCCGCCCTCCAGAACGTACTGCGCCAGGAACACAGCGGGTACATTTATATCTGGTCACGTGAAGGGGCAGGTCGTAGCCACCTGTTACACGCCGCCTGCGCGGAGCTTTCCCAGCGCGGGGATGCGGTAGGCTACGTGCCGCTGGATAAACGGACGTGGTTTGTGCCCGAGGTGCTGGAGGGGATGGAACAGCTGGCGCTGGTGTGCATCGATAACATCGAGTGCGTCGCCGGCGATGAGCCCTGGGAGATGGCCATCTTTAATCTCTATAACCGGATCCTGGAATCAGGCAAAACCCGGCTGCTGATCACCGGCGATCGGCCGCCGCGGCAGCTGAATCTTGGCCTGCCGGATCTGGCCTCACGGCTGGACTGGGGGCAGATCTATAAGCTGCAGCCGCTGTCGGATGAAGACAAACTGCAGGCGCTGCAGCTGCGCGCCAGACTGCGCGGCTTCGAGATGCCTGAAGATGTGTGCCGCTTCCTGCTGAAGCGGCTGGATCGCGAGATGCGTTCGCTGTTTATGACCCTCGATCAGCTGGATCATGCCTCGATTACCGCTCAGCGCAAGCTGACGATCCCCTTCGTGAAAGAGATCCTTAAGCTTTAGTCCGCCAGGGGAGTCAGCTCCTGCTCCGTCAGCCCGGTCAACCGGGCGACCAGGTCGCGCGGAAGGCCGCTGTGCAGCATAGCGACAGCGATGCGCTGCGCCTCTTCTTTCCGTCCTTCCTGACGGCCTTGCGCCAGGCCCCGCTCCAGCCCCTGTTGTTCCAGATATTCCGCAATCGTCATCAACGTCTCCTTATGCTGCGGCGTACGTAACGCCAGCTCGCGAATGAATTTAATCGGCTCGCGCGTGTTGCCTGCCTGTACCAGATAGTGCATCAGGGCTTGTACCTGCGATTCCGTCGCCAGTCCAGTCAATAATAATTCGCTCAGCTTGTCGAGGAGCTGCGCCAGATCGCGTTGTCGAATATGTTTTTGCAGTAACTCCAGCGTTGCCATGCGCTGGTGGGTGGCAATCTCGTCATCCGGAATGACGGTTATGTCCGCCAGCGGAAACGCCCCGTGATAAAGGTGGCCGGCCAGCTCCGGAGCGACGAATTCATCGAGCCAGCGCAGAGAGAACGGATAGGGGCTCACCAGACCGTGGTAGAAGAGAACAGGGATCACCAGCGGCAGGCGATCGTGGCCGGCATCGAGATGGCGCTGCATGGCGGCGATGGCGTAGCGCATCAGACGAAAGGCCATATGCCGGTCGGGCGTGCTCTGGTGTTCGATAAGCGCATAAATATAACCGTCGCCCGCCGTGGTTTTCAGGGAATACAAAATGTCGGCGTAAAAGGGACGCAGATCGTCTTCGACAAAATGCCCGGACTCGAGATGCAGTGTACGCAGATCGCACACTTTAAGCAGCGTCTCGGGCAGATACAGCTGCAGGAAATCACGGGCGGTATCGGGATGGGAGAGGTAGGTCTTAAACACGGCGTCATGGGGCGTGGAGGTCGGCTTTTTCATGTTCATCCGTCCAGTGGATTGAGCGATGGATGAACAGTAGCACCGTCCGGCGGGCGGGAGATATTGGCGTGAAAGATCTGGAATCGCCCACGTAAAAAAAGCGCCGCGCAAGCGCGGCGCGGGTGAGTTAGCTTACGATCTCAAGAACCTGTTCCGGCGGGCGGCCAATACGCGCCTGGCCGCGGCTGACGACGATAGGGCGCTCGATGAGTTTCGGATTGTCGACCATCGCCTGTATCAGCGCCGCGTTGCTGAGAGCCGGGTCGGCCAGATTGAGCGATTTATACAGATCCTCTTTCTGGCGCATGAGCTCGCGGGGGCTCTCCATACCCAGCAGCTGCAGCAGCTGGCGCAGCGTCCCGGCATCCGGTGGCGTCTCAAGATAAAGCACCACCTCAGGATCGATGCCGCGGCTCTGCAGCAGGCTCAGCGTTTCGCGGCTCTTGGAGCAGCGTGGGTTATGGTAAATTTTTACCGCGTCGGTCATGGGGTCTCCTTACATTTTTTGATAGGGACGGAAGCGAGCCTGCAGATCGCGTAGCTGATCGATACGGGCATCGTAACGTGCCTGCTGCAGGCTACCGAGTTTCACCTGCGAGCTGGCGCTGCTGAGCAGGGAAATCGCCTGCTCCAGCTGGCCGACCAGCGCCATGCTTTCAGCCCGCGCCGCCAGCTCCTGATCGCGATTGCCCAGCGCGCCTTCCGCCTGGGCCAGCAGGTCCCAGCCGTTGCCATCCTCTTTATAGGTAAAGGTATACCGGTTCAGAATGGTCGCCGCTTCCCCGGGCTGCCCGCCCTGCAGCAGGGCGTTGGCCAGGTTCAGCTGCAGCACCGGATTAGTACGCAGCTCGCGGGCGTTTTTAAGGCGATTGATGGCGTCGCTGGTTTTCTTCTGTCCGAGGTCGATATCGGTGGCCAGATCGAGATACCAGGCATTTTGCGGGTCGGCGTTGAGCAGCGGCTGCAGCGTTTTGCGTGCCTGGTCAAAGTTATTGCTTTCCATCGCCAGCAGAGCGCGACCATACTGGGCGGCATGCTGTTGGCGGATATTGCCTTTATCCCAGGCGTTCAGCAGATCGGTGCCCAGCTTGTTGTCGCCGTTGGTGTACATCCCGAGGGTACGCGCCTTCGCCAGATAGAAGTCCGCCGAGGACTGTACCACCACCGGGCGCATCTGGTTGGCGCGGTTACGGGCATCGGCCAGTCGGCTTTCCGGCAGGGGGTGGGTGAGCAACATTTCCGGCGGTCGCGTCGAGTAGCGCGACTCGTCAAGCAGTTTACCCATAAACATCGGCATAGCCTGCGGGTCGAAACCCGAGCGCTGCAGAACCTGAATGCCAATCCGGTCGGCTTCTTCTTCGTTCTGGCGGGTGAAGCTGATCATACCCTGCTGAGTACCGGCCAGCGTCCCGGTCAGGGCCGCCATTCCGGCCTGCGGGCTGGCCATCGCCAGCAAAATTGAACCCAGCGCGCCGACCCAGGTCAGCGGCGCGTTGCGCTTCTGATCTTCCATCGCGCGGGCGAGATGCCGCTGCGTCACGTGGGAGATTTCGTGCGCCATGACAGAGGCCAGTTCGCTCTCGTTATCAGAGTAGCGGAACAGGGCGGAGTGGAGGACCACATTGCCGCCGAAGAAGGCGAAGGCGTTGATCTGGTCGTTATTAATCAAATAGAAGTGGAACGGGGTACGCACCGAGTTGGCGTGAGCCACCAGACGCATACCCAGCCCGTTGATATATTGCACCAGCAGAGGGTCGTTGATCAGCGGCGCGCTACCGCGCAGTTGGCGGACGTAGTAATCCCCCATCTGCATTTCCTGACCGATTGACAGCGTGCTTCCTGCGGAGGTTCCCATGTCCGGCAGGGTATCTGCGGAGTCAGCAAAAGCAGGACCTATCGAACCCAGCGTCAGCGACGCGATCGCGGTCGCCACCAGCGTTTTCTTCAACTGCCTGAACATAACCTCTGTCCTGTAATGTGGGTGTGCCAGTTTGACCGATTGTGCGGCGTAATGTTCCCTGGCCGCATCCCAGCGAGTTTAGCTGGCGTTGGCCGCCTTGAAAATATGTTCTTCATGGCGGAGAACGGTTTGACTGCGGCGCATCAAAAAGCGAAGTCTTTTTTGTGACATTTCGATACAATTCCCCGGATTGTCGCCGCTTGGCCCTTCAGGGAAGGTTTTATGCTTGAGATGTTAATGCAGTGGTACCGCCGTCGATTCAGCGACCCTGAGGCGATAGCGCTGCTGGTTATTTTGCTTGCCGGTTTCGGCATTATGTTCTTTTTCAGCGGCCTGCTGGCCCCGTTGCTGGTGGCTATCGTGCTGGCCTATCTGCTGGAGTGGCCGACCGTTCGTCTGGAGCGCATCGGTCTGTCGCGCACCTGGGCCACCTCGCTGGTGCTGATCCTCTTTGTGGGCATCCTGCTGTTGCTGGCCTTTGTGGTGCTGCCGGTAGCCTGGCAGCAAGGGATCTACCTCATCCGCGATATGCCGGGCATGCTAAATAAGCTCTCTGATTTCGCCGCCACGCTGCCGCGGCGCTATCCGGCGTTAATGGATGCCGGCATTATCGATGCGATGGCGGAAAATATGCGCACCCGGATGCTGACGGTGGGCGACTCGGTGGTTAAGTACTCTCTGGCCTCGCTGGTGGGGTTACTCACCCTGGCGGTCTATCTGGTGCTGGTGCCGCTGATGGTCTTCTTCCTGCTGAAGGATAAAGAGCAGATGCTCAACGCGGTGCGCCGCGTTCTGCCGCGCAATCGCGGGCTTGCCGGGCAGGTGTGGAAAGAGATGAACCAGCAGATCACCAACTACATTCGCGGCAAGGTGCTGGAGATGATTGTCGTCAGCGTCGCCACCTGGATAGGCTTTATTCTCTTTGGCCTCAACTACTCGTTGCTGCTGGCGGTGCTGGTGGGCTTCTCGGTGCTGATCCCCTATATCGGCGCGTTTGTGGTGACCATTCCGGTGGTGGGGGTGGCGCTGTTTCAGTTTGGCGCTGGCACCGAGTTCTGGAGCCTGTTTGCGGTCTATCTGATTATTCAGGGGCTGGACGGTAACCTGCTGGTTCCGGTGCTATTCTCGGAAGCGGTCAATTTACACCCGCTGGTAATTATCCTGTCGGTGGTGATCTTTGGCGGACTGTGGGGATTCTGGGGCGTCTTCTTCGCCATTCCGCTGGCCACGCTGATTAAAGCAGTGGTGCATGCCTGGCCGGATGGTTTGGCGGTCGACGACTAAGGCAATGAGAATAAAAAAAGACGCCGGGCGAGGGCTTCCTCTCCCGGCGTCTTGCTTTGCATCAGGCGTTTTCTTTCAGCCAGTTCAGCACCACGTCGTGGTGATTGCTGGTTTTAAAATCATCAAAGACGTGTTCGATTTTGCCATCGGCATCAATGAGGAAACTAATCCGGTGGATCCCGTCGTAGGTTTTCCCCATAAAGGATTTTTCGCCCCAGACGCCAAACTGCTCGCAAACCTGATGGTTTTCATCAGACAGCAGCGTAAAGTTCAGCAGCTCTTTTTCGGCGAAACGGGAGAGTTTTTCCGGTTTATCAGTGCTGATGCCCAGCACTTCAACGCCGGCTTTTTTCAGGTCGTCCATATTATCGCGCAAGCCGCACGCCTGGACGGTGCAGCCCGGGGTCATGGCTTTCGGGTAAAAATAAACCAGGACACGTTGTCCCTGGAAGTCGGTTAAATTTACTTCCTCGCCGTCCTGGTCCGGTAAGCTAAATTTCGGTGCGATATCACCGGCTTTCAGTGGGGTCATGGGTTAAACTCCATCCTGTTCATCATGCTGTGAATAATTAACGATGTTAATACTGCCTTGTGCGTTCAGTTCTGTACATAGGGCTTTGAACGCTTGTTCGATATTTGCTGCATTTTGCGTCGCAGGACTGTGGGCAGTTATCTGGATAAAAAGCTGCGCGGAATCGCCGTCTCCCGGCTGCGTGCGGGACACCAGCTCCGCAATATTCATATTCCATGTATCGCACAGGGCAGTAAAGCGCTCGATGATATGCGGTGAGTCCGGCACCTCAACCTGGACCCAAACGGTGTTTGGCATGGCCTGCGGCGGGCGCGCAGTGGTGCGTTTCATCACGATCAACAGCTCCAGCTCCGCGCCTTTCAGCGGCAGAGTTGATTCGATCAGGTTAATCGCATTCCACGACCCGGAAAGCAGCATGATAAACGTAAACTCATCACCGAGCATGGCCAGCCGGCTGTCTTCGATATTACAACCGCAGCTGCTGACGTGGCGAGTGATCGTATTCACGATGCCGGGACGGTCAGCCCCCAGGGCGGTAATAACCAGATAGTGTTGTAATGAGGCTGTCAAACCTGTTCTTCCTTTAAAAAGGTGAGGTAACATTAGGAAAGCATAAAAAAAACCGCCATACAACATCCCTGATGGCGTCGGGTCTCTTGCTTTTATTACAGCTCCAAACGTAACATTGAGAATCTTGTCGCACTTCTGCTCTGAGGATGGCCCATGTTCACGGGAAGTATTGTAGCGCTTGTCACGCCGATGGATGAAAACGGTAATGTCTGCCGGACAAGCCTGAAAAAACTGATTGATTACCATGTCGCCAACGGAACCTCGGCGATCGTTTCGGTAGGGACTACCGGTGAATCCGCAACGCTGAGCCATGAAGAGCATGGCGACGTGGTGATGATGACGCTGGAGCTGGCCGACGGGCGTATTCCGGTTATCGCTGGAACGGGAGCCAATGCAACCGCAGAGGCGATTAGCCTGACCAAACGTTTTAACGATAGCGGTGTTGTTGGCTGCCTGACGGTCACTCCTTATTATAACCGTCCGACCCAGGAAGGCCTGTTCCAGCACTTTAAAGCTATCGCCGAACATACTGACCTGCCGCAAATTCTGTATAATGTGCCGTCCCGTACCGGTTGCGATATGTTGCCGGAAACCGTTGGCCGTCTGGCGGAAATTAAAAATATTGTCGGTATTAAGGAAGCAACAGGGAACTTAAGTCGCGTTCACCAGATCAAAGAGCTGGTTTCAGACGACTTTATTCTGCTGAGCGGTGACGATGCGACCGGTATGGACTTCATGCAGCTCGGCGGCGTAGGCGTGATTTCTGTCACGGCCAACGTGGCGGCGCGCGAAATGGCCGACATGTGCCGTCTGGCGCTGGCGGGTCAATTTGCCGAAGCTCGTGCGATTAACCAGCGTCTGATGCCACTGCATACAAAATTATTTGTCGAACCCAATCCTATCCCGGTGAAATGGGGATGCAAGGCGTTGGGTCTTGTGGCGACCGATACGCTGCGCTTGCCGATGACGCCTATCACCGATCATGGTCGTGAAGCCGTCACTGCCGCGCTGAAGCATGCCGGTTTGCTGTAAAGTTTAGGGAGATTTGATGGCTTACTCAGTACAGAAGTCGCGCCTGGCGAAGGTTGCGGGTGTTTCGCTGGTTCTACTCCTCGCGGCCTGTAGTTCTGACTCGCGCTATAAGCGTCAGGTGAGCGGTGATGAGGCCTATTTACAGGCATCACCGTTGAGCGAACTTCATGCGCCGGCGGGGATGATCCTGCCGATTCAGGTGGGTGATTACAATATTCCGGTGGCTAACAGCACCGGCGCGGTCGGTAAAGCGCTGGACATTCGTCCGCCGGCGCAGCCGCTGGCGCTGGTGAGCGGTGCGCGGACCCAGTTTAACGGCGATACCGCGACGCTGATGGTCGAGAACGGCCGCAGCGGTTCGCTGTGGGCACAGGTCACCAGTATTCTTCAGTCGAAGAACTACGTTATCGCCAAGCGCGATGATGCGAGCCAGACGCTGAACACCGACTGGGTTGAGTGGAACCGTCTTGATGAAGATCAGCAGTATCGCGGTCGTTATCAAATCTCCGTCAAACCGCAGGGTTATCAGCAAGCGGTGGTCGTTAAGCTGGTGAATCTGGAGCAGGCGGGTAAACCGGTTGCCGATCCGGCGTCTCTGCAGCGCTACAGCACCGCTATGCTGAACGTCATTTCGGAAGGCCTTGACATGAATGCCACCAGCGCCCAGAACGCCGCCCAGCGCAGCGCGGGGGCCACCTTCGACGTGCAGAGCGCCGCCGACGATACCGGCCTGCCGATGCTCGTAGTTCGCGCGCCGTTTAACCTGGTGTGGCAGCGTCTGCCTGGCGCCCTCGAGAAAGTGGGGATGAAAGTGACCGACAGCACGCGCTCTCAGGGCAGCATGGCGCTGACCTATAAGCCGCTGTCTGACAGCAGCTGGCAGGAGCTGGGCGCACGTGACCCGCAGCTGGTCTCCGGCGACTACAAACTGCAGGTCGGCGACCTCGATAACCGCAGTAGCCTGCAGTTTATCGACCCGAAAGGCCACACCCTGACGCAGTCGCAAAATGACGCCCTGGTAGCCGTATTCCAGGCCGCATTTAACAAGTAATCAAAAGGGCTGGAGCAATCCGGCCCTTTTAATATATAGTGACGCAAACGTGTGCGTGGCCATATAATCCTGTAAATCGCCGCGTTAAGGCTGCTCCAGTCGCCTGACTGCAGTTCGCCCCGCAAGCGTACAGCATCCGCTCCAACGCCCGTTGCAGGATGTTATGTAAGACCGACACGTCATTTTTTGGCTCAATATCACTGGAGTAGTGAAAGATGAAAAAGCAAGCTGAGTTGTATCGTGGTAAGGCGAAGACAGTATACAGCACCGATAATCCGGACCTGCTGGTACTGGAATTCCGTAACGATACGTCAGCAGGTGATGGCGCGCGCATCGAGCAGTTCGATCGTAAAGGCATGGTGAACAACAAATTCAACCATTTCATTATGAGTAAACTGGCAGAAGCGGGCATCCCTACCCAGATGGAAGCGCTGCTCTCCGATACCGAATGTCTGGTGAAAAAACTGGATATGGTGCCGGTAGAGTGCGTGGTGCGTAACCGTGCGGCAGGCTCGCTGGTAAAACGTTTAGGCATTGAAGAAGGTATCGAGCTGAATCCGCCGCTGTTCGACCTGTTCCTGAAAAACGATGCTATGCACGATCCGATGGTCAACGACTCCTACTGCGAAACCTTCGGCTGGGTGAGTAAAGAGAATCTGGCGCGGATGCGCGAGCTGACCTACAAAGCCAACGACGTGCTGAAAAAACTGTTCGATGACGCCGGTCTGATTCTGGTGGACTTTAAGCTGGAGTTTGGTCTGTTCAAAGGCGAAGTGGTGCTGGGCGACGAGTTTTCGCCGGACGGCAGCCGCCTGTGGGATAAAAACACCCTCGATAAAATGGACAAAGACCGCTTCCGCCAGAGCCTTGGCGGCCTGATCGAAGCCTACGAAGAAGTGGCTCACCGCCTGGGCGTTAAGCTCGACTAACCCGCCCGCCGCCAGAAGATGGCCTCATCTTCTGGCGTCTCTTGCTGTTTCCTGTGGTAATCCTGCGCTGAACCGCCTACGATCTCTGCTATTGATACATAACAGGGAATGAGGTGCTTATGCGCTGGCAAGGGCGTCGCGAAAGCGACAATGTTGAAGATCGACGTGGACAATCAGGCTCGCCGTTTGGCGGCGGCGGGGGCGGCGGCTTCCGTCTGCCGAGCGGGAAGGGCGGCATTGTACTGCTGATTATTGTGCTGGTGGCGGGCTACTACGGCGTGGATTTGACCGGCATGTTGACCGGCGAACCGATGCCGCAGCAGCAGACCTCCACGCAGCGCTCCATCAGTCCGAAAGACGATGAAGCGGCGAAGTTTACTTCCGTCATTCTGGCTACCACCGAAGATACCTGGGGGCCGATCTTTGAAAAGATGGGCCGCCAGTACCCGCAGCCAAAGCTGGTGCTCTACCGCGGCGCGACCCGTACCGGCTGCGGCACCGGTCAGTCGGTGATGGGCCCCTTCTATTGTCCTGCCGACAGTACGGTCTATATTGACCTGTCATTCTACGATGAGATGAAAAATAAACTGGGCGCCGACGGCGACTTTGCCCAGGGGTACGTCATTGCTCATGAAGTGGGTCATCACGTACAAAAACTGCTGGGCATTGAGCCGAAGGTCCGCCAGCAACAGCAGCATGCCACGCAGGCCGAAGCCAACCGCCTGTCGGTTAAGATGGAGCTGCAGGCAGACTGCTTCGCCGGCGTCTGGGGTCATAATATGCAGCAGCAGGATATTCTGGAAACTGGCGATCTGCAGGAGGCGCTGAACGCCGCCGAGGCCATCGGCGACGATCGTCTACAGCAGCAGAGCCAGGGACGCGTGGTGCCGGACAGTTTTACCCACGGCACCTCGAAACAGCGCTACACCTGGTTCAAACGCGGTTTCGATAGCGGCGATCCGGCGCAGTGCAATACCTTCGGCAGCGCGCTGTAATCGTCCCCCATGATGGACGCGCTGCTTAACCTCACCGCGCAAATGGCGCGGGAGGGGATCCGTCGCCTGCTGGTGCTCAGCGGCGATGAGAGCTGGACGCTGCAGCAGGCGCAGGCGCTACGGGAGAGGCTCGGCGGCGATGGCCTGTGGGTTGGCCCCGAGCCGGGTTCTGCGCCCTGCGTGGCGCCCGGCGCGCTGAAAACGCTGCTGGGGCGGGAAGTGATGCACGCCTTTTTCGATGCCCGGCGCGGGTTTGATGTGGCCGCCATGGCGGCCCTGAGCGGCACGCTGCGGGCGGGAAGCTGGCTGGTGCTGCTGACGCCCCCCTTCGCCGACTGGCCGACCCGGGCGGATGAGGACTCTCTGCGCTGGAGCGATACGCCTGACCCTATCGTTACCCCTAACTTTGTTCACCGCTGCTGTCGGCAGTTTATCGCCGATCCGGAGGTGTTGCTCTGGCGGCAGTCGGACCGGCCACGTTTCCCGCTGGCCGCCCCGCGTCCAGACTGGCATCCCGCCGATGGCCGCCCGCAGGCCGAGCAGGCGGCAATCCTTGAGCAACTGATACGCCTGCCGCCCGGTATCGCGGCGGTGACGGCGGAGCGTGGACGGGGGAAGTCCGCGCTGGCGGGCATGCTCTTGCGCCAGCTTGGGGGCGAGGCCATCGTCACCGCCCCAACGCGTAGCGCTGTCGAGGTGCTGGCCAGCTTTGCCGGGGAGACGTTGCGCTTTATGGCGCCCGATGCGCTGCTGGCGTCGAAAGAAAAGGCGGCGTGGCTGATAGTCGATGAGGCCGCGGCTATCCCGGCTCCGCTTCTCCGGCAGCTGGTGAGCCGTTTTCCCCGCACGCTACTCACCACGACGGTGCAAGGGTACGAGGGCACCGGTCGCGGGTTCCTGCTGAAATTTTGCGCCAGTCTGCCCCATCTGCAATCGTTCACCCTGAGCGCCCCGATCCGCTGGGCGGCGGGCTGTCCGCTGGAGTCAGCCATCAGTCAGTTGCTTATCTTTAACGATGAGGCATTTCGCGACGCGCCGATGGGGGAGATAGCCCTGGAGGCGGTCAATCAGTCCTGCTGGCAAACGCAGCCAGCGCTACCGGAGGCGATGTACCAGCTATTGTCCGGGGCGCATTACCGAACTTCCCCGCTCGATCTGCGGCGCATGATGGATGCTCCGGGCCAGGCTTTCCGCTGCGCTCGCGCCGGCGGCGCGGTGGCGGGCGCCCTGTGGCTGGTGGCCGAGGGGGGGACTTTCTCCCGAACTTAGCCGGGCGGTATGGGCGGGTTTTCGCCGGCCGCGCGGGAATCTGGTCGCCCAGTCGCTGGCGGCGCACGGCGGCAGTCCCCTGGCGGCGACGCTGCGCGGGCTGCGGGTCAGTCGGATCGCTGTCCATCCCACCCGCCAGCGGGAAGGCCTCGGGCGGAAGATGATCGCCGATATCGCCGCCGATGCCGCTGGCTATGACTATCTCTCCGTCAGCTTCGGCTATACCGCTGAGCTGTGGCGCTTCTGGCAACGCTGCGGGTTTACCCTCGTACGGCTGGGTACCCATCGCGAGGCCAGCAGCGGCTGCTATACGGCGATGGCCCTCTATCCGTTGACCGCGGCAGGGCGCCAGCTGGCGCAGCGGGAGGCGCAGCGGCTGCAGCGCGATGAATACTGGCTTCGCCCGTGGCGAGAGGAATCCGCGCCGCTGCCGGCCGTCGCAGACGCTATGCTTAGTGATGAGGACTGGCTGGAAGCGGCGAGCTTTGCCTTCGCCCACCGCCCGCTGGCTGCGGCGCTGGGCTGCCTCAACCGCCTGCTGATGCAGGCCGACATGCCGTTGCCGGCCCTGCGGGGACGACTGCAGGGCAAAGAGGAGGCCGCACTCTGCGCCGTGCTGCAGCTGACGGGGCGAAAAGCCTTGCAGGCGAGATGGCGTCGGGAGGCCGCTGACGCCTTGCGCTCCCTTGATGCAGCGCGCGCTGATGCGCTGCGTCAGCAGGTGGCGCATCTGCAATTTTTTTAACTAACTCATTCAGTTAAATGGCATGGTCATATCTGGCGAGCGGCGTACACTGCCCGCAAACACTAAGGAGACAGCCATGAAACACGATCATTTTATTGTTCAAAGTCCTGCGACGCCTGCGCAACAGCTGTTGCTGCTGTTTCATGGCGTAGGGGATAACCCGGTCTCCATGGGGCAAATCGGCAGCTGGTTCGCACCGCAGTTTCCTGATGCGCTGATCGTCAGCATTGGCGGGGTGGAACCTTGCGGCCCCAACGGTCGGCAGTGGTTTTCGCTGCAGGGGGTGACGGAAGAGAATCGTCAGCAGCGCATCGACGCCATTATGCCGACCTTTATTGAAATTGTACGCTACTGGCAGGAAAAGAGCGGCGTCAGTCCACTGGCCACCGCGCTGATCGGTTTCTCTCAGGGGGCGATTATGTCGCTGGAGAGTATCAAAGCGGCGCCGGATCTGGCTTCGCGGGTCATCGCCTTTAATGGCCGCTATGCGACGCTGCCGGAGACGGCAACGACGGCCACTACCATTCACCTGATCCACGGGGGTGAAGATCGGGTTATCGACCTGGCGTGGGCGGTGTCGGCCGAGGAGGCGTTACAGCAGGCGGGCGGCGACGTGACCTTAGATATTGTCGACGATCTCGGGCATGCCATTGACGATCGCAGTATGCAGTTGGCGATCGAGCGTCTGCGTTATACCGTGCCGAAGCACTATTTTGATGAGGCGCTGAGCGGCAGTACGCCAAAAGGGGATGATATCATCGAAATGCTGTAACCCCGGAGAGCGGGGTTACAGGCGGGCGGTACCGCGATAAAGGCAAACTTACGGTTTCTTCGACTGGTCGTGCTTCGGCCAGTCGTCGTCATCGTCCCATTTATCGTTAAAATCACGGTGCGGCGGCAGATCGGGTTTGTTGTTGAGGAATTTTTTGTGGTCAACGCGATTCAGATCTTTAATCACGTTGATAATTACCCCCACCAAAAAGACCAGCACCAGAATCCACCAGTGTTTAATAAGCCATTCCATGCGCGCTTCCTCTTTACGTCAATTCGTCAGGCGACCAGCTGTTCCATGACGCGTTGATACATCCGCGCCAGCAGCTGCAGGTCGGCGGCGTTCACACATTCATTAATTTTGTGAATCGTTGCATTTACGGGGCCCAGCTCAACCACCTGCGCCCCCATGCGCGCGATAAACCGTCCGTCTGAGGTGCCGCCGTTGGTTAACAGCTGCGGTTTGATCTCATTATAGTGCTCAATCGCGTTGACGACCGCATCCACCAGCTTGCCCCGTCCGGTGAGGAACGGCTGGCCGGAGAGCCACCACTCCACGCTGTAACGCAGCTGGTATTTTTCCAGCAGGGCGATCACCCGGGATTTGATCATCTCGTCCGTCAGCTCCGTACTGAAGCGGAAGTTGAACTGGACGAACATATCGCCGGGGATCACGTTATTGCTGCCGGTGCCGGACTGCACGTTGGCGATCTGCATGCTGGTCGGCGGGAAGAACTCATTGCCTTTATCCCACTCGATATTGACCAGTTCCGCCAGCATCGGCGCCGCGCGGTGGACAGGGTTATCGGCAAGGTGCGGATAGGCGACATGGCCCTGCACGCCGTGAATAGTCAGGTTGCAGGTCAGCGAGCCGCGGCGGCCGTTTTTCACCACATCGCCGACCACTTCGGTACTGGAAGGTTCGCCGACCAGACAATAGTCCAGACGCTCGTTACGCGCCATCAGCGTCTCCACCACTTTGACGGTGCCGTTTTTGGCGCTGGCCTCTTCATCAGAGGTGATCAAAAACGCCAGTCGGCCCCTGTGGTTCGGGTACTGCGCGACAAAACGCTCTGCGGCAACCACCATCGCCGCCAGCGAGCCTTTCATATCCGCCGCTCCGCGGCCAAACAGCATCCCGTCGCGGATGGTCGGTTCGAACGGGGGATTGATCCAGCGGTCGGCGTCGCCTGCCGGGACTACGTCGGTGTGGCCGGCGAAGGCCAGCGTCTCGCCGTGGCCGCGCCAGGCCCAGAAATTCTGCGTATCGCCGAAATCCATCGGTTCAACGGTAAAGCCGATCGCACGCAGGCGTTCAATCATTAACGCCTGGCATCCCGCATCATCGGGGCTAAGGGAAGGGCGGCGAATAAGCTGCTGAGCCAGCTCAATGACCGGGCAAGACATAGACTATACCTCGTTAAACTGCTGATAACTTGCTTCACTAAAACCCAGCAGCATAGGACGACCGGGCGCGCAGAGCAATGGGCGTTTGATAATTGCCGGCATTTCCAGCATCAATGCGGCAGCGGCGTCGGCATTATCGATGCTATTGCGCAGCGACTCGTCGAGTTTGCGCCAGGTGGTGCCACGGGTGTTCAGCAGCGCCTGCCAGCCCAGCTCGGCAATAAAGGTATCCAGTTGCGCGCGCTCAAGGCCATCGGCGCGGTAATCATGGAAGCGATACTCAATCTGATGCGCTTCCAGCCAGCGGCGGGCTTTTTTAATGGTATCGCAGTTTTTAATTCCGTACATGGTGAGCATAGATAAACCTTTTACATTCAATTAAGCGGTTAACTCAGATATTTCCGAATATATAAGTCTTACTGAAATAATACGTGATTCAGATGAATAAATATAACTTTTTACCGGGGATCTCATTCGATATATCGGGTGGTTAAATGTTGGCCACCTGTGGGCATGATGTGAGGGCTTTAACATTATTGCAAAAATGTTGTCTGAGGTTGCTCTACGTCACATTATGTTTACATACGAAGCGGCATAGTAGCGACAACCAGAGGTTTTATCTCTGTCAGCGGTCCATAAGACAATCAGAGCAATAGGGGAGCACAACTTCCCATCGGTAATGAAGTTATATAGAATCGACCATAATAATAAGAGAGGCTATTATGATTGAACATGAACTGGGGAACTGGAAAGACTTTATTGAAGGCATGCTTCGTAAATAAATTTCCGCAATGTGAGCAGGGGAATAACGCGAAGTAAATAAGCGCGCTAGGGTTCTGAACACATAAAGAAGGCGACCACCGTGGTCGCCTTTTCTGTTATTACGCCTCGCCGCCGAAGCTCGTCGGTTTATTGCGGACGCTCCTTTAGCGGAAAACGGCGACGCACCAGCACAAAGAACAGCGGCACGAAAAAGATCGCCAGCACGGTGGCGGAGATCATCCCGCCCATCACTCCGGTGCCGACCGCATGCTGGCTGCCGGAACCGGCGCCGGTGCTGGTCGCCATCGGCAGCACGCCGAAGATGAACGCCAGCGAGGTCATCAGGATGGGGCGCAGGCGCTGACGGCAAGCCGACAGCGTGGCGCTGAGCAGATCCTGGCCCTTCTCGTTGAGCTCATTGGCGAACTCGACGATCAGAATGGCGTTTTTCGCCGACAGGCCGATCACCGTCAACAGACCCACCTGGAAGTACACGTCATTCTCCAGCCCGCGCATCCAGGTCGCCAGCAGGGCGCCAATCACCCCCAGCGGCACCACCAGCATCACCGAGAACGGCACTGACCAGCTCTCGTACAGCGCCGCCAGGCACAGGAACACCACCAGCAGAGAAATCGCGTACAGGGCCGGCGCCTGAGCGCCAGAGAGGCGTTCCTGGTAGGACATGGCGGTCCATTCGAGGCCAAAGCCGGTGGGTAACTGCGCGGCCAGCTTCTCCATCATGTCCATCGCGGTACCGGTACTGATACCCGGCGCCGCCTCACCGACGATCTCCACCGCTGAGTAGCCATTGTAGCGCTCCAGCCGCGGCGAGCCGGTCTCCCAGCGCGAGGTGGCGAAGGCCGAGAATGGCACCATCGTGCCGCTGCTGTTGCGCACGTACCAAAGATTGATATCGTCAGGCAGCATCCGGTATTTCGCCGCCGCCTGGACGTAGACTTTCTTTACCCGGCCGCGATCCATAAAGTCGTTGACGTAGCTCGACCCCCACGCGGTTTGCAGCGTATCGTTGATGTCGTCAATGGAGACGCCCAGCGCCTGCGCTTTACGCTGATCGATATCGACCTGCAGCTGCGGACTGTCATCGAGCCCGTTATGCCGGACGCGGGTCAACAGCGGATTTTTCCCGGCCAGCTCAAGTAGCGTATCGCGCGCCGCCATCAGCGCATCGTGCCCCTTCCCGGCATGATCCTCCAGCTCCATATCGAAGCCTGCCGAACTGCCGAGGCCGCTGATCGCCGGCGGGCTGCTGGCGATAACCCGCGCTTCGTTAATCTGATTAAACGCTTTGGTGGCGCGTTCAATAATGGCAAAGGAGGTGCCGGTTTGCGGGTCGCGCTGGTCCCAGTCTTTGAGACGAACGAACATGCGGGCCACGTTCTGCCCATTGCCGCCGGGGCCGGAGCCAACGGTAGCGAACACCGACTCGACGTTCTGCTTCTCGTTATTGAGGAAGTAATCTTCCGCCTTCTGCACCACCTTCAGCGTCTGCTGCTGGGTGCTGCCGCTCGGCAACTGGACCGAGGTGGTGAACATCCCGCGATCCTCCAGCGGCAGGAACGAGGTCGGCAAATGCAGAAACAGGAACACCATCCCGCCGAGCAGGAGGACGTAGATCAGCATCCAGCGCAGCGAGCGGTGCAGTATTTTGCCGACGAAGGTTTCGTAGCGGCTGGCGCTGCGGTTGAAGGTGCGGTTGAACCAGCCGAAGAAGCCTGTTCTTTCATGGGATTCACCTGGCTTAACAGGCTTAAGCAGCGTGGCGCAAAGGGCAGGGGTGAGGATCATGGCCACCAGCACCGAGAGGACCATCGCCGCGACGATAGTGATTGAGAACTGGCGATAGATGGCGCCGGTGGTGCCGCCGAAGAAGGCCATCGGCACAAATACCGCCGACAGCACCATCGCGATCCCCACCAGCGCGCCCTGAATTTGTCCCATCGATTTGCGGGTCGCCTCGCGTGGCGACAGGCCCTCCTCGCTCATGATGCGCTCGACGTTCTCCACCACCACGATGGCGTCATCCACCAGCAGGCCGATCGCCAACACCATCGCGAACATCGTCAGGGTGTTGATGCTGTAGCCACAGGCATACAGCACCGCGAAAGTGCCCATCAGCACCACCGGCACGGCGATGGTCGGGATCAGGGTGGCGCGGAAGTTCTGCAGGAACAGATACATCACGAGGAAGACCAGCAGGATCGCCTCCAGCAGGGTTTTCACCACGTCGGTGATGGAAGCCTTCACGAAGGAGGTGGTCTCGTAGGCGACCTTATATTCCAGACCGTGGGGGAAAAACTGCGCCAGCTCATTGAGGCGATTGATCACGCGCTCCGCGGTGGCCATTTCGTTGGCGCCGGAAGCCAGCTTGATCCCGAGGCCTGAGGCCGGCTGGCGGTTGTAGCGGCTAAGATAGTCGTACTTCTCCGCCCCCATCTCGACGGTGGCGACATCGCCCAGCGTCACCTCTGAACCATCCTGATTGACGCGCAGAGTGATATTGCGGAACTGCTCCGGGGTTTGCAGCAGAGATTGCGAGTTGATGGTGGCGTTCAGCGCTTGCTTATCGACCGAAGGCGTCCCGCCAAGCTGGCCGACGGCAATCTGGGCGTTCTGCGAACTGATGGCGTCGGTAACATCCTTGGTGGTCATCTGGTAGCTGTTGAGCTTCGCCGGGTCGAGCCAGATGCGCATTGAGTATTGCGAACCGTAGGCGTCGATATCCCCCACGCCGTTGACGCGGCTGAGCGGGTCCTGGATGTTACTGGCGACGTAGTCGGCGATATCTTGTTTATCCATACTGCCGTCAGTGGAGACGAAGGCGAGCGTCAGGATATTGGTATCACCGGTCTTGCGCACCGTCACCCCCTGGTTTTGCACCGCCTGCGGCAGCTTACGCATCGCCGACTGTAGCTGGTTCTGAACCTGCTGCACGGCTTCATCCGGGTCGGTACCGGCGGTAAAGCTGAGGGTGATCGTCGCCTGGCCGGTGGCGCTGCTCTGGGAGGACATATACATCAGGTTATCGAGGCCGGTCATATTCTGTTCGATAACCTGAGTGACGGTATTCTCCAGGGTTTGCGCGGAAGCGCCGGGATAGTTGGCGGTGATCCGCACATTCGGCGGGGCGAGGTCGGGATACTGTTCAACCGGCAGCGACAAAATGGCAAGGGCGCCCGTCAGGCATAACAGGATTGCCAGCACCCATGCAAAAATGGGGCGATCGATAAAGAAATTCGCCATCAGAATAAAAACCTCATATGCACATTTTCTTGTTATTGCACAGCCTGTGCCACTTTAGCGCCAGCCTCTCCGGCAATCGTGGAGAAATTAAGGAGATAGTGTAATTTATCATGTTGCTTTTGCCGTATCGTAAAGAAACCTCGAGCTTTCCTGCCAGCAGGTAGCGAGTCTGCTTCGTCACCGCAGACCGGCGCATTATCCCTTGCCGGTGTGAAACCTCATTTCATTTAAGTCAAAAAAATTGATCCAAAACGGATTCTCTCCAGAAAAAGTTCATCCTGGGCAATTGGACATTGTTCCGGCGTCATCTTGTCGGGTAATAAATAGGCATGCGCATTGAGGGGTTATTCACCAAGAAGACAAAAGGAAGCCATGAACCACTTTATTTTGAGCGATAGCCGAAAGTGCATCGGCTGCCAGGCCTGCGAAGTGGCCTGCGTGATGGCGCATAACGAGGAGCAACACGTGCTGACCCCGCAGCGCTTTTTGCCACGTATCACCGTGATCAAAGCGGAGGGCCAGCGTAACGCCATCACCTGCCGCCACTGCGAGGACGCCCCCTGCGTCCGCAGTTGTCCCAACGACGCCATCGCCCAGTCCGGCGACAGCGTTCAGGTCCGTCAGGAGAAATGCATTGGCTGTAAATCCTGCATGGTGGCCTGCCCGTTCGGGGTGATGCAGGTGGTGGTGACGCCGCAGGCCGCAGGCCTGGTGAAAGCCAGCGCGCACAAGTGCGATCTATGCCAGGGCCGCGAGGCGGGGCCGGCCTGTGTGGAAAACTGTCCCGCGCAGGCGCTGACTCTCGCCGACGATGAGACGTTGATCACCCTGGCGAAGCAGCGGCGACTGCGCTCGGCATGCCAGGAGGTGCAGCCGTGGCAGCGCGCTACGCCGCTCTGCAGCCAGCCCAATGCTGGCGCGAAGGTCAGGCAAATGGCGATGACGCCCCCGCGCGGGGAGCCGGATAAGCTGGCGGCGGAGGTGCGTAAGAGCCACTTTGAGGAGATCTATCAGCCGTTCACCCCGCAGCAGGCGCAGCAGCAGGCCGCCCGCTGTCTCACGTGTGGGGAGCACAGTATTTGCGAATGGACCTGCCCGCTGCATAACCATATCCCGCAGTGGATCGAGCTGGTTAAAGCGGGGAATATCGCCGCCGCGGTCGCGCTTTCCCATCAGACCAACTGCCTGCCGGAGATCACCGGCCGCGTCTGTCCCCAGGACCGGCTGTGTGAAGGCGCCTGCACCCTGCGCGATGAAAGCGGGGCAGTCACCATCGGCAATATTGAGCGCTATATTTCCGACCAGGCGCTGGCCAGCGGCTGGCGTCCGGACCTTTCGCAGGTTAAGCCGAGCGGCAAGCGGGTGGCGATTATCGGCGCCGGGCCGGCCGGGCTGGCCTGCGCCGATATGCTGGTGCGCCACGGCGTCCAGCCGGTGGTCTTCGACCGTCATCCGGAGATTGGCGGTCTGCTGACCTTCGGCATTCCGGCGTTCAAGCTGGATAAATCGCTATTGGCCCGGCGGCGGGCGATCTTCAGCGAGATGGGTATCCGCTTTGAGCTCAATTGCGAGGTGGGGAAAGATATCTCCATGGCGACACTGCTGGCCGAGTATGACGCGGTGTTCGTCGGCGCCGGAACCTATCGCTCCATGAAGGCGGGGCTGCCGAACGAAGAGGCCCCCGGGGTCTACGATGCGCTGCCGTTCCTCATCGCCAACACCAAACAGGTGATGGGGCTGGCGGCATCGGCGCAAGAGCCTTATGTCAACACCGCCGGGCTGAACGTGGTGGTGCTGGGCGGCGGCGATACGGCGATGGACTGCGTGCGCACCGCGCTGCGCCACGGCGCCCGCCAGGTGACCTGCGCCTATCGGCGAGATGAAGCCAACATGCCGGGCTCGAAAAAAGAGGTCAAAAACGCCCGCGAAGAGGGGGCGCTCTTTGAGTTTAACGTCCAGCCGGTGACGCTTGAGCTGGACGAGAACGGGCGGGTTAACGGGGTACGCTTTTTGCGCACCGAGCTGGGCGCTCCGGACGCCGGGGGAAGACGCCGTCCGACGCCGATCCCCGGCAGCGAGTTTGTTATGCCGGCAGATGCGGTGATCATGGCCTTTGGCTTCCACCCGCACCGCATGCCCTGGCTGGAAGCGGCGGGGGTGGCGCTGGACAGTCAGGGGCGTATTAAAGCCGGAGTGGAGAGTCGTTACCGTTATCAGACCAGTCAGGAGAAGATCTTTGCCGGCGGCGATGCCGTGCGCGGCGCAGACCTTGTAGTGACGGCGATGGCGGAAGGCCGTCACGCGGCGCAGGGGATCCTGGACTATCTGGCGCGGAAAACGACGCCGCTTCACTGACGACAAACCCGGCTCCGCAGCGTAGTATGAGGGCGTCCTTTTACGCTGTGGGGTCGGTATGTCACTCAATATTCACGTCATTAAAGATAAAATCCTCTCTGAGAACTGGTTCGTACTACGCAACATGACCTATGAGCTGACGCGGGCGGACGGCAGCGTCGTGCGCCACAAGCGCGAGGTCTACGATCGCGGCAATGGCGCCACCGTGCTGCTGTATAACCGCCATAAGCAGACGGTGGTCCTGGTGCGTCAGTTCCGTGTCGCCACCTGGGTCAATGGCAATCATGACGGCATGCTGATTGAAACCTGCGCCGGGCTGCTGGACAACGACGAGCCGGAAGCCTGCATTCGTAAAGAGGCGGTGGAAGAGACCGGCTACGAAGTGGGCGAGGTGAGAAAGCTGTTTGAGCTGTTTATGTCGCCAGGGGGCGTCACCGAGGTAGTGCATTTCTTTATCGCCGAGTACAGCGACGCGCAGCGAACCACCAGCGGCGGCGGGGTGGATGATGAAGCCATCGAGGTGCTGGAGCTGCCTTTTAGCCAGGCGCTGCAGATGGTCGCTGACGGGGAGATCCGCGACGGTAAGGCGGTCATTCTGCTGCAATATCTGCAAACCTCCGGCCTGATGTCGGGGAACTCTGACAAATCCGATTGAGTAACCCGCTGCCGTTGTCCAGGATAGGCGCCGTGGTCGGGTTTATCTGGGGTCGGGCGGTTCATGCTTTTTCGCGTCATCTTTTTCCTTTTTCTGGCGGTGCTGCCTTGCTCGCAGGCATGGTCGGCACCGACGCAGCAGCGCTTCAACGACTGGCTGGTCACCTGTAACAACCAAAATTTCTGCGTCACCCGTAACGTGGGGCTGCATCATGGCCTGGTGATGACCCTCAGCCGCAGCGCTGGGGCAGTCACTGACGCCAGTCTGCGTATCGAGCTGGGCGGCACCGGCAATCCAGTGGCGACGCTCGCGCCGATAGCGCCGCGCCTGCTGCTGGATGGTAAACCGCTGTCCCTGACCGACAAGCGCTGGCACATTGAAGATAAACTCATTAAAACCGCCGACAGCGTGACGATCGATGCGTTTCTCCAGCAGGTTCAGGAGGGTAAAGCGCTCTCGCTGGCCAATGGCCTGCAGACCATCTCCCTGCAGGGGTTGAAAGCGGCTCTGTTTTTATCGACGATCGGCAAAAGCGGGTAGGTAGCGAAACGGCCTGGGTCGGCAAAGGGGAAGAGCCGCCGCTCAGCGTACCGCCGGCGCCGGCGCTGCGCGCGGTGGCGAGCGCGGAAACGGCGCAGTCGCCGCTGGGGCGTGAGGAGCTCAACGATCTGATGGACTATGGTAATGAGCGGATGACCAACAGCCACTGCTCCCTCGATCCCTTCCGCCGCGAAATTCGCGTTACAGCGCTGACGGATGACAAAGTGCTGCTGATGACCAGCTGCGAATCCGGCGCCTACAACACCGTCTGGCTGGCCTGGCTGGTCTCCCGCCAGCGCCCCTATGTCGCCCATCAGGTGCGGCTAACGTTGCCATTTCAGCCGCCGGGCGAGGCGCCGCGGGAGATTGAGCTGATCAACGCCAGCTATGATGACCGCCGCCATGAGCTGGTGACCCTGGATAAAGGCCGCGGGGCCGGCGATTGCGGGATCCAAACCCGCTGGCGTTTTGACGGCCAGCGGTTCAGCCTCTCCCGCTACGCGCAGCAGCCGACGTGCGACAACTGGCAGGGGCCAGATGCCTGGCCCACGCTGTGGATCACCCGTTAAGCACCTGTTCGGCGGTGGCGACGATATGGTCGACCGTAAAGCCAAAGAACGGGAACAACTGCTCTGCCGGGGCGGATTCGCCATAGCCGGTCATGCCGACGATCTTGCCTTTTAAGCCGACATATTTATACCAGTAGTCCGCTATCCCGGCTTCGACCGCCACCCGGGCGCTGACGTCCGACGGCAGCACGGATTCGCGCCAGGCCTCATCCTGGGCGTCAAACACATCAGTGGAAGGGAGCGAGACGACCCGCACATTTACCCCTTTGGCCAACAGTTTTTCCGCGGCCAGGACGGTGATCTCCACTTCCGAGCCGGTGGCGATGAGGATCAGGTCGGGCTTGCCGCCGGCATCCTTAAGCACGTAGCCACCCCGGGCGATATCCTGCACCTGTTCCGGGGTACGCGGCATCTGCGCCAGGTTTTGTCGCGACAGGATCAGCGCCGTCGGCCCGCCCTGTCGCGCGATAGCCGCCTGCCAGGCGACGGCGGTCTCCACCTGGTCGCAGGGGCGCCAGGTGCTGAAGTTGGGCGTCAGCCGCAGACTGGCCAGCTGTTCCACCGCCTGGTGCGTCGGCCCGTCTTCCCCAAGACCGATCGAGTCATGGGTATAGACCATGATCTGCCGGGCCTTCATCAGGGCTGCCATGCGCGCGGCGTTGCGGGCGTACTCCACAAACATCAGGAAGGTCGAGGTATAAGGAATAAAGCCCCCGTGCAGGGCAATGCCGTTGGCCACCGCGGTCATGCCAAACTCGCGCACGCCGTAGTGGATATAATTGCCCGCAGGATCTTCTTTAATCGATGTCGATCCAGACCAGATGGTCAGGTTACTCGGCGCAAGATCCGCAGAACCGCCCAGCAGTTCCGGGAGGTGCGGGCCGTAGGCGTTCAGCGCGTTTTGCGAAGCCTTGCGGCTGGCGATTTTCGCCGGCTCGGCCTGCAGTTTCGCCACGTAGTCGCGGGCGATCGCGGCAAAGTCTTCCGGCAGGGCGCCATTCATACGTCGGGTCAGCTCAGCGGCCAGCTCCGGGAACTGCTGCTGGTAGGCGGCGAATTTCTCGTTCCAGGCGTGCTCCGCTTTTTCCCCGCGCGGACGCGCATCCCAGCCCGCGTAGATCTCTTTCGGGATCTCGAACGGAGGATATTTCCAGCCAAGCTGCTGGCGGGCCAGCGCTACCTCTTTTTCGCCAAGCGCCGCCCCGTGAGACTCCTCTGAGCCGGCTTTGTTGGGCGAACCGAAACCGATGATGGTCCGGCAGATAATCAGTGACGGTTTATCTTTCACCGCCTGCGCTTCCGTTATCGCCTGTTTGATAGCCTGCGGATCGTGGCCGTCGATATCGCCTATGACGTGCCAGTGATAGGCGCGGAAGCGTTCCGCCGTATCATCGGAAAACCAGCCTTCGGTTTTGCCGTCGATGGAGATGCCGTTGTGATCGTAAAAACCGATCAGCTTGCCCAGTCCGAGCGTGCCGGCCAGCGAACAGGCCTCATGGGAGATCCCCTCCATCAAACAGCCATCGCCCATGAACACCCAGGTGTGATGGTCAATGATCTCATGGCCGGGGCGATTAAATTGCGCCGCCAGCGTCCGTTCGGCGATGGCCATCCCGACGGCGTTCGCCAGCCCCTGGCCCAGCGGACCGGTGGTGGTTTCCACCCCAGGGGTATAGCCATGCTCCGGGTGGCCGGGCGTTTTAGAGTGCAGCTGACGGAACTGCTTCAGTTCAGACAGCGGCAGATCGTAGCCGGTCAGGTGCAGCAGACTGTAGAGCAGCATCGACGCGTGGCCGTTGGACAAGATGAAACGGTCGCGGTCCACCCAGTCAGGGTTCTGCGGATTGTGCTTGAGAAAATCGTTCCACAGCACTTCGGCAATATCAGCCATCCCCATCGGCGCACCGGGATGGCCGGAGTTGGCTTTCTGCACGGCGTCCATACTCAGGGCGCGGATGGCGTTGGCAAGCTCTCTTCGGGACATATTTTTCTCCGTGAGACTAAAGTGACAGTTTGGCGGCAAGCAGATCTTCCAGTTTGCGCTGATCGACGGCGAACAGGCGGATCCCCTCCGCTAGCTTTTCGACCGCCATCGGATCCTGATTATGTTCCCAGCGGAACTCCGCTTCACTGAGCGGCACCGGACGCGGCAGGATCTGGCTGGCAGGGATCAGTTTGCGCACCACCGGGGTATCGCTGGCCTGCAGCTCTTTTAATAAAGGCGGGGCGATGGTCAACCGGTCGCAACCGACCAGCGCCAGGATCTGCTCGGTGCGGCGGAAGCTGGCGCCCATCACGATGGTGTTGTATTTATGCTGTTTGAAATAGTCATAGATATTGCGCACCGATTTCACCCCCGGATCTTCCTCCACCACGTAAGGCTCCAGCGGTTTGCGCGCCTGATACCAGTCATAAATACGCCCAACGAACGGGGAGATGAGATAAACCCCGGCCTCGGCGCAGGCCCGGGCCTGGGCGAAGGAAAACAGCAGCGTCAGGTTGCAGTGGATCCCCTCTTTCTCCAGCACCTCCGCGGCGCGGATCCCCTCCCAGGTGGATGCCAGCTTGATCAGGATCCGCGACTTATCAATGCCCATCTCCTGATACAGCGCCACCAGATGGCGAGCCTTCTCGATACTTTTCTCGCGGTTGAAGGAGAGCCGGGCGTCCACCTCGGTGGAGACCCGTCCGGGAATGCTTTTGAGGATCTCCGCGCCAAAATTGACCGCCAGCTTATCGCAGGCGTGAGTCACCTGCGCTTCGCGGCCGCCACCCTGTTTTTTGGCCCAGGCGATAGCGTCGTCGATGAGGCCGCTATAGGACGCCAGGCCGGCGGCCTTCAGCAGCAGAGAGGGGTTGGTGGTGGCGTCTTCCGGATGGTAGTGGCGGATGGATTCGATGTCTCCGCTGTCGGCGACCACCGTGGTGAACTGCTTGATGCTGTCTAACTGATTCATGGATAAGTCCTCCTGGAACAAGGTGTTACATGAGTGCTTGCCGGTATACGGTATAAACATTGATGAGGTACATAACCAAAAAGCATAGCAGACAGGGCTATTATTGGCGGCGAATCCGGGTAACATAACCGCTATAAATTGATAACAACAAAATCATAACGATGGCCAGAGTTTGGCGGTGTTCAAAGTTTATCGCCCCGCCAGGAGGGATACTGTCTGCCACTGAAAGGTGAACGACAGGATGGTCATCACGCTTTTCCCCTACGAACGATACGTGAAAGAAAGGAATAGAAAATGGATGAGCAGTTAAAACAGAGCGCCCTCGATTTCCACGAATTTCCGGTTCCCGGAAAAATCCAGGTCTCGCCGACCAAACCTCTCGCCACCCAGCGCGATCTGGCGCTGGCCTACTCGCCGGGCGTCGCAGCCCCCTGCCTGGAAATCGAAAAAGATCCGCTGGCCGCCTACAAATACACTGCCCGCGGCAACCTGGTGGCGGTCGTCTCCAACGGCACCGCGGTGCTGGGGCTCGGCAACATCGGCGCGCTGGCCGGTAAGCCGGTAATGGAGGGCAAAGGCGTCCTGTTTAAGAAATTTGCCGGTATCGATGTGTTTGATATCGAAGTCGATGAGCTGGATCCGGACAAATTCATTAACGTCGTCGCCGCCCTCGAACCAACCTTCGGCGGTATCAACCTGGAAGATATTAAAGCGCCGGAGTGTTTCTACATCGAGCAGCAGCTGCGCGAGCGGATGAATATCCCGGTCTTCCATGACGATCAGCACGGCACGGCGATCATCAGCACCGCGGCGATCCTCAACGGTCTGCGCGTCGTCGAGAAGAATCTGTCCGACGTGCGGATGGTGGTCTCTGGCGCGGGCGCGGCGGCGATCGCCTGTATGAATCTGCTGGTGGCGCTGGGGATGCAAAAGCACAACATCGTGGTCTGCGATTCGAAAGGCGTTATCTATAAAGACCGTGAGCCGAACATGGCGGAAACCAAAGCCGCCTATGCGGTGGAAGACGATGGCAAACGCACCCTCGATGACGTGATCGACGGCGCCGACATTTTCCTCGGCTGCTCTGGCCCGAAAGTGCTGACTCAGGAGATGGTGAAGAAGATGGCGCGCGCGCCGCTGATCCTCGCCCTGGCCAACCCGGAGCCGGAAATTCTGCCGCCGCTGGCGAAGCAGGTCCGCGATGACGCCATCATCTGTACCGGCCGCTCCGACTACCCTAACCAGGTCAACAACGTACTTTGCTTCCCGTTCATCTTCCGCGGCGCGCTGGACGTCGGCGCGACGGCGATCAACGAAGAGATGAAGCTGGCGGCGGTGCATGCGATTGCCGAGCTGGCCCATGCCGAGCAGAGCGAAGTGGTGGCCTCCGCCTACGGCGATCAGGATTTAAGCTTTGGTCCGGAGTACATCATTCCGAAACCATTCGACCCGCGGCTGATCGTCAAGATCGCCCCCGCGGTGGCGAAGGCGGCGATGGACTCCGGTGTGGCGACGCGCCCGATCGCTGATTTTGACGCCTATATCGAGAAACTGAGCGAGTTCGTCTATAAAACCAACCTGTTTATGAAGCCTATCTTCTCTCAGGCGCGCAAAGAGCCGAAGCGCGTGGTGCTGGCGGAAGGGGAGGAGACTCGGGTGCTGCACGCCACCCAGGAGCTGGTGTCTCTGGGACTGGCCAAACCGATTCTGGTGGGGCGCCCGAGCGTGATTGAAATGCGCATCCAGAAGCTGGGCCTGCAGATCAAGGCCGGCGTTGACTTTGAGATCGTCAATAATGAATCCGACCCGCGGTTTAAAGAGTACTGGAGCGAGTACTACCAGCTGATGAAGCGCCGCGGCATTACCCAGGAGCAGGCGCAGCGGGCGGTGATTAGCAACACCACGGTGATTGGCGCCATCATGGTGCATCGCGGTGAAGCGGATGCGATGATCTGCGGGACTATTGGCGAGTACCACGATCACTACCGCGTGGTGCAGCCGCTGTTTGGCTATCGCGACGGCGTCAGCACCGCCGGGGCGATGAATGCGCTGCTGCTGCCGAGCGGCAACACCTTTATCGCCGATACCTATGTCAATCACGATCCGTCGCCGGAAGAGCTGGCGGAGATCACCCTGATGGCGGCGGAAAGCGTGCGACGCTTTGGTATTGAACCGCGCGTGGCGTTGCTGTCGCACTCCAACTTTGGCTCTGCCGACTGTCCGTCAGCCAGCAAAATGCGTAAAACCCTGGAGCTGGTGAAGGCCCGCGCCCCGGAGCTGATGATCGATGGCGAAATGCATGGCGACGCCGCGCTGGTGGAAAGCATCCGCAACGATCGCATGCCGGACAGCCCGCTGAAGGGGGCGGCCAATATTCTGGTGATGCCGAATATGGAAGCCGCCCGGATCAGCTATAACCTGCTGCGCGTCTCCAGTTCGGAAGGGGTGACCGTCGGGCCGGTGCTGATGGGGGTGGCGAAGCCGGTGCATATCCTGACGCCGATCGCCTCCGTACGTCGGATCGTTAATATGGTGGCGCTGGCGGTTGTTGAAGCGCAAACCGAACCGCTGTAATTTTCTATTTCCCCCGTTAACGCGCGGATCCGTTTCCGCGCGCAATATCAGGCAGGCCGGTGAGTAAAAAACGCTGAGCCTGCCTTTTTAATTCCACCGCAATATTATTTTCTCTCCTGAGTGATCCACTTCACCTTTTAACCCCACTTGCCGAAATTTGTTATTTGCCGCGCTGAAATGTCGTCACCATGAGGACAGATTTCAGGGGGCAATCAGTCATGGATAAAGAACGCATTATTCAGGAATTCGTACCAGGCAAACAGGTCACGCTGGCGCATCTGATTGCCCACCCGGGAGCGGAGCTGGCGAAAAAGATCGGCGTACCCGAATCCGGCGCGATCGGCATTATGACGCTGACGCCGGGAGAAACGGCGATGATCGCCGGCGATCTGGCGATGAAGGCCGCCGACGTGCACATCGGTTTTCTCGACCGGTTTAGCGGCGCGCTGGTGATCTACGGCTCGGTCGGCGCGGTGGAGGAGGCGCTTCTGCAGACCATCGGCGGATTAGGCCGCTTATTAAATTATACCTTGTGCGAATTAACGAAAAGTTAATTGAGAGCGACCATGAAGCGTATTGCGATTGTCGGCGCCGTCGGTGCAGGAAAAACCACGTTATTTAATGCCCTGCAAGGGAATTATTCCCTCGCCAGAAAAACGCAGGCGCTGGAATTTAACGATCGTGGCGACATCGATACACCCGGGGAATATTTCAGCCATCCGCGCTGGTATCACGCCTTAATTACCACCTTGCAGGATGTGGACACCCTGATTTATGTCCATGCGGCCAATGATACCGAAAGTCGCCTGCCACCCGGGTTGCTGGATATTGGCAGCCGAAAGCACCTTATCGTGGCGATCAGCAAAACGGATCTGCCGGATGCCAATGTCGCCGCGGTGCGGCAGCTGCTGGACGGGATGGGGTTTCAGGCGCCGGTTTTCGCCCTCAACGGTTGCGATCCGCAAAGCGTTGCGCCGCTGGAAAATTACTTGAGTGAGCTCAGCCAAAAGGAGGAAGGGCCAGGTGAAGAAACTCATTACCGCTAACGATATTCGTGCCGCCCACGCGCGCGGCGAACAGGCGATGTCAGTAGTTCTGCGCGCCAGCATTATCACCCCGGAAGCGCGCGAAGTCGCCGAGCTGCTGGGATTCACTATCACCGAAGACGATGGCGCCGCGCCGGCGGCGACAGCGGCGGACAGCGACAAAACGGAAAGCCAGCGGATCCGGGAAACCATCCTGGCGCAGCTGCCGGAAGGCCAGTTTACCGAAAGCCTGGTGGCGCAGCTGATGGAAAAGGTGATGAAGGAGAAGCAGTCCCTGGAGCAGGAGGCGATGCAGCCGGGATTTGACTCCGTGACCGGCAAAGGCGGCATCAAAGTGATCGACGGCAGCAGCGTGAAGTTTGGCCGCTTCGACGGCGCCCAGCCGCACTGCGTTGGCTTAACGGACCTGGTGACTGACCAGGATGGCAGCAGCATGGCGGCCGGATTTATGCAGTGGGAGAACGCCTTCTTCCCGTGGACGCTGAACTACGACGAAATCGATATGGTGCTGGAGGGCGAGCTGCATGTGCGCCATCAGGGGGAAACGCTGGTCGCCAAAGCGGGGGACGTCATGTTCATCCCGAAAGGCTCCAGCATCGAATTCGGTACCCCGTCGACGGTGCGCTTCCTGTACGTCGCCTGGCCGGCAAACTGGCAATCGCTATGAACGATTTCATTACCGAAGCGTGGCTCAGAGCGAATCATACGCTCAGCGAAGGCGGTGAAATCCATCTTCCTGCCGATGCCCGCCTGACGCCCTCGGCGAGGGAACTGCTGGAAAGTCGGCATCTGCGGGTCAAATTTCTCGACCGCCAGGGGCGCCTGTTTGTCGAGGATGACGAACAGACGCCGCAGCCGGTGCATGTCCTGACCAGCAGCGACCATCCGCCCCAGGCCTGCTGCGAGCTTTGTCACCAGCCGGTGGGCAAAAAGCCGGACACCTTAACTCATCTGACGGCCGATACCCTGGTGGCGAAAAACGATCCGCGGCTGGCCTTCCGCGCGGTGCTGGACAGCACCATCGCCCTGACGGTGTGGCTGCAAATTGAACTGGCGGAGCCCTGGCAGCCGTGGCTGACGGATATCCGTTCGCGGCTGGGCAACATCATGCGCGCCGATGCGCTGGAGGAACCGCTGGCGGCGCAGTCGATAGCCGGATTCAGCGAGGCGCAGCTGCATCGTCTGTCCCATCAGCCGCTGCGTTACCTGGGTCACGATCACCTGGTGCCGGAGGCCCGCCATGGGCGCGATGTCGCGCTGCTTAATTTGCTGCGCGGCAAAGTGCGCGAGGCGGAGGTGACCGCGGCGCAGGTGTTTATTACGCCGCAATTTGCGGTCCAGCGTGCCGATATTCTACAGGCGCTCAACCGCCTCTCCAGCGCGGTCTACGTGATGATGATCCTGGGCGTGACGGACGCGCCGCCGGCGCTCAGCCAACTGCAGCAGCTGGGAGGTGAAGATGATCATTGACCAGTGTCGCAAACTGGCGCTGCGCGCCCCCGCCAGGGTGGTGTTCCCGGATGCGCTGGACGTCCGCGTGTTGAAGGCGGCGCATTATCTGCAGCAGCAGGGCCTGGCGCATCCGATCCTCGTCGCCAGCCCCTTCGCGCTGCGGCAGTTCGCCCTTGGCGAACGTCTGCCGCTGACCGGGGTGCAGGTCATCGATCCGCACAGCAACCTGGCGATGCGCGAGACGTTTGCCGCCGCCTGGCAGGCGCGCGCCGGCGATAAAGCGCCCGCTGACGCGGTCGACAAGCTGGCCGACCCGCTGATGTTCGCCGCGGCGATGGTCAGCGCCGGGCAGGCCGAGGTGTGTATCGCCGGAAATCTCTCGTCAACCGCCAGCGTGCTGCGCGCTGGTCTGCGCCTTATCGGCCTGCAGCCGGGGTGTAAAACGCTCTCTTCGCTGTTTCTGATGCTGCCGCAGTATACCGGACAGCCGCTGGGGTTTGCCGACTGCAGCGTGGTGCCGCAGCCGACCGCGGCGCAGCTGGCGGATATCGCGATTGCCAGCGCTGAGACCTGGCAAGCGATCGCTGGCGAAGCGCCGCGGGTGGCAATGCTGTCCTTCTCGACACACGGCAGCGCCCGGCATCCCTGTGTGGCTAACGTCCAGCAGGCCACGGAGATCGTGCGTCAGCGGGCGCCGCAGCTGATGGTCGATGGCGAGCTGCAGTTTGACGCCGCCTTTGTACCGGACGTCGCTGCGCACAAAGCGCCCGGCAGCCCGCTGCAGGGCCGGGCCAATGTGCTGGTCTTCCCGTCGCTGGAGGCGGGCAACATCGGCTACAAAATCGCCCAGCGGCTGGGCGGATATCGCGCCATCGGGCCGCTGATCCAGGGCCTGGCCGCCCCGCTTCACGACCTCTCGCGAGGCTGTAGCGTAGAGGAAATTATCGAACTGGCGCTGGTGGCGTCGGTACCGCGCCAGACGGACGCAAGCCGGATCCCCGACTCGTCCACGCTGGTTGAATGAATGGTCCCCTTCAGGACCCCTTATGAGAGGAAAACACAATGGAAGCATTAGGAATGATTGAAACCCGGGGCCTGGTTGCACTGATTGAGGCCTCCGACGCCATGGTCAAAGCGGCCCGCGTCAAGCTGGTGGGAGTGAAACAGATCGGCGGGGGCCTGGTGACCGCCATGGTGCGCGGCGATGTCGCGGCGTGCAAAGCCGCGACGGATGCCGGGGCGGCGGCGGCTCAGCGTATCGGTGAGCTGGTCTCTGTACATGTCATCCCGCGCCCGCATGGCGATCTGGAAGAGGTCTTCCCGATTAGCTTCAAGGGCGACAGTAACATCTAACGGGGGAGGGGGTGCCGGAAAGTTCTGGCCGGATAAGACGCCAGCGCGTCGCTATCCGGCCATGAAAAGGCATGAATGCCGGATGGCGTTGCGCTTTTCCGGCCTGCACATCACACGCGGAGACGGACATGAAGCTGGCTGTGGTAACCGGATATGTGGTCTGCACCGTACGCCATGAAGGTCTGGCCCACGACAAACTGCTGATGGTGGAGATGCTCAATGCCCGCGGCGAGCCCGACGGGCAATGCGCGGTCGCCATCGACAGCATCGGCGCGGGATGCGGAGAGTGGGTACTGCTGGTCAGCGGCAGCTCGGCGCGACAGGCGCACGCACACGGCGCCTCTCCGGTCGATCTGTGCGTGATTGGTATCGTGGATGAGGCCGCGGCCGATGGTCAGGTGCTCTTCCATAAGTAGGGTGAAAAATCATGAATCAACAGGACATTGAACAGGTAGTGAAAGCGGTACTGCTGAAAATGAAAGACAGCAGCCAGCCTGCCGGCACCGTTCATGATATGGGCGTTTTTGCCTCACTGGATGACGCTGTCGCGGCGGCAACGGTGGCCCAGCAGGGATTAAAGCGGGTGGCGATGCGTCAGCAGGTGATTCAGGCCATTCGTGAGGCGGGTGAAAAGTATGCCCGTGAACTGGCGGAGCTTGCGGTGACGGAGACCGGCATGGGACGCGTTGAAGATAAGTTTGCCAAAAACGTGGCGCAGGCGCGCGGCACGCCGGGCGTGGAGTGTCTGACTCCGCAGGTGCTCACCGGCGATAACGGCCTGACGCTGATTGAAAATGCGCCCTGGGGCGTGGTGGCCTCGGTGACGCCGTCCACCAATCCGGCGGCGACGGTGATCAACAACGCCATTAGCCTGATAGCCGCCGGCAACAGCGTGGTCTTCGCCCCCCATCCGGCGGCGAAAAAGGTCTCGCAAAGGGCAATTACCCTGCTTAACCAGGCGGTAGTGGCCGCCGGCGGCCCGGCCAACCTGCTGGTGACCGTGGCGAACCCGGATATCGACACCGCCCAGCGGCTGTTTAAGTACCCTGGCATCGGCCTGCTGGTGGTGACCGGCGGCGAAGCGGTGGTCGAGGCGGCGCGCAAACATACCAACAAACGCCTGATCGCCGCCGGGGCCGGCAACCCGCCGGTGGTGGTGGATGAGACCGCCGATCTGCCGCGCGCCGCGCAGGCGATCGTCAAAGGCGCCTCGTTTGATAACAACATTATCTGCGCCGACGAGAAGGTGCTGATCGTGGTCGATAGCGTCGCCGACGAACTGATGCGCCTGATGGAAGGCCAGCAGGCGGTGAAACTCACGGCGGCGCAGGCCGAACAGCTCCAGCCGCTGCTGCTGAAAAATATCGACGAGCGCGGCAAAGGCACGGTCAGCCGCGACTGGGTCGGCCGCGATGCGGGCAAAATCGCCGCGGCGATTGGCCTGCAGGTGCCGGCGCAAACCCGTCTGCTGTTCGTGGAAACCCCCGCCAGCCATCCGTTTGCGGTGACTGAACTGATGATGCCGGTGCTGCCGGTGGTGCGGGTGGCGAACGTCGAGGAGGCCATCGCCCTGGCGGTGCAACTGGAAGGCGGCTGCCACCATACGGCGGCGATGCACTCGCGCAATATCGACAACATGAACCAGATGGCGAACGCCATCGACACCAGCATCTTCGTCAAAAACGGGCCGTGCATCGCCGGGCTTGGGCTGGGTGGCGAGGGCTGGACCACCATGACCATCACCACCCCAACCGGGGAAGGGGTGACCAGCGCGCGGACCTTCGTTCGTCTGCGCCGCTGCGTGCTGGTGGATGCGTTTCGAATCGTATAAGGGATGAACATGGCGCACGACGAACAACGCTGGCTTTCGCCGAGACTGCAAAAAGCCGCTGCCCTGTGTAACCAGGAGCCCGCCGCCAGCGAGTCGCCGCTGTGGCTGGGCATCGATTTGGGCACCTGCGACGTGGTGTCGATGGTGGTTGACCGTGACGGCCAGCCGGTTGCGGTATGCCTTGACTGGGCCGACGTGGTGCTCGACGGCATCGTCTGGGATTTCTTTGGCGCCGTCACCCTCGTGCGCCGACATCTTGCGACTCTCGAGCAGCAGCTGGGCTGCCGCTTCACCCATGCGGCGACCTCGTTTCCGCCCGGCACCGATCCGCGCATTTCGATCAATGTCCTGGAGTCCGCCGGGCTGGAGATCAGTCATGTGCTGGATGAGCCTACCGCGGTGGCCGATCTGCTGCAGCTCGATAACGCCGGGGTGGTGGATATCGGCGGCGGCACCACCGGGATCGCCATCGTTAAACAGGGCAGGGTGACGTATTCGGCGGATGAAGCCACCGGCGGCCACCATATCTCCCTGACTCTGGCCGGGAATCGCGGCATCGGGCTTGAGGAGGCGGAGCAGTACAAGCGCAGCCACGCCGGGGAGATCTGGCCGGTGGTTAAGCCGGTGTACGAGAAGATGGCCGAAATTGTCGCCCGACATATTGCCGGACAAGGGATTGTCGATTTGTGGCTGGCAGGCGGCGCCTGTATGCAGCCGGGTGTGCATGAGCTGTTTCGTCAGCGCTTCCCGGCATTACCGGTGCATTTGCCGCAGCACAGCCTGTTTATGACCCCGCTGGCAATCGCCAACAGCGGGAGGGAAAAAGCGGAGGGGATGTATGCAAGCTGAACTGCAGACGGCGCTGTTCCATGCCTTTGATACGCTGAATCTTCAGCAAATGAAAAGCTTCAACGTTCCGCCGGTGACGCTGCACGGCGTCGGCGCGCTGGCGGCCTGCGGTCCGCAAGCGCAGTCCCGAGGCCTTAGGCATCTGTTTGTCATGGTTGACAGTTTTCTCCATCAGGCGGGAATGACCGCCGGGCTGGAGCGTAGCCTGGCGATGAAAGGGATTGCTATGACTCTCTGGCCCTGTCCCGCCGGCGAACCCTGCGTCACCGATGTCTGCGCCGCCGTCGCCCAGCTGCGGGACGCGCGCTGCGACGGCGTGGTGGCCTTTGGCGGTGGATCGGTACTGGATGCGGCGAAGGCGGTGGCGCTGCTGGTCGCCAATCCTGAGCAGACGCTGGGGGAGATGACGGAGCACAGCGAGTTGCGTCCACGTCTGCCGCTAATCGCGGTGCCGACCACCGCTGGTACCGGGTCTGAAACCACCAATGTGACGGTGATTATCGATGCGGTGAGTGGACGCAAACAGGTGCTGGCGCATGCCTCGCTGATGCCGGATGTGGCGATCCTCGACGCCGCGCTGACCGAGGGCGTCCCGCCGCATATCACGGCAATGACCGGGATTGATGCGCTGACCCACGCCGTCGAGGCCTACAGCGCCCGCCACGCCACGCCGTTTACCGACAGTCTGGCGATGGGGGCGATAGCCATGATCGGCGAGGCGCTGCCGAAAGCGGTGGGCTGCGGTCAGGATCTGGCGGCGCGGGAGAATATGCTGCTGGCTTCCTGCATGGCGGGGATGGCGTTTTCCAGCGCCGGGCTGGGGCTATGCCATGCCATGGCGCATCAGCCGGGGGCGGCGCTGCATATTCCGCACGGTCTGGCCAACGCCATGCTGCTGCCAACGGTGATGGAGTTTAACCGCATGGTACGCCGGGCGCGCTTCAGCCAGATCGGCCGGGCGTTAACCGGCAAGAAAACCGATGACCGCGAGGCTATCGCCGCCGTGCGCGAGCTGATCGCCGAGGTCGGTCTGACGATGCGGCTGACGGAGGCTGGCGCGACGTCCGCGCACTACGACGCCTGGGCGCAAGCGGCGCAGGAGGACATCTGTTTGCGCACCAATCCACGCACCGCCAGCCGGGAGCAGATTATCGAGCTGTACGCGGCGGCGCGATAAATGCCGATTTTCCCGGAGGCGTGTGGCTGTGGCTTTCCCGGCTCGTGCTGCGCTTAGCCGGGCTACAGGATCACAGCCGTCTGCTATGCCGTAGCCCGGGTAAGGCGTTCACGCCGCGGCCCGGGAAAGTCGCCTGAGTGCGGCTAATGTCCCGGTATTCACAGTATCTACAAATCATAAATGACAGGGAGTAAGGGCTATGGGAATTAACGAAATCATCATGTACATCATGATGTTCTTTATGCTGATTGCCGCCGTGGACAGGATCCTGTCGCAGTTCGGCGGCTCGGCGCGCTTTCTCGGCAAACTGGGGAAAAGCATTGAGGGATCCGGCGGTCAGTTTGAAGAAGGGTTTATGGCGATGGGCGCGCTGGGCCTGGCGATGGTCGGGATGACCGCCCTGGCGCCAGTGCTGGCTCATCTGCTTGGTCCGGTGATTATTCCGCTGTATGAGATGCTCGGCGCCAACCCGTCGATGTTCGCCGGCACGCTGCTGGCGTGCGACATGGGCGGTTTCTTCCTCGCTAAAGAACTCGCGGGCGGCGACGTGGCGGCCTGGATGTACTCAGGCCTGATCCTCGGCTCTATGATGGGTCCGACCATTGTGTTCTCCATTCCGGTGGCGCTCGGCATTATCGAACCTGCCGATCGCCGCTGGCTGGCGCTCGGCGTGCTGGCGGGCATTGTCACCATTCCCATCGGCTGTATCGCCGGCGGTCTGGTGGCGATGTATTCCGGGGTGGAGATCAACGGCCAGCCGGTAGAGTTTACCTTCGCGCTGATCCTGATGAATATGATCCCGGTGATCATCGTCGCCGTGCTGGTGGCGCTGGGGCTGAAGTTTATTCCGGAAAAAATGATCAACGGCTTCCAGATCTTCGCCAAATTCCTCGTGGCGCTGATCACCATCGGCCTGGCGGCGGCGGTGATCAAGTTCCTGCTCGGCTGGGAGCTGATCCCGGGGCTCGATCCGATCTTTATGGCGCCTGGCGACCAGCCCGGCGAGGTGATGCGCGCCATCGAAGTCATTGGCTCTATCTCCTGCGTGCTGCTCGGCGCTTACCCGATGGTGCTCCTGCTGACCCGCTGGTTTGAAAAGCCGCTGATGCGCGTTGGTAATCTGTTAAAAATCAACAATATGGCTGCCGGCGGCATGGTCGCTACCCTGGCGAACAATATCCCGATGTTCGGCATGATGAAGCAGATGGATACCCGCGGAAAAGTGATCAACTGCGCCTTCTCGGTGTCAGCGGCGTTCGCCCTCGGCGACCATCTCGGTTTTGCGGCGGCCAATATGAACGCCATGATCTTTCCGATGATTGTCGGCAAGCTGGTCGGCGGCGTTACCGCGATTGGCGTGGCGATGCTGCTGGTGCCAAAAGATGAAAACGTACCGGCGCCTGCCAACAACGAAGCGGAGGCGCACTCGTGAACACGCGCCAGCTGTTGAGCGTCGGTATTGATATCGGCACCACCACCACGCAAGTGATCTTCTCGCGCCTCGAGCTGGTGAACCGCGCGGCGGTTTCCCAGGTGCCGCGCTACGAATTCATCAAACGCGACATTAGCTGGCAAAGCCCGGTCTTCTTTACGCCGGTTGATAAACAGGGAGAACTGAAAGAGGCCGAGCTTGAGGCGCTGATTCTGGCTCAGTACCGGGCCGCAGGGATCGCTCCACAAGCGGTGGATTCCGGGGCGATCATCATCACCGGCGAAAGCGCGAAAACCCGCAATGCCCGCCCGGCGGTGATGGCGCTCTCGCAGTCGCTAGGCGATTTTGTCGTCGCCAGCGCCGGGCCGCATCTGGAGTCGGTCATTGCCGGACACGGCGCCGGGGCGCAGACCCTGTCCCGGCAGCGGATGTGCCGGGTGCTCAATATCGATATTGGCGGCGGTACCTCGAACTATGCCCTGTTTGACGCCGGAAACGTCAGCGCCACCGCCTGCCTCAACGTCGGCGGCCGCCTGCTGGAAACCGACGCTCAGGGGCGCGTGGTCCACGCGCATCCGCCGGGGCAGCGGATTGTCGATGCGCTGTTTGGCGCCGGCACTAACGCCCAGGCGCTGACCGCCGGGCAGCTGGCGCAGGTGGCGCGCCGGATGGCGGCGCTGATCGTCGAGGTGATCGAGGGCACCCTCTCACCGCTGGCGCAGGGGCTGATGCAAACCGAAGTACTGCCTGCGGGTGTTCAGCCGGAGGTGATTACCCTTTCCGGCGGAGTGGGGGAGTGCTACCGCCATCAGCCCGCCGATCCTTTCTGCTTTTCCGATATCGGGCCGCTGCTGGCCACGGCCCTGCACGAGCATCCGCGCCTGCGTGAGATGAACGTGCAGTTCCCGGCGCAAACCGTGCGCGCCACGGTGATTGGCGCCGGGGCGCATACGCTGTCCCTGTCCGGGAGCACCATCTGGCTGGAGGGGGTTCCATTGCCGCTGCGCAATCTGCCGGTGGCTATCCCGCAGGATGCCGCCGATCTGCCGAACGCCTGGCTCCAGGCGCTAACGCAGCTCGATCTGGCCCCCGAGGCGGACGCTTACGTGCTGGCGCTTCCCGCTTCACTTCCGGTGCGCTACGCCACCTTACTGACCGTAATTGACGCCCTGCTGGCGTTTGTCGCCCGCTTTCCCAATCCCCGTCCGCTGCTGCTGGTGGCCGAGCAGGATTTTGGCAAAGCGCTGGGCATGCTGCTGCGGCCACAGCTTCCACACCTTCCGCTGGCGGTCATCGATGAGGTGAGCATCCGGGCGGGAGACTATATCGACATTGGTACGCCTCTTTTTGGCGGATCGGTTGTGCCGGTGACGGTGAAATCACTCGCATTTCCTTCCTGAGGGAACGACTTATGAAACTAAAGACCACATTGTTCGGCAATGTTTATCAGTTTAAGGATGTAAAAGAGGTGCTGGCGAAAGCCAACGAACTGCGTTCGGGGGATGTGCTGGCGGGGGTAGCGGCGGAGAGTTCGCAGCAGCGCGTGGCCGCCAAGCAGGTGCTCTCCGATATGACGGTGGCCGATATCCGTAATAACCCGGTGATCCCGTATGAGGAGGACTGCGTTACGCGCCTGATCCAGGATGACGTGAACGAAACCGCCTATCAGCGGATTAAACACTGGACCATCAGCGACCTGCGGGAATACGTGCTCAACGACGAGGTCACCAGCGACGATATCGCCTTTGTCCGCAAAGGGCTGACCTCCGAGGTGGTGGCTGCGGTGGCCAAGATCTGCTCCAACGCCGATCTGATCTACGGCGGTAAAAAAATGCCGGTGATCAAAAAAGCCAATACCACCATCGGTCTGCCGGGGACCTTTAGCTGCCGCCTGCAGCCGAACGATACCCGCGACGATGTGCAGAGTATTGCCGCGCAAATCTATGAAGGGCTCTCCTTCGGCGCGGGCGACGCGGTGATTGGCGTCAACCCGGTCACTGACGACGTGGAGAACCTGAGCCGGGTGCTGGATACGGTGTACGGGGTGATCGACAAGTTTAACATCCCGACCCAGGGCTGCGTGCTGGCGCACGTCACCACCCAGATTGAAGCCATCCGCCGCGGCGCGCCGGGGGGGCTTATCTTCCAGAGCATCTGCGGCAGTGAAAAAGGGCTTAAAGAGTTCGGCGTCGAGCTGGCGATGCTCGATGAAGCGCGGGCGGTGGGGGCGGAGTTTAACCGCATCGCCGGGGAGAACTGTCTTTACTTTGAAACCGGGCAGGGCTCGGCGCTTTCCGCTGGCGCTAACTTCGGCGCCGACCAGGTGACCATGGAAGCGCGTAACTATGGCCTGGCGCGGCACTACGATCCGTTCCTCGTCAACACCGTGGTGGGCTTTATCGGGCCGGAGTATCTCTATAACGACCGGCAAATCATTCGCGCCGGACTGGAAGACCACTTTATGGGCAAGCTGAGCGGCATCTCAATGGGCTGCGACTGCTGCTATACCAACCATGCCGATGCCGACCAGAACCTCAACGAAAACCTGATGATCCTGCTGGCGACCGCAGGCTGCAACTACATCATGGGCATGCCGCTCGGCGACGACATCATGCTCAACTACCAGACCACCGCCTTCCACGATACCGCGACCGTGCGCCAGCTGCTGGGCCTGCGGCCGTCGCCGGAGTTTGAACGCTGGCTGGAAACGATGGGCATTATGGCAAATGGTCGCCTGACCAAACGGGCGGGCGATCCGTCACTGTTCTTCTGATGACGCGGGGATGACACATCATGGATCAAAAACAGATTGAAGACATTGTACGCAGCGTAATGGCATCAATGGGACAACCACAGTCGCAGCCGCAGGCCCCCGCAGCGTCGACTCCGGCCTGCCATGCCGCCTGCGCCAGCGAAGCGGTGGTGGAAAGCTGCACGCTGGACCTGGGCTCAGCGGAAGCGAAAGCCTGGATTGGGGTACAACATCCGCACCGCGCCGAAGTACTGACTGAACTGAAACGCAGTACCGCGGCGCGCGTTTGCACCGGCCGCGCCGGCCCGCGTCCGCGCACTCAGGCGCTGCTGCGCTTCCTGGCCGATCACTCGCGCTCGAAAGACACGGTGCTCAAAGAGGTGCCGGAAGCGTGGGTGAAAGCGCAGGGGCTGCTGGAAGTGCGTTCCGAGATTAGCGATAAGAACCTCTACCTGACGCGTCCGGATATGGGCCGTCGCCTCAGTCCGGAAGCGATTGATGCGCTGAAGGCGCAGTGCGTGATGGATCCGGATGTGCAGGTGGTGGTGTCCGATGGCCTGTCGACGGATGCCATCACCGCCAACTACGAAGAGATCCTGCCGCCGCTGCTTACCGGCCTGAAACAGGCGGGTCTGAAGGTCGGGACGCCGTTCTTCGTGCGCTATGGCCGCGTCAAGATTGAAGATCAGATCGGCGAGATCCTCGGCGCGAAGGTGGTGATCCTGCTGGTTGGCGAGCGCCCGGGGCTCGGCCAGTCGGAGAGCCTCTCCTGCTACGCGGTGTACTCCCCGCGGGTGGCGACCACCGTCGAGGCCGACCGAACCTGTATCTCCAATATCCACCAGGGCGGCACCCCGCCGGTAGAAGCCGCCGCGGTGATCGTGGATTTAGCCAAACGCATGCTGGAGCAGAAAGCCTCCGGCATCAACATGAGCCGTTAAGGAGGCATCATGCCAGCATTAGATTTGATTCGCCCCTCGGTCACCGCGATGCGCGTGATTGCCTCGGTGAATGACGGTTTCGCGCGCGAGCTTAAATTACCGTCGCATATACGTAGCCTCGGACTCATCACGGCAGATTCTGACGATGTGACGTATATTGCCGCCGACGAAGCGACAAAGCAGGCGATGGTGGAGGTGGTCTATGGCCGCTCCCTCTACGCCGGTGCGGCCCATGGTCCGTCGCCTACCGCCGGCGAAGTACTGATCATGCTTGGCGGCCCGAACCCGGCGGAAGTTCGCGCCGGGCTGGATGCCATGATGGCGCATATTGAAGGTGGGGCGGCATTCCAGTGGGCTAACGACGCGCAAGATACCGCGTTTCTGGCGCACGTGGTGTCGCGTACCGGCTCTTATCTTTCATCGGCCGCTGGCATCGCGTTGGGCGATCCGATCGCTTATCTGGTGGCGCCGCCGCTGGAGGCGACGTTTGGTATCGATGCGGCGATGAAGTCGGCCGACGTTCAGCTGGTGACCTACGTCCCGCCGCCATCGGAAACCAACTATTCGGCCGCCTTTTTGACGGGAAGCCAGGCCGCCTGTAAAGCCGCCTGCAATGCCTTTACCGATGCCGTTCTCGATATTGCCCGTCATCCTGTACAGCGTGTGTAATGGAGGGAGCGATGATCAATGCGCTGGGATTGCTCGAAGTGGAGGGCATGGTCGCGGCTGTAGACGCTGCGGATGCCATGCTTAAGGCGGCCAATGTGCGCCTGCTCAGTCATGAAGTGCTCGACCCGGGCAGGTTAACGCTGGTGGTGGAGGGCGACCTGGCGGCCTGCCGCGCCGCGCTGGATGCTGGGGCCGCCGCTGCCCGGCGGACCGGCTGCGTGATCAGCCGTCGGGAAATTGGCCGCCCGGAAGAGGATACCCAGCGGCTGATCGGCGGTTTTCAGCCACCGCCGCCAGCGCCCATGCCGCCAGCTGACCCGGCTTCATCGGAAGCCTTACTGACGCTGCTGGCTTCAGTTCGTCAGGGCATGACGGCCGGCGAGGTCGCCGCGCATTTTGCCTGGCCGCTGGATAAGGCCCGCCAGGCGCTGGAGCAGCTCTTTTCCGCAGGGACGCTACGAAAACGCAGTAGCCGCTATCGTCTCAAAAATCCATAACCTGTCGGAGGTGCCGGGAGCGGCTTGCCCCCGGCTTTAACGATTATGAAAAAGCGTCGTTCTGCAAATTTGCACCATCTCTGTTGCGAGGCGTTGCCGGAAGACACCAGGCTGACGCCTCAGGTTGAAATTGACAATATTCATCAACGACACACAACCGATGTGTATGAGCACGCCCTGACCATTACCGCCTGGCAACAGATCTACGATCAGCTGCATCCGGGGCAGTTTCGCGGCGAGTTTACCGAAATCCTGCTCGATGAGATCCAGGTCTTCCGCGAATATACCGGGCTGGCGCTGCGCCAGTCCTGCCTGGTCTGGCCGAACTCCTTCTGGTTTGGCATTCCGGCGACCCGGGGTGAACAGGGGTTTATCGGCTCGCAGTGTCTGGGCCGGGCAGAAATCGCCACCCGTCCCGGCGGTACGGAGTTCGAGCTCAGCACGCCGGATGATTACACCATTCTCGGGGTAGTGATTTCGCAGGAGGTGATTGCGCGTCACGCCAGTTTCCTGCACCACCCGGAGCGAGTGCTACATATGCTACGCAACCAGTCAGCGCTGGCGGTCCGCGAGCCGCATAAGGCCGCGCTGTGGGGGTTTGTCCAGCAGGCGCTGGCCACCTTTAGCGAGCATCCGGATACCCTTCATCAGCCGGCCGTGCGTAAGGTCCTGCGGGATAATCTGTTGCTGGCGATGGGCACGATGCTGGAAGAAGCGCAGCCGATGGTAAGTGCAGAGAGCGTCAGCCACCAGAGCTACCGCCGCCTGCTGGCGCAGGCGCGCGAATATGTGCTGGAAAACAGCGCGGAGCCGTTAACCGTTCTCGATCTGTGCCAGCAGCTGTACGTCAGCCGTCGCACCTTGCAGAACGCCTTCCATGCGATACTGGGGATTGGTCCTAACGCCTGGCTCAAACGGATCCGCCTGAACGCTGTGCGTCGGGAGCTGATAAGCCCCTGGTCAGAGCGCGAGACGGTCAAGGAGGCGGCCATGCAGTGGGGATTCTGGCATTTGGGGCAGTTCGCCACCGACTATCAGCAGCTGTTTGCTGAGAAACCGTCGATGACGCTGCACCATCGCCTGCGCCAGTGGGTGTGAGGGAAGAGACTCCGCTACCGGGTGGCCAGCCGCCATCCGGCCGTTACAGCCAGTCGCGCACCTGAATAAACTCGCTCAGCGCCGCCTCGGGGCTGCCGGGCTCGGGCTGATAATCATATTCCCAGCGCACCAGCGGCGGCATCGACATCAGAATCGACTCCGTACGCCCGCCGGTCTGCAGGCCGAACAGGGTGCCGCGGTCCCAGACCAGATTGAACTCGACATAGCGGCCGCGACGGTAGAGTTGAAAGTGGCGCTCGCGTTCGCCGTACGGCGTGGCTTTCCGGCGTTCGACGATAGGTAAATAGGCGTCAGCATAGCCGTTCCCGACCGCCTGCATAAAGGCGAAGCAGTGGTCAAAATCCGGGGTGTTCAGGTCGTCAAAGAACAGACCGCCGATGCCGCGCTGCTCCTGGCGGTGCTTGAGATAGAAGTAATCATCGCACCATTTTTTATAGCGCGGATAGACTTCCTCGCCGAACGGCAGACACAGATCGCGGGCGGTACGATGCCAGTGGACGGCATCCTCTTCAAAGCCGTAGTAAGGGGTTAAATCAAAGCCGCCGCCGAACCACCACACCGGGTCGGCGCCAGGCTTTTCGGCAATAAAGAACCGCACGTTGGCATGGCTGGTGGGCACGTAGGGGTTCAGCGGATGAACCACCAGCGAGACGCCCATGGCTTCAAAACTGCGTCCGGCCAGCTCCGGGCGGTGCGCGGTGGCGGAGGCAGGCATGGCGTCGCCATGGACGTGGGAAAAGTTGACCCCCGCCTGCTCGAACACCCGGCCTTCGCGCAGCACCCGGCTGCGTCCGCCGCCACCGCCTTCCCGCTGCCAGGCATCTTCAATAAACGGCGCGCCATCCACGGCGCTCAGCTGCTGACAGAGGTTGTCCTGGAGCTGGAGCAGAAAAGTTTTTACCTGCGCGGCATCGGGTTTCATTAACGTCTCTTCGAATGGGCTTTCTGGTTATCGAACCAGTGGAAATAGCTGATAATGCCGTTGGCAATCGCGGTGGCGATTTTCTGCCGGAAGGCGGTGGTGCCGAGCAGTTTCTCCTCGTTCGGGTTGGTGATAAACGAGGTTTCCACCAGCACAGACGGTATGGATGGTGACTTCAGCACCACGAACGCCGCCTGCTCGGTATTGCGGCTGTGTAGCTTATGTACCGGCTTGATCTTTTTCAGGATATGCGAGCCCAGCGTCAGGCTGTTTTTGATGGTGTCGGTCTGCACCAGATCGAACAGTACCTGCTGCAGCAGATGGTCTTTATCCGTCGCTTTCTTACCGGCGACCTCATCGGCGCGGTTTTCGCGATCGGAGAGGTATTTCGCCATGGCGCTACTGGCGCCGCGGTTTGACAGGGCGAACACCGAGGCGCCGGCGGCGCTCGGGTTGGTAAAACCATCGGCGTGGATTGACATAAACAGATCGGCGCCGTGCTGATGGGCGATCTCCACGCGGTCGTACAGCGGGATAAAGGTATCCCCGGTGCGGGTCAGGCGGGCGTCGATGCCGTTGCTGCGCAAAATGCTGCGCACGTTCTTAGCGATCGCCAACACCACATGCTTCTCTTTCGAGCCGTTATGGCCGATAGCGCCGGTATCGATGCCGCCGTGGCCCGGATCTAACATTACAATCCGGCGACCCCCGGCCTTTTTGGCGGCGGGTTTGCTATGTCCATTTGACGTTTTCAGTGGCTGTTCTTTTGCGCTGACCTGTGAGGCGACGCCGCTCAGCGTCATCGCAGCCAGCCCGGCTTTCAGCACCTGACGGCGCGAAGCAAGTATTTTTAAAGGTTTAAAAGTGCTCATTCGGCCTGAATTGTAAACAAGTGATGTCCAATGTTATATCGTATCGCGTTTGCCGTTACGACCATTCAAAATAAGAATTGTTTTACTTTTCATTTCAATACATGACAAAGTCATATTATGCCATTTTTTGTCGCTGATTTCGCCTGATATTGGCTATCAGTTATATTCGCGCCATAATCACTGTTTTTAACCGTCAATGGTGGGGAATACCATGGAGATTCGCGTTTTTCGCCAGCAGGATTTCGAAGAGGTTGTGACGCTGTGGGAGCGCTGCGATCTGCTGCGCCCGTGGAACGATCCGGAGATGGATATTGAGCGCAAGCTGAATCACGACGTCAGCCTGTTTCTGGTGGCGGAAGTGAATGGCGAAGTGGTCGGCACGGTGATGGGCGGATATGACGGTCATCGCGGATCGGCCTATTATCTCGGCGTCCATCCGGAATATCGCGGCCGGGGTATCGCGAACGCGCTGCTCAACCGTCTGGAGAAAAAGCTGATTGCCCGCGGCTGCCCGAAAATCAACATTATGGTCCGTGAAGACAACGACGTGGTGCAGGGAATGTACGAGCGGTTGGGCTATGAGTACGCCGATGTCCTGACCCTGGGCAAGCGCCTGATCGAAGATGAAGAATACTGAGTTTATCCCCGCCGATTTTGATGCCCATGGCCGTCTGCGCCTGCCTTTGCTTTTCTGGTGCGTGCTGTTGTTGCAGGCCCGCACGTGGGTGCTGTTTTTGATGGCCGGCGCATCGCGCCAGCAGGGCGACGCGATTCTTAATCTGTTCTATCCCGATCACGAGCGCTTCTGGCTTGGTTTACTGCCAGGCGTGCCGGCGGTGCTGGCCTTTCTGCTTAGCGGCTATCGTCAGCGCCTGCCGCGCCTGTGGCGGGCGATGCGCTGGCTGCTGGTGCTATCGCAAGTGCTGCTGTTGCTGTGGCAGCCGATGCTATGGCTGAGCGGCGAATCTCCCTCCTCGTTGACCATTGCGCTGCTGGTCGCGGATGGCTATGCCCTGTGGTGGCTGTTAACCAGCCGTCGCCTGGGCGCCTGTTTTCACCAGACCACCTTTTAATGGCACTTTTTGCCGATCGTGAACTCCAACATGCGTTGAATGACTCAGAAAGGATTGAGATATGAAATCGCTACGTGTAATGCTCTGTGCGCTTCCGCTGGCGCTGACCGGCTGCTCCACGATGAGCGCAGTCAACTGGTCGGCGGCCTATCCGTGGAACTGGTTTGGCGCTTCCACCGAGGTGACCGAGCAGGGAGTGGGTAAACTGACGGCTTCCACGCCGCTCAATGAACAGGCGATTAGCGATGCGCTGGGCAGCGACTACCGTTTACGCAGCGGAATGAAGACCGATAAGGGCAATATCGTCCACTACTTTGAAGCGCTGAAAAACAACAGCGTGGCGCTGACCATCAATGGCGACAACGGTGCTATCAGCCGGATTGACGTGCGTGATGCGGATATCAAAACCGCCAGCGGCGTGAAAATCGGCACACCGTTTAGCGACCTGTACAGCAAAGCCTTCGGCAACTGCCAGAAAGGCAGCCATGACAACGGGGCGGTCGTCGAGTGTCAGGCCGAGGGGAGCCAGCATATCAGCTATGCCTTCACTGGCCACTGGAGCGGTCCGGACGAGCTGATGCCCTCCGACGATACGCTGAAAAACTGGAAGGTCAGCAAGATTATCTGGCGTCGCTAAATTGATCTGAAGAGACACGACAGCTCTGAAAAACGGTTACAATGGCGCGTTAGCAACGCGACAGCGTTGTGGTTGCATCATTTCAGGAGGAGCGATGTCTCAGGTTCAGAGCGGCATTTTGCCGGAACATTGCCGCGCGGCGATTTGGATTGAAGCCAATCTCAAAGGGGACGTTAACGCCCTGCGCGAAGCGAGCAAAATTTTTGTCGATAACGTGGCCACCTTCCAGGCTAAATTCCCTGACGCCAAACTCGGTGCGGTGGTGGCGTTCGGCAATAACGTCTGGCGTCAGCTGAGCGGCGGCGAAGGGGCGGATGAGTTAAAAGATTTCCCGGTCTATGGCAAAGGGCTGGCGCCGTCCACCCAGTATGACCTGCTGATTCATATTTTATCCGCCCGTCATGAAGTTAACTTCTCGGTGGCGCAGGCCGCGCTGGCCGCCTTTGGCGACGCTATCGACGTGAAAGAAGAGATCCACGGCTTCCGCTGGGTGGAAGAGCGTGACCTCAGCGGCTTCGTCGATGGCACCGAAAACCCGGCGGGGGAAGAAACCCGCCGCGAAGTGGCGGTCATTAAAGACGGCGTGGATGCGGGCGGCAGCTACGTGTTCGTCCAGCGCTGGGAGCATAATCTCAAACAGCTGAACCGCATGAGCGTGCCGGATCAGGAGATGATGATCGGCCGTACAAAAGACGCTAACGAAGAGATCGATGGCGATGAACGTCCGGTCACGTCGCACCTGAGCCGCGTGGACTTAAAAGAAGATGGCAAAGGGTTGAAAATCGTCCGTCAGAGCCTGCCGTACGGCACCGCCAGCGGCACCCATGGCCTCTATTTCTGCGCCTACTGCGCGCGCCTGTATAACATCGAGCAGCAGCTGCTGAGCATGTTTGGCGATACCGACGGTAAACGCGACGCGATGCTGCGCTTCACCAAACCGGTGACCGGCGGGTATTACTTCGCGCCGTCGCTGGAGCGTATCCAGGCGCTGTAATTTTTCCCCTCACCCTAACCCTCTCCCCAAAGGGGAGAGGGGACGGTAAGGTGCGGCTATGGGATCTGCGTGCGGATTCTTTTACTCCCTCTCCCTCAGTCAGAGGGGAGGGGTGAGGGCATCGGCGACTCAGGCGCTTCAAGTATCCCCTCCATCACCGCATCACCATACTCTTCAAACTCAATATTCCAGAAGCGTAAAACTCGCCATCCCTCGCTCTGTTGCCAGAGGGTGCGGCGTCATCGTGTTGGCCGCCGTCCAGTTCAATCGCCAGCCGTATTGCGCAGCAGGCGAAATCGAGAATATAGGGGGCAACGGGGCGCTGGCGGCGAAACGTATCGCTAGCAAAACGGCGGTTGCCCAGTCAGTACCCTGGTCGACGTTCTGCGGGCGTTAAGCTACGTCTGAGCTGACGAGCAAATATCTGTGTGTTTTTCATATAAACACAGTGCACGCCTGGCTGCCGTTTGTCACAATGACCCGTCTAATCTGCGAGCCGCTTTCAGCTAAGCTTTGCCAGTTGCTTATTCCCTTTTCGACTTCCAAATCGCCAAACGGTATATAAAACTGTTACTCCTTTCGTACCCGTTATAAATATGATGATCATCAGAAAATGTTCAACGTTGATAAGGGTGCGCAATGGCCGTTAAATCACTGAAAAAAGGATATCTGGCGCTGGCGGCTTCCATGCTGCTGGTGGCGCAGGCGCAGGCGACGGAGCTGCTGAACAGCTCCTATGATGTCTCCCGCGAGCTGTTTGCCGCCCTTAACCCGCCTTTTGAGCAGCAGTGGGCGAAAGACAATGGCGGGGACAAGCTGACCATCAAGCAGTCGCATGCCGGTTCATCCAAGCAGGCGCTGGCTATTTTGCAGGGCCTGAAGGCGGACGTGGTCACCTACAACCAGGTGACGGACGTGCAGATCCTGCATGACAAAGGCAACCTGATCCCGGCCGACTGGCAAAGCCGTCTGCCGAACAACAGCTCACCGTTCTATTCGACGATGGGTTTCCTGGTGCGTAAAGGCAATCCGAAAAACATTCATGACTGGAACGACCTGGTTCGCTCTGACGTTAAGCTGATCTTCCCGAATCCGAAAACCTCGGGTAACGCCCGATACACCTACCTGGCGGCATGGGGCGCGGCGGATAAAGCTGATGGCGGCGATAAAGCTAAAACCGAACAGTTTATGACTCAGTTTCTCAAGAACGTCGAAGTCTTTGACACCGGCGGGCGCGGAGCGACCACCACCTTCGCCGAGCGCGGCCTCGGCGATGTGCTGATTAGCTTCGAATCGGAAGTGAACAATATTCGCAAGCAGTATGAGGCGCAGGGATTTGAAGTGGTTATCCCGAAAACCAACATTCTGGCGGAGTTCCCGGTAGCCTGGGTCGATAAAAACGTCAAAGCCAATGGCACGGAAAAGGCGGCGAAAGCCTACCTGAACTGGCTCTATACGCCACAGGCGCAAACTATCATTACCGACTACTACTATCGGGTAAACAACCCGAAAGTGATGGATGCTCTGAAGGATAAATTCCCACAGACCGAGCTGTTCCGCGTGGAAGATAAGTTTGGCTCCTGGCCTGAGGTGATGAAAACCCACTTCGCCAGCGGCGGCGAACTGGACAAACTGCTGGCGGCGGGGCGTAAGTAATGTTTGCTGTGTCGTCCAAGCGCGTGCTGCCGGGTTTTACCCTGAGCCTTGGCACCAGCCTGCTGTTTGTCTGTCTGATTTTGTTATTACCGCTCAGCGCGTTGGTGATGCAGCTGGCGCAGATGAGTTGGGCGCAGTACTGGGATGTGATCACCAACCCGCAGGTGGTGGCTGCCTATAAGGTGACGCTGCTGTCGGCGTTTGTGGCCTCGATTTTTAACGGCGTCTTTGGTCTGCTGATGGCCTGGATCCTGACCCGCTATCGTTTTCCGGGCCGCACGCTGCTGGATGCCTTAATGGACCTGCCGTTTGCGCTGCCGACGGCGGTAGCCGGTCTGACCCTGGCCTCGCTGTTTTCGGTGAACGGTATTTACGGGGAATGGCTGGCGAAGTTCGATATTAAAGTCACCTATACCTGGCTCGGCATCGCCGTGGCGATGGCCTTCACCAGCATCCCGTTTGTGGTACGCACCGTGCAGCCGGTGCTGGAAGAGTTGGGGCCCGAGTATGAGGAAGCGGCGGAAACGCTGGGCGCTACGCGCTGGCAGAGTTTCCGCAAGGTGGTGCTGCCGGAGCTGTCGCCGGCGCTGCTGGCGGGCATTGCTCTGTCGTTTACCCGCAGCCTCGGCGAATTCGGCGCGGTGATTTTTATCGCCGGCAACATCGCGTGGAAGACGGAAGTGACGTCGCTGATGATCTTTATTCGTCTGCAGGAGTTTGACTATCCGGCGGCGAGCGCCATCGCCTCGGTGATCCTGGCCGCCTCACTGCTGCTGCTGTTTTCCATCAATACCCTGCAGAGTCGCTTTGGTCGACGCGTGGTAGGTCACTAATGGCGGAAGTTACTCAATTGAAACGCTACGACGCGCCCCGTATCAACTGGGGAAAATGGTTTCTGATTGGCGTCGGGATGCTGGTCTCCGCCTTCATCCTTGTGGTGCCGATGCTCTACATCTTTATCCAGGCCTTCAGCAAAGGATTGATGCCGGTGCTGGAAAACCTGGCGAACCCGGACATGCTGCATGCCATCTGGCTGACGGTGATGATTGCATTGATTACCGTACCGGTGAACCTGGTGTTCGGTACCTTGCTGGCCTGGCTGGTGACACGTTTTACCTTTCCGGGGCGCCAGCTGCTGCTGACGTTGCTGGATATCCCGTTCGCCGTCTCGCCGGTGGTGGCCGGTCTGGTGTATCTGCTGTTTTACGGCTCTAACGGTCCGCTGGGCGGCTGGCTTGACGCGCATAATCTGCAAATCATGTTCGCCTGGCCAGGCATGGTGCTGGCGACCATCTTTGTTACCTGTCCGTTTGTGGTGCGTGAGCTGGTGCCGGTGATGATGAGTCAGGGCAGTCATGAAGATGAGGCCGCGGTGCTGCTGGGCGCGTCCGGTTGGCAGATGTTCCGCCGGGTGACGTTGCCCAATATTCGCTGGGCGCTGCTGTACGGCGTGGTGCTGACCAACGCCCGCGCCATCGGCGAATTTGGCGCGGTGTCGGTGGTTTCCGGCTCGATCCGCGGCGAAACGCTGTCGCTGCCGCTGCAAATTGAACTACTGGAGCAGGATTACAACACCGTCGGCTCGTTTACCGCCGCCGCCCTGCTGACGTTAATGGCTATTCTGACCCTGTTTTTAAAGAGTATGTTGCAATGGCGTCTGGCCAATCAGAAAGAACGCGCGCAACAGGAGGGAAATCATGAGCATTGAGATTGCCAATATTCAGAAATCGTTTGGTCGCACCCAGGTGCTGAATGATATCTCGTTGGATATCCCTTCCGGACAAATGGTTGCGCTGCTGGGGCCCTCGGGCTCCGGAAAAACCACCCTGCTGCGAATTATCGCCGGTCTGGAGCATCAGACCAGCGGTCATATCCGCTTCCACGGTACCGACGTCAGTCGGATGCACGCTCGCGACCGTAAAGTGGGCTTCGTTTTCCAGCACTATGCGCTGTTCCGCCATATGACGGTGTTCGATAACATCGCCTTTGGCCTGACCGTGCTGCCGCGCCGCGAACGCCCCAATGCGGCGGCGATTAAAGCCAAGGTGACCAAACTGCTGGAGATGGTGCAGCTGGCCCATCTGGCGGATCGCTATCCGGCGCAGCTGTCCGGAGGCCAGAAGCAGCGCGTGGCGCTGGCGCGCGCCCTGGCGGTGGAGCCGCAAATTTTGCTGCTGGATGAACCTTTCGGTGCGCTGGATGCGCAGGTGCGTAAAGAGCTGCGCCGCTGGCTGCGTCAGCTGCATGAAGAGCTGAAATTCACCAGCGTGTTCGTCACCCACGATCAGGAAGAGGCGATGGAAGTTGCCGACCGGGTGGTGGTCATGAGCCAGGGCAACATCGAACAGGCCGATGCCCCGGAGCGCGTATGGCGTGAGCCGTCTACCCGTTTCGTGCTGGAGTTTATGGGGGAAGTGAACCGCCTGCAGGGGGTCATCCGCGGTGGACAGTTCCACGTCGGCGCCCACCGCTGGCCGTTAGGCTATACCCCGGCATACCAGGGGCCAGTGGACCTGTTCCTGCGCCCGTGGGAAGTGGACATCAGCCGGCGGACCAGCCTGGATTCGCCGCTGCCGGTGCAGGTCCTGGAGGCCAGTCCGAAAGGGCACTACACCCAATTAGTCGTCCAGCCTCTGGGGTGGTATGACGAACCGCTGAGCGTGGTGTTAACGGGCGACGAGGCGCCGTCCCGCGGCGAACGGCTGTTCGTCGGGCTGCAAAACGCGCGTTTGTACAACGGTACCGAGCGTATCGAGCCGCGCGGCGAGCTTGCTCTGGCGGAGTCGGCCTGATAGCTTAAATCCATGTGCTTTTGCCGGGTGAGGCTCTGCTTACCCGGTCTGGAATTATGACGCGTCTGCCAGGCCGGGTAAGCGAAGCGCCGCCCGGCTTTTTTATTGAGTAAAAATCGTGAATACACTCGAACAAACCATCGGCAATACCCCTCTGGTCAAACTTCAGCGTCTGGGACCGGACAACGGCAGCGAAGTCTGGGTCAAACTCGAAGGCAATAATCCGGCCGGCTCGGTGAAAGATCGCGCCGCGCTGTCAATGATCGTTGAAGCGGAAAAGCGCGGCGAAATTCAGCCCGGAGACGTGCTGATCGAAGCGACCAGCGGCAACACCGGTATTGCGCTGGCGATGATCGCCGCGCTGAAAGGCTACCGGATGAAGCTGCTGATGCCCGACAACATGAGCCAGGAGCGTCGGGCCGCGATGCGCGCTTACGGCGCCGAGCTTATCCTGGTCAGCAAAGAGCAAGGGATGGAGGGTGCCCGCGACCTGGCTCTGGAGATGGCCCAGCGCGGCGAAGGCAAACTGCTCGATCAGTTTAACAACCCGGATAACCCCTACGCCCACTACACCACCACCGGCCCGGAAATCTGGCAGCAGACCGCGGGGCGTATCACCCACTTTGTCTCCAGTATGGGGACCACTGGCACCATTACCGGCGTGTCACGTTTTCTGCGTGAACAGAGTAGACCGGTGACCATTGTTGGCCTGCAGCCGGAGGAGGGGAGCAGTATTCCCGGGATCCGCCGCTGGCCGGCAGAGTATATGCCGGGGATCTTTAACGCTTCGCTGGTGGATACGGTGCTGGATATTCATCAGCAGGATGCTGAGAACACCATGCGTCAGCTGGCGGTGCGGGAAGGCATTTTCTGCGGCGTCAGTTCGGGCGGCGCGGTAGCGGGCGCGTTACGCATAGCCCGCGAAAATCCTGGCGCGGTGGTGGTGGCGATTGTCTGCGATCGCGGCGATCGTTACCTTTCCACCGGCGTCTTCGGCGAAGAACACTTTAGCCAGGGGGCGGGCATTTAATCATCAAGCAGGTCGGTGCCGTAGGAGTTATCGACGGTGCACAGCCAGCGTTCGCCCTGCTTCTGAAAGACATAGGTGGCGCGTCGCGTAACCTGGGATATCCCGTCCGCCGTCGGGATATCCAGCCGGGTCTCCATAATCACCAGCGCATTGCCGCCGCCTTCAATAACCTCCATTTTCCCCTGAGTCACCACCAGTCGGTGCTGGAAATAGTCGGCAATGGCGATAAAGGCTTTGCGGATATTCTCTTTCCCTCTGACCACCATGCCCGGTTTGACGACCAGCGCGGCGTCTTCTGCGTAATAACTCATCAGGGTATCGTAATCTTCCTGCGAGATAGCGCGATCGCAGGCTTCAATGACTGCTTTCAGTGCCAGGTCAGGGTGACGCATCTCTGGTGCTCCTTGTTGTGAGCGATTTGTCCGCCTCGGCGATCAGGGCATGCAGGTAAGACTAGCCTGCTGTCGTTTATTTTTCATTAATTTGTCGGCAGCTGCCATCACTCCCCGATACGTTCGGTGGACTGCCTGCGTCAGGGGGCGTCTAAGGCCTGCGCAATATCGGCCGCCAGGCGGGAAATCTCAGCGTCACTCAGACGGCCCAGCGACAGGCGTAGCCCGTGGGAGGGCGTACGGATGCCAAACACCTCTCCCTCCCGGACCAGCCAGCCGGCGCGGGCCAGGCGTAAGGCGTAGGGCTGGCTCGCCGCTGGCAGCGGCAGCCAGAAATTGAGGCCATCCCCTGGCGTAGCATGGCTGAAGCCGTGCCGGGCCAGCGCCGCCGCCAGTTTCTCATTCTGCTGGCGATAGTGACGACGAGTCTCCGTCATCGAGGCGATAAACGCCTCGTCGGTCAGGCAGGCCAGCGTCAGGTCCTGCAGCAGATGGCTGACCCACTGGCTGCCGGCGTTAAGCCGCAGGCGCAGCGCCGCTGAAGTAGCGGCATCGCTGGCGATAAAGGCCAGCCGCAGGTCTGGTCCGAGGGTTTTTGACATCGAGCGCACCAGCGCCCAGCGTTGGGTGCTTGCAGGAAGAGGGGAGTGCCATGGCGTGGCCGACAGCAGGGCAAAATGGTCATCAACAATCGCCAGTACCTGCGGATAGCGGGCTAGCACCTCCCGCAGGGCATGCGCCCGGGTTTCCGTCAGGCTACAGCCGGTAGGATTATGCGCGCGCGGGGTTAAGATCACCGCCCGTGCGCCGTTGCGTAACGCCTCCTCCAGGCCGTCAGGATCCATCCCTTCGGCATCCACCGCCACCGGGCAGGGGGTAAAACCGGCGTAACGCACCATATTGATGCTGCTGAGAAAACAGGGATCTTCCACCACAACGCCGTCGCCGGGGAGCAGCAGAGCGCACAGCAGGCGCTCCAGGGCGTCTATCGCCCCGCTGGCGAGATTCACCGCAAAGGGAACGGCTATCTCTCTGGCAAACCACGCCTCGGCCCATTGGCCAAGCCGCGGCTCGATGGGCGCATCGCCATACAGGCGGGGCGTGCGGGCAATCTGGCCCAGATAGCGGGGTAAATCAGGCAGTCTGGCCGGATCCGGATTGCCGCTGGAGATATCGTTCAGCGGGGTCGTTGGGTCACCTCCCTCCAGCGCCGGCAGTGTGTCCCGCGCTTTAATGGCTGTACCGTTGCGTCCCTGACTGACGGCCAGCCCGGAGGTCACCAGCCGTTTATAGGCGGCGGCGACAGTGTTGCGATTCACTGCAAGCTGGCTGGCGAGTTCACGTACCGGCGGCAGAACCTCTCCGGGCTGCAACCCGCCGCTCTGCACCAGATGGCGGATGTTATCGAAGATTTCGCTGGCGGTTTTTCCGGCTAACATTATTGACCTATGACAAAATGGAATTTAGCATAGGACGAATCATAATCAGTGCGTGACCCGCTGTCCAGCGGGGGGAGAAAAGATGGGCCAGCAGGATGATATACAATCAGTGCTCTTTCACGACAAAAGCCGGGCGTCGGAAGTGGATATCGTCGCCGTGCAGTCGCAGGTAGTCTATGGCAGCGTCGGCAACGGCATCGCGGTTCCGGCGATTAAACAGCATGGTCTGCGCGTGCTGGCGGTGCCGACGGTGCTGTTCAGTAATACGCCCCATTATGAGACGTTCTATGGCGGCATTATTCCGGAAGAGTGGTTTGTCGGGTATCTGCAGGCGCTGGAGGAGCGCGACGCGCTGCGCGAACTGCGTGCGGTCACCACCGGCTATATGGGCAGCGCAGTGCAAATCGAACGCCTGGCGCAGTGGCTGACGCGCGTACGGGCCCGCCATCCCGGGTTGTGCATTCTGGTGGATCCGGTCATCGGCGATGTCGACAGCGGCATCTATGTCAAGGCTGAGATCCCGGACGCCTATCGTCAGCACCTGCTGCCGCTGGCGCAAGGGATCACCCCCAATCTGTTCGAACTGGAGACGCTGAGCGGCCAGCGCTGTCGCGATCGGCAGGAGGCGGTCGCCGCGGCGCGAAGCCTGCTGTCGGACACCCTCAAATGGGTGGTGATCACCAGCGCGCCGGGAGAGGCCGATTCGACGATCAATGTGCTGGTGGTGACGGCCGATGCAGTGGAAGTGGTGGTTCACCCGCGGGTGGAGACAGACTTAAAAGGAACCGGCGATCTGTTCTGCGCGGAGCTGGTGAGCGGGTTGCTTTCCGGACTGGCGCTGGGGGCAGCGACGCAGGCTGCTGCCCAGCGCGTGCTGGAGGTGATGAACTGGACTGCCGCCCAGGGGTGTGACGAATTGATCCTACCGCCGCTGGAGCAAAGCAGATGAAAAGCTATCGGTTAGTGATCCGCCAGCAGGGACGCATTGTTGGTCATTTTGATACGACAGGTGAGGCGGCGCTGGAGGATGCCTGCGTGGCGCGGTCGCTGTTCGGCCTGGCCGGTGGATATCAGTGCGAACTGCTGGTCGCTGACAGCGAGCGGCGAATTCTGGAGAGCACCCCGGAGGGATTGCGCGTCTTGTCCCGCGAGAAGTGCTATCGACCGGTAACTTGCGCGGTATAAAAAAATGGCGCCTTTCGGCGCCATTTTTATGCAGCAAGCATTACTTCTTGATGCGGATTACCGGGGTTTCACCCACGGTCACGCTACCGGACAGTTTGATCAGCTCTTTGATCTCGTCCATGTTGGAGATAACCACCGGCGTCAGAGTCGACTTGGCTTTCTCTTCCAGCAGCGGCAGATCAAATTCGATAACCGGATCGCCGACTTTCACGCGCTGACCTTCTTCCGCGATACGCTTGAAGCCTTCGCCTTTCAGTTCAACGGTATCAATACCGAAGTGAACGAACAGCTCGATGCCGCTATCAGATTCAATAGAGAACGCGTGGTTGGTTTCGAAAATTTTACCAATGGTACCGTCTACCGGCGCGACCATTTTGTTGCCAGTCGGTTTGATGGCAATCCCATCGCCCACAATTTTTTCCGCAAAAACCACATCCGGCACGTCTTCAATGTTGACGATCTCACCGGAGAGGGGAGCAACAATCTCAATAGTTCCGGTGTCTTTCTTGTCATCAGAAACCAGAGATTTCAATTTATCAAACAAACCCATGATCTTCTCCTAAGCAGTAATTTGGGCCGCGCATCTCGTGGATTAGCAGATTGTTTTTTCTTCAATGAACTTGTTAACCAGCGTCATTAACTCGTCCGTTGTCGGTTGAGCAAGAGCCTGCTCTGCTAATACTTTCGCATCTTCGAAGTTCGTATTACGAATAATCTTCTTGATGCGCGGGATGGAAATGGCGCTCATAGAGAATTCGTCCAGCCCCATACCCAGCAACAGAAGTGTAGCACGTTCATCGCCCGCAAGCTCACCGCACATGCCAGTCCATTTACCTTCAGCGTGAGAAGCATCAATAACTTGCTTAATCAGATTCAGTACAGACGGTGACATCGGCTGGTAAAGATGTGAAATCATATCATTACCACGGTCAACTGCCAGAGTATATTGCGTTAAATCATTGGTGCCGATACTAAAGAAATCAACTTCTTTGGCCAGATGACGAGCAATAGTCGCCGCAGCCGGTGTTTCCACCATCACGCCGATCTCAATGGATTCGTCAAATGCTTTACCTTCGTCACGCAGTTCCTGTTTGTAGATTTCGATCTCTTTCTTCAGCGCACGCACTTCTTCAACAGAGATGATCATCGGGAACATAATGCGCAGCTTACCGAAAGCGGAGGCACGCAGGATGGCGCGAACCTGGTCGCGCAGGATCTCTTTACGATCCATCGCAATACGCACGGCACGCCAGCCGAGGAACGGGTTCTCTTCTTTCGGGAAGTTCATGTACGGCAGCTCTTTGTCGCCGCCGATATCCATGGTACGGACGATAACGGCCTGAGAGCCACAGGCCTCAGCCACCGCTTTATAAGCCGCAAACTGTTCTTCTTCAGTTGGCAGCGCGTCACGGTCCATGAACAGGAATTCGGTACGATACAGGCCTACGCCTTCGGCGCCGTTGCGCTCAGCACCTTCGACATCGCGAACGGTACCAATGTTGGCGCAGACTTCAACCTGATGGCCGTCGAGGGTAATCGCCGGCAGATCTTTCAGTTTCGCCAGTTCGGCTTTTTCTTCCGCAACCTGAGCCTGCAGACTACGCAGCGCTTCAATTTGCTCGTTAGACGGGTTGATAAGAACCTGGTTGTTCACCGCGTCGAGAATCAGATAGTCGCCGTTCTTCACCTGCGCCGTGATGCTGCCGGTGCCCACGATGGCCGGCAATTCCAGGGAACGCGCCATGATAGAGGTGTGGGAGGTACGACCGCCCGCATCGGTGATGAAACCCAGCACTTTTTTCAGGTTCAGCTGTGCGGTTTCAGACGGGGTCAGATCGGCGGCGACGAGGATGACTTCATCCTGAATCGCACTCAGATCGATGATTGCCAGACCAAGGATGTTGCGCAGCAGGCGCTTACCGATATCACGTACGTCAGCCGCACGTTCTTTCAGGTATTCATCATCCAGCTCTTCCAGGGCAGTGGCCTGACCGTCGATAACTTCATTGGCTGCCGCGTCGGCAGTCATGTGCTTATCTTTAATCAGGGCTATGATTTCCTGCTCAAGCTCCTCATCTTCCAGCAGCATAATATGCCCTTCGAAGATGGCTTCTTTTTCTTCACCGAAAGTTTCACCAGCTTTGGTTTTGATGACCTCCAGCTGGGCGGAGGCCTTGGCGCGGCCGCTCAGGAAACGTTCGACTTCCTGATCAACCTTATCGGCAGAAATTTTCTTCCGGTCGATGACAATTTCATCTTCCTTCAGCAGCAATGCTTTGCCGAAGGCGATACCCGGGGATGCTAAAATGCCTGAAATCATAACCCTACCTTACTTGTGACTGATATGAAAAAGAACCCGTGAACTTACTCGAGTTCAGCCATCAGTTTAACCAGATGCTCAACAGCTTTCTGCTCATCTTCGCCTTCAGCGGAGAGGGTCACTACGGTGCCCTGGGTCAGGCCCAGAGTCTGCAGTTTGAACAGGCTTTTGGCGCTGGCGCTTTTGCCGTTGGAGGTTACAGTGATCTCAGAAGTGAAGCCTTTAGCTTCTTTAACAAACTGAGCAGCAGGGCGGGTGTGCAGACCGTTCGGAGCGGTAATGGTAACTTCTTGCTGGAACATTATATTTCCCCAACTTATAGGTTTAGTGTTGTGGACCTAAAGTCTAGTCTAACGACTCGACTTTAGCCTGTATTGTTAGCGCCGGCGTTACGTTTCCGGCCTTGGCGTCGGCAGCGCCTGGCGCTGCGAAGACCTGCGGGCCATTGACGTCTAGCACGTCATTAAACATTATGCCGCGAAAGGAAGACTTGAACCAAATCATAAAATCGATTCAGCTGGCGGAAATCCTCTTCTGAATAATTTCGCGCATCAAAATAAATGTGCTGGTTAAATACCAGACCCTACGAGGTGAATCAATGCCAGGAGGGGTAAAACTTTGACGTGTGCCACAAAAAAGCACCCGAAAAGGTGCTTTTTTACACATTATTTACAAGCTGGCACTACTGTTGCAGCTCTTTCTCAGTGAAGAGATCGGCGAACAGCGCGGTGCTTAAATAACGCTCACCTGAGGAAGGCAGGATAACCACAATATTCTTATTGGTAAAGGCCTCATCTTCCTGCAGCTTCAGCGCGGCGGCAACGGCGGCCCCGGAAGAGATACCCGCCAGGATGCCTTCTTCTTCCATCAGGCGGCGCGCCGTGGAGATAGCTTCCTCGTTGGTAATGCCGATCACTTTGTCGACCAGCTTCAGATCCAGGTTGCCAGGAATGAAGCCGGCGCCGATACCCTGAATTTTGTGCGGACCCGGCTTGAGTTCTTCCCCCGCCAGCGCCTGGGCGATCACCGGGGAATCGGTCGGTTCAACGGCGACGGTGATCAGATCTTTTTTACCTTTGGTGTTTTTGATATAGCGGCTGACGCCGGTCAGCGTTCCGCCGGTACCTACGCCGGAGATAAACACATCCACCTGACCATCGGTATCTTCCCAGATTTCCGGGCCGGTAGTCTTCTCGTGGATTTCCGGGTTAGCCGGGTTGCTGAACTGCTGCAGCAGCAGGAATTGTTCCGGGTTGCTGGCGACAATCTCTTCCGCTTTCTGGATAGCGCCTTTCATGCCTTTGGCGCCTTCGGTCAGCACCAGGTTGGCGCCCAGGGCTTTCAGCAGCTTACGACGCTCGATGCTCATGGTTTCCGGCATGGTTAGCGTCAGTTTGTAGCCGCGGGCCGCCGCCACGTAGGCGAGGGCGATACCGGTGTTGCCGCTGGTCGGCTCGACCAGTTCCACGCCAGGTTTCAGAACGCCGCGCTTTTCAGCATCCCAGATCATATTGGCGCCGATACGGCATTTTACGCTAAAGCTCGGGTTACGAGATTCTACCTTTGCCAGGATACGGCCATTACCGATGCGGTTCAGTCGTACCAGCGGCGTATGACCGATAGTCAGGGAGTTGTCTTCAAAAATCTTACTCATGGCCCGTCCTTAACTGTATGAAATTTGGGGGTACGGCATCAGCATACCCGCTTAAAGAATATGCGGAAGTAAGGATTTAGCATATCTATATGCGGAAGGGAAATAATGATAAGCAAGAAGGAATAAGCGCGATATAAGGGAGCGGCCTTTGCCGCCCCCAAGTGAAGGTGTTACCGCTATTTCCAGCTGGCGTGTCTATCGCGATAGCAATCGACCCACATGGCGGTGGCGCCGCAGATAGCCACCGGAAGGATCACCAGGTTTAACACCGGGATCATTGTGAACAGGCTGGTGAGCGCCCCAAACTGCATATTCATCACTTTGCGACTGCGCAGCGATTCGCGCATGGTTTTGAAGGGAACCTTGTGATTATCAAAGGGATAATCACAGTATTGAATCGCCAGCATCCATGCGCTGAACAGGAACCAGAGTACCGGGGCTACCGTCTGCCCAACGCCGGGAATAAAGTAGAGCAGCAACAGCACGATGGCGCGCGGCAGATACCAGGCCAGCTTCTGCCACTCACGCTTCATAATCCGCGGAATATCTTTCATGATGCCAAAGACGCCGACGTCCGGCGGGGTAGCGCCGGTCAGGCGCGCTTCCAGCTGTTCCGCCAGCAGGCCGCTGAACGGCGCGGCTATCCAGTTGGCGATCGTCGAAAAGAAGTAGCCAAACACCAGCAGGATTGAGAGCACTACCACCGGCCACAGCAGGTAGTTTAGCCACTGCAGCCAGTCCGGCACATGGCTCATCAGCGAGGGGATCCAGCTGCCGAGACGGGTAAACAGCCACCAGAAGGCAGCGCCCATCAGCAGCACGTTAACCAGTAAAGGCAGGAAGACATAACGCCGTATGCCCGGCAGCCCGATGAGTTTCCAGCCCTGCGAAAAATAATAAACGCCGCTGCGCGGGGTCGGTGCGGATGATGAAACCATAGCCAGGCATTGCTCCTTTTTTAACATCCGGTGTGAATGCTCGCTTATTTTATCGGGTCGTCAGACAATAACCAGTTAGGAAATGTTCGAAAAAACAGCAAAAAGCACGATTTAGTTCATCTTTATGTGGTGAAAGCGACCGACGCACTTGCACTTGAGGTAATCGGCAAATACTCTTAGTGAGTAAATGTTTGCCGTGGTGGCAAGGTGTTAGAACAACAGAGAATATAATGATGCAGGATTTGCGTCTGATATTAATCATTGTTGGCGCGATCGCCATAATCGCTTTACTGGTACATGGTTTCTGGACCAGCCGTAAAGAACGTTCTTCGATGTTTCGCGATCGCCCACTGAAACGTATGAAGTCGCGCGACGATGAGTCGGAAAACGACGACTTTGATGATAATGTTGAAGGCGTAGGAGAAGTCCGCGTTCATCCGGTGACTCACGCCCCGCACGGCGCGCATGGGGAGCATGAAGCCCCTCGTCAGTCGCCGCAGCACCAGTACCAGCCGCCTTACGAGCGCCAGATGCAGCAGCCTGCGCGTCCTGAAGAACCGGTTCGCCAGCCGCCGCAGCCGCCGCGCCAGGCCCCGGTTCCACCGCAGCAACAGCCTGCGCCGCATGCGGCTCCGCAGCCTGGCTGGCAACAGCCGCAACCTGCGCAGCCGCCCGTACAACCGCAACACCAGCCGCAGCCTGTTGTGCAGCAGCCTGTCGCGCCGCAACCGGTGACGCCGACCGTCGCTCAGCCGCAGCCAGCCGCCCCGCAGCAGCCTGCGCCACAGCCTGTTGCCGCGTCGCAGCCCGCCGTCGCGGAACCGCAGCCGGTAGAGCCGCAGCAGCCCGCCGCGCCGCAGCCGAAAGAGCGCAAAGAGACGGTCATTGTGATGAACGTCGCCGCGCATCATGGCGCCCAGCTTAACGGTGAAGTGCTGATCAACAGTATCCAGCAGGCCGGCTTTAAGTTTGGTGAAATGAATATTTTCCACCGCCACCTAAGTCCGGACGGCAGCGGTCCGGTGTTGTTCAGTCTGGCCAACATGGTGAAACCGGGAACCTTCAATCCGGACAGCATGGCGGATATGATGACCCCTGGGGTGACTATCTTTATGCAGGTCCCTTCCTACGGCGATGAACTGCAGAACTTCAAGCTGATGCTGCAGTCTGCGCAGTATATCGCTGACGAAGTGGGCGGCGTGGTGCTTGACGATCAGCGTCGCATGATGACGCCGCAAAAACTGCGTGAATACCAGGATCGTATTCGCGAAGTGAAAGACGCGAACGCCTGACGTTCCGCGTTAACTCAATCCTTTCTCAACCCCCGCCTGTCGGGGGTTTTTTATCATTGATGGTGTGATATGGAACCAATCGAACAACAACTGACTGAACTGCGAACCACGCTTCGCCATCATGAATATCTGTACCACGTTATGGACGCGCCGGAAGTGCCGGATGCGGAATATGACCGCCTGATGCGCAAGCTGCGCGAGCTGGAGAGCCAGCACCCGGAGCTGATTACCCCGGATTCGCCAACTCAGAGGGTGGGGGCGGCGCCACTCACCGCCTTTAGCCAGATCCGCCATGAAGTGCCGATGCTGTCGCTGGATAACGTGTTTGACGAAGAGAGCTTTCTCGCCTTCAACAAGCGGGTACAGGATCGCCTGAAAAGCACAGATCATCTTACCTACTGCTGCGAGCTTAAGCTCGACGGCCTCGCGGTGAGCATTCTCTACGAAAACGGCGTGTTGGTGCAGGCGGCAACCCGCGGCGACGGCACCACTGGCGAAGATATTACCTCTAACGTGCGAACTATTCGCGCCATCCCCCTCAAGCTGCATGGCGAGAATATTCCTGCACGCCTTGAGGTACGTGGGGAAGTGTTCCTCCCGCAGGCCGGGTTTGAAAAAATCAATGAGGAAGCTCGCCGCACCGGCGGGAAAGTGTTTGCTAACCCGCGTAATGCGGCAGCGGGTTCGCTGCGCCAGCTCGATCCGCGCATCACTGCGAAGCGACCGCTTACTTTCTTCTGCTACGGCGTGGGCGTGCTGGAGGGCGGCGAGCTGCCGGCCAGCCACTCGGCTCGGTTGCTGCAGTTCAAAGCATGGGGGCTGCCGGTGAGCGATCGCGTCACCCTGTGCCACACCCCCGAGGAAGTGCTTACTTACTATCGTAAAGTCGAGGAAGAGCGTCCCCACCTGGGCTTTGACATTGATGGCGTGGTGATCAAAGTCGATTCGCTGGCGCTGCAGGAACAGCTGGGTTTCGTCGCCCGCGCGCCGCGCTGGGCCGTGGCCTTTAAGTTCCCGGCACAGGAGCAGATGACCTTCGTCCGGGACGTGGAGTTCCAGGTGGGCCGCACCGGGGCGATTACGCCGGTGGCGCGTCTGGAGCCGGTCCATGTTGCCGGCGTGTTGGTGAGCAATGCCACCCTGCATAATGCCGATGAAATTGAACGCTTAGGCTTGAAAATCGGCGACAAGGTGGTGATTCGCCGGGCAGGCGATGTGATCCCGCAGGTGGTTAACGTGGTGCTTTCCGAGCGTCCGGCGGATGCCCGGGATGTCGTCTTCCCGACCCACTGTCCTGTATGTCAGTCAGACGTTGAACGGGTGGAAGGCGAGGCGGTAGCCCGCTGTACGGGCGGCCTGATCTGCGGCGCGCAGCGCAAAGAGTCGCTCAAGCACTTCGTCTCCCGTCGCGCGCTCGACGTTGACGGCATGGGCGACAAGATCATCGACCAGCTGGTGGAGAAAGAGTACGTCCATACCCCGGCGGATCTGTTCCGGCTGACGGCGGGGAAACTGACCGGGCTGGATCGGATGGGGCCGAAGTCCGCGCAAAACGTAGTCAACGCCCTCGAGAAAGCCAAAGAGACGACCTTCGCACGTTTCCTCTACGCCTTAGGTATTCGCGAGGTAGGAGAAGCGACGGCGGCGGGCCTGGCGGCGCATTTCGGCACTCTCGAAGCCCTTGAGCAGGCTACCATTGAGGAGCTACAGAAAGTCCCTGATGTCGGCATCGTCGTCGCTACCCATACCTTCAACTTCTTTGCCGAAGAGAGCAACCGCGATGTCATTGCGCAACTGCTGGCGGAGGGGGTTCGCTGGCCTGCGCCGGTGGTGGTGAAGGCGGAAGAGATTGATAGCCCGTTTGCAGGCAAAACCGTGGTCCTTACCGGCAGCCTCAGCCAGCTGTCGCGCGATGACGCCAAAGCGCGTCTGGTGGCGCTGGGGGCGAAGGTGGCAGGCAGCGTGTCGAAGAAAACCGACCTGGTGATTGCCGGCGAAGCGGCGGGGTCTAAGCTGGCGAAAGCGCAGGAGCTGGGCATCGAGGTGATTGACGAGGCCGAAATGATGCGTCTGCTGGGAGAATAACGTGGATAAAGCGCAGCTGGTCGAGATAGCCAATACCGAAATGCCGTTCGGTAAATACAAGGGACGTCGCTTAATCGATGTCCCGGAAGAGTATTTATTGTGGTTCGCGCGTAAGGATCAATTCCCTGCCGGGCATCTTGGCGAGCTGATGGCGTTGACCCTGCTGATTAAAACTGAGGGGCTGAGCGATCTGGTCCAGCCCCTGAAGAAAGCGCGTTAGGCTTTGGCCGCGTTGGCCTTTTCCTCAGCGAGACGCGCATCGGTTTGCTGCTTGTAGCGCCGCGCCAGCACCGCGCAGACCATCAGCTGGATTTGGTGGAAGATCATCAACGGCAGCACCATGATGCCGAGGATGGAGGTCGGGAAGAGAATATTGGCCATCGGAATGCCGTTGGCCAGGCTCTTTTTCGAACCGCAGAAGACGATGGTAATCTCATCGGCTTTGTTAAAGCCGCAGCGGCGGGCGACAAAGACGTTGACCGCGATGACGATGGCCAGCAGCACCAGGCTGACCACCACGATAAACAGCAGCGATCCCAGACCGACTTTATGCCAGATGCCATTCACCACCGCCTCGCTAAAGGCGGAGTAAACCACCAGCAGAATCGAGGTCTGGTCGGTCTTACCAATCCACTTCTTATGCTTCGCCACCCAGTCGCCAATCCACGGCCGCGATAAGTGACCGAGCACGAAAGGCAGCAGCAGCTGCAGCATAATTTTACCGACCTGCTCCAGACTGCCGCCTGCGCCGTGAAGGTTCATCAGGACCCCCACCAGTAGCGGGGAAACAAAGATCCCCAGCAGGCTGGAGGCCGAGGCTGAGCAAACCGCAGCCGCGACGTTGCCCCCGGCCAGCGAAGTAAAGGCGATAGCGGATTGCACGGTGGCCGGCAGAATGCACAGATAGATAAAGCCGCTGTAGAGCATCGGATCGACATTCACCGGCGCCCACCAGGCAAACAGAACCCCGAGTAGCGGGAAGAGAATAAAGGTGCTGCACATCACCCAGAGATGCAAACGCCAGTGGCTGCCGCCGGCGATAATCGCCTCCCGGGAGAGTTTAGCGCCATGCATAAAGAACAGTAGCGCGATGGCGGCGGTGGTCAGATGTTCAAAGAAGGGGACGAAAGCGCCACGGGCCGGGAAGAATGAGGCCAGCAGGACAACGGTGATTAGCGTGGCCGTAAACGGATCGAGAATACGGAAAAGTTTCATAAACGCTCCTGAAAAGAGATGCGCTATTGTGCTTTTTTTCATTTGAGAAATAAAATTGATTTATTGCATCTATTCATGAATAAAAAAGATGAATTACTCTCTGCGTCAGTTAAAAGTATTTGTCACCGTCGCCCGGGCCAGAAGCTTCAGCCGGGCAGGGGAGATGATTGGCTTAAGTCAGTCGGCCGTCAGCCATAGCGTCAAGGAGCTGGAGCATCAGACCGGCGTCCGTCTGCTCGACCGTACTACTCGCGAAGTGGTGCTCACCGAGGCGGGTCAGCAGCTGGCGGGCAGGCTGGAACGTTTGCTCGATGAGTTGACGATTACCCTGCGCGACGCCGGGCGGGTAGGCCAGCAGCTGAGCGGCACCGTCAAGGTCGCCGCCAGTCAGACGATTTCCGCCCACCTTATTCCGCAGTGTATTGCTCACAGCAATCGTCGTTATCCCGATATCGATTTTGTGCTGCACGATCGGCCCCAGCAGTGGGTGCTGGAGAGTATCCGCCAGGGGGAAGTGGATTTTGGCATCGTGATTGATCCGGGCCCGGCGGCAGACCTTCAGTGTGAAGTGGTTCTGGCGGAACCATTTTTGCTGCTCTGTCGGGAGGATCATCCTTTTGCCAGCCTGACAGAAGTTCCGTGGCAGGCGCTGCAGGATGAAAGGCTAATCCTGCAGGATTATGCGTCCGGCAGCCGCCCGCTGATCGATGCGGCCCTCAGCAGGCTGGCTATCCGGGCGAACATCGTCCAGGAGATTGGCCACCCGGCAACGCTGTTTCCGATGGTAGAATCGGGAATTGGCATCAGCGTTCTGCCGGCGCTGGCGCTACCGTTACCGCAGGGGAGCCATCTGACGGTGAAACGGCTGACTCCGGTGATGGAGCGGCAGCTGATGCTGGCATGCAGGAAAAATCGCTCGCTGTCGACCGCCGCTCAGGCGTTATGGGAAATTGTGCGTGAAGAAGGGGAGAATTTAACCGCCGCCAGGGTTGAAGATCCGCTATATCAGCGCTGACAGGGGAGATTGCTGCGGAGGGACTCGTGGCAGGGCCATGTTCCGCGCATAGCAAAAAGGCGCCTTTAGGGCGCCTTTTTACATTGGTGGGTCGTGCAGGATTCGAACCTGCGACCAATTGATTAAAAGTCAACTGCTCTACCAACTGAGCTAACGACCCGAAGTGGTGGGTGATGACGGGATCGAACCGCCGACCCCCTCCTTGTAAGGGAGGTGCTCTCCCAGCTGAGCTAATCACCCACTTCGGTACTTCACATTTTGACAGAAAATCCAGCTGGCGAGAAAGTGGTGGGTGATGACGGGATCGAACCGCCGACCCCCTCCTTGTAAGGGAGGTGCTCTCCCAGCTGAGCTAATCACCCACTTCTCAATTTTCTGTTCTACACGGCGGAGACTACGTTAAGTAGTGGTGGGTGATGACGGGATCGAACCGCCGACCCCCTCCTTGTAAGGGAGGTGCTCTCCCAGCTGAGCTAATCACCCCCGCTGTGTGGAGTCGCATTATAGGGAGAGTTGAAAATGAGTCAACGCCTTTTCTAAAGAATTCGTTCGTTCGTCGTAAAATTAAACAAAGCGATCGCGAAACCGGCGCCATAGCATGATTTATAAACAAAAATGGCAAACCGTGACGTTCCGATGGGAACAACATTGAGGAATCAGCCCACGGTGTTAGAATATTGACCCATAATTTCCACCGGACATTGCCGGCTATCGGCATCTTTATTAAACGTAAGGCCAATTCATGAAAATCAAAACTCGCTTCGCGCCAAGCCCAACCGGCTATCTGCACGTTGGCGGTGCGCGTACTGCTCTCTATTCCTGGCTTTTTGCCCGTAACCACGGCGGTGAGTTTGTGCTGCGTATTGAAGACACCGATCTCGAACGCTCCACCCCGGAAGCAATTGAAGCCATCATGGATGGCATGAACTGGCTGAATCTGCAATGGGACGAAGGCCCCTATTTCCAGACCAAACGTTTCGATCGTTATAACAACGTAATCGATGAGATGCTGGAAGCCGGTACCGCTTACAAATGCTATTGCTCGAAAGAACGTCTGGAAGCGCTGCGCGAAGAGCAGATGGCGAAGGGTGAGAAGCCGCGTTACGATGGCCGCTGCCGCCATAGCCACGAGCACCATGCTGACGATGAGCCGTGCGTCGTGCGTTTCGCCAACCCGCAGGAAGGTTCGGTTATTTTTGACGATCAGATCCGCGGACCTATCGAGTTCAGCAACCAGGAACTGGACGATCTGATCATTCGCCGTACCGATGGTTCCCCGACCTATAACTTCTGCGTGGTGGTAGATGACTGGGATATGGCGATCACTCACGTGATCCGCGGCGAAGATCATATCAACAACACGCCGCGCCAGATCAACATCCTCAAAGCGCTGAATGCGCCGGTGCCTGTTTATGCGCACGTGTCGATGATCAACGGCGATGACGGTAAAAAACTTTCCAAGCGCCACGGCGCAGTGAGCGTGATGCAGTATCGCGACGACGGCTACCTGCCGGAAGCGCTACTCAACTATCTGGTGCGCCTGGGCTGGTCTCATGGCGATCAGGAGATTTTCACTCGCGAAGAGATGATTGAGTTCTTCTCGCTGGGCGCGGTGAGCAAATCCGCCAGTGCCTTTAACACCGATAAACTGCTGTGGTTAAACCATCACTATATCAATACCCTGCCGGCGGAGTATGTGGCAACGCATCTGCAGTGGCATATCGAGCAGGAAAATATCGACACTCGCAACGGCCCGCAGCTGGCTGAGCTGGTGAAACTGCTGGGCGAGCGTTGCAAGACGCTGAAAGAGATGGCCCAGAGCTGCCGCTACTTCTATGAAGAGTTCGCTGAATTCGATGCCGACGCCGCGAAAAAACATCTGCGTCCAGTGGCGCGTCAGCCGCTGGAAGTGGTTCGCGATAAGCTGGCGGCGATTAGCGACTGGACGGCGGAAAACGTCCATCACGCGATTCAGGCAACTGCTGATGAGCTGGAGGTGGGGATGGGTAAAGTCGGTATGCCGCTGCGCGTGGCGGTTACCGGGGCAGGGCAATCTCCTGCGCTAGACGTTACTGTCCATGCTATCGGTAAATCCCGTAGCGTAGATCGTATCAATAAAGCGCTGGCTTTTATCGCTGAACGCGAAGGCCCGGCGTCCTGACGGCGACGCAGCTGAAACAACGGCAGGTTACCCTGCCGTTTTTTTTGTCTGTTATTCCGGACTGGCGATGCCGAGGCGGGCAAGAAAACCGCTAATCCCTTCCCGGGCCAGCAGATCGCGGAGCTGCAGCTGTTCTGCCGGAGTCATCAGCTGTAGGGTTTCCGTGATTTGCCGCCAGATCGCGTCTGCCTCATTGACCAGGTATGCACCTGGCGATTCCGCGAGATGATTGTCGGTAAGCAGATGGCGTCTGGCAGGGATGTTGGTCAGAAACTCGCGTACCGGTTGGTCGATAACCACCAGTCGCGCTCGCCCCCCTTTAACGCCGGGTATTGCTTCGGTGCGCCATTGTTTCTCGCGAACCCAGCGATTGATCGTTTGTCTGGCCAGCCCCAGGCAGTCGGCAAGCTCTGCGGGCGTCATTTTATCTTTCAGTTTCATCATGGTTTACCGATCGCGGATCCCTAACCGAAGCAGTAACCCGGTGATCCCCTCGCGCAGCAACAAAGACATAAGCTGCTTCTGCTCGCTGGGGGTGAGTTCTTTACTGAGGGTCAGCAGCAGCGATTCCAGATCGCTATCATGGGGAGAATAGATGCCGGGCGTCTCCGCCACCCGCTGGGCGCTGCGGATAAACTCCCTGACTTGCTCATTGACATGGACCAGGCGCGCTTTGCCGCCCTGGACGCCAGGTCGCGGAGAGGTTTGCCAGCCTTCTTTCCGCACCCACTTATTGATAGTTTGCCGACTGTAGCCGGTTAGATGGGCAATTTCTTCAGGTGTCATTCGTTCCTTGAGCATACTATTTCCTGAGTAAATGTATGGGAATTAGCTGCCCATGTTATAGCATCCTTTTACGTGAAAAGGTGACCTGTTTAACTTCTGACTGCGATAAGGCTCGCAATGTCAGCAAGTTGCCTGCTTTTTCAGCGATTGAATCGGGAAGGATAATTTTGCCGTTGACACCTGAGCGAGGAATTCATATTATGCCGCCCGTCAACACGACACGCTTTACGTTACGGGGCTATAGCTCAGCTGGGAGAGCGCTTGCATGGCATGCAAGAGGTCAGCGGTTCGATCCCGCTTAGCTCCACCAAAATTCTGCACCCAGCGGAGTTTTGGTTCGTAAAGAAGTCCTGTGGGGCTATAGCTCAGCTGGGAGAGCGCTTGCATGGCATGCAAGAGGTCAGCGGTTCGATCCCGCTTAGCTCCACCAAAATTCAGAACCCTCGCTTCGGCGGGGGTTTTTGTTTTTAGCGGGTTTCATGTAAAGCACTTTCTGGTTACGTCAGTTAATCTCCAGCAATTAAAATCGAAAGTAATTTCAGACTTTTTCCTGATAATTCGCCTTGCCTGCCCTAAATAAGCAACATAACATTTCCCCCATTAAACGTGATGAGGTTTCTGGAGTTTTAATTAACAATAATGCTTGATAAAATTAACATTAATATCAAAAAAACTCTATTGGCCTTTATCATTTGTTTAGTCGCTATTCCGCTGGCTCGTTTTATTTCACCGCAAACGATAATTGACGGCAACCTTATTTATATTGCCTGGCTGCCAATCAGCGTGATGTTTTCTGTTATTTTTATCTTTGGCCGCTATGCAATTGCGCCATTAATTCTCGCGTTTGCCATCACCAATAGTTTTCTCATTAAATTAACGCTGCCGCAGGCGTTTATCTTACTTTTTTGTCAACTGTTCGCCGTGTTTGTCTCCTGCGCTATTCTGCGACTGTTGGTGGGGAAGCGCTGGCGCTGCGGTCCAACGGCAAAACATATGGGGGCGCGGATCTTCTGGGGCGGCTTCTTCGCGCCGGTGCTCCTGAAAATCACCATGTATCTCGCCGGACAATATTTTGCGTTTCCATTAGCTATTACCAGTTACTTTGGTAGTATGCCGTTGATTTATACTGTAATAGATATCCAAAGTTTAATCAGTGCGGCATTAATTTTTACGACGTTTCTTTATTATCCAATGCGGATGATTATCAGTCCGCGCTACGCCCGACGTTTCTGGCAGCAGGAATGTTTACCGTGGCTGGCACCGCAATATCGCTCCTTTACCCTATATTGGTTTATCGCGTTGGCGGTGATATTAACGCTATTGTGTGCGCCGTATCAGTCTGAATTTATTGCCGGTTATTTAGTTCCGGTTATTTTTATTGTCTACTTTATCGGTATCAGTCGAATAGGCCATGCGCTATTGCGTATTTCATGGTCTGTCTCGGCCTTTTTGCTGGTGGTATATAACAAAAACTTTCTCCAGGGGGTGCAAAGCGAGTATTCACTCTCCTTTGTGCTGTCGGTTCTGATCTCCTTTACTATCTGTTTGTTTTATATGGCCGACATCTATGCCCGCAGCGACCGCAACAAACGCCGCTGGCGTAGCCAGGCGGAAGAGGATCCGCTGACCGGCTTGCCTAACCTGCGCGCGCTGGAGAGCCATTTACAGAGCTGTCCTCAGCAGGCTATCTGCAGCCTGCGTATTGATAATCTCGACTTTCTCAGTCGGCATTATGGTCTGATGATGGGGGTGGACTGTAAACGGCAGATTATTCGGGCGCTGCAACCGCTGCTGGGAGCGGCGGATAAAGTCTTCCAGGTACCGGGCAGCGAACTGATCCTCGTGCTTGATGGACCGGAGCCGTCGTCCCGCTTGAACCATATGGTCGCGGTCCTCAACCACAAAAAGTTCAGCTGGCACAATCAGCCGCTGGATTTGGAGTTTGGCGCGGCCTGGGGCCGCGATGACGGTCAGGGTGAGGGACTTTACCAGATGCTGGGCCAGCTAAGCTGGCTTTCCGAACAGGCGGGCAGTGAACGTCGGGTGCTGGCGCTGGACGAGGAGCAGGATCTGGTGGTGGATCAAACTACCGAGCAGGTGCGCCTCCTTATGCGCGTCAAGCAAGTGCTCAAAGATCGCGCGCTGATGCTCTATGCGCAACCGATTCAGAATCCGGAGGGGGAGGGTTATCATGAGATCCTCACGCGCATGCGCTGTGGCGATAGCGTCATTATGCCCGACCGATTCATTCCGCTGATTGTGCAGTTTAACCTCAGCCAACGTTTTGACATGCTGGTGCTGGAGACCTTGTTCAGTATGCTCCATAAGCATCCCGGCCAGCGATTCTCGGTCAACCTGCTGCCTGCAACTCTGATGCAAAAGAACAGCGCAGGGCAGATTATCGCGCTGTTTCAACGCTATAGCGTCTCGCCAGAACTTATAACTATTGAGGTGACCGAAGAGCAGGCCTTCTCTAATGCGGACACCAGTCGGCAAAATCTTGAAGCGTTGCGCGCGTTTGGCTGCGCCATCGCTATTGATGACTTTGGCACCGGCTATGCGAACTATGAACGTCTGAAACATCTACAGGCCGATATCATTAAGATTGACGGCTGCTTCGTCCGCGACATCCTCACGGACCCGCTGGACGCCATCATGGTGAAATCGATTGTCGAGATGGCGCGGGCGAAACAGATGAGCGTGGTGGCGGAATATGTCGAAAGCGAACCGCAAAAAGCGCGCTTGCTGGAGCTGGGCGTGAATTATCTGCAGGGTTATCTGATCGGTAAACCACAGCCGCTGGGTGAATGACGGGCAAAAAAAAGCCGGGCATTGCCCGGCTCAGATGACTGACGTCTGTTACAGAACCAGCGCCGCAATCGAGGCGGACAACACGCTAACCAGCGTGGAGCCGTACACCAGCTTCAGACCGAAGCGAGAAACTACGTTGCCCTGTTCTTCGTTCAGACCTTTGATCGCCCCGGCAATAATACCGATAGATGAGAAATTGGCGAAGGAGACCAGGAAGATAGAGATAATGCCTTCCGCGCGCGGGGAGAGCGTCGAGGCAATTTTCTGCAGATCCATCATGGCGACGAATTCATTGGAGACCAGTTTGGTAGCCATAATACTGCCCACCTGCAGCGCTTCGCTTGCCGGCACACCCATCACCCAGGCGACCGGGTAGAAGATATAGCCGAGGATACCCTGGAAGGAAATGCTATAGCCGAACCAACCGGTCACGGTGGCGAACAGGGCATTCAGCGCCGAGATCAGCGCGATGAAGCCGATCAACATCGCCGCCACGATAATCGCGACTTTAAAACCTGCCAGAATATACTCGCCCAGCATCTCGAAGAAGCTCTGACCTTCGTGCAGATTCGACATCTGCAGATTTTCTTCGCTCTCTTCCACGCGGTAAGGGTTAATTAATGACAGAACGATAAAGGTGCTGAACATGTTGAGCACCAGCGCCGCAACGACATACTTTGGCTGCAGCATGGTCATGTAAGCGCCTACGATGGACATGGACACGGTGGACATCGCCGTCGCCGCCATGGTGTACATGCGGTTGCGCGACATTTTGCCGAGAATATCTTTATACGCGATAAAGTTTTCCGACTGGCCGAGGATCAACGAGCTCACGGCGTTGAAGGACTCCAGCTTGCCCATGCCGTTAACTTTCGACAGGACGGTACCGATCGCGCGAATGACAATCGGCAGGATACGAATATGCTGCAAAATGCCGATCAAAGCCGAAATGAAGACGATAGGGCACAAAACTTTGAGGAAGAAGAAGGCCAGGCCTTTATCGTTCATGCCGCCGAACACGAAGTTTGTCCCTTCGTTGGCAAACCCGAGGAGTTTTTCAAACATCTCGGAAAATCCTTTCACAAAACCCAGACCAATATCGGAGTTGAGGAAGAACCAGGCCAGCAGGACTTCAATGACAAGCAGTTGAACAACATAACGAATACGGATCTTTTGGCGGTCATGGCTGACCAACAGGGCCAGTATAGCCACCACAACGATCGCGAGGACAAAATGCAAGACGCGGTCCATAGTTGCTCCAAATATGAGGCAGGTTAAATTTCCGTGCACATTCTATGCAACGGCTTTAAAGAAAACGAGATCAATTGCACACTATTGCAAGGAACTGTGACCAATGGCAAAAATAGTGATCCAACATCCACTTTTGTTATGTTACGTAAAGGTTTTAAAAGTTGCATTCTTGTACTACTCTTAATAGCGGGCTGGATCTCGTTTTCTGACGCCCGTATTCGATTTCCGGCCAGCTATTGTTCCCTTCTATCACAGCAATCATTATCTCCATTCTAAATGAACTTGATAATCATTCGCATTTTGATAGCATGAAACATAGCAAAGGCTATATTTCCAGAGGCAGAAGATGACTAGCAGTCGCGTTGAGAATAGCAGTAGTCGCGCCGCGCGCAAGGTGAAGCTCGCCTTAATGGGCCCGGCTTTCGTCGCTGCCATTGGCTATATCGATCCGGGTAATTTCGCCACTAACATTCAGGCCGGCGCCAGCTTTGGCTACCAGCTGCTGTGGGTCGTGGTGTGGGCTAACCTGATGGCGATGCTGATCCAGGTGCTTTCTGCCAAACTGGGCATTGCCACCGGCAAAAACCTGGCCGAGCAGATCCGCGACCATTACCCGCGTCCTGTTGTCTGGTTTTACTGGGTACAGGCGGAAATTATCGCTATGGCCACCGATCTGGCTGAATTTATCGGCGCCGCAATTGGCTTTAAGCTGGTGCTCGGCGTGTCGCTTCTGCAGGGGGCGGTGCTGACCGGGGTGGCGACTTTTCTGATCCTGATGCTGCAGCGGCGCGGGCAAAAACCACTGGAGAAGGTGATCGGTGGATTGTTGCTGTTTGTCGCCGTGGCCTATGTCGTGGAGTTGATCTTTTCCCAGCCCGCGCTGGCTCCTCTGACGAAAGGGCTGGTGATCCCCACGCTGCCCAACGGGGAGGCGGTATTCTTAGCCGCCGGGGTACTGGGGGCGACAATCATGCCGCACGTCATTTACTTACACTCATCGCTGACTCAGCATCTGCATGGCGGAACGCGAAAAGAACGCTATAACGCGACCCGCTGGGATGTGGCGATCGCCATGACCATTGCCGGGTTCGTCAATCTGGCGATGATGGCGACCGCTGCGGCGGCATTCCACTTTAATGGCCATACCGGCGTCGCCGATCTCGATCAGGCCTACATGACGCTGGAGCCGCTGCTGAGCCACGCGGCGGCGACCATCTTTGGCCTCAGCCTGATTGCCGCCGGTTTATCGTCGACCGTGGTGGGCACTTTGGCAGGTCAGGTCGTTATGCAGGGGTTTATCCGCTTTCATATTCCGCTGTGGTTTCGCCGGGCGATCACCATGCTGCCGTCGTTTGTCGTCATTCTGCTGGGGCTGGATCCTACGCGCATCCTGGTAATGAGTCAGGTGTTGCTCAGCTTTGGCATTGCGCTTGCCCTGGTGCCGCTGCTGATATTTACCAGCAATGCGAAGCTGATGGGGGACCTGGTGAATACCCGTTGGGTGAGAGGCATCGGCTGGGCGATAGTCGCTATTGTGGTGAGCCTGAACGGCTGGTTAATAGTGGGGTCGCTGCTCGGGGTGGATTAATTGATTCCTGATGCTGAATAAAGTAAAGGGGAGCCGATGGGCTCCCCTTTTCGTTTGTTAGTGATGGCCATGTCCATGACCGTGACCGCGCCCACCCGGGCCGCGTCCCCAGCCGCCGCGGTGGTCATCGCGGTCGTTCCAGCCAGCACGATAGCCGCGCTCCCAGGCTTTATCTCTGCCTTTGTACCAGCCTTTGTGCCAGCCGTTGTCATGACGATGCCAACGGTTATCACGCCATTCATAGTGACGACGCCAGTAATCACGGTCGCGCCAGCTGCCACCGTCCCAGTAGTTACCGTAATTGTCACGATCGCCTATTTGTAATTTTACCGACGGCAGCAGGGTGATTTCACCAGCGTTAGCGACCAGTGGCCCTGCGGCCAGCAGTACTGCTGCCAGAATCAGTGACCTGAACATACTCTTCTCCTTCACGATCGGGGCCGTAAGCGGCCTGTTAACCTGATATTACGGGCCGGTAAAGACCCGCCGCATCGGACGAACTCCGAAAGCGCAGGAAAGAGCACTTTTTGCTAAAGTAACATTTGCTTTACAGCGCAAGGATGGCGTCGATGGCCGCGCACTCCTCGGTGGTGAAATGGCGATTCTGCAGCATGCCGACGGCATCATCCAGTTGCGCGGTTTTGCTGGCGCCGATCAGCACCGAGGTGACTTTCTCTTCGCGCAACACCCAGGCCAGCGCCATCTGCGACAGCTTCTGCCCACGCGCTTCCGCCTGCCTGTTAAGCTGACGAATTTTTTCTAATCGGGCAGGAGTCAGTTGTTCCGGCTGCAGAAAACGACTGCTGCTGGCGGCGCGCGAGTCGGCCGGAATGCCGTTGAGATAGCGGTCGGTAAGTTGCCCGCCGGCCAGCGGTGAAAACGCTATGCTTCCAATCCCTTCCGTCTGCAGAAAATCCAGCAGTCCTTCTTCCACGCCGCGTTCGAACATCGAGTAGCGAGGCTGGTGAATGATGCAGGGGGTGCCGAGGTCGTTAAGGATCTTCACCGCCTCCCGCGCCTGGGCCAGAGGATAGTTGGAGATCCCGACATATAGCGCTTTACCCTGATGAACCAGATGATCGAGCGCACGCATCGTTTCCATCAGCGGCGTCTGTGGATCAGGCCGGTGATGGTAAAAAATATCGACGTATTCCAGCCCCATGCGTTTAAGGCTCTGGTTAAGACTGGCTACCAGATATTTTCGCGATCCCCAGTCGCCGTAAGGGCCGTCCCACATCGTGTAGCCTGCTTTAGTGGAGATGATTAACTCATCGCGATAAGGCAGGAGCGACTCTTTCAGGATGCGGCCAAAGTTGCTTTCCGCCGAGCCCGGCGGCGGCCCATAGTTGTTGGCCAAATCGAAATGGGTTATACCGAGGTCAAAAGCGTGCAGGAGCATCTGCCGGCTGGTTTCCACTCGCGTTTCATCGCCAAAGTTATGCCACAGGCCAAGGGAAATAGCCGGTAGCTGCAGACCGCTGCGGCCGCAGCGACGGTACTCCATCGTTTGATATCGCGTGGTGCTTGCCTGGTAAACCATTCTTCCTCCGCCGACAAAACAGGATGTGTATACGTTTACACTAAACAATGTTCTGCGTGGAGTACACTGCTTTTTCTGCGTAATTATTGCTTTACACTGCCATTATCAGCTCCCATCTGGACAGGCGGATCGCTTATTCAATACTCAAATTACACCTGCACCAAAATGAGGATAATGGATATGCAACCGACCTACACTATTGGGGATTATCTGCTGGATCGCCTTGTCGACTGCGGTATTGACCGCTTGTTCGGCGTGCCGGGAGATTACAACTTACAGTTTCTCGATCGCGTCATCGCGCACAGCGCCTTGGGGTGGGTCGGCTGCGCCAACGAGCTGAATGCGGCATATGCCGCTGACGGCTATGCGCGCATCAAAGGGGCCGGTGCGCTGCTGACCACCTACGGCGTCGGCGAATTGAGCGCGCTGAACGGCATTGCGGGTAGCTATGCGGAACATATTCCGGTATTGCATATTGTCGGTGCGCCCTCTACCGGCGCCCAGCAGCGCGGCGAACTGCTGCACCATACCCTCGGCGATGGCGATTTTCGCCATTTCGCCCGCATGAGCGAGCAGATCACCTGTAGCCAGGCGCTGCTGACCGCCGGCAACGCCTGCCATGAAATCGACCGTGTGCTGCGCGATATGTTGACGCATCATCGCCCCGGCTATTTGATGCTGCCAGCCGATGTCGCCAGAGCGGCAGCGATTGCCCCAGCCCAGCGCTTGCTGGTGGAGCCCGCTCCGGCGGATGAAAACCAGCTTGCCGGGTTCTGCGAACATGCCAGCCGCCTGCTGCGGGGCAGCCGACGCATTTCCCTGCTGGCGGACTTCCTGGCGCAACGTTATGGCCTGCAGAAGACGCTCCGGGAGTGGGTGGCGAAAACGCCTGTCGCCCATGCGACGATGCTCATGGGCAAGGGATTGTTCGATGAGCAGCAGAGCGGGTTTGTCGGCACCTACAGCGGGATTGCCAGCGCGCCGCAGACCCGGGAGGCGATTGAAAACGCCGACACCATCATCTGCATTGGCACGCGCTTCACCGACACCATCACCGCAGGATTTACCCAACATCTGGCGCGGGAAAAGACTATTGAGATCCAGCCCTTCGCCGTCAGGGTGGGCGATCACTGGTTCAGCGGGGTGCCGATGGATAAGGCTTTGGCCGCGCTGATGACGCTTTCCGCCCCGCTGGCGGCGGAGTGGGCTACGCCTCAGGTCGTGGCGCCGGAGGCTGAGGAGGGCGCTGAAGGCGAGTTGACCCAGAAAAATTTCTGGGCGACGGTGCAGGGCGCCCTGCGTCCGGGGGATATTATTCTCGCCGATCAGGGGACGGCCGCCTTTGGCATTGCGGCGCTGAAGCTGCCCTCTGAAGCATCGCTGATCGTCCAGCCGCTGTGGGGCTCGATTGGTTTTACTCTCCCGGCCGCCTATGGCGCACAAACCGCGGCGGCGGAGCGGCGGGTGGTGCTAATTGTCGGCGATGGCGCGGCCCAACTGACCATTCAGGAGATGGGCTCCATGCTGCGTGATAAGCAAAAGCCGCTTATTCTGCTGCTGAATAACGAAGGGTATACCGTGGAACGGGCGATTCATGGTCCAGAGCAGCGCTACAATGACATCGCTCTGTGGGACTGGCAGCGGCTGCCGGAAGCCTTCGCCCCTGACGTTGCTTCGCGCTGCCGGCGGGTCACTCAGACGTCTGAACTGCGGGAGGCGATGACGGAGAGCATCACCTCCGATACCCTCACCCTGGTAGAAGTGATGCTGCCGAAAATGGATATCCCCGATTTCCTGCGCGCGGTGACGCAGGCCCTTGAGGAGCGAAACAGCCGCGTTTAATCGGTATGCCGTTTGGCAATCATCAACGGTCTCCCGGCCAGCAGCAGCCAGGCCGGGAGCATCACCATACACAACAGCGGCAGCAAAGTCGTATCCGGGACCACCACGGCGGCCATAAACAGGCTCAACCAGCCGTCGCGAGTGACGACCAGCACCATGCCGAGGATCGCGCAGGAAACGGTGATTGCCGCCGGCACTGCGTCAACATGAGCATGCAGCATCAGCCCCAGCGCTACCCCGACGAACACCGCCGGGAAAATTCGCCCGCCGCGAAAGCCGCTGGCTGAGGCAAGAACCAGGGCCGCCAGTTTGACCAGCGCGATAAGCAGAAAATCCGCGGCGGTTAGCGTCTGGCTGAAGGCCAGCTGCTGCATCTCATCCAGCCCTTTAAAGAGCGTTAAGGGCCCGCCTATCGTCCCCACGATCCCCAGCAGCAGCCCGCCGATACCGAGGGTCAGGATTGGATTTTTCAACCGATGCATCAGGGCATGCAGTCGCGGCAGACACCAGACGGCCACCATGCCGACGGCGATAGCGATCAGGGCGACGATAATGCCGCTGAGAATATCAACGAAGCGCATCTGACCATAGTGCGGGATCGGCAGCGAAAAATGGGGATGGAAAAACAGACCCGTCGTCAACGCGCCGGCGGCGGCGGCGAGGAGGGGAGCAAAGAGGCGATCCCACAGTGGCGTATCGTTGCTGCTATTGAGGGTTTGCGAAAAAATCAGCGCGGCGGCAACCGGGGTACCGAAGAGGGCGCCGATGGTGCCTGAGGCCGCGAGGATGGTCCAGTCCAGCGAGCTGACGCGCGGAAACAGTCGGGAGCCGACAGCGACAGCCAGCGCGATATTCACCACCATAATCGGATGCTCCGGGCCGAGGCTGACGCCGCCGGCGAGGCCGAGGATCAGCGCGGCCAGGAGTCCGGGCAGCGCGCCGGTGGCAATGGGAGCGCCGATTAACGACTCGGTCGCTGGATCCGGCCCGGCGTGCCCGGGGCTGTAACGAATGACCAGACCCACCGCGATGCCTGTCGCCGTCAGCATGGCGATGATCCACAGCGGGCTGTCGGCGCTCACCCCCAACTGCGCGGGCAGATTGCTCCACAGCACGCGCTGCAGCAGCGCGGCAACCTTCATCGCCACGATCAGGATCAGGCTGCAGGCGATGCCTATCAGGATGGCCGGCACCGACAGGATCAGCATTGTTCTGGCGCGAGGATGGAGCATGGAAATGTCCTTGTAAAAGTGCTGGAGCACTACTTTGCCTTCGTCAGCGGAGACCGTCGATGCAAATGGTGCTGAAACGATAAAGTTAAGGTGACATCTGATATCCGGCGCGTCCTTTACAGGCTACCTTGCATAGATTACAAACTAAATGTGACCTGTGTCGCTAAACAAGGGGCGTCTGCGCGTTGGACGTTGTTGTTAAGCCGCCATGAATTTACAGTGTGCCAAAAGATTTATTTTGACTTTAGCGGAGCCGTAACGGAATGACAAAATTTGCTTTAGTAGGAGATGTCGGGGGGACCAACGCCCGCCTGGCGCTATGTGATCTGGCGAGTGGAGAGATCTCTCGCGCAAAGACCTATTCCGGGCTCGATTACCCCAGTCTGGAGGCAGTGGTGCGCGTCTACCTCGAGGAGCACCAGGTAACGGTCAACGAAGGTTGTATCGCCATCGCATGCCCGATTACCGGCGACTGGGTGGCGATGACCAACCATACCTGGGCTTTCTCTATCGCCGAAATGAAGCGCAACCTCGGCTTTGCCCATCTGGAGATAATTAACGATTTTACCGCTGTTTCAATGGCCATTCCGATGCTGAAAGCTGAGCACCTTATTCAGTTTGGCGGCAGTGCGCCGGTAGCGGGCAAACCGATCGCCGTTTATGGCGCCGGGACCGGGCTCGGCGTGGCGCATCTGGTCCACGTTGATAAGCGTTGGGTCAGCCTGCCGGGCGAAGGCGGTCATGTTGATTTTGCCCCGAACAGCGAAGAAGAAGGGATCATTCTGGAAGAGCTACGCGCCGAGCTGGGGCATGTTTCCGCAGAACGCGTGCTCTCAGGTCCCGGGCTGGTCAACCTGTATCGCGCGATTGTCAAATCGGACGGCCGACTGCCGGAGAACCTGCAGCCGCGTGAGGTGACCGAGCGAGCGCTGGCGGACAGCTGCACCGACTGTCGTCGGGCGCTGTCGCTGTTCTGCGTCATTATGGGACGCTTCGGCGGTAACCTGGCGCTGACCCTCGGGACGTTTGGCGGGGTGTATATCGCCGGCGGCATCGTGCCGCGCTTCCTGGAGTTCTTTAAAGCCTCTGGTTTCCGCGGCGGTTTTGAAGACAAAGGCCGTTTTAAAGCTTATGTTCAGGATATCCCGGTTTACCTGATTGTGCATGATAACCCAGGCCTGCTGGGCTCCGGTGCGCATCTGCGTCAGACGCTGGGCCAGGTGCTTTAAGCATTCTTCTCCCGGGCTACCGTCGTAGCCCGGATGGCGGTGCTTTCCGCTCTCTACAGATTCATCAGCTGGCGAAACTCTTTCACTTTACTGCGACTGACCGGAACCTGAAACTCCAGGTCACGCAGGCGCAGCACATAGGTGTTGTTGAACCACGGCTCAATTTCCCGAATTTTGCTGAGATTTACGCAATACGAGCGGTGGCAGCGGAAGAAATGCGCGGTGGGCAGTTTGCTGCAGAATTCAGTAATGTTCATCGGCATGACGAATGACTCCCGGCGGGTATAGACGAATGTCATCTTTTCATGTGCCTCGGCATAATAAATATCATGAATACTGGTGACGATGATCCGCTCATCTTTGATCAGATTGATGGTGTCGTTTTCCCGTGGCGCTGCGCTGGCTAATCCTGAAGCAGCGTTATTTTGCTGCTGCCAGGCGGTGGTCAGCTTTTGCAGCATATTGATGATGCGCGACTCCTGGTAAGGTTTCAGGATGTAGTCAAAGGCTTCCAGCTCAAAGGCTTCCACCGCATGTTCTTTCCACGCGGTGATAAAGACGATAAAAGGTTTATGGGCAAACTGGCTGATGTTTTGCGCCAGCAGAACCCCGTCGAGCGACGGAATATTGATATCGAGAAAGATGGCGTCGACCTTGTTGTGCTGGAGAAATTTCAGCACGTCCAGGCCGTCGTCAAAGCTGCCGACGATCTCCATCTGGCTATGGGTGTTAATAAGCCAGGAGAGCTCCTGCTGGGCCAGAAACTCATCCTCCACAATGATAACTTTCATCTTTTCTCCGCTCATGACAACAGCGACTCCGTCAGCGCCTGCGGCGTAGAGTTATTGGGGACATAAAAGGCGATTTCGGTTCCCGGCGTCAGATTGCGGATATGCAAACCCTCGCCGTAGAGAAGTTTCACCCGATGATGCACATTGAGCAGGCCGATTTTGTTACCCGGCATCTCATCGGCTTCCACGCGGGCGACCACGGCGGGATCGATACCGTTGCCCGTATCGCGAACGCTGATGCGTACCCGATTGCCGCACTCGTTAATGCCGATCGTCACCACGCCTTTGCCTTTACAGGGTTGAATACCGTGAACGATGGCATTTTCCACCAGCGGCTGGATAAGCAGGCTCGGGATCACGCAGCTGACGTCGTCGTCAATATCGTAGATGACCGTCAGCTTGTCGCCGAATCGCGCCTGTTCAATAGCGATATAATCTTTGATCTGATACAGCTCTCGTTTGATATCAATCTGCTCATCGTCTTTTAATTCGATGTTATAGCGCAGGTAGCGCGACAGATTAAAAATGAGCTGGCGCGCGGTGTCCGGATTAAGGCGAATCGAGGAGGAGATCGCGTTCAGCGCATTAAATAAAAAATGCGGGTTAATTTTGCTTTGCAGGGCGCGCAGCTCCGCTTTGTTGGCCATCTCCCGCAACTGTTCGGCGCGGGAGACTTCCAGCTGGGTGGAGATTATTTGCGACAGGCCAATCGCCATCTCCTGCAGCGTCGAAGTGATGCGATGGGCGTGGCAGTAATAGATTTTTAGCGTGCCGGTCACCACCCCTTTTTCCCACAGCGGGATCACCATCAAGGAGTGGATCTCCGGGGTACGGTGGGCTTCGTCATTGTTTTTTATGATGATTTTCCCATAACGAATCGCCTGCCGGGTGGTGGGGCTAATCATATCGTCGTGGCGTTGATAGTTGGCTTCACCGACGCCCACGTAGGCCAGCACGTGCTCGGTATTGGTGATCGCCACCGCGTCGGCGGTAATGTCGCGGCGGATAATCTCGCAAACCTGGCGCAGAGAATCGCTGTTAACGTGTCGAAACAGCGGCAGGGTTTTGTTGGCGATATCGAGCGCCAGTTTCGCCTGCCGCGCCGCGCTGGCCTCCTTTTCCCCTTCAACGCTCTGCACCAGCAGCACGATAAAGCCGATGCAGACGCTGCCGAGGATCATCGGGATACCAATTTTCGAAACAATATCTACGCCGAGACTCAGGGAAGGCGCCCAGACCACCACCAGGATCATGGTCAGAGTTTCACACATCATCCCCGCCAGAATGCCGATTTTCCACCGTTGTTCGCGGGCCACTTTACGATTAATCAACCCCGACAGCAGGCCGGCGACAATGCTGGTGATAAAGCAGGGCACCGCGGTCACGCCGTCGATATCAATCAAATAGCGGTGCACGCCGGCAATCGCCCCGACAATCGCGCCCACCCAGGGACCAAACAGGATCCCACCGGACATCACGGCGATAATGCGGACGTTCACCAGGGACCCCTCAACCGGGACGCCGGACCAGGTACTAAATAGCGCGAACAGCGAGAAAATGGCTGTCACCGCCAGCAGCTCTTTCGGAGTATGGGCCGACTTATGCAACAGTTCGCGGAACAGGCGCAGGCGAATAAGGAAAAAGAGGCAAATAAGCATCAGGGCCGCACGATCATAGACCGCCAGCATCATAGTAAAGATTTCGTGCATGGGTGCGCCGCGTCAGTGGCCAGAAAGGGACATGATAAAAAACCTGACGGCAGAAGACCAGCCGTGGAACCATAAAGCGGAAAAGTCACACTTTTTAAAGGGGATTAATTAAAAAGCATCGCGATAGCGGCGGTCTTCGCCATTAACGATAATATTCTGTGTTAAGAAAGATATCAGTGTGTTACCACTTTTATACAACCCGGGATTATTCCGCCAATGAACTGCCGCATTTAGCGCAGTCGATACCCGTTTTATATGCCAGGGAATATTTTTTAACGGGCCTCTCGACAACATGAATTTTTTCAGGTTATTTTCTAAACGAGCCGCAACAGCGGCAGCGTCGCTCGGACGGTCCGGGCGCTAACGTTAATTAGAGGAACCTATGGCTGAATCCAGTCCTGAACGCCGTTTTACGCGTATCGATCGTCTCCCTCCGTACGTTTTTAACATTACTGCTGAACTGAAAATGGCTGCGCGTCGGCGCGGCGAAGATATTATCGATTTCAGTATGGGTAATCCCGATGGCGCGACGCCGCCGCATATCGTGGAAAAACTCTGCACCGTTGCTCAACGGCCTGACACCCATGGTTACTCTACCTCGCGGGGGATCCCGCGCCTGCGTCGCGCCATTTCACGCTGGTATGAAGAACGCTATAACGTCGATATCGATCCGGAATCGGAGGCGATCGTCACCATTGGTTCGAAAGAGGGGCTGGCGCACCTGATGCTGGCGACGCTGGATCATGGCGACACCGTACTGGTGCCGAACCCCAGCTATCCGATTCATATCTATGGCGCGGTGATTGCCGGGGCGCAGGTGCGCTCAGTGCCGCTGGTGGAAGGGGTGGATTTCTTTAACGAGCTGGAACGCGCCATCCGCGAGAGCTATCCGAAGCCGAAGATGATGATCCTTGGCTTTCCCTCAAATCCGACCGCGCAGTGCGTCGAACTGGATTTCTTTGAAAAGGTTGTCGCTCTGGCGAAGCAGTATGACATTCTGGTCGTCCACGATCTGGCCTATGCCGATATCGTGTATGACGGCTGGAAAGCGCCCTCCATCATGCAGGTGCCCGGCGCGCGAGATGTCGCCGTCGAGTTCTTTACCCTGTCGAAAAGCTATAACATGGCCGGCTGGCGCATTGGCTTTATGGTGGGTAATAAGACTTTGGTGAATGCCCTCGCTCGTATCAAAAGCTATCATGACTACGGGACTTTTACTCCGCTGCAGGTGGCGGCGATAGCTGCGCTGGAGGGCGATCAGCAGTGCGTGCGCGATATTGCCGAACAGTATAAGCGCCGTCGCGATGTGCTGGTCAAAGGGCTTCATGAGGCCGGCTGGATGGTGGAGTGTCCGAAAGCGTCTATGTACGTGTGGGCGAAAATACCGGAACCTTACGCCGCCATGGGGTCGCTGGAGTTTGCGAAAAAGCTGCTTAATGAAGCGAAGGTTTGCGTCTCGCCGGGGATTGGCTTTGGCGACTATGGTGATACCCACGTCCGCTTCGCGCTGATCGAGAACCGGGACCGTACGCGCCAGGCGATCCGCGGTATCAAGGCGATGTTCCGCGCGGATGGTCTGCTGGCCTCCGCGAGCTAGCGCTGCGGGCAGTACGGCAAAATAAAAACGGGAGCATGAAGGCTCCCGTTTTTTTTGACACCGCTGCAGTCTAGATCATCAGGGCAAAAGTACCGGCCCAAACGATGACCATAAAAGAGAGGCCCATAAAGAAGTATTTCACGACTCATCACTCCACGCGCTTGTGCGACGTTCAAATGAATTAATTGTTCTGTTTTTCAAGGGCTGTCGCCAGTGTAACTTCACCCTGCAGCAGCCCGTAATTCTGTGCGTTTAGTGCTCCAGATGGCGCTAATGTACGCCTAAAAAATCAGGGAAACAAGAGGCATTTTTTTATTAATTTTTAGTTACTTACGAGTGTCGTGATTCGGCGACACATTAATTTCACAGGGTAATAAATTTAGCGCCAGCGACGCGAAGGAAACGGGTTTTAGCGATGGGGCGGGCGGAGAAGGCCAACGAGAGCGCGCGGCATTATCTTTGCCACGCGCCGCCGTCGGTTCAGGGCAGGTCTGAGGCGCGCTGTCGCCACTCGGCCGGGTAGTGTGCCGGGATAAAGCGCAGCGTCAGCGCCATGAGTAGCAGGACGCAGATCGCATGCCAGGACCAGTCAAGCGTGTAGTTCCCGCTCAGGCTACGCAGCAGGCCTGAAAGCCAGGGCGACAGACCGGCGATGATAAATCCGATCCCCTGCATAAAGGCTACCAGCCTGCCGGCCACCGCCGGTTGTCCGGCGTGATCCAGCGCCAGCACCAGGCACAGAGGAAACGCGCCGCCCAATCCCACGCCGCAGGCAATGGCCCAGAGCGCAGAGAAATGCTCTGGCAGCCAGATAAAGCCGCAGAAGCCAATCAGCTGTAGCGCCAGCGCTAGCAGAAGAAGCTGGCGCCGATCCTCCTGGCGAGCCAGCGCCGGGAGCAGCAGCGCGCCGGCGGTTTGCCCGACGGTCAGCAGCGCCAGCAGCGAACCGCTGTACTGGGCGCTGTCGCCTAGCTGGATGTAGTAAGGAGGCAGCCAGGCGATCAGGCTGGCGTAACCGGCATTGATCAGTCCGAAATAGAGTCCCAGCGTCCAGGCGCGGCGCTGGCCAATAATCGCGACCCGGGAGGAAGCGCTGGTCTGATGCGGTGCGCGAGGCAAATGCCGACAAATCGCCAGCCAGCTGAGCAGAGCCAGGAGCGCAGGGAGCGCCCACCAGGCTAGCGCATCATGCCAGGCCGCGCTATGTGACGCCAGCCATGGGGTGAACGCGGCGCCTAACCCGCCGCCGCCCATCAGCGCCGCTGACCATAGTCCCATCACCAGCGGCGTCCGTCGGGGAAAGAGGTGCTTAATTACCGCCGGGATGGCGGCCTGAATAATGCCGATGCCAATTCCTCCGGCCAGAGCGCTGGTGAGCAGTAAGCCACTATTCGGGGCGATTTCCCGCAGCAGGGCGCCTGCCGCGATAATCAGCAGGCTCAGCGCAATACTGCGCTTTTGACCGATATAGCGATCGACCCAGCCAGCGGCCAGCGCCAGCACCCCCATCGCGATCACCGGCAGCGCGGTCAGGAGTGCGGCCAGGGTATAGCTCATGCCGCTGGCTGCGCGGATGTCCGGCAGCAAAGGACCAATGGAGGTAAGCAGCGGCCGCATATTGATCCCAGTCAGTACCAGGACTGCCAGCGTCAGGTTCTGTCGCAGCGCTGGTGTCATGACTGCCGTTCCGCCCAGCGCTGATAAAGTTCAGTTCCCTCCGGCTGCGGGCGATGATGGATCGACAGCGTTTGCTGGGCCAGCGGCTGCTGCAGCTGCTGATAAATCGCGGCGGTCGAGAGCTGAAAAGGCTCCCCGTCCTGATTGCTATTGGCGAAAAACACTTCCCGCACGCCGGTTAAATAGAGCGCGCTCAGGCACATAGGGCAAGGTTGTCCGCTGGCATAGATGACGCATTCGCGCAACACCGCGCTTCCCAGTCTGGCGGCAAGATCGCGAACGGCGTTCAGTTCGGCATGCGCCGTTGGGTCACCGCTCAGATGAAAGGTATTGACGCTTTCAGCGACAATCTCATCATTCCGCACCAGCACGGCGCCGAAGGGGCGCCCACCGTCAGCAATGTTTTGTTTTGCCAGCACTAATGCGCGCTGAAGATAACGATCGTGAGCGGACATAGTCACTCCTGCATAAAACGATGTTAAAGGTGAAATATGTTGAGGGTCGTGCGAAGAGGGTACGTCTCTTGTTTTATAAGTTAAAAGACTTATTTATGATAATGCCTATTGGAATTTCTTATAGGTGGGCCGATGCTTCTGCGCCAACTTTCCTACTTTATCGCTGTGGCTGAACATTGTGGCTTTTCCCGCGCCGCCGCGGCGCTGCATGTCTCCCAGCCTGCGCTGTCACAGCAGATACGCCAGCTGGAAGCGATGCTGGAGGTTCAGCTTTTCGACCGCTCTGGCCGACGTATTCGCCTGACCGATGCCGGTGAGATCTGGCTGGAGTATGCCCGTCGCGCGTTACGCGAGCTTGAGGAAGGTCGGCGCGCCTTGCATGACGCAGAAGATCTCCAGCACGGTAAACTCCGCATTGCAATGACGCCAACTTTCACTACCTATATGCTGGGCCCGCTGATGGAGGCGTACTACCGACGCTATCCTGGAGTAAAAGTGCTTATCCAGGAGATGAACCAGGAGCGGATGGAGGCGATGCTGCTGGAGGATGAACTGGATGTGGGGATTGCCTTTGACGATTGCCGGTCACAGGAGATTGTGGTTCAGCCGCTACTGACGGAAACGCTTGCGCTGGTGGTGAGCCGTGCGCATCCGCTGGCAGGAGAGCGCGACTTGCAACTGCAGGCTCTCGACGCCCAGCCGCTAATTTTACTGAGCAGCGAGTTTGCTACCCGCGAGCAGATTGATCGTTATTGCCGCCTTCATCGGCTCGAACCAGACGTGCGGATGGAGGCCAACTCCATCGGGGCCGTTCTGTCGGTTATTCGAAGCACAACGTTAGCAACGCTGCTGCCGGCGGCGATCGCCGGACAGTTTGATGATGTGGTGGCGATTGAGCTAAGACCTGCGCTGCTGCAGCGCACGGCCTGTTTATTGCAGCGGCAGGGCGCCTGGCAGAGCGCCGCAGCGCGCGAATTCATCACCCTGGCCCGAGAGAATGCGATAACGATTGAGCAGGAAAACCGCCAGTCCCTTGCCTGAAGGATTACGTTACTCGCCGGCGAACTGCGACTCACGGCTGGCTTCGCTGCCGATATCGCCTTCATCGGGCTGGGCATTCTCTATAAGCATGCCTTCTTCCTTAAGCCTTTCCAGCACGTGATGAAAGAGCTGAGTCTTGTCTGGCTCAGCCATACTCTGCAACTTCTCATTAAATACAGTATGGGACTGAACAAGATAATGGATAAATTCCAGCAATACCTCACTTTGCGGCAGGACGGTTAATTCCTGCTGGATGTAACGGGTTTGATCCAGTAGCGGATTTTTCGTCACGTCCATAGGCCGGGCGCTAATACTGTGGGCGTATATTTTCTCAATGGCCTGGCTGGTGATATAGATGCGGTTCAATGATATCGAGGGGCGTTCGTCTTCCTCTGGAATGAAATGACAATAAACAAATGGTTTATCCGGCAGCATCATGCTGAGGCGGTTTTCGAAAAGAATATCATCTGGCGCCTCCAGCAGCGCCATTAGGTTCCGACAGTGTGGATGCCAGAGCTCTGAAGCAAATACCTTTACGTTGAACTGGGTTACCGTATTTCCGCGCAGGGTTTCCATCGTCGGAATATCGCCTTCAAGCCGCAGAATGCTGCGGATATGGGAGTGTTGCGACCAGACTGTTTCTCCTGCCTCGACTGAGGTAAATGGATTAAACGCGCTGGTTACCTCTTTTTCCTGATGGGAGAGGACGGCGATTTTTAATATTCCCGGCGTTGGGTTAAGCTTAAGACATAGATTGATTGCGCCTATATCATGCCAGTGAAGAATGTCTTCGAGTTCGCAGTTTAATAATTTTTGCGCCCGCGCCAGAGAGCAATACTCCATTGGCGGTAAATTATTTAGCTTCCAGATATTCCGTTCTGTAATATTCATAAGAATTGTATGTCGATGAAAAAATAAATCGCCATGGTGAGCAAAAGTATCAATGACAATGATTTATTTTTTCTGCTGACTTCCTTTACCTGATTAACAAAATCCATTCACATTGAGAATAATATATCGATAAATTGGCTGTTTTTATTGTTTTGCTGCCGCATATTTACTCTTTCCCGTTATCTTATCATCTCTTATTCGTAGAGAAAAATAGTTTGCTGAATATAAGCGTTTCTTCCTGTTTAGCAGCAATATTTAAGGTGAGTATGAGCGGAGCACGAAAAAAGGGACGGTCAATTTGGCAAACTTTGTGGTCGGCAGGAAGTATCAAACAGACGCCTGCGGCGCCTGTCGAACCTACCTGTGGTTATTGCGGCATAGACAGGAAGCGGTCACCCGGTTGCGCGATGGCATACCAGGCCATCATTTCGGCAGTGCCTGGCTGGCCTTCAGCAGGCGCCCAGGCCATAGTGTCCATTTCGGCAAGCGGTTGATAAGCGCCTTGTTTGACTTCAAATACCATGCCGCCTGCGTCGAGCGAGAGCACCGTATGCCAGGTGCCAGCCTCCATTTCCAGCGCCGTGCAGGTTTCACCCAGCACCACCCGGCGGGTAACCACGCCGTGGTCATCAAAATTCAGTACCACAAATCGGCCTTTCAGCGGCAGTAAAAGTTCGAAGGTATGTCTGTGCCGGTGGGGGCGGATATAGGTGCCGGGTTCCATGGCGATGGCCAGACGCTGTATCGGGTCGCTTAGTTCGGGATGAAAATTGCGATGGGCACGCAGGCGCGGAGCACTGGCTGCCGCTTCGCTCTGCTGCTGCATATCGCTGAGGGTGATCTGTTTCATATCAACGCCTGGCTCCTGTATCGTCCAGAGAAGGTTGTAAAAGGTCGCGGCTAGTGACTGAAAAAGTCAGAAGGTATTGTACGCAGAAATGCGCGTTGCTGTCGGTTTATTGTGTGCGTGATTGACAAAGACACGTTCCTTTCTGGCAGGACTAACCATACTGAAATCGTTGGCTAATTATGATTACGAGAAGAATACGTTCTGGCTGGCGTTTAAGTCATCGTGGTGAATGGCGGGCAACGTTTATATGGTGTCCCCTGCAGGAATCGAACCTGCAACTAGCCCTTAGGAGGGGCTCGTTATATCCATTTAACTAAGGGGACAAGGCGGCACGAGTATAGCGTTTTTTGCCCGCCTGAGTAAGAGCCATACCGTCTGACTGCTTAAACCCTCGCCACTCAGGGCGCTTTTTTTATGCCCGGTCGGCCTTTTTCCCTTTCTCCGCCGCCTGGGCGCGGGCTTCCGCTTTTCGCTTGCTGCTCATATCGTTACGGATCTGCGCATGGCTCAGCAGTGCGAAGATGAAGGTCCCGCCACAGATATTTCCCGCCAGGGTCGGCAGGGCGAACGGCCAGATAAAGTGGCTCCAGGGCAGATTTCCATTAAACACCAGATAAAGGATCTCGACCGAGCCCACCACAATATGGGTGGTATCCGCCAGGGCGATAAGCCAGGTCATGAGAATAATCACCACGATTTTGGCGGCGCCGGCGACAGGAAACATCCAGACCATGGTGGCGACCAGCCAGCCGGAAATAATCGCATTGGCGAACATCTCTGTCGGACTGTTTTTCATTACGTCTTCGGCAATGCTGACAAAGGCCTGACGGGTTGGCTCATCAAAAATAGGCATATAATTGAAGGCCCATGCGGCCACCGCGGTACCGATGAGATTGCCCGCCAGCACCACCGACCATAGCCGCATCAGCAAACCGACGTTACCGAGGGTGGGATTATGCATCACTGGCAGAACGGCGGTGACCGTATTTTCAGTGAACAGCTGCTGACGGGCCATAATTACGATAATAAAGCCGAAGGTGTAGCCGAGGTTTTCCAGCAAAAAAACCTCCCGGGATCCCCTCCAGTTTGACGTGAAAAATTCCCTTCGCCAGCAGGGAGGCCCCCATCGACAGGCCGGCCGCAATCGCTGACCATAGCAGGGCCAGCGCATCGCGCTCCATCTCTTTTTCCCCTTCCTGGCGAATATGTTCATGGATCGCCATCGCCCGCGAGGGAAGGCGATCTTCATTTACTTCGATCTCTTCACCACGCTGATTTTCCTCACTTTCCACTTCTCTTTCGTCATCCTCTGCCTTTAATTTGTTATTGTCTAGTTCATCCATTTCGTGGCCCTCGCTATCAATCTGTATAGTTATAGCGTAGCGGCTTTCCCTGCCGTCTGGCTGGGCATACTCTGAAATCGCAAAAATGGTAACGTCAGATTTTTGTCGCTCCGGTAGAATAGGAGCCCCGCGATTTCGTTATTCCCAGGCTAAGATCAAATCAACAACTTGGGTGATATAGACATCGTTCAACGTGCTGTTACAATCGCTAACATCTTTACGGGCGGAAGCGTTGTCTTTCCGTCATGGATGGCAACTCGCGATAGCCATAAAAACCAGGGAGACATCTATGAATTATCGCCTGTCGGCGCTTGCGCTTGGCGCCACATTGCTGGTGGGATGTGCCAGTTCCAGCTCTGGCGATCGGCCGCAGGGGCGCTCAGACCCGTTAGAAGGGTTTAACCGCACGATGTTTAACTTCAACTTTAACGTGGTTGATCCTTACGTACTTCGCCCCGTCGCGGTGGCATGGCGCGACTACGTCCCACAGCCGGCGCGCAACGGGTTAAGCAATTTTACCAGTAACCTGGAAGAGCCGGCAGTGATGGTGAACTACTTCCTGCAGGGCGACCCCTATAAAGGTATGGTGCATTTTACCCGCTTCTTCCTGAACACCATTCTCGGTATGGGTGGGCTTATCGATGTGGCCGGGATGGCGAATCCGCAGCTACAGCGGGTTGAGCCACATCGTTTCGGCAGTACGCTTGGGCATTATGGCGTTGGCTATGGCCCGTATGTTCAGTTGCCGTTCTATGGAAGCTTTACCTTGCGCGACGAAGGCGGCGATATGGCCGATGGCTTGTATCCGGTGCTCTCCTGGCTGACCTGGCCGATGTCGATCGGTAAATGGGCGGTGGAAGGGATTGAGACACGTGCTCAGCTGCTGGATTCCGACGGCCTGCTGCGCCAGTCTTCCGACCCTTACATTCTGATGCGTGAAGCCTACTTCCAGCGTCATGACTTTATCGCCAACGGCGGTAAGCTGACCCCGGCGGACAACCCGAATGCTCAGGCTATTCAGGATGAGCTGAAGGATATCGATTCACAGTGATCGGCGAATGATAAAAAAAGGGTGAACATAATGTTCACCCTTTTTTGTGGCGCGCTGCTTATCAGAAGCGGTAGTTGAAGTTAGCGCCGTACAGCCAGGCGGTTCCTTCGGAACGGAAGGTATACGGGCCTTCCTTAATTTCAACATGCTGCCCGTGCATGTATGAAACGCCGACGTCAACCGAGGCATCTTTATTGAACGCGTAGGTGGTACCCGCGCTCAGCCACAGGCGATCCTGGTCCGGAATAGAGATAGAGCGGTTATTAGCCGGCACCGGGCTGTCATCGAAGGCGATACCGGTACGGAAGGTCCAGTTATCGTCATAATAATAGGTGGTCCCCAGCGCAAGACGATAGGCGTCCTTGAAGCCTTCCTCTTTATAGAACAGCGTCTGGCCGTTGCTGCCGGTGGCTTTCAGCTCCTGGAACTGACTCCAGCTGGTGTAGGTCAGGCTATAGTGGACCGCCCACTGCGGCGCCACGCGGTTATAGCCGGACAGCTCCCACATTTCCGGCAGGTTAAGGGTTAGCGAACCATTTGTCGTCTGGCCGCTGGTGCCCGCCGGCAGGCCGAAGTTGCCGAGGATCTGGTTATAGGCCGCCGGCAGGCTGCTGCGGTAGTTACCGTCGAAGTCGATCTTGACCTCAGAACGGTAGGTTAAACCGTAGCGGTTATTCTTATCCAGCTCATAGAGGATCCCGGCGTTCCAGCCGAAGCCCCACGCGTTGCCATTAAGATGGGCGATCTGCGTGTCGGCCGGGATCTTCGCTACCTGGCCCGCCAGCGCCGGCGGCAGCGCGCCAGAGCCTGCGACAATCTGCCCCAGATCGCCTGCATAGCGCTCGATCTTCGCCTTGGCTTAGACCGCGTCAAAGCCTAAGCCGAAGCTCCAGTTGCTGTCGAGGCGGTAGGCGCCGCTCAGGTTGAAGTTCGCGGTGGTCAGGTCGGTTTTACCGCCCATGCTGCCGGCCGCATAATCATCGTTATACTCTGTTGCCAGACCATAGTTAGAGGTGATAGACGCCCCCCAACCAAATTGGTCGTTAATCGGCGCGACAAAGTGGAAGTTGGGCACCCACGCCGTCGGGGCGATATTGTCTGCTTTCAGGCTCTTGCCGGTGGGAGAGGTGCCCGAAACATTAACGCCCGGGTCGACAAACACGGCGCCCGCCGACATGGTCGGGCGGTCGAACATCATAATTAATGCCGGGTTACGACTGGCATTACCAGCATCGTCAGCGATCGCCCCTTCACCGGAATAGGCACGACCCAGCCCCGATGCAGAGAATTCGTTGAGCTGGAAGCCTGCTGACCAGGCCTGGGTGGAAACAAGTGCGACAGCCACTGCAAGGGCAGATTGGGTAAAGCGGGTTTTCTGGCTCATGCCCATAACCTCATTGAGTTATTTTTTTTTAAACTATGTTACATGCCGTAACAGAAGCGCGGGAGTGTAGGGTCTGCGGTACAACCAAGAAATCAGACCAGTGCGCTGAGTATAGGTCTGACCAGATGATTTGTTGCAAGTATGTTTATGAAGTTTTTCAATTGTGATAACAGAAACGCGATCCAGCTGGCAAAAATCTCGGAGAGAGCAAGGGGGACAGAAGGGGATTTTTGTTTTAGATCATTTTTAAGTGTGATTTCTGTCACTTAACGCCGGCAGAGCGATTCTCGGCTGGAGGCTCACCGGGGACAGGGCGTAAAATAGGCACATCATTTTTCTGGCACCGAAGGTGCATCTCCAGAGGAAATCTACGATGAGTAAATGTAGCGCTGATGAAACCCCGGTTTGCTGCTGTATGGATGTTGGCACGATTGTTGACAACACCGACTGCACCGCCTCCTACAGCCGCGTATTCGCCAACCGCGCTGAAGCCGAGCAAACGCTCGCCGCGTTAAGCGAAAAAGCCCGCAATGTCGAATCTGAGCCGTGCCAAATTAACCCAACCTTCACTGACGTTGACGGCGGTGTGCAGCTGGATATCGATTTTGTTTTCAGCTGCGAAGCAGAATCCCTGATCTTCCAGCTGGGCTTACGTTAATCCTTCCCCCTCGACGCCCCTGATTAGGGGCGTTTCCTTTTCTTTTCACTGTGTTTTGGCTCGCAATTTTGCGCTTCTCCGATTGGCTTAATGTAAAAAATTAGTTAAGAATGTTATCAGGTCAGACCACTTGGTTGTCTTGGTTAACAGGGGAGTGTTATGAGTCAGGCATTACCGCTTATCACCCGTCAGGGCGATCGCATTGCCATTGTCACGGGGCTACGCACGCCATTTGCTCGTCAGGCTACGGCTTTTCATGGCGTTCCGGCCATTGATTTAGGAAAAATGGTGGTTGGCGAGATGCTGGCGCGCAGCGACATTCCTGCCGAAGTCATCGAGCAACTGGTCTTTGGCCAGGTGGTGCAGATGCCGGAAGCGCCGAACATCGCCCGGGAAATTGTGCTGGGTACCGGCATGAGCGTACATACCGACGCCTATAGCGTCAGCCGCGCCTGCGCCACCAGTTTCCAGGCCGTGGCGAACGTCGCTGAAAGCCTGATGGCCGGTACCATCCGCGCCGGTATTGCCGGCGGCGCCGACTCCTCCTCTGTCCTGCCCATTGGGGTCAGTAAAACGCTGGCCCGCACGCTAGTGGATGCCAATAAGGCACGCACGCTGAGCCAAAAGCTGAAGCTGTTTTCCCGTCTGCGGCCACGCGACCTGCTGCCGGTCCCCCCGGCGGTGGCTGAATATTCAACCGGATTGCGGATGGGCGATACCGCCGAGCAGATGGCGAAAAGCTGGGGGATCTCCCGCGAGCAACAGGATGCCCTGGCGCATCGTTCGCACCAGCTGGCAGCGAAAGCCTGGGAAGAGGGTAAACTGTCCGCAGAGGTGATGACCGCCTATGCTCCCCCTTTCCGCGAACCGCTCGAGCAGGACAACAATATTCGTAAAAATTCAACGCTCGCAGATTATCAGAAGTTACGCCCGGCCTTTGACCGCAAACATGGCACCGTCACCGCCGCCAACAGTACGCCGCTGACGGACGGCGCGGCAGCGGTGATCCTGATGACCGAGTCGCGGGCTAAAGAGCTGGGGCTGAGGCCGCTGGGCTATCTGCGCAGCTACGCCTTTACCGCCATCGACGTCTGGCAGGATATGCTGCTGGGGCCCGCGTGGTCCACGCCGCTGGCGCTGGAGCGCGCTGGCCTGACGCTGGCGGATCTCACGCTTATCGATATGCACGAAGCTTTCGCCGCGCAGACGCTGGCCAATCTCCAGTGTCTGGCAAGCGACCGCTTTGCCCGCGAGGTGCTGGGCCGCTCGCAGGCCACCGGTGAGGTAGATGAAAGCAAGTTTAACGTCCTCGGCGGCTCTATCGCCTACGGTCACCCCTTCGCCGCCACCGGCGCGCGGATGATCACCCAGACGCTGCATGAGCTGCGGCGACGGGGCGGGGGATTTGGTTTGGTGACGGCCTGCGCGGCAGGTGGTCTGGGTGCGGCGATGATCGTGGAGGCTGAATAATGGATACTGTTTCCGCTTTTAAGCTTGAGGTCTGTGCGGACAAAATCGCGGTGATCACCATTGATGCCCCGGGTGAAAAAATGAATACCCTGAAAGCCGAATTTGGCAGTCAGGTACGGGGATTGATACGCCAGTTACGTGACGATAAGTCAGTGCGCGGCGTAGTATTTATCTCCGCCAAAGCGGATAACTTTATCGCCGGCGCTGATATCAACATGATTGCCCGCTGCCGCAGCGCGCAGGAGGCGGAAGCGCTGGCGCGCCAGGGACAGCAGATTATGGCTGAGATCCATGGCCTGTCGATCCCGGTGATTGCCGCTATCCACGGCGCCTGCCTTGGCGGCGGTCTGGAGCTGGCGCTGGCCTGTCATGGCCGTATCTGTAGCGATGACGAAAAAACCCGACTCGGCTTGCCGGAGGTACAGCTTGGCCTGCTGCCGGGTTCCGGCGGGACGCAGCGTTTACCGCGGCTGATCGGGGTCAGCACCGCGCTGGATATGATGCTCACCGGCAAGCAGCTGCGGCCGCGGCAGGCGCTGAAGGCCGGTCTGGTGGACGAGGTGGTGCCGCAGGCGATTTTACTGCAGGCGGCGGTGGAGTTGGCGCTGAAGGGACGACCGACCAGCCGGGAGGTGCCTGTTCGTGAACGCGTACTGGCAGGGCCCCTGGGGCGCCATCTGTTATTCCAGTTTGTCGGTAAACAAACGCAGCGCAAAACGCAGGGAAATTACCCGGCGGTGAAGCGAATCTTGCAGGTCGTCGAGAATGGTCTGGCCCATGGCTGCAGCAGCGGATACGCTGAAGAGGCGCGCGCATTTGGCGAACTGGCAATGAGCCCGCAGTCGCAGGCGCTGCGATCGATCTTCTTTGCCAGTACCGATCTGAAAAAAGACCCTGGCGCCGAGGCGGGCCCCGGTCCGCTGAGAAGCGTTGCAGTACTGGGCGGTGGCTTGATGGGCGGGGGGATCGCCTATGTGACCGCCTGTAAGGGGGGGCTGCCGGTGCGGATTAAAGATATCCAGCCGCGTGGCATCAACCACGCCTTAAAGTACAGCTGGGATCTGCTGAATAAACAGGTTCGTCAGCGTCGACTGCGCCCAGTGGAGCGCGATCGTCAGATGGCGCTGATCTCCGGCACTACCGACTATCAGGGCTTTGCTCATCGCGATGTGGTGATCGAGGCGGTATTTGAAGACCTGGCTCTCAAACAGCGGATGGTCAGCGAAGTGGAACAATACGGCGGGCCGCAGACCATCTTTGCGTCGAATACCTCATCGTTGCCAATCGGCGATATTGCCGCTCACGCCAGCCGCCCGGGGCAGGTAATCGGCCTGCATTTTTTCAGTCCGGTGGAAAAAATGCCGCTGGTTGAGGTGATCCCGCACAAGGGAACCGACCCGCAGACTATCGCCACCGTGGTGCAGCTGGCTAAACGGCAGGGGAAAACGCCGATTGTTGTCGCAGATAAAGCGGGGTTCTATGTGAACCGTATCCTCGCGCCGTATATCAATGAAGCGATGCGCCTGCTGGTGGAAGGCGAACCGATTGAAGTCATTGATAACGCGTTGGTTAAATTCGGTTTCCCGGTGGGGCCGATTCAACTGCTGGATGAGGTGGGTATCGATACCGGCACCAAAATTATCCCCGTGCTGGAGAGCGCGTTTGGAGAACGTTTTAGCCCGCCTGCAAACATCATTGACGCGATTTTGAAGGACGATCGCAAAGGCAGAAAAAATAATCGTGGTTTCTATCTTTATGAGACAAAAGGGCGTAAAAGCAAAAAACGGCCCGACCCGGCAGTCTATCCGCTGCTCGGCATCGGCCGCCCGCAGTCGCGGCTCTACGCGCAGCAGGTGGCGGAGCGCTGTGTGATGATGATGCTTAACGAAGCGGCGCGCTGCTTTGATGAGCAGATTATCCGGAGCGCGCGCGATGGCGATATCGGCGCCGTCTTTGGTATAGGGTTTCCGCCATTTCTTGGCGGCCCGTTCCGGTATATGGATACTATCGGCGCGGGTGAAGTTGCCGCGATCCTGCAGCGCCTGGCCGCCCAGTTCGGCCCACGTTTTACACCCTGTGACACTTTATTACGCATGGCTGAACAGGGGACCACCTTTTGGCCAGCGGATGAACGGCTGACCTAAGTTGTGGTCAAAGAAGGTAAATCCGGCTGCGGACGACGCTGTTGATTGGCTGTTTTGTAAACAATGATTGACTATACTTACGCCATTGAGGTAAAAAACAGCGTTTCATTCGTGGAATGGATCAGGCACAATGCCCGGCCACCGGGTCACCTGCGTATTGTCTTCGCAGGCCAAACTACGGTGCTTCTGGTTAACAAAAGCGGTGCAATATGCAAGTTTTTATTATGCGTCACGGCGACGCTGCCCTCGATGCAGCCAGTGACTCGGTTCGTCCATTAACCGTATGCGGTTGTGATGAGTCTCGTCAGATGGCAACCTGGCTGAAAGGTCAAAAAGTGGATATTGAGCGCGTTCTTGTCAGTCCCTATCTGCGTGCGGAACAGACGCTGGATATTGTTGGGGAGTGCATGAACCTGCCGAAACATGTCGACGTGATGCCGGAGCTCACGCCGTGCGGTGATGTGGGAATGGTGAGCGCCTATCTGCAGGCGCTGGCGAATGAAGGCGTGGCGACGGCGCTGGTTGTCTCCCACCTGCCGCTGGTGGGGTATCTGGTCTCAGAGCTGTGTCCGGGGGAAACGCCCCCGATGTTCACCACCTCGGCTATCGCCTGCGTGACGCTGGATGCCGACGGCAAAGGTGAGTTCCTCTGGCAGAAAAGCCCCTGCAACCTCAAGATGGCCAACGCCATCTGACGGCCCCCCGGAGCCCGCCGTTACGGCAGCTCCGGCGGTTGCCACTCCTCGACCTCAATCAATATCAGCAGTGCGGCGTCACCGCCGTACTCTTTTGGTGCCTGGTGAAACGCCATAATATGCGGATGTTGCGCCAGCCACAGCGGGGTTTGCTGTTTGAGGATGTGTTTCCCGTGCCCGTGCATCACGCAGGCGCAAAACACATGCTCGCGGCGGCAGGCGGCAATTAGCGCGCCCAGCTCCTGTTTGGCCTGCTGCTGGGTAAGCCCATGCAGATCGAGGAACAGCTCCGGCGAATAATCTCCACGGCGCAGCTTTTTCAGCTCGAAATGGCTGACGTCGGGGCGGACATATTTCGTCGAGCCTTCGGTATTCAGTAGCGGTTGAAACTCATCGGAAAAATAGTGGCTGTTATCGACCTGTTCCTGCAGCAAACGCTTAGGAGCAACCTCGGTAATTTTCTTGCGCTGCGGGCGGTGAACAATAGTGTCCTGTTTGATCTTCCGCGTGCCGGTCATCAGCTGACGGAACAGCGCCTGATCCTCCTCGCTAAGCGATGTCTTCTTTTTCATTGTCCGCTCTCATTCATACTTTGCGCTAGTTTACCCGACTCAATATCCCTTCGGGCAAGGAAAACCTGTTTTTTCCCCCGCCCCTTATCGCAAGAATGCTGATTTATCGCCGTCTTCATGGCACACTAGCCGCCGAATTTATAGCAGAGTGTGCCCTGGAGGATGTCGTGGATAAAATTTTTGTTGATGAGGCAGTCAATGAGCTGCATACCATTCAGGACATGCTGCGCTGGGCGGTAAGCCGTTTCAGCGCTGCTAATATCTGGTACGGTCACGGGACTGATAACCCGTGGGACGAGGCGGTACAGCTGGTGCTGCCTTCACTGTATCTGCCGCTGGATATCCCGGAAGACATGCGCACTGCGCGCCTGACCTCCAGCGAGAAACATCGCATTGTAGAGCGGGTGATTCGCCGCGTGAACGAGCGTATTCCCGTCGCCTATCTGACCAACAAAGCGTGGTTCTGCGGCCATGAGTTTTACGTTGATGAGCGGGTGCTGGTGCCGCGCTCCCCGATTGGCGAACTGATCAATAACCAGTTTGCCGGACTGATTAACCATAAGCCGCAGCACATCCTTGATATGTGCACCGGTAGCGGCTGCATCGCCATCGCCTGCGCCTATGCCTTCCCGGAGGCGGAAGTCGATGCGGTAGATATCTCCCCGGACGCGCTGGCCGTCGCCGAGCACAACGTTGAGTCCCACGGCCTGATCCATCACGTGACGCCGATCCGTTCCGACCTGTTCCGCGATCTGCCGAAGCTGCAGTACGATCTGATCGTCACCAATCCGCCGTATGTCGATGAAGAGGACATGGCCGATCTGCCGGAAGAGTATGAGCATGAGCCGGTGCTGGGGCTGGCCTCCGGAAGCGACGGCCTGAAGCTAACGCGCCGTATCCTCGGCAACGCGCCGGATTATCTCAGCGACGACGGGATTCTGATTTGTGAAGTCGGTAACAGCATGGTACATCTGATGGAGCAGTATCCGGATGTGCCGTTTACCTGGCTTGAGTTTGATAACGGCGGCGACGGGGTCTTTATGCTGACCAAACAGCAGCTGATTGACGCCCGTGCGCACTTCGGTATTTATAAAGACTAAAAAAACAACACGCCAACATAACGAAAAAGATTGGAGCCGTGATGGCAGGAAATACAATTGGACAACTCTTTCGCGTCACTACCTTCGGCGAATCGCACGGTCTGGCGCTGGGCTGCATCGTTGACGGCGTGCCGCCGGGCATCCCGCTGACCGAAGCCGACCTGCAGCACGACCTCGATCGTCGTCGCCCGGGTACCTCGCGTTACACCACGCAGCGTCGCGAGCCGGATCAGGTCAAAATCCTCTCCGGCGTCTTCGAAGGCGTTACCACCGGGACCAGTATCGGTCTGCTGATTGAGAACACCGATCAGCGTTCGCAGGATTACGGCGCGATCAAAGATCTGTTCCGTCCGGGCCACGCCGATTACACCTACGAGCAAAAGTATGGTCTGCGCGACTATCGCGGCGGCGGTCGTTCTTCTGCGCGCGAAACCGCGATGCGCGTAGCGGCCGGGGCGATTGCCAAAAAATACCTTGCCGCGAAGTTCGGCATCGTCATTCGCGGCTGCCTGACGCAGATGGGCGATATTCCGCTGGCCATCAAAGATTGGGATCAGGTTGAGCAGAACCCCTTCTTCTGTCCGGACCCGGATAAAATCGACGCCCTGGATGAACTGATGCGCGGCCTGAAAAAAGAGGGCGACTCCATTGGCGCGAAAGTGACGGTAGTGGCTGACGGCGTACCGCCAGGCCTCGGTGAGCCGGTCTTCGACCGCCTGGATGCCGATATCGCCCACGCGCTGATGAGCATCAACGCCGTGAAAGGGGTGGAAATTGGCGACGGCTTCGAGGTGGTGAAGCTGCGCGGCAGCGAAAACCGCGATGAGATCACCAAAGCCGGGTTCCAGAGCAACCACGCCGGCGGCATTCTTGGCGGCATCAGCAGCGGCCAGCAGATCGTTGCCAACATCGCGCTGAAGCCTACCTCCAGTATTACCGTTCCCGGTCATACGATTAACCGCTTTGGCGAAGAAGTGGAGATGATCACCAAAGGGCGTCACGATCCGTGCGTCGGCATCCGCGCCGTACCGATCGCTGAGGCGATGCTGGCGATCGTTCTGATGGATCACTTTATGCGTCAGCGCGCGCAGAATGGCGACGTGACGACGACAATTCCACGCTGGTAACCATGAAAAACACCGTTATCGCACTGCTTGCGCTGTTGGCTAGCGCCGGTAGCCTGGCCGCCACGCCATGGCAGAAAATAACCCAACCGATCGGCGGCAGCGCCCAGTCAATCGGCGCGTTTTCCAATGGCTGTATCGTTGGCGCCGAGGCGCTCCCCCTGAGTGCCCCCGGCTATCAGGTGATGCGTACCGATCAGCGTCGCTACTTCGGTCATCCGGATCTGGTTCAGTTTATTCAGCGCCTGAGTAATCAGGTGCACAATAAAGGAATGGGAACCGTGCTGATTGGCGACATGGGGATGCCGGCGGGCGGGCGCTTTAACGGCGGGCACGCCAGCCACCAGACGGGCCTCGATGTCGATATCTTCCTTCAGCTGCCGCAAACGCGCTGGACATCGTCCCAGCTGTTGAAGCCGCAGGCGCTGGACCTGGTCGCCAGCGATGGCAAGCATGTGGTGCCGTCGCTATGGAGCCCGCAAATCAGCCAGCTTATCAAGCTGGCGGCGGAAGATAGCGAAGTTACCCGCATCTTCGTCAACCCGGCGATTAAACAGCAGCTGTGCCTGGACGCGGGCAGCGACCGCCAGTGGCTGCGTAAAGTCCGTCCCTGGTTCCAGCATCGCGCTCATATGCACGTCCGACTGCGTTGCCCGGCGGGAAGTCTGGAGTGCGAGGATCAGGCGCCGCCGCCGCCCGGCGATGGCTGCGGAGCGGAGCTGCAGAGCTGGTTCGAACCACCTAAACCCGGGTCTACCCCCCCTGTGAAGAAGACGCCGCCGCTGCCGCCTTCCTGCCAGGCGCTACTGGATGAGCATGTGCTGTAATGGATAGTTTTATCGAGTTGTTTGCCGTATCGCCGCTGGTGCTGGTGGTACTCTTCTTTGTCGCCATCCTGGCCGGTTTTATTGACTCACTGGCGGGAGGCGGGGGCTTATTGACTGTCCCTGCGCTGATGGCGGCCGGCATGCCGCCAGCCCAGGCGCTGGCGACCAATAAGCTGCAGGCCTGCGGCGGGTCGCTATCGGCGACCCTCTATTTTGTCCGCCGCAAGGTGGTTAATCTGGCCGATCAGAAGCTGAATATTCTGATGACCTTTATCGGCTCAACCGCCGGAGCGCTGCTGGTGCAGCACGTGCAATCCGATATTCTGAAGCAGATCCTGCCGTTGCTGGTGATTGGCATCGGCCTTTATTTCCTGCTGATGCCGAAACTGGGCGAAGCCGACCGGCAGCGTCGGCTTTACGGTCTGCCGTTTGCGCTGGTCGCCGGCGGTAGCGTAGGGTTTTACGATGGCTTTTTCGGCCCCGGCGCCGGTTCGTTTTACGCCCTGGCTTTTGTCACTCTGGCCGGGTTTAACCTTGCCAAGTCGACGGCCCATGCCAAGCTGCTGAACGCCACCTCAAACGTCGGCGGCCTGCTGCTGTTTATCATCGGTGGAAAGGTTATCTGGGCCACCGGCTTTGTGATGATGGCCGGCCAGTTTATTGGCGCCCGTGCCGGGTCCCGGCTGGTGCTGAGTAAAGGGCAGTCGCTGATCCGGCCGATGATCGTTATCGTCTCGGCGGTGATGAGCGCGAAACTTCTTTATGACAGCCACGGGGCTGAGATTTTGCAGTGGTTGGGAATTCATTAATGCAACAGCAACACCATTATCAGCAGCTGATAGACCTTTTCGACAGCTGCTTTGCCGAAGAATTTAATACCCGCCTGATTAAAGGCGACGATGAGCCGATCTACCTTCCGGCTGACGATGAAACGCCCTATCACCGTATCGTGTTTGCGCACGGATTTTTTGCCAGCGCCCTGCACGAGATCTCTCACTGGTGTGTCGCCGGCAAGGCGCGTCGCGAACAAGTAGATTTTGGCTACTGGTACTGCCCGGACGGCCGCGATGCGATGACCCAAAGCCAGTTTGAGGATGTCGAGGTGAAACCGCAGGCCTTTGAGTGGCTGTTCTGCGTGGCGGCGGGATTTCCGTTTAACGTCAGCTGTGACAATCTGGAAGGGGACGTTGAGCCCGATCGCATCGCCTTCCAGCGCCGGGTGCATGCTCGGGTGATGACTTTACTTGAACAAGGGATCCCCGAACGTCCGGCGCGCTTTATTCGCGCGTTACAACACTATTATCAAACGCCGCCATTGACGGCGAAACACTTTCCGTGGCCGGAAGACCTGCACTAAGGCCGCACATTACATGACAAGAGGTAAGATGATGATCGCGGAGTTTGAATCACGCATTCTGGCGCTGATTGACAACATGGTAGACCACGCCAGTGATGATGAACTGTTTGCCGGCGGTTATCTGCGCGGCCACCTGACGCTGGCGGTGGCTGAGCTGGAAGGTGAGGGCGAGCATTCTGCTGACGCGGTACACAGCAGAGTTAGCCAGAGCCTGGAGAAAGCCATCAGCGCTGGCGAACTGTCGCCGCCGGACCAAATTCTGGTGCAGGGGATGTGGCATAACCTGTATCAACAGGCGAAAAATCAGGCCTGAGCCATGTTGTAGCCCGGGTCAGGCGTCAGCCGTACCCGGGAAATTGCCTGCCCTCATGGTTTTATTTCACCGCTTTTCCCTTCAGCAGTTTTCTCACCCACAGCCGATTCGGATTCAGCGCCGCCAGGGTGTCGCTATCCAGCGGCAGCGGTTCCGTGCTCATTTGCGCCGCCAGCAGCTCAGCGCTTAACGGCGCGGTGCAAAGTCCGCGCGACCCGAGCGCGCCAAGCATAAACAGGTTACGACAGACCGGCGCGCTATCGGCGATATCCGGTTGTTCGTGGAGGCTGGCGTATTGCGTCAATGTTGCCGCGTAGTCCGGCACGTTGCCGACCATCGGTAGATGATCGCGGGTGGCGCAGCGCACGCCGCAGCGAGCGTCGTTGGCGCTGATATCCACGTCCTGTGGCCACTCCGCGCCCGGGAAGCAGTCGATCAGCCGTTGCCGGTTGTGCTGCTGATCTTCTTCGCTGAAGGTGGTGTCGGTTTTCCCGCGGTGGTAGCTGGCGCCAATGCAGTGCTGCTGATTTTGCGGATTCTGTGGCGTCAGGTAGCCGTCGTAGCACAGCACCTGGCGCAGGGCGGCAAGCCGCGGGGTGGTGGGAATATGGCTGACCTGGCCGCCAACCGGGTAGACCGGCAGTTGGGCTGTTTGCGCAAAACCAGTGATGCGGTGGCCGTTCGCCAGAACCACCGCCTGATGATAGCGCTGCTGATTGAGCAGCCAGCCATCGCCCTCCGCGCTGAGCGTTTCGACGGGATAACCATAGTGCACGTGCAGTCCGCGCGTGGCCGCCAGCGCCAGCAGCTCGGCGGTGAGCTGCTGCGGGCACAGCCAGCCGCCGGCCGGATAGGTGATGCCGCCGCAGCCGGTATCGACGCCGGTCAGCCCGGCAACCTGTTCCGCCGTCACCGCGCAGGCGATGTCCGGGGGTAAATTCAGCGCCAGCATCTGGGCGATTTTATGCGTGCTTTTCTCATCCCAGCCGAGCTGGGTAACACCGCACCATTGGTGATCGAACATCACCGGCAGCGCGTCATACATTCGGCGGGCGAAGGTAAAGGCGGCCGGAAAAAAGCGTGCCAGCGCCGGATCGTGCTGACTTAACAGCGGATACAGCGCGCCCTGGCGATTGCCGGAGGCGCCCTGCGCTGGAGCCTCATCGGCGCAGTAAAGGGTCACCTGCCAGCCGCGGCGCAGCAGCGCCAGGGAGAGCAGGGCGCTGGCGATCCCGCCGCCGATGATGGCCGCCTCGCGGGCATCGCTGCTACTGCGAGCGAACCAGGGGACGCGCGCAGGAAAGCTCAGCGTTTGCGCCATCTCGCCGGTCAGCATCTCCCGCTTGCGGCCGAAGCCTTTGCTTTTACGCATGGTAAAGCCGGCCTCCTGCAGGCCACGGCGGACAAAACCGGCGGAGGTAAAGGTGGCCAGCGTCCCGCCGGGTCGCGCCAGGCGCGCCATGGCGCTGAACAGATCCTGAGTCCACATGTCGGGATTTTTCGCCGGGGCAAAGCCGTCAAGAAACCAGGCGTCCACCTGCTGGTTCAGCGAATCATCCAGCTCCCTGGTCAGCTCATTGATATCGCCAAACCACAGATCGAGCGTCACCCGCCCGCCGTCGAGCAGCAGACGATGGCACCCGCCGAAGGCCGACGGCCATTGCGCCTGCAGCTGCTGCGCCCACGGAGCCAGCTCTGGCCAGCGCTGGTGCGCCAGGCGGAGATCCTCAGCCTTCAGCGGATATTTTTCAAAACTGATGAAATGTAACCTTTGCAAGGTAACGTCCGGGTTATCACGAACAAAAACGTCAAACGCCTGCCAGAGGGTGAGGAAATTGAGCCCGGTGCCGAAGCCGCTCTCCGCGACGATCATCAGCGGGCGAGGGTGGCTGGGGAAGCGCTCCGGCAGGCGATTTCCGCCGAGAAAAACGTAGCGAGTCTCTTCCAGACCGTTGTCATTGGAAAAGTAAACATCGTCGAAATCTCGGGAAACAGGTGTACCCTCAGCGTTGAATTCCAGGTTGGCGGGTTGTATGGCGTTTTGTTTCACGTAAGTTACTCGAATCACAAGGCGTAGCACGATCTTAACGATGTGTGCCTGAGGGCGCAAATTTATACACAAAATGTCTGATCGGACTTGTTCGGCGTACAAGTGTACGCTATTGTGCGACACGAAACTTAAAATAGTGCGACTTACAGAGGTATTTAATGAAACGTGCAGTGATTACTGGCTTGGGCATCGTTTCCAGCATCGGTAATAACCAGCAGGAAGTCCTGGCATCTCTGCGTGAAGGACGTTCAGGGATCACTTTCTCTCAGGAGCTTAAAGATTCAGGGATGCGCAGCCACGTATGGGGCAACGTCAAACTGGATACCACTGGCCTCATTGACCGCAAAGTAGTGCGCTTTATGAGCGACGCCTCCATCTATGCTTACCTGTCCATGGAACAGGCTGTTGCCGACGCAGGTCTGGCGCCTGAAGCATATCAGAATAACCCGCGTGTCGGCCTGATCGCAGGCTCCGGCGGCGGTTCCCCGAAATTCCAGGTCTTCGGCGCCGATGCCATGCGTAGCCCGCGTGGTCTGAAAGCCGTGGGCCCGTATGTGGTCACCAAAGCGATGGCTTCCGGCGTTTCCGCCTGCCTCGCTACGCCGTTCAAAATTCACGGCGTTAACTACTCCATCAGCTCGGCCTGCGCCACTTCCGCCCACTGTATTGGTAACGCGGTAGAGCAGATCCAGCTGGGCAAACAGGACATCGTCTTTGCCGGCGGCGGCGAAGAGCTGTGCTGGGAAATGGCCTGCGAATTCGACGCCATGGGCGCGCTGTCCACTAAATACAACGACACCCCGGAAAAAGCGTCCCGTACCTATGATGCTAACCGTGACGGCTTCGTTATCGCCGGCGGCGGCGGTATGGTCGTGGTGGAAGAGCTGGAACACGCCCTGGCGCGTGGCGCGCACATCTACGCCGAAATCGTCGGCTATGGCGCGACCTCCGATGGCGCGGACATGGTCGCCCCGTCTGGTGAAGGCGCAGTGCGCTGCATGCAGATGGCGATGCATGGCGTTGATACGCCGATCGACTATCTGAACTCCCACGGTACCTCCACTCCGGTCGGCGACGTGAAAGAGCTGGGCGCCATCCGCGAAGTATTCGGCGACAACAGCCCGGCTATTTCGGCAACTAAAGCGATGACCGGCCACTCGCTGGGCGCGGCGGGCGTACAGGAAGCCATCTACTCCCTGCTGATGCTGGAGCACGGCTTTATCGCGCCGAGCATCAACGTTGAAGAGCTCGACGAGCAGGCTGCCGGCCTGAACATCGTCACCAAACCGACGGACGCTAAGCTGACCACCGTAATGTCCAACAGCTTCGGCTTCGGCGGCACCAACGCCACGCTGGTGATGCGTAAATACAACGCCTAATCAGCATGTGATGCGCAAAGGGGAGCCACCGGCTCCCCTTTTTTGTCATCTTGACAGGGTAAGAGCCCGCAGGCACACTGCTCGCGGATCCATTAGTCTCTCCACTAATGCGTAAGCGTTTAACGTCAACCAACGCGCCTTAACCCTGATAATCAGGTGGAGGGGGCGTGTCGCTTTGCTCGCCTTACTCTGCGAATCTGGAGTAATGCATGTCCGCAGTTACTGAAACAACATCCAATTCTTCGGCGAATTTTTCGCTTTTCCGTATTACGTTTGCCGTCTTTTTGACCTATATGACCGTTGGTTTGCCGCTGCCGGTGATCCCACTCTTTGTCCATCAGGAGCTGGGATTTGGCAACACCGTGGTTGGCGTGGCGGTAGGGATCCAGTTCCTCGCCACCGTTCTGACCCGGGGGTACGCCGGACGTCTGGCAGACCAGTACGGCGCTAAACGCTCTGTCCTGCAGGGGATGCTGGCCTGCGCCCTGGCGGGCGCGGCATGGCTGGCCGCTGCGCTGCTGCCGCTGCCGGTGCTCGCCAGGCTCGGCCTGCTGCTGCTGGGCCGCTTGATCCTCGGGTTTGGCGAAAGCCAGCTGCTGACCGGAAACCTGAGCTGGGGGATGGGCCTGGTGGGACCGGCCCGTTCCGGCAAAGTGATGTCATGGAACGGCATGGCGATGTACGGCTCGCTGGCGGTGGGCGCCCCGCTGGGATTATTGATCTATAGCCATTTTGGCGTGGCGGTGCTGGCCTGTGTCACCATGGGACTACCGCTCGTCGCCTGGCTTATTAACGGTACCGTGCGCAAAGTGGCGGCCCACGGAGGCGAGCGGCCTTCACTCTGGAGCGTCATCGGCATGATCTGGCGGCCGGGCATTGGCCTGGGCCTGCAGGGTGTCGGCTTTGCGGTGATCGGCACCTTCGTCTCCCTCTATTTCGCCAGCCATAGCTGGCCAATGGCCGGCTTTACCCTGACGGCGTTTGGTGGCGCCTTTGTGCTGATGCGAGTGCTGTTCGGCTGGATGCCGGATCGGTTTGGCGGCGTTAAGGTGGCGATGGTCTCGCTGCTGATAGAGGCGGTTGGTCTGACGCTGCTGGGACTGGCGCCGAATGCCTGGCTGGCGCTGGCCGGTGCGGCGCTGACCGGGTGCGGCTGTTCGCTTATTTTCCCCTCACTTGGCGTGGAAGTAGTGAAGCGCGTCCCGGCGCAGGTGCGCGGCACCGCGCTCGGCGGCTATGCGGCCTTTCAGGACATCTCCTATGGCCTGACCGGGCCGCTGACCGGCCTGCTGGCGACCTCGCTGGGCTACTCGTCGGTGTTCCTTGCCGGCGCCCTCTGCGCGGCGCTGGGGATCCTCGTCACCCTTATCTCATTTCGCCGCTAGGTTATTGTCCGGCCTGAAATCGCTGTAGGAAACACCGCAGCGTTTGGCATGAAGGGGAGCCGTAAACGCCGCCGGTGGCTGCTGGGCTACAGCAGGAGCCACAGCACAAGGAGCAGGACAACCGCGCCCAGCGCCAGCTGCCACGGCTTAGCGCTCCACGTCCGCCTGGCGACAGGCTCCTCCTGCGGGATGGCCAGCGTCTCCTGGGCGCGGGCCACCCGCAGCACAAACACCTTGTTCAGCAGCGCCAGGATCTGCGCCGGGCTCAGCGTGGTCCGCGGCGTGACCTGCCAGCTGCGACTGGCGAAGTCGACAATTGTCTGCCACTCCGCGGCCTCCAGCGGCTGCTTGAGCGCTCCCTGCAGCGAGGTGAGCGTCGGCACGCTTTGCGCACTCAGCGTTTGCCGCGCCTGCAGCCAGTACGAAAGCGGCAGGAAGTGCGTCGCCGGGATCAGCTCCCCGGACTTGACGCCGCAAAGCTCCAGCATGGATTGCCAAATCAGCTTGCTTGGTTCGCCGGTAGCGGCCGCCAGCTTAGTCACCAGCTGATTGAGCGTATTATGCTCGGCTGGCAACAGCGGGCGCAGGGTCGGCGGGCGCTGCTGCGGCTGCGGGATCGACAGCTGGCCATGCTGCAGCAGATGCAGAATGGTCTCCAGCTGCGTCTGGCTAAGGGCATGCAGCGCCGTTTGCCCATAATGCTGACGAATATAATCGCTCACCGCCTGGCGGTTATTGCCCTGACCGAGCAGATCGCTGAGCTGCGCTAAGGTCTGGCGATGATGATGATTATCCTGAGCGGCGGCTAAGCGCTGGTTGAGACTGGCCTCCGCGGCGCTGAAATGGCAGGCCAGCAGGGGCGAGTCGCCTTTCAGTCCGAGGTCATGTTTGACGCAGGCCCACACTTCCGCGTTCTGCTGCGAGGTCAGCGCCACCAGGCGCGTGATCAGTCGCTCCAGAACGGTGCGTTGCTGCATGGAAAGCGAAGGTTCGCCGGTGGCGGCAGTGCCTGATGGGCCTCGCCCTGGAGGACGGTCTGGCATATCAGCAAGGGGGTGCGTCATGATTCATCCTTTCGATATCGCGGTGCTGGAACCAGGTGATGAGTATGCCTGGCGGCCAGATTATGGCACACTTCCCCAGTTAACTCTCGTTCTCAGACAGGTACTGAACTGTGAAAATCCTCGTTGATGAAAATATGCCCTATGCCCGTGAGCTTTTTAGCCGTTTAGGCGACGTGCAGGCGATCCCAGGCCGTCCGGTCCCGGCCGATGCCCTGACCGATGCGGATGCCCTAATGGTGCGCTCGGTCACCCGGGTCAATGAAGCATTGCTCGCCGGCAAGGCCATTAAGTTCGTCGGCACCGCTACCGCCGGCACCGATCACGTCGATCAGGCGTGGCTGCAGCAGGCGGGGATTGGTTTCTCTGCGGCGCCAGGCTGTAACGCCATTGCGGTGGTAGAGTACGTCTTTTCATCGCTGCTGATGCTGGCTGAACGCGACGGCTTTGCGCTGCGCGATCGCACCGTCGGGATCGTCGGCGTCGGTAACGTTGGCGGGCGACTGCAAAAGCGCCTGGAAGCGTTGGGGATCAAAACTCTGCTCTGCGACCCACCGCGCGCCGATCGCGGCGACGAAGGTGACTTCCGCTCCCTCGAGGCGCTGGTCCAGGAAGCCGATGTCATCACCTTCCATACGCCGCTGTATAAAGAAGGGCAATATAAAACCCTGCATCTGGCGGATGAGGCGCTGATAAGCCGCCTGAAGCCTGGAACGATTTTGATCAACGCCTGCCGCGGGCCGGTGGTCGATAACGCCGCACTGCTAAAGCGGCTGGAAGCTGGTCAGCCGCTGAGTGTGGTATTGGACGTCTGGGAGCCGGAGCCGGATCTAAACGTTGAGCTTCTCAAGCGAGTGGATATCGGTACCGCGCATATCGCCGGCTACACCCTCGAAGGGAAAGCGCGCGGGACGACGCAGGTTTTTGAAGCCTACAGCGCCTTTATCGGCCATCCGCAGCAGGTAGCGCTGGACACTCTGCTGCCGGCGCCGGAATTTGGCCGCATTACCCTGCATGGACCGCTCGATCAGCCGACGCTGAAAAGACTGGTCCACTTGGTGTATGATGTGCGCCGCGATGATGCGCCGCTGCGGAAGGTGGCCGGCGTCGCCGGTGAATTCGACAAGCTGCGTAAAAATTATCAGGAACGTCGCGAATGGTCTTCGCTGTATGTGCAGTGCAGCGATGAGCAGGCGGCGACGCTGTTGCGCCAGCTCGGTTTTAACGCCGTGCATCATCCTGTTCGTTAATGTCTTCTTAATGCCCCTGCCGGATACTCCGGCGGGGCCGCTTTATTTCTGGAGTTAACCACCATGTCTGAAGGCTGGAATATTGCCGTACTGGGCGCAACGGGCGCCGTAGGCGAAGCCCTGCTCGAAACTCTTGCTGAACGCCAGTTCCCGGTAGGAGAGATTTTTGCTCTGGCGCGCAACGACAGCGCGGGCGAACATCTGCGTTTTGGTGGCAAGTCGGTGATCGTCAAAGACGCCGCCGAATTTGACTGGACCCAGGCCCAGCTGGCTTTCTTCGCCGCCGGCGTCGAAGCCAGTGCAGCGTATGTCGAAGAAGCGACCAACGCCGGGTGTCTGGTTATCGATCTCAGCGGCCTGTTTGCGCTGGAGCCGGACGTACCGCTGGTGGTGCCGGACGTGAACCCGTTCGTATTAGGCGATTACCGCAACCGCAACCTGATTGCGGTGCCTAATAGCCTGACCAGTCAGCTGTTGACGGCGCTCAAACCGCTGATCGATCAGGGCGGGTTGTCGCGCATTAGCGTCACTAACCTGCTCTCCGCCTCGGGGCAGGGGAAAAAAGCGGTGGATGCGCTGGCGGGTCAGAGCGCTAAGCTGCTGAACGGCATCCCTATCGATGAAGACGATTTCTTTGGTCGCCAGCTGGCGTTCAACATGCTGCCGCTGCTGCCGGATCGTGAAGGTAGCGTGCGCGAAGAGCGCCGGATCGTCGATGAAGCGCGCAAAATTCTTCAGGATGACGGGCTGATGATCTCCGCCAGCGTCGTTCAGTCGCCGGTCTTCTACGGCCATGCGCAGATGGTGAGCTTCGAAGCGATGCGCCCGCTGGCGGCGGAGGAGGCGCGCGACGCTTTTACCCGCGGCGAGGATATCGAACTTTCTGAAGAGGGCGAATTCCCGACTCAGGTTGGTGATGCCTCAGGCAATGCCCGCCTCTCCATCGGCTGCGTGCATAACGATTACGGTATGCCGGAGCAGATCCAGTTCTGGTCGGTAGCGGATAACGTGCGCTTCGGCGGCGCGCTGATGGCGGTGAAGATCGCCGAGAAGCTGATTGAGGAGTACCTGTACTGATGTCTGAGATGGAGCAACAGCCGATCTGTAAAATCGCGCTGGGCATCGAGTACGACGGCAGCAAATATTACGGCTGGCAGCGGCAAAACGAAGTGCGCAGCGTGCAGGAGAAGCTGGAAAAGGCGCTCTCGCAGGTGGCGAACGAACCGATTACCGTCTTTTGCGCCGGCCGCACCGACGCCGGCGTCCATGGCACCGGCCAGGTGGTGCATTTCGAAACCCGGGCGCAGCGGAAAGATGCCGCCTGGACGCTGGGGGTAAATGCGAATTTACCTGGTGACATCGCGGTGCGTTGGGTCAAACATGTACCGGCGGATTTTCACGCCCGGTTCAGCGCCACGGCGCGCCGCTATCGCTACGTCATCTATAATCATCGCCTGCGTCCGGCGGTGTTAAGTCATGGCGTGACGCATTTTCACCAGCCGCTCGACGCCGAGCGTATGCAGCGCGCCGCGCAGTGTCTGCTGGGAGAGAATGACTTTACCTCGTTTCGCGCGGTACAGTGCCAGTCGCGTACCCCGTGGCGCAACGTGATGCATATTAACGTTACCCGCTACGGCGCGTATGTGGTGGTGGATATCAAAGCGAATGCCTTTGTACATCATATGGTCAGGAATATTGTAGGCAGCCTGATGGAGGTCGGGGCCGGAAACCAGCCGGAGAGCTGGATGGCAGAACTGCTGGCAGCAAAAGACAGGACGCTCGCTGCGGCAACGGCAAAAGCGGAAGGGTTGTATCTGGTGTCGGTGGATTACCCGGCCCACTATGATTTACCGGTGCTGCCAATGGGCCCGCTGTTTCTGGCGGACTAATAGGGTCATTAAGGGTAAAGACAAACATGGACTTGATTCACTTTTTAATTGATTTCATCCTGCATATTGATGTGCACCTTGCCGAACTGGTTGCCCAGTATGGCGTCTGGGTTTATGCCATTCTGTTTTTGATTCTGTTCTGCGAAACCGGGCTGGTGGTGACGCCATTCCTGCCGGGCGATTCCCTGCTGTTCGTCGCGGGCGCGCTCTCGGCCTTGCCAACCAACGATCTCAATGTCCACCTGATGGTACTGCTGATGGTCATCGCGGCCATCGTCGGCGATGCGGTCAACTACACCATTGGCCGGCTGTTCGGCGAAAAGCTGTTCAGCAATCCGAACTCAAAGATATTCCGTCGCAGCTATCTGGATAAAACCCACAGCTTTTACGAACGTCACGGCGGGAAAACCATTATCCTGGCGCGCTTTGTGCCGATAGTCCGAACCTTCGCGCCGTTTGTGGCGGGAATGGGGCATATGTCCTATCGTCATTTTGCAGCCTATAACGTGGTTGGGGCGCTGCTGTGGGTGCTGCTGTTCACCTATGCCGGCTATCTGTTTGGCGATTTGCCGGTGGTGCAGGAGAACCTGAAGCTGCTGATCGTGGCGATCATCGTGCTTTCCGTCCTGCCGGGCGTGATTGAGATTATTCGCCACAAGCGGGCGGCGGCGAAGCAGGCGAAGTAGTTTAGCCTGTGTTGCGCGTGGCGGTGCAGAGCGTCACGCGCAGCGGTTTGACCACTTTTTTATCCCATGTTCCGGGATGATATGATTTAATGTGCAACATTCATGGTCTGTAAGAGGCAAAAATGGCATTATGCGCCCCTTACGACAAAACTGGCATCGACCAGGTTCAGGCAGAAAGGTTATCAATGAGCTGGATTGAACGAATTAAAAGCAACATCACTCCCACCCGCAAGGCGAGCATTCCTGAGGGTGTATGGACCAAGTGCGACAGCTGCGGTCAGGTACTCTACCGCGCCGAGCTGGAGCGCAACCTGGAGGTTTGTCCTAAGTGCGATCACCATATGCGCATGTCGGCGCGTAATCGCCTGCATAGCCTGTTGGATGAAGGTTCTCTGGTAGAACTGGGTAGCGAACTTGAGCCAAAAGATGTGCTGAAGTTCCGCGATTCAAAAAAATACAAAGACCGCCTGGCGTCCGCTCAGAAAGAGACGGGCGAGAAAGACGCGCTGGTGGTGATGAAAGGTACGCTCTACGCGATGCCGGTGGTTGCCGCCGCCTTTGAGTTCTCCTTTATGGGGGGCTCGATGGGTTCCGTCGTCGGCGCACGCTTTGTGCGCGCGGTGGAGCAGGCGCTGGAAGATAACTGCCCGCTGATCTGCTTCTCCGCCTCCGGTGGCGCCCGTATGCAGGAAGCGCTGATGTCGCTGATGCAGATGGCGAAAACCTCCGCGGCGCTGGCGAAAATGCAGGAGCGCGGACTGCCGTACATCTCCGTGCTGACCGACCCGACCATGGGCGGCGTATCGGCGAGCTTTGCGATGCTGGGCGATCTGAACATTGCCGAGCCGAAAGCGCTGATCGGCTTTGCCGGTCCTCGCGTTATCGAGCAGACCGTACGCGAGAAGCTGCCGCCGGGATTCCAGCGCAGTGAGTTCCTGATTGAAAAAGGGGCGATCGATATGATCGTTCGCCGTCCGGAAATGCGTCTCAAGCTGGCCAGCATTCTGGCGAAGCTGATGAACCTGCCGGCGCCGGTTGCCGTTTCGGAAGCGCCTCATGAAGGCGTGGTGGTGCCGCCGGCACCGGATCAGGAACCTGAGGCCTGATAAAGCAGAGGGCAGGGCCTGGCGGCGCTGCCCTTTTTTATTCATACGCGTTAACCGTCAATTCTTACGGGCATCATGGAAAAAGATCCTATTCCTCAGGCCACGTCGCCCCTGGCTACGTGGCTTTCTTATCTGGAACATCTGCACAGTAAAACCATCGACCTTGGGCTGGCGCGCGTCAGCGAGGTCGCCGGGCAGATGGATATCGTTAAACCGGCGCCGTTCGTTTTTACCGTTGCGGGCACCAATGGCAAAGGCACCACCTGCCGCACGCTGGAAACCATCCTGATGGCGGCCGGTTATAAAGTGGGGGTCTACAGCTCTCCGCATCTGGTGCGCTACACCGAACGCGTGCGCATTCAGGGGGCTGAACTGCCGGAGGCGGCGCATACAGCTTCGTTTGCTGAAATCGAAGCGGCGCGGGGTGACATCTCGCTGACCTATTTTGAATACGGCACGCTCTCGGCGCTGTGGCTGTTTAAGCAGGCGCAGCTGGATGTGGTGATCCTTGAGGTCGGGCTCGGCGGGCGTCTCGACGCCACCAACATCGTGGATGCCGACGTCGCGGTGGTCACCAGCATCGCCCTCGATCATACCGACTGGCTGGGCCCGGATCGCGAAAGTATCGGCCGGGAAAAAGCGGGCATCTTTCGCGCCGGTAAACCGGCGGTGGTGGGGGAGCCGGATATGCCGCTCACCATCGCGGAAGTGGCTAGCGAGAAGGGCGCGCTGCTCCAGCGCCGCGGCGTCGACTGGCGCTATGAGGTGGAGGGCGAAACGTGGTCCTTCCGCGATACGGCAGGGGCGTTAAGCCACCTGCCTCTGCCTCAGGTGCCGTTGCCGAATGCGGCGACGGCCGTGGCGGCGCTGCGCGCCAGCGGGCTTGCCGTGGATGACGCTATCCTGCGCGCAGGGATCCGCGATGCGATGCTCCCGGGACGCTTTCAGATAATCAGCGACGCCCCGCGAGTGATCCTCGATGTGGCGCACAACCCGCACGCGGCGGCCTATCTCGCCGGGCGTCTCAAAACGTTAGCGAAAACGGGACGCGTGCTGGCGGTTATTGGTATGCTGCATGATAAGGATATCGCCGGCACGTTGGCCAATCTGGCCCCGGAAGTCGATGCCTGGTACTGCGCGCCGCTGGAAGGCCCGCGCGGCGCGACGGCAGAGCAGCTGGTGGAACATTTGCGCTGCGGTACAGTCTATAGCAGCGTGGCGCAGGCGTGGCGTGCGGCCATGGCTGACGCTAAAGTGGAAGATACCGTGCTGGTGTGTGGTTCGTTTCACACCGTAGCGCAGGTTATGGAAGAGATAGACGCGGGGAGAATCGGTGGCGAGTAAGTTTCAGAACCGTTTAGTCGGGACAATCGTGCTGGTGGCGCTGGGGGTGATTATCCTGCCAGGGCTGCTGGACGGGCAGAAAAAGCATTACCAGGATGAGTTTGCCGCGATCCCGCTGGTACCGAAACCAGGCGATCGCGATGAACCGGATATGTTGCCGGCGGCAACCCAGGCGTTGCCTTCGCAACCGCCGGAAGGGGCGGCGGAAGAGGTGCGGGCGGGCGATGCCGCCGCGCCATCGTTAGATCCATCGCGTATTCCGGTGAACAGCAACAGCTTCGATGACGTTCAGGAGCCGGTGGTGGCCGCGAAACCGCAGCCCAAGCCGCAGCCGAAACCGCAGCCGCAACAGCAGGCCGCGACGCCAACGCCGCCGCCGGCTAAGCCACAGCAGCAACAGCCATCGCAGCAGCAGGCGGCCCTGCCGGCGCCGACCGGCAAAGCCTATGTGGTTCAGCTGGGCGCGTTGAAGAACGCCGATAAGGTGAATGAGATTGTCGGTAAACTGCGGGCCTCGGGTTTCAAAGTCTATACGTCGCCTTCGACGCCGGTACAGGGTAAAATTACCCGCATCCTCGTCGGCCCGGATGCGTCAAAAGACAAGCTGAAAGGCCAGCTGGGCGATCTGCAGCAGATTTCCGGGCTTAGCGGGGTGGTGATGGGTTTCACCCCGAACTGATTGTTTTTTCCGCCATGCGGAGAGAACGTGGCGGGGAGAAACGCCCCGCAAACCCTGTCTCAGCCGCCCTGAAGAGGCGAAAGGCAGTCTGGCGTTGAATGTTTTTTCAGCGCCATTTTTATTTCTGTAGGGCATGGAAATCCCTACGCAAACGTTTTCTTTTTCTGTTAGAATGCGCCCCGAACTGGACGACAGGGCGTAAATCGTGGGACGTATATGGTCTGGATTGATTACGCCATTATGGCGGTGCTGGGTCTTTCTTGCCTGGTCAGCCTGATCCGCGGCTTTGTTCGCGAAGCTTTATCGTTAGTCACGTGGGGTTGCGCGTTTTATGTCGCCAGCCATTACTACGCTGACCTGTCTGTCTGGTTTACGGGCTTTGAGGATGAACGGGTTCGAAATGGGATTGCTATTGCGGCGCTGTTTATCGTGACGCTCATCGTTGGCGCTATCGTGAACTATGTGATAGGCCAGCTGGTGGAGAAGACCGGTTTGTCAGGAACCGACAGGGTATTGGGGATCTGCTTCGGCGCGCTACGTGGGGTGCTGATCATCGCCGCTATCCTGTTCTTCCTGGACACCTTTACCGGGATGGCGAAGAGCGATGACTGGCATCAGTCGCAGTTTATTCCCTATTTTACCCCCGTCATCAGATGGTTTTTTGAATACCTGCAAAGCTCGTCAAGTTTCTTGCCTAAAGTATAGACTTTGGGTCGTTGCTGAACGAGGAAAAGACGTATGTGCGGTATTGTCGGTATCGCCGGTGTTATGCCGGTTAACCAGTCGATTTATGATGCGCTAACGGTGCTCCAGCACCGTGGACAGGATGCCGCTGGCATCATCACCATTGATGCCAACAACTGCTTCCGGTTGCGTAAGGCTAACGGGCTGGTAAGCGACGTATTCGAGGCCCGCCACATGCAGCGTATGCAGGGCAATATGGGTATTGGCCACGTGCGTTATCCTACGGCGGGCAGCTCCAGCGCCTCCGAGGCGCAGCCGTTTTACGTTAACTCGCCGTATGGCATCACATTGGCGCATAACGGCAACCTGACCAATGCGCACGAGCTGCGTAAAAAGCTGTTTGAAGAAAAACGCCGCCATATCAATACCACCTCTGATTCCGAAATCCTCCTCAATATTTTCGCCAGTGAGCTGGATAACTTCCGTCACTACCCGCTGGAAGCGGACAACATCTTCGCGGCGATTGCGGCGACCAACCGCCTGATCCGCGGCGCGTACGCGTGCGTGGCGATGATCATCGGGCATGGCATGGTGGCCTTCCGCGACCCTAACGGCATTCGTCCGCTGGTGCTGGGTAAACGTGACGTTGGCGACGGTCGCACCGAGTATATGGTGGCCTCGGAGAGCGTGGCCCTTGATACGCTTGGTTTTGAATTCCTGCGCGATGTGGCGCCGGGCGAAGCGGTCTATATTACCGAGAAGGGCCAGCTCTATACCCGTCAGTGTGCCGATAATCCGGTCAGCAACCCGTGCCTGTTCGAGTACGTCTATTTTGCCCGTCCGGACTCGTTTATTGACAAAATTTCCGTCTACAGCGCCCGCGTCAACATGGGGACTAAGCTGGGCGAAAAGATTGCCCGCGAGTGGGAAGATCTGGATATTGACGTCGTTATTCCGATCCCGGAGACCTCCTGCGACATCGCGCTGGAAATCGCCCGCATTCTCGACAAACCTTATCGTCAGGGCTTCGTGAAGAACCGCTACGTCGGCCGGACGTTTATCATGCCCGGTCAGCAGCTGCGTCGTAAATCTGTTCGCCGTAAGCTCAACGCCAACCGTGCGGAATTCCGCGATAAGAACGTGCTGCTGGTCGATGATTCCATTGTACGCGGCACCACCTCGGAGCAGATCATTGAGATGGCGCGTGAAGCAGGGGCGAAAAAAGTGTATCTCGCCTCCGCTGCGCCGGAAATTCGTTTCCCGAACGTGTACGGTATCGATATGCCGACCGCCAACGAACTGATCGCCCATGGCCGCGAAGTGGATGAGATCCGCCAGATCATTGGCGCCGACGGCCTGATTTTCCAGGATCTCAACGATCTGATCGACGCGGTGCGCGCGGAGAACCCGGATATTCAGCAGTTTGAATGCTCGGTGTTCAACGGCGTATATGTGACCCGGGATGTCGACCAGCAGTACCTCGACTATCTTGACTCCCTGCGTAACGATGATGCCAAAGCGGTCCAGCTGCAAAACGAAGTCGAAAACCTCGAGATGCACAACGAGGGTTAAGCCGTTCACGCGTCGCGGGCCTGCCGTACCTAAAGGACGGCGGGCTTTTTTTCGCCCCTTAACTGTGCGTCAATAGTTGCGCCAGAGGCTATAATCCGGCAAAGTCTGCGGCACACGCGCAAGGGGTAACAGAACGTGAAACGACTGATTATTGGCATTTCCGGCGCCAGCGGCGCCATTTACGGCGTGCGGATGCTGCAGGTGCTAAGAGATGTGCCGGATATTGAAACTCATCTCATCCTCAGCCAGGCGGCGCGCCAGACGTTGGCCATGGAGACCGACTACTCCGTACGTGAGGTGCAGGCGCTAGCCGATGTGGTGCATGACGCCCGCGATATCGCCGCCAGTATCTCTTCCGGTTCTTTTAAAACCGCCGGGATGGTGATTTTACCCTGCTCAATGAAGACGCTCTCGGGCATTGTCCATAGCTATACGGATGGCCTGCTGACCCGGGCGGCGGATGTCGTGCTGAAAGAGCGTCGTCCGCTGGTGCTCTGCGTGCGGGAAACGCCGTTCCATTTGGGCCATCTGCGTCTGCTGGTTCAGGCTGCAGAGCTGGGGGCGGTGATAATGCCGCCGGTACCGGCTTTTTACCACCGGCCACAAAGCCTGGACGATGTCATCAACCAGACCGTCAATCGGGTACTCGATCAATTTGATATTAGTCTGGAGCACGACTTGTTTACCCGCTGGCAGGGGGCCTAGTGTCGCACTATAGTGGTGCATGAAATGTACGCTTGCGCTCCGGTGGTGCAAATTTGTTGCCGCGATCAAATCCTCGACATTTATTTCGTCTTTTTGCGCTCAGGCGCTGCGGTTTCGCCAGTAATGCTGGTATCTTCCCTTTTAAGACAATCCTGCAACTTTATTTTAACAAATTTAACCCTGTTCCCGGCACGCACCGGGAAGATGGCACAAAAACTGCAGGATTGATCGGCAATCACCATAACAAGCAACGCACCACATCACGACACTTAAGGGTACTGTATGAAGAAGACGATTCTGGCTCTCTCTTTACTCGTGGGAATGAGCAGCACGGCCAGCGTGTTTGCTGCTCTGCCGCAGAGCATTCGCATTGGCACTGACGCGACCTATGCGCCATTTTCGTCGAAAGACGCGAAAGGGGACTTTGTTGGTTTTGATATCGATTTAGGCAATGAGTTGTGCTCCCGAATTAAGGTGAAATGTACCTGGGTCGGCAGTGATTTTGACTCCCTGATCCCCTCCCTCAAAGCGAAGAAAATCGACGCCATCATCTCTTCCCTCTCTATTACCGAGAAGCGCCAGCAAGAGATCGCCTTCTCTGACAAGCTATATGCCGCTGACTCGCGTCTGATCGCCGCCAAAGGGTCGCCGATCCAGCCGACGCTGGAGGCGCTGAAAGGCAAGCACGTCGGCGTGCTGCAGGGTTCTACTCAGGAAGCCTATGCTAACGACCGCTGGCGCAGCCAGGGCGTTGACGTGGTGGCTTACCAGAACCAGGATCTGATCTATTCAGACCTCGCAGCTGGCCGTCTGGATGCGGCGCTGCAGGATGAAGTCGCCGCCAGCGAAGGCTTCCTGAAACAGCCTGCCGGGAAAGATTTCGCCTTCGCCGGCCCGTCCGTTAAAGACAAAAAGTACTTTGGCGACGGCACCGGTATCGGCCTGCGTAAGGACGACGCCGAGCTGAAAGCCGCGTTTGATAAAGCGCTGGGCGAGATGCGTAAAGACGGCACCTACGACAAAATGGCGAAGAAATACTTCGATTTTAACGTGTACGGCGACTAAGACTGCTGCAGGCCCGCACAATGGGGTGGGCCTGCCGCCAGGTTCGTATCCATGCCCCAAAAGGGTGCATCTAAACGCGCTGTGGATCATTTCAGTGCAAAAGCAGCCAGTTTTTTGGCTAAAAAATGCATAGTTAAGCGTTTCTGATGCAAAAAATCGGCCTTTCTGGTGCATAAATCTTTGCCCTTAAGGGGCGAATAATGGCACGATAACTGGCGTAAATAGTTCTAATAAACCCGTTAGAATGACAGTCTGTCGAGGATAGTTATGAAAAAACTGGCGTTGTCTCTCTCTTTAGCGCTGGCCCTTTCCAGCGTTTCCACGGTCTTTGCCGCCATCCCGCAAAAAATTCGTATCGGTACCGATCCGACTTATGCTCCCTTCGAATCGAAGAATGCGCAGGGAGAATTGGTCGGTTTTGATATCGATCTGGCAAAAGAGCTGTGTAAGCGTATTAATACGCAATGTACCTTTGTTGAAAACCCGCTGGATGCGCTGATCCCCTCCTTAAAAGCGAAGAAAATCGACGCGATTATGTCTTCGCTGTCGATTACTGAAAAGCGCCAGCAGGAAATTGCCTTCACTGACAAGCTGTATGCGGCAGATTCGCGTCTGGTGGTGAAAAAGGGCAGCCCGGTAACGCCGGATCTCGCCACCCTCAAGGGTAAGCGCGTGGGCGTGCTGCAGGGGACGACTCAGGAAACCTATGGCAATGAGCACTGGGCGCCGAAAGGTATCGAAATTGTCTCCTATCAGGGGCAGGACAATATCTATTCCGACCTGACCGCCGGCCGGATCGACGCCGCGTTCCAGGATGAGGTCGCGGCCAGCGAAGGGTTCCTGAAACAGCCTATTGGTAAAGATTACCAGTTTGGTGGCCCGTCAATCAAAGACGAGAAACTGTTTGGTGTTGGCACCGGTATGGGGCTGCGTAAGGAAGACAACGAACTGCGTGAAGCGCTGAATAAGGCGTTTGCAGAGATGCGTAAGGACGGCACCTACGACAAGCTGGCGAAAAAATATTTCGATTTTAACGTATACGGCGAATAATTCTCACGCCTCGCCATTGCGTGCGTTTCGCGCGCAATGGTGAATGACAGACAGGGTAGGCAGCATGCTGTATGGGTTTTCACAGGTTATTTTGCAGGGTGCGCTCGTCACCCTGGAGCTTGCGCTCAGCTCGGTCGTTCTCGCCGTCCTGATTGGGCTGGCGGGCGCTGGCGCAAAGTTATCGAGCAACCGTCCACTGGCGCTGGTGTTTGAAGGCTATACCACTCTGATCCGCGGCGTGCCCGATCTGGTGCTGATGCTGCTGATTTTCTACGGCCTGCAGATTGCGCTAAACAGCGTTACCGACGCGCTGGGTATGGCCCAGTTTGATATCGATCCGATGATCGCCGGGATTATTACCCTTGGCTTTATCTATGGCGCCTATTTTACGGAAACCTTCCGCGGCGCCTACCTGGCGGTGCCGAAGGGGCATATCGAAGCGGCTACCGCCTTTGGCTTTAGCGGCGGGCAGACGTTCCGGCGTATTCTCTTCCCGGCGATGATGCGCTACGCGCTGCCGGGGATAGGCAACAACTGGCAGGTTATCCTCAAGGCGACGGCGCTGGTCTCGTTGCTGGGGCTGGAGGATGTGGTCAAAGCCACGCAGCTGGCCGGGAAAAGCACCTGGCAGCCGTTCTACTTCGCCATCGTCTGCGGCCTGATTTATCTGGTGTTTACCACCGTTTCTAATGGCGTACTGCTGCTGCTCGAACGCCGCTATACCGTTGGCGTGAAGAGGGCTGACCTGTGATTGAAATTATTCAGGAGTACTGGAAATCACTACTGTGGACCGACGGCTATCGCTTTACCGGCGTGGCGATTACCTTATGGTTGCTGATCTCTTCAGTGGTAATGGGGGGCATCCTGGCGGTGTTTCTGGCCATCGGCCGCGTCTCGAGCAATAAATTTATCCAGTTCCCCATCTGGCTGTTCACTTACATATTTCGCGGCACGCCGCTGTATGTGCAACTGCTGGTTTTTTACTCCGGCATGTATACCCTGGAAATCGTCAAAGGCACGGAGCTGTTGAACGCTTTTTTCCGCAGCGGGCTAAACTGCACGGTACTGGCGTTAACCCTGAATACCTGCGCCTATACCACTGAAATTTTCGCCGGCGCGATCCGCTCAGTACCCGCCGGAGAAATTGAAGCAGCGCGGGCCTACGGCTTCTCTTCGGTCAAACTGTATCGCTGCATTATTCTGCCTTCCGCGCTGCGGATTGCGCTACCGGCCTACAGTAACGAAGTGATCCTCATGCTGCACTCTACCGCGCTGGCGTTTACCGCTACGGTACCGGATCTGCTGAAAATCGCCCGCGATATCAACTCGGCCACCTATCAGCCGTTCACCGCGTTTGGCATCGCCGCGGTGCTCTATTTAATTATCTCGTATGTGCTGATTAGCTTGTTCCGTAAAGCGGAAAAGCGCTGGTTGCAGCATATCAAACCTTCTTCGACGCATTGAGAACGCCATGTCCGACAATAAATTAAACGTTATCGATCTGCATAAACGCTATGGGGAACACGAGGTGCTGAAGGGCGTCTCGCTGCAGGCGAAAGCCGGGGACGTTATCAGCATCATCGGTTCATCGGGTTCCGGAAAAAGTACCTTTTTGCGCTGTATTAACTTCCTTGAAAAACCGAGCGAAGGCACGATCGTCGTCAGCGGCCAAAATATTGGTCTGGTACGGGATAAAGACGGCCAGCTGAAGGTGGCCGACAAGAACCAGTTGCGCCTGCTGCGCACCCGGTTGACCATGGTGTTTCAGCATTTCAATCTGTGGAGCCATATGACGGTGCTGGAGAACGTCATGGAGGCGCCGATTCAGGTGCTGGGCTTAAGCAAACAGGAAGCGCGCGAACGGGCGGTAAAATATCTGGCCAAGGTCGGGATAGACGAACGTCAGCAGGCGAAGTATCCGGTGCATCTTTCCGGTGGCCAGCAGCAGCGTGTCTCTATTGCCCGCGCGCTGGCGATGGAACCGGAAGTGCTGCTGTTTGATGAGCCGACCTCCGCGCTGGATCCGGAACTGGTGGGCGAAGTGTTACGCATTATGCAGCAGCTGGCAGAAGAGGGAAAAACCATGGTGGTGGTGACCCATGAAATGGGCTTTGCCCGCCACGTCTCTTCACATGTCATTTTTCTGCATCAGGGTAAAATTGAAGAAGAAGGGCATCCGGATGCGCTGTTTGGCGCGCCGAAAAGCCCGCGCCTGCAGCAGTTTCTGAAAGGTTCGCTGAAATAATCGGCTCATCCGGCGTCTGCGGACGCCGGATGAGCTTCCCGCTCCAGCCGATAGATCCAGTCATCGTAATCGACGCCGTTCAGATGATAGGCTTTCTCCAGCACCTGGGTGCGCACAAAGCCTTGCTTCTCCAGCAGGCGCGATGAGCCACGGTTTTCACCCAGCACCCAGGCATTGATGGCCTGCACCCCCAGGGTGGTGAAACCATACTCGCAGACCGCCCGCAGCGCTTCGCTGGCATAGCCTTTTCCCTGAGCCTGAGGCAGCAGCGCGTAGCCGACGTCAGCTTCGTGCGGATTTTTCGGACTGATGCGGAGCCCAATATCGCCCAGCGCCTCGCCGAATTTATCGCGCAATACAAACACCCCGGGATCGGCACAGCGACTGACGAAGACGCTGCGCAGCGCCTCCTCGCTTAACACCTCCCCCATAAAACGCATCACCTGCGGATCCTGGCGCAGGCGCAGAAAAAAGGGCCAGTCATCGGTAACAAAGCGGGTAAGCGAAAGGCGTGGTGTGGTGATGGTCGTCATAAAGCAGTCAATACGCAGAAAGAAAAGCCTACCTTAGCACTTTGCTTTGCCAGGTAACACCGGCGAACCGGCCGGCTGGCGGTGAATTCAGGCGATTAAGGGCGCTGGTTGTCCTGAATATGGCGATGCTGCAGCGCCAGGGTGAGGCCATCAAGGCGTGGAGCATGAGCCAGCAGAATGGAATCAGGGGAGCCAATGCTCCCCTGTGTCAGCCATTAACTCAGCACATCCTTTAGCGCTTCGTCCAGATCGTACCAGCGGAAGGCAAAGCCGGCGGCCTCCAGACGCTTTGGCAGCGCGCGCTGGCCGCCGAGCACCAGGACGGCGGATTCCCCCATCAACAGGCGGATAGCGGCGGCGGGAACGCGGAAAATCGCCGGTCGATGGAGCGCATGACCCAGCGCATGGGCGAACTGCTCGTTATGCACCGGGTAGGGAGAAACCATATTGAACGGACCGCGCAGATCGTTATCCAGCAGCCACAGAATGCCGTTAACCATATCGTCGATATGGATCCAGGCCAGGTACTGTCTGCCATTGCCGATAGGCCCGCCGAGGCCGAGCTTAAAGGCGGGTGTCATTTTGCCGAGAATACCGCCCCGCGGAGCCAGTACCACGCCGGTGCGCAGCAGGCAGACGCGGGTGCGCTCGCTTTGCGCTTCGCAGGCAATTTGCTCCCAGCGGGCGCACAGCTTATGGGTAAACTCATTGTGCGGTGGCTCTTCTTCGGTCACCACCACCTCGCCGAGGTCGCCATAGTAGCCGATGGCAGACCCGCTGATCAGCACGGAGGGAGGGGTGTCGCTGGCGTGGATCAGGCCCACCAGCCGCTGCGTGAGATCCCAGCGGCTATGGCACAAGCGTTGTTTCTGCTCGGCCGTCCAGCGTTTATCAGCGATGGGTTCACCCGCCAGATTGATGACGGCATCAATGTCATTGAGGTGGTGATGGCCCTCGAAATCGCGCCACAGGGTGACGCGCGGATCGAGACGGGCGCGGGCGGTATCCGGATGTCGCGTGGAGACCGTGACGCTATGCCCGAGCTCCAGCAATCTGGGTATCAGATGTCGGCCAATCAGGCCGGTACCACCAGTAAGCAGGATCTTCATACCACCTCCCTGACATGGTTAGCGACGCCAGCTCATGGTCATGGACACCGAGTCGGCATAGCGCAGCGCATGAAGTTTATCAATCTCCACTTCAGCATATGTGACCCAGTGATGTTCGCATGCGATATTCAGCACATCCTGAGTTAATTTTTCCAGCAGCGAAAAACGGCCATTCTCAAGATGGCTGATTATGCGCTTGGTAATGGTGCGATAGTTCAGCGCATCATTGATGTCCTCGCTGTCGCGCGCTTTATCGGCAGGGTAGTGAATGGCTACATTCACTACCACGTCCTGGCGGTTGGCGATCTCTTCCTCTTTAATACCAATAAAAGTCCGCAGGCGCAGGTTCTTAATACGAATAATGGCGTCTGGTTGAGACATTGCAGGCTTCCTCCGTGGTGTAAGTCCTGCAATCATACAACAAAGCGCGACGGGCGAGCAGGGGGTTAATAAAGCTGAATTTTTAACATCGCTTCCGACGTTGCCGGCCGCTGCTTAATGCGCTCATACCAGTTGTGCACCGCCGGATAGTTCGCCAGATCGATACGCTGTCGGACATGGCAGTTCACCCAGGGCCAGGCGGCGATGTCGGCGATACTGTAGTGGTCGCCGCCAAGCCACGGGCTGCATCCCAGACGCTGATTTAGCACCCCATACAGTCGTTGGGTTTCCACCTGAAAACGTTCAATAGCGTAGGGCACGGTTTGCGGCGCGGAGTGGGAAAAATGTTGATTTTGCCCCAGCATCGGCCCCAGCCCGCCGACCTGCCAGAACAGCCACTGCAGCGTGACGTAGCGTTCCCGCAGCTCGCCGCTCAGCAGCTTACCGCTTTTTTCCGCCAGATAGAGCAGGATGGCGCCGGACTCGAAAACGCTCAATGGCGCCCCGCCGTCAGCAGGCATGTGGTCGACGATAGCCGGAACTTTATTATTCGGCGAAATCGCCAGAAACTGCGGATGAAATTGTTCCCCTTTGCCGATATCGACCCGAATTAGCCGATAGGCTAGCTCCGCCTCTTCGAGGAACAGGGTGATTTTGTGGCCGTTTGGGGTGGGTGCATAGTAAAGATCGATCATAATATTTCCCGCCGTCGTGGGTCGCAAACTGTTCGAGTATAGGTGAAGCTGCGCCACCCGGGAGAAATTCCGCAAGCGACCCGGCAGCCAGGCGACGAGTCGTCCGCGCTCGAGCAGTGACATCGCCTGTAAGACAGGCTATGTTGGCTTATTGTCCTGTCTACCACCCTTGAGGAAGCTATGAGCCAGCCTGTCATTACCCTGTGGTCCGATGCCGATTTTTTCTCACCGTACGTGATGTCTGTCTATGTCGCTCTGCAGGAAAAAAGCCTGCCTTTTACCCTTAAAACCGTCGACCTGAACCGCGGCGAACATCTGCAGGCGGGCTGGACAGGCTATGCCGCCACCCGTCGCGTACCGCTGCTGGAGGTTGATGATTTCGCGCTAAGTGAGTCTTCGGCGATTACTGAGTATCTGGATGAGCGTTTCGCGCCGCCGGAGTGGGAGCGCATCTACCCGCATGATCTGCAAAAACGAGCCCGCGCCCGGCAGATCCAGGCCTGGCTGCGCAGCGATCTGATGCCAATTCGTGAAGAGCGATCCACCGCCGTGGTGTTTGACGGGGCGAAAATGCCGGACCTCAGCGAGGCCGGCAGGCAATCTGCGGAAAAGCTGTTTGCCACCGCCACCACGCTACTGGCCCACGGCGGGAAAAATTTATTTGGCGAATGGTCTATTGCCGACGCAGACCTGGCGCTGATGCTCAATCGCCTGGTTCTCAATGGCGATAAGGTACCGGAGGCGCTGGCTGATTATGCGTCTTTCCAGTGGCAGCGGGCCTCAATCCAGCGTTACGTGGCGCTTTCCGCCAAACGCTGAGGCTGATAACCCGCCGCGCTTCCGCTATCATAGAGGCATCGTAACCAGTGGAGATGGAACCTATGAAGCTGATGTTTGCCTCCGATATTCATGGTTCGCTGCCCGCCACGGAACGCGTGCTTGAACGGTTCGCGCAAAGCGGCGCCAGGTGGCTGATCATACTCGGCGATGTGCTCAATCACGGTCCGCGTAACGCGCTGCCTGAGGGGTATGCGCCGGGTGAGGTGGCGGAGCGGTTGAACAGCGTGGCGGAACGCATTGTTGCCGTTCGCGGCAACTGCGACAGCGAAGTGGATCAGATGCTGCTTCGTTTTCCAATCACCGCGCCCTGGCAGCAGGTGCTTAGCGAACGCTATCGCCTGTTTCTGACCCACGGGCATCTCTATAGTCCGGATAATCTGCCGCCGCTGGCCGCTGGCGATGTCCTGGCATATGGCCATACTCATATACCGGTCGCGGAAAAACGCGGCGCAATTTACCTCTTTAATCCCGGCTCAGTGAGTATCCCGAAAGGGGGATATTCCGCCAGCTATGGGCTGCTGGATCAGGGGCGGCTGCAGGTTTTAGCACTCAATGATAATCAGGTTATTGCAGAGGTTGCAATTTACCCGTAATTTAGCCCTCAATCATAAAGACGCGCCGCGAGAGCGCATTTAAAGTAAGGTTTCCTGATGGCGGAACAGAATCATTTGGCAAGCACAGAATGGGTCGATATTGTTAATGAAAACAATGAGGTGATAGCACAGTCCAGCCGCGAGCAAATGCGCGCGCAGTGCCTGCGCCACCGGGCGACCTATATCGTCGTTCATGACGGAATGGGGAAAATTCTGGTGCAGCGACGCACCGAGACAAAAGACTTTCATCCGGGCATGCTGGATGCCACCGCTGGCGGCGTCGTGCAGGCTGATGAGCAGCTGCTGGAATCGGCCCGTCGCGAGGCGGAAGAGGAGTTAGGCATCGCCGGGGTGCCGTTTGCCGATCACGGCCAGTTTTATTACGAAGACAAATTCTGCCGCGTCTGGGGAAGTCTGTTTAGCTGCGTCTCCCACGGGCCGTTCGCCCTGCAGGAAGAAGAGGTCAGCGAGGTGTGCTGGTTAACGCCGGAAGAGATCACCGCCCGCTGCGATGAGTTCACGCCGGACTCCCTGAAAGCGCTGGCGCTGTGGATGACCCGCAACGCCGGTAATGAGTATGATGATGCGGAAGAGAGCGAGCGCGAATAAAGATCGCAAACGCGCGACAGCAATCGTCGCTCGCCTCCTGACGACAAAAAGGCAGCCATTCGGCTGCCTTTTGCTTTGACCACAGCGGCAGATTACTTCTGCTGCTGAGCCGATTGGATCGCGGTCAGTGCGATGGTATAGACGATATCGTCTACCAGCGCGCCACGGGACAGGTCGTTGACCGGCTTGCGCATACCCTGCAGCATCGGCCCGATGGAGATCAGGTCGGCAGAGCGCTGTACCGCTTTGTACGTGGTGTTACCGGTGTTCAGATCCGGGAAGATGAACACGGTCGCGCGGCCAGCTACCGGTGAGTTCGGCGCTTTGGACTTCGCTACGTCAGCCATCACCGCGGCGTCATACTGCAGCGGGCCGTCGATCATCAGGTCAGGACGTTTTTCCTGCGCCAGACGGGTCGCTTCGCGGACTTTCTCGACATCGCTACCCGCGCCGGAGGTACCGGTGGAGTAGGAGAGCATCGCTACGCGCGGTTCGATGCCGAAGGCAATCGCGGATTCAGCGGACTGAATAGCGATTTCCGCCAGCTGCTCGGCGGTCGGGTCCGGGTTGATCGCGCAGTCGCCGTAAACGTAAACCTGTTCCGGCAGCAGCATGAAGAACACGGAGGAGACCAGCGAGCTGCCCGGCGCGGTTTTGATCAGCTGCAGCGGCGGACGAATGGTGTTGGCAGTGGTGTGAACCGCGCCGGATACCAGACCGTCGACTTCGTCCTGTTCCAGCATCAGGGTGCCGAGAACCACGTTGTCTTCCAGCTGCTCACGCGCGACCGCTTCGGTCATGCCTTTGTTCTTACGCAGTTCGACCAGGCGACCCACATAGCTTTCGCGAACCACTTCCGGATCGACGATTTCAATGCCGGCGCCAAGCTCCACGCCCTGGGCCGCGGCTACGCGGTTGATCTCATCCGGGTTACCCAGCAGGACGCAGGTGGCGATCCCGCGTTCGGCGCAAATCGCCGCCGCTTTCACGGTACGCGGTTCGTCGCCTTCCGGCAGAACGACACGTTTGCCGGCTTTGCGCGCCAGCTCGGTCAGCTGGTAGCGGAAGGCTGGCGGAGAGAGACGGCGGCTGCGCTCGGAGGTCGCGGTCAGCGATTCGATCCAGTCGGCGTTGATGTAGTTGGCCACGTATTCCTGAACTTTCTCGATACGCTCGTGATCGTCAACCGGTACTTCGAGGTTAAAGCTCTGCAGGCTCAGGGAGGTCTGCCAGGTGTTGGTGTTGACCATAAATACCGGCAGGCCGGTCGCGAAAGCGCGTTCACACAGCTTGCTGATGCGCGCGTCCATTTCATAGCCGCCGGTCAGCAGAATGGCGCCGATTTCCACGCCGTTCATTGCCGCCAGGCAGGCCGCAACCAGCACGTCAGGACGGTCTGCGGAGGTAACCAGCAGAGAACCAGGGCGGAAGTGTTCCAGCATGTGCGGGATGCTGCGCGCGCAGAAAGTCACGGATTTCACGCGGCGGGTATTGATATCGCCTTCGTTGATGATGGTCGCATTCAGATGGTGCGCCATGTCGATCGCGCGGGTCGCGATCAGATCGAAGCTCCATGGCACTGCGCCCAGCACCGGCAGCGTGCTGCCTTTCTGCAGCTGAGCCGGGTCAATCTTCACGATTTTTGCTTTCGACGAGTCGTCGAAAATTTCCGACAGGTCAGGACGGGTACGGCCCTGATCGTCGACAGGGGCATTCAGTTTGTTGACGATAACGCCGGTGATGCTGGTATTTTTGGCGCCGCCAAAGCTGTTACGGGTCAGTTCGATACGCTCGTTCAGCTGTTCTGGCGTGTCGGTGCCCTGAGACATCACGAAGACGATTTCAGCGTTCAGCGTTTTGGCGATTTCAAAGTTCAGCGCCTGGGCGAACTGATGCTTACGGGTCGGTACCAGGCCTTCCACCAGCACCACTTCCGCGTCCTGAGTATTCGCGTGGTAGTTGGCAATGATCTCTTCCATCAGCACATCTTTCTGATTGCTGGAGAGCAGAGACTCAACATGGCTCATCTTCAGCGGTTCAGCGGCGGTGGTGGTGGAGGAGCTGGCGCGAACGATGGTGGTGGTCTGGTCTGGGGCATCGCCACCGGAACGCGGCTGGGCGATAGGTTTAAAGACGCTCAGACGAACGCCTTTGCGTTCCATAGCGCGGATCACACCGAGGCTGACGCTGGTCAGACCTACGCTGGTACCGGTAGGAATTAACATGATAGTACGGGACACGGTATATCCTCTTTCGTTACCGCCAGTATCAGGCGGGATACAAAACAGCACCGCCAGCTATCCGTCATATTTCAAGTTGCACGTGCGTTGGCTCTACTTGCTCACCCCGGTGGCGTACGCGCTGTACGCGGCCGGGGTTTTGCTGTGTCGCCGCCTTCCTGCAGCTCGAATTATTGCGGGTCAGGGCTGGCGATGTGGAATTATGCGGTCAGACGGCTGGCGTCTTGCGCGATGACCAGCTCTTCGTTGGTCGGGATAACCACGGCAGGACGGGTGCCTTCTTTGTTGATGAAGCCAGACTTGCCGAAGCGGGCAGCAAGGTTACGCTCATGGTCAACTTCAAAGCCCAGTACGCCCAGTTTGCCCAGCGACAGCTCACGCACCATCGCGGCGTTTTCACCGATACCACCGGTGAAAATAACGGCGTCAAGACGGCCGTCCATCAGCGCGGTGTAGGAACCGATGTATTTCGCCAGGCGGTGGCAGTAAACGTCCATTGCGCGTTTAGCGTCGGCTTTTTCCTGATAGTTGTCTTCCACGTAGCGGCAGTCGCTGGTGACTTCGGTCAGACCCAGCAGGCCGGACTCTTTGGTCAGCATTTTGTTGATCGCGTCAACGCTCATGCCCAGGGTGTCGTGCAGATGGAAGATGATGGCCGGATCGATGTCACCGGAGCGGGTACCCATCACCAGGCCTTCCAGCGGGGTCAGACCCATGGAGGTGTCAACGCATTTACCGTTACGGATAGCGGAAACAGAACCACCGTTGCCGAGGTGGCAGGTGATGATGTTCAGCTCTTCCACCGGCTTGTTGAGGATCTTAGCGGCTTCCTGAGTCACGTAGAAGTGGCTGGTGCCGTGCGCGCCGTAACGACGAACGCCGTGCTCTTTGTACAGGCTGTACGGCAGGGCGTAGAGATAGGATTCTTCCGGCATGGTCTGATGGAACGCCGTATCGAATACAGCCACGTTTTTGTCTTTCAGGTGCGGGAAGGATTTCAGCGCTTCAGCGATGCCGATCAGGTGTGCCGGGTTGTGCAGCGGTGCGAAAGACGCGGCGTCTTTAATACCCTGAATTACGGACTCGTCGATCACCACGGAGCTGGTGTATTTTTCACCGCCGTGTACGATACGGTGGCCGATTGCGGTCAGCTGAGCAGACAGTTCTGGTTTTTGTGCCAGAATAGTGTTAACGATAAAGTTCAGCGCTTCACTGTGCGCGGCGCCCGCGCCTAACTCGGCTTCTTGTTTGCTGCCGTCCATTTTCCATTTGATACGGGCTTCCGGCAGGTGGAAGCATTCCGCTAAACCGGACAGATATTCGTCGCCGTTCACGGCGTCAAGGATAGCAAATTTCAGAGAGGAGCTACCGCAGTTCAGAACCAGTACTAACTTACTCGACATGGAAGTACCTTTTTATGATACGTGGCTAAAAAAACGTCAGTGTGTCATTAGCGTAGCGCAGGATGACCTCGACATTTATGATTAACATCATGCCTTGTTCTGTTTTCGGGCACGATGAGAGAAGTACATTTGATTTTATGCCATTTTGCATAATTTTCAGCCAATGGCAGAATATGCGATAATTTGACTAGCCTGGCAAAGAGTCTAACCGCCCTTTCAGGCGGGCACAGGATACCTGATTGCGGCATCCTTTGCCAAAATCTTTTGAACGATGTCATGCATAGTTGGTGTTTTGCACGAATTTTTTAAGTTTTATATGTAAAGTTGAGGTAAAGCCATGTCGACCCCTGAGAAACGCCCCGTTAGCTTCTTTAGCTTGTTCAACCGCGGGCAGCATTACGCAAAGACCTGGCCTCTCGACAAGCGCCTCGCGCCGGTGTTTATTGAAAACCGCATTATTCGTGCCACCCGCTATGCCATCCGCATCATGCCGCCAATCGCCATTTTTACCCTCTGCTGGCAGATAGCTCTTGGCGGCCAGCTGGGCCCCGCCGTCGCTACCGCGCTGTTTGCGCTGAGCCTGCCGATGCAGGGACTCTGGTGGTTGGGTAAGCGTTCGGTGACGCCGCTGCCGCCCTCCATTCTTAACTGGTTCTATGAAGTGCGCGGTAAACTGCAGGAGGCGGGGCAGGCGCTGGCACCGGTCGAAGGCAAGCCCGATTATCAGGCGCTGGCTGACACGCTTAAGCGCGCCTTCAAACAACTGGATAAAACTTTCCTTGATGATTTGTAATTCACTACGGAAAACGCATATAAAAGAAGGCGCATGATTTATGCGCCTTCTTTATTTCACGCCCTACCGTGCTACAGGAGTCACAACATGGAAATGACCAATGCGCAGCGTCTGATTTTATCCAATCAGTACAAAATGATGACGATGCTCGACCCGGATAATGCGGAACGCTACCGTCGTCTGCAAACCATCATAGAGCGTGGGTATGGGCTACAGATGCGTGAACTGGACCGCGAGTTTGGCCAGTTGACGGAAGAAACCTGCCGTACCGTTATTGATATCATGGAGATGTACCACGCGCTGCACGTCTCCTGGACCAACCTGAAAGACGCGGCGGGTATCGATGAACGCCGGGTCACCTTCCTCGGATTTGATGCCGCCACCGAAGCGCGTTATCTCGGCTATGTGCGTTTTATGGTCAACGTTGAAGGCCGCTACAGCCATTTTGACGCCGGTACCCATGGCTTTAACTCGCAGACCCCGATGTGGGAGAAATATCAGCGGATGCTGAGCGTCTGGCACGCTTGCCCGCGCCAGTATCATCTGAGCAGTAATGAAATTAATCAAATTATCAACGCCTGAGGGAGGTGCCCGTGCAGTGTAAAGGTTTCCTGTTCGATTTAGACGGGACGCTGGTGGATTCCTTGCCGGTGGTGGAGCGTTCATGGTGCAAGTGGGGGGATCGTTTCGCCATTGACCATGATGAAATTCTCAGTTTTATTCACGGCAAGCAGGCCATTACCTCCATTCGCCATTTTATGCCGGGGCGCAGCGAGGAGGATATCCAGGCCGAATTTCGCTACCTCGAGCAGATAGAAGCCACTGATATTGAGGGTATCGTCGCGCTGCCGGAGGCATTAGCCCTGCTGAATACGCTCAATGAGGCCGGGATCCCGTGGGCGATTGTCACCTCCGGCTCGATTCCGGTTGCCCACGCGCGTCACCGCGCGGCGGGCCTGCCGATGCCTGAGGTGTTCGTCACCGCCGAGCAGGTGAAACACGGCAAACCGGCGCCGGACGCCTATCTGCTGGGCGCCGAGCGGCTGGGTCTGCCTGCCGGGGAGTGCGCGGTGGTGGAAGATGCGCCGGCGGGGCTCCTCTCCGGACTGGCGGCCGGCTGTCGCACTATCGCGGTCAACGTGCCCGCCGATGCCCCTCGCCTGGATGAAGCCGACCTCGTTCTGAGCAGCCTGGAAGATCTGGTGGTTGAACGCCAGACTGACGGCGTGGTAAATGTGCGTCTTAAAGCGTAAACCCATGATTTCGCCCCGCGTCGTCGGGGCTTTTTTATGCCACTATGTCGACTCCCACTTGTGACAAGGAAACGTTGTGAACGGTGAATTGATTTGGGTTTTATCCCTCCTGGCCATCGCGGTTGTGCTGTTTGCTACCGGCAAGGTGCGCATGGATGCTATCGCCCTGATGGTCATTGTCGCCTTTGTCCTCAGCGGAACGCTGACGTTAAATGAAGCTTTTTCCGGATTCAGCGATCCTAACGTGATCCTGATTGCCGCCCTGTTTATTATCGGCGATGGCCTGGTGCGCACCGGAGTCGCCACCAAAATGGGGGCATGGCTGGTGAGCGTGGCGGGGAACAGCGAAACCAAAATGCTGATCTACCTGATGCTCACCGTCGCCGGTCTGGGCGCGTTTATGAGCTCCACCGGGGTGGTCGCCATTTTCATCCCGGTGGTACTTAGCGTCTCGGCGCGGATGAATACCTCGCCATCGCGGCTGATGATGCCGCTGAGCTTCGCCGGGCTTATCAGCGGGATGATGACCCTGGTGGCGACGCCGCCCAACCTGGTGGTCAACAGTGAATTGCTGCGCGAGGGACTGCACGGCTTCAGCTTTTTCAGCGTCACGCCGATTGGCCTGGTGGTGCTGATCCTGGGCATCGTCTATATGCTGGCGGTGCGCTTTATGCTGAAGACGGATAATGGCGACTCCGCACGCGATGGGCGAAAAAGAAGCACCTTCCGCGATTTGATCCGCGAGTATCACCTCACCGGCCGCGCTCGCCGGCTGGCCATCCGCCCGGGTTCGCCGATGATCGGTCAGCGGCTGGATGATTTAAAGCTGCGTGAGCGCTACTGCGCCAACGTGATCGGCGTTGAACGCTGGCGGCGGTTCCGCCGGGTAATTGTCAACGTCAACGGGGTATCGGAATTTCGCGCCCGCGACGTCCTGCTGATCGATATGTCCGCCTCCGATGTCGATTTACGCCAGTTCTGCGGCGAGCAAATGCTTGAGCCGATGGTATTGCGCGGCGAGTATTTTGCCGATCAGGCGCTGGATGTGGGGATGGCGGAGGTGGCGCTGATCCCGGATTCAGAGATGATTGGCAAAACGGTGCGTGAGATAGCCTTCCGCACCCGGTTTGGTCTCAATATCGTCGGCATGAAGCGCGATGGCAAAGCGATGGATGGTTCGGTGGTCGATGAGCCGCTGCAGCTCGGCGATATCCTGCTGGTGGTCGGCAACTGGCGGCAAATTGCCCTGCTGGCGAAGCGCGGCCGGGATTTCGTGGTACTCAATATGCCGGTTGAGGTCGATGACGCTTCGCCGGCCCACAGCCAGGCTCCGCATGCGATTTTCTGCCTGGTGCTGATGGTAGCCCTGATGCTCACCGATGAAATTCCCAACCCGATTGCCGCGATTATCGCCTGTCTGCTGATGGGCAAATTCCGCTGCATCAATGCCGAAAGCGCCTACAAGGCGATCCACTGGCCGAGCATTATTTTGATTGTTGGGATGATGCCGTTTGCCCTGGCGCTGCAAAAAACCGGCGGGGTGGATCTGGTGGTGAAGGGACTGATGGATGTCGCCGGAGGCGAGGGGCCTTATCTGATGCTCGGCTGCCTGTTCATGATGTGCGCGGCGATTGGGCTGTTTATCTCAAACACCGCCACGGCGGTGCTGATGGCGCCTATTGCCTTAGCGGCGGCGAAGTCAATGGGCGTCTCTCCCTATCCTTTTGCCATGGTGGTGGCGATGGCGGCTTCGGCGGCGTTTATGACCCCGGTCTCCTCGCCGGTTAACACCCTGGTGCTTGGCCCTGGCAAGTACTCATTTAGCGATTTTGTCAAAATAGGCGTGCCCTTTACCATACTGGTGATGGTGGTCTGCGTCCTGCTGATCCCGGTACTGTTTCCGTTTTAAGATATTCTGGCCGGGTAGAGCACAACCGCCGCCCGGCCAGAACCTTACAGCGGCGAATCCTGGCTAATTTCGTCCAGCGACAGCTGGAAGCTTGGGACGAACACTTGCATAAAGTAATCCATCTCCGCGCTGCGCCGCGATGCCAGGGTCTTTTCCAGCCGACCTTTGGCCAGCAGAAATTCGTTATTGCCTGCAGATAGCTCTTCGAGGCACTTCAGGTAAGCGCAGAGGGCGTCAGCCTGTTTAACGATCGACTGCTCTTCCTCACTGTAGTGATGCTCATCAATCAGCGGCTCGAAAATATCGCGCAGCTCGTCAGGGACCATATCCACCAGCTTTTGCTGAGCAATTTTTTCAATCGCCTTATATTCCTGGGCAATCTGCGAATTGAAATATTTCACCGGAGTAGGGAGATCGCCAGTTAGTACTTCCGAGGCGTCATGGTACATCGCCAGCAGGGCGATACGCTCGGCGTTGACCTGGCCGCCAAATTTGCGGTTTTTAATCGCCGCCAGCGCATGGGCGACCATCGCCACCTGCAGACTGTGTTCGGAGACATTTTCGGTGCGCACGTTGCGCATCAGCGGCCAGCGGTTAATCAGTTTCAGGCGGGAGAGGTGGGCAAAGAAATGACTCTGACTCATAGGGACCCTTAATCAGTGACAACATCGGGTTCCATTGTGCGCAGGGATCGCCGCCGGATGCAAATGCCGGCGGCGGCGCGATTAAAGCTGATGGTAGCCGGAGAGGAAGCGGCCAAAGCGGGAGATAGCCATCTCCAGGTCGTCTTCGCGCGGCAGGGTCACGATGCGTACGTGATCCGGCCACGGCCAGTTAAAGGCGGTGCCCTGCACCAGCAGGACTTTCTCCTGCAGCAGGAAGTCGAGCACCATTTTCTGGTCGTCATGAATATTGAAGCGTTTGGCATCGATTTTCGGGAACATATACAGCGCGCCTTTTGGCTTCACGCAGGAGACGCCCGGAATATCGTTGATAAGCTCCCAGGCGCGGTTGCGTTGTTCATACAGGCGTCCGCCGGGGATGATGAATTCGCTGATGCTCTGATAGCCGCCCAGCGCCGTCTGGATAGCATGCTGGGCCGGCACGTTGGCGCACAGACGCATTGAAGCCAGCATCTCCAGCCCTTCGATATAGCCCTTCGCGTGTTTTTTCGGGCCATTCAACACCATCCAGCCCTGACGGAAGCCGGCAACGCGGTAGGTTTTCGACAATCCGTTAAAGGTCACCGTCAGCAGGTCCGGCGCCAGGGCGGCAATAGAGTGATGCTGGGCTTCGTCGTAGAGGATCTTGTCGTAAATTTCATCGGCGAAAATGATCAGATTATGCTGACGAGCGATCTCCACGATCTCCTGCAGCAATTCTTTGGAATAGACCGCGCCGGTGGGGTTGTTAGGGTTAATGATCACGATCCCGCGGGTGCGCGGTGTGATTTTTGCGCGGATGTCGTCCAGATCCGGGAACCAGTCAGAGGATTCGTCACACAGATAGTGCACCGCTTTGCCGCTGGAAAGCGACACCGCCGCCGTCCACAGCGGGTAGTCCGGGGCGGGAACCAGCATCTCATCGCCGCTGTTTAACAGCGCCTGCATCGCCTGCACAATCAGCTCGGACACGCCGTTGCCGATATAGATGTCTTCCACCGTGACATCGCGCATACCCCGGGCCTGGTAATGCTGCATGATAGCTTTACGCGCCGAGTACAATCCTTTCGAATCGCAGTAACCCTGGGCGGTAGGCAAATTGCGGATGACGTCGACGAGGATCTCGTCAGGGGCCTCGAAGCCGAATGGCGCCGGGTTGCCGATGTTCAGTTTCAGAACCTTATTGCCTTCTTCTTCAAGACGTTTGGCTTCTTTCAGAACCGGGCCGCGGATGTCATAACAGACGTTCTCTAACTTGCTGGATTTTTCGATGGGGGACATGAATCTTGACCTTTTAGCTGTTATCGCCACTCCCTGCCGTGGAAGTCAGCACGGAACAATGTACTCCCCCTCCCCGCTGTTTTGAAGGCTTTGCAGGAGAAGATTTTGCTAACGCCGGATTTTAAGCGCAATTGATTTATCTACCGATTGCGGATTTGGTCTGTGGCTTATGCCTTTTTATGTCGATTTTTTGGTCGTAAATATAGATTTAGTAGCGATTTTGCCATCATTTATCTCGTTTGTTTGCCCGGTAATATGGGGAGTGAGAAGGGGGAGTCGCTAAAAAACGCTATCCTGCATACAAGCGCGATTGGCTTGTAATTTTGATGTTAAATAATTTTAATAAAAAACAGCGTGCGACCACATTATTATTATTTTTAGCGGGTAATAATCTGAGGTTTGTTAATTAATATAAAATGTTGAAAAAAATTTAAAATTGTCTCAGTTAATCCTTATTAAGGCTTATAAAAAGGAGGGGGATAGGTTAGAATATCACCGTTAATATCCGTGTTAACCGCCAAGAACTGCGGTTGCATTGAGATTTAATATATTGTTATTACAGGATTTTATTGTTCCTTTTCTGCCGGAAAGTTACGCCAGAAGAGCGATTTTCTCAGCATCACTGACCGGGTTCCCGCGGCGACGTATGGCGCCTGGCTGGTCGTGGTAATAAATAATAATGAGAAATACGAACAATATATTACTCCGCAGTTCTGCGCATTTGCCCAGACGAGTACTTTGGCATGTAATAACGTTCGTCCAGTTGTTTATCCGCCGTTAGACGGTGAGCACGAGGCTCAGGGAATAGCCGGAAACCTGGCGTAAAGCATCAACAAGGCAGGTCAGCGTTAGCCACCTGTAAGTGAAGAAAGATGATTAATACAACTCGTCCCATACTCAACCTCGATCTCGATCTGCTGCGTACCTTTGTCGCGGTCGCTGATTTGAACACTTTTGCCGCCGCCGCCGCCGCAGTGTGTCGTACTCAGTCCGCGGTCAGTCAGCAAATGCAACGCCTGGAACAGCTGGTGGGCAAAGAGCTTTTCGCCCGCCACGGCCGCAATAAGCTGCTGACCGAGCAGGGGATCCAGCTGCTGGGCTATGCCCGCAAAATTCTCCGTTTTAACGATGAAGCCTGTATGTCGCTGATGTATGGCAGCCTGCAGGGGGCTCTGAGCATCGGCGCGTCAGAAGAAACGGCTGACACCATCCTGCCGTTTTTGTTAAACCGCATCGGCTGTTTCTATCCCAGAATGACGTTGGAGATCAAAGTTCACCCCCATGCCGCCATCATGGAGATGTTGGCCGAGGGGCTGGTCGATCTGGCGTTGACCACCCATCAGCCTCCCGGCTTTACCTCTTTTACCCTGAGAACATCACCTACTCTCTGGTATTGTGCAGCGGAATATGTGCTGGCGAAGGGGGAATCTATCCCCCTGATCCTGCTCGAAGAGCCAAGCCCATTCCGCCAGGATATTATCGCCGCGCTGGAAACTGCTCGCGTCAGTTGGCATCTGGCCCACGGAGCTTCCTCGCTATCGGGCGTGAAAGCGGCGGTGAAGGCCGGGCTGGGCGTGACGGCGCGCCCGGTCGAAATGATGAGCCCGGATCTACGCGTGGCTGGCATCAGTGAGGGGTTACCGGCGTTGCCGGACACCCGGTACGTCGTCAGCTGCAATCCGCGGACGGTGAGCGAACTGCCGCAGGCGATTTTTCAGTCTCTGAGTCAGGAGATCCATCCCTGGGAAACGGGCACAGCACTTACTCCGGAAGAGGGAGGGAATACCTTGGTTTTGTAAGGGTATTCTTGCTAACAAAGATCACAAAAACTGGTAACAGAATGTAAGTGCCCAAAAAGAGCCTCAGGAGTTGGTTTCCCGCCTGGCGGCTCTTTTTTTTGCACTCTTATTGATGTTTTGAATCTTTTTTGTATTTCTTTGCAGAAAAATCAGCGTATTGGCGTGACAAGGCGCTCAGCTTGTCGACTTTTCCCTGCACTTTCAACACTTCCTGCTAATGTTAAAAAACCGGATGGATTGTTGCCGATTTCCTGGGGTAATTAACAAAACCGTGTCGCAGATCAAGAAAATACCCCTCTTTGGGGGGAGGAATCGAGGCTAAATCCTGTCAAAATAGAAGGGATTTTTGATTTACGACGGAAACGGACACGATTCAACAACACTAAAACCGAACAGTATGCAAGGTTATTTCGCAGAAAAGGGCATTTAATGTTAATGAAAAGATTCCAATGTAAATTAATGTTATGAAAACTTTTGTTAAAGTTGACAAAAGGTTAAAGAAAGGGGTAAAAAGCCACGGCATCTGGGCTTCTCACATCGACCAGGGACGCTTTTTTGCACGGTTATTTTTTATTCCTCCCGTGAAACGCTGTGGCGTTCATCTGCCAGTAAGAGCAGAGGGTTTTGGCGCTACACTTTTTTGGTTAAGCAATGCGTATGTCAACATCCACTGAAGTCATCGCTCATCATTGGGCATTCGCTATATTTCTCATCATCGCTATCGGCCTGTGCTGCCTCATGCTCGTCGGCGGCTGGTACCTTGGCGGTCGCGCGCGCGCGCGTAGTAAAAACACGCCGTTTGAATCGGGGATCGACTCCGTCGGTTCGGCCCGCTTACGTCTTTCTGCGAAGTTTTATCTGGTTGCCATGTTCTTCGTTATCTTCGACGTGGAAGCCCTGTATCTCTACGCATGGTCGACCTCTATCCGCGAGAGCGGCTGGGTCGGCTTTGTGGAAGCCGCAATTTTCATTTTAGTGCTACTGGCTGGTCTGGTTTATCTCGTTCGCATCGGCGCACTGGACTGGACGCCCGCGCGTTCCCGTCGCACGCTGGTTAACCCGGAAACAGACAGTCCCACTAACCGTCATATGCAGTAAAAGCGAGGCAATAAGATGGATTATACGCTCACCCGCATAGATCCTAACGGTGAGAACGACCGTTACCCCCTGCAGAAACAGGAGATCGTTACCGATCCTCTGGAGCAGGAAGTCAATAAAAGCGTGTATATGGGGAAACTCGAACACGCGCTGCATGACATGGTGAACTGGGGCCGTAAGAACTCAATTTGGCCGTACAACTTCGGCCTTTCTTGCTGTTATGTGGAAATGGTGACGTCATTCACTGCGGTGCATGACGTTGCGCGTTTTGGGGCAGAAGTTCTGCGCGCCTCTCCGCGTCAGGCGGACCTGATGGTGGTCGCGGGAACCTGCTTTACCAAAATGGCGCCGGTTATTCAGCGTCTCTACGATCAGATGCTGGAGCCGAAGTGGGTGATCTCCATGGGCGCCTGCGCCAACTCAGGCGGGATGTACGACATCTATTCCGTCGTCCAGGGCGTGGATAAATTCATTCCGGTCGATGTGTACATCCCGGGCTGCCCGCCGCGTCCGGAGGCCTATATGCAGGCGCTGATGCTGCTGCAGGAGTCCATTGGTAAAGAACGTCGTCCGCTCTCATGGGTGGTTGGCGATCAGGGCGTTTATCGCGCCAATATGCAGTCGGAACGCGAGCGTAAACGCGGCGAACGTATTGCAGTGACCAATCTGCGGACGCCGGACGAGATTTAATTTGCGCCTGCGGGCGGGAGAACCACTTCGCAAATCAATCTACAACAGCGCGAAGTCTCGCCGGCAGTCACCACGGACCTTTTGCAATGGTGAACAATATGACCGATTTAACCGCGCATGACGCCGCACCAGCCTGGCAAACCCGCGATCACCTTGATGACCCGGTGATTGGCGAACTGCGCAACCGCTTTGGGCCGGATGCCTTTACCGTTCAGCCAACCCGTACCGGCGTACCGGTGGTATGGGTGAAGCGTGAACAGCTGCTGGAGGTGGGTGATTTCCTGAAGAAATTGCCGAAGCCTTACGTGATGCTGTTTGACCTGCACGGCATGGACGAACGTCTGCGCACGCACCGCGATGGCCTGCCCGCCGCGGATTTTTCCGTTTTCTATCACCTGATCTCCATCGATCGCAACCGCGACATCATGCTCAAGGTGGCGCTGTCGGAAAACGATCTGCATCTGCCGACCTTCACCAAACTGTTCCCCAACGCCAACTGGTATGAGCGTGAAACCTGGGAAATGTTTGGCATTACCTTCGATGGTCACCCGAACCTGCGTCGCATCATGATGCCGCCGACCTGGGAAGGTCACCCGCTGCGTAAAGATTATCCGGCGCGTGCCACCGAGTTCGACCCGTTTGAGCTGACCAAAGCCAAACAGGATCTGGAGATGGAGGCGCTGACCTTTAAACCGGAAGAGTGGGGCATGAAGCGCGGCACCGACAACGAGGACTTCATGTTCCTCAACCTCGGTCCGAACCACCCATCGGCGCATGGTGCGTTCCGCATTATTCTGCAACTGGACGGCGAAGAGATCGTCGACTGCGTACCGGATATCGGTTATCACCACCGCGGCGCCGAGAAGATGGGCGAGCGTCAGTCCTGGCACAGCTACATCCCGTATACCGACCGTATTGAATATCTCGGCGGCTGCGTCAACGAGATGCCGTACGTGCTGGCGGTGGAAAAACTGGCTGGGATCACCGTACCGGATCGCGTGAACGTGATCCGCGTGATGCTCTCCGAGCTGTTCCGCATCAACAGCCACCTGCTGTATATCTCGACCTTTATTCAGGACGTCGGCGCGATGACGCCGGTCTTCTTCGCCTTTACCGATCGGCAGAAAATTTACGATCTGGTGGAAGCGATTACCGGGTTCCGTATGCACCCGGCGTGGTTCCGCATCGGCGGCGTCGCGCACGATCTGCCGCGTGGCTGGGATCGCCTGCTGCGTGAGTTCCTCGAGTGGATGCCGAAGCGTCTGGACTCCTATGAGAAGGCCGCCCTGCGCAACACCATTCTGAAAGGCCGTTCCGTCGGCGTGGCAGCCTATACCGCCAAAGAGGCGCTGGAGTGGGGCACCACCGGCGCAGGCCTGCGCGCCACCGGTATCGACTTCGACGTGCGTAAATGGCGTCCTTACTCTGGCTATGAAAACTTCGACTTCGAAGTCCCGACCGGGGGGGGCGTCTCAGACTGCTACACCCGCGTGATGCTGAAAGTAGAAGAGCTGCGCCAGAGTCTGCGCATTCTTCAGCAGTGCCTCGATAACATGCCGGAAGGCCCGTTCAAAGCGGATCACCCGCTGACCACGCCGCCGCCGAAAGAGCGCACGCTGCAGCATATCGAAACCCTGATCACCCACTTCCTGCAGGTATCGTGGGGCCCGGTGATGCCGGCCAACGAATCTTTCCAGATGATTGAGGCGACCAAAGGGATCAACAGTTACTACCTGACCAGCGACGGCAGCACCATGAGCTACCGTACCCGCGTGCGTACGCCGAGCTTTGCGCACCTGCAGCAGATCCCGTCGGCGATCCGCGGCAGCCTGGTATCCGACCTGATCGTCTATCTGGGTAGTATCGATTTTGTTATGTCAGACGTGGACCGCTAATTATGCACGAGAATCAACAACCACAAACCGAGGCTTTTGAGCTGAGTGCGGCAGAGCGTGAGGCTATTGAGCACGAGAAGCACCACTACGAAGACCCGCGTGCGGCGTCCATCGAAGCGCTGAAAATCGTTCAGAAACAGCGCGGCTGGGTGCCGGATGGCGCGATCTACGCCATCGCCGATGTGCTGGGGATCCCGGCCAGCGACGTGGAAGGCGTGGCGACGTTCTACAGCCAGATTTTCCGCCAGCCGGTTGGCCGTCACGTGATCCGCTACTGCGACAGCGTGGTATGCCACATCACCGGCTATCAGGGTATTCAGGCCGCCATTGAGAAGAAACTGAATATCAAGCCGGGGCAGACCACCTTTGATGGCCGCTTTACCCTGCTGCCGACCTGCTGCCTGGGTAACTGCGACAAGGGACCGACCATGATGATTGATGAGGATACTCACAGCCATCTGACGCCGGAGGCAATTCCTGACCTGCTGGAGCAGTACAAATGAAAACCGTAATTCGTACTGCGGAAACGCATCCGCTCACCTGGCGCCTGCGCGACGACAAGCAGCCGGTGTGGCTGGACGAGTATCGCAGTAAAAATGGCTATGAAGGGGCGCGTAAAGCCCTGACCGGGATGGCCCCGGATGAGATTGTCACGGCGGTAAAAGACGCTGGCCTGAAAGGGCGCGGCGGCGCGGGCTTCTCCACTGGTCTGAAGTGGAGCCTGATGCCGAAAGACGAATCCATGAACATCCGTTACCTGCTGTGTAACGCCGATGAAATGGAGCCGGGCACCTATAAAGACCGCCTGCTGATGGAGCAGCTGCCGCACCTGCTGGTGGAAGGCATGCTGATCTCCGCGTTTGCGCTGAAAGCGTACCGCGGCTACATCTTCCTGCGCGGAGAATATATTGAAGCGGCCCAGCATCTGCGTCGCGCGATTGCCGAAGCCACCGAAGCGGGTCTGTTGGGGAAAAACATCCTCGGCACCGGGTTTGACTTCGAGCTGTTCGTGCACACCGGGGCAGGGCGCTATATCTGCGGCGAAGAGACGGCGCTGATCAACTCCCTGGAAGGCCGCCGCGCCAACCCGCGATCCAAGCCGCCGTTCCCGGCGAGCTCCGGCGTCTGGGGCAAGCCGACCTGCGTCAACAACGTAGAAACCCTGTGCAACGTGCCAGCGATCCTCGCCAACGGCGTCGAGTGGTACCAGAACATTTCCACCAGCAAAGATGCTGGCACCAAGCTGATGGGCTTCTCCGGCCGGGTGAAGAATCCGGGCGTCTGGGAGCTGCCGTTCGGCACCACTGCCCGCGAGATCCTCGAAGATTACGCCGGCGGTATGCGCGATGGCCTGAAGTTTAAAGCCTGGCAACCGGGCGGAGCAGGGACCGACTTCCTCACCGAAGCGCACCTCGATCTGCCGATGGAATTCGAAAGCATTGGTAAAGCGGGCAGCCGTCTGGGCACCTCGCTGGCGATGGCCGTTGACCACGAGATCAACATGGTCTCGCTGGTGCGTAACCTTGAAGAGTTCTTTGCCCGCGAGTCCTGCGGCTGGTGTACGCCGTGCCGCGATGGTCTGCCGTGGAGCGTGAAGATCCTGCGCGCCCTGGAGCGCGGCGAAGGCCAGCCTGGCGATATCGAAACCCTTGAGCAACTGTGTCGATTCCTGGGCCCGGGTAAAACCTTCTGCGCGCACGCGCCGGGCGCGGTCGAGCCGCTACAGAGCGCGATTAAATATTTCCGCGAAGAATTCGAGGCTGGCATTAAGCAGCAGTTCAGCAATACCCATGCAATCAACGGGATTCAGCCGAACCTGCTTAAGACGCGCTGGTAATCTAAAGGTTTTTTATTTTTGGAAGCACGCAAATGGCTACGATTCATGTAGACGGCAAAGAATACGAGGTCAACGGGGCGGACAACCTGCTAGAGGCTTGTCTCTCTCTTGGTCTTGATATTCCCTACTTTTGCTGGCACCCGGCGCTAGGGAGCGTCGGTGCTTGCCGCCAGTGTGCGGTGAAGCAATATCAGAACGCGGAAGACACGCGTGGTCGCCTGGTGATGTCCTGTATGACTCCGGCATCCGACGGCACCTTTATTTCTATCGACGACAGCGAAGCGAAGCAGTTCCGCGAAAGCGTGGTGGAGTGGTTGATGACTAACCACCCGCACGACTGCCCGGTCTGCGAAGAGGGCGGCAACTGCCACCTGCAGGATATGACGGTGATGACCGGTCATAGCTTCCGCCGCTATCGTTTCACCAAGCGTACCCACCGCAATCAGGATCTGGGGCCGTTTATTTCGCACGAAATGAACCGCTGCATCGCCTGCTACCGCTGCGTGCGCTACTACAAAGATTATGCCGACGGCACCGATCTGGGCGTCTATGGCGCGCACGACAACGTCTACTTCGGCCGCCCGGAAGATGGCACCCTGGAGAGCGAGTTCTCCGGCAACCTGGTGGAAGTCTGCCCGACCGGCGTTTTCACCGACAAAACCCACTCCGAGCGCTATAACCGTAAGTGGGACATGCAGTTTGCGCCGAGCATCTGCCAGCAGTGTTCCATCGGCTGTAACATCAGCCCGGGTGAACGCTATGGCGAGTTGCGTCGTATCGAAAACCGCTATAACGGTACCGTGAACCGCTACTTCCTCTGCGACCGCGGTCGTTTCGGCTATGGCTACGTGAACCTGAAAGACCGTCCGCGTCAGCCGGTGCAGCGCCGCGGCGACGATCTGATCACCCTTAACGCCGAGCAGGCGATGCAGGGGGCGGCGGATATCCTGCGCCAGTCGAAGAAAGTGATCGGCATCGGCTCCCCGCGCGCCAGCATTGAAAGCAACTTCGCGCTGCGCGAGCTGGTGGGCGCCGACAACTTCTATACCGGCATCGCCAAAGGCGAACAAGCGCGCCTGCAGATGATGCTGAAAGTGCTGCGCGAGGGCGGGATCCACACGCCAAGCCTGCGCGATATCGAATCCTACGATGCGGTACTGGTGCTGGGCGAAGACATTACCCAGACCGGCGCGCGCGTGGCCCTGGCGGTACGCCAGGCAGTGAAAGGGAAAGCACGCGAAATGGCGGCGGCGCAGAAAGTGGCCGACTGGCAGATCGCCGCGATCCTCAACATCGGCCAGCGCGCCAAGCACCCGCTATTCGTCACCAACGTCGATGACACCCGCCTGGATGACATCGCGGCGTGGACCTACCGCGCGCCGGTAGAAGATCAGGCGCGTCTCGGCTTTGCTATTGCCCATGCGCTGGACGACAGCGCGCCGGCGGTTGACGGCCTGAGCCAGGACCTGCAGGGTAAAGTCGACGTTATCGTTCAGGCGCTGGCCGGGGCGAAAAAACCGCTGATCATCTCCGGGACCAACGCCGGCAGCATGGAGATCATCCAGGCCGCCGCTAACGTGGCGAAAGCTCTGAAAGGCCGCGGCGCCGATGTCGGGGTGACCATGGTCGCCCGGGCGGTTAACAGCGTCGGACTGGGCATGATCGGCGGCGGCTCGCTTGAAGAGGCGCTGGACGAACTGGAAAGCGGCGCCGCAGACGCGGTTATCGTGCTGGAAAACGACCTTCACCGTCATGCTTCCGCCGCGCGCGTTGACGCTGCGCTGGCGAAAGCGCCGCTGGTGATGGTGGTGGATCATCAGCGCACCGCGATTATGGACAAAGCGCACCTGGTGCTCTCCGCGGCAAGCTTTGCGGAAAGCGACGGTACCGTGGTGAACAACGAAGGCCGCGCCCAACGTTTCTTCCAGGTTTACGATCCGGCTTACTACGACGCGAAAACCGTAATGCTGGAAAGCTGGCGCTGGCTGCATTCGCTGCACAGCACCGTCAACAACCGTCAGGTTGACTGGACTCAGCTGGACCACGTCATTGATGCGGCGATTGCCGCGCTGCCGCAGCTGGCGGGCATTAAAGACGCCGCGCCGGATGCGACCTTCCGCATTCGCGGCCAGAAGCTGGCGCGTGAACCGCACCGCTACAGCGGCCGCACGGCGATGCGCGCTAACATCAGCGTGCACGAGCCGCGTCAGCCGCAGGATAAAGACACGATGTTCGCCTTCTCCATGGAAGGGAACAACCAGCCGTCCGCCCCGCGTTCGCAGATCCCGTTCGCCTGGGCGCCGGGCTGGAACTCCCCGCAGGCATGGAACAAGTTCCAGGATGAAGTGGGCGGGAAACTGCGCCACGGCGATCCGGGCGTTCGTCTGTTTGAAGCGTCCGCCAGCGGACTGGAGTACTTCACGGCGGTGCCGGCCAGCTTCCAGGCGGAAGAGGGCAAATGGCGAATTGCGCCGTACTACCATCTGTTCGGCAGCGATGAGCTGTCTCAGCGCGCGCCGGTGTTCCAGAGCCGGATGCCTGAGCCGTACATCAAGCTGAACCCGGCGGATGCCGCGAAGCTTGGCGTCAACCCAGGGGCAATGCTCTCCTTTAGCGTGGAAGGCCAGACCCTGCGTCTGCCGCTGGTTATCTCTGAAGGCCTGACCGCGGGACAGGTTGGCTTACCGATGGGCATGCCGGGCATTGCGCCGGTGCTGACCGGATCGCGTATTGATTCACTGCAGGAGGCGAAAGCATGAGCTGGTTAACGCCGGATCTTATCGACATTCTGTTAAGCATCCTGAAGGCCGTGGTCATTCTGCTGGTGGTTGTCACCTGCGGCGCGTTCATGAGCTTCGGCGAGCGTCGTCTGCTCGGCTTGTTCCAGAACCGCTACGGACCTAACCGCGTCGGCTGGGGCGGTTCGCTGCAGCTGGTCGCCGACATGATCAAGATGTTCTTTAAAGAGGACTGGATCCCGCGCTTCTCCGATCGCGTGATCTTTACTCTGGCGCCGGTTATCGCCTTTACCTCGCTGCTGCTGGCCTTCGCTATCGTGCCGGTTAGCCCGACGTGGGTGGTGGCCGACCTGAACATCGGCATCCTCTTCTTCCTGATGATGGCAGGCCTGGCGGTCTACGCGGTGCTGTTCGCCGGTTGGTCGAGCAATAACAAATACTCGCTGCTGGGGGCGATGCGTGCTTCCGCGCAGACCCTGAGCTACGAAGTGTTTCTCGGTCTCTCCCTGATGGGCGTGGTGGCGCAGGCGGGGTCATTCAATATGACCGATATCGTTAACAACCAGGCGCATCTGTGGAACGTTATCCCGCAGTTCTTCGGTTTCGTGACTTTCGCCATCGCCGGCGTGGCGGTATGTCACCGTCACCCGTTCGACCAGCCGGAAGCGGAGCAGGAACTGGCCGATGGTTACCACATTGAATATTCCGGCATGAAATTCGGTCTGTTCTTCGTCGGGGAATACATCGGTATCGTCACCGTTTCAGCGCTAATCGTCACGCTGTTCTTCGGCGGCTGGAATGGCCCGTGGTTACCTCCTTTCATCTGGTTCGCGCTGAAAACCGCGTTCTTCATGATGATGTTCATTTTGATCCGCGCATCATTACCGCGTCCGCGCTATGACCAGGTAATGTCCTTTGGCTGGAAGGTATGCCTGCCGTTAACGCTGGTCAACTTGTTGGTAACGGCGGCTGTCATTCTCTGGCAGGCGCAATAAGGGGTGAATTGAACATGACCTTAAAAGAATTATTGGTGGGGTTCGGCACCCAGGTCCGTAGTATCTGGATGATTGGCCTGCATGCCTTCGCCAAACGTGAAACCCGGATGTATCCGGAAGAGCCGGTCTACCTGCCGCCGCGCTATCGCGGCCGCATCGTGCTGACCCGCGATCCGGACGGTGCAGAGCGCTGCGTCGCCTGTAACCTGTGTGCGGTAGCCTGCCCGGTGGGCTGTATCTCGCTGCAGAAAGCAGAGACGGTAGACGGCCGCTGGTATCCGGAGTTCTTCCGCATCAACTTCTCACGTTGCATCTTCTGCGGCCTGTGCGAAGAAGCGTGCCCGACCACGGCGATCCAGTTGACCCCGGACTTCGAGCTGGGTGAATACAAGCGTCAGGATCTGGTGTACGAAAAAGAGGATCTGCTGATTTCCGGTCCGGGCAAATACCCGGAATATAACTTCTACCGGATGGCGGGTATGGCAATCGACGGCAAAGATAAGGGCGAAGCGGAAAATGAAGCTAAGCCAATCGACGTCAAGAGCCTGTTACCGTAAGGAGAGGGGCAATGGAATTCGCTTTTTATATCTGTGGCCTGATAGCCATCCTCGCAACCTTGCGGGTCGTCACCCACACCAATCCGGTGCATGCGCTGCTGTACCTGATTATTTCGCTGCTGGCGATTGCCGGGGTGTTCTTCTCGCTGGGCGCGTACTTCGCCGGAGCGCTGGAAATCATCGTCTACGCCGGGGCCATTATGGTGCTGTTCGTCTTCGTGGTGATGATGCTCAACCTGGGCGGCACCGAGATCGAACAGGAGCGCAAGTGGCTGCAGCCGGGGATCTGGATTGGCCCGGCCATCCTCTCCGCGGTGCTGCTGGTGGTTATCGTTTACGCCATCCTGGGCATTAACGACCAGGGTATCGACGGTGCGGCGATTAACGCCAAAGAAGTGGGCATTGCGCTGTTTGGGCCGTACGTCCTGGCGGTGGAGCTGGCCTCCATGCTGCTGCTGGCGGGCCTGGTGGTTGCCTTCCACATTGGCCGCGAAGAGCGCGCCGGCGAGGTGCTGAGCAACCGTCTGAACGACAGCGACAAACGAAAAACGGAGGAACACGCATGATCCCCTTAACACATGGACTGATCCTCGCGGCCATCCTGTTTGTGCTTGGTCTGACGGGGCTGGTGATCCGCCGCAATCTGCTGTTTATGTTGATTAGCCTGGAAATCATGATTAACGCCGCCGCGCTGGCCTTTGTGGTGGCGGGTAGCTACTGGGGTCAGGCAGATGGTCAGATAATGTATATCCTCGCCATCAGCCTCGCGGCTGCGGAAGCGAGTATCGGCCTGGCGCTGCTGCTGCAGCTCCATCGTCGCCGCCAGAACCTGAACATCGATTCAGTAAGTGAGTTGCGTGGATGAACATGCTTGCCTTAACCATTCTTTTGCCATTGATTGGCTTTGTGCTGCTGGCCTTCTCCCGCGGGCGCTGGTCGGAAAATCTTTCCGCCGCCGTTGGCATGGGCTCGGTAGGCCTGGCGGCGCTGGTCACCGCGTACGTTGGCGTCGACTTTTTCGCTAACGGCAAACAGGCGGTCAGCGTGCCGCTGTGGACCTGGATGTCGGTCGGTGATTTCAACATCGGCTTCAACCTGGTGTTGGACGGCCTGTCGCTGACCATGCTCTCCGTAGTTACCGGCGTCGGCTTCCTGATCCACATGTTCGCCTCCTGGTACATGCGCGGTGAAGAGGGATATTCCCGCTTCTTCGCCTATACCAACCTGTTTATCGCCAGCATGGTGGTTCTGGTACTGGCCGATAACCTGCTGCTGATGTACCTCGGTTGGGAAGGCGTGGGCCTCTGTTCTTACCTGCTGATCGGTTTCTACTACACCGATCCGAAGAACGGCGCCGCAGCGATGAAAGCGTTTGTGGTGACCCGCGTCGGCGACGTGTTCCTCGCCTTCGCGCTGTTCATTCTTTATAACGAACTGGGCACCCTGAACTTCCGCGAAATGGTGGAGCTGGCGCCGCAGCACTTCGCTAACGGCAGCACCACGCTGCAGTGGGCGACGCTGATGCTGCTTGGCGGCGCGGTCGGTAAATCCGCCCAGCTGCCGCTGCAAACGTGGCTTGCCGATGCGATGGCGGGTCCGACGCCGGTCTCTGCGCTGATCCACGCCGCGACCATGGTCACCGCGGGCGTCTATCTGATCGCCCGTACCCACGGCCTGTTCCTGATGACGCCGGAAGTGCTGCATCTGGTCGGTATCGTCGGGGCGGTCACCCTGGTGTTGGCGGGCTTCGCCGCGCTGGTGCAGACCGATATCAAACGCGTTCTCGCCTACTCTACCATGAGCCAGATTGGCTACATGTTCCTCGCGCTGGGCGTGCAGGCATGGGACGCGGCGATTTTCCACCTGATGACTCACGCGTTCTTTAAAGCGCTGCTGTTCCTGTCGTCTGGTTCGGTCATTCTGGCCTGCCATCACGAACAGAACATCTTCAAGATGGGCGGCCTGCGCAAATCGATTCCGCTGGTATACGTCTGCTTCCTGGTGGGGGGCGCGGCGCTGTCCGCACTGCCGCTTATCACCGCAGGCTTCTTCAGTAAGGATGAGATTCTGGCAGGCGCGATGGCCAATGGCCATATCAATCTGATGGTGGCAGGCCTGGTCGGCGCCTTTATGACCTCGCTGTACACCTTCCGGATGATTTTCATCGTATTCCACGGTAAAGAGCAAATTCACGCGCACGCAGGGAAGGGGATTACCCATCATCTGCCGTTGATTGTGCTGCTGGTACTATCCACCTTCGTTGGCGCGCTGATTGTGCCGCCGCTGGAAGGCGTACTGCCGCAGACCACTGAGCTCGCCCACGGTAGCGTGATGACGCTGGAGATTGCCTCCGGGATCATCGCCATTGCCGGGATTCTGATCGCTGCATGGCTGTGGCTGGGCAAACGCACGCTGGTGACCTCCATCGCCAACAGTGCGCCTGGCCGCTTCTTCGGTACCTGGTGGTTCCATGCCTGGGGCTTCGACTGGTTATACGACAAGGTGTTCGTAAAACCATTCCTCGGTATTGCCTGGCTGCTGAAACGCGATCCGCTGAACTCGTTGATGAATATCCCGGCGATCCTTTCCCGCTTCGCAGGCAAAGGCCTGCTGGTGAGCGAGAACGGTTATCTGCGCTGGTATGTGGCTTCAATGAGCATCGGCGCGGTGGTGGTGCTGGCGCTGCTGATGGTATTGCGTTGATTTGATCGCGCGGTTTTGCCCGGTGGCGCTTCGCTTACCGGGCCTACGAGACCGTAGGTCGGGTAAGCGAAGCGCCACCCGACACAACAAACCGCACTCAAACGTGAATGTAGTCGAATTCGTTGAAAATCGGTCCTGAACGGGACTTTAACAAGGAATAAAAATCGCCATGTTACTACCCTGGCTAATATTAATTCCCTTTATCGGCGGCTTCCTGTGCTGGCAGACCGAACGCTTTGGCGTGAAAGTGCCGCGCTGGATCGCGCTGATTACCATGGGACTGACGCTGGTGCTTGGCCTGCAGCTGTGGATGCAGGGCGGCTATTCTCTGACGCAATCCGCGGGTATTCCGCAATGGCAGTCGGAATTCGTGCTGCCGTGGATCCCACGCTTCGGCATTAGCATCCATCTGGCGATCGACGGCCTGTCGCTGCTGATGGTGGTGCTGACCGGTCTCCTCGGCGTGCTGGCGGTGCTCTGTTCGTGGCGTGAAATCGAAAAATACCAGGGCTTCTTCCACCTCAACCTGATGTGGATCCTGGGCGGCGTTATCGGCGTGTTCCTCGCCATCGACATGTTCCTGTTCTTCTTCTTCTGGGAAATGATGTTGGTGCCGATGTACTTCCTGATCGCGCTGTGGGGCCACAAAGCCTCGGACGGTAAAACGCGTATCACAGCGGCCACCAAGTTCTTCATCTATACCCAGGCGAGCGGCCTGGTGATGCTGATTGCCATTCTGGCGCTGGCCTTCGTCCACTTCAACGCCACCGGCGTGTGGACCTTCAACTATGAAGATCTGCTGAAAACCCCGATGTCTCACGGCGTGGAATACCTGCTGATGCTCGGCTTCTTCATCGCCTTCGCGGTGAAAATGCCGGTGGTGCCGCTGCACGGCTGGCTGCCGGACGCTCACTCCCAGGCGCCGACCGCCGGCTCTGTCGACCTCGCGGGGATCCTGCTGAAAACCGCCGCCTACGGCCTGCTGCGCTTTGCGCTGCCGCTGTTCCCGAATGCCTCCGCCGAGTTTGCGCCCATCGCCATGTGGCTGGGCGTGATCGGTATCTTCTACGGCGCGTGGATGGCCTTCGCCCAGACCGATATTAAACGCCTGATCGCCTACACCTCCGTGTCCCACATGGGCTTCGTGCTGATTGCTATCTACACCGGCAGCCAGCTGGCCTATCAGGGAGCGGTGATCCAGATGATTGCTCACGGTCTGTCCGCGGCGGGTCTGTTTATTCTCTGCGGCCAGCTGTACGAACGTCTGCATACCCGCGATATGCGCCAAATGGGCGGTCTGTGGAGCAAAATTAAATGGCTGCCGGCGATGTCGATGTTCTTCGCGGTCGCCACTCTGGGGATGCCGGGCACCGGTAACTTCGTCGGCGAATTTATGATCCTGTTCGGCAGCTATAAAGTGGTGCCGACGATCACCGTCATCTCCACCTTTGGTCTGGTATTCGCGTCCGTTTACTCGCTGTCGATGTTACATCGCGCTTACTTCGGTAAAGCGAAGAGCGAAGTGGCGGCGAAAGAGTTGCCGGGGATGTCCCTGCGTGAACTGTCTATCATCCTGCTGCTGGTGGTGCTGCTGGTGCTGTTGGGCTTCTTCCCGCAGCCGATCCTCGACACCTCGCATGCTGCGATGAGCAACATTCAGCAGTGGTTTGTTAATTCTGTTTCTACTACAAGGCCGTAATTCGCCATGACAATAACTCCACAACAACTGATCGCACTGCTACCGCTGCTGATCGTCGGCTTGACGGTGGTGGTTGTGATGCTCTCCATTGCGTGGCGACGCAATCATTTTCTCAATGCCACGCTGTCGGTTCTTGGACTTAACGCCGCGCTGGTCTCGCTCTGGTTCGTCGGCCAGAACGGGGCGATGGACGTCACGCCGCTGATCCGCGTTGACGGCTACGCCATGCTTTACACCGGTCTGGTGCTGCTGGCGAGCCTCGCGACCTGTACTTTCGCCTACCCGTGGCTTGAGGGTTACAAGGACAACAAAGAAGAGTTCTACCTGCTGGTGCTGATCGCCGCCCTGGGCGGCATTCTGCTGGCCGGTGCGAATCATCTGGCGGCGCTGTTCCTCGGTATTGAGCTGATTTCGCTGCCGCTGTTCGGCCTGGTTGGTTACGCCTTCCGCCAGAAGCGTTCGCTGGAAGCGAGCATCAAATACACCATCCTCTCCGCGGCAGCTTCGTCCTTCCTGCTGTTCGGTATGGCGCTGGTGTATGCGAACTCCGGCAATCTGTCCTTCCTCGCGCTGGGCAAAAGCCTGGCGGACAACATGCTGCACGAGCCGCTGCTGCTGGCGGGCCTCGGTCTGATGATCGTCGGTCTTGGCTTTAAACTGTCGCTGGTGCCGTTCCACCTGTGGACGCCGGACGTTTACCAGGGGGCGCCTGCGCCGGTCTCCACCTTCCTGGCGACCGCCAGCAAGATCGCTATCTTCGGCGTAGTGATGCGTCTGTTCCTGTACATGCCGGTGGGCAACAGCGAAGCGGTACGTGTGGTGCTGGGCCTGATCGCCTTCGCCTCTATCATCTTCGGTAACCTGATGGCGCTGAGCCAGACCAACATTAAGCGCCTGCTCGGTTACTCTTCCATCTCCCATCTCGGCTATCTGCTGGTGGCGCTGATTGCCCTGCAGAGCGGTGAAATGTCGATGGAAGCCGTTGGCGTCTACCTGGCCGGTTACCTGTTCAGCAGCCTCGGCGCGTTCGGCGTGGTCAGCCTGATGTCCAGCCCGTACCGCGGTCCGGATGCTGACTCGCTGTTCTCCTACCGCGGCCTGTTCTGGCACCGTCCGATCCTGTCGGCTGTGATGACGGTGATGATGCTCTCCCTGGCCGGCATCCCGATGACCCTCGGCTTTATCGGTAAGTTCTACGTGCTGGCCGTCGGTGTGCATGCGCATCTGTGGTGGCTGGTTGCCGCGGTGGTTGTCGGCTCGGCGATCGGTCTCTACTACTACCTGCGCGTGGCCGTCAGCCTGTATCTGAGCGCGCCGGAGCAGCTAAATCGCGATGCGCCGTCAAACTGGCAGTACAGCGCCGGCGGTATCGTGGTGCTGATCTCCGCGCTGCTGGTGCTGGTGCTCGGTATCTGGCCGCAGCCGCTGATTAGCATCGTGCAGCTGGCGACGCCGCTGATGTAAGTTGATTGACTCAATAAAAAACCGCCGGGATGGCGGTTTTTTTATGCCCGGATTTTACGCCATCTTGTAGACCATAAAGTCTTCCGCCAGCAGCGTGTTAGGGAAAATCTCCCGGCATTCCGCCAGCATACGCAGACAGCCTTCGGCATCGTAGCGCGAGCTAAAGTGGGTGGCGATCAGCGTACCGACCCCCGCTTCTTTGGCAAGCGCCGCGGTCTGCTGACTGGAAGAGTGGCCGCGGCTATTGGCTTTCTCCGCCATCGCCTGCTCAAGGGTGGTTTCGTGGACCATTACATCCGCCCCGCGAGCCATCTCCAGCGCCTGCGGGCAGGGGGCGGTATCGCCGAAGATGGCCAGCGTTTTACCCGGGGTCGCAGGTCCCAGATAGCGGCTGCCGTCGATGACCCGGCCATCTGCCAGCTCGACGCGCTGTCCGCGCTTGAGTTGATGGAACAGCGGCCCGGGAGGTACGCCATCGGCAATCAGCTGGGCGGCGTCGAGGGTGCCGGGCTTGTCATGCTGCGCAATGCGATACCCATAGCACTCCACCGGATGGCTGAGCGGATACGCGGTGACCCGATAGCCCTCTTCGTCGAACACCAGACCAGGGCCGACTTCGATGATGGTGAGCGGATAGTCGGTCCACGAACCGCTCAGGCGCAGCGCGGTCTCAACAAACTCTTTGAGTCCTTTTGGCCCGTAGAGGGTGAGGGGCAGGGAGTTTCCCTGCATCGAGCGGCTGCACAGCAGGCCGGGCAGGCCGAACAGGTGGTCGCCGTGCAGATGGGTAATAAAAATCTTATTCAGTTTGCCGGGATGGTAGGGCGTGTGAAGAAACTGATGCTGGGTCCCTTCGCCGCAGTCAAACAACCACATTTCGGCGCGGGTCGGCTGTTGCAAATTCAGTATTATCGACGTCATATTACGCGTGCGGGTCGGCACCCCGGCGGATGTCCCCAAAAAAGTTAATTCCATCGTCCAGTGTCCTCAGGGCGAGTCGCAAAGTATCAGTATATCAATAAGGAGCAGCAGATGATGACCTGGCAGGATCTCCACCATAGTGAACTCACCGTTCCCCAGCTGTATGCGCTGCTGAAATTGCGCAGTGAAGTCTTTGTCGTAGAGCAGCAGTGCGTCTATCAGGATGTCGACGGCGATGATTTGGTTGGTGAAAATCGCCATCTGCTCGGCTGGCGCGATGGCGAACTGGTGGCCTACGCGCGGATCCTCAAAAGCGAAGAGGAGTTTGCGCCGGTGGTGATTGGCCGGGTCATCGTCAGCCCCGCCGCCCGTGGTGCGAAGCTCGGCTATCAGCTGATGGAGCAGGCGCTGGCCAGCTGTCAGCAGCACTGGCCGCAAAAGGCGATTTACCTCGGGGCGCAGGCGCACCTGCAATCCTTTTACGCCCACTTCGGTTTTACGCCGGTGACCGAGGTCTATGATGAGGATGGCATCCCCCACATTGGCATGGCGCGAGAAAAGCGCACTGTCTGACTCCTCTGCACCCTCGTCCACACGCAGCTCTGACCCGGCGAGCGGGTAAGATAAAACCCGCTCCCTCATCATGGGTACTGCTATTCCGCCGTCGAACCCCTTATAATGTGGGGTTTTACTACCGTGGAGGTTTGCGTGCTGTCTGTTTCCACTGCGCTGGCCCGTTTGCAAGACGGCCTGGGCGAGTCTTTTCCAGACTTGCCCGGCACGCGAATTATCGATGTTGCTTTTCCGCTGAATGATGCCTTCGATCCGCTACTATGGTGCGGCCAGCAGGCGCAATGGCCGCAGTTTTACTGGCAGCAGCGCAATGGCGATGAGGAACTGGCGACGCTGGGGGCGGTAAAAACCTTTACCTCGCTCGACGCGGCGAACCGCTTTTTACGCCAGGTCGGCCGGCAGGATCTGCGTATCTGCGGCCTGAATGCGTTTGAACCGCAGCAGGGCAGCCTGGCGCTGCCGCGTCTGGAGTGGCGCCGGTGCGGCGGCAGGGCCGTGCTGCGGCTGGTGCTGCATAGTGATATCTCCCTGCGTGAGGATGCCGCGACGGCCCGCGCGTTTCTCGCCAGCCTGACAACCACTCAGGCGACTCCCGGCGCCATACCGCCGTTGCTGAGCGAGCGCCACTCATCCGACTATCCTCAATGGCAGGCAATGATTGCGCGGGCGACTAAGGCGATCAGCGCCGGTGAAATGGATAAAGTAGTGCTGGCGCGGGCAACCGACCTGCAGTTTGCCGCCCCGCTGGACGCCGTGAGCATCATGGCGGCTAGCCGGCGCAGCAATCTTAACTGTTTTCATTTCCTGATGGCGTTCAATGCCCGGCAGGCATTTTTCGGCTCCACGCCGGAACGGCTGTGGCGCCGGCGCGGCGCGCTGCTGCGCACCGAAGCGCTGGCGGGGACCGTCGCGAACCATCAGGAAGACGCGAAGGCGCAGCAACTGGCCGACTGGTTGATGAAAGACGACAAAAACCAGCGGGAAAACATGCTGGTGGTAGAGGATATCTGCCAGCGCCTGCAGAGTGAGGCCTCGACGCTGGACGTCCTGCCGCCGCAGGTGGTGAGGCTGCGTAAGGTGCAGCATCTCCGACGCTGCATCTGGACCGAGCTGGCGGCGCCTGACGACAGCCGCTGTCTGCTGCAGCTGCAGCCCACCGCCGCGGTGGCCGGCCTGCCGCGCCGGGCGGCGCTGGCGTTCATTCAGCGTCATGAACCGTTTTCCCGCGAATGGTACGCCGGGTCCGCCGGGTATCTGTCACTGGCGCAAAGCGAGTTTTGCGTGGCGCTGCGTTCGGCGAAAGTGAACCACGACACCCTGCGGCTGTATGCCGGGGCGGGGATCGTCAGCGGCTCTGATGCACAGCAGGAGTGGCAGGAGATAGACAACAAAGCGGCCGGGCTGCGCTCGCTGCTGTGTCCATAAAGCTTGAATGACGATGCATATCAAAACGACGTCACTTTGCCTTATCTATACTTAGCATCAATATTTGATACCGGACAATTTCATGTCAGTAAGCGCATTTAACCGACGCTGGGCGGCGGTGATCCTGGAAGCTTTAACGCGCCATGGCGTGCAGCATATCTGCATCGCGCCGGGCTCGCGCTCGACACCCTTAACCCTGGCGGCGGCGGAAAACCGCGCCTTTATCCATCATACCCATTTCGACGAACGCGGCCTCGGCCACCTGGCGCTCGGCCTGGCGAAGGCCAGCCGGCAGCCGGTGGCGGTGATAGTCACCTCCGGGACCGCCACCGCGAACCTCTATCCGGCGCTGATTGAGGCAGGGCTCACCGGTGAAAAGCTGATCCTGTTGACCGCCGACCGTCCGCCGGAGCTGATCGACTGCGGCGCGAACCAGGCTATCCGCCAGCCGGGGATGTTTGCCTCCCATCCTGCGCAGACGATTTCTTTGCCGCGTCCCTCGCAGGATATTCCTGCCCGCTGGCTGGTCTCAACCATCGACCAGGCGCTGGGCGCGCTGCACGCCGGCGGGGTGCATATTAACTGTCCGTTCGCTGAACCGCTGTATGGTGATATGGATGAGACCGGCGTGGAGTGGCAGCAGCAGCTCGGCAACTGGTGGCAGAGCGACAAACCCTGGCTGCGCCAGGCGCTGCAGTTAGAGAGCGAGAAGCAGCGCGACTGGTTCTTCTGGCGACAAAAACGCGGCGTCGTCGTGGCGGGCAGAATGAGCGCCGCGGAAGGGAAAAAGGTCGCTGAGTGGGCGCAGACCCTCGGCTGGCCGCTGATCGGCGATGTCCTGTCGCAGACCGGGCAGCCGCTGCCGTGCGCCGACCTGTGGCTGGGCAACGGCAAAGCGGTCAGCGAGCTGGCGCAGGCGCAGATCGTCGTGCAACTCGGCAGCAGCCTGACCGGCAAACGCGTGCTCCAGTGGCAGGCGACCTGCGAGCCGGATGAATACTGGCTGGTGGATAATCTGCCCGGTCGCCTCGACCCGGCGCAGCACCGCGGTCGCCGTCTGCTCTCAAGCGTTGAGCGCTGGCTCGAATTACATCCGGCGGAGAAACGCCAGCCGTGGGCGACGGTGATCCCACAGCTTGCCGGGCAGGCGTGGCAGGCTGCAGTCGCCAGCAACGAGCCTTTTGGCGAAGCGCAGCTGGCGCAGCGTATTCGGGGCTATCTGCCGGAGCAGGGCCAATTGTTTGTTGGCAACAGCCTGGTGGTGCGCCTGATCGACGCCCTGGCGCAGCTACCGGCCGGGTATCCGGTCTACAGCAACCGCGGCGCCAGCGGCATCGATGGCCTGATCGCCACTGCGGCCGGCGTGCAGCGCGCCAGCGCCCGACCGACGCTGGCCATCGTTGGCGATCTCTCCGCGCTCTACGATCTCAACTCGCTGGCCCTGCTGCGCCAGGCGTCGGCGCCGCTGGTGCTGATCGTGGTGAATAACAACGGCGGGCAGATTTTTTCTATGCTGCCGACGCCGCAGGACGAACGCCGTCAGTTCTATTTAATGCCGCAGGACGTGGATTTCAGCCACGCGGCGGCGATGTTCGGCCTGGCCTATCATCGCCCTGATGACTGGCCGTCGCTGGATGAGGCGCTGGCCGGCGCCTGGCGCAGGGCAGGGGCGACGGTGATTGAGCTGGCGGTCAATGAGACCGACGGCGCGCAGACCCTCCAGCAGCTGCTGGCGCAGGTAAGTCGCCTGTGATCCTCAGCGCTGCTGTCGACAACGGCCAGCCGGGCTATCCCTGGCTGGTGTTTCTGCACGGTTTTTCCGGCGACCGCAACGAGTGGCGGAAAGTGGGCGACGCCTTTCCCGCCTGGCCGCGGCTGTACCTCGATCTGCCGGGGCACGGCGGCTCCGCGGATATCGCGGTGCAGGACTTTGCCGGGGTCAATACTCTGCTGCAGTCTACGCTTAATAGTTACAACATACATAAGTATTGGCTGATCGGCTACTCGCTGGGCGGCCGGGTGGCAATGAACTTCGCCAGCCAGCCGCGCGCAGGCATGCGCGGGCTGATCGTTGAAGGCGGCCATCCGGGCCTGCAGGATGTAGAGGCGCGGCAGGCGCGGCGCAGCAATGACAGCGCCTGGGCGGAACGTTTTCGCCGCGAGCCGCTTGAGCAGGTCTTTGCCGACTGGTATCAGCAGCCGGTCTTCGCTTCGCTGAATGCCGCGCAGCGTGAGTCATTGGTCGCCTTACGCAGCCGGAACAACGGCGCGACGCTGGCGGCGATGCTGCAGGCAACCTCCCTTGCCGCGCAGGCCGATCTGCTCGCGTCTCTGCAGGCGCGCGATTTTCCTTTTCACTACCTGTGCGGCGAGCACGACGCGAAGTTTCGCGCCATCGCGCAGACGCTCGCGGCGGATCTCCATCTTATTCACCATGCCGGACACAACGCGCACCGGGACAACCCGGCGGCGGTGATTGCCTGTCTGGCGCAGATTCTGGCAAGTTAACTGAAGGACATTCTATGATCTCTCTTGATGAAGCAATGCTCTACGCCCCCGTTGAATGGCACGATTGCTCCGAAGGCTATACCGATATTCGCTATCACAAATCGACTGACGGGATTGCCAAAATCACCATTAATCGTCCGCAGGTGCGCAACGCCTTCCGCCCGCTGACCGTCAAAGAGATGATCCAGGCGCTGGCGGATGCCCGGTATGACGACAATATCGGCGTCATCGTGCTGACCGGTGAAGGTGAGAAAGCCTTCTGCGCCGGCGGCGACCAGAAAGTCCGCGGCGACTACGGCGGCTATCAGGACGACTCCGGCGTTCATCATCTTAACGTGCTCGACTTCCAGCGTCAGATCCGCACCTGCCCGAAACCGGTGGTGGCGATGGTGGCCGGCTACTCTATCGGCGGCGGTCACGTGCTGCATATGATGTGCGATCTGACTATCGCGGCGGAAAACGCCATCTTCGGCCAGACCGGGCCAAAAGTCGGCTCTTTCGACGGCGGCTGGGGCGCCTCCTATATGGCGCGGATCGTCGGGCAGAAAAAAGCGCGCGAAATCTGGTTCCTGTGCCGCCAGTATGACGCTCAGCAGGCGCTGGACATGGGGCTGGTGAATACCGTGGTACCGCTGGCGGATCTGGAAAAAGAGACCGTGCGCTGGTGTCGTGAAATGCTGCAGAACAGCCCGATGGCCTTGCGCTGCCTGAAAGCGGCGCTGAACGCCGACTGCGACGGCCAGGCTGGTCTGCAGGAGCTGGCGGGCAACGCCACCATGCTGTTCTATATGACGGAAGAGGGGCAGGAAGGCCGCAATGCCTTCAACCAGAAACGTCAGCCGGACTTCAGCAAATTTAAACGGAATCCATAATGCGCGTTTCGCAGGTTTACCGCTGGCAGATACCGATGGACGCGGGCGTGGTGCTGCGCGAGCGGCGGTTAAAAACCCGCGACGGGCTGTTCATCCGCCTGCAGGAGGGTGAACGCGAAGGCTGGGGCGAAATTTCTCCCCTGCCGGGATTCAGTGTCGAGACGCTGGAAGAGGCGCAAATGGCGCTGTTAGCGTGGGCACAGGCCTGGCGCGACGGCGCCGAGCCGCCGCTTCCCACGCAGCCCTCCGTCGCGTTTGGCATCAGCTGCGCGCAGGCGGAGCTTAGCGGCGGACTACCGCAGGCCGCGGATTATCGCGCGGCGCCGCTCTGCTCCGGCGATCCGGATGAGCTATTCGCCAGACTGGCGGCGATGCCCGGCGAGAAGGTCGCTAAGGTCAAAGTTGGCCTCTGGGAGGCGGTCCGCGACGGCATGGTGGTGAATCTGCTGCTGGAGGCGATCCCCGACCTGCAGCTGCGGCTCGATGCCAACCGCGCCTGGACGCCGCTCAAAGCGCAACAGTTCGCCAAATACGTTAATCCGGCGTACCGCCAGCGCATTGCTTTTCTTGAAGAACCTTGCAAAACGCGGGAGGATTCTCGGGCCTTTAGCCGCGAGACAGGGATCGCTATCGCCTGGGATGAAAGCCTGCGCGAGGCGGATTTCCGCTTTGTCGCCGAGCCGGGGGTACGTGCGGTGGTGATCAAACCGACGCTAACCGGCAGTTTGCAGAAGGTGCAGCAACAGGTCGCCGCGGCGCATGCGCTGGGGTTGAGCGTAGTGATCAGCTCGTCGATCGAGTCCAGTCTCGGCTTGACCCAGCTGGCGCGGATTGCCGCCTGGCTGACGCCGCAGACTATTCCTGGGTTGGATACGCTGTCGCTGATGGGCGCCCAGCTGGTACGGCCGTGGCCCGAAAGTGTGCTGCCGGTGCTCAACATTGATGCGCTGGAGCCGCTGCTGTGACCTTTAACGACTGGCCCTGGCGGCATTGGCGTCAGCGGCGCGGAGAGGCCCTCGCCTTACGTCTGAATAACCAGCCGCTGACCTGGCGGGAGCTATGCGCGCGGGTTGACGCGCTGGCGTCTGGTTTTGCCGCGCAGGGCGTAATGGAAGGGCAGGGCGTGGCGCTCCGGGCCTATAACCAGCCGGAAACTCTGCTGGCATGGCTGGCGCTGCTACAGTGCGGGGCGCGGGTGCTGCCGCTGAATCCGCAGCTGCCAGCGGTGTTGCTGCAGGAACTGCTGCCTGCGTTAACCGTACAGCATCAACTGGTGCTTAACGGTGATACGCTGCCGGGGAATTTACCGGCGTTAACTCTGCAGGCGGCAGAAGGCGCTTGTGCCGTTTGTTGGCATGGCGATCGGTTGGTGTCGATGACGTTGACCTCCGGTTCAACCGGCCTGCCGAAAGCGGCGGTACATAGCGCCAACGCCCATCTGGCCAGCGCGGCTGGCGTGCTGGCGCTGATGCCGTTTGCCGCAGGAGATGACTGGCTGCTGTCGCTGCCGTTGTTCCATGTCTCCGGTCAGGGGATCGTCTGGCGCTGGCTGCTGGCCGGCGCGCGACTCACGGTACGTGACAAACAGCCGCTGGCGCAGATGCTGCACGGCTGTACCCATGCTTCGCTGGTGCCGACTCAGCTATGGCGCCTGCTGAATGATGATGCTGCGGTTTCCCTCAAGGCGGTGCTGCTCGGCGGCGCGTCGATCCCGGTCGAATTGACTGAACGGGCGCGAAAGCAGGGCATACGCAGCTTCTGCGGCTATGGCCTCACCGAATTCGCCTCCACCGTGTGTGCCAAAGAGGCCGACGGCGCTGCGGATGTTGGCGAAGCGCTGCCGGGGCGAGAGGTGAAAATTGTCGCCGGCGAGATCTGGCTGCGGGCGTCGAGTATGGCCGCAGGCTACTGGCGGGATGGTCAATTGTTGTCATTAACCAACAATGAAGGCTGGTTTGCGACGCGCGATCGCGGAGCATTGCATAACGGTCGGCTGACGGTTGTTGGGCGACTGGATAACCTCTTTTTTAGCGGTGGAGAAGGTATTCAACCGGAAGAGGTCGAGCGTGTGATACTCGCCCATCCACAGGTACAGCAGGTGTTTATCGTGCCGCTGGATGATGCGGAATACGGCCAGCGCCCGGTAGCGGTGGTGGAATGCGATGACGGCTGCGAGTTGAGCGCGCTGGCGGCATGGAGCGCTGAGCGGTTAGCGCGTTTTCAGCAGCCGGTGCGTTGGCTGCGGTTGCCGGAAACGTTAAAAAACGGCGGGATTAAGATTTCGCGCCGGGCGCTGTGCGAGTGGGTCAGGCAGCAGACGCATGCGACCGTATCGTAGCCACCCGCATTATCCCGCGGCATAACGCCGGGTGGGTTGAACGCGGTATGCTGGACTAAAGTAGCCCTTTCAGGCTGAGAGTAACGCGGGTGGCGGCATTAAGATCGTAGTTTTTGAGATCTTCGGCTTTGACCCAGGCGTAATCGTCAAACTCCTCGTTGATCGTCACATCGCGATTGGCGCTCACGCAGTTGAAGATGAGATAGATCATGTAGATCGTTTCCTGATGCCCGTCGGGGTAGGTTTTGACGCGGGTATCGTCGCGAAAGCACCATGGCGCGATATGGGTAAGGATGAGTTTTTCGCCGAGCTCTTCGCGTATTTCCCGCCGCAGCGCCTCTTCAATACGTTCCCCTGGCTCCACGCCGCCGGATAAGGCCCATTGCCCGGGAAAACCCCCTCGGTCGGCGGCCATTTTGCAAAGCAGATAATGGCCTTTATTCTCGATCAGCGGGCAAACAATCGTCCTGTGGCGCATGGGTTTTCTCCTGCAGAGGGATGGGGCGGTATGCTGGTGAAATAGTTTGCGAGCCGCCTCGGTAAACTGCAAGCGAAATACAGTTCAGGTCTTGTTGAGTGCTACGTTAAGCGAAAATGATTGTATGGAGCACCGCCATGGAAAGGGCGACGAATTCCCCCCACGATGCTGTATTTAAACACCTGCTGTCGCATCGGGCGACGGCCAGGGATTTTCTGGACATTCACCTTCCCGCACCGCTGCGCGCGTTATGTAACCTGAACACGCTGCGGCTGGAGTCCGGGAGCTTTATCGACGACGAACTGCGGGCGAGTCATTCCGATATCCTTTACTCGCTGCAAACGCAGGCGGGGGAGGGCTATATCTATCTGTTGATAGAGCACCAAAGCTCGGCGGACCGCCATATGGCATTTCGCCTGATGCGCTATGCGATAGCCGCGATGCAGCGTCATCTGGATAAAGGGCATACGCAGCTGCCGCTGGTGATCCCGCTGCTGTTTTATCATGGTCGCGTTTCTCCCTGGCCTTACCCGATGTGCTGGCTGGCAGGCTTTGCCGATCCGGACATCGCGCGGCGGGTCTATGGTGAAGATTTTCCCTTAATTGATATCACTAGCACCCCGGACGATGAAATCATGCGCCACCGGCGCGTGGCGATGCTGGAGCTGCTGCAGAAGCATATTCGCCAGCGGGATTTGATGGACCTGCATGAGCAACTGGTCAGGCTCCTGGCGCTGGGATACACTAGCCGCAGGCAGCTTAAGACGCTGTTGCACTATTTATTACAGGCAGGAAACGCCGCCGATCCGGTTGCTTTTTTGCGCCATCTTGCGCAAAACGTTCCCCGGCGGCCGCATAAGGAGACGCTAATGAATATTGCCCAGTTTCTGGAACAACGCGGCCATCAGCAAGGATTAAAGCAAGGTCTTGAACAAGGTCTACAGCAAGGTATCGAACAAGGTATCGAGCAAGGTGAGCAGCAGACCGCGGAGCGTATCGCCCGGGCGATGCTTGCTAACGGACTCGACCTGTCGCTGGTGGCGAAACTGACCGGCCTCGCCCCGGAATGTCTGGCCCGGCTGCAGCATTAATTATTCCCTTATCCACCCGCGCCGCGCCGATCGTGCGGCGCCAGCTCTCTGTTTTCGTCAATGTGTCAGCGTTAATCATAATAAACATGAATATTACTGGCGTTGAATAGGCTGTTCGTGGTTCTGGCAACGCTCGATGCCGTAAAAATACGCAACTGGTTACACTCTTGTGAAAATTCATTTCGCCAGGTCATTGATTCCTGATGGGTGCGCAGTAGAATTTTCAGGTTTTTTCGGGACTTCTTTGATTTTAATTTTCTGGATAGAGTAAATAATGAAAAAAAGCATTTTTATGGCGCTGGCGGGCGTGATGATGGTTTCTTCGGCGGCCCATGCGATTAGCGTTACCGGTGAAGCCGGCGAGCATTACACCAACCTTGGCGTCGGCTTCGGCACCGAGTCCACCGGCCTGGCCGTTTCGGGTAACTGGCTGCACAGCGATAACGACGGCGACGCCGCGGGTTTAGGCCTGGGACTCAATATTCCGCTGGGGCCGTTCCTCGCGACCGTGGGTGGTAAAGGTATTTACACCAATCCGAAACAGGGCGATGAAGGTTATGCGGCCGCGGTCGGCGGCGGCCTGCAGTGGAAAATCGGCGACAGCTTCCGCCTGTACGGCGATTATTACTACTCTCCGGATTCGCTCTCCAGCGGCATTGATAGCTACCAGGAAGCCAACGTCGGCGCCAGCTGGACCATTATGCGTCCGCTTAGCATCCAGGCCGGCTACCGTTACCTGAACCTGGCGGGCAAAGATGGCAACCGCGATAACACCATCGCCGACGGCCCATACATCGGCGCCAGCGCCAGCTTCTAATCTCTTCCGGCGCGGCATCTTCTTGCTGCGCCAGATTTTCCTCCTCGTCAGCATCCCGCTTTGCGTTATAGTATTTCTCACCTGGCAGGCAAGGAGTGAGCAATGTTGAATGTGGAAATGCTGTCCACCGGCGATGAAGTGTTGCATGGTCAAATTATTGATACTAATGCGGCATGGCTGGCGGATTTCTTTTTTAATCAGGGTTTACCGTTAACGCGCCGCAATACCGTTGGCGACGATCTCGATGCGCTGGTGGCGATTCTGCGCGAACGCAGCGAACAGGCGGATGTGCTGATCGTCAACGGCGGCCTCGGCCCAACCAGCGACGACCTGAGCGCGCTGGCCGCCGCCACTGCGAAAGGCGAAGGGCTTATTTTGCATCCGGAGTGGCTGGAAACCATGACCCGCTTTTTTGCCGAGCGCGGCAGGCCGATGGCGGAAAGCAACCGTAAGCAGGCGGAAATCCCGGCCAGCGCCGAGATGATCAACAACCCGGTCGGTACGGCCTGTGGCTTTGCCATCCAGCTCAACCGCTGCCTGATGTTTTTCACTCCCGGGGTCCCCTCTGAATTTAAGGTGATGGTCGAGCAGGAAATTTTACCGCGCCTGCGCCAGCGCTTTACGCTGCCGGACCCGCCGGTATGCCTGCGTTTGACCACCTTTGGCCGCTCGGAGAGCGAGCTGGCGCAAAGTCTTAATCCGCTGACGCTGCCTCCGGGCGTGGTGATGGGTTACCGCTCGTCGATGCCGATCATTGAACTCAAGCTAACCGGACCGGCCAACCAGCGCGACGCCATGCTGGCCCTGTGGCCGGAGGTGCGTAAGGTGGCTGGCGACAGCCTGATTTTCGAAGGTACGGAAGGGTTACCCGCGCAAATCGCCCGCTGTCTGCAGGAGCGGCAGCTGAGCCTGACGCTCAGCGAGCAGTTTACCAGCGGCCTGCTGGCGCTCCAGCTGTCCCGCGCCGGCGCGCCGCTGCTGGCCAGCGAAGTCGTTCCGGCGCAGGAGGAGACGCTGGCGCAGGCGGCCCGCTGGGCGGCCGAGCGGCGCATAAACCATTTTGCCGGCCTGGCTCTGGCGGTGAGCGGTCAGGAAAACGATCATCTTAACGTGGCCCTGGCCACCCCGGACGGCACCTTCGCGCTGCGGGTGAAGTTTAGCGCCACCCGCCACAGCCTGGCGGTACGCCAGGAAGTCTGCGCTATGATGGCGTTAAACATGCTGCGTCGCTGGCTGAATGGTCAACCGCTGGCCAGCGAACATGGCTGGATTAACGTGGTGGATTCCCTCTCGCTGTAAGTCATTCCCCCCGGCGCACCGTATCCTCGGGGCGCCGGTCGTCCAACCTGTTGTACTCCTCTGAAAAAATTCTGTGCGTTAAGTCGCAATTTTCTGCTGCGAACGGTCCAGTATACGGGAAAACGATTGCCCCGCGATGTCGCTCACACTTTACCGCCCGGACAATCGCAACACTGATTCCAGTATTCAGGATTGGAGTCCAGTATGTTGGAATCAACGAAAGTCCCGGCGCTGACCCGCGCGATTGAGATCCTCAATTTAATTGGCCGCATCGGCCCCTGCAGCGCGGCGACGATAATAGCGGAGCTGGGGATCCCGAAAAGCACGGTGTATCTGCTGCTGGGCGAGCTGAAAAAGCAGCGCTTCATCAGTATGGATAATCAGGATAACTACTGCCTGTGGACCAAGCTGGTGGAGCTGGCCGGGCAGGCGCTGAGCAAAATGGACCTGCGCGAGCTGGCGCGGCCGCGCCTCACCCGGCTGATGGATGAGTGCGGCCTGCTTTGTCACTTGGGCATTATCGATCAGGGTAACGCCTACTACATTCTGAAAATTGAGTCTCCCGCCACCATCAGCGTGCGCTCGCATGAGGGTAAGAGCCTGTCTCTTTACCGCTCCGGGATCGGCAAATGTTTGCTGGCCTGGCAGCCCGCCAGCGTTCAGGCGTCGATTATCGAAGACCTACAGTGGGAGCGGGCCACGCCAACGACCATCACCGATGCTCAACAGCTGCGGGAGGAGCTGGGGCGGATCCGCGCCCGGGGCTGGAGCTTTGATAATGGCGAGGACTATCCGGATGTGCGCTGCGTGGCTGCCCCGGTATTTAACGCCAATAACGACCTGACCGCCGCCATCTCGGTGGTGGGTACCCGTCTGCAAATCAATGAAGACAATCGCGATTACCTGGCTGGTAAGGCGATTGCCTGCGCGAAAGATATTTCACGTCTGCTGGGGTGGAAAAGCCCCTTCGAACAACTCGCCTCATCATAAGGAGAACATCATGACCCTACCGAAAATTAAACACGTCCGCGCCTGGTTCATCGGCGGCGCCACAGCAGAGCAGGGCGCCGGCGGCGGCGATTACCATGACCAGGGGGCTAACCACTGGATTGACGATCATATCGCCACCCCGATGAGCAAATATAAACAGTATGAGCAGTCCCGGCAGTCGTTTGGCATCAACGTGCTGGGGACGCTGATTGTGGAAGTGGAAGCCGACAACGGACAGACCGGCTTTGCGGTGTCGACGGCCGGGGAGATGGGCTGCTTTATCGTCGAAAAACATCTCAACCGCTTTATCGAAGGCAAATGCGTCAGCGATATCAAACTGATCCATGACCAGATGCTTAACGCCACCCTTTACTACGCGGGATCCGGCGGCCTGGTGATGAATACCATCTCCTGTGTCGACCTGGCGCTGTGGGACCTGTTCGGGAAAGTGGTTGGCCTGCCGGTCTACAAACTGTTGGGTGGGGCGGTGCGCGACGAAATCCAGTTCTATGCCACCGGCGCACGTCCGGACCTGGCGCAGGAGATGGGCTTTATCGGCGGCAAAATGCCTACCCACTGGGGGCCGCACGATGGCGACGCCGGGATCCGCAAAGACGTCGCCATGGTGGCGGATATGCGCGAAAAATGCGGCCCGGATTTCTGGTTAATGCTGGACTGCTGGATGAGCCAGGACGTTAACTATGCCACCAAACTTGCCCATGCCTGCGCCCCTTATAACCTCAAGTGGATCGAAGAGTGCCTGCCGCCGCAGCAGTATGAAGGCTATCGCGAGCTGAAGCGCCAGGCGCCTGCCGGGATGATGGTGACCAGCGGCGAGCACCACGGCACGCTGCAGTCCTTCCGCACCCTGTCGGAAACCGGCATCGATATTATGCAGCCCGACGTCGGCTGGTGCGGCGGCTTAACCACCCTGGTGGAGATCGCGGCCATCGCCAAAGCGCGCGGGCAGCTGGTAGTGCCCCACGGCTCGTCGGTTTACTCACATCATGCGGTGATCACCTTCACCAACACGCCGTTCAGTGAGTTTCTGATGACCAGTCCGGACTGCGCCACGCTGCGCCCGCAGTTCGACCCGATCCTGCTCGGCGAGCCGGTGCCGGAGAGAGGGCGCATTCATAAATCGGTCCTGGATAAACCCGGCTTTGGCGTCGAGCTCAATCGCGACTGCAACCTGAAGCGTCCTTATCAACACTGATTGCGTCAGGCCGCCCGGCGGCCCGCGCCTGAGGATATTATGATGAGCAACACTCTGCTGGAGAGCGTGGTGAAGAAAAACCGCGCCCGCTTAATCCCCTTTATGCTGGCGCTGTACGTGCTGGCGTTTCTTGACCGTTCTAATATCGGTTTCGCCAAAGAGACCTACCAGCTGGATACCGGACTCAGCAATGAGGCCTACGCGCTGGGGGCCGGTATCTTCTTTGTGGTCTATGCCTTCCTCGGGGTGCCGGCCAATCTGCTGATGCGCAAATTTGGCGCCAGGCGATGGATCGGCTGCACCACGCTGCTGTGGGGCGTGCTGTCGGCGGCGATGGCGTGGGCGGATACGGAAGCGAAATTCCTGCTGGTACGTACCCTGCTGGGCGCGGCGGAGGCGGGCTTCTTTCCCGGAATGATCTACCTCACTTCACAGTGGTTTCCCCAGCAAAACCGCGCCAGCATTATGGGGCTGTTTTATATGGGCGCGCCGCTGGCCCTGACGCTGGGATCGCCTTTATCCGGTGCGCTGCTGGAGATGCATGGATTTATGGGCCATCCCGGCTGGTTCTGGATGTTTGTCATTGAAGGCCTGCTCGCCGTCGCCGCGGGAGCGTTCACCTTCTTCTGGCTGGACGATTCGCCGCAGCATGCCCGCTTCCTGAGCGCAGCGGAGAAACAGGCGCTGATAAGCGAGCTGGCGCGCGAGGAGGAGAAAAAGATTGCCTCGCGCCTGTCCGATGCGCTGCGTAACGGGCGGGTCTGGCAGCTGGCGCTGATTTATCTGACCATTCAGGTGGCGGTCTATGGTCTGATTTTCTTCCTGCCCACCCAGGTTGCTGCGCTGCTGGGCACCAAAGTCGGCTTCGTTGCCTCGGTGGTGACGGCCATCCCGTGGGTGGCGGCGCTGTTTGGCACCTGGCTTATCCCTCGCTACTCCGATCGCACCGGCGAGCGACGCAATATTGCCGCCCTGACGCTGCTGGCGGCGGCGGTCGGGATTGCAGTGTCCGGACTGGTGGCGCCGGTGCTGGCTATCATCGCGCTGTGCGTGGCGGCGGTCGGGGTGATCGCCGTGCAGCCGGTCTTCTGGACGATGCCGACGCAGCTGCTGTCCGGCACGGCGCTGGCCGCAGGGATTGGCTTTGTTAACCTGTTTGGCGCCATCGGTGGTTTTCTGGCGCCGATCGTGCGCGTGCAGGCCGAAACGTTGTTCGCCAGCAGCGCCGCCGGACTGTTAACCCTGGCCGGCGTCGCCATTGTCGGGGTGGTCATTATCTTTTCATTGAGCCTTACCCGCGCGGTACCCCAGCGCGGCAGCGTACAGCATTGAATAAAGGAATCGCTATGAACGCACTGTTATCTAACCCCTTCAAACGGGGATTATTACGCGGTGAGACGCAAATCGGCCTGTGGCTGAGCTCCACCTCATCCTACATGGCGGAGATCGCTGCGACGTCGGGATACGACTGGCTGCTGATCGACGGCGAGCATGCCCCGAACACCATTCAGGATCTTTATCATCAGCTGCAGGCGATTGCCCCCTATGCCAGCCAGCCGGTCATTCGCCCGGTCGAGGGCAACCGCAGCCTGATAAAACAGGTGCTGGATATTGGCGCCAGAACCTTGCTGGTGCCGATGGTCGATACCGCCGAGCAGGCTCGGGAGGTGGTCTCAGCGACCCGTTATCCCCCCATCGGGAGCCGCGGCGTTGGCGCCGGCGTGGCGAGAGCGGCGCGCTGGGGAAGGGTGGAGAATTATATGGCGGAGGCGAATGACGAACTCTGTCTGCTGATTCAGGTCGAGAGCCGAACCGCGCTGGAGAACCTGGACGCTATTCTCGAGGTGGACGGCATTGACGGGGTGTTCATCGGTCCGGCGGATCTCTCCGCCTCGCTGGGCTACCCGGACGATGCCGGTCACCCTGACGTGCAGCGGGTGATCGAGCAGAGCATCCGGCGCATTCGCGCGGCGGGGAAAGCGGCCGGATTTCTGGCGGTCGACCCGGCGATGGCGGAAAAATGTCTTGCCTGGGGGGCCAACTTTGTCGCCGTCGGGGTGGATACCATGCTGTATACCCAGGCGCTGGACCGCCGGCTGGCGATGTTTAAATCTGCCAGCGCCCAGCCGCAAGAGAAAACGAGCTATTGACGGCACAGGCTGGCGCTGGGCTCAGACGAGCGCCTGCGCCAGCACCGTCAGCGGATGCTCGCAGCGTTTGCTGGTGGACATCTCAATCTGCCATTTGCAGGTCTCGCAGTCGGTGACGACGAGGTCGGCCCCGCTCTCCTCAATCTGACGGAACAGCGGGGCGCCGATAGCCTGGGATACCGCGTAATTCTCAGTTTTAAACCCGTAGGTGCCTGCGATGCCGCAGCACTGTGAATCCAGCACCTCCAGCTGCAGGCCGGGGATCAGCCGCAGCAGCTCGAGGGTATACAGCGACCAGCCCATCTTTTCCATATGACACGGGGTGTGATAGACCACCTTCAGCGGCAGCGGGCGCAGCGGTAGCGTCCTGCCGGCAGCCAGCTGTTTCCAGATCCAGCGGGTGGCAAGCTCGACGCGATCGCGAAGATCGCTGTTATCGACATCGAGGAGATGGGGGTATTCATCACGTAGCGTAAAGGCGCAGGTCGAGGAGGTGGCAATGATCGGTAGCGTGTTTTCCCGCATCGCGGCGACGTTGCTCTGCGCCTGCTTACGCGCCTTGTCGAAAAAACCGTTGGCGATCAGCGGTACGCCGCAGCATTTTTCTTTTGATAACAACTGCACCCCGGTACCCAGCGCGTTGACGACGCGAATCAGATCTTTACCCAACTGTGGATGGTTATAGTTGACGTAGCAGCCATGAAAGAAAGCCACCTGTTCGCTGTACTGCTTCTGACGGGCGGCGAGCTGGCGGTAAGCGCGGCGGAAGGTGCCGAAACCATATTTCGGCAGCGTACGCCGGTGATCGATGTTGAGCGTCGCGTCGAGCAGACGGCGCACCGGTTTTAAGCCGGTGGCGGCGTTGACCAGGGGGGCAAAGGGGGTGGAAAGGGTACCCATCAGGTCGGTATGGCTGAGGATGGCGTCGCGCAGGGTCGGCTTTTGCTGGCCGTACTGTGCCCGGGCGCGTTGAATGATATCGCCAATTTTCACATCCGACGGGCAGGCGACCTCGCAGCGCTTGCAGTTAATGCAGTACTTCAGCGCCTCGTCGTACAGCGCGCCATCCTTCAGACGCAGGCGTTCGCCGTCCGGCCCCGCTTGTTTCGGGCCGGGATAGCGCGGATTGACCCGACTTACCGGGCAGGTGGTGGTACAGACCGTGCACTTAATGCAGCTTTCAAAACGGGTATCGTTCATGGCCGGCCTCCGGCAAGGGCGTGGATCTGTCTGGCGGCGTGCAGCGCGGTAACGGCGCAGACGCCGCCGCCACAGCCGAGCTGAATGGCATCGAACCCGCCGAGCAATGAGCCGATGGCGAACAGATTATGGAACGGCTGCCCGCCCAGCAGGGGGCGCAGCAGGGCATCGGTTTTCACGCCGAAGCGCTGCCACGGTTGTGAGGCGAAGAAATCGCGCTGGTACCAGCTTTCCCGTGGCAGAGTCTGGTGAAGGTCGAGGCCGAGGATCGGCTCGCGCACGCTATCGCGAGTGGCGACAAGACCGTTGCTGAAAAAGCTGCCGCTGGCCAGCACGGTAAAGCGCGGACGCAGCGCAATATCGCCGTGATTTCGCGTCCAGACCGCCTCGACGGCGTTCTGTCGATGGCTGATTTTCACCACCTCATCGCCTGCGAGCCAGGCGCCGCCCTCGCGAATGAACTGGCGTTGCAGCTGAGAATGCAAACGCATCCCGGGAACCGAGGGCGGCAGCGTCGGCAGCAGACGCAGCGGGCAGGGTAGACGCGCCTGCAGCCAGTGGTACAGGCGATCGTCGGCGAGGCCAAAACAGGCGGGCATGATCAGCAGGTCATACTGCTGCGCCAGCGGTAGCAGCGCTGCATGCAGGGCCGGCCACATATTCTCATCATCCAGGACGCGGGCGATATTGGCGGCGCGAAACTCGGTCGGGTTATCACGCAGCACATCCAGCAGCGGTAACTCGATTTCCACCGCCGCGGCGGTAACTCCGTGTTGACCGAGCGCGGCGGCGGCGAGATGCGGCTGAAAATCAGCAAAGCCGCTGATCCCCACCAGACAGGCGCCCTGCGACGGCAGGGGCTCGACAGGCACCTCAAGGGGCGACAGCCATGCCGGGCGCAACGTCCCCAGCGGCGTTACCCGCCGGTGCGGCCGGCGCGCATCGCCCTGCATCACCGCGCCGCAGGCGGCCAGCAGGGCTTCGGTCTGCGTAGCGTATTCGAGTACCGCCTCGGCGCCGAGCCGGGAATAAGGGTGTTCAGGAAGCTGTTCAGCGAGTTGCTGCAGACCTTGTGCGACGTCAGTGACGTGATCGCCGTTGGGCAGCGCCGAGAGCAGGTCTAACGACGCGGAGGAAAAATGCAGCGCGCTCTGCCCGCGGCTGATGATGACGCTGCGCAGGCCGTGCTGATTCAGGGCCAGCCCGCACAGCAGGCCGGCGAGCCCACCGCCGATAATCGCGCAATCAAACTTCATCCCGGTGCTCCTGTGGCAATCCGCACAGGCCGAGGTAGACCCAGCGGGTGAATTCGCTTTCGCGCAGCGCATCGCCCCAGGCGATGGGCTGCACGCCCTTCCAGCGTTCATTGAGAAATTCCGAGAGCTGGGTTAACGACTGCGCGGGCGTGGTGACGTTAAAGCGCTGCAGCAGGCCGGCAGCGCGGCAGGCGCAGAGTTCCCCCTGACAGGTCCCCATGCCAATCCGGGTGCGGCGGCGCAGGTCGAGCAGGGTGTTGACCGCCAGGTTTTCCACCGCGTATTTCACTTCACCGGCAGTGACGGCTTCACATTCGCAGACCAGGCTACGGTGCTGGCGGCTGTCGCCAAGCCAGGACGGGGTGCGATCGCCGTGACGGTAGACGGCCGAGCCGCGCAGCGGGGTGGGGAGGGAGATAATCTTTTGCAGGGTACTTTCCGTTGGCTCCTGTGAACCGGGCAGCGGGGCTTCGGCCGTGGTACAGGGGGTGGTGTTTCCCAGCTTACGACAGACGGCGTCGGTGGCCCACTCGGCCATCAGGCGATAGGTCATCAGCTTGCCGCCGGTGATGGTAATGAAGCCTTCCATACCGTCACGCTGGGCATGGTCGAGCAGGACGATGCCGCGGCTGACGCTGCGCCCGCTGGGATCGTTATCGCTGGCCACCAGCGGGCGGACGCCGGAGTAGGCGCGGAGGATCCGGGTGCGGCCCATGACCGGCGCCAGCTTTTCCCCTTCGCGGAGCAGGGTATCGACCTCCGCCGCTGTTACCCGGTTGTCGTCAATTTCGTCATAAGGAATATGCATTGAGGTAGTGCCGATCAGCGAGATGGTATCGCCGGGCACCAGAATATCGGCGTCGGCCGGCTTACGGCAGCGGTTGATCACCAGGTTGTTAATCCGATGATCGAGGATCAGCAGCGATCCCTTCGCCGGGAACATGGTGATGCGCAGGTCGGCATATTCCGCAATACGCTGCCCCCAGATCCCGGCGGCGTTAACCACCATCCCGGCGTACAGAGTGCGGGCCTGGTGAAGTTGGCGGTCGTATACCTGGACGCCGCAGACGCGATCGCCCCGGCGCAGCAGGCCTGTTACTTCGCAGCCGGTAAGGATCTGCGCGCCGTGTTCGCGGGCGTCGAGCATATTGGCCGCGGTGAGGCGAAACGGGTCGATGGTACCGTCCGGGACCTGCACCGCGCCCAGCAGCGTCGGGTTGACGGCGGGCTCCCGGCGCAGCGCTTCCTGCGGCGAGAGCGGCGTGGCCTCTATGCCAGCCTGCTGACAGGCGTCGATAAAGGTTTGCTGCCATGCCAGGTCATCTTCAGGCAGGGTGATAAACAGCCCATTGGTCGGTTCAATACAGTGGCGGGCGATGCGGCGCAGAATGCGGTTCTCACTGATGCATTCGCGGGCGGATTCGTTGTCGGTCACCGCGTAGCGGGCGCCGCTGTGCAGCAGTCCATGATTCCGGCCGGTCGCCCCGGTGGCGATATCATGGCGCTCAATGAGCAGCGTTCGTAATCCGCGCCGGGCGCAGTCGCGGGCGATACCGGCGCCGGTTGCTCCGCCGCCGATGATAATGACCTCGCTATCAAGACGTCCCGTCATCTTCAGCTCCTCTGCTTTCGTTTAACGCCATTTAGCCACAAATAGTAAGGTTATTGTTTGATTTCGAGCATATTCGCGCGTTATTTGAGCGTGTTATGTGATTTCGTGCTCACATTGGAACGTTTTGTCATATTTCTGTAACAAATTGTGCGATGTTTCACAGTATCAACTCTACGTATTGCCTACCATCGCGACCATATTTGAAGTTGGTGATTAATCTGGGATTTTGTCGTGACGTCAGTAGAAAACAGCAAGGGCCACGGAGGCTGATATGTTAAGTATTTTTAAACCCGCCGCGCATAAAGCGCGTTTGCCAGCAGCGGAGATTGACCCGCTATATCGCCGATTACGCTGGCAGATTTTTATTGGCATCTTTTTTGGTTATGCCGCCTACTATTTGGTTCGTAAGAACTTTGCCCTGGCGATGCCTTATCTTATCGAGCAGGGGTTCTCTCGTGGCGACCTCGGCTTCGCCCTTTCCGGTATCTCCATCGCCTATGGATTTTCGAAATTCATCATGGGATCGGTCTCTGACCGCTCGAATCCGCGCATTTTCCTGCCGGCTGGCTTGATCCTAGCCGCGCTGGTGATGCTGGTGATGGGCTTCGTGCCGTGGGCGACGTCCAGCATCATGATAATGTTCGTGCTGCTGTTCCTCTGCGGCTGGTTCCAGGGGATGGGCTGGCCGCCGTGCGGCCGGACCATGGTGCACTGGTGGTCGCAGAAAGAGCGCGGTGGGATTGTCTCGGTGTGGAACTGCGCGCATAACGTCGGCGGCGGCATTCCGCCGCTGCTGTTCCTGTTAGGGATGGCGTGGTTTAACGACTGGCACGCGGCGCTGTATATGCCGGCATTCGGCGCCATTCTGCTGGCGATTTTCGCCTTTGCGATGATGCGCGACACCCCGCAGTCCTGCGGTCTGCCGCCGATTGAAGAATATAAAAACGACTACCCGGACGATTACAGCGAAAAGCACGAAGAAGAGCTGACGGCGAAGCAGATCTTTATGCAATACATTCTGCCGAACAAGCTGCTGTGGTACATCGCTATCGCTAACGTCTTCGTTTATCTGCTGCGCTACGGCATTCTCGACTGGTCGCCGACCTACCTGAAAGAAGTTAAACACTTCGCGCTGGATAAATCCTCCTGGGCCTATTTCCTGTACGAGTACGCGGGGATCCCGGGCACGCTGCTGTGCGGCTGGATGTCGGACAAAGTGTTTAAAGGCAACCGCGGCGCCACCGGCGTGTTCTTTATGACCCTGGTGACCATCGCCACTGTCGTTTACTGGCTGAACCCGCCGGGTAATCCGGGCGTCGATATGGCCTGTATGATCATCATTGGCTTCCTGATCTACGGCCCGGTGATGCTGATTGGTCTGCATGCCCTCGAGCTGGCGCCGAAAAAAGCCGCCGGGACCGCCGCGGGCTTCACCGGCCTGTTCGGCTATCTTGGCGGTTCCGTGGCCGCGAGCGCTATCGTCGGCTACACCGTCGATTTCTTCGGCTGGGACGGCGGCTTTATGGTGATGATCGGCGGCAGCGTGCTGGCGGTTATCCTGCTGGTTATCGTGATGCTCGGTGAACGTCGCCATCACCAACAGCTGAAACAAGCCTAAGGAGCGGCGATGAAAATGAAACTTACCGCGCTGATGAGCGGAATGATTCTGTCCAGTTCGGCGCTGTGCTTCAGTGCGACAGCGGCTGATAAAATGGTCATCGCCCACCGCGGCGCCAGCGGGTATCTGCCGGAACATACCCTGCCGGCGAAAGCGATGGCTTACGCTCAGGGGGCGGATTACCTTGAGCAAGACCTGGTGATGACCAAAGACGACCGGCTGGTGGTGTTACACGACCACTATCTCGATCGGGTGACTGACGTTGCGCAGCGTTTCCCGCAGCGAGCGCGTCAAGATGGCCGTTTCTACGCCATCGACTTTACCCTGGCCGAGATTAAATCGCTGAAGTTTACCGAAGGTTTTGAGCCGAAAAATGGTAAGAACGTGCAAACCTATCCCGGTCGATTCCCGATGGGCAAATCCGATTTCAGTATTCATACCTTTGAAGAGGAGATTGAGTTTGTCCAGGGGCTGAACCATTCCACCGGCAAAAACATCGGTATCTACCCGGAAATCAAAGCGCCGTGGTTCCACCACCAGGAAGGCAAAGATATTGCCGCCAGCACATTGAAGGTGCTGAAGGAATATGGCTATACCAGCAAGCAGGATAAGGTTTATCTGCAGTGCTTTGACGCCAACGAGCTCAAACGCATTAAAAATGAGCTGGAGCCGAAGATGGGGATGGATCTCAATCTGGTGCAGCTCATCGCCTATACCGACTGGAATGAAACCCAGCAGAAACAGGCCGATGGTAAGTGGGTGAACTACAGCTATGACTGGATGTTCAAGCCAGGGGCGATGGCGCAGATTGCGCAGTACGCGGACGGCATCGGCCCGGATTACCATATGCTGGTAGCGGAAGGCTCGAAGCCGGGGGCGGTGAAGCTGACGGCGATGGTGAAAGAGGCGCACGCCAGCCATCTGCAGGTGCATCCGTACACCGTGCGCGCGGATCAGTTGCCGGAGTACGCGACTAACGTTAATCAGCTCTATGACGTGCTGTATAACCAGGCGGGCGTCGACGGCTTATTTACCGATTTCCCGGATAAAGCGGTGCAGTTCCTGGACGCGAAACACTAAAAAGCCGGGTGGCGGCTACGCCTTACCCGGCGTACGAACTGCTGTTTTGTTGACACTGTTCTCGGCGTGCAACGATTTCGACCCGGGAATAACGTTTGTTCTATGTTATTTCCTGGAAGATTGCGCTCCCGATATTTCTTCTGCGTTATGCCTTTCATAGCGCAGGGAGCGCACAGGGGGAGGCCAGTCGCCGCCTCCCCCTGTACCCCCGGGCTCCGGCCAGCAAAATCGCCGCTGCGCGTTCCCTTCGACTTATCCCTGCAGGCTTCGGGTCGGGCCGAGGTAGCGTCCATGCAAAACACGGCCCTCAGCCCGCATCCATGCGGGCTGCCCCGGCCTTCCGGGAACGTCTCAGCGATTTTGAGGCCGTCAACACCGGCAGTTTCAGCAGCCCAGGGCGGCAGTGCGTAAACGGCCGGTCCTGGAACAGTAGGTCAGGTAAGCGTAGCGCCACCTGACAAGACTACATCTCGATCTCAATATCGCCTTTCGCCCGGCAGCAGCAGGGCAAAATTTCTCCCGGCTGGATAAAGGCCAGCGGCTCGGTCAGCCAGTCAACCTGGCCGGAGACCAGGCGAGTGCGGCAGGAGCCGCAGTAGCCTTCGCGGCACTGATATTCGACGTCGATATTATGCGACTCCAGCGCCGCCAGCAGGGAAGGGTGTTCATCCTGACACTCAAGGCGAGTGTCAGAGATTTTCAGGAAGATCCGCTTCATTACAGCTGGAAGTTACTCAGATCGTCGGCATCGACTTCAGAATCGATCTGGCCGACGAGATAAGAACTGACTTCCACTTCCTGCGGCGCCACCTGAACGTTGTCGGAGACCAGCCAGGTGTTGATCCATGGGATCGGGTTGGAGCGGGTCTGGAACGGCAGATCGAGGCCCACCGCCTGCATGCGGATATTGGTGATGTACTCGACGTACTGGCAGAGAATGTCTTTATTCAGGCCGATCATCGAGCCGTCGCGGAACAGGTAGTCCGCCCACTCTTTCTCCTGCTGCGCCGCCAGCACGAACAGGTCATAGCACTCCTGCTTGCACTCTTCGGCGATTTCCGCCATTTCCGGATCGTCGCTGCCGGAGCGCAGCAGGTTCAGCATATGCTGGGTGCCGGTCAGGTGCAGCGCTTCATCGCGGGCGATCAGGCGGATAATTTTGGCGTTGCCTTCCATCAGTTTGCGTTCGGCAAAGGCGAAGGAGCAGGCGAAGCTGACGTAGAAGCGGATCGCTTCCAGGGCATTAACGCTCATCAGGCACAGATAGAGTTTCTTTTTCAGCTCGCGCAGATTCACGGTCACGGTCTTGCCGTTGACGGTGTGGGTGCCTTCGCCCAGCAGATGCCAGTAGCTGGTCATCTCGATCAGCGAATCGTAATAGTGAGAGATGCCTTCCGCACGTTTCTGGATCTGCTCGTTGGTGACGATGTCGTCGAACACGGTCGCCGGGTCGTTGACGATGTTGCGGATGATGTGAGTGTACGAACGCGAGTGAATGGTCTCGGAGAAGGCCCAGGTTTCTACCCAGGTCTCCAGCTCCGGGATGGAGATCAGCGGCAGCAACGCCACATTCGGGCTACGGCCCTGGATGGAGTCGAGCAGCGTCTGGTACTTCAGGTTGCTGATGAAAATATGTTTTTCATGTTCCGGCAGCGCCTGGTAGTCGATGCGATCGCGGGAAACGTCAACCTCTTCCGGGCGCCAGAAGAAGGAGAGCTGCTTTTCAATCAGCTTTTCAAAGATGTCGTATTTTTGCTGATCGTAGCGGGCCACGTTAACCGGCTGGCCAAAAAACATGGGTTCCAGCAGCTGATCGTTTTTCGTCTGTGAAAAAGTGGTGTATGCCATTGAAGTGAGTCCTGTTGAACTGTATTGCCCGGCAGGAATGGGTTGGCCGGGCCTACACAAACGTAGGCCGGGTAAGCGTAGCGTTACCCGGCAAAAATACCTTAGATCTTACAAGCGCCGCTTTCGCAGCCGTCGTCCTGGATGGACGGGGCCAGGTCATCCTGGGCGTCTTCAGCGCCATCACGGGTGTTGTGATAGTACAGCGTTTTGACGCCGAATTTATAGGCGTTGAGCAGGTCTTTGAGCAACTGCTGCATCGGCACTTTTCCGGACGGGAAGCGCGTCGGATCGTAGTTAGTGTTGGCAGAGATCGACTGGTCGATAAACTTCTGCATGATACCCACCAGCTGCAGATAACCGTCGTTGTTCGGCATCTCCCACAGCAGCTCGTAGGCGTTCTGCAGGTTTTCGTAATCCGGCACCACCTGGCGCAGGATACCGTCCTTGGACGCTTTGATACTCACGTGGCCGCGCGGCGGCTCAATGCCGTTGGTGGCGTTGGAGATCTGCGACGAGGTCTCGGACGGCATCAGCGCGGAGAGCGTGGAGTTGCGCAGGCCGTGAGTTTTAATGGATTCGCGCAATGCTTCCCAGTCGTAGTGCAGGGGTTCGCTGACGATGCCGTCCAGATCTTTCTTATAGGTATCGATCGGCAGGATGCCCTGCGCATAGGTGGTTTCGTTGAACCACGGGCAGGCGCCTTGCTCGATAGCCAGCTCGTTAGAGGCCTTCAGCAGATAGTACTGAATCGCTTCGAACGTTTTGTGCGTCAGGTTGTTGGCGCTGCCGTCGGAGTAGCGTTTGCCATGCTTCGCCAGATAGTAAGCGAAGTTGATCACGCCGATACCCAGCGTACGACGCCCCATCGCACCGCGTTTAGCCGCCGGAATGGGGTAATCCTGATAGTCGAGCAGCGCATCCAGAGCACGCACCGCCAGCACCGCCAGCTCTTCCAGCTCGTCGAGGCTGTCGATAGCCCCGAGGTTGAAGGCCGACAGGGTGCACAGCGCGATTTCGCCGTTTTCGTCGTTGACATCTTCCAGCGGTTTGGTCGGCAGAGCAATCTCCAGGCACAGGTTAGACTGACGCACCGGGGCGACTACCGGATCGAACGGGCTGTGGGTGTTACAGTGGTCGACGTTCTGGATATAGATGCGGCCGGTAGAGGCGCGCTCCTGCATCATCAGCGAGAACAGCTCAACGGCTTTAATACGCTGCTTACGAATGCTATCGTCCTGCTCGTACTGGGTGTACAGGCGCTCAAACTCGTCCTGATCGGCGAAGAAGGCGTCATACAGGCCCGGGACGTCGGAAGGGCTGAACAGGGTAATATCGCCGCCCTTCAGCAGACGGGTGTACATCAGCTTGTTGATCTGTACCCCGTAGTCCATGTGACGAACGCGGTTGGCGTCGGTACCACGGTTGTTTTTCAGCACCAGCAGGCTTTCCACTTCCAGATGCCACATTGGGTAGAAGAGGGTTGCCGCGCCGCCGCGCACGCCGCCCTGCGAGCAGGATTTCACCGCGGTCTGGAAATGCTTGTAGAACGGAATGCAGCCGGTGTGGAAGGCTTCGCCGCCGCGGATCGGGCTGCCCAGCGCGCGAATGCGCCCGGCGTTGATGCCGATGCCGGCGCGCTGGGAAACGTATTTCACAATCGCGCTGGAGGTGGCGTTGATGGAATCCAGGCTGTCGCCGCACTCGATCAGCACGCAGGAGCTGAACTGACGGGTTGGGGTACGCACGCCGGACATGATCGGCGTCGGCAGCGAGATTTTAAAGGTGGACACCGCGTCGTAGAAACGCTTGATATAGTCCAGACGCGTTTCGCGCGGATAGTTCGAGAACAGGCAAGCGGCGACCAGAATATAGAGGAACTGCGCGCTCTCATAAATTTCGCCGGTGACGCGGTTTTGTACCAGATACTTGCCTTCCAGCTGCTTAACGGCTGCGTAGGAGAAGTTCATGTCGCGCCAGTGGTCGAGGAAACCGTCCATCTGCTGGAACTCTTCTTCCGTGTAGTCTTCCAGCAGATGATGATCGTATTTACCTTTCTCGACCATCTTCACCACGTGATCGTAGAGCGCTGGCGGCTCAAACTGACCGAAGGCTTTTTTACGCAAATGGAAAATCGCCAGACGCGCGGCGAGGTACTGGTAATCCGGTGCGTCGCGGGAGATCAGATCCGCAGCGGCTTTAATAATGGTTTCGTGGATGTCCGCGGTTTTGATGCCGTCATAGAACTGGATATGGGAGCGCAGCTCTACCTGGGAAATCGAAACGTTATTCAGTCCTTCTGCCGCCCAATCCAGTACGCGATGGATTTTGTCGAGATTGATGCGCTCGGTGGTCCCGTCGCGCTTTGTCACCAGCAGACTCTGATTCATGTGGATTTTACCTGTCCGTGAAAGAAAATATCCCCCGTTTATCCACAGAAGGCCGTTGTGACTAACTCTGTGGATAAATACTATATGTAGGGGGTTGTCGATAAAAGAAACGCTATATGGTGAGTATTTTAGTAAGGAATCTTTTGAGTACAAGGGTTGATTTTGACGTTAAATTGAGGTTGCGGAAGGGTAATAATCCGCAAGTCCACGTCGCATAAGGCCTGGAGAAGAAGTCAATAAAACAGAAAAAAAAATGAAAATTTGATCGAGTGCTGATTTCTTCATCGGAAGAAATAATCACGCGGCTTGATGCCGCGCAATCATCATAAGCGGAGGTGCTGACCTCAGTCCTGTTTGGCGGTTGTATGCAACATATAGTTAACATCAACCCCCGGCGCTAACTTGAAGGTATTGGTCAGCGGATTGTAATGCAGACCGATGATATGCTGCTCTTTCAGAGTAGTCTGATCTACCCAGCCCAGCAGCTCGGCCGGCTTGATAAACTTCTTCACATCATGAGTGCCTTTGGGCACCATCTTCATGACATATTCCGCCCCGACTACCGCCATCAGCCAGGCCTTGCCGTTGCGGTTGATGGTGGAGAAGAAGACCTGGCCGCCGGGCTTCACTAACCGCGCGCAGGCGTGCACCACCGACTGCGGGTCGGGGACGTGCTCCAGCATCTCCATGCAGGTCACGACGTCATACTGCTGCGGGTGCTTCGCGGCATGTTCCTCAACTGTTTCCTGAACATAGTCTACCTGAATACCGCTCTCCAGGGCGTGCAGCCTGGCGACCTGCAGCGGTTCGGCCCCCATGTCCAGCCCGGTGACCGTCGCGCCTTCGCGCGCCATGCTCTCGGCGAGGATGCCGCCGCCGCAGCCGACATCGAGGACTTTTTTACCGAACAGGCCGCCGGAGCGTTCGGCAATATAGCCCAGCCGCAGCGGGTTGATGCGGTGGAGCGGTTTGAACTCGCCCTCCAGATCCCACCAGCGCGAGGCGACGGCTTCGAATTTGGCGATTTCAGCATGATCGACGTTAGGGGCTACCGACGTTTTTTCGGCATTCATGGGCGCTTTTACTCCTTTTCTGTTCAGACCTGCGAGTATATCAGCAGCGCGCCATGAATAAACCGTATTGCTTTACCTCTATTAGCGCGGCTGTGTTATAATTTGCGACCTTTGAATCCGGGATACAGTAGAGGGATAGCGGTTAGATGAGCGACCTTGCGAGAGAAATTACACCGGTCAACATTGAGGAAGAGCTTAAGAACTCTTATCTGGATTATGCGATGTCGGTCATTGTTGGCCGTGCGCTGCCGGATGTCCGAGATGGCCTGAAGCCGGTACACCGTCGCGTACTTTACGCCATGAACGTATTGGGCAATGACTGGAACAAAGCCTATAAAAAATCAGCCCGTGTCGTTGGTGACGTAATCGGTAAATACCACCCGCACGGCGACATCGCGGTATACGACACCATCGTGCGTATGGCGCAGCCGTTCTCGCTGCGTTACATGCTGGTGGACGGCCAGGGTAACTTTGGTTCCATCGACGGCGACTCCGCCGCGGCGATGCGTTATACCGAAATTCGTCTGGCGAAAATCGCTCATGAGCTGATGGCCGATCTTGAAAAAGAGACGGTCGATTTCGTCGACAACTATGACGGTACGGAGCGTATTCCGGACGTCATGCCGACCAAAATTCCTAACCTGCTGGTGAACGGCGCCTCCGGGATCGCCGTAGGGATGGCCACCAACATACCGCCGCATAACCTGACGGAAGTGATTAACGGCTGTCTGGCGTATGTTGACGATGAAGACATCAGCATTGAAGGGCTGATGGCGCATATTCCTGGCCCTGATTTCCCGACCGCCGCCATTATCAATGGCCGTCGCGGCATCGAAGAGGCCTATCGCACCGGTCGCGGTAAAGTGTACATCCGCGCGCGCGCGGAAGTGGAAGTGGACGCGAAATCCGGCCGCGAAACCATCATCGTGCACGAAATTCCGTATCAGGTGAACAAAGCGCGCCTGATCGAGAAAATCGCCGAGCTGGTCAAAGAAAAACGCGTGGAAGGCATCAGCGCGCTGCGTGACGAGTCTGATAAAGACGGGATGCGCATCGTGATTGAAGTGAAGCGCGATGCGGTAGGGGAAGTGGTGCTTAACAACCTCTATTCCCAGACCCAGCTGCAGGTCTCCTTCGGCATCAACATGGTAGCTCTGCACCATGGTCAGCCGAAGATCATGAACCTGAAGGACATCATCGCCGCGTTTGTACGCCACCGCCGTGAAGTGGTGACCCGTCGTACGATTTTCGAACTGCGCAAAGCGCGCGACCGGGCGCATATCCTCGAAGCGCTGGCCGTTGCGCTGGCCAACATCGACCCGATTATCGAACTGATCCGTCGCGCGCCGACCCCGGCAGAAGCGAAAACGGCGCTGGTTGCCCAGGCGTGGGATCTCGGTAACGTCGCGGCGATGCTGGAGCGCGCCGGGGATGACGCCGCGCGTCCGGAATGGCTGGAGCCAGAGTTCGGCGTGCGCGACGGTAAATACTATCTGACCGAGCAGCAGGCTCAGGCGATTCTGGATCTGCGTCTGCAGAAACTGACCGGCCTTGAGCATGAAAAACTGCTCGACGAATATAAAGAGCTGCTGGAGCAGATCGCGGAGCTGCTGCACATTCTCGGCAGCGCCGACCGTCTGATGGAAGTGATTCGCGAAGAGCTGGAGCTGATCCGCGATCAGTTCGGCGACGAACGTCGTACCGAAATCACCGCCAACAGCGCTGATATTAACATCGAAGATCTGATCAACCAGGAAGATGTGGTGGTCACCCTGTCGCATCAGGGGTATGTGAAGTATCAGCCGCTGACCGACTACGAAGCACAGCGTCGTGGCGGTAAAGGCAAATCGGCAGCGCGCATTAAAGAAGAAGACTTTATCGACCGCCTGCTGGTGGCTAACACCCATGACACCATCCTCTGCTTCTCAAGCCGCGGCCGTCTGTACTGGATGAAGGTCTATCAGCTGCCGGAAGCCAGCCGCGGCGCGCGCGGTCGGCCGATCGTCAACCTGCTGCCGCTGGAAGCCGATGAGCGCATCACCGCCATCCTGCCGGTCCGCGAGTACGAAGAGGGCGTCAACGTCTTTATGGCGACCGCCAGCGGTACCGTGAAGAAAACCGCGCTGACCGAGTTCAGCCGTCCGCGTTCCGCCGGTATCATCGCGGTCAACCTGAACGAAGGCGATGAGCTGATCGGCGTCGATCTGACCTCTGGTCAGGATGAAGTGATGCTGTTCTCCGCGGCCGGTAAGGTTGTACGCTTCAAGGAAGACGCCGTTCGCGCCATGGGCCGTACCGCCACCGGCGTACGCGGTATTAAGCTTGCGGAAAACGACAGCGTCGTCTCGCTGATTATTCCACGCGGCGAAGGCGCGATCCTGACGGTGACGCAAAACGGTTACGGTAAACGTACCGCGGCGGCGGAGTATCCGACCAAGTCGCGTGCCACCCAGGGCGTTATTTCGATCAAAGTCACCGAGCGTAACGGTTCCGTGGTCGGCGCCGTGCAGGTGGATGACTGCGATCAGATCATGATGATCACCGACGCCGGGACGCTGGTGCGTACCCGCGTTTCCGAAGTGAGCATCGTGGGCCGTAACACCCAGGGCGTGATCCTCATCCGCACCGCGGAAGATGAAAACGTGGTGGGTCTGCAGCGCGTGGCTGAGCCGGTGGATGATGAAGAGCTGGATGCCATCGATGGTAGCGCGGCGGAAGGCGATGACGATATCGCCCCGGAAGCGGATACCGATGACGACATCGCCGAAGACGAAGAATAATCGTCCGAGGTAAATGTTCTGGAAGGGCCGGGTATTTTCCCGGCCCTTTTTGCATTAACATTGCGGCAAAGCCGGTTTACCGCTACCTTAACCGCATTCTGTTGAGTCCCTGACGGCCGAGCATCGCCACATTGAAATATCTTGCCTCTTTTCATACAACCCTGAAGGTTTCACGTTATCTGTTCAGAGCGCTGGCGGTATTGCTGTGGCTGCTTATTGCGTTTGTCTCTGTGTTTTATATCGTCAACGCGCTGCACGAGCGGGAAGCCGAAATCCATCAGGAGCTTAATCTCAACGCCGATCAGGCCCAGCGCTATATCCAGCGTACCGCGGATGTAATGAAAGAGCTGAAGTATGTCGCCGGTAATCGCTTGTCGGCAGGGGACGCGGTAGCGCAAGGGCAAAACGGCGATATGGCGGTGCCCAACTTTGAACCCCTGTACCCCGATTCCGACTGCAGCGCGATGAGCGCCACCTGGCGTAATTCGCTGCAGTCGCTGGCATGGTTTATGCGCTACTGGCGGGATAATTTTACTGCCGCCTACGACCTTAACCGCATCTTTCTCATCGGCAGCGATAACCTCTGCATGGCCAACTTTGGCCTGCGGGACGTGCCGATTGAGCGCGATCAGGCGCTGAAAGTCCTGCATCAGCGCATAGAGCAATATCGCAACGCGCCGCAAAACGAGCGCGGCAACAACCTGTTCTGGATAAGCCAGGGCGTTCGCCCCGGGGTGGGCTATTTTTACGCCCTGACGCCGGTCTATATGGCCAATCGCCTGCAGGCGATGCTGGGCGTGGAGCAGACCATCCGCATGGAAAGCTTCTTTACGCCGGGCAGCCTGCCGATGAGCGTGACGATCTTTGACGATAACGGCCAGCCGCTGATTTCGCTGGCCGGTGCGGAAGGTAAAATCCAGAGCGAAGCGAAGTGGATGCAGGAGCGGATGTGGTTTGGCTACAGTTCAGGTTTCCGCGAGCTGGTGCTGAAAAAAAGCCTCTCTCCGTCCTCCCTGAGCATCGTCTATTCCGTCTCGGTAGATCAGGTGCTGGAGCGGATCCGTATGCTGATCATCAATGCTATCGTTCTTAATATCCTCAGCGGCGCGATGCTGTTCGCGCTGGCGCGGATGTATGAGCGGCGCATTTTTATCCCCGCGGAGAATGACGCCCAGCGCCTGGAAGAGCACGAGCAGTTCAACCGCAAAATTGTGGCTTCTGCCCCGGTAGGGATCTGTATTCTGCGCACTGCCGACGGGACCAATATTCTCAGTAATGAACTGGCGCACAACTACCTGAACATGCTGACCCACGAGGACCGCCAGCGGCTGACGCAGATCATCTGCGGCCAGCAGGTCAATTTTGTCGACGTGCTGACCAGCAACCATACCAACCTGCAGATTAGCTTTGTTCATTCACGCTATCGCAATGAAAACGTCGCCATTTGCGTGCTGGTGGACGTTTCCGCCCGCGTGAAAATGGAGGAGTCGCTGCAGGAGATGGCCCAGGCGGCGGAGCAGGCCAGCCAGTCGAAATCGATGTTCCTGGCGACCGTTAGCCATGAGCTGCGTACCCCGCTGTATGGCATCATCGGTAACCTCGATCTGCTGCAGACCAAAGCGTTGCCGAAAGGCGTCGATCGCCTTGTGACGGCGATGAACAACTCCTCCAGCCTGCTGCTGAAAATCATCAGCGATATTCTTGATTTCTCGAAAATCGAGTCCGAGCAGTTGAAGATCGAGCCGCGGGAGTTCTCTCCGCGCGAAGTCATGAACCATATCTCCGCTAACTATCTGCCGTTGGTGGTGCGCAAGCAGCTGGGCCTGTACTGCTTTATCGAGCCGGACGTTCCGGAACAAATGTCCGGCGACCCGATGCGCCTGCAGCAGGTGATCTCAAATCTGCTCAGCAATGCGATAAAGTTCACCGATACCGGCTGTATTGTCCTGCACGTCCAGTGCGCGGGGGATTATCTGCAGATTAGCGTTCGCGACACTGGAGAGGGGATCCCGGCGAAAGAGGTATTGCGCCTCTTCGATCCTTTCTTCCAGGTGGGGACCGGCGTGCAGCGCAATTTTCAGGGCACCGGCCTTGGCCTGGCGATCTGTGAAAAACTGATCAGCATGATGGATGGCGATATTGCTGTCGAAACCGAGCCGGGGATGGGTAGCCGCTTTACCATCCGTATTCCTCTGTATGGCGTGCAGAATACCTCACCGGTGAGCAGAGACGGTTTCGCTGGCAAGACCTGCTGGCTGGCGATTCATAACACTTCGCTGGCGATGTTCGTCACCTCGCTGCTCAGCTACCACGGCCTGACGGTCCGCCGCCATGCCGGCGAAACGCCGGACGCCGAGGATGTCTTACTCACTGACGATGAGGCGCTGAGCGGATGGCAGGGAAGGGCCATGGTCATCTTCTGTCGCCGTCATATCGGTATTCCGCAGGAGCGGTCCGCCGGCGAATGGCTGCACAGCGTGACGACTCCCCACGAACTGCTGCCGCTGCTGGGGCGTATTTTCCATGTTGCGCTCGCCAGTGCGGAAAATAGCCCGGCGCTGATGGCCCCGGAGGCGCAGGCCGGCAATAATGACGACATGATGATCCTCGTGGTCGACGATCACCCGATCAACCGCCGCCTGCTGGCGGATCAGCTGGGTTCGCTCGGCTACCAGTGCGTGACCGCGAACGACGGGATCGACGCGCTCAACGTCCTCAGCAAGCAGCACATCGATATCGTGCTCAGCGACGTCAACATGCCTAATATGGATGGTTATCGCCTGACGCAGCGCATTCGTCAGCTTGGCCTGACGCTGCCGGTGATTGGCGTAACGGCCAATGCCCTGGCGGAAGAGAAGCAGCGCTGTCTGGAATCGGGGATGGACAGTTGTCTGTCCAAGCCGGTCACCCTCGACGTACTGAAGCAAACGCTGACGGTATATGCGGCGCGGGTGCGTAAAGGGCGGGAATAATGGGGAGCTCCGTCTCGCCGGGGCGAGACGGAGAGGGCGAAGAGATTACTCTTTGTCCGTCGCGCTCAGCGAGACGGAAGAGAGGTAGTTCAGCAAGGCGATGTCGTTTTCGACGCCCAGCTTCATCATCGCCGATTTCTTCTGGCTGCTGATGGTTTTAATGCTGCGATTAAGCTTTTTGGCGATCTCGGTTACCAGGAAACCTTCGGCGAACAGGCGCAGCACTTCGCTCTCTTTCGGCGACAGACGTTTATCGCCATAGCCGCTGGCGCTGATTTTTTCCAGCAGGCGAGAGACGCTTTCCGGGGTGAATTTCTTCCCTTTCTGCAGCGCGGCCAGCGCTTTTGGCAGGTCGGTCGGCGCCCCCTGCTTGAGGACGATCCCTTCGATATCCAGATCCAGCACCGCGCTGAGGATCGCCGGATTGTTGTTCATGGTCAGAACAATGATCGACAGATCCGGGAAGTGGCGCTTGATGTATTTAATCAGCGTGATCCCGTCGCCGTATTTGTCACCGGGCATGGACAGATCGGTGATCAGCACATGGGCGTCCAGCTTCGGAAGATTGTTGATAAGGGCCGTGGAGTCTTCAAACTCGCCAACGACGTTCACCCACTCAATTTGCTCAAGTGACTTACGAATACCGAACAGTACGATCGGATGGTCATCGGCAATAATTACGTTCATAGTGTTCATGTATAAGGCTACCTTCTACAGCAAGCTCTTGACGTAAGCGTCAATGTCGCTGATATATTTTTCTATGCCTTGCGCATCCTTTTCGCGAATCAGATGCTCAAGCGTTTCACATAACTGCTTGCCGGGTATCAGATTAAGCATAGCAAATGCCCCTTTGAGGCGGTGGGCGGTTTGCGCCAGAGCAGCAAAATCGCCCGCTTCGATTTCAGTATACAATCTCTGAACATCATCCGGTACCGTATCGGCAAACAGTGCGTAATAGCCGCTGGCATGGAGTTCGGCGTTACTCTCGTTTCCTGAGGTGACGGGCTGAACCGCCTCCTCCGCCAGCTGCTGCTCAATAAGCTGCAGGATAGCCTCCTGCATCGCCGTGCTAATATTAAAGTTGACCCGCAGTTGGCCCGGGCCGATCTTGCGTATCCCGACCTCATCATCGCTTAAAAGCAAGCCTGAAGCAGTAAGATTAGACGGATTATCCGTTAAATAAAGATCAAAGGCTTGACTGGTCGCCCGATCGTCCGGTGTGATGCAGGACGCTCCCCAGCTCTCCAGCTGGCGAGTGACAATCCGCCGCACTTCGCTGGAAGTCACATCCAGCAGGACGATAACGTCATCCAGCAAATGCTCTCCCGCCTCTGGCGCCTCTTCGCTAGCCGGCATTTTCAGATGCAGGGTATAGCGCGTCCCCAGCGACTCCCGGGCTTTAATGGTCAATTGCCCGCCCAGCTTGCGCGTCATGCGGTCGCATAGCCAGAAGGTAAGGGCGTTTGCTTTGCCGTACAGGTCGCTCTGGGTCTCGTTGAGATACGGGAAGTGCATATTGTCGATCTCGTTTGCCGAGACGCCGTTGCCGGTATCCAGAATGCGGAAGGTCAGGCGATCGCTGGCCGACTCATCCTGACAGACGTCGAGGGTGATCTTGCCGATAGGCGTGGTGGTCACTGAATATTGGATTAACAGCACCAGCGTGCGCCGCAGAGCTTCACGGTCGCCATAGCGCTGCTCGCCGGCCGGGAGCGCATTGTTGATGAGCAGCTGCAGACCCTTGCGTTTCATCGCCGGCAGCACTTCCGGCACGACGTCGTCAATAAGCTCCTGCACCGAGAACAACGTCTGGTTGGTTTTCCAGGCATCGCTTTCCAGCAGATTGGCGAGCTGAATGTCATCGATGAGTTTGACCAGCTCATCGGCATGCTGGGCCAGCGTCCGATTCTCTGTACTACTGAGCGCCGCCGCCTCTGCCGCCAGCGTCAGCGCGGGCTGCTTCAGGGCGCTGCCGATGTGCTGCATAAAGGCGGCCCGTCCCTGCTGGTTTTTCTCATACAAGCGCTGGGCCTGCTTGAGCTTTTTATTGACCAGCACTTCGCGGTCCTGATCACGGATGATCAGGATCTGGGTGCGCGGCGCTACCTGGCTGCGATACTGGCGGATTTCATACTGCTCATTATTGACGGTGGCCTGAATTACCCCCTGATGCTGGTCCGCCATATTAGTGATGTTCTGCAGATTCAGGTGCGGAAGCAGATGGTCGGCAATTGGATTGCTGATAACCGTTCGGTTGGCTTCCTGATCGTGAACGAGCAGCCCCAGCGGCAGCAGAGAAACAATCTCTTCGTTAATGGCGCGCAGCAGACGCAGTTCGCTGTTGGCGGCGGAGGGGAGCCCGGCGCCAGACGAATGGCTGCGTCCTTTATAGTGGCGAAAGGTGGTAAAACCAAACAGCGCCAGCGCCAGCAGACCAATGTTGAGCAGCAGCGGCAGAAGAATGTTCTGCATGGACTCCAGCAGCATGGTGCTCATTGGTACCGTCCACAGCAACTGCATACCGGTGGTGCTGATGTCGGTGGCGATGTCAATCTGCATGCCGTTAAAGGTGATCCCAATATGATCGGCGCTCTCTTTATCCGGCGTGGTGGCGAGATTTTGCGACGGGTCAGGCTCGATACGGAAGCTGTCGATAGTCATGCCGGGCGGGATCAGATCGTTAATCGGCAGATCGAAGGCGACCACCGTGGCAAGGTGTCCGGGCTGGTTGAAGGTGGTGCGTAACGTAAAATAGTGCGCGTTCTGCCAGGCGAGATGGCGCAACGGCGAGAACGTCTCGCGCTCATCAAGGGTATTAGCCTGCAGCAGCATTTCCGCGCGCCGCGACTCCACGACGCTGCTGATCGTTGACTCTTTGAAGCTCGAAGAGAGGTCCTTCAACGGCAGAGTGGAGACCAGGATCAGACTATTGTCCAGGCCGTTGAGATAGTACATCGACCACGGAATGGTCTCCGCGCCCCACAAAATATCGAGATAATCGGACATTTTCTGCGTCATTTCGAGGGTGGAGCTGTCATGGGAGCCAAAGATCAGGGCTTCGGTTTTACGCCGGGGTTTCTCCAGGTAGTAAACGTCCTGTTTTAAACGCGTCTCCTGCAGACCGCCGCTTGCGGTGTTGACTGAGGTGGCGGCGATATTGTCGTAGATCTGCCAGGTGGCATAGCGCCAGGCGTCAATGCGCTGGTGCAGAGCGTGGGAGACATCAACCACCTGATAGCTTTTCTCCTTCAGCCAGGCATTGACGGCGCTTTGGATCATCACCCCCATTGTCGCCAGCAGGACAATAACCATCAAAATGAAGAAGCGGCTGATGTTGCCGGGGATCAGGGAGAATTTTTTCGGGGTCATCTTGTGGCTGAACGACTCATCATTGTTTGTAAACAGGATGTAGCGCCAGAGTAACTGGCAACAAAGCAGATGCTGCTGGCAGTATAAAGGCTAATGGCGTAAATCCATACTACAGATTGGCGCCAGCGGTGCGATGCCGCCCAGGAATTATCTTAGAAACGAAGCGTAAATGAAACCGCGCCGGGAAGGTTAACCGGCGACGATATTGACGGAAACAAAAGGGAAGAATCGCACGAAATAACAAGACATTGGAAGAATATGCACCACTGATGGCCTAATTGATTGATTAATAGTCGTTAGGGAATCATTAGCCGTAGCACAGATAAATTAAAGTTGTGTAAAGAAGGGTAAAAAAACCGGATGCGAGGCATCCGGTTGAAATAGGGGTAAACAGACATTCAGAACTGAATGACGGTAATAAATAAAGTTAATGATGATAGCGACTCTTATTTTAGCCACCAATGATCATTTTGTTTTACCATTCAGTGCTATAGATATGCTGTCGTCTATCGCTTTGATTATAAAAGGTTAAATATTTTTTTTGATGATTAGTGCGTATTTCCCTGACCATTTTGCGGTGAAAAAAGTTCCGCTAAATTTACAAATTGAAACATCTTGTGGGAACTTTGAAACATCTTAGAAGTTTTAGTATCATATTCTTGTTGGATTATTCTGCATTTTGCAGCACAATGAAATAGCCGACTGATTAGAAGGGTAATCAGTAAGCAGTGGCATAATAAAAGGCATATAACAAACAGAGGGTTAATAACATGAAAGTTAAAGTACTGTCCCTCCTGGTACCGGCTCTGCTGGTAGCAGGCGCAGCAAATGCGGCTGAAATTTATAACAAAGACGGCAACAAATTAGACCTGTACGGTAAAATTGACGGTCTGCACTACTTCTCTGACGACAAGAGCGTCGACGGCGACCAGACCTACATGCGTGTAGGCGTGAAAGGCGAAACCCAGATCAACGACCAGCTGACCGGTTACGGCCAGTGGGAATACAACGTTCAGGCGAACAACACTGAAAGCTCCAGCGATCAGGCATGGACTCGTCTGGCATTCGCAGGCCTGAAATTTGGCGACGCGGGCTCTTTCGACTACGGTCGTAACTACGGCGTAGTATACGACGTAACGTCCTGGACCGACGTTCTGCCGGAATTCGGCGGCGACACCTACGGTTCTGACAACTTCCTGCAGTCCCGTGCTAACGGCGTTGCAACCTACCGTAACTCTGATTTCTTCGGTCTGGTTGACGGCCTGAACTTTGCTCTGCAGTATCAGGGTAAAAACGGCAGCGTCAGCGGCGAAGGCGCTCTGTCTCCTACCAACAACGGTCGTACCGCCTTGAAACAGAACGGCGACGGTTACGGTACTTCTCTGACCTATGACATCTATGATGGCATCAGCGCTGGTTTCGCATACTCTAACTCCAAACGTCTTGGCGACCAGAACAGCAAGCTGGCACTGGGTCGTGGCGACAACGCTGAAACCTACACCGGCGGTCTGAAATACGACGCGAACAACATCTACCTGGCCACTCAGTACACCCAGACCTACAACGCGACCCGCGCCGGTTCCCTGGGCTTTGCTAACAAAGCGCAGAACTTCGAAGTGGTTGCTCAGTACCAGTTCGACTTCGGTCTGCGTCCGTCCGTGGCTTACCTGCAGTCTAAAGGTAAGGATCTGGAAGGCTACGGCGACCAGGACATCCTGAAATATGTTGACGTTGGCGCGACCTACTACTTCAACAAAAACATGTCCACCTATGTTGACTACAAAATCAACCTGCTGGACGACAATAGCTTCACCCACAACGCCGGTATCTCTACCGACGACGTGGTTGCACTGGGCCTGGTTTACCAGTTCTAAGTTGCAAGCTGCATAACAAAAAGGCGCCTCTGGCGCCTTTTTTTATGTCCGGTTTAACCTCGCTGGTATACTCTTGTCGCCCTGGTAAGAGGAGCCTCGATTAATGGATATGACTTTCTTTCGCGCCGCGCTGCTGGGCGCCTGCGTTCTGCTCTCTGGCTGCGATTCAGCTACCACTCCTGCGACCCCCACCGCGACGGCCACCGTGCTGGATGGCAAAACGATGGGCACCTTCTGGCGGGTCAGCGTCATTGGCGTGGATGAGGCAAAGGCCCTGGCGTTGCGCGCCAAGGTTCAGGCCCAGCTGGACGCCGACGATCGCCTGCTGTCGACCTGGAAAAACGACTCAGCGCTGATGCGCTTCAATCATGCCGCCACTACCGAACCCTGGCCGGTGAGCGAAGCGATGGCGGATATCGTCACCCTGTCGCTGCGGATTGGCGCCAAAACGCACGGCGCGATGGATATTACCGTGGGGCCGCTGGTCAACCTGTGGGGCTTTGGCCCGGATAAACAGCCGGTCACCACCCCGGATGCCGAGGCGATAGCCGCGGCGAAGGCGCGCACCGGCCTGCAGCATCTGCAGGTTATTAATCAGAGCGGCAGGCAGTTCCTGCAAAAAGATATTCCCGATCTGTTTGTCGACCTCTCCACCGTGGGGGAAGGCTATGCCGCCGACCACCTCGCGCGGTTGATGGAGCAGGAGGGGATCTCCCGCTATCTGGTGTCGGTGGGCGGGGCGCTGGTCAGCCGCGGGATGAACGGCGAAGGCAAGCCCTGGCGGGTAGCGATCCAGAAACCGACCGACCGCGAAAACGCCGTTCAGGCGATTGTCGACATCAATGGGCACGGCATCAGCACCTCCGGCAGCTATCGCAACTACTATGAACTCGATGGCAAACGCATCTCGCACGTTATCGATCCGCAGACCGGGCAGCCGATAACCCATAAGCTGGTCTCCGTGACCGTCATTGCGCCAACAGCGCTGGAGGCGGATGGCTGGGATACCGGACTGATGGTGCTGGGGCCGGAAAAAGCGCAGCAGGTGGTGCGCGAGGAGGGGCTGGCGGTCTACATGATCGTTAAAGAAGGAGAGGGTTTTAAAACCTGGATGTCGCCGCAGTTCCGCACTTTCCTTGTCGGCGAGAAAAATTAAAAAGCAAGATTGCGGGTTTTTTACTGCGGGCTTTACCACAGACTGAGGGTACACTTACAGCTGGAGACCCGTCATGAAACCGATAGTTGCCGATACCGATGATCGCCGCTGGCAGGCGGTCTGCGAACGTGATACCCGGGCCGATGGTCAGTTCGTCTTTGCGGTACTGACCACCGGCATCTGCTGTCGTCCCTCCTGCCGCTCGCGGCGCGCGCGGCGAGAAAACGTACGCTTTTTTGCCGACGTCGCCGCCGCCGTGGCGGCGGGATTCCGCCCCTGCAAACGCTGCCAACCGGATAAAGACTACCCGCAGCAGCAAAGGGTCGACAAAGTGGCGCAGGCCTGTCGGCTGCTGGAGCAGGACGCGCCCCTGACCCTCGAGGCGCTGGCAGGCCAGCTGGCGATGAGCCCGTTTCATTTCCACCGTTTATTTAAATCCGTCACCGGCATGACCCCTAAAGCCTGGCAACAAGCGTGGCGGGCGCAGCGCCTGCGGGAAGCGCTGGAGCAGGGGATACCGGTGACCCGCGCCGCGCTGGCGGCTGGTTTTCCCGACAGCAGCAGCTATTATCGCCAGGCCGACGCAGCGTTAGGGATGACCGCCAGCCAGTTTCGCCGCGGCGGGGCCGCCACCGTGGTAACCTGGACCACGGGCGACTGCGTGCTGGGTCGTTGCCTGGTGGCGCAGAGCGAGCGCGGCGTCTGCGCGGTGCTGCCGGGTGATAACGATGCGGCATTGCTCGACGACCTGCGCCGGCGCTTTCCCAATGCCGAGCTGCGTGAAGGCGACCCTGATTTTTGTCAGCAGATGGCCGAGATTTTCGCCCACCTCGACGACAGCCGGCGGCCGGTATCGCTGCCGCTGGATCTGCAGGGCACCGCGTTTCAGCTGCAGGTCTGGCAGGCGCTGCGGCAGATCCCGGTGGGCGAGACCCGCAGCTACCGCCAGGTGGCAGAGCATATTGGCCAGCCGCGGGCAGTAAGAGCCGTGGCCGGCGCCTGCGCGGCGAATTCGCTGGCGGTGATTGTTCCCTGCCACCGGGTGGTGCGTGAAGATGGCACCCTGTCCGGTTATCGCTGGGGAACGGCGCGAAAAGCGCAGCTGCTGGCGCGCGAGGCCCAACATGAGGAGGAGTAATGCTCGATCTGTTTAGCGATACCCCACCGTGGCAGGAGCCGCTCGGCCCCCGGCGCGGTGGTGCTGCGGCGATTTGCCCGCGAACGCGCCCCGGCGCTGCTGCAGGCGATAGCCGACGTCGCCAGTCAGTCGCCGTTTCGCCAGATGGTCACGCCGGGCGGGTACACCATGTCGGTCGCCATGACCAACTGCGGCGCGCTGGGCTGGACTACCGATCGCCACGGCTATTTGTACGCCCCGGTCGACCCGGTAACCGATCAAACCTGGCCGCCGATGCCTGCCGTCTTTCATGAACTGGCGCTGGCGGCCGCCGCCGCCGGCGGCTATCCGGAGTTTTCCCCCGACGCCTGTTTGATTAACCGCTATTGTCCTGGCGCAAAACTGTCGTTGCATCAGGATAAAGATGAACAGGATCTGCGGGCGCCGATTGTCTCGGTCTCGCTGGGCTTGCCGGCCATCTTTCAGTTTGGCGGCTTGCAACGCAGCGACCCGCTGCAGCGGCTGCTGCTGGAGCATGGCGATGTGGTGGTCTGGGGCGGCGAGTCGCGCCTGTTTTATCATGGCATTCAGCCGCTGAAAGCGGGGCATCATCCGAAAACGGGCGACTGTCGTTACAATCTCACCTTCCGACAGGCGGGCGGTCGCCAGTATTAAAATAAGAATTATTCTTGATGTCATCGGCGAGCCGTTTAAACTGCTGGCTGTTTTGCTTTTGCGGATAGCCTGTTATGGAACTTCTCTCTCTCGTCTGGCGCCAGTACCGCTGGCCGTTTCTGGGCGTTATTGCTCTCAGCCTGCTCAGCGCCGCGCTGGGTATCGGCTTAATCGCTTTCATTAACCTGCGTCTGATTACCGCTGTCGATACCTCGCTGCGGGTCCTGCCGGAGTTTCTTGGTCTGCTGGGGCTGCTGATGGCGGTGACCCTGGGCTCGCAGCTGGCGCTAACCACCCTCGGCCACCATTTTGTCTATCGTCTGCGCGGTGAGTTTGTTAAACGCATCCTCGATACCCAGATTGAACAAGTAGAGAAGATCGGCAGCGCGTCGCTGCTTGCCGGGCTGACCAGCGATATCCGCAATATCACCATCGCCTTTGTGCGCCTGCCGGAGCTGGTGCAGGGGATCATTCTCACCTTCGGCTCCGCGGCCTACCTCGCCTGGCTGTCAGGAAAAATGATGCTGGTGACGGCGCTGTGGATGGCGCTCACCATCTGGGGCGGCTTTGTGCTGGTCTCGCGGGTGTACAAACATATGGCCAGCCTGCGCGAAACGGAAGATAAACTGTATCACGACTATCAGACGGTGCTGGAGGGGCGTAAAGAGCTGACCCTCAACCGCGAGCGCGCGGAGTATGTGTTTAACCAGCTCTACCTCCCGGACGCCCGGGAGTACCGGCACCATATCGTTCGCGCCGATACCTTCCACCTCAGCGCGGTCAACTGGTCGAATATTATGATGCTTGGCGCCATCGGGCTGGTGTTTTGGATGGCCAACAGCCTCGGCTGGGCCGATACCGCCGTGGCGGCGACCTATTCCCTGACGCTGCTGTTTCTGCGCACGCCGCTGCTCTCCGCCGTCGGCGCGCTGCCCACGCTGCTCAGCGCCCAGGTGGCGTTTAACAAGCTGCGTCAGTTCTCCCTCGCCCCGTACCGGGCCGACTTTCCCCGGCCGCAGGCGCATCCTGACTGGCAGACGCTGGAGCTGCGCGATGTCACCTTCCATTATCCGGACCAGCGCTTTGCGGTAGGGCCGCTTAATCTGACGCTGAAGCGCGGCGAGCTGGTGTTTCTGATAGGCGGCAACGGTAGCGGCAAGTCAACGCTGGCGATGCTCCTGACCGGCCTGTACCAGCCAATATCCGGTCAGATCCTCGTCGACGGCCAGCCGCTGGCGGCGGAGAGGCCAGAGGAGTACCGCAAACTGTTTTCCGCAGTGTTTACCGACGTCTGGCTGTTTGACCGCCTGCTCGGGCCGCAGGGCGAGGAGGCCGATCCGGCGCTGGTGGCGACATGGCTGGAGCGTCTGCAAATGGCCCACAAGCTGCAGCTGGAGAACGGAAAAATCGCCGACCTGCGGCTGTCGAAAGGGCAGAAGAAGCGCGTGGCGCTCCTGCTGGCGCTGGCCGAGTCCCGGGACATCATTCTGCTGGATGAATGGGCGGCGGATCAGGATCCGCATTTCCGCCGCGAGTTTTACCAGGTCCTGCTGCCGCTGATGCAGCAGATGGGCAAAACCGTGTTCGCCATCAGCCATGACGATCACTACTTCCAGCACGCCGATCGTCTGCTGGAGATGCGCGCTGGCCAGCTCGCCGAACTTACCGGCGAAGAGCGGGAACAGGCTTCCCGCGATGCGGTGGCCCGTACGGCCTGATTCACAACGCGCGCCCGGAAAAGCCCGGGCGCCGCTGAAATTTTCAGCGTCTACATCGCTGACGGTTATTATTTCCCCCTCCTCGCGCTATGCTTAAGGCTTCCGGCCCGCAGGCCGGCTCACCATTCTCAAAAGGATTGCCCGATCGATGTCCGTTTTGCATAAAAAAAGCGCCCGCTTGCGTGACGAAGAGCGCGCCCGTCTGATTTGGCTCTTGAGCACCGATAAAGCGGTGACTTCCGCGCTGCTGGGCAAACTGACGCTGGCTGAGCGCTATGATGAAGGGACGCTGGCCGATGACCTGGCCGAAGTGGAAATGCTGGTCTCGCATCTGCCGCCGCCGGATCTCGCCGATGCGCTGGAAGCGCTTCCCTATGACGCCCGCACCGCGCTATGGTGCCTGGTGCCCGACGATAAACGCGGCGAAGTGCTGCTGGAGGCCTCAGAGAACGTCTGGGGCGACCTGATCGACAAGATGAGCGACCCCGAGCTGCTGCAGGCCATGCAGCCGCTGGATATCGATGAACAGGTTTACCTGCTGCAGCATCTGCCGCGCAACCTGACCGGACGGCTGCTGGCGACCCTGCCGGCCGAGAAGCGCGCCCGTATTCGCCAGATTATGCGCTACGCCGACAACAGCGTCGGGTCGATCATGGAGTTTGAGGTCATTACGGTGCGACCGGAGGCCACCCTGGCGGCGGTGCAGCGCTATCTGCGGCGTCTCGGTAAAATGCCGGAAAACACCGATAAGCTGTTCGTTACCACCCGTAACAAGCTGCTGCTCGGCGAGCTGGAGCTGCAGACCATTCTGCTCAATGATGCGCAGAAGCGGGTGGGGGAGGTGATGGAGGGCGACCCGGTCACCTTTCAGCCGCACGAAGAGGCGGAGAAGGTGGCGCGCACCTTCGAACGTGATGACTTGCTCAGCGCCGCCGTCATTGATGCCGACGGCAAGCTGATCGGGCGCCTGACCATCGATGAGATCGTCGATGTGGTTTATGAAGAAACCGATAACGATCTGCGGCGGATGGGCGGCCTGAGCGATGAAGAGGATGTCTTCGCCCCGGTCAGCAAAGCGGTGAAAACCCGCTGGGCATGGCTGGCGGTCAATCTGTGTACGGCGTTTATTGCTTCCCGGGTCATCGACGGCTTCGAACACACCATTTCACAGCTGGTGGCGCTGGCCTCGCTGATGCCGATCGTCGCCGGCATCGGCGGCAACACCGGCAACCAGACGATCACCATGATCGTCCGGGCGATGGCGCTGCAGCAGATCCAGCCCGGCAGCTTTACCTTCCTGATCCTGCGTGAAATGGGGGTCGCCCTGATTAACGGTCTGGTGTGGGGCGGGATTATGGGGGCCATCACCTGGTGGCTGTATGACGATCCGCAGCTCGGCGGGGTGATGACGCTGGCCATGATGCTCAACCTGCTGATGGCGGCGATGATGGGCGTGATAATCCCGATGGTCATGGTGAAGCTGGGGCGCGACCCGGCGGTCGGCTCCAGCGTGATGATCACCGCCATCACCGACACCGGCGGCTTCTTTATTTTTCTGGGTCTGGCGACGCTGTTTCTGATGTAGCCTGCGCTTTTGCCCGCAGGCGGCGGGGGATGATCGCCATCGCGACAATCCCCGCCAGCACACCGATCGCCAGATTGCTGGTTCCCACCGTCGCGGCGACGGTCACCAGCATCACCAGCGTTTCCGGCCACGGATTACGCGCCAGCTCGCCCGGGCGAATGCTGTGCCAGCTAAAGGTCTTCACCGCCACGATCACCATCACCCCGGCCAGAACCGCCATCGGGATCTTCGCCATCACCTGGCTGAGCGCTGTCACCAGCAGGAGCAGCACCAGGCCGGCGATTACCGTTGAGAGGCGGCTGCGGGCCCGGCCCATTTCCACGTTCACGATAGTCTGGCCGATCATCGCGCAGCCGGCGATGCCGCCATAGCAGCCGGCAAGGATATTGGCGATACCCAGCCCGGCGCTTTCCCGCGATTTGTTCGACGAGGTATGAGTGAGATCATCCACCAGCTTAGCCGTCAGCAAGGACTCCATCAGGCCGACAAAGGCGATGCTGAGGGCGCACGGCCAGATTATCTGCAGGGTGGTCAGGTTCAGGGGAACGGTCAGGGCGGTGAACCCCGGCAGGCCGCCGCTCATTGACCCTTCATCGCCGACGGTCGGCAGCTGCTGGCCGGTGGTCGCGGTATAGAGGGTGAGCGCGACGATGGCGATCAGCGGCGCCGGGATAGCCTTAATAACGCGCGGCGCCCACAGGACGATAAGCAGCGTCAGGACGAACAGGCCAACGATTAGCGGTTGTCGACTCCAGAAATGCGGCACCTGAGCAAAGAAAATCAGGATCCCAAGGGCGTTGACGAACCCGGTCATCACCGCCGGGGGAATAAAGCGCATCAGGCGCGCCATGCCGCACAGACCAAACAAAATTTGAATAATACCCGCCAGAATGACAGCCGGTAAAATGTACCCCACGCCGTGCTGATGCACCATCGGGCCAATCACCAGCGCCACCGAGCCCGCGGCGGCGGTGACCATCGCCGGGCGTCCGCCGAAGACTGACATCGCCAGGCAGAGCACCACCGAAGCAATCAGGCTTACCTGCGGGTCAACGCCGGCAATGACTGAAAACGAAATCACTTCAGGGATGAGCGCCAGGGCAGTGAGCACGCCGGCCAGCACTTCGCGCGTCAGTAAAGACGGGGAGCGGAGGATGGGACGCAGGTTGCCGGAAGCGGCGGGGTCAGAAACTGGGGGCATAAAAAAAGTTCGCAGCTTATAAAAAAAGAGAGAGCGGTGTCAGGCCCTGCTTCCGTGCGGTCTGTCACAAAACCAGGGATGATAGCGCGGAATCTGTCAGCGCACCAGTACAAAAAGTGATTTGGTGTATACATTTATTAAACATTTTTATAACGGATCTCAAAACAGAACTTAAAATTTAAACAATATTTAAATTTTTGAGCTTCGGTGGTAACGTGAGGGGTGAGAATCGTATCACCTGCGCTAAATAAAAACAGCGAGTAAAGTAAGGCTCAAATCCGATGAATAAAAAGATGGCCGTACCACGCTCACAGGCGGTTGGTCCCAACAGCACTCGGACCAACACCCGCCATGAGCAAGAGACGGATGTATTGTTGATTGGCGGCGGCATTATGAGCGCCACACTGGGAACCTGGCTGCAGGAGCTTGAGCCAGACTGGTCTATTACCATGGTTGAGCAGATGTCCAGCGTGGCGGAAGAGAGCTCAAACGGGTGGAATAATGCGGGTACCGGCCACGCGGCGCTGATGGAGCTGAACTACACGCCGCAGACCGCCAACGGCATCAATATCGACAAAGCGGTCGACATCAACGAAGCCTTCCATATCTCGCGTCAGTTCTGGGCGCATCAGGTGACGCGCGGCGTCCTGAACAAACCAAAATCTTTCATTAACAGCGTGCCGCACATGAGCTTTGTGTGGGGCGAAGATAACGTCAACTTCCTCCGTGCGCGCTACGCGGCGCTGCAGCAAAGTGAACTGTTCCGCGGTATTCGCTATTCTGAAGACCATCAGCAGATCAAAGCCTGGGCGCCGCTGGTGATGGAAGGCCGCGACCCGCTGCAAAAGGTCGCCGCCACTCGCTCAGAAGTGGGAACCGACGTCAACTATGGTGAAATTACCCGCCAGCTGATCGCCGGTCTGCAAAAGCATGATAATTTCTCCCTACAGCTGGGCACCGTGGTGCGTCGCTTCAAGCGCAACGCCGACAAGAGCTGGACGGTCACCCTGGCGGATGCCGACAATCGTCGTCAGAAGCGGGTCATTAAAGCTAAATTTATCTTTATCGGCGCCGGCGGCGCAGCGCTGACCCTGCTGCAGGAGACCGGCATTCCGCAGGCCAAAGAGTATGCGGGCTTCCCGGTCGGCGGCCAGTTCCTGGTCTGCGAAAATCCGGAGGTGGTGAACCACCATCTGGCGAAGGTCTACGGTCAGGCCGAAGTGGGCGCGCCGCCGATGTCGGTGCCGCACATCGATACCCGTATTATCGACGGTAAACGCGTGGTGCTGTTCGGACCATTCGCCACCTTCTCGACCCGTTTCCTGAAGAACGGTTCGCTGTGGGATCTGCTGGCCTCGACGAATACCTCAAATATTTTGCCAATGCTCAACGTCGGCCTGGACAACTTCGATCTGGTAAAATATCTGATTAGCCAGGTGATGCAGAAAGATAAAGATCGTCTGGCCGCGCTGTGCGAATATTATCCGGAAGCGCGGAAAGAGGACTGGCGGTTGTGGCAGGCCGGTCAGCGCGTGCAGATCATTAAGCGCGACGCGAAGAAGGGCGGGGTACTGCGCCTGGGCACCGAAGTGGTCAGCGATGATGAAGGCACCGTCGCGGCGCTTCTCGGCGCGTCGCCAGGGGCCTCCACCGCGGCGCCTATCATGCTGCAGCTAATGGAGAAAGTGTTTAAAGATAAAGTCAATTCGCCGGAATGGCAGGCCAAGCTGAAGGCGATCATCCCAACCTACGGTATTCGTCTTGACGGCAACCCGGCGGAGATCGAGAAAGCGCTGGCGTGGACCAGTGAAGTGCTGGAACTGAAATATGAGCCAGCCGGGGCGGTGGATGAGGTGCCGCAGGCGGAGCTGAAGCCGCTGAGCGGCGGCAAGCCGATGGCGGATATCGCGCTCTGATAAACGCTCTGACAAAAACGGCAGCCTGCGGGCTGCCGTTTTTTATTGCCGTTTGCGCTGTTCGCCTTAGCGGACGACAGCGTTGCTGATAGTCTCGTCGGCGCGCCAGATGCGATATTTCACATCGACATTGCTCGGCGTGTATACCACGATCGGCAGTTTGCTGTTGTAGCGCAGCATGGCGTCATCCCCGAGGCCGGCAGTGACAAATTTCTTCTCTTTTTTGCCGTCCGGGCAGGCCATCATGGTGGATACCGGGCCGCTCAGCTTCTCAAAGACATAGTAATCATAGCCCCAGCCTTCCAGGGTTTTACTTTCCAGTTCCCCGCCGAGACGATGATGGTTGCAGTCGACTTCCAGCGTCTGGCCGATCATCAGCTCAACCTTGAGCGCCGACTCATCCTGCTGCTGCGGCAGCTGAATAACCTGACGCTTCATGCCTTTTTCCGCTTTCGGGAACGGCGCGACTTTTTCCAGCGGCTGGTCTGCGGCCAATGCGCCAGCGGACATGCAGGCGGCGGTCAGCAGAGAAACGGCTAGCGTAGTGATTTTTTTCACGGTTGATCATCCTTTATTTTCGTTCCTGACAGAGATAGCCTATCATCACTCAGCTGAATGTTAAGATTTATTTACCAATTTTTGCAAAATGAATAGTGTTATCTACTGGTAAGACATCGGCCGCGCAGAGCGCAACAGAGGCGCTGGCGGGCCGCCAGCCCCCTGCCGGGAAAGCTATTCATTACGGCTATTTTTCGCTTCCTCAATAAACTCTTCATCGATTTCATCGGTATTGCCGGCATGTTCTCGTCCCGACAGCAGGTTCCAGCAGGCGATAAACAGGGCGGCGATCAGCGGCCCGATCACGAAGCCGTTGATACCGTAGATCTCCATGCCGCCCAGAGTGGCGATAAGGATCAGATAGTCCGGCATCCTGGTATCCTTGCCCACCAGCAGTGGACGCAGAATGTTATCCACCAGGCCAATCACAATCACAAAGAAGCCGACGATAAAGGCGCCCTGCCACAGTTGGCCGGTGGCGAAGAGGTAGATGGCCGCTGGCACCCAGATAATGGCCGAGCCCACCGCCGGGATAAGCGACAGAAACGCCATCAGCGCTCCCCAGAGAATGCTGCCGTCCAGACCGGCGATCCAGAAGGCAAAGCCACCCAGCGCCCCCTGCGCCAGCGCCACGGCGACGGTACCTTTTACCGTGGCGCGGGCCACAGCGGCGAATTTAGCGAACAAATGCTGCTTCACATAGCTTGATAACGGTAGAGACTCGAGGATCAACAACACCAGATAAGGTCCATCCTTCAGCAGGAAAAACAGCAGATACAGCATGATGCCGAAGCTGACGGTGAAGCCAAAAGTCCCTTTGCCAATCAGAAACGCGCTGCCGGCCAGATACTGACCGCCTTTCAGAGCGGCATCAGAGAGCTGCTGCTGGATCTGCTGCGCGCTATCAAGGTTATGATCGGCGAGGAAGCTTCTGGCCCAGCCGGGGAGATGGGCGAACAGGCTGGCGACCACCGTCGGAAACTGGGTGTCGTTATGCTGCAGTTTGCTGTACACCAGATTGAGCTCGTAGGCCAGCGAGGAGAGAATGATAGCCAGCGGCGTAAAAACGATAAGACAGATAATGACGATGGTCATCAGCGCCGCGAGGCCATTGCGCTCGCCGAGGCGGGTACGGATCTTGTTTTTGACCGGATTAAAAATCACCGCGAGGATCGCAGCCCAAAGGATGGCGGAATAATAGGGTGAGAGAACATCAAAAAAGGCCAGGGTTACAATGAAGACGATAAGGATGAAAAATCCCTTGGTAAGTCCATTAACTCTCATGTTATCCGCTCCTGCTTATGAGTCATACGGTCGAATAATAGATGCTACGACGTAATTTACCATCAGGATAGTCGTACATCTTCACGATACATTGAAGAAAGGGCACAAATTAAGCGAGCGGGCGGCAACAGGGGAAACAGGCATAAAAAAACCAGCCTTAAAAGGCTGGTTTCTGTGGAGTTTTTGGTCGGCACGAGAGGATTTGAACCTCCGACCCCCGACACCCCATGACGGTGCGCTACCAGGCTGCGCTACGTGCCGACGCGTGGGGAACAATATTACCCGTTCCCCAGGCGAATGCAAGCGGGTCACGCGCGATTGATTCATAATTAATCAATCAGTTAGCGATAAAGCGTTTTTCGTCAGTCAGGACCTGCAGCAACAGGCTGAGCTGCGGTTTCTGATCTTTAATTTTCTCGCCGTCGCGGCTCCAGGTGGTATAGGTGCCGTTATGGTTGAGGACCACGGTGATGGTCGGGGTGGTGATGGCCAGCGTATCGCCGTTGGCCGCGGTGACCCAGTTACGACGCCGCGCGGCGCTGAACAGATCTTCTCCCTGCGAGTACTCATTGGCCGGCGTCGAAACGTGAAGCAGGCGCTGCATCAGCGTAGTCATCACATCTTTGTTATCGGTCAGGGTGGCAATCTCCTGCGCCGGCGTGCCCGGCCAGTGAATAACCAGCGGCACCTGCAGCTGCTCGCGCGACCAGTCGAACGCGTCGTGTTTCGCATTCAGCGGCTTGCCGTGGCCGCCGGTAATAATTACCACCGTATTATCGAGTTTGCCGGCTTCGCGCAGCGCAGTCAGCACCCGATCGATCTGGGCATCAACGTCGCCAGCCGCCTTGCTGTAGCGGCGGACAAAGCCCTGCTGCTGCGTGTCGTCGAGGGTGGTGCCATTGAGCGAGATCCACGAGAACCAGCGATTCTCATCCTGCGCGTAACGGTCCAGCCAGCCGATCCACTGATTGGCCGTCTGCTCGTCGCTCTGGGTCTTCGCGCTCGGCAGCGAGAAATCGGAGAGCAGCGCCTGGCGATACAGCGGGCTGCTAAACCCATCGGAGGAGAAGAGGCCCAGCTGGTAGCCCTGCTGGTTGAGGGCGGTAATCAGCGCGGCGGGAATACGCGCCGAGAGGACACCGTCCATATAGCCAGGCGAAATACCGTAGAACAAACCAAACAGGCCGCTGTCGGCGGTATTGCCCGAGCTCATATGCTGGGTAAAGTTAACGTTTTCTTTGGCAAATGCCGCCAGCGCCGGCATGGTCTTTTCAAACCGCGAGTAGTTCAGGTTGTCGACGGTGATCAGCAGCACGTTGTAGCCCGCGCCGAGGTCACGGTAGCGCAGGTTGCTAAGCGGATACTGGACCGATACCGCCTCCGGCGCCCCTTGCTCCACCAGACGACGCTGATAATCCTGGGCGTCGAGCAGGCCATGTTTCTCAAGGAAACGACGGGCGGTCATCGGATAGGAGAGCGGCAGATTCGCCCGCTGCATAGTGATCGGGCGATAGAAATTGGCGTCCGCCCAGATATAGACCAGGTGGCTGCTGACGAACGACAAAAAGAAGAACCAGGCGACCGGGCGGGCGTAATGGCGGCGGCGCGTCAGGCTGCGCAGCTTTTGCCAGCTCCAGGTAGCGAAGAGCATTTCAATCAAAAAGATGACCGGGACGCTGATAAACATCAGCTGCCAGTCGCGCGCCATCTCATTCTGGTCAGGGTTGATGACCAGCTCCCAGACGACCGGGTTTAAGTGCAGATGGAAGCGGGTAAAAACTTCGCTGTCTATCAGCAGCAGCGTCATCCCGGCGGTGGCAAGGATCACCGACAGGAAGCGCATCAGGCGCTGCGAGACCACGATAAAGGTCAACGGAAAGAGGATCAGCACATAGCTGGTAAACACCAGAAAGCTGAAATGCCCGACGAGACTGACGTACGAAAACAGTCGTCCGGCAAGCGTCGTCGGCCAGTCGGCGACAAAAAGGTAGCGGCTGCCGAGCACCATGGCCAACAACATGTTGAACAGGGCGAACCAGTGCCCCCAGCTAACCATCTGGGAGACTTTTTCTCGGTAGGGCTGACGTAGAGTCACCATATACTGTTGCTGTTATCCTTAATGCGCTGGATCGTCGTTAATCGAAGATTGCAAAGCCTGCGCGAAAGAACGGGCGATGGCCTGACGCTGCGCCGGCGCGACGCTACTGTTGATCAGGTTGGTCACCATATTGCCTAACACCATCAGTGAAAGGTCCACCGGGGCTTTGTGTGATTCCAGGACGTTCGTCAGCTCGCTGAGCAACTGTTCGACCTGTTGATCGCTATAGCGGGAAATTTGCGGCATAAACTCAAAATCTGTTTGTTCGTGAAAGGGCAACATATTACCGTAGCAGCAGCTTTTTTTCCGCATTTTTTCGCCGCGGCGCAAAAGCGCATCAATCGACGTTAACGACGTCGAAATGTGTGGCGCCAGTTGCGTCGGCCACCCGGCGGTGGTTGAATACCGCCCGGTCTAAAAGGAGAGTTTAACATGAGTCTGGATATCGACCAGATTGCCCTGCATCAGTTAATCAAACGTGATGAACAAAATCTGGAGCTGGTGCTGCGCGAGTCACTGCTGGAGCCGAACGCGACGGTCGTCGAGATGATGGCTGAACTGCACCGGGTCTATAGCGCCAAAAGCAAAGCCTATGGCTTGTTCAATGAAGAGAGCGAACTGGCCCAGGCGCTGCGCCTGCAGCGTCAGGGGGAAGAAGAGTTTCTGGCGTTTAGCCGCGCGGCGACCGGTCGCCTGCGCGATGAGCTGGCGAAATACCCGTTCGCCGAAGGAGGCATTGTCCTCTTCTGCCAGTATCGTTACCTTGCGGTCGAGTATCTGCTGGTGGCGGTACTCAATAACCTGAGCAGTATGCGCGTCAACGAAGAGCTGGATATCCGCTCGACCCATTATCTGGATATTAACCATGCCGATATCGTCGCGCGCATCGATCTCACCGAGTGGGAAACCAACCCGGAGTCGACCCGCTATCTGACCTTCCTGAAAGGGCGGGTAGGGCGCAAAGTGGCCGATTTCTTTATGGATTTCCTCGGCGCCAGCGAAGGGCTTAACGCCAAAGCGCAGAACCGCGGCCTGCTGCAGGCGGTGGATGACTTCGCCGCCGATGCCCAGCTTGATAAATCCGAGCGACAGAACGTGCGCCAGCAGGTCTACGCCTACTGCAACGAACAGCTGCAGGCTGGGGAAGAGATTGAGCTGGAGTCGCTGTCCAAAGAGCTCGCCGGCGTCAGCGAAAAGAGCTTCCAGGAATTCACCGCTGAGCAGGGCTATGAGCTGGAAGAGAGCTTCCCGGCGGATCGCAGCACCTTACGTCAGCTGACCAAGTTTGCCGGCAGCGGCGGCGGATTGACCATTAACTTCGACGCCATGCTGCTGGGCGAACGCGTATTCTGGGATCCCGCCACTGATACCCTGACCATTAAGGGTACCCCGCCGAACCTGCGCGACCAGCTGCAGCGCCGGACGTCAGGCGGCAATTAAGCCCTGTGCCCCGGCGGCGCTACCGCTGAACGGGGACGATCTCCACGCCGCTCTGCACCAACTGTTGGCGCAGCGCGGCGTCGGGTTCTCCATCGACAATCAGCGTACTGGCGAGGCTCAGCTCGCCGATGGCAAAGGCCGACGCGGCGTTGAGCTTCTCCCGGGAGGCCATTACCACGGTTTCTGCCGCCCTGGCCGTCAGCGCGCGCTTGATGCCTGCCTCTTCGTAATCACCGGTGGTGAAACCCGCCCGCGGGTGGACGCCGGTCACCCCCATAAAGAACAGATCGGCGTTGATCCGCGCCATTCCCGCCAGCGTCTCGGCGCCGACGGCGACAACCGAATGTTTAAATACTCTGCCGCCGAGCAGGATCACCTCGATTCGCGGGTGGTCCACCAGCGCCACGGCGATGCCAGGGCTGTGGGTGACCACCGTGCAGCTGAGGTCGGCGGGTAAAAAGCCGATCATCGCCGCGGTGGTGGTGCCGCCATCGACAATCACCACCTGTCCCGGCTGGATCATGGCGGCGGCGGCGCGGGCGACCGCCTGCTTGGAGTCGATCTGCACGCTTTTGCGCGTTTCAATTGGCGCAATGGCGGCGGAAACCGGCAATGCCCCGCCATGGACCCGCTGCAGTTTTCCCTCCGCCGCCAGCTCGCGCAGATCGCGGCGAATGGAGTCCTCGGAGACGTTAAACCGCTGGCTTAGCTCCCCGGACATCACCTGTTTTTCCTCGGTGAGGATCTGGAGGATCTGCTGTTTTCTCTGACTGGCGAGCATCGGTTTTCCTTCATCGAATGATCTTGTTTGTGCACGATTATGCATGTTATGGTGCCTGCTGTCACCTCAAAGGGGAAATAACATGCAAACACATGCACCGCACGTCCGCCACGTTCGCGAGACGCTGCTCTCGGATAACTGGTACACGTTGAAAAAATATACCTTCGAACTGCTGCGTCGGGACGGTCGCTGGCAGGAGCAGAGCCGCGAGGCTTATGACCGGGGCAACGGCGCAGTCATTTTACTCTACAACCGGGAAAAGCGGACGGTGGTCCTGACCCGTCAGTTCCGTTTTCCGGTATTTACTCATGGCCACGACGGATATCTCATTGAGGCGGCCGCCGGGCTGTTGGATAACGCCTCGCCGGAGGCGCGGATCGTTGCCGAAGCGGAAGAGGAGACCGGCTTTCGCGTGACCCGTGTCGAACCCGTCTTCACCGTCTTTATGAGCCCCGGCTCCGTCACCGAAAAACTCTACTTTTTTATCGCCGAATATCAGGCCGATGACCGTCGGGGCGACGGCGGCGGACTGGCGGCGGAAGGTGAGGACATTGAAGTACTGGAGTGGCCGCTGACGCGGGCGCTGCAGGCTATTCGCGATGGCGAGATCATGGATGCTAAAACCATTATCCTGCTGCAACACCTGGCGCTGAATGCCGACACGCTCCTCGCCGGCTGAGCGGCAAGGAGCGGGGAGTTAACGCAGCTCGCGGGCAATGGCGCTGTACATCAGCGCCGCTTCCAACGGCTGAGCGTTGAAGGAAGGTTCCGCCTGCGGCCAGGTCGACCACTGGACGATCACCAGGTGTTCCGCGCGGTTCACCATGATCACCTGGCCGTAGATCCCCAGCGCCCACAGCGACCCTTTAAGCCCTTCCTGCGGCGTCGGCTGGACGTTTTGCGCATTCGCCGGAATCGCGTTATTCCACCACTGATAGCCGTAAATACCCTCCGGATGCGCTGCCGAGACCGAGTTTAGCGCCTTGGTCCAGCTGGCGGCTTGATCGAACCAGCCAGTCGGCACCAGCTGTTTGCCATTGCTTAACCGACCGTCACGGGCAACGAATTCACCAAAGCGGCCCCAGTCTTCAAGGGTGGCGTTAAAGCCGTGGGCGCCGACGTCGTGCTTCCCTTGCTGATAAGCATGCCACACGCCGTCGTGGGCCATCCCGGCCGGCTGCCATAGAGCCTGTTCAAGCCAGGCGGCCAGCGACATGCCGGTGGCGCGCTCCAGGATATCCCCAAGCAGCCAGGCGCCGCCGGAAGAGTAGGACCACTGCTCACCCGCCGGGTGTTGACGCGCCAGGCCGGTGACGATCTTACGCACGCAGGCATAGGCGCCGGGCTGCGCTTCACACTGGGTCAGGCGGGCGAAATGCGACTGCGGGTCGGTGTAGTCTTCATTCCATTCCACCCCGCTGGTGTGTTGAATCAACTGCTTCAGCGTCACGCCGTCCCAGGCGGTGCCTTTCAGTTCGGGTTCATAAACGGTAATCAGGTCATCAAGGGAGTGGATTTTACCCTGTTGAATGGCGATACCGACCAGCGTCGAGACCACCGATTTGCCTACCGAGCGCGAGGTCCACAGGGTGGTGTCGGTATTACCTTCGGCGAGATATTTCCAGGCGACTTTACCATCTTTCAGCACCAGCATACCGCTGACGTTCTCGCGCTTCAGGTAATCCTGCAAATTCCAGGTGTGGCCGTTGAGCGTATAGCGGGCATCGGTCAGTTGTTTTTCAGCGCGCTCCAGCGGCGTCGAGGCGCCGTGGCGGAAGACATCGCCGATATAGTTGCGATAGTCATTGCGAAAGCCAATCACGCGTGAAGTCTGATCCCAGCTGAGCATGTCTTTGGCCGCGGGTAGCGTTTGATCGTAAGGCGTTGGGCAGACATCCAGCGTCAGGCTGCCGCAGTGTTGCGCCATTGCCGCCGCCGGCAGAGCCGCCAATATTAACGCCAGGGCCAGTGGTTTTCTTATCATTGTCATTTCCTCGTTTGCCATAGATTCGCTGCGCAGTATATAAATCGGCGCGCGCCGGCTAAAATCAGCACATGGGGGATTTTCCCCCTTAAGGGAGAAAAAGGATGAAAACCCTACAGTATTCATTCGCACAGATTGAAGCCTTCGCGACGATTGCTGAGACCGGCAGCCTGTCGCAGGCGGCCATTCGTTTAGCTAAAGACCGGACCACGCTGCGCGATCTGCTGGACTATCTGGAAGATGCGCTGGGCTACCGGCTGTTCAGCCGTGAAGGACGTAGCCTGACGCTAACCGCCGAGGGCGAGCAGCTGTTTCGCCAGGCGCATCTGCTGTTGCGTCAGGCGCAGGCTTTCGAGTCTTTTGCGCAAACGCTGCCGCAAACCGCCGGGCAGGCGCTGCGTCTGGTGTACGATCCCTTCGTGCCGCGTGAATTTCTCTGTGCGCTGGCCGATAACCTGGCCCGACGGCAGATCCGCCTGAGCTGCTGGAGCGCCTCGCGTCGCGAAGCCGAGCAGGCGCTGAGCGATGGCGTGGCGGAGATGGCGATTTGTCAGGCTAACAACCGCACGCTGGGGAGCGAAATGGAGTGGCGGGCGCTCGGCACCGTGGATCTGCGTTTCTACGCGGCGGACAGCCTGTTCCACGACGCTCCGCGGCCGCTGACGCTATTGAATCTTTCGTTGACGCCGCAGTTAGTGATGCACCGGCGCAGTGACGATCAAATCGCCCGCCGGCTGCAGATTTCCGGCCATACGCTGTATATGAATGAAATTACCCTGTTGCGCCATGCGCTGGAGCAGGGGAGGGGCTGGGGGTTTTTACCGGACCATTTGCGGCCAGGCGAGTGGCAGGGAGTCAGTGAAATCGCGACGGAGGTCGGCAGTCAGGGGCTGAACGTCACTATGGTGATGCTCTGGCTGCCCGGAATGAATAAGCATCGGATGCTTAGCGACATCGTGCACGAGGCGCCGGAGCTTTGGCAGCGCAGATAACAAAACGCCCCGGAGCCTGAGACCCCGGGGCGCTTGCCATACAACTTGCTATCGGCGATTACGCGCGAACGAAGTCGATGTGAGTCAGTTTCGGCTTGAACGCGTGGCGCTGAACAGCCTGAACTTTGACTTTTTCTTCTTTGCCATCAACAACGACGGTCAGAACTTCGCTGTAAAACTCAGCTTTGTCCTGCATGTTCCATACTTTGTCGTGGTCCAGTTCGATAGCAACCGGAGCAGCTTCGCCACCGTAGATGATTGCCGGGAACTTGTTAGCTGCGCGCAGGCGGCGGCTCGCACCCTTACCCTGCTCTTTACGTACTTCTGCGTTGATAGTAAACATTGACGTCTCTCTATATATAAAGCCTGCTACAGGCGACCCAGCAACAGGCGGATTATCTGCTTTGCGAATGCAAAAGCGGGCGGCATTATAGCCGCCAAACGACACCCGGGCAATCAAAACCTCAGCTTTCCGGTAATTAACGCAGCTCGTTGGCGCGACGAAAACGCCCCTGATAATCGAACACTTTTTCCCGCACCTGCCAGTACTGCCCCTTCATGCGGGCGACGACAAAGTCCGGATGGCGCAGCAGCGCCTGCTGGGTCACGATATCCGCCGGCGTTATCCAGCGCAGCGGCACCCCGGGGGTGCGGGTATGCGGGCGAATAAACAGTTGTTCGAAGGCGGTGCGCTGGGCGGGGGTCTGCAGACGGAAGCGCTCACTGACATCCGCCCCGTCTTCATCGTAGTAGGTGATTTTCAGCCACGGGCCCTTCTCGTCGCCGCCGTGCTGCAGGGCCATGCCGCTGCAGCGCAGCACCAGCGCGTCCTTCAGCTTCAGCGCCGCCTTCAGCATATCGTCCGGGTCAACCAGTATAGTGTCGCACTCCCGGCAGCGGCGGGCGGCGATGTCGTTTTCCGCATTACACTGCGGGCAGTTTTTAAAGCGAAAGCGGAAGTCGCACTGTTCGCGGTGGCCGTCGTCATCTTCGAACCACCCCTGGCAGCGGCGGCCAAAGTGTTCAATCAAGGTGCCGTCGGCGGTGGTTTTGCCCCAGAAGGTATTGGCGAAGCCGCAGGCCGGGCAGAAGACCTGCACCGGCACGTTGTCGCTTTTGCCCTTCGGCGTCCCCACTTCCGGGGCATACAGGTCATGCGGATTGCCGGCGTAGTCGAGGATCAGACAGTCGGTTTTCCCCGGCGCCAGGCGCAGACCGCGGCCAACGATCTGTTGGTAAAGACTCACCGACTCGGTGGGGCGGAGGATGGCGATCAGGTCGACGTGCGGGGCGTCGAAGCCGGTGGTCAGCACCGCGACGTTCACCAGATAGCGATACGCCTGCGCTTTAAAGGCCTCGATGATGCGATCCCGCTCCGGCCCAGGCGTTTCGCCGGTGATCAGCGCCGCCTGGCCTACCGGCAGCAGGCCGGTCACTTCCCGGGCGTGTTCCACGGTGGCGGCAAAGATCATCACCCCTTTGCGGTTTTCGGCGAACTCCACGATCTGGCTGACAATATGCGGCGTGATACGCTGTTGTTTTTTCAGCTCATGGTTAAGATCGGCTTCGCTGAACAGGCCGTTGCTTTGCGCCTGCAGGCGACTGAAATCGTACTGCACCACCGGCATATCGAGGCGCTCCGGCGGCGTCAGATAGCCGTGTTTAATCATATAGCGCAGCGGTAGCTCATAGATGCAGTCGCGGAACAGGGCCTTTTCATCGCCGCGCACCATCCCATGATAATGGAACTGATAGATCCAGCCCTTGCCAAGGCGGAACGGCGTGGCCGTCAGGCCGAGCAGCCGGATCTGCGGATTGACCTGCCGCAGGTGACCGATGATCTGCTGATACTGGCTGTCGTCATCATCGCTGATGCGGTGGCATTCATCGACGATGAGTAGCGAAAATTCGCTGCGAAACTGGTCGAGATTGCGCGCCACCGACTGCACGCTGCCGAACACCACTTTGCCGTGGCTCTCTTTTCGCTGCAGGCCGGCGGCGAAGATATCCGCCTCGAGGCCAAGGGCGCAGTATTTGGCATGGTTCTGCGCCACCAGCTCTTTGACATGGGCCAGCACCAGCACGCGGCCGCGCGCCAGCCTGGCAAGCTCGGCGATCACCAGACTTTTGCCCGCGCCGGTGGGCAGGACAATCGCCGCCGGCTCGGTATGGCGACGGAACCAGGCGAGGGTGGCATCGACGGCTTCTTGTTGGTAAGGACGTAATGTAAAAGTCATGAATTCACGGGGCTAATTAACTGGCGAATAGTATGCCATGAATCTTTTCCCTTGAGTGGTGTTAAGAGCCCGTTATACTAGCCGGTGAAATTCTTCTTTTTCGGGCGATTTGCCCGCTCCAGCACTATGACAGGCTAAAAAAATCTCATGCGACTTGATAAGTTTATCGCTCAGCAGCTGGGCGTCAGCCGGGCTATTGCCGGGCGTGAAATTCGCGGCAGCCGCGTTACCGTGGACGGCGACATTGTGAAAGATGCCTCTTTTAAGCTCCAGCCGGAGCACGAGGTGGAGTATGACGGAAATACGCTGACCCAGCAGAATGGCCCGCGTTATTTTATGCTCAACAAGCCGCAAGGGTACGTCTGTTCCACCGACGATCCCGATCATCCGACTATCCTTTATTTCCTCGACGAGCCGGTGGCGCATAAGCTGCACGCCGCCGGACGGCTGGATATCGACACCACCGGGCTGGTGCTGATGACCGATGACGGCCAGTGGTCGCATCGCATTACCTCGCCGCGCCACCACTGTGAAAAAACCTATCTGGTGGCGCTGGAAAGCCCGCTGGCGGAAGGGACCGCGGAGCTGTTCGCCAAAGGCGTCCAGCTGCATAACGAAAAAGATCTCACCAAACCGGCGTTGCTGGAAGTTATCACTCCGACCGAAGTGCGCCTCACCATCAGCGAAGGCCGCTACCATCAGGTGAAACGCATGTTCGCCGCCGTGGGCAACCACGTGGTTGGCCTGCATCGGGAACGCATCGGCGACATCCTGCTGGATGAATCGCTGGCGCCGGGTGAATATCGTCCGCTGACGGAAGCGGAAATCGCCAGCGTGGGCGCCCCGCAGCCACGGAGTAAAACGTGACGCTGAAGCAGAATTCTTCACTGGGGATTGTGTTTATCCTTGGCCTGCTGGCCATGCTGATGCCGCTGTCTATTGATATGTATCTTCCGGCCCTGCCGGTGATTGCCGCCCAGTATAACGTCCCGGACGGCAGCGCGCAGATGACGCTCAGCACCTATATCCTCGGCTTTGCGCTGGGTCAGCTGCTGTACGGCCCGATGGCGGACAGCCTTGGCCGCAAGCCGGTGATCCTCGGCGGGACGCTGGTCTTCGCGGCGGCGGCGGTAGCCTGCGCCCTGTCGCAAACCGTCGATATGCTGATTGTCATGCGTTTCTTCCACGGTCTGGCAGCCGCGGCGGCCAGCGTGGTGATTAACGCCCTGATGCGCGACATCTATCCGAAAGATGAGTTTTCGCGCATGATGTCGTTTGTCATGCTGGTCACGACCATTGCGCCGCTGGTGGCGCCGATGGTCGGCGGGGCGGTGTTGGTCTGGTTCAGCTGGCATGCCATCTTTTGGATCCTCGCCCTGGTGGCCCTGCTGGCCTCGCTGATGATCGGCCTGTTTATCCGCGAAACGCTGCCGGCTGAAAGGCGTCAGCCGTTCCATCTGCGCACCACGCTGGGTAACTTTGCCACTCTGTTCCGCCACAAGCGGGTACTGAGCTATATGCTGGCGAGCGGCTTTAGCTTCGCGGGCATGTTCTCTTTCCTTAGCGCCGGTCCCTTTGTCTACATCAATATAAACCACGTCGCGCCTCAGCACTTTGGCTACTATTTTGCGCTGAACATCGTTTTTCTGTTTCTGATGACCATGTTCAACAGCCGGTTTGTGCGGCGGGTAGGGGCGTTGCGTATGTTCCGCGCCGGGCTGTGGATCCAGTTTGCCATGGCGGTGTGGATGGTGGTCTGCGCGCTGCTGGATGTCGGCTTCTGGTCACTGGTGATCGGCGTAGCGGCCTTTGTCGGCTGCGTATCCATGGTGTCGTCTAACGCCATGGCGGTGATCCTCGATGAGTTTCCGCATATGGCGGGCACTGCTTCGTCGCTGGCGGGGACTTTCCGTTTCGGTATCGGGGCGATTATCGGCGCGCTGCTGTCGATGGCGACGTTTACCACCGCCTGGCCGATGCTGATCTCTATTGCCTTCTGCGCAACCTGCTCTATTTTCTTCTCGCTTTACGCATCCCGGCGGCGAAAAATCGCACGCTAGGTCACATTTTCAGGGGCGAAATCGCCCCTTTCTTGATGCATGTCAACCGCAATGGGCTTCAGGGTTCTGCGATTTGTTTCCTTTATGTAAAATCAATTAGTGTAAAAAGTCGCATTGTTGCGATAAAAAAGTTGTTTTGGATCACAGAAACGGGTACATATAGCGCCAATCGGCTCGCCGGGTATAAAAAATAAAGCGCTGGATTATAAGCGCTTAACCCTGGTCCGCCGCCGCTGTAAACGTTTTCTGCCTCAAGGCAGGACTATTTGTCAACAGTGTGTTAATATTGATGTAAATTTATTGTGAAGCCTTTTGCTTCCGGGGAAACCAAGTGAATACACAACAACTCTCTATCGTACACCGTCTGCCGCAGAGCTATCGCTGGCTGGCCGGTTTTGCGGGTTCCAGAGTTGAACCGATTCCGCAAAACGGCGCGCAGAACGAGAACAGTCTCGTTGCCCTGAAATTGCTGAGCCCGGACGGTGAGAAAGCCTGGCCGGTGATGCATAAGCTCAGCCAGGCGTTAAGCGACATCGAAGTCGACTGTTCCGTGCTGGAGTGCGAAGGTGAACCCTGCCTGTTCGTTAACCTGCAGGATGAGTTTGCCGCCACCTGTCGTCTGAAAAACTTTGGCGTGGCCATCGCCGAGCCCTTCTCCGGCAATAACCCTTTCTGACCGTCAGCTTAGCGCCAGCAGCTGGCGGGTATACTCATGCCGGGGTGCGCTGAAGACGGACTTGCACTCGCCCTGTTCGACCACCTCTCCCTGACGCAGCACCATTACCTGGTGACACAGCGCCCGCACCACGCCTAAATCATGGCTGATAAAAATATAGGCCAGCTGATGCTTTCGCTGTAAGGCTTTCAGCAGGTTCAGGATCTGCGCCTGAACGGTTTTGTCCAGCGATGAGGTCGGTTCATCGAGGACGATCAGCTGCGGTTTGACGATCAACGCTCTGGCGATGGCGATACGCTGTCGCTGGCCACCGGAGAACGCCGCCGGATAGCGCTGGCGGCTGGCCGGGTCGAGGCCGACCTCCTGCATGGCAAGGATCACCGCCTGTTCGCGTTCGGCCGCCGTCAGCGTCGGCTGGTGGACGCGCAAGCCTTCCTCAATGATCTGCTGCGCCGTGAGGCGCGGATTGAGCGACGAGTTCGGATCCTGAAAAACCACCTGCATCTGTCGGCGCAGCGGTAGCAGCTGTCGGCGGTTACGCCCCTGAATCGGCTGGCCGGCGAAGGTTATCTTGCCCCCGGACGGGATCAGGCGCAGCAGGGCCAGGCCGGTGGTACTTTTACCGGAACCCGATTCCCCCACCAGGCCCAGCGTCTCGCCGGCGCGCAGCTGAAAGCTAAGGCTGTTGACCACCCGATGATGATCGACCACCCGACGCAGGATCCCTTTGCTAACGGGAAACGCCACCTTTAAATCGTCCGCCTGCAGCAGCACCGGGGCATCGGCGGCCAGCGGCACAGGTTCCCCGTCCGGCTCGCTATCCAGCAGGCGTTGGGTGTAGGGATGCGCTGGCGCGCTGAACAGCGCCCGACAGTCATTGTGTTCCACGCAGCGGCCGTTCTGCATTACCGCCACCCGGTCAGCCAGCTGGCGGACGATGCTCAGGTTATGAGTGATAAACAGCAGCCCCATGTTCAGCTCCTGCTTCAGCTCGCGCAGCAGTTGCAGAATTTGCGCCTGCACCGATACGTCCAGGGCGGTAGTCGGCTCGTCAGCGATCAGCAGCTCCGGGCGAGTTAGCAGCGCCATGGCGATCATCACCCGCTGGCGCTCGCCGCCGGAGAGCTGATGCGGATAGTCCGCCAGCCGCCGCGGCGCCTGACGGATCCCGACGCGCTCCAGGCAGTCGAGGATCTCCCCGCGCGCCGCCTGTTTGCGCATTCCCCGGTGTAACGACAGCACCTCGTAGAGCTGTTTTTCCAGGGTGTGCAGGGGATTGAGCGATACCATCGGCTCCTGAAAGATCATCGCGATCCGGTTGCCGCGCACGCCGCGCATGGTCGCCTCATCCGCATGCAGCAGCGACTGGCCATGAAAACGGATGTCACCGCTGGGGTAGCTGGCCGGCGGGGTAGGGAGCAGCCGCAGCACCGACAGGGCGGAGATGCTCTTACCGGAGCCGGATTCGCCCACCAGGGCCAGCGTTTCGCCGACCGCCACCTCGAGCGACAGATTATGCACCACGGTCTGCGTCTCGCCCTGCTGGCGAAAGGCAATAGAGAGATTGTCGATAGCTAATAGCGGGTGGGTCATATTACACCGCCTTACTCGGGTCAAAGGCGTCGCGAACCGCTTCACCGATAAAAATCAGTAGCGTCAGCAGCACGGCGACGGAGAGAAACGCGGCAATGCCCAGCCAGGGCGCCTGCAGGTTGTTTTTGCCCTGCAGCAGCAGCTCGCCGAGGGAGGGGGAGCCGAGCGGCAGGCCGAAGCCGAGAAAATCCAGCGACGTCAGGGTGGTAATGGAGCTGCACAGGATAAAGGGCAGAAAGGTGAGGGTCGCCACCATCGCGTTGGGCAACATATGCCGCAGGATGATCTGCCGGTCGCTAACCCCTAACGCCTGCGCCGCCCGAACATAGTCGTAGTTGCGGGTGCGGAGAAATTCCGCGCGCACCACGCCCACCAGCGTCATCCAGCCAAAGAGAACGGTGATTGCCAGCAGCCACCAGAAGCCCGGCTGCACGACGCTGGAGAGCAGGATGATCAGGAACAGCGTTGGCATGCCGGACCAGACTTCGATAAAGCGCTGTCCCCACAGGTCGATTTTACCGCCGTAGTAACCCTGTATCGCTCCGGCCAGCACCCCCAGCACGCTGGAGAACAGCGTCAGCAGCAGACCGAAGAGCACCGAGATGCGTGTCCCATAGAGGATCCGCGCCAGCACATCGCCGCCGTTGGCGTCGGTGCCGAGCCAGTTGCTGGCTGAGGGCGGCGATGGAAAGGGAACCGTGCTGGCAAAATTAATTGTCGTCGCGCCGAAGCGTACTGGCGGCCATAGCGCCCAGCCGTGAGTCGCCAGCTGCTGCTGCAGCCAGGGATCCTGATAGTCGGCGGCGGTGGCGAACGCGCCGCCGAAGGTTTGCTCGGTGTAGTTTTTTAACACCGGGACGTACAGCTGGCCCCGGTACTGCACCAGCAGCGGGCGATCGTTGGCCAGCAGCTCGGCGCCCAGGCTGCAAAGAAAGAGAATTAAAAACAGCCACAGCGACCAGTAGCCGCGACGGTTGTGGCGAAAGCGCGCCCAGCGGGCCTGATTAACGGGACTGAAGAAAGACATTAGCGGCCCTCAAAATCAATGCGCGGGTCGACCAGCGTATAGCTGATATCGCTGACGATATTCAGCAGCAGGCCAATCAGAGTGAAAATATAGAGCGTGCCAAACATCACCGGATAGTCGCGGGAGACCGTCGCTTCATAGCCCAGCAGACCCAGGCCGTTTAGCGAGAACATCACTTCGATCAGCAACGAGCCGGTAAAGAACATACTGATAAAGGTGGCCGGGAAGCCGGCGATCACCAGCAGCATGGCGTTACGGAACACGTGTCCCCAGAGGATCTGTTTCTCACCAACGCCTTTGGCGCGGGCGGTGACCACATACTGTTTGCGGATCTCGTCGAGGAAGCTGTTTTTGGTCAGCATAGTCAGCGCGGCAAAGCCGCCAATTACCGTCGCCAGCACCGGCAGGGTGATGTGCCACAGGTAGTCGAGGATCTTCTGATACCAGGGGAGGGTGTCGAAATTTGGCGAGACCAGACCGCGCAGCGGGAAGAGGTCGAAATAGCTGCCGCCGGCAAAAATCACGATCAGCAGGATGGCGAACAGAAAGGCAGGGATCGCATAGCCAATGATAATCAGCGTACTGCTCCAGATATCAAAGCGGCTGCCGTTGCTGACCGCTTTGCGGATGCCCAGCGGAATGGAGACCAGATAGATAATCAGCGTGCTCCACAGCCCGAGGCTCACCGAGACCGGCAGGCTGTCTTTAATCAGCTGCAGCACGGACGCGCTGCGAAACAGGCTGTCGCCGAAATCAAAGCGCAGATAATCGCTCAGCATCATCAGATAGCGTTCGTGCAGCGGTTTATCGAAGCCGTAGCGGTGGGTGATCTCGGCGATGACTTCCGGGTCGAGGCCGCGCCCACCGCGATAGTGACCCTCGCTGATATTGCCTGCGCCGGTGCGGGCATGGCTGGCGCCCATCCCGCCGTCGCCAGCCCCCGGCATCCCGCCGCGCTGATTAAACTCGATGGCGGCGATGGCCTGATCGACCGGGCCGCCAGGCGCGATCTGGACAATAAAAAAGTTAATGGTGATGATGGCCCACAGGGTGGGGATGACTAACAGCAAACGGCGGATCAGGTAGCTGCCCATGGGATGTCCTTAGCGTCTGTCCGCAGGGAGGGTGGCCGCTTTGTTCACGTCGTACCACCAGGTATCGAGGCCGGACGAATAGATGGGGCGGGTCGCGGGGAAAGAGAACTTATTCCACCACGCGGTGCGGTCCTGCGCCATATACCACATCGGCAACATGTAGTTATTCCAGGTCAGCACACGATCCAGCGCCCGACCGAGAGGGATCAGTTTCTGCTTATTGCCCTGCCACTGCAGGATCTGCGCAATCAGCTTATCCACTACCGGGCTTTGCACCCCCGGCGCGTTGTAGCTGGAGTGAATATAGTCGGACGCCCAGGAGATTTGCAGGTCGGTCCCCGGCCAGGGCATGGCGCGCCACAGGCTTGGCATCATGTCGTAATCCCGGCTGCGGCGGCGGTTGCTGTACTGCGAATTATCAACCTGACGAATATCCATGACGATCCCCAGACGCTGCAGGTTGTGCTGAAACGGCAGCACCCAGCGGTCATTGCCTCCGGCCGGCAGCAGTAGCTCAAAGCGCAGCGGCTTGCCGGTGGCGGCGTTGACCCGGCGCTGGTTCTTCACCGTCCAGCCCGCCGCATTGAGCAGGGCGTCGGCTTTGAGTAAGTTGGCGCGATCGAAGCCATCGCCGCGGGAGACCGGCGGCTGGTAAACCTGGCTGAAGAGCTCCGGAGGCAGTTCGTTTTTCATCGGCGTCAGCAGGGCCAGCTCGGCTGCGTCAGGCAGGCTGCGGGCGGCATATTCGGTGTTCTGGAAATAGCTGTTGGCGCGCTGATAGGCGCTGTAAAACAGCGCCTTGTTCATCCATTCGAAATCGAACGCCAGGGTAATGGCCTGCCGCACCCGGCGATCGGCAAAAATCGGGCGCTGAATATTGAACGCCAGCCACTGGGTATCCTGCGCCGAGGTATTGGTATGCTCATCTTTAATGATGTAGCCGCGGCTGAAGTTGCGACCGACGTAGCGGGTAGCCCAGTTTTTGGCGACGGTCTCTTCCCGGCGATCGACGGCTCCCGCTTTAAAGGCTTCGAAAGCGACATTGTCGTCGAGATAATAGTCATAGCGCAGCGTATCGAAATTCCAGCGACCGCGGTTGACCGGCAGGTCGGCCGCCCAGTAGTCGGCGACGCGGGAATAGATAATATATTGCCCCATTCGCCAGGCGCTGATGCGGTATGGCCCGCTGGCCAGCGGCGGCTTCGACAGCGGGTCGCTGAGTTTGTGCTGGCGCCAGAACGCCTCGGGCATCACCGGCAGGCTCAGCAGACTCAGCATGTTCTCTTTGCCGGGCTGGCCGAGGTCAATACGCACGGTCAACGGCGCGATGGCCTTCACGGTGGTGCCTTTATAAAACAGGCGAAACTGCGGCACCCCTTCGGTCATAAACTTGTTGAAGGTAAACGCCACATCGCGGGCGGTGATCGGCGTGCCGTCATGGAAGCGGGCGTGCGGGTTGAGCGCGATCTCCATCCAGGAATAGTCCTCGGCATAGCGCGCCCGCTCGGCAATCAGCGGGTAGTAGCTGCCGGGCTCATCATCCGAGGTGGTGAACAGGGTATCGTAGAGCGCCTCCGTGCGTACCGCGGGGTTGCCGCGCAGCGCATAACGGTTGAAGTTATCAAAGGTGCCGATCGCCGCCAGGGTGAGGGTGCCGCCTTTCGGCGCCCTGGGATTGACGTAATCAAAATGACTGAAACCGGCGGCGTATTTCGGTTCACCGATAATCGCGAAGGCTACGCTTTCCTGAATGGTTTGCGCCTTAGCGTCCAGGCTAAACAGAGCCAGCAGAATCAGAAAGAGGCGCGCATACATAGGCGGCAGAATACCCTGTCATGGCCGGCCCCCATGGCCGACATCCGTTCCCGCATCATAAGTGAGACTTAGCGCGTTGTGAAATAGTTCGCGGGTTCATCGTGCGCAGCCACCAGCCCGGCCAGCGACAGCGGTCGGCTGATCCAGTACCCCTGCAGGAAATGAACGCCCTGGCCGCGAAGCCACTCCGCCTGTTCCTGGGTCTCCACCCCTTCGGCGACGGTCATTAATTTCAGCCGGCGGCTGAGGGTCAGTACCGCATCCAGCACCGGCGAGGTTACTGTTTCAGTACCAATCGCCTGCACAAAACCGCGATCGATCTTCAGATAATCGAAGTTATAGCGTTCGAGATAGATCAGCGCGCTATGCCCGGTGCCGAAATCATCAATCGCGATTTCGAATCCCTGGCGGTGGAGCCAGGCGAAGTTAGCCATCGATTTTTCTTTATCAATCATCGCCCGCTCGGTTACCTCCAGCACCACGTGAAAGTGGTCGGCTGGCAGCGCGGCGGCGAAGCGCAGCATATCGTCGCGGAAGCTGTCGGCCTGCAGATGGGCAGGGGAAATATTCAGCCCCAGCTTCACGCCGCGCGGCAGAATACGCTTCAACACCGCAGCGTCGCTGGCGATCAGCGCGAGCAGGTGATGGGTTAGCGGCACGATCATCTGCTGGGTTTCGGCCAGGTTAATAAAAACGTCGGGCGGAATTTCACCAACCACCGGATGGCGCCAGCGCATTAGGACCTCCACGCCGCTGATACGTAGAGTCTGAGCATTAACCACCGGCTGATAAACGATGTAGAACTGGTTATTTTTGATCCCCAGCAGAATGGATTTTCGCGGATCCGATTTGATCGTCAGCACGTAATAGCAGAGCAGCCCCGCCAGCAGGCCGCAGACGACCCCGAGCAGCAGAGCAAACTGCGTATTTTCCGCCAGCCAGCTGTTGGCATACAGGTAGACCTTCAGCGGTAAGCCCTCGATCTGTGCCTGGCGGATCGGCGCGTTATGCAGCGTTTGCGGATCCACCAGCCGATTACTGAAGGTGGAGATAGCGGTGTGATCGATGGCCAGCGCAATGCCGCTGAAATCGTTTTGCCGCGCGGAATAGAGGATATACGGTGTGAGATTAGCGTTAATCGACACGAAAATGCCGCTGTTTTGATCGCCGGGTTTACCTACCCACAGCGCCAGCGCCGCGCTCTTCGGCATCATCGGCGTGCCTGGTAAAATTGCCATAGCAACGGGTTTGCTGATATCGATGGCCGGGATCAGCTGGCTGAGGGGCGTATTCATGGCTCCCGTAGCCGATGAGCAAAAGGCGATGCCGTTTTTGACCAGCAGGAAAGCGCGGACGTTGGGGCTGAACGCGGCGTGGGAGGTAAGCCCGGAGTCAATATTCTCGCAGGGCTGGTCCACCAGCGGCTGCAGGCCGTCAATGGTCTGGCGCAGGTCGTGAAAATAGCTTTTCAGATAGGTATTAACATTGTTGATAATGGCGTCGAAACGCTCGGCCCGGTTATGGTAGATCACCATAAACTGAATGCTCCCGGCCAACAGCGCGACGATGATCCCCACGCTCAGGCTGGTTAACCAGGTTTTACGCTGGGGCGAAAAGTAGCGAGTAAGCATAGCCAGATTCTTTCCGTGTTATTGAAGCGCATCAACGGAGTGTCGGTCGTCGTTTTTCTCATTCCCACTTAAAAGACATAGCTTATTTTGCGACGTTGAGAACCAGGTGGCAAAAAAAAACACTGCCTGGGGCAGTGTTTTTTATCCCGCAGCCAGCCAAGGGATAACCGGCGGCGGTGGAGGACAGTTTACGAGCGGCTCAGGACTCGACGCGCTTCATTGTAGCGCTTTTTCCAGTATGGCTCATCCATGCTGGAGATAGTCACCCCGCTGCTGGTGGAGGCGTGAACAAACTGGTTGTTGCCGAGGTAGATCCCGACATGGCGGCCGGTAGAGCCGGCGCGAAACAGAACCAGATCGCCTGTACGCAGTTGGGCACGAGAAATCGATTTTCCGGTTTCCTGCTGTTCAGAAGTTGAACGCGGCAGTTCCAGACCAAATTGTTCGCGGAAGGTGCGCTGCACAAACGCTGAGCAGTCGATACCCTTGCGGGTGCTGCCGCCGAGGCGGTAACGCACGCCTTTCCAGCTGGCATACTGATCCATTAAACGGGACTTTACGTCCAGGTTACGGACCATCGTTTCAAATTCATCCTGAGAGGCTTGCAGTGATGATAAATCGCCACTACCCACAGCATGCGTCTCAGAATGCATATTCCTGGCGGTACTTGTTGAACTACACGCGGAAAGCAGAACCGCTACTGCAATCGCGGGGGCTACCCGCAAGATATATCTCAAAATCGGCTGAGATTTGACCATGCTGTTTATTTTCCCTTGTTGTCCTTAACGACAATGTCGTTATAAAAAATGCCAAACGTGTTAGAGCCTAAATACCCATCCGCAATGAGACAATTCCTTAAGCTTAAATTTGTGCAGTCACGCACAATTTTATTCATGCCCTGAATTAATGCTGCGGAAAAGGCAAAACGAGAACGAGATTACCCTATCAAACGCCGCATGGCGAGCGGTTTTGCGCGATTTCTTATAAGTATTTTGGTGACAAAAAGTGAATCATCGGGAAAGGCCAAAATTACGGCAATATCGGGCAAAAAACAGACAATTCCTTCATTTGTCACGGGATTAATGTGACAAGAAGATGAACGTCATGTTGAAAAAAAGGGAAAATGTAAAAAGGGACCCAAAAGGTCCCCTTATAGTTAATGACTCTGGCGGCTGCCGGAGACATTATTTGGCCGATATTCTGCTGGGTAAGTAGCGATCGAAAAAGGCGATCAATTTATCGCTCAGCGGGGTCATCAATACCCAGGGCGCGCCGATCAGCACGGCGGTCAGGGAGCCGACGGCAATATCGCTAAACCAGTGGGCGCCAATCATTACCCGCGGGAAAGCAAAGACCACAAAGATAATCAGCGCGACGCCCAGCGCGCGACGGCCAAAATAGCGCCACATAAAGCTGGCGAAGATCAGCAGCATCATCCCATGATCGCCAGGGAAGCTGTCCTTCGACGCATCCTTAGTGGGGAAGTTAACGACGTCGCTGACGCGGGTAATATCGCTAAAAAACAGAGATGGGCTGGCGCGCTGTACCGGCATCAGGTGTTGTGCGAGCTGGTTGATGATCACCGCCGCCAGCAGCATCACCAGGCCCATGATGGCGATCTGACGACGGCCTGCAGTCGGCGCCTTTAGCCAATAGCTCAGCATCAGGCAGCCCATCGCCAGCAGCGAACAGGCGTCGAAGGCGCGATTGTTGATGATCGCCAGCAGCCAGGCATAAGCATGGCTGACGCTGACGCCATGGTTAAAGAAATGGAAGATCGCGGAGTCGACCGGCAACCACGCGCCATGGTTGGCTGGCAGATACCAGGAGCAAAATAGCGCTACACCCGCGATGTTAAGCAGCAGGATTAAAGGAATTCGGTTTTTCATCATAGCCATTGCGATTTTGTGACAGTCGGCGGCAACCTTAGCCGCCTTAACTTAAACGAAGCCTCAACAACGAGGTCTGGAGTGCGTTCCAGTCGGCTTCATTCGCGGAAATAAGCTCGATCCGACTATCGGGCGGAGCGACGCTGAGGGTCTCGATATGGAGATCCTCCCCCTGACGGTTGATTCGTACCGCCCCCTCGGCAATGCGCATCACGCCTTTAACGCGCCCCACTGGCGCCAGCCTGGCCCATTCGAGCAGGCCGATGGTGTCAAAGACCGTCTCCGCGTCGAAGATCCAGCCGCAGCCCTGAAAGCCCTGGCCATTGTTGAGATGGCGGCGCCAGCGCTGGTGTTCCGCCAGGCTGAGCGCGGCGAGGCCGGAAGTGGGGGGATGGCGGTGGGCGTGCTCCGCGCTCGCCGGCAGCGGGGCGGTGTTCCGTCGTGGCTCATCGAGCAGGGTCAGATCGATATTGCCCTGGATTGCCGACACCTTGCGACGCTCGCCGCCCCAGCGCTGCCACCAGTCGGCCAGCGCCCGGGCGCTTTCGGGGGTTTCCCGATCATTTTTATTAGCCACAATGATGTCCGCCGCGGCCAGCTGATCGCGGAAGTTGTCGTTGCTGACGGCTCTTTCATCCAGCAGCTGGCGGGGATCGAGGATGCACAGCGTGGCGCGCAGATCGATCCAGGGCTCATACACCGCCGCGGTGAGGATATCGAGGATCTGCTTTGGGTGGCCCAAACCGGTGGGTTCGATCAGCAGGCGATCGGGTTTGCCCTGGCGCAGCAGGGTGTTCAGCCCAACCTGCATCGGCAGGCCATTGACGCAGCACATGCAGCCGCCGGGGATCTCTTTGAGCAGGGCGCCGCTGTCGGCCAGCAGCGCGCCGTCTATCCCGACTTCGCCAAACTCGTTAACCAGTACGGCCCATTTTTCATCCGCAGGCTTCTGCGCCAGCAGATGAAGAATCGAGGTCGTCTTACCGCTGCCGAGAAAGCCGGTGATCAAATTGGTTCTGGTCACTCTTTTCTCCAGGATAAATGTAATGTTGTAACAGTTACGCCTATCCTGACGAAAAAAGGGGGAAAAGAGAAGTCCTGAGGCGGACAGAAGAGAATTCTGTCCGCATAAGCGCAAATATTGTTAAGAATTCAGTGCGCGGGCGACGGCCTCGCGGGCGCCGTGCGTCGCCAGCTGTTGCCAGGCGGCGCGGATCCCGGCGACAAACTGGGCGTTGTGCGGCAGGTCGCGGCCAAATATTTCCTCCAGCCCCAGCAGGGCGTCGACGCGCTGCTGCTCATCGCTCTGGGCCACCCGCAGCCGGATCTTGTCGACCAGCGGATCGCGCACGTCGATCGTCTGACCGGCGTCGTCCGTGCCGCTGACGTAGCGCATCCAGCCGGCCACGCCGAGAGCCAGCAGCGGCCAACGGCTGTCGCGCGCCAGATGTACGCGGATGCCATCGAGCATGCGCTGGGGCAGCTTCTGGCTACCGTCCATGGCGATTTGCCAGGTGCGGTGTTTGAGCGCCGGATTGCTGAAGCGGGCGATGAGACTGTCGGCATAGGCCAGCAGATCAACGCCGGTAATGGTCAGCGTCGGAGCCTGTTCGTCAAGCATCAGCTGGCGGGCGGCGCGGCGGAAGACGTCATCCCGCATGCAGTCGCTAATGTGCGCATGCCCTGCCAGATAGCCAAGCCAGGCGAGGAAAGAGTGGCTGCCGTTGAGCATCCGCAGCTTCATTTGCTCCCAGGGCAACACGTCATCGGTCATCTGCACGCCCGCCGTCTCCCAGGCGGGTCGCCCGGCGACAAAGTGATCTTCGACCACCCACTGAATGAAGGGTTCGCAACTGATGGCGCAGGGATCGTCGACCCCCAGCACGGCGGCGATTTCCGCCAGCGACTCCGGTGTGGCCGCGGGAACAATGCGATCCACCATGGTGCCCGGGAAGCTGACGTTGTCGGCGATCCAGTCCGCCAGCGCCGGGCTGCGTTTTTCCGCCATGCCGAGGACGGCATTTTTTACCACGTGACCGTTGTCGGGGATATTATCGCAGGAGAGCACGGTAAAGGGCGGAAGGCCTCGTTCCCGGCGGCGGGCCAGCGCTTCAACTAGAATACCGGGAGCCGACTGCGGCAGCGTCGGATTCTCCAGATCGTGAATAATGCGCGGATGCGTCGGATCCAGTTTCCCGGTCGCCGGATCGATGCAGTAGCCTTTTTCCGTAATGGTCAGCGAGACAATCGCTACCTGCGGCTCGCAAAATTTTTCGATAATCGCCGCCAGCGAATCGAGCCTGGCGTTCAGACATTCGTGCACCGCGCCGATCACAATGGGCTGGTTGCCGTCGGCGCCTTTTTCCAGCACGGTAAACAGATGGTCCTGTTCGCGAAGTTGGCTCATCAGCGTGTCGCCGCTGAACAGACTGATTTCACAGATCCCCCAGTCGCCGCCGACGTTATTCAGCACGCGATCGGTGAGCAGCGCCTGGTGCGCGCGGTGAAACGCGCCAAAGCCGAAATGGACAATACGCGAGCGGAGTTGGCTGCGATCGTATTGAGGGTATTGCACGTTCTTCGGTAGCGTAGCGGTTGCAATTGTTGTCATTCTTCCCACACCTGTTTAACTGCTTATTAACAATGCCAGTCTAAAGTTATATGACAGGAAGTTAAATTGGTAAGCCGAAATTATCCGCTGACTGTGAGCTGGATCAATCAATAGGCCAGCACTGTTTGCAGCCAGGTGAGAAACATGTATGGTAGTCGTCATGAGTGTCGCCATTATTGGTATAACAACTTTTGTGAGGGCATAGCGATGGAGCAAACCTGGCGGTGGTATGGGCCGAACGATCCGGTATCGCTTGATGATGTACGGCAGGCGGGGGCGACCGGCGTCGTCACTGCGCTGCACCATATTGCAAACGGTCAGGTATGGCCGGTCGACGAGATTAAAGCGCGTCAGGCGCTGTTAGCGGCAAAAGGGTTGACCTGGTCGGTCGTCGAAAGCATTCCCGTCCACGAGGATATTAAAACCCACAGCGGGCAGTATGCGACCTGGATTGCCAACTATCAGCAGAGCATCCGCAACCTCGCGGCCTGCGGCATCGATACCGTGTGCTACAACTTTATGCCGATCCTCGACTGGACGCGCACCGATCTGGAATATGAGCTGCCGGACGGCTCCCGGGCGCTGCGTTTCGATCAGATCGCTTTCGCCGCCTTTGAGCTGCATATCCTTAAACGCCCGGGAGCGGAAGCGGATTACAGTGAAGAAGAGCAGCGTCAGGCTGAGGTCTATTTCAAGGCGATGAGCGAAGCAGATATCGATAAACTGACCCGCAATATCATCGCCGGCCTGCCGGGAGCGGAAGAGGGCTACACCCTTGACCAGTTCCGCGCGCGTCTGGCGGAGTACGACCACATTGATAAAGCGCAGCTGCGTGAAAATATGGCCTATTTCCTGCGCGCCATCGTGCCGGTATGCGAAGAGGTAGGGATCCGCCTGGCTGTGCATCCGGACGATCCGCCGCGGCCGATCCTTGGCCTGCCGCGTATCGTGTCGACCATCGAAGATATGCAGTGGCTGAAGGAGACGGTGGACAGCATTAATAATGGCTTCACCATGTGTACCGGATCGTATGGCGTTCGCGCCGATAACGATCTGGTGAAGATGGTGGAGACCTTTGGCGATCGCATCCATTTTACCCATCTGCGCTCTACCTGCCGTGAAGCAAACCCGAAAACCTTCCACGAGGCGGCGCACCTTAGCGGCGACGTCAATATGGTGGCGGTGGTGGATGCTATCCTGCGTGAAGAGCAGCGGCGTAAACAGGCCGGCGATCTGCGCCCGATCCCATTTCGTCCGGATCATGGTCATCAGATGCTCGACGATCTGCGCAAGAAAACCAACCCAGGCTATTCGGCGATTGGCCGTCTCAAGGGGATGGCGGAAGTGCGCGGCGTCGAGCTGGCGCTGAAAATGACCAAATACCCTGAACTGCTGTAATCGCGGCAATGGGGATAATAAAAAGGACAGCCAGCGCTGTCCTTTTTTACTGTCGAAGCGTTACCGATGATTAATCCGCGCGGCCCATATAGCGGCACTCTTCGATATGAATGCGGATTTTCTCACCGGTGGTCAGGTATTCCGGCACCTGAATCACCAGGCCGGTGCTCATGGTGGCTGGCTTGGTGCGGGAGCTGGCGGACGCACCTTTAATACCCGGCGCGGTTTCGATAATTTCCAGGTCAACGGTCTGCGGCAGCTCCAGCGCCAGCAGCTGGCCGTCCCAGGTCAGCACCTGCATGTCCGGCATCCCACCTTCCGGAATAAACTGCAGCTCTTCTTCAATCTGCTCTTTGGTAAAGGTGTAAGGGGTATAGTCTTCTTTATCCATGAACACGTATTCGTTGCCATCGACGTAGGAGAAGTCGACGAAACGGCGGGTCAGGGTGACGGTATCGACGATATCGTCGCCTTTGAAGCGCTCTTCTACTTTCAGGCCGGTGCGCACATCGGAGAAGCGCATTTTATACAGTGTCGCAGCACCGCGGGCGCTGGGTGACTGAATATCAATATTTTTCACAATCAGCAGCTTGCCGTTGTAATTCAGCACCATACCTTTTTTAATTTCATTCGCTCTTGGCATTGCAGTAATCCTGTCACTTAACGAGTCAAAAATATCGCGTAAAACTACTCGCGCCCGGGCGTTCAGGCAAGCGGATTTCGCGAGTTTTGCTATCTTCTGGCAAAACGTTTAGGCTGTGGCGCAAAATGAGCGTTTGGGAGTCGGGTTGTGGAATGTCGTACTGATTGTGGCGCATGTTGCATCGCCCCCTCTATATCATCGCCGATCCCCGGCATGCCGCAGGGCAAGCCGGCTAATGTCAGGTGTGTTCAATTATCTAATGACAACCTATGTAACATTTTCGGTTCGGAACTGCGACCAAAAGTGTGCGGCAATCTTCAACCTTCGCCAGATATGTGTTCGACGGATCGTGACGCCGCTATAACTTACCTGCTTCACCTGGAGTCCAGCACGGCACCATAGGTATTTGTAGAACATTGCTTGTAAGTATATAACCTATGGTGGTGTTTATTTTGTTTTATATCAACAGGATAGGTGGATCCTCTGAGAGGATAGCTATCACGCAGCCATTTAATCTACCAACACGTCTTCCAGGTTTTGTTGTTGAAATCTATCAGTGGCATCGACATTGAGGTCTGGCTTCAACTGCTCAATATCAAATTGAACACGAAAGCCTGTTTTCTCTGCAATATAGTCACTAAACATATTTGTACCATCAATATCCCGTCCTCTGCAGACTCGCGCTCGGGAGGAAGGGGGATAAATATCGACTTGATGAGGATAATGTTATCTGAGCGTGACAGCAGTAGGCAGTGTGAATTTTTGTATTGCTTACAAATTGTCAATCTACAGCTGAAAGTATAACGTATACACCAGTAATCAAGTGATAGGTGTTGTGATATGGATATTAATGAGTTCCCTCCGGGAGTTATCGAACATCTCGGTTGGTATGTATATCGACTGATTGATCCACGAGATGGAAGCACTTTTTACGTGGGTAAGGGAAAAGGCAATCGCGTTTTTGCTCACATGCGCGGCGAAGTGGCAGCCGCTGATGATGATGAACTGCTCAGTAATAAACTCAAGCAACTTCGTGAGATTAGATTAGCTGGTCTGGAGGTCATCCATGTAATCCATCGGCATGGTATTGCCGATGAAAAGACTGCTTATGAGGTGGAGGCTGCTCTAATCGATGCCTACCCAGGTTTGACCAATATCATGAACGGTGCTGGCAGTAACGAGTATGGCGCTGCACATATTAAAGAATTAATTGCAACGTACCAGCCTGAGACAGTGGAGTTTAAGCACAAAGCGCTGATGATATCTGTTAACAGAAGTTCAAAGGATGTTGATCTCTATGACGCAGTACGCTTCAGTTGGCGTGTAAGCCTCGAACGTGCAAGCAAAGCTGAAGTTATCCTGGCTACAGTAAAAGGAATTGTCAGAGGGGTATATGTTGCTGATGAGTGGTTAAAATCTACCCGTGACAACTTTCCTGAAATGCGCCAATGGGATGAAGATGATGAGTTTGAAGCTACTCAAAGTTCACGCTTTGGTTTTCGAGGTCGCGCGGCATCTCCTGAAATTACACAGCTCTATCTTGGTAAGAAGATCCCTGATGACCTCAGAAAGAAAGGGTCAATGTCTCCTGTGAAGTATTCACCAAATTTTGATTCCTGAACGCTAATATTTCAGTATAACTGCTTAAAGGGCGATCCGGCGTTGAATATGGGTCGCCTCCAAAACATCGAATAACTTATTGTATTTTAGATACATTTGTTTTATCTCCCGGCATTTTTTTGAGCCCCGGACCAAATAATGGTGCTGTCGATATTACTCTGGTGTCATATTGTTCAGTTATTAATGCGGAAATCCAAAATTATATTAAGATCAATAAGTTAATCATAAAGGGCAACTGCACTATAGCACTGACGACACGGATGCCTGCGCATGGCTGAAACATCTGCAGGCCGAGCTGGCTGCATTGACTCTATCATGATCATTAATCTGCATTGCCCGGCTCTGGCCGGGCAATGTGCTTACACGTCTCTTATCCGCCACAGGCAGGCCTGAGTGACAACGCCCATGACCAGCGCAATCCAGAACACCGCGTGATAGCTCCAGATCTCCGCCACTACCCCCGCCAGTGAACCGGCGATGATCCAGCCGACGCGGGTAGTATTGGTATAGAGGGTGGTGGCCGCGCCCGCCTGCCCCGGCATCAGGTCCTGGAAATAGAGCATGCCGATCCCGGCGAGGATCCCGATATAGATGGCGTTCAGCACCTGCATCGCCAGCAGCAGCGCTGGCGTATGCACCGTCAGCATGCCGACGTAAAACAGCACCCCGGCCACTGCAGAAAGACGCATCAGAAAGCGTTTGCCGAAACGCCGGGCGTAGTAACCGGCAATCAGCATGGTCGGAATTTCCAGTCCGGCGGCGGTGCCCATCATCAGCCCCGCCAGCTTCTCCGGCAGATGCAGCTCGTTAATGATAAACAGCGGCATGTTAATGATGTACAGGCTGTTAGTACCCCACATCAGGGTGCAGATGCTGAACAGCAGCAGCGCATCGCGGCGGTGCGTGCGCGGAGCTTCCAGCCGGCCGGTCGCTACCGGGTTTTCTTTGCGCATGCTGGGCAAGAATAGCCAGACCATGATCCCGCAGACGATAAACGCCGCCGCGGCGCTGAGATACATCGCGGTAAAACCAAACCCCATCGCCAGGGCGTAGGCCAGCGGGGGACCAATCACCCATGCCAGGGAGACCTGGGCACGTAAAATGGAGCTGAACATCACCGCTTCGCGGCCGGTCCTGTCGGCATGCTCACGCGCGAGGGCAAACATCTGCGGGTTGGCGGTCGATCCAAAGCTGCTGAGAAAAACGCCGATGAACAGCAAAATGAAATAGTTGCGGTTCCAGGCAAAGAGTACGCAGGCCAGCACCCCCAGCAGACAGCAGACGACAATCAGCTGCTTGCGATCGCCCTGACGGTCGGAGCGGCCGGCGAGGAACTGACTGACCAGAATGCCAATAACCGCGCTGCCGGTAAAAAAGAAACCGACCATCGCCGGGCGGACGTGCACTTCGTTGGTCAGAAACAGGCTCAGGGTCGGGGTTTGCAGCGCCCCGGCAATGCCCGTCAGAAAGGCGACGATTAAGAAGGCGGAAGAGGTGACATCGAACCCGCGTCGGGGGAGAGCGGCGCTACGGTTTTCCATGGGTTTGGTTTTCTGTAGTTTCAGGAGACGGCGCGGAGTTTACGCCTGCTGGCTAAAAATAAACAGTAGTATGGCACGAATAATTAAAAAGGCGTTTCAAAATATAGGGTTCAGCAAAAAGCTGACGTTCGAGGCGGTCGATAGCTAAGGCTTCAGCAAAAGTGTGCAGTACCTCTAAGTTCTGCGATCAAGTCGCTGACGTACCTTGCGCGTTGAGCAAGAAAGGTACAAAATTCTTGAAACGTTTCAGCGTCATTCGGCAATCCGTTCCCCGTCAGATGGCGCCTTTTTTCTCAGGTTAGCTGAAACGATTCAATTCAGCAGGAGAGGAGAACCATGTTCCAGTTATCTGTGCAGGATATTCATCCCGGCCAGCAGGCCGGTAATAAAGAAGAGGCCATCCGGCAGGTCGCCGCCGCGCTGGTCAGCGCCGGCAACGTGGCCGATGGCTACGTGAACGGCATGCTGGCGCGCGAGCAGCAGACCTCGACCTTCCTCGGCAACGGGATCGCGATCCCGCACGGCACGACGGATACGCGTGACCAGGTGCTGAAGACCGGCGTTCAGGTGTTTCAGTTCCCGCAGGGCGTCACCTGGGGTGAAGGGCAGACCGCCTATGTGGCGATCGGGATTGCCGCCAGCTCAGATGAACACCTCGGCCTGCTGCGTCAGCTGACCCACGTGCTGAGCGATGACGCGGTCGCCGCGCAGCTGCAGTCCGCCACCACCGCGGAAGAGCTGCGTGCGCTGCTGATGGGAGAGAAGCAGAGCGAAGCGCTGAAGCTGGATAACGAGACCCTCAGTCTCGACGTCGCGGCCAGCGATCTGCTGACCCTGCAGGCGCTGAACGCGGCGCGTCTGAAAGAAGTTGGCGCTGTCGATGCCGCCTTCGTTAGCCACGTCATTAACGATACGCCGCTGAACCTCGGTCAGGGCGTCTGGCTGAACGACAGTGCGGAAGGCAATTTGCGCAGCGCCGTGGCGGTCAGCCGCGCGGCTAACGCCTTTACCCGCGACGAGCAGCCGGTTTCCCTGCTGGTCACGGTGGCGATGGCCGACGAGCAGCCGACCGCAGTGCTGAACCGTCTGAGCAAGCTGCTGCTGGACAAGAAAGCTGAACATTTGCTGAAAGCCGACGCCGCCACCGTGCTGGCGCTGCTGACCAGCGACGACGCCATTGCCGAAGATGTGCTGAGCGCCGAATTCGTGGTGCGCAATGAACACGGCCTGCATGCCCGTCCGGGCACCATGCTGGTCAACACCATTAAACAATTTTCCAGCGACATCACCGTTACCAATCTCGACGGTTCCGGCAAGCCGGCTAACGGTCGCAGCCTGATGAAGGTTGTGGCGCTGGGTGTGAAAAAAGGTCACCGTCTGCGTTTTACCGCGCAGGGTGAGGATGCGCAACAAGCGCTGGATGCGATTGGCGAAGCGATCGCCGCAGGCCTTGGGGAGGGCGCATAAATGAGCAGACGTGTAGCAACGATTACGTTAAACCCGGCATACGACCTGGTGGGATTCACCCCGGAGATTGAACGCGGTGAAGTGAACCTGGTGCGCACCACCGGCCTGCACGCCGCCGGGAAAGGCATTAATGTGGCGAAAGTGCTGAAAGATCTCGGCATTGACGTCACCGTCGGCGGCTTCCTGGGTAAAGACAACCAGGACGGCTTTCAGCAGCTGTTCAGCGAGCTGGGGATCGCCAACCGTTTCCAGGTGGTGCAGGGCCGGACCCGTATCAACGTTAAGCTGACGGAAAAAGATGGCGAAGTGACCGATTTCAACTTCTCCGGCTTTGAAGTCACCCCGGGCGACTGGGAACGCTTCGTCAACGACTCCCTGAGCTGGCTCGGGCAGTTCGATATGGTCTGCGTCAGCGGCAGCCTGCCGTCCGGCGTTAGCCCGGAAGCCTTCACCGACTGGATGACCCGTCTGCGCAGTCAGTGCCCATGCATCATTTTCGACAGCAGCCGCGAAGCGTTGGTTGCCGGACTAAAAGCGGCGCCGTGGCTGGTGAAACCGAACCGTCGCGAACTGGAAATCTGGGCTGGCCGCAAGCTGCCGGAGATGAAAGATGTTATCGACGCCGCCCATGCGCTGCGCGAGCAGGGTATCGCCCACGTGGTGATCTCCCTGGGCGAAGAGGGCGCGCTGTGGGTCAACGCCTCTGGGGAGTGGATTGCTAAACCACCTTCAGTGGAAGTAGTCAGTACCGTTGGCGCCGGCGATTCGATGGTCGGCGGCCTGATTTACGGCCTGCTGATGCGTGAATCCAGCGAGCATACCCTGCGCCTGGCGACCGCCGTCGCTGCCCTGGCCGTCAGCCAGAGCAATGTAGGAATTACCGACCGTACCCAGTTGGCCGCGATGATGGCGCGCGTCGACTTACAACCCTTTAATTGACAGCAGGAGAGGCATAATGAAAACGCTGCTGATTATTGATGCCGGACTCGGACAGGCGCGCGCCTACATGGCGAAAACCCTGCTGGGTGCCGCGGCGCCGAAAGCGCACCTTGAGCTGATTGATAACCCGAATGACGCCGAACTGGCCATCGTGCTGGGAACCGCGCTGCCGGCCGATAGCGCGCTGAATGGTAAAAACGTTTACCTGGGCGATATTAACCGTGCTGTCGCCCATCCGGAGCTGTTCCTGGGAGAAGCGAAAGACCACGCTAAGCCCTACGTTGCGCCAGCGGCGGTAGCCGTTCCGGCCGCCGCTCAGGGGCAGAAACGCATTGTCGCGGTCACCGCCTGTCCGACCGGCGTCGCCCACACCTTTATGGCGGCAGAAGCCATCGAAACCGAAGCCAAAAAACGCGGCTGGTGGGTGAAGGTGGAGACCCGCGGCTCCGTTGGGGCGGGCAATGCCATCACCCCGGAAGAGGTGGCCGAGGCGGATCTGGTGATCGTCGCTGCCGATATCGAGGTGGACCTGGCGAAATTCGCCGGCAAGCCGATGTACCGCACCACCACCGGTCTGGCGCTGAAGAAAACCGCCCAGGAGCTGGATAAAGCGGTGACTGAAGCCAAACCGTACCAGCCATCCGGCAAACCTCAGGCGGCTGCTGAAGGGAAAAAAGAGTCGGCGGGCGCCTATCGCCACCTGCTGACCGGCGTCTCCTATATGCTGCCGATGGTTGTGGCCGGGGGCCTGTGTATCGCGCTCTCCTTTGCCTTCGGGATCAAAGCGTTTGAAGTGAAAGACACCCTGGCGGCGGCGCTGATGCAGATCGGCGGCGGCTCGGCCTTCGCGCTAATGGTGCCGGTACTGGCAGGCTTTATCGCCTTCTCCATTGCCGACCGTCCGGGTCTGACCCCGGGCCTTATCGGCGGTATGCTGGCGGTTAGCGGCGGCTCCGGCTTTATCGGAGGGATCATCGCTGGTTTCCTTGCCGGTTATGTGGCGAAAGCCATCAGCACGAAGCTGAAATTGCCGCAGAGTATGGAAGCCCTGAAGCCAATCCTGATCATTCCGCTGGTCTCCAGCCTGATCGTGGGTTTGGCAATGATCTATCTGATCGGTAAACCGGTAGCCGGTATCCTCGCCTGGCTGACCCATTGGCTGCAAACCATGGGCACCGCCAACGCGGTTCTGCTGGGCGCGATCCTCGGCGCGATGATGTGTACCGACATGGGCGGGCCGGTAAACAAAGCGGCCTATGCCTTTGGCGTTGGCCTGCTGAGTACCCAGACCTATGCGCCGATGGCGGCGATCATGGCGGCCGGTATGGTGCCACCGCTGGCGATGGGTATCGCGACGCTGGTAGCGCGCAATAAGTTCGACAAAGGGCAGCGGGAAGGGGGCAAAGCCGCGCTGGTTCTTGGCCTGTGCTTTATCTCGGAAGGGGCGATTCCTTTTGCCGCCCGTGACCCGATGCGCGTTCTGCCGTGTTGTATCGTCGGCGGCGCGGTAACCGGCGCTATCTCCATGGCGGTCGGCGCGAAACTGATGGCGCCGCACGGCGGGCTGTTTGTTCTGCTGATCCCGGGGGCGATTACGCCGGTGCTGGGCTACCTGCTGGCGATTGTTGCCGGAACGCTGGTGGCGGGCCTTGCCTACGCGGTGCTGAAACGCCCTGAGGCGCAAACAGCGGAAGTTGAAAAAGCGGCATAATCCTACCGCAATAAAAAGGGCCGATTGTTCGGCCCTTTTTTTGTCTCTATTTACGCCACTTCGGCAATCTGCTGCGCCCGCAGCCAGGCAATCTCTTCCGCCCAGATATCCGGGTTGATGGTTTCCAGAATCAGCGGAATACCGTCGAAGCGGCTGTCCTGCATGATCCAGCTGAAGCAATCGTGGCCGATGTTGCCTTCCCCCAGGCTGTGGTGACGGTCGACCCGGCTGCCGAAGGCGCTCTTGGCATCGTTGAGATGCATGCCGCGCAGATACTGAAAACCGACGATGCGTTCGAAGGCGGCGAAGGTTTTTTCGCAGGCTTCGGCGCTGCGCAGGTCGTAGCCGGCGGCGAAAGCATGGCAGGTATCGATGCAGACGCCGACGCGGGATTTATCTTCCACACCGTCGATGATGGCCGCGAGGTGCTCGAACTTAAAGCCGAGGTTGCTGCCCTGGCCAGCGGTGTTTTCGATCACCGCAGTAACGCCTTCGGTCTTCGCCAGCGCGATATTGATCGATTCGGCGATGCGCGCCAGGCACTCCTCCTCCGGGATCTGCTGCAGATGGCTGCCGGGGTGGAAGTTGAGCAGCGTCAGTCCCAGCTGCTGGCAGCGGGTCATTTCATCAATGAAGGCATCACGGGATTTTTCCAGCGCTTCTTCCACCGGGTGGCCAAGGTTAATCAGGTAGCTGTCGTGCGGCAGGATCTGCCCCGGGCCAAAGTGATACTTTTCACAGGCGGCTTTGAATTCGGCGATGGTCTCGTCGCTGAGCGGCGCGGCGCGCCACTGGCGCTGGTTCTTGGTGAAGAGGGCGAAGGCGGTTGCTTCGATTTCGGCGGCGCGAATGGCGGCATTGGCCAGTCCACCTGAGGCGCTCACGTGCGCTCCTACGTATTTCATAAAAAAAACTCCAGTTAAAGCCGCTGGGGGGTGGGTAATGATAGCGGCTTAACTGGAGAAAGATGTAGTGCTTTATGCCATCAGGCTGTGGATAGCGACGTTAATGACCCCGCCGCCGACAATCAACCAGACGAACAGCATCAGCGCCATCAGCAGCGGTTTCGCCCCGGCTTTTTTCAGCGCGCTGACGTGGGTGGTGACCCCGAGGGCGGCCATTGCCATCGCCAGCAGGACGGTATCCAGCGTCACCAGCATATCCACCACGGCTTTCGGCAGCAGATGGAAGGAGTTAAACACCGCCACCAGGATGAACATAATGGCGAACCACGGAATGGTGATTTTGCTTTTCTCGCCGTTGCCTGCCGGGGTCAGCTGTTTAACACGCGCCGCCAGGAACAGCAGGAACGGAGCCAGCATCATGACGCGCAGCATTTTGGCGATAACCGCAGCGTTCTCCGCGTCCGGGCTGACCGCATGGCCGGCGGCAACAACCTGCGCCACTTCATGCATGGTGGAGCCCATATAGATCCCGTAGGTCTCCGGGGTAAACCAGTGCGCCAGCAGCGGGTACATCGCCGGGTAGAGGAAGATGGCGATGGTACCGAAGATAACCACTGTAGCGACGGCAACCGTCACTTTACTGGCTTCGGCTTTGACCACCGGCTCGGTGGCGAGCACGGCCGCCGCGCCGCAGATGCTGCTGCCGGCGCCGATCAGCCAGCTGGTGTGTTTATCGAGACCAAACACTTTCTGGCCAAGGAAGCAGGCGATGAAAAAGGTACTGGAGAGCGTCAGAACGTCAATCAAAATACCGCTCACGCCGACGTCGGCAATCTGGGCGAACGTCAGGCGAAAGCCGTAGAGGATGATCCCCAGGCGCAGCAGATGCTGCTTGGCGAAGATCACCCCGCCGTCGCAGGGCTGCCAGATTTTCGGGTAGACCGTGTTGCCGACGACCATCCCGAACAGGATAGCGAGGGTCAGGGCGCTAAAGCCCGCGCCGGCGATGGCCGGGAAACTACCGGCCCACAGGGCGGCGCCGGTCAGAGCGGCGGTCAGCGCCAGGCCTGGGACAAAATGCCACAGGGAACGATGTTTGGTGGGTAAAGTGAGTGCTGTCATAACCTTCTCCTTTGTCTGCCTAAAGGTTACGCCGCGCGGGATTAAATATAAAATTGATTATATGTTTATAATCAATCGTAATAAGTGGTTAATGGCCGCTTCGCCGGTTACAACGGGGCGAGAGCGGGTTAGGCAGAAGCAGGGCGGTCTCGCCGGCAAGACGATGATTTTGTGATATAAGCGGATTTTCCTTCCGTCAGCCGCCTCGATTTGTGTCACCATAGTAAGGAAGGTTATTCAGGTTGGATTACTAAACGGGTGGGTTATGCATATTACGCTGCGGCAGCTGGAAGTGTTCGCCGAAGTCCACAAGAGTGGGTCGACCACTCAGGCGTCACAGATGCTGGCGCTTTCGCAATCCGCGGTCAGCGCCGCGCTGACCGATCTGGAAGGGCAGCTCGGCGTGCAGCTGTTTGACCGCGTCGGTAAACGACTGGTGGTGAATGAGCATGGACGGCTGCTGTACCCGCGTGCGCTGGCGCTGCTGGAGCGGGCCCTGGAGATCGAGCAGCTGTTTCGCGGCGATAACGGGGCGATCCGAGTCTACGCCAGCAGCACCATCGGCAACTATATTATGCCGGAGATTATTGCCCGCTATCGTCATGACTTCCCGGATCTGCCGGTCGAGCTGAGCGTCGGCAACAGCCTGGACGTCATCAACGCCGTCGCCGACCTGCGGGTGGATTTCGGCCTGATTGAGGGGCCGTGCCATGCCGCCGATATTATTGCCGAGCCGTGGCTGGAGGATGAACTGGTGGTGTTTGCCGCGCCCAACTCACCGCTGCTGGCGGGGGAGGTGACCCTGCAGCAACTGGCTGAGGCGCCGTGGATCCTGCGCGAGCATGGCTCCGGCACCCGGGAGATTGTCGATTACGTTCTGCTGTCGCATCTGCCGGCGTTTCATCTGGGCATGGAGCTGGGTAATTCAGAGGCGATCAAGCACGCGGTCAGGCATGGCCTGGGCATCAGCTGTCTATCGCGGCGGGTGATTGCCGAACAGCTTGCCTCGGGCACGCTGGCGGAGCTGAAAGTGCCATTGCCCCGGCTGACGCGCACGCTGTGGCGGATCCATCACCGGCAGAAGCATATTTCTAAAGCATTACAACGTTTTCTGCACTATTGCCAGGTGTAGCAGCCCGGTTTTATCGCCTGATTACGGGGGGAATTCGCTGGCAATTCCGCAGGTTAGTGCTTTACTAATAATTTGCGGGCGATCATGAAGCTCTCTTATAACTTTGCATTTGTACCGGATGGAACCCCGATCGTCTGCTACAATCGCGCCTCATTTTTTGGATGGATAGCATTATCACATGGTTTCGGAAACTAAAACCACAGAAGCGCCCACGCTACGTCGTGAACTGAAGGCGCGCCACTTGACCATGATCGCCATCGGCGGTTCCATCGGTACGGGTCTTTTTGTTGCCTCTGGCGCAACCATTTCGCAAGCAGGTCCCGGCGGGGCGCTGCTGTCTTATATTCTGATCGGTTTGATGGTCTATTTCCTGATGACCAGCCTCGGCGAGCTGGCGGCGTTTATGCCGGTATCCGGTTCCTTCGCCACCTACGGGCAGAATTATGTTGAAGAAGGCTTCGGCTTCGCGCTGGGCTGGAACTACTGGTACAACTGGGCGGTGACGATCGCCGTTGACCTCGTGGCCTCACAGCTGGTGATGAGCTACTGGTTCCCCGACACTCCGGGCTGGATCTGGAGCGCCTTGTTCCTCGGCATCATGTTCCTGCTGAACTGGATCTCGGTGCGCGGCTTTGGCGAGGCGGAATACTGGTTCTCGCTGATAAAGGTAGCCACTGTCATTATCTTTATCATCGTCGGCGTGATGATGATTGTCGGCATCTTCAAAGGGGCGCAGCCAGCCGGCTGGAGCAACTGGGGGATCGCGGATGCGCCGTTCGCCGGCGGTTTCTCGGCGATGATTGGCGTGGCGATGATTGTCGGCTTCTCGTTCCAGGGCACCGAGCTTATCGGCATCGCTGCCGGTGAATCTGAAAATCCGGAGAAGAACATTCCGCGCGCGGTGCGCCAGGTCTTCTGGCGTATCCTGCTGTTTTACGTCTTCGCGATCCTGATTATCAGCCTGATCATTCCGTATACCGATCCGAGTCTGCTGCGCAACGATGTGAAGGATATCTCCGTCAGCCCGTTCACCTTGGTGTTCCAGCATGCTGGTTTGCTGTCGGCGGCGGCAATCATGAACGCCGTTATCCTGACTGCCGTGCTGTCGGCGGGTAACTCCGGGATGTACGCCTCCACGCGTATGCTGTACACCCTGGCCTGCGACGGTAAAGCGCCGCGTATTTTCTCGAAGCTGTCGCGTGGCGGCGTGCCGCGTAACGCGCTGTACGCGACCACCGTGATCGCGGCGCTGTGCTTCCTGACTTCCATGTTTGGCAACCAGACGGTGTACCTGTGGCTGCTGAACACCTCCGGGATGACGGGCTTTATCGCCTGGCTGGGTATTGCGATCAGCCACTATCGTTTCCGTCGCGGCTACGTCCTGCAGGGTAACGATATTAATAATCTGCCGTATCGTTCCGGGTTCTTCCCGCTGGGGCCGATCTTCGCCTTCGTGCTGTGCCTGATCATCACCCTCGGACAGAACTATGAAGCGTTCCTCAAGGACACCATTGACTGGGGCGGCGTGGCGGCGACCTACATTGGTATTCCGCTGTTCCTCGTCATCTGGTTTGGTTACAAGCTGGCGAAAGGCACCCGCTTTGTTCGCTACAGCGAAATGACCTTCCCGGACCGCTTTAAGCGTTAATCTTCGCGATTGTGCGATAAAAGCCCTCTGTGAAGAGGGCTTTATATTGCTGGCAAAGTGCAATCTTCAGGGATTGCCCGGCTGCGCTGCGCTTGCGCGGGCCTACAGATAACCGCGTAACTGATTGATATTGCGATGTTTCGTAGGCCTGGTAAGGCGGAAGCCGCCACCCGGCAGACATGTGAGCACAATAACGAAGACAGATTTGTCATCACCCGCAAGCCCTCTGAACAGAGGGCTTTTTTTTATGTTTGTGCGGTTACAGCTTGTCACAATTCTTCATAATTATATTGATAATCGTAATCATTATCTTTATCATTTTCGCCCATTACGGATGAAGCCACTCCCCGTCTCTGCCGCTTGTACAGACTGACACCGGGCGACCAGCCACATCGACGAGAAAACAGCGCGAGCATGCCGCCGACAGAGCGGCAAGCCGCCAGCGCGTGTGAGCAGCACCTTGTTGTTTGTTTGGTTGTACACCTCATGGAGATTTGGAATGTTCAGGTTAAACCCTTTTATCCGGGCGGGATTGTCTGCGTCCGTCGTATCGTTGGCGTTTCCGGCTCTGGCCGATGTGAATGAAGAAACGCTGGTGGTGACCGCCTCGGCCACTGAACAGAATGTCAAAGACGCGCCGGCGAGCATCAGCGTCATCACCCAACAGGATTTACAACGCAAGCCTGTTCAGAACCTGAAAGACGTGCTGCGCGATGTGCCTGGGGTCCAGCTCACCAACGAAGGGGATAACCGCAAGGGCGTTAGCATCCGCGGTCTGAGCAGCAGCTATACCCTGATCCTGGTCGACGGCAAGCGCGTTAACTCGCGGAACGCCGTCTTCCGCCACAATGACTTCGACCTTAACTGGATCCCGGTGGATGCTATTGAGCGTATCGAAGTGGTGCGCGGCCCGATGTCCTCCCTCTACGGCTCCGATGCGCTCGGTGGGGTGGTCAACATTATTACCAAAAAAATCGGCCAGAAATGGACCGGGACGCTGAGTGCTGATACCACTATTCAGGAGCACCGCGATCGCGGGGATACCTGGAACGGCCAGTTCTTCACCAGCGGCCCGCTGATCGACGGCGTACTTGGAATGAAGGCCTACGGCAGCCTGGCAAAACGCGCCAAGGACGATCCGCAGTCATCCAGTAATGCCACCGGCGAGACGCCGCGCATCGAGGGCTTCACCAGCCGCGATGGCAATGTTGAATTCGCCTGGACGCCGAACGAAAACCACGATTTTACCGCAGGCTACGGCTTTGACCGTCAGGATCGCGATTCCGATTCCCTTGACCGCAACCGCCTTGAGCGGGAGAACTACTCTCTGAGCCATAACGGCCGCTGGGATATCGGCAACAGCGAGCTCAAGTTCTACGGCGAAAAGGTGGATAACAAAAATCCAGGGCAGAGCGGGACTATTACCTCGGAAAGCAATGCCATCGACGGCAAGTATGTCCTGCCGCTGGGCATGATTAACCAGCTGGTGACCTTCGGCGGCGAATGGCGCCACGACAAACTGAAAGATCCGGTCAACCTAAGCAGCGGCGGCCAGTCAACGTCGGCCAGCCAGTACGCCCTGTTTATCGAAGACGAATGGCGCATCATCGAGCCGCTGGCGCTGACCACCGGCATTCGTATGGACGACCATCAGACCTATGGCGATCACTGGAGCCCGCGCGCCTATCTGGTGTATAACGCCACCGATACCGTCACCGTCAAAGGCGGCTGGGCGACGGCGTTTAAAGCCCCGTCGCTGCTGCAGCTTAACCCCGACTGGACCACCAACTCCTGCCGCGGCTCGTGCAGCATCGTCGGTAACCCGGATCTGAAACCGGAAACCAGCGAAAGCTTCGAGCTCGGTCTCTACTACCGCGGGGAAGAGGGCTGGCTTGAAATGTCGAAGGCAGCATCACCACCTTCCAGAATAATGTCGACGACATGATCGACGTTCTGCGCACCTCCAGCGCCAGCGAAGCGCCGGGCTACCCGAACTTTGTCGGCTGGAAAACCGTCAACGGCAAGCGCGTGCCGATCTTCCGCTATTTCAACGTCAACAAAGCCCGCATCAAAGGGGTAGAGACGGAGGTGAAGATCCCGTTTGGCGATGAGTGGAAGCTGACGGTGAACTACACCTACAACGATGGTCGCGATCTGAGCAATGGCGGCGACAAACCGCTGCAGACGCTGCCGTTCCATACCGCCAACGGCACGCTCGACTGGAAACCGCTGGACGATTGGTCCTTCTACGTGACGGCCAACTATACCGGCCAGCAGCGCGCGGTGAGCGCCACCGGCAAAACGCCGGGCGGCTACACCCTGTTTGACGTTGGCGCGGCATGGCAGGTGACCAAAAACGTGAAACTGCGCTCCGGGGTGCAGAACGTGGGTGATAAAGATCTGAGCCGGGACGACTACAGCTATACCGAAGAAGGCCGTCGCTACTTTATGGCGGTGGATTATCGCTTCTGATTGCCGGCGCTAAAACGCATCCTGTAGGCCTGAACATGCGCCGCGAAGCAGCTTCGCGGCGCATTGGCGTTTAGCCAAAGAGATGCTGCGCATGGAAGCGCAGATGGTCTTCAATAAACGAGGCAATGAAGTAATAGCTGTGGTCGTAACCGGGCTGGATGCGCAGCGTTAACGGCCAGGCCTTCTGCCGCGCGACCTCCGCCAGTACCGCCGGCTGCAGCTGTCCGGCAAGGAATGGATCGTTGTCGCCCTGATCGATAAGCGTCGGCACGGCGTCCTCCGGCCGGCTGGCCTGCATCAGCGCACAGCTGTCCCAGGAGTGCCATGCCGATTCATCCGCGCCGAGATAGGCGGTAAACGCTTTCTTGCCCCACGGGACCTGGGAGGGATTGACGATCGGCGCGAAGGCGGAGACGCTGGCGTAGCGGCCGGGATTTTTGAGCGCCATAATGAGCGCGCCGTGGCCGCCCATCGAGTGGCCGCTGACGGCGCAGCGTTCGCCGACGCTAAACTCGCTACGAATAAGCGCGGGCAGTTCGTCACGCAGGTAATCATACATTCGGTAGTGCGCCGCCCAGGGCGCCTCGGTGGCGTTCAGGTAGAAGCCGGCGCCTTGTCCGAGATCGTAACCGTCGTCGTTGGCCGCCTCGTCACCGCGCGGGCTGGTATCCGGCATCACCAGCGCGATGCCCAGCTCGGCGGCAATGCGCTGGGCGCCCGCCTTGGTGGTAAAGTTCTCATCGTTACAGGTCAGCCCCGACAGCCAGTACAGCACCGGCGGCGGCGTTTCGCGCTCAGGCGGTAAAAAAATGCTGAACGTCATGGCGCAGTTCAGGACAGGGGAGTGATGACGCCAGCGTTGTTGCTGGCCGTCAAAACAGCGATGCTCTTCAAGCAGTTCCATGCAAGGCTCCTCGGAAGGGATGTGCGCGTAAACGTTCATAATACAGATATTTCATTAGCCGGTGAGCAACTTTCACTTTCTCCTTTTGAGAACTTACTGCATCATTAATGCAACTTATAGCCAACATGCCGGTGTAGCGACGGCGCTTATGAATGCGTACAGCGGTTGGAACATTCCGGATACGGCGATAAGGATTTGGCGTCGCGCCTGAGGCATGGCTTCGCTCCCTAATAAAAGGCAGCGCCAATTTCAATAATTATCGTTACGGCTACTGGATTCTGTGCGCCACCTCACGCACAATGAATACAAACTTTGCCCCCAGAAAAAGCAAAGAGCGCCACACCTGCAGGAGAAACATAAATGTCATCACTGAGTAAAGAAGCCGTCCTCGTTCATGAAGCGCTGGTCGCTCGTGGGCTGGAGACGCCGATGCGTGCGCCAGTACAAGAAATTGATAACGAAACACGCAAGCGTTTGATTACCGGTCATATGACCGAGATTATGCAACTGCTGAATCTGGATCTGAGTGATGACAGTCTGATGGAGACCCCGCATCGCATCGCCAAAATGTATGTCGATGAGATCTTCTCCGGGCTGGATTATTCTCGCTTCCCGAAAATCACCGTCATTGAAAACAAAATGAAGGTCGATGAAATGGTCACCGTGCGCGATATCACCCTGACCAGCACCTGCGAACACCATTTCGTTACCATCGATGGTAAAGCGACGGTAGCCTATATCCCGAAAGATTCGGTGATCGGCCTGTCGAAAATCAACCGCATCGTGCAGTTTTTCGCCCAACGTCCGCAGGTCCAGGAGCGTCTGACGCAGCAGATCCTGATCGCGCTGCAGACGCTGCTCGGCACCAACAACGTGGCGGTATCCATTGACGCGGTGCATTATTGCGTGAAGGCGCGCGGCATTCGCGACGCGACCAGCGCCACCACCACCACCTCTCTCGGCGGCCTGTTTAAATCCAGCCAGAATACCCGCCAGGAATTCCTGCGCGCAGTACGTCACCACAACTAAAACGGAGCAGGGTGCATGGAGAGAAATGTCACGCTGGACTTTGTCCGCGGCGTCGCCATCCTCGGTATCCTGCTTCTCAATATCAGCGCCTTCGGCTTGCCGAAGGCCGCTTATCTCAATCCCGCCTGGTCAGGAAGCGCGTCCCTTAGCGATGCCTGGACCTGGGCGCTCCTCGACCTGCTGGCGCAGGTGAAGTTTCTCACCCTGTTCGCGCTGCTGTTTGGCGCCGGTCTTCAGCTATTGCTTCCGCGAGGGAAGCGCTGGATCCAGTCGCGGCTGACGCTGCTGGCGCTGCTCGGTTTCATTCACGGTCTTTTTTTCTGGGATGGCGATATTCTGCTGGCCTATGCCCTGGTGGGGCTGGTGAGCTGGCGCATGGTGCGTGAGGCGCACCATGTCAAATCGCTGTTCAATACCGGGGTGGTGCTCTACCTCACCGGCATTGCAGTGCTGGTCCTGTTGGGGCTGATCTCCGGGACCGCGGCGAATCGCTCGTGGGCGCCGGACGCGGCGAACCTGCAGTATGAGCAGTACTGGAAGCTGCACGGTGGCATGGAGGCGGTCAGCAACCGGGCGGATATGCTATCTGACAATCTGCTGGCGCTGGGCGCGCAGTATGGCTGGCAGCTGGCTGGGATGATGCTGATGGGCGCGGCGCTGATGCGCAGCGGCTGGCTGAAGGGGCAGTTTAGCCTGCGTCACTACCGGCGTACCGGCGCGCTGCTGGTGGCGGCCGGCATGGCGGTCAATCTGCCGGCAATATTCGCCCAGTGGTATCTGGCCTGGGACTATCGCTGGTGCGCGTTTTTACTGCAGGCGCCGCGCGAACTTAGCGCCCCGCTGCAGGCTATCGGCTATGCCGCGCTGGCCTGGGGCTACTGGCCGCAGCTCTGCCGTTTCCGCCTGGTGGGCGCTATCGCCTGCGTCGGACGCATGGCGCTGACCAACTACCTGCTGCAGACCCTGATCTGCACCACCCTGTTTTATCATCTTGGGCTGTTTATGCGCTTCGATCGTCTGCAGCTGCTGGCCTTTGTCCCCCCCATCTGGGCCGTTAACCTCCTTGTCTCATCGCTCTGGCTGCGCCGCTTCCGCCAGGGGCCGGTGGAATGGCTGTGGCGTCAGTTAACCCTGCGTGCGTCAGGCACATCATTGAAAGACACATCCAGATAACGATCTCGATCACAATCATTAACAAAACGGATGTAAACGTTTCCAGCCGTGTGACCTCACTCACGCAGCGGACCGCGGGTCGCTGCCAGAATAGCCTCCTTGCTAAGCACAGGAGGTGAATGTGACGTGCTGTAATTCTCTTAAGGTCGCTGAGTATGATCACCATTCGTGATGTCGCCCGCCAGGCGGGCGTTTCCGTGGCCACCGTGTCGCGGGTGCTGAATAACAGCGCGCTGGTGAGTCCGGATACGCGCGACGTGGTGATGAAAGCGGTGACCCAACTGGGCTACCGGCCCAACGCCAACGCCCAGGCGCTGGCCACCCAGGTCAGCGATACCATCGGCGTGGTGGTGATGGACGTCTCCGACGCCTTCTTCGGCGCGCTGGTGAAAGCAGTGGATACCGTTGCTCAGCAGCATCAGAAATATGTGCTGATCGGCAACAGCTATCATGAGGCGGAAAAAGAACGTCACGCCATCGAGGTGCTGATCCGTCAGCGCTGCTCGGCGCTGATCGTCCACTCGAAAGCGCTGAGCGATGATGAACTGAGCGACTTTATGCAACATATCCCGGGGATGGTGCTGATCAACCGCATCGTGCCGGGGTATGCCCATCGCTGCGTAGGGCTCGACAACGTCAGCGGCGCGCTGATGGCCACCCGTATGCTGCTCAATCATGGTCACCAGCGCATCGGCTATCTCTCCTCAAACCACGGCATTGAAGATGACGATATGCGCCGGGAAGGGTGGAGCAAAGCGCTGCAGGAGCAAGGCATCATCGCCCCGGACAGCTGGATCGGTTCCGGCTCCCCGGATATGCAGGGCGGTGAAGCGGCGATGGTCGAACTGCTGGGGCGCAATCTCGGCCTCACCGCGGTGTTTGCCTATAACGACAGCATGGCGGCCGGCGCGCTGACGACGCTGAAGGACAACGGCATTGTCGTGCCGCAGCATCTGTCGCTGATTGGCTTTGATGATATTCCTATTTCCCGTTACACCGATCCTCAGCTCACCACCGTGCGCTATCCGGTAATGTCGATGGCAAAGCTGGCCACCGAGCTGGCGCTGCTGGGGGCGGCCGGCAAGCTGGATCGCGAGGCGACGCACTGCTTTATGCCGACGCTGGTGCGCCGTCATTCCGTTGCCCAGCGGCAAACTGTGGGGCCGATCACTAACTGACGCGATCGCGGGATGTAACCGCTTTCAATTTGTGAGTAAATTCACAGTATATTAACATTCGCCTGATTATGATGGCAGCGTTTACCAGTCTGAACCACGAGGTGATGGATATTCCTCACTTTATTTAGTAGGAACAAGGCGTTAAACGAGTTTTACAGTCGTATTTTTCTGGAGCGTTACCCGACACGGAAGACCGAATTTTCGTCGTGAAATGCGTTGTGCGGTAACACTAATGCAACAAATCCCGCCTGCATTTTCTCACAATAATGACCCTGCATAATAAAACCGGAGATTCCATGAATAAGAAGGTGTTTACCCTGTCTGCTGTAATGGCTGGTCTGTTATTTGGCGCCGCCGCACACGCAGCAGATACCCGTATCGGCGTGACGATTTATAAATATGACGACAACTTTATGTCGGTAGTGCGTAAGGCGATTGAAAAAGATGGCAAATCCGCGCCAGACGTCCAACTGTTGATGAATGATTCGCAGAACGACCAGTCGAAACAAAACGATCAGATTGACGTGCTGCTGGCGAAAGGAGTGAAGGCGCTGGCGATTAACCTGGTTGACCCGGCCGCCGCAGGTACGGTGATTGAAAAGGCGCGCGGGCAGAATATTCCGGTGGTGTTCTTCAACAAAGAGCCTTCCCGCAAAGCGCTGGATAGTTATGACAAGGCTTATTACGTCGGTACCGACTCGAAAGAGTCCGGGATTATTCAGGGCGATCTGATCGCCAAGCACTGGAAAGCCAACCCGAACTGGGATCTGAATAAAGACGGTCAGATCCAGTACGTTCTGCTGAAAGGCGAGCCGGGCCATCCGGATGCGGAAGCGCGTACCACTTACGTTATTAAAGAGCTGAATGATAAAGGTCTGAAGACCCAGCAGCTGCAGCTGGATACCGCGATGTGGGATACCGCCCAGGCGAAAGACAAAATGGACGCCTGGCTCTCCGGCCCGAATGCCAACAAGATTGAAGTGGTGATCGCTAACAACGACGCCATGGCGATGGGCGCGGTTGAAGCGCTGAAAGCGCACAACAAGAGCAGCATTCCGGTGTTCGGCGTTGATGCCCTGCCGGAAGCCCTGGCGCTGGTGAAATCCGGCGCGATGGCCGGTACTGTGCTGAACGATGCCAACAACCAGGCAAAAGCGACCTTCGAGCTGGCGAAAAACCTTGCCGACGGGAAAGACGCCGCGGCAGGCACCAACTGGAAAATTGACAACAAGATTGTTCGCGTCCCCTACGTGGGCGTCGATAAAGACAACCTGAGCCAGTTTACCGGCAAATAATCGTGATGTGAGTTGCGGGCGTGGGTTATCCACGCCCGATTATTCCTGATACAGAACCAGACTCCTGCTGGCGCTAGTGCGCCGGACGGGGCTTGCATGAACGCAGCCAGGTATAACTATGGTCAGCAATAATAGCGAACGGTCAGGCGAATATTTGTTGGAGATGAGCAACATCAACAAATCGTTTCCTGGCGTCAAGGCTCTTGATAATGTCAACCTGAAGGTTCGTCCGCACTCCATTCATGCGTTAATGGGTGAGAACGGCGCCGGTAAATCGACATTATTAAAATGCCTTTTTGGGATCTATCAAAAAGATTCCGGTAGCATTCTTTTTCAGGGAAAAGAGATCGATTTCCATTCGGCGAAAGAAGCCCTGGAAAACGGTATTTCGATGGTGCATCAGGAATTAAACCTGGTATTACAGCGTTCGGTCATGGATAACATGTGGCTCGGGCGCTATCCAACTAAAGGCATGTTTGTCGATCAGGACAAAATGTACCGGGATACCAAGGCCATTTTTGATGAGCTGGATATTGATATCGATCCGCGCGCCCGCGTCGGTACCTTATCGGTATCTCAGATGCAGATGATTGAGATCGCGAAGGCGTTTTCCTATGACGCCAAAATCGTCATCATGGATGAGCCGACGTCATCGCTGACGGAAAAAGAGGTCAACCATCTGTTTAAGATCATCCGTAAGCTGAAAGATCGCGGCTGCGGTATCGTCTATATCTCGCATAAAATGGAAGAAATTTTCCAGTTGTGCGATGAAATAACCATCCTGCGCGACGGCCAGTGGATCGCCACCCAGCCGCTGGAAGGGCTGGATATGGATAAGATCATCGCCATGATGGTCGGGCGTTCGCTTAACCAGCGTTTTCCGGATCGCGAAAACACTCCGGGCGAAGTGATCCTCCAGGTGCGCAATCTCACCTCGCTGCGCCAGCCCTCCATTCGCGATGTCTCCTTTGACCTGCATAAGGGCGAAATTCTCGGTATCGCCGGCCTGGTGGGCGCTAAACGCACCGACATCGTGGAGACCCTGTTCGGCATCCGTGAGAAGGCCAGCGGCACCATCACGCTGCACGGCAAGAAGATCAACAACCACAGCGCCAACGAGGCGATTAACCACGGTTTTGCGCTGGTGACCGAGGAGCGGCGCTCTACCGGGATTTACGCCTATCTGGATATCGGGTTTAACTCGCTGATCTCCAATATTAAGAAATATAAAAACAGCATCGGCTTGCTGGATAACTCGCGAATGAAGAGCGATACCCAATGGGTTATTGACTCGATGCGCGTCAAAACCCCCGGTCAGCATACGCAGATTGGCTCGCTTTCCGGTGGTAACCAGCAAAAGGTCATTATAGGCCGCTGGCTGCTGACCCAGCCGGAGATCCTGATGCTGGATGAGCCAACGCGCGGTATCGACGTCGGCGCCAAGTTTGAAATCTATCAGCTGATTGCCGAACTGGCTAAAAAAGACAAAGGGATCATTATTATTTCTTCCGAAATGCCGGAACTGCTGGGGATTACCGACCGCATTCTGGTGATGAGCAACGGCCTGGTCGCGGGCATTGTTGAGACTAAAACCACCACGCAAAACGAAATACTGCGTCTTGCGTCATTGCACCTTTAAGATCAGGGGCTTCACATGAGTGCGTTAAATAAAAAGAGTTTTCTCACTTACCTGAAAGAGGGTGGGATATATGTTGTCCTTCTGGTCCTGCTGGCCATTATTATTTTCCAGGATCCGACATTTTTAAGTCTGCTCAACCTGAGTAATATTCTGACCCAGTCCTCGGTGCGTATTATTATTGCCCTCGGCGTGGCCGGACTTATCGTCACGCAGGGGACCGACCTCTCCGCCGGCCGTCAGGTGGGTCTGGCGGCGGTAATTGCCGCCACCATGCTGCAGGCGGTGGATAATGCCAATAAGGTATTCCCGGATATGGCGACCATGCCGATCCCGCTGGTGATCCTGCTGGTGTGCGCCATCGGGGCGGTCATCGGCCTGATTAACGGGATCGTCATTGCCTACCTGAACGTGACGCCGTTTATTACCACTCTCGGCACCATGATCATCGTGTACGGCATTAACTCGCTGTACTACGACTTCGTGGGCGCGTCGCCGATCTCCGGCTTCGACAGCCACTTCTCCCATTTCGCGCAGGGGTTTGTGGCGCTGGGCTCCTTCCGCCTGTCCTACATTACCTTCTACGCGCTGATTGCCGTCTTCTTTGTCTGGATCCTGTGGAACAAGACGCGCTTTGGCAAAAACATTTTCGCTATCGGCGGTAACCCGGAAGCGGCGAAGGTCTCCGGGGTTAACGTAGCGTTAAACCTGCTGATGATCTATGCCCTCTCCGGCGTGTTCTACGCCTTCGGCGGCCTGCTGGAAGCCGGACGTATCGGTTCGGCGACCAATAACCTCGGCTTTATGTATGAACTGGACGCCATCGCCGCCTGTGTGGTGGGCGGCGTATCGTTCAGCGGCGGGGTAGGGACGGTGTTTGGCGTGGTGACCGGGGTGATTATCTTCACCGTCATCAACTACGGCCTGACCTATATCGGCGTCAACCCTTACTGGCAGTACATTATTAAGGGGGCGATTATTATCTTCGCCGTGGCGCTGGACTCCCTGAAATACGCCCGTAAGAAATAAGATTGAACGCATCAAAAACCCGCGCCTGGCGCGGGTTTTTTTATATCTGAAACGAATGCGTTGATGGAGGCTACTTTTCTTTCTGCAGCTCCAGCAGCTGCTCCGGGGTGACGGCCGGGTAGGACTGGGCGTCATCCGGCACGTCATGCTGCTGCGCCGGAATCGGGATGAGAGGGCCGAGAAAGCGCGGTTCCCGTTTGAAGATATAGAGGTCCGCCAGCGCGCCAAAGCGGGCGCCGAACTCGCGCAGCCGCACGCTCCACATATCCTTCGGCGACGGCACCGCGTAGCACTGGGCCTGGATCCCCATATGCAGGGCGATAAACAGCGCCCGTTCGCAGTGGAAGCGCTGGGTGATGATAATGAAGTCGTTGGTGTCGAACACTTTCCGGGTACGGACGATCGAGTCGAGGGTACGGAAACCGGCATAGTCCAGTACGATATCCGCGGGATCGACGCCGCCTTTAATCAGGTCCCGACGCATGGTCATCGGTTCATTGTAGCTTTGCAGAGCATTATCGCCGCTCAGCAGGAGATAGTTGACCTTGCCGCTGTTGTAGGCGTTCAGCGCACCCTGGATGCGGTAACGGTAATACTGATTGATGACGCCGGTGCGGTAATATTTGGCGGTGCCCAGCACCACACCGACCTGACGGTAGGGCAGGTCCTGCAGTTCATCATAGATATAGGGCGCGGTTTTCCAGCTCATCCAGCGGTCAAGGCCCAGCACGGTCAACAGCAGCAGGCCGAGCAGGACTAACAGGCTGTAGAACGCACGCTTTAACATGAACTTGGCTCAATAATAGACAACGGAGTCTTCAGGCTACTTTACCCGCCGGGTAAGCGCAAGAAACCCGCGTTTGATTGCGGGGATTTTCAGCAATATAGACAGATCGCCGAACGCAGGCCGGGTAAGGCGTGAGCCGACACCCGGGCATAGGGATCTTCAGCTCGCCATGGCGCGAACCGTAGGTCGGGTAAGCGTAGCGCCACCCGACACCTAACGGTATAAAAGGTCGGCCGGATAAGCCGAAGACGCCGTCCGGCAATCTGCTCAGGCTGATCAACCTAACAGGACGCGCTCAATATTGTGGCAGCCCAGCGCCTTCAGGGTGGCGACGGTGGCATCCCACTGGATCAGCGCCGCGTCGGCTTTCTCCGCCAGGATTGCCCGCTGGATAGCGGGATAATCATAGCCGTTGAGGCTCAGGAGATTCAGCGCCCCCTGCAGCGGCGGCAGCGTCGGGTTGAACGCTGCGTTTTCCGCATAGCTACCGCTGAAAATGGTACCGTCTTTCAGCTCCAGCGCCACGCCGGAAGGCGAGTGGCTGTAGGGCGCATGGCAGCGGTTGGCGGCCTGAATAGCTGCCTGGGTTAGGGCATCGCCGCTGACCGGGAAGCCATGGTCCTGTTCATCCATCAGCAGGGTTTTGATCTCCAGGTCTTTCGGGCCAAAGGCGTCCGGCAGATAGTGCTCCAGGGCATGCGCTTCGCGACCCGGCAGATGAATGCGCAGCGCCAGCCCGCTGTTCAGTTCGTTCATAAACTGACGGCAATGACCGCACGGCGTGTAGTTCACCGTGATAGCGCGCAGGGAGGTCTCGCCGCGCAGCCAGGCGTGGCTGATGGCGCTCTGTTCCGCGTGAACGGTCTGCTGCATGGTAGCGCCGAGAAACTCCATGTTGCCGCCAAAGTACCAGCGGCCGCTGACGCCGCGGGCGATAGCCCCGACGTTAAAATGAGAAAGGTCGGGGCGCGCGCAGGCAGCGGCAAGCGGCAGTAGCGCAAAAGCCAGCGCGTCTTCGTCCAGACCTGTCGCATGCTGCAGCGTCGCCACCTGATCGGCTTCGAGCAGCGCCGGGAAATGCGGGTCGGCGAGCATGGGGGCGATGGCCGCCTGCAGATCTGCTGCCAGAGTCGTCAAAGCAGCTTGAAAACGTGAGTGCATAGCGTTGCCTCATAACAGTGTAATGGGAAGTCAGTGTACGGGCGGCCAGCGGTTCCATATGTGATGAATATCTCATTTTTTATGCAACTCCGATTTGTTGCATTAAAAAATGTGATTTAAATCACTATTAACCTACCACTGCGAGGATCAGCGGAAATAAGAACGGCGCCATCAACGAGGTGATGATCCCGCACAGCACCAGCGCCAGTGAGCTAAACGCGCCTTCCTGATAGTCCAGCTCGGCGCAGCGGGCCGTGCCGAGGGCGTGCGAGGCGGTGCCCATTGACAGGCCGCGCGACGCTTTGGTGCGAATGCGCATCAGGTTAAGCAACGTATGCCCAAATACCGCGCCGAGGATGCCGACAAAAATTACGCACACGGCGCTGATGGCCGGAATGCCGCCGATGCTGCCGCTAACCGCCATAGCAATCGGCGTAGTGACTGACTTAGGCAGAATAGAGGCGGCGATTTGCGGCGTGGCGCCCATCAGCAGAGCGACGGTGGTGCCGGTGATCATCGCCACGCAGCTGCCGATAAAGCAGATGGTAATGATAGATTTCCAGCGGGCGCGGATCTGGTGCAGCTGTTCATACAGCGGGAACGCAAGGGCCACTACCGCCGGCTGCAGCAGATCGTTCAGGACTTTGCTGCCGGCAAAATAACGCTCATAGGAGATCCCGGTCAGCAGAAGAAATGGAATAATCACCACCATCGCCACCAGCAGCGGGTTGAGCAGCGGGAACTTAAAGCGGGCCGCCAGTTTGCGGGCGAGAAAAAAGACGATCAGGGTTAGCGGTAGCGACCACCAGATTTCATGCATCATTCTTCTTTTCCTTTTTGGCCAATCACTTTACGTTCGCCATGCACCAAATGGGAGCTCCAGCTCACCACTACAAACACCACCAGCGTACTGATGGCGCAGGAGATAACGACAGGCCCCAGCTGGGCGCGCAGCAGATCCCAGTACTGCATCACCCCAACGCCGATCGGCACGAACAGCAGCGCCATATAGCGGATCAGGATATTACAGCCGGGGTTGACCCATTGCGGCGGCATAATTTGCAGCGCCAGCAGCACGAAGAGGATCAGCATGCCGATGATGCTGCCGGGGATAGTGATAGGCAGCAGCCCGGCGATAAAAATTCCGGCGTACAGGCAGGCGTAAATCAGGACGAAAGCCCGCAGGTACTGCCAGATAATAGTCAGCGATTTACTCATGGTAATAACCCTTGATGAAGTGCATTCATCATACAATTAATCCCTAAAATGTGCTACCGATCACATCATGAATTCTATGCATAGCGCTGATAGCTTACGGGAACCATGGTCTCACCCGTCAGGGCCCGACACCTTGCGGCTCAGGCGGGATCGCTCCCCACGCTACCTTGCTGGATGAGGCGCGGCAAATAAAGGCGAATGGGACGCCACAGACCCCTGTAAAGCATAGAGATTATCTCGCCGCTTTGCCGCATCGAGCGTGCGGGGAACGGCGTGCGTCTGGTCCGACGCATTGAGCGCTTTCAACCAGCGCCCGGAGGCGCTACCATAGCGCCTCTTTTTTTTCCGGGTAACGATATGCGTGTTCTACTGGCGCCGATGGAAGGCGTGCTCGATTCGCTGGTGCGTGAGCTGCTGACCGAGGTTAACGATTACGATCTCTGCATCACCGAATTTCTGCGCGTGGTGGATCAACTGCTGCCGGTAAAATCGTTCTACAGGCTATGCCCGGAACTGCATCACCAGAGCCGCACGCCGTCCGGCACCCGCGTCCGCGTCCAGCTGCTGGGACAATATCCCGAGTGGCTGGCGGAAAATGCCGCCCGCGCGGTGGCGCTGGGTTCATGGGGGGTGGATTTAAACTGCGGCTGTCCGTCGAAGCTGGTAAACGGCAGCGGCGGCGGGGCAACGCTGCTGAAAGATCCAGAGTTGATCTATCGCGGCGCGAAAGCCATGCGAGAGGCGGTTCCCGAGCATCTGCCGGTGACGGTGAAAGTTCGTCTTGGCTGGGACAGCGGTGAACGGCGCTTTGAAATCGCCGACGCGGTGCAGCAGGCGGGGGCCAGCGAACTGGTGGTTCACGGCCGTACCAAAGAAGATGGCTACAAAGCCGAACGCATCAACTGGCAGGCGATCGGCGAGATCCGCCAGCGCCTGACTATCCCGGTGGTCGCCAACGGTGAAATCTGGGACTGGCAAAGCGCCCAGGATTGTATGGCTGTCACCGGCTGCGATTCGGTGATGATTGGCCGCGGGGCGCTCAATGTGCCGAACCTCAGCCGGGTGATCAAATACAATGAACCGCGCATGCCGTGGCCGCAGGTGGTCCAGCTGTTGCAAAAATATACCCGCCTGGAAAAGCAGGGTGATACCGGTCTGTATCATGTGGCGAGAATTAAGCAGTGGTTAGGCTATTTACGCAAGGAATATACCGAGGCGCTGACCCTGTTTAATGAAATTCGCGCCCTGCAAACGTCTGCTGAAATAGCGGCGGCGATCGGCCGCTATTAACCGCCATACTGTTATTCGCTTCACATATTATTACTTGCATGCCTATTGATGATAGGCATGGGTTGAATAAAGTGATAATGTGCGGTCAATCAATTCAGGATTGCTACTGAACTCAGGCAAAACCTAAGCACTTTCGTCATTCGTGGCGCAAAGTGCTTAGGTTTTTTTTTGGTAAAAATTCAGGGTGGATAAAATGATGATGTAAAACAATGAGATGCGAATAACGATTTCTCTGGCATTGTCGCGGTTTTATTACCGACGGACGCTTTTTGCCATTCATTTTTAAAAAAAGAAAACGGGTAAATAAATAGCCTGGGGATCCCCTTTGTTTTTATTCAGTCACGGTGGATATCACAATGCATAACAAAAAAATAAATCAGCTTTTGATCGGCGCTATGCTGGCGGCCATGGCGCCTGCCGTGAGCGCCGCGGACATCCCGGCGTGGAACGGCAGCGCGCTGGGGTTTGAAGCCGGGCAGCAAGGTCTGCTGGGCGATATGCTAGGCATTCGTCCGATCCTTGAAGAAAACGGCTTTCATTATAATCTCGGCTATCTTAACGAGATGGCCTACAACGCCGGCGGCGGTTATGACCATGATAAACACCTGGCCTATATTGACCAGGTGGCGCTGACCTTTACCCAGGATCTGGAGCGCTGGACCGGCATACCGGATGCGCGTCTCGAAGGCAACATCGTCAACCGCAACCACGATGATAATCTCACCACGAAACGGCTGCAGGATCCGCGGGTGAGTTTCAACGATCTATCGCAGGAGAGCTGGGGCGGCGGGTCGATTACCCGCCTTGGCTGGCTCACCTTTGCCCGCAGCTTTGACGACCGCCGCCTGACCTGGCGCATCGGCATGATGAACAAGGTGCAAACCTTCGACCAGATCATACCCTGCGATTTTCAGCTGCTGACCCAGTGCGGTGGGAAATCGGCCAACTCGCTGACCTGGAATAACTGGAACATTCATACCTGGGGCACCACCCTGGAGTACAAGCTGACGCCGACCGTCACCCTGAAAGGCGGAGTGATGGAGCAAAACCCGCAGGCTACCGCGCGCAGCCACGCGTGGAGCTGGTCGACGAAGGGTAGCAAAGGCATCTTACTGCCAATGGAGATCGAAACCCGTCCGCTGATTAATGGCCTGCCGGGAGCCTATAACCTTGGCGTGGTCTGGACTAACGCGCCGCAGAGCGACCTCTACAGCGGTAAATCCGGCGGCGCCGGGGCGACCGATCCGCAAGGTTACGCCGAGCACGACAGCACCTGGTTTATGTACGCCGGCCTGAACCAGCAGATCACCCGCCACGCCGACGACCCGCTGCGGGGGATGAGCGTCTCACTGAGCGGCAGCCTCAGCGACCAGCGCAGCAACTATATCCACTCCGCCGTCGCCGCCTCCATGCGCTACCGCGGTCTGTTTGACGCCCGCCCGGAGGACTGGATTGGCTTCGGCCTGACGTGGATCGACATGAGCAGCCACTACGCACGTAATCAGCGCTATATGAATCAGATAAGCGGCGCCACCGACTATAACGATCCGGCTTACCAGCCGGTGGCCGGTCATTCGCTGAACGGTGAGCTCTATTATCGCTTCCGCCCGGTCTCCTGGCTGGAGCTGCAGCCGGGCCTGCAGTACTGGCACCGTCCGGGCGGCGTCGCGCAGACCCAGGACGCGTGGGTAGTGGAGTGGAAAACCGTCGTGACCTTCTGATAGTCGCGATCTTAATCACGTTTTTTCACTTGTCAGGTTGAGCGCGCAGCAGAAGTTGTTACAGTGCGGGTGTTGGATTGCAACTGCTGCGGCAGGCAAAACCTGATCACCTGGCGTTTCGTCGGGGGTCAGGTTTTTTTGTTTCTGGGGTCTATATGCAAATCGCCAAAGTACTCAATAACAATGTGGTGGTGGTTCTCGACGAGCACCGGCGCGAACAGGTGGTGATGGGGCGAGGGCTGGCCTTTCAGAAACGCCCGGGCGACGTGCTGGACGACAGTAAAATTGAAAAAGTTTTCGCCTTACAAAGCGATGAGCTGGTCGGCCGCTTAGGCGAGCTGCTCAGTCAAATACCGTTAGAAGTGATGACCACCTGCGATCGCATTATCGACCTGGCACGCGGACGGCTGGGCAAGTTACAGGAAAGTTTGTACATCACGTTAACGGATCACTGTCATTTTGCTATCGAGCGGCAGAAAAAGGGCATCGCACTGCGTAACGTGCTGCTGTGGGAGATTAAGCGGCTGTATCCGAAGGAGTTCGCGCTGGGCCAGGAGGCAAGGGCCATCATTGCCAAAAGGCTCGGCGTGGAGTTGGCGGAGGACGAAGCCGGATTTATCGCCCTGCATCTGGTGACGGCGCAGCTCAACAGCGAAATGCCGGAGGTCATGCACGTGACCCGGGTGATGCAGGAGATCCTGCAGCTGGTGAAGTATCAGCTGCAGCTTAACTACGATGAAGAGTCGCTGAGCTATCAGCGTTTCGTCACCCACCTGAAGTTTTTCGCCCAGCGGATGCTGACGCGCACGGTGGTGGAAGATGACGACGTCTCGCTGCACAGCGCGGTGAAAGATAACTACGCCAAAGCGTGGAAGTGTGCGGAAACGGTGGCGACGCATCTGCAAAAGCAGTATCAGCGGTCGCTGACCACCGAAGAAATTATGTTTCTTGCCATTCATATCGAACGGGTAAGAAAAGAGGGGCGTTAATTCTCCCCAACAAAACTGGATTGTTACTGCATGATGCAGGCAAAACCTGAGCGCGACGCCCACCGGCGTGGTTCTCGGGTTTTTTATTTTTTACTACTCAGTCGCCGGTTGTCTGCGGGCAGCGGCAGTAAGGAAAAGAGCATGGAATATAAAGCACTCGCGCAGGATATTCTCAACCGCGTCGGCGGCAAAGAGAACATTGTGAGTCTGGTTCACTGTGCGACACGTCTGCGTTTTAAACTGAAGGATAACGGCAAAGCCGATGCCGAAGGGCTGAAAGCCAATCCGGGCGTGATTATGGTGGTGGAGAGCGGCGGCCAGTTTCAGGTGGTGATTGGCAACCACGTTCACGACGTCTGGCTGGCGGTGCGCCAGGAGGCGGGGCTAAGCGATGACAGCGAACCGGTTGCCGAGGAAAAAGCGGCCAAAGGATCGGTGTTAAGCCAGCTTATCGACATCATCTCCGGCATTTTTACACCGTTTATCGGCGTGATGGCGGCAACCGGTCTGCTGAAAGGCCTGCTGGCGCTGGCGGTGACCTGCGGCTGGCTTACGCCGGAGCAGGGGACTTATAAAATCTGGTTTGCCGCCAGCGACGCGCTGTTCTTTTTCTTCCCGCTGTTTCTTGGCTATACCGCCGGGAAGAAGTTTGGCGGCAACCCGTTTATCTCGATGGTGATTGGCGGGGCGTTAACCCACCCGCTGATGATTCAGGCCTTTGAAGCCAGCCAGGCGCCGGGCGCGGCGGTGGAGCACTTTCTCGGCATTCCGGTGACCTTTATCAACTACAGCTCGTCAGTGATCCCGATTATTCTCGCCTCATGGGTCTGCTGCTGGCTGGAGCGCAAGAGCAACGCGCTGTTGCCGTCATCGATGAAAAACTTCTTCAGCCCGGCCATCTGCCTGGCGGTGGTGGTCCCGCTCACCTTCCTGGTGATTGGCCCGGTCGCCACCTGGCTGAGCCATCTGCTGGCCAACGGCTACCAGTTCATTTATGCGTTTGCGCCATGGCTGGCGGGCGCGGTACTGGGCGCCATGTGGCAGGTGTGCGTTATTTTCGGCCTGCACTGGGGGCTGGTGCCATTGATGATCAATAACATGACGGTGCTTGGTCACGACTCCATGCTGCCTATTATCCTCCCGGCGGTGATTGCCCAGGTGGGCGCCGTGCTCGGTATTTTCCTCGCCACCCGCGATGCGCGTCAGCGGGTGCTGGCCGGTTCCGCCTTCTCCGCCGGGCTGTTCGGCATCACCGAGCCGGCTATCTATGGCCTGACTCTGCCGCTGCGCCGTCCGTTTATCTTCGGCTGTATCGCCGGAGCGATTGGCGGGGCGATCACTGCCTTTAGCAACAGTTATGCCTACTCGTTTGGCCTGCCAAACATCTTTTTCCCGGCGCAAATGATCCCGCCCGGCGGGATTGACGCCAGCGTCTGGGGCGGGCTTATCGGCACCGGCGTGGCTTTCGTGCTCGCCTGCGTGCTGACCTTCTTCGCCGGCCTGCCGCGCGCCAGCGCCGCACCAGGCGCCGTGACGGTAGCCCCGGCCTCGGCAAACGATATTCTGGCGCCGATGAGCGGCAGCGTTATCGCCCTCGAGCAGGTGCCGGATAGCACCTTCGCCAGCGGCCTGCTGGGTAAAGGGGTCGCCATTATCCCGGCGGTGGGCCAAGTGATTGCCCCGTTCCCGGGCGAAGTGGCCTCCCTGTTTCAGACTAAACACGCCATCGGCCTGCAAAGCGACAGCGGCATTGAGCTGCTGATCCACGTCGGCATCGACACGGTCAAACTCGACGGCGTGCCCTTTACCGCGCATGTGAAAGAGGGCGACAGGGTACAGGCCGGCGATCTGCTGATTGAGTTTGATCGCCAGGCGATTCTGGACGCCGGCTACGACCTGGCGACCCCGATCATTATCAGCAACAGCGACGACTACCGGGAGATTGATACGGTGGCGTCCAGCACCGTCGAAGCCGGTCAGCCGCTGTTGTCAGTCAGCCATTAATCACAGGAGAAAAAGATGAAAACATTCCCGACGGATTTTTTATGGGGCGGCGCGACCGCGGCCAATCAGGTGGAAGGTGCTTATCTGGAAGATGGCAAAGGCTTATCCACCTCCGATGTACAGCCGCACGGGGTGTTCGGCGAAGTGGTCGAGCGTGTACCCGGCGACAACGGGATTAAGGATGTGGCGATCGATTTTTACCATCGCTATCCGGAAGATATCGCCCTGTTTGCCGAGATGGGTTTTAACTGCCTGCGAGTCTCTATCGCCTGGACCCGCATCTACCCCAACGGCGACGACGCCGAGCCGAACGAAGCCGGCCTCGCGTTCTACGACAAGCTGTTCGACGAGATGGCGAAGCACAACATCACCCCGCTGGTGACGCTGTCGCATTATGAAATGCCATGGGCGCTGGTAAAAAACTACGGCGGCTGGGGCAGCCGGGAGGTGATTGGCTTCTTTGAGCGCTACGCCCGGACGGTGTTCAGCCGCTATAAAAATAAGGTCAAACTGTGGCTGACCTTTAACGAAATCAATATGTCGCTACATGCCCCGATGACCGGGGTCGGCCTGCCGGCCGGCAGCAGCAAAGGCGAGGTGTATCAGGCGATTCACCACCAGCTGGTGGCCAGCGCGCTGGCGGTCAAAGCCTGTCATGAGCTGGTGCCTGAGGGCAAAATCGGCAATATGCTGCTCGGCGGGCTGATGTATCCCCTGAGCTGCAAACCGGAGGATGTGTTTGAGACGCTGCAGGAGAACCGCAGCTGGCAGTTCTTCGGCGACGTACAGGCGCGCGGCGCGTACCCGGGTTATATGCAGCGCTATTTCCGTGACAACGGCATCACGCTCAACATCACCGACGCCGATCGTGAAGCGCTAAAAACCACCGTCGACTTTATCTCCTTCAGCTACTACATGACCGGCTGCGTCACCGCCGACGAGGCGCTGAACCAGCAGGCGCGCGGCAATATTCTCAGCATGGTGCCGAACCCGCACCTGGCGAGCTCGGAGTGGGGCTGGCAGATAGACCCGCTGGGCCTGCGCACGCTGCTGAACGTGCTGTGGGATCGCTACCAGAAGCCGCTGTTTATCGTGGAAAACGGTCTGGGCGCCAAAGATAAGGTGGAAGCCGACGGCAGCATTAACGATGACTACCGCATCAGTTACCTGAACGACCACCTGGTGCAGGCGCGGGAAGCCATTGACGATGGCGTTGAGCTGATGGGCTTTACCAGCTGGGGACCGATTGACCTGGTGAGCGCCTCAAAGGCGGAGCTGTCGAAGCGCTACGGCTTTATCTATGTCGACCGCCATGATGACGGTACCGGCACCCTGGCGCGCAGTAAGAAGAAGAGCTTTGGCTGGTATAAAGAGGTGATTGCCAGCCGCGGCGCCAGCCTGAAAGCCTAAAGGATGCCCGCCCGGCCATCGCCGGGCGGGAGATTAGCCGGTTTACGCGCGTGCAGTAAAAAGGTCATCAGAGGTTCTTTCTCTTCATCCAGAGCGGGCAGGGTGGAAAAGAGGTGCGGCTCGTTAAAAGATGCCGGCTTATATTCATCCCTTGAATTGATAAGGTTGTTTATTTTTAGCAAACTAATAATTTAGTCACACGCTTTACTAAACGCGTTTAATTCAATTAACTTATGATAACCAACCTGATTAAGTTATCTGACCTGTCCAATGAAATTGATATTAAATAAAAGCGTGCTGGCGGCATTGCCCCTGGCCATCGCGCTGGCTGGCTGCGCGCCATCTCATGAGGTTGCTAATCCGCCGCAGCAGCAAATTCCGGCCTCCCATGTTTCCATGGATCTCCCTGCCGCCGTGAAAAATGGCTGGCCGCAGACTGACTGGTGGAAAGATTACCATGACCCACAGCTTAATAATCTGATTCAGCGAGCGTTGGCCAACGCGCCGGATATGCAGATTGCCGAACAGCGCATCAGGCTTGCCGAAGCGCAGGCGCGAATGTCGCAGGCGAATCTTGGCCCGGAGATGGATTTCTCCGCCGATATTGAACGCCAGCGCATGTCGGCCGAAGGCCTGATGGGACCGTTTGCTACCGACACCGACGGCAATACCGGCCCGTGGTACACCAACGGTACCTTTGGCCTGACCGCCGGTTGGGATCTCGATCTGTGGGGAAAAAACCGTGCGCTGGTGAAAGCGCGTATCGGCGAGCTGAAAGCCCAGGTTGCTGAACAGGCCCAGACCCGTGAGCTGCTCTCCGGCAGCGTGGCGCGTCTGTACTGGCAGTGGCAGACGGAAGCGGCGATCAAAGCGGTGCTGCAGCAGGTGAAAAACGAGCAAAATAATATCGTGACGGTCGACAAGGCCCTGTATCAGCGCGGGATCACTAACTCCGCCGAAGGGGCGGAGAACGATATTAACGTCAGCAAAACCGACCAGCAGCTGGCGGACGTGACGGGCACGATGAAAGAGATTGAAGCGCGGCTGATGGCCCTGACCAACAGCCAGAGCCAGTCGCTAAACCTCAAACCCGCCAGCCTGCCAACGGTCAGCGCGCAGCTGCCAGATACCCTCGGCTATGAGCTGCTGGCGCGCCGCCCGGATCTGCAGGTCGCCCACTGGTATATTGAGGCGTCCCTGAGCGAAGTGGACGCGGCGAAAGCGGCGTTTTATCCGGACATCAATCTGATGGCGTTCCTGCAGCAGGATGCCCTGCACTTAAGCGATCTTTTCCGCCATTCGGCGCAGCAGATGGGCGTTACTGCCGGGTTGACGCTGCCGATCTTTGACAGCGGCCGCCTTAACGCCAACCTGGATATCGCCAGCGCGCAGAATAGCCTGTCGATCGCCCAGTACAACAAAGCGGTGGTGGATGCCGTTAACCAGGTGGCGAAAACCGCCAGCCAGGTCGAAACATTAATGGCCAAAAGCCAGCAGCAGCAGCAGGTTGAAAAAGACGCTCAGCGGGTAGTAGATCTGGCGCAGGCCCGAATGGCGGCGGGGATCTTACCTGGCTCCAGAGTCAGTATGGCGAAGCTCCCGGCGCTGCAGGAACGGATCACCGCATTGCGCCTGCACGGCCAGTGGATTGACGCTAGCATTCAACTGACCTCGGCCCTCGGCGGCGGCTACCACCAGACGGTGAAGTAACCGCCAACCACGGTGCGCCCGCGGGCGCGCCGCTTAGTCTTTCTTCTTACTCTCGCGCCGCCTGAGCCACCAGTGGGCGGCCACCACCACCACCACCGCGAGGATCAGCCAGATCCAGTGCTTCAGATGGGCGTCCAGATGGTGCAGCCAAGGGCCAACCACCTCGCCGCCGAGATAGCCAATGGTGGTAAACAGCAGGGCCCACACCAGCGCTCCGACAATATTCAGCGGCAGGAAAATGCGCGGCGGCAGGCGGCTGGCGCCGATCAGCAGGGGGCCGATTACCCGGAAGCCATACATAAAGCGGGTGCCGATGACAAACAGCCACGGCCGGTGCTGGATCATACGCTGCGCTTTACGGATCCGCGCTTTCTGACTGGCGAAACGGCGCAGGATGCGTCCCCCGAAGCGGCGACCGACCAGATAGAGCAGCTGATCGCCAATCATCCCGCCGAGGGCGACGGCGATCACCACCAGGGGAAATTTCAGTAGCCCCTGATGCGCCGCGACGCCGCCCAGCAGGGTAATGGTCTCACCTTCCGCCATGCTGCCGACGATCAGCGCCGCGTAGCCATACTGGGAAATCAGGTGATTGATATCCATAAAAAGCTTTTCTCCTTACCTCATCACCTCTTAATCATACACCCTGCTGACCAAAACGCGGCGACGCAGAATTTTCTGTGCTGTACATAAAATAATCTACAGGGTGAATTATACTTGGATCAGTGCAGTACGAAGCCGTGACAAGGGGGACGCTATGAACCATGTCTGGGGGCTCTTCGCTCATCCCAACCGGGAAATGAGCGTGATTAAGAGCGAGAATGAAACCATTTCTCATCACTATACGCATCATGTGCTGCTGATGGCGGCGGTTCCGGTAATCTGCGCCTTTATCGGCACCACGCAGCTGGGCTGGAACTTCGGCGATGGCACCGTGATTAAACTGTCGATGCTGACCGGACTGGCGCTGGCGGTGCTGTTTTACGCCGTGATGCTCGCCGGGGTGGCGATCATGGGGCGGGTCATCTGGTGGATGGCGAGGCAGTATCCGCAGCAGCCTTCCCTGAAACGCTGCATGGTGTTTGCCGGCTACGTCGCCACCCCGCTGTTTCTGAGCGGGATTGTGGCGCTCTATCCGCTGGTCTGGCTGTGCGCGCTGGTCGGTACTATTGCGCTGTTCTATACCGGGTATCTGCTGTATCTCGGCATTCCGACCTTCCTGAGCATTAATCGGGAAGAGGGGTTAAGCTTTGCCAGCTCGACGCTAGCTATTGGGGTACTGGTGCTGGAAGTGCTGCTGGCCATCACCGTGGTGCTCTGGGGGTATGGCTACCGACTCTTCTGATCGGGCGACACGGGTAAATATGCATTGCCGGCAAATATGTATTTTATGTCGGCAATGCAGCATTTCTTCACGATTCTTATTAGGCACAGGGCCTTACGGCGCGGTATGATGGCGTTTGCCAGCGAAGTTGCCCACTTAACCTCGCGGCGTACGTTCCATAACGTGCAAAAATACTTTTCAGAATGCCCATGATGCCGAAATTTCGAGTCTCTTTGCTCAGCCTGACCTTGCTGCTGGCTGTGCCTTTTGCGCCCCAGGCGTTAGCAAAAACCCCGACGGCGGTGACCGCCTCGCAGCCGGAAATTGCCTCCGGCAGCGCCATGATCGTCGATCTGGCCACGAAAAAAATCATTTATGCCAGCCAGCCGGATCTGGTGCGCCCGATGGCGTCGATCACCAAAGTGATGACCGCCATGGTGGTGCTCGATGCCCATCTGCCGCTGGATGAGATGCTGACGGTGGATATCAGCCATACGCCGGAAATGAAGGGGATCTACTCCCGCGTGCGCCTCAACAGCCAGATTAGTCGCCGCGATATGCTGCTGCTGGCGCTGATGTCTTCCGAGAACCGCGCGGCCGCCAGCCTGGCGCATCACTATCCGGGCGGCTACGACGCTTTTATTCGCGCGATGAACGCCAAAGCCCAGGCGCTGGGCATGACCCATACCCGCTACGTGGAGCCCACCGGCCTGTCGGTGCATAACGTCTCCACCGCCCGCGATCTGACCAAACTGCTGATCGCCAGCGAGCAGTATCCGCTGATCGGCCAGCTGAGCACCACCAAAGAAGAGACCGCCACCTTCGCCCATCCGGCCTACAGCCTGCCGTTCCGCAACACCAACCATCTGGTGTATCGCGATAACTGGAACATTCAGCTGACCAAAACCGGCTTCACCAACGCTGCCGGCCACTGCCTGATTATGCGCACGGTGATTAACCAACGTCCGGTGGCGCTGGTGGTGATGGATGCCTTCGGCAAATATACCCACTTCGCTGACGCCAGCCGCTTGCGGACCTGGATTGAAACCGGGAAGGTGATGCCGGTACCCGCCTCGGCGCTGAGCTATAAAAAGCAGCGCGAAGCGCAGATGGCGGAGGCGATGCTGAAAGGCGGCGCGCAGACCGCGCAGAACGATTAATCTGCATGTCTCCCGGATGGCGGCGCATTGCGCCTTATCCGGGCTACGTGATTTGGCGCCGGGTTCGCCCCTTTCGTAGGCCCGGCAAGCGCAGCGCCGCCGGGCAATCAGGCCGAGTGCCGGTGTTTGTGCAGGATGGCGGCTGACGCCTCTCCGTAACCGCGCTGAACGGTAGCCCGGCTAAGGCGTTTACGCCGCGAGCCGGGGATTTGGCGCCGGATATCACTCCGGTAGCGTCCAGTCGCCGTCACCCAGCGCGCGCTGCATAATCAACGTATCCCGCCAGTCGCCCATCTTGTAGCCGACGCTGCGCAGCTGACCCGCCACGGTAAAGCCGAACTTTTTATGGATCGCCAGCGAGCCGGCATTGTTATGGCCATCGCCGATGATCGCCAGCATCTGCCGCCACGGGCCTTTCTCGCACTCAGCGATTAGCCTGGACAGCAGCGCGCTGCCGATGCCGCGTCCGCCCATTCCGGATTCCACGTATATCGATTCCTCGAGGGTGTAGCGATAGGCCGGACGCGGGCGATAGAAGGTGGCATAGCAGTAGCCGACGATAGCCCCGCGCCACAGCGCTACCAGCCACGGCAGCCCGTTGTCGCGCACGGTCTGGATCCGTTTACGCATTTCGTCAACGGTGGGGGGGATCTCTTCGAAGGAGGCGCGGCCATTAAGCACGTGCCAGACATACAGCGCGGCGATGGCGTGCGCATCGTCGGGCAGCGCTTCGCGAATTTCTAAATCACTGTCGAGTAACGGGGCCTCTGCGGGCATGGCGGCGCTCCTGAATCTGCCGGAGAAACATTCTCCGGCGTGCAGCGTAATACAGAAGCGCCAGGCTGAATAGTCCTGCCGTCGATTATTGCGGATCCGCCGGAGAGGCTGGCGTCGGGGCCGCTTCACCCCAGTATTTCTGCTTGCTGGTTTTACCAATCCCCGGGTTCATGCTGTTGGTGGGATCGTTCTGGCGATAGAACTGCTGCAGGCTCTCCGGGGCCTCATACAGATGACCCACGTTATGCTCCGCCGGGTACTGGGCGCCGCGCGCTTTCAGTAACTCCAGCATTTTTTCCTTCAGCGCGTGGGCGTCGACCCCTTTCCTGACGATGTAATCCTGATGGAACACATGGCACATAAAGTGGCCATAGTAGAGCTTATGCACCAGCTGGCTGTCGATTTCGGGCGGCAGATGTTCGAACCACTCGGTATCGTTACGGCGCAGGGCGATATCCAGCGCCAGAATATCTTCGACTTCGTCGGCATGCACCGCCTGATAGCGGATCGCCGCGCCGGCGGCGGCAAAGCGATGGAGGAACGCCTTGCTGCCTTCCTCCGGCGTACAGGCGAAGAAATCCCCCTCGGCCTGCTGGAAGTACTCCGTCAACCAACGCTGCGCTTCTTCGATGCCGTCGCCAGCCATCTTCAGCAGCAGATGATGTTCATATTTATCACGCCAGGTTTTCATCCGCTCCGGTAAATGCGCCGGAAAGACGTGGCCGAGTTTCTGCATAAAGCGGTCGGTAAAGTGCGGCTTAAACAGCGAGACTTTCTCCAGCATCGCGTCGGTGCGCCCCTTCATGGTGAAGAAGAACGGCATTTTGTCGGTGCCGAGCTTGTCGATCATCAGGAAGGTGTCTTTGCCATACTTCTCGGCGATATCGTAAATATCGCGGTGCATATATTCCCCCGCCACCGGCAGATGCTGGAACTCGGCGAGGATATGGCGGCGGATCTCGGTCAATACCTGCGGCTGGTTGGTGCCAATGTAAAACACCTGCTGACGCTTTTCCGCCGGGAAAGTATCGAGACGCACGGCGAAAACCGCCAGCTTGCCGGCGCAGCCGGAGGATTCGAACAGGCGGTCCGGGTCGGCGTTATAGCGCGCCGGGGTGTCGGCATCGACATCGCGCACGCGGGTGACATAGTCGTGATCGTGGGCGTGGCGGCCGTCGTGCAGCACATCGCTATCGCTAATCCGTTCGTCATCGAGGCGGCTGAGGATCTGCTCCGGCGTGCTGCCGAGATCGATGCCCAGATGATTGACCAGCTTCAGCTTGCCGTCGGCGTCAATCTGCGCGAACAGCGACATCTCAGTGTAGGCCGGCCCGCGCTGCACCAGCGAGCCGCCGGAGTTGTTGCAGATCCCGCCGATGACCGATGCGCCGATGCATGACGAACCGATCACCGAGTGCGGTTCGCGTCCCAGCGGTTTGAGCGCTTTTTCCAGCGAATAGAGGGTGGTGCCGGGCCAGGCCAGCACCTGCTCGCCTTTGTCCAGCAGATGCAGTTTGTCCAGGCGCAGGGTGCTGATAATCACGATCTCGCGATCGTAATCATTGCCGTTGGGGGTCGAACCTTCGGTCAGGCCGGTGTTGGCCGCCTGCATCAGAATAATTTTATCGGCGTCTACGCAGGCGTTGAGCACGCGCCAGAGCTCCAGCAGGGTACCGGGAAAGACAACCGCCAGGGCCTCGCCCTGACCGGAGCGGAAGCCTTTGCGGTAGCGCTGGGTTTTTGCCGGGTCGGTCAGCAGATGCGAAGGGCCAACCAGGCGCGCCAGGTCAGCCAGAAACGTTTTATGGGTGTCAGTGGGTGCAGATGACATGTTCCACTCCTTGTGGTGGTGCGCGAAATATCGAGGATAAGCATAGCGCTTTGTATGACAATTTGATGCATGAATGTTTCGCAAAAATCAGAGAAGAACCTTAGCATTCTGCGGGCGCGTTGTTTATATATATGGCAAACTGCGGTTTTTATTATGTTTTACCGAGTCCCCGTCTGAGATAAAGCGAGATAACAATGAAATGGCTCTGCACTGTAGGCGTCGCCGTGAGTCTGGCGCTGCAACCCGCGCTGGCGGATGAACTGTTTGGTAACCACCCCCTGACCCCGCAGGCGCGGGATGCCTTTGTCACCGACCTGCTGAAAAAAATGACGGTGGACGAGAAAATCGGCCAGCTGCGTCTGATAAGCGTTGGCCCGGATAACCCGAAAGAGGCGATCCGTGAAATGATCAAGAACGGTCAGGTGGGGGCGATTTTTAACACCGTTACCCGCCCGGATATCCGTGTGATGCAGGATCAGGTGATGCAGCTTAGCCGCCTGAAGATCCCGCTGTTCTTTGCCTACGATGTGCTGCACGGTCAGCGCACCGTGTTTCCGATAAGCCTCGGCCTGGCCTCGTCGTTTAACCTTGATGCGGTGAAGACCGTGGGCCGCGTGTCAGCTTATGAAGCCGCCGATGACGGCTTGAACATGACCTGGGCGCCGATGGTCGACGTCTCCCGCGACCCGCGCTGGGGACGCGCTTCCGAAGGGTTCGGGGAAGACACCTATCTGACCACGATGATGGGCCAGGCGATGGTGGAGTCGATGCAGGGCAAGAGCCCGGCGGACCGCTATTCGGTGATGACCAGCGTCAAGCATTTCGCCGCCTACGGCGCGGTAGAGGGCGGGAAAGAGTACAACACGGTCGACATGAGCCCGCAGCGCCTGTTCAACGACTATATGCCGCCGTACAAAGCCGGGCTTGATGCCGGCAGCGGCGCGGTGATGGTAGCCCTGAACTCGCTGAACGGCACCCCGGCGACCTCTGATTCCTGGCTGCTGAAAGACGTCCTGCGCGACCAGTGGGGCTTTAAAGGCATCACCGTTTCCGACCACGGCGCCATCAAAGAGTTGATTAAGCACGGCGTGGCCTCCGACCCGGAAGACGCGGTGCGCGTAGCGCTGAAGTCCGGCATCAACATGAGCATGAGCGACGAGTATTACAGTAAGTACCTGCCGGGGCTGGTGAAGTCCGGCAAGGTGACCATGGCCGAGCTGGATGATGCCACCCGACACGTGCTCAACGTGAAATATGATATGGGACTGTTCAACGATCCCTACAGCCACCTGGGACCGAAAGATTCTGACCCGCAGGACACCAATGCGGAAAGTCGTCTGCATCGTAAAGAGGCGCGCGAAGTGGCTCGCGAGAGCCTGGTGCTGCTGAAGAACCGTCTTGATACGCTGCCGCTGAAAAAATCCGGCACTATCGCGGTGGTGGGCGCGCTGGCGGACAGCAAGCGCGACATGATGGGCAGCTGGTCCGCGGCCGGGGTGGCCGACCAGTCGGTGACCGTCCTGACCGGCATCAAAGAAGCGCTGGGCGATAACGGCAAAGTGATTTACGCCAAAGGGGCGAACGTTACCGATGACAAAGGCATTGTCGATTTCCTCAATTTGTATGAGAACGCGGTGCAGGTTGACCCACGCTCGCCGCAGGAAATGATCGACGAAGCGGTCGCGGCGGCGAAGCAATCCGATGTGGTGGTCGCCGTGGTGGGCGAGGCGCAGGGCATGGCGCATGAGGCCTCCAGCCGGACCGATATCACCCTGCCGCAGAGCCAGCGCAATCTGATTGCCGCTCTTAAAGCCACCGGCAAACCGCTGGTGCTGGTGCTGATGAACGGGCGTCCGCTGGCGCTGGTGAAAGAGGATCAGCAAGCCGATGCGCTGCTGGAGACCTGGTTTGCTGGCACCGAAGGCGGCCACGCCATCGCCGACGTGCTGTTTGGCGTCTACAACCCGTCGGGCAAGCTGCCGATGTCTTTCCCGCGCTCGGTGGGGCAGATCCCAACCTACTACAGCCACCTGAATACCGGCCGGCCGTATAATCCGGAGAAGCCGAACAAGTACACCTCGCGTTACTTCGATGAAGCCAATGGCCCGCTGTATCCGTTTGGTTACGGCCTGAGCTACACCACCTTTAGCGTCTCCGATGTCAACATGTCGTCGGCCACCATGCCGCGCGATGGCAGCGTGACCGCCAGCGTGCAGGTGACCAACACCGGCAATCGCGAAGGGGCGACGGTGACCCAGCTCTACCTGCAGGACGTCACCGCCTCCATGAGCCGGCCGGTGAAAATGCTGCGCGGCTTTAAAAAGGTCACCCTCAAACCGGGCGAAACGCAAACCGTTAGCTTCCCAATCGACGTCGACGCGCTGAAGTTCTGGAATCAGCAAATGAAATACGTTGCTGAGCCGGGCAAATTCAATGTCTTTATCGGCGTGGACTCAGCCCGCGTGAAGCAGAGCGAGTTTGAGCTGCTGTAAGGCATCGCTCTTAAGTCCAACGTCACGCTTTAAAGGCCGATTAATCGGCCTTTTCTTTTTCGCATCGCTGGCAAATGGGCTACGCTTTTCTCTTAAGCTTCTGTAAGCGAAGCGCAAAAGAACTGAGGGAAGCGGGATGAAGATGGCAACGACATGGTCCGGCGCGCTGGCGCTGGCCGCCCTGATAAGTTTACCGCTGCAGGCGGCGGAGCCGGTGAAGGTCGGCTCGAAAATTGATACCGAAGGCGCGCTGCTGGGCAATATGATCCAGCAGGTGCTGGAAAGCCACGGCGTAAAAACGATTAATAAAATCCAGCTCGGCACCACGCCGGTGGTGCGCGGGGCGATTGTCGCCGGCGAGCTGGATATCTACCCGGAATATACCGGCAATGGCGCCTTCTTCTTCAAAGATGAAAACGACCCGGCGTGGAAGAATGCCCAACAGGGCTATGAGAAGGTGAAGCGCCTCGATCAGGAGAAACATCAGCTGGTATGGCTCACCCCGGCGCCGGCCAACAACACCTGGACTATCGCCGTGCGCCAGGACCTGGCGGAGAAAAATAAGCTGACCTCGCTGGCCGACCTCAGTCGCTACCTGAAGCAGGGCGGCGAATTTAAGCTGGCGGCTTCGGCGGAATTTATTGAGCGCCCGGACGCGCTGCCGGCGTTTGAAAAAGCGTATGGCTTCAACCTCAACCAGAACCAGCTGCTGTCGCTGGCCGGGGGCGATACGGCGGTGACCATCAAAGCGGCGGCGCAACAGACCTCCGGCGTTAACGCGGCGATGGCCTACGGCACCGATGGCCCGGTGGCGGCCCTGGGGTTACAGACGCTGAGCGACCCGCAGGGCGTGCAGCCGATATATGCCCCGACGCCGGTGGTGCGCGAGGCGGTGCTCAAGGCCTACCCGCAGATCGCCGACTGGCTGCAGCCGGTCTTCGCCAGCCTCGATGAAAAAACGCTGCAGCAGCTGAACGCCCGCATTGCGGTGGAGGGCCAGGATGCGAAGCGCGTGGCGGCAGATTATCTGCAGCAGAAAGGCCTGCTGAAGTAAGCCACCGGTGACCATTCGCTGTACTCATCGCGTCGGCCTGCTGCTGACAGGTCTGCTGCTGGTTACGCTGGCGCTGCCGTTTATTACTTACGCGCCGAATCGCTTACTCTCCGGCGAAGGGCGCGGGCTGTGGCAGGTAATGCCCTGGCTCGCCGGCGTTCAGCTGGCGGCGGCCCTTGCCGGGATGCTGCTTTGCTGGCTGCCAGGCAGGGCCGCGCCGCTTCTCCACCTGCTGCTGGCCGAACTGCTCTTCCCGCTGCTTATCTGGGGCAGCGGCCAGGCGGCGCTTGAGCTCTCCCGCCACGGCTCGCCGCTGGCGCGCACCTCGCCCGGCAGCGGCCTGTGGCTGTCGCTGGCGCTTTGTCTGCTGCTGGCCAGCGAGGCCATCCGTCATCTTACCGTCCGGCCGCTCTGGCGCTGGCTGCTCAATGCGCAAGTCTGGCTGTTGCCGATCATCCTGCTCGCTATCGGGGCGCTCGATCAGCTCTCCTTGCTGAAGGAGTATGCCAACCGTCAGGAGGTATTTGATGACGCCCTGCGCCAGCATCTGCTTCTGCTGTTCGGCACCCTTCTGCCGGGCCTGCTGATTGGCCTGCCGCTGGGGGTATGGCTGTGGCGGCGTCCGCGCTGGCAGGCGCCGGCTTTCACCGCGCTCAATGTGATCCAGACTATTCCGTCGGTAGCGCTTTTTGGCCTGCTGATTGCGCCGCTTGCCGGTCTGGCGCGTTATTTCCCGACGCTGGGCGAGCTGGGCGTCTCCGGGACCGGCGTGGCGCCAGCCCTGATCGCTCTCACTCTCTATGCGCTGCTGCCGCTGGTGCGCGGGGTGGTGACCGGCCTGCAGCAGGTGCCGCAGGATGCCCTGGAAAGCGCGACGGCAATGGGCATGAGCGCCGGGCAGCGCTTTCGTCAGGTGCAGCTTCCGCTGGCGATGCCGGTACTGCTGCGCAGCCTGCGGGTGGTCAGCGTGCAAACCGTCGGCATGGCGGTAGTGGCCGCGCTGATCGGCGCCGGCGGCTTTGGCGCGCTGGTTTTTCAGGGGCTGCTGAGCAGTGCGCTGGATCTGGTGCTGCTGGGCGTGGTGCCGACCATTGCCCTGGCGGTGGTGGTGGATGCCCTGTTCGCCCTGTGGGGCGCCTGGCTAAAAGGAGAGGCCAATGATTGAATTTCAAGGGGTCAGCAAAGTGTTTGCCGGCCACCCGGCGGTGAAGGACCTGACCCTGGAGCTGCGCGAAGGCGCTTTCTCGGTGCTGGTGGGGACTTCCGGCTCGGGCAAGTCGACGACGCTGAAGATGATCAACCGTCTGCTGGAGCCGGACCGGGGCACCATTCGCTTTGCCGGCGAGGACATTCGCCAGCAGCCGGTCCTGACCCTGCGGCGGCGGATGGGCTATGCCATCCAGTCCATCGGCCTGTTTCCCCACTGGACGGTGGCGCAGAATATCGCCACCGTGCCGCAGCTGCAAAGATGGCCGCGGGCAAGGATCGCCGACCGGATCGACGAGCTGATGGCGCTGCTGGGGCTGGAGGCGACGCTGCGCGACCGTTACCCGCATCAGCTCTCCGGCGGCCAGCAGCAGCGGGTGGGGGTGGCGCGGGCGCTGGCGGCAGATCCGGAGGTGCTGTTGATGGATGAGCCCTTCGGCGCCCTCGACCCGGTGACCCGCGAGGCGCTGCAGCAGGAGATGCTGCGCATCCACCGTCTGCTGGGACGGACGATTGTGCTGGTGACCCATGATATTGACGAAGCGCTGCGTCTGGCGGACCACCTGGTGCTGATGGACGGGGGCGAGGTGGTCCAGCAGGGGGCGCCGCTGGAGATGCTCCTGCGACCGAAAAATAGCTTTGTACAGACCTTTTTTGGCCGCAGCGAGCTGGGCGTGCGCCTGCTGTCGCTGCGCGAGGTAGGGGACTATTTGCGTCCCGACGAACGGCTGGCGGGCGAGGGGCTGACCGTCACCATGACCCTGCGGGAAGCGCTGTCGCAGTTTGTCGCCCGGCGCTGCGAGACGCTGCCGGTGGTCGATGCCGAAGGCAGGCCCTGCGGTACGCTGCATTTTGCCGATCTGCTGCGTCAGGAGATGAGCCATGAAGGCGCTTCGTGAGCCGCTGTGGTGGCTTATCGCGCTGTTTATCGGCCTGCTGGCAGGGCTGCCCTACAGCGCGCCGCTGTTCAGTCGGCTGTTCCCGGAGCTGCCGCGGCCGGTCTACCAGCAGGAGAGCTTCTGGGCGCTCACTCTCGATCACGGCTGGCTGGTGGTGGCGTCCAGCCTCGCGGCAACGGCAATCGGGCTGGGGGCTGGGGTGGCGGTCACCCGGCCCGCCGGCGGCGCGTTTCGTCCGCTGGTGGAGACCATCGCCGCTATCGGGCAGACCTTTCCGCCGGTGGCGGTGCTGGCGATGGCGGTGCCGGTGCTGGGCTTTGGCTGGCTGCCGGCGCTGATAGCCCTCGCGTTGTATGGCATACTGCCGGTGCTGCAGGGGACACTGGCCGGGCTGGGTTCGATACCGCCTGGGGTGTCAGGCGTGGCTGAAGGGATGGGAATGACCGGCTGGCAGCGTCTGTATAAGGTGGAGCTTCCGCTGGCGGCCCCGGTGATCCTGGCGGGGATCCGCACCTCGGTCATCGTCAATATTGGTACCGCGACCATTGCCTCGACGGTGGGGGCCAGTACGCTCGGGACGCCGATCATCATCGGCCTGAGCGGCTTTAATACCGCCTATATTGTACAGGGGGCGCTGCTGGTGGCGCTGGCGGCGATTATCGTCGACCGCGCGTTTGAGCGTCTGACCCGCTGGATCAGCCGACACCGCCACGCACAATAAAGGAATAGCCGGCCAGCATTACGCCGCTGATCCCGCCGATGGCCATAAGTAAGAAGAGGGTGACGACCGCGATTTTCGCTGGCTTCATAATAGGCTCCTGATGTTAACAGGGGGATTATACGGTGAAGCGCAGGTGTTAATGAAACATTAATTGCGGTTAGCGCGCCGCGCCGGGGTTTTGCCGCGTTTGCTGCGCAACGCGCCGCAAAAAAGTGTGATCCTGGCCGCGTTTTTCATTTTATGCAGGGCTTCAAAGAAAGTTTTCGCCAGGCAGGGTATGGTACGCGCTTTCAGGCATGTGTGGTTTGCGGGTATGTACGAGTTTGATCTGGTGTTGCTGCTGCTTCAGCAGATGTGCGTATTTTTGGTCATCGCGTGGTTGATGAGCAAAACCCGACTGTTTATCCCCCTGATGCAAGTCACCGTTCGCCTGCCGCACAAGCTGCTGTGCTACGTCACCTTCTCCATTTTCTGCATTATGGGGACCTATTTCGGTCTGCATATCGAAGACTCCATCGCCAACACCCGCGCCATCGGCGCCGTGATGGGCGGCCTGCTCGGCGGGCCGGTGGTCGGCGGGCTGGTAGGGCTCACCGGCGGCCTGCACCGCTACTCGCTGGGGGGAATGACCGCCTTAAGTTGCATGGTCTCCACCATCGTTGAGGGGCTGCTGGGGGGGCTGGTGCACAGCGTGCTGGTCAAACGCGGCCGGCCGGACAAAGTCTTTAGCCCGCTGACCGCCGGGGCGATCACCTTCGTGGCCGAGCTGGTGCAGATGATGATCATTCTGCTGATTGCCCGCCCGTTCCAGGACGCCCTGCATCTGGTGCAGAGCATTGCCGCACCGATGATGGTCACCAATACCGTCGGAGCGGCGCTGTTTATGCGCATTCTGCTGGATAAACGGGCGATGTTCGAGAAGTACACCTCCGCCTTTTCCGCCACGGCGCTGAAGGTGGCGGCGTCCACCGAGGGGATCCTGCGTCAGGGGTTCAACGAAGAGAACAGCATGAAGGTGGCCCAGGTGCTGATCCAGGAGCTGGACATCGGTGCGGTGGCGATCACCGATCGCGACAAGCTGCTGGCGTTTACCGGCATCGGCGACGATCACCATCTGCCGGGCAAGCCTATCTCCTCCTCATATACGCAACGGGCGATTGAGACCGGGGAGGTGGTCTACGCCGACGGCAACGAGGTGCCTTACCGCTGCTCGATTCATCCGCACTGTAAGCTGGGGTCGACGCTGGTGATCCCCCTGCGCGGCGAGAACCAACGGGTGATAGGAACCATTAAACTGTATGAGGCGAAAAATCGCCTGTTCAGTTCGATCAACCGCACCCTCGGGGAGGGGATTGCCCAGCTGCTGTCGGCGCAGATCCTCGCCGGACAGTACGAGCGGCAGAAGGCGCTGCTGACGCAATCCGAAATCAAGCTCCTGCACGCCCAGGTCAACCCGCACTTCCTGTTTAACGCGCTTAACACGCTGAAGGCGGTGATCCGCCGCGACAGCGATCAGGCCGGCCAGCTGGTGCAGTATCTGTCGACCTTCTTTCGCAAGAACCTGAAACGGCCGACGGAAATTGTCACTCTTGCCGATGAGATCGAGCATGTTAACGCCTATCTGCAGATTGAGAAGGCTCGCTTTCAGGCTAACCTGCAGATCCAGATGGCGGTGCCGGAAGGGCTGGCGCATCACCAGCTGCCGGCTTTTACCCTGCAGCCGATCGTGGAGAATGCCATTAAGCATGGTACATCGCAACATCTTGGCGTCGGCGAAATTACCATCCGCGCCAGCCAGGACGATCGCTGGCTGCAGCTGGATATCGAAGATAACGCCGGGCTGTACCGGGCCAACCCCCAGGCCAGCGGGCTGGGGATGAATCTGGTGGACAGGCGGCTGCGGGCGCGTTTTGGCGCCGACTGCGGCATCAGCGTCACCTGCGAGCCGGAGCGCTTTACCCGTGTCACCCTACGTCTGCCCCTGGAGGAGAATGCATGCTGAGAGTATTGATCGTCGATGATGAGCCGCTGGCGCGGGAAAACCTGCGCATTTTGCTGGAGACACAGCGCGATATCGAGATCGTCGGCGAGTGCGGCAACGCGGTGGAGGCCATTGGCGCGGTGCATAAGCTGCGTCCCGACGTGCTGTTTCTCGACATCCAGATGCCGCGCATCAGCGGTCTGGAGATGGTCGGGATGCTCGACCCGGAGCACCGCCCCTATATCGTGTTTCTCACCGCCTTTGATGAATACGCGGTGAAAGCCTTTGAGGAGCATGCCTTTGACTATCTGCTGAAGCCGATTGAAGCTGCCCGGCTGGAGAAAACCCTCGCCCGCCTGCGCCAGGAGCGTAATCTGCAGGATGTGTCGCTGCTGGATGATGCTCAGCAGACGCTGAAATACATTCCCTGTACCGGCCACAGTCGTATCTGGCTGCTGCAGATGGAGGATGTGGCCTTCGTCAGCAGCCGGATGAGCGGCATCTACGTGACCGACCGCGAGGGAAAAGAGGGCTTTACCGAACTGACCCTGCGCACCCTTGAGAGCCGCACGCCGTTGCTGCGCTGCCATCGCCAGTACCTGGTGAATATGGCGCACCTGAAGGAGATTCGCCTGGAGGAGAATGGCCAGGCGGAGCTGCTGATGCGCGCCGGGCAAACGGTGCCGGTGAGCCGGCGCTATTTAAAAAGCCTGAAAGAGGCGATTGGCCTGTAAAGCTGGTACACTGCGCCCCATTGCATCATCGACAGTAAAAGGCCCTCATGCTCAGTAATGATATTCTTCGTAGCCTGCGCTACACCCTGAAAGTCAATAATAACGATATGGTGCGCATTCTCGCGCTCTCCGCTATGGAATCCACCGCCGCCAGCTTCGACACCTGGACGACGAAAGAGGATGAAGAGGGCTTTGTTCGCTGCCCGGACATTATCCTGTCGGGTTTCCTTAACGGCCTTATCTATGACAAGCGCGGCAAAGATGATTCGGCCCCGGAGCTGGCGCTGGAGCGTCGGGTGAATAACAACACGGTGCTGAAAAAGCTGCGGATCGCCTTCTCGCTGAAAACGGACGATATCCAGGCGATTATGAGCGAGCAGAAATACCGGGTGTCGGTGCCGGAGATCACCGCCATGATGCGCTCGCCTGACCACAAAAACTACCGCGAGTGCGGCGACCAGTTTCTGCGCAATTTCCTGCGCGGACTGACCCAGCGGGTGCATAACCCGAAGGCATGATTTTTTGCCGGGTGGCGGCTTCGCCTTACCCGGCCTACAACGACTGCCCCCGGGCGCGTGCTAGCATAGCGCCGCCGGGCAAAAAAAAGCCGGAGATACTCTCCGGCTTTTTTGTTATTTCACCTGCTGACCCGGCTTGGCGCCGTCGTCAGGGCTTAACAGGAAGATATCCTTCCCGCCAGGGCCGGCGGCCATCACCATGCCCTCGGAGATGCCGAAGCGCATTTTGCGCGGCGCCAGGTTGGCGACCATCACCGTCAGGCGACCAATCAGCGGCTGCGGATCCGGATAGGCGGAGCGGATGCCGGAGAAGACGTTACGTTTTTCGCCGCCGAGATCCAGCGTCAGGCGCAGTAGCTTGTCGGAGCCCTCGACGAATTCCGCGTTTTCAATCAGCGCCACGCGCAGATCGACTTTGGCGAAATCGTCAAAGGTGATGGTCTCCTGAATCGGATCGTCCGCCAGCGGACCGGTGACCGGCGCCGCGGTGGCTTTCACCTCTTCTTTAGAGGCTTCTACCAGGGCTTCCACCTGCTTCATCTCGATACGGTTGTACAGCGCCTTGAACGGATTGACCTTATGCGCCAGCAGCGGCTGCTGAATGGCGTCCCAGCTCAGTTCGCTGTTGAGGAACGCTTCCGCACGCGCGGCCAGCTGCGGCAGGACCGGCTTCAGCCAGGTCATCAGCACGCGGAACATATTCAGGCCCATGGTGCAGATGGCCTGCAGGTCGGCGTCGCGGCCTTCCTGTTTCGCCACCACCCACGGCGCCTGCTCGTCGACGTAGCGGTTAGCCACGTCGGCGAGGGCCATGATTTCGCGGATGGCCTTACCGAACTCGCGGCTGTCCCATGCTTCGCCGATGCTTTCCGCCGCGTCGGTGAAGGTTTTGTACAGCGCCGGGTCGGCCAGCTCAGCGGCCAGCACGCCGTTGAAACGCTTGCTGATAAAGCCGGCGTTGCGCGAGGCGAGGTTAACCACCTTGTTGACGATGTCGGCGTTGACGCGCTGCACGAAATCTTCCAGGTTCAGGTCGATGTCATCGATGCGTGAAGAGAGCTTGGCGGTGTAGTAGTAGCGCAGGCTGTCGGCATCGAAATGATTTAACCAGGTGCTGGCCTTGATAAAGGTGCCGCGCGACTTGGACATCTTGGCGCCGTTAACCGTCACGTAGCCGTGCACGAACAGATTAGTCGGCTTACGGAAGTTGCTGCCTTCCAGCATCGCCGGCCAGAACAGGCTGTGGAAGTAGACAATGTCTTTGCCGATAAAGTGATACAGCTCGGCCGTGGAATCTTTCTTCCAGTATTCGTCGAAGCTGGTGGTGTCGCCGCGCTTGTCGCACAGGTTCTTGAAGGAACCCATGTAACCGATCGGCGCGTCCAGCCAGACGTAGAAATATTTGCCCGGCGCGTTGGGAATTTCGAAGCCGAAGTACGGCGCATCGCGGGAGATGTCCCACTGCTGCAGGCCGGATTCGAACCACTCCTGCATCTTGTTCGCGACCTGCTCCTGCAGGGCGCCGCTGCGGGTCCACGCCTGCAGCATTTCGCTGAACGACGGCAGGTCGAAGAAAAAGTGCTCGGAGTCACGCATCACCGGCGTGGCGCCGGAGACCACCGATTTCGGGTCGATAAGCTCGGTAGGGCTGTAGGTCGCGCCGCACACTTCGCAGTTATCGCCATACTGGTCCGGAGATTTGCACTTCGGACAGGTGCCTTTCACAAAACGGTCCGGCAGGAACATGCCTTTTTCCGGATCGTAGAGCTGAGAGATGGTGCGGTTTTTAATAAAACCGTTCTCTTTCAGGCGGGTGTAGATAAGCTCCGACAGCTCGCGGTTCTCGTCGCTGTGCGTCGAGTGATAATTATCATAGCTGATGTCGAAGCCGGCGAAATCGGTCTGATGCTCCTGACTCATTTCGCCAATCATCTGCTCCGGAGTGATACCGAGCTGCTGCGCTTTGAGCATAATCGGCGTGCCGTGGGCGTCGTCGGCGCAGATGAAGTTGACCTCGTGGCCGCGCATTCGCTGGTAACGGACCCAGACATCAGCCTGGATGTGCTCCAGCATGTGGCCGAGGTGGATGGAGCCGTTGGCGTACGGCAGGGCGCACGTTACCAGAATTTTCTTCGCGACTTGAGTCATAGTGAGCATTACATCTTCTGTTGTAAAAAGGGCTTCCGATATTACCAAAAGGGCTGTGGGTGCGCCATAAATGGCTGCCCATATATGGATAATCGTTACCTGTGATAAACTCTGTGATTACTGAAAGCATCTCAAAACAACAAAGGAGTCGGGATGAATTCGCAATCCCAGGCCAAATCCCCTGAGCGCCTACGTGCGATGGTCGCCGGGACGCTGGCCAATTTCCAGCACCCAACCCTGAAGCATAATCTCACCGCCCTTAAGGCGCTGCACCATGTCGCCTGGCTGGACGATACCGTCCATATTGAACTGCAAATGCCGTTCGTCTGGAGCAGCGCTTTCGAAGCGCTGAAAGAGCAGTGCAGCGCCGAACTGCTGCGCATCACCGGCGCGAAGGCCATCGACTGGAAGCTGACCCACAGCATCGCGACCCTCAAGCGGGTGAAAAACCAGCCCGGGGTCAACGGCGTGAAAAACATTATCGCCATCAGCTCCGGCAAAGGCGGCGTCGGTAAATCTTCTACTGCCGTAAACCTGGCGCTGGCCCTGGCGGCGGAAGGGGCGAAGGTGGGCATTCTGGATGCCGATATCTATGGTCCGTCGATTCCGACCATGCTGGGGGCGGAAGACAGCCGCCCGACCTCGCCGGACGGCACTCATATGGCGCCGATCATGAAATATGGTCTGGCAACCAACTCCATCGGCTACCTGGTGACCGACGACAACGCCATGGTCTGGCGTGGGCCGATGGCCAGCAAGGCGCTGATGCAGATGCTGCAGGAGACCCTGTGGCCGGACCTCGACTACCTGGTGCTGGATATGCCGCCGGGCACCGGCGACATCCAGCTGACCCTGGCGCAGAACATTCCGGTGACCGGCGCGGTGGTGGTCACCACGCCGCAGGACATCGCGCTGATCGACGCCAAAAAGGCATCGTGATGTTCGAGAAAGTGGAAGTGCCGGTGCTGGGGATCGTGGAAACATGAGCATGCATATCTGCAGCAACTGCGGGCACCACGAGCCTATCTTCGGCACCGGCGGTGCGCAAAAACTGGCCGAGAAATACCACACCCAGCTGCTGGGCCAGCTGCCGCTGCATATTACGCTGCGGGAAGATCTGGATAACGGCACGCCGACGGTGGTGGCGCGTCCGGACAGCGAATTTACCGACATCTACCGCCAGCTGGCGGGCCGGGTGGCGGCCCAGATGTACTGGCAGGGAGAAGTGATCCCGGGTGAGATTGCCTTCCGCGCCGTTTAAGGCCGCGGCGAGCGCATCAGCCAGTATCTGCCCTCGGGCGACGCGCCCTGTGCTTCGATGGTCCAGCCATGACGCTGGTAGAAGCGCAGGGCGTTTTTATTTTCCATCAGGCACTTCAGCGTTCCGCTGGCGGTAAAGGTCCGTTCGACCTGCGCCAGCAGCGCGCTGCCGATATGTTTACCCTGCCAGTCGGGGTCGACAAACAGATGGTGAAGGAAATTATCGGCGGTCCATACGGCGGCAAAGCCCACCGGCTGGCCGTCGCATTCCGCGACCCACAGCTGTTCATCCGCGGTGGCGGCATCGAAATCTTCCAGCCGCCACGCCGCGGCGGGAAGCCAGGTCCACGATAAACTGCGCGCCCGCAGGAAGATCTGGCGCAGCGCCGGAGAGTCCGCAGGCTCGCCGGGGCGGACGTGGAGATTGCGCGGATCAGCGATGATAGAAGATCTCGCCATCATACACTTTGAGGATTTTGCCTTCGGTATCGGTGATCAGCACGTAGTTACCGCCCATATAGGTCCAGTGGCTGCCGGCGTCCGGCGCAGGCAGGTTACGCTGCTGCCACTGTTTAATGTTGTATTCCGGGGTGAGGTACATCGCCGGAACGGTGTCGCCGATGTGAAACTGGGTGAAATCGGCGGTGAACTCTTTCAGCGCATACTGATCGATCCCTGCGGCAGTAGCCGTCCAGCTGGCGCCAGCGGTGGCAAGAAGTACGCCCAGAAGCATCATTTTTGTTTTACGCATAGTTTCCTCAATATTACCTGGACTCAAAATAGCAGCCTCGTATCATTCCTGATGCGTTGCTGAAATGGCAAGCACTGGATTTTTAAAAAGTGTAAGCAAAACGCGGCGCAAGTCTTGTGCCGCTTGCGTTGCAGCGACGGTGATGCGTATTTTGGGAGCAATCTGAAGCAGGGGAGAATCGGCATGTTCAGGCTGGAAGATCTGACCTTATTTGTCCGCGCCGCGGCGCTGGGCAGTTTTAGCGACGCGGCGCGCGAGGCCGGGCAGCAGCCGGCGCAGGTCAGCGCGGCGATTAAGCGTCTGGAGACGATCCTCAATATTCGCCTGTTTGCCCGTTCGACCCGCAGCCTGCGCCTGACGCCGGAGGGGGAGACCTGGCTGCCCTACGCCACCCAGATGCTCGATACCCTCGAGGCCGGTCTGCAGAAGATCCAGACCCCGGACGATGAAGTTCGCGGCATGTTGCAGATTGCCGTGCCGTCGGACCTCGGGCGTAACCTGCTCCTGACCCTGTTCCGCGATTTCCGCCAACGCCACCCGGCGCTGCGCCTGCGGCTGCTCTTTTCCGATCAACTGACCGACGTGTTTAAAGATCCGGTGGACGTTGCGTTTCGCTATGGCAATAACGACGATGCTTCGTTTATCTCGCTGCCGGTGGCGCCGGAAAATCGTCGGGTGCTGGTGGCCTCGCCTGAGTGGATCGCCCGCCATGGCGAACCGCAGACCCTCGAGGAACTCAGCCAGCACAATGCGTTGATCTACATTTTGCGCGGCCGTCCGTTCGACCGCTGGTCGCTGAGCCTCGACGGCGTGGTTCAGCAGCAGAAGGTTTCCGGCACGGTGATGAGCGACGACGCCGAGGTGATCCGTCGGCTGGCGATCGCCGGGGAGGGCATTGCCTATAAATCGATGCTCGACGTCAGCGACGATCTGCGGGCGGGGCGCCTGCGGCGCCTGCTGCCGCGTTATCAGGGGGATGTGGTGCCGTTGAATCTGATTTGTCCGCACCGCAAACAGCTCTCTGCCGCGGTGCGTTTGTTATATGAAGAGGTGAAATCACATTGTGAAGGGCTTAATGCCTGACTAAGGTCGCGAAGTAATACACCAGCGGGACGGCCAATACCCACAGGCCAATCGGGATCTCCCGCCACTTACCGGCGATAGCCTTGATCACAATGTAAAACAGCAGCCCGCCGGCAATCCCGGTGCCAAAGCTGTTGGCGATAAGGGTGATCATCACCATCATCAGCACCGGCAGCCCGTCGGTGAAGTTGGCAAGATCCACTTTGCGCAGGCCGCTGAACATGTTCAGGCCAATCAGGATCAGCGCCGGGGCGGTGGCTTCTTTCGGGATCATCAACGCCACCGGCGTGAACAGCAGCATCAGCAGGAACATTACCGCCGCCGACAGGGCGGTGAGGCCGGTTTTGCCGCCCGCTTCCGCTGCCGCCGAAGACTCAATCAGCGCCGTCGCCGCCGGAATGCCCACCCACGGGCCGAGCGCGGCGGCAATCGAATCGACCATGAACGGGCGATTAATCTGCGGCATGTTGCCTTCTTCATCCAGCAGACCCGCCTCGCCGCCCACCGCCAGCGTTGTCCCCATGGTGGAGAAAAACTCAGATGCGAAAAAGACGAACAGGAACGGCAGGAAGGCGATGTTTAACGCCCCCAGCAGGTCAACCTGTCCCAGCACCGGCGCCAGCGAGTGGGGGACATCGATAAAATGCGTCGGCAGTTTGGTCACGCCGAACGGGATCCCCACCAGGGTAGCGCACAGAATGGCCCACAAAATGGCGCCCGGCACCTTACGCGCCTGCAGGGCTATCGCCAGGAACAGGCCGCACAGCGCCACCAGCGCGCTGGGGGCGAGAAAGTCACCGAGCATCAGGGCGTTGGTTTTCGCATTGGCGAGCACCAGCCCGGCGTTGCGAAAGCCGAGGACGGCGACAAACAGGCCGATGGAGGCCGTCAGCCCCAGCTTGATCGACTGCGGCACCGAGCGGGTGACCACTTCGCGCAGGCCAAAGCGGGTCAGCAGGAAGAAGAGAACCCCTGACCAGCAGGCGATCCCGAGGCCTGTCTGCCAGCCAATCCCCTCGCTACCGGCCAGCGTGACCCCTACCAGCACCGAGCCGCCAATGCCCGGGCCGACGATAAACGGCAGGTTGGCGTAAAACGCCATCAGCAGCGAACCGACGACGAAGACCAGAATGGTGCCGGTGGTGGCGGCGCCTTTGTCCATCCCGCCGATCGCCAGCAGTCCCGGGATGACCACCAGTAAATAGGCGGCGGCGAGGAAACCGGTGATCCCGGCCAGGCATTCAGTGCGTAGCGTGCCGCCGCGCGAGCGCAGCGCAAAGCGGCGCTCCAGCCAGTTATCGCGGGCGGAAGAGTGAAGTGTGTTATCGGCCATGCTCAGGCTCCCTGAGGATTATTGTTGTGAGGCGTTGGCGCCGGGGTCTCCCGGCAGGCTATCAACGGGTCGACTATCTGGCGGCTGCCGCCGTCGGTGAGACCCAAATCGGTTAAATGCGGCCCGGCGTTACAGGCAAGGCAGGTGCCTTCAATGGCCTTGAAGACCCGGTACGGCGGCTCCCAGTCAGCGACTTGGCTGCTCAGATCGCGCAGCTCGCGGAACTGACGCGCCAGTTCCGCGGCCGGGAGATCCGACAGCATGCCGGCAATCGGCATCGCCACATGGGCGAGGATCTCGCCCTGTTGCGCCAGCGCCATCCCGCCGCCGGAGGCGATAAGCTGGTTGGCCGCCAGCGCCATATCATTAGCGTCGCGCCCGAGCACCACCAGATTATGCGAGTCGTGGGAGTAGCTGGTGGCGATGGCGCCGCGCAGCTCACCCCAGCCTTCAAGCAGGGCGATTTGCGGCGTCGCCTGATGGCGGCCGTGGCGGTGCTTGACCCAGATCAGACTGAAGCCGGCGGGCAGCTGGACTATCCCGTCACGAACCTGCACTTCCACTTCGCCCCACTGGGTGAAGCGCGCGCCGCGGATATGGCGCAGGCGGGCAGTGCCGTGACGAATGCCCTGGACGCGCAGAATAAAGTCATCGGCGCGGAGGGGGGCGATCTGCAAAGTATCGCGCGGCGGCGTGACGCCCGCGGCGGGCGCGATCGGTGTCAGCAGGTTGCCCGCGCGGGCCAGCAGCTTACCGCCTACGTAGACTTCGCGGGCCACCAGTTTCTCCAGGGAATCAAACACCACCAGATCGGCGCGCCGCCCGGCGGCAATCAGCCCGAGATCGTGGCGCTGCAGGCGAATAGCGGCGTTGAGGGTGGCGAATCGCAGCGCATCGACCGCCGGTAAACCGTGCTCGATCAGCAGGTTAAGCAGGGCGATGATGCCGCCTTTCTCCAGTAGTATATCCGGCGGCACGTCATCGGTGCAGACGGTGATTTGCGAGGAGAGGTGCGGCAGCGTTTTTAACGCCGCGACGATACCTGGCAGCAGATAGGGGTGCGAGCCGCGGATCTCGATCGTCAGCCCGGCGCGCAGTTTTTCCAGCGCGTCGTCCGCCGAGGTCAGTTCGTGATCGGAGGTGACGCCGGCGGCGAGGTAGGCCTGCAGGTCAGCGCCGCTCAGGCCGCGGGCGTGGCCTTCAATCAGTTTGCCGCTGTTGAGACCGGCCTGGACAATCTCCTGCATCCGCTCGCTACCGTGCAGCACGCCGTGCATATCCATCACCTCCGCCACGCCGCGCACTTCCGGCCAGCCGAGCATGGTCTCCATCTCCGCGCCGGCAAAATCGGCGCCGGACATTTCGAGACCCGGCGTGGAGGGAACGCTGGACGGCGCGGCGACCATCACCTGCAGCGGCAGATGGCGGCTGGCGTCCACCGCATAGCGCACGCCAGCGACGCCGAGGACGTTGGCCAGCTCATGCGGATCCCAGAACACCGCGGTGGTGCCCTGGGTGAGGACGATTTCCGCATAGCGCTCCGGCGGCAGGTGCGAGCTTTCGAGGTGCACGTGGGTGTCCATCAGGCCGGGGGACAGGTAGCCACCGGCCAGGGAACGCACTTCATGGGCGTCTTCGCGACTGCCGCGCGGGTGGACGCTGGCGATCATCTCGCCGACGATACCGACGTCAGCGGGGCGAATTTCGCCCGTGGCCATATCGACGATCTGCGCATCGATCAGCAGCAGATCAAACGGGGATTCACCGCGCGCGGCCTGCACGGCGCGACGGCGGACTTGAGCATTGCTGGACATAACCACTCCGGCACAAGGATAATGCGGATACTCTAGGGGCACAGCAAACGTTTGCCCAGATGAATAAATTTATCACCCGATAAGCTCGGGTTATTGTGCAGGACCACCGTAGCGAACCCGATGATGAACGAACCCTGGCAGCGGCTGCCCGCGCTCTCTCTTAAACAGCTTCAGTATTTCGTCACCCTGGCCCAGCTGCGCCATTTTACCGATACCGCCAGTCGGCTGGCGATTAGCCAGCCGGCGCTGAGCAGCGCCCTGCGGCAGATTGAAACGGTACTCGGCGGTAAGCTGGTCAACCGTACCGCTGCGACGGTCACTCTGACTGAACTGGGGGCGGCGATTTTACCCCACGCCCAGCGGATCCTCAGCGTGGCGCAGGCGGCCTTTTCCGATATGCAGCAGATTGTCGAGGCGGGCGGCGACGGGACGGTGCGTATCGGTCTGGTGCCGTCGGTCAGTTCGCTGCTGTTTCCGCTGCTGCCGCAGACCCTGGCTGAGGCCTTTCCGCGTCTGCGCATTGAATTTCACGATCAGACCAACGATGCGCTTATCCAGGCGCTGCAGCGCGGCGAGATTGATTTCGGCATCGGGGCGATCGACAGCTCACTGCCCGCAGAACTGCTGGTCTATCCGCTGCGCGAAGATCCCTTCGTGGCGGTGCTGCACCGCGACGATCCGCTGGCCGCGCAGGCGCACTTGCCGTGGAAGCAGCTGGTGGGGCGGGATATTGCCGTCTTCTCGAAGGGCAATATTCAACGGCTGGTGGCGGCATTAGTGGAGAGCCATCGCCTGACGCTGACCACCCGCTACCAGGTGGACTATATCGAAACCCTGTATGGTCTGGTGCGCTCGCGCTTAGCGGTGGCGATTCTGCCGGCGCTGTACACCACCCATCTGCAGGACCCGGCGCTCAGGGTCGCCCACCTGCAGCAGCCGGCGCTCGCCCGCACAGTGGCCCTGATGCGCGGCCCGCAGGCGCTGCCCCCGCTTATTGAAGACTGTTTTTCTCTGCTGCAGGCCGCCTTGCGCTAGGGCAGGTGCTTGATCAGTACGTCCAGGTTTAAGTGGTTGATGTACTCCAGCGAGTGTGAGGAGAGGACGCCCAGCAGCCGGTTATGGTGCCCGGCAATAATTAAATCGATCTGCCGCTGCCGAACGCAGGTTTCCACGTCTTCAAACCGGCGGGTGGTCACCAGCGAGAGGGTATCCACCGGCAGGGAGACGGTGCAGGCCAGCTCGTTGAGCAGGGCCTTGGCCTGGATCACCTCCTGCGAGACCCGATCGTCGCGCAGGCTGTCGGAAACATAGTTCAGCGCCCGGTAATCGGTGCTGATGTGGGCGATGGTGATGCGCATGCCGTTCTCTTCTGCCATTCTGGCGGCATGCTGGAGCAGCGGGACGCCGTCCTGACTGCTGTTAATCAGTACCAGCGCATGGTGATAAACGGCCATGGCGTATATCCTCGGTAGGCTAAATAGCGCATGATGTCATTATTTTCCGCCCGCCAGCAGCGGAATGCAATCCCGTCCGGTCGCCTGATGAGCATGATGGCCGCGATGGTGTCGTATCCAGGGCTAAAGGCTTGTTGTATGAACCGGTGAGTTGCGGTAAATTCCACAACGCTTAACAATTTCACTATTTTGACTCGGGGTGCCCTTCTTCGTTGAAGGCTGAGAAATACCCGTACCACCTGATCTGGATAATGCCAGCGTAGGGAAGTCAGAGACCGCAGGGTCATTGCTTCTACCTCGTCTGGCGGGAGCAAACTATGCCTGAGCTGTTGAATCCCGCGCCTGTCGCGCACCTGCGCCATCTGCTGCGCGCCCATTCCCCCCTTGTGCACTGCATGACCAATGACGTGGTGCAGACCTTTACCGCCAATGTTCTGCTGGCCGTCGGCGCCTCGCCGGCGATGGTGATCGATCCCCGCGAAGCGGCGCAGTTTGCCGCTATCGCCGATGCGCTGTTAATTAACGTCGGTACCCTGACCGAAGATCGCGCCGTGGCGATGCGCGCCGCGGTGGAGCACGCCCGGCAGGCCGGCAGGCCCTGGACGCTGGATCCGGTGGCGGTCGGCGCCCTGACCGTGCGCACGGCCTTTTGTCATGAGCTGCTGGTCCTCCAGCCGGCGGCCATTCGCGGCAATGCCTCTGAAATTCTGGCGCTGGCCGGGATGAGCGCCGGCGGGCGCGGGGTGGATACCACCGATACGGCCGCCGCGGCGCTGCCGGCGGCCCAGGCGCTGGCTCGTCGGCTGGCTACCGTGGTGGCGGTCACTGGCGAGGTGGATTACGTCACCGACGGCGAGCGGGTGCTCAGCGTGGCGGGGGGCAATCCGCTGATGACCCGGGTGGTGGGCACCGGCTGCGCGCTGTCGGCGGTGGTGGCGGCGAGCGCGGCGCTGCCGGGAGACCGGCTGGAAAACGTGGCCGCCGCCTGCGGGCTGATGAAGCAGGCCGGGGAGATCGCCGCCCGTCAGGGAGGCCCAGGCAGCTTTATTCCGGCGTTTCTCGACGCGCTGTATCAGGAGGTGCAGGGATGAAACGCATCAACGCCCTGACCATCGCCGGCACCGATCCCAGCGGCGGGGCCGGTATCCAGGCCGATCTGAAAACCTTCTCCGCGCTGGGGGCCTATGGCTGCTCGGCGATCACCGCCCTGGTGGCGCAGAATACCCGCGGCGTACAGTCGGTCTATCGCATCGAACCGGATTTTGTGGCCGCGCAGCTCGACTCGGTGTTCAGCGATGTGCGTATCGATACCACCAAAATCGGCATGCTGGCGGAGACCGATATTGTGGAAGCCGTGGCCGAGCGGCTGGCGCGCTACCGGGTGGCCAACGTGGTGCTGGATACCGTCATGCTGGCGAAAAGCGGCGATCCGCTGCTGTCGGCCTCGGCGGTGGAGACCCTGCGTCAACGATTGTTGCCGCAGGTGTCATTGATCACCCCGAACCTGCCGGAAGCGGCCGCGCTACTCGATGCCCCCCATGCGCGTAACGAACGGGAAATGCTGGAGCAGGGGCGGGCGCTGCTGGCGCTGGGCTGCGGCGCGGTATTGATGAAGGGCGGCCATCTCGACGATGCCGAAAGCCCGGACTGGCTCTTCACCCGCGAAGGGGAACAGCGGTTCACCGCGCCGCGAGTGCAGACCAAAAATACCCACGGCACCGGCTGTACGCTCTCCGCCGCGCTGGCGGCGCTGCGCCCGCGTCACGCGGACTGGGCAGCCACCGTTATCGAGGCGAAGGCCTGGCTGTCGGCGGCTCTGGCGCAGGCCGACTCTCTGGAGGTAGGCCACGGTATCGGGCCGGTGCACCATTTCCACGCCTGGTGGTAAATGGCAGCGCAACGGGACAGCAGAATCTCCTGAAAAAATGGCCCCCCGGCTGGAAAATAGGCTAAGTCGGTACCAGGCTTAACCTGCCCAAAAAAATTGGGTTGGGATAATGCATGCCGGCTTCGGCCGGCCTTACGGGAGATTGCTATGACTGATATTACGCAGTTGCTGGGCAAAGATGCCGAGAGCCTGTTGCAGCACCGTTGTATAACCATTCCGTCCGACCAGCTGTATCTGCCTGGCGCAGATTATGTTGATCGGGTGATGGTGGATAACAACCGACCACCGGCGGTGCTACGCAATATGCAGACCCTGTACAATACCGGACGCCTGGGGGGAACCGGCTACCTTTCCATTCTGCCGGTTGACCAGGGCGTGGAGCACTCGGCGGGCGCCTCCTTTGCCGCCAACCCGCTGTACTTTGATCCGAAAAATATCGTCGAGCTGGCGATCGAAGCCGGCTGTAACTGCGTGGCGTCGACCTACGGCGTGCTGGCCTCGGTGTCGCGCCGCTACGCGCATCGCATCCCTTTCCTGGTGAAGCTCAACCATAACGAAACGCTGAGCTACCCCACCGAATACGACCAGACCCTCTACGCCAGCGTTGAGCAGGCGTTCAATATGGGGGCGGTGGCCGTGGGAGCGACGATCTATTTCGGCTCAGAACAATCGCGTCGTCAGATAGAAGAGATTTCCGCCGCCTTTGAGCGGGCCCATGAGCTGGGCCTGGTCACCGTGCTGTGGGCCTATCTGCGCAATTCGGCGTTCAAGAAAGACGGCGTCGACTATCATGTTTCCGCTGACCTGACCGGTCAGGCCAACCACCTGGCGGCCACCATCGGCGCCGATATCGTTAAGCAAAAGATGGCGGAGAATAACGGCGGCTACAAAGCGGTTAACTTCGGCTATACCGACGACCGGGTGTACAGCAAACTGACCAGCGATAACCCCATCGATCTGGTGCGCTACCAGCTGGCCAACTGCTATATGGGCCGCGCCGGGCTGATCAACTCCGGCGGCGCGGCGGGCGGGGAGACCGACCTTGCCGACGCGGTGCGCACGGCGGTGATCAATAAACGCGCCGGCGGCATGGGGCTGATCCTGGGTCGCAAAGCGTTTAAGAAATCGATGGCCGACGGCGTGAAGCTGATCAATGCCGTGCAGGATGTTTATCTGGATGGCAAAGTGACTATCGCATAAGGCAAAAATCCGGGCGGCACCGCCCGGATTGCTCGTTGTTTGTACCAGATGCGGTTTATTAAGACTCTGCCGCGTTGGCGGTAAACGGTTTCGCATGCTGATCGCTGGTAAAGCCAGGCTGTTCAACGCGGATTAACGGGCACAGGAAGAAGGCCAGAATATATAAGGCGGTATAGGCTATTACCACGCCGATAGTGCTGAAGTAGGGCAGCAGTACCACGGCAATCGCCGGCGCCAGAAAGTTCGACAGCCCGGCTGACAGGTTATAGACCGAAATGGCCGCGCCTTTATGGTTCGGCTCCAGCGCCGGGAACACCGCCGCCATCGGCACAAACGCGGCGACAAAAATCCCCAGGGCAATAGCCGGTACCAGCGCCATGGCAAAATTATGGCCGAAGTGCTGGGGCAGGTAATAGAACGCCAGGCTGGAAAGCGCCATCCCGATGCAGCCGAACCAGCGGATAACCTTCATCCAGCCCATTTTCTCCGCCACAATCCCCCAGAAAACGTTCGAAAAGATCGTGGTGAAGAAGAATGCCGCCCATACCTGCAGCCATTCCGAGGTGGTAAATCCCAGCTCATCAACAAACATCATCGGCATGATCACCGCAAAACCAAACAGCGACAGGGTGTTGATAATGCGCACAATGCTCGAGAACAGAATGCTGCGGTTGGTATAGAGCAGCGTCGCCGCGCGCCCCAGTTCGGCGAATTTTTCACGAGTGGTCAGGTTCTGCATATGGCGCGGCGTTTCGGTATGACGCATCGACACCAGCGCAATAATGCCGCCGGTGGCGCAAAAGAGCAGCGCCAGCCACAGGGTGCCCATTTCGCCAATGTGGGGAATGGTAAAGCTCGGAATATAGCTGCCGAACACGCCGATGCCCACCGAGTAGACCGCCCAGAACCAGCCCAGCGCGGAGCTGGAACTGTCGCTGCGGACGTTGTGGATAATGGCGACGATAAAGGAGTAGAGGAACAGCGGGTAGGCCAGGCCGCGGATGCCATAAAACAGCAGGATCAGCGCATAGTTGGCGCGACCGAGGCCGAAGACGAGGAACAGTACGTGGAACACACACCACAGCACGAAGCCAATCAGCATGGCTTTACGTGGGGTAATGATTTCCGCCACCACGCCGGAGACCCACGCCGACAGGGCGGCAGCCAGACCGTAGAGAGTAAAGGCAAAGGAAGCCTGCGCCGGGGTGAATCCGAGTGCTTTGATGTAGTGCGACAGAAAAGCCAGCTCAAAGCCGTCGCCGGTCATAAACACGGCGATGGCGACATATCCCCAGATGAGGTTGAGCGGTAGACCGTACCACTGTTTGTTATTAACGGACATGTTGACCTCGATTTCAGAGTGCAGATGAGTGTCTCCGCTGCACAGCAGCGGAGCATTATTGTTATAAAATAAGGAGGTATGTTATTCGCGAATCAGCCTGCCGGCCTGTTGTAGCGCCTTATAGGCCGCATACCTGCGCTGATGAAGCGGGCTAAACGCCGTCTCGCTGTGATAGGTGGCATCCACCTGAGTAAACTGCTTCATGGCCTCCGGCAGCGAAGCCGCGACTCTGCCCGCCACCGCGCCGAGGATGGCGGAACCTAACAGCACCGGCTCGCGGCTGGCGGTGCTCACGACGCTAACGCCGCAGGCGTCGGCCAACAGCTGACGCACCAGCGGATGCTGCCCGGCTCCGCCGCTGATGACGATATTTTCACTCTCAATTCCGCAGGCGCGCTGGGCGTCAATGATCTGTCGCAGACCATAGCCAATCCCGCATAGCCCGGCAACGTACAGCGCGGTCAGGTTATCCAGGTCCCGCTCCATCCCCAGCCCGGCAATCAGCGCTTTCGCGTGGGGATCGGCAAGCGGCGCGCGATTACCGAGAAACTCCGGAACGACGTGCAGACCGGCGGCCAGCGTTACCGCCTCAGAAGGGGAAGCAACTTGCGTCAGAACGCGATCCGCCAGCCAGACCGGCAGAGGGACGCCTGCGGCTTTCGCTTGCTCGCGCGCTTGCGCCGCCGCCGGATGGAAGCTCAGCAGCTGGTCGATAGCCGCGCCGGCGGCGCTTTGCCCGCCTTCACTTAGCCAGTAGCCCGGCACCATCGCCGAATAGTAAGGGCCCCAGACGCCCGGGACGAATACCGCTTCCTGAGTGGTGGTCATGGTGCAGGAAGAAGTGCCGAAGACATAGGCCATATTGTTGACCGCGCCGTTAAGCACGCCGACGGTACCGATGCCGCCCGCGTGGGCGTCAATCATCCCCACCGCCACCGGCGTGCCGATCGGCAGGCCCATCTCCTCTGCCGCCGTGGCGCAAAGGCCCTCGCCGCAGGGGGTGCCTGGATCGACAATCCGCTGGCCGATGCGGACAAAATCTTCATCCGCCAGCTCTTCGAGGCCAATCTGGCGGAAGTAACCGGCATCCCAGCGTTGTTCATGCGCCAGGTAGGTCCATTTACAGGTCACCGTGCAGACCGAGCGGGCTTCATCGCCGGTTGAGCGCCAGGTGAGGTAATCGGCGAGGTCGAAGAAGTGGCGCGCCTGCTGATAGATGTGCGGGCGATTCTCCTTCAGCCACAAAATTTTCGGCGTTTGCATCTCCGGCGAGATTTTGCCGCCAACGTACCGCAGTACCGGGTGGCCCGTGGCATTGATCTTTTCCGCCTGCCCGGTGGCGCGATGATCCATCCAGACAATAATGTTGCGGTCCGCATCGTCCGAAGGCCCGACCGCCAGCGGCGCATCGTTATCGCCAATCACCACCAGCGAGCAGGTGGCATCGAAGCCGATCCCGGCTATCGACGACGGCGAAACGCCGGCGCTGGCCACCGCCGTTTTAATGCAGTAGCACACCGCCTGCCAGATCTCACGGCTCGACTGCTCGACCTTGTTTCCGGCGCTGCGAAACAGGGTTATTTCCCGGGTCGCGTGGGCGAGGAGCTCGCCCCGCAGATTGAATACCCCGGCGCGCACGCTGCCCGAACCGACATCCACGCCAATAATGTTTTGCGTATCGTTTTGCATCACATCCTCTCACAGGCTGGCCAGGGTCAGAGATCCACGCTGTTCGGCAGGATCACAATGTCGCGCACGGTGACGTTTTTCGAACGCGTCACCATAAACAGCACCGACTCCGCCACTTCAATCGGCTGCATCAGGCTGCCGTTGGCCAGCGCTTCGTCCATTTTGGCTTTTGGCCAGTCGTCCAGCAGAGCGGTAACCACCGGGCCCGGCAGTACGGCGCCGACGCGCACGCCATACTGCGCCACCTGGCGACGAGTGGTGTGCACAAATGCCTGTACCGCGAATTTCGACGCGGTATAGACAGGCTCCCAGATCACCGGCACCACGCCCGCGATCGAGCTGGTGAAGATAATATCCCCGGATTTTTGCGCGATCAGATGCGGCAGGACGCTGCGCACGCAGCGGAAGGCGGCGTTGATATTGAGGTGCAGCACGCGGTCCCAGACGTCCGGGTCGCCCTCGGCCACCGGCCCGCCGATATAGGCGCCGGCGTTGGCGTGGAAGATATCGAGACGCCCGGTAAGCTGCAAAATGCCCTGCAGTAGGTTATCGACCTGGTCCGCCTGCATCAGGTCGACCTGCAGGGCGAAGGCGTTTTCGCCAAGTTCGGCGACCAGTTTGTTGAGCTTTTCGCCTTCGCGGTCGATCAGTACCACTTTTGCGCCAGCTCCCAGCAGGGTCCTCGCGCACTCGAGGCCGATACCGGACGCCGCGCCGGTGATCGCGGCGACTTTACCGCTGAGGGAAGTATTCATAGAGGAGACAGAGTGGTTCATTTTATAATCCTTTGCCGTATCTGGTTAAAACTATCGAACGCGAGGGCATCACGTTCGAGGTGATAGACTAAACCTGGTAACATATTGAATATCAGCATCTTAATTCAGGCTTGCTGGCATGTTGAGGCGGTATGCGCGCGTACTTCCTGGCGTGAAAAGGATGCTCAATCGATGAAGCTATGTTGCTCTCGCTTCATCGATTGAGCAAGTGGGGAAATTAACAGCGACATGATTTTGTGACGCAAGTTGGAAAAATGAAGAAGATAACGATTTACGACCTGGCGGAACTTTCCGGCGTTTCGGCGAGCGCGGTGAGCGCTATCCTCAACGGTAACTGGAAAAAGCGCCGCATCAGCGCCAAGCTTGCGGAAAAGGTGACGCGGATTGCCGAGGAGCAGGGCTATGCGATTAACCGTCAGGCCAGCATGCTGCGCAGTAAAAAATCACACGTCATCGGTATGATTATCCCCAAATATGATAACCGCTACTTCGGTTCCATCGCCGAACGCTTTGAGGAGATGGCCCGCGAGCGCGGCCTGCTGCCGATTATCACCTGTACGCGCCGGCGTCCGGAACTGGAGATCGAAGCGGTAAAGGCGATGCTCTCCTGGCAGGTTGACTGGGTGGTCGCGACCGGGGCGACCAATCCGGATAAAATTTCCGCGCTATGCCAGCAGGCGGGCGTGCCAACGGTCAATCTCGACCTGCCGGGCTCTCTCTCGCCGTCGGTGATTTCGGATAACTACGGCGGCGCGAAAGCGCTGACTCATAAGATCCTGGCTAATAGCGCCCGCCGCCGCGGAGAGCTGGCGCCGCTGACCTTTATCGGCGGGCGCAGCAGCGACCATAACACCAGCGAGCGTTTACGCGGCTTCCACGATGCGCATCGCGAGCTGGGGCTTAGCGTGCCGCAGGCGAATATTCTGGCTCCCGGCTATTCGAAAGGCCACGTTGAGGCCTGCCTGCAGGAGCGGTTTAGCAGCGCGAAGACGCTGTTGCAGGGGATATTTGTTAACTCGACGATATCCCTGGAAGGGGTTGTGCGCTGGCTGTCGCAGGTGGGTCTGACCGGCAGCGAGCAGCCGCCGATGGGCTGCTTCGACTGGGATCCGTTTGTCTATCTGCTGGGGCACGATATCGACATGGTGCAGCAGGACGTGCCGGCGATGCTGGACGCTGTTTTTTCGATTATTGACGCCGGCGAAGCCAGCCAGCAGCGGATTGAAATTCCCCCGCGACTGATGAGCAGCAGCTGAGTCGCTGTCTGGCTGTTCGACGTTACCGTGTCAGCAGCCAGCGGGCGGTATGCTCATCGGTCACCAGGCCATTAATCCAGCCGCCTTTAAGGGCAGCCAGGATCGCCGGTCGTTTATGTTCTCCACAGGCAGCGGCAATCCGCGGGCAGTGGCTCTGGCGGATATCATAGCTGGTGATCATGCGGTTGATCTCGCTGTCTACCACGTCGCCTTGCGCATCAATAAACCGCCCGAGGATCTCCCCGATGCCGCCGCGGGCGGTCAGCTCATCCATCTGCGCCTGATTGATAAAGCCGTCTTTAAAGATCGGACTTTGCGTGCCCAGCGGACCAATGCCGACAAAAATCACGTCCGCCTCGCGGGCGACGCTGGAGACGCTGCGGAATAGGCGATTGGTGCACCACATTTCATACTCATCCGCGCTTTGGGCGTAGCGCGGCGCCGGCCACTGATAGTACTTGGCCTTAATTTTGCGGGTCAGCAGCAGGGGCACGTCATCGTAATAATTGCACTGCCCGTCGGCGTTCATGGCGCTGATCAGCGCCACGCAGCGGGTATTCAGGCTGTCAAAATCGATGCGCTGCAGCGCTTTTTTCAGGGTCAGGCCCGAGCCCAGACCGATAATTTTCTCTTTATCATCCTGCAGATAGCGAGCCATCAGCTGATAGCAGCCAAATGACACACTGTCGAGGGTGCTTTCTTCGCTAAAGGCGGGGACCACATTGCACTCGATCAAGCGGTATTTTTCCTGCAGCAACTGCGCATAATCGAGGCAGTTCGCTACCGGATGGTGCAGATTAATCGACACAATCCCTTCTTCTTTCGCGGCGGCGATCAGCCGTTGCACCACCGGTCTGGAGGTGCCCAGCTGGCTGGCAATCTCGCTCTGATTCTGGCCGGCGATGTAGTACATCCATGCGGCACGCACCTTCTGATCCAACCGGATATCGTCTTCTTTACTCATGGTTTCCCGCCCTAAGTTGCTGGCCAGGGCACGCAATTGGCCCGGCGAATACCCGCATTCTCGCCGTGGTTGGCATAACTGGCAAGCTTTTGCTCTTTACTGGTCATTTGTAATTTAATTGGGTAATTGCTCTTTTGTGATCCATGGCTCTTATTTTGGTCAAATGATCAATTACAGTGGCGCCATCAACTCAAGGAGAGCAGAACATGAACAATCAATTCACATGGCTTCATATCGGTCTGGGTTCTTTTCATCGTGCGCATCAGGCGTGGTATCTGCATCGTCTGATTGCTTCCGGGGATAATCGCTGGCGCATCGCGGCGGGGAATATTCGCAACGACGCCGAGCAGGTGGTCCAGGCGCTGGCGGCGCAGGGAGGACGTTACGTCCTCGAGACCGTCAGCCCGGAAGGGGAGCGCGAATATGAAGAGATCACCTCAATCCAGAAACTGCTGCCGTGGCAGGCCGGGCTACAGCCGCTGATTAACGAAGGGGCAAACCCGCAGACCAAAGTTATCGCCTTTACTGTGACGGAAGGGGGGTACTACCTGAACACTCGCCATCGGCTGGAAACCAGCAACCCCGATCTGCAGGCCGACCTGCAAGGCGAGTGCAAAACCATTTACGGCACCCTCGCGCGGATCCTGGAAAAGCGCATGGCCGACAACGCCGGGCCGCTGACCCTGCTCAACTGCGATAACGTGCGTCATAACGGCGAGCGTTTCCACGACGGTATGGTCGAGTTCCTGCAGCTCACCGGCAAACAGGCGGTGATTGACTGGATGGCGGCCAATACCACCTGTCCGAACACCATGGTGGACCGCATCACCCCGCGTCCGGCGGCCGATCTGCCGGCCCGCATCAAAGCGCAAACCGGAATTGATGACAAAGCGCCGGTGATGGGGGAGACCTTTATCCAGTGGGTAGTGGAGAACAACTTCCGCGATGCCCGCCCGAATCTGGAGGCGGTCGGCGTGGAGATGGTGGAGTCGGTCATCCCGTATGAAGAGGCGAAAATTCGCATTCTGAACGCGTCGCACAGCTGCATTGCCTGGGCGGGAACCTTAATCGGCCAGCAGTATATTCATGAAAGCACGCTGACCGATGTTATCTACGCCATTGCCGACCGCTACGTTACGGAGGACGTTATTCCGTGTCTCGGCGACAACGGCATTGATCTGCCGACCTACCGGGATGTGGTGCTTAAGCGCTTTACCAACCCCTATATCCAGGACACCAACCAGCGCGTCGCCGCCGACGGCTTCTCGAAAATTCCGGCGATGATCGCGCCAACCTTGCAGGAGTGCTACCAGCGCGGCGTCCGCCCGGAAGCGACCGCCATGCTGCCGGCGCTGTTCTTCGTCTTTATGGAGCAGTGGCACAAGGGAACTCTGCCGTATCAGTACCAGGACGGCATCCTGGATGCGCAGGCGGTGCATGAGATGTTCGAGGCTCAGGATCCGGTGGCTGTCTACGCGCGCGATAAAGCCCTGTTTGGTGATCTCGCCAACAACGCGGATTTCCTGGCGCTGATGCGCGAGAAAGTCGCCGCCGTTTACACGCTGATTAACTAAGAGGTGGCTATGTATCTGGGTATCGATCTCGGCACATCGGAAGTCAAAGCGCTGGTCATTGATGAGAACCATGAGGTTATCGCCAGCCATAGCGCGCCGCTGAGTATTCAGCGGCCTCATCCGCACTGGTCAGAACAAGCGCCGGAGCTATGGTGGGAGGCGACGGAGTACCTGATGGCCACGCTACGGGAAAAATGCGCCCAGCATTGGCCGGCCATTAAGGCGATTGGCCTCTCCGGGCAGATGCACGGCGCGGTGTTGCTGGATGCAGAGGGGCAGGCGATCCGTCCGGCCATTCTGTGGAACGACACCCGCTGCGCCGCAGAGTGCGCCGAGCTGGAGGCGATGGCGCCGAAGCTGCATCAGGTGGCGGGCAACCTGGCGATGCCGGGCTTTACCGCGCCGAAGCTGTTGTGGGTGCGCCGTCATGAGCCGCAGCACTTTCAGCGCACCGCCACGGTGCTGCTGCCCAAGGATTATCTGCGCTACCGGATGACCGGGAAGAAAGTCTCCGATATGTCGGACGCCGCCGGGACGCTGTGGCTGGACGTGGCGAAGCGCGACTGGTCCGACGCTCTGCTGGACAAGTGCGGCCTGTCGCGTAGCCAAATGCCGACGCTGGTCGAAGGCTGCGAGATTTCCGCCACCCTTGACCCGCAGGTGGCTGCCCGCTGGGGGCTGAACGCCTCGGTGGTGGTGGCCGGGGGCGGGGGGGATAACGCGGTCAGCGCCATTGGCGTCGGCGCGGTCTCGCCGGGGGATGCGTTTATTTCGCTCGGCACCTCCGGGGTGCTGTTTGTGGTGACCGATGCCTATCGTCCGGCGCCGCAGTCGGCGGTACATGCGTTTTGTCACGTGCTGCCGAACCTGTGGCACCAGATGAGCGTCATGCTGAGCGCCGCCAGCTGTTTGCAGTGGTTCTGCCGTCTGACCGGCACCACGGAGGTGGCGCTGCTGGCGGAGATTGCCGAGCTAAGCGAGGAGGATAAAGCCAACGCGCCGTTCTTCCTGCCCTATCTCTCCGGGGAACGAACCCCGCATAACGATCCTGACGCGCGCGGCATCTTCTGGGGCATGACCCACGCCAGCCTGCGCGCGCAGCTCGGCTACGCGGTGCTGGAGGGGGTGAGCTTTGGGATCAACGACGGCCTGCAGGCATTGAAAGAGAGCGGGACGCCGATCGCGCAGTGCTCGCTGGTGGGCGGGGGCGCCCGCAGCCCGTTCTGGGCCCAGCTGCTGGCCGATATTCTCGCTATGCCGGTGGTGACCCACAAAGGCGGAGAGACCGGCGGCGCACTGGGCGCGGCGCGGCTGGCCTGCCTGGCGGCGGGCAAACCCATTGCCGCGGTGTGTGAAAAACCGGAAGTCTGGCAGACCTGGCGTGCGGATCCCATTCGCCACCACACCCTGATGCAACGCTACGCGCAGTTTAAAGCCCTGTATTTAAACGATCTGCACTATCGACAGCACTGATTTTCATCATAACCGCCGCTTCGTTGCACGTCGCGGAGCGGCCACCCTGTACCCTGAAAACGAGGTCATTATGTCTATCAATAATAAACAGTGGCTCGGTTTACCCCTGAACCTGCTCTGGGGATACATCGCCATTGCCGTATTTATGACCGGCGACGGTTTTGAATTAGCCTTTCTGTCGCACTATATCAAAGCGCTCGGCTTCTCTCCGGCGGAGGCCTCCTTTGCCTTTACCCTCTACGGCCTGGCCGCTGCGCTGTCGGCGTGGATTTCCGGGGTGGTGGCGGAAATTATCACCCCGCTGAAAACGATGATGATTGGCTTCGTGCTGTGGTGCGTATTCCACGTGCTGTTCCTCGTTTTCGGCCTCGGTCACGCCAACTATGCGCTGATCCTGCTTTTCTACGGCATCCGCGGCTTCGCCTATCCGCTGTTCCTCTACTCGTTTATCGTGGCGATTGTCCATAACGTCAAAAGCGACAACGCCAGCTCGGCCATCGGCTGGTTCTGGGCGGTGTATTCCATCGGCATCGGGGTCTTCGGCAGCTATATTCCGAGCTTTACCATTCCGCACATTGGCGAAATGGGCACCCTGTGGCTGGCGCTGGCCTTCTGCCTTACCGGGGGCGTGATTGCCCTGGTTTCCCTGCGCCATATTCAAACGCCGCAGCATATGCAGAATCTCACCACCCGTGAGAAGTTTTCCGAGCTGGGACGCGCCGCGACGCTGCTCTATACCAACCGCAATATTCTGCTGTCGAGCATGGTGAGGATTATCAATACCCTCTCGCTGTTCGGTTTTGCGGTGATTATGCCGATGATGTTTGTCGATGAGCTGGGCTTCAGCACTTCAGAATGGCTCCAGGTATGGGCAGTCTTCTTCTTCACCACCATTTTCTCTAACGTGCTGTGGGGGATCCTCGGGGAAAAACTGGGCTGGATGAAGGTGGTGCGCTGGTTCGGCTGCATCGGGATGGCGCTCTCCAGCCTGGCGTTTTACTATATTCCTCAGCACTTTGGCCATAGCTTTGCGATGGCGCTGATCCCCGCCATCGCCCTCGGGATCTTTGTCGCCGCCTTCGTGCCGCTGGCGGCCGTGTTCCCGGCGCTGGAGCCGAAGCATAAAGGTGCGGCCATTTCGGTCTATAACCTGTCGGCGGGGATGTCGAACTTTCTCGCGCCGGCGATTGCCGTGGTGCTGCTGCCGTTCTTCAGCACCATCGGGGTGGTGATCGCCTATACCGGATTGTACGTGGTGGCCTTTTTCCTCTGCGCCTTTATCCGCGTGGAGCAGCCGGGGTTCTCCCACAAGGAAGCAACCGCCCGCGAGCAGGTTGAATTCTCATAGGTACTGCGGCTGGCATGCGCTTCATGCCAGCCTTAATGAGGTGAACGAATGAGTATGCAGGCGGTTATTTTTGACATGGATGGCGTGATTATTGATTCCGAGGCGCTGTGGCGTCAGGCGCAGATTGACGCCCTCGCGCAGTGGGGAGCAACGGCGAGCGTTGCTGAATGTGAAACCCTGACCAAGGGCAAGCGCCTCGACGACATTGCCGGCACCTGGTGCCGCTATTTTCAGCTTGATCTCGCTCCGCAGCGGCTTGAAGACGCCATCCTGCAGCGCATCACCCGCCTGATTGCCGCGAAAGGCGAACCGATGCGCGGGGTGCAGGAGGCGTTACGCTATTTTCGCGAAGCGGGTTATAAGATTGCGCTCGCCACGTCATCATCTCGTCAGGTTATTGCCGCTGTGCTGAACAAGCTTTCGCTCTGGCACTTTTTTGACGCGATCTCCAGCGCGGATGATGAACCATGCGGCAAACCGCACCCGGCGGTGTACCTCACGACGCTGCGGAAGCTCAATCTCAACGCCAGCCAGTGTCTGGTGATTGAGGATAGCTTTACCGGCTTTTGCGCGGCCCAGTCGGCGGGGATTGCCACGATAGTGATTGCAGAAGATAGCCAGCACGCGCGTTTTCAGGCCGCCGCTGGCCGCTATCAAACCTTACCTGAACTGCTGGAAGCGCTTAGCGCGGAGCCAGCGGCGGTGGTATAAGTCAGCCATTTGTGGGCGCAGACATTCCCGGGATGTAGCTGGTCGGTTAATCTCTTTTCTGCGCTCACGCCCTTTTTTCTCCTGGTCGATCTGCCTCACATTTCGCTCATCTTTTGTGAAAACAGTCACGTCTTGTTGTGCCAATGCCCAAATTTATGGCCTTGCTTAGCGGTGTTTGTCCGAGGCACTACTACGAAGTTGTGCTTAGATTATATATTGAAACGTATTTTCAATAATGTGAAACCGCTTTGCCGATCTGCTTATGTCGATCGGATTTGGCCGTGATAAGGACCGAGCATGAAAATTGAATCTGTGAATGTCACCGTTTTCCAATATCCCACTCGTCGGGTTTCCGACAGCGCCGGGCACTCCCATCCGGGGGTTGAAAGCATGGCCAAAATGGCGATGCTGACCATCACCGCTGATGATGGGGCGCAGGGCTTTTCGTTTGCGCCTCCGGAAGTCGTGCGCCCGTTCGTGGTGAATACTTTTTTTCGCAAAGTGCTGGTGGGACAGGACCCGTTTAACCGTGAGCGTATCTGGCAGGATCTTAACCACTGGCAGCGCGGCAGCGCACATCAGCTAACGGAGCGCGCGCTGTCGTTTGTTGAACAGGCGCTGTGGGACCTGATCGGCCGCAGCCTTAAGATGCCGGTTTATAAGCTGCTCGGCGGCTATCGCGACACTGTCCCGGCTTACGGTAGCACCATGTGCGGCGACGATCTGCCGGGCGGCCTGTCGACCCCGGAAGAGTATGCCGCTTTTGCTGAGAAGCTGGTCGCCCGCGGCTACAAGGCCATCAAACTGCACACCTGGATGCCGCCAATCTCTTTTGCGCCCAATCCCAAAATGGACATTAAAGCCTGCGCGGCGGTGCGCGAAGCCGTAGGGCCGGATATTGACCTGATGATTGATGGCTATCACTGGTACAGCCGCGCCGAGGCGCTGTGGATCGGCAAAGAGCTGGAAAAACTCAATTTCGCCTGGTTTGAAGAGCCGATGGAGGAGGATTCGATGTCTTCCTATGCGTGGCTGGCGGAAAACCTGTCGATTCCCATCGTCGGGCCGGAGAGCTTCGGCGGCAAGCACCACATGCGCGCCGAATGGGTGAAAGCCGGGGCCTGCGACATTCTGCGCGCCGGCGCTAACGGCGTGGGGGGGATTACACCGACCATGAAGGTGGCGGCGCTGGCGGAATCTTTCGGCATGGATTGCGAAGTCCACGGCAACGGAGCGGCAAGCCTGGCGGTGGTGGGCGCGATCCGCAACTGCCGCTGGTACGAGCGCGGCCTGCTGCATCCGTTCCTCGACTACGATGAACCGGCGGCCTATCTCAACAGCATTGTCGACCCGATGGATGACCAGGGATTTGTGCATTTGTCACAACGTCCGGGTCTCGGTGAAGACATTAATTTTGCGTATATCGAAGCCAATACCGTTAGCCACGACTGATTTAAAAAAATAAATACCCGATGGCGCTGCGCTTATCGAGCCTGCGGCCCGGTAGACCGGATAAGCCGAAAATGCCGCCATCCGGCAACATGTACCCTACAGTACAGGCAAACAGAGATATGAAAAAAACCTCCTTACTGGGAGCGTGTATTCTCGCGCTCGCCATGTCGATGGGGAGCGGGGAGGCGGTGGCGAAAACGCCGCCCGACCAGCTGATCATCGGCATGAATATGAATAACCTGCTCACCCTTGACCCGGCGGCGATGACCGGTAACGAAGTGGTGGGGATCGTGGTCAACCTCTACGACTCGCTGGTGGAGCTTGACCCTGAGCAGCTCACCACCGTCAGGCCCGCGCTGGCGAAATCCTGGGATATCAGCCCCGACGGCAAAACCCTGACCTTTCATCTGCGCGATGACGTTAAGTTTCACTCCGGCAACCCGCTGACCGCCGCCGACGTCGTGTGGTCAATGCGGCGCATCCTGCACCTCAACCTGGCCCAGGCCTCAGTATGGAAATCCTATGGCTTCAGTAAGAAAAATATCGACAGCCAGGTCAGCGCGCCGGACCGCTTCACGGTGCAAATCGTATTACCCAAAGATAACGATCCGCAGCTGGTGATTTACTCGCTGGCGGCGCTGGGCAACCTCGGAGTGCTGGACAGTAAAACGGTGCAAAGCCACCAGCAGGATAACGACTGGGGTAACCGCTGGCTAACCACCCATGAAGCCGGTTCCGGGCCGTTTATCCTCGAAACCTGGCAGGCGAAAGATGTGCTGCGCATGAAGCGCAACCCTGACTACTGGCGCGGCGAGGCGAAAATGAGCCGCGTGGTACTGCGTCATTTCCAGGAGTCGCAAACTCTGCGCCTGATGATCGAAAAAGGCGACCTTGATATTGCCAACAATATGGCGGTTTCCGATATCAACGCCCTGCGCAGCGACCCGCAGCTGACCGTCGATGCGGTGCAGCGCGGCACCATGTACTACGTGGCGATGAGCATGAAAGAGGCGCACTTCGCCAATCCGAAAGTGCGCGAGGCGGTGCGCTATCTGATTGATTACCAGGGTATCAATAAAGCGCTGATGCCGGGCTACGGCGTGCTGCACCAGCGGCCTATCAAAGCGGGAATGCCGTCCACGCTACCCGATCCCGGCTACAGGCTGGACGTGGCGCGGGCGAAAAAGCTGCTGGCGGAAGCGGGATATCCCAACGGCTTTGATACCACGCTGCGGGTACTCTCCGATCAGCCATTTCTTAACATCGCTATCGCCGTGCAGTCGACGCTGATGCAGGCGGGGATTAACGCCAAAATAATCACCGGCACTGGTAACCAGATCTACGGCGCAATGCGCGAGCGTAAATTTGACCTGCTGGTAGGTCGCGGCGGCAGCGGGATGGAGCCGCATCCGCACTCCAGCCTGCGCGCGCTGGTCTATAACCCGGATAACAGCGATAAGGCGCGCCTGACCAACTTCCAGGGCTGGCGTACCGGTTTTTACGACCCGCAACTGAATACGATGATTGACCAGGCCCTGCTGGAACGCGATCCGCAAAAACAGGTGGCTGACTACCAGGCCATCCAGACACGCTACGACCAGCTGGTTCCGGCTTTAATTCCGCTTTCGCAGATGGTTGATTCGGTCGTCGTGCGCAACGAGGTACGGGAGTATCAGCCGCACCCCTCCGCCACCACTTTTCTGCGTGACGTCTATAAAGTCCGCGAAGGAGAGAAAGGATGAGTACCGCAATCCTTGCGCCCGGCTCACGCGGCCGGCGCTTATCAAAACGGCTACTGCAGGTGGTGATTACACTGTTCGGCCTGCTGCTGCTGACCTTTACCATTGGCCGCGTCATGCCCATCGACCCGGTGCTGGCGATTGTCGGCCCGGATGCTGACCAGAGTACCTATCAGCAGGTTTACCAGCAGCTGGGGTTTGATAAATCGCTGACCACCCAGTTTGGCATCTATTTCGTCAACCTGTGGCACGGCGATCTGGGCAACGCGCTGCTGACCGGGAAACCGGTGGTGGACGATATTATCCGCGTCTTCCCGGCCACCATGGAGCTGGCAACGATGGCGATTATTGTCGGCGCGGGTCTTGGTATTCCGCTGGGCGTGTTGGCGGCAGCGCGGCGCAATAGCGTCTCCGATTATGTGGTACGCATTATCAGCCTGGCGGGCTACTCGACGCCGATCTTTTGGGTCGGGATGATGGGGCTGCTGGTGTTCTATGCCTGGCTTGGCTGGGTAGGCGGCGCCGGGAGGGTAGATCTCGGGCTGGATGGTGTGGTGCCGCGCCGCACCGGGCTGATCACCGTTGATGCGCTGCTGGCCGGCAACGGCCAGGTGTTCTGGAACGCCATTAATCATCTGATTCTTCCCGCCTCGCTGCTGGGTTTTCACTCGCTGGCTTATATCAGCCGTATGACCCGCAGCTTTATGCTGGCCCAGCTGTCGCAGGAGTTCATTATTACCGCCCGGGTGAAAGGGCTGACCGAGCGCCAGGTTATCTGGAACCATGCGTTTCGTAACATCCTCGTGCAACTGCTGACGGTGGTGGCGCTGGCCTACGGCGCGCTGCTGGAAGGCGCGGTGCTGATTGAAACCGTCTTCTCATGGCCGGGGTTTGGCTCCTACCTTACCGGAAGCTTGCTGCTGGGCGATATGAATGCGGTGATGGGCTGCGTGCTGCTGGTGGGGGTGATCTTCGTGATGCTCAACCTGCTCTCCGACATGCTGTATCAATTCTTTGACCCGAGGACAAAATCATGACCGTTTCTCTGGATTCGCCGCTTTCGGGTGGTGCGGGCGAAGGCCGTCAGCGGCTGCAACGCGCGGCGGCGCGGGCCGTCGGGTTTATCGGCAAAATGGCGCGCAATCCGCTCACGGCCATCGGCGGAGGAATTATCTTTCTGCTGCTGGTGGTGGCGATTTTCGCGCCGCTGATTGCGCCTTATAACCCGCTGGTACAGGACCTGAATAGTGCGCTGGTCGCGCCGAATGCGCAGCACTGGTTCGGCACCGATGAGTTTGGCCGGGATATCTTTAGTCGCCTGGTGTACGGCTCCCGCATCACGCTCTATATCGTGCTGCTGGTCTCAGTGACCGTTGGTCCGCTCGGACTGCTGCTGGGCGTCAGCGCCGGCTATTTCGGCGGTAAAGTCGATATGGTGCTGATGCGCGTCACCGATATTTTCATCTCCTTCCCGAGTCTGGTCCTGGCGCTGGCGTTTGTCGCCGCTTTAGGACCGGGGCTGGAGCACGTGGTTATCGCCATCACGCTGACCGCCTGGCCGCCGATTGCCCGTCTGGCGCGCGCCGAAACGCTCTCACTGCGCCAGGCCGATTTTATCTCCGCCGTGCGTCTGCAGGGCGCTTCATCGGCCCGCGTCCTCTGGCGCCATATCGTGCCGCTGTGTCTGCCCTCGGTCATTATCCGTATCACCATGAATATGGCCGGGATCATTCTGACCGCGGCCGGCCTAGGCTTTCTCGGCCTCGGCGCGCAGCCGCCAGAGCCGGAGTGGGGAGCGATGATCTCCAGCGGGCGCACTTATATGATGGAGTGCTGGTGGGTCGTAACCATTCCGGGGCTGGCGATTTTGATCAATAGCTTAGCGTTCAACTTCTTAGGAGATGGCCTACGTGACATCCTCGATCCCCGTAGTGAATAATGCACCGCTGCTCGACGTGCGCGATTTGTGCGTCGACTTTGTTAACGGTAGCGCGGTGACCCACGCCGTGCGCGGCGTCTCCTTCCAGCTGGGGCATGAGAAGCTGGCTATTGTCGGCGAATCCGGTTCGGGTAAGTCCACCGTTGGGCGCGCGCTGCTGCAGCTGCATCCGAAAAAGGCCCGCGTCAGCGCCAGCCGGATGCAGTTTGCCGACCTCGATCTGCAGCATCTTAGCGAAGCGCAGATGCGCGGCGTACGCGGCAAACGTATCTCGATGATTATGCAGGATCCGAAATATTCGCTGAATCCGGTGGTCTGCGTGGGTAAGCAAATCGCCGAGGCCTGGCTTACTCATCATCCCGGGCGCAAAGATGAGGCGAAAGCCAGGGCGCTGGAGATGCTGGAGGTGGTGCGTATTCGCCAGCCGGAGCGCGTTTATCAGCTTTATCCGCATGAAATATCCGGCGGACAGGGGCAGCGCATCATGATCGCCATGATGCTGATTACCGACCCGGAGCTGATCATTGCCGATGAGCCCACCTCCGCGCTGGACGTGTCGGTGCGCCTGCAGGTGCTGGGCCTGCTGGATGACCTGGTTCAGTCGCGCGGGCTGGGGCTGATTTTTATCAGCCACGATATCAACCTGGTGCGCAGCTTCTGCGACCGGGTGCTGGTGATGTACGCCGGACGGGTAGTGGAGTCCATCGCCGCTAAAGATCTCGATCACGCCCGTCACCCCTACACTCAGGGATTGATTAACTCGCTGCCGGATATGCAGCATCGTCGCCCGATACTGCCGGTGCTGCAGCGTCAGGCCAGCTGGTTAACGGATTAAGGAGCGGATAATGATTGAAGTTCAACATCTCAACCTCGCGTTTGGCGAGGGGGAGAAGCGTAACCAGGTGCTGTATGACGTCAGTTTCCACGTTAAGCCCGGCGAGATCTACGGTCTGGTAGGAGAGTCCGGTTCCGGTAAAACGACGGTGCTCAAGTGCCTGGCGGGGCTGTTTACCCACTGGCAGGGGGAACTGACCATCGATGCTCAGCCCTTAGGGCATGAAATTAGCCGCGAGCGCTGCCGTCAGGTGCAGATGGTATTTCAGGACCCCTACGGATCGCTGCATCCCCGTCACACCATTGGCGATATCCTCGAAGAGCCGCTGCAGATCCATCGTATCAACGACCGCGACCGGCGGATCAATGTGCTGCTGGATAAAGTTGGTCTCAACCGCGCCTTTCGCGAGCGCTATCCGCATCAGCTCTCCGGCGGGCAGCGGCAGCGCGTGGCGATAGCCAGAGCGCTGATTCTTGAGCCTCAGGTGCTGCTGCTGGATGAGCCGACGTCGGCGCTGGATGTGTCGGTGCAGGCTGAGATCCTTAACCTGCTGGCGGAACTGCAGCGGGAGGCTAAGCTCACTTACCTGATGGTCACCCACGATCTTGGGGTTATTGCCCACTTATGCCAGAAAGTGGCGGTGATGCAGTACGGGAAGATCCTCGAAACCCTGACGGTCGATGCGCTGGTCAGCGGCCAGGCGCAGACGGCCTATACGCAGATGCTGGTTAACGCCAGTCGGCAATATACGCGCGAAATGGCGCGCGAGGTGGCGGAATACTAAGCTTTATGGCGCATTGTCTCACGGCAGATGCGCCCATTTTAATAGGTAACTATTTGATGTTATAGGTTTTTTGTGGTTGTGGGTATCGTCTATTAATGTAAGCGCGGTGCTTGGATCGATATCCTGCCCAGGTTTTTCCTGCAGCCGCAGGTGCCGTTTTACCTTAACATTCAGAGGCTCAATCAACGAACCCGGCTGCTGTATACCAGCCGGGCGCCGTCTTTGCTTTGCGAAGCCTGATCAGCGTAGCAGCGGGCAGTCGGGCGGCAGCCGGCAGCGCAGGGCCGCCGGTAACAGCTCCATGCGGAAGGTTTTGCCGCTGAGCGGCTCGCCGTCGAGGTTAAAGGTCATCTCATGGGGCGCGGTTATTTCAAACCACGAGGAGACACCGTCAACAATATTCGGCGAGTTTTCCGGATTCGCCAGGGTGCTGAACAGGGCAGGGATCAGCTCTTCGCCGGTGAAAATGCGCAGATGCAGCAGACCATCGTTAATCAACGCCTCCGGACACAGCTGCTGACCGCCGCCGGCCTGGCGGCCGTTGCCGATGCCGATGACCAGCGCATCGCCCTGCCAGTGAAAGTTCTCCCCGCGGATCTCGCAGCGGTCCGGCTTCAGGGTATCCATGCGCATCAGACCGTGGATTAAATAAGAGACACCGCCGAGCGCGGCCTTGAGTTTTTCCGGCGTTTCGGTGGTGATCCGGGTGCCGAACCCGCCGGTCGCCATATTAATAAAGCCGGTTTTATCATTCACCCGGGCGATATCTATCGGCACATCGCGGCCGACGATCGCCAGCTTGAGGGCGCTGGCCAGATCCTGCGGAATACCGACGCTGGTGGCAAAGTCGTTAGCCGTGCCCAGCGGTAAAATCCCTAGCGCCATCTTGCCGCCGCGCTCCACCAGCGCGGTCGCCACTTCATTAATGGTGCCATCGCCACCGCCGGCGATCACCGTTTCAACGTTCAGCTGCAGGGCTTCATCGATAAACCGAGCGGCATCGCCCTTTTCCCAGGTCACGCGGACGTGAATATCAATCCCTTCATCGCGTAACAGGTTAACCGCTTCGCGTAGCTGCGGTTCATTGGCACCTTTGCCGTTAAGGATCAGTAAGCTGGCAGGAAACGTAGACATCATCAAGGGAACCTTTATTGCTCAATGTTGCATAAAGTGTACCGCATGACGAAAGCGAAGACCGGAGGAGAGGCAAAAAAATAAGCCCGCGTAAGGGAGATTACGCAGGCTAAGGAGGTGGTTCCTGGTACAACTAGCATTTATGGGTTATGTTTTTCAGCGAAATGGATGATACCTGTTTCGATCGAAACGGTATGTGATCCGATTCTAATATCCTTACATCGTGAAAAAAATAACGCAAATTAACTAGTTACCGTGCGGATTTCTGGTTGTTTGACCAGTAAAGTTGCGCATCAGCAGGGCATACTGCAGGGGCAGGTCGTCCGGCACAGGCAACCAGACGGTATAGCCATCGCCCGGGGCCACCGGCATGGTTTCGCCTTTGCCATTCTCCATATGCTCAAGGGTGAAGTTGACGTTACCCTGCGGGGTCATCAGCTCAAGGCTGTCGCCGACGCTGAACTTATTTTTGACCGCCACGGCCGCCAGCGGGCCGTTACGCTCTCCGGTGAATTCGCCGACAAACTGCTGGCGCTCGGAGACGGAGTAGCCGTACTCGTAGTTCTGATAATCGTCATGGGTATGGCGGCGCAGGAAGCCTTCGGTGTACCCGCGGTGGGCCAGCCCCTCCAGGGTCTCCAGCAGGCTGGTATCGAACGGTTTGCCGGCGGCGGCATCGTCGATCGCCTTGCGGTAAACCTGAGCGGTGCGCGCGCAGTAGTAGAAGGATTTGGTGCGGCCTTCGATCTTCAGCGAGTGAACGCCCATCTGGGTCAGACGCTCAACGTGGGCGATAGCCCGCAGATCTTTCGAGTTCATGATGTAGGTGCCGTGTTCGTCCTCAAAGGCGGTCATGTATTCGCCCGGACGTTTGGCTTCCTCAATCATAAAGACTTTATCGGTCGGCGCGCCGATGCCGAGGGTAGGCTCCACGGTCTGCACCGGGATCGGCTCATATTTGTGGACGATGTTGCCGACGTCGTCCTCTTTGCCTTCCGCCACGTTGTATTCCCAGCGGCAGGCGTTGGTGCAGGTCCCCTGGTTCGGGTCGCGCTTGTTGATATACCCGGAGAGCAGGCAGCGGCCGGAGTAGGCCATGCATAGCGCGCCGTGGACGAAAATCTCAATCTCCATCTCCGGCACCTGGCGGCGAATCTCTTCGATTTCATCCAGCGACAGTTCACGCGACAGGATCACGCGGGTCAGCCCCATCTGCTGCCAGAATTTGACCGTCGCCCAGTTGACGGCGTTGGCCTGCACTGAAAGATGGATCGGCATCTCCGGGAAGTGTTCCCGCACCAGCATGATTAAACCCGGATCGGACATGATCAGCGCGTCCGGACCCATCTCCACCACCGGCTTCAGATCGCGAATAAACGTTTTCAGCTTGGCGTTATGCGGGGCGATGTTGACCACCACATAGAATTTTTTACCCAGCGCGTGGGCTTCATTGATGCCAAGCTGCAGATTTTCGTGATTGAATTCGTTGTTACGCACGCGCAGCGAGTAGCGCGGCTGACCGGCATAAACGGCATCGGCGCCATAGGCGAAAGCGTAACGCATATTCTTCAGCGTTCCCGCCGGGGAGAGGAGTTCTGGTTTAAACATGGTGTTCTCGTTCTGATGACAGGTCAGATTCGCCGCACCTGGCGCGGCGAGTTGGGGAGTGTCCCCACATTAAGGGCGGGCATTGTAGCGCCGCGGCGAAGGGGAGTAAATATCAGATAGGTATCTTTCAGTATGGCTAATTTGTTTGCCATTTTGAACCTGGGCAGTACTCACGCTGACAGCGTTAATAACGCCTGGTGGGATAGGCTCCAGGGAGTTCCCCGGGTTGCGGCGTAAACGCCTTACCCGGGCTACGGATTGCAGATGGCGGTGAACGTGTAGCCCGGCGAAGCGCAGCGCGAGCCGGGAAAAGGCTAACTACGCCAGCCGGCAGGCATCCGCTTCCCAGCGGTAGCCAACGCCATACACCGCGCGGATAAACGACTGCTCGGCGTCCAGCGCCTCCAGCTTGCGCCGCAGGTTCTTGATGTGGCTGTCGATGGTGCGATCGGTGACTACCCGATAATCGTCATACAGATGGTTGAGTAGCTGTTCGCGGGAGAACACTTTGCCCGGCTCCTGGGAGAGGGTTTTCAGCAGCCGGAACTCGGCGGGAGTGAGGTCCAGCAGCTTGTCGCGCCAGGAGGCCTGAAAACGACCTTCGTCGACAATCAGCGGGCTCTGGGCGTCCAGCGCCTGCAGATCGCGCTGCGGTTTGCAGCGGCGGAGGATGGTTTTTACCCGGGCGACCACTTCCCGCGGGCTGTAGGGCTTGCAGATATAGTCGTCGGCGCCTATTTCCAGCCCCAGCAAACGGTCGATCTCTTCGATTTTCGCCGTCACCATCACCACCGGAACATCGGAGAAGCGGCGAATTTCCCGGCACAGCGTCAGACCGTCGGTACCGGGCAGCATCAGATCCAGCAGGATCAGGTGCGGCGGCGTCTGCCGGACGTAGGGCAGGACCTTGTCGCCGTGGTTAATCAACGCAGGCGCATAGCCGGCGGCCTGCAGATAATCAATCAGCAGTTGGCCGAGCTTCGGTTCATCTTCCACGATAAGGATGCGTGGGGTGTTTTCATCTACAGGCAATTCAGTCATACGTCTCTCGGTAAATCATGTTCCAGAGGTAACTCAACTTTAATGCTAACCCCGCCAAAAGGCGAATGGTCGGCACGCAGGGTGCCGCCGTGGGCCGCTACGATATTGAGGCAAATCGCCAGCCCGAGGCCGGAGCCGCCGCTGGCGCGGTTGCGCGATCCTTCCGCCCGGTAAAAGCGTTCGCACAGGCGGGCCAGCTGCTCATCGCTGACGCCGGGGGCGCTGTCGGCGAAGTCAATCACCAGCATCCGGCCGCTGCGGCGGGCGGTGATGTGCAGGCTGCCGCCGCTGTCGGTATAGCGCAGGCTGTTCTCCAGCAGATTGTTGAAGAGCTGCATCAGGCGGTCGCGGTCGCCGAAGATCATCGCCTGCTCCGGGAGCGACACCTGAATGCTTAGCTGCCGGCTGGCGAAGCGCTCGCGAAAAGCGCCCGCCGCCACTTCCAGCAGGGTGATGATATCCAGTGAGGTTTTCTGGTAGGCCAGCGCCCCCTCGTCGGACATCGACAGCTGATGGAGGTCGTCCACCAGCTTGGTGAGGGTAGCCACCTCGGCCTGCAGAGAAGGAATCGACTCGGGGGTAAAGCGCCGGACCCCGTCCTGAATCGCCTCCAGCTCGCCGCGCAGCACCGCCAGCGGGGTACGCAGCTCATGGGAGATATCGGCCATCAGATCGCGACGCATCTGCTGGTTGCGCTCCAGGGTGCTGGCGAGCTGGTTAAAATCCTGCGCCAGGCGGCCGAGCTCATCGCCGCCGGTCACCGTCACGCGGGTGGAAAAGTCGCCTGCCGCCAGCTTATGGGTGCCTTCCACCAGCCGCTTCACCGGCGCCAGCAGACCGCGGGCCAACGGGAAAGTGGCCAGCGCGGCAAGCAGGGTGGCAAGGGCGACAATCAGCCAGCTGGTGCGCTTTTGCTGCCGGTCGAAGTTAATGTCGGTATTGCGCGTCAGCCGCTCTACCGGCGAGGCGATCACTTTGCCCACCTCCGCGCCGTTGACCACGATGCTGCGCTGGGTGCCGTCCTCCGGGACGCGCTCACGCGGCCCCACCAGCACGCGCCCCGACTGATCCACCACCCAGAACATGGTGCGCCAGCCGTGGGGCGGCATTTCCGGCCTCGGGCGCGGGCCGTCAGGGGGGCCATCCGGCGGCGGCCCGTCCGGGGCGGCGTCCGGCTTCATGGCGTGCCCCGGCGGCGAGCGGTCGTCGTTATCCCGTTCGAAGGTGCGCAGCAGCTGGAAGATAAAGCGGTCATTATTGCGCAGAAACGCCCAGCTGCCATGCTGGGCATACTGCTCGCTCAGCGCGTCGCTGAGCATGGTTAAGCGTTGCTCATTGCCGCGCTTGATATAGTCGATAAACCCGCGTTCAAAACTAATGCGCACCGCCCAGTGCATGCTGATCAGCAGCACGATGCAGGTGGCGAATATAGCGAGGAACAGCTTGCCGGTAATACCCGGGCGCCAAAATTTCACGATCCACTCCTGTTGCGTCGACGGAGGACGGTATTGCTGCCGACGTCATCCGGTACCCGGGAAAAGATGAGCGCCGGGAGGGCGATGATCGCCGCCATGCTCAGATAGGTGTAGAGAAAGACCTGATGGGTGCTGGCGGCGTCGAGACTCATATGCTGCTGGCCATACAGCCCCAGCAGCAGCCCGGCGATGGTCACGCCGATACTCATCGACAGCTGCATCACCATCGACAGCAGGCTGTTGCCGCTGCTGGCCAGATCGTCCGGGAGATCTTTCAGCGTCAGGGTATTCATTGAGGAGAAGCGGCTGGCGTTGATCATCCCCTGCAGAAACAGGACCAGCGGCAGCACGTAATACCACCCGGCCAGGGCGCTAAACATAAACAGCAGGCTGACCGCCGCCAGGCCCAGGGTGCTGGCGACCAGCACCCGACGGTAGCCAAAGCGGTTGACCACCTGGACCACGATCCGCTTCATGCCCATGCTGCCGAGCACCATCGGGATCATCATCAGCCCGGCGTGAAAGGGGGAGAAGCCGAGGCCGATCTGCAGAAACACCGGGGTCATAAACGGCAGCATGCCGCTGCCGATGCGTCCGGCGAAGCTGCCGCCGAGGCCGAGGGAGAAGGTGCGGTTGCGAAACAGGTTAAGGCTAAACAACGCCCGGGCGTTACCGCGGGCGTGCCACAGGTAGAGCAGCAGGGCGCAGAGGCCGACGGCCACCAGCCCCGCCAGCCAGGCAGGGGAAATGCCGAGCCCTTTCTGGCCGTCGAGCGCCAGGGTCAGGGTCGCCATCCCGGCGGCCAGCAGCAGAAAGCCGGAGAGATCGAAGCGCCGGGTCTGCATGGTGTAGTTGGGCATCAGACAGAGGGTGGCGATCGCGCCGACGATCCCCACCGGGATATTGATGAGGAAGATCCAATGCCAGGAGGCGTACTCTACCAGCACCCCGCCCAGCGCCGGGCCGAGCAGCGGGCCGACCTGGCCCGGCAGGGTGACGAAGGTCATCGCCGCCATATACTGATCGCGCGGGACGATCTTCATCACCGTCAGGCGGCCGACCGGCACCATCATCGCGCCGCCGACCCCCTGCAGCACCCGCGCCATCACCAGCTGGTCGAGGGTGCTGGCCTGGGCGCAAAACAGCGATCCGGCGGTAAACAGCACGATGGCGGTGAAGAAGATATTGCGCACCCCGACCCGGTCGGCCAGCCAGCCGCTGGCCGGCAGCATCACCGCCACCGTTAACACATAGGAGACGATAATCATATGCATATGCAGCGGACTCTCCCCGAGGCTTTTGGCCATCGAGGGGAGGGCGGTGTTAACGATGGTGGTATCCAGCGACTGCATAAAGAAGCCGAACGCCACTATCCATAGCTGCCAGCGCACGCTGGCCGGGAGGTCTGTCATGTTATTCGCTTACCGGTTGAGAGGAGTGACGCGAAAAACGCAGCCGCAGACGGTCAAAGAAAAGATAGACCACCGGCGTGGTGTAGAGCGTTAACAGCTGGCTCATCACCAGACCGCCGACGATGGTGATCCCCAGCGGCTGGCGCAGCTCAGAGCCATCGCCCCCGGAGAGCACCAGCGGCAGGGCGCCGAACAGCGCGGCGAGGGTGGTCATCATAATCGGCCGGAAACGCAGCAGGCAGGCCTGGAAAATCGCCTCTTCCGGCGTCAGGTTGCCGTTACGCTGCGCCTCCAGGGCAAAATCAACCATCATGATGGCGTTTTTCTTGACGATGCCAATTAATAACATAATCCCAATCAGGGCGATTAGGCTGAACGGGGCATCGAAGATCTCCAGCGCCAGCAGAGCGCCCACCCCGGCGGAGGGCAGCGTCGAGAGGATGGTCAACGGATGCACATAGCTCTCATATAGCACCCCCAGCACGATATAGACCGTGGCGATAGCCGCGAGGATCAGGATCACCTGCGCGTTCATGGTCTGCTGGAACACCTGAGCGGTACCGGCAAAGGAGCCGCGCACGCTCGACGGCACCCCGAGCTGGGTCATCGCGCGGTCAATGGCCTCGCTGGCTTCCGACAGCGAGCGGCCGGTGGGCAGGTTAAAGGAGATAGTGGATGCCGCCGACAGCCCCTGGTGGTTCACCGACAGCGGGGCATTGGCCGGCTGCCATTTGGCGAAGTAGGCCAGCGGGATCGGCTTGCCGTCGCTGTTAATGACGAACATCTTATCCAGGGCGCTGACGTCCTGGGTGTAGGCCGGATCCACCTCCATCACCACCTTATACTGGTTGAGCGGCTGGTAGATGGTAGAGATCTGCCGCTGGCCAAAGGCGTTGTTCAGCAGGTTGTTGGCGTCCTGGACGCTGATGCCGAGGCGCGACATGGTATCCCGGTCATAGACCAGGTCCATTTCGGCGCCATTGTCCTGCTGATCGGAGTTGACGTCCGCCAGCTCCGGCAGCACCGCCAGCGCTTTGCGGATCTTCGGCTCCCACTCGCGCAGCGCCGACAGGTCGTCGGACAGCAGGGTGTACTGATAGCTGGCGTTCGACTGCCGGCCGCCGACGCGGATATCCTGCACCGCCATCAGAAACAGGTTGGCCCCGGGCTCGTTGGCCAGCTTTTTGCGCAGCCGGTCGATCACCTGCTGCGCCGTCTCGTGGCGCTGGTCGCGCGGCTTGAGGGTGATAAACATCATCCCGCTGTTGACCCGCGAGCCGCCGGTAAAGCCGGTGACGTTATCCACCGCCGGATCTTCGCGAATGATCTTCATAAAGTCCTGCAGCTTGCCGCGCATCGCCTGGAAGGAGATGCTCTGGTCGGCCTGAATGCCGCCCATCAGCACCCCGGTGTCCTGCTCCGGGAAGAAGGTTTTCGGGATCGAAATGTAGAGCCAGACGCTGAGGGCGATGGTGCCCAGCACCACCAGGCCGGTCAGGCGGCTATGCTTCAGCACCCATTTTAACGATTTACCATAGCCGCCCTGCACGGCCACCAGCAGGCGGCCAAAGCCGCGGTTGCGCGTCGGCTGGTGGGGCTTGCCGCTTTTCAGCAGCCAGCCGCACATCATCGGCGTCAGGGTGAGGGAGACCGCCAGCGAGATGCCGATCGCCACCGACAGGGTGACGGCGAACTCGCGCAGCAGGCGGCCGGGCAGGCCGCCCATCAGCAGCAGCGGCAGGAACACCGCCACCAGCGACAGGCTCATCGACAGCACGGTAAAGCCGACCTCGCGGCTCCCCTGCAGCGCCGCCTGCAGCGGTTTCATCCCCGCCTCCAGATGGCGGGAGATATTCTCCAGCACCACGATAGCGTCATCCACCACGAAGCCGGTGGCGATGGTCAGGGCCATCAGCGACAGGTTATTGAGGCTGAAGCCGCACAAATACATCGCGGCGAAGGTGCCGATTAAGGAAACCGGGACGGCGACGGCCGGGATCAGCGTGGCGCGTCCCGAGCGCAGGAACAGGAACACCACGAGGATCACCAGCGCCACCGAAATCACCAGCGTCTGCTCCACCTCCTCCAGCGAGGCGCGGATGGTCGGCGAGCGGTCCTGGGCGATCTGCAGGTCGATAGCCGCCGGAATGGTCTGCTGCAGCTCCGGCAGGCGGGCGCGGATGCTGTCCACCGTCTGAATGATATTGGCTTCCGGCAGTTTGCGGATCATCAGCAGGATCGCCGGTTTGGCGTTGGTCATCCCGGCGTTGCGTACGTCCTGCACCGAATCCGAGACGGTAGCGACATCTCCCAGCCGCACCGCGGCGCCATTTTGATAGTGGACGATCAGTGGCTGATAGTCGGCGGCGGTCTTCAGCTCATCGTTGGTCTGCACCTGCCAGCGGTGCGCGCTGTCCTCCAGCGCCCCCTGCGGTTTGCGCACGTTGGCGTCGCTGATGGCGGTGCGCACCGCGTCCAGCGACACGCCCTGGTTAAACAGCGCCTGTGGGTTGAGGTCGACGCGCACCGCCGGCAGGGAGCTGCCGCCGACGTCGACATCGCCCACGCCGTCGATCTGCGCGATGGTCTGCGCCAGCTGGGTGGAGGCGAAATCATACAGCTCACCCTGGGAGTAGGTGTCCGAGGTCAGCGTCAGGATCATGATCGGCGCATCCGACGGATTGGCTTTGCGATAGGTCGGCCGGCTGGGCATTCCGCTCGGCAGCAGGCTTTGCGCGGCGTTGATCGCCGCCTGAACGTCGCGCGCCGCGCCGTTGATATCGCGGTCGAAGTTAAACTCGAGAATGATGCGGGTGCTGCCGAGCGAGCTGGAGGAGGTCATCTCATTGACCCCGGCTATTCGTCCCAGGGAGCGCTCCAGCGGGGTGGCCACCGACGAGGCCATGGTCTCCGGCGAGGCTCCCGGCAGCGAGGCGCTAACCATGATCACCGGGAAGTCCACCTGCGGCAGCGGGGCTACCGGCAGCAGCCGGAAGCCGAGAATGCCGCACAGGGTGATGGCCAGCGAGATGAGGATCGTCGCCACCGGGCGGTAAATGAAGAGGGCGAAAAACTTCACTTACGCCTCCTCTTCCTGACGCGGGAAGCGGCGCTTCAGGTGCAGCGACAGGCGGTCGAACAGCAGATAGATCACCGGGGTGGTGAACAGGGTCAGCACCTGGCTGAGCATCAGACCGCCGACCATGCCGATCCCCAGCGGACGCCGCAGCTCGGCGCCGACGCCGGTGCTCAGCATCAGCGGCAGCGCGCCGAGCAGGGCGGCGAGGGTGGTCATCAGGATCGGCCGAAAACGCAGCAGACAGGCCTGGTAGATCGCTTCCCGCGGCGGCATGCCCTGCTCGCGCTCAGCGGCCAGCGCGAAGTCGATCATCATGATGGCGTTCTTCTTCACGATGCCGATCAGCAGAATGATGCCGATGATGGCGATCACGTCCAGCTCGCTGCCCGCCAGCCACAGCGCCAGCAGCGCCCCGACCCCGGCGGTGGGCAGGGTGGAGAGAATCGTGATCGGATGGATAAAGCTCTCGTACAGCACCCCCAGCACGATATACATCGCCACCACCGCGGCGACCACCAGCCAGACGGTGCTGCCGAGCGCCGACTGGAAGGCCAGCGAGCTGCCCTGGAACTGGGTGCGAATATCGGTCGGGAAATCCAGCGACTGTTCGGCGGCGAGGATCGCCTCCACCGCTTCGCCCAGCGAGTAGTTGTCCGGGACGTTAAACGAGATGGTGGTCACCGGGAACTGATCGAGGTGGTTCACCGACAGCGGGGTAAAGCGCTGCTCCACCGTGGCGATGGCGGTCAACGGCACGATGCCGCCGTCGCTGCTGGTGAGGCGGATATTCTCCAGCGCCGCCAGGCCCGGCGTCGCCTCGGTATCCTGCTCGAGCACCACGCGATACTGATTCGCCTGAGTGTAAATAGTGGAGATCAGCCGCTGGCCGAAGGCGTTGTACAGCGCATTATCGACATCGGCCATTGAGATACCGAGGCGGCTGGCGCTGTCGCGATCCACCTTGATATAGGCGGCCAGGCCTTTGTCCTGCCAGTCGCTGCTGACGTCGGCCAGCTGCGGCTGGGCCTGCAGACGGCTGAGCAGCGGCGGCACCCAGGTGCTCAGCGCCTCGAGGGAGTTTGCCTGCAGGGTGAATTGATACTGGGTGCGGCTCACCGTGGTGTCGATGGTCAGGTCCTGGGTCGGCTGCAGGTAGAGCGCCACGCCGGGGACGCCGTCCACCGCCTGCTGCAGACGGCTAATCACCGTCTGGACGCGGTCGTCGCGTTCATCCAGCGGCTTGAGGTTGATCTGCAGGCGGGCGCTGTTCAGCGCCGGGTTGGTGCCGTCGACGCCGACGAAGGAGGTCAGACTCTCCACCGCCGGATCCTTAAGGATAATGCTGGCCACCTGCCGCTGGCGCTCGGCCATGCTGGCGAAGGAGACCGACTGCGGCGCCTGGAGGGTACCCTGGATAATGCCGTTATCCTGGATCGGGAAAAAGCCTTTCGGGATAAAGACCCACAGGATAATCGACAGCGCCAGGGTGCTCAGGGCGACGCCGAGCGTCAGCCACGGATGATTCAGCACCCGGCTCAGCCAGCGGCCATAGATGGCGATCACCCGTTCGAAGAAACGCTCGCTGGCCCGCGAGAATCGGTTCTGCTTGCGCAGCGATTCGTGGCTTAACATGCGGGCGCACATCATCGGCGTCAGGGTCAGGGAGACCACCGCCGAGATAAGAATAGCGACGGCAAGGGTGACGGCGAATTCGCGGAACAGGCGGCCGACGATATCGCCCATAAACAGCAGCGGGATCAGCACCGCGATCAGCGAGAAGGTGAGGGAGATGATGGTGAAGCCGATCTCCCCCGCGCCCTTCAGCGCGGCGGCCAGCGGCTTCTCGCCTTTTTCGATATAGCGCGAGATGTTCTCGATCACCACGATGGCATCATCCACCACGAAGCCGGTGGCGATGGTCAGGGCCATCAGCGTCAGGTTGTTGATCGAGAAGTCGAGGAACACCATCACCGCAAAAGTGCCCACCAGCGATAGCGGCACCGCGACGCCGGGAATAATGGTCGCCGGCACGTTGCGCAGGAACAGATAGATGATCATCACCACCAGGGCGATGGCCAGCATCAGCTCAAACTGGGTGTCGCGCACCGAGGCGCGGATGTTAGTGGTCCGGTCGGAGAGGACCTGCACCTTCACCGATTTCGGCAGGCTCTCGGTGAGCTGCGGCAGCATCTGGCGAATGCTGTCGGCGGTGTCGATGATGTTGGCCCCCGGCTGGCGCTGGACGTTCATCACGATGGCCCGCTGCTGGTTGGCCCACGCCCCGAGCCAGCTGTTTTCGGCCCCTTGTTCGACGCTGGCGACATCGCCGAGCCGGATCGGCGCCCCGTTCTGATAAGCGATAATCAGCCGGCGATAATCCTCAGCGGACTGCATCTGATCGTTAGCGGAAAGCGTCACCGCGCGGGCCGGACCGTCGAGGCTGCCTTTCGCGGAGTTAACGTTGGCGCTGGTGATAGCGGTGCGCACGGTTTCGCTGGTCAGGCCGAGGGCGGCGATGGCCTGGGCGTTAAGCTTCACCCGCACCGCCGGGCGCTGGCCGCCGGCGAGGGTCACCAGACCGACGCCGGAAACCTGGGAGATCTTCTGCGCCACCCGGGTCTCCACCATGTCCTCAACCTGGGTCATCGGGATGGCGGAGGAGGTGACGGCGAGGGTCATGATCGGCGGATCCGCCGGGTTCACCTTGCTGTAGACCGGCGGATTCGGCAGATCGCTCGGCAGCAGATTGGTGGCGGCGTTAATGGCCGCCTGCACTTCCTGCTCGGCGACGTCCAGCGGCAGGGTCAGCTGGAACTGCAGCGTGACTACCGAGGCGCCGCCGGAGCTTTGCGACGACATCTGCTTGAGGCCTGACATCTGGCCGAACTGGCGCTCCAGCGGGGCGGTGATGGCGGAGGTCACCACGTCCGGGCTGGCACCCGGATAGAGGGTGACTACCTGAATGGTCGGGTAATCGACCTCCGGCAGGGCGGAGACCGGCAGAAAGCGATAGCCGATGATCCCGGCCAGCAGGATAGCCACCATCAGCAGAGTGGTGGCCACCGGACGCATAATAAACAGCCGGGACGGGCCGCCGGTGCGGCCTGGAGGTAACACCTGCATCAGGAACGCGCTCCGTGTTTACCGCTCTGGCGCGGGGCGGGCTGCGTCTGCTCGCCGCTGCTGGCGGTGACAACTTCCACCTTCGCTCCCTCGGTCAGGCGATCAATCCCGTCGGTGACCACGCGATCTCCGGCGGAAAGCCCGGCGCTGATGACTACTTTCTGGCTGTCCTGGATGCCGGGCGTCACGCTGTGTTTGCTGACCTTATTCTCATCGTTCAGCACCCATACGAAATGCCCTTCGTTGCCCATCTGCAGCGCGGCGGCAGGGATCACCACCGCGTTCTGCTGGGTGTCCACCAGCAGGCGGGCGTTAACGAACTGATTGGGGAACAGCGCGTCGTCCAGATTGCTAAAGCGCGCCTTCAGCTTGATGGTCCCGGTGGTGGCATCGATCTGGTTGTCGAGGCTCAGCAGCTCGCCGACGCTGATTTTCTGCTTATTGGTGCGATCCCAGGCTTCGACGCTGAGCGCTTTGCCCGCTTTCTGCGCCTGCACCACCGTGGCGATGCTGCTTTCCGGCAGGGTAAAGACCACGTCGATCGGGTGCGTCTGGGTAAGGACCACGATCCCGGTGGTATCCCCGCTGGAGATCTGGTTGCCGATATCGACCTGCTTTAAGCCGACGCGGCCGTCAATTGGCGCGGTAATGCGGGTCCAGTCGAGCTGCAGTTGGGCGCTGGCGACGGCCGCTTCATCAGCTTTCACCGTGCCGGCGGATTCCACCACCAGCGACTGCTGAGTGTCGAGCTCCTGGCGGGAGACGAGGTTGGTCTTCACCAGCTGCTGGTAACGAGCGAGATCGCGGCGGGCGTTGGCGAGGGTGGCCTGATCTTTCGCCAGCTGACCCTGCGCCTGGGCGAGAGCGACTTTAAACTGGCTGGGGTCGATCTGCGCCAGCAGGTCGCCGGCTTTGACCTGCTGACCCTCCTGGAAGTGAAGGCTCAGCAGCTGGCCGTCGACCCGGCTGCGGACGGTGACGGTATTGGCCGCCGTTACCGTACCCAGCCCGGTGAGATAGCGCGGGACCGCTTCTTCGGTGGCGGTGGCCGCCTGCACCGGCGCCAGCGCGGCGCCAAAGCGGCCATGGCGTGCGCCGCCCGGCCCCTGCGGGCCCTGTCCGGCGGCGGGAGCCCCGCTGCCGCTCGTCCCGCGATCGTGCCAGAACCAGTAGGCGGCCCCGGCGATAATCACTACCGCCAGCGCGGCGCCCCAACGACGTATGTTACTGCCTTTCATTAGTTTACGGTCTCATCCTGAAGCGTTTCGCTGAATGATACTAGTTTAGTGAGGGAAGGGGCCGTAAAAATGGAGGAATTATGAAAAGAAGGTTGAGAAATGTCTGGATAACCGCCGCGACGCCGGGCGCTCCCGCGGCCGATATCCGGGGTGATATCAACTTTTAGTTTAAAAAAGCAAAAAATAGTTGTATCCGCGGGGGCTTTAATTAGATTTATGCGGTGAATAAATCAGTGCATTCCCATAATAATAAAATATGCACTTAAAAATCAACGTGTTAAATAATCAGGGGTCATTGCTGTGGCAAACGCAAACAAACTCACGCTCTTCATCGTCGTTTTTATGCTGATGGGGATCCTCTCCGGCGCGGCTATCCATGCCTACGCGACGCCAACCACCGTCTCCGCCTGGGCGGACAATATTACGCTGCTCACCGATCTGTTTCTGCGGTTAATCAAAATGGTCATCGCGCCGTTGGTGTTCAGCACCCTGACGGTCGGCATTATGCGCCTCGGCGAGACAGCGACCATCGGCCGGGTAGGCGGCAAGGCGATGGTCTGGTTCATCACCTCCTCGGTATTATCCATTCTCGTCGGGCTGGTGATCGTCACCTTCCAGCACCCGGGCGCCGGGTTAAACCTGGCGGTGCCGAGAGAGGCGGTGGATACCGGCCTGGCGGTCAGCGGCATGAGCCTGAAAGGGTTCCTGTCGCACACCATCCCCACCAGCATCACCGAGGCGATGGCCAACAACGAGATCCTGCAGATCGTGGTGTTCTCGATGTTCTTCGGCATCGCCGGCGCGTCGCTGGGGGAGAAGTTTAATGCTCCGCTGGTGGCGGCCCTTAACGTGGTGTCGCACATTATGCTGAAGGTGACGGGCTATGTGATGTACGTTGCGCCGCTGGCCATCTTCGCCGCCATCTCGTCGGTGATTGCCTCCCAGGGGCTGGGGATCCTGCTCAACTATGCTTCGTTCATCGGCGGCTACTACCTGGCGGTGCTGTTGACCAGCGCGGTGCTAATTGCCGTCGGCTATATGGTGCTGAAAAAAGAGGTTTTCCGCCTGCTGAACATGCTGAAAGATCCGGTGCTGGTGGCCTTTACCACCAGCAGCTCGGAAGCGGCCTATCCGAAGACCCTTGAGCGACTGGTGAAGTTTGGCTGCTCGCGCAATATCGTCTCGTTCGTCCTGCCGATTGGCTACTCGTTCAACCTCGTTGGCTCGATGGTCTACTGCTCCTTCGCCGCGATGTTTATCGCCCAGGCCTATAACGTGCCGCTGAGCTTTAGCGAGATTACGGTCATGATGCTGACCCTGATGCTGGCCTCGAAAGGTATCGCCGGGGTGCCGCGTTCGGCGCTGGTGGTGCTGGCGGCGACGATCCCCAGCTTCAATATACCGGTCGCCGGGATCCTGCTGCTGATGGGTATCGACCATTTCCTCGACATGGGGCGCTCCGCCATCAACGTGCTGGGTAATGGCATCGCCACCGCGATGCTGTCGAAAAATGAAGGGTTGCTGACCGACGAGGAAGCGCAGCCGGACTGGGAAGTGGAGAAAGCGGAAGCCTGATCCTGCCGCGCCCTTTCACTGAGGGCGCTATTCCACACGGAAAAAAGGACCCCTGACAGGCACGTCAGGGGCAATGTGACGAAGTATCAGTTTTCCTCGTGTAGCGTGTTTTTTATTATATAAAGACGGGCGGTAATGTCTTTATACCGAGGAAGCGTCAGAGTTTAACGTTATGTCCGCCAGCGCTGGATATTTTTTAGCATCCTGCGATTATTTTCGGATTTCCGACAATATAGCCAGGTCAATATCTTATTTTTTTGTGCTGCTGTTTGCCTACCAGCGCTCTCGTAAAAGATTCATAAACTGGAAAAATTCATGATTATTATTCAGGCTGTATTTTTCCATGATCTTATTCTTATGATAGGCGGCGGTGCGGGGACTCACACGCTGCAGGGCGGCGATTTTACTCATATCCAGCCCTTCGAGAATACCGTGCACTACGGCGGTCTGCGATCGCGATAACACGCGATGCGGACAGCTGGCGCAGCTGAGTTCCCGGCCTGCGGCGTCGGTAGCCGTGGGGGTCATACAATGCTGGAGCTCACTTTTAATGATCGTCAGCAATTGCGGAATACTGGCCGTTTTTAGCGAAACAAAAATGACCCCTTTCAGGCAGTTAATCATGAACTCATCTTCCGGCAGCTGGTCATAGCTATGGAGGATAATCAGCGAGCTTCCTCTTTTTCTGTTCTTAATCAGGGTATTACACAGGTATATTTCCCCGGGGATCACTTCGCAGATAATGATATCTTCAGCTGACAGATCGGTGTTACGCCAGGAAAAACGCGCCCGCAGATCGCCCCGGGTGAGGTCATTGACCATGGCTACCAGCGATTCACGGACAAAGGCGTTGTGGGTGTTGATGGTGACATTAATGTTTCTCATGGCGTTATTTCCTTACGCAAAACATAACGCCATGCTGTGACAAATCCTCCGGGCGTATGCGGTGTGTTGAAGATATAAAAGTACCTACAATAATTTTTTATTATTTTAAAGTGAATTATTTACGACGCATCGAACGCTTATCGTTAAAAGTAAATTTCTGCCGCCTCCTGTCTTTCAGATAGGAAATAAAACTGTATACAGAGATGCTGAAGAAAAAAATGCATAGCAATAAAACTAACCACGTTTGCATGGCCATCGTTTTTACCCTGATTGTGTTGCATGGTGTCAGAATTTGCCGCGAACGGCTAATACGTTTTGTTATATGCTTTTCTGTCCCGTGAAAATCTTACGCCATCATCCTGATGTGCTAGCACTATAAGAAAGTTCTTAAGGTCATCGTCAGTCTCATTCCTCTCATTTCTCTCAGAAAATGAGAAAAATTAACACTTACGAGTTTTTTATATCCCGCGCGGCCGCCGACGCGCCCCGTCGTTCAGGAAATAAAGGCCAGTCCCTTACCAAAGATTGCGCGAACGGGCAGGTGGATCCCCTGCTGGCGTGCCTTGTGACGCAGGCGGCTAACCACCACGTCGATCCGGTGCAGGTCAGGCTCGCTTTCATGGGAAAACAGGCAGGCATGGAGATCCAGTTTGCTGCACACTTCGTTGCGATTGCGCATCAGGAGCTCCACCAGGCGATATTCCTGCTGGGTTAATTCCAGCGTCCGGGCGTCGGGTGAAATCAGTTTATCCTCTTGCAGACGCCAGCTGCCGGGGGAGACGGCCGGCGGCGTGCCGATCGCCTGCGCAGGCGGAGCCGCCGGTCGGTCCTGGCGCAGGCGCGCGCCGAGGGCGGTCAGGGTCTCGGCAAGATGGGCGAAGTTTACCGGTTTGATCAGATAGGCATCGGCCCCAAGGCTCAGCGCCTGCAGTTTATCCTGCTGCTGGCCGCGGGCGCTGACCACCACCAGACCGTAGTGCCCCAGCTCATGCAGATAGTTCAGTACGCTGAAGCCATCCTCGCCGGGCAGGCCGATATCAACCAGCACGATATCCACCGGATGGCTGTGCAGTTGCCGCCAGAAGGCTTCGGCGCTACGCGTCCCCCACACCTCGAAGCCGCGATAGCCCAGCCAGGCCAGCAGTTCATCCAGCAGATCGGCGTTATCTTCAATTATCGCCAGCCGTAAAGCCATACGTCGTTCTCCTCTTAAGCAACCGTGGGGAGGGTGAGAATAAAGGTGCAGCCGTCCGGGCCATGCTCGGCCAGCCACAGTTTGCCATCATGAGCCTGCACTATCTGACGCGCAACATACAGTCCGAGACCGGTGCCGCCTGGCACCGGCGATGTGTGCTCGCCGCGGCGGTAGCGCTCAAAGATCAGTTCCGCCTGTCCGGCGGGGAGTCCCGGGCCGTGGTCGCGAATGCGTAGCTCCGTTTGCCCGGCATCGGAATGAATATCGATGGCGATTTCACCGGGGGGCGAATACTTGACGGCGTTATCCAGCAGATTAGCGATGGCGATGCACAGCAGGCCGGCATCGGCCTGCAGCTGCGGGCTTTCCACCGCGCCGTGCTGGCGGATGTTCAGGTAGTGATCATGGGAGATAGCCACCACCGAGGCGGCCATGTTGATTACCGTCAGCAGGGCGGTCTGCTGGCGCTCGACGTGCAGATCGTGGGAGGCGAGCCGGGCGTCGGCAAGGCAGTTATCGGTGAGCTGCACCAGGCGGGTGGCGGCGCGGCCGATGCGATCGAAGCGCGCCTCCTGGCTGGTCGAGGCCGCCGAGAGGCGAAGATTCTCCAGCGCCGCCTGGATCACCGCCAGCGGGGTGCGGAATTCGTGCGCCACCATGCCCATAAACTGCCGCTGGTGGAAGCTGGCTTCACGCTCAATCTGCAGTTCGCGCGCCAGGCGCTGCTTCTGCTCCAGCTGGCGGTTTTCAGCACGCACCCGCAGAATGGCAATGATCAGCACCGTAATGATGTGGACGATCAGCGCGTACTGCCAGAGGGAATAGATCGCCATATGGAACGGGATAATCCCATGGATCGACAACTGCACCAGCACCGCGGCGGCGACATAGAACGGCGGCAGCAGACCCAGCAGCAGGGTGGTACGGTCGATAGCTTTTTTGCGCCACAGCCACCAGGAGGTGAACAGCAGCACCGGGGTGATAATGATGAATACTACCCCTTCAATCTGCATCGCGAAGCCGTAAAACCCGAGCGGAATACTGACCTGCAGCACCAGGTTGAGTATCACGGCGGCGATCAGCAGCTGATGAAGTCGCGGCATATTCTTCTTCAGATCAAAAATCTCGCTGTGCAGCCAGAGGGCGGTGGCATAGCTGAACAGCGAGAGGCTACTGATCATAAAATCCTGGAAGGGCAGCGCGGCGTGGCCGAAGAACCACTCCGGGAAGCCGTGCAGAGCGGCCACCAGCGGATAATTGAGCGAGAAAAGACAGATGCCCCATAGCAGACGCCGGCGCAGGGCTAGCGCCAGCCAAAGCGCCACACCGCTGGCGACAGCGGCCAGGCCGAAGTAGAAGCTCCAGAAAGCGGTGTCAGCGGTGGCCCGCTGCACAAACACCTGCGCAGAGGAGAGCGAGGCCAGCAGGATCAGGGTACTGGTGCTCTGCAGGCGAAAGACCAGCTCATAGCCGGCGTCGGTTGGCGGAGGGGGCAGTATCAGCACCCTTTCCCGATAATGCAGATCGCTTCCGCGGGCGCCGTCGCGATCGCCAAAGATGCGCTGCGTCCACGGGCCATCGCTGCCCAGTGGCCGGTAGTAAATGGTCAGATGGTCGACGAAAGTGGGGCCCAGCTGCAGCCAACGCGGCTCCCCGGCAAACCACGTGCCCGGCAGCTCGCTGCGCAGCCACCAGGTTTTTCGCGAATAACCAAAGGAGGGGATCTGCCGGGTGGTGGCGAGCTGGTCTGTGGGTAGGGCGGCAAAGCGATCGAGGGTCATCTGGCCGCTGTCGTCGGCGTACCACTGGACCGGAATATCAATCCCCACCTGGCGCGTCGCCGCCTGCGCCTGCGGGGCGACCAGCAGCAAGAGTAATCCACAGCTGAGCAGCCAGCCTGCCAGGAGCCGCGGCCGGCAACGCCGGACCGCCGCGAAGATCGCAGACACCCTTTTCAATCACGCCCCCTTGCGGCATGCAAAGATTACTGACCGCAGACGTCTGGCTACGGTATGGATAATACGCCCCCGGAAGCGGGGGAGAGTGGACAGGCCTGTCCGGACGAACAGGCCATTTTGCGTGGGAGACCAGGAATATTCCAGCGTAATCTGCAGCGCCAGGATCAGGACAGACCTGCTGCGCGGCAGCGCCGGGCGAGGGCTAGCGGAAAACCACCTGCGCCCAGCGGGCCAGCCCGGCGGTCACCGAGCCAAAATCATCGCCGCCGGCCAGCGGAATACCCGGCAGCTGAGCGGCCAGCGCCTTTTTGATCAGCGGCGAACGGGCGCTGCCGCCGGTAAGATAGATCACGTCCGGGGTGGTCTGGCTGCTGTCGAGCGCGAGCCGCACCTGTTCCATAATGCGGGTCAGGGGCTGATCCAGCGCGGCTTCCAGACCCTGCTGGGCGATGGCGGTGGCCAGATCGTCCTGAATAAACGGCAGCGCGGTTTCGACGCTGGCGGCGCTGGAGAGGGCGATTTTGCTCTCTTCGGCGCTGCGCACCAGACGATAGCTGAGACGCTGGCGCCAGACCTTCAGCAGCAGAGCCACCTTGTCGGCATCCCGGGCGCTGCGCAGCAGATCGTTCAGCAGGCGGCCGTTGGCGGTGCTGTAGAAATCGCTCTGCGCCGGCACGTCGTTGATCGCCACCGCGTTCCACCACGGGAGGATCGGCAGCGCGGTGCCTTTCTCCGTTTCGCCGCCCATGCCGAGAAGGGGCATCAGGCATTTGAAGGCCAGGGCAATGTCGAGATCGTTACCGCCGATGCGGCAGCCGCTGTGGCCGAGCAGGCTCTGCTGGCGGTCGGCGCGCTCCCGCCACTGCGGGCCCATCAGCAGCAGGGAGCAGTCGGTGGTTCCGCCGCCGATATCGACGACCAGCACCCGCTTTTCTTCACTGAGGGTCGCTTCGAAATCGAGCCCGGCGGCCACCGGTTCAAACTGAAAGACCACATCGCGGAAACCGGCGCGGTGGGCGGCCCGCTCAAGGATCCCCTGCGCCTGGGCGTTCGCCTCATCGCCGCCGAGGCCCTGGAAGTTAATCGGCCGGCCAATCACCGCCTGGTCGATCTGCTCGGGCAGCTGGCTTTCGGCCTGCAGCTTGATATGCAGCATCATGGCGCAGACCAGGTCTTCAAACAGGGCCACCTGCTGCGGCTTCAGCCCGCTGGCGCCGAGGAAGGATTTGGGCGATTTAACGAAGTAGACCTCTTCTGGATCTTCAACATACTGCTGCAGGGAGGCGAGACCGAACTGCACGCTGTTGCGCAGCACCTCGATGTCTTCGTCGCGGTTGGCTGCGATGGCCCGACGCAGCAGCGCCTGGTTTTCGTCGCTGTGGGTGGGGACATCATGATGGCGATAGAGCCACTCGCTGACCGCTTCGCGCGTCGGCGCGCAGAGCATGGAGGGCAACAGGGCGCTGCCGTTTTCCAGCGTTAACAGCTGGGGGGTATTTTCTCGCATCACGGCCACCGAACAGTTGGCGGTGCCGTAGTCAAAACCAATAAACATCGTCTGCAAAATCCCCATGCCGGTGAAGAAGGGGGGCGACTTTAGCGGATCGTCGCCATGCCGACAACCGGAATTTAAAAGCAAGGCGCTGACGGTCAAGGGCGACTATCATTGAAACGCTATATAAAGGAGAGCTTATGGTGCTGTTACCCTGGACCCCGCCCTATGACTGGGCGTGGATGGTTGGTTTTCTGCAGGCGCGCGCGGTCGCCGGCGTCGAGCGTTTTCACGATGGGGGCTACAGCCGCAGCTTTGGCGTGGAAGGCCACCGCGGGCTGATTCATCTGGCGCCGGACGAAGAGGCGCAGGGCCTGCGGGTGACCCTTTCCCCCGGGCTGCAGCCGGTAGCGGAGATCTGCTATGCGCGAATTGGCCAGCTGTTTGATTTAGCCTGCGACCCGCGGCAGGTCGCTCGCACGCTGGGCGATCTGGCGCAGGCGCGGCCGGGGCTGCGCCTGCCGGGGGCGCTGGATGCCTTCGAGCAGGCGGTGCGCGCGGTGCTGGGCCAGCTGGTGAGCGTGGCGATGGCCGCCCGGCTCACCGCCAAAGTGGCGGCTGGCTGGGGCGAACCGCTGGCGGAGGCGCCTGGATATGTCTTGTTCCCGACGCCAAAGGCCCTGTCCCGGGCCGATCCGCAGGCGCTGAAGGCGCTGGGGATGCCGCTGCGACGCGCGGAGGCGCTGATCCACCTCGCCCGGGCGGCGCTCAGCGGCGAGCTGCCCCTGACGGCGCCGGCGGATATTGACGCCGGGCTGCGTCAACTGCAGACCCTGCCCGGAATTGGCCGCTGGACGGCAAACTACTTTGCCCTGCGCGGCTGGCAGGCGAAAGATATCTTTTTGCCGGATGATTACCTGATTAAACAGCGCTTTCCGGGAATGACCCCGGCCGCCATCACCCGCTATGCCCGCCGCTGGCAGCCGATGCGATCCTACGCGCTGTTGCATATCTGGTATACCGATGACTGGGCGCCGGCGGCGGAATAGCCGCCCGGGGCGCATACCACTGGTATCGGGACGCTGAAATCCCTATAATTGCCGCGTTTGGCGGTCCGCCGCCACCCTCCATCTCTATCCAGGTTAATCAGGTCGCAAAAATTTATGACTGATATGTCCCATCAGTGCGTCATTGTAGGCATCGCCGGCGCATCGGCTTCTGGCAAAAGTCTTATCGCCAGTACTCTCTATCGCGAATTGCGTGAACAAGTTGGCGACGAACATATTGGCGTCATTCCGGAAGACAGCTATTACAAAGATCAAAGCCATCTGTCGATGGAAGAGCGCGTCAAAACCAACTATGACCACCCGAGCTCAATGGACCACAGTCTGTTGTTCCAGCATTTGCAGATGCTGAAAAGCGGCCAGCCGATTGAACTGCCGGTCTATAGCTACGTCGAGCATACCCGCACGCCGAACACCATTCACGTCGAGCCGAAGAAGGTGATTATCCTTGAAGGGATCCTGCTGCTGACCGATGCGCGCCTGCGTAACGAGCTCAACTTCTCTATTTTCGTCGACACCCCTCTCGATATTTGCCTGATGCGCCGTATTAAGCGCGACGTTAATGAGCGCGGCCGCTCCATGGACTCGGTGATGGCCCAGTATCAGAAAACCGTGCGCCCGATGTTCCTGCAGTTTATTGAACCGTCGAAGCAGTATGCCGACATCATCGTGCCGCGCGGCGGCAAAAACCGCATCGCTATTGATATTCTGAAGGCCAAAATCAGTCAGTTCTTTGAATAACCTGGCCGAATTGTGTAACGTGCAAAGAGTAGCCCTGTTGCCCTCTCCGCCGCGAAGCGTGCGGGAAGCAGCCTTATAAGGAGAAAGCCCATGCGTCTGTGTGACCGAGATATCGAAGCCTGGTTGGATGAAGGGCGACTCGCCATCAATCCGCGTCCGCCCGTTGAGCGTATTAATGGCGCGACGGTTGATGTACGGCTGGGTAATAAATTCCGCACCTTCCGTGGCCACACGGCGCCGTTTATCGATTTAAGCGGCCCGAAGGCCGAGGTCAGCGCCGCGCTGGACCGGGTGATGAGCGAAGAGATCGTCCTGCCGGAAGGGGAAGCCTTTTTCCTGCATCCGGGCGAACTGGCGCTGGCAGTGACCTACGAGTCTGTCACCCTGCCTGCCGACCTGGTAGGCTGGCTGGACGGACGCTCCTCGCTGGCGCGCCTGGGGCTGATGGTGCACGTTACCGCGCACCGTATCGATCCAGGCTGGTCCGGCTGCATCGTGCTTGAGTTTTACAACTCCGGTAAGCTGCCGCTGGCGCTGCGCCCGGGGATGCCCATCGGCGCGCTGAGCTTTGAACCGTTATCGGGCCCGGCGGCCCGGCCGTATAACCGCCGTGAAGACGCCAAATATCGCGACCAGCAGGGCGCGGTGGCCAGCCGAATCGACAAGGATTGATAACGTCAACGGGGTGTTGCTGAGGGTGCCATGAGACGAATACTGACAACGCTGATGATCCTGCTGGCGGTCATTGTCGCCGGGCTTACCTCGTTGGTATTGCTGGTCAATCCCAACGATTTTCGCGCCTATATGGTGCATGAGGTGGCAGAGCGCAGCGGTTATCAGCTTGACCTTGATGGCCCGCTGCGCTGGCACGTCTGGCCGCAGCTCAGCATTCTCAGCGGACGGATGACGCTGACCGCCCGAGGCGCCGAAGAGCCGGTGATCCGCGCCGACAATATGCGCCTCGACGTGGCGCTGCTGCCGCTGCTCTCGCATCAGCTGCAGGTGAAGCAGGTGATGCTCAAGGGCGCGGTGATCCAGCTGACTCCGAAAACCGAGGCGGTTCGCGACAGCTCAGCGCCGGTGGTGCCGCATGACAACACCCTGCCGCTGGCCCCGGAGGATCGCGGATGGTCCTACGATGTGCGTCAGCTGCAGGTGGCCGACAGCGTGCTCTTCTTCCAGCATGAGAACGGCGAGCAGGTGACCGTGCGCGATATCCGTCTGCAGATGGAGCAGGATGAGAATCACCGGGCCACCGTGGATTTCTCCGGCCGGGTGAACCGCGACCAGCGCGACCTGGCGCTGAACTTCTCCGCCACCGTGCAGGGCGGCGATTATCCGCACTCCTTAAAAGCCGACTTTACCCAGCTTAGCTGGCAGCTGCGCGGCGCCGAGCTCCCACCGGACGGCATTAATGGTCAGGGGAGTCTGCAGGCCAGCTGGCAGGAAGATGACAAAACCCTGCGTTTTGACAACCTGAATCTGATGGCTAACCGCAGCACCGTTACCGGCAGCGGCAGCGTGGTGCTGGGAGACCGCCCGGACTGGTCGCTGGATCTGCACGCCACCACTCTCGATTTCGATAGTCTGCTGGCGCAAAGGTCGCCGGCGACGGACAGTAGCGCCAGTCAGCAGGGCCAGAGTCAGACGCGACCGCTGCGCCCGGTGATCGCCGACAGCGATGAGCGCGAAGATTACCAGAGCCTGCGCGGCTTCAACGGCCGAATGGCCCTGAGCGCCGACCAGCTGCAGTGGCGCGGTCTGAACTTCACCCAGGTGCAGAGCGAAATCAGCAACCAGCAGGGGCTGCTGACGGTCAGCAAAATGCAGGGCAATCTTGACGGCGGGCAGCTCTCTCTCCCTGGCACCCTTGATGCCCGCGGCGACACGCCGCTGGCGACGTTCCAGCCGGCGCTGCAGAATGTGGAGATCGGTTCGCTGATCAAAGCCTTTAACTATTCCTTAAACCTGACCGGCAAGCTGTCGCTGAGCGGCGAATTTTCCGGAACGCGCATTGACGCCGATGATTTCCGTCGCCACTGGCAGGGACAGGCTCAGCTCCAGATGGCCGATACCCGCACCGAAGGGCTGAACTTCCAGCAGCTGGTGCAGCAGGCCGTGGAGCGCAGCACCAACGTGCGGGCGCAGGAAAATTACGACAATGCCACCCGCCTGGATTCCGTGAGCAGCCGGCTGACGCTGGATAACGGGCTGGTGACGCTGAACCGCCTGCAGGGGCAGTCCGACGTGATGGCGATGACCGGCGAAGGACAGCTCGATCTGCAGAAAGAGAACTGCGATATGCGCTTCAACGTGCGCGTGCTCGGCGGCTGGAAAGGGGAGGGCAAGCTTATCGACCGCCTGAAACAGACCGCTATCCCGCTGCGCATCTACGGCGAGTGGCAGTCGCTGAGCTACAGTCTGCAGGTCGACCAGATCCTGCGCAAACAGCTGCAGGATGAAGCGAAGCAGCGCCTCAACGACTGGGTTGAGCGTAATAAAGGCAGCAAAGACGGCAACGATGCCAAAAAGCTGCTCGATAAGCTGTAATTCCTACCACCGCGGCCCGGAAGTTTCCGGGCTGCGTGCTTATCGTCAACGTTTGATGTAACGATGATGCCGGGTGGCGGCTGCGCCTGACCCGGCCTGGGATGTGCGCAATATCATCCGTTTGCGTCGCCACTTAATGTAGGCCTGATAAGCGAAGCGCCATCAGGCAGTGTGGCAGCTACGCCTGGCCCGGTCTGGATTATACGGTGGGTGTCATACCCCGATTAGTTCGCCATCCCGTAGGCCTGATAAGCGAAGCGCCATCAGGCATTAAACAGGATACCTGGCTATCAATTTTACGGCCCGGGATACCCCGGGCCGTTTTATGCCTGACGATTACACCTCATAATCCAGCTCATCCTGCTTTACCGGCGGGACGATCTGCACCTTCTGCACCCGATGGCTGTCGACCTGCAGCGTGCGCAGGGTATAACCGTCAATCTCAATGGTCTCCCCCACCTGCGGCACATGCTGCAAATACTCCATCAACAGACCGGCAACGGTGTGATACTCACGTTTATCATCCAGCGGCAGCGGAACGTACTGCACCAGGTCCTCCAGCGGCATATGGCCATTGACCGTCCATGAACCGTCCTGATGATGCTGAATATCGTGCCGGGCATCGATCTCCTCCACCTCATTGGGCAGATTACCGGCGATGGTCTCCATCACGTCGCTGAGGGTCACAATCCCCTCGACGGAACCAAACTCATCGACCACAAAGGCAAAATGGGTGCGGGCCTGGCGGAACTGCTCGAGCGCCGAGAGGAGCGGCAGCCCCTCCGGAAAGACGAGCGGTTGACGCACCAGCGCCTGCAGATCCAGCGGCTCCTGACGCAGGGACTGCTGGAGCAGGTCAATAACATGCACCACCCCCAGCAGATCTTCATTATCCTTCCCGCCGGTGACCACCAGCCGGGTATGCTGATTTTTCTCCACCAGGCTGCGGATCTCTTCCTCCGGCGCGCTGAGGTTGATGCGCTCAATATCATGGCGCGACGTCATAATACTGCTGACGCTGCGCTGATTAAGGTTCAGCACCCGCTCAATCATTAGTCGTTCCTGCGGATTAAACAGTGGATGTTGATCCTGATCGGCGACCAGCGACGCCGTGTCAGCATCCAGTTCAGCTTTTTCTTTCTGCCCGCTCAGCAAATTCATCACCGCTTCGGTAGTGCGCTGACGCAGCGTCATATTGGCGGAGAGGAAGCGACGGCGGTTAAACTGCGCCAACTGGTTAAGCGCTTCAATCATGACCGAGAAGCCAATGGCCGCATATAAATAGCCTTTCGGAATGATAAAGCTGAAGCCTTCAGCAATCAGGCTGAAGCCGATCATCAGCAGGAAGCTCAGACAGAGGATCACGATGGTCGGGTGGCTGTTAACGAAGCGCGTCAGCGCCTTGCTGGCCATCAGCATCAGGCTGATGGCGATAACCACGGCGGCCATCATCACCGCCAGGTGATCAACCATGCCGACGGCGGTGATCACCGAGTCGAGTGAGAAGATGGCGTCGAGCACCACGATCTGCGCCACGACGGCCCAGAATTTCGCCCCTTTGCGCTGGGTGGGGTTATCGCTGTCTTTCCCCTCCAGCCGCTCATTAAGCTCGACGGTCGCTTTAAACAGCAGAAACAGGCCGCCAAACAGCATAATTAAATCGCGAGCGCTAAAGCTGAAGTCGTGAAAAACAATCAGCGGTTTGGTCAGGGTGACCAGCCAGGAGATAGAGGCCAGCAGCAGAAGACGCATGACCATCGCCAGCATCAGGCCAGTGATCCGCGCGCGGTCGCGCTGGGCGGGAGGGAGCTTCTCGGCGAGGATAGCGATAAAGACCAGGTTATCGATACCCAACACCAGTTCGATAACCACCAGCGTGACGAGACCTGCCCAGATTGACGGATCGGCAATCCATTCCATATGTATTAAAACCTGTACGACTGCGGTATGTGTTACCACGATCATCGATAAGATGAGTCTAAAATGCAATAACGACGCGGATATCGCCCTGCCGTGGGTGGATATATTTCCAGCGGATTAAGCGAACCGATAAGAATTATGTTCCGGAAAAGAACAGTGAAAAAATAACACCATGGCGGCGACCATGGAATAAGCTTGCCGATATCAGAACTTTTTCCGCTGCGTTTCAGCGAGGGCGGCAAAAGGGCTTCCTCCCGCGGTTCGTCACGGCGAGCGCGGATGCGCAGAGCAGAAGCGAAGCGCGAAGCCCGCTCACAAAACCGGCATAATTCATATTATGAAGTGAGTGCAGAATAGGGCGGATCGCAGTTCACCGTCGCGGATTCAGGCTAATATGTCGTCATATCCGGCTGTTTATGCTGAAATATATTGCCTGGCGAAATTTATTATCTCTATCTATTCTTTCCAGGCATACGCGCGGCGCGGCGGGGCCGGCGGCCAACAGACCCCGATAGACGGGCCTCTCAGCCACATCGCGCGGCGCAAAGGAACGAGCCGCTGAATAACCTGAACGAAAATAAGATTATTCTCACTTCTGACTGTTGGTAAAAGGGAGTTGTGTGTATTCTTTTACGTGACAGTGAATTTAAGAATTTGGCGGGCAGATGCCCGGGCAGTATCCGTGTATTATCAGTTCCAATGGATTTGTGACATGTACAATTTTGCAAAACCGCGTGTTTTGCAACCAAACAGGTGAAGATGAATATGGCGAATTTGAAAGCGGTTATTCCGGTCGCAGGACTAGGCATGCATATGCTGCCGGCCACAAAGGCAATTCCAAAGGAGATGCTGCCGATCGTTGATAAGCCAATGATTCAGTACATCGTTGACGAAATCGTCGCCGCCGGGATCAAAGAGATTGTTCTGGTGACGCACTCCTCGAAGAACGCGGTGGAAAACCACTTCGACACATCCTACGAGCTGGAAGCCCTGCTGGAACAGCGCGTGAAGCGCCAGCTGCTGGCGGAAGTGCAGGCCATTTGCCCGCCGGGCGTGACCATCATGAACGTGCGTCAGGCGCAGCCGCTGGGCCTGGGCCACTCCATCCTCTGCGCCCGCCCGGTAGTCGGCGACAACCCGTTTGTGGTGGTCCTGCCGGATATCATCCTTGACGGCGGCACCGCTGACCCGCTGCGCTATAACCTCGCCGCTATGATCGCCCGCTTTAACGAGACCGGCCGCAGCCAGGTGCTGGCGAAACGCATGCCGGGCGATCTTTCCGAATACTCCGTCATCCAGACCAAAGAGCCGATGGTGGCTGAAGGCCAGGTGGCGCGTATCGTCGAGTTTATTGAAAAACCGGACGAGCCGCAGACTCTGGACTCCGATCTGATGGCGGTGGGGCGCTACGTGCTGTCGGCGGATATCTGGGCCGAACTGGAACGTACCGAGCCGGGCGCATGGGGCCGTATCCAGCTGACTGACGCCATTGCCGAACTGGCGAAGAAGCCGTCCGTCGACGCGATGCTGATGACCGGCGAAAGCTACGACTGCGGGAAGAAAATGGGCTACATGCAGGCCTTCGTCACCTACGGCATGCGTAACCTGAAAGAAGGCACCAAATTCCGCGAAAGTATTAAAAAAAATGCTGGCCTGACAGCTGGCGTAAAGATGAGCGGCAGGGCAGAGCCTTTCGGCACGCCGCTCATAACGTTATGCAGAAATTATTCATAACGTGAATGTTATAACGATTGTAAAGAAACGTATGGCTTCGGAGACTTCTGGTAGTTTGTCTCGGGCCTCTGTGGTGCAATGGTCGGAGTAGCGGCAATAATGCTTTATGAATAGTCACTTAGTGCGACAATTCCTAAAGCGCAGGGAAAGCGGTCAACGTCAGCCAAAAATAAAACTTGACTGCGATCATGTTTCCGCTTTAAACATCTCACTTGCATGCATAAAAATGTGAAATGAATTGGCATGCGAGCTGGTACAGACATTACGGATAATCCCTGAGTACGGCAGTGGACATCATCGAAGGATCACAGGTATATGAACTGGCAACTCATCTCATTTTTTGGCGATAGCACCGTTTTGCTGCCCAGCGCAGCGGCGCTGTTTATTGTCCTGATGCTGCGTAAAACGTCGCGGTTGCTGGCGTGGCAGTGGAGTTTGCTGTTCGGCATCACCGGCGCTATCGTCTGCGCCTCTAAACTGGCCTTTATGGGCTGGGGGCTGGGCATTCGTGAGCTGGATTACACCGGCTTCAGCGGCCATTCCGCGCTCTCCGCGGCCTTCTGGCCTATCTTCCTGTGGCTGCTCAGCGCCCGTTTCTCCGTCGGTCTGCGTAAAGCGGCCGTTATTACCGGCTATGTTCTGGCCGCCGTGGTGGGCTATTCGCGGCTGGTCATCCATGCGCATTCCGTCTCGGAAGTGATTGCCGGCCTGCTGCTGGGCGCTGCTGGCAGCGCTTTGTTCCTGGTGTTGCAAAAACGTACCTCTGATCCGGAGAACGTGAATATCTCATGGGGCGGTGTCGCATGCCTGGTGATGGTTCCACTTATCCTTTTACATAGCGGTAGCAAAGCGCCGACTCAGTCCCTGCTGGGACAAATCGCCACCGCGGTGGGGCCGCTGGATAAACCCTTTACGCGTACCGATCTGCACAAGCAGGCCTGGTAATCGCCATTTGTTTTACAGGGGAAATTAAGTTTTCGCCGGTTAATTAAACAAATAAGAAAATAATCTACTATATATCCGGTAATTGATAATTCATATTTATGAAATAATGAAGTGCTACTACATTGTTATTGAATATTTGCCTGGATATAGCTTTGATCAGACGTTTCTTAAATGCGCTGAGACGTTACCTGATGCACATTCAATGAATATCCAGACACAGGAAACTATTAGGGAAAGTGCGAATAAGCAGGTCATTTCTTCCCAAGCTGACTCGTTGATTAAAATTTCGCGGATCTGGGCCGATTTTTTTCCCGCAAACACATCGAATCAGCCTATTTAGGCTATTTTTTCCACCATTTCTGGCGTTATTTCCGGTTTTTACTGAGATCTCTCCCACTGACGTATCATTTGGTCCACCCGAAACAGGTTGGCCAGGGTGAATAACATCGCCAGTTGGTTATCGTTTTTCAGCAGCCCCTTGTATCTGGCTTTCACGAAGCCGAACTGCCGCTTGATGATGCGAAACGGGTGCTCCACCCTGGCACGGATGCTGGCTTTCATGTATTCGATGTTGATGGCCGTTTTGTTCTTGCGCGGATGCTGCTTCAAGGTTTTTACCTTGCCGGGACGCTCGGCGATCAGCCAGTCCACATCCACCTCGGCCAGCTCCTCGCGCTGTGGCGCTCCTTGGTAGCCGGCATCGGCTGAGACAAATTGCTCCTCTCCATGCAGCAGATTACCCAGCTGATTGAGGTCATGCTCGTTGGCCGCGGTGGTGACCAGGCTGTGGGTCAGGCCACTCTTGGCATCGACACCAATGTGGGCCTTCATGCCAAAGTGCCACTGATTGCCTTTCTTGGTCTGATGCATCTCCGGATCGCGTTGCTGCTCTTTGTTCTTGGTAGAGCTGGGTGCCTCAATGATGGTGGCATCCACCAAAGTGCCTTGGGTCATCATGACGCCTGCTTCGGCCAGCCAGCGATTGATGGTCTTGAACAATTGACGGGCCAGTTGATGCTGCTCGAGCAGGTGGCGGAAATTCATGATGGTGGTGCGATCCGGCAGGGCGCTATCCAGGGATAATCGGGCAAACAGGCGCATGGAGGCGATTTCGTACAGGGCATCTTCCATGGCACCGTCGCTCAGGTTGTACCAATGCTGCATGCAGTGAATACGCAGCATGGTCTCCAGCGGATAGGGCCGTCGGCCATTGCCCGCCTTGGGATAAAACGGCTCGATGACAGCGGTCATATTCTGCCATGGCAGAATCTGCTCCATGCGGGAGAGGAAAATCTCTTTTCGGGTCTGACGGCGCTTAGTGCTGAATTCACTATCGGCGAAGGTGAGTTGATGGCTCATGATGTCCCTCTGGGATGCGCTCCGGATGAATATGATGATCTCATATCAGGAACTTGTTCGCACCTTCCTTAGAAATTGTAGTTGACTATAACGCCATCATCTGATTTTTGCATGATGATGAGCTATGTAAAAAGACGTTTTTTTACAGTCAGTTAGCTGCATGTGTGATGCTGTAGCAGTACCGGGAAGATCTCTAACCCTGGAAATCAGTGAATAATCTTAATTGGTGACCCGCTTATTTTTTGTCAGTAGAACGACAGGCGGCATTAATTGGCAGATATTCGGTAACAACACTCCCAATTGTGACCGAAATCCCGTAAACTTAACGCCGCCAAAAATAATGGCCTGACCAATTATTCATCCACAGGTCGATAAAAATTAAGTCGTTCAGGTAGTCAGTGCGCTGGTAGCTGTTAAGCCAGGGGCGGTAGCGTCGCTGAAGCCGCTTGCTGCTGCACAGAGGTTCTCTTCAACGGCTGTAAATATCGACTCGGTCAGGATGATCATCATCAATAGATATCTAACAATTTTCTACGGATATCCTCAGAAGTTGGCCAGGAGCGGCTGCTGATATCGCCTGGACATTAACTTTCCTGTCTCATCCATAGCCTGTAGGGTAAAATTCGCCTACATTGTGAGCTGAGTGGATGTTATAAGGCTAACAAGCAGCTTAGGGTAAATGTACTTGCCTCGCCGGTGTTGCACAGCGAAGTCAGCTGGTGCCGCGAGCGCTTTCTATCTTGGTATTCCCCTCATTCTCATTGAGAAACGACAGCGGGGCTGAAAATGGATCTTGTACAATGATAAAAATTGCGCGCATTGCCGTGACGTTGGGTTTGCTTTCCTCACTGGGAGCCCAGGCTTACGCGGCCGGGTTAGTGGTAAATGACAACGACTTACGTAACGACCTGGCCTGGCTTTCCGATCGCGGGGTCATCCATCTGAGCCTGTCGACCTGGCCGCTGAGCCAGGAAGAGATTGCTCGGGCGCTAAAGAAGGCCAAGCCGTCTTATTCTTCTGAGCAAGTGGTGCTGGCCCGTATCAACCAGCGACTGTCTGCTTTAAAAGCCGATTTCAGGGTCACCGGCTACACCTCAACCGACCAGCCTGGCACCCCGCAGGGGTTTGGCCAGACGCAGCCGGCGGATAATTCTCTGGGCCTGGCATTCAACAACAGCGGTGAGTGGTGGGATGTCCACCTGCAGGGCAACGTCGAAGGAGGGGAGCGGATTAGCAACGGCTCGCGCTTCAACGCCAACGGCGCATACGGTGCGGTGAAGTTCTGGAACCAGTGGCTCTCTTTTGGTCAGGTTCCGCAGTGGTGGGGACCTGGCTATGAAGGTAGCCTGATCCGCGGGGATGCCATGCGGCCGATGACCGGTTTCCTGATGCAGCGCGCAGAGCAGGCAGCGCCAGAGACCTGGTGGTTGCGCTGGGTCGGCCCATGGCAGTACCAGATCTCCGCCAGCCAGATGAATCAATATACCGCGGTACCCCATGCCAAAATTATCGGCGGTCGTTTTACCTTTTCACCATTCCAGTCTTTAGAATTAGGCGCGTCACGCATTATGCAGTGGGGTGGGGAAGGGCGGCCTGAGTCATTTAGCAGCTTCTGGGATGGCTTCACTGGCCATGATAATACCGGGACGGATAACGAACCGGGTAACCAGCTGGCCGGATTTGACTTTAAATTCAAACTCGAGCCGACTCTAGGGTGGCCGGTGAGTTTCTATGGGCAAATGGTCGGCGAGGATGAGTCTGGCTACCTGCCTTCCGCGAATATGTTCCTTGGTGGAGTGGAAGGGCACCACGGTTGGGGTAAAGATGCGGTTAACTGGTATGTGGAAGCGCATGACACGCGTACCAACATGAGCCGAACCAATTACAGCTATACCCACCACATCTATAAAGATGGTTATTACCAACAAGGGTATCCACTGGGGGATGCGATGGGTGGGGATGGTCAACTCATTGCCGGGAAGGTTGAGCTGATTACCGAAGATAACCAGCGTTGGAGTACACGCCTCGTTTACGCCAAAGTTAACCCTGAGAACCAGTCGATCAATAAAGCATTCCCCCATGCCGATACTTTGAAAGGTGTACAGCTAGGCTGGAGCGGCGATGTGTATCAGTCTGTTCGTCTGAATACCTCTTTGTGGTACACAAACGCGAACAACAGCGACAGCGATGACGTTGGGGCAAGCGCAGGGATAGAAATACCGTTTAGTTTATAAGGCTGAATGCTGAAAACAGGGGAGAGAGGGTGGTAGCGCTGCAGGACGCAGTCAGTTTTTATCTCTCCATAGGCCGGCAGGGAAGCAACGGCTATGACAGCTGCTCAGGAATTGGCAAATTTTGATTTACTGATGATGTGACATTATGAAGAAAAAACTTGTTAGATTTTCGGCATTAGCGTTGGCTATTGGGTTTTTATCGGGTTGTACCATTATCCCTGGTCAGGGATTAAATAGTCTGCGGAAGAACGTAGTGGAGCTTCCGGACAGCGATTACGATTTGGATAAACTGGTTAACGTTTATCCGATGACGCCGGGCCTGATCGAGCAACTCCGTCCGGAGACTGTGCTCGCTCGTCCAAACCCACAGTTGGATAATTTACTACGTAGTTACGAATATCGCATTGGGGTAGGTGATGTACTGATGGTTACGGTATGGGATCACCCGGAATTGACAACGCCTGCAGGTCAATACCGTAGCGCCAGCGACACCGGCAACTGGGTTAACTCCGACGGTACCATTTTCTATCCTTATATCGGTAAAGTACAGGTGGCGGGGAAAACGCTTAGCCAGGTACGCCAGGATATAGCCAGCCGTTTGACAACATATATCGAAAGTCCACAGGTGGACGTAAGTATTGCTGCATTCCGCTCGCAAAAAGCTTATGTGACTGGGGAAGTTGCTAAATCAGGACAACAACCGATTACAAACATTCCTCTTACTGTCATGGATGCTATTAATGCAGCAGGTGGTTTAGCTGAAAATGCAGATTGGCGTAACGTTGTTCTAACCCATAATGGTAAAGATACTAAAATCTCATTATATGCATTAATGCAAAAGGGCGACTTAACGCAAAACCATATGCTCTATCCAGGAGACATCCTTTTTGTTCCTCGTAATGATGATCTTAAAGTTTTTGTGATGGGTGAAGTTGGTAAACAAACCACAATGAAGATGGATCGAAGTGGTATGACCCTAGCCGAGGCTTTAGGGAATGCTGAAGGGGTATCTCAGGAAATGAGCGATGCAACAGGGATATTTGTTATACGTCAATTGAAATCCAATAAGCAGGGAAAAATTGCTGATATATATCAATTAAATGCACAAGACGCATCAGCAATGGTTCTAGGAACAGAATTCCAATTACAACCATATGACATCGTTTATGTCACTACAGCACCTTTGGTACGCTGGAATCGAGTAATCTCTCAATTAGTACCAACTATAACAGGTGTACATGATATGACAGAAACAGTTCGTTATATTAAGAGATGGCCTAATTAATGTTTAACTCTATACTTGTAATATGTACCGGGAATATATGTCGTTCACCAATAGGTGAGCGCTTATTACAAAAGTATCTACAAAACAAAACTGTTGACTCTGCTGGTGTAGGGGCTTTAGTAGATTATCCTGCGGATGATTCCGCAATAAGGATAGCAGCTACGCATAATCTTTCACTGAACAATCATCAGGGTAAACAATTCACGTCTTCGATGGCCCGAAAATATGATTTAATACTTGTGATGGAGAAGGCGCATATAGAAAAAGTAACTCATATCGCACCGGAAGCACGTGGGAAAGTAATGTTGCTAGGCCATTGGATAGGTGAAAGAGAGATTCCTGATCCCTATCGTAAAAGTGATGAAGCATTTGAGTTAGTATATCAATTAATTGACCAAAGCTGTAAAAGTTGGGTCGCAAAATTAGGTAGATAACATCAGGATATAAGGTATGACATCAGTAATGAATAATAAGCCTTCTCCCGTAGATTCCGATGACATCGATTTAGGCCGTTTAATTGGTGAATTGATTGATCATCGCAAGTTAATAGTTGCGATAACTACAGGGTTTACAGTAATCGCGGTATTTTATGCTCTGTTAGCTACGCCAATCTATCAGGCAAATGCATTGGTACAAGTTGAACAAAAACAGGGTAATACAATTTTAAGTAATTTAAGCCAAATATTACCTGATAGCCAACCGCAGTCTGCACCAGAAATCACTCTGTTACAATCTAGAATGATTCTAGGTAAAACAGTAGATGATTTAGGATTGCAAACCCAGATAAAACAGAAGTTTTTCCCTGTAATTGGGAGAGGCTTAGCTAGAATAATGGGAAATAAATTGGGTGCAATTGAGGTAAAAGATCTTTACTTGCCTGATAATAAAAGTGGTGAAAATCCAGAGGTAATCTTAACTGTAATTGATAAAGATAATTACTCAATAGAAGCGGATGGATTTGATTTTAATGCCAAGGTAGGTGAATTGGTCGAAAAGAATGGAATGTCGATTTTAGTTACAACGATTGAGGCTGAGCCTGGTAGTAAATTTAGTATTAACTACCTGACGCGTCTAAAAGCAATGAATATGCTACAAAATTCATTTGGAGTTGCTGATCAAGGAAAAGACACTGGCATGCTAACGCTGACAATGACTGGTGACAATCCACAGCAAATTACAAAAATTTTAGATAGTATTAGTCAAAATTATTTAGCACAAAATGTGGAGCGTCAAGCTGCTCAAGATGCGAAAAGTTTAGATTTTTTAAACCAACAATTACCTAAAGTCCGAAATGATTTAGATCAAGCTGAGGATAAGTTAAATGCTTATCGTAAGCAACGTGATTCAGTCGATTTGACAATGGAAGCGAAGTCAGTATTAGATCAAATTGTTAATGTGGATAACCAGCTTAATGAGATCACATTCAGAGAAGCCGAAATATCACAACTCTACACTAAAGAGCATCCAACTTATAAAGCATTAATGGAAAAAAGGCAAACACTCCAAAATGAAAAAACAAAGTTAAATAAAAAAGTAAGTTCGATGCCATCGACACAGCAAGAGGTGCTTAGGCTTAGTCGTGATGTTGAATCTGGAAGAGCTGTGTATCTTCAATTACTTAATCGACAACAAGAGTTGAATATAGCCAAATCTAGCGCAATAGGTAATGTGAGAATAATTGATAATGCAGTTAGTGAACCAAAACCAATTAAACCCAACAAACCACTAATTGTTGTGGTCGGATTTATCTTTGGCTTATTGTTTTCAGTTGGGATGGTTTTATTAAGAATTCTATTAAGACGCGGTATTGAATCGCCAGAACAATTAGAAGAAATGGGAATAAATGTTTACGCTAGTGTACCTGTTTCTGAATGGCTAAGTAAAAACTTAGCGAAAAATAAAATTAACAGAAAAGAGTCTGATATTTTACTAGCAGTAGAAAATCCTGCAGATTTAGCCGTTGAAGCGATTAGGGGGTTACGGACTAGCCTTCATTTTGCAATGATGGAAGCCAAAAATAATATACTTATGATTTCTGGCGCTAGTCCAAATGCTGGTAAGACATTCATCAGTACAAATTTGGCTGCAACAATCGCATTAACAGGAAAGAAGGTACTTTTTATCGACGCAGATCTAAGAAAAGGGTTTGTGCATAAAATGTTTGGCGGTAACAATGAGCATGGTCTGTCAGACATTCTTTCTGGACAAACCACTCTCGATAATTCTTTAAAGCATGTTAAAGAAGGGGGCTTTGATTATATTGGACGTGGTGCGGTTCCGCCTAATCCTGCAGAATTGTTAATGCATCCACGATTTGAAACCCTTTTGAAAAAAGTAAGCAATGAATATGATTTGGTAATTATTGACACGCCACCTATTTTGGCCGTGACCGATGCGGCTATTATTGGCAGATATGCAGGTACGACTCTTCTTGTCGCTAGGTTTGAAATCAATACGCCTAAAGAGTTAATGGTAAGTGTGAAACGCTTTGAACAAAGCGGTATCACAATCAAAGGATGTATTCTGAATGGTATTGTAAAGAAAGCCAGCAGCTATTATGGCTACGGATATAGCCATTATGGCTACTCCTACGAGGATAAAAAATAATACAAATTTGGCCCTTTTTAAGGGCCATTTTGAGATATATTAGAAGAATAGTAATTTAACTTGTCTTCAATAGGCAGAGGAAATTATGACGCATTTAGCGAAGAATATAGGCTGCACTATTGCCTTAGTTGTGTCTGATTTTATTAGTTTTGTGCTTTCATTATATTTAGCTGTTGGTCTTTTAGCTGTATCAATGACTGATTTTGAAACTAGAGTTCCGGGTGAACAACTTGATACTTGGATTTTGTTACATTTACTTCTTGGAGTGTGTTGTGTCGCTTGGTATGGTATAAGGCTTAGGCATTATTTTTATCGAAAAACATTTTGGTATGAACTAAAAGAAATTTTAAGAACATTAATTATTTTCGCTGTTATTGAAATGGCGGTGATGGCTTTTGCGAAATGGTATTTTTCTCGCTATGTTTGGCTATTAACTTGGCTTTTGGCTGTTTTCTTAGTACCGTTAGCCAGAATGGGGACTAAATGGTGTCTAAATAAAATAGGATTCTGGTTGCGGGATACATGGATAATTGGCAATGGGAAAAATGCAATCGAAGCTTATAAAGCTATATATAGCGAGCGGAATTTAGGCTTGAAAATTGTTGGCTTTATCGATAGTGGGAGTGCGTCAAACAATACTCATGGAACAAATGTTATTAATGGTATTGAGGTAATCAAAGCTAGCAAGGATTGGCTGGAGTCCATTGATAGGCGAACACAATTTATTGTTGCGGTTGAATCAACAGAAAGTGAGACTCGCAACAATTGGTTACGTGAGTTCATGATTAAAGGCTATAGATATGTTTCGGTTATACCTACTTTAAGAGGTGTTCCACTAGACAGTACAGATATGTCTTTCATATTTAGTCATGAAGTAATGATTTTTCGTGTTCAGCACAATCTTGCAAAATGGTCATCAAGAATAATCAAAAGGCTCTTTGATGTTGTTGGATCTCTAGGAATTATATTCATTTTATCTCCATTGTTAATATACATTAGTTATAAAGTAAAAAAGGACGGTGGACCTGCAATATATGGACATGAGAGAGTTGGGAAGAATGGGAAACCGTTTAAATGTTTGAAGTTCAGATCAATGGTTGTAAATTCCAAGGAAGTGCTTGAAAACTTATTGGCCACCGATGATTCAGCCCGTCATGAATGGGAAATGACGTTCAAATTAAAGAATGATCCTCGCATTACAAAGATAGGACAACTATTAAGAAGAACAAGTCTTGATGAGTTACCACAACTCTTCAATGTACTTAAAGGTGAAATGAGCTTGGTAGGACCTCGCCCAATTATTACTGCAGAATTAGAACGCTATAATGATGAAGTAGCATATTATTTACTTAGTAAACCAGGAATGACAGGCCTTTGGCAAGTTAGTGGGCGTAGTGATGTAGATTACGATACTCGGGTCTATTTAGATGCATGGTATGTTAAAAATTGGTCGATGTGGAATGATATTGCAATACTCTTCAAAACTACAACTGTCGTATTGAAGAGAGATGGTGCATATTGATGGTCTATTTAATGTCACAACAGAGTGTTTAGTATGAATTACTACATTGCTATACCAACCTATAATGGTGGTAGTGTTTGGAAGGAAGTAGTAGATGCAATTAAGAAAAATATCTCCTCAGATGTTTTTATCCATGTCATCGATTCCTCAAGTAAGGATGAAACAGTTTCAATTGCAAGAGAAGCAGGTTTTAATATCGTAACTATTGGAGGGCATCAATTTAACCATGGTGGAACAAGGAATCTTGCAGTATCGAACTTTGCTAAAAAATATGATGTAGTTATCTTCCTCACACAAGATGCAATACCTGAAGCTGGATTTATTGAGAATATTATCTCTGTATTTGAAAACCCTGGAGTCGCATGTGCATATGGGCGCCAACTGCCTCATAATAATGCCAACCCATTAGCTAAGCACGCAAGGTATTATAATTATCCTGCTGAGAGTTATATTGCCAGTAGAGAAACAGTAAAAGAAATGGGACTGAAAGCTGTTTTTATGTCTAATTCATTTTCGGCATATCGATTATCAGTATTTGAAGAAATTGGTGGTTTTCCATCGAATACAATTCTTTGTGAAGACATGTTTTTTGCTGGCAAAGCACTGCTCCGCGGCCATAAGATAGCATATGTCGCGGATGCCAAAGTCCGACATTCACATAATTATTCAGCAATAGAGGAATTTAAACGTTATTTTGATATTGGAGTTTTCCATGAATGTGAACCATGGATACGTCATAACTTCGGTGGTGCTGGGGGAGAAGGGAAAAAATTCATTCTTTCTGAACTAAAATTCTTGGCCGAACATTATCCACATTGGATACCTGTCGCATTCATAAATAACTTTATGAAAATTTTAGGGTACAAACTGGGACAGCGTTATAAACATATTCCGTATAGTGTGATTCAGAGATTTAGTATGCACAAAAAATTTTGGATAAAATGATCCATTAAACTCCTTTAGTATCTTAATGTTTTATAAAATATAATAAATATATTCTGACATGTAAATTTTCAGCTGAAAATATTTTGCTAAACTTAACTATACACTATCAGATTGAGAGGTTTTCTTGTCACGTATAAAAGTGCTTTATATATTGCCTGACTTGTCAAACGCCGGGCCAGTTAATATGTGTCTTAGTTTAATCAAAGGATTAGATAAAAAAATATTCGATATTCATGTTGCCGCTTTGGGTAGTGGTGAGTTAATTCATCAGTTTGAAGGTTTTGCCTCTGTTAAAATTTTCCCGCGGTCAAAAATATTGAATTTTATTAAACAAATTAAGGTGGGAAATTATGATATTATTCACTCGCATACAATAATTGCAGATTTATTTTCTTTTACAGCATGTTCTACTGCTAAAAAAATTACTACAATTCATAACTATCCTGATATAGATTCAGTATTTAGAAGAGGAAGGATTGTTGGCGGTGGTCTGTATATTTTACAAAAAATTGCCATTAGGAGTATGGTAAAGGTTGCTTGTTCTATTTCAGTGAGAGATTATTGTACAAATAAATTAAAATTTGGGAAGGTGATTGCTATACCAAACGGAGTTCCTCCTTCTGCCTATTCAACAAAAAATGTAAATGTAGATAGTGGTACTATAAACTTTTATTACTTGGGAAGTATTACAGCACGAAAGAATGTTGAAGAATTGCTCCTGGCCTTTTCCAAGTGGAGCGTAAATAAAAATGCAAAGCTTAATATCATTGGTGGTGGTGACCTTTTGGAGGCATTATCATTAAAATATAATAATAACAAAATTAAATATTATGGGAAAATATCTGAACCAGCACAGACGGTTATTGATTTTGATTGCTTCGTTTCAGCATCCAGAGCCGAAGGAATGCCTCTAGCTTTATTAGAAGCGCTAAGTTTAGGGAAAGCGTATATTTGCTCGAATATAGACCCTCATATGGAGGTCTATAAAAGTGATAATGGACGCTCTGGATTTATTTATGAGTTAGGAAACAAAGAGGAATTAATTCAATCCTTTGATAAATATTATAATACTCCAAACCGCGCCATGTTATCACAAAATGCCAAACAATGCTTTGATTTATATTATGATATGAGCATTATGTCAGAACATTACTCTAAATTATATTTAGAGATGGGTAATAAGGTATAACATCAATTTTTTAATATATGCTACAGGAATTCTGTATGGATCTTAAAAAAAGGTTTTTATTAAAAGCATTGACAGCCAACTTAATTGTGAGTGAAGCTTTATTTAAAAATCTTGTTTGGTCTGCGGAGTTTTCTGTTGAAGATCGAACGTACTTATACCCCGAGGATTTTGGTGCAAAAGGTAATGGTTTAATCGATGATAGTGCTGCTCTGGCTGATTGCCTTAGAGTAAGTATTCTGATGAAAAAAAAAGTTCGTTTTAAAGAATCAGCTAAATATCTTTGTAAGCAGACTATTAGTATAGTAGGCACGATTAAAGTCAATGCAACCGGAGCGACAATTATCAGTAATGGTAATTTTCTTGAGGTTATTGACGGTGCTGGAAGTGAATGGGTAGGCGGATTATTAAAGGCAGCATCAAAACCGTACACTATTACCTATACTCAAGACTGGAGTATACAGCGTGAAGGAACATTAGGCTACGGAAGAATGCCATTTGATAACGAGTCGCAAAGAATCAACCGAGATTTTTTAGATCAAAAAATTGGATGCGCTCTCGTATTTAGAAGTTCTAACGGTTATGCTCTAGATGGTGTAATAATAAAAAACGTAACTACGGACTATGGCAATATTATTATTGCTGGCTTCAAAAATGTTATTATTGATTCCTGTAAAATAAAAGGAGGAGCTCATATGGGAGGTTGTGCCATATTAAATGGCACAAGAGACCCTATATTGTGGGGTTACAAGAATAGGATAAATGATTTCGAATTTGCACGTGGTTATGGACACAAAATTAGTAATTCCATCTTTTATCAGTGCCGGAATAACGGTCTTTTTTTGAGTGGTTCTGAAAATGTAGTTATTGATAATTGTAAATTTATTGATAATGGAGAATCTGGATTTAAGACAGCTCAATATGTTAAAAGAAGTTGGACAAATACTAATTGCTGCTGCAAAAATATAAAAATTTCAAATTGTTATGCATCTGGACAGGGGTATGATGGTTTTGATTTGCAGAATGTTTTTGGAAGTGGTGAGCAAGTTCACATTCCATCAAATATTTTGATATCAAACTGCATTTCTGAAAATAATCGTAGAACTGGCTTTATATCACAAGGTGGTGGTAATTTTTTTGTAGAGTGTATTTCATCTAATAATGGCTCACATGGATTAGTCTCCAAATTTAGTAGAAATGTTAAAATGCTTCGGTGCAAATCCACAAATAATCTTCAGTTTTTTGATGGGATTGAATTAGGATTATTAGGCCCAGACTGTATTATGGAAGAATGTAGTGTTGTACATAACAAAGGAAACGGGAAGTATTTTTTAATAACGCATACTATTAATGATTCATCAATTAATAGGAAAGCAGGATATTCAATAAGAAATAAAGTCCAAGATCATAATAAATGTGATATTGACCCTCGTGTTATAATTATTAATTAATATTGTTTAATGAGGAATTTATGAGAACACCATTAGTATCTGTATATATCCCAACTCATAATCGCGCTAATTTACTAAAAAAAGCTGTAGAATCTGTACTAAGACAAACATATCCACATGTCGAAATTTTAATTTGTGACGATGGATCTACTGATAATACTGAAGAGGTAGTTAATCAGTTAATTGAAAGAAATTCTGGAAAGACGATTATTTATTTAAAAAATGAACAAGCTCGTGGAGCCTGTTTTAGCCGTAATAGATGTCTCCAACATTCGAAAGGTGATTTTGTTACAGGTTTGGATGATGACGACGAGTTTACGCCTGAAAGGATAAAAGCTTTTATAGATTTTGCACATGCGAAACAAATAAACTTTCTAACATCAGCACTTATGTTCCACAATGGACGCTTCTATAAGCGTGATAATAGTGTCGCTGCAGAAATTACCTTTGAAGATATGGGCTATAAAAATGTAATAGGTAATCAAGTGTTTGCTCCTCGAAATATGTTCTTGGATGTGGGGGGGTTCGATGAGACATTTCCTGCTTGGCAAGACTATGATATGTGGTTTCGTATGGTTAAAAAATTTGGACCATGTTATAGGTTAAATGACGCTACCTATATTATGAATGTAAATGAAGAGCGTAAACGTATTACTACAGGTGGTAACGCACATCAAGGATATCAAAAATTTATTTTCAAACACAAGAAAGAACTTTCTACTAACCAGCTTAAGTCATTATACCTACGCGATATAATAAATAGAAATGATACTATTTCTATTAGCGATATTCTTAAATGTGGAACCGTAAATACGGCGCTGGAAATTTCAAAATATTGGTTAAGGAAGAATATTTCCGGGTTGGATAAAATAATTGCGCTAGCAAGAAGCAAAAAAACATCATAATAAAGTAAATGGATTTATATCTCTTCAGGTGACTTTTCATATGAACAATAAGTTTATTATTTCATTTTGGTCTTTTTTATTGTTGTTTATTCTTCCCGTAGCCGGATTTATTACATCTTTTTTTGCTCTAAGGCCGAATAAAAATAATAATCGCGTTTATTTAATAATGGCGCTTTTTTATTTTTTCTTTATGATCAGATATCCACCATTTTCGGATTCTTATTTCAGATTTTTGCAATACCAAAGTCTGTATTCATTATCTGGTGTGTTTAGTTCGGGGAATGATATATTATTCTATTTGAGTGCATTCATAGCAAAAAAAATAGGTGTCGACTTTTACTTAATACCTGCGTTCTACTCCTTTTTAATGGTTTATTTTTCATTGTCTGCATTTGGCGTTGTTATTAATAAAGAAGTGTATTGCACAAATGATAAGAAATTTATTTTTGCCCATGTGGTTTTTATCTCTACGTTAAATATCCTTAACTGGGCGGCTGGAATCAGATATGGCATGGCCATGATATGGATGGTGGCTGGAATAATTTACTTCCTCTATGATTCCAGAAAGCTCGGTATTTTATTAATTCTGTTCTCTGTATTTATGCATTTTTCAATGCTGTTTTTCTTACCTGTTATTTTTATAAATAGATTCTATAAACTTAAAAGTAAAAAAATAATTGTGCCGGTCTGTATCTTTTTTTACTTTTTAAGCACAACTATACTACCATTAATTTTATCTAGTATAACATTTTGGGGAATATCAGACCATTCTTCTATATATGTTGATGGTATGTATTCACGGCAGAATAGCAACTTCAATGCAATGTTTATATCAATTCTAGGTTATGTTTTTTTTGGGGTTTTACTTTTATCATTTGTAACTGATAGAAATCATAGATTTAAAATAGATGAGTTTACAGGGATATGTTCTATGGCTATTTTTCTCTCTGCTTCATCTATAACTGGCTTTGGTAGATTTATTGCCTTGTGCAACTTTTTTTTGGTGTCGCGATTTCTTATTGTTTATCTCGAGGGGAATTTTAGTATTCTCTCATTTAAGAAGTTATTTATATTATTCTTTTGTGTTGTTAATATTTTTCTTTTTGATATCTATCTTCAGCGCGATCAAATTTTCATGGCCAAAATGTGGCAAGGATTATATAAATCACCAGTCACTCTTTTAGACTATTCTCAGACTGACTATAATAAATATCTTTATCAAATTAATGCTGATGGTACTTGGATTCAACATGATCGAGATTCATATTAATTATCAATAATAATAGCGGTTAATATATGAAATTAAAAGAACAAGTAGGATTTTCTATTAATGAAAAGGCGACTGTCCTTCCTTGTAAGAAGGATTATAAACCTAAAAGTTGGGGAGTGGGAGGTGTTATAGACCAAGACGGTAAATTCATAGATAGTTCCGGATTATATATGAATTGGATTTCGTTTGGTGGAAAGTACGATTTTAATGCAGATGATGTTAAGCATGAAAATAAAAATGTAATTTGGTTTGGATTTTTTTACAAACATTGGGGGCATTTTCTTCTGGATTTTTTAAGCAGGATGTGGTATTTGCTTGAGCAATATAATGGTGAGGATATTATTTATGTTAGCCATGATCAAACCATAGACTCAAATTATATTCTTTTTTTTAAACTATTAGGAATAGATGAATCAAAAGTTCGAAGGATAACATCTCCGACATCCTTCAATGCCGTAATAATTCCCGACTATTCACGAACAGAGGATTATTATAATGAAAATTATTTGAAGATTTTTGAGGTTATTTCAAATAAAGTATTGAACGATGCTACTCAACAGGAAAAAAATAAATTTTTAGGTAAGTCATTTTATCTTTCTCGTTCTAAATTTAGTGATGCTAATAAAAAAGAGATAGGTGAGAACGGCATAGAAGCTGCTTTCAATACTGCAGGATTTGAATCAATTTCTCCTGAGGTTTTGACTCTACCACAGCAGTTATTACTATGGAATTTGTCGTCAAAAGTAGCTTGTATAAATGGAACGCTACCACTTAATTTTTTATTTGGAAGTAATAGTCTAAATTTAATTGTTCTTAATAAGACCAATCTTGTTCATCGAAATCTTGATGACGTTCTGGAAATTAAAAAGCACAAGACTGTAGTTTTTATCGATGCGTTCGAGCCTTGCTTTAGATGGGCGTCTAAAAATATTGGTGATGGACCTTTTGTCTTGAAGGTTACACCTTCTCTGCAAAAGTACTTAGGTATCAAAAACACTCATCAATATGGAGTTCGTTTCTATATCAAGGCCTCGCTGTTTGTATTTTCTTTCAAATTAAAATATTTTTCCGTTAGAATAATCAAAAAGATTGCCAAAAAAACTTTAAATATAATTGCTCTATTCAATATAAAGACGAATAACCATGAATAATATTGCGATTCTAGTAGTGCTATACGATAAAGAATTGATAGACTCCAAAACATTAACATCGTTGGTTAACTTTGACTTTAATTTTAATTCATTAGTTATTTATAACAACGGACCCGTCAATTTGGCTGTTAACGAGCAGTTTGTGAATAGTTTATATCACAAATTTAAATCTGTGAAAATCGTCAACGATTTAAATAATTCTCCTTTGAGTAAGATTTATAATAATTTTATTTCGGAAATTGAAGTTTCTTCATATGTTATCTTGGATGATGACACAGAGTTAAATCCTAGTTATATTGATATGTTAAATGATAATTATTTAAAACCAAAATATGATATTGTAGTTCCTAAAATCATATCGAAGGGTGGAGAACAGTATTATCCCATATCTAATGGTTCGCCAGTTATTACTGAAGGAGATGTTAATAACTTACCTAACCTATTATCTATAACTTCTGGAGTTGTCATAAACAATACTCTACTAGCAAAGATCAATGTTCTTAATAACCGTGTTTTTGACGAGCGATATGCATTATATGGTGTAGATACCAGTTTTTTCAAAAATATATCCAAGAATAAGCGAGTGTCGATAGGATTAGCTTCGCATTTATCTCATTCTTTATCTCGCGCTGAATCAATAGATTCACCTTTTAGGAGAAAAGAACGCTTATTCGATTTAGCCATTTCTACGAGATGCTATCCTAGCCTTTTCAATTATTATTATTTTATTAAGACTTTAATTAAGTTATTTTTTTCCAGAAACTTTAAACTTGCATTATCAGTAGTAGATGTTTTTTGTAAAGGTAGACATCCCAAATGCTAAATTCAAACTTTACGTGCATTATATACTGTGTGAATAATGTTTTTTTTATTGAGCCTTTCAAACTCGATGGGACATGCATATGACTTTATTAAAAAACGCTCAATGGAATATGCTTTCCCAGTTTTTTAAAATGCTTGTCCAATTAATTAATGTTATTTATTTAGCTAAAATAATACCTCCCGCGGAATATGGTATTATGGCCATGGCTCTGGTTATTATAAATCTTGGTATCTTGTTACGCGATTTAGGTACTTCTGCAGCTATTATCCAAAAAAAATCTTTAAGTCAAGATTTAGTAAATACGGTTTTCTGGCTTAACAGTTTTATGGGATTAGCTTTAGCTATTATCGTAGCTGTTTCAGCACCTTTTGTCTCATCTTTTTATGGACAGGTGAAACTATTTCCAGTTTTAATTTTATTAAGTATTACTTTTCCATTATCTAGTTGCGCTGCAACACACTTAGCCTTACTTGAAAGAGAGTCTCGTTTTAAAACAATATCTTTTATCGAAGTCTCATCCTCTATTATTGCAGTGATTGTAGCAATTACTATGGCAAATATGGGGTTTGGTGTGTTTAGTTTGGTTGGCCAAGCTATCATTCTTAATCTTATGTCAGCAATTCAGTTTTGGCGTGCGTCAAAGTGGAGACCTTATTTCAAACAATTTATTAACCTTGATGAACTTCGAAGTATTTTTGGATTTAGTGCTAATTTATCTCTTTTTAATTTTATTAATTATTTTTCGAGAAATACTGATAGTTTTATAATAGGTAAGTTTTTTTCTGCAGCAATATTGGGTAGTTATAACCTTGCTTACAGACTTATGTTATTTCCTATTCAGACATTAACTTTTGTTGCCAATAGATCCTTATATCCAATTTTAAGCAGGCATCAAGATGATAATTCAGTGATTTCGAAAAACTATTTTAATTGTGTGTTCATTATTTTGATGTTGACAACACCATTAATGAGTGGGTTAGCTTTCTATAGCACTCCATTTATATATTTAGTTTTTGGAAGTCAATGGTTTTTAACTGCGGAGATTCTGCGTTGGCTTGCACCTACGGCAATTATTCAAGCGGTTTTGAGTACAACAGGTGCAGTATTTATGGCTAAAGCTAAGACAGACGTCTTAATGCGTTTAGGTTTTCTTGGGACTTTTTTACAAGTAAGTTCTTTTATTATTGGTGTACAATATGATATTAAGATATTTGCAATGTGTTATTTTATTGCAAATTGTCTTAATTTCTTTCCAGTAATGTTTTGCTTATTTAAAATTATTGATGTATCTTTTATCGATTTCTTCAAGCGAATTAGTCCCATTTTTGTGTCTTCTTTACTTATGGTGCTATTTTTATATGCACTTTCAATTATATATCCAGTAAATGATATTGCCAACTTATTAGTCCTTGTGTTATTTGCTGTGGCAGGTGCATTTGTTTATATTCTCGCTTTATTTTTAGTGTCTAGCGATTTTCGAAGTTATTTTATTGCTCGTGTACTGAAGAGGCATTGATATATAATCATTTTTATCTTCCCTAGAAAGTCATATACTTATTCTTGGTGTGGATTTTATTTTTATAAATGTTCTATCAGTTATCTCCTCTTTGAGTTAAAATTATCTAACATGATTAATTTTGCTACTTTGTGCATTGACCAAACCTGACAGGAGTATGTAATGTCCAAGCAACAGATCGGAGTTGTCGGTATGGCTGTGATGGGGCGTAACCTAGCGCTGAACATCGAAAGCCGAGGTTATACCGTCTCCGTTTTCAACCGCTCCCGTGAAAAGACCGAAGAAGTTATTGCCGAAAATCCAGGCAAGAAATTGGTTCCTTACTACACAGTACAAGAGTTTGTTGAATCTCTCGAAACACCACGTCGTATCCTGTTGATGGTGAAGGCCGGTGCTGGCACCGACAGCGCCATCGATTCCCTGAAGCCTTACCTCGACAAAGGCGACATCATCATTGATGGCGGTAACACCTTCTTCCAGGACACCATCCGTCGTAACCGTGAGCTGTCTGCTGAAGGTTTCAACTTTATCGGTACCGGTGTTTCCGGTGGTGAAGAGGGGGCTCTGAAAGGACCTTCCATCATGCCTGGTGGGCAGAAAGAAGCCTATGAGTTAGTTGCTCCAATTCTGAAGCAGATCGCGGCGGTTGCAGAAGACGGTGAGCCATGTGTGACCTATATCGGTGCTGACGGTGCTGGCCATTATGTGAAGATGGTTCATAACGGCATCGAGTATGGTGACATGCAGCTGATTGCCGAAGCTTATGCGCTGTTGAAAGGCGGTCTTGCACTTTCCAACGAAGAGCTGGCGAAAACTTTTACCGAATGGAATGAAGGTGAGCTAAGCAGCTACCTGATCGACATTACCAAAGATATCTTCACCAAGAAGGATGAAGAAGGTAAGTACCTCGTTGATGTCATTCTTGATGAAGCAGCAAACAAAGGTACCGGTAAGTGGACCAGCCAGAGTTCACTGGATCTCGGCGAACCTCTGTCTCTGATCACCGAGTCCGTGTTTGCTCGCTATATTTCTTCGCTTAAAGACCAGCGTGTAGCCGCTTCGAAAGTGCTGAGTGGTCCGCAGGCCCAGCCGGCCGGTGATAAAGCTGAATTTATCGAAAAAGTGCGTCGCGCGTTGTACCTCGGTAAAATCGTCTCCTATGCTCAGGGCTTCTCCCAGCTGCGTGCTGCTTCTGATGAATACAACTGGGATCTTAACTACGGCGAGATCGCTAAGATTTTCCGCGCTGGCTGCATCATTCGTGCGCAGTTCCTGCAAAAGATCACCGATGCTTATGCGCAAAATGCTGGCATTGCTAACCTTTTGCTGGCGCCGTACTTCAAACAGATCGCTGATGACTATCAGCAGGCGCTGCGTGATGTCGTGGCCTATGCCGTGCAGAATGGTATTCCGGTACCGACGTTCTCTGCCGCAATTGCCTATTACGACAGCTATCGTTCCGCAGTTCTGCCAGCTAACCTGATTCAGGCTCAGCGCGATTACTTTGGTGCGCACACCTATAAGCGTACCGATAAGGAAGGCGTTTTCCACACTGAGTGGTTAGATTAATATTTATATTATTAGACCTTCATGACTTTATTGGAGGTCTAATAAAAAGCTTGAGTATTATCAAGATCTATTATGATGAATAGTGAAAAATTAAGAATTTCGCTATTTGTTTTTAAAGTGTTCCTCCGATATTATCCCCATAAAATTACATCTCAAACATTTTAATATGGAGATGTATGCAATTATTTTCTTTTTGCATGAGTAATCAAAGGTAAATAAAATATGAAGATTCTTGTCACCGGTGGCGCAGGCTTTATCGGCTCTGCCGTGGTTCGTCATATCATTGAAAATACCCGGGATGAAGTCCGCGTTATGGACTGCCTGACCTACGCCGGCAACCTCGAATCCCTGGCGCCGGTGGCCGGGAGCGAACGCTACTCGTTTTCCCAGACTGATATCACGGATGCTGCTGCCGTGGCGGCCCAGTTCAGCGAGTTCCGCCCGGATATCGTGATGCACCTGGCGGCAGAAAGCCATGTGGATCGTTCCATTGATGGCCCGGCAGCCTTCATCCAGACCAACGTGATCGGCACCTTCACTCTGCTGGAGGCGGCCCGTCACTACTGGTCCGGGCTTGGGGAGGAGCAGAAGCAGGCTTTCCGCTTCCACCACATCTCCACCGATGAAGTGTACGGCGACCTGCACGGCACCGATGACCTGTTCACCGAAGAAACCCCGTACGCGCCGAGCAGCCCGTACTCCGCCTCCAAAGCGGGCAGCGACCATCTGGTTCGCGCCTGGAACCGCACCTACGGCCTGCCGGTGGTGGTGACCAACTGCTCCAACAACTATGGTCCGTATCACTTCCCGGAGAAACTAATCCCGCTGACTATCCTTAATGCCCTGGCGGGTAAACCGCTGCCGGTATATGGCAACGGGGAGCAGATCCGTGACTGGCTGTATGTTGAGGACCATGCCCGTGCGCTGTACAAAGTGGCGACCGAAGGCAAGAGCGGCGAGACCTACAATATCGGCGGTCATAACGAGCGTAAAAATATCGATGTGGTGCGCACCATCTGCGCCATTCTCGACAAGGTGGTGGCGCAGAAGCCGGGTAACATCACTCATTTCGCAGACCTGATCACTTTTGTCACCGACCGTCCTGGACATGACCTACGTTATGCCATTGATGCCGCGAAAATTCAGCGCGATCTGGGCTGGGTGCCACAGGAGACGTTCGAGAGCGGGATTGAAAAAACCGTGCACTGGTATCTGAACAACCAGACCTGGTGGCAGCGCGTGCTGGACGGCTCCTATGCCGGTGAGCGTCTGGGCCTCAATAACTGATATCTGACTAATTAAGGAATAGATTTATGAAAGGTATTGTTCTGGCCGGCGGCTCCGGCACGCGTTTATATCCGATCACTCAGGGCGTCTCCAAGCAGCTGCTGCCAATCTATGACAAGCCGATGATTTTCTACCCGGTGTCCGTCCTGATGCTGGCGGGTATTCGCGACATCCTGATCATCTCCACCCCGGACGATATGCCTTCCTTCCAGCGCCTGCTGGGTGACGGATCGCAGTTCGGGGTGAACTTCAGCTACGCCATCCAGCCGTCTCCGGACGGCCTGGCGCAGGCCTTTATCATTGGTGAGAAGTTCATCGGCAACGATGCCTGCGCCCTGGTGCTGGGGGATAATATCTACTTTGGCCAGAGCTTCGGTAAAAAACTGGAAGCGGCGGCGGCGAAGACTTCCGGTGCCACGGTGTTTGGTTATCAGGTGCTGGATCCGGAGCGTTTCGGGGTGGTGGAGTTCGACGAGAACTTTAAGGCGCTGTCCATCGAGGAGAAACCGCTGAAGCCGAAATCGGACTGGGCGGTGACCGGGCTCTACTTCTACGACAACAATGTGGTGGAGATGGCGAAGGACGTCAAGCCTTCTGAACGCGGCGAGCTGGAGATCACCACCCTGAACCAGATGTATCTGGAGCGCGGCGATTTGCAGGTGGAACTGCTGGGGCGCGGATTTGCCTGGCTGGATACGGGCACCCATGACAGCCTGATTGAAGCTTCTCAGTTTATTCATACCATTGAGAAGCGCCAGGGGATGAAGGTCGCCTGTCTGGAAGAGATAGCCTACCGTAATCAGTGGCTGTCGGCGGAAGGGGTGGCGGCTCAGGCGGAGCGTCTGAAGAAAACCGAGTACGGTGCCTACCTGAAACGTCTGCTCAGTGAAGACTGAAGCCGCACGGCCATTAAAGGAAAATAACAAGATGAAGATATTACTGATTGGCAAGAATGGTCAGGTGGGCTGGGAGCTGCAGCGCTCCCTGTCCACGCTCGGTGATGTGGTCGCGGTGGATTACTTTGATAAAGAGCTGTGCGGTGATCTGACTAATCTGGACGGTATCGCGCAGACCGTGCGTACCGTCCGCCCGGACGTGGTGGTGAATGCCGCCGCGCACACGGCAGTGGACAAGGCCGAAAGCGAGCGGGAGCTCTCCGACCTGCTGAACGACAAAGGGGTGGCGGTGCTGGCGGCGGAGTCGGCGAAGCTGGGTGCCCTGATGGTGCACTATTCCACGGACTATGTGTTCGACGGCGCCGGCAGCCATTATCGCCGGGAAGATGAGGCAACCGGCCCGCTGAACGTCTACGGTGAAACCAAACGTGCCGGTGAACTGGCGCTGGAGCAGGGCAACCCGCGTCACCTGATTTTCCGTACCAGCTGGGTGTATGCCACCCGCGGCGCCAACTTTGCCAAAACCATGCTCCGCCTGGCGGGTGAGAAAGAGACGCTCTCCATCATTGACGACCAGCACGGGGCGCCCACCGGAGCAGAGCTGCTGGCAGACTGCACGGCGACGGCAATCCGTGAAACGCTGCGTGATCCGGCGCTGGCCGGTACCTATCATCTGGTGGCCAGCGGCGAGACCAGCTGGTGCGACTACGCCCGCTATGTGTTTGAGGTGGCGAGAGCGCACGGTGCAGAGCTGGCGGTTCAGGAAGTGAAGGGCATTCCGACGACGGCCTATCCGACGCCGGCGAAGCGTCCGCTCAACTCTCGCCTGTCGAATGAAAAATTCCAGCAGGCATTTGGGGTGACTCTCCCGGACTGGCGTCAGGGTGTGGCTCGCGTGGTAACAGAAGTCCTGGGTAAATAAACGGGTAGCAAAAGATGAACATTATTAAAACAGATATTCCTGAGGTGCTGATTTTTGAACCGCGCGTGTTTGGTGATGCGCGGGGGTTCTTCTTTGAGAGCTTCAGCAGCAAGGTGTTTAATGAGGCTGTGGGCCGCCAGGTGGAATTCGTCCAGGACAACCACTCCCAGTCCCAGAAAGGCGTATTGCGCGGGCTGCACTATCAGCTGGATCCGCACGCTCAGGGCAAACTGGTCCGCTGCGTGGAAGGTGAGGTATTTGACGTGGCGGTGGATATCCGTCGTTCATCGCCAACCTTTGGCAAATGGGTGGGCGCGGTGCTCAGCGCAGAGAATAAACGTCAGCTGTGGATCCCGGAAGGGTTCGCCCACGGGTTTATGGCGCTGAGCGACACGGTGCAGTTTGTCTACAAGGCGACGAACTACTACGCGCCACAGTCAGAGCGGAGCATCATCTGGAACGATCCGGAGATAGGGATTGACTGGCCGGCGCTGAGCGACTGCGCGCTGTCGCTGTCGGAGAAAGATCTGCAGGCACATACTCTGGCCACTGCAGAAGTTTATAAATAATTAGGTTGTTTTTCCTAAAATGGCGGGTTCCAAATGGAACTCGTCATGTTTATTCGTTTACAAGCTTGGTCAACCGACCGACTTGACTTACCTTCCTTCTCAGCGTAAAACCGCGCACAGCATTATTTAAATTCGTGGCTAGCCGCCATTACCCAGTTAACTGATTAAAGTGTAATCGAATGAAAATTACTATTTCCGGTACAGGTTATGTTGGTTTATCGAACGGTGTCCTGATTGCGCAAAACCACGAAGTGGTGGCCCTGGATATCGTACAGGCCAAAGTGGATATGCTTAACCAGAAGATCTCTCCGATTGTCGATAAAGAGATTCAGGAATATCTGGCAGAAAAACCGTTAAATTTCCGTGCCACCACGGATAAGCACGACGCATACCGTAATGCCGACTACGTGATTATTGCCACGCCGACCGACTACGATCCCAAAACCAACTACTTCAACACCTCTACGGTGGAAGCGGTTATTCGCGATGTCACAGAGATCAACCCGAACGCGGTGATGATCATTAAATCGACCATCCCGGTGGGGTTCACCCGCGACATCAAAGAACGTTTAGGGATTGATAATGTTATTTTCTCTCCTGAGTTCCTGCGTGAAGGACGTGCGCTGTACGACAACCTGCATCCATCGCGCATTGTCATCGGTGAGCGCTCTGCGCGTGCCGAACGTTTTGCTGATCTGCTGAAAGAAGGCGCGATCAAGCAGGATATCCCAACCCTGTTTACCGACTCCACCGAAGCGGAAGCGATCAAACTGTTCGCTAACACCTATCTGGCGCTGCGCGTTGCCTATTTCAACGAGCTCGACAGCTATGCTGAAAGCCAGGGGCTGAACAGCAAACAGATTATCGAAGGGGTATGCCTGGATCCGCGTATCGGCAACCACTACAACAACCCGTCCTTTGGCTATGGCGGCTACTGCCTGCCGAAAGATACCAAGCAGCTGCTGGCGAACTACGAATCGGTCCCGAACAATATCATCGCGGCTATCGTCGATGCTAACCGTACCCGTAAAGACTTTATCGCGGATTCTATTCTCGCTCGTAAGCCGAAAGTAGTGGGTGTATATCGCCTGATCATGAAGAGTGGTTCGGACAATTTCCGCGCCTCTTCTATTCAGGGCATCATGAAGCGCATCAAGGCGAAAGGTATTCCGGTTATTATCTATGAACCGGTGATGCAGGAAGATGAGTTCTTCAACTCCCGCGTCGTGCGCGACCTGAATGCCTTCAAACAAGAGGCGGATGTGATCATCTCTAACCGTATGGCGGAAGAGCTGGCGGATGTCGCGGATAAGGTTTACACCCGCGATCTGTTTGGCAACGATTAATTCTGCCGGTCTGTCACTGGCGGCCTGCCGCCGCCAGTGTGTTCCTTTATCCCTCCTTCATTTCTCTTTCCCCGAGCCTATTTTCCGCTCATTCAGATTAACCTCAATAAATTGTGATGGACATTACGATCCTGCTCAAAAGCCGTTGCGGATTGAAAACAGGTCCGATAAGTTAAACTTACCTTGTGAAGAGCTACCGTCACTGTGATGTAGATGCCGGAGATAAGCGCCGGGAGGTAAAACAAAGCCTGCAACGCAGGCTTTTGTTATTTATGTCCTATGAAAAAACGCGGGACAGGGCGCGAGTAGCGTTATTTTTTCTTGCCTTAAGGCCATGCCAAAACGCAGAATGAATAGTCATTCTGTCATATCATTTTTATCTCTTAATATTATCTTAATCTAATTGTAATACGGAACGGGCCTTACCACTTGCGTTTATTAAACGTCAGTTTCGTTTTCTTTCTGTCTTTTAAATAAGAAATTAAGAAATAAACGGAAACAGCAAGTAGTATGGCAGCGACCACTAAGAAAAATAGGTTTTCCATAATATCTACCACAGGGCGTATGTTGATTGAATTATTAGTTTGATAAGCAATACATCAGTTTTGTGCTGTTGCATGGCTTGCTCTAACATATCCTGGATTTAGGAAAATTCCTACAGATAGTAATGTTTTTTATCATTCAGCATATAATGCTGTTTCCGCTAACCAAATTGGTCTGGACACCAGAAAAGTTTCAGTGCCTGGCGCGCGGATATTTGCTTTTCTGAAAAAGGCTGGATGAAACTGGTTTCAGGCGGGCGAGTAAAAAGGCAAAAATAGCGTCTATAGCACAAAATATTATATAAAAAATAATGAATGTGCATTCTGTCGACACATAGTCAGGACAACGGAGGTTACATAGAAGGGGTTGCCGCAATCAGATGATTGCGGCAGGGCAGGGGGATTAGATCTGATAGTAATCCTTGTACCATTCCACGAAGTTCTTCACGCCGTCCTTCACTGACGTTTGCGGCTTAAAGCCCACCAGGTCATACAGCGCTTGGGTGTCTGCGCTGGTGTCCAGCACATCTCCCGGCTGGATCGGCATCATATTCTTCTTCGCTTCCATTCCCAGCGCCTCTTCCAGGGCGGTGATGTAGTCCATCAGTTCCACTGGTGAGCTGTTGCCAATGTTATATACCCGATACGGCGCGGAGCTGGTGGCCGGGGAACCGCTCTCAACGGTCCAGTCGGCATTGGCCTGCGGGATCACATCCTGCACCCGAACCACCGCCTCGACGATGTCGTCGATATAGGTGAAGTCGCGCTTCATTTTGCCGTAGTTGTAAACGTCGATACTTTTTCCTTCCAGCATCGCTTTCGTGAACTTGAACAGCGCCATATCCGGGCGACCCCACGGACCATAAACTGTAAAGAAGCGCAGCCCGGTGGTCGGGATGCCGTACAGATGGGAATAGGTATGCGCCATCAGCTCATTGGCTTTCTTGGTGGCGGCATACAGGGAGACCGGATGATCGACGGAATCTTCGGTGGAGAACGGCATTTTACGGTTGAGGCCGTAAACCGAGCTGGAGGAGGCGTACACCAGGTGTTTCACCTTGGTATGACGGCAGCCTTCCAGAATGTTCAGGTACCCCATCAGGTTAGCGTCTGCGTACGCATACGGGTTTTCCAGCGAGTAGCGCACGCCGGCCTGGGCGGCCAGGTGGATCACGCGGTCAAATTGCTCTGTGGCGAACAGCTTTGCCATACCTTCACGGTCGGCCAAATCCAGCTGCTGGAAATGGAATGCCGGAGATGCCAGGCGATCCAGACGTGCCTGCTTCAGGCTGACGTCATAATAGTCGTTCATGTTGTCGATTCCGACAACATCATGCCCTTCATTCAGCAGGCGCTGCGCGATATGGAAGCCGATAAAACCTGCGGCACCAGTGACCAAAAACTTCATATTTTTCCTCCGGGGTGTGGATATCCCGTTCTACATAAGTGCCGATTTTACACTGGCTTGCGGTTGGGATCACTTGCTTTGCCATGACAAGATATGCAAGTAACTGTAAACAGCGGCGTCTGAGAGTAAATGCCTTGTAATTAATTATCATTCGTGAAAGGTATTAAGCCATTCAGAAGATGAAAAGCACTATAGAAACCAATATAAACAATGGGTTATCTGTTTGTTTCGGTTTTATCGAGTATTGCTAGGTTTTAGACGCGGTCTGGCCTCGTAGAGTAAAGATTGTTACTTTGGTTTGCCCGGTGTGTTTGTTTCCCGAGAGCTCATTTAGCGATAATGCCATCATATCGTCTAAAGTGTGTCCATTTTTACATTGAGAAAGCCATGCACCGGATTTTTACTTTTATTCCTTACTTGCAGAGTTATAATACGTTGCCGTTCTATTTGGCAGACTTAGGTATTGCTTGATAAATCATCACCAAAAGTTGTTATTAATATGCAAGAAATTATTTCAGAATTTCATGCTGTCCTTAGATGGTTCTTTTGCATGTAAGGGCGTGATGAGCAGGTGAGGGGAGTGCTACGCCAGGCATGCTGCTTGCGGAAATGAGAAAGTCCTGATAGCTAACGGAGAAGGGAAACGCCAGAGTAAAGCCTTTTTGTAGCTAAGGTAACGAGATGCATGGCTGTACTGAACAGTAATGCCATCTGCAGTGCGGTTTGAACGGATGTGAGTGCTAAAAACTCGGTGGATCACGCATTTTGGTTGCGATAGCCAATGGCGGTAGCGTGGAAGAAAACATAAGGTGATTTTTTAATTTATTGAATTAAAAGGGTTTTTATCGTTTATGGCTGGGGTGTCGCTTGCGCTTCCGTTCAAATCATTGGTTGCAGTCGATGAATGGCAGCTGGCCTGATAAACTTTGCCCGCAGCACAAAGCAGTCAGTTTCTCGACTGTTGAGCCTGACAGGATCGGCGAGGTAGACCTGGTATGACTAACTCATTCAGTGGATATTTGCAGAATAATTTATGAGTATAAAGATGAAGTACAATTTAGGGTATTTATTTGATTTACTTGTTGTCATAACAAATAAAGATCTAAAAGTGCGCTATAAGAGCAGCATGCTAGGCTATTTATGGTCAGTAGCAAATCCATTGCTTTTTGCCATGATTTATTATTTTATATTTAAGCTGGTAATGAGAGTACAAATTCCAAATTATACTGTTTTCCTCATTACCGGCTTGTTTCCGTGGCAATGGTTTGCCAGTTCGGCCACTAACTCATTATTTTCATTCATCGCTAACGCTCAAATTATCAAGAAGACAGTTTTTCCCCGGTCCGTGATTCCGCTAAGTAATGTAATGATGGAAGGCTTGCATTTTCTTTGCACCATCCCGGTTATTGTAGTCTTTCTTTTTGTTTATGGCATGACGCCGTCATTGTCCTGGGTTTGGGGTATACCTCTCATTGCTATTGGCCAGGTGATTTTCACCTTTGGTGTTTCAATCATCTTTTCAACGCTGAACCTGTTTTTCCGTGACCTGGAGCGCTTTGTCAGTCTGGGGATTATGCTGATGTTTTATTGTACGCCGATTTTATATGCGTCTGATATGATTCCGGAAAAATTTAGCTGGATAATTACCTACAATCCGCTAGCGAGTATGATTCTTAGTTGGCGTGATTTATTCATGAATGGGACTCTTAATTATGAGTATATTTCTATACTCTATTTTACGGGAATCATTTTGACGGTTGTCGGTTTGTCTATTTTCAATAAATTAAAATATCGATTTGCAGAGATCTTGTAATGCACCCAGTTATTAACTTCAGTCATGTTACAAAAGAGTATCCTCTGTACCATCATATTGGCTCAGGAATCAAAGATTTAATTTTCCATCCGAAACGCGCTTTTCAGTTGCTGAAGGGGCGGAAATATTTAGCTATCGAAGACGTATCCTTTACAGTTGGCAAAGGTGAGGCTGTTGCCCTGATTGGACGTAATGGGGCAGGAAAGAGTACCTCTCTTGGCCTGGTTGCCGGCGTGATTAAGCCAACTAAGGGAACCGTCACCACTGAAGGACGGGTGGCATCGATGCTTGAACTCGGCGGAGGCTTTCATCCGGAACTTACCGGGCGTGAGAATATTTACCTGAATGCTACTCTGCTGGGCCTTCGGCGTAAAGAGGTCCAGCAACGTATGGAACGTATTATTGAATTTTCGGAACTGGGAGAATTCATAGACGAGCCAATCAGAGTGTACTCAAGCGGAATGCTAGCTAAGTTAGGTTTTTCGGTCATCAGTCAGGTTGAACCGGATATTTTAATTATTGATGAAGTTCTGGCAGTAGGTGATATCGCTTTTCAGGCAAAATGTATTCAGACCATCAAAGATTTTAAGAAAAGAGGCGTGACAATATTGTTTGTTAGCCACAATATGAGTGACGTTGAAAAAATCTGCGACAGAGTCATCTGGATCGAAAATCATAGGCTCAGAGAAGTGGGGTCTGCAGAGCGAATCATTGAACTGTACAAGCAAGCAATGGCTTAATCAGTGGGTAATATAATGAACAATAGCGTTAAAATCTATACCAGCCACCATAAGCCTAGTGCTTTTCTTAATGCTGCAATTATCAAACCTCTGCATGTCGGCAAAGCTAATTCTTGTAATGAAATTGGTTGTCCATGAGATGACACTGGCGATAATATTTCCTTTAAGAATCCGTTTTATTGCGAACTTACTGCGCATTATTGGGTTTGGAAAAACGAAGAGCTGGCAGACTATGTCGGTTTCATGCACTATCGCCGTCATCTTAATTTTTCCGAAAAACAAACTTTTTCTGAGGATACGTGGGGGGTCGTGAACCATCCATGCATTGATGAAGAATATGAGAAGATCTTTGGATTAAACGAAGAAACAATTCAACGGTGTGTCGAAGGTATTGACATCTTGCTGCCCAAAAAATGGTCTGTCACTGCGGCGGGAAGTAAAAATAATTACGATCACTATGAACGAGGTGAATACTTACATATTCGTGATTATCAGGCTGCCATTGCCATCGTTGAAAAACTATATCCAGAGTATAGCGCGGCAATAAAAACGTTTAATGATGCCAGTGATGGCTATTACACAAATATGTTTGTCATGCGCAAAGATATTTTTGTTGACTATTCTGAGTGGCTCTTTTCCATTCTGGATAATCTCGAAGATGCTATCTCGATGAACAATTATAATGCTCAGGAAAAACGCGTTATTGGGCATATAGCAGAACGGCTGTTTAATATTTACATTATTAAGTTGCAACAAGATGGTGAGCTTAAGGTAAAAGAATTACAGCGTACTTTTGTCAGCAATGAAACATTCAATGGTGCACTGAATCCAGTTTTTGATTCTGCGGTTCCAGTGGTTATCAGTTTCGATGATAATTACGCAGTCAGCGGTGGTGCATTAATTAATTCCATTGTCCGGCATGCGGATAAAAATAAAAATTATGATATCGTCGTACTCGAAAACAAAGTAAGCTATTTGAATAAAACGCGGTTAGTAAATCTAACCTCGGCTCATCCGAATATTTCTCTTCGTTTTTTTGACGTTAATGCTTTCACTGAAATAAACGGTGTGCATACCCGAGCGCATTTTAGCGCATCAACGTATGCCCGTCTTTTTATTCCTCAACTGTTCAGACGATACGATAAAGTCGTATTTATTGATTCGGATACCGTTGTAAAGGCTGACCTGGGTGAACTGCTTGATGTCCCTCTGGGCAACAATTTAGTTGCAGCGGTTAAGGATATCGTCATGGAAGGTTTTGTAAAATTTTCTGCAATGTCGGCATCAGATGATGGCGTTATGCCGGCAGGCGAATATTTACAGAAAACCTTAAACATGAATAACCCTGATGAATATTTTCAGGCAGGGATTATTGTTTTTAATGTCAAACAAATGGTCGAAGAAAATACTTTTGCTGAATTGATGCGGGTATTAAAGGCAAAAAAATACTGGTTCCTCGACCAGGATATCATGAATAAAGTTTTCTACTCTCGAGTCACATTTCTGCCATTAGAGTGGAACGTTTATCATGGTAATGGCAACACGGATGATTTCTTCCCTAATCTTAAGTTTGCAACGTATATGAAATTTTTAGCAGCTCGCAAGAAGCCTAAAATGATTCATTATGCGGGTGAGAACAAACCATGGAATACCGAAAAAGTCGATTTTTATGACGACTTTATTGAAAACATCGCTAACACTCCATGGGAGATGGAAATCTATAAACGTCAGATGTCGTTAGCGGCTTCGATTGGTTTAACCCATAGCGAGCCGCAACAACAAATCTTGTTCCAGACCAAAATCAAGAACGTACTGATGCCTTATGTTAATAAATATGCACCAATAGGCACGCCAAGAAGAAACATGATGACTAAATATTATTACAAAGTACGCCGTGCTATTCTTGGATAATAAAAGAGACAACAGATGAAAAGTAAAAAAATATTGATCGTAGGTGCTGGCTTCTCTGGTGCAGTTATCGGTCGCCAACTTGCTGAGAAGGGACATCAAGTCCATATTATCGATCAGCGTGATCATATTGGGGGGAATTCCTATGATGCACGGGACGCTGAAACGAATGTGATGGTACATGTTTATGGACCCCATATTTTCCATACTGACAATGAAACAGTGTGGAACTATGTCAACAAGCATGCAGAGATGATGCCCTATGTGAACCGGGTTAAAGCGACAGTTAATGGTCAGGTATTTTCCCTGCCTATTAATTTGCATACTATCAATCAGTTTTTCTCAAAAACTTGTTCGCCTGATGAGGCCAGAGCGCTCATTGCTGAGAAAGGGGACAGCACTATTGCTGATCCACAAACTTTTGAAGAGCAAGCGTTACGCTTTATTGGTAAAGAGTTATATGAGGCCTTTTTTAAAGGATATACGATTAAACAGTGGGGGATGCAACCCTCGGAACTGCCCGCATCTATTCTTAAACGTCTTCCTGTTCGTTTTAACTATGATGATAATTATTTTAACCACAAATTTCAGGGCATGCCGAAATGTGGTTATACGCAGATGATTAAGTCCATTCTCAATCATGAAAATATCAAGGTTGACTTACAGCGGGAATTTATCGTTGACGAGCGAACTCATTACGATCACGTATTCTATAGCGGTCCATTAGATGCGTTTTATGGCTACCAATATGGCCGTCTGGGCTATCGAACATTAGATTTTAAAAAGTTTACCTATCAGGGTGATTACCAGGGCTGCGCAGTGATGAACTATTGTTCTGTTGATGTCCCCTATACTCGCATCACTGAACATAAATTTTTTTCTCCCTGGGAACAACACGACGGCTCTGTTTGTTATAAAGAGTATAGCCGTGCTTGTGAAGAAAATGATATTCCTTACTATCCTATTCGCCAGATGGGAGAGATGGCTCTTCTTGAAAAATATTTGTCACTGGCCGAGAATGAAACCAATATCACTTTTGTCGGTCGTCTTGGAACCTACCGTTACCTCGACATGGATGTGACCATCGCCGAAGCATTGAAAACGGCAGAAGTCTATTTAAATTCACTCACTGATAATCAGCCAATGCCTGTGTTTACGGTTTCTGTACGATGAAATATACGGCATTGATAGTGACATTCAATCGTCTCGGCAAACTGAAAAAAACGGTTGAAGAGACCCTCAAACTTGAATTCACTAATATTGTTATTGTCAATAACGGGTCCACGGATGGGACCCAAGCCTGGCTTTCGTCAATTGTTGATACACGAGTCATTGTATTAACCCTCACCGAGAATACCGGTGGGGCGGGGGGCTTTAAAACCGGTAGTCAGTATATCTGTGAACAGCTGGCAAGTGATTGGGTATTTTTCTACGATGATGATGCTTACCCCTATCCAGACACGTTGAAGTCCTTTTCACAGCTGGATAAGCGGGGATGTCGGGTATTTAGTGGACTGGTGAAAGATCCGCAAGGAAAACCGTGTCCGATGAATATGCCGTTCTCGCGTGTACCAACCTCCCTTGGCGACACTGTACGCTATTTACGCTACCCTGGAGAGTTTATCCCGGAAGCTAATCGTTCTATGCTCGTACAAACGGTTTCATTTGTTGGGATGGTCATACATCGTGATCTGCTCACGACCAGTCTTGACCACATCCATGAACAGCTTTTTATCTACTTTGATGATCTTTACTTTGGCTATCAGCTATCACTAGCTGGTGAGAAAATTATGTATAGCCCAGAGTTGCTTTTTTATCATGATGTGAGTATTCAGGGCAAACTTATTGCACCTGAATGGAAGGTTTACTATCTATGCCGTAATTTGATCCTGTCCAAGAAAATATTCCAGAAAAATAGCGTGTATAGCAATTCAGCGATAGCAATACGCATCCTAAAATATATATTAATTCTGCCATGGCAACGTCAAAAATATTCCTATATGAAATTTATTCTTCGTGGAATTTCACATGGCATAAAAGGTATTAGTGGTAAGTATCATTAAGTGGGCATAGCAATGAGAAAACTGTGTTATTTCATAAATTCGGATTGGTACTTCGATTTACACTGGATCGATCGTGCCATCGCCTCCCGTGATGCAGGTTATGAGATTCACATCATCAGCCATTTTATTGATGACAACATAATAAATAAATTCAAAACATTCGGCTTTATTTGCCATAATGTTACTCTTGATGCTCAATCTTTTAATGCATTAGTTTTCTTTCGTACTTACCATGATGTGCAAAAAATTATTAAAAATATAAAACCGGATCTCTTGCATTGCATCACTATCAAGCCATGTTTGATTGGTGGCGTGTTGGCGAAGAAATTTAATCTGCCGGTCATCGTAAGTTTTGTTGGGCTTGGAAGAGTATTTTCTTCAGACAGCATGCCTTTAAAATTATTGCGAAAGTTTACTATTGCCGCATATAAATATATAGCCAACAATAAGCGCTGTATATTTATGTTTGAACATGATCGAGACAGAAAAAAACTGGCTAAGTTGGTTGGACTCGAAGAACAACAGACGATTGTTATTGATGGTGCAGGCATTAATCCAGAGATATACAAATATTCTCTTGAACAGGATCACGATGTCCCTGTTGTATTGTTTGCTAGTCGTATGTTGTGGAGTAAAGGACTGGGCGATTTAATTGAAGCGAAGAAAATATTACGCAGTAAGGATATTCACTTTACTTTGAATGTTGCAGGCATTCTGGTCGAAAATGATAAAGATGCAATTTCCCTTCAGGTCATTGAAAATTGGCATCAGCAAGGATTAATTAACTGGTTAGGTCGTTCGAATAACGTTTGCGATCTTATTGAGCAATCAAATATCGTTGCTTTGCCGTCAGTTTATTCTGAAGGTGTTCCGCGAATTCTTCTGGAAGCATCTTCTGTGGGTCGCGCTTGTATTGCTTATGATGTCGGTGGTTGTGATAGCCTTATTATTGATAACGATAATGGAATTATTGTTAAAAGCAATTCACCTGAAGAGCTGGCTGATAAACTTGCCTTTTTGCTTAGCAATCCTAAAGCACGCGTTGAAATGGGTATTAAAGGACGTAAGCGTATTCAGGATAAATTCTCGAGTGGGATGATTATTAGTAAAACGCTAAAGACTTATCATGATGTGGTCGAAGGATAGTTGTCGATCAAACGGTTAACCGTTTTTATTAGTTGCCAGATTCTGTTTCTTTACCTTCAAATTTTTTAAAGTATATTATTAACTAAAATTACTGTAACGTGTCACTTGGGAGGCGATCAAATGTCTGAAAGATCTTCAAGTGCACTGGTCTCTGTTGTGATACCTGTGCACGATGCTGCAGAATATATATCTGATACGCTTAGTTCCATTTTATCGCAATCGTTACAGGAAATTGAAGTCATCATTATTGATGACAATTCGGCTGATGATACGTTAAAGCTACTGCAGTCCTTTGCCGCTAATGACTCGCGGATACGTCTTTTGAATAATTCGCAGAATATCGGTGCCGGTGCATCACGTAACATGGGATTAAAAATAGCAAGTGGCGAATATATCATTTTTCTTGATGATGACGATTACCCCGATGCTAATATGCTCAAACGGATGTATGATCATGCTGTATTGCTGCAAGCCGATGCGGTTATCTGCCGATGCCAGTCTTTAGATCTACAAACCCATTCATATGCACCAATGCCATGGTCCGTGCGCGTAGATTTACTTCCTCAAAAAGAACTATTTTCATCAGATGAGATCACTCATAATTTCTTTGGTGCATTTATCTGGTGGCCCTGGGATAAGCTTTTCCGGCGCCAGGCTATACTGGATACTGGTTTACAATTCCAGGATTTAAGAACGACTAATGATTTATTTTTTGTTAGCGCTTTTATGCTACTTGCCAAAAGAATGGCGTTCCTGGATGAGATCTTGATTTCTCATTCCATTAACCGCAGTGGTTCATTATCGGTGACCAGAGAGAAATCCTGGCACTGTGCTCTTGATGCGTTACGTGCTCTCTATTCCTTTATTGACTCACAGCACTTGTTGCCTTCACGGGGTAGAGACTTTAATAATTATGCAGTGACTTTTCTTGAGTGGAATTTAAATACGATTTCTGGTCCGGCGTTTGATTCTTTATTCACTGCTTCACGTGAATTCATCACCTCATTGGATATTGATGAAAGCGATTTTTATGATGATTTTATCAAAGCGGCACACCATCGCCTGGTTCGGTTAACGCCAGAAGAGTATCTTTTCTCGTTAAAAGATCGGGTATTACATGAGCTTGAATCCTCTAATTTATCTTCAGAGAAGTTGCAAGCCAGTATTGCTTCTCAGGATCAAGTTCTTAAAGCCAGGGAAGAAGAAATTGATGAGCTAAGAGCGTCCGTTGCACAGAAAAAAGAACGTATTGATAGGTTGGTCCAGCGAAATGCATATTTAGAAACTGAGTATCAGAAACAGCAAGATCAATTAACTAAACTACAAAATGAATTAAATAACGCTACTCAACGTTATTCAGCCCTTATTTCATCATTGTCATGGAAAGTCACAAGACCTTTAAGGTTAATCAAAGCGTTAATCGCGAGGAAAATGTAATATTTTTATCAATACTTCATGCTTATTTTAGTTGCAGAGAAATACTCCTGATTAACGAGCAAAGTTATGCAGGGAGGCATATTAACACCTCCCTTTGCTATTATTACCTATGCCGTGCTCTTAAATTATCAATCACTTCCCCGAGATCCAGCCCCTGGTCCTGCAGCAGCACCAGCAGGTGATACATCAGGTCCGACGCCTCATTCTTCAGCTCGAAGCGGTCGTTCACTGTGGCGGCCAGCGCGGTCTCCACGCCTTCTTCCCCCACTTTCTGCGCAATACGCTTGGTGCCGCTGGCATACAGCTTCGCCGTGTAGGAGCTCTCCGGGTCGGCGTGTTTACGCTCGGCCAGCAGCTGCTCCAGCTGATAGAGGAACAGCCACTGGTGGCCGGTTTCGCCGAAGCAGCTGGTGGTACCTTTGTGGCAGGTCGGCCCAATCGGGTTTACCAGCACCAGCAGCGTATCGTTGTCACAGTCCGGCGTGATGCTCACTACATTGAGGACATGGCCCGAGGTTTCACCCTTGGTCCACAGCCGCTGCTTGGTGCGCGAGTAAAAGGTAACCTTGCCGGTGGCTTCGGTTTTCTCCAGCGCCTCCTTGTTCATGTAGCCGTGCATCAGCACTTCGCCGGATACGGCGTGCTGCACGATGGCCGGCATCATGCCGTCCGTTTTTTCCCAGTCCAGCTGTTCAGTCAACATACCCTTATCTCCACGCCCTGTGCCGCCAGGTACGCTTTCAGTTCGCCAATATTAATAATCTGTTTGTGGAATACCGAGGCCGCCAGCGCGCCGTCAACGTCGGCGTCGCGGAAGGCTTCGAGGAAGTGTTCCATAGTGCCCGCGCCGCCGGAGGCGATCAGCGGGACGTGGCACACTGCGCGAACCTTCGCCAGCTGCTGCAGGTCGTAGCCGTTGCGCACCCCGTCCTGGTTCATCATGTTAAGGACGATCTCGCCTGCGCCGCGCTTCTGCACTTCCTCCACCCAGTCGAGGGTTTCCCACTGCGTCACACGGGTGCGGCTCTCGTCGCCGGTATACTGGTTGACGTGATACTTGCCGGTCTCTGCATCAAACCAGGTATCAATCCCCACCACGATACACTGCACGCCAAAGCGGTCGGCAAGGCGGGTGATCAGCGTCGGGTCGGCGAGAGCAGGGGAGTTAATCGAGATCTTATCGGCGCCGAAGGAGAGGATCTGCGCCGCGTCTTCCAGCGACTTGATCCCGCCCGCCACGCAGAAAGGAATATCAATCACTTCCGCTACCCGCGACACCCAGCTCTTGTCGACCACCCGACCGTCGCTGGAGGCGGTGATATCATAGAACACCAGTTCGTCGGCCCCTTCGTCGGCATAGCGCTTGGCCAGCGGGACGATGTCGCCAATGATCTCGTGATTACGGAACTGCACGCCTTTCACTACCTGGCCGTCGCGGACGTCGAGGCAGGGGATTATCCGTTTTGCCAGCATTGAATGGCCTCCGTTACGTTGAATTTACATTCCAGCAGCGCGCGGCCAACAATCACGCCGCGCACGCCGGTGCCGCGCAGCGCGGCAATATCATTAAGATCGCCGATGCCGCCGGATGACTGAAACGCCACCTGCGGATAGCGGGCGCAGACTTCCTCGTACAGCGAGACGTTAGAACCCGCCAGGGTGCCGTCGCGGGAGATATCGGTGCACAGCACATGCTGCAGGCCGACCGGCAGATAGCTCTCCACCAGCTCCTCCAGCGTCACGCCGGAGTTTTCCTGCCAGCCGCTGACCGCCACCTGCTTATTGCCGTCGGCGTCGATACGCACGTCGAGGGCGAGCACCAGCCGTTCTGGGCCAAAGCGTTTGAACCAGCCTTTCACTTCCTCCGGGGATTTCACCGCGGTGGAGCCGACCACCACGCGGGCGACGCCGGCCTCAAGCAGGGCCGCGACATCCGCTTCGGTCCGCACGCCGCCGCCGACCTGCACCGGGACGTCAACCCCGGCGACCAGCGATTTCAGCAGCGGGATCTGGCGCTTCGCCGGATCCTTCGCCCCGGTCAGGTCGACCAGGTGCAGGACTTTTGCCCCCTGAGCGGCATAGGCCTGCAGGCGCGGCAGCGGATCGCTGCCATAGTCGCGCTGCTGGCCGTAATCGCCCTGATGGAGACGAACGACGGTGCCGTCGATTAAATCTAAAGCAGGAATAATCATCACATCTCCAGGAAGTTTTTCAGCAGCTGCGCCCCGGCGCTCCCGGAGCGCTCCGGGTGAAACTGCACGCCAAAGAAGTTATCTTTCTGCACCGCGGCGGTGAACGCCTCGCCGTAATTGCACTGGGCGATGGTGTACGGGTTGACCGGCATGGCGTAGCTGTGCACGAAGTAGAAATACGCGCCTTCTTCAATGCCGCGGAACAGACGATCGCCTGCTTTGGCATACACCCGGTTCCAGCCCATGTGCGGCAGCGGCAGACCGTGGTCGGTCATCTTCGGCACCTCTTCTTCGATAATGCCCAGCAGATCGACGCCGTTGTTCTCCTCGCTGCGCTTGCCGAGCAGCTGCATGCCCAGGCAAATCCCCAGCACCGGCTGGGTACAGGCTTTGATCAGGTCGATCAGCTCCCGGTCGCGCAGCTGATCCATCGCCGCCTGGGCGGTGCCGACGCCGGGAAGAAACAGTTTATCGGCACGCAATACCACTTCCGGATCGCGGCTGACCACCGGCTCATAGCCGTGGCGGCCAATCGCCGATTTCACCGAATTGAGGTTGGCGCAGCCGGTATCAAGGATCACCACATTCATTACAGCACCCCTTTGGAAGACGGCAGGGCATCGCCCTGGACGCGGATCGCCTGGCGCAACGTACGGCCAAAGGCTTTGAACAGGCTCTCCACGCGGTGGTGATCGTTCTTGCCCTTGGTTTTCAGGTGCAGGGTCACCGCCATGGTGTAGGAGAGCGAGCGGAAGAAGTGTTCCACCATCTCGGTGCTCAGATCGCCGACGCGCTGATAGGTGAAGTCCGCCTTATACTCCAGGTGCGGACGGCCGGAGATATCCAGCGCGCAGCGGGCGAGACACTCGTCCATCGGCAGCACGAAGCCGAAGCGGTTGATGCCGCGCTTGTCGCCAAGGGCCAGCTTCAGGGCTTCGCCGAGGGCCAGGCCGGTATCCTCCACCGTGTGGTGGTCGTCGATGTACAGATCGCCGCCGACGTTAACCTCCATGCGGAAGCCGCCGTGGGTGGCGATTTGGTCGAGCATATGGTCAAAAAAGCCGACGCCGGTATGGATCTTGCTGCCGCCTTCGCGGTCCAGCCACACTTTCACATCCACCTGGGTCTCTTTGGTGATGCGCTCGACGTGGGCATAGCGGTCGCGGCGGGTCAGCTGCTCGCAGATGGTCGGCCAGTCGAGCGTCTCGCGGTCATAACGCAGACCGATAATTCCCATGTTATCCGCCAGCTCAAGGTCGGTGGCCCGGTCGCCAATCACATAGCTGTGGGCTTTATCCAGCACGCCCTCTTCCAGCCACGGCAGCACCAGCTGCGTTTTTGGCTTGCGGCAGGCGCAGTTGTCGCCCGGGAAGTGCGGACAAATCAGCACCTCTTCAAAGTTAACGCCCTGCGAGGCGAAGATCTGCATCATCAGGTTGTGCGGGCCATCAAACGCTTCCTGCGGCAGACTGTCGGTTCCCAGGCCATCCTGATTGGTGATCATCACCAGCTTATAGCCTTCCTGCTGCAGCTTCAGCAGCGCCGGGATCACCTGCGGCTCAAACGCCAGCTTGTCGAACCGGTCCACCTGGAAATCCTCCGGCGGTTCGGAAATCAGGGTGCCGTCACGGTCAATAAAGAGATACTTCTGGGTCATACATTCTCCGCAGTCAAGGCGTCAATCACGCGCTGGCTCTCGGCACGGGTACCGATAGTGATACGCAAACAGCCGCTTAATGAAGGTTGTTTATTCTGGTCACGTAAGATAATGCCCTGATCCCACAAAGATTTAAACACTGCGCTGGAGGCGGTTATCCGCGCCAGCACATAGTTGGTCTCGGAATCGAAGACCTGCTCCACGCAGGCGATGCCGCGCAGCTGTTCCACCAGGTAGCGGCGCTCGTCAAGGATCTGCGCCACGCGCTGGCGCATCGCGGCGATCCCCTCCGCGCTCAGGGCCTGGGCGGCGATATCGGCCACCGGCGTGGAGAGCGGGTACGGGGCGATCACTTTCAGCAGCACGTTAATCACCTCGGCGTTGGCGAGGGTGAAGCCGCAGCGCAGGCCGGCGAGGGCGAAGGCTTTGGACAGCGTGCGCAGCACCACCAGGTGCGGATAGTCGCTGAGCCAGCCGGCCAGCGTCGCCTGCGGGCAGAATTCAATATAGGCTTCGTCGGCCACCACGATGGCTTTGCCGCGGGTCATCTCCAGCAGGTCGCGCATCGACTGCGGGTCGATAATCTGCCCGGTCGGGTTGTTCGGGCTGCAGACGAAGACCACCTTCACGCCGTCCAGCCGCGCTTCGATGCCCGGCAGGTCGAGCTGCCAGCTGGCCAGCGTCGGCACGGTGCGGCACTCGACGCCGATGGTCTCGGCGCTGACGCTGTACATGCCGTAGGTCGGCGGGCAGTAGAGCACCGCGTCTTCGCCGGGCTCACAGAAGGCGCGGATCAGCAGCTCGATGCCTTCGTCGGCGCCGCGGCTGACCAGCACCTGCTCCGGTTTGACCTCGGCGTAGCGGGCGTAGCTCTCAATCACGGCCTTCGGCTGCGGCTCCGGATAGCGGTTCAGCGTCTGTTCGGTAAGCTGGAAGGCTACGGCGGTAGGGAATTCGTTGGCGTTGAGCCAGACGTCGCCTTTGCCGCCCAGCCGGCGAGCGGATTGATACGGGGTCAGCGCGCGGACGTTGGCGCGGGCTAAATCTTCAATGCTCATGCTTGCTCCTTCAGGGCGGCAACGCGCAGCGTTACGGCGTTTTTGTGGGCGTCAAGGCGCTCGGCGGCGGCCAGGATCTCAATCGTTGAGGCGAGGGCGGCAAAGCCGTCGCGCGACAGCTCCTGCACGGTCATCCGCTTCTGGAAGTCGGCCAGGCCGAGGCTTGAGCAGGTGGCGGTGTAACCATAGGTCGGCAGGACGTGGTTGGTGCCCGAGGCGTAGTCGCCCGCGGATTCCGGTGACCAGTCGCCAAGAAAAACGGAACCGGCGCTGGTGATGCTGTCCACCAGCTCGCGGGCCTGACGGGTCTGAATGATCAGGTGCTCCGGGCCGTACAGGTTGGAGATAGCCACGCACTGCGCCAGATCGCGGGCCACGATGATCCGGCTGGCGGAGAGCGCCACGCGGGCGGTTTCCGCGCGCGGCAGGGCGGCCAGCTGGCGCTCCACGGCTTCGGCGACGCGGCTGCCCATGTCGGCGTCCGGGGTCAGGAGGATCACCTGCGAGTCCGGGCCGTGTTCCGCCTGCGACAGCAGGTCAGAGGCGACAAAGTCCGGGTTGGCGCCGCTGTCGGCGATGACCAGCACTTCCGACGGGCCGGCCGGCATGTCGATGGCTGCGCCGTCCAGACGCTGGCTGACCTGGCGTTTGGCTTCCGTGACGTAAGCGTTACCCGGGCCAAAGATTTTATCCACCTTCGGCACCGACTCGGTACCGAGGGCCAGGGCGGCGATGGCCTGCGCGCCGCCGACGTTAAAGATGGTTTTCACGCCGCACAGCTGCGCGGCATAGAGGATCTCATCGGCAATCGGCGGTGGCGAGCAGAGCACCACCTGCTGACAGCCGGCGATGCGCGCCGGCGTCGCCAGCATCAGCACCGTGGAGAACAGCGGCGCTGAGCCGCCGGGAATGTACAGTCCGACGGAGGCGATAGGGCGGGTGACCTGCTGGCAGCGCACCCCCGGCAGCGTTTCGACATCCACCGCCTGCAGCTGTTGCGCGTTGTGGAAGGTCTCGATGTTTTTCACTGCCACCGCCATCGCCTGCTTCAGCTCATCGCTGAGGCGCTCGCCGGCGGCGGCGATCTCCGCCTCGCTCACCTGCAGCGCGGCGACGGTGGTTTTATCAAACTTCGCGCTGTATTCGCGCAGCGCCGCGTCGCCGTTGGCTTTGACGTTATTCAGGATCTCCGTCACCGTTTTACTGATGCTGTCGGAGGCGGAAATCGCCGGGCGCGTTAAGAGTTGCTGTTGTTGGTCTGCGCTACAGCCGTTCCAGTCGATGATTGTGTTGAAGCTCATGATTGTATTCCCCTGTGTGTCCCGTGACCGGCTGGCCGATTACTCCATCATTTTCTCAATCGGCAGCACCAGAATGGAGCTGGCGCCCAGCGCCTTCAGTTTTTCCATGGTCTCCCAGAACAGGGTTTCGCTGCTGACCATGTGCATCGCCACGCGCTGCTTGTCGCCTGCCAGCGGCAGAATAGTCGGCCGCTCGGCGCCCGGCAGCAGGGCAACCACTTCTTCCAGGCGTTCGGTCGGGGCGTGCATCATGATGTATTTCGACTCGCGGGCCTGAATCACGCCCTGAATACGGGTCAGCAGGCGGTCAATCAGCTGCTGTTTGGCGTCGGCCATTTCGCCGTCGCGCTGGATCAGACAGGCTTTGGAGCGGTAGATCACTTCCACTTCGCGCAGGCCGTTAGCTTCCAGGGTGGCGCCGGTGGAGACGAGGTCGCAGATAGCGTCGGCGAGGCCGGCGCGCGGCGCCACTTCCACGGAGCCGTTCAGCAGACAGGATTTAAAGGAGATACCTTTTTGATCGAGGTAGCGCTTCAGCAGGTGCGGGTAAGAGGTGGCGATACGTTTGCCGTCCAGCGCCGCCGGGCCGTTCCAGGCTTCATCCACCGGAGTCGCCAGCGACAGGCGGCAGCCGCCGAAGTCGAGACGGCGCAGGGTGAAGTAGCGCGGGTCTTCGCCCTGGGCGCGGCGGCTGAGCAGCTCTTCTTCCAGCACGTTTTCGCCGATAATGCCGAGGTCGACAACACCGTCCATCACCAGGCCCGGGATATCGTCATCACGCACGCGCAGAATATCGATTGGCATATTTTCCGCCAGCGCAATCAGACGCTGGGTGTGCAAATTGACTTTAATGCCGCAGCGGCTGAGTAATTCGCGTGAATCTTCGCTTAAACGGCCTGATTTCTGAATAGCTATGCGTAAACGGGTGTTGTCTAACATTGTTCTTTTCCTCTGAAAACCTGTCTGAATCTGTCCGAATTTGGTCCAAAAAAAAGCCCCCGGAAGTGAATCTTCCGGGGGCTCTCTGCGCGTTCATGCACCACTGGAAGATCCAAACGTCTTCCAGCACACATCGCCTGAAAGACTAGTCAGGATGATGGTGATGATGGTGGTGTTTAAATTGAACGCGGTTCATAAAAATTCTCTGTGAATGACTATGCATTTGATGTCCTTTAACCTAAACCACTTCCGCCGCAGAAAGCAAGGGCTTTTTTCTATCATTAATTCATTTCATATTGAGCGAAGAAATTGTCAGTTGCCGCTGGCTGGCGTAGCCTGTAATCAGCACAGCGAAAGAGTCAGGAGCCTGGGATGAAAAAGGTCGCGATAGTCGGTTTGGGATGGCTGGGGATGCCGCTGGCGCTGTCGTTGACGGCGCGAGGCTGGCAGGTCACCGGCAGTAAAACTACGCAGGATGGCGTGGAGGCGGCGCGGATGTGCGGGATCGACAGCTATCCGCTGCGCCTGGAGCCGCAGCTGGTCTGTGATACCGAGGACCTCGACGCGCTGATGAACGTCGATGCGCTGGTGATCACCCTGCCGGCCCGGCGTACCGGGGCAGGGGAAGGGTTTTATCTACAGGCGGTGCAGGAGATCGTCGATACCGCGCTGGCTTACCATATTCCGCGGATCGTCTTCACCAGCTCCACCTCGGTGTATGGCAACGTCAACGGTACAGTGAAGGAGAATTCCCCGCGTCTGCCGCAAACCGCCAGCGGACAGGTGCTCAAGGAGCTGGAGGACTGGCTGCACAACCTGCCGGGGACGTCGGTGGATATTCTGCGCCTGGCCGGGCTGGTGGGGCCTTCCCGCCATCCGGGACGTTTTTTCGCCGGCAAGTCGGCGCCGGATGGCCAGCACGTGGTCAATCTGGTGCATTTGCAGGATGTGGTGGCCGCTATCGAACTGCTGCTGCAGGCCCCGAAGGGCGGGCACATCTATAATCTATGTGCGCCCCGCCATCCGGCGCGCGGCCTCTTTTATCCGCAGATGGCCCGCGAGCTCGGTCTGCCGCCGCCGGTGTTCAGCGACAGCCCGGACGGCGGCCAGGGTAAGATTGTAGATGGCAATCGTATCTGCAATGAGCTGGGGTTTGAGTACCAGTACCCCGATCCGCTGGTGATGCCGATGGAGTGATCCGCCAGCGGTGATTCGCATACCGTAAGGGGGTAGCGATGAAACCACTGCTGGATGTCCTCGTGATCCTGGATGCCCTGGAAAAAGAGGGCAGCTTTGCCGCGGCGTCGGCAAAGCTCTTTAAAACGCCCTCGGCGCTGAGCTACACCATTCACCGCCTGGAAAGCGATCTCAATATTCAGCTGCTCGACCGCAGCGGCCATCGCGCGCGCTTTACCCCCAGCGGACAGATGCTGCTGGAGAAAGGGCGGGAGGTGCTGCATATCGCCCGCGAACTGGAGAACCGGGCGGTTAAGCTGCAGCAGGGGTGGGAGAATAGCCTTCGTCTGGCGGTGGACAGCACCTTTCCCGTGGCGCTGCTCTCGCCGCCAATCGCTGCATTTTATCAACAACAGCCGCTGACCCGGCTGCACTTCACGCTGAACCCCTCCCTGCTGGACTGGCGGCCGCTGACTGACGGGCAGGCCGATCTGCTGCTGGGGGCGCTCGGCGAGCCGCCGCCGCTGAGCGGTTATGACTATCTCCCCCTCGGCGAGCTGGAGCTGCTGCTGGTCGTTGCCCCACAGCATCCGCTGGCGCGACACCGCGCACCGCTAAGCTGGCGAACCCTGCGCCGTTACCGGGCGGTGGCCACCGGCGAGGGCGGGGCGCTACTCAGCGATCAGGAGACCCTGACGGTGTGTGACGCCGCGGGGCAGCTGGCGCTGCTGCGCCTGGGGCTGGGCTGGGGGTGCCTGCCGCGCTATCAGGTGCAGGGTCTGCTGGACAGCGGCGAGCTGGTCTGCATGACCGTGCGCGGGCTATCGCCTCGTCAACGCGCGTGGATCGCCTGGAATGACGCCACCTGCGGTTTGGCTGGCAAATGGTGGCGGGAAACGCTATTAGCAAATAGTGCTATTTTTACAATTTATCATACGGAAACCGTATAGATATTAGCACGTTAAAAATTATGCTTACGCAATGAACTTCATAACATCTTGTCAACGCCGTTGAATTTGTTGCAAAATATGCGGCCTGAAAACCAGAGACTAGCCGACGCTTTTTTTTAAAGTGTCGGTTATTTTTTTGGTCGAAAGACACATCATTCAATACCAAGAGGCCGGGCTTCGTACCGGATAGATATTTACTAAAAACCGACAGTCGTTGTCGCTGAGGAATAGAAAGAAATGGGGCAATTTTTTGCTTACGCGCTGGCGTTCACCGTAAAAGGGGATAACTATGTCGCATAACGCTACTCCAAATACCTCTCGCGTGGAATTACGTAAAACGCTTACGTTAGTTCCGGTTGTAATGATGGGCCTGGCCTATATGCAGCCGATGACGCTGTTCGATACGTTTGGTATCGTCTCTGGTATGACCGACGGTCACGTGCCGACGGCCTACGCCTTTGCGTTAATCGCTATCCTGTTTACTGCCCTGAGCTATGGCAAGCTGGTACGTCGTTACCCTTCTGCCGGCTCGGCGTATACCTATGCGCAGAAATCCATCAGCCCGACCGTTGGCTTTATGGTGGGTTGGTCCTCGCTGCTCGACTACCTGTTCGCGCCGATGATCAACATTCTGCTGGCGAAAATCTATTTTGAAGCGCTGGTGCCTTCGATTCCGTCGTGGGTGTTTGTTATCGCGCTGGTCGCCTTTATGACCGCCTTTAACCTGCGCAGCATTAAATCCGTGGCCAACTTCAACACCGTGATCGTGGTGCTGCAGGTGGTGCTGATTGCCGTTATCCTCGGCATGGTGATTTATGGCGTGTTTGAAGGCGAGGGCGCCGGTACGCTGGCCAGCAGCCGTCCGTTCTGGTCCGGTGACGCGCACGTGATCCCGATGATTACCGGGGCGACGATCCTGTGCTTCTCGTTTACCGGTTTCGACGGCATCAGCAACCTGTCGGAAGAGACCAAAGATGCAGAGCGCGTCATCCCGCGCGCGATCTTCCTGACCGCGCTGATCGGCGGCCTGATCTTCATCTTTGCCACCTACTTCCTGCAGCTGTACTTCCCGGATATCTCGCGCTTTAAAGATCCGGATGCGTCACAGCCGGAAATTATGCTCTACGTGGCAGGTAAAGCCTTCCAGGTTGGCGCGCTGATCTTCTCCACCATCACCGTACTGGCGTCCGGTATGGCGGCGCACGCTGGCGTGGCGCGTCTGATGTACGTTATGGGCCGCGACGGCGTGTTCCCGAAAAGCTTCTTCGGCTACGTGCACCCGACCTGGCGCACTCCGGCGATGAACATCATCCTGGTCGGCGCGATTGCGCTGCTGGCGATTAACTTCGACCTGGTGATGGCGACGGCGCTGATTAACTTTGGTGCGCTGGTGGCGTTTACCTTCGTTAACCTGTCGGTGATTTCCCAGTTCTGGATCCGTGAGAAACGCAACAAGACGCTGAAAGACCACTTCCAGTATCTGTTCCTGCCGATGTGCGGCGCCCTGACCGTCGGCGCGCTGTGGGTCAACCTGGAAGAGAGCTCGATGATTCTGGGCCTGATCTGGGCCGGTATCGGTCTGGTCTACCTGGCCTGCGTGACCAAAAGCTTCCGCAACCCGGTGCCGCAGTACGAAGATGTGGCCTAAGGCATAGCGTGATGTAAATAAGAAAAGCCGGAGGGAAACCTCCGGCTTTTTTTTCGTTTGGCTCGGTGCGATATCTTTTGCCCGGCGGCGCTGCGCTTGCGCGGGCCTACGGTGATGGTTAACCTTCTGAAATTTAATGGTTATGTAGGCCGGGTAAGCGAAGCGCCACCCGGCAGAAGAGCTTATCCTGCCTGCACCATAACTTTCAGCAGCGTATCCAGCAGGCCGGGAAAACGGGCGTCCAGATCTTCCCGGCGCAGCGAAATCATGTTCTCCCGTCCCTGAGGCCGTTGCCAGATCACACCGCTGTCGCGCAGGACGCGCCAGTGGTGGGTCATGGTGGACTTGGCCACCTCCTCCTGGCGCAGGGCGTTGCAGCTCAGCTCGCTGCCGTCGGCCAGCGTACGAATGATCTCCAGTCGCAGCGGGTTTCCGAGCGCGGAAAGGACATTTTCCAGGCGAATTTGTTCTCGTTCGGGGTGATTGGCGATCATAATAATCCTGTGTCGGCGGTGGCGCGGCGCATCGCAGCCGCAGCCCATATCGGCGGCTGGCGGCTACTATACCCAAACTCCGGTTCTGATACCACGCGCGCCGCCGCAACCTGCCCAATCGTAATGATAGCAAAAATAGTTCGAATATACTCGTACAGTTGTACTAAGATAGACGCAGTTAAATGAACTGCGGATCATTCCGACCGCAGACTGACCGTCAAAACGACTAAGGACGCATCATGCCCCGACCCATCCCTCTCGAACGTTATCGCAACATCGGTATCTCCGCGCATATCGATGCCGGTAAAACCACCACCACCGAGCGCATCCTGTTTTATACCGGGATGAGCCATAAGCTGGGTGAAGTACACGATGGCGCGGCAACCACCGACTGGATGGCCCAGGAGCAGGAGCGCGGGATCACCATTACCTCGGCGGCGGTAAGCTGCTTCTGGCCGGGGATGGACCGCAGCTTCGAGCCGCACCGGATCAATATCATCGACACCCCGGGGCACGTGGATTTCACCATTGAGGTGGAACGTTCTATGCGCGTGCTCGACGGCGCGGTGATGGTGTACGACTCCGTCGGCGGGGTGCAGCCCCAGTCGGAAACCGTCTGGCGCCAGGCGAATAAATACCACGTTCCGCGGCTGGCCTTCGTCAACAAGATGGACCGCCCGGGGGCGGACTTCTTCCGCGTGGTGCAGATGATGATCGACCGCCTGAAGGCTAACCCGGTGCCGATTGTGATCCCCATTGGCGCTGAAGAGCATTTCACCGGCGTCGTCGACCTGGTGAAAATGCGCGCCATCCTGTGGGATGACGCTACCCAGGGCATGACCTTTAGCTATGGGCCAGTCCCTGACGAGCTGTTGGCGACGGCGCAGCAGTGGCGGGAGAAAATGGTCTCGGCGGCGGCGGAAGCCAGCGATGAGCTGATGGATAAATACCTGGAAACCGGTGAGCTGGACGAGGCGGAGATCGTCGCCGGTCTGCGCCAGCGCACGGTGAAGGGAGAGATCCAGGCGGTGCTCTGCGGGAGCGCCTTTAAAAACAAAGGCGTGCAGCGCATGCTCGATGCGGTGGTGGAGCTGATGCCGTCGCCGCTGGATATTCCGGCGATACAGGGCGTTGATGAGCAAGGCCAGCCGGCGGAACGCCATCCGAGCGACGATGAGCCGCTGTCGGCGCTGGCGTTCAAACTGATGACCGACCCCTACGTCGGCCAGTTGACCTTTATCCGCGTCTACTCCGGGACGCTGAAGAAAGGCGATGCGGTGTGGAACCCGGTGAAGGGCAAGAAAGAGCGCATCGGGCGTATCGTGCTGATGCAGGCCAACGACCGTCACGAAGTTGACGAACTGCACGCCGGGGATATCGCGGCCTGCGTCGGTCTGAAGGATGTGACCACCGGCGATACGTTATGCGATCCGGATGCGGTGATTACCCTCGAACGGATGGAGTTTCCGGAGCCGGTGATTTCGCTGGCGATTGAGCCGAAGACCAAAGCGGACCAGGAGAAAATGGGCATCGCGCTGCAGCGGCTGGCGGCGGAAGATCCGTCGTTCCGTCTGCATACCGATGAAGAGTCCGGCCAGACGATTATCTCCGGCATGGGTGAGCTGCATCTGGAGATCATTGTCGACCGGATGAAGCGCGAGTTTGGCGTCGAGGCCAACATTGGCCGTCCGCAGGTCACCTACCGCGAAACCCTGCGCAAGAAAGTGACGGACGTGGAAGGCAAATTTGTGCGTCAGTCCGGCGGCAAAGGGCAGTACGGGCACGTTGTGCTGACCCTGGAGCCGCTGGAGCCGGGCAGCGGTTTCGTCTTCGAGGACGCCACCAAAGGCGGCGTGGTGCCGCGCGAGTACATCCCTTCCGTGGAGAAAGGGCTGCGCGAAGCGATGGGCGCCGGCGTGCTGGCGGGTTATCCGGTGGTTGACGTGAAAGCGACCCTGACCTTCGGGTCGTACCACGACGTGGACTCCTCGGAGATGGCGTTCCGCATGGCGGCGATCTTCGGCTTCCGGGAGGGCGCGCGCAAAGCGGACCCGGTGATCCTTGAGCCGGTGATGCACGTCGAGGTGGAGACGCCGGAAGAGTACGCCGGGAATATTATGGGCGATCTCTCTTCCCGTCGCGGGATGGTGCAGGGGATGGAAGAGCGCTTCGGCAGCCAGATCATCCGCGCCGACGTGCCGCTGGCGGAGATGTTTGGTTATTCCACCACGCTGCGCTCGATGTCGCAGGGACGGGCAACCTACAGCATGGAGTTCCACCATTACGCGGAAGCGCCGCGTAATGTGGCGGATGAAATCATCGCCAGCCGCGCGAAAAGCTAAGCAACGTTCCCGGGTGCGACGCGAGGCGTCTTACCCGGGCTACTCTGGTACCAGCGCCCAGGCCCGGTAAGGCGAAGCCGCCACCGGGCAAAAAGGTAAGCACGAACTGGGGACACAATGCCCGGCGGCGCTGCACTTGCGCGGGCCTACGGTCAGGCGTCCTCCCCGGTCATCGTTTGTAGCCCGGGTAAGGCGTTAGCCGCAACCCGGGAATTTCAGCCAATCAGACAATATCCTGTGCGTATTGCCACAGCGCCTTCAGCTGCGCCAGCTTCTCTTTATCATCCGCATACTGCTGATACAGCATCTGCAGCTCATCGGCATAGGCCTGCAAAAAAGCCGGCGTAAACACCTGACGACGGTGCTCTAACCAGCGCTGCTGCTCATGTTCATCGAGCGTGCCGGGGAAGTTGCGCGCCCGGTAGTTAAACAGCAGGCGTTCGATACGCTGGTCGGCGAAGGTGATATCCAGCGCCGGCAGATTGCGCGGTTCGGTTTCCAGCACGATTTTCATCGCCGCGCGGTCGGCATCGCTAAAGAACCCATTGTAAAGCTGGGCGTCGACGTTTTCGGACGGCACGAAGGGTTCGGCTTCGGCATAGACCGCCACTACCTTCTCGCGCACCTGCGGATTCGCCCGCAGCAGCTGGGCGTTCTCCAGACAGCGCTGAATGGAGATCCCCAGCCGGTCGGCATCCTGCGGGCGCAGGGTATTGGCCTGGGCCAGCACCGGACATTTATTGAGATGCACCAGCTTGATCGGCGCCGCCGGCAGATCGCCAAGCTCGGCGCGCGGGGTGTAAAGCCGCTCGCGCAAGGCATCGGCATCGAGCTCCAGCAGCGGCGCCATATCGCCCGCCAGATCGACCATAATCACCGCATTGCGGTTTTCCGGATGCCAGGCCAGGGGCGCCACCAGGCTGGTGTTGCCGCGCGCTGCGCCAAACATGCCGGAGACATGCACCAGGGGTTTCATCTGCGGCACGTCGATGAGCGTCGCCAGCTTGCGCTTATTGCGGTGGCTGTAGAGATAATCAAACAGCCGCGGCTGCCGGGTTTTCACCAGCTTCGCCATGGCGATGGTGGCGTACACATCGGCCATCGCGTCATGGGCGTTCTGGTGTTCAATACCGTTGGCGACGGTCAGATGTTCAAGCCGGAAGCTCGGCAACCCTTCGTCATTCTCCGGCCAGGCGATCCCTTCCGGACGCAGGGCATAGCAGGCGCGCATCACGTCGAGCAGATCCCAGCGCGAGTTATCGTGCTGCCAGCTCCAGGCATAAGGGTCATAGAAGTTGCGATAGAAGATATTCCGCGTCACTTCGTCATCAAAGCGCACGTTGTTATAGCCGACGATACAGGTTTGCGGCACCGTGAACAGATCGTGGATGCGGCGGGCAAACGCGGCCTCATTATCCCCTTTGGCCAGCGCTTCCTGCGGCGTGATCCCGGTGATCATCACCGCCTGCGGCTGCGGCAGGTAATCGTCAGCGGGTTTGCAGTAAAACACTTCGGGCTCGCCGAGCACATTCAGCTCCGCGTCGGTGCGGATGGCGGCGAACTGCGCCGGCCGGTCGAGGGAAGGGCTGGTGCCGAAGGTTTCATAATCGTGGAATAAAAATCCGGGCTGGTTGACGCTATCTTGCATAGTCTGTTCATTATCCGTGGTGGCGTGCGACCGGTATGGTAAACGATTTGACCGGTCATCAGAAGGGTCGCGGCAAGCAACTTCCTCTGCTGTGTCATATTTTCTTGCAATTAAACCCTGATATGAAACGCGAAGTTCCGTAAAAAGGACGGCGGATCTGTAAATCTAGAGGATATGCCGTTGAAAGGCCGTTTGTTTATTGCTGTATCTTTGCTCGCTTCGAGCGTTTCCTGCGCATTTGCCGTCGACTTACCTGCTACGGTCGCGCCGCCTTCCATTCAGGCTGGCTCCTGGGTGCTGATGGATTACACCACCGGTCAGGTCCTGACCGCGGGTAACGAACATCAGCAGCGTAATCCTGCCAGTCTGACCAAACTGATGACCGGCTACGTGGTCGATCGCGCCATCGACAGCCATCGTATCACCTTTGACGATATCGTCACCGTGGGTAAAGACGCCTGGGCGAAGGGCAACCCGGTGTTCGACGGGTCATCGCTGATGTTCTTAAAGCCAGGGGATCGCGTCAGCGTCCGCGACCTCAGCCGTGGGCTGATTGTCGACTCCGGTAACGACGCCTGCGTCGCGCTGGCCGACTATGTCGCCGGCGGCCAGCCGCAGTTTGTCGCCCTGATGAATCAGTATGTCGAAAAACTGCACCTGCGGGACACCCATTTCGAAACCGTCCACGGCCTCGACGCCCCGGGCCAGCACAGTTCGGCCTATGACCTCGCGGTGCTCTCGCGGGCGATTATTCATGGCGAACCTGACGTCTACCACATGTACAGCCAGAAAAGCCTGACGTGGAACGGGATCACCCAGCAAAACCGTAACGGTCTGCTGTGGGATAAAACCATGAACGTCGATGGCCTGAAAACCGGCCACACCTCGGGGGCCGGGTTCAACCTGATCGCCTCGGCGGTGGATGGCCAGCGCCGGCTGATCGCCGTGGTGATGGGGGCGGACAGTCCGAAAGGCCGCGAGCAGCAGGCCGCTAAACTGCTGCACTGGGGGCAGCAGAACTTCGACACCGTGCAGGTGCTGCAGAAGGGGCAGAAGGTCGGCACCGAGCGTATCTGGTACGGCGATAAAGAGCAGATTAAGCTCGGCACCGATCAGGATTTCTGGTTAGCCCTGCCGAAGGCGGAAGTGTCGCGCATTAAAGCGAAATATGTGCTGGATAAGAAGGATCTTGAGGCGCCGATCGCCGCCAATCAGCGGGTTGGCGAGATTTCACTGTATGACGGCGACAAGGTGGTGGGGCACTATCCGCTGGTCACCCTCGAAAGCATCAATAAAGGCGGAGTGTTCTCGCGAATGAGCGATTACCTGCATCACGAGCTGTAACCACGCCAACCGCCTCTTTGCAGGCGGTTTTTTTTCGTCTGTCGTTCGTGCTGGCGGGGCGCCTGTTTTTACAGCAGTGTGGTGGCGACTCTGTGAATTCGCGCACATACTGAGGGGGGCTCTCCTGTTAAATTAACTGTATATTTATACAGTGTGCGCCGGGAGACCGGTTAGAGATCAAGGGGTGAAAGTCCCCGACCATTGAAGGACCAGCAATCCACAAGGTCCCCGAGTCATGCGTTGCATACCGCGAGGTATGGGGCGAAGCGTTGACAGGGGTGTTGACAGGCCAGCCATTGAGCCACGAAATGTATATTAAATTACCGGGTGCCGACGTTGTACTGTTAACGGAAGGCAACATCATAGGGTGCGATACTGCGAGTGCCACATGGACCCGGCGGGGTCTGAGACCCTGGCATGTCAATACGATCTCTACGCGGGAACCGGGAGATCTCCCCTCTGACCATCTGCCAGTGTCGGAGATGGCCCGCACCGGGAAGACGAGGAGTCATAGCCGGTGATGTACGGAGAGGAGAAGTCGGACTCGCTCATAGTAGCGGCGAAGCAGGCGAACAACCCGAAAGGAGCGGAGTCAGTGGAGCGAAGGAGCGGGGCCAAGGGGAACGCGGAACAGCCACACATGCGCCGGACACAGAGCCGGGAAAGCATGTCACAGAGGCTGTCACGCGTGCGGGAAGCTGCGAAGCAGCGGAAGAAAGAACGGTTTACAGCATTGTTCCACCTGCTGACAGTCGAAGCACTGGAAGCCGCATTCCTCTCCCTGAGCAGGAAAGCGGCCGCCGGAGTGGATGGCATCAGGTGGATGGACTACGCCGGAAACATGAAGAACAACATAACAGATCTGCACCGGAGGCTACATCAGGGCAGCTACAGGGCGCAGCCCGGCAGGCGTCACTACATCCCAAAAGCGGATGGAAAACAACGCCCGCTCGGCATCGCCTCGCTGGAGGACAAGATCGTCCAGTATGCGCTGGTGAAAATCCTGAACGCAGTCTATGAAAACGACTTTATGGGGTTCTCATACGGGTTCAGACCCGGGCGAAGCCAGCACGATGCACTGGACGCACTGGCCACAGGGCTGGTACGCACTAACGTAAACTGGGTACTGGATGCCGACATCAGTCAGTTCTTCGACAGGGTGAGCCACGAATGGCTGATCAGGTTCACAGAGCATCGGATCGGCGACCGGAGGGTAATCAGGCTCATACGTAAGTGGCTCACAGCCGGGACGTCGGAGGAGGGTCAATGGCGAGCAACGGAGGAAGGCACCCCACAGGGTGCGGTCATCTCACCGCTGCTGGCAAACATATACCTCCACTACGTCTTCGATCTGTGGGCGCATCAGTGGCGACGTCGCTATGCCACAGGCAATGTGGTAATGGTCAGATACGCCGATGACATCGTCATCGGGTTCGACAAACGATACGATGCCCGGCGCTTCCGTATAGCCATGCAGCGCAGACTGAGGGAGTTCGGACTCACGGTTCACCCGGAGAAAACCCGTCTGATGGAGTTCGGCCGCTTCGCTGCCGAAAACCGTGCCATCAGGGGAAAAGGCAAACCAGAAACGTTCAACTTCCTCGGGTTCACGCACATCAGCGGGAAAGATCGCAACGGCAGGTTCATGCTGATACGAAAGACCCGCCGGGATCGGATGACGGCAACTCTGAAAGCCATCAAAGACGGTCTGCGAAGGCGCTGGCATTACTCAATCCCCGAACAGGGAAAATGGCTCAGGAGAGTGGTTCAGGGATACCTGAACTATCACTCGGTACCGGGCAACTTCCCCACCATGCAGAAGTTCAGGACACACGTAACAAACCTCTGGCGCCGGGCGCTCAGGCGCAGGAGCCAGAAGGATGATACGACCTGGACGAAAGCAAACAAACTGGCAGCCGCATGGCTACCAAGGGTTCGGGTTCTTCATCCATGGCCTGTGGAGCGGTTCACCGCCAGACACCCGAGGCAGGAGCCCGGTGCGTAAATCGCGCACGCCGGGATCTGTGCGGGGGGTATCCGGTAACGGGTATCCCTACCGCGACAATTTATCTCCAAAGGAGGCAAGATGAACTACAGCATCACCACCCTCGGCAAGAAAACCATCGCCGGTTTCCATCTGGTCGGGCCCTGGGATCACACGGTCAAGCAGGGGTTTGAGCAACTGATGATGTGGGTTGAGAACCACCAGGTGCCCGCCCGCGAATGGGTGGCCGTCTACTACGATAACCCGGAGGAAGTGCCGGCGGAAAAACTGCGCTGCGCGACAGCGGTCGCCGTGGATGAGGATTATGTCATTCCCGCCAACAGCGAAGGGGTGATCCTGGCGGCGATTGCCGGCGGGGATTACGCCTGCGCCCGCGCGCGGGTGGTGGATTACGACTTCGCCACCCCGTGGATGCAGTTTTTTGACAGCCTGCAGCAGAGCACGGCGTATCGCATCGCCCCCCAGCCCTGCTTTGAGGTCTATCTTAACGACGGCAACCACGACGGCTACTGGGATATCGACATGTATGTTCCCGTTGAGCGCGTCGCGTCGTAGCGGCTTACCCCTGTTCCGGACAAGGTTTTTTACATTCCCGGCATGCTCCGGGCGAAAAAGCAGTTACAATTGGCCTTTTCGTTTTGCCGGAGAGGGTTGTGCGCGCTGATAAATCACTCAAGCCATTTGAGATCCGCTTGTATCGCCATTATCGGGTGGTGCATGGTGTGCGGATTGCGCTGGCCTTTGTGCTCACCTTTTTGCTGGTGCGGCTGCTGAACGTGCCTGAGGGAACCTGGCCTCTCATCACTCTGGTGGTGGTGATGGGGCCGATCTCCTTCTGGGGTAACGTCGTGCCGCGGGCGTTTCAGCGTATCGGCGGCACGATCCTCGGTTCGGCGCTGGGGCTGGTGGCGCTGAAGCTTGAGCTAATCTCCCTGCCGCTGATGGTCCTCTGGTGCGCGGCGGCGATGTTCCTCTGCGGCTGGCTGGCGCTGGGCAAGAAACCCTATCAGGCGCTGCTGATCGGCATCACTCTGTCGGTGGTGGTCGGGGCGCCGCCCGGCGATATGCATACCGCGCTGTGGCGAAGCGGCGACGTGATCTTCGGCTCGCTGCTGGCGATGCTGTTTACCGGCATCTGGCCGCAGCGGGCGTTCATCCACTGGCGCATCCAGATGGCCAGCTATGTCACCAACTTTAACCGCCTCTACCAGGCCGGCTTCTCGCCAAATCTGGTGGATCGACCGCGGCTGGAAAAGCATCTCCAGCAGGCGCTGAACGACGTGGTTAAAATGCGCGGGCTGATCACCCCCGCCAGCAAAGAGACGCACATCCAGAAGGCGATCTTCGAGGCTATCCAGACCGTCAGCCGCAACCTCGTCTGCATGCTGGAGCTGCAGATCAACGCCTGGTGGGCAACGCGTCCGGGTCACTTCGTGATGCTCAATGCGCACACCCTGCGGGAGACGCAGCAGATGACCCAGCAGACGCTGTTGTCCATCGCCCACGCGCTGTACGAAGGGAACCCTCAGCCTGTGCGCGCCAACAATGAAAAGCTGACTGAGATCGTCCTCGAACTGCGCCAGCTGCTGAAAGAGCAGGGTGATGACGGCCTGGCGGAAACCCCGGTCCATGGCTATGTTTGGCTCTCAATCGAACTGGCGCGCCAGCTGGAGCTGCTCTCGCATCTGATCTGCCGCGCGTTGCGCAAATAAACATCAGATGCACCGGGTAACCACATGGGTTGTTTCGATTCAGCAGCGTTTAGGGTTATGATAAACGCAAAGGAAAAAACATTGTCATCAGCGGCTGCTAGCAGTTATGTTAGCCCTATAACGCAGTCGCTTTACGAATCCGAATCTCAATTATTAGGGGTGTAAAAATGGAAACAACTAAGCCTTCTTTCCAGGACGTACTGGAGTTTGTTCGTCTGTACCGTCGTAAGAACAAACTGCAGCGTGAAATTCAGGACGTTGAGAAAAAGATCCGTGATAACCAGAAGCGCGTTCTGCTGCTGGACAACCTCAGCGACTACATCAAACCGGGCATGAGCGTGGAAGCCATCCAGGGCATCATCGCCAGCATGAAGAGCGATTACGAAGATCGCGTTGATGATTACATCATCAAAAATGCCGAGCTGTCCAAAGAGCGCCGCGACATCTCGAAAAACTGAAAGTGATGGGCGAAGCCAAAGTCGAAGGCTAAACCCTGCCGGTCCGGCGGCGGTCAGCGTCGCCGGGCTGTTCCGCGTTTCCCTCTCTTCCCTGCTTTTTCTGCGAAAACTTTGTTCCGGCAACTGCCTCTCCTCACCGACACTTTGCTATACTGGCCCGCGAAAAACGTATTGATATCGGAAAGGTTTCTCTCATCCTGGCCGGGCATCTGACGCAGCGGCGTCAGGGCGATATCTCAACACCTCTCACCTCTCCGACGATCGATTCGCCAGAAGACAAACTCAGGTGCTGACCGGGCGCGACAGAACTCTTCCGCTGCTTTCGCCGACAGGAGTCAACCTCACGTGATTAAGTCATTCTTTGCTGCACTCTCGTTTATCAGCCGCCTGCCGGTCCCGGCGCGGTTATCTCAGGGCCTGGAGATCGAACAGTACCAGCGCAGTATCGTCACCTTTCCGCTGGTCGGTTTACTGCTTGGCGCCATCGCCGGCGCGGTGGCGCTCCTCCTGCAGCCGTGGTGCGGCGTCCCGCTGGCGGCGCTGTTCGGCGTGCTGGCGCTGGCGCTGCTCACCGGCGGATTCCACCTTGACGGGCTGGCTGATACCTGCGACGGCATTTTCTCCGCCCGCACCCGCGATCGGATGCTGGAGATCATGCGCGACAGCCGGCTGGGCACCCACGGCGGGCTGGCGCTGATCTTCGTGCTGGTGGCGAAAGTGCTGGTGGTTGGCGAGCTGCTGCTGCGTGATATCCACCCCATCGCAGCCCTGGCGGCGGCCTGCGCCGTCGGTCGCGGGATGGCGGTGCTGCTGATGTATCGTCATCGCTATGCGCGGGAAAAGGGGCTGGGCAATCTGTTTATTGGCAAAATTAGCCTGCAGCAGACGCTGGTGACGATGGCGATGGCGATCGCGCTGGCCACCGCCCTGATGGGGCTGCAGGGGCTGCGCGCCGCGCTGATCACCCTGGTGCTGATTTGGGGTCTGGGATGGGCGCTGAAGCGAACCCTCGGCGGGCAGACCGGGGATACCCTCGGGGCGGCGATTGAGCTGGGCGAATTACTCTTTTTACTGGCGCTGCTGTAAGGCCTGACACCAACGGTGAGGAACAGAATGGAAACACTTTCGGCGTTACTGGCTGCCATTCCGCAGCCCGATGTGGCGGCCATGGCGCGCGCTCAGCAGCATATTGATGGCTTGTTAAAGCCGCCCGGCAGCCTTGGCCGTCTGGAGACGCTGGCGGTGCAGCTGGCCGGTCTGCCTGGCTTGCAGGGGCAGCTGGCGCTGGCGGAGAAAGCGATTGTGGTCATGTGCGCCGACCATGGCGTCTGGCATGAAGGCGTGACCCCTTCGCCGCAGGGGGTGACGGCCATTCATGCCGGCAATATGGTGCGGGGCAACACCGGCGTCTGCGTGCTGGCGGCGCAGGCCGGGGCCAGGGTGCAGGTAGTGGATGTCGGCATCGATGCCGACCCGCTGCCGGGCCTGATTAACCTCAAAGTGGCCCGCGGTAGCGGGAATATCGCCCGGACGGCGGCGATGAGCCGCCAGCAGGCGGAGACGGTGCTGCTGGCCAGCATGCAGCTCACCCGCCAGCTCGCTGCCGACGGGGTGAAAGCCTTCGGCGTCGGCGAATTGGGAATGGCCAATACCACCCCGGCCGCAGCGACGATCAGTGTCCTGACGGGCAGCGACCCTGACGCGGTGGTGGGCTGTGGGGCCAATCTGCCGCTGGCGCAGCGGGGCCATAAGGTGGCGGTGGTGCGCCAGTCGATAGCCCATAATCAGCCGAACCCGGCGGACGGGCTGGATGTCCTGGCGAAGGTGGGGGGTTACGATCTGGTGGGCATGACCGGGGTGATCCTCGGGGCGGCCTCCTGTGGCCTGCCGGTGGTGCTGGATGGCTTCCTCTCCTATGCCTCTGCCCTGGCCGCCTGCCGCATGGCCCCGTCGGCGCACCCTTATCTTATTCCTTCACACCTGTCGGCGGAGAAAGGAGCGCAGATCGCCCTCGACGCGCTGGGTCTGCGGCCGTATCTCGATATGGACATGCGCCTGGGAGAGGGCAGCGGCGCCGCGCTGGCGATGCACCTGTTGGATGCCGCCAGCGTGATGTACAACCAGATGGGAACGCTGGCGCAGAGCAATATTGTGTTGCCCGATAGCGCGCCGTCATCCTGATGGTAAAGCGCATCGTCCCGCGATGGGGGCGATGCGCCGGGTTTACAGGGCCTGCTGCCAGACCGCCTGGGGCAGGAGATAAACCTTCGCCGGGGTGCGCATGCCGTCGGTGACAATATGGCGGATGCCGCTGGCCATCACCGCGAGGGTGACGTCAAAGGCGTTCAGGCTGTCGCCGAAGCCAGCGGTCAGATTGAGCATTGAACCATTGGCCAGCAGATAGACGGTTTTGTCGGCCATGCGGTAGGCGTTGATATACGGCATCACCTCTTCCTGGGGGTACTGGCGCAGGTACTCGCCGTCGATCTCTTCCGCCACGTGGCCGACGTTAAGGATAAATACTCCCGCTTTCGCGCGGTCCAGCGCCTGGCGATTAACCACGTTTTTACCGCCTGTCGCTGTGGCCACCACGTCCGCCGAGGCGATAGCCTCCTGGAGGTCCACCACGTGCCAGCCGTCGTAGGCCGCCTGCAGACGGCGGGCAGGATCGATCTCCGCCACCATCACCTGACCGCCAAAAGCTTTTGCCGCCGCCGCGACGCCCTGGCCGACCAGGCCGTAGCCGATCACCAGCACTTTTTTCTCATGCAGGGTGAGGTGAGTGGTCTGGAAGAAGGTGTGCCAGGCGGTGAGACCGACCATATGGCGGTTGTGCAGCCCCTCTTTGACCGGCAGATCGTCCCAGTTAAAGATCGGATAGCCTGGCTGAATATCCCCCAGCCGATTGACGCCCGAGCCGGTGGCTTCCAGACCCGCCACGATGTTCCCAAACTCGCCGCGCTGGTGGAGCAGGGTGGTGATATCGGCGCCCATCTCGCACAGGTGAGTGGGCTGCCAGGCAATCGCTTTTTCCCATGACTGTTGCCAGTCGGCATCGCTCATATTGCGCCACGCGCAGGCCTCGGCGCCGCGCTCCACCAGCCAGGCCACCACGTCGTCCTGCACGGTGGTGGGGTTACAGGTGGTTAAAAAGACCTGAGCGCCCTTGTCGAGGATCCCCTGCACCAGCGGGATCATTTTCATGTCGAGGTGCATACAGCAGGCCAGACGCACGCCGCTGAGGTCGGGCAGCGCGGCGACCTGACGCAGGGTACGCGGCATATTCTGGCTGGCCCATGCCACTTCTTTCGCTAAAGAGATTTTATTATTCACTGGGTTATGACCTTCAATTCGCAAAAGGGGTATCCCCCTGACCGAAAAGGGATTCTATCAGCCCCCGCGAGAATTCACAGCACAATGCCGTCGGACATCACCGCCCGCGTTATCCCCTGCGAAAGACAGGGTTGTTAATTTAAGGTTAAAAAAAGAAAATAAAATATAAGTAATTCCTATGATTTGAGCGATGAAGCGATGTTGAGTGTTATTCCTGCGGGGATATTTTCACGGCTGCGGATTTTCCTTGGCCGCCTGAAGCCGCACGCGCTGCCGGTGGCCCGCCGGCATATCGTGCTGGGATCCATTGGCGCCGGCACCGGACTGGCGGTGACCAGCATGTTCAGCCACTGGCTGCTCGGCGAAGTCAATCTGTGGTTTATTGCCCCGATGGGGGCCTCGGCGGTACTCCTGTTTGGCGTACCGAGCAGCCCGCTGGCGCAGCCGTGGTCGATTGTCGGCGGCAACGTGCTGTCGGCGCTGATCGGCGTCACGGTGGGTATGCTGGTCCCCGATGCGGCGCTGGCCTGCGGTCTGGCGGCGGCTCTGGCCATCGCCGGGATGTATTTTCTGCGCTGTCTGCATCCCCCCGGCGGCGCGGTGGCCCTGACGGCGATCCTCGGCGGCGCCGGGGTGCACAGCGAAGGCTATCACTTTGTGCTGACCCCGGTGCTCCTCAACTCGCTGATGCTGGCGCTGCTGGCTATTGTGTTTAATAACCTGGTTGGCCGCCGTTATCCGCATCCGCTGGCGGCGGAGGAGGTCAAATCCAGGGCGGTGCCGCTGGGTATTTCGGTCACCCGGGAAGATATTCACGCCGCGCTGCTGGAAGGCCAGTTCCTCGACATTGATGAAGACGATGTCCAGGAGTTGCTGGAGAATATCGAGCAGCAGGCGCGGCAGCGTATCGCGACGGCAGCCCGCCGCTAAGGGCGTACTGCGGGCTGCGGGTTACAGATCGCCGGTAAGATACTGCGCGACCCCGCGGCCAAAGCTCCAGTCGCCTTTCTGGTTACTGATAATCGACACCATCAGATCATCGCCGCTCAGGCCGCAGTGTTCCGCCAGCTCCTCCTGCAAAATGGCGAAGAAGCGCTGCTTCTGCGCCTCGCTGCGCGGGCTGGTATAGACCCGCACCACCACCAGATCCCGCGTGCGGGTCAATCCGAGGCCGGTATCTTCAATCACCATATGGTGGGCTTTGTTTTCATGAACAATCTGGTAACGGTCGCGTTCTGGTACCTCGAAGGCGCGCAGCACGGCGCGATGGGCGGCATCCAGCAGGGTTTTGACCTCCTGTTCCGTACGGCCTTCAATCAGGTCAAATGTCAGTAATGGCATGCAGGTGCTCCTTATCGTTAGGGAATAATGATGGGCTCAACAAGATGCTAGCCGATGCCGCCGCCGGCAAAAACCGCTATAGTTGAATACATTGTTTTTACTGGTGAACAATCACATGAGCGAGAGTCGTCCGGAGAGTTACTGGCCCCATCTGTACTGGCTGACGGTGCTGGAAGAACAAAAAAGCTATACCCGGGCCGCGGAAAAGCTGGGGATCAGCAAGTCGGCTATCAGCCAGAAAATCAGCGAGCTGGAGCGGGTGACCGGTAAAACCCTCGTCCATCGCACCACCCGCAGCGTGAGCCTCAGCGACGACGGACTGCGGCTGGTGGCGGAGCTCAACGAGCCGTTTGGTCAGCTGCGGGATATTTTCACCGGCGCCTGCGATGAGGGCGGGCCGCTGCGGGGAACGCTGCGCCTGACCGCGCCGGTGGCCTTTTCCCGCCAGCAGCTGGTCCCGGCAATCGCGCCTTTTTTGCATCAGCATCCCCAGCTGCATCTGCAGCTTGAGGTCACCGACCGGCTGGTCTCTCTGGCCAGCGAAGGGTTCGATCTCGCCATCCGCCACTGTCGGCGCGAGGCGCTCCCCGATACCCACGTCGCCTGGCCGCTGTGTCACACCGCGACGCTTACCGTCGCGTCCGCAGACTATATTCGCCGCCATGGCCGCCCGGAGACCCCCGAAGATCTGCGCCACCACCAGTGCCTGACCTATCCCCGTGGGCCACAGCGCCCGCAGTGGACGTTCGCCTCCCGTCAGTCGCCCGATGCTCGGGTGACCATCAACGTGCAGGGGCCATTCGCCACCAATAACAGCGAGTCGCTACGTGATGCGGTGCTGGCGGGGCTTGGGGTGGCGCTGTTGCCGGATTTCAGCGCCCGGGAGGCCATTGGCCGCGGGCTGGTGCAGGAGCTGCTGCCGGCGTGGCAGCCGGTGGAGGTGTTTGCCGATCGGCTGTACGTCATCCGGCCCTATACCCCGCGCGTGTCGCGCGCGGTGGAAACCTTCAGCCGCTACCTGAAAGCGACCTTCAGCGAGCCGCGTCCAGCTCCTGCGCCAGCGTCTCGCTAAAGCGGGGCAGCAGATGGCGCTCGCCGGGAAGCAGCTGCGCGAGAGTAACGGTCTTGTCAGCGCAATAGACCCGCTCGCTGCCGAGCTGCGCTTCGAAGGCGTTCGCCGCCTGATGCGCCGCGCTCAGATCGGCGTCAATAAGGATCACCGCATGGGCCAGCACCACGTGGCCGCCGCCCGCCGCCAGCGGCCGCCAGTACTGGGCGGTACCGACAATCTTGCGCGCCTCCGCGCCTTCTCCACAGGCAAGATTATACCGGCCATCGCAAAAGGAACCGCTCACCGCCCGGGGGTGGCTGGCAACGCCGAAGCGCGCGAGGGTGCGCTGCAGCACAGCGCACAGCGAATGATAGATCGGTTCGGCGGCTTCGCCGAGCGGCTGCTGCACCGGCCAGGCGAGGCTAAGGTTGATAATGCCCGGCCCCTGGGGCACCAGACCGCCGCCGGAGCGGCGAAGCCATACCGGCCAGCCGCGCGCGGCAAAATGCGCGCTGATCGCCGGCAGATCCGTAAACTGACGATAGCTCCCCGGCACCACCAATCCCTGCGGCGCCTGCCAGAGCTGGGCGACGGCCTCGCCGGCGCTGGCTTTGGCAAACAGCGGCTGTTCGGCCTGGGTGGGATCCTCGCAAAACTGCAGCGCCAGCGAGGAGGGGGAAAAACGGCGAGGCCAGCAGTCGGCCAGAGTTAACTGAGACATGCATTCTCCTTACCGGAGGGCGCGGGTTACGCCCTCCGCTGGTGGGTCAGTCGACGGGGTGCTTTTTCATCAGCAGCGCGGTGAGCGCTGACAGCAGGCATCCTGCGGTCAGATAGAGGGCCACGCTGTGCCACGATCCGCCGGAGAAGGTGACCAGCGCCGCGGCAATAAACGGGGTAAAGCCGCCGCCGACCACGCTCGCCACCTGGTAGCCGACGCCGGCGCCGCTATAGCGATAGCTGGCGCCGAACAGCTCGGTAAACATCGGCTGCTGGACGCAGACCACCATATCATGGGCGATATTGGCCAGCATCAGGGCGAAGAACAGGATCCAGAAAACGGACTGACTCTCCAGCGCCATAAAAAACGGGAAACCGCTCAAAGTGCCGATCAGCGCCCCGGTGATATAGATCCGCCGACGGCCAAAGCGGTCTGCCAGCCAGGCGAAGCAGGGGATAGTCAGGCAGCTAAGACCGCCCACCAGCAGGCCAATGTTGAGAAACAGCTCGCGCGGCAGGCCGAGGTTTTGCGTGGAGTAGTTGAGGGCGAAGGCGGTGACGATATACATCGTCAGCAGTTCACACAGGCGCAGGGCGATAATCAGTAAAAACGCTCCCGGATGGCGAAGCAGCGCTTCCACTACCGGCAGCCGCTTTTTCATCTGCGGCGCGTTGTCCTGGCTCTGCTGCGCTTCAAACTCCTGCGATTCCGCCATGCCGTTACGGATCCACAGCGCAATAAGGACCAGCACCACGCTGAACAGGAACGGTACGCGCCAGCCCCAGCTGAGGAACTGCTGGTCGCTGGTCAGGCTGCTAATCAGCGATACCAGCCCGGTAGAGAGCAGGAGGCCGACGCCGTAGCCCACCTGCACCCCGCTGCTGTAAAAGGCTTTTTTCCCCTGTGGGGCATTCTCCACCGAGAGCAGCGCCGCGCCGCCCCATTCGCCGCCGACGGCGAATCCCTGAACCGCACGCAGGAACACCAGCAGCACCGGCGCCCACCAGCCGATCTGGTTGAACGAGGGGAGCAGGCCGATGCAGGCAGTGGCGATACCCATCATCCAGACGGTCATCATCAGCATCCGTTTCCGCCCGAGGCGATCGCCGAAGTGGCCAAAAATAATTCCGCCGAGCGGGCGAAAAAGAAACCCAACGCCGAAGGTGGCAAAGGCGGCAAGCGTTCCCATCGCCGGGCCGATTTGCGGGAAAAATTCGCGGTTGAACACCAGCGCGGCGGTAATGCCATAGAGAAGAAAATCGTACCAGTCGACCACCGCGCCGGCAAAACTACCCCAGGCCGCCCGCCGGGCCCGATGTAGTGAATCTGGCGCCTCGCCGGGCTGCACGCTTATTGTTGAATCCATACCCTGTCCTGTCAGTCACGTACTTCATTGTTATTGGAATGAGACGCTTTTACCGTTGCGTCTGCTCTGAGACTACCGCGCAGCGGCCGTGGAGGAAAGTAGTTTGCCTGCTAAGCGGGGGAGTTGGCGCAAAAAAGAATCGATGGGAAAGGCGGTCGAAATCACACCCTGGACTTAACATTCTGGCAATTTGCCATCGAGCTTATACTTTTAATTAAATCAACAGATAACAAAGATGGACACCTTTTAAGAATCGACGTAAATGGTTTACACTTAACGTGTCTCCCTCTCTGGAATGGTGAGTAAAATGCGTCTACTTCTTGCAGTTTTATTTTGTTCTGTCATGTTGCCTTCTGCTTATGCTGAAAAACTGCCTGCGCCGACAGGAAAACCTGTACTGACCATTTCCGGAAAAATCGGAAATATGAATGTCGGCGACAAGGCCGTTTTTGATCTCGCAATGCTGGAAAAACTGGGGATGAAGACGATAGAAACCACCACCCCCTGGTACACCGGCAAGGTTCGTTTTGACGGTATTCCCCTTAGTAAACTCATGGATTTAGTCGGCGCGAAAGGCACATCGGCCCGCGTGCTGGCGCTGAACGACTACACCACCATTATCCCGATTGATGATTTTTATAAATTCCCGGTCATTATGGCGTTAAAAATGAACGGTCAATATATGCGCATTCGTGATAAAGGCCCGTTATTTATTGTCTACCCTTACGACAGCAGTGCTGAATTACAGAACCAGATCTATTATTCCCGATCGGCCTGGCAAGTTTCAAAGATGATTATAGAATAAGGGTTGGATCTTGAATCGAATACTCACGGCTATTATTTTGTCGTTATTTGTTGTCACCGGATATATTACTTATCTGGTGCATGAGCGACAAAGTGAGTTGCAAAAATTTACCCGCTATACGGACTCGTGGTCAATGTCGCAGATGGTATCGGAATATATGCGGCTGGAGTCTCGTCTGGCGGGAATGGCGATTGGGGCCGAAGGGGCGGACCACGATGAGGTGCGCCTGCGTCTTGAGATCATGATGAGCCAGATCGAGCTTCTGCAGGAGGGCGATCTGGGTAAATTTATCAATAAAAGCGAGCAGCGGAAGACGGTGGTTGCGACGCTGATTCGTAATCTTCATCTGCTCGATAAACAAGTTGATACCATGACGCCGGAGCAGGTCAGACAGATCCTGCCGGTGTTAAGCGAGCTTGATGGTCCGCTGACCTCAATGGCCGCCGCCACCCTGACGCAAGATATCAATATCGTTAATATCACCCATGATAAAATCCAGCATCTCTATTATATCTACTCGGTGATCTCCATTCTGCTGATCGCCATGTGTATAACTCTCGGTCTGCTGATGCTCCGACAGAATAATAATCTGCGTCGCGCCCATGTTCGTATGAAAACGCTGGCCAACGATCTGCAGGCCTCGAAAGAGAAGCTGCAGGTGCAGAACCGCCGGCTGCAGTACGACGCCTACCATGATTCGCTGACCGGTATGCCCAACCGTCTCTCTTTCTGGCAGCGGCTGCAGGAGATCGTCAACCAGGTGCGTCCCTATAAGGGATGCGCCGTGGTGATGCTTTTCGACCTCGACAGCTTTAAGGATGTGAACGATACCCTTGGCCATGATGCTGGCGATAAGCTGCTGCAGGATCTGGCCAGTCGCCTCTCTTTTTTCCGCAAAACCTCCGAGACGCTGTATCGCCTTGGCGGTGATGAGTTTGCGATGCTCTCCTACGATCTCACTGAGGAGATGGCCCTTGAGCGGGCCAATGTTATCCGGGAGAAGATCAGCCAGCCCTATCAGATCTACGATGCGCAGATTAATATCGACGCCTGCATTGGGATCGTGATCTCGGACGGTGAAAGTCGTACCGATTATCTGTACAAGTGCGCCGACCTCGCGCTGTATGAGGCGAAAAAAGAGGGTAGCGGCCATGTGCAAATCTTCCGGCCGGGGATGCTGCAGCGCCTGCAGGAGAACAAATCGTTTGAAGACGATCTGCTGCAGGCCCTGGCCCATGACGAATTCAAAGTCTACTATCAGCCGATCGCCGATACCGTCACGCGCGAAATCTACGGCTATGAAGCGCTGGTTCGCTGGTTCCATCCGGTGCGCGGCGCCGTGCCGCCGACGGTGTTTATTCCGGTGGCAGAGAAAATCGGTCTTATTAATGCCCTTGGCGAATGGGTGCTGAAAACCGCCTGTGCCGAAGCGGCCAGCTGGGCGACGCCGCTGAAGGTCTCGGTCAACGTTTCACCAATTCAGTTGATGAATACATCGCTGACCGACACCATTATCGAGGTGCTGCATCAGACCGGCCTCGATCCGCGACGTCTTGATCTGGAGATCACCGAGTCGGACGTATTCAATGAGAACACCCGTTCGCTGGAAATTCTCAGCCAGCTGCGCGAGCAGGGCATTCAGATCTCCATCGATGACTTTGGTACCGGCTATTCTTCCCTGTCCCGTTTAAGCTACTTCCCGTTCGATAAAATTAAAATCGACCGCTCGTTTGTCATCAATATTCCGGAGCAAAAAGACGATCTGGATATCGTCCGCCTGATTATCAGCATGGGAAAGAGCCTGCATATGCGCATTGTGGCGGAAGGTGTAGAGACCGAAGAGCAGTTGGCTTCGCTGCAGGCGCTGGGATGTGACCTGGTTCAGGGATATTTAATCGGCAAACCGAGTCCGCTGCGCTAACAAATTTTTAACGTGTCTACTTTTATTCTCCCGGGCGATTTCAGGATCCTGAAATCGCCTTTTTTATTTTCTCTTAGCGCTAATCCCTGCGAGGTATAAAAAGGAGTAGGCGTAAAATTCCACAACAAAAAATATCCTTAACGTTTAAAAGGGGTATATGATATGCATCATATAGGCTATTTCTGAACGTCGCGTTTGAGACGGTAAAGTGAGGCACAATTATGCAGCGAATCATTATTCCCACCCATTACGTTCACACCCGCAGCACGCCGCTGTGGACCAAAGAGACCGCCCCGGCCTCTATCTGGCGCCGCCATCTGGATGCCGGCACCCGGCAGGGCGTCTACCCTCGTCTCTCGGTGATGCAGGGGGCGATCCGCTATCTCGGCTATGCCGATGAAACCAGCCCCGAGCCCGTTGAAACCCTGACTATTGAAGCCGGCCAGTTTGGCGTCTTTCCGCCGGAGAAGTGGCACTGTATTGAGGCCCTCTCAGAGGACACGGTTTTTAATGTCGACTTTTATGTTGATCCAAAAATTCTCATCGAGGGATAACAAGAGATGACCAGTGAAAATAAAGGTTATACCTTAGCGCTAGAGAATGGCCGACTTCACCAGAAGCAGGAAAAAATATTTCTCAAACCAATGGTGTTGTATATTCCACAGCAGGCGGTGGAGGCCGTTAATGACCTGCTGAGCAAGTTGCCGGACGACAGGGAAGAGGGGGAGTTTCTGTTGACGGTCACCAATAACAATAACGGCGTCTCGGTTGATAAAACCTTTTCCTCGCTGGCGGCGCTGCGAGACCCACTCACCGCGGCTGATGCGGTGAAGGATCTGATCAATATCGTTCGCGGCTACGAGTCCGATGAAGAGACCAACGTCTGCGGCTGGTAAGCCCGCTATCCCGCAGTCGGATGGCCGCCGTCGCCCGACGCCATCTGGCTGAGCAGCCACTCCCGCAGAGCGATAATATCCGCCCGCTGCGCTACCGCTTCGGTAGTGACCAGGTAGTAGCGGGCGCCAGGCAATGCGTTGCTGAACGGCGCGGACAATACCCCGCGCTGCAGCAGATCCCGCGCCAGCAGTTCGCTGGCGATCACCACTCCCTGACCGGCCACCGCCGCCTGCAGGGCATGCGTCTCATCGCTAAAGGTTAACCCCGCATCAATATTCAGCGTCGGCGGTCCATAGCGCCGACGCCAGTTCTCCCAGCTCGGCGAATCAGCTGGCACGCGCCGGTTGGCAACGTGAAACAGCGTCACCCGCTGCAGATCTTCAGGCCGGCTGAGGCCCAGAGTCGGGCTGGCGACCACGATAAAGCGATCCTCATACAGCAGCGTGCAGTACAGGTCCGGCTCCGACGTTTCACGATAGCGAATCGCGGCGTCTACCGTGCCCAGATGCAGATCCACTCGTTCGACGCTGGTGTGTAGCCGCAGGTCGATAGCCGGAAAGCGGGCGGTGAAATCCGCCAGCCGCGGCACCAGCCAGTGGGTGAGAAAATTGGAGGTGGTGGTGACGGTTAAGGATGGCGGCTGACGGGCATGAGCGATCTGGACGACGGCCTGTTCCAGGGCGCTAAAGGCGCGTTGGGTGGCGGCGTAAAGGATCTCGCCATCAGCTGTCAGACTGACGCCCTGCGCGCTGCGTTCGCAGACCCGGCACTCCAGCACCGACTCCAGCAGTTTAATCTGATGGCTGACCGCCGTCGCGCTGACGCCGAGCGCCTCGGCGGCCTGTTTAAAACTGCGGTGGCGGGCGACGGCATGAAAAGCGCGTAGCGCGACCAGCGGCGGCAGACGGGGCGGTCTCATGGCTGAGTTTTTCTCATCTATGGCTGAAAACTATGCGTTTGTGTAAAGCGATATTGTGGCGATAGGCTACGGGCATGTAAAGACAATGACATGAATTAAATTCATGTAGCTTCGCCTGTCAGGAGTCAACTATGCACGTTGTAAGCCGCTACACCGCCGCGGAAGCCGCGGCAACGATTGACCCCCGCGGCCGCGCTATCGCCCTTAGCGTGGTCATCGCCGCCGGGGCCTTGCTGTTAATCATGCCCCCGGTTATCGGGGTGACCGGCACGCTGAGTCTGCTGACGGCGCTGATTGTGGCCTTTGGCGTCGGGTGGGGATTTACACGCGGACAATCCTGGCTTTATCGCTCACCCCTGGCGGCGACGCGCTGGGCCTTTCTGCTGTCAGCGGCCGGCTGGCTGCTGGCGCTGGTGGCCTGGTATGGCGGGCAGGACTGGCCGGCACTGCTGCCGGGCGTGGCGTGCGGTGGGGCGGGAGCGGCTGTCGCCTGGCGCATTGCGGCGGGTAGGACGGCGCTGCCGGGGATGCGGGTCAGCGGCGCCACGGTGCTGAGCGTAGCTATCGCCATCGCGGCGACGCTGCTGACCTGGCATACTGCGGGAGGAGGACGCCATGGCGTCTGCTTTGCCTTCGCCGTGCTGCTTGACTGGGCGCTGCTCGGCGCGCTGATGGTGCGGATCCGCCAGCAGGAGAGTGCGGCCTGATACCAGACGCGGTCTGGTCCAGGATCGGCGAATCAAGCGAGACAGGGTAAGTTGTCCCGCCCGGCGTTAAATATCTTCTACACTGTTACAGGCATCACATTCCTGTGCGGTCGGCACTCCTGCCGGCCGCCGTCGGCGTTCAGCCCAGGCACGGGCCTGCAGGCTGGTTATCCTGAAAGAGGAGTCTGTAATATGGCATTTGTCACCACCCAAGACGGCGTCAACATTTACTTTAAAGACTGGGGACCAAAGGAAGCTCAGCCGATTGTCTTTCATCACGGCTGGCCGTTAAGCGCTGACGACTGGGATAACCAGATGTTATTTTTCCTTGCCGAAGGGTTCCGGGTCATCGCTATCGATCGTCGGGGTCATGGCCGCTCCGATCAGGTTAGCGAGGGGCACGATATGGACCATTACGCGGCGGACGTCTCGGCGGTGGTGGAGCATCTGGATCTGCACAATGTGGTCCACGTCGGGCACTCCACCGGCGGCGGCCAGGTCGCCCGCTACGTCGCCCGCTACGGTCAGCCGCAGGGGCGGGTGGCGAAGGCGGTGTTAATTAGCGCCGTCCCGCCGCTAATGGTGAAAACCGAGCAGAATCCGGGCGGGACGCCGATCGAGGTGTTTGACGGTTTCCGCAAAGCGCTGGCGGCGAACCGCGCCCAGTTCTATCTCGACGTCGCCTCTGGCCCGTTCTATGGCTTCAATCGTGATGGAGCAGAGATATCCCAGGGGACGATCCAGAACTGGTGGCGACAGGGGATAATCGGCAGCGCCAAAGCCCATTATGAAGGCATTAAGGCGTTTTCAGAGACCGACCAGACGGAAGACCTTAAGTCGATCACTTTGCCGGTGCTGGTGATGCAGGGAGATGACGACCAGGTGGTGCCCTATAAAAATGCGGCCATCCTGCAGGACAAGCTGCTGCCGAACAGCCAGCTGAAAATTTATCCTGGCTTCCCGCACGGGATGCATACCTCCCACGCCGATACTATCAACGCCGATCTGCTGGCGTTTATCCGCGCCTGATCTGCCCTATTTGCCGGGCAGAGTGCCGTTAATGGCATTCCGCCAGCGCCCTGGGCGCCAGTCGCCTGGGGCGCGCCGGTTGACGTGCAGAGGAAATCTGCTTAACTCATGGGGTACCTGACGACTATTTTCCCCTCGCAGGATAAAACGCCGGGTTTCTCTGCGGAAACCCGGCGGAATTCTGCGCAAGAGACAAGTGAGAGACAATGAAATTAGCCGGACTTCATCCCGACGAGCAGCGTCGCCTGCAATCGCTACGCTCTTCCGGGCTGTTGAATAGCGGAAAAGAAGAACGCTTCGATCGCCTGACCAGGCTTGCCCGTTCGCTGTATAACCTGCCGGTGGCGTCCATCAGTCTGGTGGGGGAAGATCTCCTGCATATCAAGTCCTGTGCCGGTCTCGATGTGGACACGGTGCCGAGAGATATTTCATTTTGCGCCCATACCATTCTGCAAACCGACCCGCTTATCGTCAACGACATGCAGCAGGACGAGCGCTTTCACGATAACCCGCTGGTTATTGAGGCGCCGTTTATCCGCTTTTACGCCGGGTATCCGGTGCAACTGCCGGATGGCGCGACCGTCGGGTCGTTCTGTCTGATGGATCACCAGCCGCGATCGTTTTCCGCCCATGAAATGCAGATCTTAAGCGATCTGGCGGCGATCGTGGAGGATGAGTTCAAGGTGCTGGATGCGGCAACCTCGGATGAGCTGACGGGACTGTTTAATCGCCGGGGGTTCCTCACCCTGGCAGAGTATGCCCTGCTGACGGCCCAGCGCCGCCATGAGCCGGTGAGCCTGGCGTTTGTCGACCTCGATCGCTTCAAGCACATCAATGATACCTGGGGGCATGAAGAGGGCGATCGCGCGCTGATCGCCATCGCCGACTTGATGAAAGCGGCCTTCCGCGAGTCCGATATCCTCGCGAGGCAGGGGGGGGACGAATTTATCATTCTGTTCGCCAATACCAGCCGCCACGATGCCGCGACGGCGATGGAGACGCTCAGCCACAACGTGGCGCGTTTCAACCAGCAGGCGGCCAATCCCTGGCAGCTGGCGTTCTCCTGGGGCTGCGTCGAATACGATCCCGCCAGCCATCCCAGTCTCAACGCGCTGGTGGCCACCGCTGACCGCCTGATGTACCAGGCGAAGCAGAAGCAGGGACGCGAGCGCCGTTAATCCTTCGCGGCGGTGGCCTTCAACATGTACTGCTGCGCCTGCTGCCGCTTCTGCGCATAGCTGCTGAGCAGCGCCTGCTGCGATTTCCCTTCGTTATCGTAAAACAGGCCGCCTTCGTCGGCGATAAAGCGATAATGCTGTTCCAGCTGGTTTATCACCCAGTCAATGTGTTGCAGGGTGAGTAAGGTACAGGACTGACCATGCAGGTCGTCTTCAATATCCAGCACATGTGAGCGAAAGGCCTCTACGGCAAACAGCCGGCTCAGCGCGGCAGGGTCCGCCAGCGCCGACTCCCAGCGCGCCGTCAACTGCTGAAAGTGAGCCAGCACCTGCGGGTCAGCGCGCCGGGCGCGAAGCCAGACGAGCTTCCGGCGGTAGCTTTCGACCGCCAGCCGCTTCATCTCGCGATAGTGCGCCAGCTGCTGTTCGGCGCCAGGGATCCGGGTCATCAGCCAGCTAAAAAAAAAGCGAGTCTCAAAACGTTCGACAAAGTGGAACAGCGGGTCGGCCAGACCATTGCTGTTGAATTCTCTCAGCGGGTCGAAGGGATACATATAGCCAAAATCGAACAGCCACAGCTGCTCCTGCCGGTCCACCAGCAGATTCCCGCTACAGAGATCCCACTCCATCAGCCCCTGCTCTTCGCAGGCTTCCAGAGTAGTAAATAGCTGGGCGATCAGCGGCGGGGTCAACTGGTGTATCGGCTCGCCGTCGATCCAGGGGGAGAGCAGGATGCCGAGGCGATAATCGGCATACAGCGTTGGGACGATGTGGGTGAAGCGCGGCGCGGTGACCGGGTCATCCTTCAGCTGTTGCAATGCCTGCCGACGCTGTACCTCGTTTAAAAACGACAGCTGGCCGTTGAGGTTGGCAACGCCGGCGACGGCGCGACGTTTCTTTAAATTGTACTCCTTGCCGGCGATGCGCAGACGATAAACCTCGCCGGTCAGGCCTGAGCCGTATACCTGCACCACATAGGGGGAATCGGGGCCCAGTGCGGCGAGGGTCTCCGGCGGCAGCGGGCAGTGGCTGACGTTGCCGACGATAAGAGGTTCTCCGCTGCGATCGAACGCCTGCTGTTGCTGTTGTCTGAGGTTCATGGTGCCTCCGGGTATAACGTTAGACAGAGTGGATAATCCACGCTATCTCACCCGCAAACGGTAGTGAATTCATCCTACTGGCAGGCGCTTTTTCAGGCTGAGCTGGGGTGCGTTCACGGAGGACACGCGGGGCGTAGGGAGGCGGTAGGGAAAGGCAAGCGTCTGGAACGCATACCTGACGCCGTTGTCAATGAGGTGCTTGCCAGGCTGGATGCGATGCTGAGTTAACGTCAGCGACGCAAAAAGCAAAAAGCCTGCTCGAAAGCAGGCTTCTTAAATTTGGCTCCTCTGACTGGACTCGAACCAGTGACATACGGATTAACAGTCCGCCGTTCTACCGACTGAACTACAGAGGAATCGTGTGGAGTCGTATCTTAGCGGCGAAAAAACTTTTGTCAAACATCAATTCGCCTGTTCAGGTGCAACTGCCGCTTCCATCGACAATTTGTTGTCATTTCCGACAATTATTACGGAAAATACTTTGCAGGATATCCATTTCTCAATCATCATTTGAAATGTTGTTTCAACATCTCTCACTAAGGTCTCTCTTGAACGTCACCTCCGCCGTACGCCAGGCTGTCGAACGGACATCCTGGTTTAAAAAACGTCAGCGTTATCGTGTGCTGTACTGGCGCGAAATCAGCCCTCTCGCTGTGCCCATTCTGCTGGAAAATGCCTGTGTGCTGCTGATGGGGGTGTTGAGCACCTTCCTTGTCAGCTGGCTGGGAAAAGAGGCCATGGCCGGTGTGGGGCTGGCCGATAGCTTTAACATGGTCATCATGTCCTTCTTTGCCGCCATCGACCTGGGCACCACGGTGGTGGTGGCCTTTAGCCTCGGCAAGCGCGATCGGCGGCGGGCGAGGGCGGCCGCGCGCCAGTCGCTGGCCATTATGACCCTGTTTTCCATTTTGCTGGCGGGGGTGATCCATGCCTTTGGCCAGGAGATTATTGATTTTGTCGCCGGCGATGCCACCGCCCAGGTCAAGGACCTGGCGCTGACCTATCTGGAACTGACGGCGCTGAGCTACCCGGCGGCGGCGATTGCGCTGATCGGCAGCGGGGCGCTGCGCGGCGCCGGCACCACCAAAATCCCGCTGCTGATCAACGGCGGGATGAATATCCTCAATATCTTAATCAGCAGCGTGCTCATCTACGGCATCTTCTCCTGGCCGGGGCTGGGGTTTGTCGGCGCCGGGCTTGGGCTGACCATTGCCCGCTATATTGGCGCGATAGCCACGATCTGGGTGCTGATGGTGGGCCTCAATCCGGCGCTGCGGCTGTCGCTGAAGGGTTACTTCAAACCCTTTAACTTCGCCATTATCTGGGAGGTGATGGGGATCGGCATCCCGGCCAGTATCGAATCTGTCCTCTTCAATGGCGGCAAGCTGCTGACCCAGATGTTTGTCGCCGGGATGGGCACCAACGTTATCGCCGGCAACTTTATCGCCTTTTCGGTGGCCTCGCTAATTAACCTGCCGGGCAACGCCCTCGGCTCCGCCTCGACGATCATTACCGGCAAGCGGCTGGGAAAAGGGCAGATTGGTCAGGCTGAATTCCAGGCCTGGCACGTATTTTGGCTGTCGACGATTATTCTGACGCTGATCGCCTGGGGCAGCGCCCCCTTCGCCGGCTTTATCGCCTCGTTCTACACCCATGAAGAAGATGTAAAAGAAGTGGTTAAACAGCTGCTGTGGCTCAACGCCCTGTTTATGCCGATCTGGTCGCTGTCGTGGACTTTACCCTGCGCTTTTAAAGGCGCCCGTGACGTACGCTACACCATGTGGGTGTCGATGCTCGGCATGTGGGGCTGCCGGGTGGTGGCGGGCTATACCCTGGGCATCGTGCTGGGGATGGGGGTGATTGGCGTCTGGTTAGGGATGGTGCTCGACTGGGCGGTGCGCGGCGTGCTGTTTTATTTCCGCATGGTGAGCGGCCGCTGGCTGTGGAAATACCCGCGCGTGAAGGCTTCGTCGGAGGAAAGCTGAGCCGTATGCGAGGCTAAACGCCATTTTTTGCGCAAAGTGAAGAATAATTCGGCAAACGATTCATTTTATTGAAAACAGGCTTTGACAGCGCCGGGCGTCATCGATAATATGCGCCCCGTTCACACGATTCCTCTGTAGTTCAGTCGGTAGAACGGCGGACTGTTAATCCGTATGTCACTGGTTCGAGTCCAGTCAGAGGAGCCAAATTTAAGAAGCCTGCTTTCGAGCAGGCTTTTTGCTTTTCTGTCTACCACCTTTCTTCCGTGGACAAACACCGCCGGGTCGTTTGTTTCGCTTATCCGGACGCTGACGCTCCCCAGCGGGTAACGTCAGCGTTTATCTCACGATTCCCACGTCATCGACGATTAACGGAACGGCGGCTCGTTGAAGGTGCGCAGCTTACGCGAGTGCATGTGATCTCCCTCGGCGCGCAGCAGGTCAATCGCCCGGATGCCTATCTGCAGATGCTCGGAGATAGCGCCCTCGTAAAAGCGGTTAGCCTGGCCGGGGAGCTTGATTTCACCGTGCAGCGGCTTGTCCGAGACGCAGAGCAGCGTGCCGTAGGGGACGCGGAAGCGATAGCCCTGGGCGGCGATGGTCGCGCTCTCCATATCGATAGCTACCGCCCGGCTGAGATTAAAGCGCAGCGCCGAAGCGGAATAGCGCAACTCCCAGTTACGGTCGTCGGTGGTGACCACCGTCCCGGTACGCAGCCGCTGCTTAACCTCTTCGCCGGGCATCCCGCTCACCTGCTTGGTGGCGTCGTAGAGGGCGCGCTGCACTTCGGCAATGCTGGGGATCGGAATATCTGGCGGCAGCACCGCATCCAGTACATGATCGTCACGCAGATAGGCGTGGGCCAGCACATAGTCGCCGATGGCCTGGCTTTCGCGCAGGCCGCCGCAGTGGCCGATCATTAACCAGACGTCCGGCCGCAGTACCGCGAGATGATCGCAGATGGTTTTGGCATTGGCCGGGCCGACGCCAATGTTAATCAGGGTGATCCCTTTGCCGTCGTGGGTGATCAGATGCCAGGCCGGCATCTGGTGCTTCTTCCACGCCAGATCGGAAATGGCCTGTTCCGGCGCTTCGGTCTCGGCGGTGATCCAGATCCCGCCGGCGCAGGAGAGAGCGATATAGGGGCTGTCGGGATCGAGGATCTGGCTGCAGCCCCAGCTGACGAACTCATCCACGTAGCGGGTATAGTTGGTGAACAGCACGTAGGGCTGGAAGTGTTCCGCCGGCGTGCCGGTGTAGTGACGCAGACGCGCCAGCGAAAAATCGACGCGGCGGGCGTCAAAGTGCGACAGCGGATAGAACTCGGTGGGATGGAACAGGCCATCCGCGGTCTCATCGCCAATTTGTGACAGCTCGGTGGTAGGGAAATAGCGCGTCAGACCGGCGCTCATCGAGCGGTCGAGTGTCAGGGTGGAACCATCTATCACGTAAGGATAGGGGATCTCATGCTGCGACAGCTCGACGCTGATATGTGCGCCATAGTCCTGATACAGCAGGGTCAGCTGTTCCAGCAAATAGTTGCGGAACAGTTTCGGATTCGTAATGGTGGTGGTATAGCAACCGGCATGGGTGAAACGTCCCCAGGCGCGCGTTTTGAGGGCTTTATGATCGGCGCCGTCCCAGGAGACCGACAGCTGCGGATAGACAAAAAGGCCTTCCGCGCGGGCTTCGGTATCGGGGAGCGTATTATGGTCGATATAGTCGCCGATGGCTTTGCGTAACGCCGTGACCGAGGCTTCATAGCGCGCTTCCAGCTCGGCAAGCGCTTGTTCCGGGGTCAGACTGGCGGCCTTGATATTCATGATTCGCTCCTTGTTTCAGGTCTGCTGACATTCCCGATAGTATGTCACAGCGGGAAAATGGCGAAGGAGAATTTATCTGTCAAATGCGACGATACTCAGACCATAACCAGTAAAGGAAGCGGGTTTGTGTTATTTGCCGGCGTTTGTCCAACGCTCGCTGCTATAATGAGTGGCGTTGCGGATCTTCAAAGTTTGCGTCGGATTATTATTCAGACAATAGCGCGCATCGGCCAGCGGAGTGAGTTTATCCCCTTCCCGCAGGCGGAGGCGACAGGCTTCAATCTCTGCGATCATCTCCAGCGCACCGCTCTGAAGCACGACGCGGCAGAGGCTGGCCGAAGCGTTGTCCTGTACTTTTTTTACCCACCACTCCATCTGTTTTTTATCCTCTCATAGCGACATGTGCGTCGATAATTCATGTTTCTTAAAAATCTGACAATAAGATTATCCCCTTGGTTTATGCAGTGTTTAAAAATACGCAACCGATTGTTGATCTGTGCGCTAGGTTTTTTTATGCCGGGGGGCAATGATCTGCCGGGTTTAATTTGCAGGAAGCGATGACTATGCTGAAAAGCAGACCGTGAGAATAGCCTGTCAGGAAGAGGGCTGATAAGTCCGGCTACGCAATAAATATAAGAGAGAGCGTCATGAAGCATCTATTTCGACACTGGCGAACGTCCGGCGCCGTTATCGGCTCACTGCTGAAAAAAGGGAGCATTGCGGTACTGGCGCTGCTGGTGGTCTTTCTCGCCGGGCGGATCTATGAGTCCCAGCGCGGCCCGGCCCTGCATCGCTGGCATACCTGGAGTGGCAACGAGATGTCGGCCGAAGAGATCGACCAGGCGACCTTTGCCCAGTATCTGGCGCGGGAGAAGACGATTTTCGCCGATCTCCAGCGTGAGGTGACAGAGGCTTTGCCGGAGGAAGATAAAACCCCGGTCAACCGCTTTTATCGTCACAGCCGGGTCTGGCCGGGGCAGTTTCAGCAGGACTGGAACCGTTCTTTTGTGCTGCTGCCGCTGGGCAAGCCGCGCGGCAGCGTGGTGCTCCTCCATGGCCTGACCGATTCGCCCTACAGCGTGCGCTATCTGGCGCAACTCTGGCAGCAGCGGGGTTATGTGGCGGTGGCGCCGCGTTTGCCGGGACACGGCACCGCGCCGGGGGCGTTAACGGCGGTTGACTGGGAGACCTGGCTGGCGGCGACGCGTCTGGCGGTACGCGAAGCGACCCGCCTTGCCGGGGCGGACGTGCCGCTGCATCTGGTCGGCTACTCTAACGGCGGCGCGCTGGCGCTCAAGTATGCCCTCGATAGCCTGGAGGATAGCCACCTGCGTCAGCCGCAGCAGATTATTCTGCTGTCGCCGATGATCGGCGTGACCGCGTTTGCCCGTTTCGCCGGCCTCGCCGGGCTACCGTCTGTCTTCCCGGCGTTCGCCCGCGCGGCCTGGCTGAACGTGGCGCCTGAGTTTAATCCGTTCAAGTACAACTCCTTTCCGGTCAAGGCGGCGAGACAATCGTGGTTATTGAGCCAGGCGCTGCAGCAGCAGATTATCCGCGCGGCCCGGCAGGGCGAGCTGAAAGCGCTGCCGCCGATCCTCACCTTTCAGTCGGTGATGGATTCCACGGTCAGCACCCGCGCGGTGGTGGAGTCCCTGTATCGCTATCTGCCGGATAACGGCAGCGAGCTGGTGGTGTTCGATATTAACCAGGCGGCGGATCTCCGGGTCCTGTTTCGCCCTGCGCTCTATGCGGCGGTGAATACGCTGCTGCCCCCGGCGCCGCGGGCCTATACCACCACGGTGGTGACCAACGCGACGGCGCACACGCTGCAGACCGTCGCCCGGACCACGCTGGCCCAGGAACGGGAAGAGCATCGTTATCCTTTACACCTGGCCTGGCCGGCGGATATGTACTCTTTGTCGCATGTGGCGGTGCCGTTTCCCCTGAGCGACTCGCTGTATGGTCGCGAGCCGGACGAGAAGAACCGCTACGGCATTAGCCTGGGCACCATTTCACTGCGCGGAGAGACCGGGACGCTGAGCGTGGGGCTGGAGACGTTAATGCGCGTCACCTCCAATCCATTCTTTCCATGGATGATGACGCGCGTCGATGAGCGCATCGCCTGCGGCGAACAGGCGGCGGTGGCGGCCTGCCTGAAAGCGCAGGCCAGAGCAGAGGCGTTAAAACAGGATCAGGTGCAGAACGGTACGCAGCAGGATACCGACGATCGCCGCGGGAGCCACGAAGCGGAACAGGCGGACAAACCGTGAGCTGATGCCAAGAAAAATGCCGATACCGGGAAGATCAAAGGTCTGGATCAGTAGACCTGCCGAGGCGTTGACCTGGTCCACGGTGACTTTGCCCTGCTGGATCAGCTCGGAAATGACGCCAAAGTAGGCGGTGCCCCCGGCAACGCACTTCACCAGCGCCGGCAGCACAAAGTTCTGGGGGATGTGCAGCCAGCTGAGAAGCGGCTTCAGCAGCTGCTGCAGCAGGTCGATAGCCCCGGCGCCCTGCAGCAGCCCGACGATGGTTAACGACAGGATCAGCATTGGCACCGCGCCGAGCGCCAGGCGGATGGCGTCGGAGCCGGCGCTATTAATCACGGCCAGAATTCCCTGGCTGTTCTGCTCGGCGTTCGGCAGCGCTTCCGCGCGGGGGTTCTCGGCGACCGATAAGCGCCGTCCGGTGACGTGCCAGGCGACGGCGGCCGCGCACAGGCCGCCGACCACCGAGATAACGATCGAGGCCAGCCAGTGCAGACCAAAAGGGGTAAGAGGATAAAAGACGTTGCCTTGCCCCATGGCGAACACCATGGCCAGCGTGGCGGCCATTTGTCGGTCCGAGACGCCGCGTTTATCCATAATCGACAGCGTGGCGAGCGGGGCGGCAAAGCTGACAAAATTAATCTGGATCAGGGCGAAGGCGCTCATCCCGGTTAAGCCGAAGGGCTTCAGCAGCGGGGCCACCCAGCGAACAATCACATCGAGGATACCGCGGACCTCAAGGTATTTCATGATGATCAGCATGATCACCATGATCGGCAACAGCGTATACAGCGCGACGTCAACGGACGACTTGCCCGCCGCCATAATGATGCTTATGACATCCATTTACTTTTTTTACCACTCGCAGAGCTATTCGTTCGCGTCATCATAATCCCGTGGGGAAGGAAATGATATGCCTTGATCCCTCTCGGGATCCGGCGCCGCACGGGCGCCGGGAGAAGAGGATTACTGGCCGATATTGACCAGCGTCCGACCATGAATATTATTGCTGAGGAAATCTGCGGCATACGCTGGCGCCTGCTCCAGCGTGATTTCAGTGGCCGCCTGCTGGTAGTAGCTCTCCGGCAGAAGCTGGGCCAGACGCAGCCAGACGGCGTCGCGTTCAGCGGTCGGCACCATCACCGAATCCACCCCCTGCAGACGCACATTGCGCAGAATAAACGGCATCACGGTGGTCGGCAGATCGAAGCCCCCGGCCAGACCGCAGGCGGCGACGCAGCCGCGATATTGCGTTTGCGCCAGCACTTTGGCCAACACCGGGCCGCCAACGGTATCCACCGCGCCCGCCCACAGCTGTTTCTCCAGCGGACGGGTCTCCGCGAAGTCGCTGCGCGGCAGGATCGTATCGGCGCCCAGCTGGCGAAGGTAATCGTGTGTCGATTCCCGGCCCGATACGGCCGTCACCCGGTAGCCAAGGGCTTTCAGCAACACCACGGCGGTGCTGCCGACCCCGCCGCTGGCGCCGGTGACCAGGATATCCCCGCTATCAGGGGTGACACCCGCACTAACGAGAGCATCAACGCATAGCATCGCGGTAAAGCCGGCGGTGCCAATGATCATTGCCTGGCGCGCGCTGAGCGTCTCCGGCAGAGCAACCAGCCAGTCGCCTTTAACGCAGGCTTCGGTGGCCAGGCCACCCCAGTGGTTTTCGCCCACGCCCCAGCCGGTGAGGATCACGGCCTGGCCGGGAACAAAGCGCGGATCGCGGCTTTCTTTCACCTGACCGGCAAAATCAATGCCCGGCACCATCGGAAACTGACGGATAATTTTGCCTTTGCCGGTGATCGCCAGAGCGTCTTTATAATTGAGACTCGACCAGTCGATGGCGACCCGGACGTCGCCTTCGGCAAGAGCGGGCAGGTCGATATCTTTGACAGTGGCGACGGTGCGGTTGTCGATCTGGTCCAGAACTAATGCTTTCATGACAGAGTATTCCTCGTCTGAAGGGGGTTATCGGCGCTAGCGCCGTCCTGTGCAGGTGTTTTGTTGTCATACTGTGCGCAAAAAAATCCCAGTACTGGTTAAGCGGTGCGGCAGACTGGACCAGCCTGGCGCGCATCACCGCGCCTTCCCAGCCGATCCAGAACACCTGGGCCAGCGCCTGCGGTGAGGCGTCGCTGGCGATGGCCCCGGCTGCCTGCGCTTCGCGCAGGCAGCGCGCCACGCGCGACTCCCATGCCGCCAGGATAGCCATCAACCGTTGGGGAAACGTCTCGGGTAACAACGGGGCTTCCTGCAGCAGGTTGCCCACCAGGCAGCCGCGGCGAAACTGGAATTTCTCCATTCCCTGACCGGCATGACGCACAAAGGCCGCCATTCGTTCCAGCGGCGGCACGGCGTCGTCCAGCAGGAATTTATCTAATTTATGCGCAAAGAAGTCGCCATAGGCGGCAAGCACGGCGAGGCCAAAAGCCTCTTTGCTTTTAAAGCAATGATAAAACGACCCCTTTGGCACGGCGATATTCTTGATCACCGCATCAATACCCGCCGCGAGATAGCCCGTTTCGGTCAGCACTTCAAGGCCTGAGCGAATCAGCGCCTGACGCGTATCGTCAAACTGGCGATCGACCTTGGGTGGACGGCCGCGGCGGGGCTTCAGGACGGTGGAGGTATTGGGATTCATGATTTAGACCGTGTGGTTTAATTGTTTGTCAGGGTACGCCCAATTCAGGGGGAGGGCAAGCATTGCGCGTAGCGTAAGGCTGGCTGTCCAATCATCCTGAAATGGGGGGGCGTTAAGAATTATTTATCGCAAATACGTGGTTCGCACTGCCGGCGGGGGCACGAAATATAACTCTGCCGGGTATATTAGACTGGTCATTAATATCCATATTCACAATGCATAATACGAATTAATAATATTGGGAATATATAAACAGCGGAGGGCTGGAGCGGTTGAGTGGTTTTGTCCATGTGAAGAGGCTAATTTGCGAAGTCCCCGGTCGACAGTCCTGTGAGGACTTCTCCCCGGAATGCCGGCCGGCGATGATTTGCAGACGATAGCGGATTGACAAACGCGGCTTGATAAAAGACATTGTCACCCCTGATCCGGCACCGCTTGCCACCTCAGTTTAAATATTATCGCCGGCAGACAATGACGTCTGTCTTAAATTATCGGTGACTGGGTAAATAATCTGTTACCGAAACAACACCTGCGAAAAAGGATTAACAGTCTGATGTACAGAATGAATATTGCCGTCAGAGGAGGGGATGAATGTCGCTAATTGCTATCGTGCTGGTCTTTATCATGGCCATCGTGGTGACCGTGTTCCTGTCCCATCTTCTGCCCGTTAAAGTGCCGCTACCGCTGATCCAAATCGCCGCGGGCGCCGCGCTGGCCGCCAGTGGCTTTCAGGTCGATTTTGACCCGCATATTTTTTTACTGCTGTTTATCCCGCCGCTGCTGTTCCTCGATGGCTGGCGCATCCCCAAAGACGCTTTTTTCCGCGATATGAAGCCGATTTTATCGCTGGCGATAGGCCTGGTGATGGTGACTATTCTCGGTATTGGCCTGTTTATTCACTGGCTGATCCCGGCTATCACCGTGGCGGCAGGGTTCGCTCTCGCGGCTATTCTGTCGCCTACCGATCCGGTGGCGGTATCGGCAATGACCGCCAGCTCGCCGCTTCCCTCAAGGATGGCGCATATTCTCGAAGGGGAGTCGCTGTTAAATGATGCTTCAGGGCTCGTCGCCTTTAATTTCGCCATCGCCGCGGTGCTGACCGGCAGCTTCTCCCCGGGAGACGCGGTGGTGAAATTTTTCCTGATGGCCTTCGGGGGCATCCTCAGTGGCCTCGTGGTGGTGTGGGTCACCGGCAAATGTAATAACTTTCTGGTTCGGCGCACCCGCGAGGAGCCAGCCATCCAGATCCTGATCAGCCTGCTTATCCCTTTCGCCGCCTACCTGCTGGCCGAGGCGTTCCATGTCTCGGGCATTCTTGCCGCCGTCGCCGCCGGCATTGCGATGCATTATGAGCAGCTGTCGGGGCCCCGGCTTCCGGCGACGCGCATGAAAAGCAGCGCGGTATGGTCCATGCTGCAGACCACCCTCAACGGGATGATCTTTCTGATGCTGGGCGAGCAGCTGCCGCGCATGCTCAGGACGCTGCCGGCGGTAGCCAGCCAGGCCGGCGTCTCTTCGCCCTGGTATCTGCTGCTGTACGCCGTGGCCATCACCCTGGCGCTCGGTCTGATGCGCTTCGTCTGGGTATGGCTGTCGATGAAGCTGACAATTTTTCGCCGTAAACGTCGGGGCAAGGCCATCACCGTCCGTCCACGATTCAGTATCCTCGCCGTCATGGCGCTGGCGGGAGTGAAGGGCTCTGTGACCCTCGCCGGTATTCTGACGCTGCCGGTGGTGCTGGCCGATGGTTCGCCGTTCCCGGGCCGTGAACTACTGATCTTTCTTTCGATGGCAGTGATCCTGATGTCGCTGGTGGTGGCGGCTATCGGTTTGCCGTTTATGACCCGTTATCTTGCCGATGATCTACCGCATGACACCGGTAAGGACGACATTGGCGCCGTGATGACCGAGGTGGCCATTAACCGTCTTAACGCGCTACTGGACGAACCGGTGGAGGATCCCAGTGAGCAGGCCCTGCGGGCCGATGCCGGCAATATGCTGCTCGAGACCTATCAGCGGCGGCTTCACTATAACGACAATGACGAGGGGCAGGATGTCGGGCTGGAGCTGGCTAAGCGCGCCAGGCTGGAGAAATATATGCAACGAGAGGTCATTATCGCCCAGCGTCAGGAGCTGTTCCGGCTGCGCCGCGCCCATAACATCAGCGATATCACTTTTTATGAGGTGCTGCGGGAGATAGATCTGAAGGAAGAGAGTTTACGCTAAAGCCGCAACCGCCGGAGGGTGGCCATTCGCCTTCCGGCAGAAGTACCGGCGCTGAAAAGCAAAAAGCCTGCTCGAAAGCAGGCTTTTTTAAATTTGGCTCCTCTGACTGGGATCGCCATTGCCAGTAACTGGCTAATAAGTAAGCTAAACCTGAATTGCTAGTCCGTCAAGACCACCAGAATGACCACCATTAAACGCTGTACTGTGGATCACGTGGATGTATTGCTCTGTGAATTCACGGAGCTAAATTGATATAAAAAATTAGTCGAATATTACTAACATCATGGCCACAATGATCATTGTGGCTGATTGTTTATGGTATGAGATTTTTAATTATGACATAGGTAGTGTTAATAAGTTCTTGCTGTTTTTTAAAACTTCCTGTTCATTATAGATTCAATTTCACTTATAAGAAATACGCATTTCTCTAAAAAAATAGGATTAATGCATTTGTATTTTTTATGGAATATTACGAAGGAAAGCAGATAAGAACGATATCCCAAGAGTTTATTTTTCAGTTGCGATGAGTAGAACTTGGCTTCAAATTTTTCTTTATTTTTTTTATATATAAATCTTTTGAGTTTTAGGTTAAATACTTTAATGCATATATGCTTTGAAGAGCTACCTTTCTTGATTTCATATAGTGCTTTATATAAGGGGTTTAATTTTGAAGACGACAATCTAATATTTCCACTGCTGTTATCTTTTAAAATATTTTCAATGACGTATCCACCTAAAGAAATAGTCCCTTCTTTATATAAATACTTCGATTTATTTAACTTGAATTTATTAATGGAGAGAATGGATGAAATCTCATTTATAAAAAAAGTGCTGCTTAATATATTGTTTTCTTTTTTTGTTGAGAACAAAAGATCATCTGCATATCGTGTATAAGTAATTTTATTCTTATCACAAAATTTTTGTATTAAAATGTCAATTTTTCTAAAAATAATATTAGATATTGATGGGGAAGATTTAAATCCCATCGGAATGAATGTTTTTTCGACCCCGTCTAACTCCGCAGTCAGAGTCACACTAGCCATGAATGCATCTAATAAGGATTGTTTCTCTTTTACCAAAAACTCATCGGAAAAGTATACCGAAAAAGTATCACGTACAATATTTACGTCTATGCTATGAAAGAATGAAACAATGTCAAGATGACAATATTTGACATTTTGGGTATGAGGCTCTAAATAATGCAAGTATGAGCGCTCTTTTCTGAATGCAAAACTCGATGCACTTAAAGGTATATTTTTAAGTAAGAATTTTTCAATTCTGGTTTGAATAGAGTAGTGTGGGGATGAGTGAGCTAGAGAATAGAATGTTTTATTTTTGTTACTGATTGTTGATACTTGATTCTTGGCAATTGGTGGTATAACTCCCCCTGCCTCGAATTCATTTTGAAATGATGTTTTAATAAAAATGTCAGTATAGAAATTTTTATCAATCTTGCTTATTTTTTCTTTCATAAAGCTTCTTCTCCGATACCAAGACCATCTTTACACCCCGTGAGGCTTAAAGCGGCCATCGCGACAATTGGCGGCGGCAAACTAGTGTTTGCAGGGGCTAGGAACGACAATCGTTCAGTGAAACTCCCCTATATCTATCGAAGAAGAAGCTTGCTCTATTATAGATATAATTTCAGGGAAAAGGAAGCGTAAATTCTCGGCTATCTTATCAGCATTTTCTTGCTCTAACTTAGCTATCGTAAAATCCAAAAAACTGGTAACCCAGCCACTAGTTTTTGTGGTATAGGGGAGTAAGAATTTAAGCTCATTGCTTTTATATTTCTTTATTGTGGCTGTAATAGATGGGTCTATTCTTTGACAGCTTTTTTTCAGATTCATTTCTAAACTTATAAGTGTGGCAGTTTTTCCTCCAAAAAGAAGTCTAAATAGGGTTGTAATTTCTTTATTGTTTTTAAAATCTCCTTTAATGCTTTTTTTAATTAAAAAAAGAGCCCTTTTTTTAACCTTGAATACCAGCTTTTGCTCCACTGGATCTAATATACTTAAATGAGTTGAGAGAACAAAAGCCGAATTTAATATACTTATAGCTCCATCTTTAAGATTGTACGTTCTCATTAAGCCAGCAAACATTTTTTTAGGGTTTTCATTATTGACGTCTAGCTGGTTAAAAACGATATGACAAATCCATCTGTAAAAGTATTTTAAAGAATGCTCATTTATTAATGCACCCTCTATTGTAGTTGTCATATAATTAAGGTTAAATGATTTTAACAGTTTATTGAAATCCCTCACAAAATTTTCAATTTTAAATGTTTTGAAAAACAAGCCATCAACCGACATTTCCTTCTTAGACTTATCCGCTCTTATTATTTCCTTTGCGCTGTCAATTTTTTTTATTAAGGATGGATTATAAAACTTTAAACTGCCTTTTCGTATTAGTTTATTAACTAGAGAAACATCACCATCCAGACTTAATATTTCATTTTTATAGTCAAGCTTAATCACCTTGTCTATATCTTTAACAATTAAAAAAGGAATTGCTGCTTGAGAATAAGTTGGGTTTATATTTCTCAACATAACATCATCACTGGCGTATATGTCAATCCTGCCTAAATCAGGATAAATTCTAGCTAAAGAACTATTTTGGAAGACTTCCATTTCAGTGGAACCTTCTACGAAAAGAATATACTCACTGAAAAAAAGTCTAGCTTCATTATCGCTAAACATATTTATAAAACGCAAATCACTATATTGTGAGTTTAATTTAGATATCTTTGTGGAGTGTTTATTCTTTTTAGAAAAATGCAAAATCTGCTGATCTGTTGAAAAAAGTTTAATAGTTTGCTTTAAAATATTTGGTGCATGGGTGCTGAAAATTAAACAAGGATAAGGTGTTGAGTATTTTCCTGATTCCTTTTCGGGAACGCTTTTTTTATATCTATTATAAGTTGTGTGAATTGTTGTAATAAATTGCTCGCCAAGTTTTGGATGTAGTCCTATCTCGGGTTCGTCTATATATATGGTAGGTGTTATGAACTCGGTTCGTGATAACGAAATGAGCAACTTAATAATTGTTTCAATATATTTATGTGAATTTGTTCCATCAGACTGATGAAGGATATCTTCACCTGAGTTCGTGAAAATATGACCTTTCAATGCTATCTTAATATAATTAATTACTTTCTCTTTATAGGTGTATGGTTTTGTGTCAATTACATCAGTAATGCGAGTGATGTATTTTTTGTAGTCGCCATCTCTAGATGAAATATTTTCATCTAAAAATTTCAGGATTTCATCTTCGCTTATTTTCTGAAAGTTGAAGGAGTTAATGCTACTTATTATTCTCCATATGTCTTCCCAGTTGTATAAATCCATTCTACGTGTGTCTATATAAAAAAAAGGGAAGATAATTTTAATTAGGGATAAAAGTTTTTTATCTTTCGTAGACCATGATATTGAGTCATCATTTGATATTGTAAGTGTTAAGGAATATTCGCTATTTTGTTTTTTTCTTTCGGGTGCGAAAAGTGCGGTGAATTTATTTTTATTTGGTTCTTTAAAAAGAGTGTTGTATATATGTTTATGAAATCGAGAGTTATTATTAGTGCTGGTTACTATTTTCTTTATCCGGGTTGTATCATATGTAATTGTTATTATTCCAGAGGGCGTGTAATTCGAATTTAGAGTAAGAGGAATGCTCCGTTGCTCGTCTAATTTTTCATAAAAGTATTTAAATACTTTTAAAAGATTTGATTTTCCAGAGTTATTTCTACCAATAATCAAATTAAAATCTTCAAAGCTATCAATATATACGTCATCAAAGGAGAGTATGTTTTTAATCCGTATACTTTTTATTCCCATAAGTAATATACCTGCGGTATTATCATGCATATGTGTATAAGTATTAACTTAATTGATTTTTGAAAAAATAATTCAGTTAATAGGTGAATAGAACCCCCTCTGTTATAAATAAGTCTTATTAGCAAGAGAGGGAGAGATTTTACGTTGGTAATAGATATAACAACTAATTTTTATATAAGTACGCTACCGCCCATAGACCTTATTGTTAATGGCCATGAATATAATAATTAATTTTCTTATTGTACCATGTTATCGCTAATGATTTCAACCAAATTTTTAATATATATTTGATTGTATATATAACACCGATAGTATCTTTGTGTTTGTTCTACATAATTACTAAAAAAAGCAAAACTTCAAAGTGAAGAGTTTTTTATTATTACCTATAAAGGATGAACAAAACTATAAGACCATTTTGAATTTACTATAGTAAATTTTTGGGGGCTCCGTATCATTGAGGTATTATTAAATATGGTCGAATTACGATGTTAATCCAAAAATAACTTTTAATGATGGCGGTGTATGTTTCTAATAACCAATCGCTCTATGATATTACTCCTGTTTGTCGTTAAAAGCAGGCTAACATCTTAGATATGAACTAACGCCTCTAGATCCTACCACAACCTATTTCACCACAGCGGAGCAAGGGGCTCCATGTCCAGCTATACAGAGGCAGATTTTTTCTCCTGTATGCTTTCCATTTTCCATATCAGCTTCTGGTAAATCGTGGATTGACCCCACGATAGTAGATATTTCCTGCCCTCATAACTGGACCTGTTCGAAGTCCTTCGGGATGAAATGGCTTAGATGGCTGTGGTGCCGTTCCAGGTTGTAGAAGACCTCAATGTAATCGAGTATATCAGCGCATACAGCACCAGCTCTCATAAAAATATTGGTTTTATTGCCAGCCCTTCACGTTGTGGACATAGAGGTCGATAACCGACTCTTTAACGTGTCACTGCATCCCGCTACATTACATAGATGCTTGAGACGGGCAGAATGATCTGGCCCAGAGCTTCGCCAACACTTAAAATCCAACATCTGCATTATGAGGAAAAGTGGCTCCCCATCTAATAGGCTGTAGCCCAGAGGCGGACGGACCAGCCGGTATTTTATCTGGATGAAGCCGATATCGATCTGAATCCGAAAATTGGCGTGGACTGGATGCGCAAAGGATAACAGAAGCGTATTACGACGCCGGGACAGAACCAAAAACATTATGTGGCGGTATGATGCATTCGGATATGAGGCAAGTCCATTACGTCGGTGGCGTACCGCGCCGACATGTACAGAAAGGCCTTAAACTCGACCAAAAAGATTTATCCTTAAGAAATTGTGGAAAATGGCTTATCAGTGCTATTTCATAATAAACTGCCAAGGAAAAAGAGAGAATAAGATATGCCACACGCTATTATGCCTTGGGCTCAAATTGCACCTAACTATCATCGGAATACGATATTGTTGGGTAATGGTGCAAGCATTGCTGTTTCACCGGTCCTTGACTACGGTTCTCTACTGGCTTACGCCCACAGGGCAGGTCTGCTTACACATGATATGAATCGACTCTTCCAATTTTTCAGAACATCCGATTTCGAGATGATTCTTCGGCTAGTTTGGCAGGCATCCAACGTAAACAGATCACTTCAAATACCAGACAATCGCACACATCAAGCCTACCTGAATGTCAGAAATTGTTTGATTCAGGCCGTTCGTGATATACACCCTGAATATGAGCAAGTTAGCGATAAATTGCCTAATATGTACCAGTTCCTCAAAGGGTTCGATACCGTTTTATCGTTGAATTACGACTTGTTGATCTACTGGACGATGACCTATGGATTCGACATCCAAGATGGTCATTTATTCAAGGATTGTTTCTTGTGGAACGGCATCTTCGACGATGCTTGGTGGAGATTTCGTGATACTTTTAGAGAGCGTACTAACACCTTGGTTTTCTACCCGCATGGAAGCTTGGCCCTGTGCAGAAATGTTGTGGAGCAGGAGTTCAAGATCCACAACGCTGGAGAAGGCTTGCTTGAGGCAATTCTTGAAGAGTGGCGCAGCGAGCAAGCGGTGCCGCTGTTTGTTAGCGAAGGAACGATGCAGCAGAAAGTATCTTCTATCCAGAATAGCTACTATCTGTCCACCGTGTACCGGGAGGTACTTACGTCGCAGCGACCCTCCTTAACGATACTTGGTTGGGGGCTTGGAGAACATGACCGTCATATTCTGAAGCGGATGCGCGGAACCGGCATCCAACGTGTAGCGGTTTCCGTTTATCGCTGGAATCAGGTCTATTGCAACCATGCGTATCAGGTTATTCAGGACGATCTAGGGCCTGTTCGTGTTGATTTTTTTGACAGTGAAAGTCCTGGATGTTGGGTTCATCCGGTGCAGCCAATTTTGCCCCGATTTTAGACAACTCGCGGGATTAACGTGGTTGCCTGAGCGAGGACAGCTACGGAGATTGAAACTGGGCGCGGCGAATCACAACATCGCCCAGTTTTTTTAAAGCCACCCCGTGGGCAATCTGACGTCGGGCCGGAGGTGTCAGGATACGGAAAACTGGCTAAGCCTGTCAGGGATAAGCGAATAGCAAATCTGGAGCAACCAGACCCGCGAAGGGGAGGTACATATACTATTCGATAAAAAACGCTGGATCGTCACCAAGTCATTGGTGACTTCCCATTTGTATACACATTTATTGTGCAGGGTCGGCTATAAAAGGGAACAAACCGTAACGGCCATGATGCGGATTCTTGCCAAACATAAGAGACTGCTCACGCTTCATGATTGCATCAGGCGGGTCGGTGTTCTCAACAACGATGACTTGGGTGTCCTCAGGCAGCGCTTCAAGGTACGCGTAAAACTGATCTTTAAGGTCAGTACCGGTCAAATCATATTCTGTTCCATCTGGCTCTCTGTATGCCAGCAATGGAGAATCGAGTACAACGAATCCCGTGTGTGGTGTGTGGCGCTCACGGCAGAAAGCAAGCAGCCCGAGGGTGAAAGCTGCATGCGTAATGGCGCGAAGGCCCTTACCAAAAGCACTACGCGACTTTCCAGCAATTACAAGATCTCGAGACTTGGAATCGAAGTACACATCCCCAACCTCTGGGAAGTGCCAACCAGTCAGTATGCCTTCAACAGTCTTAGCAAAACTATGGGCCACAGTGCTTGAGAGATCTGCGTTAGTAACCACCCCAGCCTTCTCGTCCTCAGTGCCCTTCTCAAGATCAGCCCGACGGCGCTCCATGTCTTGAACAGTGGCATAGAGTGCCAGCGCTTCGCGTACCTCGGCCCGCTTGTCGGCAAAGTCTGAATAGGACTTGCGAAGGGTCGAGAGCTTGGGAGCGAGGAATTCTTCAACTGACTCCGAAATCGACTCTAATTCTCGAACAACAGTGGGTATTCTGCGATCAAAGTTGGCGCCTTCGCGCTCAAGGCTTTGGACGGTAGCTACAAGTTCCGTGCGCAAAACTTCGATCTTGGCAATCTCCACACGTGCAGCCTGAACGACGGCATCAGTATCTCCATTACACCCAGTATCGGGGGGATGATGATCGGGGGCCGCTCCGCAAAGAGGACAATGCCCGGCACTCAGTACGCTAAAGAGCGTCCCGCCTTCTTCAATGGCACGTAGCCTTTCAATATCGGACAAGTAGTGTCTATCAAGCAGCCTGAATCGCTCAAGCATCGCACTTACCTCTGCACGTCGCTCTCGGCTTTCTTCCAGTTTTTTGCGTAATTCTCGTCGCTTCCCGGCAGCCTCCTGAAACTCATCTTCGGTGGTGTTTACCTGGGCCGCCTGTTGACGAAGTGAGGTGTTAATCTTCTCTAGCTGCTCCTTGAGTTCCTTAGGACTCTTTGTCAACTCCTTGAGCCGGTCACCATAGTCTTCAAGAAGCTGATCGAGAAGACGCAATTGTGCCTTGCGCGATAACTCTTCCGGCTCACTCTTATTACTGGTGGCGACCAATGCGGAGTCGTCTGCTCCGGTTAAAAGTAACTTGAATGTGGCCAAGTTCGGCGTGTTGGCGGTGGGATTGCCATCAATAAGCGGTGAGCTTTGTTGTGTGATCTCCGTCTCATCGACGATCATCAAACGCGCAATGTTGCGAAAGCTTAAACTGAGGGTTTCGTTCCGGGAATTTTTGCGAACACGCTTGCCACCAAGGCTACATAGATCCAGCAAGAATGATGAAAGGTTCGTATTGTTCTTATCGCTGTGTTTTTCGTCAAGCTGCGTATACGGAATTTCGTTTGTTGGTGGCGTCTGGTGCAAGTCTTCGTAGAGCCGAAAACCACCGCCATCTATGCTGCGCCAGAGTGTAAATGACTTCCCATCAAGGGTTTCAAGCCCCAATAGAACAAGGTCGTAGCCAACGCGCTCAGGGATATCACGCAGAGGCGGCTTTCCACCGAGCATGAAGTCGATGGCTTCGACAATGAAAGATTTTCCAGTGTTTGATGCGCCGTAAATGACATTGAGGCCAGTACCGAAGGTCACTGTAGCGGGTGGCTTTTGTGGCCCAAAAAAACCGAGAAAGCGCAAGCGTAAGCCGGGAGTTACTGTCGTCATGCATCACCTCCTAAGCTTTGCTCAATGCTCTGAAACTGTTCGACCCATTTATCGAAGAAACGGCGCATCATGGCTTTGAACTGTTCATCCGTCAGATCACCAATAGTTTCGACAAGCCATACAGCGCGATCCTTCAGGGACAGCAAATAGTTGGAAGATACTGATGACAGGAACGTTGCAGCATTTTCACCCGCGCCGTACTTGATTCCCTCGGATGTGACTTCGCGCTCAACTAGGTCACGGGTCATCATCAGAAGCAGTGATTGCTCAACTAACTTGCGGCGCACGAGCAATTCAGCAGAGCGCATTGGCGTCGGTGGGTGCAAATTGTCTGGTCCACCAATATCGCCCGTGTGAACAAGAAGGTAGTCAAAGGCCACAAGCCGCTGGAGGTCGTAGGTTTGCGGATAGGCAGCACCCAGAATCGAGACCGCACGTATACCCGCCTCAAGTGGGCTATTGAAGGTAATTGGCTTATGTTCTTGGCTCATGATCGTGTCCACCGAAGGCGCTCTTCGTTCACAAGTTGGTGGCAGATTCCGTCTCTATCCTTGGGGTTAGTACAAATGATGAGGGCGTTTGCCGTAATTTGCATGTCGCGGGCAGCCTTGGTGACAGCGCAGACCTTTTCGTAGCCGTCAGCATGGTTCCCGTCATGTGTATCAATAACGCCATCATGAATGTCATCCAGCAAAGCTTCGAACGTGCCTGGCGGGACACTATCACGTGCGAAGACGCGCAGTGACTCAGCCTCATAGAACGCCTCGCGCTGGCGACGGAAATGATCCTTGAGTTTCGGCAAGGGCAAGGCCGAAGGGTCAGTCACTATTGTTCCTGTGTGTTCGCTGTATGCGCCGAACAACTGCGTCACATAGCGGCTCTCGGTGGCGGCAACTTCTTGGGGCGGCTTTTCAGATGCAGGCCGCGTTGGTAGTCCACCACCAAAGCGCGCTGTGTGAACCGGTGTGGCTCTGTGATCGTCAACAAGCTGAAGCGCAGTCTTGGCGTCGAAGATGGTAAAATCGAATGAGTCTACATAGGCACGAAGCTTCGCGTCGAGTAACACTTCTTGTGTGCTAGTGATTGCATTTTTCACATGCTTATCCCAGTTAGCTAACAATTCCTCACGCAACTTCGTGTCATTCGAAAATAGGCGGCTAAGCGACGTACCAGCACCTCGTGGCGAAACAAAGTAGTAGCGACGAGGGACCGTATATTCACCTTTGTACGAGTACCAGATGATCTTCCCGAACTCAACCCAAACATCACTAGGCCTGATGGCATTGCCGTAGTGCTTGCATTGGAAATTGTCCCAAACCCCCAGCAGGCGTTCATCACCAACGAACCCGGCGACATCAATACCCATATCACCAGCACCAGAGAAACGCAGGACGTGTTCATACTTCGTCGTGAGGCAGTAATAAGCCCATTCCTCGACGAATCCCTCCCACTCGTCTGGTGAGTAGGTCAGTAGTCTTTGCTGCGGTGGAAAAATGGGGCCGTTCGCCACCTGAGCTGCCGTAACAGCGGTTGCTGGGCTCGGCGGCTTATTGATGTCCATCCAACTCGCAGTCATAACGCACCTTGTGCTTGGCTATCGTGTGGGCAGAAATACGGGTTTTTGTGTATCTGCGCAGCCTGGACTTTCTTTGTGAAGAACTCTGAAAGGTCGTCTTGCTGCTCAAGCAGACGGACGATCTCATGAAGCGTGGATAGGACTACAACTTTGTGTTGCAGAAATTCACGTGCCGTAAGAATGGCTGGTTCTGTATAGTCACTGGCAGAAATGAAGATACCTCGAACCTCGGCACGCGACATGAGGCGAACAAGATGCTCTGAAATCTCAGGCTTACCCACCGGATTGCGATACCATTTCATTTCAACGAAATACAGAACACCACTGAGTTCAATGATCCCATCAATCTGCTCGACGATCCCTTCACCAGCCTCACCAACCAAATGAAAGGATTTACGAATGAGAACACCGTAGGCTTGAAAAAGATTGTTGAGAGCCGTCTCCAGCAATTTTCCTCTTTCCTGTGCAGTCGCAGTAGTGCCAAATAATTTATATAAACCCTGCTTGGCATTCTCGATTCTATAACTACGATCACGTTTTTCTGCTGCGATCCGCTGTGACTCAGCGAGGCGGGTTTGCCGTTCTTCTTCGCGGGCATTGTTCATGCGCGTGAAAGCGTCTTTTTGGTTGACGACTTCGCGGATACTGGCGACAAGACCTTTGGCCTTAAGTTGGTCTGCGGGCCAGCACGAATCAAAGTTCGCAAAGTCCACCACGCGCCGCAGCACCTCGCGCCGTTCACGGAGAGCGTGTTCCCCCTTCGCGTTGAGGCGTTCAAGTACCGTGCGAACCATCTGGTACTTGTTGACATCCTTTGGTGCAGCCCTCAAGTGAACTGCAATGTCAGAAGTTATGTTGTCAGGTACTCCTGCGCCCCGGAAGAAAACCAGCACATCCTGCTTAGAGCGATTGAGCAACGGCACAACATCCACCAGGAGATTGAACAGCTCCGGTGGATAGTGAAATATGATGTCTGAAGGTGCATCATTCATGCGCTACTTCCCTCCAAATACACTCATCAATGTAAGCCCTTCCGTCATAAATCTTCCCAATTCAGGCTTCGTATGCTTGTTAATCTTACAATAGTAAACAGTTAGGCCAGTAGGGAGCGATCTGATAGCCATTCCTGATTCAGTTTCGACAAACTCCAAATCGTACAGTGCCTACAAGTGCATCCAGAACTGCGAGTAATCGCTGAACCAATGAGCAAGCCGTAGTGCTTAGTCGCTGGTAATACTGCGTTTGCCGATGATGATCTGGGTGTTCCATTGGCTGGGACACCAAGTTGGCGCGCTAGCTCAATCGTTAACACACCACCAGCCTCATGCCATTGTGTGAGAACTTCATTTGGGTGACGGGCAGCTGCGGTCATATTATGCCACAAAAAGGACAGGCTATTACTCAACGGTAAGGGTTTTGAGGATGTACGTCAATCGTACATAAATTGAGTATAATCAAATACAATAAAAGTAAGCAGCGCATACAGTCGGTATTCCAAAGCGTAGGGAACATGCTGCCACGGAGAATTCAACATAGATCACAGCAAAATGGGGGCCGAAGCTCCCTGCGATCAAAATAACCCCCATTCAGCGAAGGACACCGTGGACTCACCTCCGAAGTAAAGTGAGCCAATGTACGCATGTCGACTATTCCCAATCCTTTTTTAATCTGCACCCTCATCACCTTGCCAGCATGACTGGGCTCAGAGATACCACTCGGATGATTATTTGCAAGTATCACCGCTGCAGTGTTAACCCCCAAACCATTTCACCGCTGCGAACTAAGGGGCGCTAAGTCCGGCTATGCAGGGGCATAGTTTTTCCTCCTGTGTACTTTTCGTTCTTCATATCAGCTTCCGGTTAATCGTTTCCCAACACAACCCGTCCAGCAAGGGTAAATGGCACGCATGCTGCGCCCTTGCTGGACGGAACGATGCCGGGAAAGCGAACCGTCAGGCGATACGAAGACGAAAATCACACACTGACGGAGAAAAAACCATGACGATTTCCCTGCATACCCAGACTAGCGCCCCTAACATCACAGCGGCGACCAGCGTATCCCCGCTGGACCCGTCAGGCTCCTCAAAAACGAAATTTTCTAAAACCAGAGCCGACATTTATCAGACCGTTACCAACAACATCATTGCAGCACTTGAAGGCGGTGTAAAACCGTGGTCCTGCCCGTGGCAACGCGTATCCGGCATATCTGGTCTGCCATCGAATTACGCCACCGGCGTAGCCTACAGCGGTATGAACATCATGTTACTGTGGTGCAGCGCATCTAAGCAGGGTTTCAGCGATTCACGCTGGATGACCTACAAACAGGCACAGGTAGCAGGTGGACAGGTTCGCAAGGGGGAACATGGTACAACAGCTATTTTTTACACCACGCTGGAGAAGGAAAACGACGCCGGAGAAGTTGAACATATCCCGATGCTGAAAACCTTCACCGTGTTTAACGTTCAGCAAATCGACGGCCTGTCCCTGACAACTGAAACTGTCAGCCCGGAAGCAACCTTTGACCCGTTGCCGCAGGCTGAGAACCTGTTGCGGAAGAGTGGCGCAAACATCATCGAGAAAGGACAAAACGCCTTTTTCAGCCCATCAACAGATGAAGTCTGGCTACCGGAGCGCCATCTGTTTTCGGATGCGGCTAATTTCTACGCTACAGGTCTGCATGAGCTGGTTCACTGGAGTGGTGGCAAAAAACGTCTGAACCGTGAAATGAAAGGGAAGTTTGGCAGTGCGGATTATGCAGAGGAAGAACTGGTAGCAGAGCTGGGAAGTGCCTTTCTGATGGCGGATCTTGGGATTGAGGGAGAGGTACAACATGGAAGCTATATTGCTTCCTGGCTGAAAGCGCTAAAAAACGACAAGCGTTATATTTTCAAAGCGGCCAGCGCAGCCTCTAAAGCACATCGTTACCTGATGGATAAACTCTGAGACCGGAATCAGACACCGCAAGGGAATGCGGTTACATGGCTTTTAACCGGCAACGCTGCAAGGCGCAGACTGAGGCGGAACGCAGCACAGCGAGTACCGAACAGTCTGCGGCTCGCAGTGGAATAAAAAATTTCCGGCCTGGCGGTATCGCCGCCAGGCCGGTGAGGCCATCACGATGGCCTGAGTAAAAGCTTACGTATAGCTGCCTAATGACAGGTGTTTCAGTTCATCAAAGGTATAAATGCGAAACACCCTACGGTGGCGTTCTTCCAGCGGGATGTGCTGATGGTTGATGATGACATGCCTGATACTGTCAAACAGCAGTTCAAGCGCACGCTTCTTCTGTGGATCGGGCACAACATAAAAAATGTAAATCCAGTACTTGTTTGTTCGGGCCAGCAGGTGGCTGGCGATAATCGACTGGTAGCGGGCTCGGGTTTTCAGGCGGCGCTCGGTTTCAATGGCAATAACGTTACCGTCAGGCAGGGTCAGTAACCCGTCCGGGCGATGTTTTACCTGATACTGGCTGAGAAAGCTGGCACGGTCGCCGTTAATCCATCCCGAAGCACCTTTCTTCTCCAGAATAAGCCTGGCGGCCTGATTATCAAGATGGTGCTCCAGTGTCCAGCCGGTGATTTTTGATGGTTCAAACCGCGCAGGAAAGATTTTATCATTCGGGGTTAAGACCGCCGCCAGCCCGTCGCTGGTGATCCCCCATAATGAAATCTTGATTGTCCGTGATTCAAGCATATGCTTCTGGATTAACCCCATTCGCTCCATTTTTGCAAGCAGCGAATAAAGCGACTTATGATCTCGGAAGCTAAATAACTGCATCAGCGTTTTAAAATCACTGTAGGTTTCTTCTTTCAGGAAGTTCAGCAGTTGTCTTATTTTCTCGCTGTTGCGCGTCTGGCGCTCGTGATATGACGAAATCAGCATAACCACTCCTTAAAAATCCAGTGGGGAGAAGTGTTCTTCATCATCAGATTGGGACTTTGCCGGTTTTACTTCGCTTTCGTCGAAGAAAAGAGCCGGATGGGTTGTCATCACATCCGGCATGGCTGGTTTATCATCCTCGCCAAAATCCAGCATGATCTTCACCGGGGCTGCCGCTGCGGCAATATCAGGGGAAACCGAGAAGATTTTTAGCTGACGCTTTCTGACCTTTATCGGTGAAATCAAGGAGGCAGAAGGTAGCGTTTTTGTCGTAAAGATAAAGCTGACAAAATCGGGCAGGTTCAGGATCATATTGCTGTCAATAAAGAAACGTTCGGCCTGGCGGATTGTGCGCTCACTGTCGATGGTTTCTGTCAGCATATTATCCGTCTTAGCCTTGCGGAGTTCGTCATCCACCAGAATCGTGCCTGACATTCTTGCCACCCAGCCTGCCGTATCCGGATCCATAACCCGGTAAACCAGTTTGAATTTGGCATTTTCAACGACCGCACCGACAACGGCGTCACCTTTCAAATCTGCCGGGCAGTCTTTTAAATCGGCGATGGACTGGTGGTCCATAATAATGTGTACGCCTTTATCCCGCGCCGCGCCTAAACCTTCCAGCGCTGGCCTGGATAAATGGTATTTCAGTTCGGAAAGATAAACAGCAATGGGGCGGGGTACGTCTGTTACACGGTCGCGCCTTTCTGCTAACTGGTAAAGGCGAACCAGCAGCATGCGCTGGGCGGTAATAATTTTGCTGTTTCGCATGGAGCCGACTACATAACAGCAGCCGCCCTCATCAAATATGTGCTTAAGCGAAAAGCCTTCTGGTGAGTTAATGGCATTGAGTAATGCCAGTTCCTCAATCTTCCCAAAGAACGCTTTGATTTTTTCGGCAATACCCTGAACGTAATCACCGTTATAAATATCACGGAGAGTTGCCGATGGGTTATCACTGACAAATTGCGCGGCCATACGGGCGGCTTTTCGGTCATCAATACGATAGAAGTCCGATTCCTGCCCTTTTTCTGCCAGGCTGAAACCGGCAACGAACAATTCTTCCAGTTCATCTGGCGTAATATCTTCAATCAGGTTTAGCTGGTATTGCTGTTTTCGCAGGTCAATTAAGGCAAAGGGTTTTCCTGCATCCTCGCAGGCTTTGCGGTAAAGGTGTGGTGCCCATTCATCGTCTTTGGGGTCCATAACAAAAACGCCTTCACCGGCAATAATACTTTGATATAGCAATATCCCGGCAGCTACCCCTTTACCGGCTCCGGTGGTGCCAATAATATCCGCGTGCTGTTTCTGCCAGTCTTTTAACGGGAGATACATTGGTTCGTTCTTCCTGTCCATGCCAGTAAAAATGCCTTTATTCAGGTCGATATAATCCAGCGGATCATAATGCAGTGTTTCGGGCAGCAGGGACTTTACGGTGCGGACATCGGTGCGCAATTCCCGTTCAAGGGTGGTTTTTTTAACAAGGCGTTTCTTTATTTTGTCCAGTTCCGGCGTGAATATCCGGCGAAGCATAATATGAAAAATAACCCCGGTTACAGTGAATGCAATCCGTACTGACCAAGCCAGTACCGTATTATCACTGCTGGGTCTGATCTTATACAACCACTGAAAGGGTCCGATAACGACCGGAGCCAGTGTGCCGGAGAGAAAACACAGCAGGGAAAAAGCGATAATCAGCTTTTTCCATAACGGGGCTTTCTGCCGTTCATCGCTTTTCATCGACGCAAAAAACGGCATCGTCAGCCCCGCTAATAACGCCAGCACCAGTTGTTGCTGTTGCACAAAAGCGAGCAGCGCCAGCATCCCGTTCACTATCGGCGACAGTGAAGCGGCAAGCTTATTTAAAATCATGATACCTCCCTCGTCAGCTATTCACCCCATAACATCGCCCCATCAATTCGCCCCACGGTGTCGGGCGAAAAGGCGGGGCGAGCGTATGGGGTAAAGAAGGTGGCCGCTGTGCGGCCATGTGCAGGAAAGCATGCTTTCCTGCACGACACGGCGTGCGCCAGTACATGCGGGCTGGACGCCCTTATTGCCTGTCGCATGGGGGTAATGTCGCGGCTGAACGTCGCGTCAAAACCCCCGGGGTCAACGGCGGCACACCGTCGCACGCTACGCGCGACCAACCCCTTTAAGACGCGCGTTTAGCCTATTTTTTCTTCGCAAGCTCGAAAAAATGGGAACGCTGCTTTAAAGGGGTTGGTCGCGCCTAATCGGCATATTCCCCGCCGGGGCGGGAAATATAGCCTGGCTGCGACGGTGTGCGGGGCAAGCCCCCCACAAAAACCGGCACGTGGGCGTGCCTTATTGCTCGCTGGGGCGGCAAAATTTTTGCGGCTCCCCCCGGCCCGCTTCAATTCGCTGGGGCGAATGTTCGCGGGTGGACGTGGATCCTGAAAATTAGCAATTTCTCCGAAATTGAATTTTCTGTCCACGTTCCACTTCATTATTTTTCGTCTTAACAATTTCTTCGAAATTGAAGCCAAAAATAATGAAGCCTTAAAAACCCGCCGCCTGTCAGCCTGTGTGTTGCACAATACATTTTTGTTCTGTGTGATTACATCTGTTCGCGGTATATTTCAGCCCTGCACTCCCTTTCAGCTTCCAGTGCTTCACTGTAGGACGCATCATCAATTTTCGTGCCTTTGCTTTCGGCATAGCGTCGTAATTTATTTGCGTCAGCTTCATTAAGTTCTAAAAGATGATCGCGCAAAAGACCGATAAGCCTGCTTTCGTATATCTCATAATACAGCCCACAACCACTGTGGGCTTCTTTAGATAACGTGTCATATATCAGGGCTACCGATATCCTGTCCTGATTACGAGAATGTATATTTCGGATAAATAAGTCTTCTTTTTGCATGTTGCACCTTTTACAGTAAACAGGGGGTGTTATGCGGATTATTACTATCCTCTGACCTTGCCGAACTTAGATAGTATTTTATTTACTGCCTCCGGGTCTGCGCTGGGACATTCACCAAGAAATGCTTTTCTCGCATTCAACGTATGGTTAGGTAAGAAACCATGTTTATTCTTTTTGCCTATATTAAAGAAAGCCTTTTCTGCTGAGCGGCATTCACTTCCACCACTATTACCCGTTGCTTTTCCGTACATGCAAAGAACAACTTCGCACGGGTCAGCGGCAAAGGAATAAATCGGCGTTCCTGCGGTCAGGCATAATACAGCCGCCGCGATAACGGTTTTTTTCATGATAAATCCTTATTAGATTGTGTTGCTTAAATGGATTAGCGAGAGAAATAAATAGTGGTTTCTCTGCACGTCAGACAATTAAAGACAGGCTGGTATTCAATAACACCTTTTGCTCCATTCTGCCGAAGCCAGTTTTTGGCATTAAAGAAATCAGTGCCGGATTGTGCAGTGACGACAATTCGTGTTGAATGGGCGACTGCGTAAAATACTGCTGGAGTCCATATTGTATCGTAGAAACTTTGTGCGCTGATTGATGATGTCCATTTACCGTTAACTGTCGGGGAAGGGACTATGACGTTATTGTCACTCCATTGCGGTAAACTGGTATTTAATGGTTCAGCGGCTTTATCCCATTCGACAGGAACGGGAGGCGGCGGCGATGAACATCCGGTAACTATTGCCGCCAACATGATTACTTTAAGTTTCTTTATCATGCTTTCATTTCCTCAAAATACTGGTTTCGATGAATTGGACGAAAATAAATGTCATTCATACGGCGGACATTTCCGTCTAAATCAATGCTCACAATCACGTCCAGGCTATCCAGAACCTTACGTAACATAAATGTATAGGGGAGCTGGGCGCACTGTGGATTTTCATAGCAACGGGTAATAAACCCATCTATAGCTTCTTTCGCTGATCCTGCATGAATGGAGGTCATACTCCCTTCATGGCCGGAACCTGTTATTTTAAGGAAGTCCCAGGCTTCCGCACCGCGAACCTCTGTTAATAAAATGCGGTCAGGGTTCATACGGTAATTCCAGCGTAAAAGGCTCGCCGGGGTAACGATAGAACCTTTTTCATCTGATGATTCTGACGGATAAAAAAGATGGACGTAGTTTTTATGGATAAAGAACGTGATTTCCGGGTTGTCCTCAATGGTTGATATCCGAAGATGTACAGGAATGTACCCTATCAACATTTTCATATAGGTGGTTTTCCCGGTACTTGTTTCCCCGGCGACCGCGAGAGTTTTACCGTACTCGACGCATTTCTCCATAAACAGAGGAATATTTTTTGTATTGTACAATGCAATTAATTCCTCGTCGTGCGTCTCCGTTTTTTCCTCGCCTGTTACCCGGTTATAAAATCCCGCATCGATATACGACTGATGCGGGATTTGTACCTTTGATGGCTTACGGATGGTGATAGACACCGTATCGCGCTCACAGGCCGGGGGAACAATCACCTGGCACCGTTCGCCAGATTCCAGCGTGGCTGACAGCCCCGGCTTAATATCTTCGATATTGTCGCCGTGGTGCTTTGCCAGGCACCGGGCAAAGTTGTAGCAATCCTCATAGGACAAAGGAACGGCGTGCTGCTCCCATACGCCGTTGATTTTGGTATACAGCTCACCTGGACGGTTGACGGCGATCTCCGTCAGGCCGGGAAGCTCCAGAAAGTCGCCAAAGAAACGCTGTTTATAGCGGTCGAGGGAAATATTCTTAGCGGTCATTTTTCAACCTCAGTGTATAGATGTTGGAAAAATCAATATCCTCGCCTGTGATCAGGTTGATGATCTCGCCCTGATTCTTATAGAGCGTTGGGGGAATATTGATGCTGTTCTCCAGCGTAGTACGCGCCATATCTGCCATAGCCTGGCGGCTGTTTTCCGTATAGTCCGTATTGCGGTCTTTTTTACCCGCACTGTTGGATGCCCATGCGCCAATATCGGGGATCATGCCGACCATTAACGCGCCGCCGAACCGTTCCCAGAAGTGCGAATCTATCCAGCCATCAACGCCAGCCTCGCCCAGCTCGCCAGCCGCGCCGGTATCAACCAGCGGGATATCGAGATAAGGCGGCTGGCGGGTGCGTAGCTTCGTCGCAATGATGAATGCCCGCCCTTGCCCGTGCTTCATACCTTCTTCCGCTATGGCGCGGTAAAGTAATGATGCGGTGGTGCCTTTCTCTATCAGCTTCGTGTTGCCGCTGGCGCTCCAGATGTCAGTAGTGACCGTGCAGCGAAGTTTCCCCGCCCGGTCAGATACAAAGCGGCGATCCAGTGAGCAGGGGATCGAGGTATTTTCTGGGATGTATAGGTCAGGGTTATAGGGTATGCGGCGCACTGGTGCGGGGCTTTGTCCCGGCGATGGTGCGGCGGTATTTGTGGCCGCGCTGCTGTCCTGTTGTCCGGTGGTCGTTGCCGATGTCAGCGTCATTTCCTGCTGCCGGGTTTTTACCTGGTTCTGTGTGGTGGCTGAACCATCACGGCGAATAAGGAAGCTGGCTTTGTTGAGTTCTGGCGGGGCGGCCGGAGCCGCCTGCCCTGTTCCCCCCGTGCTGCTCTGGCCGTTATCCTGTTGCTCTGGCTCTTCTTCGGCTGTATCGGTGGACATACCGAGATCGTTACGCTGCCGGTAATCGGTTTTGTTCGTCTGCGGGGCTGTGTCCTGTTTCTTCTCTTCCGTAGGCTGCCACAGGATATTGCGATAAACCCAGTTCCCCCCCCATGCCAGGAAGATAAGCGCGACCGCGACAATGGCAAGAAAGGCGGTTGCTTTGCCCCGTTTGCGCTTTTTCAGCTTGTTAACGGCGGGTTGTACCGGGTCTTTCTCTTCGTCGTCCTGCGCATTGAGAAGCTCGGCTTCCCTTTTAGCGCGGGCTTCCCGCTCAAGCGTGGCAATATCATCCTCAGCGTGTGCCGGGGATGCCTGCGCTTCATCCGGCACAGGCACTTTGTTTTCGTCGTTCATATGCGCGTTTCCTTTTATAAAAATATAAAACTATTTTTATAGGTTAATTGGGTTCCGGTTTTTCCACTCTTTCCACCTGCCGGGATACAGTGGATCCATCGGCGGCGTGTACCTTGCCAAATCCGCTATTTTCCAGACCCACAACGGTATAGCCGGAACGCAGTACCAGGCGTGGCGTCACTTCCTGAATCACCAGTACGGTGAAGTTGCCTTTTTTCTGGATACTGCTGTTAACCACATGCTCTTTACCGTTCAGCTCTTTGGTGACGGAAGGAATGGACTTAGACGGGGAGAAGCCCACGAACGTAAAACGGCCATCGTCGTAAGCAAAATCGGGATCAATGTAGAAACTGCCTTTGCCCGGATATTTGGTGTAATTCCAGTTGCGGGGCGTCTGCGCCGAGTTCAGCGCTTTCTGGACGCTGGCATGTTGCTGCTTCTGCTCCCACTCGCGCTGTCTGGCCGTCGCCTCCCGGCTAGCTTTGTCCCGTTCTTCGCCCGGATAGCGGTAGCTCACCTGGAAAGCGGGTTGCTGTGCCGATTTATCATCGATGACGTTCAGCTCGACGTTGTACAGGCGCTTACTGGTGACAACCAGCATATTGGTATGCCAGTCCCGGCTGTTCGGGGGGATCACGACCTGCGTTGTGTTACCATCTTCTCCGGGCGCTCCCTGCGTGAGCGCGACCGGGCGAACGTTGACTCGGTTTGCATCCGGCGTGGCTTCCCACGCCTCATCAAAGCCGGGTCTGGCGCTTATGACCGCCTCATCGTTATCAAATACCAGCGTTGTCATAAAGCCGGGTTTGGTGTTAACGACGGTGACGTTCTGCGGGTTATAGATAACCTGCTGCACGCGGGAGTCATAGCGGCTTGCCTGCGGTATGGCCGCACCCCATGCCGCGCCGCACATCATCAGTGCCAGTGCGGTAAACGTTAACTTTTTCATCATTCACCTCCCCGGATTTCGCGGTCGGTCTGCCAACTGGTGACGGTAAAGCCGAAGTAGTTGATCTCGCGTTCCGCATCGCTCATTTCCTTGTCAGGGTCAGAATGGAACGTGAACCGGGCATCCCAATATTCGTTGCGGGTGCTGTTATCAGCCAGACGGCGGATAATCTTCTTGTAGCGGATGGTGGCGACCCTATCAGGGGCTGTCGCATCGGTGATCTGGTTGGACAAGATCTCCACTTTCACGGTGTGCGCCCCGTTCTTATAAACCTTGTCCGGGGCGTTTTTCCCGGCGTAAAGCGCCAGGTAGTCATCGTTTACCTGGGGAGCGTTGTAGACCTGTACCGTCTCGTAGTCGTCCTGCAAAGAGGGATAGACATACCGCTCACGCACTTTGACGTAGTTTGCGGCCATCGCCTTTTGATAGGCTTCTGTTGCAGTCAGGCTGGTTTTCGATGTCCGGGTAACGTGTTCCACCCGTCCAGTGTGGTTATCCACGGTATACAGCTCAACGTCCGTCTGTTTCAGCGGCAACATCACGACCACGGCGACGAGCGCCAGTACCGCAATCAGCAGACCCACACCGCCAACAACAAAACCGGCTTTTGTGGCGCGTTTATCCCGCTCAATCATTTGCTGCTCAAAAGTGCGGGATTCAGCTATTAATTTCTGTTCACTCATGACTGTTTAACTCCGCCATAATTTGAGGGGTGTTTACGGGTTCTCCCTTACCGCTAAAGGCAGAGGGAGGCGTGTTCTGGGCGCAGCCAGAAAGCGCGCACAGCAAAGCCAGCGCAATCAAGCGTTTCATCAAAGATTTCCTCAACTGAATTAGGAATATGAAAATATAATTATATTTTCATAGGTTGGTGTTTCGTGGGGATGGACTGGAGACGTCTGGCCTAGCTGTTGAACTTCTTAACCGCGGAATCTCTCGACTGTGCCAGCCTCCGCGCTTCGTTCCGGGCTATCATCTGCTCAATCGCGTACTTCCGCGCTTTAGATGCGTTATAGCCTAACTCACCTCCGGGCTTGCCGGGCTTACCTGCATTCGCATCCTTCCAGCCCTGAATGTTGTCCTGGGCGGAGCGTGTGGTATTCCTTCCGGCACTCGCGGCCAGTTTCCCGGCACCAAAAGCAGCAGCACCGATACCTACAGCGGCCAGCCCCTGCATGGATACGGTAGCGCTTGCCCCGGCCAGAGCTGCGGCTACCTTAGCGGAAATATACACCAGTATTGCAGCGAAAATACCTGCAAGGCAGACTTGAGCACCAAGTTCAACAATTGTTGAACTGTCTGCTACCTTCGTCGCCTTATTAAGAACGAGATTCAAGTAATTCACTACAATTCTCAATGAGAGAGCGGCAAATAGAATTGTTAATATTCCTGCAAATATATTTTGCAACCAGTTATTGAACATGGGGCGGAGGAAACCATACATAAGGCAGAATATGAAAATAGGTGCAGTTATTCCTAATAGTAGAATCATTACTTCGGCAACCATTGAAACAAAGCCCGCTAGAATCATAAGTGCGAATATTCCAAGCCATACACAAAATTGAGCAGTCATCCCCTCATCTTTTACATATGTAGAATTATCCATATCATGTAGCGTTTTCCCTAACACTTTAGCCTTATTCCATAGGGTGTCTAATAACTGCCATATATTATCACTACCAGAAAAACCCTCCTTTATTCCGTTTATGACATCAATAACGCCATCGAGGTAGCCGCCTAAATTAGCCACAAAGGACAGGATGATCGCCATCCTCATGATGTCCCACATCGTGTCTTCCATAGGCGTAGATAGCTTACCAGCCAAAGTCTGGTATCCACGCCACATGATGTAGATGGTAGCTGACGCTGCTGCCAGCCCCATCATCATAGAAGAGTACGACATCATCAATCCCTTTGTGGCGTCTGTAATTCCTCCTATCAGGTATTTCTCAACCCCAACAAAAAGACCGCCACTCATATATTACTCCTCTAAATTATTTAAGTCTGGAGTTGGTGCGTTTAGCTGCTTGATTTGATAGTGGGCTTCATTTGCATTCTTGCAATTTTCAGAAGCGTCACCACTCTTTTGGCACTTTTCATAAACTAGTTTTAATTCGTCAGGGTGATCCCTATACCATTTTGTTGTTTTAGCTTCCTCTTTGCATCCAACAATAGAAAAGCACAGGGTGAGCGTCGAAATTAAAATGACTTTTTTTGATAACATAAACACCTCATAAATTATTAAGGTCAGCAGTTGGCGCGTTTAACTGCTGCTGATTCCACTGCTTAACACGCTCCGCTTCAAGCGCATTTTCGCGCTTCTCTGCTGCTTTCACGCTCATTTCCCATTGGGTGGTAAGCGTGTTCAGCATGACAGATTTTAGCTGAATACTGTTTGCAAGGTCTTGAGATTCTTTTGAATCTTTGGCTAACGCTACCCTGTTGGAGAGACTGTTTATTTCCCCAAGAGTCTGGCTTACCTGGTTCTGAACCTCGTCGGTTTGCTCAAGCTGGATAGCCTTGTTGATGACCTGCTGCTTGCATACGTTGGCATAACTCCCCGATTGCGCAGTGTTGCAGGTGTCGAAAATTTTATACTTCTCGTACAACGCATCGAACTGCCCGGATGAACCGCCGGAGAGAAGTAAATCATTCAGCGCCTGTCCGGGCTTACGCAGCTTTTCAAGGTCAGCTTTCAGGCCTTTGGCCTGGTCAACAAAATCAGCAATATCACGAACGCCAGTGGCCGTCGCCAGTTGGTCTTTATATGCCTGTATTTGTGACTGGTAGTGTCTGGCCGTTTCCATCCAGCGTTTTAACTCCTGCGCCCACTGCACGTCCCGCATAGGGTCAGCATCAACAGCGACGGGAATACCAGCATGAGCCAGTGGGCTTGCAATGACGCAAGCCAGAATAAGAGTACGAAAGCGAGTTTTCATCGTATATCTCCTTTGGGTCAGAGCGCTTTAGCCAGGTAGGTATCGAGCCATTCATGAGGCTGCATTCCTTCCCGGTAAATCGATTCGAATATTTCGAGGTTGGGGGCATCGCCGCTCATGACTTTGGTGTATCTGCCGATACCTGACAGGTCGAGCGTGACGCGAGCGGCAAAACGTTTGGTATCGCCGCGCTTGAACTGATTTTTCACCACAACATACTGGCGGGCTTGCGGGTCAAGCCCTTTCACCACGTCGAACACTTCCGGTTCAAACTTCATGTCGTCAACATAGTGTGCGCGGTCGGCGTTGGGGTTCGCCGCCAGAATCTGTGTCCCGCACTGCTCAATCACTGCCGGGGCGATATCATCTTTGATGATCTCAGCCGGGGATTGAGTGCCGACGACCAGCATCCCGTTCAGCTTACGGATGGTTTTCAGCTTGTTATAAGCAAAGTCCTTAAACACCGGGTCGCGTAACCACTTCCAGAATTCATCCATGAAAATGACCAGGCGTCGCCCGTCAAGCAGGCTGGTAATGCGGTACAGCAGATAAAACGAGATTGGCGCACATACGCTTGCATCGTCCAGGAACTCCGTTCCGTCGATGCCGAAGTTATCGCAGTTGCTGATATCGAACGTGTCAGACTCGTTATCAAACACCCAGCCGAACTCACCGCCCTGCGCCCACTGTGACAACCGAATGCTAAGGCCGTTTTCCTGGGCTTCTTTCGTAGCCGGCTCAGGCAAATTCTCCAGCATTCGGGTAATGCCGTAGACGCGATATTGTGGCTCGTCATTCATCACAGCATTAACCGCATCACTCAGACGGCGTTCATCGCGTGGGAAGATCGTCGAGCCGTTGCGGGTACAAAGGATTTTCATCAGTTGCTTGATGAAATTGATATTGCGTTTGGTTGCTGGCAACGAGAACGGGTTCCACCCTGTAGACTCACCACTGATAACCCGATAGTAACGGCCACCCAGCGCCCGGATGTTCATCTCTGCGCCCCGGTCTTTATCGAGGTAAACGGTTGTCAGCCGTTTGGTTTTGGCATCCGGGGAGAAGCTATCCTCACGCCCGTATTTCTGCTGCATGATCTCAAAGAACGTCATCAACATGGTTTTACCCGAACCGTTCGTACCGAGGATGCAGGTACTGGCCGGGTTCTTTTCGTTGAATTCGTCCTTATCTGCCAGTGTGTTATGCAGGTTGATATAGTAGCCATCTCCTGACGGGGTGCGCAGTAAAGCCATAGCATCCCCCCAGGGGGCTTTATCGCGCTTGCCCGGATAGAAATTATGGAGTGCGGCCAGCTCCACAAAGTTTTGGCTACTTAGCTCCCCTTTACGTGGCCGCAGGTTGTAGTTGCCTGGCAGTTGCGCCATATACGCCGCTGAAAGCGATATTTCTGCCGGAACAGGCGTTATCCCGATGTTGTTCAGCGCATTACTGATTTCGTTAGTATCAGCCACTAGGTTTTCCAGCGACGGGGAATACACCATGATGGAAAAATGGTGCTTTCCGTAAGCGATTTTCCCCGATGTCAGCAGGTCAAGCGCCACATCCAGATCCAGCCGCTGGGAAACAGCATCGTCATCGGCACTCATCAAAAGGCGACGGGTACGCTTAATGGCTTTCTTCGCTTCCTCGCGTGACATGCAGGTATAGGACTGCGTGATCACGTAATCGCAGGGGGCATAAAGAAGGGAGTCCATCATCCCCGTGGCGGTTTCTTCGGAGAACTCTTTAACCTCCAGCCCCCGGAAATATTGCGTACCGTTGGCGTGGTTTATCTGCCCGGATTCAGCCGAAAAGAACAACGCCGCCGCTCCCATCACGTCATAGGCCGGGGTGCGGGTGACGCGCACCTTTCGCCACTGGTGCGTTAACAGATATTCATAGAAAGCCAGTTGCGACGAAAACACCGTGCTTCCTTCGGTAAACGTACCGAGAGGCCGCGCACCATAGCGCGACAGCGCGGTATCGAGCGTGCTTTTTATTTCCAGCATTTCCAGCAAAGCACCGTCCAGTTCCTTTAGTTTCTGGCTGTCTTTCATCCGTTTGCGTTCTGCTTTTTCAAGGCTGACAAACGGGCGATAGCAGACTGTCAGGAACAGGCGGTTACGCCGGAACACCCCGACAGAAGCGTAGTAAAGACGGCTAACTTCATCGGCATACGGGTTGCCGGAATCTTTATGAAGATTGTCGGTAAACGTATTGCGGTCGTTATGGATATAGAAAGTGACGGGCATACCTTCGAATGAGTGGATTAGCCCGTGTAACTGGTTCGTCCCGAACTGGAGTGATTCGTCAGACTCGCAGTCGAACGGCGTTCCCATCAATTCCCAGGTGCAGTACAGATCGCTTTTAGGTGAGCGAACCACATGCTGATGAATGTGCGATGAGTACGGAATATACTTCTTGATGGTGGCACAATGATTTAGTTTCATGGCGTCGAGAAACTCCTTGATATCAACAGCCTCATGCTCAACGGGCATAAGTGTTGTTGCGCCAAATAAACGGTTTGCTACCGGTTTTCCCTTCACTCTCAGCCAAACGGCAATCAGATTGAACCGCATTGGTTCATTTCTGGTGAGGGATTTCATCACCAGAAATTCGACGGGAAGTAAGAACAGGAGTGCGACGGAAGTCCAGACAGCAACGATGATGGTTACACCCGTGACAGCCAGCAGGGGCACCATAGGCACCCCCCACAGCGCCGCCGGGCGTTTCATTGCCTTGAGCAGCTTTGCCATATGTTCAGCCTCTTAGCTCATCAGCAGAGCGCCGATTTCACTGCCTCCGCCAATTAAAATGCCGCCAATGATGATGTAGCCGCACTGCGACAGGCTCTCGCCTTTCCACAGGGTCTTATAGCCAATCCAGATCACGGCCACGGTGATCGTGATTGCCGCCAGACCATGCAGCCCGGTTGACACTTTTTGCATGACAGTATTTGCCCGCTGAAATCCGTCGGCCAGTGCCGGGGTTGCAGAAAAAGTCGTCAGCGTACAGGCCGAAACGGGGGGGACCACAGCTTTTAGCTTGCGGAAAAGTATCATTATTCCTCCTCCTCACGGGGTGACAGGGAGAAACTCCGGCGCACTGACGGCGCGGAGAACGGTGCGATGAAGATTTTTTCTTGGCGGAGTTTCGCAGGGACGCCACGGACGACGACTCCGGGCCAGATCTCGTGGTGACGGGATGAGTCACTGGCAGGGGCGGTTTTCAGGGGAACGGCAACTGATGATTTGTCCTCACGGGTTCCGGGGACCGCATAGCGGGATGATCCCGGCGGATAACCGATTCGCTGGATATAGCTCGTTCCGGAAAACGCCGTTTCAGGTTGTTGCCCGGTACTGAAATTGCCGGAATAATAACAACTCAGCGCCCTTTTCAGCGTGCCGCCGCGCCGGTAGCAGTCTCTGAGAATGTGTTCGAAGACGGACAGATTGGTACAGGGATCAAGTAGCTCTGTGGCGGACACACCATAATGGCGGAAATTGGTGCTGGTGATTTGCATCAGCCCGACAGAGTAACGGCGATCCTGTGCTGTCAGGCGGCGGAGAATATGCTCTGCATCTCCCCGGCTGGCTGGCAGGTGAGAAATAATGTGTTGATCGCCGAAAGAGGGGCCGGCCTTCGGGACAATCTCAGCGATGGCATAAGGGTTAAAACCGGATTCCACCCGTGCCACGTCGAATGCCGTGGACGGATGAATGCTGGCGGCGCACTGCATGGCTATCGCCAGAAAGGCTGTGGTGGAAAGCATGGTGACCTCAGTAAACAAGTGACATGCAGGGTCTGCTGATACTGCATGCTGTGGGAACAGAATTAAGGGTGGTTACGACACGGTTTCGATGGGGCCCGTATTCTGTGGTGGATTATTTTCCTCCCGGGGCTCAAGCAGGACCAGTTTGCCGGAAACGGCAATACCGGGCGTCAGGACAATATTCAGACCGGATTTACCGTGGTGGGGAAAGGCGACTCCGACCTTTGTCCACCAGGTATTTTTCTCACCCTGAGAGTCCGGATGACTTTCCTGGGCAACATACGCGTAATAAACAGGCTTTCTCATAGTGTCCTCGTTTAATTAAAATTGTTGAAGATGATCTCTTCGATCACATTCCGATCCTGCATTCCGGTTTTAACGGGTCAGCGAGAACATTCAGCGGCACCCTGAATTATGGTTGTGTGACAGCCCGCTCCATATTGTTAAAGAGCATGGTCAGGATGCAGGAGGGGGAATGAAATTTTAACGGGAAAATAAATACCGGAAGGAATGATAAAAAAGTATTTGAAATTAACGTATTACTGGCACGGTGTGTGTGTGCATGAATGATGACGGGCGGGCTGATAATAATATTTGTTGATTATTATCAGGTTAAATTAAACATCCGGAGGAAGACTTTCTTTATATGTCAGATGGGGTTGTATGCTGTCTCTGTGGCTGAATTTGGTAACGACAATAATGTGTAAGGCGTGAAAGACAGGAATACAGTAGTCCCTTTTGTTGTAAGGGACGGTCTTTAATCTGGTTAAACGTTTCCCGGCCACTTAGGCCGATACTTACCGGGCCGGGTGGTGAAATTCGTTTTCATGCCGCAGTGGTATCCGTCTGTACCTGTTGCATAAAAAACACAGAGTTATCTGACATATTTCCAGACATTACCGGGAACCTTATCAAAGTACTGGTTTATTACAATCTCTGCGCGGCGATAATCTGCTGCGGCATAAAGCATTTCAAGCTCATTCCCTGTGAGCTTTTCTTCCATATGCCCGACAACCTTTTCCAGCAGGCTGCCGTCATTTATTTACCGCAGTTTTCTGACGAATTCCATCTTGTTTGCCGGTTTGTTCATGTCTGACCTCTGGTGTACTGACTGTAAAAAAGGATTGCCACAGCAGGAGATGTGAGCAGGTTATTCATCCATGACATGGAGGCACGGGAACCTGAAAACAAGCCGGCTGGTGCATATTAAAATGTGCGGAGCTATTCTCCTCCGCACATACAGATTTAACGTCTGCGTTTCTCCAGTATCGACTGACAGTCAGTACAGGTTGTTACACCCGGCAGCGTCTGACGGCGTTTTTCCGGAATAGCCTTGCCGCAAAATCGACAGTGCTGCAGGGAAGGTGTCGGTGTGGGTCTTAACCGGCTTTGTTCAATCAGTGCTTCTAGGCACCGTTCATTAAACGCCTGATCGCGATCGATTTCATCTGGCACGTTGTATTCTCCTTACCGTGTTCTTTCTTTCGCAATGCGTGATGCAGTTCCAGACAACGGTCAGCGAGGGGGCAGTACACGATGAAAGGTTTTCTGTAACCTGCATCATGGCGTCCAGCGCCTCCGGGGAATCAATGTTTTCGACCCGATATTTTTGCCACTGATGCCAGATTGCAGCATCGGTTTCTTCATCCGGAATGGGTGTTCTCCCGTTTGGAACGGAGACACCGAGTAACCGGCGGCGTGCACAGGTTTCTCTGGAGCCAACCCCGAAATAACGGTTCATCAGTGCGATTGAGCCCCCCAGCCTGACAGCTCTGTTCAGTTGTTCCTGACGCCTGTTTTCCTCGTGGGATGATGCCAGTAATTTTTGCAGGACATCATGGCGGATAGTAATATCGACAAGCGGTAAAGGTGCCTGACTGAGGGTGATAAGATCGTTTATTGATAAGCAACCGAGCAAATTCATTTCATCGTAAGTGAATCCCATAGTTTCGCAGTGATGAATATTTCCTTCCCGTAGCGCCTGAAGAGCAACGGTTAATATAATATGATTTAGGGATGGAAGCATGAAATTGACTCCTTAACTGAATAAGTGCTCAGTAATTCAGCTGAATATTCAGTGAATGGTATAGTTTCATATAGCACAATACCGGGCAGGTCTGAAATATACATGCAGGTGCTTTTTTTTATACCTGCAGGATCGAAGTTTATGAGTGCAGGGATATTAATGTTCATCATCTTCTCCTCATTGCGTCTTTATCGGTCAGATAACTTTTTGTTGATCCACTCGTCAATCTCAGACTCGAGCCAGGCAACACTAGCAGGGCCTATTTTTATTGAACGGGGAAATGCACCCTCTTTCATATAAAGGTATATCTGTGAACGCTTCAGCCCTGTTTTTTGCTCAACCTGTCTGAGGCGTAGTAACTGATAAGATGTCATATATCCTCCTGTGACTGAAATAAACGGTGGCCGGAGAATAAAAAAACACAGTGGAAGCCTGAGAGAAAGCTGGTGAGCCCTAAATAAGGGATGCAAAACCCTTATTTAGGGTTGTCGGCCATTACAAATGGGGATGGTATTAGCCGGATAAGGATGTCGAAGATGGCGAACCACGCTTCAGCGCATTTTTCAGTGTTTCAGCGTCCAGTTTTTCCCCGATGCCATCGTCTGATGCCCATTGTTCAAAAATAGAAAGGAGCTTATAGGGATGATTCAGCAGTGGGCTGATAGTATCATTGTGCTTGCAGGCCAGCCAAAACAGGCGTGATAACGGTGTTGTCATACGGGAAGGTGAAATGGGATGACTCTCCCTTTTTTTGTATAAATTAATTAGTCTTTCGACTTCGGTGTGGCGAATAACAAAACAGGCATCAGGCGGTAATGTATAAAGAGGAAAACACCCATTGTGATTATATTTTATGGTCGTCACTTCTGTTAGTTTTTTTATGACATCTAATGCTGTGTTTTTAGGTAGTCTGGAAATTTGTTTTTCTACGCGTTCTTTCCAACTCATCGTTTCGAAAATTTGAAAAAGCTCCTCTGAAAATCTTACTATAATACCATGGTTAGTTTTTCTTGCCCCCACAATTGGGGAGGGAAATTTAAGTTCACGTGCCAGTATGCGCTGAATCAAAACATATTCATAGCCTATCAGGGGGGTATCTATAATTTGTTGCACAGGACAAACATATCTGGCTTCTGTACAGAGTCTTAAATTTTGACCATAAATAAAACCGTCCCTGTCAAGCATGCATAGTTTATCAAGTAGGTCTCCCTCAAACTGCCTGAATTTTATTTTTCCATTAAAAGTTTGTATCTTCTTAAGTATCACAGGAGACTGGAAATAGACCGATAGTAGGATGTTGCCACTCAAGGCATGACGATAAATATCGCTAGGAGTAATTTTTTGTTTTATGGTTTTGGTAGTGATCTCAACTGCTTCCGTTATAGTGACCCATGTTGACATATAATGAGTTATAAGCAATGGCTGATATTTTTTTGACATAATATTATCTCCTTCTACACAACAATTCGTTCCGTTAAGGAAAAAGATTGGTGTCACAAGTATTTATTTATGATTAATCAGAGGGTTTATGACAGAGAAAAGGATGTATATTTCTGAGTGAACATGTACAGGCCTATGGGGTGACTATTTAATGAGTAAATGCCGAATGATTTTCGGGGTGATGATTATAACTTGAGGAAAAATCCCAGCGTGGTTTGAGTAGTGTACCTGAGTGATATTTGTGTTATGTATGCATTGATTGCAGCAGAATAAATATAGTTCAGGCTAGTATAGTTTGTGGTAGCTATGAGAATATATAATCTATTTTACCTATAAAATAATTTATATGTATGGGGTGGTTTTTTTTGTGGCGAATTGGTTTTACTGAACCCTAACTTTTGATTTTTAAGTTTGCACTTATTGATATGTTAATATGATAAATGCTTTATATCAGTTTTACTCTACAGAATTTCAAAAAAATAGATGTGTTAATGACTGTTTTTGCCGATGAAATCTTTGAGTTTTCGAAATTGTTTTGAGTTGAGGGTGTGTAATTGTAAAGGTTTATTAATTCGGGTTGTTTTTTTTAGGTTGTTTGTCTGTGCTTTTATATTCTGGAGATGTGCCTTGTATATAGGATTGTTTGTTGGTTGTATTTTTAATGTTGCACTGTTGTGAATTTTTATTTTGATATGATTATTTCTTTAGTATAAGGAGAGAAAGGAACGAGAAAGTTAAATCTATTTGTCCTAATCGCAATTTCATTGTTTAAATAATCACTATGGATTAATATTTTTTGCGACTCTGCTGAGTTACTGGTTTTAACTAGTGGTGTAAAAGGGATACCTTTTCGGTATCCCTTTTACAATAATCAGAAGAAATCAATTCGCGTATTGATACCGACGGTGCGACCCATATTGACCTGCGCGACGGCGCTGCTGCCGTTCATGTAGCCATAGGTACGGTAACGACGGTCGAACAGGTTATCGACATAGACGGAAATGTTCATCCGTTCAGTCGCCTGCCAGCCCAGGCTGCTGTCCAGGGTGGCATAGGTGCCTTGCCGCAACTGGTTGTCGCCATCGAAATAATGCGGCCCGACCAGATTAACCGCCAGTCGGGGCATCAGTGCGCCATAGCGCGTATCAATCACGCCGTTCACGCTGCTTCCCGCGCCATAACGTGGTACGAACGGCACCCGGTTACCGTGATACAACTCACTGTCATTGGTGAATTCGGAACGGATCACGTTGCCATTGATATCCCATGACCAGCCTGGCGCAAACCGCCACTTCGCTTCAAGCTCAACGCCGGTGGCGTCGGCTTTACCCGCATTGCTTAATGTCTGCATCCCGACCGGGCCAGAGTAAAGCTGCATGTCTTTGGTGTGGGTATAAAACGTCGCGGCTTGCAGCGTGACGTCAGCGGTTTCGTAGCGGGTGCCAAGTTCATAGTTGATGGATTTCTCGGCGACGAACGGTTTGGCATCAAGACCCGCAGTAGGCACGATGTTGTACCCGGAAGGTTTATATCCCTGGGCTACACGGGTATACACTCTCCAGTCATCGGTCAGCATATAGCCTGCGGATAGCTGCCCGAGCACCTGATCGTCATTGCTCTTACCCTGGTCGCCAAACGGGTTGCCGAGCATGCTGCCGTGATATTGTGTACTGGATTTATCATGCGAGAAGCGCACGCCGCCGCCGATATCAAAACGATCGGTTAAATGCCAGGTCAGGTCACTGTATGCGGCCAGCGTTTCAGCGGTGGTATAGCCGGTACTGCTTAAATAAGGCATTGTCGGCATGTCGTAGGCTGAATTTAACTTCTCGCGGGTGTTCTGCCGGTACAGCCCAAACACCATATCAACGGTACGCGCATCGCCCAGGGTTGCGGCGCGCAGCTCCTGCACATCCTGATTCCAGCGCTGAGGCATATTGACGATTAACGAACCGGAAGGGAAGGTGCGCGAATAATGCTGCTGCTGCCAGGCGCTGATCAGGTTGAAAACCCAGTCATCGGTGGTGTATTTCCCACTCAGGGTCTGGCTGTCAGTGCAGCGCCGCATGTACGGGTCTGGTGAACCATCGCTGATCGACAGCTTACGGCCCTTAATATCATTCCATCCCACATAGGCGTCCTGGGTGGCGCGGGTACATTCGCGTGAGGCGGCAAAGCCCATTTCCCAGGGCTGATCGTCCGGCGCCAGACGCAGTTTCACATTCCCTATGCTGGCGCGGGTGCCGCCTAAGTCATCGCTTCCCGTCGCGGGGTTAATCATGTCGCCGTCATCAACCTGGCGTAACAGGGTGACGCTGCCGTACAGCAGGCCATCCTGAATGGGGCCGCTCAGGTTGAACTTACTTCGATAACTGTCGCGGCTACTGACGCCGCCTTCAATATAGCCGCGCGGCGTGCTGTCCGGCTGCTGGGTGACGATGTTGATGATCCCGCCCTGAGCGCTTTTGCCATATAACGTTCCCTGTGGGCCTCGCAGCAACTCCACGCTTTGCACATCGGTAAGCGCCTGGATGGTGTTGGTGGAAAGCTGAGGGACGCCATCGACATACAGGGTGACGGCGGGGTTATAGAAGTCCTGCGCTGAAGAGACGCCGCGTAGCGAGATCGTCGAAAAAAGCATGTTGCCGCTATTTTCAATATTGAGCCCGGGCAAGACTCTGGGGAGTTTGTCGCTGGCGGTGACGCCGGCGTCGCTTAATTCCGGCGCGCTGACAACAGTAGACGAGACGTTGTTGGCTGATGCCGAGCGGGAAGATTGTTTACTGGCGGTAACCACCAGCGTGCTTTCGTCTTGCTGTGAAGTTTGGGCATTAGCAATGGCGGGGAGCAATAATCCCCCCAAGGCCAGAGGATAAAGCCGTGTCATTTTCATTGTTGTGAGTCCCTGTAAGACGGCGAAACGCCAAAAATACCGACAATGGTGAATTGAAAATGATAACTATTTCTAATAGTGGTGCTACCCGAAACGGGTTTATTTCAACCTGTTTCGGGTCGGTTTGCGCTTATTGGGCAGAATGGCGATAACGGTCGACGGCGAGAGCCGTCAGGCGTTTTTTGTCTATCTTGCCGACGGCGGTGAGCGGCCAGTGGTCCAGAAACTCGATTTGGTCAGGAATTTTCCACGCGCTGAGCCCCATACGGGTCAGTTGTTGACGCAACTGCTGATAGTCAGTTGGCACCTGCTGCGCGATGATAAACGCGCAAATCCGCTCGCCAAGCAGCGTGTCCGGCGCGGCGACCACCGCGCAATCTTGCACTTCCGCTAAACGCAGCAGTGCCGATTCCACTTCAGCCGCGGCTATTTTTTCTCCGGCGCGGTTGATCTGCTCTTTTATGCGTCCCTCAACATGCAGGTTTCCCACCTCATCCAGCCTGACATTGTCGCCTGTGCGGTAAAACCCTTGCGCGGTAAAGGCCTGCGCGTTGTGGGCAGGGGCGCGGTAATAGCCCGAAATGGTATAAGGGCCGCGCGTTAACAATTGCCCGGTTTCGCCCGGCGCGACGTCGTTCTCGTCTTGATCAACGATGCGGATTTCATCCAGAGGGGACAACGGGCGCCCCTGGCTGTGGAGAATGGTGGCATGCGGATCGTCCAGCCGGGTAAAACAGAGCAGGCCTTCCGCCATACCGAAAACCTGTTGCAGGGTACAGTCAAAGGTGGCGATAACCTGCTCAGCAAGCGTCGGGTCGAGCCGGGCGCCGCCTGCCTGAATGACGCGCAGCGACGAAAGGTCGCTGTCTTCCCACTCCCTGGCCTGCACCCATAATTGCGCCAGCGCCGGAACCAGGGCGACGTGAGTCACTCTTTCCTGCGCGATTAAAGGCATCACCTCATCACAGCTGGCGCTGTCGGTCAGCACCACTTTTCCGCCGCAGGCAAGCGTTCCCAGAATACCGGGGCAGGCCAGCGGAAAGTTATGCGCCACCGGGAGGACGGCGAGATACACGCTCTGTTGGCTGATGCCGCACAGTTCAGCAGAAGCGCTGAAGTTATAGCTATAGTCGGCATGTCGGCGCGGGATGAGTTTGGGCGTGCCGGTTGTGCCGCCTGAGAGCAACAACAACGCGGTGGCGGAAACATCAGGCTGCGGCCATGCCTGTCGCTCACCGTGAAGGGAGAAGAGCGGCGTAAAATCGTCGCTCACGGTCTCTCCAGCGACCAGAACATGACGCAAGCAGGCGTGTTTGTGCGCCATCTGTCGGGCCAGCTCTGCGTGGTTTTCCCCGTGAATAACGTAAGCGACGGGTTGCGCCAGCTCAATCAGCGCGTCGATATCCAGCGCCCGTTGCGAGGGCATCGCCAGCACGGGGATAACGCCCAGTCTTAACAAGGCGAACAGCAGGGTAACAAACGCGTTGTCGTTGGGAAGCTGCACAATTACATGCTCCCCCGAACGCAAACCCAGTGATGACAGACCTGCGGCAAGTTCGTCAACTTGTGCATCAAGCGCGCTGTAGGTTAACGACCCCTTTGCATCAACGACGGCAATTCGCGAGGCATAACGGGCCGCCCAGTGGCGCAACTGTTCGGCAATGGGTAAGGGATACTGTTCAATCAGAGATTCAAAGGAAGAATTCATGCGTCACCTTTCTGAAGTACTGGGCTGTTTTTGCAACGCGGTCATTGCAGAAAATGCGTGGGGAAAATGGCGGACAATCTGCGTAAAAAAGGACCGGGCTTGTTGAATGGGATAGAAATGATCGCCGTCAATCACCACCGGGCCTGTAACGGGGCTCAGCCACTGACGCCAGGCATCGACCTGCTGCCAGGAGGCTTCGCGATCGTGGCTGCCGCACAATAACAGCGCAGGCGTGCGCAGCGGCGGACAGACGTCGGGCGAGTCGTAGTGATAGCTCTCGGTGGCGTAAAAATCAGCGCGCAGAAGAGGAAGAAACAGCGACATTAATTCCTGGTTTTCCCGCAGTTCAGGAGAACATCCGCCAATGTCTATCAGCTCAGCGATAAAGTCGGCATCATCGCGATGGCTGAGCTGGCGTTCAGAATGCAGATGCGGGGCATGGCACCCGGAAATAATCAGTCCTTGTGGCGCAAGCCCCCGTTGCTCCAGAAGTCGGCAGGTTTCAAACGCCACCTGTGCCCCCATGCTGTGCCCGGCGAGTAAAAGCGGCGTGTCAGGCGATACGGATGCTTCCAGCTCGTTCGCCAGCAGTGCCGCCAGTTGTGTAATGCTTCTGAGCGGTTCCAGATGGCGAAGGCGATCGCGCCCCGGCCAGGTCACCAGAGAAAGCGCGCAATCAGCCAGTTGCTCAGCTTGCCAGTGGCGAAACGCGCTACTGCTGCCGCCAGCGAAAGGGCACATGACTAGATGCGCAGTATTACCGTTTCGGGCGGGCCACAGCGGGATGCACATTGCAGATTGCGTCACAGCGCCTCCTTATCATCATCGTTGTAGAAACCGGCTAACCGGTCGTGGTGTGGCGGCGTCAGGCGTCTGATCTCCGCATTGCCGGTCTTACGTAAAATCTGCTGCCATAAACGTGATAACGCGATCTGATGTACGCTTTGGCAGGCCGCTGGTGGATGTTCGCCCGCCAGATGGCTGCGCAACTGGTGTAGCAACCAGCTGACGCCCTCCGGCCCGACGGTTTCGCAGCAGTCGCGCCAGCTCAGGGGCGCCGCGCTGCGCGTCAGACCCGGCAGATCGCGCAGGATCTCCGGTCTGCGGTAGAGGCTGTGGGCGTTCTCCTGATGGTCTGCGACAAACAGGCTGGATGACCAGATGACGGGGCCGTAGCTCGCCTCCAGCGAAAGATGACCTTCCGGCCAGCCCAGCAGCAGGCGGTGCATGATAAGGCTATGCATATCTGGATCGTCAGGATCGAGATAGCGCTGAAGCAGCAGGCAGGCTTCTCCCTCCGGCCAGAAGAGTCTCAGACAGTGAAAATCGCTAAAGCTGCCAACCACGTCGCACTCCACGGCGGCGGCATCAACGCCCAGAGCCAGCAACAACAAATCCAGAGTGGAGTAGAGCAACTGTCGGCTGGTGGTGGCGTGGACTACCGGCGGCGTCTTAGCCAGGCAGCGACGCAGCTGCTGCGCATCGCGAAGCCATGTGCGTCCCGCGCGCGTATGCGGATAAAACGTGTTTACCCAATAGCAGCAGCCCTGTTCCTGCGCCAGCGTTTGTAAGGAACTGATGTCATCCGGGTGGAGGGGATGCTCCTGAATGACGTGTACGCCGCGCGTCAGAAAGTGTCTGGCAAGCTGCGTACCGGTTCCTCCGGCGACGGTCGAACGCACGACAATACAGGCGATATCCGGCATCCTGGTTATCTGTTCCGGCGAGGTATACAGCGGAATGCCAAACGCATGAGCCAGCTCTCTTGAACGGGCGCTTCCCTGCGCCAGCAGGCCGACCAGTTCCAGCCCCTCCGGGGGCTGCATAAAGGCATTCAGGTACATTTCGCCAAATTTGGCGCCCACAATCAGTACGCGTTGTTTTGGGGAGGCGGACGGCATCATAACGTGTTCTCCGGTTGCGTTGAGGTTGCGCAAAGCCAGCGCGTAATGTGTTGCGCACAAGCCTGAACGTGGGGGGCTTCCATCATGATTTGCCAGTGGCTGGCTTCAATCACAGCGTCGTCGGCGTTGTTTATCCAGCCCTGCCACTCGGTTTCTGCTGGCGTCCAGCGCGCGGGTCTCCCGGCGGCATACACCATGAGACAGGGGACCGGAACGCTTTCGCCCGGCGTATGCTCAGTCAGTAAACGCAGCAGATGCGCGATGTTGTCGAGCCACGTTTCTGCCGCTTGCAGCGTCAGGTTTTGCGGCACCATACCGGCCGTTTTAGCGAGGCTGATAAAGTCGGCAAGCTGGCTGTCGGGCGTCTGCTGGTCGAAATGTTCGGGCAGTGCCAGAGGCGTTTGTCCTTCGGCTAACAGGCGCAGCAGGGCCGCCCGGTTTTCGCAACAGAAATCCTGTCGGCACACGGGATCGATTAACACCATCCGAACCTGCTCGCCTTTGGCGTACAGGCGCTTTGCGGCGCCCGCCGCAAGAAACGCGCCATACGACCAACCCGCCAGCACATAAGGGCCGTGAGGCTGCTGACGACGGATGCACCCGACATACTCATCGATCATCTGGTCGAGCGTGGCAAAGCGCTGCGGCGATTTTGCTTGCAGGCCGAAAACGCGCCTGTTCAACGCGCTAGCGAGCGGCAGCCAGGCGCTGATATCGCCGTCTGAAGCGTGGAAGACAAACAGGGTTTCCTCACCGTCGCCCTGGCAAAGGGGTATCGGGTTGTCCTCTCCTGACGTAGCCGCCTGTAGATGGGCGCAGAAGTCGCTCAGCGTCGAATGGCTGAACAGATCCTGAAGGTTAGCCCTGGCAATCCCTCTCCGGTTTAGCTGCGCGACCATCCTTGTCGCCATCAGGCTGTCGCCGCCCAGTTCGAAAAAGTCGTGATGCCTTGCCACGGGGCGAGACAGCAGCGATTGCCAGAGTTCAGCCACCTGTTTTTCCAGCGCCGGATTCCCCCCGGCAACTGGCGTGGGTTTGGCTGGCTCAGTCGGCGCATCAGACGGGGCATGCAGCGGCGTAAATAACGCTTCTCTTTGCCGGATCTGTAAAATGGGCAGACCGGTGCCAAAGCGCTGCTGTAAATAGCGGCTCACGGCTTTTTTATCCGGGCGATTTACGCCAGGCGAACGCGCCACCAGCAGATGCTGGCGCAGCGGCGACGATTCCTGCGCGGGCCACGCCAGCTCGTTTGCAAACCCGGCCTGAACGAGAACCTCCTGCCATGCGGAGCGGGTGAGCATCGGTTTCTCATCCCGGCGGCGGAAATCGCGGTATCCGCTTAATCCCTCAATAAAGCCCACGCTCGCCAGCTGGAATACGCTGTTTCGCTCCGTCGCTTCAACGATCATCAAAAGTCCGCCGGCTTTCAGCAACAGTTTTAATCTGCGCAACGTCTGGACGACATGGCTGGCGTCGTGGAGCACATTGACGGCAACGATCAGGTCGTAACCCGCCTCCGGGTGGGCGGTGAAATCCAGCGGCTGGTTGATGTCGAACAAGGCATAAGACACCTGCGATTCATCATGGAAACGGGCTCTGGCGTCATTGAGGAACTGCGCGGAGACGTCCGTGAAGTGGTACGACTGCCGCGTGTTCCGCGTGGCCTTCAGCACCGGCGCGGTAGTGGCTGCGGTTCCGGCGCCAACCTCCAGAATCCGTTCTGCGCTGCACAAGGCGGCAATCTGCGCGGTATAGCGATTCAGACAGGCGCTGGCGGGGTTGTCGCGATACAGCGCGTCGGTAACGCGATGCTGCTCGTTGAACAGCAATTCCAGCGGAGAACACTGCCCGGAGAAGAGGGCGTCGTGCCGGGCGATGCAGGTTTCCAGATACTGCGCCAGCGCCTGGCTCCATTGGCTTTGCGGGCACGCTTCCTGAGGCTCAGGAATCTCGCAGAGCGGAATGCGGCAGCGCCAGCTTTCACCTTCGCGGATTAACCACTCTCTTTCCGTCAGACACTGTAGCCACTGGCGCAGCAGACGCTGGTGAGACGCTTGCGCGGACAGCGCCTGTACTATTGCGCTAAAGCGATGGGCGATCTCCGGCGTGGTAAACAGGCCGTGACGATTTAGCGTAGCCGCGATCCCCTGTAGCGCACGCGCCTCCAGCCAGCGCCAGGTCGCCTCCAGCTCATCAAGCTGCGCCTGCTCAGGCAACGGCAGCGCCAGTTGGGTAAGTTCGTGCTCATCAGGCATCGCCGCTGATGGCGACGGATCGTCGGCCATCACGATATCCAGCGTCAACGCGCCCTGTTCGGTTATTTCCGCTCTGGCCTGCCGGATGCCGGGGTATTCGAGCGTCGCCTGCTCAATATCCCGCAGGTCGTAGTCCGCCTGCGCGTTCAGCGGCCAGCGTCGGCGGGGAATGTGCCCGGCGATGCCGCTGGCGAGAGTCTTCAGGCTTTCAGGGGCGGCGATGACGGCTTGCAGGATGGCGCAATAGTCATTAAACATCGCCTCGGCAGCGCCGGGTTCCAGCACGTTGTCCATGCAGTACCAGCTAAACATCAACTCGCCGTCGCTCTCCATGACCTGATGATCCAGCCAGACCTGCGGCGTTTGCGTGAATACATAGCAGGGTTCGCCGAACAGATGGCTCATCGCCTGATCGATAGTCATGCCTTCCAGCGTCATCCCCAGCATACTGGTAAACACTACCGGCATCAGCGGTTGACGTTGTGATCCGCGCAGGCGGCCCAGCTCACGGATCACCTCAACACCGTTCATTTCACTGTGCGCCATGTTTTGCCAGAGGCGCTGTTGGGTCTGTTGCATCTGCTCTTGCAACGTCACCGGCGCTGAGAAGTTAAAATCAACCAGCGTGACGGAGGTAAAATCACCAATCAACTGGTTGATTTGCGGATGGATCGGCTGGCGATTGAAGAACGTCAGGTTCAGCGTAAATGTTGTGGTACGGCTCCAGCGCTCAAGGGTGGCGGCAAACAGCGTGAGCAGCGCGGCAGACGGTGTGACGCCTTGCTGCTGCCAGCGCTGTTTCACGGCCTGCCATTCTGTCTTGCCGATCGTCGATTTGAAGGTGGTGAAGTGTGGCGTTTCCGGGGGCGTCTCAACCACCGGCAGCTCTGGCGCTAAGGGCAGTTGCGGCAGTTTTTCCTGCCAGTAATCCCAGGCATCGTGCCATGCCGATGTCTGTCGGCGCGCCTGTTCAGCCATCACATAATCACGGAAGGTAATAGCGAGCGGCGCCAGCGTTTCACCGCGCCAGACCTGCGCCAGGTCGTCCATCATGACTTTAAAACTCTGCACATCAAACTGCAAAAGGTCGAGGTTCATATGCAGACGGTAATGGCAATCGTCGATTTCGCTGACCACCAGCTCAAAAAGAGGCCACTGGTCGGCAGGCAAAACGCGATAGCTCAGTTCATGCCGCCGTTTTTCCAGCGCGATGCGCTGTTCTTCCGGGGAAAGCGCGCGCAGATCGTCACGCGGGATGTGATACTCCGGCGTTGTCGCCAGGATTCGCTGCTGCCCGTCGGCATCAACCACCATACGCAACATATCGTGGCGTGCGATGAGCTGGTTCCATGCTTTCTCCAGTATGGCGAGATTGAACTCATCGTGGCGTTTATCCCACTCAAACAGGACGTGACAGGCGACGCCGCCATAGCCAATGAGGTGGGTTCGCCCCAGCCAGTAGGCGTGCTGAATGGGCGTCAAAGGGAAGGGCGCATAACGCTCGTCGGCGTCGTGCCGCAACACTTCCGGCTGCGAAGCGGCAGGCGTCGCCTCTGGCTTAGAACAGATAAGCTGCGTGAGTCCATGAGGAGACAGATCCTGCCACGCCCGTTCCGCATTGATGCGTACGCCCAGGTAGTGCTGAATATCGCTACTGAGTTCAAGGAAGAGCAGCGAGTCCATGCCGAGTTGCAACAGATCCTGGTTTGGATGCAGTGACGCCGGATCGCTCAGCCTTAGCTGAACCGCAATCCGCTTTTTCAGCCATGCCATCACCGCTGTTTCATCGCTCAGGCTGCCGTTAAAGGCGTTGTCATCAGCAGGAGGAATGACCGGCGTTGCGGCTTTTTCTGTGGCGCTGATGTTAAACAGAGCCTGTTGTAACGGGGGCATTTTGTCGGTAAAAACGCGCATCGCCAGTCGCCACGGGGCGCCGCGCATCACCGCCTGTTCCAGGTGCCAGCAGCCTTCGGCATCGCTTAACGCGCCCATACCTCGGCTGGCGAGCGTCGCCAGCATTTCCGGCGTGGCCGCCCGACCGCTTTCTCCCCATGCGCCCCAGGCGACAGAGAGCGTTTTCGGCGCATCAAGGGTGGAAAACTGCTGGGCCAGCCCGTCCAGGTAGCCGCAGGCCAGCGCATGGGCGCTCTGACCCGGCGCGCCGAGGGTGGCGGCAGCGGAAGAGTAGAGAATAAGATAGCGTCCGTCGTGGTTGCGCAGGGTTTGCAACAGCTGGCTTGCCGCCTGCGCTTTTACCGCGAAAACGGCAGCCAACTGGTGGTCATCAAGCTCCTGCAAGGGCGCGTCAGCCAATACGCCAGCGGCATGAATCGCTCCGGCAATGCCGCCGTTGGCCGCCAGATCGTCAAGAACCGTGGCCAGTTGCCCGGCATCGCCCACATCACAACGGCAGACGCGCGTCTGCCCGCCCTCCACGTCGCGTAGCCATGACTCATCCACGCGCGGCGCCAGCAGGGCGATGCGTCGCGCCCCTTTTTCTCTGAGCCAGTTCACGGCAAGGCGGCCTAATCCGCCAAACGCTCCGGTCACCAGATGCCAGCGGCTATCGCCGGTAAACACGTTTGCCGGTAATTCAGCGGCGCATCCCGTATTGGGCGCCAGTGAAGGGAGCCAAAGGGTGTCACCCCGTGCGGCGAGCCAGCGCTGTGATAGTGAGACTGCGCTCAACCCTTGATGCAGCGTTTCCCACGGGGTGTTTTCGGCGAGATCGATGGCGGCAAGCAACCGTTCCGGCTGTTCGTTGGCCGCGACGCGAAGCAAGGCCCATAGCGCGTGATGGGATGCAGAGAGTGCTTCATTTTCCTCGACTCGCCACGCGCGGCGAGTAACCACAATCAATCCGGCTGCGCTGGCGGTGAGCGCTGCTATCACTTTCTCCGCTAAGGCCAGCGTATCCTCGCTCTCCTCAACAATCATCAGTCGCGAAGAGGCGTGCGGATCGTGAATGATGCCGTATTGCGCCAGCTCGTCGCTGCGCGCAAGCGTACCGGCGCTGAAGCTAAAGGTAAGCGGATGGTCAATGCTGGCGACGTTGAGGGGCGTCCAGCGCCATTGATAATGCGTCTGCGGCGCAGGAAGAGGCGCGGCGGGCGATAGCGGCAGCCACTCGCCAGCAGGATGACGGGCTTCAACGCGCATCTGACCGCGGGAAAAGGCTTCGTTTTGCCAGCTTAAGCGAACCTTCCCCAGCCACTCCGGGGCGGCGACGGGGGGCGGTTCCACAGGTAGAGCGTCGCCATGACGCTGTGAAAGCAGACGCCAGGCCTCCTGCCAGCGGGCGTTAAACCGTTCGGGCTGACCTGCGCAATCAGACCAGTCGGCGAGATAATCACCGTTATCCGTCAGCGCCTGCCCCAACACGGGTTCTGATGGCGCGGTGAATGTTACGGCGCTAACCGCCTGACCGGGCAGCGTGGCGAGAATGATATGTTCGCTCATCCCGGCGGTCGGGCTGCCATCCTGCGGTAGCCACGCCACTTTGCTGAATCCGGCGTGGCGGCACTGTTGTTGCCACTGAGCGGTGGTGAGGAATAACTCACCTTCGCGGGCGTCGAGATCCTGTAGCGGAAGAACCAGCGGGCCGAAAACGAAGTCAAACAGACGCATTGGCTGGGTGATTTCGCGCATCAGCAGGCGCCCGCCCGGCTTGAGCAGGGGGCGCAGATTATCGAGCGTGCGGCCAATATGGCGGGTGGCGTGAATCACGTTCGCTGCCACGATAAGATCGTAAGACTGTGCCTGGAAACCCTGAGACTGCGCCTCTTTTTCGAGATCCAGCTCGCTATACTTCACAAAATCATAGTCGGCGAATTTCTGCTGGGCGCGACGGGTGAACAGCGCCGAGATATCGGTGAAATGGTACTCCAGTGCCGGAACGCCGTTGAGTTCCGGCAGCAGCCACGCGGTGGTGCCGCCGGTTCCGCCGCCAACTTCAAGAATACGCAACGGCTGGCGGGGCTGACGCGTCTGGACAATGCCGCGTAATACCCCGGCGGCGATTTGGTTGAAATAGCGGCCAAAGCTGAATTCCTGATACAGCACTTCCACGCCGTCGGAGGCGCTTTGCGGGAAGATAATCGCCACCGGTTCTTCCGCGCCGCTCATCATTTCATATAACCGATCGCCGGCACGGGCGATGGTGTCGGGAATAGCCTGAAAACCTTCACAATAACCGGCAAGTTCCGTCAGCAGTGATTCCCGCTGTTGATGTTCAATGGGGCGGGCGCGGACGTATCGCCCGTCGGTGCAGCGGTAATCGCCGTCGACCACGCAGTTATTCAGCAGGCGCTGGAGTAGCTGCTGGTAGCGGGGCAGCAGACGTCCACGGCGCATGATGGTCATGGCGTCCACGCCGTTCTCAATGGCATCGCCGGTACAGCGTTGTACCAGTTGATCGACGTAGATGGCGTGCAGTCGCGTGGCGCACTGTTTAAGCGCTTCCAGGCGAGGGAGATCGAGCGCTGTCGCGGCGCGACTCGCCACCTCCAGCCCGGCAGACAGCGCTGCGTCGGCAGGCTCGCAGGCCGGGGAGACGCGCTCTTTCCAGTAACGCTCAGTATCAAACGGATAACATGGCGCAGCGATACGTTGTCCATCGCCCGCCAGCAGGTCGGCCCACGGTAGGGCGACGCCGGCAGCGTAAAGCTGGAGCAGGGCCTGATTGAGGACATCGCTCGCCTCTTTGTTACGCCGGGCGCTGGCTATCCAGTATGCGTTATCGCGGTATTCGCGCTGCCCGCAAGCAACCAACTGGGCATCGGGCCCCATCTCCAGAAAAACGCGGGCGCCGAGCTGATGCGCCACCTGAATACTCTGGATAAAACGCACCGGCTGGCGCATGTGTCGGCGCCAGTAATCCGCCTGGTTGAGCGTTGACTCATCAATGACGTCGGCGGTGAGCGTGGAAATAATCGGTATTTGCCCCGGCTCCGCGTGCAGTCCCGCGCAGGCTTCCTGGAACCGATCGAGTATCGGCTCCAGTAAAGCGGAGTGCGCCGCACCGGTTACGCTCAGGCGACGATAGTTAATGTCATGCTGCGAGAGCGTGGCGCAAAATACCGCGAGACGGGCTTCCGGCCCGGAAAATACCGTATGTTGCGTACCGTTGTTGGCGGCGAGATCCAGCTCAAACTGGCGAGCCAGCGGCATCAGCGTGTCTTCGTCTGCAAATACCGCCACCATCGCGCCGCTTGCGCACTGCTGCATTAGCGCGCCGCGCCGACAAACCAGTGGCATGACCTGTTCAATCGTATAGTGTCCGCAGACAACGGCAGCGGCAAATTCACCGACGGAATGCCCAATGGCGAAGTCTGGCTTCAGTCCTTCAGCACGCCAGTGCGCCGCCATCGCGATTTCAAACGCGACAATCGCCGGCTGCGCCCAGGCCATATTGTCCAGCTGCGCCGAATCGGGGTTAAACATCGCTTCGCGCAGTGACGGCGTGAGCATTTCGCTACAGGCGGAAAAACAGCGATCCAGCGTGTCGGCAAACGCCGTTGAGTGCTGGTACATCGTTTGACCCATAGTGCGCCAGTGCGAGCCCTGGCCGGTAAACAGCCACACCTGCTTGCCGCTGGCGCCGTGGCCGCTGTAAACCAGCGCCCCCGATTTCTCACCGGCCCAGGCGCTGAGCGCCTCGGCGGTTTCACGGTTTAATGGCGCCGCCAGGCGGAAGGGGAGATCGAGACGGCGCGCGTGCAGGGCTGTGAAGGCCAGAGAGCTGGCATCCGCATCCTCTCTCAGCGCCCCGGCATAATCCGTCGCCAGCCGCCGCAACGCGCTGTCGCTGGCGGCGCTGAGCAGCAGCGCGATACTTTTTCTGCCGCTATCCGTATCGGGGAGGCGCGCGTTGAGCGCGTCGGGCAGCGAGGCGACGATCATATGGCAGTTGGTGCCGCCAATACCAAAGGAGGAGACGCCCGCATAGCGCATTTCGTCCTGCCATGCCTGTGCCGACACCGGTATGGTAAAGGGGCTCTCTTCAAGTTTCAGCGCCGGGTTGGGGGTGTGAAAATTCAGTAAGGGAGGAATTTGCCCGCGACTGACTGCCAGAACGGTTTTCAGCAGTCCGGCAATGCCCGCCGCGGTATCCAGATGGCCCATGTTACTTTTCACGGAACCGAGCGCACAGCGCTGATCCTGCGGGCGAGGCGCATAGACGTTGCGTAACGCTTCAATTTCAATCGCGTCGCCCAGCGGTGTGCCGGTGCCGTGGGTTTCAATGTAACCTACCTGCCTGTCGTCGATGGCCGCCAGCATTAACGCCTCTTCGATGACTGCCTGTTGCCCTGCGACGGAAGGGGCGGTATAGCCGACCTTTCTGTTGCCGTCGTTGTTGACCGCGCTGGAGAGGATCACCGAGATAATCGGATCGCCTGACAGCAGCGCGTCTCTCAGGCGACGCAGCACCACGCAGCCGAGACCGTTACCGGCCCAGGTGCCCTCAGCCGAGGCGTCAAAGGGACGACAGTGACCATCAGGAGAGAAAATCATTCCGGGCTGGTAGCGGTAGCCTGCCTGCTGGGGGAAAGAGAGCGCCACGCCGCCGGCAACCGCCATATCGGATTCGCCTGCGCGCAGGCTTTCACAGGCCAGATGCACTGCAACCAGCGAGCTGGAGCAGGCGGTCTGTACCGATAACGCCGGGCCGTGCAGGTTGAGTTTGTACGCGGCGCGGGTGGCAATATAGTCTTTATCATTGCCCATCAGAGATTGCAGACCTTTTACCTGCGCGACTTCTGTCACGTTCAATGCTTCGCGACCGGGGTAGGTACTCATCCGGGAAGAGGCGAAAACGCCGGTCTTATGGGGGACGGCGCCGGGGGCATAACCGGCATGTTCCAGCGCATGCCAGACCGCCTGCAAAAATAGGCGCTGCTGCGGGTCCATCGACTCCGCTTCCTGTCGCGAATAGCCAAACAGGGTGGCGTCGAAGCAGTCGGCGTTGTCTAACACCGTACCGATATTGACATAATGAGGATCGTCAATGATGGCGGCATCCAGACCGACGGCCAGAAGCTCTTCGCGCGTAAAGCGTCGGCTGCATTCACGACCTTCCAGCAGATTTTGCCAGAACGTTTCGCCATCCGGCGATTCAGGAAAATGGCAGGCGTAGCCGATAACCGCGACAGGTTCGCAGTCCGGGTAGTGTTGAGCGATCGATGCATCAATGGAATCTGCTGTCGGCGCAGAAGAGAAGCGCAAGTTATCCATAATCGGTCCCGTTTCCTAAGATTCACAAAGTCAATGGAACGCCATGCGTTCGCGATGGCGTTCCGGGGAAAATCAGTTTGCTTCGCGCTATATCCGCCGCTGACGACGGCGAACAGGGCGAGGTCGTTTTGTTTTCTCCACCGTGGCGACGCCGGCCAGATAATCGGCCAGGGCAGCAGGAGAAGGGTGGGTGAAGAGGTCAAGCAACGTCAGGGTGGAAAATTCGTGACGTTGTAACAAAACGTGCAGTTGCACCAGATTCAGCGACGTTGCGCCCGCCTCAAAGAAGTTTTCTGCGGGCGTGACAGACTCGCCAACCACCTCGCGGAAGGCGTCGCAAATCAGGCTGACGGTGCTCTCGTCCGCCGCAATGTGTGGCTGAGAGTGCTCAGGGCATACGCGCGGTGAGCGCTCTGCGCATTGCCCTGCGTGTTTAACGGGAGGCACCAGCGCGGCGAGCGGCAGTTGCCAGCCGCTTTCATCCTCGGCCATTCGGTTTAGCAATGCGCAATACTGTTCAAACTGGCGCTCCACCTGCCCGGCAGGAAACAGCGCGGCGACAAAATCCCAGTTAAAGCGCAGTTCGCCTTCGGATTCATAAATCTGGTGATCGAGCCAGACCTGCGGCGTCTGGGAGATGCCCCAGACCGGTTTGAGCAGATTACGCCGGGCGAGGAAGTTATCCTGCTCAAAGCCCAGCGCGCTGGTAAAGACGACGGGCATCGGAACGGCAGGCACGTTTTGCCGTTGCGCCAGTTGACGCATCACGCGGATGGCTGACACATCGCGGTGGTTGAGGTTCTGGCTCAGCCGCTGCTGTAGTGACTGCGCGCTGTGCAGCCAGCTTTCGCCGGGATGCCAGCTCAGCAGCATCAGCGAGGTGAAATCGCCCAGAATCTGGTTGATTTGCGGGTGCAGCGGTCGCCTGTCGAAAAGCGTAAGGTTAAGCGTGAACTCAGGCTGTGCACTCCATGCAGAGAGAACCGTTGACCACACCGACAACAGTACGGCCGACGGAGTGAGATGGGCGTCAGCCGCCCGTTTTTTCAGCCGATGCCAGCGCGTGCTGTCCAGCGCGCCGTTCAGGCGGGCGAAGCGCGGTGTTTCAACCTCCTGAGGCAAGCAGCGCAGCGGCAACGCAGGCGCCGGAGGAATATCATCAAGCTGCGCCTGCCACCATGCCAGAGAATCTGGATTGGGCGACTGTAGCGAGGGTTGTTGCAGATAATCCCTGAAGGTGACGGGCAGCGGCGGAAGCAGCTGTTGCGGGTAGCGGTAGCCGTGCTCCAGCTCCGCCAGCAGGATCTGCATGCTCAGACCGTCAAGCAACAGGTTATCCAGACACAGCCACAGGCGGGCAGGCATCCCGTCCACGTATCCGACCTGGAGATCGAATACCGGCCACACTTCGGGGTTGAGTACCTGATGCGCCAGTTTTTCGCGCACCCGCAACGCCTCTTCAGGCGTATGGAGGGTGTGTGTGGGTATCACCCAGGGGGGCGTCTGTTCGAGCACCTGTTGCTGTCCATCACGCACGATGGCGCGCAGCATATCGTGGCGGGCGATTAATCGGTTCCAGACCGTCTCCAGCCGGGTGAGGTCCAGATCGGCAATTTCAAATTCAACAAAGAAATGTGAGCCGACGCCGCCCAGGGCAAAGCCCGGCTGACGCCCCACCAGGTAAGCCTGCTGCACGTCGGTAAGCGCAAAGGGCTGGTAGCGTTCTTCAGGGGAGTGGACGAATGGTTGTTCGACCGGGACGTCGGTTTTCCGCAGCGTGGCGGCAAAATCCGCCAGCCGGGGATGATTAAACAGGTCGCTTAATTGCGCTTCATAACCTGCCTGATGAAGTTGCCCGGTCAGACGGGTCGCCAGCAGGCTATCGCCGCCTTGCTGGAAGAAGTCGGTTTCTCTGGTGACATTGCCAGTTGATAAGAGTTGCTGCCAGAGGGCGGCAACCTGTTTTTCAATGTCGCCCTGGGGTAAATCCGCTTCGGCCGGGTTTTCCGCTTCAGGGGTATGACGACGCTTCAGCGCCTGGTAGTCAATTTTCCCGTTAGCCGTCAGCGGTAAGGCGTCGAGGAAGACGATCCGTTGCGGCACCATCCACCCCGGCAGACGTCCGGCGAGGGCGGCCTGAAGTTGACGGGGATCGCGGCGCACCTGCCTGTCAGGACATTGTACGAGGAAGCGTTGTAACCCCGCGACCTCATCGCCATGCTGACAGTTGAAGGCGGCCGCGCTAAATAATGCCGCCCAGTCGGCGCTGTTATGCAGCAAGGCCTCCGGCTGCCCATTGGTTAACAGGAGCGTGCTGAGCAGGGCGGACGGCGTTAACTGGCGAAACTCCATCACGTAGAGCAGCGCGCCGGGAACGGCAAGATGTTGTAATGTCGCAAGGAGCCCGGGATCTTCCGGCAGCAGACGATGCAGGGCGTTATTAAGCCAGATAATGTCCGCCGAGTGAGCGTGCGCCGCCAGCGTGTCTGCATTCCAGAGGGACAGACGGGCGCCAGGCCAGGGGGCGAGCCTCTGCCGGGCGCTCAGCAGCATCTCCTGGCTCTGCTCAAGCCCGACATACTCAATCTGTCCGGCGTTGAGCTGTGCTAACAGCGATTCTGCGGCGCGGCCAGTGCGGGTTCCCACATCAAGCAGGCGTACCGGGCGCTGTAAGCGCTGTGCAAGCTGTTGGCAAATTGTCGCCAGTTCCTGAATATACGGGGCGCTGGCCGGATGGTTAAAGGCCAGGCTTTCCGGCGACCACTGCGCGTCGTTCAGTAACGACAGTTCGTTACGGGCACCGCGAAGAATTTGCGATAACGTTAAATCATGTCCGCTGAAGTGCGGGTGCTCATCCTCGTGTTCTTCACCAGCGCAGACCTGATAACCTTCAGCAGCGGGCTTCAGTCGCCGTTGTGTCACCAGAAATGCTAACCAGAGTTCCACCACGGCCTGCCAGCGCGGCTGGATAGCGAGTGAGTTCATCAGGGGGAGAGGATCGGCGCCAGCGGTGTGACCCGGCTTCAGTTTTAGCAGGCGATGCTGAAGGAAATCGGCTACCTGTTCTGCGGAGATCTCTGGCGAGATGGCGCAACAGGGCAACGTTCCCGCAAGCGTGTGCCACGCCTGCGGCAGTGCCGGGTTCCGATGATCGGTAACGCAAAAAGCCTCGCCCTGAGGAACAACGTATGCCGCCAGCGTTTTTTCTTTTTCGCCGATCGCCAGAACGGTTGCTTGTTTCACCCCCGCCAGCTGGCTGAGCGCGCTTTCGATTTCGCCCAGCTCGATGCGATATCCTCCGACTTTGACCTGCTTGTCGCGACGACCGAGGAACTCGATTGTGCCATCTGGCCAGTAGCAGCCGAGATCGCCGGTGCGATACCAGCGCTCGTCCGGGAGCGTCAAAAATTGCTGCTCGCTACGCAGGGGATCGTTGAAATAGCCTTCCGCGACCCCAATGCCGCCAATCCATAATTCACCCGGCACCCAGTCAGGGCAGTCCCGGCCCTGTTCATCCACCACCCGGTAGCGTTGGTTGGTTAGCGGAAAACCGTAAGGGATGGAGCGCCAGTGGGCGGGGACGTCGTGAATTTCGCAGGCGTTAGACCAGATAGACGCCTCGGTGGCGCCGCCCATCGCGATAAATTGTCCTTGTGGCCGGAAGGCCCGATAACGGGCGGGGAGGTCAAGCCCGATCCAGTCGCCGGAAAGCATCACTGCGCGCAGGTTTTCCGGCGTGGCGTCGGCGAAACCTTCACACCAGGTCAGCAGCATATCGAACAGCGCCGGGACGCTGTTCCAGAGCGTGACCTGATGGCGCTGGATCAGCTCACACCATGCGTGAGGATCGCGCCGTTGATTTTCCATCACCATCACCAGCGCGCCGCCCGCGCGCAGTACGCCAAAAATGTCGTAAACCGATAAATCAAAATGTAGGGCGGAGAGGGCCAGCACCCTGTCATGCGGGCCAACCTGATAGCGGGTATTGATATCGCAACAGGTGTTAAGCGCTCCCCGGTGAGAAATGACTACCCCTTTCGGCGTACCGGTAGAGCCGGAGGTGTAGATAATGTAGGCCGGTTGCGTGGGGGCGCGTACTACCGGGTTGGCGATCGGCTCCGCCTCAATGGCCTGCTGCCAGGCAAGGACGGGAATATCGTCTGACCCGGCGCTGGTGTCGTGCTGACAAATGAGCACCAGCCGGACGCTGGCGTCAGCGTAGATTTTCTCGCGCCGTGCGGCAGGCTGATCCAGCGAAACCGGAACGTAAACCGCCCCGGCCAGCAGGACGGCCAGAACCGCAACAAGTTGTCCTGCGCCTTTCGACATCGTGATAGCCACATTATCGCCGGGCTGAACCCCGCACTCGATTAACCTGCCCGCGCAACGGCGGGCATAGTCTGTCAGCTCATGATAATTCCACTGATAACGCATGTCCGTTACCGCCAGCGCCTGCGGCTGTTGCAGAGCGATACGGAAAATGCCTTCATGCAGCAAGCCTTCGGGAATGGGGGCGCCGGTGGCGTTGACCCGTTCGCGTATCGCGCGCTGGCTGGCGGGCATCATATCTGCGAACGGCTTTTGCCAGGCGCTTTCGTCATCGCAGAGTTGGTTAATCAACTGGCAGTAGGCGTCGAACAATGTTTCGACTAACGCCGGAGGGAACAGCGCGTCGTTGCTGTCCCATTGTAGCCAGACCTCGCCGTGATGCTCGAACGCCAGATGATCTATCCAGACCTGCGGCGTTTGCGAGATGCCCCATTCCGGCTCGCCCAACGGCGATTCTGCGCGGCTGCTGTAGAGGGAACGCCCCAGATTGCTGGTAAATACCACCGGGGCGCCGTGGGGGTAGCGCTGCTGGCGTTTGAGTTCACGGAGTAATTCGACGCCGGACCAGTGGCGATGCTCCCAGTCCTCCGTAAACGTGAGCTGGTTTTTACGCGCCAGGTTGCTGACGGTATCGCCATCGCAGGCGGTATCCAGCAGAAGAATATTGGTGAAGTCGGCAAGCATCGCGCCAACCGCCGGGTGCAGCGGCTGGCGGTCGAATAAGGTGATGTTAAGCAGCAGACGCGTCAGGCCGCCCCAGCGAGCCAGCACGGCAGAAAAACAGGTCGCCAGCGCCATTGTCGGCGTCACGCCATACTCGCCGGCCCGGTTGCTAAAGGCGTGCCAGCGTGTTGCCGGGACAATCATGCGGCGTCGGGTATTACGGACTTCACGTAGCGTGGCGGGTTCGCAGGCCAGCGGCAAGACGGGCGCGGGGGGAAGCGTCGATGCTTTCGCCAGCCAGTAAGCGCGCGCGTCGTCTCTCAGTGTTTGATTGATCTTCTGCTGGTGCAGCAAATACGAGCGGAAATCATAGCGGGTGTCGATAGCCGGCAGCGATTCTCCGGCCAGCAGGGCGTTAAGCTCATCGAAGAAAAGCGTAAAGCTGGAGGCATCCATAATCAGCAGGTCAATATTGACATGGAGGCGGTGGCGATTGTCCGGCAAGAGCGTCAGCTGAAAATCAAACGTTTCGCCGATTTCCACGCGTAAAAGACGGTGGCTCAGGCGCTGGCGCAGTGCGTCCAGATAGGCCTGGCGGCTTTCAGCGTCGTTATGGCTTAAATCATGAACGGTGACGCCGTTCCAGTAAGGTTGCGGTAGCCAGACCTGCTGCCCGTCGGGGCGAAAGGCGATATGCAGCATTGGGTGGCGTTGCAGCAAGGTCGTGATGGCCTGCTCCAACTGCGACGCCGTCAGACAATGGCCTTCAAACTCCTGATACAGGTGGCAACCCACGCCGCCAAGCGTCTGCCCCGGCATGCGGCCCGTCAGGTAGGCGTGCTGTACTGGCGTCAATGGGAAGGGGGTACTTTCGGTCATGTTCGGCCAGGATGATTCGTCGGGCGGCGTTTCTTCTTCCGCGTTCTCAGGCGACCGGCTGAGCATTAACTGGTTCCATGCCGCCAGCGTGGGGGCGGCATACAGCTCGCGAAGGGTAAGGCGGTAGCCATTTTTACGAAACCAGTGTAACCATCTCATCAATCTTATGGAATCCAGGCCGGCCTGGATCAGGTTGCTCTCTTCATGTAACTGCTGCGGCGTTAAATTCAGTTCCTGTATGAGCCGCTCGCGTAATTGTTGGTAATCAGCCGCGTGGCGGTTGTCCGGTAACAGCGAATCCTGAGATGGTGCGCCAGAAATCATTCTTCCTCCTGATGGCACGTCTTACCGAAAAGCATTGCTCATATGAGAATAATAATTATTAACAATTGGATGCTACCCGAAACGGGTTTATTTATGCCCGTTTCGGGTTGGTAACAGGCGGAAAGAACAGAGGCCCGGATGGGGTATCCGGGCCTCTGTCAGGGAGGAGTTTAGGGGGGCGCGACCCCGGTTACATCACGCGTTTAAAGGTCGAAGGGGTTACGCCAAACTGTTTCTGGAAGGCGGCAGAGAAATGGCTGGCGTTGGCATAGCCCAGATCGGCCGCCACCGTCATGACGGAGGTATTGCCGTTGGCCAGGCGTCTTCTGGCTTCCTGCATTCGTTCAGCCTGAAACAGGCCATAGACGCTGTTGTTGAACAGAACGCGGAAGCCTCGCTTAATTTTGAGAACGCTCAGACCGGACTCTCTGGCCAGCTCCGCGACGCCCGGCGCTTGCGTCAGATCAGCCAGCAGCAGATCCTTCGCCCGCAGCAGTTTCTGGCGTTCCATCGGGTTGAAGTGGCAGGAGAGGCAACTGGCGTCTTCGCGATGTTCATCCAGCACCAGACTGAGCATGACCAGACTTTGCCCCTGCAACCATAGCGTCGACGGCTTTTGTTCATGACTGAAGCTGCCGTGCATGCGCATCAGCGCGTGACGCAAGGCCTGAGCCGTTAAGTGGGTTTCAGCATTACAACGCTGCTGCTGGCAACAGCAGTGGGAGTCGATCTTATTCTTAATGACCGCGCTAATATCCGGCACCCACAGCGCGAGGGTTTCAGGGCTGAAGGAGAGGGTAATGCTCTCGAATCGGCCACAATAGGAGGCGCTGCCGCGACAGTCTGGCGTATGGGTAATGTAATGGCGATTGCGCGCAAGCTCCCAGTCGGTGTGGCGCCGGAGTCCCTGAATCGCAAAGCGCGATGTGCCTTCCAGGATGCACGAGAAGTTAATCCTGCCCAGATCGTCGTGTAGCTGCAACGTCTCAGGCCGCGCAAAATGGCCCCTCCAGAGCAAAATATCCATACCTTCCTGCAACGAACAGCGCAGCAGTTCACACTGAGCAGGAATATTGCCATCGTTTGCAGGTTTCCCGACCACCAACTGGTGAATAGAGATTTCAGATTGCGTTTGCGGTGACTCCGTCATGACCTGGTTATCTCCCTGTGGCTTAGACCAATGCGGGTATAAATAGAACCGAATGGGGTAGATGAGTTATTGATAATGGTTATTATTCACATTAATTCTCAGAACGCCACCCTGAATTGTCGTTTTTGGCGTCCGTAAAAATTCATCAGGAAATTCAGTTACTCCCATGTCATCTCAATCATCCAATACTGAATCGCTGTCCCGATTTCCTCTCTGGCAGGTGATTACACCGGTTCGCAGGAAGGTTATTTTAGCTATGGCGCTGGCGGGGCTGGCGGCATTAACCAGCCTGGGGGCGCTCCTTTTTCTGGCGTGGAGCCTGCGTGACATTCGCGCGACGCCTGACGCTATTCCGGCCTGGCCGCTGGGCGGCGTGATCGGCTGCGTGGTCTTAACTTTTGTTCTGCGCTTACAGGCGTTCAACACCTCTCATTACGCGGCTTTTCATCTGGAGAACATTCTGCGCAGCAGGTTAGCCCGTAAAGCATTGCAGCTTCCGCCTGGCGTGTTACAGCAAATGGGCAGCGGGTCAGTGGCGAAAGTGATGCTGGATGACGTGAAGTCGTTACATATTTTTGTGGCCGACAGCACGCCGCTCTATGCCCGCGCGATCATCATGCCGCTGGCGACAATCGTTATCTTGTTCTGGCTGGACTGGCGGCTGGCAATCGCGACGCTGGGGGTACTGGCGTTTGGATCGGTTGTTCTCGTGCTCGCCCGCCAGCGTTCGGAAGATATGGCTCAGCGTTATCATAAGGCGCGCGAGCAGGTTAGCGCGGCGGTTATTGAGTTCGTGCAGGCCATGCCCGTGGTGAGAACGTTTGATAGCGGCAGCACCAGTTTTCTGCGCTATCAACGCGCCCTTGAAGAGTGGGTCGATGTGCTCAAAACCTGGTATCGCAAAGCCGGTTTTTCAGCGCGTTTTTCCTTCTCGATTCTGAATCCTCTCCCGACCCTGTTTGTCCTGATCTGGTCGGGATACGGCCTGTTGCACTATGGCAGTTTCGATTTTATCGCGTGGGTGGCCGTTTTACTGCTGGGCAGCGGAATGGCCGAAGCCGTAATGCCAATGATGATGCTCAATAACCTGGTCGCGCAAACGCGTTTAAGCATTCAGCGTATTTATCAGGTTCTCGCGATGCCGGAGTTATCGCTGCCGCAGTCTGACCAGCAGCCGCAAGAGGCGAGCATTACCTTTGAGCAGGTGAGCTTTCATTATCCGCAAGCGCGTACTGGCGCCGCGTTGCAGGAGGTGAGCTTTCATGTGCCTGCCGGGCAAATTGTGGCGCTGGTCGGGCCAAGCGGCGCCGGAAAAAGCACCGTGGCGCGCTTGCTGCTGCGTTACGCCGACCCGGACAAAGGCCATATCCGTATTGGCGGCGTGGATCTGCGTGATATGCAGACGGACACCCTGATGAAGCAACTCTCGTTTGTGTTTCAGGACAACTTCCTTTTTGCCGACACGATAGCCAATAACATTCGTCTGGGCGCGCCGGATACGCCGCTGGAGGCGGTAATAGCGGCGGCCAGAGTGGCGCAGGCCCATGATTTTATTAGCGCTCTGCCAGAAGGTTACAACACACGAGTCGGGGAACGTGGGGTATTTCTCTCCGGCGGCCAGCGGCAGCGCATTACTATCGCCCGGGCGCTTTTGCAGGATCGCCCCATCCTGGTGCTCGATGAGGCGACGGCGTTTGCTGACCCGGAAAACGAAGCGGCGCTTATCAAGGCGCTCGCGGCGGCCATGCGTGGCCGGACGGTCATCATGGTCGCGCATCGTCTCTCAATGGTGACTCAGGCCGATGTGATATTGCTGTTTTCCGACGGACAGCTCAGGGAAATGGGGAACCATACGCAACTGTTGGCGCAGGGCGGCCTGTATCAACGGCTCTGGCAACACTATCAGCAGGCGCAGCATTGGGTGCCGGGTGGAACACAGGAAGAGGTGGTGGAAAATGAAAGACAATAATCCTGCGGATAACCTGGCCTGGCGCGTCATCTGGCGCCAGCTTATCTCCAGCGTTGGCAGTCAGGCCAGGATGCTGCGACGCAGTATGCTGGCGCTGTTGCTGGCGGCATTCATGCAGGGGATCGCCTTTGCCTGTCTTTATCCGATCATTGATGCGCTGTTACGGGGAGACGCGCCGCAACTTCTTAACTGGGCTATGGCCTTCAGCGTCGCCGCAATTGTGACGCTGGTGCTACGCTGGTATGGCCTGGGCTTTGAATACCGTGGTCATCTGGCGCAGGCCACCCATGAGTTGCGCCTGCGACTTGGCGAGCAGTTACGCCGCGTGCCGCTGGAGAAGCTCCAGCGCGGCAGGGCGGGTGAAATGAACGCCTTGCTGCTGGGCAACGTGGATGAAAACCTCAATTATGTTATTGCGATAGCCAATATTTTGCTGCTCACCATTGTCACGCCGCTGACGGCGTCGCTGGCGACATTGTGGATAGACTGGCGGCTGGGGCTGGTGATGTTGCTGATCTTCCCTCTGCTGGTGCCGTTTTATTACTGGCGCCGCCCGGCGATGCGGCGACAAATGCAGACGCTGGGGGAAGCGCACCAGCGTCTGAGCGGCGATATCGTTGAATTTGCTCAGGGGATGATGGTATTGCGCACCTGCGGCAGCGATGCCGATAAAAGCCGGGCGCTGCTGGCGCATTTCAATGCGCTGGAAAACTTACAGACCCGCACTCACCGTCAGGGCGCTGGCGCGACGATGCTGATCGCCAGCGTCGTGGAGTTGGGCCTACAGGTGGTGGTGTTATCCGGGATCGTCTGGGTAGTGACGGGCACTCTGAACCTCGCCTTTTTGATTGCCGCCGTCGCGATGATTATGCGCTTCGCAGAACCGATGGCGATGTTTATCAGCTACACCTCGGTTGTGGAACTGATCGCCAGCGCCCTGCAACGGATTGAGCGGTTTATGGCGATAGCACCGCTTCCCGTCGCAGAGCAAAGCGAGATGCCGGAACGTTACGATATCCGCTTTGACAACGTCAGCTATCGCTACGAAGAAGGCGACGGCCACGCGCTTAATCATGTTTCTTTGACGTTCCCGGCAGCCAGTATGAGCGCGCTGGTGGGTGCCTCCGGCGCAGGCAAAACTACGGTCACCAAACTGTTAATGCGCTATGCCGATCCGCAGCAAGGGCAGATTTCTATTGGCGGCGTCGATATTCGCCGCCTGACGCCGGAACAGCTCAATAGCCTGATTTCTGTTGTTTTCCAGGATGTCTGGCTGTTTGATGACACGCTGCTGGCGAATATCCGTATCGCGCGCCCACAGGCGACGCGGCAGGAGGTAGAAGAGGCCGCCCGAGCGGCGCAGTGCCTTGAGTTTATTTCCCGTCTTCCGCAAGGCTGGCTGACGCCAATGGGAGAGATGGGCGGCCAGCTATCGGGCGGCGAGCGCCAGCGGATTTCCATTGCCAGAGCGTTATTGAAAAACGCGCCGGTCGTCATTCTCGATGAACCGACTGCCGCGCTGGATATTGAAAGCGAGCTGGCGGTGCAAAAAGCGATCGATAACCTGGTTCACAACCGGACGGTGATTATCATCGCTCACCGTTTATCCACCATCGCCGGGGCCGGAAACATTCTGGTGATGGAAGAGGGACAGGTGGTTGAGCAGGGTACTCATGCGCAATTGCTCTCACATCATGGACGTTATCAGGCGCTGTGGCAGGCGCAAATGGCCGCGCGCGTGTGGCGCGACGACGGGGTTTCCGCGTCTGGAGAGTGGGTGCATGAGTGATGTTCAGTCGAATGTGAAACCGCTGACGTTGACGACCGGGCGGGTGATTTTTGCTATTGCCGGCGTCTATGTGACGCAGAGTCTGGTATCGGCGCTGTCTATGCAGTCCTTACCCGCGCTGGTGCGCGCTGCTGGCGGTTCGCTGGCGCTTGCCGGTGCGACAACCCTGTTTATGCTGCCCTGGGCGCTGAAGTTTATTTGGGCGCCATGGATCGAGCGCTGGCGGCTTCCGCCCGGTAGCCAGGAACGCCGTTCCCGCATGTTAATCCTGCGTGGTCAGGTCGCGCTAGCGGCGATCCTGACTATTGCCGCAGCGATTGGCTGGTTTGGGCGAGAAGGGGGATTCCCCGATACGCAAATCGTCGCGTTATTTGTTCTGTTTATGGTGGCAGGCACGGTCGCCTCCACCATTGATATCGCCAGCGACGGCTTTTGCGTCGATCAACTGACCCGCACGGGTTACGGCTGGGGAAACAGCGTGCAGGTCGGCGGCAGCTATCTGGGAATGATGTGCGGCGGCGGGGTGTTCCTGATGCTGTCGGCGGCATCCGGCTGGCCTGTCGCCATGCTGATGATGGCGGTGCTGATTATGGCGCTGTCACTCCCGCTGTGGCGCATTACGGAGCCGACGCGAACAGCGACTATCCCGCATGTTCCGGCGTTAGGTTATGCGCTAAGGAGGAAGCAGGCGCGCCTGGGCTTACTGCTGGTATTGATGCTGAATTCAGGCATGCGGTTTGTGCTGCCTCTTCTGGCACCGCTGTTGTTGGATCATGGGTTGAGCATGTCCGCATTGGGCGCGCTGTTCAGCGGCGGCAATATTGCAGCGGGCATAGCAGGAACGCTGGCCGGCGGATTGCTGATGAAATACACCTCACCCGGCAGAGCGCTGTTGACGGCTTATGGCGTCCAGGGGATCGCGCTGCTGGCGGTGGTGATGACGCTCATGATGGCGCCGGGTCATCTGCTGCTGCCGATTCTCCAGTGTCTGGTCATTGTCCAGTCCATTTCGCTGGCCTGCGCGCTGGTCTGTCTTTACGCCACGCTGATGTCGCTTTCATCGCCTTTGCAGGCCGGTGTCGACTTCACCCTCTTTCAATGTACTGACGCGGCAATCGCCATTCTGGCAGGCGTTATCGGTGGCGTTGTTGCTCAACATTTTGGCTATGCGGCCTGCTTCCTGTTTGCCGGGGCATTCACGTTGCTGGCGGCGTGGGTTGCTTATATCCGGCTGCATTCGGCAAGAGAACTGATGACAAGCGCAATTGATTGATCCGGGAATAACACAGAGAGGTAAGGGATGAAAATCAGTGAATTTCTACATCTGGCGTTACCAGAGGAACAATGGCTACCGACGATTTCTGGCGTTTTACGCCAGTTCGCAGAAGAAGAGTGTTATGTCTATGAGCGTCAACCCTGTTGGTATTTAGGCAAAGGGTGCCAGGCACGGCTGCACATTAATGCCGACGGAACGCAGGCGACATTTATTGATGATGCCGGGGAGCAAAAATGGGCGGTGGATTCCATTGCCGACTGCGCGCGTCGTTTTATGGCGCATCCTCAGGTGAAAGGACGTCGGGTATATGGACAGGTTGGGTTCAACTTTGCGGCGCATGCGCGGGGGATTGCCTTTAACGCCGGGGAGTGGCCGCTGCTGACGTTAACCGTTCCCCGTGAAGAACTTATTTTTGAAAAGGGAAATGTCACCGTTTATGCGGACTCCGCCGACGGGTGCCGACGTTTGTGCGAGTGGGTAAAAGAGGCCGGTACAACGACGCAGAACGCACCACTGGCGGTGGATACCGCCCTCAATGGTGAGGCATATAAACAACAGGTTGCGCGCGCCGTTGCGGAGATCCGCCGTGGCGAGTATGTCAAAGTGATTGTCTCGCGCGCCATTCCCCTGCCATCGCGGATTGATATGCCCGCCACGCTGTTATACGGGCGGCAGGCAAACACACCTGTGCGCTCGTTTATGTTCCGTCAGGAAGGACGCGAAGCGCTGGGCTTTAGCCCGGAACTGGTGATGTCAGTGACGGGCAATAAAGTGGTCACTGAACCGCTTGCGGGCACCCGCGATCGCATGGGAAACCCGGAGCATAATAAGGCGAAAGAGGCAGAACTGCTGCACGACAGTAAAGAGGTGCTTGAGCATATCCTTTCTGTCAAAGAAGCTATTGCTGAACTGGAGGCCGTTTGCCAGCCGGGCAGCGTGGTGGTTGAAGATTTAATGTCGGTTCGCCAGCGCGGCAGCGTTCAGCATCTGGGGTCTGGCGTGAGCGGTCAGCTTGCGGAAAACAAGGATGCCTGGGATGCGTTTACCGTGCTGTTTCCGTCGATTACCGCCTCAGGTATCCCTAAAAATGCTGCTCTGAACGCGATTATGCAAATTGAGAAGACGCCGCGAGAGCTTTATTCCGGCGCAATCCTGCTGCTGGACGATACGCGCTTTGATGCAGCGCTAGTTCTGCGTTCCGTATTTCAGGATAGCCAGCGCTGCTGGATACAGGCGGGGGCGGGAATCATCGCGCAATCTATGCCGGAACGCGAACTGACAGAAACCCGGGAGAAATTAGCGAGCATTGCGCCCTATTTAATGGTGTAGGAGTAACTGTTTTCTAACCTCACAACCAGACTGTCCAAAGACAATTGAGTCGCTCTTTGATTCCTCTGTGACTCTATTGTCTTCTTTTGGGATAAAATAGGTGTTTTTCGTCATGAAGTTGATAAAAGTCTATATAGAACCACCTCCTGTGGAGGTGGTGGTAATTTGCCAGAGTGTGGGATTCGTTAGTATATTATGGGATAAACTTATTTTTACCAATTGTATAAGGCGGTGCATAAGATTCTCGGCATGCTTCCAGATAATCCGACCACCACTGCATCATCGCTTTGCGGGCTTCTAGGTGCTCTGCCTTATGAATATAAGCCATGCGCACGGTATTGCGCTCCTGATGACTCATCTGGCGTTCTACTGCGTCCTTTGCCCATAAACCCGATTCCATCAGCGCACTGCATGCCATTGCCCGGAAGCCGTGACCGCAGATATCCTTTTTCGTGTCGTAACCCATCACCCGCAGTGCCTTATTGACCGTGTTTTCAGACATTGGCTTATACGGGTTATGGTCGCCGGGGAAGATCAGTTCATTATTACCGGTGATATCCTTAATCTGTTTCAGAATGGCGATGGACTGTTCTGAGAGGGGGACGATATGCGGCATTCGCATTTTTGCCCCGCGGCCGGAATAACGCACGCCAATAATGGGTTCTCGCGTCGCGGGTATCGTCCAGACTCGGTTTGTGAAATCAATCTCTGACCAGCGGGCGAAACGCAGTTCACTGGAGCGAATGAACACATGCAGCATCAGCAGAACGGCATGCCGGGTCAGTTCACGGCCCTGATGATATGCCCCAATACGTTCAAGCAGTTCAGGCAGCCGCTCCAGCGGCAGGGCAGGATAGTGCCGTCTGACAGGAGGTGTGGTCACGCCGCCAAGGTTTGCTGCAGGGTTCGTATCGATTAACTCCTGATGGACCGCATGGCGCATTATGTTACTCAGGTGCTGCCGTGTGCGGGACGCAACCTCCAGCAGACCTTTTTCCTCGATCCCTTTCAGCAGGTCAATGAAATGACGGGGTTTAAGTTCTGATACAGGTAGGTTCCCGATGACCGGAAAGATGTGATTGTTCAGGCTGGCAAGCAGACGGTCGGCGGTGTTCTGCGACCATTTCCTGTTACTTTTATGCCACGCCAGCGCCACGTTTTTAAAAACTTTCTCCGGTGTTCGTGAGCCACGTTCAGCAGCCCGCTGCTGTACCGGGTTGATATTCAGCGCCAGCATTTTACGGATACCTTCACGTTGCTGTCGCGCATCAGACAGGGAGATGGCTGGATAGGCACCCAGCGCAATGCGGGATTCTTTACCGCTAATACGGTATTTGAGATACCAGTGGCGGGAGCCACCCGGCTTAACCAGCAGATACAGACCGTGAGAATCGGAGACTTTAAAGGGTTTATCAGAAGGCTTGAGGGTGCGGATTTTTGCGTCGGTAAGGGACATATGGGGGTCACTCCATTATCGAACTAACCTGACCCCAGATTTGACCACCAATTTTTCCCGATGCGTAGGGTAAAATCAAAATGCACCGAGAAGAGTTTTCACACTAACCTGTTGAATCAACATCAGATAAAGATTCGCAAGGATGCATGAAAACAGAAAATTGGCTCCTCTGACTGGACTCGAACCAGTGACATACGGATTAACAGTCCGCCGTTCTACCGACTGAACTACAGAGGAATCGTGTGAACGGGGCGCATATTAACGATGCCATCCGGCCTTGTCAAAGCCTGATTCAAAGAATTGCGTTCGACTGCTGACAATTTCAGCAATCGCCACCCGCGCGCTGTTTTTTTCACCATGTTGCACCGTTGTAGTGCGAATGTACCCCTAATGGGGCATACCACAATCTGCTTACCGGGCAAATAAAAACCGAATTGCTATCACTATCCCTTATAACACTGCCTGCGGCGGGCGACAGCCGAGGAAATGCAAAGCTGGCAAGCAAATTGCAAAAGCCAGTGCATCATACTCCCAGCGTTGACGCTGGCGTTCCTTACAGGAGGCAAAATGAACTTAAGACGACTGAAATATTTTGTGAAAATCGTCGATATCGGCAGTCTGACCCAGGCCGCTGAAGTCTTGCATATCGCCCAACCGGCCCTTAGCCAACAGGTCGCGACCCTGGAAGGTGAAATGGACCAGCAGTTGCTGATACGCACCAAGCGAGGGGTCACGCCAACGGAAGCCGGTAAAATTCTCTACACCCATGCGCGCACTATCCTGCGCCAGTGCGAGCAGGCGCAGCTGGCGGTCAATAACGTCGGCCAGACGCTGCGTGGTCAGGTGTCGATCGGCCTGGCGCCGGGCACCGCGGCCTCCGCCATTACCATGCCGTTGCTGCAAACGGTACGCAATGAGTTGCCCGAGGTGATGGTCTATCTGCAGGAGAGCAGCGGCACAGCGCTGAATGACAAGCTGCTGGCGGGCCAGCTGGATATGGCGGTGCTCTATGAGCGTTCGCCGGTGGCAGGCATCGTCAGCCAGCCGCTGCTGAAAGAAGACCTTTACCTGGTCGGCACCCGCGACTGCCCGGGGCAGAGCGTGGATCTCACGGCGGTGGCGGAGATGAACCTGTTCCTGCCGCGCGATTACAGCGCAGTGCGGGCGCGGGTCACCGAGGCATTCACCCTGCGTCGTCTGTCGGCGAAAATTATCGGCGAGATCGAATCCATTACCACCCTGACCGCGGCCATCGCCAGCGGCATGGGGGCGACGGTGTTACCGGAATCCGCTGCCCGTTCCCTGTGCGGGGCGGCGAACGGCTGGATGGCGCGGATCAGCACGCCTTCAATGAGCCTGTCGCTGTCGCTGAACATGTCGGCTCGCGGCAGTCTGTCGCCGCAGGCGCAGGCGGTGAAAGAGATCCTGCTGTCTCTGGTGAGCCGCCCATCGCTGGAAAACCGTGAACTGCAGCTGGTCAGTTAGGGTATATTCTCTTAAGGAATAAGTTGCTGGTTTTTATTATTTGTTACCTGGGACAACAGACTTTAACAATAGCAGATACGTTAAGTCCATTGGCCCGGAGGAAAGGGTGAACTTCCAGCAGCTGAAAATTATCCGTGAGGCGGCCCGTCAGGATTACAACCTGACGGAAGTCGCGAATATGCTCTATACCTCGCAGTCAGGCGTCAGTCGCCATATCCGGGAACTGGAAGAGGAGCTGGGGATTGAGATCTTTATCCGCCGCGGCAAACGCCTGTTAGGCATGACCGAGCCGGGTAAAGCGCTGTTATCGATTGCCGAGCGGATCCTCAATGAAGCCAGTAACGTTCGGCGACTGGCGGATCTCTTCACTAACGATGCGTCAGGCGTCTTAACTATCGCCACCACCCATACTCAGGCGCGCTACAGCCTGCCGCCGGTCATTAAAGCTTTCCGCGAGCTGTTCTCAGATGTTCGCGTCGAGCTGGTGCAGGGTACCCCGCAGGAAATCGAAGCGCTGCTGCATAACGGCGGAGCGGATATCGGCATCGCCAGCGAGCGCCTGAGCAACGATCCGACGCTGGCGGCTTTCCCCTGGTTCCGCTGGCATCACAGCCTGCTGGTGCCGAAGGATCATCCTTTGACGCAGGTTTCTCCCCTGACGCTGGAGGCGATCGCCCGCTGGCCGTTAATCACCTACCGCCAGGGGATCACTGGCCGTTCGCGCATTGATGAGGCATTCAACCGCAAGGGGTTGATGCCGGATATCGTGCTGAGCGCGCAGGATTCCGATGTGATCAAGACCTACGTGGAGCTGGGGCTGGGCGTCGGGCTGGTCGCCGAGCAGTCCGGTGATGCCCGGGAAGCGGACACCTTTACGCGTCTTGATACCCGCCATCTGTTCGATGCCAATACCGTGTGGTTGGGACTGAAGCGGGGCCAGCTGCAGCGGAATTACGTTTGGCGCTTTATCGAATTGTGCAATGCCGGACTGTCGCTGGATGAGATTAAGCGTCAGGCGATGGAGCCGGAAGAGGCCGCAATCGACTATCAGATTTAAGGAAATGCTGGCCAGCGGGTCGGGGAGTGGAAATAACGCTATAATTCACACACGTGAGTCGCGACTGAGGAAGGGAAAATGACGATGCGGCGTGTGAAATTAGTTTGTTCTGCGCTGATGCTGCTCGCCAGCCACGGCGCGCTGGCCGTCAGCTATCCGCTGCCGCCGGAGGGGAGCCGTTTGGTGGGCAGCGCATTTACCATTGCCGTTCCGGACAATAACACCCAGCCGCTGGAAAGTTTTGCCGCCCAGTACGGCCAGGGGTTAAGCAATATGCTGGAAGCCAACCCCGGGGTCGATGTCTATTTGCCACGCTCCGGTTCGACGCTGACTATTCCGCAACAGCTGATCCTGCCCGACACCGTGCGCGAAGGGATCGTGATCAACGTTGCCGAAATGCGTCTCTATTATTACCCGCCGCTGGGCAATAGCGTCGAAGTCCTGCCAATCGGCATTGGTCAGGCGGGACGCGAAACGCCGCGTAACTGGGTGACGGCAGTAGAGCGTAAGCAGGAAGGCCCCACCTGGGTGCCAACCGCCAATACCCGCCGCGAGTATGCGAAAGAGGGCAAAACGCTGCCGGCGATGGTGCCCCCCGGGCCCGATAATCCGATGGGGCTGTATGCGATCTACATCGGCAGGCTCTACGCCATCCACGGTACCAATGCCAACTTTGGTATCGGGCTGCGCGTCAGCCAGGGATGCATCCGCCTGCGCAATGACGATATTAAATTCCTGTTTGATAACGTGCCGGTTGGGACGCGGGTTCAGCTGATCGATCAGCCGGTGAAGTACAGCGTGGAGCCGGACGGCAGTCACTGGCTGGAGGTGCACGAGCCGCTGTCGCGCAACCGCGCGGAGTTTGAATCCGACAGAAAAGTCCCCTTGCCGATGACCTCGGCGCTGCGCGACTTTACCCAGGGGCCGGGAGTGAGCCCTGCCCAGGTCGAGCAGACCCTGCAGCGCCGCTCCGGCATGCCGGTGAATATCAGCGCCACAGCGGCGCAGGGAAGTTTGTAGCGGGTCGTTTAGTCTGATTAACGGCTATTGTAAGAAGGCTCTTTTGCTGTCGATGCATTCAACGTTGTTGGGAATAAGGATCGGGAAACCGATCCTTAACTTATCAGCAGTGGCGGTGATGGCGTTTTAATGAGGGCGCCAGGAGATGCTCAGGAGGGGATGATAAAGTCTGCAAATATATCTATGGACTTAATATTGTTACTGAGGATCTTTTTTTTGGCTGCCATTGTCCATGAAAGCGAAGATCCCCTTTATGATAGCCATTATCCAGAATATAAGACGGATGAGTTCTGCTGAATCCCTATTGTCAAAACACGCCTGACCACAGTCACTACCGCTGAACCCCATCGTCGTTGATAAGCGAATCAGGGAGCTGGGATGTCGTTACTTATTGTTGGTAATGGGGACATGCTGCTGCATCAATTCAACGATCCAGTCAATAAAAACGCGCAGCTTGGCGTTGACATGGCGGTTCGGTGGAAACGCCAGGTACAGAGGCATTGGGCTAATCCGCCATTGTGTAAATAATGGAATCAAAGCGCCAACGGCCTGATGCGCTGCCGCCATATAGTTGGGCAGCGCAATCACGCCTAAGCCAACTAACCCAGCTTCGAGGTAAGCATTGCCATCATCCACGGCAAGTACGTAGTTGCCCGTGATTTCAATACGTTCATTCTCACTGCACAGTACCAAAGGATCAATCTTACTGGTGCGCGAGGACAAGAATCCCACTATGCAATGGTCAGTATTTTGCAGCTCGCGCGGGTGTGCGGGAGCGCCAAGGCGTTCCACATAGCTGGGGGCGACGTAGACGCCGATTTGCAAATCGCCGACATGGCGTGCGATTAGGGACTGGTCGGTGATTTGACCACCGCGCAGAACGCAATCCACGTTGTCGCCGATCAGATCCACTTCCCGGTCGCTCACACCCATGTCGATCTGGATATCAGGGTAGCGGGCGTGGAAAGCCGGTAGCGCCGGCACCAGAATAAGACGGGCCAGCGGACTCGGTACATCCACCCGTAGCCGTCCCCTGGGCGTCATCGCCGCACTGGACAGGCTGTTTTCAGCATCCTCCATGTCCGCCAGCAGACGAATGACGCGTTCGTAGTAGACCGCGCCATCGGGAGTCACACCGAGCTTGCGGGTGGTGCGATGGAGCAATCTGACGCGCAGGCGCGATTCCAGCTGCTGAATGAGTTGCGTCACCGTGGTTTTGCTCATATGAAGCGTTTGGGCAGCCTTCGTGAAGCTCCCTGCCTCTACCACCCGAGCAAAGGCGCGCATTGCATCGAAACGATCCATTTCTTATCCTGTCTTTCATCGATTGTTTGGATATTACAAACAATGAGGGACAAAGTCGCTTGTTTATCCGCCCGATCTCGTCGTTGTACAGTGTCTTTACATTCACCGGGCTGATTTCGCCCCAGCATAAAGGTACAAACATGACAGCACGCGAAGCCGTTTTTCCCTTCGGTCGTCAGGCGCTCTATGAGCGCAATCGTTATTCACCGGCCATCAAATCCAATGGTTTCTTGTTTGTTTCGGGGCAGGTGGGTAGCCACGAGGATGGTTCGCCTGAGCACGATCTGAAAGCACAGGTCAGGCTGGCGTTCAAAAATCTTAATGCTGTGCTCGCAGCGGCGGGCTGCACGTTTGAGGGCGTGGTTGATGTTACCCTCTTTGTCGTCGATCCTGAGTCAAATCTCGACGCTATCTGGAGTATCCTGCCAGAATATTGGGGAGAAGCGCCTTACCCTACGCTGACCGGGATCGGCGTGACGTGGCTTTATGGATTTAAGTTCGAGATTAAGGTTATTGCCAGGCTACCCTAAGCGTTACGGGTCTTTCCGCCAGTGGAAAATGCATTTGGGCAGCCCGCGCTGTCTGTAAAGATAACTGCCGGATCGGGATCGTCTGCTACGCAGCGGCAGACCCAGCGGTTACCGCCGGATCGAAAGTCTGTAGCCATAAGGTTGGGAGCAGCATCGCTGCTTTTCACCTGCGGGGATCACATACGGAACCTTGGACGGTACCTACGGTACGATGCTGCTTATACCCGCTGGCGGAGAGATGTCAGAAGCGGCGGTGTTGCCGATCTTTTTTGGAACCGCGCATTATTGCCTTACACCCAGGTATGGTCCGGCACGGTTAAACCGCCTTTATTTAAGCCTTTGCGGGAGCGTGGGGCTCACGGCCGTTCAGCTTGCCTCATAGCAAGAAAATAGCACCTACACCAGGATAAGATTGCATGCTTGGGGAGCGGAGAGGAGCACGGAAAGCAAAAATCCCGCTCAGGTTTCCCTGAGCGGGATTTTTAAATTTGGCTCCTCTGACTGGACTCGAACCAGTGACATACGGATTAACAGTCCGCCGTTCTACCGACTGAACTACAGAGGAATCGTGTGAACGAGGCGCATACTACTGGCCTCGCATTTTTGTGTCAACACTAAAATTAAACTGCTGATTCAAATGGCTAAATTTAGCTCAACACGTTGTTTTAGTGAACAATGCGCCGATCGCCTTCGTCCTGCAGGCCATTCTCACGTCTACGCGCCAGCGGATCCTGGCGGTAAAAGTGGCAAAAACGCTGCCACAGGGCCGGGAAGCGAGGCGCGAACAGTTCAGGCGCACTGAAAAAATATTCCGAGAGGACAGCAAAGCATTCTGCGGGATCGGTGGCGGCATAGGCGTCAATACTGGCGGCGCTTTCGCCTACCAGATCGATCTCATCCTGAATGTTGTTCATCGCGGCGTGGAGATCATGCTCCCAGCCGGCAACTTCACGCAACGGGATAAGCGGCACGCCGCTGGCCCGGTCGCCGTTCCGCGTATCAAGCTTATGCGCCACTTCATGCACCACAAGGTTAAAGCCTGACGCATCAAAAGAGTCTTGAATATCCAGCCAGTTCAGCACTACAGGACCCTGTTGCCAGCTTTGTCCCGACTGTACCACCCGCTGGTTGTGGACCAGACCAATATCATCCTCCCATTCATCATCGACGATGAAAGGGGCAGGGTAGATCAGCACTTCATGGAAGCCATCCAGCCACTCAATGCCCAGCTCAAGCACCGGCAGACAAAAGAGCATAGCAATGCGCGCCTGATGCAGCGGGGTCAGCTCCAGCCCCTGCAATGCCACCAACCGCTTTTGCTGTAAAAAACGGGCAGCCATCTGCGTGAGCTTGTGCTGCTCAGTGGACGAAAGATGGGCTAAAACCGGAATGGCAAGCGCTTGCTCCCAGGGCATCTCTGCGTTGCCGGACTCATCATCTGCTTTCCAGGGCCATTTAAACATCATATTGCTCGCAAAGTCGTCACTTGAACACAATTACCGAAACGGGAGCTATTAAAATGCCAAAGATCCTGGCATTATAGCAACCATCACAGCGGAGAGATGCCGGAGCGGCTGAACGGACCGGTCTCGAAAACCGGAGTAGGGGCAACTCTACCGGGGGTTCAAATCCCCCTCTCTCCGCCACTTTTCTTGCTCTAACCTTCCCTTCAATAACACCGTTAGCTTCAGGTATAACGCCTGCGCTGGGGTATCACCATCATCATCGTCCTGGTTTCAGCGTAGAGTCGCGGTAGCGCGCTTTATCCTTTTGGCACCTTATCGCCGCTTTTAGCCCGAACGAGCTTAAACGCATCATAAAGAGGGAAGGTACGCCTGGAAAGCGGCAATGTCGAAAAGAGTGATCTCAACGGAGCGGGAACATAAAAAAGCCCGCTGAACGCGGGCTTTGACGGGGATCAGAACTGATAGACCAGGCCGAGGGCGACGATATCATCGGTCGCGATACCGCTGTTTTTGTAGAAGCGGTCGTCTTCATCCAGCAGGTTGATTTTATAATCCACATAGGTGGACATATTTTTGTTGAAGTAGTAGGTCATGCCCACGTCGACATACTTGACCAGATCCTTGTCGCCGTAGCGAGAATAGGCGTAGAGATCTTTACCCTTCGACTGCAGATAGGCGACGGACGGACGCAGCGGTAAATTAAAGTCGTCGAACTGATACTGCGCGACCACTTCGAAGTTCTGCGTTTTGTTGGCAATTCCGCCAAAACTATCGTTGCCATAGAAGGTCATGTTGCGGGTCTCAGCATACATGGCGGCCAGATAGATGTTATTGGCGTCATATTTCGCGCCGACGGTCCAGGCATCGGCTTTATCGCCGTTGGCATAACGCTGGCTGCTACGCGCGGCCGCCAGCTGGTTATGGGTACGGTCAGAAGACGAATACGCTGCCCCGAAGCTGATGCCCATATCGAGATCGTAGTAGCTGGAGATACCAAAACCGTCGCCATTTTCCCGCGCCAGCTTACGTTTCCCACCGTTATTAGTGCCTTCGCCAGAACCGGCGTTTTCATTATTACCCTGATACTGCAGGGCGAAATGCAGGCCGTCGACGAGGCCGAAGAAATCGCTGTTACGGTAGGTGGCCACGCCGTTAGTACGGCCGGTCATGTAAACGTCGGTCTGGGTGTAGGTATCGCCGCCGAATTCCGGCAGCATATCGGTCCAGGATTCAATGTCGTAGACCACGCCGTAGTTACGGCCATAGTCCAGCGACCCGCAGTCGGCAAACTTCAGGCCGGCAAAGCCGAGACGGGTCCAGGAGTTCGCGCCTTCTTTTTCGCTGGTGTTCGCCTGAATGTTGTATTCCCACTGACCGTAGCCGGTTAACTCGGAAGTAATCTGCGTTTCGCCTTTCAGACCAAAGCGAACATAGGTCTGGTCGCCGTCTTCTGAAGCGTCGTCAGAGAAGTAATGCAGGCCGTCAACTTTCCCGTAGAGGTCCAGTTTATTACCGTTTTTGTTATAGATTTCGGCGGCATTAGCGGCGCTAGCCATTAATAATGCCGGAACCATGAGTGCCAGTACTTTTCTTTTCATTATATATTCCCTTTTAATAATAATTACTATGAATTATGACAATCCCTCCGGAATGACGATCCGATACTAACGACTAAGTTCATCTTTATTTAAAATAAAATATGTAAATAAATAATGTTAAACATTTCAAAATATTTCTAAGTGGTTCTTTATATTAAATTTGGATGTTTGTGCAAAATTTATTATTTTCTTATATAGCAATACCTTATTCTATCTTTGGTTGGTCGTTGTTAATTTTATGAAATAAATTGTACAAATAATAATCAGACGCATTATTCATTATGGAAATTTATTTTTTGTGAATGTAAATATCCAGGGAATTATCAACCCAGCTTGCGATAATTAAGGAATGAATAGCTTTAAGCGTACGGGAGATAATAAGGACATCTCTTCAGCCTGTGCGCATTGGCAGCATAAGTCGCGAGAAGGCGCAGAAGACGAAGATGAAACTGCTGCCTGTGACGCAGGTTAGCGGTATAATGTGATGCGTGTCACGTTTTGAGTGACAGTAGTCTGTTGTGTCACGGAGAGGAATGAGATGGAAGTGCAGGCAAAACGCAGCCCGGGAGGGAAACTTGCGCTCTGGGCGTTGTATGCTTTTTGCGGATATTGTGTCTGGGTCATTGTGCGTTACTGGTGGGTAGTGGGAAAAATTCACAGCGTTCCCGGCGCCAGCGTGGAGGGTGATTTTGGAACAACGGCCGGGAAATGGCTTGGCGCCCTGTTGGGCATGCTGGTCCTCGGCGGCATTGGCTCTATTCTCGGCGCGGTCGTCTGGTATACGCGTCCATCCCGCGGCGAGCAGGATCATCAGCGCTAAAATTGCTATGCTCGAGGCTGACCCGCAGATAAAGGAAAGCCTATGGACCTGGTTGACTGGCAGCAACGATTTGAGCGCTGGATACTGACGCACCATGCGCAGGATGACGCCGCACACGATCTGTCCCATTTTCGTCGCGTCTGGGCGACCGCCACTCAGCTGGCCGCGGGGGAGGAAGTCGACCGGCTGGTACTCCTCACGGCCTGCTATTTTCATGACATCGTCAGCTTGCCAAAAAATCATCCGGAGCGAAGTCGATCCTCGATGATGGCCGCCGAGAAAACCCTCGCCATTCTGCAGTCGGCCTTTGCTGATTTTCCTGCGGATCGTTACCCGGCGGTCAGCCATGCCATCGAGGCGCACAGCTTCAGCGCGGCGATCCCACCGCGCACGCTGGAGGCGAAAATAGTTCAGGATGCCGATCGACTCGAGTCGCTGGGAGCCATTGGTCTGGCGAGGGTCTTCGCTGTCGCCGGCGCTCTGAATACCATCTTGTTTGATGCCGAAGATCCTTTTGCTGATCGGCGGGCGCTGGATGACCGCAAATATGCCCTCGACCATTTCCAGTGCAAACTTCTGCGCCTGCCGGAAACCATGCAAACTGACAAGGGGAAAGCGATGGCGCAGCATAATGCCCGTTTTCTCGTCGAATTTATGGCTAAGCTCAGCGCGGAGCTGCAGGGGGAGCCGCTGGCGCTGGATGAAGCGGTTTTGCGCCGCTTTGCACCGCAGGCGTCAACCGACCGGTGATTTATGGTACTCTCTGCCAAAATCGTCCGCGTTGGTTGAGGATATGCCGCAAAAGTTAAGCAAGGAACACAGGTCGTTGTCGTTGGCTGAACAGGCCGGGGAAGACGCTGAGGCGCTGCTGCGTCAGCTGATGACGATCTACGATGTAAAAACGCTGGTTGCCGAACTGGTGAGCGTCGGCGAACAGCACTGGAGCGCGGCGATCCTCAAGCGCGTGGCGGCGCTTGGCCGCGCGGCGGAGCGTTTGCGCCCGCAGGAAGTTGCTCATCTGGCGACGCTCCTGCCTTCGCCGCCGGCCCATCATCCGCACTATGGGTTCCGTTTTATCGATCTGTTTGCCGGTATTGGCGGGATCCGCAGTGGTTTTGAAGCCATCGGCGGACAGTGCGTTTTCACCAGCGAGTGGAACAAGCACGCGGTACGCACCTATAAGGCCAACTGGTACTGTGATCCGCAGCAGCACCGTTTTAATGAAGATATCCGCGATATTACCCTCAGCCAACGCTCTGACGTTAGCGACGAGGAGGCGGCGCGGCATATTCGCGAATCTATCCCTCAGCATGATGTGCTGCTGGCTGGCTTCCCCTGCCAGCCTTTCTCGCTTGCCGGCGTCTCTAAGAAAAATGCGATGGGCCGTGCGCATGGCTTTGCCTGCGAAACCCAGGGAACGCTGTTTTTTGACGTGGTGAGAATTATCGCGGCTCGTCAGCCAGCGATTTTTGTGCTGGAGAATGTCAAAAACCTCAAAAGCCACGATCAGGGGCGCACCTTCCGTATCATCATGCAGACGCTGGATGAGCTGGGATATGAAGTAGCTGACGCGGGGCATACCGGGCCGGATGACCCAAAGGTGATTGACGGGCGCCATTTCTTGCCTCAGCACCGGGAGCGCATCGTGCTGGTGGGTTTCCGTCGCGATCTGCAGCTGCATGCTGGATTTACGCTGCGCGACATCGCGGCGCAGTACCCGGCGGTGCGGCCAACATTTGGCGAGCTACTGGAGCCGACGGTCGATGCGAAATTTATTCTTACGCCGGTGCTGTGGAAATATCTTTATCGTTATGCCCGCAAGCATCAGGCGCGGGGCAATGGCTTTGGTTATGGCCTGGTTGACCCCGCCAATCCCCACAGCGTGGCCCGGACGCTTTCTGCCCGCTACTATAAAGATGGTGCCGAAATTCTCGTCGATCGCGGCTGGGACCGGCCGCTCGGTGAGAAGCATTTTGACGATCCGCTGAATCAACAGCGGCGCCCTCGCCGGTTAACGCCGCGCGAATGCGCCCGGCTGATGGGCTTTGAATCCCCGCAGGGGGCGCGTTTTCGCATCCCGGTATCGGATACGCAGGCCTATCGTCAGTTTGGCAACTCGGTGGTGGTTCCGGTCTTCGCCGCGGTGGCGAAACTCCTGGCGCCGCGCATCGCTCAGGCGGTGGCGCGCCGCGAAGCGGATGATAATGATGGCGGATGTTCACGATAAAGCGACGCGCAGTAAAAATATGCGGGCGATCGCCACGCGCGATACGGCGATTGAAAAGCGGATAGCGGCGCTGCTGACCGGGGCGGGATTCACCTTTGTCGCCCAGGATCGCGCGCTGCCGGGACGTCCCGATTTCACTTTACCCGACTACCGTTGCGTTATCTTTACTCACGGCTGTTTCTGGCATCACCATGACTGCTATCTGTTTAAGGTGCCGGCCACCCGCACGGCATTCTGGCTGGACAAAATCGCCGGTAACGTGGCGCGCGACGCCCGCGACCGGCAAAAGCTGGCCGAAGAGGGCTGGCGGGTATTAATCATCTGGGAATGCGCCCTGCGCGGGCGCCTTAGGCTGAGTGATGCGGCGCTCACCGAACGTCTGGAAGAGTGGATCTGCGGCGCCGGACACGACGCGCAGATCGATACGCAGGGGATCCGCGAACTGACGACTACTTCGACACCTTACAAGGAGTAGCCTCGCTGCGGACGGGGAAGAGATATTTCCCCAGCGTCACCAGCACTACGGCGAAAATAATCACCGCCAGCGCCAGCCACTCAATGAGCGACAGGCTCTCGCCGCCGAACCCAGTACCGAGGAGCACCGCGACCACCGGATTAACATAGGCGTAGCTGGTGGCGACCGCCGGGGTGACATTGCGGATTAAAAACATGTAGGCGTTAATGGCGATCAGCGAGCCAAAGATGGCCAGATAGGCCAGGGCGGCGATCCCGGACCAGGAAGGGACGCGGGTTAAGGTTTCACCGCTCAGCCATGAGGCCGCCAGCAGGACGATCCCGGCGGCGAGCATCTCGAATGCCCCCGCCATCATGCCGGTCGGCAGTACGATTCGCGAACCGTAAACCGAGCCGAAGGCCCAGCTTAGGGAACCAATCAGGATCAGCAGTGCGCCCCAGGGGTTGCCGTTCAGGTTGCCTCCGCTGTTGAGCATCACGATACCCGCAAGGCCAATGGCAATGCCCAGCCACTCCAGTTTACGGGTGGCGATGCCGAAAAAGCGGCTGAAGCATAAGGTGAACAGCGGTACGGTGGCGACCATCACCGCCGCGATGCCGGAGGGGACGTGCTGATGTTCAGCCAGCGTCACGAAGCCGTTGCCAACCGCAAGCAGCAACACGCCGATCAGCGCAGCGTTAAGCAGCGGACGACGCGCGGGTAGCTTATGGCCGGTGGCCAGTAGCCACCCCAGCAACAGCACGCCGGCAGCGAGAAAACGAATGCCGGCCATCATTAGCGGCGGCCAGCTGGCGACCCCGACGGCGATAGCGAAATAGGTAGAGCCCCAGATGATATACAGCGCAAACAGCGCCCCGATAAGCGGTAAAAGCTGACGGGTAGACATACTTCCTCACGACGGTGCAGAGATAGAAAGGGGACATATAGTAAACGTGAAAACTATCGTGCTGGCGAGTGGTTAATTTGCGTCAGGTTGTTAAATTTATATTGACTAATTGTACCTTGGGCACCGGCCGTTTTTTAACGCATACTCGAGGGAGACATTGATGAAAAGAGAAGGAAAATCATTTTGGCAGGAAGTAGTCTTTTAACATTACTTGATGATATCGCCACGCTGCTGGACGATATTTCCGTGATGGGCAAGGTAGCGGCGAAAAAAACGGCGGGGGTGCTGGGCGACGATTTGTCTCTCAATGCCCAACAGGTTACCGGCGTGCGGGCGAATCGCGAGTTGCCCGTGGTCTGGGGAGTGGCGAAAGGGTCGTTCGTTAATAAGGTGATCCTCGTGCCACTGGCTTTGTTGATCAGCGCCTTCATCCCCTGGGCGATTACGCCATTGTTGATGCTGGGCGGCGCGTTTCTCTGTTTCGAAGGGGTGGAGAAGGTACTGCACAGTCTGGAAGCGCGGAAACACAAAGAGGATCCTGAACGGCGGCAGCAGCGTCTCGCGGCGCTGGCGGAGCGCGATCCGCTGGCCTTTGAGCGTGACAAAGTAAAAGGCGCGATTCGCACCGATTTTATTTTGTCCGCGGAAATTGTCGCCATTACCCTCGGCATCGTGGCGGAAGCTCCGCTGCTTAACCAGATCCTTATTCTCTCGGGGATTGCGATTCTGGTCACTATCGGGGTGTATGGCCTGGTGGGGGTGATCGTCAAGCTGGACGACATGGGTTACTGGCTGGCGGAAAAACGTAGTGCGCTGGCGCAGTGGCTGGGTAAAGGGCTCCTGGCCGTCGCTCCCCGCCTGATGAAGGTGTTGTCCATCGTCGGGACGCTGGCCATGTTCCTCGTCGGCGGGGGGATAGTCGTTCACGGTATTGCGCCGCTGCATCATGCCATCGAGCACTGGAGCGCGGGGTTGGGTGGGGTGATGGCCTCCACGCTGCCGGTCGTCGCCAACCTGGTGCTGGGTTTTATCATCGGCGCGGTGGTGCTGGCGGGCGTTAAGGCGGTGAGCAGCCTGCGTGGCGCTGGAAAGTAGCATGGCGAAACGCAGCGTAACGGCGCCGCGTGTTCTACCCTGAAAACGCCCCGGGTATCGACAGAGACCGGGGCGCTGACGCCGCGAGGTTTGCGCAACGTACTGCGAGAGAAAGATGGATAAGCCACTGCGGTTGAAGTTAAAAAAGTGCTACCACCTGGCTCGCCCGGCGCATGTGGTTAACGCTTGTTTTATCGCAGTGCTGTTTTTCTCCACGTTGCTGATCTGGCGTGAAATCAATGTCCTGGAAGAGGCCTACGTGGCCAACCAGCGTAACAATCTGGCTAACGTCGCTCATGAAATGGATGGGCTGTTGCAGTTCAACATCGACAGAATGATGTTTTTCGCCATGGGATGCAGGCGGCGCTCGAACAGCCGCTCGATATCGATGTATTGCGTAAGGCCAGCCAACGCTATCTGAGCCAGCGCCATCAGCAGGCCTGGCGGGTGGCGCTACCGAATCGGCGTACGCTGCCGGTGTTTGGCATCTCGGGCAGCGTCGCTGGCCACAACCCTATCCTGCTGGTGGACGATCCGCTGGCGGCTGATGAACTAATGGCGACGCTCGAGCTGGGCTATCTGCTAAATCTGACGCAGCACGATCGCGATTTCGCCGAGCGGATGCAGTATATCTCTCGTAGCGGCTTTTTTACCTCGACCCTGCCGCTGCGGGATGAGTCGCAGGTGATAACGCACTATTCCCAAGCCCTCGGCGCTCCGTGGTTTACCCGCCAGACCCAACGAAATAATCCGGGGCGAGGCGTTATCTGGCAAACCTTTCCTGACGATGACCCGCAGCTGGAAGAGCAGGTGGTCACCGCTTCGATACCGTTGGATTTTGCCGGTTACTGGCGCGGCGTGCTGGCGATGGATTTCTCAGTCAGTGAAATCAAAGCGTTTTTGGTTAGCGCCATGCAGGGGGGACAAGAGGGAGAGTACCAACTTTATGATAGCCATTTGAACCTGCTGGCTTCTTCCGCGCCGGGGAATGTCCTGACCCTGCTGTCGCCGCGCGAGCAGGAGCTGCTGAGCCGCGCGTTTGTCCATGATAACCAGGGAGGGCTGCGTCTGCTGACGCGCTATATCAGCTGGGCCAAACTGCGCAATTTTGACGGCGTGCTGCTGCGGATCCACACTCTGCGGGAAGGCGTCCGCGGGAACTTTGGCACCATCACCATCGCCCTGACCCTGATGTGGGTCCTCTTCACCTTGATGCTGTTGCTCTCCTGGCTGGTGATCCGCCGCATGGTCCGCAACATGAGCGTTCTGCAAACCTCTCTGGAGTGGCAGGCATGGCACGATGCCTTGACTCGCCTGCTCAATCGCGGGGCGCTGTTTGAACAGGCGATGGCGGTAGCCAGCGACTGCCAGCGCAGCGGACGGCCGCTGGCGGTGATCCAGCTCGATCTGGATCATTTTAAGCACATCAACGATCGCTATGGTCATCAGGCGGGGGACAGGGTGCTGTCGATGGTGGCCAGTACGCTGTCCAGCGCGGTTCGGCAGGGCGATCTGCTGGGCAGAGTGGGCGGAGAAGAGTTTTGTATCGTGATGCCGAATACCACCCTGCAGGAAGCAGCGGCGGTGGCGGAGCGATTGCGCCAGCGTATCCAGGGACGGGAAGTCTTTTTGCATAACAACGTGACGCTGCGGGTTAGCGCCTCGTTAGGGGTGAGCGCCAGCGAAGAGCGGGGGGAGTATCAGTTTGAAGCGCTGCAGTCGGTGGCCGATGGGCGACTCTATCTGGCCAAGCAAAATGGGCGTAACCAGGTCTGTTTTCGCAGCGCAGCGTGAGTAAAACGTTTCGATGTCGATTGGCAAAATGAGAATTATCTTAAAGTGATCGCAGGCGATCGCGCTATCGAATGAAACCGGTTTGCGGCTAAGCCTTCTCACATCAGCCTTGCAGCCCGGTCAGTCACCAGGCGCCAACATTCTCAATATTTTGCGTCATGAATATCTCTTGTCATGCAAAATAATTGAGGATAATGTTTCAACGCATCGGATTTCCCGGTGTAACGAATTTTCAAGTGCTTCTTGCATTAGCAAGTTTGATCCCGACTCCTGCGAGTCGGGATTTTTTTCGCCTGCCGCTAACGGTTGGCTTCACTGGCGCTGAAATCGTGAATATCGAGTTCGAATGCCTCCGCCAGCTCACGCCAGGTATGTGACCCGCGGCCATCGATGCTGGCGCGCTGCGGGTCGTCCAGCGTGCGATGGACTTCGCTTTCGCTGATCTCATTTATCGCCGCCAGCAGGGCATCTACGTTGACGTCAAGGTCGTCCCCGGTCTGGCCTGTTAATTGGTGCTTCATCATTACCCCCTCGCTGAGCGTTGCTCAAGCCTCTCTAAGTATAGCCGGTCTAAAAAAGCGCCAGTCACGTGCCGCGACGCTGCGAGTTGCGTGGTTTTGTTCTACACTGGCTGAAAATATAGAGGAGATGATTATGCAGGTGAACGATCGTGTCACGGTGAAGACCGACGGTGGCCCACGTCGATCGGGGGTAGTGCTGGCGATTGAGTCGTTTAGTGAAGGAACGATGTATCTGGTTTCACTGGAAGACTATCCTCTGGGGATCTGGTTTTTTAATGAAATAGGCCACCCGGATGGGATTTTCGTGGAAAAAGAGGTCTCGTAAAACTGAACTGGCGGGAGCGCCGCCAGTTTGTTTCAGCGCATATTTACCTGAATACCGGAGGTGATGTTTTCGGTCAGCCGAACGATATGATAAATCACCTGCTTATTATGCGTTTGTATTTTCTTTTTAATATTGCCTTTATGCGACGATACCGTCTTCGCTTTGATGTTCATTTGCGTTGAGATTTGCGAAGTACCATGCCCGGCCATCCACATTTGCAGCATATTTGATTCTGTTTTACTCAGTGACAATGTCGGTAAAGTTAACTGCCCTACACTGGTGTTTTTGTATTTAAGATAATTAACCAGAATAACATCAAGGTCTTTTGGGGTTATCGATTTTGAACTGATTAGCAGATTCTTCCGTACCCGCAAATAGCGGTCAAAATGGATGTTCGCCAGCGACATAAAGATAACAAACAGCGTCGCCGGGTTTTGCGTAATGATCTGGCGAATAATGCCATTACTTTCATCATCATGCACGAAACAGTCTTCATTCAGAAACACCACCGCCGGGCAACACGACGTACAGTGTTTCTGCAGATCCGCAGCACTGTTGACCTCAACGATTTCCTGTTTTTTAATTCCCCGACTGGTCAGATATCCCGTCAATCCCAACCGGGTATAGCTGCACAAATCCATAATCATCGTTGACATGACCCATCCTCAATCAACACGTAACGATATACACTTCGCACTGGCTGTGCGAAGCAGTCCTTGCGGGCGATAATAATAGTAGGTTTAGAAAGAACCCATTAGCTCCATTAAACTATTCCGCATCTGTGCATATAATTTGCCAGGAAAACTCTTAAAGTAAAGTCAAGAACCGGTAGTGTGACCGAATTAAAAACAAAAAGTGCCCGTAGATGCTATGGTTACGCGCCCAGTATTCTTTTACTTTCTGAATTTCCTTACTTCAAATGAAACCCACGTTAGCGGTTGCTAGCTTGCTCGCTTATCCCTTTGCGGTGGGGGTGGAAGGCTTAACGCTTTAATGCCACAATACTTTTTTATCGGCTTGTGGGATGAATGATGAAAAAGTTATTTTTTGCTGGCATGGTGGTGGCGCTGGCCGGTTGCGTACAGGTTGATCGTTATGAGGACGTCGTTAAAGCGCCGGCGCCGGCTGGCCTTGCAGGTTTTTGGCAAACGAAAGGGCCGCAGAGCGCGATGATGAGTCCTGACGCCATTGCCAGCCTGATTGTCACCAAAGAAGGGGACACCTTCGACTGCCGCCAGTGGCAGCGCGTGATTGCGCAGCCGGGGAAACTGATGAATCGTGACAGTGAGATCTACAACGTGACCGCTTCCCTGGACATCTATCCTGTCGAGCGCGAGGGCAACACGATCTCCTACGATCGGATGACGTTGTCCCGTGTTGAACGTCTCACTCCGGAGTGCGAGAAGGCGTGGGCCAAAGCGCGAGCGACGGGGCCCGTTAGCGCGCCGGCCTCCACGCGCTGAGATTTTGGCGGGCCATAGCTGGCCCGCCCGGCGTCAGGGAACTACAGCACCTCCTCTAACACCCACACGCTCACGCTCCCCCCGTTACATGTAAAGGTCGCGCAGCCTTCGCCATCGGTTTCGACAATCTCTTCCCGGTTACCGAGAAAATCCCGCCAGCGTTTGTTGCCATAGTTTTCGCCCAGCGTCAGCGTCTTTTCGCCTTCATCGCCATTGGACATGATCACCACGCAGCCTGGATCGTCGTCAGTACCGCTACGACTAAAGGCGATGCAGTTAGGATGATCGAACCAAAGGGTTTGCACGCCATGGGCAAAACGCTGACGGGCGTCGATCAGCTCGTGGAGTTGTTCGATAACGGGCATCTCAATGGCATATGTCTCTCCGTCGCCGCCGGTATCCTCATAGGAAGCGCCGAAGAGATCGGCATAAAAGACCGAGGGCACGCCATTCTCCCGCAGCAGGATCAGCGCATAGGCGAGGGGCTTGAACCAGGGTTCAACCGGCGCCTCGAGGGCCTGCAGCGGCTGCGTATCATGATTGGTGACCAGAGTGACGGCATGGAAAGGGTCGGCTTCCACCAGCGTCCCGCTGAAAATCTGGCTCATGTCATAATCGCGGCCCTGGCGTGACGCTTCATGAAATTTCATCTGCAGTGGGGCATCAAACAGCATCGTTTTGCCCTCGACCAGGTCGATATACTGCTGGAGCTTCTCCACTTCATGGGACCAGTATTCCGCTACAATAAACAGCGGCTGCGGGGCCACCTCCTGAACATGCTCGATCCACGCTTTATAAAACCAGGCGGGGATATGCTTGACCGCGTCAAGACGAAAACCGTCGCAGCCGGTCTGCTCCATTACCCAGCGCGCCCAGTATTTGATCTCCTCGGTCACTGCATGATTGCGGAAATCGATATTGGCGCCCATCAGATAGTCAAAGTTGCCGAGCTCATCATCGACCTGTTCATTCCAGCCTTCGCCGGTGTAATCGTTGACGATTTTAAACACACCGTCTTCCGTCGGGTTCTCGATGTGGTCAATGCCGCTAAAACATTTGTAGTCCCAGACAAACTGCGAATACTGTCCGGCGCGCACCGGGAAGGTGTAGCGCGTCCATGCCTCGCACTCAATGATCTCCTCGTCAATTTGCGTACGATCCTGCTCATCGACGCGCTGAACGCGCAGAGCCTCTTTTTCATCAGCGCCCATTTTATGGTTGACAACCACATCCAGCAGTACGGCGATATTGTGCTCCTTCAGGGCGTTGATCGCCGCCAGCAACTGCGCTTTGTCGCCATATTTGGTGGCGACAGACCCTTTTTGATCAAACTCGCCGAGGTCAAAGAGATCGTAGGTATCATAGCCGACGGAGTAACCGCCCGAGGCGCCTTTGTAGGCGGGTGGCAACCAGACCATATTGATGCCGATTTCATTCAGGCTGGGCGCCAGCGCTTCGACCTCAGGCCACAGCTCGCCGCCGGTGGGGTAGTACCAGTGAAAACATTGCAATAAGGTGGGGTTTTTCATCTTCCATGCTCCAGACGTCAACAGGCTGACCTTTGCAGTATGGGAGATATCCAGCAAAAAGGGTGAGGAAAGCCCTGATTTTCGCTATACCCTAAAGCGGATCATATATAATAAATTTGCATAAGATGTAGCGTAACGATGTTGGTGTCAGGGCATTAAGCGCCTTACACTACAGGAAAATCCTAACCTTCGGGGTATCTATGAAATTAGCACTTCTGGGTCGTCAGGCGATGATGGGCGCGATGGCCGTTGTTTTGATGGCTGGCGTCAGCGTGAAAACTTTTGCGGCGGAAAACCTGCTCAATCAGATTAAAGAGCGCGGCACCCTACGCGTGGGCCTCGAAGGCACCTACCCTCCCTTTAGTTTCCAGGGGGATGACGGCAAGCTGACCGGGTTTGAAGTGGAATTCGCTAACGAACTGGCGAAACATCTTGGCGTGAAGGCCGATCTCAAACCGACCAAGTGGGATGGTATGCTGGCCTCGCTGGACTCCAAGCGTATCGACGTGGTGATTAACCAGGTCACTATCTCTGACGAACGTAAGAAGAAATACGATTTCTCCACCCCATATACCGTCTCCGGCGTGCAGGCGCTGGTGAAGAAGGGTAACGAAGGCGTGATTAAAACCGCGGCGGATCTGAAAGGCAAGAAAGTCGGCGTCGGACTGGGCACTAACTATGAAGAGTGGCTGCGTCAGAATGTCCAGGGCGTGGACGTCCGTACCTATGATGACGATCCCACCAAATACCAGGATCTGCGTGTAGGTCGTATTGACGCCATTCTGGTAGACCGTCTGGCGGCGTTGGATCTGGTGAAGAAAACCAACAATACGCTGGCGGTAACCGGCGAAGCCTTCTCTCGTCAGGAAGCTGGCGTTGCGCTGCGTAAAGGCAACGACGACCTGCTGAAAGCGGTAGATGGCGCGATTGCAGACATGCAGAAAGATGGCAGCCTGAAGGCGCTGTCCGAGAAATGGTTTGGCGCTGACGTGACGAAATAACGGACAGCGGTGAAAAAAGGCGCTCCTGGAAGCGCCTTTTTTTATTTAGCGCGTAACTGTGTGCATAATGAAGCATAACTGAGTCAGGAGGGGCCATGTCACTGCAAAACTTAACCCGCTTTCCGCGCCTGGAATTGATCGGCGCGCCGACGCCGCTGGAGTATCTCCCGCGTCTGTCCGATCACCTTGGGCGCGAAATTTTTATTAAACGTGATGATACGACGCCGCTGGCGATGGGGGGCAACAAACTGCGTAAGCTGGAGTTTCTCGCCGCCGATGCGCTGCGCGAGGGCGCGGATACCTTAATCACCGCCGGCGCGATCCAGTCTAACCATGTGCGTCAGACGGCGGCAGTCGCTGCGAAACTGGGACTGCATTGCGTGGCGCTACTGGAAAATCCCATCGGCACCAGGGCGGAGAACTATCTGAGCAATGGCAACCGTCTGCTGCTGGATCTCTTTAACACCCAGGTTGAGATGTGTGATGCCCTGACCGATCCCGCCGCCCAGCTCGATGAGCTGGCGACCCGCATTGAGGCGCAGGGGTATCGTCCGTATGTTATTCCGGTCGGCGGCTCCAATGCCCTCGGCGCGTTAGGCTATGTGGAAAGCGCACTGGAAATCAGCCAGCAGTGCGAAGACGCGGTGGCGATCTCGTCAGTCGTGGTCGCCTCCGGCAGCGCCGGCACCCATGCCGGATTGGCGGTCGGCCTTGAACAGCTGATGCCGCAGGCGGAACTGATTGGGGTGACCGTGTCGCGCTCGGTCGCTGACCAGTTGCCGAAAGTGGTGGCGCTGCAGCAGGCCGTGGCCAACAGTCTCGAGCTACAGGCGAAGGCTGAAATTATACTGTGGGATGACTACTTTGCCCCAGGATACGGTACGCCAAACGAAGATGGGATGGCCGCTGTGAAGCTGCTGGCGCAGCTGGAAGGTATTTTGCTCGACCCGGTCTATACCGGCAAAGCGATGGCCGGGCTTATCGACGGCATCACGCAGAAGCGCTTTAAGGATGAAGGGCCGATACTGTTCGTCCACACCGGCGGAGCGCCGGCGCTGTTTGCCTATCATCCTCACCTCTAATACAGAAACGACAGCATGCAAGAAAGTATCCAACTGGTCATTGATTCCGCCCCTTTTCTGCTGAAAGGGGCCGTCTTTACGCTGCAGCTGAGCATTGGCGGGATGTTTTTCGGCCTGGTGCTGGGCTTTATCCTGGCGCTGATGCGCATGTCGCCAGTCTGGCCGGTAAAATGGCTGGCGCGCATGTATATCTCCATTTTCCGCGGCACGCCGCTTATCGCCCAGCTGTTTATGATCTACTACGGCTTGCCGCAGTTCGGCATTGAGCTTGACCCGATCCCGGCGGCGATGATCGGCCTGTCGTTGAATACTGCGGCCTATGCGGCGGAAACGCTGCGCGCGGCCATCGCCTCGATTGATAAAGGGCAATGGGAAGCGGCGGCCAGTATCGGTATGACGCCCTGGCAGACGATGCGTCGGGCCATTTTACCCCAGGCGGCGCGGGTCGCTTTGCCGCCGCTGTCGAACAGTTTTATCAGCCTGGTAAAAGATACCTCGCTGGCGGCAACGATCCAGGTGCCGGAGCTGTTTCGTCAGGCGCAGCTAATCACCTCGCGAACCCTGGAGGTCTTCACCATGTATCTGGCGGCCTCCCTGATCTACTGGGTAATGGCGACAGTGCTCTCCTCGCTGCAGAATTATTTTGAAAACCAGCTGAACCGCCAGGAGCGTGATCCGAAATGAGTGCGATAGAAGTGAAAAGCCTGGTAAAAAATTCCATGGCCAGACGGTGCTCCATGGTATCGACCTGGAGGTACAGAAAGGGGAAGTGGTGGCGATCATCGGCCCCAGCGGCTCGGGCAAAACCACCCTGCTGCGTAGCATCAACCTGCTGGAGCAACCGGAGAGCGGCACTATCCGCGTCGGCGATGTGACGATCGACGCCGGTCGCAGCCTCGGGCCGCAGAAAGGGCTCATTCGCCAGCTGCGCCAGCACGTCGGCTTTGTCTTCCAGAACTTTAATCTGTTTCCCCACCGTACGGTGCTGGAGAACATTATTGAAGGGCCGGTCATCGTAAAAGGTGAAGATAAGCAGGAGTCCATGGCGCGGGCGCGCGAATTGCTGGCGAAGGTGGGGCTCAGCGGAAAAGAGAATAGCTATCCGCGCCGTCTCTCCGGCGGGCAGCAGCAGCGAGTGGCTATTGCCCGCGCGCTGGCTATGCGTCCGGACGTGATCCTGTTTGATGAACCCACCTCGGCCCTCGATCCTGAGCTGGTGGGGGAGGTGCTCAACACCATCCGTCAGCTGGCGCAGGAAAAACGCACCATGGTGATCGTGACCCATGAAATGAGTTTCGCCCGCGACGTAGCCGATCGGGCGATATTTATGGATCAGGGACGCATTGTCGAACAAGGCGAGGCAAAAGCGTTGTTCGCTTCGCCCCAGCAGCCGCGTACCCGTCAGTTCCTTGAAAAATTCCTGATGCAGTAAAGCATGGGCTGGCGCGGCGGCTCAGCTTCGCGGGAGCCGCCGCGTTTAGCCCACTCTCGCGGCGGGGTAACTCCCCCGCGACATGTCTTTGCGCTATTGACTCCCACGGCCGTATACACCGCTTCCCATCGCCCTTGGCAGGGTGTAGAACATGATGGGAGAAAAACGCTATGTTTCTGTGCGGCGAGCGGGAAAATGGCAAGCCTTCAGACTAATAAATGCGACAGCTACGATATTTTATACATATAAATAAGATTTATGTGTTAGTTTTCTGTATTTATAATAATGATTATCAATCAGGAGTTATATGCACAGCTATGAGGGACAATGATTTTTTCAGCTGGCGGCGGGATATGCTGCACCAATTTCAGTCCATGGCCACCGGCGAGGAGGTTTATAATCTCCTGCAACGTGAAACCGAAGCGCTGGAATATGATTACTACACGCTTTGTGTGCGCCACCCGGTGCCTTTCACCCGCCCCCGCGTTACGTTCCAGTCGACTTACCCCCGCGCATGGATGTCGCACTATCAGGCAGAAAATTATTTCGCGATAGATCCTGTGTTACGGCCGGAGAATTTTATGCGTGGCCATCTGCCATGGAACGACAGCCTGTTTCGTGATGCGCCGGCATTGTGGGACGGGGCGCGTGACCATGGTCTGCAAAAGGGCGTGACGCAGTGCCTGACGTTGCCAAACCATGCTCAGGGATTTCTCTCTGTCTCCGCGAACAATCGTCTGCCGGGCGGTTACCCTGAAGATGAGCTTGAGCTGCGTCTGCGAACGCTGACTGAACTAAGCTTGCTGACGCTGCTGCGTCTGGAAGATGAGATGGTGATGCCGCCGGAGATGAAGTTCAGCCGCCGCGAACTGGAAATCCTCAAATGGACGGCGGAAGGAAAGACTTCGGCGGAGGTGGCGATGATTCTCTCGATTTCGGAAAATACGGTGAATTTCCATCAGAAGAATATGCAGCGGAAATTTAATGCGCCGAATAAAACGCAAATTGCCTGCTACGCCGTGGCGACTGGGCTAATCTGAATGCGCCTGCCGTTCTGCGTGTCAGACGTGATACCGGCTGTCAGTGATACTTTCAGCCGGCACAGGATTACTGCCGATAGGCTTGTTTAATCTGCTTAACGGTGCTGGAGAATACGGCGGCCTGAGCCTCATCTTCCATCTGTGAAATCTGCTTTTCCATTTTAATAATCACGCGCCCCGCATCCGCCTGGCCCATCGCCTGCAGCATCAGCGTAATCATCGCTTTCAGGCAGGAGACTTCCTGCGCCAGTTCCTGCTTATTTTCTGCAGTGGAAAAATCTGGTGTGCTCATCGATATCCTCGTTTACTCGCTGCGCTATTGCGCTCTACTCAATGTGAAGGCCGCGCATTATACCACAAGCGACAGAAAAAAAAGGTGTGCTTAATTTCTGTTCTCTCATCTGAGCTGTGAATGTTTTGATGCTTCGGATAATACGTAATAGCCGTCGGCAAGCCAATAATTTCCCCCATCTATTTAGCTCGTTAATAATTGTTACATATTTTGCTTCGTATTTATGCGCTACGTAATCTGTTGTGTTTTTTGTGCCTTCTGTATGAGTATTGTTAAAAAATAAGAGCCGGGCAACTGACTGTTCTCAATGACTTTCCACTTAGTGTGCACAGACATTGCCATAAATGAGAGCCAAATCGAGGCGAGGGCATTTTTTTGCCTTTTAAAATAGCAATAAAACCCGGTAATATGTGGGAGATAAAGTATCAGTAGCGTTATCCCTCATTCTGGAGATTATTCCTTTGATCAACGTTCTTCTTGTTGATGACCACGAACTGGTGCGCGCAGGGATACGACGCATTCTGGAAGATATAAAAGGGATTAAAGTCGCTGGCGAAGCCTGCTGCGGCGAGGACGCCGTCAAGTGGTGCCGGGCTAATTCCGCAGATGTCGTCCTGATGGACATGAACATGCCTGGGATCGGTGGTCTTGAAGCGACGCGCAAAATCGCGCGCTCCGTGGCGGGCACCAAAGTGATCATGTTGACCGTGCATACCGAGAATCCTTTACCTGCCAAGGTCATGCAGGCGGGCGCGGCGGGCTATCTCAGTAAAGGCGCCGCGCCGCAGGAAGTGGTGAATGCCATCCGCTGCGTCGCGTCCGGGCAGCGCTATATTGCCTCCGATATTGCCCAGCAAATGGCGTTAAGTCAGATTGAACCCGAAAAGACAGAATCGCCGTTTGCCAGTTTGTCTGAACGCGAATTGCAGATTATGCTGATGATCACCAAAGGTCAGAAGGTGAATGAGATCTCAGAGCAGCTAAATCTGAGTCCTAAAACGGTTAACAGCTACCGCTATCGGATGTTCAGTAAATTAAACATTCATGGCGATGTCGAGCTGACCCACCTGGCAATTCGCCATGGCCTGTGTAATGCGGAGTCGTTAGCAAGCCAGTGAGTGATGTTTTTGACGCAAAAGCTTTCCTGAAAACGGTGACCAGCCAGCCCGGTGTGTATCGGATGTATGATGCTGGCGGAACCGTCATCTATGTTGGCAAAGCCAAAGATCTGAAAAAGCGGCTCAGTAGCTACTTCCGCAGCAACCTTGCGTCGCGTAAAACGGAAGCGCTGGTAGCGCTGATCGCGCAAATCGACGTGACCGTCACCCACACCGAGACGGAAGCGCTGCTGCTTGAGCACAACTATATTAAGCTGTACCAGCCACGTTACAACGTGCTGTTACGCGACGATAAATCGTATCCTTTTATTTTTCTCAGCGGCGATACTCATCCGCGTCTGGCGATGCATCGCGGCGCCAAACATGCGAAGGGCGAATATTTTGGTCCTTTTCCCAACGGCTATGCCGTGCGCGAGACCCTGGCGCTGCTGCAGAAAATCTTTCCCATCCGTCAGTGTGAAAACAGCGTCTACCGCAATCGCTCCCGCCCCTGTCTGCAGTATCAGATTGGTCGCTGCCTGGGGCCGTGCGTGGCCGGGCTGGTCAGCGAAGAAGAGTATGCTCAGCAGGTAGAGTATGTGCGGCTGTTTCTCGCCGGCAAGGATGACCAGGTGCTGACCCAGCTCATCGCGCGGATGGAGAAGGCGAGCCAGAACCTGGAGTTCGAAGAGGCCGCGCGCATCCGCGACCAGATTCAGGCCGTCCGCCGCGTGACGGAGAAACAGTTTGTCTCCAACACCGGTGACGACCTCGACGTGATCGGCGTCGCCTTCGATGCCGGCATGGCCTGCGTGCATGTGCTGTTTATCCGTCAGGGCAAAGTGCTGGGCAGCCGAAGCTACTTCCCGAAAGTGCCGGGCGGCACCGAGCTGGGAGAGGTCGTGGAGACCTTTGTCGGCCAGTTCTACCTGCAGGGCAGCCAAATGCGCACGCTGCCGGGGGAGATTTTGCTCGACTTTAACCTTGGGGATAAGACGCTGCTGGCCGACTCGCTGTCGGAGCTGGCGGGTCGTCGAATCAATGTGCAGACTAAGCCGCGCGGCGACAGAGCGCGTTATCTTAAGCTGGCGCGGACCAACGCCGCGACAGCGTTAACGACCAAATTGTCTCAGCAATCGACCATTCATCAGCGTTTGCAGGCGCTGGCCAGCGTACTGGAGCTGCCGGCCGTCAAGCGAATGGAGTGTTTTGACATCAGCCACACCATGGGCGAACAGACCGTAGCATCCTGTGTGGTGTTTGACAGCAATGGCCCACTGCGCGCGGAGTATCGGCGCTACAACATCACCGGCATTACCCCTGGCGATGACTATGCGGCGATGAATCAGGTCCTGCGCCGTCGCTATGGTAAAGCGATTGATGACAACAAGATCCCGGATGTGATCCTGATAGACGGCGGCAAGGGACAGCTGGCCCAGGCGAAAGCCGTGTTTGCTGAACTGGACGTCCCCTGGGATAAACATCATCCGCTGCTGCTGGGCGTGGCGAAAGGTAGCGATCGAAAAGCGGGTCTGGAAACGTTATTCTTTGAGCCGGAAGGGGAAGGGTTTAGCCTGCCGCCGGATTCGCCGGCCCTGCATGTGATCCAGCATATTCGCGATGAATCGCACGATCATGCGATCTCCGGGCATCGCAAAAAACGGGCGAAAGTGAAGAGCACCAGCTCGCTTGAGACTATCGAGGGGGTGGGGCCGAAGCGTCGTCAGATGCTGCTGAAGTATATGGGTGGGCTGCAGGGGCTACAGCAGGCCAGCGTCGAAGAAATTGCTAAAGTACCGGGCATCTCTCACGCTCTGGCAGAAAAGATCTTCTACTCGTTGAAACATTAGGGGCTCTGTAGCAACATAGGGCTAATTTTTACTTACAACAGATAGTTACCCGTCACTATGCAATTTAATATCCCTACGTTGCTTACTCTGTTTCGCGTCATCCTGATCCCGTTTTTGTGCTGGCGTTTTATCTGCCCTTTAGCTGGGCGCCGTTTGCCTGCGCGCTGATATTCTTTGTTGCCGCGGTAACCGACTGGTTTGATGGTTTCCTCGCTCGTCGCTGGAATCAGAGCACCCGTTTTGGCGCCTTCCTCGACCCGGTTGCCGATAAAGTCATGGTGGCTATCGCCATGGTGCTGGTTGCCGAACACTATCACACCTGGTGGGTCACGCTACCGGCGGCGACCATGATTGCCCGTGAGATCATTATCTCCGCGCTGCGTGAGTGGATGGCGGAGCTGGGGAAACGCAGCAGCGTGGCGGTCTCATGGATTGGCAAAGTGAAAACGACCGCCCAGATGACCGCCCTGGTATGGATGCTGTGGCGTCCTTATCCGTGGGTGGAGTGGGCCGGGATCGTGCTTTTCCTCGTGGCGGCGGTGCTGACGCTGTGGTCGATGCTGCAGTATTTGAACGCGGCGCGCGGCGATTTGCTTGATCAGTGATCGTTTCGCCGTTATTTTCAGCAAACGATACAAAGTTGCGAAAAATACCGTTGACTCACCGCGAGAGATAAGTAGAATGCAACGCATCGAACGGCGGCACAGTCTTCCAGACGATAACAAAATCAAGTGATTAGCAAATAACTTGATGATGCGGGAATAGCTCAGTTGGTAGAGCACGACCTTGCCAAGGTCGGGGTCGCGAGTTCGAGTCTCGTTTCCCGCTCCAGATTAACAGCATCGGCAGTTGCGGGTGCTTCAGTATTAAAGGCGCGTTAGCAAAGCGGTTATGTAGCGGATTGCAAATCCGTCTAGTCCGGTTCGACTCCGGAACGCGCCTCCACTTTATATCCCGAGCCCGGATGGTGGAATCGGTAGACACAAGGGATTTAAAATCCCTCGGCGTTCGCGCTGTGCGGGTTCAAGTCCCGCTCCGGGTACCATTGGGAAATACAGAATAATCAAAGCAATAAGCAGTGTCGTGAAACCACCTACGGGTGGTTTTTTTGTTTCTGTACTTTCGCTTTCTGATACCTTTCCCGCCAGCCTGACGCCACGGCGTTTTTCGGTTAACTCTTGCCTTACAGTCAATTTCTCATTTGTCCCAGGACAAAACGATCGCGCCTTGCTACTATCAAACGGACTCTCAGCCCAGCCTGCCGGAGGCAGCATGTTCAGTGGACTTTGCGCATTTCCTTTGACACCTTTGCATCAGCAAAATTTTGATGAAAAAGCGTTTATTCGTATTCTCGCCCGTCTTACCGATGCCGGAGTCGACTCTCTGGGCATCTTAGGTTCAACAGGTAGCTACGCTTATCTCAGCCGTGAGCAGCGCAGACGAGTGGTGCAGGTGGCGAAGGCGCATGCGGGGTCGATCCCGATGATGGTCGGCGTCGGCGCCATTGCGACTAACGAGGTGCTACGCCTGGTGGAGGATGCTCAGGAGGCAGGGGCGGATGCGTTATTACTGCCGATGATGTCCTATCAGCCGCTTTCCGCGGAGGAGATCTTTGCCTTTTACGAAGAAGTTTGCCGGCATGTCTCGGTGCCGGTTTGCCTGTATGACAATCCCCGCACTACCCACGTAATGCTGGCGGATGAGCTGCAGGGGCGCATCGCCGCCTTGCCGGCCATTGCCTCGATTAAAATTCCCGGCCTGTCCGCGCCACAGGCGAGCGAACGTGTAGCGGCCCTGCGTCAGCATCTTCCCTCTCGCGTTACGCTTGGCGTTAGCGGCGATGCGTGGGCCACTGCCGGGTTGCAGGCCGGCTGCGAAGCCTGGTATTCGGTCTGCGGCGGACTCTTTCCCCGCTGCTCACTGGCGCTGGTAAGAGCGATACGTAGCGGCGATGTGGCGCAGACTGCGGCACTGAATGAGCAGCTGGCCCCCCTATGGCGATGCTTTGATCGCTATGGTGGTAGCCTGCGAGTGATAGCCAGCGCCGCAGCGATGCTCGGACTCTGCGATCCAGACTCGCTTCCCCGTCCTTTGCTTTCGTTAGGGGAGGAGGCCTGTCGTGAGGTGGCGTCGGCGCTGCGCGGCCTGGCCTGATCGCGTATCGTTGACACCGGCGCAATAGGTATCGCCGGGTGGCTTTCTGTCGGCAATTCGGCTACTGTAGGCCCGATTTTTACCATGCGAGCCTGTGAATGAATACCGGACCTTTGAACGAAAACGAACTGGAATGGCTGGATGACACTCTGGCGAAATACGCCGCCGAAGGCGCCATTCTGGATGTCTCTGAACTGGATGGCCTGCTGACGGCGATCCTCTCTGCGCCGACCGACATCGAACCCGCTCAGTGGCTGCTGGCGATTTGGGGCGGGGCGGATAATGTCCCGCGCTGGGCCAACGATCGCGAGCGCGATCGCTTTGTCAATCTGACGCTGCAGCATATGAGCGATATCGCCGAACGCCTGGAGTCTTATCCCGATCAGTTCGAACCGCTGTTCGGCACCCGCGAAGCGGAAGGTCATGAGCTGACCATAGTTGAGGAGTGGTGCTTTGGCTATCTGCGCGGCGTGGCGCTGAGCGACTTGTCGACGTTGCCCGCTGAACTCCAGCCGGAGCTGGACGCTATCGCGCTCCACGGCAGCGAAGAACAGTTTAGCGCGCTGGATAATCTGACGGCGGATGAATTTATCGCCAGCATCGAGCGTATCACGCCGGCGGCGCTGGCGCTTTACCAGTACTGGATAGCGAATCCGCAGCCGGTGGAGGCCCCGCAGCCAATAAGAAATGAAGCGAAAGTCGGACGCAACGATCCCTGCCCATGCGGCAGCGGTAAAAAGTATAAGCAGTGTTGCTTAGCGAAATGAACAAGGGGCCAGCAGGCCCCTTTTTTATCCCACCGCGGGCAACAACCCGGCAGCGATGCTGAACTGAATAGCCACGATGCCGATCCCGCACAGCAGAACCAGCCATAGCGTCGGTGCGCCGCCGGCGACCCGCCAGGTAGCCTGCGGATGCTCTCGGCGACTCTTCATGACCAGCAGGGCCGGCATTATCAGCGCCAGCACGGCTAATGCCACCCCGGCGTAGCCGAGGGCCATGACGAAACCGCGGGGATAGAACAGGGCGAACGCCAGCGGCGGCAGGAAGGTGATTATCCCGCTCTGCAGACGCCCGCCGACGCTGTTTTTACGCTGAAACATATCCGCCAGATAATCAAACAGGCCGAGCGAGACGCCGAGGAATGACGTCGCCAGCGCAAGGTCGGCAAACAGGTGAACGGCCAGCTCCACATGCGGTGACGCCACCACTTCGCGGATCGCCTCCAGCAGGCCGTTCAGACCAGCGTTATTTGCCAGCAGGGCGGTAAAGGCCGGGGCGTCGATACTGCCCAGCGTCGCCAGCTGCCAGAAAATATAGGCCACCAGAGGAATAAAGCTGCCGATGATAAATACCCGGCGCAATTTGCGAATATCCCCCCCCAGATAGCTGACGATGCTCGGGACGCTGCCGTGAAAACCAAAGGAGGTGAAAATCACCGGAATGGCCGACAGGGCCAGGCCTTGCTCAACCGGCAGCGTCAGCAGGTTCACCTGATGAATGTGCGGCATCAGCAGGGCCAGCATAATCACCAGGAAGACGATTTTGGCGCTAAACAGGAAGCGATTGAACAGATCCACCAGCGCGGTGCCAATGCACACTACCGCCCCGCCGAGGAGGGTGAAGATCAGTACGCCTGCGGCCGGTGGTAGCTGCCAGTCCAGCCACTGGTTGAGGCTGGAAGCGAGTAATTCACCGGCGCCACTGATATAGGCTGCCGTGAGGGCGTACAGCAGAAACAGCATACAGAATCCGGTAACCCACTGCCCATAACGGCCCAGATAGCGCGCCGCCAGAGAACCGAGCCCCATATCGGCAGGGACATGCTGGTAGACTTCCAGCAGCAAAAGGGCGGTATAGCACATCAATGCCCACAGGGTGAAAAGTAAACCCAACGTGACGGTAAAGCCGACGCCTGCGGCGGCCAATGGCATTGCCAACATTCCTGCACCGATGGTGGTGCCAGCTACGATTAAAATACTGCCCAGAGTGCGGTTTTTCACGCTTTTCGCTATCCCTACAGCAAATAACAATAAATTATGCCGCGCAGATTAGGGGATATTACGGCTTTCGTCAAATCGGGATTACAAGTTGTGTAATGAAATGTTTACATAATAAGAGGGCGAAAGCCTGCGCTGGCGCAAGGCGCGGGTTGTCGGTCTGGCCTAAGCTGGCGGTTTTTGCAGGAGGGGTTATGTCTTCTATTCATGGTCATGAAGTTTTACAGATGATGCTCGCCTCGGGTGAATCCTGGACGGTCGCCTCGCTGGAGGCCGCCATTCGCCGCCGCTTTGGCGAAGAGGCGCGGTTTCACACCTGTTCAGCAGAGAATCTAAGCGCCGCACAGCTGGTGGCGTTTTTAGAGAAAAAAGGCAAATTTATTGCCAGAGAGGAAGGTTTTACTACCGCAGAAAATAAGATCTGCCGACATTAAGAGGGCCGCGACACGGACTGTCGCGGCGCGGGGGATTAATTCTGCGCGTCGAGGGTAGCCAGCTCTTTATCGATAAAGTACAGACCTTCGCCGCTTTTTCCAGCGAGGGTCAGTTTATCGATCACCGATTTAAATAATTTCTCTTCTTCATGCTGTTCAGCAACATACCACTGCAGGAAATTAAAGGTCGGGTAATCCTGGCTGGTCATGGCCGCGTGCGCCAGTTCATTTATTTTTTGCGTGATCAGCTGCTCATGCTCGTAGGTCTGGCGGAACAGCTCGTCGAGTGAGGCATATTCGGCAAACGGGGAGGCGATAGCGTTGATCCGCGGCAGGCTGCCGGTGTCGGTTAGATAGTCGAACAGGCGCTGCATATGGGTCATCTCTTCCTGAGCATGGCGACGCAGGAAGGCCGCGGCGCCTTCAAAACTGTGGTAACTGCACCAGGCGCTCATCTGCTGATAAAGAAGAGAAGAATAGAGTTCAAGATTCATCTGTTCATTCAGTTTGTCAATCATGTCCGTTTTCAGCATCGTTGCACTCCTGGAATTAAATAATAGATGTTATTGGCTGCCACTATAATTTGTTATTTAATTATTTGCAAAAAGTAAATTTAAAAATGTTTTATTTAAAATGCTAATGGGAATAACACGCATTGGCAGTTTAATAATAAATGAGAATGCTTTTAATTTATTATTCATTATTGCCTGGGCGGTCAGGATTTTGTCGCCGGCGGGTGGTAAGGGAGGACGAAGCGGATACGCCAGCATGCAGAGGGCTGAGGTCAACAGACAAAGGGAGCCTGCGAAAGTGTGAAGCACTGCGTAAATTTTAAAACAACTTTTCATAAAATTTGAAAGTTTGTTTTCAAGGTAGTAGAGTGCAGTCAACGCCAATGACATTCTGCGGGCAGGCCCGCACAGCATTCAGGAGAGTAAACCATGAAGATTGCACTGATGATGGAGAACAGCCAGGCGAACAAAAACGCCATCATCCTCAAGGAGCTTAACGCGGTTGCCGACGAAAAAGGATTCCCGGTCTATAACGTCGGCATGAGCGATGAGAACGATCATCATCTGACCTACATCCATCTTGGGATCATGGCCAGTATTCTGCTGAATTCGAAAGCAGTTGACTTCGTGGTCACCGGCTGCGGTACCGGTCAGGGGGCGCTGATGTCGCTGAACATCCATCCGGGCGTGGTCTGCGGCTACTGTATCGATCCGGCGGATGCGTTCCTGTTTGCCCAGATCAACAACGGTAATGCGCTGTCGCTGCCGTTTGCCAAAGGCTTCGGCTGGGGCGCCGAACTGAATGTGCGGTTTATCTTTGAAAAAGCCTTTACCGGCCGCAACGGCGAAGGCTATCCGCCGGAGCGCAAAGAACCGCAGGTGCGCAATGCCGGGATCCTCAACCAGGTCAAAGCAGCAGTAGTAAAAGAGAACTACCTCGATACCCTGCGCGCCATCGATCCGCAGCTGGTGAAAACCGCAGTCTCCGGCCCACGCTTCCAGCAGTGCTTCTTCGAAAACTGCCAGGATAAAGCAATCGAAGACTTTGTTCGCCAGATCGTCGCTTAACCGTCATCAGGGCCAGCGCCGCTGGCCCTTCCGTCGTTTATTTTTTCTTCTATTTCTTCTTCTCCGACACGCTGCTGCCGGCCGTTTTGGCCAGATGCAGGCTGTCGATCATCCCTACCAGACATATCAAGGCGATAAACACAAACGACAGGCGGAAGCTGATCCCCGGTAGTTCAGTAAGATGCAGCCAGTCGCCGACCTGCTCGCCCAGGCGAATGCCAATCGCCCCGAGCGTGATCCCCAGCCCTACCGCCAGCTGCGACGCGGTACTGAACAGCGTATTAGCATCGCTCATCTGCGCGGCGGGGACATCGGCGAAGGCCAGCGTGCTTACACCGGTAAACTGGATTGAGCGAAACACCCCGCCGAGATAAAGGATCAGCATGATGGCCCAGACCGGCGTCTGCGGCGTAAGCAGCGCGCAAGCCAGCAGCGAACAGACGTTCAACGCGCCATTGATCAGCAGTAGCCGACGAAAGCCCAGCCAGCGAATGAGCGGTGTGGTGGCGGGTTTAATGGTTAAATTACCGACAAACACCGCCAGCACCAGCAGGCCGGAATGAAAAGGATCCATACCGAATCCCACCTGGAACAGCAGGGGGAGCAGAAAAGGCACCGCGCTGATGGAGGCCCGGAACAACGAGCCGCCGTACATTGTCACCCGGAACGTCGGCACCTGCAGGGCGTCGAGACGAACCATAGGCGCCGCCGCCCGGCGGAAATGACGAATGGAATATAACAGACAGCCGAAGCCAAGCGCGGCGAGAGCCAGCGTCGGCCAGATCTGCGGCTGGCGATCGCCGAGCCGCTCCATCGCGGTCACCAGACTGACCATCGCGACCGAGGTAGTGATAAATCCGCTGAGATCGAAGGAGCGCCGTTCCGTTTCGCGAATATCAGGGATAATGCGCAGCGAAAGGATGATGGCGGCAAGGCCCAGCGGGACATTGATAAAGAATATCCAGTGCCAGCTGGCGTAGCGGGTTATAAAGCCGCCCAAAGGCGGGCCGATAATGGGGGCCACCAGCGCCGGCCAGGTCAGGGTGGCGATGGCCTTGATCAGCTGGTGTTTCGGCGTGGTGCGTAGCACCGCAAGGCGACCAACGGGGACCATCAGCGCGCCGCCGACGCCCTGAAGGATACGCATGGCGACAAAGATATGCACCTCGGTGGAGAGGCCGCAGAAGACCGAGGCAAGGGTAAAGATCGCCAGGGCGAGAGTAAAAATAGCCCGGGCGCCGAAGCGATCGGCGATCCAGCCGCTGGCCGGGATCAGGACCGCAAGGGTAATCAGATAGGCGCTGATGCCGATATTCAGTTCGACCGCGGTGACGCCAAAATCCCTCGCCATATCGGGCAGGGCGGTGGCGATCACCGTCCCGTCGAGAAACTCCATAAAAAAGGCACCTGCCACCAGCAGCGCCGGCGCTGAAAAAGCACGTTCATCGCGGGAAGAGATCGCGGTATTCATGTTGTCACTGCCATCAAGAGTGTGATCCTGTGCAAAGCGGCAGGAGACGACCCGCCAGCCAGTAGGGTAGATAAAAAAACCTGCGACGGCAGGTTTTATTATCGTTAACGATTTAGGGTACTATTACGCTCCTGAAAAAAGGAGTAATTAATGTCTCAACATCTTACCGAACACGACGAGCTGGTTTCCGATGTGGTTGCCTGCCAGCTGGTTATCAAACAGATCCTCGATGTCATTGACGTCATTGCGCCGGTGGAAGTGCGTGAAAAAATGACCACTCAGCTGAAAGCTATCGACTTCGCCAGCCATCCGGCCTCTGCCGATCCGGTGACCCTTCGCGCGGTGCAAAAAGCGATCGCGTTGATTGAGCTGAAGTTTACTCCACAGGAAGAAACGCATTAATACCAGGCCTCGCCGGATACCGGCGGGGCCTTCTTCTTTAATGGGAAACGACGGTCTGCGCAGGCGCAGAGGCAGCATCTTTGAACAATTTGCTGTTGCCCCAGCACTCCTCGTAGCGATGGCCGACCAGATCCTCCACGATAACCCGCACGTCCGGCGCAATATCGCTAATTTTGCCGCCCGCTTTTATCCGCGCGACTTCCTGCAGCACCACCAGATGGGCCTTCCGGTCCAGCTTCATCTGCTTGCTGAAGACGATGGCGGCCAGGGCTAATGCGATCACCCCGACGCAGAATACCACTGCGATAGCGGTCACCGCGCTTTCCGGTTGGCTGTGCGCTTTTGACTGGAAACCGTAGAAGCTCAGGATCGCCCCCATCGAGAACACCACAATCGAGCGCAGAATTTTTCCTGAGAAGGTCATGGCGCCGGCATAGATCCCTTCCCGCCGGCGTCCGGTGTAGATCTCATCGACATCGGCCAGGAAGGTGTAAACGGTCCAGGGTATATAGTAAACCCCGCCGGTACCCAGGCCGAACAGCACGGTAATGCCGAACATCAGCACTGTCGCCAGGCCGGACGGTAGATGGAAAAACCACAGCGAGGTATACAGCAGAACCGCGAAAATCACGATCCCCAGCGCCAGGATATAGGGTTTGCTGAAGCCCTTTTTCACGCACAGGCCGATAAACAGCGCCGTAGAGATCAGCTGCAGAATCGAGTTCAGGCTGTTCAGCCCGGCCACCATCGCTGGATCGTGTTGTAGAACGAAGATCACGAAATAGGTGAAGATGGAGGCAAACAGCCATTCCGCGCCAAAGCCGCACAGGTACATACCAAGATGTTTGCGGAATACGCGTAGATAAAAAGTCGAACGCATATCTTTCGCCAGCGACAGCAGGGTGCTCAGCAGTCCTTTTTTCGCGCTGGTTTCCACCTCTTCCCCGCGCTCACGCTCCCAGCTGCACAACCACAGGCAGGAAATAGCGACGATCAGGATCGCGCCATAGGTCAGACCGGTGAGGAAGAAAGGGGTGGCAGAATCTTTGCCATACAGCAGAATGAACTGGCCGGGAATAAACGCCGCGAGGAAGTTGGCCAGCTTACCAAAGATAGCTTTATAGCCGGTCAGTTTTGAACGCAGTGAGAAATCATCGGTCATCTCTGTCGCCAGCGTTTCATAAGGCACCATGATAGAGGTGTAGATGATCTCAAACACCACATAGGTGCTAAGGTAGTACCAGAAACTCAGGCCTTCCACCCACAGCAGCGGGTAGAACATCATCAGCGGAATACCGATTAGCAGAAAGAAACGCCGGCGGCCGAAGCGCTTGCCCAAGCGCGTTTTGCCAAAATTATCCGTCAGATAGCCCATCAGCGGGTTGCTGATAGCGTCAATGATGCTGGCGACGGAGAAGATAAATGAGGCCTCGATCAGCGTCAGGCCGCAAAAGGTCGTATAAAAATAGAGTAGCCATGCGCCGCTTATCGCCAGTGCGCCGCTCCCTAACAGATTTCCGCCGCCGTAGGCTAACTGATGGCGTAACAAGATCGGTCTTCCCTGCAGCCCTTCAGAGGCTGAAGCCGTGTATCTAGCCATAAAAATAAACCTCGTGTTTTATATTTTTGAAACACTGTTTTTATATTTCTTTATGGTTCGTCAAAAAGTGACCGCGCTCACTAATCCCCCTTATGGGGTAACGGTGATGAGGGAATGGGATCGAGTTAAAACTTTTTTATTCTTGAAAGGAATAATAGGGGAGAAAAAATAGACGTAATGGATTAATAAACCGGGCGGGGCAGCGCAGACGCGCTCCCCCTGGCAGAGCGATAAAGGCTTGATTAATGCGCTTTCTGCGCTTCTCCAACGATAGCCATCAGACGCCGATCGGTCTGCTCCATCCCGAGACCGGCTTTATCGGCATTACGAATTTCCTCAAGCACGCTTTGCAATAGCAGGCCATCCTGCTGCTGCTCTTCCGCCAACAGCGTGAGAAACCGCCAGGTGCTGTCATCGCTTTGCGCTTTGGCTTCCTGAGCGAGACCGCTCAGCAGACGACTGCGCTGTTGGTAATCGCTCAGGGTTTGGGTAAACAGATCTTCCAGCGAGGTGCACTCAGGGTTACAGGCGTGGTCGGGATTGACGATCGGCCAGCTGCCGGCTTTTTTCAGGTAGTCAAATACGCGCATAGTGAGGGTGATGCTGCTTTGCGCGCGGGTGCGCAGAAACGTCGCGGCGCCGTCGAAGCGATGTCGGGCGCACCACTCACTTAAGTTCAGGTAAACGTTAGAGGCGTGAAACTCAAGATTCATTTGGGTGTTTAGCTTTTGTGCCATTCCTGGAACTGCCATAAAAAATATCCTTATTAATCGGGAAGGGGTTACTGGTGCGCGTCAGCGGATCCTGCGGATAACTACAAGATAAAATAGTGACACGCGGCACTGTTGCAGAATAATAAAACTCTACACATTCCGTATGAGTCGGGTATTTTTTCCATTTGCCGACGATTTAAGAATACTCGCTCAACGAAATTAAGAAAACTCTCAAGCGCGGTAATTTACGTTTTGTTACACCATTATTTGTGCAAACTACCAGGGCTGAGATTGTGCGCCGTTGGCAGGGGCTCGCTGGTTTCAGATTGGTTATAAGATATAAGTATTTGACTACGAGATTCGTCGTAGAAGAGAACGGAATAAGTTATTTCATTAGTAATGTTTCAGGTTGATGATCATTATTTTTATTTTTTGTTGCAGGCGCTTTTATCAAGAGGAATATATTTTTTCTTTTCGCAATAAATTACGCCAAAGATCCGTTTTTTCGCGATATTAAGCGGGCCATGTGGCTCAGCGGTGCGAGGTGGGTTGCCATTTGAGTGGCGCACAGGCGATCGCCCGTAGCAGCGCCGTCAATCGCTGATGATAACAGTGCTTTAACCCACCGTTAAACATCCTCTGACAACACAAGGATAAGCCTGCTGATGGTATAGATGATCCTGCTATGCCCCGGTAAAATTGTATGACAATTGTGTCATTTTTTATGTCATTTTTTGCTAAATGTATGTACGCAATTACTGTAATTCCGCGATGTGATAATGCTCTCGTATGGAGAAATAATTTCCGGGTATTACTACTCTAACAACGGCAGTGGGGAATGCGATTTTTCTAATGCCTTGTTTTGATGCCGATTAAATTGTTAATTCCGATTTTTCCCTACATGAAAGCGAATTAAAGCTGGAGTTTACCATGCACAAATTTACTAAAGCGCTGGCGGCCATTGGTCTCGCTGCGGTTATGTCACAATCAGCTATGGCGGAAAATCTTAAACTGGGTTTTCTGGTGAAACAGCCGGAAGAGCCATGGTTTCAGACTGAGTGGAAATTTGCTGATAAAGCAGGAAAAGATTTAGGCTTTGACGTTATTAAAATTGCGGTCCCGGATGGGGAGAAAACCCTGAATGCCATTGACAGCCTGGCGGCCAGCGGCGCGAAGGGCTTTGTCATCTGTACCCCCGATCCCAAGCTCGGGTCGGCGATTGTCGCCAAAGCGCGTGGCTATGACATGAAGGTGATTACCGTCGATGACCAGTTCGTCAATGCGAAAGGCAAACCGATGGAGAGCGTACCGCTGGTGATGATGGCGGCGAGCGAAATTGGCGCCCGTCAGGGGCAGGAACTCTATAAAGAGATGCAAAAGCGCGGCTGGGATGTCAAAGACACCGCCGTAATGGCGATCACCGCCGATGAGCTGGATACCGCGCGCCGTCGCACCACCGGCTCCATCGATGCCCTGAAGGCGGCCGGCTTCCCGGACGCGCAAATCTACCGCGTGCCGACAAAATCCAACGATATCCCGGGAGCGTTCGACGCCGGTAACTCGATGCTGGTCCAGCATCCGCAGGTTAAACACTGGCTGATCGTCGGGATGAACGACAACACCGTCCTCGGCGGCGTGCGCGCGACCGAAGGTCAGGGCTTTAAAGCTCCCGATGTGATTGGCATCGGCATCAACGGCGTGGATGCCGTCAACGAACTGTCGAAGGCGCAGCCGACCGGCTTCTATGGTTCTCTGCTGCCAAGCCCGGATATCCACGGCTACAAAACCAGCGAAATGCTCTACAACTGGGTCACCAAGGGCGTCGAGCCGCCGAAGTTCACGGCGGTGACCGATGTGGTGCTGATTACCCGCGATAACTTCAAAGAAGAGCTGGCGAAAAAAGGGCTGTAACAGCCTGATTAAACTGGCCCCCGCCGCGGCGCGGGGGCTGAGTGCAGAAGAGCGGAGTCGTTATGCAACAGTCTACCCCTTATCTCTCATTTCGCGGCATCACCATGACGTTCCCTGGCGTAAAGGCCTTGTCCGATATCAGTTTTGACTGCTACCCAGGACAGATCCACGCGCTGATGGGCGAAAATGGCGCAGGCAAATCGACGCTGTTGAAAATTCTCAGCGGCAACTATATCCCGACCGCGGGCCATCTGCAGATCGGCGGCCAGCAGATGGCATTCGCCAATACCATGGAGGCGCTGAATGCCGGCGTGGCAATTATCTACCAGGAGCTGCATCTGATCCCGGAGATGACCGTCGCCGAAAATATCTATCTCGGTCAGCTGCCGCACAGAGGCGGCATCGTCAATCGCTCGCTGCTCAACTATGAGGCCCGCCTGCAGCTGGAGCATCTGGGTCTGGATATCGACCCGGAGACGCCGCTGAAATATCTCTCCATTGGTCAATGGCAGATGGTGGAGATTGCCAAAGCGCTGGCGCGTAACGCCAAGATTATCGCGTTCGATGAGCCGACCAGCTCGCTCTCCGCCAGAGAGATCGACAACCTGTTTCGCGTCATCCGCGAGTTGCGGGAGGAGGGAAGGGTCATCATCTATGTTTCACACCGGATGGAAGAGATTTTTGCCCTCAGCGATGCCATCACCGTCTTTAAAGATGGCCGCTACGTTTGCACCTTTGACGATATGCCGAGCGTCAGCCACGACGCCCTGGTCCAGGCAATGGTAGGCCGCAATCTGGGCGATATTTATGGCTGGAAGCCTCGCCCCTATGGCGAGGAGCGGCTGCGCCTGGAGGCGGTCAAAGCGCCGGGCGTGCGCACGCCGGTTAGTCTCTCGGTGCGCAGCGGTGAAATTGTCGGTTTGTTCGGACTGGTAGGTGCCGGGCGCAGCGAACTAATGAAAGGCCTGTTTGGCGGCACGCAGATAACCGGCGGTCAGGTGTATATCGATGGCCAGCCCGTCTCCATTCGCAAACCGGCCCAGGCCATCCAGGCCGGGATGATGCTGTGCCCGGAGGATCGTAAAGCGGAGGGGATTATTCCGGTGCATTCCGTGCGCGATAACATCAATATCAGCGCCCGGCGCAAGCATATTCACGCTGGCTGCCTGATCAACAACGCCTGGGAGGCGGACAACGCCGATCAACATATCCAGTCGCTGAATATTAAAACGCCGGGCCCGGAACAGCTGATTATGAACCTGTCGGGCGGCAACCAGCAGAAAGCGATCCTTGGCCGCTGGCTGTCGGAAGAGATGAAGGTGATCCTGCTTGATGAGCCAACCCGCGGCATCGACGTCGGCGCCAAACATGAAATTTACAATGTGATCTATGGCCTCGCCGCCTCCGGTGTCGCCGTGGTGTTTGCCTCCAGCGACCTGCCGGAAGTGCTGGGCGTCGCTGACCGCATCGTGGTGATGCGCGAAGGACAAATCGCCGGCGAACTGCTGCATGAAGAAGCCAATGAACAGCAGGCGTTAAGCCTTGCGATGCCAACAGTGAGCCAGGCTGTCGCCTGAGTAAGGAGTAAATGATGTCATCAGTGACTACGTCCGGGGCTACCCGCTCAACCTTTAGCTTTGCCCGCATCTGGGATCAGTTTGGCATGCTGGTGGTGTTTGCGGTGCTGTTTATCGGCTGTGTGATTTTTGTGCCCAACTTTGCTTCATTCGTCAATATGAAAGGGCTGGGGCTGGCGATCTCGATGTCCGGGATGGTGGCCTGCGGCATGCTGTTTTGCCTGGCCTCCGGCGATTTTGACCTGTCGGTGGCGTCGGTTATCGCCTGCGCCGGGGTCACCACCGCGGTGGTGATTAATCTCAGCGAAAGCCTGTGGCTGGGGATCGCCGCAGGCCTGTTGCTGGGGGCGCTTAGTGGCCTGGTTAACGGCTTTGTCATTGCGCGCCTTAAGATCAACGCGCTGATCACCACGCTGGCCACCATGCAGATTGTCCGCGGCCTGGCCTATATTATCTCCGACGGCAAAGCGGTGGGGATCGAAGATGAACGTTTCTTCACCCTCGGCTATGCCAACTGGTTTGGTTTGCCGGCGCCGATCTGGCTGACCGTCGCCTGCCTGGTGGTTTTCGGATTATTACTAAACAAAACCACCTTTGGCCGTAATACGCTGGCTATTGGCGGCAATGAAGAGGCGGCGCGCCTGGCCGGCGTCCCGGTGGTGCGCACCAAGATTATTATCTTTGTGCTCTCCGGTCTGGTATCGGCCGCAGCGGGTATCATTCTGGCGTCGCGGATGACCAGCGGCCAGCCGATGACCTCGATTGGCTATGAGCTGATTGTTATTTCGGCCTGCGTGCTGGGCGGGGTGTCGCTGAAGGGCGGGATCGGCAAGATCTCCTACGTGGTGGCCGGGATCCTGATCCTCGGAACCGTGGAAAATGCGATGAACCTGCTGAATATCTCGCCATTCTCACAATACGTCGTGCGCGGGGTGATCCTGCTGGCGGCGGTGATCTTCGACCGCTACAAACAAAAAGCCAAACGTGCGGCCTGAATTTAAACCGAACTTTTTAGTTTACAGAGTAATTGCCGCCAGCGCCCGTTTCGCTGGCGGTAACTATCAAAAATGGCGAGGTTGGTCACACTGTCTATACTTACATGGCTCACATATAATTAACAACCAGCTTCGGCTGGCCATGATAAGGAGGAAACAGGGTGGATAACCAGATATCTGTACCGCCTGCGCTAACCGGAAACTACGCTTTTTTCTTTGACCTCGACGGTACTCTTGCCGATATCCAACCGCACCCCGATCAGGTGGTGATACCCGACAGCACGCTGCAGGCGCTCAATGCGCTGGCCCAGCAGCAGGGGGGCGCGGTGGCATTGATTTCAGGGCGCTCAATGGCTGAACTTGACGCGCTAACCCATCCCTGGCGGCTACCGCTGGCCGGCGTTCACGGGGCCGAGCGCCGTGATATCAATGGTAAAACCTACATCGTCTCTCTGCCGACAGCGCTGCGCGATGAGATCGCGGCTGAGCTGACGTCGGCGCTGGAAGCGCTCCCGGGATGTGAGCTGGAGAGTAAAGAGATGGCTTTCGCGCTCCACTATCGCCAGGCCCCGCAGCAGCAGAGCGCCGTGCTGGAGCTGGCGCAGCGGATTGTTCAGCGCTATCCGCTGCTGGCGTTACAGCTTGGCAAGTGCGTGGTGGAGATTAAACCCCGCGGCGTCAACAAAGGGGAGGCGATTACCGCGTTCATGCAGGAGGCGCCATTCGCCGGCCGCGAACCGGTTTTTGTCGGCGATGATTTGACCGACGAGGCGGGATTCAGCGTCGTTAATCAACTGCAGGGAATGTCGGTAAAAGTTGGCGCCGGGGAAACTCAGGCGCACTGGCGGTTGGCGGATGCCGCCGCTGTAAGGACGTGGTTGCAACATCTGGCGTATGACGCGCAAACCGAAAGGAGGGATGACCATGAGTCGTTTAGTCGTAGTCTCTAACCGTATCGCCTTACCGGACGATAAAAAATCGAGCGCTGGCGGTCTGGCCGTCGGCATCCTGGGGGCACTGAGAGCGGCGGGGGGTCTGTGGTTTGGCTGGAGCGGCGAGATTGGCGATGACCAGCAGCCGCTCAAGCAGGTATCCCGCGGGAATATTTCCTGGGCGTCGTTCAACCTTAATGAACGGGACCATGATGAATACTACAACCAGTTCTCTAACGCCGTGCTGTGGCCGGCTTTCCACTATCGTCTTGATCTGGTCAGCTTTCAGCGCGAAGCCTGGGAGGGATATCTGCGGGTTAACGCCATGCTGGCGGACAAGCTTCTGCCGCTGATTGAGCCAGACGATACGCTGTGGATCCATGATTACCATCTTCTGCCCTTCGCCAGCGAGCTGCGTAAGCGCGGAGTGAACAATCGCATCGGGTTTTTCTTACACATTCCGTTCCCGACGCCGGAGATTTTTAACGCTCTGCCGCCGCACGCTGAGCTGCTGGAGCAACTGTGCGATTACGATCTGCTGGGCTTCCAGACCGAAAGCGACAGAACCGCTTTTCTCGACAGCATTGCTATGCAGACTCGCCTATCCGACCTCGGCGATAAACGCTATCAGGCATGGGGTAAGGCGTTCAGTACCGAGGTTTATCCGATAGGGATCGATCCGGACGAAATTACGCGCAACGCTAAAGGTCCGCTGCCGCCGAAGCTGGCCCAGCTGAAGAACGAGCTGAAAAATGTGAAGAATATCTTCTCCGTGGAGCGTCTTGACTATTCGAAAGGGTTGCCGGAGCGATTCCTCGCCTACGAGACGCTGCTCGAGAAGTACCCTCAGCACCACGGCAAAATCCGTTATACCCAGATCGCGCCGACCTCCCGCGGCGATGTGCAGGCCTATCAGGATATCCGCCACCAGCTGGAAACCGCAGCCGGACGCATCAACGGACAGTTTGGTCAGCTTGGCTGGACACCGCTCTACTATCTGAACCAGCATTTTGATCGTAAGCTGCTGATGAAGGTCTTCCGCTACTCTGACGTCGGGCTGGTGACTCCGCTACGCGATGGTATGAACCTGGTGGCGAAGGAGTACGTCGCGGCGCAGGATCCGGATAACCCTGGCGTACTGGTCCTGTCGCAGTTTGCCGGGGCGGCGCAGGAGCTGACCAGCGCCCTGATCGTCAATCCTTACGATCGCGACGAGGTTGCCGCCGCGCTGGATCGCGCGCTCAGCATGCCGCTGGCGGAACGTATCGCCCGTCATTCAGCGATGCTGGACGTGATCAGAGAAAATGATATTCATAACTGGCAGGCGCGCTTTGTCGAGGATCTGCAGCATATTTCACCGCGCAGCGAGGAGAGCCGTCTGCGGGGGAAGATAGCCACCTTCCCTAAACTGGCCTAGTTCAGGAAAAGGGCTAACCGGCGTTAGCCCTTTTCAAGGGAAACCAACAGGACATCAACGCCGCAGCTGCCGACGATACTTTTCGCCGAGCAGGTGGCGCGTGAAAAGAGGGAATGGTTGTGATTGCCGCAGATCACCAGATCAACACGGTGCGACCGGCAGAAGTCCTTAATATGATGGCCTAGCTCGCCGCAGGCGATGGTCATTCTTTCTATTGGGTAGTCCGCGTGGCGAGCCAGCTCATTGAGAAACTCCCGCGTCTCTTCCTGCATCACTTCGCGCAGATTTTCCATCATCGGTGCGGCGAACTGGTTATACAGCTCCGGATCCGTAGCGAGAGTGATTAAGCTCACTTTCGCGTTAACGGGGCGGGCTATCGACACCGCTTTTTTAATTAACACCTGACTCTCCGGCGTTGGCGCGACGGCAACCAGCAGATGGGTATAAGGCATCTGGCCTCCTTGAGATACGCGGAATAACCCTTTCTTCCATTCTTTACTCCTGTTTCCCCGACTGCGCAAGGGCCGATCCCGGGATTTGCGAGCCTGTTCGTCAGTCGGCGACCTTCCAGCCAGATCACATCAGTGAACCTGTCTTTTGATTAAAAAGAAATGCCGTTTTATAAATGAGTGAAGTGGCGACGTCATCTCTTTGTCATTTTGCCACCGGCGACTGTTCCGTGGCAAAAGTACAAAGGTAACCTCCTTTCACAGCTTTTAGTGTAGCCAGGTACCCACTCCCTTCCGGTGGCAAATCCGGAACGATTGTCGGCGTTCTTTTAAAAAAAGACACAGGATCACGGCGATGAAAACACGAAAAATTGGACTGGCTAACTATCTGGCCTACGGCGCGGGCGATTTTCTCGGCGCCGGCACGACGGCGTTAACCGCCGCATGGCTGCTCTACTTTTACACGACCTTTTGCGGACTGACCCCGATTGAGGCCACGCTTATTTTTGCTGCCGCCCGCGTGCTGGACGCGGTGGTAAGCCCGCTGATGGGCTTTCTCACCGATAACTTTGGCACCACCTGGCTTGGTAAGCGCTTCGGCCGCAGAAAATTCTTTATTCTGCTCGGCATCCCCTGCGTATTCAGCTATTCAGCGATGTGGGTCGGCGAGATGGGCTTCTGGTACTACCTGGCGACCTATCTGCTGTTTGATATGGTCTATACCATGATTCTGGTGCCCTATGAGACGCTGGTGCCGGAGATGACCGATGACTTTAAACAGAAAACCAAATTCTCCGGCGCGCGCATTTCGATGGCGCAGATGTCGGCGATTTTAGCCTCCTTCCTGCCGGGGATCCTTCTCTCCTGGCTCGGCAAAGATAATGCCAGCTCGTTCTTCTATGCCAGTCTGGTGTTCTCGGTGCTGTGCGCGGTGATGCTGACTCTGGTCTGGTGTTTCACCTGGGAACGACCCCGGGAGGCGTGGTCGGAAGCGGCCCTGCGGGCGGAAGCGGAAAAACAAAACTTAACCCTTGCTCAGAGCCTCAATCGCCTGGTGATTGAGCTGAGTTCTACGCTGCGGATAAAAATTTTCCGCCAGCACCTCGGCATGTATCTGGGGGGCTATATCGCCCAGGACGTCTTCAATGCCGTGTTTACCTATTACGTAGTCTTTGTTCTGATGCAGGAAGCCGCCGTCGCCTCGAACCTGCTGGGGACGATGGCCATCTTCCAGTTTATTGCAGTAATCGCCATGATCCCGCTGTGCATTCGTTTTGGCCCCGCGCCGTCGTACCGCATGGTGGTGGTCCTGTTTGGCCTGAGCTCACTCTCCTACGCGCTGCTCTATTACGCCGGACTGAGCGACGTCTATTCCTTATTGCTGCTCATCTCTGCTGTCGCCGGACTGGGACGCGGCGGGATAAATTACGTACCGTGGAATACTTACACCTATATTGCCGACGTCGACGAAGCGATCACCGGCCAGCGCCGGGAGGGGATTTTTGCCGGCATCATGACCCTGACCCGCAAAGCCTCGCAGGCGGGGGCGGTGATGCTGGTGGGGATCATTATGCAGTTGTCGGGGTTTGTTTCCGGGCAAAAAATACAGCCTGAAGGGGTCAGCCATACCATTCTGCTGATCCTCAGCGTCGGCACTCTGGTGGTGTTAGCCTGCGGCTTCCTCGTCTCGCTGCGCTTCAAGCTCAACCTGCACACCCACAGCGTCCTGCGCAGCGAGACCCTCAGAATGCGCGAGCTCGGCTACGCTCAGTCGGAACAGACCAGTGCGGAACACCGTGCGGTGGTCGAGCTGCTGGCGGGGATGCCTTACGACTGTCTGTGGGGCAATAACAATATTGGCTATCTGAATCGTCATAAACCTGCTGCCCCGGCGCTCATTAAGGGCGGCGCTTTGAATTCGACATATACCCGAGGTTAACAACATGAAAGTTTGGCCGGTCAAACATAGCCCATTACTGCGTCAGCCTGAGCGTTTTATCGCCCGCAGCGAACTGCAGGCGCTGATCCGCAACGTGACGCAAAACCTGGTGAATATTAAGGATGAGAGCGGGCAATTTTTACTACGCCTGGATGACGGGCGCGTGATCGATACCAAAGGCTGGGCCGGCTGGGAGTGGACCCACGGCGTTGGGCTGTACGGCATCTATCAGTATTACCAGCAAACCGGCGATATCGAGATGCGTGATATCATCGATCGCTGGTTTGCCGACCGCTTCGCCGAGGGGGCAACGACCAAAAACGTCAATACTATGGCCCCGTTTCTGACCCTGGCTTACCGCTTTGAAGAGACCGGCCGTATGGCGTATCTGCCGTGGCTGGAGAGCTGGGCGGAGTGGGCGATGCACGAGATGCCGCGCACCGAGCAGGGCGGTATGCAGCACATGACTCTGGCGGAGGAGAACCATCAGCAAATGTGGGATGACACGCTGATGATGACCGTGTTGCCGTTAGCCAAAATTGGCAAGCTGCTTAACCGCCCGCAGTATGTGGAGGAGGCAACCTACCAGTTCCTGCTCCATGTGCAGAACCTGATGGACCGGGAGACCGGGCTGTGGTTTCACGGCTGGAACTATGAGGGGCGGCATAACTTTGCCCGGGCGCGTTGGGCGCGGGGCAACAGCTGGCTCACCATGGTGATCCCGGATTTTCTGGAACTGGTGGATCTCCCCGAGGGGAACGCGGTACGGCGCTATCTGATTACAGTCCTCGACGCACAGATTGCCGCCTTGGCAAAATGCCAGGACGACAGCGGCCTGTGGCATACCTTGCTGGACGACCCGCACTCTTATCTTGAGGCCTCGGCGACCGCCGGCTTTGCCTACGGGATTCTCAAAGCGGTGCGCAAGCGTTACGTCGGGCAGCACTACGCCGGGGTGGCTGAAAAAGCGATTCGCGGGATTGTGCAGAATATTTCGCCGCAGGGGGAGCTGCTGCAGACCTCATTTGGCACCGGGATGGGGTCAGACCTCGACTTTTATCGCCAGATCCCGCTTACCTCGATGCCCTACGGTCAGGCGATGGCGATCCTTTGTCTGACGGAGTATCTACGCAAGTACTTCTGAGCAGGGCGCCCCGCTGGCGAGGCGCCGAATAAAACTAACCCGGCTTTCGCCGGGTTGCTTGTTACATACGCTCGACGGTTTCGATACCGAGGGTATCAAGACCCAGCTTGAGGGTTTTCGCCGTGAGCAGCGCCAGCTTCAGACGGCTGTTGCGGGTCTCTTCGCTTTCCGCGCTGAGGATCGGGCAGTGCTCGTAGAAGCCGGAGAACAGGCCCGCCAGATCGTAGAGGTAGGCGCACATCACGTGCGGCGTCCCTTCGCGAGCGACCACGGAGAGGGTCTCTTCAAACTGCAGCAGGCGCGCGGCCAGCTGAGCTTCGCGATCTTCGGCGATGACCACCGGCGCGTCGATCATCGCGTTTTCGTCGATGCCGGCTTTGCGGAACACGGAGAGCACGCGGGTATAGGCATACTGCATATACGGCGCGGTGTTGCCTTCGAACGCCAGCATATTATCCCAGTCGAAGACGTAGTCGGTGGTGCGGTTTTTCGACAGGTCGGCATATTTAACCGCGCCGATACCCACCACTTTCGCCAGATTTTCCAGCTCGTCAGCCGACATATCCGGGTTCTTCTCGGCCACCAGGCGACGGGCGCGCTCCAGCGCTTCGTCCAGCAGATCCGCCAGCTTCACGGTACCGCCGGCGCGGGTTTTAAACGGCTTGCCGTCTTTCCCCAGCATCATACCGAACATATGGTGCTCCAGCGGCACGGAGTCCGGCACGTAGCCTGCCTTGCGCACGATGGTCCACGCCTGCATCAGGTGCTGGTGCTGACGAGAGTCGATGTAGTAGAGCACGCGGTCGGCGTGCAGCGTTTCATAGCGATACTTCGCACAGGCGATATCGGTGGTGGTATAGAGGTAGCCGCCATCCTTTTTCTGGATGATGACGCCCATCGGTTCGCCTTCCTTGTTTTTGTACTCATCAAGGAAGACCACGGTAGCGCCTTCGCTCTCAACCGCCAGCCCTTTGGCTTTCAGATCGGCGACGATCCCCGGCAGCATCGGGTTGTACAGGCTCTCACCCATCACGTCATCGCGGGTCAGGGTGACGTTCAGGCGATCGTAGGTGATCTGGTTTTGCGACATGGTGATGTCGACCAGCTTACGCCACATCTGCAGGAAGTACTCATCACCGCCCTGCAGCTTAACCACGTAGCTGCGCGCGCGCTCGGCGAAGGCTTCGTCTTCGTCATAGTGCTTTTTCGCTTCGCGATAGAAACCTTCGAGGTCGGCCAGGGCCATCTCGCCGGCGTTTTCCTGCTGCTGTTTTTCCAGATACGCGATCAGCATCCCGAACTGGGTGCCCCAGTCGCCGACGTGGTTGGCGCGGATCACCTTATGACCCAGGAACTCCAGGGTACGGACTGAAGCATCGCCAATGATGGTCGAACGCAGATGGCCGACGTGCATCTCTTTCGCTACGTTGGGTGCCGAGTAGTCGACGACGATAGTCTGCGCCTGCGGTTTCGTGACGCCCAGGCGCTCAGACTGCAGCGCGCGGTTGACGTTGTCCGCCAGAAACGCGGGGTCGAGGAAAATATTGATAAAGCCCGGCCCGGCGATTTCAACCTTGTTGGCAATGCCGTTGAGGTCAAGATGAGACAGTACCTGCTCTGCAAGTTGTCGCGGCGCCATACCCAGCTTTTTGGCGACAGCCATCACGCCGTTGGCCTGATAGTCGCCGAACTGAACTTTTGCTGACTGGCGGACCTGGGGTTCGCAATCGGCAGGCGCGCCTGCCGCGATCAGGGCCTGGCTGACTTTTTCTGAGAGAAGAGCCTGAATATTCACCGGAATACCTTACGTGTAATGCGCCTGCCCCCGAGGGAGGCGGCGCCATAATGTGGACAAATTAGGGCGGGAGTATACTGCATTTGTCCCCGTCCGTCAGCATTGCGCGCGGCGCGCTGGCGTGCGCAATCCATCGCCGGTCAGTTGCCCATCAGCGGGGCGGCGGTTGGTCCGCAGGCCGAAACACGGTAAATTACCTTTTCATTACTGACGAGCATTATTGACGAGCAAACCCATGGCAAACTGGCAGCAAAATGAACAACTGGCCGATATTACGGCGGATCTCCCGCGATTTTCCGATGCGCTTCAGCGCTTCACTGCGCGACTGGGACTGGAGATCGCCGGGCTCGACGCCGACCATATCTCCCTGCGCTGTCATCAGAATACCACTGCGGAACGCTGGCGCCGCGGTCTGGAGCAGTGCGGCACCCTGCTGTCGGAGAATATGATCAACGGCCGGCCCATTTGCCTGTTCAAACTGGCGGAGCCGGTCTGCGTGGCGCACTGGCGCTTCCATATCGTTGAGCTGCCGTGGCCGGGTGAAAAGCGTTATCCCCATGAAGGCTGGGAGCATATCGAAATCGTCCTGCCCGGCGATCCGGCAACCTTAAATGCCCGCGCGCTGGCGCTGCTGGCCGATGACGGACTCAGCCAGCCGGGGATCGTGGTCAAAACCAGCTCGCCGAAAGGGGAGCATGAGCGCCTGCCGAACCCCACCCTGGCGGTGACCGACGGCAGCGTGACGGTCAAATTTCATCCATGGTCTATTGAACAAATCGTCGCCAGCGAGCAAGCCGATACGTAACAGTGTGAAGCCGCGCGGCGTCTGCCGCGTGAAATTGTGACATGCTGCAAAGGTTGTCTGGATCAGGGAGAGAGGAATGGCGGTACTGGAAGTGTGTTGCTACAGCATGGCGTGCGCCCGGGAGGCTGAGCGCTGCGGCGCCGATCGTATTGAGCTCTGCGCCGCGCCGCAGGAAGGGGGATTAACCCCCTCTTATGGGGTGCTGGTCTCGGCCCGCGAGGCGATTACTCTCCCGGTGCATCCGATCGTTCGCCCGCGCGGCGGCGATTTCTGCTACACCGAGGAAGAGTTCGCCGCGATGCTTAACGATATTCGCATGGTGCGGGATCTGGGCTTTCCCGGGCTGGTGACCGGCGTGCTGGATGCTGATGGCCAGGTCGATATCCCGCGGATGAAAAAAATAATGGCCGCGGCGGGGCCGCTGGCGGTGACCTTTCATCGCGCGTTCGATCTGTGCGCCGACCCGCGTCAGGCCTGGAAAACGCTGGGTGAGCTGGGGGTCAAACGTATCCTGACTTCCGGTCAGCAATCCTCGGCGGAGAAAGGTATTTCATTAATTACGGAACTTATTGCCGCAGGGGATACTCCAATCATTATGGCCGGTGCGGGAGTCCGCGCCGCGAACCTGCCGCTGTTTCTGCAGGCGGGGGTGAAAGAGGTCCATAGCTCGGCTGGCCACTGGTTGCCGTCGGAAATGCGCTTTCGTCATCCGGGCGTTTCGATGTCAGCCGATCCCGATGCCGATGAATACAGACGCTACGCCGTGAATGGCGCAGCGGTGGCGGAGATGAAAAGGATTATCTCCGCCAGGAGAAGTTAAACGGTTTTTTGCTGCACATCATGTCGCCCAATATGATGATTGCCCGTACCAGGCCCCTGCCCATTAAACAGGGGCCTTTTTTTATCTCGCTTTTTTCGCCAGCGACTGCTGGGTTTCCGGTTTGGTGGCAATGATCACAGCCCGTAATGGCGCCGGATAGCCTTCCACCGTTTTGCGCTGATCCTGTGGGTCGAGGAAATCGGCCAGCGATTCGGTCGTCATCCATTCGGTGCGTCGCTGCTCCTCTGTCGAGGTGACGCAGGCGTCGACGATGCGCACGTCAATAAACCCGCACTTCTCCAGCCACATTTTCAGGGCCGCCGCCGAGGGGATAAAATAGACGTTGCGCATTTGCGCATAGCGGTCGCCCGGTACCAGCACCGTATTTTCATCTCCTTCAACCACCAGCGTCTCCAGCACCAGCTCGCCCCCTGGCGCCAGCTGATCTTTCAGCTGCCACAGATGGTCCAGCGGCGAGCGGCGGTGGTAGAGCACCCCCATCGAGAACACGGTGTCGAAGGCCTCCAGCGCCGGCAGCTGCTCGATGCCCAGCGGCAGCAAATGCGCCCGCTGGTCGTTACCGAGCAGCTTACGCACCGCTTCAAACTGGCACAGGAACAGCTGGGTGGGATCGATACCGACCGCCAGATGTGCGCCGGCGCCGATCATCCGCCACATGTGATAGCCGCTGCCGCAGCCCACGTCGAGGATAGTCCGGCCAGTGAGATCGGACAGGTGCGGCAGGACGCGCTCCCATTTCCAGTCGGATCGCCATTCGGTATCGATATTGATGCCGTACAGCGAATAAGGGCCTTTGCGCCACGGCATCAGGTTTTTAAGCAGATTTTCGATCCGCCGCTGATGGCCTTCGCTGAGCGGCGTTTCGCTCTCGGCGGTAACGCTGTGCAGAAGATCCAGACGCCAGGGCGTTAGCTCCGGCAGAAATTCTACGGCGCGCTCCCATTCACGAAACTTGCCGTGCAGCGCATCGCGCTGCCAGGCGGCTACCTGGGCAGGCAGCGTCTCCAGCCAGTGAGACAGCGGGCTTTTGGCGATCAGTTGATAGAAGTTACTGAAGTCGATCATGCCTGCTCCCCGGCTTTAACAGCCACCAGCGAGCCAAAGTTAAAGCACTGGAACCACAGTTCGGCATGTTCAAACCCAGCCTGACGCAGGCGGGCTTTATGGGTTTCGACAGAGTCCGTCAGCATCACATTTTCCAGCATGCTGCGTTTCTGGCTGATCTCCAGTTCGCTGTAGCCGTTGGCGCGCTTAAAGTCATGATGCATATTGAACAACAGTTCGCCAACGTGGGCGTCTTCGAAGCTGAATTTTTCCGAGAGCACCAGCGCGCCGCCCCGATTCAGCCCCTGATAGACTTTATTGAGGATCGCCTGGCGATCGCCCGGCTCAAGGAACTGAATAGTAAAGTTCAGGATCACCAGCGAGGCGTTTTCAATGGTCACGTCGCGGATATCCCCTTCAATCACTTCGACCGGCGTCGGCGCTTTATAAGCGTCAATATGGCGACGGCAGCGCTCCACCATCGCGGGCGAGTTATCGATGGCGATAATACGACAGCCCGGATGGCTAATATTGCGGCGCACGGAGAGGGTGGCGGCGCCCAGCGAACAGCCAAGATCGTAAACCTGAGTGTTGGGCTGAACGAAGCGCTCGGCCAGCATGCCGATCATCGAGATGATATTGGAGTAGCCGGGCACAGAACGCTGGATCATATCGGGGAAGACTTCAGCAACCCGTTCATCAAAGGTCCAGTCGCCGAGGCTGGCAATCGGCGCGGAAAAAAGCGTATCGCGGTGAGACATAACGTTAAACCCGAAAAAACGAAAACGGCGTATTGTGCGCTAACGGAGGGAGAAAACCAACTCCCAGGGCATATACCAAAGATTGGCCAGCACCATTAGCAACAACGCGCACCAGGTGGCGCTCATGCCGGAGCGGCGCCAGTAGTAGACGCGGTGATGAAAACCCCAGGAGTGCATCAGTCGCCCGACAATCAATAAAATCCCGCAAACGTGCACCATCCAGGTCTGAGCGCCGTTCATCTCCATAAATAACAGCAAAATGAGGCCAATCGGCACATATTCGACGGCATTGCCGTGAACGCGGATGGCAACCTGCAGCTCGCTAAAGCCGCCGTCACCGTAGCCTACATGGTATTGGGTGCGCAGACGCACCACGTCAAATGAGAACTTCACTAACAATAACGCACCTAAAACGGCATACAGCGCGCTGACCATACGAAAACTCCCTTTAACTCTGGCAGATGGCTCCGGATATGATAGCAGGATATCAGAAAAGAGAAGATTGCTGCGGAATCGACGGCGCATTTCCTGCCGCCGGCAGGGCAGCGCGCAGGTCACCCCACAGGGTATCCACCAGCGCCGGGGCGAAAGCAATGTCCGGGGTATGCAGGAACAACCACGGGGTCCCCGACTGATGCCACTTCGCCAGGGTCTGAAGCCAGACGCGAAACAGTTCCCGGTTATGGACCATATCGTCACCGCCGATAAACCGCACCATTGGCTGTCGGGCGGTCATCACCGCATGTACCGGCACCTTCGGTTTCTTTTGTTGGGCATCGATCATCGCCGGACTGGTGGCCGCAGCGCTATGGACCGGGCGGCTGTCGAGGATCACGCGGTTGACGTTACGCTCGTGCAGCCCGCGGTTGAGCTGCTGTTCCGCTTCCCCTTTGGCGAAAAACTCGGGATGACGAACTTCGACGCCGTAGGTGAAATCCTTCGGCAGTCCGTCGAGAAAATGCCATAGCGCGGGGAGATCGCGTGGACCGAACGTCGCCGGCAGCTGCAGCCAGTACTGGCCGATGCGCGAAGCCAGCGGCGCCAGGCGGGCAAAAAATTCGCTGCTTAACTCGTCGCAATGGCGCAGGGCGGCCTGGTGCGAGATGGTGGCCGGAAATTTGAAGCAGAAGCGGAAGTCATCGTGAGTCTGTTCGTACCAGCGGGCGACAATCTCCGGCTTTGGTAGCGCATACAGGGTGGTGTTGCCCTCCACGCAGTTAAAATGGCGGGCGTACTCTTCAAGGCTGGTGATGCCAAGGCGCACCCATTTCGGGTGCGACCACTGGGGAAGCCCAATATAAATCATAGCGCCGTGAGGATCTCCTCGGTACTGCGCACCCGGCCGATGCGCGGGAAAATATGCGTCATGCTGCCCTGATGCTGTTCGGCGGAGGCGGCGCTGCAGGCATCTTCAGCGATGACCAGGTTAAAACCCAGCTCCCAGGCATTGCGGGCGGTGGATTCGACGCCGATGTTGGTGGAGATGCCGCAGAGAATAATGGTGTCGATCCCGCGGCGGCGCAGCTGAAGCTCAAGGTCGGTGCCATAGAACGCGCCCCACTGGCGTTTGGTCACTTCGATATCGCTCTCCTGCTTACCCAGCGTGGCCGGGTAGGTCCACCAGTTTTCGGGCAGCGTATGCGCCCCGGCCTGAGCGTCGACAGGCTGTTTCAGCGCTTCGGCGAAATCGGCCGACCAGCCCACGCGGACCATGATGACCGGCGAACCCTGTTGCCGGCACTTGTCTGCCAGGCGAGCGGCGCGCGCCACCACCTCGTCAGCCCGATGCGGGCCGCCGGCGAAAGGCAGAATGCCTTCCTGCAGATCGATTACCACCAGCGCCGTGTTTTTTGCATTGAGTTCTAACATGGTATCCCCGTATCTTCATCTGTTGTCAGGCGGCTACAATACCTTTGCGGCTTCAGCAAAAGAGTAACAAATTTTGTTAATTTATGTGAGTGTGGACGTTAAGCGCGCAGCAAAGCAGCGTACATCGTGCGTCGGACTTATCGAACGACAGAATTTCCAGTATAATAGCCGCCTTTTTTCATTCAGTTGTGACATCAGCTAAAGCTGCGACCTCGTCGCCTGCAGGGCAGACGACAATCCGCCGACGGCTAAGTTAAGGGATATCTCATGCGTACAGAATATTGCGGACAGCTTCGACAGTCCCACGTTGGGCAGCAGGTGACTCTGTGTGGTTGGGTCAACCGCCGTCGCGATCTCGGTAGCCTCATTTTTATCGATATGCGCGACCGCGAAGGCATCGTTCAGGTGTTTTTCGATCCGGATCGTGCGGATGCGTTGAAGTTAGCCTCTGAACTGCGTAATGAGTTCTGCATTCAGGTCACTGGCACCGTTCGCGCGCGTGAAGAGAAAAACATCAACGCGGACATGGCCACCGGCGCTATCGAAGTGCTGGCTTCCGATCTGACGATCATTAACCGCTCAGAATCGCTGCCGCTGGACTCCAATCACGTCAACACCGAAGAAGCGCGTCTGAAATACCGCTACCTCGACCTGCGTCGTCCGGAGATGGCGCAGCGCCTGAAAACCCGCGCGAAAATTACCAGCTTTGTGCGCCGCTTTATGGACGACCATGGCTTCCTCGACATCGAAACCCCGATGCTGACTAAAGCCACCCCGGAAGGCGCCCGCGATTACCTCGTGCCTTCCCGCGTGCACAAAGGCAAATTCTACGCGCTGCCGCAGTCGCCGCAGCTGTTCAAACAGCTGCTGATGATGTCCGGCTTCGACCGCTACTATCAGATCGTCAAATGCTTCCGCGATGAAGACCTGCGTGCCGACCGTCAGCCTGAATTCACCCAGATCGACGTGGAAACCTCCTTTATGACCGCGCCGCAGGTGCGTGAGATCATGGAGGCGATGGTGCGTCAGCTGTGGCTGGAAGTGAAAGGCGTCGACCTGGGCGAGTTCCCGATCATGACCTTCGCCGAAGCCGAACGTCGCTATGGCTCCGATAAACCGGATCTGCGTAACCCGATGGAGCTGGTGGACGTCGCCGACCTGCTGAAGTCTGTGGAATTCGCGGTCTTTGCCGGCCCGGCCAACGATCCGAAAGGGCGCGTGGCGGCCCTGCGCGTCCCGGGCGGGGCCTCTCTGACCCGCAAGCTGATTGACGAATACGGCAACTTTGTGAAGATCTACGGCGCGAAAGGGCTGGCCTATATTAAAGTGACCGAGCGTGCCAAAGGCATGGACGGGATCAACAGCCCGGTGGCCAAATTCCTGACCGCTGAAATCGTGGAAGCGATCCTTGACCGCACCGGCGCGCAGGATGGAGACATGATCTTCTTCGGCGCCGACAACAAGAAAGTAGTGGCCGACGCGCTGGGCGCGCTGCGTCTGAAGCTGGGTAAAGACCTGAGTCTGACTGACGAGAGCAAATGGGCGCCGCTGTGGGTGATCGACTTCCCGATGTTCGAAGACGACGGCGAAGGCGGCCTGACGGCGATGCACCATCCGTTCACCTCGCCGAAAGATATGACCGCGGATGAGCTGAAAGCCGCCCCGGAAGAGGCTGTAGCCAACGCCTACGATATGGTTATTAACGGTTATGAAGTCGGCGGCGGTTCGGTGCGAATCCACCGCGGCGAGATGCAGCAGACCGTATTTGGTATTCTGGGCATTAACGAACAGGAACAGCGTGAGAAATTCGGCTTCCTGCTGGATGCGCTGAAGTACGGTACGCCGCCGCATGCAGGTCTGGCCTTCGGTCTTGACCGTCTGACCATGCTGCTGACCGGTACCGATAACATCCGCGACGTTATCGCTTTCCCGAAAACCACCGCGGCCGCCTGCCTGATGACCGAAGCGCCAAGCTTCGCCAATCCGGCGGCGCTCGGTGAGCTGGGTATTCAGGTTGTGGAGAAAGAGGCAAAAGCGTCTCTGGAGAACAAGTAATATGTCATTTAAGCTGCCCGTTTCGGTGCTGGTGGTCATTTACGCCGAAGATACGAAACGGGTGCTGATGTTGCAGCGGCGCGACGATCCCGCGTTCTGGCAGTCGGTCACCGGCAGCCTGGAAGCTGGAGAGACCGCGCTGCAGGCCGCCGCGCGTGAAGTAAAGGAAGAGGTCGCCATTGACGTTGCCTGCGAGCAACTGACCTTAATCGACTGTCAGCGCACGGTGGAGTTCGAGATATTTTCTCATTTGCGTCATCGCTATGCGCCGGGTGTAGAGCGCAATACGGAATTCTGGTTCTGTCTTGCGCTGCCTCATGAGCGGGAGATTACTTTCACCGAACATCTGGCCTATCGCTGGGTCAGCGCGACGGAAGCCGCTGCGCTGACCAAGTCGTGGAGCAACCGGCAGGCGATTGAAGAATTTGTAATTAACGCCGCCTGAAAGGGCGCGCTTTTTGGAGAGTTTTTTATGGCAGGTCATAGTAAATGGGCCAACACCAAACACCGCAAAGCGGCACAGGATGCCAAACGCGGTAAAATCTTTACGAAAATCATTCGCGAGCTGGTCACCGCCGCGCGTCTGGGCGGCGGCGATCCGGCTTCCAACCCGCGTCTGCGTGCGGCCGTTGATAAAGCGCTGTCTAACAACATGACTCGCGACACCCTGAACCGCGCCATCGCGCGCGGCGTCGGCGGCGATGAAGACGCGAACATGGAAACCATCATTTATGAAGGTTACGGCCCTGGCGGCACCGCGGTGATGGTGGAATGTCTGTCCGACAACCGTAACCGTACCGTTGCGGAAGTGCGTCACGCCTTCACCAAAACCGGGGGTAACCTCGGCACCGACGGTTCCGTCTCCTACCTGTTCAGCAAGAAAGGCGTTATCTCCTTCGAGAAAGGCGATGAAGACACTATCATGGAAGCGGCGCTGGAAGCAGGCGCAGAAGACGTGGTGACCTATGACGACGGCGCCATCGACGTCTACACCGCCTGGGAAGAGATGGGCGCTGTGCGCGACGCGCTGGAAGCCGCCGGCCTGAAAGCCGACGCTGCCGAAGTCTCAATGATTCCGTCCACCAAAGCGGATATGGATGCCGAGACGGCGCCGAAGCTGCTGCGTCTGATCGATATGCTGGAAGACTGCGACGACGTGCAGGAAGTGTACCATAACGGCGAGATCTCCGACGAGGTCGCAGCCACCCTGTGATGCAGCCGCATCCACGGTTAACCGGAGGCGCGTGATGGCTATTATTCTCGGCATTGACCCGGGGTCGCGCGTTACCGGTTATGGCGTGATCCGCCAGGTTGGGCGGCAGCTGAGCTATCTGGGCAGCGGATGCATCCGCACCAAAGTGGACGATCTGCCGTCGCGGCTGAAGCTGATCTACGCCGGGGTGACGGAGATCATCACCCAGTTCCAGCCCGACTATTTCGCCATTGAGCAGGTCTTTATGGCCAAGAATGCCGACTCGGCGTTAAAGCTCGGGCAGGCGCGCGGGGTGGCGATCGTCGCAGCGACCAATCAGGCGCTGCCGGTGTTTGAATACGCCGCCCGTCAGGTCAAGCAGACCGTTGTCGGGATTGGCAGCGCCGAAAAGAGCCAGGTCCAGCATATGGTGCGCACCTTGCTCAAGCTGCCCGCCAATCCGCAGGCGGATGCGGCGGATGCGCTGGCGATCGCCATCACCCATTGCCATGTCAGCCAGAATGCCGCTCAGATCAGCGAGACCCGGCTCAATCTGGCGCGGGGGCGCTTACGATAATCGCAAATCAGGCTGGATATCTATCCAGCCTTTTTTTATGATACCGCCTGATACTTAGACCATAACGCAGGAGCCCCACGTGATAGGCAGACTCAGAGGCATCATTCTCGAAAAACAACCCCCGCTGGTGTTGCTGGAAACGGCGGGCGTCGGCTATGAAGTGCATATGCCAATGACCTGCTTCTATGAGCTGCCGGAGGCCGGGCAGGAGGCGATCGTCTTCACCCACTTTGTGGTGCGTGAAGATGCCCAGCTGCTGTATGGGTTTAACAACAAACAGGAACGTACCCTGTTTAAAGAGCTGATTAAAACCAACGGCGTGGGGCCCAAGCTGGCGCTGGCGATCCTCTCCGGCATGTCGGCGCAGCAGTTCGTCAACGCCGTTGAACGGGAAGAGGTCGCCTCGCTGGTGAAGCTGCCGGGGATTGGCAAAAAAACCGCTGAACGTCTGATCGTTGAGATGAAAGACCGCTTCAAAGGGCTGCACGGCGACCTGTTCACCCCGGCGGCCGATCTGGTGCTGGCCTCGCCGGCAGGCCCAACGGCGGACGATGCCGAGCAGGAAGCGGTTGCCGCGCTGGTCGCGCTGGGCTATAAACCGCAGGAGGCCAGCCGGATGGTCAGCAAGATCGCGCGTCCGGACGCCAACAGTGAAACGCTAATTCGCGAAGCGCTGCGCGCTGCGTTGTGAGGTAAGGGATGATTGAAGCAGACCGGCTGGTATCGGCAGACAGCAGCGGCTTTGAAGAGGCCGCTGACCGCGCCATCCGCCCAAAATTGCTGGCAGAGTATGTCGGCCAGCCGCAGGTGAGTTCGCAGATGGAGATCTTTATCCAGGCGGCGAAGCTGCGCGGCGACGCCCTCGATCACCTGCTGATTTTTGGCCCGCCAGGGTTGGGGAAAACCACCCTGGCCAATATCGTCGCCAATGAAATGGGGGTGAATCTGCGTACCACCTCCGGCCCGGTGCTGGAGAAGGCGGGCGATCTCGCCGCGATGCTCACCAACCTCGAACCGCACGATGTTCTGTTTATCGATGAGATCCATCGCCTCTCGCCGGTGGTGGAAGAGGTGCTCTATCCGGCAATGGAAGACTACCAGCTGGATATTATGATTGGCGAAGGTCCCGCGGCGCGTTCCATCAAGATCGATCTGCCGCCGTTTACCCTGATCGGCGCCACCACCCGCGCCGGTTCGTTGACCTCGCCGCTGCGCGACCGCTTTGGCATCGTGCAGCGTCTGGAGTTCTATCAGATCCCCGATCTGCAGCATATTGTCAGCCGCAGCGCCCGCCATATGGGGCTGGAGATGAGCGACGAGGGCGCGCTGGAAGTAGCCCGCCGTTCACGCGGCACGCCGCGTATTGCCAACCGTCTGCTGCGCCGGGTGCGTGACTTTGCGGAAGTGCGCCACGACGGCACCATCTCCGCCGATATTGCCGCCCAGGCGCTGGATATGCTTAACGTCGATGCGGAAGGGTTCGACTATATGGACCGTAAGCTGCTGCTGGCGGTGATAGATAAGTTCTTTGGCGGCCCGGTGGGGCTGGATAACCTCGCCGCCGCGATTGGCGAAGAGCGGGAAACCATTGAAGATGTACTGGAGCCCTACTTAATTCAGCAGGGCTTTCTGCAGCGTACGCCGCGGGGAAGAATGGCGACGGTGCGCGCCTGGAATCATTTCGGGATTACGCCGCCGGAAATGCCGTAGCGCGTTGCGGTTGAGCAGTTCATGGTGAAGCCCGGTCAGCAGCGTGACCGGGCTTTTTCATTTTCAGCTGGCGGCTTTTTTCGTCATGCTGAGAATAAACAGCACCGCGGCGCAGAGCACCACCGACGGCCCGGCCGGGGTATCATAGAAAGCCGAGAAGGTTAACCCGCCGGTAACGGCCAGCATGCCCACGCCCACCGCCACGGCGGCCATCTGCTCCGGCGTACGGGCAAAACGGCGGGCGGTGGCGGCCGGGATAATCAGCAGGGAAGTAATGATCAGCGCCCCGACGAACTTCATCGCCACGCCGATAGTCAGGGCGGTGACCAGCATCAACAGCAGCTTGACCCGCTGCAGCTTCACGCCGTCGACAAACGCCAGGTCCGGACTGATGGTCATCGCCAGCAGATTCCGCCACTGCCAGAGCAGAATGCCAATCACAATCACCACGCCAGTGGCAATGGCGATCAGGTCCTGCGGCGTAACCGCCAGCAGATCGCCGAACAGGTACGCCATCAGATCGACGCGGACGTTAGACATCAGACTGACCACCACCAGCCCCAGGGACAGCGCGCTGTGCGCCATGATGCCCAGCAGGGTATCGATCGCCAGATGCGGTCGTTTTTCCAGCCACACCAGCCCGCCGGCCAGCAGCAGGGTCACGACGATCACCGCATAGAACGGATTGACGTTAAGCAATAAACCGAAAGCGACGCCGAGCAGAGACGCATGCGCCAGCGTGTCGCCGAAATAAGACATGCGGCGCCAGACCACAAAGGAGCCCAGCGGACCAGCGGCGCAGGCCAGCATCATCCCGGCAAGCCAGCCAGGTAACAGAAGTTCAATCATTAGCGGCTGTTTCCCCGACGCAGTACAATTCGCCCCTGAAGGTCGTGGCGGTGATTATGGTGGTGGCGGTATATCCCCAGCTGTTCCGCGCCGCGCGGTCCGAACATGGAGATAAACTCCGGGTGCATGGAGACCACCTCCGGTGCGCCAGAGCAGCAGATATGCTGGTTCAGGCACAAAACTTCGTCGGTTTTGGCCATCACCAGATGCAGATCGTGGGATACCATTAGCACCGCGCAGTCCAGTTCATGGCGCAGCTGGTTGATAAGATCGTAGAGCGCCACCTGGCCGTTGACGTCAACACCCTGGGTCGGTTCATCCAGCACCAGCAGCTGCGGACGGTTGAGCAGGGCGCGGGCCAGCAGTACGCGCTGCGTTTCGCCGCCTGAGAGCTTTTGCATCGGCGCATCGATCAGATGCCCCGCCTGCACGCGCTTCAGCGCCGGCAGGATGTCGTCTTTACGGGTGCCCGGGCGCAAACGCAGGAAGCGGCTAACGGTCAGCGGCAGCGTGGCGTCCAGATGCAGTTTCTGCGGCACATAGCCGATGCGCAGGCGTGCGTCACGCTTGATAACACCCTCTGTCGGTGCTACCAGCCCGAGAACCACCCGCACAAGGGTCGATTTGCCGGCGCCGTTGGGGCCCAGCAGGGTTAAGATTTTGCCTGGCGTGAGAGCCAGCGAGATGTCAGACAACACGCGGCGTTGGCCAAAGGCCACCGAGACATTTTCCAGCGTTACAAGGTTTGTCATAGTAATTTAGGGGTTGCACAAGCTAGTGAATGTTATAATATCACATCACACTCACTTATTTCGATGACTAGACGCATTATGTTACATAAAAATACGCTTCTTTGCGCTGGACTTGGCGCTGTTTTTTTGTTCGCGCAGGTACCGCTGGCCAGCGCCGCCGTGGTGACTTCTATGAAACCGCTGGGCTTTATCGCGGCGGCCATCGCCGATGGGGTGACCGAGACCCAGGTGCTGCTGCCCGATGGCGCCTCCGAGCATGATTATTCCCTCCGTCCTTCTGATGTAAAACGCTTACAGAACGCAGACTTAGTGGTGTGGATTGGTCCGGAAATGGAAGCCTTTATGGATAAGTCGACGCAAAGCATTGCGGCGAATAAAAAGGTGACGATTGCCGAGCTGGATGGGGTCAAACCGCTGCTCATCACCGGGGCGGACGACGATGACGATCACCATGGTCATGGCCATGGCGCAGCAGAAAAAGGTGACGGCGATCACCATCACGGTATTTACAATATGCATCTGTGGTTATCCCCAGAGATAGCGCGGCTTTCGGCGGTTGCAATCCACGATAAATTATTGGAACTTATGCCGCAGAGTCGAGCCAAACTCGACAGCAACCTGCAGCAGTTCGAGACCGCGCTGGCGGCGACCGACAAGCAGGTGAGCAATGAGCTGGCACCGCTGAAAGGGAAGGGCTATTTCGTTTTTCATGACGCCTACGGTTACTTTGAAAAACACTACGGTTTGACCTCGCTGGGGCACTTTACCGTCAACCCTGAAATACAGCCCGGTGCGCAGCGTTTACACGAAATCAGAACACAACTGGTTGAGCAGAAAGCCACTTGCGTTTTTGCTGAGCCACAGTTCAGGCCAGCGGTTATCGAAGCTGTTGCCCGGGGCACGTCTGTGCGCATGGGGACCCTGGATCCACTGGGGACAGGAATTACGCTGGGTAAAACGAGTTACCCGCAATTCCTCACCCAACTGGCGAATCAGTATTCGAGCTGCCTGAAAGGAGATTAACGAGGAAGTGAATACGTGCAACAGATAGCCCGCGCTGTCACTCAGGCATTCAACAATCTGCCACGACCTCATCGCGTCATGCTGGGGTCGCTTAGCGTTCTTACCTTAGCGGTCGCCGTCTGGCGACCCTACATTTACCACCCGGAATCCGCCCCCATCGTCAGAACCATTGAACTGGAAAAAAGCGAGATCCGTTCCCTGCTGCCGGAAGCCTCCGAGCCGATCGACCAGGCCCCGCAGGAAGAAGAAGCCATTCCTCAGGATGAGCTCGACGAAAAAGCCGATAGCGATGCCGGCGGGCACGAATACGTGGTGTCGACCGGCGATACGCTCAGCAGCATCCTGAACCAGTACGGTATCGATATGGGCGATATCGCCCAGCTTTCCTCCGCCGATAAAGAGCTGCGCAACCTGAAGATTGGCCAGCAGCTCTCCTGGACCCTGACCGCCGACGGCGATCTGCAGAGCCTGACCTGGGAGATGTCCCGCCGCGAGACCCGCACCTATACCCGTGTGGATAACGGTTTTAAAATGAGCAGCGAGCTGCAGAAAGGCGATTGGGTCAACAGCGTGCTGAAGGGCACCGTCGGCGCCAGCTTTGTCTCCAGCGCGCGTGATGCCGGGCTGACCAGCACGGAAATCAGCGCGGTGATCAAGGCCATGCAGTGGCAGATGGATTTCCGTAAGCTGAAGAAAGGCGACGAATTCTCGGTATTGATGTCGCGCGAAATGCTCGACGGCAAACGTGAGCAAAGCCAGTTACTCGGCGTGCGTCTTCGCTCTGACGGTAAGGATTACTATGCCATCCGCGCCGAAGACGGCAAATTCTACGACCGCAACGGTACGGGTCTGGCGAAGGGCTTTATGCGCTTCCCAACGGCGCGTCAGTTCCGCGTCTCCTCTAACTTTAATCCGCGTCGTCTGAACCCGGTCACCGGCCGCGTCGCACCGCACCGTGGCGTCGATTTCGCGATGCCGCAGGGAACGCCAGTGCTGGCGGTGGGCGATGGTGAAGTAGTCGTGGCCAAACGCAGCGGCGCTGCCGGGTATTACGTCGCGATCCGCCACGGCCGCACCTATACCACTCGCTACATGCACCTGCGTAAGCTGTTAGTGAAGCCGGGGCAGAAAGTGAAGCGCGGGGATCGCATTGCGCTGTCGGGGAATACCGGACGCTCTACCGGGCCACACCTGCACTACGAAGTGTGGATCAACCAGCAGGCGGTCAACCCGCTGACGGCTAAGCTGCCGCGTACCGAAGGGCTGAGCGGTTCCGACCGGACCGACTATCTGGCGCAGGTCAAAGAGGTCGTTCCGCAGCTGCGGTTTGACTAACCACCGGTCAGTGGAAAGCCGGTGCCCCAGGGCGCCGGCTTTTTCTTTTGTAGGATACCCGACGTCTCGCTACACTATCCCATTATCTTGATTAAGCAGTCGATCTGCGGATTGGGCATGGAAACGAAAAAAAATAATATTGAGTTTATCCCTAAGTTTGAAAAATCCTTTTTACTGCCGCGCTACTGGGGCGCCTGGCTGGGGGTCTTTGCCTTCGCCGGTATTGCGCTGACGCCGCCATCCTTTCGCGATCCGCTCCTCGGCAAACTCGGTCGTCTGGTGGGGCGTCTGGCGAAAAGCTCGCGCCGCCGGGCGCAGATTAATTTGCTGTACTGCTTCCCGGAAAAAAGCGAGTACGAACGGGAAGCGATTATCGACGCCATGTATGCCTCGGCGCCGCAGGCGATGGTGATGATGGCCGAGCTGGGCCTGCGCGATCCGCAGAAAATCCTTGCCCGCGTCGACTGGCAGGGGAAAGCGATCATCGACGAGATGCAGCGCAATAATGAGAAGGTGATTTTTCTCGTTCCGCATGCATGGGGTGTGGATATCCCGGCGATGCTGATGGCCTCCGGCGGGCAGAAGATGGCGGCGATGTTCCATAACCAGGGTAACCCGGTGTTCGATTACGTATGGAATACCGTGCGTCGTCGTTTTGGCGGGCGTATGCACGCGCGCAACGATGGGATCAAACCGTTTATTCAGTCGGTGCGCCAGGGCTACTGGGGCTACTATCTGCCCGATCAGGATCACGGCGCCGAACACAGCGAGTTTGTGGATTTCTTTGCCACCTACAAGGCCACGCTGCCGGCGATTGGCCGCTTAATGAAAGTATGCCGCGCCCGCGTCGTACCGCTGTTCCCGGTCTACGATGGCAAGACGCATCGCCTGACGGTGCTGGTGCGCCCGCCGATGGACGATCTGCTGGACGCTGACGATACGACCATCGCCCGGCGGATGAACGAAGAAGTGGAAGTGTTTGTTAAGCCGCACACCGAGCAGTATACCTGGATCCTGAAGCTGCTGAAAACGCGCAAGCCGGGTGAAATCGAGCCCTATAAACGCAAAGAGCTGTTCCCGAAAAAGAAATAAAAAAAGCCTCCGTCAGGAGGCTTTTTATCTCTACCGTGCTTACTCGACGGTGAGGATACGGGTGGTGTTGGTGCTGCCGATGGTGCTCATCACGTCACCCTGGGTAACGACCACGAGGTCGCCGGAGACCAGATAGCCTTTGTCCCGCAGCAGATTGACGGCGTCGTGCGCGGCGGCCACCCCGTCATTCTGGCTGTCGAAGAACACCGGCGTCACCCCGCGGTAGAGGGCGGTCAGGTTCAGGGTGCGCTCGTGGCGGGAGAGGGCGAAAATCGGCAGACCGGAGCTAATGCGCGAAGTCATCAGCGCGGTACGGCCCGATTCGGTCATGGTGATGATGGCGGTAATGCCTTTCAGGTGGTTGGCGGCATACATCGCCGACATGGCAATCGCTTCTTCCACGTTGTCGAACTGGACGTCCAGACGGTGTTTGGAGACGTTGAGGCTAGGGATTTTTTCCGCGCCCAGACACACGCGCGCCATCGCGGCCACGGTTTCCGAAGGATACTGACCGGCAGCGGTCTCCGCGGAGAGCATCACCGCATCGGTACCATCCAGCACGGCGTTGGCCACGTCCATCACTTCCGCGCGAGTCGGCATCGGGTTGGTGATCATCGACTCCATCATCTGGGTGGCGGTAATGACGGAACGGTTCAGCTGACGGGCACGACGGATCAGCGCTTTCTGGATGCCCACCAGCTCAGGATCACCGATCTCGACGCCGAGGTCGCCACGGGCAACCATTACCACATCGGAGGCGAGGATCACGTCGTCCATCGCATCCTGATCGCAAACCGCTTCGGCACGCTCAACTTTGGCGACGATTTTCGCATCGCAGCCGGCATCGCGCGCCAGGCGACGGGCGTAGTTCAGGTCTTCGCCGCAGCGCGGGAAAGAGACGGCCAGGTAGTCGACGCCGATTTTAGCGGCGGTGACGATATCAGCTTTATCTTTGTCGGTCAGCGCTTCGGCAGACAGGCCGCCGCCCAGCTTGTTGATCCCTTTGTTGTTGGACAACGGGCCGCCGACGGTCACTTCAGTGAACACTTTCATCCCCTGAACTTCGAGGACTTTCAGCTGCACGCGACCATCGTCGAGCAATAAGATATCGCCCGGCACGACGTCCGCCGGCAGGCCTTTATAGTCGATCCCGACTTTCTCTTTGTCGCCTTCGCCTTTGCCAAGGTTTGCGTCGAGCAGGAATTTATCGCCGACGTTGAGGAAAATTTTGCCTTCTTTGAAGGTCGATACGCGAATTTTTGGTCCCTGGAGGTCGCCGAGGATGGCCACATGACGGCCCAGTTTTGCCGCAATCTCACGCACTTTGTCGGCACGGAGCTGATGATCTTCCGGGGTGCCGTGAGAGAAGTTCATACGTACTACGTTTGCGCCCGCGGCGATAACCTTTTCCAGGTTGTTATCGCGGTCAGTTGCCGGGCCTAAGGTAGTAACGATTTTGGTTCTGCGAAGCCTTCTGGACATGTAATACTCCGTTGACTGATACAACTTTGGTGTTGCGTGAACATGGATTCGGTAGCGCCAGCCTGCAACGTCGCACAGCCGGATCGTTATCGAAGGTGTAATGGGGTACTGCTTGTTATCAACTTTTATTGATTATCACTGGGTACGAATGGTTCTTTATCAAAACGCGATTCCTTCAGCGCTTCCTTGACCCTCTTCAAGTTATCTCTGAATTTTGCCCCCCGACGCAAGGTAAAGCCAGTCGCCAACACGTCAATGACGGTCAACTGGGCCAAACGGGAGACCATCGGCATATAGATGTCGGTATCTTCCGGCACATCAAGGGTAATGGCGAGCGTGGCTTCCCTGGCTAGCGGCGTACCGGCGGAGGTGAGCGCGATCACCATGGCATCGTTTTCACGAGCCAGCTGCGCCAGCTCCACCAGGCTCTTGGTTCTTCCGGTATGCGAGATAATCACCACCACATCATCGTCATCGCAATTCATACAGCTCATCCGTTGCAGGACAATGTCGTCGGAATAGATGACCGGCACGTTAAAGCGGAAAAATTTGTTCATCGCGTCGTGAGCGACCGCCGCTGAGGAGCCGAGGCCGAAAAAGGCGATTTTTTTGGCCTGAGTCAGCAGATCCACCGCGCGATTTACCGCCGACATGTCGAGAGAATGGTGCACCTGATCTAAACTCGCCATGGCCGATTCGAATATTTTTCCCGTGTATGACTCAACGCTGTCGTCTTCATCGACATTCCGGTTAACATAGAGCGTGCCGTGCGCAAGGCTCTGGGCCAGATGCAGTTTGAAGTCAGGGAATCCGCGGGTTTCGAGACTACGGCAGAAGCGATTGACGGTCGGTTCGCTAACCCCGGCCTCAAGGGCGAGGGCGGCGATGCTCGAATGAATGGCCTGCTCGGGGGTGGCGAGGATCACTTCCGCCACTTTGCGTTCAGATTTGCTAAGGTGTTCCAGTCGGGACTGGATTTTTTCCAGCATGTTCATTAGTAACAGGGCGCTCATCAATGGAAACGATTTCATTAATGGGTGAAATCATTGGGCGTTTTAGCAAGAATATACCCCTCCGCAAGCGCAAGCGGTGAGGAATGACGTGAAATGATGTTGTTTTTTTTCATTACATGATCAGGGTCGTATTTTACTGACCGGAACCAGGTACAAACAACGAACAATAACGGCCGAATGCCCAAATCATCGCCGAATGTTTTCACCCTGTGCGGTTTTACCGCCGCAAACGAAGGGGAAGGCTTTCGGGAAATACGTAAACACAGTACAGTGCAGTGTAAGAAAATTACAAATATAGCCTGGCAAAAGCACCAGACTATCAACTGAGGAGAATGACATGGCGGTAACGCAAACGGCCCAGGCATGCGACCTGGTCATTTTCGGCGCGAAGGGCGACCTGGCGCGGCGTAAATTGTTGCCTTCCCTGTATCAGCTTGAAAAGGCGGGCCAGATCCACGCTGACACCAGAATCATTGGCGTCGGCCGTGCCGACTGGGATAAAGCGGCTTATACCAAAGTCGTGCGCGAAGCGCTGGAAACCTTCATGAAGGAAAAAATTGATGAAGGTTTGTGGGATACCCTGAGCGGACGCCTGGAGTTCTGTAATCTTGACGTCAATGACACCAGCGGCTTCACCCGCCTGGGTGAGATGCTGGATCAAAAGAACCGTGTCACCATCAACTATTTCGCTATGCCGCCGAGCACCTTTGGCGCGATCTGTAAAGGGCTGGGCGAAGCGAAGCTTAATGCCAAGCCTGCGCGCGTGGTCATGGAAAAACCGCTCGGCACCTCGCTGGAAACCTCCCGTGAAATCAACGACCAGGTCGGCGAGTTTTTTGAAGAGTGTCAGGTCTACCGTATCGACCACTATCTCGGTAAAGAGACGGTCCTCAACCTGCTGGCGCTGCGCTTCGCCAACTCCCTGTTCGTCAATAACTGGGACTGCCGCACCATCGATCACGTCGAAATCACCGTCGCGGAAGAGGTGGGTATTGAAGGGCGCTGGGGTTACTTCGACCAGGCCGGGCAGATGCGCGACATGATCCAGAACCACCTGCTGCAGATCCTGTGCATGATTGCCATGTCGCCGCCGTCCGATCTCAGCGCCGACAGCATCCGTGATGAAAAGGTCAAGGTGCTGAAATCCCTGCGCCGTATTGACCGCTCCAACGTGCGCGAGAAAACCGTTCGCGGCCAGTATACCGCCGGCTTTGCCCAGGGCAAAAAAGTGCCTGGCTATCTCGAAGAGGAGGGGGCCAACAAGACCAGCAACACCGAAACCTTCGTGGCGATCCGCGTCGATATCGATAACTGGCGCTGGGCTGGCGTACCGTTCTATCTGCGCACCGGCAAACGTCTGCCGACCAAATGCTCAGAGGTAGTGGTTTACTTCAAAACCCCGGAACTGAATCTGTTTAAAGAGACCTGGCAGGAGCTGCCGCAGAACAAGCTGACCATTCGCCTGCAGCCGGACGAAGGGGTAGATATCCAGGTACTGAACAAAGTGCCGGGCCTCGATCATAAACATAACCTGCAGATCACTAAACTGGATCTGAGCTACTCCGAAACCTTCAACCAGACGCATCTGGCCGATGCCTATGAACGTCTGCTGCTGGAAACCATGCGTGGTATTCAGGCGCTGTTCGTTCGCCGCGACGAAGTAGAAGAGGCGTGGAAATGGGTTGACTCCATTACCGAAGCCTGGGCAGCCGACCGCGATGCGCCGAAACCGTATCAGGCCGGGACCTGGGGACCGGTTGCGTCGGTGGCCATGATCACTCGCGACGGTCGTTCATGGAACGAGTTCGAGTAAGGCTGGAGGCTAATCCGTCAGGGTTATTTTACCGGTAACATGATCTGACGCAGAAAGTCGCACGCTTTTTAATCTTTTAAGCCCCGTGAGGATTCACCCACGGGGCTTTTTTTATTACACTGCCTGCAGACATTTTGCCCCTGAGCGCTGGTGTTTGTGGCCTTTACCACGTCAACACGTCATCACGCAGCGGCCGGACAGATAAAAATTTGAGGAGCCTTTATGAATTCGACAATGTTACGGGTAACAAATCGCATTATCGAACGGTCGCGTGACACCCGCGCGGCTTACCTCGCAAGGATTAACCAGGCCAAAACCGACACCGTGCATCGTGCGCAACTGGCCTGCGGCAATCTGGCTCACGGATTCGCGGCCTGCCAGGCTGACGACAAAGCCTCCCTGAAGAGCATGTTGCGCAACAACATTGCCATCATCACCTCCTACAACGACATGTTGTCCGCTCACCAGCCCTATGAACACTACCCGGAGATCATCCGCAAAGCGCTGCACAGCGCCAATGCGGTCGGCCAGGTCGCCGGCGGCGTGCCGGCGATGTGCGACGGCGTAACGCAGGGGCAGGACGGGATGGAGCTTTCACTCCTGAGCCGCGAGGTGATCGCTATGTCCGCCGCCATCGGCCTGTCGCATAACATGTTCGACGGGGCCCTGTATCTCGGGGTCTGCGATAAAATTGTTCCCGGTCTGACCATGGCGGCGCTCTCATTTGGCCATCTGCCGTCGGTCTTTATTCCCTCCGGTCCGATGGCCAGCGGCCTGCCGAATAAAGAGAAGGTTCGCATTCGCCAGCTGTATGCAGAAGGGAAAGTTGACCGTATGGCGCTCCTGGAGTCCGAAGCCGCCTCTTATCACGCGCCGGGGACCTGTACTTTCTACGGAACGGCGAACACCAACCAGATGGTGGTCGAATTTATGGGCATGCAGCTGCCGGGCTCGTCCTTTGTCCATCCGGATGCTCCGCTGCGGGAAGCACTGACCGCCGCCGCCGCGCGCCAGGTCACCCGCATGACCGGCAACGGCAATGAGTGGATGCCGCTGGGCAAAATGTTTGACGAAAAGTGGTGGTCAACGGCATCGTGGCGCTGCTGGCGACCGGTGGCTCCACCAACCACACTATGCACCTGGTGGCGATGGCCCGCGCGGCGGGAATTATCATTAACTGGGACGATTTCTCCGACCTGTCAGACGTGGTGCCGCTGCTGGCGCGCCTCTATCCCAACGGCCCGGCGGATATCAACCACTTCCAGGCGGCAGGCGGCGTTCCGGTACTGGTGCGCGAGCTGCTGAAAGGCGGCCTGCTGCATGAGGATGTTCACACCGTGGCCGGCTTTGGCCTGTCGCGCTACACCCTGGAGCCATGGCTGAATAACGGCGAGCTGGACTGGCGCGAAGGGGCGACAGCGCCATTGGACGACCAGGTCATCGCGACCTTTGAAAACCATTCTCCCGCCACGGCGGCACCAAGGTGCTGAGCGGCAACCTGGGACGCGCGGTGATGAAAACTTCGGCGGTCCCGGTGGAGAACCAGGTGATTGAAGCGCCGGCGGTGGTATTTGAGAGCCAGCACGACGTGTTGCCGGCCTTTGAAGCGGGGCTGCTGGACAAAGACTGCGTGGTGGTGGTCCGTCATCAGGGGCCAAAAGCGAACGGGATGCCAGAATTACATAAACTTATGCCGCCACTTGGTGTATTATTGGACCGCCGTTTCAAAATAGCGCTGGTGACCGATGGCCGACTCTCTGGCGCCTCCGGTAAAGTTCCGTCAGCCATTCACGTCACGCCTGAAGCGTATGATGGCGGCTTGCTGGCGAAAGTGCGCGATGGCGATCTTATTCGCGTGAACGGACAGACGGGGGAACTGACGCTGCTGGTGGATGAGGCCGAACTGGCGGCGCGTCAGCCGCATATCCCTGACCTCAGCGCGTCGCGCGTGGGAACCGGTCGGGAGATGTTTGGGGCGCTGCGTGAGAAGCTCTCTGGCGCGGAGCAGGGCGCAACCTGCATCACTTTTTAAGACGATTTAATTTCTAGATCTGGCGAGAGAAAATCCTGATGAAAAACTGGAAAACAACAGCAGAAGCAATCCTCACCTCCGGTCCGGTTGTCCCGGTTATCGTAGTGAAAAAGCTGGAACACGCGGTACCGATGGCGAAAGCGCTGGTGGCGGGCGGCGTTCGCGTGCTGGAAGTTACCCTGCGCACCGAGTGCGCCCTGGAGGCGATCCGCGCGATTGCCAAAGAAGTTCCGGACGCGATTGTCGGCGCGGGCACGGTTACCAACGTTGAGCAGTTGAAAGCGGTAACGGAAGCCGGCGCGCAGTTCGCTATCAGCCCGGGTCTTACCGAATCCCTGCTGAAAGCGGCGACCGAAGACGGCACCATCCCGCTGATCCCGGGGATCAGCACGGTATCTGAGCTGATGCTGGGTATGCAGTATGGCCTGAAAGAGTTTAAATTCTTCCCGGCGGAAGCCAACGGCGGCGTGAAAGCCCTGCAGGCGATTGCGGGTCCGTTCGGCCACATTCGTTTCTGCCCGACCGGCGGTATCTCTCCGGCCAACTACCGTGACTACCTGGCGCTGAACAGCGTACTGTGCATCGGCGGTTCCTGGCTGGTGCCAGCCGACGCCCTCGAAGCCGGCGACTACGATCGCATCACCACCCTCGCGCGAGAAGCGGTGGAAGGCGCGAAATAAACCACGCCTCCAGGTCAACAACCCGGTCTGCGGCAACGCGACCGGGTTTTTTTGTCTTTACCCTTCGACGATGACCGCCGCGGCGGCGGCTTTAGCCCGCGCCACGGCTTCCTCAACCGAATCGGCGACGGCGAGGGTTACCCCCAGGCGGCGGGTACCGTCAATCTCCGGCTTGCCGAACAGACGCAGCTGCAGGCCAGCCCCGACGGCCGACTGCAGCTGGCCAAAGCTGACGTTCTGGCTGGACAACTGCGGAAGGATCACCGCGGAGGCGGCCGGACCATACTGGCGGATAGCGCCGACGGGTAGCCCGAGGAAGGCGCGAACGTGCAGGGCGAATTCCGAGAGATCCTGGGAGATAAGCGTCACCATCCCGGTGTCGTGTGGTCGCGGGGAGACTTCGCTGAAGATCACCTCGTCGCCGCATACGAACAGCTCCACGCCAAACAGACCATAACCTCCCAGCGCCAGCACCACCTCGCGGGCGATGGCCTGGGCACGCTCGAGGGCCAGGTCGCTCATCTGCTGCGGCTGCCAGGACTCGCGGTAATCGCCGTCTTCCTGACGATGGCCAACCGGAGCGCAGAAATGCACGCCATCGACAGCGCTGACGGTGAGCAGGGTGATTTCGAAATCGAAGTTCACCACCCCCTCGACGATCACCCGTCCGGCGCCAGCGCGGCCGCCCTGCTGCGCATAGCGCCAGGCTTCGCTGAGCTGGTCAGCCGAGCGGATAAAGCTCTGGCCTTTGCCGGAGGAGCTCATCACCGGTTTAACGATGCATGGCAAACCGATCTCGGTAACCGCCGCGCGGAAGCCTTCTTCGCTGTCGGCAAAACGATAGCGGGAGGTGGGAAGCTGCAGCTCTTCCGCCGCCAGGCGGCGAATGCCTTCGCGGTTCATGGTGAGCTTTGCCGCCCGCGCCGTGGGGACCACTTTCTGCCCGGCCTGTTCCAGTTCGACCAGGGTGTCGGTAGCGATAGCTTCGATCTCCGGCACGATGTAATCGGGTTTTTCCTGTTCAATCAGGGCGCGCAGGCTCTCGCCGTGCAGCATATTGATGACGTGGGCGCGGTGGGCGACCTGCATCGCCGGGGCATCGGGGTAGCGGTCTACGGCGATGGTTTCAATGCCCAGACGCTGACATTCAATAGCGACTTCTTTACCCAACTCGCCGGAACCTAACAGCATAACTTTGGTGGCTGCCGGGCGCAGCGCGGTGCCTAATACAGTCATAACTCTCATCCGCAGTAAAAAAAGATGGCAGCGATTATAAACGAAAACGTTTGCGTATGTCTTTACGCGCGTAACGCGCGTGAGTTGAGTCCGGGAGGGAAATTTGCTATACTGTATAAAAATACAGTGTTGAGAGGCTGCAGTATGGCGGTTGAAATTAAATATGTGGTGATCCGCGAAGGTGAGGAAAAAATGTCTTTTGCCAGCAAAAAAGAGGCCGACGCTTACGACAAAATGCTCGATCTGGCAGAGGTGCTGAATGACTGGCTGGTGGCATCGCCGCTGGAGATGGATGACGTCCAGCGCGATACCATGGCGATGTGGCTGGCGGAGCGTAAAGAAGCGCTGCAGCATATCCTGCGAGTTGGCCGACTGCCGGAGCAAGAGACGCCCGCACAGGACGCCTCCGCGCCGTCGGCTACCGCCGAAACTTCTCCGGCGGGTGATGACGCCGTGCCGGCGGCCAAAGCGCGCAAAGCCAGGGCAGCCTGAACGCTGGCGGTCAGTCACTGGTCGGTCGGCCCCGATGCTGCCGTCGCACGTACCTTTGCGCATCTTTAGCCATATCTAACATTTCCTGACATCGCGTCGTTTAGGCTGATAACAGTGTTTGTCACCTGAGAGGAAAACCATGGCTAACTGGCTACATCAACTGCAGTCGCTGCTCGGGCAGCAGGGTGCGTCACCGTCCGGCGAGTCGTCAAAAGGGAGCGGCCTGCTGCCCGGCGCCATCGGTGGGCTGGCCGGATTGCTGGTGGCCAGCAAATCGTCACGCAAATTGTTGGCAAAATATGGCACTAGCGCGCTGCTGGCAGGCGGCGGGGCGGTGGCGGGCACGGTGTTATGGAACAAGTATCAGCAGAAAATGCGCGCGCAGAATACGTCCGCCCAGGCGCCTGAGACGGCAGCGGCGCCGTCGGATGTCGATCCGCGTAGCGTGCGGCTGATCACGGCCCTGGTATTTGCCGCGAAAAGCGACGGTCATATTGATGACCACGAGCGGGCGAATATTGAAACTCAGCTGCGGGCGGCCAATATTGACGTTCAGGCCCGGGTGCTAATTGACCAGGCGCTGGCCCAGCCGCTGGATCCGCAGCGTCTCGCCGAGGGCATCATCGACCCGCAGGAGGCGCTGGAGATCTACTACGTCAGCTGCGCGGTGATTGATATCGACCATTTTATGGAGCGTAGCTATCTTAATGCGCTGGGAGACGCCCTGGCGCTGCCGAAAGATGTCCGGGCCGATATAGAACAGGATATCCAGTCACAAAAACAAGCGCTAAGCGTCTAAATCATCACGTTTCGCTTGCATCGCTCGCGTCTTTTGCCACCCTTATAGACACGTCATCATTCAGGCGCCACCCTGCGGCCTGAATGCTCTTGTGTCACGATAAAGCAGCAGAAGAATAACATGCCACCTAAAGCTAAACGGATCCCTCACGCCATGACCTTGCATGGCGATACACGCATCGATAATTATTACTGGCTGCGCGACGATGAGCGCGCGCGACCTGACGTGCTGGAGTATCTGCACGCGGAGAACGCTTACGGCAAGCAAGTGATGGATTCGCAGCTCAGCCTGCAGGAGCGTCTGCTGAAGGAGATTATCGACCGCATTCCGCAGCGGGAAGTCTCTGCCCCCTACAGTAAAAACGGCTTTCGCTACCGTCAGGTGTATGAGCCGGGCTGCGAATACGCTATCTACCAGCGGCAGTCGGTGCTGAAAGAAGAGTGGGATGAGTGGGAGATCCTGCTCGATGCCAACCAGCGGGCGGCGAAGAGCGAGTTCTACACCCTGGGCGGACTGGGCATTGCGCCCAACAACCAGCTAATGGCGGTGGCGGAAGATTACCTTTCCCGCCGCCAGTACGGCCTGCGCTTTTGCGACCTCAGCAACGGCGAGTGGTACCCGGAAATCCTCGAAAATGTCACCTCCGGCTTTGCCTGGAGCAACGATTCACGCTTTGTTTGGTATGTGCGTAAACATCCCACCACGTTGCTCCCTTATCAGGTCTGGCGCCACACCGTCGGGACACCGGCGCAGAGCGACGTGCTGGTCTACGAGGAAAAAGATGAGACCTTCTACGTCAGCGTGCATAAAACCACCTCCCAGCAGTTCGTGGTAATTTATCTCTCCAGCGCCACCACCAGCGAAGTGCTGCTGCTCAACGCCGAACTGCCAGACGCCGAGCCGGTCTGCTTTCTGCCACGGCGTAAAGATCATGAATACAGTCTTGATCACTATCAGCACGCTTTCTATCTTCGTTCCAACCGGGAGGGGAAGAATTTCGGCCTCTACCGTACCGTGCTGCGTGATGAAGAACAGTGGACCACGCTGATCCCGCCGCGTCACGACGTGATGCTCGAAGGATTTACCCTGTTTACCGACTGGCTGGTTGTGGAAGAGCGTCAGCGTGGCCTGACCAGTCTGCGGCAAATTAACCGCAAGACCCGGGAGGTGGTGGGGATCGCTTTTGACGATCCGGCCTATGTCACCTGGCTTGCCTATAATCCGGAGCCCGAAACGTCGCGACTGCGCTACGGCTATTCCTCCATGACTACGCCGGATACGCTGTTTGAACTGGATATGGATACCGGCGAACGAAGAGTGATCAAACAGCAGGAGGTAAAGGGGCTGGATACGAGCTGCTACCAGAGCGAACACCTGTGGGTGACCGCCCGCGATGGCGTCGAAGTCCCGGTCTCTCTGGTCTACCATCGCGAACATTTTCGCAAAGGGAGCAACCCGCTGCTGGTCTATGGCTATGGCTCATATGGCGAGAGTATCGATGCCGATTTCAGCGCCAGCCGGCTGAGCCTGCTCAACCGCGGCTTTGTCTACGCCATCGCCCACGTCCGCGGCGGCGGCGAGCTGGGTCAGCAATGGTATGAAGACGGTAAATTCCTGTGTAAGAAAATACCTTCAACGACTATCTGGACGTCTGTGACGCGCTGCTTGCCCAGGGGTACGGCGATCCGCGGCTTTGCTACGGCATGGGGGGCAGCGCCGGCGGAATGCTGATGGGCGTGGCCGTGAATGAACGGCCAGAGCTGTTCCATGGTGTGATAGCCCAGGTGCCGTTCGTCGATGTGGTGACCACCATGCTGGATGAAACTATTCCGCTGACCACCGGTGAATTTGAAGAGTGGGGAAATCCGCAGGATGAAACCTATTATCACTATATGAAAAGCTACAGTCCCTATGACGGCGTGAGGGCGCAGGCCTATCCCCACATGCTGGTGACTACCGGTCTGCATGATTCCCAGGTGCAATACTGGGAGCCGGCTAAATGGGTGGCGAAACTGCGGGAACTGAAAACCGACGATAACCTGCTGCTGCTCTGCACCGATATGGATTCCGGACATGGCGGAAAATCCGGGCGCTTTAAAAGCTATGAAGGGGTGGCGCTGGAGTACGCCTTTTTCATCGCCCTGGCGCAGGGGACACTGCCGGGAAAAGCGGCAGTGTAGGCGCTATTCCCCGAGGTAATGCCTGAGCGTCAGGCGCAGTTCGGGGCTCATGCGGTCGAGATTGTTGAATAACCAGCGTAGATAGCCTGGATCGTTTTCAGCAATCTCGGCGACGGCCTTACCCCGGTATTTGCCGAAGGTAAAAGTAGTCAGCAGCGCCGGCCGACCGGTGATATCGGCCATTTCGTCAGGGGTCCAGCCGGAAACATTGATGATATCCAGCAGTAGCGCGGCGGTGATATAGCAGTCATACAGCGCCCGGTGGTGATGCAGTCCAGGCGGCGTAGTCACGTTCAGCTTACGTGACTTATATAACCCCATATTGCTGTATTTGATTCCCGGCCACAGGCGTCGGGCCAGCTTCATCGTACAGATCCACTCGCCGTGCATCTCCGGCAACACCCGGCGATCGAAGCTGGCGTTATGCGCGACGTACCACGGGCTGCCATGATAGTGCGGAATAATCTCCTCAATCCACGGCTTATCGGCGACCATCTCTTCCGTGATCCGGTGGATAGCCATCGCCTGCGGGCTGATGGGCCGATCGGGACGCACCAGATGGCTCATGGGATTGGTAATTTGCCCGTCGACTATATCGACCGAGGCGATTTCAACGATGCCCCCCTGCAGGCCGCAGGTTTCGGTATCAATGACGCGCAGCATGGCTCGCTCCAGAGCAAAACAATAAGCGTAATGGAATTGGCCGGGCTTGCCAACCGACGGGGAGGAGGCGAGCGCGCATTATTTCTGTTTCGGCTCCCACGGTAGCCGCGAAAGGGAGACGGAGGCCAACCGATGGGCGATCAGTCGTTCACGGAACCAGTCGCGTAGATGTGCAGGCTGTTCACGCTCGACTAAATCAGCGACCACCGGCATATTGTACCGCTCCTTAAAAGCAACGCCGGCGGCGGCGAGATCGACATTGACTTTATCCATCTCATCTTGCGAAATTTTGGCCAGATTTCTTTCCATCATCCACTCCACTCTGCTTATAAATCCGGTCAGGGCCAGATGCCTGGCTCGACTCTGGCATTATACAGGGTTATTCTCTGTGCTACAGACATAACAAAAGGGAATGACGAATATGCGACTTCTTGCTGGACGCGCGTTGCGTCTCTCCGTTGCGCTTGCCGGGATGTTAACCGCGGCGGGCGCCTTCGCCCACGCTCACCTGCAGCAGCAGATCCCGACCGCCGGGGCGCAGCTTTCAGCTTCCCCACAGACGCTGACGCTCAGTTTTTCCGAAGGTATTGAACCCGCATTCAGCGGCGTGACCGTCACCGGTCCGCAGCAGCATGCGGTGGCTACCGGAAAACTGACCCGCAGCGCCGATAATCCGGCCCAGGTCACGTTACCTTTGGCGGAAGCCTTGCCGCCGGGAGAGTACACCGTGGCATGGCATGTGGTCTCGGTGGATGGTCATAAAACCAAAGGGCAATATACCTTTAGCGTGAAGTAAGCGATGCTGACCGGGCTCTATATTACCCTGCGCTTTGGGCACTTTATCTCCCTGATGCTGGCTTTTGGCTGCGTGCTGTATGGCGCCTGGTGGGCGCCGGTACCGCTGAGACGCGTGCTGATGCTGCGCTTTTATCCACTACTGCGCCCGCTGCTACTGATCGGCGCGATCTCTACGCTGGCGCTGTATCTCCTGCAGGGAGGAATAATGGGCGAGGGCTGGACGGATGTCTGGCGACCCGCCGTCTGGCAGGCGGTGGCCGGGACCCGCTTTGGTGGAGTGTGGATCTGGCAGATCCTACTGGCGTGGATCGCGCTTGCGGTAGTGTGGATCCGTCCCCGTCACGGCGCCCGCCAGCTGGTGGCCCTGCTGGCGGCACAGCTGCTGCTTTCCGCCGGGGTAGGGCACGCCGCTATGCACGATGGTCTCACCGGCGTGCTGCAGCGGACAAACCACGCTGTGCATCTCTTCTGCGTCGCCAGCTGGTTCGGCGGTCTGTTGCCCTTTATCTATTGCCTGCGCCTGGCGCAGGGGCGCTGGCGGCCGGCCGCGGTCAATACCATGGCGCGCTTTTCACGTTACGGGCATCTGGCCGTCGCCGGCACGATTGCCAGCGGAGCGCTCAATGCGCTGTTGATCCAGGGAGGATTGATTGGCGCATCGCCGTGGGGACGCATGTTGTTGATCAAATGTGCGCTGGTCGCCGGGATGGTGGTAATTGCGTTAGTGAACAGGTATGTTCTGGTACCGCGCATGTCGGCAAGCGGTTCGCAGGCGGAAAGCCTGATCCTGCGAACCACGCAGGCTGAAATAGGGCTGGGCGCGCTGGCGCTGCTGGCCGTCAGTCTGTTTGCCACCTGGGAACCTTATTGAATTAACTGGCAAAATCATGAAAAAAATTGTTCTGACCATGTTGTTACTGGCAAGCTCCGGGGCTGCTCTGGCAGCGCCACAAATTATCACCGTGAGCCGTTTTGAGGTGGGGAAGGAGAGCTGGGCGTTCAACCGGGAAGAGGTTATGTTGACCTGTCGACCGGGTAACGCGCTTTACGCCATCAACCCGAGCACGCTGGTTCAGTATCCGCTCAATGAGGTGGCTGAGCAGCAGGTCAAAGCCGGCAAAACCACCGCGCAGCCGATCTCAGTGATCCAGATCGACGATCCGCAGCATCCGGGACAAAAAATGAGCCTCGCGCCCTTTATCGAGCGAGCGCAGAAGCTCTGCTAAACTTTCTCGCTATCCTGCTGTAATAACATTAAAAAAACCGCCCTTGCCGGACAACGGCAGTGGCGGTTTTTTCGCTGGCAGGGGCCCCCTTTCCAGGAATTATGCAGCCACTTTGGCCGCGGACTGGAAAAGCTGACGCGTTAAACTATTCTTATAGTGCAAGGCGACTTAGCCTGCATTAATGCCAACTTTTAGCGCACGGCTCTCTCCCAAGAGCCATTTCCCTGGACCGAATACAGGAATCGTATTCGGTCTCTTTTTATCTTTATCTGTCTTCTTTCCCAAGAGCCAGCGACATCCTGTCAGTCAAACACCCGCTGGCCTCTGGATGTCCCGTTATAGCACACCGTTTTTAGCATACACAATTCATTTACACATAAATCGCATCCTGTGGAAGGGGAGGTGGCAAAGGTGGAACCGTAAACGAGGGCGGAGAAAAGAAAAAACCTGCACCTAAACAGGCCCGGCGTGCAGGTTAACTGGCGGGCCAACATCGGAAGCCTGCTAGTATACATATTTGTATGATAAATAAAATAAGCAAAATCTAAACGATTTGGCAATTCATGCGATTACACCTCGCCGGCTGACGAGGTGGCATAAATAATAAGCACGAGCACTTTTGCGGGCGGAAAATATTATTGCGGAACGCTGAATGTAGGGTATATCTGGCTTTCCAGATAGCAGAGCAATAGCCAAATTTCATCGCTGAAAATAAACCATATGCTCCCGAGCAGAATGACCGCCAGAATAATCAGCAGAAAAATTTCGGTTTTACTCATTATGCAAGCGACTATCCGGTGGCCTTCGGGGACCCTGATAGTAGCGAAATATTGACATAATAAGCAAACGCCATGTTGTAATTCGGCTTCACCGACAGTGCAATTTAGTCACCGGCATGCCGCTGCGTCAATATTGCCACCTGCTCCGTCAGCTGATCCAGCAGCTGGAATCGCCGCCGATATTCAGCCCGTTTTTTACTGGCGATACTCTCCAGCGATTTTCTTTCCAGACATAGCGGTAGCCGCCAGCGCCATGGGCTTTCCGGCTGGCCGTCGATAGACTGCCAGAACTCGTCGTAGCTGGCGTGGAAATGGCGGCCTTTGCTCAGGCGATAGCGCAGGGCGCGGAACACGTGACCGTTATCGCTGACGCCGTAAATAGCCGCGATTTGGCTGCGAGCGGCCAGCTGCCAGATAAACTCCAGCAGCAGGCGCTTCGGAAACAGGCCGTAGCAGGCGCGAGTCGCCTGCTTAATCACCTCATGAGAAACGTGACGTCGTGGCCCCTGCAGACCGCCGATAACCAGCTGCCAGGCATCGTGATCACGGGTTACGCTGAAGGTGGCGCTGGCCAGCAGGGTGTGGTCGCTGTCGCGCAGCCACAGAGTGGTTTCACCCTCACGTTCGGCTTTGCCTGCCGAGGAGGCATAAAGAGTAAACCGGCGGTCCTCTTTTCCGTTTAACGTCAGCAGCGGGACCTCAGACACCGCGGTCATAGCGTGCGCCAGCCGCGATCCGCGTAGGGTGTCGATATAACGATAATGGTTGATTACCGCCACCGCCCGCTGCCAGGCGTTGAGATCGCGGGTCAGATATTGACGGTGTACTTTGCCCGGCAGCGTAGCCTGCGCGGCCAGCAGCTGATTAAAATCATCCCGAGCGCTGAGCGCTTCCAGCATCGCTCTGGTGGCGTTATAAAATAAGGCCGTGCGCAGCAAAAACTTAAAGCGGTAATTTTTTTGCCGCCAGATGGGGGCAGGTGTCAATCTGCCCATCACCAGATCGGCAATAAGATGCGAGCGCGGCGCTAGCACGCCGGATGAATGCAGGCTATTGTCTGTCACGATAAACACCTCGTTGTGATTTCCCCCTATTTTAAAGCGAGCCACTGACAAGCTTAATCCTCTGGCGGACTATATTTGCCGTCTGTTTAAAATTGATTGAGGTGTAAATTAAATTCCGTGGACCTTTGCTGGAATTACCTATAATTACCGCTGAGAGGTAATTATATGTATCAACGTATTAACGGCAGCGACTGGCGTAATATCTGGCTGATGGGCGATCTGCATGGCTGCTTTGTGCTGCTGATGAATCGCCTGCGTCAGTTGCGCTTTGATCCCTGGGCCGATCTGCTGATCTCGGTGGGCGATCTGATCGATCGCGGGCCGCAGAGCGCCGATTGTCTTGGCCTGTTGCGCTGTCGCTGGTTCAGGGCCGTTCGGGGGAATCATGAGCAGATGGCGCTGGAGGCGCTGGAGAGCGGAGATATGCGGCTCTGGCAGATGAACGGTGGCGACTGGTACGTCAAGGGCGATGCGCGGCAGCGGGCCGACGTCGATCGTCTGCTGGCGCACTGTCGGCGGCTACCGTTGATTATTGAAGTGCAATGCGGGAAAGCGCGGCATGTGATCGCCCACGCCGATTACCCGGCGCCGGTCTATCGCTGGCAGCAGCCGGTGGATCCCCAACGGGTACTATGGAGCCGCTATCGTCTGAGTGAACACCTGGCGGGGCGCCATGGCGCTATTGCCGGCGCGGACCATTTCTGGTTTGGCCATACGCCGCTTCAGGCGCGTTATGACCACGATAATCAACACTATATTGATACGGGCGCTGTGTTTGGTGGGACGCTGACGCTGGTGGCGCTGCAGTCGGTAGGCTAAAAGTCGCTGTATTCGCTGGCGGGTTGCCAGAAGCCATCAATAAAATCTTCTATCGGGTAGCAGCCACCGTGGCGGATTCGCTGATCCTCCATCGCCACTAAGCACTGCGTTTCCTCGCGGTAGACGTCAACCACAATGTCCTCGCAGCCGCCATCCAGATAGCAAATAAACAACACTAAGGCAAACATCCTGGCCTCATGCTCGGGTTCACATACTATTTAGTGTAGGGGATGACGGCGGGACGGGGAAATAAATAACCCGTCTCAGGCGACGGGTTCATTGGTGTCAGGCAAGGCGCATGACCCAGGCATCGGACTGGCGGTCGTAATGTTTACGGTAGAGAACGGAATGTTCGCCATTGAGAATCGCGGGCACGCTGGTGTCGGCATCCCAGGCGTCAAGCTGCATACATAAGTCTGGATCGGATTTGCAGGGTATGCTTAACGTTCGCTCACCCTGATGCTCACCGTGCAGTTCGGCATCGTCTATTTCGAACGCGCCGATGCGGACATTGGTTTTACTCATCGCTTCACCCCATTTTTCAGCTGAGTTGTGGTACGACCAGTTATGGCCGTTATTTTTCAGCGTAGTCAATGGGGCGAAAAGCGCCAGTCAAAAAGTGCGCATTTTTTGCGCGGCCTCACACCTTGCCGGCAAAAAGTTTTCCATCGCGCACCAGTTCGCGCGGATAGCTGTTCTTCAGTCGGGAGCCGACGCGCTTCGCCAGGCCCAGCGGAACGCCCTGGAAGGTCACAATGGTTTCATCCTGCCCAGGCGCGGTTTGCGGATAGACGTCGCGCCCGCGATACCATTCCTCCGCTTCCTCCTGCGACAGCTCGAAGGCGCGCTGCGGCGCGGCAAAGGCGATAACCGCCTCATGCTGCCAGCGGTACCCCTTATTGTGCAGTTCCGCCAGGCGCACGCCGATGCGAGAAAAGCGCACCTTGCCGAACAGGGGCTCCAAAGCCAGCGGAAACAGCCACAGCTCTTTATCCCGCTGCCACAGCGTATGGCCTGCGTCCCACTCCAGGCCAACAGCCCTGGCGGCGGCAGTTACCGCGGCGGCCTCCCGGTCCTTCAGCGGCGTAAACGGGAATTTACCGACCTTATAGCCTGGCGCCGGGAGCGGATCGATCGCCGCAGTTTTGCGCAACCTCGCGACAAAGAAGCCTTCGCAATCGTAAATTTGCGGAAAAACGTGCAGAAAACCTTCCGCGGTTAAGGCGTCGGCTGCGCCGGGAAACAACTCTCCCAGCGGCAGGATCTCCACCGCTTGCGGATAGCGGGACAGCAGCCACTCAATGACCGATTGATTTTCTTCACGATTCAGGGTGCAGGTGGAATACACCAGCGTCCCGCCAGGGCGCAGAGCATGGAAGGCGCTGTCGATAAGCTCGCGCTGAGTGGCGGCGATGTCGAGGTTGCTCTCCGGCGACCAGTTTTTCAGCGCGTCGGCGTCTTTACGTACAACCCCTTCGCCGGAGCAGGGGGCGTCAAGCAGGATGGCATCGAAGGTTTCGGGCAAGGCCGCGCCAAAAACCCGGCCGTCGAAGTGGGTCAGAGCGACGTTGCTGATGCCGCAGCGGCTGATGTTAGCATGCAGCACCTTCACCCGGCTGGCGGAGAATTCATTGGCGAGAATGCCGCCCGCGTTGCCCATTCGGGCTGCAATTTGGGTGGTTTTCGATCCCGGGGCGGCGGCAACGTCCATCACCCGTTCGGGCTGCCGGTTATCGGCGAACAGGGCGGCGACCGGCAGCATCGAACTGGCTTCCTGAATATAGAACAGTCCGCTGAGATGTTCGGCGGTACTGCCCAGCGGCAGCGCGTCGTCATCCTCTCGCTCGATCCAGAATCCCTCTGCGCACCAGGGCACCGGCGCGAGCTGCCAGCCGTAGGGGGCAACCAGAGAGAGGAAATCATCGACGCTAATCTTCAGCGTATTGACGCGAATACTGCGGCGTAGCGGGCGCTGACAGGCGGCGATAAAGTCGTCGAAAGAGAGATGCGCTGGCATCGCCGCGCGCATTTGAGCGAGAAACGCTTCAGGGAAATAGACAGTATTTTCAGCCACGGGCAGCGCACCACAGAAAAAAAGGGTGCGCAGTTTAGCACAAACGCCCCGGCGCGTGACACCGGGGCGTGCGGTTTACCCTCTCCCCGCGCCCGGCGTTGCCCGGGGCGGGAGAAGGGGGCATTACTGCGGCAGAGCGGTGCCCCACTCCCGCCACTCTTTCGGCTCGCTCTCCTGCAGCAGGAAGTGCTTGCCATCCTGGGCCTTCGGCGCCAGCGGCGTGCCCGGCGGCGTGGCAAAGGCGATCCCGCCGCGGATAAACTGATTGAAGGTACCGGTTTTCACCACCCCGCCAATCAGGCCGAAGTCGAGGCTGTAACCCGAGGCCAGCCAGAACACCGAGCTATTACGTACCAGGTACTGGTAGCGCTTACTGATGCGCAGCTTAACCATCACCCGGTCAGACATCGACCCCAGCGACAGTCCGGTAACCGTCCCGACTTCCAGTCCGCGGAACAGGACCGGCGTACCGATGCCAAGCGACCCCGCCTCCGGCGCTTCCACCACGATGTTCAGGCCGTCGATATAACGCGAATCGCTGATCGTCGTATCCTGGATCTCAAAATCGCGTCGTGCCGGGCCGCGGCCGGGCTCAACGTTGATGTAGGCCTGGAACAGGGTGTCGAGATGTTCCACGCCCGCGGCGGAGATTTGCGGAGTGATCACCGAGAAGCGGGTCCCGGCGCGGGCGAAGGTGCCGACGTATTCCGGATAGAGCACCGCTTTCGCCTGCACTTCGTTTTTGGCGGTGATTAGCTCCAGCGACTGGATTTGACCGATGTCGATGCCGAGATAACGAATCGGCATCCCGGCCGCCATCTTCCCGGCGTCGTACGCGTGCAGGGTGATTTGGCCGCCCACGGCGCGCGCCGCCGTTTCAGATGCATAAAGGATACGTTTGTTATTCAGCCGTGCTCCGGCGCTGCTGCCATTGAGGTTATCGAAACTGATCGCCCCTTTGATCGCGCGCGCCAGCGGCGAGGCCTGCACGGTGAGTCCGTTACCGTCAAGCTTGACCTTCGCACCGCCTTCCGCCCAGAAGACGCTGTTGTTGGTCAGCAGGTAGCGGTACTCCGGCTTGATATGCAGATCGATATCGAATGCATCCTTGCGCGGTTTGACGGCGATGATCTCGCCGACGGCGAATTTACGATACAGCACCACCGAGCCGGCCTGAACGTCAGGCAGCGTCTCAGCAGACAGGCTCAGGGTAGTGGTCGGCACTTCGCTCAGGCTATTTTCCTGCGCCTTTTCAAGGTTAGCGTACAGCGGATAGCTGCTTTGCATTTTGCCTTTTTCGCCGGGGATCACCCTGATCCCGCCGTTCACCCATTCGCTGGCGCTGGCGCCCAGCACCTGCACGCCGTCGAGCCCCACTTTGACGTCCAGACGACTGTTAACCACAAATTTGCTGTCGCCGTGAATTAGATCGCGGTATTCAGGGTCAATGGCAACCTGAAAGGTTACCCCTTTGGCCGTCAGTTTACGCTCCAGCACCTGGCCGACTTTTACTCCGTGCAGCACCAGCGGCTGACCGCCGTCGATGCCGTAGCTCTCCGGCGCCGAGAGAGTAACGGTGGCGACGTTGGGCTCATCCAGCAGCGCTTTATCCGCCGGCATTACCGAGAAGTGATTGCGTGGCTCGCCTTCGCCGGGCACCAGCTCAAAGGTATTGCCGGTGAGCAGGGTGCTAATGCTGGGGTTATCGAGGGAGAGCTTCGGCTTCTTCATCTGAATCAGCGTTTTCTCCCGCAGCAGCGTCACCACGCTCGGGTCGACGGTCATCTCGCCAGTAACTTTGCCGCCGGGGTTTAGATTCAGTTTGCTTAACTGGCCCACCTCCAGCCCCTGATACATGAGCGGCGTCGAGCCCGCTTTCAGTCCATCGCCATCAGGCAGATCGAGGGTCACTACCACGCCGCGCTGGCTATGCGCCAGATCTTCATACAGGTGATATTCATCGTTTTGCGAGGCGACATGCGAATCGGCGGGGGAGTCGAAGGCGATGGCGCCGTTCACCAGCGCGGACAGGTTCTCCAGTTGCACTTTGGCCCCGCTCAGGCCGACGTCGGCCTTGACGCCTGAGACGTTCCAGAAGCGGCTGCCTTTTTTCACCAGATTGGTAAACCGGCGCTCAATTAGCACATCGATGGTCACCCCCTGATTATTGGCATTCAGGGAATAGTCATACACCCGCCCGACCGGGATTTTTCGGAAGTAGACCAGCGAGCCGCTGTTCAGAGAGCCAAGATCCGGCGCCTGCAGGTGGATCATTAGCTCGCCGTTGTTGATGCGGTATTTAGGTTGGGTGTCGAGGGCGACAAAGTGATCTTCGGGTTCACCCTTGCCCGGCATCATGCCGATGTAGTTCCCGCCCACCAGCGCATCGAGGCCCGATACGCCGGCCAGAGAGGCTTTCGGCGTGACCAGCCAGAACTGGGTCTCTTTGCGCAGCGCATCTTTCATATCGCGTTTGATGCTGGCCGAAACCTCAATCTTACTCAGATCTTTACTGAGGCTAATATCCTGGACGGTGCCGACTTCAACCCCCTGATAGCGGATCGGCGTCCGTCCCGGCACGATGCCGTTCGCGGACTGGAAATCAATCGTAATCGTCGATCCGCGATCGTCAAAGCTGGTCCAGATTAGCCAGGCGGCAATCAGCAACGCGATGACCGGCAGCAGCCAGAATGGCGAAATACGGCGTTTGGTTTTTATTCTGGCTTCAGTCTGCGAAGCGGGCGTTTCCTGACTCATGTGCGTCCCAAAGTAAGCGGCTGTCCAGCCATTCAACTGCAAGAATAGTTAAAATTACCGCGCCGCCAAAGTAAACCGCAGCCGGCCCCATGGTGAAGGCGAGGAGCTGATCGCGATTTATTAGCGACATGGTGAGTGAGATAACAAACAGATCCAGCATCGACCAACGGCCAATCCAGGTGATTAGCCGCAGCAGCAGGATGCGGGTGCGCAATCCCTGCTCGCACTTGAATTGTATGCTGAGCAGCAGGGTAAATAACACTATAACTTTGGTGAATGGCACCAAAATACTGGCGATAAACACGACCCCGGCAATGGCGATATTGCTGCTGGCCAGGGAGATGATCCCCGAGAGGATCGTGTCGTCCTGGCGCGCGCCGTTGACGTAGATGATGGAGATTGGCAACAGGTTGGCCGGAAAGAGGAAAACCAGCGAGGCAATCAGCGCCGCCCAGCTGCGCTGCAGGCTCTGCGGTCGGCGATGATGCAGCGGCGTGTGGCAGCGTCGGCAGCGGCCGCGCGCGTCGCGATAGCCGGTGTAATGACAGCCGGTGCACACCTGCAGATTATTATCGGCGCGGGTCGCCGGACGCTCGGGATAGAAACGCTCCCATAGCTCTTCGACGTTCATATGAATAAGCGTCAGGATGCTCAACAACGTCAGGGAGATAAACGCCACCAGACCGATGCCCGGCTGCAGGAAGGCGTAATCCTGCACCTTGATGGAGGCGACGCCGATGCCCACCAGATAGATATCCAGCATCACCCACTCTTTAAGCTTGCCGAGCATCAGCAGCACCGGCCGCAGGTTCATCCCCAGCACATTGCCCAGCCAGAGATAGCTGATGGAGACCACCAGCAGCACCGGGGCGACCACCGCGCAAAACAGTACCATGGCGGCGGTAATCGGATCGCCCTGCGCGGTCATCTGCCAGATCCCCTGCAGGACGTTGGCGTCGATGCGTACGCCCAACAGATGCAGGCGCAGCAGAGGTTCAGACCAGGCGAAAGGCATGAGCAATAGCATCGCGAGGGCCATGCTGCCCAGGCGGGTCAGCGACCAGTCGCGACCATCGCGCACCTTCGCGTTACAGCGCGGACACCAGGCGCTTTGGTTGCGTTTGAGCACCGGTAAGCGGAAGAGCATGTCACACTGCGTACAGCGCTGATAATGCGCATAGGGAAGCGGCGTGCTGACGGTATGCACGACCATCTTTTTCGCAGGTTTGAGGGTGGGTGTTTTTATCGGCATTTATTACGTACAGGAATGAATGTATCTCACTATCTTAACCTATGAATGAATTCATCTTGAGCCCAAGCGCATTTAATGCTTATTTTAGTAGGCTGTACGTATCAGGCAGTAAGACAACAAAGTGAAGATATAATGAGCAAAACAGAATTTTACGCGGATCTGAACCGCGATTTCCAGGCATTAATGGCAGGTGAAACCAGTTTTCTGGCGATGATCGCCAATACCAGCGCGCTGCTGTTCGAGCGGCTGAGCGAGGTCAACTGGGCCGGTTTCTACCTTCTGGAAGGCGATACCCTGGTGTTGGGACCGTTCCAGGGCAAACTGGCCTGCGTGCGGATCCCGGTCGGGCGAGGCGTATGCGGCGCGGCGGTGGCGCAGGCTCAGGTCCAGCGTGTCGAGGACGTCCACGCCTTTGACGGCCACATTGCCTGTGATGCCGCCAGTAATTCGGAAATTGTCTTCCCTCTGCGCGTGAATGGCCAGATTATCGGCGTGCTGGATATCGATAGTCCGGCTTACGGGCGCTTCACCGCTGAAGATGAGCAGGGGTTGCGCACGCTGGTCGAGCATCTGGAAAAACTCATTGCGGCCACGGATTATCAAAAATCTTTACCCGTGTCGTGGGATAATCAACGGATAACGTAGCATTTAGCGAGGACGTCATTATAATGTCGCCTGTTCATGCCTGCGGCTTGTTGGCTACGTCCGTTGTAATCAGGAAATTTCATGGAAAATCAACCTAAGTTGAATAGCAGTAAAGAAGTTATCGCCTTTCTGGCCGAACGTTTCCCGCAGTGCTTTAGCGCTGAAGGTGAAGCGCGCCCCCTGAAAATCGGAATTTTTCAGGATCTCGTTGAGCGAGTGGGTGGTGAGATGAATCTCAGCAAGACCCAGCTTCGCGCTGCATTACGTCTCTACACGTCCAGCTGGCGTTATCTGTACGGCGTAAAAGCCGGCGCTATTCGCGTTGACCTGGATGGCAATCCGTGCGGCGAACTGGAAGAGCAGCACATTGCCCATGCGCGTCAGCAGCTGGAAGAAGCGAAAGCTCGCGTTCAGGCGCAGCGCGCAGCCCAGCAGGCGAAAAAACGCGAAGCCGCTGCGGCCGCAGGCCAGCAGGATGAAGGCGTTCGCCGCGAGCGTAAACCGCGTCCTCAGCAGCCGCGTCGTAAAGAAGGCGCTGAACAGCGTAAACCGCGTCCTGTTGCGGCCAAAGCCCCGCGTGAAGAGCGTCTTACTCCGGTATCGGATGTTTCCGTTCTGACCGTCGGCCAGGCGCTGAAGGTAAAAGCAGGCAATAACGCCATGGACGCCACCGTTCTGGAAATCACCAAAGATGGCGTTCGTGTACAGCTGACTTCTGGTATGTCAATGATTGTACGCGCAGAACACCTGGTGTTCTGAAACGGAGGCCGGGCCAGGCATGAACACATTTTTTAAAATCACCGCGCTTGCGGGCCTGCTGGCAATAGCAGGCCATGCATTCGCTGTTGATGACATAACCCGCGCAGATCAAATCCCCGTGCTGAAAGAAGAGCCGCAGCACGCGACGGTAAGCGAGCGCGTGACGTCGCGCTTTACCCGCTCTCATTACCGTCAGTTTGATCTCGACAACGCCTTCTCGGCAAAGATTTTTGACCGTTACCTGAACCTGCTGGACTACAGCCACAATGTGCTGCTGGCCAGCGATGTGGCGAAGTTTGCGGCTAAAAAAGACCAAATTGGCGATGAGCTGCGCAGCGGGAAACTGGACGTCTTTTACGACCTCTACAACCTGGGGCAGCAGCGCCGCTTCGAGCGCTATCAGTATGCGCTGAAGGTGCTTGAACGTCCGATGGACTTTACCGGCAATGATAATTTCAACCTTGACCGCTCCAAAGCGCCGTGGCCAAAAGACGAGGCCGAGCTGAACAAGCTGTGGGACGCTAAGGTTAAGTTTGACCAGTTAAGCCTGAAGCTGGCGGGTAAAGACGATAAAGAGATCCGCGACACCTTAACCCGTCGCTATAAGTTTGCTATCCGTCGCCTGGCGCAAACCAACAGCGAAGATGTCTTCTCGCTGGCGATGACCGCCTTCGCTCGCGAAATCGATCCGCACACAAATTATCTGTCGCCGCGTAATACCGAGCAGTTCAACACCGAAATGAGCCTCTCACTCGAGGGGATCGGCGCCGTGCTGCAGATGGATGATGACTATACCGTCATTAATTCGCTGGTGGCGGGCGGTCCAGCCGCGAAAAGCAAAGCGATCAGCGTCGGCGATCGCATCGTTGGCGTTGGCCAGACCGGGAAGTCGATGGTTGATGTCATCGGCTGGCGTCTGGATGACGTCGTGGCGCTGATTAAAGGGCCGAAGGGCAGCAAGGTTCGTCTTGAAATCCTGCCGGCCGGTAAAGGAGCCAAGACGCGTATTGTAACGCTGACCCGCGAGCGCATTCGTCTGGAAGACCGTGCGGTGAAGATGTCGGTGAAAACCGTCGGGAAAGAAAAAGTCGGCGTGCTGGATATTCCAGGCTTTTACGTTGGCCTGACCGATGACGTGAAAGTGCAGCTGCAGAAGCTGGAAAAACAGAACGTCAGCAGCATCATCATTGACCTGCGCAGCAACGGCGGCGGAGCGCTGACAGAGGCGGTATCGCTCTCGGGTCTGTTTATTCCGTCCGGTCCGGTGGTGCAGGTGCGGGATAATAATGGTAAAGTGCGCGAAGACAGCGACAACGATGGCGTGGTTTATTACAAAGGGCCGCTGGTGGTGCTGGTTGACCGCTTTAGCGCCTCGGCGTCTGAGATCTTCGCCGCAGCGATGCAGGACTATGGCCGCGCGCTGATCGTTGGCGAACCGACCTTCGGTAAAGGGACGGTACAGCAGTATCGCTCGTTGAATCGTATTTACGATCAAATGCTGCGTCCGGAGTGGCCGGCGTTGGGTTCCGTCCAGTACACCATCCAGAAGTTCTATCGTATTAACGGCGGCAGTACGCAGCGCAAAGGCGTGACGCCGGATATCATGATGCCAACCGGCAATGAAGATCGCGAAACCGGCGAGCAGTATGAAGACAACGCGCTGCCGTGGGATAGCATCAACGCGGCCACCTATGTGAAGTCCGGGGATCTGACCCCGTTTGGACCGGAGCTGCTCAAGCGCCACGACGAGCGTATTGCGCAGGATCCTGAATTCCAGTACATCATGAAGGATATTGCCCGTTATAACGCGATGAAGGACAAACGTAACATCGTCTCTCTGAACTACGCCCAGCGTGAGAAAGAGAACGAAGAAGATGATGCGATTCGTCTGGCGCGGATTAACGATCGCCTGAAACGCGAAGGCAAGCCGCCGCTGAAAAAACTGGACGATCTGCCGAAGGATTACCAGGAGCCGGATCCGTATCTTGATGAAACGGTCCATATCGCGGTAGACCTGGCGCATCTGGAAAAAGCGCGCCCGGCGGTGGAACCGCCGGCCAGCAAATAAGTTGCTAACGGGCACCCTGAGAGGTGCCCGTTTTTTTTGTGCGCGTTGTCATCGCCATTCAGCTCATCTAACAAAATGTCAACCTGCGCTGCCGCTGTCAGCAAGATGCTACAAAATGTAAAGTTGTGTTTTTATCGTGACTTAGCGGGGGCTGATGGTTGAAAATTGCAGCCTGACCCATACGATGTGGGTAATCGCATAGTGCGTTTTGTTAAATTGAGGTAAAAAGAAAATTATGATGCGAATCGCGCTTTTCCTGCTGACGAACCTGGCAGTGATGGTCGTGTTCGGGCTGGTGTTAAGCCTCACGGGGATCCAATCCAGCAGCATGACCGGTCTTCTGATTATGGCCCTGCTGTTCGGCTTCGGTGGTTCTATCGTTTCGCTGATGATGTCGAAGTGGATGGCGCTGAAGTCAGTGGGTGGGGAAGTGATCGAGCAGCCGCGCAACGAAACGGAACGCTGGCTGATGAATACCGTTGCGCAGCAGGCGCAGCAGGTAGGTATTGCCATGCCGCAGGTAGCTATCTATCACGCGCCTGACATTAACGCCTTCGCCACCGGCGCGCGTCGTGACGCCTCGCTGGTCGCCGTCAGCACCGGGCTGTTGCAAAACATGAGCCGTGATGAAGCGGAAGCGGTCATTGCCCATGAAATCAGCCACATCGCCAATGGCGATATGGTTACCATGACCCTGATCCAGGGGGTGGTGAACACCTTCGTTATCTTTATCTCCCGCGTTATCGCGCAGATTGCGGCCGGTTTCCTCGGCGGCAACCGGGAAGATGAAGGGGAGAGCAGCAATGGCAACCCGCTGATCTACTTCGCGGTCGCTACGGTGCTTGAGCTGGTGTTCGGTATTCTGGCCAGCATAATCACCATGTGGTTCTCGCGTTACCGTGAGTTCCATGCTGACGCCGGCTCGGCGCGTCTGGTAGGCCGCGAGAAGATGATTGCAGCCCTGCAGCGTCTGAAAACCAGCTATGAGCCGCAGGAAGCCAGCAGCATGATGGCGTTCTGCATTAACGGTAAAGCGAAATCCATGAGCGAACTGTTTATGACTCACCCGCCGCTGGATAAGCGTATTGAAGCCCTGCGTAGCGGTGAATATCTGAAATAATCCATCTTCTGACGCTGAAAACGACAATCCGCAGCCCGCAAGCTGCGGATTTTTTTTACCGTCCGTCAGGCTGCGCGCGGCTGAGTGACCCGCAGACCGCTAATTAGCGCGGCGACGATAGCCAGGGTGCCGGCCAGCAGCAGGGCGGTGTGGGTGCCGTTGTTACCGAGCAAATTGAATAGCAGCGCCACCAGCGCCGCGCCGGTGCTCTGTCCGAGCAGGCGAGCGGTGCCCAGCATGCCGCTGGCGCCGCCGCTACGATGGCTCGGAGCCGAGGCGACGATGGTATGGTTGTTCGGCGACTGAAACAGCCCGAAGCCGGCGCCGCACAGCGCCATGCGCCAGATGATATCCAGATCGGAGGGCGACGAGGGCAGCAGCGCCAGGCCGAACAGGCCGCAGGCCATAATCAGCAAACCGATAGCCCCCAGCAGCCCGGCATGACATTTCTCGATCAAATAGCCGGCCAGCGGCGCCATCACCATGGTCGCTAACGGCCACGGCGTTAGCAGCAGACCGGTCTCCACTTCGCTGCGCCCCATCATCGACTGCAGAAAAAAGGGCAGAGAGACCATCGCCAGCATCTGCGCGCAGAAGGAGCAGATGGAAGTGCAGATAGAGAGAGAAAAGAGTGGGATACGCAGCAGGTCGACCGGCAGCAGGGGGACGGGCATCGTGAGCTGGCGGCGAACGAAGAAGAACCCCACCACCAGCATAGCGGCGACCTCCGCCAGCACCAGCTGAGTGGACTGCCCCTGGGCGAAACCGCTCAGGGCGGTGATCAGCAGCCCGAAGGTAAGGGCGTTCATAATGGCGCTCGGCAGATCGAAGCGGATGATTTTGCTGCGCGCGCTGTTGGGCGGCAGAAAGCGCATGGCCAGAACAAAGGCGACGATGCCGAGAGGCACGTTAATTAAAAACAGCCATTGCCATGAGGCGAGGGAGAGGATCGCTGCGGCGATAGTCGGGCCTGCCGCCGAAGAGACGGCAACGACAAAGGAGTTAATGCCCATGCCGCGACCAAGAAAGCGCTGCGGATAAATCAGACGGATCAGCGCGGTGTTGACGCTCATCAGCGCGGCGCCGCCCAATCCCTGCGCGACGCGGGCGAAGGTTAGCATTTCGAGGCTACGCGACAGCGCGCAGGCCAGCGAGGTAAAGATAAACACCACCAGGCCTATCTTATAGATACGCCGATAGCCGACCATGTCGCCGAGGAAGGAGAGCGGCAGCAGGGCGATGACAATGGCGATTTGGTAGGCGTTAACGATCCAGATTGAAGCCGCCGGTGAGGCGTTGAGATCGCTGGCGATAGTCGGCAGCGCGACGTTGGCGATAGCCCCGTCAAGCACGGCCATGGTCAGCCCAAGCACGATGGTCAGAATGGCGCCATAGCGTTGCGGCAACGGCACGCCATCAGAAGAATTTTTATCCATGGTGAATATGAGTCTTAAATGAAACGGTTTTTTGAATGATGAGTTTAGCATTGATTAATTCGCAGTATGTCGCAGATTTGTAACGAAGTGGCAGAAGAATGATTGCGGCTCAGAGGCGGCGAATTTATAATAAAAACCGGTTCTAATTTTTATAAAACAGTTACGACGAGGTGATAAATGGCAGGTGCAGATTTGGATAAACAGCCAGATTCTGTCTCTTCGGTATTGAAGGTTTTCGGCATCCTACAGGCGCTGGGTGAAGAGCGTGAAATTGGCATTACCGAACTGTCCCAGCGCGTCATGATGTCGAAAAGCACCGTTTATCGCTTTTTACAGACCATGAAATCACTGGGCTATGTGGCACAGGAAGGAGAGTCTGAGAAATACTCTCTCACCCTCAAGCTGTTCGAACTGGGCGCGCGCGCGCTGCAGAACGTCGACCTGGTGCGCAGCGCCGATATTCAGATGCGCGAACTTTCGCGACTGACGAAAGAGACCATCCATCTTGGGGCGCTGGATGAAGACAGTATCGTCTACATCCATAAAATTGACTCGATGTATAACCTGCGGATGTACTCGCGTATTGGCCGCCGCAACCCGCTGTACAGTACCGCGATTGGCAAGGTGCTGCTGGCATGGCGCGATCGCAGCGAAGTGGAGCAGATCCTCGACGGCGTGGAGTATAAGCGCAGCACCGAGCGGACCATTACCAGCACCGAGGAGTTGCTAAAAGTGCTGGATGGCGTTCGCGAGCAGGGCTATGGCGAGGATAATGAGGAACAGGAAGAGGGGCTGCGCTGCATTGGCGTGCCGGTGTTTGACCGTTTCGGCGTGGTCATCGCCGGGCTGAGCATCTCTTTCCCAACGCTACGTTTCTCTGAAGAACGCTTGCATGAATACGTGGCGATGCTCCACCAGGCGGCGCGTAAGATTTCTGAACAAATGGGATACAACGACTATCCGTTCTGAGGCGGCGGATACCGGGTTGGCGACCGCGGCGCTACGTCGCGATCGCCGGTTCGATGTTAGCCGTTATCAACCACGGTTGTGCTTTTACGCAGCAGAGGGCAACTGCTGACGCCGATCACTCCGCTGTCGGAATGAACATAAAGTGCGGTGCTGACTCCGCGGGCGGTGAGGTATTGGCACTTAAGACCCAGACCGCCGACGTTTTCCTCACTGTGGAATAACACCCCATAACCGCTCAATAATACGCCAATCCATAAGATAGCCACCAAGATAATAGTACGAATGATTAATCGCATTGATGCCTCATTATTTGTATGATCCCTGGCGTGATTTTGACACGAACACGTTTTGAAACAAGTCGATGATTCCTAAACTTACCTTTCGTAATACAGTTAGCCGCGGTTTAAGAAGGCCGTGCTATCCTGGCGACATTGCGTACTGATGCGGAGAGTGGAGTGAAAAAATTACGGTGGGTTTTACTGATAGTCATCATAGCAGGCTGCCTGTTGCTGTGGACTCAGATGCTTAACGTAATGTGCGACCAGGATGTTCAGTTTTTCAGCGGCATTTGCACTATTAATAAATTTATTCCGTGGTAAGACATTTTTCTGCCGACTGATTTCCTTCTGCGCCGCGGGTGGTAGAATGAACGCCTTCTCTTTGAGGTGGTGAAATGAGTGAGTTACTAAATCCTGGGATTTTAAATCTGGCATCGCTGGCTGTGTCCGTGGCGCTGCTGCTTGTTGGTCTGTTGTTATGGTTCTTCGTCAACCGCGCCAGTTCGCGGGCGAATGAGCAGATAGAGCTGCTGCAAGCGCTGCTGGATCAGCAAAAGCGGCAGAATGCGCTGTTACGTCGCCTGTGCGAAGCTAATGCGCCAGAGAAAGAGGATGTGGCTGAGCCGACCGTCGCCGGCAAGGCGAAAGGGGAGGATGAGTTTATCCGCCTGGTAGCTGAACGTTAAGGCGCCCGACAGGTGTGCATCATAAGATGCGCACCTGCATGATAGCGGGCGGTAATATCTTATTCTTATTCCATTATTCCTTTCTTAGTGCAATATCCTCTTTATTACACGCTGTAAATAAAGTCATTCTCGCCGCGTTTATTGTTGGGTAACGTGACACTGTCATCTTTTTTTCATTATTAAGGTGCAGAATTAGCACTATTTTTAGCGTGACGACTAACAGGTTTTATTATCACTACACTGGCACGGCTTAGCGATTTTTAGTCTGGAGTTATAACGAATTATGCGCATCAATATTCACCGTTGCCCACCAGACGCTTACATCACAGCAGTTCGTGTACGGACATACCTGGACGAAGCGAAGTTGTTGAGCTATGGTAAAAAAGTTGCAGTAATGAGGCAGCGAATGGGCGATATTGGCTGATGCTGTAGCGCCTTGCCAGGGGCGGCAAAGACGCATAAATGTGCAGGCGATCAAATGATTACCTTATAATTTGTGCGAACGATCGAGACACGTTTAAAAATGGCTTGCCATTATTTACGTAGTGTGTGATAACACGTTTCGGGTTAAACGAGGTACAGTTCTGTTTATGTGTGGCATTTTCAGTAAAGAAGTCCTGAGTAAACACGTTGTCGTTGAATACCGCTTCTCTGCCGAACCTTAAATTAGTGCCTCATGCAGTTATGTGTCAGTTTTATCTAGGTAAACGCCAGCAGGCGAAGAAAACAGTCTAAGGAATTTTGCAAATGGCAAAGATTAAAGGTCAAGTTAAGTGGTTCAACGAGTCTAAAGGTTTTGGTTTCATTACTCCGGCTGATGGCAGCAAAGACGTGTTCGTACACTTCTCCGCTATCCAGGGTAACGGCTTCAAAACTCTGGCTGAAGGCCAGAACGTTGAGTTCGAAATTCAGGACGGCCAGAAAGGTCCGGCTGCAGTTAACGTAACTGCTATCTGATACAAGACCACTCTTCTTGTATAAAAGCCTCGCCTGCGCGGGGCTTTTGCATTTTTATTGCAAAGCATGTCATTTTTCCCCCTCCCGTCGCGTCTTGTTGCAAATACTCAACTTTATTAGCATTGTGTAGCAGTCTGTTTTGCTAATTTTCTGTTAAATCAGTTGGTTGCAAAACAATGCCGGAGCTATGGTGCTAAAGAAAAAAACGAAGTCCGCCGCCAGTTTCACCCCGATTCGCTTCGGGTTACTGTGTGTGGCCATTCTCGGTTGTCTGGGGCTGCTGCTGGTCCGCGTGGGCTGGCTACAAATTATCTCCCCCGATAACCTGGTAAAACAAGAAGATATGCGCTCCCTGCGCGAAGAACCCGTAGCGGTTGAGCGGGGGATGATCAGCGACCGGGAAGGACGGCCGCTGGCGGTGAGCGTTCCGGTCAGTGCTATCTGGATCGACCCGCAGACCACTATGGAAAAGGGCGGTGTGGGCTATGGGCCCCGCTGGCAGGCGATGGCCGAAGCGCTGCACCTCAACCTCGGAGAGCTGGCCCAGCGGGTACAGAGTCATCCCCACGCTCGCTTTCTCTATCTGGCGCGTCAGATCAATCCCGAGCAGGCAGAGTGGATCGATAAACTGCATCTGCCGGGCGTCTACCTGCGCGATGAATCGCGACGGTTCTACCCGGCGGGCCACGTGGCTGCCAATCTGCTGGGCTTTACCAATGTTGATAATCAGGGCATCGAAGGGGTGGAGAAAAGCTTTAACGCCCAGTTGACCGGTAAACCCGGGCGACGTCTGGTGCGTAAAGATAAACATGGTAATGTCATTGAGAACATTACCGAAGTGCCGCCGGTACCGGCGCATAATCTGCAGCTGAGTATTGATGAACGCCTGCAGACGGTGACGGAAGACGCCCTCGACAACGCCGTCCGCTGGAACAAAGCAGAGTCCGGGGCGGCGGTATTGATCAAAATTGATACCGGCGAGATCCTGGCGATGGCCAGCTATCCGGACTTCAATCCGAACAATCGCGATAGCGCGACGCTGGATGATTTTCGCAACCGGGCCATCAGCGACACCTTCGAGCCCGGGTCGACGGTCAAACCGCTGGTGATCATGACTGCGCTACAGCAGGGGATTGTCCAGCCAGACAGCGTGGTGGATACCCATCCGTTCGTCCTCGATGGCCATCGTATTCGCGATGTGGGCTATTATCCGGAGCTGAGCCTGACCGGGATCCTGCAGAAATCCAGCGATACCGGCGTGTCCCATCTCTCGCTCGCCATGCCGGTGCAGCATCTGATCGATACCTATAAAGCTTTCGGCTTTGGCGAACCGACGGGGCTGGGGTTGACCGGCGAAAGCGCCGGGCTGATGCCGCATCGCCGCTACTGGGGGCAACTGGATCGCGCCACCTTCGCCTTCGGCTATGGTTTGATGGTCACCCCGCTCCAGCTCGCCCACGTCTACGCCACCATCGGCGGCTTCGGCATTGCGCGACCACTGTCGATTACCCGCATCGATCCGCCGGTGATGGGCACGCGGGTGATGCCGGAGAGTATTGTGCATAGCGTGGAACATATGATGGAGAGCGTGGCGCTCCCGGGCGGGGGCGGTACCAAAGCGGCGGTACGCGACTACCGGGTGGCGGTAAAAACCGGCACGGCGAAGAAAATCGGCCCGGACGGCAAATATATCGATAAGTATGTGGCCTATACCGCCGGCGTGGCGCCCGCCAGTCGACCACAGTTCGCGCTGGTGGTGGTGATGAACGATCCGAGCAATGGTTCCTATTACGGCGGCGCTGTGTCCGCGCCGGTCTTCAGCCAGATCATGGGCGATGTCCTGCGGCTGGAGAACGTCATGCCGGACGGCATGCCGCAAGGGGCGGAGAATCTGATCGTAATGCACGATAGCCACCCACAGGGGCCGGCGCTGTAACAGTGGTCTGCAGGGGCGAATAGCGCTACACTTTCGCCCTTTCAGCAACACCGGAGCCGTCATGTCATACAGTTGCCCCCTTTGTCACGCGCCGCTCAGCCGTAGCGACAACCACTATTCCTGCCCGCAGCGGCACCAGTTCGATCTGGCGAAAGAGGGGTACGTCAATCTGCTACCGGTGCAGTTCAAGCGGTCGCGCGATCCCGGCGATAGCGCCGAAATGATGCAGGCCCGGCGGGCGTTCCTCGACGCCGGACATTATCAGCCGCTACGGGATGCTATCGCTGAGCGGCTGCGACATTACGCCCCTACGGATTTACTGGATATCGGCTGTGGCGAGGGGTATTACACCCACGCGTTTGCCGCCATCGCCAGCCGCAGCTGGGGGCTGGACGTGTCGAAGCCGGCGATCCGCGCGGCGGCAAAACGCTACCCGCAGGTGAATTTTTGCGTGGCCTCCAGCCAGCGCCTGCCATTTTCCGACGCTAGCTTCGACGCGGTAGTGCGCATTTACGCGCCCTGCAACGCCGAAGAGCTGGCGCGGGTGGTGCGTCCCGGTGGTTGGGTGATCACCGCCACGCCGGGTCCCCGTCACCTACTGGAGCTGAAAGGGCTGATTTACGATGAAGTTCGCCTGCATGAGCTGAAGACGGAAGCGATGCTGGGGTTCCGCCTGGAGGCTCAGCAGCAGCTGGCTTATCCGATGATCCTGACGGGAAGTGAAGCGCAGGCCCTGCTGCAGATGACGCCGTTCGCATGGCGGGCTAAAGCCGAAGTGCACGCCGCGCTGCGTCAGCAGCCGACCTTTGGTTGCCAGACCGATTTTATGATCCACTGCTGGCAGCGCGAAGCGTAAAGCTTAACCGGCGAAATGGCTCCAGAGGATTTCGCTGCCGATGCCAATCAGCACGATACCGCCGAGAATTTCGGCTCGTTTGCCAAGCAGCGGGCCGATAAAGCGACCGACCATCATCCCCAGCGTCGACATGATAAAGGTGGCGCAGCCGATCGCCAGCGCGGTGGTCACAATGCTGACCTGCAGGAAGGCCAGACCGACGCCGACGGCCATCGCGTCAAGGCTGGTGGCGAAGGCGGTGGTGACCAGAAGCCAGAAACCATGTCGGTGAGGCGCCTCGCACGCCTCGTCGCTGTCGCCGCGAAAACCTTCGACGATCATTCGCCCGCCGAGAAACACCAGTAAAATAAAGGCAATCCAGTGATTCCACTCGAGGATAAACTGGCTGGCCAGCATGCCAAGCCCCCAGCCGACCAGCGGTGTCAGGGTTTCAATGGCGCCAAAAATCAGCCCGGTGCGTACTGCCTCTGAAAATTTGGGTTTATGCAGGGTGGCGCCTTTGCCGATGGAGGCTGCGAAGGCGTCCATGGACATGCCGAAAGCGAGAAGAATGGTAGCGGATAAATTCATGTGCGTGTCCTGACCGGGGATAATCCATATGACACATCGCTGCCCCCAGTAAACATACGCGGAGCCGCTCAATGGCTGAGCAATACGTACAGCAGTGATGTATCTATGGTCTCGCCTGATTGAATCTCTTCAACCCGTACGTGCCACGTTTTGCAACGAGTATGTTGACACGTACATTTCCTGGCGGGCAGGAAATCGGCTACTCCCCAACGACGGGCGCAACCTTAACATATTTTTAGAATATAAAACAATAACAGAAGAGGGCTATTTTAATAATCAAATGATAACGATTTTCATTTAAATTTATAAGTGAAAAAATAGTTAATAAAAAAGATAAGGTTAGGCGGGAAATATAGCCGTGGCTATAATATTTCTCCGCTGCTAACGGGAATAATATAGCGCTGGCTATATTTTTAAGTCATTGAGTTGTAATGAGAAGTTTGTATATCTTCTCCAGATCGTCGATATTTCGTACGCGTATCAGCAGCCGCCGTTGCTCTAATTGCATCACCAGCACACCGTCCTCGGATAAATTCATCTCTTTAATCCGCTGATATTCTATCCACACGTTGGCGAAGAAAAAGCCGCGCGGTTTAAAAATGATTTTCGGCGTACGGATCCAGAATAAATAGAGCCCCATCAGCGCCAGCGCAGATAATAGCCAGGTGGTGATCGCCGTGCCGTGCTGGGTGATGTTGTTATAGATCAGAATGGCGGTGAGGCCGACAAAGATCATGCCGTCAACGCGACTGCGGCGAAGCAGGGGGATGGCCAGCAGTACCGGGCCGTTTCGCCTCGGCATAATAAACTGGTCATATATCGCGTAGGCCAGTAGCGCAAGGATAAACAGGATGATCACCAGGTCCGTGAAGGTCATTGCTTTGCGTTTCTCCTGATAAAAAAAAGCCGGGGGCAAGCCCCCGGCGTACAGCCTGGAAATTACAGACCCAGCAGGCCGACCGCGTAGCCGGCGATACCGATGACGAAGAAGCCAACGATGATCCACAGCGGGTTAACTTTCTTACGCAGCAGCCACATACAGGCGAAGGTCAACAGCAGCGGCACCAGACCAGGCATCAGCTGATCAAGGATAGTCTGCACCGTGGTGACGTGAACCTGTCCGTCAGAGCCGGTGATTTTTGACACCACCATCGGAATGTTCACATGCGTCCACTTGTTAACCAGCGCCCCCATGACAAACAGGCCGAGGATTGACGCCCCCTCAGTCAGTTTCTGCAGGAAGCCGCCGCCCATATCTTTAACGATATCCACGCCTTTGCGATAACCATAGGCGACACCGTAGTAACGGGTCAGCAGACGCACCGCGTTGAACAGGATAAAGAACAGCAGAGGACCGAGCAGGCTACCGCTCATCGCGATCCCGGCGCCTAAGGCTGCAAACACCGGACGCACGGTACCCCAGAAGATCGGGTCGCCAACGCCGGCCAGCGGTCCCATCAGACCGACTTTGATGCCGTTGATAGCGCCATCGTCAATCTCTGCGCCATTGGCGCGCTGCTCTTCCATCGCCAGGGTTACGCCCAGTACCGGAGCGGCAACGTAAGGGTGGGTGTTGAAAAACTCAAGGTGACGCTTAATCGCCTGCTTACGCGCATCGTTGTTCTCCGGGTACAGACGACGAATCGCCGGAACCATAGAGAAGCAGAACCCCAGCGCCTGCATACGTTCGAAGTTCCATGAACCCTGGAACAGGTTAGAACGAATGAACACGCCACGAATATCACTCTGTGTGAGTTTTTTCTCGGTGGTATTTTTAGTCATATCAACCATTTCGCTCACCTGTTAGTCCAGTTCGTTATCGAGATCGTTGTTACCAGCCGCCTGAGCCGGCGCACCGGCGACGCGGTTATATTTCGGGCTCAGCTGGATGTAGAGGATTGCCATGACCGCACCAATCACACCCAGGGCCACCAGGTTGAAGTTGGTGAAGGCGGCGGTGACGAAGCCGAGGTAGAAGAACGGCATCAGATAGCCTGCGCGCATCATGTTGATGACCATTGCATAACCGACAACCACGATCATACCGCCGGCGATGTTCAGACCGCTGGTGACCACTTCCGGGATAGCATTCAGCAGGCCCTGAACTTCGCTGGTGCCGACGGAAATCGCCACGATAACGGCCGGGATAGCGATACGCATCGCCTGCAGGAACAGGGACGAGACGTGCAGCCACGACAGGGCAGTCAGGTTGCCATTCTCCGCCGCTTTATCCGCCGCGTGCTGGAAGGCCACGGTGATGGTGCGCACGATGATGGTCAGCACCTGGCCTGCCGCCGCCAGCGGGATAGCCAGCGCGATACCGGCGCCGATACTCTGATGGCCGGCAATAACCAGGACGGTGGAAATAATGGACGCCAGCGCGGCATCAGGGGCTACCGCCGCACCGATGTTCATCCAGCCCAGGGCTATCATCTCCAGCGTACCGCCGATGATAATACCGGTTTTCATATCGCCGAGAACGGCGCCGATCAGCGTACAGGCGATCAGGGGACGGTGGAACTGAAATTCATCAAGTACCGACTCCATACCCGCAATACACGCGACGATGAACACCAGCACAATCTGAAGAAGGGTAATCTCCATTGTACTTCTCCTGTTGATTAAGTCTTAAAGTGAAAACTGGGGCGCGATCCGCCGGGTTATTTATCAACCTTAGCGATCAGATCCATCATTTTCAGTTTCGGGTCGGTGGACACTTTACGTGCCTCCAGCTCGATACCGCGGGCGTTCAGCTTTTTAAACGCCTCAATATCTTTGGCATCGACTGAAATCGCGTTGTTAACCTGGGTTTTACCCTGGCGGAACGCCATACCGCCGATGTTGACGCTGGTGATTTTCACGCCGCCCTCGACGATACGTTCAACGTCGGTCGGGTTAGTAAACAGCAGCATAACGCGCTGTCCGGCATACTTGGGGTTGTTGTAGACGCGGATCATTTTGGCCACATCCACCACGTGAGCGGTGACGCCCGGCGGCGCAACCTGGGTCAGCAGAGTTTTACGCACGGTATCCGCGGCCACTTCATCACTGACAACGATGATGCGGGTAACGTTGGTCTCTTTGGTCCAGCGGGTGGCGACCTGACCATGGATCAGACGGTCGTCTATACGCGCAAGGCCAATTACCATGTAGTCGTTCGGGCCCATGGGTTTGGCCGGTGCGGCGGCTTTTGGCGCTGCGGCAGGCGCGGGCGCAGGGGCCGCTTTTTCCACCGGTTTGGCTTTAAGCGCTTTCACGCCTTCGCTGCCGGTTTCAACCGCTAAGGCGACCAGTTCATCAAAGGAAGGATCGTCGTCGCGGGCCATGAAGGTTTCCACCAGCATCGGGATATTGACGCCGGCGATAACTTCGTAATGCTCTTTATCGACGACAATGCGGCTCGCAGCGTTGAAAGGGCTGCCTCCCCATGTATCGACGAGAAATAGCACGCCTTTACTGGTATCCAGTTTTGCCAACTGGGCGTTGTATTTCTCGATCAACGTTTCGGCATTTTCACCCGGAACGAAATCGATCCAGCCAACGTTTTCCTGCTCGCCCAACAGCATTTCTGCTGTTTTCAGCAGCTGTTCTGCAGCCCAACCATGTGTGCCTATTACAATAGCAATCGTCACTTGCTACCTCCTTTATTATCGTGAATGCATCATCTGCTTTGATACATCCTGAATCACTCTTGAGGACAAAATCGATTCAGTTAGGGTGTAAGATAGAAAATAGTTACTACCGCGAATTATTTTAGACAGTGAAAAAATAATTAATGTGATGAAGATCCGTTAATCACGTATCGTCTGCGAATAATTTTGCAGCGCAAAAAATAGCCTTAGTTATTGCAAATTCAGGTAAATTATTTCCAATTTCGATCTATATTTTGCTATGTTTAACTTCCGTTTAATTACTCAGGAGTATAGGGCATAGCCCGCAGTATGGACCGTCATCGACGTCTTTTCACTTTCTGGCATCTGATTGCCACCTCTACGTATCCCGCATTTCTTTCAGCACCTGGTGTCGCGCCCCTGCATGGCATGGCGATGACTGACCTTGCCGCAAACCGGAGTCGTACATGGAATTGTTAATGGATCCCTCAATCTGGGCCGGCCTGTTGACGCTTATCGTTCTGGAAATTGTGCTCGGTATCGACAACCTGGTGTTTATTGCCATCCTGGCGGACAAACTGCCGCCGAAGCAGCGCGATAAAGCGCGTCTGATCGGCCTGTCACTGGCGCTGGTGATGCGCCTGGGGCTGCTGTCGGTCATCTCCTGGATGGTGACGCTGACGAAACCACTGATTACCATCGCCGATTTCTCCTTTTCCGGGCGCGATCTCATCATGCTGCTCGGCGGGATCTTCTTGTTGTTTAAGGCGACAACCGAGCTGCATGAACGGCTGGAAAACCGCCAGCACGATGCCGGTCACGGTAAAGGCTATGCCAGTTTCTGGGTAGTAGTATTGCAGATAGTGGTGCTGGATGCCGTCTTCTCCCTGGACGCCGTGATCACGGCGGTCGGGATGGTTAACCATCTGCCGGTGATGATGGCGGCGGTGGTGATCGCGATGATCTTGATGCTGCTGGCCTCCAAGCCGTTGACGCGCTTTGTCAACCAGCACCCGACGGTGGTCGTGCTCTGTCTGAGCTTCCTGTTGATGATTGGCCTTAGCCTGGTGGCGGAAGGGTTTGGCTTCCATATTCCAAAAGGGTATCTGTACGCGGCGATCGGTTTCTCGATCATTATCGAGTTCTTTAACCAGGTGGCGCGCCGTAACTTTGTTCGCCACCAGTCGACGCTGCCGCTGCGCGCTCGGACCGCGGATGCCATCCTGCGCCTGATGGGCGGCCGCAAACAGGCCTCCGTCAGCCATGACGCAGACAGTCCAGCCGCGGTGCCCGTTCCTGAGGGCGCCTTTGCGGAAGAAGAGCGCTACATGATTAACGGCGTGCTGACCCTGGCCCAGCGCTCCCTGCGCAGCATCATGACCCCGCGCGGAGAAATCAGCTGGGTCGACGCTGAGCAGAGTGAAGATGAAATTCGTCGTCAGCTGCTGTCGTCGCCGCACAGCCTCTTCCCGGTCTGCCGCGGAGAGCTGGATGAAATCATTGGTATCGTGCGGGCGAAAGAGATGCTGGTGGCCCTGGAGTCGGGGGAAAACGTCGCGGCGCTGGCTTCTGCCTCCCCGGCAATTGTCGTTCCGGAAACGCTGGACCCGATCAATCTGCTCGGGGTCCTGCGTCGGGCGCGCGGCAGCTTCGTCATCGTAACTAATGAATTTGGCGTGGTGCAGGGGCTGGTCACGCCGCTGGACGTCCTTGAAGCCATTGCCGGTGAATTCCCGGACGCTGATGAGACGCCAGAGATTGTCATCGATGGCGATGGCTGGCTTATTAAGGGGTCGACCGACCTGCATGCGCTGCAGCAGGCGCTGGGGCTGGATCCACTGATCAATGACGATGAGGATATTGCCACCGTTGCCGGGCTGGTGATCTCCGCCAATGGTCATATCCCGCGCATTGGCGACGTCGTGTCGCTTCCGCCGCTGCATTTTACCGTAGTGGAAGCGAATGATTACCGGGTGGATCTGGTGCGCGCGGTGGTCACTCGTCCGCCGAGCGACGAAGAAGAGTAATCGCCAGGCTCGCCGGCCGCTGCGGCCGGCGAGTTATTCTGTCGTCTCGCTCTCACCCTCACTCTCCTCCCTGCTGGCCAGCCACGCCGGGAACGCCTCCACCGGCATCGGCCGCGCATAATAAAACCCCTGCAGCACATCGACGCCGTGGCTACGCAGGTAGTTTTCCTGCTCCAGCGTCTCCACCCCTTCGGCAACGGTAACAATATGCAGGCGGTTGGCGAGGGCGATAATAATATCTGTCACCGTCGCGTTCACGCTATCTATGCCGACCGAGCTGGTGAACGAGCGGTCGATCTTCAAAACATCCGGGCGCAGCTTTTCCAGCCATGAGAGCGAAGTATTGCCGGTACCAAAATCATCGATCGCCAGCTGTACGCCCTTAAAGTGCAGATGTTCGGCCATATGCTGGTCGCCATCCTGCAGGACATCGCGTTCGGTTAGCTCGACCACCAGCTGCTGCACCGGATCCACGCTGAACCAGTAATTGTGCAGGTCGCGCAGCAGGAGTCCGTTAGCGAAATGGCGCGCGGCGACATTGATCGCGATGTGAAAATGGCGGTCGCGAGGAAAAGCGTCCAGGCGGCGAGCGGTTTCGGCAATCACATAGCGGGTGAGAGGGATGATCAGATTATTGCCTTCGGCGATGGGGATAAATACCTCCGGCGAAATCGTCCCACGGCGGGGATTATTCCAGCGCAGCAGGATCTCCACCCCGCAGCAGAGGCCGCTGCGCGCATCCTGCAGCGGCTGGCACCAGAGGGCAAACTCCCGGGCCGAAATGCCAAGGCTTATTTCCCGCGAGAAACTCATTCTGCCGGCGGTGGCCAGCCAGGCGATGCCGGTCATTAGCAGGCTAAAAATCAGCGCCAGCGGCAGCTCGCCGGGCAGCTCCTCAAGCGCAATCGCCGAGGCGCCAGGGCCGTTAATATTGACAGTAAACGGAAACTCCGTAGAGCGCTGGCGATAAATCACCGTGCCCTGCGGGACATGCGCTTTTTCGAGAAGCCCATGGCGGCTGCTAAAATAACGATCGCCAACCTGCAGGCTGACGTCGCTGATCAGGGCCGATTTTTCATTAAGAATTAAGGTTCCCAGCAGCTCAATATTCACCACCAGCATCACGCCGTCCAGGCCGCTCTCCGCGGCTGGATACCATTGGATCAGTACCGGCGAGCCTTTGAGCAAGGAGCTGTCGTTCGAGAAGAGCAGCAGAGGGCGGGGCGCAGGAAGCGCGGGCTGCAGGCGATGTAAGTCTGCCTGTCGCGGGCCAAAAATACTGGAACAGTAAACGATACCTGACGTGACGAGGGCGACGGAACGAATGGTTTGCAACGAGGCCGCCATTTTGCGCAGCGTCAGATGGATATCAGGGCAGGGTTTGCCCACCAGAGGGAGCAGGGTGGCTCGCTGCGCGCTTAGCGGGCGCAATATGTCATTGAGCGCCGCCACCCGTTGGCTGGCGGCCGTGCGAATATAATCTTCATTTACGCTGCGCTGCGAAATAAATCGGATGGCTAATGTGGCGCCCAGGGTCGCCAGGGCTACCAGCAGGCAGACAATAATGCGTTTGTGACGATAGGCAGTAATGACTTTTTGTGCAGTCTGCATGTGCGACACCCTGTCGACAGGACGAGTGGTTAAGCGTGGCTTATTTGATAGAGCAAGTGTAGTGGCAGAATATCGCCAGGTATAGAAAAAAGAAAATGCGCCGTTGAAGGCGCATCAGGGAGATTTCAGTCACCAGGGTTAACCCCCTGCGCGCTTTGCGGGCGCAGAGGGGCACGAAAAGTTTAGTCACACTGAACTTTAATCGCCAGGCCGCCGCGCGAGGTTTCGCGGTACTTGGCGTTCATGTCTTTACCGGTTTCATACATGGTCTCGATCACCTTATCGAGCGAGACGCGCGGTTCGCTGGTGCGGCGCATCGCCATTCGCGCGGCGTTGATCGCCTTGACGGAGGCGATGGCGTTACGTTCAATGCATGGCACCTGCACCTGGCCGGCGACCGGATCACAGGTCAGGCCGAGGTTGTGTTCCATGCCGATCTCCGCTGCCACGCAAACCTGTTCCGGGCTGGCGCCGAGCAGTTCAGCCAGGCCCGCCGCCGCCATCGAGCAGGCGACGCCCACCTCGCCCTGACAGCCGACTTCCGCGCCGGAAATGGACGCATTCATCTTGTACAGCGCGCCGATCGCCCCGCAGGCCATAAAGTAGCGAATATAAATCTCCGGGCTGACGGACTCGATAAAGTGATCGTAATAGGCGAGTACCGCCGGAACGATGCCGCAGGCGCCGTTGGTCGGCGCGGTTACCACGCGACCGCCGGCGGCGTTCTCTTCATTGACCGCCAGCGCGAACATATTGACCCAGTCAACAACGTTCATTGGATCGCTGGAGAGCTTATCGCTGGCCACCAGCAGACGACGCAGCGCCGAGGCGCGACGCGGTACGCGCAGCGGGCCAGGCAGCACGCCCTCGGTGTTCATCCCGCGGTCGATACAGGCGCGCATGGTCTGCCAAACGTTGGCGAAATAATCCTCGATCTCTTTTTTGCTGTGCAGAGCCAGCTCGTTCTGCATCACCATCCCGGAGAGCGACAGGCCAGTCTCTTTGCAGTAGGCCAGCATTTCCTGCGCCGATTTAAATGGGTAGGGCACCTGCAGTTCGTTGGCGTTTTCCTTACCGAAGTGCTCTTCGTCGACAATAAAGCCGCCGCCGATCGAGTAGTAGGTCTTGCAGTAGATCTCTTTCTCGCCGGCCCAGGCGTGAATGGTCATGCCGTTTTCGTGCAGCGGCAGGTTGTCGCTGCGAAAACGCATGCCGTCATCCGCCGGGAAGTCGACCTCATGCTGGCCGTTGGCCAGCAGCAGACGACCGCGCGCTTCGACGTCACGGATAAAAGCCGGGATCGCGTCAATATCGACCGTATCGGGCTGATTGCCCGCCAGTCCCATGATAATGGCGATGTCCGTATGGTGGCCTTTGCCGGTTAATGACAGTGAACCGTAGACGTCAACCGCCACACGAGTCACTGCATTAAGCAATCCTTTTTCGACCAGGTCATCGACGAACTGTTTTCCGGCCTTCATCGGGCCAACAGTGTGGGAAGATGAGGGACCAATCCCCACCTTGAACATGTCGAATAGACTAATCACGATAATACTCCTGACAGGGTTACCGCGGGTGCGGTAACGATGTAATAACTGCGCATAGTGTAAGAGGGAAGCGCCCTGTCAGTTCAACTATTCACATGAATTAAACTAATGGCTAACCGCGATTTTACTAATAATGAGAGCGCCCTCTCATTATCAGTATAGCTAAGGACGTGCGCCAATTTGCAGCGCCAGCTCGCGAATGATCCCGGCGGTCATTCCCCAGACAAAATAATGCTGGTACCAGGAGAGCCAGACGCGGTGGTCGTTGCCCCGGCGGTGGATATCGAGCGGATGGTAGCGCCCAAGGCGCAGGGCTTCGGCGAGCGGCATTTCAAATACCGCGGAAACTTCGTCCTGGCTGGCGTGATAGTGCAGATCCGGGGGAATAATGCCCACCACCGGCGTCACCTGAAAGCCGGTGACGCTGTCCACCGGCGGCAGGACGCCGATCACCTCGACCGCCTCCGGCGGGATCGCCACCTCTTCCTGAGCTTCGCGCAGGGCGGCGGCGATAAGCGTCGCGTCGGTATTATCTACTGCGCCGCCGGGAAAGGCGACCTGGCCGGCGTGCTTGCGCAGCAGCGGCGAACGCTGGGTCAGCAGCAGGCCGGGCTGCGGCCGGCGCACGATCGGCACCAGCACCGCCGCCTGCCGCTGATTGAGCGCATGGCGCGAAGGCTGCGGGCGCAGAAGCTGAAAGCGGGACAGAAAATCATCCAGATTAAGGGCGCGATCCGCCATGGTCTAGTTCTCCAGTTGCTGCAGGATACGATTAACTTTATCAAAAGTTTCCTGATATTCCGCCGCTTCCTCGCTATCCGCCACAATTCCGCCGCCGGCGGAGCAGTACAGCTGTCCCTGCCATGCCGTCAGGGTGCGAATGGTGATGCTGGTATCCATATTGCCGCAATAGCTCAGGTAGCCAATGCTCCCACACCAGGCGTTGCGACGCTGGGGCTCCAGTTCATCGATAATCTCCATCGCCCGCACTTTCGGCGCGCCGGTGATCGAGCCGCCGGGAAAGGCGGCGCGCAGCAGGTCGCTGGCGTGCAGCGTCATTGGCAGGCGGGCGGTGATGGTGCTGACCAGATGATGGACCGCCGGGAACGGCTCCACCACGAACAGCTCGGGGACCCGCACGCTGCCCGGGACGGCGACGCGGCCGATGTCGTTGCGCATCAGGTCGACAATCATTAAATTCTCGGCGCGATCTTTCGGCGAATTCGCCAGCTTCTCAGCCTGCTGCGCATCTGCCAGCGGCGAATCGAGCCGCGGCAGGGTGCCTTTTATCGGCCGCGTCTGGATCTCCCACTGGCGCAGCTGGATAAAGCGCTCCGGCGACAGGCTTAAAATCGCCCCTTCATCGAGGCGAATAAAGGCGCTAAAGGGGGCGCGGTTGACGGCGTTCAGCTGGCGGAAGGCCTGCCATTCATCACCGACGTAGCTGGCCTGAAAACGCTGGGCGAGGTTGACCTGATAGCAGTCGCCGCTGTGCAGATAGGCCTGTACCTGGCGAAATTTTTCGCCGTACTGCTGGCGGCTCATATTTGACTGCCAGGCAGAGGTCAGGGCGAAGGTTTCACCCGGCGTCGGCGTTTGCGCCTCCAGCCACTGTAGACGCTGCTGCGGGTCGTCATAGCTGAGCAGCGATATCTGTTGGCGCTGGTGGTCGACGATAAGCGCCCAGTCATAGATCCCCACCGCCATATCCGCCAGCGCGATATCGGCCTGCGCGTGCGAAGGGAGACGCTCAAAGCGACGGCCCAGGTCGTAACCGAATAATCCCAGCGCGCCGCCGAGAAACGGCAGATCGTCATGGGGTTGCGGCGTGAACGGCTGACGATCCAACTGCTGCTGCAGGAGCTGCAGCGGATCTTCCGCTGAGACAACAACGGTTTCGCCGTCGTCGACCCACGTCTGTTCACCGCGCGTCAGCAGCGTGGCGCGCGGGGCAGCCACCAGAATATCAAAGCGGTTATGCGGATGGTCGGCAAAGCCGGAATGCAGCAGCATCGCCCAGGGCAGGGCGCTTAACGGCGCAAAATAGTGTTCGGCCGCATCCGGGCGCCAGGGCAGGGTAATAATCGCGGGGGACAACATCTTTCTCGATCCTGAACGTTGCCGCCCCTCTGGCGTAGTTGGGGACGGCGTGAAATAATTACGCCCCACAATGTAGCAGGAGTAAAAGATGTTTGCAGGTTTACCTTCGCTGAGCCACGAGCAACAGCAAAAAGCGGTCGAACGTATCCATGAGCTAATGGCTCAGGGGATAAGCAGCGGCCAGGCGATTGCCCTGGTGGCGGAAGAGCTGCGCGCAACGCATACCGGCGAGCAGATCGTTGCGCGCTTTGAAGATGAGGATGAGGACGAGTAATTACACCGCGGCGATAATTTTGATCTCAACTTTATACTGCGGGTTCATCAGCGTCGCTTCCACCGTGCAGCGTACCGGGGCGTGACCAGCCACCACCCACGCGTCCCAGGCTTTATTCATCGCCGCAAAGTCGCTTTTATCGGCGAGGAAGATGGTGGCGTCAAGAATACGCGACTTGTCGCTGCCCTGTTTTTCCAGCACCGCGTCAATCTGCGCCAGGGTATTGGCGGTCTGCTCGAAAGCGTCGGCATCGAGATTTGCCGGCACGCCGGTGTAGTACAGGGTCTGGTTGTGGATCACCACGTCTGACCAACGGGCTTCGGCATCAATACGCGTAATTGTCATTGCTTTTTCCTCTTTAAGCATTCCATTCGGCTGCGGCAAGACTGCCATAATGTGCCGCTCGCGTCACTACCCGGACTGGCGAAACGCCGTCCTCCCTGACATAATCACTGTCCAAATAACCAGGGGGCAATGTGATCGACGATTTTGCAGCAGACGGCCAGCTAGCCAAAGCCATACCGGGATTTAAACCGCGCGAGCCGCAGCGCCAGATGGCGGTGGCGGTCAGCGAAGCGATTGAGGCCTCCCGGCCGCTGGTGGTGGAAGCGGGGACCGGAACCGGTAAAACCTACGCTTACCTGGCGCCTGCGCTGCGGGCGAAAAAAAAGGTGATTATCTCCACCGGCTCGAAAGCGCTGCAGGATCAGCTTTACAGCCGCGATCTGCCCACCGTCGCCAAAGCGCTCAAATTCACCGGGAAACTGGCGCTGCTCAAAGGGCGCTCCAACTACCTGTGTCTCGAACGTCTTGAGCAGCAGGCGCTGGCGGGCGGCGATCTGCCGGTGCAAACCCTCAGCGATGTGATCCTCCTGCGCTCCTGGTCGAATCAAACCCAGGATGGCGATATCAGCACCTGCGCCAGCGTCGCGGAAGACTCTCAGGCCTGGCCGCTGGTCACCAGCACCAACGATAACTGTCTCGGTAGCGACTGCCCACTGTATAAAGATTGCTTCGTGGTGAAGGCGCGTAAAAAAGCGATGGACGCCGACGTGGTGGTGGTCAACCATCACCTGTTTCTGGCCGATATGGTGGTCAAAGAGAGCGGCTTTGCCGAGCTGATCCCCGAGGCGGAAGTGATGATCTTCGATGAAGCCCATCAGCTGCCGGATATCGCCAGTCAGTACTTTGGCCAGTCGCTCTCCAGCCGCCAGCTGCTGGACCTGGCGAAAGACATCACCATTGCCTACCGCACCGAACTGAAAGACACTCAGCAGCTGCAAAAATGCGCCGACCGCCTGGCGCAAAGCGCGCAGGATTTCCGCCTGCAGCTGGGAGACCCGGGCTACCGCGGCAATCTGCGCGAGCTGCTGGCGGACAGCCACATTCAGCGAGCGCTGCTGCTGCTCGATGACGCGCTCGAGCTATGCTATGACGTCGCCAAACTTTCGCTGGGTCGCTCGGCGCTGCTCGACGCCGCTTTTGAGCGCGCCACCCTCTATCGCGGGCGCCTGAAGCGGTTGAAAGAGATCAACCAGCCGGGCTACAGCTACTGGTATGAGTGTACCTCGCGCCACTTTACTCTCGCGCTGACGCCGCTGACCGTGGCCGAGAAGTTTAAAGAGGTGATGGCGCAGAAGTCGGGGAGTTGGATCTTTACCTCGGCGACGCTGTCGGTGAACGACGATCTGCATCACTTTACCGCCCGGCTGGGGATCGACGAGGCGCAGACTCTGCTGCTGCCGAGTCCCTTTGACTATCAGCACCAGGCGCTGCTCTGTGTGCCGCGCAACCTACCCCTGCCGAACCAGCCCGGCGCAGCGCGACACCTGGCGGCGATGCTCAAGCCGCTGATCGAGGCCAACGATGGTCGCTGCTTTATGTTGTGCACCTCGCACGCCATGATGCGCGATCTGGCGGAGCAGTTCCGCGCCACCATGACGCTACCGGTGCTGCTGCAGGGCGAGACCAGCAAAGGCCAGCTGCTGCAGCAGTTTGTCAGCGCCGGCAACGCGCTGCTGGTGGCTACCAGCAGCTTCTGGGAGGGAGTCGATGTGCGCGGCGACGCGCTGTCGCTGGTGATTATCGATAAGCTACCGTTCACCTCGCCGGACGATCCGCTGCTAAAAGCGCGGATGGAAGATTGCCGGCTGCGCGGCGGCGATCCCTTCGATGAAGTGCAGCTCCCGGATGCGGTGATCACCCTCAAGCAGGGGGTGGGTCGCCTGATCCGCGATATCGACGATCGCGGGGTGCTGGTGATCTGCGACAACCGGCTGGTGATGCGCCCCTACGGCGCGGTGTTCCTGGCCAGTCTGCCGCCGGCGCCGCGAACCCGCGATATCCGTCGAGCGGTGCGCTTTCTCGCCGTACCGCCGGCAAGGTAATCCGCACTAAAATGTGTTAAGCTGCGCGCCATTTTGTTAATTAGCGGTTCCCAATAGACTTCGGGCGGCATGGCGGCGGGTTGGCCGTTTGCCGGAAATCAGGCTGCCTGAAGGCCTGAACTATGTAACGAGAGCGTGACCACCCATGCGAATTTTGGCTATCGATACCGCCACAGAGGCCTGCTCCGCGGCTCTGTGGAATGATGGCACCCTTAGTGCTCATTTCGAAATTTGTCCCCGCGAACATACCCAACGTATCCTGCCGCTGGTGCAGGAGGTCCTCACCGAGAGCGGCACCACGCTGAGCGAGCTGGACGCGCTGGCCTTTGGCCGCGGTCCGGGCAGCTTTACCGGCGTGCGCATCGGCATCGGTATCGCCCAGGGGCTGGCGCTGGGCGCCGAACTGCCAATGATTGGCGTTTCCACGCTGGCCACCATGGCGCAGGGCGCCTGGCGCAAAACCGGCGCCACCCGTGTGCTGGCGGCCATTGATGCGCGTATGGGCGAAGTCTACTGGGCCGAGTACCAGCGCGACGAGCAGGGCGTCTGGCATGGCGAAGAGACGGAAGCGGTGCTCAAACCGGACGCGGTAGCCGAACGGCTGGCACAGCTTTCCGGCGAATGGGCCACCGTCGGCACCGGCTGGCAGGCGTGGCCGGATCTGGCGAAAGCGAGCGGACTGACCTTGAGCAGCGGCGAAATTGAATTGCCGGCGGCGGAGGATATGCTGCCGTTAGCCTGTTACCTGCTGGCGGCGGGGAAAACCGTGGCCGTGGAGAAAGCGGAGCCGGTTTATTTGCGAAACGAGGTGGCGTGGAAGAAACTTCCAGGCCGCGAGTGAATCTCAGTAACAAGAAGACTGAGAAAAGGAGTCGCATCATGGCGGGTCAAAAACAGGGCGTTCGCTGGCTGTTAGCCGCAGCGGTTGCCGTTGCGCTAAGCGGTTGCGTATCGGTGCCGGATGCCATCAAAGGCACCAGCCCGACGCCGCAGCAGGATTTAGTGCGGGTGATGAACGCCCCGCAGCTGTACGTTGGCCAGGAAGCGCGCTTTGGCGGTAAGGTGGTCAATGTGCAAAACCAGCAGGGGAAAACCCGCTTAGAAATCGCCACCGTACCGCTGGACAGCGGCGCGCGGCCAGTGCTGGGCGAGCCGTCCCGCGGAAGGATTTTTGCTGACGTCAATGGCTTCCTCGATCCGGTGGATTTCCGCGGTCAACTAGTGACCGTGGTCGGACCGATCGCCGGGGTGGTTGACGGCAAGGTGGGCAGCACGCCGTATAAATTTATGCTGATGAACGCCACCGGCTACAAGCGCTGGAACGTAGTGCAGCAGGTGGTGATGCCTCCGCAACCTATCGACCCGTGGATGCTGGGTCCGCGCCCCTGGGGCTACGGCTATGGCGGCTGGGGCTGGTACAATCCCGGCCCTGCTGAAGTGAGAAACGTTGTAACCGAATGATTTTGTTGTTTATGTTAGTTCAAAGAAACAGCGGCCGGTCCGCTGTTTCTTTGTTTTCAGTCGAATAAGAAAAAAAATAGTGACGCGCTTCGCAACCTGCTCATTGCCTAATTAATAAACTGGTACGCTGAGTTAATATAATGTTAACAAAATGTATTATCCAGGGGCTGTGATGACGACGAATAACTATTTCAGAGGTGATGCAGTGAAAAAGGTTTGGCTAAACCGTTATCCCGCAGATGTTCCGGCGGAGATAAATCCTGACCGCTATCAATCCCTGGTTGAACTGTTTGAACATGCCACCACCCGTTACGCCGACCAACCGGCGTTTATCAATATGGGTGAAGTGATGACCTACCGTAAGCTGGAGGAGCGTAGTCGCGCCTTCGCCGCTTATCTTCAGGAGGGGTTGGGGTTACAGAAGGGCGATCGCGTGGCCCTGATGATGCCTAACCTGCTGCAGTATCCGGTGGCTCTGTTTGGCATCCTGCGCGCCGGGATGATCGTGGTTAACGTCAACCCCTTATATACCCCGCGCGAACTGGAGCATCAGCTCAACGACAGCGGCGCGGCGGCGATCGTCATAGTCTCCAACTTTGCCCATACCCTGGAAAAAGTGGTGGCGAAAACTCAGGTCCAGCATGTGATCCTGACGCGCATGGGCGACCAGCTTTCCACCGCCAAAGGCACGCTGGTGAACTTTGTGGTCAAGTACATTAAGCGCCTGGTGCCGAAGTACCACCTGCCGGACGCCATCTCGTTTCGCAGCGCGTTGCAGCACGGCTATCGCATGCAGTACGTCAAGCCGGAGATCGTTGCGGAAGATCTGGCGTTTCTGCAGTACACCGGGGGCACCACCGGCGTGGCCAAAGGTGCGATGCTCACCCACCGCAATATGCTGGCTAACCTCGAGCAGGTCAATGCCACCTACGGCCCGCTGCTGCATCGCGGCAAAGAGTTCGTGGTGACCGCGCTGCCGCTGTATCACATTTTCGCCCTGACCATGAACTGCCTGCTGTTTATCGAACTGGGCGGGCAAAATTTGCTGATCACCAACCCACGCGATATCCCCGGGCTGGTGAAGGAGCTGGCGAAGTATCCTTTTACCGCCATGACCGGGGTCAATACCCTGTTCAACGCCTTGCTGAACAACAAAGAGTTCCAGCAGCTTGATTTCTCCTCGCTGCATTTGTCCGCTGGCGGTGGGATGCCGGTGCAGCAGGCGGTGGCCGAGCGCTGGGTAAAACTGACCGGGCAATATCTGCTGGAGGGCTACGGCCTGACAGAGTGTTCCCCGCTGGTCAGCGTTAACCCGCACGATATTGACTACCACAGCGGCAGCATTGGCCTGCCGGTGCCTTCCACCGAAGCCAAACTGGTGGATGATGATGATAACGAAGTGGCGCCGGGTCAGCCGGGCGAGCTCTGTATTAAAGGGCCGCAGGTGATGCTGGGCTACTGGCAGCGCCCTGACGCGACGGATGAGATTATCAAAGACGGCTGGCTGCACACCGGGGATATCGCGGTGATGGATGAAGAGGGGTTCCTGCGCATCGTCGATCGCAAAAAAGATATGATCCTGGTGTCGGGTTTTAACGTCTATCCGAACGAAATCGAAGATGTGGTCATGCAGCATAGCGGGGTGCTGGAAGTGGCGGCCATCGGCGTGCCGTCCGGCAGCAGCGGCGAAGCGGTGAAGATTTTCGTAGTCAAGAAAGATGCTGCGTTAACCGAAGAGGCGCTGATTACGTTCTGCCGTCGCCATTTGACCGGATACAAGGTGCCGAAGCTGGTGGAATTCCGTGACGAACTGCCGAAATCCAACGTCGGGAAAATTTTGCGGCGAGAACTGCGTGACGAAGCGCGCGCTAAAGTGGACAATAAAGGCTAAGTAACGAATGAGTCGCCTGACGCCGGCTACGCCGGCGTTTTTTATGGGCGCAAGTTAAGAGAGTATGCTTTGAACTATCAGATGATCACCACCGACGATGGCCTGCGCGCTGTCTGCGAAGCGGCAAGCACGGCCTCCGCCGTCGCTCTGGATACGGAATTTGTCCGCACCCGCACCTATTACCCGCAGCTGGGCCTGCTGCAGCTGTTCGACGGCCAGCAGGTCTCTCTGATCGATCCCTTGACGATTAACGACTGGGCGCCGATGCGCGACCTGCTGCTCAACCAGGATGTGACTAAATACCTGCATGCCGGCAGCGAAGATTTAGAAGTCTTCCTTAATGCATTTAACCTGATGCCGCAGCCGCTGATTGACACCCAGATTCTGGCGGCCTTCTGCGGCCGCCCAATGTCCTGGGGCTTCGCCTCGATGGTGGAAGAGTATTCCGGGGTAGCGCTGGATAAAAGCGAATCCCGCACCGACTGGCTGGCGCGCCCGCTGACTGAGCGTCAGTGTGAATATGCCGCGGCCGACGTCTGGTATCTGCTGCCGATCGCCAGCCAGTTAATGGCGGAGACCGATCGCGCTGGCTGGCTGCCGGCGGCGCTCGACGAGTGCCGCGTGATGCAGCAGCGTCGTCAGGAGGTGGTCGACCCGGCCGAGGCCTGGCGCGATATCGGCAACGCCTGGCAGCTGCGTACCCGCCAGCTGGGTTGTCTGCAGCTGTTGGCGGAGTGGCGCCTGCGCAAAGCGCGCGAGCGCGACCTGGCGGTAAACTTTGTGGTGCGGGAAGAGCATCTGTGGAGCGTGGCGCGCTATATGCCCACCAGCCTGGGCGAGCTTGACAGCCTCGGGTTGTCCGGTAGCGAAATTCGCTTCCACGGCAAAACGCTGATTAGCCTGGTCGAAAAAGCGCAGGCGCTGCCGGAGTCGGCCCTGCCGGCGCCGCTGCAGAACCTGATCGACATGCCGGGCTACCGCAAAGCCTTTAAAGATATTAAAGCGCTGGTGCAGGAAGTGAGCACGGAGAAGGGCGTAAGCGCGGAGCTGCTGGCGTCGCGTCGGCAGATCAACCAGCTGCTGAACTGGCACTGGCAGCTGAAAACGCAAGCCGGTGAACCTGAGCTGATTTCCGGTTGGCGCGGGGAGCTGATGGCCGAGCGGCTGAAGAGGCTGTTAAACGACTATCCGCGCTAGTTCGCGGCCAGGTTCAGACCATTAAAAAACCGGCGGCGCGTGGCGTAGCCGGTTTTTTTTCGCGATAGCGCGACAGGTCAGGATTTCGACTCTTCCGTTTCGGGTAGGGTCACGTTCAGCTCAAGAATGGATATATCCCCGTCCCGCTGCTCCAGCTGCACGCTGACCATCTCCGGGTCGATCTGTACGTATTTACAGATCACTTCCAGGATATCTTTGCGTAACTGCGGCAGGTAATGCGGCTCCGCGTCTCCGCGGCGGCGCTCGGCGACGATGATTTGCAGGCGTTCTTTCGCAATATTAGCCGTGTTCTTTTTTCGCGAGAGAAAAAAGTCGAGTAAAGCCATAATTTATCCTCCGAACAGGCGTTTGAGGAATCCTTTCTTCTCTTCTTCAATGAAGCGGAAAGGGCGTTCTTCTCCGAGCAGACGTTCAACGGTATCGGCATAGGCTTTGCCTGCGTCCGAGGCGGCATCTAGGATCACCGGCTCACCCTGGTTGGATGCGCGCAGGACTGACTGGTCTTCCGGGATCACGCCTACCAGGTTGATGCGCAGGATTTCCAGCACGTCTTCCATGCTCAGCATATCGCCTTTATTAACGCGGCCTGGATTGTAGCGGGTCAGCAGCAGATGCTCTTTGATTGGCTCTTCGCCATTTTCCGCGCGGCGGGATTTAGAGGCGAGAATGCCAAGGATACGGTCGGAGTCGCGAACGGAGGAGACTTCCGGGTTAGTGGTGATGATGGCTTCATCAGCAAAGTAAAGCGCCATCAGCGCACCGGTTTCAATGCCTGCCGGGGAATCACAGACGATGAAATCGAATTCCATTTTCTTCAGTTCTTCGAGAACCTTGTCGACGCCTTCGCGGGTCAGAGCGTCTTTATCCCGGGTCTGGGAAGCCGGGAGAATGTAGAGATTTTCCGTGCGCTTATCTTTAATCAGCGCTTGGTTCAGTGTGGCATCGCCCTGAATGACGTTGACGAAATCATAAACGACGCGACGTTCGCAGCCCATAATCAGGTCGAGGTTACGCAGGCCGATGTCGAAGTCGATAACGACGGTTTTCTTTCCCTTCTGGGCCAAACCTGTAGCGATGGCCGCGCTGGAGGTGGTCTTGCCAACGCCCCCTTTACCCGAAGTCACAACAATAATGCGTGCCATAGAAATTCCTTGTTAAAAAGGGATTAATTTAACGGTTGAATTGCCAAAGCGCTTTCACCTAAACGCAGGCGCGCCGCTTTGCCATAAAATTCGGCCGGGATGTTATCGCTCAGCCAATATTCCCCGGCGATGGAGACCAGCTCCGCCGCAAGGTGGGTACAAAATATCTGGGCGTCTCTGTCGCCACCGGCGCCTGCCAGCGCGCGTCCTCGCATCATGCCATATACATGGATATTTCCGTCAGCGATAAGTTCCGCACCGGCACTCACATGATTTGTAACAATAAGATCACAGTGTGGCGCATAAATGCGCTGACCGGAACGTACCGGCTGATCAATCAAACGCGTTTTTGTGATCTGACTAGCAACTGGCGGCGGCGGGGTGGGGTCGGACGGTGCCGGACGAGAGGCTTTTTCTTTCCCTTCGGTTAATAACGGGATGCCGGCGCGGTCGATTTCGGTTTTCAGGCGCGGAATTTTGCATCCGCTAACGCCCATAATACGTAAACCGGTCGCGGCGATAGCCTCGTTGATGGCGCGCCATTCTACCTCCTCCTCGATGCTGGCGATATTCACCACCACCGGAGCATGACGTAAAAAGGCGGGAGCCTGGGCGATTTTGTCTTCTAACGCCTGACGAATAACCTCGGGATTTGCATCGTGCAAATGAACGACAGATAACGTGAAGCTACTGCCTTTAAGTTCGATTGGCGTATTTGACATCCTGGCCTTACTCAATTTGCTGTTTATCAACCGCCGAAGTGCGGTGATATTCCGAAGACTAAAAGGCATGTTATAGTCACTCATATATTGAGGCAAGTGACCACGGGTCTAATTCCGAGTAAAACTATGTTTTGTGTGATCTATCGAAGTACTAAACGTGAACAAACCTATTTATACGTCGAAAAAAAGGACGATTTCTCGCGCGTTCCTGACGAGCTAATGCGCAGCTTTGGCACGCCGCAAATGGCGATGCTGCTGCCGCTGGATGGGCGCAAAAAACTGGTTAACGCCGATCTGGAAAAAGTGAAACAGGCGTTAAGCGAACAGGGCTATTACCTGCAACTGCCTCCGCCGTCTGAAAATCTACTAAAGAAACACCTGGCGGAACAGGGGAAACAATCCGATTAACCCACGAGGGAAAATAATGTACCAACATCATAACTGGCAGGGTGCGCTTCTGGATTATCCAGTAAGCAAAGTAGTGTGCGTCGGCAGTAATTATGCGAAACACATCAAGGAAATGGGCAGTGCGACGCCGGAAGAGCCGGTGCTGTTTATTAAACCTGAGACTGCGCTGTGCGATCTTCGTCAGCCGTTGGTGCTTCCTGAGGGGCTGGGCTCGGTGCATCACGAAGTCGAGCTGGCGGTGCTTATCGGCAGCACGCTGCGTCAGGCGACGGAAGAGCATGTGCTGAAAGGGATTGCCGGCTATGGCGTCGCGCTGGATCTCACGCTGCGCGACCTGCAGGCGAAAATGAAAAAAGCGGGACAACCCTGGGAGAAGGCCAAAGGCTTCGATAACGCCTGTCCGATCTCCGGCTTTATCCCGGCCGCTGAGTTCCACGGCGACCCGCAGAATACGTCGTTAAGTCTGAAGATTAATGGCGAAGTGCGCCAGCAGGGCACCACTGCCGACATGATCCATAGGATTGTGCCGCTGATCGCCTATATGTCGCGCTTCTTTACCCTCAAAGCCGGGGATGTGATCCTCACCGGCACCCCGGAAGGCGTGGGGCCGCTGCACAGCGGTGACGAGCTGGAGGTCGGCTTCAACGGCCTGGCGCTCACTACCCGCGTGCTGTAAGCGCTATTTGCCGCCTTTTGGGGCGGCAAAACTTGCATCGGCGTGCCAGACTGGTTATAAGGTGCACCCTTAACTGGCAACGACGGACACTCCGATGAGCGAACAACCTTTCTGGCAACAAAAAACACTGGATGACATGAGCGACGCGGAGTGGGAATCGCTGTGTGACGGCTGCGGCCAGTGCTGCCTGCACAAGCTGATGGATGAAGACACTGACGAGATCTACTTCACCAACGTCGCCTGTCGTCAGCTCAATATCAAAACCTGCCAGTGTCGTAACTACGCGCGTCGCTTTGAGTATGAGCCGGACTGCATCAAGCTTACCCGCGAAAATCTGCCGACCTTCGAATGGCTGCCGCCGACCTGTGCCTATCGCCTGCTGGCGGAAGGCAAGCCTCTGCCGGCCTGGCACCCGCTGCTGACTGGCTCAAAAGCGGCGATGCACGGCGAACGCATCTCCGTTCGCCATATTGCGGTGCCTGAGTCCACGGTGGTCGACTGGCAGGACCATATCCTTAATCTGCCTGACAGGGCGCGCTAAGCGCCGTCACGCTTTCTTCGCGTGGAACAGCCCGTTTTCACCGTCGGTTTCTTCCGCCACCCAGAAGTGAATATTGAAGCGGGCGTCGTCACTGAGTTCGACGCGGTGCCAGTACTGCGGCGGACTGGTAGCAAACTGCCCGGCATGAATCACGACTTTTTTCTCCGGCTCCGTCGCTTGTTCATTGGCAAAACCGTAATAGGTGACCGTGCCCTCCATGACGCACAGCTGGCCGAAGACGCCAGCCGCGGTGTTGTGGTGGCTCAGCAGGGCGGCAGGGACATTCTCTTTGGTAAAGAATGGGGTGGAGCGTTTAACTTTCCAGTCTGCGGGGATCAGTAAAGATGACATGTGAGCTCCTGTGGGGTTTTAAAAGATGTATTTAATATGCACCTTTTGGCAGCTGTGGTCAACCATAGACATGAAACGATTCAGTGATGCGCAGGAGGCATAAAAAAACGCCCCGCAGGGCGTTTCATTGTGGGCTGTACTCGCCGCGGCTTAACGACCAAACAGATCGCGTTTTTTCGCTTTGAAAGGCTGAGCAACGATCACCAGAATAGCGACCAGCAGATAGGCGGCGAAAATCCCCACCAGCCATTGCGGCATCTCCAGCGACAGGAACTGCCACTGACGTACTGAACAGTCTCCGGACGCAACGAAAACCTGCGGCAGCCATTTATCCAGCGGCAGCCAGGTTGGGAAGCGGGCGGCGAAATCGCAGGTCTGGAACGGTGAAGGGTGCAGCTGGATCATCGTATGCTCCCACGCCAGCTGTAGTCCGCGTATCGCGCTGTACAACCAGATTGCCATGGCGACATAGCGCAGCGGCGTTTTGGGGGCGATAGCGCCCACCAGTCCCGCGCCCATGATGCCGAACAGCGCGCAGCGTTCGTAAATACACATGACACACGGCTGCAGCAGCATCACGTGCTGGAACCACAGCGCGACAAGTTCGAGAATAAAAGCGGTCAACGCCATCAGGAGCCAGGCACCGCGTCCTCTTGAGCACTGGTTTAAATATTGCAACATAATCATTTCCCTGGAAGATGCTAAATCATGGCAGTGTAAACGAAAACCGAACCGACGCCAGAGGCGCGGCGGAAAATATTCCGTAACGGGTTATTGATGCGCCCGGGCGAACCCGGGCAAAAACTGACTCAGGGCAGGGTGGGCGTCACCAGCCAGCCGTGCGCCAGCAGCCAGTCGGTGACTGGCATCAGGGTGAACTCGACGCATAACAGGCCGACCAGCGTCAGTACGATGGTGTAGGGCAGCGCCATCCACACCATACGGCCATAGGAGAGCCTAATAAGCGGTGCCAGGGCGGAAGTCAGCAGGAAGAGAAACGCCGCCTGGCCGTTCGGGGTGGCCACCGAGGGCAGGTTGGTGCCGGTGTTGATCGCTACCGCCAGCATCTCAAACTGGGGCAGGCTGATGGCGCCATGTTCGAGCGCCGCTTTCGCTTCGTTGATGTAGACCGTGCCGACAAACACGTTATCCGAAATGGACGACAGCAGGCCGTTGAACAGATAAAACAGCGACAGCTGCGCGTGCGGCGAGGCCTGCAGGACAAACTCGATCACCGGCGTGAACAGCTGCTGATCGATGATAACCGCGACGATGGAGAAGAAGACCGTCAGCAGCGCGGTAAAGGGCAGCGCCTCGGTGAACGCCTTGCCAATGGCGTGCTCATCGGTAACGCCGGTAAAGGTGGTGGCGAGGATGATCACCGACAGGCCAATCAGGCCGACCTCAGCCAGGTGAAAAGCCAGGGCCACGATCAGCCAAACGCCAATGAGCGCCTGGGCAATCAGCCGCAGTCGCTCCTGACGGCTGCGCTGGGCGCGGCTGCGATCGTCAAACTCCTGCAGCACCTTGCGCACCGTCGGCGGTAGCGGTTCGCCGTAGCCAAACAGGCGATACTTTTCGACCAGCAGACAGGTTAACAGACCGCAGACCATCACCGGCAGGGTCACGGGCGCCATGCGAAGAAAGAACTCGCCAAAATGCCAGCCCGCGGCTTTGGCGATAATCAGGTTTTGCGGCTCGCCGACCATGGTCATGACGCCGCCGAGCGCGGTCCCGACGCCGGCGTGCATCATCAGGCTGCGCAGAAAGCCGCGGAACTGCTCCAGCACCTCACGGTAGTGCTGCTCGATATGGCTGTCATCGAGCAGGTCGCTATCGTCCGGGCGCGCCGAGGCGACGCGGTGATAGATGCCGTAGAACCCGACGGCGACGCTGATCACTACCGCCACCACCGTCAGCGCATCGAGAAAGGCCGAGAGGAAGGCTGCCGCCAGGCAGAAGGCCAGCGATAGCAGCATTTTGCTACGGATCCCCAGCAGCAGGCGCGTAAACACGAACAGCAAAAGCTGTTTCATAAAGTAGATACCCGCCACCATGAACATCAGCAGGAGCAGCACCTCCAGATTGCCGGCGATCTCTTCCCGGACGTGCGCCGGGCTGGTCATGCCGATCAGCAGCGCCTCGATAGCCAGCAGACCCCCCGGCAGCAGCGGATAGCACTTCAGCGCCATGGCGAGGGTAAAGATAAACTCAACCACCAGCAGCCAGCCGGCGACAAACGGCGCCACGGCGAACACCAGCGGATTTACGATTAAGAAAATGATTAATGCCAGCTTGTACCAGTCCGGCGACTGGCCAAGAAAATTGCGCCACAGCGCGCGGCCATAAGAAATTTCCACGACAGAATCCTTCCCCGTCAATGAGTGCATGGTTTTGTGCATAACGATTGGCAAGAGTACCAGTTGAGCAAAATGAGAAGCAACTTTCTTCGCGCCGCGCTGGCGGTTTGTCAAGATAAGGAAAAGCGCAAAGTAAAGCGGAAAATGAAACGGCGATCCCTTTTTAATTCACTTGCCATGCTATCTGCGCTATAGCGGCTCTGGTATGATGAGTGCAATTGTAACGCTGTGTAATGGAAATCTTACTATGGTCATTAAGGCGCAGAGCCCTGCGGGTTTCGCGGAAGAGTACATCATTGAGAGTATCTGGAATAACCGCTTCCCTCCCGGATCGATTCTCCCCGCTGAACGCGAGCTTTCTGAGCTGATCGGTGTCACCCGCACAACCCTGCGCGAAGTATTGCAGCGTCTGGCCCGTGACGGCTGGCTGACCATTCAGCATGGTAAGCCCACTAAAGTGAATAACTTTTGGGAAACCTCCGGCCTGAATATCCTCGAAACGCTGGCGCGCCTCGATCACGACAGCGTGCCGCAGCTGATTGATAATCTGCTCTCCGTGCGCACCAACATTTCCACGATTTTTATCCGCACCGCGTTTCGCCAGCATCCGGATAAAGCGCTGGCGGTCCTGGACAGCGCCCGGGAGGTGGAGGATCACGCCGACGCCTTCGCCGAGCTTGATTATAATATTTTCCGTGGTCTGGCGTTCGCCTCCGGCAACCCGATCTACGGTCTGATCCTCAACGGCATGAAGGGGTTGTATACCCGCATCGGCCGCCACTATTTCTCCAGCCCGGAAGCGCGCAGCCTGGCGCTCGGTTTCTATCATCAGCTGGCGAAAGTGTGTGAGGCTGGCCTGCATGACCAGGTTTACGAGCTGGTTCGTCGCTACGGCCATGACAGCGGCGAAATCTGGCACCGGATGCAGAAATCGCTGCCCGGTGATTTAGCCATGAATATGCGTTAAGCAGGCTTTTCGCGATCGATAAACAGAACAAGGGGGCCAATGGCCCCCTTGTTATTTTACTCGCCCCGCAATGTTATAGCGCGTTCGGCCGCGCCGGGCAGCGGTCCAACAGCTCAATGCTGCCGTCGGCGTTCTGCTGCTCCAGCAGCACATCGAACCCCCACAGACGATGCACATGCTTCAGCACTTCGCGCCGGCCTTTGTCCAGCGGGACGCGGTTGTGCGGCACATAGCGCAAGGTCAGCGATCGGTCGCCGCGCAGGTCAACGTTCCACACCTGGATGTTCGGCTCAAGATTGCTGAGGTTATACTGCGCGGAGAGCTTATTGCGGATCTCGCGATAACCCTCTTCGTTGTGAATCGCCGAGATCTCCAGATAATTGTTGTGATCGTCGTCGAGCACGGTAAAGAAGCGGAAATCGCGCATGATCTTCGGCGACAGGAACTGACTGATAAAGCTTTCATCCTTAAAGTCGCGCATGGCGAAATGCAGCGTTTCCAGCCAGTCAGAACCGGCGATATCGGGGAACCAGTACTTATCCTCTTCCGTGGGCGACTGACAGATGCGCTTGATGTCCTGGAACATGGCGAAGCCCAGCGCGTAGGGGTTAATCCCGCTGTACCACGGACTGTTGTACGGCGGCTGGAACACTACGTTGGTATGGCTGTGGAGAAACTCCAGCATAAAGCGCTCAGTCACTTTCCCTTCATCGTAGAGATGGTTGAGGATGGTGTAGTGCCAGAAGGTGGCCCACCCCTCGTTCATCACCTGGGTCTGTTTCTGCGGGTAGAAATACTGGCTGACTTTACGCACGATGCGCAGGATCTCGCGCTGCCACGGTTCGAGCAGCGGGGCGTTCTTCTCCATAAAGTACAGCAGGTTCTCCTGCGGTTCGGAAGGGTAGCGACGAGCGGATTCAATCGCTTTTTCCTCTTCGCGCTTCGGCAGGGTGCGCCACAGCATATTCACCTGGCTTTGCAGATACTCTTCCCGGCTTTTCTGCCGCGCTTTCTCCTCCTGCAGAGAGATTTTTTGCGGACGTTTATAGCGGTCGACGCCGTAGTTCATCAGCGCGTGGCAGGAGTCGAGCAGTTTCTCTACTTCGTCGACGCCATAGCGCTCTTCGCACTCGGTGATGTACTTACGGGCAAAGATCAGATAGTCGATGATCGAGCTGGCGTCGGTCCAGCTGCGAAACAGATAGTTATTTTTAAAAAACGAGTTATGCCCGTAGCAGGCATGGGCCATCACCAGCGCCTGCATGGTGATGGTGTTTTCCTCCATCAGGTAGGCGATACAGGGGTTGGAGTTGATGACTATCTCATACGCCAGACCCTGCTGACCGTGCTTATAGGCCTGCTCGGTCTCAATAAATTTTTTGCCAAACGACCAGTGCGGATAGTTGATGGGCATGCCGACGCTGGAGTAGGCGTCCATCATCTGCTCGGAAGTAATGACTTCGATCTGGTGCGGGTAGGTGTCAAGACGATAGAGCTTGGCGACCCGGTCCACTTCGGCCAGGTAGGTTTCCAGTAACTCGAACGTCCAGTCGGGTCCATCGCTTAAACGGGTGGTGTCCCTGTTCATGGAGTCAATCGTAGCCATTAGCGCGCCCTCGTTGTTGTTGGTTTTCTCTGAACGGAAAACCTCTAAACAAGCATAGAACACGGTGCAGCAAACTGTGCTGTACGCCAATCGCTTTTCTTCGCGATTTCCCCATCTCAAAGCCGTTTTTTTGCCTTGTTTGCAGAATTTAATGCTGGGTAAAAATAAAGCGCAGCATGAGATCGTAAATCTCACAGCGCAGGGCTGGTGCGGTTTGCTGTGAGTTAAGTCACCATAAATAAAGCGTATGTTGAATAATATTTTCAACTGAGTTATCAATTTGTAATTAGATGATTGTTCTTTAACTGTTACGGAGTCGCTATGCGTGTCGTCATACTGGGAAGTGGGGTGGTTGGGGTAGCCAGCGCGTGGTATTTGAGTCAGGCGGGTCATGACGTGACGGTCATCGACCGTCAGCCCGGTCCGGCAGAGGAGACCAGCGCGGCCAACGCCGGGCAGATTTCTCCCGGCTATGCGGCGCCCTGGGCGGCGCCGGGGGTGCCGCTGAAGGCGATCAAATGGATGTTTCAGCGCCATGCGCCGCTGGCGATCGGTCTTGACGGCACCTCGTTCCAGTTGAAGTGGATGTGGCAGATGCTGCGCAACTGCGACACCCGCCACTATATGGAGAACAAAGGCCGTATGGTGCGCCTGGCGGAGTACAGCCGCGACTGCCTAAAGGCGCTGCGCGACACCACCGGCATTCAGTATGAAGGGCGCCAGGGCGGGACGCTGCAGCTGTTCCGTACCGCCAAACAGTATGAAAATGCCACCCGCGACATCGCGGTGCTGGAGGACGCCGGCGTGCCGTATCAGCTGCTGGAAGCGAAGCGGTTGGCGGAGGTGGAGCCGGCGCTGGCGGAGGTCAGCCACAAACTGACCGGCGGCCTGCGTCTGCCAAATGATGAAACCGGCGACTGCCAGCTGTTTACCACCCGTTTGGCGGCAATGGCGGAACAGGCCGGCGTGACCTTCCGCTTCAACACCGCAGTGGATGCGCTGCTGCACGAGGGCGATCGCATTGCCGGGGTGAAATGCGGCGATGAGATTATCAAGGGCGACGCCTATGTGATGGCCTTCGGCTCCTACTCGACGGCGATGCTTAAAGGGCTGGTGGATATACCGGTCTACCCGCTGAAAGGCTACTCATTAACTATTCCGATCGCTCAGGAGGACGGCGCGCCGGTTTCAACTATCCTTGATGAGACTTACAAAATCGCCATCACCCGCTTCGATCAGCGCATTCGGGTCGGCGGCATGGCGGAGATCGTCGGTTTTAACAAAGCGCTGCTGCAGCCGCGTCGCGAAACCCTGGAGATGGTGGTGCGCGATCTGTTCCCGCGCGGCGGCCACGTGGAGCAGGCGACGTTCTGGACGGGCCTGCGGCCGATGACGCCGGACGGCACGCCGGTGGTCGGCCGCACAGCGTATAAAAATCTGTGGCTCAACACCGGCCACGGCACGCTTGGCTGGACCATGGCCTGCGGCTCCGGGCAGCTTATCAGCGATCTGATCTCCGGCCGCACGCCGGCGATCCCTTACGACGATCTGGCGGTTGCCCGCTACAGCCCCGGTTTTACCCCGGCGCGCCCGCAGCACCTGCACGGCGCACACAACTAAGGAGCTTGCATGACCCGTCCGGTAGTGGCCAGCATCGACCTGCTGGCCTTGCGGCAGAATTTACAGATAGTGCGTCGCGCGGCCCCCGGGTCGCGCCTGTGGGCGGTGGTCAAGGCCAACGCCTACGGCCACGGCGTGGCGCGCGTATGGAGTGCGTTAAGCGCGGCGGATGGTTTCGCCTTGCTCAACCTGGAAGAGGCGATCCTGCTGCGCGAGCAGGGCTGGAAAGGCCCGATCCTGCTGCTGGAGGGCTTCTTCCATGCCGATGAGCTGGCGGTGCTGGATCAATATCGTTTAACCACCAGCGTCCACAGCAACTGGCAGATTAAGGCCCTGCAGCAGGCGAAGCTGCGCGCGCCGCTGGATATCTATCTCAAGGTGAACAGCGGCATGAACCGGCTGGGCTTTATGCCTGAGCGGGTCCACACCGTCTGGCAGCAGCTGCGGGCGATAAGCAACGTCGGCGAGATGACGCTGATGTCGCACTTCGCGGAGGCGGAGAACCCGCAGGGAATTGTCGAGCCGATGCGCCGTATCGAACAGGCGGCGGAGGGGCTGGATTGCCCGCGCTCGCTGGCCAACTCGGCGGCGACCCTCTGGCATCCGGAAGCGCATTTTGACTGGGTTCGTCCAGGCATCGTGCTGTATGGCGCGTCGCCTTCCGGGCAGTGGCAGGACATCGCCAACACCGGGCTGAAGCCGGTCATGACGCTGCGCAGCGAGATCATCGGCGTGCAGAACCTGCGTCCCGGCGAGGCGATTGGCTATGGCGGCCTGTACCGCACCACCCAGGAGCAGCGGATCGGCATCGTCGCCTGCGGCTATGCCGACGGCTATCCGCGGGTGGCGCCGAGCGGCACGCCGGTGCTGGTGGATGGCGTACGCACCACTACCGTTGGACGCGTATCGATGGATATGCTGGCGGTCGATTTAACGCCTTGTCCGCAGGCCGGGATCGGCGCGCCGGTCGAGCTGTGGGGCAAAGAGATTAAAATCGACGACGTGGCGGCCAGCAGCGGCACCGTCGGCTATGAGCTGATGTGCGCCCTGGCGCCGCGGGTGCCAGTTGTGACCCTGTAACCTATTCCGGGGCGGATCACTCCGCCTCGTCTTCCGCGACCCGCACCCCAACCTTCAGCACGTGATCGTTCTCTTTTTCAGCTACCGTCCACACCATCCCGGCGAACTCCACCTGGTCGCCCACCACCGGCGCGGCGCCCAGCAGCTGCTGCACCACTTCCCCGAGCGACTGCTGATGCTCGCGGAACTCCTCACCGCCGTCGAGACCGTAGATTTGCGCCACATCGGCGAAGCGGGCCTCAGCATCAAGAATGAAGTCGCCGAAAAAGCGCTGATCGAGCGCCACCGGCGGCGACTGGCTGAACATTTTGCCCAGCGCCGGCAGGTCGTGCTCCCGACCAATAACGCACAGGATATCGCCTTCCCGCAGGCGGGTGCTGCCGGTGGGGTGCAGCAGGACATTGTTGCGAAACAGCGCGGCAATCCGCGTCTCCGGTGGCATGTGCAAGTCGCGCAGCGCCGCGCCGATGCACCACTTATCGGCCCCCAGCTGGTAGACAAACTGCTCCCACGGGTTTTCCGGGTGAATATCCAGCCCGACGCGGGAGATGGGCCAGCTGATGGGCGGCACCACCACTTTGGCTTTTTTCGCCGCCCACGACAGCGAAGTGCCCTGCAGCAGCAGCGACACCAGCACCACGAAGAAGGCGACATTGAAGAACAGGCGGGCGTTGTCCAGGCCGGCCATCATCGGGAACACCGCGAGAATAATGGGCACCGCGCCGCGCAGGCCAACCCAGCTGATAAACACCCGTTCGCGCAGGTTAAAGCCGCGAAACGGCAGCAGGCCGGCAAACACCGACAGGGGCCGGGCAATGAATATCATCCACATCGACAGCAGCAGCGCCGGGATAGCGATCGGCAGCAGGTCGGAGGGCGTCACCAGCAGGCCCAGCACCAGGAACATGGCGATCTGCGCCAGCCACGCCAGGCCGTCGAAGTTCTGCAGGATGCCGTGCCGGTTGCGGATCGGCCGGTTGCCCAGCAGAAAGCCGCAGAGATAGACGGCGAGGATACCACTGCCGTCGAGGGAGGTGGTGACGGCAAAAATCATGATCCCGCCGCTCAGCGCCAGCAGCGGATAGAGGCCGGCGGGCAGCACGATGCGGTTAATCATCTGCAGCAGCAGGTAGCCGCCGCCGAGGCCGATGGCGATCCCGAGGCCGAACTGCTGAATGATATGCACGGCGAACATCCAGCTGAGGCCGGTTTGGTGCTGCTGGATCATTTCGATCAGGGTGATGGTCAGGAAGACCGCCATCGGGTCGTTACTGCCTGACTCTATCTCCAGCGTCGAGCCGACGCGCTCGTTGAGCCCCTTGCCGCCGAGCAGCGAGAAGACCGCCGCGGCGTCGGTGGAGCCGACAATGGCGCCGATCAGCAGGCCTTCGATCAGATCCAGCTTGAACAACCAGGCCGCCATCATCCCGGTCAGCGCCGAGGTGATCAGCACCCCAACCGTCGCCAGCGATAGCGCGGGCCACAGCGCGACGCGAAAGGAGCTGGCCTGGGTGCGCATCCCGCCATCCAGCAGGATCACCGCCAGCGCCAGGTTACTCACCATATAGGCGAAGGGGTAGTTGTCGAAGGGGATGCCGCCGATGCCGTCAATGCCTGCCAGCATCCCGATGGCCAGAAATATGACCAGAATCGGGATGCCAAGGCGCGAAGAAAAGGAGCTCAATAAGATACTGCAGGTTACTAAAACAGAACCCAGAATAAACAGACTAATGACCGCAGCGGCGTCCAATGTTCACGTACTCCCTGACTGGCGTGAAAAAATGGCTAAAAGTGACACTATTTTAACAATTCGCAGGGGATCCGCCTATGCGTTCGGGAAATTTATTCTGTCAGCACCGGATGGCCGCCGATCGTCAGGGTGGTGGCCGTCGCCTGATTCACCAGGCGCGCGCGGGCGCCCAGCGGCAGGGTCACCGTGCGCTGCTCGTGGCCAAACTCCAGTCCGCTAATCAGCGGCAGGGGGAGCTGCTGGCGCAGATAATCAAAGACCTGCGGCAAATCGTATCCCGCGTCATAGTCGTTCGGCGCGCTGCCGGTGAAGCTGCCGAAGATCACCGCTTTCTGCGCCGCCAGCACGCCGCTGTGCAACAGCTGAAGCAGCATGCGCTCGACGCGGAACGGGTGCTCGTTGATATCCTCCACCACCAGGATGCCGTCGCGGATCGCCGGCAGCCACGGCGTGCCGATAAGCGAGGTCAGCATCGCCAGATTTCCCCCCCCACAGGGTGCCTTCCACCCGGCAGTTCGGCCCTTCGCCCGGCCATTCGAGGGTGAATTCCGGCTGGCGTAGCGCCTGCCAGAAATGGTGCTCGGTAAACGGGTCGAGTGTCTCCGCGCCGAAGTTGCCGGCGAGCATTGGCCCGCTGAAGGTGATGACGTTGCCCATGGCCAGCAGGCCCGACTGGATAGCGGTGAAATCGCTGTGGCCGCAAATCAGCAGCGGGTCGCGCTGCTGGCGGGCAACCAGTCCCTGCCAGTCGATATGCGGCAGCAGGCGACTGGCGCCGTAGCCGCCGCGCACGGCGAGGACGATCCGGTTGCGGCCGGGCAACTGGGCCAGCTGGTTAATATCGGCCAGCCGTTCATGTTCAGTCCCGGCGAAACGCTGCTGCCGGCGGGGAATGACCTGCTGGTGGGCCACCTCGTGTCCGGCCTGCTGCAGACGCTCGACGCCGCGGGCTGCCGCCTGCTGGTTGATGCAATACCCGGATGGCGCGACCAGATAAAACTGAGACATGATAATTCCTTGCTATGAATGAAAGGGTTATGATGCCGCCTGGAATGGCGATTGTCATCTCCAGGTGGCTAACTTCAGTCCGCACCCGTCATCCTTCAGGTTGTCGGCAGGCGGGAGACGTACCGCGGCCGTCGTTCTGTAGCATGATGGCGTTTGGGTAGATAAGGATAGATGTGTGAAATTGAGATGGTTGCTTATTTTAGTCGTTTTTCTGGCCGGTTGTAGTTCGAAACATGATTACACTAACCCGCCGTGGAACCCCGAGGTCCCGGTGAAGCGGGCGATGCAGTGGATGCCGATCAGTGAAAAAGCCGGCGCCGCCTGGGGCGTGGATCCGCAGCTGATCACGGCGATCATCGCCATCGAGTCGGGCGGTAATCCTGCGGTGGTGAGTAAATCCGGCGCCGTCGGGCTGATGCAGCTCAAGCCGTCGACCTCCGGACGCGATGTCTATCGGCGGATGGGGTGGCGCGGCGAGCCGTCGGTCAGTGAGCTGAAAAACCCGGAACGTAATATCTCGATGGGGGCCGCCTATCTGAGCATTCTGGAGAACGGTCCGCTGGCGGGGATCAAAGACCCGCAGGTGATGCGCTATGCGGTGGTGGTCTCCTATGCCAACGGCGCTGGCGCGCTGCTGCGTACCTTCTCCTCGAACCGCCAGGACGCCATCGAGGAGATTAACGATCTCGACGCCGATGAGTTCTTCGAACATGTGGTGAAAAAACACCCGGCACCGCAGGCGCCGCGCTATATCTGGAAACTACAGAAAGCGCTGGACGCCATGTAATCCCTCGTTTGGCCTCCGGTAGTCTCCCGGAGGCCACGTCCTCAGAAATCGTAGCCCACGGTGGCTATAACGCTGCGCTCTGCTCCCCAGTAACAGTTGCCGGTGCCATAGCAGCCGGAAATATACTCGCGGTCGCCGATATTGTTGGCGTTAACCTGCACATATGCGCCTTTCAGCGTTGGCGACCAAACGCCGAGGTCGGCCCGCATCATGGCGTCCATCAGCGTGACCGACGGCAGCCGCGCGGTGTTGGCATCATCCGCCCACTGTTTACCGATGTAGCGGACGCCGGCGCCAACGGAGATCCCCGCCGGGAACTGATAGCGCGCCCAGAAGGAGGCCATCTGATCCGGGGTCAGCTGCGGCGTGTTATTGTCGGTCCCATCTTGGGTGTCCTGGAAACGCAGACGATTCCAGGTATACGAGGCGATAGTACTCAGCTGCGGGGTGATCTGGTGGTGCGCTTCCAGCTCAACGCCCTGGGAATGGACCTTACCCGCCGGAATATAGGTGGCGGTGGCGATGTTCGGGTCGCGAGTGGCGACATCCTTTTGCGTCAGGTCGTAAATCGCGATGCTATAGAGATCGCTGCTGCCCGGCGGCTGGAACTTCAGGCCGGCTTCAACCTGTTCGGCGGTGGTCGGTTTCAACGGTTTGCCGTCCGCGCCCGGCAGCATCGCCGGAGTGATCGCCTGGCTGTAGCTCAGGTAGGGCGACAGACCGTTGTCCAGGGCGTACAACAGCGAGGCGCGGCCGCTGATATGGTCGTCTGAACGGCGGTTTGAGGTCCCCTGGGTATCGCTGACCTGCTGGGAAACGATGCGGTCGTAGCGGGCGGAAACATCCACATGCCAGCGGTTCCAGACCATCTCATCCTGCAGATACAGCCCGGTCTGGTAATAGCGGCGATTATTGTCGTCGCTGTAGGTAACGGTATGTCCGGTCTGCGCGGTATAGCCGCTAAACGGGTTAAGGGGCGCCGCGCCGCCGGCGCCGGTCCACAGGTCGTTACGGAAGCGATGATATTCGGCGCCGAGGATCAGGGTGTGCGCCAGGTCGCCTGTATTGAAATCGGCGCGCAGGCGGTTATCGGTTGACCAGCCGTCCAGCGAACCGCGCGAACCGCTGTAGCCGCGGGCCAGCATGTCGCTGTCATCTATCCAGCCGACCTGGTAGACCTGATCGAGGGAGACGTTGGTATGGGTGTAGCTCCCGGCGGAATAGACCGACCAGACGTCGGTGAACTGGTGGTCAAACTCATAGCTGTAGATCTGCTGGCGGCGCTGATAGCCATCTCCCGGATCGCCTTCGTTGGTGCTGGGGGAGAGCTTACGGCCATTGTGCGCGTAGCGGGTGCCGTCCAGCGGCAAAGAGCCGTGGTAGCCGCCGGAAGGATCTTTTTGCAGATAGGCGCGCAGCAGCAGCGAGGTGTCGCTGTCCGGCTGCCACAGCAGGGAAGGCGAAATCGCGTAGCGCTCTTCGCGGGTATGGTCATACTGCGTATCGCTGCTGCGGGTCATCCCGATCAGCCGCCATGCCCACTGGTCATTGATGGCGTCGGTGTAATCGAAGGCCGCGCCTTTGGTATTTTGCGTGCCGCCGGTCAGGCGGATGTGGCCCTGCTGACTGAACTGCGGACGTTTGGAAGTCAGGTTGACCACGCCGCCCGGCACGCTCTGCCCGTAGAGCGCGGAGGAGGGGCCGCGGATCACATCCACGCGTTCGATAAACCACGGGTCGATTTGCAGTACGTTATGGCTGCCGCCGTCGCTCATCAGGCGCATGCCGTCGAGGAACAGGTTATCGACGTCGCCGCCGTGGTAGCCGCGCAGGGAGATGGCGTCGAACCGGGTGGCGCCGCCGCCGAAGCTGGAGTAGACCCCCGGGGTATATTCCAGCGCCTGGCTGATGGTATTCGCCCCCTGATCCGCCATCTGCTGGCGGGTGACCACCGACACCGACTGGGCGGTAGTGATTAACGGCTGGTCGGTTTTCGTCGCCCCGAGCGAGGTGCTGGCGCTGTAGCCCTCCGTCGGCGCGCTGGCGGACGCCGGCGGGGTGGCAGTGACCACCACCGTCTCTTCGGCTTGCGCGGTGAAGGGGAGTGTGACCGCAAGGGCATACAGCAGCCCCGGGCGTTTTCGAGAAATAGCCACGTTCATAAGATCATCCTGAACCAACGCGGTCTGGTACTCCTGTACGCCGCCGCGTGAAAAACGAATCTGTCATTATTCGTTAAAAAGTAATGCGAATTATTATTGTTTGTATTTGTGCGATCAAGCGAAAAGGTGACCTGTTCAACGCGAGGGGGTGGGGAAGTGTTTCCCGCGAGCCGCAGAATGGGTCTGCACGGGACGGTAGTACCAGGGAGACCGCTTCCCCCTACCGATTTTGGTAGGGGGCGGCAAAGCGTCAGGAGCCGGTCTTTTGCGGTTCCGCAGGGGCGGGGTCGTTAGCCGCGGGCGCCGCAACAGGTTTGTCCTGCGGTGAAGGGGTTGTCGCCGGACGGGTAGCGGGCAGCGCATCGCAGGGTTTCTCCTGCGGGCAGATCAGATCCAACATCTTCAGGGTGACGCCGTTGGTCCAGCCAAAGCCGTCCTGCAGCGGATATTCCCCGCCGCCGCCGCCGGTGCCGGTCGAACTCACGTCATACTTCTCCACCAGCTTTTGCTTACTGTCATAGGTATGCTGCACGTTGGTCAGGAAGCGCCAGGTGACCTCCATGGCGATCTTCTGCTGACCATAGTTTTGCAGCCCCTCGACCGCCACCCACTGCAGCGGCGCCCAGCCGTTGGGAGCGTCCCACTGCTGGCCGCTGTTGACGGTGGTGGTGGTCAGCCCGCCGGGTTTAAGCAGGCGCGACTCGGCGGCGGCGGCCACTTTCGTCGCCCGCTCGCGTGACGCGGCATTGACGTACAGCGGGAACAGCGCCGCCGCTGTCAGTTGATTGCGCACCTTGTGGGTTTTCAGATCGTAGTCGGCGTACCATCCCTCTTTATCATTCCACAGGTATTTCTCGATGGCCTGCTGGCGGGCGTTAGCCAGCGCATCGTACTGCGTAGCGCCAGCGCTGTCCCCGGATGCCTTGCTGGCGCGGGCGAGGGTTTTCTCCAGATGGAACATCAGGGCATTGAGATCGACCGGGACAATCGAGGTGGTGCGAATGGTGGCGAGCTGCTGCGGATTGTCCATCCAGCGGGAGCTGAAATCCCAGCCGGAGGCAGCGGCGGAGCGCAGATCGCGATAGATCTCGGTTGCCGGACGATTCGGGTTGCTTTTGGCGGTTTTGACGTCGTCAAGCCAGGACTCGGGACGCGGGGTGTCGTTATCGTCCCAGTAGCGGTTGAGCAGCGCGCCGTCCGCCATCCGCACCGCCCGTTTGTCGGCGCTGCCGGGAGCCAGCGCGTCCGCTCCGGCCATCCAGTAGCGATACTCTTTCTCCAGCTGCGGCTGGTAGGTTTTCAGCACCTGGTCGCCATCGTGCGTCGCCAGCAGGCTCACCATAAAGGAGAAGAAGGGGGGCTGCGAACGGCTGAGATAATAGGTGCGGTTGCCGTTGGGGATATGGCCCCAGGCGTCAATTTCCGCGGCGAAGTTGGCGACCATATCCTCGACTTTATCCCAGTGACCGCTTTCGGCAAGACCCAGCATGGTGAAATAGCTGTCCCAGTAATAGACTTCGCGGAAACGTCCTCCGGGCACCACGTAGGGCTTAGGCAGCGGCAGCAGCGAGTCCCATTTTTCCACCTCGACGGTGCTGCGGGTCAGGACCGGCCACAGGCCATCGATATGTTGACGCAGAGTTTGCCCTTTGGGCGGCACATAGGTGTCGTTCTCTTTCGGCAGCGTGAAGTTCAGTTCGACGAAGTGGCGCAGGTCGAAGCTGGCCTGGTTTTTTTGCATCCGGTAATCGGCAAGGATCATCAGCGGATCGCTGTTAGGGATAGCGTCGGCGAAGGTTTTCTGATCGGCAAACAGCTTCGCGCTCTGGACATCATTGAACAGCGGGCCCAGCAGAATATCCGGCGAGGGGGGCGGCGCGGTTTTGCCGTCTTCCGCCTGAGCGTTCAGGCTCATCAGGGCGATCAGAGCGCCGCCGATCGCCAGGCGCAGGGAACAGGGCAAAGCAGCGGGACGACGTGCATCAGTACTCGTCATGGGGAGTTCTCCTTATCATTATCGACTGCGGGCCACGACGTTTGGCCATCCAAAAACCTTAGACGAATATCTGCCGCTGCGCGTGTCAGGGGTAACATTTTGCGCGAAAACAGAGGATTTACCTGCCAGGTCTCCTGAGACCGCCGCGGGCTGGGCCGCCTGGCTGAGGGCGCTGGCGTCCACGATGGCGCAAAAAACGTCGCCCTGCCTCACGACGGTGCAGCCGCCGCCGGGCGCGGGCGGCTGTTTTGGCGATTTTTTGCACAACCAGACGGCGGGGCTGAACCGATTTGCACAACGCCGCGGCGGCAGAGGACCTGGCATAATTAATGCTTATCTCTTGGCGGGATTACCACAAAGTGAGTACAACCGGAGGGGATAGCCATGATTAAAATTACGCTACCTGACGGGCATTATTATGACGAGATGCTGACCGCGCAGGGTGAACAGCGGCCGCACTATAATGCCTGGTGGCAATGGTTTCGCAATACCGATCAATTCTCTATCCGGCAGAAAAAAGCGCAAGCGGAACTGCTTTTTCACCGTATCGGCATCACCTTTAACGTGTACGGCGAGGATGAGGGGACCGAGCGGCTGATCCCGTTTGACAGCGTGCCGCGGATCATACCCGCCGGGGAGTGGCAGCGCATTGACCGCGGCATACGCCAGCGGGTGAAAGCGCTGAACGCCTTCCTCTATGACATCTATCATGAGCAGAATATCCTGCGCGCGGGGCTGATCCCGGCCGAGCAGGTGCTGGCCAACGAGCAGTATCAGCCGTGCATGCAGGGCATCAACCTGCCAAACAATACCTATGCCCATATCACCGGCGTCGATATGGTGCGCAATAACGACGGTCAGTACTACGTGCTGGAGGATAATCTGCGCACGCCGTCCGGCGTCTCCTACATGCTCGAAAACCGTAAGATGATGATGCGTCTCTATCCGGAGATGTTCGAGCAGCATCACATTGCGCCGGTGGAGCGCTACCCGAGCTACCTCCTGCAGACCCTGCGCGAAAGCTCGCTGGTGGATGATCCCTGCGTCGTGGTGATGACCCCGGGTCGCTTCAACAGCGCCTACTTCGAGCACAGCTTCCTGGCGCAGCAGATGGGGGTCGAGCTGGTGGAGAGCGCCGATCTGTTTATTAAAAACGGCGCGGTGTATATGCGCACCACCGAGGGGCCGCGGCGGGTGGATGTGATTTATCGCCGCATCGACGACGCCTGGCTCGACCCGCTGGCCTTCCGCGCCGATTCGATGCTCGGCGTCCCGGGGCTGCTGTCCGTCTATCGCGCCGGCGGCGTAGTGCTGGCCAACGCCATCGGCACCGGGGTGGCTGACGACAAATCGATCTATCCGTACGTCCCGGAGATGATCCGCTTTTACCTCGGCGAACAGCCGATCCTCAGCAATATCCCCACCTGGCAGTGCCGGAAAGCGGAGGATCTGCGCTACGTGCTGAGCAATCTCGAGCTGATGGTGGTCAAGGAGGTCCATGGCGCCGGGGGCTACGGCATGCTGGTCGGCCCGCGTTCCACCAAAGAGGAGCGGGAGGCCTTCCGCCAGCGCCTGCTGGCCAATCCGGCCAACTATATCGCCCAGGACACCCTCGCGCTGTCGACCTGCCCCACCTTCGTTGATGAAGGGCTGTCGCCGCGACATATCGATTTACGCCCCTACGTGCTGTCCGGGCAGGAGATGCGGCTGGTGCCCGGCGGCCTGACCCGCGTGGCCCTCACCGAAGGGTCGCTGGTGGTCAACTCGTCGCAGGGCGGCGGAACCAAGGATACCTGGGTGATGGAGGATGACGCATCATGCTAAGTCGTACGGCGAGTGAACTGTTCTGGATGGCCCGCTATCTCGAGCGGGCGGAGAGCTACGCCCGGGTGCTGGACGTGACCTGGAAATTATCGATGATCCCCCGTCACAGCCAGCAGTCGCGGGATCTGGCTCTGCCGCTGAATTTGTCGATGACCCACGAGTTGTTTCAGGCGCGCCATGCCCGCTTTACCATGAGCAATCTGCTCAACTTTTTTGCCCTTGATGGCAACAACCCCAGCAGTATTTACAGCTGCGTGGAGATGGCGTGGAACAATGCGCACGCCGTGCGCGGCAGTCTGTCGGCCGAAGTGTGGGAGAGCATCAATGCCACCCGCATTGAGCTGCGAAGCCTGCGCCAGCAGGGGCTGGGCGAGCTGGGGAGCGACGGCTTTTTTGAGTGGGTGAAAGAGCGGGTGCATCTGTTTCGCGGGGCAGTGATCGGCACGCTGCTGCGTAACGACGCCCTGAGTTTTATCGGTATCGGCACGCTGATCGAGCGCGCGTTCGCCACCACCCAGCTGCTGCTGATTAAGGATCAACAGCTGACCAACGACCCGGATCCGGTGCGGGAATACTACCGGCTGGATACCCTGCTCAATGCGGTCAGCGCCCGCGAAGCCTACAACAGCCTCTACCGCCAGCCGGTCAGTCGTGAAACGGTGATGGAGCTGCTGATCCTGCGCAACGATATTCCGCGTTCGCTGCGCGCCAGCATTGCCGACCTGGTGGGCGAACTGGAGAAGATCGCCAACGATCGCTCCTATCAACCGTTGCGCCTCGCCCATCAGCTCAACGTTGACCTGCGCTTCAGCACCCGTGACGACCTGGCGCAGGCGGACCTGCAGACCACCCTTAACGGGCTGCTGGCGAGAATTAACGCGCTGTCCGACAGCATCAGACAAACCTACCTGGAGGCCTTATGAAACTGGTCATCGATCATCTCACCCGCTATGGCTACGATGAAGAAGTGAAGTTTTCCACCCAGTATCTGCGCCTGACGCCGCGCAGTACCGCCCGGCAGACGATCACCGCCTGGACGCTGACCCTGCCGGACGGCGCGGCGGTGACCACTACCGACGGCTGGGGCAATGTGCTGCATGTGCTGACGCTGGATAACCCGCACAAGGAGATCACCATCCGCGCCAGCGGGATTGTCGATATCGCCGACGAAGGGGAGGAGACGTGTGATGAAGAGGCCGAGCTGCTGTCGCCGCTGGTTTTTCTGCGCTGTACGCCGCTAACCCGCGCCGATACGGCGATCCGTGAGTTTGCCCAGCGCCTCTATCGTCCCGATGCGGCGGAAGAGAGTCTGAATCAACTGATGGCGGATCTGCTGTTAAGAATGCCATACTCCCCCGGCGCGACCCAGGTGCAGGACTCCGCCGCCGACGCCTTCGCCCGCGCGAAGGGGGTGTGCCAGGATCATACCCATGTTTTTCTCGCCTGCTGCCGCGCGCTGGAGATCCCGGCGCGCTACGTCAGCGGCTATGTCTACAGCGATAACGCCCAGCATGTGGCGATGCATGCCTGGGCGGAAGTCTGGCTCGACGGCCGCTGGCTGTCGTTTGATATCACCAATAATACCCGTCGCCTGAATCAGCATTTACGGCTGGCGACCGGGCTGGATTATCTCGACGCCTGCCCGGTACGGGGCACCCGGCTGGGCGGCGGCGGGGAGATTATGTTAACTAACGCTGAAGTGCGCGAACACAGCCAGCAGGCGCAGCAGCAATAATACGGGAATAACCGCAATGACCTACTGTGTGGCCATGTGCCTGGCGGATGGACTGGTGTTTGCTTCCGACTCCCGCACCAACGCGGGCGTCGACCATATTGCCACTTTTAAAAAGCTGCACGTTTTCCATCAGGAGGGGGAACGGGTGCTGGTGCTGCAATCCGCCGGCAATCTGGCCACCACCCAGAGCGTGATAAGCCTGCTCAGCGCGCGCATCCGTACCCAGCAGGAGCCGAATCTGATGCAGGTCACTTCCCTCTACGACGCCGCGATGCTGATCGGTAAAACGCTGCTGGAGGTGATCCAGCGCGACAGCAGCAACCAGCAGACCTGCAGTAACACCAACTTCAACTGCAACCTGCTGCTTGGCGGCCAGATCGCCGGCGAAACCCATCGTCTGTTCCATATTTATCCGGAGGGCAACTTTATTGAAGCCACCCGCGACACGCCTTATTTCCAGATTGGCGAAAGCAAATACGGCAAACCGATCATCGATCGGGTGCTGACCATCGACACGCCGCTGGAGCAGGCGATGTGCTGCGCGTTGATCTCCATTGACTCGACGCTGCGCAGTAATCTGTCCGTCGGCCTGCCGCTGGATACGCTGCTCTACCGCAGCGGCAGCTTCAGCAGTGCCGGGCAGCATCGCATCACCGACAGTGATCCCTACTTCAACCGCATTCGCAAGGCGTGGTCCGAAGGGCTGTTGCACACCTTCCAGACTCTGCCGACCTGGGCGCCAGCGGAGCGGGAAGAGGAGTAGTCGCTGTGACGCTCCGCCGGTATCGTCGGCGCGAAGGCGGGTAAGGCGCTGGAGTCCTTAAGTATCCTCGACCTGGCGGTAAAGTATCAGTGGTGTTGAGACCGACTACAGCGAGTTTCAGCAACAGCGGTAAAAAAATTAACGACAGGCAGCACGGATCGTAGGCCGGGCAAGGCGCAGCCGCCGCCCGGCACAAAAGCGACGCCGCTGTTCTTGTCCGGCCTGGGAAAGGGGCTTTCGGGCTGTACTAAGTATTTTCCTGCGTTGTATCTGAGTACGTTGCACGTCTGGCGAGGTTCTCTGCATTTAATTGTGGTGCGAAGGCCAACAGGAGGTCAGCCCGCGAACGAAACGTGATATACAACCGAAACGCAGGTTCGGTGAAACGTAATAAGAAATATGTGATACCAGGATAATTAAAGCATTCATGCCATACCGTATTCTGTTGTAACTGAGGAGAATATGTTGCAGGAGGCAGTATGAATAATGAAAATACGTATGGCTACGTATATATACTGGTATCAGATAAAACACCGTATATTAAAATTGGTGGCACGGATTATTTGCCAGAGAAGCGGTGTAAGGAGATTAATACCCAGCCACCCTATTGTTTATATGCCCCATGGCGGGTAGCAGACTACCGTAGCGTACCTGACTGGCATAATGTCGAAACCTGGCTGCACTATCTTTTTCGCGATTCTCGCGTGCGGACTATTGCAAATCAGAAAGAGCTATTTAATGTCACGCCTGAACTGGCTGCCCATCATCTTGCCAGCCTTGATCAACAACCGTTGACGACTAAACCTAAAATCGACCGACTTTTTCATCACCAGGGGTTGAGAGATTACCTGGTAAAACTATTCGCTATCGCCGGTTGTGAGAAATGGCGACATAAAGAAGGGGTTTGGGTGTTTAGTCTATTCCCAGGGGCGCATAGCGGATGGTCCCGGTATTTTACGCTTAGTATCCATAGCCACGAAGTCGCTTTTTCAACGCGGTCCCGCGATTGTCAAATTCATATGTTATTAGCAGATGAGCTTATCATGGACTATCCCGATATTGTTCAGTGGGTAACGGACCATAAAGGAGGGTTTGAAAAACCAATTTATAAAACAGCCTTATCGCACGCGCAGCAAATCTGGTTTGAGGGTGAGTTTGAAGTGGGTCTTCAGTTACTCTCGTTCCCTGAAGTCCAGCAGGCTGTTGCCACCTACTGGGACCGCGCATTAACAAAATACGATTATAGTCTTCAGGCGAAGTATCATAACCGGATGGCAGTTGAGGAGATCTTCAAACAGTTACAAGTACAACGGCAGCGAGAATCGAGCGCAATGTAAACACCGCCAACCTGTTGCGCCATGGACGGTATTCTCTTTGTCCTGCTGAATACAAACGCGCTTTTTGGCAAAGCTAAGTCAATTAAATACTTTGTTATTTAACGTGTTATCTCACATCTTCGGTGGGAATGAGGCAACACGGCAAGGTATCGGAAGTGACGGAAAAGAAGACGGCTGTCTATGTGGATGACCAACAGCGCATCCTGATCCGCCAGCTGGCGCGCAGCTGGCTGTGGCGCAGCGAGCTGCCGACCTGGCTGCTGATTGTGACGGTTTACGGCGGCTGGTTTGCCTGCGTGGCGGGCTGGCGGACGCTGGGACTGTTTCCGGCCACGCTGCTGTTGATCTGGTTTACCGCCTGGTATATGTCCTTACAGCATGAGCTGATCCATGGGCATCCCACCCGGCTGGCATGGTTTAACCAGCTGTTGGGGACGCTGCCGCTGGCGGTCTGGTATCCCTATGGCGTCTACCGCGACAGCCACCTGGCGCACCATCGCAACCATCTGCTGACGCACCCTGAGGATGACCCCGAATCGTACTACGTAACGGCGGAAAGCTGGCAGCGCTTCTCAGCCTGGCAGCGCCGCCTTATCCACCTGCGCAACACCTTCTGGGGGCGTCTGCTGCTGGCGCCGATGATGGATATTATTCACACCCTGAACAGCGCGCTGCGGGCTTTCCGCGAGGGCGACCGCCGCGCTATCGCCATGTGGAGTCTGCATCTGTTGCTGCTGACGGGCCTGCTGACCTGGATGGCGGCGCAGGGTTTTTCTCCGCTGTGGTTTGTGCTGGCGGTGAGCTACCCGGCGCTGGCCCTGACCAAAGTACGCTCTTTTCTCGAACACCGCGCCGCGGATGACCCGCTGGCCCGCTCGGTGATCAACGAGGCCGGGCTCCCCTGGCGGGCGCTGTTCCTCAATCTCAACTACCATGCGGTGCATCATGATCTGCCAGGGGTCCCCTGGTACGCTTTACGTCAACTGTATCTGCATCGCCAGGCGGCGTATCTGCAGCGTAATCAGGGGTTCCTGGTGCGCGGGTACGGCGAGTGGCGACGCCATTTTAGCCGCCGGGCGGTGGCGGTGAACGCCCATCCGGGCTTTGGCGAGCAGGCGCAGGCGGGAGGAGAATATGGCTGAACGCATGACTTTTCCGATGTATGCCATCCACCGTCAACAGACCCAGGCCCTGTGGCAGGCGGTGCAGTCGCTGCTGGACGAACGCGGCGTGATGGTGGCGGGGGACCCTCCGGCGGCTGACCCCGGGGATCTGCTGGCTCACTGGCGCCAGCCGACGCTGTTGCTGAGCCAGACCTGTGGCTACCCGCTGGTGACCCAATTGCCGGAGGTGCAGACGGTGGGCTGCTTCCACTACGCTGCGCCCGGTTGCGAAGGGCGCCGCTATCGCAGCCTGCTGGTGGTCCGCGAAGCGGATAGCCACCGGATGCTGGGGGACTTTTTGGGCCGTCGGGCGGTGTGCAATGCCGAGCACTCGCAGTCCGGCTACAACGTACTGCGTAAAATGGTCGCGCCGCTCTCCCGGGAGGGGCGTTTTTTTTCAGCGGTGATGTTCAGCGGCAGCCATCGGCAGTCGCTGCGCGAGCTGCAGCAGGAAAACGCCGATATCGCCGCCATCGACTGCGTGACCTACGCTCTGCTGCAGCGCTATCAGCCGCAGGCTCTGGCAGGCCTGGTGGCGATCGGCTGGAGCCCGGCCGCGCCAGGGCTGCCGCTGATCACCGCCGGCGCCACCCCGGCGGCAACGCTGAATAGCCTGCGCGAGGCGCTCCAGCAGCTGGTAAGCGATGATAGCTATCGTTCCCTGTGCGACGCCTTGCTGATCTGCGGCTATAGCGATATGTCGCGGGAGGCCTATGCGCCGCTGCTGGCGTGGCGGGATGAAGCCGCGGCGCTGGGGGTCAGCCAGCTATAGGCGAAATGCCCGGGCCAGCGATCTGCGCCGGGGCGGGCTATAGCGGCTGGTCCCACGGCTGGGCGCTGAGATCCATTCGCAGATAGGAAGAGAGCAGGTCGACAGCCAGCTGGTCGCTCATCAGCTGCTCGTTAAGCTGCTGGCGCAGCCGCGGGATCATCTCTTCACGATAGGCCGGGTCGTTGTTTTATGGATTTGTGATCGGCAACACAAATGACTCTCCAATGGCCGTCGTAAAAGATAAATTACCAGGGTTGATTTTAATCAAAGTATGACCAACTGCGCTATGGCGGAAAAAAGATCGCTGCCTATCGCGACCCAAAAGAAAAATTGTGAATTTAATGTTTCTTTGGTGTAAATAATGACCGTGCATTTTCCCCAACCGCCGGGGATAAAATGTGATGCCCGACCGGCTTGTCGTTAAATAATGGCGTTTATTACGTCTGCTTTTTATTCTTTACAGCATTAATTTAATTTTCGGCTTTCTTCTCAACCTGATAGCGCGGGTCGAATAACGTACAAAAGACGTATTTTTTATCGCCATTTCGCCGTCGATGTTATCGCCATCAATTATTTTTATCCCCGCATTCGGCCACGGCAAAAGGCGCGCAAATAGCGTTCATGATGCTTGTAATGTATTGATTTTAATTTGCTTATTCTGGCTCGTGGATCCTGCTTATCCGCCGCGCGGAGCCTTTGTGAGAGCTCTCACATAACCCGGCAATTGCGATTTGTTACACTTTCCGCCGTCAACAAAGGAATGAAAGTGAGACGCGATGAATACTTTTTCTCTGCCTAAAACACAGCATCTGGTAGTTTTCCAGGAAGTGATCCGCAGCGGGTCAATCGGGGCCGGAGCAAAAGCGTTAGGACTCACTCAGCCGGCGGTCAGTAAAATTATTGGCGACATGGAGAGTTATTTTGGCAGCGAATTAATCGTCCGGCGAAATACCGGCGTCTCGCTCACCGAGGCCGGGCAGGTATTTCTCAACTGGTCAGAAGCGATCACCCGTGAAATGAAAAATATGGTCAATGAAATGAATGCTCTGACCAACAGCGCGGTGGTGGATGTCTCCTTTGGTTTCCCTTCGCTGGTCGGGTTTACCTTTATGTCGGAGATGGTGCATCAGTTTAAAATGACTTTCCCCAAGGCGCGGGTCTCGATGTATGAGGCGCAGCTCTCCGCCTTTTTGCCGGCAATCCGCGACGGGCGCCTCGACTTCGCCATCGGGACGCTGAGCGATGAGATGAAACTGCAGGACCTGCACGTCGAGCCGCTGTTTGAGTCTGAGTTTGTGCTGGTGGCGAACCGGGCGCGGATCGGCAACGGCACCGTCCGCCTGGCCTCGCTCCAGCACGAGCAGTGGGTGCTGCCGGAGACCAATATGGGCTACTACAGCGAACTGCTGACCACCCTGCAGCGCAGCGGTATCCGCCGTGAAAATATCGTTAATACCGATTCGGTGGTGACGATCTATAACCTGGTGCTCAATGCCGATTTTCTGACGGTGATCCCCTGCGACATGACCACGCCGTTTGGCTCGAGCCAGTTTGTCACCATCCCCATTAAAGAGGCCTTGCCGGTGGCGCGCTATGCGGCGGTATGGTCGAAAAATTACCGGTTAAAAACCGCCGCGGCGTCGCTGGTGGAGATGGCGAAACACTATTCCTCGGGGCAGGGCAACCGCCACTGGCAGCCATTACAAATTATTGCGTAACTGAAAGTCGTTAAATAATCCAACACACGTCCTCGCTGTTATCAGCAGGATGACGCCCGGTCATTGACTTTATATTAAGATACAGAGGCCATAATGCATATTACCTACGATCTTCCGGTATCTATTGACGATATTCTCGAAGCGAAACAACGCCTCGCGGGAAAAATATATAAAACAGGCATGCCCCGTTCGAATTATTTTAGCGAGCGCTGCCAGGGCGAAATATTTCTTAAATTCGAAAATATGCAGCGCACGGGTTCATTTAAAATTCGCGGCGCCTTTAATAAACTGTGCGGTTTAACCGCGGCGGAAAAACGCAAAGGGGTGGTGGCCTGCTCAGCGGGCAACCACGCCCAGGGCGTCTCGCTCTCCTGCGCCATGCTCGGCATTGACGGGAAAGTAGTGATGCCGAAAGGGGCGCCGAAATCGAAAGTTGCCGCCACCTGTGATTATTCGGCGGAAGTGGTGCTACATGGCGATAACTTTAACGATACCCTCGCCAAAGCCAGCGATATTGTTGAACTTGAGGGCCGCATTTTTATTCCCCCCTATGACGACCCGCAGGTTATCGCCGGGCAGGGGACGATTGGACTCGAAATATTAGAAGATCTGTATGACGTGGATAATGTCATCGTGCCCATTGGCGGCGGCGGCTTAATTGCCGGTATCGCGATTGCGATTAAATCCATTAACCCGACAATCCGCATTATCGGCGTGCAGTCGGAGAATGTTCACGGCATGGCCGCCTCCTGGTATGCCGGGGAAATCACCAGCCATCGCCACGCCGGCACCTTAGCCGATGGTTGCGACGTCGCCCGCCCGGGGAAACTGACCTATGAAATCGCCCGCCAGCTGGTGGATGACATCGTCCTGGTGAGTGAGGACGACATTCGCCAGAGCATGGTCGCCTTAATTCAGCGCAATAAAGTGATCACCGAAGGGGCCGGGGCGTTAGCCTGCGCCGCGTTATTAAGCGGCAAACTCGACAGCTATATCCAGAACCGCAAAACGGTCAGCCTGATTTCCGGGGGCAATATCGATCTCTCCCGGGTATCGCAAATTACCGGTTTTGTTGACGCTTAATTCAATACATAAGTGAGGACAGGATATGAGTACGACTGAGAGCATTGCATCCAGCCAGACAAGCCTTTCGTCCTGGCGTAAATCTGACACCACCTGGACCCTGGGCCTGTTTGGCACAGCTATCGGCGCCGGGGTGCTGTTTTTCCCGATCCGCGCCGGCTTCGGCGGGCTGATCCCGATCCTGGTGATGCTGGTGCTGGCCTATCCCATCGCCTTTTATTGCCATCGGGCCCTGGCCCGGCTATGCCTGTCGGGGGCTAACCCCTCCGGCAATATCACCGAAACGGTGGAAGAGCATTTTGGCAAAACCGGCGGGGTGGTGATCACCTTTCTGTACTTCTTCGCCATCTGCCCACTGCTGTGGATTTATGGCGTCACGATCACCAATACCTTTATGACTTTCTGGGAGAACCAGCTGCAGATGCCGGCTCTCAACCGCGGGGTGGTGGCGCTGCTCCTGCTGCTGCTGATGGCGTTTGTCATCTGGTTTGGTAAAGACCTGATGGTCAAGGTGATGAGCTATCTGGTGTGGCCGTTTATCGCCAGCCTGGTGGTGATCTCCCTGTCCCTGATCCCCTACTGGAATAGCGCGGTGATTGACCAGGTCAACCTCAGCGATATCGCCTTAACCGGTCACGACGGCATTCTGGTGACGGTATGGCTGGGCATCTCCATCATGGTGTTCTCCTTCAACTTCTCGCCGATCGTCTCCTCGTTTGTGGTCTCCAAACGCGAAGAGTATGAAGCGCAGTTTGGCCGCGAGTATACCGAACGCAAATGCTCCCAGATCATCTCCCGGGCCAGCATGCTGATGGTGGCGGTGGTGATGTTCTTCGCCTTCAGCTGCCTGTTTACCCTCTCACCGCAGAACATGGCGGACGCCAAGGCGCAGAATATCCCGGTGCTCTCCTATCTGGCGAACCACTTTGCCTCGATGTCGGGCACCAAATCCACCTTTGCCACCCTGCTGGAGTATGGCGCGTCGATCATCGCCCTGGTGGCCATCTTCAAATCGTTTTTCGGCCACTATCTCGGCACGCTCGAGGGGCTGAACGGTCTGATCCTGCGCTTTGGCTATAAAGGGGATAAAACCCGGGTCTCCAGCGGCAAGCTCAATACCCTGAGCATGGTGTTCATCATGGGCTCGACCTGGGTGGTGGCCTATGCTAACCCCAATATCCTCGACCTGATTGAGGCCATGGGCGCGCCGATTATCGCCTCGCTGCTGTGCCTGCTGCCGATGTACGCCATTCGTAAAGCGCCTTCGCTGGCCAAATACCGTGGCCGTCTCGATAACCTCTTTGTGACCGCCATTGGTCTGCTGACCATCCTCAACATCGTTTACAAACTGTTCTAATCCGGCTCAGGCCACGCGGAGTACAACATGACTGAATTTCCGGTAGTACTGGTGATTAACTGCGGCTCGTCGTCAATCAAATTTTCCGTCCTGGACGCCGCCAGCTGCGACTGCCTGCTCAACGGCGTGGCCGAGGGCATCAACGCGGAACGGGCGTCTCTCTCGCTCAACGGCGGCGAGCCGGTGGCGCTGGCGCAGCGCGGCTACGAAGGCGCCCTGCAGGCGATTGCCGGAGCATTAGCCCAACGCGACCTCATCGACAGCGTGGCCCTGATTGGCCACCGCGTCGCCCACGGCGGCGACCTGTTCACCGAGTCGGTCATTATTAGCGAGGAGGTTATCAATAACATTCGCCAGGTATCGTCCCTGGCCCCGCTGCATAACTACGCCAGTCTCAGCGGCATCGCCTCGGCGCAGCGGCTGTTCCCGGAGGTGATGCAGGTGGCGGTCTTTGATACCAGCTTTCACCAGACCCTGGCCCCGGAAGCTTTTCTCTATGGTCTGCCGTGGGAGTATTACCAGAATCTCGGGGTACGCCGCTACGGTTTCCACGGCACCTCGCACCGCTATGTGTCCCAGCGCGCCCTGGCGCTGCTCGGGTTGCCGGAGCAGGAGAGCGGCCTGGTGATCGCCCACCTGGGCAATGGCGCCTCGATCTGCGCGGTGCGTAACGGCCGCAGCGTGGACACCTCGATGGGGATGACGCCGCTGGAGGGGCTGATGATGGGCACCCGCAGCGGCGATGTCGACTTCGGCGCCATGGCGTGGATTGCCGGGGAAACCCGGCAGACCCTCAGCGACCTGGAGCGGGTAGCCAACACCGCCTCCGGCCTGCTGGGGATCTCCGGTCTTTCCTCCGACCTGCGGGTGCTGGAGCAGGCGTGGCATGAGGGCCATGCCCGCGCCCGCCTGGCGATTAAAACCTTTGTCCATCGTATCGCCCGCCATATTGCCGGCCACGCCGCGGCGCTGCAGCGTCTCGACGGCATTATTTTCACCGGCGGGATTGGCGAGAACTCGGTGCTGATCCGTCGGCTGGTGAGCGAGCGGCTGACGGTCTTTGGCCTTGCGATGGACGCCGCCCGCAATCAGCAGCCCAATTCGGCCGGCGAGCGCCTGATCTCCGCCGACGGCAGCCGGGTGCGCTGCGCGGTTATTCCTACCAATGAAGAGCGCATGATTGCCCTCGATGCGATCCGCTTAGGCCGGATCCACACCGCGGCGGCGCTGGCCTGACTTTTTATTCTGTAGAGAGACGATGTTCATGAAAGTAGATATCGATACCCAGGATGTACGATACGCTGACGCCTGGCTGGGCTTTCGCGGTACGGCGTGGCAAACGCAGATCGACGTTCGCGACTTTATTCAGCATAACTACACCCCTTACGAGGGCGATGAGTCTTTCCTCGCCGACGCGACGCCAGCGACCACCGCCCTCTGGGAGCAGGTGATGGCCGGGATCCGCGTCGAGAACGCCACCCATGCGCCGGTGGATTTCGACACCAATGTCGCCACCTCCATCACCGCCCACGCGGCGGGCTATATCAACCAGCCGCTGGAAAAGATCGTCGGCCTGCAAACGGACCAGCCGCTGAAGCGCGCCCTGCATCCTTTTGGCGGCATCAAGATGATCAAAAGCGCCTTCGAGGCCTATGGTCGCGAAATGGATCCTGACTTTGAGTATCAGTTTACGGCGCTGCGTAAGACCCACAATCAGGGCGTTTTTGACGTCTATTCCCCGGATATGCTGCGCTGCCGCAAATCCGGGGTGCTGACCGGGCTACCGGACGGCTATGGCCGCGGACGGATCATCGGCGATTACCGCCGCGTGGCGCTGTACGGCATTCGCTATCTGGTCCGCGAACGTGAGCTGCAGTTTGCCGACCTGCAGCCGGCCCTTGAGCGCGGCGAGGCGCTGGAGGCCACCCTGCGCCTGCGCGAAGAGCTGGCCGAACAGCGGCGCGCGCTGCTGCAGATGCAGGAGATGGCGGCCCGCTACGGCTGCGATATCTCTCACCCGGCGCGCACTGCCCGGGAGGCGGTGCAGTGGCTCTACTTCGCCTACCTGGCGGCGGTGAAGTCGCAGAACGGCGGCGCCATGTCGCTGGGGCGCACGGCCACCTTCCTCGACATCTATATCGAACGCGATCTGCGCGCCGGTTTATTGAATGAGGAGCAGGCCCAGGAGCTCATTGATCACTTCATCATGAAGATCCGCATGGTGCGTTTCCTGCGCACCCCGGAATTTGATTCGCTGTTCTCCGGGGATCCCATCTGGGCGACGGAGGTGCTGGGCGGCATGGGGCTGGATGGTCGCACCCTGGTCAGCAAAACCACCTTCCGCTATCTGCATACTCTGCACACCATGGGCCCGGCGCCGGAGCCGAACCTGACCGTGCTCTGGTCGCAAGCGCTGCCGGCGGCGTTTAAAAAATATGCCGCCCGGGTCTCTATCGCCACCTCGTCGCTGCAGTATGAGAACGACGATCTGATGCGCAGCGATTTCACAGCGACGACTACGCCATCGCCTGCTGCGTCAGCCCGATGGTGATCGGCAAGCAGATGCAGTTCTTCGGCGCCCGCGCCAATCTCGCCAAAACGCTGCTCTACGCGATTAACGGCGGGGTGGATGAGAAACTGAAGATCCAGGTGGGGCCGAAAACCGACCCTCTGCGTGATGAGGTGCTGGACTACGACACCGTGATGGCCAGCCTCGACCACTTTATGGACTGGCTGGCGGTGCAGTACATCAGCGCGCTGAACATCATCCATTGCATGCATGATAAGTACAGCTACGAGGCGGCGCTGATGGCCCTGCACGACCGCGACGTCTACCGCACGATGGCCTGCGGCATCGCCGGCCTGTCGGTGGCGGCGGATTCGTTGTCGGCGATAAAGTACGCCCGGGTGAAGCCGGTGCGCGATCACCACGGGCTGGCGGTGGACTTTGTCATTGAAGGCGACTATCCGCAGTACGGCAACAACGACGATCGGGTTGATGCCATCGCCTGCGACCTGGTGGAGCGCTTTATGCGCAAAATTCAGGCGCTCCCCACCTGGCGTCAGGCGGTGCCGACCCAGTCGATCCTGACCATCACCTCCAACGTGGTATACGGCCAGAAAACCGGCAACACCCCGGACGGACGTCGGGCGGGGACGCCGTTCGCTCCGGGGGCCAATCCGATGCATGGCCGCGACCGGAAAGGGGCGGTGGCGTCGCTGACCTCGGTGGCGAAACTGCCGTTTACCTACGCCAAAGATGGCATCTCGTATACCTTCTCCATCGTGCCGGCGGCGCTCGGCAAAGCCCCGTCAGCTCAGGAAAACAACCTGGTGGGCCTGCTGGATGGCTACTTCCACCACGAGGAGACGGTGGAGGGGGGACAGCATCTCAACGTCAATGTGCTGAACCGGGAAAAGCTGCTCGATGCGATAGAACACCCGGAGCAGTATCCGAATCTGACGATCCGCGTCTCCGGCTATGCGGTCCGCTTTAACGCGCTGACCCGCGAACAGCAGCAGGATGTGATCTCCCGAACGTTCACCAGCCAACTCTGAGCGGCCACCGGGTCACAGGAGAGCCTTTACGGGCTCTCCTGTTATCATCTTCACATTACCGCAACAAAAAAATCACCACTGTTGATCATATTCGCATTTTTGCACCACGCCGGCGCGCAGCGACCGCTAACTGCATCTATGTTTAGCTCACGGGCCGGTACGGATACCGCGTTGTCCGGCTCGCCACGTGATGGCAACCGATCTCCTGACCTGAAAGGGAATGCGCCCTTGCCGGATGCGGCACGGGTTGCCGTCGCGTGCGTACCGACCGGGGCGACTGTTCTCCGGTGTTCCACTCCTTCCTGGCGGGATTTTTGCTTCTTCCACCCTGGCCGTCCTGGCGCTGCGCCAACGTCGGCACCACACGGTAAGTGATATTTTCTGCGTCATTCCATGACGCCAGGCTTTACATCGCTGAGGAATATCCGAATGTCTTTGAAACTGAAAACAATGACGCTTCATGTTGTGATAGCAGGTTGTATGAGCATGGCCTTTTACGCCCAGGCAGACGTGAAGATCGGCGTCGCCGGGCCCTTTACCGGCCCCAACGCCACCTACGGCGCCCAGTACTGGAAGGGGGCCTCGCAGGCGGTGGCTGATATCAATGCCGCCGGCGGCATCAAAGGCGAAAAGATTGTGCTGGTGCAGGGGGATGACGCGTGCGAACCGAAGCAGGCGGTGGCGGTGGCCAACCGGCTGGTGGATGAAGCGAAAGTCTCCGCCGTGGTGGGGCACTTTTGCTCTTCCTCAACGATGCCGGCCTCCGAGGTATATGACGAAGCCGGGATCCTGACCATTACCCCCGGCTCGACCAACCCGCAGATCACCGAGCGCGGCATGAAAGATCTCTTCCGCATGTGTGGTCGTGACGATCAGCAGGGGGCGATCGCCGCCAACTATATGCTGGACGTGCTGAAGGCGAAGAAAATCGCCGTCATCCACGATAAAGACACCTATGGTCAGGGGCTGGCCGATGCCACCCGCGCGGCGCTGGCGAAGCGGGGTACCAAAGAAGTGTTGTACGAAGGCCTTTCCCGCGGTGAAAAAGACTTTAACGCCCTGGTGACCAAGATCGGCGCCCTCAAGCCGGACGTGGTCTACTTTGGCGGCTGCCATCCGGAAGCGGGCCCGCTGGTGCGCCAGATGCGCGAGCAGGGGGTGCAGGCCAAATTCTTCTCCGGCGACTGTATCGTCACCGAGGAGCTGGTCACGGCCGCCGGCGGGCCGCAGTTCACCAACGGCGTGCTGATGACCTTTGGTCAGGATCCGCGCACCCTCCCGGACGGCAAAGCGGTGATCGAGAAGTTCCGCGCCAGCGGCTTTGAGCCGGAAGGTTATACCCTCTACGCCTACGCCTCCATTCAGGCTATCGCCGCGGCCTGGAACGCCGTCGGTACCGATAACGCCAAAGCCAGCGACTGGCTGAAGAGCCACGACGTCGAGACGGTGATGGGCAAGAAAGCCTGGGATGGCAAAGGCGACCTCAAGGTGTCCGACTACGTGGTCTATCAGTGGGACGACAAGGGCAAATATCACCAGCTCTGATCGGCCACGACCTGAGGACGCTCTGTCCTTTTGACTTGCGAATTGTCACATGACGGCGGTTGACCGGGAACGGAACCCGGCGGCCGTCTGCCTGGCGGCTGGAGGGGCTATGACGGCGTTTTTTCTGCAACAACTGATCAATGGGCTGACGCTGGGCGCAGTGTACGGCTTAATCGCCATCGGCTACACCATGGTGTATGGGATCATCGGCATGATCAACTTCGCCCACGGCGAGGTGTATATGGTCTCCGCCTACCTGTGCGCCATCGGCCTGGCGCTGCTCTCTTTCTTCGGGATCCACTCCTTTCCGCTGCTGATTTTCGCCACCCTGGTGTTCACCATCGTGGTCACCGGCGTATACGGCTGGGCGATCGAGCGCATCGCCTACCGGCCGCTGCGCAACTCGACGCGGCTGGCGCCGCTGATCTCGACTATCGGGATGTCGCTGATCCTGCAGAACTATGTCCAGCTGAGCCAGGGGCCGAACCAGCAGGGGATCCCGACGCTGCTTAGCGGCGCGTTGCGCATGACGGTGGGCGATGGGGTAGTGCAGATCACCTGGACCAAGGTGTTTATTCTCGTCGCGGCGCTGGTGGGGATGCTTATCCTGACCTGGATTATTCAGTATACCCGGCTGGGGCGCATCTGCCGCGCCACCCAGCAGGACCGGCGCATGGCGGCGATCCTTGGCATCAATACCGACCGGGTGATCTCCCTGGTGTTTGTCATCGGCGCGGCGATGGCCGGTCTGGCCGGCGTGCTGGTGACCATGAACTACGGCACCTTCGACTTCTATATCGGATTTATTATCGGCATCAAAGCCTTCACCGCCGCGGTGCTGGGCGGGATCGGCTCGCTGCCTGGCGCGATGCTGGGTGGTCTGCTGCTTGGGGTGGCCGAAGCCCAGTTCGCCGGGCTGGTGAATTCGGATTACAAAGATGTCTTTTCCTTTGCGCTGCTGGTGGCGATCCTGATTTTTCGCCCGCAGGGGCTGCTGGGACGTCCGCTGGTGGCCAAGGTCTAAGGAGGCTTTATGGGTGAAATTACGCGCCAGCCTGCGCGGGCTATCCAAAACGCGCTGATCGACAGCGTACTGGCCGGCCTTTGCGCGTTAATTGTCTTTGGCCCGATCGTCGGCGTGGTGCTCAAAGGGTATGGTTTTACCCTCGCGCCTGCGCGGGTGGCGATTCTGGTGGCGGTGGTGATGGCCGGCAGGCTGGCGCTCAGTCTGCTGCTGCAGAGCCACAGGGGAAAAGCCTTTATTGCCCGCTTTGAGGGGGCGGATGACGGGGTGTACGTCCGGCCGCCGGGCTACCGCTCGCGGCTGCGCTGGATAATACCGCTGCTGGTGGGGCTGGCCATTGTCTTTCCGTTTCTCGCCACAAATATCTGCTGACCGTGGCCATTCTTGGGCTGATCTACGTTCTGCTTGGCCTGGGGTTGAATATTGTGGTGGGCCTCGCGGGCCTGCTCGATCTGGGCTATGTGGCGTTTTACGCCATCGGCGCCTACGGCCTGGCGCTGGGCTACCAGTACCTGGGACTTGGCTTCTGGGCGATGCTGCCGCTGGGGGCGGTGATGGCGGCTCTCGCCGGGGCGTTGCTGGGCTTTCCGGTGCTGCGTATGCATGGCGACTATCTGGCCATCGTCACCCTCGGCTTTGGCGAAATTATCCGCCTGGTGCTCAACAACTGGGTGAGCTTCACCGGCGGCCCTAACGGCGTACCGGTACCATCCCCCACGCTGTTTGGCCTCGAGTTTACCCGCCGGGCGAAAGATGGCGGCATCCCCATCCATGAGTTTTTCCACGTCAGCTACAACCCCAACCTGAAATTCATCTTTCTCTACGCCGTGCTGTGTCTGGTGGTGATGCTGGTGCTGCTGGTGAAGCATCGCCTGACGCGGATGCCCATCGGCCGCGCCTGGGAGGCGCTGCGCGAGGATGAGATCGCCTGTCGGGCGATGGGGCTCAACCACGTGCTGGTGAAGCTCTCGGCGTTTATGCTCGGCGCGTCGACGGCCGGCATCGCCGGGGTGTTCTTCGCCAGCTATCAGGGGTTTGTTAACCCGACGTCGTTCACCTTTTTTGAGTCGGCGCTGATCCTGGCGATTGTGGTGCTCGGGGGAATGGGGTCCACCCTGGGAGTGGTACTGGCGGCGTTTGTTCTGACGGTCACCCCGGAGCTGCTGCGCGGTTTTGACGAATATCGGGTGCTGCTGTTCGGCGTGCTGATGGTGATGATGATGATCTGGCGGCCGCGCGGCCTGGTGCGCACCAGCCGCAGCGGGGTTGCGTTGCGAAAAGGAGTCGCGCCATGACCGACAGCATCTTACGCGTTGAGCATCTGATGATGCATTTCGGTGGCATCAAAGCGCTGAATGATGTCAATCTGGAGGTGGAGCGGGGGTCGATCACCGCCCTGATAGGCCCCAACGGCGCGGGCAAGACCACGGTGTTTAACTGCCTGACCGGTTTTTATCGGGCGACGGGGGGCAGTATCGTGCTGCGGGCGCGGGAAAAGGTCACCGATGTTATTCAGGTGCTGGGGCAGAAGCTTCACCCGGACGATTTTCTCCACCCGGCGCAGCTGGGGAGGCGGATCTATTACAAGATGTTCGGTGGCACCCATCTGGTGAACCGCGCTGGCCTGGCGCGCACCTTCCAGAATATACGTTTATTCCGCGAGATGTCGGTGATCGAGAACCTGCTGGTGGCCCAGCATACCCAGGTCAACCGCCATCTGCTGGCCGGGATCCTCAATACCCGTGGGTATCGGCAGGCGGAGAGTCAGGCGCTGGATCGCGCTTTTTACTGGCTGGAGGTGGTGGAGATGGTGGACTGCGCCAACCGTCTGGCGGGGACCCTCTCCTACGGACAGCAGCGGCGGCTGGAGATCGCCCGCGCCATGTGCACCCGTCCGGAGATGATCTGTCTGGACGAGCCGGCCGCCGGTCTCAACCCGGTGGAAACCCAGGCGCTGAGCCGGATTATTCGCTTTCTGCGCCAGCAGCACGGCATCACGGTGCTACTGATCGAGCATGATATGGGGATGGTGATGGAGATTTCGGATCATATCATCGTCCTCGATCACGGGGACGTCATCGCCCGCGGCGCGCCGCAGGCGATCCAGGCCAACGCCAGCGTGATTGCCGCCTATCTAGGCGCTGAGGAAGAGGAGACGCGCCGATGAGCCAGCCTTTGCTTACCTTTAATGAGGTGGATGTCTTCTACGGGCCGATCCAGGCCCTGAAGCAGGTCTCCCTCACCGTCAACGAGGGGGAGACGGTGGCGCTGATCGGCGCCAACGGCGCCGGTAAATCAACGCTGCTGATGTCGGTCTTCGGCCAGCCGCGCATTGCCGGCGGGGAGATTTTCTATCGCGGGGAGGCGATCAGCCGGAAGTCGACCCACTTTATCGCCAGCAACGGCATCGCCCAGGCCCCGGAAGGGCGGCGCATCTTTCCCGATATGACCGTCGAGGAGAATCTGCTGATGGGGACCATTGCCATTGGCAACCGCTATCAGGCCGAGGACAAGGCGCGAATGTACCAGCTGTTCCCCCGGCTGGAAGAGCGGCGGGGACAGCGGGCGATGACCCTCTCCGGCGGCGAGCAGCAGATGCTGGCCATCGCCCGGGCGCTGATGAGCCGACCGCGCCTGCTGCTGCTGGATGAGCCGAGCCTGGGGCTGGCGCCGCTGGTGGTGAAGCAGATTTTTCAGATCCTGCGCGAGCTGACGGCCCAGGGGATGACGCTGTTTCTGGTGGAGCAGAATGCCCGCCATGCCCTCAACCTGTCGGACCGCGCCTACGTGATGGTGAACGGCCAGATCCGCCTGAGTGGTAGCGGCCAGACGCTGCTCAACGACCCGGAGGTGCGTAAGGCATATCTGGGGATCAGCGGCTGAGGGGGTTATTCCCGCAGTTCGTTACGGGTTTTAATGTGCTGCCAGAAACGTTCGGCGGCCTGGTTAAGCCGCGAGCCGGAGCGGTAGAGCCAGGCGCCGATCGGCAGCGACAGGCTCTCATCGAGGATCGTCAGCCGGCCTTCGTCCAGCTCGCGCTGAATGGAGTACTGCGGTAGCCAGCCCACGCCGTCGCCATTGAGGATCATGCGCTTGAGCAGCTCGCTCATGGAAGAGACAAACGTAAGGGAGAAGGTGATCTCCGGCGTACGGTCGATGACCTGGTTCACCTGGCGCCCCATATAGCTGTCGTTGGCGTATTTCATCAGCGGCAGCACGCCGCGATGTAAATGAAACAGCGGGCGGCCATGTTCGTCGCAGGGGGAGACCAGGTGCAGGTAAGAATCAAAAATTTTATGATTAATAAACGGATAGTTCATTAATTCTTCATTATAGAAGGAGAGGATAAAATCGCTTTTTCCCTCTTTCAGGTTAAATACGGCGTCGTTGACGTTAATCGATTCAACATGAAAAGTCTTATTTTTACGGTCGGTGTAACCGGCGATGATCTCCGGCAGTAATAACACCGACAGCGAAGGGGCGGCGTCGATTCTTATTTTCTGGGTAGTGTTATTTAAGCCTTTAATACGGCTGATCTGAAAATCCATGTCATCGAGCATATTTCGCGCATAGCCGACAAAAATTTTCCCGCGGTTGGTCAGCTGCAGGGGGTTGGCGCTACGATCGAAGATGCTGAATCCGAGGGAGGCCTCCAGCGACTGGATGCGTCGGCTGAACGAGGACTGAGAGATGTTGCGGGCTTTGGCCGCCAGGGTAAAGCTGCGCGACTCCTCAAGGGCAATCACATCATACAGCCATTTTACTTCCAGATTTGCCAACACCGATCCAGTCCTCAAAAACGCAATAAAGGCTATGCAATTTTAGCATAGCGCATAGAAACTATGCAATTAACATAATTATCGACAGGTGTTAACATTTTTTGGAAAGTTGAGATTTATGAATGCATATCGGCGACCCTACATGAGCACGATATGAAATCGCGACTCACGGTTATTTATTGCTTTATTTCATTGTCCAGGACTTATCTTATTAAATAGCCGGCGACGATGACGAAAGCAATGAATAACCCAGGCCTCTTACCTTAAATAGTTTGTCAGGAGTTCCATGTCACAACAAATTGAATCAGTAAAAATGGCTCTGCAGGAGCTGGGGATTAATGCAAGCGGCGAATTCTTTTACAACCCTGATTACGATTTGCTTATTGCACATGAAACCTCTCCTGAGCTGACCGGCGCGGCCCGCGGCGTGATGACCGACTCTGGCGCTGTGGCTGTTGATACCGGGATCTTCACCGGCCGTTCGCCGCGCGATAAATACATCGTCCGCGACGAACAGACTCGCGACACCGTCTGGTGGGCAGACTCCGGCCTCGGCCGTAATGACAATAAGCCGTTATCGCCAGACGTGTGGCGTAGCCTGAAAAGCCTGGTCGCGGGCCAGCTGAGCGGCAAAAAACTGTACGTCATCGACGCCTGGTGCGGCGCCAGCCCGGACACCCGTCTTGGCGTACGCTTCGTCACCGAGGTGGCGTGGCAGGCCCACTTTGTCAAAAACATGTTCATCGTGCCAAGCGCCGACGAGCTGGCCAGCTTTACGCCAGACTTCGTGGTGCTCAACGGCGCGGGCTGCACCAATGCCAACTGGCAGGCGCAGGGGATGAACTCCGAGAACTTTGTCGCCTTTAATCTGAGCGAGCGTATTCAGCTCATCGGCGGTACCTGGTACGGCGGCGAAATGAAGAAAGGGCTGTTCTCGGTCATGAACTACCTGCTGCCGCAGAAAGGCATCGCGTCGATGCACTGCTCGGCCAACCGTGGCGAAGCAGGGGACGTGGCGCTGTTCTTCGGCCTCTCCGGGACCGGGAAAACCACCCTGTCGACCGATCCGCATCGTCAGCTGATTGGCGATGATGAGCACGGTTGGGACGATGACGGCGTGTTTAACTTCGAAGGCGGCTGCTACGCTAAGACCATCAATCTCGATCCGCAGGCGGAGCCGGAGATTTATGGCGCCATCCGCCGCAATGCGCTGCTGGAAAACGTGGTAGTGCGCGCTGACGGCAGCGTGGATTATGCCGACGGCAGCAAAACCGAAAACACCCGCGTCTCCTATCCGCTGTCGCATATCGACAATATCGTCAAGCCGGTGTCCCGCGCGGGCCATCCGTCGAAGGTGATTTTCCTTGCCGCCGATGCGTTTGGCGTCCTGCCGCCGGTCTCCCGTCTGACCACCGAGCAGATGCAGTACCATTTCCTGTCGGGTTTCACCTCGAAGCTGGCGGGTACCGAGCGCGGCATTACCCAGCCGACGCCGACCTTCTCCGCCTGCTATGGCGCGGCGTTCCTGCTGCTTCACCCGACCCAGTACGCCAGCGTCCTGGCGGCGAAGATGGCGGAATCCGGTGCCGAAGCCTGGCTGGTCAACACCGGCTGGAACGGCGAGGGCAAACGCCTGTCGCTGCGCGATACCCGCAGCATCATTAGCGCGATCCTCAACGGCACTACCGGCCCGCTGCGCGAGGAGACCATCCCGGTGTTCGGTCTTGCGATCCCGCAGAGCATTCCAGGGGTAGACAGCGCGGTGCTGGATCCGCGTAATGGCTGGAGTTCAGCGGATAAATGGCAGGAGAAGGCCGAGAGCCTGGCTCAGCTGTTTATGGATAACTTCAAGCAGTACAGCGATACCGAAGCGGGCGCGCGTCTGGCGCTGGCCGGTCCGCAGCTGCAGAAGAGCGCGGTCGAAGCCTGATCCGCGGCCAGCAGGTCGACGCCTGGCGCCGACCTGCTGGCGAGCCGCTTTACTCCGCAAAGGCCCGCAGCGCATCGCCAGTGAGGCGATAACGCACCCACTCATCCTGCGGCTGCGCGCCAATGCTCAGATAGAAATCAATCGCCGGCTGGTTCCAGTCGAGCACGCTCCACTCCAGACGCCCGCACTGACGTTGTACAGCATATTGCGCGATGGTTTTCAGCAGCGCTTTTCCGGCGCCGATCCCGCGATAGTCGGGGGTGACGTACAGATCCTCCATATAGATACCATTGCGTCCAAGCCAGGTGGAGTAGCTGGTGAAGAACACCGCGTAGCCCACCGCTTTGCCCGCCACCTCGCAGATCAGCGCTTCGGTTTTGCTGCCGCTGGCAAACAGCGTCTCTCTGATCTCCTCTGGCGTCGTCACTACCTCTTCGGGGGCTTTCTCGTAGACCGCGAGTTCATAAATCATGTCGTAGATAGCGGTGGCGTCGTCCGGGGTGGCCTGGCGGATTGTGATGCTCATGGGGTGTCCTGTATCCATAGTCAAAAGAGAGCAAAATTGCTGACCCTGAGGATAAGCGGTATTGTGAAAAGAATTAAGTGCAATGAAATCAGCAAACGATGAATATTATGCATCCTGTCCTGCGCCGGATTGACCTCAACCTGTTGCCGGTCTTTGACGCGGTCTATCGCTCCCGCTCGGTACGCCTGGCGGCGGAAGAGCTGGCGATGAGCACCTCGGCGCTGAGCCATGCGCTTTCCCGGCTGCGCAGCGCCCTCAACGATCCGCTGTTCTACCGCGAAGGCCACCGGATGTGCCCCAGCGTCTATGCCAGCCAGCTGGCGCCCTCTATCGCTTCGGCGCTGAAGTTTCTCAACCAGGAGCTGACGCCGCCGGCGGCGTTTGTGCCGGCCGCCAGCACCGACTGCATGCAGATTGCGATCACCGATTTCACCGCGTTCTGCGTCTTTCCGACGCTGATGCATCACCTGCAGCGTGAGGCGCCCGGGCTGCGGTTTGAGCTCCGTTATCTGCCCCACAGCCCGGCGCTGACCGAGCTGCTGGCGGGCGAGGTCGACCTGGCCCTCGGGTTCAATACCCCTGACGAGCCAGCCCATCCCGATCTTGAGGAGATTAACTGGCTGCGGGACGAATATGTGGTCATCAGCCAGGCCAACCGGACGGCGCTGACCCTGGACGCCTACCTTGCGGCCCGTCATCTGGTGGTGACCCCGTGGAATGAGCGGCAGGGGGTGCTGGACTGTGAGCTGGAGCGACAGGGCTATTCGCGGCAGGTGGCGATGAAAACCCCCTCGATGCTGAGCGCGCCCTTTATTATTGAGCAGAGCGACCTGTTGATGGCGCTGCCCCGGCGGGCGGCGGAGACGATGGCCCGCGCCGCCCGGCTGACCATTTTCCCGCTGCCGTTTCCGGTTCCGCCGTTTGACGTCAAGATTTACGCCCACCAACGCAGCGGGAAACGCGAGGCTACCCGCTGGCTTATCTCCCTGTTGCAGACGCTGGTGGGGGAGTCCACCGCTTCCTGACGCGCTTTCCAGCCGGCAGGGTATTTCGTTACCCCAGGCCAGGTTTTATGCCTTCAACCCACGGCGACATATCCTGGCCCCGGTCACAAAACGGAAAACTGACTTTTTCGCCGTCACCCGCGGCGTGGTTAGGATGGTGTGTGTTAAATGATTGTATGTAAAAGTAATGTTAATTAGTTAAATGTTATTCATGCGTAAAATGCATTAGTGGATGCGTTTATTACGCTTATTTCGTTCCCGGTTCTGTTTCAGTCTTCAGCGACAGGCGCGCGACAACGCGTGGATAACAAACTGGAGACCTGCATGCATTCAACAACCTCACAGATGAGTACCCGTGACCGGATCGGCGCCATTCTGCGCGTCACGTCCGGTAACTTTCTCGAACAGTTCGACTTTTTTCTGTTCGGGTTTTATGCCACCTACATCGCCCATACCTTTTTTCCGGCGAGCAGTGAATTCGCCTCGCTGATGATGACCTTCGCAGTCTTTGGCGCCGGCTTTTTGATGCGCCCCATCGGCGCTATCGTACTTGGCGCCTATATCGACAAGGTGGGGCGGCGCAAGGGGCTGATCGTCACCCTGTCGATCATGGCCACCGGCACCTTCCTGATCGTGCTGATCCCCTCTTATCAGACCATTGGCCTGTGGGCGCCGCTGCTGGTGCTGATCGGCCGTCTGCTGCAGGGCTTTTCCGCAGGCGCCGAGCTGGGCGGGGTGTCGGTCTATCTGGCCGAGATCGCCACCTCGGGCCGCAAAGGCTTTTACACCAGCTGGCAGTCGGGCAGTCAGCAGGTTGCCATCATGGTGGCAGCCGCGATGGGCTTTGCCCTCAACGCGGTACTGGAGCCGAGCGCTATCAGCGACTGGGGCTGGCGTATTCCGTTCCTTTTCGGCTGCCTGATTGTTCCGTTCATTTTTTATCCTGCGCCGTAAGCTGGAGGAGACCCAGGAGTTTTACTGCCCGCCGCCATCATCTGGCGATGCGCCAGGTATTCGCCACCCTGCTGGCGAACTGGCAGGTGGTTATCGCCGGGATGATGATGGTGGCGATGACCACCACCGCGTTCTACCTGATCACCGTCTATGCCCCGACCTTTGGTAAAAAGGTGCTGATGCTCAGTGCCTCTGACAGCCTGCTGGTCACGCTGCTGGTGGCGATTTCCAACTTCTTCTGGCTGCCGGTGGGCGGGGCGCTGTCCGACCGCTTTGGCCGCCGGTCGGTGCTGATCGCCATGACCCTGCTGGCGCTGGCTACCGCCTGGCCTGCGCTGACCATGCTGGCGAACGCCCCGAGCTTTTTGATGATGCTGAGCGTGCTGCTGTGGCTGTCGTTTATCTACGGCATGTACAACGGGGCGATGATCCCGGCGCTGACCGAAATTATGCCCGCCGAAGTGCGCGTGGCAGGTTTCTCGCTGGCCTACAGCCTGGCGACCGCGGTGTTTGGCGGCTTCACGCCGGTGATTTCCACGGCGCTGATTGAGTATACCGGTGATAAAGCGTCTCCCGGCTACTGGATGAGCTTTGCCGCCATCTGCGGCCTGCTGGCCACTTGCTACCTCTATCGCCGTAGCGCCGTTGCGCTGCAGACGGCACGTTAATCAGGGAGAAGATGATGCGTAAAACGACAGGAACCCTGCTAGCCACGCTGCTGCTGGCCGCCACCGGCGGCAGCGCGTTGTCCGCTGAGGTCACCGTGATGATCTCCGGCGGCTTCAAAGCGGCGCTGGAAAAGCTGGCCCCGGCGTGGGAAAAACAAACCGGCAACCACCTCGTGGTGATCCCTGGCCCGTCGATGGGAAAAACGCCGCAGGCGATCCCTAACCGTCTGGCGCGCGGCGAACACGCGGACGTGGTGATCATGGTCGGGGACGCGCTGACCAGCCTCGAGAAAGCGGGCCGTACGCAACCGGATTCGCGCCGGGAGCTGGCCGACTCGCCGATCGGCGTGGTGGTGAAGGCGGGGGCGCCGCTGCCGGCTATCCACAACGCAGACCAGCTGCGGGCGACGCTGCTGGCGGCGCCATCGGTCGCGTACTCCGACAGCGCCAGCGGACGCTATGTCAGCTCGACGCTGTTCCACACCCTGGGCATTGATGACGCGATGCAGAGTAAAGCGCAGATGGTGGAGCGCATTCCGGTGGCCTCGGAAGTGGCCAAGGGACGGTATGCGATCGGTTTTCAGCAGGTGAGCGAACTGCTGCCGGTGCCCGGCGTAACCTTCGTCGGCGAACTGCCGGATAACCTGCAGTACATCACCCGCTTTGCCGGGGCGGTGACCATCAGCGCCGACCACCCGCAGGAAGGCAAGGCGCTGCTGACGTATCTGGCGTCACCGGCGGCGCAGGAGACCATCCACGCCACCGGTATGCGAAGCGTAGCCGCCGCCGCGCCGGTCAGCCAGAAGGATACTGTTCAATAATCAGCTTCTCCAGCTCTGCCGCCACGTAGGACTGAATACGGCCGCTGAGGCGGATCAGGCCTACCGTACGCGTGACCACCGGGTCGGTGAGCGGCACAGCGCGGAGAACGGAATGCTCCCCGGCGGGCATCGACATCGCGGGCACGGCGGCAATGCCGATGCCCGCTTCCACCATCCCCAGCATCGTGGTGACGTGGCGGGTTTCGCAGATACTTGGCCGCGCCGGCGTCAGATGCGCCAGCTCCCGGTCAAGCAGCGTCCGGTTGCCGGAGACCCGATCCAGGCCAATATAATCCTGTTCAAAATACGCCTGCCAGCTTAGGTGCGTCTTGCGCGCCAGCGGATGATCGTGCCGACAGGCGGCCACATAGCGGTCGTCGGCAAGAGGGGTGAATTCGATACTGGCTGGCAGGTTTTTGGCAAAGCAGAGGCCAAAGTCAGCCTGTCCGCTGCTGACCGCCTCGATCACATTCCCGACGCTGCTGTCAATCAACCGGATGCGCACCTGGGGATAACGCGCCTGAAAGCTGCGGATGATTTCCGGCATAAAGTAGTAGGCGGCGGAAGGCACTGTCGCCACCGTCACCAGCCCGGTGCGCGCCTTGCTGACCTGGCTGATATCCGCCAGCACCGTCTCGACATGGGCCAGCAGCTGCTCCGAACGTTCGGCAAAATTTTGTCCATACAGCGTGAGGGTCACCCGCCGGGTGGTGCGATCGAACAGCCGGTTGCCCAGCGCCGTCTCCAGCTTTTCGATGCGTCGGCTAAGGGCCGACTGCGACAGGCAGATGGATTCGGCCGCCAGCCGAAAACTGCCATATTCCATCAGGGCGCGAAAGGCGTAGAGATCGTTGAAGTCAAAATTTACGGGCATGGCGGCATCCTTATCGGCTCTCTGGCGCCATCGCCCCGTCCGGCGAGGGGCGATGGCGGGTAGCATATCGGGCAGGACTTCGGGCGCGCGGGAAACCGCGCGCCAGGGCTTACACCTTAAGCAGTTTTACCGTGGCATCGATATCGATTTCGTCTTCCGAAAAGATCAGGGTTGTCCCCTGAAAGGTGGTGATCGCCAGCTTTTTCACCGAGCGCATCTCTCCCGGCTGCACCGTGGCTTTTGGCCGGATGCTGTTCATCAGCAGCCCGACCGACAGCACGGCGTTTTCTTTATCGACGCGGGTCTCGACCGGCTCTTCTTCCCGGTACACCACATAGGATTTGATGGAGGTCAGCTTCAACCGCTCGCCGGCAATATAGATATATTTGCTTTCCGGAATGACCTTCACCGCGTAGGCCGACAGCCCTTTATTGTTGGTGGTAGGTTCGAAAGTCACCGCCGCGTCTTTCTTGATAAGATCAGGATTGGCGACCTTAATCACGTGAAAATAACGATTTTCGCCGTTTTCATCTTTGATAAATCCAAAACCTTTATCTTTAAACCACGTTGTGATTGTTCCGTTCATCGCCATTACCGTATTACTCGTTGGTTAACACAAATTTTGCAGCGCGCAGTGTAAAGCACATTGCCTGTACAGGCCATGCCTTTGCGATAAGTGTGGGTGATAAATGACGCCGCCGCGAGGGCGGATTGTGCGCCAGCATCGTGCCGGCGGCCAAAATGAGGTACTATCGCCAGCCACTCCTTCTTCGGGCCGCCTGATGTCCACCATTATCGATACCTTTGTCGCGCCGCCGTGTCGCGAACAGATCACCCTCTTGTATCAGGACGAACACCTGCTGCTGATCAATAAGCCCGCCGGGCTGCTGAGCCTGTCGGGCAAAGATCCGCGCAACCTCGACTCCGTGCATCATCGGCTGGTACAGCGCTTTCCGGGCTGCACCCTGGTGCACCGCCTGGACTTCGGCACCTCCGGCCTGATGGTGATCGCCCGCAACAAGGGCATTAACGCCTTGCTGTGCCAGCAGTTCAGCCAGCGCACGGTGGACAAGGTCTATACGGCGCTGCTGTGCGGCCACCTGGCGGAAGACGAGGGGATAGTGGAGGCGGCAATCGCCAAAGATCCGGCCCGTTTCCCGCGCATGGCGCTCTGCGCCCGCCACGGCAAACCGGCGCGTTCGCGCTATCGGGTCATAGACCGCCTGTATCAGGCGCGAGAAGGCGAGAGGGCGCTGGCGTTAACCCGGGTGACGCTCACCCCGGAGACCGGACGGACCCATCAGCTGCGTATTCACTGCCAGCTGCTGGGCTATCCGATCCTTGGCTGCGATCTGTACGGTGGCCGGGAGCTGCCCGGCACGGAACAGGCTCCGCGGCTGATGCTGCACGCCAGCGAACTGCGCTTTGTCCACCCCGTCAGCCATGAGCCGATGCATATCCAGCAGGCGAGCCCGTTTTGATCGCCCGCGGCGGGAAAGCCCGGGGTTACCACATCAGATCGTCGGGCACCTTAAAGTCGGCGTACGGATCGTCTTCATCCTGCTCATCCTGACTCAGGGCGCTGTGCAACACGATGCTGCTGGCGTCGCGCTGGGCAATTTTCTCAGCCACTACCGCCGGAATAATCGCATATTCACCTTCGGGCTTGTTATCCACCGCCAGGCGGGCAATCGCCAGACGGCCGTTGATCAGCTGGGTCTGGGTGGGCTTGTCGACCATGATTTTTTTGATCAGATTATTATCGGTAAAGTTAAAGCCGATATCGCCCCGGGCGACCGTAATGCGGTTCATCTCGATCAGCTGCTTTACCTGGGCTTTATACTCTTTCGCCAGCACCGCCTGCTTTTGCTGCTCGCTAAGCTGTTTATCACGCTCCAGCTGGGCTTTTTTATTTTCTTCCACCGCTTCCCGGGCCTCACGGGCCTGAACGCGGGATTTTTTCGCCGTTCTCTGGACTTTAGCCATTTTTTTGCTGCTGACCAGGCCGGCTTTGAGCATCTGCTCTTGTAAGGTGAGTTTTGTCATCTGCGTGTCTGAAACTGAGGAAACATCTGGCAAGTATACCTGCATTGGCAGAAACGACGCCAGACTCGCGATCGCGCTGGGCTGCTGTACCATGCCGCGCAGCGCGGCGGGGGATTACCCCCGGGGCTGAAGCTGATAAATCCAGGCGCTGATCTGCTGTCCATCGTCGGTGGTCACTTCCACCGGCACCCGATCGTACCCTTCCTCAAAGTCGTCCAGCATGGGCCAGTGCGCCGCCAGCCGATCGGACAGGAACAGATAGCCGTTGACCCGTGGGCCGTGAGCGTCGAGGACGATCCCCGGGAAATCGGCGGCTGCGCCCCAGCCGCGCGCGTAAAAGGTGCCGGTGACGTAGCCGGGACGCCACTCGCCCCCGATCGCCTCCAGAATATGCGCATTGCTGCGACCGGGACAGAGCGTCCCATAGACAAATAGCGGTTTCATTTTCTCTCTCTCGTTCGCCCTGATACCCGCCTACAGCGGAGCGGGAAACCAAAATACGGGGTAATGCAGCGCCTGGCAATGGCCGGGTGGGGGCGGGGCGCTCCTCCGGGCATCTGGCAGTTGCCGGGGGAGACTCTGGACTCAGCGCTACTGAGGGGATATCGATTGCGGTGATATTTTTATTATTATTTATATTTAAGGTAAATATAAATATTCCTGACGGAGGGATTAATTCGCTAATTAATATTCAACAGGAAAATAATAAAAGGGTCGCTTATGGAATATTCCTTCTACATGTGATGACCGAGAGCAATAAAGCTACCTTGGGTTGAATTCAGATATTATTTAGGGCCAGGCGTTACCTCCCCCTGACTCTTTCGCTTTATGATAAACATCCCTTGACTAAAAAATACCATCTAACTTCGAAACTCTCGCGGGCAGGGGAGATATTTCCTTTCCCTGAAGCGGCAGGTAATAAATCCAGCCGAACACACGGCGGATGAGGGATATCCGTCCGGGCATTTGGTCCTGTCTGCAGACCAATGAAAGCGAAAGGCACAGGAGGTGCAATGAAGATTTTCCGCCCATTATGGCGCGACGGGGCTTTTCTGGTCCCGCAGCAGTTTCAGCAACAGGCCCGCTGGGACGCGCACGTCGCCGATACGGTCTCCCGCATGGCGCTCGCCCACCCGTGGGGGGTATTGCGCGCGGAGTTTGACGCGAGCGCGCTCACCCTTTCCCGGCTCAACGCTACCCGGCTGATCGTGCGTTTCACCGACGGAACGCTGATTGACACCGAGCTGGCGGATATTTTGCCACCGGTCCGCGATGTATCGGACGTGATGCAGGACAGCGTGGAGGTTCTGCTCGCTCTGCCGCTGCTCAGCGCCAGCGGCGGCAATCTTGATGACGGCCAGGAGAGCGCCCGCCCGCGCCGCTGGCGCGCCGAGCAGGTGACCGTCCAGGAGCTGGCCGGCCATGAACGCAGCGAGCTGGCCGTTCTGCGGCACGCGCTAACGCTGCGTCTCTCCACCGAGGAAAATGCAGCCTTCCTCACCTGCCCGGTAGCGCGTCTGGTGCGCGACGCCCAGGGGCAGTGGATCGTTGACCCGGAATTCATCCCGCCGCTGCTGTCGCTGGCGGCAAGCCCGACGCTGGTCAGCGAGCTGGGCGAGCTGTTACATCGCCTGCAGGCCCGACGCAGACGCCTGATGGCCATGCGTCGTGAAAGCAATGCGCGGATGGCTGATTTTGCCGTGGCGGATGTTTCCCTGTTCTGGCTGCTCAACGCGCTGAACAGCGCTGAACCGGTGCTCAGCGAGCTGCATCTGGATCCCTCGCGCCATCCGGAGCTGCTTTATCGCGAACTGGCCAGGCTGGCCGGCAGTCTGCTGACTTTCTCCCTTGAACATCATCTGGAAGCAATCCCCCGCTACCGGCATGCCTCGCCAGAGCAGGTATTCCCACCGCTGTTTGCCCTGCTGGATACGCTGCTCGAAGTCAGCCTGCCCTCAAGGGTGATCGCCATCGTTCTGGAGCAGGGCGCCGACCGGGAGATCTGGCGGGGCAGGCTGCACGATGCGCGGCTGCGCGAGGGGGCGGATTTTTATCTGTCGGTGCGCTCTTCACTCCCCCCTCACCAGCTACAGAGCCGCTTTCCGCAGCTCTGTAAGGCGGGTAGCCATGATGATGTCGCCGAGGTCGTCAATATTGCCCTCAGCGGCATCGCGATCAAACCGCTGAGCCATGTGCCGGCGGCCATTCCGCTACGTCTGGAAAACCAATATTTCGCTCTGGATCTCTCCACCGATGCCGCCCGCGCGATGCTGGAGGCCGGCAACTGCACCTTCTATACCCCGGAATCGCTTGGCGACGTGAAACTTGAACTCTTTGCGGTACTGCGCTCATGAATACCTCTGAAAGCGATCTGATCAACAAAACTTTTTACCCGGGCTGGCTGATGGTCAGCCAGTTACGCTGCGGCCAGCCGGTGACGGATGGCGAGGCGCTCTATCGCCAGGCCTGTCGATGGGTGACCGAGGCGCGCGAGGCGCTGACGGCGGGGGGAGTCAGTGAAGCCAGCGCTGAGCAGATGCTCTATGCCTACTGCGCGCTGCTCGATGAGAGCGTCCTCAACCGCGCCAGTCAGGATGATGGCTACCGCAGGTGGCGCAAGGATCCGCTGCAGGCGCGCTTTTTCAGCACTCTCAACGCCGGGGAAGAGCTCTGGGAACGGATCCGCCAGCTGCTGCGAGAGCCCACGGCGGATGCGGCAGTGCTGACTTGTTTCTATCGTACTTTGCAACTGGGGTTTGTCGGACAGTACCGCGCCGAGGATGACGAACGGCGTGAGGACGTGGCGCAAGCGCTTGGCGCGCGGGTCCCGCCGTTCAGCATGACCCAGGAGGCGCCGGTGGTGGTTCGTGCCTCCCGGCTGCGCAGCGGACGGCGGATGTACTGGTGCGGCTGGGCGGCCGGCATTGTGGCGCTGGCGGCGCTGTGGTTGACCTGCTCCGCCATGCTGTCACAGATGGTGGCGCAGATAGCAGGGCAGGGATAAGAGATGCGTGATAACGCTCGTCGTCTGCTTACGATACTGACCGTCATCCTGGCCCTGTGGCTAGTGCTGGGCTTCTGGCCGCTGTCCATCGGCAACCAGGTGATCTTCAGTCTGTGCATCCTGCTGGCGGGCGGCGCGGCGCTCTGGCGTCAGCGTCGCCGGGCAGTCAGCCGTCAGCGATCGGAAATCGTCCTGCCGCCCGAGGATTTTCAGGGGGCAGTGGTTCTGGTCTGCGGGGATACCGACGGTCTGTTTCCCGGGCGTTCGGCGCACGGCGAAACCCGTCACGGCTGGTATCTACGGGGAGACAGCGCGGAGCAGTTGCCGCGGCTGGCGCAGTACCTGGCGGCGGCGCGTCCGGCACTGGTATCGCAGGTTTCCGTGCTGCTGGCGGTGGTACCGGAGCACCACCCCTCCGGGGAGCATCTGGCGCAGTCGCTGCGCGACTGGCGGCGGAGTATCGTTCAGTGCCGAACCTGGCTAAACGGTCTGCCGCCGGTGTGGAGCGTGTTCTGGGTGACGCCGCCAGGCGGCCAGGCCGTGGAAAGCCGCTGGTTTACCGTCACGCCGGAGAGGCCTGGTCTCCAGGTGCAGCAGAAGGGACAAGCGCCCCAGGCGGTTGCCGGGTGGCAGCGGGAGGGCAGCCCTGCCTCACGCCTGCATCAGACGCTGTGGCTGGAGAGCATTCTGACCTTGGCCGAAAACGCTCTTTTCCGGCCATTCCGCGCCCGGCAGGCAGAACTTCCTCCGCTGAACCTGTGTGCCGCGGGCATCTGCCTTACGCCGGTGGCGGCGGTGGCGAATAACCTCTGGCAACAGCAAATCGCCGGGATCACCACGCTCTCCCCGGGCAACGACGCGGCGCCAGGTCCTCACCCGCTGCCGGATCTTCTTCTGTCGTCACTGCCGCACCGCCACGGGGTCAGCCGCCGGATGCGCGATGCCGGTCTTGCCGCTGGGGTGGGCTTCCTCTTTCTGGCGCTGGCGATGCTGGCTTCCTTTATCAACAACCAGCGCCTGGTGCGCAGCGTCGGCGATCATCTGGCGGTGTATCACCGCCTCAGCGGCACGCCGCCGACGCCGAAGCTGCAGGCGCAGCAGCGTCTGCGTGCCGACAGCCGCCTGCTGGATGACTGGTTGCGCCGGGGGGAGCCGCTGCGTTATCGGCTGGGGCTGTATCAGGGGGGGCGGCTGATCCCCTTCGTTGAAGCCGCTATCAATGACTGGGCGCCGCCCCCGCCGCCGCGTCCGGTCATTAAGCAGGTTGTGCAGGGGCCGCAGACGATCCGCCTCGATAGCATGGCGCTGTTCGATACCGGCAAATCGGCGCTGAAACCGGGTTCGACAAAGCTGCTGGTGAACTCGCTGCTGGGCATTAAGGCCAAACCCGGCTGGCTGATCGTGGTGGCAGGCCATACCGACAGCATCGGCAACGATAGATCCAATCAACAACTCTCCCTGAAGCGTGCCGAGGCGGTCCGCGACTGGATGCGCGATACCGGCGATGTTCCGGAGAGCTGTTTTGCGGTGCAGGGCTACGGCGCAAGCCGTCCTGTCGCCAGCAACGAGACGCCAGAGGGACGGGCGCAAAATCGCCGGGTGGAGATCAGTCTGGTCCCGCAGAAGGACGCCTGTCTGACGCCGGGCACGGCCAATACCTCAGGAGCAGAGACTAACGGATTAAAAAGCGAAACCGAGTAATCAGCGACCCCGATCGCGGAGGTTGAACAACAATCTGCCTGCCTGACCCTGTGCGCTACGGGTCCCTGATAAACAGGAAACAGCGATGGGCGGTAGCGTGCCTGCAGCCAGTCAATCTTGTCGGCTAAGCGAAGCCTCTGCGGGGATGAAGCTCGGGAAAGGGGATGGATAAAGGAGAACAGTATGGATAGCGCTAAAGACAGTGCCAGAGAAATACTGGCGGCGATAAACGTTGAAGGCTCCGGTTTCTGGCTGCTTTTTTTATTTTCTCAGTCAGTGAATATAAATATCCCTGGGGTTACCTTTTAGTTACGAAACTCCTGGTGGGGTATCTGATATATCGATATGCACATAAATATATTTATGATGAATGAGATGATTGTCATTAAACAAAATTAAACAGGGCGTCCTGTGAATTGATTTTTGATAGTCATTACAGCGGAGTAAAACAGGAATATAATGGATACCTCTTCAATAATTACCGGCACCACCCTTAACCGTTACCAGCTGGATATTCCTTCATGTACCGCATCGCTGGATGTGGAAGAATTCAGTGGGGCAGAAAAACTGAGTGAACTTTATTATTACACTATTACGTTTACCAGCGCAGAGAAAAATATTGATGCCGCACAGCTCCTGAGCAAACCCGCCATGCTGACGATGGGCGGCGGCGCACTGCAGCAGTTGGCGGACTGCAAACGCGTCCATGGCGTGGTGACTGCCTTCCGGCGTATCAGCAGTTCAGAAGATCAGTCGAAATATCAGATAACCCTCGAACCCTTCCTCTCCTTACTGGATAAACAGTTTCGCAGCCACCGTTTTTTCGTGAATAAATCGGTGCCGGAGGTGGTGGAGCAGGTATTGCAGGAACATCACCTGCATGACTGGGAGTATGAGTTTTATCTCAAGCAACACTATCCACGGCGCGAGCAAATTAATCAGTATCAGGAGAGCGACCTGGCGTTTATCCAGCGCCTGCTGGCAGAGGTAGGGATATTTTATTTCTTCACCCTGCAGGAAGAGGCGCAGAGCGAAGTGGTCCACTTCGCCGACGCGCAGCGGGCGCTGACGTTTGATAAGACACTCCCTGTAAACAGCCCGTCGGGGATGAGCGACAGCGGTGCGGAATCGATATGGGGTCTGAGCATCACCCACAACGTCGTAGAGGCGAACGTTACTACCCGGGATTATAACCCCCGCGATGCGCAGAGCGTTCTCCAGTCGGCAACAGCGGATATGACCCGGGGAAATGGTGAAGGCATCACTTACGGTGAGGTATACCACTATAAGCTTCGCCACCGGGAGCGTGGCGATAAAATCGACCCGCAGACGGAGACCGCCAACTTCTATGCCCGCCTCGACCATGAGCGTTTTCTGGCTCACCAGACGCTTATTACCGCGATCAGTACTGCAGCCTGGCTGGCGCCGGCCCAGGTGCTGACCGTTACCGACAGCCTGCCGTCGACCCTGCCTGCGCCCGTACAGGATCCGCTGTTAATCACCGGCACCGGTTTTACCGCCAGCCGCCGGGAGGCGCTGCGGGTGTCCCTGCTGGCGGTGCCCTACAGCGAAACATTGTGCTGGCGTCCGCCGCTGCTGCCGCGCCCGAAGGTGACTGGCACCATGACGGCGCGGGTGACCAGCGCGAAGGCGAATGATATCTATGCCTGGCAAGATGCGTCCGGCCTGTACCGGGTGAAATTTGACGCTGACAGAGAGGATAAAGGGCAGGGTCAGGAAAGCATGCCGGTGCGTCTCGCCAAACCCTACGGCGGCGACGTGTACGGCTTTCACTTCCCGCTGATCCAGGGCACGGAGGTGGCGATTGCTTTCCACGAAGGCGATCCCGACCGGCCGTATATTGCGCATGCGCTGCATGACTCGCGGCATGTCGACCCTGTGACGGAGAAAAACAGCACCCGCAATGTGATTCGTACTCCGGCCAATAATAAGCTGCGAATGGAGGACAAGCGCGGCGAGGAGCATATCAAGCTCAGCACCGAGTACGGCGGCAAGACGCAGCTGAACCTGGGGCATAACGTGAATGCGCAAAGGGAGTTGCGGGGCGAGGGTGCGGAACTGCGTACGGATAAATGGGTGAGCATCCGGGGCGGTGCGGGAGTGTTTATCAGTGCGGATAAACAGCCTTCGGCAGGCGACAGGATGCTGGCAATGGAGGAGGCGATTGCGCAGCTTGAAAATGCCCTGGGTATTGCGAAAAGCCTGGCGTCGGCAGCGGAATCGGCTCAGGCCCTGCCATCGGATACCGGCAACCAGCAGACGCTGAACGATGCGCTGAAAGAGCTGGCGCAGCCGGGGATAGTGCTGAATGCGCCGCAGGGCGTGAGCATCAGCAGTCCGCAGGCGGTACGGTTGTCTTCGGGTAGCGCCAGCGTGGGGATTGTGTCACAGCAGAATACGGACATCAGTGCGCTGAAACGTTTTACGGTGGCGGCGGGAGAAGCCGTCAGCCTGCTGGCGCGAAAGGCGGGGATGAAGCTGTTTGCGGCGAAGGGAAAGATGGAAATCCAGGCGCAGGATGATGCGCTGGAGGCGACGGCGAAAAAGGATATCACAGTTACCAGCGTGGAAGGCCGGGTGGAAATCACGGCGGCGAAGGAACTGGTGGTGAACTGTGCGGGAGCGTATATCAGGCTAAGTGGTGGCAATATCGAGCTGGGCTGCCCGGGGAATATTCTGCTGAAATCGGCCAATGTGCAGAAAATGGGTAAGGCGGATTTTCGGGTGCCTCCGCTGGAATTGCCTAAAGGGTTCGAAGAGCGTTTTACTGTCAAAGATCAGAAGACCGGTGAAATTGTTCCGTTTGCCCGTTACCGCATCACCACTGAAAAAGGCCAGGTATTCGAAGGCCGGGCAGATGCTGATGGGAAAACGGCCAGCGTTTATACCGCATTGCCTGAATCAATAAAAATAGAGCTACTGTGAGCCATGGACAGGAGAAAGCCGGGATGACACAAATACTGGGAACCGGAGAGGGAAAAACATCATCAGCCGGAAAAGAGCCGGTTGTTGAACGTAAACCCGCACAGGTGTTTTTTGAATCAATGGCGCTGGCTGCCTCAATGAGTGGTTATTATGCAGGGCCAACAGCCACAACGCTGGGAAATTCGCTTTCATTAGGGGCGGGGACTGCGGCAGGTGTCGGAGAAGGCGTCGCGGGCGCACGGGTGCTGGCTGCGCCTAATCCTCTCACCGTTGCTCTGCTGGCTATCTTCTATTCTCCGTCACTGAATGAAGGTGAGACGGAAACGCTACAAAATATACGTGGCGACCAGCTCTATCAGAATCTGATCCATGGCCAGATGATGGTGGGCGCTTTTACCCGTGTAAACTCAACGGTCATTCAGGGGGATTATGTCCCGGAATATGAACTCCGGGAAATAGCCCGACAAAACGGCACAGTGCGCACGAGGGTACGCTTTCGTATTGAAGAAGATCCTGAGTCAGGGGAACTGGTTTCCCGCAGCTATGAGGTGGGGGAAAAAAGCGGGCTGGATCGGGTCCGGGTGCGGTTTGCAAAACAGCTGGATAAAGAGACATGGGGTTTTGAAGATCCTTCAATTAAAGGAACATTTGTCTGGTCCCGGTCTGCTGGGCAGGGGCGATTTGAGTGGGGAGCCAGCCAGACGACTGTTCATGACGGGAGCGCTGGCGGCTCTACCACACCGCCTACACCCATTCCGGAACCGCGGAGCGTCTGGGGATTGCCTAACCCGGCCCCGGCATCGTTACCGCCCGTACCGGGAACGCCGATCCCGGAGGAACAGGGACCAAATATTGAAACATTGCCCATCGAAGACCGGGATTTCAATGACTTTATTATTGTTGACCCGATGGGGGGTGTCCCGGCAATCTATGTTTATTTTCAGAAAGCTTCAGTTAGAGATTTAGAGGTTGACTATTACGGAAATTTTGAAGGTCGTTCAAGGCAGGGCCTATATGAAGTGGATCATATTCCTTCAAAGGAAGCTGTTAGGATATATTTGAAAGGGACATATCCAAACCTGAAAGATGACATTATAGAACAAATGACTGACAGAGTGGCTGCTGTCGCTATACCGATAGAAGTACACCGGCAATGTAGTGAAACCTATGGTGGGAAAAACAATAGTAAATTTAGAACACAAGACGGAGGATTAGTCACTCAAAAAGTTCTAGATGCCAGTAATTTAGAAGCTGCAGTTGATGCTAACTGGGATGCCAATGCTGAGTGCCTTAGGAATGAATATGGTGTAAGTGATGAAAAAATTGAAGAGATCAGGGCCAAACTACATGAGTTAAACCGGAAAGCGGGGTTATATTAAATGAGCTTGAATGTTGAGAAGTTGATAAAGAACCTTGGGAAATCGTATCTGGATATTTATGAGCAAGGATTGATCCCCTACAAAACAAAACCAAGTGGTACGGTTAGTGATGACATTTATAGATTAGATATGAAACGAGAGGGGGTATTTTTATCATTTTTTAATAATCAAGATAAAAATCTTAAGGAGGTGACCTTAAGGTTAGAGGATGAGAATAAAACTGACTGGTTATTTCCTAACTTGCTACCATTTGGTCTTGAACCAGTAATGACACAGCGATGGGTACGAGACCGATTTGGTCATCCGATTACTTACGTTGATGCCTGCGTGATTATGACTATTTATGTCGGGGTGGAGGAAACATATATTTTACCGACTCCGAATCAAAATATTGCAGCGGCATTTTCTTACAATAAAGATTTTTTTGTTAACAGGATCACATTTATTCCGGTTGAACAGGCGAAAGAAATCCAGTCTGCACTTGAGAAAAAACGACTTGGTGGCAAATGATCATTGACGTCGAAAAACTGGTAAAACAACTGGGTAAGCCTTATCATGAAATTTACAGTCACGGGTTGATTCCTTATAAAACAAAGCCTTACGGTCCTATTGATGAAGATGAAGATGAAGATGAAGATGAAGATGAAGATGAAGATGAAGATGAAGATGAAGATGAAGATGAAGATGAAGATGAAGATGAAGATGAAGATGAAGCTGAATTAGATATGAAACGAGAAGGAATTCTTTTGGTTTTCACCAATAATTCTGAGAAAAATCTTACTGAAATTACATTAAGGTTAGAAGATAAAGGCAAAACAGACTGGGTATTCCCCAATCCGATGCCATTTGGTATGGAACCGGTGATGACCCAATTGTGGGTTAGAGAGCGCTTTGGGTTGCCCATGATTTATGCTGATGTGGAAATCATCATGACTATTTATATGGGGGTGAAAGAGGTCTATGCTCTGCCTGCTCCTCATCAATATATCGCTGCCGTGTTTACCTATAACAAAGATTTATTTGTAGAAACCGTGACTTTTTACCCACTGGAACGGGCCAAAGAGATTCAGGCAGTACTGGAGAAAAAACGATTAGAGAGTTAATGGATCCTTAATGGTCCGGTCATGGTTGGACCATTTCCTTGCTCCATGAAGATAGTATTTAGCCGGATGTCGGGACGTGTGGTGTATTTATCAAATGAGTATTGATGTCGAAACACTTGTGAAGCAATTAGGTAAACCTTATCAGGATATTTATGATCAAGGTTTAATTCCCTACAAAACAAAACCAACGGGTACTGTTAGTGATGATATTGCCAGGTTGACTATGAGGCGAGAAGGAATATTTTTATCTTTTATCAATAACCGGGAAAAAAATCTTGAAGAAGTGACTTTGCGGTTAGAAGATGAAAATAAAACGGATTGGTTATTTCCTAATCCGCTGCCATTTGGTCTTGAACCTGTAATAACCCAGAAATGGGTAAGGGACAAACTTGGCCATCCAATGATTTACACTGATGCGCAGATAATCATGACTATTTATGTTGGTGTGAAGGAATTTTATACTTTGCCGGCCCCTCATCAATATATCGCTGCCGCATTTACCTATAACAAAGATTCTTTTGTACAAAAAGTCACATTTTATTCAATTGAGCGAGCCAAAGAAATACAAGCCGCGTTAGAGAAAAAACGGTTGGGTGGGTAATGGTTCGCTCACAGTTGGACCATTTCCTTGCGCAATGAAGATAGTATTTAGCCGGATGTCGGGACGTGTGGTGTATTTATCAAATGAGTATTGATGTTGAAACACTTGTGAAACAATTAGGTAAACCTTATCAGGATATTTATAAGCAAGGATTAGTCCCCTACGAAACAAAACCAAGTGTTACGGTTAGTGATGATATTTATAGATTAGATATGAAACGAGAGGGGGTGTTTTTATCGTTTTTTAATAATCAAGATAAAAATCTTAAGGAAGTGGCCTTAAGGTTAGAGGATGAGAATAAAACTGACTGGTTATTTCCTAACTTGCTGCCATTTGGTCTTGAACCAGTAATGACACAGAGATGGGTACGAAACCGATTTGGTCATCCGATTACTTACGTTGCTGCCAACGTGATTATGACTATCTATGTCGGGGTGGAGCAAACATATATTTTACCAACTCCAAATCAAAATATTGCAGCGGCATTTTCTTACAATAATGTTCTTTTTGTCAACAGGATCACATTTATTCCGGTGGAACGGGCGAAAGAAATTCAGTCTGCACTTGAGAAAAAAAGACTTGGTGGCAAATGAATATTGACGTCGAAACATTGGTGAAACAATTAGGCAAACCATACCAAGCGATTTTTGAACAAGGTTTGATTCCTTATAAAACTAAGCCTTATGATTCTGTTGGCGATAGCACTGCTAGATTAGATATGAAACGTGAGGGAATATATCTAGCGTTTATTAATGATCTGGAAAAAAACTTAAAGAAGTGACGCTGACATTCGAGGATGAAAGTAAAACCAACTGGCTATTTCCTAATCCATCAGTATATTGACATTAGCGCACTGGCCCAACTGATGCGCTACAGCCATGGAGCGGGTGCATCAGCGGAATATAATCCGTCAGAAAAAAACTGGAGGGCAAAATTGAAGGTCATGCCAGTTTTGCAATGGGGGAGGCGAAGGCCGAAACGGCCCTGTACCTGCCGGACAGGTTAGGTGTCAGCCTTTTATTTCCGGCGAAAAAAGTGACGCCACAGACACCGGATGGTGTCTGTAATATGGGAGCGCTGCGTTTTGCCATGAAACTGGTATTGTCAGGTAGCGTTGGTGCCAGTGCTGCAATTGAATTAGGGGTGACAGTAGACTGGAGTGGAGAAATGGGAAAGGGCTATGGCATTAAAGGCCGTCCTGCAACCCTGACTGCTCCACCGTTGCCAGGACAGCAGCAGGTGAATTTAAAGACCTCAACGATACCTGAAGCACAGGGGGGAGGTGAAATTGGTGTTTTTGTTGGTGCTCAGGCGGGAGGTAATATCAGTGGTGCCATTGAGTGGTTTGACCCGCATCCTGATGATACGCCAGTAGCTATAGGTGTCGAGAAAGATAACAAACCCATTGTCAATAAAGAGAAGAAGTTTGCCGCGATAGCCAAACTGGAAGCGGGGATGACGGTGCAGGCAGGCGCTGGGGGAAGTGGGGTTTTTTATATCACCTATATTCAGGGACGTTTTCGTATTTACTGTAAAGCGGCTTTATGTTGGGGAGTGGGGGCCAAAGGGGAAGTCGGTTTTGAAGTTGATGGCAGCAGCTTTGCGGCTTTTATGAAGAGCTTTATGTATATGCAGAGGAATGTGGATTATCAGAAGCTTGAGCAGATGATGGCAGGGGATGCCTTTCGATCTTTATGTGCAATTCCTATTATTATGGCGGCGCAAGGGATACAGGTGGGTGAGGCCATGCTTAAGAATATGGTCGTAATATTGCAACAAATTAGAGCAGATCTTAAGGATGAAAACAAACGCGTTAATTTGATGGACAGTATTTTGTCTAATCCTGATCAGCTTAAATATACCCCTCCGGAAACAAAAGGGGCAGTGATTGCCACATTAATTGATCAGAACTGGGCGGACTGGCTTGATCCACGAAATCAGAATAATGATTTTTTTCCGTTAACAGCTGGAAGCTCGGTCCTTTAAAGAGACGAAAACAAGCGGTGTTTATGGCATTGAAGTGGGTACAAAGTCAGGCAGATTATAACAATATCATGCAGCATTTGACGTTGTCGCCAGGGGAGAAGAAAGGCAGTAAAGAACTGAATGAAAAAGATGTGATTAAGTTTTTAGGCATTGGAGAACGAAAATTGTTTTTCTATACCAATTATGGCGAAAAGCTCACCTTATTGCATAATAACCTTCCGGTTTCCGTTGGCCCGGATGAACCATTTAGACCTATTCCAGACATCCTGATGTCAGAATATCTTGCCATGGTTGACGAGCAGCATCCAACTAATACAATGATTGCTTGATTAAATTACTGAGGCATTGAAATGGAAAATAACATTATAGCTATTTCAGTTACTGTATGCTTACTGGTCGGGTGCGATCAGGGAAATGCTGCCAGGAGTGAAAAAGCGGCTAAAGAGCTTGTGGGTAAGTCGCTCTCTAACATGATTCCCGTTCAGGGCGGTGAGTTTTTAATGGGCGATTTTGGACCGTTAGTCGGTGAAAAACTGCCTTTCAGCATAAACCAGGATGACAAGGTATTACATAAGGTTGTATTAAGCGATTTTTCAATATCAAAATACAAAGTCACCAATGATGATTATAATAAATATCTGCGGATAACAGGAGTAAAAAAACCACCCATTAATATTCTGCTAAAAGATTACCCATCATTGCAAAAAGGTGATTATTCTGTTGGCATCACCTGGCAACAGGCAAAAGACTATTGTCAGTGGTTAGGTAAGGAGTCTGGTAAAAAATTTGATTTACCAACAGAGGCGCAATGGGAATATGCAGCAAGATCCAGAGGGCAATACATTCCGTTTGCAACGAATAATGGTGAGTTCCTGCCCGGTAAAAACATCCCCAGCCAGGATGAGCTGAGTGAATATACTGATGGAGCAGGTATTCCTATTTATCCAGTGGGGAAATATCCCCCAAACCCCCTGGGTCTGTATGATATGGGACTTAGTGGCTCAGAATGGACCAATGACTGGTATGCGTCAGATTATTACTCTCATTCTCCGGTAAACGATCCTCAGGGACCCGTAAAGGGGACCGAAAAAGTCCTGCGCGGGAATGTTGGCGGTGACAGACAATACGCTTTAACCGTGTTCAGACAATCAGATTTGCCAGTTCCAAAGATCAATAAAGACGATGATTATGAAAAATATGGTGTTGGTCCGCAGTATGTTTTCCGTTGCGTCATCAATAAATAATGTCGTTTGGTGGTGACATATATCATTTTAACCGGAGCAACAACGTTGAATGAATGTTCCAATAAACCGGAGAGACTATTAAAACCTGTCCCGGATAGCCTGATGTCAGAATATCTTGCCATGATCGACGACCAGCACCCGACGGGGACAATGACTGCCTGATGCAAAGGCTTAGGTGATAAGATGAGAAAATTAATCGTAGTTGCTTCTGTTGCCGCCAGTTTACTGCTCGGGTGTGACCAGAAAAGTACTGGCAAGCGTGAAACCTTGTCTGAAGCGCTTGTTGCTAAGTCGCTCTCTAACATGGTTCCCGTTCAGGGCGGCGAGTTTTTAATGGGGGATTTTGGCCCATTAGTCGGTGAAAAACTGCCTTTCAGCATAAACCAGGATGATAAGGTATTACATAAGGTTGTATTAAGCGATTTTTCGATATCAAAGTTTAAAGTTACCAACGATGATTATAATAAATATCTGCAGATAACAGGAATAAAAAAACCTCCCATTAATATTCTGGTAAAAGAGTACCCATCCTTGCAAAAAGGTGATTACTCTGTTGGTGTGACCTGGCAACAGGCAAAAGATTATTGTCAGTGGCTAGGTAAGGAGTCCGATAAAAATATTGATTTACCGACAGAAGCACAATGGGAATATGCGGCAAGGTCAAGAGGGCAGTATCTTCCTTTTGCGACTAATAATGGAAATTTCGAGCTTGGTTCTAATATACCTGAACAAAAGAAATTAGATGAATACACAGATGGTTATGGTTTTCCTATTTATCCAATTGGGAAATATCCTCCGAATCCGCTAGGTTTATACGATATGGGGCTAAGTGGAGCCGAATGGAGTAATGATTGGTATTCAACTGATTATTATTCCCACTCCCCTGTTTATGATCCTCAAGGTCCAGTTAAGGGTAATGAAAAAGTTTTAAGGGGGTATGTTGGCGGAGATCGTCAGTATGCCTTGACTATATTCAGGCAATCGTCACAACCTGTGCCAAAATTTGCTGGGCGTGATGATTATCAAAAGTTTGGAGTTAGTCCTCTTTTTGTATTTCGTTGCGTTATTAATAAATAATATCGTTTGACTGTAATACTATATTATAGTCGGAACGCTCAATGAATATAATATTCCGCTGGACAGCCTGTTTAAACCTGTCCCGGATAGCCTGATGTCAGAATATCTTGCCATGATCGACGACCAGCACCCGACGGGGACAATGACTGCCTGATGCAAAGGCTTAGGTGATAAGATGAGAAAATTAATCGTAGTTGCTTCTGTTGCTGCCAGTTTACTGCTCGGGTGTGACCAGAAGAGTACTGACAAGCGTGAAACCCTGTCTGAAGCGCTTGTTGCTAAGTCACTCTCTAACATGGTTCCCGTTCAGGGCGGCGAGTTTTTAATGGGGGATTTTGGACCATTAGTCGGTCAAAAACTACCTTTCAGCATAAACCAGGATGATAAGGTATTACATAAAGTTGTATTAAGTGATTTTTCGATATCAAAGTTTAAAGTTACCAACGATGATTATAATAAATATCTGCAAATAACAGGGGTAAAAAAGCGCCCATCCATATTTTTTTAAAAAATTATCCATCCTTGCAAAAAGGAGATTATTCTGTTGGTGTTACCTGGCAACAGGCAAAAGACGGCTTTGTTGAATAAATCAGATTTCGGGTAAGTCTCCCCCGTAGCGGGTTGTGTTTTCAGGCAATACGCACGCTTTCAGGCATACCTGCTTTCGTCATTTTGTTCAGCGCTCGTACCAGGGCCATAGCCTCCGCAACCTGACCATCGTAGTCACGCAGCGTCAGTGAACCCCCGAACAGCTGTTTTACCCGGTACATCGCCGTTTCCGCTATCGAGCGACGGTTGTAATCTGTTGTCCATTTCCACCGCGCATTACTCCCGGTCATTCGCTGATTAGCCACTGCACGGTTACGGTCTGCATATTCACCGGGCCAGTAACCCGCACCTTTTCGGGGCGGGATAAGCGCGCTGATTTTCTTACGCCGCAGTTCATCGTGACAGAGCCGGGTATCGTAAGCTCCATCGGCGGCGGCTGACCTGATTTTCCGGTGGGTTTGCCGGATTAACCCGGGGAAGGCCTCTGAGTCCGTAACGTTGTTCAGCGACAGGTCAGCGCAGATGATTTCATGTGTTTTACTGTCAACTGCCAGATGCAGCTTACGCCATATACGACGGCGTTCCTGGCCATGCTTTTTGACTTTCCACTCGCCTTCACCGAAGACCTTCAGCCCGGTGGAATCAATTACCAGGTGTGCGATTTCACCCCGGGTGGGCGTTTTGAAACTGATATTAACCGACTTTGCCCGCCTGCTGACACAGCTGTAATCCGGGCAGCGTAGCGGAACGTTCATCAGAGAAAAAATGGAATCAATAAAGCCCTGCGCAGCGCGCAGGGTCAGCCTGAATACGCGTTTAATGACCAGCACAGTCGTGATGGCAAGGTCAGAATAGCGCTGAGGTCTGCCTCGTGAAGAAGGTGTTGCTGACTCATACCAGGCCTGAATAGCTTCATCATCCAGCCAGAAAGTTATGGAGCCACGGTTGATGAGGGCTTTATTGTAGGTGGGCCAGTTGGTGATTTTGAACTTTTGCTTTGCCACGGAACGGTCTGCGTTGTCGGGAAGATACGTGATCTGATCCTTCAACTCAGCAAAAGTTCGATTTATTCAACAAAACCGCAAAAGACTATTGTCAGTGGTTAGGTAAGGAGTCTGGTAACAAGATTGATTTACCAACAGAGGCGCAATGGGAATATGCAGCAAGATCCAGAGGTCAATATTTTCAGTTTCCAACAAATAATGGTGAGTATTTACCTGGAAAAAATGTTCCGGGTAAAGATGAATTAGATAAATATACAGATGGTTTTGGTTTCCCATTTTACCCAGTAGGCAAATATCCCCCAAATCCCCTGGGTCTGTATGACATGGGACTTAGTGGCTCAGAATGGACCAATGACTGGTATGCGTCAGATTATTACTCTCATTCTCCGGTAAACGATCCCCAGGGACCTGCGCAGGGTACTAAAAAAGTCCTGCGTGGATATATTGGCGGCGACAGACAGTACGCTTTAACCATGTTCAGGCAATCAAAATTGCCAGTTCCGAAGATCGATAAAGACGATGACTATGAAAAATATGGTGTTGGCCCGCAGTATGTCTTTCGTTGTGTCGTTAATAAATAATGTGTGATGCTATCTCTTATTTTAACCGAATCAGAATGCTCAACGAATATTCGGCTGAACCGGATAGGATATTTAATCTACGCCGGATTTCCTGATGTCAGAATATCTTGCCATGATTGATGACCAGCACCCGACGGGGATAATGACTGCCTGATGCAATGGCTGAGGTGATAAGATGATAAAATTAATCGTAGTTGCTTCTGTTGCCGCCAGTTTACTGCTCGGGTGCGATCAGGGAAATACCACCGGGAGTGAAAAAGCAGCTAAAGCACTTGTGGATAAATCGGTCTCTAATATGGTCCCTGTTCAGGGTGGTGAGTTTTTAATGGGTGATTTTGGTCCATTAGTTGGTGAAAAATTACTTTTCAGCATACAACAGGATGATAAAACTTTACATAAGGTTATTTTAAGTGATTTTTCGATATCAAAATATAAAGTCACCAACGATGATTTTAATGTTTATTTGAAAGTAACAGATAAAAAAATCCACCTGTGGATATACTGGCAAAACGTCATCCTTCTCTGCTAAAGGGGGATTATCCTGCAGGTGTTATCTGGCAACAGGCAAAAGATTATTGTCAGTGGTTAGGTAAAAAATCCGGTAAAAAAATTGATTTGCCGACAGAGGCACAATGGGAGTTTGCAGCAAGATCCAGAGGTCAGTATCTTCCGTTTGCTACTAACAATGGTGAGTTTTCACCAGGAAAAAATGTCCCCAGCCAGGATGAACTGAATAAATACACTGATGGGATGGGGCTTCCCATTTATCCAGTAGGTAAATACCCATCAAATCCCTTAGGCCTGTATGATATGGGACTGAGTGGTTCAGAATGGACCAATGACTGGTATGCAGAAGATTATTACTCCCACTCTCCGGTAAAGAATCCTCAGGGACCAGAGCAAGGGACCAAGAAAGTGTTGCGTGGGAATGTTGGCGGCGACAGACAGTACGCATTGACTATGTTTAGACAATCTGCTTCACCACTCCCAGAAGAAGTTGATGGTGACTATGAAAAATATGGTGTTGGTCCGCAGTATGTATTTCGTTGTGTCGTTAATAAATAATGTGTGATGCTATATCTTATTTTAAAAAATCGGTGGCGTTCAACATATAAGGTTTTTTTCTAATGCATGGTAAAATCATGTACAGTAGTGAAATTATTTCATCGTCATCAACGATGATTGTCAACGGAAAAAAGTGGTGCTCATTAAAAATCTGAAAGAAGAGATGTTAAGGTTTGAAGATGAAGCCAAAACTGACTGGCTGTTTCCTAATCCTATGCCGTTTGGTCTGGAACGAGTTATGATTCACCAGTGGGTGCGGGCTTATCTAGGATTTCCGATGGTTTACGTTGAAGCAAAAATTGTTATGACTGCTTATAGGGGGGGAAGAGATATATACCTTACCTATGCCTCATCAAAATAGTTCTGTCGGATTTACCTATAACAAGGATTTATTTTCAGAAACCGTGACTTTTTATCCACTGGAGCGAGCAAAGGAGATTCATATTGCGCTGGAGAAAAAGCGACTTGGTGGCAAATGAATATTGATATCGAACACTTGTGAAGCAATTAGGTAAACCTTATCAGGATATTTATGAACAAGGTTTAATTCCCTACAAAATAAAACCAACGATTACTGTTAGTGATGATATTTTCAGGCTGGATATGAGGTGAGAAGGAATATTTTCATCTTTTATAAATAACCAGAAAAAATCTTGAGGAAGTGACTTTGTGGTTAGAAGATGAAAAAAACGGCTTGGTTATTTCCTAATCCGCTGCCTTTTAGTCTTGAGCCAGTAATGACGCAGCGATGGATGCGCGAACGCTTTGGATTTCCCATAGGTTATGGCGAACGCAAAATGATAGGGAGCAATAATCGTCATATTAGCGAGGTATACCCACTGTTGCCACCTAATCAGAAAATGTCTGTTTTATTTCCTTATAATTCTGATTATTTTGTTGTTAGTGTATTTTTTATTGTATAGAGCATGCAATAGAAATTAAGGCGACTTTCGCGAGTATAAGGTCGTCTGGCAATTGGCGTTCGAAGTGAAAAATTATTAATGTAGGGGATATCACCTGGGGGAAGAAGTATGTATTAAGTAAAGAGAGGTGTGCAGATATTCCAGATATTATTTTATGTTTATTATTCTTCCTTTGACAGGAGTCGCCGGTTTTTATCTGTTATTAAATGTTATTGCCTCACTCTTTAGGTTGAAATAGATGCGATTGAGTATTCTAATTAATAATTACTGTATCGCTGATATATAAAAGGAAATTCAATGTCCAAAGGTTTTGTATTACTCGGCGATAAAACCACGCACGGCGGTGCTGTTATTTCCGCATCCTCCACCATGATTGTAAATGGAAAGCCCGTAGCGCTGGTGGGGGATAAAGTCAGCTGCCCGATTCCGGGACATGGCACTAATGCCATTATTGAGGGAGCGCCGGAATGGTCTTCCGATGGTAAAGCCATCGTGGTCGATGGCTGCAAATGTCAGTGCGGTTGCCAGGTGATTTCCGGCGCGCCGGAATGCGCGATAGGATAAAAAATGGGCTGGGTACGAACAAAAGCATTGACCATGGAGCAGCCATCGGCTCCTTCACTGACCCGATGGCTGTTTGCCGGTGTACTGATGGCGATTATCGGTGTCCTGCTCTTTACCCTCCATGCTTCCGGCACCGTAAAAATTCTCTCAGTGATAAATATCTGGTGGGTATCCCTGATGCCTGCAGGATGCTGGTTGCTGATTTTTTGCCTGCGTTGCTATCTGTGGGACAGGGATCTGAAAGCGCATCAGTTCTTGCTGAAAGAGGCGGAATACGGACAGCAGAGGTGGGAAGACTGGGCAGGGCGCTGGCTGGCCGTTCTGGGCAGTGCAGTGCTGTTGCCGGATCATATTTCTGCGGCGCATTGGGGGAGTGAGCGGCCTCAGCAATACGGACTTACCCGCCGGATTAATTACCTTCCGGCAGAAGAGCCCGTGCAGCTGAGTGCGATGCATGCGCTGCTGACCAGTATAGAAGAGCGCGTGCAGTGCCTGCCGGAAGAGCTACCGCTGTATGTCACCCTGATCACGGATAATCCCTCGCCTGAGCTGACCAGCAGTTTCAGTAATCTCTGGAAAGAACACATTCCTGGCCGCGCCGTGCCTGATGATATTACCGTTACCGGCTCATTCTCACTGTCGGAAGTGGAGGAGCGCCTGAAGCAGCCTGTACTGACGGTCAATTTACTCCTGGTCATCCAGCTCAACGGTGGTACAGCATACTCCGACGGGCTGGCCGTGCTGCTGCTGACCAGCGATGATGTGGCGCAAAAATACCATCTGCCGCACTCATCACGGCTGTTACGTCCTATGCCCTTAGATATGACGAACTTTGAAGACGATATCACCCTGTTTCTGGAAACCCAGACTGTCGCCTGCCAGACGCCCTCCGTTATCGGGGACGCAAAAAAATGGACGGAAAGAAGCGCCGCGCTTATCACGCAGGGCGGCAAAATGCATACCCCATGGAAAGCTGAAGATATCGCGCTGCTGGAAAAATGGTGCGGTATTCCGGGACCCGCAGCGCCCTGGCTCCTGACCGCGCTGGCAGCCGATCTGGTCAGCCTCCGTAAACAGCCCCTGCTGGCGTTATTTTCCAGCGAACAGGAACATTTTATCAGTACCATCACCCCAGGGAGTGAAGATGAATATACCGGGTAATGGCCTGGGCCGGTTTGGCCTGGCCGGGCTTACGTTGGCCGGGATGGCTGCAATATGGTGGGGGATCACCCGCTATGGCGGCATGCTGAATATCAATACGCGGGGCGAGCAGGTACTGGCGTTTGTCCAGGTCTGTATGGCGTTGGTATTTGTTTTTTACCTTCCTGCAATGTCCCGCCGTGTGAAGGAGAGTTTATATCGCCGGCAGTCGCAGCAGGACAGCGTCTTACCCGGCGAAGAAGGGCGCGTGGCGCTGACACCTCCCCATCATATTACGGTGGGGGAAATTCGCCAGACTCTACGCTATCAGTATGGACGCGCCTGGTCCCGCAAAGTCCGTATTCTGCTGATAATTGGCTCAGTCAGAGACGTAGAACAACTGACCCCAAAGCTCACGCAGGAACTCTGGCAGGAAGATCAGGGTACATTATTGCTGTGGGGTGGAGACCCTGGGGCAGCGGTAGATAACGCCTGGTTCACAGCGCTGCGTAAACTGCGTTATCGCCCGGCTGATGGTATGGTGTGGGTAACATCGGGCTTTGACGGCGTTTTGACAACGATGAACAGAACGAAGCCCAGGCTCACGCCAGATGAAATGGACAGTGTGTCTCACTCTCTAAAGCTACGCTTCGAAGCTCTTGGCTGGAAACTACCCCTATACGTCTGGTCGCTGTATGAGGGGGGCAACGAAAAAAATGGACGTATCACTCAGCCTGTAGGCTGCCTGTTACCTGCAGGTTGTACGCCGCAAATAGTTGCCGAACAGTTCACTGCCCTGGCGTCGTTACTGATAGAGCAGGGCATCCAGCAGATATGCGGGCAACCACAGCACAATTTTTTACTCGCGCTGGCCGATCAGTTGACCCGTAAACCGGAAACGGTGACGGAGCCGTTATCGGTATTGCTTAATCCTTACCGCCCGCAGCCGCTGGCCGGGGTGGTATTTAGTGAGGCGTCAGTAGAGGCTGGTCGCAGTGTCCGTCATCACTGGGGACGGGATAACCGCTGGGAAACGATACCAGACTCAGTGCTGTGGTTGCCAGCCGGTCTACGTCCGCGCAAACAGGGAGTCAACTGGATGCGTGGGATGAGCGTGGCCGCCGCCGCCCTGATGTTACTCTGGGCCGCCTCAATGACAGTCTCTTTTATCTCCAACCGCCACCTGGTGGCGATCGCACAGCAGCAGGTGCAGCAGGCCTCGGCGGGAAAACAGCCGCTGGCCGTACGCCTGTATGCGCTCTCCGCGTTACAGAAAACGCTTTCTCAACTGGAATACCGCTCGCAGCACGGAGCGCCGTGGTACCTCCGCGCTGGCCTCAGTCAGAACGATGACCTGCTGGCGGCGCTGTTCCCGCGCTACGGGGAGATGGCGCAACCGCTGCTGCGCGATGCGGCGGCGCATCATCTGGAAGAGCAGCTCACCGCCTTCGTGCAGCTGCCGCCGGACAGCCCACTGCGTGAGAAGATGACGAAGACCGCTTACGGACAACTGAAACAATATCTGATGTTGACCCGCCCGGAAAAAATGGACGCCGCGTGGTTCGCCACTACGCTAATGCAGGACTGGCCGCAGCGCTCAGGCATCGCCGACGCCGTCTGGCAGGGCAGCGGCCCTTCGCTGCTGGCATTTTATGCCGCCAGCCTGGCATCGCATCCGCAGTGGCGTCTGCCTGTCGATGACGGTCTGGTCAGCCAGGTGCGCACACGGTTAATTCGCCAACTGGGCCAGCGCAACAGTGAGTCCACGCTTTACCAGAAGATGCTCGCGCAGGTGGCGAATCAGTATGCCGATATGCGCCTGGCGGATATGACTGCCGACACCGATGCTTCGCGTCTGTTCAGCACTGATGAGGTGGTGCCGGGAATGTTTACCCGTCAGGCCTGGGAGCAGGCCGTGCAGCCGGCCATTGAGAAAGTGGTCGCGGAACGCCGCGATGAAATGGACTGGGTGCTGAGCGATACGAAGCAGACTGCCGCGCAGTCGACGTCGCCGGAAGCTCTGCGAGCCAGGCTGGCGGAGCGTTATTTCGCTGATTTCAGCGGCGCCTGGCTGGATTTCCTCAACAGTCTGCGCTGGCAGCGCGCGGCGACCCTCTCCGATGCTATCGACCAGCTGACCCTGATGGCCGATGTGCGCCAGTCGCCGCTGGTGGCGCTGATGAACACCCTGAGCGTGCAGGGGCGAACCGGCCAGACCGGGGAAGCCATCGCCGATTCGCTGGTCAAATCGGCCAGGCAGCTGTTCAACCGTGACAACCCGCCCGTCATCGATCAACGGTCCGGCGCGCGCGGTCCTCTGGATGCCACCTTCGGCCCCGTACTGGCGCTGCTGGACAATCGCGACGGCGGGACCCCCACCAGCCGTCTTAGCCTGCAGACCTTCCTGACCCGCGTCACCCAGGTGCGTCTGCGCCTGCAGCAGGTCACCAACGCCACCGATCCGCAGGCGATGACCCGCCTGCTTGCGCAGACGGTATTCCAGGGCAAGGCCGTGGATTTAACCGAAACGCGCGACTACGGCAGCCTGGTGGCGGCGGGGCTGGGCCAGGAGTGGAGTGGATTTGGGCAAACGCTGTTTGTTCGCCCGATGGAACAGGCCTGGCAGCAGGTGCTGACCCCGGCGGCGGAAAGTCTCAACGCCCAGTGGCGCAGCGCGGTGGTGGAGGACTGGAATAGCGCTTTTGGCGGTCGCTACCCCTTTAAAAATACCAGCAGTGAAGTCTCTCTGCCGCTGCTGGCAAAATACCTCAACAGCGAGACCGGGCGCATCGCCCGCTTTCTGCAGACCCGGCTGAACGGCGTACTGCATAAAGAGGGGAGCCGCTGGATGGCGGACAGTATCAATGCCCAGGGGCTGACGTTTAACCCGGCCTTTCTGCAGGCGATGAATACCCTGAGTCATCTCTCTGACGTCGCGTTCGCCAACGGCGAAGCGGGATTGCATTTTGCGCTACGTCCCGGCACCGCGGACGGCGTGATGCAGACGGAGCTGGTCATCGACAGTCAGAAACTTGTCTATATGAACCAGATGCCGGTCTGGCGGCGGTTCAGCTGGCCCGCTGACACCGAAGCGCCGGGCGCCAGTCTGAGCTGGGTCAGTACCCGGGCGGGCACCCGCCAGTATGGCGATTTCCCGGGCGCCTGGGGGTGGATCCGTCTGCTGGATAAGGCGGTGGTCAGCGCTTATCCCGGAACGAGCAGCAGCTGGAGCCTGAGCTGGAAAGCGCCGGATGGTCTGTTGCTGAACTACACGCTGCGTACCGAGGCGGGGGAAGGACCGCTGGCGCTGCTGGCGCTGCGAAACTTTACGCTACCGGAGACGATATTCAGCGTGCGCGCGTCTGCTGAACGTGTTCCGCTGACCGACGATATACCCGGCGAAGAGGGATACTGAACCTTCTCCCTCACTGATTGGCGTTGACCTGCAACGCCAGGCCTCCTTCGCTCATGGCCGCCCGACGGCCAACTAATCTGACCGCGCAGCCATGCTGCGTGTCTCCCTGTAGACGAATAAGGGAATATTCATAATGGACGATTTAACCCTGCGATATTTTGATGCTGAAATGCGCTACCTGCGCGAGGCGGCAAAAGCGTTCGCGCAGGCTCACCCCGATCGGGCGGCGATGCTGGATCTCGATAAAGCCGGTACGCCGGACCCTTATGTAGAGCGCCTGTTTGAAGGCTTTGCCTTTTCCGTAGGTCGCTTGCGCGAAAAAATTGATGATGATCTGCCGGAGCTGACCGAGGGGCTGGTCAGCATGCTGTGGCCGCACTATTTGCGCACTATTCCATCGCTATCGATCGTGGCGCTGACCCCAACGCTGCCGGCGATGAAGATAGCGGAAACGGTGCCCGCCGGGTTTGAGATTAGCTCCCGCCCACTGGGGCCGAAAAATACCGTGTGCCGGTACCGAACCACCCGCGATCTGACGCTTAACCCGCTGGCGATAGAGGAGGCGGTGATGACGGCGGAGCCGGACGGACGTTCGGCCCTGCGACTACGATTCGCCTGTAGCGAGCTGGCTGACTGGTCGCAGACCGATCTCCGCCACCTGGCGCTGTACCTGGGGGAAGACGCTGTTACCGGCAGCGCCCTCCATCTGTGGCTGACCCGACGCCAGGCCGCGCTGTACCTGCGTCTGCCGGGTCAGACAGAGCGGGTAAGCCTCGACGGCTATTTTTCCCCGGGGGGATTCAGCGAGGAGGATCGTTTATGGCCGAAGGGGGAGAGTGCTTTCAGCGGCTATCAGCTGCTGCTCGAGTATTTCACCTTTCGCGAAAAATTTATGTTCGTGCAGCTAAATGGCCTGGAAAACATCACCCTGCCGGCGGGGATATCGCATTTCACGCTTGAGGTGGTGTTCAGCGAGGTCTGGCAAAGTGATTTACCCGTCAGCGCAAGCAGCCTACGCCTGCACTGTGTGCCGGTGATTAACCTGTTTACCCTTGAGGCCGATCCGTTGACCATCAGCGGCCTGGAGAACGAATACCTCCTGCGTCCGAAGCGCCTGCAGGACGGGCATACCGAAATCTATTCTGTTGACAGCGTGACCGGCTCCGGGCGCACCGGGGAGGCACGCTATGTGCCTTTCACCCGCTTTCGTCACCAGGGGGGAATGATGCGTCGCCATGCGCCGGAGCGCTACTACCACACCCGCGTAAAACGGGGCGTAACCGGCATGCACGATACCTGGCTTATCCTCGGCGGACAGCAATGGGAGGCTGACCGGGAGCTGGCGCGGGAAACGGTCTCCTTGCGCATCACCGGCACTAACGGCCAGCTGCCGCGCCGGGCGCTACAGAGCACGCTGCTGGATCGCTGTGAGTCGATATCAGCCACGCCGCTTACCGTCCGCAATCTCTGTAAGCCCACGCTGCCGGCCTATCCCCCGGCGGAAGACCGCTACCACTGGCGGGTCATGAGCCATCTGGGCACCCGTTTTCTCAACATGATGAGCAGCGCCGAGGTGCTGCGCGGCACGCTGTCGCTCTACAACTGGCGGGAGGATGAGCTCAATAATCGCCGTCTGGACGCCATTCTGGCGGTCAGCCATCACCGAATTCAGCGTTTCGAGCAGGGTTTCCTGCTGCGCGGGCTGGATATTGAAGTGACGCTCGACGGTAGCGGATTTACCGGTGCGGGCGATGTCCACCTGTTTGGCGATATGCTCAACCGCTTTTTCGCACTGTATGCCGATATGAATCAGTTCAACCAGCTGACGCTCATTGTTCAACCTGAAGGGAAATGTATCCGGTGGAAAGAGAATCACAGTCTGCGCCTGCCCGGCTGATGGCGCAGCTCCGGCCTCAGTTGCCGTACATGAATTTTTACCGCTTCTGCCAGTTGCTGGAGAAGAACCATCCGAAGGCGCCGATCATCGGCAGCGGCTGGCTAGTAGGTGATGAACCCATACGCTTTCGCCCGCATCCGGGGATGGGCTTTCCGGCTGGCGAAATCCGTGCAATGGACGATCCTGAACCGCCCCGTCCGCCGGCGGTTCGCGTGACTTTTATGGGACTCTACGGCGTGGAATCCCCGCTGCCGACCCACTATAGCGATGACATTGCGCAACGGCGGGAAGGCGTCGAGGCCACCGAGGATTTCCTCGATATCTTTAACCATCGGCTGATCGCCCAGTATTACCGTATCTGGCGCAAATATTCCTACCCGGCAACCTTTCGGGCGGGCGGCACGGACAACATCTCGCAGTATCTGCTGGGCCTGGCGGGGCTGGGCATACCGGGATGTGCCGCCGTTGCCGCAGCGCCGCTGTCGCGATTTCTGGCGCTGCTGCCGGTGATGATGCTGCCGGGGAGATCCGGGGAAGGCATGGAGGCGCTGGTGGCGCTCCTGGCCCCGGGGACCCGGGCGACGGTGTACCACCACGATCCCTGCCGGATCCCCTTGTCGCAGCCGTTAACGATGAGCGTCCGTCAGCCGGTTAGCCTGCAACATAGGCCAGTGATGGGAACCCACGCCACGGATGTGAACGGTCAGGTATTGCTGCAGCTGGCCACGGAAAAGCCTGATGAGGTTCGCGGCTGGCTGCCCGGCGGCGAACTGTTCAGCGACCTGATGGCGCTTCTGCACGTCTGGCTCGGATCTCATCTTGACGTGCGGCTGCAGCTTTGCGTCGCCCGCCATTTACTGCCGGATGCGCAACTTTGCTGCCAGCAGGAGCATGCCGTCCAGCTCGGCCGTACCGCTGTGCTGCGTCCGCTGGATGCGCAGAAACAGGCTGACGACAGAGTCACGATTTATCTGGGGCGCTATCAGCGCGTCCGGGAAAATATCCACCGCAGGGAGAGCGATGAAGATGGCGATTACCGCAGTTAAACCCTCCGCCAGGTTGCTGGCATTCCTCATGGTTACCGTCTTAACCGGCTGCGGACTGACGCAGACCGTGAAAGACGGCGCCGTTTCCGTGACCCAGTCCATTTTTTACCCCCAGGTGAAAACCCTGCATCTGGATCTTCGCGCCCGGGAAGGCGTGAATAACAACGCCAAAGGCGCCTCCCTGGCGACGGTGGTGCGTATTTATCAGCTGAAGGACCGGCAAGCGTTCGACAATACTGACTACCCGTCGCTGTTTGCCGGCGATGGCCAGGCGCTGCAGGCGGACCGGGTGGCGGAAAAAGATGTTCGCCTGCGTCCGGGCGAATCGGTGACCGTCGATATGCCCATGGAAACCAGCGCGCAGTTTGTGGCGGTGGCGGCCATGTTTATCGATCCAGACCTGACGCAAAACAGCTGGCGGCTGGTACTCACCCGGGACGAACTTGATCCGGCGAGGCCGCGCATTATCGAAGCCAGCCAAAATCAACTGACGCTGCACCCGTTTAAGGAGAAGTGAAAATGCCTCGTCCCTCCCTGTATGACATCCTGTACGGCAATTTCGCCGGCGGGCTTGACCTGAATACCGTCAGCGAAACGGATCAGGTCATCCTGTCGGTGCTCGATAACATGCAGCGCATCCTCAACTGTCGGGCCGGAACGCTGGCGCATCTGCCGGACTACGGCCTGCCGGATATGACCGCTATCCTCCAGGGGATGCCAGCGTCGGCGCACCAGCTGATGAGCACGTTGTCTGCGGTGTTGCTGAAATACGAACCGCGTCTGCAGCGGATCGCGGTGGTGATGCTCGATCAGCATGCGCCCGGCGAACTGCGCTATGCCATTGATGCGGAGCTGAAGGATATTGGCCTGGTGCGTTACGGCACGGAGTTTATGCCCGAGGGCAGGGTGTTGATCCGCCACCTCAAACGTCAGCAGTACCTTGACGCCCGCTCCGCCCTCTAATCTCTCGCTGAAAGACATCATGATGACAACACACCACGACCGTCACTATAAAGCCGGTGGCGACCCGCGCACGCTGGCTGATTTTATGGCCCTGCGTGCGGAAATGAACAAGCTCAGCCACCCGGCGCGGCCGGATATTAACTGGCCGTATGCCGAGCAGCTTGCCCGCGGGCTGTTGGAGCATCACGGCGCGGACCTGCAGACTGTCGCCTGGTATACCCTGGCCCGCGCCCGGCTGGGCGGGGTGGCAGGGATCAATGAGGGGCTGACGCTGATGGAGTCGCTGCTGGTTCGTCAGGGGAAAAACCTGTGGCCACAGGCGCTCCCGGCCCGGACAGAGATCTTCCGCACCCTGAGCAAGCGGCTGCGGCAGGTGATCCGTACCCTGAATCTTACCCCAGAGGATGTTGAGTCGCTTGAGCAGGCTGAACGTTCGCTGCAAAGCTTCGACGCAGTGCTCCAGCGCCTTGAGATCGCTCCTGAAAACCAGCTGAGCGACCTGCGGGCGCTACTGCACAGCACGGCAACTCGCTTCGAGAGCCTCGACCCTGCGCCAGCGCTTCCCACCGCGCCGCCGGTGGCGGTGTCTGACGCGGAACTTCCCGGCACTCTGGTCAGCGAAGAGGATGCGGCGAAGGTTGAGCCAGTGCCAGACCTAAAACGTAGACCAAAGGCTGAGCCGCTGGCTCCGCCTTCACCTGCAAAGCGGCCCGCGCCGGTGGCGGCGTCTACTCCGGCAGCCGCGCCGCGCTGGAAGCCGTTTATCGCCGGGATGGTTACCATGCTGGCGGTAACGGGTATCGCCGTCGGCGGATGGCTGGCGCTGCGTCAGTCCGACTTGCCGCCCATTTCAGTCACCCAAAATGCCGGACCGATACCGGGCCTGCCGGCGACAACGCCCCCGGGGCCGGTTGATCTGCCACAGACGCAGCGCCAGCTTGGCGAGCTTGCCCGCCTGGCGCCGGACTGGGCGGTCAGCTACGGCGACCAGCTGGTCCACCAGGCCCTGATCCGCTGGCCGGATCAGGCGCAACCGCTGGCGCAGCAGTGGCGGCAGCAGCTGAGTGCTGGCGCATTGCCCGCGGAAAACCTTACCGGCTGGTCGGAGGGCATGCAGCAGCTGCAGCGGCTCGCCGACCAGCTCAATGCCCTCGACGAGCAGAAGGGGAAGTACCTGACGGTGAGCGAACTGAAAACCGCAGTATTTGCCATCACACAGTCGTTTAACCGCGCTGTTCCGCTGGAGGAGCAGCTGCGCCAGCTGGCCGCGCTTCCCGTTGATCAACCCTGGCCAGCCGCGCGGGGAAGCCTCGCGGAGCTGCATCTGCAACAGCTGATAGTGGAGTATGCCCTGCTGAAGCGAAAACAGCCGGCGTCGCCGACCGCTGCGCTCCCCGCAACCGGTGAGCCCTCGGTGAGTGAGGCGGTGAAATAAAGTGTGCGCATGGCAACATTTTCTTTACATCAATATTGCAAGAACCGAACGCCCTTCGTAGTCTGAAAATGATTTAAATATACCGTTTGTAGTTGTATTGAAAATTTTATTTCGATCTCTGAGGGCATACTATGAAGCACTGTAAAATCATCCTGTTAGTAGGCCTTCTGGCCAGTTCCGCTTCGGCATTAGCAGAGAAGATCGGCGTCTCAATGGCCTACTTCGATCAAAACTTTCTCACTATTATCCGCCAGTCCATTGAGAAAGAAGCTCAAGCCCGCCACGTCGACGTACAGTTTGAAGACGCCCGCGGCGACACCGGACGCCAGGCCGATCAGGTGCAGAGCTTCATCGCCTCCGGCGTGGACGCGATCATCGTCGACCCGGTGGACTCCGCCAGCACCCCGCAGCTGACGAAGATGGCGCAGCAGGCCAAAATGCCGCTGGTGTATGTGAACCGGACGCCGGGGGATAAAACGTTACCGCCCGGCGTGGTGTTTGTCGGTTCGGACGAGCGGGAGTCTGGCACATTGCAGATGGAGGCGCTGGCGAAGCTGGCGAACTACAAAGGCAACGTCGCCATCATGATCGGCAATCTCACCGACGCCGGCGCGCTGCAGCGTACCAAAGATGTGGAGCAGGTGGTGGCCAAGTATCCGGCAATGAAAGTGGTGCAGAAACAGCCGGCCAACTATTCCCGCAGCGAGGGCATGGATCTGATGCAGAACTGGACGGGCAACGGAGAAGCGATTGATATTGTGGCGGCGAACAACGATGAGATGGCGATTGGCGCGGCGATGGCGCTGGAGAAAAGCCAGAAGAAGCTGCTGATCGGCGGGATCGACGCCACCCCGGACGGGCTGAAAGCCCTGGCCAGCGATAAGATTCAGGTGACGGTTTTCCAGGACGCCGTCGGTCAGGGCAAAACGGCCTTAGCGGTAGCGCTGAAGCTGATTAAAGGAGAAAAGGTCGAGTCTCATGTCTGGATCCCGTTTGAGTTAGTGACCAAAGAAAACATGCAGACCTATGTGGAAAAGAGTCATTAACGGCAAGGCGCAGGTGCGCGAACCTGGCTGATAAAACCGGGCTGATAATGTGACGCCCGGGCAACTAAATCGGAGGAAAAGGCATGGCAACGGCAAGAAGCGGCTATACGCTGCAGGTGATAAAGGCAGGGCAGCAGGGGCATGTTGAAATGAGATGGGGGCATCTCGCAGACGTTGATACGCGCGCGGCGGCGGCGGCTATCATGCAGCATATCGGGCGTTCTTCGTCCTCGCGGGGCCAGCAGGAGATCAGCCTGTCGCTGACCAATGCCGCCAGCGGTATCTCGGTGGAGCTTCATCACCCGGCCTCAGGGGAAAGCGCTACCCCGGCTTTTATTGAGGCTGAGTTAAAGAAAATTGTGCAGATCGTTGATGGCTACGAGGCGGCAGAAGATACCCATATTGTGGAGTAGCGTGTCGCCTAGGGTAAAAAAAAATCCACGCCGCTGCGTGGATTTTTTTTGCGCGGTGGCGGCGAAAACGCCAGCCAGTGGGATTAGACGTTGAACAGGAAGTTCATCACATCGCCATCTTTCACGATGTAGTCTTTACCTTCAGCACGCATTTTACCCGCTTCTTTCGCGCCCTGTTCGCCTTTGTAGGCAATGAAGTCTTCATAAGCGATGGTCTGCGCGCGGATAAAGCCTTTTTCGAAGTCGGTGTGGATCTTACCGGCTGCCTGCGGCGCGGTCGCTCCCACCGGGATGGTCCATGCGCGAACTTCTTTCACGCCCGCGGTGAAGTAGGTCTGCAGGTTCAGCAGAGCGTAACCGGCGCGGATCACGCGGTTCAGGCCCGGCTCTTCGAGGCCCAGCTCAGCCATGAACTCGTCACGCTCTTCATCGTCCAGCTCGGCGATGTCCGCTTCAACGGCGGCGCACACCGGCACCACCACAGACCCTTCCTGCTCGGCGATGGCGCGAACCTGATCGAGGTACGGGTTGTTCTCGAAACCGTCTTCATTGACGTTCGCGATGTACATGGTCGGCTTCAGGGTCAGGAAGCTCAGATAGCGGATGGCCTCTTTCTCTTCTTTGGTCAGATCCAGCGCACGCAGCATACCGGCGTTTTCCAGCTGCGGCAGGCATTTTTCCAGCGCGGCCAGCTCAACCTTCGCGTCTTTATCGCCGCCTTTGGCTTTTTTGGAGACGCGGTGAATCGCGCGTTCGCAGGTATCAAGGTCAGACAGCGCCAGTTCGGTATTGATAACGTCGATATCTTCCGCCGGGTTCACTTTCCCCGCGACGTGAATAATATTATCGTTTTCAAAGCAGCGAACCACATGGCCGATGGCTTCGGTTTCACGGATGTTGGTCAGAAACTGGTTGCCAAGACCTTCACCTTTGGACGCGCCTTTCACCAGGCCCGCGATATCCACGAACTCCATGGTGGTCGGCAGGATGCGCTGCGGTTTGACGATTTCAGCCAGCTTGTCCAGACGCGGATCGGGCATCGGTACGACACCGGTGTTCGGCTCAATGGTACAGAAGGGGAAGTTGGCCGCTTCAATACCCGCTTTGGTGAGCGCATTGAACAGGGTGGATTTGCCGACGTTAGGCAAACCGACGATACCGCATTTGAATCCCATGATTTAAATCACCTTAATCTTTGGATAATCAATCTGTTACAAGGAACAGATTGCAGAAAATTGAATAGCTTTGCCTATTATACACGGTGCGCGGCAAAAATGCCGCACGACAACGGCTTATTGCGCCTTAAAGGCGTGCAAACGGTTGGTCGCTTTGGTCAGCCCGTCCTTTAACCAGATTTCGGTACAGCGCGCCGCTTCGTCGACAGCGTCATCGATCAGTTTCTGCTCGCTGGCCGGTGGTTTGCCAAGCACAAAGCCGACAACCTTGTTTTTGTCGCCCGGATGGCCGATTCCGACGCGTAAACGGTGAAAGTTCGGGTTATTGCCGAGCTTACTGATGATATCCTTCAGGCCATTGTGGCCGCCATGGCCACCGCCAAGCTTAAATTTCGCCACGCCCGGCGGTAAATCCAGCTCGTCATGGGCGACCAGAATTTCATCCGGGTTGATGCGATAAAAGGTCGCCATCGCGGCCACGGCTTTACCGCTGAGGTTCATAAAGGTAGTGGGGACCAGCAGGCGGACGTCCTCGCCCGCCAGGTTGATGCGCGAGGTGTAGCCGAAGAATTTGCTCTCTTCGCGCAGCGGCGCACGATGGCGATCCGCCAGTAAATCCACATACCAGGCGCCAGCGTTGTGCCGGGTAGCGGCATATTCCGCACCGGGGTTGGCCAGGCCGACAATCAGTTTAATGGTCACGTTTTCTATCCTGCATGGGGCATTCTCTGCCGCGTAGTGTACTGTCTGCGGGCGCGCTTGACAAAATTCTGGCTATTAGACAATACCCGCATTGATGATTTACCCACTAAATCATTAGAATTTGATATGGTTCATAGACTTATTTGTAAATTTTTGTCTATTCGCTGTTCACTAATGTGATCGTGGACGCACTCCGCAGAAGAGACCTTGTCTATACTACACCTATAAGATTTGGGGACATTCCCTGGCAACCCAAAGTCCGGAGGTGACACATGAAACGCAAAAACGCTTCGTTACTCGGTAACGTACTCATGGGGTTAGGGTTGGTGGTGATGGTTGTGGGGGTAGGTTACTCCATTCTGAACCAGCTTCCGCAGCTTAACCTGCCACAATTCTTTGCGCATGGCGCAATCCTAAGCATCTTCGTTGGCGCAGTGCTCTGGCTGGCCGGTGCCCGTATTGGCGGCCACGAGCAGGTCAGCGACCGCTACTGGTGGGTGCGCCACTACGATAAACGCTGCCGTCGTAACCAGCATCGTCACAGCTAACCGTAGCATGATTTCGCGCATCGGCCGCTGAAGGCCGATGCGCTTTTCTGTGTCTCACTTTATCTCTTCCTCTTTTTCCCGCCATATTACGCCCCCATTCCGTCCTGGCCTTCGTGCTGCTATGGTTGCCAGCAAAAATGAATAGCAACCGCGGTTTTTGCTTGACCCTGACGTTACGTCAGGCTGCAGAGTAGCGGACCTGGCCACAGAGAGGAGCAGTCATGTTAATTCAGGTGGGAGAGCTGGCGAAGCGTGCCGGACTGACGGTACGTACGCTGCATCATTATGAACAGACGGGGCTGTTAACGCCTTCGGCCAGAAGCGAGGCGGGCTATCGGCTCTATAACCTGTCCGCGGTTCAGCGCCTGCATATGATAAAGGCGCTGGCGCAGGCCGGGCTAACGCTCGCCACAATCAAGGACTATCTCGATCGGCAAACGCTGTCGCTGCCCGAGCTGCTGACGCAGCAGATAGATATGCTCAACGCCCAGCTACGCGATGTTGGCAGGCTGCGCGACCGACTATTGGTGCTGCGCGAGGCGCTGGCGAGCGGCAATGAACCCGATCTGGAGTCCTGGCTACAGACGCTGGAGTTAATGAAAATGTACGATCGTTGGTTTAGTCAACAGGAGTTAGCCGCGCTGCCGTTTGCGGCACAGGATGAACAGAGGGCGCAGGCGTGGCGCGAGCTAACGGAGGAGGTGCAGACGCTGATGGCGAGCGGCTGCCCGACGGACAGTCCGCAGGCGATGCGTCTGGCGACGCGCTGGATGGAGCGCCTGGAGCAGGATACGGCCGGGCGTCCGGAGTTTCTGACCCGCCTGAACGAGATGCATGCCGCCGAGCCGCAGATGGTTGAACAGACCGGCGTCACGCCGGCAATCATCGCCTATATCACCGAGGCCTTTGCCGAAAGCAAACTGGCCATCTGGGCGCGGTACCTTGACGAAGAAGAGATGGCGTTCACCCGCCAGCACTATTTTGACCGGCTACAGGAGTGGCCTGCGCTGGTGGCGAAGCTGCATCAGGCGTGCCGGGAGGGCGTAGCGCCGGACTCGGCGTCGGGTCAGGCGCTGGCCCGGGCGTGGCTTGAACTGTTTCAGTCCTACGCCGGTACCCGGCCGCAGACGTTGCAGAAGTTTCGTCGGGCAATGGAGCAGGAGCCGCATTTGATGAAGGGCACCTGGATGACGCCGGCGGTGCTGAGCTGGCTGCAGCAGGCGACCGGATCCTTGATGCGGCAGGCGCAGGGACCTGCCGCCGGGTGATCACAGGTCAGCCAGCGCGGCCTGACGATCGGGGTAGAAGCTCAGGCGTCCGGGCAGCGGCTTGACGCCGGCGCGCGCTAGCGTGCGTAGCGGCTGAAACTCGAGGTTAGATACGCGCAATTCACAGCCTTCCGGCAGCTTGTTCACAAAGCGCTGGAAGGCATCCAGGCCACCGGCGTCGAGAACCGGCACCGCGTCCCATTTCAGCACCACGATGCGCTTGCCGGCGATCCGGGTCTCCAGATCGTTGAACAAGCCTTCGGCGGCGGCAAAGAACAGCGGCCCAATTACCCGCAGCACCAGCACATCGTCTGGCACCTCGACGTTGACCGGCGCCAGATGAGTCATGCGTGCGATACGGCGCATAAACAACAGCGAAGCCAGCACGATCCCGACGCTGATAGCGATCACCATGTCAAACAGCACCGTCAGCGACATGCACATCAGCATCACCACGATGTCGTCCTTCGGCGCGTGGCGCAGCAGATTGATGACTTTATGCGCCTCGCTCATATTCCATGCCACCATCAGCAGCAGGGCGGCCATCGCCGACAGTGGCAGCCAGGAGAGCAGTGGGGCGAGGATCAGCAGCGCCAGGATCACCAGCAGGGCGTGGATCACGGCGGCAACCGGCGATGTGGCGCCGGCGCGGACGTTCGCCGCCGAGCGGGCAATCGCCGCGGTGGCAGTGATCCCGCCGAAGAACGGCGCGACAATGTTGCCCAGCCCCTGGCCAATCAGCTCGCTATTGGCTTTGTGCTTGGTGCCGGTCATGCCATCAAGCACCACCGCGCACAGCAGAGATTCAATGGCGCCGAGCATCGCCATTGAGAAGGCGGCAGGCAGCAGAGCCTGCAGCGAGGCCCAGCTCAGGGTAAAGTTTGAGCCCGGCATATCCCAGGGCAATACCAGCTGCGGCAGCAGCTGCGGAATGCCATTGCCCTGAGTGCCGTCCGCCAGCTGATAATGGAACTGCGAGCCGATCGTCGCGACATCGCCGCCGAGCAAGTTGACCACCAGCATGACCGCACAGCCGCCCAGCAGCGCCGGGAGGTGGCCCGGCAGGCGGATACCCAGCCGCGGCCAGAGGATCAGAATGCCAAGAGTAACGACGCCGATGGCGGCATCGCCAACGTTAATGGTCGGTAGGGCCATCGCCAGCGCCGCCACTTTCTGCAGATAATGCTCCGGCACATGGGGCATCTGCAGGCCGAGGAAATCTTTAATCTGCATGGTGCCGATGGTGATACCGATCCCCGAGGTGAAGCCGAGGGTGACTGACAGCGGGATGTATTCGATCAGGCGGCCAAAGCGCGCCAGGCCGAAGAGGATTAAAAAGATCCCCGACATCAGCGTCGCCACCAGCAGTCCCGCCAGACCAAACTGCTGGGAAACCGGATAGAGGATCACCACAAAGGCGGCGGTCGGCCCGGAAACGCTAAAGCGTGACCCGCCGGTCAAGGCGATCACAATCCCTGCCACCGCTGAGGTATAGAGGCCGTACTGCGGCGGCACGCCGCTGCCAATCGCCAGCGCCATCGCCAGCGGAATCGCAATGATCCCGACGGTGATCCCGGCGATCAGGTCACGCGTGAAGCGGGCGGTGGTGTACTTTTCTTTCCAACAAGCGTCGATGAGGGCGCGGAAAGGCATCACATGTGAGGAAAATAATCTGTTCACAATAATGTTTCATCCATGAGCGCATCATCTGTCAACTAAATGGCAGGTGAAGGAGGCATTGATCATACAAATAAGGTGCGGAGACAAAAAAACCCGCCGCAGCGGGTTTTTGTGCTGGGCTCGATTAATGTTCGAACATAGCAGAGATAGATTCTTCATTGCTGATACGGCGAATAGCTTCAGCCAGCATACCGGAGAGCGTCAGAGTACGCACTTTATCCAGCGCTTTAATTTCTGGTGCCAGCGGAATGGTATCGCAGACGACAAATTCATCAATGACAGAGTTTTTGATGTTCTGGATAGCGTTGCCGGAGAAGATTGGGTGCGTCGCGTAAGCGAATACGCGTTTCGCGCCACGCTCTTTCAGCGCTTCTGCCGCTTTACACAGGGTGCCGCCGGTGTCGATCATATCGTCGACCATCACGCAGTCACGACCGGCAACGTCGCCGATGATGTGCATCACCTGGGAGACGTTGGCGCGCGGACGGCGCTTGTCGATGATAGCCATATCGGTATCATTCAGCAGTTTAGCGATAGCGCGGGCACGCACGACGCCGCCGATGTCCGGAGAAACCGCAATCGGGTTGTCCAGGTTCAGCTGCAGCATATCTTCCAGCAGGATTGGGCTGCCGAACACGTTATCGACTGGCACATCGAAGAAGCCCTGGATCTGTTCTGCGTGCAGGTCAACGGTCAGCACGCGGTCAACGCCGACGCTGGACAGAAAATCCGCCACCACTTTTGCGGTGATTGGCACACGAGCAGAACGAACACGACGGTCCTGACGAGCATAACCGAAGTAAGGGATAACGGCGGTGATACGACCTGCCGAAGCACGACGCAGAGCATCAACCATAACAACCAGTTCCATCAGGTTGTCATTGGTGGGAGCACAAGTGGACTGGATGATGAAAATATCACCACCGCGTACGTTTTCATTGATTTGTACGCTGACTTCGCCGTCGCTAAAACGACCTACAGCGGCGTCGCCAAGAGAAGTGTACAGGCGGTTGGCAATACGTTGTGCTAGTTCCGGGGTGGCGTTACCAGCAAAAAGCTTCATATCAGGCACGAGAAGAACCTCAGGCATGCGTCCAGTGGTGGATGAATGGGCCAATAATGTGCGGGATGGCGCCATTCGATCCAGTCGGTGTATTTAAAGAGCACGATGCAACGTCTGGAACAGGGTGACGTTGTCACCGTAACTCAATTTCCCCGGCTGACTCATTATCAATGTGCCATCACGGCGCAGGATTCAGAGCAGGGCCTGCTTGAGCGGCGAAAGGTTAACTCCGCGCGCCACAAAGCCATTTAGCCATGCCGGGGCAGTGTCCAGCACCTGACGGGCAGCGGATTCGGTGTTAAATTCAGCAAACACACAGGCCCCTGTGCCGGTCAGGCGTGACGGCGCATATTCTAACAGCCAGGAAAGCGCGGCATCAACCTCGCGAAAACGTTTTCTTGCGATAAGCTCGCAATCGTTGCTGAATTCACAATTTAATAACGTATTAATTGACCGGCGCGGGGTATTTCGTGGTAGCTCCGGATCGCGAAAAATGATCGGCGTCGGAATACTGACCCCCGGGTGGGCCACCAGGTACCATTTTTCCTCGGGTTCTACCGGCGTCAGTATTTCACCCACCCCCTCGGCGAAGGCGGCATGGCCGCGTACGAAAACCGGCACATCGGCCCCCAGCTGAAGGCCAAGAGTCGCCAGCTCATCTTCCGAGAGACCGCAGCCCCACAGATGGTTGAGCGCCACCAGCACGGTGGCGGCATTGGAGGAGCCACCGCCCAGGCCGCCGCCCATCGGCAGGCGCTTATCGATACTGATATCGGCGCCGCTGCCCGCCGGCAGGCGATCGCTTTCGCTGGCGGCATGCATCAGCAGACGCGCGGCGCGAACGATCAGATTCTCCTCGTCCGGCACGCCGGCCACCGGCGTCAGCAGGCGCAGTTGGCCGTCACTACGCGGTTCGATGGTCAACGTATCGCCGTAATCGAGAAACTGAAACAGCGTTTGCAGGGTATGGTAACCATCGGCCCGCTGGCCGGTGATATATAAAAACAGATTCAGTTTTGCAGGAGAGGGCCAGCGGGTCATCATTTCACGATCCAGTTATCCATCTTCAGCTTGATGCGCTGAGCGCCATTGTTCAGCTCGACATTGGACGGTAGGGCTGGCTGGGTATCGCTGGTATAGCCGCCGTAGGTCACGTGCCAGGTTTTGCCGTTTTGCGTATAGTTCAGTTCACGCAGACGGTACCGATCGTCCAGCGAATAGTCGGTGGCGTCGCCCGGCAGGCCGATGATCCACTGGCGCAGGCTGTTCAACGGGATCGGCATCCCGGTCAGACGGCCAATCATCTCTTCGGCATCAGTGGCGGTATAGGTCTGGCCTTTGTTATCGATCAGCTGCACGCTGCCCGGCTGCGCGGTCAGCGACAGCTCGGTGCTGCCCAGCGGGTTGGTCAGCAGCAGGCGATAGCGGTCCTGGCCGGTTTGCTGCCAGAAGAAGCGGGCATAGACTTTTTGCTCATCGGAAAGATAGGCAAACGCCCCGCGGGTCTGGAACTGATTGAGGCTGCGGACAGCCTGCTGGTGCTGACGCCACTGCGGCGAATCCGGGCTTTTGCCAGGCCCTTGCGGCGTATGAAGAGAACAGGCGGTGAGGACGAGGCTGGCCAGCGGCAGCAGGCGGAACAGTCGATTCATAATGATGACAAATCCTTGATGTCTACAGGGAAAAACGGCGACAGGGAACAGCGGGCCGATTTGTGTAGCAGGTTACATTTATAACCCTTAATGCTAGCGTCGCCGGGCGATAGCGTCTACGTTCAAGTTGTCTGAAATCAAAAAATTAACCTTAATGGCGGTCTTGCTTTAACTATTACTCCAAAAGGGGAGCCTCTCTTTTATTGATTACGCGCATCCTGTATGATGCACTCAGACTAACCTTAGCAACGCTGGTACTACTCCCTCACAATGACCCTTTTAGCTCTTGGCATCAATCACAAAACAGCTCCGGTCGCCCTGCGAGAACGCGTCACGTTTTCGCCGGAAACGCTCGATAAGGCGCTGGAGAGCTTGCTGGCTCAGCCGATGGTGCAGGGTGGGGTGGTGCTGTCGACCTGCAACCGCACGGAACTCTATCTCAGCGTCGAAGAGCAGGATAACCTGCAGGAAGCGCTGATCCGCTGGCTGTGCAACTACCACGGCCTCAACGAAGAAGACCTGCGAAAAAGCCTTTACTGGCATCAGGATAATGACGCCGTCAGCCATCTGATGCGCGTCGCCAGCGGCCTCGATTCGCTGGTGCTGGGCGAGCCGCAGATCCTCGGCCAGGTGAAAAAAGCCTTCGCCGACTCCAGCCGCGGCCATCTTAACGTCAGCGAGCTGGAGCGGATGTTCCAGAAATCCTTTTCAGTGGCTAAGCGCGTGCGTACCGAAACCGATATCGGCGCCAGCGCGGTCTCTGTGGCTTTCGCCGCCTGTACCCTGGCGCGGCAAATCTTTGAATCGCTCTCCAGCGTCACCGTGTTACTGGTCGGCGCCGGTGAAACCATTGAGCTGGTAGCGCGCCATCTTCGCGAACATCACGTGCGCAAAATGGTGATCGCCAACCGCACCCGTGAACGCGCCCAGGCGCTGGCGGAGGAAGTGGGCGCCGAGGTGATAGCCCTCAGCGATATCGACGAACGGCTGAAAGAGGCCGACATCATTATCAGCTCCACCGCCAGCCCGCTGCCGATCATCGGCAAAGGCATGGTGGAGCGTGCGCTTAAGGCGCGGCGTAACCAGCCGATGCTGCTGGTGGATATCGCCGTCCCGCGCGACGTTGAACCAGAGGTCGGCAAACTGGCTAACGCCTACCTCTACAGCGTCGACGATTTGCAAAACATCATTCAGCATAACCTGGCGCAGCGTAAGGCTGCCGCGGTGCAGGCGGAATCGATCGTCGAGCAGGAAACCAGCGAATTTATGGCCTGGCTGCGCGCGCAGAGCGCCAGCGAGACCATTCGCGAATACCGTTCTCAGTCTGAGCAGGTCCGTGAGGAGCTGACGGCGAAAGCGCTGGCCGCGCTGGAGCAGGGCGGTGATGCCCAGGAAATTATGCAGGATCTGGCGCGCAAGCTCACTAACCGCCTGATCCACGCGCCAACCAAATCTCTTCAGCAGGCCGCCCGTGACGGGGACGACGAACGTCTGCATATTCTGCGCAACAGCCTCGGGCTGGAATAGCGCACCTTTCTCTTATTTTCAGGACAGGGTGAATTCACGCCTATGAAGTCTTCTATTGTTGCCAAACTGGAAGCGTTGTACGAGCGCCATGAAGAAGTGCAGGCGCTGCTCGGCGATGCCGCGACGATTGCCGATCAGGATAAATTCCGCGCGCTGTCGCGGGAGTATGCTCAACTGAGCGATGTGGCGCGCTGCTATACCGACTGGCGTCAGGTGCAGGAGGATATTGAAACCGCGCAGATGATGCTCGACGATCCGGAAATGCGCGAAATGGCGCAGGAAGAGCTGCGTGACGCCAAAGAAAAAGGCGACCAGCTGGAGCAACAGCTGCAGGTTCTCCTCCTGCCGAAAGATCCTGATGACGAGCGTAACGCCTTCGTGGAAGTGCGCGCCGGGACCGGCGGCGACGAAGCAGCGCTGTTTGCCGGCGATCTGTTCCGCATGTACACCCGTTACGCAGAATCGCGCCGCTGGCAGGTAGAGATCCTCAGCGCCAACGAAGGTGAGCACGGCGGCTTTAAAGAGGTGATCGCCAAGATCAGCGGCGACGGCGTTTACGGTCGGCTGAAATTTGAATCCGGCGGCCATCGCGTGCAGCGTGTGCCGGCCACCGAATCGCAGGGGCGGATCCACACCTCCGCCTGTACGGTGGCGGTGATGCCGGAGCTGCCGGAAGCCGAAATGCCGGACATTAACCCGGCGGATCTGCGCATCGATACCTTCCGTTCCTCCGGGGCAGGCGGTCAGCACGTTAACACCACCGACTCGGCTATCCGCATTACCCACCTGCCCACCGGCATCGTGGTGGAGTGCCAGGACGAGCGTTCTCAGCATAAAAACAAAGCCAAGGCGCTGTCGGTGCTGGGCGCGCGCATCCGCGCCGCCGAAGTGGCCAAACGTCAGCAGGCGGAAGCCTCCACGCGCCGCAACCTGCTGGGCAGCGGCGACCGCAGCGACCGCAATCGCACCTATAACTTCCCGCAGGGCCGCGTGACCGACCACCGCATCAACCTGACGCTCTACCGTCTGGATGAGGCGATGGAGGGCAAACTCGACATGCTGATTGAGCCGATTGTCCAGGAACATCAGGCCGATCAGCTGGCGGCGCTGTCCGAGCAGGAATGATGACCTTTCAGGCCTGGCTGCAGCAGGCGATCGCCCGCCTGGCGGAGAGCGACAGCCCGAGACGCGACGCCGAGATCTTGCTGGGACACGTTACCGGCCGGGCGCGAACCTGGATTTTGGCCTTCGGTGAAACGACGCTCTCTGCTGACGAGGCGGCGAGGCTGGAGGCGCTCCTGGTGCGACGCCAGCGCGGGGAACCTATTGCTCATCTGGTCGGGCAGCGCGAGTTTTGGTCGCTGCCGCTGTTCGTCTCCCCGGCGACGCTGATCCCCCGCCCGGATACCGAATGTCTGGTAGAGCAGGCGCTGGCGCGTCTGCCAACCGCGCCGTGCCGTATTCTCGACCTCGGCACCGGGACCGGCGCCATTGCCCTGGCGCTGGCCAGCGAACGTCCGGACTGTGAGGTCACCGCGGTGGACGTGATGCCGGACGCCGTGGCGCTGGCGTTGCGCAATGCCGAACATCTGGGCATCGCTAACGTGACGATAAGTCAAAGCGACTGGTTTAGCGCGCTGGCCGGGCAGCGCTTCGCCACGATCGTCAGCAATCCCCCCTATATCGACGCCGCCGACCCGCATCTCGCCGAAGGCGATGTGCGCTTTGAGCCGTTGACGGCGCTGGTCGCAGGCGACCAGGGGCTGGCCGATCTGGCGCATATCATCCGCGAGGGACGGCAGTATCTGCAGCCCGGCGGTTGGATGCTGCTGGAGCATGGCTGGACTCAGGGCGAGGCGGTTCGCGCGCTGTTCCGCGAAGCGGGCTATCTGGACGTCGCGACCTGTCGCGACTATGGCGACAATGAGCGTCTGACCCTCGGACGTTTACCCGACATGGAGAATGTTGGCTGATGAACTTATTCACGGCTGTCCTCTACCTGCACATTGCCACAGTGGCGGTGTCGGTAGGATTGTTCGTTTTACGTTACTGGTGGATGTATCACCAGAGCCCGCTGCTGAACCAGCGGTGGGTGCGAATTGCGCCGCACTGCAGCGATACGCTGCTGTTTCTCAGCGGCGCAGGGTTAATGGCGATAACGCACTACCTGCCGTTCACAGAAGACGGCGCATGGCTGACTGAAAAGCTGTTTGGCGTTATCATTTACATCGCATTAGGTTTTATCGCGTTGGGCCGTCGTCGTCCGCGCAGCCAGCAGAGCCGCTTTATCGCGTTCCTGCTGGCGCTGGTGGTGTTGTTTATCATCATTCAACTCGCCATCACAAGAATACCGATACTGGGGTAGGTCATGGGGTCATTAGCGGATTTCGAATTTAACAAAGCGCCATTGTGTGATGGCATGGTCCTCATTTCTGAACAGGTCCGCGACGATTTTCCGTCGCGTTTTGTCGAGGAAGAGCTGCAGCGATTGCTGCGCCTCGCGCAGGAGGAGATTGCGCCGTCGTGGGACCAGGAGCGCCAGATAGAACGATTGCTGGAGCTGTTTTATGACGAGTGGGGCTTTGGCGCCTCGCAGGGCGTGTATCGTCTTTCCGACGCGCTATGGCTGGATAAAGTGCTGGTTAACCGCCAGGGGAGCGCGGTGTCGTTAGGCGCGATCCTGCTGTGGATCGCCCAGCGCCTGGCGCTGCCGGTGGTGCCGGTGATCTTCCCGACCCAGATGCTGCTGCGTGCGGACCCGGAAACCAGCGAAGAGATGTGGCTGATTAATCCGTTTAACGGCGAGACCCTCGACGAGCATACCCTGGAGGTATGGCTGAAGGGCAACATCGGGCCGGTGGCGGAACTGTTTAATGAAGATCTCGACGAAGCGGATAACGCCGAGGTGATCCGCAAGCTGCTGGACACCCTGAAGTCGGCGCTGATGGAAGAGCGGCAGATGGAGCTGGCCCTGCGCGCCAGCGAAGCGCTGCTGCAGTTTAATCCGGAAGATCCGTATGAGATCCGCGACCGCGGGCTGATATACGCCCAGCTGGACTGCGATCACGTGGCGCTGTTGGATCTGAGCTATTTCGTTGAGCAGTGCCCGGAGGATCCGATCAGCGAGATGATCCGCGCGCAGATCAACACGATTTCGCATAAACAAATTACATTGCATTAGTCTGGAACCATTCCGGTTACACCCTGATAAGGCGAACTTATGAAACAAAAAGTGGTTAGCATTGGTGATATCAACGTAGCGAACGACCTGCCGTTCGTGCTGTTCGGCGGGATGAACGTGCTGGAGTCGCGCGACCTGGCGATGCGTATCTGCGAACATTATGTCACCGTTACGCAGAAGCTTGGTATTCCCTACGTATTCAAAGCCTCCTTTGATAAAGCCAACCGTTCCTCCATCCACTCCTATCGTGGGCCGGGTCTGGAAGAAGGGATGAAGATTTTCCAGGAGCTGAAGCAGACCTTTGGCGTGAAAATCATCACCGACGTTCATGAAGCCAGCCAGGCGCAGCCGGTAGCTGACGTGGTGGACGTGATCCAGCTTCCGGCTTTCCTCGCGCGCCAGACTGACCTGGTGGAAGCGATGGCGAAGACCGGGGCGGTGATCAACGTCAAGAAGCCGCAGTTCGTCAGCCCGGGTCAGATGGGCAACATCGTCGATAAGTTTATCGAAGGGGGTAACGACAAAGTAATCCTCTGCGACCGCGGCGCGAACTTCGGTTACGACAACCTGGTCGTGGATATGCTTGGCTTCGGCGTGATGAAGAAAGCCTCCAACAACTCGCCGGTCATTTTCGACGTCACCCACGCGCTGCAGTGCCGCGACCCGTTTGGCGCAGCCTCCGGCGGTCGTCGTGCGCAGGTGAGCGAGCTGGCCCGCGCCGGTATGGCGGTAGGTATCGCCGGTCTGTTTATTGAAGCGCATCCGGATCCGGACCACGCGAAATGCGACGGCCCGTCCGCGCTGCCGCTGGATAAACTGGAGCCGTTCCTCAAACAGATGAAAGCGATTGACGATCTGGTGAAAAGCTTCGACGAGCTGGATACCAGCAAGTAAGCCTGACTGCATCAGTAAAAAAGCCTGCCGGCGTCAAAACCGGCAGGCTTTTTTTCGCCCGGACTCCGCCGGGTGGGAAAACGGGGTCAGGCGAAAATGGTCATCAGATAGGCGGCGAACAGCGCCATGTGGGCCGCGCCGTTCAGCACATTGGTGCGTCCGGTGGAGAAGGAGATATGGCACAGCACCAGCGAGGCGACCATCACCACCATCTCCGGGGCGCCAAGGCCAAAGCGCAGCTCATTGCCGGTCAGGAAGGCGATGAGGGTGACCACCGGGACCGTCAGCGAGATGGTGGCCAGCACAGAGCCGAAAAACAGATTCATCGCCCGCTGTACCTGATTGTTGAGCACCGCTTTCAGGGCGCCAAGGCCTTCCGGCGACAGGATCAGCAGAGCCACCAGGAAGCCGGTAAAGGCCACCGGGGCATTCATGCTGGTCAACAGCGTTTCCAGCGGGTTAGCGTTCATTTTGGTAACCGCGATCACTGCCACCAGGTGCACCAGCAGCCAGGCGGTATGCCACCCGCTGCTGTGGGCGGACGGTTTACCGTGGTGCGGGTCGTCATCGTCGCTGTCGTCTTCATGCTCATAAACAAACAGGCTCTGATGGGTTTTGGTCTGAATAAGCAGGAAAACGCCGTACATGGCCGCCGAAATTACCGCCACCAGCAGCGATTGCCCGGTGCTGAAGTTCGCGCCCGGCAGCGCCATCGGAAAGACCAGCACGATAATCGCTAGCGGAAACAGGGCGATAAGATACTGCTTAATGCCGAACAGATTCATATATTGGGTGGCGAATTTACGCCCGCCCAGCAGCAGAGAGAAACCGACCAGACCGCCGGTGACGATCATAATAATGGAGTAGAGGGTATCCCGCATCAAGGTCGGCGCGGCGTCGCCGGTGGCCATTAAGGCAGAGATCAAACTGACCTCAAGGATAACCACCGACAGGCTTAAAATCAGGGAGCCATAGGGTTCGCCCAGGCGGTGGGCGAGGACGTCGGCGTGGCGGACCACGCTGAAGGCGCTGCTCAAAATGCCGACCAGCGCGAGGATATTGATCGCGATAACCACTGGCAGTGACTGGCTGCTGCCCCAGAAAAACAGCACCGCCAGCGCCAGCACCGGAAAGACGAGGGAAGACTCCTTATGGCGGGTTTTTACCGCCTCATGTGCATGGGTCATGAACCATCTCCATTTATGCAGGTGTTATAATTATAAAAACGTAGGGCGGTAAAGTAACAGATCTTGCTAAATTACCGCTGGTTTTTTACTTAAATTTACGGGTATCGATGGATATCTTGATTAGTTTATTATAATTTATGTTTACTTATATTTAGTTCTTATTATTCAAATAATTACTAAAATAATTTTTCTACTCATTTTGACCTTGATAGCCAGCCGAATGCGTACCAGGCTTAAACTTAATGCTCAAACAGGAGGTCAGTATGCCCTATCGCAGTAAACAAGAACTCCCCGACAGCGTTCAGCATGTACTGCCTGCCCATGCGCAGGAAATTTATAAAGAAGCGTTTAACAGCGCCTGGGATCAATATAAAGATAAAGACGAGCGGCGCGATGACGCCAGCCGCGAAGAGACGGCGCACAAAGTCGCCTGGGCGGCGGTGAAGAACAGCTATGAGAAAGGCGATGATGATAAGTGGCATAAGAAAAAATAATCGCTGACGCCGCTTTTTCGCTTGCCAGCGCCCCGCTGATTGCTTATTGAAAGATAAAGCTGGATAATATTTCAGCAATATTGACGGATGCATGAGACGAACGCCGGGAAGCGGGCAGTGGCGGAGGTAGTAAACAGTGTTAACTCGTGATTTCTTAATGAATGCGGATTGTAAGACAGCGTTTGGCGCTATTGAGGAATCGCTACTCTGGTCGGCAGAACAACGTGCAGCCTCGCTGGCGGCGACGCTGGCCTGCCGCCCGGATGATGGCTCAGTATGGATCTTTGGCTACGGTTCGCTTATCTGGAACCCGGCGCTCAATTATCGCGAGTCCTGCACCGGCACGCTGCCGGGCTGGCACCGCGCGTTTTGCCTGCGGTTGACCGCCGGGCGCGGTAGTGCCTGCCAGCCGGGACGCATGCTGGCTCTCAAAGAGGGCGGCCGAACCACCGGCGTCGCCTATCGTCTGCCTGACGACACGCTGGAGGAGGAGCTGACCCTGCTGTGGAAGCGGGAGATGATCACCGGCTGCTATCTGCCCACCTGGTGCAAGCTGGAGCTGGACGACGGACGGACGGTGAATGCCCTGGTGTTTATTATGGATCCGCGCCATCCACTGTTTGAACCGGATACCAGTGCCCAGGTTATCGCCCCGCTGATCGCCCGGGCCAGCGGGCCGCTCGGCACCAACGCCCAGTATCTGTTTTCGCTTGAGCAGGCGCTGCGCAAGCTGGGCATGCACGATGCCAGTCTCGATGACCTGGTGGCCAGCGTCCGCGCGCTGTTGGGCGAGAGTCCGACGCCGGGCCTGGCCTGAGCGCGCGCAAAAGAAAACGCCCGGCATGACTGGGCGTCCGATTGCTGACCAGTAAGGAAAAAGCGTGATTTTTCCTTACTGGTGGTTATCAGCCGAAAATCAATAAATTGATTTTCCTTGTTATTTTTCTGGTGCAATCTGCAAGTACAATGATTGCATGAGGTTTGTCATGAATCTCACGCCCGGCATGACCGGGCGTGTGTTCTGGCAGTGACGGTCAGGCCGGCACGTAGCTGATGGAGTGCTCCAGCGACTGGCTGTGACTGTCGATAAGCACGTTCCAGGTGCCGCTGTAGGGCACCGTCAGATACGCGCTGTCCCGATCCTGCACGCTCAGAATATCCGCATGACTGTCGCCCGGGACCTTCGCGCTCATCAGATGAATATGGCAGCGCTCTGAGCACCGCACCACCAGCGTGTCACCACCAAATAACGTCAAACTTGCTTTAACCATCGCCATTTTATACCCCGTTTCTGTCCCGCTACAGCATCCTGCCCACCCAGTCCTCGCGTGATATTGTTCACACTTTGCTCTGTGCATCACACCAAACGGCGCGGGTCGGGATGCTGATTTTGATCAAAAAAAGGGATAAAGATTAAACAAAAATGACGTTGTTCCTGAAAGCATTCAGCTAACGTTTTTTTACCTCTGCAGGCGGCGAAACCTGATATTTCCTGCCGTTTGGCGCCCCAGATTCAGAAGGTCAGCACTTTATCTGCCGCCAGGGTCCACTGGGCCAGCTCAACGAGAGTGCCAACCTCCACGCCGTCAACCAGCGGCAGTGCGCTGACCCCGCGGCCGTCCGCGCAGGTTTTACACAGCTTCACGGGAACCTGCTGGGCGGTGAGGATCTCCAGCATCTGCTGCACATTATACCCTTCTGCCGGCTTCTGCCCCCGCAGCCCGGCGGTGACGGCGTCGGACATCAGAAACAGCTTGAGATCGAGGTCGGACTGCTGCTCGCGCAGGGCAATGGCCAGGCGCAGGCTGTTGAACAGGGATTCGCTGCCGTAGGCGGCGCCGTTGGCGATGATCACAATACGTTGCATACAAACTCCTTCTTAAAGGCACGGTTATTGCTTTAGGCAGTATAAAGCGTTAACCCGGAGGAGGGGTATGAATAATACGACTGGTCATGCGCACGATGCGACGGCCTGGCTGCAGCTGGCGCGTCGCCTGCAAAAACAACAGCTTCAGCAGCTTAGCCAACTGGGGGAACTGGCCAGCCAGCTCAGCGCGCTGGTGCATATGCTGCAGTGTGAGCGCGGGGCGTCGAATATCTATCTTTGCTCGGGCGGCTTGCTGTATACAGCGGAGTGTCGGGCGGGAGGGGCGCTGGTTGACGAGCGGCTAGCCCTGTTTTATGCCAGCCTCGAACGGGCGCGCGCGGTAGCCGGCAGCGCGCTGTGCTGGCGTATCGCCAGAGCGCTTGACGAGCTGGCGCAGCTCCCGGCACTACGCGCGCAGATCGGCCGCCGGCAAATTGCCGCTGAAGCCGCGACGGAGCAGTTCAGCCGCGTCATCCGCCATCTGCTGAACATCGCCCCGCAGCTCAATGACAGCATTGACGATCCGCCGGTGGCTGGTCGGATGGTCGCCCTGTACAGCTTTATGCAGGGAAAAGAGCTGGTGGGCCAGGAGCGCGCGCTGGGAGCATTGGGCTTTACCCGCGGCGAGTTCAGCGACAGCCTGCGCCAGCAGCTGGTGGACCGTATTGACGGTCAGCAGCCCTGCTTCGACAGCTTTCAGGCGCTGGGCAGCCCGGCGACCGTCCAGTTGTTCAGAACCCAGTGCCACGCCGGTCTGGATATTGAACAGCTGCGGCGGATCGCCTGTACCCGCCAGCCGGCTGCCGACGGCGGGGAAACGGCGCTGCGCTGGTTTGGTCTGCAAACCCAACGGCTTGAGCAACTGCGCGAAGTGGAAGAGCAACTGATCGACGATCTGCTGGATGCCACCGACGCGCTGTTAGCAGACGACGCGCCTGGCTGGCAGGCCGGAGAGGAAGACGATAGCGTGACGCCACGGCTCGATAAACAGCTACTGCCGCTGGTGCGCCAGCAGGCCTATGAGCTGCAGCAGCTCTCCAGCCAGCTGGCCTCGCTGAAAGACGCGCTCGAAGAGCGCAAGCTGATCGAAAAAGCGAAAAGTCTGCTGATGACGCACCAGGGAATGCAGGAGGAGCAGGCCTGGCAGACGCTGCGCAAGATGGCCATGGACAAAAATCAGCGCATGGTTGAGATAGCCCGCGCGCTGCTGATGGTGAAGGCGATTTGGCCGCTAACACCAAAGGAGTAGATGCACAATCGATGGGCATTCTTTGCCTGCCGGCGGTGCACTTTTAGGTGAAAAACCGGCCAGCGTTGGGAAAAAGCCCGCCAGCGCGCTATTGCCAAAGCTGGCATCCCGTTTGCATTACTTATTAAGTGAATAAAAGTCCGGGCAACGAACCAATGGCGGTTCGGGTGTCCGTGGATAAAGGCGTCCTGCAGTGCGTATGCACTGTCGGGCGCTTTTTTTTTTGCGCATGGTGGAGCGGATATGGGCGACAAATTTTCAATTTCCCGGCGGCGCTTGCTGCAGGCAGGGGCCGCGCTGGGCGGCGCGATGCTGCTGCCGGGCGTGATGCAGGCCGCCTGGGCCGGCGGCTCGGACAAACCGGAGCAAACCCGCGTGCGGGTCGGATTTATTCCGCTGACCGATTGCGCGCCGCTGGCCATCGCCGCGGCGAAGGGGTTTGACCAAAAATATGGCATCACCCTGGTGGCGAGTAAGGAAGCCAGCTGGGCGGCGGTGCGCGACAAGCTGGTGGCCGGCGAGCTGGACGCGGCGCATATTCTCTATGGCCTGCTGTACGGCCTCGAACTGGGGATCGCCAGCAAGCCGCAGGCGATGGCCAATCTGATGACCCTCAACCGCAATGGCCAGGCGATTACCCTCTCCAGCGAGCTGCAGGAGAAAGGGGTGACCGACCTCGGCGGGCTGAAGCGGCTGATCGACCGCAGCGCGCCGGGCAGTTACACCTTCGCCCATACCTTTCCTACCGGCACCCATGCCATGTGGCTTTACTACTGGCTGGCGAGCGCCGGCATCGATCCCTTCAACGATGTGCGCACCGTCGTGGTGCCGCCGCCGCAGATGGTGATGAACATGCGCATCGGCAATATGAGCGGCTTTTGTGTCGGCGAGCCGTGGAACGCCCGCGCTATTAACGACCGTATCGGCTTCACCGCGGCCACTTCCCAGGATATCTGGCCCGAGCATCCGGAAAAGGTGCTGGGCACCCGTCGCGACTGGGTGGAACGCAACCCGAACACCGCCCGCGCGCTGGTGGCGGCCCTGATGGAGGCGCAGCGCTGGATCGCCGCCTCGCCGGAGAACACCCGGGAGACGGCCCGCCTGCTCGCCAGACGCGGCTGGCTCAATACCAAGGAGCAATACCTCACCGGCCGGATGCTTGGAGAGTATGACAACGGCCTTGGCCGCCGCTGGCAGGATGCCCATCCGATGCGCTTCTGGGCCGGGGGCGAGGTGAGTTTCCCGTGGCTGTCGGACGGGATGTGGTTCCTCACCCAGTTCCGCCGCTGGGGGTTGCTGAAGCAGGCTCCGGATTACCTCGCGGTGGCGTCGCGCATTAACCGCATCGATGTCTGGCAGGCTGCCGCCCAGGCGGTAGGAGGGATCAGCGCGCCGGCAGCCAGGATGCGCAGCAGCACACTAATGGACGGGACGGTCTGGAACGGGTCCGACCCGGAAGGCTACGCCCGCCATTTCTCTATTCAACGTAAGGGGGCATGAGATGAAGCAGGCACAACGTAAGCAACCGGTCGTCAGCGTGGACAACGCACCTGGCGAAGTGATTATCCTGCCGCCGGTGCAGGTCCGGCGCACCACGCCGACCGTCACGCGCTGGCTGCGTGAGCTCACCCAGCGCCTGCTGCCCCCGCTGTTGGGGCTGGGAGTGCTGCTGCTGGCCTGGCAGCTGGCGGCGATGCATAGCAAAGGCTTTCCCACGCCGCTGAGCACGCTGGACTCGGCGCTGACCCTGTTTGCCGATCCGTTCTATCAGGACGGGCCCAATGACATGGGCATCGGCTGGAACGTGCTGGCCTCCCTGCAGCGCGTGGCGGTGGGCTTCGGCCTGGCGGCGCTGGCGGGCATTCCGCTGGGGTTTTTGATCGGCCGTTCGCTGTTCTTCGCCCGCATGTTTATCCGCTGATTGCTCTGCTGCGCCCGGTCAGCCCGCTAGCCTGGCTGCCGATTGGCCTGCTGCTGTTCCAGAAGGCGGAGCCGGCTTCCAGCTGGACCATTTTATCTGCTCCATCTGGCCGATGGTGATCAACACCGCGGAGGGTGTGCGGCGGATCCCGCAGGACTATCTCAACGTCGCCCGCGTCCTCCAGCTCTCGGAGTGGACGGTGATGCGCAAAATCCTCTTTCCGGCGGTGCTGCCGGCGGTGCTTACCGGCGTGCGCCTCTCCATCGGCATCGCCTGGCTGGTGATCGTGGCGGCGGAAATGCTTACCGGCGGGCTGGGGATCGGCTTCTGGATCTGGAACGAGTGGAACAACCTCAATGTGGAAAACATCATCATCGCCATCGTCATTATCGGCGTCGTCGGCCTGCTGCTGGAGCAGGGCCTGATGCTGCTCGCTCGCCGCTTTAGCTGGCAGGAAAAATAAGGAGCCAACATGAAACCATTAATTCAGGTGCAGGCCGTCAGCCAACGCTTCAACACCGCCAGCGGCGAGTTCCTGGCGCTGCAGAATGTCTCCTTCGATATCGTCGAAGGGGAGACCATTAGCCTTATCGGCCACTCGGGTTGCGGAAAATCGACCCTGCTGAACCTGATCGCCGGGATCACCACCCCTACCGAGGGCGGACTACTGTGTGATAACCGGGAAATCGCCGGTCCCGGGCCGGAGCGGGCGGTGGTTTTCCAGAACCACTCGCTGCTGCCGTGGCTGAGCTGTTTCGACAATGTGGCGCTGGCGGTGGATCAGGTGTTCCGTCGCACCATGAGCAAGAGTGAGCGCCGGGAGTGGATCGAACACAACCTGGCGCGCGTACAGATGGGTCATGCGCTGCACAAACGTCCCGGGGAGATCTCCGGCGGCATGAAGCAGCGGGTGGGTATCGCCCGGGCGCTGGCGATGAAGCCGAAAGTGCTGCTGCTTGATGAGCCCTTCGGCGCCCTGGACGCGCTGACCCGCGCCCACCTCCAGGACACGGTGATGCATATCCAGCAGGAGCTCAATACCACCATCGTCATGATCACCCACGACGTTGATGAAGCGGTGCTGCTCTCGGATCGGGTGCTGATGATGACCAACGGTCCGGCGGCGACGGTCGGCGAGATCCTCTCGGTCGATCTGCCGCGTCCGCGCCACCGCGTTCAGCTGGCGGACGACAGCCGGTATCACCATCTGCGCCAGCAGATCCTCCATTTCCTGTATGAAAAACAGCCGAAAGCGGCGTAAGGAGGCGGTCATGACGCGGCGACTGGTGGTGATCGGTAACGGCATGGCGGCCACCCGGCTGGTGCAGCGGCTGGTTGAGCGCGACCCCGCGCGGTTTGCCATTACCGTCGTCGGCGACGAGCCGCACCCGGCCTATAACCGCATTCAGCTCTCGCCGCTGCTGGCAGGTGAAAAAACGGCGGCGCAGATCCCGTTGCTGCCGGCGGAGTGGTACACCCGGCACGGGGTGTGCCTGCGGTCTGGCGAGGCGGTCGATGAAGTCGATATTCAGCAACGGCGGCTGCGCATCGCGGAAACCTGGCTGCCGTGGGATGAGCTGGTGTTCGCCACCGGTTCGCGGCCCTTTATCCCGCCGCTGCCGGGCATTGATCGTCCGCAGGTTATGCCCTTCCGCACCCTGGCGGACGTGGAACGTATTCTGGCGATACCCGGCCCGGCGGTGGTGATTGGCGGTGGGGTGCTGGGGGTGGAAGCGGCGGCGGCGCTGCGTCGTCACGGCGGAGAGGTCACTCTTCTGCATCGCGGCAGCGGATTAATGGCGCCGCTGACCGACGCTTTTGCCGCCGATGAGCTCAGGCAGCAGCTTGAAGCGCGCGGCATTCGCTGCGTGCTGGAGTGCAGCATCGCCGCCATCGACGCCGATGGCGTGCGGCTGGCGGACGGGCGCGTATTCCGCGCCGCCAGAGTGGTGCTGGCTACCGGCGTGCAGCCCGACAGCCGTCTGGCGGCGCAGTCCGGCGTGCTGTGCCAGCGGGGGATCGTGGTCGACCGTCAGATGGCCTCCTCGCTGCCGGGGATCAGCGCCATCGGCGAATGTTGCGAAATTGACGGCCAGACCTGGGGGCTGGTGGCTCCCTGCCTGCGTCAGGCCGAGGTGCTGGCGGATCGCCTGTGCGGCGCCCCCGGCGAGGGCTTTGTCTGGCAGGACGCCGGGACCCGCCTGAAGGTCACCGGCATTGAATTCTTTTGCGCTGGCGAGCAGCAGGCCGGCGAACAGGATGACATTTATACCAGCTGGGACCCCATCGACCGCCACTATCGCCGCCTGCTGCTGCGCGATGGCCGCCTGCGCGGCGTGCTGCTGATGGGCGACTGCACCGCCGCCGCCGCGCTCACCGCGCGCCTGGAAAGCGATGAGCCTGCCACCGTGGACTGGCTTTTTGACCCCTCTTCAACGCAGCCGCAGGCTGCAGGAATAATGACGATGACGAAACCTGTATTAGTGCTGGTGGGACATGGCATGGTCGGCCACCATTTTCTCGAGCAATGCGTGAGCCGCAATCTGCATCAGCAATATCGAATCGTGGTGTTTGGCGAAGAGCGTTATCCCGCCTACGACCGGGTACATCTCTCCGAGTATTTTGCCGGACGCAGCGCCGAGTCGCTGTCGCTGGCGGCCGGGGACTTCTTTATTGAACATGGTATTGAACTCCGCCTCGGCGAGGCGGTGGCGACCATCGACCGCGAAGCACGGCTGGTACGGGACGCCGAGGGGCATGAAATCCACTGGGATAAACTGGTGCTGGCGACCGGCTCGTATCCCTTTGTTCCGCCAATCCCCGGTAACGATCTCGCGGGGTGTTTTGTCTACCGCACTCTTGACGATCTCGACCGTATCGCCGCCCATGCCGCCGCGGCGAAGAGCGGGGTGGTTATCGGCGGCGGGCTGCTCGGGCTGGAGGCGGCCAACGCCCTGAAACAGCTGGGGCTGGAGACGCAGGTGGTGGAGTTTGCCCCGAACCTGATGGCCGTCCAGCTGGATAACGGCGGGGCGGCGATGCTCCGGGAGAAGATCGTCGCCCTCGGCGTGGGGGTGCATACCAGCAAAGCGACCACCGCCATCGTGCGCGAGGCCGACGGCCTGCGGCTGAACTTTGCCGACGGCGGCGCGTTGCGGACCGACATGGTGGTCTTCTCGGCGGGGATCCGCCCGCAGGACGCGCTGGCCCGCGGCTGCGCGCTGCAGGTGGGCGAACGCGGGGGAATTCACATCGACGGCCAGTGCCGCACCTCTGACCCGGACGTGCTGGCGATAGGCGAATGCGCCCTGTGGGACAATAAAATTTACGGTCTGGTGGCGCCGGGCTATCAGATGGCGCGCATCGCCGCGGCCACTCTCGCAGGAGAGGACGCCTGCTTTAGCGGCGCCGACATGAGCACCAAACTGAAGCTGCTGGGAGTCGACGTGGCCTCGTTTGGCGATGCGCAGGGGCGCACGCCGGGCTGTCAGAGCTATCAATGGACCGACGGTCCGCAGCAGATTTACAAAAAAAATCGTCGTCAGTCAGGACGGCAAAGCCCTGCTTGGCGGCGTGCTGGTGGGGGATGCCAGCGACTATGCCACGCTGCTGCAGATGATGCTGAACGGCATGGCGCTGCCGCCGCGTCCGGAGAGTCTGATCCTGCCCGCGCTGGAGGGAGCCGCGCCGAAGGCGCTCGGCGTCGCGGCGCTGCCGGACAGCGCGCCGATCTGCTCCTGCCATAACGTCAGCAAAGGCGATATCTGCCAGGCGGTGAACAATGGGGCGAGGGATATGTCGGCGATAAAAAGCTGCACCAGAGCGGCTACCGGCTGCGGCGGCTGCAGCGCGCTGGTGAAACAGGTGATGGAGTATCAGCTGGCGGAGCAGGGCGTCGAAGTGAAAAAAGACGTCTGCGAACATTTCCCGTGGTCGCGCCAGGAGATCTACCACCTGGTGCGGGTTAACCATATCCATACCTTCGAGCAGTTGATTAGCCGCTACGGCCAGGGGCACGGCTGCGATGTCTGCAAACCGCTGGTGGCCTCGGTGCTGGCCTCCTGCTGGAACGAGTACCTGCTGAAGCCGGCGCACCTGCCGCTGCAGGATACCAACGACCGCTATTTCGCCAATATCCAGAAGGACGGGAGCTATTCGGTGGTGCCGCGGATGGCGGCAGGGGAAGTGACGCCGGACGGACTGATCGCCATCGGGCAGATCGCCAAACGTTACCAGCTCTACAGCAAAGTGACCGGCGGCCAGCGCATCGACCTGTTTGGCGCGCGGCTGGAACAGCTGCCGGCTATCTGGCGCGAGCTGGCCGACGCCGGGTTTGAAACCGGCCACGCCTACGGCAAGTCGCTGCGCACGGTGAAATCCTGCGTCGGCTCAACCTGGTGTCGCTACGGCGTGCAAGACTCCACCGGGCTCGCGGTACGGCTCGAGCATCGCTATAAAGGGCTACGCGCCCCGCACAAAATCAAGATGGCGGTCTCCGGATGCACCCGCGAATGCGCTGAAGCCCAGGGGAAAGATATCGGGGTGATTGCCACCGACAAAGGCTGGAATCTGTACGTCTGCGGCAACGGCGGGATGAAACCGCGTCACGCCGACCTGTTTGCCAGCGATCTCGACGAAGCGACGCTGATCCGCAGCATCGATCGTCTGCTGATGTTCTATATCCGTACCGCCGATCGCCTGCAGCGAACCAGCACCTGGATGGATAACCTGGAGGGCGGCGTCGCCTATCTGCGGCAGGTGGTGCTGGAAGATAGTCTTGGCATTGGCGAGGAGCTGGAGCAGGAGATGGCCCGGATCGTCGACAGCTACCAGTGCGAGTGGCAGACCACCCTCAACGATCCGCAGCGTCTGGCGCTGTTCCGCTCCTTCGTTAATAGCGACCAGCCCGACGAGGCTGTGCAGCGCCGCGATCTGCGCGGTCAGCCGCAGCCGCTGCTGACTGAGACGTTGCCCGAAGGCGAACTCCCATCCCGACCGTGGCAGGCGGTATGCGATCTTGACGCCATTCCGGCGCAGGCGGGGATCGGCGCCCGCTTAGGGGAGCGGCAGATTGCCCTGTTCCGCTTCGGCGAGCGGGTCTACGCCCTCGACAACCGCGAGCCGGGCAGCGCGGCCAACGTGCTGTCGCGTGGGCTGTTAGGGGACGTCGGCGGCGAGCCGGTGGTGATCTCCCCGCTGTACAAACAGCGGATACGCCTGCGCGACGGCTGGCCGTGCGACGGCGACGAACAGGCGGTACGCGCCTGGCCGGTGAAAGTAGAAAACGGCAAAGTGTGGGTGGGCAACCAGCAGCTGCTGGCCCGCGCGGAGGCCTCCTGATGAAGACCATCCGAACGACCTGCCCCTACTGCGGCGTAGGCTGCGGGGTGCTGGCGAGCGTGGACGACGCGGGGCAGGTGAGCGTGCGTGGCGACGATCAGCACCCGGCGAACCTCGGCCGTCTGTGCGTCAAAGGGGCCGCCTTAGGGGAGACCACGGGCCTGGCGGGGCGGCTGCTGACGCCGGAGGTCGACGGCCAGCAGGTAGCCTGGCCTCAGGCGCTGGCGGAAACCGCTGCGCGCCTGAGACAGATTATCGACCAGCACGGACCGCAAGCGGTGGCCTTTTACGCCTCCGGCCAGCTGTTAACCGAGGATTACTATGCCGCCAATAAGCTGATGAAAGGGTTTATCGGCGCGGCGAACATCGATACCAATTCACGGCTGTGCATGTCGTCAGCGGTCACTGGCTACAAGCGGGCCTTTGGCGCCGACGTGGTGCCCTGCAGCTACGATGATGTGGAAAACAGCGATCTGGTGGTGCTGGTCGGCTCGAACGCCGCCTGGGCGCATCCGGTGCTGTTCCAGCGGCTGGCGCAGGCGAAGCGGGATAATCCCCGATTGCGGATCGTGGCGATCGACCCCCGACGCACCGCTACCTGCGAGATCGCCGACCGCCATCTGGCGCTGGCCCCGGGAAGCGACGGCGGGTTGTTTGCGGGGCTGCTTAACGCCCTGGCTGAGGCAGGAGCCTGCGTCGATGGCTTTCGCGACGGCCCGCAGGCGCTGGCCGCCGCCCGCGGCTGGGACGTGGCGAGGGTGGCGGCCTTTTGCGGTCTGCCTGCCGATGAGGTGGCGGGATTCTATCGCGAGTTCATCGCCGCCCCGCGGGCGATCACCCTCTACACCATGGGAATCAATCAATCCGCCAGCGGCAGCGACAAATGTAACGCCATCATCAACGTCCATCTGGCCAGCGGGAAGTATGGCCGCCGCGGCTGCGGCCCCTTTTCGCTGACCGGTCAACCCAACGCCATGGGCGGCCGCGAAGTCGGCGGGCTGGCGACGATGCTGGCGGCGCACATGGATTTTGTGCCAGACGATCTGCAGCGGCTGGCCCGCTTCTGGGGGACGGAACGGCTGGCGCAGACCCCCGGGCTGACCGCCGTGGAGCTGTTTGCCGCCATTGGCCGCGGCGAGGTCAAAGCGGTCTGGATCATGGGTACCAACCCGGTGGTGTCGCTCCCTGACAGCCACGCGGTGAGCCAGGCGCTGGCCGCCTGTCCGCTGGTGATCGTCTCGGATGTCGCCGCCCAGACCGATACCGGACGTTTCGCCCACATCCGCTTTCCGGCGCTGGCCTGGGGCGAGAAGAATGGCACGGTCACCAACTCGGAGCGGCGGATATCCCGTCAGCGCAGCTTTCTGCCGCCGCCGGGGGAGGCGAAAGCGGACTGGTGGATCATCGCCAGAGTGGGCCAGGCGCTGGGGTATCGCGAGGCGTTTGCCTGGCAGCATCCGCATGACGTCTTCCGCGAGCATGCGGCGCTGTCCGGTTTCGAAAACGACGGCCAGCGGGCGTTTGATATCGGCGCGCTGGCGGATCTCAGCCGTGAGGCGTGGGACGCCATGCCGCCGGTGCGCTGGCCGGTCAGCCGCAGCGAGGTCGCCTGGGATATCACGCGCGGCTGGCATGGCGATGGCAGGCTGCGGATGGTGCCGGTGACGCCTCAACCGACCCGGGCGACAACCGATGCCTTTTATCCGCTGATCCTCAACAGCGGGCGGATCCGCGATCAGTGGCACACCATGACCCGTACCGGCGCAGTGCCGCGGCTGATGCAGCATATCGCGGAGCCAATGGTGGAGGTGGCGCCGCAGGATGCCGTTCGCTATCAGCTTCCCGCTGACGGGCTGGCGCGGATCTGGTCGCGGCATGGGGTGATGGTGGCGAAAGTGGCGATCAGCGAAGGGCAGCGCCCCGGCTCGCTGTTTGTTCCGATGCACTGGAACAACCAGTTTGCCCGTCAGGGGCGGGTGAATAACCTGCTGGCCGCCGTCACGGACCCGTATTCCGGCCAGCCGGAAAGTAAACAGGCGGCGGTGGCGATCGCCGCCTGGCAACCGGCCTGGCACAGCGAGCTTTTTTGCCGCGAACCGCTACCATTTCCTGCGGCCTGGCACTGGCGGCGGCGGGCGACGCCAGGCGTGCTGCACTACTCGCTGGCCGGGGAGGCATCTGCCCGACAGTGGCTCAGCGCGTGGTGCGCCCGGCGCGGCTGGCAGTTACAGGTGGCTGACGGCGGCGCGGTGTGGAACCTGCTGGCCTGGCATCAGGGAAGGCTGATGCTCGGCTGGTGGAGCGATGCGCGCGAGCCGGCGGTGGATTGCGCATGGATAAGCGCTGCCTTTGCCGCGCCGCCGTCCGATGCTGCCCAACGACATGCCTTGCTTAGCGGCCGACCGGGCGCCGCAGTCGCGCCGCGGGGGCGGATCGTCTGCAGCTGCTTTGGGGTGGGGGAATGGTCAATTAACGAGGCCATCGCCAGCGGCTGCGCCAGCGTCGGGGCGCTGGGTGGGAAGCTGAAATGCGGGACCAACTGCGGCTCTTGCGTGCCGGAGCTCAACGCGCTGCTGGCGGCGCAACGAACCCGGGCGTAACGGTGGCGCGCAGCGACGCCTCCGGTTGGGCGGCACCTTACCCAACCGGTTTCAGCTTATTCCTGGAATTGCCCACAGGGCTGCGGGAGCAGGGAAAAAACGATAAACTAACACTTCTATCCATTTTTGTGAGCTTGCGCAAACTCTGTTAATGCCTGTGTCGTTCCGTTTGTTGCCAACGTTGACCTTTCTCCTGCTGTTGCCGGGCGTTCCCGTCTGGGCGCTGACCGCCAGCGACACCACCCGCCCTGCGCAAGCGCAAGATCCGCTGCCCGATATGGGGATTGCTCCCCAGGTTGATGACGACGCCCGGCACTTTGCCGAAGTGGCGAAGAAGTTTGGCGAGGCCAGCATGAGCGACAATGGTCTGACGGCGGGTGAACAGGCGCAGCTGTTTGCCATCAGTAAAATCGGCAATGAAGTGAGTCATCAGCTGGAGAGTTGGCTCTCGCCGTGGGGCAACGCCAATGTCGACCTGCTGGTCGATAAAGAGGGGAAATTCACCGGCAGTAAAGGGAGCTGGTTCGTGCCGTTGCAGGATAACGACCGTTACCTGACCTGGAACCAGTACTCGGTGACCCGGCGCGAGCACGATCTGGTGGGCAACATCGGGCTTGGCCAGCGTTGGCGGGTCGGCGGTTGGCTGCTGGGCTATAACTCGTTTTACGATAAAGTGCTGAGCGAAAGCCTGGCGCGCGGCAGCGTTGGCGCCGAAGCGTGGGGAGAATATCTCCGCCTGTCGGCAAACTATTACCATCCGCTGGGCGACTGGCAGCTACGCGATAATCAGACTCAGGAGCAACGGATGGCCGCAGGGTATGACGTCACCGCCCAGGCGCGGCTGCCGTTCTACCAGCACATCAACACCAGCGTCAGCGTCGAACAATATTTCGGCGATAGCGTCGATCTGTTTCACTCCGGCACCGGCTACCATAATCCGGTGGCCGTCTCCGTTGGGCTCAATTACACCCCGGTCCCGCTGGTCACGGTGACCGCTAAGCATAAGCAGGGGGAAAATGGCGTCAGCCAGAACAATGTGGGCCTGAAGCTAAACTACCGCTTTGGCGTACCCCTTAAGCAGCAGCTTGCGGCAGACGAGGTGGCGATCAGCAACTCGCTGCGCGGGAGCCGCTTCGATAGTCCGGAGCGGGATAATCTGCCGGTGGTGGAGTATCGTCAGCGCAAAAATCTGACGGTCTATCTGGCCACGCCGCCCTGGGATCTGCAGTCCGGGGAGACGGTGCAGTTGAAGCTGCAGATCCATAGTCTGCATGGCATCAAGGCGCTGCACTGGCAGGGAGACACCCAGGCCCTCAGCCTGACGCCGCCGGTAGATGCCAGCAGCCCCGATGGCTGGAGCATCATTATGCCGGTGTGGAACAGTGAACCGGGCGCCGCGAACCGCTGGCGCCTGTCGGTGGTGGTGGAGGATAAACAGGGGCAGCGCGTCTCCTCCAATGAGATCGCCCTGGCGCTGACCGAGCCGCTGGTCAAGTTTACCACGCCAGGCGTCTCCTGGACGGACTCGCCTTAGAAGATTCGCTCCTGGTGGACCCACACCGCCGCTTCCACGCGGGATTTGAGCTTCATTTTCTTCAGCATGTGTTTTACGTGTACTTTGACGGTGCTTTCGGTGATATCCAGGCGACGGGCGATCATTTTGTTCGGCAGTCCCTGGGCTATCAGCTTGAGAATGTCGCGCTCGCGCGGGGTCAGCTGGCTGATGTCCCGATCGGAGGTGGCGCGGTTGGCGCGCAGGCTGGCGGCCAGCACCGGCGTTAACGCTTCGCTTAATACCATCTCTCCGGCGGCCGCCTGCTGCAGCGCTTTCAGCAGATCTTCCGGTTCCATGTCCTTCAGCAAATAGCCATCGGCGCCGCGCTTCAGGGCGGTGACAACGTCCTCTTCATGGTTGGAGACGCTGAAGACCACTACCCGGCCAGAAAGGGATTTCTCACGCAGCTTATCCAGCGTCTCCAGACCGTTCATGCCCGGCATATTAAGGTCCAGCAGGATCAGGTCAGGATCCAGCGACTCGGCCAGCTCAATACCTTGCGCGCCATTGCTGGCCTCGCCAATCACCTGGATGTCCGGCGCCATGCTGATCAACTGTTTCACGCCGGTGCGCAGCATCGGATGGTCGTCAATGAGAAGGATAGTTGCCCGTTCCTGTTGACTCATGAGGGTCTCCTTATTGGATGGAAAACGTTTTTTCCGGGATAAACGTGACGATCACTTCGGTTCCACCGGTTTCCCGGCGTCGTACCTGACAGTCACCGCGCAAGCTCTGGGCGCGATCCCGCATAATAATTAAACCGTAATGGTTACTCCGTTCGGCGTGGTCCGGTACGCCGCGGCCGTTATCCGCTACCACCAGACGAACCTGATTATCGCGTTGTGACACCGTCACGGTCACTTCGGTCGCGCTGGCATGCTTCAGAGCGTTGCTCAACGCTTCGCGAGCGATCTGCAGCAGGTGGATCGCCTGATGCGAGGGCACAAAGCGCGGCGGGAGCTGGTAATCAAGCTGCACCGTAAAGCCGAAGTGGGCGCTGTACTCCTGACAGCTGGACTCCAGCGCCGGGCGCAGCCCCGGCTCGGTCAACTGCAGGCGGAAGGTGGTTAACAGCTCCCGCAGCTGGGCCCACGAGGTATTCAGTTCGTTACGGATCTGCCCCAGCAGCTGGCGGCTTTCCGTCGGCAAGGCGTCGCCTTGCATCTGCAGACAGCTAACCTGCATCTTCATACAGGATAGCGACTGGGCGATGGAGTCGTGCAGCTCGCGGGCGATAGTGGCCCGTTCTTCCATGACGATCAGCTGCTGCTGCTTCTCCTGATGGCGGTCCAGCGCCAGGGTGCTGGTCAGCTGTTCCACCAGGGTATCCACCAGCTGCTGCTGATCGTGGCTGAGATGGCGGCCAACCGGCAGCGTCGCCAGCAGGATGCCGTACTGACTATGCGCATCTGACAGCCGCCACTTCAGCGTTGTTCCCCCATCCGGCAGCGGCGGCAGATTGCGTGGACAGAGGTAGCAGCCTTTATCATCACAGTCATCATCCGAGTGGCAGGTAAACTCCTGGTGATTATCTTCGTCTTCCAGGTCGTAAACCCGTACCTCGATATCGCGCAGCAGCGTCAGCCCCTGCAGGCCATTCAGTACCGGCGAAATACGTTCGCAGAGCGGGGCGCTGGAGTGCAGCCGGCGGTTGGCCTGCCATAAGAAAGCGAGGATCTCGTTCTTCTGCTCCAGTCCGGCAGTCTTCTCCTGCACCCGCCGCTCGAGCACGGCGTAGCTTTCCGCCAGCTCTTCCGACATGTTATTCAGCGCCATGCCCAGGGTCGCCATTTCGTTGCGGCCGCTGATGTGCGCCCGCTGGGTGAAATCACGCTGACTCACCGCGCGCGCCATGCTCAGCAGCTGTTTCCACGGCCGCAGCAGACGGGCGCGTAGCCAGATGATAGTGAAGATCAGCAGCAGCGCCATACCAATGGCGAGGATGCGATGGATCCAGACCACCCGTTCGATACGCTGCTCGGTGGTGTGGTCGAATGCGGTGACCAACTGGTCGATACGATCGACAAAGTCGGCGACATCCTGGGCCACTTCCGCCTGATTGACTGCGCGCTGCATGCCGGGGGCCAGCGCCAGCTGCCAGTACTGCTGCAGGGCTTTAAGCTGGATTTCCTGGCCGTCGCGGCGGGCGGAATTTTGCAGCTCCGGGCTGAAGACGGTGGCGGTCATGTCCGCCACCAGTTTTTGATCGTTTTCATTCAGCGGGATCGCCGCCAGCAGCCGGTAGCTTTGCATACGCAATGAACCGGCCTTGTTAATGGCGTGCGCGCTGCCCTGCACGCCGTTCACCAGGCGCGCGGAGATCGCCATGCCGGCGACGCCAATAATCGTGGCGAGCAGCACGATTAACGCCAGTTGATTGACCAGCGTCAGCGGGGTAAAAAGACGTTTTAACATGGAATGCGTGGCTCCTGACCGGTCATGTCTCCGGGAGTGGCGCTTATTCTCGACTATCCCCTGGAGTATACCCATACCCCCAAAGAGTTACTCCTTAATTGTCGGTGGTAGGCGATGTTAGGGGGGGGATTATACGCAACCCGGCAGCAGCGTGAAAAACCACACTTTTTTCCCCACCATTCTCTACTCACTTGGAGGCATGGTTTATTTTTGCACAAATTAGCTCGCGCTTTTCCTTTGATTTATATCAACTTACCGCCCCGGGTAACCCCTAAGGTAGCGGCAGGAAATATGAATAATCAGAGGTATCTATGAGTCAATCTTCCCTCCCGGAGAAGGCTAACCGCTCGGTCATAACCGACTGGCGGCCTGAAGATCCTGAATTCTGGCAACAGCGCGGCCATCGTGTGGCAAGCCGCAATTTATGGATCTCCGTTCCCTGTCTGTTACTGGCGTTCTGCGTTTGGATGTTGTTCAGCGCGGTTGCCGTTAACCTCAACAAAGTAGGCTTTCAGTTTACAACCGATCAGCTGTTTATGCTGACCGCGCTGCCGGCGCTGTCAGGCGCCTTATTACGCGTGCCTTACGCCTTTATGGTGCCGCTGTTCGGCGGCCGTCGCTGGACGGCGTTCAGCACCGGGATCATGATTGTGCCATGCGTCTGGCTGGGCTTCGCGGTCCAGGATACCTCTACGCCGTTTAGCATCTTCGTGATTATCTCTCTGCTGTGCGGCTTCGCCGGAGCCAACTTTGCCTCCAGTATGGCCAACATCAGCTTCTTCTTCCCGAAAGCGAAGCAGGGCGGGGCGCTCGGCGTTAACGGCGGACTTGGCAATATGGGCGTCAGCGTGATGCAGCTGGTCGCGCCGCTGGTGGTCTCGATCTCTATCTTTGCCGTTTTTGGCGGTAACGGTAGCGAGCAACCGGACGGCTCGATGCTGTATCTGGAAAACGCCGCGTGGATCTGGGTACCTTTCCTGATTATTTTCACTCTGGCGGCGTGGTTCTTTATGAACGACCTGTCGGCTTCGAAAGCGTCGCTGAGCGAGCAGTTGCCGGTACTTAAGCGCCTGCATCTGTGGATTATGGCGCTGCTCTATCTCGCGACCTTCGGCTCCTTTATCGGCTTTTCCGCCGGGTTCGCGATGCTGTCAAAAACTCAGTTCCCGGATGTGCAGATCCTGCATTACGCCTTCTTCGGCCCGTTCATTGGCGCGCTGGCGCGTTCGATGGGCGGGGCGATCTCCGACCGCCTCGGTGGGACCCGCGTAACGCTGGTCAACTTTGTGGTGATGGCTGTCTTCTGCGCGCTGCTGTTCCTGACCCTGCCGACCAACGGCCAGGGCGGTAACTTTATCGCCTTCTTCGCGGTGTTTATGGTGCTGTTCCTGACCGCCGGGCTGGGGAGCGCCTCCACCTTCCAGATGATCTCCGTGATCTTCCGTAAGCTGACTATGGACCGCGTGAAGGCCCAGGGCGGCAGCGAAGCGCAGGCGATGCGCGAGGCGGCGACCGATACCGCGGCGGCGCTGGGCTTTATCTCCGCCATTGGCGCTATCGGCGGCTTCTTTATTCCGAAAGCGTTCGGTATCTCGCTGGATCTGACCGGCTCGCCGGCCGGGGCGATGAAAGTGTTCCTCGTGTTCTATATTGCCTGCGTGGTGATCACCTGGGCGGTATACGGTCGTAAGCGTCAGTAATCGGCCGCGGTAACGTTGGCGTATAAAAAGGCGCGCTCCCCACGGAGGCGCCTTTTTTAACCGCTCAATTAGTTACAACATACTATGGGAGAATATTGTCCGCATCGACCGCTGAGCCAGAACAGGTGGGCTTGCCAGTGAAATGGCTCTACCCCTTAATACCTCCGTTGTTAACAAATCCCGGTGAGGCGCCGCTTTTTGAGGTGAAAACCATTAAAAAACAACAAGTTAAAAAATAACATCTTATACCACCTTGGTGGTAATCGAGGTTTTGCTGCGCAGTAACAAGACAGTTCGGATTGATCGCTATCAATTCTCGCCCTCTTTCATAGCGTTACCTTCGCTGCAAATCCAGCAATGTCGATTTATCAGAGAGCCGTCAGGCTCCATATCAGGAGAAACCCGATGAGTAAATTCCTGGACCGGTTTCGCTACTTCAAACAGAAGGGTGAAACCTTTGCCGATGGGCACGGCCAGCTTCTAAACACCAACCGGGACTGGGAGGATGGATACCGTCAACGTTGGCAGCATGACAAAATTGTGCGTTCCACTCACGGTGTCAACTGCACCGGCTCATGCAGCTGGAAGATTTATGTCAAAAACGGTCTGGTGACCTGGGAAACGCAGCAGACTGACTATCCGCGCACCCGCCCGGACCTGCCGAACCACGAACCACGCGGTTGCCCGCGCGGCGCCAGCTACTCCTGGTATCTGTACAGCGCTAACCGCCTGAAATACCCGCTGATGCGTAAACGCCTGATGAAGATGTGGCGGGAAGCGAAAGTTCAGCATAGCGATCCGGTTGAGGCATGGGCGTCGATTATCGAAGACGCCGACAAAGCTAAAAGCTTCAAACAGGCCCGCGGTCGCGGCGGTTTTGTACGTTCCTCCTGGCAGGAAGTGAATGAGCTGATTGCCGCCTCCAACGTCTATACCGTCAAAACCTACGGTCCGGACCGCGTGGCTGGCTTCTCGCCGATCCCGGCGATGTCGATGGTCTCCTACGCGTCCGGCGCCCGTTATCTGTCGCTGATCGGCGGCACCTGCCTGAGCTTCTACGACTGGTACTGCGACCTGCCGCCGGCTTCGCCGATGACCTGGGGCGAGCAGACCGATGTGCCGGAATCCGCCGACTGGTATAACTCCAGCTATATCATCGCCTGGGGCTCCAACGTGCCGCAGACCCGCACCCCGGATGCGCACTTCTTTACCGAAGTCCGCTATAAAGGGACCAAAACCGTAGCCATCACTCCGGACTACGCCGAAATCGCCAAACTCTGCGATCTGTGGCTGGCGCCGAAGCAGGGTACCGATGCCGCGATGGCGCTGGCGATGGGCCATGTGATGCTGCGTGAATTCCACCTCGATAAGCCGAGCCAGTATTTCACCGACTATGTGCGCCGCTATACCGACATGCCGATGCTGGTGATGCTCGAGGAGCGCGACGGTTATTATGCCGCCGGCCGTACGCTGCGCGCATCCGACCTCGTGGATTCCCTTGGTCAGGAGAATAATCCGGAATGGAAAACCGTCGCCTTTGACGAGAAGGGCGACATGACCGTACCGAACGGTTCCCTCGGATTCCGCTGGGGCGACAAAGGCAAATGGAACCTCGAACAGCGCGACGGTAAAACTGGCGAAGAGATTGAGCTACGTCTGAGCCTGCTGGGCAGCCATGATGAAGTGGCGAACGTCGGCTTCCCGTACTTCGGCGGCGAAGGGTCTGAGCACTTTAACAAAGTCGATCTGGAAAACATTCTGCTGCACAAACTGCCGGCCAAACGCCTGCAGCTGGCCGACGGCTCTACCGCCCTGGTCACCACCGTGTATGACCTGACCATGGCTAACTACGGCCTGGAGCGCGGTCTGAACGATGACAACTGCGCCGCCGGCTACGATGAAGTGAAAGCCTACACCCCGGCGTGGGCGGAGAAGATCACCGGCGTCTCCCGCGCGCATATCATCCGTACCGCCCGTGAATTTGCCGATAACGCCGATAAAACTCACGGTCGTTCGATGATTATCGTCGGGGCGGGCCTCAACCACTGGTTCCACCTCGACATGAACTACCGTGGCCTGATCAATATGCTGATCTTCTGCGGCTGCGTCGGTCAGAGCGGCGGCGGTTGGGCGCACTATGTGGGCCAGGAAAAACTGCGTCCGCAGACCGGCTGGCAGCCGCTGGCGTTCGCCCTTGACTGGCAGCGTCCGGCACGTCACATGAATAGTACCTCGTACTTCTATAACCACTCCAGCCAGTGGCGCTATGAAACGGTGACCGCGCAGGAACTGCTGTCGCCGATGGCGGATAAATCCCGTTACAGCGGCCACCTGATCGACTTTAACGTGCGCGCAGAGCGGATGGGCTGGCTGCCGTCGGCGCCGCAGCTTGGCGTCAACCCGCTGCGTATCGCTGACGAAGCGAAAAAAGCCGGCATGACCCCGGTGGATTACACCGTGAAGTCGCTGAAAGAGGGCTCGATTCGCTTTGCGGCCGAGCAGCCGGAAAATGGCAAAAACCACCCGCGTAACCTGTTTATCTGGCGTTCCAACCTGCTGGGCTCCTCCGGTAAAGGCCATGAATACATGCTCAAGTACCTGCTGGGTACCGAGAACGGCATTCAGGGCAAAGACCTGGGCAAGCAGGGCGGCGTGAAGCCGGAAGAAGTCGAATGGCGGGATAACGGCCTCGACGGCAAACTGGATCTGGTGGTGACCCTCGATTTCCGTCTGTCGAGCACCTGTCTCTACTCCGACATCGTGCTGCCGACCGCCACCTGGTACGAAAAAGACGACATGAATACCTCGGATATGCATCCGTTTATTCACCCGCTGTCGGCCGCCGTTGATCCAGCCTGGGAATCGAAGAGCGACTGGGAGATCTATAAAGGTATCGCGAAGAAATTCTCTGAAGTGTGCGTGGGCCACCTCGGTAAAGAAACCGACGTGGTGACCCTGCCGATCCAGCACGACTCCGCCGCGGAAATGGCGCAGCCGCTGGATGTCAAAGACTGGAAAAAAGGCGAATGCGATCTCATCCCCGGGAAAACCGCGCCGCATATTATTCCGGTTGAGCGTGATTACCCGGCGACCTACGAGCGTTTCACCTCGATCGGCCCGCTGCTGGAAACCATCGGCAACGGCGGGAAAGGCATCGCCTGGAACACCCAGAGCGAGATGGATCTGCTGCGTAAGCTCAACTACACCAAGGCGGAAGGCCCGGCGAAAGGCCAGCCGAAGCTGGAAACGGCCATCGACGCCGCGGAAATGATCCTCACCCTGGCCCCGGAAACCAACGGTCAGGTGGCGGTGAAAGCGTGGCAAGCGCTGAGCGAGATCACCGGTCGCGAGCATACGCATCTGGCGCTGAACAAAGAAGACGAGAAGATCCGCTTCCGCGATATTCAGGCGCAGCCGCGGAAGATTATCTCCAGCCCGACCTGGTCTGGCCTGGAAGATGAGCATGTCTCCTATAACGCCGGTTACACCAACGTTCACGAGCTGATCCCGTGGCGCACGCTGACCGGACGTCAGTCGCTGTATCAGGATCACCAGTGGATGCGCGACTTCGGCGAAAGCCTGCTGGTCTATCGGCCGCCGATCGACACCCGTTCGGTGAAAGCGGTGATGGGCGAGAAGTCCAACGGCAACCCGGAAAAGGCGCTGAACTTCCTGACCCCGCACCAGAAATGGGGTATCCACTCGACCTACAGCGATAACCTGCTGATGCTGACCCTGTCGCGCGGTGGGCCGATTGTCTGGATGAGCGAAGCGGATGCGAAAGATCTGGGTATCGAAGATAACGACTGGATCGAAGTGTTCAACGCCAACGGCGCCCTGACGGCGCGTGCGGTGGTGAGTCAGCGCGTTCCAGCCGGGATGACCATGATGTATCACGCGCAGGAACGTATCGTGAACCTGCCGGGCTCTGAAATCACCGGTCAGCGCGGGGGGATCCATAACTCCGTCACCCGTATTACGCCGAAACCGACCCACATGATCGGCGGCTACGGCCACCTGGCCTATGGCTTTAACTACTACGGCACCGTCGGCTCCAACCGCGATGAGTTTGTGGTGGTACGTAAGATGAAGAACATTAACTGGTTAGACGGCGAAGGCAACGACCAGGTACAGGAGAGCGTAAAATGAAAATTCGTTCACAAGTCGGCATGGTGCTGAATCTCGATAAGTGCATCGGCTGCCACACCTGCTCGGTGACCTGTAAAAACGTCTGGACCAGCCGGGAAGGGATGGAATACGCCTGGTTCAACAACGTGGAAAGTAAGCCGGGCGTCGGTTTCCCGAACGACTGGGAAAACCAGGAAAAATGGAAGGGCGGCTGGATCCGCAAAATCAACGGTAAACTGCAGCCGCGCATGGGCAATCGCGCGATGCTGTTGGGAAAAATCTTCGCCAACCCGCATCTGCCGGGCATCGATGATTACTACGAGCCGTTTGATTATGACTACCAGAATCTGCATAACGCGCCGGAGAGCAAACATCAGCCGATCGCCCGTCCGCGCTCGCTGATCACCGGTCAGCGGATGGACAAGATCACCAGCGGTCCGAACTGGGAAGAGATCCTCGGCGGCGAGTTTGAAAAACGCGCCAAAGATCAGAACTTCGACAACATGCAGAAGGCGATGTACGGCCAGTTCGAAAACACCTTCATGATGTATCTGCCGCGCCTGTGCGAGCACTGCCTGAACCCGGCCTGCGTCGCGACCTGCCCGAGCGGCGCCATCTATAAGCGTGAAGAAGACGGCATTGTACTGATCGACCAGGACAAGTGCCGCGGCTGGCGGATGTGTATCACCGGCTGTCCGTACAAGAAGATCTATTTCAACTGGAAGAGCGGGAAATCCGAGAAATGCATCTTCTGCTACCCGCGTATTGAATCCGGGATGCCGACGGTGTGCTCCGAAACCTGCGTGGGCCGTATCCGCTATCTCGGCGTCCTGCTATACGACGCGGACGCGATTGAAAACGCCGCCAGCACCGAGAACGAGAAAGATCTGTATCAGCGTCAGCTGGACGTGTTCCTCGATCCCAACGATCCGAAAGTGATCGAGCAGGCGCTGAAAGATGGCGTACCGCAGGGGGTCATTGAAGCTGCGCAGCAGTCGCCGGTTTACAAAATGGCGATGGACTGGAAGCTGGCCCTGCCGCTGCACCCGGAATATCGCACCTTGCCAATGGTCTGGTACGTGCCGCCGCTGTCGCCGATTCAGTCCGCCGCCGATGCGGGTGAACTGGGTAGCAACGGGATCCTGCCGGACGTGGAAAGCCTGCGTATTCCGGTGCAATATCTGGCGAACCTGCTGACCGCGGGCGATACCCAGCCGGTACTGCTGGCGCTGAAACGAATGCTGGCGATGCGCCACTATAAGCGTGCGGAAACCGTTGACGGCGTCGTCGATACCCGCGCGCTGGAAGAGGTGGGGCTGAGCGAAGCGCAGGCCCAGGAAATGTATCGCTATCTGGCGATCGCCAACTACGAAGATCGTTTCGTGGTGCCGAGCAGCCATCGTGAACAGGCGCGAGAAGCGTTTCCGGAGAAAAACGGCTGCGGCTTTAGCTTTGGCGATGGCTGCCACGGCTCTGACAGTCAGTTCAACCTGTTCAACAGCCGTCGCATCGACGCCATCGACGTGACCAGCAAAACGGAGCCGCACGCATGATTGAACTCGTGATTGTATCGCGTCTGCTCGAATATCCTGACGCTGCCTTATGGCAGCATCAGCAGGAGATGTTCGAGGCGCTCGCGTCATCAGAGAAACTCAGCAAAGAGGATGCCCACGCGCTGGGCGTTTTCCTGCGCGATTTAGTGGCTCAGGATCCGCTGGATGCCCAGGCGGCCTATAGCGAACTGTTTGACCGCGGCCGGGCCACCTCGCTGCTGCTGTTTGAACATGTCCACGGCGAATCCCGCGACCGCGGGCAGGCGATGGTCGACCTGATGGCGCAGTACGAGCGCCACGGTCTGCTGCTGGATAGCCATGAGCTGCCGGATCATCTGCCGCTATATCTGGAGTATCTGGCGCAGCTGCCGGAAGAGGAAGCGCTTGGCGGCCTGCGGGACGTCGCGCCGATCCTCGGTCTGCTCAGCGCGCGCCTGCAGCAGCGCGAAAGTCGCTATGCGGTGCTGTTCGAGCTATTGCTGAAGCTGGCCAATACGCAGGTCGACAGCCAGAAGGTGGCGGAGAAGATTGCCGACGAAGCGCGCGACGATACGCCGCAGGCGCTGGACGCCGTCTGGGAAGAAGAACAGGTCAAATTCTTTGCCGACCAGGGCTGCGGCGAGTCGGAAATTTCCGCTCACCAGCGTCGTTTTGCCGGAGCCGTGGCCCCGCAATATCTGAATATCTCTAACGGAGGACAGCAATAATGCACTTCCTGAATATGTTCTTCTTTGACATTTATCCGTACATTGCGGGTTCGGTGTTCCTGATTGGCAGCTGGTTGCGCTATGACTATGGCCAGTACACCTGGCGCGCCGCCTCCAGCCAGATGCTGGACCGTAAGGGGATGAACCTGGCGTCGAACCTGTTCCATATCGGCATCCTGGGTATTTTCGCCGGCCACTTCCTCGGCATGCTGACCCCGCACTGGATGTATGAGTCCTTCCTGCCGATCGACGTCAAGCAGAAGATGGCGATGATCGCCGGCGGCGCCTGCGGCGTGATGACCCTGGTGGGCGGGTTACTGCTGCTCAAGCGTCGTCTGCTGAGCCCGCGCGTTCGCGCCACCACCACCGGAGCGGATATTCTGATCCTCTCGTTGCTGATGGTGCAGTGTGCGCTCGGCCTGCTGACGATCCCGTTCTCCGCTCAGCATATGGACGGCAGTGAAATGATGAAACTGGTCGGCTGGGCGCAGTCGGTGGTGACGTTCCACGGCGGCGCGTCACAGCATCTGGATGGCGTGGCGTTTATTTTCCGCGTTCACCTGGTGCTGGGCATGACCCTGTTCCTGCTGTTCCCGTTCTCCCGTCTGGTTCATATCTGGAGCGCGCCGGTCGAATACCTGACGCGCAAATACCAGATTGTCCGCGCCCGTCGCTAACTGGCCCGCGACTGCTCACTGACCCCGCCGCGGCGGGGTTTTTTTTCGCCCCAGCCGAGATTATTCCCTGCGGCGGCAAACAGAATAAGCATCCCACCGAGCAATTGCACCGCGGATAACGCATGGTGGAAGACCAGATAGTCAACCACCATCGCCACCAGCGGATAAATAAAGGAGAGCGAACCGGTAACGGGCGTCGGCAGTTTCTGTATCGCGCTATATAAAAGCTGATACATGATCCCGGTATGGACGATGCCGAGGATCAGCAGATAGCGCCAGGGGAAGCTGGCCGTCAATTCTGGGGCATGCACCAGCGGCAGCAGCATCACGACGCCGACGAGAACCTGAATGAAGGCGATATGCTGCGCGGGGAGCGGATGCAGTTTGCGCGCGATGATGGCGGTCAGGGCATAGAAGAATGCCGCGCCCAGCGCCAGCAACACGCCGGTGGTAAGCCCCTCTTCGTGTGCAGGCGTCAGCTCGCTCGACAGCAGGATCACTACGCCGCCAAAGGCCAGCAGTAACCATCCCCATTTCACGGCGCTGACCCGTTCCCCCAGCACCATCCCCATCAGTACCAGCATAAACGGCTGGGTGTTATAGACCACGGTGGCCATACCGATTGAGATCCGCGAATAGGCGGCAAACAGCAGCAGCCAGTTGACGACCAGCGCCGCGCCGCCAATCACCGCCAGAGCGAGAGTGAAACGCGTTAGCCGGCTGAAGGGCTGGCGGCTTAACACGATAAACACCAGCAGGGTTAGCGCGCCAATCAGGCAGCGCCAGAACACCACATCAGTCACCGGCAAACCAGAGAGCAGCACGAACGCGCCGATCGAGCCGGAGATTATCATTGCCAGGCTCATCTGCCAGACGCCGCGGGTAAGTTGCATTTTTCACCTCCACCATTTTTTAGTTATTGTGCGAAAAACCCTGACAGGGTGATATGGCTGAATTAAGGTAGAAGGGGGAAAATGCCTTTTATAATTAGGTGAAATATATGAATGACGTACTTGATGAAATTGACCGGGCGATCCTCACCTGCCTGACTCAGGATGCCAGAGTTTCGCTCAAGGTCCTGAGCGCGCGGGTGGGGCTGACCTCGCCGAGCACCGCCGAGCGGGTGAAGCGCCTGGAGGAGCGGGGTGTCATTCAGGGCTATGGGGCGCGGGTAAATCTCGCCGCGCTGGGCTATAGCCTGCAGGCGCTGGTGCGGGTCCGTCCGCTGCCTGGGCTGCTGCAGAAGGTGGATAAATATATCCAGGCGATGCCGGAATGTATTGAAAGTGACAAGGTGACCGGGGAAGATTGTTTTGTGATGCGTCTCGTGGTGCGCGATATTGCCCAGCTGGATACCCTGCTGGACGGTCTGGCGGAGTATGCGCAGTGTAACACCTCGGTGGTGAAAAGCTCGCCGGTAAAAAGGCGGTTGCCACCGCTGTGAGTTTTTCCGGAGGCGGTGCTGCGCACCTGTCCGGGCTACCAGACGGCACCACTTGTAGCCTCGCTAAGCGAAGCGCGAGCGATGAGACAGCAGGACCGGTCGCTGAGAGTACAACAGTGGTGGGGGAAGGATTACTCGGCGCTAAAGCGCCTCGCCTTCGGGCCATTGCCAGCGGCAACGTTCTCTCGCTTCGCTCGAGTCGAACCTTAGTCGAAGCTTCTCATCCTTCCCCGTGGGGCAGAATATAGCGTATCGCAGGTGGAATAAGCTGGGCAATACATGAAGAGATGGTGGTGGGGGAAGGATTACTCGGCGCTAAAGCGCCTCGCCCTTCGGGCCGTTGCCTGCGGCAACGTTCTCTCGCTTCGCTCGAGTCGAACCTTAGTCGAAGCTTCTCATCCTTCCCCATGGGGCAGAATATAGAATATCGTAGAGTAATTGGATTGAGGTGTTTTTTAAGAAGATGGTGGTGGGGGAAGGATTACTCGGCGCTAAAGCGCCTCGCCCTTCGGGCCGTTGCCTGTGGCAACGTTCTCTCGCTGGCGCTCGAGTCGAACCTTAGTCGAAGCTTCTCATCCTTTCCCCATGGGGCAGAATATAGAATATCGTAGAGTAATTGGATTGAGGTGTTTTTTAAGAAGATGGTGGTGGGGGAAGGATTCGAACCTTCGAAGTCGATGACGGCAGATTTACAGTCTGCTCCCTTTGGCCGCTCGGGAACCCCACCAGGGGTAAAATCACATTGTAGGCTATTCAGCAAAATGAATGGTGGTGGGGGAAGGATAACTCGTCGCTATCTCTCCTCGCCCTTCGGGCCGTTGCCTGTGGCAACGTTCTCTCGCTGGCGCTCGAGTCGAACCTTAGTCGAAGGTTCTTACCCTTCCCGCTAAGTGCAAACATCGTTTACGCTTGTCGGGGAAACCATATCACTGTAGTGAATAATGGTGGTGGGGGAAGGATTCGAACCTTCGAAGTCGATGACGGCAGATTTACAGTCTGCTCCCTTTGGCCGCTCGGGAACCCCACCACGGGGTAATGCTTGGTACTGGCCTGCTTCCTTCTCGGGAAGCGGGGCGCATCATACCAAATGATGCGCCCCTGTAAAGCATTCGTTTGACAAAAATAAACTGGTTGCCTGATTTTTACACGTAACGCCGTAAAGCTAACCAATTCATTTCTCAGTCGATTAAAGAATAATCGTCCGGTTACCGTAAACGAAGACGCGCTGCGCCAGTACCTGATACAGCGCCCGGCTCAAGACGTTTTTTTCAACATCGCGCCCAGCGCGCATCATATCTTCTGCGGTATAAGTATGATCGACGTGAATCACGTCCTGCATGATGATCGGGCCTTCATCCAGATTGTCATTCACGTAGTGGGCGGTAGCGCCAATGATTTTCACGCCGCGCTCATAGGCCTGATGATAGGGACGGGCGCCGATAAACGCCGGCAAAAACGAATGGTGGATATTGATGATTTTGTTCGGGAAGCGGGCGACAAACTCTGGCGTCAGGACGCGCATATACTTGGCCAGCACCACGTAATCCGGTTCGTGGGCGGCGATAGCATCGCCCATCCGCTGATCGTGTTCTTCGCGGCTCAGTCCTTCATGGCTGACCAGCTCAAACGGAATACCAAAGCGCTCCACCAACGAGCGCAGGGTGTCATGGTTGCCGATAACCGCGGCAATATCGACATCCAGCCCGCCGTAGTTGGCTTTCATCAGCAGATCGCCCAGACAGTGCGCCTCTTTCGTCACCAGAATCACCACCCGGCGACGGCCTGCCGGATTTAGTTCGCGGATGGAGCCTTCAGGCAGGGCGCTGTCGAGATCGGCCAGCAGAGTAGCGTCGTTAAAAATGCCTTCCAGTTCGGTGCGCATAAAGAAACGACCGGTACGGTGGTCAACAAACTCATTGTTCTGCACAATGTTGAGTTCATGCTTGTAGCAGATATTGGTGATACGCGCGATGAGGCCTTTCTGATCAGGGCAAATAGTGCGTAGTACTTTACGTTGTAATGAATGCATCGCGAGGAAAATCCTGTAATGTTTGCAAGCGCTGCGCCAGCGTTACTGGCCGCAGCATTTTTTAAATTTTTTACCTGAGCCGCAGGGGCAGGGGTCGTTACGGCCAATCAGCGGTCGTGTCCCGTCGATATAGTACCACTGTCCATTTTCTTTTAAGAATCTGGAACGTTCAATAATGGCGCCAGGGCGGTTATTGTCATTAAAGCGGGCGACAAAGCTGACAAAACCTTCATTTGGAGCTCGCCCCTCATCACTGGCGAACAGGGTTAAGCCCAGCCATTCGGTCTGGGAAAACCCTTTCTCCAGCTCGGCGCGAAATTGCTGCGCCTGACAGGACGGGTGCCAGGTTTTGATTAGATAGTCAGCGTCTTTCATGACGAACGCGCTATAACGGGAGCGCATAAGCTGTGACGGGCCCGGCGCAAGCTCAGCGCCGGACAGATATCGCTGGCAACATGAGCTATACTCCAGTGCGCTGCCACAGGGGCATAATTGCGACAAAACTGCCTCCATGGAAGAAAGAGTAACGGCGCTTCTACGCCAAAGGGCATTATGTTAACTGAGCCGTGACAATGTTGCCACGCTCAGAGTGGAAGGATAGTTATTAGTACTAATGAGAAAGCTTAAAATTGGTCTGGCGCTAGGTGCGGGAGCCGCTCGCGGATGGTCGCACATTGGCGTCATCAACGCCCTCCAGCGGGCCGGTATTGAGATTGATATCGTAGCCGGTTGTTCTATCGGTTCGCTGGTAGGGGCGGCGTATGCCTGTAACCGACTCCCGGCACTCGAATCATGGGTCTGCTCATTCAGCAACTGGGATGTCCTGAAGCTGATGGATCTCTCCTGGCGCCGGGGGGGACTGCTGCGGGGGGAAAAGGTATTCAATCATTACCGCCGCATTATGCCCGTCACCGAGATTGAACGCTGCGAGCGCCGGTTTGCTGCTGTTGCCACCAATTTAAGCACCGGTAGGGAGCTGTGGTTTACCGAAGGCGATCTACATTTAGCCATTCGCGCCTCCTGTAGTATGCCGGGGTTAATGTCGCCAGTAAGGCATAATGGTTACTGGCTGGTCGATGGCGCGGTGGTCAATCCGGTTCCTGTGTCGCTCACCCGGGCAATGGGAGCGGATATTGTGATTGCCGTCGACCTGCAACATGATGCCCATCTTATGCAGCAGGATTTGTTCTCCCTTGAAACGCCGCGGCAGGAAGCGGAAGAGAAGGAGGGGCCATGGCATACTCGTCTGCGCGCTCGCTTGACGCGAATGAGTTCCCGCCGTACGGCCGTGACGCCGACGGCGATGGAGATCATGACCACCTCTATCCAGGTACTGGAAAACCGTCTTAAACGCAATCGTATGGCGGGTGACCCGCCGGATATCCTGTTGCAGCCATACTGTCCGCAAGTTTCGACGCTTGATTTTCATCGCGCCGGAGAGGCGATTGCCGCGGGGCAACTGGCGGTAGAAAAGAAAATGGATGAATTATTACCCTTAGTGCGTACAGCCGTTTGACGTACGAGTTACTGACTTAAGCAAATTCTGACAGGCGATAGTGAGAATAGCGTGCCACTATTGAATTATCGTCAGCCAGGGGAGATATCATGACGCAGCCATTGGCGGGAAAACAGATTCTGATAGTTGAAGACGAACCCGTTTTCCGCTCACTCTTGCATGGATGGCTGACCTCGCTGGGAGCAACAACCTTCCAGGCGGAAGATGGCAAGGATGCCCTGCATAAAATGACGGAGGTGCATCCGGACCTGATGATTTGCGACATTTCTATGCCGAGAATGAACGGTCTGGAGCTGGTGGAAACGCTGCGTAACCGCGGCGAACAGTTACCGATCCTGATGATCTCCGCCACCGAAAACATGGCGGATATAGCTAAAGCGTTGCGACTTGGCGTCCAGGACGTGCTGTTAAAGCCAGTAAAAGATTTCGATCGCCTGCGCGAGACCGTTTACGCCTGTCTCTATCCCGCGATGTTCAGTTCGCGCGTGGAAGAGGAAGAGCGTTTATTTGAGGACTGGGATGCGCTGGTCAGTAATCCCATCGCCGCTTCAAGACTATTGCAGGAATTACAGCCGCCGGTGCAACAGGAAATGTCGCACTGCCGCGTTCATTATCGACAACTGGTGTCGGCAGACAAGCCCGGTCTGGTACTCGATATCGCGCCGCTTTCGGAAAATGATTTGGCTTTCTATTGTCTGGATGTCACACGCGCAGGCGATAATGGCGTGTTGGCAGCATTATTGCTGCGCGCGTTGTTTAATGGTCTGCTGCAGGAGCAACTGGCGCACCAGGGACAACGGCTACCAGAAATGGGAAGTTTGTTAAAACAGGTGAATCAACTGCTGCGTCAGGCAAATCTTCCGGGCCAGTTCCCTCTGTTAGTAGGGTATTACCACAGCGGGCTGAAAAATTTAATTCTGGTGTCAGCGGGACTTAATGGCACGCTGAATACAGGGGAGCATCAAATTCAGATTAGTAATGGCGTTCCTTTGGGGACGCTGGGTGATGCTTATCTTAACCAAATTAGCCAACGCTGCACCTCGTGGCAGTGCCAAATTTGGGGGGCTGGCGGTCGTTTACGCTTAATGTTGTCTGCGGAATGAGCAATTGCGTTTATATCTAAGCAGACGGGATTACCTGTTGCCCTTTAGCGGTGGTAACATCGAGCAGTTTTATGCGTAAAAGTCCTAATTCGAGGCTATCGGCAGCTTTTCAGACCAGTAAATACGCGGTTGACTGATATACTCGACACGTTATTTGTAACGAGAAGTTTAAAAAACAAACAGTCCAGGAGATTTCAATGGCTGCCCTTAATTCTAAAGTCAGAAAAGCGGTTATCCCGGTTGCGGGATTAGGCACCAGGATGCTGCCGGCCACCAAAGCGATTCCAAAAGAAATGCTGCCGCTGGTAGATAAGCCGTTAATTCAGTACGTTGTTAATGAATGTATCGCTGCAGGAATTACTGAAATTGTTCTGGTAACGCACTCGTCGAAAAACTCTATCGAAAACCATTTCGATACCAGTTTTGAGCTGGAAGCGATGCTGGAAAAACGTGTAAAACGCCAGCTGCTGGAAGAAGTGCAGTCTATTTGCCCGCCGCACGTGACTATTATGCAAGTTCGTCAGGGCCTGGCGAAAGGTCTGGGTCACGCGGTGCTGTGCGCCCATCCGGTAGTGGGAGATGAGCCGGTCGCGGTTATTCTGCCAGACGTTATTCTGGATGAATATGAATCCGATCTGAGCCGCGATAACCTCGCTGAGATGATCTCTCGCTTCGATGAGACTGGCGCCAGCCAGATTATGGTTGAACCTGTCGAAGACGTAACCGCTTATGGCGTGGTTGACTGCAAAGGCGAATCCCTGAAGCCGGGCGAAAGCGTACCGATGGTGGGCGTGGTTGAGAAGCCAAAAGCTGACGTTGCGCCGTCCAACCTGGCGGTGGTGGGGCGTTATGTCCTCAGCGCTGATATCTGGCCGCTGCTGGCGAAAACCCCTCCGGGCGCTGGTGATGAAATTCAGCTGACTGACGCCATTGATATGCTGATCGAGAAAGAAACGGTTGAAGCTTATCATATGAAAGGCAAGAGCCATGACTGCGGTAATAAGCTTGGCTACATGCAGGCGTTTGTCGAATATGGTATTCGTCACAAAACGCTGGGCGACGATTTTAAAGCCTGGCTGGAAACGGCGGTAGCGAAGTAATCCGCCGCGCGGTTGAAAGCACAAACCGGGAGCGCATCTGCGACTCCCGGTTTTTTTATATCGGCCCTGAGGGCAAAAAAAATCCCGCCGCAGCGGGATTTTTTATAGCGATCAACGGAGATTAGATCAGGAAATCGTCCAGTGATTTACCTTGCTCATCCATTGCTTTTTTGATCACAGCCGGGGTACGGCCCTGACCGGTCCAGGTTTTGGTTTCACCATTTTCGTCAACATAGCTATATTTAGCCGGACGTGCAGCACGCTTGGTTTTGGTACCGGCTTTAACGGCAGCCATGGTGCTCAGCAGTTCATTCGGATCAATACCGTCAGCAATCAGCATTTCACGGTATTGCTGCAGCTTACGCGTACGCTCTTCAATTTCTGCCGCGGCAGCGTTTTCTTCTTCACGGCGCTCGTTAACGACGACTTCTAATTTTTCCAGCATTTCTTCGAGCGTTTCCAGGGTGCATTCTCTTGCCTGCGCACGAAGAGTACGGATGTTGTTCAAAATTTTAAGTGCTTCGCTCATTGTAGTAATCTCAAACTTATATTGTGGGGTGGTTTGTTGAACTAATAATAGAGCGATAAAATGCGTTGTGCAATAGGGGGGAATGTAAGGAATTCAAAATTACTGGTTATTTGTCGCGAGAATTAATTAATTTAAGTTAAAATTCCCGTGCCGCTTCACATCTTTCATCGCTTATAGCGATGAGGCGAAGGCAAGCTAAAACATTGAGACGGTATGCTTTTTGAGAGGTTCAGTGAGAGAAATGATCCTTTACATGGGTAAATAACCCTCGTCAGTATTAGCGCATTTTTGGTTACAAGGCTTAATATAAAACAACCGGCAGCCCTGCTTATAGCCCTTGGGCAACCGGTCTATAAGCACGAAAAGACAATGGTTACCGCGCCAGTAGCGTAACGGGGCGTACAAATAGTGGCCCTGAAAATTCAATTCATCTTCTTAATCCTTTCGGTTTGCAGGCCCTTCAGCTTCGCGACAATACCCCTGCTGAAAGCGCGGCTGTGCGCATAAAATATGGTACAATCGTCGCCGCGATAAAACACTTTGATTGGGGTCACGCAGCCGATGGCACAACTTTATTTCTACTACTCTGCAATGAATGCAGGTAAGTCGACCGCTCTGTTGCAATCTTCGTACAATTACCAGGAGCGGGGGATGCGTACCGTCGTTTATACCGCTGAGATTGATGACCGCTTTGGCGCCGGAAAAGTCAGTTCGCGTATCGGGCTCTCCTCGCCGGCCCGATTGTATAATCCACAGACCTCGTTATTTGACGATATTGCGGCGGAGCACCAGCTAAAGCCGATTCACTGCGTGCTGGTGGATGAAAGCCAGTTTCTGACGCGTGAACAGGTTCATGAGCTGTCCGAAGTTGTCGATACGCTGGATATTCCGGTGCTTTGCTATGGGTTGCGGACGGACTTTCGCGGTGAGCTCTTTACCGGCAGCCAGTATTTACTGGCCTGGTCAGATAAGCTGGTTGAGCTGAAAACGATCTGCTTCTGCGGCCGCAAGGCCAGCATGGTATTGCGCCTCGATCAGGAGGGGCGTCCTTATAATGAGGGTGAGCAGGTCGTCATCGGCGGTAATGAGCGGTACGTATCGGTCTGCCGTAAGCATTATAAAGAGGCGCTGAGCGTCGGTTCGTTAACCAAGGTACAAAACCAGCACCGTCCCTGCTGATACGCTCAGAAGCTCGTACAGGCGCCTGTGGGCGCCTTTTTAATGTCTGCTATAGGTTGGCGGAGCTGGCGATAAAGAATGGCTGATAGCGGGGATAAAAAAAGCCCCGTCAGGTGACGGGGCTTGTCGCGATGCTATCGCTGTTGGTTAAGCGGATTTTTTCGCTTTTTTCTCAGCCTTTACCGGAGCAACTTCGGCTTTCGCACCGGCTTCGCCTTCGACGAATTCGCGGCCGTAGTAGGTATCCAGCAGGATCTGTTTCAGTTCGGAGATCAGCGGGTAGCGCGGGTTAGCGCCGGTGCACTGGTCATCGAATGCATCTTCAGACAGTTTATCAACGTGGGCCAGGAAGTCAGCTTCCTGAACGCCAGCTTCGCGGATAGATTTCGGAATACCCAGCTCAGCTTTAATGCTTTCCAGCCATGCCAGCAGTTTCTCGATTTTCGCTGCGGTGCGGTCGCCTGGTGCGGAGAGGCCCAGGTGATCGGCGATTTCAGCGTAACGACGACGAGCCTGCGGACGGTCGTACTGGCTGAACGCGGTCTGCTTGGTCGGGTTGTCATTCGCGTTATAGCGGATAACGTTGCAGATCAGCAGGGCGTTGGCCAGACCGTGCGGAATATGGAACTGGGAACCCAGTTTGTGCGCCATCGAGTGACACACGCCGAGGAAGGCGTTAGCGAACGCGATACCGGCGATAGTCGCGGCACTGTGTACGCGCTCACGGGCAACCGGGTTCTTGGAACCTTCGTGATAGGAAGCCGGCAGGTACTCTTTCAGCAGTTTCAGCGCCTGCAGCGCCTGGCCGTCAGAGAACTCAGAAGCCAGTACGGAAACGTAAGCTTCCAGGGCGTGAGTCACCGCATCCAGACCACCGAACGCACACAGCGATTTCGGCATATCCATCACCAGGTTGGCATCGACAATGGCCATATCCGGGGTCAGCGCGTAGTCTGCCAGCGGGTATTTCTGACCGGTCGCGTCATCGGTCACCACGGCGAACGGCGTCACTTCAGAACCGGTACCGGAAGTGGTAGTGATCGCCACCATCTTGGCTTTGACTCCCATTTTCGGGAACTTGTAGATACGTTTACGGATATCCATAAAGCGCAGCGCCAGTTCTTCGAAGTGGGTTTCCGGATGTTCGTACATGACCCACATGATTTTCGCCGCATCCATCGGGGAACCGCCGCCCAGGGCGATGATCACGTCTGGTTTAAAGGAGTTCGCCAGGTCGGCACCTTTACGTACGATGGTCAGCGTCGGGTCAGCTTCAACTTCGAAGAAGACTTCCGTCTCAACACCCGCAGCTTTCAGTACGGAAGTGATCTGATCGGCATAGCCGTTGTTGAACAGGAAGCGGTCAGTCACGATCAGCGCGCGTTTGTGACCATCGGTAATCACTTCATCCAGTGCGATTGGCAGGGAGCCACGACGGAAGTAGATAGATTTCGGAAGTTTGTGCCACAACATGTTTTCAGCTCGCTTAGCAACGGTTTTCTTGTTGATCAGGTGTTTCGGACCAACGTTTTCAGAGATGGAGTTACCACCCCAGGAACCACAACCCAGAGTCAGGGAAGGCGCGAGTTTGAAGTTGTACAGGTCACCGATACCACCCTGAGAAGCCGGGGTGTTGATCAGGATACGCGCGGTTTTCATCATTTGGCCGAAGTAAGCCACGCGAGCCGGCTGGTTGTCCTGGTCGGTGTACAGGCAAGAGGTGTGGCCGATACCGCCCATGGCGACCAGTTTTTCTGCTTTGGCTACCGCGTCTTCGAAATCTTTTGCACGGTACATAGCCAGCGTCGGAGACAGTTTTTCGTGAGCAAACGGCTCGCTCTCGTCAACGTTGGTCACTTCACCAATCAGAATTTTGGTGGTGGCCGGCACGGTGAAGCCTGCCAGTTCAGCGATTTTGGCCGCTGGCTGACCAACGATAGCCGCGTTCAGCGCGCCATTTTTCAGGATAATGTCCTGAACGGCTTTCAGCTCTTTACCCTGCAGCAGATAGCCGCCGTGGCTGGCGAAACGTTCGCGAACCGCGTCATAGACTGAATCAACCACCACAACGGACTGCTCAGAAGCACAGATCACGCCGTTATCGAAGGTTTTAGACATCAGTACGGACGCTACGGCACGTTTGATGTCGGCGGTTTCATCAATGACTACCGGGGTGTTACCGGCGCCGACGCCGATAGCAGGTTTACCGGAGCTGTATGCTGCTTTCACCATGCCTGGACCACCGGTCGCCAGGATCAGGTTGATGTCCGGGTGATGCATCAGCGCGTTAGACAGTTCTACAGACGGCTGATCGATCCAGCCAATCAGGTCCTTCGGCGCGCCGGCCGCGATGGCAGCCTGCAGCACGATATCAGCCGCTTTGTTGGTGGCTTCTTTTGCACGCGGGTGCGGAGAGAAAATGATGGCGTTACGCGTTTTCAGACTGATGAGCGATTTGAAAATGGCTGTTGAAGTCGGGTTAGTGGTCGGTACGATACCGCAGATGATGCCGATAGGCTCAGCAATAGTGATGGTGCCAAAGGTGTCGTCTTCTGACAGAACGCCACAGGTTTTTTCGTCTTTATAAGCGTTGTAAATGTATTCGGAAGCGAAGTGGTTTTTGATCACTTTGTCTTCAACGATACCCATGCCGGATTCGGCTACGGCCATTTTGGCGAGAGGGATTCGAGCATCTGCAGCGGCCAGAGCGGCGGCGCGGAAGATTTTGTCGACTTGTTCTTGAGTGAAACTGGCATATTCACGCTGGGCTTTCTTGACACGCTCAACAAGCGCGTTCAGTTCAGCGATATTAGTAACAGCCATAATGCTCTCCTGATAATGTTAAACTTTTTTAGTAAATCAGTCGCTCGATTCGACATTATAGACAGGCCGTTAACAGCTTGCATGTAAATGTTTATGTAGAAAAATCAGGGCGCTGTTTCACCGATTTACTAAAAAAGCTTTATCTCTTTCGCTTTCAGGTACTGCTGCCTTCCACTCTGTTGGTGTCATCAAGATTACTCACTTCTGAGTACAAATTACGTGATTTAGATCAAGTATTGTCGCTGCTGATACCTTTCAGCTGGCTGCTTTTTGACCGGTTCGATCAAGTGTGATGGGAGGGTTTTGAAATTAAAAAAACGATTAGCATTAAATATACAAATGGCTAACATTCGATACATATCACCGGGTTATGCATATTTATAATGAATATTGCAGGTAAAAAGCGTATGTTTCGCGCAGTTATTTTATGCTGTTAACAGTCAACCGCCAATTTTGATGATGCTGCGGAGCCCAATGTGACTCAATCACTGTTCGATTTTTCTGCATATTTCAAGTTTTTCATCGGCTTATTTGCCCTGGTTAACCCGGTTGGCATTATTCCGGTATTCATCAGTATGACCAGCTATCAGCCGGCTGCGGTGCGTAATAAGACCAACCTCACCGCCAACCTGTCGGTGGCGATCATCCTCCTGACGTCGCTGTTCCTCGGCGATGGCATTCTGCAGATTTTCGGTATCTCCATTGACTCCTTCCGTATCGCCGGCGGCATCCTGGTGGTGACCATCGCGATGTCGATGATCAGCGGTAAGCTCGGCGAAGATAAGCAGAACAAGCAGGAAAAGTCGGAGACGGCGGTCCGGGAGAGCATCGGCGTCGTTCCTCTCGCGCTACCATTAATGGCCGGGCCAGGGGCAATCAGTTCAACTATCGTCTGGGGGACCCGGTACCACTCCTGGGTGCATCTGGTCGGGTTCTCACTGGCGATAGCGGTATTTGCCCTCTGCTGCTGGGGGATTTTCCGTATGGCGCCGTGGCTGGTCCGTTTGCTGGGGCAGACGGGAATCAACGTCATCACCCGTATTATGGGCCTGTTGCTGATGGCCCTCGGCATTGAGTTTATTGTGACCGGGATTAAAGCGCTTTTCCCAGGGCTGCTGAGTTAGTTCGTCGCCAGCAGGCGGGGAGTCTCGCTTCACGCCTGCGCGATTATTAGCAAAACCTATTAGCCAGCGCGGAGCTGGCGGTAGGAATAATATTTTGCGATATCGCTATTAATTTCATGTTTTTCATTAAGATATGAAATATTTCTCTTAACATTCTCCTCACGCCTCCCCCTCCTGTGATGTTATTTTCTTCACATCATTCTCTGGTACTTGCTGTCGGATCATCGAAATGATATTAGTAATTTTAACAAGGCGGCAGATGAATGTGCTAAAAAGTAATCTATTGTTAAATTTTTGTACAAAAAACCATCTTGTGGTCGCTGCTCAGTATGCTGGCTGATGAAATTATCGTAATGCTCTGATAAATAATAATATTTTTACATCGACGTTTTATGGCAAACGCTTGTCACGCTGGCAAAACCGGCAATAAAAGAGAATTCGGTAACATATTTGCAAATTGCATTGGCGGAGGTGTTTACCTTTTGGTACTTTCCGCCGTTATCGTCTGCTGAATTATGTACGCAAATGAGAATTATTTTTAATTAACTCATTTCGCCAGAACGACCCTCCAGCGAGGGCAACGAATCGACGTTAAGACTGCCGTTCGAGCGGTCGTAATAAATAAGTCGGTGATAGCAATCTGCCAATCGCAAACTCCTGCGTTGGACAGAACCCGAAAACGGGAAAAACAGGCTGGTTAAAAAACCAGTAATTATAATGACTGGAGTTACAACACAATGACCATCATCACTAAAAAGCGTTTAATCGCCGCGGGAGTGCTATCCGCACTGATCGCCGGCAATATGGCAATGGCAGCGGATGTCCCGGCTGGTGTGCAGCTGGCAGAGAAGCAAACCCTGGTACGTAATAGCGGCGCCGAGCCGCAATCGCTGGACCCAAATAAAATCGAAGGGGTGCCAGAGGCCAATATTAGCCGCGACCTGTTCGAAGGTTTGCTGAATACTTCGCCGAAAGATGGCCACCCGATCCCTGGCGTGGCGGAGAGCTGGGATAATAAAGATTTTAAAGTCTGGACCTTCCATCTGCGTAAAGATGCAAAATGGTCTAACGGCGAGCCGGTTACCGCCCAGGACTTCGTATACAGCTGGCAGCGTCTGGTGGATCCGAAAACCGCGTCTCCTTATGCCAGCTATCCGCAATATGGTCATATCGTTAACGTCGACGAAATCATTGACGGCAAGAAAGCGCCGAGCGAGCTGGGCGTAAAAGCCATTGACGACCACACGCTGGAAGTCACCCTCAGCGAACCGGTACCCTATTTTTATAAACTGCTGGTTAACCCGGCGATGTCTCCCGTCTACAAACCGGCCATCGAAAAATTTGGCGAAAAGTGGACGCAGCCTGGCAATATCGTTACCAACGGCGCGTATACTCTGAAAGACTGGGTGGTCAACGAGCGGATCGTGATGGAGCGTAACCCGCACTATTGGGATAATGCTAAAACCGTCATTAACACCGTTACCTGGCTGCCGACCTCTTCCGAAGTGACCTATGTTAACCGCTACCGCAGCGGTGAACTGGACATGACTTATAACCAGCTGCCGATCGAACTCTTCCAGAAGCTGAAAAAAGAGATCCCCAACGAGCTGCACGTTGACCCCTATCTGTGTACCTATTATTACGAAATCAACAACCAGAAGGCCCCGTTCACCGACGTGCGCGTGCGTACCGCGCTGAAGCTGGGTCTGGATCGCGATATTATTGCTAATAAGGTGAAAGGACAGGGCGATCTGCCGGCCTACGGCTACACCCCACCGTATACCGATGGCGCGAAGCTGAGCGAGCCGGAATGGTTTACCTGGTCGCAGGAAAAACGCAACGAAGAAGCGAAGAAACTGCTGGCCGAAGCCGGCTATAGCGCCGATAAACCGTTGACCTTCAACCTGCTGTATAACACCTCTGATTTGCACAAGAAGCTGGCGATTGCCGCCGCCTCGCTGTGGCGTAAAAACCTGGGCATTGACGTGAAGCTGGTCAACCAGGAGTGGAAAACGTTCCTCGATACCCGTCATCAGGGCACCTATGACGTGGCGCGTGCGGGCTGGTGCGCCGACTATAACGAGCCAACCTCTTTCCTGAACACCATGCTCTCTGACAGTTCAATGAACACCGCGCACTATAAGAGCCCGGCGTTCGACAAGATTATGGCTGAATCCGTAAAAGCATCCGATGAAGCGCAGCGCACGGCGGCCTATGCGAAAGCAGAGCAGCAGCTGGACAAAGACAGCGCGATCGTACCGGTCTATTACTACGTTAACGCCCGCCTGGTGAAACCATGGGTCGGTGGCTATACCGGTAAAGACCCGATGGATAACGTCTATACCAAAGACCTCTACGTTATCAAACATTAATGGCAATACGTGGAGCGGGTCTCGGCTCGCTCCATCGTGTCTTATTTGAGAGCAGTGCAAAGGCACACGCCAGAAGGTACGGGCAATGTTAAAATTTATCTTACGTCGCTGTCTGGAAGCGATTCCGACGCTATTTATTCTTATCACCATCTCATTCTTCATGATGCGTCTGGCGCCGGGAAGTCCTTTTACCGGGGAACGCACGCTACCGCCGGAAGTCATGGCGAATATTGAAGCAAAATACCATTTAAACGACCCTATCATGACGCAGTACTTCAATTATCTGAAGCAGCTGGCGCATGGCGATTTTGGTCCCTCTTTTAAATACAAAGATTATTCCGTCAACGATCTGGTGGCCGCCAGCTTCCCGGTTTCAGCGAAACTGGGCTTCGCCGCCTTTTTACTGGCGGTGGTGATCGGCGTTGCCGCCGGGGTGATAGCCGCCCTGAAGCAAAATACCCGCTGGGACTACGCGGTGATGGGGGTAGCCATGACCGGCGTGGTTATTCCGAGCTTTGTGGTCGCGCCGCTGCTGGTGATGATCTTTGCCATTACCCTGCACTGGCTGCCGGGCGGCGGCTGGAACGGCGGGGCGCTGAAATTTATGATCCTGCCGATGGTGGCGCTTTCCCTGGCCTATATCGCCAGCATCGCGCGTATCACCCGCGGCTCAATGATTGAAGTGCTGCACTCTAACTTTATCCGCACCGCGCGGGCGAAGGGGCTGCCGATGCGTCGCATTATTCTGCGCCATGCGCTGAAGCCGGCGCTGCTGCCGGTGCTCTCCTATATGGGGCCAGCTTTCGTGGGCATTATCACCGGCTCAATGGTCATTGAAACCATTTACGGCCTGCCGGGGATCGGCCAGCTGTTCGTTAACGGGGCGCTTAACCGCGACTACTCGCTGGTGCTCAGCCTGACGATCCTCGTTGGCGCCCTGACTATCCTGTTCAACGCCATCGTTGACGTGCTGTACGCCGTTATCGATCCGAAGATTCGCTACTGAAGCCGGAGTTCGCCATGATGTTAAGTAAGAAAAATAGCGAGGCGCTGGAAAACTTCAGTGAGAAGCTGGAAGTGGAGGGGCGTAGCCTCTGGCAGGATGCGCGTCGTCGCTTTATGCATAACCGCGCCGCGGTGACCAGCCTGATTATGCTGGTGCTTATTGCGCTGTTCGTTACCTTCGCGCCGATGGTGTCGTCGTTCTCCTACTTCGATACCGACTGGGGCATGATGTCCAATGCTCCGGATATGGCCTCCGGCCACTACTTCGGAACCGACTCCTCCGGGCGCGATCTGCTGGTGCGCGTAGCGATCGGCGGGCGCATTTCGCTGATGGTCGGGGTGGCGGCGGCGCTGGTGGCGGTGATCCTCGGCACGCTGTACGGTTCGCTCTCCGGTTATCTCGGCGGCAAAGTGGATTCGGTGATGATGCGTCTGCTGGAGATCCTCAACTCCTTCCCGTTTATGTTCTTCGTCATCCTGCTGGTGACCTTTTTTGGTCAGAATATCCTGCTGATCTTTGTCGCCATCGGTATGGTGTCCTGGCTGGATATGGCGCGTATCGTGCGCGGGCAGACGCTGAGCCTGAAGCGCAAAGAGTTTATCGAAGCCGCGCAGGTCGGCGGGGTCTCGACGGCGAGCATCGTTCTGCGCCATATCGTCCCCAACGTGCTGGGGGTGGTGGTGGTGTATGCCTCGCTGCTGGTCCCCAGCATGATCCTCTTCGAATCCTTCCTCAGTTTCCTGGGACTGGGGACGCAGGAGCCGCTCAGCAGCTGGGGGGCATTGCTCAGCGATGGCGCCAACTCAATGGAAGTTTCGCCCTGGCTACTGTTGTTCCCGGCGGGTTTCCTGGTGGTGACCCTGTTCTGTTTCAACTTTATCGGCGATGGTCTGCGTGATGCCCTCGACCCGAAAGACCGCTAAGGAGCGCTGCCATGACCATGATTGAAACGGCAAAAGCGCCGCAAGCGCAGAGCCACAGCGGGCTACTGCTGGACGTGAAAGATCTTCGCGTCACCTTTAAAACGCCGGATGGCGACGTCACCGCCGTCAATGATCTGAACTTCACCCTGCAGGCGGGCGAGACGCTCGGCATTGTGGGCGAATCCGGCTCCGGTAAATCGCAAACCGCCTTCGCCCTGATGGGACTGCTGGCGGCCAACGGTCGCATCGGGGGTTCCGCCACCTTTAACGGTCGGCAAATCCTCAATTTGCCCGAGCGTGAGCTGAACAAACTGCGCGCTGAACAAATCTCAATGATTTTCCAGGATCCGATGACCTCTCTTAACCCCTATATGCGGGTGGGCGAGCAGTTAATGGAAGTCCTGATGCTGCATAAAGGGCTGAGTAAAGCCGAAGCGTTTGAAGAGTCGGTGAAGATGCTCGACGCGGTAAAAATGCCGGAAGCGCGTAAGCGCATGAAAATGTTCCCGCACGAGTTCTCCGGGGGCATGCGTCAGCGCGTGATGATTGCCATGGCGCTGCTGTGCCGGCCCCGGCTGCTGATTGCGGATGAACCGACCACTGCCCTGGACGTTACCGTGCAGGCGCAGATCATGACGCTGTTGAATGAGCTTAAACGCGAATTCAACACGGCCATTATCATGATCACCCACGACCTTGGGGTGGTGGCAGGTATCTGCGATAAAGTGCTGGTGATGTACGCCGGGCGCACCATGGAGTACGGTCAGGCGCGCGATGTCTTCTATCAACCGTCGCACCCATACTCTATTGGGCTGTTGAATGCGGTTCCACGTCTGGATGCGGAAGGCGATGCGTTGTTGACCATTCCCGGCAACCCACCGAACCTGCTGCGATTGCCGAAAGGCTGTCCATTCCAGCCGCGTTGCCCGCATGCCATGGAGCAGTGCAGCAGCGCGCCGCCGCTGGAATCGTTCGCGCCAGGCTGCCTGCGCGCCTGCTTTAAACCGGTGGGGGATCTGCTATGAACGCCGTAACTGAACAACGAAAAGTCCTGCTCGAAATTGCCGACCTGAAGGTGCACTTCGATATCAAAGATGGCAAGCAGTGGTTCTGGCAGCCGTCGAAAACGCTGAAAGCGGTGGATGGCGTGACGCTGCGCCTTTACGAGGGTGAAACCCTCGGTGTGGTAGGGGAGTCGGGCTGCGGCAAATCGACCTTCGCCCGCGCCATTATTGGTCTGGTGAAAGCGACCGATGGCAAAGTGGCCTGGCTGGGTAAAGATCTGCTGGGCATGAAGCAGGAAGAGTGGCGCGACGTGCGCAGCGATATCCAGATGATCTTCCAGGATCCGCTGGCCTCGCTGAACCCGCGCATGACCATCGGAGAAATTATCGCCGAACCGCTGCGTACCTATCATCCGAAGATGCCCCGTCAGGAAGTGCGCGATCGCGTCAAAGCGATGATGATGAAAGTTGGATTGCTGCCCAACCTGATCAACCGCTATCCGCACGAGTTCTCCGGCGGTCAGTGTCAGCGTATCGGCATCGCGCGGGCGCTGATCCTTGAGCCAAAGCTGATTATCTGCGATGAGCCGGTCTCCGCGCTTGACGTGTCGATTCAGGCGCAGGTCGTCAACCTGCTGCAGCAACTGCAGCGTGAGATGGGGCTATCGCTGATATTTATCGCTCACGATCTGGCGGTGGTTAAGCATATCTCCGATCGGGTTCTGGTAATGTATCTGGGCCATGCGGTGGAGCTGGGGACCTACGACGAGGTGTACCATAATCCGCTGCATCCCTATACCAAAGCGCTGATGTCGGCGGTGCCGATCCCCGATCCTGATCTCGAGAAAACGAAAACTATCCAACTGCTGGAAGGCGAATTACCCTCGCCGATTAATCCGCCCTCAGGCTGCGTATTCCGCACCCGCTGTCCGCTTGCCGGACCGGAGTGCGCCAAAACCCGCCCGGTGCTGGAAGGCAGTTTCCGCCATGCGGTTTCCTGCCTTAAGGTAGACCCGTTATAATCTCAGGGGCTGACGCAGGTCAGCCCTTTTTTTTTGCGAGGTTAACGAAGTGGGTATGCTTTCTGCCGCTCGTCTGCGGCTTTATCATTTACTTTTCGATCAGAACCGACGTTCCGGCCGCCGCTTTGAAGGGCTGTGCGGACTTTTCGCCCTGCTCAGCGTACTGGTGATATTTATCGAGTCGGGACTGGGCACGCAATATCACCTGACATTAGATGAATGGCATATTTTCGTCTGGCTGGAGCTGCTGGTGACCGCGGTCTTTACCCTGGAATACCTGCTGCGTATCGCTACCTGGCCCAATCCGCTCCACTATATTTTCAGCTTTTGGGGGCTGATTGACCTGGCGACGATTTTACCGCTGTATGTGATGTGGCTATGGCCGGAAATTAGCCTCAATTATGTATTCGCCTGGCGGGCAATGCGGGCGATCCGCGCGCTGCGTATTCTCAAACTACTGCGCTTTATGCCTTCGCTCAACGTGTTCTGGCGAGCGATTGTCAGCGCGCGCCATCAGCTGATCCTGTTTTATTCGTTTATCGCCATTGTGATGGTGATTTTCGGCTCGTTAATGTATCTGATTGAGGGGCCGGAATACGGCTTTACCACGCTTAACGCCTCGGTCTATTGGGCCATCGTGACCATCACCACCGTCGGCTACGGAGACATCACGCCGCACACGCCGTTGGGTCGCATCCTGGCCTCCATTCTTATCCTGATCGGCTACTCCATTATTGCCATACCGACCGGACTTATCACCACGCATATGACCAGCGCCCTGAATCGTCGACGACAGCAGCGCCTGTGTCCGCAGTGTCAGCAGGGCGACCATGACGATAACGCCCGTTTCTGCCATGCCTGCGGTCATGCCTTGCCGAAGTAAGCTGGCGACGTAAAAAAGCCTGCCGGGAGAACCGCGGCAGGCTTTTTACTGGATGTTAAAGGTTATTCACGCCACAGAATATGGCACAGCTTATGATCTTTCTCGCGGCACAGCAGAACGCGGGCGAAGATATCATTGATTTCCCCGCCGTCGGTATCCGCCAGACCAATCACCACTTCGGCGAAGAAATCCGGGTTGAGATCGTAATCCACATGCTCTTCCCAGTCTGCCGAAGGGTCGAACAGTTCGGCGCCGCCGCGCTCCTCAAACTGCAGGTTAAACAGAATGATGTCCGCCGGGTCGAGATTGTCGGCCGCCAGTTCGAGGAAGATATCGTAAGCCTGCTCGAGCGTTTCGTCTTCGGTCAGGCGGTTGTTTAAATCCATATCCATGATTGCTACTCATTCGGTATCTGATGGGCACGTTTTACAGCAACGGGCTGAAGAAGTAAAACAGTCGCTCGGCGATCCGCTGCCACAGCGGACGTTTTAACCAGAGACGGGCATCCAGCAGGCGCGAGCGCGAGATATAATCATCCTGAACCGCCGCCAGATCGCTGCCGAAACCGGCGTCATCGATGACCAGGGTAATCTCGAAGTTGAGCCACAGGCTGCGCATATCCAGGTTGACGGTCCCCACGAGACTTAGCTCGCCATCGACCAGCACGCTCTTGGTATGCAACAGTCCGCCCTCAAACTGATAGATTTTGACCCCGGCCGCCAGCAGCTCGGTGAAGAAGGCCCGGCTGGCCCAGCCTACCAGCAGCGAATCGTTCTTGCGCGGTAAAATAATGCTCACGTCAACGCCGCGCTGGGCGGCGGTACAGATCGCATGCAGCAGGTCGTCGCTGGGTACGAAGTAGGGGGTGGTCATGATCAGATGCTCTTTCGCCGCATAGGCGGCGGTGAGGAGAGCCTGATGAATCAGATCTTCCGGAAAGCCCGGTCCGGAGGCGATCGTGTGAATAGTATGTCCGCTGGCCTCTTCGAACGGCATGATATTGACGTCCGGGGGCGGCGGCAGAATGCGCTTGCCGGTCTCTATTTCCCAGTCGCAGGAGTAGACGATGCCCATCGAGGTCGCCACCGGGCCTTCCATTCGCGCCATCAGATCAATCCACTGTCCGACTCCTGAGTCCTGTTTAAAGTAGCGCGGATCGACCATATTCATGCTGCCGGTGTAGGCGATATAGTTATCGATCATCACCATTTTACGATGCTGACGCAGGTCCATCCGGCGCAGGAATACGCGCATCAGGTTAACCTTAAGAGCTTCGACGACTTCAATACCGGCGTTACGCATCATCGCCGCCCATGGGCTGCGGAAAAAGGCCACGCTGCCCGCGGAGTCAAGCATTAGCCGACAGTGAACCCCGCGGCGAGCGGCGGCCATCAGCGATTCAGCGACGCTGTCGGCCATGCCGCCGGGCTGCCAGATATAAAAGACCATCTCTATGTTGTGACGGGCCAGCTGAATATCGCGGATCAGGGCCTGCATCACGTCGTCAGATTCCGTCAGCAGCTGTAGCTGGTTGCCTTTTACGCCGCCAATGCCCTGACGCCGTTCGCACAGCTTGAACAGGGATTCGGCCACCGGGCTGTTATCTTCCGCGAAGATATGTTTGCAGGCTTTGAGGTCGTTTAACCACTTGGCCGTCGAGGGCCACATCGCCCTGGCGCGCTCGGCCCGACGCTTGCCGAGATGCAGCTCGCCAAAGGAGAGATAGGCGATGATCCCCACCAGCGGCAGGATATAAATGATCAGCAACCATGCCATGGCGGACGGGACAGCGCGGCGTTTCATTAGAATTCGTAATGTTACACCGGCGATCAACAGCCAGTACCCCAGAATGACCAGCCAGTTCACCACCGTGTAAAAGGTTGTCATAGATGTAAAATCCTTTTGAATGACGATATGTGATGAGTTTACGCATCAGTATTTTTCTGGCAAATAAAAACGCAGCGAAAGCGGTAGTCAGTTGCTGGCAGAGGTTTATAATGGGGGCTGTTTTCACTCGTAGAGTCGTTGCAATGAAGCGTAGTAGAACGGAAGTAGGGCGCTGGCGCATGCTGAGACAGGTGAATCGCCGTAAAGCGCGCTGGCTGGAAGCCCAATCGCGCCGCAATATGCGGATCCTCGCTATCAGGAAGGGGCTGGTGAAACGGCAGCGTCATGCCCTGCTGTTTATCTTCCCTGACAGCTAAGCGAGCAGGCAAACGGCACCGTACGCGGTGCCGTTGTCGTTTTTCTCTCTGCGCTAAATTCCCGTTGCTCATCGCCATAGGGCAATGATGGTTTTTCATGCTGCGATGCGACGACAAAACAGAGCTCCCGCCTCAGTGAAAGAGAGATGCTACGCCTGGCTTGTAATGACGGACGACAAGATCCAGAGCCAAGTCGTTTGCGGCGCGACAGGAATTAACCGTCAGATAGCATTTATTGCCGCTCAGGGTTTATTGCCGCTCAGGAAGGGCATGGCGTTGTTAAATGCTTAATGATATGACCGGCCAGCTGCGGTAACCAGGCGGGAGCTGAGGGAATGAGAAAACAGACTCAGACAGGCAAGGGGGTTATTAAGCGGTCCAGCGCGTTGAAGCTAAATGAACCGACCGATCCTGACCATGAATAATCTGAGCCTGTTATATTATTCAGAGAGGCCATGCAATAAGCATCCTGAATAAAACGCAATCGTTGCGCCAGCTTTTACTTATTTTGCATAGGCTTCCGTGGATAACGTGATGGTGACGTTATCACTTACCGCCGGCACATATTTATCAAGCTTAAAGTCTGAACGTTTTATCACCCCGGTGGCATCAAATCCAATGGCCTCTTTTTTCACCATTGGGTGCATATCCTGCTTATTCAGGACGGCATGCAGGACCACCGGTTTGGTGATGCCTTTAATGGTCAAATTACCTTCCACATCATATTTATTGTCGCCTTTGCTTTCCACTTTGGTACTCTGGAAAGTGGCGTCGGGAAACGTTTTAACATCAAAATACTCTTTGCCTAAAAACTCATCCGTTAACGCCTTGACGTGAGCGTCAATGGTTTTCACTGGCAGCGTGACGTTCACCGAGGATTTCTCCGGATTCTCTTTATCAAAGGCCAGTTTCCCTGAAACATCAGAGATATAGGCGGTAGGGTTTGAGAAGCCGAAATGGTTCCAGGAGATCACAACCGAGGTATGCTGTGGATCAAGACTGTATTCCTTAGCCGCGGCTTGCGACACAGGAATATATAAGGCAAGTACAGAAAGCAATGCGGTTTTTTTCAGGGTATTCACACAATAATCCTCAAAATCGGCAGGTACATAAATGTTAGCCCAAAAAAATACAGGGCTTATTGAAAACATTTGTTATTCCCTTTCAAATTTTTTAATCAAGCAGTGATGCCCCTACTATCACTCTGCGTGAAGTTTACGCAACGAAATTAATAGGCTTTAAAAATGATGCTCAGCAACTTAACGCTGGCAGCGTAGTTAATATCCCTTTATGCCTGCCAGGTAAACCTTTGTCTACAGGGGGGTTATTTCCACGTGCTTTCAAGCGGCTACGGTCCTGAATATAGCAAGATGGGCTACGTTCGGTTCCGCGGCATCCGCAGTGGATGCCCAATAATATTTTTTTCGGGCTTTCATGTCTGTCGTTAAGCAACTATCTTTCAGTTATTTTTTTTCATTCTATTGCACTGTAGATTTATAGGGCTATATCAGGATGTGCTGACATTAAATGCAAGCGCTAAATAACAACGCGATCCTCCCTAACAGCCTTACACAAGGTATTAGTAATTCACTATCACGCGCGGCGTCGATGTTTTGTCAGCATTTTCCATTGCCGAAAAAAGCGAGGCGATGGTCGATGATGGGGTAGCAGGAGAAAGTGCGTGCTCATCTTCCAGGCTTCTCAGGCGGATAACAGTCAACGCTTTCGCGAGGTTAAAAAGGGCGACACTTCAATGTCGTGTACCAAAATGCGCCCTTCATTCTGATGACCTGGGTGTTTTTGTGGTTAGCCAGAAAAAGGAAAGGGTATTTTCAAAAAACCTTCTTATACGGCTTAACTGAGACCTGGCGGTAAACCCCGGCGGCGATATACGGATCGTCATTAGCCCAGGCCTGGGCCGCTTCCAGCGATTCAAACTCGGCAATCACCGTTGAGCCGCTGAATCCTGCTGCGCCCGGTTCGTTACTGTCAACGGCCGGCATTGGCCCGGCGGTAAGCAGTCGGCCTTCATCGTGTAAGAGTTGTAAACGCGCGAGATGCGCGGGGCGAACCGACAGCCGCTTTTCCAGAGAATCGGCGATATCTTCAGCGTAGATAACGTAAAGCACGGCAAAGCTCCTTATCAATAATCAGGCGAATTACGTTAAGTTAAACAGCGATGGACTGCAATGCAAAGATGCGCTCTGGAGTGGAAAGCACTGCCGACGCAGCTTTTTTCTGCAAATGGCGGCAAAAATTGACTCAGGTTAAGACGCCTTATTGAATATGATTGCTATTTGCATTTAAAATCGGAGCATCATTTTTCAACAGAAACGACTATGAGCGCAATGACCCTTGATTTACCTCGCCGCTTTCCGTGGCCAACGCTGCTGTCCGTGGCTATCCACGGTGCCGTTGTGGCGGGGCTGCTTTATACCTCGGTACATCAGGTTATTGAACAGCCTTCTCCGACGCAGCCGATAGAGATCACAATGGTGGCGCCGGCCGATCTTGAGCCGCCTCCGGCGGCGCAGCCTGTCGTGGAGCCCGTTGTTGAACCCGAACCTGAGCCGGAGCCAGAGGTAGCGCCTGAACCGCCGAAAGAGGCGCCGGTGGTGATCCATAAACCGGAACCTAAGCCGAAGCCCAAACCTAAACCCAAGCCTAAGCCGGAGAAAAAGGTTGAACAGCCGAAGCGGGAAGTGAAGCCGGCAGCAGAGCCGCGTCCGGCCTCGCCGTTTGAAAACAACAATACGGCGCCGGCGCGTACAGCGCCAAGTACCTCGACCGCAGCGGCTAAACCCACCGTTACTGCTCCGAGCGGCCCGCGGGCGATCAGCCGCGTTCAGCCGTCCTATCCGCCGCGCGCTCAGGCGCTGCGCATTGAAGGGACGGTACGGGTGAAGTTTGACGTTTCGCCTGATGGCCGCATTGATAATCTGCAGATCCTCTCTGCTCAGCCGGCGAATATGTTCGAACGCGAGGTGAAAAGCGCGATGCGCAGATGGCGTTATGAGCAGGGAAGACCGGGTACCGGCGTAACGATGACCATCAAATTCCGCCTGAACGGCGTCGAGATTAACTGATAAAACGCTGCGGCGGACCGGCAAGGTCCGCCGTGAAGCTTGTTTAACGCATTTTCTCCATCAATACATCATCCAGCGCCTGCTGGGCCGTTACCAGGTGCTGGCCGCCAAACAAAATCGCTCTGTTCAGCAGAGTATAAAGCTGATAAATCGGCTGACGATCGAGAAAACCCGACGGCAGAGGCGAAACGGACTGATAGCCGTCATAGATTTGCGGGGGCTGTTCCGGATGCATCGGCAGCATGGCTAAATCGCACTCGCGGTCGCCCCAGTAGCAGGCGGGATCGAATATATAGGGGCCATCCGGCCCTAAAGCGCAGTTGCCGGACCACAGATCCCCGTGCAACAGCGAAGGCTGCGGCTGATGGTTGGCCAGTCGCTGCTGTACCATATCGACTAAGGTATCGATATCGCCAAAGTGCAATCCCTTCTCCGCCGCGAGCTCCAGCTGCCAGCCGATACGCTGCTCGGCAAAAAAAACCGACCAGCGACGCTGCCAGGCGTTGGGCTGCGGCGTGGTGGAAAGATCGTTATCAAAATCCAGACCGAACTGCGGCTGATCGCTCCACTGATGGAGGTGGGCTAGCTGCTGGCCAAGCAGAAACGCATTGTGCGCATCCAGCGGACGGGGAGGGAGGTACTCCATGACCACGAAGCTATAGTCGCGATCGCTGCCGACGGCAAAGACCTGCGGTACGCGAACGGTTTTGCTTCGCGACAGCAGCTCCAGCTGATCGGACTCGGCGGTGAAGATAGGCAGAAGTTCCCGTTCGTCGCATTTCACGAAGTAATCTTTCCCGCCGAAGCGTAAATGCCAGGCGGAATGGATCTCTCCACCGGGCAGCTCGGTTTTCAGTTCGATTTCAGCGTCTTCGGTATGCCAATCGCGTAAAAGAGTACTGATTGCTTGCCACATGCTGTCTCTCCCCATGTTTTCCACCATATCATAAGGTTAGCGCATTACTACCGGGTAAACCTGGAACTGACGCACAACTGACGCTTTCCGTTGCGCTAAACGCACTTATTGAGCTTTTAACCACTCGGCGAATGTGGCCACAGCGATTTCCGCCGGGCGGCCAAGGGCCGCTTCCGCCAGGCCGGCGCTGAGGGCCTTAACTTCCTCGGCCGTCTGGCCGCTCAGCAGGCCGAAGGTGTTGGTACCCAGCTCATGGGGCGAGCCCTCTTCATCATTGAGCGTCAGTACAAACCCGGCACGGGTAAAATGGTTGCTGACCTCATTGATCTCCGTCAGCGCCTGTTCATGGAAGGTCACGCTGACGACCCAGGCGGTAATCTCATTACTCATCTCTACACCCCGTTGTTATGCATGGCCTTTCCAGCATAGACCATCCTGCTTATATTGTGATTCCCCTCCGCCGGCGCGGAGGGGGCAGGGAAGATCAACGCCCGCAGAGATAATCATAGATTTTTTGCGTATTGGCCCGCGAGCAGAGGCGGGTGCCCTGGTTGATGGTCGCGGCGCTACCGGCGGCGACGCCAAAGCGTACCATGTCTTCAAGGCTGGCGTTTTCCGCCAGACGCAAGGTCATGGCGCCCACCATGCTGTCGCCAGCGCCGACGGTGCTCTGGCTTTTCATCGGTGGCGGCACTACCTGAACGCTGCCGCTGGCGTCCACGCCTAATGCCCCCTGCGGACCCAGGGAGACCACCACCCGGCGCACTTTACCGGACTGGATCAACGACTGAGCGGCAAGGCGCACGTCATCGGGTTGGCTGAGATCGCGCTGCACGAGGGCGCTAAGCTCTTTCTGGTTCGGTTTCACCAGCTCAATATTGCCGACGTCCAGCGCGGCGGCCAGCGCATCGCCGGAACTGTCAATGATGCAGCGCAGTCCCTGCTGTTGCGCATTTTTCACCAGCTGCATCAGGTTATCGACGCTAATACCTGGCGGCAGGCTGCCGCTGACCACCAGCAGAGAGCCGGGTTCGATAGTCAGAACCTTCTCTTCCAGACGGCGGAATTCATCGTCCGTCAGTGCCGCGCCGGGCATAACGAAGCGATACTGTTCGCCGCTGGCGGCCACGTGGACGTGCAGGTTTTGCCGCGTCCAGTCGCGGGTTTCGACGGTCTCGACCGGCACCTGCTCATCGGCCAGCAGGGCGGCAAGATGCTCGCCGGTAGCGCCACCGACCGGGAAAATGGCGGTGGCTTTGCCGCCGAGAAAGGTCACGGCGCGGGCCACGTTGATCCCGCCGCCGCCAGGTTCAAATACCGGCGCGCTGCAGCGAAGTTTGCCTTCCGGGTAGATCTGTGGGGTTTGCGTGGCGCTATCCAGCGAGGGGGCCAGCGTGAGCGTGTAAATTTTGGTCATTCCTTCTCCTCCTTAATACGGCGACTGTCGTTAATTTAAGCATGGCACGATGACTCGGGGAGGGAAAGTCCAGTTCCTGACAGTTTTGCAAAGATGCCTCTATTTTCATTATGAAATAAAGATTGTTTCCGGAGCTGTCTTATTCAAAAAACGAAAGAGTAAGTGATTGCTATGTTATTCGTGCTTTTTTATAATTTGCTACCTTTCTTAGGACCTGCACTCCGCGATCCTCGCGAAAGTTTCCGGGACCCTCAGGTCTCTTTTATGTTGTACGGACGCTAAATTCAATGAGCCGGCGAGATTATGCCTGTTCATCATTTGTACTGTCCTAAAAAAATGTATTTTAGAGAGTTATAATGAAGCTTTTAAAGACAGTACCCGCAGCGGTTATGCTGGCGGGGGGGCTTTTTGCGTCTGTTGGCGCAATGGCCGATGATTCTGTATTTACCGTCATGGATGACCCTTCCGCTGCCAAAAAACCGTTCGAAGGGGTGGTTAACGCAGGCTACCTGGCGCAGTCCGGCAACACCAAGAGCTCTTCGATGACGGCGGATTCCACCCTGACCTGGTATGGTAATACCACCGCCTGGTCGCTGTGGGGCAACGCCAGCAACACGTCGTCCAATGATGAGCGATCCTCAGAAAAATATGCTGTCGGCGGACGTAGCCGCTACAACCTGACCGATATGAACTATGTCTTTGGTCAGGGTAGCTGGCTAACAGACCGCTACAACGGCTATCAACAGCGCGATGTTGTGACGGCGGGCTATGGTCGTCAGATCCTCAACGGGCCGGTGCACAGTCTGCGGTTTGAATTCGGTCCTGGCGTTCGCTATGACGAATATACCGACGGGGATACTGATACCCAGCCGCTGGGTTATGCTTCGGGTACATGGGCCTGGCAGATGACCGATAACGCCAAATTTTCGCAAGGGGTATCGGTGTTCGGCGCCGAGGACACCACGGTCAACTCAGAGAGCGCGTTAAACGTGGCGATTAACGCCCATTTCGCCCTGAAGGTCGCCTACAACGTGACCTGGAACTCTGAGCCGCCTGCGTCCGCGCCGGAGCATACCGATCGCCGGACCTCGCTCTCCCTCGGGTATAAGATGTAATATTTCAGGCCGGGTTTTCCCCGGCCTGTTCGTTTTGGTTTTAGCAATTAGTGATATTATTTTTTCTGGCCGTTCGTTTTACTTTTTGTAAAAAGGAAATAGCCCTCCATTTTTTCTCCATTATTCACGAGCGCCTGACAAATATTCATTCTATTTGACACAAATAGCTAAATATTCGACGGACAAATATGTGATCTGGATCTATACTAACAACCACTGACCGGAGGGCGACATTGCCCGGTCTGTTTTCCGTAATAAGAGAATTAACATCATGAAAAACAATCGTTATACCATCGCAGCCCTGGCGCTGTGCGTGCTTTCTTTTGGCGCATCAGCCGCCACGCCCGTTCCGCCATCGGGTCATCAGGATCATACCCAGGTAGGTATCGCCAAAGCCTCTGACGTTGAGGCTGGTTCGAATATTGCGCCCGGCGCCCCTACCACCGGAAAATCCATGAACGACGCCTTTAATGTGCATACGCTGGTGGCCGGCGAGTGGTCTTAATATTGCAGGCTATCGTTTCGCGAGCGGTCTAATAAGCCGGGTTAAGTGGTACCGGTTTAATGGCCCGCGGTATACATTCAGCAGGCAATATCTCCACGTCTCTTTTATCATGTCCGAATAATATCGTCCGGCGCCATTGGCCAATATTACCGCGCCACATCGCTTATATTCTGCTTTTTATCCGTGGCCCTCTTGTTTTCTCCGCATTCCGCCATCATTTATGCTGTTGCGGCTTTAATCACGTACCAATGATGTGTAAACTACTCCCCGGTGTTATCAGCAGGCGGCTGCAGGGGGGAGCGATCGTTCCGGTCGTGCTCCTATTTTCGCAGAGTGAAGCGGGAACTGCGCCTTAACCTGATGATAATTATGATTATATAGTTTTGTATGTGCTCTTTCGTGCGGGGCACCACTGCAAATAAGGACATAAAATGCCTGTAATTACGCTTCCTGATGGCAGCCAACGCCATTTTGACCACGCAGTTAGTCCGATGGATGTCGCGCTGGATATCGGTCCAGGCCTGGCGAAAGCCACCATTGCCGGGCGGGTAAATGGTGAACTGGTAGACGCCTGTGACCCGATCGAATCCGATTCCACTCTCTCTATCATCACCGCGAAAGATGAAGAAGGGCTGGAGATCATTCGTCACTCCTGCGCGCACCTGTTAGGCCATGCCATCAAACAGCTGTGGCCCAACACCAAAATGGCTATCGGTCCGGTTGTCGATAATGGTTTCTACTATGACGTAGACCTCGACCACACCCTGACCCAGGAAGATATCGACGCGCTCGAAAAACGTATGCATGAGCTCGCCGAGAAAAACTACGACGTTATCAAGAAGAAAGTGAGCTGGCATGAAGCGCGTGAAACCTTCGTGAAACGCGGCGAAAGCTATAAAGTTTCTATTCTTGATGAAAACATTGCCCATGATGACAAGCCTGGCCTGTATCATCATGAAGAATATATCGATATGTGCCGCGGTCCGCACGTACCGAACATGCGCTTCTGCCATCACTTTAAGCTGATGAAAACCGCCGGAGCCTACTGGCGCGGCGACAGCAACAATAAAATGTTGCAGCGTATCTACGGCACCGCGTGGGCAGATAAAAAAGCGCTGAATGCCTACCTGCAGCGTCTGGAAGAAGCCGCCAAGCGTGACCACCGTAAAATCGGTAAGCAGCTCGACCTGTATCACATGCAGGAAGAGGCGCCGGGGATGGTGTTCTGGCACAATGACGGCTGGACCATCTTCCGTGAACTGGAAACGTTTGTTCGTTCTAAACTGAAAGAGTACCAGTATCAGGAAGTAAAAGGTCCGTTCATGATGGACCGTGTGCTGTGGGAAAAAACCGGCCACTGGGACAACTACAAAGATGCGATGTTCACCACCTCTTCTGAGAACCGTGAATACTGTATCAAGCCGATGAACTGCCCGGGTCACGTGCAGATCTTCAACCAGGGGCTGAAATCCTACCGCGACCTGCCGCTGCGTATGGCGGAATTCGGTAGCTGCCACCGTAACGAACCGTCTGGCGCGCTGCATGGTCTGATGCGCGTGCGCGGCTTTACCCAGGATGATGCGCATATCTTCTGTACTGAAGATCAGGTTCGCGATGAAGTGAACGCCTGTATTCGTATGGTCTACGATATGTATAGCACCTTTGGCTTCGAGAAGATCGTCGTCAAACTGTCGACTCGCCCGGAAAAACGTATCGGTAGCGACGAGACCTGGGATCGCGCGGAAGCGGATCTGGCGGTGGCGCTGGAAGAAAATAACATCCCATTTGAATATCAACTGGGTGAAGGGGCGTTCTACGGCCCGAAAATTGAATTTACCCTGTATGACTGCCTCGATCGTGCATGGCAGTGCGGTACCGTACAGCTGGACTTCTCTCTGCCGCAGCGTTTAAGCGCCTCCTATGTGGGCGAAAACAACGAGCGTCAGGTGCCGGTCATGATTCACCGTGCGATTCTCGGTTCTCTGGAGCGCTTCATTGGCATCCTGACCGAAGAGTTCGCAGGCTTCTTCCCAACCTGGATTGCACCAGTGCAGGTAGTGGTCATGAATATTACCGATTCTCAGGCTGAATACGTTAACGAATTGACGCGTAAACTACAAAATGCGGGCATTCGTGTAAAAGCAGACTTGAGAAATGAGAAGATTGGCTTTAAAATCCGCGAGCACACTTTACGTCGTGTCCCGTATATGTTGGTCTGTGGCGACAAAGAAGTCGAAGCCGGCAAAGTGGCCGTGCGCACCCGTCGCGGGAAAGACCTCGGCAGCATGGACGTAAATGAAGTGATCGAGAAGCTGCAACAAGAGATTCGCAGCCGCAGTCTTCAACAACTGGAGGAATAAGGTATTAAAGGCGGAAAACGAGTTCAAACGGCACGTCCGAATCGTATTAATGGCGAGATTCGCGCCCAGGAAGTTCGCTTAACAGGTCTGGAAGGTGAGCAGCTGGGAATTGTGAGTCTGAGAGAAGCTATCGAAAAGGCTGAAGAGGCTGGAGTAGATTTAGTTGAAATCAGCCCTAACGCCGAGCCGCCAGTTTGTCGTATCATGGACTACGGCAAGTTCCTTTATGAAAAGAGTAAGTCTTCTAAGGAACAGAAGAAGAAGCAGAAAGTTATCCAGGTTAAGGAAATTAAATTCCGCCCTGGTACTGATGAAGGTGACTATCAGGTAAAACTCCGCAGCCTGATTCGCTTTCTCGAAGATGGCGATAAGGCCAAGATCACGCTGCGTTTCCGCGGTCGTGAGATGGCCCACCAGCAGATCGGTATGGAAGTGCTTAACCGCGTGAAAGACGATCTGGTTGAACTGGCAGTAGTCGAATCCTTCCCAACGAAGATCGAAGGCCGCCAGATGATCATGGTGCTCGCTCCTAAGAAGAAACAGTAAGGCCATCAAGAAACATTTCCGGTGGGCTTCGGCTCACTGGTTTTGTTCGCCTTTGTTTCGTTTATTAACAATGCGAAGTGGAAGTTATTAAAATGCCAAAAATTAAGACCGTACGCGGTGCTGCTAAGCGCTTCAAAAAAACCGGTAAAGGTGGTTTTAAGCACAAGCACGCTAACCTGCGTCACATTCTGACTAAAAAAGCTACCAAGCGTAAACGTCACCTGCGTCCGAAAGCCATGGTTTCCAAAGGCGATCTGGGCCTGGTTATCGCGTGCCTGCCGTACGCATAAGTCGTTAACGTTTAACTTTTTTAACTTAGAATAGATACAGGAGAGCACACATGGCTCGCGTAAAACGTGGTGTAATTGCACGTGCACGTCACAAGAAAATTTTGAAACAAGCTAAAGGCTACTACGGTGCGCGTTCTCGCGTATACCGCGTTGCCTTCCAGGCTGTTATCAAAGCTGGTCAGTACGCTTACCGTGACCGTCGTCAACGTAAACGTCAGTTCCGTCAACTGTGGATTGCACGTATCAACGCAGCAGCACGTCAGAACGGTATTTCTTACAGCAAATTCATCAATGGCCTGAAAAAAGCCTCTGTTGAAATCGACCGTAAGATCCTGGCTGACATCGCTGTATTCGACAAAGTAGCGTTCACCGCTCTGGTCGAAAAAGCGAAAGCAGCTCTGGCATAAGCCAGTTGAAAGAGGGAGCTTGTCTCCCTCTTTTCGTTTCAACACCATCAATACATTGACTTTTATCGGCGCAGGCTTTTCAATACAGCTCTGACGTTTCTTACCAGACAAGGTAATGCAAGCATGAATGCTGCTATTTTCCGCTTCTTTTTTTACTTCAGCACCTGAACTCAGGGGGCTTGCGCGTGAAAGAAGAAACGGAAAACAGCGCCAGAAAGCCTCCCCTGTGGAGGCTTTTTTCGTATATGGATTCGGAATATTAATTTCACTATAACCGGTGTCTGCACCGACATAATGAGGAAAACCATGTCACATCTCGCAGAGCTGGTTGCCAGTGCCAAGGCAGCCATTAACGAGGCATCAGATGTTGCTGCGCTGGACAACGTCCGCGTGGAATACCTGGGTAAAAAAGGGCATCTGACCCTGCAAATGACCACCCTGCGTGAGCTGCCGCCGGAAGAGCGTCCGGCAGCCGGTGCGGTCATCAACGAGGCGAAAGAGCAGGTGCAGCAGGCGCTGAACGCGCGTAAAGCTGAACTGGAAGGCGCAGCGCTGAATGCGCGTCTGGCCGCAGAGACCATTGACGTCTCGCTGCCGGGTCGCCGCATTGAAAACGGCGGCCTGCATCCGGTTACTCGCACCATCGACCGTATTGAAAGTTTCTTCGGTGAGCTCGGCTTTACCGTGGCGACGGGCCCGGAAATCGAAGACGATTACCACAACTTCGATGCGCTGAATATTCCGGGTCACCATCCGGCGCGCGCTGACCACGACACTTTCTGGTTCGATGCCACTCGCCTGCTGCGTACGCAGACCTCCGGCGTGCAGATCCGCACCATGGAAAACCAGCAGCCGCCTATCCGTATTATCGCGCCGGGCCGCGTCTATCGTAACGACTACGATCAGACCCACACCCCGATGTTCCATCAGATGGAAGGTCTGATCGTTGATAAAAATATCAGCTTCACCAACCTGAAAGGGACGCTGCACGACTTCCTGAACAACTTCTTTGAAGAAGATCTGCAGGTCCGCTTCCGTCCGTCCTACTTCCCGTTCACCGAACCGTCTGCGGAAGTTGACGTGATGGGTAAAAACGGCAAATGGCTGGAAGTGCTGGGCTGCGGGATGGTGCACCCGAACGTGCTGCGTAACGTGGGTATCGATCCGGAAGTCTACTCCGGCTTCGCCTTCGGCATGGGCATGGAGCGTCTGACCATGCTGCGCTATGGCGTCACCGATCTGCGCGCGTTCTTCGAAAACGATCTGCGTTTCCTCAAACAGTTTAAATAAGGGCAGGACAGAACAATGAAATTCAGTGAACTGTGGTTACGCGAATGGGTTAACCCGGCGATCGACAGCGAAGCGCTTTCCGATCAGATCACCATGGCGGGCCTCGAAGTAGATGGCGTTGAGCCGGTCGCCGGCAGCTTCAACGGCGTCGTTGTCGGTGAAGTGGTGGAGTGCGGTCAGCACCCGAACGCCGATAAACTGCGCGTCACCAAAGTCAACGTCGGCGGCGAACGCCTGCTGGACATCGTCTGCGGCGCGCCAAACTGCCGTCAGGGGCTAAAGGTCGCGGTAGCCACCATCGGCGCCGTGCTGCCGGGCGATTTCAAAATCAAGGCCGCGAAGCTGCGCGGCGAGCCGTCTGAGGGGATGCTGTGCTCCTTCTCCGAGCTGGGTATTTCCGACGACCATAGCGGTATCATCGAGCTGCCGGCAGATGCGCCCATCGGCACCGATATTCGCGAATATCTCAAGCTTGACGATAACACCATCGAAATCAGCGTCACGCCAAACCGCGCCGACTGCCTGGGCATCATTGGCGTGGCGCGCGATGTCGCTGTCCTGAACAAAGCGCCGCTGAACGCGCCGGAAATCACGCCGGTTGCCGCGACGATTGACGACGTGCTGCCGATTCAGGTTGACGCGCCGCAGGCTTGCCCGCGCTATCTGGGGCGCGTGGTGAAAGGTATCAACGTCAAAGCGCCGACGCCGCTGTGGATGAAAGAGAAGCTGCGCCGCTGCGGGATCCGCTCCATCGACGCGGTGGTTGACGTGACCAACTATGTGCTGCTTGAGCTGGGTCAGCCGATGCACGCCTTTGACCGCGACCGTATTGAAGGCGGGATCGTGGTGCGCATGGCGAAAGAAGGGGAAACCCTGGTCCTGCTCGATGGCTCTGAAGCAAAGCTCGACAGCGACACTCTGGTCATTGCAGACCATAACAAAGCGCTGGCGATGGGGGGGATCTTCGGCGGGGAACACTCCGGCGTTAACGACGAAACCCAGAACGTGCTGCTGGAATGCGCGTTCTTCAGCCCGCTGTCCATTACCGGCCGCGCGCGCCGTCATGGCCTGCACACCGATGCCTCTCACCGCTATGAGCGCGGCGTCGATCCGGCCCTGCAGTATAAAGCGCTGGAGCGTGCAACCCGTCTGCTGATCGACCTCTGCGGCGGTGAAGCCGGCCCGGTCATTGACGTTACCAGCAAAGAGAATCTACCAACACGCGCCACCATTACGCTGCGTCGCAGCAAGCTGGATCGCCTGATTGGCCACCATATCGCTGACGCGCAGGTCACCGACATTCTGCAGCGCCTCGGCTGCGAAGTGACGGTTGGCGAGGGCGAATGGCAGGCGGTTGCGCCGAGCTGGCGTTTCGACATGGAGATCGAAGAAGATCTGGTTGAAGAAGTGGCTCGCGTTTACGGCTACAACAACATTCCTGACGAGCCGGTGCAGGCGGGTCTGATCATGGGAACCCACCGCGAAGCGGACCTGTCGCTGAAGCGCGTGAAAACGCTGCTGAACGACAAAGGCTATCAGGAAGTGATCACCTACAGCTTCGTCGACCCGAAAGTCCAGCAGCTGATCCACGCCGGGGAAGAGGCGCTGATCCTGCCAAGCCCGATCTCCAGCGAAATGTCGGCGATGCGCCTGTCGCTGTGGACCGGCCTGCTGGGCACCGTGGTCTACAACCAGAACCGTCAGCAGAGCCGGGTGCGCATCTTTGAGAGCGGCCTGCGCTTTGTGCCGGACACCAATGCGCCGCTGGGCATTCGTCAGGATGTGATGCTGGCCGGGGCGATCTGCGGCAACCGCTACGAAGAGCACTGGACACTGGCGAAAGAGACGGTCGATTTCTATGATCTGAAAGGCGATCTGGAAGCCGTTCTGGATTTAACCGGAAAATTAGCGGATATCGAATTCCGTGCTGAAGCGACCACCGCGCTGCATCCGGGACAATCCGCAGCGATTTATCTTAAAGGTGAACGCATTGGTTTCATTGGGGTTGTTCATCCTGAGCTGGAACGTAAACTGGATCTGAACGGTCGCACTCTGGTGTTCGAACTGGAGTGGAACAAGCTCGCAGACCGCGTGGTGCCTCAGGCGCGCGATATTTCCCGCTTCCCGGCGAACCGTCGCGACATCGCGGTGCTGGTCGCGGAAAACGTGGCTGCCGCCGATGTTTTAGCCGAATGTAAGAAAGTTGGCGTAAATCAGGTAGTTGGCGTAAACTTATTTGACGTGTACCGTGGTAAGGGTGTGGCGGAAGGGTATAAGAGCCTTGCGATTAGCCTGATCCTGCAGGATACCAGCCGTACACTCGAAGAAGAGGAGATTGCCGCTACCGTTGCCAGATGTGTAGAGGCATTAAAAGAGCGATTCCAGGCATCATTGAGGGATTGAACCTATGGCGCTTACAAAAGCTGAAATGTCAGAATATCTGTTTGATAAGCTTGGGCTTAGCAAGCGGGATGCCAAAGAACTGGTCGAGTTGTTTTTCGAAGAGATCCGTCGTGCTCTGGAAAACGGAGAACAGGTCAAACTCTCCGGGTTCGGCAACTTCGATTTGCGGGATAAAAACCAACGCCCGGGACGTAACCCGAAGACGGGGGAGGATATTCCCATTACAGCCCGGCGCGTGGTGACCTTCAGACCCGGTCAGAAGCTGAAAAGCCGTGTCGAAAACGCGTCGCCGAAAGACAAATAATCTGAACTAATTAAAAAGGCCGCATTGCGGCCTTTTTCTTTTCTGTCAATCTTTACGCTTTGACGGCGGTGAGCATGATCTCCACCAGGATTTCTGGTCGCGCCATCTCCGCCTGCACGGCCGCTCGCGCCGGGCTATAGCCTTCCGGCATCCATTGCACCCACACCTCATTGAATGCGGCAAAGTCACGCTCGATATTTTTCAACCAGATCTGCGCGGAGAGAATGTGCTGCTTATCGCTCCCGGCCGCGGCCAGCAGCGCGTCGATCTTCTCCAGTACTTCACGGGTTTGTAAAACGATATCGTCTTCATTGCTTTTTGGCGTCTGCCCGGAGAGGAACAGCAGATCGCCATACGCAACGCTGGCGGCAAGACGAGGTTGTGGATTATTGCGAATAATTGTCATGCGGTTTGTTTCCATGTGAGACCTTCTAAAGAAATGTCTGGCATCTGATTGTCGATTAACGCGCCCAGCACCACCGCGCTGCCGGCGGCGAGAGTAAAGCCGAGGCTACCCTGGCCGAGGTTCATCCACAGGTTGGGGTATCCGGCGCGCCCCAGCATCGGCGGGCCAGCTGGCGTTGACGGGCGCATGCCGGTCCAGACTTCGGCCTCGTCCAGCCCCTCCAGTTCAGGAAAGCTGCGGGCGACGATGTTTTTCAGCGCCTGAATGCGGCTTTCGCGCAGTTCGTCGCCGTCGTAGCCGATGTCCACCATCGCCGCGATACGCAGCTGTTGGCCAAGGCGGGCATAAACGATTTTGTGCCCGTAGTCGGTGACGCTGATGTCAGGGGCAATACCTGCTTTTTCAGGATAGGGCAGGGTCAGGCTGTACCCCTTCAGGGCGCACAGCGGCACGCGAACCCCCAGATGCCCAAGCAGAGAACCACTGCCGTTACCGGCGGCGACGACATACTCATCGCCGGTGAGGGTCCCCTGACTGGTCTCCAGGCTGCTGATGCGTCCCCCGCGCTTATTGAGTCGCCGCACCTCACACTGGGTCAGCAGGCTAAAGTCGCTGCTGGCATTGAGCTTGTCGAGCAGGGCAAGGCAGAACTGATGACAATCTGCCGTTTCATCGCCTGGCGAATAGATTCCGCCCTGCAGAGAAGGACTAATATGTTTGAGCGCCGGCTCCAGCTGCAGGCAGGCTTCAGCATTCAGCGCCTGCTGATACTGAGGATCAATCCCTTTTGCTGCTTTATTAAAATCATATTCGCGACGATGGATAATTAATTTTCCGCTGCGCCGCCAGTGGAAATCGGCAAGATTATCCTCATCCCGCCACGCCTGCATGACCTGACGGCTGAGCAACGACAGGCGTAAAATATGGTCGCCATTCATTTTATTGGTCTGGTTATTACAGGCGCGCAGAAACTGCAGCAGCCAGCGCCACTGCTGGAGAGACATCCTGAGACGCATATTCAGCGGCGAATCGGCTTTGCCCATCCATTTCATTCCCTGCAGGGGAACGCCGCTGTCGGCAAGGGGGGCGACGTAGCGGTAACTTAATTGTCCGCCGTTGGCAAAACTGGTGGCGCTGCCCGGTTCGGCATTGCGCTCCAGTAATTGCACCTGATGGCCGCGCTTGATCAGTTCCCAGGCCGTGGCCAGACCGACCACGCCGCCGCCGATAATGACAATGCGTTTGTTCATAACCCGATATATCCACCGCTGATAAATTTATCGGGTTATGTCAAAGCATTTACCCCAGCGGCGCAATTGACTTTTTATGGTCAGGGTATAACCGCAGGTTAATCTCCTTGAGCTGCTGGCGCAGACGCTGGCAGAGAAAATCGACGAACTTTTGCGCCATCGGGCTCAGGGAAACGTCGGCCCGGCGTAACAGACAGAGGTTAATCGCCATCGGCGGCGTAATGGGATGGATCATCTCCGGGGCCAGGTTGTGCTGGGCGGAGAAGATATCAGTGATGCTGCAGCCCATGCCGCGCTTCACGAACTCGGTGGCCATATAGTAGGTCTGGACGTTTAGCCGGGTGGTGGAAAAGTCGCGACGGGTGGCGATGGCGGCAGAGAGCGAGTGCGGTCCCGGCGAGATCCAGCGCTGCTGGTCGATCTGATCGATCTCCACCGCCCCCTGACGATAATGACGGTCGATGTACACCAGCGGTACTTCGGCAATCAGGGTGGTCAGGATCTCTCCCTGCTGCACCGGCTGTAGCGTCAGCGCCAAATCTATCTCGCGCAAATCCAGTTTTTTGACCAGCGTCTCGGTGTGCTCGGTAGTGAGCGTCATCACCACGTTGCTGTTTTGCTGATAAAAGTCGGTCACCAGCTCCGGCACCAGGCTTAACCCCAGGCTTGGCAGACAGCCTAAAGTGATCTTGGCGCGCGGATCGCGAGCCAGGTTGTCGGCCAGCAGGCGCAGGTTGTCCAGGTCCTGATAAATGCTCTGCGCTTTTTCGAAAAGTGTGATCGCCTCGCTGGTCGGCAGCAGCTTGCCGCGCACCCGCTGAAACAGGGTAAAACCCAGCTTCATTTCGGCGCTTTTTAACGCTTTGCTGGCCGCGGGCTGGGAGATATTGAGCGCTTCCGCCGCCCGCGATAAAGAGCCGCAGGTCATGACGGCATAGAAGATTTCCAGATGACGCAGTTTCATGAACAGTTAACTCAGGGTTATAGCCTACCGATAAAAAGTCATTTTCTACTAACACTAAGTTAACATAGATTTAATCACCAATCAGCGCATTGGTTACATCTTGTGCTGTAGACCCCGCCCAATGGCGGCATATTACGCTCTCAGAATCGTTTCCTTTGTACCCAAACAAACCCTCAGGCCGCGGCCAATCAATAATGAAAAAGAGGGAGGATATTTTCTGAGCAGGCCCCCATACACCACCTGACCATCATGGTCGGATTGATTGGCATTAAGGAGTGTTATGAGTGACTCAACGCTCACAGGCAATGCGCCTGTCAGACAAAATATCACGCGGAAAAACGTTATTATTGGTCTGTTATTGCTGCTGTTCGTGTTGATCGCGCTGTGGTGCCACGGTCGACCAGGCAGCGAGCTTGGTCTGCTGGGATTTACGCCGCTGGTGGCGCTAGCGATATTATCGCTGATCGGCGTTGATATTGTGCTGGCGGTCATCTCCTCGATTATTATCGCCATGATAATGACCTCGACCGGCCTGCCGGAAATGGGCACGATGCTGGCGAAATCCACCGGGTCATTTATTGCCACCGTTGGGCTTATCATTATGCTCGGCGCCGGCGTGGGGGAAGTGGCCACCCGCACCGGCGCAGCGGTTGAGCTGGTAAAATTTGTCGTCCATCGCATCGGGTTGTCGAGTCAGACGCGGGTGAAATTCGGCATTGTGGCGTCATCGATTTTAATTTGCGGTTCGCTGGGCACTATGGCCGGTGGCAATGCCATTATCGTGGCAGTAATCATTCCGGTGGCGGCAGCGGTACGCTTGACGCCGCCAACGGTCGCCGCGCTGATGATGACCGCCGGTTCCGTTGGGCTGTTTACCGGGCCTTTCACCCCCAGTACCGTGACGATCCTCAGCCTCGGTGGGTTGAGCTATCCGGACTATCTGCTGTACGTTGGTCTGCCGATGAGCGCGGTCACGCTGCTGGCCGGCTGGGTAATGGCGGGACGGATCCAGAAGATGACCGAAGGCAAACTGCGCTATGACGTCGATCTCGCGGAAAAGCCGCAAGAGGATCTCAGCGCCGCGCAGCAGCGTCGGCGTAAATTAAGCGCGCTGGCCTTCGCGGCGACCATCATCGTGATGGCGATCGTTGGCGTGGTGATTAAAGCCGGCTTCAGCTTCGCGATAATCGTGATGCTGCTGGTGGCCCTGATGACCGGCCTGGTAGGCGGCCTGCGACCGACGCAGATCCTTCAGGCACTGTATCACGGCTGCGGCCGTCTGGTGTGGATGTTTATTCTCTACTGGCTGTACAACCCGATCCTTGAGCTGATGGATGGCCTGCACGCCTATCAGGGGCTGCTGGAGTATACCCAACCGCTGCTGGAGGGGATCTCCCCGGCCTGGCTGTGCTTTAGCATCTTCGCGTTCAATATTATCGGCCATGTGCCCGGTGCGGCGGTGGCCCAGATGACCTTTACTCATAAAATCTTTGGCCCGATGCTGATGGCCGCCGGCGTGCCGCCCCAGGGGACCACCGCCGTGCTGCTGGCCTCATCCCAGGTGGACTGGTTCGGGCCGTTTCCCTCATCAGATATGTTCGGCCAGATGGGGCTGGCGCAGTCTACTCATCTGAAATATATGCTCTATAACGGCTGGGCAATCGTGGTGGCGAACATCATTCTCTTTGCGCTGCTGTTTCAGATTCTGGTGTGACGAACGACCGCAGACGCGGAGGAGATTTTCCTTCGCGTCGACGAACGGGCGCGAGGTTTTCCTTTTCTCACCGCGACAGCCACCGTAAAATCAGCCTCTTGTTCCCCCTGCGTAATGGAATCTATGCTGACTCTCGCCCATCTTCAACAGCGCCGCAGCCGGCGTTGGCTCTTCGGATTAACGCTGTTGCTGCTGGTCACCCTGCTGATCAGCCTGTGCGCGGGGGAGCAATGGATCCCGCCCGGCGAGTGGCTCAGCGCCAAAGGTCAGCTGTTTATCTGGCAGATCCGCCTGCCGCGAACCCTGGCGGTGCTGCTGGTGGGGGCGGCGCTGGCGCTCTCCGGGGCGATTATGCAGGCGTTGTTTGAAAATCCTCTGGCGGAGCCGGGGCTGCTGGGGGTCTCCAACGGCGCGGGCGTCGGGCTGATTGCCGCCGTCCTGCTGGGCAAAGGAGTCTTGCCCGGCTGGGCGCTCGGCCTGTGTGCCATCTTTGGCGCGCTGCTGATCACTTTTATTCTGCTGCGTTTTGCCCGCCGCCATCTGTCTACCAGCCGTCTGCTGCTGGCGGGGGTGGCGCTGGGGATCATCTGCAGCGCCCTGATGACCTGGGCAGTCTACTTCTCCACCTCTTTTGACCTGCGTCAGCTAATGTACTGGATGATGGGCGGGTTTGGCGGCGTCGACTGGCAACAGCTGTGGCTGATGATAGCCCTCCTGCCGGTGCTCTGCTGGGCCTGTCTGCAGTCGCAACCCCTGAATTTACTGGCGCTGGGCGAAGTCTCCGCTCGTCAGCTTGGGCTGCCGCTGTGGCTGTGGCGCAAATTACTGGTGGTGGCGACCGGCTGGATGGTCGGCGTTAGCGTGGCGCTGGCGGGGGCGATTGGCTTTATCGGTCTGGTGATCCCGCATATTCTGCGGCTATGCGGCTTGAGCGATCACCGGGTGTTGCTCCCGGCCTGTATGCTGGCCGGGGCAAGCGCCTTGCTGGGGGCGGATATCATTGCCCGGCTGGCGCTTTCCGCCGCAGAGCTGCCGATTGGCGTGGTGACGGCGACCCTGGGCGCGCCGGTCTTTATCTGGTTGCTGCTGCGTTCGCGGGGGCGGGGATAGCGCGGCGCCGTCGGCAGGGACGGCGCCGGTTCAGGCTTACCAGCCTTTGATCGCGTCGCCTTTGTAGACTTCCTTCGCTTTTTCCGCGACTTCGCTGGTCTGGAAGGCGGCTTTTAATTCCTGAATTTTCTTGCTGTCCTTATTATCCTCGCGGGCGACTATCGCATTCACGTATGGGGAATCCGGCCCCTCCATAAACAGACCGTCGCGGGCGGCCGACAGGCCCGCCTGGGCGGAGAAGTTGGTGTTAATGATTGACAGGCTGACGTTCGGATCGTCAAGGGTACGGGTCAGCTGCGGGGTATCCACTTCAACAATTTTCAGCTGTTTCGGATTGTCGATGATATCCAGCGTGGTGGGTAAATAGCCGACGCCCGGTTTCAGCTTGAGTAACCCCTGCGCCTGAAGCAGCAGCAGGCTGCGGCCCAGGGTGGTGGTTTCATTAGAGATGGTCACCGTCGCCCCTTCGGGCAGTTCGCTGATATTTTTGATCCGGTGAGAATAGGCGGCGATAGGGAAGACAAAGGTTTTACCGACCACCGCAAATTTATAGCCGCGTTCTTTCGACTGCGCCTCAAGGTACGGCAGGGTCTGGAAGGCGTTGGCATCGACATCTTTGTTGTTCAGCGCTTCGTTGGGCAGCACATAATCATTGAAGGAGACCACTTCGACGTCGAGGTGGTATTTATCCTTCGCCACCTGCTCCACCACTTTCCAGATGGCTTCGTCCGGCCCGGTATTGATAGCGACTTTTACTTTATTATCTTCATCCGGGGAGCAGGCGCTCAGCAGGGCGACAGAGGTGGCGATTAACGCCAGGCTAAACAACTTCTTCATCACTAAAACTCTCTTAAATTAACAAGTAACGAAACCATATTACATTCATGGAACACTGTACACGGAAATGGTCGACGGCCCAATTGAGAGGATTTCATGTTGCCGGCGGCCAGCGAAGCGCTGTTACATCATGCGACAACTCGGGGGGAATGGCAGTAGAATGGCGGGCGCTGAATCCGCTACAGTAGAAAGGGATCACCTTCACCGGAAACCGGTTTATCCATTGAGGACAGGCTATGCAACATGACATTCTGAATACCGAAGTGACGACCATTGATGGCGAGAAAACCACCCTGGCATCCTTTGCCGGCAAGGTGCTGCTGATCGTCAATGTGGCCTCGAAATGCGGCCTGACGCCGCAGTATGAGCAACTCGAGGATCTGCAAAAGCAGTTTGCCGCCGAGGGCTTCAGCGTGCTGGGGTTCCCCTGCAACCAGTTCCTCGGCCAGGAGCCGGGCAGTGAAGAGGAGATTAAGACCTTCTGCAGCACCACCTACGGCGTCACCTTCCCGCTGTTTAGCAAAATTGACGTCAACGGTGAACATCGCGCGCCGCTCTATCAAAAACTGATTGCCGCCGCGCCGAAAGCGGTGGCCCCGGAAGGCAGCGGTTTTTATGAGCGGATGGCCAGCAAAGGCCGGGCGCCGCTGTATGTGGACGACATTCTGTGGAACTTCGAAAAATTCCTCATCGATCGCCAGGGCAACGTCATTCAGCGCTTCTCGCCGGATATGACGCCGGATGATCCGCAGCTGGTGGCGGCGATTAAAGGAGCGCTGGCGCAATAATGTCGTTTCTGATGCAGCTACAGGATGTAGAAGCGGCGGGGCGCCTGGCCCCGTTTTCTGCGGCCTTTCGCGCCGGGGAGATTGTCCATCTGGTGGGGCCGAACGGCGCAGGGAAGAGCACGCTGCTGACCCGCATGGCGGGGCTGTCCGACGGCCCCGGCACGGTTCATTTTAACGGCCGGCTGCTTGACGAGTGGCCGGCGAGGGAGCTGGCGCGCCGTCGCGGATATCTGTGTCAACACCAGACCCCGCCGTTCGCCATGCCGGTATGGCACTACCTGGCGCTGCATATGCAGCAGCAGGGTGATAGCGCCCGTCTGAGCGATATCGCGGCCAGGCTTGGTCTGGACAATAAGCTGGGCCGTCCGGTCAATCAGCTGTCGGGCGGCGAGTGGCAGCGCGTGCGGCTGGCGGCAGTGCTCCTGCAGATCGATCCCTTGAGTAATTCCGCGTGTCAGCTGCTGCTGCTGGATGAGCCGATGAACAGTCTGGATGTGGCCCAGCAGGCGGCGCTGGATCGGCTGTTACACGAGCTGAGCGCGGCGGGGATTGCGGTGGTGATGAGCAGCCACGATCTCAACCATACCCTGCGCCACGCCGGTCAGAGCTGGCTGCTCTGCCAGGGGGAAGCCATCGCCTGCGGGGAGACCGCCGAGGTGCTGAATGAGGAAAATTTAACCGCCGCCTATGCGATCCCGTTCCAGCGCGTTGAGGTGGCCGGTCATATTATGCTCATCGCGTCACAGTAGCACGCAGTTATCTTGTCACTATATTGATAAACAAGCTAAATTATTGCGATAGAGACTAGGGACAGAGGGATCATCTGAAATGCGCTTCTGGTTCATGTTGGCGGCGGCGTTAATTTTAGCCGGCTGCAGCAGCCATCGGGCACCGCCGCCGAATCCTCGGCTGGCAGACTCCATTACGGTGGTGGCGAATCTGAACGAGCAGCTGCGCAGCTGGCGCGGCGCGCCGTATCGCTACGGCGGCATGACGCCGCGCGGCGTTGACTGCTCCGGCTTCGTGGTGCGCACGTTTCGCGATAAATTTGCCCTCCAGCTGCCGCGTGAAACCCGCGAGCAGGCGGAGATCGGCACCCGCATCGATAAGCGCGATCTGCTGCCCGGCGATCTGGTGTTCTTCAAAACCGGCTCAGGGGAGAGCGGTTTGCACGTTGGCATCTACGATACCGACAACCAGTTTATTCACGCCTCCACCAGCCAGGGCGTCACCCGTTCCTCGCTGGATAACGTCTACTGGAACAAAAAGTTCTGGCAGGCGCGGCGAATCTGACGTCATTCAGAAGCAAGAGGGAAGCGAACGCTTCCCTTTTTTATGCCGATAACCCTGCACTCCGCCCGTGTTAATCCGCTGTTCCAGGCACTACACTGGAGAGAGGAGGAACCATGACCCTTTCTTTTACCACCCACTGGCGGGATGAACTGCCGGACTTTTACACTTCCCTGTCACCAACGCCGTTGGATAACGCCCGACTCATCTGGCGCAACGCCCCGCTGGCGCAACAGCTGGGGGTGCCCGACGCCCTGTTTGCGCCTGAAAGCGGGGCCGGTGTCTGGGGCGGCGAAGCGCTGCTTCCGGGCATGTCGCCGCTGGCGCAGGTATACAGCGGCCATCAGTTTGGCGCCTGGGCCGGCCAGCTGGGCGACGGACGCGGGATCCTGCTCGGCGAGCAGCAGCTGGCGGATGGCCGCCGTTACGACTGGCATCTGAAAGGCGCCGGCCTGACTCCTTATTCGCGGATGGGGGACGGCCGCGCCGTGCTGCGCTCGACGATCCGGGAAAGTCTGGCGTCGGAGGCGATGCATGCTCTGGGGATCCCGACGACGCGCGCCCTGGCGATGGTGACCAGCGATACCCCGGTCTACCGCGAGCGCGTGGAGCCCGGCGCGATGCTGATGCGGGTGGCCGAGAGCCATGTCCGCTTCGGCCATTTCGAACATTTTTACTATCGCCGTGAGCCGCAGAAGGTCCAGCAACTGGCCGACTATGTTATTCGCCACCACTGGCCGCAGCTGCAGGATGAGGCGGATAAGTACCTGTTATGGTTCCGTGACATTGTCATGCGTACCGCGCAGACTATCGCCAGCTGGCAAACCGTGGGCTTTGCCCATGGGGTGATGAATACCGACAACATGTCGATTCTCGGTCTGACCATCGACTACGGCCCGTATGGCTTCCTTGACGATTTTCAACCGGACTTCATCTGCAACCACTCCGATTATCAGGGGCGCTACAGTTTTGAAAACCAGCCGGCGGTGGGGCTGTGGAATCTGCAGCGTCTCGCCCAATCGCTGTCGCCGTTTATCAGCGCTGAAGCGTTAAACGCGGCGCTGGATGAGTATCAGCACGCCTTGCTGACCGCTTATGGCCAGCGGATGCGCGATAAACTCGGCCTGTTCAGCCAGCAGAAAGGGGATAACGACCTGCTGGACGGGCTGTTTGCCCTGATGATCCGCGAGAAGAGCGACTATACCCGGACGTTCCGCCTGCTGAGCCACAGCGAACAGCTCAGCGCCGCTTCGCCGCTGCGCGATGAGTTTATCGACCGCGCGGCCTTTGACAGCTGGTTTGCCGGGTATCGTGCGCGGCTGCGTGATGAACAGGTGGACGACGCGCAGCGCCAGCAGAGGATGCAGGGCGTGAATCCGGCGCTGGTGTTACGTAACTGGCTGGCGCAGCGGGCGATCGAGCAGGCTGAGGCGGGCGATATGGGCGAGCTGGAGCGCTTGCATGCCGCGCTGGCAGACCCCTTTACCGATCGCGAGGACGACTACGTCCGCCGCCCGCCGGACTGGGGGAAACGTCTGGAAGTCAGCTGCTCGAGCTAACTTGCCTCGCCCCGCGTTCAGCGGGGCGCTTACTTGGTCAGAATTAACTTCCCGGCGTGGGTCTGGCGCAGCAGATAGCGCTGGCCGCCATGCTCAATCACTACTCGTCCTTCGCTGCCTAACAGAACCCGACTGCTGATCTCTCTGTCCGTCGCCACGGGATAAGGGGCATTGTCTTTTGGTTTTTCAGCTGTGGCAGTGTTATCCATACGCGTCATAGCTCTCAGAATAAAAATCAAGGCAACAATGATAATCATTATCAATAATGTTGTTTTTGACGGCAAGCGTTATTTATCGTGTTACCGGATTTGGTAGGGGAGTCAGCGAAGAGAATTGCCCGCCGCAGGCGCGGCGGGCGGAGCGGTTACAGGCGGGTGGCGGTGGCCGCAGCCAGCTCGCTCAATAATCTTTCGCTGTCTTCCCAGCTCAGGCAGGGGTCGGTGATCGACTGGCCCCAGGTCAACGGCTGGCCGGGGACCACTTTCTGAGTGCCTTCCTGCAGGAAGCTTTCGGCCATAATCCCGGCGATGGCGGTGGAGCCCGCGCGAATTTGCTGACAGATATCGGCGCACACCTCCAGCTGACGGCGGTGCTGCTTCTGGCAGTTGCCATGGCTGAAATCAACGACCAGCTGTTCCGGCAGATCGTATTCACGCAGCGCCTCGCCGGCGGCGGCGATATCCTCGGCGTGATAGTTTGGCCGTTTGCCGCCGCGCATAATAATATGCCCATACGGATTGCCGCTGGTCTGGTAAATCGTCATCTGACCCTGCTTGTCCGGAGAGAGGAACATATGGCTGGCGCGGGAGGCGCGGATGGCGTCCACCGCGATGCGCGTATTGCCGTCGGTGCCGTTTTTAAATCCAACCGGGCAGGAGAGCGCTGAGGCCATTTCACGGTGGATCTGGCTTTCTGTGGTGCGCGCCCCGATGGCTCCCCAGCTGATGAGATCGGCGATAAACTGACCGGTCACCATATCGAGAAACTCGGTGGCCGTCGGTACCCCCAGCTCATTAACCTGCAGCAGCAGGCGCCGCGCCAGCTCAATTCCGTGGTTGACCCGGTAGCTGCCGTTGAGGTCGGGATCGGAGATTAAGCCTTTCCAGCCCACCACGGTGCGCGGTTTTTCAAAATAGGTGCGCATCACGATCTCCAGCTGCGGCTGGTAGCGCTCGCGCATGCCCTGCAGGCGGCGGGCATACTCCAGCGCCGCGTCGGTGTCGTGAATGGAGCAGGGGCCGATAATCACCAGCAGTCGGCGGTCTTCGCCGTTGAGGATTTTTTCAATTCGGCGGCGGGAGGCCGAGACGTGGGCAGCCACGTCGGCCGTCACGGGATGGCGCTGGGCCAGCTCCGCGGGCGTTACCAGGCTCTCAATGCGCGCGGTACGCAATTCGTCTGTTTTATTCATTGGGGTCTCAAAAATCTGTTTCTTCCGCGGCGAAAATGCCGGGAAGTGATGCGCATCACGATAAACCAATCCCTGCTTATTGCAAGAGCAGGGCATGATCCTGTATAGGCCACGGGTGATAGCATAAACAAATTTTTAATAATGTACTAGTGTATTAGTACATTCTGCGATTCAGCCCCATGATGTCCATGATTTTTGTCGCTATTTCCTCAACGGAATAGTTGGTGCTGTTCAGGCAGGGGATTTTATTCTTGCGATACAGGGCCTCCACTTCGGTCACTTCCATCCGACACTGGCGCAGGGAGGCGTAGCGGCTGTTCTCCCGGCGCTCCTCGCGGATCGCCGCCAGACGCTCCGGATTGATGGTCAGGCCGAACATCTTATGCTGCAGGGGTTTCAGCGAGGCCGGCAGAACCAGATTGTCCATATCGTCGGCGATAAACGGATAGTTGGCGGCGCGAATACCGTACTGCATGGCGAGATACAGACTGGTGGGTGTTTTGCCGCAGCGCGAGACGCCGAGGAGGATCACCTGCGCCTGGTCAAGGTTGCGCAGCGAGATGCCATCGTCATGGGCAAGGGTATAATCGATAGCGGCGATACGCGCATCGTATTTAATCAGGTTGCCGGGGTTGAGGCCGTGGGTACGGTGGGCCACCGGCGTCGGGTCGAGGTTGAGCTCCTGCTGCAGCGGGGCCACCAGCGCCTGCACGATATCCTGACAAAAGCCTTCACTTTGCAGAATAATGTCGCGTATTTCCGGGATGACGATGGAGTAGAACACCAGCGGGCGAATACCCGTTTGCTGATAGATGGCGTCGATCTGCTCCTTTACCGCCCGCGCGCGGCTGATGTTTTCCACAAACGGCAGGGTTACGCTGCTGATGGCGACCGGGAATTGCGACATCACGGCATGCCCCAGCACCTCCGCCGTGATGGCGGTACCGTCAGAAATATAAAATACGTGGCGATCTACAGCACTTTCCATTTTGACCATCCGGTATAATGAGTTTAATTGCCTGAAAGCGGATATTAAATTTAAGCATATCCCTGTTTGATTTGTCTCTTGTTAAAATTGAAACGCTATTTTTGTTTTTTATGAAAAGGGTAGTTCATTTTCTTTTTGTCGCCGTTATTTCCAGCGTTTTTCATCAGAATTCCTAAAAATCATCAAGTTAGCAATATCGGGGGAACAGTCCGAAAAATGAAAAAATAATTTGCTTGAACGATTCACCGTTTTTTTCAGCTTCATAAATATGTCAGGATAATCCTGCAGTCGATCGTGAAATTTTTTTCACTGGTATTAAATCACAAAAGGATTGTCTCGATGTCCAACAATGGCTCGTCACCGCTGGTGCTTTGGTATAACCAACTCGGCATGAATGATGTAGACAGAGTTGGGGGCAAAAATGCCTCCCTTGGTGAAATGATTACGAATCTGTCCGGTATGGGTGTTTCCGTACCTAACGGGTTTGCCACCACCGCTGATGCTTTCAATCAGTTCCTGGACCAAAGCGGTGTTAACCAGCGCATCTATGCGCTGCTGGATGAAACCGACATTGACGACGTTTCCGCATTAGCGAAAGCGGGCGCGCAGATCCGACAGTGGATCATCGATACCCCCTTCCAGAGCGAACTGGAAAACGCGATTCGCGATGCTTATGACCTGCTGTCCGCCGATGACGCCGAGGCCTCATTCGCCGTGCGCTCTTCCGCCACCGCGGAAGATATGCCGGACGCCTCCTTCGCCGGACAGCAAGAGACATTCCTCAACGTGCAGGGCTTTGACGCCGTGCTCGTTGCCGTGAAGCACGTGTTTGCTTCGCTGTTTAACGATCGCGCAATCTCCTATCGCGTGCATCAGGGTTACGATCACCGCGGCGTGGCGCTCTCCGCCGGGGTGCAGAGGATGGTCCGCTCCGATCTGGCCTCCTCCGGCGTCATGTTCTCCATCGATACCGAATCCGGCTTTGACCAGGTGGTGTTTATCACCTCGGCGTGGGGTTTGGGCGAGATGGTGGTGCAGGGCGCGGTGAACCCGGACGAATTCTACGTCCACAAACCGACGCTGGCCGCTGGCCGTCCGGCGATCGTGCGCCGCACCATGGGGTCGAAAAAGATCCGTATGGTTTACGCGCCGACCCAGGAGCACGGTAAACAGGTGCGTATCGAAGATGTGCCGCAGGCGCAGCGCGATATTTTCTCGTTAAGCAACGAGGAGGTGCAGGAGCTGGCGAAGCAGGCGGTGCAGATCGAGAAGCACTACGGCCGTCCGATGGATATCGAGTGGGCGAAAGATGGCCACACTGGTAAGCTATTTATCGTCCAGGCGCGTCCTGAAACCGTGCGTTCCCGCGGCCAGGTGATGGAGCGTTATACCCTCCACGCTCAGGGGCAGATCATCGCCGAAGGGCGCGCCATCGGCCACCGCATTGGCGCCGGTCCGGTCAAGGTGATCCACGATATCAGCGAGATGAATCGCATTGAGCCAGGCGACGTACTGGTTACCGACATGACCGACCCGGACTGGGAACCGATCATGAAAAAAGCCTCGGCGATTGTCACCAACCGCGGCGGGCGTACCTGTCACGCGGCGATTATCGCCCGTGAGCTGGGGATCCCGGCGGTGGTCGGCTGCGGCGATGCTACCGATCGCATTCAGGAAAATCAGAATGTCACCGTCTCCTGCGCCGAAGGCGACACCGGCTATGTCTACGCCGAGCTGCTCGACTTCAGCGTCAAGAGCTCCAGCGTCGGCGACATGCCGGATCTGCCGCTGAAGGTGATGATGAACGTCGGCAACCCGGATCGCGCGTTCGACTTCGCCTGCCTGCCGAACGAAGGCGTCGGTCTGGCGCGGCTGGAATTTATCATCAACCGTATGATTGGCGTTCATCCGCGCGCGCTGCTGGAGTTTGACGACCAGGAGCCGGGCCTGCAGAACGAAATCCGCGAGCTGATGAAAGGCTACGATTCGCCGAGAGAGTTCTACGTTGGCCGCCTGACCGAAGGGATCGCCACCCTCGGCGCCGCTTTCTATCCGAAACGGGTGATCGTGCGTCTGTCGGACTTCAAATCGAACGAATACGCCAACCTGGTGGGCGGCGAGCGCTATGAGCCGGAAGAAGAGAACCCGATGCTCGGCTTCCGCGGCGCCGGACGCTACGTTTCCGAAAGCTTCCGCGACTGTTTCGCCCTTGAATGCGAAGCGATGAAGCGCGTGCGTAACGACATGGGACTGACCAACGTTGAAGTGATGGTCCCGTTCGTCCGTACCGTCGCCCAGGCGAAAGCGGTGGTCGAAGAGCTGGAGCGTCAGGGGCTGAAGCGCGGCGAGAACGGGCTGAAGATCATTATGATGTGCGAGATCCCGTCGAACGCCTTGCTGGCGGAGCAGTTCCTCGAGTACTTCGACGGCTTCTCCATCGGTTCGAACGACATGACCCAACTGGCGCTCGGTCTGGACCGCGATTCCGGTGTGGTTTCTGAGCTGTTTGATGAACGCAATGACGCGGTGAAAGCCCTGCTGTCGATGGCCATCCGCGCGGCGAAGAAACAGGGTAAATACGTCGGCATCTGCGGCCAGGGGCCGTCTGACCATGAGGATTTCGCCGCCTGGCTGATGGAAGAGGGGATTGATAGCTTGTCCCTGAACCCGGATACCGTGGTACAAACCTGGTTAGGTCTGGCGGAACTGAAAAAATAAGTTCGCCCTGACAGGACCGATCCCCGGCAGCGATGCCGGGGATTTTTTTTACCGGTGTCAGGCTATCTGGTGTCGTGATGCGCAGGGCAAAAAAAAGCCCATCGTGGGAGATGGGCAAAGACTACACACAGCAATTCGTTGTTTCACTCAGGGGATTTCCATGCTTATAAATCAAGGTGTTGATTTATAACCGTGAGCTAATAGTAGGCAGCGGGGCCTTTGCCGTCGATCAGATTCCTCTCAATAGTTAAATTGTTGTGAAGGACCGGGGGAGGAAAGCGAGGTGAAGGGCGCGCGGGGCCAGCGCATTGCCGGCGATCAATAAATTTTGCTTAACAATATGCGGGCAAAGAAACAGGCGGGTCTCCCCGCCTGCCAGGCATTACTTGCGACCGGCCTCCAGCTCACTGAGCTCTTCAAGGACGACGTCAGGGTCTTTCGGCGGCGGCGGCACCTCATGCACCCAGGCGTCATACAGTCGCCAGGAGACGGCGAGCAGCACCGGACCGATAAACAGGCCGATCATGCCGAAGGCGATCAGGCCGCCAATGACGCCGGTGAGGATAAGGATCATTGGCAGGTCGGCGCCCATGCGGATGAGCACCGGACGAATAACGTTGTCCATGGTGCCGACTACGCAGCTCCAGACCAGCAGCACGGTGCCCCAGGTGGTGTCCCCGCTCCAGTAAAGCCAGATAATCGACGGCACCAAAACCAGTAAAGGGCCGAGCTGAACCAGACAGGTAAAGATCATCACCACGGTCAGCAGAGCGGCGTAGGGCACGCCGGAGACGGCAAGGCCAATCCCGCCCAGTACCGCCTGAGTGAGGGCAGTGACCACCACGCCCAGCGCCACGGCGCGCACGGCCTGGCCGGCCAGCAGCACCGCGGCGTCGCCGCGTTTGGCCGCGAGGCGCGTGGCGAAGTAGCGGAAACCATAGGCCACCTGCTCGCCGCGCCAGTAGAGCAGCGCGCTGAACAGCAGCATCAAACCGCAGTAGACCAGCAGCTTGCCGATGTGCGCCGCCTGACCGACAAACCAGCTGGTGGTGGTGCCAATATAGGGACGAACCTTGGCCATAATCGCCGAGCCGCCCATATCCAGCAGACCGTGCCAGGCGGAGTACAGTTTATCGCCGACCAGCGGTACGCTGTTGAGCCAGGCGAAATCCGGCAGCGTCACATTTCCGCTGCTGATGAGTTTGATCAGCGGAACGCTGTTATCCACCAGGCTGTTGACCAGCAGAGCGATAGGAATAACGAATAGCAGAAACAGCAACAGGGTCATCGCCAGCACCGCCAGCAGTCGTTTGCCGAACAGCACACGCTGCAGACGCAGCAGCACCGGCCAGGTGGCGATCACCACCGTACCGGCCCAGGCGAAGGACAGAATAAACGGCTGCACAACCCACAGGCAGGATATGATAATCAGGGCCAGGAACAGCACCGACAGCAGTATTTGCGGAATGTCCCGAGGCTGATGGGGATTAATCATAGAGAAATTTTACCTTTCCAGTCGCGCCAAACAGCTGGCGCCGCGTAAATCCATATACTGATAATAATATCAATAATTTTGCCGGGCTGATTTTGCACAGAAAACACGTGGGCGCATATGAAAAAAATGTGATAAAAAGTTGAATGCGCTACGCAAACGTTTAGTTAGCACCAACACAATATTTTCAAACACAACATAGTCAGGCAGGGTCAAGCGTGATGATCCCACAAATTTCTCAGGCGCCAGGGGTAGTTCAACTGGTGCTGAATTTTTTGCAGGTACTGGAGCAACAGGGTTTTACCGGCGATACCGCCACCAGCTATGCCGACAGGCTAACGATGGCCACCGACAACAGCGTCTATCAGCTGCTGCCGGATGCGGTCATTTTTCCACGATCCACGGCGGACGTGGCGCTGCTGGCGCGCGTCGCCGCCGAACCGCGTTTTAAATCGCTGATTTTCACCCCGCGTGGCGGCGGCACCGGCACTAACGGCCAGGCGCTGAACGGCGGGATTATCGTTGATATGTCCCGCTATATGAATCGCATCATCGAGATTAACCCTGACGAGGGCTGGGTGCGCGTTGAAGCCGGGGTCATCAAAGATCAGCTGAACCAGTTTCTTAAACCCTATGGTTACTTTTTTGCGCCTGAGCTATCCACCAGCAACCGCGCCACGCTGGGGGGGATGATTAACACCGACGCGTCCGGCCAGGGATCGCTGGTGTACGGCAAAACGTCGGATCACGTGCTCGGCCTGCGGGCGGTGCTGATGGGCGGGGATATCCTCGATACCCAGGCGGTGCCGGTGGCGCTGGCGGAGACGCTGGGCAATACCCCCTCGACGGTTGGCCGGATCTACAACACGGTCTACCAGCGCTGCAAGGCGCAGCGTGACCTGATCATTGATAAGTTTCCCAAACTCAACCGCTTCCTCACCGGATACGATCTGCGTCACGTCTTTAACGATGAGATGAGCGAGTTCGATCTGACCCGTATTTTAACCGGTTCGGAAGGGACGCTGGCGTTTATTACCGAAGCGCGGCTGGATATCACCCGCCTGCCGAAGGTGCGCCGTCTGGTCAACGTCAAATATGACTCCTTCGACTCTGCGCTGCGCAATGCGCCCTTTATGGTCGAAGCGAAAGCCCTGTCGGTGGAGACCGTCGATTCTAAAGTTCTCAATCTGGCGCGCGAGGATATCGTCTGGCACTCGGTAAGCGAACTGATCACCGACGTACCGGATAAAGAGATGCTCGGGCTCAATATCGTCGAATTCGCCGGCGATGACGCGGCGCTGATTGACCAGCAGGTTACTACCCTGTGCCAGCGGCTGGACGAGCTGATGGCCGCCAGCGAGGCGGGCGTCATTGGCTGGCAGGTCTGTCACGATCTTGAAGGCGTGGAGCGCATCTATGCCATGCGCAAGAAGGCCGTCGGCCTGTTGGGCAATGCCAAAGGCGCCGCCAAGCCTATTCCTTTCGCCGAGGACACCTGCGTACCGCCCGAACATCTGGCGGATTACATCGTCGAGTTCCGCGCGCTGCTCGACAGCCACGGCCTGAGCTATGGCATGTTTGGCCACGTTGATGCCGGGGTGCTGCACGTGCGCCCGGCGGCTGGACATGTGCGATCCGCAGCAGGAGGTGCTGATGAAGCAGATCTCCGACGATGTGGTGGCGCTGACGGCGAAGTATGGCGGCCTGCTGTGGGGCGAACATGGCAAAGGGTTCCGCGCGGAGTACAGCCCGGCCTTCTTTGGCGAGACGTTGTATGCCGAGCTGCGCAAGATCAAAGCGGTCTTCGATCCCGATAACCGCCTGAATCCGGGTAAAATCTGTCCTCCGGAAGGTATCGACGCGCCGATGATGAAAGTCGATGCGGCGAAGCGCGGCACCTGGGATCGGCAGATCCCCATCGCGGTGCGCAGCAGCTGGCGTGGGGCGATGGAGTGTAATGGCAACGGGCTGTGCTTCAACTTTGACGTCAAGAGCCCGATGTGTCCGTCGATGAAAGTCAGCAACCAGCGCATCCACTCGCCGAAAGGGCGGGCGACGCTGGTGCGGGAATGGCTGCGCCTGCTGGCCGACCGCGGCGTCGATCCCAACCAGCTGGAGAAGGCGCTGCCGGAGCAGGGCGTCAGCCTGCGCTCGCTGGTCGCGCGCACGCGCAACAGCTGGCATGCGCGCAAAGGCGAATATGACTTCTCGCATGAGGTCAAAGAGGCGATGTCCGGCTGTCTGGCCTGTAAAGCCTGTTCGACCCAGTGCCCGATCAAAATCGATGTTCCCGAGTTCCGCTCGCGCTTCCTGCAGCTGTACCACAGCCGCTATCTGCGGCCGGTGCGCGATCATCTGGTGGCCTCGGTCGAATCTTATGCGCCGCTGATGGCGCAGGCGCCGAAGACCTTTAACTTTTTTATTAACCAGCCTTGGCTGAAAAAGCTGTCGGAGAAGCATATCGGGATGGTCGATCTGCCGCTGCTCTCGGCGCCGTCGCTGAAGCAGCAGATGGCCGGCCACCGCTCCGCCAATATGACCCTTGAGCAGCTCGAAGCGCTGAGCGCCGAGCAGAAAGCGAAGATGGTGCTGGTGGTGCAGGATCCCTTCACCAGCTACTACGACGCCCAGGTGGTGGCCGACTTTATCCGTCTGGTCGAGGCCTTAGGCTATCAGCCGGTGCTCCTGCCGTTCTCGCCGAACGGCAAGGCGCAGCATATCAAAGGCTTCCTCACCCGCTTCGCGCGCACCGCGCAGAAGACGGCGGACTTCCTCAACCGCGTGGCGCAGCTGGGCATGCCGCTGGTGGGCGTCGATCCGGCGCTGGTGCTCTGCTACCGCGATGAGTACAAGCAGACGCTCGGCGACAAGCGCGGCGATTTCCAGGTGCTGTTAGTCCATGAGTGGTTGCCGAAGGCCCTAACCAGCGACGCCCGTCCCGATCTGGGCGGTGAGCCCTGGTACCTGTTCGGTCACTGTACCGAAGTGACCGCGCTACCGGCGGCGACAAAGCAGTGGGCAGATATTTTTGCCCACTTCGGCGCGAAGCTGGAAAACGTCAGCGTTGGGTGTTGCGGGATGGCTGGCACCTATGGTCATGAAGTGAAAAACCACGCCAACTCGTTGGCCATTTACGCGCTCTCCTGGCAGCAGGCGATGCAGCGGCTGCCGCGAAACCGCTGTCTGGTGACGGGCTACTCCTGCCGCAGTCAGGTGAAGCGTATTGAAGGCAGCGGCGTTCGCCACCCGCTGCAGGCGTTACTGGAGATAATCGGATGATTTGGAAACGTCAGGCCACGCTGGAGCAGCTCAACCGGCTCGGTGAGGGGAACATGGTAGGGCTGCTCGATATTCGCTTTGAGACCGTTACCGACGATACGCTGGAGGCCACTATGCCGGTCGATAGCCGCACACAGCAGCCGTTTGGCCTGCTGCACGGCGGAGCGTCGGTGGTGCTGGCGGAGACCCTGGGGTCGGTGGCAGGCTATCTGTGCAGCGAAGGCGAACAAAAGGTGGTGGGGCTGGAGGTTAACGCCAACCACATCCGTTCGGCGCGCGGGGGCCGGGTGCGCGGCGTCTGCAAAGCGCTGCACGTCGGGACGCGCCATCAGGTCTGGCAAATTGAAATCTTCGACGAACAGTCGCGGTTATGTTGTTCATCACGACTAACCACCGCGGTAATATAAGCCGCATGGCGGGAGGCGAATAGCCTCCCTTTTTTTAAGGTAATAAGCGAGAGCCGGCCTGCCAGAGCCAGAGAGGTTGTCACAAGATCAGCCGGGCGTCGGCAGGGAATTATCTAATATTTATATTATTACCGATCCACTCTCGTTATTTATGCTACTCTTTTCAATACTAAATGCTTAAAGGTAACAAGAGGACGGTTAACCATGGGTATTCTTTCCTGGATCATTTTTGGACTTATTGCCGGTATTTTAGCCAAGTGGATTATGCCGGGAAAAGATGGCGGCGGATTTATCGTGACCGTTATTTTGGGGATCATCGGCGCCGTGGTCGGCGGCTGGATCAGTACCCTGTTTGGTTTTGGCAAGGTCGATGGGTTTAATTTCGGCAGCTTCGTGGTAGCGGTTATCGGTGCGCTGGTGGTACTGTTTATCTACCGGAAAGTGCGTAGCTAATTTTCAGCTGCTCAGCTGTAAATAAGTACATAAAAGCTGCCGCGATATGCGGCAGCTTTTTTATTGCTGACAGATGACAGCGTAGATCTCCCCTGGGCTATTGTCTGTCGGTTCCCTCGCCAACCGGCACCACCTCAACGTGCACTTCGTAGTGTTTCGCCTGGCCGGCGGGGATCAGCGCGGTCAGTTTGTTAATGGTTTCCGCTGGCGTATCGGTTGCTACCGTGGCTGAAAACAGCACCGGTCTGTGCGGCGGAAGCTGCGGCGGGAACGGCGGCAGGGGGCCACGATCCCTCTCCATCGGCGGGCGGACTCCGTTATCGACGACAGGCGCCGGGACGTCGGTTTTATCAGCCGCAAAGGCGCTGGCGGCGGTAACGGTGGCGATAGCGAACAGGGCAAGCAGAGCTTTTTTCATCCGGGATTCCTCAATAAGCAAGTCCCAAAAGAGTAGAGGGTGCCGGCAGGCGGAACAATCCCAGGCGGCGCGAATCCTCTGAATCTTCTTTTTTCCTCGCGAATGTGGAGGTCAGATGAGAGCGAGTGTCATTGCGTTCGGGAGCCTCTTAATTCAGCAGTACGCTCATAATCAGCAGTACGGCCATGCACATCGACATAATACTGATATCAACAATCATTCTGTACGACAAAAGCTCCAGCTAAACGGGTACGGCGGGCAGGTAAAAGCCCATCTTATAGTGGTTAAAGAGTGTACCCTGCCTACATCCATTGAACAAACGTTTATTGACTAATATTGTCGGCCTGCGTCGGCCATCGGCCACCGCCTGGAGCAACATGAGGATGGCTCATGTTGCATTGAATTTAAGTCGCTTTCCCTCCAGCGCTGACTCTGGCAAAAATAGGTTCATTAACGAATCAACAACATTTACCGGTTGAAGCGCGCCCGGCCTGACTCCGCGTCGCCAGGCTGGTGGAGAGTATTCCGCCGGGTTCGCTTTATGCCCGCCATCAGGATGGACAATCGCCATGAATAATAAATTTACCTATACGATTAAGCGCACCCGGTTTGATGAAAACTATAACCCTGCGGAAAATACGCGTATTACCACCAACTTCGCTAATTTAGCCAGAGGGGTGAACCGTGAGGAAAATCTGCGCAATACGTTAATCATGATGAATAACCGTTTTAATAGCCTGGCCCACTGGGATAATCCCCATAACGATCGCTATGCGGTGGAACTGGATATTATTTCTGTCGAGATGAATATTGCTCAGGATAGCGCCAGCTTCCCGGTGATTGAGATCCTGCAAACGCATATTGTCGATAAAAAGAGCGGGGAGCGTCATGCCGGTATCGTCGGCAATAACTTCTCCTCCTATGTGCGGGATTACGATTTTAGCGTACTGCTTCTGGAACATAATAAGGACCAGAGTCGCTTCAGCGTACCGGAAAACTTTGGCGAGCTGCACGGCAATATCTTTAAGGATTTTGTGCAATCCAGCGCCTGGCGCGCCAACTTCAGCAAGGCGCCGGTGATTTGCCTGAGCGTCTCCAGTAAAGATGTTTACCATCGCACCGGTAACGAACATCCGGTCCTCGGCATTGAATATGCTCAGGAAGGCGTCTCGCTGACCGAGCGCTATTTCAGCAAAATGGGTCTGCAGGTACGCTATTTTATGCCAAAAAACAGCGTCGCGCCGTTGGCCTTTTATTTTACCGGCGATCTGCTCAGCGATTACACCAGCCTGGAACTGATCGCCACCATCAGCACGATGGAGACGTTTCAGAAAATATATCGCCCGGAGATCTACAATGCCAACTCCCCGGCGGGGCAATACTATCAGCCCAATCTCAGCCACCTGGATCATTCATTAACAAAAATCGTCTATGACCGGGAAGAGCGCAGCCTGTTGGCGATTGAGCAGGGGAAATTTACACAACAACATTTTATCAACCCGCACAAGACGTTGCTTGAGCAATGGTCTGCTAATTTCGCGCTTTGCTAAACCCATATAAAAGGCTAATGACTATGAAAACATGGCTTCCGACATCGACCGCCGGCAGTTTACCGAAACCTTCCTGGCTGGCGCAGCCAGAGACTCTGTGGTCGCCCTGGAAACTGTCCAGCGAAGAATTACTGGCCGGCAAGCGCGACGCCTTGCGGTTATCCCTCGACGACCAGCTGCGGGCCGGGATCGATATTGTCAGCGACGGCGAGCAAACGCGGCAGCACTTTGTCACCACCTTCATCGAGCACCTCAGCGGGGTGGATTTTGCCAAACGCGAGATCGTGAAAATTCGTAACCGCTATGAGGCCAGTGTTCCAACGGTGGTGGGCGCCGTGGAGCGCCAGAAACCGGTCTTCGTGGAGGACGCTCGCTATCTACGGCAGCTCACCAGTCAGCCGATCAAATGGGCGCTTCCGGGCCCGATGACCATGATCGACACGCTGTATGACAACCACTATAAAAGCCGGGAAAAGCTGGCCTGGGAATTTGCTAAAATCCTCAATCAGGAAGCGAAAGAGTTAGAGGCTGCGGGGGTTGATATTATTCAGTTCGATGAGCCGGCCTTTAACGTCTTCTTCGATGAGGTCAACGACTGGGGGATCGCCGCCTTAGAACGAGCCACCGAAGGGCTGAAGTGTGAGACAGCGGTGCATATCTGCTACGGCTATGGCATCAAGGCCAATACCGACTGGAAAAAGACGCTGGGCTCCGAGTGGCGACAGTATGAAGAGGCTTTCCCGCAACTGCAGAAATCGTCCCTTGATATTATCTCTCTCGAGTGCCACAACTCGCGCGTGCCGATGGATCTGCTGGAGTTGATCCGCGGTAAAAAGGTGATGGTCGGGGCGATCGATGTCGCCAGCCATGCTATCGAAACCCCGGAAGAGGTGGCTGGAACCCTGCGCAAGGCGCTGGCGTTCGTCGATGCCGACAAACTCTACCCGTCCACCAACTGCGGTATGGCGCCGCTGCCGCGCCATGTCGCGACCGGCAAACTGCACGCCCTGAGCGCCGGCGCCGAGATTATTCGTCGCGAGCTGGCGGCAAAGTAAGGCGGGGCGCGCCCGTTATCTTCCCCAGGCGGTGTACTTTATCGTCGGTTCACTTCCAGAGCGGGCTGTCGCCCGCTCTGCGTCATGTTGCCGCCAGCGGGCGACAGATTGCCCGCAGGGCGACGGCGCTGCACAGCGGAAACAGCGCCAGCAAAAGCCAGGGATAAACCGCCTGCGGCGACGGAATGAGCGCCAGGTCAAGCAAATGACCGAGCAGTAAATTCCCGGCTAACACCGCGCACCCTCCTGCGGTGGCGAGCGCTCCGTAGTGGGCGCCCAGCGTCGACTCCTCGGCGAACAGCGGGATCAGATCCTTGGCTGCGGGCACTAACAGCATCTGGCCGAGGGTGAGCAGCGTGACAAAACCAGCCGCCGGCATTAACCGCAGCCAACCTTCGGCGGGTGGGGCGGCGGCGAATAACGCCACGCTGGCAAAGGAAGCCGACAGCAGCAGAAAGCCCACCGGCAGGATGCGCACGGCGCCCATTCGCCGGGCGAAGCGGGCGAGAGGGAGCTGGAGGGTGATAATCAACAGCGAGGCCAGCATAAAGAGCGGCGCCAGATCCTGCTCGCGGCCGCCGGAACGTTGGATCTCCACCGGCAGGGCGAGGTACAGTTGGTTGTAGCTCAACAGCCATGAGCTGTAGGCGAGAATAAACGCGACAAAGCGCGGCTGGCGCAAAGGCGTCCACCATGGGACTCGTCTGCGCGTTGTTGTCGTGTGCCCGTCGGCGGGCAGACAGAAAAAGAGCACCGCCAGCGCCAGAAGAAATATTCCCGCGCCGGCGAGGGCGATATGCCGAAAGCCGATCCCGCTCAGCACGCCTCCGGCCACCGGGCCGATCACCGCTCCCAGTTCACCGCATACCGCAAACAGCGCAAACCACTCGGCGCGACTGCGTTTCCCGTTGGCCTGGCTGTGGGTACCGGCCCGCGCCAGCAGGGCCTCTATCGACGGGGAGAACAGGGCGCCGCCGACGCCGGTCAGGCAGGCGCCGAGGATAATGGGCCACAGCGACGCCCCGCACGCCAGCAGGAGAAAACCGGCGACGCGAACGACGCAGCCGGCGAGAATGATCGCCTTAGCGCCATAGCGGTCGGCCAGCGTCCCGCCGAGGATAAACATGCCCTGCTGAGAGAAGGTACGCAGCCCGAGGATCAGGCCGATAAGTCCGCCTGAGAGCAGCATGTCGTCGCGCAGGAAGAGGGCGAGGAAAGGAACGACCGCGTAAAAGCCAATATTAAAAACGAACTGGCTTCCCAGTAACACCGGAGGCCAGAGGGTTGCCGCAGGGCGCAGGGAGAAAAGAGGCATATCCGCCCAACCTAAATGATGAAATGAATGTGCTTTTTGCCGTGGTAAGGGGAGATCTCGATTTTGGTTTTCACCCGGAAAACGTCCCACAGCAGCGCTTCGGACAAAATCTCCTCCGGCGTCCCGCTGGCGAGGATCTGCCCCTGCTGCATCACGATCAGCGAATCGCAGAACATCGCGGCATGGTTAAGATCGTGAATGGCCACAATGCTGGTTACCGGCAGCTCGCTGATCAACTGCATTAACTGCATCTGATGGTGTATATCCAGATGGTTGGTCGGCTCATCCAGCAGGATTTCGCTCGGACTCTGCGCCAGCGCGCGGGCGATATGCACCCGCTGCCGCTCGCCGCCGGAGAGGCTTAACCATCCCTGTTCGCTTTCTCCAGCATCGCTACCCGCTGCAGCGCGGCGGCAATCGCCTCGTCATCCTGAGCGCTCCAGTTTGAGAACGGAGAGTGGTGGGGAATGCGTCCCAGGCGCACGACGTCGCGCACCCGCATATTGGCCTCGGTCATGCCGTGTTGCTCGACGAAAGCCACGCGGCGGGCGAGCTGCTTTTTCGACATCCGGGCGATATCCTGGCCGTCGAGGGTGACGCGACCTGCATCCGGGCGGCGCAGTCCCGCCAGAACGCGCAGCAGCGAGGATTTGCCGCAGCCGTTGGGCCCCAGCAGTCCGACCGTTTCGCCTCGCGGCACCCGCAGCGAGACATTATTGACGATGACCTTTTTGCCTGCCTTCCAGGTGATATTTTCAGCGCAAATACTCATCACTTATTCCTTGAGCGGTAGATAATCACGGCAAAGAAAGGCACCCCAACCAGGGCGGTTACTACCCCAACGGGCAGACTTTGCGGGGCAATCAGCAGGCGCGACGCAATGTCCGCCAGTACCATCAATATCGCCCCTGCCAGCGCGCTGGCGATCAGCAACGTTCGGTGCAGCGGGCCAAAGAAGAAACGCATCACGTGGGGCACCACCAGGCCAACAAAGCCGATTGAGCCGGCCATGCTGACGATGGTGGCGGTGATCAGCGCCGCAGTGGTGAAGAGGATCAGGCGCACGCGCGGCACAGCAATCCCCAGCGAGGCGGCGGCATCGTCGCCGAAGGTGAACGCGTCCAGCGCCCGGGCATACCACAGGCAGACCGCCAGACCCGCGAGCACCACCACGATGACCAACTGGAATTCGGGCCAGCGAACGCCGCTGAAGCTGCCCAGCAGCCAGAACATCACATCGCGCGCCTGCTGCGCGCTGGCGGAGGTGCTGATGGTATAGGCCGTGATGGCGTTAAATAACTGCGAGGCGGCGACGCCCGCCAGAATGGTTCGCTCATTACCGCCGCGCGCACCGTTAGTCAGCAAGGCGACAAAGGCGAAGGCGGCGAAGGCCCCGGCAAAGGCCCCGGCCGAGAGGGAAATCGCACCGGCGCCAAGGCCCAGCACCACGATCGACACCGCGCCGGTGGAGGCCCCGGCGGAGACGCCGAGGACGTAGGGTTCGGCGAGGGCATTCTTCAGCAAGCTTTGCAGCACGACGCCGCAGATAGCGAGGCCGGCGCCGCAGCAGGCGGCGACCAGCGCGCGGCTGAGGCGGAAATCCCAGATTACGCTCTCATAGATACGGTTGAGCGGCTCAGCGGTTAAGCCGGTTCTGTTGCTGATAGCGTAAAAGACATTCTGCAGCGGGATGGCCAGCTCGCCGACGCTGACGCCCACCGCTATCACCAGCGCCAGCACGATCGCTGCCAGTACACACCAGCCGGTGAGCAGTATGCTGCGGCGCGTCTCAATCGCGGCGACGCTCATCAGTTCAGCCCCATTTTTCTCAGCTGCTCGCCCACCTGTTCCGCGCCGTAAAGCGTGCGAATGGTCGGATTCATCGCCTGACCGTCCATGACCACGATATGGCCTTTTTTCACCGCCTCCAGCTGGCTGACGGCGGGATCGCTTTTGAGGAATTTGATCTTCTCCTCGGCCTTATCCAGCGCCCAGCGGTTACGATCCAGGCTGGCGACCACGATCACATCCGGGTTGGCGGCAATAATGCTCTCCCAGCTCACCGTGGGCCACTCGGTCTCGGAGGTTATCGCATTATGACCGCCCAGCACGCTGGCGATAAAGCCGGAGGCGCTGTTTTTACCGCCGACATAGGCATCGGCCGAAGGCGAGGCGCTGGAGAACCAGAAGACGAAGGAGAGATCCTTTTTGCTTTTACCAAACTCCTGGCGCAGGTCGGCTTCACGTTTTTTGAAATCGGCAATTAGCGCCTGACCACGATCTTCGACGTTGAAAATGCGGGCGAAATCGCTAATCTCCTGATACAGCCAGGTCATATCCCACAGCTTTTGCCGGCTGCCGTACATATCGCCGGTGGCCTTTTTAGTGGCGCACATCCCCGGTGAAACGTAGCTGTTCACGCCGACGGTGGCGAGATCTTCACGCCTGGCGACTTTGCTTTCCGGCCCCAGCAGCAGCGGCAACTGGGCGGGAACGAAATCAGGATTTTGCGCCAGCACCGATTCCAGGCTCGGAATTTCCACCGTCAAGGTTTTAATCTTCGCGTTTTGCTCAGCCAGCTGCGGTAAAACGCTGGTCGGCCAGAAGGCGCTGGCGACCACCTGCTTTTGCAGCCCGAGCAGCAGCAGAATTTCGACCGTATTTTGCCCCAGCGCGACCACGCGCTCCGGCGGCCGGGTGAAGGTCTCCTGATAGCCGCAGTTTTCAATCGTCAGGGGGTAGGTTGTTGCCAGCGCGGAACTGACGGCGGTGAACATCAAGCCTAACGCGCAAAGGACCTTCTTCATTAAACGCTATCCTTGTAAACAGGCGAGTGGATGACCAGCAAATGGGAGTAATGCAAATGAAACTCATTATTGGGGCGGGGTTTTATACAATGCCATATTTACAGTGTCAATGAGTGACTATTTCCGCAGGCAATGAAATGCCCGCGCGATGGGGCGGGTCAGCTCGCCAGTGGGCCACGAATATACGCCTGCAACCCCTGGGCGAGAAAATCAAATACCCGCTTACAGGCAGGGCTGTGACGCAGATCCTCATGCATTACCAGCCAGGTATCAAGATACAGAGAAAAGTCGGCCGCCAGCACTCGCTGCAGGGGAATAATGCCATCCGCAAGGGGCACCTGGCAGATGCCGATCCCCGCTCCGGCGCGAATCAGGCTCAACTGGGCGAGGTCGCTATCGGTCCGCATCGCGAAGGCCTCACGCTGAAAACGAGGGTAAGCCTGCAGCGCCCGGCGAACAAGTGGGGTGGCGCTATCGAAACCAATCAGCGCGTGGCTGGCCAGATCGTCGAGGGTCGTGGGCAGGCCCTGGCGCGTCAGGTAGGCGGCGGTGGCATGTAACCCAAGCTCAATCCTGCCGAGACGGCGGGCGATAAGCTGCTCCTGCTGCGGGGCGACCATCCGCACCGCGATATCCGCCTCCCGGTGAAGCAGATCCTGAAATCGATTGGAGAGCATCAGTTCGATGACGATATTCGGGCACGCCTGCCTGAGCCGGGCAACCAGCGGCGGCAGCACCTCGGCGCCGACCACCTCGCTGGCGGCCACCCGCACCACGCCACGCAGATCGGCTCTGTCGCGACTAAAGTTGGCCGCCGTGCGTTCCAGCGCCCGGGCGGTGTTGTCCATCGCCTCGGCATGCACCCGCAGCGCCAGCGCCGCGTCGGTCGCCAGCAGGCCGGTTTGCGAGCGGGTAAATAAGGCCTGGCCGAGGGCGGTTTCCAGCCCGGCAATATGGCGCCCCGCCGTCGGCTGAGTGATGTTCAGGGTGCGCGATGCGCCCGATAAAGAGCCTTCCTGCAGGACGGCGAGAAAGGTTCGGTACCACTCCCAGGGAATAGAGGTATTCATACAAATATGTATAGCCGTTCGACGATGGTATGCAATTTCATTTGATATGAGCCGCAGGTAGGCTGTCAAGCATCCATTAGCGAACGGGGAAAGAGGATGAACAGCAGCGGCAAGGTACTTATTCTGGGAGCAAGCGGGGGCATCGGCGGGGAAGTGGCGCGCCGGCTGGTGGCAGACAACTGGCAGGTTCGGGCGCTGAAGCGCGGCGCCCAGATGCGTGATCCCGAAGATGGCATACAGTGGATAGCCGGCGACGCGCTGGATGGCGGCCAGGTCGCGGCGGCGGCTGCCGGTTGCGACGTCATCGTCCATGCGGTGAATCCGCCGGGCTACCGGCACTGGCGGCAACAGGTACTGCCTATGCTGCGCAACACCCTGCAGGCTGCCGAACGGCAGCGGGCGCTTGTAGTCCTGCCCGGCACGGTCTACAACTATGGACCGGATGCCTTTCCGCTGATTGCTGAAGAGGCCGCACAACAGCCGGTGACCCGCAAAGGCGCCATCCGGGTGGCGATGGAGCTGGCGCTGAAGGATTACGTGCAGCGCGGCGGCCGGGCGTTGATTGTTCGGGCGGGCGATTTTTTTGGCCCGCGCGCCGGAAATAACTGGTTTTCTCAGGGGCTGGTCAAGCCTGGTCAGCTTCCCCGCATCATTAGCTACCCGGGGGCGATCGGCGTGGGGCATCAGTGGGCCTGGCTGCCCGACGTGGCCGCCACCATCGCCGCGCTGCTCGCCCGCAGGCGCGAGCTTGAGCCGTTCGCCCGCTTTCATATGCAGGGCCACTGGGACCCGGACGGCAGCGAAATGAGTCAGGCGATCCAGCGGGTGGTCGCCCGCTATGGCGGCAGGGCGGTAGTGAAGTCCTTTCCCTGGTGGCTGGTGAAGATGGCGGCGCCCTTCAACGCCACCCTGCGCGAAATGGTCGAGATGCACTATCTCTGGCGTCTGCCGGTACGCCTGCGCAACGATAAACTGGTTGATTTTTTAGGCGCGGAACCGCATACCCCGCTCGACAGCGCGGTTTATCAGACGCTGCAAGGCCTGGGTTGTCTGCCCGCCGGCGCGATAAACCAAGAGGCGGGTGAGGCGTAACGCGGCAAGAGGATCACAGAGCGGGGCGTTATTGTGACCAAATCATAATAACGTCACTCGTTGTCAAACGATAGCGATCGCATTAAGCTAAACGGATGACGAAAAATACCCCCACCCCTGCAAGCCGTGGTCCCCATGACCACAGCGTTCGGGACCAGATTCTTGACGCGGCCATGGCGCACTTTAGTCGCTATGGCTATGAGAAAACGACGGTCACCGATCTCGCCAAAGCGATAGGCTTTTCCAAAGCCTATATCTATAAATTCTTTGACTCCAAGCAGGCGATTGGCGAGGCGATTTGCGCCAGCCGGCTGGAGAAGATCATGGTGGCCGTCAGCGAGGCCATCGCCGATGCGCCGTCCGCCAGCGAGAAACTGCGCCGCCTGTTCCGGGCGCTGACCGAGGCCGGCAGTGAACTGTTTTTCGAGGATCGCAAACTGTACGACATCGCCGCCGTCGCGGCGCGCGATAAATGGCCTTCAACGGAACAGTATGCCGGTCATCTGCAGCAGCTGATTGGTCAAATCCTTGTCGAAGGCCGCCAGGCGGGTGAGTTCGAGCGCAAAACCCCGCTGGATGAAGCGACCCTGGCGGTGTATATGGTGATGTGTCCTTTCATCAACCCGGTGCAGTTGCAATACAATCTCGACACCGCGCCCACCGCGGCGGTGCTGCTTGCCTCCCTGATCCTGAGAAGTCTCTCCCCCTGATTGGTGACTATTGACTTTATTGGTCACTGGTCTGAGAATGCGGTCACCATCCGGTCTTTTCATTAAGGTGACCCATGCTCAGGCTCAACGCCGTCCATCTTGCCGTCTGCCTCCTGCCGCTGGCCCTCGCGGGCTGCGGCGAACCTGCCGATCATGACGACCCCCGCATCCGGCCGCCGCTGGTCCGGGTGGCGACCGTCGAGCGCGCGGAGGCCGGCTCGCGGGCCTTTACCGGCGTGGTAGTGGCCCGAACCCAAAGCGACCTCGGCTTCAGGGTGGCGGGAAAAGTGCTTGAACGGCGGGTGGAAACCGGGCAGAGCGTCAAGCGCGGTCAGCTGCTGCTGCGCCTGGATCCGGCTGATCTAGCCTTGCAGGCGCAGTCCCAACAGCGGGCCGTAGATGCCGCGCGGGCGCGAGCCAAAAAGGCGGCCAACGATCTGGCCCGCTATCGCGGCCTGGTGGCGAGCGGCGCCATCTCGGCCGCGGAATTCGACCAGATTAACGCGGCAGCAGAGGCGGCGAGAGCCGACCTCAGCGCGGCCCAGGCGCAGGCCAATGTGGCGCAAAACGCCACCGGCTATGCCGGACTGCTGGCGGATGCTGACGGCGTGGTGGTGGAAACCCTCGCTGAGCCGGGGCAGGTGGTCAGCGCCGGGCAGGTGGTGATCCGCCTGGCGCGGGCGGGGCAGCGCGAAGCGCGGGTGCAACTGCCGGAGACGCTGCGCCCGGCGGTCGGCAGCGAGGCGCTGGCGACACGCTATGGCAGCGAATCTCAGCCGGTCACGGCGACCCTGCGCCTGCTTTCGGACGCGGCTGACGCCACCACCCGCACCTTTGAAGCGCGCTATGTACTGAACGGCGCGCTGGCGAATGCCCCGCTGGGGTCTACCGTGACCCTGCGCATCGGCAACGACCAGGCGCCAGGCCAGGTGCTGGCGGTGCCCCTGGCGTCGGTCTACGATCCGGGTAACGGCCCTGGCGTCTGGCGCATTGCCTCTCGTCCGGCCACCGTCTCCTGGCAACCGGTGACCGTGCTCGGCCTGGATGATGAAACCGCGCGGGTGACCGGCCCGCTGAAGCCCGGCGAGCCGATCGTCGCCCTGGGCGCCCATCTTCTGCACCAGGGCGAGGCGGTACGTCTGGCGGAACGACGCGAGCATAATGCCGCCGGGAGCCAGCCATGAGCGCCGGGCGTTTTAATCTCTCCGCGCTGGCCGTCCGCGAGCGGTCGGTGACCCTGTTTTTGATTATCCTTATCTCCGTCGCCGGGCTGGTGGCGTTCTTCGGACTCGGGCGAGCGGAAGATCCGCCCTTTACGGTCAAGCAAATGACGGTCATTACCGTCTGGCCCGGCGCCACCGCGCAGGAGATGCAGGATCAGGTCGCCGAGCCGCTGGAAAAACGGCTCCAGGAGCTAAAGTGGTACGATCGCACGGAGACCTATACCCGCCCTGGCATGGCGTTGATCACCCTGTCGCTGCAGGATCAGACCCCGCCTTCCGAGGTGCCGGAGCAGTTTTATCAGGCGCGCAAAAAGCTCGGCGACGAGGCGAAAAATCTGCCTGCCGGCGTCTCCGGCCCGATGATGAATGACGAATTCGCCGATGTCACCTTTGCCCTCTTTGCCCTGAAAGCACGGGGAGAACCGCCGCGGCAGCTGGTGCGTGACGCCGAAGCCCTGCGCCAGCAGCTGCTGCATGTTCCCGGGGTGAAAAAAGTGAATATCCTCGGCGAACAGGCGGAGCGCATTTATCTCTCGTTTTCTCATGACCGTCTCGCCACCCTGGGCCTTTCACCAGAGGCGATTTTTGCCGCGCTGAACAGCCAGAATGTGCTGACCGCCGCCGGGGCTATCGAGACGCGGGGCGGGCAGATCTTTATCCGCCTCGACGGGGCGTTCGACCGCCTGCAGCAGATCCGCGACACGCCGATTATTGCCGGGGGCAGAACGCTGAAACTGGCCGATGTCGCCACGGTTGAGCGGGGATATGAAGATCCCGCGACCTTCCTGATCCGCAATCAGGGCGAACCGGCGCTGCTGCTGGGCGTGGTGATGCGCGAGGGCTGGAATGGTCTGGCGCTGGGGAAAGCGCTGGACGCCGAAACGACCAGCATCAATCAGAGCCTGCCGCTCGGCATGTCGTTGACCAAGGTGACCGATCAGTCGGTGAATATCAGCGCCGCGGTCGATGAGTTCATGATCAAATTCTTTGTCGCCCTGCTGGTGGTGATGTCGGTGTGCTTTGTCAGCATGGGGTGGCGCGTGGGCGTGGTGGTCGCGGCGGCGGTGCCTTTAACCCTCGCCGTGGTGTTTGTGGTGATGGAGGCGACCGGCAAAAACTTCGACCGCATCACTCTCGGCTCGCTGATCCTCGCCCTGGGGCTGCTGGTGGATGATGCCATCATTGCCATCGAAATGATGGTGGTCAAAATGGAGGAGGGGTACGACCGCCTCAAAGCCTCGGCCTATGCCTGGAGCCATACCGCGGCGCCTATGCTGGCCGGTACCCTGGTGACGGCCGTGGGCTTTATGCCTAATGGATTTGCGCAGTCCACCGCCGGGGAGTACGCCAGCAATGTGTTCTGGATCGTCGGTATCGCGCTGATTGCCTCCTGGATTGTGGCGGTGATTTTTACCCCCTGGCTGGGGGTGCACCTGTTGCCGAACAGAAAGCCCGCGGCGGCCGGCCACGCCGCGCTGTATGACACCCCGCGCTATCAGCACTTCCGTCGGCTGCTGACCCGGGTTATTGCTCACAAATGGCGCGTGGCCGCCGGGGTGGTGGCGCTGTTTATCGTGGCGATCCTGGGCATGAGCGTGGTGAAAAAGCAGTTTTTCCCCACCTCCGATCGTCCGGAAGTGCTGGTTGAAGTGCAGCTGCCTTACGGGTCGTCGATTAGCCAGACCAGCGCCGCGGCGGCGAAAATTGAGCACTGGCTGCACCTGCAGCCGGAGGTGAAGATTGTCACCAGCTATATCGGCCAGGGCGCGCCGCGCTTTTACCTGGCGATGGCTCCGGAATTGCCCGATCCCTCCTTCGCCAAACTGATGGTGTTGACCGACGGGCAGGGTGCCCGCGAGGCGCTCAAGCGGCGGCTGCGGGAGGCGGTGGCCAATGGCCTGGCGCCGGAGGCGCGGGTGCGCGTCACTCAGCTGGTGTTTGGCCCTTATTCGCCTTATCCGGTCGCCTGGCGGGTGATGGGGCCCGATCCGCACGCTCTGCTCGACATCGCCGAGCGGGTTAAATCGGTGCTGCAGGCCAGTCCGCTGATGCGCACCGTCAATACCGACTGGGGTTCGCGGGTACCGGTGATGCATTTCAGCCTCAATCAGGACCGGCTGCAGGCGAGCGGACTCAGCTCCCAGTCCGTCGCCCAGCAGCTGCAGTTCCTGCTGTCAGGGATCCCGATCACCACCGTCCGGGAAGATATTCGCGCCGTGCAGGTGATCGGCCGCGCGGCGGGCGACATCCGTCTGGATCCGGCGAAAATCGCCGACTTCACCCTGGTGGGCAGCGGCGGGCAGCGGGTTCCCTTGTCACAGATTGGCGACGTGTCGATCAGGATGGAGGACCCGCTGCTTCGCCGTCGCGACCGCACGCCGACCATCACCGTCCGCGGAGATGTTGCGGAGAACCTGCAGCCGCCGGATGTCTCCACCGCGCTGATGAAGCCGCTGCAGCCCATTATCGACTCGCTGCCGCCTGGCTATCGCATCGAGACGGCGGGGTCGATTGAGGAATCCGGCAAGGCCACCCGGGCGATGGTGCCGTTATTTCCGATAATGATCGCCCTCACGCTGCTGATCATTATCCTGCAGGTGCGTTCGCTGTCGGCGATGGTCATGGTTTTCCTGACCGCGCCGCTGGGGCTGATTGGCGTGGTCCCGACGCTGCTGCTGTTCAATCAGCCGTTTGGCATCAATGCCCTGGTGGGCCTGATCGCCCTGTCGGGGATCCTGATGCGCAATACGCTGATCCTGATTGGCCAAATCCATCATAACCAACAGGCGGGGCTCGATCCGTTCCACGCGGTGGTGGAGGCGACGGTGCAGCGCGCCCGCCCGGTTCTGCTGACCGCGCTGGCGGCGATCCTGGCGTTCATTCCGCTCACTCATTCGGTCTTCTGGGGAACGCTCGCCTATACGCTGATTGGCGGGACGCTGGGGGGAACCATCATGACCCTTATCTTCCTGCCGGCCATGTACGCGATCTGGTTCCGCATCCGTCCGGAGAACACGGTACAACAGACAGAGTTGCACCTTCAGAGGTAATTCCACTTTGCCGGACCTGGGCGAGGCACATGGCCAGGCCAGGTCCCGGGCAGCGTCAGGCGGGTAAGGATACCGGCACCGCATGAGTGCGGTGTTGATCCTGTTCGAGGCGATCAAGGCAATCGAGGCTGATGGCCGATGGCGAGGTCGCGCCGGTGAGGGTCATGGTAACCTTCATATCCTCGGCAAATAAGCGCAGCAGATGCGCCACGCCCGCTTCGCCCGCCGCGGCCAGGGCATAAATATAGGCCCGACCGAGCAGCACGCCTTTCGCGCCGAGGGCCAGCAGACGTATAACGTCCACGCCGGAGCGCACCCCGGAATCGGCAAGCACTGTCAGATCGTCGCCGACCGCATCCACCACCCTGGGCAGCGCCCGGGCGGTGGGGATGGCGCCATCGAGCTGTCTGCCGCCATGATTCGACACCACAATACCATCGGCGCCCAGCCGCACGGCATTGCGCGCATCGTCGGCATCGAGGATCCCTTTGATGATTAATTTTCCTTGCCAGCTGTCGCGGATCCACTCCAGATCGTGCCAGGCGATGGACGGGTCGAAGTTGTTGCTGATGAACCCCATATAGTCGTCCATGGTCATTTTGTGGCCGGTGTAGGCTTCGATATTACCAAACGACAGGGGTCTGCCCGCCAGCCCGACGTTCATCGCCCAGCGCGGATGGGTGCAAGCCTGGAGATATTGTCGCAGGGTGGCGTGCGGCCCGGACATCCCTGAGCGGTTATCGCGATACCGCGAGCCGGGGATTGGCATATCGACGGTAAATACCAGGGTTTTCATGCCAGCGGCCCAGGCGCGCTCCAGCGCGTTACGCATATAGCCGCGATCTTTGAGTACGTACAGCTGGGACCAGAGCGCGCCGCTGGCGTGGCTCGCCACCTCTTCAATCGAGCAGACCGACACGGTGGATAAGGTGTACGGGATCCCGGCGCGGGAGGCGGCGCGGGCCGCCTGGACTTCGCCGCGGCGGGCGTACATCCCGGTGGCGCCGACGGGCCCCAGCGCCACGGGCATCGCCCATGGGGCATCAAGGATCGTGGTCGCCAGCGTCGGTTCGCCGGCCCCGCACAGTACGCGCTGGCGAAGAGCTACCGAGGCAAGCTCGGCGGCGTTGGCGTTCATGGTGTTTTCCGCCACCGCGCCACCGTCAATATAATCGAAAAGGAAGCGGGGCAGACGACGACGAGCGGCTTCGCGATAATCGCTGGGGGCTGAAACAATCATTATTATGTCCTTATGTTTTTTAACCTTAGTGGATGTTCTGCAGGTAAAAAAACTATAGGCCTCTAAAAACCGGCGAGGAAATGAAATATTAGCATTCCCACTATTCCCTCATGGAATAATCTGCGTTGCACTCTGTGGTTGTTATTTTCTTTTAATGCTAACCGGTAAGGACATTATTTTTTGCGCCGGGCGCGGATTGGGCACAATAAATCAGCCTTGCGTCAGGCCACAGCACTGAAAAGGGGAAGGAGAGATCAGCCCGGCGCCAGGGAATACGCGCGCAGAAAGACGTCCAGGGCGCGCTCAACCCGCTGTTTGATTTCGTCGTCGGACAGCGGAGGTCTTGCGCCAAGTTTTATCGCCAGGCTGGTCATTCCCAGCCATAAACCGGCCAGTTCGTCGGCAGCCTCCTGCGGATCGCAGGCTCGTAAAGTACCGGCTTCGATCGCCTCGGCGATGATCGCTTCCAGCATCTGCTGCGCGCGCCCCGGCCCGGCGGCGTAAAAGCGGCCGGGGAGATCGGGGTGACGCACGGCAGCCGAGGCGATCAGTCGGTCCCAGCCGGTCAGTTCCCGCTGGTTGATAAAGCGGACAAAGCGATAACCAAACGCCGTCAGTACCTCGATCAGCGGCAGATGATGGCGCTGGGCGAAATCATGGTCGCTGATGGTGAGATCCGATTCCTGGCGTAAGACCGCCTCTATCAGATGTTCTTTATCGCTGAAATTGGCATACAGGGTGGCTTTCGCCACCCCGGCTACGCGGGCGATTTCGGCCGTTGTCACCTCCAGGCCCTGTTCCAGAAACAGCTTACGGGCGGCCTGAAGTATCGCCTGCGTTTTCAACGGATCTTTTGGCCGACCTTTCTGACGAGGGGTTTCGCTCATCGCCGATAGCCTGCAAACAGCGCGCTCATAATTAATCCTCCGACCACGGTAATGTGTTCAAGCGCAATATGGAATTCCCCAGTGCGCCGGGGTTCACTGAAGGCCCAGAAGGCGTGTCCCAGCGGAATAGTGAGTAATGTAAACACAATCAGCATCCCCGATCCAATCCAGCCGTAGCCGGCAGGATTAAAAACGATCAGCGCCGAACCCGCCAGCTGGCAAAAAATCGTGCCCGCCGCGAACAAGACCGGCCACGGCAGGCCGACGGTCACCATCTCCTGAACGATCTCCGCGAAATGAAAGACGCCGTAGATGCCTGCCATCCAGAAGAAGAAGGTCACCAGGACGCGAGAGAAACAAAGGGTGATGAAAAATAAGGTCGAATTAGGCATAAGATTTTACGCAATTGATAATTAACAGACCAATGAGTCTAAAAAATAATTTCAAGACTCACAAGTCTGTTAATTGTTCATTAGTGTTATGCCATTGCAATCAGCCGCTTAGTTTGTTTTTCTCCTGCCAGGTGCCCTGCCGCAGGCTTTGCGTCAGACGTAAAGAAGGTGAATTTGAAATTGAGCAGATGGTATCTTTTGCTAGCCTTTCTGAGGAGGACAGACGGAGCGACACCATGAAAGATAAAGATGAACAAACGGCATTGATTGGCATGGCCATCGGCGCGGCGGTCATTAGCTTAGTGGCTACACAAAAGCAGATTAATCAGGGGAGTATCGTGGATGAACTGGTGAGGCTGGGCAGACAGAAGGGGGACGGGGTAGAGGATGAGGTCTTTGTCCAGGCCGCCCGGCTGGTGAGTAAAGGCACCTAGCCAGCCGGTATCCCGCCTGGCAGCCCCGTGTGCCCGTTTTATTTTGGTTTTTATTCCCCGAATGCGGCCGGCGAGCGGCGCTTATTCCTTTCCTGAAGCGTTACCGGCGGGCGCTTTCACTACCCGCTTTTTTCTAGCGCATGGCCGGGGCCGCGCCCCGCGCTGGCATGGTCTTTCTGTTACGTTGTCACTTTATGCTCGCCTGCAAGCGATAACCAGCAAGGTGGTCTGCCGCTATTGCATAAATCGGTATTTTCGATACATCTTTGCCATTGCGTGCGGAGATAGAATGATTTCAAAATAACATATTATAAATCAATCCATTAAGTTCTATTTGCACACCCTGATAATCCCTGGGCGAGGGTCTATGCTTATAAAAAGCACTAAATGAGGCAATACCCCTGCTGCAGAAGGGTTGAAGTGATAATCACCTAAATTCCACGTGTGTTTTTTATTAGCTTCAAAAATCACTATTTCACGAAGAATTTAGACTGCTTCTCACACATTGTAACATTATTTACAACCACCTTTCAATCATTTTTGATAAATCATTGATTTCATCTTTGCTGCAATGATACTTAATAAACTCTGCAAGTTATCCACAGAGCAACACTCAATTTTATTGATGATATTCTTATTATACCAGACATTTTTCATACACTCCCTTGTACGGATAGTTTTCCGACAACTTCATGATTACATATCTTGCGGTTTTGATTATTTTTGCTGCAAGAAATACATACTTCAAACGAAAGGTCTTTATTTGCTGTCTGTATTCTGAAGAGTCCAAGGAATCAAACTTGAACAACAAAAATAGGTTATATGAAAGCATCATCATTTGAAACACGGCTTCATTCGCCCAAAATGACTTTAGCAAGAGATGACCCACCGCCATGTCGTATTTGGCTTCTTTGATATAGTTTTCAGCATTACCACGCTTTTCATAGTATATAACTACTTTTTCAGAAAGCAAGGTAGTATTTGTTACAAAGAAAAAGTAGTCGTATTCGGAACCTTCTAAAAGTGATAATTGTGCTCTTTCTTTTTCTGGTTTCAGTACGCGAGATACGACAAATCTTCTGTCTTTTTCCCATTTAACTAATTTTGTATACAGTTCTGTAGTTTCTCTACCTTCTTCTCCTTTAACGAATACAATTGATGAATTCGTTGCTTGTGAGGTGAGTGTAGAATAACTTTTGGCTTTAATTAAATATTTGCATCCAAGAGATTCTATCGTTTCGATAATTTTTTCATCAAAGTAGCCACTATCCATTCGAAATAAAATTTCTAAATCGTCTGATTTGATGTTAGCAACAATTTCTTTGATCATTTCCGCAGCACCGTTTGCAGTGTAAGTATTGCCACTTCTTACAAATCCGGTAACATATGCTTTTAATTCGTCGCAAAATGCAAATTGGATATTGTAGCATCGGTTTCCCAGTTTCTTAGGATTATATCCTTTTGACGCACCTTCTTGATGACCTTCTACGTTAATTACACTACTATCAATATCAATCGTAATGGATGTCAATTTACTTTTAGTGAGCAGTTTTTTAAAGACTTTAAAATTAATGTCTCTAAACATTTGGGTTGTCTTGAAGTTGAAGTTTCCTAGAAACCGTGACACTGTTTCAGGTTCTTTTACGGAAATATCAAACTCGTTGACGAGGGGATCATTTTGAAGTAGCTTTAGACGTTCTAACTTATCAATGCCAATGAAGTGACCGCAGAGCATGGTCTTTATATGATTCATCTTGATTTTATTTGTTGAGTCATTATCAAATACGAGGTCATTTTCAATAAAATCAAAAATCCCATTGCTTTTTGCATTCTCAAGGAGCAGAAAAAGACCTGCATTTGATGTTAGATTCTTAGCTTTGAAATCAATTTTATTAATCATAATTAGAACCCCTTTTTACTACTTTTCTTACTATTATTTTACCATATATCGAGTCATAAAAGCTGATAATTTAACATATTTTTGAGCACTTTTCTTTCACCCAATGGGTGAAAGCTGAATTTCGAAGGAATGCATATTTATCAAGGCTTTGATTATGCTTTTTGAAGTACTGACGTAGAATCTAGGAATCATTATCACTAACATGGCGGTATGCCTTGATGGCGCCAACCTGGAGGTCTATCGATGGAAGTACAAGCAGGAACTTTTAATCCCGCCGATTTCAGCTGGCAGGGACTGACCATGACGCCGGCCGCTGCCGCGCATATCCGCGATCTGATGCGCAAGCAGCCGGATAAGAAAGGGCTGCGGCTGGGCATTAAAACCAGCGGCTGCGCCGGTTTTGGCTATGTGCTCGAAATGATTGCCGAGCCGGCGCCCGACGATCTGCTCTTTGAATCTGACGGGGCGAAGCTGTTTGCGCCGCTGCAGGCGATGCCGTTCATCGACGGCACCGAGCTGGATTATGTCCGGGAAGGTTTAAATGAAATCTTTAAATTTCATAACCCGAAAGCGCAGCATGAGTGCGGCTGCGGCGAAAGTTTTGGGGTGCAGGCGGAGTAACTATGTCGCGTAATACTGAAGCAACTGACGATGTCAAAACCTGGACCGGCGGCCCGCTCAACTACAAAGAGGGCTTTTTTACTCGCCTGCAAACCGATGAGCTGGCCAAAGGCATTAATGAAGAAGTCGTTCGGGCTATCTCGGCTCGCCGCAATGAGCCGCAGTGGATGTTGGAGTTTCGTCTGAATGCCTACCGGGCGTGGCTGGAAATGGAGGAGCCGCACTGGCTGAAAGCGCATTACGATAAGCTGAATTATCAGGATTACAGCTACTATTCCGCGCCCTCCTGCGGCAACTGCGATGAGACCTGCGCCTCCGAGCCTGGCGCGGTGCAGCAGACCGGGGCCAATACCTTTCTGACCAGCGAGGTGGAAGAAGCCTTTAACCAGCTGGGCGTGCCGGTACGCGAAGGGCGCGAGGTGGCGGTGGACGCGATATTTGACTCGGTGTCGGTGGCGACCACCTACCGAGAAAAGCTGGCCGAGCAGGGGATCATCTTCTGTTCTTTCGGCGAGGCGATCCACGATCATCCGGAACTGGTGAAAAAGTATCTGGGCACCGTAGTGCCGGGGAATGACAACTTCTTTGCCGCGCTGAACGCCGCGGTGGCTTCGGACGGCACCTTTATCTATGTGCCGAAGGGCGTCCGCTGCCCGATGGAGCTGTCGACCTATTTCCGCATCAACGCCGAAAAGACCGGGCAGTTTGAACGCACCATTCTGGTGGCTGATGAAGGCAGCTACGTCAGCTATATTGAAGGCTGCTCGGCGCCGGTGCGCGACAGCTATCAGCTGCATGCCGCGGTCGTTGAAGTCATCATCCATAAAGACGCGGAAGTGAAATACTCCACGGTGCAGAACTGGTTCCCCGGCGATAACAACACCGGCGGGATCCTCAACTTCGTCACCAAGCGCGCCCTGTGCGAAGGGGAGAACAGCAAAATGTCATGGACCCAGTCGGAAACCGGCTCGGCCATCACCTGGAAATACCCCAGCTGCATCCTGCGCGGCGATAACTCGATCGGCGAATTCTTTTCGGTGGCGCTGACCAGCGGCCATCAGCAGGCGGACACCGGCACCAAAATGATCCATATCGGCAAGAACACCCGCTCGACCATCATCTCGAAAGGGATCTCCGCCGGACACAGTCAGAACAGCTATCGCGGGCTGGTCAAAATCATGCCGACCGCCACCAACGCCCGCAACTATACCCAGTGCGATTCGATGCTGATCGGCCCGGACTGCGGGGCGCATACCTTCCCGTATGTTGAATGCCGCAACAACAGCGCCCAGCTGGAGCACGAGGCGACCACCTCGCGGATTGGCGAAGATCAATTGTTCTACTGCCTGCAGCGCGGGATCAGCGAAGACGATGCCATCTCGATGATCGTCAACGGTTTCTGTAAAGACGTCTTCTCCGAGCTGCCGCTGGAGTTCGCTGTAGAGGCGCAAAAATTGCTGGCCATTAGCCTTGAACATAGCGTCGGCTGATAATTAAGGAAAAAAGATGTTAAGTATTCAAGATTTACACGTCGCCGTCGAAGATAAAGCGATCCTGCGCGGGCTGAACCTTGAGGTGCGCCCGGGAGAGGTCCACGCCATTATGGGGCCGAACGGCTCAGGCAAAAGTACGCTTTCGGCCACCCTGGCCGGGCGTGAAGATTATGAGGTGACTGGCGGTCGCGTTGAATTTAAGGGCAAAAACCTGCTCGAACTCGCTGCGGAAGATCGCGCCGGGGAAGGTATCTTTATGGCCTTCCAGTATCCGGTAGAGATCCCCGGCGTCAGCAACCAGTTTTTCCTGCAGACTGCGCTGAATGCCGTGCGCAACTATCGTGGCCAGGAGGCGCTGGATCGTTTCGATTTCCAGGACTTAATGGAAGAAAAGATCAAGCTGCTGCAGATGCCGGAAGATCTCCTGACCCGCTCGGTGAACGTTGGCTTCTCCGGCGGTGAGAAAAAGCGCAACGATATTCTGCAAATGGCGGTGCTTGAGCCGGAGCTGTGCATTCTCGATGAATCGGATTCGGGGTTGGATATCGATGCCCTGAAAATCGTCTCCCAGGGAGTGAATGCCCTGCGCGACGGCAAACGCGCCTTTATCATTGTCACCCACTATCAGCGCATCCTTGACTATATCAAGCCGGACTATGTCCATGTGTTGTATCAGGGGCGGATTGTGAAGTCGGGCGATTTCTCTCTGGTCAAACAGCTGGAGGAGCAGGGCTATGGCTGGCTTACCGAACAGCAGTAACGCGCTGCAGCAGTGGCACCATCTGTTTGAAGCGCAGGGCGGCCCGCGTACCCCGGAGGCCAGTCAGCATCTGCAGCAGCTGCTGCGCCTTGGGCTGCCGACGCGCAAGCACGAGGACTGGAAATACACTCCGCTGGATGCCCTACTTAACGGTCGCTTTGTCGCCGATGAGGGGGCCTCTCTCAGTGCTGAACAGCGTGATGCGCTGGCGCTGCCGCTGGACGCCTGGCGGCTGGTGTTTATCGATGGCCGCTATCATCCTCAGCTGAGCGACGATCTTGCCGCCAGCGGCGTGGAGGTCAGTGTCGATAATCAGCGCCAGCATCTGCCGGATGCCCTGCAGCCGGAGGTGTTTCTCCATCTGACCGAAAGCCTGGCCCAGACGGTGACCCGCATTCGCGTGCCGCGCAACCGCCGCCTGGATAAACCGCTGCTGCTGATGCATATCACTAGTGGCCTGGCCGGCGATGCGCTGAATACCGCCCACTATCGCCATCACCTGGCGCTGGAGAGCGGGGCGGAGGCGACGATTGTCGAGCATTACCTGAGCCTCAATGAGCAGCCGCATTTCACCGGCGGGCGATTGACCATGACGGTGGCCGATAACGCGCACCTCCAGCATATCAAGCTGGCATTTGAGAATGCCCGCAGCTATCACTTCGCCCATAACGACCTGCTGCTGGGCCGCGACGCCTCGGCCTTCAGCAGCAGTTTCCTGCTTGGCGGCCAGGTGCTGCGTCACCAGACCAGCACCCGCCTGGGCGGCGAAAACAGCAACCTGCGCCTCAATTCGCTGGCGATGCCGGTGAAAAATGAGGTCTGCGATAGCCGCACCTGGCTCGACCATCAGGTCGGCTACTGCACCAGCCGCCAGCTGCACAAAACCATCGTCAGCGATAAGGGGCGGGCGGTGTTTAACGGGCTGATCAACGTCGCGCCGCTCGCGCTGAAAACCGACGGTCAGATGACCAACAATAATCTGCTGCTCGGGCGGCTGGCGGAGGTCGACACCAAACCGCAGCTGGAAATTTACGCCGATGACGTGAAATGCAGCCACGGGGCGACGGTGGGGCGCATTGACGAAGAGCAGCTGTTCTATCTGCGCTCGCGAGGTATCGAACAGCAGGCGGCGCAGCAGATGATCCTCTACGCCTTCGCCGCCGAGCTCACCGAGGCTATCCGCAGCGACGCGCTCAGAGAGCAGGTGCTGGCGCGTATTGGACAGCGTTTGCCGGGAGGCACTGTATGACATTTTCAGTAGAACAGGTTCGCGCCGATTTTCCGGTACTGAACCGGGAGGTCAACGGTCAGCCGCTGGTCTATCTCGACAGCGCCGCCAGCGCCCAGAAGCCGGAGGCAGTGATCGGCGCCGAAGCGGAATTCTATCGCCACGGCTACGCGGCGGTGCACCGCGGCATCCATACCCTCAGCGCGGAAGCCACCGCGCGGATGGAAGCCGTGCGTCAGCAGGCGGCCACCTTCCTTAACGCCGGGTCGGCGGAGGAAGTGGTGTTCGTCCGCGGCACCACCGAGGGTATCAACCTGGTGGCCAACAGCTGGGGAAACGCCAACGTCGGCGCCGGGGATAACATCATCATCAGCGAAATGGAGCACCACGCCAATATTGTGCCGTGGCAGATGCTGTGCGCCCGCGTCGGGGCTGAGCTGCGGGTGATCCCCCTGAACCCGGACGGTACGCTGCAACTGGATGTTGTCCCGGGACTGTTTGACCCGCGCACCCGCCTGCTGGCGATAACCGAGGTCTCCAACGTGCTGGGGACGGAAAACCCGCTGGCGGCGCTGATTGCTCTTGCGCATCAGCATGGCGCGAAAGTGCTGGTGGATGGCGCCCAGGCGGTGATGCACCACCCGGTGGACGTCCAGGCGCTGGGCTGCGATTTTTATGTTTTCTCCGCCCACAAGCTGTATGGGCCGACCGGGATCGGCGTGCTCTACGCCCGGTCCGAGCTGCTGCAGACGATGGCGCCTTGGGAAGGGGGCGGGTCGATGATCGCCACCGTCAGCCTGACGGAGGGCACCACCTGGAATCAGGCGCCGTGGCGCTTTGAGGCCGGCACGCCGAATACCGGGGGGATCATTGGCCTCGGCGCGGCGCTGACCTACGTCAGCCAGCTGGGACTGACGCAGATTGCCGAGTATGAGCAGACGCTGATGCGCTACGCGCTCGATGCCCTGCGCGCGGTACCGGATCTGATCCTTTACGGCCCGGCGCAGCGTAAAGGGGTAATTGCTTTCAACCTCGGTCAGCATCACGCCTATGACGTCGGCAGCTTCCTCGATAACTACGGGATCGCCGTGCGGACCGGACACCACTGCGCGATGCCGTTGATGGCCCGGTATCAGGTACCGGCTATGTGTCGGGCATCGCTGGCGATGTACAATACCACGGAAGAGGTGGACCGCCTGGTGGCCGGCCTCCAGCGGATCCGCAAACTGTTAGGGTAAAGGACGGGACAATGGCGGCACTACCGGACAAAGACAAACTGTTGCGTAACTTTAGCCGTTGCGCCAACTGGGAAGAGAAGTATCTCTATATCATCGAGCTTGGCCAGCGTCTGGCGCCGCTAAGCCCGGAAGAACATAGCGTGCAGAACATTATTCAGGGCTGTCAAAGCCAGGTCTGGATCGTGATGGACCAGGATCCCACAGGCGTGATCACCCTGCGCGGCGATAGCGATGCGGCGATCGTCAAGGGTCTGATAGCGGTGGTGTTTATCCTCTATGACCGGATGACCGCTCAGGACATCACCGAGTTCGACGTGCGTCCGTGGTTTGAAAAAATGGCGCTCACCCAGCATCTCACCCCCTCCCGCTCGCAAGGCCTCGAAGCCATGATCCGCGCGATACGCGCGAAAGCGGCAAATATTAGCTAGAATAAACAGGTCGATTTCATTCTGTTACGTCCGGCAGGGCGCTGACCCTGCCGCCGTTCAGTCTCCTGGCGTTTTATCAGCGAAAGAAGGAATCTCAGTATGAAACGCAAAACGATGATCACCTTAGCCCTTCTCAGCGCCCTTGGCGCCTCCTCGGCCGCCTGGGCCGTTGATTATCCGCTTCCTCCCGCCAACAGTCGGCTGATTGGTCAGAATCAGTACTGGACGGTCCAGGAGGGAGATCGCAACCTGCAGGCGATTGCGCGCCATTTCGATACCGCGGCGATGCTGATCCTCGAAGCCAACGATACGATTGCGCCGGTGCAGCCGAAGCCCGGCACTCAGGTCCTTATCCCTTCTCAGATGCTGCTGCCCGACGTGCCGAGGGAGGGCATTGTCGTCAACCTCGCCGAACTGCGGCTGTATTACTTCCCGCCGGGAGAGAATCAGGTGCAGGTCTATCCGCTGGGCATTGGCCAGTTAGGTCTGGAAACGCCGGAGATGACCACCCGCGTGGGGCAGAAGATCCCTAACCCTACCTGGACGCCTACCGCCGGCATCCGCGCGCGCTCGCTGGAGAAAGGGCTGACGCTGCCAGCGGTGGTCCCGGCCGGACCGAACAATCCCCTGGGCCGCTATGCGCTGCGTCTGGCCTACGGTAACGGTGAATATCTCATCCACGGAACTAACGCCCCAGACAGCGTTGGTCTGCGCGTCAGCTCGGGCTGTATGCGGATGAACGCTGATGACATCAAAGCGCTGTTCAGCCAGGTGAAAACCGGGACGCCGGTACGGATTATCAATCAGCCGGTGAAGTTTGCCGTCGAGCCGGATGGTAAACGCTATGTCGAAGTCCACAGGCCGCTTTCGCAGACCGAAGGGGAAAACACCCGGACCATCGCTTACACGCTGCCAGCGGCGTTTCACGCCTTCGCAGAGGATAAAGCAGTGGATGACCTGCAGTTGAAAAAAGCGATGTCGAGAAGGGCGGGGTATCCGGTGGTGGTGTCGGCGGGGGCAGGTAGCACGGCGACGTCGCTGTCGGCGCAGAATAGTTCGTCTGACAACGGTCTGCTTACCCAATAGCCCTCATGCTGAGGGCAAAAAAAATGGCGCACAGAGTGCGCCATTTTTATTACCAGAACTCTTACTTACGGTAAGAGTGAGCCTGGTTGTCCAGACGCTGGTTAGCGCGAGCTGCGTCGTCTTTAGCAGCCTGAACGTCGGAACGCATTGCGTTCACGTCGTTGCTCAGCTGGTCAACTTTAGCGTTCAGAGTCTGAACGTCAGAAGACAGCTGATCGATTTTAGCATTGCTGGAGCAACCAGCCAGCAGAGTAGAACCCAGGATTACCGCGCCCAGTACCAGTTTAGTACGATTCATTATTAATACCCTCTAGATTGAGTTAATCTCCATGTAGCGTTACAAGTATTACACAAAGTTTTTTGGGATGAGAATATTTTTTTTACCTGAACGCACTTATTTTTGATCGTTCGCTCAAAGAAGCATCGAATTGCTCAGAATCGCTGAAAAAGGCGAGTGAAAACAGCGCGCTTCCATCGGATTCATCTTAGATAATCCCTTATTAAATAGTAAATTCCGATTTGCATTTTTAATAGGAAGAGCTAATCAATGAATAAAAAAAAGCGCCCCGCGAGGCGCTTTATTAAAAAAAACCAATTAACCTGTAAATTATTACAGCACGTGTACGGAAGCGGTATTAGTCGTGCCGCTCGGCACTAATGCGCCGGAAACCATCACCACTACGTCGCCTTTACGCGCGAGGCCGCTCTTCAGCGCCAGGTCTTTGCCCAGATGATAGAAATCATCGGTAGAGGCAATCTCTTCCACCAGCTGCGGTACCACGCCTTTGCTCAGCACCAGCTGACGAGCGGTGGTTTCGTTGGTGGTCAGCGCCAGGATGGTGGCATCCGGGAAGTATTTGCGCACAGCGCGTGCGGATTTACCGCCCTGGGTGGCGACCACGATCAGCGGCGCTTCCAGTTTCTCAGCGGTTTCTACCGCGCCGCGGCACACCGCTTCGGTGATGCGCAGTTTACGGTTGTCGTTGTTGAAGTCCAGACGGCTGGTCATCACGCGGTCGGTACGTTCGCAAATGGTCGCCATGATGGTGACCGCTTCCAGCGGGTATTTACCTTTCGCGGATTCGCCGGACAGCATCACCGCATCGGTGCCGTCGAGGATGGCGTTAGCCACGTCGCCGGCTTCAGCGCGGGTCGGACGCGGATTCTTGATCATGGAGTCCAGCATCTGGGTGGCGGTGATAACCACTTTACGCGCGCGGATACATTTTTCGATGATCATTTTCTGGGCGAAGATAACTTCTTCAACCGGGATCTCCACGCCCATGTCGCCACGCGCAACCATGATGCCGTCAGACGCTTCGAGGATTTCGTCGAAGTTGTTCAGGCCTTCCTGGTTTTCGATTTTGGAGATGATCTGGATGTTTTCGCCGCCGTGGGCTTTCAGGTGCTCACGGATCTCGACGACGTCGGAACGTTTACGGATGAAGGAGGCCGCGACGAAGTCCACGCCCTGTTCGCAACCGAAGATCAGATCCTGTTTGTCTTTCTCAGCCAGCGCCGGCAGGGCGATGGAGACGCCCGGCAGGTTAACGCCTTTGTTCTCGCCGAGGTCGCCATTGTTCAGCACTTTACAGATAACTTTGTTGCCTTCGATAGCCGTGACTTCCATACCGATCAGGCCATCGTCCACCAGGACGGTGTTGCCGACGGCGAGGTCGGAGGTGAAGCCTTCATAGGTTACCGCAACGATTTCGTTGTTGCCGATGACGGATTTATCGGTAGTGAAGGTGAAGGTCTGGCCTGCTTTCAGGGAGACGTCGTTGCCGCCTTCCAGCTTGATGGTACGAATTTCCGGCCCTTTGGTGTCCAGCAGAATAGCGGCTTTCTTACCGGTTTTGCTCATCACATTGCGCAGGTTCTGGATGCGCTGACCGTGTTCCGCATAGTCACCGTGGGAGAAGTTCAGACGCATCACATTCATGCCGGCTTCCAACATTTTGGTCAGCATCTCTTCAGATTCGGTTTTCGGACCGATGGTGCAAACAATTTTGGTCTTTTTCATGACAGTTTTAGTCTTTAAGTTGTGAAGGATATGGAATTCTCGCTCCGCGGGCGCACTGCCGGGGAGCCAAACCTGTATTACGAAAGTTGCTAAGCCACGCCCTAAGGATAGGTGACAACCCTGAAGCGTGCAGAAGAATGTGTGCTGGCGGTTCAGCCCATGAAATGTGGCAAGGTGTTATGCGTTTTATCATGCAGTCCAATGCGCTGAAACCATTCAAGAAAGAATCGAAGCGCATTATACGCTGCCGAAATCAAAAAGGAAAATAAAAACCTCGTTTCAAATTATGGACAAAACGCGTAACAAAACCGGCACGTTATGCAAAAATCTACGCAACACACTTTTTCGTCACCGGCTATGAAAAAGAGTAAAAGAAATGGATTATTTCGCCATCATGAGCCGGTAAAATGCGTCATTGAACCTTTAAAGTGGCGATGGTTTGCGTTGTGCGGGAAATCTATCAATAATGATTTGATTGATAATGATAAAATACGAGCCAAATTCTATGGGAAATAAAGCGAAAGACGACGACCTGTACCAGGAAATGTGCCGCGTGGTGGGTAAAGTCGTGCTGGAAATGCGTGACCTGGGTCAGGAGCCGAAACACATTGTCATTGCCGGTGTGCTGCGCACCTCGCTGGCGAACCGCAAAATCCAGCGTTCGCCGCTCACCGTGGAGGCTATGGAGAAAGTCATTCATGCGCTTTCCGGGCACTGATCCCTTACGCCGGCGGGTCAGGAAATCACGAAGCGGATCACCGCCCTGACGGCAATGTCACAATGGTGAGCCACCATCGCTTCATCGTCGATGGCGGGTAGCGGATCGTCAAGATACAGGCTGCTGAAGGTGTAGAAGTTCGACACCTGATAAAAGCTGAAGCTGCTGATTAACCGGTGGACATCGCGCGCGTCGAGCCCCGCCTGAAAGACGCCCTGCTGCTGGCCGCGCAGTAAAATGTCTTCCAGAATCGACAGGGCGGTACGATTCAGCGGCTTCAGTTCACCCGAGCTTTTTAACCACTTGCCGCGCTGCATATTCTCCATGCAAATGACGCGCATATAGTCCGCATGGGTGGCGTGATAGCGCACGCTCCAGCGCACCAGCCGCACCAGCGCCTCCACCGGCGGCACATTCTCCAGCCCCAGCTGCTGCTCGGTTTCGCGGATCCGCGCATACACATGCTGCAGCACCTCCTGATAGAGCTGTTCTTTGCTTTTGAAGTAGTAAACCACCATGCGTTTGGTGGTCTGCGCCTCGGTGGCGATCTGCTCCATGCGGGCGCCTGACAGCCCGTGTTCAGCAAAGACAGCGATAGCGGCGCTGAAGATCCGCGCCTTCAGGGATTGTGCTTCATCATGGGCAACGACGGTCATGGCAACTCCTTTTTCTTGGGTGACAAAAAATACACATAATGATCACAATTTGGCAACCTAGTATGGCGCAAATGAACCAAATGATACATATTCAAGGCTTACGTCAGCTGTTGACCCGAGGACCTTATGCTGCGCTCTATCGCCACCGTTTCGATTTCCGGCACCCTGCCTGAGAAGCTGCACGCTATTGCGGCGGCGGGGTATCAGGGGGTGGAAATTTTCGAGAACGATCTGCTCTATTATACGGGGACGCCGGCGGAAATCCGCCAGCTTGCCGCCGATTTAGGGTTAAAAATCACGCTTTTTCAACCCTTTCGCGATTTTGAAGGCGCCAGTCGGGCGCAGTTTGCGGCGAATATGGCCCGCGCTCGGCGCAAGTTTGCTCTGATGCGCGAGCTGGGCTGCGAGACGCTGCTGCTGTGCAGCAATGTGCAGCCGGACTGCTCGGCGGATAGCGAATTGCAGGTCGCGGACCTGCGGGCGCTGGCCACGCTGGCGGAAGAGGAGGGGATCGCTATCGGCTATGAGGCCCTGGCCTGGGGAACCCATGTGAACCGCTGGCAGCAGGCCTGGGAGCGGGTGCGGCGGGTGGACAGCCCGGCGTTGGGCCTGGTGCTCGACAGCTTCCATATTCTGGCCCGCGGCGACACGCTGGACGCGCTACCGTCGGTGCCGGTGGAGAAAATCACCTTTGTACAGCTCGCCGATGCGCCGTATATGAAAATGGATTTGCTGGAGTGGAGCCGCCACTTCCGCTGCTTTCCCGGACAGGGGGAGCTGCCGCTGGAGGCGTTTGCCGAGCAGATCACCCGCTGTGGCTACCGCGGCCCCTGGTCGCTGGAGATCTTCAATGACGGTTTTCGCGCCTCGCCGAACGGTGCGACGGCCAAAGATGGTTATCGTTCGCTGCTGTGGCTGGAGGAGCAAACCCGCCGTCGGCTCCCGACGTGCGATGCCTATCTGTTTTCACCGCCGCCGCTGCCGGTCTATCACGGGCTGGAGTTTATCGAGTTTGCCGCCAGCGCCGCCGAGGCGCAGCGCCTGGGGCAACATCTGCAGGCGCTGGGTTTTCAGCACGAGGGAAGCCACCGCTCCAGACAGGTGACGCTGTGGCGCAACGGCGGGGCGCGGATCGTCATCAACCATCAGCCGCACAGCTGGGCCGACCATTTTTATCAACGCCACGGGGTATCGCTCTGCGCGATGGCGCTGCGGGTCGAGCACAGCGCGTCGCTTGTCGCCCGCGCCCGCGCGCTGGGGTATGCCACCTGGCAGGGCGACGCCGGGCCGAACGAAACGCCGATCCCGGCGATCTGCGCCCCCGACGGCAGCCTTATCTATCTCATCGACGCCGGGGAGGCTATCTACGAGCGCGATTTTCATCTGCGTGATGGCGTGACGGTGCGCGAGGACTATCTCGGTATCGATCATCTGGCGCTGGGAATGGAGGCCGACAGCCGCGATAACTGGGTGATGTTCTTCCGTACGGTGTTTGGTTTTTCCCTTGAGCATGAGCAGACGCTGCCGGACCCGTATGGACTGGTGCGCAGCCTGGCGGTGCGCAGCCCGCAGGGCGATATCCGTCTGGCGCTGAATATTTCGCAGAGCCGGGCGACGCAGATCGCCCGCTCCGTTGCCTGCTACCAGGGGGCGGGGCTGCAGCATGCCGCCTTTGCCTGCCGCGATCTGCCGGCCGCCTGCGACCAGCTTGCCGAGGTTGCCCGCCATACGCTGCCGATCCCGGCCAATTATTATGACGATTTGCTGGCGCGCTTTGGCGGAGAGTTGGACGTCGGGCAGCTTCAGCGCCAGCAGCTCCTCTATGACCGCGATCCGCAGGGGGGAGATTTCCTGCATCTTTACACCCGGCCCTTTACCGCCGGCCGCTTTTTCTTTGAGTTAACCGAGCGCCGGGCTGGCTATGCGCTCTATGGCGCAGCGAATGCGGCCGTCCGTCTGGCGGCGATGCAGTATTGTTAGCCTGAATCAAATGGTTCATTATGCGTTAAACACAATAACAACACCCTCTGTACCCGAGACAGGAACCGACTATGAGCTCATATAGCCCTAACCCGACGGCTGCCGCCCAGCCAGCCGTTACCGTGCGCCGTTCCCGGCGGCGTATCGGCATTCTTGCGCTGTTGGCCATTGGCACCATGATCAACTATCTCGATCGCACCGTACTGGGGATCGCCGCCCCAAAGCTCACCGCTGAGCTGGGGATCGACCCGGCGATCATGGGAATCCTCTTCTCCGCCTTCGCCTGGACCTATGCTCTGGCGCAGATACCCGGCGGATTATTTCTCGACCGCTTTGGCAACAAAGTGACCTACTTTTTGTCACTGACCCTGTGGTCGCTGTTTACCCTGTTCCACGGCATGGCGGTGGGACTGAAGACGCTGCTGCTGTGCCGCTTCGGGCTCGGCATTAGCGAAGCGCCGTGCTTTCCGGTCAACAGCCGGGTGGTCAGCGCCTGGTTCCCACAGCAGGAGCGGGCGAAGGCCACGGCGGTGTACACCGTGGGGGAGTATCTCGGGCTGGCCTGCTTTGCGCCGCTGCTGTTCTGGATCATGGACGGTTTCGGCTGGCGGGTGCTGTTCGTCAGCGTTGGCGCCGTCGGCATTCTGTTTGCCCTGGTGTGGTGGCGCTGCTACCGCGAACCGCATGAAGATCCGCGCCTTAGCCAGCAGGAGCGCGAGCATATCGAAAACGGCGGCGGCCTCAGCGCCCCGACCGACCAGCAGGTGGCGTTCAGCTGGCCGCTGGTCCGCCAGCTGCTGAGCAAACGGCAGATCATCGGCGCCAGTATCGGCCAGTTTGCCGGCAATACCGTGCTGGTGTTCTTTCTCACCTGGTTCCCCACCTGGCTGGCCACCGAGCGGCATATGCCCTGGCTGAAGGTTGGCTTCTTCTCCATCCTGCCGTTTGTCGCCGCCGCCGGCGGGGTGATGTTTGGCGGCTGGCTCTCCGACAAGTTGCTGAAAGCTACCGGGTCAGCCAACCTCGGTCGTAAGCTGCCGATCGTTGCCGGCCTGCTGATGGCCAGCTGCATCATTACCGCCAACTGGCTGGAGAGCGACCTGGCGGTGATCCTGGTGATGTCGTTTGCCTTTTTTGGCCAGGGGATGGTGGGTCTCGGCTGGACGCTGATCTCCGATATCGCCCCGAAGGGGCTGGGCGGCCTGACCGGCGGCCTGTTTAACTTCTGCGCCAACCTCGCGGGGATCCTCACCCCGCTGGTGATCGGCTTTATCGTTGCCGGGTTCGGCAATTTCTTCTACGCCTTGATCTACATCGGCGGCGCCGCGCTGCTGGGCGTGGTGGCCTATCTGTTTATCCTCGGCGACGTCAAACGTATCGAGTTATCGCAGTAAGCAAAGGAGCAAGGCATGGTGATTAGTGGGAATACGCGGCTGATAGCGCACCTTGGCTATCCGACCGCCAGTTTTAAGGCGCCGATGATCTACAACCCGTGGTTCGTTGACCAGCAGGTGGACGTGAAGGTGGTGCCGATGGGGGTCAGGCCGGAGGACTACGCCGCGTTTATTCCGCCGCTGTTTACGATGACCAACATCATCGGCGCGCTGGTGACGATGCCGCATAAAATCGCCACCTGCGATCTGGTGCAGCGCCTGAGCCCGACGGCGGCCATCGCTGGCGCCTGCAATGCCATCCGCCGCGAGGCTGACGGTAGCCTGAGCGGAGACATGTTCGATGGCGAGGGATTTGTGCTGGGCCTGCGTCGTAAAGGGTTTAACCCGCAGGGGACGCGGGCGCTGGTGGTTGGCAGCGGCGGGGTGGGATCGGCTATCGCCGCCTCCCTCGCGGCGGCGGGGGTCAGCGCCCTGACCCTGTACGATACCCGGCCCGGGGTGGCGCACGCCCTCGCCGGGCGGCTGCATCAGCACTATCCGCAGCTCGATATCACCCTGATGCAGCCCGATCCTGCCGGACACGAGCTGGTGGTCAATGCCACCCCGCTGGGGATGAAGGCCAGCGATCCGCTGCCGCTGGACGTTGACCGTCTGGCGCCAGGCGCCTGGGTGGGGGAAGTCGTCATGACTCAGGAGTACACCCCGCTGCTGAGGGCCGCTCAGGCACGACAGTGCCACATCCAGCGCGGGACCGACATGCTGTTTGAAATGATCCCTGCCTATCTGCGCTTTTTTGACCTACCGGTAGCCACCCCCGAGCAGCTGCGGACCCTGGCAGAAATTCGCTACTGACGCGACGGCAAACCGGGTAATATAGCGCTATATTATCCGGTTTATAGCGATATCCTATGGCAAATACCACTCTCACGCTGCTGGCGGCGGGAAGCCTGAGAAGCGCCTTCCTGCCGCTGGTGGCGCACTTTCGGCAGCACACTGGCCTGGCGGTCGATGCGCAGTTTGGCCCTGCCGGCCTGCTGCGCGAGCGGATCGAAGCCGGGTCGCCGTGCGCGGTTTTTGCTTCCGCCAACGCGGCGCACCCGCAGGCGCTGCTGCAGGCGGGTCTGGCGCAGGAATGCCAGGGATTTGCCAGCAACCAGCTGATGCTGACCGCCCGGCGGTCGCCGGACAACGATGGCCTGGACTGGCTGGCGCTGCTCAGCACGCCCCGCCTGCGGTTGGCGACCTCCACGCCGGGCTGCGATCCGTCGGGAGATTATACCTGGCAGCTGTTCGCCCGAATTGAGGCACGCTATCCAGGGTTGGGCAACGCGATGGCCGGGCGGGCGCAGCAGCTGGTCGGCGGCAGAGACTCACTGAGCGTGCCGCCGGGAGAGATAGCCGGCGCGTGGCTTATTCGCCAGAATCTGGCGGATCTGTTTATCGGCTATGCGCACTATGGCCCCGCGCTGGCCACCTGCGACGATCTGCGTACCCTGACCATCCCGGCGCCGTGGAATATTCGCTGCGATTACCAGCTGGCGCGTCTCAGGGCCGATCCCGCCGCGCTGGCCCTGTATCGCTTTATCCTCGACGACGTTGGCCAGGGGTATCTCCGGCAGGCGGGTTTTATGCCGTTCAGCGACGCAGCGTAAACCCCGGCGCCAGCAGAGGGAACGCGGAGGCGGCATGGCGGATCAGGCGTACCGGCAGGCCGTACGCTTGCCGGAGATGCGTTTCGCTCAGCACGTCGGCGGTCTCGCCCGCCAGCCACCGGCCCTCCGGCAGCAGAAGCAGCGTATGGCTGGCCACCTGTAGGGCGTGGTTGGGATCATGGGTGGTGAACAGGACGGTGCGCGCCTGGCGGTGGGCGAGGTCGCCGATCAGCTGCAATACCACCTGCTGGTTACCGAGGTCCAGCGCCGAGCAGGGCTCATCCAGCAGGATATTCTGGCTGGCGCTGACCAGCGCGCGGGCAATCAACACCAGCTGCTGCTGGCCGCCGGAGAGGGCGCCGAAGTCATCTTCGGCCAGGGCGGCAATCCCCAGCTGCGCCAGCGCCTGCTCAACCCGCCGGGCATTCTCCTCGTCCGGCTGGGCAAAGAGATCCACGTGACGGGCCCGGCCCATCAGCACCACATCGCTCACGCGCCAGCGAAAAGCGGGACGAAACGACTGCGGAACCAGGGCCACGCCGCCCTCGCACTGCATCTCGCCGCCCAGCGGCGGCAGCACGCCGGTCAGGGTATCCAGCAGGGTACTTTTTCCCCGGCCATTGGCGCCCAGCACCGCCCAGATCTCACCGGGCCGGCAGGCCAGCGTGAGCGGGGCGAAGAGCGGCTGACGGTGGCCGTAGCGTAGCGCTTGCAGCGATAATGAGCTGTTCATCGGGTCGTACTCCGGCGTCGGGATTGCACCAGCAACACGGTAAACAGCGGCGCCCCGAGCAGGGCGGTGATGATCCCGATCGGGATCTCCGCCTGGGTCAGCGTACGCGCCAGATCGTCCACCACCAGCATCAGCGCGGCGCCGAGCCAGAAGGCGGTGGGCAGCAGGCGACGATGGTCAGCCCCTACCAGCAGACGGGCGAGGTGCGGGACCACCAGACCCATCCAGGCGATGCTGCCGCTGACCGCCACCTGGGCTGCCACCAGCACCGCGCAGCAAACCAGCACGCCGCGACGCAGCGCGGCCACCGGAATGCCAAGACTGCGGGCATCGCGTTCCTCCAGGGCCAGCAGGTTGATACGCCAGCGCAGCTTCCACAGCGCCCCGGCAGCCACCGCCAGGGGCAGGGACATAAGCAGTACCTTATGCCAGCTGGCGGTCGCGAAGCTGCCGAGCAGCCAGAAAACGATGTTCGGTAACGTCTCTTCGCTGTCGGCGAGGTACTGCATCAGGCTGACCAGCGCGGCGAAGAAGCCGCTGAGAATGATCCCGGACAGAATCAGCCCCAGCGTGCTGTCCCGCCCCTGCAGGGCGGCGAGGGCGTAAATCAGCCCCAGCGCGACGAGGCCGAAGAAAAAGGTCGAGGCCATCATCAGCAGACTGCCGACGCCCAACAGGATCGCCAGCGTGCCGCCAAAGGCGGAGCCGGCGGTCACCCCGATGATGTGCGGGTCCACCAGCGGGTTCTGGAACACGCCCTGCAAGGTGGCGCCGCACAGCCCCAGCGCGCCCCCGGCCAGCAGGGCCATCACCACGCGTGGCAGGCGAACCGACCAGACGATCTGCCCGATCACCCCTTCACCTGGCGGCAGATGGACCAGGGTGTGGCCAACGGCGCTCAGGCTTAACGGGTACTGGCCGAAACAGAGCGAGGCGACCGCGATCCCCAGCGTCGCCAGCGCCAGGCTTCCCTGCACCAGCCAGGGCTGAGAGTTAGCGGGCATCTGGCGTCCACGCCACGCGGTAAAAACGCTGATAATAATCCCTGGCTTTACTGTCCACATCGATGCTCTGGTAGCGCGCAGGATAGAGTTTTTTCGCCATCCACAGCTCACCCAGCGCCAGGGCCTCCGGCATCGGGTAACCCCAGGCTTTGGCATACTCCGGCATCAGCCACACGCGGTGATGTTTCACCGCATCGATCGTCTGCCACTGCGGGTCGTTCTCTATCTGTTTGACCACCTGCGGATAACGGTCCTGGACGAAGATCACCTGGGGGTTCCACTCCAGCACCTGCTCCAGCGACACCTGGCGGGCGCCTTTTACGCTGGCGGCCGCCACGTTCAGCGCCCCGGCGTGCGCCATCATCAGCCCGGTGTATTTGCCAGCGCCATAGGTATTCAGATCGGGGTTGGCCATGTACACCCGCACCCGCTGGTTCTGGGGAATATCGGCCACCGGCGCATTGGCTTGCTTGCGCGCCTCGAAGGTGTAGTGAATCAGCGCCTCGGCCTCGGGCTGGCGCTCGACCACCTCGCCGATAAGGCGGATCCCCTCCATCAGCCCGGCGTTATAGGCCTGCTCTTCGTCAGCCATGGTGGGGTTCATTTTATTTTTTTCCCCGGCGGCATCGTGGCGCAGCGAGATGGCCACCACCGGGATCCCGGCCTGTTGGATCTGCGCGATCATCGCCGGCGGCGCATAGTTGGCGACGAAAACCACCTGCGGACGCAGCGCCAGCAGGCTTTCAATATTGACCTGGGTGAGATCGCCCGGGGTCGCCAGTTGCCCGATCTCGGGCATAAAGCGGGCGAACTGCGGCCCGAGCTGTTTCTTCCAGCTGCTTAAGACGCCGACGATATCCTCGGCGGCATGCAGTTGTACCAGCAGGTTGAGCGTCTGATGCTGCAGAACCACAACGCGGGTGACGTGGTCGGGGAGGGTGACCTGGCGACCCAGCTGGTCGGTGACGGTGCGGTCGGCGAAGGTCTGGCCGGTGAACAGGCTGGCGCTGAGCAGCGTCAGGCCCAGCAGTAAGGGGTGTTTTGACATGGTGTGGCCCGAATGGCGTGAAAATTCGTTGTGTATTAAATTATATAACGAAGCCGGGCGCAATGGGCGATCGCATTTATCCTCATCGCGATCAGGGCATTTCGTACCACACTTCTTCCTCTTCCATGCGGGCTTCTATCTGCCTCGCCACCCTCTGCAGTGCAGGGAGATGCTTCTGCGCCGCCTGCTCAATGGTCATTGCGCTGGCGATATAGACCAGGTTCAGGCAGCCGATAACCCGCTGCTGACTGCAGACCGGCACGGCGATCGAGGCGATTTTCTCCTCCTGCCGCCAGCCGCGGAAGTTTTCGCCATAGCCGTTCTGGCGGGTGCGGGCGAGGATCGCCGCCAGCCGTTCCGGTTCGCGGGCCAACTGATACTCAGCTTCCGGACGGGCGGCCAGCATGCTGACGATGGCGTCGCGTTCCGCGTCGGGGGCAAAGGCCAGCCACGTCAGTCCGGAGGCGGTGAGCAGCAGCGGCAGCCGCCGTCCGACCATCGCGCGGTGAAACGACAGTCGGCTGAAGCGGTGGGTAGTCTCGCGCACCACCATGGCGTCGACGTCGAGGGTGGTGATGTCCGTTGGCCACTGCACCTCGCGCAGCAGCTCGCCGAGCAGCGGCGTGGCGAGGGCAGAAATCCAATGTTCGTCACGAAATCCATCGCTCAGCTGGCGGACGTTAATGGTCAACCGGAAGCTGTCATCGGAGCGGCTGCGGCGGACAAAACCCTCCTCCTGTAGCGTCTCCAGCAGCCGGCGCACGGTGGTGCGATGCAGGCCGCTAAACTCCGCCAGCAGGCCCGGCGTCGCGCCGCCGTCGAATTTATTTAACAATTTTAATAACAATAAACCCCGGCTTAATCCGCGCACCGTTTTGTACGCTGCGGACTCATCGTCACGCATAAATCCTCCATTAAAATGCTTTAAAAACAGTGCTGTGCACCTGGTGCACATTCGATGATGTTTTGATTGTAGCCGAAAACCCCCGCCCTATACTCAGCCCATTATAAAAATACGTTTACACATGATTAACAAATTGCCTGTCAGCCGGGCAGTTTCCGAGTCGTGAGGTCGCTGAGAATGACAACATCTACACCCGATATTCAACCCGCCGTGCAGCATACCGCTCAGGTCGCCATCGTTGGCGCCGGTCCGGTTGGTCTGATGATGGCCAACTACCTTGGCCAGATGGGCATCAGCGTGCTGGTGGTGGAAAAGCTCGCCACACTGATCGATTACCCGCGGGCCATCGGCATTGACGATGAATCCCTGCGGGCGATGCAGGCGGTGGGGCTGGTGAATGACGTGCTGCCGCATACCACGCCGTGGCACGCCATGCGTTTTCTCACCCCAAAAGGCCGCTGCTTTGCCGATATCCAGCCGATGACCGATGAGTTTGGCTGGTCGCGGCGCAACGCCTTCATTCAGCCGCAGGTCGATGCGGTGATGTATCACGGTCTGCAGCGTTTCCCGCAGGTCCGCTGCCTCTTCTCCCGCGAAGTGGAAGCCTTTAGCCAGACCGGTGACGGTGTCACGTTAAATCTTAAAGGACCGGACGGCGAGCGGGAGACGGTGCGCGCGGACTGGCTGGTGGCCTGCGACGGCGGCGCCAGCTTTATTCGCCGTACGCTGAACATCCCCTTCGAAGGTAAAACCGCGCCGAATCAGTGGATCGTCATCGATATCGCTAACGACCCGCTGGCCACCCCGCACGTTTACCTGTGCTGCGACCCGGTGCGACCCTACGTTTCCGCCGCGCTGCCCCACGGCGTGCGCCGCTTTGAATTTATGGTGATGCCCGGCGAAACCGAAGCTCAGCTCAGCGAACCGCACAATATGCGCCGCCTGCTGAGCAAAGTGCTGCCGGACCCGGATCGCGTCGAGCTGATCCGCCAGCGGGTCTATACGCATAACGCCCGCCTTGCCGAGCGCTTTCGCATCGACCGCGTGCTGCTGGCCGGCGACGCGGCGCACATCATGCCGGTCTGGCAGGGGCAGGGATATAACAGCGGCATGCGCGACGCCTTCAACCTGGCGTGGAAGCTGGCGCTGGTGGTCAATGGCAAAGCGGGAGAGACGCTGCTCGACAGCTACCAGCAGGAGCGCCGCGACCACGCGAAAGCGATGATTGACCTGTCGGTTACCGCCGGCCATGTGCTGGCGCCGCCGAAGCGCTGGCAGGGGGCCGCGCGCGACGGCCTCTCCTGGCTGCTGAATTACCTGCCGCCGGTGAAACGCTACTTCCTCGAGATGCGCTTTAAGCCGATGCCGCAGTACCGCGAGGGGGCGCTGCTGACCGACGGCGCCGGCAAAACCTCGCCGGTGGGCAAAATGTTTATTCAACCGCAGGTGACGCTGGAGAGCGGCGAGAGCGTGCTGCTCGACGAGGTTATCGGGGCGAATTTCGCCATTATCGGCTGGGGCTGCAACCCGCAGTGGGGGCTCGACGCCGGGCAGATCGCCCGCTGGCGCGCGATTGGCGTGCGCTTTATCCAGGTGGTGCCCGAGGTGCAGATCCATCGCGAGCAGGATAACGCCCCCGGCACGCTGCGGGTGGGCGATACGCAAAACCGCCTCAAAAGCTGGTTTGCACTGCATAACACCGCCATCGCCGTGGTCAGGCCGGACCGCTTTGTCGCCGCTCTCGCCATCCCGCAAACCCTCGGCGCGCAGCTGACCGCTCTGGCGGAAAAAATGGCCCTCGCAACCGGGGATACCGCCCACGCTGAAGAGAAGGTGGCCTGATATGCATGCCTATTTGCACTGTCTCTCCCACACTCCGCTGGTAGGATTCGTGGACCCGGAGCAGGCGGTCCTCGATGAAGTGAACCGGGTGATTGCCGACGCCCGGCGGCGGATCGCTGAATTCGATCCCGAGCTGGTAGTGCTCTTCGCTCCCGATCACTACAACGGTTTTTTCTATGACATGATGCCGCCGTTCTGCCTCGGCGTCGGCGCCACCGCGATTGGCGACTTCGCCAGCGCCGCCGGCGACCTGCCGGTGCCCGCCGAGCTGGCGGAAGCCTGCGCCCACGCCATCCTCAACAGCGGTATCGACCTGGCGGTGTCGTACAACATGCAGGTGGACCATGGCTTCGCCCAGCCGCTGGAGTTTCTGCTTGGTGGCCTGGACCGCGTGCCGGTGCTGCCGGTGTTTATTAACGGCGTCGCCGCGCCGCTGCCGGGTTTCAACGCACCCGGCTGCTGGGCGAGGCGATGGGCCGCTTTCTCAATACCCTCAATAAGCGGGTGCTGATCCTCGGCTCGGGCGGACTCTCGCACCAGCCGCCGGTGCCGGAGCTGGCGAAGGCCGACGCCCATCTGCGTGACCGTCTGCTCGGCGGCGGCAAACAGCTGCCGCCGGACGAACGTGCGCTGCGCCAGCAGCGGGTGATCAGCGCCGCCCGACTGTTTACCGAAGACCCGCACTCGCTCCATCCCCTCAACCCGGTCTGGGACAACCGCTTTATGAGCCTGCTGGAGCAGGGGCGGCTGAGCGAACTGGACGCGATCGGCAATGACGAGCTGTCGGCGATGGCCGGCAAATCGACGCACGAAATTAAGACCTGGGTGGCCGCTTTTGCCGCGCTATCCGCTTTTGGCCGCTGGCGCAGTGAAGGCCGCTATTACCGGCCGATCCCCGAGTGGATCGCCGGATTCGGCTCGCTGAGCGCCACCACCGAGATTTGATTAACCGGGAGACTAACATGAGCTATCAACCGCAAACTGAAGCCGCCACCAGCCGATTCCTCAATGTCGACGAGGGGGGCCGCACGCTGCGCATCCATATCAATGACTGCGGCGACGGGAAAGAGACCGTGGTCATGCTGCACGGCTCCGGGCCGGGGGCCACCGGCTGGGCCAACTTCAGCCGCAATATTGACCCGCTGGTCGAGGCGGGCTATCGCGTGCTGCTCCTCGACTGTCCGGGGTGGGGCAAAAGCGATGCTATCGTCAACAGCGGCTCGCGTTCGGATCTCAACGCCCGCATTCTGAAAAGCGTGGTCGATCAGCTGGGGATCGATAAAGTCCATCTGCTGGGCAACTCGATGGGCGGCCATAGCGCGGTGGCCTTCACCCTGAGCTGGCCGGAGCGGGTGGCTAAGCTGGTGCTGATGGGCGGGGGGACCGGCGGCATGAGCCTGTTCACGCCGATGCCGACCGAGGGCATCAAGCTGCTGAACGCCCTGTACCGCGAGCCGACCATTGAAAACCTCAAAAAGATGATGAGCATCTTCGTCTTCGACACCCGCGACCTCACCGAGGCGCTGTTCGAGGCGCGTCTCAACAATATGCTGTCGCGCCGCGACCATCTGGACAACTTCGTCAAGAGCCTCGAAGCCAACCCGAAGCAGTTTCCTGACTTTGGCCCGCGGCTGGGCGAAATCAGCGCGCCAACTCTGATCGTCTGGGGACGCAATGACCGCTTCGTGCCGATGGACGCCGGGTTGCGCCTGCTCGCCGGGATCGCCGGTTCGGAACTGCATATTTACCGCGACTGCGGCCACTGGGCGCAGTGGGAACATGCCGACAGTTTTAATCAGCTGGTGCTCAATTTCCTCGCACGGGCTTAAGGAGTAAATGATGACTTTTTCTCTTGACGCGCTGGCCCGGCAGCTCCGCGACGCGGAACAGAGCGGCCAGGCGATCGCCCCGCTGCGCGATATTCTCGGCGTCGACAATGCCGACGCCGCCTATGCCATCCAGCGTCTGAACGTCCAGCACCACGTGGCCCATGGCCGGCGGGTGGTGGGCCGCAAGGTGGGCCTGACCCATCCCAAAGTGCAGCAGCAGCTGGGCGTCAATCAGCCGGACTTCGGCACCCTGTTTGCCGACATGTGCTACGGCGACAACGCCGAGGTGCCGTTTGGCCGCGTGCTGCAGCCCAAGGTGGAGGCCGAGATCGCCCTGGTGCTGAAGCAGGATCTGCCGCATGCCGATACCACTTTTGATGAACTGTATAACGCCATCGAATGGGTATTGCCGGCGCTTGAGGTGGTGGGCAGCCGCATTCGCGACTGGTCAATCGGCTTTGTCGACACCGTCGCCGATAACGCCTCCTGCGGCCTGTACGTCATTGGCGGCCCGGCGCAGCGTCCGGCGGGACTGGATCTGAAGCAGTGCGCCATGCACATGACCCGCAACCAGGAGCTGGTCTCCAGCGGCCGCGGCAGCGAGTGTCTGGGGCATCCGCTGAACGCCGCAGTCTGGCTGGCGCGCAAGCTGGCGAGTCTCGGCGAACCGCTGCGGGCGGGGGATATCGTGCTGACCGGGGCGTTAGGCCCGATGGTGACGATTAACGAGGGGGACAGCTTTGTCGCCCATATCGAAGGTATTGGCTCAGTCGCGGCACGCTTCGTTGCCGCCGGAGAAGGAGATCGTGATGCGTAAACGTAAAGTCGCCATTATCGGCTCCGGGAATATCGGCACCGATTTAATGATTAAAATCCTGCGCCACGGCCAGCATCTGGAGATGGCGGTGATGGTCGGCATCGACCCGCAGTCGGATGGCCTGGCCCGCGCCCGGCGCCTGGGCGTTGCGACCACTCACGAAGGGGTGGGCGGCCTGATGCAGATGGCGGAATTTGCCGACATCGATTTTGTTTTTGACGCCACCAGCGCCGGGGCGCACATCAAAAACGATGCCGCGCTGCGCGAAGCGAAGCCGGGGATCCGCGTTATCGACCTGACGCCGGCGGCGATTGGCCCGTACTGCGTACCGGTGGTCAACCTCGCGGACAATCTCCATCAGGGCAACGTCAATATGGTGACCTGCGGCGGGCAAGCGACCATCCCGATGATCGCCGCGGTCTCGCGAGTGGCGAAGGTGCATTACGCGGAGATTGTGGCCTCGATCGCCAGTCAATCCGCCGGGCCGGGCACGCGGGCCAATATTGACGAATTCACCGAAACCACCTCGCAGGCGATTGAAAAAGTCGGCGGGGCGGGCAAGGGCAAAGCGATTATTGTACTGAACCCGGCGGAGCCGCCGCTGATGATGCGCGATACCGTCTACGTCCTGAGCGAGCTGGCGTCGCAGGAGGCCATTGCCGCCTCGATCGTCGAAATGGCGGCGGCAGTGCAGGCTTACGTCCCAGGCTACCGGCTGAAGCAGCAGGTGCAGTTTGAGGTTATCCCCGAGGACAGGCCGGTCAACCTGCCCGGCGTCGGCTGTTTTTCCGGCCTGAAAACCGCGGTTTACCTCGAAGTGGAAGGGGCGGCGCACTATCTGCCAGCGTACGCGGGCAACCTCGATATTATGACCTCGGCGGCGCTGGCGACGGCGGAGCAAATGGCCGGGGCAATGCACAGCGCGGCGGGAGCGACAGCATGAACGGTAAAAACTTTATATCTCGGACGTGACGCTGCGCGATGGTATGCACGCTATTCGTCACCAGTATTCCCTGGCGCAGGTGCAGCAGATCGCCAGCGCGCTGGATAAGGCCGGGGTCGACTCCATCGAAGTGGCCCATGGCGATGGCCTACAGGGATCCAGCTTCAACTACGGCTTTGGCGCCCACAGCGACATCGCCTGGATTGAAGCGGCGGCGGCGGCGGCCAGCCAGGCGAAAATCGCCACCTTACTGCTGCCGGGCATCGGCACGCTGCACGATCTGAAAGCGGCGTATCAGGCCGGGGCGCGGGTGGTGCGGGTCGCCACCCACTGCAGCGAAGCGGACGTCGCCGCGCAGCATATTGCCTTTGCCCGCGAGCTGGGGATGGACACCGTCGGTTTTCTGATGATGAGCCATATGATCTCCCCGCAGGCGCTGGCGCAGCAGGCGCTGAAGATGGAATCTTATGGCGCGACCTGTATCTATGTGGTGGATTCCGGCGGGGCGATGAACATGAACGACATTCGCGACCGTTTCCGTGCCCTGAAGGCGGTGCTGAAGCCGGAGACCGCCACCGGGATGCATGCCCATCATAATCTGAGCCTCGGGGTGGCGAACTCGATCGTCGCGGTGGAAGAGGGGTGCGATCGCATTGACGCCAGCCTGGCCGGGATGGGGGCGGGGGCGGGCAATGCGCCGCTGGAGGTGTTTATTGCCGCCGCCGACAAGCTCGGCTGGCAGCATGGCACCGATCTCTACGCCCTGATGAACGCGGCCGATGAGCTGGTACGGCCGCTGCAGGATCGCCCGGTGCGTGTCGACCGCGAAACGCTGGCGCTGGGCTACGCCGGAGTCTACTCCAGCTTCCTGCGCCACAGCGAAGCGGCGGCCAAGCGCTATGGCCTCAGCGCGGTGGATATTCTCGTCGAGCTGGGCAAGCGGCGGATGGTCGGCGGCCAGGAGGATATGATCGTCGACGTCGCGCTGGATCTGCTTAACCGCAATAAATAACTAAGAACGTGCGGCTGACAAAGCATCAGCCGCCAGTCACCTGCTCCGTTTGTTCGGCTATCGCCAAGGTACCCTATGACCAAGATAACGACTGCAACCCCCTCGCGCCTGGTGGTCACCATCGGGCTCTGTTTTATGGTGGCCCTGATGGAAGGGCTGGATCTGCAGGCGGCGGGGATCGCCGCCGTCGGCATGGCGCAGGCCTTTGCGCTGGATAAAATGCAGATGGGCTGGATCTTCAGCGCCGGGATCCTCGGCCTGCTGCCCGGCGCGCTGGTGGGCGGCATGCTGGCGGACCGCCACGGGCGTAAGCGCATTCTGTTGGGGTCGGTGCTGCTGTTTGGCCTGTTCTCGCTGGCCACCGCGCTGGCATGGAGCTTCCCGACGCTGCTGCTGGCGCGCCTGCTCACCGGCGTCGGGCTCGGGGCGGCATTGCCGAACCTGATTGCCTTAACCTCGGAAGCCGCTGGCTCACGCTTCCGCGGCCGGGCGGTAAGCCTGATGTACTGCGGTGTACCCATTGGCGCCGCGCTGGCGGCAGCGCTGGGCTTTTCCGGTTTCGCCGCGGCCTGGCAGATTATTTTCTGGATTGGCGGCGTGGTCCCGCTGCTGCTGATCCCGTTGCTGATGCGCTGGCTGCCGGAGTCGCAGGCGTTTCAGCGCGCGGAGGCCAGCGTGCCGCTGCGCACCCTGTTTGCCCCAGGCCAGGCCGCCGCTACGCTGCTGCTGTGGCTGGGTTATTTTTTCACCCTGCTGGTGGTCTATATGCTGATCAACTGGCTGCCTATGCTGCTGGTGGGCCAGGGATTCCGCGCCAGCCAGGCGGCCGGGGTGATGTTCTCTCTGCAGATCGGCGCCGCCTGCGGCACGCTGCTGCTGGGGGCGCTAATGGATAAGCTCACCCCGCTGCGGATGTCGCTCCTGATCTACAGCGGCATTCTGGCGTCGCTGCTGGCGCTGGGCAGCGCGTCGTCGCTGACTGGCATGCTGCTGGCGGGGTTTGTCGCCGGGCTGTTCGCCACCGGCGGACAAAGTGTGCTTTACGCTCTGGCGCCGCTTTTTTATCCCGCGGCCATCCGCGCCACCGGGGTGGGCACCGCCGTGGCGGTGGGGCGTCTTGGGGCGATGAGCGGCCCGCTGCTGGCCGGCAAGATGCTGGCCCTCGGCACCGGCACCGTCGGGGTGATGGCGGCCTCGGCGCCGGGCATTGTGCTGGCCGGCGTGGCGGTGTTCTGGCTGATGCATCGCCAGCAGCGCGCGGCCATGGTCTGATATGCATCCGGCGGTCTGGTAAAAAAATGCCGGGCCGCCGCCTTGCCTGTCCGCGTCCCCTGGCCTAAGGTAAGACATCATTCCCTGACGCTTATCGTCCCTATGGCTTACACCTCCCGTTTGCTCAATGCGATCCCTGGCATCCGCCACGCTTTTCTCGATGTCCATGAAACCGCCGCCTTTCCCTATGCCGAGCTGGCTCCGGTGAAGCTGGTGCATGGTAATGAGGTTCATCATTATCAGCAGCCGCTGCCGACGCGCCCGCACGCCGACGCGGTGTTTACCGCGGTAGCCGGGCAAAAGGTGGGGGTGGTGACCGCCGACTGTCTGCCGCTGCTGATCGCCTCGCGCGACGGTCGCTACGTCTGCAGCGTGCATGCCGGCTGGCAGGGGCTGGTCAGCGGTATTGTCGACAACAGTCTGGCCTGTTTTCGCCAGCAGGGGGTGGCATTGGCCGATCTGGTCATCGCCGTGGGGCCGTATATTCACCCCTGCTGTTACGAAGTCTCCGCCGGATTCTATCAGCAACTGCTGGACCAGCCCGGCGGTGACCGGGTGGCCCGCCATCGCCAGCGGCTGTTCCACTCCCGTTCGGGCCCGGTCAGCGATCCGCTCAAAGCCGCCGCACGCGGCAGCGATAATCTGTGGTTTGATCTGCGCGCCTTTGCCGAAGCGATCTTCGCAGAGGCGGGGGTGGCGCCGGCGAGCGTTGAATGGCTGGGGAGTTGTACCTACTGCACCCCGCAGTCGCTGGGCTCCTACCGGCGCCGGACCCATTTTCCGGCGCCGAAGAGCTTTCAGTATTCGTGGATCATGCGCGAAGCCTGAGGCGGGCTCGCGCTAGAGCACCCGAAAACCGTGGGTGCCGTCGCGGGCCAGCTGATCCACCAGGCCATACTCCCACTCCAGATAGGCCTGCATGGCCTCGGCGGAATTATCGGTTCCTTCGTACGGACGACGATAGCGGTCACGGCGCTCGACGGCGAGGCCGCTGTCGCCATGCGCCAGCGGCAGACCGGCGGCGATCCACGCCAGCGTCCCGCCGGTAAGCAACTGCACCGGTTTACCGGTCAAGGCCGCCACCTCCGGCACCGCGTAGCGGGCCAGCAGACTGCTGCCGCAGGTCACCACGTAACGTTGGGCGGGAGGGATCACGTCCAGGGCCTGGCGCAGCTGCGAGCGCGTTAGCCACCACGCGCCGGGGATATGGCGAGCGACAAAGTTGGCGCTGGTGGTAAAATCGAGCACCACCGTACCGGGTTCTTCCAGCTGTTGCGCCAGCTGCGCCGGGCTTATCTCCTCCGCCTGCGGGCCGGGCGGCACCTCGGCGGCTGGCACCCCGCGTTCGCTCAACTGGCTGGTCGACAGCGCGCTCAGCCGCGCCGTCTCCCAGCCCATCTGCGCCAGCCACGAGCCGGTTATCGCCGCCCGGATGCCATCGTCATCCAGCAGCACAATGCGCGCACCTCGAACGCTGGCGAAGTGGTCGGTCTCCTGCACCAGCTGGCCGCCTGGCGCGCTCAGGCTGCCGGGATAGTGACCCGCCGCGTACTCTTCGGGGCTGCGGACATCAAACAGGAAGGTGGTGCGGTCGCTCTGCTGCTGCCAGCGTTGCAGCGTGGCCTCATCGATGACCGCCACCCCGGCCCGTTCGGCAAAATGCGCCACCTCAGCGGCCCGGGCGCCGGAGGCGCGGGCGGAGGGATCGTATTGCCGCTGTTGCTGGTGCGCCAGCGTCTGGCCGGCCAGCGTCCAGCCGATAGTGCCATTGCGCAGGGCATGGACCGGGTTTGGCACGCCGGCGTTGATCAGCGACTGGGTGCCGATGATGCTGCGGGTGCGTCCGGCGCAGTTGACGATAACCGGCGTCTGCGGGGAGGGCGTCAGGCTCTCTACCCGCAGGGCCAGCTCGCCGCCGGGCACGCTGATGCTGCCGGGGATGCTCATGGTCTGGTACTCATCGAAGCGCCGGGCGTCGACGATCACCACCTCCTGCCGGCTGTCGATGAGCGCCTGAACCTCCTGGGCGCTGAGCGACGGTGTGTGACGCACGCTTTCCACCAGCTCGCCAAAGGCTTTACTGGCGGAGTTGACGTCCTGAAACAGCTCGCCGCCGCTGCGGCGCCAGCCGGCGAGACCCTCGGCCAGCAGGGCCACATCCTGATAGCCCCAGGACCGCAGCCGTTCGACGGCGATCTCCGCCAGACCCTCGCCGTTGTCGTAGACGGTGAGCGGGGTGGTGAAGCGCGGTATCCGCCGGCGGACCTCGAGCTCCAGTTTGCTGAGCGGCAGATTGACGGCAAACAGCGGATGAGCGGTGGCGAAATCGGCCTCTACACGGACGTCGATCAGCGCCAGTTCACGACGGTCGAGCAGCGCCTGGCGGATCCCGGCGGCCTGGCGATAAGCGTAGGTGGACATAGTGGTTATCCTTGATGTTCGCGGGAGGAATCCCAGATATTGGGTAAATGGCGGTTAGAGTAGCCGGAGATAAACGGTTTCTGCTGCCCTTCCGGGGTATACACGGCGCGCTTCACCGCGCCGATATTGCCGCCGTAGACATGAATACTGATAGAGACGCGATCCGCCAGCGCATTGCTGACGCGATGAATATCGCCATCGTCAGCGGAGACTTTCTCCACCTGGCCTGCTTCCAGAAGCGTGGCGGCGCCCAGCGCGCGCGGTATGCCATCGGCATCCAGCTGGTAGCGCTGGTTTTCCTCCGCGCCGCGCAGCATCCCAATGGCCCCCCACACCCCGGTGGTCATGGATCGGCGTCGCTTGCCCCGGTCCCCAGACGAAGCTGACAATCGAGAAGCGCTCCCCGGAGTCGGCATGCAGCAGATACTGCTGGTAATGGTGCGGATGCGGCAGGGTGTACTCTTCCGGCAGCCAGTCGTCGTAACGCACCAGCGCCGCCAGCCGCTGCGCCACGGCGTCAAGCAGCGGGGCGGTCTGGTGGTGTTCGCGGTGCAGGCGGTCTACCTCATGAATGAAATGGCGTAATTTTTCCAGTCGTGGTGCAGTCATGTGCGGTTCCTGTCAGAGGGACTGGTCAAAACGCTAACAGAGGCGTTAATATTATTTAAATGCAATTTACGCATATATTAATATGCAAATTTCACATAAGGTTCCTATGCGCATTGACGATATCGACGCTTTGCTGGCCACGGTGCAGTTTTCCTCCCTCAATCAGGCCGCGGAATATCTGGGGATCACCCAGTCGGCCATCACCCGGCGCCTGCAGCGTCTGGAACAGGAGCTGAACGTCACGCTGTTAGAGCGCCAGACCCGCCCGCTGACCCTGACCGCCGCCGGACACCGGGTGTACGAGCAGTGTCTGAGCATTAAGCGTGAGACGAAAAAACTCTACAGCCTGTTGGATCCGCAAGGCGAGCCGCGCGGCGCGCTGCGTCTCGGCGTGCCGCAGAGTCTCAGCGAGATTGCCCTGCCGGCGGCGCTGTCGGCGCTGAGCCAGCAGTTTCCCGGACTGTCGCCGCAGATCACCTGCGGCTGGAGCGGACAGCTGCAGCGCCGGCTGGAAAACGGCGAGCTGGACGGCATGCTGGCGATGGGGCCCGCCCAGCAAAGCTTCGCCGAGGGCTACAGCGGGCGCCTGCTGTGTCCCCTGGAGGTGGTGCCGATCGTCGGCCGGCGTTTGAATTTGCGCGCGTCATCCCTGCGGGAGTGCGCCGAACGGGGCTGGATCCTTAACCCCGACGGCTGTGGCCTGCGCGCCGGGCTCATTCGCGAGCTGCAGAGCCAGGGATTGCGGTTGACGCTCAACGTCGAGAGCGCGGGCGCGCAGCTGCAGATAGCGCTGGTGGCGCAGGGGCTGGGGCTGGGTCTGGTGCCGAGGGCGGCGCTGGCCAGCAGCCCGTGGCGGGATGAGGTCGCGGTCCTCAGCCTCAGCGATTTTCAGCCTGCGGTCTCACTGTGGCTGATCCACGCCCAGTATCTGGCGAACCTGCAGCCGCCGCTGACCTTTTTTGCCAGCAAAGTGGTTCAGCAGCTGACCGTATCCGACTGAAAGCACTATGCATTTTTGTTTAATGCTAATTAAGCATATTAAGATATGATAAAAATGCATTTTGCTCATTAACACGCTCTGTATAGGGTAATGACCAGCGCCGCTGTCGCGGCCACTCCATTACCCTGACGCAAGGAGTTGTTCATGAGCATTCAGTTTCTCGGCATGATTGGCCACCGCCTCTCTTCCGAAACGATTGCCCCGGTGGGGCCGATCTTTGACCGCGACTATATCGTTCGCTTTGCGCAAACCCATGAAGCCGCCGGGTTTGATCGTCTGCTGGTCGGCCACTGGTCCGATCAACCCGACGGCTTTCTGGTGACGGCCCTGGCGGGACTGTCGACGCAGAAAATTCAGTACCTGCTGGCCCATCGTCCCGGTTTTGTTTCCCCAACCCTTGCCGCGCGCAAATTCGCTACCCTTGAGCACCTGCTGGGGGGCCGCTTGGCGGTGCATATCATCAGCGGCGGCAACGATGCCGAGCAGCGCCGGGATGGCGATTATCTCGACCACGACCAGCGCTACGCTCGCACCGACGCCTTCCTCGACATCGTGCGCCAGGTGTGGACCAGCGAGCAGCCGGTGGATATTCACAACGATTTCTATCAGGCCGAGCAGGCCTGGTCCGCCATTCGCCCGCTGCAAAAGCCGCATCTTCCCATCTACTTCGGCGGCTCGTCGGAAGCGGCCATCGCCGTCGCCGGCAAACATGCCGACGTCTTCGCGCTGTGGGGCGAGTCGCTGGCGCAAACCGGCGAGACCATCCAGCGCGTACGCGCCGAAGCGGCGAAACACCAGCGTGATATCGGCTTCAGCGTCTCGTTCCGGCCGATTATCGCCGACAGCGAAGCCGAAGCCTGGGAGAAAGCCGAGCATATCCTGCACGTCGCCACCGAGCAGGCGGCGCAGCGCGGGGGCGGGTTCAAAGCCAAACCGGACAGCATCGGCGCCCAGCGGCTGCGGGCTACCGCGGCGCAGGGCAGAGTGGTGGACAAACGCCTGTGGACCGGCATCGCCCAGCTGGTGGGCGGCGGACATAACTCCACCGCGCTGGTGGGCACCCCGGAGCAGGTGGCGGATGCGCTGCTCGATTACTACGACCTCGGGGTGCGTAACTTCCTGATCCGCGGCTTCGATCCGCTGAACGACGCGGCCGACTATGGCCGGGCGCTGCTGCCGATCGCCCGGGAAAAGCCGCCCGGCGTGCAGTGGCGGAGCGCGCATCGTGATCCATCCTGAGCGCGACGACTGGGCCCGGCAGCTGACGGCGCTCCGCCAGCAGATGGCGGAGCAGGCGGCCAGCCTTGACGCCAGCGGCGAGTTTCCCTGGCGTAATATCGACCATCTGCGTGCGGGGGGCTGGTTAAGTCTCGCCGTGCCGCCATCCTGCGGCGGCGCGGGCGCCAGTCTGGCCCAGCTGCAGCAGGTCATCGCCGCCATCGCCTGGGGAGAGCCGGCGACAGCGCTGATTGTCTGCATGCAGTATCTCCACCATTTGCGGCTGGCGGAAAACGACGCCTGGCACGCGCCGCTGCGCCAGCAGGTTTTTCACGATGCTGTCGAACACGGTGGCCTCATCAACAGCCTGCGCGTCGAGCCGGAGCTGGGCTCCCCGGCGCGGGGCGGCCTGCCGGACACCGTGGCGACCCGTCGCGCGGAGGGCTGGGACATCAGCGGCCATAAAATTTATACCACCGGCATTGAAGGGCTGCGCTGGCTGGCGGTGTGGGCCAGAAGCGATGATAACCCGCCGCTGGTGGGCACCTGGCTGGTGCCTGGCGACAGCCCGGGCATCAGCGTGGTGAAAAGCTGGGATCACGCCGGGATGCGGGCCACCGGCAGCCATGAAGTTATTTTTAACCACGTGCGGGTGGCGGCAGAGCACGCGGTGGATGTCTGGCCGGCCGATGCGCCACCCGCCGCCCAGGCCGAACCGTTTCGCCTGTTCGCCAACCGGCAGACGGCGCTGCTGGCGGCGATCTATGACAGCATTGCCCACGCCGCTCACGACTGGCTGGTGAGATGGCTGGCGGGGCGGGTGCCCGCCGGTCTCGGCCATCCGCTCTCTCGTCTGCCACGGGTGCAGGAGAAAGTCGGGCAGATCGCCGGGCTGCTGCTGGTCAACCGCAGCCTGCTGGAGCAGGCCGCCGCGCTGCGCTTTTCCGCCATCGAGGCCAATCTGGCGAAAGTCACCATCACCGACAACGCCATTCAGGCGGTGAATATCGCGCTCGAGCTGACCGGCAATCATGGTCTCAGCCGACAAAACCCGCTGGAACGCCACTACCGCAATGTGCTCTGCGGACGGGTACATACCCCACAGAGCGACAGCGCCTGGCTGGCAGCTGGCAACTTCGTCTTTCAATCACAAGGATAATCACGATGCGTCTATCATTTTCAGGCCGGGTGGCGGCCGCGCTGATGCTGCTGGCGCTGGGCGGCTACGCGACAGCGCAGGAGCGGCTTACCCTGCGTATCGCCGATCAAAAAGGCGGCATGCGTTCGCAGCTGGAGGCGGCCAACGCCCTGCAAAATCTCCCTTACGACATTAAGTGGGCCGAGTTCCCGGCCGCCGCGCCGCTGGCGGAAGCCCTCAACGCGGGCGCCGTGGACGCGGGGATCATCGGCGATGCGCCGTTGCTCTTCGCCCTGGCCAACGGTGCGCCGGTCAAAGCTATTGCCGTGGATAAAAGCAACCCGGCGGGGACCGCGGTGCTGGTATCACCCGGCAGCACGTTAAAAAGCGGCGCTGATTTAAAAGGCAAACGCATCGCCACCGGTAAAGGGTCGATTGGTCATTTCGTGGCGCTGAAAGCGCTGGAGCAGGCGGGGATTTCACCGAAGGAGGTGCAGTGGGTGTTCCTCGGCCCGGTGGACGCCAAAGTGGCGTTGCTAAACGGTTCGGTGGACGCCTGGGCGACCTGGGAGCCCTACACCACCCAAATGGTGAAGACCAACGAGGGGCAGATCCTGGTGAGCGGCAAAGGGCTGCTGCCGGGGAATACCTTCCTCGCGGCAACGGATTCCGCGCTTAACGATCCGCAAAAACGCGCCGCGCTGCAGGATTATCTCCAGCGCCTGGCCGGCGCCGAGCGCTGGGCCTACGCCAATCTCGACAGCTACGGCAAAACGTTGGGGGAGATCATCCGCTTCCCGGCGGAGATCGCCCGCGCGCAGTTTGCCAACCGCCAGTCGCAGTGGCAGCCGCTGGCCGAGGAAACAGTGGCCCAGCAGCAGGCAACGGCGGACTTTTATCTCGCCAACGGCCTGATCCGCACCCGGCTGGACGTGAAGCCGACCTTTGACCGCCGTTTTAGCGTGCCCGCCGCCGAGGTGACACCATGACCAGAACCCCTTTTTCCCGCCGCCGTTTTTTACAGCTCAGCGGCGGCCTGGCGCTGGCCGGGGTCTCTCTGCCGCTGTGGGCTCATGATATGGCGGACATGGCCGGCGGCGATGCCCATCCGGCGCTGCGCCTGCCAGAGCCCTACAAGATCAAGCTGGCGATCAACAAAAGCGCGGTATGCCTCGCGCCGGTCGCCGTCGCCGAGCAGCAGAAGATATTCAGTAAATACAACCTCGACGTTGAGTTTGTTAACTTCGGCAGCTCCACCGATGTGCTGCTGGAGGCGATCGCCACCGGTAAGGCCGACGCCGGGGTGGGGATGGCGCTGCGCTGGCTGAAGGCGCTGGAGCAGGGCTTTGACGTCAAGCTCACCGCCGGGACCCACGGCGGCTGTCTGAACCTGCTGACGGCTAAAGACTCGCCGTTCGGCGGCCTCGAGAGCCTGAAGGGTCAAACCATCGGCGTCACCGACATGGCCGGACCGGATAAAAACTTCTTCGCCATTCTGCTTAAGCGCCACGGTATCGACCCGATCAGCGACGTGCAGTGGAAAGTCTACCCGGCGGATCTGCTCAGCGTGGCGCTGGACAAGCGCGAGATCGCCGCCATCAGCGGCAGCGAGCCGTTTAGCTATCGTCTGCTGGAGACCGGCAAGTATCAGCTGATCGCCAGCAATATGACCGGGGATTATGCCAACCTCAGCTGCTGCGTGCTGGGGGTGAGCGGGAGACTGGCGCGGGACCATAAACCGGCCGCCGCGGCGCTCACCCAGGCGATCCTTGAGGCGCACAGCTATGCCGCTGCGCATCCGGAAAGCGTGGCGCAATTCTTCCTCGCCCATGCCCTGAATACCAGTGAAGCGGAGGTGAGCGGCATCCTGCACGGGCAGGGCCACGGCCATCACGCGGTGGGCGAAGCGTTCGTGAAAGAGCTGACGCAGTATGCGGTCGACCTGCAGCGGGTACAGGTGATCAAGCCGGGTACCGATCCCCATCAGTTCGCGGAGAGTATCTATGCCAACGTATTCGCCTGAGCAGGCTCTGGCGCGCCCCACCGGCCGTGCGCCGCTGTGGGGAGAAGGGCTGCTGGCCGCCGCGCTGTGGCTGCTGGGCGGTCTGTTTACTCTGACCTGGCCCGACGCCGGGCGGCGCTGGCCGTTTAGCGAAGGCTGGGCGCTGGCGCAATTCACCCTCGGCGGCGGCTTGCTGCTGCTGGCGCTGAGCTATCGCTACTGGCGGGCGCGCGGCGCGCGTGTGCTGCATGCCGGCAAGTGGCTGGCGCTGCTGCCGGTGCTGTTTGCTGTCTGGGAAGGGCTGACCGCCAAAACTGCCGTGTTGCCGGTACCATTCTTCGCGCCGCCGCAGGCGCTGATCGAGGTGCTGCACGACGACTGGCCGCGCCTGCTCGACAGCCTGCTGCACTCCCTGGGGCTGCTGGGGCTCGGTGTGCTGCTGGGTACCAGCAGCGGGTTCATCACCGGTCTGGCCATCGGCTGGTCGCAACGGATTGGCTACTGGGTGCATCCGGTGTTACGTCTGCTGGGGCCGGTGCCGTCCACCGCGCTGCTGCCGCTGTGCCTGTTTATTTTTCCCTCGAGTTTCGGCGCCAGCGTGTTTTTGATCGCGCTGAGCACCTGGTTCCCGGTCACGGTGCTGACCTGGTCCGGAGTGATGGGCATTGATAAGGCGTGGTACGACGTGGCGCGGACCCTCGGCGCCAGCCAGCGTTTCCTGATCCTGCGGGTGGCGATCCCCGCCGCGTTGCCGAACGTCTTTGTCGGCCTGTTTATGGGGCTCGGCGCGTCGTTTTCGGTGCTGATTGTCGCCGAAATGGTCGGGGTGAAGTCGGGGATCGGCTTTTACCTCCAGTGGGCCCAGGGCTGGGCGGCCTATCCTAATATGTATGCCGCGCTGCTGGTGATGGCCTTGTTATGCTCCGGCCTGATAAGCGGATTATTTATGCTGCGTGACCGTCTGCTGAGCTGGCAGCGAGGAGGGATGCAATGGTAACCGAGACGATAGCGCGCGGCGCGGCGGTATCCATCAGCCATCTTCATCATGCGTTTACGCTTGGCAAACAGACGGTACCGGTGCTGGAGAATATTAGCCTGCAGCTGCGCCCGGGGGAAAGCGTGGCGCTGCTGGGCCCTTCCGGCTGCGGTAAATCAACCCTGCTGCGGCTGCTGGCGGGGCTGGAAGCGCCGCAGAGCGGACAGATGCAGATCGACGGCGCGGCGCTCGGCGCCCCGGGGCCGGAGCGAATTCTGGTGTTTCAGGATCCGACGCTCTATCCGTGGCTGACGGTGCGGCAGAACGTGCTGCTGGGCCCGCAGGCGCAGGGGAAAAAGGGGCTGGAGGCGAAGGCAGACGCGTTGATTGACCGCATCGGGCTGCAGGCCTTCAGCGAGGCGTGGCCGCGGCAGCTGTCCGGAGGGATGGCACAGCGTGCGGCGCTGGCGCGCGCCTTGTTGAACGAACCGCGTCTGCTGCTGCTCGACGAGCCGTTGGGCAAACTCGATTCGCTGACCCGCATCAGTATGCAGCGGGAGCTGATCGCCCTCTGGCAGCAGCAGGGGTATACCAGCCTGCTGGTGACCCACGATATCGAAGAGGCGCTGCTGCTGTGCGAGCGGGTGCTGGTGATGTCGCCACGTCCAGGGCGGATTATTGCCGAGTTTGCGCTGCCGCTGGCTTTTCCCCGTCATCGCGATAACCCGCAGCTGCTGCAGCATCGTCAGGATATATTGCGCATCCTCGGCCAGGAGGCGGACTGGTAAGCTGAACGCATTCCCCGGTGGCGCTGCGACAAATGTCACGGAAAGGTAGGCCGGCGCAAGCGCAGCGCCGCCCGGCAATGGGCATCCGGCGCCAGGCGCCTGTTTTTGCCCGGTGGCGGCTGCGCCTTACCGGGCCTACGAACTGCGACAAATGGCACGGAAAGGTAGGCCGGCGCAAGCGCAGCGCCGCCCGGCAATGAATATCCGGCGCGACGCCATGGTCCGGCTTAAAAATCCATCTTCACCGTGAACTGCACTTCGCGCGGGTCGCCAATCTGGTTGCCGAGGTTATTGGTGCCGATCGAGGAAGTGTAATAGGTCTTATCAAACAGGTTCTTCACATTCACCTGCAGTGTCACCGGATACTGCAGCTTCATCTTATAGGCAGCAAACACATCCGCCACCGCATACCCCTGCAGATAATAATCCGCGCCGTTGGTGCCGGAACGCTTGCTGACCGCGTGGCCGCCGCCGCCGACGGTCAGGGTGTTGCTGTTATAGACGTTATGAATGTCATAGGTCAGGAACAGCGAACCGGTATGTTTCGGTACGTTTGGCAGCGGTTTCCCGGCGTAATCCGGATCTTCCAGCACTTTGGCGTCGGTGTAGCCGTAGCTGGCGATCACGCTGAGGTTATCGGTGATGGACCCCGCCAGATCCACTTCCACGCCCTGGGAACGCACTTTGCCCGCCGTTTTGGCCACCGTCTCATCGCCAATGCTCTCGGTGTACAGCACGTTACGCTTATGAATATCAAACAGCGCGATATTGGCGGTAATGCCGTTTAACAGGTCGAATTTGGCGCCCACTTCGTAAGAGGTGGACTCTTCCGGCGGCAGCTCGCCGATATAGCTGGCGATCGACGACTGCGGCATAAACGACTGGGCGACGTTGGCGAACAGGGAGACGTTCGGCGTGACCTTGTAGACCAGGCCGGCTTTCGGCGTCCATTTCTCATCGCGGCTGTCGGTATTGACGTTAAACGGTCGGCCTTTACCGGCGTACTGGGTGTAGTACTGGTAGCGCACGCCGGCGACGGCGATCCAGTTGTCGGTCAGGTACAGCGCGTCCTGCACGTATGCGGCATAGCTCTCCTGCTGGATCCGCTGGTCGCTGTCGGAGGCGGAGACGGTATTACAGGTGTCGAGAGTGCCGTAGACCGGATGATAGATGTTAAAGCCTTTGACGTTCTTACAGCGCAGCATATCGGTGCGCAGCAGATCGTAATTCTCATAGGCGACGCCGGTCAGCAGCTCGTTATAAAAGCCGCCCACTACCACGTTGCCCTGCAGGTCGGCGCGGGTGGAGTGCTTCTTCTGCGTTGAACCGTGGGTACCATCGACCCGGCGGGTGAGGTTGCCGGTCGCCGAATCATAGGCCATCACCCGCGCCTGGTTATCGTTATAGTGATCCTGGCTGTAGCTGTAATCGAAGCGCGCGGTCCAGGCGTCGTTAAGGCGATACTCGGCGTTGAGCTGAGCGAGATCGGAATAGCCATCGGTAATATTAAACGCTTCATCGAAGCGGGTTTTGCGATCGACGTTAACCGCATGGCCGGTATTCAGATCGAAGATAGTGCCGCGATCAAAGGGGGCGCTGTAGTCGCGGTGCGAATAGGACGCGGTCACCGTTGCCCGCTCGCCAAACCAGGTCAGGGAAGGGGCGATAAAGCTGCTTTTGTTTTTACCGAAATTGCGCCAGTAATCCTCATTCTGATATTCGCCGATCAGTCGGTACGCCAGATTTGTGCCTTCGATGGGGCCGGTGATGTCGACGCTGCCGGTGCCGCCGCCAAAGCTGGTGGAGGTCCCGGAAACCGAACCGGAGAACTGCCGCTCCGGCCGTTTAGTGATGACGTTGATCAGCCCGCCGGGGTCGAGGATACCGTACAGCGTCGAGGCGGGCCCCTTCAGGACTTCCACCCGTTCGGTGGCGGCGTTAAAGCTGCGCGGCAGCACGGTGCGCAGGCCGTTGGTCATGATCGAGCCGTCGCGGTTGGCGCCGAAGCCGCGGCGGGTAAAGGCGTCCTGGGTACCGCCGAGGGTGTTGGTCTGCACCACGTTGGCGACGTTATACAGCGCCTCATCGAGTGAGGTGGCGTGCTGATCTTCGAGAACCCGATCGCTCACGGTATTGACCACCTGGGGAATATCCAGCAGCGGCATCGAGGTTAGCGTCGCGGTGGCGGAGCTGAGCGGCTGATAGCCGCTGGTGGCGCTTTGCTGCGCGCCGTCGGCCACTACGGTGATAGTCTCTTCCGCGTCGTTAGTACTTTTCGCCGCGCGATTGTCGGCGGCCATTAATCCCGGTGAGGCTAAAAAAAGAAGCGAAAAAAGCGCGCGCCCTGGCAACGTTCTGCAGGCGACATGGGGTTGAGTCATTATCTGTTTCTCGTGAACGAATCTGCCTTTGCGGTCAGATTAAGCCAATAAAATCATTGCCCTGAATAATAAAAGCACTCTGTTTAGCGTCTGAATGCGCCTTCAGATGTGTAATTGAGAATCATTCAATCATGAAGGGATGTAGTAGTAAACGTTATGCAAGATAAAAATTCAGCGGCGAGGAACAGGACGTTTTAAACACCTCCAGTAGGGAATGTTCTGTAGTTATCTAGCTGATATTATTTTATTTTAATTATATTGCATTGGCACAGCCTCGCTGTAGCCAGCGTCCCCGTCTGAAGACGATGGCGAGTATTGACTACTACATTCATCCCCGTCATGATCAAAAGAGAATGAGATTTATTTTGATTTGACTGCAGAATGTCCAGCTATCGCCTGGAACGCTGCGGCGCAGGAGCGAGTTATGCCACAGCGGGTGACACCTGCAGAGCAGGGGATCGTACTGGATGCCCTGTCGGCCGGCTACGGCCAGACCCTGATCGTTGACGATATCAACCTGACCATTCCCACCGGCAAAATGACGGTGCTGGCCGGGGCGAACGGATCCGGCAAATCCACGCTGCTCTCGACCATCGCCAGAATGCTGAAACCGCTCGGCGGCTGCGTGCGTCTGGACGGGCAAGCCATTCACCAGATGCCGACGAAAGCCGTCTCGCGCCAGCTGGGCATCCTCCCGCAATCGCCGTTGACCCCGGAAGGATTGACCGTTTTCGAGCTGGTCTCGCGCGGGCGCTACCCGTGGCAGGGGCTGATGCGCCAGTGGTCCGAGGCCGATGAGCTGGCGGTAGAGGAGGCGCTGCGCTTAACCGGTACCGCCGAATTCGCCCATCTGCCGGTGGACAGCCTCTCCGGCGGCCAGCGTCAGCGCTGCTGGATCGCCATGGCGCTGGCCCAGCAAACGGCCACCATTCTGCTCGATGAGCCGACCACCTGGCTCGATCTGCGCTATCAGGTCGATATCCTTGAGCTGCTCCAGACCCTCACCCGCGAACATGGCCGCACGGTGGTGACAGTGCTCCATGACCTTAACTTTGCGGTGAACTACGCCGATCTGCTGGTATTCCTTAAACAGGGGCGCATCGCTGGCACGATTAGCGACAACGATGTCTGTAGCCCTGAGCTGATTAAACGCGTGTTTGACGTTGACGTGCAGATGTCGATTAACCCGCAAACCGGCAAACCCTTCTTTATGCCGTTTCGCGCCCGCCAGGCAGCGGCACAATGAGCGTGGCCATCCTGCTTTCCGCGCGGCGTCGCCCCCGCCCCCGGCTGGCGCTGCTTCTGCTAACGCTGCTGCTTATCGCCGCCTCGCTGGTGCATCTTGGCTTAGGCGCCCGCTGGATCGCCCCGCAGACGGTGCTGCGAGCGCTGCTGGAGTACGATCCGCGCAACTTTGAGCAGCGGATTATCATCGATCTGCGTCTGGTGCGGCTGGCGGCGGCGCTGCTGACCGGCGCGGCGCTCGGCGTCGCCGGGCTGCTGCTGCAGACGGTGATCCGTAACCCGCTTGGCGAGCCGCATATTCTCGGGCTTAACGCCGGCGCCTCGCTGGCGGTGGTGGCGACCTCGGCGCTGGGCCTGTCTCTCGGCGCTTTCCCCGCCGGGCGCCCGCTGACCGCCGCCTGCGGCGCGGGGCTGCTGTTTGGTGGCGTGATGGCGCTGGCCTCTGCCGGGCGCGGCGGGGCGACGCCGCTGCGCATCACGTTGTGCGGAGTGGCGCTGTCAGGGTTTGCGTCGGCGGTGACGGCGGCGATATTGATTCTCGATGAACAGACGCTGCTGGCGATGCGCACCTGGCTGGCCGGCGACCTGGCCGGAATGAACTGGAGCACGCTGCAGACGGCGCTGGTCCCGGCGCTGATCGGCCTTGGCGTCGCGTTGCTCATTGCCCCACGCCTCAACGTGCTGGCGCTGGGGGATAAGGTGGCGCTGGGCCTTGGCGTTAATCTCGTCCAGACGCGGCTGCTGGGCCTGCTGGCGATTGCGCTGCTCTGCGGCGCGGCGGTGGCGGTGGCCGGGCCGATCGGCTTCGTCGGGCTGGTGGTGCCGCACGTGGTGCGCCGTCTGGTGACGGAAGATATCCGCCTGGCGCTGCCGCTCGCGGCGCCGGTGGGGGCGCTGGCGCTGGTGCTGGCGGACATCGCCGCCCGGACGCTGGTCGCGCCGCAGGAGCTGGCCACCGGAGCGATGACCGCCCTGGTGGGCGCGCCGTTGTTTATCTTTATCGCCGCGAGGTTTTTTAAATGACGCGCGCCGTTCACCGGGCCGGTTTTCGGCCGCTGGCTTTCGCCTCCCGTCATCTGCTGCTGCGCCCGGCGGCGTTAAAATTGCCGCCAGCATAGTGCTGACGCTGCTGGCGCTGGGGCTGTACAGCCTTAGCCGCGGCAGCTATCCGCTGCCCGCGTCGACGCTGGCGCGGGCCCTGCTGGCGCCCCAGGAGATGGGCGAGCAGCCGCGCTTTATTCTGTTTGATATCCGCCTGCCGCGGATCCTGATGGCGCTGCTGTGCGGGGCCATGCTGGGGCTGGCCGGCGCGGCGATGCAGAGCATCACCCGTAACGGGCTGGCCGACCCGGGGCTGATCGGCGTCAAAGAGGGGGCCAGCATCGTGGTCCTGGCGCTGGTGCTGTTTTTCCCGGCGGTAGGCCTGGTCTGGCGGCCGCTGGCGGGGATGGTCGGCGGCATAGCGGTGGCCCTGCTGGTCCTGACGCTGGCCCGCGACTGTTCGCGGCCGCGCTTTATTTTAATTGGCATCGGCGTCTCCTGGAGCCTGGCGGCCGCGGTCGGCATCTTTATGACCACCGCCGACGTACGCGACGTGCAGACGGCGATGATCTGGCTGGCGGGCAGCCTGCAGGCCGCCACCTGGCCGCTGCTGGCGGTGGCTTTTTGCTGGGCGCTGCCCGGGGCCATCATCCTGTTCTGTACCGCCCGGGCGGCGGACGTGGCGCTGCTGGGCGACCGGACCGCCATCGGCCTCGGCGTACGTCTGCAGCAGCTGACGGTGCTGCGCTTTTTTGCGCCGGTGCTGCTGACCTCGGCCAGCGTCTCCTGCGTCGGCAGCCTGGGCTTTGTGGGCCTGATGGCGCCGCATATGGCGCGTTTCGTGCTGCGCGGCGGCCAGGTATCGCTGCTGTGCGGCAGCGCGCTGATTGGCGCCTTGCTGGTGCTGGCGACCGATACCCTTGGCCGGCTGGCGTTTGCCCCGCTGCAGATCCCGGCGGGGATTGTCATTGCCCTGGTGGGCTGCCCGTTCTTCGTTGTCTTGCTCTGGCGTCGCCGTGATGCCCTTTAACCAGGAAGGTCGTATGCGTTGGTTCGTCTCATTGCTGCTGTTGCTGACGGGGGCCGTCAGCGCCGCCGCCCCACAAACTCAAACTTTCGCCGATGATTTAGGCCGCACCGTCACCGTCCCGCTGCATCCGCAGCGCATTGTTTCGATGCACGATCTCGATATTACCATTCCGCTGATTGAGCTCGGGGCGCCGCCGATCGCCAGCCACGGCCGGACGCGCCCGGACGGCAGCCACTACCTGCGATCCAGCGCCCAGCTCACCGGCGTCGATTTCGACAACAGCGATATCCGCTTTATTGGCACCGCCGATATCGATCTGGAAGCGGTAGCCGCCGCCAGGCCGGATCTGATCATCACTGAGCCCAGCCGCCACGTGTCAGTGGAGCAACTGGAGAAGATTGCCCCGACGGTGAGCATCGACCATCTGCAGGGCAGCGCCCCGGAGATTTACCGCAAGCTGGCGCAGCTGACCGGCACCCAGCCGCGGCTGGCGATCCTCGAGCGCCGCTATCAGGAGCAAATCAAGCAGCTGAAAGCGATGGTCAACCCACCGCAGTACAGCGTCTCAGTGATCCAGGCGAACAACGGCAAGGTCACGGTGCATCATTCGTATCATGCGCTGGGCCGGGTGCTGCGCGACGCCGGGTTCCGCTTTCCGCCGCTGATTGAGCGGATCCCCGACGGCCAGCGCATTGACGTCAGCGCGGAACAGCTGCCGGAGCTGGACGCTGATTTTGTCTTCGCTACCTGGCGGTCGGATACTGGCGGTAAGCCGCAGGATGAGCTGCAGGCGATGGAAGGCGTGATGCCCGGCTGGTGCGACTTTATGCGCGCCTGCCGCACCGGGCACTATATTTTACTGCCGCGGGAAGAGGTGATCTCTAACTCCTACGCCGCGCTGTCCCTGATGGTGGCCCAGGTGCAGTCGCATATTGCCGGCAGGCCGATCCCGGCGGAGGCCAAATGAAAAGCGCGGTAAAAAAGAGAAGGGCAAAGTCGATCTGTTCGGCGAACGCTATCGCGCCCGGGCGCACCAGCTCTCCCCCCGGCTGCGGGCGGTGGTCAGCTATATCAACGACAACCGCGAGGTGGTGCTGGAGCATACGGCGATGGAGATCGCCACCGCGACCCAGACCTCCGACGCCACGGTGGTGCGTGCCATCCAGGCGCTGGGCTTCGCCGGGCTGCGCGAGCTTAAGCAGACCATGGAGCGCTGGTTCGGCACCTCGGTCACCTCGGCGGAAAAGATGCGCTCGACGGTTACCGCGCTCTCCAGCGACGTCAACTCCAGTATTGATTTTGTGCTTGAAGGCCATCAGCGGGTGTGCGAGGTCCTGTCGCGGGCCGACAACCGCGCGGCGGTGGCTCAGGCGGTGGCATTGCTCAGCGACGCGCGCCAGGTGGGGATCTTCGGTATCGGCGCCTCGGGGATCCTCGCCGAATACACCGCCCGGTTGTTCAGCCGTATTGGCCTGCCGGCGTACGTGATGAACCGCACGGGCTTTAGCCTTGCCGAACAGCTTATCGGCCTGCAGCGCGGCGATGTGCTGATCATGATGGGGCAAAAATCTCCCCATCGCGAAGGATTGACCACCCTGCGCGAGGCGAAGCGGCTGGGTATTCCGACCATCCTGCTGACCCAGGCGGTGGACTCGCGCTTCAGCCAGGAGGCGCAGGTGGTGATCGACGTCCCGCGCGGCGGGGACAGTAGCCGGATGCCGCTGCACGGTACGGTGCTGGTCTGTCTCGAGATGATTGTCCTGTCGGTGGCCTCTACCACGCCACAAAAAACGGTGAAATCCCTGAAACGAATCAACGATCTGCATCGGGCTATCGGTAAATCCGGCGGTAAACGGGGCCATTGAGAAGATAATTCACCAGCGGGAAGGTTTCCGGTTGCATATAAAAGTGAGCGTGTGTATTTTTATGCAAAATAAATGCATAAAAAGGAAATCTCATGGTCAAGAATTTGCTCAAAGTGTGTTGCATGATAGCCGCGCTGACGGCTGCCGGACAGGCGGCTGCGGAAACCTATACCGTCGGCTCCGGCGGCACCTACCGGCCGTTTGAATTTGAAAACAGCCAGAAACAGCTGGAAGGTTTCGACATCGACATCATCAAAGCCATCGCCAAAGCCGAAGGCTTTGACGTTAAGCTGGTCAATACCCCATGGGAAGGCATCTTCGCCACGCTGAACACCGGCGACCGCGACATCATCATCTCCGGGATCACCATCACCGATAAACGCAAACAGATGGTCGATTTCTCCGCGCCGTACTTCCCGGCCGAACAGTCTATCGTCGTCGCTCAGGACTCGCAGGTGGATTCGCTGGCGGCCCTGAAAAACGAGAAGGTCGGGGTGGTGAACTCCAGCACCGGCGATATCGTGGTTTCTGAGGTGCTGGGTAAAAACAGCACCGCGATCAAGCGCTTCGACAATACCCCGCTGATGCTCCAGGAGCTGTTTGAGGACGGCGTCAGCGCCGCGGTTGGCGACGTCGGGGTGGTGAAGTACTACATCAAACAGCACCCGGAGAAGCAGTTCAAGCTGGTGCCGGATGCCAAATTTGAGCGTCAGTATTTCGGTATTGCGGTGGCGAAAGGCAACAGCGAACTGCTGGGCAAAATCAACGCCGGGCTGCAAAAGATCGTTGCCGACGGGACTTACGCCAAAATCTATAAAACCTGGTTCGACGACAACGTGCCGACGCTGCCAGCGCAATAATCCACCTTTTTCAGTGACCACGGCTATCGCCCAGGCGATAGCCGTATTTTTTAGGGAAGGACTATGACGGGATTCCGTTGGGAGATCATCGAGGAGTACGGCCCGCTGTTTGTGGACGGCGCCCTGATGACGATTAAATGTACCATTATCTGCGTGATCCTCGGGACGCTGTGGGGGTTAACTCTCGGTCTCGGGCGGATGGCGAAGGCCGAGCACGGGCCGTGGAAATATATTCTCCGCTACCTGGTGCAGTTTCCGGTGCGCTTTTACGTCAGCGCCTTCCGCGGCACGCCGCTGTTCGTGCAGATTATGGTGGTGCACTTTGCGCTGGTGCCGCTGTTTATCAACCCGCGCGACGGCCTGCTGGTGACCAGCGGCCTGATGAGCGCCGACTTTGCCCGCGAGCTGCGCGCCAGCTACGGGGCGTTCCTCTCCTGCATCGTGGCGATCACCCTTAACGCCGGGGCCTATGTGTCGGAGATTTTCCGCGCCGGCATCCAGTCGATCGACAAAGGGCAGATGGAGGCCTCCCGCGCGCTGGGCATGCCGTGGTGGAAAACCATGCGCAAGGTGATCCTGCCGCAGGCGTTTCGCCGTATTCTGCCGCCGCTGGGCAATAACGCCATCGCCATTGTCAAAGACTCGTCGCTGGCCTCGGCGATTGGCCTGGCCGATCTGGCCTATGCCGCGCGCACCGTCTCCGGCGCCTACGCCACCTACTGGGAACCCTACCTGACCATCTCCCTGGTCTACTGGGTGATCACCTTCCTGCTGGCGCAGCTGGTTAACCGTCTGGAAAAGAGGTTTGGCAAAAGTGATTCACATTAATAACTTACATAAGCGCTTCGGCGACAGCCACGTGCTGCGCGGCATCAGCTGCGATATTAAACCGCAGGAAGTGGTGTGCATCATCGGCCCATCCGGCTCGGGGAAAAGCACCTTCCTGCGCTGCATGAACGCCCTGGAGACGGTCAGCGAAGGCGAGGTGGTGGTTAACGGCTTTGCCGCCCACGACCGGACCACCGACCTCAACAAGATGCGCGAAAGCGTCGGCATGGTGTTCCAGCGCTTTAACCTGTTCCCGCACATGACGGTGCTGGAAAACCTGATCATGGCGCCGATGAATCTGCGCAATATGCCGCGCCAGCAGGCGGTCGACCTGGCGGAAGCCTTGCTGGCGAAGGTGGGCTTAAGCGATAAGCGCGACGCCTGGCCCTCGAGCCTGTCCGGCGGCCAGCAGCAGCGGGTAGCCATCGCCCGCGCACTGGCGATGAAGCCGTCGATAATGCTGTTCGATGAGCCCACTTCGGCGCTGGACCCGGAGCTGGTGGGCGACGTGCTGGAGGTGATGAAAAACCTCGCCAGCGAGGGGATGACCATGGTGATCGTGACCCACGAAATGGGCTTTGCCCGCGAAGTGGCCGACCGGGTGATCTTCATCGACCAGGGCGTGATTCAGGAAGAGGGCAAGCCGGGGCAGATCTTTAGCGCGCCGACCAACCCACGCACCGCCGCGTTCCTCAGCAAGGTGCTGTAAACCGGGCGGGCTGGCGCGATGCCAGCCCGCTGAGCATTCCGGGTGTATTGACGAAGCTTTTAATCATCCGCGCAAACATTGACAGGGCTCATATATCCGCGATAACCCCTTTGTTAATCTCAGGGTGTCGATTAGGACTTCTCCAGGAAAATAACGTTGGAAATCTTTTTTTAACCCACTGAAAAATAGCGATTAACTATTTTTCATACGCCAAAAATCATGGTCCGTTAATGACGGACTCGGTTTCGTATGGGTTAAAAAAGGTACGTTATGACAGTTACATGGACGGTCACGCCCGTGGGGTATCAGCACATTGCCAAACGCTGCCCCGCCTGCAATGTAAAACGCGACTTTGCGCCTTCCGGCGCCATCCGGGTGAATTCGCAAAAGAAGCTGCTGGATATCTGGAGCATCTATAAATGCACGCACTGCGATTACACCTGGAATATCGCCCTGTTTTCCAGGCTGCACGTCAGCAAGATAAACCGCGAACTGCTTCAGCGCCTGCTGAAGAACGATGCAGCCATGGTTCACTATTATGCCGCTGACCTCGCGACGCTGAAGCGCAACCGCGCCGAGCCGTCGGGGCAACCTGATTTTCGTATTCACGAGCAATGGTCGGTTACGTTGATGGCATGTCAGCGGATAACGGTGCGCGTCAGAGTCAGTCAGCCATTTCGCATCAGCCTGCTATCAATACTGAAAAAACAGCTCAAGCTGAGTACGGCTGAAATCCGGTGGTTGGTCGCGACAGGGCATATCGAGGGTATTCCACTAAAACAGCTCAAGACGAAAAAGCTGAAGGCGATGGAATATGATTTTCAGCTGGCGGCGGAAACGCTGTATGCGCGACGCCGGATTACGTTATCACTTTGCGGTAGATAACTTGCCGGGAAGATAAGCCGCAGCGCTTGAGCTGCTGGCTTTTTTATTCCTCGGTGAATAAGGACGGCGAAGTTGGCCGTCCTGACTCCCTTATCTCCGCCTGCAAAAGCCACCTCCGCTGCAGCCATTCAATCTGCAGACGCATAGTAAACAAACGCCAGCTTATTGCCGTCGGGATCGCGGACGTAGGCGCTGTGAAAACCGTCGCCATACTGCGGCCGGTGACCGGGACCGCCTTCGTCACGTCCGCCGAGTTGCAGGGCGAGGGCATGCAGTTCCGCAATATGTGCGACGGAGCGGGCGTTAAGCGCCACCATCGTTCCATTACCCACCCCGGCAGGCTGCTGGTCAAAAGGAACACCCACGCACAGCCCGCAGGTGTGATTGCCGTTGAAGGTGCCCCAGGACGCCCCCTGTTCGTTACGGCCGGCTTTGACGTGTCCCAGCAGCGCCATTAACGGGTCATAGAACTTGATGGCGCGTGGCAGATCGTTCGTTCCCAGCATAATGTATGAAAACATAGTGTTCTCCTGTTGCGGGCAAAAAGGCCTAAACCTTCAGGCTGGCTGAAGGAGATGTTGCTGACGGAGTTTTAACAAGCGCGAGACCAGCATGATGACGACGATTCCTGCTATCAGCGCCAGGCAGTGAAAAGCAATTCTGCCGCCAGCCTGGAAGTAAACCCAGCGCGCTACTTCCACCGAGGCCGCCATAAAACTGAGCGCCACAATGTTGATGGTGGCTGAAACCGTCCCTTTCGGCAGGGAGTGGGAAAAAAGCGCAAAACGGAATAATACGGGGAACAACAGGCCTGTTCCGAGGGCATAGAGACTTGTTCCTGAAACGGACCACCACCAGGTATGGGGCCATGCAATATTTCCCGCCAGTAATACCAACAACCCGGTCAGCTGTATCGGGATAGTGCGCCAGATAAAGCGGGGAGAGGTCGGATCCTTGATAAAACGGGCCACGATGATGCTGGCAATAATAACGCCGCCAAAGACAGGCACCTGGGTCCAGGCATAGGCGCCGCGCGACATCCCGCCGTCATCGATCAGGATCACCGGAGAGAGTGCTACCCAGGTGATTATCGGCAGGTTACTGAATGACAACGCCAGCGCGCCCGTGAGCACCACCGGCTGTTTAAAGGCGCGGACAAACTCGGAAAATACCTCTCCCGGACGAAACCCCCGGCCCTGAGAGGTGACCGTTTCTGGCATGTTAAAAATCAGTAACGCCCAGGCCAGCAAGCTCATGGCGCCGATGATCGCAAACAATAACTTCCAGTGCAGGAAATTCATCAGGCCAGCGCCCGCCAGGGGCCCGATTACCGGCGCCAGCAAAACGATGGATGTCAGCGCCGCCATAATGCGGATAGACTCTTTTTCATCAAAAGCCTCCTGGATGGAGACATAACCGACTGTCGAAATGAAGCAGATACTGGTTCCCTGGATAAAACGGGCGATAAGATATTGATCAATCGACGTGACAAAGATCATGCTGAAGCAGGCCAAAGCAAAGATGATGGCTCCGGTCAGTAGTACGGGGCGGCGACCAATGCGGTCGGAGAGCGGCCCCAGCAGCCACTGTAATGCCAGCCCCCCGGCTAAATAGAGGCTGACAGAGGCCGGGGCTAACGCAACATCAGCCTCAAATTCCCGGATGATGTGGATAATACCCGGCTGAATGAGATCGGTAGTCAGATAAGCAGAAAAATCATAGATAATCATCGCCAGCGGAAATAACAAGATTCTGCTAAAACGGATGTACGGTCCCAACGCTAATTTCATACGCGAAGACTCCCTGGTCGGTGACGGTTTCCCTGGTATCGGGGCCTGGTTGATGTGGATCCCTTGCGGCTGTCGTCACAGGCTGTCCGCGGAATGACAAACCGAAAGATAAAATTCGCCCGGCGACTGTCATTGGGTAAGGCAACGCAACGGCATGCAGAGGGAGTGATCGAGCATGGCAGAGGGATAACGCACCGGGTTAACTGGCTGGGGGTGACGTTTCTTATGCGAGGGAGTGGTCTCGCTGCCATCGCGTGGATGTGGAGCGTTTGTCCGCAGGGGACGAGAATGAATAAAGTCGCTTGCTCCTGAGGGGAAACATTCATACCGGGAAACCTGTGTCATCATCATGGGCAAAATAGGCGAACACTCGCCAGTGTCCGCATTCGATTTCAGCGCAGTGATAATCAGTCCGGCCAGTGATGGTCGGAAGTCTGATTATCAGATGATTAGGTTTTCCAGCATCGACGCCTCAGCTATGGGTATGAATTATTCATTAAGGAAATGATAACACCCACATTTATTATGGGAATTGCGCAGGTAAGGAAATGTGACTTTCGCCCGCTTACTGCGTGAAGCTGATCGCAACAGACCCGGCGCTGCGCTCAGCCTTGCCATGGTACACCGCCTCAATATTATTCCCCTGCGGATCCAGCACAAAAGCGGCATAGTAACCAGGATGATAGTGTCGTTCGCCAGGCGCGCCGTTATCACGTCCGCCATGGGTCAGCGCCGCATGGTAAAAAGCGTCCACCATGTCACGATCTCTGGCCTGGAATGCCAGGTGGTGGCGCCCAGTCAGTTTCCCGGCAGCCTCCGGGCTGTGGCGTGAGGCCACCACCAGTTCGTCGGCCAGCAAGTATTCATTGGCGGTGGTGATAACCGGGATCTCCAGCGCCGACAGTACGGCGGTATAGAAGTTTTTGCTTGCCTCAAAGTCTTCGACAACCAGCAGAATATGATCGATCAATCTGCCACGATGTAAGGTATTACTTTCCATGGGATTTCCTCTCGGCTGGGGGCCGGCAATGGTTAACAGCAGTGAGCCAGCAAGAACAGGATACCCTCCGGTGAGGGCCATAAAAAAGGGCTGGCGCCAGGCCAGCCCGTGAGGACTACCGTGCGGACTCCGTCGCCTCGTCCATGTCATCTTCCTGCTCACTGGCAAGCAGGGTTTTCTCGTTTTTGCACAGACACTGAATCAACAGGAACAGTACGCCGCTGGCCACCAGGGTGACGATCAGGCCATCGTAACCAGTGATGCCGATCAGCATGCCGCTGACTACCGGCCCGGCAACGCTGCCGGCGGACCAGAAAAAGCCGAACAGGGCGTTAATCATAATCAGCTTCTGCCCATTGAAGGTTTTCCCCGCCCGCACCAGCGACAGGGTATAAAGTGCGCCCGCCGCGGCGCCCAGCAGCAGACAAATGGCCATCAGCTGAATGCGCGAGCCGAGCATCAGCGGCAGGGCCAGCAGCGACAGGCTGAAAACCACCGCGCAGCTCAGATGCACGCGGCGAATCCCGACCCGGTCGGCCAGCCAGCCGAGCGGGGTCTGGAACATCGCATCTCCGGTAAGCACCACGGTGACCAGCAGCACCGCCAGCCCTTCATTCAGCCCTTTGTCCATGCCGTACAGCGGCAGCAGGGCGAGGATGCTGGCGTCAAAGAAGGCGAAGCAGAAGACCCCGGAGGCCAGTACCGGCAGAAAGGCGCCGAGGCTGCGCCAGCTGGCGCGCTCCCCGAGGCTTTCACGAGTGCCGGTGGGCAGATGGCGCAGCATCAGCAGGCAGACGGCGGTGACCGCGACAATCGCTATCAGCGCTGAGGTCTGCCAGGCTGGGCCGACGGAGATCAGCAGCGGCCCGGCCAGCTGGCAGCCGGTAAAGGCCGAGGCGTAGAGACCGGTGAGGGTAGCGCGCTGGCTGCCCGCCGCGCCGCCGGTGATCCAGCTTTCGCCGAGTACGATAATGACCCCGGAGGCCAGGCCGGTCAGCAGGCGCGGCAGCAAAAGCAGCGTCATATCGGTAGTCATGCATGAGGCGATGGTCGCCAGCGCCAGCAGGATCAGACTGCCGCTCAGCAGCACGCCCATTTCAACGCGCCGGCACAGCGCAGGAGAGAGGAAAGAGGAGATCATCATGCCGGCGGGCGGCAGGGCGGCCAGCAGGCCGACGTACAGCGGCGCGATCTGCTGCTGCGCCAGCTCAAGACTGATTAACGGCACCGTATAGCCGGTGATAAATCCCACAAGCGACGCGGCCATGATCATCGCCAGCGTGGGGGCAAGACGATTCTGGTCTGGGTTAAACATTTTATTTCCGATGACGGAGAGGTCAGTAGTGGATCCTTCGGCAAATTGCCGTCCTGAGTTGCATAATAATTAATCGACTGGCCGTTGTCACCGTTGAAATCACTACCAAAAAAGGGCCGCAGGGCGGCAGGTGGGCTGTACGCCGCGCCGCCGCCGCATTTCGTGACGTTGTCAGCGTGGTAACGACAGGATATAACGGAGGGAGCGGCAGCGCCCCGACGCCGGTGAGCGACGGGGAAAAACGCGACGCATGACCGATTATTCAGCATTACGCTATGCAGGAAAGGAGTAATACATGGCCGTATCGCCGTCACTGATCGCCGAAGCCGTTGGCTGGCGACGTGAATTTCACGCCGCGCCTGAGCTCGGATATCAGGAGCAGGAGACCTCGCGCCGCGTTGCGGAGCTGCTGGCCTCGTTTGGGCTGCAGGTGCATCGCGGGCTGGCCGGCACCGGCGTCGTGGCGACGCTGGAGAACGGCCCCGGGCCGGTTATCGGCCTGCGCGCCGATATGGACGCCCTGCCGATCACCGAGCTGGGGAGCGTCAGCTACCGTTCACGCCGTCCCGGGGTGATGCACGCCTGCGGCCACGATGGCCATACCGCGATGCTGCTGGCGGCCGCCGCCCATCTGGCGCAGACCCGCCATTTCAGCGGCACCGTCCACTTTGTCTTTCAGCCGGCGGAAGAGAACCTCGGCGGCGCGCGCAAAATGGTGGAGGAGGGGTTGTTTGAGCGCTTCCCGATGGACGCCATCTACGCGCTGCATAACTGGCCGGGGATCCCTCTTGGCGAAGTGGCGCTCAGCGATGGCGCGATGATGGCCTCGCTGGACGCCTTCGAGATAACCCTGCGCGGAAAGAGCTGTCATGCGGCGATGCCGGAGAGCGGGGCCGATCCGATCGTCGCGGCGGCGCAGCTGATAATGGCGCTGCAGACCATTCCTTCCCGCCGCTTGTCGCCGCAGGATTCCGCGGTGGTCAGCATCACCCAGATAAACGGCGGCGAGGCGATCAACGTCCTGCCGGACACCGTGGTGCTGCGCGGTACCTTCCGCTGCCTGAGCAATCGCGTTCGCGCCCGCGTGCGGGAGCTTATCGAAAGCTATGTGGCGACCCAGCCGCAGGTGTCCGATGTGCAGGGCGAGATTAGCTGGTTCCCGGGTTATCCGGTGACCAAAAACCATGCGCTGCAGGCGCAGCAGGTGCGCGAGGTGGCTGCCGCCACTCTCGGCGCGCAAGCGGTGCGCTGGAATCAGGCGCCGTCGATGGCCTCCGAGATTTTGCCTGCATGCTGGAGGCCTGTCCGGGGGCCTATTTCTGGATAGGCACCGACGGCGAAACCCCGTCGAAGCCGCTGCATAACGCCAGCTATGACTTTAACGATGCGCTGATCGGCCCCGGCGTCGCCATGTGGGTGGGGCTGGTGGAGAAACAGCTGCCGGCGGCGTAACCCACCGGCAGCGGCAGAGGGAGCGCGCTGCGCTCCCTGAGGTCAGACGTCGGCAGCGGCTTTCAGTCGCGCTTTCATGTCGCTGTAGGCCGTCCAGGCATAGCGCTCCGCCCATTGCTGGTCGGCAATCGCTTCCACTTTCACCGCACAGTATTTGGTTTCCGGCGTTTTGGAGATCGGATCGAGGTTATCCTGGGTCAGCTCATTGCAGGCGCCCACCCACCACTGATAGGTCATATAGACCGCCCCCGGATTGATGCGATCGCTGAGGTCGGCGCGGGAAATCACCTTCCCGCGCCGGGAGCTGACCCACACCAGCTGTTTGTCGGCGATCCCCAGTCGTTGCGCATCCGCGGGATTCATCTGCACCCGTCCCGGCTCGTCGGCCAGCGACTGCAGCGCGGCGCAGTTGCCGGTCATCGAGCGGCAGGAATAATGTCCGACTTCCCGCACGGTGCACAGCACCAGCGGCCACTCGTCATCCGGGCGCTCCGCCGGCGCGCGCCAGGCGGTGGCGAACAGTTGCCCTTTACCCGAGGGGGTGTCGAAGCGGTTGTCTTTATACAGCCACGGCGTGCCGGGATGATCGAGGGTTGGGCACGGCCACTGGACATGGCCCATATCGCCCATTTTCTCCCAGGTCACGCCGTAAAACAGCGGGCAGAGTTCGCGCATCTCGTCCCAGATCTGCTGGTTGTTCTCATAGTGCATCGGATAGCCCATTTCGCTGGCCAGCAGGCTAATGATCTCCCAGTCGCGCTTCACATTCCCCGCCGGAGGGATCGCCTGTTCAAACCGCTGGAACCCGCGGTCGGCGCAGGTGAAGACGCCGCCGTGCTCGCCCCAGGAGGTGGCCGGCAGCAGGACATCGGCCATTTCCGCTGTTTTGGTCATGAAGATGTCCTGCACGACCACGAAGTCCAGCGCCTCGATGCCTTTGCGCACCAGGCCGAGGTCGGCTTCGGTCTGCAGCGGATCTTCGCCCATGATGTAATAGGCTTTGATCTCGCCGGTCAGCGCTTTATGCGGCACCTCGGTGATGCGGGTGCCGACCTGGTCGTCCATCAGCGCCGGGTCGATGCCCCAGGCGGCGGCGAATTTCGCCCGCACGTCCGGGTCGGTGACCTCCTGATAGCCGGGGAACAGGTTCGGCAGCACGCCCATATCGCAGGCGCCCTGTACGTTGTTTTGCCCGCGGACCGGCCCCACGCCGACGTTCGCCCGCCCCAGGTTGCCGGTGAGCAGCGCCAGGCTTGCCAGACCGCGCACCACGTCCACCGCCTGGCCAAACTGGGTGACGCCCATGCCCCACATAATAGTGGCGGAAGGGGCGGCGGCGAAGATGCGCATCGCCTCCCGGATTTCCCGCGCGCTGACCCCGACAATCCCTTCCACCGCTTCCGGGGCGTAATCCTTCACCGCTTCGCGGTAAGCATCCAGCCCTTCGGTATAGCGTTCGACATAGGCTTTGTTGTACAGCTCCTCCTCCAGCAGTACATAGCCGAAGGCATTCACCAGCGCCATGTTGCTGCCGTTGTTGAGCTGCAGATGACGGTCGGCAATGCGCGCGGTTTCAATGCGCCGCGGATCGCAGACGATGATTTTGGCGCCGTTGTCCCGGGCCTTGATTACCCGGCGGGCGACGATGGGATGGGAGTCGGCGCAGTTGTAGCCAAAGACCAGCAGGCACTTCGAGTTTTCGATGTCGCTAATCGAGTTGCTCATCGCCCCGTTGCCCAGCGCCTGCTGTAGCCCGGCGACGGAGGGGCCGTGGCAGACGCGGGCGCAGCAGTCGACGTTATTGGTGTTGAGCACCGCGCGGGCGAACTTTTGCATCACATAGTTGGTTTCGTTGCCGGTGCCGCGCGAGGAGCCGGTGGTCATGATGGCGCGCGGGCCATGCTTCTCTTTGATCTCCCTGAGCTTGCTGGCGGTATAGCGAATCGCCTCCTGCCAGCTGACCGGCGTGAAGGCGCCGCCTTTCTGGTAGCGGATCATCGGTTGTTTGAGACGGGGCGTCAGGAGCTGCGTATCGTTAAGAAAATCCCAGCCGTAGTAGCCTTTCAGACACAGCTGGTTCTGGTTGGTGACGCCGTCGGCGGCTTCCGCGCGAATGATTTTATTGTTGTCGACAACCAGTTTAAGTTTGCAACCCGCCCCGCAGTAGGGGCACACGCTCGTGATTTTTTTCATCAGTAACAGACCTGTTAACAGTGAACAGAGGATCGCTGTCGCGCCGGGCCCGACGGGCAACGATCGCGGTATCGCCTGGTGGTGATGCAGACGCAGGCCTGTTGCGCTATGCAGGTCTTGTGCCAGAATTTAAGCTCTTGATCTGTATTGAAAAATGAAAAGAGATTGATGACGGGAGCATGACCTCGTCACTAATGACGATGACGCAGAGCGCCGACGTCAGACGCTCTGCGGGAGTAAAACGCGGCTAGGCGAGAGGGCGGCAGCGGTCGAAGTGCGATTCGCTCAGGCCGACGTCGCGCGCGGCGGCGCAGATAGCCTGCCAGCTGCCGGCATCCAGCGGGATCCCCTGCGCCAGCCGCGCTTCGCGGTTGGCGGCCTCCCATTCGCCGGGCGCCAGCACCGGGGCATCGGCATCGTGCGGCGACTGCTTACACCATGCGATAAAGGCCTCCGTCTGCGCCTGGCTGTCCGGGGCATCGAACGCGTCCGGGCGCAGGATCACCGTGGTCATGCAGTTAAAGATGGCGTCGACGCTGGTCTGCAGGCTCTCCTGATGGGTGGTTTGCCCGCCGGAGAGCGCGCCGCCGAGCACTTCGCACAGCGTCGCCAGGGCATAGCCTTTGTGCTGGGCGAAGGTGAGCAGGGCGCCCAGCGGCGAGGTCTGCATCACCGCCGGGTCGGTAGTGGGTCGACCCTCGGCGTCAATCAGGCAGCCGGGGGCCACGGCTTCGCCTTTATGCCAGGCGACGCGGGTTTTACCAAAGGCGATGGCGCTGGTGGCGTAGTCCAGCAGCAGCGGCGGATGGCCCGCGCGGGGAAACACCACGCACAGCGGGTTGGTGCCGAAGCGGCTGTCCTTCCCGCGGAACGGGGCGACCATCGGGTCGCCGATGACGCTGACGAAGTGAATGGAGATCAGCCCGGCGGCGGCGCACTGTTCGGCCCAGTAGCCGATGCGTCCGACGTGATGCGCATTGCGCAGGGCGATAGCCGCCATACCGTGCTGCTTCGCCTTTTCAATGCCTAACTGCATCGCTTCGTGGGCGACCACCTGGCCGAAGCCGGCGTTGCCGTCGAGGGTGACCACGGCGCCAGCGTCTTTGGTCACCGTGGCGTGGCGGTTGAGCTGCAGAAAACCACCGGCGTGGGATTTGACGTAGCTGGGGATCATCCCGACGCCGTGGGAGTCATGCCCGGCAAGATTGGCGGCGATCAGATGGTCCGCGACGAGGGTGGCTTCCCCTGGGGTACTGCCGAGATGGGTAAACAGTGAGACGACAAACTGATGCAGATCCGTCGCCAGAAAGCGGTGTCCTGTAGGCACTGATTCTCTCCTGTAGTCTGTTGTTATTTTGTTATGTTTGCCGTTTTATGCTGCGCCGCCCGGCGCAGAAGGTCAAGGGCGGCGTCTCCCGGCGACATGCCGCTGCGCCAGCGCCTGCGCATACGACAGACGATAAAAAACCGGGCCGGGATCGCGTTTTAATTAACGCCATAAACACCACATTTTTAAATTCTGCCAGTGTCACAAAAGCCAGAAAAAAGCCATGCCCGTCGTTGCAAGGGGAGCTGATACCACTATATGTTAAATTTGTGTTTATTAATTGATGATTAAAGGTTGGTATCATGTATAAGAAAATAAGTGGTTTAGTGGTTTCACTGACGGCCGTTTTCGCCTGTGCCGCCTGGGCGGAGGTGCCTGCGGGCTATCCCGCGGATTATCAAAAAACGATTGATGCCGCCGTAAAAGAGGGCAAGGTGGTGATCTATTCCACGACCGACACCAAAGCGGCCGGGCCGTTAATTAAGGGATTTGAAGCGCAATACCCGGGCGTCAAAGTCGAATATAACGACATGAACAGTACCGAGCTGTATAACCGCTATATCAGCGAACAGGCCGCCGGGGGCGGCAGCGGGGATGTGGTGTGGAGCTCATCGATGGATACCGCGCTGAAATTAGCCACCGAATACGCCGAACAATATGCCTCGCCGGAGGTGAAGCAATTACCCGACTGGGCGGTCTGGCAGCAAAAAGCCTATGGCACTACCTATGAGCCGGTGGTGTTTATCTATAACAAACGGCTGATCCCGCAGAATGAGGTACCGGATTCGCATACCGCGCTGGCAAAACTTATCGCCAGCCAGGCCGATAAATTTAAAGGCAAAGTCACCACCTACGATATCGAAAAATCGGGCCTCGGCTTTATGCTGGCGGTACAGGACAGCCAGGCCGACGCGAACTATTTTGCCGACCTGGCGAATATCGCCAAAGGCGGCCTGACGGTGCAGTCTTCCACCGGCACAATGATGGAGCGCGTCTCCTCCGGCGAAAACCTGATCGGCTATAACATTCTTGGCTCTTATGCCGAAGCGCGGGCGAAAAACGATCCCTCTTTAGGTATTGCCTATCCGAAAGATTACGTGCTGGTGCTCTCCCGCGTCTCGTTTATTAGCCAGGAGAGCGAACATCCCAATGCGGCGAAATTGTGGCTGGATTATGTCCTGTCGGAAAAAGGCCAGCAGATCCTCGCCAGCCAGGCGGATATTCCCTCTATTCGTCGCGATATTGCAGGTAAAAATGATATCGACGGCATGACCGCGCTGCTGGGCAAAGCGTTAAAACCGATCCCGGTCAACGAAACGCTGCTCGATTATTTACAGCCGCAAAAACGTCTGCAGTTTATTAAACAATGGCGCAGCGCCGCCGCGAAATAATCCTCCCCTGGGGCATCGCCGATGCCCCTATTCACACCCGGCGGGTTTATTCACCTGACCGAAGGGATGAACCATGAACGTATTACGCAGAAAGTGGCAGGGGCTGCCGCGCGGCGTGGTGGTGTGCATCACGGCGCTGGTGATTTATGTCCCACTGTTATTTATTGTGGTGCAGAGTTTTCTTTCGGCACCGTTCTTTTCCCGCTCCAAATCGTGGAGTCTGGAAGCCTTCGCCTTTATTTTTACCGACCCGGATTTTTATCTGGCATTAAGGTCAGGTTTTATTCTGGCCTTTGGCCTGGTGATTATCGCCATTCCGCTGGGCGGTATTTTGGCGTTTCTGATGGTGCGCACCGATTTACCCGGCCGGCGGATCATTGAGCCGCTGATCCTGGTGCCGATCTTCGTCTCGCCGATGGTGCTGGGCTTTGGCTACGTGGTGGCCGCCGGGCCGGTAGGCTTCTTTTCCCAGTGGGCGCAGCAGCTGATCGGCTTTGTGCCGTGGAATATCTACTCGATGTTCAGCATTGTGGTCATCGCCGGCTTAACTCACGTTCCGCATGCCTATCTCTATATCTCTTCGGCGCTGCGCAGCGTCGGCTCCGACGTGGAAGAGGCGGCGCGCACCGTCGGCGCCACGCCGCTGCAGGTGATGACCTCGGTGAGTCTGCCGATGGTGCGGCCATCCATTCTTTACGCCTGCGTGTTGCTCTTTTTCCTCGGTCTGGAAGTCTTCGGTCTGATGCTGGTGCTGGGCGACCCCGAGGGCAACATGGTGCTGGCGACCTATCTCTACAAGCTGACTAACAAGCTCGGCACCCCCTCCTACCATCTGATGGCGGCGGTGGCGGTGGTGCTGATCTGCATCACCATCCCGCTGGTGATGCTCCAGCGGCGGCTGATGCGCACCGCCAACCGCTTTGTCACCATGAAGGGCAAGGCGTCCCAGGCGCGGGCGCTGCCGCTGGGCAAATGGCGCTGGGTGGCCGGGGCGGTGGTGGTGGCCTGGCTGACGGTGACCATCGGCGTGCCGCTGCTCGGCGTGGCGCTGCGCGCCTTTATCTCCAACTGGGGCGTCGGGGTGTCGCTGTGGGATGAGCTGTCGCTGGCGACGTTCCACAATATCTGGCAGCAGCCCAACCTGCTGCGGGCGATCGTCAACTCGATGGCTATCGGCATCGTCGGCGGCGCGCTGGCGGTGATCTGCTATCTGTTTGTCGGCATCGCCATGCACCGCAAAGCGGACAACGTCACCCGCTTTCTCGACTACAGCGTGCTGGTCCCGCGTGCGGTACCGGGGCTGCTGGCCGGTCTGGCCTTCCTGTGGGTGTTCCTGTTTGTGCCGATGTGGCTCGATCAGTCGCTGAAGCACGGCTGGCTCTCGGCGCTGCCGGTGGCCGACTGGCTGCGCGAACACCTTATCGTGCAACTGCGTGCCCTGCGCAACACTATCTTCAGCGTCTGGCTAGCCTACACCGTGGTATGGATGGCTTACGGCCTGCGGCTCATCTCTTCGACGCTGCTGCAGGTGGGCCCGGAGCTGGAGGAGGCGGCGCGCAGCACCGGCGCTTCCCGGGGGCAGATCACCCGCCACGTGACCGTCCCGCTGTCGCGCTATGGGCTGATTGGCTCCTGGCTGCTGATGTTCCTGATCTTTGAGCGTGAGTATTCCACCGGCGTCTATCTGCTGTCGCCGGGTACCGAAACCATCGGCTCGATGCTGGTGTCGCTGTGGGCGGCGGGGGCCATCGATATCGTTGCGGCGCTCTCCTTTATCAATATTCTGCTGGTGGTGATTGGCCTGGGTATCGCCCTGCGCTTTGGAGTGAAATTACATGATTGAGTTATCGGTAGAAAATCTGCATCTCACCTATGGCGACAACCCGGTGTTGAAGGGGGTGTCCATGACGCTCGGCCGGGGGGAGGTAGTATCGCTGCTGGGGCCTTCGGGAAGCGGGAAAACCACGCTGCTGCGGGCGGTGGCCGGGCTGGAAAAACCGACGAGCGGACGGATCGCCATCGGCAACCGCACGGTGTACGACGGCACGCCGCGCAGCGAGATCCCGGCCGAAGAGCGTAACCTCGGCCTGGTGTTCCAGTCCTATGCCCTGTGGCCGCACAAAACGGTGTTCGACAATGTGGCCTATCCGTTGAAGCTGCGTAAAGTGGCCGCCGGGGAGATAAAAGAGCGGGTGCAGCGTGTGCTGGATCAGCTGGGGCTGGGGCACCTTGGCAACCGCCATCCGCACCAGCTCTCCGGTGGCCAGCAGCAGCGGGTGGCCATCGGCCGGGCGCTGGTTTACAACCCGCCGGTGATCCTGCTGGATGAACCGCTCTCCAACCTTGACGCCAAGCTGCGCGAAGAGGCGCGGGTGTTTCTGCGCGAACTGATCATTAAGCTGGGCCTGTCGGCGCTGATGGTCACCCACGATCAGAATGAAGCAATGGCCATCTCCGATCGTATTCTGCTGCTGAACAATGGCGTCATTGAGCAGCAGGGGACGCCGCAGGAGATGTACGGCAGCCCGGCGACGCTGTTCGCCGCTGAGTTTATGGGCAGCAATAACCGCCTGCACGGCAAAGTGATGGCGCTGGAGAACGGCAGGGCGCGGATCGAAGGCGCCAGCTGGAGCCTGTGGGGGCGAGCGGGCGAGGGGGTTAGCGTTGGCGAGCCGGCGACGGCGGTGATCCGCGTCGAGCGCCTGCGACTTGACGGCGCCGCGCAGGATAATAGCCTCCAGCTACCGCTGCTGACCAGCATGTACCTCGGCGACCGCTGGGAGTACCTGTTCCGTACCGAAGGCGACGACTTTCCGCTGCGCGCCTACGGAACGGCGCTGCGCGATGCCGAACACTGCCATCTGACGCTCCCGGCGGAGGATGTGTGGATTTTTCCGCAGCGGTAGCCGCCCGTTACCCCGCCAGATGGCACACGGCTTCAATATTGTGCCCGTCTGGCGCAATCACAAACGCGGCGTAGTAACTGGCGTGGTAGTTTGGCCGTAGCCCCGGCGCACCGTTGTCCTTTCCTCCGGCGGCCAGCGCCGCCTGCCAGAAGGCATCGACCTGCTCGCGGCTGTCGGCGCGAAAGGCAATGTGCAGCGGCGCCGGTTTTTCCGCACTTTGATAGAGGCATAGAGAAGCATCGCCGCTGCCGGCCAGCTCTGCGCCGTAGCTCGGTTCGCCTTCGCCGACCAGCGTTACGCCAAGCGGGGCCAGGGCCTGCAAAAAGAACGCTTTGCTGGCGGCATAGTCGCTAACGCCGAATTTCACATGATCGAACATATCTTCTCTTCTCCTGTGGATGGTACATCACCAGCTGAAGGCGCTAGCCGGACAATAGATACAAGATAGTTAACAACGGTTATTAACTTTTTTAACAGCTCAAAATGTTTAATTATTCCTAATACGAGTATTTACAGACGTTTAATCTGCCATGTACCATAAACAAAAAATAACATTTGTGATACAAGTCACTCTTTTTTGGCGCATGGGTAAGCTCAGCGCGGTGTGAATGCCGCTGGTTTACCGCCTCAAGGTTATGGCAGCACTCTTCTCACGATGACAGACCGGTGAATTTCTCTCCGATTTCCCGCGTTTCGTTGAGAATCGTCTACTATCCAAACGATAACCCTATAAATGATATCGCCTCTGGCGATGTTTTATCCGACTTGCCGGGCCGGGCCAGACGCTAAGCGGTTTAAAAGCGCAATGGTATCGGTTCCAGCACGACATTCACTGGTTTTGTCAGCGACAAAAACAGTAATTTTCAATGACAGGAATGTGATGATGTCGAGCGAGAAAACCAACAATTCCAGGCGTGATTTCCTGGTGAAATCGATGGCGCTGATCCCGACGGTGGTGATCGGCGGCGCGGGAGCAGGGGCTATTGGCGTGGCCACCAGCGCGACCGCGCAGGCGGCCCCCGCTTCAGAGCCAGCCTCCGGGAACACCGCGGCGGCCAGCGACTGGAAGCCGCAGTTCTTCAACGATCGTGAGTGGGCGTTTATCAACGCCGCCGTCGCTCGCTTAATCCCGGCGGATGAACTCGGTCCCGGTGCCAAAGAGGCCGGCGTCCCGGAGTTTATCGACCGCCAGCTCAATACCCCTTACGCCACCGGCTCCATCTGGTATATGCAGGGGCCCTTCAATCCCGACGTGCCGAAAGAGATGGGTTATCAGCTGCCGTTGGTGCCCAAACAGATCTATAACCTCGGGATCGCCGACGCCGAGGCGTGGTGTCAGGACAAATATCATAAAACCTTCGCTGAACTGAGCAGCGAGCAGCAGGACGAGGCGCTCGGCCTGTGGGAATCGGGTAAAGCCGAGTTCAAACAGCTGCCGGCCTCGCTGTTCTTCACCTATCTGCTGCAAAACACCCGCGAAGGGTTCTTCAGCGACCCGATCCATGGCGGCAATAAAGGCATGGTCGGCTGGACGCTGATTAATTTTCCCGGCGCGCGCGCCGACTTTATGGACTGGGTTGAACGGGGCGAACGCTACCCCTTCCCGCCGGTATCAATTAATGGGGAGAGGGCGTAATCATGGCCACCGTATTGAAAAAAACCGATGTCGCGATCGTCGGCTTCGGCTGGGTTGGGGCGATCATGGCCAAAGAGCTGACCGAAGCGGGCCTCAACGTCGTCGCGCTGGAGCGCGGCCCGATGCGCGACACCTGGCCGGACGGCGCCTATCCGCAGGTGATTGATGAGCTGACCTACAACATCCGCCGCAAGCTGTTCCAGGATCTATCGAAAAGCACCGTCACCATCCGGCATAACACCAGCCAACAGGCGGTGCCCTATCGCCAGCTGGCGGCCTTCCTGCCGGGTACCGGCGTGGGCGGCGCCGGGCTGCACTGGTCCGGCGTCCATTTCCGCGTCGATCCCATTGAGCTGCGGATGCGCAGCCACTATGAAGAACGCTACGGCAAAAACTTCATCCCCCAGGATATGATCATCCAGGATTTCGGCGTCACCTACGACGAGCTGGAACCGTTCTTCGATAAAGCGGAAAAAGTATTCGGTACCTCCGGGACCGCCTGGTCGATCAAAGGCAAGGTCGTCGGCAAAGGCCGCGGCGGCAACGCCTTCGCCCCGGACCGCTCGGACGACTTCCCGCTGCCGGCGCAGAAAAACACCTGGTCGGCGCAGCTGTTTGAAAAAGCGGCGCTGGAAGTGGGGTATCACCCCTATAACCTGCCGTCGGCCAACACCTCCGACTCCTATACCAACCCCTACGGCGCGCAGATGGGCCCGTGCAACTTCTGCGGTTTCTGCAGCGGCTACGCCTGCTACATGTACTCTAAAGCCTCGCCGAACGTGAACATTCTGCCGGCGCTGCGCCAGGAAAAACGCTTTGAGCTGCGGACTAACGCCAACGTGCTGAAGGTCAACCTGACCGACGACAAATCCCGCGCCACCGGCGTGACCTACGTCGACGGCCAGGGGCGCGAAATGGAACAGCCGGCGGACCTGGTGATTATCGGCGCCTTCCAGTTCCACAACGTGCACCTGATGCTGCTCTCCGGGATCGGCAAACCGTACAATCCGGAGACCGGCGAAGGGGTGGTGGGGCGTAACTTCGCCTACCAGAACATGACCACCATCAAGGCCATTTTCGACAAAGACACCTATACCAATCCGTTTATCGGCGCGGGCGGCAACGGCGTCGGCGTCGACGACTTCAACGCCGACAACTTCGACCACGGCGCGGCGGGCTTTGTCGGCGGTTCGCCGTTCTGGGTCAACCAGGCCGGGACCAAGCCCATCTCCGGTTTCCCGGTACCGCCGGGCACCCCGGCGTGGGGCAGCAAGTGGAAAGCGGCGGTGGCCGACACCTACACCCATCACCTGTCGATGGATGCCCACGGCGCGCACCAGTCCTATCGGCAGAACTACCTCGATCTTGATCCGAACTACAAAAACGTCTTCGGCCAGCCGCTGCTGCGCATGACCTTCGACTGGCAGGAAAACGACATCAAGATGGCGCAGTTTATGTTCGATAAGATGGCGCCGATCGCCAAAGCGATGAAGCCGAAATATATCCTCGGCAGCCCGAAAAACGCCAACAGCCACTTTGATACCACCACCTACCAGACCACCCATATGAACGGTGGGGCGGTGATGGGGGAAGATCCGAAAACCAGCGCCGTGAACCGTTATCTGCAAAGCTGGGACGTGCATAACGTCTTCGTCATCGGCGCCTCCGCGTTCCCGCAGGGGCTGGGCTACAACCCAACCGGCACGGTGGCCGCGCTGGCCTACTGGTCAGCGAAGGCGATCCGTGAGCAGTATCTGAAAAATCCGGGTCCCCTGGTGCAGGCATAAAGGAAGGCAGATGATGAAAATGCAATGGTTATCGGCCCTGGTGCTTGGGGCATTGAGCTGCGCGGCTTTTGCCGAAGAGGCGCCTGCGGACAGCAATCTGATTAAGCAGGGGGAGTATCTGGCGCGGGCGGGGGACTGTGTCGCCTGCCACACCAACGGCAAAGCGGGGAAACCTTTCGCCGGCGGTTTGCCGATGGAGACGCCGATCGGCACCATCTACTCCACCAATATCACGCCGGATAAAGAACACGGCATTGGCGGGTACACCTTCGAAGAGTTCGACGACGCGGTGCGCAAGGGCGTGCGGAAAGACGGTTCCACGCTCTATCCGGCGATGCCGTATCCCTCGTTCGCGCGGATCAGCGAAGCGGACATGCGCGCCATGTACGCCTACTTTATGCACGGCGTGGAGCCGGTGAATGTCGCCAACAAGGACACCGACATCCCATGGCCGCTGTCGATGCGCTGGCCGCTGGCGTTCTGGCGCGGCATCTTCGCCCCGACGCCGAGCGACTTTGTCGCCAACCCGCAGGTTGACCCGGTGCTGGAGCGCGGCCGCTATCTGGTGGAAGGCCTGGGCCACTGCGGCGCCTGTCATACCCCGCGTAGCCTGACGATGCAGGAAAAAGCGCTCAGCGAAAGCGAAGGCGATGATTACCTGGCGGGCAGCAATGCGCCGATTGACGGCTGGGTTGCCTCCAGCCTGCGCGGCGAAAACCGCGACGGTCTGGGGACCTGGAGCGAAGCCGAGCTGGCCGAGTTCCTCAAAACCGGACGCAACGATAAATCGGTGGTCTTCGGCGGCATGAGCGATGTGGTGGAGCATAGTCTGCAGTATCTCTCTGATGACGACATCACCGCCATCGCTCGCTACCTGAAATCGCTCCCGCCGCGCGGCGGCAAACAGACCCCAGCCCCGGTGGAAGACAGCGTGGCGAAAGATCTGTGGAAGGGTAACGACAGTAAAACCGGCGCCGCGCTGTACGTCGATAACTGCGCCGCCTGCCACCGCACCGACGGCGCGGGCTATAAACGCGCCTTCCCGTCGCTGAAGGGCAACCCGGTGGTACAGACGGAAGATGCCACTTCGCTTATCCACATCGTTCTGACCGGGAGCACCACGCCGGCGGTGAAAGATGCGGTCTCCAACCTGACCATGCCGTCGTTCGGCTGGCGCCTGGACGACCAGCAGGTGGCGGATGTGGTCAATTTCATCCGCACCAGCTGGGGCAACAACGCGCCGGCGGTCAGCGCCAGCGATGTGGCGAAGGTGCGTAAGGAGACTGCGGCGCATGATGAGAAGGCGTTAGGCAACGCCGATATCTCGAAGCTGCCGGGGGCCGGACAGTAACCGTCAGGGTTGCGTCGCCCGCGCGGCGCAACCCATACTTAGCGACGACGTAAAATACTGGCTGAATCAAGGAGTTTGCCTTCATGCTGCATGCAGAGCGACTGACCTGCATCGTTGACGATCGACCGCTGTTTGCGGCGCTGACGCTGTCCCTCGCTGCCGGCGAGCTGCTGCAGATCGCCGGTGATAACGGCGCGGGGAAAACCTCGCTGCTGCGGATCCTCTGCGGCCTGGCGCGCCCGGAAAGCGGGGTGGTGAGCTGGCAGGGCCAGCCGCTGGCGAAGGTCCGGGAGTCATTTCACCGTCAGCTGCTGTGGCTGGGCCATAAACCCGGCGTTAACGCGGCGCTGACCGCCGATGAAAACCTGCGTTTCTTTTTTCCGGCCAGCCGCCTTCAGCAGCGGGAAAGCGCCCTCGCCGCCGTCGGCCTGGCGGGCTATGAAGACCTCCCCTTGAGCCAGCTCTCCGCCGGGCAGCAGCGTCGGGTGGCGCTCACCCGCCTGTGGTTAACCGACGCGCCGCTGTGGATCCTCGATGAGCCGTTCACCGCCCTCGACGCCACGGCGATGGAAACCCTGACCCGTCGCCTGGAGCAGCACGCCCGGCAGGGGGGATGCGCCATCCTCACCACCCACCAGCCGCTGCGGCCGCTGGGCTGTCCGTTGCGCACCCTGCGCCTCGGCGGCGACGCTGGAGGCGGGCAATGATGCGTGCGCTGTTGGCCCGGGAACTGCGCCTGGCGTGGCGCAGCGGGGCGGAGATCCTCAATCCGCTCTGGTTCTTTCTGATCGTCATCACCCTGTTTCCGTTCGGCGTAGGCGCCGCGCCGCAGCTGCTGGCGCAGATTGCGCCGGGCGTGGTGTGGGTCGCCGCGCTGCTGGCGGCGCTGCTGGTGATGGATCGGTTGTTTCGCGACGACTGGCAGGACGGTTCCCTGGAGCAACTGATGCTCCTGCCGACGCCACTGGTGGCGGTGGTGCTGGTGAAGGTGGTTGCCCACTGGATGATGAGCGGCCTGCCGCTGCTGATCGTCTCGCCGCTGGCGGCGCTGCTGCTGGGGATGAGTCTGCATGACGCCGGTGTGCTGGCGCTGACCTTGCTGCTCGGCACCCCGACGCTCAGTTTTCTCGGCGCGGTGGGGGTTGGCCTGACGGTCGGCCTGAAGCGCGGCGGCGTCCTGCTGAGCCTGCTGGTGCTGCCGCTGGCGGTGCCGTTGCTGATTTTCGCCACCGCGGCCTGCCAGGCGGCGGCCGCCGGGCTCCCGGTCGGCGGCTATCTGGCGATGCTGGCGGCGTTCTTAACCGCCAGCGCCACCCTGTGTCCGTTCGCCACCGCCGCTGCGCTGCGGCTGACCGTACGATAACTCGCTGCGCCTGCGGGCGCGGCCATCATAACCGTGTGAGTAAGCGTCTATGTGGAAAGCGTTACATCAACTGGCGATCCCCGAGCGGCTGTACCGCCTGTGCGGATGCTGGATCCCCTGGCTGGCGGCGTTGAGCGCGCTGTTGCTGGTCATCGGCCTGGGGTGGGGCTTTGGCTTCGCCCCCGCGGACTATCAGCAGGGGGAAAGCTACCGGATCATGTACCTTCACGTCCCGGCGGCGATGTGGTCGATGGGGCTGTACCTGGCGATGGCCGTCGCGGCCTTCGTCGGGGTGGTCTGGCAGATCAAAATGGCCGATCTGGCGATCGCCGCCCTGGCGCCGGTGGGGGCGGTCTGCACCCTGGTGGCGCTGGTCAGCGGCGCGGCATGGGGCAAGCCGATGTGGGGGACCTGGTGGATCTGGGACGCCCGCCTGACCTCAGAGCTGGTGCTGCTGTTTCTGTATGCCGGGGTCATCGCCCTGTGGCACGCCTTTGACGACCGGCGGCTGGCCGGGCGCGCGGCGGGGATCCTCGTGCTGGTCGGGGTGGTCAATCTGCCCATCATTCATTACTCGGTCTACTGGTGGAACACCCTGCACCAGGGCTCGACCAACCTGCAGCAAACCATCGACCCAAGCATGCGTCTGCCGCTGCGGATCTGCATCTTTGCCTTCCTCACGCTGTCGGTCACCCTGACCCTGATGCGCCTGCGTAACCTGATCCTGCAACTGGAGCGCCGTCGACCGTGGGTGGTGGCGCTGGTGAATAAAGGAGCCGCCCGATGAGCCCCGCCTTTTCGTCTTTCGCCGCCTTCCTCAATATGGGTGGCTATGCCGTGTACGTCTGGCTGGCGGTGGCCGTGACCGTCGCCGCCTTTGGCCTGCTGACGGTGCATACCCTGTGGGCGCGGCGGGCGCTGTTCCATGAGGTGCGACGCCAGCAGGCGCGCGAGCGGCGGATCGCTGCCGCCCGCGAACATGACAAGGAGGCCGCGGATGCAAGCGCGTCGTAAAACCCGGCTATATATCGTGCTGGCGGTGCTCGCCGGCCTCGGGCTAACCGTCAGCCTGACGCTGTACGCCCTGAGTAGCAATATCGATCTGTTCTACACCCCGGGGGAAATTATCTACGGTAAAACGGAAACCCGGGCGCTACCCCATACCGGGCAGCGCCTGCGGGTGGGGGGCTACGTTCAGCCGGGCTCCCTGCAGCGCGACCCGCAAACCCTCGACGTGCGCTTTAAGCTGTATGACGCCCGCGGGGGGGTGGACGTCAGCTATAAGGGCATTTTGCCGGACCTGTTTCGTGAAGGGCAGGGCGTGGTGGCCCAGGGCGTGCTGGACGGCGAGCGGCATATTACCGCCCAGCAGGTGCTGGCCAAACATGATGAAAATTACACGCCGCCGGAGGTGAAAAACGCCATGACGCCGGAGAAAACGGGGGCGCAGCCATGATGCCGGAGCTGGGCAACTTTTTATTGTGTCTGGCGGCGGGGCTGGCGCTGCTCCTGAGCGTTTATCCCCTGTGGGGCGCGGCGCGGCAGGATCGGCGGCTGATGGCCCTGGCGCGGCCGCTGGCCTGTGGGCTATTCGCCTGTATCGGCGGCGCCTTCCTGCTGCTGGTGCACGCCTTTGTGGTCAATGACTTTACCGTCCGCTACGTGGCGGAAAACTCCAACAGCGCGCTGCCGGTGTGGTATCGGGTGGCGGCAACCTGGGGGGCGCACGAGGGCTCACTGCTGCTGTGGGTTCTGCTGCTCAGCGTCTGGACCTTTGCCGTCGCCATCTTCAGCCGCCGGATGTCGCTCGACGCCGTCGCCCGGGTGCTGGCGGTGATGGGGATGATCGCCTTTGGTTTCCTGCTGTTTATCCTCTTCACCTCCAATCCGTTCAGCCGCGGCCTGCCGCAGTACCCCATTGATGGCCGCGACCTCAATCCACTGCTGCAGGATATCGGCATGATTTTCCATCCGCCGATCCTCTATATGGGTTATGTCGGCTTCTCGGTGGCTTTCGCCTTCGCCATCGCCTCGCTGCTGGCGGGCCGGCTGGATACTGCCTGGGCGCGCTGGTCGCGCCCCTGGACCCAGGCGGCATGGATGTTCCTCACCCTCGGCATCGTGCTGGGCTCGGCGTGGGCATACTACGAACTGGGCTGGGGCGGCTGGTGGTTCTGGGACCCGGTGGAAAACGCCTCGTTTATGCCGTGGCTGGTGGGAACCGCGCTGCTGCACTCCCTGGCGGTGACCGAAAAGCGGGGCAGCTTCCGCGCCTGGACGGTGCTGCTGGCCATCGCCGCCTTCTCCCTGTGCCTGCTGGGCACCTTCCTGGTGCGCTCCGGGGTGCTGGTTTCGGTGCATGCCTTCGCCTCGGATCCGTCGCGCGGGCTGTTTATTCTGGTACTGCTGATTGTCGCCATCGGCGGATCGCTGCTGCTGTACGCCCTGAAGGGTGGCCGGGTGCGGGCGCGGGTGGAACATACGCTGTGGTCGCGCGAGTCGTTCCTGCTTGGCAACAATATCTTGCTGATGGCCGCGATGCTGGTGGTGCTCCTCGGAACGCTGCTGCCGCTGGTGCATAAAGAGCTGGGCCTCGGCAGCATCTCCATCGGCGAGCCGTTCTTCAATACCATGTTCACCGCCCTGATGGCGCCGTTTGCGCTGCTGCTGGGGCTGGGACCGCTGATCCGCTGGCGGCGCGATGACGTCGCCAGGCAGATTAAGCGCCTGATTATCGCTCTGCTGGTGACGTTGTCACTTTCTCTGGCGCTGCCGTGGCTGCTGCAGGACCGTATCACCGCCATGGCGGTCATAGGCCTGATGATGGCCCTGTGGGTGCTGATCTTCGCCCTGCTGGAGGTTCACGAACGGGCCACCCACCGCCACGGTTTCTGGCGCGGCCTGCGCGCCCTGACCCGCAGCCAGTGGGGGATGGTGCTCGGTCACGTCGGCGTGGCGGTGACCGTTATCGGCATCACTTTCAGCCAGAACTACAGCGTGGAGCGCGATGTACGGATGCGTCCCGGCGACAGCATCGATATCCACCGCTATCACTTTGTGTTTAACGGCGTGCGCAATATCGTCGGCCCCAACTGGACCGGCGGCGAAGGCATTATCGCCGTGACCCGCAACGGCCGCCCGGAAGCGACGCTGTATGCTGAGAAGCGCTTTTACACCGCCAGCCGGATGATGATGACCGAGGCGGCGATCAGCGGCGGGCTGACCCGCGATCTGTACGCCGCGCTGGGGGAAGAGCTGAGCGACGGCAGCTGGGCGGTGCGTCTGTACTATAAACCGTTCGTTCGCTGGATCTGGTACGGCGGGGTGCTGATGGCCCTCGGCGGTCTGTGCTGCATGCTCGACCCGCGCTACCGGATGCGTAAGAAGCTGCAGGAGGCCTCATGAACCGGAAGCTACTGTTTATCCCGCTGGTGCTGTTTCTGGCGCTGGCCGCCGCGCTGTTCTGGCAGCTGATGCGCAACGCCGATGGCGATGACCCGACGACCCTCGAGTCGGCGCTGATTGGCAAACCGCTGCCGGAATTTCGCCTTGAAGCGCTGAATACCCCCGGTCAGACGCTGGACCGACGGACGCTGATTGACGGCAAGCCGCTGCTGCTCAACGTCTGGGCCACCTGGTGTCCAACCTGTCGCGCCGAGCATCAGTTTCTCAACGGCCTGGCGCAGCAGGGCGTGCGGGTGGTGGGGATGAACTACAAAGACGATCGCCAGAAGGCGATGAGCTGGCTGCAGCGCCTGGGTAATCCCTACAGGCTGAGCCTCTACGACGGCAACGGCATGCTTGGCCTGGATCTCGGGGTCTATGGCGCGCCGGAGACGTTTCTCATCGACGGTCAGGGCATTATCCGCTGGCGGCACGCCGGCGACCTGAACGAACGGGTGTGGCGCGAGGAGCTCCAGCCGCTGTGGGATCAATACAACCGGAGGGCGGGTTGATGAGAGGGGTAATGGTCATCCTGCTGGCGCTGATGCTGACCGGCCAGGCGTGGGCCGCCATCGATACCTGGCAGTTTAAGGATGAGGCCCAGGAGCAGGCCTTCCGCGAGATCACCTCCCAACTACGCTGCCCTAAATGCCAGAACAACAGCATCGCCGACTCAAACGCGATGATTGCCGCTGATATGCGGCAGAAGGTGTACGAGCTGATGCAGCAGGGTAAAACGAAAGGGCAGATCGTTGACTATATGGTGGCCCGCTACGGTCATTTTGTCAGCTATGAGCCGCCGCTGACCGCGGGCACGGTGCTGCTGTGGCTGGGACCGGGGTTGTTCGTGCTGGCGGGCGCGGGAGTGATTATCGCCCGCGCCCGCCGTCGCGACATTCCTGACGCGGCACTCACCGCCGAAGAGCGCCAGCGGCTGGCGGCATTATTGCAAGAAGGAAAAGAACGATGAGCCTGTTGGTGGTTATCGTCGCGCTGCTGCTGGCTGGCGCGCTGGGGCTGCTGTACTTCCCGTGGTCGGGCAAAGGGGCGGTAGACCGCGATGCCCTCAACCGCGCCCTGTACCAGTCGCGCCTGCAGGAGCTGGCGCAGGAGCGCGGCGAGGACAACCCGGCGCTGGTCGTCGAGCTGCAGCGCACGCTGCTGACGGATATTCCGCCCCAGGCACAGTCTGGCGAACGGCCGCTACGCCGCTGGGCGCTGCTTCCGGGCGCGCTGCTGCTGGTGGTCCTGAGTCTGGGCCTGTATCTGAAAACCAGCGATATTGGTCAGGTGCTGCTCTGGCAGCAGGCTGAACGACATTTCCTGCGCTGTTGCAGCAGGTTAAGGACCCGACGGCGGCGCCGCTGCGAATGGATGAGCTGGCGGAGCTGCGGCTTGGCCTGCGCAGCCACCTGCAGGATACTCCGAACGACCTCGCCGGCTGGCAGCTGCTTGGGCGGCTGGGCCTGTTGTTAAACGATGGCGAGACGGCGATCGGCGCCTTTGGCCGGGCGCATGCTCTGGCGGCGGACGACCCGGCAGCGGCTTTCGATTACGCCAGCGCGCTGGTGCGGGCGGGAGATAGCGGTCAGGTTCGGATGGGCGAGCTGCTGCTGCGTGACCTGCATCAGCGGCAGCCGAACAGCCTGCCGGTGCTGGAGATGCTGGCCCTGAGCGCGGTGCGCAATGAAGATTACCCCGAGGCCGTGGCGGCCCTGCAGGCGTTGCTGGCCCGGCTACCGGAAGGGGATGCGCGGCGCGAGGCGATCGTCCGCCAGCTGGCGCAGGCGCAGCAGCAGGCGCAGTAACTGCCCGGCGGCGCTGCGCTTGCGCGGGCCTACGAAGGGCGCGAATAGAGCGCCAAATCGCGGGTAGCCTTTGTAGGCCGGGTAAGCGAAGCGCCACCCGGCAACATGTTGGGCTCGGAGCCTGATTTCTTGCCGGAGACGGTTATCGGTTTTCCTGGTTCTCAGCCCGGGAAAGCGTTTCTCACGCGTGACTTCAGCGTACTCTGTGCTCCCGCTTCGTGGTGCTGCACCTGGTTCTCCGTGGCGCAGGGAGCGTCATGGAACGGCAACGACTGCCGTACGGTTCTCTCTCCCTCCGGAAGAAGGCCTGGGTGAGGGAAAGCACTGCCGGGAAGTCTTTTATGTTATCTGTGGCTTCAGCGTATTTTGCGCTCCCGGTTAATCTTCTGCGTTATGCCTGGCATGGCGCAGGGAGCGCACAGGGGGCGGCCAGTCGCCGCCGCCCCCTGTACCCCCGGGCTCCGGCCAGCAAAATCGCCGCTACGCGGTCCCTTCGACTTATCCCTGCAGGCTTCGGGTCGGGCCGAGGCAGCGTCCGTGCAAAACACGGCCCTCAGCCCGCATCCATGCGGGCTGCCCCGGCCTTCCGGGAACGTCTCAGCGATTTTGAGGCCGCAACACCGGCAGTTTCAGCAACAATGGTGAATAAATTAACGACAAGTCGCACGGACCGTAGGCCGGGTAAGTCGCAGCCGCCACCCGGCACAAAACCGGCTCCGCACCCGCTGCCCTTGCCCGGCGGCGCTACGCTTGCGCGGGCCTACGAAGGGCGCGAATTGAGCGCCAAATCACCGGGTCGGGTAAGGCGTAGCTGCCACCCGGCAAAAATACGGCACCAGAGCGTAGCCCGGATAAGGCGCCATACGCCGCCATCCGGGATTTTCTCTGCTGGCGCTGTCATGCCGCTGACGCGGCTTTCAGAAGCCTCTCGATGTTGTAAGTGTACGAATGCTATTCCAGAATTTCATGTCTGCTGTGTGCCAGGAGCGGACGTTGCCGCCTCACTCAAATTTGATGGGTATGCTTTAGAATTTTTATGGTAGATGTAAATGGTTCGCAGAATAAAACGTACAAGGAAAAGGTATGAAGATCAGACTTGCTGTGCCTGTGGAGGCAGAAGAATGCTGGAACATTCGAAATCAGGCTATACGTTACGGATGTAAGAGTAGTTATGATGATGCGGTTATTGCAGCCTGGACACCGGAAAAAATGCCTGAGAGCTACAGGAACGCCATTGTAGTGAATCCTTTTTTCGTTGTTGCTGCCCCTGATGGCAGACTGTTAGCTACAGGCTATCTTGATCTATCTACAGGAAGTATTGAGGCTGTATTTACGCTACCTCAATATACAGGTAAAGGTTTAGGTAGTCAGATTATTGAAGCCATCAAAAGTGAAGCTCGTGGACGTGGTTTTGAGCAATTGACTTTGTCCTCAACACCTAATGCCCAGACTTTTTATGAGAAACATGGTTTCAAACTTATGCAGGAAAGCATGTATCCCTCTGCCTTGGCGCAGGCTGAACTGCGCTGCATGGAAATGTCTATAAATCTCCTGGGATAGTGGTTCGCTGTCTAATCGCAATGATCAATATGCCCAGTTACCACTGCAGGTAGATCTTAAAAGCTTCAAAATTAACGTCCGCTCTTTGCACCGCCCGGACCTTGCTGAGCATGAATTTCTTCTGTCCTCAAGTGTGGAAGTGGCTAACAACATTCTGTATGAATCGCAATGTGGAGTGTGCCAAAGGAGCCAAGCTGGCAATCAGGCAGAGCATGGGATTACGCTAGGGACTAAGTTAATCAATCCTGCCATCGCAACACTAGATTAGCGTCAAGAAACGCTTTAGATTGCCGACATATACATTTAGCGTTATTCCTGAAAATAAACAAAATGGATTGAGCCGAATGAAAGAACTTTCACTTCTTGTTCCACTGGTGTTTACTGCGCCGGTACAGGCTTCTGAAGTCACGGTAGGTCAGATTTGCAAGGCGGCTTCTGCTGCGATGTTTGGCCGTGACCATAAGATCATGCAACTGGATAAAGTGGAATCAGGTATTGCCTACGTACATTATATCCGACAGAACGATGGCACCCGTTGGGCAATAAAGTGTAAACTTATAGGTGATCAGGTTATGTGGGCATCTGATAACCCTGACAGCACCGGTCGCTGGCGGGATGATCCTGCGGACAGTACAGTCAAATATTCTATTGATGGTAAAAAAATAATTATTACCGAGCTCTATACTGACGGTTCCAGTACCACGAACTCTTATCCCTTGATGCAGCTAAAATGACTTTGACCTGCTCTCCGTTGATTACGACACCTCAATGTTAGTAACGTAGTTGTGGGCGTGGCAAATTTCCGCTCCTCGCTCATGGCGGACCTTTGGCTCATCTGGTTTGTCCGCTCAATGCCAGGAGCAGGAAGAGCTGGCATCACTATGTAACACTCAACGCGGCGCGAGCCAGTCAGTCAGCTAGCGAGTTTTTGTAGGCCGGGTAAGGCGCAGCCGCCACCCGGCAAAAATACGCCACAAGAGCGGCACAACAGCGTAGCCGGGATAAGGCGTCACGCACAGCTATCCGGGATCCTCCCTGCTGGCGCTATGTTCAGCCGCTTCCGGGTTAAGTTCCCCGGTGTCGCAGAAATGACTGAAGAATCTCCCCCTTAGCATCAGCAGCAAGCTGCCGCTAAGCCCGCGGAGAACACCCTCTTAACGTCGCAACCGCGGTAGATCCCGAACACAGAAGTCAAAAAGGATTAGCTGAACGTCTTCAGCGCGGGACGCGAATAAATGCTAATCACTTGAGGGTGTTAGCTCGGTCATGTTCCCCGACGAACCGGATAGCGCTGCTGGCAGCTGGCAAAAGAATCGTTGATATACTCGCTCAGCTCCCACTAGTCCTGATAGCGAAACGACCCCGGGAATGGATGTGGTACGAAGCGCCTGGTAAGTAGGTCAAAGGGATTGCAGCTGAAGACGCGGTATTCACTGATCATTTCATCTGGCAGCCTGTCACTCGCACCGTTGGTAACGTGAAGATTCATGGTTAATTTTGGAATTCGGACGATTTATGCAAGCTATCAGACTATTCACCCTGATTCTGCCATTGTTCCTGGCACTCTGCGCCGGTATACCGGCCAGCGCCAGCACACCTTCAGGCAGCATTTCCTCTGCAAACACAGCAATTACCACTCATGATAATAACGGAAACCTCCTGCCGAATGCTCTGCGGATTCAGTATGATGTTGATTCAGATGGCAGAGTTCAGAATGTAAAGATACTGGAATCGACAACGACTCCGGAGTTTGAACATAAAATCATCGAGAAAATGATGAGTAAATGGCGCTTTGAAAAGGGGAAACCGGGAATAGCTAAAAGAGTAGTCGTCATGAGCCAACCCAAATCAACCGGCGGTCCCGCGAATAAGCAGTAAGCACTTTTGAGGATTAGTCGCCTGACGCATCATCTACGCCGGTAAAGTCCCTTGGGTGCCATGAGCAGACCTTTTAAAGGCTCATAGAAAAACAAGCGGAGTGTTCGCCTGTTAATTTTACATCCTGGCTTTATTTATAGATTATGGAATTCTATATGTTCTGAAAAGGATCTATCCATGAGTGTCCTCTTTCCACCCAGGCTGGCTCCAGGAGATGTTATTGGTGTAACCGCTCCCTCTGCTGGCGTACCTGAACATCTGCATCCCAGACTGGAACTCGCCATAAAAAACCTAAAGAAAAGAGGTTACCAGGTCCGCGAAGGACGCTGCTTACGCTCGCAGCACAAAAATAAAAGCGCCACTAAATTTTCCCGCGTTGAAGAATTAATGTCTTATCTTACTGACCCAGATATAAAAGCTGTTATGCCACCTTGGGGCGGTGATCTGGCGATGGAATTGCTTGATTTGATTGATTTTGATCTGTTGTCCCGGTCTAAACCAAAATGGTTTGTGGGCTTTTCAGATCTGAGTACACTTCATTTCCCACTGACGACGATATCGGGCTGGGCTACTTTGCATGGGCCAAACCTCATGGATCTTGGCGCTCAAAAGTTAGATGCCACCACTCAGGCCGTATGGGAAATTCTGGAATCGAATCGGGGAACTGTAATCAAACAGTACTCTTCAACAGCATTTCAAGCGGATGAAAATCAATGGGGAACAGCGTCAGACGGAGGTTTCAATCTGACCCAAAAAACACAGTGGAAACGCCTTGATGGTGTTACATCTTCTCTGACATTTAGCGGGAAACTGATCGGCGGCTGCCTCGAAATAATATCCAGGTTAGCAGGTACACCATTCGGGAATGTGCCCTTGTTCAAGGCGAGCAATAGCCCTCAAGGAATAATCCTCTATTTTGAAAATGTGGAAATGGCTCCCTGTGAATTAACACGCGCATTATTTAGCTTACGATTACAGGGTTGGTTTGATAACTTAAATGGTGTTCTTATCGGCAGAAGTGCTGCACCCGACGTAAGCGACCCGACTAAACATAATTATCTGGATGCCCTTAAAGCCGCTTTTGAGAATATTGCCGTGCCCGTACTGTATGATGTTGATATTGGCCACATACCTCCTCAAATATCCCTGGTCAATGGAGCCGATGCGACGGTATTTTTCGCTGAAAATGGTAGCTGGGTAACTCAGCAGTTGTAGATAAGGCAGTATTAATCACAAAGGCGGGCCTTGCTGTTCTTTTGCACTAAAGATCCGCTCTTCGTTCAGAGCGGATCTTCAGTGCAGTTAACTTTTCCGATTCGTGCAAGGAGCGGACAATGGTCCGGATTAATTTCTGTTAATAAAGAAGCAAGTCGGTCCATATACTCTCCATAATTTGCAAAAAATAAATCAACAAACCTCTGTCAGAATTTCCTTTCTGAACCGGAGGTGTTATGAACAAAATAAACTATCAAATCAAATACATTGAATATTTGTTAAGAAAATGCAGAACAATTTTGACTAATGACATTTCATTTCATGCAGACAGGTTAAGAGAAATATCTGGCACATATCCGGATTTACTCAACCCTGTAACGCTTAATGAGAAAATTTGCCATCGCATTTTATTTATCCACAACCCATTTTATACATTGCTTGCTGATAAACTTCTGGTCAGGCAGTATGTTGAGAAACGGACTAATTTAATTAAGCTTATTCCTTTAGTAGGTGTTTATAATAGAGTTGATGATATTGATTTCGACAAACTTCCCTCAAAATTTGTTTTGAAATGCAATCATGATAGTGGTAGCGCGGTCATATGCACGGATAAAACGAATATTGATCCCGCTAAGGTTAAAAGCAAATTAAAACTATCTCTTAAAAAGAACATGTATTATACGACCCGAGAATGGCAGTATAAAAACATACCACCCGTGATCCTATGCGAAATGTATCTGGATCTATTTTCCAGTAAACACCAGAATATAACTCCGGAAATGATAAGAATACATTGCTTTCACGGTGTGGCATGTTTTATCGAGGCCGACTTTACTGACAGCGATGGAAACGAATTCATTAACGTTTATGACAGAGCGTGGAATTTACAACCCTTTCAGATGGAATACCCAAACACGCCATTGCCGGTTGATGAACCAGAATCATTTCATAAATCCGTTATTGCCGCCCAGGACTTAGCAAAAGAAATAGACTACTGCCGCGTCGATCTTATGCTAAAAGGAGATGATATCTATTTCAGCGAAATAACATTAAGTCCCAAAAGAGGCAAACTTAAAATCACCCCATCAATTTGGGACGCAAAACTCGGCAGTATGTGGGATCTGTCTCTTGCTAAAACAGGTTCGATCGAGCCTGTGTATTCATGCCCTTAAACAGGCCATGAGAGTTTGAAAAGTGAGCCATTTTCTGGTGTTAAACTATAGCTAACGTCTCCACCGTGGGCGCACATAATGGCTTTAACTACCGACAACCCTAAACCACAGCCCTCTGGATTAATATTTTTGGCGTATTCTCCTCGCTGAAAAGGCTGGAATAAGGACTTCTGGAGTTCTTCAGGAATTCCAGGTCCTTGGTCCTGAACGATAATAAAATTATCGTTTCCTGTAATACCATTCTTTATTAACAGCGTTTGTGATGTGGAGTATTTTAAGGCATTGTCAAAAAGAACGGTGAGGCACTGAATAATGCGTAAGGGATCGCAAACGCAATACTGCTGGTTAATCTCAGTGACAATTTTGAAATGCTTTTTATCAAAGTCCGGCCAAAAGGTATCAAGCGCATTTGAAATCGTGGCCTTGAGATCGACTTCACTCAGCATCAAGGAGTACCCTGCGCCTCCTGAAGAACTCACGACGCGGAGATCTTCAATTAAGTTGGTCAGACCTTCAGTTTGTTTAAGAAGGTTTCTGAATAACGACGGTTCTGGTTCGAAAACGCCGTCAACCAGTCCCTGAAGCCTCCCACGTAAGATAGTCACCGGCGTCCGGAGTTCATGAGCAATTGCAGCATTCCATAAATTTCGCTGCGCATCCAGCGTCTGTAACTTTTCAGCCATCTCATTAAAGTCATTGACGAGCCTATTCATCTCTCCCAACTTAGAACTGCTGTTAAATGCTCTGGCACTAAGGTTTCCCTGAGAGATTTGTTTCAGGCTGTATGCAACGTCATTCAGTGGGTTGAATATTCTTGCAGACAGCTTTACGGTAAAGAAAAGTGCAACGACCAGACTGGTAATGGACGCCATCAGAATCCACATCCAGTCAAGGAATGTCATAGCATCTTCACTACCTTCGTTCATTCCACCCGGCAGGTAATAAATCAGGAAACTATAAAATAAGTAGGAACCTAGTATTGCAATGGCAATAATAACAAACGTTAACAACAACATATATGTCAAAATCTGACGGCTCAGAATCGTTTCTTTGTTCATTTTTTGTCACCCAACCGGTAGCCTAATCCTCGGATGCTTTCCGGAATGCCCTTCAATCCGGCATGTTCAAGCTTTTTCCGAAGTTTACTCATATGACTGTCTACAGTACGATCCAGCGAGTCTCCCTCAGGTAAACACGCATCGAGTAACTCTTCACGTGAACAGACTTTTCTCGGGTTTCTCGCCAAATAGGTTAAAAGCTTAAACTCAGTGGTGGTTAATACTGGCGTGGAAACCTCACCTTGTGCAGTGATTTCAACGTAAAACTCATCAGGATAAATCGTTAAAAAAGGCGTTCTTAAAGGCCGTGAATGTGTAGACTCTGCAACCGGTCTGGTTCTGCGAAGCACAGCTTCAACCCGGGCAATAACCTCAGATGGATTGAAGGGTTTTATCACATAGTCGTCAGCCCCGAGCCGTAGCCCCATCAGTTTATCAACGTCTTGATCCAGTGCTGTCACCATGATGACCGGTACATTCGTTTCCTTTCTTAACGTGGTGAGAACATTCCAGCCATCGTACACGGGCAGGTGGATGTCCAATAGCAGGAGATCAGGCTTGTTCAGACGGGTAAGATTGATTGCCTGCTCACCGTCTTCGGCTCTTAAGGTTTTCATACCTGCCTTACGTAAATAGCCTGTCAGTATGGCAGCGATGTCATCATCGTCTTCTGCGACGATAATCAGATTGTTGTTGTTCATATTTTCTTCCACAGTGCTGATGACAACATGCATTTTACCCTGAAAGCACTTTTATCGTCATGCTTAAAGCTCTTTAACTCAATTACAAACATTAATTTTCAATTTGATGTCTTTTGACAGGTACTTTTTGGAAAAGTTCATCAAGAAATTTTCTTAAAATTTTACCAGACTCACTCTCCATATTCACTACACATTTTATAAATAATTAATCAACATCGCTAAGTGATAATCTACAACCAGGTTAAGTGGTGCATGCAATATGTACTTTGTCTAAGGAGTTTTATGGTGCTGACTAAATGTTTTTTCCGGCGCGAGAATTTGATGGCCTCACTTTTATTTTGCATCGTTTCATATGGGTTGCTATCTACCTGGCTTTACCTTGTGCATTCAATTAATGAAAAAGTAGAATCAACATTACCCTCATCTTTACTGATTCGTGTTTTGATAATCATTACAGCATTATCATTTATTATTCAGAAAAAACCTGGAGTTTTTAAAAACTTCATTGCAATAACATTCGGTCTGGTTTTAGTGTTTATACACACCATCATTGTATTACATCTGCTTTTGAATACTTTTCCAGATATCTATGATTTTGTTTTTTATTATGAATTTTTTTTAATGGTTTTCTTTTGCGGACTACCTTTATGTTTATGTATAAGAATGGTTTGATATTATGCAATGTCAATATGATACATAACCTCAGGAGTGAGTACACATATCCTCCATAAAACATCCATTCACGATTGACATCATCACGTTACACTTAGCACATGGATTTATGACTGCTCTGTTCTGCTGTCTCGTTTCACTTAGCTGACATAATAAACCAACTGCAGAACCCTTTACACACAGATGTTTAATATAATTTATCATGATTTATAAAGGCAACGACAAACCTATGGCCCCCGGGGTTGCTATCTCACTTAAGAGACTTGCCTGGCGGCACAGAAAGAAATTGTGCATTACTTTCATGCTGGTTATTGCTGAAAACGTTGCATTCCTGCTCTACCCCGTTCTGGCGGGCATGGCGATAAATGCCATCCTGGGCGGACAGACGTCACATGCGGCCCTTTATGGCCTGATGGTTCTGTTCATGTGGTGCATGGGAGCCGCCAGACGTAGTGTCGATACGCGAAAGTTTGCACGTATCTACGCAAGTCTTGCTGTGACTGTAGTATTATCCCAGCGAAAATATTCACTTAATCACTCGACTATTGCTGCGAGAGTCACTCTGTCGCGTGAATTTGTAGATTTCTTCGAGTTGCACCTTCCCGTATTGATCACCTCGATCATTTCCCTTTTCGGCGCAGCAATTATGCTGTTATGGATTGAATTCTGGACAGGTATAGCCTGTTTGATCATCGTGGCAATACTGATGTGTTTTGTCTCAAGCTATGCCAGCAAAAATGAGACATTCTACAGACGGCTGAATAATCGCCTTGAGAAAGAGGTCGATTATGTTAATAAGGCGTCTTTTGGTGCTCTTAAGCGACATTATGACACACTTGCTCGTCTGCGCGTGGTGTTATCCGACAGAGAGGCATGGGGATATTTATCAATAGGCCTTCTGGTTTCTGCTCTCTTTTCCATGACCATTATCAGGATGAGCATGGAATCCGGAATTAATGCCGGACATATTTATTCCGTCATGACCTATATGTGGATGTTTGCAACAAGCCTTGATGACGCACCACAACTTCTTGAGAAATTTTCCCAGCTCAGGGATATCGGTAAACGGGTTTCGACTGACGATGAGACCTCTTTATCAGGAAAACCATGCTGAACTTTTACCCTTTGTATGTTGACTGGAAGTACACCTGATGCCGCACTTTTTCATTGAGCGCCCCATCTTCGCATGGGTTATTGCCCTGTTTATTGTTCTGACGGGACTGTTGTCCATACCTCGTTTACCGGTTGCGCAATACCCTGAAGTTGCGCCACCCGGTATTATCATTTCAGTGAGTTACCCTGGAGCTAGCCCGGAAGTGATGAACACATCCGTCGTGTCTCTGATCGAGCGTGAAATTTCGAGTGTTGACAATTTACTCTATTTTGAATCTTCCAGTGACACGACAGGGATGGCGTCAATTACGGTAACTTTCAAACCCGGCACCGACATCAAACTCGCCCAGATGGATCTGCAAAACCAAATTAAAATTGTGGAATCTCGCCTGCCGCAGTCGGTAAGACAGAATGGGATAAATGTTGAGGCAGCTAATTCCGGTTTTTTAATGATGGTGGGGTTAAAATCGCCAAGCGGAGCCTATCAGGAAGCTGACTTAAGCGATTATTTTGCAAGGAATGTTACTGATGAACTCCGTCGCGTACCTGGTGTAGGTAAAGTCCAGCTTTTTGGCGGAGAAAAGGCACTCCGCATATGGCTGGACCCGATGAAATTACACAGCTATGGGCTCTCTGTTACGGATGTATTAAGCGCCATCAGTCAACAAAACGTGATTGTTTCACCGGGCAGAACCGGAGATGAACCCGCGACGAGCAGTCAAGAGGTGACCTATCCAATAACGGTAAAAGGGCAGCTCTCTTCGGTTGAAGAATTTCGCAATATCACGATTAAATCACAGGTCTCAGCCGCCCGGGTGACACTGGCAGACGTTGCCCGCGTGGAATCCGGGTTGCAAAGTTACGCATTTGGCATCCGTGAAAATGGCGTGCCTGCAACGGCTGCCGCCATTCAGTTGTCTCCTGGCGCAAATGCGATTAGTACTGCGTCGGGTATCCGCGCGCGGTTAACAGAACTGTCCGGTGTGCTTCCCGAGGGAATGACATTCACCGTGCCTTTCGATACGGCTCCATTTGTAAAGCTATCGATATTGAAGGTAGTTGAGACATTTGTTGAAGCCATGGTTCTGGTCTTTTTCGTGATGCTGCTTTTCCTTCACAAGATACGCTGTACGCTTATTCCTGCGATTGTGGCACCCGTGGCGCTGCTCGGCACATTTACCGTAATGCTATTAAGCGGTTATTCCATCAATATTTTAACCATGTTTGGAATGATACTGGCCATAGGGATTATTGTTGACGATGCTATTGTTGTGGTGGAGAACGTCGAACGACTGATGGAAGACAAAAAAATGTCTCCACAGGATGCAACGCGAGAAGCGATGCGTGAAATTACGCCGGCAATCATTGGTATTACGCTGGTGCTCACTGCGGTGTTTATACCAATGGCCTTTGCCAGCGGTTCTGTGGGTATTATTTATCGACAGTTCAGCATTTCGATGGCGATATCCATTTTACTGTCGGCATTCCTGGCGCTGACGTTAACGCCTGCGCTTTGTGCAACCCTGCTCAAACCACATGGTATTCATCAGGGTAAAAGCAGCGTATTTTCAGCGTGGTTTAACGCTCACTTTCATCGCCTGACTTCGTTTTACGCCACTGGTCTGGGATTTGTACTGAAGCGTACTGGCCGTATGATGATGATCTACGCTGCATTATGTTTGGCATTGTTTGCCGGGCTGTCCACCTTACCATCATCATTTTTACCCGATGAAGATCAGGGTTATTTTATGTCCTCAATCCAGCTTCCTTCTGATGCCACGATGCAGCGGACGCTTAAGGTCGTCGATACATTTGAAGAGGAGATCGCCCATCGGCAGGCGGTAGAAAGTAACATTATGATTCTGGGATTTGGTTTTTCAGGGTCAGGCCAAAATTCGGCCATGGCATTCACCACCCTCAAGGACTGGAGACAACGCAAAGGAACCACGGCACAGGAAGAAGCTGACCATATTCGGTCCCAAATGGCAAACGTGCCTGACGCCGTAACGATGAGTCTGCTGCCTCCGGCTATTTCTGATATGGGAACCTCATCCGGGTTCACTTATTATTTACAGGACAGAGGGGGGAAAGGCTATCAGGCACTCAAAAAGGCGGCCGATGAGCTTATTGTACAGGCAAATCATAATCCTCACCTTGCCGATGTCTATATTGATGGACTTGGTGAGGGAACAAGCCTTTCCCTGCATGTCGACAGGGAAAAAGCGGAAGCCATGGGGGTTTCGTTTGATGAAATAAATCAAACCATTTCCGTTGCAGCAGGTTCCAATTATGTTAATGACTATACCAATAATGGTCGGGTTCAGCAGGTTATCGTCCAGGCGGATGCGCCATACCGGATGCAGCCTGAACAACTTTTGGCTTTGTCTGTTAAAAACCGTCTGGGGCAGATGCTTCCGTTATCCACTTTTGTAACGCTTTCGTGGAATGTTGCACCGCAGCAACTGATACGCTATCAGGGATATCCTGCCATACGCATAACCGGCAGTGCCGCACAGGGAAAATCGTCAGGTACCGCAATGGCGGCAATGGACAATCTGGCTAAGCACTTACCACCGGGGTTCGCCGGGGAGTGGGCGGGAAGTTCGTTACAGGAAAAAGAGTCTGCATCACAGCTTCCGGGTCTTATTGTGCTCTCGGTACTGGTGGTATTCATGGTGCTGGCTGCTCTATACGAAAGCTGGTCAGTTCCCTTCGCGGTCATGCTCGTTGTTCCTCTGGGGCTGCTCGGCGCTGTGCTGGCCGTATCCGTTACGAATATGACGAATGACGTCTTTTTCAAAGTGGGTCTGATAACCCTGATTGGACTTTCCGCCAAAAATGCGATTCTGATTATCGAGTTCGCGAGACAATTGATGAAAGAAGGAAAGAGTCTTATTGACGCGACATTGACGGCTGCAAAGCTACGCTTACGGCCAATTCTGATGACTTCTCTGGCTTTCACATTAGGTGTTGTTCCGCTGATGCTTGCCAGTGGAGCCAGCGACAGCACGCAGCATGCGATTGGTACCGGTGTATTCGGCGGGATGATTAGCGGAACGCTACTGGCCATTTTTTTTGTTCCGGTATTTTTCGTGACGATCACACGATTTACAGGCATGCGAAAATACAGACTGGGGAATAGCCGGAACGGCTAATCTCTGCCCTGTGTTCCGGCCAGTTTAAAGCAGACTTCTTGCTGAACTGGCTGGCATTACATTATCAAGGACATTATGACCATCATTACCACTCAAAGATTAATCATTCGCCATTTTAAGGAAGAGGATGCGGCAGCTCTTTTCGATTACCTCTCTTCACCACGTACTCCTTGCTTTAAGGATGAAAAGTTACATTCACTCGCTGAGGCAGAGGTCGACGTGGCTAAACGAGCCTCTGACCCAACACAGTTTGCCGTTTGTCTAAAAGAAACCGATACGTTAATCGGACATCTTTTTGCGGACAATAGCAACGAACCAGACAACAATACCTGGTCAGTAGGCTGGCATTTTAATCAACGTTTTGAACATCAGGGATATGCAAGCGAGTCAGTTGCTGCACTGTTTGATTATTTATTTAAAGTAAAAGGCGCCAGACGTTTGTATGCCTGGGTGGAAGATTATAATTACTCCTCTCAAAAACTATGCGAGCGACTACTTATGCGACGTGAAGGATGTTTTAAAGAATTTGTCTCCTTTGAAAACGAGGAGGGTAAGGCAAGGTATGACGACACATACATCTATGCGTTACTGCATAAAGAATGGACGAAGTAGAGGACGAAGAAAAATGTCCGCTCCTCGCTCATGGCGGACCTTTGGCTCAGTTAACAGTTCGCGCCGTGCCAGAAGCGGATCTCGCTTACTGCCAGGTATCAGTATTTACGGGAAGCAGATCAGCCAGGCTAGGGATATCTATTATTGAGTATTGAACTGAAATCGTATGTCTTGGATTTAAAATCGTTTGCGGGTGGGATATAGGCATTGAGCTTTTTACTGATGCTTGATACTCTCAGAGCACAAGCAGCGACCCAACACCATACTATAAAAGCCACAATAACGACGTATAGAGATTTCAAAATCTCTATACCATCACTCTGTGAAGAACCTCTGTATATCTCAGCACCGATATATAATAGCAACGATATTAACACAAAAGGTATTATCCACTTATGGAATTTATGAGGGTATATATTCCCGTTAGTAATTGTGTACATGCCCTGATAACGCAAGACTGCCTTCAAGGACGGAATCAATGACTGTGCATAATCGGAACTCAAGCATATGATTTTATAAGATAAATGCCAATCTCTATGCAGTCCGAATGACTGTAGGCGGAACTGCTGTTCCGCCTTTGCTAACGGATCGGAGATGGGTACAGAAGAGGTTCTAAGCCATTCGACTGCTTTTATCTGCTCGGAGGATGAGCGTGAAAAAAAGTCTCTGCGATGAAACTGAATATACTTTTTTGTAATCGCTCCAATGATAGTAAGAATGACTGCGGAAACCACTTGGTTACTAAATAGGTCCTTTATTACCGATATCATAGCTTTTCTCCTGCTTATCTAATTTCTAAAAGAGATAATATTTTATTTTTTAAAAGCTAAAGAATTTGGTTCCTCAATTTTATAGCAACTACTGTTCCTTTCAAAAGATCTCAGTCTAAAGAATACTACTTTCTCCGGCAGCAACTCCATTACCTGTGGTTTAACACGTAGCATAAAGTCATCAATGGAGCTATCCCGTTCCCGAACTTCCGCTCCTCGCTCAAATCAGACCTTCATCCCAGTCAGATTGCCCACGTCGTGCCAGAAGCGCAAGTAGGAACGCCAGAAGCCCGCAAATATTGATGCTTCGTTTCCCCGGGATGCTTACACTTACAAACCAAAAAAAAGCCCCTGCGCGAAAGCAGGGGCAAGCCATGTCAGAGCTTTTTTTTATTAGTTAAACACCATCCCGCCGTCGATCAGCAATGACTGACCGGTCATATAATCAGAATCCGGGCTGGCAAGATAGGAGACGCAGGCGGCGACATCTTCCGGCTCGGACAGGCGGCCGAGGGTGATGCGTTTGGCGAACTCGGCGGTACCGTAGCCCAGCGGTTTACCGGCGGCTTCGGACACCTGGCGGTCAATTTCGGCCCACATCGGCGTTTTGACAATCCCCGGGCAGTAGCCGTTGACCGTGATGCCCAGCGGCGCGAGGTCGCGAGCGGCGGTCTGGGTTAAGCCGCGTACGGCGAATTTACTCGAGCTATATACCGCCAGCTCCGGGTTGCCGACGTGGCCGGCCTGGGAACAGGCGTTGATGATTTTCCCGCCGTGACCCTCTTTCTTAAAGGCCTCGACCGCCGCCTGGATGCCCCAGATCACCCCTTTGACGTTGATATTGTAGACTTTGTCGACAATCTCCGGGGTAATGGACTCGATCGGCGTGGACGGCGCCACGCCGGCGTTGTTGACGATGACGTCGAAGCCGCCCAGCGTTTTGCGCGCCTGTTCGACGGCGGCAAACACCTGATCGCGGTCGGAGACATCCACTTTCACCGCCATGGCGCGGCCGCCGGCCTGGTTGATTTCGGAGGCGACCGCTTTGGCGGTGGCGTCGTTATAATCGGCAATGGCCACGGCAAATCCATCCTTCACCAGACGAAGGGCGATAGCTTTACCAATCCCCTGGCCGGCGCCGGTAACAAGTGCGACTTTTTTCATTTTCCTTTCCTTATTGTGATGACTTACAGAATCTGACTCAGATGCAGCTGGCCCATCAGCAGCGGGTTATCGCGATAATCTACCGGGATGGCCACCACCGCCGGGCCGTCGACGTCCATCGCCGCGTGCAGGGTCGGCTCCAGCGCCTCGGCGCTTTCCACGGCAAACCCTTTCGCGCCGAAGGATTCGGCATAGGCTTTAAAATCCATCGGCCCGAACTCGACGCCGGACAGGCGCTGGTATTTTTTCTCTTCCTGAATGGCCACCATGTTGTAGCCGTTATCGACCCAGATCAGGTGCAGTACGTTGGCTTTCAGGCGGACGGCGGTCTCCAGCTCCATGCTCGACTGCAGGAAGCCGCCGTCGCCGGAGACGGAGACCACTTTGCGCTCAGGATTGACCAGCCAGGCGCCGATGGCCCAGGGCAGGGCGACGCCCATGGTCTGCTGGCCGTTGGAGATCATCACCTGGCGGGCGCGGAAGCTGTACAGGTAGCGGGCAATCCAGATATGGAAGCTGCCCATGTCCACGGTCAACGTGACGTCGCTGTTGACGATGTCCTGCATGGCGCGAACGATGCGCAGGGGATGCAGGGCAAACTGGTTGAGCTGCGCGCCGCGGCGGTCCAGCAGCTCGCGCTGGTGCTGGCGGTCGCGGAGGATCTCCGCCGCCTGCGGGGAGAGCACCAGCCGATGATCGATATTTTGCGCCAGCTTGTTGAGAGTGCCGGCGATATCGCCCACCAGCTCGACATCCGGGGTGTAGTTGCGCTCTTCATAGGCGGGCAGCACGTCGATGTGCACCAGCGTCGCGTTGCCGCTGTTCCACATCGCCGGTTCGTATTCCACCGGGCTGTAGCCGATGCAGATCACCAGGTCGGCGAGCTGCAGCAGACGGTCCCCGGCCTGGTTGTTAAACAGCCCAACCCGGCCGGCGAAGCGAGAGAAGTTATCCTGATTCACCGCTCCGGCGGCCTGATAGGTGCTGGTGACTGGAATATGGCTGGTCTCCAGCAAACGGCGCAGCGCCTTGCTGTTTTCCGGCTGGCTGGCCATCAGGCCGAGCAGGAAGATCGGGTTCTTCGCCTGGGCGATAAGCTTCGCCACCTGGTCGATGGCATCATCCGGCGCGGCGCCCATCTGCGGGGCCCCGCTGGCCGGCAGCACTTTGCCGCTGACCGGGCCATCGACCACATCCTGCGGCAGGCTAACGAACGCGCTGCCCGGCCGGCCCTGCTCGGCCGCGCGGAAGGCGTTGGAGACCACTTCCGCCAGCGCATCCGGCGCCGTCACCTCGACGGCGTATTTGGTTACCGGGCTGAACATCGCCACCGTATCCATACTCTGATGGACCTGTTTGGCTTTATCGGCGCGTTTTACCGCGCCGCCCAGGGCCACCACCGGGTCGCCTTCGCTGTTCGCGGTGGCCATGCCGGTGATCAGGTTAGAACAACCCGGACCGGAGGTGACCAGCGCCACGCCCGCTTTGCCGGTAATACGTCCGACGGCGGCGGCCATAAATGCGGCGTTGGCTTCGTGGCGTACCGGAATAATGCGAATGGAGGAATCCAGCAGTGAATCGAAGACCTTGTCGATTTTAGCGCCGGGGATGCCGAACACCTGGCGTACCCCCTGAGCTTCCAGCTGACTGACGACGAGATCGGCGCCGTGCGCCCACTGGCGTACCGGATACTGTTTGTCCATGTGACCCCCTTAACATTCTACGGAACGGATGGCGGCATCGAGATTATCGGGATGCAGATTAGCCTGCAGGAACGCGCTGTCGGCGGGCAGGTCGATCATCAGCTTGTGAATTTCGCCGAAGGTCAGCACCCCGTGGTCGAGCTGGTAATCCAGCAGGTGACCGCCGCCTTTGCGGTCATCGGTAATAAAATGCTCGTGATACCCGGCGACGTTGATCCCCTGCATATGCTGCGGGGTCCGGAAGCCGACCAGCACCCCTTCGCGCTGGTTAAAGCGGAACACCGGCTGATCGTCGAGGACGTCGGTCATCGCCCGGTACGGCGGTGTCTGGCGCGGCACGGTGCGGGTATGGGCATGGCGGAAATGGCCGTCGATGCGCAGGGCGCAGAACAGGTTGTCAGAGGGGATTTGCTGGTCGATCACCTCGTGCAGTTGCTGGCGGCTCACCGGATGGTCAAAGGTTTTCCGGTACTGCGGCTGGAACCAGGTCATCACCGCGAACGGCGTTTTCTGCTCCGGCTGGGCTTTGCGCGCGCTGCCGTCGGCGCGCAGCTGATAGACCTGACTGCTGAAGGCGATCAGCTCCCCGTCCAGCTCATTAAAGGTGCCGAGGCCGAAATCGCCGTGTTTCAGCAGGTCCGCGATGGTGGTGCTGCCTTCGTAAACCCCGCTCAGCAGGGCGCTCATGAGCGATGTCTGATAGAGCACGCTCTCGGGATGCTGCGCGGAAAACGCCCGCAGGGTTTCGCATAGACTCTCTTCGCAGGTGCATTCAGCAGAATGATTCATATACCACTTCCTCGTTCAACAAATATAAGAAAGGTTAAATAAATGTTGACCCGATTCAGCTCACAGTTCCAATATAGAAACCATGCTGGTTTGAGACGTTTTCGATATGGAACTTCGTTATCTTCGCTATTTTGTCGCCGTCGCCAGGACGCGGCACTTCACCCAGGCCGCCAAGGAGCTGGGTATTTCACAGCCTCCGTTAAGTCAGCAAATTCAGCGGCTTGAGCGCGAAGTGGGGACCCCGCTGTTCCGGCGTTTAACCCGCGGGGTGGAGCTGACGGAAGCGGGAGAGTCTTTCTATGAGGATGCCCGCCAGATCCTCGCCATGAGCGATGCGGCGCTGGAGAAGGCCAAGGGCATTGCGCGCGGGATGAACGGCAGCCTGTCGCTAGGCATTACCAGTTCTGATGCTTTCCATCCGCAAATCTTCACGCTGCTGCACCGTTTTCAGCTCGACCACCCCGGGGTGACCCTGCACCAGATGGAAGACAATATGGCCAATCTGATGACCGCCCTGAGCGAGGCCGAGCTGGATATCGCCTTCGTCCGCCTGCCGTGCGAGAGCAGTAAAGCCTTTAATCTGCGGATTATCGATGAGGAGCCGATGGTTATCGCGCTGCCGCGCGATAATCCGCTGGCGACGCAGCCGACCCTTGCCCTGGAGCAGCTGCGCGACGTGGCGCCGATCCTCTTCCCGCGGGAGGTGGCCCCCGGGCTGTATGAGCTGGTGTATAACAGTTGCCTGCGCGCCGGGATCGATATGGAGCGCGCCTGGCAGTCGTCGCAAATTTCATCGTCGCTGAGCATGGTCAATGCAGGCTTCGGCTTCGCGCTGGTTCCGCAGTCGATGACCTGCATCCAGCAGCCGAACGTCAGCTATCACCCGCTTAGCGGGGCGCCGCTGAAGACCGATATCGCCATCGCCTGGCGGCGCTTCGAGCGCTCGCGTACGGTGAAACGCTTTCTGGCGATGTTCTGATCTTTGCGGCGCCAGCGGCTTACTGCGCCACCCAGCCGCCATCCATGTTCCATGCGGCGCCGCGCACCTGGGCGGCGGCATCGCTGCACAGAAACAGCGCCATTTCGCCCAGCTGCTGCGGGGTGACAAACTCCCCGGAGGGCTGCTTTTCCGCCAGCAGTTGCGCGCTGGCCTGCTCCGGGTCGACCCCCTCGGCGATGCGCTTATCGATCTGCTGCTGCACCAGCGGGGTTAGCACCCAGCCCGGGCAGATGGCGTTGCAGGTGATGCCGCTGCGCGCGGTTTCCAGGGCCACGGTTTTGGTCAGCCCGACCACCGCGTGCTTGGCGGCGACGTAGGCCGATTTCTCTTTCGACGCCACCAGGCCATGCACTGAGGCAATGTTGATGATGCGCCCCCAGTTGCGCTGGCGCATACCCGGCAGCGCCAGGCGGGTGGTGTGGAAGACGCTGGAGAGATTGATGGCGAGAATATCGTTCCATTTGTCCACCGGGAACTGCTCCACCGGGGCCACGTGCTGGATGCCGGCGTTATTGATCACGATATCGACGCCGCCGAAGGTGCTTTCGGCATAGCGCATCATCGCTTCGATCTGCCCGACGTCGCGCAGGTCGGCGTCGTGATAGCCGGGGATCTTGCCCAGCGCGGCGACTTCGGCCCGGGCGTGGCTGCTGTCGCCGAAGCCATTGAGCACCAGCTGGGCGCCTGCCTGCGCCAGCACTTTGGCGATCCCTAAACCGATGCCGCTGGTGGAGCCGGTGACCAGCGCCGTTTTACCGTGTAAGTTCATTTTATTACTCCTTCAATCTGGTATCAGACAATGCCGGTCACATAGAACGTGGCAATGACAAACAGTACCGCGAGGCTTTTGATCACCGTGATGGCGAAAATGCCGCCGTAGGCCTGGCGATGGCTCAGGCCGGTGATCGCCAGCAGGGTGATCACCGCCCCGTTGTGCGGCAGGGTGTCCATGCCGCCGCTGGCCATGGCGGCGACACGGTGCAGTACCTCGAGCGGAATATTGGCGGCGTGGGCGGCGGCGACAAAGGTCTCGGACATCGCCGCCAGGGCGATGCTCATCCCCCCGGAGGCCGAGCCGGTGATCCCGGCCAGCACCGTGACGCAGATCGCCTCGTTTAACAGCGGATTGGGAATGGCCGCGAGGGCTTTTGACAGCACCAGGAAACCCGGCAGGGCGGCGATAACCGCGCCGAAGCCATACTCAGAGGCGGTGTTCATCGCCGCGAGAATAGCCCCGCCCACCGCCGTCCGGCTTCCCTCCGCCAGCCGGCCGCGGATATTGCGATAGCCGCAAACCAGCACCAGCACAATGCCGGAGAGCAGCGCCGCCTGCACCGCCCAGATGGCGGTGATTTTCCCCACTTCGGTGACGACAGGCTTCGCCAGGCCCGGCAGGGTGAGCTCATGGCTGGCGCCGTACCACTGCGGGATCCAGTGGGTGAACAGCAGATTCAGCACCCCCACCAGCAGCAGCGGGGCGATAGCGATTAACGGATGCGGCAGATCGATGTCATCCGGGGTCTCCGGCTCATTTTGCAGGTCGGTCCCATAGCCTTCGCCGCGGGCCTGCGCTTTGCGGCGCTGACGCTCCAGCCACAGCAAACCGAAGATGATAATGAACAGCGAGCCGATAAGCCCCAGCCAGGGGGCCGCCCAGGCGTTGGTGCCGAAGAAGCTGGTGGGAATAATATTCTGGATCTGCGGCGTGCCGGGCAGGGCGTCCATGGTAAACGAGAATGCCCCGAGGGCGACGGTGGCGGGGATCAGCCGTTTGGGGATCCCGCTCTGGCGAAATAGTTCGGCGGCGAAAGGGTAGACGGCAAAGGCCACCACAAACAGCGACACCCCGCCGTAGGTCAGCAGGGCGCACACCAGCACGATCACCGGGATCGCGTGGCGGCGCCCAAGGATGCGGATGGCGGCGGCGACAATCGAACGTGAGAATCCCGACAGCTCAATCAGCTTGCCGAATACCGCGCCCAGCAGAAACACCGGGAAATAGAGCTTCACAAAGCCGACCATTTTTTCCATAAACAGGCCGGTAAAGGCCGGGCCGACCGCGCCCGGGTCGGTGAGGAGCACCGCGCCGAGGGCGGCGATCGGCGCAAAGAGGATCACGCTGTATCCACGGTAGGCTGCCAGCATCAGTAACGCCAGCGCGGCCAGGGCTATTATCACACTCATCACGACGTCTCACTCTCATTGTTATTGTAGGGGTACAGAACGCGATACTAGGGTTTCAGGGCGAAGCGCAGCTGGTGTTCCCGGCGCGACTGGATGCGCTGGTGCCGGGCCTCGTCCCAGCGGTAAAAGCCTTGCCCGCTGCGGGCGCCGGTGTCGCCTCGCGCCACTTTCTCCGCCACCAGCGACATCATCTCCGTGCCGCTGGCCAGCTCCGGCAGCAGGTGCTGGCAGATATCCTGGACTGTCGCCAGGCCGGTCATGTCCGCAGCCTCCAGCGGGCCGACCATCGCATAGCGGCGGCCCAGCGAGGCGCGCATCACCTGGTCCACCACCTCCGGGGAAGCGATGCCGCTGTGGACGATATGCAGTGCTTCGCGCAGCAGGGCGAACTGCAGCCGGTTGCCGACAAAGCCCGGCGCGGCGCGGTTGAGCACCACCGCCTCCAGCGCGCAGGCGGCGCAAAAGCCGCTCACCTCGCGCGCCAGATGAGGCAGCGTGGCGCTCCCGGGCACCACTTCCACCAGCGGGATCAGGTGCGGCGGATGCCAGAAATGAGCGATCAGTAGCCGTTCCGGGAGGCGCATGCCCTGCGCCAGCTGATCCGGCGGCAGGCCGCTGGTGTTGCTGGCGATAATCGCCTCGTCGGCGATCAGCGTTTCCAGCTCGGCGTACAGGGCGTGCTTCAGCGCCAGCCGTTCGGGGATCGCTTCAATCAGCAGCGTGGCATCGGCCAGGGCATTCAGCGTCGGGGTGGGGGTCAGACGGGCCAGCACCGCGTCGCGGTCGGCGGGATCCTGTTGACCGCTGGCCTCCAGCTCGCACAGAATGGCGCTGGCCACTGCCGGAACCTCGGCGAGACGCTGCGGATCGGTGTCATACAGGCGGACGGCGTGACCGTGGCGGGCGAAATGGCAGGCGATACCGACGCCCATCAGTCCCGCGCCGAGTACCGCCAGGCGTGGTGTAAACATAGTGGCTCCTGTTAACGTTGTAGAGTCATGGCGATGCCCTGGCCGCCGCCGACGCACAGGGTTGCCAGCCCTTTGCTGGCGCCCCGGCGCTGCATCTCATGCACCAGGCTGACGAGGATCCGGCAGCCGGAGGCGCCGATGGGATGGCCCAGGGCGATGGCGCCGCCGTTGACGTTGACCTTCTCGCTGTCCCATTCAAGCAGCTGGCCGACGGCCAGCGCCTGGACGGCAAAAGCCTCGTTGGCTTCGATAAGGTCCACCTCGTCCAGCGTCCAGCCGGCGCGCTGCAGCGCCTGGCGGCAGGCGCTCACCGGGCCGATGCCCATCACCGACGGGTCGACCCCGGCGACCGCTGAGCTGACAATGCGCGCCAGCACCGGCAGCCCAAGCTCGCGCGCTTTATCGACGCGCATCAGCAGGACCGCCGCGGCGCCGTCGTTCAGCTACGAGGCATTCCCGGCGGTGACGCTGCCGTCAGCCGGGCGAAACGCCGGGCGCAGCTGGGCCAGCTGCTGCTCGCTGGTCTCCGGGCGCGGTTGCTCATCGTCAGTCACGAATCGCGGCGGCTTTTTGCCCTGCGGGACGCTGACCGGGACGATCTCCTCGCGAAAGCGCCCGGCGGCGATAGCAGCCGCCGCTTTGCGCTGGGAGCTGGCGGCGAAGGCGTCCTGGCGCTCGCGGCTGATGTCGAAGGCGTCGGCGAGGTTCTCGGCGGTAATGCCCATGTGGTAGTCGTTGAAGGCGTCCCACAGGCCGTCCTGGATCATGCTGTCCTGCAGGCTGGCGTGGCCGAAACGCAGGCCGTCGCGGGCGCCATGCATCAGATAGGGAGCATTGCTCATGCTCTCCTGGCCGCCGGCGATAACGATCCCGGCGTCGCCGCAGCGGATCGCCTGCACCGCCTGCTGAACCGCTTTCAGTCCGGAGCCGCACACCAGATTGACGGTGACCGCCGGAGTGTCGACCGGCAGGCCGGCCCGCAGCGCGGTCTGGCGCGCCGGATTCTGCCCGCAGCCGGCGGTAAGCACCTGGCCGAAAATTAGTTCGTCGACCGCTGCGGCAGGCAGCTGGCAGCGTTCAAGCAGGCCGCGCACCACCGCCGCGCCGAGGTCGACGGCGGAAAGAGGGGCGAAGGCGCCGCGAAAGCTGCCTACCGGGGTGCGTACTGCAGCAACAATGGCAATATCGGTCATGGTCTCTCCTTAACTGAAGCGCATTTCGCGCACGTCGTCGGCGACGATCAGCCGTCCCGCCGTTTTACGTATCACCTCGTCGGGGCTGACCCCCGGGGCCACTTCGCGCAGGACAAACGCGCCGTCGACAATCTCCAGCAGGGCCAGGTCGGTGAGTACCCGGCGAATACAGCCCACGCCGGTGAGCGGCAGGGTGCACTGCGGCAGCAGTTTGGATTCGCCGTTTTTTGAGGCGTGGGTCATCACCACGATGATGTTCTGCGCGCCGGCCACCAGGTCCATGGCGCCGCCCATCCCCTTGACCATTTTTCCAGGGATCATCCATGAGGCGATGTTGCCCGCGACGTCGACCTCAAAGGCGCCAAGAACGGTCAGGTCGACGTGGCCGCCGCGGATCATGGCGAACGACTGGGCGGAATCGAAGATCGCCGCCCCGGTTTGCGCGGTGACGGTTTGTTTACCGGCGTTAATCATGTCGGCGTCGATGGTTTCCTCATCGGGAAATTCGCCCATCCCCAGCAGGCCGTTCTCCGACTGGAGCATCACTTCAATGCCGGCGGGAATGTAGTTGGCCACCAGCGTCGGGATACCGATCCCGAGGTTGACGTAGTCGCCGTCGCGCAGCTCCTGGGCGACGCGCATCGCCATTTGTTCACGGGTCAGCATCTCAGTGCCCTCCGGCGCGCAGGGTGCGCTGTTCAATACGTTTTTCGAATTGCCCGACGATCAGCCGGTCGACATAGATCCCCGGAGTATGGATGGCGGAGGGGGGCAGTTCGCCCGGCGGCACAATCTCTTCCACCTCCACCACCGTAATGCGCCCGGCGGTGGCCATCAGCGGGTTGAAATTCTGCGCGGTGTGGCGATAGACCACGTTGCCGTACCAGTCGGCTTTCCAGCCTTTGACCAGCGCGAAATCGCCGCGGATCGCCTCTTCAAGGATGTAGTGTCGGCCGTCGAACTGGCGCACCTCTTTGCCTTCGGCGACCGGGGTGCCATACCCGGTGGCGGTGTAAAAGCCGGGGATGCCAGCGCCGCCGGCGCGGATTTTTTCCGCCAGCGTTCCCTGCGGGGTGAGTTCTACCGCCAGCTCGCCGCTGAGCACCAGCTGTTCAAACAGCGCGTTTTCCCCGACGTAAGAGGCCACCACCTTGCTGACCTGGCGCGACTCCAGCAGCATGCCGAGACCGAAACCGTCGACCCCGCAGTTGTTGGAGACCACCGTCAGCCCCTGCACCTGGCGACGCTGCACCTCGGCGATCAAGTTCTCGGGAATGCCGCACAGGCCGAAGCCGCCGGCGAGCAGCGTCATGCCGTCCGTTAACCCTTCCAGCGCCGCTTCGTAACTGGCGACGCGTTTATCCAGTCCTGCCATCTTGTCTCTCCTGCCTTGCGATAGCCTTATCATTGGCGCAGGCGACTGATTTGATAATTTTGAATTTGTGACTCACTCATTTGGAATTTTAATTAATTTCCTGTTAACTAATTTTTTTCAATTAGTTAACAGGATGAAAAATGAGAATGAGTGTCAAACAGTTACGCGCGTTTTTAGCGGTAGCTCACACTCTGAATTTCGCCCACGCCAGCGAAAGGCTGAATCTGTCGCAGCCAGCTCTCAGCCTGACCATCAAAGGGTTGGAGGAGGCGCTGGGCGGCGCGCTGCTGCAGCGCAGCACCCGCAAAGTGACCCTCACCCAGGAGGGGGAACTCTTTCTGCCGATGGCCCGTCAGCTGCTGGCCGACTGGGATAACGTCGAGGAGGCCATGCGTCAGAGCTTTACCCTGCAGCGGGGTAAAATTTCGGTCGCCGCGATGCCGTCGTTTGCCGCCAACGTTCTGCCGGAGGCGCTGAAAGCCTTCCGCGACCGCTATGCCGGGGTGAACGTTACGGTGCATGACGTGATTAATGAGCAGGTGATCGAGATGGTGCGCGAGGGGCGGGTGGAGATGGGCATCGCTTTCGAGCCATCGCCCAACCACAACCTGCTGTTTACCCCGCTGGCGGTGGACCGCTTCGTGGCGATCGTTCCCCAACAATCCCCGCTGGCGAAGAAAAAGCAGCTCACCTGGCAGGAGCTGTTGACCCTCGACTTTATTACCCTGCAGCGCCCCTCGGCGGTACGCCTGATGCTGGAGGAGGCGCTGGCGCGCAGCGGACGTCAGCTGGATGTGGCGCTGGAGAGTCATCAGCTGGTGACGGTGGGGAGGATGGTGGCCAGCGGCCTGGGGGGCAGCGCGGTGCCGGCGCTGTGTAAAACGCAGATGGCATCGTTGGGCGCCGTCTGCATCCCGCTCAGCGATCCGCCGATTGAGAAGTGCGTCGGCGCGATCCATGCCGGACATCTGCCGCTGTCGAAGGCGGCGCAGGCGCTGCTGGATACGCTGAAAGGGTTTTTACCCACCTGAGGTGTGGGCGTCAAAAAAAACCGGCCTGCTGGCCGGTTTGACAATCAGATTTTACAGGCGTCGCCGCAGTCGTCGTCGGCAACGATCGCCTGGGCTTTTTTGTCCGCTTCTTCCAGACGCTCCGCGTTGCGCTCTTCCGCTTCATCCAGGCCGCTGAAGACCAGGTTGTCGAGATCAATTTCCATAAGTTACCTATCGTTGCTGGTTTTGAATCAGGGTCAAGTATAGGGCATAACCGCCAGCGGTTGTAGCCGCGCTTCGCGCCGAAGGCACAGAGCGTTAAGTCGCTGAGCGGAGGGCGTTACCTACCATAATTCATCGTTGACAGAATAAGTTTAACGACAAATAACGTCGCCAGGATAATTTCCTGCCTAAATATTAAATGAAAGGACAACGAAGGAGTAATTAAGCGTTGACGAAACGCTTTTATGTTAATATGGCCGCGATTATGGATGAATCTATGGATCTTAATCAATGGAACATACTGTTGCAGGCGCCATCAAAGAATGGCGTAAACATAATAAAGTGATCGGTCAGGTCAAAATAAGCTATAAAAAAGTTTTACGAAAATGCAGAGAGCTCTCGCTCGCAGGAGGTAAATACAGAGAATATCAAGGACTTTGTGCGAAATATCAGTGCGCGCGGTTGACCGCGGTGACCAAAGGACTGGTGCCTTTTGAGGATAAACCGTTTAAAGCGTATCTCAATAAACGGCTGTCAAAACGACGCAAACTGGATATTGCCCATGGTTCACTGAATTTCATCGAGAAAACGTTTCACCCTGATGTGCTGCCGCAGCTCTACAATGTCGCGGATTTTGGCCGCGAGATGTTTTCTATTCCCTTGAAAAATGGCGATAAGCTTGACGTTAAGCTGCTGGCCTCGCCGTTTCAGGAGGAAGGGGAGCTGATGCTGCAGCTGTTTCTTGGCGACCGGCGCGTCTATAGCGTCTGTTTTTCCTGCACCGACGATGGCCGCGCTTATATCGGCGGCATCCAGGGCGGGAAAGATATCACCAATGACGAAGTGAAGGTGCTGACTAAAGAGCTGCATGGCGCGCGGCCGAAAAATATCATCATGAGCGTGCTGTATGGTTTGCTGCGATATTTCAACATCTCCACGGTCTACGCCATCGATTCTGATTATCACGTGAAAAGCGATCTGGTGAAAGCCAGTTATTCATCGCTGTGGCTGGAAATGGGCGGTGAGAAACAGGCTCGCGGCTGGTATAAACTGCCGGCGCAAGAGATCAAAAAAGAGTATTGAAGAGGTGAAAAGTAAGCACCGGAGCCAGTTTATTAAGCGCGAAGGTCTTAAAGAGCTGATTCAGATTAATATGGCGAACGCCCTGCAGCAATTACCTTGCCTGCGCGGGTGAATTAACGCCACTCACACGTCAGGCGGGCAGCAGGGGGCTGCTGCCCGCCTGACGATATCCTTTCTTCACTGGCGCGTTTCCAGCCAGATTTCATCCTATCCCAGGGCTTTTGTGGCCGGTCGAAAATGGCGAGGCCGCGCGTCCGGCAAGCAGTGCCAGGAATACATTCCTCAGGTTTCGGCATGGGTACCGGCTTTGACGATCTGTAGCGCGCTGGGGCTCGCCACGCTGCCGCTGGCGGTGACGAACCCCGGATGGACGGTCTCGCCGCTGGCGCTGTCCACCAATGCAATAGGCGACGCGCTATGCAGCACGTGCTGGTGGCCCCATTCCATCAGGGCGAACAGCACCAGCGCCGGGATACTGCTGTGGCTGGTGCCGATGGCCGCCCTGGCGCTAATGCTGGGCTGGGCGCATCCGCTGGCCCAGATGAGCGGGTTCTTTACCAAAGCCGCGCTGATGACTTTCGGCGGGGCGTATGCCGTCCTGCCTTACGTTTACCAGGGGGCGGTGACCCACTATGGCTGGCTGACCGCAGGGCAGATGATGGACGTCCTCGCCCTGGGGGAATCGACCCCCGGACCGTTGATCATGATGGTGACCTTTGTCGGGTTTGTCGGCGGTTACACCAAAGCGGTATTGGGCGTTGATGAAGTGCTGCTGGGGGGCATCGCGGCGGCGTGCCTGGTGACATGGTTTACCTTTTGCCCTCGTTTATCTTTATTCACGCCGGCGGGTCGTTTATTGAAACCACCCATAATAAAGTGGGATTTACCGCGCCGTTGGCCGCCGCCGCAGTAGGGCTTATCGTCCATATGGCGGGACTGTCCGGCGCAGGATGAGGTTGGGCGGCAACGGGCCAGCGACCCGTTAGCGCCCAACCGGACCGGGGACCATCAGGTCGTGGGGCTTTCGCGGGTGGCCCGCGTCAGCGGGTTGCTGTCGAGTTCCAGCTGGTCGCGCAGCGCCCAGCCGCGCAGCTTGCCGGGGTTAAGCAATCCCGCCGGGTCGAGAGACTGTTTCACTGCCACGACGTCGGGACGAATCACGCCCTGTTTGCCGTCCTCAACCTGCAGCACGTGGGGGTTGTTAATCTTGACGTCGTTGTCGCGAAATATCTGCATGATGGCGTTAAGACGTTCGGGCGTGGTATAGCGCACCAGCTGCAGACCGCTGGCGGTGAGATTGCCCTCGATATCGCGCAGGAATTCAATATGGGACATCACCTCCCCGGCGAAGTGCTGCTCCATCTGTAAAATTTGCTGCGGATAGCGCAGCGGATCAAACGCCGTCTGCAGATAGGTCAGCGTATTGTCCACCTTGAGCGCATGCAGGGTGGTGTGGTTCCAGCAGTATTCCATTAACGAGCCGTTGCGCGTCCGGGCCTCCTCGCTGAACTGCCGGATGGCGTTGCTCCCGCGATGGCGCGGTAACAGGCTGGCGCAGAGTCCTTCGCTCTCCTCGGCGATCAGGCTGATAACCGCATGCTGCCCGGTGCGGTAACGATCCTTGAGGTGGCTAAAATAGTCAGCGATCGGCGTGGCCAGCAGCGCCACCTGACGCTTCACCAGCCCCGGCGAGCGGACGCAGGCGTTGGCATAGTTCAGCGCATCGGCGAAATCGTCAAACACGTCCAGACGTTCAATCCACTGGTGCGCAGGCGCCAGCGCCAGCTCAACCTCCAGGATAATGCCGTTGGTGCCGTAGGCGTGATGCAGCAGCAGCGCTTCGGGAGCCGGGACGGTCAGCACGCGGGGGACCGGCTCGACGGTCATCACTTTGACGCTGAGCACATTGCCGGGCGCCGCCAGCGGCCCATAGTTGATGGAGCCGATACCGCCGAACCCGCCGCCGTAGAGACCGCCCAGGCTCGCCAGTCGATAGGTCGATGGCATACAGCGCAGCTCCCAGCCCGTCGGGCGGGCGGCGGTTTCGATGTCCGCCAGGCGAATGCCGGCCTGGGCCCTCACTGTGCCGTTGCCGAGGGCGACGATCTGGTTGAGCCCGGTCATATCCACCAGCAGCCCGCCTTCGAGGGGGACCAGCTGTCCGTAGTTGCCGGTGGCGCTGCCGCGCAGGGTCAGCGGCAGCTGGTGCTGCGCGCAGGCGCAGACCAGCTGGCGCAGCTCCTCTTCATCGCGCGGGCGAACCACCGCGTCCGCCTGTTTCCCCGCCAGTTGCTCGGTGAGTAGCGGACTGAACCAGTGAAAATCGCGGGAGAGCCGTTTGATCTTCGCCGGCTGTAAGGTCCACTCCAGCGCCGGGAGTGCCTGCTGGATCACCGCGATCGCGTGTTGACGCTGTTCATCAGTCATCATTCTTTTTCCTGTTCGTCAGCAGAACATTAATGAGATTGCACGGCTTCGCTTTCATGCCAGGCGCTAAGCGCCCGGCGCGAAACCCAGGACATCACGCCAAACAGCGCGATACCGGCGAGAGAGATCAGCAGCAGCGCGGCAAACATCAGCGGGATATCCAGCTGGTAGCCAGCCTGCAGGATCTGATAGGCCAGTCCGGTATTGGTCCCGCCGGTCCCGGCGACAAACTCCGCCACCACCGCGCCAATCAGCGACAGCCCACTGGAAATACGCAGCGCGCCGAAGAAATAGGGCAGCGCCGAGGGGATACGCAGCCGCACCAGCGTTTGCCAGCGGCTGGCGTGATTGAGGCGAAAATAGCTCAGCAGGCCGGGGGAGACGCTGCGCAGTCCCTGAGTGGTATTGGAGATGATGGGAAACACCGCCATCAGGGTGGCGCACACCACCAGCGAGAGCGTGGCATCCTTCACCCAGATGATGATCAGCGGGGCGATGGCGACGATCGGCGTCACCTGCAAAAACACGATGTAGGGAAACAGGGCGGTTTCCACAAAGCGGTTCTGCACCAGGATAAACGCCACCGCGGCGCCGATGACAATCGACAGCAGAAACGAGATCAGGGTGATCTTGAGGGTGAACAGCAGCGCCAGCAGCAGCGGCGTGAGATGCGTCCACAGGCTTTCCAGCATCACCAGCGGCGACGGCACCAGAAAGGCCGGGATACGGAAATAGCTCACCGCGCCCTGCCACAGGAGCACCATCGCCACCGCGACGAGGGTCGGATAGAGAATTTTGAGAAAACGCGGATGCTGGATCCACGGCGTTGCGGTTGTATTTTTCATATTATGACTCCATACCGGACTGGCTGGCCTGCAACAGACTGTCCTGCAGCTGACGGGCATACAGGGAAAAGGCCGGGCTGACGCGGAACGCCTCGCTGCGCGGGAACGGCTCGCGGATGGGGATATCTTCGACCACCCGTCCGGGACGGGCCGCCATCATGATCACCCGCTGGGAGAGAAACACCGCTTCGTGGATCGAGTGGGTGACGAACACTACCGTCAGGTTTTGCTCCTGCCAGAGACGCAGCAGGTCGCTGTCGAGTTTGTTACGCGTAATTTCATCCAGCGCGCCGAAGGGCTCATCCATCAGCAGCAGCTTTGGTCGGGTGACCAGGCCGCGGGCGATGGAGACGCGCATTTGCATGCCGCCGGAGAGTTCGCGCGGCAGGACGTCGGCGAACTTGCCGAGGCCCACCAGCTCAAGGACTTCACTCACCCGGGTATTTCCCTCCGCCCGCGGCACGCCGGCCAGATCCAGCGGCAGCCTGACGTTATTGCGCACGCTGCTCCACGGCATCAGGGTGGCTTCCTGGAAGACGAACGACAGCGGATGCTGGGCCTTTTCCCGACTGTCGCGCCGCCACAGCATCAGCTTGCCGTCGCTGGGCTCCACCAGGCCGGCGACCATCTTCAGCAGGGTGCTTTTACCGCAGCCGGACGGGCCGAGCAGGGTAATAAACTCCCCCTGATTGATGGTCAGGTTGACGGGCAGCAGCGCCCGGGTGCCGTTGCTGTAGATTTTCTCCGCCGACAGCACCTCGATGGCCGGGGTGGCAGCGGCGGGTATAAAGCGGGTATCGCTCATCACGGTCAGTTTCGGGGCGGTATTCATGGCATCACTCCGGCGTCTTTGACCATCTCCAGGGTGTAAGTCTGCTCAAACGGCACCTTGCTGGCGTCGATCAGTTTGTTTTTCACCAGCATGTCCCAGGTTTTCTTCAGCCGCGGCTCGGTGATGATGCCGATGCCGCCGGACTTAGCATCGCCGCCGGTCACCAGCTGGTACTGCTTCATCTGGGCAATGCCAAAGGCGATCTGCTCGGCGCCCATCTGCGGATTCGCTTTACCGATCAGGCTGTTGCCGGGGGCGGGATCCCGCAGGTAGCTTTTCCAGCCTTCCATGGAGGCTTTGACGAAGGCCGCCACCGCCGCCGGACGTTTGCGGATGGTGTCGGCCATACAGATAATCGAGTTGCCGTAGGGCGGGTAGCCCCAGTCGCTGAGCGGATAGACATAGAACGGCTGTCCGCCTTTGGCGACGGAAAACGGCTCCGAGGTCACGTAGCCCTGCTGCACCAGGTTTTTATCGGCGAGGAACGGCTGAACGTTAAAGGTATAGGGGCGCACTTTGCTGCCAGCCAGACCCAGCTCGCTTTTCGCCCACGGCCAGAAGGAGGTATAGGCCTCGGTGGCGAGCAGGAAGGTTTTGTCTTTAAGTTCCGCCGGGTTCTCCACTTTGTCATGGGTGATAAACACCGTCGGCGAGTGCTGGAACACGGTGGCGACGGTCACCGCGTGCACCCCGGCCTGCCAGGTCTCCAGCGCCTGGCCGTTGTCGCCAAGGGTGCAATCCGCCTGACCGGCCGCCATCAGCTGCATGACGTTGATCTGCGGGCCGCCCATTTTAATTTCGACATCGAGACCGGCGTGTTGATACAGCCCGGTGGCCTGGGCCTGGTAAAACCCGCCGTGCTCGGCCTGGGCATACCAGTTGGTGAGAAAGGTAAACTTCTCCGCCGCGAAGCAGGAGGCTGAGGTCGCGAGGGCGGCCACGGTCAGCAGGGTAAAAACGGGCGTCAATCTGGTATTCATCAGGGCTCCCTGGATTCAGCAGCGAAAGAAGGTGGTAGGGACTGCACAAAGCCGTGCCAGTGCTGTTTGCCCCAGGTCGGTTCGCGACGTTCGACCCAGGCCATGCGGTGGATCTCGATGATCGCCTGCGCCCAGCTGGCGGCGAGGGAGTCGAGAAGCCCTTCGCCTTGCTCCCGCGTCGCCGGGGTCGGGTCGCCAATCACCCCGCTGGGGCCAAAGTCATACGACGCCCACGCCGCCGCCGGACGGCCTTTCGACAGGGTTGGGCAGGGGAATTCCGGGGGGAAATTAGCGACGGCCCGTTCCATATGGACGCACTCCGGCGCCAGCGCCAGCATCAGCGCCGTTTCGCTATGCCCGGCGTGCATCGCCATCCGCTGTTCATGCGGGCTGAGAAACTGTTTTTCGCAGTTGGGCACGTTGAACACGTCGTGGGGGATGGCGATGAAATCCCCGTGGCGCAGGCGCATTTCCCGGCAGGCGATCTGCAGGATCTGCGGCTGGCCGCCGTGGCCGTTGATCATCAGCAGCTTGCGAAAACCGGCCCGATAGAGAGATTCGGCGATCTCCAGCAGGGTATGCAGCAGCGTATCGCCGCTAAGGGTCAGGGTGCCGGGAAAATGCAGATGCTCCTCGGACTTACCGTAGACGATTGGCGGAATGGCGTAGGCCGGGATCGTCGCCGGCAGCCTGGCGAGGGCATGGCCCGCCACGCCGGAAGATATCACGCTGTCCACCGAGCAGGGCAAATGCGGGCCGTGCTGTTCGATCGCCCCGGTGGGGAGGACGATAACCGTATTGCTTTTATCCGGCAGGGCGGCCACGTCCGTCCAGCTCAGAAAAGGAAGAAAGCGCGCGGCAGGAATGTAACCGTTAATCATCGCGGTGCCTCGGAGTTAAATGACGGGGGTAACCAGACGGTCGCTTCGACTTCAATCAGTACCGTGGCGTCGGGCAGCATTTCGCTGACCTGCACCACGGTGGAAACGGGCGGCTGGTCGGGGTAAAACAGCTTCCTGACCCGGCTGTAATAGGGAAAATGGTCAAGGTTGCGAAAGTACTGCACCAGTTTGATAACGTCGCTCATTTGCCCTCCCGCGGACGCCACGGTGCGGCGGATGCTCTCCAGGACGTACCAGCTCTGGGCGAGGATCGGGCCCTGTTTCGCATCGGTTGAAAATTCGCCGGTCGCCCCCAGCAGCTCCCGCACCGGCTCAGGCACATCCTGAAAGCCGTTGACGATGGTGCCGGTCAGGGGATTGACCGGAATAATGCCAGAGAGAAAGATAAAATCGCCGGCTCTGCGCCAGGCAGCATACCGCGCCAGCGGCGCCCCGGCGCCTGCTTCAAGACTCATGTGCCATCTCCTCCTGCCACACGCGTCGGTGGGTTAACCTGCCGTGGTTAACCACCAGACGGGCGGCGCTGTTTAAAGGCCAGGTAAAACGGTCGCTACCCGGGAAAATCACCACGCTGGCCGCCGCCCCGACGGCAAAGGGCGCCGCGTCTGCCGGCGAACCGGTTAGCGCCGCGCGATCGCAGATCAGCCGCGACTGCTGGTCGAACAGGTCGCTGAGCTGAGCGCCGAACAGACCGCAGGCCAGGGTGTCCAGCGGGTCGTAGCTCCCCGCCGGGCAGAAGGCATCCTGCACGTTGTCGCAGCCGAGCAGGGTGGCCACGCCGGCGGCCTGCGCCTCGTGCAGCAGAGTGATCCCCCGCTGGCGCGGCGTGCGGCCGAACGTCGCATCCTGCAGCAGCAGGTTGGTCATCGGCAGAGCGATAAGGGTGACGCCGTGCGCCGCCAGCTGGCGCAGGATCGGCGCCGCCTGTTCGTCGCTGCCGGCGGCCAGCGCGCAGCCGTGGCTGCAGCAGATATGTCCGGGAAAAGGGTGGCGGGAGAGATGATCCGCCAGCCAGGTCAGCCCCTGAGACACTTCGCTGAGCTCCTCATCGATATGCAAATCCAGATCCAGATCCCAGCGGGCTGCGCTGCACAGCAGATTTTCCATGGCGGCGGCGTCCCAGTTGGAGGAGTGGATGAAGCCGCCCAGCAGGCAGCGCTCTCCGCTGTTGGCGACCGTCCGGGCGATGGCCTCCGCTTGCGCCAGCTCGCGAAACAAGGGCAGCGGGATCAGCGCCACCCGCTCCAGGGTGATGCCGACGGTATCGAGGCGGGCGATCTCCTGCCAGGCGTCCGGCGCGTCGGCGGTAAACCAGTCGACATGGCTGCGCAAATGGGTCACGCCATTCGCTGCCGCCCGGGCCAGCGCGGCGGACGCCCGACGTTGAATATCCGCCCTGGTCCAGTGTCGGCGATCCTCGTGCATGGCGTGGATTGCCGCCAGCAGCCCGGCCTGCGCCGGACGGCAGCGTTCAATGGTGAATGTCTTGTCCAGATGGGCATGGGGTTCCACCAGGCCGGGGAGCGTCAGGGCTCCCGCCAGGTCCCACAGGCCGGGAGTCGGCTGGTCGGTTGGGGTCAATGCGGCGATCCGGCCGTCGCGAAAGGCCAGGTCCGCCAGCAGCGGTTCACCGTTGGCCTGCGTCGGCCAGCCGTCGGGCAGCACCCAGGCCGGGAGTCGGGCGCGGCTGATACCGGTGAGCGGCGCACAAGAGGAGGGGAGCGTCATCGTCAGTCTCCTCACAGATCCAAAACCAGACCCGGCGATTTCGCCCGCGAACAGCAGAGCGTGATCTGGTCGTTGCCGGCTTTCTCTTCCGCCGTCAGCACGCTGTCCCGGTGTTCGGGGATCCCGTCGAGGACCCCGGTAATACACGACCCGCACATTCCCTGTTCGCAGGAGAGCATTACCTCCACCCCGGCGTGCTGTAATACCTGAGCAATGGTTTGATCCGCGGCGACCTGCAGGCGCTGCCCGCTGGAGGCCAGCTCAATATAAAACGCATTTTTCGCTGCAGTATTATTTTCCGTCGCGGGAGTAAAACGCTCGAAAACGAATTGCGACGGCGACCAGCGATATTCCTCCATGACCGACTGCAGTCGCTGAATAAAACCCTCCGGGCCGCAGGCGACCACTGCGGTATCAGGATCGGGCGTGGTTAAGCAGGCGGGGATCCGCTGGCGAAACGACGCGCCTTCCTCGCTACAGTGGATCGCCACCGTGCCGCCCGCAGCCAGCTGGGTCAGGCGCGGGGAGAAGGCCGTCTGGCGCGCGCTGGCGACATAATAATGCAGCTCCAGCCCCCCCTTTCTGGCGGCAATCGCTTCGGCCATCGCCAGCAACGGCGTGATGCCGATACCGCCGGCAAACAGCAGGTAGCGCCCGGCCTCCGGCAGGGGAAAATGGTTGCGCGGAGGCGAAATGGCGAGCCGATCGCCGGCTTTGAGCTGCTGGTGCAAATAGCGTGAGCCGCCGGTGGAGGTGTCAGTCAGCCTGATGCAAACTTCATAGCCATTGCCGCGGTCAGGCATGCCGCACAGGGAATACTGCCGGGGGCCAATGCCGGGGATAATAATATCGATATGCGCCCCGGCAGAGTAGGTCGGTAATATTTCCCCGGCCGCCGCCTGCAATATTAATGATAGATTTCCCTCTCCGTTGGGGCGTATTTCCCCGACCGAGACCGAAATAAGATCGTGGCTGTGCATTACCGTTTACTCTCCCTCATTCCGCTGTCTGCAGGGCGGCCAGGGGCGGCGAAGAGATAACTCCCCTTCGCGGTGAACTGTCCGGCGTGCAAGAAAATGGGTGAAACGATCGTTTCTCCGCTATGAATGCTACGGTATTGTGATAAAACTGTTGCGTCCAGAGCTTTGATTCGCACAACCCGTTGCAAAAAAGAGAGCACCCAAACCATGTTTGCCTTCTCCCGATTTCTGCTCTATTTCACTGAAGTGGCCCGTCAGGGATCGTTTCGTAAAGCGTCAGAGGCGCTGCATGTGTCGGCGTCTTCCATCGATCGTCAGATTTTGCGCGTGGAACAGGAACTGGCGATGCCGCTCTTCGAGCGCCATCCCACCGGGCTGAGGCTGACCGCCGCCGGGGAGCTGCTCCTGCACGCGGCCAATAACTGGAAAAAGGACTTTACCCGGGTCTGCGAGCAGCTGGACGATCTGCGCGGGTTGCGGCGGGGGCATGTGCGCATCGCCACCATCGATGCCATTAACCGGCATTTCTTTTCGACGATGCTCAAAGAGGTGCATAAACATTATCCCAACATCTCTTTTACATTGACCACCATCAACAATATCCACATCCAGCAGGCGCTGATCTCCGGCGAGGCGGATTTCGGGATCATGCTCAATCCCCAGACCTCTCGTGAACTGCAGGTCCGGGCGTTTGCCGAGATGAATATGGGGATTGTGGTGCCCACCGGCCATCCGCTGGCCAGCCGCAGCGCGGTGCGCTTTAGTCAGTGCCTCGACTACCCCTTTATCCTGCCGTCCGCCCCATTGATGATCAGCGAGCCGGTGGAGGCGCTGGTGAACATCAGCGGCAACGAGGTAAAGGAGGTGGCGGTATCGAATAACATTCACATGATCCGCACCCTGATCAAAGAGCAGATGGGCATCGGCATCCTGTGCCGGCTGGATATTCTCGATGAGATTGAGTCCGGCCAGCTGGCGTTTGTGCCGCTAACCGATCCGCAGCTTAAGCCTTTCACCCTGGCGCTGTGCGTCTCGCCCGCCCGCCAGCTTTCCCTTGCCGCCTCGATGATGTTGAACCAGCTGGAGATGCTCTTCAGTCAGCTGTGAGCGACCAGGCAGGCACTAAAATCATTCATTAACGCACCATTATGGTGCGTTTTTGGTGTGCGTGAATCAAAGGTTGCATGCCCAAGGGCGGCGGCGCAGGCGATTTCTCGCGGCCGCTCGCAGGCGTTTAAATCTGGCATTGTTTTTGTATAGCTGAGTGTGAGTAGAAGCGGTCAGTACGGGTTATCCATACGGGACATTGCTCAGTCACCATGTCGCGGTTCAATGTTGACCGGGATGGGAGGCTGAGCCACATTCGCTCGCTCCCCCTCCCGGCGTAAAGAGGAGAGGGATATGAAAACAGGCGCACGCCTTCCCCGGGGCATACGCTGGCTGGGCCTGATGGCCCTCGGCGGTGTCTCGCTGGCCGTTCAGGCCGAGGAGAAAATCGTTCTGCTGACCTCCTGGTACGCCCAGGCGGAGCAGGGGGGTTATTATCAGGCTCAGGCCACCGGGCTGTACAAAAAATATGGTCTCGACGTCGAGATCCGCTCCGGTGGACCGCAGGTCAACGGCATGCAGTTGCTGTTGTCGAAGCGGGCCGATGTGATCATCGGTTACGACCTGCAGCTGCTGGAAGGCATTCAGCGCGGCTTCCAGGCAAAGGCCATTGCCGCGCCCTTTCAGTACGATCCCCAGGGGCTGCTGACCCATGCCGATGTCACCTCCCTGCAGGGGCTGAAAGACAAAACCCTGCTGGTCTCCAGCTCCGGTCAGGCGACGTGGTGGCCGTGGCTGAAGGCGCAATACCAGCTGAGCGACGCGCAGGTTCGCCCCTATACCTTCAATATTCAACCCTTTGTCGTCGATGACGCTGTCGCCCAGCAGGCCTATGTCAGCTCCGAGGTGTTCCAGGTGCAGAAGGCCGGGGTGAAGGCGAACTTCTTCCTCTTTTCCGAACACGGCTATCCCCCCTACGGCGGCATCCTTATCGCCCGCCCGGATACCATCGCCGAGCGTAAAGCGGCGATGGCGAAGTTCGTCCGCGCCTCAATGGAGGGCTGGGTGAGCTATCTCAAGGATCCGGCGCCGGGAAATGCGCTGATTAAGCAGGACAACCCGAAAATGACCGACGATCTGCTCGCCTGGGGCGTGACCCAGATCCGTGAGCATCACCTGATCGACGGCGGGGATGCCGCCAGCCAGGGCTGGGGGACGATGACCGACGCGCGCTGGCAGAAGACCCGCGACTTTATGGTCAGCGCCGGTCTGCTGGCGGCGGCCACCGACTGGAAACAGGCCTACACCACCGAATTTGTTCAGGCCATGCAGGTTAAACCCTGAGGAGCGACGCCATGTCATTAATGATTAAAAATGCCCATGCCATCCTCAGCGGTCTGCCCGGAGAGGCGGCGCGGCTGGCCGGGCCGGATATTCGCATCCGCGACGGCAAGATTGCCGCCATCGGCAGCCTGACGCCGCTGCCGGAAGAGCGACAGATCGATGCCCGCGACTGCGTGATCTATCCGGCATGGGTGAACACGCACCACCATCTTTTTCAGTCGCTGCTGAAGGGCGAGCCGCAGGGGCTGAACCAGAGCCTGACGGCCTGGCTGAGCGCTACGCCGTACCGCTTTCGCGCGGCTTTCGATGAACATACCTTTCGTCTGGCGGTGCGCATCGGCCTGGTGGAGCTTCTGCGCTCGAGCTGCGCCAGCGTGGCGGATCACAACTACCTGTACTGGCCGGATATGCCTTTCGATACCTCGGAGATTGTCTTCAGCGAAGGGGAAGCGCTGGGGATGCGCATCGTTCTGTGCCGGGGTGGGGCGACCCAGGGCCGGGCGGTGGAGCAGGATCTGCCGGTGGCGCTGCGTCCGGAAACCTTCGACGGCTATATGGCGGATATCGAACGGCTGGTCAGCCGCTATCACGACCCCCGGCCCGATTCTCTGCGCCGGGTGGTGATGGCGCCCACTACCGTCCTGCACTCCGCGCCGGGCGCCCAGCTGCGGGAGATGGCGAAGCTGGCCCGCCAGCTGGGGATCCGGTTGCACAGCCATTTATCGGAAACCGTCGATTATCTCGACGCCGCGCGGCAGAAATTCGCCATGACGCCGGTTCAATTCTGCGCGGAACACGACTGGCTGGGAAATGACGTGTGGTTTGCCCATCTGGTGAAGCTGCTGCCGGAGGAGATTGCCCTGCTGGGCCGCACCGGAACCGGCATCGCCCACTGCCCGCAAAGCAACGGCCGGCTGGGCAGCGGCATCGCCGATCTGCTGGCGCTGGAGCAGGCCGGGGTCCCGGTCTCGCTGGGGGTGGACGGCGCTGCCTCCAATGAAGCGGCGGATATGCAAAGCGAAGCCCATGCCGCATGGCTGCTACAGCGCGCGCGCAAGGGGATGCTGGCGCAGCCGCGCTACGGCCGGGGGCGCCTTCGAGGGGGGGCCGATGCGGCCACGGTGGAGGATGTGGTGCGCTGGGGCAGCGCCGGCGGGGCGCAGATCCTCGGCTTAGCGCAGAGCGGCACCCTGCAGGTCGGGATGCAGGCGGACCTTGCCATTTACCGGCTGGACGATCCGCGCTACTTCGGCCTGCACGATATGGCCATTGGGCCGGTGGCCTGCGGTGGGCGCGCCGCGCTGAAGGCGCTACTGCTCAATGGCCGCCCCATCGTGGAAGACGACGCCATTCCCGGTCTCGACCTTGACGCGATGCGTCACGACGCGCTGGCGGCCGTCCGTACCCTCCAACAGCGCGCCGCTGTGTAACTGATAACAGGATAATGACGATGACCTCGACCACCCAGAATCAACGCTACGCCTTACAGGAACTGGAAAAAGAGGCGCTGATGGGCGCCCAGGGCGAAGAGACCTTCGCCCGCGAAGTGCGCTGTATCGACCTGTCGAACTTTGCCACAAGAAAAAATGACATTGCCGAACAACTGTGGGAGGCGGCGGTGGAGATTGGCTTCTTCCAGGTCAGCCATCACGGTATTCCGCTGGCGGATATCCGCCAGGCGTTCAGCATGACCGAGGCGTTTTTCGACCTGCCCGACGAGGTGAAGCGCCAGTATCCGCTGGCCGGCAACGCCGGCTGGGAGAGCAAAGCGCAGGTCCGGCCATCGACCCGCACGCCGGATCAAAAAGAGTCGTATCAGATCACCCGGCCGCTGATGGCCGGGCGCTGGCCCAGCGATCGGGAGTTTCCAGCATTCAAGCAGACGATGCTCGGGTTTGAATCGCAGTGCTGGCAGCTGGGGATGAAGATCCTCTCCTGCTTTGCTTTGAAGCTTGGTTTTCCGGAATCGTTTTTCACCACCGCGCACGATCCGCAGCGTGACACCTACCAGAGCACCTTGCGCATGCTGCATTACTATGCGACCGAGCAGTCGCAGCAGGGGATGTGGCGGGCCGGCGCGCACACCGATTTTGACTGTCTGACGCTGCTGTTCCAGCGCCCCGGCCAGGGCGGCCTGCAGGTTTGTCCCGGTAAAGACCGCGAAAGCCAGCAGTGGACCAGCATTGAGCCGCGGGAGGAGGTGATCACCTGCAATATCGGCGATATGCTGATGCGCTGGAGCGACGACCAGCTGCCGTCTAACTTCCACCGGGTGAGAAACCCGCTGCCCCATGAATATCAGGGGCCGCGCTACAGCCTGGCGTTTTTTTGCCAGGCCAATAAAGATGTCGAGATCCTCGGGCCGCAGAGGAAGTACCCGCCCATCAGCGCCGAGGATTATCTGCAGCAGCGGATCCAGGCCAATTTTGCCAAAGGGTAAGATGCTGCCTTGAGAGGTATACCTGCCGCCGGCTTTCGCTGGCCGGGCGGCAGGATATCCGGCGCTGAGCTTTTCAGCTACCGTGTTAAGTTCCCTGGTGTCGTTGAAATAACTGAAGAATATCCCCTAAGCGTCAGCAGCAAGCTACCTCGACTAAGGACCTCGAAATCACGCCCTTTATGTCGTAAACGCCGTAAAGCCAGCGCTCCGGGGTTAAAGGGATTACCTTAACTTTCTTGATTGCTGTTAGTGGGTTCAGGCTAACCAGGGCAGGGCGGAGGCAGAATTTATAGGCTGGTAACCGGCTACGCCGGGCTTTCGGCGCCATTTGACTCCACAGACACATGTAACCTTATCTGGCGCCTCCATGCCGCTGACGCGGCATTCAGAAGCTTTCCGATGCTGTAGGTTTTAACGTCTGCTTTGTGCCAAATGCTGACGCTCAGGAATTGAGTTTCAGGTACTTTAAAAGCGAGGCTAGCGACTCGACAGGTCCAGCGTGACAACTAGGTGAGCGGGTTTCATCCCAGGGCATTGCATCATCAGTGCAGAAGTCTCCTGCACATTCCATTTCAAGACGTTCGTCAATTAAACCAACAGGAACCCAGACATAAGGTACGTCTCGCAGACTGTTAGGCACAGTTGAGCCACATACATTGCAAAAATCTGTACGGTACCCCGTTGGCTTAGACCATGAAGCAATGCAGTTTTCCCCTTTAATCCAGCGAAACTCACTGTCTTTGACTAGTGTGGCGAGATTGTAACCCACACCGCTCTGCTTTCTGCAAAGCGAGCAATGACAACGATAAAACACTGCTGGTTTATGAGTAAGTTCAAATTCAATTGTTCCACACAAACAAGATCCATTCATTTCAAAACCATTCCTGCAAGGTCTAAGAGATTTTATGAAACATTACCATCTTTTTTGTACTGAATAGGAGCGCTCTTTTTGGCAACTCAAAATCAGCTATCAGTCGGTCTGAATATCCGCTCTTCGCTCACAGCGGACTTTAAACTCACCCAGTACGCCCGCTTCGAGCCAGGAGCGCACATTTTGAAAGCCATCAAGTCCTTAGTTTGATGCCCATCGGAATTGTTTACTTTACAATACCAGCTACGAACAGCCTAACTAAAGCCAGGTGATCACGTGCATTCAAACATGATTGAATACCTTAATATTTTCGTACAGGTTGTTGAGCAGGGCAGCTTTACAAGGGCCGCTGACATTCTGCAGATTCATCGTCCCACCGTGAGCAAAGCGATACAGCAGATAGAGGACGACCTCGGCGTAAAACTCATCCATCGCACTACCCGTAAGTTGAGCGTTACGGCTGAAGGGGAGGCGTTTTATCATCGTGCCAGGCTTGTATTGTCTGAAGTTAATGACATGATGGCGAGCTTTTCACCTACCCTTCCACCTCGGGGGCGGCTCAGGATTGATGTCCCGCTGGCGCTGGCTCACGCCATACTGATCCCTAATCTCAAACATTTCCAGTCACTGTATCCTGACATTGATGTCATATTGGTTTCATCGGACAAAAAAACCGATCTCATTAGTGAAGGTGTGGACTGTCTTGTCCGCCTGGGTGAGCTTCAGGATTCGAGTTTTATTTCCAGACGTCTTGGTGACATCAGGATGGTCACCTGTGCAGCCCCGTCTTACTTGCAACAATATGGACGACCGGAAACACTTGCGGATCTGGATCAGCATCGGGCAATAAACTTTTTCAGCGACCACAGTCGTGATGTGATGGAATGGAAATTTACTAAGGACGGGAAGATTGTTTCGTTGCGTCCCGTAGGCAGCATGCTGGTTGATAATTCAGATATTCTGCTCTCCTGTGGACTGGCGGGCCTCGGCATAATCCAGGCCACCTTTAACGCCCTTGCTCCACATATTGCTTCCGGCGCTCTTGAAGAGATTCTGACGCAATACCCTTCTGTGTCTAAGCCTGTGTCGGTGCTGTATCCGGACAGGCACTACCTTTCGCCCAAAGTACGGGTCTTTATCGACTGGTTCAGTGAAGTTCTGACCATGCAGAACCGCTGAAACCAATGGATTGTTAACAGATAATTAATACTGAAGTTCCCTGTCAGCTATTTTTGGTACGTTTATAGCAGCGTAGATTGTCAGTAAATAAACCGGGCATGTCTTCAACAATATTCGAAAGATGTGCTGATAACTGACGAGAGCTGAATATGTCTAAAGTTGTTACCTTTAACCGCACCGGTGGTCCGGAAGTTTTGGAAATTGTCGATATGGAGGTGCCCGCACCAGCAGCGGGTGAAGTTCAGATTCGCGTGCAGGCTATCGGTCTTAATCGTGCAGAAATCATGTACCGCAACGGCCAATATGTTATTGAGCCGGAATTTCCGGCACGTCTTGGTTATGAAGCGGCTGGCGTTGTGCAGGCCGTAGGTGAGAATGTTGAGGCGTTTACCACTGGCGATCTGGTCAGCGTAATCCCTTCGTTTATGTTTAATGAATACGGCATGTACGGCGAACTGGTCAATGCACCTGTGCACGCTGTTGTGAAGCATCCTGAAAATCTTTCCTTTGAGGAAGCCGCTGCAAGTTGGATGATGTATGTCACTGCATATGGCGCGCTGGTTGAATATGGCAACCTTCAGGCTGGGCAGAATGTTGTGATCCGCGCAGCATCAAGCAGCGTAGGACTGGCTGCCATACAGATTGCTAACATGCTGGGTGCTAAACCCATTGCGCTTACCCGAACTGCCGAAAAAAGAGACATGCTTCTTAAAGCGGGTGCCGCCACTGTTATCGCTAGCGCTGAGCAGGATATGGTTGCGGAAATCAATCATGCGACAGATGGCATGGGCGCCCATATTGTTTTTGATCCTGTCGGTGGGCCGGACGTGGCAAAACTGACCCAGGTGATGGCACCGCAAGGGATGTTCTTCCAGTACGGCGCGCTAGACAGCCGCGACCTTCTTGTGCCTGTCTTTGATATTCTCGGTAAGCATCTCACGCTGCGTGGATATGAGCTGTTTGAAATTACGACGGACCCTGAAAAAATGGCACGCGCAAAATCCTTCGTCACCGAAGGGTTACGTTCCGGCAAACTGAAACCTGTCATTGATAAAACATTTCCGCTTGAGGATATTGCGGATGCACAGCGCTATATGGAAGCAAATGGACAGGTTGGCAAAGTCGTTGTAGTGGTTGAGTAAACCTCAAACCCACTAACCGTTCACCCAGATGAGCTGGTATGAAAGGTGAAGCGGAGGGCCATACGCTGCAGATCAGGATTCAGCGGTGCAGACTTTTCTGACCTAAAGGGAAGGGGGCGGCACACTCTGCTTCAGTGGGGGTAGCTAATCACCTCAAATTGTTAGATACAAGGGGTGGGGGTGCCGATGCGGGTGACAAGGGTATCTCTGCCGCAGCCATAAAATCGATAAAACAGCGTATTCGCGGTGACAGATAGCGGCTGGCGGGCCACAGGACCGAGAAATGCCCATCCTTGACGCAACAGCCGGGCAACACCTCCTGCAGTTGTCCCTCATCCATTGCCTCGCGCACGACAAAATCAGGCACATAAGCGATGCCCATCCCCGCCACGCTTAAGCGAATGGCGGCCTCAATGTTATTGACCGTCATCACGGCAGCGGCCCTGAAATCTCCCGTCAGTCGCATACCGCGCAGTTCCCAGGGCTGGATCAGCCCCGTCGCGGGGAAGCGGAAAAAAATGCACTTGTGTGCCGCCAATTCCGCTGGTGAGCCGGGAACGCCGTATTCCGCCAGATAGGTCGGACTGGCGCAGAGCACAAAACGAAAACCTCCCAGCTTTCTGGCGATCAAGCGGGAGTCCGCTAATTCACCGCTGCGGATAGCGACATCAACTCCCTCATCGATCAGATTGACCAGCCGGTCGCTAAAGTCGAGATCCAGTTCAACCTGCGGATAAAGACGGCTAAAGGCGGTGAGGGCGGGGAGCAACAGGCGGTAGCCAATGACGGGCAGTGAAATCCTCAGTTTGCCGGTGGGCTGTGAGAGACTGCTGGTCAGCTCTGACTCGGCCTCCTGGATCTGCTCCAGGATACTCTGACAGCGGGTCAGAAATGCGGCCCCCTCCGCCGTCAGGCTGACGTTTCTGGTGCTGCGGTTGAACAGCCGGACCCCCAGTTTATGCTCAAGCCGGGCGACATTCTTACCCACCGCCGAGGCAGATATGCCCAGCAGCCTGGCGGCCTGAACAAAGCTTAGCGTTTCGGCGGTGCGGACAAAGGACGTCAGCGAGGTGAGGCTGTCCATCGATTATAAACCTTATGTCTCTTAAGAAGATATTTTCAGTCTATTTATCGGCAAGAACATCCGCAATAGGATGGCGACAGTTTATTCTTTCTTGCCGACTGATGAGGGCCGCCCGATGTTACTCCCCGCCAGAACACCTTCCCGATACGCCAGCGCCCTGGCCGCGCTTTCTGTCTTTATGGCGGCCTTGCTGCTGCCGTTAAGTTTTACCGGCGGTGTCATGACCACCCCCGCGATACAGCAGTCGCTGGGCGGCTCTCCCGCTGCGCTGTCGTGGCTGACCAATGGCTTTATGCTGACTTTCGGCAGCTTTTTGCTGGCCGCAGGGGTGACGGCGGATGCCATCGACAGAAAACGTATTTTTATCGCCGGCGCCGCGCTGTTGTGCCTGAGCAGCCTGCTGTTTTGTCTGACGCACAATCTCTTCCTGTCAGGCGTGTTGAGGGCGCTGCAGGGCCTGGCCGCGGCGATGATTTTAGCCAGCGGCAGTGCGGCGCTGGCCCAGCTGTATGATGGCGCCCAGCGGACGCGGGCATTCAGCATCCTCGGCACGGTGTTCGGCATTGGCCTGGCGTTCGGTCCGCTGCTGATCGGCTTCATGATCGACGCGGTGGGCTGGCGCGGCGTATACGCCCTGTTTGCGCTGCTCTCGGCAGGGGTTCTGCTTATAGGCCTGGTATCTCTGCCTGCGACAGAAAAAGCGAGCCGCGGACACCCGACAACCTGGGCTTAACCCTGTTTACGCTGGCCCTGATGCTGTTTACTGCATCGCTTATGGTCATTCCGGCCCGCGGTTTTTTATCCCTGACCACGCTGGCCTTGCTCATCGCGTCGGGGGGGCTGTTCGTGGCGTTTGTCGTACGCTGCCGGAGGGTGAACAACCCGGTGCTGGAACTCTCCCTGCTGCGTCATCCGCGTTTTGTCGGCGTACTGTTGTTGCCTGTCGCCACCTGCTGTTGCTACGTGGTCCTACTGATTATTGTTCCACTGCATTTTATGGGCGGAGAGGGGATGAGTGAGTCGCAGAGCGCACTGTATCTGATGGCGCTGACCACGCCGATGCTGGTTTTCCCATCCGTTGCGGCCCTGCTCACCCGCTGGTTTTCACCGGGGCAGGTGTCCACGGCGGGACTGATGATGGCCTCCGTCGGGTTGTTGTTGCTGGGCGATGCTTTTCACAGTAACCACCTCCCGCAACTGGTGCTGGCGCTGATCCTCTGTGGGGCGGGGGCGGCGCTTCCCTGGGGACTGATGGATGGCCTGGCGATATCCGCTGTGCCGGTCGCCAAAGCCGGTATGGCGGCAGGCCTGTTCAACACCGTACGCGTTGCCGGCGAGGGGATCGCCCTGGCGGTCGTCTCCGCGGTATTAACGGCAAGCAATACCCTGACCCTGCAGAGTCGCGTTCACGGGTATGCCCCCGAGGTGATTCACCGCGCCGCAGGCTGGCTGGGGGCCGGCAATATGCCGCAGGCGGCTGCGCTTTTGCCTGATTTTTCCCTCCGGGTGCTGCGCGAGAGCTATGACTCTGCTTATACGCTACTGTTTAGCGGGCTGGCGGTCGTCACCCTGCTGTGCGCCCTGATGATCTGGCTGACGCTATGCCGGAAGGGGGGCGCTATCCAAACCCGCGACAGTGGATCCTGAACCCCCTTGATAGCGCGGTGGCGTCACGCTTCCCGGTCTGCTCAGCGAACCGGAACTGTTATTGTTTCGCTGACGGAATTATGCTGATTAGGGCGGCCATATGCGCCGCTCCGGCAACGGAAACTGTGACTGACAGGCGGCGGTATGGCGAGTGATACGGACCGGATTTATATCGAGATTCTGGAAACGGTGCTGATGGCCACCCTGGATCCTGATTTGTGGAAATCGGCGCTGCAGAAACTGGCGTTTCTCACCGGCAGCGCCTTGATGGAGTTGTTTAACGTCAAGCCCGCCGAAAACGCAGTGGCGGAGCTGCTGGTGCGGGGTATGACGCCTTACATCTGGGCGTATCTATCGCCACGATCGGAACCCACCTTAGCGCCCTGTACCAGAAAACCCATACTCGACATCAGGCAGAGCTCCTGCTGATTCTCCGCGTAATCGACGGCGAATGGTTTCGCTCGGTCAGGAATGATGGTCGCGCAGGAAAACGGTCAGCACCTCTTTCGGCGGCACGCCGCCGCATTCGCCAATCATCCAGCCCACCGCGCCGCGGTGATAGGCGCCGTGAAAGAGCATGTGGTTCAGCATCTCCATCGCGGTCATATAGCCGTCGCCGCCGTCGACAAATTTGAAGGCGATACGTTCGTGGAAATCGGCGGGGGTCATGGCGCTGACGTACTGAATGTATTCGTCCGTACAGGCGGTCATGGCCGTTTCCAGCTCATCAACGGTTGGCGTCTCAGGGGTATTCAGCGCGGTGTAGCCGTGCGGCCTGCCGCGCAGGTTCGCCCGGAAAATCATATCAACGACATGGATATGGTTCATCAGCCTGATGGTCAGGTGACGCTTTTCGCCATGTACCGTTCCGTCAATCGCGCGGATCGCCTGTAAGGTGGCAAGGTCAATCCAGCGCTTGTATTTCAACAGCGTTACTACTGTGTCTTTGTCCATAGTCGGTCCCGGGTTGGTTGAATCGTTATCATACTGGTTATGCCGGTGAGCCGTCACTCACCGGCATCAGGCACAAAAAAGCCTCGCCGAGGCGAGGCTTTTCAATAAGCAGGTGATTTAGTCAAACACACCGTTAATCACGGCGGTGACGATCGCGGTGCTCAGGGCCACCAGCACCAGATCATCGCCGACCGCGCGCCATTCATAGCCCGGATAATAGGGCAGGTCGTTAATCATAGAAGCTGGCAGGGTCTTTTTGGCGATCCCCGGAGGGAGCGGTTTGCCGCGAGCGACATTTTTGGCGATACCCGGCGGCAGCGCCTGATAGCCGACCAGACCGTAGTTCACGGCAAGGGAGCGCGCCCGTGAGAAGCTAATATCGCTGTCGACGTGGTCGGGCTTGCCGTAGTTTTTCCGTTTGCCGTGATCTTCAGTGGACTGGCCTTTATTTTGCCCTTTATTGCCATGGTCGCCACTGTTACCGTTGTTACCATGATTGCCGCTATTGCCATGGTTACCACTGTTCCCGTGATTACCACCGCCGTTGCCATTGCCATTACCCGGGTTGGCATACGCTGGCGCGGCCATGACGGCAAGGGAAATAACCGCCGCCAGTGCTGTTTTGAGAGTGCGACGCTTAAGCATGATGTTGATACCTTAACAGGGAGTACACGCTTAAAAAAATAAGATAAAGCTATACCCCAGGCAATCTCATGTTGTCTTATTTTTTTGCCCTTATTTAATTAGCGGCGGGAAAAGGGTAGCGGGACGCGGACGAGCAATTCCATTGCTGCGTTTTGACAGACGGGCGACCGCGCCCCGCTAAATATCTTGCCGGGAGGATCGCTCCCGGGCGTGGAGAAAAAATGCCCGAAGCCATTGGGCAAAAGAGTACAAAGATGTTCCGCTTCATTTATCGCGCGTCTCACAAGACGGGGCGGATAGTAAATCCTGGCGCTGCCGCGCACAATCGGTCGGTTGTTTAGAAATAAATAACCCCATTGACCGCGCTCAGGATGCGACCCAATGACAGGCGACCCGATGGCCCGGGGCCACCTCGCGCAGCGCCGGAGGCTCTCTGCGGCAACGTTCGCTGGCCAGCGGGCAGCGGGATGAAAAGCGGCAGCCGGCGGGGGGATTGGCCGGATCCGGGATCTCGCCTTGCACCAGCGCCTGCGGTTCGCTGTGCGGGTCGAGGGTCGGCACCGCAGCCATCAGGGCGCGGGTATAGGGATGGAGGGGGCGGCTGAACAGCGCATCGCGGCTGGCGCTTTCCACCAGTTGCCCGAGATACATCACCGCCACATCGTCACATAAATGCTCCACCACCCCGAGGTCGTGGGAGATAAACAGAAACGTGACGCCGCGGTTGTCGCGCAGGTCGGAAAACAAATTGATGATCTGCGCCTGAATCGACACATCAAGGGCCGAGATGGGTTCATCGGCGACGATAAAATCCGGGTTGAGGATCAGCGCCCGGGCAATACCGATCCGCTGACGCTGGCCGCCGGAAAACTGATGCGGGAAGCGGGCATAGTGTTCCGGCGCCAGGCCGCAGATCTTCATCACGTCGATTACCCGGTCATATAGCTCATTGCGGGCGCACAGTTTGTGCTCCAGCATGGCTTCGCCAATCGCTTCGCCAATACGCAGCCGCGGGTTCAGCGAGCTATAGGGGTCCTGAAACACCAGCTGCATCCTGGGCCGGATAGCGCGCAGGGCAGGCGCGGTCAGGTCGGCCAGCTCCTGACCGTGAAATTTCACGCTGCCGGCGCTCTTCTCGTACAGGCCAAGCAGGGTCCGGCCGACGGTGGTTTTACCGCTGCCGGACTCGCCCACCAGGCCAAAAATGGTGCCCGGACGGATATTAAAGCTGACGCCGCCCACCGCGCGAAGCTCGCCGGTCTGCTGACCAAACAGGCCGTCGCGCAGCGGAAAATATTTTTTCAATCCATCCACTTCAATGACATAGCGTTCGCTCATGCTGTCACCTCCGCAAATTCGCTATAAAAGCAGGCAGCACGTTGGCGGTCGCCGAGCAGCGGCGGAATCGCCTCCCGGCAGCGCGCCGTCGCCCGCTCGCAGCGCCCGGCAAAGGCGCAGCCCGCCGGCAGGGCGGCCAGATCCGGCACCTGGCCGGGAATTGAGTACAGCCGCCGACGCCGCTCACCGGGCACCGGTCGGGAGGCGATCAGCCCCCGCGTGTAGGGATGCTGAGGATGCCGTAGCACTTCCGCGGTGGCGCCTTGTTCCACAATTCGTCCGGCATACATCACCACCACCTGCTCGGCCATCTGCGCGATCACCCCCAGGTCGTGGGTAATCAGCATCATCGCCATCTGGCTGGCCCGGGCCCGATCCCGCAGCAAGCGTAGGATCTGCGTCTGCACGGTCACGTCGAGAGCGGTGGTGGGTTCGTCGGCGATCAGCAGTTTGGGCCGACAGCTCAGCGCCATGGCGATCATCACCCGCTGCAGCATGCCGCCGGAAAGCTGGTGAGGATAGCGGGTCATCAGGCTGTCCCCGCGCGCCAGGCCGACCTCGCTTAACAGCTGGATGGCCTGATGCCAGGCGGCTTTCGGCGTGGCGCCGAGGTGGCGGATCGGCGGTTCGCATAGCTGCTCCCCGATGGTCAACACCGGGTTGAGGGCCGACATCGGTTCCTGAAAAATCATTGCCAGCTGGTGACCGCGCAGATCGGCCATCTGTCTGGCTTTCAGCCGCAGCAGATCGCGGTCCGCGAAGCGGATCTCGCCGCCGTCGATGCGCGCCGTCTGCGGCGGCAGGAGGCCCATCAGCGCCATGGCGGTGACGCTTTTGCCGCAGCCGGATTCACCCACCACGCCAACGGTTTGCCCGGCCTGAATGGTGAAAGAGACCTCCTGCACCGCGCGCACGCGAGAGCGTTCGCCGGCGAAAGAGACGGAAAGATGATCAAAGGAGACTAACGGCGTGGTCATTTCAGCCTCGGTTTCATATTGGGATCCATGGCATCGCGCAGGCCATCGCCCAGCACGTTGATGGCGATCACGGTGATAAAGATGGCGATGCCCGGCGGCATCCACAGCCAGGGGCGACGCTGGAAATCGATCAGACTGTTAGCGGCATCCATCATATTGCCCCACGACGGCGTCGGCGGCACCACGCCGAGGCCGAGATAGCTCAGCGCGGATTCACTGAGAATGGCGTTGGCGACGGCCATGGTCGCCATCACCACCAGAATCGGAATGGTATTCGGCAGCAGGTGGCCAAACAGCCGGCGACGCGCCGACAGTCCCAGCACCTGGGTGGCCAGCATAAAATCGCGTTCGCGCAGGGAGAGACATTGCCCGCGCACCAGCCGCGCCAGTCGGGGCCACTCCAGCAGGCTGAGCATCACCACCACCATATAAATGCGCGAGTCCGGCGAAAAATCGAGCTCAGAAAGCATCGCCCCGGCGACGATCAATAGCGGTAACCCGGGGATAGTCATCACCAGGTCGGCCACGCGCATGATCAGTTTGTCGGTTAACCCGCCGACGTAACCCGAGAGGGCGCCGAGCAGGTAGCCGAGGCACACCGACATCACCATGGTCAGCAGGCCGATAATCAGCGAGATGCGCCCGGCCAGCAGCAGGCGGGTGTAGACATCGCGACCGAGGAAATCGGTCCCCAGCCAGTGTTCCGCCCCGGGCGGCTGGTTGATGCTCAGGGCGTCGGTGGCATCATCACTCCACGGCGACCAGACGGGCCCCAGCACGCACCACACCGCCATCACCGCCAGCAGGATCAAGCAGAACATGGCCAGCCGGTTACGGCGCAGCTGTCGCCACCCCTGGCGCCAGGGAGAGGGGGTAATGTGCGCCAGCGCCGGGATAGCCGCCTGCCGCTGGCGGCGACGGGAAGCTAAGTAAGACAGGATCATCATGACCTCACCCGAATACGCGGATCGGCCCAGGCGTACAGCACGTCGGCGAGCAGATTCCCGACGATCGTCAGCACCGCCAGAAACAGGGTAAACCCCATCAGTACCGGATAGTCGCGGGCGGCCAGCGAGTCGATATGAATGTGGCCCGCCCCCGGCCAGTTGAATACCTTTTCGGTAATGATCGCCCCGGAGAATAGCCCCGGCAGCTCGAAGCCCAGCAGGGTGATAATCGGCAGCAGGGCGTTGCGCAGGGCATGTTTGAGGATCACCGTGCGCTCCTGCAACCCCTTGGCACGGGCGGTACGGATAAAATCCATTTTCACCACGTCGAGCATACTGGCGCGCACATAGCGCGTCAGGCTGCCCGCCTGCAGCATCACCAGCGCCAGCACCGGCAGCGCCAGATGGGCAGCCACCTGCAGCACATACTGCCAGCCGCTCTCGTCGCTGCCGGTATTGGTCATCCCGCCTACCGGCAGCCAGTGGAGATCGACGGCGAACCATTTAATCAGCAGCAGGCAGAGGAAAAAGGTGGGGAACGACATGGCGGCAAACACCGCGACGCTCACCAGATGATCAAACCAGGAGCCGGGTCGCAGGGCAGAAACCACGCCGACCGCCAGGCCGATGCCCCAGTAAAAGACCAGCGCGACGCTGGCCAGCAGAAAAGAGTTCCAGATGTACTGGTTGAGCAACTGGCTGACCGGGATCTGATACTGAAGCGAAAAGCCTAAATCACCGCGCAGCAACTGTCCCAGCCAGTGGAGGTAGCGGGTCAATAGCGGCTGGTCGAGGCCGTAGATCGCCTTTAGCTCCGCGGCGCGGGCAGCGGTCAGGGTGATATTGCCATCGATAAAGTCGCCGGGGGTTTTGGCAAACAGCAAAAAAATAATGAAGGAGGCCAGCAGCAGCATCGGCAGCGTTTGCAGCAGGCGCCTCAGGATGAAATTTCTCATGACGGTCTCACATCAGCCGCCGGTTAACCCGGCGGCCAGGGATTTATTTGACGATTTTTACATCCGGCAGGCTGCCGGTCAGGCCGTTGTAGATATCCGGCTTAAAGCCGCTGACGCGGGCGCTGCTGGCGGAAAGGATCTCGCGATAGCCGAGCAGGATCACCGGCGGATCGTCGGCCAGCACTTTATACAGCTGGTGGTAGATCGGCTTGCGCTGTTCGATGTCGAGCACCGCGTTGCCGGCGTTAATCAGCTTATCGACTTCCGCGTTATGGTAGCCGGACTCTTTAGCTTCGCTGCTGTAGAAATCCCATACCCCGTCGTGCGGGTCGTTGAGGGTGCTGGTGCTGAACGAGGCCAAATCGTAATTTCCGGCTTTGCGCTGCGCCATCAGGGCGTTGAAATCCACCACCTGCGGCTTCAGCAGCACGCCGATCTGCCGCCAGTTCTCCTTGGCGATGGGGATCAGCGCATCGTTGAGCACCTTCTTGCTCACCAGCAGGGTCAGCTCCAGGCGCTGGCCGTCTTTGGCGCGGATACCGTCGGCGCCTGGTTTCCAGCCGGCCTCATCCAGCAGCTTTTTGGCCTGGGCCGGATCGTAAGGGTAAGGGTTGACGCCTTCAGCGTTAAAGGCCCAGGAGATCGGCGCGATCGGTTCGATGGCGACTTTGCCGTATCCCTGATAGACCACGTCGATCAGCTTCTGCCTATCCAGGCCGTAAATCAGCGCCTGGCGCACCCGCTTATCCTGCAGCGCCGGGCGATGCACGTTGAATTCCACCTGGCTGTAGTCGCTGGAGCCGTAAAGATTAATATTGGCGAAGCCGAGCATCTTCAGTTGCTCAATATCGTCGGGGCGCGAGGTAAAGGCGTCGTAGTCGGTCTCCCCGGTCTGGAACAGCTGGAAGTTGGTGGACGGATTGGTCACGCGATAGATAAAGCGCGGCGTTGGCGGCGTCCCACGGTAAAAATGGCTATTGGCATGGAAGCGTATTTCCTGACCGGGAATATATTTGTCGTACACGTAAGGGCCGTTGCCCAGCGGCTTGCCGTGCAGTGAGCGTAGATAGTCGAGATTCCCCCGCTGATACCCTTTGCCGTACCAGGCTTTCGACAGTACAGGCCCGCCAATTTTGGCCAGCGTGGTGGCGCCTGGCTGCGTGGTGGTCACCTGCAGGGTGAGCGGGTCGATGACCTTCAGGCCGCTGACGCTGTCAGCCTTGCCGGCTTTGTAGTCCGCCCCGCCGGCGATATTGGCCAGGGTGATGTCGGTATCGCCATCATAGCTGGGGTCGAGCAGGACCGTCAGGGTAAAGGCGACATCTTCCGCCGTCAGCGGTGAGCCGTCGCTAAAGGTGAGGCCAGGGCGCAATTTGATGGTATAGACTTTGTTATCCGGGCTGACCGTCCAGCTCTCCGCCAGTCCCGGGACCAGCTTGCCCTGGCTGTCCCAGTCGATCAGGCGTGAAAAAATGACGTTAGTCACGTTCTCATCCCAGCCGTTGACGAAAAAGTAGGGGTTAAAGATCCCTTGCGGCTCTGAGATCCCGGCCACCACCGTGTCTGTGCGCAGTTTGGCGCTGGCCGGGATCTGGCTGGCGTCAGTGGCCGGGGTGATACCTTCTTTCAGGAGACCCTCAGCAAAGACAGCAGAAGAAAATGCTACCACGCCGCCGAGCAGGGCCACTTTTAGCGCCAGGGCGAAGCGGGTTTGTCTGGTTTTTAATCCTTGTTGTAATCTGGACAAAAGTGCTACCTCATCAAATGATTGCGTGGTTATTTACAATTCATGACGAAAGATAAGAGGCGCACTTCGCCCTGTCTAACACTGAAACGCTATGATTTATAACTAATTATCCTTAGCAAAGGATCGGCAATATAATCCCATTTTATGGCTATGAAGCAGTGGTTTCCGCTGTCTGATGATGGTTGGTCAGCATGCTGTCTGTGACCCAGCTTTTCAATCGCGAGGTTCTGAACAGGCGTCACACCTGCGCGGTATTCGCCGGCTGAAAGGGAACGATGATAGTGGCCCCGTACCGACCACCGTGTAGGGAGTAAGGCTCCCTGGCGGTCAGTTCCGGGCAGACGTTAACGCTCCTTCGCCGCTGGGGGAAGCAGGGAGGGTGCGGTTTCGGTTAGCGGCAACCAGAGCCGCTCGGGGTCATTAAATCCCTCTTCGACAAGGGCATAAAAGCGGCTGGCGTGGAGACCATCGACGAAGGCATGGTTAAACCGCCCGGCCACCGGGATAACGCCATTCTGCAATTTTCCCCAGGTGAGCGCGGGGACCGCCGCGCCGACGGCATATTCCGCATGGGTCATCGAGGTGAAGTGGAGCCATGGCAGACAGCTGGCGCAGATAAAATGCTCGCCATCGACGATGAGCGGCGCCGGGGATGTCTCTCTTGCCGCGACAATCTTCGGCGTGGCCGCGGCGCTGAAGGCGGTGAACTCGGGGGCATTGTCGCACCACACCTGACGGAATCCCTCTCCGACGGTCATCACCGGCGTCATTACTGCCAGACTGTCATATTCAATCACCTCATCGTTCCGCACTCGCTGGCGTAGCTGCGGTACCCCGTTGGCCGCGCGCAGCAGGGCATAGAGCGCGAGCTGAAAAAACGAGACCCGACGGTCCTTCGCACATTCGTACAGGCGCTGCGCCGCTATCGGCACGCAGAGATTAAAGCTGGGGTTGGCGAATTGGCGGTAAAAAGTGAAATGGTCCCGGCGGGGCCAGGATGCGGTGTCGATAATCCGGTAATGTGCCATGGATGCCTCCTGAATACTGGCGTTCTGCTGACTATGCGACGATTTCGATCAGGTTGCCATCGGGATCGGCGATCACCGCCTCATAATAGCCGTCGCCGGTGGTGCGCGGCGGCGAAATCAGTATTCCGGCGGCCCCGGCGCGTTGGGCGATGGCATCGACCTGTTCCGCCCCGCCCACCGAGAGGGCCAGATGCGCCCAGCCGGTATGGTTATTATCCGCGCTGGCCTGCTGCAGGCCAGGCTTGGTCATCAGCTCGATCACCACCTCGTCGTCGATAGTAACAAAATAGGAGGCAAAGCCGGGGTTGGTCTGGCTAAGGTATTTTTCATTGATGCTGGCGGCAAAGAAGTCCACCCAGAAGCGGGCCTGGACGTCGAGCTGTTGGGTCCACAGGGCGAAATGGGCAATTTTCATGGTAAACCTCCGGGCAGGAACGTTGACAACCAGAGCAGGGCAGACGATCATGCTTGCTACTGCTCGGTTTTGATCATTTAAGGATTGTGTTATGCTCGATTATGCTGCTTTCCCTCAACAGCGACAAGCGCTGATTTGCCAGATCCTGCAGGAAAACGGCAGAGTGGTGTGCGCGGAGCTGGCGGCGCGTCTTCAGGTGTCGGAGCATACCATCCGCCGCGATCTGCATGAGCTCAGCCGCGAGGGATTCTGTAAAAAGGTGTATGGCGGGGCGGTGCTGAGTCTGCCGGAAGCGGGGGATTACAGTGAGCGGAAAGATAAAAACCGCGCGATAAAGCTCAGGATCGCGCAACAGTGTGCCCGGCTGGTGAAGCCCGGCGGCACTATTTTCATTGATACCGGGACCACCAATCTGGCGATGGCCGAGGCGCTGCCCACCGAGCTGGCGCTGACGGTGGTAACGAACTCGCCGGAGATCGCCGCGGTACTGGTGAAAAAACCGCTGTATGACGTGGTGATCCTTGGCGGCCAGGTACAGCGAGCGAGCGGCGGTTGCGTCGGCGCCGCGGCGGTGGCTCAGGTGCAGGGCATGTTATTCGACCAGGGGTTTATCGGCGGCTGCGCGATGGCGCCAGAGTCGGGCCTGACCGGCTTTGACTATGCCGACTGCGAGTTCAAGAAAGCGGTCATTAAACAGTGCAGCGAGATTATTGTTGGTCTGACTTCGGATAAAATTCCGGCAGCAGCGCGGTTTGTGGTGGCCGCCAGCAGCGATATCGATGTGCTGGTGGTGGAAGAGAATATCAGTCGCGAATATCGCGTTGCCTTTCAGCAGCACGATATTCGCATCTATACCGTGTAACCCGCTAGCGGGTGAGGGAGGTGGCGATAAGCCGCAGGCCCAGCGCCCCCAGCACCGTCGCGGTGGCGATGTCGATCCGCCGCTTCAGCCGCAGGTAGACGCGCCGCGGGCGGTCGGCAGACAGCACCAGCGCCACCAGCGAATACCAGCTGACGTCGATCAGAAAGCTCATCAGCGGCACGATGTAATAGAAGGCGGTGGGGATCTGCGCCGGCAGCAGGGCGGTAAAAATTGAGGCGAACACCAGCGCCGTTTTGGGATTGCTGAGCTGAGTATACAGCCCGTCGCGGAAGGTCTTCAGCAAAGAGCGGTTGCCGGCCATCCCGCTGGCGGAAAAATCCATCGGCTGCGCCGACCCGCGAAAAATTTTATAGCCCAGCCACAGCAGATAGAGCCCGCCCGCCACCTTCAAACCAATAAACAGCTCCGGCACCGCGGTGAGCACCTTCTGCAGGCCCAGCATCGCCATAATGGAGAAAATGGCCGCACCGGCGCCGGTACCGAGGGCGGTAACCATACCGTGCAGACGCGAGCGAGCGACGGCATTGCGCGCGACAAAGATAAAGCTTGGGCCGGGACTGATCACGCCCATGATCAGCACCGCGGCAATGGCCATCAGGCTGGATAGGAACATAGCGACTCCTGTTATGTCCGCCGCAGGCAGGCGGTCGGTAACGTGTGGACGGTTGGAGCAGACAGAGTAGCAAACTGGTTCAGGAAAGCACGTCAAAAGGTGTGTATTAGACGGGGAGAAGCAGGCGTTGGCGGCGCGCGTTTTCTGCGCAACTGTTTGAATAACGATTCCCATTCTTGTCATCGATGGTAAACTGAATAACTGTGATCTTTGTCATACCGTAATAACTACAGAGAAGAGACACTGCTATGCAACATATCATTGAGGGCTTCCTCAACTTCCAGAAAGAGATCTTCCCCCAGCGTAAAGAACTCTTCCGCAGCCTGGCCTCCAGCCAGAATCCCAAAGCGCTGTTCATCTCCTGTTCTGACAGCCGTCTGGTGCCGGAACTGGTTACCCAGCAGGAGCCGGGACAGCTCTTTGTCATTCGTAATGCCGGGAATATCGTGCCGTCTTTCGGGCCGGAGCCGGGCGGCGTTTCCGCGACTATCGAATATGCCGTGGTTGCGCTGGGCGTGACGGATATCGTGATCTGCGGCCATTCCAACTGCGGCGCGATGAAAGCGATCGCCACCTGTCAGTGCCTTGAGCCGATGCCGGCGGTGTCTCACTGGCTACGCTATGCCGATGCCGCGAAAGCGGTGGTGGAAAAGAAAACCTGGGCTAGCGAAACCGATAAGGTCAACGGCATGGTGCAGGAAAACGTTATCGCCCAACTGAATAACATCAAGACCCATCCTTCGGTGGCGGTTGGTCTGCGCGACCATACCCTGCGCCTGCATGGCTGGTTCTACGACATCGAAACCGGCGATATTCAGGCGCTGGATAAAAACACGAAATCCTTTGTTTCGCTGTCGGAAAATCCGGACGTCTTTTTCGAATAAAGTCTTTCCAGGGCACGGAGGCCCTGCAAACCCTCACCACGCCACGCAAATTTTGCCAAAATGGGCGCCGCTTTGCAGATAGCGGAAGGCCTCCGACTGATTCGCGGCGACAGACCACTCCGCTTTACGCCGACAAGCCGCAGATAATCCAGCCAATCGGGTATTTATTGCTATCAGGCTTTTTTTGTGCTGAGAGTCAGTATTGTCCGGGATCCGGCGAATGCCGCATGGACCTGCCGGGAAAGGTCAGGAAGGGGAAAAACTAAAGCGCCGTCCAGGCGGCGCTTTAGGAAACGTTTAGGGGCAAGGGTTTATTTGCTCAGTTCAGCCGTCATATGAACACGGTTGTTAAACTGGGCGCTGGTAATTTTATAGGATGCACCCTGTTCTGCGGCCTGGGCGGCAATTTTAGCTTCCGCGCGGTCCAGCGTGGAGGCAGTGGCGCTGACGCTCTGAGCAAAGCTGGCAGCAGAGAACAGAGACAGCGCAGCAACAGCAACGAAATTTTTGATGAATTTCATGGTCGTATTCCTTAATTTGGTGTCTGATAAAGGGCCTGTTGCCCTGATGTGATAAAGAATACGCTTGATTGCTGGAGCCTAAAATCAAAACAATTTGCGAAACTCTTTCAAATAATATGAATGATTTTCCGCCGGTCGCGAGGCTGCGCGCGGCGGCAGGGTTGCATTAGCCGCTGTGGTCAGGCATCGGAGGTCGGCAGACAGGCGACTAAAAGAGAGCCTGTCGGTCATGAAATGATGAAAATGGCTATGACTGACCAGGCGGAAATTCACTTTAATCCTTTCCAGGCCGTTATAGACCCGCTTGCGATTAATCCCCAGCGTAGCGGCCATTTGATGAACCGACTGACCCTTCATGGTGGCATCAATCATCCGCATCTCCAGGCGGTTGAGCGGGGCTCGTTGACGGAAAGAAACGCTCTGACGTTGGTGACGCGGCACGAGTGGCCAGCGGCGCTCGGCCAGGCAGCGCAGAAGGCGGTTCACTTCACGTACCGCTTCGCGCTGGCTGACCCACAGTAGGGTATCCGCGAAAAAGGGGCGTCCGCGCCTTACGTTGCCGGCTGACGTAAAGCCAATGACCAGGCCCTGAAAGTGCTGAGCGATTTCAGCGGCAGCCAGGTAATCATGATAGTTTTCCAGTGACAAAATAATCACATCCAGCCCGGACAGTTCTGGAAGATGGCTGAGGGGCAGGGAGTGAATAACCTTTAATTCGGGCACTGTTTTCTGAATATCCCGAAAACACTGGGCGATACCGATATTAAAATAAATATTATTGCTGTGAATTAAAATATTCAACGAATAAACCCTGTTGCTGGCGATGTAAACGGCGCGGGGAGGGGATTAGCTGCGTACCAGAAGCTTATTCATATCAGCAGGCGAAGTGTTTATATAATTCATCATCCCCGGCGGTTTGTATGAATAAATTTCGGCTACGTAAACGTTATTAATATAATACCCCGCGCACTTAACGCGGATGATTAACGCGCTCTCCACGCCAGCCTGGTGTAAGCGAGACTTTAAGCTCTGAATAACCTGCCATAGGCGCTGCGCGGAAGGGCGGAGATTATTTTTTTCCCAAACGTTAATCATTAACTCTTCATCGCTGACCAGACGTTCTCTGCCGTGCGCCAGCAGGTACTCCAGTAAACAGGCCATGGTGCTGCGTAGCTGGACTTGCGTCCGTGTCCCGCGCAGCGTGATAATTTCCCGATGATGCAGGCAGTAGAAAATATTATCCGCTAACTTATAGCCAAGTAGTTTATAGCCTTTAGTCATCCACAACTCCCTGACAAATCCTCTTCTTGCCGGTGCAGAGTACCTGCCCGCTGCTGACTGACCAAGTGAATTTTATCAGTTAGAATAATCAAAACAAATAACCACACATCCATACATAACTAGAATAAAAATCTGATAATATCGCTTGATTCTGTTGTATTATGCGGTATAGGAAAAGTCTTAATCAGGCGACTGGCGAAGGTAAGCGGTTGAAAATATAGGTGGCATCGAAAATAATGCACTTAAATTGATTTGGATCAATTTAAGCTATTTCAGAGGGCGATGACCATTTACATTCTAAAACAAAGATTGAAATAACTTCCGTTACGCGGTGATACGCTAATTCTGAACTTGTGGAACTACCCAGGGAATGGTTCATTTTTTTTAGGAGCGTTTTTATGGTCATTGCAACTCGTAAGCCTCTGTGCAACAAACGCTGGTCGGCCAGCCCGGCCTCCCAGGATCTTCAGTTGACTCAGCTACGTCACCCGTGGGTCGCCACCAAAGCTAGCTGCAAAAGTAAAAAAGGCTGGAAGAGCCGCGGTTAACGGCTCGTCCACTTTCCCGGACAAAACGCCCCGGTCGTGCTCATGCCGCGACCCGGGTTTTACTGGGGTCATTGTTCTGCTCAACGATCACACCGAGCGCAGACAATAGCCTGAGGCGGTGTTCTCCACTCTGGCGAATCCCGGCAGGCCAAGATGCATACCGGCAATCAACCACCGTTCGCTGGCGGCCTGGCGCAGCAGGATCTCCCTGGTACGCCGGGCCTGTTCAGGATCGACGTCGAAGGCGACCGAGGCTTCTGGCCGCGCAGACTGAATGGACGGGAAATGGACGATATCCCCCCAGATCAGCAGCGAGGTATCGCCCGCTTCGAGACGATACCCGGTATGCCCGGGCGTATGGCCGGGCAGAGGGCACGGGCGGATCCCGGCGATCACTTCCTCATCATCAACCCCGCTGATTTGCGCCGCGCAGTTCGCCAGTACACGGCGAACAAGCAGCACGTTGCGCCGGCCGCGATCGCTGGCGTTGTCGAACGTGGATGTTGCCAGCCAGTAAGCGCTTTCCCGCGTAGGCAGGAACACCGTGGCGTTGGGATACGCTGGCGTACCAGCGGCGGACAGCAGGCCGCCGATATGGTCCGGATGGGCGTGGGTGAGAAGGATGGCGTCGATCTCCTCAGGACCAACGCCGAGCCGCGCCAGATTGGCGATAAGTTCGCCGCCAACGCCATTGGCTCCGCCGGTGCCGGTATCCACCAGCACCGTATTCCCGCGACCGCGGATCAGATAGGCGCCAATCGCAATGGTCTCCGGCGAGGCTAATCCTGAATGCCGCTGCAGATGTTCCGCCTCCTCCCGTGAGATACCCGAGAGTAAGGACAGCGGCGCTGACATCAGACCATCACTCACGGCAGTCACCGTCAGGTCGCCAGCGGTCAACGTATAAAAGGGAGCAGGTGACATGGCGACCTCACGCGCGCTGCGCCGGGTTGCGTAACCGGGCGGTGATGGGCTGATAGATAAAGACGGCGGCAGTCGTGGCCAGGTGATGCAGGTTGTCTCGTGGGAGGATGGCGGCATACCGGGTTTGTTCGGTCGCCAGGCCGCCTGGCTGCAGGAGTATCGGCGCAGCGACGGGCAAGTCCTCCGCGGTATCGCCCAGCAGCAGCACTTCATCCGGGGCAACCTCCCGCAGCGTATTATTCGTTAGAAAGAGGTGGCGATGCCAGTCGGCGATCGCCGATTGCCAGCGGGCAAAATGGCCGCCGCCGTTGCGGCGGTAGGCGTCGCTGTCGATGACGGTAGCATCGTGGATATCGTGCAGCGCCAGGTAGCAGGGGCAGCCCTCGCTGAGAGCGCGGAAGCGCTGGGAGGCGTAGAAACCGGGCACAGAGACCAGCGCCGGTAGTTTTTCCTGATTGTAAAAGGTATTCCACGCCGCTTCGCTTTGGGGATCGGTGTAGGCGCATTCGACGACATAGAGCATAGTGACCTCGATGAACAGATGATGTGGCGCACAAGGCGCTTTAGTGAGTTTTCATCATCCTATCGGCTAAAAATGGCGCTGAAAAACGATGTTAATTCAAGGCGTAGTGATATTCTGTCACTGACTTTCGGTGAGCCTGCACAAGGAGCATTGGCTATGCGTCGTAAAATCCCCAGCAGCGCTGCGCTACTGGCTTTTGAGGCCGCGGCTCGTCACGGCAACTTTGCCCGCGCGGCGGCGGAGCTCGCGTTAACGGAAGGGGCCATCAGCCGGCAGATTGCCCGTCTGGAAGCGCTCCTCGACAGTAAACTCTTCGACAGGACGGGGAGCCGGGTGCGGCTCAATCCGGCAGGCGCCCGCTACGCTCGTCAGGTCCGCGAGATCCTCGCTCGTCTGGAACGGGACACCCATGACGTCAGCGGGATGCCCGTCGATGGCCGCAGCCTGGAGATCGCCGTGCTCCCCACCTTCGCCAGCCGCTGGTTAATTCCCCGGCTCGGGCGCTTTGCGGCGCAGCATCCGCATATCGTGGTCAATATCGCCGCCCGCAGCGATCCCTTCATTCTGCCGGGAAGCGGATTTGATGCTGCCATCCATTTTGAACACCCGGCGTGGACCGGAATGGAGGTGACGTTTTTATTTGCGGAGTATTTGCTGCCGGTCTGCCATGCTGCGCTGCTGACGGATGACGATCTTCCGGGGCTGCTTAACCGGCTAACGCGCATTCACCGGCGGCAAAACCCGGACGCCTGGCTGCACTATGCCCGTGAGTGCGGTCTGGCGCTGGATAACCCCGCCCAGGGGCCGCGCTACGATCTGCATGAGATGGCGATCGCCGCGGTACTAAGTCAGCAGGGAGTGGCCCTGGTGCCGAAGATGTATGTGGAAAGCGAGCTGCGCGCCGGAACGCTGGCCGCCCCGTGGCCGGGCTCCCCGACGCTGGCTAAGCGCTTCTGCTTGATCAAACCCGGCGGCGGGGAGGGGGAGCCAGCGCTGCAGATGTTTGAGCGCTGGCTGCAGACGGAGATTGCGGCAGGTTAAGTCAGAGCTGGCCGGGAGACATTTAGCGCCGCCCATGGTTTCCTCCCTGTTTTACCGCGCGCTCGCTTTTTTACGCCAGGGAATAGTTTTCAGTATGGAATATTGTTGTTGCGAAGCCACCGCTTCCGCCCAGCGTCCAGACGGCCTCCATCTCTCGTCTTACAAAATATTGTCAGTTTATTTGTTTTATTCTGCTTATCGTCTTTGTCAGTATTACGCAGTCACTCCCGAGCTGAACCGAGATTCCGCTGAATTCAAACTGAATATACTCCGGCAGTACGCGGATACGAACGGGATTTTCTTGTGCATGTATTGCTGAGCGACTGCTATTCCGGGCGTTAAATAGAAGATCACCGTACTGCCTTACCCAGTGCGCTTTGGGTTCCTGTAGGGAGACAGCGACGGGCGGTAGCGTTCGCGAAAGCAGGCGGGTGCGATAGCGTGGCCAGTGGGTGGGGTGGCGAAGGGTAACGAATGGAGGACGTAATGATGAATTTTAACGCCAGAAAAGATGGAGTGAAGCGATGAGGAACAGGCTGATAAACGATGCAACCAGTTTGGTAAAGCAACCGCCGGGGCAGTCACGCTACCGGATGGTTGTTCTCCGGAGGGCGCAATATCGACAGCCTGCTGAATCAGCAACTGTTAACCCATATGGCGGCAGGACAGAAGCCGCAGCACCTGACGCGGGGCGGGATGAGGAAGAGGGGAACGCCTCAAGAGGAGTGTCCGCTTTTTTTGCAGGAAGTCTTGCCGGATTATTATTATCCGTTGGAGCTGAAACATCCAGAGCAATATACACGTCCCGATATCTGAAGCGCAGAAATCCGGTACTGCATGATAAACTGCAAAATCTGGGAGATCTGGATCTTCTGTATTTTCTTGTTGAGGATATTGTAAAATCTTTCGAAACAGCGTGTATGGTCAGTGATAAGAATCCAGCAGAATTTAACAAAATATGTGAATATTTCTTTGGTGGACTATGAATATAAAACGAACATTACTCATCCTGCTTTCCCGTGTTATCAGAGGGGCTGGGATGGGATTAGGTGCTTCAGGTATCGCGCTGGCTGGCTGGTTCTTTTTTTTCTCAGTAAATGAATATAAATTTCTCTGGGGTTTACTTTCAGTTGTGGGATTCCTGGTGGGGTATCTGATATATCGATTTGCATATGCATATATTTATGATGAATGGAATTATTATCATTAAGAAATTAAACGGCGTGGTCTGTTGATCGATTTTTGATGCTCATTAAAAGGGTTGGCTTCCTTAGCACTCATGTGGACTAGTATGGACTATGCAAGGAAAACGCTTTGCCAATACACAACATTTTAAGTCAGCAATACCAACGGGGAGCAGGTGATAAAATTCAGGAATTACAGAAGGAAAAATGATTGGTGCGTCTGAATGGACTCGAACCATCGACCCCCACCATGTCAAGGTGGTGCTCTAACCAACTGAGCTACAGACGCATTATGGTGCGTTTAATTGGACTCGAACCAACGACCCCCACCATGTCAAGGTGGTGACTCTAACCAACTGAGCTAATAAACGCATTATGGTGCGTTCGATTGGACTCGAACCAACGACCCCCACCATGTCAAGGTGGTGCTCTAACCAACTGAGCTACGAACGCAATGTTGTGGTGACAACGGGGACGCATATTAGCGGCAGGGAGGGGATGTGGCAAGAGGTAAACGTCACTTTTCTTGCACATTGCATGCGATTGCGGAACTTTTACTCATTCCGGATATATTTTACTGAACCACAAGGATATTTCTTCGCCAGCGAGCATCACGGCTCTTATTTTTCAGCCAGTCCAAACCTGCGCGGAAGGGTTGCCGATGTGTTAAATTATCGGCCACCAGAAGAGAAGGAGTCATAACGAAGATGAAATCGATTGGTATTTTTTGCGGTTCTTCAGCTGGCGAACATCCGCTGTACCTCGAAACCGCCCGTCTGGTTGGACGTACGCTGGCGCAGCAGGGGTTGGCGCTTGTCTATGGCGGCGGCAAAGTTGGTCTGATGGGGGCGGTCGCCGATGCGGCGCTGGAGGCCGGTGGCGTGGTGATCGGCGTGATGCCGCGCGGCCTGGTGGAGCGGGAAATTGCCCACCGCGGCTTGACGGAGCTGCATGTGGTCGAGGATATGCACGAGCGGAAAACCAAAATGGCGGCGCTGGCGGATGGCTTTATTGCCCTGCCGGGCGGGGCGGGGACGCTCGAGGAGATTTTCGAACAATGGACCTGGGCGCAGCTGGGGATCCATGAGAAACCGTGCGCGTTCCTGAATATTAAGGGTTATTACGATCCGCTTCAGGCGATGGTCGATAACATGGTACAGGAAGGGTTTATGCACCCGCGCTACGCGGAGATGCTGCCGTTCGCTACCTCGGCAGACGAGATTATCGCCGGTTTTCGCGACTATACGCCGCCGGCCCGTAAATGGGTTCAGCAGCCAGCTATTTAAACATCAAGCGCAGGGTAAACAGCGCGCAGACGATGAGCAGTAACAGCAGCAATTCGAAGCGATAGCGTTGCAGCATGATGTCCTCCTGAAAAAAACCGGCGCTGTTCAGCGCCGGTTTATCACCTTAACGCCCTGACCATTATGCCGCCGGTTTAACCGCCGGTTTAGCTGCGTGGTGTGCCGCTTTATGATGTTTCTTTGCAGCCTGCGCTTTCTGCGCGACTGCCGGTTTCGCAGCGGTTTTGTGGTGTTTCTTCGCCGCCTGCGCTTTCTGCGCTACTGCCGGTTTAGCAGCGGCTTTATGGTGTTTCTTCGCCGCCTGGGCTTTTTGCTCAGCAGCCGGTTTTGCAGCGGCTTTGTGGTGTTTCTTCGCCGCCTGCGCTTTCTGCTCGGCTGCCGGTTTCGCGGCCGCTTTGTGATGTTTCTTATGGTGAACGGTAGTATGGCTGGCTGCTGCACTCGGGGTGGTGCTTGCCGCATCGGCAGCGAAAGCAACTGATGACAGACCCATAGCAGCGGCAACGACCAGAGCTAATACTTTTTTCATTCTGAAATCCTCGACTTGGTTTCTTGAGTAACCCCACTGCGGGGCTGTTGGCAACACTATAAGCGCCTGCCGGGAGGCTATCAGTGAGTCTTTGGTGTCAGGGAGTAACGGAATGTACAACGCGCCGTTATAGCGAAGAACGAAAAAGCCCGCCGGAGCGGCGGGCTTAGACAAGTTAGCGCGCAGCGCGCTGTAAGATGATGCTGGAAGGCTGGCGCTGCAGAAAACGCATCCGCAGCATCATCATGATGGCGGCGGAGGTCAGACCGATGATAAATCCGCACCAGAAACCGGCAGGTCCCATGCGGGGCACAATCATATCGGTCAGCGCCAGCAGATAGCCGCTCGGCAAACCCAGCACCCAGTACGCGGTAAAGGTAATGAAAAAGATAGACCGCGTATCTTTATAGCCGCGCAGAATGCCGCTGCCGATCACCTGAATAGAGTCGGAGATCTGATAGATAGCCGCCAGCAGCATCAGGTGCGAGGCCAGCGTCACCACCTCGGGATTATCGTTATACAGCAGCGCAATCTGCTTACGCATCAGGACGGTAAAGATAGCGGTAAATACCGCCAGGCAGACCCCCACGCCCACGCCGGTGCGGGCCGAAACCTGGGCATCGATCGTTGAGCCCTGGCCAAGGCGGAAGCCGACGCGAATGGTGACCGCCGCCGCCAGCGACAGCGGCAGAACGAACATCAGCGAGCTGAAATTAAGCGCGATCTGATGACCAGCGACGTCAATGATCCCGAGCGGGGAGACCAGCAGCGCGACGACAGCAAACAGAGTGACTTCAAAGAACAGCGCCAGAGCAATGGGCAGCCCCAGCTGCACCAGCCGTAACAGGACGGCAAAATCAGGGCCGCTGAAGCGCTCGACGCAGCGGATATCGCGCATCGTACGCGCCCGGCGCACCCACCACAGCATGGTGGCGAACATCACCCAGTAAACGGAGGCCGTCGCCACACCGCAGCCGACGCCGCCCAGCTCGGGCATGCCGAAATGACCATAGATAAAAATATAGTTCACCGGAATGTTGACCAGTAATCCAATAAAGCCCATGACCATCCCGGGCTTGGTTTTTGCCAGCCCTTCACACTGGTTACGGGCGACCTGGAAGAACAGATAGCCCGGAGCGCCCCACAGCAGCGCGCGCAGGTAGCCAACCGCCTTCTCTGCCAACAGCGGATCGATGTTATGCATGGAGCTGATGATGTATCCGGCGTTCCACAGCACGACCATGATCAGCACCGAGACAAAGCCGGCCAGCCAGAAGCCCTGACGCACCTGCGGCGCGATACGCTCTCGCCGCCCGGATCCGTTAAGCTGCGCCACCACCGGGGTCAGCGCCAGCAGAAGGCCGTGGCCGAAGAGGATCGCCGGCAGCCAGATGGAGGTCCCGATGGCCACGGCGGCCATATCCGTGGCGCTGTAGCCACCCGCCATCACGGTATCGACAAAACCCATCGCCGTCTGCGCCACCTGCGCAAGGATGACGGGTATAGCCAGAGCTAATAACTGACGCGCTTCAACGAAATACTTCTGCACGTGAACACCTTCGAATTGTTGTTATTTTGAGACTAAAAAAGCCGCCGTAACTGGCAGCAAGGGGATAAAAATGAGGAATTTCCAGTCTATTGTAGCGAGGATTGGCTATTAAGCCAGTGAAAAAAGAGTCGAGGCACGAAGCGCGCTGGCAACCGCTTTGCCCTCCTGTTATTGTTCCCGATAGCGAAAGCGGTAATGATACCGTCATGATTTTCAACAGGAGCCAAACATGTTTACTGGTATTGTTCAGGGAACCGCGAAAGTGGTCTCCATTGATGATAAACCCAATTTTCGCACTCACGTGGTTGAGTTACCGGCACATATGCTGGAGGGGCTGGAAACCGGCGCCTCGGTAGCCAACAACGGCTGCTGCCTGACGGTGACCGAAATCAACGGCGCGCACATCAGCTTCGATCTGATGAAAGAGACGCTGCGGATTACCAATCTTGGCGATATTCAGGTCGGCGATGAAGTGAACGTCGAGCGAGCGGCGAAATTTAGTGATGAAATCGGCGGGCATTTAATGTCCGGCCACATTATGACCACCGCGGAAATCGTGAAGATTCTGACTTCCGAAAATAACCGTCAGATCTGGTTTAAAGTGCAGGATCCAACGCTGATGAAATACATCCTCTATAAAGGATTCATCGGTATTGACGGCATTAGTCTGACGGTGGGTGAGGTGACGGCGACCCGTTTCTGCGTACATCTTATTCCGGAGACGCTGCAGCGGACCACCCTGGGAGCGAAAAAACTGGGCTATCGCGTCAATATTGAGATTGATCCGCAGACCCAGGCGGTTGTCGATACGGTCGAACGCGTGCTGGCCGCGAAAGAGATGGCGGCTAAGGTCAATGAAGCCTGAAAAAAAATCCCCCGCCGATAAGCGGGGGAGTGTTATTTAACGGGCGACGCGCAGTCCATGTTCAATACCGCGCGAGAACACCACCTGCCAGAGCTGAATGTCGCGGGCGCGGAAGGCGCCGGCGCAGGCGTTCAGATAATAGGTAAACATGCGTTTGAAACGCTCAGAATAGTTATCGGCAATTTCCGGCCAGCTGGCGAGGAAACGCTCATACCAGGCCATCAGGGTCGTGTCATAATCGGCGCCGAAGTTGTGCCAGTCTTCCATCACAAAGTGCTTCTCGCTGGCTTCGGCAATGTGACGCACGGAAGGCAGGCAGCCGTTCGGGAAGATATATTTATCGATCCACGGGTCAACGTTATGGTCGGTGACCTTGGAACCAATGGTGTGCAGTAAAAAGCGGCCGTTGGGTTTCAAATTACGGTCGGCAACCTCAAAGTAGGTAGCGTAATTTTTCGGCCCCACGTGCTCAAACATGCCAACGGAGACGATGCGGTCAAAGCTGTCGTGCAGATCGCGATAATCCTGGAGACGAATCTCTACATCGAGATCGGCGCAGCGTGCCTGGGCCATTTTTTGTTGCTCGGCGGAGATGGTTACACCCACGACGCTGACCTGATAATTTCGCGCCATATATTCGGCGAGACCGCCCCATCCACAGCCAATATCCAGTACCCGCATGCCTGGCTCCAGCTCCAGTTTGCGGCAGATGAGATCCAGCTTAGCCTGCTGGGCGGCCTCGAGGCTCTGCGCCTCTTTCCAGTAACCGCAGGAATATTGCATATAGGGATCAAGCATCCGGCTGAAGAGATCGTTGCCGAGGTCGTAGTGCTCTTTACCGACAATCCAAGCACGTTTTTTACTTTGTAGATTAAACAGACGAGCGCCTGCGATGCGGAGTGTGTCTTTGAAATGGTGTGGGAGCTGCTTTTCCAACCCGGCGCGTAACACCTTGTGGAAGAATATATCCAGACGCTCGCATTCCCACCAGCCGTCCATATAGCTTTCGCCTAAACCCAGCGAACCTTCCTGCAAAACCCGTTTAAAAAAGAGAGGATTTTTAACCCGCAGGTCGGACGGCGCGGAGCCATTGATTTCAATTCCCGCACGGCCTAATAATTCAGCTGCAATCCGGTACCAGTCATCATTTGGTACACTTACTTCTTCTATACACGATGAACTCATAGCTTCTCCATCACGCCCAAGTGATCAGAACCTTAAAACAGCGTAGACGCTTTTTTGGCTTTGTGAGAAATCTCACGGATAATCCGTGAAGTCGCTATCCGACGTAAACAGAGGAAGGGAGATAACCCTTGCCGAAAGGCCTTCCATGGTGAAACGGAGGCATCCTGCATCCGTTAATCTGTAACTATTTTCTATTTATGTGAACCCGGATCCAGTATAGGACGCTAAGTACTGGCTTTCAATAAAAATTTCTTAGCATGCTAACGACTGGTCCGGGCCCTGGCGACGGGCATTACGCGTGGGAAGAATGGGGTGTCAGCTCCGGCGTCTGCTGCAGGCGATAGCCTATTCCGGCTAAGCCAATCGAAACCAGCATTACGCTGGTGGTGGTCAGCAGCGGCGTGGCGATCAGCGCGGATACCAGCAGACTGGTCAGGAAGCACAGGCCAAGCTGCAGGGTATTTTGCAGCGCCGCCGCGCGGCCGGTCGCCTGCGGAAAAGGCTTCAGCGCCTGAGCAACCACGATGGGGTAGATCCCGCCGTTGACCACCGCCATCATGCAGAACGGGATCATTAACGCCACCAGCGAGGCATGGGTTTGCAGGCCCACCAGCCAGGTGGCGGCTACGCTGACGGCAAAAATCACCAGCAGCCACGGCAGCATCTGTTGACCGGACCATTTCTGCAGCAGCGCGCGACAGCCATAGCCTCCCACCAGAAAGGCGATGGTCTGCGGAATATAGCTCAGGCCGATAGCGGTTGGGCCATAGCCCATTTCATGCAGGATAAAAGGTGAACCGGTAAGCCAGGCGAAGAAGCTGGCGGAACAGGCGGCGTAGATCAGGACGTTGCCGCTGTATTCCCGGGAGCGCAGCAGCGCGAGAAAGGTGATCTTTTGCTGCGTCACTACTACTGACTTCGCGGCTGCCTTCAGGCGCAGGGCAGGCAGCATCAGCAGCAGAGTGATGGCGAACAGGGTGGCGAAGATGGCTTGCCACTCGAAGTGCACCAGCAGCCAGCTGCCCAGCAGCGGGGCCAGCGCCGGCGACAGTCCTACCAGCGGCATAATGGTGGCGAAGATGCGGTTCGTGCGCTGGGCAGGATAGTAATCGGCGACCATCGCCTGCCAGGTAACGGCCGCGGCACAGACGCCAATCGCCTGCAGAAAGCGCAGCGCCAGCATCAGGGTGGCGTTGTGCACCCACAGCATCCCCAGACAGCCGGCCGCGAAAATCGCCAGGCCGCTCAGCAGCACCGGTTTACGTCCATAGCGGTCCGACAGCGGTCCCCAGAACAGCTGGCCCAGCGCGAAGCCGGCGAGGAACAGGCTCAGACTGGCGCTGATGGAGGCGGCGGAGGTGTTGAGATCCTGCTGCATGGCGGCAAACGCCGGCAGGTACATATCGGTGGCCAGAAAGCCCAGCACGCTCAGGCCGGCCAGCCAGACTAAAAATCCTTTCCCGGGTTGTGACATAACGTTCTCATAGTTGGTGTACAGGTACGATGCCGCAGAGTGTAGGGAGTGCATTGTGGCTTGTGAAACGCTAATATTTGTCACATGCATTCAAAAATTTTGCAGGCAGAAAATGTGGTCTGAATACTCTCTGGAAGTGGTTGATGCCGTCGCCCGTAACGGCAGCTTCAGCGCGGCCGCGCAGGAGCTTCACCGGGTGCCTTCCGCGGTCAGCTATACCGTGCGTCAGCTCGAAGAGTGGCTCGCCGTTCCCTTATTTGAGCGTCGCCATCGTGATGTGGAGTTGACCCCCGCCGGGGTCTGGTTTTTACAGGAAGGGCGCTCTGTTATCAAAAAAATGCAGATCACCCGCCAGCAGTGTCAGCAAATTGCGAACGGCTGGCGCGGACAGTTGTCGATCGCAGTGGATGATATTGTGAAACCGGCGCGGATGCGTCAGATGATCGTCGATTTCTATCGCCATTTTCCCGACGTCGAGCTGATCGTCTTTCAGGAAGTATTCAATGGGGTATGGGATGCGCTGGCCGACGGCCGCGTTGAGCTGGCGATTGGCGCAACGCGATCTATTCCGGTCGGCGGTCGCTATGCGTTCCGCGATATGGGGATGCTGAGCTGGGACTGCGTGGTGGCGAGCGATCATCCGCTGGCAAAGATGGAGGGACCCCTGAGCGACGACGTCCTGCGTAACTGGCCGTCGCTGGTGCGGGAGGATACCTCGCGCTCGTTGCCTAAACGGACAACATGGTTGCTGGATAACCAGAAGAGGGTAGTCGTCCCTGACTGGGAATCATCAGCAACCTGTTTGTCGGCAGGACTCTGCGTCGGCATGGTGCCGAGCCATTTCGCCCGTCCATGGATAGATCGCGGCGAGTGGACTGCGCTGGCGCTGGAAAATCCGTTCCCGGATGCCGCCTGCTGCCTGACGTGGCAGCAGAACGATGCCTCACCGGCGCTGAACTGGATGCTTGACTATCTGGGGGACAGCGACACGCTGAATCGGGAGTGGCTGCGGGCGCCGGAGAGATCCGCGCCCGCCAGATGCCTTAACGACGATAATCGACAAACGGGCCATCCGCTACCGAGCGGCGCTCAACCAGACGAGGGTGCACTTCGATAGACTGCGACTCTTCACGCTTGTTGACGATACGATCCAACAGCATGTTAAATGCGGCCTCGCCCAGGGAATCTTTCGGCTGATGAATGGTGGTTAACGCCGGGCTGAAATAGCGGGCGTTGCGCACATTATCATAACCGATCAGCGAAATGTCCTGCGGCACCCGCAGTCCCATTTCATCCGCCGCGCAGATAGCGCCCATCGCCATGATATCGCCGCCGCAGAAGACCGCCGTCGGGCGGTGCTGCTGGTTTAGGATCTGCTGCATTGCGCGGTAGCCGGACTCCGGCTCGAAGTCGCCCTGCACAATCCAGTTTTCCGGCACGCTGATATGCGCCTCTTTCATCGCCTGCATGAAGCCGGCAAGTCGCCCCGCGCCGGTGTTGCGCTCCAGCGGGCCCGGGATCACGCCGATTTCGCGATGGCCGCGTTCAATCAGGTAGCGTCCGGCGATATAGCCGCCCTGGAAGGCGTTATCGATCACCGCATCGGTGAAGTCGGCTTTCGCCTCGCCCCAGTCCATCACCACCATCGGGATATGGCGGTACTCTTCCAGCATGCTCAATACCGAATCCGGATACTCGGAACACATCACCAGCAGACCGTCTACGCGCTTTTGCGCCATCATCGACAGATAGGCGCGCTGTTTTTCCAGATCGTTCCACGCGTTACCGAGGATCAGAGTATAGCCCTTCTGGAAGCAGCTCTTTTCAACGGACTCAATAATTTCAGCGAAATAGGCGGCTTCGCTACTGGTCGCCAGCAGGCCAATCGATTTGGTGTGATTGACTTTCAGGCTGCGCGCCACGGCGCTCGGCGAGTAGTGCAGCTCTTTGATCGCCGCCCATACCGCATTACGCGTCTCTTCGGCAACGAAACGGGTTTTGTTAATTACATGTGACACAGTTGTAGTGGAAACGTTTGCGCGTTTCGCTACATCTTTAATAGTTGCCATTACATCTCACTCCATGCCTTGACCTGATCGCCTGATCATCGATACGTAAACGTTTGCCTACACACACCCTGAATACAATTTTCAACATTGCATCACGTCGGGAAAACGACACAGAACGACAGGAAGGGGTCAATGGCCGATACGCTTTTAAATTAGCGTGGGATTTTGTCCGATCTTGGGGCAAAGTGGAAGAGCAAAAATGTGCATCGCCCTAAATCCCGGAAGATTTTTGCGATTTTTTGTGCAAAAATGAGCAAGCTCACTTTTGGTGTGGGGATAACAAGAGGGAAAAATGATGGATACCAATTTAAAGTTTTCGCTGATCACCACGATTATTGCTCTCGGCGTGATTGTCGCTTTCAGCCTGACCGCCATACTGCACTAATGTTTCGCTGAGGGAGGAGCGCCGCTTCCTCCCCATATCCCGCTATTATTATCAATTCTGCAAAAATCTTTTGTCATTTCGTTCACTTTTGTTTTTTTGTGATTGATGTCATGCTTTTGACTTCTGATGTTACGCCGTCCTATCTGACGGTCTGATGGAGTCATTGAATGAAAATCAACTTTCCTTTACTTGCGCTGGCGATCGGCGCCTTTGGCATCGGTACCACCGAGTTCTCCCCGATGGGATTGCTGCCGGTGATTGCGAAAGGTGTGGACGTCTCGATACCGGTAGCGGGAATGCTGATCAGTGCGTATGCCATCGGCGTCATGGTCGGCGCACCGCTGATGACGCTGCTGTTGTCGCATCGCGCACGGCGCAATGCGCTGATTTTTCTGATGGGGATCTTCACCGTCGGCAACCTGTTGTCATCCATCGCGCCGGATTACACCACGCTGCTGCTGTCGCGGATTATTACCAGCCTCAACCACGGCGCTTTTTTCGGCCTGGGATCGGTGGTGGCGGCCAGCGTCGTGCCAAAGCATAAGCAGGCCAGCGCGGTAGCCACTATGTTTATGGGCCTGACCATCGCCAACATTGGCGGCGTGCCGGCGGCCACCTGGCTTGGCGAAACCATCGGTTGGCGGATGTCCTTCCTTGCTACTGCGGGATTAGGCCTGCTGGCGATGGTTAGCCTGTGGTTCTCCCTGCCGAAGGGCAGCGCGGGGGAACGTCCTGATGTCAAAAAAGAGCTTTCTGTCCTGCTGCGCCCGCAGGTGCTCTCCGCGTTGCTGACCACCGTGCTGGGCGCCGGGGCGATGTTTACGCTGTATACCTACATTTCGCCAGTGCTCAATACGCTGACCCACGCTTCATCGCTGTTTATAACCGCGATGCTGGTGCTGATTGGCGTCGGTTTTTCGCTAGGCAACTATCTGGGCGGCAAATTCGCTGACCGGTCGGTCTCCGGCACGCTGAAGGGCTTTCTGCTGCTGCTGATGGCGATCATGCTGGCGATCCCGCTGCTGGCGCAATCCCAGGCCGGGGCGGCCATCAGCATGATTGTCTGGGGCGCAGCAACCTTTGCGGTGGTTCCGCCGCTGCAGATGCGGGTTATGCGCGTAGCGCATGAGGCGCCGGGGCTCTCTTCTTCGGTGAATATCGGCGCGTTCAACCTCGGCAACGCGCTGGGCGCCGCCGCCGGTGGGGCGGTGATCTCTGGCGGACTGGGATATGCGTTTGTGCCGGTGATGGGCGCGATTATCGCTGGTCTGGCGCTGCTGCTGGTCTGGTTTAGCGGGCGAGCGCAGCCGGAAGAGGCTTTCGCCAGCCAGTAATCATCGGCTGGGCAAGGGCAAAAAAAACCGCAGCCGGGGAGACCCCGCTGCGGTTTGTCGTTTATGCCGCCAGGTTAGCCGCAACAAACTTCCAGTTAACCAGCGCCCAGAAGTGGTCCAGGTAGCTTGGACGGGCGTTGCGGTAGTCGATGTAGTAGGCATGTTCCCAAACGTCAACGGTCAGCAGCGGCTTCGCGTCGGTGGTCAGCGGGGTGCCGGCGTTGCTGGTGGAGACGATAGCCAGGCTGCCGTCGGCATTTTTGACCAGCCAGGTCCAGCCAGCGCCGAAGTTTTTCGCCGCGGCATCGGTAAATTTGGCTTTAAAATCCGCGAAGCTGCCGAAAGATTTGGCGATTGCGGCCGCCAGTTCGCCTTCCGGTTCGCCGCCGGCGTTAGGCGCCAGGCAGTTCCAGTAGAAGGTGTGATTCCAAACCTGCGCTGCGTTGTTGAATACGCCACCTTCAGACGTGCGGACGATCTCTTCGAGGGATTTGCCTTCGAACGCAGTGCCTTTGATCAGGTTGTTGAGGTTAGTGACATACGCCTGGTGGTGTTTACCGTAGTGATATTCCAGGGTTTCTGCGGAAATGTGCGGCGCCAGGGCGTCTTTTGCATATGGTAATGCAGGTAATTCAAACGACATTGCTACTCTCCTTATAACTTTTTGTTTTATCTCACATTGACAGGATGAGGTTTTCACCTGAATCGTGTTCTGACCGCCCGACGCTGTCGCGTCCCGGGCGTGTTATTGTATTGAGAATGTTAACATTTGCCGCAAGCAGTGAAAAGCCTTACAACGATAAAGGCTATTATCTCCGGTGCATGTGGTGAAGGCTTAACCGTTTTCTGCAGGAGTGGGCAATAAGCCGCCAAAATTGTTGCAACCCTGTATAAGGAGATGCCCTCTGCGGATTTGCGAACTCGCATGGCAATTAACTACTCTGCTTCGCCGCTGTCACGCAATGCGCTGAACAAAAAATAAAACTTTAATATCAAACGATTAATAAAAATATGCGCTCAGGCAATCGTCGCTATGCCAATAATTCATTGTCTATTTTTTAATTTGTATGACAAATATAGCCGCCAGCAGTAATTTCCCCAGGATGACGACGATGGCAAAAACAGATGAGGTGGTGAGCGCGAAAATGATCCCGGTGGTGCAGGGGATTGTTGACTGGATCGAAGCACATATTTTCGACACCCTGTCGGTGAGCGCGATTGCGAAAAAGTCCGGCTACTCACACTGGTACTTCCAGCGACAATTCGCCATGGTAACGGGCTGCACGCTGGCGAGCTACGTCAGCCGACGAAAGATGACGATTGCGACAATCTATTTAACGCAGACGCAGGCGTCGATACAGAGTATTTCTCAGTGCCTGGGATACGAGGGACAAGCCGCTTTCTGCCGGACCTTTCACCGTCACTTTGGCATGTCGCCGACCCGCTATCGTCGTGATACGCCGGGCAAAGAGAGCAATCTGCAATATCCCTTGCGGGTGGGGATGGAGATGGAGCAGGAGAGGCGGTCTGCCGCCGCAGCGGCAGACCGGGATCAGCGAATGGTTTTCGGCGTCATGACGCGACGAGCGCCGACATAATGGCGAACCCAGTAATCCTCGCTCAGGGAGGTGATTTGAATATCACGACCTGTGCGCGGCGACTGAATGAATTTTCCGTTGCCGACGTAGACGCCGACATGGTCGGCAGCGCCCCGTCCGCGGGTGCGGAAGAAGACTAAATCGCCGCTCTGCAGTTCATCACGATCCACCGGACGCGCATCGCGCAGGTGGTACATTTCGTTGGCCGTACGCGGGATGTGGATCTTGACCAGGTCCTTATAGGCGTAATAGACCAGCCCGCTGCAGTCAAACCCGGTGCGCGGCGAGGTGCCGCCCCAGCGATAGGGTTTACCCAACTGGCCCATCAGTTTATTCATCGCGGTACTTTGCGCTTTTTGCACCCGGACCTTGTGGGCGTCGGCGATCGTTAAATTCGCTTCGCTGGCCTCGGGCTTACAGCGTTTTTTATAGCCCTTGCGCACCACGCACTTGCTTTTGACGCTGTTTAGCGCCAGGGTCGGCTCGGCGCTGGCGGCGACCGTTTTCGCGCACTGCTTTTTATAACCTTTACGCAGCACGCATTTTTTCGTCGCGCCGGCGGCCTGACGATGAAGTGCGGTTTGGCTTGCTGCGGTAGTGCGGGTAGGGAGCCGGGTGCGCGAGGACTTTTTACTGGTGGTTTTAGCGGTGGTTTTAGTTTTTTGACTGGTTGCTTTTTTCTTGCGCTCTGAGCCACTTTTCGCGGGCAACGCTTTTGGCGAAGCGGAGGCGTGCGTATGCCCTGATGCCTGAGCCAGTGGCGTGAATGAGATAGACGTGAACAGTAATGCACAGAGCGATATCGCGATTTTGTTTAGCCGCGCCACTGAGCAATCCCCTGATTAATTACAGACATGTACAAATGCCTGACGATGAATGACAAACCGGAATGATTCTAAAGCATAAAAAGCCGGAAAGTTAATATTCTTTTGTATCAAAAATGTCGATTGGTTAACGATTGCAAGAAAACGCGTCAGACATTGACCGCCTCGCACAGAAAATGCGCAATGAGCGCCCGCCTGTGACCGCAAAATGATATTTTTAAGGCAACTTCGCGCAACAGAAGATAAAATATGAATAGTGAAAAAAATGTTATTATCCGTCCTGCCTACAGGACGCTACAATGACAAGTTACTGCCGTAGAAAGAAGTTTAAGGAAGCACGACAATGAGCTCGACTTTAGAAAAGATCCAACGCCAAATCGCTGAAAACCCGATCCTGTTGTACATGAAAGGGTCGCCGAAGCTGCCAAGCTGCGGTTTCTCTGCCCAGGCCGTTCAGGCGCTGTCCGCCTGTGGCGAACGTTTTGCTTACGTTGATATCCTGCAGAACCCGGATATCCGCGCCGAGCTGCCTAAATACGCCAACTGGCCGACTTTCCCGCAGCTGTGGGTAGACGGTGAACTGGTGGGCGGCTGCGATATCGTCATCGAAATGTACCAGCGCGGTGAACTGCAGCAGCTGATCAAAGAGACGGCGGCAAAGTACCATACCGACGAGCCAAAAGCGGAGTAATTCCCGCCATCAGTAAAAAAGCGACTTCCTGGAAGTCGCTTTTTTTATCACTCCGGGGTGGCCACTGGCAGCGGCCAGCCGCCCAGACGCTTCCAGCGGTTCACGATCTCGCAAAACAGCTGCGCCGTCTGCTCGGTATCATACAGGGCGGAGTGAGCCTGCGCGCCGTCGAACGGCATACCCGCGGCAATACAGGCTTTCGACAGCACCGTCTGGCCCAGCGCCAGCCCGCTTAGCGCGGCGGTGTCGAAGGTAACAAACGGATGGAAAGGGTTGCGTTTAAGTCCCGCGCGTTCGGCGGCGGTCATGGTGAAGCTGTGGTCAAAGGTGGCATTGTGCGCCACCATGATTGCCCGGCTGCAGTCGCTCTCTTTCATCCCTTTGCGCACCATTTTGAAGATGGCATGCAGGGCATCGTATTCGCTGACGGCCCCGCGCTGCGGGTCATGCGGGTTAATCCCGTTAAAAGCCAGCGCTTCGGGCTGCAGATTGGCGCCCTCGAAAGGTTCAACATGGAAATGCAGCGTTTCATCGGGCATCAGCCAGCCGTGCTCATCCATCTTCAACGTAATGGCGGCGATCTCCAGCAGGGCGTCGGTTTTGGCGTTAAATCCTGCGGTTTCAACATCGATCACCACCGGATAAAAACCGCGGAAACGGTCGCACAGACCATTCAGTTGAGCGTTCTCGGACATCAGATTCTCTTAGCTGGAAAAAAGTAGCGCGCATTATGGCAAATTTTGCCGCGGCTTGCAGCAGGCAGGGGTGAAAACAACGGGCGCCGTAGCGCCCGGGCGAGCCATGGCATTAAATATGCCAGCGTGGGGAAGCGTTAGTTGCCCAGACCTTTGCCGGCATCTTTCTCTTCAATGAGCTCGATTTTGTAACCGTCCGGATCTTCCACGAAGGCGATGACGGTGGTGCCGCCTTTTACCGGCCCGGCTTCACGGGTGACGTTGCCCCCGTTCTGACGGATCCGTTCGCAGGCTTCGGCGGCGTTATCGACGCTCAGCGCGATATGGCCGTAGGCGGTGCCCAGCTCATAGCTGTCCACGCCCCAGTTGTAGGTCAGTTCGATTACCGCGGTTTCGCTCTCTTCGCCGTAGCCGACAAAGGCGAGGGAGTACTTGTACTCCGGGTTTTCGCTGGTGCGCAGCAGCTTCATGCCCAACACGTTGGTATAGAAGTCGATAGAACGTTGCAGGTCGCCAACGCGCAGCATGGTGTGGAGTAAGCGCATAATGTCCCCTATGCAGTTTATTTGATAGATCAGAACGTTGAGTATAGCGGCGATACGTCGCCGCTATCAATGGAGGGATTACAGAGTCGGGTAATCGGTGTAGCCTTCCGCGCCGCCGCCGTAGAAGGATTCCGGGCGTTGCGGGTTAAGCGGCGCTTTTTTCTGCAGGCGAGCCACCAGATCCGGGTTGGCGATGTAATCGCGGCCAAAGGCCACGGCATCAATCAGCCCTTTATTGATAAGATCGTTGGCTTTTTCTACTGTGTAAGCGCCAGCGCCAATGATCACCCCCGGGAAGCGGTCGCGGACTTTCTGACGGAAAGCTTCACTGTAAGGTTTGCCGCCCGCCCAGTCCGGCTCGGACATGTGCAGATAGGCGATACCGCGTTTCGCCAGCTCGCTAATCAGATACAGCGCGTCTTCTTCTTCGTTCGGGCCATTATCCACATTCTGGAAGCTGCCAATCGGCGACACGCGGATGCCAATGCGCTCGGCGCTCCACTCTTGACTCACGGCGTCAACCACTTCCAGCACCAGACGGGCACGGTTCTCCACGCTGCCGCCGTACTGATCGGTACGCTGGTTCGCCGATGGCGAGAGGAACTGGTGCAGCAGATAGCCGTGGGCTGAGTGCAGCTCAACCAGATCGAAGCCGGCGTCACGGGCATTGCCGACCGCCTGACGGAAATCGTTGACGATCCCTGGGATCTCTGCGGTTTCCAGGGCGCGGGGCATTGAGGTGTCGACGCGAATGGCGTGGCCGTTTTCGTCACGCAGTGAGGTACGGGTGCCCGCGCTCAGCGCGGAAGGCGCTACCGGGGCGGCTCCGCCAGGCTGCAGGCTGCTATGGGAAATACGCCCGGTGTGCCACAGCTGGACGGCGATATGACCGTTTTCGGCATGAACGCCGGCGGTGATTTTCTGCCAGGCGGCAATCTGCTCCGGGCTGTGCAGCCCAGGCGCGCCGGCGTAGCCTTTGGCCTGCGCGGAGATCTGCGTCGCTTCGGTGATGATCAGCCCGGAACTGGCGCGCTGGCGGTAGTATTCGCCCATCAGCGGAGTAGGGATATCGCCCGGCTCAATGCTGCGCAGACGCGTCAACGGCGCCATAAATACGCGATTAGGGACGGTGACCGCACCGACTTTCAGTGGGCTGAATAATTTTGCTTCCGACATAGTGACTCCTGAGTAGACCGGTCGTCTAGTAACTGATGAAATAAAAACGCCTGTTATACCGCAGGCGCCGCAATAATCTGTTTGGCGTGGGCAAGGGCGCTTTCCAGCGGCGTTGCGCTACGCGTAATTTTGGCCTGCAGGTTGGCCCCGAGCCACAGGGAATACAGCACCTGCGACAGGGTCATGGCCTCGCCGTCAAATGCGAGACTGCCTTCCTGACGTCCTTTCTCCAGCGCGTCGCCCAGCAGGGCGATAATCTGGCTGGCTCCGCGATCCATGGCGGCGCGCATATCTTCCGACAGATCGCAAACCTCCGCGGATAGCTTGACAGTAAGACACCCGCTAATAATCCCCTGCTGGCAGAACTGATTCAGCGTGTGCTGATAGTAGGCCAGCAGGCGATCGCGATAGTTACCGTCGCCATGATCGAAGTGGTCCACCAGGCGCTGCAGATATCCGGTGTAGTGATGTTCAAGCAGCGCGACGCCGAAGGCTTCCTTAGAGCGAAAGTAGTGGTAGAAGGAGCCCTTGGGCACCTCCGCCGTCTTCAGAAGTTCGCTCAAGCCCATTCCGGTAAAACCGCGATGCATGCAAAGCTGCTCGCCGGTGGCCAGGATATGTTCTCGGGTATCGCAATCGCTGTGTCTGTTCATGCTGCACACTGTAGTAGACCGATTGGTCTAATGCAAGCGTCGGCGGAAAAATGTTAGCTGACGCAGCACGTAGTGAACAAAATTTGCGTCGGCGCGGGGAAACGTCTTCAATGAAAGGAGACGAGGGGACAGGAGGCGTGTGGTGGCAGAGCAGTTAGAATTTTTCCCGGTGCAGAGCCCGTGCCGGGGAATATGTCAGACCGATGAGCGCGGCTACTGTCGCGGCTGTTTCCGCAGCCGTGAGGAACGTTTTAACTGGCAAACGATGAGCGATGCGCAGAAACAGGAGGTTTTGCGTCTTTGCCGCCAACGGCTGCTTCGCAAAATACGCGCGAACAGGCCGGAGCCGGCGGAAGAACCGCAGCAACCCTCACTGTTTTAAGCCAAAAATTACGTATACTCAGAGCACTTTTTTATTGAGGAAGCGGTTATGGTTCAGCGTATTGCTATGGCTCCCCAGGGGCCGGAATTTTCACGTTTTGTGATGGGCTACTGGCGTCTGATGGACTGGAAAATGTCGCCTGGCGAGCTGGTCAGCTTTATTGAGCAGCATCTCGATTTAGGCGTAACCACCGTCGATCACGCCGATATCTATGGCGATTATCAGTGTGAGGCTGCCTTTGGCGAAGCGCTGAAGCGAGCGCCGCATCTGCGTAGCCGGATGGAAATCGTCAGCAAATGCGGTATCGCCACCCGGGCGCGCGCTGAGAACACCATTGGCCACTACATTACCGACCGCGATCACATCGTGCTCAGCGCCGAGCAATCGCTGCGTAATCTGGCGACGGACCATCTCGACTTGCTGCTGATCCACCGGCCGGACCCACTGATGGACGCCGACGAGGTAGCCGAAGCTTTTCTCGCGCTGCATCATAGCGGTAAAGTGCGCCATTTTGGCGTCTCGAACTTTACCCCCGCCCAGTTCACCTTGCTGCAGTCACGTCTGCCGTTTACCCTGGCCACCAACCAGGTCGAAATTTCACCGGTGCATCAGCCGCTGCTGCTCGACGGTACTCTCGATCAGCTGCAGCAACTGCGTATTCGTCCGATGGCGTGGTCTTGTCTTGGCGGTGGTCGCCTGTTTAACGAAGAGTGCTTCCAGGCGCTGCGCGATGAGCTGGCGCAGGTGGCGCACGAGCTTAACGCCGACAGCATCGAACAGGTAGTTTATGCCTGGGTGCTGCGTCTGCCGTCGCAGCCTCTGCCGATTATTGGCTCGGGCAAAATCGAGCGCGTGCGCTCGGCGATTGTGGCTGAAAAACTCAGCATGACCCGTCAGCAGTGGTTCCGCATCCGTAAAGCCGCGCTCGGGTACGACGTACCGTAACGGGCATTTCCCCTCCGGAAAGGCGTTCCTGGTTTACACTTAACAGGGAGACAGCCATCCGGAGGTGTTATGCAACGATGTATTCTCGCGATCTTATCCCTCGCATTTTGCGCTGGCGCACAGGCCGTTAGTGAAGATGTGCAACTTAATCTCGTGACCACCCAGGGCGTCGGTCAGACCATCGGCAGCGTCAAAATCACCGAAACCGACCGCGGACTCGAGTTCGCCCCCACTCTGCGGGCGCTACCGCCGGGTAAGCACGGGTTTCATATTCATGCCGAAGGCAGCTGCCAGCCGGCGATGAAAGAAGGTAAAGCCGTGGCCGCCGGGGCGGCGGGCGGACATTACGATCCGCAGCATACCGGCAAACACGAAGGGCCGTTGGGGGCCGGGCATCTTGGCGACCTGCCCCTGCTGGTGGTCAACGATGCGGGCGTAGCCGACCAGCCGATTATTGCTCCGCGCCTGAAAACGCTGGCGGAGGTGAAAGGGAAAGCGCTGATGGTCCACGTAGGCGGGGATAACATGGCCGACAGTCCGCAGCCGCTGGGCGGCGGCGGCGAACGGTTTGCCTGCGGGGTGATTAAGTAGTTCCTTCGCCAATTGTGCCGGCCACCGGGGCCTGTTCCAGCTGCGACAGGGCGCAGTACAGTCGCCAAATCGCGGCGGCCAGTTCCCGCGCCGCCGGCTGATGATGGTGGTTCAGGGCGTCGCAGATCCGCTGCAGCTCCTGCAGGGTGGAGGCCAGCGGGCGCTGCTGCACGCCGCGCTCGCTCATCACATCGCGTAACAGGTTGATGCACAGGTCGCGCACCTGGGCGAGAGGATCGGAGCGGGTTTCCCATTCGCGAAGCTGCCAGACGACGTGCGAGCAATTGAGCAGCACGACGCCCCAACGCAACAGCCAGCGGCGCGCCAGGGCATCCTTACTCTGGCTGAGCTGACTGACGTGGTGATAGACCAGCGATTCAAATTCATGCTCACTGTGCTGAGGATGACGGCTAAGCTGATCGACAAAGTGACGCCGTAACGCTCTGATATGGCGTCGCCCTTTGCGGGCGTCCGAGCCCGGACTCAGTACCGCAAAGGCCAGCCAGGCAAAGCCTACCCCGACAATCTTGCTCAAATTATCATTGAAAAAGGCCGCATAATCGTACACCGGCGGGTTGGTGACGGCGATAAACGAGCCCATAAAGACGATAAGCTGTCCCCACAGGCCGGCGTATTTGGGCCACTGCAGTTTGAGTAACTGCATGGTGGTCAGGAGCGGGAACAGGAACAGCAGAAACTGCCACAGGTCGGTTACCTGCACCATCAGGCCGAACTTCACCACGAAACTGAATAGCGACAGCAGGACCAGAGTCTGCATCAGCAATGTCAGCGAGCGAAACGGCGAGGCGGATACGGAGTAGAGCACGCAGCAGATGGAGGCCAGGGTCAGGGCCGCCGCACAGCTGGTCCACTGGGTACTGATCCCCCATGCGCCAATCGCCACCAGCGCGCAAAAGGTACGGACACCGTTGAGCAACGCCTCCGCCTGATCGGTATGGCGGGCTAACGGCGGGGCGGCGGGCACATTGAACTCGGCGATCGCCGAGGCATTTTCAACGCGGCGGATCCAGCGGCTGCTCTCCAGGTAAATGCGACAGAAATAGCGCAATCGCGCCCAGAAAGCGATGTGCCGGTAATCGGCATCCTGCCGCGGCGCCAGCGGCGCCAGGATCCGCGCAACGTGATAGCTGTCGGCATGAGGGGTGGCGAGCTCGGCGAGCAGCGACTCCAGTACCTGGCGAGTGTTCGCCGGCGCGTCAGGCCAGTTCAGCAGCATCCGTCGCAGACTGGAGATGACGCTGGTCATTCTGAGCTGCTGATGCAGGAGGTAGTTCAGCAGAGGATTCTGCCGACGGAAACGGTAGTGGCTCCAGAAGGCCTGGATACGCAGCAGGTTCATGGTCAGGATCTGGCCAATCACGCTCTCATGGGCGGTGCGAATGGCATCCGTCGTCTCCGGCACCCACAGCAGGCTGGCGTGCTCCAGCAGCCGGGCGTGCATGGTTTTCAGGGCCGTCAGCAGGTTGCTGCCGTCGGAGGTGCTTGGCAGGATCATCATCATTAGCCCGCCGCAGAAGATCCCGACGATGACTTCGCAGACGCGCGACTGGGCGATGACCCACAGCTCGTAGCTGTCGCTGATGTTAATCACCGGAAAGGCGATGATGGCGCAGGTATAGCCCGCCAGCTGAAAGGCGTAGGCGACGTTGTTGGTGAACAGGGCGCAGGCCCAGGTGCAGAGCGCCAGCCAGCCGGAGATACTGAACAGAAACAGCCAGGGATCGTTGAGTGTATGACCGGCAAGCAGCAGGGCGGCGCAGGCGCCGAGCAGGCTGCCTGCGATGCGGCCAAAACTTTACTGATCACGCCGCCGACGGTGGGAAAGCTGACCACCGCCGCGGACGTCATCGCCCAGTAGGGCTCATCAAGATCCAGCGCATAGGCGATACTCAGCGCAAGACACATCGCGATGCCGTTGCGCAATGCGTACCGCCACTGCGGCCGGGTGGCTTTAACCCAGGGGAGTGCGCGCCACGACAGGGTCTGCAGGTTCATTACTGCCCGCCAATTGAGACAGTGCAGGTGGTACCGGAGACCAGGGTGACATCGGCCGGCAGCGTATCAAAGGCAATTCGCACCGGAACGCGTTGGGCGAGACGAACCCAGGGGATATTTGGTTTGATGTTGGCCACCAGCCCGGTTCCCTGTTCCACGCTCTGGTCGACAATCGCGCGGCCGATGCTGGCGACATGGCCCTTTAGCGTCTGCTGATTGCTATAGAGAATAATTTGTGCCGGATCGCCGATGCGAATGTGGCGCAGTTTGGTCTCTTCGAAGTAGCCCAGTACGTAAAACGAATGGCTGTCCACCAGGGCAAAGACCGGATGGCCGGTGGTAGCGTAATCACCGACGCGGGTGGAAAGGTTGGTCACCCAGCCATCCACCGGCGCTTTGACAACCGTCTGGCTGAGCTGCCACTGCGCATGTTTCAGCGCCGCTTCGGTTACGCCGACCCCCGCTCTGGCGGCAGCCAGGGTGGTGGTGGCGGTATTCAGGGCGGTATTGACGTTCTCAAGGTCTTCAGCCGAGATGGCATTTTGCGACAGGCTTCGGCGACGGCGAGCCTCGCTGGCGGCCTTGCTTTGCTCCGCCTGCGCTTTCGCCACCTCCGCCTGGGCTTTCGCCAGCTGCGCCTGGGCGTTCAGCACCGCGATGCGATAGGGGGTGTCGTCGATGGTAAACAATACTTCCCCGGCTTTGACCCGTTGGTTATCGGTTACGTTCAACTGCAGAATACTGCCGGAGACCTGAGGGGTGATCCCAACCTGCTCGGCGCGCACTTTGCCGTCGCGGGTCCAGGGTGACTGAGTGTAGAAATTCCATAACAACCATGCGGCAATCAGGGCGACGGCCGCGACCAGCAGCGTTGACAGATATTTTAATCTTTTCATAACAGGGAGATCACCAGGCAATGAGTAATACCAGGGCCAGACAGACCGAGAGCGCGAACAGGGAGAGATCCATTAGTAGCGGGTGCCAGATGTCGCCCGCATACATCCAGTCACGCAGCTGGCGATGTAAAAACAACCAGATAAAGAAACCCAACAAGACGGCTTTGAACAGCGGAGGGAAATAGACGGATGCGCCGAACACCAGGTCCTGCAGCGGCAATCCGGATGTGTTAAGACTCAGTTTCACAAGCAAAAATCCTTTGCCATTACAGGGGTAACCTCAGGACGTGCTACTCTTTAACAGTGTAAATCATTGTTTTGGTTTTTGTTGAATCAAGTAATTCATTTGTTTTGATAATTCAAATGCTGCACACTATTCTAAAATCAGTATAATAACTTAGCAAGCTAATTATAAGGAGATGAAATTGGAATCGCCACTTGGTTCTGATCTGGCACGTTTAGTTCGCGTTTGGCGCGCGCTAATCGACCATCGCCTGAAACCTCTGGAGTTAACGCAGACCCACTGGGTCACGCTGCATAACATCCACCAGCTGCCGCCTGAGCAGTCGCAGATCCAGCTGGCGAAAGCTATCGGTATTGAACAGCCGTCGCTGGTGCGCACGCTCGATCAGCTGGAGGAGAAAGGGCTCATTTCTCGCCAGACCTGCGCAAGCGATCGGCGGGCCAAACGCATCAAGCTGACGGAAAAGCCGAACCGCTGATCAACGAGATGGAAGAGGTGATAGGTAAGACCCGTGATGAAATCCTCTCAGGGGTCTCGAAGCAGGAAGTGGAAACCTTGCTCCACTTAATCCGTAAACTTGAACAAAATATCCTCGATCTCCAGGCTAAAGATTAATTCTTTGCGGCCCGGGCTAATCCGGGCCTTTTTTCACCCTCCCTGCTGATGCCAGACGATCACCTGGTTACGTCCGTTATTCTTTGCTTCATACATGGCTTCGTCCGCGCGCTGAACGCACGCTTCCGCTGTCACGCTATTGTCGTAGGTGGTATACACCCCCATGCTGATGGTCATTCGCTCCGGTAAATGGCTCTCCCCGGCACTGACCGCCAGGCGGATACGCTCGGCGATCGCTTGCGCTTCTTTTTCACCGGTGTTGACCAGCAGCAGAGCAAATTCCTCACCGCCGATGCGTGCGGCGGCGTCATCTACCCGCGAATGGCTTTCCAGCACCGAGGCGGCGAACTGGATCACTTTGTCGCCCGCGACGTGGCCGTAGCTATCGTTGATGCGTTTGAAATGGTCGAGGTCGCTGATGAGCACCGACAGCGGATGCTGGGCATTCACCTTCGCCAGCTGTTGGTTAAGGGTGTCGTAGAAAAAGCTGCGGTTGTAGAGGCGGGTCAACGGGTCGCGGATCGAATTCTGATACGAATGGACATATTTGTGGTTAGACTCGCGATAGAGGATAAAGACGTCAACCAGTAGCACCAGAATCAGGAACAAGGTGCATAGCGTTTCGAAAAAACGCGCCTGGTACCAGGTCTGATCCAGCTCCCCTGCGGTGGAGAGCAGCTGGAAAAGCGTGAACAAATAAGCGCTGCAAAAAAAAGCGCCGCTGAACCAAAAAATATTACGCAGTTTACTCAAGCTAATTAATAAAATCAGCGTGATGAACCAAACTGCCATCAGCAGCCAGCCGATAATACTTTGCCACAACGGGGTAAAGGTATGGCTTAGATCGTCGATAAAATTGACGCTCAGCCACGGCGAATGGCTGGAGTATAGCCATGATAAAACAATAATGGTCAACGTAAAAAGAATACATGCTGTAAATGTAAGAACGTGTGCTTTCCACGAATGCATGATGCGCTGGCGAAAATAGTACAAAATAATAGATGACATGAATAACACAGCCATCATTATATTGCGGAAGAAATAATAGATAACGGCGTCATTTTGATTAACGACCGGGGCCGGATTGCAGGTAAGCCAGTCCGGATAGCTGCTGAGCGTGCCAAGCATCAGCAGCGCTGAGCAGGCAAACCCGAAAGAGACTGGAGTAAGGTAGAGACGCCGCTTGCTGCTCCAGTATTTCATGCCCATAAAACAGGCAATGGTAATATGAAAAACCATCAGGAAACTGGTCAGCAGCGGAAATAATATTGAGGAAGTACTACTGAAGCTGGTATGAAAAAACGCAGTCATCCCGGAAATGCCAACCCCGGCCAGTAAACAAATGCAAATATAAAGGATTAGACGTTTAACGATATGATGCACATGTTCGGGCATAGGCAATATTCCACATAAAAGGCAACGGCAGCGACGATGAGTCACCAGGGCTAATTTACGTTCTTGAGGGTAATAGGGGCGGGCAGTTAAGATATTGCGCAGGCGCAATGATTCATGGAATATTAAAATAAAGATGTCTGATGGTTACTACGAATTTATTACGGCGAAATAAACGTGGCTGAAAAATACGATGCGGCGCAACCGGCCGCATCGTAAGGGAAATTATCGCGGAGAGACGGTGACCTGGCTGCCGCTGCCGGCAATGGCCACGCGCTGACCAACGGAGAACGGAGTGCTGCCCTGTTTCTGCACTACCATAATGGTATTGCCATCGTCCTTACGGATTTCCAGTTCAACGCCCTGCGTTTTATTCATCGCGCCCTGAACGCCCTGACCGGCTACGCCGCCCGCGACCGCACCTGCCGCCGTAGCCAGAGAGCGTCCGGTACCGCCGCCGATGGTGTTTCCAAGGAACCCGCCCAGTACCGCACCGCCAATGGCCCCGATGGCATTGCTATCGTCGCCGCTCTGGATCTGTACGGCGCGCGTATGCACGATAGTACCGTAAGTCACGCTCTGCACCTGTTTGGCTTCAGATGCGGAATAAACGTCGCCGGACAGGCCGCTGCTGCTCACGCAGCCTGCGAGCGTAAAACCAATCATCGATACAGCCAAAACACGTAAAATCATTTATGAATCTCCTGTTCACCGAAGGTGTTCAATTGAACGTCCATACGGTTAATTATATGGCATTTAGTCGTCGGCGGGCATAGGTTCTCCCTGGACTATACAAAAAATAATAAACACTGGTGCTTCAACCTCAACTAAACGCCGGTTCTTTACGATGTTCTCTGATTTGTCGCTCTATTGTTAAAAAGTATTAGTACAACATAGCATTAACCGACACTTTATGATGGAGTGAAGGGCATACAAGGGTCATGGAATGAAGGAAAACGTATGAGATCGGGTCGCTTTATTGGCGTTATGTCTGGTACCAGCCTGGATGGTATCGATGTCGTTTTGGCCACCATTACTGAAAACATGGTGGCGCAGCAGGCTAGTCTCACCTGGCCCATTCCACACGCGATAAAAGAAGAGATTCTGGCGATTTGCCAGGGGCAGTCGCTGACCCTTTCGCAGCTAGGTCGTCTGGACACCCGTCTGGGACGGCTGTTTGCCGATGCCGTACTGGCGCTGATGCGCCAGGAAAGTCTCAAACCCACCGACGTCATCGCCATCGGCTGCCATGGACAGACCGTATGGCATGAACCGCAGGGAGAGGCTCCGCATACCCTGCAAATTGGTGATAACAACCAGATCGCCGCCCACACCGGGATAACCGTAGTGGGGGATTTTCGTCGCCGGGATATGGCGCTAGGCGGGCAGGGGGCGCCGCTGGTGCCGGCTTTTCATCATGCGCTGCTGGCCCACCCCGTCGAGCGACGTATGGTGCTCAATATCGGCGGGATCGCTAATGTGTCGCTGCTGGCGCCAGGTCAGCCGGTGCGCGGCTATGATACCGGGCCGGGAAATATGTTGCTGGACGCCTGGATCTGGCGCCAGAAGGGCAAACCGTACGACAAGGACGCCCAATGGGCTAGCGAAGGTAAAGTGCTGCTGCCGCTGCTGCAGGACATGCTGAGCGATCCGTGGTTTGCCTTGCCGGCGCCGAAAAGCACCGGTCGGGAATATTTCAATTACGGCTGGCTGGAGCAGCATATGGCCCGCTATCCGGGGCTACGCGGGGAGGATGTTCAGGCTACGCTTGCGGAATTGACCGCCGTCACCATCAGTGAGCAGGTATTGTTAAGCGGCGGCTGCGAGCGTTTGTTAGTGTGCGGCGGCGGCGCGCGTAACCCCTTGTTAATGGCGCGCCTGGCGGCGCTGCTGCCGGGAACCGAGGTCTCCACCACCGATGAGGCGGGGATCAGCGGCGATGATATGGAAGCGCTGGCCTTTGCCTGGCTGGCCTGGCGAACGCTGGCTGGTCTGCCGGGCAATCTGCCCTCCGTGACCGGCGCCAGCGAAGCCTCGGTGCTGGGCGCCATTTTTCCGGCTAACCCGCCGCAGAATCGGAGTTAACTGAAATCTTAAATACGACGCGACCGGTAAACTGGACAAGTTAAGCGGAGGGCGGAGTGCCCGCCGTGACCGGGAAAGTCGAAGGCAAACGAATGAAAAAATTCTTATCGCAGTTGTACCTTTTATGCTGGCGGGCTGTAGCTACTACAACCAGTTTGTCGAGCGGATGCAGACGGACACGCTGGAGTATCAATGCGACCAGAAACCATTGACGGTCCATCGCAATAACGCACGCCAGCAGGTCAGTTTTATCTATGATAATCAGCAACTGAACCTGTCTGAGGGGCTGTCGGCTTCCGGGGCGCGCTACACCGACGGCGTCTATGTGTTCTGGTCAAAAGGCGATACCGCCACCGTCTATAAGCGCGACCGCATCGTCCTTGATAACTGTCAGCTGCAGACGGCCAAACGTTGAGATTTCTGTCCGGGGGGCGCACAATAACGCCACCTTATGACTACATCCTCAATGGCCATGTCTGATAACGACGAACTCCAGCAAATTGCGCATTTGCGCCGTGAATACACCCGTGGCGGTTTGCGTCGCCACGATCTTCCTGCTGAACCCCTGCCGCTGTTTGAACGCTGGCTGCGTCAGGCCTGCGATGCGAAACTTGCCGACCCGACGGCCATGGTGGTCGCCACCGTCGATGAGCGCGGCCAGCCCTACCAGCGCATTGTGCTGCTGAAGCACTACGACGAAAAAGGGTTGGTGTTTTATACCAACCTTGGCAGCCGTAAAGCGCATCAAATTGAAAACAACCCGCAGGTCAGCCTGCTTTTCCCGTGGCATATGCTGGAGCGCCAGGTGATGGTAATCGGCAAAGCGGAGCGTCTGTCGACGCTGGAAGTGGTCAAATATTTCCACAGCCGTCCGCGCGACAGCCAGATTGGCGCCTGGGTCTCGAAGCAGTCGAGCCGGATCTCAGCCCGCGGCATCCTCGAAAGCAAATTCCTCGAGCTGAAGCAGAAGTTCCAGCAGGGTGAAGTGCCGTTGCCGAGCTTCTGGGGCGGATTCCGCGTCAGCATTGAGCAGATGGAGTTCTGGCAGGGGGGAGAACACCGTCTGCACGATCGCTTTTTATACCAGCGCGATAGCGGCGCCTGGAAAATAGACCGTCTGGCGCCGTAAACGCCGAAATTAGTTATCGAAGCGCTGGCGCTGAAAGGGCCGGCGCTTTATTCTATGTACTTTTCGCATCTGGCGAAAAGTCGTGTACCGGCAGAGGTGCAGTCGTTTATACATGGAGAATTTGATGGCAAGCAGTAACTTGATTAAACAATTGCAAGAGCGGGGGCTGGTAGCCCAGGTGACGGACGAGGAAGCGTTAGCAGAGCGACTGGCGCAAGGCCCGATCGCGCTCTATTGCGGCTTCGATCCTACCGCTGACAGCTTGCATTTGGGGCATCTTGTTCCATTGTTATGCCTGAAACGCTTCCAGCAGGCAGGTCATAAACCTGTGGCGCTGGTGGGCGGCGCAACCGGTCTGATTGGCGACCCAAGCTTCAAAGCCGCTGAGCGTAAACTAAACACCGAGGATACCGTGCAGGAGTGGGTGGATAAAATCCGCAAACAGGTGGCTCCGTTCCTTGATTTTGACTGCGGCGACAACTCGGCGATCGCGGCGAATAACTATGACTGGTTTGGCAGCATGAACGTGCTGACCTTCCTGCGCGATATCGGTAAACACTTCTCTGTTAACCAGATGATCAACAAAGAAGCGGTGAAGCAGCGTCTGAATCGTGACGATCAGGGTATCTCCTTTACCGAGTTCTCTTACAATCTGCTGCAGGGTTACGACTTTGCCTGCCTGAACAAGCTGCACGGCGTGGCGCTGCAGATTGGCGGCTCTGACCAGTGGGGCAACATCACCTCCGGCATCGATCTGACCCGTCGTCTGCATCAGAACCAGGTGTTTGGCCTGACCGTACCGCTGATCACCAAAGCGGACGGCACCAAATTCGGTAAAACCGAAGGCGGCGCCGTGTGGCTGGATCCGAAGAAAACCAGTCCGTACAAATTTTACCAGTTCTGGATCAACACCGCGGATGCTGATGTCTATCGCTTCCTCAAATTCTTCACCTTTATGGACATTGCGGAGATCAATGCCCTGGAAGAAGAAGACAAAAACAGCGGTAAAGCGCCGCGCGCCCAGTACGTGCTGGCAGAGCAGGTGACGCGCCTTGTTCACGGCGAAGAAGGCCTGGAAGCGGCGAAGCGCATTACCGAAAGCCTGTTCAACGGTAACCTGAGCGACCTGAGCGAAGCAGACTTCGAACAGCTGGCCCAGGATGGCGTGCCGATGATCGAAATGGAAAAAGGCGCCGATCTGCTGCAGGCGCTGGTTGATTCCGAGCTGCAGCCGTCCCGCGGTCAGGCGCGTAAAACCGTTGCCTCTAACGCGGTGACCATCAACGGCGAAAAACAGGCCGACCCGGAATATGTATTCAGTGACAGCGATCGCCTGTTTGGCCGCTACACCTTGCTGCGTCGCGGTAAGAAAAATTACTGCCTGGTCTGCTGGAAATAAAAAATACTGCCAGGGCGTGGGAAACCACGCCCTTTTTCTTTTTAGGGTTGTGGTAAGAAAATGAAGAACATCCTCGCCATTCAGTCTCACGTTGTGTTTGGCCATGCCGGCAACAGTGCCGCCGAATTTCCGATGCGCCGTCTGGGCGCCAATGTCTGGCCCCTGAATACCGTACAGTTCTCTAACCATACGCAGTACGGCAAATGGACCGGCTGCGTCATGCCGCCTTCGCATTTGACGGAGATTGTTCAGGGGATTGCCGACATCGACAAACTGCAGACCTGCGATGCGGTACTGAGCGGCTATCTTGGCTCCGCTGAGCAGGGAGAGCATATCCTCGGTATCGTGCGTCAGGTTAAGGCGGCCAATCCGGCGGCGAAATATTTTTGCGATCCGGTGATGGGTCACCCGGAGAAGGGCTGCATCGTCGCGCCGGGCGTGGCGGAGTTCCACGTGCGCTATGCGCTGCCGGCCAGCGATATTATTGCGCCGAATCTGGTTGAGCTGGAGATCCTGTGCGGTCATCCGGTCGCCAGCGTCAGCGAGGCAGTGGCCGCCGCGCGGGAGCTGATTGCCCAGGGGCCGGAAGTGGTATTAGTTAAGCATCTTGCCCGTGCGGGTCTGAGTATGGATCGTTTTGAGATGCTGCTGGTGACGGCCGAAGAAGCCTGGCATATTAGTCGGCCGCTGGTGGATTTCGGCCTGCGTCAGCCGGTAGGCGTCGGCGATGTGACCAGCGGTCTGCTGTTGGTTAAATTGCTGCAGGGGGCAAGTCTGCGCGATGCGCTGGAACACGTCACCGCCGCGGTGTACGAGATTATGCTCGCCACCAAAAATATGCAGGAATACGAACTGCAGGTAGTAGCGGCGCAGGATCGCATCGCCGTACCGGAGCACTGCTTCAGCGCCACCCGGCTGTAACTCCCAGGGCCTGCCCGACGGTCCGCCGGGCAGGTTCAGGCCTTATTTTAAGCCTTCAGCCGCCAGTGCGGCAGCCACCGCCGGACGCGCTGCCACCTGCGTCATCCAGCTGCCGATATGACCATAGGCAGCCATATCCAGTTTTATAGCATAGGCCCAGCGCAGCACCGTAAACAGATAACCATCGGCAATGGTGAAGCGATGGCCGGTCAGCCACTGTTTGTCTGCCAGCGCTGCATCAACGTATTGCAGCTTTTTCTCAAGCAGCCCCCGCGCGACAGGCTTATAGTCCTCCGGGGTATCCGGGCGGAACAGCGGGGTAAAGCTTTTATGCAGCTCGGTGGCCACATAGTTCAGCCATTCGAGAGTCTGATAGCGCGCAATCGAGCCCACCGGCGCCAGCAGATGACGATCCGGCACCTGGTCTGCGATGTACTGCATGATGGCTACGCCCTCAGTGAGCAGGATATCATCATCCAGCAGCAGCGCCGGCACCTGACCTTTCGGGTTGAACTGCAGATAGTCTTCCCCGTTTTCCAGCCGTTTTTGGGCCAGATCCACGCTCTGCAGGGTAAAATCCAGACCGCTTTCGCGCAGGGCAATATGCGAGGCAAGGGAACAGGCGCCGGGTTTGTAGAACAGTTTCATGCGTGACTCCTCGTGGCTGCAGTTTTCTGTATGTTAGTCCTGCCAGGGGTAAAAAAAAAGCCGCTAAACTAACGTTAGCGGCTTAAAAATAATTAGTTTTCCCTGCGGCGTCAGGCAGCCGCGGTTTCGCGTGCTTTAATGTCCGCGCTGTCGTCCTGAGTCATACGATTCAGTTTCGGCGCGGTCAGCAGCATCAGGGCGGCGATAACCGCGGTGACGATACCAATCTGCAGGAATACGTGACCGTACACTTCCAGCGACACCAGCGGATCGGTGACATTCTCCGGGACTGCCATCAGGTTAGCGATTTTCCCGGCGATGATCGCCGCGCCTGCCGTGGTGAGGAACCAGCTGCCCATAATGAAGCCCATCAGACGCTGAGGAACCAGCTGAGCGACCATCGCCAGGCCGAGGCCGGAAATCATCAGTTCACCGATAGACTGCAGCGCGTAGCTCAGAATCAGCCAGTTGACCGAGACGATACCGGCGTCGCTGGCGAACTTCGCCCCTAGAGGCAGGACGAGGAATGCGCCAGAGCACAGTACCATACCGATAGCAAATTTGTGCGGCATCGGCAGGCGGTCGCCCATCTTGTTGTAGATGGCGGCCAGAATCGGGCTACCAATCATGATCCAGAACGGGTTCAGCGCCTGATACTGTTCCGGTTCAAAGGCGAGACCGAGGATCGAGTGCTCCACGTTACGGATGGCGAAGAAGTTCAGCGAGGTCGGCATCTGGCTGTACAACACGAAGAAGACAATCGCTTCTACCATCAGCAGGAAAGCGACGATCATTTTACGACGCGGAGCGCCTTTCAGGCCTATGGTTTCTTTGGCGAAAATCACGACGATACCCAGTGCGACGACGCCCAGCACCATACGTGCGATACCCTGGTTGTGCAGCAGCCAGGTGGCGATAGCGACCAGCACCACCACGCCAGCGATGGTCGCCAGCAGTTTACCCATGTGTACCGGGGCAAAGTCCGGTTTAGAGCCGTACTGTTTAACCCATTTCTGACAGAAGGCGAAGTTAATAATGGTGATCACCATCCCCACCACGCTGAGGGCAAACGCTACGCTCCAGCCAAAACGTGCGGCCAGCCACGGGGTTGCCAGCATAGAGAAGAACGAACCGATGTTGATGGACATGTAGTACATGGTAAATGCACCGTCCAGACGTGGGTCGTTTTTGTCATAGCAGGTAGAAAGCAGGGAGGACGGGTTGGCTTTAAACAGGCCGTTACCGACGGCGATGGTCGCCATACCCATATAGACGATAGCGGCGTCATGACCGGACCAGGCCACCAGCGCATAGCCAATCGCCAGCACGATAGCGCCCAGCATGATGACACGCTTGGTACCCAGCACTTTATCACCCAGCCAGCCGCCAATGGCGACGAGGCCATAAACCAGCGCGCTAAAGGAGGAGAACAGAGTAATGGAATCCGCTTCCGACATACCCAGCTGTTTTACCAGGTAAACGGCCATGATCCCTTGCAGGCCGTAGTAACCAAAACGCTCCCACAACTCGATCGAGAAAATGAGATAGAACGCGCGTGGTTGTTTGAAAGCGTTCAGACTCACGCTTTCTGCTGGTTTATTGTTTGCAGTAGACACATATACCTCTTTTTTTACATCCCATATTTACTGGGGGGTGTTCGGGGCGCAATCTCGTTGGACCGCCGCCTTTATAGTTATTCTTGGAGGGAAAACGGCAAGTAATGTTCACTATCCTGGCGCATCAGGCAAGGCTTTTGTAATAATCTGTTACACATAATCAGGGTGGTATAATGCTCCGGACATATGAATGTTATACAGCGTTAAATTTTACCGTTTCGATATCGTTGGTATTTTTATCTTTTGGGTTCGCCGGTTTGCCGGGAAAAGGCGATATATTCTACTGATCTGGCGTAAGCATAGTGATATGGTCCATTATCTTAAAAAATCATGGGCCATTATCCTGACAATCTTTACTCATCCGTTGTATTGCCTGACATTTATTTCCATTCCAGTAACATTCAATCAACATAAAGTTGCGAGCATGATCTGGATCACAAATGCATAGAAATTTTGCGCTGATAAAAAATGAATGAACTAGTTGTTTGTTATATAACCGGATAATCATCCATAATCATGATGATTATGTGGTGTTAATGGCCGGTGAAATAGATGAATGCGGGCCATAACCCAGAGTTAAGCTATGACCGCAATAGAGACGAGACAGTCAGGCGTAGACTTTATCTTTGTATTCGCAAAGATCTTCAATCAGGCAGGAGCCGCAGCGCGGCTTGCGGGCAATACAGGTATAACGCCCATGCAGGATCAGCCAGTGATGACAGTCGACCTTAAACTCGGCGGGGACCACCTTCAGAAGCTTCTCTTCCACCTGCTCAACGTTCTTGCCCGGGGCGAATTGCGTCCGATTGCAGACGCGGAAGATGTGCGTGTCCACGGCGATGGTCGGCCAGCCAAAGGCGGTATTTAGTACCACGTTGGCGGTTTTACGGCCCACGCCGGGTAGCGCCTCCAGCGCTGCTCTGTCTTCCGGCACCTCACCATTGTGCTGCTCCAACAGGATGCGGCAGGTTTTGATGACGTTTTCCGCTTTGCTGTTAAACAGGCCGATAGTCTTGATATACGATTTCACCCCATCCACCCCCAAGGCCAGCATCGCTGCGGGCGTATTGGCCACCGGATAGAGTTTGGCTGTCGCTTTGTTGACGCTTACGTCGGTGGCCTGTGCAGAAAGCAGGACGGCAATCAGCAGCTCGAATGGCGAACTGAAATGCAGTTCGGTGGTGGGGTGGGGATCGTTTTCCCGCAGCCTGGTAAGGATCGCCAGGCGTTTGGCTTTGTTCATATTATGCTTTCCCTGTCACGTCGGACGGGGCGACAGAGACGGCCCGGGCCGCTTGCGCCTTCCGCTGTTTGCTACGTTCATCGATAAGGTATTTAATCGCCAGCATCATACCGAGGCCAATAAAGGCGCCTGGCGGCAGCATAGCCAGCAGGAAAGGGGGGTCGGTGTGGAAAACCTCGATGCGCAGAACCTTCGCCCAGCTGCCAAGCAGACTGTCGGCGCCGTCAAACAGGGTGCCGTTGCCAAGGATCTCGCGCAGGGAGCCCAGCACAAACATCGCGCAGGTAGCGCCCATGCCGATCGAGAAACCGTCCAGTGCCGACAGCGCTGGCCCTTTTTTGGCGGCAAAGGCTTCGGCGCGGCCGACCACGATGCAGTTGGTCACGATAAGCGGGATGAAAATCCCCAGCGACTGATAGAGGCCGAAGGCATAGGCGTTGATCAGCATCTGCACGACGCTCACCACCGAGGCGATAATCATTACGTAGATGGGGATCCGGATCTCCGCCGGCGTCCAGCGGCGCAGGCTGGAGATGGTCAGGTTGGTCAGGGTTAACACCAGGGTGGTGGCCAAACCCAGCCCGAGGGCGTTGGTGGCGGTCGAGGTGACCGCCAGCAGAGGACACATACCTAACAGCTGAACCAGGGCGGAGTTATTTTTCCACAGGCCCTGGACGATGACGTCTTTAACTTCGCTCATGGTTATTCTCCACAGGCGGTGAATTCAGGAAGTTGCGCAGGCAGCGTTTGTGCATATAAGCCTGCGCGCTTAACGGCATTGACCACCGCCCGGGGGGTGATGGTGGCGCCGGTGAACTGGTCAAAATCGCCGCCATCCTTTTTGACCGCCCAGTGGCTATCGCCCTGGCCGTGGATGACTTTCCCGGCAAAATGGGTAATCCAGTCCGACAGGCGAAGTTCGATTTTATCACCCAGGCCCGGCGTTTCATGATGCTCAGTTACGCGGGTGCCGAGGACCGTGCCGCTAAAATCGGCGGCAACCAGCAGCTGTATTGCTCCGGAGTAGCCGTCCGGCGCGGTGGCTTCCATCACCGCGCCGATCGGTCGATCGTTATTTTTGGCGATCCACACTTTATGCTGGCCTTTGCCCAGCGCCGGGGCGCTGACCAGATAGCAGCTCTTAAGCAGATCGTTATTATAGCGGTCGGCAGGTAAAACCTGGTCGAATAACGCCTTTTGCTGCAGGGCCGCCTGCTGGTCGATGGTGCTTTTGGTCAGCTCATTGATCGCCGCCGTCAGCCCGGTGGAACCGGCGGCAAACAGCGCCAGCGTGACGCCGTGTTTACGCATCGTTTTTAACATCATTGCTCTCTCAACGGTGGCCATATACGCGCGGGCGCGTGTAGTAATCGATCAGCGGCACGGTAATATTCGCCAGCAGAACGGCAAACGCCACGCCGTCCGGATAACCACCGAAGCTGCGGATGAGCCAGACCAGCAGGCCAGCGAGGGCGCCAAAGATCAGACGGCCGCGGTTGGTTGTTGAGGCCGTCACCGGATCGGTCAGGATAAAGAAGGCGCCAAGCATGGTCGCCCCGGAGAGCAAATGCATCTGCGGTGAGGCCAGGCTCTGCGGCGAAAAAATCCAGCCGAGGGTGGCGCACAGGCCGAGGCTAACAAGGAAGCTGACCGGGATATGCCAGCGGATCGCCTTCTGCCACAGCAGGAAAAGGCCGCCTGCCAGCCAGGCGATATTCACCCACTGCCAGCCCAGACCTGCCAGCACGCCGCCGTAGACCGGCAATTGGAGCACCTGCTGAACGCTATGTCCGGCATGCAGGGAGGTTTTAAAGGTATCCAGCGGGGTGGCCTGGCTGACGCCGTCGATACCCAGCCGCAGACTGGCCATGTCGCCTCCGGCGGCGGTATGACCGGTGAAGATCATCTGCAGCGCGTCGCTGAATGCCGGGATATGGGCGGCTATCTCATAGGAAGGCAGCCAGGAGGTCATCTGCACCGGGAACGAAATCAGCAGCACGACATAGCCGATCATTGCCGGGTTGAAGGGGTTATGGCCCAGGCCTCCGTACAACTGCTTGGCAATGACTACGGCAAAGGCAGTGCCGAGCACCACCATCCACCACGGGGCCAGTGGCGGAATACTCACCGCCAGCAGCAGGCCGGTGAGCAGGGCGGAATTATCTTTCAGCGTGGCAGCAACAGGCTGTTTACGCAGTTTGAGAATAGCGGCTTCGGTCGCCCAGGCCGTCAGGGCGGCGAGGACAATCTGCAGTACGGTGCCCCAGCCGAAAAACCAGGTCTGGACCACAATGCCAGGCACAGCGGCGAGCAGCACCAGCAGCATAATACGCGAGGTCTGCCGCTGGTTATGGGTATAGGGGGAGCTTGCGATTCTGAAAACCATTTATTCCTCGTTAACTGCCTGCTGTGTTGCTTTACGCGCCTGAACGCGGGCGATAGCCGCGGCGACGGCCGCTTTGCGCGGGTCGTCATTGGCTGCGGCTGACGCGAGATCCTGTTGTGTGGCCTGCTGTTCGGCTTTACGCGCTTTGGCGCGGGCGATAGCGGCTTCCACCGCCGCCTTGCGCGGGTCGACCGGTTTGACGGCCGGGGCGTCCACCGGCGCGGCCTGCTGTTCGGCTTTACGCGCTTTGGCGCGGGCGATAGCGGCTTCCACCGCCGCCTTGCGCGGGTCGACCGGTTCGGCGGCCGGGGCGTCCACCGGCGCGGCCTGCTGTTCGGCTTTACGCGCTTTGGCGCGGGCGATGGCGGCTTCCACCGCCGCCTTGCGCGGGTCGACCGGTTCGGCGGCCGGGGCGTCCACCGGCGCGGCCTGCTGTTCTGCTTTACGCGCTTTGGCGCGGGCGATAGCGGCTTCCACCGCCGCCTTTGCGCGGGTCGACCGGTTCGGCGGCCGGGGCGTCCACCGGCTCGGCCTGCTGTTCGGCTTTACGCGCTTTGGGCGCGGGCGATAGCGGCTTCCACCGCCGCCTTGCGTGGATCGACCGGTTCGGCGGCCGGGGCTACCATCGGCGCGGCCTGCTGCTGCGCTTTGCGCGCCCGGGCCTCAGCCTTACGCGCTTCGCGGGCGGCAATCGCCTCGCTGTTGTCAGGTTTGGCGCCGGCCTGGATCACGATCGGCTGCGCGGCATCGCGCTGTTTATCCCGTACCCGGGCCAGGGCGGCGCTAATCGCCTCCTGATCTTTGGCGGCAGGCTGAACGGCGGCTTTTTTATGCCGCTCGGCGCGCGCGGCTTTCTCACGCTCCAGGCGCGCCTGTCGGGCCTCGAATCGGGCTTTGGCTTCCGCAGCGCGCTGCTCTTCCTGACGAATCGCCGCGATCTCGGCCTTTTCCTGACGGAAGTACTGCACCAGCGGAATATTACTTGGACATACCCACGCGCAGGCGCCGCACTCGATGCAGTCCGCCAGATTATGGGCAGTGGCTTTATCGTGCTGCTGACCTTTGCTGAACCAGTACAGCTGCTGCGGCAGCAGATCGGCCGGGCAGGCGTCAGCGCAGGCGCTGCAGCGAATGCAGCCTTTCTCTTCCTGCGGTTCGCCCATCTCGCTGGCGGAAGGCGCCAGCAAACAGTTGGTTATCTTCACCACCGGGACGTCGAGCCACGGCAGGGTAAAGCCCATCAGCGGGCCGCCCATGATCACCATTGGCTCGGCGCTGGGGCAGAAGCCGGCATCGTTCAATAGATGGCGCACCGGCGTGCCAAGACGCGCCCAGACATTGCCCGGTCTGGTTACCGCTTCGCCGGTGAGGGTGACCACGCGCTCGGTTAACGGCTCACCGTCAACCACCGCGCGTTTCACCGCATAAGCCGTACCGACGTTCTGCATCAGCACGCCAATGTCCGATGAACGACCGCCGTGCGGTACCTGTTTGCCGGTAAGAATTTGGGTGAGCTGCTTGGCGCCACCGGAGGGATATTTGGTGGGGATCACGCGCAGCGAAATGCCATGGGCGTCGCAGAGCACCGCCCGCAGCATTGAGATGGCCTGCGGCTTATTGTCTTCAATGCCGATCAGCACTTCTTCAGGCTGCAGTATATGAGCGAGGATGCGGATACCCTCGACAATCTGCGCCGCGCAGTCCTGCATCAGGCGGTCATCCGCCGTGATATAGGGCTCGCACTCGGCGGCGTTAATGATCAGCGTTTTAATTTTATCTCCGCCACCGCGCAGTTTACTGCCGGTGGGGAATCCTGCGCCGCCGAGGCCAGCAACGCCAAACTGGTGGATACGCTCGATCAGCGCTTCACGCGTGCGGGTCTGATAGTCGCTCCAGCCATCGCGCTCGATCCAGCGGTCTTCGCCGTCGGCGTCAATGATCACGCTCATCTCCGCCAGCGCCGACGGGTGCGCGGTAGTGTGCGGAGCGATGGCGGCAATGGTGCCGGAGGTCGGGGCGTGAACGGGCAGCATTCTTCCCCAGCCGCGGGTCAGCGGCTGGCCGCGCAGCACCCGGTCGCCCACTTTAACGCACAGTTCGCCCTCGGCGCCAATGTGCTGCTTCAACGGGATAACAAAGCGCTGCGGCAGGGAAACCTGACGCAGCGGGGTGCCGTTAGACTGGGTTTTCATCTCAGGCGGGTGAATACCGCCGTTGAAATCCCAGACCTTGTCTTTTCGGAAAGCGGAAAATAGCTTAAACATGTTGTTCCACAGGAATATTTCGCACCGGGATCGTATGCAGATCCCATTTCCAGGTCTCCGGGGTGGTGGCCACCGGAACGAGTGAAATGCACTGGGTCGGGCAGGGGGCGACGCACAAATTGCAGCCGGTGCACAGGTCGCTCATCACGGTATGCATGGCGCGGGTCGCCCCAACGATGGCATCCACCGGACAGGCTTGGATACACTTGGTACAGCCAATGCAGTTCGGCTCGTCAATTACCGCGAGCATGCGGGCCGGCTCCGCTTCCTGTGCATCGCCGTCGACAGGCTGCGGGTCGACGTTCAGCAAGGCGGCGATTTTTAACATCACCGCTTCGCCACCCGGCGCGCAGCGGTTTATTTTCTCACCCTGTACGCCGACTGCTTCCGCATAGGGGCGACACCCAGGGTACCCGCACTGCCCACACTGGCTCTGCGGCAATAGCTCATCAATTTTTTCCACCACCGGGTCGTCCTGCACCGCGAAACGACGCGAGGCGTATCCCAGTATTAAGCCGAAAATCAGCCCTAACAGGCTGATGGCGATCACGGCTATCCAGACTGCGCTCATTACAACTTCACCAAACCACTAAAGCCCATGAAGGCCAGAGACATTAAACCGGCGGTAATCAGCGCGATGGCATTACCGCGAAACGGCGCGGGGACATCGGCCACCACCAGGCGTTCACGGATCGCCGCGAACAGCACCATTACCAGCGAGAAGCCGACGGCGGCGGCAAAGCCGTACAGCGCCGACTGCAGGAAATTGTGGCCCAGATTAATATTCAGCAGCGCTACCCCGAGTACGGCACAGTTGGTGGTGATCAGCGGTAGAAAGATCCCCAGCAGGCGATAGAGCGCCGGGCTGGTTTTACGCACCACCATCTCAGTAAACTGAACCACCACGGCGATAACCAGAATAAAGGCCAGGGTACGCAAATAAACCAAATTTAGCGGGATAAGGATCCAGGTATCAATCAGCCAGGCGCAAATAGAGGCCAGGGTCATCACGAAGGTGGTAGCGAGCCCCATCCCCATTGCGGTTTCCAGCTTTTTGGAAACCCCCATAAACGGGCACAGACCAAGAAACTTCACCAGAACGAAGTTATTGACCAGGACTGTACCAATAAAGAGCAGTAAATAATCAGCCATCATGCGACCTGAGACGAAAAAAAGCCGCTTATTATCGAATAAAACGATACCAGCGACAACAGGTTAAGTGTGGGGGTATTACGGATTAACAAAAGTCCGTTTTACCCGCTGCGAACGGCGAAAATAGGGCGCCAGCAGCGCAGCGGCCAGCAGCGGAAACAGCAGCTGACGCAGGGCAAGCACATCCGAGACCGGCGAGAAGGCAAAAGCCTTTATCGCCAGCAGCAGGGTGATGAGCAGCCAGATAATGTAGTGTTTCGGCACCACCGAGCGCCGCTTGAAAAAGGCGATAGTCAGCCAGAGCGTGTAATACCACATGGCGAGGGCAAACAGCAGCGAGGCGACCCACAGCGCCATATGGCCCGCGCTCATGGCGCGCAGTAGTGTATAGGTCTGCGGCGACATCAGCGCATTGGCAAAAAACAGCAGCGATAACGAGGCGCTCAGCAGCGCCACCAGCAACCAGGCCAGCGGAGCCAGCAGCCATCCGCCGATGCGCTCTGCAGATTGAGACGTCATGTTTCTCCCCTATTCAACGCCAGTGAATAAAATCAGGCCGGGAAGTATAAGCAACTGGCGTGAAGGATGACAGCCTTACTGCACGAATCGCCAAACGGATTTAGGAACCTGGCCCACATCGAACAATTTACCACCGGAGACCAGCTCTGCGCGACGATGATCGGCGGCGCGATACATATTCACGATCTCCTGGGTGTCAGTCAGGGAGTAGTTAAGGTGATCAAATAGTTTTTCAAGGCTTTCCAGCGAACTGATTTTGCGAAATTTTAATAAGTAGTCCAGCACGGTCATTTTCGTATCCATTTTATAATCGGAATTATTGCGTTGAATATTATCAGCATTCACTAAACCTACTCTCAACCAACGGCGCCTTCTGCTGGGGCCGCGTGGAATGAATCAGGTTATATAAACCCATGACAAGGGGCAAAGCCAGCCTTGAAGAGCAGGGAGAAGTTTAAGAATATTCTAAAATCAGACCGGGCGCCGAATGGCGCCCGCAAGAGAAGATTAACGCTGTTCGCCGTGACTGGCAATAACAGATTTGTACCAATAAAAACTCTTCTTTCGTTTCCGCGCCAGATTTTGCTGGTGATCGACATAGACAAAACCATATTGCTTTTGATAGCCGTTGAGCCAGCTCAGCAGATCGATAAATGACCAGGGGTAATAGCCGCGCACATCTGCCCCCAGCGCCAGCGCTTTTTCGAGGGCGCCAATATGGCTGCTGAGATAATCAATCCGCGGGTCGTCGACCACTTCCCCGTCAATAATCGGGTCCTTCGCGCCGAGGCCATTCTCGGTGATATATATCGGAATATCGCCATAGCGCGCCTTAATCATCATAATGCCGTCAGTTAGCCCCTGCGGCCAGATTTCCCAGCCCCATTCGGTATATGTACTCTGGGGATTACGCACGAAATAGAATAATCCCTCCACGCCAGGCTCACCGCCGGTAGCGATCTCAGGCGGCTGGGCAGATACCGTTTCCCGGCGATAGTAATTCAGACCGATAAAGTCGCAGCGGTTGTCACGGAGCAGCGCGTCGTCGCCTGGAGCAAAGCGAGGTACCCCCCACAGCGCCTGGGTCTGCGCCAGCAGGTCGGCAGGATAGGTGCCTTTCAGCACCGGATCGTACAGCCAGTGAGTATGGATGGCGTCAGCCAGTTCGGTGGCCTTAATGTCCGCCTCGCTGTCGGTGAGCGGGGTATGCGGTTGCAGTACGTTGACGAAGCCAATCTCGCCGGCCACAGCCATCTCGCGAAAGGCCTTCACCGCCAGCGCATGGGCGATAAATACGTGGTGGCAGGCCTGAATAGCACGCGCCGGATCGCGGACCGCCGGGGGATGGAGGCCGTTAATGTAGCCGTGCCCAATGAAGACAATGGTTTCGTTGAAGGTAGCCCACAGCTTCACCCGTGAACCAAAGCGCGCATAGCACAGGCGGGCGTACTCGGCGAAGGCCTCGGCGGTAGTGCGCGCTTCCCAGCCGCCCTCATCCTGCAGGGCCTGCGGCAGATCCCAGTGATAGAGGGTGATCATCGGCTCAATATTGTGCGCCAGCAGTTCGTCGATCAGATCGCTGTAAAACTGGACTCCCGCTTCATTCACCTTACCGCGCCCGGCGGGCAGCAGGCGGGGCCAGGAGATGGAGAATCGATAGCTTTGCAGGCCCATTTCGGCCATTAACGCCACGTCTTCGCGAAAACGGTGATAGTGGTCGACGGCAATATCGCCGGTGGTGCCTTCAAAGGTGGTACCCGGCAGATGAGAGTAGATATCCCAGATTGACGGTCCTTTACCGTCGGCGTCGTGTCCTCCCTCAACCTGATACGCTGCGGTAGCGGCACCCCATAAGAAATTGTGCGGAAAAGCGGCCATGAAAAAGCTCCCTGTCTGATGATAAAGGGAGTGTAATAAAAGCGCGAGCATACGTGCAACCGGTTTCTGAAACCGGTTGCACAGTTGCGAGGCGGGTCACTGTTTTAACGCGGAGCTACTTCGTGTGCACCACATCCGCTGGCGGTGGGGACTGATAGTTATCTATATGGTGTGCGATAACCAAAAGCAGTGCCGAAATACCAAAAACAACCCAGCCAATAAGTTCTACAATACGGGTAAAAACAGTTGTCATAACACTTCAATATCCTTTGAACACAGCGTGAAATGTTACTCGATGGTCAGCAGATCACAAGGGGTATCTGTCTGATTTCTCACACTTGCATGTAAGTCGCAAAGTAAGGAATGATAAGTTTTGCTCACGGTTTGTAAAATTATTCTCATTAACCTGGTGTTGATATCAGTTGCATAAGCGAGGCGGTAAGATGAGCGATGCGATCCGGGTGGGGCTGGTGGGGTTCGGTTACGCCAGCAAAACGTTTCATGCGCCGTTGATCGGCGGCACGCCGGGTATGGCGCTGAAGGCGGTCGCCAGCAGCGACGCCGATAAGGTCCATGCCGATTGGCCTGGCGTGAAGGTAATGAGTGCGCCGGGGGATCTGCTGGACGACCCGGATATCGATCTGGTGGTCATCGCCACCCCGAACGACACCCACTTTCCGCTGGCGAAAGCGGCGCTGGAGGCGGGAAAGCATGTTGTGGTGGATAAATCCTTTACCGTGACACTGTCACAAGCTCGCGAGCTGGAAAGCCTGGCGAAGCACTGCGGTCGGATACTTTCGGTGTTTCATAACCGGCGCTGGGACAGCGATTTCTTAACGGTCAGCGCGTTGATCAACGAAGGTCAGCTGGGGGAGGTGTGTTACTTCGAGTCGCATTTCGATCGCTTCCGACCACAGGTGCGCCAGCGCTGGCGTGAGCAGGCAGGTCCTGGCAGCGGCATATGGTATGACCTCGCGCCGCATCTGCTCGACCAGGTCGTGGTGCTGTTTGGCCTGCCGGTAAGCATCACGGTGGACCTCGCGCAGCTTCGGCCCGGCGCGCAATCCACCGACTATTTTCACGCCGTGCTGGCCTATCCGCAGCGGCGGGTAGTACTGCATGGTACGTTACTCGCCGCCGCGGAGAGCGCGCGCTTTATCGTCCACGGCTCGCGGGCCAGCTATATTAAGTACGGCCTTGACCCGCAGGAGGAGCGGCTAAAAAACGGTGAACGGCTGCCGCAGGAGGACTGGGGATATGATATGCGCGACGGTACCCTGACCCGTGCGGAAGGGGATGAACGTAGTCAGGAGAAATGGCTGACGCTACCGGGTAATTATCCCGCTTACTATGCCGCTATCCGCGACGCGCTTAACGGCGTAGGGGAAAACCCGGTCTCGGCCAGCGAGGCGATTCAGATAATGACCCTGATTGAGTTGGGTATCGAGTCGGCCAGACATCGCGCCACGCTCAGCCTGGTCTGAGGAGGAGCCCGGCAGCACGGCTGCCGGGCCGGTTATCAGCCTTTGGCAACCCGCTGAATGAGGGCGGCTTTTTCCTGTTCGCCGAGGAACGCCAGGGTCAGGCCGTTGATCTGCGCCTGACGGATCTGCTCCCGGCTCAGCCCTGCCGCCGGCGCCGCCACGGTATACTCGTGAATGATGTCCACACCCTGGACCGCCGGATCGTCAGTGTTGAGGCTCGCCAGCACGCCGTGCTCAAGGAACTGCTTCAGCGGATGCTGGGCCAGGGAGGCCACGGTGCTGGTTTGCACGTTCGAGGTCAGGCAGGATTCAATCCCGATGCGGTGCTCGGCCAGGTAGTCCATCAGGGCTGGATCCTCTACCGCTTTAACCCCATGGCCGATGCGCTCCGCGCCCAGCTCACGAATGGCCTGCCAGATACTTTCCGGGCCGGCCGCTTCGCCCGCGTGGACGGTGATATGCCACCCGGCGTCGCGGGCCTGGTTAAAATGGTTGCGGAACAGCGTACCCGGGAAGCCGAGCTCATCGCCGGCGAGGTCGAGGGCAGTGATGCCCTCGCGGTGGGCGAGCAGCGCCGCCAGCTCTTCCTGACAGGCGGCTTCGCCGAAGGTGCGGCTCAGAATACCGATCAGCCGGGCGTCGACCTGGAAATCGCGGCATCCCTCTTGAACCCCGGCAATTACCGCCTCTACCACGCCGTCGACCGGCAGCCGGTGGGTCATCGCCATATAGCGGGGAGAGAAGCGCAGCTCAACGTAGTGCAGGCCATTTCGCGCCGCGTCTTCGACGTTCTCATACGCCACGCGGCGACAGGCTTCCAGCGAGGCCAGGACCTTTACCCCCCAGTCGAGCTTGGCGAGGAAACTAACCAGATCGGGCTCAAGGCTGGTGACCTGGACGTGCGGACGCAGCGTGTCGAGGGTGGTTGCGGGAAGAGCGATATTAAATTCGCGGCCAAGATCGAGGATGGTTTGGGCCCGGATGTTACCGTCAAGATGACGATGAATGTCGGTTAATGGCAATGAGGAATCAATCATGGTCGCACTCTTTTTTTAGTTAAAGTGCACGTCATTATACAACATGAACATAACTGTTTAAAAGCATTGAAAAAATGTATGCGATACAAATAGCTGGCAGCAATCAGGTCAGCGTTACGGTCTTTTTGACGGGCCCCTTTAAAACGCAGAACGAATATCATGATTGACGCGATCCTGACCAGATCAGAAATGCACACGCGCTGACCGCGGCGCCCGCAAGGCAGACCGCCTGCCATCCCCAGTGGGAATAAAGCTGTGTGGCAACGATAGCCCCTGCCGCGCTGCCCAGCGAATAAAAACACATGTAAGCCCCAACCAGGCGGCTTGCCGCTGCAGGCCTGGCGGCAATGATCAGGCTCTGGCTGGAGACATGAACGGCCTGTACCGCAAAGTCCAGCGCAATGACGCCAGCTATCAGCCAAAGCAGAGAGGTTTCGGCATAGCCGATAGGAAGCCATGAGATGGTCAGCAGCGCCAGCGCCAGGCCGGTAGTGCGCTGAGCCCATCCCTGGTCAGCCCACTTGCCCGCTCTGGCGGCGGCCAGCATGCCAGCGAAGCCGGCTAAGCCAAACATCCCCGTCTGGGTGTGCGAGAGGGAAAGGGCGGTGAGCGGCATGACCATGGTCGTCCATAGCATGCTGAAAGCGGCGAAGATAAATAGCGCCAGGATCCCGCGCTTTCTCAGTTGCGGCTCGGTGAGGTACAGCTGAAACACGGACTTCAATAAGGAAAGGTAAGTCGGCTTTTGCGGCTGCGGCTGCTGCGGGGGCGAAGGCATGATTTTCCAGACGATCCCGGCAATCATCAACATCAGACAGGCAGCCGTGAGATACACGGCTCGCCAGCCGGCGATATCGGCTATCGCGCCTGAGATAAACCGAGATAACAGGATGCCTGAAACAATGCCGCTGGTCAGGGTACCCACCGCCTGGCCTCGTTTCTGCGGCGTCGCCAGTATTGCCACCCAGGCCACCAGCACCTGCACCACAACGGCCATCAGGCCGACGATCAGCATGGCGCCAAGCAGAGTTACTATATTGGGGGATAACCCTGCCGCGACTAACGCCGCTACTGAAAGCAACAGTTGACTCATCACCACGTATTTACGGTTCAACCAGTCCCCGAGCGGAACCAGGAACAGCAGGCCAATGGCATAGCCCGCCTGCGTAGCGGTGATGACGCTGCCAATCATGCCTGGCGACACCTTCAGGCTGACCGCCATCGAGTCGAGTAAAGGCTGTGCTGAATAAACATTGGCTACTGCCAGCGCGCAGGTTAGTGAAAACAACGCCGTTATCCCTGTGGTCAGCATCGTGTCAGGGACTGACGCAGTTTGGATCCTTTGGCCGGTACATCTACTTGCCTTACATTTCATAAGAGACCCTCTGTCTGGTTGCTTTTTAAAACTAGTGTACCTATAGAATTAGCCTTGCTGGTTTTTTTTTGCAACTGGTAAAGGTGAGGATTAAGCTAGATCAGTAGATAAATTGATAAGGAGCGCGCAGATGGCAAAGCAGGAATCACTTAGAACCAGTGAATGTCCGGTGGCGAGAACGTTGGAATCAATTGGTGAACGCTGGTGCCTGATGATTATCCGCGAAGCATTTGACGATGTGCGGAGATTCAGCGAGTTTCAAAAAAATTTGGGGCTGGCCAAAAATATCCTTGCCTCGCGGCTGAAGCATCTGGTTGATATCGGTATTTTCGAGATTTTACCGGCATCGGATGGCAGCGCATACAAGGAATATGTCCTGACTGAAAAGGGGCGCTCCGTGTTTCCCATTGTTGTGGCGCTGCGGCAATGGGGAGAGCGTTATATGTTTGAGCAAGGGGAAACCTATTCGGTCCTGCTGGATAACGCGCACGGCCAGCCCCTTCAGTATCTGGATGTGCGTTCCGCTCAGGGGGATAAACTGCAACCAGGCGACTGTCATCGCCGGCGCATTGTGTCCGATACCCGCGCCGAATAATGGCGTGAAGAATTTGCAGGATACCAGCGAGAATACGAGCGTACCGCTAAAGGGTCATGGAACAATCCTGACGTGTTTTTTTGCGAACTGCTTCTGATGCCAAAGCTCCGGACGCGTGAAAGTGACCCACCGCCAACCGCAGGAGGCGGTGCATAACCATTTACAATTATATTTTATTTGAATGTATTCATGTTACATATTAAATTCTGCTTACTTTATCGACGATGAGGCAAGGATGCGGATGTGGAGAGCGTAATCCATAACAATATTGAGGGTTTTCTGCTGTTGTTATTAAGCATGTGGCCGATTCTGCTGGTGGTATTCATTGGCGTCGCAATTTCATTCTATACCATGCTGTTACGCAAGACGGCGCTGGCCTGCCTGCTTTTCGCCCTCGCCATCGGCGCCGCAGGCTGGAGTCTCGCTTAGCCGCTGGCCTCAGGGTTTATCCAGCAGGCTCATACTGGAGGCGGCGGCGCCATCATTCAGATTGGCGGGCGAATGCCAGTCGCGACCCGCCAGCGCACTGTCGCTCTGTCCGCTGCCGACGCCTTGCTGCGTCGACAGCGATGAACCTTCCAGTGCTTCATCCGCCCCTGACCGATCGGGCAGGGAACTGGTATAGCCGCCATTATTCGAGTACGTATCCATGCCGTTGACTTCGTTAGGCACCGTGTCGGTAGTCGTACCGTCATCGTTAATGCAAAAAGAGCCGCCAATGCCGTTTGGCTGACAGTCTGCAGCAAAAGCCGGACTGGCCAGCGCGGTCAGTAGCAATAACGGTAAGCCGATTTCCTTCATTCTTATCTCCCAGGGCCGTGTGGTCTGCCAGACATTCTGTACTATAGCGGCGGCAGTAGCGCGGTAAGTAACAAAACTGTGTAATTTTGTAATGACCGGTGGACGGTTTGTCGTTCGGCCAGGAAAGAGCGTGCGTTAAGCGTGGCATAGCGGCTCGGCAGAAAGCGGTAATCAATTGTTAATTCTACGTAAAGGTTAATGAAAATTTAAGGGAACGCCGCTATGTTGGCAGCATCATACTTTCCATAAAGGATATGCCATGCGCGATAAATATTCCGGCCTGCAGATTGGGATTCACTGGCTGGTTTTTTTGCTGGTAGTAGTAGCCTATGCGGCGATGGAGCTGCGCGGGTTTTTTCCCCGCAGTGAACGGCCATTGATTAATATGGTGCATGTTTCCTGCGGGATCACCATTTTCGTGCTGATGGTGGCGCGTCTGCTGGTGCGGCTGAAATCGCCGGCGCCGCCGATCGTACCGAAACCATCGCCGATGATGACCGGTTTCGCCCATCTTGGTCACCTGGCGATCTATTTGCTGTTCATTGCCTTGCCGTTGATCGGCATGGTGATGATGTACTGGCGCGGTAACCCCTGGTATGCCTTTGGTCTGACCATGCCGTATGCCCCGCAGAGCGATTTTGAGCGGGTGGATACCCTGAAGGCGATCCATGAATGGTTGGCCAATGCCGGGTACTTTGTGATTGGCCTGCATGCTCTCGCCGCGCTGCTCCATCATTACTGGTGGAAGGATAATACTCTGCTGCGAATGATGCCTCGTAAGCGCTAAATCATCCTCTTTCACTTCCTGACCCCGTCCCGCGACGGGGTTTTTTTTTGCCTTCACCGTTAATAGAATATAGTATACCCCCCTATATGATACGGAGGCGTAATCGTGCCACATTCACCTGAAGATAAAAAACGGGCGCTCAGCCGCGTAAGACGCATCCGCGGCCAGGTCGAAGCCCTTGAGCGCGCGCTGGAGTCCGGCGAGCCCTGTATGACTATTCTGCAGCAGATCGCCTCGATTCGCGGGGCGGCGAACGGCCTGATGGGCGAAATGGTGGAGATCCACCTGCAGGACGAGCTGGTCAGCGGCGACACCACCCCTGAGCAGCGGGCCGCGAGAATGGCAGAGGTCGGTCATCTGCTACGATCCTATTTAAAATAACATCACGACGAGGAAGAGACAGTTATGAAATCACGCGCAGCAGTGGCCTTCGGCCCCGGTCAGCCGTTAAAAATCGTTGAGATTGACGTCGCGCCGCCGAAAAAAGGCGAAGTTCTGGTGAAAATCACCCACACCGGGGTGTGTCATACCGATGCCTTCACCCTCTCCGGTGACGATCCGGAAGGTGTCTTCCCGGCGGTGCTGGGCCATGAGGGCGGCGGGATTGTCGTGGAAGTAGGCGAGGGCGTCACCAGCCTTAAGCCGGGCGATCACGTCATTCCGCTGTATACCGCCGAATGTGGCGAGTGCAAATTCTGTAAGTCGGGTAAAACCAACCTCTGTCAGGCGGTGCGTGCCACCCAGGGTAAAGGACTGATGCCGGACGGCACCACTCGTTTCTCGTACAATGGCGAACCGATCTATCACTATATGGGCACCAGCACCTTCAGCGAATATACGGTTTGCGCCGAGATTTCGCTGGCGAAAGTCAATCCGCAGGCGCCTTTGGATAAAGTGTGCCTGCTGGGCTGCGGCGTAACCACCGGTATCGGCGCGGTGCATAACACGGCGAAGGTCAAGGCCGGGGATACCGTCGCGGTCTTTGGTCTGGGCGGCATTGGTCTGGCGGTGATCCAGGGCGCGGTGCAGGCGCAGGCCGGGCGCATTCTGGCGGTTGATACCAACCCGGATAAGTTCACTCTCGCTAAAGAGATGGGCGCGACCGATTTTATCAATCCGAACGACTACGATAAGCCGATTCAGGATGTGATCGTTGAGTTGACCGACGGCGGGGTGGATTTCAGCTTCGAGTGCATCGGCAATGTAAATGTGATGCGCGCGGCGCTGGAGTGCTGCCATAAAGGCTGGGGTGAGAGCGTGATCATCGGTGTAGCCGGCGCCGGGCAGGAGATCAAGACCCGTCCGTTCCAGCTGGTGACCGGCCGCGTGTGGCGCGGTTCCGCCTTCGGCGGCGTAAAAGGGCGCAGTCAGCTGCCGGGCATGGTGGAAGACGCCATGGCGGGTAAAATTCGCCTCGATCCGTTTATTACCCATCGCCTGCCGCTGGAGCAGATTAACGAGGCCTTTGATCTGATGCATGAAGGTAAATCGATTCGCACCGTGATCCACTTTGGCGACCAGTAATCCCCGACGCTGAAGGCGAATCGTCACCCATAAAAAAAGGGCCCGGATGGGCCCTTTTGTTTATGTCGATCAGTGATGGTCTGGGAGCGCGTAGGCGATGATGTAATCGCCGCGATCCGGTGACTGACGGGCGCCGCCGGCATTGATAATGATGTACTGCTTACCGGTTTTCGGTGAGACGTAGGTCATCGGGCCGGACTGGCTGCCGACCGGCAGACGCGATTTCCAGATCTCTTTGCCGTTGGCGGTATCAAAGGCGCGCAGGTAGAAATCCTGGGTGCCGGCGAAGAACAGCAGTCCGGACTGCGTTGCCAGCGATGCGCCAAGGGGCGGCATGCCGATTGGAATTGGCATGTGCATACGGATCCCCAGCGGCCCGGTGTCTTCTACGGTGCCAACCGGCACCTGCCACACCAGTTTCCCGGTTTTCAGATCCACCGCGGACATGGTGCCGAACGGCGGCTTCTGGCACGGAATGCCCAGCGGCGACAGGAAACGTTCGCGCATCGCGCCAAACGGCGTGCCTTCCATCGGCACGATGCCCATCTCGATCCCGCTGGCGTCTTTCGCCACCTTCGCGCGCGGCACCATATAGTTGGCCAGGCCCAGACGCATATCGTTGACAAACATCAGGCTGTTGTTTGGATCCAGCGAAACACTGCCCCAGTTCATGCCGCCGAGCGAGCCCGGGAACTGCAGGGAACGGTCTTCACCTGGCGGGGTAAAGACGCCCTGATGGCGCATCTCTTTGAACTGAATACGGCACAGCAGCAGGTCGAACGGTGTCGCTCCCCACATATCGGACTCGGTCAACGTCTGGTTGCCGATCATCGGCATCCCTACCGAGTAAGGTTGCGTCGGCGAGTAGCGTTCACCTTTGACGTTGCCCGCCGGCACCGGACGCTCTTCCACTTTGGCCACCGGCTCGCCGGTCTCGCGGTTGAGCATAAAGATCATGCCCTGCTTGCTGGTCTGCACCAGCACCGGGGTGGTGCCGCCCTTGCCGTCAGGCAGATCGTACAGCAGCGGCTGAGACGGCAGGTCAAAGTCCCACAGATCGTGGTGTGTGGTCTGGAAGTGCCAGCGCACCTGGCCGGTGGTGGCATCCACGGCCACGATAGAGGAGCTGTATTTATCGTCCAGCGCGGTACGTTCGCCGCCAAAGAAATCTGGCGTGGCGTTGCCGGTGGGCAGATAGATCAGATTCAGCTTCGCGTCGTAGGACATCGCCGACCAGACGTTTGGCGTACCGCGCGTGTAGGTCTGGCCTTCCGGCGGAACACCGGTCAGCGCTGGATTGCCCGGATCCCACGCCCATGCCAGTTTGCCGGTGTGGACATCAAACGCGCGGACCACGCCCGGTGGTTCGCCAGTGGAGTAGTTATCCGCGACGCGGCCGCCCACCACCACCACATTGCCCGCCACCAGCGGGGTGGAGGTCTGCTGATAGTAACCCGCTTTCACTTCACCCATGCCGACGCTGAGGTCGACAATACCGCGATCGCCGAAGCTTTCGCACAGTTTGCCGGTATCGGCATCAATGGCGATCAGGCGGGCGTCGATGGTCGGCAGGAACAGACGACGGGAACAGGCGGCCGGCTGCGTGCCTGCCGCTGGCGCGGTTTGCGCCTGGCTATCTTCATAATAGCCTAAGCCCCGGCAGCGCTGCCAGTTGGGTGAAGAGGATTTGGAGTCATAGCGCCATTTCTCTTTTCCGCTGTCCACATCCAGCGCCAGCACTTTACTGTAAGGGGTACAGACATAGAGAGTATCGCCAATCTGCAGCGGGGTGTTCTGATCTTCTGCGCCCGAGCCGTTGCTCTGTGGGATATCGCCAGTATGCGCTACCCAGGCAACCTGCAGCTGGTTGACGTTTTGTTTGTTGATTTGGTCGAGGGCGGCGAAACGGTCGCCGTGGGTGGTGTTACCCCAGTGCGCCCAGTTTTTCTGCTGTTCGCCTGGCGCGACGGGCTTGACTGGTACCGCTTCAGTCGCGCTGACCAGCGGTGCGGATTTGAACATCCAGCCAAAGCTCACCGCCAGCGCCACGGCGAGAACGGCGGCGACGCCATAGGCCGGGCCTTTTTTCGCCGGTGGGCTGGCGAGGAAAGGCCAGACCAGGGCGGCCAGGAAGGCCAGTACGCCGAGCGCAAACAGGCGCGAGAAGAGCGGCCAGTAGTTCCAGCCAGCGTCACTAATCGCCCAGATCACCGAGGCGATAAACGCCACGGCGTATAACAGAATACCGCCGCGGCGGTTGCGGAAAATCAACACCGCCGCGATGACCATGACCACGCCCATCAGCGCGAAGTACAGTGTACCGCCGACGAGGGCCAGTTTTGCCCCAAGAATACCCACAGCCAGACCGATGATGAGCATCAGTCCGGCGAGAAGCCACTGCAGGATCCGGGGGAATCCGCGCGGCGCGTTGCCAGTTGCCATGTAATCTCCTTAACCACACCAGCCACCTCACTGTGAACCAAATGAAACATGTTGCTTTTGAATCATTTTTGAATGAAGTGGTTTTAACCTTCATAAAACTGTATTTGTTGCTTGATTAGATTTCGAGTGAACCATTTGGTGAAATCGAGACATGATAGATCTGTTAAAGAAGTTTGCGCAAATGTTAATAAATAATTTCGCACTAAATGATTATTTTGCCGAATATGTCTAACGTCATGGGGAGCGGCGTCGGCGCGTTTGCAGGTTCCCCGGCCGCTGCGGGCCGGGGAGAAAGGGGGGTCAGGCAGGCATGGACTTACGGATAGCGCTGAGCAGCGTCTGCGTACCCGGGGTCAGTGTCGCATCGACGCGGGTTAAAATGCCGATGGGCTCTCCGGCGCCCTGGGTGGCGATCGGCAGGGCGGTTAGCACGCCACGGCGAAGATCGTCTTTTACCGCCCCGGAAGGGACAAACCAGACATAGTCAAAATCCACCGTCAGCTGGCGCGACAGGGAGGCGGAGAGGGTCTCGATGCAGCCGGCGGGCATCTTACAGCCCTGGCTCTGGAGCAGCGCTTCGGCGTTTTGCCGCGGCACGGTGCCTTTAGGTGAGACCACCACCGGCCACTCCATCACCCGACTAAGGGTCACCGTCTCCTGAAGCAGGGGATGTCCCGGGCGAACCACCAGCTTCAGGGATTCAAGGAACAACAGTTCGTAATGCAGCCCGCTCATCAGCTCCGGGTCGGACATACGTCCAATGCCGATGTCGATCTCCCCGGATTTTAAGCCGGCGAGCAGCATGGTGTTGTTCATAGTGGCGACCTGCAGCGTGATATCTTTTTGCTGCTTGTGAAACTGGCCGATCACCGTCGGCAGGATCCCCAGCGCGGCGGTGGGCAGCGCGCCGATGCGCACGATGTCGTTATTCAGGCCCTCTTTGCGGTTCAGCGCCTGGCCGGCCGAATTAAGGGCGTCAAGCACCTTAACGGCATGCGTCAGAAACTGTTCGCCGACCAGGGTTAGCTGCGCCCCAAGACGACCCCGCTCGAACAGCCGGGTACCGGTCAGCTGTTCTAGCTCGTTAAGCGTTTTCGAGAGTGCTGGCTGGCTCAGATTTAATGTTTCAGCCGCGCGCCCCAGCGTTCCCTGTTGAGCGACGGCCACGAAGGTGTGTAGATGGCGCAAGCGAATGCGCTGACTGAAGAGACCATTTTTTTCCATAGTAAGATGATGTTAAAAACACAGCGGTGAAAGAGACAAGCGGACTTGTTTAAATTTGATAACCAGATAGCAAAATATTATTAACATTTGAGTTGGTTACATGACAAGATCTTTCCCTGTGGTTGAAAACGCCTTCGCCCCGCAGAAACGGGGCGAAGGTGGTGGTCACCGCGACGGCTAAATATCGAAAAAGACGGTTTCGTTCTCGCCCTGCAGATGAATGTCAAAACGATAGACCACTTCCGTACCGCGAACCTCGCGCTCGGCGATTAAGGTTTTGCGTCTCACCTCCCACTCGATGAGATTCAGCACCGGGTCGCTGGCGTTGGCCTCGTGTTCATCGGCAAAGTACATCCGCGTATTCAGGCCAATATTGATCCCCCGCGCCACCACCCACAGGTTGACGTGCGGCGCCATCAGCCGGCCATCGCGACCGACCACCGGGCCCGGCTTGATGGTTTCAAAGCGCCAAATGCCGGAGGTGAAATCAGAGCAGGTACGCCCCCAGCCGCGGAAGGCCGGGTCGACGGCTTTATGCTGTTGACGATCGTCAGGATGGTTATAGCGACCCGCGGCGTTGGCCTGCCAGATCTCCAGCAGCACATCGCGGACCGGCGTCCCGGAGCCGTCGATGACCCGGCCTTCAATGGTGATGCGCTCCCCGGCGGTATCGGCGGTAGTGAGGACCGGGCCAAAATTTTTCTCAAAAATATGAAAGCCTGCGGCGTCCGGCGCCAGGCCGATATGAACATAGGGTCCCGCCGTCTGCGAGGCGGTTTCAGGCAGATACTCTTTCATCGGGCGGCCCCCTGAGTGCGATTTTCAAACAGCGTGGCGCGGTGGCCGCGCAGAACAAGGTCGAAGCGGTAGGCCAGACAATCCAGCGGTACGGCGGCGTGCATGTCCAGCTCGGCGATCAGCGTGCGCACGGCGTCGTCATTATTAATAGTCCTGACGATCGGGCACTGCTTAATCAGCGGGTCGCCTTCAAAATACATCTGGGTGATCAGGCGCTGGGCCCAGGCGTCGCCTGAGAGAGAAAAATGGATATGCGCCGGACGCCAGTCGCTGGCCTGGTTGCGCCAGGGGTAGGGGCCAGGTTTGATGGTGCGAAAACAGTAATAGCCGTTTTCATCGGTAAGCACCCGGCCGCAGCCGCCAAAGTTCGGGTCAATCGGCGCCAGATACTGATCTTTTTTATGCCGGTAGCGACCGCCAGCATTGGCTTGCCAGACTTCCACCAGCGTATTTTTCATCGGTCGGCCGAATCCATCGCGCACGTAACCGTGGACGATGATCCGCTCGCCGATCGGCAGGCCTTCTTTGGCATAGTTCAGGATTAGGTCATTATCCAGAGGGCCGAGGTCGTCGCGGCTAAATACCGGGCCGGTGATCTCTGACAGCGAGTTCTGCAGAGAGATGAGGGCGTTTTTTGGCGAGCGCAGGACGCTGGTTTTATAGCCCGGCGCGTAAGCGGGCGGGTGGCTACTGTAATCGCGATGGACAACCTCACGTGGGGACCATTTGTCGTTCATAGGGTACTCCGTGTAGACGGTAGAGGGGCATATTGTTGTAATGTCGCCAGAAGCAGTGTGTGTAAATGTATTGTTAATTTAAAGTGAAATTACAGGGTGTTTTTCATAACTATGGGTTATGTTTTGCGCAATGACCTGGACCGGCGGCAGGTTATCGCCATCACAGTTTGTAAATTCTTCCCCCGCGGCGAGGCAGCTTTCCTACACTCCAGGAAGTATTCACTGGAGGTAACACATCATGGCGAACACCATCACGGCTGATGAGATTCGGGAGCACTTTTCGCAGGCCATGTCGGCCATGTACCAGCAGGAAGTTCCGCAGTACGGAACGCTGCTGGAGCTGGTGGCTGACGTCAACCTGGCGGTACTGGAAAATTATCCGCAGCTGCATGAACAGCTCGCTAACGCTGACGAGCTGGCGCGCTTAAACGTGGAGCGCCACGGCGCGATTCGCGTGGGCACAGCGGAAGAACTGGCGACGCTCCGTCGCATGTTTGCCATCATGGGGATGTATCCCGTTAGCTATTACGATCTCTCGCAGGCCGGCGTGCCGGTCCACTCCACGGCGTTTCGTCCCATCGACGATGCCGCGCTGGCGCGCAATCCATTTCGGATTTTCACCTCGCTGCTGCGCCTGGAGCTGATTGAAAATCGCGCCCTGCGCGAGCGGGCCGAGGCGATCCTCGCGCGGCGCAAAATCTTCACCCCCCGCTGCCTGGCGCTGATTGCGCAGTATGAAGCAGAGGGCGAATTCACCTCTGCCGACGCGCGCGAGTTTGTCCAGGAGGCGCTGGAGACGTTCCGCTGGCACCGGCAAGCCACCGTCGATGAGGAGACTTACCATGCTCTGCATCGCGAGCACCGCCTGATTGCCGATGTGGTCTGTTTCCCGGGGTGTCATATCAACCATCTCACGCCGCGGACGCTGGATATTGACCGCGTCCAGTCCCTGATGCCGGAGTGCGGTATTGAACCCAAAGCGTTGATTGAAGGGCCACCGCGCCGGGAGGTCCCGATCCTCCTGCGGCAGACCAGCTTTAAGGCGCTTGAGGAGCCGGTGATGTTCGCCGGAGAACACCGAGGCACCCATAGCGCCCGCTTTGGCGAAATTGAGCAGCGGGGCGTGGCGCTGACGCCGAAAGGGCGCGCGCTGTACGATCGGCTGCTGCAGGCGGCAGGAACCGGGAAAGACAATCTCAGCCACCAGCAGCATCTACAGGAGGTGTTTAGCGAATTTCCCGACAGCGAATTTCTGCTCCGTCAGCAGGGGCTGGCCTGGTTTCGCTACCGCCTGACGCCCACGGGTGAGGCACATCGCCAGGCGTTTCGCCCGGGCGACGATCCGCAGCCGCTGATTGAGCGCGGGTGGGTGGTCGCCCAGCCGATTATTTATGAAGATTTTTTACCGGTCAGCGCGGCGGGCATTTTTCAGTCCAATCTGGGCAACGAAACCCAGGCGCGCAGCCACGGGAACGCCAGTCGCGAGGCGTTTGAGGCAGCTCTGGGCTGCCCGGTGCAGGATGAGTTTGAACTATACCGACAGGCGGAGGAGCGCAGCAAACGACGTTGCGGTCTGCTGTAAAATCAGTACCCTGCTGGCATCAGCCTTACAGGGAGCAGGTTATGCAACATCCGTCGAAACCGTTGGCGAAAACCCGTCAGGGAACGCTGGCCGGGAGCGCAGAACAGGGGATTCATATCTGGCGCGGCATTCCGTACGCCGCGCCGCCCGTGGGCCCGCTGCGCTGGCGCGCGCCGCAGCCAGCCGCCCGCTGGCAGGGGGTACGTCCAGCCGAGACCTTTTCCGCCGCCAGCTGGCAGGACATTGACTACTGCCGCGAGCTCGGCGGCGGCGATCCTGGCGCCTTCAGCGAAGACTGCTTATATCTCAACGTCTGGGCCCCGGCCAGCGCAGCGCAGCCGCTGCCGGTGATGGTCTGGCTGCACGGCGGCGGGTTTACCATCGGCGCCGGCAGCCTGCCGCCTTACGATGGCAAAGCGCTTGCCAGCCGCGACGTGGTGGTGGTGACAGTTAACTACCGGCTGGGCCATCTCGGCTTTTTCTCCCATCCGGCGCTGGAAGAAGAGGCGGGCGAACGTCTCTATAATTTCGCGTTGCTCGATCAGATTGCCGCTCTGCAGTGGGTTCAGGAGAATATCCACGCCTTCGGCGGGGATGCCGCCAACGTCACGCTGTTTGGCGAATCCGCCGGGGCGCGCAGCGTGCTGTCGCTAATGGCCTCCCCGAAAGCGAAAGGGCTGTTTCATAAAGCGATTATTCAGAGCGGGTATACGCTACCCGATCTGCCGCGGGAAAAAGCGCTGGAAAAAGGGCGCCTGCTGGCGGAACACTTCGCCTTACCGCAAGCCAGCGCTGAGGAATTGCGGGCGATCCCCGCGGAGGCCTTCTGGTCGCTCACCGCGCCGCTGAATACCGGGCCAGCGCCTATTGCCGGAGACGCGGTGCTGCCGCAGCCGATGCTGGAGACCTTCTTTGCCGGCCGCCAGCATCCGATACCGGTGATGATCGGCTCCAATAGCGATGAAGCCAGCGTGATGGCCGTGTTCGGCGTCGATATTGCCGGGCAGATCCAGAAGCTGCGCCGAGAGCGCCGTCTGGGGCTGGGGCTGATCAAACTCCTCTATCCCGGCGTGAAGGGCGATGAAGCGCTGGGGCGGGAAGTATGCCGCGACATGGCCTTCACCACCCTTGGTTATGTAGTGATGCAGGCGCAACAGCGCGTGGGTCAGCCGTGCTGGCGCTACTGGTTTGATTATGTCGCGGAAGCGGAGCATGACGCCTACCCGCATGGGGCCTGGCATGGCAACGAGGTGCCCTACGTGTTTGATAACCTGCGGTTGACCGACCCGGTGCGGCAGTACGCCAGCGAAGCGGATCTGGCCTTCGCCGCTCAGGTCGCTGACTACTGGGCGCAGTTTGCCCGCCTCGCCAGCGGCGAGCAGACGCTTTCCGGCGCAGTGCGCTGGCCGGCGTGCCTGCGCGGGCGGGATCGCCTGTTGCGCATTGGCTTGCATAAGCGCGCCGGGTTTAAAGTGGAGAACCGCTTTATGCGCGCCAGACTGGCGCTGTTTCGCCGGGTGATGAAGCATCACGTGACGCTGGAATAAATCCCATAATGCGCAACTGTCGCCACCGACCGGTGGCGACGTTATCTCACATGACCACCACCGGCTTGATCACCTTGCCGGACGCCGAATCGGCGAAGGCCTGGTTGATATCGGCCAACGGATAGCGGGCGATAAGCTTATCGATAGGGAATTTTCCCTGTTTATAGAGTTGCACCAACCGCGGAATAAACAGCGCCGGCACGGCGTCGCCTTCAATCACCCCGACCAGCGATTTTCCCTCCGCCATCAGGTCGTTCTGCACGTTAAGGGTGATATCTCCGGTAAAGCCCACAATCGCCACCGTTCCCAGCGGTTTCACCGCGTGTACGGCCTGCAGAACGATAGCGGAGACGCCGGTCGTTTCCACCGCGTAGTGGGCGCCTTTACCGGTGATTTGTTTAATCACGGCGACGGCATCCTGTTCCTTGCCGTTGATCTGATGGGTGGCGCCCAGTTCGCCCGCCAGGGCGAGGCGGCTGGCATGGATATCCACCGCGATAATCTGTGAACAGCCGGTTAATTTCGCTGCCATGATGGCGCTGAGCCCCACCGCGCCGCAGCCAAACACCACCAGCGATTCGCCGACCACCGGTTTCAGGCGGTTGAGCACCGTCCCGCTACCGGTCTGGATACCGCAGCCCAGCGGGCCGAGCAGGGTGAGATCAACCTCCGGGTCGACCACGACCGCGTTGCTGGCGCGGGTGACCACATACTGGCTGAAAGACGACTGGCCAAAGAACAGGGACAGATCCTGGTCTCCCAGCCGGTAGGGGGTGGTGCCATCCCCGCGTCGGCCGCCAAAATTAAGCGTATTAAAATCTTCGCAAGCCGAAGGGTGGTTGCTTAAACAATTTTCGCAGTCGTGGCAGGCGGCGTAGCTGAGCACCACGTGGTCTCCTACCCTGATGCCGCTAACCGCCTCGCCGACGCTGGCAACGATCCCGGCGCCTTCATGGCCGAGGATCGCCGGCATAGGCACAACCCCGGGGTTGTCGCGCATCACGGCGTCGGTATGGCAGACGCCGGTGGCGACAATTTTCACTAATATCTCGTCCTTCCCCGGCGGGGCGACCTCGACGTCTTTGATGACAAAAGGCTGCTGGTAGCCCAGCGTGACGGCTGCTTTCACTTGCATGGCATGACTCCTGAATGAATTCCCTGGAGAGCGTGGCGGGACAGCCCGAACGGCTCTCCCCTGTTGGCCGCTAACGTGAAGAAAGATAGCGGTTATCGGGGAAAAGTTAGCACCAGGCGCGATGGAAATTTGCGCGAATCGTGCCTAAAAAACGCGCGCGGCGAGGAGCGATACATGGGGTGAATATTCAGCACTGGAGAATAGATTTCCCTTGAATAGTCAGGGGTAAAAAGCGGCAGGCAGCGTGTATGCCCTGGCTACACGTCAGAGGAAATGAAAAAAACAGGCTGTTCCTCTGGACAGGGCTTTTTTACCTTTTTTCTGCTGGCAACAATTGGATTATTAATCGTTTTTGTCTAGAGTGGGCGGAAATTATCACGCAGCGTGATGACGCGTTGCGAATCAATTCACCCGTGCAGAAGGACGCTTTCTCAGGCATGAACCGCAGACGTTTTCTTAAATCTTCCATGGCTGTTGCCGCCGTATGCGGAACGTCAGGAGTCGCTTCCTTATTCAGTCAGGCCGCTTTTGCCGAAGACGCGGGCATTGCCGACGGGCAAACGCGTCGTTTTGATTATGCTGTTCTGCAGGCGATGGCTCACGATCTGGCGCGCCAGCCGTGGGGCGGCGCCCCGCGCGATCTGCCGCCGACGCTCGCCAATCTCACCCCGCAGGCCTATAACAGCATCCAGTACGATGCCAACCACTCGCTGTGGAACAATATTGAAGAGCGTAAGCTGGACATCCAGTTTTTCCACGTCGGGATGGGGTTCCGTCGCCGCGTGCGGATGTTCTCTTTAGACGCCAGCACCCAGCAGGCGCGCGAGATCCACTTCCGTCCGGAGCTGTTTAAGTACAATGACGCCGGTGTGGATACCCGTCAGCTGGAAGGACAGTCTGACCTCGGCTTCGCCGGGTTCCGGGTGTTTAAAGCGCCGGAGCTGGCGCGCCGCGATATCGTGGCGTTCCTCGGCGCCAGCTACTTCCGCGCGGTAGACAGCACCTATCAGTATGGCCTGTCGGCCCGCGGTCTGGCGGTGGATACCTTTACCGATACCCCGGAAGAGTTTCCCGACTTTACGTCGTTCTGGTTCGAAACGGTCAAAGGGGACGCCACGGTGTTTACCGTTTACGCGCTGCTGGACAGCCCGAGCATCACTGGCGCCTACAAGTTCACCATCCACTGCCAGGATACCCAGGTTATCATGGACGTGGAAAACCACCTGTACGCCCGCAAGGATATCAAACAGCTGGGTATCGCGCCGATGACCAGTATGTTCAGCTGCGGCAATAATGAGCGGCGGATGTGCGACACCATCCATCCGCAAATCCACGACTCCGATCGGCTGTCAATGTGGTTGGGCAACGGGGAATGGGTCTGCCGGCCGCTGAATAACCCGCAGAAGCTGCAGTTCAATGCCTTCCAGGACAAGAACCCGCGCGGCTTTGGTCTGTTGCAGCTGGACCGTGATTTCTCCCACTACCAGGATGTGATGGGCTGGTATAACAAGCGTCCCAGCCTGTGGGTTGAGCCGCGTAACCAGTGGGGCAAAGGGGCGGTCAGCCTGATGGAGATCCCAACTACCGGCGAAACGCTGGATAATATCGTCTGCTTCTGGCAGCCGGAAAAGGCGGTGAAGGCGGGCGACGAACTGGACTTCCGCTACCGTCTTTACTGGAGCGCGCAGCCGCCGGTGAGCACTCCGCTGGCGCGCGTTCTGGCCACCCGCACCGGGATGGGGGGCTTCCCCGAAGGATGGGCGCCGGGTGAACACTACCCGGATAAGTGGGCGCGTCGTTTTGCCATCGACTTTGTCGGCGGCGATTTGAAGGCGGCCGCGCCGCGCGGTATTGAACCGGTGATCACCCTCTCCAGCGGGGAAGCGAAGCAGATTGAGATCCTCTACGTCGAGCCGTTCGATGGCTACCGGATCCTTTTCGACTGGTATCCGACCACCGACTCAACCGACCCGGTGGAGATGCGTCTGTTCCTGCGCTGTCAGGGAGAAGCCATCAGCGAAACCTGGCTCTATCAGTATTTCCCGCCGGCAGCAGATAAACGAAACTACGTTGACGATCGGATCATGAAATAACCCTGAGTCACCCGACGCCCGCAGGCAGTCCCTGCGGGCCAGAAGAGAGCGCTATGACCGCAGATATCCTAGCAGTACCTGAGTCGATCCCGGTAACCGACGCGCTGACGCTAATCGCCATTGATGAGCGCTACGTTAGCGACCTGCACCAGCTGGTGGTCAAAAACCAGCGCTGGCTACAGCAGTCGCTCAGTTGGCCCGCCGAGGTGCGCAGCGAAGACGAGACCCGCCGCCATGTGCAGGGCAACGTGATGCTGCATCAGCGGGATTACGCCAAAATGTTTTTGCTGTTTCTCGATAAGCAGCTAGTCGGGGTCCTGTCGTTCAATCAGATCGAGCCGCAGAATAAAACGGCCTATATTGGCTACTGGATCGATGAAGAGCACCAGGGGCAAGGGCTGCTTTCCCGTTCATTACAGGCCTTTATCCGCCATTATGCCGCCAGCGGGCTGGTGCGCCGGTTTGTGATCAAATGCCGGGTGGCGAACACCCGCAGCAACCAGGTAGCGTTGCGCAACGGGTTTGTTCTGGAAGGCTGTCTCCGACAAGCCGAGTATCTGAACGGTAGCTATGACGATCAGAATATCTACGCCCGCATTATTGACCGCGATGAGGCATTAAAGCGCGCCTAACAGCGGCGTGCGGGTGATGTGCTGCTGGCCGTCAAGCGTTTTCGGGCCGCGCAGATGAATGGCCTCTCCCTCCTGTGCGGCAATCTGCACCTCGTCATTGATGGAGACCTGGTGCTCAACGATCACATCGCCGGTGATGACTGTCCGCCCCTGGATCAGCACATCGTCGTCGAGCAGAATCGGACCACCTCGCAGCTGCGCCTCGCCGCCGACCATCGCCCGATGCTTCAGCAGGCAGTTGCCTTCAATCACCGCATTCTCTGCCACCTGCGAACTGTAGCGCACGGTGGGAATGGCATCCTCTCCGCGACCGGCGATCAGACGCGCGTGCCCGTATACCCGGGCGTTATCGCATACCCAGACGTCGTTTTCTTCGTTCCCTTCAAGTCTTGCCTGGTCAAACACTTCCGCCCGATGTTCGACAAACGCATGCTCAACGAAGGCATCGCCGTAGATTTGCGCCTGGTGGAGAATGCGCGAGGCGCTGACGATGGCTCGCTGATAGATCTGCAGGACTTTGTCGCGATCGGCGGTTAACCCGCGCGCGGCAATCACCTGGCAGTGGGGGAGAAGACGCGCCTCGTCGGCAAGGCGACAATAACCGCGCACCTGGCTCTGCGTAACCGTGACGTTGTCACTGATCTGCGCGTGATGGCTGATCTGCGCGGCGTGAATGCAGGCCTGTCCGCCGATGGTGGCCTCATGGCTGACCACGCAGAACCCGGTTAAGCGGGCGTCGTCGCGGATGCGCGCCCCGGCGAAGACCACGCTGTTGACATCGTAGATCCAGCACTCCCCCTGCTGGCTGAGAGCGCATTCCTCATCCACCCAGCCGCCTTCGCTGCCCGCTTTAACGTCAGCGAAATCAATAAGCGCCACGATCTGGCGCAGGGTGACGCTTTGTTTGCCATGCTCTTCCTCATAACAATACTGCCGGGTCTGTTCGCTGAGACGGTATTTACGCATGGCCGATCCTTATTACTTATGGTTAACATAAACATAGCAAAGATCGCCATAGCGCGCGGGATAAGGTTCCTTTAGAATGCAACTTCAAATTAAATTGATATCATCAATAAAATGAATAAAACGCAAACGCCGCGGCAGGTGCTAAACCTGCCGGCGGGTTATTTTGGCATGGTGCTCGGCACCATCGGAATGGGCTTCGCCTGGCGTTACGCCAGCACCCTTTGGCCGGTCAGCCGCAGCATTGGTGATGGGCTGGTGACGCTGGCGATGGCGATGTGGGTCCTGCTCAGCATGGCGTTTATCAGCCGGGCGATCCGCTTTCCGGCGAGCGTGCTGCGGGAGATGCGTCATCCGGTGAGCAGCAGCTTCGTCAGCCTGTTTCCGGCCACCACGCTGTTGGTGGCGATTGGTTTGGCTCCCTGGTGCCGGCCGCTGGCGATCGGGCTGTTTGTGCCGGGCGTGGCGCTGCAGCTCGCCTATGCCGCCTGGCAAAGCGGTGGGCTATGGCGGGGGAACCATCCTCGCGAGGCCACCACGCCGGGGTTGTATCTGCCGACAGTAGCCAATAATTTTATCAGCGCGATGGCCTGCGGCGCGCTGGGATTTTCCGATGCCGGACTGGTGTTCCTCGGCGCCGGGGTCTTCTCCTGGCTGAGCCTCGAGCCGGCGATCCTCCAGCGTCTGCGCAGCGCAGGCGAGCTGCCGACGCCGCTGCGCACCTCGCTGGGGATCCAGCTGGCGCCTGCGCTGGTGGCCTGCAGCGCCTGGCTCAGCGTCAACGGCGGGGAGGCCGATACCTTCGCTAAGCTGCTGTTTGGTTACGGCCTGCTGCAGCTGCTGTTTATGCTCCGTCTGATGCCCTGGTATCTTCGTCAGCCGTTCAATGCTTCTTTCTGGAGCTTTTCGTTCGGCATTTCCGCGCTGGCCACCACCGGTCTGCATCTCGGCCAGGCCAGGGGAGACGGCTTTTTTCATCATCTGGCGATGCCGCTATTTATTTTTAGCAATCTGGTTGTCGGCCTGCTGCTGCTGCGTACAGCGTTGCTGTTGGTCAGCGGGAAACTGTTGCTCCAGGTCGACCGGGAAACACTCCTGAATAAGAAGGAAGGATCATGACAAAGCGTGACGCGGATTATTTTAGTCAAAAATACAGCCTGACCCGCACCCATTCCGAGGTGCTGCATGCCGCGACGATTGTGCCGCCGGGGCGGGCGCTGGATCTGGGCTGCGGCAACGGGCGTAACAGCCTTTATCTGGCGGCGAACGGCTTCGCGGTGACGGCGTGGGATAAAAATCCGATGAGCGTCAACAATCTGGAAAGTATTCGCGCCGCCGAGCGACTGGATAATCTGCAAACGGCGGTGAAAGACCTCAACAGCCTGAGCTTTGATGGCGAGTATGACCTGATCCTCTCCACCGTAGTGATGATGTTCCTCGAGCCTGACACCATCCCGGGCCTGATCGCCAATATGCAGCGCTGCACCGCCGCCGGCGGCTATAACCTGATTGTGGCGGCGATGGATACCGAAGACTATCCCTGCACCGTCGGCTTCCCGTTTGCCTTTAAACCTGATGAGCTTCGTGATTATTACCAGGGCTGGGAGCTGCTGAAATACAATGAGGACGTCGGCGAGCTGCATCGCACCGACGCCAACGGCAATCGCATCAAATTGCGCTTCGCCACCCTGTTGGCGCGCAAGCCTGCCTGATTCGCCGCGGCGTGGGAAGCTGAGCATGGCTCGCGCCGCATTCCCCGCCAGAGCCTGGGCAAGACAGAGACCCGTTGCGGCGAAAATGAGCCTGGAAAACCGCGCGATACCCCTTTTAAGTGATTATTTATTAACGTAATGTTCAGGCCATCAATATTTATAAATCTTCCTTGACGAAGCCCTTTTTTTGTCACAAAACTAGTGGGTCCTATTTGCTATAACGTCTGCCGAAAAAAAAACTGCATTTACAGGGATCTCTCTATGCGTACTCGCGTTTTACTGAAAGTCGCCGCTCTGGCGGGAATATTGGCGTTGACCGGCTGCGCGGCGAAAGTGGCGCAACCGGATCAGTATTCGGGCTTCTTAAAAGATTATTCCAGTTTGAAAGAAACGACCTCTGCCTCCGGCAAGCCGGAGCTGCGCTGGATCGATCCGAACTTCAATCCGGCCAACTATGACAATATCGTTTATCACCCGGTGACCTACTATCCGGTACCGAAGCCGACCACCCAGGTAGGGGAGAAGGCGCTGCAGGATATTCTTAACTACACCAACAAAGAGCTGAAACAGGCTATTTCCGAGCGTAAACCGCTGGCCACTACCGCCGGCAAGCGCAGCCTCATCTTCCGCGGGGCGATCACCGGGGTGGACTCCAGCAAAGAGGGGCTGCAGTTCTATGAAGTGATCCCGGTCGCTATGATTGTCGCCGGCACCCAGGCCGCCACCGGCCATCGTACCATGGACACCGATCTGTACTTTGAGGCGGAGGTCATTGACGCCAGCACCAATAAGCCGGTCATCAAGGTCGTACGTAAAGGGGAAGGCAAAACCCTGGCGAATGAGAATACACCGCTGACCGTCGATACCCTGAAGCAGGTTATCGATGATATGGCGGTCGACGCCGTTAAATTCGATCCCTCTCAGCGTTAATCGTGCCAGCGCCGTCTGACGACGGCGCTGTTTTTCTTCAGCCTCCTCAGGCCAGCCTTCGGCGCAGCAATAGCTGTTCCGGTTTGGCAAACATCACCATGTTACCCAGCAGGATCAGCGCCAGCCCGATCACGGCGTTGCTGTGCCAGACATACCCTTCATAGACGGTGGAAATGGATAAGGCGACCAGCGGAAACAGCAGCGTACTGTAGGCGGCTTTGCTGGCGCCGATGCGCCCCACGAGAGTGAAATAGGCGCCAAAGGCGATGACCGAGCCGAACAGCGCCAGGTAAAGCAGGGCGCCCAGATAGCTGACGGTCCATTCTGGCATAAAATTATCGCCGCGCAGCAGAGCGATCGCCCCCATCACCAGCGTGCCGTAGAGCATCGCCCAGCTGTTGGTGGTCAGCGTTTCCAGCCCGCGGCGCTGGTGGCGAATACTGAACATATTGCCGAGCGAAAAACCGTAGGTACCCAGGGCGCTCAGCCCGATCCCCCACAGCAGCGAGGCGTTCAGTCCGTTGGCCAGCAGGTCGTCCCAGAACAGGATGACGATACCGGCGAGACCCAGCGCGGCGGCGGCCCAGAAGCGGCCCGGCGGCTGCTGGCGGAAAAAGAGAAAGCTGTTGATGGCGTTAAACAGTACCGCCATCGAAAAGATCACCGATTCCAGACCGGTATTGATCCAGGCGGCGGCGGTATAAAAACACCAGAAATTAAAGCAGAAGACGCAGCAGCCCTGCAGCAGGCAGCAGAGATGATCTTTCGCGCCCAGCGGCCGCAGGCGTCGTGTGACGAGCAGAATCGCCAGCATCGTGACGCTGGCTACGGCGAAACGCCAGAAAATCGATACCGGCGCGGCCACCGGTCCCTGTTGTAAAAAAATCGCAATCCACGTTGTACCCCAGATCACGACAACGAGTGCATAGAGTAATGCGTTCACCCTGGTTCTCCTCTACCTGTTGATGGGAGGAGTATGCCGGCTGCCGCCTGCTGCGGCTTTCACCGGTTTGTTGTCGGCTTGCAAATTCTTGCGCTTATTTGCCCTCCGCTGGCGGTGAGGACTGGAAACCGCGCCGTAGTCTCCCTAGACTAGGGCTTTTACAGACAATGTGTGAAGACGATGGGTTACGGGACATTTGAAACATTACGGCGACAGAACGCGGTGCTGAAGGGAACCGTGGAGCTGAATTCCGGTATTCAACTGGCCGCCTGGTATAACAATTGCGATACCGTGACGGTGCGCAGCGACCATCATACTTTAAGTCTGTACGTCGCTGATGGCTACGAAAGCTATCAAAAGACGCCGCACGGCTGGAAAAATGGCGGCGGCCCGGATCGTTTTTGTCTGATGCCGAAAGGCGATGAAAGCGTATGGGATATCCGCGGCGATCTGTCGTTTGTGCATCTTTACTGTACCGATGCGCACCTGCGTCGCGTCGGCGAGGAGGTGTGGGACCGCAGCCCGGCGAACTTCACCCTGCAGGAAAAGACCTTCGCCAGCGATGATAAATCACCGCAGTGTATCGTCAGTTTTTGCTGGCTAACGACTGGCGGCAGCCGGCGAACCAGCTGACCCTCAGCGCCGCCAGCAGCTTACTGCTTACCCATCTGATCCAGCACTATTCCACCGTGCAGTGGCGTTTGCCGACGGTCACCGGCGGGCTGGCGCCAGGCGTAAAGCGTCACGTACTGGCCTGGATCGATGCTCATCTCGATCAGCCCTTGACCCTGGCCGACCTGGCGCAGCAGGCGGGTCTGAGTGAGTTTCATTTTGCTCGTATGTTTCGTCAGTCGCTAAATATGGCTCCGCATCAGTACGTCATGCAGCAGCGAATGGCGAAGGCGCAAAACCTGATCTGCCATAGCGCGCTGCCGTTAACCGAGATAGCGCTGGCCTGTGGTTTTAGCTCCCCCAGCCATTTCAGCCATCGGGTCAAAGCCGCCACCGGCCTGACGCCCTCCCAGCTACGGGCGGCGCAGCGCGGATAGCACGCCGTAACTCACCCCGCCGAGCACCACGCCCCAGAAGGCTGAGCCAATTCCCGCCAGCGTCACCCCGCTGGCGGTGACCAGGAAGGTTAGCACTGCCGCATCGCGCTCACTGGCCTGATGCACTGCCTGAAACAGACTCCCGCCGATGGTGCCGAGCAGCGCCAGACCCGCCAGCATCTGGATCCACGCCGGCGGCAGGGCCGACATCAGGGCGGTGATTGACCCGCCGAACAGACCGGCCAGCAGATAAAAACCGCCCGCGGCTATGGCCGCCAGCCAGCGCTGGTTCGGATCCGGGTGCGCCTCCGGGCTCTGGCATATGGCGGCGGTGATCGCCGCGATGCAGATGGAATAAACCCCAAACGGCGCCAGCAGTAGTGCCAACCCCCCGCAAACGACGATCAGTGCGGAGACCGGTACGGTATAGCCTGATGCCTGCAGGGTGGCGAACCCTGGAGCGTTCTGCGAGGCCATGGTGACGAGGAAGAACGGCAGACCGACGCTGAGCAAAAGCGCCGGAGTAAACTGCGGGACGACCCATTCCGGCGTCACAAATGCCAGCGGCACGGCGGCGCTAGCCACATCCCCGGACGCCGCCGCAATCAGCGCTCCAATCACCAGCGCGGCCACCACGGCGAAGCGGGGCCACAGCGCTTTACACAGCAGCCAGGCGGCGAGCATCCCGCCGCACAGCGGCAGATGATCCTGTAAGCCGGCGAAGGCCTGCAAACCAAACCGTAGCAGGATCCCAGCCAGCATCGCGGCGGCCAGCGAATGGGGAATGATCTTCATCAGCCGGGCAAACAGGCCGGTGGCGCCGCAGATAACGATCAGCGCGTTGGCGAAAATAAAGATCCCCACGGCCTCGGCGAGGGTCACCCCCTGCAGGCCGCTAACTAACAGCGCAGCGCCCGGCGTTGACCAGGCGGTGAGCACAGGAACTTTCCGCCAGGCGCTCAGCGCGAGAGTACTGATGCCCATGGCGAGGCCAAGAGCCGTCATCCAGCCGGCGATCTGCCCGGGGGTAGCGCCGGCCGCGGCGGCGGCCTGCCAGATGATGGCGGCGGAGCTGGCGTACCCCACCAACACGGCGACGAAGCCAGCGAACAGAGTGGGAAGCGGAAGACTAAACGAGCGCATCGATGATTCTCATGTGCGTTATAACATCCATTCACTGTATCATTGTGCGTTATAACGCACAAGCGGTGGTTCGCGCAGCTACCCTGGGAGAAAAACTCGCCGCCAGTGGCGTACGATGCCGTTAAACGTCCTGAAAAAATCAGACAAATGGCGGTATACTTTGCGCAGTAAAAACAGGAGGAAGGATGAATATTGCGCAACATCTGGCGGCAACGCTTAAAACCCTGCGCCAGCAGCGAGGCTGGAGCCTGTCGCGACTGGCGGAAGAGACCGGGGTGTCGAAAGCCATGCTCGGGCAGATTGAGCGGAATGAATCAAGTCCAACGGTGGCGACGCTGTGGAAGATTGCCACCGGGCTGAACGTACCGTTTTCGGCGTTCATCGTCCCGGACGCCAGCGCCGCGCCCTCCGCGTTTGATCCGCAGCAGCAGGCGATGGTGGTGACGCCAGTATTCCCGTGGGATCCCGAGCTGCGCTTTGACCATTTTTCGATAACCCTTGCCCCCGGCGCGCTGAGCGAATCAACGCCGCATGAGAAAGGGGTGATTGAGCATGTGGTAGTGATAAGTGGTACGCTGGATTTGTGCTTACAAGGGGAGTGGCACTCGCTGCAGGCGGGTGAGGGTAGGCGTTTCGCCGGCGACGCGACGCATGCGTATCGTAACCGCGGCGCCCAGGCGGCCCATTTCCATTCTCTTATCCATTATCCAAAAGAAAAAACCGCGAGCGAACCCGCGGCCAGACAAGATGACTGATGATAACCACTCACAACGTGACGAGGAAAATCCGGAATACGTGATGACAGTACTCTTCGCCGTGATTTGAGGGAAATATCTTTTCCGTCAATACTTTGTTGAAAAGTGAAAATTCGTCGTCGCGCGACGGCGGAAAAGGTTTTCGTCTGCGCCCGGTTCTGACTACAATAGCCGCCATTTCGACCCCCTTATACTGGATAACAACACGCGTATGCGCCTGCACAATCATCGTCTTGAACTTCTTAGTCCTGCCCGCGACGCCGGTATCGCTCGCGAAGCGATTCTTCACGGCGCCGATGCCGTTTACATCGGTGGACCTGGCTTTGGTGCCCGCCACAACGCCAGCAACAGTCTGAGCGATATCGCCGGGCTGGTGCCTTTCGCTCATCGCTTTGGCGCAAAGGTATTTGTGACGCTGAACACCATTCTGCATGACGATGAACTGGAGCCGGCGCAGCGGCTGATTACCGATCTCTACGACGCAGGCGTCGATGCGCTGATCGTCCAGGATATGGGGATCATGGAGCTGGATCTGCCGCCGATTGAGCTGCACGCCAGCACCCAGTGCGATATTCGCAGTGTGGAAAAAGCGAAGTTTCTCTCCGACGCCGGCTTCAGTCAGATCGTGCTGGCGCGCGAACTGAACCTCAGTCAAATCAAAGCCATTTACGACCACACTGACGCCACTATCGAATTCTTTATCCATGGCGCGCTGTGCGTGGCCTATTCCGGGCAGTGTTACATTTCGCACGCCCAGACCGGACGCAGCGCCAACCGCGGCGACTGCTCGCAGGCTTGCCGCTTGCCGTATACCCTGAAGGACGATCAGGGGCGGGTGGTGGCCTATGAGAAACATCTCCTGTCGATGAAGGATAACGATCAGACCGCCAACCTGGCGGCGCTGATCGACGCTGGCGTACGCTCCTTCAAAATTGAAGGCCGTTACAAAGACATGAGTTATGTGAAAAACATCACTGCGCACTACCGTCAAATGCTGGATGCCATTATCGAAGATCGCGGCGACCTGGCGCGCGCCTCGGCTGGACGCACCGAGCATTTCTTTATCCCGTCCACGGATAAAACCTTCCACCGCGGCAGCACTGACTACTTTGTTAATGCCCGCAAAGGCGATATCGGCGCCTTTGATTCGCCGAAATTTATCGGCCTGCCGGTGGGTGAAGTTCTGAAGGTAGGCAAAGACCATCTCGACGTTGAAGTCAGTGAACCGTTAACCAACGGCGATGGTCTCAACGTGATGATTAAGCGCGAAGTGGTGGGCTTCCGTGCTAATACCGTGGAAAAAACCGGCGAAAACCGTTATCGGGTATGGCCGAACGAGATGCCAGCGGATCTGCATAAAGTGCGCCCCCATCAGCCGCTCAACCGCAACCTCGATCATAACTGGCAACAGGCGCTGCTAAAGACCTCCAGCGAACGCCGCATCGCGGTAGATGTGACGTTGAGCGGCTGGCAGGAGCAGCTGGTTCTCACCATGACCTGTGAAGATGGCGTCAGCGTGACCCACACCCTTGACGGGGAGTTCGCCGAAGCTAACCAGGCGGAGAAAGCGCTGGCCAACCTGCGTGACGGTGTCACAAAACTGGGGCAAACCATCTACTATGCGCGCGAGGTGCAGGTTAATCTGCCGCCGCTGTTTGTGCCCAACAGCCTGCTCAACCAGCTGCGTCGGGAAACTGCGGAGATGCTGGATGAAGCGCGCCTCAACGCCTGGCAGCGCGGCACCCGCAAGCCGGTCTCCGTACCGCCGCCGGTCTACCCGGAGACCCATCTCTCCTTCCTCGCCAACGTCTATAACCACAAGGCGCGGGCGTTCTACCAGCGCTATGGCGTACAGCTGATCGACGCCGCCTATGAAGCGCACGAAGAGAAGGGCGATGTGCCGGTGATGATCACTAAGCATTGTTTGCGGTTCGCCTTCAACCTCTGCCCGAAGCAGGCGAAAGGCTCCATCAAGAGCTGGAAAGCCACGCCGATGCAGCTGATCCATGGCGATGAGGTCCTGACCCTGAAGTTTGACTGCCGTCCGTGCGAAATGCACGTGGTCGGCAAGATCAAAAACCATATCCTCAAAATGCCGCACCCGGGCAGCATTGTGGCCTCCGTCAGCCCGGACGATCTGATGAAGACGCTGCCGAAGCGCAAAGGGGCCTGATTCGAGTCGATGCTATTGGCAGGATGCCCGCGGTTTACGGTCGTCCTGCCAGCGGTGATGTTCGCGCAGGTCTGCGGCGGCCTCCTCGTGCTGGCTGCGAAGCTCATCGCTATCCGCTTCGTGCAGCAGCTGCTGTTCGAGACTTTGCACCGGAAAGTACTCGTGTCCCTGACGATGGGCCAACAGATGCCCGGAAAATAATGCGCACAGCAACAGCAGGGCGCTTATGCTTCTCTTTAACATACCTTTTCTCGACGGAACAATGGCGTGGACATACTATGTCAGGCGCAATGCAGGCTTTTTTTCGGGCATCTCAAAGAACGGCAAGAGTTTGTCAACGATGGCTGACGAAGGATGAAAAAAGGCCTGACGCGGAAGCCAGGCCAGAGTGTTACGCTTTCGGCGGCAGCGGTTTCCCGCTGTGCTCGCTCCCTTTTGGCGGCTGCTTGCCGTTGTGCTGCGGTTGTTTGCCATCGTGCTGCGGCTGCTTGCCATCGTGCTGCGGCTGCTTGCCATCATGCTGCGTCTGTTTGCCGTCTCGTTGTGGCTTTTTGCTGTTGTATTGCGCTTGCTTACCATCGTGTTGGCCGTTTTTCACCGGCGGTTTACCCTGATGCTGCGCGCCTTTTTCCGGCGGCGGCGGGTTGTCGGCAGCAAAAGCCCATGACGACATTCCCAGCGTCATTATGGCGGAGAGTAAAGCTAACTTCTTCATAGCAATATCCTTTCTTCAGATGTATCACCGTATTTCAGCAGGCAAAAGTGAAGATAAGATGGAGAAGTCCCTTTTCGGACTTCTCTGCATCCCACTCAGACTTTTAGCCCTGCGGCGGTCATCAGCAGGCGAAACAGCAGGCTTATGGCGGCCAGCGTCAGTACGCTGCCTCCCCAGAGCGCGATCAGCCACAGCAGACGTTTAGGCCAGGCAGTACGCATCAGTGATATCCCTCCCCAGGCTGAACTTTGCCGCGGAACACGTAATAGCTCCAGCAGGTGTAGCCAAGAATGACCGGAATAATCAGCAGGGCGCCCACCAGCATAAAGCCCTGGCTTTGCGGGGGAGCGGCAGCCTGCCACAGCGTGATGGCCGGCGGGATAATATGCGGCCAGATGCTGATCCCCAGTCCGCTGAAGCCGAGAAAGACCAGGCCCAGCGTCAGCGTGAAGGGCGAAACATGGCGGTCGCGCTGATGCAGCGTGCGCCACAGCCAGCCGCTAACGAGGATCACCAGCAGCGGTACCGGCAGCAGGAAATAGAGATTCGGCAGGCTGAACCAGCGGGCAGCAATCGCCGGGTGCGCCAGCGGAGTCCACAGGCTGATGACGGCAAACACCGCCAGCAGGGCACCCAGCAACTGCCGCGATGCGCTGCGCATTCTCTGCTGCAGCGCGCCTTCACTTTTCATCACCAGCCAGGTGGCGCCGAGCAGCGCATAGGCCACGCACAGTCCGAGTCCGCAGAACAGGCTGAACGGGGTCAGCCAGTCAAACATGCCGCCACTGAAGGCGCGACCGCTGACGGTGAAACCGTTGATCACCGACCCGACCACCACGCCCTGGCTGAAAGTTGCCAGCAGGGAGCCGCCAAAAAAGGCGCGATCCCAGAATGGCCGGTGCGACGGCGTAGCCTGGAAGCGAAACTCAAAGGCGACGCCGCGAAAAATCAGGCCGATCAGCATCAGGGTCAGGGGGATCGACAGGGCGTCGATGATCACCGCGTAGGCGAGGGGAAAGGCGCCAAACAGGCCGGCGCCGCCGAGCACCAGCCAGGTTTCATTGCCATCCCATACCGGCGCGACGCTGTTGACCATTACGTCGCGATCCCCGCCGCCCCGCACCGTGCTAAACAGCAGGCCGATGCCCAGATCAAAGCCATCCATGACGATGTACATCAGCGTGGCAAAGACGATAATCACGAACCAGATCACCGATAACTCGATACCCATTAGCGGGACTCCTTCTGCAGATAACCTTCAGTGGCGGCGGACAGCGGGCGGGCTGGCGTACCGGTTGTCGCCGGGAGCATCTCCTGCGGCCCCTTGCGGATCAGGCGCAGCATATAGCTGTAGCCGACGCCGAAGACGGCGCTGTACACTACGATAAAGGTCAATAAACTGACCGACATATGCAGATCGCCATGAGCGGAAACGGCATCGGCGGTGCGCTGAACGCCATACACCACCCAGGGTTGGCGGCCCACCTCGGTGGTCACCCAGCCGGCGAGAATAGCGATCAGGCCGGATGGCCCCATCCACAGGGCAAAACGCAGAAACGGCCGCGAGTGGTATAGCCGGTCGCCGCGACGCAGCCACAGGGCCAGCACGCCCAGCAGCAGCATCAACATGCCTAGCCCGGCCATCAGGCGAAATGACCAGAACACCACAGTAGAATTCGGGCGCTCCTCAGGAGCGAACTCTTTCAACGCCGGCACCTGTTTATCAAGACTGTGGGTGAGGATCAGACTGCCCAGGGCCGGGATCTCAAGCCCGTAGCGGGTGCGCTCCTGGTCCATATCGGGCCAGCCAAACAGCAGCAACGGCGTTGGCTCACCCGGTGGATTTTCCCAGTGCCCCTCAATGGCGGCGATTTTCGCCGGCTGGTGCTTCAGGGTATTCAGGCCATGCATATCGCCGATCAGCGCCTGGACGGGGGCGACCAGCAGCGTCATCCATAGCGCCATCGAGAACATCTTACGGATCGCCGGCGACTGATTGCCGCGCAGCAGATGCCAGGCCGCCGAGGCGCCGACAAACAGCGCGCTACTGAGAAACGCCGCTACTGTCATATGCAATAATCGGTAGGGGAACGACGGATTAAAGATCACCGCCAGCCAGTCGACGGGCACGACCTGGCCATCAACGATCTCAAACCCCTGCGGGGTCTGCATCCAGCTGTTAGAGGCGAGGATCCAGAAGGTGGAGATGATAGTACCCAGCGCCACCATGCAGGTGGCGAAAAAGTGCAGCCCCGGCCCCACGCGGTTCCAGCCGAAAAGCATCACCCCGAGGAAGCCCGCTTCCAGAAAAAATGCCGTCAGGACTTCATAGGTCAGCAGAGGGCCGGTTATGCTGCCTGCAAACTGTGAGAAACCGCTCCAGTTGGTGCCGAACTGGTAGGCCATCACCAGCCCGGAAACGACCCCCATACCGAAGTTGACGGCGAAAATCTTCGACCAGAAATGGTACAGCGAGCGCCAGACGGGATTTTTTGTTTTTAGCCATAAGCCTTCGAGCACCGCCAGATAGCTGGCCAGCCCAATAGTAATGGCGGGGAAGATAATATGAAATGAGACCGTAAAAGCGAATTGAACTCGCGCCAGATGGAATGCATCAAGACCGAACATGCAGGACTCCACAACAAAATTGATTCAGCGCAATTTTAGGTGGGGTGACGACTGAGGGGCAGAGGCAGTCACGCCATTTTTTATCATAACAGTTGGCCGCTGTTATGATTTTTCAGCTGTTGCCAGGGCGAGAAAATATCCTTGCGCAACCTTGATTAATCCCTGCGGAAGGTGATTAGGCGCTATTCCGCTGTCTGTCATATTATTGCTAACGGCTGGCTACGCGGCCCTGCCGCCGGTATGGCGTAGTCACCTGGTCGGCATAATATATCCTTACCACCCGCCGTAGCTCATATTTTGGCTTACGAAATCCGCCACGGATTTTTACTCTGATTTATTATCACTCATTAGTATGAGAATAAGTAAAAACGCTGAGCCGGTTAATCGTAAATTAAATAATAATAAATTGTCGGCTCCGCGGCTAATTTGTACTGTATGAGCTCGGGAATAAATAAAAGGGAATGCCAATGTCTGAAAAAGGATTACAGAGTCTGTGCATTACGCTTGGCGTAATGATTATCTTCTGGTTTGTTTTAATCTCGCTATTCTGGGTGGTGATATTTTAAACCCATCCCGTGCTATCACGGCGACGCGGCCGCCGCTGCAGATATAACAGTTACAGGAAACTATGATTTTTTTATAACTGATATATGATAATGGGACGTTATCGTACGGGGACGGCCGCAATGAAAAAGTATCAACAGTTGGCGCAGCAACTGACCGAGCAGATCGCCCTTGGCGTCTGGTTGCCTGGCGATCGGCTGCCGTCGCTGCGCGAGCAGGTGATCAGCAGCGGCATGAGCTTTATGACCGTCAGCCATGCCTATCAGCTGCTGGAAAGCCAGGGGCGCATCGTCGCCCGTCCGCAGTCGGGTTATTATGTTGCCCCCCAGCCGGTGAAGCTCCGCCAGCCGGCGCCGCCTGCCCAGGTCACTCGCGATGAAGCCGTCGATATCAATACCTATATCTTTGAGGTGCTCCAGGCCAGCCGCCAGGCGTCGATGCTGCCCTTTGCCTCGGCCTTTCCGGACCCGCGTCTCTTCCCGCTGCAGCAGCTCAACCGCTCGCTGGCGCAGGTGAGTAAAACCGCCACCGCCATGAGCGTCATTGAGAATCTGCCGCCGGGCAATGCAGAACTTCGGCATGCCATTGCCCGTCGCTATGCCCTGCAGGGGATGAACGTCTCGCCGGACGAGATCGTCATCACCGCCGGGGCGCTGGAGGCGCTTAACCTCAGCCTGCAGGCGGTGACCGAGCCGGGAGACTGGGTGGTGGTGGAAAACCCCTGCTTCTACGGCGCCCTGCAGGCGCTGGAGAGGCTGCGTTTGAAAGCATTGTCGGTGGCCACTGACGTCAGGGAAGGCATTGATCTGACGGCGCTGGAGGCGGCCCTGCAAAACTATCCGGTGAAGGCCTGCTGGCTGATGACCAACGGCCAGAATCCGCTCGGCTTCACCCTCAGCGCTGAAAAAAAAGCGGCGCTGGTGGCGCTGCTGGCGCGCTATAACGTGATGTTGATCGAAGATGATGTCTACAGCGAGCTCTATTTTGGCCGCGAAAAGCCGTTACCGGCGAAGTTCTGGGATCGCCAGGAGATGACGCTGCACTGCAGCTCGTTCTCAAAATGTCTGGTACCCGGCTTTCGTATCGGCTGGGTGGCGGCCGGCAAACAGGCGCGGCGGATCCAGCAGCTTCAGCTGATGAGTACGCTTTCCACCAGTTCGCCGATGCAGTTAGCCCTGGTGGATTACCTGTCCACCAAGCGCTATGACGCCCACCTGCGCCGTCTACGTCGTCAGCTGGCGGAGCGTAAACAGCAGGCCTGGCAGGCGCTGCTGCGCCATCTGCCGCCGGAGGTCATCGTCCACCACAGCGACAGCGGCTACTTTCTGTGGATCGAACTACCGGAAGGGGCCGACGCTAGCGCACTTAGCGCCCGGGCGCTGGCGTCGCACATCAGTATTGCCCCAGGGAAAATGTTCTCCACCTCCGACAGCTGGACCTCGTTTTTCCGTTTTAATACCGCCTGGGGCTGGGGGGAACGCGAAGAGCAGGGGGTGAAGCGCCTGGGGGAACTTATTCGCGAACAGCTTGCCTGACCCTGTCGTTTATTTTTCTCATGATAAACATTCTGCGAAAATAAGCGAAAGAGGATTTTTATCGAGGCCGGTCATTATTTTACCGGCGCTCACCATAGGAAATATGCATACCCCTCCTCATTCCCTAACTCGTTGTCTATAATCCATAAAGTCCTGCTTGTGTTGGCGATTTTTACGTAATGCGTCCCGGGTCACAACCTGAATAAATTCCCCTGGGGGCGTTAATCCGCTGACTACCCTTATTTCAGGAGATATTTTTACGGCACGGCTGCCGCTAATTCCTTTGTGACAGGAGTAACACCTGATGAGCAAAAAAATTGCCCGTTGCAGCCTTTATGTGCTGGGTATGGCTTGTTTGACCGTTCAGGCGGCAGAGCCGCTCACCTCGCTGGATAAACCGGAAGGGCGGCTCGATATTATTGCCTGGCCGGGATATATCGAACGCGGTCAGACCGACAAACAGTACGACTGGGTGAGTCAGTTCGAAAAGGACACCGGTTGCCAGGTTAATGTCAAAACCGCTGCCACCTCTGACGAGATGGTCAGTCTGATGGCCAAAGGCGGTTACGATCTGGTCACCGCCTCGGGTGATGCTTCGCTGCGCCTGATCATGGGCAAACGCGTGCAGCCGATCAACACGGCGCTGATTGCCGGCTGGGGCTCCCTTGATCCGCGTATTGCGAAGGGGGCGTGGTTTAACGTCGGCGGTAAAGTCTATGGCACGCCGTATCAGTGGGGGCCGAACCTGCTGATGTACAACACCCGCGTATTCCCGACGCCGCCGGACAGCTGGCGCGTGGTGTTCGTCAAGCAGGATCTACCGGATGGTAAAACCAACCAGGGGCGGGTGCAGGCCTATGATGGCCCGATCTATATCGCCGACGCCGCGCTGTTTGTCAAAGCCACCCAGCCGCAGCTGGGGATCGAAGACCCCTATCAACTGACCGAAACCCAGTACAACGCGGTGCTGAAAGTCCTGCGCGACCAGCAACCGCTGATCCATCGCTACTGGCATGACGCCACCGTACAGATGAACGACTTCAAAAACGAAGGGGTAGCCGCCTCCAGTTCGTGGCCCTATCAAGCCAACGGCCTGAAGGCGGAAGGCCAGCCGGTCGCCACCGTGTTCCCGAAGGAGGGGGTAACCGGCTGGGCGGATACCACCATGCTGCACAGCGAGGCGAAGCACCCGGTCTGCGCCTATAAATGGATGAACTGGTCGCTCACGCCGAAGGTGCAGGGCGATGTGGCGGCCTGGTTCGGTTCGCTGCCGGTGGTGCCTGAGGGCTGTAAAGCCAGCGCGCTGCTCGGTGATAAAGGCTGTGAGACCAACGGCTATGAGCAGTTTAACCGCATTCACTTCTGGAAAACGCCGGTTGCGGAAGGCGGGAAATACGTGCCCTATAGCCGCTGGACTCAGGACTATATTGCGATAATGGGCGGCCGCTAAGGATCGGAGGCAAACAATGACGTACGCGGTCGAGTTCCAGAATGTATCGCGCCTGTATGGCGATGTGCGGGCGGTGGATGGGGTTAGCATTGGCATACGCGATGGAGAATTTTTCTCGATGCTGGGTCCGTCCGGCTCGGGTAAAACCACCTGCCTGCGGCTGATTGCCGGTTTTGAGCAGCTCTCCGGCGGAACCATCCATATCTTTGGTCAGCCGGCCAGCGAACTGCCGCCCTGGCAGCGGGATGTGAATACCGTGTTCCAGGACTACGCGCTATTTCCCCACATGTCGATCCTTGACAACGTCGCTTACGGCCTGATGGTCAAAGGCATGGCGAAGAAAGCGCGCCATGCCCGCGCCCAGGAGGCGCTGGAGAAGGTGGCCCTTGGCTTTGCTCATCATCGCAAGCCCTCCCAGCTCTCCGGCGGCCAGCGGCAGCGGGTCGCGATTGCCCGGGCGCTGGTGAACCAGCCGCGGGTGCTGCTGCTCGATGAGCCGCTGGGCGCCCTGGATTTGAAACTACGCGAGCAGATGCAGGTGGAGCTGAAAAAGCTGCAGCAGTCGCTGGGGATCACCTTCATCTTCGTGACCCACGACCAGAGCGAAGCGCTGTCGATGTCGGATCGCGTGGCGGTGTTTAACAACGGGCGCATTGAGCAGGTGGATGCCCCGCAGGATCTCTATCTGCACCCCAGGACCGCATTTGTGGCCGGTTTTGTCGGCACCGCCAACGTTTTTGCAGCCGAGGAGGCCCGACGATTGTGCGGGATGGCGGGCAGCTGGTCGCTGCGTCCGGAGCATGTTCGCCTGCAGGGCGGCGGCGAGGTGCAGGTGCAGGGTGTGGTGCAGGCGGTGCAGTATCAGGGGGCGGCGACGCGGATCGAGCTCCGCCTCGCGGATGGCGACAAACTGCTGGTCAGCCAGGCCAACATCGATGGCGCGGCGGCGGCCAGCGTTCCGCGAACCGGGCAAATAGTACAGGCGTCATGGTCGCGCTCGGCGATGACCCCGCTGGAAAGCGGAGGCTGAGATGACCATGGCAATAATTCCTGCGCAGACCGGGCGCATATCGGGGATCTTCTGGCGCCGACCGGCGCTGGGCCTGTTTTTACTGCTGCTCGGGCCGCTGATGTGGTTTGGCATCGTCTATCTGGGATCGCTGCTGACCCTGCTGTGGCAGAGCATTTATACCTTTGACGACTTCACCATGTCGGTGACCAGCGACTTCACGCTGGCTAACCTGCGGGCGCTGTTCAACCCTGCCAACTACGACATTATTGTGCGGACCCTGGTGATGGCGCTGTGCGTCACGCTGGCCAGCGCGCTGCTGGCGCTGCCGATGGCCTGGTATATGGCGCGCTACACCAGCGGCAAAATGAAGGCCTTCTTTTATATCGCGGTCATGCTACCAATGTGGGCCAGCTATATCGTCAAAGCCTATGCGTGGGTGCTGCTGCTGGCGAAAGATGGCGTGGCGCAGTGGTTCCTCGGTCATCTTGGACTGGAGGGGGCGCTGAACGCGCTGTTGAGCGTCCCGGCGGTCGGCGGCAATACCTTGTCCACCTCCGGCCTTGGACGCTTTCTGGTGTTCGTCTACATCTGGCTGCCGTTTATGATCCTGCCGGTGCAGGCGGCGCTGGAGCGTATTCCGGGATCGTTGCTACAGGCCTCGGCCGATCTCGGCGCGGCCCCGCGGCAGACCTTTCGCTACGTGGTGCTGCCGCTGGCCATTCCCGGCATCGCCGCTGGGTCGATCTTCACCTTTTCGCTGACGCTAGGCGACTTTATCGTGCCGCAGCTGGTGGGCCCGCCGGGATACTTTATCGGCAATATGGTTTACTCGCAGCAGGGGGCGATCGGCAATATGCCGATGGCGGCGGCGTTTACCCTGGTGCCTATCGTCTTGATTGCCCTCTATCTGGCGTTCGTGAAACGTCTGGGAGCCTTCGATGCACTCTGAACGCGCGCCCTGGTATCTGCGACTGGCGACCTGGGGCGGGGTGATATTCCTCCACTTTCCGCTGCTGATTATCGCCATCTATGCTTTTAATACGGAAGATGCAGCCTTTAGCTTTCCGCCGCAGGGGCTGACGCTGCGCTGGTTCAGCGAGGCGGCCGGGCGCAGCGACATTCTGCAGGCAGTGACACTGTCACTTAAGATCGCTGCCCTGTCGACCGCCATTGCCTTAGTGCTTGGCACGCTGGCTGCAGGAGCCCTGTGGCGCAGCGCCTTTTTTGGCAAAAATGCGGTGTCGCTACTGCTGCTGCTGCCTATCGCCCTGCCGGGGATCATTACCGGCCTGGCGCTCCTGACGGCGTTCAAAGCGGTCGGCCTTGAGCCTGGCCTGCTGACGATCGTGGTGGGGCACGCGACCTTCTGCGTGGTGGTGGTGTTTAACAACGTCATCGCCCGCTTCCGCCGGACTTCGTGGAGTATGGTGGAAGCCTCGATGGATTTAGGCGCTACCGGTTGGCAGACCTTTCGTTACGTAGTGCTGCCCAATCTGGGGTCGGCGCTGCTGGCGGGGGGAATGCTGGCATTCGCTCTGTCGTTTGATGAAATTATCGTTACCACTTTTACTGCGGGGCATGAACGCACCTTGCCGCTGTGGTTGCTGAATCAGCTGGGGCGGCCGCGAGATGTGCCCGTCACCAACGTTGTCGCGCTGTTGGTGATGCTGGTAACGACGATACCAATCTTAGGGGCCTGGTGGCTCACCCGCGACGGCGATAACGACGCCGGAAACGGGAAATAAAACCATGAAACAGGATAATGCTATGCAACACAACCTATTGATAAACGGTAAGTTAGTGGCAGGTGAAGGCGAGAAGGTTCCGGTATATAACCCTGCAACCGGCGAAGTGATCCTGGAGATTGCCGAAGCGACAGCGGCCCAGGTCGATGCCGCCGTTGAGGCGGCGGACCGGGCATTCGATGCCTGGAGTCAGACGACGCCGAAGACGCGTGCGGAATGTCTCCTGAAGCTGGCGGACGCCATCTCGGCGCAGGCTGAAACCCTGGCGCAGCTGGAGTCGCTGAACTGCGGCAAGCCGCTGCACTGCGTGATTAATGATGAAATGCCGGCCATCGTCGACGTCTTCCGCTTCTTCGCCGGCGCCGCTCGCTGCCTGCCGGGGATGGCGGCCGGAGAGTATCTCGAAGGGCATACCTCAATGATCCGCCGCGATCCGGTGGGCGTGGTGGCCTCCATCGCGCCGTGGAACTATCCGCTGATGATGGCGGCCTGGAAGCTGGCCCCGGCGCTGGCGGCGGGCAACTGCGTAGTGATAAAACCCTCGGAGATCACCCCGCTGACGGCGCTGAAGCTGGCGGAGCTGGCAAAAGATATCTTCCCGGAGGGGGTTATCAACGTGCTGTTTGGCCGCGGTAAAACGGTGGGCGACCCCTTGACCGCCCACGTTAAAGTGCGAATGGTCTCCCTGACCGGATCGATTGCCACCGGAGCCCATATCATTGGCCATACCGCCTCGTCGATTAAACGCACCCACATGGAGCTGGGCGGTAAGGCGCCAGTGATCGTTTTTGACGATGCGGACATCGATGCGGTGGTGGATGGGGGTGCGGACCTTCGGTTTTTACTAACGCCGGCCAGGACTGCACGGCCGCCTGCCGGATCTACGCCCAGCAGGGTATCTATGACCAGCTGGTGGAGAAACTTGGGGCGGCGGTGGCCAGCCTGAAAATGGGGGCGCCGGAGGACGCTGCCACCGAACTGGGTCCGCTGAGCTCGCTGGCCCATCTTGAGCGCGTTAGCGCGGCGGTGGAAGCCGCAAGGGCGCTGCCGCAAATTAAAGTGGTCACCGGCGGCAGTCGGGCTGACGGCGCGGGCTATTACTTCCAGCCGACGCTGCTCGCCGGCGCCCGGCAGGAAGACGCTATTGTCCAGCGCGAAGTGTTTGGTCCGGTAGTCAGCGTGACGCCTTTCAGCGATGAAGCGCAGGCCCTGAGCTGGGCGAATGACTCTCAGTATGGTCTGGCCTCCTCGGTATGGACGAAAGATGTCGGTCGCGCCCATCGTCTTAGCGCCAGGCTGCAGTACGGCTGCACCTGGGTCAATACCCACTTTATGCTGGTCAGCGAAATGCCGCACGGTGGCCAGAAGCTGTCAGGCTACGGCAAGGACATGTCGATATATGGCCTTGAGGATTATACCGTGGTCCGCCATGTGATGGTTAAGCATAGCTAAATGATTGACCATTTAGCGCCAGGCGACTATTGCGCGATGGGTGTGTTAGGCCGCTAATAGTCACAATGGCAAAAATTGTCAAAACTCAACCCAGGGGATATGAGATTATTCTGATGCCCCTTCAAGAGCTAAGCCATCATGAGTGCCGGAGATAAGCGCCGGATGGGGTCCGCCAGTCACCCTGGGCGCACAGCGCCCGGCGGGTGGGGCGGCAACATCGCGGTTCGCGACCGAATTGCGGCCCCTGTCTGTCGGCAGGGGCTTTTTTGTGCTCGCAGAAGAGCGAAGAGATGAGCCGGCCAGTCGCGCCGGGATAACGAGAATACCGCTTTAACTACTTTCAGCGCTTAGTTTTTTTGCTGGGCAGGCTGGCGCTGCGCCGGTCACGAATGTAGGAAATAAGATTATACACCGCCGCGACCAGCAGGATTAGCGCGATGACCAGCGTGATGATTCCGGACATATCCACCTCGAAATTCACAGCGCGAACTGCGCTAAAGCATTACCAATGGTTATGAATGTAAGTATTATCTGACGCGAAGGCAAATGATATTTGTTGTCATTTAGCGCTATTTCTGACTCTTATCCGTGATGACGGAGATGAAGAGGTTATGTTACAACGGCTTGCCATCGCCATTTATCTTCTTACGATGACGGCCCGCGCGATATATTGCGCCTGTGGCGAAGGCGGCGATCCTTTTCCCCTTGCCGACGGCGAAATATTTTCCTTATTAGCGAAATTAACTCCCCTGAACAGAAAGTATTTCACGGCTAGAGATAAGCTTTTAATATTTACGGTTATCGCATGATATTTGTTCTGAATATTTTATAGCCCTGAGGCAGAGGCAAATACCGGATGCCGCCCGGTAGCGCGCCCCGGGTTTGACTTTCCGCCGCCGCTCATGCGATCATTTAGGGCATATTAGGTTTTGACGTTGATGTCGCTGTGAAAATTTTTGCTTTTATTCTGCTGGCTATCGGCGCTGTGGCGCTGAGCTATGGTAATGCCCCGGCGAAACGAATCCAAAGCTGTGAGAAGATGGGCGTAGGGCAGGCCGTCTGCGCCGCCGCCGAATGGGATAGTGAAAAAGTCAATGTACTGCCGCGCTATAACCCCAGTCTTAATAAGGTAATAGCTGCCGCGCAGTTAGCCCCCGCCGCCCGACAGCAAGATAACAACTCTGTTGTTCGCGCGTAAAAAAGCAGCCTCCAGGGCTGCTTTTTTAGGTTTCGTTGCTGAATTAAATGATTAAAACCAGCCAAATCTTACGGACAGCAGGCTGATAAGCGCGAACGCGGCGCAGACATTAATCATAACGACGGTTTTACTGGAGACATCCATAGCGCCACCCTAATGAGTAAGTCCTAAAGGTATAGTACGGCGCCAGCGGTTGCGCTATCAGATTAAGACGAATCAGGCTTTATTCTGAATATTCAGCCCGTTTCTGATTTTGTTATACAGGTATCTCTGAATCACGACGTCATGGCAGATAATCATCCCACCATGGAACGCCCTCAGGGAAGGAAAAAGTAAGAATGACGTTATATCAAAAAATGTTGGTGTTTTACGCCATTATGGGCGTGATATGCGCCGTGATTAGCTGGTTTTTAACCAAAGAGAGCCGGATGATCCGCCTGCTGGCGGCCCTGCTGATCGGCGCCACCTGGCCGTTCAGCTTCCCGATGGCGCTGCTCGTCTCGCTGTTTTAACCCTCAGGCGCTAGACGGCAGAAAAGGGTAGCACAAAGGGTGAGGTTACTGTATAAAAAACCAGTAACCTTATCATGGAGGCATACAGGTGAACGGTTTTTATTCGTCCGTCGCTGGCGCCACGCTGCGCTGGCACGATTTCCCGGGAGATGGCCTTCCGGTGGTGTTTATCCACGGCCTTGGCTGCGCGTCATCCTACGATTATCCCCGCATTGCCAGCGATCCCGCGCTCCGAGAACGGCGCAAAATACTCATCGATCTGCCGGGCTTCGGCTATAGCGATAAACCGCGCGTGTTTAGTTACAACATACATGAGCAGGCTTTAGTTTTGGAGCAGTTCCTCAGCCACCTGCGCCTGCAGCGCTTCGCGCTGTTCGGGCATAGCATGGGAGGGAGCATCGCCATCGAAGCGGCGGGGCTACTGGGCGAGCGGGTGACCACGCTGCTGGTCTCGGAACCCAATCTGTTCGCCGGCGGCGGCGAGTACAGCAGGCGCATTGCGGCTCAGTCAGAGTCAGCCTTTGTCGCTGACGGCTATGCCAGGCTGCTGGCGGAGGAGCGCTCGCCGTGGGCGGGTTGTTTACAAAACAGCGCCCCCTGGGCCGTCTGGCGGGCCGCCAGCAGCCTGATACGCGGCAGCGACACGCCCTGGTTTACCCAGCTATGCCAGCTGCGCTGCCAGAAAATGCTGATCGTCGGAGAGCGGTCGCTCCCTTACGCGGATAGCGACCTCGTTCAGGCACAAGGGATCCCGGTCGGCATCGTGCCCCATGCCGGACACTCGATGGCGTGGGAAAACCCGCAGGGGCTGGCGCAGCTTATCGCCAGCCATAGTTAAGAGGCGCTGGGCCTCAGAAGGGAAGCTCGCGGGGTTGGGTCTGGATCGTTATCCAGCGCAGCTCGGTGAATTCCGCGATCCCGGCCCGCCCGCCAAAGCGGCCATAGCCGGAGGCTTTGCAGCCGCCAAACGGCATTTGCGCCTCATCATGCACCGTTGGGCCATTGATATGGCAAATCCCGGTATGCAGACGTTGCGCTACGTTCCACGCTCTGGCGCTGTCGCGGCTGTAGACCGCAGCGGAAAGACCGTACTCACTGTCGTTGGCCACCGCCAGCGCCTCCTCTTCGCTATGAACGCGAATAATCGCTTTCACCGGACCGAAGGACTCTTCACGCCACAGCCGCATCTCGCGGGTCACGCCGTCCAGCAGGGTCGGGCTCATATGGGTATCGTTGGCTTTACCACCGGTCAGCAGGCGAGCGCCTTTCGCTAACGCATCGTCAATGAGCGCGTTGCAGCGGGCGATGGTGTTCATATCGACAACCGGGCCAGTGAGGGCGGCAGGCAGGGCGGCGGCGCGCCTGGCCAGCAGCGGGATAAACGCCTCCGCTACGGCATTGTCGACAATAATGCGCTCGGTGGACATGCAGATCTGCCCGGCGTTGGCGAAGGCGCCAAAAACAGCGCCCGCTGCCGCTTGCTCAATATCAGCATCGTCCAGCACCAGCAGGGGCGCTTTTCCACCGAGCTCGAGCACCGCTGGTTTCAGATACTGTCCGCAGGTGCGGGCGATAATGCGCCCCACCGGTGTGGAGCCGGTAAAGTTAACGCGCCGCACCGCCGGGTGGGCGATCAGCGATTCCACCAGCGCCGGCGCATCTTCAGGCGCACAGGTAAGATAGTTCACCACGCCCGGCGGGAAGCCCGCCGCGTCAAGGGCGTCGATAATCAGTCCCTGAGTGGCGGGGGAAAGTTCGGCGCCCTTAAGGATCACCGTGTTGCCACAGGCCAGCGGCGTCGCCAGGGCCCGGGTGGCCAGAATCAGCGGCGCGTTCCACGGCGCCATGCCCAGCACCACTCCCGCCCCCTGGCGGACGCCCATCGCCAGGTTACCCGGCACGTTGGACGGAATTATTTGCCCTTCAATCTGGGTGGTCAGCGCCGCCGCTTCACGCAGAATATCTGCCGCCAGATGAACGTTAAATCCGGCCCAGTGCGCGGTCGCGCCGGTCTCCGCCGCCATGGCGGCGATAAATTTCGCCTCCCGCAACAGCATCTGTTCCGCCGCCTCGAGCAGTAAGCGACGTCGTTCCGCCGGCGCAGTATCGCGCCACAGCGGAAAGGCGCAGGCCGCGGCTTCGACGCAGCGTTTGCCGTCGGCGAGGCTGGCGGCAGCGGCCACCGAGGCTGCCTCATCGTGGGCCGGGTGGCGTCGGGTAAAGGTGCGGCGGCCTTCGGCATCGTGCCACTGGCCGTTAATGTACAGATTGCAGGTGATTGTCATGGTGGAAACCTCTTGTTCTGCGGTTCCCCCAGTGTACCGGGCGGCACTGACGGGAAGCGTGAGCCGGGCGGTTATCGCACATTTTTTTGCAGGAATTTTGTGTGGCTCACAACATCCCGAAGCCCTCTGGCGTAAAAAACAGCGCAACGTCGATTAAACCAGCAAATTCCACGCGTTTTGCATAAGGTGATAGCCATTGATTATTTGCCGCCGTCAGGCGGCTGTGCTGTTATTACCGTTCTTATAATCAATAATCAGGACTTATAACCATGTCTACAGGGAAAACCACGCTGGCGCTGCTGCTGAGCGCACTGCTGCCGGCCGGCGCCGCCTGGGCCGCAGGCAATGACACTCTGGTCTACTGCTCAGAAGCCTCTCCGGAGTCCTTCAATCCGCAGATCGCCAGCTCCGGTCCGTCGTTCGTCGCCAGCTCGCAGGTACTGTATAACCGTCTGGTGAGCTTTGACCCGGTGAAAAATACGCCGATCCCGTCGCTGGCCACCGAGTGGCACGTCTCTGAGGATGGCAAACCTGGACCTTTACTCTGCGTCAGGGGGTGAAGTTCAACAGCAACAAATTCTTCAAACCGACCCGCGATTTTAACGCCGACGACGTCCTGTTCTCCGTGCTGCGCCAGATGGATCCTCAGCATCCTTATCATAAGGTGTCGCAGGGGAACTATGAATACTTCCACGACGTGGGCCTCGATAAGCTGATTAAATCGGTGAAAAAGGTGGATGATTACCATGTGCAGTTCGAGCTCAACGAGCCGAACGCGGCGTTTCTTGCCGACTGGGGCATGGACTTCGCCTCTATTCTGTCGGCAGAGTATGGTGAGGCGATGCTGAAGAAAGGAACGCCGGAAAACGTTGATAACTGGCCTGTCGGTACCGGGCCGTATGCGCTGCAGCAGTATAAAGTGGATTCGCAAATCCGCTATATTGCCAATCCCCACTACTGGGAAGGCGAGGTACCGACCAAGCACTTAATCTTCTCCATTACGCCGAACGTCGAGACTCGTCTGGCGAAACTGCAGACCAACGAGTGCCAGATTATTCCCGCGCCGTCGCCGGTACAGTTCCCGGTGATTAAGGGCAATAAAGATCTGGCGCTGCATGCGGTTGAGGCGCTGAACGTCGGCTATCTGGCGTTTAACACCGAGAAAAAACCGTTTGATAATGTGCTGGTGCGCCAGGCGTTAAACTACGCTACCGACAAGCAGGCGATCGTCAAGGCGGTATTCCTCGATTCCGGCAGCGTGGCGAAATCACCGATCCCGTCGACGATGCTCGGGTATAAGAAAGATCTCCCGGACTACGATTACGATCCGCAGAAAGCCAAAGCGCTGCTCAAGCAGGCGGGTCTGGAGCAAGGCGCGGAAGTGACCCTGTGGTCAATGCCGGTCCAGCGCCCCTACAACCCAAACTCAAAACGCATTGCCGAAATGATCCAAAACGACTGGGCGAAAGTGGGGGTGAAAGCCAAAATTGTCAGCTATGAATGGGGCGAATACCTTGCCGGTATGCGTAAAGGGGAGCACGACAGCGCCCTGTATGGCTGGATGTCGGACAACGGCGATCCGGACAACTTTGCTGGCACATTGCTCAGCTGTGATAATATCCAGACCGGCTCCAACGCCGCCCGCTGGTGTGATAAATCCTATGACGCGCTGGTAAAGAAAGCGCTGTTGGTGAGCGATCCGCAGGCGCGGGCCAAACTCTACGAACAGGCGCAGGAGATTTTTTATCAGCAGGCGCCATGGATCACCCTGGCGACCGGGAAAACCTTCTATGCGACGCGCAGCAACGTCAGCGGCTACACCGTCAGCATGATGGGGAGCGATTTTTCCAAAGCGAAGCTGAATTAAGCGAAAGGAGAACAGGATGGCACATCTGGATGAGGTTATCGTCAAAGTCGATGACGCCCTGGCCGAGGGCGTTATCGCGCATATGAATGAGCTGCTAATCGCCCTGAGTGATGATGCGCAACTCAGTCGTGAGGAACGCTATATCCAACAGCAGCGTCTGCGCACCGCCATCGCCCATCATGGGCGACAGCATCAGGAAGAGCAGGATGCGCGCCGCGAGCAGTTGACCAAAGGGGGCGCGATCCTCTGAAGATGCGCTCAGAACTGGCGTCTGGCCACCAGCCAGGCGCCCACCACCAGCATCACCGCCCCGCATAACGGTCCGATCAGCGCCCGCACCGGCACGCCGTGGGCGCGAACTAAATCCATGATCAACCCGCCCACCAGCTGGCTGGCCACCAGTACCGCAATGGTCGTCGCCGCGCCAACGTTTTGATAACCGCTGATGCTGGCGAAGACGAAAAAGGACCCCAGCAGGCCGGGGATCAGCGTCCACCACTTCACGCTCAGGGCCAGCTCCTGAAAGCCGGCGACGCCCTGGCGCAGCAGTAACATCGTCACGAAGATAACGATCCCGACCAGCGAATTGAGCAGCATAGCGATAAGGATCGTCGACGCCGACTGGGTGATGCGCACCATCAGAGTGTTCTGCACCACCAGGCCAACGCCGGCGGCGATCAGGCAGGCGAGAGTGAGCGACGCGTTCATGCTTTGCCGTCCGGGTCCTGACGCGCATCCAGCTGCAGCTGCATAAAGGTCAGATCCAGCCAGCGGCCAAATTTGGTGCCCACCTGCGGCATCTGCCCGGTGGTGATAAAGCCCAGCGTTTCATGCAGATGCAGCGAAGCGTGATTCTGCGACTCGATGCCGGCGACCATCACATGTTTATTCAGCCGTCGCGCTTCGGCGATCAAGGCGACCAGCAGCTTGCGGCCCAGCCCTTTCCCCTGATGTTCGGGATGAACGTACACCGAATGCTCCACGGTATGGCGAAAGCCGTCAAACGCCCGCCAGTCGCCAAACGAGGAATAACCGGTAATGACGCCGTCTTCCTCGCTCACCAGTACCGGAAATCCAGCCAGCTGGCGGGCTTCAAACCAGGCGATGCGGTTGTCGGTATCCACAGTTTTATCATTCCAGATGGCGGCGGTATGGACGACGGCATGGTTATAGATCTCGGCGATCGCCGCGCAGTCGTCTTTAATGGCAGGGCGAATGGACATAGCAAACCTCAATTTTTCGTACACTATAGTAGTACAATATTATTACAATAATGAACGCCACGCTGTCATCCGTTTTCAGCATAATTTTAACGGCTAACCCGGGAATAACACGTCGGTGGATGGTTGTGTAATGGGGGGGCGCACACTATAGTGTTACGTTATGAATACTATAGAAGACAACCTCAATCAGCGCATCAGCGCGCGCATCCGCATCGAGCGCGAGTCCCGCGGCTGGTCGCTGAACGACCTCGCCGAACGGGCCGGCGCCTCGCGGGCGATGATCCATAAAATCGAGCGTGGCGAAAGCAGCCCGACCGCCTCGATGCTGGGCCGCCTTTCCGGCGCCTTCGGCATCAGTATGTCGACCCTGATCGCCCGCGCGGAAATGCAGGAGGGCAAGCTGCTGCGCTTTGCCAGCCAGCCGGTATGGCGCGACCCGCAAAGCCACTATCTCCGCCGCCACGTTTCGCCGCGCAGCGATTTGCCGATCGATCTGGTGCAGATTGAGCTGCCGCCCGGTAGCGATGTGCCGATGCCCGCCGCGTCCTATGCGCTTGCCCGCCAGCTAATCTGGCTGCAACAGGGCGAGCTGGTGTTTGTCGAAGGCAATACCCGCCATGAGATGCAGGCGGGGGATTGTCTGGAGCTTGGCCCGCCCAACGATTGTCGCTTTATTAATGAATCCGCAGAGACCTGCGTCTATCTGGTGGTTCGCCTTAATCAATCGCCATCCGGCTCTTAATGTTAAAGCATAATACGCATAAAGCAGCTAGCCTCAGTACAGTCTGCTCACAAGAGGAGTTTGCTATGACAGATCAACCGCAACGCCATCGCCGCTGGGTGCTGGCTTCCCGTCCCCATGGTGAACCGACGGCAGAGAATTTCCGCCTGGAAGAGAGCGAAGTGCCGACGCCAGGCCCGGGTCAAGTGCTGCTGCGTACCGTTTATTTATCGCTCGACCCGTATATGCGCGGGCGCATGAGCGACGCGCCGTCCTATTCGCCGCCGGTGGCCATTGGCGCGGTGATGGTGGGAGGGACCGTGAGTCGCGTGGTCAGCTCAAATCATGCCGATTATCAACCCGGCGACTGGGTGCTGGGCTACAGCGGCTGGCAGGATTATGAACTCTCCGACGGCAGCGGACTGGTGAAGCTGGGTGACAATCCGCAACACCCGTCCTGGTCGCTGGGAGTTCTGGGGATGCCCGGCTTCACCGCCTACATGGGTTTGCTGGACATCGGCCAGCCAAAGGCGGGCGAAACGCTGGTGGTCGCCGCGGCGACCGGGCCGGTTGGCGCCACGGTTGGACAGATCGGCAAAATTAAGGGCTGCCGCACCGTCGGCATCGCTGGCGGCGCGGAAAAATGCCGCTATGCGGTTGAGACGTTAGGCTTTGATCTCTGCCTTGACCATCGTGCGGATGATTTTGCCGAACAGCTGGCCCAGGCCTGCCCGCAGGGTATTGACGTTTATTATGAAAACGTCGGCGGCAAGGTTTTTGACGCGGTGCTGCCGCTGTTGAATACCGCAGCGCGGGTACCCGTCTGCGGGCTGGTGAGCGGCTATAACGCCACCGGGCTGCCGGACGGGCCAGATCGTCTGCCGCTGCTGATGGCGACCATCCTCAAAAAGCGCATCCGGATGCAGGGCTTTATTATCGGCCAGGATTACGGGCATCGGATCGCCGAATTCCAGCAGCAGATGGGGCGCTGGGTGCAGGAGGGGAAAATTAAATATCGCGAACAGCTGATCGACGGTCTGGACCAGGCGCCGCAGGCGCTGATCGGCCTGTTAAAAGGTGAGAACTTCGGTAAGGTAGTGATCCGCGTCGCGGCGGACGACTAGCCTGGCGGGCTTCGACTTAACAGGCCCCTTTCCCGCCAGGGAAAAGGGGCCTGGCATAGAGGTCAGGCGTAGAAGGCTAACCGCTGGGCGAGCAGATCGACAAAGGCTTCGCGGTCCACATCCAGCATCAGGGTGGTATTGGGCCGATTGCCGGTCAGATGGTAGTAATCGACCACCGTCATCCCCTGGGTATATTTGCCTTCCGTTTCTACGCCAACCCAGCGTTCGATCGTGGTAAAGATCTCCGGCTTGAGGAGCCAGGCGATGGTGCAGGGATCGTGCAGCGGCGCGCCGTCGAAGCCCCACTTTTCATCTTTGTGGTAGGCCATAAAGAAGTCGAGCAGCTCGGCGACGATGGTCGACACCGGGTTGCCAATCTGGCGGAATCGCTCGATATCGGCGGGAAGGATTTGCGCCTTATGGGTGACGTCAAGGCCCGCCATCACCACCGGGATCCCCGACTGAAAGACCATTTCCGCGGCCTGCGGATCAACGTAAATATTAAACTCCGCCGCCGGCTGCCAGTTGCCCAGCCCCATGGCGCCCCCCATGATCACGATGCGGGCGATCTTCGCGTGCAGCTCCGGATGGCTGGCGAGCAGCAACGCCACGTTAGTCTGCGGCCCGGTGGCCACCAGGGTCACCGGCTCCTGGCTTTCCCGCAGCACGCTGGCCATCAGCTCGACGGCGGTGCAGTTCTGCGGCGCAAAGGCCGGCTCAGGCAGGCTCGGGCCATCCAGTCCGCTCTCGCCGTGCACGTTATCGGCGATGATCAGATCGCGCATCAACGGCTTCCACGCGCCGCCGGCAACCGGAATGTCCGGCCGGTTCAGCAGCGTCAGCATACGCAGCACGTTGCGCAGGGTCTTCTCCGGGGTCTGGTTGCCTGCGGAAGCGGTGACGGCTTTCACCTCCAGCTCCGGCGAGGCGAGGGCGAGGACCAGGGCGATCGCGTCATCATGTCCCGGATCGCAATCAATCATAATCGGCAGTGCCATAGCAGCTCCTTGTTGGCGATGTTCTGTGACCAGACTAACGCTGCGAGTCGAGGCAGACGAGATGGTATGCAGAATAGTGTGATGGAGACCACGATTGCTGCGAGGGCAACGCGTATCGTTACGCGACCGTCCGTAAACATGATGCCTCGTTTTGCGGTGGCGCAAGATGGCGCCCGGCGCGGCGCGATATAATAGAAAAATTGCTAATCCTTACGGATATTAATGGTTTGCTTTTCGGCGGGCGGGTTCTTATCCTTAAGAAAACTCAAGAGGTTATTACGATGAAAGATGTAGTAGATAAATGCAGCACCAAAGGCTGCGCCATTGATGTCGGGACGATCATTGATAACGAGGACTGCGTCTACCGGGCCGAGAAGGTGTTCCCAAGCCGCGAAGAAGCGGAATCCACCGTAGCCGCCGTGCGCGAACGTGCTGCCGCCGCAGCGCCGGCCAGTGAACCGCCGCAGGTCGATTACACCATCGTCGCCGCTGGCGACGCGGTGAAACTCGACCTCTCCATCGCCTTCTCCTGCCAGGCAGAAAAGATCATTTTCGAGTTATCCCTGCGAAATCTGCTTTAATTCGCTCCTGTAGCGGAAGCGCGATGCTCTGGCGGGCAGACGCCTTCCGCTGATGCAGCACGCTGCCCGCCCGGCGACCTGAGCCGGGTGAGCGCGGTTAGTCTTGAAAGACGACGTTTCCGCCAACCATGGTCATCACCACGCGGCTGGCGCCAATCTCCTCATGGGCTACGGCGAAGATATCGCGGTCCAGCACCTGAAAATCAGCGACTTTGCCGACCTCTATCGATCCGCGTACCGCTTCTTTCCCTTCCTGATAGGCCGCATTGATGGTGTACATCCGCACGCCGTCCGCCACGCTAATTGCCAGTTCCGGGCGAATAACGTTGCCGCTGGAAGATGATTTGCGGGTGACCGCTGCCTGAACCATTTTGCGCCAGTTCACCAGCGCCATAATGCCATCTGACCCGCCGGCGATGATGACCCCAAGGTCGATGATATCCCGTAGCCCTTTGCAGATTTCCCCCTTGATGCCACAGTAGCGGGCGCGCTGTTCATAGTCATATGCCGGGCCGCCGAGTGAAGGTTGTTCGGAAAGCAGAATGCCGTATTTTGCCGCCATCACGAAATCTTGCCGATCGCCCATTGAGCCGTGCAGCACATAATGCCGTCGGCTCTCCCCCGGATAGCGCTGAATCGCCTGCACGAAGCTGTTAATCGTGACTTTTACCGCCTTATCGCCGACCGCATGGACTGCCACCTGAAAACCGCGCTGGTGAGCCAGCAGAATCATCTGCTGTAGCGCCTCAACTTGTGCTTCCTCGGTCGCCTCGGGGCCACCAAACACCGAGCGTCCGCGATATCCCGGCCGGTCGGCGTAATCCTGATTCATCCACGCTGTGTGCGATGTGGGAACGCCATCGCAGAACAGTTTTATGGTCCGACAGTCCAGCCAGTCCCGGTCGGTGAACTGGGAGAAATCAAAGCTATCCAGATCGCGCTTCAGGGTGGCGCAGGACTGAACGCCCCGCTCGGCGGAGTAAAAGGCGATGGATACCCGGGCGGTGAGTTTTCCTTCATCCTGCAGTTCACGGTAGGCGGCGATGGCGCGATCCCCCGCAGCGCCCACCTCGCGCGTGTTTTCCCCCGGACCCATGGCGCCTTCCGTGTAGCTGGCATACCCTTCGCTGTTCATCAGGCGCTGGGCTGCCAGAAGGTTCTCTTTGAGGGCCGCTACGGTCAGACGGGGCATCGTGCCGGATGCGAGATGCAGGGCGGGCAGGTCGATGAAATTGCCGTCCAGTTCGCCACTGGCCGTTCGCCCCAGATGTCCGCCGAGGGGATCAGGGGGGCTGGCGTCAAGACCGGAGAGGGCCAGCGCCCGGCTGTTGACGATGCAGGAGTGACCGTCCCACAGGGCGAGCAGGGTGGGATGATCGGCCGTGACGTCGTCAATATCCCAGCGCGTCAGAGAGCGCTGCTCGGCCGCGCACTCCTTGATTGCGTTTGGATCCAGACCGCAGACACGAATCCATGCCCCGGCGGGAGTGCGGGCTGCCTGGTCGCGCAGTCTTTCCCGCAGTACTGCCAGGGAACGCACGTCCTGGCAGTTCAGGCAATGCCAGCTGTCAGCGAGCCAGCCGATATGGATATGTGAGTCATGCGCGGCGGGTAAAATGAGTTTGCCGCCAAGGTCAATGACCTGCGTCTGGGGACCAATATGCTGCTGAATCTCCTGGTCTTCACCAACGTTAATAATCCATCCCTGCTTCACGGCGATGGCGCGCTTAAAACTAAAATGTGCGTCCACCGTGGCGACCTTGCCGTTAATCAATACGCAGTCCGCATAAACGACATTATCCATTTATCCCTCCCTGGCTGATAAAAGTGCCGATCAATATAAATAGTAACCATGGTGATTATGTGGTTACTATATGACTACGAAGGGGGTGGAGTGTCAAGCGCGGTTGGTTGGCGGGTGTCCGCCTGGCGGTGGAATAGACGGTAAGGAAAAGCGCTTCGCCCGCCGATCGCGAGAGGCATCGGCGGGGAAGGGGCGTGTTATTCGAAGCGCCAGGCGAGGTTCAGGCCGATGCCGTAGTTACGTCCCGGGGCAGGCTCGTAGTAACGTCCGTTAGACTCGTTAACGATGACAGACCCGACGTACTCCCGGTCGAACAGGTTGTCGATGCGACCGAACAGATCCATATCCATCCTGCCGTAGCTCCATTTATAGCCGGTCGTCAGGCCAACCACCGTCCAGGAGGGCGCTTTGGCGGTGTTTTCGTCATTGGCCATGATATCGCTCATATAGCGAATATCGCTCCCGGCGTACCAACCTTGCTCCGGCTGATAGCCAAAGGAGGCGTAGCCCATATTGCGCGCGATCCCCGGAATGCGATTGCCATTGCAGCTGGCGTCGTCGCAGACGTTAGTGCGATAGGTCGCGTCCAGCCAGGTCCAGGCCGCCTTCAGACGCCAGCTCTCGCCAAACTGCTGATCCAGCCCCAGCTCCATCCCCTGACGGCGGGTCTTGCCGGCGTTTTTATAACTGGTGCGCCCGCCGCTGCTGCTGTCGACCACAATCTCATTATCGGTATTGGTCTGGAACAGGGCGGCGGTGAACAGCCCATTGCCGATCCGCGTCTTGCTGCCGATCTCCACCGTGTCGTTGGTGGAGGGTTTCAGGCCGAAGTTGAGGCCGCTCTGGTTATCGGAGCGGTAGGAGAGTTCGTTAATGGTTGGCGTCTCGAAGCCGCGGCCGGCGGAAAGATAGACGTTCCACGCGTCGGTCAGGGCATATTTCAGCGAGCCCGCGGGCAGCCATTTGTGATAGCTGGCATCACCGCTGTCATCGCCATTGCCTGGGGTGATGTAGTAGTCGTTCGAGTCGAACCATACCGAGCTGTAGCGAACCCCGGCATCGAGCGAGAGTTTGTCAGTGAGCTGCCACTGGGTCTGCAGGTAGGGGTCGACGTTCCACATCAGGTTGCGTTCGTTACGGCGCAGCGCGCCCTGTTCGCCATACTGCGGCGCGCCGTTGACCATCACAAAGTTTTCATACCCTTTGCGCCGCTCGCTCATGTTCTCGTAGTCGAGACCGGCGGTGAGCGTGACGGGCACCAGCAGCTCTCCGCGATGGGTCAGCCGGGTATCGATCCCCTGGTAGTGACGGGTAAGGTCGATCACCCCGCCGGCATGGCTCGGCTTCAGCTGCGGCGCGCGGGGGATCGACTGGAACTGCGTGGTTTCACGTTCTCCAGCGTACATCATAACGCTGAGATCGTCCTGGGCACTGAGCTGGCGCTCATAGCGCAGGCCGGCCTGGGTCTGTCGGGTATTCTTGCGGGTATTATACTGGTCGCCGCGCGGCGACTGGCGCGGGTTATCGCGCCATTCATCGGCGGTCAGGCCACCGGCGTCATTGGCTTTGATATCCACGCTATTCAGCAGCAGAGTCAGCTTACTGACGTCGTTGATGCGCACCCCCAGCCGGGCGTTCGCCAGATTTTTGCGCGCGCCGCTGTGATCGCGATAGCCATGGGTGGTGAAGCGATTGGTTGAGACCGTGTAATCCACATCGCCTGCGTGGCTGCCGTCGCCAACGGCGCCAGTGGCTTTCATCCCGTAGTGCCAGGTGCCGAAGCTGCCATAGTAGCTGCTGGCTTCCACGGTGGGCGGCTGGGTGCCGGTCTGGCTGGTGACGTTGATCACCCCGCCGGACGAGTTACCGTACAGGGCAGAGAAGGGGCCGCGCAGCACCTCAATGGTGTCAACGCTGCCGATATCAATATTTGAGGTCTGCCCCTGGCCGTCGGGCATGGTGGCCGGAATGCCATCCACATAGATGCGCAGTCCGCGCACGCCATAGGTTGAGCGCGAGCCAAAGCCGCGAATCGACAGCTGCAGATCCTGGGCATAGTTTTGCCGGTTCTGCACCTGCAGGCCCGGCACGGCGCCCAGCGATTCAGAGAGATTGACGCGCGGCGCGGCCTGGCGCATCTCATCCCCATTCACCACGCTGACGGCGGCGGGGGTATCCAGTTCAGAAACCATGGTTGGCGCGGCGGTCACCACCATGGTTTGTTCATCTGCGGCCTGGGCTGCCGCAATGAGCGGCAAGAGCAGGGCCGGGAGGGCGGCGTGACGCACGGACAGGATTTTCATCGATAATACTCAAAGACGAACCAAATGGAACATATGTATATATGTTACCTCGTTTGTAAAATATTTGAAAATTATTAACTGCTACTGGTTAACGGATAGTGCTCGCCAGGCATGAATTTACCGCACAACAACAATTAGCGCTCCACTTTGAGATAAATAATGATTACTATTCGCATTCAAAAATAAGGGTAAAGCCAGGACTTTACCGCCGGAAGCGATGTCGGGTCAGCACATACTGGTTTATCAAAGGGAGTCGTCATGTCATTACGTCATTTTGCCGCGCCGCGTCTGCGCCATTCACTGCTCGTCACTTCTCTGCTGCTGGCAGGCAGCTTTAGCGCCCACGCCGCGGAAGAGATGCTGCGCAAGGCCGTCGGAAAAGGGGCCTACGAAATGGCCTACAGCCAGCAGGAGAATGCGCTGTGGGTCGCCACATCACAGAGTCGTTCGCTGGACAAAGGCGGGGTGGTTTACCGTCTTGACCCCACCACCCTCGACGTGACGCAGATTATTCACAACGATCTGAAGCCGTTCGGCGCCACTATCAACCATGCCACCGGCACGCTGTGGTTTGGCAATACCGTCGACAGCACTGTCACCGCTATTGACGCCAAAACCGGCGCCGTGAAGGGGCGCCTCGTGCTGGACGAGCGTCAGCGCAGCGAAACCGTGCGCCCGCTGCAGCCGCGCGAGCTGGCGGTCAATGAGCAGACCAACACGGTCTACATTACCGGTCTGGGCAAAGAGAGCGTGATTTGGGTGGTAGATGGCGCGACCCTGAAGCTGAAAACGACCATTACCGGCACCGGGGCAATGGCGACGGGTCTGGCGATCGATCCGCAAGCTAAGCGTCTGTATACTACCAACGCCGACGGCGAACTGCTGACCATCGACAGCGAGAGCAACACGATTGCGTCGCGCAAAAAATTGCAGGATGACGGCAAAGCGCATTTCTATCTTAACCTGAGTCTCGATACCGCCGGCCATCGTGCCTTTATTACCGACAGCAAGCAGCCGGAAGTGCTGGTGGTCGATACCCGCGACGGCAAGGTGCTGGAGAAAATCGCCGCGCCGGAGTCGCTGGCGGTGCTGTTTAACCCGGCGCGCAACGAAGCCTATGTGACGCATCGTAAGGCCGGGGAAGTCAGCGTTATCGACGGCAAGAGCTACAAGGTGGTGAAGACCTTTAAAACGCCGACTCACCCCAACAGTCTGGCGCTCTCCGAGGACGGAAAAACGCTGTACGTTAGCGTGAAACAGGCTTCCAGCCGTGAGAAAGAAGCCACCGCGCCGGACGATGTGATCCGTATCGCCCTGTAAGACCTCAGCGCGACGAAACCGGAAAACGGTGGTCGCGCTCCGCAAGCCGCCGGGCCAGGCCCGGCGACTCACCCTCTGTTACAACGCCTATTGGCCTGACAACCAGATGGTTATACACTTAACCCTTTCCCGCCACGTGCGGGCAGTGGTAATCAGTGGAGATAAATGAAAAGCCATTCATGGTGATTTGCGCCGGCGCGATGCTGGCGCTGCTGGCAGGTTGTTCGTCAAACTACGTTATGACCACGAAGAGCGGTCAAACTATCGTTACCCACGGCAAGCCGCAGCTGGATAAAGAAACGGGGATGACCAGCTATATCGATGAGTCAGGTAATAAGCGGGAAATTAACAGCAGCGATGTGTCGCAGCTGGCTGAAGATAATTAAGTTCTGACCTCCCGGTTTGCCCGCGATGGACAAACCGGGAGTCCTGCCAGTTACTTCCTCAGCGTCGGCGCCGTGCTGTGAATCTCATGCACGCGTTTACGCACACCAAACCAGCCAGCCACCAGCAATACCGCCAGCAGCGGAATTGATCCTATGGTGTAGGTACCGTTCGGATAATCGAAGGCCATCAGCACCAGCACGCTGAACAGGAACAGCAGCGTCAGCCAGGAGGTGAACGGCGCCCCCGGCATTCTGAAGCTGACCTTTGCCGCTTTCCCTTCCTTGATCGCTTTGCGCAGACGCATCTGACACACCACGATAAAGCCCCAGGAGGCAATGATCCCCAGCGAGGCGACGTTGAGTACGATCTCAAATACCTGAGATGGCACCAGATAGTTGAGGAAAACCCCGACTACATATACCCCCAGCGTCGCCAGGATCCCGGCGTAAGGGACGTGGTGACGGCTCATCTTCGACATAAACTTCGGCGCGGAGCCTCCCATCGACATCGAGCGCAGAATACGCCCGGTACTGTAGAGACCCGAGTTAAGGCTGGAGAGGGCCGCGGTTAACACCACGATGTTCATCACGCTGCCGATATATGGCACGCCCAGCTTTGAGAAGAAGGTAACGAACGGGCTCTGTCCGGCCTGGTAGGCGTTCCACGGCAGAAGCAGCACCAGCAACACCACCGAACCGACATAGAACAGACCGATACGCCAGATCACGCTGTTGATGGCCTTCGGCACCATTGTCTCCGGATCCTTACACTCTCCGGCCGCGGTCCCCACCAGCTCGATGGAGGCGAAGGCGAAGACCACCCCCTGCACCAGCACCAGCGCCGGCAGGAGGCCGTGCGGGAAGAAGCCGCCGTTATCGGTGATCAGATGGAAGCCGGTGGCATTGCCGTCCAGCGGCTTACCGGAGCCGAGGAAAATGGTGCCGACCACGAGAAAGGCGACGATCGCCAGCACCTTAACCAGCGCGAACCAGAACTCCATTTCGGCGAACCACTTCACGCCGATCATATTCATGGTGCCGACGATAGCCAGCGCGCCGAGGGCGAAGACCCACTGCGGCACATCGCCAAACGCGCCCCAGTAGTGCATATACAGCGCCACGGCGGTGATATCGACAATCCCGGTCATCGCCCAGTTAACGAAGTACATCCAGCCGGCCACGTAAGCGGCTTTTTCACCGAGGAACTCCCTTGCATAAGAGACGAAGCTGCCGCTCGAGGGGCGGTGGAGGACCAGTTCGCCGAGGGCGCGAAGAATAAAGAAGGAGAAGATGCCGCAGACCAGATAGACCAGGGCGAGCGCTGGCCCTGCCATTTGTAAACGTGCCCCGGCACCGAGGAACAAACCGGTACCGATGGCGCCGCCGATGGCGATCATCTGTACCTGACGGTTGCCCATCGCTTTGTGATAACCCGCTTCATGTGAGTTAAGCCAGTGGCGTTTTGCAGCATGATGCTCCGCTGCATTTTCGTGTTTCGTATTCATTGATGTATCAGTTTCCTGTCAATGCCCATGTTTGCAGCCGGAATGGAGGACGGCTGGCACATTATGCTGGCTTTCTCATCATTCTGACGTAGGAGATAAGCTCAGACATGGCGCTGAATCCTACACGTAACCTAATAGTTACGCACCTAAAACATTTACCGAGAGCATTTGACAGATTTATCAATGAGATCAGCGTCGCAGAGTTTCCAGTAACAGCGTGAAAGCGCTGGTATGCTGGCGCCGGCTGGGGTAATAGAGATGGTAGCCGGGGAAGGCGGGGGTCCACTCCGCCAGCACCCGCACCAGCCGGCCGCTGGCTAAGGCCTCCGCCACGCAGTCATCCGGAACGTAGGCCAGCCCAAGGCCCGCCTCCGCCGCGTCGATGCGCTGCGGCAGGCTGTTGAGGATCAGCTGTCCCTCCACCCGCACCTGAATCTCCCGGTCATCGCGGGCAAATTCCCAGGCGTAAAGTCCCCCTCGTGTCGGCAGGCGCAGATTGATGCAGCGATGTTGGGCAAGATCCTAGGGCGTTTGCGGCGTACCGGCCCGCTGCAGATAGGCCGGCGAACCCACCACCGCCATCCGCATATCCGGGGCGATGCGCACGGCAATCATGTCTTTTGCCACCTGTTCGCCGAGACGCACCCCGGCGTCGAAGCGGTCACCCACGATATCCGTGAGCCCATTATCAACAGTGATTTCGATGTTAATATCAGGATATTGCAGCATAAATGGCTTTAGCGCCGGCCAGAGTACCGCGCTGGCGGCATGCTCTCCGGCGGTAATGCGCAGGTTGCCCGCCGGGCGTTCTCGGGTGTCTCGCAATGCAGCCAGGGCCTGCTCGATCTCTTCCAGATGCGGACCGAGGCGCTGAATCAGTCGCTCGCCCGCTTCGGTCGGCACCACGCTGCGGGTGGTGCGGGTCAACAGCCGGACATCGAGCCGCGTTTCGAGATGGCGCATGGCATGGCTGAGCGCCGACTGCGACACGCCAAGCTGGGCCGCCGCGCGGGTAAAGCTGCGTTCACGCGCCACCACCATAAAGGAGAGCAGATCGTTTACGTTCTCTTTTAGCATAATCTTTCCGGATTGATGAATACTGCTCACAGGTACGCAGAGTGTATGCCCGGCCTGAGGATTGTGCCAGCCTGATGGCCGGACGCAGTGGAGCAGAATGGTTATGGCGGATGATTTATTCCTCTGTGCAGGGCAGGTATTGTAATAGGCCCAAAAAACGCCAGCGCCAGGTGAACCGACATTCGCTGGCGCGGCATGACCGGGGGGACGGCAGCCCGAAAGATGATCCAAGAGTATCGCCAGGCAGAGTCTGGTAACCGGGGAGAAACAGAGATGAATATCAACGTGGTCGGCACCAGCGGCTCAGGCAAATCCACTTTGGCCCGGCGCCTGGCGCACAGGCTGGAATTACCCTGGATCGAGCTCGATCGCTTGTACTGGCGGCCGAACTGGCAGGGCGCGCCGGATGAGGCATTTTTCGCCGCCATTGCCGCCGCGACGGCCACGCCGGGCTGGGTGCTGGATGGCAATTACAATCGCAGCCGCAGCGTTAAATGGCGTGCGGTGGATTTGGTGATCTGGGTAGATTATGGTTTCTGGCGCACGCTGCGCCAGGCGGTATGGCGGGCGGCGAGCCGGGCGTGGCGACATCAGGAGCTGTGGCCGGGCACGGGCAACTGCGAGAGCTTTCGCCGTTCGTTCTGCAGCCGGGAGTCCATCATCCTCTGGACGCTGAAAACCTGGCGGCAGCATCGCCGACGCTATCTGGCCGTTATGCAGGATCCGCAATATCGTCATATTCGCTTCGTCCGGGTGCGCAATCCGCGGCAGGCCGAGGCGCTGCTCCGCGAGCTGGAAGCGCAGCGTTCAGCCGGGCATATCTAATTTTCAGCAGTACACATGTGAATTAATTGTTTCTCAATAGTTAGCAAAGATTTTAATAATGCAGGCACGTACTTTCATATGAGCCTGCGAAATGTCTTATCGAATCAGTATTCTGGATAAAAGTCCGCTTGCCGCCGGGGAAACCGCCGCGCAGGCGCTGGCGCGTACATTAACGCTGGCGCAACACGCCGAAGCCTGGGGCTACCACCGCTTCTGGGTCGCCGAACACCACAATACCGATCAGCTGGCGAGCCCCTCGCCGGAGCTGGTTATCGCCTGGCTGCTGGGCCACACCCGGCGGATCCGTCTTGGGTCCGGCGGCGTCATGCTCCAGCACTATAGCCCCTATAAGGTCGCGGAAAACTTTAACCTGCTGGCCGCCCTCGCGCCGGGCCGCATCGATCTCGGGGTCGGCAAGGCGCCTGGCGGCCTGCCGCTCTCCACCCGCGCCCTGCAGCAGGGCCTGCATCAAGAGGAGAAAGGGACCTTTGCCGATCAGCTGGCGCAGCTGGATAACTGGCTGTCGCTGACTGAGCCCGGGGGAGAGGAGAGCCTACGCGCCACGCCGATCCCGCCGCGCCGGGCAGATGGTTTTCTGCTCGGCGCCAGCCTGGAGAGTGCTGAACTGGCCGCCCGCCTTGACTGGAACTTTGTCTTTGCCGCCCATCTCAATGGCGACAGCGCGCTGCGCCGTGCCGTGTTCAACCGCTGGCGCGAGCTCAGCCCACGTGAGGCGATGGTCGCCGTCCAGGTGGTGGTTGCTGACGATCCGGCCACCGCCGCCGCGCTGGCGCAGCAGGTCGAGGTGTGGGGCGTCGAGCTGGAGAACGGCCAGCGGGTGACCGTCGGCAGTGAGGCGCAGGCCGTCGCTTTTGCCCGCCAGGCCGGCAGCCGACCGACGCGCATTGCCCGCCGTGAATCTTCGCTGATCTCCGGTACTCCCGAACAGGTTAAAGCCCGGCTTGACGCGCTGCAGGCGGAAGAACAGTTGGATGAACTCATCATTGATACCCCCATTAGCGACGGGCCAGCGCGCCTGCACTCCCTGCGCCTGCTGGCGCAGGCTCACTACGGCAAGGAGGTGCTGAATGTCCTTTGAACAACAACTGATTAGCTGGCGGCGCGAGCTGCACCAGAACCCGGAGCTCTCCCTGCAGGAGGTGGCCACCACCGCGCGGATCCGCGACTGGCTGCAGAGCGGCGGGCTGACCCTGCTGCCCTACGATCTGAAAACCGGGCTGGTCGCCGAAGTCGGCAGCGGCGACAAGGTGATTGCCCTGCGGGCGGACATCGACGCGTTGCCCATCGAGGAGGCGACCGGTCTGCCTTACCGCTCGCAGAATCAAGGGGTAATGCATGCCTGCGGCCACGATATTCACACCAGCGTGATGCTGGGGGCGGCGCTGCTGCTGAAGGAGCGGGAAGCGGAACTCCCGGGGCGGGTGCGGATCCTGTTTCAGCCGGCAGAGGAAAATTTTGGCGGGGCGAAAACCCTGATCCGCGCCGGGGCGCTGGAGGAGGTGTCGGCGATCTTTGGTATGCACAATGAGCCCGGCCTGCCGGTGGGCGAATTTGCCACCCGCGGCGGCGCGTTCTACGCCAACGTCGATCGCTTCGTCTTCAAAGTGACCGGGAAGGGGGCGCATGCCGCCCGCCCACATGAAGGAAAGGATGCGATCCTGCTGGCCAGCCAGCTGGTGACGGTGCTGCAGAGCGTGGCCAGCCGGGAAGTGAACACCCTCGACTCGGTGGTGCTCAGCGTGACGCGGATCCAGGGAGGCAATACCTGGAACGTGCTGCCGGAGAGCGTCGAGCTGGAGGGGACGCTGCGCACCCACAGCAGTGAAGTGCAGCAGCGGGTCAAGGCCCGGGTCAGCGAGATTGCCGCCGGTTTCGCCAGCGCCTTTGGCGCGCAGATTGACGTCTTCTGGTACGCCGGCCCGACGGCGCTGGTCAACGACGCCCGCTGGGCCGACTTCGCCAGCGAGGTGGCAGCCCGGGCCGGGTACCGCACCCACCATGCCGATCTGCATCTCGGCGGCGAAGATTTTGCGGTCTATCTTCAGCATATTCCCGGGGCGTTCGTCAGCATCGGCAGCGCCAGCGAATATGGTTTGCACCATCCGGCATTTAATCCGGATGAACGGCTGATTGCGCCCGCGGCGCACTATTTCGCCCGTCTCGCGGAAGAAGCGTTACAACACATTTAACGAATGACAGGGGAAGGGGTAGCTATGTCTGAAAATCGACAATTGCGTCTGGGAACCATATTGCATGGCGCATCGGGAAATATGTCCGCCTGGCGTCATCCGGCGGCCCAGGCGGACGCCAGTATTAATTTTGATTTCGTCACCCAGACGGCGCTAAAAGCAGAAGCGGGGAAGCTGGATTTTATTTTTGTCGCCGACGGTTTATATATTAACGAAAAATCGATTCCCCATTTTTTAAATCGCTTCGAACCCTTAACGGTACTTTCCGCGCTGGCCGCGATCACCCGGCGACTGGGGCTGGTGGGGACCTTATCGACTTCGTACAGCGAGCCGTTTACTACCGCCCGCCAGTTCGCCAGCCTTGACCATTTAAGCCAGGGACGGGCGGGGTGGAACGTGGTCACTTCCCCGCTGGAAGGGTCGGCGAAAAACTTCTCCCGGGCCCAACATCCGGATCATGCGCTGCGCTATCGCATTGCCGATGAATATCTGCAGGTGGTGAAAGGCTTATGGGATTCATGGGAAGAAGACGCCTTTGTGCGCAATAAGGAGACTGGCCAGTTCTTTGATAAAAATAAACTGCATACGCTCGACCACCACGGCGATTTCTTTAAAGTTGCCGGGCCGCTGAATATTGCCCGCACGCCGCAGGGCCGACCGATTATTTTCCAGGCCGGCGCGTCGGATGACGGCAAAAAATTAGCCGCGCGCCACGCCGATGCCATTTTTACTCATCAGGACTCGCTGGCCGAGGCGCAGGCATTTTATCGGGATGTCAAAAGCCAACTCGCCGCATATCAGCGCAGTCCGGACCAACTGCATATTTTCCAGGGCGTCAGCGTCATCGTCGGGGATGACGCCGAGGACGCGGAGCGGCAGTACCAGACCACCGCGGCGTTGGTCTCCATCGAAGATGCGCTGAATTATCTCGGGCGCTATTTCGAACACCATGACTTTTCGCAGTACCCGCTTGATGAACCGTTCCCGGATATTGGCGACCTCGGACAAAACAGCTTCCGCAGTACCACCGACGAGATTAAACGTCACGCCCGCGAGCGGGGCTTAACCCTGCGCCAGGTGGCTCTGGAGGCAGCCAGCCCGCGTCCGCGCTTTACCGGCACCGCCAGCGATGTCGCTGATGGCCTGCAACTGTGGTTCGAGCAGCACGCGGCGGACGGCTTCATTATTCAGGGCGGCACGCCGGAAACCTTCCCGCGCTTTGTGGATGAGGTGGTTCCGCTGTTACAGGCGCGCGGACTGTTCCGTCGCGACTATCCGGGCACCACCCTGCGGGAAAGTCTGGGTCTGGCGCTACCCGCTAATCAAATTCCAAAAATAATAAAAGAGAATCACGCTATGCAGAAAACAACACTCTTGCTGGCCGTCGCGTTGGCATTTAGCGCCTCATCGTGGGGTCAGGACGTCAAGATCAATGGCACCGGAGTGAGCCTGGAGGCCAACAAAACGCCGATTCACACAGCGAAAAATCCGCAGGCCATTGCCCTGTTGCCGCAAGATCTGCATCTGGCGGTGCCGGGGAAATTCACCGTCGCGGTGGCGGCCCTGAACTCTCCGCCGCTGACGGTCTTTGCCGATGACAACAAAACCCTGCTCGGCAGCGAGGCGGATATCGCTCGGCTGGTGGCGGAGAGCCTCGGGCTGGAAGTAAACGTGGTTCCCACTTCATGGGAAGACTGGCCGCTGGGGGTCACCTCCGGCAAATATGATGCCGCGATCAGCAATATTACCGTCACCAAAGAGCGGAAAGAGAAGTTCGATTTCGCCACCTACCGCAAAGACTCGCTGGGCTTCTACGTCAAAAGCACCAGCCCGCTGAGCAAGATTGACAAAGCGGAAGATATCGCCGGGCTAAAGATTATTGTCGGCTCCGGCACCAACCAGGAGGCGATCCTGCTGGCGTGGAACGCGGAGAACGTCAAGAAGGGGCTGAAGCCGTTTATCCCGGTCTACACCAAGGATGATGCCGCCCAGACGCTGGCCCTGCAGACCGGACGAGCCGACGCCTTCTTCGGCCCCAACGTGATTGGCGCGTGGAAGGCGGCGCTGACCGGCAAAACCAAACTGGTGGGCAGCGTCGATGGCGGCTGGCCAAAAGCGGCGCACATCGCGGTAACGCTGAAAAAAGACAGCGGGCTGGTGAATGCCGTCCAGGCGGCGCTGAACGGGGCTATCGCCAGCGGGGACTACGCCAAAGTGCTTAACCGCTGGGGCGAAGGGGTGGAAAGCATTCCGCAATCGGAAATCAATCCGCCCGGACTGGGCGACTGACAGGAGGCGCGATGAGCGAAGCATTCCGCGATATTTCTCCGGAGGCTCCGGAGCTGCAGCCGATTATTAGCGGGCTGTTTGCCGAATATGCCGCCCGCTACGGCGACTATTTTTCCCGCGATGCGGAAGTGGAGTTAAGTGAGTGGTATGTGCCGCCGCAGGGGCTGTTTATTGTCCTTGAGCGTGAGGGCGAAATTATCGCCACCGGCGCGTATAAGCCGAAGGATCGCCACACCGCGGAGATCAAGCGTATCTGGACGCACCGCCGTCTGCGCCAGCAGGGGCTGGCGGCGAAGGTGGTCCAGGAGCTGGAACGACGGGCGGTGCTGGCCGGGTACAGCCATATCTACCTGACCACCGGTTTCCGTCAGCCGGAGGCGGTAAAGCTCTATCTCAGCCAGGGGTATGAGGCGCAGTTTGATCTCACGCGAGACCCGGAAGAGTACAGTCAGCCGCCGTACGATGGCCGGCTGCGGTTCACTAAAGCGCTGGCGGTGAGCGCCTACAGCCACAGCGCCTGAGGAGGCATTATGCATTCATCTGAAACGATCAAAGTGGTGCCGGCGCGCTATCCGCTGCGGGTGGTCGGGGCTCTGGTCGCCCTGCTGGTGCTGGCGGTGGTGATCCAGTCGGTGGCCTTTAACCCGCGCTGGGAGTGGGGCGTCTTCGCCCGCTGGTTCTTCGACCCGGTGATCCTCGAGGGGCTGGGGCAAACCCTGCTCCTGACCCTGCTCGGCACGGTGCTAAGCGTGATCTTCGGCGGCCTGCTGGCGCTGGCCCGTTTGTCCTCATCGTGGCTGCTCAGCAGTCTCGCCTGGGGCTATATCTGGCTGTTTCGCTCGCTGCCGCTGATTGTGGTGCTGATCATTCTCTATAACTTTTCCTATCTCTACGACACCCTGTCGCTGGGGATCCCGTTTACCGGCGTCACCTGGGCCAGCTATCAGACCATTAACGTGCTGGGGCAATTCTCCACGGCGGTGGTGGGCCTGACCCTGGTGCAGAGCGCCTATACCGCGGAGATTATTCGCGGCGGCTTTCTTGGCGTCGACCACGGGCAGTATGAAGCCGCCGCCGCGCTGGGGCTACCCGCCTGGCGGCGCACGCTGCGCATTATTCTGCCGCAGGCGCTGCGCACCATCCTGCCATCCGGCTTCAACGAGATCATCAGTCTGGCCAAGGGAACGGCGATGGTGTACGTCCTGGCGATGCCGGAGTTGTTCTACACCATCCAGATGATCTACAACCGTACCCAGGAGGTGATCCCGCTGTTGATGGTCGGCGCCGCCTGGTATCTGGCGATCACCAGCGTCCTCTCCGCCATTCAGTATCTGGTGGAACGGGGCCTGGCGCGCAGCGAGCGCCGCTCGGCGGTAAACAGCGCCCGCAGCAGCCGTCTGAATCAACCCGCACGTCAACCACAGCCGCAGGAGGCCGTTCATGCCCAGCTCTCATAATGGCCATATCTCTATGACCGGGGTCAGCAAATACTATGGCCGCCACAAGGCGCTGGACGATGTGTCGCTGGAGATCCCCCCGGGCACGGTGACGGTGATCCTCGGCCCTTCCGGCTCGGGCAAGTCCACGCTGCTGCGCACCATAAATCACCTCGAACGGGTCGATGAGGGATTTATTCAGATTGACGGCGACTATATCGGCTATCGCCGCAAAGGCGACAAGCTGTATGAGATGAAAGAGAAGGAGATCCTCCGCCAGCGGATCAACGTCGGCTACGTGTTCCAGAACTTTAATCTGTTTCCGCACCTGACGGTGCTGGAGAACCTGATAGAGGCGCCGATCGCCCACCAGCAGGTCACGCGCAAAGAGGCCATTGCCCGCGCCTATGAGCTACTGGACGTCGTCGGACTGCGCAATAAAGCCGACGCCTGGTCGCGGCATCTCTCCGGCGGCCAGCAGCAGCGTATCGCCATTGCACGGGCGCTGGCGCTGAACCCGCGGGTGATCCTGTTTGATGAGCCCACTTCGGCGCTGGATCCGGAGCTGGTGGGCGAGGTACTGGATGTCATCAAGAAGCTGGCGCGATCGGGCACCACCCTGGTGGTGGTCACCCATGAGATTGGCTTTGCCCGCGAGGTGGCCGACCAGGTGGTGTTTATGGTCGACGGCAGGATCGTCGAGCAGGGCAGCAGCGACGAGGTGCTCAACCATCCGCAGCATCCGCGTACCCGGCAGTTTTTATCCAGGGTGCTGCCGTCATGAACAGAGCGCTAATGACCCTTGTTCTCAGCGCTTTGCCATGAGCGCTTACGCGGCGCTGGATCTGCGCGCCAATGAGCAGCCATTGCCGGTCACCCGCGACCCGCAGGCGATAGCGAAAATTCCGCCGGGCTATCGCTTCGTCGAGCCGGGGACGCTAACGGTGGCGATCTCGGCGCTCAATTCGCCGCCGCTGGCCCTGCTGGCCAGCGACAACCGCACGCGGATCGGTAGCGACCCGGATATAGCCCGCCTGCTGGCCGGAAGCCTTGGCCTGAAGCTCAGGCTGGTGCCCACCGCGTGGGAGGACTGGCCGCTGGGCATCGCCTCCGGCCGCTACGATGTGGCGCTGATCAATATCGCGGTGACCGAGAAGCGCAAAGAGAAGTTCGATTTTGCGACTTACCGGGTGGACTCCCTGGCCTTCTCGGTGAAATCCACCAGCGATATCGCCGCGGTAAACGGACCCGCCGATCTCGCGGGGCGCAAAGTGATCGTCGGGTCCGGCACCAATCAGGAGCGGATCCTGCTGGGCTGGAACGAGGACAACCGCGCCGCCGGACGGCCGCAGGCCCAGCCGGTCTACCTGACCGATGATGCCTCCGGCAACCTCTATATCCAGTCCGGGCGGGCGGATATCTTTTTCGGCCCGCAGTCGGTGGCAGCCTATAAAGCGGCGCTTAACGGCCAGACCCGGGTGGTGGGCCTGGGGCCGAAAAAAGCGTGGGTGGCGACAACCACCAAAAAAGGCAACGGTCTGGTCTATGCCCTGCAGGCGGCTCTCGACGGGGCGATTGCCCGCGGTGAATATCAGCAGGTGCTGGCGCGTTGGGGGGAGCAGGGCGAAGCGGTGGCGCAGTCGGTGGTCAACCCGCCGGGGATAACCTACTAACCCCCAGTGGCATGGTGTGCCGGGTGGGTGAGCGGCAAATTTCTGCCTACACTTAGGCTTTACCCTGGAGGCAGACCATGATAACCGTTTATGGCGTGCCGGGATGGGGCTCGACGATTAGCGAGCTGATGCTCTCCCTGGCCGATATTCCCTACGAGGTGGTTGACGTGGAGGGCTTTGACCAGCCCGGTCCGGCGCGCGAGCGTCTGCGACAGATTAATCCGCTGTGCCAGGTGCCCACCCTGAGGCTGGCCGACGGGAGCATCATGACCGAAACCGCCGCCATCGCGCTGATGATCCTCGACCAGCGTCCCGATCTGGCCCCCGCGCCGGGGACGCCACAGCGTCCGCAGTTTCAGCGCCTGCTGGTCTGGCTGGTGGCCAATGTCTATCCTACCTTTACCTATGCCGATTACCCGGAACGCTGGGCGCCCGCCGCCGCGGAGCAGCTGGTGGAGAATTGTCGCCAGTACCGGAAAAATCTCTATCTCTGGTTCGAACAGCAGCTGGCCGCCGGGCCGTGGGCGCTGGGCGCGTCGGTAACGTTGCTGGATTGCTATATCGCGGCGATGTACCGCTGGGGACCCCGCCAGGCGTGGTTTGACGACCACGCGCCAAAATTCGCCGCCATCGCCCGGGCGGTCTGTCAGCGACCGGAGCTGGCCGCGGCGCTACGCCGTAACAAGCTGATTTAACGCACGCGATGCCAACCAGAACGGCCATTCTGTGGTAGCGTTATGGCTCTGATCACAAGGAGTCTTTGCTATGCCGCATGTTGATATTAAATGTTTTCCCCGTGAACTGACTGATGAACAAAAAACCGCGCTGGCCGCCGACATCACTGAGGTGCTGATCCGCCATCTGAACAGCAAAGAGAGCGCCGTCAGCGTCGCACTCACTCAGGTTGAGCCGGACGCGTGGCAGGCCGTGTGGGACAGTGAGATCGCCCCGCAGATGGCGCAGTTGATTAAGAAGCCGGGTTATAGCATGTAACCCGACACCCGGAGGCGATGCTGCGCATTTGTCCGGGCTACGCGCTCTCAGCGGTCTGCAGTTCCGTAGCCCGGGCAAGGCGCTTTGCGCCGCCCCCGGGGAGGGGCTTCTCCGGCGACGCACTGAGAGAAACAGCATGTTCATCTATCCTAAGCGCCAGAGAGCCAACCGAGGTGGGTATGAAAGACGAATTGTTTGCCGATCTGCTGGCGAGTGCAGAAGAAATGGTCAGGATCGAGAAAGGTGAACAAATGCCGATGGAGCAGCACGTTCATACCTTCAGCGAAATTGACGTGAAAGCGATACGTGAAGCCACAGGTTTAAAACAGCAGGACTTTGCAGCGGCCGTTGGCGTTAGCTACGAGTTGGTTAAAAGCTGGGAAACGAAACGACGTCACCCAACCGGTGCAGCCAGAAAACTGCTTTTATTGCTTCAGGGTAATCCATTGATTATCAACTTGTTGAAGGTTGTTTGAAAGGTTATTCTTCGCAAGGAAAATGGCAGAGTTTGCCCTCTTTCGTAACCGGGGCCTTTAAAAAGGAGTGCATTACGTATGGAAACCAGCGATTCTATTTTGTAAGAAATCAAGAAATACAGCGCTCATATTGATAGGTTTAGAGCGCGAGCAAACACTCATGGTATCTGGTTGTTTATTGCTACCCTTGGATGCTGGGGGGTAACTGAGCCCAGTATTCGGATATTAGCATTCGTTATGCTTTTCTTTATTTTTTTTGTTTCTTCTACACGGTAGCTTTCCAGGTGAAAAGCGAACGTTTAAAAAGATTCACGATGATATAAAAAATAAAATAGTTGATAATTTAACACCAGAACAACAGCAAGAAAGGTTTCACGATCTTCTCATCGTTGAGAAAAAACGAAAGTCACTTGTTGGAATTATAAAAACAACCTTTATCTTTTTAGCCTGTTATGGTTTTTATTTTATGAGTTTATATTACTTCATACAGCACTGGCATAGTGACAAAGTAACAGCGTGTATTTAAATCAACCCGTCCTGGCATTTGAGCCGGACGGGCCGTTTGATTAAAACCAAATCTCCGTCTGCACGCCGAAGTTCCATGTCCCACCGGCGGTAAAGCCTTTGCTGCCGAAATCGTCATTTATCGCGTAGCGATCCAGCGCTTTATCCCAGTTCATCCAGGTGGCAAAGAAGCGGATTTCCGGCCGCGCCTTGATATCCAGCACATCGCCCACTTTAAAGGTGGGGGCGAAGGTCAGCTTGTAGAAATCACCGCGCACCGCCTGATACTGATAAACGTTGTCATTATAGCGATAGCTGCGCCCGTTCGGATTGAGATCCATATACTGCCACGAGGCCTCATACAGCAGGGCGAAGTGAGCGGAGATCCCCTGTGATACCCGCAGGTTAAACGTCGCCCAGTCGTAGCGGTCGCCGTCGCGATAGCGGTCTTCGCTATGCTGGGCTATCACCGACGGCGCCAGCTGCCAGTTTTTCCCCAACGGCAGGATGCCATACGACGCAAAGCGCAGGGAGGCCGCGTTCTCGGTCAGATCGCCATCGCTCCCCGGCTGACGCGCTTCGGCGCCCAGCCCGACGCCGTATTGCAGGGCGCTTTCAGACACCCCCGGCGCCAGGCCGTAGAACTGCTGTTTGTCGTGCAGGGCCAGCATCGCGTAGTAGCCGTTTTTGGCGGTGTTATCGCTGCGCAGGGCATAGCTCCCGGTGGTCGAGGTATTATCTTTCAGGTCATCGTTGCCCTGGGCGGTCATCACCGTGGTCATCAGTTGCCAGTTGCCGTAAAAATGGTTGGCGGTGAACAGCAGATTCTGGATGTCATTATCCGCGTAATTATCGCTGCCAAGGTCGCCGAAGTTACGCGCATACACCGAATAGTCGCCGCGCAGGCCGCTTCCCCAGTCAACATCATTGATCCCGCCGCCGGTACCGCCGAGGAACATGATGTCGCTATCGGTAAAGTGGATATCGAAGTTATCCCGATCGAAGCGCTTGCCGGCCCAAATTGAGGCGCGTTTTAACGGACCGGTGAATTCGGCAAAGTTACCCATCTCGACGTACAGCTGACGAATGTTCAGATGGTGGCTGTCGTTATCCTGAACCCACGGATCCGGGTTGGTGGCCCCGTCGGCGAGCATGGTCTTGAAGCGCGCCCATGAGCCATCGTTGAAGGTGAGCTTTTTGCCGAAGCTCAGCTCAGCGTAATTATCTTTTTCGTTACCGAGACGACCGACATGGGCATCGCCGTTGAGCGAACTGGCCGGGGAGACGCCTGGCCCGCCGCGGGCGCCTTTGCCATGGCTGTTGACTAACATCCCGGAACGGGCGTAGGCGTTAAAGGTAAACCCATCGTCCGGGGCGCGCTTCGCCAGCTGCTCGCTCAGTTGCTGATTAGTGGCCTGCTGTTTTTGTTCGCGAGCCGTGGTCTGCTGGCTGAGCGCCTGCACCTGCTGCTCCGCCGCCGCGGCGCGCTGCTCGGCGGCGGCAGTTTGCTGTTCTGCCCGCTGCGCGCGGCGGCTGGCCTCGCTGGCCTGCTGTTCAGCGAGATTGAGGCGCGCTTCCAGCTGCGCCAGCCGTTGCTCCACGCTCAAGCCGGCGGCGCTGACGCTGATGAGCGGAAAAAGGGCGCAGCAAACCGCTGCGCTAATCACAGAGATACGCATAAAAATCCTTAATTTATCCAGAGGTTAAATCAGCGGGGGCGCCTTACATGGCGGGGGATTCTCCGGCGGTCGGGGCCGGGGCTGGCGAGGCGCCGCGTCCGGCATCAAGGTCGGCACGAATCTGCTCATACTGATCGTCGAGGCGGTAGAAGCGGCCCATCCACAGCATCGAGGCGAGGATCAATAGCGCCGGAATGTATAGATAGCAGGCCTTGATGGCCAACAGGGCGCTGTCGCTCTGCGTGTGGTTGGCGATATAGCCGCTGGAGGAGAGCAGCACGCCGGTGATAGCCCCGGCACCAGCCATCGCCACCTTGCCGAGAAAACCGTTTATCGAGGTCAGGATCCCTGCGGTATTAATCCCGGTTTTCCACACGCCGTAATCCACCGGGTCGGCCTGCATCGAGAAATAGATAGCCGTGCGTTGGCCGGCGCCGAGGGAGAGGATCACGGCCCCGACGATCAGTCCCAGAACGTGGGCGCCAGACACCATCATAATCCCCATCCCGAGCAGATTGACCGCGCTGGCCACCAGATAGACATGACGTTTTTTCATGCGTCGGGCCAGCAGCGGGACGGTGAGGGTGCCGAGCAGGGGAACGAAGGTGGAGATCCCGGCGATAACCGCCGTCAGCTCGGTATTCCCGACGTAATAATGGAAGAAGTACACCAGGGCTCCGGTCTGAAAGAAAAAGGCACCCCACATCAGAAAGATATTGCTGGCGAAGACCCACCACGGACGATTGGCGCGCAGACTAATCCAGGCGCGTTTCAGGGTCATGCGCTCCCCGGTAAGGGTGATCTTTTCTTCGACGTTGCGAAAGCTCACCAGCAGGAAAAAGGCCGCCAGTACGCCAAAAATCACCGCGGTATAGAGGAATCCCTGCTGCTGGTTGCCTTTGCCTAGCATGCCGACCAGCGGCAGCGTAGCCACGGCGACGATGGTGGCGCCAAGGGAGCCCAGCAAAATGCGCACCGCCGACAGCGTGGTGCGTTCTGCGGAATCACTGGTTAAAAACGGCAGCATGGCGCAGAACGGAATATTCACCAGGGTGTAGAGGAACGACAGACACAGATAGGTGACAAAGGCGTACAGCAGTTTGCCGGTGGTGCCGAAATCCGGCACATAAAAGGCCAGAATACACAGCAGGCCAAAAGGCAGGGCGCCGATCAGCAGCCAGGGGCGGCAGCGCCCCCAGCGGGTGGTGGTATTGTCGATCACCAGCCCCATCAGCACGTCGGCCACGCCGTCTACCAGCCGGGTGACCAGGAACATCAGGCCGACATAATAGGCCGGGAGACCCATGACGTCGGTGTAAAAGAACATCAGCTACAGAGAGATCATCTGCCACACAAGGTTGCAGGAGAGATCGGCAATGCCATAGCCAAGGCGCTGCCGCCACAGGGTAAACGTTGTTTCTGCCATAAATCACTCGCTTATCGTTGTTGTTAAAGTCCGTACTGGCGAATAAACCAGGCCGGGGTACAGCTCCACGCATGGCAGTAACTGTTGATAAGCTTACTGCCATACGGGGAAAAGTCAGGATGTTGGGGGTCGAAAATTTCCCAGAAGGTGTCGGCGCCGTAGGCGACCATCGCCCCCCAGTAGGCTTTGATCTCCGTCACCGCCTCCTCGCGCAGGCCGGACTGTAGCAGGGCAACAATGTGATGATGACGCAGGTACGGGGTGTTCATGGCAATGGCGGGCGGCTGCTGCTGCAGGCGGCGCATCAGCGCCTGACGCTGCCCGGCGGTGCCAACTTCCGCCAGCACCAGCCAGATCTGCGACGCCCATGAGACCTGACGCACGGCGCCGCTGATAAACACCTGCCGATCGTTGTCCCACAGGTGGTGGAGGGCGGCCTCCTTCAGCTGCCAGAGCGTGGCAGTGTAGTCGGGTACCCGCTGCGGTTCAAAACGCTGCGCCAGCCAGAGGGCTCGCTGCAGACAGTAGATGAGCACCCCCTGCGCCGACGCCTGTTTATTCAGCTCCGCCTGCCAGTCGATAAAGACCCACCAGTCATCGCTGTCGCGCACCAGCCCCTGAGAATCGCAGCGGGTCAGCGCCAGCTCGATTTGCCGCCGCGCCGTGGGCCACAGCTCACCGACGGTTTCCGTGTCGCCGGTGCTTTGCAGGTAGTTATAAAGCACGTCGACAAAAAACAATGAGTAATCAAACAGAAAGGTGTCATCGGCGCGTACCTCTGGCTGAACAAAGACATTGGCGGAAACCATGCCATCTTCCCGGGTATGGCCGGCAAAGAGATACAGGCAGCGGCGGACCAGATCGTGGTGGCCGAAGGTCACGTCATTCACCTGCGCCTGCAGGCGCAGGTCGCCCAGCCACAGCCGACGGTCGCGTTTCGGCCCATCTTCAAACACCTCCTGCATGCAGTTTTTCAGGGTACGAACGGCAACGTCATCAATGGCTTTCAACTGCAGATCGGCGATGACCGCCGGGTGCGGGCTGCCGGCAGAGGTGACGGTTTCCAGAGCGATCTCATCGAACTGCAGACGAAACTTGCGCGACAGCGCTTTGACCTCCACCTTCAGGTAGCGCAGGCAATAGCGACGTGGCAGAGCGACCCGGGCGGGCAGGACGTCAAGCCACAGATCCTGCTGCTGCAACCAGCTGCTGCTCAGCCATCCCTGGTATTCGCTGAACGGCTCACAGACTTCGCTCAGCGTCTCGCCGAAGGAGAAGTGCAGATGGGCCGGGGCATCGGGCGGGCTGCCGACGCTGCGGCAGCTGAACTGCAGGTAGCCAACAAAATGGCTGCCAAAATCAATAATGATGCTGTCGCCGACGTTGAGCGGTTGCTGATAAAACTGCTCCGGCGTGCAGACGGTATTCCCCCGCCAGCCGTTCAGCGCTCCTGGTTCAGCGACGGCCTCGACGATGGCCTGCGGCGTCTGGCGCAGGCGTTGCAGCGCGGGCGTCAGGTCGGCCGCACGCTGTAAAAAGCGCGGGTGACGGATCATCGCCACGCTGGAATTGTATTGAATTGCTTGTGACATACTGCGTCCTCTCCGTTAGGTTAGGCGCAGCATAGGCCGTCGTCCGGCGCGGCTACCACTTTGGCAATGCCAAACCGTCAGTGAAAATGGCAGGAATAATGAGGTGGGGGCGCTGGCGATCACAAATCCGCACATCGGGCGCGTGCCGAGGGCCGGAATAGATTATCGTGCTCCTGCGCCATAGGTTGTTCAGGATTTGCTGTAATGATGACACTGACCGTTGAGTATTATTTCACCCATTCCCAGGATAAGCTCGGCATGTACGCCAGTGACCCGGAGGATAATAGCCAGGAGCACGGCCATGAATTTGCCGAACTGGTGATCGTCGAGGAGGGGCATGGGTTACACGTTATTAATGGTCGCCCGCTGTATATCCAACAGGGAGACGTATTTTACGTCCAGCCTGGCGATGTGCATTATTATGATGAGCTGGGGACGCTGAAGCTGATTAATGTCTTAATTAATCCGGCGGTGGCCTTTGGCTATTTACAGCAGATGGAGGGATTGCTGCAGCAATTATCCGCGCAGCGCGCCGCCTGCTATGGCTGGCTAGCGCCGGAGACTCGCAGCTATTGCCGGGAACTGGTGGAAAAGATATTTTCCCCGGCGCTGAGGGCGGCGGATAATACCCCGCTACGGGAGTCTCTCTTTTTCCAGCTGGTGACCACCATTCTCACAGCCGAGTCGGAAGCCGAATATAGCAGCACTCGCTATAAACTGCATAAATTACTCACCTGGCTTCAGGAGCACTGTTTCGAAGAACATAACTGGCAGCAGCTGGCGGAGCAATTTCATCTCACCACCCGCACCGCGTTTCGCCATATTAAAGAGGCCACCGGATTAACCCCGGATAATTATCTGAAACGTCTGCGGCTGGTCTCCGCGCGGGTCAAATTACGCGAAACGGAGATGACCATTACCGAAGTGGCTTATCTGTGCGGCTTCGCCAACAGCAACCACTTTACCACCCTGTATAAAAAAGTGTTTGGCCTGACCCCCAGCGCCGATCGCCGCCGCCCACCGGGTTAAAAGGGGGCCGCAGGCCGGGCAGGGGAAAAACCGGCCGCCCGCGGCAAGTCACTCTTATTCGTCGAGGGAGTTTGCCCGTACATGACGGCCGCTGGCGACAAAATTGCCGGTGCCAAGATGATGCAGGGTATTGAGCTTATCGTCGTCGAATTGCCAGCGTCCGGTGACGAACGCGCGCTCATCGGCGGCGGCAGAGACCACCTCTCCGAACAGGGTGTCGTACTGGGTCTGGGCCGCCGTCGCCGGCAGCAACCGGCACTCCATCCATGCCAGACATTCTCCTCGATCAGCGGCAGCCCCAGCTCCGGACCGGTTACTACCGGGATCCCCCAGGCATTGAATTTGTCCTCATCGCGGCCGCTGACGCTGCCGACGGCGTAGGTCCAGCTGGCGGCTGCGACGCCGGGAACCACAATGCCGAAGGTGCCATTGCGCTCGATGATCTCCCGCGTCCAGGTGCTTTTATCCACCACGATAGCCACCCGCGGCGGGGCGAATTCCACCGGCATTGACCAGGCGGCGGCCATTACGTTGCGCCGGTCGGACGGGGCATCGTAGCTGGTGATCAAAATGGTTGGGCCGTGGTTGAGCAGGCGGCTGGCGTACTGCAGTTCAACGTGGCGAAAGCGGCTCATAGGCGTTCCTTGAATAATGGGTCGGTTGGCAGGTAACACGTTAAGCCGCAATGAAAATGTAATCAATACGTCATCTCGTCTGACTATAGTCGCCAGCACTAAGTCCCAAAGAGGATCACAATATGTTGGCTCCCCTGATGCTATCCCAGGTGAGCGTGCCCCGTCGGATGTCGACCGCCGGGCTGGTCTCGCTGTCCCGAAAGGGAGGGCGATGATGCGCACGCTGACCCCTATCACCCTGCAGGAGGTCTCTTTCGCCTTCGCAGAGCCCCCCATTCTTGACCGCTTCACGTTGCATATCGAACCCGGCCGCATCGTGGCGCTACTGGGCCCTTCCGGCTGCGGCAAAAGCACGCTGCTGCGTCTGCTGGCCGGGCTGAGCGTGCCGGCCAGCGGCGAAATCCGCTTTGGCGACAGGCTGGTCGCCCGCGCAGGATGGGGATTGCCCCCGGAGCAGCGCGATATCGGCATGGTTTTTCAGGATTATGCCCTCTGGCCGCATATGAGCGTGGCGCAGAACGTCGCCTTTCCGCTGCGCATGCGCGGCGTCTCCCGCAGCGAACGCGAGCGCCGGGTCAGCGAGGCGCTGGCGCGGGTAGGCCTCAATGGCTTTGCCGAACGTAAGCCTTCAGGCCTCTCCGGCGGTCAGCAGCAACGGGTGGCGCTGGCGCGGGCGATCGTCGCCGCGCCGCGGGTGCTGCTGTTTGATGAACCGCTCTCCAACCTGGACAGCGAACTGCGCGAATCGCTGTGTGGCGAAATGAGCCGCCTGCTGCGACAGCTCGGCATCACCGCCCTGTATGTCACCCATGACCGACGTGAAGCCGAGCTGTTAGCCGACCAGATTGTCTATTTATCCGCGGGCCGCGTGGCCGCTGTCCGCGCCGTTACGCCAACCTCAGGGGAAGTTGCATGAACACCGTTATGACCGTTAAGAAAGGAGTGGTACTCGCGATGGCTCTCTCCGCCATGATGCTCTCCAGCGCCCATGCGCTGACCGTTTACACCGCCGGACCCGGCTCGCTGGCGAAAAGCCTGGCCAGCGGTTTTGAACAACAGACCGGGGTGAAGGTGACCGTTTTTCAGGCCACCACCGGCAAAGTGATGGCCCGACTGGAGGCCGAGCAGGCCAACCCGCAGGCGGATGTGCTGATCTCCGCCTCGTGGGATACCGCCGAAGATCTCCACCAGCGGGGCTGGTTGTTGCCTTTTGCGAGCGCCAACGCCGACCAGGTACCGGCGAACCTGAAATCGGCGGACTATATCGCCCAGGGCGTCTCCGCCCTGGGTATTGTCTGGAACAGTAAAAGCGGCACCCCGGAACCGAAAGAGTGGCGGGATCTCACCCAGCCGGCGTTTAAAGACAAGGTGACAACCCCCGACCCGGCGCTCTCCGGCGCGTCGCTGGATTTGCTGATCGGGCTGCAAAACAGCATGGGCGACCAGGCCTGGCAACTGTTTGACGATCTGAAAAAGAACGGCATGGTAGTCAGCGGACCCAACGCCCAGGCGGTGACGCCGGTGATGCAGGGGGCGAAAGCGGCGGTGTTTGGCGCGGTGGATTATGTCTCCTACGGCAACATTCAGCAGGGCGAGTCGCTGAAGGTGATCTTCCCGGCCAGCGGAACAGTGATTGCCCCGCGCCCGATGATGATCCTCAAAACCAGCCAGCATCCCGGCGATGCCAAAGCCTTTATCGATTACGTGCTGTCGCCGGAAGGTCAGGCGAAGGTCGCCGACGCCTGGCTGATGCCCGCCCGCCGCGACGTGGCGGCTAAACGTCCGCTACTGGACGCGCTGAAGGTGCTACCCACCACCAGCGAGGGCAGCAGCGAGCGGGGCGCCGTGCTCGCCCGCTTCAGTCAGCTGTACGCGCAGTAATTGATCCCGTTTCTCCGGCGCTGGCCGCCGGAGGACCCTCAGCTTCAGGAACCGGTTGTGAAACAAACATTCCTTTCCGGCGCGACCCTTGCCGCCCTGGTGATGCTGGTCGCGTTACCGTTAGTGTTTATTGTGCTGCAGGCGATTTTTCCCCATTTTAGCGCCGGTTCGCTCGGGGACGCCTTTGGCGGCATCCCGGCGCTGCTGGCCGATCCTCAGCTGCCGGCGATGCTCGGCGGTACGCTATGGATCGCCGCCGGCGTGGCGCTGGTCAGCGTAATGATTGGCCTGCCGCTCGGCATCCTGCGCGGTATGTTTTCGCTGCCGCTGCCCCGGCTGTGGGATCTCCTGTTTTTGATCCCCTTTCTTACGCCGCCCTATATCTCGGCGCTCTCCTGGATGCTGGCCCTGCAAAGCCAGGGCTATCTGCAGCAGCTGACCGGCTGGCAGCTGAACGATCTGCTGTTCAGCCGCAGCGGGATCGTGCTGGTGATGACCTTTAACATATTTCCGGTGGTCTACTTTGCCGTCTCCCGCAGCCTGCTGGCGAGCGGGACCCGGCTGGCGGTGGTCGCCCGCGTCCATGGCGCCAGCGCCTGGCGCGCCTTCTGGCACGTGACGCTACCGATGCTCTCCCCGGCGCTGGCGGCGGGCACGCTGCTGGCGTTTACCCTCGCTATCGAGGAGTTTGGCGTACCGGCGGCGCTGGGCAGCCGGGCGGGAGTGGTGATGCTGACGGTCGGTATTGAGAAAAAGCTGGCCGACTGGCCGGTGGATCTCCCTGGCGCCGCGCTATTGTCGCTGCTGCTGATGGCGGTGGCGTTATTCGCCTGGTGGCTGCAAAGGCGGCTGGTGGGGGAGAAAGAGATCACCAGCGTCACCGGTAAGCCGGGGGAGAACCACGGGGCATCGCTGGGCTGGATGATGCTGCCCGCCGTGCTGGCGATGGCGGCCGTCGGCGGCCTGGCGGTCGGCGTCCCCGCCGTCTCGATGATGCTCACCAGCGTGATGGGCACGCTCTCCGGTGGCGTGAGTGTTGAGAATGTCACGCTGCGTCATTTCGCGGCGCTGTTTGACCAGCAGGGAGATGCCCTGTCGGCCCTCGGCACCAGCCTGTCGCTGGCCCTGGGTTCGGCGCTAATCGTCGGCGCGCTGGGCCTGCTGGCCGCCTGGCTGGTGATGGTGCAGAAGATTAAAGGGCGCGGGATGGTGGACGCGCTGTCGCTGATGCCGGCGGCGCTGCCGGGCGTGGTGGTGGGGGTCGGTTTGATCCTGCTGTGGAATCAGCCCTTCTGGCCGCGCTCGCCCTATAACACGCTGTGGATGCTGCTGCTCTCCTATTGCTGCCTGCTGTTGCCCTGGCCGGTGCGCTATGTCGGCAGCGCGCTGCGCCAGCTGGGCCCGAACCTTGAGCCCGCCGCCAGGGTGCACGGGGCGTCGCCACTGCAGGCGCTGCGGTTGATTGTCCTGCCGCTGGTCTTTCCGGCGCTGCTGGCGGCGATGCTGATGGTGTTCGCGGTGGCCTCCCGGGAGCTGGTGACCTCGCTGCTGCTCTCTCCGGCCGGTACGCAAACCGTGGCGGTGTTTATCTGGCGCCAGTTCGAACAGGGTTCCGTCGGTCAGGGCATGGCGATGGCCAGCCTGACGTTGTTGACCGGTCTGGTCCTGATGCTGACGGCGCTGGCGCTGATGCAGCGCCGCACGCGCGGTTAACGCTAAGCGCACAAAAAGACGGTCGGCGCGGAAAATAGGCTATAAATGTCGGACACCTACAGCTGGAGGCCCTGATGAGTCCCTTTTACGCGCCTATTTTCCCGTCTGAGCTGGACGGGTGAGCCTGATGTTTCCATTGATACCCTGCGGGAACTGCATCTGCAGCATAACAGCGCCATCCCCTTTGAAAACCTCGACGTCCTGCTGCCGCGTGAAATCCACCTTGACGATGGGGCGCTGGAAGAGAAGCTGATCGCCGCCCGCCGCGGGGGGTATTGTTTTGAACAGAATGGCCTGCTGGAGCGCGCGCTGCGCGAAATAGGCTTTAACGTCCGCAGCCTGCTGGGCCGCGTGGTGCTGGCCAACCCGCCGCAGATGCCGCCGCGTACTCACCGTCTGTTGCTGGTGGAGGTGGCGGGGGAGCGCTGGATCGCCGACGTCGGCTTCGGCGGCCAGACGCTGACCGCGCCGATCAAACTGCTGGCCGATATCCCACAGCAAACGCCGCACGGCAGCTATCGTCTGGTGCATGAAGGGGATGAGTGGACGCTGCAGTTCAACCATCACGAACACTGGCAGTCGATGTACCATTTCGATTTAGGCCGCCAGTATGCGTCTGATTATGTGATGGGCAATTTCTGGTCGGCGCACTGGCCGCAGTCCCACTTCCGTCACCATCTGCTGATGTGTCGTCATCTCCCGGACGGCGGCAAAATGACCCTCACCAACTTCCACTTTACCCACTGGGAGAATAACCATGTGGTGGAGAAGGTCGATTTTGCCGATGTCTCCGCGCTGTATGAAGCGCTGCAGACCCGTTTCGGCCTGGGGGTGGACGATCCTAAACATGGCTTCAGCGAAGCGGCGCTGGCGGCGGTGATGGCGGCGTTCGATACCCATCCGGAAGCCGGGAAGTAAATCTCCTCATGCCCGGCGGCGCTGCGCTTGTGCGGGTCTACGGGGTATGAGCCTGTAAGAGGACCCTGTAGGCCGGGCAAGGCGACAGCCGCCACCCGGCGAAATTACAGGAACCGTGCCTGATATCTTGCCCGGCGGCGCTGCGCCTGCGCGGGCCTGCGAGGTATGAGCCTGTGAGAGGACCCTGTAGGCCGGGCAAGGCGACAGCCGCCACCCGGCGAAATTACAGGTACCGTGCCTGATATCTTACCCGGCGGCGCTGCGCTTGCGCGGGCCTGCGAGGTATGAGCCTGTGAGAGGACCCTGTAGGCCGGGCAAGGCGTAGCCGCCACCCGGCGAAATTACAGGTACCGTGCCTGATATCTTGCCCGGCGGCGCTGCGCTTGCGCGGGCCTGCGAGGTATGAGCCTGTGGGAGGACCCTGTAGGCCGGGTAAGGCGACAGCCGCCACCCGGCGAAATTACAGATACCGTGTCTGATATCTTGCCCGGCGGCGCTGCGCTTGCGCGGGCCTGCGAGGTTTGAGCCTGTGAGAGGACCCTGTAGGCCGGGTAAGGCGACAGCCGCCACCCGGCATAAAGCCTGGAGCCAGGTACGATAAATACCCGGACTTGGCGCGAAGGCCTCGTCCGGGCTACCGGTAAGGATGAATGGTAAACGCCGCCAGCGCTCAGCGCCGGGAGCGTACCACCTGGTAACGCCGGGTGAAATATTCCACCGGCGCGCTCCAGACGTGAACCAGGCGGGTGAAGGGGAAGATCAGAAAGATGGTCATTCCGAGCACCAGGTGGACGCGGTAAATCCATGCGACACCGTCCAGATGCGCCGAGGCGCCGCCGTGGAAGGTGACCACCGCCTGCGCCCAGTCCACCAGCTTGAGCATTTCGCTGCCGTCCGGATGCTGGGCGGAGAAGGGGATGGTCGTCAGCCCCAGCGCGCACTGAATCAGCAGAATGCACAGGATCAAAATATCCGCGGTCGTGGAGGTGGCGCGAATTCGCGGGTTGGTCAGGCGGCGCATCAGCAGGCCGATACCGCCTACCAGGGTCAGCACGCCGCAGATGCCGCCAAGGATCATGGCCATCAGCTGCTTCTGGGACATCGGCAGGAACCACGAGTAGACCCAGTGTGGGGTCAGCATGCCAAAGAGATGGCCAAAGAAGATGCCGAGAATGCCGATATGAAATAAGTTCGACCATAGCACCATCCCGCGCTTATCCAGCATCTGGCTGGATGAGGCGCGCCAGGTATACTGCCCGTAATCGTAGCGCAGCCAGCTGCCCACCAGAAAGACGGTGCCGCACAGGTAAGGGTAGATATCGTAAAAGAAGAGGTTCAGATACTGGATCATTTCGGGCCTCCGGCGCGGATGTCAACGTACTGCGGCGCCACATCCTGACTAAAGCGTCGTTGATAAGCTTGCATCGACGAGCTATCGCAAGCGGTCGCATTATCTTCGATAAACTTCACCTGCTCTTCTTCCCACACGGCGTCCAGCGCCTGACGGGTATCGTCGCGCTTTTCTCCCGCCACCTGTTTTGTGACACTGTCACTGGTGAGCGGGCTTTTAGCCAGCGCCAGCAGGGCGTCAAACAGCTGGTAGTACGGGCAGGCTCGCTGCTTAAGACGGCCGCCGATCAGCGCCAGAATCGGCGCGATATTCTGCAGCCCCTCCCGAGCCTCCGCGGGAGGTAGAATACTGAGATACTCCAGATACAGCGGCAGATGGTCGGGCAGCTCGCGACAATCGATCTGCAGACCCGCCTGCTGATACTGATTCATCAGGTCGACCATCGCCTGGCCGCGGTCGCGGGATTCGGCATGCACATGTTCAAACAGCAGCAGCGAGGTGGCGCGCCCGCGCTCGAACACCTCGCACCATTCGGCCTGGCGATCCAACAGCGGAGCCGTCAACAGCTCACCGACAAACGGCGTCAGGGAAGGGACATCGGCCCTGATCAGCGCCAGGGCGTCGTCGCGGTTCTCCCACAGTAACTCGTCGGGGTACTCCAGCAGCAGACCGATCACTTTCAGGATCCGCATCACTCGCCCTCCCCATGCTTACGCACGCCGCTGACGTCGATGGCGTCGATCCGCCGGCTGTTAAACAGGTTGAATTTCGTATCTGACCCGTGGCAGCCATCGCCGAAGGTAAAGCCGCAGCCGTTACGTTCCGGAAAGGCATCCTCCGCCAGTTCGCGATGGCTGGTGGGGATCACGAAGCGGTCTTCGTAGTTGGCGATCGCCAGATAGCGATACATCTCTTCGACCTGCTCAACGCTGAGGCCCACCTCTTCAATGGCGCGGGTATCGGTGACGCCCTCGACGGTTTGCGAGCGCTTGTAGTGGCGCATCGCCATCATCCGTTTCAGCGCGCGCAAGACCGGTCCGGTATCGCCGGCGCTCAGCAGATTCGCCAGGTATTGCACCGGGATGCGCAGACTCTCAACCGCCGGCAGGATGTTGCCGTTGCTCGGTAAGCCGCCGGCGTCGGCAACCGACTGGATCGGCGACAGGGGCGGCACGTACCAGACCATCGGCAGGGTGCGATACTCCGGATGCAGCGGCAGAGCCAGCTTCCAGTCCATCGCCAGCTTATAGACCGGCGATTTCTGCGCCGCCTCAATGACGTTGTGCGGGATGCCTTGCTTTAGCGCTTCCTCGATGACCGCCGGATCGTTTGGATTAAGGAACACCTCGCACTGGCGCTCATAGAGGTCGGTTTCATGTTCGGTACTGGCCGCCTCTTCAATGCGGTCGGCGTCATACAGCAGTACGCCAAGATAGCGGATGCGCCCGACGCAGGTTTCTGAGCAGACCGTTGGCTGCCCGGACTCAATGCGCGGATAGCAGAAGATGCATTTTTCCGACTTACCGCTCTTCCAGTTAAAGTAGATTTTTTTGTACGGACAGCCGCTGATGCACATCCGCCAGCCGCGGCATTTGTCCTGATCGATCAGTACGATGCCATCTTCCTCACGCTTGTAGATGGCGCCGCTCGGGCAGGTGGCCACGCAGCTCGGGTTGAGGCAGTGCTCGCACAGGCGCGGAAGATACATCATGAAGGTATTTTCGAACTGGCCGTACATCTCTTTTGCATGGCTTCGAAGTTACGGTCGCGGGCGCGTTTCTCGAATTCGCCGCCGAGCAGCTCCTCCCAGTTCGGGCCCCAGCTAATCTTATCCATACGCTCGCCGCTGATCAGCGAGCGCGGGCGGGCGGTCGGCAGATATTTGCCCTCCGGCGCGTTGTGCAGGTGCTGGTAGTCGTAGGTAAAGGGTTCGTAGTAATCGTCGATCGCCGGCAGCACCGGGTTGGCGAAAATCTTCGATAACACGCTGACCCGATTGCCGAGGCGGGGCGTCAGCTTACCGCTAATGCCGCGGATCCAGCCGCCTTGCCACTGATCCTGGTCCTCCCAGTTTTTGGGGTAGCCAATGCCCGGTTTGCTCTCCACGTTATTGAACCACGCGTACTCCATGCCTTCGCGGCTGCTCCAGACGTTTTTACAGGTGACCGAGCAGGTGTGACAGCCGATGCATTTGTCCAGATTCAGCACCATTCCAACCTGAGAACGGATTTTCATTTTTTCGCCTCCTGTACCTGATCGCGACCTTCGTCATCCAGCCAGGCAATATTCTTCATTTTGCGGATCATGATGAACTCGTCGCGGTTCGATCCGACGGTGCCGTAATAGTTAAAGCCATAGGCCAGCTGGGCGTAGCCGCCAATCATGTGCGTTGGCTTCGGACAGACGCGGGTTACCGAGTTATGAATGCCGCCGCGACGACCGGTCACTTCCGAACCCGGGATATTCATAATCCGTTCCTGAGCGTGGTACATCATGGTCATCCCCGGCGGCACCCGCTGGCTCACCACCGCCCGCGCGGTGAGAGCCCCGTTGGCGTTGAACGCTTCAATCCAGTCGTTATCTTCAATGCCCAGCTCTTTCGCGTCGGTTTCGCTAAGCCAGACGATCGGCCCGCCGCGCGACAGCGTCAGCATCAGCAGGTTTTCGCTATAGGTGGAGTGGATCCCCCACTTCTGGTGCGGCGTCAGGAAATTCAGCGCTTTTTCCGGAAAGCCGTTTGGCGGCACGGCCTTCATCTGGCTGACGCTGCGGGTATCAATGGGCGGGCGATAGGCTACCAGGCTTTCGCCAAAAGCGCGCATCCACGGATGGTCCTGATACAACTGCTGGCGGCCGGAGAGGGTGCGCCATGGGATCAGCTCATGCACGTTGGTATAACCGGCATTGTAGGAGACGTGCTCGCTTTCCAGTCCCGACCACGTCGGGCTGGAGATAATTTTGCGCGGCTGCGCCTGAATATCGCGAAAGCGGATCTTCTCATCCTCTTTATTGAGCGCCAGATGGGTATGATCGCGGCCGGTAAACTCTCCCAGCGCCTGCCAGGCTTTCACCGCCACCTGGCCGTTGGTTTCCGGGGCGAGGCTAAGAATAACTTCAGAGGCGTCAATGGCGCTGTCGATCCGCGGCCGGCCTTTGGCCGGACCATCGGGCTTGACGTAGTTAAGCTTGCCGAGGAAATCGACTTCGCTTTGCGTATTCCACGAAATGCCTTTTCCGCCGTTGCCAAGCTTATCGAGCAGCGGGCCGAGAGAGGTGAAGCGTTCCCAGGTGGCAGGATAGTCGCGTTCCACCAGGGCAATCGACGGTGCGGTTTTCCCGGGGATCAGATCGCATTCGCCCTTGCGCCAGTCAAGCACCTCGAACGGCTGCGACAGTTCGCCGGGGGAATCATGCTGCAGCGGGACCAGCACCACATCGGTCTCTTTGCCAAGATGGCCGACGCAGACCTGCGAGAAGGATTTAGCGATATCCTTGTAGATCTCCCAGTCGCTTTTCGCCTCCCAGGCCGGGTCGACGGCGGCGGAGAGCGGGTGGATAAACGGGTGCATGTCCGAGGTGTTCATATCGTCTTTTTCATACCAGGTGGCGGTCGGCAGGACAATATCGGAGAAGAGACAGGTACTGGACATGCGGAAATCCAGCGTCACCAGCAGGTCGAGTTTGCCCTCAATCGCCGCGGTCTGCCACTCGACTTCCTCAGGTTTTACCTCATCGCTGGCGCCCAGTTCATCACCCTGAATACCGCTGTCGGTCCCGAGCAGGTATTTCAACATGTACTCATGCCCCTTACCGGACGATCCCAGCAGGTTTGAGCGCCAGATAAACAGGTTGCGCGGATGGTTTTTGCCGCTATCCGGCTGCTCGGCGGCAAAGCGAATATCGCCTGATTTTAACGACTGGACGGTGAACTCCGCGGGGGAGAGCCCGGCGGCCTCGGCCTGCTGCTTAATGGTCAGCGGGTTGACGTTGAGCTGGGGCGCAGAGGGTAACCAGCCCATCCGTTCCGCACGGACGTTGAAGTCGATAAGGCTGCCGCTAAATTTGCTGGCGTCGGCCAGCGGCGACAGCAGCTCCTGCGCGGTCAGTTTTTCGTAGCGCCACTGGCTGGCGTGGTTGTAGAAATAAGAGGTACTGTTCATCTGCCGCGGCGGACGACTCCAGTCCAGGGCGAACGCCAGCGGCAGCCAGCCGGTCTGCGGGCGCAGTTTCTCCTGACCGACATAGTGCGACCAGCCGCCGCCGCTCTGGCCGACGCAGCCGCAGAATACCAGCAGATTAATCATCCCGCGGTAGTTCATATCCATGTGGTACCAGTGGTTCACCCCGGCGCCGAGGATAATCATTGAGCGGCCGTGGGTCTTATGCGCCGTATCGGCAAACTCGCGGGCGATTTGTTCGATATGTTGACGCGGTACGCCGGTGATCTGCTCCGCCCATGCCGGGGTATAGGCTTTGACCTCGGCGAAATCCTTCGCCGCATTGACATCGTCAAGCCCGCGATCCAGACCGTAGTTGGCCAGAATCAGGTCATAGACGCTGACCACCAGGCCGCTTTCGCCACTGGCCAGCGTCAGCTGTTTAGCCGGTAGCGGGTGAAGGGTCACCGGTGACTGCGCTACGCTGCGAAAATGCGGGTTTTCGTTGCCGCCAAAGTAGGGGAAGCCCACCGACACCACGCTGTCGCGAATATCCAGCAGCGACAGCTTAAGCTCGACATCTTTGCCGTCTGCCCGTTGTTCGAGATTCCATTTGCCTTTTTCGCCCCAGCGAAAGCCGATGGAGCCGTTCGGCGCCACCAGTTCGCCGTCGCTGTTATAAGCCACGGTTTTCCATTCCGGGTTATTACTTTCTCCGAGACCGTCAAGCAGGTCGGAAACACGCAGCATACGGCCCGGCGTATAGCTGCCGTCGTCGCGCGGCTCGAGTATCACCAGCATCGGCATGTCGGTGTAGGTCCGGCAGTAGTTGAGAAAGTAATCGCTCGGGTTATCGAGGTGGAAGGCTTTGAGGATCACATGGCCCATGGCCATCGCCAGCGCGCTGTCGGTGCCTTGCTTCGGCGCCAGCCACTGGTCGCAGAGCTTAGCGACTTCCGAATAGTCCGGCGTGATGGCGATAGTTTTGGTGCCCTTGTAGCGCACTTCGGTAAAGAAGTGGGCGTCCGGGGTTCGGGTCTGCGGCACGTTGGAGCCCCAGGCAATAATGTAGCTGGAGTTGTACCAGTCGGCGGATTCCGGCACGTCGGTCTGTTCGCCCCAGGTCATCGGCGAGGCGGGGGGCAGATCGCAGTACCAGTCATAAAAGCTCAGGCAGGTGCCGCCAATCAACGATAAATAGCGAGTGCCCGCGGCGTAGGAGACCATCGACATCGCCGGGATCGGCGAGAAGCCGGCGACGCGGTCCGGGCCATAGTGTTTGATGGTCCAGACGTTGGCGGCGGCGATGAGCTGGTTCAGCTCTTTCCAGCTGGAGCGGACAAAACCGCCTTTGCCGCGCGCCGCTTTATAGCTGCGGGTTTTTGCCGGATCCTGCATGATGCTATCCCATGCCAGCACCGGGTCGGGATGCTGCGCCAGGGCTTCGCGCCACAGCTCAATCAGTCGTTTACGCGCCAGCGGGTACTTCAGGCGGTTGGCGCTGTAGAGATACCAGGAGTAGCTGGCGCCGCGCGGGCAGCCGCGCGGTTCGTGATTTGGCAGATCCGGCCGGGTGCGCGGATAATCGGTCTGCTGGGTTTCCCAGGTAACGAGGCCGTTTTTGACGTAAATTTTCCAGCTGCAGGAGCCGGTGCAGTTCACACCGTGCGTGGAGCGGACAATTTTGTCGAACTGCCAGCGTTGACGGTAGCTGTCTTCCCAGTCACGGTTGTTGTTGTAGACCTGGCCGTGGCCGTTGGCAAAGGTCTCGCCCTTCTGCTTAAAGTAGCGAAAGCGATCCAGAAGTTTACTCATGACATTTCTCCTGCTCCGATGATGTCCGGCATCGTGCCACCCGGCCGGATGAGCGAACGAACTCGTAAGGCCGGATAAGGCGTAAGCCGCTATCCGGCAGATAAATCGTTATGGTTAAGCGGGTTTACGGCGGCCGTAGACCAGCCAGGTCACCAGCACGCAAACCACATAGAAGACAAAAAAGACTTTCATCGCGCCAACCGGTGAGCCGGTCATCGCCAGCGAGGTGCCGAAGGCTTTCGGAATAAAGAAGCCGCCGATGGCGCCGATCGCCGAGATAAAGCCCAGCGCGGCAGCGGTATCGGTCACCGCCTCGTGCTGCGCTTCTTCATCGCTTCCGCCGCGCTGTTTTACGCTGTCGATGGTGAGCTGGCGGAAGATGACGGCGATCATCTGGAAGGTGGAGCCGCTTCCCAGACCGGCGGTTAAAAAGAGCCCCATAAACACCACGTAGAAAGCGAGAAAGCTGCCGGAGCCGCTGCCTGGCAGGGTCAGAAACAGCAGGCCGGTAAACAGCGCCATCAGGACGAAGTTAACCAGCGTCACCCGCACGCCGCCGAGACGGTCGGAGATGATCCCGCCGAACGAGCGCGCCAGCGCGCCGATGAACGGTCCAAAGAAGGCGAGCTTGAGGATATCGACCGCGGGAAACTGGGTTTTCGCCAGCATGGCAAAGCCGGCGGAAAAGCCGATGAACGAGCCAAACGTCGCCAGATAGAGCAGGCTTAACAGCCACATATGCGGTCGCTTGAGCACGGGAAGCTGATCGCGAATCGAGGCCTTTGAACCGGCGATATCGTTCATGCCGAACCATGCCGCGACGGTGGCGAGCAGCAGCAGCGGTACCCAGACGAGCGCCGCATTACTCAGGGTGATTGTCGAACCATCGGGCTGGGTGACGCCATGGACGCCGAGAAAGGTGAAGAGCGGCAGGAAGATGACCGCCGGGGCGACCATCTGCATCACGCTTACGCCCAGATTGCCAAGACCGCCGTTGACTCCCAGCGCGCTGCCCTGTTTCGCTTTGGGGAAAAAGAAACTGATATTTCCCATGCTGGAAGCAAAATTCGCTCCGGCAAAACCGCATAGCAGCGCAATAATAATAAATACCCAGAACGGAGTAGTAATATTCTGGATTGCCACTCCTAACCAAATACAAGGCACGATCAGGATAACGGTACTTAATACGGTCCAGTAGCGCCCGCCAAAAAGGGGTACCATAAAGGAGTAGGGGACCCGTAATATCGCGCCGGAAAGTGAAGGCAGGGCGGTTAATAAAAAAAGCTGGTCGGTGGTGAAATGAAAACCGACCTTATTGAGATTGACCGCTACGGCGCTGAATAACATCCATACGCAGAAAGCAAGCAGCAGACAGGCCACTGATATCCATAGATTTCTTCGCGCAATGGCTTGGCCTTTATTTTCCCAGAATGCCTTGTTTTCAGGCCGCCAGTTGTTCAAAAGGTAATGATTATCTTTATCATTCTGCACCGACATATTGCCCTCTACTTGCCCGGAAAGGAGTAAATAAATAAGGTCAACAGCTGAATACAAGGGGATAGTGAATAACGCTTAATTTGCGTTATCTATGAAGCGTAGATAAAAAAAACGTGCTGACAGAGAGCACGTGGTAAGCGTAGCGGAATTAATTGTTACTAAATGTAAAGATAGCTAAAACAACTCCAGCTTAATCATCTTATTTACATAGCGGCTAAACGCCGCCTCATCCAGGGCCTGCGCGTCCAGCGCATAAATCCCGTCGAGGCCGCACACCAGGGCGATAAAGCGCCAGGCGATATCCGCCGCAGGCTCAGCCGACCGAAATTCGCCGCTGGCGAGGCCCTGCTCGATGATGGCGACGGTCTCGGCATGCCACATATTCATGGTCAGCAGGTAGGCCGCTTTGATGTCCGGATCGCTGTCGGCCAGCACCTGGCCTTCGCGCCACAGGCGGATATAGGGTTCCAGTCGGCCATCCTCGCTGCCGATCATCGAGAACAAGCGCTCGCGCCAGCTGGCGTCCTCAGCCACCAGCGGCATGTCGAGCATCTCGCGGATCAGGCGGATGAAAACCTGCGCTTTCAGCTCGCCGATGGAGGTGAAGTGGTGGTGCAGCTGCCCGGCGGCCACCTGGGCTTCGCGGGCGATCTGCCGCACGGTCATGGCGGCAAAGCCGCCGCGTAGCGCCAGGCGCATGGCGGCCTGCATAATCCCTTCCCGTCGCGCATCACGTTGTAAATAGTGCATAGAACCCCACTGTCATCTGGCTTTGGCCGAGTGTAACAAAAAGTTGGACATGTGTTCAACAATCCGGCAGGATCGCCATCCTGGACGTGTGTCCAATATTCAATATTGATTGAGGTACAAGCTATGTCACGGCAATGGATGACGCTGATGGCGATTTTGCTGGTTTATATTCCGGTGGCGATTGACGCTACGGTGTTGCATGTGGCCGCGCCGACCCTCAGCGTGGCGCTGGGTAGCAGCGGCAATGAGCTGTTGTGGATCATTGATATCTACTCATTAGTGATGGCCGGCATGGTGCTGCCGATGGGCGCCCTTGGCGATAAGATCGGCTTTAAGCGCCTGCTGCTGCTCGGCAGCGCCATTTTTGGCATCGCCTCGCTGTGCGCCGCGCTGTCGCCTACGGCCATGACGCTGATTGCCTCACGCGCTTTGCTGGCGGTGGGGGCGGCGATGATCGTCCCGGCGACGCTGGCCGGGATCCGCAGCACCTTTGCCGAGGCCAGCCAGCGCAATATGGCGCTGGGGCTGTGGGCAGCGGTCGGCTCCGGCGGCGCGGCCTTCGGCCCGCTGGTGGGCGGTATCCTGCTGGAGCATTTCTACTGGGGGTCGGTGTTCCTGATCAATGTGCCGATCGTGCTGGTGGTTATCGCGATTAACGCGAAAGTGGTGCCGCGCCAGCCCGCGCGCCGCGAACAGCCGCTCAATCTACTGCAGGCGCTCGTTTTGATTGCCGCGATCCTGATGCTGGTGTTTAGCGCGAAATCGGCGCTGAAGGGCCAGCTGGCGCTGTGGCTCACCGCGCTGGTGGCGCTCGGCGGGGCGGCGATGTTAACCTGGTTTATCCGCAAGCAGCTGTCGGCGGCCCGCCCGATGGTGGATATGCGCCTGTTCACCCATCGCATTATCTTAAGCGGGGTGATGATGGCGATGACGGCCCTGATTACCCTGGTCGGTTTTGAGCTACTGATGGCCCAGGAGCTGCAGTTTGTGCACCAGAAAACGCCGTTCGAGGCGGGGATATTTATGCTGCCGGTAATGGTGGCCAGCGGCTTCAGCGGCCCGATTGCCGGCCTGCTGGTGTCGCGGCTTGGGCTGCGCGAGGTGGCGACCGGCGGGATGCTGCTCAGCGCCTTCAGCTTTCTCGGCCTGGCGTTGACCGATTTCAGTACCCAGCAGTGGCTGGCCTGGGGGCTGATGACGCTGCTGGGCTTTAGCGTGGCCAGCGCGCTGCTGGCCTCCAGTTCCGCGATTATGGCGGCAGCGCCGAAGGAGAAAGCGGCGGCCGCCGGGGCGATTGAAACCATGGCCTATGAGCTGGGCGCCGGTCTCGGCATAGCGCTGTTCGGCCTGATCCTGACCCGCAGCTACAGCGCCTCTATTGCGCTGCCGTCTGGCCTGAGTGGCGCCATGGCGCAGCAGGCGGCGTCATCGATTGGCGAGGCGGTGAGTCTGTCCCAGGCGCTGCCCGCCGGGGTGGCGCAGGCGCTGATGGCGGCGGCGAAGACGGCTTTTATTCAGGCTCATAGCCTGGTGCTGGCGACGGCGGGTGTATTGCTTCTGCTGCTGGCCGCTGGGATCTGGCGCAGCCTCGCCACCGTGGCGAAACCGCAGTCGGCGCTATAGCTGCAGCGACAGATCCATCGCCGCGCGCCGTAGCGGGGCGAGAGCCTTCTCTTTTAACGCCGCGGCGCTGACCGTCGCGGCAGGTACCCCGACATTCAGGGCGGCCACCACCTGACCGTGACGCGACAGCACGGGTACCGCCAGCGAGCACAAGCCTACCTCGATCTGCCGGTCGGCGAGGGCATAGCCCTGCATGCGCACCCGGGCGATCTCTGCACGTAAACCGGACAAATCGCACAGGGTATGCGGAGTGTAGCGAATAAGCGTAGCCCGTGACAACGTCACTTCCAGCTGTTCCTCCGGCAGCGCGCTCAGCAACACCCGCCCCATCGACGTGGCCCACGCCGGCAGGCGGCTGCCTCGCCCCAGATCGATGCTCAGTAAATTATTGACCGCCGCGCGGGCAATATAGAGCACGTTATCCCCGTCGAGCGTGGCCGCCGAACAGGATTCGCCGAGCGCTTTGCCAAGATTATCCAGCGCCGTCTGCGCCACCTTGGCCAGCGGCGTGCCTGCCAGATAGGCGTGGCCGACGGCCAGCACCCGGGGGAGCAGTTCATAGCTACGGCCATCCGGACTGTGCACCATGCCCAGCGCGGCGAGGGTATACAAACAGCGGCGTACCGCCGCGCGCGAGATTTGCGTTTTCTGGCTGAGCTGGGAAATGGTCAGCCGCTGGCGCTGGGGGGTGAAGGCGTTAAGGACCTCAAGCCCGCGGGCCAGAGACAGCATAAAGTTAGGGTCGTGCTCGGCCTGCCTGGCGCTCAGCGTATTGGGTATATTGTCGCTCATCGCATCCTTCTCCGTTGCAGCGTAAAGCTCACGGCAGATCACTATACCTTGCGCAAAATGGGGCGCGCTGAATTGTGCCGGTTTTACCACCATGATCACATTAATAACCGTCTATTAACAAACGCGTCGATAATCGCACAACATTTCGATTATCGCCGTTGACCATCCGCCAGGCTGAACCCTATTGTCAATGGCACAGACCCCCGTTATGGATGTGGGTACAAAAAGTTATATATCTCATCAGGAACAGAAGATGACTGCCACCATAGAGCAAATCGAGAGCTGGATTGTGGATGTCCCGACCATCCGGCCGCATAAATTGTCGATGACCACCATGGGCTGCCAGTCGCTGGTGATTGTGCGCCTTACCCGTTCCGACGGCATCTGCGGCATCGGCGAAGCCACCACCATCGGCGGCTTGAGCTATGGCGTTGAGAGCCCCGAGGCCATCTTGTCAGCGATCACCCATTATCTGACGCCGCTGTTGAAAGGGCAGCCGGCCGATAACCTGAATGCGCTGACCGCCCGCATGAACGGCGCCATTAAAGGCAACACCTTTGCGAAGTCCGCCATCGAAACCGCACTGCTCGACGCCCAGGGCAAAGCCTTAGGTCTGCCGGTATCAGCCCTGCTCGGCGGCGCGCTGCAAACGGCGTTGCCGGTGCTGTGGACCTTAGCCAGCGGCGATACCGCGAAAGATATCGCTGAAGGAGAGAAACTGTTGGCCGAAGGCCGCCACCGGGCGTTCAAACTGAAGATCGGCGCGCGTGAACTCGCCACCGACCTGCGTCATACCCGCGCCATCGTTGAAGCGTTAGGCGACCGCGCCAGCATCCGTGTCGACGTCAACCAGGCCTGGGACGCCGCCACCGGCGCGAAAGGCTGCCGCGAACTGGCGGCGATGGGCGTCGATCTTATCGAACAGCCGGTCAGCGCCCACGATAATGCCGCCCTGGTGCGGTTTAGCCAGCAAATTGAAACCGCGATCCTCGCGGATGAAGCGGTCGCGACCGCCTACGATGGTTATCAGCTGGCGCAGCAGGGCTTTACCGGCGCTTACGCGCTGAAAATCGCCAAAGCCGGGGGGCCGAACAGCGTGCTGGCGCTGGCCCGCGTCGCGCAGGCGGCAGGGATTGGCCTGTACGGCGGCACCATGCTGGAAGGCACCGTAGGGACCGTGGCTTCTCTGCACGCCTGGTCGACGCTGCCGCTGCAGTGGGGTACCGAGATGTTCGGCCCGCTGTTGCTGAAAGACGATATTGTCAGCGTGCCGCTCACCTTTGCCGACGGTCAGGTGGCGCTGCCGCAAACGCCGGGACTTGGCGTCGAGCTGGATGAAGACAAACTGCATTTTTATACCCGCCAGCCGTAGCGGGGAACAGGAGAAAAAAATGTTATTTAAAGTGGAGATGACCGTCAATATTCCGCCTGGCTTTCCCGCCAACGAGGCGGAGGAAATAAAACAACGCGAAAAAGCCTATTCGCAACAATTACAGCGGGAAGGCAAATGGCGGCATATCTGGCGCGTTGCCGGCCTTTATGCCAACGTCAGTATTTTCGATGTTCAAGATGCCGAAGAATTGCATCAAATATTAATGGGATTGCCGCTATATCCCTTTATGGCGATAAAAGTGGAAGCCCTCTGTCGTCATCCGTCATCAATTCGCGATGACGATCGCTAATAATAATATCTGACCTCACGCCGGTATTACCGGCGTATACCCTGCAAAATATAAGAGAGAACCAGTATGAGTAATGTATTCGTACAACAGCCAGCTATTCAGAAATTATTACGCGACAGTGCCGGATTAGATGTTGCCGGCGGCGATGAACGTTTTAAGGCGATTATTCATCGTCTGCTGGAAAATATCTGCACGCTCATCGACGACTATAACGTTACGGAAGAAGAGTTCTGGCACGCGGTAAACTATTTGCACGAGCTGGGCGGGCGTCAGGAGGCGGCGCTGCTGGCGGCGGGTCTGGGACTGGAGCATTTCCTCGATCTGCGCCAGGACGCCATCGACGCGGCAGCGCATCGGGAAACCGGCACCCCGCGCACCATCGAAGGGCCGCTGTACGTGGCTAATGCGCCGCTGGCCGAGGGTCACGCCCGCATGGATGATGGCGCCGACGCCGGAGAAGTGATGTGGCTGCACGGTGAAGTCAAAGACACCGAAGGCCGGCCAGTGGCCAACGCTATTGTTGATATCTGGCACGCCAACACCCTCGGAAATTATTCCTTCTTCGACCCAGGCCAGAGTGAGTACAACCTGCGCCGGCGGATCCGCACCGGCGCCGATGGCCGCTACAGCGTGCGCAGCATCATGCCCTCCGGCTACGGCTGCCCGCCGGATGGCCCAACCCAGAAACTGCTGGACAGACTGGGTCGCCACGGCAACCGTCCGGCGCACATTCACTTTTTCGTCTCCGCGCCGGGTCATAAACATCTGACCAGCCAGATTAACCTCAATGGCGATAAATACCTGTGGGACGATTTTGCCTTTGCCACCCGCGACGGCCTGATTGCCGATCCGGTAAAAGTGACCGACCGCGAGATCATCGCGCAGCGCAATCTTGAGGGAGAGCACACCGAGGTTTGTTTTGATTTCACCCTGTGTAAAGCGCTGAGCGCCGACGAAGAGCAGCGCGGGATCCGCGTGCGCGCCAAAGAGTAAGCGGCATTATCGGCCCCGGGCACGCTACTGCCCGGGCCAGATATTGCACTCGAAAACGAAGAATTCACCCTGTTTCTTTCATCCTGAATCCTGCAGGAGGGACCGACTCATGCAAAAAACGCTCTCGACGCTCAAAGACAAAATCAATAATGCCTTAGTTGTCGACCGTGAAAATCATATTTACCGCTGCCATCGTTCTATATTTACCGACCAGCAGTTATTTGATTTTGAAATGAAACATATCTTCGAAGGAAATTGGGTTTTTCTTGCCCATGAAAGCCAGGTTGCCGAGCCGGGAGATTATTATACCCTGACGCTGGGACGGCAGCCGGTTATTATTACCCGCGATAAAAAGAATGAGCTGCACGCGCTAATTAACAGCTGCGCTCACCGCGGCGCCATGTTATGTCGACGCAAAACCGGGAATAAAAATTCTTTCACCTGTCCGTTCCACGGCTGGACCTTCAGCAATAATGGCAAATTATTAAAGGCCAAAGATGAGAGCACTGGCGGCTATCCGCCGAGCTTTAAACAAGACGGCTCCCACGACCTGCAAAAGTTGCCGCGTTTTCAGTCCTATCGCGGTTTCTTATTCGGTAGCCTCAATGACGACGTGCAGCCGCTGGAGGCCTATCTCGGGGAAACCTGCAAGATTATCGACCTGATCGTCGACCAGGCGCCGGAGGGGCTCGAGGTACTTAAGGGTTCGTCGAGCTATGTATATGAGGGCAACTGGAAACTGGGCGCGGAAAACGGCGCCGATGGCTATCACGTCAGCGTGGTGCACTGGAACTACGCCTCAACCATGTCACGCCGCAACTATGAAGCGGAAGGGACGCACGCGGTGGATGTCAACGGTTGGTCAAAAAGCCTCGGCGGCGGCTATGGATTTGATAACGGCCATATGCTGTTGTGGACCCGGGCGCTCAACCCGGAAGTGCGCCCGGTCTATGCCCACCGCGAACGGCTGCAGGCGGAATTTGGCAAACACCGTGCCGACCAGATGGTCAACGAAACCCGCAACCTGTGCCTGTACCCCAATGTCTACCTGATGGATCAGTTCTCGACGCAAATCCGCGTAATCCGCCCCATTGCGGTGGATAAAACCGAAGTCACCATCTGGTGCTTTGCGCCGAAAGGGGAATCCGACCAGGCCAGAGCGCTGCGAATCCGCCAGTACGAGGATTTCTTTAACGTCAGTGGGATGGGGACGCCGGACGACCTCGAAGAGTTCAGCGCCTGTCAGCGCGGCTATCTCGGCGAAAATCTGCCATGGAGCGACCTCAGCCGCGGCGCGCTGCGCTGGGTCGATGGCGCGGATGAGCATGCGCAACATGCTGGCTTTTCGCCGCGGTTAAGCGGGGTGAAATCGGAGGACGAAGCGCTGTACATCGCTCATCACCACCACTGGCAGACGCTGATGCTGGCGGCCATTGAACAGGAACAACAGCGTTACGACCAGTCCATTACCCAGCGCGTGGAGGTGGCCTGATGCTTAACCTCGAACAGGTTCGCCAGTTTCTCTACTACGAAGCCCGTCTGCTGGACGATCGTCAGTGGGACGAATGGCTCAGCTGCTACAGCCCGCAGGTGGTCTACTGGATGCCGGCGTGGGGCGACGATGACCAGCTGACCCGCGACCCGCAAAAAGAGATTTCGCTTATCTACTACCCCAACCGCGAAGGGCTGGAGGATCGCGTCTACCGCATTAAAACCGAGCGCTCCGGGGCCAGCACGCCAGAGCCGCGGACCACCCATATCATCAGCAACGTTGAGCTGATGGGCGAAAGCGACGAGGGTCTGGAGGTGCGTTACAGCTGGGTCACCTGGAGCCATCGCTATCAGCACACTGATGCCTATTTTGGCTCTACCTGCTGCACGCTAATTGAGCAGGACGGCAGGCCGCAGATCGTCCGTAAAACCGTGCGCCTGAATAACGACTATATCCGTCAGGTGATTGACGTTTACCACATTTAAGAGGCGCTTATGACCTTCAATATTGCTCTTAATTTTGAGGACGGCATTACGCGATTCATTCAATGCCATGCCGGGGAGAAGGTGCTGGATGCGGCCTATCGCCAGAAGGTAAACCTGCCGATGGACTGTTCGGACGGCGTTTGCGGTACCTGCAAATGCCACTGCGCCAGCGGTGAGTACGACCTGGGTGAAGATTATCTCGACGAGGCGTTAAGCGACGACGAAGCGCAGGCCCGTCAGGTGCTGACCTGTCAGATGGTCCCGACCAGCGACTGCGTGATCGATGTGCCGGTGGCCGCCGCGCAGTGTAAAACCGCGCTGACCAACACCGGGGCGCAGGTACGACAGGTGAATTTACTGTCCGATACCGCCATCGAACTGGTGGTCGCCCTCGATGAGCCGCTGGCCTTCCTGCCGGGGCAGTACGTCAACATTCAGGTGCCGGGTACGCCTCATGTCCGCGCCTACTCATTTAGCTCGCAACCGGGCTCCCTCGAAGGGCGTTTTCTGATCCGTAACGTGCCTGGCGGGATGATGAGCCAGTGGTTAACCCAGCGGGCGCGGCCCGGCGATCGTCTTACCCTCAGCGGCCCGATGGGCAGCTTCTATCTGCGCCACGGCGAACGTCCGCTGCTGATGCTGGCGGGCGGTACCGGCCTGGCGCCGCTGCTCTCCATGCTCCATACCCTGCAGACACAGGGCAGCCAGCGTCCGGTGATGCTGCTGTACGGTGTTACTCGTGACTGCGATCTGGTGAAAACCGACGCGCTGGATACCTTTACTCAACAGCTGACGGGGTATCGTTGGCTACCGGTGGTGGCCGATGAAAACAGCACTTGTCCGCAGCGCGGCTTTGTCACCGACCATCTCGACGACGCGATGCTGAACAACGGCGACGTGGACATCTATCTCTGCGGCCCGCCGCCGATGGTTAACGCGGTTGCCACGGCGTTGCGCGACCGCGGGATCACCCCGGCGGGGTTCTGGTATGAGAAATTTATCGCCAGTCAGAGCGCGGCGGCATAAGGAGACAAAATGCGTTTTACCGATAAAGTCGTCGTCATCACCGGCGCGGCGCAGGGCATTGGCCGCCAGACGGCGGAGCAGGCGGCTGCAGAAGGCGCGGCTCTGCTGCTCATCGATCGCTCGTCATACGTCCATGAGCTGGCGGCGACGCTGGCGCAATCCGGCTGTCTGGTGCTGGCGCTGGAGGCGGATCTGGAAGCGTGGGAAAGTACCGAGCAGGCGTTTGCCGCCGGGGTCGCTCATTTTGGCCGTATCGACGTGCTGATCAACAACGTTGGGGGCACCATCTGGGCGCGCCCCTTTGCCGAATATCAGCCGGAGCAGATTGAGAAAGAGATCCGCCGCTCGCTGTTCCCCACGCTGTGGGGCTGCCGCGCGGCGCTGCCATGGATGCTGAAGCAGGGCAAAGGCAGCATCGTCAACATTTCGTCGGTGGCGACGGCGGGAGTGAATCGGGTGCCGTACTCGGCGGCGAAAGGCGGCGTTAACGCGCTGACCCGCTCGATTGCCATGGAGTACAGCGGCAGCGGTATTCGGATTAACGCCGTGGCCCCGGGCGGGACCGAGGCGCCGCCGCGCCTGACGCCGCGTAACGAAGAGCAGCCGAGCGAGCAGGAAAAGGCGTGGTATCAGCAGGTCGTCGATCAGACGGTGGCGAGCAGTCTGCTGCACCGGTACGGCACGCTGGCGGAACAGGCGAATGCGATCCTGTTTCTCGCCAGCGATGAGGCCAGCTATATCACCGGCGTGACGCTGCCGGTAGCAGGAGGCGATCTCGGCTAACGGCGGGTGGCGTACCAGCAGAGCAGGGAGCCGAGACATACCATCCCGGCCCCCTGCCAGAAGGACCACGACAGGGTCGCACTCAGCAGGATCGCCGCCAGCGCAGAGGAGAGCACCGGCGTGAAGTAGGAGGCCGCCGCCAGCAGGCTGACGTTGCCGTGCAGGATGCCAACGTTCCACGCCGCGTAGGCCAGCCCCAGCGCCACGGAGACCGTCATCAGCTTAATGACCACCGGCCAGCTAAACAGCATCGGCGGCTGGTCGCTGGCGAGGAATTTCAGCCATAGCGTCAGGGCGGTTAACAGGACGAACAGCGTAATGGCGTTTTTACCGCGGGCATATTTGGCCGTCACCGTGCAGTAGGCGGCCCAGATAAACGCCCCGACAAAGGCCAGCAGATAGCTAAGCGGGCTGGAAATGACGTTACTGATAATCTCATCGGGCTGTAGCCCATGCTCACCGCCCAACACCCAGCCAACGCCCAGCAGGGCGAGAATCAGGCCGGGGATCACCAGCCAGCTGCTTTTCTGGCCATTAAAGAGAATGGCGAATAAAATCGTCAGGCTGGGCCACAGGTAATTGACCATCCCCACCTCAATGGCCTGCTGGCGGCTGGCGGCATAGCCCAGCGACAGCGCGAGGCAGATTTCATAGCTGACAAACAGCACGCTGCCGGCCAGCAGATAGCGACGCGGGATCTGGCGCAGGTTGGGAAAGCCGACGGTAAAGATCAGCAGCAGGCCGCTAAGGCTGTAAATCATCGCCGCGCCGCCGACCGCTCCCAGTCCTTCGCTGACGCCGCGAATCAATCCGACCATCGTGCTCCATAAGATAATGGCGGCGAAGCCGATGGTCGTGGCTCTCTTTTTCTCCATGCTTTTCCTGATGGTTACGCAAATGCAGCCGGCATATATATCATCTTTTTATCGGTGAGGGGCGAAATTTTCCGCCGTTGCTAACCCTTAGGGATTAGCGAAAATGGCCAGGGCTGGCGATTAAGGGGGCGAAGGTTTTCCTCCTTGATTTGACGCAAATTTTCCCGGGATTTTGCTGTTAGTTTCCTCCGCGCGATGAATCAACATCCTGCATGGAGGAATGCAATGGACGTCAGCCGCAGAAAGTTCTTTAAGATCTGCGCAGGCGGTATGGCCGGAACTACCGCCGCCGCCCTGGGCTTTGCCCCTAAAATGGCGCTGGCTCAGGCACGCAATTTCAAATTGCTGCGTGCGAAAGAGATCCGCAACACCTGCACTTACTGCTCCGTGGGCTGCGGGCTATTAATGTATAGCCTCGGCGACGGTGCGAAAAACGCCAAAGAAGCGATCTACCATATCGAAGGGGACCCGGACCATCCGGTGAGCCGCGGCGCGCTGTGCCCGAAAGGGGCAGGCCTGCTGGACTATGTCCACAGCGAAAACCGTCTGCGTTATCCGCAATACCGCGCCCCGGGCTCGGATAAATGGCAGCGCATCTCCTGGGATGAAGCCTTTAACCGCATCGCCCGACTGATGAAAGCCGACCGCGACGCCAACTTTATTGAAAAGAATGAACAGGGCGTGACGGTTAACCGCTGGCTTTCCACCGGCATGCTGTGCGCCTCGGCGGCAAGCAATGAGACCGGCATGCTAACGCAAAAATTTGTGCGATCGCTGGGTATGCTGGCGGTAGACAACCAGGCGCGCGTCTGACACGGACCAACGGTAGCAAGTCTTGCTCCAACATTTGGTCGCGGTGCGATGACCAACCACTGGGTGGATATCAAAAACGCCAACGTCGTGGTGGTGATGGGCGGTAACGCCGCCGAAGCCCATCCGGTGGGTTTCCGCTGGGCGATGGAGGCGAAAAACAATAACGACGCCACGCTGATCGTCGTCGACCCGCGCTTTACGCGTACCGCGTCGGTGGCCGATATCTATGCGCCGATTCGTTCCGGTACCGACATTACCTTCCTGTCGGGCGTGCTGCTGTACCTGATCGAAAACAATAAGATCAATGCCGAGTACGTTAAGCATTACACCAATGCCAGCCTGCTGGTGCGGGATGATTTTGCCTTCGAAGAGGGGCTGTTCAGCGGCTACGATGCGGAAAAACGCCAGTACGATAAATCGTCCTGGAACTACCAGTTCGATGAAAACGGCTACGCCAAACGCGATGAAACGCTCACCCACCCGCGCTGCGTGTGGAATCTGCTGAAGCAGCACGTTTCCCGCTACACGCCCGAGGTGGTCGAAAACATCTGCGGTACGCCGAAAGCGGACTTCCTTAAAGTGTGCGACGTGCTGGCCTCAACCAGCGCCGCGGACCGCACCACCACCTTCCTGTATGCCCTGGGCTGGACGCAGCACACCGTCGGCGCGCAGAACATCCGCACCATGGCGATGATCCAGCTGCTGCTCGGCAATATGGGGATGGCCGGCGGCGGCGTCAACGCCCTGCGCGGCCACTCTAATATTCAGGGGCTGACCGATTTGGGCCTGCTGTCGACCAGTCTGCCGGGCTATTTGACGCTGCCATCGGACAAACAGACCGATCTGCAAAGCTACCTCAGCGCCAACACGCCGAAGGCGACCCTGCCCGAGCAGGTGAACTACTGGAGCAACTACCCGAAATTCTTCGTTAGCCTGATGAAATCCTTCTACGGCGAGGCGGCGCAAAAAGAGAACGACTGGGGCTTTGAGTGGTTACCGAAGTGGGACCAGGCTTACGACGTTATCAAATACTTCAATATGATGGATAACGGCAACGTCACCGGCTATATCTGCCAGGGCTTTAACCCGGTTGCCTCCTTCCCGGATAAAAACAAAGTGGTTCGCAGCCTCAGCAAGCTGAAATATATGGTGGTTATCGACCCGCTGGTGACCGAAACCTCGACCTTCTGGCAGAACCACGGCGAGTCTAATGATGTCGACCCGTCGGCGATTCAGACCGAAGTCTTCCGTCTGCCGTCGACCTGCTTTGCCGAAGAGGACGGTTCGATCGCCAACTCCGGCCGTTGGCTGCAGTGGCACTGGAAAGGTCAGGATGCCCCAGGTGAAGCGCGCAATGATGGCGAAATCCTTGCCGGGATTTACCATCGCCTGCGCGAACTGTACCGCACCGAAGGCGGGAAGGGCGCGGAACCCCTGCTGAAGATGAGCTGGCGCTACAAGCAGCCGGACCATCCGGAATCGGAAGAAGTGGCAAAAGAGAACAACGGCTACGCGCTGGCGGATCTCTACGATCAAAATGGCACTTTGCTGGCGAAAAAAGGCCAACTGCTTAATAGCTTCGCGCTGCTGCGCGATGACGGCAGCACCGCGTCGTCTTGCTGGATCTATACCGGCAGCTGGACCGAGCAGGGTAACCAGATGGCGAATCGTGATAACGCCGATCCTTCGGGCCTGGGCAATACGCTGGGATGGGCCTGGGCGTGGCCGCTCAATCGTCGGGTGCTGTACAACCGCGCTTCGGCCGATATCAACGGCAAGCCCTGGGATGCGAAGCGGATGCTGATCCAGTGGAACGGCAGCAAGTGGGTCGGGAATGATATTCCGGACTTCAATACCGCGCCGCCAGGGAGCAACACCGGGCCGTTTATCATGCAGCAGGAGGGGTTGGGTCGCCTGTTTGCGCTCGATAAACTGGCGGAAGGGCCGTTCCCGGAGCACTACGAGCCGATGGAAACCCCGCTTGGCACTAACCCGCTGCACCCGAAAGTGGTCTCCAGCCCGGTGGTGCGGTTGTATGAAGAGGACGCCATTCGCTTAGGTAAGAAGGATAAATTCCCGTATGTCGGGACCACCTATCGTCTGACCGAGCATTTCCACACCTGGACCAAGCATGCGTTGCTCAATTCCATCGCGCAGCCGGAACAGTTTGTCGAAATCAGCGAAGGGCTGGCGAAAAGCAAAGGCATCGCTAACGGCGATTGGGTGAAAGTCAGCAGCAAGCGCGGCTTCATTCGCGCGGTTGCCGTGGTGACTCGCCGACTGCGCACGCTGAACGTCAACGGCCAGCAGGTGGAGACCGTCGGGATCCCGCTGCACTGGGGTTTTGAAGGCGTGGCCCGTAAAGGCTACATCGCCAACACCCTGACGCCTAACGTTGGCGATTCCAACTCGCAAACGCCGGAATACAAGGCGTTCCTGGTCAACATCGAGAAAGCGTAAGGAGCGATTCAATGGCGATGGAAACCCAAGACATTATTAAACGCTCCGCGACCAACCCGATCACCCCCGCGCCGCGCGCGCGGGACTATAAAGCGGAAGTCGCCAAGCTTATCGATGTCTCCTCCTGCGTGGGCTGTAAAGCCTGCCAGGTGGCCTGTTCCGAGTGGAATGACATCCGCGATGACGTGGGGCACTGCGTCGGGGTGTACGACAACCCGGCGGATCTCAGCGCCAAATCCTGGACGGTAATGCGTTTTAGCGAGACCGAACAGAACGGCAAACTGGAGTGGCTTATCCGCAAGGATGGCTGTATGCACTGCGCAGAGCCGGGCTGCCTGAAGGCCTGCCCATCCGCCGGGGCGATTATTCAGTACGCCAACGGCATCGTCGATTTCCAGCAGGAAAACTGCATCGGCTGCGGCTACTGCATTGCGGGGTGTCCGTTTAACGTCCCGCGCCTCAATAAAGAGGATAACCGGGTCTATAAATGCACCCTGTGCGTGGATCGGGTCAGCGTCGGCCAGGAACCGGCCTGCGTGAAAACCTGTCCTACCGGCGCGATCCACTTCGGTACGAAGAAAGAGATGCTGGAGGTGGCCGAGGAGCGGGTGGCTAAGCTTAAAAAACGCGGTTATGCCAACGCCGGGATTTACAACCCGCCGGGCGTCGGCGGAACCCACGTGATGTACGTCCTGCATCATGCCGACCAGCCGGAGCTGTATCACAAGCTGCCGAAGGAACCGCAGATCGATACCAGTATCAGTCTGTGGAAGGGGGCGCTGAAACCGCTGGCGGCGGCGGGCTTTATCGCCACCTTCGCCGGGCTGATTTACCACTACATCGGTATCGGGCCGAACAAGGAAGTTGACGACGACGAGGAGAAGCATGATGAGTAAATCGAAGATGATTGTGCGCACAACGTTTATCGATCGCGCCTGTCACTGGACGGTGGTTATCTGTTTCTTCCTCGTGGCGCTGTCGGGAATATCGTTCTTCTTTCCGACGCTACAGTGGCTAACGGAAACCTTCGGCACGCCGCAGATGGGGCGTATTCTGCACCCGTTCTTTGGGGTGCTGATTTTTGTCGCGCTGATGTTTATGTTCGTGCGCTTTGTCCACCATAACATCCCTGATAAACAGGATATTCCGTGGCTGAAAGGCATCGTCGAGGTGCTGAAAGGCAACGAGCATAAGGTGGCGCGCGTCGGTAAGTATAACGCCGGGCAGAAGATGATGTTCTGGACCATCATGAGCATGATATTTGTGCTGCTGGTGACCGGGGTGATTATCTGGCGCCCATATTTCGCGGAATATTTCCCGATGCAGGTGATTCGCTATAGCCTGCTGATTCATGCGACGTCGGCCATCATTCTGATCCACGCCATCCTTATCCATATGTATATGGCGTTCTGGGTGAAGGGGTCGATTAAAGGCATGATCGAAGGCAAGGTGAGCCGCCGCTGGGCGAAGAAACACCACCCGCGCTGGTATCGCGATGTCGAACGCCTGGAGGCGATGAAAGAGAATCGTGAAGGGATGAAGTAAGCCTTCACGGCGCGAAACCCGCTCCGGAGATGTCGGAGCGGGTTCCCGGCAGTCAGCAGTTCGTGATAAGTGTATCGATTGAATCGATAACGCCCTGGCGCGCATGACTCAGATTGCAGACGAAATCCTGTGGCGGGATCCGTTTATTATTTAAGTTACTGCTCATTGGCGTACAAAGTAAAAAGCTGTCAAATTCTATATTTATCCTTGGTACGGCATGCTGATGCCAGCGTGGTAACTGTTGTGGTCGCATTAAAGGAATAATGACTCTCGTGGCCAGGTCTGTATAATAATCATTCTGCACGATCATATAATATGGCAGGGTTTTATTTGTCTGAGCAGAACAATTTCGATAAACATTGAATTGTTCAAGCATCATAGCACCCTGAAAAATTCATCATCAGTAAGAGTGCCTCCTTTTGTAATAAATTCATTCATTGCGGCAATGAATTCCTTGTGCTGTCGCTGTTTATCCGCTTCTCGTAAATCCTTACCTGGCTGTTCTGACGCCTTCTGGACGGGTACGTCAGTGGGTCTTTTACGTAGCGTATTACTTTTCATCATAGGCTCCTTGCGGTTGGTTCTGTGATTATTGACTTTACCCACTAAAAAATAAATACCAGCAGTAAGTTTAATATTTATTTTGCGAGACAGCTTCCAGAGGGAAGTAACAGCCTGAAATATTCATGGTTATAGTAATAAACCTGGCGCTGGCATTAACCAGCGCGACGGGAAATAATCAAAACTTCTCCGGAATAAAGCGGAAAGGAAAATTAGTCTGTTTCATTTTGCCAATTTTGCGCTTCGGCAGCGTCACAGGCTCCACCGGTAAAGCTTCATAGGGGATCTGCGACAGCAGATGGGTGATGATATTCAGACGCACGCGCTTTTTATCCTCCGAGCGGGCGACGAACCACGGCGCCCAGGCGGTATCGGTGGCGGCGAACATGGCGTCGCGGGCAGCGGTATATTCATCCCAGCGGTTGAAAGACTTAATGTCCATCGGCGAGAGCTTCCAGATTTTACGCCCGTCGTCGATGCGATCCCGCAGACGGCGCTCCTGTTCCTGCGGAGAGACCTCCAGCCAGTACTTGAGCAGAATAATGCCCGATTCGACCATGCCGCGCTCCACCATCGGCGCGCCGTCGAGGAACTTCTGCACCTCCTCCGGCGTACAAAAGCCCATCACCCGTTCGACGCCGGCGCGGTTATACCAGCTGCGATCGAAAATCACGATTTCGCCGGCCGCCGGGAGATGCTTGATATAGCGCTGAAAGTAGAGCTGGCTTTTTTCGCGCTCGGTGGGCGAGGGTAAGGCGACGACCCGAAAGATACGCGGGCTGACGCGCTCGGTGATGGCCTTAATGGTGCCGCCTTTCCCGGCGCCGTCCCGGCCTTCAAAGACAATGCACACTTTCAGTCCCTTGTGCACTACCCAGCGCTGCAGTTTCACCAGCTCAACGTGGAGTTTGCGCAGCGCTTTCTCGTACGCTTTGTTGTCGAGCGGCGCGATTTTTGTCGCCGTGTCGACCGGATTACCGCTTTTCTTGTTGCCCATCGCCATGCTCCGTGTTGCCGAGGTATCCCTTTGAAGTGTAATCCTCCCCCGGCGAGGCGGTGGAAAATTATTCGCCGGGTTTTCCCGCCAGGATGACTTCCAGTCCCACCCGCTGCCCCCACGACAGCTCCAGGGTGTTACCGTCCGGGTCGGCAAAGAAAGCGAAATAGCCCACCGGATCGCCCAGCTGCTCCGGCTCCCGGCGTAAAACACCTTCCCGCCGTGCGAGGGCCACTTTCTCATCGATCTCGGCCTGGGTGGCGCAGGCGACGCCGAGATGGCCGAACGGTCCCAGCGGCGTATCGGCCGGATCGTCACTTTGCACCAGCACCAGGGCGAAAGGCCGGGTGCGGTCGCTGAGCCATGCCACTTTCCGCGCCGAGGGGAGGTCGGGCTCGCGCTGGTGAATGACGGTCATCGCGGTATAGCGGGTATAAAAATCGATGCTGCTGGCCAGACAGCGGACGGTAAAGGCGACATGAGTAAAACCGACATCAACACTTTGCATGGATAATTCTCCCAAGGTGAACGATGTTTTGACTTTACAACCTCAAGTTAACTTGAGATCAATGAGGTGTTTATCTCTTTGAGCTCACTGATTTTGATAGGGGATTGTTTCTACGAAACCACGCCGCCGGTATGCCACGCGGCTGGGGAACATGAACGAATCAGGCTGTTGTATGGAGGAAACTGCCGTCGGGCGTTTTTAGCTGGTGTGTCGGGGCGGGATAGTAAATAATGCCGGCCGGCTCTCAATACCCCTATAAGATGTATGAAAAAAACGATTTTTTCACTGGCGCTGGGCACCTTTGGACTTGGCATGGCGGAGTTTGGCATTATGGGCGTGCTGCCGGATATGGCGCACGATGTCGGAATATCCATTCCCGCCGCCGGCAATATGATTGCCTGGTATGCCTTCGGCGTGGTGATCGGCGCGCCGATCATGGCGCTGCTCTCCAGCCGGTTTTCCCTGAAATCGGTGATGCTGTTCCTGGCTGGCCTGTGTATTCTCGGCAATACCCTGTTTACCTTCTCCAGTAGCTACGCCATGCTGGCGCTTGGCCGGCTGGTTTCCGGGTTTCCCCACGGGGCGTTCTTTGGCGTCGGCGCGATTATCCTGTCGAAAATCGCGCCCCCGGGGAAGGTGACCGCCGCGGTGGCGGGGATGATTGGCGGCATGACGATCGCTAACCTGGTCGGCGTCCCGGGTGGCACCTGGCTTGGGCATCACTTCAGCTGGCGCTATACCTTTGCGCTTATCGCGGTATTTAACGTGGCGGTATTTCTGGCGATCTTCTGCTGGGTGCCCACGCTTTATGACCGGGCCAGCACGCGGCTGCGCGAGCAGTTCCGTTTTCTGGCCTCCCCGGCGCCGTGGCTGATTTTCGCCGCCACCATGTTCGGTAACGCCGGCGTGTTTGCCTGGTTCAGCTATATCAAGCCCTTTATGCTCAACGTCTCCGGCTTTGCTGAAAGCAAGATGATGCTGATTATGATGCTGGCGGGGCTGGGAATGGTGGTCGGCAATCTGTTGAGCGGCAAAATTTCCGGGCGCTACAGCCCGCTGCGCATTGCGGCCATGACCGACGGGGTCATAGCCGTGACGCTGCTGCTGATCTTTGCCTTCGGTGAACACAAAGTCGCTTCGCTGGCGCTGGCGTTTCTCTGCTGCGCGGGACTATTCGCCCTGTCAGCGCCGCTGCAGATCCTACTGCTGCAGAACGCCAAAGGCGGCGAGATGCTGGGGGCGGCCGGGGGACAGATCGCCTTTAACCTCGGCAGCGCCATCGGCGCCTTCTGCGGCGGAATGATGATCGCCCAGGGCTTTGGCTGGAACAGCGTGGCGCTCCCCGCCGCCGCGCTGTCGTTTCTGGCGATGAGCGCCTTGCTCATCTATGGCTGTCATCAGCGGCGACAAGCTTACTAACGACGCCTACTCACGCCAGGGTTCGCCCAGGGTCAGCATCAGGCGGTTGGCCCAGGCGAAAAAGGCCGCGGACTGCAGCAGATCCAGCTGGGCCAGAGTATCTAAGCCCTGCTCATCAAGCGCCGCCAGATGATCGGCGTTTAACGCGGGTGGCGTCACCGATAGCGCGGCGGCGGCGTCGATTTCCGCCTGCCAGCGCGGCGATTGCCCGTCGCGCAGATCCTCTCCCGGCGTCACCGCCAGCAGCGTGTCGACGGCGGTCTCGTCCTTCGCCAGCTGCGCCGCTTTGCGGGCATGCACCGAGGCGCAGTAGATACAGCCGTTGATTTTACTGGCGACCGTGGCGGCCAGCTCGCGATCGGCGCGCGGCAATCCTCCCGCGGTATAGAAAATGCCCCTATCGGTCAGGGTCCGCTGCTCCAGCACCGGCTGGTTGCGCGCCAGCAGGCGAAAGTAGGGGGAGTCGCTATGGCCATATTTGGCCAGAATCGCCTGTTCTTCAGCGTTGAATTCCGCCAGCGGTTTATCGGCCAGCCAGGGTTCCCAGTGCAGCTCGTCGCGGGTGAAGCGAACCGGGGCCGCTTTGCCGCTCTGCGCGTACGGGGTGGTATGCCAGTATCCGGCGACCAGCGGCGTATCTGCGCTGACGATGGGCTTATGGTTGAGCGCCCGCAGGCCCAGCAGCAGTCGGCTCTGGAAGCTGACAAAGGCTACCAGCTGCGCCAGGGTGACGATGCCCCGCAGGCTCCAGCCCGCGCCGGTTAAGGTGTGCAGCGCGCCGGGAGTGGCTTCAACGGGGGTGAAGGTGAGCAGGCGGGCAAAGGCCAGCGCCGGGACCAGACGATCGGTGGTCGGATCGGCGAGGCCGAAACCGGCATAGTGCGCCGCCAGCGCGTCCGCCTGGTGCAGTTTTGCCACCTTCGCGGCCACCGCGAAGCGTTCATCAAGAGGAAAGTCAGCGTCCTGCTGGCGGAACAGCACTTCATAACTTCCCTGGGCGTGACGGGTGGCGGCATCGCGGACGGCGCGCGCCTGATCGAGCGGGGAACCGGGGGCGATCTCCGCCAGTTCGGCCAGAATATCCTGACTCAGCGTCATGGGGACTCCTTATCTGATGTGGGGGGCAATATGCTGAGCGATCAGCTCAATGGAACGCAGCGTATCCCGGTGCGAAGGCTCGACTGAGTGCACCTGAAACGAAATATCGGTGGCGCGGGCCAGCACGCTGTCCTGCGCCAGGGAGGCAATAACATGCTCAGGATCGCCAACGTGGGCATCCAGCTGTTGCAGATAGTCGGTGACACTGTCACCTTCTATCGTATGACCCGCCGCCCGGTGCTGAGTCGCCTGCTTGCGCAGACCGGGCTCGGCGACCTGCAGGGCGTGGGCGTGACTGTCGGCGACGAAGGCGGTGCGCGAGGCGAGGATCCGCGGCGCAACGCCGTCCGGTAGCGCCGACAGGTAGGCGTCGATGATCGGGTTCTGAATGGCGTCCAGCGGCAGACGTGGCTCGCCGGGCGGCCGTGGCTGGGTGCGGGACAGCATCAGCCCGTGTCCCGCCTGACCGGCGCGGATGGCGCCCTCCGCCGAGAAGGTGGCGATCCAGATACGCTCCGCCAACTGCGGCGCCGGCGGATAGAGACGGTTGTCCGGGTGGCTCAGCGTGTCGCCGCGCCAGGCGCTATGGATCAGGTGCAGATGGTCGGCAAACGCCGCCCCGCGCTGCTCGCTGGTCAGGCCGAAGGGCAGAAACGAGGTTGGCGTGCCGCCGGAGCCAAACCCCACCTCCAGACGTCCGTCGGTGAGTAAATCCAGTACCGCTGCGTCTTCGGCGACGCGCAGCGGATTTTCCATCGGCAGAGTGATAATCGCCGTGCCGAGACGGATCCGGTCGGTCTGTGCCGCGACGTGGGCGAGAAACACCAGCGGTGAAGGCAGGCCGCCTTCCTGTTCATGAAAATGGTGCTGGGCAATCCATGCGCTGTCGAAGCCCAAACGCTCCGCGTGGCGGATCTGTTCGGCCGCCAGCCGGTAGCGCGTTTGCGCGGAGCCCTGATCGAGCAGACGGGTAAAAAAACCGAGGCGTTTTGGCATTATGCGTTCTCCGTGTGGGCCTGTGCTAAGCGGGAGGAAACCTGGGGAATGGCGGCGATCAGTTCGCGGGTGTAGGCCTGCTGCGGGGCGGCGAACAGGCGGTTTACGTCGCCATGCTCCACCACCTGGCCGGCGCGCAGCACCGTGACGCTGTCGGCGATCCGCCTGACCGTCGCCAGATCGTGGGTAATGAACAGGTAGCTCAGACCCAGCTGCTGCTGTAGCTGCTGCAGCAGGGCGAGGATCTGCGCCTGAACGGTGACGTCGAGCGCCGAAGTCGCTTCGTCAAGGACCAGTATCGCCGGCTCGAGGATCAGCGCCCGGGCAATCGCCACCCGCTGGCGCTGGCCGCCGGAAAGCTCCCGCGGCGTACGCGACAGCAGCTCGGGGGCCAGGGCCACCCGGGCGGCAACGCTCTCCACACGCTGGCGACGCGTCGCCGCGCTGAGGCGCTCAAAGTTTTTTAACGGCTCTTCGATAATCGCAAACAGCGTCTGGCGCGGGTCGAGCGAAGCGAAGGGGTTCTGGTAGACAAACTGGATCTTGCGCCGCAGCTGACGCTGTGCCTCGCGGCTGAGATGCCCGGCGTCGATACCGTCGATGATGACCTGTCCGGCATCGGCGCGCTCAAAGCCCAGCAGGATCCGCGCCAGGGTGGTTTTCCCGGAGCCGGATTCGCCCACCAGCGCATGGGTGCTGCCGCGTCTGACTTCAAAGCTGACGCTGTCGAGCGCCTGCAGCGCCTGTTTGCCCAGCGAGAAGCGTTTGCTGATCCCCTCCACGCGAATGGCCGGCGTGGCCAGCGGCCGGTGACGAGCCGCCGCCAGCCCCAACGGCGCATCCAGCAGGTCGTGGAGCAGCTGGCGGGTGTAAGGATGCTGTGGACGCTGGACAATCGTCTCGGTGGCGCCTTGTTCCTGAATCTCTCCCTGGCGAAACACCATGATCCGGTCGGCGCGTTCAGCGGCCAGCGCCAGATCGTGGGTGACAAACAGCACGGCGGTACCCGACTCGCGACGCAGGATATCGAGCAGGTCGAGAATGCGCTTCTGCACCGTGACGTCGAGGGCGCTGGTGGGCTCGTCAGCAATAATCAGATCCGGCTGCAGGGCAATGGCGATGGCTATCAGCACCCGCTGTTTCATCCCGCCAGACAGCTGATGCGGATACTGGTCAAAACGCTGTTCCGGGTGGCTTAGACCGACTTTAGCGAGCAGGTTAAGGGCCTGCTGTCGGCGCTCAGCGGCGGAGAGGGACTGATGCAGCCGCAGGATCTCTTCCACCTGCTGACCAATGGTTTTTACCGGGTTGAGCGAATTACCGGGATCCTGCGGGACCAGGCTGATGCTCACTCCGCGCAGGCGGTTCAGGCGTTTATCCGACCAGTCGCTAATCACTTCGCCATTGAGGACAATCCGCCCGGCATCCCGGCGGGCATTATCCGCCAGCAGGCCGATAATGGCCTGCGCGGTGGTGGTTTTCCCCGAGCCGGATTCTCCGACGAAGGCCAGCATTTCGCCGCGCTGGATGGAAAAGCTGATGTTGTGCACCACCTCGCGCCATTCGCCCCGCGAGCGGTAGCTGATGCGTAGATCTTCAACGGACAGAACGGTCATGGGCGTACTCCACTCCACTGGCGGCTAAGACGATTGGCGGCAAGGACCACGGCGACCACGGCGAGGCCGGGGAAGGTGGTCAGCCACCAGGCGGTTGACAGGTAATTGCGACCTTCGGCGATCAGTAGTCCCCACTCCGGGACCGGCGGCGGAGTGCCGTAGCCGAGGAAGCTGAGGGTGGCCAGGGCCAACATCGCCTGACCGAACTGCAGCGTCGCGAAAGCAAGCACCGCAGTGAGCGAGTTGGGCAGAATATGGCGCCAGAAGACGGCGAAAAAAGTGCCGCCGCTGCCCCGGGCCGCCTCGACGTAATCGCTGTGGCGCACGCGCACCACTTCTGCTCGCGCCAGGCGCGCGAAGCTGGCGATAGCCGCGACGCCAACCGCCACCGCCGCATTTACCGTGCCGAAACCCAGCAGAATAATCACCGTGAGCTGCAGCAGCAGGGAGGGGATGGCCAGCAGGACATCGACCAGGCGCATGATGGTGGATTCCACGCGTCCGGCCAGCGCCCCGGCGAGGGCGCCAAGGGTGGTACCCACCACCAGGCCGATGGCGACGGCGATCAGCGCCGCCGACAGGGAATGCACCGCGCCGTAAACCACCCGCGTCCACAGGTCGCGCCCCAGCTGGTCGGTACCCAGCCAGTAGTGCGCCTGCGGCGCCAGGCGCTGAGCGCCGGGGATCCCCTCCAGCGGGTTAGCGGAGGTAAACCACTGTGGGGCAATGGCCATTAACAGGGCGGCGATCATCACCGCCCACGCCAGCCACAGGCCAGGCTGCAGGCGCACTCTACGCCACTCCGGGCGGCGGCGAACCGCGATGGTATAGTCGACCAGGCTCATTTTGCACCTCCGGTCTGTAAATGGAGTCGGGGATCCAGTCGCGGCATGACCAGGTCGACCAGCAGGTTGATCAGGACGAAACCGAGGGCGGAGATCATCACCACCGCCTGTAGTACGGCGATATCCTGGTTATTGACCGCCTGCTGGGTCAGCTGGCCGAGGCCGCTGCGGCCGAAGACGGTCTCGGTGATCAGCGCCCCGGCAATCAGTTCGCCGAGCAGCAGCCCGGCAATATTCAGCGCCGGCAGCAGGGCATTCCCCATCACATGGCGCCAGAGGACGCCCGTTTCGCTCATGCCCTTGGCGCGGGCGACCGCGACGAAGGGCTGAACCGCCACCTGATCCATGCTGCGCATCAGGATCTGCGCCAGCGGGGCGGAAATGGGCAGCGCGACGGCGATAACCGGTAAAATCAGTCCTTCCAGTGGGCCGGGGTTGATTACCGGGATCCAGCGCAACTGAAACGAGAAGAGCTGGATCAGGGCGATACCCAACCAAAAGGTAGGTAGAGAGATAAACAACACCGGTAGCGACTGCAGAAAATTGCTCAGCCAGCGCAGCCCCGGCAGCCGCGAGGCGAAAGCGAGGGCGAACGCCAGCGCCACGGCCAGCAGGAAGGCCGGCAGCGCGAGGCTTAAGGTATCCGGCAGGTTGCTGGCAATCAGACTGCTGACCGCCAGACCCGCCTGCAGGGAATAGCCGAAGTCGCCGTGCAGCATCGCCAGCAGCGTGTGCAGGTACTGGCGCCACAGCGGGCTATCGGCGCCGTAGGCCAGCCGCATCTCCGCAATTTGCGCCGGGCTCAGGCCGAGGTCCGGGTTCTGAAACTTGATCAGCACCGCATCCCCCGGCAGGACCTGCAGCAGGAAAAAGGTGAGGGTAAAGGCCGCCCACAGGACCAGCAGCCCCTGGCCGAATCGTCGCAGAAGATAAGCGCTCATAACCGGCCTCTTAGTGCTTGTCCAGCCACGCGCCGTAGAACGACGGACGACCGACGGCCTCGAAGCTGACGCCTTTGACCCACGGCGCGCCGGCGAACACCTGCGGCTCTTCGAAAATAGGGATCACATAGGCGTTATCGATCAGATAGCGCTGGGCGTCACCGGTTAACTGCAAGCGCTGCTGCGGCTCTACCGCCGCGGAGATGCCGGTCAGCAGGTCATTGAGCTTATCATCGCGGAAGCGCTGCACTTTATCGCTGGAGCCGCCTTTCTGCAGCAGCGCATCGCGGTTGTTGGGGAAGAACATACTTTTCACCACATCCGGGTCGGCGCGGCCCACTTCTGAGACGGTGAGCGGGGTTTTCTGCGGGTCGAGGTTATCCAGCGTACGGCTACCGGCATCCCCGGCTTTGACCGTCAACGCCACACCCACCTGGCGCCACTGCTGGGCGATCAGCTGCAGCACTTCCTTATTTTGCGGCTGCGGCAGCGACTCATAGACGGTCAGCGCCAGCCGCTGACCGTCTTTGCTGCGAATACCGTCGGCGGCGGGCTTCCAGCCGGCGTCATCCAGCAACTGCCGGGCTTTGGCCTGGTCGAAGGTGAGTTTATCGCTGAGATTGACATAGCCGGCGGCAGAGCTGGCCAGCACGGAGGTGGCTTGCGGGTAGTTAGCGGAGAACAGCGTCTCCACCACCTGCCTGGCGTTGGTGGCATGGAGCAGGGCCTGACGCACCCGCAGGTCGGCGACCAGTGGGTTATCCGGGCGGAAGCTCAGGCTGTCGTTGACCCCGCGGGTAGGGGCAGCGTAGATCTTAAATCCCTGATCGGTAGCCTGCTTTTCATCGTAGGCCTGCACCTGGCGAATAAAGCCCGCCTGACCTGCCAGCAGCGCGCCGATACGCACGCTGTCTTCCGGCGTCACAATATAGGTGATGCCGTCGAGGTTAGCGGGCCCCTGCTGGGCAATGTTTTTCGGCCCCCACTGGTAATCCTTGCGCGCCACCAGCGTCAGCTCGCGGCCTGGTTTTTCATCCTGCACGACGAAGGGGCCGGAGCCGATAATATGTCGGGCATCGCCCAGCTCTTCAAAATTACGCTGCAGGGTGCTGAGAGATACCAGACCGGAGCCGATGGTGGCGGTTCCCTGCAGGAAGCCCGGCGACGGCTTGTTGAAGTAGAATTTTACCGTCAGCGGGTCGATCACTTCGCTGCGCTGGTAGTTATTGATGACCTCCGAGACGGGCAGACGATGGGCTTTATCTCCCAGACCATAGGTATCGAAGTTTTTGGCGACGGCGGCGGCGTCCAGCGGTGTGCCATCTGAGAAAGTGACCCCTTTGCGCAGGTGGAAGGTGTACTCGGTTTTATCGGCGTTGCTGGTCCAGCTCTCGGCGATCCACGGCTCAATCTCCAGCGTTTTGGGATTCTGCCAGGTGAGCTTGTCGGTTATCTGATTGAGAATCCCGCCATTCGGGTAAAAGCCGCCGGCGGGCGGATAGAGATTGGTGTGCGGTTGCTGCTCCAGATAAATTAAGGTGCCGCCTTTAACCGGCGTGTCGGCGGCCCAGACGGAAAAGGCGCCGGTGAGAAACAGCGCGGCCAGCGCGGGCAGGCGAAAATGACGATGCATGGTGAATTCCTTTGTTATCTATTGTGTTGCCATCATCGGGCGCGGCTAAAAACAAAGGAACCAAGGAATTGCGCTAAGCATTTGCGGAAATTGCATTTACTTCCCGGGTTGGGAAGCGAGAGGACGTGCCAGGGGGATCGCCTCTCCCGGACGGGAGAGGCGCGGGTGATTAGCTACGCAGATCGATAACCATACGGCCGCGGATCTGACCTTGCTCCATCTCTTTGAAGATAGCATTGATATCTTCCAGCGGACGCAGGGTGACTTTCGGCACCACTTTGCCTTCGGCGGCAAACTGGAAGGCTTCCACCAGATCCTGACGGGTGCCGACCAGCGAACCGACCACCTCGATGCCGTCCAGCACCAGACGCGGAATATCGAGGCTCATCGCCTCCGGCGGCAGGCCCACCGCAACCACGCGGCCACCGGCGCGAACGGCATCCACCGCCGAGTTAAAGGCCGCTTTAGCCACCGCGGTTACTACCGCAGCGTGGGCGCCGCCGGTTTTTTCCTGAATCACTTTCGCCGCATCTTCATTGCGGGAGTTGATGGTCAGGTCGGCGCCCATCGAGGCCGCCAGCTCCAGCTGTCCGTCGTTGACGTCGATAGCGATCACTTTGGCGTTAAAGACATTCTTCGCATACTGCAGCGCGAGGTTACCCAACCCGCCGAGGCCGTAGATGGCGATCCACTGGCCCGGTTTGATGTGGGAGACCTTGACCGCTTTGTAGGTGGTGACGCCCGCGCAGGTGATGCTGCTGGCGGCGGCGGAGTCGAGGCCGTCCGGAACTTTTACCGCGTAGTTGGCGGTGACGATGCACTCTTCCGCCATGCCGCCATCGACGGTATAGCCGGCGTTTTTCACCGAGCGGCAGAGCGTCTCGTTGCCGCTGTTACAGTAATCGCAGTGGCCGCAGCCTTCGAAGAACCACGCCACGCTGGCGCGGTCGCCCGGCTTCAGGGAGGTGACGCCCGGGCCGACTTTTTGTACCACCCCGATCCCTTCATGGCCGAGAATGACGCCGGTTTTATCGCCAAAATCGCCGTTTTTCACGTGCAGGTCAGTATGACACACGCCGCAGCATTCCATTTTCAACAGCGCTTCGCCGTATTCCAGCGGGCGCAGCGTTTTTTCCGTGACGTTAACCTGATGGTCGTGGGTAACAACAGCTGCCTTCATGCCTGTCTCCTTGTGGGGGAATTGATTAACTTAATTAATGCAATAGTACCCAATAAGGATTAGACGCTGAGCGGTAAAATACAAGGCGCTTAGTACAGAATGTGGCTTTTTGCTACAGAGATAGCACAAAATTCAGACAACATCGCTATATTTGGTAGGTAATAATATTGACGCTGAATGGTCATGTTTTTGTCATCACTCGAATCTATTGTTTTGCGCATCAATTTCTTATAACAACAGAGTGATACAACAATGCATCTGGTAAAAACCATCCTCACCGCCGGTCTGCTTTTGTCCGCCGCCGCCCAGGCCCACAATGTGCTGGAATTTCCCCAGCCGGAAAACAACCCGGAAGAATTTTACGCCGTCACTGAGATCCCGACGGGCGGGATCATTAAGTACGAAACCGATGCTAAAACGGGGTTTATCGTCGCCGACCGCTTTCAGTCGATGCCGGTGGCCTACCCGGCGAACTACGGCTCGCTGACCCAGTCGCTGGCCGGGGATGGCGACCCGCTGGACGTGGTGTTTTATACCCGCGCGCCGATGGCCCCGGGCACGCTGATTAAGCTGCGGGCAATTGGTGTGCTGAAAATGATAGACGGCGGTGAGAAAGACGACAAAATCATCGCCGTACCGGCCAGTAAAATTGACCCGACCTACGACGACATCAAGACCATCTCCGATCTGCCGAAAATAGAACAGCAGCGGCTGGAGGCCTTCTTCCGGGTCTATAAAGAACTGCCGGAGGGGCGTAAAAGGTCGAGCTGGCCGGCTTTAATGACGCCGCGGCCGCGAAGCAGGAGATCAAATCGGCCTGGGAGGCCTGGAAGGCGAAGAACCCGCAATAATATTCATCGCGGGCGCTGTCCGGCGCCCGCGGCATTCGCTTTCACGATCCCTATGGCGGCAAAATCACACGTCACACGTCACACGACAACGCTTATTCCACCATATTGCATCTTGACGCAGGATGAAGGCGATGGTTGTATTGTACAACCATTTCATTTTCTGGACCCGCCGCCATGCCTGATACCCCCTTAATCCAACAGATTCGTACCGCCTCGCGGTTAATGGTGCGCGAGCTGGGCTTTATGAGCACCACGCTGGCCGCCACCCATTATTCACCTTCGGCGGTGCACACCCTGCTTGAGGTATCGATGAGGGGGGAGATGACGGCCGCGCAGCTGGTCACGTTGCTGGGACTGGAAAAATCAAGCGTCAGCCGGATGGTCTCTCGTCTGCTGGCGGCTGGTGAGCTGGAGGAGCGTCCTTGCGCGGAGGATGCGCGCGCGAAATCACTCGCCCTGACGGCAAAGGGGCACGATACGGTGGCGAAAATTAACGCCTGGGGTACCCGTCAGGTGGTGGAGGCGTTAGACCATCTGGATGAGACGCAGCAGCAAACTGTCGCCACTGGACTGGCGGCCTATGCCCGGGCGCTGGCGCAGTGTCGGGATAGCGCGCTTGCGGATACGGCTCCGCAAATTTCACTGATGACCGGCTACCATCCGGGGATGATCGGCCGGATAGCCCAGATGCACGGGGAGTATTACGCCCGTCATCATGACTTTGGCGCTTTTTTGAAGGCAAGGTCGCCAGCGGCGTAGCGGAATTTGCCACCCGGCTCTCCTCCCCGGCCAACCAGATCTGGCTGGCGATCCGCGAAGGGAAAATCGTCGGCTCGCTGGCTATCGATGGCGAGGACCTCGGCCAGCAGGAGGCGCATTTGCGCTGGTTCATTCTCGATGACAGCTGCCGGGGAACCGGCATTGGCAGGCGGCTCCTCAGCGAGGCGATGGCTTTCTGCGATAGTCGCCAGTTTAGCGCGGTGCAGCTGTGGACCTTTAAAGGGCTGGACGCGGCCCGCAAACTGTATGAATCCTTTGGCTTCACGTTAATCCGCGAATGGCAGGGGGAGCAGTGGGGAAAGGTAATGACCGAGCAGCAGTTTACCCGGTCCGGAAACACCGGCTAAGGGCGTGGCGCCTTAGCCGGTGGGGGGACATGGAGATTACGTCAGTTGGTTAAGCAGGCGGGCAATCTCCTCTTGCCACTGTGCCTGCAGTGACGGCTTTTGATGTTTTGGCTTGCGGGCCATGTCGTCAGCCAGCCACTGCTCCAGGTCAATCAGCCGCGCCAGCAGCGCCTCCTCATCATCGTCAGCCCCGGCGGGTGTACTCTGCAAAGCGAGCCGACTGTCCGGGGCGGGCGCCACGGCCTGCAGACGGGCATAGACCTCCTCCAGGCTGTGCCACTCCGTTAGCCCGGCGCTGTCAATCAGCCAGAAGCGGTTACAGCTTTCGCTAATCAGCTGGCGGTCATGACTGACCAGCAGCACGCCGCCGGGGTAATCGCGCAGCGTCTGCGCCAGCGCCGCTTTACCCTCCATATCAAGATGGTTGGTGGGTTCATCCAGCAGCAGCAGACTGTAGCGCGCCAGCGACAGGCCAACGAACAGCAGCCGCGATCGCTCGCCGCCGCTGAGGGTGCTGATCTTCTGGCTATGTCTCGCCCAGCCAAACCCGGCGGCGATCAGCGCCCGTTTACGGGTGTCCGCCGACGGGGCAAACGGCGTCAGGGCCTCGAGCAGGCTGGCCTCGTCCGGCAACTGCGCCAGCGTCTGGTCATAGTAGCCGGGGTGCAACCGGGGATGCAGGCGCAGCCCCGGGAGAGGCGATGCGTTGTTCATCTGCTGCCACAGCAGGCGCAGCAGGGACGATTTGCCGCCGCCATTACGTCCCATGATGGCCACGCGATCGCCGCTGCGCAGGCGCGCCACGCCGGTGGTGAAGAGGGATGGCTGACCCGGCGCGGGCGAGACGGGAAGGGTGTCCATCTCCAAAAGGCGGTCGGCCGGCAGGGGGTCCCCCTGTAACACCAGGCGCCACGGCGGGCCGACGCTGAGCTCGGTCTGCTCGTCTTTCAGGCGGGCGACCTGCTTCTCCATCTGTTTGGCTTTGCGGGCGAGATCTTCATTGTCATAGACCCGACCCCAGGTGGCCAGCCGCCGGGCGCTGGCGCTGACCCGGTCGATCTCTTTTTGCTCCGCCTTATGACGTAACGCGGCGCTTTCATCCTGCTCCTGCAGTGCCTGACGGGCAGCGCTGCAGGGCAAGGCGAAGCAATGTAGCGTCTGGTCACGGAGGATCCAACTCGCATTAGTTACAGCATCCAGTAAGGTGTTGTCGTGTGACACCAGTACGAAGCTCCCCTGCCAGGTTTGCAGGAAGCTTTCCAGCCACAGCAGGGTGGGCAGATCGAGATGGTTGCCCGGCTCATCCAACAAGAGCAGATCAGGCTGGCGGATCAGCGCCCGGGCCAGCAGCAGACGCGTGTGCTGGCCGCCGCTCAGGGTGGCGGTCTGCTGCTCCATCACCGCCGGGGTAAAGCCCATCTGCGCCAGCAGGCGCTCGGCCAGCCAGCGCTGTGCTTCCCGCGCGTCGGCGGGTAATGGGGCCAGCACCGCCTGCAGCAGCGACTGCGTATGCAGCGCCTCCGGCAGATGCTGTTCAACGCGGGCCATCAGACACTGACCGGCGAGCGAGACGCTGCCCGAGGTGGGCGCGAGGGTGCCCTCCAGCACCTGTAACAGGGTGCTTTTGCCGCAACCGTTATGGCCGATGAGACCGATCCGGTCGCCTTTCTTCAGGGTGAAGGAGAGGGAGTTAAACAGCGGCCCAAAAGCCGTCTCCACGTGGAGCGCATGGGCAGTTAGTAATGTACTCATAGTCAACTTACTCAAGAGTTACAGGCATGCAAATGCCTCGTCAAAACTCGCTGACGATAACCCGGTAAGCCGGAGAGAAGGGATTGCGTGAAGGGTCTTCGCTCAAGCCATAGTTATCGCAGCACGATACCGATAACGCTTGAGCTGGCGCAATTGCCTAAGGCATGTGAAACAATAAACATTTCACAATACAGCATGGGGGGCCTCCTTTTTTATTCAGTCAGTGGATGGGTGATGGCAGTGTAGTGGGGAAAGGGAAAGCGCGCCAGTGACAAAACTGGCAGGGGCCGATACCCACCAGTTTTCGTGTTCAGTGCCATTACCGGCGAGATATTGTTGGCGCAGAAGGCTAGTGTGTTTGCTAAAACGTAATGGGAAACCAGCGGGCGTGGTCGCGGGTATATTCCGTCATCGCCTGGGGATCCTTTATCGCCTGGCAGGGAGCCTCGAGAATATTCGGATACGAATCCGGATACCAATCCTCTTCGGTCGTTAAGGTAAAAAAGCGAGACTCCCGGTGGGTTTCACAGGTATAGGCGTTTTTAATATTGTCGACTTTGCGATATCCCCTGGGATCACGATATTCGATATACACGTTGTACTCAGAGCGGGTACCCCGCCACGCGCCAGGCTCCGGTTTCTGCCAGCGTATCGTCTGGTAGTAGCGCTCCCGCTCGCCGTAGCGATAGACAGGGGTTTCCCCGCCGGGAATCACGTCGGGTCTCAGGAAGAAAAACAGCAAACCCGCCAGCAGGAGTAACACCGATGGGAGAGTGTGGGTCAGCAGCCGCGGCGCCCGACGGTTAACCAGCAGCAGCCACAGCAGCGGCGGGATCGTGCTGACGATAAAAGCAAAGAGGATTTTCGCCGGCGTATAGAGTTCATGCACAGAGACCTCGCCGGCTTTCGCCGCGTAAAACGCCTGCTTATCGCCGAAATACCAGTACTCACCGTGAAAGGCGCTGATGGCGCTCACCAGCAACAGTCCGCTAAACAGCCCCAGCCAGAGGCGTAATATCGGCTGCAAAACCATTTTTTGCTGGCTCATTTACGGCTCCTGATGGTTTTAGTGACAAGCAGCTCGTCTTCAGAGACCGTATCCAGATCGGCAATCTGACTACACTGGTTGGCAAGGACCTGCGGATCGCCGTTCGGGAACCAGCCCTCATTGAATGACAGGGTGTAAAACTGGGTATGCCGCTGCACTTCACAGCGCCAGGCGCGGCGAAGATTGTTTCTGTCGATAAGCCAGCGGGGATCTTTCGCTTCAACAAAGGTTTCATATTTTGATTGCTTAGCGGAATGACTACCTGACCGGGTTTTCATCCAGAATATGGACGCATAATAGGTATTGTGTTTACCGTACTGAATACTGGCATCCCGACCCGGGGTGACCTCCGGGTGGAGGAAAATAAATATCCCGGCGGCAATCAGTACCATCAGCGGTAATATAGGATGCTGTATCGGCCGCCAGGGGATTTTACGTACCGCCAACAGCCAGACCAGGGTAATAATAAACACGTAGAGCAGAGCGAAGAAAAATTTACTCGGTTCATAGATGACGACATCCACCAGATCGCCGGTGGCGGGCTGATACTGTTCCGCCCGCGGGGTGAGCATCCACATATCGCCGCTGAAGAGGCACATTCCGGTGATGATGGCGATACCTCCGATAAGAAACAAGACAATACGGATCAGAATCGCATTCGCTTTATTCGCGCCAAGGGTTAATTTTAGCATTTCACATTCCGTTGTGAGGGGGTGAGAAACAACTATTTTGCACAGCGGAGGGCGCGCGGCAAATGCTATCCGTTTTATATTTTTACGATGAATGTATATAGGCGGAAAAAACGTTTCTGTGGCGGGAGGTATTATTCTGACGTTATTAAAAACCGGGCCGATATGTCGACCCGGTGAGCGTGATTAAATCGAGGTGCGGCGATAATTGCGATATTCCGGTAGCCAGAAATTATCGCTGATCGCTTGCAGCAGCGCTTCAGCGGAAGTTTTCACCGCCACGCCTTGCTCCTGGGCCACCTTGCCGACCGCGAAGGCAATTGCCCGTGAGACGGTCTGGATATCCTTCAGCTCCGGCAGCACCGGACCTTCGCCGTTGTTGACCAGCGGCGAGTGCTGCGCCAGGGTTTCGCTGGCAGCCATCAGCATCTCGTCGGTGACCCGCGACGCGCCGGAGGCGATCACCCCCAGTCCAATACCCGGGAAGATATAGGAGTTATTGCACTGGGCGATGGGATACTGCTTGCCTTTCACGGTAACCGGGGAGAATGGACTGCCGGTGGCGACCAGCGCCTCGCCGTCGGTCCAGCTCAGGATATTCTGCGGCGTCGCTTCCACCCGTGAGGTTGGGTTGGAGAGCGGCATCACGATCGGCCGCGGGCAGTGCTTGTGCATCTCGCGGATAATCTCTTCCGTGAACAGTCCCGGCTGACCCGAGACGCCGATCAGGATGTTCGGCTTCACGTTGCGCACTACTTCCAGCAGGGACAGCGCCTCGCTGGTGGTATCCCAGCTCTGCAGCTGCTCACGCTTTTGCACCAGCTTGTTCTGGAACGGTAGCAGATTAGGCATGCCGTCGGTTAACAGGCCGAAGCGGTCAACCATAAACACGCGCTGGCGGGCCTCTTCTTCACTGAGTCCTTCGCGGACGATCTGGGCGATAATCTGTTCAGCGATACCGCAGCCGGCCGAACCCGCGCCGAGAAAGACGATTTTTTGCTCGCTCAGCTGGCTTCCGGCGCCGCGGCTGGCGGCGATCAGCGTCCCGACGGTCACCGCCGCGGTGCCCTGAATATCGTCGTTAAACGAGCAGATTTCATTGCGGTAGCGGTTGAGCAGCGGCATGGCGTTCTTTTGCGCAAAATCTTCAAACTGCAGCAGCACGTCCGGCCAGCGGGCCTTAATCGCCTGGATCACGTCGTCAACGAACTGATAGTACTCGTCGTCGGTAATGCGTGGGTGGCGCCAGCCCATATACAGCGGATCGTCGAGCAGCTGCTGGTTGTTTGTTCCGACGTCCAGCACGATTGGCAGGGTGTAAGCCGGGCTGATGCCGCCGCAGGTGGTGTACAGCGACAGTTTACCGATCGGGATCCCCATTCCGCCGATTCCCTGGTCGCCGAGGCCGAGAATGCGCTCGCCATCGGTGACCACAATCACTTTCACGTTGTGGTTCGGGACGTTTTGCAGGATGTCGTCAAGGTTATGGCGATTCTGGTAGGAGATAAAGACGCCGCGGGCGCGACGATAGATCTCGGAGAAACGTTCGCAGGCCGCGCCTACCGTCGGGGTATAGATAACCGGCATCATCTCTTCAAGGTGGTTGCCGATCAGGCGATAAAACAGGGTTTCGTTGGTGTCCTGGATGTTACGCAGATAAATATGTTTGTCGATTTCAGTTTTGAATCCCTGATACTGGATCCAGGCGCGTTCCGCTTGCTCTTCGATAGTTTCAACCACTTCCGGCAGCAGGCCGAGCAGATTGAAATTGCTGCGCTCTTCCATACTGAAGGCGCTTCCCTTGTTGAGCAGGGGGAATTCAAGCAGAACGGGACCCGCGTAGGGGATGTACAGGGAACGGTTTTTCTTATGGGTAAATTGCATCGCACTAACTCCTTGATCATGACCACAGTCCCGGCGCGGCGATAAGCGAAGGGCGGGTGGAAAGCAGCGGGCAGAGTATAGAGCAGAAGGTCTTCAAGCGGGTAAACAAGCAGTCAATTGCCATAAAAAAACACCATCCTGGCAACAGGACGGTGTTGTTTATCATCACTCAGGCTGAAAATTAACCACCGCGGCGTTTGCGGCCGGTAGCATGGATGTGGTTGATGGTGGTTTCTTCATCGCCTTCCAGCACCACTTTTTTCTGCCGGGAAAGCTTATAGTTCAGACCGAGAAGATGACGTGCCTGATGGTTCGATTTCATTCTGACTCCTTTATCCTGTTCTGGTTTCAAGGGCAAACCCGGTAATGACCGGATGAAATGTAACCCAAAGTCGGCCGCGCGTTTTTTGTGCGGCCACAGGTAGGGTGGTCCATTTTCTCGGTAATAGCAACCCTGGGGAGCCAGATTAAGAACAGTCCTCCTTGCGCGCCGCAGGGGTCACCACTTCATCTCACCGGTATTAACTTTGGCGCTTAACTCCAGCGAGCTGGTCTCCGCCAGGCCCGGCCACTGTGCCTCCATCGCCTTGATCACCCCGGCCGAATCCGAATGCGTCTTCAGCGCCTGCTCGAACTGCTGGAGATAAGTTTTTGTAAAGCGCACCGCGCTGTCTCCCTCCGGCGGGGTGCCGAGATAATGGCCCGGGATCACCCGCTGCGGGTGCAGGGCGATCATCTGGTCCAGCGTATTACGCCATTGCTGACGACTGGCCGGCGTCTGGGTGTCGGCGGTCCAGAGATGCATACCCCACGCCACGCCGGTGCCGCCGAGGATCGTTTTGTTCGCCCGGATCCAGACGAACGCCGCGTAGTCATGCGGCTGCATGATGGTCACTTTCTCGCCATCGATGGTAAAGCTGTTGGCCTCCAGCGCCTGCGGGACATACACCTGCGTCGGCGCGCCGTCTTTCATTTGCGGGCCCCAGTACGCCAGTTTGGCCGCTTTGGTGGCTGCAATATGTTTGACGACCTCCGGCGTGGCGACCACCTCCGCCTGCGGGAAGGCTTTTACCAGCGGCTCAAGACCAAAATAGAAATCCGGATCGCCAGAGGTGATCACAATCCGCGATAGCGGTTTGCCGTTTTTCTTGATCATCTCCACCAGCTTTTCCCCATCTTTGACGCTGAACTGCGCGTCGAAAAGTACCGCTTCATGCGGACCGGAAACGAGGGTCGAGTTGACGGCAAAAAGTCCTTTTTCCTGCGGGTTGTAAGTTTGCAGCGTCAGAGGCGCCGCGAAGACCGCGCCGCTGAACAGGGCGGTAGCAACAGCAAGGGCAGATAATTTCATGATTTATTCTCAGTAACAGGTGAATGCGTTCCATTGTACGGATTTCGCTATTTGATAAAATTCCTGAAACAAGAGATGCTGAGTTTCATAAAACGTGCAGATCAGGGGGAGTGATGGACAGGGTGATTGCTGCGCAGGTGTATCTGCGCATCTGCGAGCTGGGAAGTCTTAGCGCCGCGGCGCGGGCGCTGGGTATGTCGCGCCCGATGGTGAGCCGCTATCTGGAACAGATGGAGAGCTGGGCCGGCGCCCGGCTGATCCATCGCTCAACCCGGCGGCTGACGCTGACCCCGGCCGGGGAAAAGGTATTGCTCAAGACCCGCGGTTTGACGCGGATCGCCGATGAAATCGCCGGCGAGCGTCAGCGGGCCGATCCCAGCGGCACACTGCGCGTCGCCTGCGCGCACTTTACCGCCATGCAGCTGATCTCCCCGCTGCTACCGGACTTTCTCGCCCGCTATCCACTGCTGCGCCTGGAGCTGGATATCAATAACCATCCGGTCAGCCTGATCGGCGAGCGTATCGACGTGGCCATTCGCATTACCGACAACCCGGAAGCGGGGGCCATCGCTCGTCGCCTCGGAGTGTGCCGTTCGCTGCTCTGCGCCGCGCCGCGCTGGATGCGCCAGCATGGCCCGTTGACGACGCCCGACGATCTGCAACGACATAACTGCCTGCTATACAGCCATTTCGCCAGCCAGCACTGGCAGTTCAGCGATGCGCAGGGGCGGGAAGCGTCGGTGGCGGTGAACGGTAATCTGAGCGCAGGGATATCTTCATTGCTGCTGGAGGCGGCGGTTGCCGGGTGCGGCATTGCGATGCTTCCCGAACTGGAGGCCCGGGGCGCGATTGACAGCGGCACGCTGGAGGTGGTGCTTCCGGAGTGGACGCCAAAGGCGTTGAGCGTTTACGGCATCTATCTTTCCCGCGACTACCAACCTGACGGATTACCGCTATTTCTTGATGCGCTGCAGAGGCGTCTGGGAGAGGAGACTGGCCACGGCTGAGTCTAGGCGCTTCGTGCCCAGGCAGCACCGGCGGAAGGCAATTCCGCCGGTAGGCTGACGTTGAGCTTTATTCGTTGCCCCACTGATTAAGAAAATTAGCGATATCGTCAATGCGGTTTTCGTTAATGGCCGCCTCGCGGGCCATTTCTCGCTGCGCCTCTTCGTCAATCTCTTCGTTATTAGTTAACCGCGCAATCAGCAGTTGGAAATAGCGCGCCAGCGCATCGCGTTCTTCATCCTTTACCGGCGCAGCCGCTTCGGTCTCGTATTCGTCCACGATGTCATAAAATTTCAGGGGGATGTCATTACTCATCTGTCGTCCTCAGGGGTGGCGTCGGGGCCAGGGTTAGCGCACAGCGGCGGGCGGACATCATAGCATGCGGCCAGAGTAGCGGAGTGCAGGAAAGAAAAAATTGCCGCAACCGGGAGGCGAGGGGCCAGTATATAGCCGCAAGGGTTGGCCGGGAAAATACCGGCGCGCGCTGGCGCGCGTCGGTATGCCGGGAGGCTTAGACCACACCATCCCCGCCGTCAGAGCACCACACCTGTCCGGAGGTATATGAGCAGGCATCGGATGCCAGGGTGACATACAGCGGGGCGATCTCTACCGGTTGCCCCGGGCGCCCCATCGGCGTGTCTTTGCCAAACTGTTTCACCTTCTCGTCCGGCTGGCCGCCGCTGGATTGCAGCACCGTCCAGTAAGGGCCAGGCGCTACGGCGTTTACGCGAATGCCTCGTTTCGCCACCTGTTTAGCCAGCGATTTAGTGAAGATCGCGAGACAGGCTTTGGTCTGCGCATAATCGAGCAGGATCGGGCTGGGTTTATACGCCTGCACCGAGGTGGTATTGATAATCGCGCTTCCGGCCTGGAGGTGAGGCAGTGCGGCGCGGGTGATCCAGAACGGCGCGTAGACGTTGGTTTTGAAGGTAGCGTCGAAATCTTCGGTAGTGAGTTCCTCAAGGGTTTCACAGTATTGCTGACGCCCGGCGTTATTAACCAGGATGCTCAGACCTCCCAGCTGTTCCACCGCGTCGGCCACCAGCGACTGGCAGAAGGATTCGGAGCGAATATCACCCGGGAGGGCCACCGCGGTGCGCCCTTCGGCTTTGATCAGGGCGATAACTTCATCCGCATCCTTTTGCTCTTCGGGCAGATAGTTTATCGCGACGTCGGCGCCTTCGCGGGCAAAGGCGATCGCCACCGCACGGCCAATACCGGAGTCGCCGCCGGTAATTAACGCTTTCTTACCGGCCAGTCGCCCGGAGCCGGTGTAGCTGGTTTCACCGTGGTCCGGGGATGGCTCCATTTCCGCATCCAGACCCGGCGGGGTTTGTTCTTGCTCCGGGAACTCCGGACGTGGAGCCGTCTCTTCTGGCAACATGGAGGTGGGTAACTTCTTCATTGGCGGTTTTTCATCTTGCATAGTCATCTCCTTCAGACAGAACGGGCCAGCTCTAAGAATAGGTCAGCTTCTCCTGGCGACAGACCCTGGATGACTCGCAACATCGCAGTCAATGGCCAATCGTAGGCGTAACGGTATGCCTTAACCGACTGATCCTTGGCGTATTTCGGGGGATAGCGTTGCGTTATTATTGCTGACGTTAAATTAGGATTATTCCATCCTTAATCAAGGGCCAAGGGCTATTTTCGTAACGCGCATGATCTTTTTCTCAAGTTACGATGAAGGTGCTGCCTGAATAAACGATGAAGATGTTCATTCGCAAACCATGGTCTATAAAGTAATACCTCTTTAGGGGTAATATTCCTGGGGTTGTGTTCCGCGGGATAAAGAAATATTTATTCATTAAATCGTTTGCATTTTTTTACAAACGGCCGTTGGACGTTTCTGTTTTACCCGCCGGTGAACATAACCTACGTCAAATAAAGGAGTTGTGTGAGGTATATTTTATCTTACCGCTTCGTTAGTAAAGCTTTATTTTGTCAGTGCGCGGATGGGTATCTGAAATTAATTTGACTCCTGCAGGCATTCCTCTAGTGTTAGATATCGAGGGCGATGATTTGTAACAGGGTCATTTTCCATTTACCAACCGATATTGATCAAACCAAAGGTGAAAATTATGGCAGAGCATAGAGGCGGTTCAGGTAATTTTGCAGAAGATCGTGAGAAAGCATCCGAAGCCGGGCGTAAAGGCGGACAGCACAGCGGCGGGAACTTTAAAAATGATCCTGAACGTGCATCCGAAGCCGGTAAGAAGGGTGGTAAGAACAGTCATGGCGGCGGTCGTAAATCCGGTGACAGCTAGCGACTGATGAGCTGTGACGCCGACAAATCGGCGTTGAGACAAAACCTGTGGGCCAGATGGTCCGCAGGTTTCTGCATATTCAGGGTTTATTTATCTATAACGACATTCATTATCCGCGATGTGGGGAAACTAAAAGGTGAGGAGGAAATCGCCGCATCACTAGCAATTAAAGACGGCCGCAGCGGCAATAAATTAGCCGGACGGTAAAGACAGAAAATAACGGAACGGGACAATACGCAACGCTGTTTTCTTTTTTATGCTTAGGCAAAAGAAAGACATTTTCAGCGTAAGGTTTAGCGCCTGACGCAGCGGTCAGAGCGTCGATAAAATGGTCGCTCAATATTGTTCGGTCCTAAGGTAATAAAATGAAGTTGACGCCAGTGTTTATTAAGCGCTGTCATCTTGTCGCCGCCGTTATGTGGGTGGGTCTGGCGATACCCTCGTTAATCTGGTGGAAAGACAGCGTACTGTGGGTCATTCTCATCAGTATTTATGCCAATATTGTTGGCCATTTATCCGGATATAGCGCAGCGCGAGCTGACCAGGCGGCGGAAGAGAGTGAAGATTCCACGTCAAAATAAAAGGTTAATGATCAGAGGTGTATATGACGGATATCGAAAATTATCACAACTGGCTTCGCGATGCGCATGCCATGGAAAAACAGGCTGAGTCGCTGCTGGTGGCCACCATCAGACGCCTCGATAATGAACCGCAGTTACGCACCCGCCTTGAACAACATCTCTATGAAACCCGACGGCAATTGTCCGCCCTGCAGGATATCATCGCCCGCAACCATATTTCCCGCTCCGCGCTGAAGGATGCGATGAGCCGGGTGGCGGCGTTAGGACAGACCATTGGCATCATGCTGCCCGGTGATGAGGTTATTAAAGTGATTATCACTGCCTACGTTTTTGCCCATTTTGAGGTCGCCTGCTATACCGCTTTATTAACGGCGGCGAAAAGAGTAGGCGACCACAGCGCGATGCATACACTGGAGGGTATCCTGGCTGAAGAGAGAGGAATGGCTGATTGGCTGCTCCATTATCTGCCAGCGCTGACCGGGCAATATCTTATGGATACCGATATGCCTGGCGTTGAGGCCGGGCATTAAGCCGCCGGAGAACGCTATGGTCAAACGGCAAACCATCGCGCTCCTCGCCGCCGAGGAACAGGTTCCGCTGGTATTAACCGCCAGGCAGCAGGCGCTGGTGGACGCGGTAGCGAACAGGATGCTACCAGCGGAACGCAATCCCGTATCGCCTGTCGGCAAACCGCGCGCGAAGGCCAGGGCGGGGTCCGGATCGCGCTGAGGCGGCTGACAGGGACGGGCAGAACGCGAGGTGAGAGTGATGCAACGGGAAGAGTGGTTTCACAGAGCGGTCATCTATCAGGTTGACAGTTCGCTCTTTTATGATGCCAATGGCGATGGTTTTGGCGATCTCGCGGGCATTCGCCAAAAGCTACACTACATTCGCAGCCTCGGAGCGACGGTGCTCTGGCTGACTCCGTTCTATCTCACTCCTCTGCAGGATGATGGCTATGATATCAGCGATCATCTGCAGCCCGATCCGCGGTTCGGCACTATCGCTGACGTGATTGAGCTGATTGCCCGCGCCCGCGAGCTGGGACTGCGGGTGATCGTTGAGCTGGTGATCCAGCACACCTCCGCGCAGCACCCGTGGTTCCAGGCGGCGCGACGCGATCCCCGGTCGCCGTGGCGGCCGTATTATCTGTGGGCCGATCGGCCGCCGGAAAACGACGATCCTCCCATGTTTCCCGGCGTTGAGGAGAGCGTCTGGCGCTGGGACGAACAGGCTGGGCAATATTATCGCCACATGTTTTATCACCACGAGCCCGACCTGAATCTCGCCCATCCGCCGGTGATCGCTGAAATCGAAAACATTATCACCTTCTGGCTGCAGGCTGGGGTGTCTGGCTTTCGTCTCGATGCCGCGTCACATCTGGTCAAGCAGGCCGGAAAGGGCGACGAGACGCGCGGCTACCCGCTGCTGACCCATCTCCGGCAGGTTGTACAGCGCCTCAATCCCGATGCGATACTCCTGGGTGAAGTGGACGTCGCGGTAGAAGATTACCGTCATTATTTCGGCCAGGGCGATCGGCTGCAGATGGTGCTTAATTTCTGGCTTAACAAATACCTCTACCTCAGCCTGGCGCAGCAGCGCGCCGCGCCGGTGGTGAAGGCCCTGCAGGCGATGGTGACCCCGCCGGACGGGTGCTGCTTCGTCAACTGGCTGCGCAACCATGATGAACTGGATCTTGAGGGGATTGGCGAGCGCAACAAGCGCCAGGTTATCCGCACCTTTGCCCCTGATAAATCGATGTCCGTTTACCAGCGCGGCGTACGCCGAAGACTGGCGCCGATGCTGGACGGCGATACCCGACGCATAGCGTTAGCCCATGCTATCCTGCTGGCGCTGCCCGGCGTGCCGGTGATGCGCTATGGCGACGAGATTGGCATGGGTGACGATCTCTCCTTACCGGAGCGCTACGCGGTCAGAACGCCGATGCAGTGGTCGGCCGCGGCCAACGCCGGCTTTTCCCGGGCGGCGCGGGATGATTTGCCGGTAAAACCGGTGGCCAGCGGGCGGTTCCGCTACCAACGGATCAATGTTGAAACGGCGCTGCGCCATCCCAGGTCGCTGCTGCATCGGGTACGCAATATGGTATTGGCGCGCACGGAATATACTGAACCGGGATCCCTCCCTTTTACTCTCCTTACCCTAAAGCCCGACGCGGTGCTGGGCTTGCTCTATCGCAGCGAATCGCGGGAGGTACTGATGCTGGCCAACTGCAGCCAGCAGGCGGTAGAGGTCCTGCTCCCGCCGCTGGCCGAGGGCTACTGGAGCCCAATTCTGGAAGATAAGCTCTATCAGGATGGGCTGCACGGCGGGAAAGATGCGCGGCTGGCACTCTCCGGGTATGGTTACCGTTGGTTCAGCCGCAGCCTGAGTTAGCGCCGTTTTCCGGAACGACGGAACAACGCCCGCAGCGCCATCGTCGCCACCGCTACCCCGACGCCGGCGGCGACTTTACCCGGGAGATCGGCGCTGATGGTGACTGCTTTACGCCGTGCGCCATCGTTAAAGGGGCCGTGGCCCGGATGATTGCCGCGCACCGGCGTGAACAGGTCGTCCTGTTGGTCTGACGACTTTGGCTGACCGGTAAACTGTCCCTCCCACGCTTTTTTTCACCATCAGCCGATCGAGCAGGCGAGGGAAGAAGACCTGGCCGAGGATCGACTGGATGGTGCTTTTTCCGACCCACAGCTCGTTGACCGGGCGCTGGATGACGCTGTAAATAGCCTCGGCGGCGACTTCCGGCTGATAGACCGGGGGCACCGGCTGCATGGCCTGATCCATTTGTTCGCGCCCAGCCAAACTGGGCGGTGTTCATCCCCGGCAGTTGCACCATGGTCAACTGGATGTGGCTTTCTCATGCATCAGTTCGGTTCGCACGGCATCGGTAAAGCCGCGGATCGCCGCTTTCGCTCCGCAGTAAGCCGACTGCAGTGGGATTGAACGCCAGGCCAGCGCCGAGCCGGCCTGAATAATCACCCCCCGATCCCGGGGGATCATGACCTCCAGCGCCGCGCGGGTGCCGTTCACGTACCCGAGATAGGTCACCTCCGTCACCCGGCGAAACTCCTCCTCGCTCATCTGACGAAAGGGCGCCAGCACGGTGGTCATGGCGTTGTTGATCCAGACGTCGATTGCCCCGAGGGTGGTTTCCACCTCGGCGGCGGCGCGCTGCAGCGCCCCGGCATCGACGACATCGGCGCTAATAGCCAGCGTTTTAATGCCAAACCGTTCACAGGCCTGTCGCGTCTCCTGCAAACCCGTTTCGTCTCGGGCGATCAGCGCCACGTGATATCCAGCGCGGGCGAAACGCAGCGCGGTAGCTTTGCCCGCTCCCGCGGTTCCACCGGTAATAACCATCACAGACATAGTGACCTCATTATGTTTTGGCTTTCACAATATTGACTGTACGGATCGGTTAATTATTTCTCACCAATGGCAATGACGAGGTGGGAAATATCCTGGAATAAGCGCAATGTGAATCAGGCGGCATCTCCTGGTTAGTTTCGGCAGATCCTACATACTTCGGCGAAGGCGTTCTATAATTTGTAGGATCCCTGACAACCAGCGAGGAGGAAAAATGTTAATGTTGAACGTTGTTAACGGTGAAAAAGAAGAGGATGACGCCACTCGCGCTCCGGAATCAGGTGATAAACAACCGGAGCGTGATAAATAGCGAAGCCGATACTATTCCTGCTCAGGAATAATGGATATCTGGCCGTTACGCTCGAGAATAGCGAATTTGATCGCTTTCAATTCATAAATGCCATGGTGCTGCCTGGCCGCCAGCAGGATATCATCGACAGAGATATTGACGAGCTTAATCTTCTCGTCGATGACAGCACCATTTTCCACCACGATAACCGGCGTACCATCGAGAAAATTTTCTGCCTGAGCAAATTTTTTCTTAATATAGCCGAACAAAATATCAATACTAACCAGGGTGACGATAGTCAGCATCGACCCGGTAACCGAATAGTCTGTGCTGAGCATCGCCTGCTGGGTGGCTTCGCTGATAATCAGCAACAGTATCAGGTCAAAGTTGGTTAATTGCATCAGGGTTCTTCTGCCGGCAATCTTAAAAATAATCAACAGGATCAGATAGATTGCTGCGGCTCTAAGGACCATTTCCATAGCGACTCCTACGGATAGACAAACTGCTGCCAGGTTACAGAATAGCGATCGTTAACTACCGCCTGCAGGGAGATATTACCGGCCGTTTTTGGGGTAACGGCTAACCACACAGATATCGGTGAAGGCGGGGTCGACCGCTGATAGACGAGATGTAATTTCCCGTCGGCGCTATACATTTTATCCGGCTGCGGACGGATATCACCGATCTGGTAGCGGGTTAATAACGGGGCGGCGAAGCTGATAATGGTGTCGCTGGCCGTATCCGGTTTAATCTGAATATTAAACTCGGTTTCACTCATCAGCCTGGCATAGCGCTGATAATCGACGCTTAATTCGCCTCCACTAGTTTCCCTGTGTGCTTCACTGAAATAACCGGAGGACCACAGGCCGCTTAACGCGGTAAGAATGATGAGACTCAAAACAATTATCCCATAGCGGCGGAAACGATATTCAAAGCGTAAGGAGCGTTCATTCTCATCGACGATAGGACAAGGCTGTTGATTCTTAATCATTAATATTTTCCCCGCGTTTCGTTTCGCCAGGAGCGTAACGATAAGGACATTCTTATATTAGACGATATCAGAACAATTGACTTTGTAAAAATGGCCAGCATCAGCCAGGCTTTATTCTCATCGTCAGCAAAAAACGGAGGCATGATGAAAAAACTAGCATTGGCCATGGCATGTCTGTTTGCCGTAGGTGTCGCGCAGGCGGACGATAAGGGAGGGTTTAGCCAGGATGCCGCGCCGCCGCCGCCGCACAAACTCGATGACGGCTATCGCGGCGTCGAGGATGGCCGGATCATGACCGTTGAGCAGGCGAAAACCATGCACGATGGCGCGACCGTTTCGCTGCGCGGCAATCTGCTCAAGCGGCAGGGAGATGACCGTTATCAGTTTCGTGATAAAAGCGGCACCATCACCGTTATTATCCCGGTCGCCGCGTTTAACGAACAACACGTAGAGCCAGACGATCTGGTCAATATCAACGGCAGTCTGGATCGCAAAATGACGCCGCCGGTCGTGCGAATCGATCGTCTGCTCAAGCAGTCGCCTAAGTAAGCGGAGCACGTCGATATGAGCACCTTTTCTCACTCGCAAGACGAAGAGCGCGGTAAGCAACCTGCCCGTGAGGCGCCCGGAGAGCAGGGCGAAGTTCCGCGTAAACGGGACGACAGCAAGGATGACAAATCCGATCCCTGGCATCCGCAGGATGGCCGATAGCGTCACCCTGCCTCACCAACGACACGAAAACCAGGGGAACGTGGGGGCCAGAGGCTGCAAAAAGACGCAGCTTCGGCATCACGCACTATACTTTTTGTTCGACATCACTACAGGAGGAATCAAATGGCGATTCATAAGAAAGGGCTAGCGCACTGGGAAGGCGACCTGAAGCATGGCAAAGGCACCGTGTCGACAGAAAGCGGGGCGCTGAGCCAGCAGCCCTACGGATTTAACACCCGTTTTGAGGGGGTGAAGGGCACCAACCCTGAGGAGCTGATCGGCGCTGCACATGCCGCCTGCTTTTCGATGGCCCTGTCGCTGATGCTCAGCGAAGAGGGATATACCGCAACGTCCATTGACACTACCGCAGTGGTCACCCTCAATAAAACCGACGGCGGCTTTGCGATTACCGATATCGCGCTGCAAAGCCAGATCGTCCTGCCGGACGTGTCTCCGGCGGCGTTCGATGAGATCATCCAGAAAGCGAAAGCAGGCTGCCCGGTATCGCAGGTGCTGAAGGCCAACATTACCCTCGATTACCAGCTGAATCCGTAAGCCGTCGTGCCCGCGTGCTGCGGGCACTCTTTCCGCAATATCTCTCCCAATGCTGTCCAACAGTGGTATCTTTTGTCCTTTAGTTGCACGTAAGGGATACCATCATGATCGGCATTCGCCGGATGATCGAGGCGCAGGTGCTCGGCCTGACCGGCATGGCGCTAAAAGAGATCGACTTTGAACGACCCAAAGGAGAGCCGGGGCTGTTTGGTCCCCAGTCGGCCATCTGGCAGGTGCACGGCGATTTTACCTCGATGCTCTGCGGCGGCATTAGCGCGCTGTTGCTGCAGATGCTGCATCCTCTGGCGCTGGACGGCGTCTGGGATCACTCTCGTTTTCGCGAGGATATTTTGGGTCGCCTGCGCCGCACCAGCCAGTTTATTTCTGCCACCACTTTTGCCACTACCCCCGACGCCGAACGGCTAATCGCCAAAGTACAGGGGATCCATCAGCGGATCGCCGGGGTGGATAAGGACGGAACCCCGTATCAGGCGAGCGACCCGGCGCTGTTAACCTGGGTGCACGTCGCCGAGTGCAGTTGCTTTATGGCCTCCCACCTGCGCTACAAGCGGACGGTGGTCAGTCCCGAGCGCCAGGAGGACTATTTTCGTGAGTCGGCGGAAATCGCCCGGCGGCTGGGGGCTCGGGATATCCCTCAGACACCGCAGGAGGTGGCGGACTATCTCGAGGCGATGCGCCCGCGACTGCGCTGCGACGAACGTACCCGGGAGGTAGCTCAGGTGCTGCTCTCCACCCGTCTGCCGGGGCGGATGAGCCAGCCGGTCGGCCGGGTGATGATGAACGCAGGAATTGACCTTTTGCCGGAATGGGCGCAGGAGATGCTGGGATTGTCGCTCACGCCGCTGCAGCGGCGCACGACGCGCCTGATGGTGCATGGCGTGGCCCGCGTACTGCGCGCCTCGGTACGCAACGGCGCCTGGCATTGCGCCATGCGCCGGATGACGGAGGCGTGATTCAGTTCGCTTGGCCCAGGTGACCGGCAATCAGCGCCAGCAGACTGCCATCCGCCCGCCACTCGCTAAGCGCGTCGTTTACCGCGTGAAAACGGTCCACGTCCGCCCGGGCGACGCAGATGGCCTGCTGGATCTCGGTAAAATTATCCGCCAGTACCCGCACCCCGGCGTGCTGACGGGCTGTCGCCTCCAGCGGCTGGCGGATACCGGCGACCATATCCCCTTCACCGGCGAGGAAGGCGTCGATTGCCTCCTGCGAAGAGGGAAGGCGATGCAGGCTGGCGTGCTGCAGATGGCGGGTTAGCCATAGATCGTATGCGGCGTTTTGTCCGACGTTAATGGTGGTTGCCGGGCGATCCATGTCGGCCACGCTCTGGCAGGGCGAATCAACGCTGACCAGCGCGGTGCCCTGGATGGTGATATAGGGCGAGGTAAAGCGCAGGGTGGCTTCCCGCGCCGGATCGATGGCCAGAAAGGCAATATCCCAGTGCTCGCCACCGGCGTCAGCCACCACTTTACCCGCGGCAGGATAGGGAACGAATTCGGCGCTGACGCCCCAGCGCGTCGCCAGCCGATGGCTGAGCTCGACGGTGATGCCCGCTGGCTTTCCTGTCTCCCCGAGATGGGCCAGGACCGCATTGCCCAGATTAATGGCGAAACGCAGCCGGGATGGTTTGTTATGTGACATCGCTGACTCCTGTGGTGGCTAAGCTAAAGTGGCCCGACCTGTGGCCACCCTTCAAAAGATAGTTCATAGGCGCAAGGTTGCAGCGTTCCAACGGCACATACAGTAAATAGTCATTACCGACCGCCGCGATATCGTTAAACGGCAAGGCAATGGCTTTTATATTGTTAAGCATAAACTCAGTTTGTCAGTTTATTCTTCTCGCTCACAAAGGGAGAGAAATAATGACACAACATAATTTTGAAAATGATAATAAATATCATGAGCGTTCGGTGCAGGCGCGAAAGAGTACCCTTGTAAGCGTGGTGGTTAATATTTTCCTTTCTGCCTTACAGGTAGTCGTGGGAATATTTTCCGGCTCTCAGGGATTAATTGCTGACGGAATGCACTCTTTTTCCGATCTGGTCGCCGATGGCGTGGTATTGATGGCGAATAAAAAGAGCCGTCGACCGTCTGACCACGATCACCACTATGGCCACTGGCGCTATGAGAACGGCGCCTCCCTAATCATCGGCGCGATGCTGCTGCTCGTCGGGGGTGGCATGCTATGGTCCGCGGCGGGCCATCTCGCGCAACCGCAAACTATTCCGCCGGTGCACAGCGCGGCGCTGTGGATGGCGCTGGTGGCGCTGGCCGTCAAGGAGGGGCTGTTTCGCTATATGCTGGCGGCCGCCAGGCGGCTGAATTCGTCGCTGCTTATCGCCAATGCCTGGCATGCCCGCTCTGACGCCGCATCCTCCCTGGTGGTGGCCCTGGGGATTATCGGTAATCTGGCCGGGTTCGCCTGGTTCGACCCGCTCGCCGCGCTGGCGGTGGGGCTGCTGATTGCGCGCATGGGCTATCGTTTCGCCGTCAGCGCGCTGCATGATTTAATGGACCGTGCGGTTGATGAAGAGATGCAGCAGGCGATCGCCGATACGCTGCGAACCACGCCGGGCGTGGCGGGCCTCCACGATCTGAAAACCCGTAAGGCGGGGGATCTGGTGCTGGTGGATGTCCATCTCGAGGTGGCTGGCGAGATGTCGGTAGCCGAAGGGCATCAGATTGCCCATCACGCGCGGGAGCGGGTGCTGGCGCAGCATCCGGTGCTTAATGTGATGGTGCATCTCGATCCCTGCGAAGCGCAGGGGTTGACGAAAGCGGTCTGATACACCCGGTAGCATAAGCGGAAAAATGAATTGGCTCAGCGGTTATTTTTTCTTCTGAGCCATTATTGCTGGCGCATTGATTGCCTGAAATATAAAAAAGGCCCATACTAAAAACGCCATTACCATCGCTAAATAATGGCGCAGATCTGCCCATCGCAGTTAACGATAAAATAAACCAATCGGCTCATAGATAATCTCTATTCTGTATTCAGAGATAATGACCAGAGCGGTAATTCAGGAAGTCAGACAATGATCATTCGGCCAGAACAACACTGGTTTCTTCGCCTATTTGACTGGCACGGCTCCGTGCTGTCGAAAATCATCTTTCGCCTGCTGCTAAATGTGCTGATGTCGATCATCGCCATTATCAGCTATCAATGGTACGAACAGCTGGGGATCCACTTAACCGTGGCGCCGTTCAGCCTGCTGGGGATTGCGATTGCGATTTTCCTCGGCTTTCGCAACAGCGCCAGCTACAGCCGCTTCGTCGAGGCGCGCAATCTGTGGGGGACGGTGCTTATCGCCGAACGCACGCTGGTGCGTCAGCTGCGCAATATCCTGCCGGCGGAACACGATGCCCATCGCCGCATCGTCAGCTATCTGGTGGCCTTTAGCTGGAGCCTGAAGCACCAGCTGCGCAAAACCGATCCGACGGCTGACCTGCGGCGGTTGCTACCGGAGGAGAGGGTGACGGAGATCCTCGCCAGCTCAATGCCCACCAACCGGATCCTGCTGCTGGCCGGCAACGAAATTGGCCAGCTGCGGGAGGCGGGCAAGCTCAGCGACATCACTTACGGGCTGATGGACAACAAACTCGACGAGCTGGCGCACGTGCTGGGCGGTTGTGAAAGGCTGGCCACCACCCCGGTGCCTTTCGCCTATACCCTGATCCTGCAGCGTACCGTCTACCTGTTCTGTACGCTGCTGCCGTTCGCCCTGGTCGGCGATCTGCACTACATGACGCCGTTTGTCTCGGTCTTTATCTCTTACACCTTTTTATCGTGGGATTCGCTGGCGGAAGAGCTGGAAGATCCGTTCGGCACCGCAGCCAATGACCTGCCGTTGAACGCGATGTGCAATACCATCGAGCGCAATCTGCTCGACATGACCGGTCAGCATCCGCTGCCGGAGACGCTGCGTCCGGACCGTTACTTCAATCTGACCTGAGCCTGGCCCACCGGGCGGTTTCGCTGCCCGGTCATCACTTTCCGTAGCAATTTATCCGTCACAGCACCGCGGTGAAAACCGCAAAATTTGCAAATAAGTTAAATTTAACACCTGATAGATAACATCAATTATACAGAATTGTGGTGTATGTTATTATTCAGTTAACAAACGCAGTACCTACGCTTTCCCATCGTACTATCCTTGAGAAACAGCATTCTTTTCAGGTGACGCAATGCGATTCACGCTTCGTCGCCGGGGTTGTCGTACGCCTTTTTCGGCTAGAGACAGCCAGAACAGAGCAGCAGGAGTAAAGAGATGACCAATAAAAGACGCGCGGTTCCCGGTGTTCACCCCTATGACGGTCCGGCAGGCGGGTGGGGCGCGTTGAAGGCCACGGCCATCGCCGTGCGCACCCAGATGGATGCCTTTGAGGCGCCCGCCACGCTGCTGCGTACCAACCAGCCGGACGGTTTTGACTGCCCGGGCTGCGCCTGGCCGGATAAAGAACATAAATCGACCTTCCAGTTTTGCGAAAACGGCGCCAAAGCCGTGACCTGGGAGGCGACCACCAAACGGGTGACGCCCGCATTCCTCGCGGCAAATACCGTATCTTCCCTGCTGGCAAAAAGCGATTTTGAACTGGAGGGCTACGGCCGCTTAACCCATCCTTTGGTTTACGACCGGGACAGCGATACCCTGCGCCCGGTGGCGTGGGAGCAAGCCTTCGCCCGTATCGGCGAGATCCTCCGCGGCCTGCAGCCGGATGAGGTTGAATTCTACACCTCTGGCCGAGCCTCCAACGAAGCGGCGTGGCTGTTCCAGCTGTTTGCCCGCGAGTATGGCACTAACAACTTCCCCGATTGCTCCAACATGTGTCATGAATCCACCAGCGTGGGCCTGCCACAGTCGATCGGCATTGGTAAAGGCACCGTCTCCCTCGACGATTTTGACCAGACCGAGCTGGTGATCTCCATCGGCCATAATCCGGGCACCAACCACCCGCGGATGATGGGCACCCTGCATGAGCTATCCCGCCGCGGCGTGCCGATTATCGTTTTCAATCCGCTGCGTGAACGGGCGCTGGAGCGTTTTGCCGATCCGCAGAACGTAATGGAGATGGCGACCCGGCGCTCGACGCCGATCGCCTCGACCTACTACCAGGTACGGGCCGGCGGCGACGCGGCGGCGCTGAAAGGGATCGCCAAAGCGCTGCTGCAGCTGGAGGAGGAGCAGGGCAATGTGCTCGACCACGCGTTTATTGCCCAACATACCCAGGGATTCACCGCCTTCGCCGATGACCTCCACGCCACCCGCTGGCAGGACATCGAACAGGAGTCTGGCCTGACGCGCGAATCCCTGACCCAGGTTGCGGCGGCTTACGCCAAATCCAGGGCCACCATCGTCACCTACGGTATGGGCATCACCCAGCATAACAAAGGCACCTCCAACGTGCGTCTGATTGCCGACCTGCTGCTGATGCGCGGCAATATCGGCAAGCCGGGGGCCGGGATCTGTCCTTTGCGCGGTCACTCGAACGTCCAGGGTAACCGCACTGTCGGGATCAGCGAAAAACCCTCCGCGGCTTTCCTCGACAGCCTGCAGCGGGTGATGGGGATTACGCCGCCGCGGCATCATGGCCACGATGCGGTAAAGGCCCTGGAGGCCATGATCGCCGGCGATGCCAAAGCGCTGATCTGCCTTGGGGGCAACTTCGCCGTGGCGATGCCGGACCACGAACGCGCCTTCCCGGCGATGCGCGGCCTTGAGCTCAGCGTTCACGTCGGCACCAAGCTCAACCGCTCACATCTCCTGACGGCGAAAGAGACCTTTATTCTGCCGTGTCTGGGCCGCACCGAGCTTGACCTGCAGGCCAGCGGCCGGCAGTCGATCACCGTCGAGGATTCGATGTCGATGGTGCATGCTTCGTCGGGCAAGCTTAAGCCCGCCTCGCCGATGCTGCGCTCGGAGCCGGCGATTGTCGCCGGTCTGGCGAAGGCCACCTTGCCCGCCAGCAAAGTGGACTGGCAGTACCTCGTGGAAGACTACGATCGCATTCGCGATCTGATCGAACAGACCATTCCAGGGTTCGAGAATTATAACCAGCGCATTCGCCATCCTGGAGGCTTCCGCATGCCGCTGCCGCCGACCGAGCGCATCTGGCCTACCGCCACCGGTAAAGCCATGTTCTCGGTATTTAAAGGTGTGCATGAGAACGTGGTGGTGGAGGGTGAGGACGTGATGCGCCTGGTGACGCTGCGCAGTCATGACCAGTACAACACCACCATCTACGCGATGGATGACCGCTACCGTGGCGTCTTTGGCCGCCGCGACGTGCTGTTTATGAACGAGCAGGATATGGCCGCCCAGGGTCTGGAGCATGGCGATCGGGTAGATATTCATACCGCGCTGCCGGGAAGCGCGCTGACGCTGGAAGATATCACGGTGGTGGCCTACGGCATTGCGCCGGGCACCGTCGGCGCCTATTATCCGGAAGCCAACGTGCTGGTGCCGCTGAACTATCTCGATGAAGAGAGCGGCACCCCTTCATATAAGTCGGTTCCCGTTCGTCTGACGCTGCGCTCGAAAGAGATCCGTCCGCTGGCCGGCGGGCGCTAAAAAGGTATAGCGCAGAGCGGCGTCGCGCCGTCCTGCGCCCCGCAGCACCTCGTGGTGTCCTCGCTTGAATTTATCGCTAGCGAAACTAACATTCTGGTAACCTGTGCGCGGCCCCGGGGGTGAACGGCGGGGTTCAAACGGGAAAGAGAATGGATATTAAGCAACTCAAGTATTTGATCGCGCTCGATCAGACGCGCCATTTTGGCCAGGCGGCGGCGGCCTGTCATATTACCCAGCCGACGCTCTCCATGCGCATTCGTAACCTGGAAGAGGAGCTGAACCTGACGCTGATCCAGCGCGGCCAACGCTTTGAAGGTTTTACCCCGGAGGGAGAGCGGATCCTGGCCTGGGCGCGGGCGGTGCTGGCCGCTCATGACGGCCTGGCGGCAGAGGCGGCCATCTGTCGCGGGCAGATGGTCGGCCAGCTGCGGGTCGGTATGGTGCCGCTGGCGAGCCTCAATCCGATGCAGTTGATTAAACCCCTGGCGGAGAAATATCCGGCGCTGCAGTTCAGCCTGTTGTCGATGACCTCGGAGCAGATTATCGATGGCGTCAGCCGTAATCAGCTGGATCTGGGGATTTGTTATCTGCAGCATCTGGATGAAGGTCAGTTCAAGATTGCTCGCTTGCCGCAAACCCGGATGGGGCTCCTGCACGATAAACGCCATTTCGACTTCAGCGCCGGGACGCCGGGATGGGAGACGCTGGCGACGCTGCCCCTCGGCTTTTTGACCAAGGGGATGTATTACCGGGAATCGATTGAAATCAGCTTTAAGGCCAAAGGGCTAACGCCGAGGTATGTCTTCGAAAGTGATTCGACGTTTCAGATTATCCAGGCGGTGCAGGCGGGGATCTGCTGCGCCATTATGCCGCTTAACAACGGCCTCGAAGCGCTAAGCGATAATCTTGAAATTCTGCCGATCGCCGAAACCCATGTTGATTCACAGCTGGCGCTGATTATGCGCCAGCAGGAACCAGTCTCGACCCTGGCGGAAAAATGCTTCGCCGAGGCGCAGGGGATATTTGGCTGAGGCCGGGCCGCCGACCTGGCGGCTTGTCACTAAAATGCCTAAACGCCCCTCTGATGGGAAAGTGTCAATATAGCCCCGGTGATGCTGGACCGTTGGTAAAAGTGGTATTGCGGCGCCGCTTAATGCTGTCCAGAAGTTACAAGCCTTAATGACAATTTTTTATCCCTCCTGCAGTACACATCACAAATATTAACTATGGCAACAGCCGTCATTTAAGTTAACAACAACCGATATGTATTACTCCCTAATGATATATTAGGCTGACTTCCTGGTTAGATTATGATGCATTAATGTCATGCCGGCATATGAATTCTTAAATGAATATGTCTGAAAACTAATAATATCACGGACTGTTTACATGTCATCTCATACCAACATTGTACAAGAAAAGGCTTTGCAACTGATGCAAAGTATTGGTCAAAATACCTACCTTAAGTCAATCATGAGCGGTATGATGCTCATATTGCCAGTAACGATCATGAGTTCTGTGGCGACTTTGGTTAAAGTGTTTCCGTTTGCTCCATATCAGGATTTTTTGTTACGACACAACTTAACTCGCTTCTTTGATATCCCGATTACCTTCACGAATAATTTTTTAGCCGTGATTGTCGCTTTCTCCGTTGCCTATACGCTAGCGAAAAATTTCGATGTTGATGGCTTCATGTCAGGCCTGATTTCAATGATCTCTTTCTTTATTTTAACGCCGTATGATCTCGGTGAAATAGGGCCGTTAGGGCAATCATTTTCAATCCCTGGCCAATGGCTGGGGCCCATGGGGCTGTTTACCGCCATTCTGGTGGCGATAATTTCAACACGAATATTCGTGGCGATAACTCGCAAGGGGTTGATTATCAAAATGCCAGAAAATGTCCCTGAATTTATCTCTAAATCGTTCTCTTCATTGATTCCAGGAATCGCCATCCTGACGCTGTTTACAATTATCTCCGCAGTCATTACCAGCGTTGGTTATGGGAGCATTCACGAAATTATTTATAAATTAATCCAGGTTCCGCTAACATCACTTGGATCCGGAATCTGGTCACTCATCTTTGTTGCTGTTGTTGCGCAATTGCTATGGTTTTTTGGGCTGCATGGCCACGCTATCACCCTCGGTATCGTAGCGCCGATCTGGTTTGCCATGGATGCCCAGCAGCTTGCTGCGTATGCTGCAGGCGTCGACTTACCCAACATCACCGGCTTTGCGTTCTTTATGACTTATGGCGCTGCTGGAGATTTATTGCCGCTGGCTATAATGCTCGCTTTTTTCGCGAAGAGCGCACGCTATAAAACGCTCGGTAAGATCGCCTTGCCGCCAGCTATCTTCACCATTGGCGAACCGATGGCTTATGGCGTGCCGCTGGTAATGAATTTTACTCTGGCGATTCCTTATATTTTTATCAATGGCATCATGCTCGGCATTGCATGGTATCTAACGGTCATTGGCGTATTGCCTCGCGTCGCTGGGGTGAGTACCCCGGCCGGCATGCCGATCATTATTTCTGGTTTTATGCAGGGGAGCTGGAAAATTGCCGCTTTCCAATTTATAGGACTTTTTGCGCGATTTGCAGGATGGTATTTCTTCTTCAAGACTGCCGATCTTGTCGCTTGCCGGGAAGAAAATCAGACGGATACCATTTGAATGCTCCTTAAAAAAATGCCAGCAACGCCAATTTAGCCATGGTGGGAAAGATGTTAAGTATCAATTACCAAACGGAAAACATTATTGTCGATCATCTGCCAATTATGGTGTGCTGGTCTACCAATTATCCTCAAAAGTCATTTTCGATAAAAGTGTATAAAGGTGCCGAACTGGTATCTCTTATCGCAAGAGAGGGTAATAATACAATTGTCACTCTCGATGCAATATCGTTACAAAGCTTTACTTCTTATACCATAGAAGTCCTTACCCACGGTGACAATGGTGAGAACAACGTTTTCAGAAACAGTTTTACAACCAGTAATCTTGGCCATTTTTCTGGCCGCTGGGTGAGCGGTGGGCATCACTTCACTAATGATATTCATTACTATCGCGGTAAACGTAATGTGGTGATGAGAAAAAAAATTTATCTCGACGAAGACCTCCTCGATGCCTATATCAGTATTGTTGGTCTTGGTTTTTATAAATTGTATATCAACGGTAAAGAGGTCACACGCGGTGAGCTCAATACTGACTGGACAAATTATGCTAAAATTATTTATTATGATACTTACAATATAAAGCCGTTTATTAATCAGCCGAAAAATGAAGTCATTGTTGAGCTAGCCGATGGCTGGTTTAATCCAGCACCGCTTAAATTATTTGGTAAATATAACCTGAGAGAGACCTTAACCATCGGTGAACCACAGGTCATCGCTGACATTTATATGAGGTTTGCAGATCGCGAAATGATCATCGGTAGTGATGCCGACTGGCAATATTGCGAAGGCGCTTATACCTTCAATAATATCTATTTGGGCGAACGCCTGGATATGAAACTGTTTCGCGGAGACAACACCACCGATTTGCTGATGCCTGACTGGAAAAATGTGGTGCTGAGCAACGGGCCTGAAGGCCGTCTGGTCTCGAGTTTTATTCCGAAAATTAACCATACGTTGTCCCTCGGGGCAGAGCATATCCACGTCGTAGACGAAGAGACATTCATTATTGATTTCGGTGCCATCGTCACCGGATTTATCGATTTATCCATTACCGCGTCTGAGAATCAACGTGTGGAACTGCTCTATAGCGAAAACGTTGATGAAAACTACGAACTAAACACTGACTCCACCCTTGCGGGATTTGTCGGCAAACAGGTTACTGAAGGTGTGATTATTGACGGCGGAATTGGAGCACCGGCGAGGGCGGAGCAGAAGGATGCCTTTGAATGCCGCAGTGGGAAGAATCATTTTATCAATGCCTTTACCTGTCATTCGTTTCGCTATGTGCAGTTAAGCGGTATTAATATTGAACAATTAAACAACGTTCAGGCGCTTTCAGTACATACAGTACTAAGGGAAAACGGGGGCTTTTACTGCTCAGATCCTTACATAAATAAGCTCTTTGAGGTTGCTAAAAGAACCAAACTGAATAACATTCATTCGGTCTTCGGGGATTGTGCCCGCGAACGTTTCGCCTATGGCGGAGACATTGTCGCGTTGGCCCGGTCGCAAGTGTATCAGTTTGACTCTGCCGCTATTTATAAGAAAACTATCTTTGATTTTATCAATGATATTCGTCCCTGTGGTGGTGTGACGGAAACTGCGCCATTTATGGGAATTAAGACTAATGGAGTCGGCGGGGAAACGGGCCCCCTGGGCTGGCAACTGGTATTACCTTATTTGATAGCCATTCACTATCGACATTATGGCAATGTCAATCTGCTGGCCGAAAGCTTGCCATTTCTTGAGAAGCAGATCCTCTCCCTGGAAATGCGCGACTTTGATGACCTGGTGACCTGCTGCCTGGGTGACTGGGGAAGCCGCGTTCATGATATGCGTAATTACAAAAATGGCTCGCCAGCTCTCCATTTCACCAGTGCTTGTTTCTATTATTATCATTTGTTAATTATCGCAAAAATATGTGATGATCTTGGCTTTAAAGAAAAATGGCTAAAATATATTGGCAAGGCCAATAAAATTAGAGAGAAAATTTTATCACTCTATAAGAATACGGATGGCAGCTTTGCCGATCGCAGTCAGACCAGCTTTGTTTTTGCAATCTACTTCGATTTGTGTGATGATATCGAGAGTTCATTGAATGCATTGATCGATCTCATCAAAAAAGAGCAAAATGTTATCACTTGTGGGATTTTTGGCCAAAGTTTTGCCTATGAAATATTTCATCGCTATGGTCATAATGAATTAATCCTTGAATGGTTAAGAGTCGAAGCCGGATTCAAGAAAATGCTTAAAAATGATGCCAGCACATTGAAGGAATTTTTCGGTGATAACCTGAATGGTTCGAATAATCATGCGATGTTCAGTTCTTATTCCAGTTGGCTGTTTCAGGCTTTGGGCGGCATTACCGTCGCTGAGGAGGCGGTTGGTGCTGATGTTATTTTAATCAGTCCATCCTTTACTGACACGATTAACTTTGTGGATTGCTGGCATCAAACCATCAGAGGGCGTATTGAGTGTCGCTGGCGGCGCTATAAAAAAGGCATAGAATTAGTCATCAAAGTGCCATTTAACCTCAAAAAATGCACTCTTAAATTACCAAAAGTGTATCAACTTAATAAACAATTACCTGCGCCGATAGACTGTGATACCTATCATCACTTTTATGACATTACCGATGCAGGTGAGATAAAAGTACTATTGTAATGATAGTGCATACCCAAACGTTCGCTCCAGTTAGGTACTTTTATGTTACACCATGATATTCATGAAAAGCTACTGGCTTATACCGATAGAGAACTCGAACTGCTTCGCGCTAACTATCAACTGTGTCATAAATTCAAAAGCCATATGGAGCGAAGGTTTTTCAAAGACAACTACATTCATATTGAAAAGCAGACCCGATTTACTAAAATTCCGTTGCATTCTCATGGCTTTATCGAGCTTATTTATATATATCAGGGTAAAATGCATCAGAAGATTAATGAAGAAAGTCTCACTTTAGGTAAGGGGGAGATCCTGCTTATCAACCAGTTTGCCAGACACGAAATTGAAGCCGCAGGGCAGAATGATATTATCATCAATTTTATTATTAAGACCGAATTTTTCGGTCGACTCATGTCCCTTTTTGACGAAAATAACATCATTTCCCGTTTTATCCTTTCAGCAATTAATGGCAGAAAAAAACATGGAGAGCATATTCACTTTAAAGTGGGGGAAATCGACGCAATTCAAAACATTATGCATGTCATCATTAGCGAGATCTACAGTAATAACCACTTAAAAGAGATACGCGTCAATTTCCTGGTGGGACTGTTGATGACCGAACTGCTCTCGAATGTGCAAGCCAGCGATTACCATATCAACGGCAGTTACAATGAATCACTTGCCATGGCCGTGTTGAGATATATTGATACCGATTATAAAACTGCCAGCCTGAAAGAGATCTCCTGTCGTTTAAATCAGCCTAATTATAAGGTGAGTAAACTGATAAAAGACTTCACTGGTAAGAACTTTAGCGATTTGTTGGTTGAAAAACGCCTGGATGTGTTGATCCATCTCCTTAAGCATACTAATCACTCTATTATTGATGTTATTAATATGACGGGTTATGAAAACGCCTCGCATTGTTATAAGGTATTTAAAGAGAAATATAATATGAGTATTAAGGAGTATCGTGATCTGAACTCCTGAATAGTAAATTGGCTCACAGCGTTCCTGCTATTGCATGTTTTTGTAATAAGTAAAATCGGCAACAACCGATATATAAAAAGGCAAGCTGGGTTATAACACGGGTGGTATTCTTTAAATAAAATCAGATAAGCAATAAAAATAATAATTTTATTTATTTTATATCTCTTACCCGATGGAGTCTGAAGAATGAACCCCAGAATTATTATTTCAGGTGTTATCTCATGTTTTCTGCCTGCGACCTTATGCCATGCGGCCAATCTAAGCGACGACGGCAGCTTCCAGTTAAATGGATATGGCATGGTGGCTGGAGATTTTCAGAGCGAACTAAACCGTCCCAAAAACATGTCGTTGCATACCGATCCCACCGGACCTAATCAGGATCCTCGTGGCAAAATGGGCGATTTGGGAAACAGTTTCTGGCACGATTACTGGACATCGCTGGCTATCACTAAAAAATGGCAGGGGCTGGCTTCTCCCGAGCAATGGGCTGATTACACCTATGAAATGGTGGGTTACGGCGATAAAACGGTAGAAACGGCACAGAATTATGGGCGCTTTGGTGGGCTCTCTTTTCTTCCCGAGGGCGCAAACATTTGGGCTGGGCGTCGTTACCTCGATCAACGTATTAATATCTTCGCTTACAATACCAAAGAAGTACATATTGATTCCGGCCTCGGTTATAACAGTAAGAATTTTGATTTGAACGTTGGTACCGACCAGATCGACTGGTCCAGCGATACCGCGCCGCAGGCGATAGAAGGCTCGCGGCGCATCGTTGATATGGCTTATCGTATCGATCAGACAGAGCTGGGTATGACCTATGTTAAAGAAATTGATGACCCGTTGGGCACTGGCAAGCAGAAAGCAATTAGTTTTTCCGCGAAATACAGCATGCCGTCTTTTTGGGGAGTGGCAAAGGGACAATCGACAGTCAAATTACAGTATGGTAAAGGGGTTATTGCTCCTTATCTGAACACCAGTCGTATTACCGTCCTTAGCGAAGAGGGCGATTGTTCAATGCGTTTTTCCACCGACGGAAACTTGACGTTATTTGATGATTTTGCCGTCTCGCCGGCTTTCATCTATGAATATACCAAGCGTGAAAAAACTGCTGACCGAACCACCTTTATACCTGATACAGGTTATTCAGGGGGGGGACATGACCTATGGTTCCGCAAATGAAACCGGGATCTTTACCGGCGTAAACGTTAAACAAAACATTCATCACCAAAATCTCTCCATGTTGTATGAAGTCATGGTGAATAACACTATCAATAAAAATGGCGTCGAAGGTGCCAGCGGCGTCGGCTACAAAATTGCCGCCGGCCCGGCCCTGCAACTGGATGTTTTACCGTATGTCGCGCCGATTCTCAGTTTGACGGTTACCTACGCAGGCGGGGACAAAGAGGTCACGTTATTGCCGGAAGACTCGGAGTGGCGAGTCGGGTATCGAATGGAAGTCTGGTTCTGAATCATTACTACATCACTACAGGATATTACCCTATGAACAAACACGTCGCTGCTATGCTGACGATGCTTATTATTCCGTCTGCTTTTGCACAAACACCTTTAACAGACAGCAAAACTATCGTTATTAAACCCAGCGCTCTGGCCGTCGAGATGGTGCCTGATATTGCCTATTCATTTACGCAAAATATCATGGGACGACCGCTCCAGTTAACGATGGATTTGCTCAAGCCTTATGCTGATAAACCGTTACCCGCAGTAGTATTTATTACCGGCGGCGGCTTTCTCGATGCGCCCAAATCAAAATTCATCGGTCAGCGGGTCGATATTGCCCGGGCCGGTTACGTCGTCGCCAGCATTACCTATCGGGTCGTACCCAATGTGACTTTCCCGGGCATGGTTGAAGATGCGAAAACGGCGGTCAGATTTTTACGCGCCAATGCTGAAAAATTAGGCATCGATCCCAACCATATCGCTGTGATGGGCGAGTCGGCGGGTGGGTATTTAGCCGCCATGGTGGGTACCACCAGCGGCCATAAGGAATTCGACCAGGGAGAGTATTCAAATCAAAGCAGCGATGTGCAGGCGGTGGTTGATCTCTATGGCCTGTCCGATCTGACGAAAGTCGGGGCTGACTTTTCCGCGGACATTCAAAAAGCGCATCAGTCACCGGCCATACCAGAGGCGATGCTGGTTAATGGTATTCCCTGGCAAGGCGGTGGCGCGATCTCCGCCTATCCCGAAAAGGCGAAACGGGCTAATCCTATCACCTGGATTTCGAATAAAACGCCGCCTTTTCTGCTAATGAACGGCGATGCCGACAATGTGGTTTCACCCAGCCAGTCAACGCTTTTACACGAGGCGCTGGTAGCGAAAAAAATACCGTCCACCCATTACGTGGTGAAAGGGGCGGATCACGCAGGTTTGATGTGGTATCAGCCTGAAGTATCAAAAATTATTATTAATTTTTTTAGACCAAAATCTCAAAGATAAGCATCAATAATACGTTACAGGAACAGGTAAATAAGATGAAAAAAATATTTTTGTGCTGCGCTGCCGGCATGTCAACGAGCATGGTAATGAATAAAATGAAACAAGCGGCCGCGGCGCAAGGCATTGCTGTCGATATTATTGCTGTTTCAATGGATGATTTTGATCGCACGTTACCAAATTACGATTGCTGTCTTTTAGGGCCGCAGATCAAATATAAATTCGAAGAATTTAACAAAAAGGCCGCTGCGGTGGGCAAGAGAGTCGCCGTTATCGATAGCATGGATTACGGCATGATGCGTGGCGATAAAATTCTTGCTGCGGCGCTGGCGCTGCTGGATGAACCTTCACTTAACAAGTAGGGAAACCGTATGGATATGGAAGCAACCGTCATGGAACTCATCATTAACGCCGGTGAGTCCCGCAGTCTGGCGATGCAGGCGCTGCAAGCCGCCAGAAAAGGAGTGTGGCAGGACGTTGATAGGCTGATGCAGGACGCCGCAGATGCCGCAAAACGCGCGCATGATGTACAAACCATGCTTATCGGTATGGATGAGGGCTGTGGCAAAGTACCGGTTAATCTTATTCTGGTACATGCCCAGGATCATATAATGACCTCTATGCTTGCGCGGGAGTTGATCGCGGAGCTTATTGAGGTTCAGCGCCAGCTGCAACATCGCAACTGATAAAATATGTCGCCGCCGTCACCCTCGGCGGCGACCGCCATCAGATATTCTCCAGACGAATGCCCCGCGTTCTCGGGCCGAAGATCCCTACCGACAGCATCACCATCAGCATACTGACGACGATAAAGCTAATTACTCCCGGCGTGCCGGCGTATTGCAGAATAATGCCGATCAGAATGCTGGTCACCGCGGTCGAGAGCCGGCTGAACGAGTAGCAGAAGCCGACGGCGCGGGCGCGAATATGGGTCGGGAAGACCTCGGCCTGGTAGGCGTGGTAGCTGATGGTCAGCCAGGCGTTGGACCAGGTGATCATAAACCCGCAGATCACCAACAGGATCGGACTGTTTTGCAGAGCGAACAGGGTGCCGAAGATAACGGTCATCAGCGCGGAGAGGACAATCTGCCACTTGTTTTCAAAACGATGCACGAAGCGGGTGCAGAACAGACAGCCCAGCGGATAGGCGAGGGTGATAAAGAAGGCGTACAGCAGGCTATGGGTGATGCTGGCGCCCTGACCGGAGAGCAGCGCCGGCAGCCAGTTGCCAAAGCCGAAGAAACCGATCGCCTGGAAGAAGTTCATCACCATCAGCATCAGGGTGCGCTGCCGATACTGCGGCGCCCAGATTTCGCGGAAGGTGCCGCGTTTGACGACGCTCTGTGCCGCATGCGCATGCTTTGGCGACGGCGTCAGGCCGCAGCGGGCTTCCATCTCACACATCACCGTATGCGCGTCATCATGCCTCCCTTTGCTTTCCAGCCAGCGGGCTGACTCCGGTAGCTTTTTACGGATAAACCAGATCGCCAGCGAGAACAGTGCGCCAAAGATGATCACCCAGCGCCAGCCGCTGAGGCCGAACAGGGTGGTCGGCACCAGCATCCAGGACATCAGCGCCACCGCCGGAACCGAGAGGAACTGGATGAAGAAGGCAAAGGCAAAGGCTTTATTGCGCAGATGGGTTGGCACCCATTCGCTGAGATAGGTATCAATGGTCACCAGCTCAATGCCGAGGCCGATCCCCACCAGAAAGCGGAAGAAGATCACCCCTTCCGCGCTACTCTGCGTCGCCATCAGCAGCGAAAAAAGACCGTACCAGGCGAGCGCCACCATAAAGGTCAGGCGGCGGCCCAGTTTGTCCGCCAGCGGCGCCAGCAGACTGGCGCCGATAAACAGCCCCATAAAGGTGGCGGAGGCGAAGGCCGCCTGGTCGGCGATGCCGAAGATGCCCGCCTGTCCGGTGTGGAAAATGCCCTCCGCCAGCAGGCCCGCGCTGATATACCCGGTCTGGAAGAGATCGTAGAGCTCAAAGAAGCCGCCAAGTGAGAGCAGGGTAATAAACGACCATAACCCAAATGAGGCGGGCAGCGCATCAATGCGTCCGGTTAAGCTGGCGTGCGGTTGTCCTGGCGAAGCATAGGGCGTTTCGCCGAGAACCTGGGTGGTAGACATGGTGTTGTGTTCCTCAGGAAGAATGGTTTGCCTGCTAATGTTAATTGATTGTTAATAGTTTTAAATTTTTAATCCTTAGCCTTAGCGACATTCTTTAGCGTAAGATCGCGCTGGGGAGACATAAAGTTGATATTCATGCTGGTTTTCGCCGCATCCCAGCGAAGGAATTGAAGTAAATCACCGCTGACGGCATTTTAGTCGCCTGGCGATGTCACGCTACGCAGGACCCGCGAAAGACAAACTAAACGAATCGTCACCGGCGGCGTTTTCGTGCTTTACCCATCATTACCCCGGGCTATAATGTGCCCACTTTTATTCAGGAGTCATACGTTGGACAGTCACCCTTATTGCGATTTTCCGGCAAGCTAACGCGATCATTTCGCTGCTTGCCGTCCCGGCGGGCAGCAATCTCTCAGTTCCGGATTGCCTCCCTCAATAATTTATGCGCCATTGAGCGCGAGAGGCAGCGTTATGTTTATGTTTTCCAGACCCTTATTTCCTCCACCATCATCCACCGGCTAATCGCCCGGCGCGGCTGAGCGCTACATCTGTAATTTTTGGCTTTCTGTTTTCTGGAGGAAGGCGCGATGGTATTTCCTTATATGACACATTTACTCGCGGCAATGTTGTTGGGGGCGCTGATCGGCGCGGAAAGACAGTGGCGACAACGTATGGCCGGTTTACGCACCAATGCCCTGGTGGCCACCGGCGCGGCGGTGTTTATTCTCAGCGCGATGTCGGCCTCGCCGGACAGCCCGGGGCGTATTGCAGCGCAGATCGTCTCCGGTATCGGCTTCCTTGGGGCAGGGGTGATTATGCGCGATGGTATGAACGTCCGCGGCCTCAATACCGCCGCCACGCTGTGGTGTTCGGCCGGGATCGGCGTACTCTGCGGCCTGGGACAGTTCTGGAACGCGACGGCGGCTACGCTGATTATTCTGTGCGCCAATATCCTGCTGCGCGAGGCGGCGCAGCGCATTCATGCCTTGCCGGGGGCCGGTGACGAAGAGAAACGCTATGTCTTACGCGTCACCTGTCTGCGCGAACATGAAAATGCCGTGCGTCAGCTGTTGCTGAATATTGCGCAGCAGCAGCGGTTTACCCTGCAGGGATTGCAGTCGGCGGCGGCGGACACAGCGGACCATCTGGAGATTTGCGCGCAGCTGATTAGTCATAAGCAGCACCAAAAAACGCTGGCGCAAATTATGGCGCAAATGGGCGTTCAGCAGAACGTCACATCGGTGCACTGGCGTGTCGGAGAGGCGTAGGGGCTGGCGGCGGAGCAGCGGAAATGGCCGCTCGTCGCGCGATTCGCCATCCCGCGGGAAAGCGGCTAGAATGGCCTCCTCGCAGGAGGTTATAAGAATGTTAAATAATGGATGTGTACCCTCGGAATCTGGTCCCACAGAGGTGACGGCTGATTTTCGTTTTACCCGCGTGATGGCCGAGCAGGCGGCGCGGGCGCGTCTGACGCTGGACGACGATCAGCTGTCACTCATCGCCCGCCTTGACGCCCTCGGTCAGCAGTTGGTGTCCACGACAGGCAGGCCGCAGGGGGTATACGTCTGGGGACGTACCGGGCGAGGGAAAAGCTTTATCCTCGACCACTTTTTCGCCAGCCTGCCGCTCGCCGCCAGGCGGCGGGTCCATTTTCATCACTTCTTCCGCGAACTGCACCAGCGGCTGAATGCCCCCGGAGCGCCCGACCTGCAGACGGTGATGAGGCAGATGACATCCGGTTGCCGCCTGCTATGCTTCGACGAATTTCATCTGCACGACCCCGGCGACGCCATGCTGATTAAAGCCTTGCTGGAACACCTCTTTCAACACGGTATCGTGCTGCTGGCCACCTCAAACTACCCGCCGGAGATGCTGCTGCCCAATCCGCTGTATCACGATCGCTTTTACCGTCGATCGCGCTGATCCGCGCCCATCTAACGGTGGTGGCGCTGAACGGCGAGGAAGATTATCGCGAACGGCATCTGAGCCAGGATAACGCCTTCTGCAGCGGGCGGATGTGGGTTAATCCGAATGCACAACAGCGTCAGCTGTATGACCTGCCGTCGCTGCCTGGCGAACCGGTTTCGCTGACGGTAGGCTATCGCACGCTGCTGGCGGCCGCGGCGTCGCCCGCGTTGCTGCACTTCACCTTTACCCAGCTTTGTCAGGCCGCCACGGCGGTGATGGACTATCTGACGCTCTGCGAAAGCTATGCCGTCTGGCTACTGGACGAGGTGCCGCCATTGGCTACGGTGGGGCCGGCGACCCAGCAGCGCTTTATCAATGTGATTGATGTGCTGTATGAAAAGCAGATCCGCCTGCTGCTGGTGACCCGCTGCGACCTGGAGACGCTGGTGGAAGGGGTGGAACTGGAGGATATTCAACGAACGCGGAGTCGCCTGCAACAGCTGCCGCGGGCGGTATAAGAAAAACGCCCCGGCGGGAGCCGGGGCGAGGGGATTACAGATCGAAGCGGTCGAGGTTCATCACCTTGGTCCAGGCGGCAACGAAGTCATGCACCAGCTTCTGCTGCCCGTCGGCGCAGGCGTACACTTCCGCCAGGGCGCGCAGTACCGAGTTGGAGCCAAACACCAGATCCACGCGGGTGGCGCTGTACTTCGCTTCGCCGGTTTTACGGTCGCTGCCGGTAAACAGCTCCGCGTTATCATCGGCCGCTTTCCAGACGGTAGCCATATCAAGCAGATTAACGAAGAAGTCATTGCTGAGCACGCCGACGCGGTCGGTAAACACCCCGTGTTTGCTGCCGTCGTAGTTCGCGCCCAGTACGCGCAAGCCACCGACCAGCACGGTCATTTCCGGGGCGGTTAGCGTCAGCTGCTGCGCTTTATCGATCAGAAGGGTTTCCGTCGAGACACCGCCTTCGATACGGCGATAGTTGCGGAAGCCATCCGCCAGCGGCTGCAGCAGATCAAACGACTCGACGTCGGTCTGCTCAGGCAGAGCGTCGACGCGGCCTGGGGTAAACGGCACATTGACGCTGACGCCGGCGGCAGCGGCCGCCTGCTCAACGCCGACCACGCCGGCCAGCACGATAATATCGGCCAGCGACGCTTTGCCGGAGGCGCGCTGGATCGCCTGCAGGGTCGGCAGCACCCGGCTGGCGATGGCGTTAACCGGCCAGTCTTTCTGCGGGGCCAGCGCCAGACGCGCGCCGTTAGCGCCGCCGCGTTTATCGCCGCCGCGGAAGGTGGAGGCGGACGCCCAGGCGACCGAGACCAGCTCACTGACCGACAGGCCGGCGCCGGCGATGGCGGTTTTCAGGCTGGCGATATCTTCCGCGCTCGGCTGATGGGTCGCTGCCGGCAGCGGATCCTGCCAAATCAGATCTTCTTTCGGCACTTCCGGCCCGAGGTAACGGGATTTTGGCCCCATATCACGGTGGGTCAGCTTGAACCACGCCCGGGCGAACGCCTCGTTAAAGGCCTGCGGATCGTTGAGGAAGCGGCGGGAGATTTTTTCAAACTCCGGGTCGAAGCGCAGGGTCAGGTCGGTGACCAGCATGGTCGGTTTGCGCTTTTTCTCCGGGTTAAACGGATCCGGGATAATCTCCGGCGCGTCTTTGGCTTCGAACTGGATCGCGCCAGCCGGGCTGCGGGTCTGCACCCATTCGTATTTGAACAGGTTTTCGAAAAAGTAGTTGCTCCACTGGGTGGGCGTCTGCGTCCAGACCACTTCCAGACCGGAGGTGATGGCGTCCGCGCCTGCGCCGCTGCCGTAGCTGGAGTGCCAGCCCAGACCCTGCGCTTCCAGCGGCGCGGCTTCCGGCTCGGCGCCGACGTGGCTGGTTTCTGCGGCGCCGTGGGTTTTGCCCAGCGTATGGCCGCCGGCGATCAGCGCGACGATCTCTTCATCGTCCATCGCCATATTGCCGAAGGTGGCGCGAATGGCCGCCGCGGCGGACAGCGGCTCGCCGCTGGCGTTCGGACCTTCCGGGTTGACATAAATCAGACCCATTTCGGTGGCACCGATGGCCTGTTTCGCCAGGCTTTCCGGATGACGGTGGGCCAGCCACTCTTTCTCATCGCCCCAGTCGACGTCGAGATCCGGTTCCCAGACGTCTTCGCGACCGGCGCCAAAGCCAAAGGTGCGGAAGCCAGCGTTTTCCAGAGCGACGTTACCCGCCAGCATGTAAAGGTCGGCCCAGGAGATTTTCTGGCCATATTTCTGTTTCACCGGCCACAGCAGACGGCGGGCCTTATCGAGGCTGACGTTGTCAGGCCAGGAGTTCAGGGGAGCAAAGCGCTGCTGTCCACGACCTGCGCCGCCGCGACCGTCAACGGTGCGGTAGGTGCCGGCGCCGTGCCAGGCCATACGAATAAACAAGCCAATATAGCTACCCCAGTCTGCCGGCCACCACTCTTGCGAATCGGTCAGCAGCGCTCTGAGATCAGCCTTCAGCGCGGAGTAATCGAGCTTTTTAAACTCTTCCCTGTAGTTAAAATTCTCACCCAACGGGTTGGAGCGATTGGAGTGCTGGTTTAACAGATCGACACGCAGCTGGTTCGGCCACCAGTCGCGGTTGGCGGTGCCGCTGCCGGCGCTCTGTTTTGGCGTCTCGGCGTGGAAAGGGCACTTCCCGGCGGATGCATTGTTGGATGGGTCGTTAGACGTGCTCATATCAGGCTCCGTTTGCTTTTGTGAATGCCGTTACGATATACACTGCTACCAATAAGCGATATTTGAATGAATCTACGGATTTAATAGCTATTTCCGTTCAATGAAGGGTTAGGCAACCCCCTGGTGGGACCGTGTCGGCCTGGAGATTGAGATTAACCTCATTAGTAACCATAGCCGTAACGAGGCGGCAAAGGAAACGATCCGCGTCAAGCTGGGCGAAGAAATGCTAATTGTTTGAGATATGACAAGTTTTACTACGAAACTCGCATTAGCGCTGCCAGTAGGGCGGCGATCCAAACACGTCGGCAAAATAGTCAATCACTGTCCGCACGTTGAGAGAGGGATGGCGGGTATAAGGATAAATCGCCGCGATATACGATGGCGTGTGGCTGATGGCCGCCGAATAGCGATCCATCAGCGTGACTAATGTCCCGTTGTGCAGCGCCTCGCTGACCATCCAGTCGGGAAATAACACGATCCCCATCCCGCCGATGGCTGAAGTGAGCAGGGCATCGGCATTGTTCGAGGTCATGAGCGGGGTCAACGGATAGTGCACCCATGCCTCTTCGCGCTGGCGAAACAGCCAGCGGTTGGCTCCCTGCGAACCGCCATACACCAGCGTGCAATGTTGATGCAATGCCTCCGGCGAAGTCGGGCTGCCGTACCGTGAAACATACTCCGGGGAGGCGGTCAGGTAATAGCGCTGGCTGCCAAACACTCTGGCGTGATAGCCCGCGTCCGGCAGGCTGCTGATGCGAAAAAGGATATCCGTCGCATCGCGATGGGGATCGATAAAATCGTCGGTCAGCGTCAGGTCAAACTGCAGTTTGGGATGCAGGGCCGCCAGTTCCGGAAGCCAGGGGGCGATATGCCGCTGACCAAAATAGACCGGCGCATTGATCCGCACCAGCCCGCCGGGGACCTGTGCCCGATCCTGTAACGCCCGTTGCGCGTCGGCGTACTGTCCCAGCAGTTCCCGGGCGGACGCTGCGAAAAGGCGTCCTGCTTCGGTCGGTACCACGGCACGGGTGTTGCGGTAGAACAGCTGCTGCCCGAGGGCATCTTCCAGCTGCTGGATGGTTCGCGAGATCAGCGAGGGAGAGACCCCTTCGCGGCGGGCCACTACGGAAAAACTCTGGTTATCGTAAACCGCGATGAAAAGCTGAAGGGCGCGAAAATCGACGCTGCTGGCATCGGCCATCTGTGCAATTCCTGCAATAGTGTTTTCTGCATTATACCGTTTATCGCATCAGCACGCTGTTTTATCCTCAGCCGCCTGTTGTACAGAGGAGGCGCAGTAATGGCGTTATTATTCATTTTATTAGTGATTGCCGGCGGCATGGGATTATCGGTCGAGGCCGGCCTGCTGGGGCCGCTGGCGAGCCAGGTGGGGGATCTGTGGGCAACCATGAGCATCTTTGGGATTGGCGCAGTGTTAACCTTTTTTCTGATGCTCTTTTTCAGCCCGCGTAGCAGCCCGTCGTTCTTTTCTCTGCCCGGCTGGCAACTCACCGGCGGTCTGTTGGGGGCGGGGTACGTGGTGATCTTGACTGTGGCGACGCCGGTGATTGGTATTGCCATGACCATGATCGGCATCCTGGCGGGTCAGATTGCGAAAAGCCTGGCGATCGACCATTACGGGTTATTCGGTAGCCCACGGCGCAAAATCGATCCGCGGCGCGCCATGGCGCTGATGTTGATTATGGCGGCGTTACTGCTGGTGGCTCTGGGTTAAGGAGGGGAAATGGATACGATAGTGATCATTCTGGCACTGTGCGGCGGCGCATTGCTTAGCGTCCAGGCGGCGATAAATGGCCGTCTTGGCAGCCAGGTGGGGGTGCTGCGCAGCGCCTTTTTAACCTTCGCCACCGGCGCGCTGGTGACGGGATTGCTGATCCTGTTTTTTGCTCCAGCGACGTCGGTAAACCTGCTACAGGTGCCTAAGTGGCAGCTGCTGGGCGCATTTTGCGGCGTGCCCTACATCGTCATTATGGTGCTGGCGGTGCAGCGGATAGGCACCGCTACGGCCACCGTGGCGGTGATCTTTGGCCAGCTGACGATGAGCCTGCTGATCGACAACTTTGGCTGGCTGGGCAACAGCACGATGGCGTTCTCGCCGGCGCGACTGGCGGCGGTGATATGTCTGGCCCTCGCGCTGTACTTAATCTATACCTCAGGGAAGTCGGCTACCTCCCACGTGGCGGCCCGCGCAGAACAGTGAGCTGCGCCGACGCGTCGGGCATCGTGAATATAGCCTGACGCGTCACGGGCAAGGTTAAGAATAACGATCCCTCTAACATGCTGAAACATTTCTGCCAGATCATTAGCAACCTTTCAGTAGGGCTGACGCTGCGATAAGGCTATGCTTCCCGGCCGTTACGCCGTTGGCTTTTCCAGTGATTCAGGTGATGTACCGCTAATGCCCCTTTTGAGAGACGAAATTCGCGACCACTCCGCGGAAGAGATGCTGTTTATCCGCCGGGCCGCAATTGCTTTTCTGCTGGTGGTGGTCTGCTTTGGCGTGCTGATCGTTAACCTCTACCATCTGCAGGTGGAGCAGCACGATTTTTACCAGACCCGGTCAAACCAGAACGACATCAAAATGCTGCCCATCGCCCCCAGCCGCGGGCTGATATTCGATCGCAACGGCATTCCGCTGGTGCAGAATATCACCCTGTATCGCCTGCAGGTGATCCCGAGCAAAATTCACGATATGGCCGCGCTGTTGCAGCAGCTGACGCCTATCGTCGACCTGACGCCGGACGACATCGCCAGCTTTCGCGACGATATGCACCACACCAGCCGCTACAAAGCGGTCACCCTCAAGTCAGACCTCAGCGATGTGGAGGTGGCCCGCTTCGCGGTCAACGAATTCCGTTTCCCCGGCGTGACGGTGGAGAGCTACCAACAACGGGAATACCCCTACGGCGCAGAGCTGGCGCACGTGGTGGGCTATGTGTCGAAAATCAACGACAGCGATCTGCAGCGGCTGGCGAAAAACGGCGAAGAGGAGAACTACGCCGCCGACCGCAATATCGGTAAGCAGGGCATCGAGGGCTATTATGAAAAAGCGCTCCACGGCACCACCGGCTATCAGGAAGTGGAGGTGGATAACCACGGCCGGGTGGTGCGTCTACTGAAAGAGGTGCCGCCGGTGGCCGGAAAAAACCTCTATCTGACTCTCGACCTTCATCTCCAGCAGTATATTGAGTCGGTGCTGAAGGGACAGCGGGCGGCGGTGGTGGTGGTCGACCCGCGGGATGGCGGCGTGCTGGCGATGGTCTCCAGTCCCAGCTACGATCCTAATCCGTTCGTCAAAGGTATCGGCTATCAGGCCTATAAATCGCTGCTGGAGAATCCGGACCGGCCGCTGATCAACCGCGTCACCCAGGGGCTATATCCTCCGGCTTCGACGGTCAAACCCTATATGGCGCTGTCGGCGCTCTCCGCTGGGGTCATCACCCCGAACACCACCTTCTTCGGGGCGCCGACGTGGACGCTGCCGGGCACGCAACGCCGCTACCGCGACTGGCTGAAAACCGGCCACGGCATGCTCAACGTGACTAAAGCCATCGAAGAGTCAGCGGACACCTTTTTCTATCAGGTCGCCTTCGAGATGGGCATTGACCGGATCCATGAATGGCTGAGCAAGTTCGGCTACGGCCAGTCCACCGGCATCGACCTTAATGAGGAGTACGCCGGGGTGCTGCCCAGCCGGGAGTGGAAACAGCGGGTGCATAAAAAGCCCTGGTATCAGGGGGACACCATCTCGGTCGGCATCGGCCAGGGGTACTGGATCGCCACCCCGATCCAGATGGTGAAGGCGCTTACCACTCTGCTGAACAATGGTAAAGTACAGGATCCGCATCTGCTCTATTCGATGAAGCAGGGCAACCATGTGGAACGTTATCAGCAGCCGGCGAACCTGCCGCAGGTGGGTGACCCGAAATCCCCGTACTGGGGCATTGTGCGCAACGGCATGTATGGGATGGCGAATCAGCCCAACGGCACCGGCTATAAGCTGTTTCATACTGCGCCGTATCAGATCGCGGCGAAGTCCGGGACCTCGCAGGTCTTTAGCCTGAAGCAAAACCAGACCTATAACGCCAAAATGATCCCGGTGCGTCTGCGCGACCATATCTTCTACACCCTGTTTGCCCCTTATCAGCATCCGAAGGTGGCGATGGCGCTGATTCTGGAGAACGGCGGCGGGGATGGGGTGGTGGCCGGACCGACGGCGCGCGCCATCCTGGACCATATTTTTGTCCCGCAGCAGGCATCTTCGGCGGCAGCCGATGTGCCGCAGCGTGATAGCGCCGATGCCCAGTAAGCGACAGGACTTATTCCGCAGGCGCATCGTCCATAGTAATTGGTTATTTGTCCCATCGTCTTCCCGGCGGCATAGTGTTTTACGGGAACATGACCCGGAGCGAGGAGGAAAGGTGACACGTAACCGATTACTGCTGGTCCAGACCGGCACGCCGCCGACGGCCATTCGCCAGGCGCATGGCGATCTGCCGCGCTGGTTTCGCACGCTGCTGGCGCCGTGGCAGACGCAGCTCACCACGGTGCGGGTGTTTGAAGATGAACCGCTGCCGACGCCGGATAACCAAACCTTAGCGGTGCTAACCGGCTCGTGGGCGATGGTAACCGATCGTCTGGCGTGGAGCGAACGGACCGCCGACTGGATCCGGCAGGCGGTGGCTATCGACATGCCGCTGTTCGGCGTTTGTTATGGTCATCAGCTGATGGCCCATGCCCTGGGGGGCGAGGTGGCGTATCATCCTGGCGGGCGGGAAAGCGGCAGCCAAACCATTACGCTGTCGCCATGGGGTGTCGATGATCCGCTGCTGAGCGGCCTGCCGGCTACATTTCCTGCGCATCTGAGCCATTTGCAAACCGTGACTCGTCTGCCGGAAGGGGCCACGGTGCTGGCCGCGTCCGCCCACGATCCCCACCAGATTGTGCGCTATGGGCCTCACGCGGTCTCTACGCAATTTCACCCGGAATTTACCGCGCCGATAGCCCGTTCGCTGATCCGCCACCGGGAGGCGGTGCTGCAGGCGGAAGGTATTGACGCGCAGCGGTTACACGAAGAGGTGCAGGAGAGCCCGCAGGGCGCGGCGATCCTTACGCGCTTCGTCAGCGCCTTTCTGACCCCGGATGCCCCCGGCCATTAATCCCCTGTCGTGAATAGCACCTGCCAGCGGCGACGCCGGCGGGTCATTTCGCGTGCCAGATCGGCCACCTCTGCAACGCGCAGCGCGTCGACCGCCTGCGGCGTTAGCTCTGGTAAACCATACTCCTGACGCAGGGCGGACAGCGCCCGCGCCTCTGGCGGCCTGCTGGCGCGGATCTGAGCGGCCAGGCGCTGCTGTAGCGGTCTGAAGGTCGCCTCATCCATGGGGGCCAGCTGGCGCAGAAAGTCTTTACCACAGCGCAGCAATTCCCCGGCGCGGCGATCCGGGGACTGGAGCGCCATCAGCAGCCCGTCGCGATCGGCGACCCGCTGATAGCGGCAGCTCACCACATAGCCAATCTGCTGCTCCACCCGCAGGCGCTGGAAAAATAGCGGCTCACAATGCTGCGCCAGCAGCCGCAGGGCCGCCAGCGAGGCGCCATCCGGCAGCGGAATAAAGACCAGCAGCGCCGTATCGCCTCCCGGATAAACCAGACGTTCGACGCCGCGGCGGCAGGGCGCCGGAGCGGGCATCGGCGGATTAACCGGGGCGGTAATCAGGCTCAGCTGACGCGCTATCCACTGCGCATCTTCTGCGCTGCCGCCGGCCAGGGCCGCCAGCCAACCTTTCTGATGCCCGCATGTACCCAGCCGTTCGGGGAGTTGAGCCATGAGATAACGGATAGCGATACTTTCCGGCGGTGGGGTCAGCGAGGCGACCGGGAGCGCGAGCTGCCGCAGGATGGCCTGCAGGATCGCCTCCGGCCGTCGGCCTGGCTCCGGCAGCTGGAGGGTCAACTGCCAGCTGCCGTCGAACAGATGCCACTCGCCGTGTCCCCCGGCATGGCGCAGGGCGGCAAGCTGTGGGCGCAGCTGTTCCCCACGCGCCAGTCCTTCGGCCTGATCGGGCGAGCAGTAGAAGGGCGGTCGCAGCAGGAGCCTCGGCGGCTCTCCCGGTGACGGGAGGTGGAGCAGCGGCGCGGCTTCCTCCGGGCATTTGGCAACGAGATCGCCAGCGGCCTGCGGATAAAAAGCGAACGCCAGCGCCGGGTCAGACTCAGGGCGGCGGCGCCAGCGGCTAAGCGGCAGGCTAAAGCCCTGGGTGGCAACAGGCTCCCCTGGGGAAACGGTCTGACAGGCCAGTCTGACCGACGGGGCGGCCTGCAGGGCGGCGCAAAAATCGGCGAACCCGGCGGGCGGCGCGCCGGGGGCAAAGCCGAATGCCCGCTGGCGCAGCTGATCGAGAGGCGACAGCGCCTGAAAGCGGCGCCGGGATAGCTGATAGTAGTGTAGCTGCTGCTCAGGCGTCGTTTGCTGTAGCGCCTGCAGCCAGTGGGTTATCTGCCGGTCGACCTCTTCCGGCCGGTCGCTGGCGAAGACCAGCGCCAGCCAGCCGAGGTGCCGATCCTGATACAGCCAGTTCAGCGCCACATCCCCGGCCAGCCGGCGCTGGCGCAGGCCGGCCATCAGGCTGCCGGGGGCTTCATCCAGCAAAAACTCGCGCAGTAACGTGACGTTGTCACTTAAAGCGATCAGCGGGCAGCGCCACAGCGCGGGCTGGCTGGAGACCGCCAGCTGCAGTGCAGTGAACTCGCCCAGGCGCAGCGGCGGCGCCGGCGGCGGAGCCTCGCCTGCGGCAAGCCCGGCGGCGAACGGGCCGCCAGCTCGCCGAGAGCCTCCAGCGACTGCGGCCCCTGCAGCCAGAGCTGCATTCGCCGGGCGACGTAATGGGTGCGGTGAAAATCGCCTAAGGCGGCCTGCAGCGCAGCGAGATCGCCCGCCAGCGCGTCGGCGCTGCCAACCTGAAAGCGGCGAAACGCCGCGGGCGCGCTGGCGGCGTGGCGCACCGCGGCTTCCCGGCGCGATGGCTCATGCTGCTGGATCAGGCGGTACTCGGCGTCAATCACCGCCACTTCGCGCTGAATATCTTCCCTGAGCAGCAGCGGGGCCTGCAGCATCTCCTGTAGACGCGCGACACCATCAGCCAGAGCATCGGCGGCAACCTCGAAAAAGAACGCGCTATGGCGAGCCAGGGTGGTGGCATTCACGCTTCCGCCCTGGCGCTGCACCCAGCCCATCAGTCGGTCATCATCCTGGTAGCGCTCTCCGCCGTAAAACAGCAGATGTTCCAGCAGGTGCGCCAGCCCAGGGAAGCGCGACGGTTCGTGGTGGCTGCCGGCGGCGACCCGCGCCAGGGCAGCCGCACGATCCGCCTGCGGCTGATGGACCAGGGTGGCCTGCAGGCCGCCCGGCAAAGTGACGGTGCGGGTCGCCAGCGTCATTACAGGTCCCGGGTTTGGAAGATCAGCTGCGAGCGGGTACGGTTGCGGAACTGCAGCTGGCTGACTTTTATGTCGCTGCAGGCCGCTTCGCGCCGGGCCTCGAGGATTTTGTGATGATGCGGGGATTTGCTGCACACCGGGTCGGCGTTATCGGCGCTGCCGGTCAGCATAAAGGCCTGGCAGCGGCAGCCGCCGAAGTCCTTCTCTTTTTCATCACAGGAGCGGCACGGCTCCGGCATCCAGTCATACCCGCGGTAGCGATTGAAGCCGAATGAGTCATACCAGATCGATTCCAGACTCTGCTCCAGCACCGACGGAAACGCCACCGGCAGCTGGCGCGCGCTGTGGCAAGGCAGGGCGGTGCCTTCCGGGGTGACGCTGAGGAAAATCGATCCCCAGCCGCCCATGCAGCCTTTCGGCCGCTCTTCGTAATAGTCCGGGGTGACGAACAGCAGGTTGGTGAGGTTGCCGCTGGCGGCCATTTTCTGCCGGTAGTCAGCGACCACCTGCTCGGCGCGGGCGATCTGTTCCCGGGTCGGCAGCAGCCCTTCGCGATTAAGAAACGCCCACCCGTAGAACTGGCAGGTGGCCAGCTCAACGTCATCGGCTTCCAGCTCAATGCACAGCTCGATAATTTTATCGAGCTGGTCGATGTTGTGCCGGTGGAGAACGAAGTTGAGCACCATCGGGTAGTCGCGCGCTTTCACGGCTTTGGCCATGGTCAGCTTCTGCTGGAAGGCTTTTTTGTTGCCGGCCAGCGCGGCGTTGAGCACTTCATCGCTGGCCTGGAAGCTAATCTGGATATGGTCCAGCCCGGCCTCGCTGAAGGCGTCCAGTTTGCTCTCCGTCAGCCCTATCCCGGAGGTGATCAGGTTGGTATAGAACCCGAGGTCGCGCGCGGCGCGGATCAGCTCCGGCAGATCTTTACGGGTCAGCGGCTCGCCGCCGGAAAAGCCCAGCTGAACGCTGCCCATCGCCCGCGCCTGGCGAAAGACCTCGATCCATTGTTCGGTGGTCAGCTCCTTATCCTGCCGGGCGAAGTCCAGCGGATTGGAACAGTAGGGACACTGCAGCGGGCAGCGGTAGGTCAGCTCCGCCAGCAGCCACAGTGGCGGATTGACGGTGGGTTTACTCTGGCTCACGGCAGGTGATCCACTTCTGTTGACAGGCGATCTGCAGGAACTCGATGACGTCGTCATCGACGCCGCCGGCTTCCGGGAAACGTTCATTAAGCATGGCGATAATCGCCGCGACGTCGCGCCGGCCATCGACCAGCTCGAGGATCGCCGCGGCGGTCTCATTGAGTTTGGCCATACCCTCCGGATAGAGGATCACATGGCTCTCCTGGGCGGCTTCCCACTGCAGTCGGTAGCCGCGACGAAAGGCAACGATGGACGTTTTTTGCATGATTACACCAGTCGGGTCGTGTGCCAGGCCGCCTTGTCGGTGACCGTGTGATAGGGCGGGCGCTGCAGGGCATAGGCCATGGTCATGGCATCGAGCATCGACCACAGAATGTCGAGCTTAAACTGCAGGATCTCCAGCATCCGGTTCTGTTTTTCAGCGCTGTCACAGTAGGCCTTCGCCAGCGCCAGGCCATGCTCAACGTCGCGATTGGCCTGGCTCAGACGACTGCGGAAGTAAAAGTAGCCTTCCTCTTTGATCCATGGATAGTGCTGCGGCCAGCTGTCGAGGCGCGACTGATGGATCTGCGGGGCGAACAGCTCGGTCAGGGAGCTGCAGGCCGCCTCCTGCCAGCAGGCGCGACGAGCGAAATTGAGATAGGCATCCACTGCGAAGCGCACGCCGGGCAGCACGTGACGCTCGCTGAGCAGATCGTCGCGGCTCAAACCGACCGCTTCCCCCAGCCGCAGCCAGGCTTCAATCCCGCCGTCCTCGCCGTGGCTGCCGTCGTGGTCGAGGATCCGCTGCACCCATTTGCGCCGGGTTTGCGCATCCGGGCAGTTGGCCATAATCGCCGCGTCTTTCAGCGGAATAGTGGTCTGGTAATAAAACCGGTTCGCCACCCAACCCTGAATTTGCTCGCGGGTCGCGTCGCCGTTATGCATGGCGATGTGGTAAGGGTGGTGAATATGGTAGAAGGCGCCTTTAGCCCGCAGAGCCTCTTCAAAGGCCTGCGGCGACAGCGTGTCAGTGATCAGCATGCGGTATCCTGAAGGGTGATTGCCATCCCGTCCCAGCTCACTTCGATCCCCTGTTGCGTTAGCGCCTGGCGCTGGGGAGACTGCTCGTTAAGGATCGGGTTGGTGTTATTAATATGAATGAGAATTTTGCGTTTTGCCGGCAGAGAGGCCAGCAGGGCCATCATCCCGTGCTCGTCGCCGAGCGCCAGGTGGCCCATATCGCGGCCGGTATTGCGTCCGACGCCGGCGGCCTGCAGCTCGTCATCCTGCCAGACGGTGCCATCGATCAGCAGACAGTCCGCTTTTTGCAGCCACGGCAGAAGGGTTTCATCCGGCTCACCCAGCCCCGGGGCATAGAACAGCGTCTGCCCGTTGCGGCGGTTTTCGATAAACAGCGCCACGTTATGACCCGGCAGCGGCCGGTCGCGATACGGCGAATAGGGCGGCGCGTTGCTGGCGATAGGCACCGCGGTAAACTGCAAATCAGGACAGGCGTCAACGGTAAAAGGCTGCTGCGGAGCGATGGGATGATGCACCAGGCCGCCGTTCCAGTGCCGCAGCATGGTAAACACCGGGAAGCCGGTGGAGAGATCCTCATGAACCTCCGGGGTGCACCAGACCTGATGTGGGCAGCCTTCCCGCAGGCTCAGCAACCCGGTTGTGTGGTCGATCTGGCTGTCGGTGAGAATAATGCCGCCGATATGCGTTCCGCGCAGTACGCCGGCTTTATTTAACTCGGGGGTATTGGCAATCTGCTGGCTGATATCCGGCGAGGCGTTGCACAGCACCCACTCTTTACCGTTGTCGCTGACGATAATTGACGACTGGGTGCGGGGGGCAGCCTGAATGGTGCCATCGCGCAGACCCTGACAGTTGGCGCAGTTGCAGTTCCATTGCGGGAAACCGCCGCCGGCGGCGGAACCGAGGACTTTAATGAACATGAAGACGGACCGGGTAATGAATGAAGGTGCCCGCGCGAACGGCGGGCGGGGCGATTAACGGTTAGAAATGTACAGCGTCACTTCCAGACCGAGACGTAAATCGATAAAAGCAGGTTTCTTCCACATGTTTTGTTCCTCTTAAAAATGACTACAGGCCTCACGGATAATGGTGGATCTGTGACGGCTGCCGCATATTGCGCTTCACCGGGAGAGAGATCAACCCGGAATCTGTAAGGAATTAACTTTATGTTTACAATATAACCTATTGTTGCCAAACATTTTTTAATACCCGTAGCCAGTTACGCCACAGCAGCTTATCCAGCACCAATTGATCATAGCCGCTAGCGCGCAACGTATTGATAAGCCGCGGTAAGCCGGCCACATCGCCCAGCTCGTCCGGCAGGGTGATGCCGTCAAAATCCGAGCCAAGGGCCACATGATCCTCACCCATTATGTTAATAAGATAGTCGATATGCCGGACAATGGTGGTTAAGGGCGTGTCGCTATCGCGCCGGCCGTCGGCGCGCAGGAAAGCATTGCCGAAATTGACGCCCACCACGCCGCCGCTGTCGCGGATCGCCCGCAGTTGCTGGTCGGTCAGATTGCGCGGCTGCGGGCACAGGGCATGGGCATTGGAGTGGGTGGCCACCAGCGGTGACGTTGCGTGATGGGCGGTATCCCAGAACGCTTTTTCATTCATATGAGACACGTCAATCTGCATCTTCAAGGCATTGACCTGCTTAATCAGATCGATACCTGCCGCTGTCAGTCCAGGCCCAGTGTCCGGGCTACCGGGAAACGAACCGTTAACGCCGCTGCCGAAGCGGTTCGCAATATTCCAGAACGGACCAATGCTGCGGACCCCGGCGGCATAAAAGGCCTGCAGGTCGCGGCCCTCGCCATCAAAACCTCCGGCACCCTCAATATGCGCCACCATCGCCAGTACCTTATCCTCGCGGCAGCGCTCGATATCCGCCGCGCTCAGACACAATCTCAAGCGTCCAGCGGAGTGCGCGATAAGTTGCTTCAGGATGGCCAGTTGCTGCCAGAGGATATCGATCGGATCCCATCGTTGGCTGGCGTATTGCGGCGTCATACGGGCAATATATTCCTGCGGTGGCACGAATAGCGCGAATAGCCCGCCGGCAAATCCGCCTTGCAGCATGCGCGGATAGTCGAGATGGCCGTTCTCTATCCCGGCAAAGAAGGCGCTCACCGGATCCTCGCGATGGTGAAGCCAGAGATTCAGCAGCAGGTCATTGTGACCATCAAAAATCGCCATAGCGGGTTCCTGCGTTCTTAAGTGGTGAAAAATGCCTGCCACGGTAACGGATTTATCTCCCGGGGCAAGCATAAATTCACATGCCCGCAACAATTGCCAACCTCGACTTTGTATCACACTGTATCTCGCGGTGCTGCGCTGACATTAAGAGAGAAAAATGGCCCCGGTCGGGCACATGGCGGATACAAATTTCCGCTTTACTGGTCACGTACTCTCTTGATGACGATAAAAGGTGAGAAAACGATGAACAGATTATCCCTGATCCGCTATACCAGCGCCGTGGCGCTGGGGTTATCCACCCTGTGGTCCGCCGCCGTTTGCGCCGCTGAAGACGCGGGGGCGTTCGACAAGATCCAGCAGATCCGCGCCGGCGACCTGAATATTGGCTACGTGGATATCGGCCCACGCGACGGCCAGCCGGTGATCCTGCTGCACGGCTGGCCCTACGACATTCAGAGCTATGCCCAGGTGGCGCCGGCTCTAGCGCAGAAGGGTTACCGGGTGATCGTGCCGTATCTTCGCGGCTACGGCACGACCCGTTTCCTCTCCGCCAGCACGCCGCGTAACGGTCAGCCGTCGGCGATGGCGGCCGATATTGTCCATCTGATGGACGCCCTTAACATCAGGCAGGCGGATCTGGCCGGTTTTGACTGGGGCGCGCGCACGGCGGATATCGTCGCCGCGCTGTGGCCGCAGCGGGTGAAATCCCTGGTCTCGGTGAGCGGGTATCTGATCAGCAGTCAGCAGATTGGCGAAAAACCGCTGCCGCCGCAGGCTGAGCTGTCGTGGTGGTATCAATTCTATTTTGCCACCCCGCGTGGGGAGGCCGGTTACCGGCAAAACACCCACGACTTTGCGAAATTTATCTGGCATCAGGCGTCGCCGCAGTGGCAATTCAGCGACGCGACCTTTGCCAAAACCGCCCGGGCTCTGGATAACCCGGACCATGTGGCGATCACCATCAGCAACTACCGCTGGCGCCTGGGGCTGGAGAAAGGGGAAGCGAAGTATGCCGGCTATGAACAACGGCTGGCGGCGCTACCGCCGATAACCGTGCCCACCATCACCCTGGAAGGGGCGAATAACGGCGCGCCGCATCCGGCTCCCGCCAGCTACCGTGCCAAATTTACCGGTAAATATGAGCACCGGGATCTGCCGGGAGCTGTGGGCCATAACCCGCCGCAGGAGGATCCGACGGCGTTTGTGCAGGCGGTGGTGGACGCCGATCGTTTGTAACCCGCGCCTTGCCGGCGGCGCGACGTTGCGCTTCCGGCAACACGGCTTATGCTTGTGAAGAGTTTATTTTGCCCCAGGAGCAGCCTTTGGAGCGTATTGACCACATCCTGGTCGTCGACGACGACCGCGACATCCGGGAACTGATTGTCGACTATCTGGAAAAATCGGGATATCGCGCCAGCGGCGCGGCGAACGGCAAAGCCATGTGGTCGGTACTCAAAAACCATCAAATTGACCTGATTGTGCTGGATATTATGATGCCGGGAGAGGATGGCTTAACGCTCTGTCGCCAGCTGCGCGCTAACCCGCAGCAGGATATCCCGGTGCTGATGCTCACCGCCCGCACCGATGACAGCGACCGGATCCTCGGCCTGGAAATGGGGGCTGACGATTATCTGATTAAGCCCTTTGTGGCTCGCGAACTGCTGGCGCGCATCAAAGCTATTTTACGCCGCACCCGGGCGCTGCCGCCGAACCTGCAGATCACCGAGGCGGGCAGGCTGATCGCCTTTGGCGACTGGCTGCTCGACACTGCCGCTCGCCATTTGCTGGACGACAGCGGCGCCATCGTCGCCCTCAGCGGGGCGGAGTATCGGCTGCTGCGGGTGTTTCTCGACCATCCACAGCGGGTGCTGAACCGCGATCAGCTGCTCAATCTGACCCAGGGACGCGACGCGGAACTGTTTGAGCGGTCAATTGACCTGCTGGTGAGCCGACTGCGCCAGCGGCTACGGGAGGATGCTCGCGAGCCGGCCTACATTAAAACGGTGCGCAGCGAAGGCTATATGCTGTCGGTACCGGTCTCCATTCGCGAGAGGCATGAATGAGGTTCTGGCCCGCCTCGCTGCAGTCGAGGCTGATGGCGCTGCTGTTTCTGGCGCTGCTGCTGGCGAATACCTTAACCCTGTCGCTGCTGTTTTATGAGCGTATGAGCAGCGCTCGCAGCGTGATGCTGGGCAATCTGGCTTCCGATGTCGCCACCAGCGTGGCGATCCTTGACCGCCTGCCGGCCGCTGAGCGCCCACAATGGCTGCCGAAGCTGGCGCGCGGCAATTATCGCTATCTGCTGGACGCCGGGGAGCGCGGCGATTACCCGGACAACTGGCGCGCCCGGGACGCAGCGCGCTCCCTGCAGGAGGCGCTGAGCGCGCAGTATCCGGTAAGTATTGTGGCGATCCCCGGCCCGCGGCAGCATATTCAGGCCCATATTACCCTTCACGACGGCGCGCCGTTGACCCTCGACCTGTGGCCGAAACTACCGGCCATCGCCCGCTGGCTGCCGGTGGTGCTGATCGCTCAGTTTGTCCTCCTGCTGGCCTGCGCCTGGTACGCGGTTCGCCAGGTATTGCTGCCCATCTCCCGCTTTACCCACGCGGTAAATGCCCTGGAGCCGGCCAGCGACACGGCGGGAACTATGGCCGAGCAGGGGCCGGAGGAGGTGCGTCGCGCCGCTCGCGCGTTTAACGCGATGCAGGCGCGCATCCACGATCATCTGCAGGAGCGAGCGCGGATCCTTGCCGCCATCTCCCACGATCTGCAAACCCCGATAACCCGAATGAAGCTGCGGGTGGAGATGGCCGACCAGCCGGAACTGCGCGATAAGCTACTGCAGGATCTCGACAATATGACCCGTCTGGTGCGGGAGGGCATCGCCTTCGCCCGCACCTCGCAGCCGCTGGAGGAGGCGCGACAGCGGCTGAATCTCGATGCGTTTCTCGACACCATCGTCTGCGATTATGCCGATGTCGGCCGGCCGGTCCAGTTTTGTCCCGAAGAGACCGCCGGGGTGGTGTGGATCCCGCCGCAGGCTCTGCGCCGGGTGATGACCAATCTTATCGATAACGCCTTGAAATTCGGTACGACGGCCACGGTAACCCTGACCCGTGACGCCGTGGGGGATATCACCCTTCATGTGCTGGATGAGGGGCCGGGGATCCCCGAGGCCGCGCTGCAGGCGGTGCTGCAGCCGTTTTATCGCCTGGAGGACTCGCGCAATCGCGATACCGGCGGCACCGGCCTGGGGCTGGCGATCGCCGCGCAGCTGGTCAGCCAGATGGACGGCGCGCTGCGCCTGGCCAACCGCCCGCAGGGCGGCCTGGACGCCAGCGTTCGCCTTGCCGCGGCGGGATTGTATCCTGATGTATCTTCGGGGAAAACGGATAACTAAGCCGACAATTCTCCCCCTTTCCCGACACATTCGCCTTACATGGCCTTGCTGTAATGTCGTGGCTGCCACTTTCGGCAGCGATGGCATAATGAGGAGAAGGCGATGTCGATATTAATTGCATTTTTGGGCGGGATGTTAACTCTGCTGAGCCCCTGTACGCTGCCGGTGATCCCGCTGCTGTTCGCCAGCGTCCGGGGCCGCCGGGGGCAGCTGGCGATCATGCTGGCAGGCATGGCGCTGATGTTCGGCGCTGTCTCCTGGCTGGTGACGGTCGCCAGCGGCTGGGTGGTGAATCTGACCCTCGCAGGCCGCGGTCTGGCGCTGGCGTTCTTCGCCCTGGTCGGGCTGAGTCTGCTTTCGCAACGCGTCGCGCAACGGCTGACCTCACCCCTGGTAGCGTTGGGGAATCAGCTTAACGATGCCAGTTCACGCCAGCGCGGCTGGATCGGTTCTCTACTGGCCGGGCTGGCGGTGGGCCTGCTGTGGGCGCCGTGCGCCGGGCCGGTATTGGGAGCGATACTTAGCCTGGGCTTTGTGCATCCGGGGCAGGCGACTACCGGCGGCTTGCTGCTGGCCTACGGCAGCGGCGGGGCGCTGATGTTATTCCTGCTGGGGTGGTGCGGGGCGGCGTTGATCGCCAGATTGCGTCGCGGACAGGCGTTCGGCGAACGGCTGCGCCGGTTGGCAGGGGGGGCAATGCTGGCCTCGGTGGCGCTGATCGCTAGCGGCGGCGATCGCTATCTGCAAAGCGCTGGTGGACTGAGCCAGGCGCTGGAGCAGCGGCTGGCCGCCCGTCTGCCGCAGCCGGAGCAAAAGACCAGCCTCCAGCCGATCGCCGCGCCGCAGCCCAGCAGCGCGATGCCCTCTCTGGCGGGGGGCAGCGCATGGATCAACAGCCCGGCGTTAACTCCGGAGCGTCTGAAGGGCAAAGTGGTGCTGGTGGATTTCTGGACCCGGGAGTGTATCAACTGTCAGCATACCCTGCCTTACGTGCGCGACTGGGCGAACAAATACCGCGCGGCGGGCCTGGTGGTGATTGGCGTTCATACCCCGGAATATCCCTGGGAGCGTTCGTTGCCCCTGCTGCGCCAGGCGGTGAAGGACTGGCGGATAACCTACCCGGTGGTGGCGGATAATGAGTACGCCATCTGGAATGCCTTCGGCAATCAGTACTGGCCGGCGCATTACATTTTCGACGCTCGCGGACAGCTGCGTTATACCGCCTTCGGCGAAGGGGATTATGCCCGCCAGGAGCAGGTGATCCAGCAGCTGCTGCAGGAGAGCAAAGCCTGACCCGCGGCGCAGGCGTCTGGCGGACGGAACCCTCCAGCCCTTATACCCATTGCCGGGCGGCGCTGCGCTTGCCCGGCCTACATCAGCGCGCAGGGATGGCGTGACAGTGTCACCTGTTGAGCCATCCCTGCAGGGCCTCGGTCATCAGTTCGCCGAGCAGCGCCACGGCGGCGGAATGGTGTTCCTCACGCGGGGTTTGTCGCAGGCTGACGGCCAGACTTCCTGGAGCTGGCAGGAGTCCTCCTGCGGGGCGCAGGTTGCCTGGCATGCCGATGCGGGTGCGTATCGTCAGGCCCAGCCCGGCCTGCACCGCCGCCCAGATGCCGCTCAGGCTGTGGCTGACGAACACCACCTGCCAGGGGATCCCCGCGGCATCGAGACAGGCAATGGCGCGGGAGCGCATCAGGCACGGGCTGTCGAACATCACCAGCGGCAGCGGCTCGCCGGAGACCAGCAGAGCGCGAATATCCAGGTCAGGATGCGCAATCCACGCCAGCGGGCAGAGGCCCAGCCCGGAACCCTGATCTTCGGTTTGCCACAGCAGCGCCAGATCCAGCGCCTCTTCCGCCAGCGCCTGGCGCAGCGGACCATTGCGATCCACCCTGGCGACTATCCGCACCTGCGGATGATGCCGTTTAAATTGCCCGAGGATCTCCGGCATCAGCGATTCGCCAAAATCTTCCTGCATACCAAGGTGGATCTCGCCGGTGAGCCGCTCACCCTGCAGCGCGCGCAGGGTTTCATCATTGAGCGCCAGCAGGCGTCTGGCGTAGCTCATCAGCTTTTCGCCTTCCGCGGTGAGCACCAGATGGCGCCCCTGTTTGGTCACCAGCGCCGCACCGCACTGACTCTCCAGCTTTTTAAGCTGGGCGCTGACCGCGGAGGTGGAACGCGACAGGCGCAGCGCTGCCTGGGCGAAACTGCCGCACTCCATGCCGGTCACAAAGCTGCGCAGGGCGTCGAGATCCAGCCCTGGTAAGCGTTTCTCCATCATCATCCCCATTTTCAGGACGTTTATCCTGAACGTTGTTATTTTCGGGATAGTACTGTGGCATCGCGAGGGGCAGGGGTCAACGGGCCCTGCGAAGAGAGCATTAGCGGTGCGGAAAGAAATAAAAAAAGACCGATAAGGACATTATCGGCTTATTGCAGGCAAGGCTGACAGCGGGGCGGCAGGCGCCGCCTCGCTAAGGCAGGTTATTGCGCCAGCAGCTCCTGAGCGGTGCGCTCCACCAGGTTCAGCAGAACCTTCACGTCATCCAGCGTCACCACCGGGTTCAGCAGGGTCAGCTTCAGGCAGGTAACGCCGTTGTGCTCGGTTACGCCGACGTTAGCGCGGCCGGAGGCCAGCAGGGCGTCGCCGACGCGCTGGTTGAGCAGCGCGATAGCCGCCGCGTCGCTCCCGGCCATCTGCGCCGGACGGGAACGGAACAGCACGCTCGCCAGCTGCGGCTGCATCACCAGCTCCAGCGTCGGCTGCGACTTCACGTACTCCGCCACGTTTTTCGCCATCGTGACGCCGTGATCGATGATCGCCGCATACTGTTTCTGGCCCAGCGCTTCCAGACCCATCCACAGCTTCAGCGCATCGAAGCGACGGGTGGTCTGCAGCGACTTAGACACCAGGTTCGGTACGCCGTGTTCTTCATCGAACTCGGAGTTCAGATAGGCCGCCTGATAACGCATCAGCTCGTAATGGCGCGCGTCCTTCAGCAGGAATGCGCCGCAGCTGATGGTCTGGAAGAACTGCTTATGGAAGTCCAGGGTAACGGAATCCACCAGCTCCAGACCGTCAAGGTAGTCGCGATACTGCTCAGACAGCAGCAGGGCGCCGCCCCAGGCTGCGTCAACGTGCAGCCAGATCTGATGTTCCGCAGCGATACCGGCGATGTCGCGCAGCGGGTCGATAGCGCCTGCGTCGGTGGTGCCGGCGGTGGCCACGATCGCCATGATCTGCTCGCCGTTAGCCTGCGCTTGCGCAATCTTCGCCTGCAGGTCGGACACGTCCATCCGCGCGAATTCGTCGGTTTTCACCAGCGTTACCGAGCGGTAGCCGAGGCCCATCAGCGCCATGTTCTTCTGCACCGAGAAGTGGGCGTTTTCCGAGCACAAGACTTTGTACTTGCGGATATCCCCCGGCAGCCCATCCTGCTGGATGGAGTGCCCCTGACGGGCGAAGAAGGCGTCGCGCGCCAGCATCAGGCCCATCAGGTTGCTCTGGGTGCCGCCGCTGGTGAAGACGCCGGCGTCGCCCGCCGGAAAACCGACCCGGGCGCGCAGCCATTCGATCAGCTTCATCTCGATAATGGTTGCCGACGGGCTCTGATCCCAGGAGTCCATGCTCTGGTTGGTGGCGTTAATCAGCACTTCCGCCGCCTGGCTAATCACCAGGCTCGGGCAGTGCAGGTGCGCCACGCACTGCGGGTGATGCACCGACAGGCTATCTTTCAGGAAGTACTCGATCGCACGATCAATCGCCGCCTGGTTACCCAAACCCTGTTCGTTAAATTCAAGGGAGATACGCTCACGCAGCTCGTCAACGCTTTTCCCCTGATACATCTCAGGTTGCTTCAGCCACTGCACAACGGCCTGGCTGGTCTGCTCGATAACCTGCTGATAGGCTTCAACGCTCTGCGCTGAACCAGCAAGAATCGGATTCAATGTGGACATGGCGGTCACTTACTCCACTCAGACCGGTTTTACGCCGGCGGCCAGCAGGGCCTGTTCAAATTTGTCGAGGAACACGTCCAGCTCCGCGTCGCTGATCAGCAGGGACGGCAGCAGGCGCAGCACGCAGCCGTGACGACCGCCACGCTCGAGGATCAGGCCCGCTTCGAAGCATTTCTTCTGCAGCAGGGCAGAGAGTTCGCCGTCAGCCGGGTAGCAGCCCATGTGATCCTGCGCTTCGTTCGGCTTGACGATTTCGATACCGATCATCAGACCGAGACCGCGAACGTGGCCAATCACCGGGTAGCGTTTCTGCAGCTCGGCCAGTTTACCTTTCAGCCACTCGCCCTGGGCGGCGACTTTGTCGGCGATCTTGTTGTCGCGCAGATGACGCAGGGTGGTCAGGCCGGTGGCCATCGCCAGCTGGTTGCCGCGGAAGGTGCCGGTGTGGTGACCCGGTTCCCAGGCGTCGAACTGCTTTTTAATGCCCAGCACCGCCAGCGGCAGCCCGCCGCCAACCGCTTTCGACATCACGATGATGTCCGGCTGAATACCGGCGTGCTCGAAGGCGAAGAATTTACCGGTACGGGCAAAGCCGGCCTGCACTTCATCGACGATCAGCAGAATGCCGTGCTCTTCGGTCACTTTGCGGATGCGCTGCTGCCACTCGACCGGCGCCGGGTTCACACCGCCTTCGCCCTGAACGGCTTCAAGGATCACCGCCGCCGGTTTACGGACGCCGCTCTCCACGTCGTTGATCAGGTTTTCGAAGTAGTAGGTCAGGGCTTTCACGCCGGCTTCGCCGCCGATGCCCAGCGGGCAACGATACAGGTGCGGGTAAGGCATGAACTGGACTTCCGGCATCATGCCGTTAACCGCCGCTTTCGGCGACAGGTTGCCGGTGACGGACAGCGCGCCGTGGGTCATCCCGTGATAGCCGCCGGAGAAGCTGATCACCGCGGTACGACCGGTGTATTTTTTCGCCAGCTTCAGCGCAGCTTCCACGGCGTCAGCGCCGGACGGGCCGGTGAACTGCAGGCAATATTCTTTCCCTTCGCCCGGCAGGCAAGAGAGCAGGTATTCGGAGAAGCGATCTTTTAACGGGGTGGTAAGATCGAGAGTATGTAACGGCAAGCCGCTGGTAATGACACTTTGGATGCTCTGCAATACATCAGGGTGGTTGTGGCCCAGAGCGAGAGTACCGGCGCCCGCGAGGCAGTCCAGGTACTGTTTGTTATCCGCATCCGTCAGCCACACGCCTTCGGCTTTAGTGATAGCCAGCGGCAGCTTACGCGGGTAACTCCTGACATTCGATTCGAATTCGGCCTGACGGGCCAAAAAGGTTTCGTTGTTTGCGTCTAATAAATCGGCACGTAAAGTATCAATACGGACTTTATCCGTCATCATATCACTCCCACAACCAGCATTGCGGTTGAACGCTGGTTGAATAATTGGTGTAAGAAATTGAATTGGCATTCATAAAGCGCGCACAATATATGGCTTTTTAAATCCGCATTCAACGTTTTATTGATTGCGCTATTTTGACGTTATTCTTACCAGGGGCAAAATTAACGTAACTCGCTGAATTATAATAGAACAACACTCTGTCACTATAACCCTTTAAAGTGTAATTATTAGTGAGAAAGTCTCTATATTTTTATTGCCGCTACGTTAAAGCGCTGACGGAATGCCTTCCGTCAGCGATAGCAAGACTCAATGCAGTTCCACCGCATAATTTGTTAAAGGTGTAACTTTTTTCACCAACTTATTGTTATATAAAAACTGTTCGTAAGTCTCGTAGCGCGGTTTATCCAGCGCTGCCGGATCGGTGGCGAACAGGGGCACGGTTTGCAACCACGCCTGGTGGTTGAGTTCGGTCCTAAGCTCCGGGTGGGCGGCGGCGAACGCCTCCCAGCTCTTCTGCGGATGGGCGCGCAGATAGCCCACTCCCGCCTGCAGGGCGGTGAGGAATTTACGGATCTTCGCCTCATGAATTGCGTCGCGATGGGCGACAATCACCAGCTCGTCATAGGCCGGCACGCCGTAATCTTCGACGTTCATCACCACCGGCGTTTTGCCCTGCAGCTTCAGCTCCTGCGCTTCTATATTACGATAGCCGCCGATAACCGCGTCCACCTGGCCGGCCAGCAGGGCGCTGGTCAGCTGGAAATTGACGTTCACCAGTTTGATGCTGGCCGGATCGATCCCTGCATGTTGCGCCATGGTCGCCAGGGTGGCCTGCTCAATTCCGCTGACCGAGTAGCCCACCTTCTTGCCTTGTAGATCTGCCGGGGTTTTGATCTGCTTATCCAGGGCGATAACCGTATTCAGCGGCGAATTAATCAGAGTCCCTACACGCACCAGCGGTAACCCTTCGTCAGCGAAGAAGTGCACCTGCGGCTGGTAGGTGATGGCCAGATCCGCCTGACGGGCGGCCACCATGCGCGGAGGCAGCGCGGGATCGGAAGGGGGGACAATCCTGACGTCCAGCCCCTGGGCCTTAAAGGCGCCGATCTGCTCGGCCACCATAATCGGCGCATGGTCGGGATTAATGTACCAGTCCAGCACCAGCGTCAGCGGTTCATTGGCCAGCGCGTGGCCGCTGAACAGGGCCGTCAAGGTTGCCCCGGCGAATAGCGACTTTTTCATCTGTTTTCCTTTATTACGTCATTCTTATTCCGGCGACCAGTCGATCAGCCGGTGTAGCAGGGTATCTACCGCCAGCCACAGCAGGAGGGTCAGTAGTACTAAAATAAACAGCGCGGCGAAGCAGATATCGGTTTGCAGTCGCGCATTGGCGTTGAGCATGACGTAGCCCAGCCCCTCGGCGGAGCCGACCCATTCGCCGATGATCGCGCCAATGGGCGCCACCGCCGCCGCCATGCGCAGGCCAGAGCCCAGCGCCGGCAGGGCGGCCATCAGGCGGACATGTCGCAGTTGAGCGCCGAAGGAGGCATTCATGCTGCGCGCCAGATCGAGATACTCCTGGTTGACCCGCCGCAAGCCATCAAAGAAGGCGGAAGTCACCGGAAAGAAAATCACCAGCACCGCCATCGCCACTTTGGCGCTCATGCCAAAGCCCAGCCACAGCACCAGCAGCGGGGCGAGGGCAAAGACCGGGATCGCCTGACTGGTGAGCACCAGCGGCATCAGCCAGCGCTGCAGACGGGGGGAGAGGATCATGCCCAGCGCCAGGGTGACGCCGAGCGTCACGCCCAGCGCCAGGCCGCTCAGGATCTCACTGAGCGTGATAAGCGTATGCCAGCCGAGATAGGCGCGATTAACCCATAGCGCCTCGGCGACCGCCATCGGGGACGGTAAAAGAAAATGGGGAATGCCGCTGCGGCTGGCCAGACCCCAGAGGAGCATCAGCCCGCCGAATACCATGCCGCCGCGCCAGAGACGTCCAGTCATGGTTGGGCCCTCATCAGCTGCTGCAGCAGGGCGGCCTGGCCGATCAGGAGATCGGGCGCGTCCGGCGCGCGCGGAGGTGTGCCGGCGAGGTGATGGCTATCATCAATGTCGCCGTCGGCCGCCGAGAGGACCAGCAGGCGGTGGCTCAACCGGCAGGCCTCCTGCGGATCGTGGGTGATAAGCACCACCGTGCGACCGGCCAGCAGGGTGGCCGCCAGGGTCTGAATGCGCGTACGGGTGAGGGTATCCAGCGCCGAGAAAGGCTCATCCATCAGCACGATGGGTCGATCCTCATACAGCGTGCGCGCCAGCGCGGCGCGCTGACGCATACCGCCGGAGAGAGTCGCCGGCCGGGCGTCGGCGCAGGATGAAAGCTCAACCTGTTCAAGCAGGGCGGCGACCCGGGCACGATCGACTTTTTCACCGCGCAGCCGCGCGCCGAGGGCGACGTTGTCCCTAACGCTCAGCCAGGGGTAGAGCAGATCTTTCTGCCCCATCCACGCCAGACGGCCCTGAATCGGTTGCCCATCGCTGGCGACCACTTCTCCGCGGGTGGCGGGCGCCAGACCGGCCATCACCCGCAGCAGGCTGGTTTTGCCGGCGCCGCTGGCGCCGAGCAGCGACACCCACTGCCCGCCGGGGACCGTAAACGACAGGTTGTCGAACAGCCGACGGTCGCCGACATGCAGGCTCAGGCCACGGACCTCAATACCCGGCGCCGTCACGCCCGGGTCTCCGCCGCGGCGTTGAGGCCCATCTGCCAGAACTGCGCCTCAAGGCGGGTGGCGGTGGTGAAAATCTCGCTCAGCTCAGTGATTCGCGCCTCGCTCCCGCGCTGCTGCCACACCGTTTCCAACAGCGCCAGCGCGGCGCTGACGCCCTGCAGATAGCCTTCATCGCCATAGTTGCGGATCCATGAGGCGTAGGGGTTATCGTCCAGTCGGGTGGCGGGATGTTGCAGCAGGCCGAGACCGATTTCGGCGTAGCCCGCGACGCAGGGCATCAGGGCGACCAGCAGATCCAGCGCGTCACCCGAGTGGCCAATATCCAGCACATAGCGGGTATAGTTGAGAGTTTCGGGGGCTTCAGGTTGGGCGGCCATCTCCGGTTCGCTAATCCCCCACTGGGCACAGTAGCCGACGTGCAGCGGCAGTTCGTTGAGGATGGCATTCATCGAGGCGGCCGCGGCCCGCATCTCCGGCAGCGTGCGCAGTTTACTCACCAGCAGCGCGTAGCTGCGGGCAAAGTGAATCAGAAACAGATAATCCTGGGTCAGATAGCGACGAAAGGCGTTTTCCGCCAGCGTCCCAGAGGCAAGTTGCTGGACGAAAGGATGCGCCACATAGCGCTGCCAGTCAGCGGCGGCCAGCTGGCGTAAACGGCCGTAAAGACCTTGGCTAAAAGCGGGAACGATCACAGGACCTCCATTTATTCAGGGGAGATCCGGGCGTGCAGGGGTGTGAACAGGCAATGGCGGTAATGCTGGCAAAATTGCCGACCCGTCCCTTCGCTGGCATGACCCAGATCAGGTTCAAAGGGTTCGGCTTGCGCCATCTCAGCCCTCACGGGACACCCCTCGGTAGCGCTATGTTATACGACATTCACCTTTTGAATACAATCACCGCGCCACCTTGCCGCAGGATGATGGTAATGGGGGATAGCCAGCGCTTTTCCGCGCGCAATAGTTTCTTTGTCGGCGCTGAATACCGTTTTTAACTAAAACCGCAGGCGCTATCTGCCGGTAAGATGCGCGCACTTTTATTGCTGTGGAGAGGCTGTTGATGTGTAAAGCCTTCTGGCTATTATTCGCGCTGGCGCTGGCGCTGCCGGCGCTGGCGCAGGATCCGGTGCTACCCGCCGTGACGGCGATCCATACGGCGCCCACCCTCGGTGAGCTGCCGCCGCCGGAGTCGCTGCGACCGTGCTGCGCTTTTGGTTACGACCTGCACGTGCGCGCGGCGGGCATTCCGATCCCGATGTACCAGATCGGTAATGTGTTGACTCTGGGTACGCTGGGTAAGCACCATTACAACGACAGCGCGTTCGGTGCGGTGAAAAATCTGCTGGGGCTCAGCGAGGAGAAGAACGGGCTTATCTATACCCGCCGCGGCGGGTTTATTGATATCGCCCATGTGCGCGATACGGCGGACAACACCTTTTATCTGTTCAATCGTATTGCGCCGACGCTGGGCCAGGCGGGGCGGATCTTCTACAGTGAAGAACTGGGCGTGCGCCGCGTGCAGCTGAATGCCTTTACGCCGCCGGCGGGCGTCAGGCAGCGCTATCAGCTGGCTGCCTGGCTCGCCGGGCATCTGGCCTTCGAAATCGCCCAGTGGCATGAGATCGCCCAGTGGTATGGCTTCCAGTCGGTCCCCGGGTTTTCCGAAGAGATTTCCGCTTTTTCGCCCGAGGATCTCTACTCCAATTTACTGGGCGCGAGGCTGGCGATTAATGTCATCCTCAGCGGCCACGGCGGTTCGCTGGAGGATTATAACCAGGCCATGGATGCGGCGCTGAAACAAGTGCTGACCCGGCTGCTGGTGGCGACGCGCGGTGAGACGGAAGCGATGTTTCAGCAGATCGACGGCGACTGGTGGAACAGTCACCGGCGGGTGCCGGATAAGTTTCTGGTACTGAAGCGTAACTACGATCTACAGGAAAACCGGCTGCCGACGCCGGTCCCATTCGAAACCATGCCGCCGTATCGCCTGACCATGCCGGAGCAGGTCGGGGGATTCCGCTTACGCGACCTCGGCGAACTGCAGATCTATCCAGGGCACGATATGCAGGCATTGCCGGTTCCCGCGCAATACTATGGCGCCGGAGCGTTCCAGGGGCTGGCGGACCGCGCCCATGAGGCGGATAAAACCCAGCTGGCGCGGACAGAAAAATAGCCGTAAAGGCTCAGGACGAACGCCCTGAGCCGGCGAGTTAGCGGAAGTCGACCCAGTAGGCGCCGTTGTCGGCAGAACGCACGCAGTTTTCCACCCAGCGGACGCCGAACGCCCCGGCGCGGGCGTCCGGGTACCAGAAGTCGGCCAGCAGCGCCTCGTCGCGATGGTCGGCGGCATCCATGGCGATGGCGAAGCGGCGATAGAGATTCGACCATGCCTCAAACAGGCCCTCGGGATGGCCGCCGCCGATGCGATCATCCTGACGCGCCAGCGGATCGAGATAGTCCATACCGCGCTCGAGGATGCGCACGGGTTCGCCCTGGATTTCGTAGCGTAGCTGGTTGGGCTGTTCATCCCACCATTCGAGACTGGCTTTTTCACCGATGATTCGCACCTTTTGCCCGTGCATCGAACCGCAGTTGACGGCGGAGCTCCACAGTGAGCCGATGGCCCCGTTGTCATACTCCATCAGTACATGGGCGTTATCTTCCAGCGGCGCGCGGCTTTTGACGAAGCTTTGTCTGGCGCACATCAGCCGGGTGATCTTCAGCTGCGGGGCCATGGTTTCGACCAGAAACAGCGGATGGGTGGCCAGGTCGCCCAGCACATAGCTGGGGCCGACGAAGCGGGGATCGACCCGCCAGCGGGTACTGGCGTTTTCCTGTTCCACCGGCTGGGCGTGAAAACCGTGGGCAAACTGCATATTAACGATACGGATATCGCCCAGCAGCCCGTCGGCGATCATCTGCCGGGCCTGCAGGATCAGCTGGTGCCCGGCATAGCCGTAGGTCACCCCGATGATCTTGCGCCGCCGCTGGCTGAGCGCCACCAGCTCGTCAGCTTCCTCGCTGCTGAAGCACAGCGGCTTTTCGCACACCACGTGCAGCCCGGCCTCCAGCGCGGCCCGGCAGATGGCATAGTGGGTGTTATTTGGCGTGGCAACTGACACCGCCTGAATGCCGTCAGGCCGGGCAGCCTCGCCGCGGAACAGGCTTTGATAGTCGGCGTAACAGCGGTCGGGATCCACCCCCAGCCGTTGGCCGAACTGGCGTCCGCGCTCGCCATCAATATCAAAGGCGCCGGCCAGCAGCGTGAAGGTGTTATCGCGCAGCGCTGCAGAGCGGTGAATATAGCCGATCTGGCTGCTGCCGCCGCCGCCGACCATGCCCCAGCGCAGGGTGCGGTCGAGAGGTTTTAAACCGTTAATCATGTCGTGCCTCCTGTCAGAATCCGACGTCGCGCAGATAGCGCAGACTTTCCGTGACCGCCTGCAGGCTGCCTGCGGCATGGCGCGGGTCGCGCTCTTGTTCAATGGTTATCCAGCCCTGATACCCCCGGCGGGCAAGAAAGTCTTTGATAGCCGGATAGTCAATGGCGCCGCTGCCGAGCGGGCACATCACCCCTTCGGCGCAGGCAGTGAAGAAGTCGATACCTTCATGGATAGCGCGCTGATAAACCTGCGGGTCGACATCCTTGAAGTGCAGATAGTCCAGGCGGTGGTAATAGCGATCCAGCCAGTCGAGCGGATCCATCCCGGCGTAATAGAGATGTCCGGTGTCCAGACACAACCCGGCGACGTCGTGCGGGATATCGTTGGCCAGCCGCTCGATCTCATCCGCGAATTCAATGCTGCCCCCGGCGTGCGGATGGATAACCGCCCGCACACCGTACTCCTGCCAGGCGAGGGTGCTAAGGGCGATAATGTGCTCCATCATGCGCTGCCAGTCTTTGTCATTGAGGCGCGGAGCCAGCGCGCCGCGCCCGGCAAAGCGCGCCCGTTCGGGGTTGCCGAAGTCGATAATCACCAGATAGGGCGGCTGGAAAGGGCGGCCCGGGATCGGTTCGGCAGCGGCTACCTGCGACAGATTGCGGCAGATTTGATGGGTCAGCGCCACCAGGGTGGGGAAATGGGCCTCGCTCACCAGATCGTCAAAGATCGTGCCGGCGACCAGCGACAGCTGATGCTGCTCCAGCGCCGCGCGCAGGCTGGCCGGATCGGTGGGGAGATAACCCCAGGGGCCGAGCTCAATGCTGCGATAGCCAGCCTGCGCCGCCTCCTTAAGCACGGTAGCCCAGGCAGGGAGGTTAGGGTTTTTCGGGTCATCGACGCCCCAGCTGCAGGGGGCGTTAGCGATAGGATGTGTCATGTCGGCTTCCTTTTTCATACAAGGGATGCCGCTGAGTATTGAATAAAGATTTCATTGTCAACAATGATGGAATTTTGATTTTATGATAATCATCATTATTTTAATTGATGGCTTTTTTGATAATTTTTTATCAAACCGAGAGGTGGCGCGGTCCGCCCGATAACCGTCTCCGCTGGAGACGGAGCCGAAAATTTACATATTTTCTTTGGTGATGATATCGAAAGGCTGAGGGAGTGAAATCACCTCGCTATGGGGGCGTGAAGCGGCGTCCGCCATGGCGCGCAGCGTAACGGCGGCAAACTCATCCAGCCGGTGGTTAAGCATGATGTCGATGGTGCCATCGATCAGGGCCAGTTCACTGTCGCTGAGCGGACCGTGGCAGACCAGAGCGATCTCCTGCTGACGGCCGCTGTCGCGCAGCGCGTCGACGATCCCTTCGACGCCGCCGCAGGGGGCGTAGATCGCCTGCAGGGCCGGGTACTGAGTCAGCATCTGTTCCGTCACGGTCCTGGCGATATCCGCCCGTTCATGACAGCGAACCGGCTCAAGGATCTGTTGCCCCTTGCCCTGTTCTCGCAGGCAGGAGCGAAAGCTGATCTCACAGCTTTCCTGGCAGGTAAAACGATTATCGCCAATGATAATGCCAATTTCGCCATTCCCCCGACATAAGCGCTCGATAAACCAGGCGGCTGTGCGCCCGGCTTTATGATTATCGAGGCCGATATACCCGCTGCGCTGGGGGACCGATAGATCGGAAAGCAGGGTGAACACGCGCACGCCGTGGGCGGCGGCCCGGGCCACCGCGTGGCGAATCAGCGGGTGATCCAGCGCCACCAGGCCGAGCACCTCCACTTCATCGCTGAGTCGGTGAATGGCCTGAGCCATCGCTTCCACCGCATCGATGGCAAAATGCAGTATCACCGGCGCCTGGCCCGCCGGTAGCCATGGGGCAGCCTCGCGCGTCAGCGCCCGGGCCAACGGCAGGTAGAAGGAGTGGCTCTCCTGCAGCAGGATAAAGCCCATTCTGATCGTGACCGGCGCTTTGCCGGCAGCCAGGCGATAGTGGGGCTGCTCGAGGGTAAAACCCAGCCGGCGGGCGGCCTCCAGCACGCGCCGCGCCGTGGACTCTTTCACCGCCGCGCGCTTATTGAGCACCCGGTCGACGGTGGCTACGCCGACGCGCGCTTCACGCGCAATGTCGGCAAGGGTGATTTTAGTGGCGATTTTTTTCAAGGTAATTGTCGCTATGAATGAGCGTAATGATAGAAACTATCACGGTTAGCCTGGGCAGAAAAGCGACTCTCTGCCCGCCCTGGCCTATGCCGTTGCGCCTGCCGGGTAACCCTGTTGGCGATGCACACTCTGTGATCAAAAGCGACTACCCGTTCTGGCATTGCTGCTATGCTGTTGAAATAAAATTATTATTAAAGGCAGCATCGCTTCTGTTGGTTAAACTGCGCGCAAAGTCACCCTCAGAGGGCTTTACTGGGCGCATAACCGACTATACTTGGCGCGCTCGCGCGTAATTGCGGTTTCTCGGTGTCTATTTTGCTTTCACTTTAAACCAGCGTTGGGGCTGCACAGCGTTAAGTGCCGTTCCGCGCCGGCAGTGGGTCGGTTTGGGGCCTGTATGTTATTAAAAGAGCTGGCTGTTTTTGAGGTCTTAAGCACCCCGATATGGGTAGTTCATCCTTTTAACGAAAGGGTGGTCTATGCCAATCAGGCTTCCCGGACATTGAGCGGCGAGATGTCGCTCAATGAGATGCGTAACGGTATTTATTCCACCTGTCCGGAAACGCAACTGCAGCACTACCTTCGCTATCTCGACACCATGAGCGAGATATTCGAAGTCTGGACGTTACCCACCGCCAATGGGTTGCAGTCGGTGTATTGCAAAACCACCCTGATTGATACCGAAGACTGTGGTTGCTTGCTGCTGTTTGAAGCGGTGAAGCTGCTGGCGCAAAATCAGTCGATTCATACCGGCTCCCGCCGCTACCAGCGGCGTAACAATGGCTTTTTCGCTCGCTTTTTTATGACCAATACCGCGCCGATGCTGTTGATCGACCCTCATAAAGATGGCCGGATTGTCGATGCCAATATTGCCGCGCTACGTTTTTATCATTATTCCGATGAGGAAATGCGCACCAAACATACCTGGCAAATAAATACCCTGGGCCGGGACGTCATCCCCATTATGAATAATATTGCCAATCTGCCTGGCGGTCATAAACCGCTTAATTTTACGCATATTCTGGCTGACGGCTCGCTACGCCATGTCCAAACTTATGCCGGGCCGGTGGTGCTGTATAATATTCGACTGATGCTATGCATCATTCACGATATCACCGAAGAAGTGCATCTGAAAAAAGAGCTGGAATTTTCCGCCGCCCACGATCCGTTAACCGGCTTGCTTAATCGCCGGGAGTTTCACCGTCTGGTTGAGGCGCCAACTTTTATCCCCCGGGGTTATTGTCTGCTGTTAATCGATATCGATCATTTCAAGAGCATTAATGATATTCACGGCCATCAAAAAGGCGATGAGGTCCTGCTGGTGCTCTCTCGTATTCTGGAAACGTCGGTCGACCGCGAAGATAAAATTTATCGCTGGGGTGGAGAAGAGTTTCTGCTTTTTTTGCCCCATTCGCCGATCGGCCGCGCGCTGATACTGGCGGAGGGGATCCGCCAGGCGGTTAGCGAATACCAGACGCTGTCGGTGACCGTCAGCATCGGCGTAGCTGAGCATCATGACGGCGAAACGGTTGAACAACTGTTTTCCCGCGTCGATAAAGCGCTGTATGCGGCAAAAAATGACGGGCGTAATCGGGTCTCGCGCATGCCTTTTGACAGCTCTGAGCGACGGCGCAGTAGAGATGGCGCCGCCTGAATAAGCCCCCGCCTGTAGTGGTTAGCCTGCGTTAAGGTGGCAAACAAGGTATGGTGCGTTTTCTCGTTCTTTTCAGGAAGTGGGACTGGCTGAGGGGTCAATCCTGACACCACACCCGCTCGCCGTTCACCCACGTCTCGCTGATATTGCGTTCATCACCCAGGGTCATCAGCACGAACAGCTGCTCATAAATGTCATGGCAGCGGCCTATGCGCAGGCGCTGCAGCGGGGTGACCGCCGGGTCAATCACCACAAAATCCGCCTCTTTGCCCGGCTGGAAATTGCCAATTTTCTCCTCCAGCCGCAGGGCGCGCGCCCCGCCGAGGGTGGCGTGATAGAAGGCCTCGCTGGCGCGCAGGCGATAGCTCTGCAGTTGTCCTACCTTGTAGGCCTCGCCCAGCGTCCGCAGCATGCTGAAGGTGGTCCCGGCTCCGACGTCGCTGCCGATGCCCATCCGCACCTGGTGCTGCCAGCAGGCGGGCAGGCGGAACAGCCCGCTGCCGAGAAACAGATTCGACGTCGGGCAGAAGGCGACTGCGGACCCGGTGTCATGCAGGCACTGCCACTCGGCATCATCGAGATGGATCCCGTGAGCGAAGACGCTGCGTTCGCCGGTGAGCTGATAGTGATGATAGACATCCAGGTAGCGCGCATGCTCAGGCCACAGCTGTTTAACCCAGGCGATCTCCTCCCGGTTTTCACTGAGATGCGTCTGCAGCCAGGTGTCGGGAAGCTCGGCCCGCAGGCGCTGCACCGCCTCCAGCAACGCCGGAGTCGAGGTGGGGGCAAAGCGCGGGGTGATGGCATAGCCCAGCCTGCCGCGCTGATGCCAGCGGCGGATCAACGCCCGGGTCTGCTCGTAGCTCTCCCCGGCGGTTTCGCACAGGTAGTCGGGCACATGGCGATCCATCATCACTTTCCCGGCGATCAGGCGCATATTGAGGCGCAGCGCTTCGCTGAATAACGCCTCCACCGATGCCGGATGCAGGGTACAAAACACCAGCGCGGTGGTGGTGCCATGGCTTATCAGCTGATTTACAAAAAACTGCGCTATCTCCTGGGCATACTCCGCATCGGCAAACTGGCTCTCCACCGGGAAGGTGTAGGTGGTGAGCCACTCCAGCAGCTGTTCGCCAAAGGCGCCGATCATCTCGGTCTGCGGATAGTGAACGTGGGCATCAACGAACCCCGGCAGCAGCAGCTTACCCCTCAGATCGACATAGCCCTTCAGGGGATGCAGAAAGGCTTCCCCCTCCTGCCATGGCAGCAGGGCGATAATTTTCCCCTCCTGCAGGAACAACAGGCCATCATCGAGATAGCGGGCCTGGGCGGCCACCTCATCCGGGGTCTCTGCCACGCCGGCGATATCAAAAAATGCACCGCGCACAGCGGTCTGGTAATCCATCATCGAACCTGCCTTCTCTTAACGCTCTGGGAATAGTGATAAACAGCAAGATTGGTGCCAGTTTGCAGCCTGCCGCGGCCAGACGCCGCGGCAGAAGGGGAAGGTTACTCTTTTTGCGCCACCGCGCCGGAGCGGAAGGCGGCTTTCGCCTGCACTTCGCGCTCGTCGCGAGCCAGCCAGCGGTAGGTGGTGGCGCCGAGGAAGACGCCGATAAACCAGCTGAAGTTCGCCACTTCATGCAGGGCCGGAATAAAGCTGATAATCAGCCCCAGGCCCACCGACGGCAGCAGGGCGGCAATCGCTTTCGGGTTAAAGCCATTGCGGTACCAGTATTTACCCTGCGGCGTATCGTCAAACAGATCGTCCACTGACACCCGGCCGCGTTTGATCAGGTAGAAGTCGGCGATCAGGATGCCAAACAGCGGGCCAATAAAGGCGCCCAGCACGTCGAGGGTATAGTGGATCAGCTCCGGGGAGTTAAACAGGTTCCACGGCGTCAGGAGTATCGAGCCCACCGCGGCAATCATCCCGCCGGTACGGAAGCTGATTTTCTGCGGGGCGCAGTTGGAAAAATCGAAGGCCGGCGAGACGAAGTTAGCCACGATATTGATGCCGATGGTGGCGGTGATCATGGTCAGCAGGCCGATGGCCACCGCCAGATCGTTACCCACGCGGCTGACGGTTTCGATCGGGTCGGTGATCATTTTGCCAAACAGCGACTGGGTGCCGGAGACAATCACCACGGTAACCACCGAGAATAGCAGAAAGTTAAACGGCAGTCCCCAGCGGTTACCGCGGCGGATCTCGCCCATGCTTTTGCCGTAGCGGGAAAAGTCACCGAAGTTAAGCAGCGGCCCGGAGAAGTAGGAGACCACCAGCGCCGTGGCGGTGATCATCTGCCAGGTCTGCTCGCCGGCGCTCAGGGATTTGCTGGCGAGGGTAAAGGAGATACCGTCCAGACCAGTCTTGTATACAATCCAGCCGGCCAGCGCCAGCATCACCACATAAACCGCCGGACCAGCGATATCGATAAAGCGTTTGATGGCGTTCATGCCATGCCAGAACACCATCGCCTGCAGCAGCCACATAGTGGCGAAGCACAGCCAGCCGAGCGTTGATAGCCCGAGAAAGCTGCTGCTGGTCAGCGAGGCAAGGAAGGGCCAGAACTTGAGCAGGACCAGCATCAGGGCATTCGCCGCCAGATAGGTCTGAATACCGTACCAGGCGAACGCGATCAGCCCGCGGATCACCGCCGGGATATTGGCGCCGAAGACGCCAAACGCCTGACGGCAGATAACGGCGTATGGCACCCCGGCCATCTGGCTCGGCTTCGCCACCAGGTTGGCGCACAGCTGCACAATACAGATGCCCACCAGCAGGCAGAGCAGAACCTGCCAGCTGGCCAGCCCAAGCGTAAAGAAGCTCGCCGCCACTACGTAGCCGCCCATGCTGTGCACGTCCGACATCCAGAATGAAAAGATATTGTACCAGCTCCAGTTCTGGTCGTGGGTCGGCGCCAGATCGTCATTACATAGCCGCGGACTGTAGCCGGCGGCCGCCTTGTGAGTCTTCGTCTGCTGCGTGTGGGATGAATGTGGCATGAAACCTGCTCCTCTGAATGAAAACCCTTTGATATGGATTGCCGAGGCTATTGCAGGATCCAGGCCAGAATGATGAATCTTGTATACAAAAATTAAATTTTATGTATACGATCTGCTATCGATAAGTGAAACCGGAGTGGGTTAATGAATAATGAACATCGTCTCCAGGCCGCGCCAGCGCTGCAGGACAAGGACGAAAGCATTTACCAGGCGCTGATGACGGCTATCGTCGAACATCAGCTGCCGCCGGGCAGCAAACTGCCGGAAGAGGCGCTGGCGGAGGTGTTCGCCGTGAGCCGCACCGGCATCAGAAAGGTGCTGCAACGACTCGCCGCTGTGCAACTGGTCACGTTGACGCCCAAACGTGGTGCACACGTCACCAGCCCGAGCGTGGAAGAGTCCCAGGCGATCTTTCGCACCCGGGCGCTGCTTGAGGTCGCCAATCTCCCCGATGTGATCGCGCGCTGTCAGCCGCCGCATCTGGCGGCGCTGGAGAACATTATTCAGCGTGAACAGCAGGCCCATGCGGCGCACGACGGCCCGGCGGCGATCCGCCACTCCGCTGACTTTCATATTCAGCTGCAGGCTATCTCCGGCAACCCGGTGCTCACCGAGATGGTGACCCGCCTCAGCCAGCGCTCCTCTTTAGTGATTGCCGCCTGGGGCGCCCCCTGGCGACAGGGCTGCCGTTGCGACGATCACCAGCAGCTGGTCGGTTTGCTGCGGGATAAAGCCCTGCAGCCGCTCAGCGAGGCGCTGATGCACCATTTTGATCATATTGTCGCCAGCCTGTGCTTCGAGCGCGATGGCGTCAGCCTGCCCGATTTTTCCCGGCTGTTCGCCGGCCACAAGGAGTCGTGATGTCTTCCGTTCGTATACAAGTGATTAACCCCAACACCAGCCTGGCGATGACTGAAACGATAGGCGCCGCTGCGCGTGCGGTCGCTGCACCGGGCACCGAGATCCTTGCGGTCTGTCCCCGCGCCGGGGTGCCGTCAATTGAGGGCCACTTTGACGAAGCCATCGCGGCGGTCGGCGTGCTGGAGCAGATCAGGGCCGGACGCGAGCAGGGAGTGGATGGGCATGTGATCGCCTGCTTCGGCGACCCGGCGCTGCTGGCGGCGCGGGAGCTGGCCCAGGGGCCGGTGATCGGTATCGCGGAGGCGGCAATGCATATGGCGACGATGGTCGCCACCCGTTTCTCCATTGTGACCACGCTGCCGCGCACGCTGATCATCGCCCGTCATTTGCTGCACCAGTACGGATTTCATCAACATTGCGCGGCGCTACACGCCATTGATTTGCCGGTGCTGGCGCTGGAAGACGGCAGTGGCCTGGCACAGGAGAAAGTGCGTGAGCGCTGCATTCGCGCGCTGAAAGAGGATGGCAGCGGGGCGATTGTTCTTGGCTGCGGCGGGATGGCGACCCTGGCGCAGGAGCTGACCCGCGAGCTACGGGTGCCGGTGATCGATGGCGTCAGCGCGGCGGTGAAGATGGTGGAGTCGCTGGTCGCGCTGGGCCTGGCGACCAGCAAGCATGGGGACTTAGCGTTCCCGGAGAAAAAAGACGTTAAGCGGACAGTTTCAGTCGTTAAATCCATTTTAAAAGGGGCAGGAGATGGGAGAGAACCAGGAACACTATCCTCGCGATCTGCGAGGTTACGCAGGGGAACCGCCGCACGCGCGCTGGCCGGGTGGGGCGCGGATCGCGGTGCAGTTTGTCCTCAACTATGAGGAAGGCGCGGAGAATCACGTCCTGCATGGCGATGCGGGTTCGGAACAGTTCCTGTCCGATATTATCGGCGCCGCCAGCTACCCGGCGCGCCATATGTCGATGGATTCACTCTATGAGTACGGCAGCCGGGCAGGGTTCTGGCGCATCCATCGCGAGTTCAGCCAGCGCGGGCTGCCGTTGACGGTCTTCGGCGTGGCGATGGCGCTGGCGCGGCATCCGGAGATTGTGGCGGCGATCAAGGCCGCGGATTACGATGTGGTCAGCCACGGCTGGCGCTGGATCCACTATCAGCACATGGATATCGCCGAGGAGCGCGAGCATCTGCGCAAAGCGGTGCAGGTACTGACCGACCTGTTCGGCAAACCGCCCACCGGCTGGTATACCGGCCGCGACAGCCCTAACACCCGCCAGCTGGTGGTGGAGCACGGCGGCTTTGACTACGACAGCGATTATTACGGCGATGATTTACCTTTCTGGAGCGAAGTGGCCTGCAGCGACGGCAGCCAGCGGCCGCACCTGATCGTGCCTTATACCCTCGACGCCAACGACATGCGCTTCGCCACCGCCCAGGGATTCAACACCGCGGAGCAGTTTTATACCTATCTGAAAGACAGCTTTGACGTGCTGTACGCCGAGGGTGAAACCGCGCCGAAGATGATGTCCGTGGGAATGCACTGCCGGCTGCTTGGGCGTCCGGGCCGTTTCCGCGCGCTGCAGCGTTTCCTTGACTATATCCAGCAGCACGACAAGGTGTGGGTCTGCACCCGGCAGCAGATTGCCGACCACTGGCGCGAAACCCATCCGTATCGCGGGTAGCTTGTTGCCCCTGATCCTGGCCCTCTCTCCAGGGAGAGGGCTCCGCCCGGTCGCGTCTGTTACACCGGTTTACCAGAATGTAATTTGATTATTGAATAAGCATGGCGAGGAGTACCAGGCACAGCAGCAGCACATAGATGCGCGCATACCATACATCAGGTACCGCAGGGATTGCCCGGCGGCTAAACACTATCCCGGCCCAGCCGGTCAGGACGAGCAGGCCTAAAATTTTCAGGCTGATAAACCCCAGAAATCCGCTCAGCGGAATGCTGTGCCAGCCAATGACGGCATAGGTCACAGCCCCGCATAGCGCCACGGGCAAAGAAAGCGGGTTGGATGCGCTAACGCACTCCTGCATTGCATACCCGTGTCGCCGTAGCAGGGGCACCGTCATGACGCTGCCGCCCACGCCCAGCAATGCGGCGATCGTACCGATAATCACACCGCCGCCGGTGACCACTGGCAGGGACAGGCGACGCCGAGCGCTGCCCGTGAAAAAACCCTTGCGCAACAAACAATCGCTGATGGTTGCCAGCATATAGAGAATAAACAGCGCGCGAACAATATTCTCGCTCAATATCCCCGCCAGACAGGAGCCGACCACCGCCCCAATGGCAATAAACCATAACAACGGAAACAGCGTCTGCGCGGCAAGCCTGCCCGCCCGCCAGTTTCGATAGCTGACCCAGCCGGCGTTAAATATCATCACCGCCGTTGAGGTAGCCACCGCGACATGCATGGCGTTGCCCGCGATCGCCGGCTGCCGGAGCATCAGTTGATAGACAAAGGGCACCACCACAAAGCCGCCGCCGAAGCCGAACAGCACCGTGGTAATGCCGGTAGTAAAGCCTGCCAGCGCAATAATAACGATCTCATTCAAGAGAGTATCCCCGACCTGAAAATGAGCGAGCAGCTTATACCGGTCGCGTACTGCTTCCCATTTGCGTAGCGCTCAATTACCTTTGTAAATTGGTCAGAGGGAGGCAGGTGTGCGCAACGTAAAAATTGACGAGTTCGATCGACTCGATCGTGATGTGGTGGCGTTAGGTAATGACTATGCGCAGGGATTTATCCTGCCCCCGCACCAGCATCGTCGCGCACAGCTACTGTATGGCGCGACCGGACTGATGTATGTCACTACGCAGGACGGAGAATGGGTGGTTCCTCCGCAACACGCTGTCTGGATCCCCCCTGAAACCGTGCATGCCGTCAGATTTGCAGGGGTGACCACGCGTAGCTTGTATATTGAGCCAGATTGTGTGGCCGCTTTCATTAAACACCGTCGTTGCGAAGTGATCAGCGTCTCGCCGCTGTTGCGCCAGCTACTGCTTGAGGCTGTGGATTTACCACCGTTGTACGACAGCCCACGCGATCGCACGCTGATACAGTTGATGTTGCTGGAACTGGCCGCCATGCCGGTCCGCGAATTTGACATTCCGTTGCCGCAGCATCCGGCGCTGCTGGCGCTTTGTCAGGCTTTTTTGCTTAACCCCTCTATCCATGATCCTGCGGCGCGCTGGGCCAGGGCGCTGTTTATGAGTCCTAGTACCTTTCGCCGCCATTTCCTGAAGCAGCTGGGCCTGTCGTTTTCCGCCTGGCGACAGCGAGCCTGCGTGGTGAGCGCCCTGGCATGGTTGATAGCAGGCAAACCGGTGAACGAAGTGGCATTATCCCTTGGATACGACAATGCGTCCTCTTTCGCCACCATGTTCCGCCGCGTGACCGGGCAGCCGCCGTCGTTTTATCACCCAGCCTGAGGCGTCGGAGAAGGGGACTCCGGCAGCATGTGTCGGAAATGAATGTCGCTTTTATGGCGTTGCTATGCGTTTACGCGGTCATAAGACAGATAATCCGGGAAGGCCTGGCTTCGTCTTCAGGTACCCCTACATTTAGTGGTGGCTACATCCAGGCGGTTTATCTATTCTGCCTGTAACCGTGAGAAGACCGGAGTCTCTCTTTGTGAACCATCTTATCGTTGAAAAAATCATCATCATCTTTCTTCTCATCCTGTGGGGATTCGATACATTCAGGACCAGGAAAAGAAAACGTTATGATCCCGCCATTGAAGCGGCTGATGCCAGCGAACGCCATCAATGGCGCTATCTGAGATGGGGGTTTCGGATCATACAGGTGGTAGCGGGAGTGTATATCGTCGTTCAACTGATACAGGTATTACTGAGATAGAGGCATGGGCAGAGTTGCTTTTCGCGTCGACAAGGGGAAGCGTTCGCTCTGTGCCAGAGCAGACGTTAACGTCGATAACTACGTCACTTCTGAAGCTGAACATAACCATTATCAGCTACACTTGTTCCTGTTTTTCGTCGAGAGCTGAGAACTTGCCTGCATATCAAAGGAGGGTTTTTAGATGATAACATTTCAAATAACGGCTTATGTGACCCTGCAATGATGCAAGTGATACTGGTTCGACACGCGGAAACAGAATGGAATGTAAAAAATATTATTCAGGGACACAGTGATAGCGCATTGACGCTTCGTGGGGAGCGTCAAACATCAGCTTTATTGGCAGCGCTTGCAGAGAGTGATTACCGGGTAGAATGTGTTTACGCGTCTCCACTTGGCCGGGCCTGGCAAATGGGACAGCGCCTGGCTGAGCGTTTTTATTGTTCACTGATAGCTGAACCGGCTCTGAAAGAACAGGCTTTTGGTCAGTTTGAAGGCATGACAACCGTAGCGCTGCTGCAAAATAATCCGGACGCCGCAGAAGCATTATTCACCCTGGATGCAGAGTATTGTCCGCCAGGGGGTGAGTCTCTCTCAGATGCTTCGCAGCGAATGATACATTTTTTATCCAGTCTGGAAAAAAAACATCATCATCGAACAATATGTATTGTGTCTCACGGGCAGGTCATTCAGGGCGTGCTTGCGACATTAAAAAGTGGATCTGTGGATGATTTTCACCGCTATGCACAACCCAATGCGAGTTACGCCGTTTTCGAGCTGATTAATGGAAGCTGTACCGTTCTAAGCTGGGGGATCGCGACACATTTACGTCACCTGGATTAGCCGTTACCTTGCTGTCATTCAAATCGATGATGATTGAAGTACAACGTCCGCTTCTTGCCCGCATCGAACGGAGGTAACGTAGCGGAAATATGTTTTCGGACTCTACCAGGATGCCTTCCATCGAAACGTTTATGACTTTCCTTCTCGCACTGACGCTTCTGGAGATTTCTCCTGGGCCAGACATGATGCTGACTATCGCCACCAGGAGCGGACGTTCAGATGACTGAGGATCCCCGGTTATATCCTCCCGTTTTTTGACGTCAGAAATTCATAGTTTTATGCCCAGGTTTTGATATTTCAGAGGAACTGGTAACAAAAGCATGTTGAGGTAGAACTTTTTTAAGTAAAAACATATTGGTGTCAGGATCTGGATCTGCGCAATAATCATTCACAACGATAAGGCGGTAATCCAGATCAAAAGCTTGTCCGACTGTGGAAAGCACCACACGACTGGTAGTTACACCCGTAAGAATCAGGTTTTCGATGCCTTGAGCACGAAGGATCATCTCAAGTTCAGTAAACGAGAAAGCTCCGACTCTGCGTTTGACGATGACGACTTCATTTTCTGCTGGAGCAACATCAGGATGAATAGCCGTGCTCTCGTTATCAGCCATAAAAACTCCATTCTCCTTAATCGAAGCGAAGATAGTGTTGTTTTTGCTGACCTCTGGATACCCCTTGCGGAATCCGACGCTGACATAAATGACCGGTACGCCTGCTGTGCGCGTAGCGGCAATCAGCGGAAAGCCGCCTCCGCCTTCTTGAGGCAATCAATTCAAGCAGACGTAGCCTGAGGGCGAGGGGTATTGCGATATCCTAATATAAGTCGCCAGTTTTGATGACAGAACGACAAAAATCCGCTTTTCGCTCACAGCGGATCTTCACCTGCGTTAGCTCGTCCGCTCCTCCCTTAAAGCTGCCCTTTACGGCAGACTAGTGCCAGGAGCGGATGTTGCATGCCCACAGGAGCGCGATGGAAATGTAGCAGTACAACTTATCCCTATCGTCAAAAAATGGCACTAACTGAAAGATGTCAATCTGCTTCCTCATATATATCTACATTCCCCCCTATTCATTAATAAAGGATGGATGAAGATGCTGAGAGGTAAAAGAGCTGTAATTACCGGTGGTGGCACGGGATTTGGTCAGGCGCTGAGCGTATGGTTAGCGCGAGAAGGCGTCGAGGTGGATTTTTGCGCGAGGCGCGCTGATGACATTCAAAAAACTTGCAGTATCATTACGGCTGAAGGCGGAATGGCGAAAGGGCATCTCTGTGATTTAACCCTACCTGAATCCCTTTCTCAGTTTTCTTCACAGTTGTTAACTTCAGACAAACCCATAGACATTTTAATCCTCAATGCTGCTCAGTGGCTTTCAGGAACATTAGACGACCAACCAGACACAGAAATTGTCAATACCATCAGTTCTGGACTGACAGGTTCTATTCTACTGACTCAGGCGTTACTACCTGGGTTAAGACGTTCAGAAAGCGCAGATATCGTTTCAATTATATCTTCATGTGGGATTCCTAATTTTACAGATTCAATCGCGCACCCCGCTTTTTTTGCCAGTAAACACGGGCTTAGCGGGTTTATAACTAAACTCTCGCACCAGTTGTCCGCAGAAAATATACGTGTGACCGGTTTGTATCCACCGGATTTCGAGCTGACAGGGTTAGACTCTTTTGCCGATAGCCAGGCCAAAATGGGGGAACGGCTGATGAATGGGCGTTCAGTCTGGGAAACAATTCGCTTTGTGCTGACTCAACCCCGTAATTGCCATATCAGGAGCATCTACTTTGAAGGCCCAACTCGCGAAAAACTGGCAGTCAGAAGCTGAGTCTGCGACGTTTAACAGTGTAGCCAACGTCCGCTGATCGCTCATATCAGACCTTCAACTCAGATAGCTTGTCCGCTCTGTGCCAGGAGCGGACATTAAAATCAAAACCGATGGCAAGCTTACCGAGCATAACATTATGCTTGCGCTGCTGTGTAACGTGCTTCCAGCTTATCCAAAAAGCCAAAAAGTACTTGATTCATTTCACTGTAATCGTGCGCCCGGAGCGCTTCAGGCGTGTCAACGAAACGATATTCTGCTGCACGGCTCAGGTCTTTCTCAGAATGAGCGATCAGCCGTTCTACAACGTCCAATGTGAGCTCCATGTGGCACTGGAAACCAAAGACGCGGTCTGAATAGGCAACGATCTGCCGCGGACAGCCTTCGCTGTAAGCAATAATTTTGGCCTCTGGCGTCAAACCTGGCATATCGTTATGCCAGTGACCCACTTCAAGTGTTTTCCCAAAGTGAGAGAACATCTCATCCTTCCTGCCGTCTTCGCTCAATGTGATCGGGAATTTACCAATCTCTTTTTCCGGGCTATGAGAGAACGGCGCGCCCAGCGCTTCACCGATTAGCTGTGAACCCAGGCAGATACCGATCACCGCCTTACCGGTTTTAACCGCGGAAGCAATCAGCGCCTGTTCCGCTTTAGCATTAAAGTGCGGGCACTCTTCAAGCGTGGTGTCAGGATCTTGCGGACCGCCCATAACGATAAGAAAATCGATGCCTACGGCGTCATCAGGTAGCCGATCGCCTGCATAGACGCGTGAGTAAGTTACATCATGACCCTGGTTTATTGCCCAGGTTTCATATGCGCCCGGGGCTTCAAAACTTTCATGTACGATAAAGTGTACACGCATGAGGTTAAGCTCCTGTAATATCTTTGATGATCAGAATGATAAGTCACGCACCCATTGCCTAAGGCTCTACTCCGGGTGGTTCCAGTTTCGATATGATAATGGCAGGGGCTAAATCTGAAATGCCAGGTAGTATAGATAAAGCGCCAAGACATGATGAAGCCACAGGCTGGTCCAGTACTGCGATAAGCTATCAACGCGGCGAGGCAGATCCTCCCCATCATCATGTTGAGGGGCAGCTACTCTTCGCCACCAGAGGGGTTATGCTGGTGCAAACAGAGAGAGACCGTTGGGTGATCCCTCCTCAGCGGGCATTATGGCTACCGCCTCTGCATATCCATAGTTATCATCTGCTTTCACAAACCGATCTCAGGGCGATCTATTTCAGCAGTAGCCTTATCGCAGAATGTACGAGCTTTACGAAGAGTCAGCAGGTACATGTGATCACGGCTACGCCGTTAGTCAAAGAGCTTATCGCTGGGCTGTTCAGTGAGGACTACGCCAGACCGAGTCAACGGAAGATAGCGTTGTTGCTTCTGGAAATTCTCAGCGAGGCTCCACCTTTAACGATGGCGCTTCCCATGCCGAATGATGAGCGATTATTCAGCGCGGCCAGATCGCTACTGGTCAATCAGCGCTGGGAATCATCGCTGAGCGAGCTGGCTTTTATGTCGGCCATGTCGGAACGGACCTTTTCCCGATTGTTTATGAAGGATACAGGCTTTAGTTTAAGAACATGGAAGCAGAGAGCCAGAATTTGCGCTTCGTTGGATCTTCTCGCGAACGGTGTTCCAATCAAACAGGTCGCTTACCAGCTTGGTTTCTCATGCCCGGCGGCCTTTACCGCTGCTTTTCGCTGCATTTTGGGGGCAACGCCACGCGATTATGTGCCTTAAACCGGGAAACCCTCAAAGCGGTCTTTGAGACTGTCATGGGCATATTACCAGACGCAGAAACCCTGCGAGGGCAGGGATATCCCGCCTTTGCTGTTGAGAAAGGTAGTTTAATTTGCACCCGACACACTCTCATTGATTAAAGCACGGAGTGGAGATTACTGCGGTCCACAGTTCTGACAAACCGTGAAAGAGAAGGCTTGCATGAAGAAAAAAGGTGTCGCGATGTGTGATGAAATTACCTTATGACAGACCTTGCGGTGATTTACGGCACCGGGTGGTGGATTCCGGACGCTGTGAGCCGACTCATTGCTACGAAGCCTGATTCTGCTGTACCTCAGGCCATATGATAGCCTGCGCAACAATCACATCCTGCCCATTAATGCGTCCAGGGGAGTACTCCCGGGCCCTGGACATCCCCTGTGTGCCAAAAGCGGAAGTAGGCTGAAGATAAATTAGCATTGCTGTTAGTCGTGGGTTCTGCAGATGGGTAGAAATTGATAACTTAGGATGCAAGTTCGTCCCGCTCTTTCTGCAGTTTTCATCGAGGGGATATTCTGCGGAATAATTGTGCCCATATACATAGATAGTTCAGAATCGGAATGAGTTAATAATCGGTACAGCAGGAGTTGCGCTCGGGCCGACAATGATCGACCACGAAAAGCAGGAAGTATTACTTTGTCAGTAATACGATATCCTCTCAGAAAAGCGAGGTTTCCTTTCTGGCATATTAGCAACCCGGCGCGAACATCGTTTTCATAGATAATATATACTTCTCTCTCAGAAATATGGTCACACAACTCTTCGTCATCAACTGCTACCAAATTGCTTGCAGATAGTTCGCGAACTGTCTGCCATGTATGCTTATAGGCATCACCCAGGGCCTGACAACACCAGTCAAAATCTTCGTATGTCGCCACTTGCAAAGTAAGAGATTTATCATTGAATTCAGGGGGTTCAGAAAAAGAAGTGGCATATATATACTGGTCAGGAATACCCTGCGGGAAGGACTGGCCTGGCACAAGAATGCGGACATACTGAGCTCTGAGTTGTGACCATTCCTTACTAATGAGTTCTAATGCAGTATGATTTAGGTCAGAATCCATACCTACAATATCAATAAAAGGTTTGTTAATATTTCCGCCCTGATAACGGGGGCCAGTAAGAAATTGCTTTCCATCAATTTTGAGTTTTCGTTGTAAAAAATATTCCTGACATAATCCAGTTTCTCTCCAGGGAAATCGCGCCGAGAAACTTCTGTCTGTACACCTCGATTCCTGCTCTGACAACCATTGTTTTAACCATGAACGTAGAGTAACTTCAGGCACAGGTAGCCTGGCATATTGAGATAGCATGTAAGATAGCATAAAAAATATTTTGCCCTTGGATGTAAAAATGTTTTTTTAAACAAATCAGAATAGTTCTACTCTCGTTTTATTACCAATTATAGCTGGCACGTCAGCTCCTTGCTCAATGCGGACCTTTAGCTCGATAGCTTGTCCGCTCCGCGCCAGAAGCGAACAGTGTTATGAGTGGCCAGTGATAAAACGTCAGCCCGTTGACCTTGCCTTACAGCACCTCAACCACTTCAAATTCTTCTGCGATCAACTCCATATCTTCAGAAAAATGACCTTCAGAGCTGAAAAATCTCTGATGCTCTTTCTTCCAGTATTCAAGGCTTAAATCGCCTTCACCTTCTTTGCGGGCGAACGCTTCAGTGACATCACAAAAACGAACCAGCTGCATCGAAATCAGTCTGATCACGCAAACTGGAACATTCTGACCATCAAGAATAATGTTATAACTCCCGATTCTCGGGGCAGATTCTTCCTGCTGGTAAGAGGCAAAAGATCCGCAAGAGGCCGTTTTGATCCCTTTTTTGATCAGGTCAGCAAGCTCGTTAGCCAGCTCCGGACTGTCACCCATTTGCCAGGCATCTGCGCCGGGATATTTCTTTTTTATTTCCTCAACCTCAACCATGAAAATTCCTTCGTTATCGTCAATGAAAAGAAAAGCTATCCCTTTTTTAACATGAGCGGTCCCAACATAATAGGCGATATCATTCTTTAGATAGTGTGGTCCGTTCTTCGCTCAAAACTGACCTTGATCGATAACTTCGGCTGGCTGGACAATGCGTCGATTCCATTCTCGATGAGCCGAATAGGCGCCATTGTCTCACTGGGTATCGCGCTGTACTTGATTTACTCCAGCAGCAGGGCAAAAGCCGCAACGGTGGAAATCCCCCGTCGGCCAGTACCGCAGGGGAGCTGACGATTATTGCCAGCGTTTCAGCAGCAGGCTGGCGTTAACGCCGCCAAAGCCAAAACCGTTCGACAGCGCATAACGCATCTTCTGCGGGCGGGCCTGCAGCGCCACCAGGTTCATGCCTGCCGCGTCTTCATCGGGGTGATGCAGGTTCAGCGTCGGCGGCACCACCTGGTCACGCAGGGCCTGAATGGTGAAGATGGCCTCGATCCCGCCGGCCGCGCCTAACAGATGGCCGGTGGCGGATTTCGTCGAGGTAATGGCGACCGGATGCGCGCCAAACAGCGTTTTAATCGCCGCCAGCTCACCTTTATCACCGACCTGCGTCGAGGTGGCGTGGGCGTTGATATGATCAATCTCGTCGACGGTCACCCCGGCCTGGCGAATAGCGATCTCCATGGCCCGACGTGCGCCGTTCCCGTCTTCCGGGCCTGCGGTCAGGTGATAAGCATCTGCGCTGGTGCCGTAGCCCACCAGCTCGGCCAGCGGCGTGGCCCCGCGCGCCAGCGCGTGCTCCAGAGATTCGATCACAATAAGCCCGGCGCCTTCTCCCATCACAAAACCATCGCGGTCACGGTCAAAGGGGCGGGAAGCGCTTTCCGGCTGGTCGCTGTAGGCGCTGGACAGCGCCCTTACCGCGGCAAACCCGGCCAGGCTAACGCGATGAATTGCCGCTTCCGCGCCGCCGCAGAGGGCAATATCCGCCTCGCCGCTGCGGATCATCCGCGCTGCATCGCCGATGGCCTGGGCACCCGCTGCGCAGGCGGTGACCGGCGCGCCGATGGGGCCCCGGAAGCCGTGGGCGATAGACACATGCCCGGCGGCCAGGTTGGCCAGAAAAGAGGGGATAGTGAACGGCGAGAGACGACGCGGCCCGCGCTCCTCGGTGGTATGTACCGCATTGGCGATCTCGCTGAACCCGCCGATCCCGGTGGCGATCACCGTGGCAGTGCGTTCCTGTTCGGCCTCGGATGCTGGCGACCAACCGGCCTGGGCCAGCGCTTCGCGCGCGGCGACCAGCGCAAACTCAATAAAGCGATCCATCTTTTTGCGCTCTTTCGCCGGGATGGTCGCCAGCGGGTCGAAGCCGTGCAGCGGATCGCTGTCAATGGACGGCACCTGGCCAGCCACTTTGCAGGGAATATCCGCGACCAGCTGCTCGCTGAGTCGGGTGATCCCTGACTTTCCTGCCAGCAGCGACTGCCAGACGTGCTGTACGCCGCAGCCCAGCGGGCTGACAATCCCCATCCCGGTGACGACAATGCGTTTAACGGAAACGCCCATAGTTAACTCTCCTGTAGTATCAGTGTGCCGGCGGCTTTTTCATCAAGGGAGCCAGCAGCGCGGCAAGTAAAAAACCCATCATGATGAGGTAGAAAGCATCGGAAAATGCCTGGGTTCGCGCCTCCCGTAGCGCCAGCGCGGAAAGATTTTTCAGCGCCGCCGTCTGCGCGGCATCCGGCGAGATCCCCTGGACGGTGAAGTTTGCCGCGCTGCGCTGAACAAAATCGCTCATTGCCAGGTTGGCGTTATTCAGATGGTCCGCCAGGCGGCTATAGTGCAGATTGGTTCTGTCGTTAAGCACCGTGCCGCACAGGGCGATGCCGATGGCGCCCCCGAGGTTGCGCATCAGATTAAACAGCCCGGAGGCCAGCTTCAGGCGCGCGGGCGGCAGGCTGCCCAGCGTCAGGGTCACCGTTGGCGCGACGGCAAACTGCTGCGCCAGTCCGCGAAAGGCCTGCGGGAGCAGCAACTGGTCCGCCCCCCAGTCGTGAGTGATCGGAACAAAGCTGTACATTGACACCGCAAAGCCGATCAGCCCGGCCATCAGCAGCCAGCGCAGATCGACGCGGTTGGCGAGCCACGAATAAAACGGAATAGACATGACCTGGAACAGACCGGTGGAAAATACCGCCAGGCCGATCTCCAGCGCACTGAAACCGCGCACGCTCCCCAGATACAGCGGGGTTAAATAGATGGTGGCGAAGATGCCGACGCCGGCCATAAACGAGAAATAGCAGCCGAGGCTGAAGGTTCGATCCTGCAGGGCGCGGAGATCCATCACCGGCTGCGGATGGCGCAGGGTGCGGATAACAAAGGCCACGCCGCAGAGCAGGGCGACCCAGGCGGTGGTCGTCAGGGTCGCGTCATCAAACCAGCCCCAGCGCGGACCTTCTTCGAGGGTATATTCCAGGCAGCCGAGGGACAAGGCCAGCAGCAGAATACTGAGATAGTCGGCGCCGCGCAGCAGAGTAGGGTCGGCGCTGTCTACTTTTACCAGCAGCGGCACTGCCACCGCGATGTAAATCCCCGGAACAACGTTGATAAAGAACAGCCAGTGCCAGTTGTAGTTTTCGGTGATCCAGCCGCCCACCGTTGGACCCAGCGTAGGGGCGAGGGAGGCCAGGCCGCCGATCGTCGCCGCGGCGATGACCCGCTGTTTGCCCTGAAAAAAGGCGAAAGCGGTGGTGAACACCAGGGGGATCATCGACCCGCCCGCCAGTCCCTGCAGGGCGCGGAAGGCGATCATACTCTGGATGTTCCACGCCCAGCCGCACAGCAGGCTCATCAGCGTGAAGCCCGCCGCGGAAGCGGCAAACAGCCAGCGGGTCGACATGACCCGGGCCAGCCAGCCGGAAAGCGGGATAATAATGATCTCGGCGATCAGGTAGCTGGTTTGTACCCAGACGGTTTCATCGTCGCCCGCCGACAGGCCGCCGCCAATATCCCGCAGCGAGGCGGAGACGATCTGGATGTCGATAAGGGCAATAAACATCCCCACGCACATGCTGGCGAAGGCGAAGATCTTCTTCGCCGTCGGCATCGACAGACCCTGCGGGGCGGACAGCGCCTGAACGGTGCTCATCGAGGGCTCTTTTCGTTCACGGTGACGATCACCGACAGTCCCGGGCGCAGGACGTCAAGCTTTGCCCCGTCACCTTCCAGCGCAATGCGGACCGGCACCCGCTGCACGATTTTAGTGAAATTCCCGGTCGCGTTCTCCGCCGGCAGAATGCTGAAGCGTGAGCCGGTCGCCGGCGCCAGGCTGGCGACATGCCCCTTAAAGGTATGGTTCGGCAGCACATCGGCGACGATGGTCGCCGGCTGGCCGGCACGCATATGCGCCAGCTGGTTTCCTTGAAGTTAGCGTCAATCCACAGGCCGTGCGCGGGTACCAGGGAGAGCAGCTGCGTACCGCTGCTGACGAAGGAGCCGGACCACGCGCGGCGGTTGCCAATCACCCCATCGAACGGCGCGCGAATGTCGGTATAGCTGAGGTTCAGCCTGGCCATCTCGAGGTTAGCCTGGGCCTGCGCCAGGGCAGCCAGGATTTGCTGGTGGCGAGCATCCAGCACCGCCAGCTGACGTTCGGCCACGGTTTTATCCGCTTTGGCCTTCTCCTGCTCGGCGTGCGCCCGGCGATAATCGGCGGAGGCGTTATCGCGGATCTGTGCGGAAATCGCGCTCGACGCGGCCAGGGCGTTATAGCGTCGGTTGTCGTTAGCCAGTTTTTCGGTTGCCGCCGTGGCGGCCAGTAACGAGGCCGCAGAGCCGGCAATGGTCGCCTGCTGAAGCTGGCGGGTAGCCTGGATATCGGCCAGCGCGGCCTGCTGCGCCGCCACTTCTCCGGCGGCTTTCGCGAGGGCGGCGCGATAATCGCGGTCGTCAATGCGGATCAACAGGTCACCTTTTTTCACCGCCATATTGTCCTGCACCGCCAGCTGCTGGATATAGCCGGAGACTTTGCTGGAGATGGCGCTAATGTCGCCGCCGACATAGGCATCATCGGTGGTCTGCATAAAGCGCCCGGTATGCCACCAGTAAGCGCCGTAGCTCGCTGCCGCCAGGGCGGCAGCCCCCAGGGCCGCCAGGACAAGAATATTTTTCTTACTGGTCGGATTCATTGCTGGCATCTCTGTAAGGTTCAGGCTGGAATTTTTGTCCGCTATCGCCTTCGCGTTTGCGCAGCAGATATTCATGACGATATTTCATCAGCGGCGATGCGGCGGGGCCCGGCACCATGGCGTATTTACCCGGGATAATCTCTTCCCCAGTCGCTTTATCCACCATGACTGGCTCCACGTGGCGCTGGGTTGCCATTTCCACCAGCTGCATCTGACGCCCTTCGGGGGCGAAGTGGCGATTACCCCATTCCGCCAGCGCCAGCAGCACCATGCGGAAATCGCGGCCGCGCGGCGTGAGGTGGTATTCGTAGCGCGGCGGGGTGCTGCTGTAGCACACCTTCTCCAGCAGTCCGTCATCGACCAGTTCCTTCAGGCGGCGCGACAGAATATTGGGCGCGACGTTGCTGCTTTTCTGGAACTCGTCAAAGCGGGTAAAGCCCGCGAAGGCATCGCGCAGGATCATGATGCTCCAGCTGTCGCCGATGCGGCCCAGGCTGCGGGCGATGGGGCAGGGAGCGCGGCAAAGCGGTTCATTTTTCATGGGCTGTCCAGTAACCAGGTGGCTTTTGCCAGCAAATTGACATAGTAACTATCAAAATGCAAGTTACTCTTCATGGTACCCAGAGAAGAAGCTGCTGCCGTTTCGCTACGCCGTTTCACCTTTGAATGCCGAATATTGGACAGTCGCCGCCGCCTTATATCTTCTTGACCGTAATAAGAGATAAATATCGCTGATGGCAGATGAAACATTTTAATAATGATAAAAATCGATGTGCTGGGTAATGACCTTTATTGGGGGATACGATATAAGGTATGGCGACACTCAAATTAACATTCTCATAACTTATAAAGGTTAAATAAATGAAGCAGGTGGGTATTGTTGGTTGGCGAGGGATGGTGGGCTCAGTATTGTTGCAACGCATGATCGAAGAAAATGATTTCGACGATATTACAGCGCATTTTTTTAGTACCTCCAGTGCGGGTGCCCCGGGCCCGGTTATTAATGGTAGAAGCGACAGGCTGAAAGATGCGAATTCCCTTAGCGCACTCGCCGAAATGGATATCATCATCACCTGTCAGGGCGGGGATTATACCAAAGCCATCTATCCGGCGTTAATTAACCATGGCTGGCAAGGTTACTGGATTGATGCGGCTTCGGCGCTGCGGATGGATGAAAGAGCCTGCATTATTCTCGACCCCGTCAACCGCGAAAATATCGATCGTGCGGTAAAAGCGGGAATTAAACTGTTTGTCGGCGGCAACTGCTCCATTACGCTGAGCCTGATGGGGTTGGCCGGGCTGATAAAAGCGGATCTTATCGAATGGATGAGCGTGATGACCTATCAGTCTGCCTCCGGGGCGGGCGCCAAACAGGTGCGGGAATTAATCGCACAAAGCGCTTATATCAGTCAGCATTTATCCGCTGATGAACTGACATCATCAGGTTCCGTGCTGCCATTGGTAAATAAAGTGAGTGAGTTGATTAACAGCGCGGGCATGCCGGTGGAGACTTTTGGCGTCCCCCTCATGGGCAGCATCATTCCGTGGATCGACAGCGATCTGGGCGATGGAAACAGCCGCGAAGAATGGAAGGGCGAGGCGGAAACTAATAAAATTCTTGGCCTTGCGCCGGGTACCATCCCGGTCAATGGTTTATGCATTCGGGTCGGGGTGATCCGCTGTCACAGCGCGGCGATTACGCTGAAACTTAAACGTGAGGTCAGCGAAGCGGAATTTGCTGAGTTAGTCACCCATTCCCATCCGTGGGTAAACTATGTCCGCAATAATAAGCAAGAGAGTGTCAGTAAATTGACCCCGGCTGCTATTAGTGGTTCGCTGCAGGTAGGTATTGGCCGCTACAAGAAAATGTCGCTAAATAATGACCCAGTCTACTCGGTGTTAACGGTTGGCGATCAGCTATTGTGGGGGGCTGCGGAGCCCCTGCGCCGCATGTTAAATATCCTGCTGGGCAAAATATAGTTACGGTCATCCGGGGAAAGCCCTCGCGCGCAGGCGGTTAAGACAAATGTTTAACGAAGCGTTTGCGAACCTCCTTGTAGCCGTTATTTTCATAAAATTGATGCGCTCTGATTCTTTTTTCACTACTTGAAAGTTCGATCTGAGCGCATTGTTTATCGCGGGCGAGGCGCTCTGCGGCCTGGAGAAGCTGCTGGCCTATCCCTGATCCACGTGACGATTCCTCGATGACCAGCGCGGAAATTAATGCCCATAAACGGTTCTCATGTACCGGTAAAATAAAATTGATAACGATTACGCCACACACGGCGTTTTCTGTTTCCGCCACCAGCGCACTCATCATGCTCTGCGGGGCAGTGATGCGTTGCGCTAAGATCGCCGTCTCCGTCTGATAGCCCAGCTGCAGAAATAGCGTTTGCAGCGAGGGGATATCTTTTGCTTCCGCAGCTCTGATGAACACCATGATATTCGACTCCAAATAGCATGTTACCGGACCGGAAGCGGGCCGGTGGATACCTTAGTCTCCGGTCCGCTCCCGTATACTCTACTCAGTCCATCAGACTGACCTGGGCGGCGACAATCCGCCAGCCGTAGGGGAAGCGTACCCAGGTCTGCTGCTGGCGGCCCAGGCGCGCGCTGCCTTCGCGGGTGAACTCGGTGCTGCACACCGCCATATCCGCGCCAAAGGTGGTAATGGTGGTATGGCGCAGATCGCGGGCCAGACCGGCGGCGGGGCGGGCGGCGCGAAAGGCGCGGATCGCCTCGATGCCATACAGATTTTCGCCGGCTCCCAGCCGTACGGTGCGCGGGTCGTGCCAGAACAGCGCATCCAGCGCCTCGATGTTATTGCTGACCAGCGCCTCTTCATACTGATAAAACGCCGCCGTCACCTCGGCGAGGATCGCCGGGCGGTCTACATTATCCAGATTGATCATGCTGCACTCTCCGCCACTCGGGCATCGGTAATGCCCATCGCTTCCAGCGCCCGCGCGGCGCGAAGACAGGCTTGTTCGTTAAACGGCGCGGCAATCAGCTGCAGGCCAATCGGCTTACCGCTGGCGGTACGCAGGGGCACGGTCACCACCGGCAGCCCGAGGAAGGAGATCGGCTGCGTCAGCATTCCCATGCTGGCGCGCACCGGCAGCGGCTGGCCGTTAATCACCATCTCCTCCGCGCCTATTGGCGTGGCGCTGCATGGGGTGGCCGGGGCGATCAGCACGTCGGCCTGGCTGAACAGGGATTTCATTGCCTGGCGAGCATGACGGCGAAAACGCTGAGCCTGCAGATACCACGCGGAGGGGATCATCGCGCCGGCCAGCAGCCGCTCGCGGGAGTGGGGTTCAAAGCGCTCGGGCGAGTGGCGAAGATCCGTCAGGTACTGATTGCCGCCTTCGCTGGCGCTGATGATAAAGGCCGCCGAGCGGGCCAGCGCGGCATCCGCGAACTGCAGCTCGCTGTCGGCGCCCAGCGCGTGGGCGACCCGATCCACGGCCGCCCGGGCGTCGTCATCGCACCAGGTGGTGAAATAGCCGCCCAGCCGCGCGCAGCGCAGCCCCTCCAGTCCGCGTTCCAGCAGATTGCCGGTGCGCTCGCTGGCTTTATCAGCCTGAAAGTCATCGGCCGGGTCGCGCCCCTGCAGGGCGTCATACACCGCGGCGAGGTCGGCCACCCGGCGGGCAAAAAGGACCAATATGATCCAGACTGGCGACAAACGGATGGCTGCCGGAGCGCGACAGGCGCCCGAAAGTGGGTTTCAGGCCAAAGATCCCGCACAGCGACGCGGGGACGCGGATCGAGCCGTTGGTGTCGCTGCCGAGGCTGAAATGAACCAGCCCGGCCGCCACCGCCGCGGCCGAACCGCCGGAAGAACCGCCGGCGATCCGCGACAGATCGTGCGGGTTGCGCGTCGCGCCATAGTAGCTGTTTTCGGTGGTGAAGCCGTAGGCGTAGGCGTCCATATTGAGCATCCCGCTGAGCAGGGCGCCGGCGCTGTGCAGCTGGCGCACCGCCCAGCTGTCGCTGGCTGCCGGCGGCCGATCGCTCAGCAGTTCGGCGCCGGCGAGGGTGGTGTGCCCGGCGACATCAAACAGATTTTTCACTGCGTAAGGAATGCCTGCCAGCGGCGGCAGGGGGCGCTTTTCCCGGCGCAGGGCGTCGATGCTGTCGGCCTCCGCCAGCATGCGCTGGGCGGTGACCTCGGTCCAGGCGTTGATCTGCGGATTCACGCGGGCGATATCGTCCAGCGTCTGGCGGGCGATCTCCCGGGCGCTCAGTTCGCCATCGTGCAGCGCACGCTGGAGATCGGCAATGGTGAAGTGTTGAAGAGTCATGCTTTATACACCCCCGCAATCTCCTCGCGCGGCCCGAGGGGATAGTCCATCAGCGGCTGCGCCATGGCGGCGATGCGGGCAAACTGGCGCTCCAGCTCCTTACGGCGCGGCGCATCCAGCTCCATATCCAACAGGTGAGTCATCTGCGTCAGATACTCGCTCCAGTCTGGCTGTGTGGTCATGGTCTGCTCCTTAGTACCCGGCGGCGGCGCCGTTGCTGCGTGGATCGGTCGCCCCTTCAAGCAGACCGTTGGGATGGCGGACAATGGCCCCGGCGTGGCCCATCGCTTCGCTGAAATCGGCCAGCACTTCTACGTCATGCCCCAGCTCGCGCAGGCGAGCGATACAGGCGGGGGCAAAGCGTCCCTCCAGCTTCAGTGAGTCGGAGGACTGGCCCCAGGTGCGGCCCAGCAGCCAGCGCGGACGGGAGATGCTCTCCTGCAACGGCACCCCCTGCAGGATATAGCGGGTAAACAGCGCCGCCTGCGTTTGCGGCTGACCGTCGCCGCCCATCGAGCCATAGACCATCACCCGGCCATCGTTCAGGCGCGCGGCGGCAGGGTTGAGGGTGTGGAATGGCTGTTTGCCAGGGGCCAGCGCCAGGAGATGCTGCGGATCGAGGCTGAAGGCCGCCCCGCGGTTTTGCCAGACGATCCCGGTGTCCGGGAGCACCACGCCGCTGCCGAACTCGTGATAAATACTCTGAATAAATGACACTGCCAGTCCGCTGTTATCCACGACGCCCATCCAGACGGTATCGCCCGGGCCTTTGCCGCGGCCCCAGGGGGAAGCGCTGGCGTCGTCGATGCTGTCGGCCAGCGGCTGCAGGGCTTCCGGGGTGAGCAACTGCTGTACATCCACATCCAGATGGCGTGGATCGGTGATATGCGCATCGCGCAGGGCAAATGCCCGCTTGGTGGCTTCGACAATACGGTGCACCGTTTGCGCGTCGTCGGCATCGGCCATGTTCAGGCGGTCGGTGATGCCAAGGATCGCCAGCGACACCAGTCCCTGCGTCGGCGGCGCAAGATTCCACAGCGTGCCCTGCTGGTGCTGGAGCGTCAGCGGCGCCGGACGCCGGGCGCGGTGGGCCTGCAGGTCGCGGAGGGTGACAGGCATCCCCAGCGCGGCCATACCCTGCGCCAGACGCTCGGCCAGCGGCCCGCGATAAAAGCTGTCGAGACCGTCGCTGGCCAGCATGCGCAGGGTACCGGCGAGGGCGGGCTGGCGGAAGCGGCTGCCGGGCCGCGGGGCCTCGCCCGCGACCAGCCAGGTTTCGCTGAAGCCCGGCTGATGGCGCAGCTCTTCCAGTTTGCTGGCGGTGGCGTGGGCCTGCGAGGCAGTGACCGGAATGCCGTCTTCGGCATAGCCGATCGCATCGGCCAGCAGGCGGGCCACCGGCAGCGCGCGGCCGGTTAAGTCCCGTGAAATACGCAGCGCCTCGTCCCAGCCGCTGACGGTGCCGGCGACGGTCAGCGCGGCCTGAGCTCCCCGGTGGGGAATATGCCGCTGTCCGGCGTAGGCCTCGAGGGTCGCCAGCGATCCGGCGGCCCCGCTGGCGTCAATGGCGATTGGGTCTCCCTCAGGCGGCACGATCAGCCAGAAGCCATCGCCGCCGAGGCCATTCATATGGGGATAGACGACGGCGATGGCCGCCGCGGCAGCCACCATCGCTTCAATGGCGCTGCCGCCCTCGCGCAGGATCGCCAGCGCGCTCTGACTGGCGAGGTGGTGGGGGGCCACCGCCATGCCGTGGGTCGAAACGTTGCTACTGTGCATAAATTATCCTTTCTGAACGAATCACCCGCAGAACACTGCAAAAGCTGTTCCATCTCTGAACGTTTCGTTTCATTGATAAAAACGATGACCAGAATTTTCCCACTGGCACGCTATGTGTAAGGCATAGCAGATACAGTATGATGAGGAATGGATGATGAAACGAAAGTTACAGGGGCGCTATGCAACAACTCGATGAACGACTGAAAGGGCAATACGCCTCGCTGTCGCCGCAGGAGCAGCGGGTGGCGGATTTCATCTTTGACCACTTTGACGACCTGATAAGCTACAACAGCGCCGAGCTGGCGCAGCTGAGCGGCGTGTCGAAAGCCACCGTCAGCCGGCTGTTCAAGCGCCTCGGTTACGACAAATATAAGGATATGCGCGATGAACTGCGCACTCTGCGTCAGAGCGGGATGCCGCTCACCGACCAGCGCGACGCGGTGCAGGGTAACACGCTGCTGGCGCGCCATTATAAGCAGGAGATGGCAAACCTCACCCAGTGGGTCAACGCCCTCGACGCCCGCCAGTTCGCTGAGGCGCTGACGGCGATGGTGGCCGCCCGCCGCATTGTGGTGATTGGCATGCGCAACGCCTATCCGGCGGCGCTGCATCTACGCCAGCAGCTGCTGCAGGCCCGCGGCCAGGTGCTGGTGCTGCCCCAGCCGGGTCAGAGTCTCAGCGAAGAGCTGGTCGATCTGACCGCCGATGATCTGGTGGTAATGATGGCGTTTCGCCGCCGGCCGCGAATAGTACGCCCGCTGCTGCAGCAGCTGCAGCGCGACGGGGTGCCGGTCCTGTTAATGTGCGAGCCGCAGGCCCACAGCCTGTTTCCGCTCTCCCGCTGGCAGCTCTGCGCGCCGCTGGACAGCGTCTCCGCCTACGATAGCTATGCCTCGGTCAACAGCCTGATTAATCTGCTGGCTAATGCCTTTCTCCATGAAACGCTCGACAGCGGTCGTCCGCGCATCCACGATATCGCCACGCTTTACCAGCAGCTGGACGAGCTGGAACAACGCTGATGGGGCGCCAGCGTGGTGCTGTGCATTATTATGGTGCAATAAAAACCACGTGATGGCGCCGCCGCTCTCTGAACACTTTTCCGTTAACGCTTGTCCTTTCTCACTTTTTGTTTTAATTCCTCGCCAACCCTCGCCTCGTCCGTATCTGGCACATTAGTTGCAAAAACAGATTCAAAGAATCTTTTGTTTCATGCTAACGTAACGGGTAAACATCATGAAGAAACTGTTGATCGCGCTGGCCGGGGCCGCTTGTCTCCTATCGTCTGTTTCTGCCGCGCAGGCTGACCAGCTCCAGGATATTGAAAAACGCGGCGTCATCCGCATTGCCGTACCCCAGGACTTTCCACCGTTCGGCTCGGTGGGTACCGACCTGCAGCCGCAGGGGTATGACATCGATATGGCGCGCTATCTGGCGAAATCGATGAAGCTCAAGCTGCAGCTGGTCCCGGTGACCAGCGCCAACCGCGTGCCGTATCTGCAGACCGATAAGGTGGACCTGGTGATCTCCAGCCTCGGCAAGAACGCCGAGCGCGAGAAGGTGATCGACTTCAGCCGCGCCTACGCCCCGTTCTTCCTCGGGGTGTTTGGCCCGAAAGGGGCGGAGCTGAAGGACGCGGCCGCGCTGAGCGGCAAAAGCATCGGCGTGACCCGTGGGGCGGTGGAAGATATGGTGCTGACCAGCGTGGCGCCGCAGGCGGCGCAGATTAAGCGCTACGAGGACAATAACACTACGCTGTCGGCTTACCTGTCCGGTCAGGTGCAGTATGTCGCCACCGGAAACCTGGTGGTGGCGGCTATCTCCCGGCAGAACGCCGACAAAGCGCCGGTCCCGAGCTTTATGCTGAAGGACTCGCCGTGCTTTATCGGTCTGAAAAAGAACGAACCGGCGCTGAAGGCAAAAGTGGATACCCTCATCGAGCAGGGCATTAAGGACGGCACCCTCAACGGTCTGTCTGAGAAGTGGCTGAAAGCGCCACTGCCTGCCAGCCTCGGCGCGTAAGGTCTGGGGATGACGGAGCAACTTCATTTCTCTGAGCTCTGGCCGCACTGGCCGGAGCTGCTGGCCGGCCTGTGGGTGACGGTGCAGTTGACGGTGCTGGCGACGATCGGCGGACTGGCGATCGGCATCCTTGGGGCGGCGATCCGCAGCGGTCGCCCGGGAATGCTCAGCCGGGTATGGGGCGGATATGTGGAAATCATCCGTAATACGCCGTTTGTGGTGCAGCTCTTTTTTATCGTCTTTGGTTTACCGAACCTGGGACTGAAGATGACCGCCGGTGAAGCGGCGCTGCTGGCGATGGTTGTTAACCTCGGCGCCTACAGCACCGAGATCGTCCGCGCCGGCATTCAGGTGACGCCGAAGGGCCAGTGGGAAGCCGGTCGCGTGCTCGGGCTTAGCCGGACGCAAACCTTCGTTCGCGTCGTACTGCCCCCGGCGCTGCAGCGGATTTATCCGGCGCTGGTCAGCCAGTGCATCATTGTGATGCTCGGCTCGTCAGTGGTGTCGCAGGTCTCCTATGAGGAGCTGACCTTCGCCGCCAACCTGATCCAGTCGCGGACATTTTTGAGCTTTGAGGTCTATCTGGTAACCACCGGGATCTACTTAGCGTTATCGATAGCGATGCGCCAGCTGCTGATGGCGGCGGGGCGTAAATGGCTGGGGGTACAGGCCTGATGACCACTTTTACTGACTGGGACATTATCCGCAACCTGCTGCTGGCCGGTCGCTGGACGGTGCTGCTGTCGCTGGTCGCGTTCACCGGCGGGGCGCTGGTGACCTTACCGTTACTGCTGCTGCGCCTCACCGGCGGACGCCAGGTGAAACGGCTGATCCGCGGGTATATTGAGCTGTTCCAGGGCACGCCGCTGCTGATGCAGCTGTTTCTGGCATTCTTTGGCGTGGCGCTGTTCGGCGTTGACGTCTCGGCGTGGACCGCCGCCTCGGTCGCCCTGACGCTCTACACCAGCGCCTTTCTGCTGGATATCTGGTTCGGCAGCATTCGCGCGCTGCCGAAAGGCCAGTGGGAAGCCTCGCGCTGTCTCGGGCTGAGCTTCGGCCAGACCCTGTACCGGGTGGTGGCGCCGCAAGCGCTGCGCATTGCCATCGCGCCGACGGTGGGCTTTGCCGTACAGGTGATCAAAGGCACGGCGCTGGCATCGATTATCGGCTTTGTGGAGCTGACCAAGGCCGGGACGATGCTGACCAACGTCACTTATCAGCCGTTTAAAGTGTTTGCCCTTGTGGCGCTGGGCTATTTCATTCTGTGCTATCCGCTGTCCCGCTACAGCCGCTATCTGGAGAACAAATTCAATGCCTCTCATCACCATTAATCAGATGCAGAAGTACTACGGCGACAACCATGTGTTGAAGGGCGTCGATCTGGATATCGACATGGGGGAAGTGATCTCGATCATCGGCCGCAGCGGCTCGGGTAAAAGCACCCTGCTGCGCTGTATCAATGGTCTGGAGGGCTACCAGGAGGGAAGCATCAAGCTCGGGGGCATGACCATCACCAACCGCGATTCCCAGGCCCGGGAGATCAGCCGCTCCATCGGCATGGTGTTCCAGAACTTTAACCTGTTCCCGCACATGACGGCGCTGGAGAACGTCATGCTGGCTCCGCGGCGGGTACTGAAGAAGTCCCAGGCCGAATGCCGGGAGCTGGCGCAGCGGATGCTGGAGAAGGTCGGTCTTGGCGACCGTCTGGATTACTATCCGGCCAATCTCTCCGGCGGCCAACAGCAGCGCGTGGCCATTGCCCGGGCGCTGGCCATGTCGCCGAAAGTTTTACTCTGTGACGAAATCACCTCGGCGCTCGACCCGGAACTGGTGGGTGAAGTGCTGAAGGTGCTGGAGCAACTGGCGGCGGAAGGTATGACGCTGATCCTCGTCACCCATGAAATGAATTTTGCCCGCGAAGTGGGCGACCGCGTGGTGTTTATGCATCAGGGACGCGTCTGGGAGCAGGGCGACAGCAAAACGCTGTTCGCCAGCCCGCAGACCAGCGAACTGAAACAGTTTATCTCCTCGGTGCGCGGTCTTAACTAACGTAAGGAATGGCAGATGGATATCACTCAGTTTTCGCAAATTAACCCGCCGCAGCGCCTGCTGATGGGGCCGGGGCCGATCAATGCCGACCCGCGCGTGCTGCGCGCCATGTCGAGCCAGCTGGTTGGCCAGTACGATCCGGCGATGACCCACTACATGAATGAAGTCATGGCGCTCTACCGCGGCGTGTTTCGCACCGAAAATCGCTGGACGATGTTGGTCGACGGCACCTCGCGCGCCGGGATCGAAGCGATTCTGCTGTCGGCGATCCGTCCCGGTGACAAGGTGCTGGTGCCGGTGTTCGGCCGGTTTGGTCATCTGCTGTGCGAGATCGCGCGTCGCTGCCGGGCAGAGGTGCACACCATCGAGGTGCCGTGGGGTGAGGTCTTTACGCCGGATCAGGTTGAGGATGCGATCAAGCGCGTGCGGCCGCGCCTGCTGCTCACCGTGCAGGGCGATACCTCCACCACCATGCTGCAGCCGCTGGCGGAGCTGGGAGAGATTTGCCGTCGTCACGATGTGCTGTTCTATACCGACGCCACCGCGTCGCTCGGCGGTAACCCGCTGGAAACCGACGCCTGGCAGCTGGACGCCGTGTCCGCCGGGATGCAGAAGTGCCTGGGCGGTCCTTCCGGCACCTCGCCCATCACCCTCAGCCCGCGGATGGAAGAGGTCATCCGCCGCCGCCGCTGCATTGAGCAGGGGATCCGCACCGATGCCCATCACGATGGCGTCGACGAGATGATCTACTCCAACTATTTCGATCTCGGCATGGTGATGGATTACTGGGGGCCGGAGCGCCTTAACCACCATACCGAAGCGACCTCGGCGCTGTTCGCCGCCCGGGAGTGCGCGCGCCTGATCCTCCAGGAGGGACTCGACAACGGCATCGCCCGCCACAAACTGCACGGCGATGCGCTGCTGAAGGGCATCCAGGCGATGGGGCTCGAGACCTTTGGCGACCTGCGGCACAAAATGAATAACGTGCTGGGGGTGGTGATCCCCAACGGGGTCAACGGCGATCAGGTACGCAAACTGATGCTGGAAGATTTCGGCATTGAAATTGGCACCTCGTTTGGTCCGCTGCACGGTAAAGTCTGGCGCATTGGCACCATGGGCTATAACGCGCGTAAAGACTGCGTGATGCAGACGCTCAGCGCGCTGGAAGCGGTCCTGAACTACCTCAGGTTCACCACCACCCAGGGCGCGGCGATGCAGGCGGCCTGGGATCACTACCGCACCGAGGCCACCCTATGAGTGACACCGTCCGCCAGCAGGCGGAGAGAGAGGCGGCCGCCAGCCGGGTGATGGCGCGTGCCGATCGGCTGGCCGCCCTCAGCGAAACCGCCGATGCCCTGACCCGGGTCTATCTGTCGCCCGAGCATCTGCAGGCCAACCAGCTGGTGGGGCAGTGGATGCAGGCTGCCGGCATGATGGTGTGGCAGGACAGCGTCGGCAACATCTGCGGACGTTATGAAGGACAACAGGAGGGGGCGCCGGCGGTGCTGCTGGGCTCTCATCTTGACACCGTGCGCAACGCCGGACGCTACGACGGCATGCTCGGCGTGCTGGCGGCGATTGAGGTGGTCCAGCGTCTGCACCAGCAGGGGCGACGGCTGGCGAAGGCAATCGAGATCGTCGGCTTTGGCGATGAAGAGGGCACCCGCTTTGGCATCACCCTGCTCGGCAGTCGCGGCGTCACCGGCACCTGGCCTGAAAGCTGGCTGTCACAGTGCGATTCCGACGGGGTGAGCGTCGCCCAGGCGCTGGTGAATGCCGGACTCGATCCGGCGCGGATCGCCCACGCGGCCCGTCACCCGCGGGATATCGCCGCCTATCTGGAACTGCATATCGAGCAGGGGCCGTGCCTGGAGCAGGCGGGGCTGGCGCTCGGCGTGGTGGAGGCGATTAATGGCGCCAGACGGCTGAACTGCCGCTTTACCGGCGAAGCTGGCCATGCCGGCACGGTGCCGATGCTTCATCGCAAGGACGCCCTCGCCGCGGCGGCGGAATGGATGATGCAGGTGGAAAACCTGACCCGGCAGCACGGCGGTAACCTGGTGGCGACGGTCGGCACCCTGCGCTGTGCGCCGGGCGCGGTAAACGTGATACCGGGCGAGGTGCAGCTGACGCTGGATATTCGCGGCCCGCAGGATGCGCCGCTGACGGCGCTGCTGGAGGAACTGCTGGGGCAGGCGCAGGCCATTGCCGGGCGCCGCCAGCTGAGTTTCGCCGCCGAGGAGTATTATCGCATCGCCGCCACCGCCTGCGACAGTCACCTGCAGGCGGTGCTGAGCGAGGCGGTGGTGGCGGTGCAGGGCCGTTCGCTGACGCTGCCGAGCGGCGCAGGGCATGACGCCATCGCCATCGCCGAGCGCTGGCCATCGGCCATGCTGTTTGTGCGTTGCCTGGGGGGCGTCAGCCATCACCCGGCGGAGTCGGTCACCGCCGCCGACGTCGGGCTGGCTATCGACGCGTTCTCCCGGGCGGTAGAGAAGGTGGCTGACGCCTGATCGCGGCGGTTACCGTGCCCCGGCTGGCGGCTTCATACCGCCAGCTGATTGACCACCTCGGCGACGGAGGTGATGGCATGGATGTTGCCGATCCCCGCGCCCACCGAGATATATCCCTCATCAGTATTCCCCTCCAGCATGCCCAGCCGCATCCCGCGCAGCCCGCCCATCGCCTGGGCCAGCTCGGCTTTTGAGGCGCCGGCCCGGTCCATGGCTACCAGTGTGTCGCTCAGTTTGCCGGGCAGCGCGCGGTAGTAGTCCGGCAGGGTACGGAACAGGCGCAGATCCAGACCGTTGGCGGCCACAATTTTCGCTTTCACCGAGTCGGGAACCCGGCTTTCGATGGTGCTGATAAATACCGAACCGGCGAAGACGCCCTCCGCCCCCAGGGCATGAACGGCGCGCGCGCCCCGGGCGTCGGTGATCCCTCCGGCGGCCATCACCGGAACCCGCTGTACCGCGTCGACGATCAGCGGGACGATGGTGAAGGTCCCGAGGGCGGTACCCGGCAGCGTGCCGCCTTCGTCAAAGCCGGTGGCGACAATAATATCCGCTCCGGCCTGCTCCGCGCGGCGGCTGTTCTCCGGCGTCGGGTTGATGTCACGATAGATAATGGTGATCCCGGCGGCTTTCAGTTCGTCGAACAGCGCCGGTTTTAACGAACCGTCGCCGTAGCCGGTGTAGACCACCACCTTAACCCCTTCCTCTTTGATCACCGGGAGGATCGCCGGCGTCCAGATGTCATTTTCCGCCGTCGGGATCAGGTTGACGCCAAAGGGTTTCTCCGTCAGCTGTTTGGTTTTGCGGATCTCTTCGCGCATTTTCTCGGCGGTGGCCTCCGGGGTGGAGACGGCGGTTGCCGCCGTCAGTCCGGCGTTCGGGCCCAGCACGCCAAGCCCACCGGCGTTGCCGACGGCCGCCACCAGACGAGCATCGGTTAGCCAGGAGAGGGGCCCCTGGACCACCGGTTTTTCAATACCCAGAATGCGGGCGACGCGGTTAGGTTGCATGCTATTTTTCCTTGTATGTTAATAAGTTATAAATTTGTTCGCCCCAGCGATGCGGCAATGAGGGCAGTGTAGGCGTCTTTATTGTTTTAAAAAATGAGCAAAAACTTTCATCACTGTTATTAAATTAGTAATAATGTGAACTGATGAAGAGGTGGGAGGCGGGTCATCATGCAAATGAATCTGTTTGAAAATATTAAAATTTTTATTGAAATCGTCGATGCCGGCAGCTTTGCCCAGGCGGCGGAAAATTTGCAGATCCACCGACCGGCGGTGACCAAAGCACTGCAGCAGCTGGAGCAGGAGAGCGGGGTCCGGCTGCTGCAGCGCACCACCCGGCGTCTGTATCTTACGCCGGAGGGGGAAGAGTTTTATCGTCGCAGCAAACCGTTGCTCTCCCAGGCCGACGATCTGCTGGAGTCGTTCGCGCCGGACCGGCCGATCCGCGGTCAGCTGCGCGTTGATATGCCGATCGCCTTTGCCCGGCTGCTGGTGATCCCGCATCTGCCGGATTTTTATCAGGCCCATCCGGAGGTGGAGATTGTCCTCAGCAGCTCCGACGTACGCCGGGATATGCTGCGCGATGGTCTGGATTGCCTGCTGCGGGTGGGGGATCTTGAGGATGGCGACTATGTGGCGCGTTCACTGGGGGAGGTGGCGTTAACCACCTGCGCCAGTCCGGGCTATCTGGCGCGCTATGGGGCGCCCGCGACGCTGGAGGACCTGCAGTCGCATCTGGCGGTGAACTGGGTGAACAGCAGCAGCCGGCAGATTATGCCCTGGCGATTCCAGACCCCGGAGGGCATCAGGCAGATCGCCATTCCCGGTAAACTGGTGCTGGACAACTCTGAAGTCTTTACTGCTGCCGGGCTGGCGGGGCTGGGGATGCTGCAGGGGATGCGTTTCTTTTTGCAACCTTATATCGACAGCGGGCAACTGGTGGAAGTTTTGCCGGACTTTCCGGCGCCGCGTCGACCGTTGTCGCTGCTCTATCCGCACCGGCATCTCTCGCATAAGGTTCGGGTCTTTGCCGACTGGCTGCAGGGGCTGGTAGCGACCCTGGACTGACAATCGGCGCTGTCGCCTTGACTCTATCGGCTGAGCGTTTATATATAAAATGTGAATGCTATTAATGCAACGAATCACAAAGCTGGATAACGACTTAACCTGTAAGGGAATGCTGATGAAACTCTGGAATAAAACACTACTCGCTTCCGCCCTGTGCCTGACCCTGTTTGGCTGCGACGATGCGTCGAAAGTTGATAACAAACTGGATAAGGCTAAAGATAATGCGGAGCAGATGAAGGATGCCGCGGCGGATAAAGCGCAGGCAATTAAACAGGATGCGGATAAGCAAATCGATACGCTGAAAAGCCAGGCTGACGCCGAGGCCGATCGCCTGAAGGATCAGGCCAGCGCCATCAAGGCCGAGGCGGACAAGAAGGCGGACGCCATCGCCCAGCAGGCGAAAGCCCAGGCCGATGCGGTGAAGCAGAACGCAAAGCAGGAAAGTGACCGTATAGTCAAAGAGGCGGGTCAGATCAAAGACAACGCCATCGGTGACGCCAATCAGCTCTCGGCTGAAGCGGCGAGCAAAACCAAAGCCATCCAGGACAGTATCGCGAAGGATAAACAGAACGCCGCACCGCCTGCCGCACAGCAGTAACTCGCGGTGTTTGTCTGACCCGCCGCCCGGAAATATAGGGAGCGGAGCCTGATAGATTGCCCGGCGGCGCTGCGCTTGCGCGGCCTACGCAGGGGGCGGGTTGGCTGCGCAATTACCGGGTATCGCCCTTTTGTAGGCCGGGCAAGGCGTCGCCGCCGCCCGGCACATGGACCGCAATAACATCCTGCTCAGGGGTATCTTACGATACCCCTTTTTTATGCCCGCCGTGGGTTCAACGGTTTGGCAGCAGGGTGCCTTTCAGGCCGTGCGGCTCCGAGCGCAAATACTGCGACGGCACACGGACCTGGGCGCCAAGGCTGGCCGCTGCGTGCCACGGCCAGTGCGGATCGTAGAGTACCGCGCGGGCGAGGGCGATCAGGTCGGCATCGCCATTCTCCAGCGCCGCTTCCGCCTGCTGCGGGTCGGTGATCAGCCCCACGCCAATCACCGGGATGGCTACCTGCTGGCGAATGTCGCGGGCGAAAGGCAACTGGTATCCCGGCCCAACGGCGATCGCCTGCTGCGGCGACAAACCGCCGCTGGAGACGTGAATATAGTCACTGCCCAGCGTTTCCAGCTGCTGGCTAAACTTAATGGACTGCTCGCAGTCCCAGCCGCCTTCGACCCAGTCGGTAGCCGACAGCCTGACGCCCACCGCCATGGTGTTGCCCACTGCCTCGCGGATCGCCTTAAAGACTTCCAGCGGATAGCGCATTCGATTCTCCAGCGAACCGCCGTACTCGTCGCGGCGCTGGTTGCTGAGCGGCGAGAGAAACTGGTGCAGCAGATAGCCGTGGGCGGCGTGCAGTTCAATCAGCTCAAAGCCCAGCCGCTGGGCGCGCAGCGCGCTGGCGACGAAGGCCGCTTTGATGCGCGCCATATCGGCATGGCTCAGTTCAGCGGGGGCGCGATCGCCATCGTGAAACGCCACGGCGGAAGGGGCGACGGTCTGCCAGCCACCATCGTTGAGCGCCAGCTGATGGCCTCCCTGCCAGGGGGCGGCGCAGGATGCTTTGCGTCCGGCATGACCCAGCTGGATCCCCAGACGGATCGGCGACCAGGCCCGAATATCTTCGACTACGCCGCGCAGGGCGTTTTCGGTTTCATCATCCCACAGCCCCAGATCCCCCGGGGAGATACGCCCCGCAGGCTCTACCGCCGTGGCTTCCAGATTAACAGGCCGGCGCCGGAGAAAGCCAGTTGGCCAAGATGGATCCGGTGCCAGGAGGTCGCCTTACCCTCGTCGGCGGAGTACTGACACATCGGGGCGATAACGATACGGTTATCAAGGGTGAGTTGACCAATTCGCGTCGCGCTAAAAAGATGACTCATGAATACCTCGTAAATGTTAAACGTGGTCGTGCAGGGGACGGACAGTTGCTGTTTATAGCACGCCTGTTCACCCCCCCAGTATTCGGATATTGCGCTTAAGCGCTCCGCTATTCGATATACCAGAGACGGCGCCGTCGGCCGGCGGCCTGCTGCGACACGGCGCGGGCCATAGCGCTGCCAATCTCGGCGCTGGCCGTCAGCCCCTGCACAAAGGGGCGATCGTGCATCAGCCAGGGAAGGGCGCCGAAGGCGACCCGGCCGCGCACTGTCTCCGGCGCCTGCAGCGTGTAGTCATCACCGACGTCCGGAATGTCGTCGCCGCAGGCCAGCAGCTGCTGGCGCAGTGAAGGGAAGGGCAGATCCCGGGTTTTCAGCGCTTTTTGTCCGCGGGCATCGATAAAGACATCGAATTCGCAGCGCTGACGATGATGAACAATCAGCGTCCGGTCAGGCTCCCGCTGCAGCTCATAATCTTCGCCCAGCGTCAGGATCCGCAGAATGCCAGCCCGGTGCAAGGCCAGCAGCCGACGTATCGACTCCGGCGGAATGGCGGCGTAGTTATCGATAAATACCCGAGCGAGGCCCTGGCGGAAGCGACGGCTGTCCGCGTCGTTGAACTGCGGCACCACGGTTTCAATCGCCTCATGCAGGCGCAGAATGGCATAGCGCCAGGGCACCGTGTGGTGTTCGCGCTTATTGCGCTCCACCTCCTGCAGATTGCGCTGCGCCCACTGAAAGGGGTCATGGGTGAGGCGGTCGGCAAACCAGGCGTCGGCGATACTGTCAGGCGTCAGCTGACGAAGCCCGATCGCCTCGCTCCAGTCGGGGGCGGCATATTCCAGCTCTTTAACGATCAGCTCAAAAATCCGATCTAACAGAGCGTCGCTACCCTCCGCAATGGCCGCTTCGAGGGCGGCGGGAGTGGCAATCTCCAGCGGCTCCCACGGGATCGGGCAGTAAAAATCGGCCTCCGGCAGCACGCCGTGGCGTGACATCAGGGTGATCTCCAGCGCTTCGCTGCCTGGATGGAGGGAAAAATGGGTCGTTTTGTCGTCCTCGGTATGGAAAACGCCGTGGCGGGCCACTACCGCCACGGCGGCATCAATCGCGCTTAATGAAGTCCCAAGGATCCCCACCCGACAGGGGGCAATGCGGGCCTCCATCAGGCCGGTCCACGGGCTGGGGAAGTACTGTCGGCTGGCGCGCTCTTCTTCAGGCCACAGATGGCCGGTGGCAATCGCCACCAGGTCGACAATTACCGGGTCTGCTGCACTATCGGTGTGGATGGCGATCCCGGTGGGCTGAACCGCAATATCCGTGACTTCACAGGATTCACAAACGCTAATCACAAAGCCGACGTCCCGGGCCCGCTCAACGAGGTACAGAAAACGGTCGCGATAGTATTCGCCGAGGATCACCCGCGGCAGAAACTGGCGCTCATGCAGGGCGTGCCGTTCAAGCCCGCGCGCCGCCAGCCAGTCATCGCTTTGCTGCTGCAGCCATTGCAGGTAGGTCAGGTCGATGGGGGGGATCTCAATGCTGGCAATATTGGCCAGCATCTGCGCCGCGGTATTATCGTCACTGTAGGGCATACCCACCCCGGCCTGCGCCTCTTTTTCAAACAGGGTGATGGCCAGCGGCTCACCGCGCTTCACCAGTTCATAAAAGGTGTAAATCCCCGTCGGCCCCACGCCGACGATGGCAATTCTCTTCATGATTCTCTCCCTTCCTGTGGGCAGATGCGGCATTGATGACGCTTCGCTTAAGCGAACCTGGTTTTAATTCTGGTCGAAAATTGCCGAACCGGTGAGGGGAACACGCAATTTGAAACAAATTAGCATGCTAATAAACTTGCCGATTGTCGTAAAAGGGGTGTAATTAACAAAAGAGCAACTTTCTATACAAACAATTTACACAAGCGGTGACCCCAGCTCGCTCTGCTGGACGCCGCGCACACTCCCGGCAATGCCGTCGGGATAGGGATGACAAGATGCACGGCTGGACCTCACGACAGCGTAATGCGGCGATAGCCAGTTTTTTAAGCTGGACGCTCGATGCTTTCGACTTTTTCCTGTTAGTTTTTTTACTGAGCGATATCGCCCACTCGTTTCATGTCGACCTTGAGGAGGTCACCCTGGCGATTCTGCTGACTCTGGCCGTGCGGCCCGTCGGCGCGCTAATTTTCGGCAGGGCGGCGGAGAAGTTTGGTCGCAAACCAATCCTGATGCTCAACATTGTGTTCTTCTCGGCTTTTGAGCTGCTCTCCGCCGCCGCGCCGTCGTTGATGCTGTTTTTCCTGCTGCGGGTGCTGTACGGCGTGGCGATGGGCGGGATCTGGGGCGTGGCCTCTTCGCTGGCGATGGAGACGATCCCCGACCGCTCGCGCGGCCTGATGTCCGGCCTGTTCCAGGCGGGATACCCCTTCGGCTATTTGCTGGCGGCCGTCGCCTACGGGCTGCTGTTTGAACAACTCGGCTGGCGCGGGATGTTTGTCATTGGCGCCGCGCCGGTGCTGCTGCTGCCGTTTATCTATTTCTGCGTCGAGGAGTCTCCGGTTTGGCAGGCGGCCAGGCAGAATAAAGAGAGTACGGCCCTGCTGCCGGTACTGCGTAGCCACTGGAAGCTGTGCCTGTACCTGGTGGTGCTGATGGCGGCTTTCAACTTCTTCTCTCACGGGACGCAGGATCTTTACCCGGTCTTTTTGAAAGTTCAGCACGGCTTCGAGCCTAAAACGGTCAGCATCATCGCGGTCTGCTATAACATCGCCTCGATCATTGGTGGAGTGTTCTTCGGTTCGCTGTCGGAGAAGATTGGCCGACGCAAAGCGATTATGATCGCCGCCCTGCTGGCGCTGCCGGTCATTCCACTGTGGGCTTTCGCCAGCGGCTCGCTGGCGCTGGGGGCGGGGGCGTTCCTGATGCAGTTTATGGTTCAGGGGGCCTGGGGGGTGATCCCCACCTGGCTCAATGAACTGGTCCCGGCCAACACCCGGGCGGTGCTGCCCGGCTTCGTCTACCAGCTGGGTAATTTGCTGGCTTCGGTGAATGCCACTCTCCAGGCATCAATCGCCCAGCATCATGAGCATAACTACGGCCTGGCAATGGCCCTGGTGGCCGGGACGGTGGCGATTGTCATTACCGTCCTGACCTTTTTTGGTCGCGAAGGCCGGGTGATCCAATCCGCAGGAGCGGGACATCACCAGCCGCTCTCCACCAGCCGTTAACCTCTGTGACCGGGTGTCGACAGGCGCCCGGCCGCCTGGCGTTTTTCCAGGGAGCAAATGACAATCCCCAGCATGATAAACAGCGCGCTAAACAGATGCCAGGCCTGCGGTTGAGTATGCAGGAAGAGGATGCTCAACACCCCGCCGGAGAGAGGGATGATGTGGGTGTAAATTTCGCCCCGCGTGGCGCCAATGGTGGCGATACCTTTGTTCCAGAACAAATAGGCCAGCCACGATGGGAAAATTACCAGATACGCCAGGCCGCTGAGGAAAAACGGCTCGCGCCAGGCTGCCGAGTCCTGCGCCGGGTGGCGCATCAGCCAGAAGATGACGATTGGCAGCAGGATCAGGGCGCCGAGCAGCGAGCTGACGGCGACAAAGCCATTCGCCGGGATACGGCGGTCCTTCAGACGTAACAGCGAACAGTAGAGCGCCCAGCTCAGCGCCGACCCCATCGCCCACAGGTCGCCGATGGCAAAGGTGTGCAGAGAGGCGGCGTGCAGCGGATTTCCCTGAAATAAGAGGATCATCACGCCGAGGGTGCTAAAAGCCACTCCGAGCCAGTTACGCCCTGATACCGGGTCGCGGAAAATCAGCCGGTTAATCAACAGCACCATGCTCGGCGTGGCGGACATATAGATGGCGGCGTTGAGCGCGGAGGTGGTTTGCAGGCCAATATAGAGCGTAAGCGGGAAGCTGACCTGGCCACAGAGGGTGAGCACCACCACCGCCGGGGCGTTTGCCCGCAGCAGGTGGCGACTGCCGACGATTTGCCGTCGGTAGAGCAGGCCCAGCAGCAGCGCCGTCAGCGCCCAGCGCGCTTCGGTCATCAGGATCGGATCCACGCCCTGCACCAGCACGTGCCCGACAACATAATTCCCGCCCCAGAACAGAGCCGCCAGCGTCAGTAACAGATAAGGCATGATGGTTCCTTGTGTCGTTTGTCACTGTACTGAATGGTAATGTTATTGTTTTTATAATATCAATAATATTTTAGTGGTTTTTATTGTATTCATTTAAATTCTTTGATAATCAGTAAATTGAAAGCACGTGTGAAATTTACGTTGCCGCATTATGGACGGTACTATACCGTATAGTAGCCATGTATTTCACAGGGATAAATCATGCGTAACACAGATAATGGGGTGATTGGAAGCGACCAGACCGCGGTGATGGCCAGGCTGGCGCTGGATGAGTTAATTGACCAGCTTCTGCACAGCAACGCGCTGTCGCTGAAGCTGACGGCCAACCCGCTGGTGGCCGACAGAGCCTGGCATCTCACTGAGAATACCTGCATCCGCGCCTTCTCCGCTGACGATCCACAGGCCAAAAAGCGTGCGCACCACGCGCTGTTCATTCTCTATCAGTCCTGGCTTGCCGACCCGCTCTCGCCAGCGGCTGCCAATCAGTTTCATCCGCTGCTTTCCGGGATCAGAAATTACATCGAGTCTGAGTGGCTGCGGGCGGAATGCAAACGCTTCCACCACCAGAGACCAATGCTTAACGCCGGCAATATCGTCGACGAACTGCGCGCCTTATGCCAGCAGCACCCGGCGTCTCATCATCCGCTGTTCGATTTCCTTGCCAGCGAGGCCTCTGCGGCGCAAATCGACTATTTCTTCAAAAGCGACAGCGCCCTCAATCTGCTTTTCTTCGATCTGGTGGCGATGGGGCTGGTGGGCTCGCTGCCGGAAACCCGCGCTGAGATTGCGCAAAATCTGTGGGATGAGATAGGCCAGGGCAGCACTGAGATCACCCACGTCAATTTGTACAAGGATTTACTGAAGCGGCGGAATATCGCTTTGCCGGACAATCATTTTGCCCATTTGTACGAGTGGCAGGGGCTGGCCGGGTATAACGCCTTTATGCTGGGCGGCGTTAACCGTCAGCATTACTACAAATCACTGGGCGTGATGGCCATGACCGAGCTGCTCGACCCGCCGCAGTATGAAAAACTGGTGGCGGGCTGTCGGCGGATTGGGCTTTCCGAGCGCGACGTGCATTACTATGCCGAACATATCACGGTCGACATCGGTCATGCGGATGGCTGGCTGAACAATGTGATTGTGCCGATTGGCAAAAAACATCCGGCGGCGATGGAGGAGGTCTTCTTTGGCGCCGCGCTGCGTCTGCAAACCTGCAACGATTACTATGATGGTCTGCTGGCGGCCCTGCAGTCGCTGGGCGGCAGCTTATCATCTCACAGCGTACCGCCTTCTGAGTAAATAAGCGCTTTGGCCGCGCTCCAGGCGGTCACCCCTGGCGGGATCTCCCGGCATTCGGCGGACTCGGCCTGCTGGGCGGCGATGGCGCCATCGATGAGCATCACCATCATCATGGCCACCCGCTCGGCAGGTTCCGGTTTTAACACCTGCAGGAGGATATCGCGGAAGAACTGCCAGAGGAGCGACTTAAATCGGGAGCATTGCTCCCGGATCGCCGGCGATGACGCGCCATATTCAAACAGCGCGCGGGTAAACATGCAGCCGTGGAACGTTTCGCAGGTAAACCAGCGATGGTAGTAGTCGAACACGGCGAACAGCTTTTCCCGCGCGCTGGCTTTATCCGCGGTGATCTGCGCCAAATCCTGCATAAATTCGCTCTCTTTCTGCTTGAGGATAGCCAGAATGAGCGCCTCTTTATCGGCGTAATAGCGGTAGAAGGTCATTTTGGAGATGCCAGCATGTTCAGCAATCCGCTCGATGCTGGGCGACTGATATCCTTCGCGATTAAACAGCGTGCTGGCGTGGCGGAGAATGTCCGCTTGTTTTGGCTTCATGCGTTTTCCTGTCGAATGGTTCGCTGTCACGATTGCCGGTGACACGGCCGTCCTGCGACAGCGGTGCATTATGCCGGATCTTGCCGCCAGACGGGCAAAAAGTAAATCAGCCGCGGTTTATGCGGCGTCGGTTCCCTCAATAAAAACAAGATTGCGTAGACATACACAAGTCATGTCCTTATGTTTCTGAACCGACGTATTATTCGGACCTTTATACACATAAGCTGTGAATGATGTACTTTCTGATAGGCATTATTTCTGAAGTCTGAGACGGTTACAGCAGGACAGGCATCGAATGAGGGTATTACAGACATCATTACCAGGATGATCCGATAACTATGATGAATCTTATTAAAAGATTGCTGCGAAGAATATTCAAGTCGTTAATTTCATCTTATGGCCCAGCTGTACTGACCATCCTCTTCGCCGTGGCGCAAGGGCTCTTTTTTCCAGAGACGCCTCTCTGGCTTGTTCCCCTGTTTTTCGTATTTGTTATTGTAATGTTTTATCGGTTTGTGAAATTTTAATATCGAAATTTAACTTTATATTAAATTGACAAGGAAGTGCGATGGCTGGGTTGAGGCTGCGCAGGTTAAGATGGCCCCGCCATTGCCCGTCTCATTGAGAAGAAGAGAAGAGATGATGTTACCCCTGACCACGCCCCGGCTGCTGCTGCGCCGGTTCAGAACGGAAGATCTGCCGACTTTCAGCCATTATCGCAATCTGCCGGAGGTGGCCCGCTTCCAGAGCTGGACCCACTACGGCATGACAGAGGCGACAGCCTTCTATGAACAACAGCGTTCGCAGGCCTTTGCTGAGGATGAGAGCTGGTTCCAGCTTGCCGTAGAGATCCAGGCCAACGGTGCGCTGGCGGGAGATGTGGGGATCCACTTCTTAGATCACGGCAGACAAGCCGAGCTGGGGATGACCTTTTCCCCTGCGTATCAGCATCAGGGGTATGCCCGGGAAGCCATACGGGCGGTGATGGCCTTACTCTTTGAACAGTTAGCCCATCACCGGCTGACAGCGGTGGTAGACACACGCAATACCGGCGCGATCAAACTCCTGGAAGGGCTGGGCTTTCGTCGCGAGGCGCATTACCGGCAGAATATCTTTTTTAAAGGCGAGTGGGGCGATGAGTATCTGTACGCGCTGCTGCGCAGCGAATATCAGTGAAGTGACGGGCGAACCGTCACTTCTGCCCGGCGGACGATTAGCTATGCTGGCGGATAAAGCGCGCGCGCCACGGTTTTAGCACCCACAGCGCGAGGGCGGCGGTGATAAAATCAAGGCCAATAGCGCAGCTGAAGACTACATGCCAGCCGTGGGTGTACTGATAGAGCAGTGCCGCCAGCGGGCCACCGAAGATTGACCCGATGCCCTGCGAAATATACAGCCAGCCATAGTTGGTGGCGGCATGCTCGCTGCCGAACGTATCGGTGAGTGTCGACGGGAAGAGAGAGAAGATCTCCCCCCAGCCAAAGAACACCACCCCGGAGAGCAGGACAAACAGCAGCGGATCTTCCCGGCACGCCAGCCAGAGCATCATCGCCACCCCCTCCAGCGCAAAGGCGATAAACATGGTTTGCTCGCGGCCGAAGCGGTCGGAAATAAACCCAAACAGCGGCCGGGTTAAGCCGTTGGTAAAGCGGTCTATCGTTAACGCCAGCGGCAGCGCCGCCATGCCAAACACCACCGCCTGGCTAATGCCGAAATCCTCGGCGAACACCGCCATCTGCGAAGTGACCATCAGCCCGGAAGTCGACATCATCGCCATCATGACGAACATCAGCCAGAACAGCGGCTGGCGCAGCATTTCCCGGGAAGTAAACGATCTGCTGCTCTGCACCACCGTCTGACTGACGGGCTGGGAGACAGCGGGCGGCGGCAGCTTCAGCCCCTGACTGGCGATGAAGCCGACGAGGGCGAAAAGGATCCCGAAAGTCGTCATCGTGTGTTCAAGGCCGTTAGTGGTCAGCGACAGGGAGATGGGGAAGGTGGTTATGATGGCCCCCATCCCGTAGCCCGCCGCCACCGCGCCGGCGGCAAATCCCCGCTGCTGTGGGAACCATTTGACCATCAGGCCGACAACGCCGATGTAGACGATCCCGGTCCCGAGGCCGCCCATGCAGCCATAAACCAGCCAGAGCGTTGCCAGGCCATTCACCTGCGCGGAAAGTACCCAGCTCATTCCCGCCATCACCGTGCCAATAGCGATCAGCCGCCGTGGGCCAAATTTTTCCACTAACCGCCCCTGAAAAGGGGAAAAGAAGGTCTGCAGGATGATCAGTAGCGAGAAGGTGACCTGCAATTCTGGCAGACCGACGCCAAGTTTGGCGGACAGGGGTTTTGTCAACAGCGTCCAGACATATTGCGGACTGGAGATGGCGGCCATACAGATCAGGCCCAGCACCAGCTGGCGCCATTTGCCATATTTCGGGGTAACCAACGGTTCGCTGAGTGTCGTCATGTTGTTCTCCGTTTTCAGTAAGCAGGCTTCCGTGAAACGCATCCACCCTGGATGCCTCACAGAAAGGGGAAGGTTGCGACCGCAGACTGGCGACCTGTTGTGGCCATATGGCATACGTTCTTGTCCACATTGCGGTATACAAGCGAAGAGCATTAAACGTGCCATATAAAATAATTTTTTATATTCAAGTGGTTAATGTAATGAGGGCATGTCTGACGGGGGGCGGCATGGTGAATGTGCGGCACCAGGGCGGTGCAAATGAATTATCGCGGTGCGCTTTACCTGCTAACTGGCTTAGGAGACATCGTATATCCTGGACTGGCGCTAGACGGACTTCAGTGCAAAGCCGCCCAGGCGGGTCGAGGCTACGAAATCACCGCCTGGGACGGCTGGCAAGATAAACGGGAAATGAGGCTGGCGGTTTACCCGCTTAGTAGCGAAAAAACGCTACTGTCCCGACTATTTTTTGCTTTATGAGCTGGGCATTTATTGTATGGACTCTCGCAGAGAGACATTCTTCCTGGTAGAAACCCTGGCTACCACACACAGATACTAGATAGGGGAAGCCTTATCGCCCTATATTAAACTCATGCCGCGGTACTGGCCCGGACTTTGAGCACTGACGGAATTTCAATGAACTTTTCACCAGGCTTATCGTTAAGCAGTTCGAGAAGGGCTTTACCGGCTTTCACCCCAATGTCATGCCAGGGAAACTCAACGGTTGTCAGGGCAGGGGAACAGACAGTCGATAACACTCCTCCGCCTAAACTCGCAATGGCTACGGTATTGGGCACCTTAATGCCGGCACTGTGGCAGGCCATCATACATCCACAGGCCATTTCATCCGACGTGCAAATTAACGCATCCAGATCGCCCCAGGTAATCATCATATCCTTGAATATATTGACGCCTGTGGCGATGGTGGATGGCAAATGCGTGGTTACCACCCGGTGCGGGGAGCGGTTCAGAGCGAGCATCGCCGTATTCCATCCGCTCAGCAACTGGCGAAACATTGTGTTATTTGCCGGGGTACAGAGCAGTGCGATGTTTTTTAATGAGGCGTCGGCCAGATGAGTCACGATCTGTTTTACGGCCTTACCGTAATCCACGCCGATGCACATACCCACTGGGTGGGTATTTAGCGCGCCAATTTCCAGAATAGGAACATCCACGTTGGCCAGCAGCTGGGTGCAGCTCTCAATGGTATCGATATTGAACTGAATAATGGCCGCCGGGTTATAGGCGAGCATTTTTTCAAACGTCTTTTGTTCACTTTGACCGTCATGCCCGGATTCCATAAACATCATGGTATATCCGCGTTCGGTCAGCACTTTTTGCAGCGCTTCAGAGACCGGCAAAAAACCCGGTGAAGAGAAGGTGGGGACGACGGCGAGAATAAGATCGGAATGGACCGACGCCAGATTACGTGCCTGCAGATTAGGGACATAGCCGAGTTGACTGACGGCCGCATCGATGCGATCGCGAAGCTCAGGATTCACTTTTTCAGGCATTCTCAGCGCTCGCGAAACGGTCATGGCGCTCACACCGACAAACTCAGCCACCTCGGTCAGGGTTATCTTACCCGTTCCTTTACGTCGTTTTTCTTTCGGGCTACCGTCCGCGTCTAAACTCTTCACCAAAATCACCAACCGTTTGAAAAATAAAATATAACGAAAGTATATCTGCGAATCGCATTATAACTTACCACAGCGAGGGGGAAAGCACATTATAGCCAGTGTTAGCGGTAACGCATTTTTTAACATTTTTCTTTGTTAGCGCTAACTTTGGGAGGTGTATCACAGTTGCATTTTATTTAGCTGTTTATAGTGCAGCACATAGACCCCCTCGGGAGAGCATATGATCAGAGACTGGTTAACCCCGGATAAAATTAAAGTCATTAACTCAATAGATAGCTGGGAAAATGCCGTTCGACTTGCAGCAGAACCCTTGCTGATGCAAGGGTATATAGCCGGGTCGTATATTGAGGCGATTTTGCAAAGCCATAAAGAACTTGGGCCCTATTACGTATTAGCTCCCGGCTTGGCGATGCCTCATGCCCGTCCTGAACAGGGGGTATTAAGAAATGGATTATCGCTTCTTCATATTAAAGAAGGGGTGTCGTTCGGCTCGACAGAGAACGATCCGGTATACGTGGTAATCATACTATGCGCTCGTTCCGGAAATGAACATATCACGATGATTGGTGAACTGGCTGAAATCTTTAGCGATCAGCAAAAGTTACACCGATTGTTCAATGCCGATGATAGCAAGGCGATTCAGGCCGTTATTGACTGAAGGAAAACAGAATGAAAAAAGTGCTTATCGTGTGCGGTAATGGTTTGGGCAGCAGCTTCATCGTTGAAATGAATGTCAAAAAGATCCTTGCCGAAATGAATAAAGAAGCTGAAGTCGCACATACCGACCTGACGTCGGCAAAAAGCGAAACTGCCGATCTTATTCTCAGCGCCAAAGACATTGCAGAACATCTTAGCAGTCACTCTGCAAAGGTCGTTGGATTAAGTAATTTACTTGATAACAATAAAATTAAAGAAATTTTAGCAGAAAACATTTAAGCAACGGCTATCTGATTCGTGGAGTTTAACATGCTTCATTTTCTTATTTATGATGTGCTAGGAACACCGGCGATACTGGTTGGTTTATTTTCACTGATCGGTCTGCTGTTGCAAAAAAAAGGAATTTCAGACGTTATTTCAGGCACGCTGAAAACCATCATGGGTTTTGTCATATTGACCGCCGGCGCCGGTATTATAGCCTATACGTTAACCATCTTTAGCCAGTTATTTGAACATTCTTTCCATATTCAGGGCGTGGTGCCCAACACTGATGCCATGGCCGCTCTGGCGCAGAAGAATTACGGCACGGAAACCGCCACCATTATGGTATTGGGCATGCTGATCAATATCGCCCTGGCGCGTCTAACGCCATTAAAGTACATCTTTCTGACCGGACATCATACGCTTTATATGGCTGCGATGCTGGCGGTTATCCTGTCTGTAGGGGGCTTGTCAGGGGGATGGGTGGTGGCCATCGGGGCGGTTATTCTCGGTGCGATGATGGTCATCTCCCCGGCTATCTTGCAGCCGTTTACCCGTAAAATAACCAACACCGACGATCTGGCGCTCGGTCATTTTGGATCTATTGGCTACCTGCTGTCCGCGCTGGTGGGCAAAATTATTGGTAAAGGCAGTCCCTCGATTGAAGAGATCAAAGTACCTAAGTCGCTCAATTTCCTTCGCGACTCATCGGTAGCCATCTCTCTCACCATGATGATTCTGTTTCTGGTGCTGGTGCTCGTTGCGGGCAAATCCTTTGTCGAGGAGACCCTGAGCGCTGGTCAGAACTTTATTATCTTCGCCATTATTCAGTCCCTCACGTTTGCTGCAGGAGTTTATATCATCCTCGCCGGGGTTCGGATGGTGATTGCCGAGATCGTCCCGGCGTTTAAAGGGATTGCGGACAAACTGGTTAAAGACGCGAAGCCGGCGCTGGACTGTCCGACGGTGTTTCCCTTCGCTCCGAATGCCGTCATCGTCGGCTTCCTCGCAAGCTTTGTCGCAGGGCTGGTCAGTATGTTCCTCTGCCCGCTGTTCGGCTTGAGCGTCATCGTCCCGGGCCTGGTTCCCCACTTTTTCTGCGGGGCCACAGCGGGGGTTTACGGCAACATTACCGGCGGACGTCGCGGGGCGGTGGTAGGGGCTTTTGCTCACGGTCTGCTCATTTCGTTCCTGCCTGCCATTCTCTTGCCCATGATGGGGGATATGGGACTGGGCTCCACAACCTTTGGAGACGCAGACTTTGGCGTTGTCGGCATCGTGCTGGGTCATATCATCGCAATGTTTAACTAACTATTTATCGGAGGTGGTTTATGAGCGCTAAATTTTCACCGTCACTGATGTGCATGGATTTAACGCAGTTCAAAGAGCAGATCACGGCAATGAATAAAAAAGCGGATTTTTACCATGTTGATATAATGGATGGCAATTACGTCCGCAATATCACACTGTCTCCCTTTTTTATTGAGAATCTGAAAAAAATTACTACTGTGCCCATTGATGTTCATCTGATGGTGAATCATCCGGAAGATATCATTCCCATGTGTCTCGAGGCCGGCGCCGATATCATCAGCTTTCATCCCGAGACGGCGAATAACAAAATATTCCGCCTGCTGAATCAGATCAAGGATGCGGGCAAAAAGTGCGGGGTGGTGCTGAACCCGGCGACACCGGCAGAAAGCATTGCCGAATATGCGCATCTGCTGGATAAAGTGACGGTCATGTCGGTTGACCCTGGCTATGCCGGACAAAAGTTTATTCCTGAGTCGCTGAACAAGATTAGAAAGCTCATCAACATGCGCAAAAATAATGGCTATAACTATCTGACGGAAATTGATGGCTCTTGCAATGAGAAAACCTTCGGTCAGATTGCTGAATCCGGGGTAGATGTCTTTATCGTCGGCACATCGGGTCTGTTTTCGCTCCATGAGGATGTCAGCCAGGCGTGGGACAGAATGATCGAGATCTTCCAACGGGAAACTGTCGCTGCATAACGGGTTATTTCTCTTCGAACCACAGTGTGTATTTGAATAAGCCTTAAAAGATCTGCATCACGCCAGCGATGCTGGTTTGTTATTTAACGACCACTCTATATGAATGCGGGTGAATCATGGATATTTCGACAGTGCTTAATGTTAAAAACATCAAGTTAAATATGACCGCCAGAACCAAAGAAGAGGTGATAGAAGAACTCACCGATTTACTTATCCAGGATGGCGCCGTCACCAATAAGGAAGACTTTATTCGTGATGTCTGGTTACGCGAGGAGCTAGGCTCTACCGGCTTTGAAAACCATATCGCTATTCCACATGGTAAATCTTCCGGTGTTTCCCGTACCGCATTAGCCATCGGACGCACGCAACATGCCATTCCCTGGGAGACCATGGATGGCAGCGATGTCCGCTGTGTTATTTTATTTGCGGTTTGCCTGGTGGATCAGAATGCCACCCATATTCGCCTGTTGGCACAAGTGTCTGGGTCACTGGCGGATGAAGACATTATCGCTAAATTACTTGTTGAATCTGATCCACATAAAATCATTGCGCTTTTCAATTCAGAAACAGAAAACGCCGATGCTTAATACCAACTTGCTAATATCGATTAGTAATTTATTAAATTAATTAACGGAGAAACATTATGAATATTGTCGGCGTTACCGCCTGCACGGTGGGGATTGCACATACCTATATTGCGCAAAAGAAAATTGAAACTGCGGCTAAAAAGCCGGACATAACGTTAAAATCGAGACGCAAGGAACCATCGGCATTGAGAACTCGTTAACCGCTGATGAGATTGCCGCAGCAGATATTGTCCTGCTTGCTGCCGATGTCAAAGTAACGGGCGAGGAGAGATTTGCCGGCAAGAAAGTCGTTAAAGTCGCGACGGAAACGGCAGTCAAATCCCCCAATAAGTTGATTGAAAAACTCAGTGAACTAGTCAATTCATAATTTTATTTCGGCCTGGCGACTCTACATTAAAGGGCGTGACTTATGTCTCTAAAACAAATATGGCAAGCAGCAAACCCTAAAGGACATCTGCTGACCGCTATCTCGTTTCTGATCCCCATTGTCTGTGGTTCTGGGTTTATTATCGCCATCGGCATGGGGCTTGGCGGAACGGTGCAGGACACGTTAACTCCGGGACAATTTGATGTATGGCAGGCGATGGCCACCCTGGGCGCCAAGGCGCTTGGGCTGTTGCCGGTGGTGATTGCCGTGGGAATATCTGGCTCGATTGCCGGCAAACCAGGCATCGCGCCAGGATTTGTCGTCGGGCTGGCGGCGAATACCATAAGCGCAGGCTTTATCGGTGGGATGATTGGTGGCTATATTGCGGGGTATATTGCGCTGGCGATCATTAAAAACGTCAAGGTGCCTGACTGGGCCCGCGGGTTGATGCCGACGCTGATCGTTCCCTTTTTTGCCTCCATTATCAGCTGCCTGATTATGGTCTATATCATCGGTACGCCTATCGGTATCTTTACGGAAGCGCTTACGTCTTTCCTGAGAAGCATGGGCACGTCGTCGAATTTGGTGTTAGGCGCAGTCATAGGCGCATTGTGTATTGTTGACTTTGGCGGCCCGCTAAATAAGACATGCTTTGCTTTCGTGCTGACCCTGCAGGCGCAGGGGATAAATGAACCCATTACCGCACTTCAGTTAGTTAACACCGCTACGCCTATCGGATTTGGCCTGGCTTTCTTCATTGCTAAGCTTCTGCGTAAGAACATCTATAACCGTGAAGAAGTGGAAACCTTAAAATCGGCGGTTCCGATGGGGATTGTGAATATCGTTGAGGGTTCTATCCCGATCGTCATGAATGATATTGTGCGCGGTATCGCGGCGGCGGCTATCGGCGGCGCGTGCGGCGGGGCGGTCACCATGGTCTATGGTGCGGATGCGACGGTTCCTTTTGGTGGAGTATTGATGATCCCTACGATGTCACATCCGATGGCAGGCATCATGGCCCTGCTGGTGAATATCGTTGTTACCGCCACGGTCTATGCCGTCATCAAAAAAGATATCCCTCGCGACGTGATTGTTGATAATGATTACGAAGAAGAGGATATCGACCTGGATGATATTAAAGTGAGCTAACGTATCCCAGGGTTATTTTAAATCAACATTAAGCTCTTCCTGTAAGAACATCAGCCCATGACTAAGCATTACTTAGTCATGGGCTACTCTTTGCATCTGTCATCCCCGAAGAAAAATGGAGCAGGGTAAGCAGAAGATCAGGGGAAATAATCTTGTTGCAAAAATGTGAACCCTTCAGTAGCCTTGTCTCTTTCGGAGACAGGAAATGCTCGTCACTGATTCACTTCTTGCTTACACCCTCGCTGCTACACTGCTTACCCTGACGCCAGGTCTTGATACTGCTCTTATTCTCCGCACGGCGACTGCTGAAGGGGGACGCAAAGCCTTGCATGCCGCGTTAGGCATTGATCTCGGATGCTTTATCTGGGGCGCCGTGGTGGCCTTTGGCTTAGGGGCGCTGCTGGCGGTTTCTGAGTTGGCTTATACCTTGTTGAAATGGTGCGGAGCGGGCTACCTTTGCTGGCTGGGCATCCAGTTGCTTCTGCGCCCGCGCCAGCAATTTAACACCACTCCGGCAGAATCCACTACCACCAGTAACTGGTTTCTGCGTGGGATGCTGGGGAATGTGCTTAATCCCAAAATGGGTGTTTTCTACGTTTCGTTTTTACCTCAGTTTATCCCCGCCGGGCATTCACCCGTGAGCTGGACTTTTCTCCTGGTCGCTATCCATGTATTGATTGGTACGCTGTGGTCGTTAACGCTGATTACCGCCACTCGCTATGCCGCAGGCATCCTGAAAAACCAGCCGTAGTGAAATGGATGGATCGAACGACCGGCTGCCTGTTTCTGTTGTTTGCCGCGAAGCTGGCCATGAGTCGGCGGTAGTCACGCAGGGGCGTATGCCCCTGTTTTTGCCTTAAAAAATGAGCAACCCGTGGAGTACTACTCAGTGGTGAAACGATCGGGCTCGAACGTACGTTTAGCCAGTTTCTTTTGCAAAACGATGACAATAATTGGGGTTCCTGATGCGGTAATTGCACATACCGCCAACAGCGTATCCATATTTTGTAGCGCCATGCGATGGTCGGGTAACAAAAAAGCAGACAGGAAAAATGCGGCAGTTGTCATCAGATACATCATGGATGTCTGTAATGAAGAGAATCCCGCTCGTTGCTTGTTATCAGGAAACTGAATCGTCACCGCCGACGATGACACCAGACGACTGTAAGCTGCGCCGAGAAATAACGTAATAAATAGCGCTGGATGCGGATAGCCCATCACGGGTATCAGTAAGCTCAGGATAAAAACGAGGGTCGACCCGGTCGCCAAACTCAAAGCAGAAACACGAGAGGTTAATGCGCCTGTCATTCTGGTAGACAGATACCCCGCCAGGCCCCCGCCGAAGAACAACCAGGGCAGCAGACCTTGAGAAGCCCCCAACAGCTGCGTCATTAATGGCGCCAGGACAGGAATGATCAGCATTGGACTAAACTGTACCAGCGCATTACCGGAAGCAAACAGTAAAGTATCTACATCGAGGGGCAGCGCGTTGGACGTGTCGAAAGTGACGGGATCCTGAGGGATGATGGAGACGATCAGTGGCAATGCCAACCAACACAGTGTACAAATTAACCACAACGCGACATGCCAACCGTAATGAGTACACAAAAATAGTACAGCGGGCATCCCCACGATGCTGACCATCGAAAATGACGCAATCACCGTCGCCAACATTTTTCCGCGCAAGTCAGCCGGTGTGTGGTTTATCAAAATAGTGATCCCCACAGCCATTGTCGTACCGCCAACCAGTCCTGCGAAGAAGCGCAATGTAAGAAGAAGAGGAAAACTGGTAGTGAATGTCGTCAACAGTGTCGCCATGGCTAGCAGTACCATATTAGCGATTAAAAAATGCTTCTTATTGCAACGATCAATCCAGTAAAAGGCGATAATTCCCGACAGGACGGCTCCAGATGTGTACATACCGGATACATAGCCTGAGAAGGTGACGGGAACAGCGAAATCTGCAGCCATAAATGTAAAAACAGGGCTGAACATCATATATTCCAGCGCATTAGTAAACTGGACAAAAGCGATTACCATAGCAATCCGAATGAGCGTCTTTTGATTAAATGTTGTGGTGACCAGTGGCATAGCAAGCGACCTGTGGATGAAAAATATCCTAGCTTAACTGCTATCAAACTTGTCGATTAGATGGTAAAAATGGCACTCATTATTATCATATGTGGGATAGTTGATGCGGCCAGTTCTTGACTTTAATACGCTGAAAATCTTCATTGCTGTGGTGGAAAGAGACAGTTTTGTCGGGGCATCGAAAGCCCTGGAAATGCCGACATCAAATGTGAGCCGTTGCATTTCTCAGTTAGAAGACAAACTGAACCTTCAGCTCATTGAGCGCAGTACCCGACATATGAAGCTCACACAGGCTGGGCATCTACTCTATACCCGGGCGAAGCCATTACTGGAAGCACTTGAGCAAACTGAAACCGAATTAACGTTGCGACAAATGCAATTCAAGGGGCCATTACGTATCTGTATTCCCAATGAAATCGGTCCTGTATTGCTGGGCTCTGTTGTTGCTGATTTCGCCTGTCAGCATCCGGATCTGGAGATGAGTTGCGTCACAAATTTGTCGGGTTATGAATCCCTGCGAGATGATCTGGATTTAGCTGTCATTGTTAGCCGTGGTAAGATGGATGACAGTGACTACATCGCCCGTCATCTGGTGACGATCCCTTGCACCATCGTTGCGGCCCCCTCCGTCATCCAGCGTTATGGCACGCCTTCTCGAATACAGCAATTTGAAGAGTTACCCTGTATTACAACGGTGAATGCGCTTAAAGGCGCTCCCTGGCAGTTTGTGAATAAAAAGGGCGGATTCGAGACGATCAAGGTTAACGGTCGTTATCGGGTCAACAGCGGAGAGATGGCAGGGCGAGCGGCCATCTCAGGTGTCGGTTTTGCCATCCTGTCGAAACAAGCCTGCCAACCCTATATTGATGATGGGCGGTTAATCGAGATTGAATTTGAACAATCGGCAGCCCCCTTGCAATTGTTCGCTCTGTATTCAGATCGGCGTTACTTGCCGGCAAAAACAAGAGCGCTTATTGATTTCATGCATCAGAGATTGAGTCATTAACAAGAGGCCATCTTCAGCGCGCCAGGGCAGCGCTGTTTTATTCAGCCGGCCGGCTCAAGCAACAAATCTCTGATATAGCCCTCCAGCAGGGAAGCACAAATTCGCGTTTCATACGACATCATCCCAGCTGGTGGATGGAGCAACCAGGCACTAAATGGCGGGATCGGATAGTGGCTTAAGAGGGGGATGAGCGCGCCGTCTGCAATTTCTTTTCTGCAAACCGGACTTTGCAAAACACCAATGGCATGTCCCGCTAATAACCAGGAGAGGACACTCCGCCAGTGCGTGGACTGAAATTGAATATTGACGGGAACATTAATGAGTTGATCTTCGGAAGCGACCAATTGAATGCGATTACTGGCGAATACACCGGAAACAGCAGCAAATGGATAATCTGTCAGCGCATCCGGCGTGTCAGGATGACCCATTTTCGCCAGCAGAGCCGGAGAGGCGAGTAACACTCTGCGCACGGTGCCAAGCGGGCGTGCGACAAAAAAACCTTCGGAGACATCACCTAATCTCAGCGATAAATCGACCCCCTCGGTGACAGGATTGATGACGCGGTCGTTAAAAATGACATCGACCTGTAGCTCCGGATGCTCGTTCTGAAGCTGCAACAATGCAGGCATCAGCAGGCTTTCTCCGGCGGAATAGGGCGCGGCAATACGGATTTTGCCTTGCAGCCCCTGATTTTCCTCATTCACAGAAAGAGCATGCTCTGCCGCCTGAACGGCCGTTTTGCTTCGCTCATAAAACACGTTACCGCTTTGCGTTAGAGACATGTTACGCGTGTTGCGCCTAAGCAAACGTGTCCCAAGATGAGCTTCCAGTTTTTCTATTCTTTCACTCACGGCGGGCTGGCCAATACCGAGATCGCGGGCTGCAGCCGACATGCTGCCCCGTTCAACCACCCTGATAAATATGCGCATTGCTGAGAAGAGATCCATTCACCAATTATATTGGCTTTACCGATAAATGTAAGTGGGGACAGGTATCTACTGCTTTACTGCGAAATGATGAAAAATCCAGACTCAAGGCCTGAGTCAGGCTAAATTTCAATCTATTTAATTGATTTATTGGTGGAAAATAATGATGCCAGAGATAAAGCTTTTCATGTTCCAGTCAGGAACACAGCATTGTCGATATCAGCATATCCGGATGAATCAGGGCGTGGGAGAGCATTATGAGATCCCTGTCCCCTGGTTTCTACTGACCCATCCGGATGGGTTTACGCTGATTGACGGCGGTCTGGCTGTCGAAGGATTGAAAGATCCCAGCGGTTATTGGGGAAGTGCTGTAGAGCAGTTTAAACCGGTGATGTCAGAAGAACAGGGTTGCGTGGAACAACTTAAGAGGATTGGCATTGCTCCTGAGGATATCCGCTATGTGGTCCTGTCCCATTTGCACTCTGATCATACGGGAGCAATTGGTCGCTTCCCCCATGCTACGCATGTTGTCCAGAGGCAAGAGTATGAATATGCCTTTGCCCCTGACTGGTTTACTTCGGGAGCCTATTGCCGACGCGATTTCGATCGTCCCCAACTTAACTGGCTATTTCTGAACGGGTTGTCCGATGATCACTATGACCTTTACGGTGATGGCACGTTACAATGTATTTTCACCCCAGGGCATTCACCGGGCCATCAATCTTTTCTTATCCGCTTACCGGGTGGTACAAATTTTACGCTAGCGATTGATGCGGCTTATACCTTAGATCATTACCATGAGAAGGCGCTCCCGGGGCTAATGACGTCTGCTACTGATGTCGCTCAGTCTGTGCGAAAGCTGCGTCAGCTTACCGAGCGATATCATGCGGTATTCATACCCGGCCACGATCCTGAAGAATGGAAAAAAAACAGGCTTGCGCCAGCCTGTTACTATTGAATCATTCCTCGCTGATCGCCAAAAAGCGTCTGTTAAGCAGGGCTGTCAGCTTATCTTGTTCGAAATGGCCCTGGTGATGGCCGGGGCCATTTCTGCGGGCAAGCTCAGGGCTTCACGTCCAGCACGACATGACTGAAGGTTTGATAGGTTTTTTCGTCCGGCGCGGGCGGGATGTTGGCTTTTTTCAGCGCGGACATCACCTGCGCGCAGAATGGCCGATCGCCGCTCTCGACCGTTGGATCCTGCACCGTCCCGTCACGCTGCAGCATAAAGCGCACCGAGCATTTTTGCCCTTGCCAGGAGGCCGGCTGGTCTATGTTAGCGAAGATAGCCGCCTGGATCCGTGCCAGATAGCGTGAGGCATTGGCCTGGGGTGAAGTATCGGAACCCGTTTGATAATCGCGAAGTATCTTATCCACTTCAGCCGATATTTTAGCGTCTTCGGCGCTGCCCGGCGCAGAAGCACGACCCGAGCAGGCGGAAAGGAGTAAAGAGAGGGTGCAAACGAGCACAGCGTTGGTTTTCACGGACATGCTAAGCCTCCTTGCTGGTGGTGATACCGTCGTGTACGAGGCGGTTATCCTCTGTTATTCCGCGATATTATTCAAACGCTGAATTGCATGGCACGCGCTTTCAGTGACAGTGTCACTCATTTTTTACTTTCGTCGCGGGCGGTGATGCCATCCAGTCGCGAATGATGTCACCGTATAGCTGTTCGGCCTCCGCCAGTCGGCTGAGCAGGCAGTATTCGTCGGTTTGATGCGCCATCGACGGCTCGCCGGGGCCGAGAATAATACAGGGCGGATCGCCCAATGCAGGCAGCAGCAGCGAGGCGTCGGTAAAGTAGGGCACCACGCGCGGCGCAATCGGCTCAGCGTGCAGCGGCTGACAGCGTTGATAAACCTGCTTAATCCACGCATGATCCTCCCGGCTGAGGACGGCGGGCAGGTCGACCAGCGTGGAGACGGTGACGCTTTCGCCAAGCAGCGTCGTCAAGCGCTCCCGGATAGTGGCGTGCTGTAAATTGGGCGCGCTGCGGATATCGACATCAAAACGCGTGCGGTCCGGTACGGAATTAATATTGAGTCCGCCTTCTATGCGTCCGACGTTGAGGGTGGGTTGCTTCATTAGCGGATGCGGCGCGCCTGGCGAAAAATGCTGAATCTTACCCAACGCATCCGCCGCAAGATAGATAGCATTGATCCCCAGCTCCGGCATCGCGCCGTGGGCGGTTTTCCCCCGCGTTTCGCAGCGTAGCCAGAGCGCGCCTTTATGGCCGATAACCGGATAGTTGGCGGTGGGTTCACCGACGATCAGCGCGCCCACCTCCGGCAACGTTGCGGAGGCGATCAGCGCCCGCGCGCCGTCGCAGCCGGTCTCTTCTCCGCCGGTTATCAGCAATACCGCGCCGCGTCCGGCGAGGATCGCTTCCCGCTGATGAACGCAGGCGACGGCAAACGCCGCTATCGCCGCTTTCATATCGCTGGATCCGCGGCCATAAAGACGCCCGTCTTCCATCTGCGAGCCGAAAGGATCGTACTGCCAGCGGGCATTTCCCAGCGGGACGGTATCCAGATGTCCGGTAAAGGCCAGCGGTTTACCGCTCTTCGCCCCGGGCAGGCTGGCGATAAGATTGCAGCGTCCTTCGCCGAACGACGACAGCGAAACCTCAAAACCGCTATCGTCAAGCCAGTCGGCGAAGAACCGCATGCAGTCGGCTTCGCTGCCCGGCGGGTTGATGGTGTTAAAGCCCAGCAGCTGCCGGGCGAGCTCAAGGGTCGCGGTCATCAGCGGCGTTCCGTCAGCCAGTCGAGGCAGTTAATCCACAGCTGGCGATAGCCGGGCCATTTGGCAAACTCTTCCGGCAGCCAGTGCGCCGACATGTCGCTGGTCCACACCAGCGAGCGACCCTGCTGATATTCGCGAACAGCCAACAGCGGATGACCGGTACCGGCCACGGTCGCCAGCAGTTTGCCTTCCGGGTGCATTTCAACTTCGTTATAGCCCAGCAGCCACGGCCATTCGCCCGGAATATCGTTAAACAGGGGGTGAGCCTCCGTCACTTCGGCATAGCAGCCTTCCGGGGTTTCAATGCGATCGTCCCAGGCCAGGCAGCGTACCGGCAGCACTTTCTCCACCTCGGTATGGCGGTAGCGCGCGCCGCCGTTGATTCCCTGGAAGCTGTAATAGCCGCCGATCATCATCAGCGCCCCCCCGCCGGCCACGTAATCATGCAGGAGCGTTAAACGGTTGGCGGTTCGGCGGCTCTTCAGCCAGGTGTCCGGATGCAGCAGCAGCGTATTGGCGCCAATGTCCGAGAGAATAATCGCATCCCACTCCTGCAGCGCTTCCAGCGTCAGCGGAAAGTCGGTCGCCGCCGCGTGGGCGGGCATATAGGTAATGGCATAGGGACTTTCGGCGAGCGCGGCCAGAAAGTCCGTTGCGCCGGTGTGCCAGGTGGCGGTGGCAAACTGGTCGAAGCCTTTAACGTGCGTTGACGTGCTGGTCCAGGACTCACCGACCAGTAAGATTTTTTTCTGCATGATGACGTTTCCTTTTATCCGCCAAAGACCCGCTGGGGGTTTCCAATCATTAAGGTTTCAAGTTGTTCGCCGCTGACGCCGTGGCGCCGCAGACGGGGAACAAAATGCTTGAGTATGTAGCCATAACCGTGGCCGCCGTAGCGGGTGAGCATGGTTTTCAGGAAGACGTCCTGCGACAGCAGAATTTGCTGGATGTAGCCGTCGTCAATCAGCTCGCGGATCGCGCGGGCGTTCTCCTCGTCGGAGGGCGACTGCGCCGACTCGTCGGCGTAGTAATAGCTCATGCCAATCATGTCGTATTCGAGAAACGCCCCGCGCTGCGCCAGTTCGCGCTGGTAGCGCTTATCGGCAAAGCTGGGATTCATATGGCACAGCACGGTATGGCGTAAATCGGCGCCTTCCTGCTCGAGAATATCCAGCACCCGATGGCCCAGCCGCTCCCAGCCGGGCAGATGGACCTCGATCGGCACGCCGGTCGCGGCGCTGGCCCGACCCGCAGCGCGCAGGGATTTCTCCTCATCCGGCGTAAAGCGGCTGGAGATACCGATTTCGCCGATGAGCCCGGCGAGCACCTCCGGTTTCTCCTCCGCGCCGCCAAGATCGTAAATCAGCCGTTCGGTCAGCTGTTCGACGCTGCTGATTTTTACCCACTCAGGGTGCGAAGGTTCCAGATAGAGCCCGGTACCCATAATGATGTTCAGACCGGTCAGCCGCGCGATGCGCGCCAGCGCTTTCGGATCGCGGCCAATGCCGATATTGGTCGGGTCGACTACCGTTTCTCCGCCAAGGGCGCGATATTTAGTCAGCTCGTCAATCGCAACGTCGACATCAAACAGCTGACAGTTATCGCGGCTCATCAGCGGGTTGAGCGACAGTTCGCCAAGGTTTTCCATTTTCACCGGCATTTCGGCAAGATGGCGATCGCTGCAGCAGCAGGGCGGCACCCATTTGCCGGAGGCATCCAGCAGAATATGCTCATGCATCAGAGTAACGCCCATTTCGTTAATCGGCAGTGGGCCAAGCACAGTCATTACATAACCGCTGCTAACGCCAACCGGCAGCGGGGAGGGATGGCGAAAAATTGATCCTTTCATCAGCTATCCTTTTGCCGCGGAGCGCGTCGGGTTGAGAATGCGGGTGTTCAGCCAGATAGCCAGCAGGATAATGGTGCCGGTGGCTATCTGGGTGTAAAACGGCGAAATATGCGACAGGATCAGCCCGTTCTGAATGACCGCAATCGACAGTGCGCCCAGCAGCGTGCCAATAATAGTTCCGAAGCCGCCAAACAGACTGGTGCTGCCTAGCACAACGGCAGCAATGACCTGCAGTTCAAAGCCTTCGCCCTGGTTGGAGGAGCCGCTGCCGAGGCGTGCGGTAATGATCATCCCCGCCAGCGCGGCGGCCATTCCGCTGATGATATAGACCTTCATGGTGACCGCTTTGGTGTTAATGCCGCTGCGCCGCGCGCCTTCGGCGTTAGCGCCGATGGCGGTCACGTAGCGGCCAAAGCGCATATGGTTGAGAACGATATGCCCGATCAGCAGAATCAGAATGCCGAGCAGTGCGGGCATGGGGATCCCGACGACCCACGCGCGTCCGATAAAGGTAAACAGGCTGTCAGCCGGCACCGGAATCGAGTAGCCCTGGGTGACCAGCAGCGCGATGCCGCGAACTACGGCCAGGGTGGCGAGCGTGACGATAAACGCCGGAATGCCTTCATAGGCAATAAAGAAGCCGTTGATGGCGCCAACGAATCCGCCTAGCAGCAGGCCGCCGAGGAGTACCACCGGCCACGGCAGACCCCAGCTATTCAGGGCGATAGCGGAGAGCGCGCCGACCAGCGCCAGGGTGGAGCCTACCGACAGATCGATACCGCCGGTGGTAATGACCAGAGTCATTGCCGTCGCGACGATCAGCAGCGGGGCGCTCTGACGGATAATGTTGAGCCAGTTGGTGCCGGTGAGAAAGTTGCTGGTGATCAGCGAAAACACCACGCAGCAGAAGACGAAAAAGAGCGCGATGCTGACTACGCCTGAATGGTTATGCAGCAGGCGGCGCGGCAGCGAATGCTGGATCATGCGTGAGCTGCTTAAATTCATGATACTCATCCTGTTACCTCAATGTGCTGCCGCAGAGCGGGCGGTGAATTTTTCGCCCACAATCAGGTTAACGATATCGCTCAGGCTGGTGTCGGACACCCGTCTGTCGGCGACGTTGGTACCTTCATACATCACCATGATCCGGTCGCAGACCAGGAACAGGTCCTGCAGGCGGTGGGTAATCAGAATCACGCTCACCCCGCGAGCGGAAACGCGGCGAATGAGCTCCAGAACCGCTTCAACTTCCGCGACGGCCAGCGCGGCGGTGGGTTCATCCATAATCAGCACTTTCGGGTCAAAGGCCGCGGCGCGGGCGATGGCTATAGCCTGGCGCTGGCCGCCGGAGAGATTTCGCACCAGCAGCCGGGTATCCGGAATGGAGATCCCGAGCCCTTTAAGCATCTCTCTGGCATCGGCGTGCATTTTGGCCTCGTCGAGAAAGGGGATGCCGAGGACCGATTTCATCGGCTCACGGCCCATAAACAGATTGCCCGCGACATCGACCGTGTCACAGAGCGACAGATCCTGGTAGACCATCTCGATATGGCAACGGCGTGAATCGGCCGGATTCGTAAACTGTTGCTGTTCACCGTCGATACGAATCGTGCCGCTGGAGGGGATCACCGCGCCAGAGAGCACTTTGGTCAAGGTGGATTTCCCCGCGCCGTTATCGCCCACTAAGCCCAGCACTTCGCCCGGGGCCAGCTCAAGGTTGACTCCGCGCAATGAGCGTATCGACCCGTAGGTCTTGGTGATATTGATCATCTCTACCCTTGGCGGGGTAGTTTGTGGCTGCTGCATCTGATAACTCCCATCGCTGTGGCCGGGAAAATGTTCGCCATCCTGCGGGAGAGACTCTATCCGACACGGTTTACAATCTAGTAAACCGGTTTACCTGCGGACCAGAGCACTCGCCAGTGCAGTCAGGACAAACGCTATGTAAGATATTTGTTCGCCAGTAAGAACATTGCAGCATCCGTGCCAGGGCAGTAACCACACAGCAGCCCTGTAACTTAACCTTATGTATTCAATACACTTAATTGAATACAATCCGGTAAACCGGTTTACTGATTATAGTGAATAAATTGTTAATTGATCGTTTTTTGCGCCAAAAGCGGGCGCTTTTGCGCCATTTTGGGACGGGCTTAACAAATCTTGATCGAGTCGCGGCCAATCCATTCAACCGGCAGGCGGGTTTCCGCAGGGATATCCGGATCGTCGTTTAGCAGTCGCATCATGATGTTCACCGCAGTGCGGCCCAGTTCGCGGGCGGGCTGACGGATAGTGGAGATCCGCGGCTGGGTAAAATCGGCATAGTTGGCGTCATCGAAGCCGACTAACGATAGCGCCTCTGGCGCCTGGAGCCCACTGGCGCGCAAGCCGTCGAGCAGACCGAGCACCAGATAGTCGCTGGCAGCGAAGACGGCGGTAGGGCGAACCTGTTGGCTGAACAGGTACCGCAACGCTTGCTGGCCAAACTCGCGCTGGTAGTCGCCATACATCACCCATTCGGGCGGCCAGCTCAGGCCCGCTTGCTCCATCGCGGTGCAAAAGCCCTGATAGCGCTCGCGGACGCTCATCAGCTTGTCCGGGCCACCGACGAAAGCGATATGGCGATGCCCGGCGGCGATCAGTTTTTCGGTGGCGATCCGCCCGCCCTGGACGTTATCGGCAAACACTTTCGGTACCTTACTGCCGGGAATATCTTCATCCAGCAGGACAATCCGTTCGTGACGCTGGACTTCCTTGCGCAGCAGGCCATTATCGGGGCGGTTGGTGGTGAACAGCAGACCGTCGACCTGGCAGGTATCCAGCCAGCGAATGAACTGGCACTCTTTTTCCGGGTTGTTGCGGGTGATACACAGCACCAGGCTGTAGCCGCTGGCAGAAGCGGCCTCTTCGGCTGCGTCGGCCAGTTCGGCAAAGAAGGGGTTGGTAATATCGGGAAGCACCAGGCCAAGCGTTTCGCTGCCGCCTTTGCTAAGACGGCGTGCCAGGCTATTGCCGCGATAGTCCAGTTCGCGAATGGCGGTTTCGATGCGGTCGATGGTGTCCTGCGGCAGCACAATACTGTTGTTCATATAGCGCGACAGGGTCGCCTTCGACAGCCCGGCCAGCTTTGCCACATCGGATAACAATACACGTTTTATACTCATTTCCTGCGCCATTTGTGCCAGAATCGGCTATCTGTAACATAGTTAAGCGCGGTGGATACAGCAATTTCTCTGCGAACAATCACCAAAAATAAATGCTTGACAAATTTTAATCAGCAGAGAATTGTATAGGCAGTTTACCGCATTATCCGGGAAGTCATTCCCAACCCCGTTTAAGTTATTCCAGTCGCGCACCGACACGGACCGGTTGCCGGGATGACATTAAGCAGGTATCCGCCGAACGTTCAATGATTGTTCTGGCGATATAGACGATATTTGCCCGCCAAAAAAAATAATCCTTCTGCGTTCGCATGCGGCGCGGAACTCTGCTGGCTATCAACTATTCCCGACGAGGATACTGATGATGTTATTTCACACCGGAAAACTGCGTTTCCTTGCTGTCGCCACGACCATGCTGGCATCCATGAGTTTTATTTCTGCCGCCAGCGCTGCCGGTCCGACTTATGCGCTGGTACAAATCAACCAACAGGCGCTGTTCTTTAATCTGATGAATAAAGGCGCACAGGATGCGGCCAAAGCCAGTGGCAAGGATTTAGTTATTTTTAACTCTAACGATAATCCCGTGGCGCAAAACGACGCGATAGAAAACTATATTCAGCAAGGCGTTAAAGGCATTCTGGTTGCTGCTATCGACGTTAACGGGATCATGCCAGCGGTTAAAGAAGCCGCCGCCGCAAACATTCCGGTGATTGCGATTGATGCCGTATTACCGGCCGGGCCACAGGCAGCTCAGGTCGGCGTTGATAATATTGAAGGCGGCAGAATTATCGGTCAATACTTCGTGGACTACGTGCAGAAAGAGATGGGCGGCCAGGCGCGACTGGGTATAGTCGGCGCGCTGAATTCGGCCATTCAGAACCAGCGGCAGAAAGGGTTCGAAGAGACGCTGAAAAGCAATCCGAAGATTACTATCGCTAACGTGGTCGACGGGCAGAATGTGCAGGATAAAGCGATGACCGCGGCGGAAAACCTGATCACCGGTAATCCGGATCTGACAGCGATTTATGCCACCGGCGAACCCGCGCTGCTCGGCGCTATCGCCGCCGTAGAAAACCAGGGGCGGCAGAAGGATATTAAAGTCTTTGGCTGGGATCTGACGGCGAAGGCGATTTCCGGTATTGACGGCGGCTACGTCACCGCCGTACTGCAGCAGGACCCGGAAAAGATGGGCGCCGAAGCCCTGAATGCGCTGAACAGCATCACGTCGGGTAAAACCGTGCCGAAAACCATTCTGGTTCCGGCGACGGTGGTAACCAAAGCGAACGTCGATTCATACCGTCCGCTGTTTAAGTAGGTCAGCGCGCCCCGTCCGTGGTTAACAGGGCGGCGAGCTCACGGCTGCCGGGAAACGCGCTGAGCGTCCCCCGGCGGCTAACCGTAATGGCGGCAGCGCGACTGGCGTGCGCCAGCGCCAGCGCATCCGGCGCGACGCCGCGCAGCAGGGCGGAGGCCAACATGACGGCGAGGAACGTGTCGCCCGCGCCGGTAGTATCAAGCGCCTCGGCGGGCACGGCGGGACAAAACTGACGCTGGCCCTCCTGGACCAGCCAGGCGCCTGCGGCGCCCTGGGTAATCACTAAGGTTTTCACCCCGTATGGCTGGAGCAGCTCGGCCTCGGATTCATTGACCACCGCGATGTCGATGAGGGGCCACAGATGGCAAAAGTCAGGATTGACAGGTGAGGGGTTGAATACCGTCGTCATGCCGCGGCTTCTGGCGTACTGGAACAGCGCCCGCGTTTTATCGAGGGAGAAATTGCCCTGCTGTAGCAGAATATCGCCAGCGACGGCATCCGCCATATGCGGAATCATTTCATCCAGGCTGAATGTATCGGCCGCCGCCGTAGTGGTAATGATGGCGTTGTCGCCATCAGCGCTATTTAAAATAATCGAGGTATCGCTATGTTGATTGAAATGGCCGTCGGGTAGTAGCATCAGTGGTTCATTTTTTATCTGCTGGCGGATCCACGCGCCGTTGCTGTCATTTCCCGTGGCGGCAATTAAACGCGTCTCTATTCCGCAGCGGGATAATATAATCGCCTGGTTCGCGCCTTTACCGCCGATATCCTGCGACACTTTAACGCCGTGAATGGAGGCTCCTTTTTTCGGTATATCCGGAATGGACCAGGTTTCATCTACGGTAATATTACCAGTAACGTAAACACGCATAGTGTTCCCTTAACAGGATGGATAAGATGGTTGCTATCTCAGCAGAAAAAACGAATGCAATACAAGCTATTTTTTCACGAAGCAAGGCTGTTATTGGTGTTATTCATTGCGACCCATTTCCTGGCTCGCCAAAATATCGAGGAAAATCAGTCTCGGATATTGTTGAACGTGCGCTTCGCGATGCTGAAAATTATATTTCAGGCGGTGTTCATGGTCTGATTATTGAAAATCATGGCGATATTCCTTTCTCTAAACCTGAGGATATCGGCCATGAAACCTCCGCGCTGATGGCGGTCATTACCGAGAAAGTTCGTGAACGTTTTGCTGTGCCGCTGGGCATTAACGTTCTGGCTAACGCGGCGATCCCGGCAATGGCGATCGCCCTGGCGGGAGGCGCCGATTTCGTCCGCGTAAACCAGTGGGCCAACGCCTATATCGCCAACGAAGGATTTATAGAAGGGGCGGCCGCTAAGGCGCTGCGCTACCGCAGTATGCTGCGCGCTGAACATATTCGCGTTTTTGCCGATAGCCACGTTAAGCACGGTAGCCATGCCATTGTCGCCGATCGTTCGATTCAGGAACTGACGCGCGATGTCGATTTCTTCGAGGCTGACGCGGTGATCGCCACCGGCCAGCGTACGGGCGATAGCGCCACGATGGCGGAAATTGACGAGATCCGCGCGGCGACGGAACTACCGCTCCTGGTGGGCTCCGGGGTGACACCGGCTAACGTGAAGCAGATCCTCGGGCGGACTCAGGGGGTCATTGTGGCCAGTACAATGAAGGTCGATGGCGTCTGGTGGAACGATGTTGAGCTGGCCCGGGTGAAACATTTTATGTCGGTCGCGCAGGCCGCGCTGGAGGAGGCATAATGGAAGCGTTTAGCGAACGCCTGCTGCGCGAACATCAACCGGCGTGGCAGGCGATGCAGCAGCACCCGTTTGTGACTGATATCGAACAGGATCGTCTGCCGACAGTCGTCTTCAACCGCTATCTGGTGTTTGAGGGCAACTTTGTCGCGACGGCAATCGCGATTTTTGCCCTCGGGGTCAGCAAAGCGCCGGGTATTCAACAGCAGCGCTGGCTGATTGGCGTGCTGAATGCCCTGGTTGATATACAGATCGCGTGGTTTGAACAGGTGTTGTCAGCGCGGCAGATCGATCCCGCTGAGTACCCGGATGATTTGCCCGGGGTACGGCGCTTTCGCGACGGTATGCTGCGGACCGCCCACGAGGGCAGCTATGAGCAGATTGTGACCCTGATGTTCGGTGCGGAATGGATGTACTATTTCTGGTGCCGACGGGCGAGCGAACATTATCAGAGCGATGCTGATTTACGACGCTGGGTGGAAATGCACGCTGAGGACGAATTTTATCAGCAGGCTCTCTGGCTAAAAAACGAACTCGACCGCTGCGCCATGGCGCTGAGCGAAAACGAAAAGCAGGCGTTATCGGCGCTTTACGGCGAGGTGCTGCAGTGGGAAATTGATTTCCATCACGCGGCGTACGAGGAGTAGCCGCGAGGTGAAGAACAGGAGGCGCCGGAAGCGGCGTCTCCTGAAATATTGCTCAGGTCGTCCGCCTCTTATCCGGGCAATGTCTCTCCAGCCATTGTGCGACGAGGGGCCATAATTTCTCCGCATTCCGGGTACGAAAGAAGCCCATATGACCAATGGATGAAAGTCCGTAATCCGCCCGCCGTATTTCACGGCGTTCTATTTTTGCGTTTTGCGCTGGAGCAAGCAGGCGTGAGATGGCTTCTGTATTAGCCCAAGGGTCGTCATCAAAACCCAACACCAGAATAGGTAAGGTTATCTTTCCTGCCCGCTGACGCGCATCCCACTCCGGGTCGTCATAGAAATATTCAGGCATCGCGCTCCAGCGTCCCCACTGAAGCATCGCCGGAGCCGGTAAATCTTCACCCAGCCCGAGACGTCTGGCTGGCATATACCCAAAGAGCCGGCAAAGTGCCGGCCCCAAAACGCGCAGTAAACACCATACTCGCAGCTTTTCCTTCGTTTGGCTGATAGTGCTTGTCACGCCTGCGTGTGAGGCAATCATGACGGCGGCTCGCAGGTCGGTGGAGGCGGAAGATAACAGCACGGCATGCCCGCCAATACTGTGCCCAATCGCCAGCAGGGTAAGGCCAGGGGCTCGGGCTTTCGCCCACGCGGTGATGCATCCAACGTCCTGCTCGATCCAGTCGGACATGGTGTTTTTGTTGTGACGGACTCTCCCGGACTTCGAAAGACCAGTGCCCCGGTAATCATAAGTAATGACACTAAACCCCCTTTTATAAAGGTATTCAGCGAATCCTTTATAAAATCCCTGTACAACGGCCGTCGCCGGGTGAACGATCACCAATGCTTTGGCTTTGTGTCTTTGCCAGAGCGTGGCGGCGACAAAGCCGCCCTGGCTTACGGGGATGATGACAGGTTCCATGAGTCTCGCCTTGTGTGGTCATACCAGTTCAACCTGGATTTACTGTAGCTGCTGCGGCAGAAATCAGCGAATGTTTTTGAGACGATCTCAGTAAGAAAAACGTCCTGAAAGCATTGGCGACCAGAATCAGGAGCCCTCAGGCGGGGTGCCAACTCCCAGCCTGCCATTTAAATCCTTTCACAATCAATCAGCCTCTGCGCCAGGTGCCTTGTGTTCGGGGGGATAATGTCCGCTTTAGTTTCGTGTCGCCTTGCCGGAATACAGACTTTCCTGCCATACCATGGCAAATTTCCTGCACTTTGACGCTCATTGATTATACTTTGATGGCAGCTTGTGCTGCCTCAAGCAGTTGTCGCGATGGTGGATATCAAAACCAATATCCCGAACATTGGGTCAACGGGGCCGAGGAACATGTGTTCATGTAACAGTCGTGGAGGTATGGAAAGATGGGATTATTAAATTTTGTGAAAGAAGCGGGCGAGAAAATATGGGATGCCGTCTCCGGCGACAGTAAAGAAGATCGGGCTGAAAAGCTGAAAAAACATATCGATGGACTTAATCTGCCTGGCGCCGAAAAGGTCAATATTGATGTTGCGGAAGATGGCACCGCAACGGTCACTGGTGATGTCGCTTCGCAGGAGGATAAGGAAAAAATTCTGGTTGCGGTCGGGAATGTCACTGGCGTAGGCCAGGTCAGTGACGGCGTTAAGGTGACGCAAAGCGGGGCGGAAAGTCGTTTTTACACGGTCAAATCCGGTGACACTCTGAGCGCAATCTCAAAAGCGATGTATGGCTCGGCCAATGAGTATCAACGCATTTTTGAAGCCAATAAACCGATGCTGACCCATCCCGACAAAATCTATCCGGGTCAGGTGCTGATTATCCCGGCGAAGTAGGCCACTCAGCAGCAACATCAGTGATGGCAGGAAAACTTGCTTTATACCGCTGTCGGAAGCCGCCGCGGACATCTATTCCTCTATCAACGACAAAAGAGCCAGCAAGCTGGCTCTTTGTTCCCCCGGGTTCAGGCGCTTACTGTGCGTCAGCCAGTGCCAGTCGGGCCTCTTCCTGCTCGGTGATTTTACGCTGTTGCTCAAGTTCCAGCGCGCCGCGATGAGAGAGGTAGCAGAAGAGTATGCAGCAGACGATCCCGCCCATCAGCAGATAGAACCCGCCGTGCCAGCCCATTTTATCGACCATTACGCCGAACAGGCTGGTGCCTAACGATGCGCCAAAGATATAGCTCATAAATCCGCGCAGACCCACAGCTGAACCGACGGCAAAGCTGGGGACGATTTCCATGGTCTGGACCGAGGCCAGAAACTGCGGGACATAAATAAGGCAGCCCACAATCGCCGCGAATACCGTGACCATCAGTAGCGATTCGCTTTTCCAGTAGCCGATCAGACAGATGAAGATTAGCGTCATACAGATTATGGCTAACGGCATCCGGCGCCCTTTAAACAGCTTGTCGGAGAGCCAGCCGGCCAGCAGAGTAGACGGAATTGCCGCCCACTCAAAAAACAGGAATGCGACGCTCATTTGTTCTTTGGAAAAATGTTTCACCGTCAGCAGGTAAATTGGCAGCCAGCTGATCATGCCGAAACGCACCATATAGACAAACACATCCACAAAGGAGACATACCAGGCGTTTTTGTTACGCAGTACGTAGGTACAGAAGATCTGAAATGCGCTCATGTTCTCCGGCGCTTTCTGGCCGTGTTTGGTCTTCAGCACCACTTTCTCTTCCGGCATCATCTCTGCCAGCGAAGGCAGACCTTCCTCGCGCGGCGAACCCTTACCCAGCACCAGTACGCTAATGGCGAATACCACCGCCACGCAGGCCGGTACAATGTAGCTGGCGCTCTGCCAGTGCTCGGTGCCGAGAATGGCGAATGCGGCGCCGACGATCGGGGCGACAATTCCGCCGCCGACGTTATGGGAAATGTTCCAGAACGCCCCTACGCGGCCACGCTCACGGCGCGGGAACCAGTTCGCAATAGTAATACCTAGATTCTACGTCAGTACTTCAAAAAGCATAATCAAAGCCTTGATAAATATGCATTCCTTCGAAATTCAGCTTTCACCCATTGGGTGAAAGAAAAGTGCTCAAAAATATGTTAAATTATCAGCTTTTATGACTCGATATATGGTAAAATAATAGTAAGAAAAGTAGTAAAAAGGGGTTCTAATTATGATTAATAAAATTGATTTCAAAGCTAAGAATCTAACATCAAATGCAGGTCTTTTTCTGCTCCTTGAGAATGCAAAAAGCAATGGGATTTTTGATTTTATTGAAAATGACCTCGTATTTGATAATGACTCAACAAATAAAATCAAGATGAATCATATAAAGACCATGCTCTGCGGTCACTTCATTGGCATTGATAAGTTAGAACGTCTAAAGCTACTTCAAAATGATCCCCTCGTCAACGAGTTTGATATTTCCGTAAAAGAACCTGAAACAGTGTCACGGTTTCTAGGAAACTTCAACTTCAAGACAACCCAAATGTTTAGAGACATTAATTTTAAAGTCTTTAAAAAACTGCTCACTAAAAGTAAATTGACATCCATTACGATTGATATTGATAGTAGTGTAATTAACGTAGAAGGTCATCAAGAAGGTGCGTCAAAAGGATATAATCCTAAGAAACTGGGAAACCGATGCTACAATATCCAATTTGCATTTTGCGACGAATTAAAAGCATATGTTACCGGATTTGTAAGAAGTGGCAATACTTACACTGCAAACGGTGCTGCGGAAATGATCAAAGAAATTGTTGCTAACATCAAATCAGACGATTTAGAAATTTTATTTCGAATGGATAGTGGCTACTTTGATGAAAAAATTATCGAAACGATAGAATCTCTTGGATGCAAATATTTAATTAAAGCCAAAAGTTATTCTACACTCACCTCACAAGCAACGAATTCATCAATTGTATTCGTTAAAGGAGAAGAAGGTAGAGAAACTACAGAACTGTATACAAAATTAGTTAAATGGGAAAAAGACAGAAGATTTGTCGTATCTCGCGTACTGAAACCAGAAAAAGAAAGAGCACAATTATCACTTTTAGAAGGTTCCGAATACGACTACTTTTTCTTTGTAACAAATACTACCTTGCTTTCTGAAAAAGTAGTTATATACTATGAAAAGCGTGGTAATGCTGAAAACTATATCAAAGAAGCCAAATACGACATGGCGGTGGGTCATCTCTTGCTAAAGTCATTTTGGGCGAATGAAGCCGTGTTTCAAATGATGATGCTTTCATATAACCTATTTTTGTTGTTCAAGTTTGATTCCTTGGACTCTTCAGAATACAGACAGCAAATAAAGACCTTTCGTTTGAAGTATGTATTTCTTGCAGCAAAAATAATCAAAACCGCAAGATATGTAATCATGAAGTTGTCGGAAAACTATCCGTACAAGGGAGTGTATGAAAAATGTCTGGTATAATAAGAATATCATCAATAAAATTGAGTGTTGCTCTGTGGATAACTTGCAGAGTTTATTAAGTATCATTGCAGCAAAGATGAAATCAATGATTTATCAAAAATGATTGAAAGGTGGTTGTAAATAATGTTACAATGTGTGAGAAGCAGTCTAAATTCTTCGTGAAATAGTGATTTTTGAAGCTAATAAAAAACACACGTGGAATTTAGGTTAGACTATAAATAGAAAAAGGCGTTTTGACAATGACAGAGATTATCAAAGATTTATACCAATTTACAGAGGTAATGGAGCCGATTAAGCTTTCAATGCACCAATACTTATTGATGACAAATGAGCCTGTTCTCATTCAGACCGGAGCCGTATCACAAGCGCAAACTACCATTCCTAAGTTGCAAGAGTTGCTCGGTGAACGCAAAATAAAATACATTCTAATTTCTCATTTTGAATCAGACGAATGTGGCGGACTTGCTTTGGTTCTCAAAGAACATCCCGAAGCTGTCGCGGTTTGTTCCGAAACCACAGCAAGACAACTGATGGGGTTTGGTATTACTAACAATGTGCTTATTAAAAAGCCGAATGAAATATTTGCCGGAGATGATTTTGAATTTCAAACTATCAGTTACCCATCTGAAATGCATATGTGGGAAGGACTTTTATTTTTTGAAAAGAAACGTGGTATTTTCTTTAGCAGCGACCTCATGTTCGGCATGGGTGAGAATCACGGACAAGTTATCGAAAGCAGTTGGGACGCAGCGGTAAAATCAAGCGGCGCAGATACATTGCCCAATCAAGAATCCGGACAAAAGCTATCCTCGGATTTGAGTGAGATTGAACCTAAGTTCGTTGCTTCCGGTCATGGGTTTTGCATTACGATTGTAGGATAAATCAAGCAAATAGACCTTGCAAAATAAGCATTTGCAAATATACCACTTCATAAAACCGTATACTGTAATTATCAAGATTTTGAACGATATTGAAAAACAGTAACTTAAAGGCTCGATATATTTATAATATATCGAGCTTTTTTCATGTCTAAAAACTTGGGGGTATATAGTGAAAAATACCGTCCCAACGTCCCAAAGGCTGATAAGTAGGCGCATTATATGGGTAATAAAAGAGGGGCCGACCCCCATACCCTGAAACAGGCCGTTCAGGACAACCAGCGCAGCGAAGACCCAGAATGCGGTACTGAATCCTAATCCGACGTTGACGATGGCGCACAGCACCAGGCCACAGGCCATAAAGACTTTCGGGCTGGCTTTATCCGCGAGGCTGCTCATTACGCCTTTACTGATCCCGTAGGCGATGAGCATACAGCTGCTGAGCAAACCGATCTGCGTGGCGCTGAGGTCTAACTGTTCTTTCAGATAGGGCGTGGATAAGGTGAAGTTATTGCGCACGATATAGTACGCCAGGTATCCCAGAAATACGCTTAGCAGCGCCTGCATACGGTATCGACCATAGGTTGCCTGAATTTTCTCAGCAGGAACTTTATTCGCCGACGGGCCTTTTTTTAATAATGATAACATGTCGTCACCTGTATTTATATTGATATGAACATCAGGAGTAATTACCCCGAAGGGTGAAATAAGCGGCTAAAAAATTCAAATCGTCGAAATGAGTCAAAATTGACTCAAAATAATGCAGGGACGGGTTGTTTTTGACCCATCTGGCATGAGCGAGATTTTGCGTAATTAATTTTGCGCTGATTTTATGTCCGGCTTGTGCGGACACTAACAAATTGCCTAATCATTATCTGGTAATCTTTCCCGATATTCCCGGACGCCCGTTTGACTATTTTTCCGCTCGCGGCGATTAATTCACCAGATGTCATAAACGGGTAAGTTTTGTCTCAACGCGGTTTTTACGGTATTTCAATATTTATGAACGGGATCACAAACATATTTCTTCGTGGGGTCGGGATAATGAGCAAAATGTTCGCGCTGCTGCTGCTGAGCGCATGGCTGAGACCCTGTGCGGCGCAAGGCAATGAGCTGGTGATGGCGACGACATTTTCTCCCAGCGCCACCGTGTGGATTATCGATCGCTGGCAGCAAGAGTCGGGGTCGGTGATGATAAGGACGCTCAACCGCACCAGCGCCTCGCTGGAACAGTTGCTTGATACGGCAAATGCCGAAAATGTCGATCTGATCCTGACTTCGTCGCCGATGCTGCTGCAGCATCTTCAGGAGCATCAAAAACTGGCGCCGTTCAGCGGTGCGCCGGCAGTAAGCCAACATCTTGTGCCGGAATCCATTCGCTCCACCTCCGTGGCCGTGGCGATCTCCGGGTTCGGTTTGCTGATGAATCGCTTGGCACTGATGACCCGGCATCTGCCTGCGCCAGCGGACTGGGATGACCTGACCGATCCCCGTTATCAGGGGGCGCTGCTGATGAGCAGTCCGTCGCGTTCGGATACTAACCATCTGATGGTGGAGTCGCTGCTGCAACAAAAAGGCTGGATTAAAGGATGGGAAACGCTGTTGACGACGGCGGGAAATCTCGTGACCATTTCATCCCGCAGCTTTGGGGTGGCAGATAAGATTAAAAGCGGCCTGGGCGTGGCTGGTCCGGTGATTGATAATTACGCCAATCTGCTGCTGAACGATCCGCACCTGGCTTTTACCTATTTCCCTCAGTCGGCGGTTTCGCCGACCTATGTCGCAGTGCTTAAAAACAGCCAGCACGCCAGCGAAGCGCGGCGGTTTATTCGCTATCTGTTAAGTCCGGAGGGCCAGACGATCCTCGCCGACGCTAATACCGGGAAGTATCCGGTAACACCGCTGGCGCCAGGCAATCCACGGGCGGCGCAGCAGGCGATGCTGATGAATCAACCGCCATTAAACTATCGATTGATCCTCAAACGTCAGCGTTTGGTTCAGCGAATGTTTGATACGGCGATTAGCTTTCGTCTTGCCCAGCTCAAAGACGCCTGGCGAGCGCTGCATAGCGCGGAGGTCCGTCTTAAGCGTCCGCTGCCCGAGATACGGGCGCTGCTCACCCGTGTCCCGGTGGATCCGGCCAGCAGTGAGGATGAAGCCTGGCTGGCTCAGTTCGACAACAAAAGTTTTGCGGAACAGCAGATGATGGAGTGGCAGCTCTGGTTTCTCAACAACCAGCGACAGGCGATTACTAAACTGGAAGAACTGAAATGACGGACAGGTCCATGCTGCAACGCCTGCGGCAAATCAGTATCAGTAGCAGTCTGCGCGGGGCATTTCTGACGGGGGCGCTGCTTACGCTGATTGTCAGCAGCGTAAGCCTCTATTCCTGGCATGAACAAAGTTCGCAGATCCGCTATTCGCTGGATGAGTATTTTCCGCGCATCCATGCGGCTTTTCTGATTGAAGGGAATCTCAACCTGGTGGTCGATCAGCTCAATGAATTTCTGCTGGCGCCAAATACCACGGTACGACTGCAGCTGCGCAACCAGATTATCCAGCATCTGGACAAAATAGAACGGCTAAGTCAGGGGTTGTCGCCGGCAGAACGCCAGCAGTTGGGGGTGATATTGCAGGACAGCCGCGCGCTGCTGGCGGAACTGGATCGCGTGCTCTACAACATGTTTCTGGTTCGTGAAAAGGTGGGAGAGCTTGCGGCGCGGATCGACTGGCTGCACGATGATTTCACCACCGAGCTGAATTCGCTGGTGCAGGATTTTACCTGGCAACAGGGAACGCTGCTCGATCAGATTGAAGCCCGACAGGGGGATGCGAGGCAGTATCTGAAACGCGCCCGGGAAGTGCAGAATGAACAGCAGCAGGTCTATACCCTGGCTCGTATTGAAAATCAGATCGTTGACGACCTGCGCGACAGGCTCAATGAACTGAAATCCGGGAATGATGACGGCATGCTGGTGGAGACGCATATCCGCTATCTTGAAAACCTGAAAAAAACGGCGGATGAAAATATCCGTGCGCTGGATGACTGGCCGAGCACCATTACCCTGCGACAAACGATAGATGAGCTGCTGGAAATTGGCATGGTGAAAAATAATATGCCGGATACCATGCGCGACTATGTTAGCGCGCAAAAAGCGCTCGTGGAAGCCAGCCGGTCCAGAGAAGCGACGCTGGGGCGCTTCAGAACGCTGCTGGAAGCCCAGCTTGGCAGCAGTCACCAGCAGATGCAGATGTTTAATCAGCGTATGGCGCAGATTGTCCGGGTCAGCGGCGGGTTAATCCTGGTGGCGACCTTGCTGGCGCTGCTGCTGGCATGGGGGCTAAACCATTATTTTATTCGCTCGCGGCTGGTGAAACGCTTTACCGCGCTGAATCAGGCGGTGGTGCAGATTGGTCTGGGCCGGACCGAGGCGACCATTCCGGTTTACGGGCGCGACGAGCTGGGACGTATTGCCGGTTTGCTTCGTCATACCCTGGGTCAGCTTAATGCGCAAAAACAGCAGCTGGAACAGGAGATTGGCGAGCGAAAAGCGATTGAGGCCGATCTGCGCGCCACGCAGGACGAGCTGATCCAGACCGCTAAACTGGCGGTGGTGGGGCAGACGATGACCACCCTGGCGCATGAGATTAATCAGCCGCTGAACGCGCTGTCGATGTATCTTTTTACGGCGGGAAGGGCGATCGAACAGGGACAGGCGGAGCAGGCGCGGACGACGTTAAGCAAAGCAGAAGGGCTGATCAACCGCATTGACGCGATTATCCGCTCCCTGCGCCAGTTTACCCGCCGCGCAGAACTGGAAACGCCGCTGCATCCGGTCGATTTGCGTCAGACGTTTACCGTGGCGTGGGAACTGCTGGCGATGCGTCATAAGCCTCAGCAGGGGACGCTGGTGATACCGGATGACACTGTCTGGATCCAGGGGGACGAAGTGCGCGTCCATCAGGTGCTGGTGAACGTGCTGTCCAATGCCCTCGACGCCTGCCCGCACGCCGCGCAAATCACCGTGAGCTGGCAAATCCAGGGCGGAAGGCTGTGCGTGTTGATTGCCGATAACGGCCCTGGCTGGCCTGCGGCCTTACTCCCTTCGCTGTTAAAGCCGTTCACTACCAGTAAAACCGTGGGGCTCGGAATAGGGCTTTCGATATGTGTTTCGCTGATGACGCAAATGGAAGGGGCGTTGCGCCTGGCGTCGACGTTTACACGCAGTGCCTGCGTGGTGCTGGAATTCAATTTGACGGATGTAAAAGATGTTGAGTAATAACTGTTCGATTCTGCTGATTGACGATGATGCCGATGTGCTGGATGCCTATACGCAGCTGCTTGAGCAAGCGGGGTATCATGTCAGCGCCTGTAATAATCCGTTTGATGCGCGGGAGCAGGTGCCGAAAGACTGGCCAGGCATTGTTTTAAGCGACGTCTGCATGCCCGGCTGCTCCGGTATCGATTTAATGACGTTGTTTCATCAGGATGACGATCTGCTGCCGATTCTGCTTATCACCGGTCACGGCGATGTGCCGATGGCGGTGGAGGCGGTGAAAAAAGGGGCTTGGGATTTCCTGCAAAAGCCGATCGATCCGGGCAAGCTGCTCACGCTGGTGGACGCCGCGCTGCGTCAGAGGCAATCGGTTATCGCCCGTCGCCAGTATTGTCAGCAAAAATTACAGGTTGAGCTTATTGGCCGCAGCCAATGGACGGTTCGGTATCGCCAGCGCCTTCAGCAGCTGGCAGAAACGGATATTGCGGTATGGCTTTACGGCGAGCCGGGAACCGGCCGCATGACCGGCGCGCGTTACCTGCACCAGTTAGGACGGCACGCTGAAGGTCCGTTTATCGCCTGCGAGCTGACTCCGGCTAACGCCCATACGCTTAATGAACTGATCGCCCAGGCCCAGGGCGGGACGCTGGTCTTAAGTCACCCCGAGCATCTGACTCACGAGCAACAGCATCAGCTGGTACAGCTGCAGAGTCATGAGAAGCGGCCTTTTCGCCTGATTGGTATCGGTAGCGCTTCGCTGGTGGAGTTGGCCGCCAGCAGCCAGATAGTGGCGGAACTCTATTACTGCTTCGCGATGACGCAAATTGGCTGCCAGCCTCTGTCAAAGCGACCTGATGATATCGAGCCGCTGTTTCATCACTATTTGCAAAAAACCTGTCAACGGCTGAATCATCCCGTCCCGGAGGTGGATGCTGGTCTGTTGAAGGGGATGATGCGCCGGGTGTGGCCAAATAACGTTCGCGAACTGGCGAACGCCGCCGAGCTGTTTGCAGTGGGGGTATTACCACTTGCAGAAACGGTTAATCCGCTGATGCACATCGGCGAGCCGACGCCGCTGGATCAGCGGGTTGAGGACGTCGAACGGCAGATCATCACCGAAGCGCTGAATATCCACCAGGGACGTATTAATGAGGTGGCGGAGTATCTGCTGATACCGCGTAAAAAACTTTATCTCAGAATGAAGAAGTATGGTCTGAATAAAGAGCACTACAAAGGGGTTTAGGGCATCTTGTCAGACGATGGTTGAAAACTATGAGGACAGATACAGATTATAAATGCCTTCAAGTCAGCAGAGGCGATTTATGTTATTGTGACTGCTTAAATTTCCTTAAAAGGTGTGACTGTTGAACATGCGAATATTGACTGTAGTTGATTATGATGAGATGTGGCCGGCTTTATTTGAGAACGAACGTACTCTGTTGCAGATGACGCTTGGTAAAGTGATATCCCGGATTCATCATATTGGTAGCACCTCGGTGCCTGGATTATCAGCTAAGCCAGTAATAGATATATTAATCGAAGTTGCTAATCTTGAAGAACTGGACAGTTTGAATCAGGCAATGGAGGGTGTAGGATATACTGTGCGTGGTGAAAACGGCATTTTAAATCGTAGGTACTTTACAAAAGGTGGAAATCAGCGTAGTCATCATATCCATGCGTTTGCCACCGGGGATGCTCAAATCATAAAACACCTGGCATTCCGTGATTACCTTATTAAACACAATGACGTAGCCATTCAGTACGCTTTAATGAAAAAAAGCGCGATGTTATTATGTGAAAATGACAGCCACCGATACAGCATTTATAAAGCGGATTTCATTCAGAAACATCTTCGTATGGCGCTTATTGATGCGGGTCACCTGGGCTAGCCTTCTAATAAACTACAACCCATGTTTTTTTGTAATTTTTCACAGCGTTACCTCTTGTTTCTCCATTATTAGCAAACAGCACGCCTTGCAGACTCCCTGCGGCTTCCTGCAACTGAGCATTCTGAATAAGCGACGGGGCGATAAAGCCGATAACGCATCGTTCAGTATGGAGGCACTATTTCACAACCCCAGCGGCCTGGCCTCCTGTATGAACTCAATCAGAAGGCGAAGCCCGGTCGGCAATTGCCGGCGGCTTGAATAATAGATATGAAAACCTTCCTCTAGTGGGGACCATTCCGTAAGCACCAGACGGAGCCGTCCATCCTTGACATAGGGTGCAACAAGAGGCTCCGGAAAATACATCAGGCCAGCCCCGCCCAATACGGCCACCAGACCCGTTTCGGCATGATTGACCGTCACTGAGCCTGGCACTGTCATTTGGTATGTTTCGCCGTCTCGCGCAAGTTCCCAGCGATAAACCCGATCGTCACCGAGACGATTGCTGATGCAGCGATGGTGTAATAAATCATCCGGATGTTCAGGCGTTCCGTAGCGTTCCAGGTAATCAGGGGAGGCCGCGATAACCCAGCGAATATCGGCAGATAAACGCCGGGCAACCATGTCCTCCGGGACGGTGCCACCATAGCGGATGCCAGCATCGAAGCCCGCATCAGTCACGTCAACCATACGGTTGCTGGCCACAATATCGATTTCAATATCGGGATAGCGATCCATAAAAGCGGGCATGACCGGCGCAAGCAAAAGATTTGCCGCTTCAACGGCTGCATTGATGCGGATACGTCCGGTAGGGGTATTGCGATACCGGTTAAGCGATTCAAGCGCGCCTTCTATGGTGTCGAAAGGCTGAAGAACAGACTGAACCAGTTCCTCGCCGGCTGCCGTAGGGGTGACGCTCTTGGTCGTGCGATTAAGCAGGCGAACCCCAAGCCGGGTTTCCAGCCCCTTCAGGGCATGACTCAGCGCTGATGCACTGACGCCTAGTTCAATTGCCGCACGGCTGAAGCTGCGATGACGTGCAATCGCCATGAAATAAATAAGATCGGCAACATCAGCTCTGCTTATTTGCATACAGAAAAGTTTTCCTTATGCGGCGTTAAAACCCGAATGCGTTGATGAAGAAATGATATACACCTTAGACCGATTAGGGCTAATCCGTTGCTGAATTTTTTTCACAAGTCCATTCATGCACGTCCACTCACTGTACACGTTGTGCTTCGTTATTCTTGAAAATCATGCGCTCTGGCTGGTAGGCCAGGGCGGAACACTCATCTAACGGAGCCGTTTATGAACTATACGCATCTTGGCCGCACCGGCCTGAAAGTCAGCCGCCTTTGTCTCGGAACCATGAATTTTGGTGACGTCACCGACGAGAAGACCAGCGCCCGCATTCTGGATGAGGCGCTTGAGGCGGGTATCAATTTCATTGATACAGCAGACGTGTATGGCACTGAACAATCTCCCGATATCCAGCAAGGCTCAGGGCTGTCCGAGGAAATTATTGGTCGCTGGCTTCAGCAGGGTGGCCGCCGTGAACGCATCGTTCTGGCGACAAAAGTCTATCAGCCTATGGGGCCAGGTCCGAACGATCGCCGGCTTTCTGCGTATCATATTCGCAAGGCCTGCGAGGACAGTTTGCGACGGCTTAAGACCGACCATATTGACGTCTATCAGATGCATCACATCGATCGTCATACGCCGTGGGAAGAGATCTGGCAGGCCATGGAACTGCTTGTTCAGCAGGGAAAGGTTCTTTATATCGGTAGCAGCAATTTCGCGGGCTGGGACATTGCGACTGCGCAGTCAGTCGCCACGGCCCGTCATTTCCTGGGCCTGGTCGCCGAGCAAAGTCTTTATAATCTGACAGCCCGCACCATTGAGCTGGAGGTCATTCCCGCATGCCGCCATTTTGGCCTGGGGTTGATCCCCTGGAGCCCGCTTGCCGGAGGGCTGCTTGGCGGCGTACTGAAAAAGATGGCAAGCGGGCGCCGTGCCAGGCCCGCGTTTGCCCGTCTAATCGAACAGTATCGTCCGCAGCTGGAAGCCTACGAGGGATTATGTAAGGACCTCGGCGAAACCCCTTCCGATGTGGCCCTGGCCTGGCTCCTGCAGAATCCTGTCGTTACCGCTCCACTGATTGGGCCTCGTACGGTCGAACAACTCCAGCAGGCGCTTCACGCAACGACAGTCACGCTATCAGACGACACCATGAGCTGTCTCGACGAAATCTGGCCCGGCCCCGGGGGAGAAGCGCCCCAGGCTTATGCCTGGTAATGACCAATTAATGAATCCTTTCTTCGTTATAGGGAGTTCCAGTTTATGAGCAAGATGATCCATGACCAGCCTTCTGCTGCCGCACCCGCTTCCCGGGACCGGCGCAATTTTCTGATCGCCGGCGCCGGTCTGGCGTTGGCCGCAACCACCCTTGGCAGGAGCGGCGCCGTGATGGCGAAACCGGCTGGTCAGGACACGCTGAACGCCCCTTCGGATGCTGCTCCCGTCCGGAAGGAAACCTTAACCACGCGTAAACTCGGCTCGCTGGAGGTTTCCAGCATGGGACTCGGGTGCCTGCCGATGGTGGGTATTACGGCGGAGGTCCGCGCGATCGTAAAGCCATGGTTTCGCTTATCCGGGCAGCCTTCGAACAAGGTATCACGTTCTTTGATACTGCCGAGGTCTACGGCCCCCATCTCAGTGAAGAATTTGTCGGGGAAGCATTGGCCCCTGTTCGCGATCGTGTAGTGATTGCCACCAAGTTCGGTTTCGGCGTGGAAGAGGGGAAGCCAACTTCCCTAAACAGCCACCCTGACCATATCCGCCGTGCCGTAGAGGGCTCACTAAAGCGTCTGAAAACGGACCACATCGATCTTCTTTATCAGCATCGCCCCGACCCGAATGTGCCGATCGAGGATGTGGCGGAAACCGTGAAGGCGCTGATCCTGGAGGGGAAAGTGAAACACTGGGGACTGTCGGAAGCGAGTGCCAGGACAATTCGCCGCGCACATGCGGTACTCCCTGTGACTGCGGTGCAGAGTGAGTATGCCATGTGGTGGCGGGAACCAGAGACGCGAATATTTCCAACGCTCGAAGAGCTGGGTATCGGTTTCGTACCTTACTGCCCGACTGCCCGCAGCTTCCTCGCCGGAGCAGTCAATCCAAGCCAGCGGTTCGACAGCACCGATCGGCGGCATAACCTGCCACGCTTCCAGCCCGATGCCCTGGCCAAAAACATGGTGCTGCTTGAATTCGCGCAGTCGTGGGCCCGTCGCAAAAACACCACTCCGGTTCAGTTCGCGCTGGCCTGGGTAATGGCCCAGCGGCCCTGGATTGTCCCTATCCCGGGTACGACGCAATATCCGCACCTGATAGAAAACAGCGGCGCACCGCAAGTCCGGTTGACGGACAGAGAGCTACGCGAAATCGATGCGGCGCTTGCCAAAATCCCATTGCAGGGCGGTCGCGCCGATCCGTTTACCGAAAGTCAGTTTGATAAAAGTTAATACCTGCTGTCACAGGGAGACTGCAGGTGAAGTCTCCCTCTGTATTATTGCCGGGGATAAACCACATGAATGGACTAAATCATAACGCGCTTACATGCAGTGCCGTCCCCATACCGCCCTGGGAGCGTCCTCTCCAGACCGTGGAGGCCCAGCCGTACTTCAACGTTTCACAGGCGTCGCTCGTGCTCGAAGGGATCGTGTTCGATCGGAACAATAACCTGCTGTTTGTTGATGTGGCGACGGGGCGCGTGTTTAAGCTAACCCCGGAGCGGCAGCTTTCCATTGTCCTTAAGGAGAATTCATTCGGTGCTTCCGGCCTGGCGGTACACAAAGATGGACGGATCTTTATCGCCTCGGTGGGCGATATGCAGCGAGGTTCTGTTCGGGCTATCGAACCCAACGGCACCCGTGAGCAGATGATTGTTGCTCCTGATGCCGGATTTCTTGTCAACGACCTGGTCTTTGATAATTAGGGCGGATTTTATTTCACTGACAGCCGGGGAAATTCAGCCGATCCACAGGGTGGGGTGTTCTACGTTAGTCCCAATGTCGGGTCAATTCATGCCATCCTGCCTGGACTCGCGGTCGGGAACGGCATAGCGATTGACCCCGTCGGCTCTCAGATATGGGCCACAGAACACGCTAAAAACAGGCTTCATCGCGTAAGACTGTCAGACGCCACCACGGTCGCCCCGTTTGGTTCAGTTGTTACCTATCAGTTCACCGGGCCGGCGCCAGACGGGGCCCGTGTCGACAGCGAAGGCAATGTATATGTGGCCATCTCAGGCCAGGGCCGCGTCATGGTCTTCAACCGCAACGGACTGCCTATTGGGCAAATTGTGCTGCCTGACCGCGACAAAGGCCGTAACCTTAAATCGACAAGCCTGGCGATCCGCCCCGGGCATCGCGAGTTGTTTATTGTCGCTAACAGCGGGACCGAACCTGGTGGAGCGATGATTTTTCGATCGGGCGCATTCGCGCCGGCACCGTTTCCCTTTTCACATCAGTGACCGGGAATGAGTGGTCTGGGAGACCCGGCAACGCCGGGCCAGGGCAGGGTGTTAATAGTTCTGGATCGCTGAAGGTGGCGTGAGGGAAGGCGGCGTATCCGGAAGCGGGGGAATGATCCCGTCAACGGGGTGTGGCAGATAGCGAGCTTCCAGTTCCGTGATTTCGGCATCGCTAAGTGAAAAGTCCAGCGCGCTGATAGCCGTGGAAAGATGTTCTGGTTTCGTTGCGCCAATGATCGGTGCTGTGATGACGGATTTTGATAACAGCCAGGCAATTGCAACATGAGCTCTTGGCACCGCGTGCTTTTCGGCAATGCTGGCAACAACATCAATCACGGGCTTATCCAGAAGGGCTGCGTTCTCATACATTTTTAACGCAAAGGCATCGTTTTGCGTTCGTCGGGACGTGACACTCCAGTCGCGCGTTAGCCTGCCGCGTGCCATCGGACTCCAGGGGATCACCCCAACGCCTTGGTCTTCACACAGGGGCAGCATCTCGCGCTCTTCTTCCCGGTAAAGCAGGTTGTATTGCGGTTGCATCGTGATAAATCGGGTCCAACCGTTACGCTCAGCGGTATGCTGCATTTTTGCAAAGCGCCAGGCTTCCATAGAAGATGCGCCGATATAACGCGCTTTTCCTGCTTTAACGACGTCATGCAGAGCCTCCATGGTCTCTTCAACAGGCGTGGAGTAGTCAAAGCGATGAATCTGAAAGAGATCCACATAATCCATGCCTAAGCGCATCAGGCTATCGTCAATAGACTTAAAAATGGCCTTGCGGGAGAGAAACCCGGTATTGGGTGAGTTGCGCCACGGAAAGAAGGTCTTTGTCGCTACAACGATCTCGTCGCGTCTGGCCATCTCTCTCAGCGCTTTTCCTGTAATTTCTTCTGAACTACCGCCCGAGTAGATATTCGCGGTATCAAAAAAATTAATGCCGGCTTCAAGCGCCTGACGAATGAGCGGTCGTGACGCCTTTTCATCCAGGGACCAGGGTTGAGGCAAACGTTCAGGTTCGCCATAACTCATACAACCGAGACAAAGACGGGAGACTTTCAATCCGCTACGACCCAGATTCACATACTTCATTCGGTGTTCCTTCTTTTATTGCCAGCAATTATGTATGTGACAGGGTATTGCACTGGTATGAAGGGAACCAGCATGCGCCATTGAATGGTGTTATGAGTTTTTTTCACAAGTAGACAACATTCTCATACGCAAGCCTAGGCCCAAAGTCGGTATAGCGTTCGCGGATAATATTGAGTGCGTACCGGGCAAGACCATCAGGTAGCTGGTTATTGCTGGGTTATCCACGACGGCGGTTAGGCATACTCAGTGGGCCTGATTGATTGTAACGCGAGAGAAGGCGTCGGCACTGGCGATCCGGAATACCCAGGCGCTGCGCGGCCATCTGAGTGGTCAGACGCCGGTCGACAACGTCATGAATGATTTAGAGTCGGTTAACTTCATCCAAAGTAAAAATGCCGGTGCATGATCCGTCATCAGAATCCTTTGATTGGGAAACTATCTTTAAAAGCAGTGATCGCTGTGGTGAGACTGTAGCGCGGACATGTCTATTTGGTCAGAGACGGACATCTCAAGTTAGCTACTACAACATGAGTACGCATAATGTATATTATGTTAAATGCAATGTCGTACTCAATAACGTCATCTTTGATAGCTGCCTCTTCCCACATCAACACTATGACCGTCATTCCTTTCATGCACGTGAATGCTGCGCTATAAGGCAAAATGTTCGAGGTGATAAATCAAGCATGGCTTTTAACAATCACTTCGCCCACTACAGCCTGTTCTCCTACAGTAAAAGCCAGGGAAATTCATTCAGCCACACCTGCTGCTTGTACTGTCCGGCATATCTTACTGCTGTTGCATTTTCTGACCGAACGCGTCACGGGATGCCAGATGAAATGCTCATTTGATAGCGCGCCGCCTGCAGTGTGTATCAACCGGGCTTGATCAGCCACAGACGTGATTATCAAAAAGATGCCAGCTTCGTTTTCCGCACTCAAATGGCGAGTGCCATCGCGACCATAAACAGAACCGCCAGCTGAAGTTGAATGGTGTACTGAAGCCCAACGCAGCCGGCTTCCATGTTGACAGGCTCTGCCTCACCTCCCCCTTCCCTTGTATCTGGTGATTAGCTACCACCAGGGAGCACCTGACTACAACATATCGCAATTCCGTTCATCGCCGAAAAAGCATAAATGCTCTCTCGGGCATTTATGCTTTTATATCGCGGTCAGAAAGATTTGTTATGTTTCATCTATGAATGATACTCGAGCCACTATTCATCCAGCTGAACTGCTTATACTTTTACAGATGAATACAACACACAGTGGATTAGCTTTCACGCTTTGCCATCATCAATGCCAGATCAACGAGACGATTAGAGAATCCCCATTCATTGTCGTACCACGCCAGAATTTTGACCATATTACCGCCAATCACCAGCGTTGATAGACCGTCGATAATCGACGAGCGTGGGTCTCCCTGGTAATCGCTGGAGACGAGCGGTTCATCGCTATAACCCAGGATCCCTTTCAGAGGTCCCGCTGCGGCGGCTTCGCGAAAAGCATTGTTCACCTCTTCGACCGTCACATCTCGCTCAAGCGTGACGGTGAGGTCAACAATGGACACCACTGGCACAGGGACGCGTAGCGAGTATCCCGTTAAACGCCCATCCAGCTCAGGAATAACTTTACCCAGAGCCTTCGCTGCGCCGCTGGAGTAAGGCACAATCGACAATGCGGCGGCGCGAGCCCCGCGCAGATCTTTTTCCGGCTGATCGTGCAGCGCCTGGCTGTTGGTGTAGGCATGGGTGGTGTTCATCAGACCATGCTTAATACCGAAATGCTGGTGCAGGACCTGTGCAGCAGGTGCAAGACCATTGGTGGTGCAGCTTCCGTTGCTGATCACGTAGTGTTTATCCGGGGAGTAAAGGCTCTCATTAACGCCCATCACAATGGTTAAATCATCGTTTTTACCCGGGGCAGAGATAATCACGCGCTTGGCGCCACCGCTGTGGATATGTACAGCAGCCTTTTCACGGTCCGTGAATAATCCTGTAGCCTCAATAACGATGTCGACTTCACACTGACGCCACGGAATACTGGCCGGGTTGCGTTCACTGAATACGGTAATGGGTTTACCATCAACAACAAGCCCCCCTTCACCCGCGGTGACCTCTGCATCCAGCTTACCGAGAAGCGAGTCGTATTTCAGCAGATGCGCCAGCGTTTTGCTGTCCGTCAAATCGTTGATTGCCACAATTTGAATATCCGGATTATTCAGTGCTGCGCGCAGTACATTGCGTCCGATCCGGCCAAAACCGTTAATACCGACCTTTACCATAATTAACTCCTTATCGATTATCGCTGGAGTCAGAGTAGGACGGACGGGTTATGGCGTAAATGACAAAAAAGGATCACTTTACGCCATTTTGCGACAGTGAAATCGTTGACGATATTCACCTGGAGTGAGGTTAAGCTGTTTCTCAAACAAGCGTCGCAGGTTAATACTGCTGCCAAATCCCGTTTGCTCGGCGATACGATCCAGCGTCTCGTGAGTCTGCTCCAAACGCTGCCGCGCGGCGGCCAGGCGGGCTTCCGCGACGTACCGCGCTGGCGAAGCGCCGGTTTCCCGGGTAAAGACGCGGGTGAAATTTCGCGGACTCATGGCGACTTTTTCCGCCAGCTTATCTACGCTGAGGTCGGCGGTGAGGTTTTCGAGCAACCACGCCAGCAGATCGTTAATCGGGCCCTGGGTGGCGGTCTGCTGAAGGTTATAGCGGCTAAACTGCAGCTGGCCTCCCGGGCGACGCAGATACATGACGAAGTCCTGGGCGATATCGCGCGCCAGGCTGAAGCCATAGTCTTCTTCAACCAGCGCCAGCGTAAGATCAAAGCCGGAACTGACCCCGCCAGAGGTCCAGATATGTTCGTCCTGAATATAGAGCGGCCCGCCCTCGACGCGGATCTGCGGGAATTCCGCCTGCATGGTTTCCAGCAGCTTCCAGTGGGTAGTGGCCCGTCTGCCGTCCAGCAGTCCGGTTTGCGCCAGCAGCATCGCACCGCCGCAAATGGAGACTATGCGGCGGGCATGGGGAGCGGCAAGGCGCAACCAGTCAACCACTGCCATCCCCTCCTGCGGGTTTTGACCTCTGCCGGTAATCATGATGGTATCGAGGGGCTCGCGAGGGTCAATCTCATGCAGACGATGGTCGGCCAGCAGATTTAAACCTGACTGACCATGGATAACCTGATGCGGTTGAGTTGTCGCTAGCTTGACCTGGTAGCAGATTTCCCGGGCACCTTCCGGGTGCAGGCGGTTGGCCTGCATCAGAATGTCAGCAATACCGGCGGATTCAAACAGCATGCCGCCATCGGGTACAATAATAAGTATCTTTTTCATGTCCTGAAAAGTAATCTTTTTACAGAATAAGTCAACAAAAGGATGTAAAAACCTGAAGGCTCGGAAAGAGTGGTTTCATACGTGCCTTCAGTTTCAGGGAGATGAACGTTAAACAGGTAGATTTTGCCTCACAGTACAGGCAGCATCACTTTGACAGGACATCACGAAGGTAGAATCTCAATCGTGGCTGCCCTGGCGCGTATCCCTGTCATTGCGGAAACATAGCTGCTGCCGGAGTACTTTTTCAGGTAAGCCTGATCAATTTTACTTTCAAGCTCAGGGTCCGAGGGTTTTGCGAACAGTACGTCGAATTCCTGTCCGATAGCCAGTATCTTACCTGCCTGCTGGGACAATGCAGCCTGATACCATTTTGAACGGATACCACTATAGGCTCGGACGAAAAGTCGGTTGTCCACCTTCACTTCCCATATCCATGTCGGCGTACCGGTCGTATTCATATCGGGATGATACGGTGCGATTTTCAGGTCGTCGGCCGCATCTATTCTTGTTAATACTTCAGGGTTCCAGTACATATACCTCTCCTCTTTCATATGCGGTTGCTTTTTTCTGTCGCAGGATTAACTCGATAATATTCGGAAATTAATATCGCATCAGGAATTAGTGCCAGCTTTATCAGTAACAATAGAATACCCAACACCCCATGCTAAGAGAGCAGTATCTGTCGTTTGTCCCACAGACACTGCATCTGAAAACACCGGACGGTGCTATGGCTTATTTATTAAGATTTTTGTTGAAAAATGCAGTGATGTTATCGAACGGGATCTTGTCCATACGATCATATAAATCAACATGGGTAGCATTTTTTACAATCAGCAGCTCTTTTGGCTGATTTGCCGCTTCATAAGCCGTTTTGGAGAAGTAAAGCGAATGCGCCTTTTCACCATGGATGAACAGGATCGGGCGCGGAGAAATTTCCTTAATATAGGTCATGAGCGGGAAATTCATAAAGGCCATCGGCGTTGTCACGGACCATGAATTGCCAGAGTTGACGGCTCGGGGATGATAGCCGCGTTTAGTCATGTAGTAGTCCGCATAGTCCACGAGGAACTGTGCTTCACCGCCCTTCAGTTTATTATAGGCTGGCTGGTATGCCGGTTTGCCGTTTGCTGCATCTTCCCAGCGTTGAAGACTCATCTTCTCCAGCGCCTGCTCGCGTTGCTCCGGTGTTACGCTGTCATTGTAGCCTTTTGACATTACGCGGCTCATATCATACATGGTGCTGGCAACGACCGCTTTTACGCGCTTATCCACGGCAACAGCGTTCAGGGCAATCCCCCCCATGCCGCAGATACCGATGACACCGATACGTTCACGATCCACATAAGGTTGTAGTCCCATAAAATCGACTGCAGCCATAAAGTCTTCGGTATTGATATCGGGTGAAGCAATATTGCGGGGTTCACCACTGCTTTCACCGGTATAAGACGGATCAAATGCCAGCGTCACGAATCCGCGCTCTGCTAAAGTCTGAGCATAGAGACCCGAGGCCTGCTCTTTTACCGCGCCAAAAGGCCCGGAAATAACAAGCGCAGCAAGCTTCTTGTTCCCGCGATCTTTTGGAAGATACACATCTGCGGCCAGCGTAATGCCGTAACGGTTTTTAAAAGTAACTTTTTGATGATCCACTTTTTCGCTCCTTGGGAAAGTTTTATCCCACGTCTGAACCAGACGGCCTGAAGAATCTGCTGTGCCTGGTGCAGGCTGGGCCACCGCAACTTCTGTTGAAATCAGAGCCATCGCCCCGGCAAGGAGTGCGCCATTAAAAAAGCGCGTCGAAGATATTAGCGTCATGATATTAAAACCTTTCATTGGATATTGAGGGACCTATTTCAGACAACATGCATGAGTATTTCAGTTACAACTTTCGGCCGGTAATCACTGGCGATACCAAACGCTTTGACATTGATCTGGACGTTCTCAACGATAGCGGGCAGATCTGCTTCCTTGATGTTCAGCTGTTCAAGACGTGTTGGCGTACCAATTTCTTCAAACCACTTCTCAAGCGCAGCGATGCCGTCGTGGCAGTTAAAAAATGGCTTAAACCTGAACGGGTTAAATTTGCTCGCGGTGAACCCTGATTTCAGGACACTGCCTCATTTCAGAGTTATTATTTTGAATGTCTTTAATAAAAGGTGTTATTAAAATACTCTGCATTATTTGCCTGATCCTCTGAACCTAATCTCAAAGCGTGTATTTCAGTTTTCATAGCTGCTAAGTTGATAACCTCAAAAGAGGTCAAAAGTGTGGGGCATTACAGAATGATTCCTGACAAATCGGTTGAAATACTGCTGGGTGAGCTATCGAGGGATATTGCACAGCGCACACCCGGCACCGGCGATTTCCCTACCGCCGTAGAAGGGCTCGAATTGTTTCGCCGAAACGAACCCGCTCCCCCGGTAAGCTGCCTGGTCCCTCCCAGTATCGTTCTGGTGGCCGATGGCGCGAAGATCATGTGGGTTGGGGGTGAACCTTATGAATATAATGCGGAAAAATTCCTGATTACCTCTCTTGACCTGCCGGCCAGTTCGGAAATATTGCAGGCTTCGACATCCCAGCCCTGCGTCGGCGTAGCCTATAAGCTTGACCAGCGCGTGCTAATGGAATTAATTGCCCAGGGAAGCCTGCCGCCGGTCAAAAAACGAGACGCGGGAACGAGTGTCGGGATAGGTACTATTACCGATGCTTTGCTGGAGCCTTTCTGCCGTCTGCTTTCTTTGCTTGACGAACCTGAAGCCATTCCTGTTCTCGGGCCGCTGATCCAAAGAGAGATACACTACCGGCTTTTGATGAGCGATCAGTCCGATCATCTCAGACAGATTGCAGCAGTCGACGGCCATGGCTACCGTATCGGTAAAGCTATCGACTGGTTAAAGACCAATATTGCATCACCTTTACGCGTCGAGGAACTGGCAAGTCGGGTGCAAATGAGCACGCCCTCTTTCCACCACCATTTCAGGCAGCTTGCGGGGATGAGCCCGCTACGGTATCAGAAATGGCTGCGCCTCAATGAAGCCAGGCGACTGATGCTGAATGAACATTACGATGTCACCACAGCAGCCTATGCGGTCGGTTACGAAAGCCTGTCCCATTTCAGCCGGGAATATACGCGGATGTTCGGGGAATCGCCCAAGAGGGATATTACTGAACTGAGAAAGTCAGCGGGTAAGCTTTAATCAATTCTGGACCGCCTGTACCATGCCTGGTCTTCGATATCCCCCGGCACGTGAGTCGAATACCCGGAACTTTATCCCCGCCCTGAGGGACGGGGTTTTACGACGCGCTGGTTAGTGACAACGTCACAGCAGCGCACTAAAGATGCTCCTCTTCATCCAGAGAGATCACCTGAATGCCAGCATTACGATACGCCTGAACGTCATCAGGCAGACGATCCACCACTACGGTGTCAATGCGATCTGCTGCGGTAAATTGGGCAAGCGAGGTGTTATTCAGCTTGCTATAGTCGCAGACAATAATCACCTGACTGGCGTGTTCCACCATGCCTCGTTTCGTTTCTGCCAGCATGATATCGGCCACGCAGGCGCCGTGTTTCAGCGACAGCGAATTGGTGCCCATAAATGCTTTATCGACGTTCAGCGTGTCGAGTATGGAACGCCCGTTAATTGCCACCACGCAGTGGTATCCCTTCTTGACGATCCCACCCAGCAGAATAGTTTGAATCGAGGCGCTGGCCTCAAGCTCCCGGGCGATTTGGTAATCATTGGTGACCACCGTGACGTTCTGTCTGTCGCGAATATTACGCGCAATATGCAGCGTCGTGGTACCGGTATCCAGCACGATAATGTCGCCATCCTCAACCAGCGCCGCCGCGCGCTGGCCGATCCGCTCTTTCGCGCTGAGATTGACAATTTCGCGATCGTCCGACGCCTGTTCAAAGCTTGCCCGGGTACGAAGAACGGCTCCGCCGTGGGTTCGGGTCAGCAGCCCCTCCTCTTCCAGCTGGCGGAGATCGGCACGAATGGTGGCGCCCGATACATTAAAGACGTCACACATCTCAGAAACAGCAACTTTGCGTTTTTCCCTGAGAATACCGAGTAACTTCTCCTGTCTTTCTTCTGCAAACATTCTGCCTCTCTCTTTTTTACGGCACGTTACGGCTTACCTTTGCGTATCAGTCGGGTCCTACGCTGAGCGCATCCAGCCTGTCGTATAAGGCAGCGGATTGCCGGTACAGCGTATCAAAAAGCTCGCAGCAGGCGTGGTAATAATCCCGCAGACGGGGATCCGGTGAGATCAGTTTGTCGAACTGCACCGTTTGCCGCACGCCGCTGGCAAAATCGGCGTACAACCCTACGCCAACCCCGGCGATAATACCGCATCCGGTGACGCCATTCTCCTGATTACGCGTAGATAATATCGGCAGATTGTACGCCGCGGCTTTGATTTCAAGCCACAGCGAGCTGCGCGCGCCGCCGCCGGAAGCGATCATTTGTTGCGGATACTGCCCGCACTTCTGCAGCTGCCGAAGATTGCGCCAGGATGCAAAGGCCACCCCTTCCAGAACTGCGCGGAATAAATGACCGCGGCGATGCTTGCGCTGCAGGCCAAAAAACTGTGCCCGCGAGTTCGTGTGTTCGGCCAGACGTTCTCCCGTCAGATAGGGAAGAAACAGCAGCCCTTCTCCCCCCGCCGGCACCGCCGCCGCTTCCTGTAAAAGCTGTGGATGCGTAATCTGGTTATCGGCAAGTGCCAGCCGCGCCCAGCGAACGGCATCGCCGCCGGCGTCGAGGATCGTAAATCCGCCCCAGGCCGCGTTGGCAAGATGTAGATTATTAACCAGCGGATGGTGTAACGGCCGCGGCGACACCACCGTCATCAGCGTCGACGTGCCGGTTGAATCAGACGCCATCCCCGGTTCATACACACCCGAGCCCAGCAGAGAGGCCGCCATATCCGACGTCCCGGCAACCACCGGGATACCCGCCGGCAGGCCCGTCAGGTCGGCTGCGCGCTGCGTCACCTGGCCGATTATGTCGCTGGAAAGTTTAAGCTCCGGGAGCTGATCGACCCGCAGACCAAACGTTTCGCAGGCTTGCGAAGACCAGCTACGGGTTTCGCTGTCCATCAGGAAATAGCACGACGCTTCGCTATAATCGGTCGCCATGGCACCGGTCAGCATGAAATTAATATAGTCCTTCGGCATTAATACTTTGGCGAGCTGCGACCAGCGATCCGGATGATTTTCGCGCCACCAGGCTAACTTGAAAGCGGGCCATGCTGCCGCAGGCGGATTATTCAAATGCGCCAGCCACTTTTCCCAACCTTCGCGCGCGTTAAAGGCGTCAACTTGCGGCTGGCTGCGCTTATCATTCCACAGCAACGCCCTATCCTCCACCAGCTCGCCACGGTCGTCCAGAAGGACGGTGCCATGCATCTGTCCGCAAGCACCAATAACCGCAATCTGCGCTGCCGTTTCTGGATAGCGATAAAGCACCTCGCGTATACAGTCGCAGGCGGCCTGCCACCATAAAGACGGGGCCTGTTCTGACCAACCTGCACGCGGCGTGGTTTGCTCATACTCTCTTTGCGCAAAGCCGATCATCGCGCCGTCAATGCGCACAATAGCGGCGCGGGTACTGCCAGTGCCAACATCAATCGTGAGTATTTTATCTTTCATCACTAACTCCGGTGACGTCTTAAGGCGGGCCACCAGGCCCGCGGTCTCTCAGTTTAATCGGCGTTCAGCTCGGGAAAACGTTCCGGGTGCTGCTCCAGTTCAGCCAGCACCTTGGTTACCGCGCCATGGCTCATGCCAAAGCGGCGCACGCCAAGCTGGTACAGCGCACGCACCGTGGCCAGATCGCGAATGCCCCCGGCGCCTTTGATATCGATTCGGCCTTTAAGCTGGTCGGCGATGATGCTGACTTTTTCCACCGTGGCGCCGGTGGGCGCCCAGCCGGTAGAGGTTTTGACCCACTTCATCCCCACCTCTACGGCAATTTCGCACACGCGACGAATCTGCTCCTCATTAAGATAGTGCGTTTCAAGGATCACTTTGGCCGGTACCGGGGCGGCGGCTTCCACCACGCGGCGCAAATCTTCGCGCACATAGTCATAATCGCCGGAGAGCACTTTGCCGATATTCACGACCATATCCACTTCCCGAGCGCCGTCGGCAATCAGCTGCCGCACTTCCTGAACCTTGGTATCGGTGGTATGCCCACCGCCGGGAAAGCCGACCGGACCGCCAATCATCACCTCTCCCGTACCCTGCTGCGGCAGCAACGTACTGAGAAAGCGCGTCCAGCAAGGCAGTACGTGGACGGAAATAATGTTGTATCTGGCAGCCAGCTCGGCGCAGGCGCGAACATCCGCTTCGGTACTGGTGGCCTGAACTGCGCTCAGATCAACTAAACGTGCAAAACGACGGGTTGTTTCATTCATGGTCTTATCCTGTCCTTTGTTTTTAATTGCTTTCATTTAATGCTGATATTTGGCTTAAATCCATTTAAAAACGCATTAAATGAAAATAACGTGATCAAATTAGCATTTTTTTATTTTCATTTGTTTTTAATTAGCAGCAGGAAATAAGCGTTAACCTTGCAGAGCAGGCGTAATCGGGCATAAATGGGCGCAAAAGCAATCTTGCATTTATTTTTGTTTGTTTTTGTTTATGCCTGAATCACGGGCGAAATAGCGCAAACCGCTGACGGAAGTGAAGCGAAATGCGTGCGCTATCACAGTGTTCGGCTGCGGATAGCTTGCCTTCGTGGGACATTCCCGAGGTCTCAACGCTCTGCGCAAGGGAAAGGTAATCTGATTATGTACTTCAGGAGAGAGCTATGTTGCCGCTGGAACGTCATCGTTTGATTGTTGAACTGCTGGGCCAACACGGCGTCATGCGGGTAAATGAGATTGCGCAAGCGACTCGGGTCTCCAGGGAAACGATTCGCCGCGATCTGAGCGAGCTGGAACGCAAAGGGATCTTAACCCGAAGCCACGGTGGAGCGCTGGCGGCGGAAAATCCGCTGCCGGCGACCCGGGCGGCGGCATCCGCCCTGCCAGTTGAAGATAGCCAGGGAAGCTTTCAGCACAGAACGCTGCTGCACAGCGAAGGCAAAATGCGCGTGGCCCGTAAAGCACTGCAGTTTCTCCAACCGGGACAGACCATTGTCCTGGACGGGAGTAGCACCAGCTGGTTTTTGGCCCGGCAGATGCCGGAGATGGCGTTAACGGTGATTACGCCCTCCATTCGCATCTTACAAACTCTGATGAGCCGACGCTCGTTGCATCTCGTCGGGCTGGGGGGCGATTTCTCCCCGACCGAAGAGTCGTTCTTCGGGGAAACCGCCTCACGAACGCTACGCGAATATGCCATTGATACGCTCTTTTTCTCCTGCCAGGGGCTGGAGCGCGATAGCGGCTTGTATGCGGGTACGCAAGCCCACGCCGCCCTGCTGAAACAGATGCTGCTGGCCGCCCGTCAGACTGTGGCTTTGGTCGACGGCAGCAAGCTGGGGCGAACAGGCGTCGCGCGTATCGGCGGACTGGGCGAGCTGGACTGTCTGGTGACTGAAAGGTTTGTCGATCCGCTGCTGGAAAAAGAGATGACCTGGCATAACGTCAGCCTGCAAATCGCCTGAGTACGCCGTCATGACGTGACGGTTAATACGCGCAATGTCGAAACGCTGCTTACCGCGGCAGGGCCAGACTTTGCCTGAATTCAGCCACCACCGGAATAAATGAGGCCTTATGCGTTATTACCTTTCTCCCTCGCTGATGTGTATGGACATGATGAAGCTGACGGAACAGCTGCGCTTTCTAAACAGCAAAGCCGACAGGCTGCATGTCGACATCATGGACGGCCACTATGTCAAAAATCTGGCGTTGTCGGCCAGCTTTGTGGCGCAGATCCGTCCCTACACCTCGCTTCCTATCGATGTCCATCTGATGGTCGAAGCGCCCGCTTCGTTTATACCGGCGCTGTTAGACGCCGGCGCAGACGCCTTCTCACTGCATCCGGAGACCATCTGCCGCGAAGCGTTCCGGGTTATCAATATGCTTCGTCAGGCGGGGAAAGAGGTGGGAATGGTGCTCAATCCCGCCACACCGGTTGAGAGCATCCAGCACTATCTGCATCTGCTCGATAAGGTGACGGTGATGACCGTCGACCCAGGCTATGCCGGTCAGCCGTTTATTCCTGAAATGCTCGCCAAAATTACGCAGCTTCATCAGCTCAAAGAGACCGGCAGCCTCCGCTTCTTGCTGGAAGTCGATGGCTCCTGTAACCGCAACACCTACCGCGCGCTGCTGGGCGCCGGCGCACAGATATTAGTGATGGGCAGCAGCGGTTTATTCCGCGCTGATATGCCGCTCGAGCTGGCCTGGGAAACCATGTCCCGCGAACTGTCCGCCGCGCTGCACTCCCCCGAGCTGGTATAGAGGAGCGAATGATGTCAGGAAAAGTCTGTGTTTTTGGTTCATTCAATTTCGACATGGTCGCCAGGGTGGATCGCTTTCCGGTACCAGGTGAGTCGTTAGTGGCCTGCGGAAGTATGACCAGCGCCGGAGGTAAAGGGGCGAACCAGGCCACCGCCGCGCTAAAAGCGGGAGCAAATGTCCACTATATCGGCAAGATTGGCAATGACACCTTCGGCCATTTTGCCCGCCGTCATCTGAAAGGCGTGGGCTTCAATGCTGTGACGCTGCTGGTCGCCGAAGAGATCCCCACCGGCAATGCGCTGATTTATGTCGCCGGTAACGATGCCGAAAACATGATTGCCGTCGATCCCGGCGCGAATATGACGGTGACCGATGATGAAATCGCCGGCTGCATTCCCGCTATCGGCTGCGCGGATGTGGTTCTGGTTCAGCTGGAGAACAATCTTTCTGCTATTGAACAGGTCATAGACGCCGGCAAACAAGCCGGGGCCCTGGTAATACTTAATCCCGCGCCCTGGCAGCCCGTTGAGCACGCCCTTCTACGCAAAGTGGATTTACTTACACCGAACGCCACGGAGGCCGGGTTAATGACCGGACGCCGGGTTGACAGTCTGACGGCCGCGGCTGAGGCCGCCGACGTGTTACATGCTCAGGGCGCGCGCAACGTCATTATCACTCTCGGCGCCAGCGGCGCCCTGCTGAGCGAGCATGGGGTGAAATCCCCTATTCCCTGCTTTCCTTCTCACCCCCGAGACACTACCGGTGCGGGCGATGCCTTCAACGGCGCGCTGGCGGCGCGGCTGGCCTGCGGGGAACCGCTACAGGCCGCAGCCCGATTCGCGGCGGCCTATGCCGCCGTCAGTGTCGAAAAGCAAGGCGCCTCATCTTTACCTGAGTACCTGGAGGCACAGGAACGGCTTCTCCGTGCCGCCGCTGATTATGAAATGGCATAAACCCTACTGTATAAAAAACATTAAGAGGATAGCTCAATGAGTACGCTAATCACGGATAAGGTCGATAACGCAGCGGTCCAAAAAGAAAAACTGGACACCAGTGCGTATTTACCCCATACCCCCTGGCTGCAATTTTTACTGGTCTGTTGCCTGTTTGCGCTATGGGGGATGGCGGGCAACCTGAATGATATTTTGATCGCCCAGTTTAAAAAGGGCTTCGATTTAACGGATACCCAGACAGCGCTGGTGCAGTCGATTTTTTTCCTCGGCTACTTTTTTTGTCGCCCTGCCCGCGGCGGCGCTGATTAAGCGTTTTTCCTATAAAGCGGCGATTATTATTGGGCTGTGCCTGTACGCCCTCGGCTGCTTCCTGTTCGTTCCGGCCGCACAGATCATGACCTACGGCGCATTCCTCGCCTGCCTCGGAGTGATCGCCTGCGGACTCTCTTTTCTGGAAACGTCGGCAAACACCTACTCCAGCCTGCTGGGTCCGATTCAATCCTCCACCCAGCGTATTAACTTTTCGCAGATCTTCAACTCGCTGGGCGTGATCTCCGGCGTATTAATTGGCCAGCTGATGGTCTTTGGCGAAAACGATCCGAGTCATGAACAACTGCTGGCGATGCCCGCCGCCGCTGCAGACGTTGCACGCCATCAGATGGTTGGTCAGGTGGTCGGGCCCTATCTGATTATCGGCTCCGTACTGGTGGTGCTGGCGCTGGTGTTCGTGTTTATTAAATTCCCGTCGTGCAAGGGCGCGCCCGCTCAACAACAGCAACTCCCGACGGAAAGCATGGGGCCAACGCTGAAACGCCTGTTTGCTATCCCGCGCTTTCGCCTCGGGATCCTGTCGCAGTTTTTGTACGTCGGCGCCCAGGTTGGCGTATGGAGCTTCACGATTCGCTTTGTGCAGCTCGTGCAGCAAGGCACCAGCGAGCACTCCGCGACTTACTGGCTGCTGGCTTCTCTGGTGATTTACGCCGTGGGAAAAACCGTGGCCACCTGGTTGATGAACCGTCTGAATCCGGCGATGCTGCTCGGAACGTTTGCCCTGGCCGCCACCGCCCTGTTACTGATTGCCGTTTTCAGCGGTTCAATGCTGGCGGTCTATGCGCTCATTCTGGTCAGCTTCTGTATGGCGCCATGCTGGCCGACGAACTTTGGTCTGGTGATCAAAGGGATGGGGAAAGATACCCAGACCGCAGGCTCGATCGTGGTGATGTCGATTATCGGCGGGGCCGTAATTCCTCTGGTGATGGGCATTATCTCGGATATGAACGGCGGCAATATGCAAATCGCCTTTATCGCTCCGCTCCTGTGCTTTGTGTATGTCGCTTTCTACGGCTTCTGGTGCGTGCGTAAGGGGGTATAACATGCGCGAACTTATCAACACGATTGCTCATATTGGCTATCAGGTCAGTGACTTAACGCGTTCGCTTGCCTTCTATGAACCGCTGGGCTTTCAGCGCCAGCAGCGGTTTAGCAAGCCATCGCCACAGGGCACTATTGAAGTTGCGTTCCTGGAAATGGCGGGCGCCGTCCTCGAGCTGTATCAGCTTCCCGCTGGAACGCCCTTTGACGCCCCTCGCTGCGGTATCGATCATCTGGCGCTGGAAGTCAGCGACCTGGATGCGGTGCAGCAGCGGCTGGCGGCGCTCGGTTATCCGCTCGATGAAGGGCCGATAGAAGAAGACAACGTGCGCTTCCTGCTTATTCGCGGCCCCGATGGCGAACGGCTCGAGTTCGATGCCTGTAAACGCTAAGCGGCAGGGCTGACCCCTTCACTCTTTTAGGCCCGGTTAATACGGGTCTAAAAGATAGCGTCCTCTGGCATTATTCACGTCGGTTTGATTCGCGGATATCTCTCCCCCACCCGGTCTCTCCTGCCCATTGTGCAATGTTACAAAATTGCTTCTGTTTTGTTGATTTTCTATTGTGAGCCATTCGGCAATTTCCTCTCCTGAATTTCCCCAGACTACTCCTACTCAATACGCGATATCAGGAGAGACACATGAACAGCACCTCCGCCGACTTCCAGAATCTGTACCAGGCCCTGAGCCACAGCGCCGCCCGCAGCCCGGATGCCCTGGCGCTGGCGTTTGAGGATCGGCGCTATCTGTACCGCGATTTTCATCTGCGGGTACAGCGGGCGATGGCGCAGCTTGATCGCGGCTGGTCGCTGCGCAAAGGCGACCGTATTCTGCTGGCCTGGGGCAATCACCCCGCTTTTTGCGAAGTCCTTTTTGCCGCGCTGGGTTTGGGCATCGAAGTGGTGCCTTTCAGCACCAAGCTTAAGCAGGCCGAAAGCGAGGCGCTGGTAGGCCATATCGCTCCCCAGGTTGTCCTGTTCGATGCGACCGTACAGGACTGGCTGAAAAACACCCCTGACGCGCGTGCGGTTTCACTCAGCGAATGGCAGGCGCTCTGCCTTCCCGAACCGCTGACCCGCCCGCCGGTCCCGGTTAACCGCGACGATACGGCGGTGATGATGTTCACCTCCGGCACCACCGGAGAGCCTAAAGGGGCGATTATCACCCACAATAACCTGCTCTGCGCGATTGACGCCTATACGCAAAAACTGAATCTCACCGCCGCGGATAGCACCATTCTGGCGGTGCCTATCTATCACATCACCGGCCTGTCGGCGCTGCTGGCGCTGTTTATTAGCCTCGGCGCGAGCATCTGGCTGCAGCATCGGTTCAATGCCCCGCAGGTGATCACCACCCTGCGCGAGCAGAACATTACCTTTCTGCACGGCTCGCCCACCATTTTTATCCTTCTTTGTCAGGCTGCGCGTGAGCAGAGCGCCAGCCATCCCGGCGATTTTCCGGCATTGCGCACGATTGCCTGCGGCGCGGGCCACCTGAGCGATGGACTGATCAAGGAGTTAAAAACCCTGTTCCCGCATACCGCGATTCAGCCGATCTACGGCCTCACCGAAACGACCTCGCCTGCGACGATTTTTCCGGGCGACGTCTGGGGCAGCGATAAATGCGGCAGTTCAGGTCAGGCGATCCCGGGTCTCGCCATTACCATCCGCAACGATCGCCAGCAGCCCCTCCCCGCCGGACAAATCGGCCATATCTGGCTAAAAGGCGATGTGGTGATCCGCGAATACTGGCAGCACAGCGAGCGACGCCCGAGCTGCGATGCGCAGGGCTGGTTTTGTACCGGCGATCTGGGCTATCTCGACGACGAAGGCTGGCTGTACATCAAAGACCGCAGCAAGGACATGATCAATCGCGGCGGCGAGAAAATTTACTCACTGGAGCTGGAAAACATTCTCTCTACCTATCGGGGAGTACGGGAAGTTGCCGTCATCCCGACCCCCAGCCCGGTCTACGGCGAAGAGCCCGTGGCGTTTATCGTGCCGGATGGCCAGCATCACCTGACCAGCGAAGAGATCCTCGACTGGCTGAAGGTCAAAATCGCCCGTTTTAAGCTACCGGCGCGCATTATTTTCACCCGTGCTTTACCGCGTACCCACAACGGCAAAGTGAGCAAACAGCAGCTCAAAACGCGTCTCGCAGAATCCATCATCACGCTATCAACGGAGGATAAAAAGTGAGCAGCAAATTTATCGACGCCCATGAGGCGGCGCGGTGGGTCGCCAGCGGCGACACCGTCTGCACCGTCGGGATGACGCTTATCGGCGCGGCGGAGTCCATTTTAAGCGCCATCGAAGCGCGCTTTCTGACCACGGGCGAACCGCGTGACCTGACGCTACTGCATGCCGCGGGGCAAAGCGATCGCCAGCGCGGTATCCAGCACTTTGCCCATCCGGGTATGGTGACCCGCCTTATCGGTTCGCACTGGGGCCTGGCGCCGCGCTGGATGGCGATGATCAACAACAACGAAGTGGAAGCCTGGTGCCTGCCGCAGGGGCAGATCGTTCATCTCTATAGCGCGATGGCCGCCGGACTGCCGGGGCGGCTTTCTCCCGTCGGTCTCGGTACCTTTGTCGATCCGCGCATAGAGGGCGGAAGGATGAACGCCCGCACCCGCGAACGACCCAATCTGATCGAGCACGTCACGTTTCGCGGCGACGAATATCTGTTTTATCCGGCTCTTCCTCTGGACGTGGTCATTGTGCGCGGCACCCATGCTGATGAAGACGGCAACCTCACGACCGATGAAGAGGTGATGAAGCTGGAAGTCCTGCACGCCGTTCTCGCCGCCAGACGCTACGGGGCGAAGGTGCTGGCGCAGGTGAAATATCGCGTAGCGAAAGGCTCGCTGCATCCGAAAAGCATCACCGTTCCCGGCAACCTGATCGACGCCATTGTGGTGTGCGAAGAGCCGCAGACGGATCACCGCCAGACTTCAAGCTGGGCCTTCGACCCAGCGCTGTGCGGCGATATCCAGCTGCCCGCCGCGCAAAATGCGCCGCTGCCGCTGGACCTGCGCAAGCTTATCGGGCGGATTGCCTGCCGCTATCTGACCCCCGGCTGCGTCATCAATCTCGGCACCGGTATTCCCAATGACGTGATTGGCGCCATCATTCACGAGGAACAGCTCGGGGAGCAGGTCACCATCACCGTCGAGTCAGGGATCTACGGCGGGCAGCAGGCGGGTGGCGTGGATTTCGGTATCGGCCGTAATCTGAGCGCGATGATTAGCCACCAGGATCAAATGCTCTACTACAACGGCGCAGGGGTCGACATCACCTTTATGGGCGCCGGCGAGATGGACCCGCACGGGCACGTCAATGCCACACGGCTCGGCGCATCCTGCCCCGGCGCGGGCGGTTTTATCGATATCACCCAGAATGCCCGCCACGTCGTGTTCTGCTCCTCTTTTACCGCCAAGGGGCTGGAGATCGCCTGTGAACACGGGGCGCTGCATATCCGCCGCGAAGGCGAAGTGCGTAAATTCGTCGCCGGGGTAAACCAGATTTCTTACAACGGCGAACTGGCCCGCGCCAAAGGACAAACCATGCATTACGTCACCGAACGGGCGGTTTTCGAACTGCGCCCGGAAGGACCGGTGCTGACGGAAATCGCCCCCGGCATCGATCTTGAGCGCGACATCCTGGCGCATATGGATTTTCATCCGGCGATCGCCGCGGATCTTCAGGTTATGGACAGCCGATTGTTCGCCCCGCCGCCCTGCGGTCTCGCGGAACATCTGTCCCGGAATTCATCCTCTGACTCATAAGGAACGTTGCTATGAAACTTGCCAGTAAAACCGCCATTGTCACCGGCGCCGCACGCGGTATCGGCTTTGGCATTGCCCAGGTGCTTGCGCGGGAAGGCGCGCGAGTGATTATCGCCGATCGTGATGCACACGGCGAAGCCGCCGCCGCTTCCCTGCGCGAATCGGGCGCACAGGCGCTGTTTATCAGCTGCAATATCGCTGAAAAAACGCAGGTCGAAGCCCTGTTTTCCCAGGCCGAAGAGGCGTTTGGCCCGGTAGACATTCTGGTGAATAACGCCGGAATCAACCGCGACGCCATGCTGCACAAATTAACGGAAGCGGACTGGGACACGGTTATCGACGTTAATCTGAAAGGCACTTTCCTCTGTATGCAGCAGGCCGCTATCCGCATGCGCGAGCGCGGTGCGGGCCGCATTATCAATATCGCTTCCGCCAGCTGGCTTGGCAACGTCGGGCAAACCAACTATTCGGCGTCAAAAGCCGGCGTGGTGGGAATGACCAAAACCGCCTGCCGCGAACTGGCGAAAAAAGGTGTCACGGTGAATGCCATCTGCCCGGGCTTTATCGATACCGACATGACGCGCGGCGTACCGGAAAACGTCTGGCAAATCATGATCAGCAAAATTCCCGCGGGTTACGCCGGCGAGGCGAAAGACGTCGGCGAGTGCGTGGCGTTTCTGGCGTCCGATGGCGCGCGCTATATCAATGGTGAAGTGATTAACGTCGGCGGCGGCATGGTGCTGTAAGGAGAAAAACAATGACCCAGGCTAATGATATTGTGATTGTCAGCGGCGTCCGTACCGCTATTGGCACGTTTAACGGCAGTCTTAAACATACCCATCAGCATGACCTTGGGGCCGCCGTCATTCGCGAAGCGATCGCCCGCGCCGGGATTGCGCCGCAGGATATCGACGAAACGATCGTCGGCAACGTCGGGCAAATCGCCGAAAGCGGTTTTATCGCCCGCATCTGCCAACTGCGCGCGGGGATCCCGCAGGAGAGCACCGCCTATTCCGTTAACCGCCAGTGTGGTTCCGGACTTCAGGCCCTGGCGGACGGCATGATGCAGCTGCAAAGCGGCCAGGCCGAGGTGGTCGTCGCCTGCGGCACTGAAAATATGACCCAGCTGCCCTACTACCTGCGTAAAGCGCGCGATGGCTATCGCATGGGCCATGGCGAGCTGGAAGATGGCCTGATCTCCATTCTCACCTGGCCGGAAGGCCCTTATCACAACGGCATCACCGCGGAAAACGTCGCGCAACGCTTCGGTATTACCCGCGAAGCGATGGACGATTTTGCCTGGTCGAGCCAGCAGAAGGCGCTGAAGGCGATCGCGGAGGGTCGCTTTCGCGAGCAGATCCTGGCCCTTGAGGTGCCGGACGGCAAAAAAGCGACCCGCCTGTTTGCGACCGATGAACACCCGCGCGACACCCCGCGTGAAAAGCTCGCCACGCTGCGTCCGGCGTTTAAAGCCGACGGCGTGGTGACGGCGGCCAACTCATCGGGCATTAACGACGGCGCGGCGGCGCTGGTGATGATGACCCGCCAGCAGGCGGAAAAACGCGGCTTAACCCCGCGCATGCGCATTCGCGGCTGGGCGGTCGCCGGCTGCGGGGCGGAGATTATGGGGTTTGGTCCCTCTCCCGCCACCCGACGCCTGATGGACCGTCTCAATATAGATGTGCAGTCCATTGATTTAATTGAACTCAATGAGGCTTTCGCCGCTCAGGCGCTGGCGGTGATGAACGATCTGCGTCTCGACCCGGCCCGCGTTAACGTCAACGGCGGCGCGATCGCTCTCGGCCACCCGGTAGGCGCCAGCGGTGCGATCCTGCCTGTCAAACTGATGTATGAAATGGCGCGCAGCGGCGCACGCACTGGTCTGGTCACCATGTGCATCGGCGGCGGCCAGGGGATTTCTATGCTGTTCGAGCGCGAAGGCGCTTAGCAAAAGACGGCCCGAAGTGGGGCTTCGGGCCGGGCGTCGTTCGGGTCAGCACCCGGCGACAACCTGTGAGCTGACGAACGGGATCGTCTCGATCCCGGCAAGGCTTCTGACCACGAATACGGGGAAATAATAACCATGTCCGCAATAAATGAAAAGGCGGTAAACGGGACGCAGCTGCAACGCACCCATAAAAAAATCTACCGCCATTTGATGCCGCTGCTTATCGTGGCGTACATCATCAGCTTTATTGATCGTACCAATATTGGCATGGCGAAAGCGACCATGTCGGTGGATATCGGCCTTTCCGCAACCGCATTCGGCCTCGGGGCCGGGTTGTTTTTTCTCACCTACGCAGTGCTGGAGATCCCCAGTAACCTGTTTCTCACCCGGATTGGCGCACGGCGCTGGATAGCTCGCATCATGATTACCTGGGGCATCCTCTCCTGCGGTATGGCGTTTGTCACCGGGCCTACGTCCTTTACGTGATGCGCCTTCTGCTCGGCGCCGCCGAAGCGGGACTCTATCCGGGCATTATTTACTACCTCACCCTCTGGTTTGGCCGCGAAGAGCGCGCAAAAGCCACCGGCCTGTTCCTGCTGGGGGTCTGTCTGGCCAATATTATCGGCGCGCCGCTGGGCGGATTGTTATTAAGCCTTGATGGCATGTCCGGCTGGCACGGCTGGCAGTGGATGTTCTTTATCGAAGGGCTGCCTGCGATAGCGCTGGCGTTCGTCGTCTGGCGCAGACTGCCGGATAAACCAGCCGACGCCCGCTGGCTGGACAGCGACGATGTGCAAGCCATTAACGCGGTACTGGCGAAAGAAGCCGAGGAAACGCGCCATACGCCGAGCCGTTTCTCCCTGAAAACCGCGCTGTCCACCCGAGTGTTTTTGTTGCTGGTGCTGATTTACTTTACCCACCAGTTTTCGGTTTACGGCCTGAGTTATTTCCTGCCGGGGATCATCGGTAGCTGGGGCCAGCTTACTCCGCTGCAGGTTGGTCTGCTGACCGCCATCCCGTGGATTGCCGCCGCCGCGGGTGGGATCCTGCTGCCGCGATTCGCCCGCACGGAACAGCGTTCCCGCAGCATGCTGATGGCCGGATATCTGGTCATGGCGACCGGCATGGCGATTGGCGCCATTGCCGGCCACGGTGTGGCGCTGCTTGGCTTCTCGCTGGCCGCTTTCATGTTCTTCGCTATGCAATCCATCATCTTTAACTGGCTCCCATCCATCATGAGCGGGCATATGCTGGCGGGCAGCTTCGGCCTGCTCAACTGCCTCGGGCTGTGCGGGGGCTTTCTCGGGCCGTTTATTCTCGGCGCGTTTGAGGACCGCACCGGTGCGGCAACGTCCGGCTTATGGTTCGCTGTCGCGCTACTGATTATCGGCGCGCTGGTGTCCCTGTTTCTCAAAAGTTCCTCATCCCCAGGCTCCGTATCGGCGAAACAGGCCCACGGCGAAAAAGTGTAATCAGGAGGCCATTATGCGTATTGAAGTGTTACTGGATTTAAAAACCCGACTCGGCGAAAGCCCGGTCTGGGATGTCGAACAGCAGCGTCTTTGGTGGGTGGACAGCCTCGACGGGCGCCTGTTCGCCTGCAACGCGCAGGGCGGCGCGATCAAGAGCTGGGACGTGCGACAGAAAATTGGCTCTTTCGCCCTGCGCCAGAACGGCGAAGGCGCGGTGGTGGCGCTGCAGAATGGCGTTCATCTGCTCGACTTCGCCAGCGGCGAGCTGACGCTGTTGCACCATCCGGAAGCGGACCGACCCTTTAACCGGCTCAACGACGGCAAAGTCGATCGTCAGGGACGCTTTCTGTTCGGGTCAATGGATATGCGCGAAGAGGAACCGAGCGGCGCGCTATATCGCCTGGACCCCGATCTGTCCCTGCACGTGCTGAAGAAAGACATTATCGTCTCTAACGCCCCCTGCTGGAGCCCCTCCGGCGAGACCTTCTATTTTGCCGATACCTGGACGGGCGAAATCTGCGCCTGGGACTACAACACCGCGACCGGCGATCTTTCCGGCGAACGGGTCTTTTGCCATGTCGATCGCAGCGAAGGCGGCGCGGCGGACGGCGCCACCGTGGACAGCGAAGGCTATCTGTGGAACGCGCTGGTCTACGCGGGCAAGCTGGTGCGCTATACCCCGGAGGGCAAGGTCGATCGCATCATTGAGATGCCGGTGAAAAAAGTGACCAGCGTGATGTTCGGCGGCGAAAACCTTGATGTGCTGTACGTCACCTCCATGGCGCAGCCGCCCCTGCCGCGCTTCCCGGAAGATAATCAGCTGCGCGGCAGCCTGTTCGCCATTTACGACCTGGGCGTGACCGGCGTAGCGGAACGGCGCTTCGCCGGCTAAACGAATCACCGGCTCGCCGCGATAACAATAATACCCGGCGAACTGACTCTGACCCTGACACCAGGCGGCGCGCATCATGCTGTCGCGACGCCGCGGAGTAAACACGACTATGACAACAATCAATCACACACCTGCCGGTGAACAACGTGGCAAAAAGCGGCTGATACATCGCTTCTCCTGGGTTTCGCTACTGGTTTGCTGGCTAATCTGGGTGCTTAACGCCTACGATCGCGAGATGATCCTGCGCCTTGGCCCGGTCATCTCTAAGGAGTTCTCGCTCTCGCCGGAACAGTGGGGCAATATCGTCGCCCTGATCATGGTAGCCCTTGCGGTGCTGGATATTCCCGGCTCCATCTGGAGCGATCGCTACGGGTCTGGCTGGAAACGAGCGCGCTTTCAGGTACCGCTGGTGCTGGGCTATACCGCGCTGTCTTTTATTTCCGGGATTAAAGCGATCAGCCACGGGCTGACGGCCTTTGTGCTGCTGCGCGTGGGCGTCAACCTTGGGGCCGGCTGGGGCGAACCCGTCGGCGTCAGCAACACCGCGGAGTGGTGGCCGAAAGAGAAGCGCGGTTTTGCGCTGGGGGTGCATCATACCGGCTATCCGATTGGCGCGCTGCTGAGCGGCGTGGTGGCAAGCCTGGTGCTTGCCACGTTTGGCGAAGGCAGCTGGCGCTACTGCTTCCTGCTGGCGCTGCTCGTCGCCATCCCGCTAATGATCTTCTGGGCAAAATATTCTACCGCCGACCGCATCAACACGCTTTATCAGCATATCGACAGCCAGGGGTTGACGCGCCCGGCGACGCAGGAAAGCAGCCATGTCGCCAAAGGCGAAGGGATGAAGACCTTTTTACGCACCCTGCGCAACCGCAATATTTCGCTGACGGCGGGCAATACCCTGCTGACGCAAATCGTCTATATGGGCATTAACGTTGTACTGCCCCCGTATCTTTATCACGTCTCCGGCCTGTCGCTGGCGGCGTCCGCCGGGCTGAGTATTATCTTCACGCTTACCGGTACCCTGGGTCAGGTAATCTGGCCCTGGCTGTCGGATAGCTTTGGCCGTAAACGAACCCTGATCGTCTGCGGTCTGTGGATGAGTATCGGCATTGCGCTGTTCTATTTCGCCACCAATATGCCGCGCCTTATCGCCATTCAGCTATTTTTTGGCCTGGTGGCCAACGCCGTGTGGCCTATCTACTACGCCATGGCGTCGGACTCCGCCGAAGAACGCGCCACCTCTACCGCTAACGGAATTATCACCACGGCGATGTTTATCGGCGGCGGCATTTCGCCATTGCTTATGGGCTGGCTCATTCAGTTTGGCGGCGGCTGGGAAAATCCAGCGGGTTATATCTACGCCTTCTTTACCATGGCGGGATGTGCGCTGCTGGGGATGTTATTACAGCTCATGACCACCGATAAAACGCCGCGCAAAGCGCATTAACGCAGGAGAACGTATGAAGATTGTTATCGCGCTGGATTCGTTTAAAGGTAGCTGTAGCGCGCAGGCCGCTTGCGCAGCGGTAGCCCAGGGATTGCGCCGGGTTGACCAGACGCTGGAGCTGGTCGAAATGCCCGTGTCCGACGGCGGAGAGGGACTGCTGTCGACTCTGGCGGATAGTCCGTTGCTTAAGGGGGCGGTGTGGCAACAGCAGCGCTGTACCTCGCCTTATGGCTTCTACCTGCAGGCGGATTTCCTGATCCTGCCCGGCGAGCGGGCCATTATCGAGATGGCGCAAAGCTGTGGGCTCGAACTCACGCCGCCAGCGCAGCGGGATGTGCGTCAGGCCAGCAGCTACGGGCTGGGCGAACAGGTAAAGGCGGCGCTGGACGCCGGGTGTCGGCATTTGATTATCGGCCTGGGCGGCAGCGCGACCAACGATGGCGGCATCGGTTTTGCCCAGGCGCTCGGCGCACGATTCTGGCGTAAGGACGGCACCCTGCTGCCGGCTCCCGCGGCAGGTCAGGACCTGGCGCATATTCAGCGCATCGATTTGAGCGGTCTGGACCCGCGTCTACAGCAAAGCGAAATACAGGCCTCCTGCGATGTCACTAACCCTCTGCTTGGCGAGCATGGCGCCACCTGGGTGTATGGGGCGCAGAAAGGCGCGGACGAGGCGGCGCTCTGCGAGCTGGAGGCGGGAATGGCGCATTATAGCCAGCTGCTTACGCAAACCCTCGGATTCGACGTCAGCGGACGGCCCGGCGCCGGGGCCGCGGGCGGTATGGGGGCTGCGCTTATCGCCTATACCGGCGCCACGCTGCGTCCGGGCATTGACCTGGTGCTGGAGCTGCTTAACGCCGACGACCATCTTCGCGATGCCGCGCTGACGATCGTGGGTGAAGGCTGGCTCGATCGGCAGAGCGCCTTTGGTAAGGCCCCGGTGGGCGTGGCAGGCAAAGCCGCACGCCATGGCGTGCCGGTTGTGGCCCTTTGCGGCGGGCGTGATGAGAGCAGCCGGCAATTATATCAACACCATATTGACGCAATGTGGTCTATTTGCCAGCGCCCTATGGCGCTGGCAGAGTCGATGAACACATGCGAACCGCTCCTCGCCGACGCCGCGGAGAATGTTCTACGAACCTTTCTGAGCGGGTGGCACGGAGAGGCACATAAGCGGATAACTGTATGATTATTACAACAGCGCTGGCTAATGAAATTGTCGCCCGGGCAATGGCGATAATTCATCATAACGTGAATGTCATTGACCATCATGGACAGATCATTGCCTCAGGTGAACGGCATCGTATCGGCGAACAGCATGAAGTCGCCCGGGAGGTAATACGCACCGGGAAACGCATTTGTATTAACAACGCCGCGGAAGCCGCGCGTTTTCACAACGTGCATCCTGGTATTAATCATCCCATTATCTATGACGATCGCGTGGTGATGGTGGTAGGCATCAGCGGCGATCCCGCGGCGATAAGCCGCTATGCTGAACTGGCGGTGCTCACCGCCGAACTGCTGGTCCGCCAGGCCATAGAGATGCGGGAAACCAACTGGCGGCAACGTCTGCGTGACACCTTGTTTTGTCAGTATCTGGAACAAGGGGCTACGCCCGCCGGGCAAGAAGCGCTTCATCGCCTGCTGGAACTTGGTTTCGATTTTGATACACCGCGGGTTCCGATCGTAGTGACCGTGCAGGTCGAACAGCATCAGTTAAGCGACATACTGAGTACGCTGTTGCGGGAATTCTCGCAGCTCTCCGGCGTAAGTGACGTTATTTTGCTGGGCAGCCATGAAATATTGATCCTCAACGCGCTAAGCGAAGCCCAGGAAACTCTGCTGCGGGGCATTGAGTTTGTACTGAGTAATCAGATAAGCCATTACCATATCGGGATTGGCGTGCAGGCGGACAGCGCCCCGGACATTCGCGAGGCCATTCGGTTCGCCCGCTCGGTGATCGAAGTGGGTAGCAAAGTGCAGCCGCAGCGGCAGATCTACTACTTTCGCGAAATGGCAATGCTCTGCCTGTTCAGGGTGCTGGAAGACAGCTATATGGTCAATTTTTTTATCAATAACGTACGCCAGCTGCTTGAGCATGATTCCGGCGAAGTGCTGCTGGATACCCTGAGCAGCTTTATTGCCAATAATGCCGAACCGGGCAAAACGTCGCTGCTGTTGGGGATTCATCGTAATACGCTCACCTATCGGCTGCAGCAAATTAAAAAGCATATACAGCTCGATCCGATGGTCTTCACCGACCTGACGCAGCTGGCGGTGTCGGTACACTGTTATCGCCGGCTGAATCCGCGCCAGAGCGAATGGATTGATAGCTTAAGCTAACGTACGGTAGATTCGAATTGATGCCCCATCCGCCAGGATAAGTGGCCACTATGGCCACTTCTTTCCTGGCGTGGGTAGGAAACTACGCTTTTGACGACGGCGACAGCCACTGATATACCGCAGACAAATCCTCTCCGGCATATCCCGCGTCCGCCGCCTGCTGCCACAGTTCGGCGATGTTTTCCAGCCCCGGCATGGTGTGCGGCTCGGCCAGGGAAAGCGCCAGCCGGGCATCTTTCAGGGCATGCGCCAGCTGCATCTGCGGGGTATACTGCTCGCTGGCGATGGCGTCCAGTTTCACTTTGACATAGGGCGCCGCCAGCGGGCCGCCTTCCAGGGCGCTCCACAGCTGGTCGGGGGTGAAGCCCAGCGTCTTCGCCAGCTGGGCGCTCTCCGCGATGCCCTGCATCATCGAAATCAGCCAGGCATTGAGGACCAGCTTCATTTTCTGGCTGTTGCCCGCCTCGCCAAACCATTGCGTCCCGCGGGAGATAGCCGCAAACACCGGTTCGGCAGCGGCGCCCTTTTCCCTATCTCCGCTGGCGAGCACCAGGATCTGTGCCTTCTCCGCGGGGGCTTTGGTCCCCGACACCGGGGCATCGATATAGGTCATCGCTGGCTGAAGTTCCCGCAACAACGCGATGGCCTGCCGGGTCTCCGGCAGGCCAATGGTGCCCATCTGGCAATAGATCGCCTGCGGCTGAGAGGCGGGCGCGATTTGCGCCAGTACCTCGAGGGTGGCCTCGCCGTCGGCGAGCATACTGATGATCACCTCGGCATCGGCCACCGCCTGCTGCGGCGTGGCGTGCAGAGATAACCCATGCGCCTGTAAGTCTTCGCCGCGGGCTGGCGAACGGTTCCAGCCGGCAACGGTAAAGCCGTTTTTCAGCAGGTTACTGGCAAAAGCGTGTCCCATGGCGCCGAGTCCCAGCACCGCGACCTTTGGTAATGTACTCATCTTGTCTGTCCTGATTCGCGTCTTAATAAAAGCGGACCTCTACTATCGCATCTCTGGCACGGATGTCAGTAGCAATAACGGGCATGAAAAGTGACACTGTCACTGATATTCTCAAGGCTGACGAAGCCATTCCAGTAAGCGGCGCATCGCTGGCGACAGGCTGGCGTCATCCTGGTAGCACAGGCACAAACGGCGCTGCGCCCAGCGGTCCTGTAACCCGATGACGGCAAACGAATAGCGCTGCCGGTAACGCTCGGCAATAACGCGCGGCAGGATCGCCCCGCCGGCGCCGTGCGCCACCATCTCGCAAAGCCCTGCAAAATGGCTCATCCTGACCCGAACGTTTAGCGCCTGGCCGAGTTCAGCTGCGTGCTGTTCGATATGCTGCTGTAGCGCACTGGTCTGATAGAGGGCGACCAACGGCTCGTTGAGCACCGCCGCAAACGCCACTTCCTCTTTTTCGGCCAGAGGGCGAGCTGGCGGCACGATCAGCACCAGCGGGTCGTCAGCGACGGGATCGAGGCGCAGCGGCCCGGGGTCGACCGCATCGGACACCACTCCGGCCTGCGCCACGCCCGCCAGGATACAGCTGACGATATCCGCGCTGGTGCGTTCTTCGGTTTCGATCTGCACCGCCGGGTGCGCTGCCATCCAGGCGGCGAGCTTCCCCGGCAGAAAGGCCGACATCGCCGAGGTGTTGGCGAACAGGCGCAGCGTCCCCCGCTGACCGCAGGCGAAGGCGTGCATCGCCTGGCGCAGACGCTGCTGCTGCGCAAGAAGCGGGCGGGCATGGCGCGCCAGTACCTCCCCGGCCTCTGTCATCGTCACCCCGCGGGCATGACGGTGCAACAGCGGCACGCCGATCTCGGCCTCCATCTTGCGCAGCCTCTCACTGGCGGACGCCAGGGCCAGATGGGCATTCGCCGCTCCGCCGGTGATACTGCCGGTATCCACGATGGCGATAAATAGCCGCAGATCGGCCAGATCCAGTCGCATCAGGCCCTCCTTTCCCTTCGGTTTTTCCGTAGTCTATGGCCAACATACCGCATTGTGGCCCTCACGACCAGCTGTTTCAATGCCCCTTTCTCCCCTGAAAAGTGAGCCATAATGTTCGATTTACACACGATCTCTTTCCTGTTGATCTTTATTGCCGCCGGGCTGGTCAAAGGGGTGACCGGCATGGGATTGCCCACCGTGGCGATGGGCCTGCTTGGCCTGCTGATGCCGCCGCAGGCCGCAGCGGCGCTGCTGGTCCTTCCCTCGCTGCTCACCAATCTCTGGCAGTTACTGGCAGGCCCGGCGCTGGCGCAGATTGTACGCCGTCTCTGGTTTATGATGACCGGGATTATTATTGGCACGTTGGCCGGATCCTCACTGCTGATCGGCCTCAATCCTCGGTGGTCGGCGCTGGCGCTTGGCGCCGCATTGATAGTCTATGCCGGGTATGCGCTCTGCAGTCCGGTGTTTCAGGTTTCCGGCCGCGTGGAGAAGTGGCTGTCGCCGCTCATGGGCGGGCTGACCGGCGTTATCACCGGGGCGACCGGGGTATTTGTTATTCCGGCCGTTCCCTGGCTACAGGCGCTGGGCTTTCGTCGCGACGAGCTGGTGCAGGCCCTGGGGTTGTCGTTCACCCTTTCCACCCTGGCGTTGGCGGCCGGCCTCGCCCTGCACGATGGCTGGCATGATGATGCATGGCTATTTTCGGCGCTGGCGCTGTTGCCGGCGCTGCTCGGCATGTGGCTGGGACAGCGGATCCGCTCGCGTCTCAGCCCGCAGCGCTTTCGTCAGGGCTTTCTGTTGTTCCTGCTGGCGCTGGGGATAGAGCTGATCGCCCGGGGATGGCTGGTCTGAATCCTCTAGCGGCGGGTAATGTGCTTCACATTGTACTTACTGGTGTTCTGGTAGATCTCTGAGAAATCGACGATCGCCCGGTTCTGGGCGTAGCTGATCGACTGCACCCGCAGCAGGAGGCTGTTTGGCGCCACCTGCAGCAGCTCCGCCTGCTCACGGGTCGCCAGCACCGGGGTATAGCTGCGGTGGCTCTCGATGATGGTGATATGGCACTCTTTTTTGAAATAGTTGAACTTAGACTGCTCGAGGTTACCCACGCTGAGCCAGGGGAAGGTGGCGAAGGGGATATAGCTGTTTTCCACCAGGATTGGGACCTCATCGATCAGCCGCAGCCGTCTGACGTAATACACTTTCTCCCCCGGCTGGATCTTTAACTGCTGGGCAATGGCTGGCGGGGCATCAAGCAGCGTAAATTCAATAACTTTGTTACGGTAGTTGGTGACGCCCACCACCTGCATCTGGTAGTTAAAGCCCTCCAGTTCCCCGCCATGATAGTTACTTTTACGCACAATGCAGGTTCCGCTGCCGTGCCGCCGCGCGATCAGCTTTTCTTCCTCCAGTAGCGCCAGCGCTTTGCGCAGCGTCATCACCGAGACCTTCAGCTCCGCGGCGAGCGCTTTTTCGCTGGGCAGCATATCGCCGACGGCATAGTCGTCGCTGTTGATGCGGGTCCGCAGTTCAGTGGCAATCTTTTTATAAATCACTTTTAGATGTCTCGATGGAGTGGCGTTAGTCAACGGCAAGCATGAATAACTTCATGTAATTAAATGATTATTTTTATCTCTCAGCGAAAAAATCAACAATGACACATCTATAAATCACGCCATATTTATATATCTGTCCAGCAACAATATATATGACTTTCGTCACAGATGGCCCTTTTCCTGCTCGGGATCCCGGTGGTCTGCTCCTAGTCTGATAAGCCTATTCATCAGGTGATGACAGCGGTCTGCAAAGACGAGAGGACAACCATGATTGGAGTGAAAAAGCTTCAGGACTTTTCCAAGGCGATGATCGGGCCGGTACTGTATCTGCCAGCTATCGGCCTGTTGATCGCCCTGTTCAGCATGACGACCAACCGGCTGTGGGTGGATGAAAGCAGCGGGCTCTACCTGATGGGGAAATTTGTCTCCAGTATGCTCTGGGCGCTGATGAACCATCTTGGGTTTCTGTTCTGCCTTGGGCTGGCCAGCGGTCTGGCGAAAACCCGCAAGGCCGAAGCGGCCTTCGTGGCGGCCATGACCTGGCTGATGTACCTGGCGGCGAATAATAGCTGGCTAACCCTCACCCATCGCCTGGCGACCGGAACCACCAACGCGCAACTGTACGGCAGCGGACAAACTTTTATCTTCGGTTTTCAGGTTATCGATATGGGCGTATTCCTTGGGATTATCCTTGGCTGCGCTGTCGCCTTTGTCCATAATCGCGTGGTTGGGATTGAGTTTCGCGGCGCGCTGTCGATCTACGGCAACAGTAAGCTGGTGCTGATCGTGATGCTGCCGCTGGTTGGCATGTTCGCCATCGCCACCGTCTATCTCTGGCCGGTAGTGGAGCTGGGCATCTCGGCGCTGACCGGCTTTATGAAATCCTTTGGCGCCATCGGGGTCTTCCTGTACGGCTTTCTCAACCGGTTCCTGATCCCCACCGGGCTGCATCATCTGATCTGGTCGCCGTTCGTTTTTACCTCTATCGGCGGTCAGCTGCTGATCGATGGTCAGACCGTCATTGGCGCTAAGCCTATTTTCCTGGCCGAAATCGCCCGCCACCCCGTTGACGCGCTCAGTGATTCCGCCCGTTTCCTCACCTATGGGATGGTGAAGATTTTTGGCACCGCCGGCATGGCGCTCGCCTTCTACCGTACGGCGAAACCGGAGAATAAGCAGCGGTTGAAAGTCACGCTGATCCCCTTGATTGTTACCTCCGTCCTGGTGGGGATCACCGAACCTTTTGAGTTTCTCTTTATCTTCACCGCCCCATTGCTGTGGCTTATCTACTCCCTGCTGGACGGTTTTTTCCAGATGCTGGCCTGGCTGCTTCACGTCAGGGTCTGCGCCACTAACGGTCTCATCGATTTCGTCGTCTATAACCTCCCGGCGGGAGTCAGCGCGACGCGCTGGCCGGTGTTTGTCGCCCTCGGTCTGCTGGAAACCGCGACCATGTACCTGGTCGGCACCTTCTGTATTACCCGTCTGCGGCTGCTCACCCCGGGCCGCGAAACCGCAGCCGAAGATGAGCATTCGCAACAGGCTAATAGCGAGCATCCGGATAAAGGCGCGCTGGTGATTGCCGGGCTGGGAGGGAAAGAGAATGTCTGTGCGGTGGGCAACTGTTTTACCCGTCTGCGGGTTGATGTGCGGGACCCCGCCCTTATCCAGCAGACGCTGTTGAAAGAGAGCGGCGGGAGCAGCGTGCTGATTAAAGGAAACCATGTCCAGGTTATCTATGGCCTGGGAGTTAACAAAATTCGAACGGCGGTCAACGCCAGTCTGGGTGTTATTGAATAACGAGGTGGTAAATGAAAGATAATTTTGTGGTCACCATTGCCGGCGGCGGCAGTACTTATACCCCTGGGATTGTGATGATGTTACTGGAAAATATGTCGCGCTTTCCCCTGCGGGAGATCCGTCTGTATGACAACCATCACCAGCGTCAGAAGACTATCGGCGACGCCTGTGCCATCCTGGTGGCTGAACGCTTCCCACAGGTGAAGTTCAGCTATACCACCGATCCGCAGGCGGCCTTTACCGACGTCGATTTCGTGATGGCGCATATTCGCGTTGGCCTGTATGAGATGCGGGAAAAGGATGAAAAGATCCCGCTGAAATATGGCGTGCCGGGCCAGGAGACCTGTGGTCCGGGTGGGATTGCCTACGGTATGCGCTCGATTGCCGGGGTGCTGGAGCTGGTCGATTATATGCAGCAGTACGCACCAGGGGCCTGGATGCTCAACTACTCCAACCCGGCGGCTATCGTCGCGGAAGCGACCCGTCGCCTGCGGCCCGACGCGCGCATCATCAACATCTGCGATATGCCGGTGGCTATCGAGGGTCTGTTCGCCGACATCCTCGGCCTGCCGTCGCGCAAAGCGCTGAACGTTCGTTACTATGGCCTGAACCACTTCGGCTGGTGGACCAGCATCACCGATAAAGCCGGTAACGATTTGATGCCGGCGCTGAAGCGTCACGTGGCGGAGCAGGGATACAGCAGCCCAAAAGAAGACTTTCAGCATAAGGCGCCGAGTTGGATCGAGACCTTTAAAAAGGTGAAGGATGTGTTTGCCCTCGATCCGTCGACGCTGCCTAACACCTATCTGAAATACTATCTCTACCCGGACTATGAAGTGGCGCATTCCGACCCGGAGTTTACGCGGGCCAACGAGGTGATGGCCGGACGCGAAAAAGAGGTCTTTGATATGGCCCGGGAGATCACCCGTCGCGGCACGGCGGAAGGCGCGCATTTCCATGCCGGGGCCCATGCCACCTTTATCGTCGACCTCGCCTGCGCCATCGCCTTTAACACCCAGGAGCGGATGCTGTTGATCGTCGAGAACAACGGAGCCATCGCCAACTTCGATGAGACGGCGATGGTGGAAGTCCCCTGCCTGGTGGGCGTTAATGGTCCGGAACCGCTGGCGATGGGGAAAATCCCGTCATTCCAGAAAGGGTTGATGGAGCAGCAGGTGGCAGTTGAGAAACTGGTGGTTGACGCCTGGATTGAGGGCAGTTACCAGAAACTGTGGCAGGCCATCGCCCTGTCGAAAACGGTGCCCAGCGCTTCGGTGGCGAAAGCCATCCTCGATGAACTGATCGTCGCCAACGAAGGCTACTGGCCCGCACTGCACTGATCTTTTTCGTGATGGGTAAGATGCAGAGAATCCCCCTTCTCTGCATTTTTACCCGGTGTTTCCCCCGGTGGTGCATTCATCCTTAACCTCCGCCCCCGTGGGCAAAGCGAACCGCTCATTTCCCCTTCAGACCGGAGGTAAAAGGCCTCTATCTTCATTTTGCCCCGAACGTGACAATGAAATATAAATTCTATTCTTCAATATTATGGCGTAAAAATGTGATCTGCGTAGTATTCTTCGATTTACATTAACCCACTGAAAACAACATCATTATTACATCACTGTAAATTTAACCTGCTTTTCATGGGGATATACTCCCTTTAGCCTTTGTGATTGGCTTCATGCATTTACCATTCTGCAACACTGAATTGAAATTAAATTTTCATAATGTGATCTTGTTGCATGTTCATTCCATTTCTTTGTGCCATATTCTTACCACGGTAAATCGCCGGAGCGACAGCAACGTGCCACACCAGAGCGCTGTTCATCGGCAAATGTCGTCGCGACTGACGCACTAAAGACCGCTAACCCGCAAAGGAGAACGGATATCGACTACATCCATGTCAACACCAAGCCGTAAACCTCTTTGACCGCCATTGCTTAGCGTACCCTGCCTTGTGCTGAGCAATTACATAAAGAAGAAAATCATTTAATTCAGTTAGATACGACAACACAGGCGTGATAAATCCTGACTGGGGAGATGTATTTTTATCTTGTGTCGTTCAACAAAATAAAGGGACTACCATGTCATTTATAACAAACCTGAACCAGCAACAGAGAAAACGACTTCATCAGATCACCTTAGTGGCCACCTTCGGCGGCCTGCTTTTCGGTTACGACACCGGCGTTATCAACGGCGCCTTTTCCTCACTGAAGCAGTACATGGCGCTGACCCCAACCACCGAAGGGCTGGTAATGAGCGTTCTGCTGGTCGGCGCCGCGCTGGGCAGCGTGTTTGGCGGCAAATTTGCCGATTACTTCGGCCGGCGTAAATATTTACTCTTTCTCTCCTTTGTTTTTCTCATCGGCGCGTTGCTTTCCGCCGCGGCCCCCGATATCACTACCCTGCTGATTGCCCGCGCCCTGCTGGGCTATGCCGTCGGCGGCGCTTCGGTCACCGCCCCCACTTTTATTTCAGAAGTGGCGCCTACCGAGATGCGCGGCAAGCTGACCGGCCTGAATGAAGTCGCCATCGTCATTGGCCAGCTGGCGGCGTTTGCCATCAACGCGATCATTGGCATCATCTGGGGCCATCTGCCGGACGTCTGGCGCTATATGCTGCTGGTACAAGCGATTCCGGCCATCTGCCTGTTCGTTGGCATGTGGCGCGCGCCGGAAAGCCCGCGCTGGCTGATCAGCAAAAATCGTCATGATGAAGCGCTGCATATCCTCAAACAAATCCGCCCGGCGGAACGCGCGCAGAAGGAGTACGATGACATCTCTACCCTGATCAAAATTGAAGCTGGTAATAAGTACAGCGCCCAGAGCACCTTTGCGACGATTGTCAAAACACCCTGGATCCTCAAAATTTTGCTGGTCGGCATTACCTGGGCCGCACTGCAGCAAACCACCGGCGTTAACGTCATTATGTATTACGGTACGGAAATCCTGAGTGCCGCCGGTTTCTCAGAGCGTACTTCGCTGATCTGCAACGTGCTGAACGGTGTTTTCTCCGTGGGCGGTATGCTGATCGGGGTACTGTTCCTTGTCGACCGCTTCAAACGTAAGACAATCATCATCTACGGTTTCGCCATTATGGCAACCCTGCATCTGATTATCGCCGCTGTCGATTACACCCTGGTGGGTGACCTGAAAGCTACCGCCATCTGGCTGCTGGGCGCGCTGTTCGTCGGCGTGATGCAGGGCTCCATGGGCTTTATTACCTGGGTGGTATTAGCCGAACTGTTCCCGCTGAAATTCCGCGGACTGTCGATGGGGATCTCGGTATTTTTCATGTGGATCATGAACGCGGTGGTCAGCTATCTGTTCCCGCTGCTGCAGGCAAAACTGGGCCTTGGGCCAGTCTTCTTTATCTTCGCCGCCATTAACTATTTAGCCATTCTTTTCGTGGTCTTTGCCCTGCCCGAGACCTCTAATAAATCGCTTGAGCAGTTAGAAGCAGAGCTGTCAGCAAACCATGAAGATAAAAAATCCACTCGTCTCACCAGGGAGGTTGGTTATGATCGATAACATCACGCTGGATAATCTGCATATTGGCTGCAAAGCCAGTAATAAAGCGGAAGTCATCGCCATGATCGGCGCGGAGTTTAAAGCCAAAGGCTATGTCAATCAGGAATGTGTCCACTTTCTGCTGGAGCGTGAACATCAGGTCTCGACCTTTTTAGGCAATGGCATCACCCTGCCGCATTTGCCGAAATCCGCGACGGATATCATCCTTAAAACCGGGATTGAGATCTATCAGTTTCCTGATGGCGTAATCTGGGATCGGAGCAATGTAATGTTTATTGCCATCGGCGTGATCGCGAAAGAGAAAGAGCATATTGACGTACTCAAGGAAATTGCCTCGATATTTAGCGATGAGCTGATCGCTAACGCACTGTCATTAATCTCAGACAAACATGATTTCCTGAAAATTCTGCAGCATAACGCCTTGCCCCATTAAGTATGACACCGACCGGAGCTCTGGCCCCGGTCGGATTTTCACCCCTCGCCCAGCAAACATGGCGAATAATCTGATTCTCCCCGTTATAACCTCAATGGTAATAATAACCAGAGAAACCAACGTATTGCTACTTGCTTGAAGTACGCACGTTACCGCAGGTATCTCATAACTAAAATGTTATTAAAACAATGAGTTAAATATTCTCCAGGGCTACTGATCCTCAGGTTTATTGCTCGCGCTGATAGCGCCGTACGCCAGTGATTCCTGCGGTATTCCATTAGTTTTGATTTATATCAATACCTGTTCGATCGTTAAAATGCATTTTACAGCGCGATTATTTTTGCAGGGTGAATACGACATTGGTTTTACGATTGGGATATTTATTTAGCCGACCCGCAAGTCTGTGGGGATGGCTGATGTGTAATGCGTTTAACGGTATTGCGATTGTCCTCTGCTTTCGTGGCATAAGCATCGTCACCGGTTTCAGCGAGGCGATCTGGCAGGTCATCATCACGCTGGCTATTATCATATCGACCTGGTACAGCGCTAACTATTTTGCTGCGCTGGAAGCTCGACGCGATAAACGACGCTATCTGCTGCTGGCCTGGGTGGTCATAACCATTCTGTTGAATTTTATTCACCTTGGCGGTGGTTAACGCCATTTATTAAAGGATCATACCATGACGCTGGCGATGCTGTTGGTGCTTATCAGCCACCATAAAGGGCTGACGCTCTTGCTGATCGTAATTATTGCGCTGCTGTTTATTGCGCTCACTCCGCTGGTCAAAAAACTGTTGAGTCACCTTCACGATCGTTCCTGAATTTTCTTTTATGACCGCCTACAGGGTCCTTATCTTCGTCATCTCCGTTTATCCCGTCACCCGCTCCCCCAGCATACAGTTTGTGGCAACGCCAGAAAAAGAAATGAGAACCATTATCATAAAAGCTGTGCTAACGTGTCAGCCCAACAATAACGCCAGAAGCAACAAAACAGGGGGACAGACGAGGTGAAGTTGAGTTCAGGGAGCATCACAACAGGTCGTACGAGCGGGCTGCTGACGCTGGCGATTGGCGCACTCTTCTACAGCAGCGGCAGTATTGCCCGGCCGGATCTTCAGCCGCTGGGGCCGAACATTGCGGATAAAGGGTCGGCGTTTTACCACTTTACGCAACGCCAGTATGACTCTGCCGATGGCGAACGTCACTACCGGGTATGGACCGCAGTGCCGGACAAAGCCCCGCCCGCCGCCGGCTATCCGGTACTGTATATGTTGGATGGCAACGCGGTGATGGATAAACTCGACGACGCGTTTCTGCAGCAGCTCTTCGCCGGCTCCCCGCCGGTGATCGTCGCTATCGGCTACCAGACCGCGCTGCCCTTTGATACCGCAGCCCGCGCCTGGGATTACACCCCACCGCTAAAGACGCATGAGCCTCGCGCCGGGAAACCCGCGCTACCGCCGCGTAAAACCGGGGGCAATGATGTTTTTCGCCAGCTGCTGACCGAAACGATGGTTCCCCAGACGGAAGCTAACCTGAAATAGATCCCCACCAGCGCGCTATCTGGGGCCACTCCTACGGCGGATTGTTTGTGCTCGACGCGTGGAGGAAGGCTTCGCCGTTCGGGATCTACTATTCCGCCAGCCCGTCGCTAGGTCAGGCCCTGCAATCGCCTTTGCAGGCAAGCCAAAGTCTTGATGCCGTCCGCTTTCGCGGGAAATCGCTGTACCTACTCGAGGGTGACGGTAAAGCCCGTGGAGAGCCGTCCGGGCACGAGGCCTCGCTTGAGGTGTTGCGTCAAACCCAACAGCAGCTTGCCAGTAAAGGGTTGACCGTAGCCTTCTGGCGCTACCCCGGTCTGACGCACGGTCAGATGTTCGAGGTCTCGCTGCGCTCGGCGCTGCTGCATCTTTCCGGGCAGGCAGCGCTTGCGCATCAGTAACGCCCTTACGCCCACCAGCGGAGGGTGGGCGCATCAGCGCCGGTCGGGCAGGTGTTTGATATCGACCGGCTCGCCGAACAGAAATCCCTGCATTTCGTCACATCCCTCCTCTTCGAGGATCTGCAGTTGTCCAGCCGTTTCCACCCCCTCGGCGATAAGCGGCGTATTGATCGAATTGCCCAGCGAAATAATGGCTCGCACGAATGAGCGTACCTGAGGGTTGCTCTCCACATCTGTCATAAAGCTGCGGTCGAGTTTGATGACGTCGAAATGAAAATCGCGCAGCATGCTCAGGGAGGAGTAACCGGTGCCAAAGTCATCCAGCGCAATACTGATCCCCATTTTTTGCAGATGATGCAGAACGCTGAACGCCAGCTGTTTATTGATCACAAACGCCGTTTCGGTGACCTCAAACTCCAGCAGACTGACCGGGTAGGCGGTACGCATCAGGATCTCGCGGACTTTTTCGATAAAGCTACGATGACGCAACTGCACCGGAGAGATATTGACCGAAACTTTTCTGTTCAAACCATTTTCCAGCGATTCGTTACACACCTGCTCGAGCACCCAGTAACCTAAGGGCACGATGGCGCCGCTCTCTTCGGCGATGGGAATAAACACGTCCGGCGGGATCGTCCCCAGCTGCGGATGCTGCCAGCGCAGCAGCGCCTCGTAACCGGTGATGCTACGATCTTTGATGTTGCGGATAGCCTGATAGTGGAGCGAAAACTCCCCGGCGTGAATACCGCGCCGGATATCGGCGGCCATCATATTGCGCTGCCGCGTCTTGTCATCCATTTCACGTTCATACCAGCAAATCTTATGGTCGAGGCTGCTTTTTGCCCGATACATAGCCAGATCGGAATTGCTCAGTATCGTATTAATATCCGTGCCGTCCTCCGGGTAGACTGAGATGCCAATGCTGGCGGAGAGAACCACTTCCGTCGCGGCAAACGTCTGCTTACCGCTGAAGCAGCGCCACAGGCGCGCAGCAAAGGCATCCACTTCACCCTCATCGGAAAAAGGTTTAACGGCCACAAACTCATCGCCGCCGAAGCGGGCGACCATCTCCTCCTTCTGCAGCGTTTTGAGCACGGCGCCCGCCACGCGCTGCAGCAGCTGGTCACCAATCAGATGGCCCTGCAGATCGTTAATCTCTTTAAATTTGTCTAAATCGATCGTGAAAATGGCAAAGCGGCGGGCATCATTTCCAGTGATCAGCTTCTCCACCCGTTCAAAAAACTCCACCCGATTGGGTAAACCGGTTAACGCATCGTAGCGCGCCATCCAGGCGATGCGGTCGTTAATCGCCTTCTGTTCACTAATGTCGCGGGTAATTTTGGCAAAACCCAGCAGGGTGTTCTGCTCATCGCGGATGGTATCGATCATGACATGCGCCCAGAATCGGGACCCGTCTTTGCGATACCGCCAGCCTTCCCCTTCAAACTGCCCGCTACGCAGGGCGATTTCCAGGTTTTTTGCGGGTACACCGGAGAGTTGCTCAGCTTCGCTATAGAAGAGACCGAAGTAGCGACCGATGATCTCGTCGCTCAGGTACCCTTTTGCCCGGCGGGCGCCCTCATTCCAGCTAATGACCGTGCCGTCGGCGCTCAGCATATAGATGGCATAATCTTTAACGCTTTCAATAAAGTGGCGATAGGCAATATCCGTCAGGTGATCGTTACTCATGGTACAGCGCTCTCTGTGGCTCGGTCGTGGCAAAACGCATTAGATATAGCAGAATTACGCCTATTAAGAATACAAGGATATGGCCTTTTGTTGGCCTCTTTCTGACCCGGACACCGCAGTAGTCGCGGCGGACGCTCTCATTAAGCGTAGTGGACCAGGCCGTCCGAAGGAGTGATATTCCCCGCGATTTTTGCACTTAGGTCGCCCACTAATAGTTACTTTTATTGATTAAAAAGTTTGATTGAAAGAATAAATAAAAGGAGTAATGTTAATAATACTTTCTATGGAGGTTAAATATGTTGCGTGATTATTTAAAAGTGGAAAAAGAAGACCAGCTTGTTGAACAACAGAGTCGGCATGACAATAGCCAGCATTATTCTTCGGTGACCGAATGGGTTATTTTAAGTAAAGATGGCCATCGCAAAGGCCGGGTATCCCTGTTTGACCGCTTCACCACCCGCCGCTCCTGGAGCGACAGTTTCCGCATTACGCAGTTCGATAATGCGGGTAAAGTGGTGGTGGATAAACTCACTGACGCGCTGTAAATCCTTCGGATTCCCGGCCTGACGGGAGAATATTAATACGCAAAATTAACACCTGCATAAAATATATTGATGCGTCGCCATCATGTTATTTTCTTTCTGCATACCGATAATCTAATGGGTAATTTTCGCCATGGTGCACAGCGCGAATTTTTAACCCGAAAAAATGCTGAATATAAGCCCGCTGGTCGGGCTTTTTTGCATGGTGCTAGCCATCCACGCCACAAAATGCCAAGGACATCCCGCGCTGGATTGTATACGATGTATATACGAATCATTACGGTATATATCTATGGGAATCGTCAAAATCTCCGATCTGCTGCACGATGATATTCGTGATGCCAGCAAAGCCATGTCCCGCTCCGTCAATGCCCAGGCGGAATACTGGATCCGTCTGGGCATGATGAGCGAACTCTACCCTGAGCTTAACCACCAGCAGATCAAACTGCTGATGCTGAAATCCGGCTCTGACCGTCTGCTGGAGGTGATCAATGCCATCAATAATCATTAAAACCGCCGACGAACTCGCCCGGCAGCGCCATGCCGGCCAGCTGCTGGCGTCAGTGTTTGATATGCTGGATACTTTTATCGTTCCCGGCGTAACGACGATGGCGATTAACGATCGAGTGGAAGATTTTATCGTCAACCAGCTGCACGCCCGCCCGGCCAGCAAGGGGCAATACGATTTTCCCTATGTGTTGAACACTTCCATTAACGATGTGGTGTGCCACGGGATCCCCAAAGCGACCGAACATCTGCGCTCCGGGATGATTGTTAACGTCGATATCACCCTCGAGAAAGCGGGCATGATTGCCGACTCCAGTAAGATGTACCTGATAGGCGATGTCTCCCCGCTGGCCCGCCGGCTGGTAAAGACTACCTATGAAGCGATGTGGAAAGGCATTGAGGTGGTGAAGCCTGGCGCGACGCTGGGCGATATTGGCCACGCTATTCAGCGCTGGGTGGAGGAACATGGCTATAGCGTGGTCAGAGAATATTGCGGTCACGGCATCGGTCAGGAAATGCATGAGGAACCGCAGGTGCTGCATTACGGCCGCCCCGGAGAAGGCGCCGTGCTGCAGGAAGGCATGGTGTTCACCATTGAGCCGATGGTCAACCAGGGCGACAGCCGTATCAAAACCAAAAAAGATGGCTGGACGGTGGTTACCCGCGATAAAAAACTCTCCGCGCAATGGGAGCACACCGTGGCCGTCACCGCCAACGGTTTTGAGGTGCTGACGTTACGCGACGATGAACAGTCGCGGATCCGCTGAGTTGCTTCCCTTTCTCTATGACGGTGGGCCGCTTTCCGATCCCGGAGCTCGCTTGGGCGCCAGACGACACCTGATTCTGCCGCCGGGCGGCGGCAATAATTGTTTTCATGAATGATTTTCTGCGCGCGCGTCTGCCCGCTGGTTATGGCTGATGCGCGCGTAAACCGCACAACGGTTTATCCTTTACCTCCTTGCATCAGCTTACTCTTCATTGCCTTTATCCCGCCTTAGCGATAGCGAATAATGACATCCGCTTCGCTATGCTGCGCATTTCGCCAGTGAATACTGACCTCACCACGATTGTCCAGCATGGCGTAGCGAGGACGGTTGTTTGTCAAGGCGACCTGTTCCGGTGAATGGTGCTGGCACGAGACATCGATACGATCGTGCCGGGGGGCGATAACACAGGCCGGATTGATGACCCGTCCTGAAAAATGAACCTGGCCGGAAAGCGCAGCAGACGACGCCAGCGGCGCCAGGCACAGACATAGCAGAGCGAGACGAAATGGAGACATAGCAATCTTCCTTGATAACGGGTGACACTGCGCGGCACAGCATCGTTTCTGTGCCCTACAACCTGCGGCTTCCTGCCGTCACTCCACGCTACTGCAAAATAGCGGCAGCGTAAATGATTATTCCGGGCCACCCGGTCAACTGCCGGGATTAACAGCAACTTTTTCGTAAAATTTGCTCAGAACAGTTATCTCCCGGAAATAATGCATTATACGCATGGGACTCTTTTTAATATTTAATGAGATTATACTTACACCAAAAAATAAATAATGTTACAGCTTAACACATCTTATCAATGGGCCTTTACGATGTTCTCCGTATAATCCCGCCCCCGACGGTAATATACATTAGCGATGCTTACCGTTTTTTGTGAACAGAAATAAAAAACATGCTTTAAAAATGTTAAATGCTTTTGTTAACTTGTGATTATTTAATAAGGTTTGAGTATGAAAGAAAAAGGCACCCTGCTGGTTGTTGGTTCACTGCTGGCCTTAAGTCTGGCTACTGTGACCACCGCCCGCGCGGCGGGTACACTGAATTTCACCGGTAAAATTATTAACGAGTCCTGCCAGATCGCCAATAACGGTGGCGATGTTAATGTCGATTTTGGCAACGTCGATATGTCGGCGCTGAAATCCCATGAAGCGAAAACCGCAGAAACGCCGTTCACCATCAACCTCACCGGCTGCCCACTGGCGCAGAACATCAGTATCAGCCTGGAAGGTACTCCGGATACCAACGCTAACGGCACCAGCGCCGCCGTGCTGGCGCTCTCCGACTCCGCGGATACCGCCAAAGGGGTGGGCATTGAAGTCTTCTCTTCCCCTGACGGCTCAACGGAAGGCACTCAGCTGACCTTTGACAAGCAGAGCAAAACGGCGGTTTCGCAAGCCGACGAAAACGGTGATATTGCATTTAACTTTATTGCCGATGTGAAGAGCGATTCCTCACAGGATGTCACCGCCGGCAATATTAATGCCACGGCCAATATTGATATTGTGTACGAATAGAATGTCCTGATTGCCACTTTTCCAAGGGCAGCGTCCCCCTGCCCTTATTCTCATTCCTCGTGACCGGATCCTCAATTATGCAGTGTTATAAAGCGGCTTTTATCCTGAGCCTTCTCTTTTGCCCGTTCCTGGCGTCTGCCGCCGGGGTTGCCATTGCCGGCACACGTGTCATTTATAATGAACAAAGCCATGAGGCAGACATCACGGTAAAAAACACCAATCCTCACGATCCGGTGCTTATTCAGAGCTGGGTAGACGATCTGGCTGATAATAATAAATCACCGTTTATCGTCACCCCGCCATTGTTCCGTCTGGATGCCGGAGACAGCAACGATCTGCGCGTGTTATTAACCTCGCCGCAACTGCCCTCTGACCGTGAGAGTTTATTCACCCTGAATATCAAAGTGATTCCCGCCAATACCGCGCCGGCTGGCGAGAACATTCTGCAATTTGCTATTAAGAATCAACTGAAGCTCATTTATCGCCCGGCAGGGCTCCCTGGCTCGGCGCTCGACGCGGCGCAGCACCTGCGCTGGCGGATCAGCGGCAACCACCTGCAGGCGGAGAATGCCTCCCCCTATTATGTGACTATCACCACGCTCACCTGCGCGGGCCAGAACCAGAAAACGCCGCTTGAGCGCAGCGTGATTGCTCCTCACAGCCGTGAAGAGTATGCCCTCCCCGGCGAGGCCTGCGCCCGCGAGGTGAGCTGGCGCATTCTGGATGACTTTGGCGCTGTGCAGACGTTTAGCGCCCCCGTTTCGGCGCACTAAGCGTCTGATGTCGCGATGCGCCACGGCCCGGCTCATACCGTTACCGTCGTCAGCCTCTCCATCCTGCTGGGCGGACAGAGCGCGCTCTTGCACGCCCAGGCGACCTTTAATATGGATCTGCTGGAGAAAAACGACCATTTGCCGGCAGTGGATCTGCAACGCTTCAATCAGCAGGCGGGCCAGCCGCCAGGCGCCTATCCGGTGAGCTGGCAGGTCAACGGCGTCACGCTGGACGCCCGTAAGACCGTCACGTTTCGCCAGAACGATCGCGGACAGCTCACGCCCTGCCTTAAGCCGGAAGATCTGCTGCAGGCCGGAGTTAACCCGGCCGTGCTGTCTCAGGCGCCCAGCGCAACGTCCCGCTCATGTCCCGAACTCAACGCGCTGCTGCCGGGCAGCACGGTCAATTTCGATTTTGCTCATCAGCGGCTGGTAATGACCATTCCTCAGGCGCTGATGACGCACCGGGCGAGGGATAATGTTCCCTCTGCGCTGTGGGACGAAGGTATTAGCGCCTTTCAGAGTAACTATCGTTATTCAGGCGCCAGCCAGCGTACCCGCGAGGGCAGCACCGAGCGCGATAACTATCTGATGTTGAAAAGCGGCGTGAACCTCGGCGCCTGGCGCCTGCGCGCCAGCAATAGCCTGACCGCCAACAGCGATGATAAGCCCCAGTGGACGACCAGCGGCGCCTGGCTTGAGCGCGACCTGACGCGCTGGCAGAGTGAACTGACCCTCGGGGATACCTTCACGTCGGGCGATGTGTTTGACGCGGTACAGTTTCAGGGAATATCCCTCGCCTCCAGCGATGCAATGCTCCCGGACTCGCAGAAAGGTTTTGCCCCGACCATCCGCGGGATTGCCAGAACCAACGCCCAGGTCACGGTTCGGCAAAATGGCTACGTGCTGTATCAAACCTACGTCACCCCCGGCGCGTTCGTGATTGACGATCTTTATCCCACCGCCAGCAGCGGCAATCTTGAGGTTGCCGTCAAAGAGTCGGATGGCGAAATCCGCCGCTTCACCCAGCCGTATGCTTCGGTGACCAGCATGCAGCGCGAAGGCAGCCTGAAATACAACCTGGTCGCCGGGCGCTACCATAGCGACGATGCCAGCCAGCGGCCGTTGATGATGCAGCTGTCGCTGATGCGCGGGTTCGCCCATAACCTGACGCTGTTTGGCGGACTGCAGAGCGCGGCGCAATACCATAACCTCTCGCTCGGCGCAGGACAGGGTTTGGGAGAAGCCGGGGCGCTCTCGCTGCAGCTGTTAAACGCCCGCGACCGGCACCAGCAGGATCCGATCGATGGCCGGGCCTGGCAGCTCCAGTACAGCAAAGGTTTTGATCGTCTCGGCACGCAGTTGACTTTCACCGGCTGGCGTTATTCGCATCAGCGCTATGCCACGCTGAGCGAGGCGTTTTCCAGCCCGGGTAGCGACGACGACCTGCAGGATAGCGACAACAAAAAAGCAACCCTGCAAATCACCGCCAGCCAGAGCCTGCCGTACGATATCACCCTCTATCTGAGTCTCGACCAGGACAGCTACTGGTCAGGGGGCGCCACACAGCGTACCGCCAATATGGGGATCAGCAGCCGGGTTCACGGTATCGCGTGGTCGCTCAGCTACAGCGACTCCCGCAGCAGCCACGGTGACGAGGAGGATGACGAGCCGCATTCCGACAAAGTGGTGACGTTGTCACTTTCCGTGCCGTTGAGCCACCTGCTGCCGGGGAGCTATGCCGGCTATACCCTGACCTCCTCCCGCCACAGCGTTGGTAGTCAGATGGTCAGCCTCAACGGCACATTGCTGGACAATCACGCGCTTAGCTACGCCGTCAGCCAAACCCGCGATCGGCAAAACGGGTCCAGCGGCAGCCTGACGGCCGGGTACAGCAGTGGAAGGGGCGATCTGAATCTCGGCTACAGCCACGATTCGCAGGCCGCTCGTCTGAACTACGGCGCCAGCGGGGGCATTCTGATTCACCGCCACGGGGTAGTCTTTACGCCGGAAATGAATGGCGCTGTCGTCCTGATTGACGCCGGTGGCGCAGGGGGTGTGACCCTCGCCAACCAGAAAACCATCGCCACCAATGGTGACGGGTACGCCGTGCTGCCCTTCGCCACCGCCTATCACCGCAACGACGTCTCTCTCGACAGCCATTCGCTGCCGGAGAATGTGGATCTGGCCAACAGCACCGTGACGCTGGTCCCTACCGAAGACGCGGTGGTTCTGGCGCGCTTTCACACCCACGTTGGCTATAAGGCGCTGTTTACGCTGCAGTCGCGGGGACAACCGCTGCCCTTTGGCAGCGAAGTACGCGCTAAGGACACCAACAGCATCGTTGCCAGCGAGGGTCAGGTGTACCTGGCCGGCCTGGCGCCAAAAGGCACCCTTTATGCGCAATGGGGGCCGGGCCCTCAGCAGCGCTGTAGCGCCCGCTACGATCTCACCCCGACGCTGGCGCAGACCCCCCATCCACTCATTTTACAGCAGACGTTATCATGTCCTTTTTAACTCTCCTGCGTCGGGTCGCCCTGACGCTGTTATTTATTCTGTTACCGGCCGCCAGCGGATGGGCCTGTACGCCAGTGTTTGTCCGCGGCCAGGCCTCCACCCTTCGGCTGAACGTGGGGCAGCTCACGGTTCCGGCTGACGCCAGACCCGGCACCCCGCTGTATCATAAAAGTTTCGCCTGGAACCGCCTTAGCGACGGCGGCGAACAGTGGATCCGCTGCGCGGACGATCCGCACGGGCTGTCACCGCTGCTGCTGGACAGTCTGCTGTCCGGGGGAGTGACGCGACCGACGGTTTATCAAACTAACCTCGCCGGCATTGGCGTTCGCGTATCGCTGCGCGCTATCGGCGGCTATGGCGGCTTTCCTGACCGGCCGACGCCCTCGCCGTTTAGCCAACGGGTGGACAATCCCGCCGCCTTGCCCGATGCGGTGTGGAAACTGGGCTATTTCCGCCTGACGATTGAGCTCATTAAAACCGGTCCCGCGGCGACGCCGGGCGAGCTTGAGTATCACAGCGAGCGCTTTTAATGGCGGAGCATACCCCGCTGGCCGCGTTAGACTTAACCGGCAGGATCAGCACCGCGGGATGTTCAGTGAATGACGCCACGCCAGCCCTGATCAAGCTCCCTGCGGCGATGCTTGACCACTTCGGCGGCGTCGGCAAAACCACCGGCGACACCCCTTTCGCGCTGCAGCTGGATTGCAACAGCGCGGTCACGATTTCCCTGCGAGTTGACGGCGCGGAGCCCCTCTCCGCCCGGGGGCATGGCGTTCTGCGCAATGACGCCACCGACGATCGGGCGCAGGGTATCGGCGTGCAACTGCTTTACCATCGCCAGCCGGTCGCCCTGAATCATGAGATGACGCTGGGCAGCGCGAGTGCGGGCCGGTTTATCCTGCAGCTCACTGCCCGCTACTACCAGACCCGTCCCCGGATCACCGCCGGTCAGGTGTCGGCCGTCGCGACCTATACCTTACATTATGACTAGGTGATGGCGATCCGACGGATGAAGGAATTGCTCTGACCCACGAATCGTAAGAGAATAGCGCCTACACGCGACGATCTGAGTACACGGGAGTTCATCATCAGCCATTCTCGTCGATTCCCCTTAGCCAGCAAAGTGGCGCTGGCAGGCGCGGCGCTCATCGCCGCTGGCATGCTGTTCAGCTGCACCAGTAAAGCCCCTAAATCCCTTGTCACGCCGCCGAACGCTGCCGCCGTCAAAGCTGGGCAGGCGCACCGGGAGCCGGTGCGCGGCGTGTGGCTCACCACCGTTTCGCGCCTTGACTGGCCGCCGGTCGGGTCGATTATCGCCAGCACGCCGGAGAGTCGCATCACGCAGCAGAAGCTGGCGCTGATCGCTAAACTCGATAACCTGCAGCGCCTGGGGATCAACACCGTCTTTTTCCAGGTGAAACCGGACGGTACGGCGCTCTGGCGGTCGGATATTCTGCCGTGGTCCGATATGCTGACCGGCAAAATCGGCGAATACCCTGGCTACGATCCGCTGCAGTTTATGCTGGATGAAGCGCACAAGCGCGGCATGAAGGTTCACGCGTGGTTTAATCCCTACCGCGTCTCGGTCAACACCAAACCGTCGACGATTGCCGAGCTGAACAACACCCTTACTCAGGTACCGGCCAGCGTGTTCGTCCTGCACCGTAACTGGATCCGCACCGCCAGCGATCGCTTTGTTCTCGACCCGGGCATTCCCGAAGCACGGGACTGGATCACCAGCATCGTCGCTGAAGTGGTGCAGAACTACCCGATTGACGGCGTGCAGTTCGACGACTATTTCTATACCGAAACCGCCTCTTCCCCGCTTAACGACAACGAGACTTTCCGCCGTTACGGGCAGGGCTATGCCTCGAAGGGCGACTGGCGGCGGCATAACACCCAGCAGCTCATAGCCCAGGTTTCCACTACTATCAAAAAGCTCAATCCGAACGTCGAGTTTGGCGTGAGCCCGGCGGGGGTGTGGCGCAACCGCTCCCACGATCCGGCGGGGTCGGATACCCGTGGCGCGGCCGCCTATGATGAGTCCTATGCCGATACCCGCAGCTGGGTGCAGCAGGGACTACTCGACTACATCGCGCCGCAGATCTACTGGCCGTTTGCCCGCGATGCCGCGCGCTATGATGTGCTGGCCAACTGGTGGGCCGAGGTGGTTAAACCGACGCATACCCGGCTGTATATCGGCGTGGCGCTGTACAAGGTGGGTGAACCGTCCAAAAATGAGCCTGACTGGACGGTGGACGGCGGCGTGCCGGAGCTGAAAAAGCAGCTCGATCTCAATGAGACTCTGCCGCAGATCCAGGGCACCATCCTGTTCCGCGAAAACAACCTCAATCAGCCGCAAACCCGGCAGGCGGTTAACTATTTGCGCAGCCGCTGGGGGCAGCCGCAGAGCTAGCCGCCAGCCGGCTCTGCTATAGCGCCTGCAGCCCTTGCTGCAGGCGGGCGTGCAGCTTCAGCATGTTCTCTGTAATGGCCTGCCAGACGTGGCTGGAAAAGTCCGCCGGCAGCGTCCGGCGAGCGCTTTCGATTGCCTGCGGCACATGCCCGGCAAACTCCTGGAGGATCGCCAGCATCTGCTCCAGGGGAAAGTTCACCGCTTTGGCCGTCGCCAGAAAATGACGCGGATAGATGGCGTTAATCTCTGTTTTACGCCCTTTTGTGGCATTGAGCCCCATCGACAGCTTCAGATCGCGCAGATGCAGTCCCGTGCCGCCCAGCACCGGAAACGCCGAAATAATGTCGTAGAACGGTGTTAAGCGGTAGCTGCCGCCGGGCAACAGGTAAATTGAGAAGTTTTTTGCGTGACCGTCCGTCGCCCCCGTCAGCCACTGGAAGACCATGAACTTCATAAAGTCATAGCGATCTTTCAGCGCTTCACTCGAGCCCAGCAGAAAGGTCATGATCGCGGCGATACCCGGCCCGCCGTCAGACTCATATTTCATCGCTGAAGGAAGACCAAAAGCCTGACACAGATCCTCCTGCGGCAGACGCAGCAGCACCCGTCCCTCCTGCGCCCAGCGCCGGTCGAAGCGGGTTACCGCCAGGGCGCGGATCCGCGGGGTGGTGATGATCTCCGCTTCCGGCACCGCCAGGCCCAGTTCTCTGGCCAGCGCCAGGCACAGATACTCATTATCCACGCTTTCACGCAGATCCAGCGTCGCATTGGGCTGCTTGATCTCGCCGATGGGCAGCTTAATGATATGCGTGGTCGGCGTGGCGCCCTGCGGAATACACCACTGCTCGCCCATCCGCAGCAGCGCCGTTTTCTCCTGGGCGCCGGCCACCGAGATACGGAAATCGTCCTGGCTGGTAATCATCCCGAGGGGGATATCCGACTGGTAAGCGGTCAGCAAAGCGGTGAGCTGCGCCTCGTCCAGCGTCTGCCAGCGTAATCCTTCCAGGTGCGCCTCTTCCCCCGGCGGCAGGAGGGTCACCGCCCCTACGCTATCCCGCCCGACTTCGGCCAGCAGATCGAACGGCTGCTTCGAGCGCGCCTGATAGCGCCTGACGATCCGGTCGCGGACCTGCGGGCTGTCGGGCAGCAGGTTATCAAAATAGTGATACACCGCGTCGGCAGTGATATTGCCATACTGCAGCGGCAGTGAGAGGGAGAGCGGTCTGGCGCGCGGGCTGCGCAGCCACTCTTCGTCATAGCGAAAACTGTGCGCCCCGTTAGCCTGGCGGGTTAAGGTTCCCACGCGCACATTGTTCATCCAGGTGGTAAGCGTCGCCATTACCAGTCAAGGTCCGTGTTGTTATCGGGAGCCGGCGCCGTCTCAGCAGCTTTGGCGTTCAGCGTCATCACCACCCCCAGCGACTGGAGGATCTTAAACAGCGTGGTTAAGGTGGTTTTGTCGGGGTGATTTTCAAAATTGGACAGCGTGGCCTGCTTAATGCCGATCCGCCTGGCCAGCGCATCCTGGGTCCAGTGGTTCTGCTGGCGCAGCAGCTTCAGGTAATTGGCCAGCTGCACGGGACTGTATATCTGCGGGGAATTCATCGCCTTGTTCCTCACCATCATTTATCCCCCTGTCGGGATAAACTTGGTTTTATACCCTGTAGGGGATAATGTCAAGGTTATCCCCTGGTGGGGATAGGAGAATAATTATCCTTGTGTGGGGATAAAACAGGAAGGATGATCGCCGGAGCCATCTGTACATGCCCGGTGGCGGCTGCGCCTTACCGGGCCTACGGGGCTGTCTATGCCCGCTCCGTAACGCTCCAGACCGGGCAAGCGCAGCGCCGCCCGGCAGCGGGCAGCCGGCTTAGCTGCCGCGGTAGGTCGACCACCCGCCCGGGGCGATGAGAAACGGCAGATGGAAATGGTCCTCTGCCGCCTCGCCGATAACAAAATCAATCTGCGCCCGGGTAAAGACGCTCTCGCGCCCGGCGCGGGCAAACCACGCCCCGGTTTCCGCTGTTAAGCAATAGCGCCCCGCCGGCAGCGGCGCGGCGCTAAAGGTGGCGATACGCCCCTGGGCGTTGGTCACCAGATTCGCCAGCGTCTCGCCCTCCCGGCTCAGGCTGACCGTTACGCCTTCTGCCGGCGTACCGGTGGAAATATCCAGAATATGGGTGCTCAGGGTGCTCATTCGCCAATCACTCCTTCCAGTCTTAACATCGTAATCTCTCGCAGCTGGGCAAGCGCCTCGGCCACTTCTTCGTCGGCGGTATGCTGCAGCCGGCGCGTCAGCGCCTGCAACATCTCATCGCCGCTGCGCCCTTTGGCGCGGATTAAAAACACCCGGCCAAAGCGGGCTTCGTAGCGGGCATTGCCCTCCCGCAGGGCCTGCGCGAGCCGCTCATTCTCGCTGTCCACCGCCGACTGTTCCTGGCGCGACAGCGCCGCGTGCGCCTGGCCGCCGGTCGGCTTCTCACCGATCCGCGGATGGGCGCTGAGCGCCGCGTTCAGCTCGTCCTCTCCCCAGTTAGCCATCGCCTTACGGGCGGCCTGCAGCAGCGCATGGCGGCTGGCGAAAGGTCGTAAGCTCACCAGCATCTCGCCCCAGGCCGGGATCGCCACGCAAGGGGCCAGCAGCCCCGCCGCCTCATCTTTGCTCAGGCTGTTAAACTGACTCAGCGCGATCATCCTGACTCCTTAACGATTTCGTCGCCGCCTGCTCCTGCGGCAGAATAAGGTTCAGCGCTATCGCTACCAGCCCACCGCTGGTGGCCGCCGAACCGAACAGATCGCCGACCATCGGCGGAAAATGGCTGAGAAACGCCGGCACCGACTCCACGCCAAGACCCGCGCCAAACGCCAGCCCCACGATCAGCACATCGCGACGGCTCAGCGGGGTCTGGGTAATAATCCGGATCCCGGCCGCCACCACGCAGCCAAACATCACCATCGTGGCGCCCCCCAGCACCGGCGCCGGGATCTGCCGCAGCAGTTCGCCCACCGGGGGAAACAGCCCGAGCAGGATCAGAATCACGCCAATGTAGCGTCCGACATAGCGGCTGGCCACCCCGGTCATCTGGATCACGCCGTTGTTCTGCGCGAAGGTGGTGTTCGGAAAAGCACAGAGCATGGCCGCCACCATACAGCTGACGCCATCCGCCAGGATACCGCCCTTCAGCCGGTTACGGAAAGCGCGATCGTCAACAGACTGTTGCGAAATCAGCGAGTTGGCCGTCAGATCGCCCACCGCCTCCAGAATACAGACCAGCGACACCAGGGCGACCGGCAGAAATATCGCGCTGTTAAACTGAAAGCCGAACGGAAACAGCGTCGGCAGGCGAAACAGAGTGTCGCCCAGGCTGTGAAGATGGAACTGACCGCTCAGCCCCGCTGCGATGCAGCCCACGGCAATGCCCACCACCACCGAGGAGAGCCGCAGCCAGCGGTTTTTGGCGCAGCTCAGCAGGACGATAACCCCGAGGGTGCCCGCCCCGAGCGCGATATTGCTCATGCTGGCGAAATCCTCGGCCTTTTCCCCACCGCACCAGTTGATGACGCTGACCTTGATCAGGCTGATGCCGATCAGCGCAATCACGCTGCCGGTAATGATGGGAGTAAAGATTTTCTTCAGCGGTTCGATAAAGCGGCTGACAATCACCGGCACCAGAGCGGCGACAAAGTTAACGCCAAACAGCATCGCCATCATATCCTGCGGCCCGCCGCCCTGGGCTTTTACCCACATCCCTCCGGCCACCGTCACGCCGAGGAAGGCAAAACTGGTGCCCTGCATGCAGATCATCCCGGCGCCGATGCCCCATACCCGATTGGACTGCAGAAAAGTGCCAATGCCCGAGGCCATCAGCGACATACTGATGAGATACGGCAGCCAGTCGCCAAGCCCGAGGGTAGCGCCGATGATCAGCGGCGGCGTGATGATCCCCACCAGGCCCGCCAGCACATGCTGGAGAGCGCTGAAAAAGGCCGGAAGCGGTGGGATCCGCTGTTCAAGGCCGTAAAGCAGGCCACTGTGATGTTCGTCAGACATAGTGATATCCCGTAGCAAAGAGAAGTGCATGGGCTAGTGCACAAAGCAGGCCAGAGACGACAAAAGGGCACCAATAAATTTATTATCACTCCAAAATCATCAACTTAGATTACGCTCGTGATGCATCACCCCTCTCCGCTGCTGAACCAGGCGTCTGAAACGATAGATTCTTAATGCAACATACAGAAACTTTTGATTCATAAAAAGGCAACCAATACCTCACATTGCACCGATGCGGTGCGTCATGAGCCATCGCTGTGCCTCAGGCAGGCGGTTTTCCTCCCTCCAGCGAACTGGTACGCAAATTGCTGTAGTCAGTCACAACATCGGGAGAAGGAGAAAAAAATGAAAGCAATCGTGATTGGCGCCGGCATCGGCGGTTTAAGCGCGGCAGTGGCGCTCAAACAGTCGGGGATCGACTGCGACGTCTATGAAGCGGTGAAAGAGATCAAACCGGTCGGCGCAGCGATTTCCGTGTGGCCCAACGGCGTGAAGTGCATGGCCCACCTCGGCATGGGCGACATCATGGAGACCTTCGGCGGGCCGCTGCGCCGGATGGCGTATCGTGATTTCCGCAGCGGCGAGAACATGACCCAGTTCAGTCTCGCCCCGCTGATCGAACGCACCGGCAGCCGCCCCTGCCCGGTCTCCCGGGCAGAACTGCAGCGGGAAATGCTGGATTACTGGGGACGGGACAGCGTGCAGTTCGGCAAACGCGTCACCCGCTGTGAAGAAGACGCCGACGGCGTGACGGTATGGTTTACCGACGGCAGCAGCGCCAGCGGCGATCTGCTGATTGCCGCCGACGGCAGCCATTCCGCACTGCGTCCGTGGGTGCTGGGCTTTACCCCGCAGCGCCGCTACGCCGGCTACGTCAACTGGAACGGCCTGGTGGAGATAGATGAAGCGCTGGCCCCCGGCGACCAGTGGACCACCTTTGTCGGCGAAGGCAAGCGCGTCTCGCTGATGCCGGTCTCCGCCGGCCGGTTCTACTTTTTCTTTGATGTGCCGCTTCCGGCGGGTCTGGCGGAGGATCGTGACACCCTGCGCGCTGACCTCAGCCGCTACTTTGCCGGCTGGGCGCCGCCGGTGCAGAAGCTGATCGCCGCCCTCGACCCGCAGACTACCAACCGCATTGAAATCCATGATATCGAACCTTTCAGCCGCCTGGTGCGCGGCCGCGTCGCGCTGCTCGGCGACGCCGGACACAGCACCACCCCGGATATTGGCCAGGGAGGCTGCGCGGCGATGGAAGATGCAGTGGTGCTGGGCGCCGTTTTCCGCCAGACCCGAGATATTGCGGCCGCCCTGCGCGAGTATGAAGCCCAGCGCTGCGACCGGGTTCGTGACCTGGTGCTGAAGGCGCGCAAACGGTGCGATATTACCCACGGGAAGGATATGCAGCTCACCGAAGCCTGGTACCAGGAGCTGCGCGAGGAGACCGGGGAGCGCATTATCAACGGCATGTGCGACACCATCCTCAGCGGGCCGCTGGGCTGACCGTCGCCATGGATTCGATCACCGCACTCAGCGTCTGAATGGCCATTTGCGCGGGCCGCGAAAGCTGACGCGAGGGCGCAGTACACAGCGCCAGGGTCAGCGGTCGCAGCAGCGTACTGCGCAGCGGGACAAAGGCCAGCTGTCCACACTGGACCTCGTCCAGCACGTCGAGCAGGCTAAGGAGCGTCACGCCGCTGCCGCGCAGCACCAACGACTTGATAAGCCGGATATCATTGCAGCTGATGGTATTCTCCGGCGCAAAGTCATGGTGGCGATAGAGGAGCGCCACCCGCTCATGGACGATCAACGGCGCGCCGGGCACGATATGCCGCTCCAGGCTGAGCTCGCCCAAAGACAGCGCCTTCGCCCCCGCCAGGGGATGGTCCGGACGCATCACAATCCCCACCTCCAGTTCGGCAAAGGCCAGCACGCTGAGTCCAGCCTGCCCCTGCGGATCGAGGATCAGGCCGACGTCCAGGTCCGCCTGACGCACTTTCTGGCTGACGGTGTGGCTGTCAGCCACCTGCAGATCCAGCTCCAGCCACGGCCAGCTGGCGATGATCTCCGCCAGCGCGGCGGCGAAGCCCCCTTCCGCCAGCGCCTGCACCATGCCAACGCTAACGCTTCCGCGCTTCATCCCCTGCAGCTCATCGAATTTCTGCCGCGTCTGGCGAAACTCCTTTTGCCAGCGCAGCAGGTTGTCATACAGCAACTCACCGGCGGTGGTCATCCGCAGTCCCTCCGACAGGCGCTCGAACAGCGGGGTGCCGAAGGCCTCCTCGGCCTGCAGGATCTGGCGGTTAATCGCCGAGGCGGAAATATGCAGCTGCTCGGCGGCCCGGCGCAGGCTGCCGTAGCGGGCCACGGCGATGAAATAGTGCGCGAAACGGGAAAATGGACTCATGGCGCCCCTGTACTCTTTTTTGCAACAGCAGAGTGAATTAATGGTGATGGATGTGAACACCCTAATATGACAACAATAATCTCACAACAATAAAACAATCACCGATGTGAGCAGGAAGAGAAATCATGAAGACAATCACCCCCACGCCCCCCGCCCATTGCACCTTTGATCCAGAGGACTGGCTGCGGCTGGCCCGCTGCTGGCACCCGGTGGCCCGCGCCTGCGATATTACCGGCGCCCCGGTGAAAGCCACCCTGCTGGACGAACAGCTGGTTATCTACCGTATTAAAGGCCAGGTGGTGGTCGCCCGCGACGTCTGCCCGCACCGCGGGGTGCCGCTGACCCTGGGGTTTCATGAAGAGGAAGGCATCGTCTGCCCCTATCATGGCCTGCGCTTTGGCGAGGATGGCCGCTGCAACCGCATCCCCTCCAGTCCGGGGCAACCCATTCCGGCCAAACTGCATCTCACCAGCTTCGCCGTGGAGGAGCGCTACGGGCTGATCTGGACCTGCCTGGCCTGCGATCCGGACAATCCGCCGCCGTTACCGACCATGCCGCACTGGGACGACGCCGGCTTTCAGCAAATCAACTGCCCGGCCTTCGAGGTAAAGGGATTTGCCGGCCGCCAGGTCGAAGGCTTTCTCGATGTCGCCCACTTCGCGTGGATCCACACCGACACCTTCGCCGATCCGGACAACCAGCAGGTGCCGGACTATACCCCGCAGGAGACGCCGTTCGGCTTTGTTGCCGACTACTGGAGCTCGGTGGGCAATTACCCGGCCAGCTCCGATTTCCGCGCGCCGGAAGGGTTCCAGTGGCTGCGTCACTTTGAAATGCATCTGCCGTTCACCGCTACGCTGACCATCCATTTTCCCGCCGACGCCAGGCTGGTGATCATGAACGCCGCCTCGCCGGTGTCGTCCCGGGTGACGCGGATGTTTGCACCTATTGCCCGCAACTTCGATCTGCACGTGCCGGTGGAAGACGTACATGCGTTCAACCTGCGGGTATTTGAAGAGGACCGCCTGATGGTCGAGACCCAGCGTCCGGAACGGTTGCCGCTGGATCTGACCCTGGAGGCGCATATTCCGGCGGACCGCAGCTCTATCGCCTACCGGCGCGGGCTGAAGAAGATGGGCTTTGGCGATTTCTTTCTGGTATGAGTGGAGGTCATATGCGCGACATACTCCCGGTGGTGGTCGATGGCCTGTGGCGCCAGGGCGCGAAAAATTTGGCCGTTCGTCTGGTGAGCGCCGAGGGGCAACCGCTGCCGGCGTGGACGCCCGGCTCCCATATCGATCTCCATCTTCCCTGCGGGCTGATCCGTCAGTACTCCCTGACCGGCAGCCCGGCCGAACAGGATCGCTATCTGCTCTGCATCGCCCGCGAGTCGCAGTCTCGCGGTGGCTCCCGTTATATTCATGACACCCTGCGCCCGGGACAGCCATTGATGATCTCTGCCCCGCGCAACCACTTTCCGCTGCACGAGGGCGGCCATGTGGTGCTTCTCGCCGCCGGGATCGGCATTACGCCGCTGCTGGCGATGGCCCACGCCCGGGCGGCGTCCGGCGCCAGCTTTACGCTGCACTATTACGTTAGCCGTGCGCAGGAGGCCGCCTTCGCCACCGAGATCGCCCGCCAGCTGAGCGGGGGAATCTGCCAGATCCACTGCTCAGACGAGGGGCAGAGTCCGCGCCAGCGGCTGGCGCAGGATCTGGGGGCTCCGGACGCCGACACCCGGGTCTACTTCTGCGGTCCGCCCGGATTTATGGCCCGGGTTCGCGATACCGCGCGGGCGGTCGGATGGGAGGAGGCGCAATTGCACAGCGAAGCGTTCCAGCCGCCCGCCCCGACGGCGGCGTCGGCGGCGGATGGAACCTTCACCATCACCCTCGCCTCCACCGGGGAGCGCTGGCCGGTGCCGGGGGACAAAACCATCGCCCAGGTGCTGCAGGAGCATGGCGTCGCGGTGCCGCTCTCCTGCGAGATGGGGATCTGCGGCGCCTGCCTGACGCCGGTACGCGAGGGGACCGTCGACCACCGGGATACCGTGCAGTCGGAGGCGGAAAAACAGGCCGCAGAGCAGCATATTGCGCTGTGCTGCTCCCGCAGCCTGTCGGCCAATTTAGTTATCGATCTCGCGGGATAAGCGGCCCGTCACCGGCTGGTCGGCGCGGGCGACCGGTTTCACCCGTACGGCGGCGAAGACAATCACCATCGCGCTCAACAGCAGCAGACCGCTGCCGGTGAAGACGCCGCTGGCGCCGTGCAAATCAAACACCGCCCCGCCGCCGGCGGCCCCGGCGCTGATGGCCAGCTGAATAGAGGCGACCAGCAGACCGCCCGCGCTTTCTGCTTCATCCGGCACGGTGGTGGCAAGCCAGGTGGACCAGGCCACCGGCACCAGGCCGAAGGCAAATCCCCACAGGGCGACCAGCAGCCCGGCCAGCACGGTCAGATGGCCAAACGTCACCATCAGCAGCGCCAGAACGCTCATCATCAACGGCACCAGCGCCAGGGTGAGACGCAGGCTACGGCTCAGCAGATAGCTCGCCACCGAAGTGCCGATAAAGTTAGCGATACCGAAGCCGAGCAATATCAGCGAAACCCCTTCGACACTGGCCTGCGCGACGGTCTCAAGGAACGGCCGCAGGTAGGTAAAGAAGGCGAAATGGCCGCTGAAAATCAGGATCGTCGCCAGCATGCCGCCCAGCATACCGGGACGGCGCAGCACCCTGAACAGCGTGGAGAAGGTCCCGACGCTCTCCGGGCGCATGGAGGGCAGCACCCACAGCTGCCAGAGCAGCGCCAGCAGGCTGGGTATCGCACAGAGAATAAACACGTTGCGCCAGCCGATCAGCTCCCCGAGGTAGCTGCCGAGAGGCGCGGCCACCACCGTGGCGACAGACACCGCGGAAAAGATGATCGCCAGCGCCTTTGGCACATGGGCCGCCGGCACCAGACGCATCGCCGTGGCGGTGGACATCGCCCAGAAGCCGCCGATGGCGATCCCCAACAGCAGACGGCCCAGCAGGAGAAACGCCAGCGAATCGGCAAAAGCGACCATCAGGCTGGAGACTATCTGCAGCACGGAAAAGAACATCAGCACCCAGCGGCGATCGATATTGCGGGTGGCGGTGGCGATCAGCAGGCCGGTAACTAACGCCACCAGCGCCGTCGCGGTGACCGCCTGTCCGGCCATCCCTTCACTGACGCCGAGGCTGCTGGCCATCGGCGTTAACAGGCTGGCGGGCAGAAACTCGGCCACGATCAGGCCGAACACCCCGAGGGCCAGGGCATAGACGGCGCGCCAGGCAGGTTTGGCGGGAGACAGGCTCGCGTCAGCAGCTATGCAGGAACTCATATACAACTCTCCAGGTTTATTAACATCCTGGTCATCTTAGGGACTTACTTTCGGACGATATATGATGCATACTCTTCAGTTATTGATTATTCGTCCGGAATTACCATGAGCCAGCCTGCCATCGACCTGACCAGCGAACTGTTGCGCGGTATGCGCCTCTCCGGCGTTAACTACCGGCGCATCGAAACCGCACGCCCGTTCGGCGTCGGCTTTAGCGCCGTGGCGGGTAAAGCCCAGTTCCATTTCATCAGCCGCGGGCCGGTGCTGCTGCGCATGGCCAGCGGAGAACAGTTCACCCTCGAGAGCGGCGATGCGCTGTTTATTCCCAACGGCGACGGGCACGCCCTGCTCTCGGATCCGCAGGCCACGGTGGTCAATGTGGCGCAGCTGCCCAGCGAAACGGTGTGCAGCACGGTAAGTTGTATCAACGCTGGCGACCAGCCTGACTGCCCGGAGCGCGCCGTCATTTTCAGCGGTTGTATGGACTTTGAGCTCGGCGGCATGCAGCCGCTGGTGAAGGCCATGCCCGAGGTGATGCGGGTCAGCAGCCTGCTAAACACCTGGCCGGAGATCCAGCCGCTGTTGGTAGCGATGGAGCGGGAATCGCTCACCCGCCAGGCAGGCTATGCCGGGATCCTCGCCCGGCTGGCGGACGTGGTGGCCGCGCTGATTGTCCGCGGCTGGGTAGCGTGCGGGTGCGGCAACGCCACCGGCTGGGTACAGGTCCTGCGCGATCCCCGGCTGGCGAAAGCGATCTACGCCATGCATCAGCGCCCGGGGGTCAACTGGAAAGTGGAAGATCTGGCGCGGGAGGCGGGTCTTTCACGCTCGCTGTTCGCGGAACGTTTTCTTGCCGCCACCGGCACCACCCCCGCCCGCTATCTCACCGAGCTGCGTATGCGGCTGGCGGTGCAGTACATCACCCATGAAGGCCAGGCGCTGGAAACGGTCGCCTTCAGCCTCGGGTATCAGTCGCTGGCGGCCTTCAGCCGGGCTTTCAAACGCATCACCGGCCAGCCGCCGGGAGCCCTGCGCGCCACGGCACGCTAGAGTCAGCCTTTATGTAAAGCGATACACGCCGTTGCCGACACGAAAGCGCTGCCCCTTAAGCGCCGGGTTGGCGACGCGGAACACCAGTTCGGTCAGCTGGTTGGCAGCCCCTTCACGGAAGATAAATTGCCGGCCGCCCACGTCCAGTCCCTGCTCCCCCAGTGGCGGAAAGCCCAGCAGCGCCTGCCAGCGATCGCGCACCGCCTGCGGATTGACCACCTCGAACACCGCCTGCTCAAGCGTAATGTCGCCCAGCGGATGCGGCGCGTCCAGCCTCTGGGCGCGCAGCCGCGTCAGCCGGGTGGCGTCGTCTTCTTCCCACTGCAGCACAAAGGGATAGACCAGCCCGTCAGTGTCGCCATAGATGGTGAAGATCCGCCAGCGGATGATATTGCTCTGCGGATCGTTGCGCTGGCCATCGACAATCGGTGACACTGTCACCCCTGTACGACGCAACTGGTCATAGGTGGCGTCGATGTCGTCGCTGCGCAGCGCCACCCGAAACAGCGCCTCATTCTCCGGCAGCAGCCGTGCGGCGTCGCGCGAAAGGAGGAATTTGTCCGTCGCGGCGCGCAGTTCGTCCGGGTCGGCAATGGCGAGGAATTCGATATACGTCAGGCCAAAATAGCTCAGCGCATTACGGGTTCCCCACCCCGGATGCCGCCCTCCGGCCACCGCCCGCAGCTGCTGCCCGGCAAAGATTTCAATCGCCGCTTCCGGCTGATTCACAAACTGTACTGCGTGGTCCCACTGCAAGGTTGCCATGATCTCTCCCGCGATTGTGCCTGGTCAGGCGCCTGCGGCAAAAGATAGTGCTGGGGTGAAGGGAATGGCAAACAAGAATTAAATATATCGAAAGCAGGATAGGTAATTTATATCAACGCGGTATGTCGCATCTGACGGGCGATGAAACGGCGGGCAAAGAACCGCCCGCCACGGGGTCAGACCGACCCTTCTTTCTCAATCACCAGAATACGCGCCGCCCCCTGCGGGTGAGCGACATGCTCGCATCCCACCCCGGCGTAGAAGATATCGCCGGCGTTTAGCATGATGATCTGCTCCTCGCCGTCGACTTTCACATGCATCGCCACCTGACCATCCATCACGGCAAACACCTCCTGACCATCATTGATGTGCCAGATATAGGGTTGGTCGGTCCAGTGCAGACGCACGGTGGTGCCGGAAAAATTGGCAATATCCAGCGCGCCCCACGCGCGGTCGGCGGTGAAATCTTTACTGCTCCAGCTCTGCATGATGGTGTCCTGTGGTAAGGGTTATTTTTTCTGCCAGTTTGCCCAGGGATCCGCTTTCTCCACCGGCGCGTCATCATCAAGGGAGGCGAGATACATAGCCTCCACCTCTTTGCGCGCCCACGGCGTCCGGCGGAGAAATTTGAGGCTGGACTTAATGCTGGGATCGCTTTTAAAGCAGTTAATGTTGACCTGGCGGGCCATTTCCGCCCAACCATAGCGCGCCACCAGGGCATTGAGCAGCGCTTCCAGGGTCACGCCGTGCAGGGGATCTTTCGAGCTGTGCATTACGATACGTCCGTTCCGCATTAAAAAGTGCGCCTACCTTACTGGCTCTCACCGACGGGCGCAACCGGCTTCATTACGCGCTTCGCGCCTATATCTATTTAATGCAAAAGCACTGAACCCCGCGCGGTCATAAATTAGAAAATAACGTTATTGGTTGCTTATTTGGCCTTGAGGCAAGCTGTGTTCAGCCCCGGACAGAGGAAATCACCATGCGCTGCTGTTGTGCCCGAACCCAGAAACTGAATCAACCCATAACTTATTACCCCGTTTTCGGAGAACACAATGAACGCGACCACCCTGCCGATTCTCGATCTGGCCCGCTACGCGGACCCCGCGGATAAAGCGGCCTTCCTGGCCGACCTGCGTCATGCCGCCCGCGACATCGGCTTCTTCTATTTGATCAACCACGGTGTCGACGACGCGCTTCAATATGAAGTTCAGCGCCAGTCCCAGCGCTTTTTTGCTCTCGATGAGGCGCAAAAACAGCAGGTGGCGATGATCCACTCCCCCCATTTTCGCGGCTATAACCGCGCGGCCTCTGAGCTGACGCGCGGCCAGCCTGACTGGCGAGAACAGTTTGATATCGGCGCCGAACGTCCGGCGCTGACCCTCAGCGACGACGCCCCGCGCTGGCAGCGCCTGCAGGGTCCGAATCTGTGGCCTGCCGCCCTGCCGTCGCTTAAACCGGTATTACTTCACTGGCAACAGCAAATGACCCAGGTGGGCATCCGCCTGCTGCGCGCCTTTGCCGAAGCCCTGCAGCTCCCGGAGAATGCTTTCGATCAGCTCTACGGCGACAAACCCAACGAGCATATCAAACTGATCCGCTACCCCGGCCAGCAGGAGACCCAAAGCAGCCAGGGCGTCGGCGCCCATAAAGATTCGGGGTTTCTCAGCTTCCTGCTGCAGGACGAGCAGAAAGGACTGCAGGTAGAGGTCGCGCCTGGAGAATGGATCGACGCCGTGCCGCTGGCCGGCAGCTTTGTGGTCAATATTGGCGAACTGCTGGAGCTGGCGACCAACGGGTATTTGCGCGCTACCGTCCATCGCGTGGTGTCGCCGCCGGCGCAGCAGCAGCGCCTCTCCATCGCCTTCTTCCTCGGCGCCCAGCTTGACGCGGTGGTGCCGGTTTACACCCTGCCGCCCGAGCTGGCGCGTGAAGCGCGAGGGCCGGACAGCGACCCGCACAATCCGCTGCTGCGCGATGTCGGCTGGAATTATCTCAAGGGCCGTCTGCGTTCCCATCCGGACGTGGCGGAACGCTACTATCAGGACGTGTTTCGCGAACGCGCCGAGCAATTGATCGTTTAACCATAACTAAAAAGGAACACACCATGAAATATGCCGCTTTTAAACTGGCAGGAGTCGCACTGTCTCTTTCTCTGGCATGGACGTCTGCCCAGGCTGCCGCGCTGCGCGTCGCCGCGGACCCGGTTCCCCACGCGGAGATCCTCAACTACATCAAAAAAATCGATCCCAGCCTCGATCTGAAGGTGGTGGAGCTGACCAGCGGGGTCAACGCCAATGAACTGCTGGCCAGTGGCGATGTGGATGCCAACTACTTCCAGCATGTCCCCTACCTGAAGGATCAGGAGAAAGCGCTGGGTAAAACCTTTGCCGTCGCGGCCACGGTGCATATTGAGCCGCTGGGGATCTACTCGCATAAGCATAAAGATTTCTCATCACTGCCGGAAAACGCCACCGTGGCGGTGCCGAATAACACCACCAACCTGAGCCGGGCGCTGTTCCTGCTGCAGGCGCAGAAGCTTATTAAGCTGGATCCCAAATTTACCGATCCGGCCACCACCCTGGCGACGCCGAAGGATATTGTCGAGAACCCGAAACACCTGAAGATTCTGGAGATTGAATCGCCGCAGATCCCGCGCTCCCTCGATGATGTCGACCTGGCGGTGATTAACGGCAACTACGCGCTGGAAGCCGGCCTGGTGCCAGCGAAGGATGCCCTGGGGCTGGAAAGCGCCGAGCATAACCCGTACGCCAATATTCTGGTGACCACCCCAGCCCTGGCGAATGACCCGCGCATTAAGGCGCTGGCGAAAGACCTGACCTCGCCGCAGGTGGCGGAGTTTATCCGTAAAACCTATAACGGCTCGGTGATCCCGGTGGTCCCTCAGTCATGATAACCATCGAAGGGCTGAGCAAAACCTACGCCGGAACCGGCCGACCGGCGCTGAACGATATCGCGTTGCAGATACCGAAAGGGGCAATATACGGCATTCTCGGGCGCAGTGGCGCCGGCAAAAGTACGCTCATCCGCTGTCTCAATTTACTGGAGCGGCCCACCTCGGGCCGCATTCTGGTGAACGGACAGGATATTACCCAGTTGAACAAGGCGGCGCTGCGGGATTATCGCCTGCGCACTGGGATGATTTTCCAGCACTTCAATCTGCTGCATGCCCGCACCGTCGCTGACAACGTCGCGGTGCCGCTGGAGATTGCCGGAGTGCCGAGGGCCGCTCGCGAGGCCCGGGTGCGCGAACTGCTGGCGCTGGTGGATCTCAGCGAAAAGGCCGCCGCCTTCCCGTCGCAGCTTTCCGGTGGGCAAAAACAGCGCGTCGGCATCGCCCGGGCGCTGGCCGCCCGGCCGGAAGTGCTGCTGTGCGATGAGGCGACCAGTGCGCTGGATCCCGAGACCACCGCCTCGGTGCTGGCCCTGCTGGCGGATATTAACCAGCGCCTCAATCTGACCATTGTGCTGATTACGCACCAGCTGGAGGTGGTGAAAACCATCTGTGACCACGCGGCGCTGCTGGAACAGGGCGAGATTGTCGAAAGCGGTAAACTCGCCGACCTGCTGGTGACCCCATGGTCGCGGCTGCGCCAGTCGCTGCTGCACGACCCGCAGGCTGAACAGGAATTTCTTACCCGCCACGGCGTTCAGGGGAGGCCATTATGCGGAGTAGCATGAGCTGGGAAGATTTGTGGCCGTTATTACTCGACGGCACGCTGGATACGCTTTATATGGTGGGCCTGGCGGCCCTGTTTACCGTGCTGATCGGGTTGCCCACCGGCGTGCTGTTATTTATTTCCCGCGCCAACGGGCTGGCGCCGATGCCGAAACTGAACGCGCTGTTAGGCGCGGTGATCAACATCGGCAGGTCGCTGCCGTTTATCGTGCTGCTGATCGCCCTGATCCCCTTTACCCGCCTGATCGTCGGCACCACGCTGGGCAGCACCGCCGCCATCGTGCCGGTAACCATCGGCGCCTTTCCGTTCTTTGCCCGTCTGACGGAAAACGCGCTCGACGAGGTGGACTACGGGAGAATTGAAGCCATTCTGTCGATGGGCGGCAACGTCTGGCACGTGATTTTTAAATCCCTGCTGCCGGAAGCCCTGCCAACGCTGCTGGCCGGGATCACGCTAACCATCGTGATGCTGATTGGTTTCTCCTCCATGGCCGGTGTGATCGGCGGCGGTGGACTCGGCGACCTCGCCATCCGCTACGGCTATCAGCGGTTTAATAATGAAGTCATGTTTGGCACAGTGCTGATCCTGGTGGCGATGGTCCAGGGGGTGCAAATGGCCGGCGATCGGCTGGTGCGTAGCCTGGCCCACCGCCGCTAGCCGTCAGTCATTAGTTCCAGCCGCTCTCTGCCGCCAGCTGGCGGACCAGAGTGGCGGCGTCACACTCGCGGATCAACCCCACCCCCTGCCCGGCCCAGTGGGCGCCATACTCATGGACACCCTGGGCTTTCGCGGCGGCGGCCAGTGCTTTGCCGATATCATACGCCAGCGGATAATCCGGCACGGCGCTCGCCGGATAGCCTTCCCCCAGCGCACAGAAGGCATTCGCCAGACAGCGTGCCGGACGCCCGGATATCGCGGAGGTCAGCACCGTACGCCCGTCAAGACTGTTGTGGATCGCCGCGCGGTAGCCGGCGTCGGCGGCCGATTCCGGACACAGTAAAAACGCCGTACCGAGCTGTACGCCCTGCGCCCCCAACTGCATCACGCTGGCGATCCCCGCTCCGTCCATGATGCCTCCGGCGGCCACCACCGGGATGGTTAGTCGACGCCGCAGAAGTTGCACCAGGGTGAAGGTGCTCAGCTGCGCGTCAGGCGCCTGCGGAGCAAAGATCCCCCGGTGCCCACCCGCCTCATAGCCCTGAGCGACCACCACGTCGATCCCCTGCTGTTCAATCAGCAGCGCCTCCTGGAGCGAAGTCGCTGTTGCCAGGGTAACGATCCCCTGCCGCCGCAGACGCTGGATCGTCTCACCTTCAGGAAGACCAAAATGAAAGCTCACCACCGCCGGCGACAGGTCGAGAAGCAGCTCCAGCATCGGCGCATGACCGATAAATGTCTGGTAGATCTCGCTTAACGAATCCGGTGGCGTACTGCCATAGCGGGCAAAATGGGGACGTAATGTTGTTGCCCAGTCGGCTTCCCGCCGGGCGTCGCGCCGGGGCGGCGCATGGCAGAACAGATTGACATTGAACGGACGGTCCGTCAGCTGGCGGGTGGCGACTATCATCGCTTCCGCCTGGGCAACGGTTGAAGCGCCCAGCCCCAGCGAGCCCAGCGCACCGGCATTACTTACCGCGGCAGCCAGCGCGGGGGTGGAGACGCCCGCCATCGGGGCCTGAATCAGGGGATAATCAATATCAAGAAGCGAAAGCAGCGGGTTGCTCATGGTTTCCTCATGCATTAACGATGCTGGAGGCTTACCATCTCCTTTAAAGATGGTAAGATCAACATTATTATCGTATTGAGAAGAAAAATATGAACCACAGCACACTCGAGATCTTCATTCAGGTGGCAGAAACGCAGAGCGTCACCCAGGCAGCAAAACGGCTGGGCCGCGCACAGTCCAATATCACGACCCGCATTCAGCAGCTGGAAGAGGAGCTTGCCGTTGAGCTCTTCGTTCGCGGCAACAAAAAATGGTGTTGTCCCCGGCAGGCGTGCAGTTTCTCAGCTATGCCCGGCGGATCCTGAGCCTGGCGGAAGAGGCAAAGCAGGCTCTGCATCCGANAACCCCCAGGCGGCAGTCTGCGTCTGGGCGCGATGGAGGCGACCGCCGCCAGCCGGCTGCCGCCGCTGCTTACCCGCTTCCAACAGCAGTGCCCACAGGTGGATATCACCCTCATCACCCAACCGACCCGCCAGTTAACCGAGGGGGTGTTAACCGCCGCCCTTGATGCCGCGCTGGTCTGCCTGCCGCCAGGGGCCGATGGGCAACCTGCCTGTCCCGCCGAACTGGCATTCACCCCGGTGTTTTATGAAACCCTGATGCTGGTCCGTCCGCAGACCCCGGGTCCGCTGCGGTTCGCGGCATTTGCCAGCGGCTGCAGCTACCGCGCGCTGGGAGAACGCTGGCTGGCGGAACAGCAGGCGGCCGTCGAGGTGCATGAGGTCAATTCCTATCACAGCATGCTTGCCTGCGTGGCGTCCGGGCGCTACGCCTGCCTGCTGCCGCAGAGCGTGCTGTCGCTGATGACGCTTCCCGAAAACTGCCTTAGCGAACCGCTGTGCGAGGCGACCACCCAGCTTATCTGGCGCAGCGGCTTGAGCGCCCCCGCCCTGAGCGAGTGGCGCAAGCTGCTGCAAAGCGTGGCGATTGGCTAAGCCTGGCGTTCGGTAAAGACCAGCCCTGCGGCAATCAGCAGCGCCAGCGCCGCGGCATAGAGCGCCGGGTTAAATGAAGCCGCGATCTGATACAGCGCGCCGGCGATAAGCGGCCCGGCAATCTGTCCCACACCGTACAGTGCAGTCATCGCGGCAATCATATTGAAGCTCACCTGATGGCTGAGACTTTTCGCCTTCGGTAGCGCAATGGTTACGGTGCCCATAAAGGTAAAGCCCACCAAAAGCGCGCTTAGCACGCAAAACAGCAATGAAGCGCTGCAGGCTGGAAGGATCACGCCAAGCGCCTGGACGAGCAGGTTGCGGGTCAGCGCTTGCCGGTATCCCCACTTTAGCACCAGCTTATGCCAGATGAGGCAGGACGGCGCGGCCGCCAGACCAAACAGCGCCCACAGATGGACCGGGTCAACGCTCTGCAGCGAACCGGACAGAAACAACGGCAGATAAGTGGCGGTGATGATATAGCCGAAGCCCGCCAGACCGTAAACCATCAAGAGTCGCCACGCCGCGCGACGGGTATCGCTCCCGGACGCAGGCAGGGAGGTCTCAACATGGGAAACCCGCACCAGTGCAGCCGGCGGAGTCAGCAGCCAACGGATCGCCAGCGCCAGCAGCAGACCGGCGCATAATGCGCTGAGCAGCCAGATCTGCTGGCTGGTGAGGCTCAGGGCATGTCCAAGGGCGATCCCCTCCGCTGAGATAAATATCCCCAGCCCCACCCCGGCATACAGCAACGGCGCCCCGTGATGATGCCCCATATGTTCCAGCAGCCACAGCGAACCTGCAATCAGCGTTATCGCGCTCAGCGCGCCGGCGACGGCGCGCAGCGTAATAATGGTCCACGGCGAGCTCACCCAGGCCAGCAGCGCCAGGCTGGCGATGGTCAACCCGGCGGAGATAATGCTCAGTCGGGTGGCGGCCCCAGGCTGCACCCGCGCCAGCAGCAACGCACCGACCAGATAGCCAGCGTAATTGGCCGACGCGGCGAGATTGCCCTCGTGCAGGGTTAACAGACCTTCATTAAGCATAAGCGGCAGCACGCCGGTGAAGGCAAAGCGCCCGTAGCCCATGCCGATCATCAGTACTATCGATCCAGCCAGTGCCAGCCATAAGGCCTGGCGCGATTGGTTATTCATCCACCACCCCACAGTGATTCTCAATTTAAGAATAATAATATTGAATGATTCTTTTTTTATTATGATGAAGAGGTATTGTTGGCGCAAGGCGGATGTTAATCCGCTATGGTATTTACAGAGAGAAGGTGGCGCCTGGGCACGGCTTAACACACGCCGGGCCGATTTACCGGTACAGTATCAACTCAACTTATGCTCACGGGAGTCATTATGTCGTTCTGTCATATGCGCATTGCCAGGCCGGTCAGCGAACTGGACACCACCGCCAGCATGTATTGCGCCGGGCTGGGACTCGAGCCGCTCGGCAGCTTTACCGATCATGAAGGATTCAGCGGGATAATGCTCGGCGCGCCCGAAGCGGGCTGGCATCTGGAATTCACCCACTGCCGCCACCATCCCGTCACCCCCTCGGCAGGCGATGAAGATCTGCTGGTGCTGTACTATCCGCAGCAGGCGGCATGGGAGGCACAGTGCGCAGCCATGGACGCCGCCGGATTTCTGCGCGTTACGGCGTTTAACCCTTACTGGGAGGTCAATGGCGTCACTTTCGTCGACCGGGACGGCTACCGCACGGTATTGCAAAACCGCGCCTGGGGCATGGTGTGTGATTCGTCGGGTATGGCGGCGAGCTGACGCTGAGCGAGGCGGGCGTTAAGCGCTGTAAAAGCAGTTATTTACATTCGTACAAATATCGTTCCCGTCGGTTACCGATAAAACGCTGTCGCGCCTCGCCAGCGCCCTCACGGCGCGCTATGCTACACATCCCGTTGTATTAACCTCTTATCCCTATGAGCACTTCCGTCAGCACTACACAACTCAATTTGCGCATTATTTCGATCGTTGTTTTTACCTGTATCTGCTATCTCTCCATTGGTCTGCCGCTGGCCGTACTGCCGGGCTATATTCACTATCAGCTGGGCTACAGCACCTTTGTGGCCGGAATTGTGATCAGTCTGCAGTACATATCGACGCTGATAAGCCGGCCGCACGCCGGGCGCTATACCGATATCTGGGGGCCGAAAAAAGTGGTCAGCCTTGGGATCGTCTGCTGCCTGCTCAGTGGCGCCTTCACGCTACTGGCGGTAGTCCTGCAGGCAACGCCGATGCTGGCCATTGCCGCGCTGCTGGCGGGCCGGGTGTTTCTCGGCGTCGGCGAGAGCTTTACCGCCACCGGCGCCACCCTGTGGGGGATCAAAACCGTCGGCGCGATCCACACGTCACGGGTTATCTCCTGGAACGGCGTGGCGACCTATGTGGCGATGGCGGTCGGGGCGCCGCTGGGAGTTACCCTCAATCACTATTTTGGCATCAGCGGCTTTGCTACGGTGGTAGTGCTGGTCGCGGCCATCGGTCTGCTGTTCGCTCGTACCCGCCAGGACGTCAAGGTGAACGCCGGCGCCAGAGCGCCCTTTCACGCGGTGGTGCGAAAAATCTGGCCTTACGGCCTGGGGCTGGCCTTTGGCACCGTCGGTTTCGGCGTTATCGCCACCTTTATCACCCTCTACTTCGCCGCGCACAGCTGGCAGGGCGCCGCGTTTACCCTTTCGCTGTTCAGCGTCGGCTTTATCTGCGTTCGCCTGGTGCTGGGAAATACCATTACCCGCTTTGGCGGAGTCCCGGTCTCCCTGGCCTGCTTCATCATCGAAAGTCTCGGCCTGCTGCTTATCTGGCTGGCGCCATCAGCATGGATGGCCGGCGTCGGCGCCTTTCTCACCGGTTCGGGTTTCTCGCTGGTCTTTCCGGCCTTAGGGGTTGAGGCGGTAAAGCAGGTGGAAGAGCAAAATCAGGGAACCGCCCTCGGCACCTACTCGGCGTTTCTTGATCTGGCGCTGGGCCTGACCGGGCCGCTGGCCGGCTGGGTCGCCGGGTTCTACGATCTCGCCACGCTGTATCTGCTGGCGGCGATCGTGGTGGCGCTCGCATTCCTGCTGATTTTCCGCGTACATCGGCAACAGCGGCTTGTCGCCAGAGAGTAGTGTGGCCCGGCTCGCGGGCTGCCGCGGTCCGATGACGCCGGCAAAAAATGAATCGGCAATTGACGACGATTCGGCTTCCGTGCCAACATCCCGTCAGCGTCTGGCAACAGATGCATGGACGGTACTGGTAGACAACAGAGTTCGCGCAACGATCCAGCCCGGTACCGTAGTCCAATCCGAATCACTGACCCACACGGTGAATTCCTGATTCTGGCGGGAAACACAGACATGCACCAAAGTTTTAATCAGCGCGTTCATTTCTATTACTGCGTCCTGGTCGCGCTGAAGATGCACGGAAAATCGAAAAAAGCGGGTGGTATCAGGGGAAAGAATAACTTTCTGCTGAAATGGCTGCGCCGGGCGCAGGATAACAACATTTTTCCTCCCGATATCACCAGTGAAATCGAATGGCTGCGAGGAAAAATTATTCAGGCTGGCTATGACACCGATCTCGAGCCGATGCTGGATTTTGTCTACGCCACCGCCAGCCGCGCCGAGGCGCTCAAAAACGCCGAATAGGCTCCTGCGCCCGCCACGGGCGCAGAGACGTTCCCTGCCATGTCTCAATCCCAGGTTCGGCCAACAGCGCAGGCGCAATCCAGCCACGTTCTATTTTGTGACACTGTCACGCACAAAGGTGACCGCTGAGGTTCATTAACCGCTGACATGCCGCCTGACGCGTTCTATGCTTTCCCCTGTCTCCCTCCTCACACAGGAACTGCACCCGATGGCCGACTGGAATCCTTCGTTGTATCTGCAATTTGACGCTGAACGTACCCGCCCCGCGGCCGACCTGCTCTCGCGTATTGCCCATCTGCAGGTCGAGCACGCCGTCGACCTCGGCTGCGGGCCGGGAAACAGCACCCGCCTGCTACGCGCCGCCTGGCCGTTGGCGACGATCGTCGGTATCGATAACTCCCCGGCCATGCTGGTCCAGGCGGCGCAGGCCTTGCCCGACTGCGAATTCATTGATGCCGATATTGCCCGCTGGCGGCCTGCGCAACCGCCAGATGTGATCTATGCCAACGCCTCTCTGCAGTGGCTGACGGATCATGAGACGCTTTTCCCCCATCTGGTAAACCAGCTGGCGGACAACGGAACGCTGGCAGTGCAGATGCCGGATAACTGGCAGGAACCTTCCCATACCCTGATGCGTCAGGTTGCCAGCGAGATGGGGTTGCCGGACCGTGGACGCCAGCCGTTACTCCCGCCCGCCGCCTGGTACGATCTGCTCAGCCGCCAGAGTTGCGAAGTTGATATCTGGCGCACCACCTATTTTCATCCCCTTGCTTCTCATCAGGCGATTGTCGACTGGCTGCAGGGCACCGGGTTACGCCCCTATCTGGCAGGCCTGGACGAGCAGGCCGGAAGCGCGTTTCTCACACGCTATCTCGCATTGCTGGCCGCATACTATCCGTTACAGTGTAACGGGAAGGTGCTCCTGCGTTTCCCACGGCTGTTTATCGTGGCGCGAAAGATCGCCGCCTGACCGTTGGGATAGGTGGGCAGAAAAGCGGAGTGATGAAAGGTGTAAAGGATCGGCTATACCATCCTGATTTTCAGGATTGATAATCCCGAACGTTGCGATATTCAATATCTTAGTCAGCGTGCGACAGTGATGACTCCTTTAACCTGCAAAGAGAATCACTATGAGTACTCCTCCTGTCGATCGCCGAACGCTGGCTGCTATCGCGCCAAAGCTAGCCGAGCTGACCGAAACGGTGCTGTTTGGCGATATCTGGGCGCGTAGCGAGCTGTCGCCCCGCGAACGCAGCCTGATCACCCTTTCCGCCCTGACGGCGCAGGGCAAAACTGAACAGCTGCCGTGGCACATCGCGTTCGGCTATCAGAATGGCCTGAGCCGGGAAGAAATTGTCGAATTGTTTACCCATCTGGCGTTCTATGCCGGTTGGCCGGCGGCGGCCAGCGCCCTGACCTGCCTGAACGCGCAGGAGGCGTCATGCCCTTGACCCGAATTTCGCTTGGCACCGCCTGGCGTCCCGCGGAGTTTGCTCAATTGTCGGCGCTCTTTCATGAGTGTCTGGTGGCGGAGTTCGACGTTCCGTCAGCAGATAGATTTCAGTTTATCGAACGGGCCGCCGATGAGCAGCGCATTTACGACCCGCACTACCTCAGCGAAGGACGCAGCGCCCGCTTCGTGCTGTTTCATATTTTCGCCGGAAAACCGCGCAGCCGGGCGCAGAAACAGGGACTCTATCGTCGGCTCTGCGCGCGGTTAGACGATGAGATGGCGGTCAGCCCGCAGGACGTGATGGTGGTTATCCAGTTTAACCAACTGGAGGACTGGAGTTTTAGCGCAGGGAAGATGGCGGATGAATGAGACAGGCGGCGCCGCAAGAGGCGCCGCGTTTCAGCACTATATCATTTGCTACCATGCACAACAGCGATCGTTCCATGAATCACGATACATGATGTTCCCTTCTGTGTATATCCAGGTGATCGTCTCATAACGGAAATCAATGTCTTCAAGGTGAGTACTTGTCATTCCGGCCGGATGTAAATTTGGTGTGATTGCCGTAATCTTAATATTCGCCATCGCTATGTTAAAATATTCAACTTCCAGTCCCGCCTCATTTATTCTGTACATTTTTAGCGTTGCCGATCTTAATGTTCGACCTTCACAAAGAGCCCTAAATAGCAAAGGTGTTGTTCTGTCAAACTCTTTTTGAATTTTAACCGGTGTATGAAGACGGGTTCCCGTCAGCTTTCCTGTATTATTATCGGTAGGTAACCAAACATGATGATTCACTGCGCGCAATTCGATGGAACCCGTGCGTGTGGGCATCAGGCAAGAACCTATAATAGGCGAATCATTCTCATCAGTTAACCATAAATATGCTGGATTTGACATTACCCCTCCTCTTTCATATCAGTTTTTAACTTTAAACCAAACGACAACGTGAAACCCAATGATTAATAAAACAAAAAGTCCTATTAAGTTAATGGCAATGTCAGGAAAAAGAGAGACTGCAATCATGCTAAATATAATGATTAATAATACAATACCCCATCCCCATAAAAAAAGAATGAATTCTTCTTTTAACCATCTTTTCAAGAAATCCATCCATTCACCTCATTAATTTAATAAGTAATTCAGCAAGTTCATCATCAGAAATAATCATCGGATTTAAATAAGGAACGCCTGTGATGACAGGTTCGATGAGAAAGTACATCATCTCCAGATGGTTAGCGTATAACGCATTGTAATAAAATGAATTATGCATTTTCAAATTGTCAGCGCTATTAGCGGCATCCTGAATCAATCCATACACGTTTAATACCACTGCGGTAGCAGTTACACTCCCTTTAAGGACTAATGACCTTGCCCTGTTGATACGCCCATATACAACAGTATTAAACCTGGAAGTCTGGCAAATCATGGTTGCTACTGCCATGATTAAAATACGATTAGTTAATCCTGAAGATGATATGTAAACTCCCGCGCCGACAAGCTTCTTGAGAATATATTGAGCTTTTTCTTCTTTTTTATTTTGAAAGTAGGTTTCTATATATATTTTAATCATTTGGAAAATGATATCACGGCTTTTAACTAACTGCGCCAGCCCTGCAATAAATCTTGTGTCCTCTTGCTTTAACTTAGAACAAACATCCTGATAATTATCCATTAAGCAGGAAGTATAATACGAAGCACGGGTTATACCATTTCCCATTTGATTCAGTGTATCAATAACATTCTTTTTTACTCCAGCAAATGCTTCATCAAATTTCATGGCAAGAATACGCTCCGCCTCGATTGAGGTAATGATGAAATTCCTATAATACATAATTAGATCCTTCCTTTATTAGATCATTCATTGTTCCGGCACATATTTCTTATGATCATCTGGCCTTTCAATATACTTATAAAACGATGGCCTTGATAGTAATATTGACTCTACTCTTTTGTTTATATTCCCTCGCACCCTGCCCGGTTTAAAATATCTCGGTTAGCTATTACTTCGTATTGTTTCATATTTTCGCTGGAAAACCGCGCAGCCGGGCGCAGAAACAAGGACTCTATCGTCGGCTCTGCGCGCGGTTAGACGATGAGATGGCGGTCAGCCCGCAGGACGTGATGGTGGTTATCCAGTTTAACCAACTGGAGGACTGGAGTTTTACGCAGGGAAGATGGCGGATGAATGAGACAGGCGGCGCCGCAAGAGGCGCCGCGTTTCAGATGATATAATTTACTACCACGCGAGATGATGCACCAGCGAGAGATCCCAGGCCGTTGCCAATAGCGAAAGAAACATAATCACATTGACCACTGTTTCAAGACGTTTTTCCATCGTTGCTTCTCCTGAGCCTGTTTCCCCTGTTATAGCGGGAAAAGCTTAACAACCTCTTACCGCTTCAGGACTCAAGCGTGATCCTGTAGCGTACGTAATCGTCAGCCGGGGTAAACTCATCATACAGATGACGGGCGGGATTATCACGGCGCGTATGCCAGTACAGCCGCGACCAGCCTTTGTCCGCCCCTTCGCTTTGCAGCGACTTAATCATGGTTCTGGCAATACCCTGTCCACGGAAGGCGGGATCGACAAACAGATCCTCCAGATAGCAGATCGGCGTGGTAACCCAGGTTCCCTCATGAAGAACACAGATAGCGAAGCCGACCACCGCATCATCCACCACCGCGACTCTACCCAATACAGACGAGTTTACATCCAGCATCCGCTGCCAGGTGCATTCGGTCACCTCTTCCGGCTGCGGGCTACCGTAAAAACGAGTGTAGCCTTGCCAAAGCTGAAGCCATTCGGCTTTGTCGTGGGGCCGTACTTCCCGGATATCGATGACCATGAGAGTTTCCTTACAGATGAATGCATTAGCCTGCGAATATTGGCAGGAGATATGAGTTGAGGTCATTATTTTCCTGCGCAGATATTTGTTCAAGCTCTTCGGCCATAATTCACCTGCTGTTCGGAACGATTTGGCACTAAAAAGCCGTATGCAGAGGAGCCACTGACCGGCTGTTACAGGTTAGTATAATAGTATGTTGTAACTAATAAAAATCCTGCACAACCCGGCCGCAGCCGGGTGTTTAGATGGACTATCAGCAAAGAGGTTTGACGGCGTTGCGCATACCGCAGGTCAGGATAGCGTCAAGGTCGGCAGTCACCAGCTCCACCAGCCCCGGGATCTGGCTCAGATCCTGCTGCCAGTGATCCGCCACGCTGAGCACGGCGGTGACCAGCTCGCGAGTGCTCATCTGGCCATCGCGATGGCGGGCCCACAGCGTTTGATAGCGCGATATCCAGTCGGCGTCATCCTGTACTGGATAGCTCTCACCATCCCGCTCTCCCCGGTAAAAGGCGATCAGCGCCGCCAGGGCAAAGGTCAGACGCGGCGGCAGGGCGCCATGCGCTTTCTGCCCCGCCAGCAGCTGCGGCAGAATACGGGTGCGGTACTTGGTCATGCCGTTGAGCGCAATCGAGAGCAGCTGATGTTTAATATAGGGATTACGGAAGCGCCCTGTCACGGCGCTGGCGAATGACACCAGCTCATCGCGCGGCAGATCCAGCACCGGAATAATCTCGTCATAAATCGCCTTTTCGACAAACGCGCAAATCTCCGCGTCGTTCATCGCCTCACCCACGGTGTCGATCCCGGCCTGGAAGGCCACCGGCACCAGCGCGGTGTGCGCCCCGTTGAGGATCGCCACTTTGCGCTCTTTATACGGCTTAATATCGTCCACAATGCGCACATTCAGCGGCAGTTTATCGAGACGCAGCTCGGCCTCCAGCGAGGCAGGTCCCTGGATAACGAACAGGTAGAAATGCTCAGCGGTATCAAGGAAAGCATCTTTATAGCCGGTCTGCGCCTCGAGAGCCGCCACTTCATCACGCGGATAGCCGGTCACAATGCGATCCACCAGCGTCGAACAGAAGGTATTCGCTGAGGTCAGCCAGGTGATAAATGCCTGCGGCAGTTCCCATTCGCTAGCATAGCGCAGCACCAGCGCCTGCAGCGCCTCGCCGTTATAATCGATCAGCTCGCAGGGAATAATCACCCATCCCTTGTCGGCCGCACCGGCGAAATGCTGGTAACGCTCAAACAACAGACGGGTCAGTTTCGCCGGATAACTGACCGGCGGCGCGTCGTCAAACCGATCCCCGGCATGGTAGCTGATGCCCGCCTCGGTGGTGTTGGAGAAGACAAACCGCATCTCCGGGTTATGCGCCAGGCGTAAAAAAGCGTCGAAGTCTGCGTAAGCGCTGATCTCCCGGTTGACCGAGCGGATAAGACGCGCATCGCTGACCGCTTCGCCCTGCTCGTTCAGGCCGCGAATAATAGTCGTGTACAGGCCATCCTGGGTGTTCAGCGAAGGCGGAAAATCTGTGGCGATAGGCCGCACGACCACGATGCCCGCATTCAGGTCGGTATGCTCGTTGAGCAGGTCGATCTGCCAGTCAACGAATGCGCGCAGGAAGTTACCTTCCCCAAACTGGATGATACGGTCAGGGTACTGCGCGCCGGGGAAATCACGACGGTTTAAAGTTTTCACAATGGGTTCCCTCTAATAGTAGTCATACAACCTGAGTAATTGGTCCAATAAGTTATCAGGTTTTGCTACCAGTGAAACCCTGTTTTGATCAAAGCAATCTGCAATAGCGGCCGTCAGGGCAGAAACTTATAGAATAGTGAGGTGGCAGTCATTTCGCCGTCGGGCATCAGCGCATAGCGCGGAATTTCCCCCACTTTTTCCCAGCCGCAGCGGGCATAGAACTGTTCCGCCCCGCTGCCGGTCGCCGTGTCCAGCACCAGCACCGTCTTCCTTTCCCGCCGGGCAATGCGCTCCAGCTCGCTCATCAATGCCTGGGCGATCCCCTGGCGGCGGACATTTTGGTGAACCAATAATTTGGCGACATCCGCTCGATGGGGCTGGTTTTCCGGTTGACTGGTGATAAGTTGCACGGTGCCAACGGGACGTTCCTCCGCGTCGAAGGCGGCCAGCACAATGCGCTCCCCGGCCGCCACGCTGTCGGCAGTGCGTTGCCAGAACGTTATCGCCGTTTGCGGCGCGAAAGGCAGCATAAAGCTCACCGAGGCGCCGCCGTTGACGCAGCTTGCCAGGATCTCGCTTAATGCCGGGAGGTGATGGAGAATATCGTCACGCGAGAGCGTGCGCAGTGAAAAGGATGTGGTCATAAAAGCTCCCTGTTATCGACCACATCACTATGTTTTTAACCAAAAATTAGCACAAGTAGGATCCCGATAGGATTTTCTTATGGCGCGCTTTCGGTCAGCGTCGGCATACAAATTTGGTTACGACCGCTCTGTTTGGCTTTCACCATCTCATCGTCCGCCGCCAACAGCAGCTGGTTAAACAGCTCGGTGATGCGGGCGTGGCCTACCTCGCGCGTCTCCAGTCCCAGACTGATGGTCAGGTGGATCGGGTTCTGGCCCAGGCCGAAAGGCTGCGACTCCACCCCGTGACGGATCTTTTCCGCCAGCAAATAGCCCTGCTGGGCGCTGTCGACGACGGCGGCCACCGCAAACTCTTCTCCGCCGATACGGGCCACCATCCCCTGCTCACCCACCAGCTGTCGAACCTGCTGGGCAAACTGGGTCAGCACGCAATCGCCGCCTTCATGGCCCAGAGCATCATTCACCCGTTTGAAGCCATCGATATCCAGCACCATCACCGTCAGCAGCTTATCCGCCGGCAGCGTCTGACGCTTCAACGCTTCGCTCAGTCCGGAACGGGAATAGACGCGGGTCTGAAAGTCAAAATCGGCGCGCAGGGCCAGCTGCTTCACCAGCGTGTTAATCGCTTCGACACTGGATGCGACAATCACCGGGCTAATCAGCATGGCGGCAATTCCGAGGCGGGTGGAGAACAGCTGCCACGGCTGCATTCGCGCATCTGGCGAAAAGTGAATTAACGAATTAGCGACCAGCAGTATTTCGCCGATGCCAGTGAGAAAAGTCAGCAGACAGGTCAGCGGCAGCGGATAGCGTACAGCGCACCAGATCAAAGCCGGTAACGGGAAGGTAATGCTGCCCGCGCCGCCTACCGCCAAGCCAAGCGCAATTGACAGGACCAGCGCCAGCACCGGCAGCAGCTGGCGAAAGCGAAAACCGCTTAATGCCGAAGGCAGCGTCAGGGTCAGAATAAAGGGCAGGATTAATACCGCCGTTGAGAACTGTTCGCTAAACCAGTCCGCCAGCTGGGGAACGAAGGTGGCGCGTTCAACATCCACCGACCCCAGCGCGCCGACCGCTGCGCACAGTAAGGCGGCTAACAGGCAGAAACAGAATAAATTAAGCGCGTTTATCGGGCCCGGCATGGAGTCGGCGCGACGTTTATCCCACAGCACCAGCTGCGCCAGCGTCACAATAAAGACAATATTGGAAAAGTTAATCAGCAATGAGGCAAAGCCCATACCCCAGCGCGAGGTTAATCCGTCATAGACCAGCATTGCCGCAAAACAGACGGCATAAAAATAGCTGCGGTTAAGCCATACATAGCGTGCAAAAATCCCGGCCATCACTGCATTGAGCGGCCAGAAGAAAGAGAGCTCCTGCACCAGACGCAGCATAGCGCCAAGAAAATGCAGCAGTAGCGTTAACGTAAATAAGACCAATGCATCGCGCACGGGTTGTTCTTCACGAAACAGCGTAAATGACCGAATCGACAGTGAAGACATTCAGTAATTATCCGTCTAATTGTTTCAGGAAATTATTATGTTAATAGTTAGTTAGCGGATTATCATAACATGAGAATATTTATCAGGCATACTCCGGCGCCGATCAAATGCAAATTAGCGCACAGACGGCGCATTCATTTGTAGCACCAGCCAGCGGTGGATGACCTGCACGATATAGTCCTGCTCCGGCTCGCTCAGCGCGCGGCCGTGGGGAATGGCATGCCATTTTTCCAGGCAGCCGCGACAGCAGGTAGCGGTCGCGTGCTGGGCGATAAACACCGGGTGACCGCGCATCGGCGTCTGCTTGCCATCATTGATCGGCGCAGCGGGCGCCAGCCGCTGGCGAATAAAGTCTGCGGCATGCCGATCGATAACCTCCGGTCCCTTATCGAGACAGTATTGCCGCTCTTTCCCCCCCAGACGGAAGCGTGAGCGAAACGTCGAGCGCGCCAGGCGCGCAAACAAGCGATCCTGATCGACCATCAGAACACCGACCTCCCCATCCGCTGAGTCAGTTTTTCCAGTATCGCCACGCCGGCCAGCGAGTTCCCGGCGTCGTCAAGCTCCGGGCTCCACACGGCGATCGCCATCTCCTGCGGGACAATCGCCACGATCCCGCCGCCGACGCCCGATTTCGCCGGCAGGCCAACGCGCCAGGCGAATTCACCGGCGTTCTGGTACATGCCGCTGGTCATCATCAGGGCATTAACCTGGCGGGACTGGATGGGCGCAATAACCGGCGCGTCGAGATGCGGGGCAATGCCGCGGTCGGCGAGAAACAGAAAGGTTCGCGCCAGCTCAACGCAGCTCATCTCCAGCGAACAGTAGTGGAAATAGTTCTGCAGCACGGTGGCGACGTCGTTATGGAAGTTACCAAAGGATTTCATCAGCCAGCCGATGGCGGCGTTGCGCGCCGAATGCTCAAACTCTGAGCGAGCCACCACCGGATCGTAGGCGATATCGGCCACGCCGCTCAGACGGCGGACAATCTCCAGCATCCGCTGACGCGGGGCGCTGAGCCGGCTCTGCAGCATGTCGCAGACCACCAGTGCCCCGGCGTTGATAAACGGGTTGCGCGGTTTGCCCTGCTCGATCTCCAGCTGCAGAAGCGAGTTAAAGGGCTGGCCGGAAGGATCTTTCCCCACCCGCTGCCAGATCTCCTCCTCCTGATAGTGGTTCATGGCAACCACCAGGCTCAATACCTTGGAGATTGACTGGATGGAAAAACGTTCATGGGCATCGCCAGCGGCAAAGTGCTGACCGTCCACCGTACTGATCGCGATACCAAGCTTGTCGCCGCTGACGCTGGCCAGCGCCGGAATATAATCCGCCACTTTTCCGCGGCCAATCAGCGGCCTGATTTCTGCCAGAATGGCTTCCAGCATTGCATTATTGATAACCGTCGCCACACGCGGCTCCTTGCCCACCATCAAAATTCGGTGGGCGAGTATAGCAGACGTGGACGACGGTCGTCAGGGGCTAACGTTGATTAGCGACGGTCTTTCCAGACGGTCTGCACATTACAGAACTCGTGCAGGCCAAAATGCGACAGCTCCCGGCCAAAACCGCTCTTCTTTACGCCGCCGAAGGCCACGCGGGCGTCGCTGGCGCAGTAGCCATTGAGGAAGACGCCGCCGCACTCCAGCTCGCGGGCAAAGCGCTGGGCCTGCGCCTCGTCGGTGGTATAGACCGTGGCGGACAGGCCAAACTCGCTGTCGTTGGCGAGGGCCAGTGCATGGTCAGCGTCGCGAGCGGTGGTCAGGGTTGCTACCGGACCAAACAGCTCCTGACGAAAGCCGGTCATCCCGGCGGTGACGTTGCCCAGCACCGTTGGCGCATAGTAGTTGCCCGCCCCTTCGATTTTTTCCGCGCCCAGCAGCAGAGTCGCTCCTTCATCAAGGGTCGCCGTTACCTGTTGGTGCAGTTCATCGCGTAAATCGAACCGCGCCATCGGTCCGACGTAGTTTTGCTCGTCGCGCGGGTCGCCCATCTTCAGCGCTGCCACGGCGTCGACAAATTTGCGGGTGAAGGCCTCGGCAATGCCGGCTTCGAGAATAAAGCGTTTCGACGCCGCACACACCTGGCCGCTGTTCTGATAGCGGCCGGTGACGGCGGCTTTCACCGCTTCATCGAGATCGGCATCGTTGAGCACGATAAAGGGATCGGATCCCCCCAGCTCAAGCACGCATTTCTTCAGCGCCGCGCCCGCCTGGGCGCCAATCGCCTTCCCGGCGCGGACGCTGCCGGTGACGGTCACCGCCGCGATGCGGTCGTCATTGATAATCTGCGAAACGCCGTCATTGGTGGCGTTCACCCAACCAAATACACCATCCGGCAGGCCGGCGGCGGCAAAAATTTCGCCCAGCAGACGGGCGCTGCCCATCACGTTCGGGGCATGCTTCAGCAGATAGCTGTTGCCGGCCAGCAGGATCGGCACCGCGCCGCGCATCACCTGCCAGACCGGGAAGTTCCACGGCATCACCGCCAGTATGGCGCCCAGTGGACGATACTCAATTACAGCCTGGTTATTTTCCACCAGGGTAGCTTCCGTCGCCAGCATCGCCGGGCCGTGTTCAGCGTACCAGTCGCAGAGGTTGGCCGATTTCGCCACCTCGCCACGCGCCTGAGCGATCGGCTTGCCCATCTCAAGGGTGATCATCTGGGCCACCTCTTCACCGCGGGCGCGCAGCGCGGCCCCGATGCGGCGCAGGGCGTCGGCGCGGTCGGCAAGCGGCGTCTGACGCCACTGGCGATAGCCCGCCGCGGCGAGCGCGATCGCCGCGTCGACCTCGCGTTCGCTGGCCCACGGCAGCGAGGAGACCACCTCACCGGTAGTCGGATTGACGGAGACGGCGTGCGTTGCAGATAAATTCATCATTATTCTCTCTCGTTGCTTGCGAAGTGTCCGTATTCTGGCTTACCTTTCCATTCATTGAAAATGAATAATATTAAGCAACGCATTCACAAAAGAAGAATATCATGGACCTGACTCAGCTAGAGATGTTTAACGCTGTCGCCAGCACCGGCAGCATTACCCAGGCGGCGCAGAAAGTGCATCGCGTGCCGTCCAACCTCACCACCCGCATCCGCCAGCTGGAGGCCGACCTCGGCGTTGAGCTGTTTATCCGCGAGAACCAGCGCCTGCGCCTGTCGCCTGCGGGACACAGCTTTTTGCGCTATAGCCAGCAGATCCTCGCCCTGGTGGACGAGGCGCGAATGGTGGTGGCGGGCGACGAACCCCAGGGGCTGTTTTCTCTTGGTTCACTGGAGAGCACCGCGGCGGTACGGATCCCCAGCACTCTGGCCCACTTTAATCAGCGCTACCCGAAAATTCATCTGGCGCTCTCAACCGGCCCTTCCGGGACGATGATCGACGGCGTACTGGAGGGCGCCCTGAGCGCCGCGTTTGTCGACGGCCCGCTGGTGCATCCGGGCCTGGAGGGGCTGCCGGTGTTCCCTGAAGAGATGATGATCGTCGCCCCCTACGGCCACGCACCCATCACCCGCGCCAGCGAAGTGAACGGGGCCAACGTCTACGCCTTTCGCGCCAACTGTTCCTATCGCCGGCATTTTGAGAGCTGGTTTCATGCCGACAGAGCGACCCCGGGCAGGATCCACGAGATGGAGTCTTACCACGGGATGCTGGCCTGCGTCATCGCCGGCGCCGGCCTGGCGTTGATCCCGCGCAGCATGCTGGAGAGTATGCCCGGCCATCAGCAGGTTTCCGCCTGGCCGCTGGCCGAAGAGTGGCGCTGGCTCACCACCTGGCTGGTGTGGCGCCGGGGCGCCAAAACCCGCCAGCTGGAGGCGTTTATAGCGCTGCTGAACGAAGATCGGCAAACAGTGGTTTCTCCATAAACACGCTGAGCGGATCGGGTTGATACGGCGCAAACGCGCAGCGGGTCTGGTAGCCGTTGCGCGTGTAGAGGGCGATGGCCGCATGCTGATGGATACCGGTCTCCAGGCGCAGGGTATGGCAGTCGCGCTGACGCGCTTTCGCTTCCAGCGCCGCCAGCAGCTTTTCTCCCAGCTGCTGGCCGCGGTGCTGGGGATCGATATAGACCCGCTTCATCTCGCCAAAGCCTTCCTCACTGAGAACAATAGCCCCGCAGCCAACGGCCTCGCCCTGCGGGCTGCGGATCGCCAGGGCGATGACCGTCTGCGGCGGCAGCTGGCTAAGGTCCAGCAGGTGGTTGCTCTCCGCCGGGTAGAGGGTCTCCTGCCAGGCGTCGAGGGCGGCAATCAGGGCGATAAATTCGGCGTCGGTAGGGGCGATGTCGGTGATGGTGTACATAGGTGAGCTCCTTTTTACCCCACTGTAGCGCGGCCGGCGGCTTTTCCCGACATAGCATTAACTTATATTGCCGCCCGCCTATTGCGCTAACCAACTGAAACACAGTAATTTTATCCCCTGCCGTTCGTACTTGAGATCTGAATATGCACACCAAAGCCCGTAAAGTGATGATTATTGGCGCCGGCAATGTCGGCGCGTCGGCGGCCTACGCCCTGCTCAACCAGAGCATTTGCGAGGAGCTGATCCTCGTCGACCTTAACCAACAGCGCGCTGAGGCCCACGCTCAGGACCTGAGCGACGCCGCGGCCTACCTGCCGGGGATGATGACCATCTCCACCCGCGAGGCCAGCGACTGCGCCGATGTCGATATCGCGGTGATCACCGTCTCCGGCGGCGCGCTGCGCCCCGGCCAGAGCCGGCTGGATGAACTGACCTCCACCGCGAAGATTGTGAAGAGCATTGTGCCGACGATGATGGCCAACGGATTTAACGGCATCTTTCTGGTGGCCACCAACCCCTGCGACATCATCACCTGGCAGGTATGGCAGCTTTCCGGCCTGCCGCGCAGCCAGGTGCTGGGCACCGGCGTCTGGCTGGATACCACCCGCCTGCGTCGCCTGCTGGCGCAGGAACTGGAGATTGGCGCCCAGAGCATCGACGCCTTTATCCTCGGCGAGCATGGCGATACCCAGTTTCCGGTGTGGTCGCACTCCTCGGTATATGGCACGCCAATCGCCGACCTCTACCAGCAGCGCACCGGCCTGCCGCTCGATCGCGAGGCGATGGCTGACAAAGTGCGCAAGCTGGGATTTGAGATCTACGCGGGTAAAGGCTGCACCGAATATGGCGTGGCAGGGACCATCGCCGAGATCTGCCGCAATATCTTCACCGGCAGCCACCGCGCGCTGGCGGTCTCCTGCATTCTTGACGGCGAGTACGGGGTCAGCGGCGCGGCGGCTGGGGTGCCGGCGGTGCTGGCCCAGGGTGGCGTGAAGCAGATCATTGAACTGCAGCTGGCCGGCGAAGAGCAGGCGAAGTTCAGCCAGTCGATCGCGGTGATCAAGGCCAATATCGCCCGTCTGCCCTGACGGCAGCCTGCGAGTCAGTCGGCAATGATCAGCTGCGGGGAAAGGGTCTCCAGCGCCTCGCGGGTTTTATCCGGCAGGTGGGCGTCGGTCACGATATCGGTCAACGACGCCAGCGGAGCGATGTTGAACAGTGACCAGGCGCCGTATTTGGAGCTGTCCGCCAGCAGGATACGCCGCCGGGCATTGGCCATCAGATCGCGCTTCAGGGCGGCCTTTTCCTCCGTCGGGGCGGTGATCCCCTTCTCAAGGTCCCAGCCGTTGCAGCTGACGAAGGCGAGATCGGGCCAGATGGTCTGCAGCAGGCGGCGGCCGTGATCGCCGATGCACGACTGGCTGCTGTCATCGATGCGCCCGCCGATAATCGTCACTTCGATCTGCTTAAATTCCGATAGGAACAGCGCGATATGTAAATCGCTGGTGATCACCCGCAGCGGCAGATGGGTGATCTGCCGCGCCAGCTCAATCATGGTGGTGCCTGCGTCAAGCACAATGGCGTCGCCGGCTTTCACCAGCGCTGCCGCCGCACTGGCGATAGCCTGCTTCTCAAGCGGACTGCGCTGGGCTTTCTCCAGCGTCGTCGGCTGGGAAGGAATAAACCGGTTCAGCGTCACCCCGCCGTGCGTTCGGCTGATCACCCCTTCTTGATCGAGTTTGATCAGGTCGCGGCGAATGGTGGCCGGCGAGGCGTTGGTCGCCGCCACCAGCTGGTCGACTGTCACCAGATTATGGCTTTTCAGGAAGTCCATAATCTGCTCTAACCGGTTATATCCCTTCATGTTATTCCTGCGCGATGTGCATGGCGAGCTCAATGGAGGTTGCCATGCTCTCAGACTTCGCTTTACCTGTCCAGGCAATATCAAACGCAGTGCCATGATCCGCGGAGGTACGGATAAACGGCAGCCCGGCGGTAATATTCACCCCGTCATAGAATCCCAGCAGCTTCAGCGGAATATGCCCCTGGTCGTGATACATCGCCACCACCATGTCGTACATGCCTTCGTGACACTGCATAAACACCGTGTCCGGCGGACAGGGGCCGGTCACCTCCACTCCCTTCGCCCGCATGGCGGCGACCGCCGGGGCGACGATACGGATCTCTTCATCGCCAAACAGGCCGTTCTCCCCGGCGTGCGGGTTAACGCCGGCGACCGCGATGCGCGGACGTGGATAGCCGACGCGGCGCAGAAAGCGATCCGCCACGCCAATCACCGTCTCAATCCGCGGCTGGTTGAGGGTATCGAGGAACTGGCGCAAGGAAATATGGGTAGTGATATGGATAACCTTAAGCTTCTCGGTATAGAGCACCATGGCGTAATCGGTAGTCTGCGTCAGGTGGGCCAGCAGTTCGGTATGGCCGGGATAAGCGTGCCCGGCGAGATGCAGCGCCTCTTTATTCAGCGGCGCGGTAGCGATGGCCGCGACCGCGCCCTCCAGCGCCAGCGCGGTCGCCCGCCTGATGCAGCGAAACGCGAGATCCCCTGCCTGGGCCTGGACTTCGCCAGGGCGCAGCCCCTGCGGGTCGCTGAGTGGTTCATCAATGACGTTGATGGTCGCTGGGGAGAAACTCGCCTCGGCGGGATGGTCAATAATGCGCAGCTCCGCCCGCGGCGTGATATTTAGCGCCAGGATCCGCCGCAGCGTCTGCGCGCAGCCCACCACCACCACCGGCGCGCCGCTCAGCGCCCCCTCGGCGAGGGATTTGATAATAATCTCCGGACCAATCCCTGCCGGGTCGCCCATTGTCACTGCAATCATCTTAGACACTCAGTTTCTCCTCAATAAAATTCACAACATGTAATAGCGTGGTGTCGGTGCCGAATCCTCCGGCTTTGGTCATCACCGGCCGCGACCAGCGGCCGCCGAGAAAATGCCCGTATGGAACGCACTCCGCCACCCGGCCGCGGATCTGAAACCCTGTGGCGCCGAGCGCGTGTGCGACGGCGATGGCCACATCGCCGCCGGAAAGATACAGCGCGCCAGGGGAAGACTGCGCCACCGCCTGCGCCGTGACGTCGGCAAGCCAGGCGCAGATGTGCTCCCCGTAGGCGGCGCGGCTGAGACCGCGTTCACGGCACCGGGCTTCAATCCCGTGCCGGGCGGCGTGATTCGGGCGGGTGGTCACCACGCAGTGCTGGCCCTCGCGCAGCGCCCCGGCGATCCGTGAAGCTTCCTCCTTCGGCGATCCGCTAAAGGTCTGTTCGACATCAATTTCAATCACCCGTACTCGGGAATGGACCTGCAGCGCAGCAACCTGACGCTGCGCCATCTCGCTCATCGAACCGACCACCGCCATCAGCGGGCCCTGCTCGCTGCGGCGCAGGCGGCGAGCCAGCGCCTCGCAGAGACCCGCCGAGCCGACCAGCAGGGTCTCCCGCGCATGGGGCGCAACGGCGTCGATCACCTGGTCCAGATGGCTGTCTTCCCAGGCGTCGACAATCAACACTCGCTTCTCCTCGCCCGCCGTCGCTAATGCCGCCGGAAGCTGGCCAGCGTTCAGGGTCAGACAGGGAAGACGGCTCTGCATGGCGATAATTTCGCTAATCTCCGCCCGGCTCACCGGCGTTTTCGGATCGCTGGCAAATTCGGTCTGATCGAGGGGCACACCATGCACATAGCAGCGCCCGTCCCGGGTATGCCGCCCGGCTGCCGGATAAGCCGGGGCCACCACCGCCATCCGGCAGCCTTGCGCCGCCATCATTGCCTCCAGTTCGCCGCCGGGGTTACCGCGCAGCGTGGAGTCAATCTTCTTTACCTGCCAGTGCGGGACGAATGTCGCCGCGCCGCGCAGCAGAGCGGCGACCTTGTCCGCCGCCGCCGCGGCGGTCATCGCCCGGCTGTCGCTGTTGAGAATTAATGCCCGGGCGGTTGATGGCTGTCCGGCGGTGAAGGCCACTTCCACCGACATACCCGCCTCCGCCAGGCTGACCCCGGCGTCATTGGCCCCGGTAAAGTCATCCGCCAGCACCAGCACTCTGTTATTGCGGTCGTTCATTCTCCTGCCTTGTAGTCGATAAAATCTTAAATTGATTATATTCAATCATATTTGATTAAATATGAGCAAGCTCAAGTTATTAAGTTGCCGTATAAATTATAACTTTTCCCCATCAGACGAGTGGCAAGATTTATGAATGATTGAATTCAATCAATTACTACCAAGGAGAAACGCGTGGCGACGATACACAGCACAATCATCAGCGGGGCTGGCGCCTCATCGGCCCTGCTCCCGCTGCTGGCCGGTAAATCCTCAATCCTGCTGGTGACCGACAAGAACGTCGGGGCGCTGGAGGCAACCCAGGCGATTCATCGCCTGCTGGCGGCTGAAGGGCGTGAAGTTGAGGTCATTGACAGCGTGCCAGCGGAGCCCAACCATCACGATGTTACGCAGATCGTCAGCCAGCTGGGCGCCAGCCAGCCGCAGATGGTCGTTGGTATCGGCGGGGGGAGCGTACTGGATGTAGCAAAACTGCTGTCAGTACTTCTGCACCCTGAGGCGCCCTCGCTGACGTCCCTGCTGGCAGGCGAGCAGCCGCAACGACGAATTTGCTCATTGTTAATCCCGGCCACCGCGGGCACCGGATCCGAAGCGACGCCGAACGCCATTCTGGCGATCCCCGAGCAGCAGACGAAGGTGGGGATCATCTCCCCGGTGCTGCTTCCGGACTATGTCGCCCTGCTGCCGGAGCTGACCACCAGCATGCCGCCCAGCATCGCGGCGTCGACCGGAATCGATGCTCTGTGTCATCTGCTGGAGTGCTTTACCTCCACCGTCGCCAACCCGGTGAGCGATAACGCCGCGTTAATCGGTTTACACAAGCTGGTACGCCATATCGAGCGTTCGGTAAATCAGCCGCAGGATCTGACGGCGAAGCTGGAGATGCTCTGGGCCTCGTGGTACGGCGGCGCAGCAATCAACTATTCCGGCACTCACCTGGTGCATGCGCTCTCCTATCCGCTTGGCGGTACCTGGCACCTGCCGCACGGGGTGGCCAACGCCATTCTGCTGGCGCCCTGCATGCGGGTGGTCCGCCCTCACGCGGTGGCGAAGTTCGCTCAAGTCTGGGACCTGATCCCCGATGCAGATCGCACGCTCAGCGCGGAAGAGAAATCCCATGCGCTGGTCGCATGGCTGGCGGCGCTGGTCAAACGACTGCCGCTGCCGGACAACCTGGCCGCGCTAGGCGTGCCTCAGGAGAGTATTTCCGCCCTCAGCGCAGCGGCGCAAAACGTCAAACGCCTGATGAACAATGCCCCATGCAGCGTCAGCCGCGAAGAGATCGCGGCCATCTACCAAACGCTGTATCCAGAACATGCCTAACAGGAGAAAGTTAAATGAGGAAAGCTATTAGCGGCGTACTCACCGCCATTGTCACTCCCTTTACCGCCGAGGGAGCGCTTAACCTGCCGGCGCTACGCCAGCAGGTGCAGCGCCAGCTCGCCGCAGGCAACGGTATTTTCTGCGGCGGCACCAACGGCGAGTTTTTTGTCCTCAATGAGGAAGAGAAGATCGCCGTCGCCAGAACCTGCGTGGAAGAGGCGGCCGGTCGCGCGCCGGTGGTGGCCCATATTGGGGAGGTTTCCACCCGGGAGACGCGCCGGCTGGGCCAGCAGATCGCCCGCCTCGGAGTTGACGCGGTATCGGCCATTACCCCGTGGTTCGTGCCCTTGAAGCAGGAAGAGCTGATTAACCACTATACGGCGATCGCCGACGCGCTGAGCGTCCCGCTCTTTCTTTACAACATTCCCGCCCGCACCGGGAACACTATTGCCCCGGAGACCGCGCGCCAGCTGGCCCGCCACGAGAATATCGTCGGCATTAAGGATAGCGCCGGCAGCTACGACAGCCTGAAAGGCTTTCTCGACGCGGTGCGCGATATCGACGGTTTCGACGTTCTGAACGGGCCGGACTCGCTTATCCATCAGGGATTTGTCGACGGCTGCTCGGCCTGCATCTCGGGGCTTGCCAACGTCGCCCCCGCTGAAATTAACGCCATCTGGTCGCGCTTTCACGCCGGGGATATCGCCGGATCGCGCCAGGCCCAGGAGCAGGTAACGGGCCTGCGCACCGATCTGTATAAAGTGGCGTTCTCGCCTGCGGCGGTGAAGAAAGCCCTGCAGCTAATGGGTCACGAGGTGGGCGACAGCCGCTACGCGGTGCAGTTTAGTGACCACCAGCTGCAGCAGATACGCGACATCATCGCTCGTTATTTAGCGTAATACTTGCTGCGCTTTTTTAATAAAACAGACCGGGTACCGCCGTGCCCAGGATTCGTACGCCCAGAGAGAGGCTAAGATGAATCATTTTACCGCTGAAGATACCTTTATTATTGTCGGCATTGTTATTGCCTATATTCTGTTTACCACCTGGCTGACATTCCGTATTCGTAGTAAAAATTCCGGGGATTTTATGGAAGGCTCGCGCGCCATGCCGGCCTTTATTGTCGGTATATTACTGATGTCAGAATATATTGGCGCCAAATCGACCATCGGTACTGCCCAGGCCGCCTTTGAGAGCGGAATTGCCGCCTCGTGGTCCGTGCTGGGGGCAGCCATCGGCTTTCCGCTGTTCGGTTTAATCCTGGTGAAACGCATCTATAACACCGGAAAAATCACCATTTCCGGCGCCATCGCTGAAAAATATGGCAACAGTACCAAAAATATTATCTCCCTGATTATGATTTATGCGCTGCTGCTGGTTAACGTGGGCAATTACGTCAGCGGTGCCGCAGCCATCTCCACCGTATTAAAAGTGAATTTACCGGTAGCCGCCTTTATTACCGCCATTGTGAGTACCTTTTATTTCGCGTTCGGCGGCATGAAGGGCGTCGCCTGGGTCACCATGTTACACAGCGCGTTGAAATACGCCGGTCTGCTGATCATTCTGGGTTTTGCCCTGTCCAAAACCGGCGGCTTCTCGCCGATGATGGAGAAGATGCCGGATTATTACTGGACATGGGATGGCAACATTGGTGCTGGCACGATCTTCGCCTGGCTCATCGGCACTATCGGCTCCATTTTTTGCACCCAGTTTGTCATTCAGGCCATTAGCTCAACCAAAGACGTTCGGTCAGCGAAACGCTCCACCTGGATCGCCTTCTTTTTCTGCCTGCCTATCGCCTTTGCCATCGCCATTATCGGCGTCGCGGCGAAATACCTGCATCCCGAGATCAACAGCCTGTATGCCCTCCCGGTCTTTCTGCAGGACATGAACCCGTGGCTGGCAGGTCTGGTGACAACGTCACTTGTGGCATCGATTTTCGTCAGCGTAAGTACCGTAGCCCTGGCCATTGCCTCGCTGGTGGTGAAGGATTTTTACGTACCATGGCGCAACCCAACGCCGGACCAGGAATTCAGAGCCACACGCTGGGCGTCGCTAATTATCGGCTTCCTGCCGCTGATCTTTGTGCTGCTGGTACCGGAGGTGCTGAAACTCTCCTTCTTTACCCGCGCCATTCGCCTCTCCATTACCGTGGTGGCGGTCATCGCCTTCTATGCCCCCTTCTTCAGAAGCACTCGGGGCGCGAATGCCGGCCTGATCGGCGCCTGTGTGGTGACGTCCGTCTGGTATTTACTCGGCGACCCGTTCGGCATCAATAACATGTATGTCGCCCTGGCGACCCCGGCCATCATCATGGTGATTGACCGCCTGATCCCAAATAAATCACAACCATCCCCCGCCCCAGTTGAGCAACGTGGAGTATAAAACATGACCGTAATTCCGCCTTTTGACGGCGTCATTCGCCAACACCAGCAAGATGAACACATCGCATGGGCAATGCTTCCCTGCGCCTGCCCGCAGAACCATGCCGCCAATCTGCTGCCGCTGGATGACGGCAGCCTGATGTGCGTCTGGTTTGGCGGCTCCCAGGAGGGAAAAGCCGATATTTCTATCTGGGGATCGCGGTTAGCCCCCGGCAGTGACCGCTGGAGTGAGGCGGTCAAGCTATGTGATGACCCAGACCGCTCAGAACAAAACCCGGTGCTGTTTCAGGCGCCCGATAACGTGCTGTGGCTGTTGTGGACAGCGCAATTTGCCGGAAACCAGGATACCGCCATTGTGCGCTACCGCCTCTCCCACGATGGCGGACGAAGCTGGGGGGCCATCGATACGCTGCTGGATCAGCCGGGTACCTTTATTCGCCAGCCAATAAGCGTTATGTCTGACGGCAACTGGCTGCTGCCGGTCTTTTACTGCCGTACCGAACCCGGCGAGAAATGGGTGGGTAACAATGACGTCAGCGCGGTGAAGATCTCTTCAGACTGCGGAAAAAGCTGGCGTGACGTGGCGGTCCCGGAGAGCCTGGGTTGTGTCCATATGAGTATCACTCCGCTTCCGGACGGCAGACTGGCAGCCTTCTTCCGCAGCCGCTGGGCGGATCATATCTGGTTCAGCCAGTCCAGCGACCAGGGAGAGAGCTGGTCTGCGCCGGTACCGACGACGCTTCCGAACAACAACTCGTCCATTCAGGCGACCCCCCTGGACAATGGTGAACTGGCGCTGGTGTTCAATAATATGAGCGCCGCCGGCGCCACGGAACGCCGCGCCTCGCTGTATGATGAAATTGCTGACGACGATGGCCGTAGGGAGCCGGAAGCGACCGGGAAAAGCGCCTTCTGGGGCGCACCACGCGCGCCGATGACCGTCGCTATTTCAGCCGATGGTGGTGAAAGCTGGCCGTGGCTGCGCAATCTCGATGAGGGTGACGGCTACTGCATGACCAATAATTCGGAGCAGAAGCTGAACCGGGAGTTCTCCTACCCCAGCATCAAACAGGGAGCAGACGGTAATTTGCATATCGCCTACACCTGGTATCGCCAGGCGATCAAGTATGTTCGTGTCTCGCCACAGTGGGTAAAAGGAGAAAGCGCATGATTATCGGTAATCTTCAGGCGCTGCAGCAGGCTGGTCTGCCGCCGGCGTTAAAGCAGCTATTGAGCAGCGAGGCCTGTTCGCTGGCCGCCCTCAGTGCCAGAGAGAATGGCCGCTTCCAGCCCGACGATGCGCCGTGGTTCTGCACCCTCAGCGTGGTGCAAACCCAGCCTGCGGCCGAGCGGCATACGGAATATCATCGCCAGTGGGCGGATATTCAGGTCATCCTGGCCGGCGAGGAGCGCATCCAGGCGGGCATGGCTCCCGCGATGCGCCCGGAAGATCATGAGCTTAAGCCCGACCTCTATATATGTCAGCCGGCCCCGGAGAGTGTCTCTATTCTGCTGCGTCCCGGCGACTTCGCGGTCTTTTACCCCGGCGAACCGCACCAGGCGCTGTGTGCGGTTTCGACGCCAGCACCGGTCAGAAAGGCAGTATTCAAAATCCCCGCTGAGATGCTGGAGGCGCGATGAAGCGGGCAATGGTAACCGGGGCCAGCTCCGGGATCGGCGCCGCAGTGGTGAGGCAGTTGCTGGCGGACAGCTGGCAGGTGATCGGCATGAGCCGTTCGCTGCCGCCCTTCTCACAGCCGAACTTTCGCCATCTGATGGTCGACGTCAGCCAACGCAGCGCGCTGCTGGCGGCGCTGGAGCAGATTGAGCCCCCTCAGGCCATCATTCACGCCGCGGGTTCAATGGCGGCCGCCACCCTGGGTAATCTGGACCCTCAGCGCAGCGAGTCGTTGTGGCGTTTACATGTCGATGCTGCTCAGACATTGGTCAATCACTTCGCCCCGACCATGGGGCCAGGCGGGAGGATCGTTCTGCTGGGAAGCCGTACGTCACGAGGCGCCGCTGGTCGCTCGCAGTATGCGGCCACCAAAGCCGCGCTGGTCGCTCTCGCCAGGAGCTGGGCGGCAGAGCTGGCGCCTGCCGGGGTGACGGTCAACGTCGTGGCTCCCGGGGCAACCGATACGCCGATGCTTCATCAGCCAGGCAGAGAAAGTTCCCCGCCGCGGCTTCCGCCGCTTGGGCGACTCATTACTCCGCAGGAAGTGGTCTCTCTGGTGAGCTGGTTGCTGAGCGAGGGCGCATCGGCGATGACCGGACAGGAGCTGGTGATGTGTGGCGGCGCATCGCTGGGCTGATGCTATGTCGCACCCGGGGAGCGGAAGTAGATTACCGCTCCCCGGGGCGACGCGGGGGCGATGATTAACGCAGGTAAACCGTTCCGCGCATATAGGTGGTGGCCTGGCCGCTAATCAGCACACGGTCGCCCTGCCACTGGCAGCGCAGGTCGCCGCCGCGAGCGGAGACCTGGCGCGCCATCATGGTGGTTTTCCCCAGCTTTTCGCCCCACCAGGGGATCAGCATGCTATGGGCGGAGCCGGTGACCGGATCTTCCGGCACCCCTTCTCCCGGGCAGAAGAAGCGGCTGACAAAGTCATACTCTTCATCCGGCGCGCTGACGCAGATCATTTTGCCAAGCGTTCGCAGCCGCGCCATATCCGTTCGCACCGCTTCAACCTGCTGGCGATCCGCCAGCACCACCAGATAATCGCGCCCTTCCCGAACTTCAACGGCGGCCTCGAGTCCCAACCCGGTCAGCAGATCCGCCGGCGGGTTTTGCACCGGGGAGGTCGACCACGCCGGGAAATCGAGCGTCAGCCAGTCGCCATTACGGGTGACCCGCAGCTCACCAACAAAACGGGTGCTAAAGAGAATCGTCGCCGAAGGATGGTCGAGATATTCGAAAATAACGTGCGCAGCGGCGAGGGTCGCGTGGCCGCAGAGATTGATCTCAGCGAGTGTGGTAAACCAGCGCAGCTCATAGCCCTCGTCGGTACGGACAAAGAAAGCCGTTTCGGATTGATTATGCTGCTGGGCCATTTTCAGGAGCACATCGTCGGCTAACCACTCGCTGAGCGGGCAGACAGCCGCGGCATTGCCGCCAAAGTTTTTATCGCTGAAAGCATCGACCAGATAAAATTGAATTTCCTGCATACCCTGTCCTTACTTTTTTTACTTTCCTTCAACATGACATAAAAGCGCCCCCTTGACACTATCCATAGCAAAATTAATCGCTTAACCGCGGCCAGCCCCTTGCGATGAAATGAGACGCAGATCACAAAATGATTGTCTTTTCGCCAACAATCGTTTTAAGATCAGCGTCACATCTTTCCCTGAATCACCAGTCCAGAGCTTATGACTACGAATACGGTCTCACGCAAGGTAGCGTGGCTACGTGTCGTGACGTTGGCCATCGCCGCGTTTATTTTTAACACCACAGAGTTTGCCCCGGTCGGTCTGTTGTCGGATATTGCCGACAGCTTCGGCATGGAAACCGCCCAGGTGGGCATGATGCTGACCATCTACGCATGGGTGGTGGCGTTAATGTCGCTGCCGTTTATGCTGCTGACCAGCAAAGTGGAGCGCCGGCGCCTGCTTATCGGCCTGTTTATTCTGTTTATCGCCAGCCACGTCCTGTCGTTTTTTGCCTGGAATTTTGACGTGCTGGTGATCAGCCGCATTGGTATCGCCTTTGCGCATGCAGTGTTCTGGTCGATAACGTCGGCACTGGCCATCCGCATGGCCCCGCCGGGCAAACGGGCGCAGGCGCTGAGCCTGATCGCCACCGGTACAGCGCTGGCGATGGTGTTTGGTATTCCGATCGGGCGCATTATCGGCCAGTACTTTGGCTGGCGGATGACCTTCCTGGCGATCGGCCTCGGCGCGTTAGCCACCCTGGCCTGCCTCGTAAAACTGCTGCCGACCCTGCCGAGCGAACATTCTGGCTCGCTGAAAAGCCTGCCGGTGCTGTTCCGCCGCCCGGCGCTGGTCAGCGTGTACATTCTGACCGTGGTGGTGGTGACCGCCCATTATACCGCCTACAGCTATATCGAGCCCTTTGTCCAGACGGTAGCGGGCCTGAGCGGCAACTTTGCCACCGTACTGCTGCTGATCCTTGGCGGGGCCGGTATTATCGGCAGCATTCTGTTCGGTAAACTCGGTAACCAGCACGCGTCGGGGCTGATAAGCCTGGCGATTGCCCTGCTGCTCGCCTGCCTGCTGCTGCTGCTGCCGGCCTCGCATAACCCGCAGCACCTGATGCTGCTCAGCATCTTCTGGGGGGTGGCGATCATGATTATCGGTCTCGGCATGCAGGTGAAAGTGCTGGCCTCCGCTCCGGATGCCACCGACGTCGCCATGTCTCTGTTCTCGGGCATCTTTAATATCGGCATAGGCGCCGGGGCGCTGGTCGGCAGCCAGGTGAGTCTGCATCTTTCCATGGCCTCCGTCGGCTACGTCGGCGCCATTCCGGCGCTGGTCGCGCTGGTCTGGTCGCTGATGATATTCCGTCGCTGGCCGGTATCGCTGGAAGACCATCAGCCGCACCACTCCTGATTCCGTCGCACAAAAAAGCCCGCCGGTATCGCGCCGGCGGGCTTTTTTTCTCTGCGCATCGCGGGCGGTCAGGGATGCCAGGTCGAAATGATCTCCAGCACGCCGTTAATAATAAACTGCACGCCCATGCAGACCAGCAGAAAGCCCATCAGTCGCGAGATGGCCTCGATGCCGCCTTTGCCAACCAGACGCATAATCGCGCCGGAACTGCGCAGACAAGCCCACAGAATCACCCCTAACAGCAAAAAGATGATCGGCGGCGCCGCCAGCACCACCCACTCCGGGAAGTCCACGCCGTGCTTAACGGTCGAGGCGGAGCTAATAATCATCGCGATGGTGCCCGGACCGGCGGTGCTTGGCATCGCCAGCGGCACAAAGGCGATATTGGCGGTCGGTTCATCCTGCAGTTCTTCCGATTTGATCTTCGCTTCCATCGAATCGTGGGCTTTTTGCTGGGGAAACAGCATGCGGAAACCGATAAAGGCCACAATCAATCCGCCGGCGATACGCAGCCCAGGTATTGATATGCCGAATGTATTCATCACCACCTGACCGGCATACCACGACACCATCAGGATGGCGAAGACATACACCGATGCCATTAACGCCTGTTTATTACGCTCGGCGTTGTTCATATTACCGGCCAGGCCAAGGAACAGCGCCACGGTTGTGAGTGGATTCGCCAGCGGTAAAAGCACCGCCAGGCCGAGCCCTATTGCTTTAAACAAATCGAACATAGTTAATTAAAGTCCCGTTAATATTCATTTTTTAAGAATGGTTTCATTCCGTGAGTATGTCGGCTTCAACAAATTTGACGCCAGCCTGCTGATAAATCACTTCTGCAAAAAAATAACAAGCGTTAGAAAAATCATAAAGAGTGACCCACATCGTACTTTTCCATTTTAGCAAATCGTGGCATCGGCCAATTCATAATGTTGACTTATGATTGCCTGGGCAATAGTATCACTTGCAACTAATTACTTGCCTGGGCAACCATTATGAAAAGTACCAGCGACCTGTTTAATGAAATGATCCCGCTGGGTCGCTTGATCCAGATGGTTAACCAGAAAAAAGATCGCCTGCTCAATGACTACCTCTCACCTATGGATATTACCGCGACCCAGTTTCGCGTGCTCTGCTCCATTCGTTGCGAAGTATGTATTACCCCCGTTGAGCTGAAAACCGTGCTTTCCGTCGACCCGGGCGCAATGACGCGCATGCTCGACCGCCTGGCGTGCAAAGGCTGGATTAAACGGTTACCCAACCCCGCTGACAAGCGCGGCGTGCTGGTGCAGTTGACGCCGGACGGCGCAGCCCTTTGCGAGCAGTGTCATCAGGTTGTGGGTCAGAAGTTACACCAGGAGTTAACGAAAAATCTGTCGGCGGACGAAGTCGCCATGCTTGAGCAACTGCTCAAGAAGGTCCTGCCGTAAAAATAAGAAGAGGTAAGATGATGTCCAGACGTAATAATGACGCCATCACTATCCATAGTATTTTGTCGTGGATCGAGGATAACCTGGAATCGCCCCTGTCGCTGGAAAAAGTGTCTGAGCGCTCCGGTTACTCTAAGTGGCACCTGCAACGTATGTTTAAGAAAGAGACCGGCCATTCCCTCGGCCAGTACATCCGCAGCCGCAAGCTGACGGAGATTGCGCAGAAGCTCAAGCAGAGTAATGAGCCAATCCTGTACCTGGCGGAACGCTATGGTTTCGAGTCGCAGCAGACCCTGACGCGAACGTTCAAGAACTATTTCGATGTTCCGCCCCACAAGTATCGCATAACGAATGTACCTGGCGAATCCCGCTATCTACATCCGCTAAATAACTGATGTTAATCGCCTGCACTATAAAAGACGTATTGAGGAAATCATGAAACTATTCGCTGCCGCAGCTATCGTACTCTTGTCGCTGGCCTCCAGCCTCAGCTATGCGGAGCAAAACACCACGCCGGTGCGTCAAAACCAGCGTGATACAATGATTATCCCTTCCGAACATAATGATTCGCCGTTTGATTTCAATCATATGGCGGCTGGTAATGATAAATCTGACGAACTTGGCGTGCCGTACTACCAGCAGCACGACCTGTGATGCCATTACACGCATAATTGTGTATAGCCCCGTCTCCGGGGCTTTTTTTTATCCGCGCGCCATGCCAGGCCGCACCAAACGTAAGCCAAAGACATTAATGTAGAGCCCGGCCATAATCAGCACCGCCCCGGTGAGCTGCAGTCCGCTCAGCGTCTCCCCGAGCAGCAGCGCAGCGCTGGCCATTCCCACCACCGGCACCAGCAGCGACAGCGGCGCCACCCGCCAGGTTTCATACCGCCCCAGCAGCGATCCCCAGATGCCATAGCCGACGATAGTGGCGATAAACGCCAGATAAAGCAGCGACAGTATCGTCAGCAGATCGATGTGTTGCAGACTCGCCAGCATGGTCTGCGGACCATCGATCAACAATGAGGCCAGCATAAACGGCAGCACCGGGATCAGCGCGCTCCAGACCACCAGCGACATGATTGGCGGCCGGCTCGTCTGGGACATGATTTTCTTGTTGAAAATATTGCCGCAGGCCCAGCTGAGCGCCGCCGCGAGGGTCAGCATAAAGCCCACCAGCGGCACATGTTCCCCGCCAAGGCTGCCCTCCACCAGCACCAGCACGCCAAAGATCGCCAGGGCGATCCCCGCCAGCTGCTTGCCCTGCAGACGTTCGCCAAAGACGAAGGCGCCAAGGATGATGGTGAAGAAGGCTTGCGCCTGCAGCACAAGGGAGGCCAGCCCGGCCGGCATACCCAGGCCGATAGCGCAGAACAGAAAGGCGAACTGACCGAAACTTATGGTCAGGCCATAGCCCAGCAGCAGGCGCAGCGGAATAGCTGGCCGGGCGACAAACAGCAGCGCCGGGAAGGCGACCAGCATAAAGCGCAGCCCCGCCAGCATCAGCGGCGGCATATTGTGCAACCCCAGCTTAATCACCACAAAGTTAAGCCCCCACACCACCACTACCAGCAGCGCCAGTAGTCCATCTTTCCTCGTCATACCCCTGCCTCTGTCGTTATTGGAATTTTTGTGAACAAAATCAAAGTAGCGAAAAAGCGGCCGACGGGATAGATCATTATTTTTGGCAGGCCCGGAAGTGCGCCCGTCGACCGCGATGACCTGTACAAGGCGTAATGGCCGTGTTATTTGTGATCGAAGACATAAAATTATAACAACATGACAGGCAAGGAAATCATGATCACCACTCTCCGGCGCTCCACCATCGCGCTGCTGGCATCGTCGTTACTGTTGACTATCGGCCGCGGGGCCACACTGCCGTTTATGACCATCTATCTCACCCGACGCTTTCAGCTGGAAGTGGATGTGATTGGCTATGCCCTGTCGCTGGCGCTGGTGGTTGGGGTGTTGTTCAGCATGGGTTTTGGCATCCTCGCTGACAGGTTCGATAAAAAGCGCTATATGGTGTGGTCAGTGCTGGTGTTTATTCTCGGCTTCAGCGCAATACCGCTGGTCAATAACGCCCCCCTGGTGGTGATCTTCTTTGCGCTGATCAACTGCGCCTACTCGGTCTTTTCCACCGTCCTGAAAGCCTGGTTCGCCGACCGGCTGACGGCAGAGAAAAAAGCGCGCATCTTCTCGCTGAACTACACCATCCTCAACATCGGCTGGACCGTTGGGCCGCCCATCGGCACCCTGCTGGTAATGCACAGTATCAATTTGCCGTTCTGGCTGGCGGCCGCCTGCGCCGCCTTTCCGCTGGTGTTTATTCAGCTGTTTCTTCAGCGGGATGGCGCCGCCGCGGCCCAGCCGGGCGCCGCTCCCTGGTCGCCTTCGGTGTTGCTGCGCGACCGGGCGCTGCTGTGGTTTACCTGCTCCGGGCTGCTGGCCTCCTTCGTCGGCGGCGCCTTCGCCTCCTGTCTCTCGCAGTATGTGCTGGTGGTCGCCAGCAGCGATTTCGCCGAGAAAGTGGTGGCCGTGGTGCTGCCGGTCAACGCCGCGGTGGTGGTTGCTCTGCAGTACGCGGTTGGCCGGCGGCTGAGCGCGAGAAATATCCGCCCGCTGATGACCTTCGGCACCGTCTGCTTTGTGATCGGCCTTGTGGGCTTTATGTTCTCTGGCGCCAGCCTGTGGGCGTGGGGGATCTCGGCGGCGATCTTCACCCTCGGGGAAGTGATTTATGCCCCCGGGGAGTATATGCTGATTGACCATATTGCCCCGCCGGGGATGAAGGCAAGCTACTTCTCCGCCCAGTCGCTGGGGTGGCTGGGGGCGGCATTCAACCCGATGCTGACGGGGTTGATCCTCACCCATCTGCCGCACTGGTCGCTTTTTGTCATTCTTATCGTGGCGATTGTCGCCGCCTGGCTGATGATTTTCCGCGGGATCAATGCCCGCCCCTGGCAACCGGATTCTCCGCTGGCCAACGCCTGACGCCAGCTGGCATGCGGCTGTCAGGTTGCTGTCGGGCCGTTGTCGGGTCGCTGTCGTGGTGGCTGGCGGCCCGGTTCACCATACTCCATCACAGGTTTACATCCGCAGAACGTTATGGAGCATACGAATATGAACAGCAACAATCAGGTCAAACAATTACGGCTGCAGCGCGCCTGGTCCCAGGAGCAGCTGGCCGAAATGGCGGGTCTCAGCGTCCGCACGATCCAGCGCATTGAGAATGGCGAACGCCCGGGGCTGGAGACCCTCAGCGCCCTCGCCGCGGTCTTTGAAGTGACGGTGGCCGAGATCGGCGGCGAAGCCCGGCGGGAAGACGCGCCGGGCCAGGAAGCCTCACTGGATCTGCGCATAGAGGAAGCCAAAGCGCGGGTGCATCAGGAGAGCCGCTTTTTCCGTTCGCTGTCGGTGGCGCTGGTGGTTTGCGTGCTGCTGGCGGTGCTTAACCGCTTCACTAATCCACAGTACTACTGGTCCGGCTGGGTCGCCCTGATCTGGGGCGCCCTGCTGGTGGTGAGAGGATTACGCCTGTTCGTGTTCGGCGAATGGATTAAAAACTGGCGCCAGGCGCGCCTGCAGCGGCTGCTGCGCAAATAGGCCGCAAACCGGCGGCGCGACCGCCGCCGGCATGGTCAGATGGTCACCATCGCGCGCACGCCGTCGCTCTCCATATCATCACCCTTGCCTTGCTGGACGATGGCGCCGCGCGACATCACCAGGTAGTGGTCCGCCAGTCCGGCGGCAAAGTCATAGAACTGCTCCACCAGCAGGATCGCCATGTCTCCGCGGCTCGCCAGCTGGCGGATCACCTCGCCAATCTCTTTGATGACCGAGGGCTGGATCCCCTCGGTGGGTTCATCAAGGATCAGCAGCTGTGGGCGGCTGGCCAGCGCGCGGCCGATCGCCAGCTGCTGCTGCTGGCCGCCGGATAAGTCACCGCCTCGCCGCTGCTTCATGGTCCTGAGCACCGGGAAAAGCTGGTAGATCTCCTCCGGCACCTGCTGCGCTTCGCGGGCGGGAAAGCGCGACAGCCCCATCAGCAGGTTTTCTTCCACCGTCAGGCGCGGAAATATCTCGCGCCCCTGGGGGACGTAGGCGACCCCGGCCTGCACCCGCTGGTGCGGTTTGCGATGGGTGATGTTCTGATCCTGCCAGCGTACCTCACCGCTGCGCGCCGGGATCAGCCCCATCAGGCATTTCAGCAGTGTGGTCTTACCGACGCCATTGCGCCCCAGCAGGCAGGTGACTTCGCCCTGGCGGGCGGAAAAATCCACCCCGCGTAAAATATGGCTGCCGCCGTAGTATTGATGTAGCTGACTCACCTGTAACATTGGCGCTCCTTAACGTCCCAGATAAACTTCAATGACCTGCTCATTGGCCTGCACCTCCCGCAGCGATCCCTCCGCCAGCACCTGGCCCTGATGCAGGACCGTCACCCGGTCGGCGATGGTCTCGACAAATCCCATGTCGTGCTCCACCACCATCAGGGAGTGCTGTCCGGCCAGCGTGCGAAACAGCTCCGCCGTATACTCCGTTTCCGCATCGGTCATGCCGGCCGCCGGCTCATCAAGCAGCAGCAGATGCGGCTCCTGCACCAGCAGCATGCCGATCTCAAGAAACTGTTTCTGACCATGGGACAGCAGACCGGCCTGGCGGTAGCGCTCGCCGTCAAGACGCAACAGGCGCAGCACCTCATTCAGCCGATCGTCCTGTTCGCTGCTCAGCCGGGCGCGCAGGCTGGCCCACACCGATTTATCCCCCTTCATCGCCAGGGCGAGATTTTCCGCCACCGTCAGCGCTTCGAAGACCGTCGGCTTCTGAAACTTGCGCCCGATGCCCTGGCGGGCGATGGCCACCGGGTCAAGAGTGGTCAGATCCACCGACTGGTCATAGAGCGCTTTGCCGCTTTGCGGCCGGGTCTTGCCGGTGATCACGTCCATCAGGGTGGTCTTGCCCGCCCCGTTGGGGCCGATCACACAGCGCAGTTCGCCGACGCCTATCGCCAGCGACAGATCCGTCAGCGCCCGGAAACCGTCAAAGCTGACGTTGATGTTCTCCAGCTGCAGCACCGGATCGGTTTGTTCGCGAAAGCGATCGCCGGGCAGCTGGCGGGTAAATAGTCCTTCATCCGGTTGCATTAGCGGTCTCCTCGACGCAGCAGGCCCATCACCCCGCGGGGTAAAAACAGGGTCACAATGATGAAGATGAGGCCGAGAAACAGCTGCCAGTACTCTGGCATCGCCACGGTGAAAATGCTTTTCGCACCGTTGACCAACCCGGCGCCAAGCACCGGGCCAATCAGGGTGCCGCGCCCGCCGAGCGCCACCCAGATGGCGGCCTCGATGGAGTTGGTCGGCGACATTTCGCTGGGGTTGATGATCCCCACCTGCGGGACATATAACGCCCCCGCCAGACCGCAGAGCACCGCCGACAGCGTCCACACCAGCAGCTTGAAGCCGCGCGGGTCGTACCCGCAGAACATCAGCCGGTTTTCGGCGTCACGCACCGCGGTGAGGATCCGGCCAAACTTACTCTGCGCCAGCGCCGCGCCCAGCCACAGCGTCAGCAACAGCAGCAAAACCGTGGCCATAAACAGGCTGGCGCGGGTGCCGGTGGCGGTGACCGGAAAACCCAGCAGCGTAGTAAAACCGGTGAAGCCGTTGTTGCCGCCAAACCCGGTCTCGTTGCGAAAGAACAGCAGCATACCGGCATAGGTCAGGGCCTGGGTCATGATCGAGAAATAGACCCCTTTGATCTTCGAGCGAAAGGCAAACCAGCCGAAAACCAGGGCCAGCAGACCGGGAACCAGCACCACCAGCGCCATCGCCCAGGCGAAATGCTGCGTGCCCCACCAGAACCAGGGCAGCTCGCTCCAGGAGAGAAAAGACATAAACGCCGGCAGACCGTCGCCCGCCGCCTGGCGCATCAGGTACATCCCCATGGCGTACCCGCCGAGGGCAAAGAAGATCCCGTGCCCCAGCGACAGCATGCCCGCATAGCCCCAGACCAGATCCAGCGCCACCGCCACAATGGCGTAGCAGAGGATTTTGCCGCTCAGCGTCAGCAGCCAGCTCGGCACCGCCAGCGGATGGGAGGCCGGCAGCAGCGCCAGGAATGGCATACACAGCAGCCCCAGCACCAGCAGGATCCCCAGCCAGCGCAGAGGCCGCGGCGCGCGCTGCGCCAGCGTTAAGGTGATTGGTTGGCTCATTAGTCAATAACCCTCCCTTTCAGCGCGAACAGACCCTGCGGGCGTTTCTGAATAAACAGAATAATCATCACCAGGATCAGGATTTTGCCCAGCACCGCGCCCATTTGCGGTTCGAGAATTTTGTTGAAAATGCCCAGCCCAAAGGCCGCCGCCACGCTGCCGGCCAGCTGGCCGACGCCGCCCAGCACCACCACCAGAAACGAGTCGATGATGTATCCCTGACCCAGTTCAGGCCCGACGTTGCCAAGCTGCGACAGCGCCACGCCGCCCAGCCCGGCAATACCGGAGCCGAGGCCAAAGGCCAGCATATCCACCCGCCCGGTAGGCACGCCGCAGCAGGCGGCCATCGCCCGGTTCTGCGTCACGGCGCGGACGTTCATCCCCAGACGGGTGCGGTTCAGGATGAGCCAGGTAAAGGACAGCACCAGCAGGACGAACGCCAGCACCGCCAGTCGGTTCCACGGCAGGATCAGGTTCGGCAGGACCTGCACGCCGCCGGAGAGCCAGGCCGGGTTTGCCACCTCCACGTTCTGCGCGCCAAACAGCATCCTCACCAGCTGGATAAGCATCAGGCTGATCCCCCAGGTGGCGAGCAGCGTTTCCAGCGGCCGACCATACAGATGACGAATAATGGTGCGCTCCAGCGCCATGCCGATCCCGGCGGTCACCAGAAACGCCACCGGCAGCGCGACCAGCGGATAAAAGGCCAGCCATTGCGGCGCGAGCTGCGCCAGCGCCTGCTGTACCAGCCAGCAGCTGTAGGCGCCGATCATTAACATCTCGCCGTGGGCCATGTTAATCACCCCCAGCAGGCCATAGGTGATCGCCAGCCCCAGCGCGGCCAGCAACAGCACCGATCCCAGCGACAGTCCCATAAAGGCCTGGCCCAGCAGATCGCCGAGCAGCAGACGATGTTTGATCTTTTGCAGGCTATCGCTGGCCGCCTCGCGCACCGCCGCATCCGGCTCATGCTGGGCATCGGTAAAGGGGATCAGCAGCGCCTGGGTTTCCGGGTCCGCGGAATGGCCGAGCAGCGTCACGGCGGCCAGCCGCGCGCTGGCCTCAGGCTGAGCGAGCTGCAGGCGCGCCAGCGCCACCTCCAGCAGACCCCGCACAGTATCATCGGTTTCCGCCTGCAGCCGCTGTTGCAGCAGCGCGGCCATGGCCGGGGTCGCTTCCCGCTGTAGCGTTCGTGCGGCGGAAGCTCGCTCTGTGACGTTGTCACTTAAAATAAGGTGGCTGGCCAGCGCGCCGGCAGCCAGATTGCGCAGCCTGTTGGTCAGACGGACCGGTCGGGTTTCGCCCTGCGGTGCGGCGACAGCGCCCAATGGCTGTAATCCGCCCTGTCGGGTGCGGAAAGCATGTTTTCCGTCGTCCATCACCAGGCTCTCGGTGGTCAACGCCCGCAGCAGCGGCAGACGATCCGCCTGCGGCGCTGCCGCCCACTGGCTCAACAGCTGCGCCTGCTGGCTGCGACTGGCGGCAACGAAGTCGTCCGCCTCCGCGGCCTGCGCCCGCCATGGCAGCAGGATCAGCAGTAGCGCCAACACATTCATGAGACGCAATGCGTTCATGTCGTTCTCCTCTGGTCAGCGGCCGACGGGCGCTATGCTCCAGCCCCGCCGGCCGTGGCGCTTACTGGCTGACGGTTTTCACCGGATGGTCAGGTTTCTTATCGTTACCGGGGATCCACGGACTCCACGGCTGCGCGCGAACGGGTTTATCGGTCTGCCAGACCACGTTGAACTGGCCGTTGCCTTCAATTTCACCGATCATCACCGGCTTATGCAGATGATGGTTAGTGGCATCCATGGTCAGGGTAAAACCGGACGGCGCGTTGAAGGTCTGCCCGGCCATCGCCTCGCGCACTTTATCGACATCGGTGGTGCCCGCTTTGGTCACCGCCTGCGCCCACATATGCAGACCCACCCAGGTCGCTTCCATCGGATCGTTGGTTACCACCGTATCGGCATTCGGCAGCTTGTGCGCTTTGGCATACGCGCGATAATCGGCGACAAAGGCTTTGTTGGTCGGATTATCGACGGATTCAAAGTAGTTCCATGCCGCGAGGTTGCCGACCAGCGGTTTGGTATCGATGCCGCGCAGCTCCTCTTCCCCCACCGAGAAGGCCACCACCGGTACATCGGTCGCTTTCAGACCCTGGTTAGCCAGCTCTTTGTAGAACGGTACGTTGGAATCGCCATTGATGGTGGAGACCACTGCCGTTTTGCCACCGGCGGCGAATTTTTTGATATTGGCGACGATGGTCTGGTAATCGCTGTAGCCGAACGGGGTGTAGACCTCCTCGATATCTTTGTCCTGGATCCCTTTGGCATGCAGGAAGGCGCGGAGGATCTTGTTGGTGGTGCGCGGATAGACGTAGTCCGTCCCCAGCAGAAAGAAACGTTTAGCGCCGCCGCCGTCCTCGCTCAGCAGGTATTCCACCGCCGGGATAGCCTGCTGGTTAGGCGCCGCGCCGGTATAGAAGACGTTGGGGGACATCTCTTCCCCTTCGTACTGCACCGGGTAGAACAGCAGGCCGTTCAGTTCCTCAAACACCGGCAGGACCGATTTACGCGAGACCGACGTCCAGCAGCCAAACACCACCGCCACTTTATCCTGGGCCAGCAGCTGGCGCGCCTTCTCGGCAAACAGCGGCCAGTTGGAGGCCGGGTCGACCACCACCGGCTCCAGTTTCTTGCCCAGCACCCCGCCTTTGGCGTTGATGTCGTCGATGGCCATCAGCGCGACGTCTTTCAGCGGCGTTTCGGAAATCGCCATCGTCCCGGAGAGCGAATGCATGATCCCGACTTTGATGGTGTCGGCGGCATAGGCCTGAAAGGAGAGACCTATAGCCATAACAGAGGCGGAGAGTGCAAAAGCTTTTAATAACGTTCTACGTTGCATGATTCACTCCTGAGTAGCGCAAAAAATAAAGAATTAACAGCTAACCAGAGGTGATAAGGCAAAAAAGGTGCCAGGTTGTGAAAACAGCAGGATGCGGCGCAGGTGGGCGATAGTGGCGAAGAGGATGGCAGCGTTGCCTCATCACGGTGCAACGCTGCGCTAAGAAAGCAATTACCAGACGTCGGCGGCGATGGAGGTCACCAGACGGACCTTTTGCCATTGCTGGTCTTCGCTGAGGGCATTCCCCTCTTCAGTGGAGGCGAAACCGCACTGCGGGCTGAGGCAGATCTGCTCGAGCGGCACGTACTGCGCGGCCTCGGCGAGTCGCGCTTTTACCCCCTGCGGATTCTCCAGCTCGCCGTTTTTGGTGGTGATCAGCCCGAGGACCACCTGCTGATGGCCGGGACGAATAAAGCGCAGCGGCGCGAAATCCCCGGAGCGGTCGTTGTCGTACTCCAGGAAGAAAGCATCGACATTGACGCCGCCAAACAGCACCTCGGCCACCGGCTCGTAACCGCCTTCCGAGATCCAGGTTGAACGGAAGTTACCCCGACAGACGTGCAGGCCCACCGTCAGATCGGCCGGCTTACCTTCCAGCGCCTGGTTCAGCACCCGGGCATAAATGCGCGCCAGCGCATCCGGATCCTCGCCGCGCTCGCGTACCTGCTGGCGCTGGGCATCGGAGCACAGATAGGCCCACACGGTATCGTCCAGCTGCAGATAGCGGCAGCCGGCGTCATAAAACGCGCGGATGGCGTCGCGCCAGGTGGTGGCCAAATCGTCGAAGTAGTCGCTAAGATCCGGGTAGACCGTGGCATCGATATCTTTCCGCCCGCCGCGGAAGTGCAGCACGCTCGGGCTGGGAATGGTCATCTTCGGCTGCGCGTCGCCGCTGATGCTTTTCAGATAGCGGAAATCCTCCAGCATCGGGTGGTCGCCAAATGCCAGCTTGCCGGTGACGCGAACGCCGTGCGCTTTGGTCTGCACGCCGTTGAACTGGATCCCCTGCTCGGCATCGTAACGTTCAACGCCCTGCAGGCCATCGAAGAAATCGAAATGCCACCATGCGCGACGAAACTCACCGTCGGTGACCACATGCAGGCCGCAGTCGCATTGCTGCTGAACCAGATGACGGATCGCGTTATTCTCAATCTCGCGTAGCTGAGCGGCGTCGATAATCCCCTCAGCCAGCTGCTGACGCGCCTGTTTAATGCTGTCCGGGCGCAAAAAACTGCCGACGATGTCTGCGCGGAACGGGGCCTGTTGACGTTGCATGCTGTCTCCTTAGCGGTGGGCGCGTTAGTTGCCCACCGTGATAGTTCATTATTTCCTAGATTCTACGTCAGTACTTCAAAAAGCATAATCAAAGCCTTGATAAATATGCATTCCTTCGAAATTCAGCTTTCACCCATTGGGTGAAAGAAAAGTGCTCAAAAATATGTTAAATTATCAGCTTTTATGACTCGATATATGGTAAAATAATAGTAAGAAAAGTAGTAAAAAGGGGTTCTAATTATGATTAATAAAATTGATTTCAAAGCTAAGAATCTAACATCAAATGCAGGTCTTTTTCTGCTCCTTGAGAATGCAAAAAGCAATGGGATTTTTGATTTTATTGAAAATGACCTCGTATTTGATAATGACTCAACAAATAAAATCAAGATGAATCATATAAAGACCATGCTCTGCGGTCACTTCATTGGCATTGATAAGTTAGAACGTCTAAAGCTACTTCAAAATGATCCCCTCGTCAACGAGTTTGATATTTCCGTAAAAGAACCTGAAACAGTGTCACGGTTTCTAGGAAACTTCAACTTCAAGACAACCCAAATGTTTAGAGACATTAATTTTAAAGTCTTTAAAAAACTGCTCACTAAAAGTAAATTGACATCCATTACGATTGATATTGATAGTAGTGTAATTAACGTAGAAGGTCATCAAGAAGGTGCGTCAAAAGGATATAATCCTAAGAAACTGGGAAACCGATGCTACAATATCCAATTTGCATTTTGCGACGAATTAAAAGCATATGTTACCGGATTTGTAAGAAGTGGCAATACTTACACTGCAAACGGTGCTGCGGAAATGATCAAAGAAATTGTTGCTAACATCAAATCAGACGATTTAGAAATTTTATTTCGAATGGATAGTGGCTACTTTGATGAAAAAATTATCGAAACGATAGAATCTCTTGGATGCAAATATTTAATTAAAGCCAAAAGTTATTCTACACTCACCTCACAAGCAACGAATTCATCAATTGTATTCGTTAAAGGAGAAGAAGGTAGAGAAACTACAGAACTGTATACAAAATTAGTTAAATGGGAAAAAGACAGAAGATTTGTCGTATCTCGCGTACTGAAACCAGAAAAAGAAAGAGCACAATTATCACTTTTAGAAGGTTCCGAATACGACTACTTTTTCTTTGTAACAAATACTACCTTGCTTTCTGAAAAAGTAGTTATATACTATGAAAAGCGTGGTAATGCTGAAAACTATATCAAAGAAGCCAAATACGACATGGCGGTGGGTCATCTCTTGCTAAAGTCATTTTGGGCGAATGAAGCCGTGTTTCAAATGATGATGCTTTCATATAACCTATTTTTGTTGTTCAAGTTTGATTCCTTGGACTCTTCAGAATACAGACAGCAAATAAAGACCTTTCGTTTGAAGTATGTATTTCTTGCAGCAAAAATAATCAAAACCGCAAGATATGTAATCATGAAGTTGTCGGAAAACTATCCGTACAAGGGAGTGTATGAAAAATGTCTGGTATAATAAGAATATCATCAATAAAATTGAGTGTTGCTCTGTGGATAACTTGCAGAGTTTATTAAGTATCATTGCAGCAAAGATGAAATCAATGATTTATCAAAAATGATTGAAAGGTGGTTGTAAATAATGTTACAATGTGTGAGAAGCAGTCTAAATTCTTCGTGAAATAGTGATTTTTGAAGCTAATAAAAAACACACGTGGAATTTAGGTATTTGAATTTTTAGACTTCTGGATGGCTATATGTCCAGATACTGGCATGCAGAGTGGTGGGTCGCAAACGAGAATATTTCATGGTACATGAAAAATTTTCATTTACCGGAAACAAACGCATAGCCCTCATCTTCCCAGCCGGTGAGTCCGCCGAGCATCATTTTCACCGGCCGCCCCAGCTCGGCCAGCTTCAGCGCGGCAACGTCAGCACCGTTGCAGTGCGGCCCGGCGCAGTAGACCACAAAGAGGGTCTCCGCCGGCCAGGCCGCCATTCGCTCGGCGGTGATCTGGCTGTGCGGGAGATGCTGCGCGCCTGGCAGGTGACGTCTGGCGAAAGCTTCCTCGCTGCCGACCACGTGCAGCAGGACGAAGTCGACCTCGCCGGCACGCTGGGCGCTGTGCACATCGGCGCAGTCGGTCTCAAGATGCAGCTTATGGCTGAACCAGCGGATAGCCTCAGCGGAGGTGGCAGGGGGAAATTGGGTTACTACACTCATGGCGTCTTCTCCTTGTCTGTGATAACACTACTTTACTGACGCCCATCACCCTGATCTGCCGACAACCATGACAGAAAACGCTAACATTCTGACAACCCCTTCTGTGACACCGTCACGTCATCAGGTGATCGCCCTCGCCTACGATGGCCTGTGCACCTTTGAGTTTGGCGTAGCCGTGGAGATCTTCGGCCTGCCGCGCCCGGAAATGGGCGACAACTGGTACCAGTTCGCCGTCGCCGCCGTCGATGAAGGGCCGCTGTGCGCTACCGGCGGCATCCGCCTGATGACCGACGGCGGTCCTGAACTTCTCGCCCAGGCGGATACGATCGTGGTCCCCGGCTGGCGCGGCGTCGACGCCCCGGTCCCCGAGGCGCTGTGCGCCGCGCTGGCTTCCGCCCACGCCCGCGGATGTCGGATTATTTCTATCTGTTCCGGGGTGTTCGTTCTCGCCGCCGCCGGGCTGCTCAATGGCCGCCAGGCGACAACCCACTGGCGCTACACCGCGGCGCTGCAGTCCCGTTTTCCGCAGATCCAGGTGGTGGAGGACGTCCTTTACGTGGGCGATGCTTTGCTGATGACTTCCGCCGGCAGCGCGGCGGGGATCGACCTTTGTCTGCATCTGGTGCGTGAAGATTTCGGCAGCGAAGCCGCCAACGTCGTCGCCCGCCGCCTGGTCGTCTCTCCCCATCGCGACGGCGGTCAGGCGCAGCAGGTCCTGCGCCCGGTAGCCCGCAGCCGGGAGAGCCTGCGCCTCGGTCAGCTGTTTGACTATCTGCACCAGCATCTTGCCGCCAGCCATACCGTCGCTTCCCTCGCCCAGCGCGCCGGCATGGGGACGCGCACCTTTTTGCGCCGCTTTGAGGAGGCCACCGGTAAAACGCCCGCCCGCTGGCTGCTGGAGGAACGACTGCTGCGCGCCCGCCAGCACCTGACGGAGAGCACGATGGGCATCGATCAGATCGCTGAGCGCTGCGGGTTTGCCAGCGCCGGCACCCTGCGCCACCATTTTCGCCAGCACTTCGCGCTCAGCCCGCTGCAGTACCGTAAACAGTTTACGCCTTCTCCGATTGCAAAATCGTCGCAGCCACGGACAATAGACGGCCACAGTAAACCGGTCGCCAGGAGGGTCGATGATGAAGAAAGAGTGTCGGGTAGTGATCTATAAAGAGGGGCTGCTGGGCAGTCTGTTTTTTGGCGAAGCCAAGGCCGACCCTGACAAAATGAGCCAGTTTCTCAGCAGCTATACCCGTGAGGGATGGGAAGTGAAAACCATGTCGGTGGAGCGCCGCCGTACCGCCCTGTTCTGGTCGCGGGAAGCGTATCTTTTCGTGCTCGAACGCCCCCTCTGACAGCCTGCGCCTGGTTTACACGTTTAAGCCAGGCGTTTCTAAGCGTCACCTTTCAGGGCTGACGGATATAGCCCTGCTCCTGCATTTTCTGCATGCCTTCCTCGCTGGCGCAGACCATGCCGGTAGTCAACATGGCAAAGCCAAAGCGCTGATAAAACGTAATTTTATCGGCCACCGCATAGATAAATATTTTGCCAAAGGGCAGGAGTTGCTCCCGGATGGCCAGCATCAGCTGTTGCCCGTAGCCCTGTCCCTGACGAGCGGGGACGATCGCCACATCCGCCAGATAGCTGCTCCAGGTGCAGTCGCTGATGGCTCGCGCCACGGCAATCAGCTGACCGTTCTCATAGCCAAACCAGCAGAAGGTGCTCTGGCGGAACGCCTGCTCCAGTTGCTGAACATCACGCTCATTCAGCCCGGCCTCGGCGATGATCGTTCGCACTCGCTGCCAGTCCACCCGCACGATCGCCTCTTTACCCTCAATCACCATCATGACCTTGTCTCCCGTCGTCTCCCGGAAGCAAGATCTAGCATGCCGCGGCAGGATATGCCAGATGGAAAGCCGGACTGAAGCAGTCGGTACAGGGTGGAAGGGGCAAAAAAAACCGCCATATGACTGGCGGTAAATCAATGCTTGCATGGATAGATTGTGTTTTGCATTTTTCGCAGACAGATAAGCTTTACCTCTCTACGTTTGCTGCCGAAGTTAGCATGCTCAACTTCAATAAAGCCTCAACGACCAGCAGCTAAAGCTTCTCCACCAGCGCTTTCAGCTGCGCCAGGGTCTGCTGCCGGTCCTCCGCGGCGGCGACAGGCCAGGCCGACTGGCGCACGATGAGCCGGGTCGGCAGCAGCTCGCGGATCCGCAGCTGCGGGGCCGCCATCAGGGCAATCAGCCGCTCCACCGCCCTTTTGCCCAACAGATCGAAGTCCTGCGCCACCGTGGTGAGCGGCGGCTGGAAGTAAAGGCTGTCGGCGGTGTCATCGTAGCCGGTCACCGATACCGCCTGGCTGCCGCTGCGATTGAGCTGGGCCAGCGCGCTGAGCACGCCGAGCGCCATCTGATCGTTTGCCACCACTATGGCGCTGATCCGCGGCTGCAGGTGGAGGAGCTCGAAAGTTTTCTGCCAACCGCTGGCGGCGCTCCAGTCGCCAAACACCGTAGTAGAGCGGGCAATATTCAGACAGTGCAACGCCTCGCGCCAGCTGGCGAGACGCAGACGGGCGGAAACCGAACTTTCCGGTCCCGCCAGCAGACCAAATTCGCGATGCCCCAGCTCCCACAGGTGGCGCACGCAGGCCCCGCAGCCATCGCGGTGGTCGAAGCGCACGCAGCAGACATCGGCCTCCGGGGAGACATCGAGAAACAGGCAGGCCATATCCGGATTGTCTTGCACCAGCCGCTCGGCAGTGGCGCTCTCCAGCGGCAGACTGACGATCACCCCGCGAATATGCTGGGCGCGCAGCTCGTCCAGCCGGGCCTGCAGCGCGACAAAATCGGCCTGCGCCGGCATCGCTATCGCCACTTCCAGCTGATGCAGGCTGGCATGGCTCTTTATCGCGGCGGCGATCTGCGAGGGGGCGTGCAGCGTCAGCGAGGCGGTAATCAGCCCGATGGAGGGCGCCGCTTTGCCGGCAAGCAGCTGCGCCGAGCGGTTAGGCACATAGTGCAGCGCCTGCATCGCGCGGATCACCTGCTCGCGGGTGCGGGCTGACACCACCTCAGGACGGTTCAGCACCCGGGAGACCGTCTGCTGGGACACGCCCGCGGCGCGGGCGACATCCTCCAGGGTTGCGGTACGACGCGGCATCTTTTCTCCTCAGCAATAACAATGTCGTGCGCTAACATTTTATGTTTAACGCGCGACAAAAAACAGCGCTTCTCCCCCGCTTTCGTGATCGTCTGTTAATTTCGATTCCCCCGAGATTGCTGGACAAAACAAATTACCCGATAACGTTAACCATCCTGTTTAGCGAACGACAATTTCTGACTTACCGGGGTTTAATATGCAAATTAGCGATACCGGCCGCAGCCACACTCCTGACTTTCACGCCGTCCTCGCCCGTGAAGACTGGCAGAACCAGACCATTACCCACCTTAACCGCCTGCCAGCGCATCCCGTTTTCGCCAGCTGGCGCGATGAGCTTGCCGCCCGCGATAACCTACCTTCATCCCGCCGCCGTCAACTGGACGGCGAGTGGCAGTTCTCTTACGCCCGCAGCCCGTTTGCCGTCGATGCGCAGTGGTTGACGCAGGATCTACCGGACTGCCGCGGCACGCCTGTGCCTTCCAACTGGCAGATGGAGGGCTATGACGCGCCGATCTACACCAACGTCCGCTATCCCATCGACACCACCCCACCGCGGGTGCCGGAGGATAACCCGACCGGCTGCTACTCCCTGCACTTTACGGTTGAGGACACATGGCGCGAGAACGGGCAAACGCAGATTATTTTCGATGGCGTCAACTCGGCGTTTCATCTGTGGTGCAATGGCGTGTGGGTCGGCTATTCGCAGGACAGTCGCCTGCCGGCGGCGTTCGATCTCAGCCCCTTTCTGCGTCCGGGCGACAACCGCCTGTGCGTGATGGTCATGCGCTGGAGCGCCGGCAGCTGGCTGGAAGACCAGGATATGTGGCGGATGAGCGGTATTTTCCGCTCGGTATGGCTGCTGAATAAGCCGCAGCAACGGCTATGCGACGTGCAGTTGACGCCAGCCCTTGACGCCCTCTATCGCGACGGCACTCTGCAGGTCCAGGCGACCGTCGAAGCGACTGAGGCGGCGCTTGCCGGGCTTAGCGTCGGGGTTAGCCTGTGGCGCGGCGAGGAGCAGATCGCCGCCGGGCGGCAGCCGTTAGGTACCCCGACGGTGGATGAGCGCGGCCACTACGCGGAACGGGTCGATTTCTCCCTGGCGGTGGCGACGCCGGCGCACTGGAGCGCGGAAACCCCGAACTGTTATCGCGCCGTGGTCACCCTGTGGCGCGGCGACGAACTGCTGGAGGCCGAAGCGTGGGACATCGGTTTTCGCCGCATCGAGATTGCCGATGGCCTGCTGCGTCTCAACGGTAAACCGCTGCTGATCCGCGGCGTTAACCGCCATGAGCATCATCATTTGCGCGGGCAGGTGGTCACCGAGGCGGATATGGTGCAGGACATTCTGTTGATGAAGCAGAACAACTTTAACGCCGTGCGCTGCTCGCACTATCCCAACGCGCCGCGCTGGTATGAACTCTGCAACCGCTACGGTCTGTACGTGGTCGATGAAGCCAATATTGAAACCCACGGGATGGTGCCGATGAATCGGCTGTCCGACGATCCGGCGTGGCTACCAGCCTTCAGCGCCCGCGTCACCCGGATGGTACAGAGCAACCGCAACCATCCGTGCATTATCATCTGGTCGCTGGGCAACGAGTCCGGCGGCGGCGGCAACCACGAAGCGCTGTACCACTGGCTGAACGCAACGATCCGAGCCGTCCGGTGCAGTACGAGGGCGGCGGCGCGGATACCACCGCCACCGATATTATCTGTCCGATGTACGCCCGCGTCGAACGCGACCAGCCGATCCCGGCGGTACCCAAATGGGGGATCAAAAAATGGATCAGCCTGCCCGGTGAGCAGAGGCCGCTGATCCTTTGCGAGTACGCCCACGCGATGGGCAACAGCCTCGGCAACTTCGCCGATTACTGGCAGGCCTTTCGCGAGTATCCCCGGCTGCAGGGCGGGTTTATCTGGGACTGGGCCGACCAGGCGATCCGCAAAACCTTTGCCGACGGCAGCGTCGGCTGGGCCTATGGCGGCGACTTTGGTGATAAGCCTAACGATCGCCAGTTCTGTATGAACGGTCTGGTGTTTCCCGATCGCACGCCGCATCCGTCGCTGGTGGAGGCGAAGCACGCCCAGCAGTATTTTCAGTTCACGCTGCTGTCGACCTCGCCGCTGCGGGTGCGCATCATCAGCGAATACCTGTTCCGCCCAACCGATAACGAAGTGCTGCGCTGGCAGGTGCAGGCGGCCGGTGAACCCCTGTATCACGGCGACCTGACCCTGGCGCTGCCCCCTGAGGGCAGCGACGAGATAACGCTGCTCGATAGCCTGATCCTGCCTGAAGGCGCCCGCGCGGTGTGGCTGACGCTGGAGGTGACCCAGCCCCAGGCGACCGCCTGGTCAGAAGCGGAGCACCGCGTCGCCTGGCAACAGTTTCCCCTGCCCGCCCCGCTGGCGCTGCCGGCGCCCACCGTGTCTGCCGGCGCTCCGGATCTTATCGTCAGCGATGAGGTCTGGCAGATCCGCGCCGGTTCGCAATGCTGGACCATCGATCGCCGGACGGGTCTGCTGAGCCGCTGGTCGGTTGGCGGTCAGGAGCAGCTGTTGACCCCCCTGCGTGACCAGTTTATTCGCGCGCCGCTCGACAACGACATCGGGGTCAGCGAAGTAGAGCGTATCGACCCCAACGCCTGGGTGGAGCGCTGGAAAAGCGCCGGCCTGTACGATCTTGAGGCGCACTGCGTCCAGTGCGATGCGCAGCGCCTGGCAAATGAAACCCTCGTCGACTGCCGCTGGCACTACCTGCGCGGCGAAGAGGTAGTGATTGTCAGCCACTGGCGCATGCACTTCACTGCTGACGGAACCCTGCGGTTGGCAGTGGACGGCGAACAGGCGGAAACCCTGCCGCCGCTGCCGCGGGTCGGGCTGCACTTCCAGGTGGCGGATCAGCAGGCGCCGGTGAGCTGGCTGGGTCTGGGGCCGCATGAGAACTACCCCGACCGGCGGAGCAGCGCCTGCTTCGCCCGCTGGGAGCAGCCGCTGGCGGCGATGACCACCCCCTACATCTTCCCGACGGAAAACGGCCTGCGCTGTGATACCCAGGCGCTGGACTGGGGGCGCTGGCACATCAGCGGTCATTTCCACTTCTCCGTTCAGCCATGGAGCACCCGTCAGCTGATGGAGACCGACCACTGGCACAAGATGCAGGCCGAAGACGGCGTGTGGATCACCCTCGACGGCCTGCATATGGGGGTGGGAGGCGATGACTCCTGGACCCCCAGCGTGCTGCCGCAGTGGCTCCTGAGCCAAACGCGCTGGCAGTACGAGGTCTCATTGCGTTGCTTTTAATCCGTGGGGGCGACAGCCCCCACCCCACAAACAGAATAACAAGGGATCATGGTGATGAAATTCTCAGAACTGGCGCCACGAGAACGGCATAATTTCGTCTATTTCCTGCTGTTCTTTTTCTTTTACTATTTCATTATGTCGGCCTACTTCCCGTTTTTCCGGTGTGGCTGGCGGACGTTAACCATTTAACTAAAACGGAAACCGGGATCGTTTTCTCGTCTATCTCGTTATTCGCCATTATTTTTCAGCCGGTGTTCGGCCTGATGTCGGATAAGCTCGGCCTGCGCAAACATCTGCTGTGGACCATTACGGTATTGTTAATTCTGTTCGCGCCATTCTTTATTTTCGTTTTCTCTCCGCTGCTGCAGATGAATATTATCGCTGGTTCGCTGGTAGGCGGGATCTACCTGGGGATTGTTTTCTCCAGCGGCTCCGGGGCGGTGGAAGCTTATATCGAACGCGTCAGCCGGGCCAACCGCTTTGAATATGGCAAAGTGCGGGTCGCAGGCTGCGTCGGCTGGGCGCTATGCGCCTCGATAACCGGCGTGCTGTTCAGCATCGATCCCAATATCACCTTCTGGATCGCCTCCGGCTTTGCGCTGGTGCTCGGTCTGCTGCTCTGGCTGTCGCGGCCGGAAAGCAGCAACAGCGCCCAGGTTATCGAGGCGCTGGGCGCCAATCGCCAGGCCTTTTCGCTGCGTACGGCGGCAGAGCTGCTGCGTATGCCGCGCTTCTGGGGCTTTATCGTCTATGTGGTGGGTGTCGCCAGCGTCTACGACGTGTTTGACCAGCAGTTCGCCAACTTTTTCAAAAGCTTTTTCGCCAGTCCGCAGCGCGGTACCGAAGTGTTTGGCTTCGTCACCACCGGCGGCGAGTTGCTCAACGCGCTGATCATGTTCTGCGCGCCGGCCATCGTTAACCGCATCGGCGCCAAAAACGCCCTGCTGACCGCGGGGATGATCATGTCGGTGCGTATTCTCGGGTCGTCCTTCGCCTCATCGGCAGTCGAGGTGGTGATCCTCAAGATGCTGCATATGTTTGAGATCCCCTTCCTGCTGGTGGGAACTTTTAAATATATCTCTTCCGCCTTTAACCCGCGCCTCTCGGCCACCCTGTTCCTGATCGGTTTTAATCTGTCAAAACAGTTGTCCGGGGTGGTGCTTTCCGCCTGGGTGGGCCGGATGTACGACACCGTCGGCTTCCATCAGGCCTATCTGATCCTCGGCTGCATAACCCTGAGCTTCACCCTGCTCTCGTTCGTCACCCTACGCGGCGGCAACCGTCTGCTGCCGACCGCAGAGACGCAGAGCCCCGCCTGACTCCAGCGCCCCCGTCAGGGATGACGGGCTTCACTCGACAATCCGCGTCTCCCCGCCGCGATTCTCCAGCGCATAGCGCTGACAAGGCGCCCCGGCGGCGATAAGCTCCGCCAGCTCCGCCGAGTGGCTGGTCAGCCAGATCTGGCTGTAGCGCGAGGCCTCGATAATCAGCCGGGCCAGCGCGGGCAACATGTCGCGATGCAGGCTGTTCTCCGGTTCATTGATCGCCAGAAACGCCGGCGGGCGTGGACTGAGCAGCGCGACGGCGAGGCACAAAAAGCGCAGCGTACCGTCGGACATCTCCGCCGCCAGCAGCGGGCGGCGGATCCCTTCGCGACGCATTTTCAGAGCGAAACGCGAGTGCTCGTTTTCACAATAAAACTGGCAGCCGGGAAAGGCGTCGGCAAGGATTTCATGCAAAATCTCCTCCGCGCCGATCTCGACAATGGTCTGAAAGGCGGCGGCGAGATTCTGGCCATCGCTGTCGAGGACTGGCGAACGGTAACCCACGGCCGGCTGACGCAGCGGCGAATGACGGCCAATCGCGAATTCATGATAAAACCGCCAACGGCGCAAGGTCTCCCGCACTCGCGATACTTCGGGGAAACGGTGCGGCTCGCCAAGCTGACCGAACACCGACTCATTTTCATAAATACTCTCGGTGAAAGTACTTTTCTCCCCGGTGACATCGACGAGAAACGCCGCCTGATTCTTGCGCTGCAGTACGCGGGAGGAAGGCCGGCGGGAGTAGCCGGCCAGCCAGATATTCTCTTCTTTAACGATAGGATCGAGCATGAATTGCGTCGGATAGGGCAATTTTTCAGGGAAGCCTATCTGCAGCTCATAATCGAAGCTGTCGGTCCGGCAGGCGATTTGCAGCCGGCGGGGGTGACGATCGAGGGGCGAACGCTCCCCGGACCACATCATATTCTCCAGACCGCCCTCTTCGCTGATAAACCCCGAAAGCCTGCCCTCAGCGGCAGCGGTCAGCAGGTGGATGGCGTTATAAATATTGGATTTACCGCAGCCGTTAGGGCCGAAGACAATGTTCAGCGGCCCGAGCTCCAGCGCGATATCCTTCACTGAGCGAAAATTTTGAATACGAATGTACTGAATCATTATGCGTCCGGCCCTGGAAATAGAAGGCTGCCACAGTAGCACAGCGGCGCCCGGCATACCCTCTTACGCCCCCTTTCGGGCAGGGTTTAACAGAACTTTTTTTTCATTCCACGGGTCAGGGCGACCCGCGTCAGCTTATCGCTATCCTGATGGGCGTCGCTGAAAACGCCAAAAAAAATAGCGTTCATCGTCAATGGTTTGGCTAACAATTCGGTAGCTCAACGGTTGCCCGGATAGCGCACCGTACTGCGCAGGCGTCACCGAGACCTCGGTCGCGTCATCGGCGACGCTGACCAACAGCCCGTCCGCCTTACCGCCCACCAGCATGACCTTAATTATCGGGTGCACCAGTTCCTCCCGGGATGGCATATAGCGTTGGCGAACCGCAGGGACCGGCGGGCGTGATGATCGGCAAACAGCGACGCCCGACAGAGTGCGGTATTTAGTACTTTCTTATAGTTCATCACGGCCTTGAGTCAAAAAATAGCGTGCTTAGGCAGGGCTAGATATTGATTATTCGAAATAAAAGATGACAAATGATGAAGGAAAAAAGAGGAATTGTGAATCAGCAAAACGCCGGGTTATTCTTATTTGTCGCTTCTTTACTCGCCTTTATCGGCCCTCACTCAAGGATGTATTGTGGTTATGCGTTATATTCGCCTGTGTATTATCTCCCTGTTAGCCACCCTGCCGCTGGCGGTACACGCCAGCCCGCAGCCGCTTGAGCAAATTAAACAAAGCGAAAGCCAGCTGTCGGGCCGCGTAGGCATGATAGAAATGGATCTGGCCAGCGGCCGCACGCTGACCGCCTGGCGCGCCGATGAACGCTTTCCCATGATGAGCACCTTTAAAGTAGTGCTCTGCGGCGCAGTGCTGGCGCGGGTGGATGCCGGTGACGAACAGCTGGAGCGAAAGATCCACTATCGCCAGCAGGATCTGGTGGACTACTCGCCGGTCAGCGAAAAACATCTTGCCGACGGCATGACGGTCGGCGAACTCTGCGCCGCCGCCATTACCATGAGCGATAACAGCGCCGCCAATCTGCTGCTGGCCACCGTCGGCGGCCCCGCAGGATTGACTGCCTTTTTGCGCCAGATCGGCGACAACGTCACCCGCCTTGACCGCTGGGAAACGGAACTGAATGAGGCGCTTCCCGGCGACGCCCGCGACACCACTACCCCGGCCAGCATGGCCGCGACCCTGCGCAAGCTGCTGACCAGCCAGCGTCTGAGCGCCCGTTCGCAACGGCAGCTGCTGCAGTGGATGGTGGACGATCGGGTCGCCGGACCGTTGATCCGCTCCGTGCTGCCGGCGGGCTGGTTTATCGCCGATAAGACCGGAGCTGGCGAACGGGGTGCGCGCGGGATTGTCGCCCTGCTTGGCCCGAATAACAAAGCAGAGCGCATTGTGGTGATTTATCTGCGGGATACGCCGGCGAGTATGGCCGAGCGAAATCAGCAAATCGCCGGGATCGGCGCGGCGCTGATCGAGCACTGGCAACGCTAACCCGGCGGTGGCCGCGCGCGTTATCCGGCCCGTAGCACCTCGCAGGCGTGCCGGGCGATATGACTGGCGGCGGCATCGGAAAGATGCCGGTCGGTAATGATGGTGGTGAACCGGGTCAAAGGTAACGCCATGAACGTGGCCACCTGATTGTATTTCGAACTGTCGCACAGCAGGATGCTTCTCGCGCTGACCTGGCTGACGGTCTCCTTGACGGTAACCTTGTTCTCATCAGGGGTGAAAATCCCGCGACTGTCCCAGCCGCTGGCGGAGATAAAGGCCGTATCGATAGCCAGGTGGCGTAACGTACGCGCCGCCGATTCGCCCACGCAGGAGCGGTTCTCCCGGCACAGAGTGCCGCCGGTGTGGATCACGCCGCACTGGCTGGCATCGATCAGCAGCTGGGTTATCTCAAAATCATTGGTGACCACCTGGAGATCGTTCCGGTCGAGGATCGCCCGCGCCAGCGCCAGGGTGGTAGTCCCGGCATCCAGATAAATGCAACTGTTTTTGGCGATATGACTCGCCGCCAGCGCGCCGATCGCCTGTTTCTCCTCACTCTGCAGCGTGCTTTTCACCAGATGACTGGGTTCCGCGGCCAGCCGGCTGACGGCGCGCACGCCGCCCGAGACGCTGACCAGCAGCCCCTGCTCCTCCAGTTTACTAACGTCCCGACGGATGGTCATATGGGACACGCCGAGGATCTCCGTCAGCTCGTTAATGCTTACCGCCCCACGCTGCTCCACCAGGGCTAAAATACGCTGATGTCGTTCTATTGGAATCACCGCTCTCCCCTTACCATTTTTTCACACCAGGCGTCACCACCCAGGCTACGGCCCTGGCGACACCCGGTGTTGTTATCGCGCTTTGCCGCTGTTTTTAGGCTATTTTAGGGCAAGAATCGCCGTTGTGCAGCCTCTTTCCGCCTGTGAATTTTTTATATTCATGTGGGTTATTCGTGATAACTCTCACATAAATTCACATGATAACGCTTTATTCTATCATTAAATCACATTAATTAACTAATGTTCACAAGGAGACCAGCATGGCTGCACACACTAACGTCTGCGTGATTGGACTGGGTTCAATGGGCATGGGCGCCGCCCGCGCCTGCCTGCAGGCGGGCCTGAACACCTGGGGCGTTGACATCAATCCCGACAACTGTCGCGCACTGCTGGCGGCGGGCGCCAAAGGCGCGGGCCCCAGCGCGGTGCCGTTCGCCGCGGAACTGGATGCAGTTGTGCTGCTGGTGGTCAATGCCGCCCAGGTGCGGGGGATCCTGTTCGGCGAGAGCGGCCTCGCCGCCCATCTGAAGCCGGGCACTGTCGTGATGGTGTCGTCCACCATCGCCTCCGCCGATGCTCAGGCCATTGCCGAGGCGCTGGCGGAGTACCAGCTATTGATGCTCGACGCGCCGGTATCGGGCGGCGCCGTGAAAGCGGCCGCCGGCGACATGACGGTGATGGCCTCCGGGAGCGATGCCGCCTTTGCCCGCCTCGCGCCGGTGCTGGACGCCGTGGCCGGCAAAGCCTACCGCATCGGGAGCGACATTGGTCTTGGCTCGACGGTAAAAATTATCCATCAGCTGCTGGCCGGGGTGCACATCGCCGTTGCCGCCGAAGCGATGGCGCTTGCCGCCCGCGCCGGGATCCCACTGGAGACGATGTATGACGTGGTCACCCACGCGGCGGGTAATTCCTGGATGTTTGAGAATCGCATGCAGCACGTCCTGGATGGCGATTACTCGCCAAAATCCGCTGTCGATATTTTTGTCAAAGATCTCGGGCTGGTGAATGACACTGCCCGGGCGCTGACCTTCCCGCTGCCGCTCGCTACCACCGCGCTGAATATGTTCACCTCCGCCAGTAATGCCGGATTCGGTCGGGAAGATGACAGCGCGGTGATCAAGATTTTCAACGGCATCACCCTGCCGGGCCATAAACAGTGAGGAGAGACAACATGCAGCTTGGTGTCATTGCCGATGACTTCACCGGCGCCACGGATATTGCCAGCTTCCTCGTGCGCAACGGCATGCCGACGGTGCAACTGAATGGCGTGCCGACCCGCGATCTTCCGCTGACCAGCGAGGCGGTGGTCATCAGCCTGAAAACCCGCTCCTGCCCGGCGGAAATGGCCGTCAGCCAGTCGCTGGCGGCCCTGAGCTGGCTCCAGGCCCAGGGCTGTCAGCAGTTTTATTTCAAGTACTGTTCCACTTTCGACAGCACCGCGCAGGGCAACATTGGCCCGGTGCTGGATGCCCTGCTGGCCGAGCTGGGTGAGACGCGGACGGTGATTTCCCCGGCGCTGCCGGTTAACGGCCGCACGGTCTATCAGGGATATCTGTTCGTCGGCGAGCAACTGCTGAATGAGTCCGGGATGCGCCACCATCCGGTGACGCCGATGGAGGATGCGCACCTGGGCCGCTTAATTGAGCGCCAGGGGCGCGGAAAAGCCGCGCTGATTGCCTGGCCGATTGTCGCCCGGGGGCCGGAGGCGGTCGCCGCCGCGCTGGCGGCAGTCAACGATCCGGCGGTGCGCTATGTGGTGCTCGACGCCCTCAGTGAACAGGATCTGCTCACCCAGGGCGTGGCGCTGCGGGAGATGAAGCTGGTCTCCGGCGGTTCCGGCCTCGCCATCGGCCTCGCCCGCGACTGGGCGCAGCGCCATGGCGCCCGGGGTGAAAGCGCTCAGGCCGGCATGCCGCTAGTCGGCCCGGCGGTGGTGCTCTCGGGCTCCTGCTCGGTGATGACCAACAGCCAGGTGGCGGCCTATCGTCAACAGGCCCCCGCCCGCGCCGTCGACTTAAGCGCCTGCTTTACCGATCTGGAGAGCTACGTCAGGACGCTGACTGACTGGGTGGACGCGCAGCGCGATGCGCCGCTGGCGCCGATGATCTATGCCACCACCGAGCCGCAAACGCTGCAGCGGATCCAGGCGCAGTATGGCGACAAGGCCAGCAGCGAACGGGTGGAACAGCTGTTTGCCGCTCTTGCCGCCGCCCTGAAGGCGAAAGGATTTACCCGCTTTATTGTGGCCGGAGGGGAAACGTCGAGCATTGTGGCGCAGACCCTGGGGGTTGAGGCGTTCCATATTGGGCCGACCATCTCCCCTGGCGTGCCCTGGGTGCGTGACACCCGCCAGCCGCTCTCCCTGGCGCTGAAGTCAGGTAACTTCGGCGATATCCAGTTCTTTGCCCGTGCCCAGCAGGAGTTTCGTCATGACTGAGCAACAACTGCGAGAGGAAATGGTGCAGATTGGCGCCTCGTTATTTAGCCGCGGCTATGCCACCGGCTCCGCTGGCAATCTGTCGCTGCTGCTGCCGGACGGCAACCTGCTGGCGACGCCGACCGGCGCCTGCCTCGGCGAACTGCAGGCTCAGCGGTTGTCGGTGGTGACGCTGCAAGGGGAATGGATCTCCGGCGACAAACCGTCGAAAGAGGTCACTTTTCACCGGGCGGTCTATTTGCACAACCCGGCCTGCAAGGCGATCGTCCACTTGCACAGCCACTATCTGACCGCGCTCTCCTGCCTGCAGGGGCTCGATCCGCACAACTGTATCCGCCCCTTTACCCCCTATGTGGTGATGCGCGTCGGCGACGTCCCGGTGGTTCCCTACTACCGGCCGGGCGATGACCGTATTGCCCAGGCGCTGGCCGGGCTGGCGCCCCGCTATAACGCCTTTTTACTGGCCAACCACGGACCGGTGGTTACTGGCTCATCGCTGCGCGAAGCCACCAACAATACCGAGGAACTGGAAGAGACCGCACGGCTGATATTTACCCTCGGCAACCGCGAGATCCGCTACCTGACCGCTGACGAAGTAAAAGAACTGAGATAAAACCATGCCAAAATTCGCTGCAAATTTATCCATGCTGTTTACCGAACTGCCGTTCCTGGAACGCTTTGCCGCCGCTGCCCGGGCGGGATTTGAAGCCGTTGAGTTTCTGTTTCCCTATGAGTATGCCGCCGGGGAAATCAGACAGCGCCTGCAGGAGAACCAGCTGCAGCTGGTGCTGTTCAATACCCCACCCGGCGACGTCAACGCCGGAGAATGGGGGCTCGCCGCCATCCCCGGGAGAAGCGCGGAGGCCCGACGCGATATTGAGCTGGCGCTGGAGTATGCCTGCCAGCTCGGTTGCCCGCAGGTGCATATCATGGCCGGCGTGGTGCCGCCGGGAGCGGATCGCGCAGCCTGCGAGGCCGTGCTTATCGGTAATCTGCGCTACGCCGCGGAGTGCTTTGCCCGCCACGACAAGCGGATACTCATCGAAGCACTGAATCCGCAGACCAAACCGGGCTATCTCTACCACAGTCAATATCAGACGCTGGCGATGGTGAAACGGGTCGACAGGCCGAACCTGGCGGTGCAGTTAGATCTGTTTCACGCGCAGAAGGTGGACGGCAATTTAAGCCATCTTATTACCGAATATGCCGGCCAGTATCGCCATATTCAGATTGCCTCCCTGCCCGACCGTCATGAACCGGATGAGGGCGAAATAAACTATCCGTGGCTCTATGCGCTACTGGATAAAACCGGTTATGACGGCTGGATCGGCTGCGAATATATCCCCCGGACAGACACGCTTTCCGGGCTGGGGTGGTTCTCGCCCTACCGGAAAAAATAAACGCCGTTTTCTAAAAAAATAACTCTCTGTACACCTGTTAATACCCGAGGCAAACCTATGTCGACATCGGCGCTGTTACTTATTGCGTTAGCCAGCGTAGTGCTGTTGCTCCTGTTAGTGATCAAAGCGAAAGCACATCCTTTTGTGGCGCTCCTGATCGTCAGTCTGCTGGTGGCATTCGCCACCGGCATTCCGGCAGATAAAATTATAACCACCATTGAAAAAGGCATGGGCGGCCTGCTTGGCCACATCGCCAGCATTATTATTCTGGGCTCAATGCTGGGGGTACTGATTGAAATGTCCGGCGGCGCCGAATCGCTGGCGAAAACGTTGACCGGCGTACTGGGTGCAAAACGAACCATTGCCGCCTTAACCATCGTGGCTTTTATTCTCGGCACCCCGGTCTTTTTTGAAGTCGGCTTTATCATCATCATTCCGTTAATCTACGGCTTCAGCAAAGTCGCCCACGTGTCGCCGCTGAAGTTTGGCCTGCCGATGGCCGGCGTGATGTTAACCGTCCACGTGGCGCTGCCCACCCATCCTGGCGCAGCGGCTGCGGCAGGCATTCTGCATAGCGATGTCGGTTGGCTGATGCTGGCGGGGATTGGGGTGTCGGTGGTCGTCGGTATCGTGGGCTATTTTGTCGCCCGGTTTATCAATCGGCGCCATTATCATCTGTCGATTAACGTGCTGGAGCAGCAACAAACGGCGGAAGTACCGGATCTCTCGGTTAACGCGCAGCAGACCCGTCTGCCGCCGCCGAATGCGCTGGTTATCGGTGGGCTGATCGTGGTGCCCATCATGCTGATTGTTTCCGGGACGCTGTGTCAGGCGCTTCTGCTGCCGGAAAACGCGGTTCGCCAGCTGATGACCGTCATTGGTACCCCGCCGGTCGCCCTGCTGATCTCCCTGGGCCTGGCCAGCTGGACGCTGGGCATCCGTCGGCGGATGAGCCTGAAAAAGCTGGGCGAAGTCACCGGCAGCGCGATCCCCTCGTCGGCGGACGTGATCCTCGTCGCCGGCGCCGGCGGCGCCTTTGGCGGCGTACTGGTCGCTTCCGGCATCGGTAATGCCTTAGCCGAGGCGCTGGAGACAATACATCTGCCGCTGATGCCCGCCGCTTTTCTGCTATCGCTGGTGCTCAGAGCCTCGCAGGGTTCGGCCACCGTGGCGATCCTCACCACCTCCGGTCTGCTGTCGCAGGCGGTTGTCGGTCTGGAGCCGCTGCAGCTGGTGCTGGTGACGCTGGCGACCTGCTTCGGCTCGCTCGGGCTGTCGCACGTCAACGACGCCGGGTTCTGGGTCGTCACGCGCTATCTCGGACTCTCGGTGCCGGATGGACTCAAAACCTGGACCGTCTTGACAACCATCATGGGGGTGACGGGCTTTCTCATCACCTGGCTGCTGTGGTTTGCGCTTTGATGTTAACCTGGGTGGCTCCGGCCACCTTAACTTCGCCCCGGCACAGGCCCTGACCCACTACCGCTGTCAGACCGCAGACCCGCTGCCGACAGCGTCACCGGGATAAAATAGCGTACGCGATAGCGCCTGTCCCCTGCCTCTTCGCCTTCCGCATGGCGGGTTATAAAACATTCAATGTCATAGCCGTCCCGACGACTTACCCCCAGGGATGGCAGCAGCTCCATATACAGATCGCTGGATAAACGAGCATAACGTGACCAATTGCCGTAGAATTCAACCCCGACATAAAGCCCTGACCGGGTGGTCAGCGAGCTGTTCATGGCCAGCGCGGGGGGCAGCTTTCCCGCCTCATGACAGCCGACAAAAGCGTTAACCTCGACGTTAAGCTCATTTTTGCTCGCCGCGGCGTAGTCGGAAAGTACGGAAAGCGAGCCTCCGCCAGCGGTGAAAAAACGGTCAACCTTTTGTCTGATGCTCGTCTTAGCGGTGCTTTGCAACACCAAATCCGACAGGCGCAGTTCATACTTCATCGGATAGCCATAATAGACCTGTTCCGGCAGAGAAAAAAAACGAGCCAGAGGTAGGCTCTCTCCGTCCGGGTGAAACTTTTTCAACAGCTTTGCCGTGTCCCAGTGCGCCGCGCAACGGTATTCACGTGGCGAGAGCGAAAAGCGCTTCTTAAACTCCCGGGAAAAGGTCTGCGGCGAGTCATAGCTTAACTGCCAGGCAATAGCGGCGATCGGTTGCCGTGTTAAGCGCAGACTGACCGCTGCGATGGTCAACCGCCGCAGACGAATATACTGCCCGATGGGTAACTGGCCATACTGGTAAAACACGTCGTACACAAACCGACGTGAATAGCCCATATACAGCGCCAGGTCATCGATCGCCGGGTTACAATAGATATTATCCTCCAGCCACGCCAGCATTTTCAAATAGAGCATCTGCTTCATAAGTACGGCATACATCCTGTATTCTTGTCCTCCGCTAATTTTAACAACAGAGCGCGGCTATCACTAAGCTTTTTATGCATCGCAAAAATAAAAAAACAGGAAACGGCTTTAAATAGTGACAAATATATGCTTAAGGCTTTGTTTATTAGGAACTTTCGCATATCAATATACCGTTATCTCACTTTCCCCACCAGATATTGCATTAATGGAAAACATCCCTTAGATTACCACGGCTAAAAATAGTACCTGCATCATCATTATATTCTTTAATTTATCCAGATATGTTTTTTAATGCCCACAGGGAAGTTATATGACTAATTTTTTGTTCAATATAAAAAATCACTATTTGCGAGTCGCTATTGCTGAACTGGTTGATGAAGCGATGAAGGCCGCCGGGCGGCCACACTATCAGTTTTCTCAACAATGGGATGCAGGATCGATGGCGCAAGCTGATGTGATATTCACGGAAATGGTCGCGGGGGAGTGGTACTTGTGCCAGGATCTTTTTCAGCATGCCCCGGAACAATATACGCTTTTTATTTTCCCGGACAATGAACACGCTACCGTAGATGAGGGTTTACCGAATTGTCTGCAGCATGCGGTATTTATGCCGCCTCACGCTCGCGTTCAGCGGCTGAAAGATGAGATAGCTAACGCCATTGAGCGTCCGCTGCTACCGCGGCAAGACCCGCCGTTCAATCGTCTGCGGCGTTGCATTAATTGCGCCTGCAGGTCGGTCAGCGACGCGCAAACCAAAGTCATTTACGCGTTCAGTATTGGCCTGAGCCCGCATGAAGTCGCCGCTGCGCTAAATATTAGTCCCAAAACGATTCATTCACATAAAAAGAATATTATGAGTAAATTTAATTTGAATAGCCGTCAGCAGTTTAACAACCTTGTGCAACTGCTCGCCAAACGCTGATACAACTCGTCATTTTATTCTGTCAAACAATCATCTTCTGGAACGGAAAACATACCGTCTCTTGCGCCTTTCCTGAATATAGGAAAAGCCACTCCATAAAGAAATGATGGGACATAAAATCAGACACAAAATAATAAAGAAGTCGCTCATATCAAACCTGACAAAAGAATTTAATTTAGAGTGATAATATTCACTCGATTATATTCAGGCAAGACCAGCGCCTCATTTTTGAGAGTGGGAAATAGAATGGTAGGATAATTCCTGGTAGCGAATATTAACAGGTAAAATAAGACGCAGCGCCAGTGTCTGAGGAGGGAATGAGAGGCCTGTTAGCGTCTTTTTGCATTGAGGATGAGAAAAAGATAGCCAAATGTGTAATTCCCTGTACAGTGGAGGGAATCACAAAGTGAAGCTCGCGTTCCGCGTAGCGGACATCACGGTTGGTTGAATGTTTGTACATATCAGCCTCGCCCTCCTTTAGGGTCAGGCCATACTCATCTTGCATGCTGAGCGCGGATGTTCTTACGCCGCGGGAGCGATCGTAACAACTATGCTAACCACCCTGATTTACCGCAGCCAGGTTCATCCTGACCGCCCGCCCGTCGATCTCGACGCTTTAGTCCATCGCGCCAGCAGTAAAAATTTGCCCCTTGGCATCACCGGCATTCTGCTGTTTAACGGCCTGCAGTTTTTCCAGGTCCTGGAAGGGACTGAGGAGGCACTTGAGTCGCTGTTCAGCGAAATCCAAAGCGACCCGCGTCATCGCGACGTAGTGGAGCTGATGCGCGATTACTCAGCCTACCGACGTTTTCACGGCACCGGAATGCGCATACTGGATCTCCGGCTGTTTGAAACCGATGGCGCGCTGGAGGAAATTCTGCGCTTTAGCACGTTTGGGGTCACCGAACCGGTCAACGACCGGATGTTCCGGCTGCTTAGCGCCTTCATTGCCGACGGCGGCCGCTATTGCCTGCCCGAGCCGCTGCAGCCCTCTCGCTGGATGATGATGCCCGCGTCAGGTACGGCCGCGCCGCAGCACCTGCCCGGTCAACCTTGCCAGTTTGCTCTGCAGGCTATTGTCGAGCCGGCTAAAAAGCGAGTTTCTTCCTTTGAGGCTCTGATCCGCAGCCCAACCGGCGGCTCTCCCGTGGAAATGTTTGCCGCCATTGCGGCGGAGGATCGCTACCGTTTTGATCTTGAAAGCAAAGCATATGCATTCGCTCTCGCCGGCCAGCTGCCGCTCGGGAAACATCAGCTGGCGATTAACCTGTTGCCCGGATCGCTGTATCACCACCCTGACGCCGTAGGCTGGCTGATAGACAGCCTGCTGGCGGCCGGCCTCAGACCGGATCAGGTACTGATCGAGGTGACCGAGACAGAGGTGATCACCTGCTTTGACCAGTTCCGCAAGGTGCTCAAAGCCCTGCGCGTCGCGGGCATGAAGCTGGCCATCGACGACTTTGGCGCAGGTTATTCCGGCCTGTCGTTACTGACCCGTTTTCAGCCTGATAAAATCAAAGTGGATGCGGAACTGGTGCGCGATATCCATATTAGCGGCACCAAACAGGCGATTGTCGCCTCGGTCGTCCGCTGCTGCGAGGATCTTGGCATTACGGTGGTGGCTGAAGGTGTCGAAACCCTGGAGGAGTGGTGCTGGCTGCAGTCGGTGGGCATACGCCTGTTTCAGGGCTTTCTCTTTTCCCGACCCTGCCTTAACGGCATCGGGGAGATTTGCTGGCCGGTAGCGCGCCAGGCAATGGACCTGTAAGGCCGCGCCCCCGGGCATCGTCACTGCCAGTGGGCAAGCTTTTCGCTCAGCGCCGCCAGGGCATATCGTACCGCTTTCGCCACCACGGTCTCACAGTCGCCGGCAAAGCACATCCGTTTGGTTTCAGTCTGGCCGCGAAAATTCCAGGCAAACCATACCGTGCCGGCGGGGGTACCATCTTCCCCGCCCTCCGGTCCGGCGTAGCCGCTGACGGCGATGGCGATATCGGCCCCGGCGAGCGCCAGAATACCAGAGGACATCTCCTGAACGCAGGCTTCGCTGACGGCGCTGTGTACCGCCAGGGTTTCCGCGCGAACCTGCAGCACGTTGCGCTTGGCTTCATCGCTGAAGGTCACTACGCCGGTATCATAAAATGCCGCGGTATCCGCCTGGGCACAGAGCGCTGCCGCCAGATTCCCTCCGGTGCAAGACTCCGCCGTGGTCAGTCGCCAACCGCGCGCGATCAGCGCCCGAGCCACTTCAGCGGTTAGTTCATGCGTATTGTTTGCGTCGCTATCGATCTCGTCAGTCATTCTTCCTCCTCGCCGAAATTGAAAGAAATAGCAGACTCACTGCGTCTGTTAACAGAATAGCATATCGATTTCTTTGTCGTCGGGGGGCCATTTATATTTTCAGGGGAAAGGATAAAGGCCCGCAGGGCGGGCCTTTAAGGTAACATCGTCGGAACAACGGTGAATCAAACTTTATGTTCTATCACGCGCCCCTGATTCTCGATCGCAATTTTACGTGGCTTTTCGCTCTCCGGGATTTCCTGGTGGATGGCTATTTTTAAGATGCCGCTATCCAGCTGCGCCTGATTAATTTGGGCGTGTTCAGGAAGAGAGAAACTGAGCTGGAAATTAGCGCGGCGGATACCTTTATAAATCCAGCGTTCACCGCTGTCTGTCGAGGCATCGGTTTCCTGGCGTTTCCCGGAAATATGCAGATTCCCCCCTACGGTTTCTATTTCCAGCTCATCATCTTTCCAGCCAGGCACGCTGACGCTGAGCAGGAAATTGCTGTCGTCGACTTTCTGTAAATCATAAGCCGGTAAAGTGCCCACCGGCGTATCGCCCGTTAACTGGCTGAAAAGACGGTCAATACGATTAAAGCGATCGGCAAAAAGAGAATCAGCAAATACCGGGAGTGCTGACAAGGTTTTGAGTGCCATAATTAACCTCCTGAATATCCATTCAAAAGCTCAACATAAAGGCAAGCATTGCTTGTCCGCTATATAAAATAATATCTAAGGCGCGTTTTTCAAGACCCGAAATAAAAAAATTTTCTTCGCCAGCCTCAGTGAAAAATAAGCATGCCGGTGGCGAAGTTACCCCCGCCCGACGGCGGGGGCTGTGGCGCTTCTGAGTCCCATAACTGATGCTGTTTAACATTCAATAAACAGAAGCGACATGTATATATAACTTGTTTAAGGGGATGTCAACGTCCGAATCGCTCCCCCCTTGCCGTTGTGTATTCTCCCCTTGAACAGCGCGGTTAGCAACCCGGCTGCCTGTCAGAATCCCCTTGCCAACAGCGGCGCTTCGACGTGGTATTCGCCTTGTTGCCGTCAACCGGACGCCGCTGGTGAAAATATACCCGGCCGGGTAAGGAACCTTTCATCCGACACCGTGCCTAATGATCTGCATACGCACTTTCTGAGGCACCGCCATGGCCAGCATTTTTATCTCAACCACCCTGTTCGCCCTCTTCGCGTCGATGTTGATCGGCCTGGGAATGGTGTGGAAAAGCATCTCCAACAATCCTGATAACTGATTCTGTTGTACGCCGTTGCTGTTCACTCTCCGCAGCGGCGGGTCTACCCCGCCCCTTTTTATCAATGACCACCCCAGGTTTCGCTCAGGCGCAATCTCCTCAAGGACCCGCGCCTGCAAAAGGTATTTTTGAAAAAGCAATTCATACAGTGAATAAGTAACCCTGATTAATATATTTGAGACCAGAATTTACGCATGCAATATAAGCAATTTAAGCAGTTTGTGCCAAATTAGCGGTCATGCCCGCGCAACGCTAAAAAATAAGCCATTGATTAATATACCATTAATTTTACTCGCCAGCTCAAAGTCCAAAATTAGACTTATTGCATTTGTTGATTATTAGAAATATCCTAAAGGCATACGCATTTAATGTTCTCCACTTTAAATGCATGACAACTTTCACGATCGCCATGACTATGCCTGATATTTTAATTAACACTGAAAACATATTTCTTAATCGCGGAATTTGCGAACTGCTTAGCGAGATCGCGAAGGAAGAACACATCCGTGAACCGTATTCCGTTGTGGACTATTTCACAGATATATTAGGTCCGATTGATATGCTGTTCACAGAAATGGCCGCTGGTGAACATTATCTATGCCACCCGTTTTTCAAAAAACTTCCTCCGCACACGTCTATTTTTATTTTCGTCGCCACCGACAGCGCTTTGCAGGTTGAACAGTTACCACTTTGTCTTGGCGATGCCACTTTTATCAGCATGAACAGCGACTTGCGCCGCGTAAAAAATCAGATTGCAAAACGTCTGACGGAGTCGACAACATCTAGTTGCGGTGGGCTGGAAAAAGACAGCAGACGCTGTGTCAAATGCCCTCGGTTAACCTTGACCAAATCACAACTTTATATTATCAATGCGATCAGAACGGGAATGAACAATCAGCAGATAGCGCAAAAACTGGGCATCAGTCATAAGACGATCTTCTCTCACAAAATCAATATTATGAAAAAATTCCAAATAGCTACCAAACAAGAGTTAACGAGATTCTCATCTGTTGCTCTTGCGCTTTCCGCAGGAAGGATCGGTTAACGTCGGAATTTATTAAAGCGCATCTTCATTTTTCTTCTTTCTCTAACATAGGACAGGCCAAAAAACAAAGATGTAAACAATAACACCACCGCCAGGACTAATAATAGTAAGTTACTCATAACAACCTTTTAAAAGATAAAGATGACTTTTTAAATAATAAGGGGTGGATATTTTCAAATACAACCCAGCGACAACCATTTCAAACAAAGGTAAAACTCTGTGCGATAATTCTGAAAGATAATAAAAAGAGTAAAAACGATTTCCTTTATCAGACAGGCGTTAGGGTAATAACGATGAAGCATAAACGGACAATGCCAGGCCTAACGCCCAGCGTGTACTGTCGCGACGTCAGGCAAGATGACGGCCTGAAATAATGGTCTACTAACGTGGAAGGAGCGTGGTATTTGGGCAGGTGAAAACACCGTTTTGCAGCTGATCTATACTGTTAGTCAGACATCACGCTGGAGGTGGCTATGTGCGGACGTTTTGCGCAAGCGCAAAGCCGGGAGGAATACCTGGCGCATCTCGTGGAAGCGGCCGAACGAGATATTGCCTGGGACCCGGCGCCTATCGGGCGCTATAACGTCGCGCCCGGGACAAAAGTTTTACTCCTCAATGAACGCGATGAGCAACTCCATCTCGATGCCGTTTACTGGGGCTATGCGCCAGGATGGTGGGATAAACCGCCGCTGATTAATGCCCGGGTTGAGACTGCAGCCTCCAGCAGGATGTTCAAGCCGCTGTGGGAGCACGGACGGGCGATCTGCTTCGCCGACGGCTGGTTTGAGTGGAAAAAGGAAGGAAATAAAAAGCAGCCATACTTTATCCAGCGTAAGGATGACCAGCCAATTTTTATGGCCGCGATTGGTCGGACTCCGTTCGAACGTGGGGACCATGCCGAAGGATTCTTGATCGTGACGGCCGCCGCCGATCGCGGTCTTGTCGATATTCATGACCGTCGGCCGTTGGTCCTGACGCCTGAAGCCGCCCGCGAATGGATGAGGCAGGATGTCACCGGCGCGGAATCGGCGGAGATTGCCAGCGACGGAGCCGTTTCCGCCGACGATTTTACCTGGCACCCGGTAACGCGGGCGGTCGGCAATGTGAAAAATCAGGGGCCCGAATTACTTGCCCCTCTCAGCCCATGACAAACGTAATCAAAGCGGCGGATAACGCATCATATTCAGCGAAGAGATAATTAAATTTTATACCGCCCTGGAGTAGTGCCGAACATCCGACGGAACAAGGCTATGAAGGCACTCACATTGTCATATCCCAGATCCAGCGCTATCGCCGTCACTGGCTTGCCGGCAGCCAGTAGCTCAAGCGCCCTGAGTAAGCGTATCCGCTGTCGCCATTCATTGAAGCTAAAACCCGTTTCGGCTCGGAATCGTCGCGTGAGCGTGCGTGATGACATGCCGGCCCAGGCTGCCCATTCTTCCAACCTGCGCCCGTCGTCCGGGTTTGCTGACAGCGCCTGCGCGATTCTGAGCAATCGGCTATCTTGCGGCATTGGAAGCCCAAGATTAACCCTGGGGAGGGAACCAATTTCATCAAGAATAACGCCAGCTAAACGTTTTTGGGACGCATTAAGCTCTACACCTTGCCATGCAGCCGCTCGCGTTATCGCTTCACGCAGCAGATTTGTCATTGAGAGAACAGATGGCTTATCAGGTAGCTCGCCACAGGCTTTGGCAGAAACATAAACACTCCATCCTGAATATGGACCGTGCGAGCGCAGGCCGTGCGGAACACCTGGCGGTATCCAGACGGCATGTGTTGCCGGTACCACCCAGCGACAATCACCGCCATCGACCGTAAGTAGCCCACGTATGGCACCGATTAACTGCCCACAGCTGTGATGGTGGCGTGGAGTCTCCCGTATTACCTCAGACTGACGTACCGCGACGAGTAAAGTGGGTCCCTGGGGGGAAAACACCGGTTCGAATGGAATCAATGGATCGTGCATATTGGCGTGTTTGAGGCGTTTAATGTCTTTTATACCGTACTGAAGCCAGTTAGTCGATTGTAAAGTATTCATCACTTTCACAGAGGACTAACCATCAAAAATGATTACTATTACTAGAGTATTGGATGACATTATCAACCACCAACAGATACCACTGGATCGGATACTCAGTCGCTATTTTAGTCCCGGTTATCGGCAGCGTACTGATAACAAGTGGGAAGGATTAGATGGCTTTGCTCAGCATGCGCGTAGACTCCGGGAAATTATCGCCTTCGCTAAAATTGAGTTACATGACGAACTTCGTAACGGGAATCTTTATGCCACAAGGCATCGCGTTCTGTGCACCAGGCGCAGCGGAGAAGAGGTGGACATGGAAGTTTATATGTTCGCTGAAATAGATGATTCCGGGCGCTTCATTCGTATCGAAGAAGCCACGTTAATGCTTAAAGGGAGAGAGAGCGATAGAGATTTAGGCAGCGTGAGGTAAAAGAAATATAAGGTTACGACTAGATCAGACAAAAAACCGGGCAGCGCGCCCGGTTATCTTGTCAGACTAAAATTGCCCTACGCACTCAACCCGCGATTTTTCAGCATCGGCTCAATCTGCGGATCGTGTCCGCGCCACTGGCGATACAGTTCAGCTAAATCAGTGCTGTTCCCGCGTGATAAAATCGCCTCACGGAAACGCTGACCGTTCTCACGGGTCAAACCGCCCTGCTCCACGAACCATTGATAGCCGTCGTCGGCCAGCATCTGGGTCCACAGATAGGCGTAATAGCCTGCCGCATAGCCGCCGCCGAAGATATGGGAGAAATAGCTGCTGCGATAGCGCGGGGGGACCGCCGCCAGATCCAGGTTCTCTTCCCGAAGCACCAGCTGCTCAAACGCGTCCACCTCCTCCGGTAATGCCGAGGTCGACAGGCTATGCCACCGCATATCGAGTAACGCAGCAGCCAACAGCTCGCTCATGTCGTACCCTTTATTGAAGGTTGCCGCACGCAACATATTGTCGCGTAGCGCCTGCGGCATCGGCTCCCCGGACTGGTAGTGCTTCGCGTAGTGGGCAAACACCTGCGGCTGGCTGGCCCAGTGTTCGAAGATCTGCGAAGGAAATTCGACAAAATCGCGCGGCGTATTGGTCCCCGAGAGACTGGCGTAGCGCTGGCTGGCGAACAGCCCATGCAGGGTATGGCCGAACTCATGAAACAGGGTGATCACCTCATCCCACGACTGCAGCGCGCTTTGCCCTGCCTGCGGGCGGACGTAGTTGCAGACATTGTAGATAACCGGGCGCTGCGCGCGCAGAGTCGACTGTTCGACAAACACATCCATCCATGCGCCGCCGCTCTTTGAGTCACGAGCGTAGTAGTCACCGTAAAACAGCGCCATCCCTTCGCCGTTGTGATCGAAGATCTCCCAGACCCGCACATCCGGGTGATAGACCGGTATATCGAAGCGCTCAACAAAGCGCAGACCAAAGAGCTGCGAGGCCGTCCAGAAGACGCCGTCTTGCAGCACCCGCTCGAGGGCAAAATAGGGTTTGAGCTGCGCGTCATCAATGGCATAGGCAGCCCGCCGCACCTGCTCGCTGTAGTAAAGCCAGTCCCATGCCGTCGCGCGAAAACCCCCGCCTTCGTTGTCGATCACCTGCTGGATGTCCGCCAACTCACGTTCCGCCCTCGCCCGCGCCGCCGGCGCGATCTGACGCATAAAGCCCAATGCCTCCGCCGGGGAAGCCGCCATTTGATCGGTCAGCGCCCAGCTGGCGTAATCAGCGGCTCCCAACAGCTCAGCCTGCTGCGCGCGGATCGCCGCCAGCCGCAGTACCAGGTCGCGCGTATCATGCTCATCGCCCTGCTGATTGCGGGTCCAGCCGGCGGCGAAGAGATTCTCCCGCGTTTGCCGGTCGCGCAGCGCAAGCAGCTGCGGCTGCTGGGTGGTATTGGTCAGCGTCAGCAACCAGCGGTCGCTAAGCCCTCTTTCACGCGCTGCGTCAGCCGCCGCCGCTATCTCCTCATCGCTCAGGCCAGCCAGTTGATGCCGGTAATCAACCACCAGGCCGCCGCTTTTTGCCGCTCCCAGCAGTCGCTGCTGGAACTGACTTTGCAGCGTAGCCGCTTCGGTGTTCAGTGCGCGCAGCGCCGCCTGCTGCTCGGGAGCCAGCGTCGCCCCGGCGTGAACAAAACGTTGCCACGTCAGGGTCAGGAGACGATAGGACTCGCTGTCCAGCGCCAGCGCGTCGCGCTGCTCGTAGACGCTGTTCACGCGCTGAAACAAGGCCGCATTAAGCCAGATGTCATTCCCCAGCTCGGCGAGTTCGGCGGAAAATTGTTCATCCAGTGATTGAATATAAGGATTGGTATGGGCGCCAGCCATGGCGAAAAAGACCCGCGTCACCCGCGCCAGCAGCTGACCACTCTGCTCCAGCGCCTCGAGCGTGTTGGCGAAACTGGCCGGCTGCGGATTGTCGATAATAGCGCGAATTTCGGCCCGCTGCTGCCGGACGCCCTCATCAAACGCCGGGCGATAGTGGCTGTCGTCAATCACATCGAACGGCGGCGCCTGGTAAGGCAACGTACTGACGCTAAAAAAGGGGTTTCGTTCGGACATCTTTCTCTCCTGTACAGGCTAATGCTGTAAGATTAGGCCTCTCCTTAAGGGGTCGCAATGATTTCCGTTACCGGTCGCCGCCTGTGCGTGCTATGGTATGAAAACACAAAAAGCGTTGAGGAACAGTAAGATGATTATCATGGTCACCGGCGCCACCGCCGGTTTTGGTGAAAGTATTACTCGCCGTTTTATCGCTAACGGTCATAAAGTGATTGCCACCGGTCGTCGTGAAGAGCGCCTGAAGACGCTGAAAGACGAGCTGGGCGATAACCTTTATATCGCGCAACTTGACGTCCGCAACCGCGCCGCCATTGAGACGCTGATTGCTGACCTGCCGGCCGAGTGGCAGGCTATCGATGTGCTGGTGAACAACGCCGGCCTGGCGCTTGGTCTGGAGCCGGCGCACCGCGCCAGTGTGGAAGACTGGGAAGATATGATCGACACCAATAATAAAGGGCTGGTGTACATGACCCGCGCCGTGCTGCCGGGGATGGTGGAGCGCAATCGCGGCCATATCATCAATATCGGCTCTACGGCAGGCAGCTGGCCTTACGCCGGCGGAAACGTCTATGGGGCGACCAAAGCCTTTGTCCGTCAGTTTAGCCTCAATCTTCGTACCGACCTGCACGGCACCGCGGTGCGCGTGACCGACATCGAGCCGGGTCTGGTGGGCGGCACCGAGTTTTCTAACGTCCGCTTTAAGGGCGATGACGCTAAAGCCGAAAAAGCTTACGAAAATACCCAAGCGCTAACGCCGGAAGATGTGACCGAGGCGGTCTGGTGGGTCGCCACCCTGCCGAAACATGTCAACATCAACACCCTGGAGATGATGCCGGTGAGTCAGAGCTTTGCCGGACTCAGCGTTCACCGTCAGGGCTAACCGTCAGCCACCCGGCCTGCGGGCCGGGTATGGGCGGAAACGCAAAAAACGCGTAAAATAGTGCGCATAACCCCCTAAAAAGTAACCATCAATGGCCGCAGAATCGCAACTGAATCCGACGCAACCCGTCAATCAGCAAATTTATCGCATCCTCCGCCGGGATATCGTGCACTGCCTGATCCCGCCTGGTACACCGCTGTCAGAGAAAGAAGTCTCCGTGCGTTTTGCGGTGTCTCGTCAGCCGGTGCGCGAAGCCTTCATTAAGCTGGCGGAAAACGGACTTATCCAGATTCGTCCCCAGCGCGGTAGCTACGTCAATAAAATCTCATTGTCGCAGGTGCGTAATGGTTGCTTCGTCCGCCAGGCGATTGAGTGCGCGGTGGTTCGCCGTGCCGCCGGCATGATTAACGAAGAGCAACTTTATCAGCTGGAACAGAATCTTCACCAGCAGCGTATTGCTGTTGATCGGCAGCAGTTAAACGACTTTTTCCTGCTCGATGATGAATTTCACCAGAAGCTGTCGATTATCGCCGACTGTCAGCTGGCCTGGGAGACAGTGGAAAATATTAAAGCCGCCATCGATCGCGTCCGCTATATGAGTCTGGACCATGTCACCTCTCCTGAGATGCTTCTGCGCCAGCATCATGAGATTTTCACCGCGCTGGAAAAACGCGATGCCGAGGCGGTAGAAAAAGCCATGAGTATCCATTTGCATGAAATCAGCGAATCCGTACTGCTGATTCGCCAGGAGAACCGCGACTGGTTTAGTGAAGAATAAGAGTCAGACGGCTGCCGGCATGGCCGACGCAGCCGTCCTCATTGAAGGGATTATCTAACGACCAATACCGGCGTTTTGGCGTAGCGCAGAATTGACTCGGCGTTGGAGCCCAGCAGATGGGTGGAGATCCCCGGTTTGCGGGAACCAATCACAATGACATCGAACTCTTCGTTGTTACTGATAGCCAGAATTTCGTCACGCACGTTGCCAAAGACTACGCGGGTATGGATCCGCGTCATGGGGATGGCGAACAGTCGCGCCACCTCGCGCATTTTTTTCTCCGACTCTTCTTTCATATAGGCTTCAAACTTACGAATATCCGCCGTAAAACCGCGCAATAGCGAACGGCTGCTGTTCGGCAGAACGTTGAGCAAGGTGATCTCGCCATTTTCGGCCGAAGCGAGAAATTCCGCGTGACGCACCGCTTTATCGCTTAAATCCATTTCAAAGACATCAACAGGCAATAAAATTTTTTTATACATGGCCCGTACTCCTTTTGCAGAGAAAGTTCTTTTTCAATAACTTAACTATGCCATTATTGCGGTGAAATACCAGCCATTGTTCGGAAAAATAACAGCTAATTATCTTTAGTAAATCAGGGAAATATAGAGTTATGTATAGACATTGCGTTCGATCATATTCTGCGTCTGCTAAAACCGATCGCTAGCAAAAAATAGACATCAGCGGAGTATCGTAGAAATAACTGAAGAGCCGGTGTCGACCCCGGGACCGACACCGGAAAAAGATTATTGCGCGGCGGCCCACGCGGCGACGGTAGCTTTAGCCCCCTGCCGCTGCAGCGCTAAGTAGGCGCGGGTCACCGCCGTGACAAAGCGTGACTCCTGCGGCAGTTCGACGCCGAAAATAGCCTCAATACCCAGCAGCGCTTTGACTCGCGCTTCGCCATCGGCGCTGGCAGCCACCGCTTGCTGGATAACCGGCAACAACGGGTCGCATATCTCGATTGACTGGCCCGCATCGTCAACGCCGCCAACGTAACGCATCCACCCTGCCACGCCCAGCGCCAGCAGTGTAAAATCACGCTGATGCACCAGATGCCAGCGTATGGAGTCCAGCATGCGCTGGGGCAACTTCTGGCTGCCGTCCATGGCTATCTGCCAGGTGCGGTGCTTCAGCGCCGGATTGCAGTAACGGTCAATCAGCAAACTGGCATAGCGTGACAGATCCACCCCCTGCACCTTCAGCGTTGGTGCCTGTTCGTCCAGCATCAACGACAGCGCCGCGCGACGGTAGTTATCGTCCTGCATACAGTCGTTGATATGCTGATAACCGGCCAGATAGCCGAGATAAGCGAGGAACGAATGGCTACCATTGAGCATTCTCAGCTTCATCTCTTCGAAAGGCACCACGTCGGCGACCAGTTCCGCTCCCGCTTTCTCCCACTGCGGACGTCCGGCAACAAAGTTATCCTCAATCACCCACTGACGGAAAGGTTCGCAGGCCACCCCGGCCGGGTCGCGCACCCCGGTCAGCTGGGTAATTTTATCGAGGGTTTCGGCAGTCACCGCCGGGACAATCCGGTCCACCATCGTCGACGGAAAGGTGACATTCTGCTCTATCCATGCGGCAAGATCCTCGTCTAAAGCCCGGGCGTAGGCGCAGACGACGTTGCGCATCACGTGACCATTTTCCGGCATGTTATCGCAGGACATCACGGTAAAAGCAGGCAGGCCGGCCGCCCGGCGGCGAGATAAGGCCTCCACCACTACCCCCGCCGCCGATTTTGGCTGGTGCGGGTTATGCAGATCGGCGGCGATCAGCGGGTGATCGAGCTGCAGTTCGCCGCTGGCTGGCGAATGGCAATAGCCTTTCTCAGTAATCGTCAGGGAGACAATGGCCACCTGTGGCTGACACATCGCCGCCAGCACCGCTTCGAGACCATCAACCCCGGCGTGCAGCGCCTGCTTCACCACACCAACCACGCGCGCGGTCCAGGCGTCGGCGGACATTTCGGCGACGGTATACAGCAGATCCTGCTGCTGGAGATCGGCGATCTGCTGCTCGCCGCCAATCAGATTAACTTCGGTGTAGCCCCAGTCGCTGCCGTGCTCGCTGGCCAGTATATCGGCATACACAGCCTGATGAGCGCGATGAAACGCGCCAAAACCAAGATGAACGATACGGGGGATCAGTGCGCTGCGATCGTAGGTCGGCAGCGTGGCGTTAGCGGTTAAGAGGGTGTTTTCCATGATGACTCTCGTTGTTATGTAGCCCATCAACCATTCTCGGGGAGAACTCTCGAGGAGAATGCCTTTGTGCCTCAACCATCTCACGCAATTGGTATAACATCTTTGATTTCTGTCAACTACCATACAAGAAGATCTCACCTGATAAAGCACGGGGCACGTGGCTGCAATCGCCGCAGTGACAGGATAGCGCAGGAGAAGAACATGGCGGCCGCGCGTCCCTGCGGGCCTGCTGTTGACGAATCGCCGAGCGTTGTTAATCGATGCGAGTTTTGACGATAAAGAAGTAGCACAGCGCCCCGGCAAAGGTCACCCCGGCGGCGATCACCAGCGCCAGATTGAAAGAGTGAGTCGTATCCACTACCCAGCCGGTCACGATCGGCGCGAAGGAGGCAAACACAAAGCTGCCGAAGTTCTGGATCGCCGCCACCGAAGCCACTTTATGCTCCGCCACCATTACCTGCACCAGCCCCCAGGCGGACGTCCCGGCAAAATGAACGCAAAACAGCGCCATGGAGATAAAAGCCACCGCCTGGGCTGGCGTGGACGATTGCACCACCAGCAAGGTGCCCAGCGCCGACAGCACCAGACCGATAACAATCGCCGTTTTGCGGGTTTTCGCCTGATCGTAGCCTCTGCGCGCCAGGGCATCGACCACCAGGCCGTTGACCCACATCCCCACCGCCGCGGCAAGAAACGGGATCGCCGCCACCCAGCCGGTACGGGCCAGGCTTAACCCCTGCTGCGCCTGCAAATAGCCGGGTAACCAGGCGATATACAGCCAGCCGGTGTAGTTCACACCGGAAAAGCCGAGGATCATCCCCCAGGTAGTCCGCCGTTTAAACAGAGCCAGCCATTCGCTAAACTTCAGCGCCGGGCGGGCCGCCTCCTCACTGGCCAGATACTGCTGCTCCTCCTCCTGCAGGGTAAACTGCCGACGGTTACGGTAGCCCACATACCAGCACAGGCCGACCACGATCCCGGCTAAACCAATCACCACAAACATCGTTCGCCAACCCCAGGCCAACTGCATGATGACCAGGGCCGGCGGGGCGATAGCCTGGCCCAGCACCGTCGAGGAGTTGAATATTCCCACCGCCGTGCCGCGCTCTCTTTGCGCATACCAGTCGTTGATCGATTTCACGCCGGCTGGCATAAACGGCGCTTCGCCGATCCCGAGGCCAATGCGCAGCAGAATAAAATGCGAGAACGAATTGACCATCCCGGTCAGGGCCTGCATTGCGGACCAGAAAATCAGCCCGGCGCCCAGCACAATCCGTGGCCCCAGGCGATCCAACAAAATACCGGAGGGCAGTTGCGCGAAGCCGTAGGAGAGCGAAAAGGCGGAGAGCAGCACCCCGAACTCGGTGGCGCTAAGGCCCAGGTCGGCGCGTATCGCCTCCCCGGCGACGCTCAGCGAAGAGCGGTCAAGAAAGTTGACGATACCGGCGATAAACAGCAGCGTCAGGGTGATCTTCTGCACCCGACGGATGCGTAACGGCGTCGCCCCGGTCCGGGCGGCAAGAGTCTCGATAGCCATCGTTGTTCCTTACAGAGTCATATGAAATAGGATGTCTGATAAGTAAGGCAACAGGTCGACTACCATACAAGAATTAGGGTTGAAAAAAGCGGCAGGGATCACACATGACGGGCTTAGGCCCGTCCCCACCCCGCCACGATGATTAGCATGCCGCACAGGGCGATGGCCGCGCCCGCCCAGTCATAATGGGTTAATTTGACCCCATCAACGACCCGCAGCCAGAGCAATGCGGTACAAACGTACACCCCACCGTAGGCGGCATATACCCGCCCGCTGGCGGCCGGATGGAGCGTCAGGAGCCAGACGAATAGCGCCAGCGCCAGGGCGGTGGGGATCAGCAGCAGCGGCGTTGCCCCGCGCTTGAGCCATAGCCACGGTAGATAACAGCCGACGATTTCACACAGAGCGGTAGCAAAGAACAGCAGCGTTGTTTTGAGCATTAAAAGATTCGTAAAAGAGACAAAGCGTTGAACCATTCTACGCGATAATGGCCTCTGCCCCACGCTGTTTTGCCGGCTATGCCCGACAAAAGAGCTGTAGTAAACTGAACCTGAGGGTTAACCCATCACTTAAAGGAAATCGTGATGAACATGACACTGAACAAACGCTGGTGCCTGACCGCCATTCTGGCGTTAAGCGCTGTGGTCTACACCTCCAGCTCCTATGCCGCCACCGACCGGCTGGTGATTGAATCTGGCGACAGCGCGCAGAGCCGTCAGCAGGCGTCGATGGAAAAAGAGCAATGGAACGACACCCGCAGCCTGCGCCAGAAGGTGAACAAACGGGCGGAAAAAGAGTGGGATAAAGCCGATGTCGCTTTCGACGCGCAGGATAACTGCCAGAAGAGCGCCAACGTCAATGCCTATTGGGAGCCAAACACCCTGCGCTGTCTTGACCGTCGCACCGGCCGCGCGATCAATCCCTGAGCCGCTCCCTGACCACGCTGGCGCCTGCGGGCGCCGCCTTTCTGTAATCCCTTTCCGTTTTGACCACAGGAATCTCCATGACCGACGCGCTACACGTCAAACTCCGCCCGCTTGAGCGCGAAGATTTGCGCTTCGTCCACCAGCTCGATAACAACGCCAGCGTCATGCGCTACTGGTTTGAAGAGCCGTACGAGGCCTTCGTTGAGCTCTCCGATCTGTACGACAAACATATTCACGATCAAAGCGAGCGCCGCTTTGTCATCGAATGCAATGGCGATAAAGCCGGACTGGTGGAGCTGGTTGAAATCAACCATGTGCACCGCCGGGCCGAGTTCCAGATCATCATCTCCCCCGACTTCCAGGGAAAAGGTCTCGCCACCCGCGCCGCACGCCTGGCGATGGACTATGGCTTTACCGTGCTCAATCTGTATAAGCTGTATTTAATCGTTGATAAAGAGAATGAAAAAGCGATCCATATTTACCGTAAGCTCGGCTTTATGGTCGAGGGTGAACTGATCCATGAGTTTTTCATTAACGGCGAGTACCGCAACACCATCCGCATGTGCCTGTTCCAGCACCAGTATCTGGCCGAGCACAAAACGCCCGGGCCGTCCCTGCTGAAGCCGACGGCTCAGTAATAATCGATACGGTTTTTAATGGTGTAGTGGCGGGTCAGCGGCGGCTGGACGCTTTCATCGACCACCTGCAGCTCACAGCTCAGCGGATTGTCGTGATCGTCGTAGTCGCAGGTCTGACGCACCGTGCCCAGCGTGCGATCGTTGAAGGTGCTGATGGCGGTATAGTCCAATTTCTTACGCGGATCCTTTGACGGCGTTGAGGCGACGGTAAATCGCTCCTCTTTGGCGGTGGTGGTTTTTCCCAGCGGATAGCCATCGCTGTCATAGCGGTAGGTGGCGGTGGTCTCTTTGCCGCGTGCGTTGATAATAAAACCGTTATCATCCGTCTCCCAACTCACCCCGGCGGCAGGCATCTCCGCCAGCTGACACTTGCCCTGCAGGCGCAGCCGCTTCTCGTGGGTGCGCCCGTCGACGTAATAGTTGGCGTCCAGCAGCAGCGTGGCGCCGGTTTTGTTCTCCACATCTTCCAGGGTCAGCAGATCGAAACACCCTTCCCTGGAGAGCTGAGCGCTCACCTTCTTGACCACCACATCGTGTTCATCCAGCAGCGTCTGGCTAAAATCTTTCACCGGCCCGCGCAGGGGATCAAACTCAAACTCATTGGAAAAACTCGCCATCTCCGGGGTGAAGGCGTCCGGGGCGCTTTTACGGTCGCATGCCGTCAGCAGCAGCGCTGCCGGGATCAGCCAATACAATCTTTTCACAGACGATTCCTTTTGTGTACATCCGATCATATTAGCAAATACAATTGTTTACACCAGTTCTGCTATGCTTAAATCTGGATAACATCGATAAGGAGCGTAAGATGAAACTATCCCTCTGCACCGGCGCTGCGCTACTGCTGTGCTCCACGGCCGTACTGGCGGCTCCCGACTCCTGTGAACGGGTCAAAAGCGACATCCAGCAGAAGATCATCAACAATGGCGTACCGGAAACCGCCTTCAGCCTGGCCATTGTGCCAAACGATCAGGCAGACCAGCCCGGGGTTCAGGTGGTCGGTCATTGCGCCAACGACACCTTCAAAATCACCTATACGCGTAACAGCGACAGTCCCGCCGAAAACGATGCTCAGTAAGCCCTCTTCGGTTTCAAATGAAAGATCTTATCCCTGCATTGACCAGGGATAAGGTCTACTGGCTACCCATAACGTATTATCGCTCACCCCTGCGTCTGTTAATGACGTGGCGGTCCTTCTCCGCACAGCATAACTATCATGGAGTGAGCAATGTCGAATCAGGAATCTCCCGGCGGCGTCAGCCGACGCGCGCTACTAAAATCTACAGCCCTCGGCTCCCTGGCGCTGGCCGCCGGCGGGCTGACCCTGCCCTTTACGCTGCGCCGCGCCGCGGCGGCGGTACAACAGGCTACAGGCGACACAACCCGCATTGTCTGGGGCGCCTGCTCGGTTAACTGCGGCAGCCGCTGCGCCCTGCGGCTGCACGTGCGTGATGATGAAGTGGTTTACGTCGAAACGGATAACACCGGCGACGACCGCTACGGCGACCATCAGGTCCGCGCCTGCCTGCGCGGGCGTTCGATTCGCCGGCGCATCAATCATCCGGATCGCCTTAACTATCCCATGAAGCGCGTCGGCAAGCGCGGAGAAGGCAAATTTGTCCGCATCAGCTGGCAGGAGGCGCTGGATACCCTCGCCGACCGCCTGAAGAGCGTGGTAGCGCAGTATGGCAACGAAGCCGTATACATTAACTACTCTTCAGGGATCGTCGGCGGCAACATCACCCGTTCGTCGCCTTCCGCGTCGCCGGTGGCGCGTTTAATGAACTGCTACGGCGGCTCGCTTAACCAGTACGGTACCTACAGTACTGCGCAGATTGCCTGCGCCATGCCCTACACCTACGGCAGTAACGACGGCAACAGCACCTCGGATATTGAAAACAGCAAGCTGGTAGTGATGTTCGGCAACAATCCGGCGGAGACCCGGATGAGCGGCGGCGGCATTACCTGGTATCTGGAGCAGGCCCGCGAGCGCTCTAACGCGCGAATGATCGTCATCGATCCGCGCTACACCGATACCGCCGCCGGTCGGGAAGATGAGTGGATCCCCATTCGCCCCGGCACCGACGCCGCGCTGGTGGCCGGTATCGCCTGGGTGTTGATTAACGAAGATCTGGTGGACCAGCCTTTCCTTGATAAATACTGCGTTGGCTACGACGAGAAAACGCTCCCGGCCGGGGCGCCGGCGAATGGTCATTACAAAGCCTATATCCTCGGCGAGGGCGACGACGGGATCGCTAAAACGCCGCAGTGGGCCTCGCGTATTACCGGTATCCCCACCGAGCGCATCATTAAGCTGGCGCGCGAAATCGGCATGAGCAAGCCGGCCTACATTTGCCAGGGCTGGGGGCCCCAGCGCCAGGCCAACGGCGAACTCACCGCCCGGGCGATCGCCATGCTGCCGATCTTAACCGGCAACGTCGGCATCAACGGCGGCAATAGCGGCGCCCGCGAATCAACCTACACCATCACCATTGAGCGCCTGCCGGTGCTGGAAAACCCGGTGAAGACCGCCATCTCCTGCTTTACCTGGACCGACGCCATCGCGCGCGGTCCAGAGATGACCGCCAGCCGCGATGGCGTACGCGGAAAAGAGAAGCTGGATGTGCCGATCAAGTTCCTGTGGAACTACGCGGGCAACACCCTCATCAACCAGCACTCCGACATCAATAAGACCCACGAAATTCTGCAGGATGAAAGCAAGTGCGAAACCATTGTGGTTATCGACAACTTTATGACCTCGTCGGCGAAATACGCCGACCTGCTGCTGCCCGACCTGATGACCGTTGAGCAGGAGGATATCATTCCTAACGATTACGCCGGCAATATGGGCTATCTGATTTTTATTCAGCCCGCCACCTCAGCGAAGTTCGAACGCAAACCGATTTACTGGATCCTAAGCGAAGTGGCGAAACGGCCCGGCGACGACGTGCATCAACGTTTTACCGAGGGGCGTACCCAGGAACAGTGGCTGCAGTATCTGTACGCCAAAATGGTGGCGAAAGATCCGGCGCTGCCGGCCTACGAGGATCTGAAGCGAATGGGCATCTACAAGCGCAAAGACCCGAACGGCCACTTCGTCGCCTATCGCGACTTCCGGCGCGATCCTGAAGCGCATCCGCTCAAAACCCCGTCCGGCAAAATTGAAATCTACTCCAGCCGACTCGCAGAGATTGCCGCCCGCTGGCAGCTGGAGAAAGACGAAGTTATCAGCCCGCTGCCGGTCTACGCCTCCACATTTGAAGGCTGGGACGATCCGCTGCGCAGCCAGTATCCGCTGCAGCTGTTTGGTTTCCACTATAAAGCGCGCACCCATTCCAGCTACGGCAACGTTGATGTATTACAAGCGGCCTGTCGCCAGGAAGTATGGATCAATCCGCTTGACGCGGAAAAACGCGGGATTAAAAACGGCGATATGGTGCGCGTTTTTAATCAGCGCGGCGAAGTCCGTCTTCCGGCGAAAGTGACGCCACGCATCATGCCGGGGGTCTCGGCGATGGGCCAGGGCGCCTGGCACGACGCCAATATGACCGGAGATCGGATCGACCATGGCGCCTGCATGAATACCCTGACCACCCACCGCCCGTCACCGCTGGCGAAGGGGAATCCACAGCATACCAACCTGGTCGATATCGAGAAGGTTTAAGGAGTAAACCATGAGCACGCAATATGGATTCTTTATCGACTCCGCTCGCTGTACCGGATGCAAAACCTGCGAGCTGGCCTGTAAGGACTACAAGAACCTGACTCCGGAGGTCAGCTTCCGCCGGATCTATGAGTATGCCGGCGGCGACTGGCAGGAGGACAACGGCGTCTGGCAGCAGAACGTGTTTGCCTATTACCTCTCCATCGCCTGTAACCACTGTGAAGATCCGGCCTGCACCAAGGTCTGTCCGAGCGGCGCGATGCATAAGCGCGAAGACGGTTTTGTGGTGGTCAACGAAGAGGTATGCATTGGCTGCCGCTACTGCCATATGGCCTGCCCGTACGGCGCCCCGCAGTACAATGCCGACAAAGGCCATATGACCAAGTGCGATGGCTGTCACGAGCGTGTCGCCGAGGGGAAAAAGCCGATCTGCGTCGAGTCCTGCCCGCTGCGGGCGTTGGATTTCGGGCCGATTGCCGAACTGCGCGCTAAGCACGGCCAGCTGGCCGCGGTAGCGCCGCTGCCGTCGGCGCACTTTACCCGGCCGAGTATCGTTATCAAACCTAACGCCAATGCCCGGCCGTGTGGCGATACCACCGGTTACCTGGCGAACCCGAAGGAGGTGTGAGATGGGAAACGGATGGCATGAATGGCCGCTGGTGCTGTTTACGGTGCTGGGTCAGTGCGTGGTCGGCGCGACCATCGTCAGCGGTCTTGGCTGGCTGGCGCTGGGGGACCAACGGGAAGCCCGGCGGCGGCTGGTGCGCAATATGTTTTTATCTGGCTGTTGATGGGCATTGGTTTTCTTGCTTCGGTGATGCATCTCGGTTCACCGCTGCGCGCGTTTAACTCGCTGAACCGCATCGGCGCCTCGGCGCTGAGCAACGAAATCGCCAGCGGCGCTCTGTTCTTCGCCGTGGGCGGATTCTGGTGGCTGCTGGCGGTGCTGGAAAAAATGCCGGCGACGCTGGGTAAAGTCTGGCTGGCGATCGCCATGCTGTTAGGGCTGCTGTTTGTCCTCGCAATGACCCGGGTTTACCAAATCAATACCGTGCCAACATGGTACAATGGCTACACCACCAGCGCGTTCTTTCTGACGGTGCTCCTCAGCGGGCCGCTGTTTGCCGCCCTGCTGCTGCGGCTGGCGAAAGTCGACTTTAACGGCTGGTTTTTTGCCGGACTGAGCGTGGCCGCGCTGGTCATCAGCGCCGCAGTTATCATTATGCAAAGCGCCGGGCTCAGTACCCTTCACAGCTCGGTTCAGCAGGCGGCCACCCTGCTGCCAGATTACGGCAAACTCCAGGCGCTACGCCTGGTACTGCTGGCGCTGGGCCTCGGCTGCTGGCTATGTCCGCTGATCCGCCGCCAGCCGCCGCGCGCTACGGGGCTGCTGATCGGCCTGCTGCTGGTCTTGATCGCCGAATGTATTGGCCGCGGCCTGTTTTATGGTCTGCATATGACCGTCGGTATGGCGGTTGCCGGTTAATGAGACGGCGCGCAGGCGCGCGCCGCAGAAAGGAATAAGTGATGATGCCGATCCCAAATCGCGACGCCGTCGCGTTAAGCGCCCGCACCCTGGGCGCTCTGTTCTCTTATGCGCCGAATAGTGCGGAAAATGCGCCGCTGGTCGCCGCCTTCCAGGACGGGAGCTGGCAGCAGCAGTGGCCCTTCCCGGTCGCAGCCCCGCTGGCGTCAGGGTTTGCCGCATCGGCTGAAGAAACGTTGCCGGAAGCCTGGCAGCGCCTGTTTATCGGGCCATGGGCCCTGCCGGCGCCGCCCTGGGGCTCTGTCTGGCTGGATAAAGAGTCTGTGCTGTTTGGCGATTCCACGCTGGCTCTGCGCCAGTGGATGCGCGAGAACGGTATCGCGCTGGAGGCCGATGGCAACGAACCGGAAGATCATTTCGGCACCGTGCTACTCCTGGCGGCATGGTTGTGCGAAACGGAGCAGGATGCGTTGTTTGCCCAGCTGCTGGCCTGGCACCTGCTGCCGTGGTCCGGGCGTTTCCTGAGCGTCTTTGTCGACCATGCCGCCCACCCCTTCTATCAGGCGCTGGGTCAGCTGGCGCAGGCGACTCTGGCGCAGTGGCAGGAGAATCTGCCGATCGCCGTGGCGCAAAAACCGCTCTATCGTTAACCCTTCGCCGCGCCGGTATCCGGCGCGGTTTTATTTTGCCGCTTTCCAGCCTTTCACCCGCACTTATCGCTTTTGCATCTAAGGTTATTCCCTATCACAATAAGCCAATGTTTTCTGAACCTCGCCGTGACTAATGCATCGTCTTCATCCCTATCCTGATGTGCAGGTGATGTTTCGCCGCCTGCTGATCGCCACCCTGATTGGCCTTCTCGCCGCCCTGGCGGTGGCGCTGTTTCGCCACGCTATGGTGGTTCTGGAAACGCTGTTGCTCAGTAATGACAGCGGGAGCCTGGTCAACGCCGCACAGTCGCTGCCGGCGTGGCGTCGGCTGGTTACCCCCGCGCTGGGCGGCCTGACGGCGGGAACCTTACTCTGGCTCTGGCAACGACGCAGCGTCGCGCGTCCGCATGCCGCCACCGATTATATGGAAGCCCTGGAGACCGGCGACGGCTGTTTCGATACGCCGGCAAGCCTGGTGAAATCGCTGGCGTCATTGCTGGTCGTGGTGACCGGCAGCGCGATTGGCCGGGAAGGCGCCATGATCCTGCTGGCCGCGCTGGCGGCCTCGCTGTTTGCCCGTCGCTTCACGCCGCAGAGTGAATGGAAGCTATGGGTCGCCTGCGGCGCGGCTGCCGGGATGGCCAGCGCTTATCATGCCCCGCTGGCCGGCAGCCTGTTTATTGCTGAAATTCTCTTTGGCACGCTGATGCTGGCCTCGCTTGGGCCGGTGGTGATCTCGGCGGTGATCGCCCTGCTGTTGACGCAGTTTCTTAATGGCGGCGCCGCGCCGCTGTATCACGTCGTGTTACAGCAGAACCTCAGCGCCCTGCACTATGGCTTAATGCTGGCGACTGGCCTGCTGGCCGGGCTGTGCGGGCCGCTGTTTATCTGGCTGATGGACTACAGCCACCGCGGGTTCGTTAAACTGAAGCTGGCGCCGCCGTGGCAGCTGGCGCTGGGCGGGCTGATTGTCGGCGGCTTATCGCTCATCACCCCGGCAGTATGGGGCAACGGCTACAGCGTAGTGCAAAGCTATTTGCTGCTGCCGCCGTCCGGTGCGCTGCTGGTGGGCGTATTTATCTGCAAACTGCTGGCGGTGCTGGCCAGCAGCGGCTCCGGCGCGCCTGGCGGGGTCTTCACCCCGACGCTGTTTGTCGGCCTGGCGATGGGCATGCTGTTTGCCTGCTTCAGCAGGCTGTGGCTGCCGGGAAGTGAAGAAATGGCCATCATGATGGGTCTGACCGGCATGGCGGCGTTTCTGGCCGCCACGACCCATGCGCCGATCATGTCAACCCTGATGATTTGCGAGATGACCGGGCAGTATACGCTGCTGCCCGGCCTGCTGATAACCTGCGTCGTGTCGTCTGTGCTGTCGCGGACGTTACGCCGGGATTCGATCTATCGCCATCACGTTGCCGAGCATGTCTAAGTCGACGTAGCGGCTCAGCTCACGCTGTTCGGCGCGCGGCAGATAAGGCAGCTCGCCGATCAGCGGCGCCGGCAGCTTTTTGCTGAGGACATCGATGATTTCGGCGTAGTGCGCCAGACCGGGGTTGATCCGATTGGCCACCCAGCCAATCAGCGGTAAACCGTCATTGGCGATCGCCTGGGCTGTCAGTAGCGCATGGTTGATGCACCCCTCCTGGATCCCCACCACCATCAGCACTGGGAGCTGCTCCTGAACCACCCACTCGGAGAGCGGCCGCAGGTCGTTCATCAGGCTGCGCCAGCCGCCGGTGCCTTCAACCACCACGTGTTCGACCTGCGCGGCCAGACGCTGCAAACCATCGGACAGCAGACCGTAGTTGATCGGGCAGCTATGCGCCACGCTGCTCTCGTCTTCGCTTAAGGCGATGGGGTTGACAGCCTCATAAGGTAACGCCAGCGTGGAGACGCTCTGCAACACCAGCGCATCTTTGTTACGTAAACCGTCCGGCGTCTCTTTGCTGCCCTTCGCCACAGGCTTATACCCGGCCACGCTTTTGCCTCTGGCAGCAAGTGCCTGCAACAGCGCACGGGAAACCACTGTCTTCCCGACAGAGGTGTCTGTACCTGTAATAAAGAAACGCTTAAACATCACTAACCCCACAGTTTTGTCGATGAAATATACGGGAGAGAAATAATCAACGGTGGGCAAAGTCTACGTGAAGCCGTCTGAGGTCAGCTTGAGATAGCGCAATTTTTGGTGTGACTATGAAAAAATGTTAACCCTGTAACAGTCGTATGAGTAAGGATCCGTTATAGAGCGCATCTTTGACCAGCGCCGCGCCAGCCATCGTTCCGCGGTTGGAGAACTGAGTACTTTCAACGGTAATATGCCGGCTATAGGCTGGGAGAGATTGTTGCCGAATACAGCTGGAAATTGCCGGAAAAAGAATTTCTGCCGCCAGATTGAACGGCGAGCCAATCAGAATTTTCTGCGGATTAAACAGATTGACCATGATCGCCAGAATCCGCCCAACGTGATTACCCACGCCGCTGATGATGTCCCGGGCTAACAAATCGCCCTGCAGCGCCGCCTGACAAAGCCACTCCACGCTCAGCGGACGCTGGTGCAGCAGCGAGCTCATCGACTGCGCCATGCGCATCTGCGCCAGCTCCAGCACGCTTTCTACGCTGGCAATCGTCTCCAGACAACCATGATTGCCGCAGTAACAGCGTTTGCCGTAGGGATCGACCTGGGTATGGCCAATCTCCACCAGGCTGCTGCTGCCGGCGTGCAGCAGGCGCCCATCGGTGATCACCCCGGCGCCGACGTTATGATCGATGACCACCTGAATGACGTCCCGGGCGCCGCGCGAGGCGCCAAACAAAGATTCCGCCATAGTCCAGGCGCTGATGTCATGCTGAATATAGACTGGCACCCCGGTATGATTGGCCAGCGCTTCGCCGAGCGGGACATCTTTAACATCCTCATAAAACGGCATGCGATGAATAATGCCATTTTCGGTATCGATAATACCGGGCATCGTCATGGCGATGGAGGTAAGGCGTTCCAGCTTCTTTTGATGGCGAATAAAGAAGCGATCAATATGGTCGATAACGCGCGTCAGAAACGGCGTGCTGTCGGTGAGCGCCAGCTCCAGCTGATCCTCCACCACCAGCTGACTGCTTAAATCACGCAGCGAAAGATGGATCTCACCGCGGCTGATGCGCACCGCCAGATAGTGCCATGCCTCGGTCTCCACCATCAGCCCCACCGCCGGGCGGCCGCGGCTGCCGGGCTCCTGGATCTCGGTCTCCTGAACCAGATGCGCTTCCAGCATTTCGCGGACGATTTTGGTGATGCTGGCCGGCGCCAGTTGCGCAAATCGGGAAAGGTCGATACGCGATACCGGGCCGAGCTGATCAATCAGGCGATACACGGCGCCCGCATTGGTCTGCTTTATTTGATCGATATGGCCTGGTTGACTATCCGCTACCACCATTGACTCCCTTATTTTCGCGCTTCGAAATAAACTTTCGGCTATGGTGAAGCACTTCGACGGTGAACGTCAAATTTTTACTTAGCCTTGTGATTTACCGCACATTTCCAGCCCCTTTTCGCCTCAATTATGCTCGCTTTTCCAGGAGAGCAGCGCCTCACGAAAGCGTTTTGCCAGTGCCCCTTGCTCATGGTGTTTAGACCACACCAGCCACATCTCCGATACCGCATCCTGTTCGTCGATCGGCAGCCAGCGCATTTCACTGAGCTGGACGCGCTGAAAGGAGGCCGGGAGGATCGATACCCCCAGGCCGGCGGCCACCAGACCAATAATCGTCATTGCCTCCCCCACCTCCTGGGCAATCTTCGGCGTGTGGCCGTAGCGGCGCAGCAAGCCGAGGATGTCGTCATACAGGCCAGTGCCGACGTGCGGGTCGAAAAAGACGAAGGGCTCGCGCGCCAGCGCCGCCAGGCTGACCGAGGGCTGGCGGGCCAGCGGGTGATTCGCCGGGACCATCGCCAACAGCGGCTCGCGCAGAACCCGCTCCCACGCCAGGGTGTCCGGCAGTTGAGTATTGCGCAGCAGCCCCAAATCCAGAGCCCCTTCGCTCAGGGGCACTATCTGTTCGCGGGTGTTAGTCTCGCGGGTGAGAATATGCACATCCGGAAGGCGTTGGCGAAACATCGATAGCGTATCGGAGACGGCCTTAATAAAAGGGGCCGAGGAGGTAAAGCCGATGCGCAGCTCACCCGTTTCGCCATGGTGTAGACGGGCGGCGCGAGCAGCCGCCTCATCCACCTGGGCGAGGATTTGTCGGCTATCGGCGAGAAACTGCTTTCCGGCCGCCGTCAGGCTGACGCTGCGGTTGGTACGGGCAAACAGGCGAGCGCCGGTCTGCTGCTCAAGGATCTGAATCTGCTGGCTTAGCGGTGGTTGAGAGATGTTCAGTCGCGCCGCGGCGCGGCCAAAATGTAGCTCCTCAGCGACGGCGACAAAGTAGCGCAAATGACGCAACTCGATATTCATATTTAAAACGTCTTATTTGAGATTATTAATATATTAGACAGAATATTTACATTTTCATACCCTAAAAATGTGAGCTGAATGGTCACAACACTCTGTTGGTAAGCAGCAACTTCTACGCAAGGAATTCTCTGTGAGTCGTACAACAACCGTTGACACCGTGCCGGCGGGCGAGGTCAGCGTCGCTGGTGCATCCCGCCCGGATCCGTTTATTAAGCGTGGCACCCCGCAGTTTATGCGCGTCACTCTCGCGCTGTTCTCCGCCGGTCTGGCCACCTTTGCCCTGCTCTACTGTGTGCAGCCGATCCTGCCGGTGCTGTCGAACGAGTTTGGCGTGTCGCCGGCCAGCAGCAGTATTTCGCTTTCAATTTCCACGGCGATGTTGGCGGTGGGCTTGCTGTTTACCGGCCCGCTGTCGGACGCTATAGGCCGCAAGCCGGTGATGGTCACCGCCCTGCTGCTGGCCGCCTGCTGTTCACTGTTATCGACTATGATGACCAGCTGGCACGGCATCCTGATTATGCGCGCTCTCATCGGCCTGTCGCTGAGCGGCGTAGCGGCGGTCGGCATGACCTATCTGAGCGAGGAGATCCACCCCAGTTTCGTCGCCTTTTCGATGGGACTCTATATCAGCGGCAACTCCATCGGCGGCATGAGCGGCCGCTTGCTGACCGGGGTCTTTACCGATTTCTTCGGCTGGCGCGTGGCGCTGGCGGCGATCAGCGGCTTTGCGCTGGCCGCCGCGATTATGTTCTGGCGTATCCTGCCCGAGTCGCGCCATTTCCGCCCGACCTCGCTGCGACCGAAAACGCTGCTGATTAACTTCCGTCTGCACTGGCGCGACCGTGGCCTGCCGCTGCTGTTCATCGAAGGTTTTCTGCTGATGGGCGCTTTTGTCACCCTGTTTAACTATATTGGCTACCGGCTGATGATGTCGCCGTGGTCGTTAAGCCAGGCGGTGGTAGGCCTGCTGTCGGTAGCTTATCTCACCGGGACCTGGAGTTCACCGAAGGCAGGGGCCATGACCGTACGCTTTGGCCGCGGGCCGGTGATGCTTGGCTTTACAGCGGTGATGCTCTGCGGCCTGCTGCTGACGCTCTTTTCTTCCCTGTGGCTTATTTTCATCGGCATGCTGCTGTTTTCCGCTGGCTTCTTCGCCGCGCATTCCGTCGCCAGCAGCTGGATTGGCCCACGCGCCCGCCGCGCCCGCGGTCAGGCGTCATCGCTGTATTTGTTCAGCTATTATTTGGGTTCAAGTCTTGCCGGGACGTTAGGCGGGGTATTCTGGCATCACTACGGCTGGAACGGCGTCGGTGGGTTTATCGCGCTGCTGCTCCTTGCCGCGCTGTTGACCGGCACCTGCTTACATCAGCGACTGAAATAGTCGCGTGTGACGTGGCCTGCGGGCCACGTTTCACCACAAGCCCATTATGGAAGACAAGCCCATCAGCTCTCTGACGGCATCAACGGACAGTAGTGCAATAAACAGCCAGGTGAACGGATTCATAAACCACCCCCGAACCTCCAGACCTGTGTAATCGATCACAGTTTAGTACCGATATGTTACCGTTTTCTGTCACACCGATCACAGAGGGGAGCTTATTCTCCCGCCATGTGTCTTTCCCTTCCCCTGTGCGCAACGCTCGACCCGCCGGGCGTATCAGGATAGTGTAGAGGCAAAGCGATAATCTCTTTATTCACCTGTCACGGACCGAACGCCACTATGACTGAAAATACGCCTTATCAGCAGCTTACCCGTACCTTTCAGCGCCTGTCGCGCTTTTCGCATCTCGCCGCCATCGCCGGCTGGGATATGTTCGCGATGATGCCCCCGGGCGGGAGCGTCGCCCGCGGCGAAGCGCTGGCCGAGCTCGGCGTGCTGCAGCATCAGATCCTGACCGATAAAAAAAGTGGGACAATGGTTACAGGAGGCCCGCCAGCAGGATCTTAATGATGTTGAACAGGCCAACCTGCGGGAAATGCAGCGTCAGTACGATCAGGCGGCGCTGCTGCCGGAGAGCCTGGTGGAAGCAAAATCGCTGGCCGGCAGCCGCTGCGAGCATGCCTGGCGCAGCCAGCGTCCCGCCAATGACTGGACGGGCTTTGCCGACAACCTACGCGAGGTGGTCAGACTGAGCCGTCAGGAAGCGCAGATCCGCGCCGATGCCAGGGGCGGCTCACGTTACGACGCGCTGCTGGATATTTTCGAACCGGATATGACCAGCGCGCGGCTGGACAGCCTGTTCGCCGATCTCAAATCGTGGCTACCTTCCCTGCTTAGCCAGGCGGTGGAGAAGCAGGCGAAGCAGACGCTAATCGCCCCGCAGGGGCCTTTCCCCATTGCTGAACAACGGGAGCTGGGCCTGCAGGCGATGCGTATCCTTGGCTTTGACTTCGACGGCGGGCGCCTCGACATCAGCGCCCACCCGTTCTGCGGCGGCGTACCCCAGGATGTGCGCATCACCACCCGCTACAACGAAAACGACCTGCTCAGCGCTCTGTTCGGCGTGATCCACGAAACCGGCCACGCCCGCTACGAGCAGAATCTACCTCGCCCGTGGGTCGACCAGCCCGTAGGACTCGCCCGCTCCACCGCTATCCACGAGTCGCAGAGCCTGTTTTTTGAAATGCAGCTGGGACGCAGCGAGCGGTTTCTTAACCGCCTGTTACCGGCGGTGCGCGAGCGGTTTGGCGATCGGCCGGCCTTTAGCCAGGACAATTTTGTCGCCTGGAATCAGCAGGTGAAACCCGGCTTTATTCGCGTCGATGCCGATGAGGTGAGCTACCCGGCGCATGTCATCCTGCGTTATGAAATTGAACGTGCGCTGATCGACGGCGAGATTGAGGTAGATGATATCCCGTCGCTGTGGGACGAGAAAATGCAGCACTGGCTGGGGCTGTCGACCACCGGCAACTATCGGGATGGTTGCATGCAGGATATTCACTGGACCGACGGCGGATTCGGCTATTTCCCTTCCTATACCCTGGGCGCGATGTATGCCGCGCAGTTGATGGCCGCGGCCCGCCGCGCGCTGCCGACATTAGATCGCGATATTGAGGAAGGCGATTTCAGCGCCCTGTTCGACTGGCTGCGGCAGAATATCTGGCAGCATGGCAGCCGCTTCACCACCTCGCAGTTGATTCAGCAGGCCACCGGTGAGGATCTTAATAGCCGCTACTTCCGCGAGCACCTGACCACTCGCTACCTGTAATCATACGCGCCGGGCTACCCGGCGCGTCCTGTCGTTCCCGCCTTGTACATTCGGTTACACGCCGATACCAAACACTCACGGAAAGCTCGAAAAGACAAGCATATAGTGATTTCACCGGCCCCGCAGTGGGGTTGAAATTAAGAAAACTTTTCGAGGATATCAGAATGAAAAAAGTATTAGCTCTGGTCGTTGCCGCTGCTATGGGTCTCTCTTCCGCCGCTTTCGCTGCTGACGCAGTAAGCACCACTCAGGCTCCGGCTGCCACCCACAGCACGGCTGCCAAGACCACCCATCACAAAAAACACCACAAAGCCGCGGCAAAACCGGCCGCAGAGCAGAAAGCTCAGGCTGCCAAAAAACACAAAAAAGCAGAAGCTAAACCAGCCGCTGCTCAGAAAGCCCAGGCCGCTAAAAAACACAAAAAAGTAGCAGCTAAACCAGCTGCTCCGCAGAAAGCTCAGGCGGCGAAAAAGCATCACAAAGCTGCGGCTAAACCGGCAGCCCAGAAAGCGCAGGCAGCGAAAAAACACCACAAAACCACTAAACACCAGGCCGCTAAACCGACTGCACAGCCGGCAGCATAATTCCTCCCGGCGAACCAACCTTCTTAATAATCGGCGCTGTTTCAGCGCCGTTTTTTCTGGAGAGCACTATGCTGCGGCGCTATCGTTTTGAGCTCATCCTGATCCTGCTAATTATATGCGCAGTGGTTGCAACCCGTTTTTTCCTCTCTTAATTATTTATCCCGCGCTCGCATTTTGCTGCTTCTACCAGCTTTTCATTAAAATGAATACCGTGCGGCTATCGCTGACCCGCTCCCCGCGTCCCATTATCCTGTGACTCTCTGCGGCGCAAAAAAAAGTCCGGCGCCAGAAGACGCCAGACATGTTAGTCGTAATATGTCGCACGCCTGGCCCTTGCCGGGTGGCGCGCCCATCACAATGCACGCACGGCTTCCATCACCAGATAGCCGGTCGCGCCCCAGATAGCGACTGAGACCAGGGAAACATAAACCAGTGCGCGAATACCTTTTTTAGACATAAGCCCTCCGAACGCAGGGGAAATAGAGTTCAGGCTATCATCGCCGGTACTACCTCTCTATTTACTCAACGGCAGGGCGACGGTAACAACGTTTTCAGTGAGAAAATGTTTCGCATTGAAAATAATTACGAGAGGCGTAAAGAAGTGCGAATTCCGGTGAAGTTCTGGTGGGTAAAAGTATTATTTTTGGGCATTATGCTGACAAACCAGGAATAATCCCACGGATGAATTGCTGCATTATTAACCGAATTCAGTACGTTCTGATACATGAATCTTGTTGCGCAAGACGCCACTTTCTGAGGAAATAGCACAAGCAGAACACTGGTATTAACCGCTTGAAATCAGGAGGTTTTACCAGCGCCAGACCCCACCGCGCGCTGATGTGGTATACGGTTTGGCCTGTTTAGAATTATTGTTTACTTTCAAAAACTTAAATCTCCTGCTACTGTCAATAGACATCATAGCCTCCCCAGAGAGTGATATGCGTAGAGACGTTCTGTTATTACTGTGTTCATTTTATCTGTTACCTCTGGGCGCACATGCCGATGATAGCGGACTGAGCGCCAAAGATATTAAGACGTTGTTTTTCGGTCACGATGACCGCAAAGCGGTGAACCGCCCCGAGGAGAGTCCGTGGGACGCGATTGGCCAGCTGGAAACCGCCAGCGGCAATCTGTGTACGGCGACGCTCATCTCTCCGCATCTGGCGCTGACCGCGGGCCACTGTCTGTTAACGCCCCCGCGCGGCAAGCCGGACAAAGCGGTCGCCCTGCGCTTTATTTCCCGCAAGGGCAACTGGGTCTATGAGATCCACGGCATTGACGGGCGAGTCGATCCCAGCTTAGGCAGACGCCTGAAAGCCGATGGCGACGGCTGGATTGTCCCTTCCGCTGCAGCGCCGTCCGATTTTGGTCTGATCGTGCTGCGCTATGCTCCGTCTGGCATTACGCCGATCCCGCTCTTTCCGGGCAGCAAGGCCGATCTCACCGCCGCGCTGAAGGCGGCGGACCGTAAAGTTACCCAGTCTGGCTATCCTGAAGATCATCTCGATAATCTTTACAGCCACCAGGATTGCATCGTGACAGGGTGGGCGCAAACCAGCGTACTGTCGCATCAGTGTGACACCCTGCCTGGCGACAGCGGCTCGCCGCTGCTGCTGAAAACGGAGGACGGCTGGCAGGTGATCGCCGTGCAGAGTTCGGCCCCCGGCCCGCAGGATCGCTGGCGGGCGGACAATCGCGCCATTGCGGTGACTGGCTTTCGCGATAAGCTGGAGGCGCTTGCCGGTGAGTAATGGACCGAGGCCGATGAAGAATATCATTATTGACATCGTCCTGGCGGAAATGATTTTCCGCCAGCCGAAAGCAGTGAACCTGCGCAGCCCTCAGCGTCACCTGACACAATTACAGCGGGGCCAGGCGTGAAGGAAGTTTCCGTTTGCCGCCTGGCTTTGCAGGCGGCGAGACGTCAGGCGAGTTTAATTAACACCATGCCGGCTACCAGCAGGATAACCCCCGCCCAGCCTTTGTTATTCAGACGCTGACCAAACAGCACCCAGCCGGCGGCGATGGTCGCCGCGATACCGAAGCCGCCCCACAGCGCATAGGCGACCGAGAGATCGATCCCTTTAACCGCCTGCGACAGGGCGCTGAACGCGCCCAATACTGCCGCCAGGGACAGGATGCCGTAGATCTTGCGGCGGAAGCCGTCGGAAAACTTCAAAAAGACGTTGGCAATAATTTCCAGCACAATGGCGATTGCCAGCCAGGCGGCGTGGATCCACTCAAACTGCTGCATGGGCCACCTCCTGCTTGGAAGACGCTTTTTTCTGGGTGCCGGACTTAATTAAGACGATCCCTATCACCAGGGTGGTCAAGCCGGCTATTTTCAGCAGGGACAGACTCTCATCAAACAGCAGCACGCTGAACAGGGTAATCAGTAAAATACCGATCCCTTCCCACAACGCATAGGCCACACCGAGGGCAATCTTTTTAACCGCAAAGGCAAGAAAAATATATGACAGGGCAATCATGGCCAGCATTAAAATAAAGCCGGTGTGCCCGCCGCTCACGCTTGCCCATTTCATAGACAAGGTGCCGGTAATTTCAGCAATAATTGCTAAAGCTAATAAAATCCAATAAAACATGATCCCTTCTCCTGCTTGAGAATATAATCCATTACCGTTTACGCGAGACGTAAACAGGAAAATTTCTGACGTAGATATCGCTGTGCGCTTGGCGCCAGCTCAGGCAGAAAGAAGGTGACTATAGCGCCGAATGCCAGTGCTGTTCGCCGGCAAAACGGGAAAAAGTGAGGGATACTGCGGGGTGATTTAAAATATACATCCTGAACTGATTGTCCATAAAATTACAATTATCCGCGGTGTTGCTTCTCGTCCGGTGCGGATGAAAATTGTCCTCAGTAGTTAAACACAGGTAGATTTGTAGCATAGTGCTACATTTAATTCAAAGACTTTGCAATTCTTTACGCCGCGGTTTTTCTTCAATGCGTTTGTTCTGCAAAAAAGCGTCATTATGCTAATGTAACGCAACCTGTTAATAGGCAAGGAAGTTTGAGGTCGGGATCCTATGGCTAAACCCATTATTACACTTAACGGATTAAAGATGGTCATCATGTTGGGCATGCTGGTGATCATCCTTACCGGCATTCGCTTTGCGGCGGACATAATCGTCCCGTTTATCCTGGCGCTTTTTCTGGCGGTGATCATCAATCCTCTGGTCCAGCTCCTGGTCCGCTGCCGGGTGCCGCGCGTGCTGGCGATCTCGCTACTGATTGGCCTGATTGTTATGTTAGCCATTGTGCTGCTGGCCTCGCTGGGGACCTCGCTCAACGAGCTGGCGCGCACCCTGCCGCAGTATCGCAACTATCTCTATGAGCCGATGCAAACCATCGCGCCCTGGCTGCAGCGTATGGGATTCACCGTTTCGGTGGTCGAGCTCAATAAGTACATCGACCCTAACGCCGTAATGACCCTGGTCACCAGCCTGCTCACTCAGCTGTCGAACGCCATGTCCTCCATTTTTCTGCTGCTGCTGACGGTGGTGTTTATGCTGCTGGAGGTGCCGCAGCTTCCCGCTAAGCTGCAGCAGTTAATGTCCAGACCAGTAGAAGGCATGGGCGCCATCCAGCGGGCCATCGACAGCGTATCGCATTATCTGGTGCTGAAAACTGCGATAAGCCTGATCACCGGCCTGGTGGTCTGGGGCATGCTGGTGCTGCTGGATGTGCGCTTCGCCTTTATGTGGGGGCTACTGGCCTTCGCGCTTAACTATATTCCCAATATCGGTTCCGTGCTGGCGGCCATTCCGCCGATCCTGCAGGTGCTGGTGTTCGGTGGTCTGTACGAGGCGCTGGTAGTGCTGGCCGGCTACCTGATCGTCAACCTGGTATTCGGCAATATTCTCGAACCTCGTATCATGGGACGCGGGCTGGGCCTCTCGACGCTGGTGGTATTCCTGTCCTTAATCTTCTGGGGATGGTTGCTGGGTCCGGTTGGCATGCTGCTCTCGGTGCCGTTGACGATTATCGTCAAAATTGCCCTCGAGCAGACCAGCGGCGGGCAGAGTATCGCTTTCTTATTAAGCGATGTTAGTAAACAGTAGTCCTTCCGCAGGCCGGCGCTTCGCCGGCCTGCTCCCTGCCCTACACTCTCTCCGTAGACCACTACGCCTTATGTATTATTGATCCGCATCACAAACGTTGCGGCGGAATCGTTACTCTGATGCTAACGATCGGCCACCGCGCTTAATTGATGCTCATAGCCTCGCGTCGCACACAAATCTCCACCAGGACAAACAAAACGATTTGTCGAATCAGGAGGTTATTAATGAATGCCGAACAAACGACGGGGCGGGTCTGGAACCGTCGCCAAACGGAAAAACAGCGGCGGCTGGCCGAGGCGAACATGCCAGGTAAGGTCATCCCGACTGACCAGTTGGTCAGCGTACTGGAAAACCTGCTCGCCCCCGGCGACCGGGTTGTGCTGGAAGGCAACAACCAGAAACAGGCCGATTTCCTCTCGCGCATGCTGGCGGAAGTTAATCCGCAAAAAATCCACGACCTGCATATGATTATGCCCAGCGTCGGGCGCAGCGAGCATCTGGACCTGTTTGAAAAAGGTATTGCCCGCAAGCTGGATTTCTCTTTCTCCGGCACCCAGAGCCTGCGCATTTCGCAACTACTGGAAGATGGCCTGCTCGAAATCGGCGCCATCCACACCTATATTGAACTCTACTCGCGCCTGTACGTCGATCTGTCGCCAAACGTCGCGCTGATTGCCGGCTATAAAGCTGACCGCAAAGGCAACCTGTATACCGGACCGAGTACCGAAGATACCCCGGCGCTGGTGGAAGCCGCCGCCTTCCACGACGGCATTGTGATAGCCCAGGTCAACGAACTGGTGGACGACGAATGCGATCTGCCGCGCGTCGATATTCCCGGCTCGTGGATCGATTACGTGGTGGTTGCCGACAAGCCGTTCTTTATCGAACCGCTCTTCACCCGCGATCCGCGCCTGATTAAGCAAGAACACATACTGATGGCGATGATGGCGATCAAGGGCATCTATGCGGAACATCAGGTGCAGTCGCTTAACCACGGTATCGGCTTTAATACCGCCGCCATCGAGTTGCTGTTGCCGACCTATGGCGAGCAGCTCGGCCTGAAAGGCAAAATCTGTAAACACTGGACCCTGAATCCGCATCCAACCTTAATCCCGGCCATCGAGAGCGGCTGGGTGGAGAGCGTGCACTGCTTCGGCGGCGAACTGGGGATGGAAGAGTACATCCGCGCCCGCCCGGATATCTTCTTTACCGGCCCGGATGGCTCGATGCGCTCTAACCGCGCCTTCTGCCAGCTGGCGGGCCAGTACGCGGTAGATATGTTCATTGGTTCAACCCTGCAGGTGGATGGTCTGGCTAACTCCTCGACCGTCACCCGCGGCCGTCTTTCCGGCTTCGGCGGCGCGCCGAACATGGGCCACGACCCGCACGGTCGCCGCCACGCCACCCCGGCATGGCTCAATATGATCACCGAGCCGGACCCGATGCAGCGCGGGAAAAAGCTGGTGGTGCAGATGGTCGAAACCTTCCAGGCCGGCGTGAAACCAACCTTCGTTGAGACGCTGGATGCAGTTGAGGTGGCGAAAACCTCCGGCATGCCGCTGGCGCCGGTGATGATTTATGGTGATGACGTCACCCACGTCCTGACCGAAGAGGGTATCGCCTACCTGTACCGTGCGGAGAGCCTTGAAGAGCGCCGGGCGATGGTCGCCGCGGTGGCCGGGATCACCGATATCGGCCTTGGTGTGGACGCCAAACGCGTCGCCGCGCTGCGTCAGAGCGGCAAAGTGGTCTACCCGGAAGATCTCGGGATTCGCCGCAGCGATGCCACCCGCTCCCTGCTGGCCGCCGGCAGCGTCGCCGAGCTGGTGGAGTGGTCCGACGGACTGTACAACCCACCGGCAAAATTCCGGAGCTGGTAATGAAAAATCTCTCCCCCCTGCACGCAGAAAGCCGCGTCAGCTGGCTGGCGCATACCGCCAGCGCCTGTCTGATTGACGAAGCCCGTCTGAGCCCGAAACCGGGTCTGGTGGATAGCCGCGGCAACGGCGCGCATCAGGACCTGAATCTGGCGCTGATGGAGCGCTCCGCCCGCAGCCTGCAGCCGACCTTTCACGCGCTGGCCGAGCAAAGCTGGCGTCGCCCGGCGGACATCGCGCTGCGCGAAACCGTCGGCCGCCTTGGCCGCGAAGGCGAAGCGCAGATGATGCTGGCGACGGGTGGGGTTAACACCCACCGCGGCGCTATCTGGGCGCTAGGCCTGCTGGTCAGCGCGGTGGCGATGTTGGGTGGAGAGGGTCAGTCACAGGCGATCGCCGACGCCGCCGCCGCCCTCGCCCGCCTGCCCGACGGCTTCGCGCCGAAAAGCTTTAGTAAAGGGCTTCGCGCCAGCCGCCGCTGGCAGGTGCCAGGCGCCCGCGAGGAAGCGCAGTGTGGTTTCCCGCATATCACCCGCCTGGCGCTGCCGCAACTGCAGCACAGCCGGGCGCGAGGCGCCAGTGAGCCGCAGGCGCAGCTTGATGCGCTGATGGCCATCATGACCTCGCTGAGCGATACCTGCGTGCTGTCGCGCGCCGGTATGGCCGGGCTGCAGGCCATGCAGCAAGGCGCTTGTGAGGTGCTGGCGGCTGGCGGTTGCGCCAGTTTCGCCGGGCGCGCCGCCCTGGCCCGCCTGGACGCAATCATGCTGGCGCTAAACGCCTCGCCGGGAGGCGCCGCCGATCTCCTTGCCGCCACCCTGTTTCTCGACAGAGTTGCCGGCTAACGCATTCAGAGGATGTTATGGAACAGATTACATTGTCATTTCCTGCCAGCCGCGCCCTGAGCGGCCGAGCGCTGGCAGGAGTCGTGGGTTCAGGCGATATGGAAGTACTTTATACCGCCGCACAGAGCGCCACGCTCAACGTACAGATCATCACCTCAGTGGATAACAGCCAGGCGCGCTGGCAGGCGCTGTTCGACAGGTTGAACCTGATCAACGGCCTGCCCGCCGGGCAGTTGATTATCCACGACTTCGGCGCCACGCCGGGCGTCGCCCGTATTCGTATTGAACAGGTTTTTGAGGAGGCCGCTCATGCGTAACGATCGCAGCTTTATCGAACTGCGCGCTCGCGAACGCGCCCACGCCCTGCTGGACGACGGCAGCTGCCGCGAACTGCTGGATCCGTTTGACGGTATTATGTCGCCGTGGCTCGGCGCCCAGGGCATCGTCCCGCAATCCGATGACGGTATGGTGGTCGCCAAAGGCACGATCAACGGCCAGCCTGCGGTGGTGATTGCCATCGAGGGCACCTTCCAGGGCGGCAGTATGGGCGAAGTGTCCGGCGCCAAAATGGCCGCCGCGCTGGAGCTGGCGGCGGAAGATAACCGCAACGGTATCCCGACGCAGGCGGTGCTGTGCCTCGAAACCGGCGGCGTACGTCTGCAGGAGGCCAACCTCGGTCTGGCCGCCATCGCCGATATTCACGCCGCGATTGTCGACCTGCGCCGCTACACCCCAGTGGTCGGCATCATCGCCGGCACCGTCGGCTGCTTTGGCGGTATGTCTATCGCCGCCGCGCTGTGCAGTTACCTTATCGTCACTCGTGAAGCCCGTCTCGGTCTCAACGGCCCGCAGGTTATCGAGCAGGAAGCCGGCATTGAAGAGTACGACTCCCGCAACCGGCCGTTTATCTGGAGCATGACCGGCGGCGAAATTCGCGCCGCCAGCGGACTGGTCGACGCGCTGGTTAACGATGGCGTTAACGCCGTTAAAACCGCAATGAATGAGGCGATCGCCAAAGGCGTACCGGTACAGCACCGCAGCGACAACTATGACGATTATCTGCGTCGCTTGAGCCAGTTCGACACCCGCCAGCAGGCGGATACCGCGCAGATTAAACAGCTTTTTGCCCGGGAGGATAAATAATGAGTCAGTTCCCAAACCGCGCCGCGCTGTGGCTGAACAAACTGGCGCCCGACGTGCCGCTGATGAGCGGCCTGTGCCCTTCCGTCCAGGTGGCAGACGGCCAGATTAATGGCGAAAACGTGCGTTTTATCGCCGTGGTCCCGGATGCTAACAACCACTACCCGCGCGCCGCCGGCGGCGAAGTCGGCCTGCTGGAAGGCTGGACGCTGGCGAAAGTGGTTAATGAAACCATCGCCGCCGACGCCGACCAGCCAGTCAAACGGCCGATCGTCGCCGTGATCGATGTGCCAAGCCAGGCCTATGGCCGCCGCGAAGAAGCTTTCGGCATTCACCAGGCGCTGGCCGGGGCGGCTGGCGCTTATGCCAAAGCCCGTTTGGCCGGCCACCCGGTAATTGGCCTGATCGTCGGCAAAGCGATGTCCGGGGCGTTTCTGGCCCACGGCTACCAGGCCAACCGCCTGATCGCCTTTAACGATAGCGGCGTGCTGGTCCACGCGATGGGGAAAGAATCGGCGGCGCGCATTACGCTGCGTACCGTAGAGGCGCTGGAGAAACTGGCGGCTACCATTCCGCCAATGGCCTACGACGTCAGCAACTATGCGACGCTCGGCCTGCTCTCCGCCCTGCTGGATATTAATAATCCGGATGCCCCTGACGATCACGATCTGTCGTTGGTCAGCAACACGCTGCGCGACGCCATCGCTGATGCGCGCACCGATGCCTCACTGAAGTGCCGCCTGGGCGCGGAAAACCGCCGCAGCTCGCAACTGGTTCGCGATCGCATGCGCGCCAGCTGGTAAGACGTTCGTACGTAAGTAGTAGAAGAAAACCTGCCGGAAGCCGTCCCCCGGAGCGCGTAATAACCGCGCCGGGTAGGGACGGCTTTTAGAAAAAATAACAATCGCGCCAGTACTCTATCTTATTTACAGGTGATTTATGACTTATGTGATTATTCATGCTCTTGCCCCGATTTTCGTTATCATGCTGCTGGGCTTCTGGGCCGGTAAGGCCGGGATGGTAGATAACAAAAACGTCTCGCTGCTTAATATTTTTGTAATGGATTTTGCCTTACCCGCCACGCTGTTTAGCGCGACGGTACAAACGCCGTGGGCCGGGATCGTCGCCCAGTCGCCGCTGGTGCTGGTGTTGACCGGCGCGATGTGGATCACCTATGCCGCGATCTACTTCCTCGCCACCAGCGTGTTCAAACGCACGCCGCAGGATGCCGCGGTGCTGACCCTCACCGTCGCCCTGCCAAACTATGCCGCGTTAGGTCTGCCGATCCTCGGCAGCGTGCTGGGTGAAGGCGCGTCAACCTCACTGTCGGTAGCGGTCTCTATCGCCTGCGGCTCGGTGCTGATGACCCCGTTCTGCCTGCTGATTCTGGAACGTGAAAAAGCCCGCGCCGCGGGAGAAAACAGCGGTTCTACGCTGGCGATGCTGCCGGTGCTGATGTGGCGTTCGGTGAAAAAACCGATCGTCTGGGGCCCGCTGCTTGGGGTGGTGCTTTCCGCGATCGGCATTAAAATGCCGGACCTGCTGCTGGCGTCGATCAAACCGCTGGGCCTGGCCGCCACCGCCGCCGCGCTGTTCCTCACCGGGGTGATCCTGTCGGCGCGTAAACTGCAGCTCAATGCGCTGATCGCTACATCAACCATCGTGAAACTGCTGGTGCAGCCGTTTATTGCCTGGGGTCTGGTGATGTTACTTGGGCTGCACGGTTCTATCGCCATTACCGCGATCCTGATGATTGCCCTGGCCGCCGGCTTCTTTGGCGTGGTCTTCGGCAACCGCTTCGGCGTCCAGTCTCCGGATGCTGAAGCCGTGCTGCTGTTGAGCTCGGTTCTGTGTATCCTGTCGCTACCGCTGTTTATCTCTTTGACTTCAGGACTGTAAACCATGTCAGCAACGCCGCGTCCCCATGATCTAGTTTGGTTAAACCACGCCAGCGCCCTGGAAGATATTGCCGAGCCGTGGGTGGCTCAGCAGTGGCGAGCCGCGCTGCCGGTGGTGGTGAGGCGCGACGTTGACGACCAGGCCCGCGTCCCGGTTGGGGTGCGGGGCATGAAGCGCGAGCAGCGCGCCGCCGGCTGGGTACAGGCGCGCAATATCGTGCGCAGCGTCACCCCGGAGATGCTTGTTGATCGTGAGGTCTTACTCCATTCGCCTTTTGTCTCGCAGCCGCCGGTCCAGGGGGCTATCGCCCTCACCTTACACCGCTGGCCCTGGGGCTGGGGCGTCACCGGCAGTACCGGCTACGCGCTGGCAACCGAGATCCCGGTGCTGCATGCGGCCAGCGATCTGGATCTGCTGATCCGCGCGCCACAGCCGTTGGACCGCGAGGCGCTGCTGGAATGGCAGACCCGGGTGGCCCAACTCCCATGCCGCGCTGATACCCAGGTCGAAACGCCGTACGGCGCCTTCGCCCTTAATGAATGGCTGCGCGACGGGCGCGCGCTGCTGAAAACGTCCCGCGGCGCGCGCTTAACCGCGACGCCGTGGCACAGGGAGGAATAATGAAGATTTTATTTACCTTTCCCGGTCAGGGCGGCCAGCGTCCCGGCATGCTGGCGATGATCCCCGATCGCGAGGCAATCCTCACCCAGGCGCGCGCCGTGCTGGGGGATGAAGTCGCTACTCTCGATAGCGCCGATGCGCTACAACACACCCGTGCGGTCCAGCTCTGTCTGCTGATCGCCGGTGTCGCCTGGGCGCGCGAGCTACAGCGTCAGGGCGTGGATCCGCAGATGGTCAGCGGCCTGTCCATCGGCGCGTTTCCGGCCGCGGTGATTGCCGGCGCGCTCGATTTCGCCAGCGCGTTGCGGCTGGTGGCCCTGCGCGGGGACTTAATGGAACAGGCGTATCCTGAAGGTTACGGACTGACGGCGATTATGGGCCTGACCCGCCCGCGGGTTGAGGCGCTGATGCAGGGCCACGAGGTTTATCTCGCCAACCTGAACGCCGAAACGCAGTTCGTGATTGCGGGCCGTGATGAGGCAATGGCCGAGGTGGCGCAGCTGGCGCTGCGGGCTGGCGCCAGTAAAGCCCAGCGGCTGGCGGTCAGCGTGCCGTCGCACTGCGCGCTGCTGGATAAACCCGCCGCTGAGCTGGCGAAAGCTTTTGCCGGCGCCAGCTTAAGGCGCCCACGGTGCGCCTATTTAAGCGGCTCGACGGCGCGCGTGCTGTGGGATCCGCAGCGGATCGCCGACGATCTGGCGATGAACATGGCGCGCCCGGTCCACTGGCAGGAGGCGATGGTCGCCGCCGATGAGCGCGATGCGCGCTTAGCCATTGAGATGCCCCCCGGGGGGGTGCTCACCTGCCTGACCCGCCAGGCGGGCTGGCGCGGGGAGACCATTGCGCTGGAGCGCAGCGGCCTGGACGTCGCCCGCCATCTGGCGCAGCGGCTTAGCGATTAATACTGCGGGCGTACATCCGTCCTTCCGCTGCCAGCGCCAGCAGGTCGGCATCGCGTTCGCGATGGTGCGAATAGACGATAGAGATCAGCTGGCGCATCTGGTAGGGTTCCGCCAGCTTTAGCAGCTGTACATCCTTCTCATACACTTTCTTCATCCGCCCCGGCAGCAGGGCAAAACCGACGCCAGCCTGCACCAGGCTAATCATCGAGAAAATATCATTCACCCGGGTGACGATCTCCGGCTCGAAGCCGGCGATGTGGAATGCTTCCCGGAATCCGGCATAGGTGGCGAACCCCTCCGCCAGCGAAACAAACTTGCGGTCGGCGTAATCGCGCAGATCGGCGAGCCGTGAGGCATCCAGCCGTTCGGTCGCCGGGGCGGCGAGAAAAATATCGTCCTCAAACAGCGGCACCACGTCGAAAGCGGTATTATTGAACTCCCCTTCGTTGGTGGCGATCAGGATGGCATCGAGGGCATCGTCTTCCAGCATATCCAGCAGCATCTGATTTGAACCCATCGTCAGGTCCAGCTCCAGCTCCGGGCGACGCAGCTTCATCCCCATAATGATGCGCGGAACGGTTTCCAGGGTCAGAGAATAGAGGGTACCGATGCGCAACCGCCCCTGACCGACGCCTGCAACCTTGCGCGTCGCCTCGAGCCCGCGGTTCATCAGACTTATCACATCCTGGCAGTATTCAAGCAGCGTCCACGCCGCCTGCAGCGGCAGCAGGTTGCGCCCTTTGTGGACAAACAGCGGGCAGCCCACCCCCTCTTCCAGGGTATGCAGCGCGCGGTGAACGCTGACGCTGCTGAGTTTCATCGCTTCGGCGGTTCTGGCGATATTACCTTTCGCCATAAACATCATAAAGACCGACAGCTTGCGGAAGGTGATCTCCTGGTTAATATCCTCTTGCATGGCCCTTCCACACTCCTGGTTTAATTTTCTTATTTCAATTCAAACCAGTATATCTTTTATGACGCCAAAGTTGCAGGCAGCGCGCGGCCTCAGCCGGTAAATAACGCAAAAAGGGAAGACCATGGTCTTCCCTTTTGTTCACTGTCGAGTTTGCTTTTACAGTGCCATATCGTGCTGCGGCGAGGCCTCGCGCGGCGTCTCTGCCGGCTTGGCGGTCGCGGTAGGCGCAGCCGCTGGCATCTGGATCACCGGCGGTTTCGTCAGCTGCAGGGTCGCAGCGGTGTCATCCCAAACCTGCTGGGTCAGCGCCACGTTACCGTTCAGCTTCTGGCCGTAGCTCGGCACAATAGCGTGAATGCGGCTCTGCCACTCCGGCGAGTTAAACTGCTGCGGGAACATCTGCTTGAGCACGTTCAGGGTGATCGGCGCGGCGGTGGAAGCGCCCGGCGACGCGCCGAGCAGCGCGGAAATGGTTTTCTGCTGATCGACCACCACTTCGGTACCGAGCTTCAGCACGCCGCCCTTCTCTGCGTCTTTCTTGATGATCTGGACGCGCTGGCCGGCCTGGATCAGTTTCCAGTCTTCTTTACGCGCGTCCGGGTAGTACTCTTTCAGCGCAGCGAAACGGTCATCATCGCTGAGCATCACCTGGCTAACCAGGTATTTCACCAGATCGAAGTTGTCGAGACCGACGTGGGTCATCGGCAGCACGTTATTGGTGGTGGTAGTGCTGAGCAGATCGAAGAACGAACCATTTTTCAGGAACTTGGTCGAGAAGGTGGCGAATGGCCCGAACAGCACCACGCGCTTACCGTCGAGGTAACGTGCATCAAGGTGCGGCACCGACATCGGCGGCGCGCCGACTGAAGCCTGGCCATACACTTTCTCCAGGTGCTGCGCAGTGACCGCCGGGATCTCGGTCATCAGGAACGAGCCGCCCACCGGGAAGCCGGCATAGTTGTCCGCTTCCGGAATACCGGTTTTTTGCAGCAGCTTCAACGCGCCGCCGCCGGCGCCGATAAAGACGTATTTGGCGTCAATAGTCTGCGCTTCCCCGCTCTGCACATTCTTAATCGTTACGTGCCAGGAGTTGTCGGCATTACGTTTGAAATCCGTTACCTCAGAGGAGGTCTGCAGGGTGAAGTGGTTATTTTTCTTCAGGCTGCCGATCAGCTGGCGAGTGATTTCGCCGTAGTTGACATCGGTACCCACCGGCGTCCAGGTGGCTGCCACTTTCTGCTGCGGATCGCGGCCTTCCATCACCAGCGGCGCCCACTGTTTAATTTGCGCGTGATCGGTGGAGAATTTCATCCCCTGGAATAAGGTGGTCTGCTGCAGCGCGTTATAACGCTTCTGCAGATAATCCACATTATCACCCCAGACGAAGCTCATATGCGGCGTGGAATTAATAAACGAGTGCGGATCGTGCAAAATACCGCGTTTCACCTGTGCCGACCAGAACTGACGGGAAATCATAAATTGCTCGTTAATATCGAGCGCTTTGCTGACGTCAATCGACCCGTCCGCCCGCTCCGGCGTATAGTTCAGCTCCATATTCGCCGAGTGGCCAGTACCGGCATTATTCCAGCCGTTGGAAGACTCCAGCGCCACGCCGTCCAGTTTCTCCACCATGGTCAGATCCCAGTCCGGCTGCAGCGCCTGCAGCCAGGTGCCGAGCGAGGCGCTCATGATCCCGCCGCCAATCAGCAGGAAGTCGGTTTTTTTCGAGGTATCCGCTTCAGCATGCGTCGCCGCGCTGACCAACATCGCTAATGCGGTTAAGGAAATAATCGTTTTTTCATTGCAGGCATAATAGAATTATCACGTAGCACACGGTCATAAGAGGCAGCATATTAACGCACTTTTACTTTATTTTAAAATATCATTTACACTCTCGCATTTTAAACCAAACAGTTATTTAACTTAAAAAATCAATTTTAAAAATAGAGCGAAGACGGATAAAAAAATAAGGTCGAAAATTCAATATCTATTGCCGGGTAAAATAAAAGTTAAGAATTTCTTTAATTACAAAAGTCCAGGCGCGCATGCTCATCGCGCGCCTGGCAGAGAAGGGATTACTGGGCGGGAGTGACAGCGCTACGCTGGGCTTCACGCAGGGCGAGACGCAGATGATCGTGATGTTTGGTTAGCAGCTCCCGCGCGTGCCAGGCGTCAAGCCCGCTGAGCAGCATCAGGATCGCGGTGCGGCAGTGCTGATGACAGCTGGCCAGGGCGGCCTTTGCTTCACTGCGCGTGCAATCGGTGGCCGCCATCACAATCGCTATCTGCCGCTCCGCCCAGTGCGAATTGTCAGCCTGCACGTCCACCCGCAAATTGCTGTACACCCGACCGTCACGGATGGCGAGTCCGGTTGTCAGCATATTGACGATCTGCCTCTGGGCCAACTGAGCCTTCGGATTGGCTAACCCCGCCACCGCCTCCGGCCCGGTCTGCGGAGCAATAATGATATCCGCCAGCTGCGCCGCCTCGCTGGTCGGCTGCTGGGTGATGACCGCTATCGGGGCGCCCAGCGACCAGGCGTGGCGCATCGCCCCCCACACCCATGGCGTCTTGCCGCTGACGGTCAGCGCCAGCAGCATATCGCGGTTGCTGAAGTCCAGCGACTGCAGCTCAAAGGCGCCCAGGTCATAATTATTCGCCGCAGTCTCCCGCTCGGCCATCGCCGCCGTCTGCCCACCAGCAATCAGCCCCACCAGCGCGTGTTTACCTTCCGGCGAATAGTCGCTGACCGCCTCAATGGTCGTCCGGCCCGAAGCGCCGGCGCCAATAATGACCAGGCGCCCTCCCCGGCTTATCGTCGCGGTGGCGATATCAATCAGCCGGGCGATATCCGGCAGACAGGCGCCGACCGCCTCCGATATCTGCTTATCATCCTGATGCAGCATCGCCAGCATATCGGCGGTGGCGAGGCGATCGATGTGGGTGGTCTCCGGGTGACGACGAGCCTGCATTGACGCGGTTAGCGAACTGCTCATAACAACCTCCATTTACGACAGAAAAAGCGCATCTCGGCAAAATCAGCGGCCTGATGCATATCCTTATATTCATCAGGACTATTTAACCTCTGCCGCCACTATAAGTGGAATGTTCTGCGCTTTACCGCCGTCGGGGTCACAGTTTACCGTCCCCAACGCGCGTTTACGGGTGATTGTCGGTTATCTGAGCAATTCTGTCTGAGGTCTCATCTTCACCACCCGCCTGCATAGCCAGCCAGAAGGATTGCTGGCAAAGGTTATAAAACTGTTTGCGCATCGGGTTGATCTCCTGGCCGGCGGCGTCGATAACCTGCCAGTCAATCCAGCACTCCGGGCAGGATGCGCTATCCTGCTGCGCGATCTCGAGCTCATAGCGGCGCTGGATCACCACCCCGCTGCGATGCCGCCAGCGGGCGATCTCCCACTCTGCTTCCGCTTCATTATCCTGTTCACGATGCTGCGCCAGACGTTCAACGTGCCGCTGCCGGAGGATATCCCGGACCAGAAAAGCCAGTTCCATAGTGTCTCCCTTAAGCCTGTGGCGAAAAGCCGCAGTGTACCGCGCGCAGGAGGAGTCTGCCGTAGCAAAAGCGGCCTTTTGCTTTGATTACACGGCTTTATGTATGCCGCGCTATCGGCGATAATAATCTTTCACTGAATCTACCCGGGGTCGTCATGAAGGCTTCAGAGCACCCGCCTCGCGTTCGCCAACGCGCCTTACCGTTAAAGCTGAGCACCGCCGTGTCCTTGATGATCGGCAGCGTCATCGGCGCCGTGCTGCTGCTGGTGTATGCCTTGTGGTATATGCAGATCAGCAACGCCACCCGCGACGGTCTGAAAGAGACCGCGCTGGCGGTGGCGCGCACCATGGCCGATATGCCGCAGGTGAAGCGCGGACTGGAGGCGCCCCCGCAGCAGCAGATCATTCAGCCGCTGGCGCAGGCCATTACCCGCCGCAACGACCTGTTGTACGCTATCGTCACCGATATGCAGGGTATTCGCTATTCGCATCCGGACAGCTCAATCATCGGCAAACCGTTCATCGGCCACGATATTCAGCCGACGCTGCAGGGAAAAGAGAATGTCGCCATCAACCACGGGGTGCTGGCCCCGGCGCTACGGGTGTTTACGCCGGTGTTCAACGAACGGCATCAGCAAATCGGCGTGGTGGTGGTCGGCATTTCACTGAGTAAAGTGGACGAACAGATCGCCAACAGCCGTTGGGACGTGCTGCTGACCATCCTGTTCAGCGCGCTGGTCTGCGCGCTGGGCACCTGGAGCCTGGTTCGCGGCCTGAAGCGCGTGCTGCTGGGGCTGGAGCCGCACGAAATATCCACCCAGTTTCAGCAGCGTCAGGCCATGCTTCACGCCCTCAAGGAGGGGGTGGTGGCGGTCGATGCCCATGGCGAGGTAAATCTCATCAACTCCGCGGCGGAAGAGATCCTCTTTTCCGGCCCGGATAAGACTCTCGTTCACAGCCCCCTGCTCGACGATCTGCAGACCGTACTGCAGAGCGGCGAGCCAATGTACGACCGCGAACTGGGGTGCAATGGTCTGCTGCTGATCGGCAATACAGTGCCCATTCGCAGCCAGGGTGCGGTGGTCGGCGCCATCTGTACCTTCCGCGATAAAACTGAGGTCAGCCAATTGCTGCAGCGACTGGACGGCATGATGAGCTATGTGGATGCCCTGCGCACCACCTCCCATGAGTTTATGAATAAATTGCACGTGATCCTCGGTCTGCTGAATATGAAAAGCTACGGCAAACTCGAGGAATACGTGCTGCAGACCGCCCACCGCTACCAGGCGGACATCGGCGACATTCAGCACCGCATTAAATCCCCGGTGGTGGCCGGCTTCCTGATAAGTAAAATTCAGCGCGCCACAGAGTGCGGCTTTACCCTGACGCTGGCGGAGGAGAGCCTGGTGCCGGATTGTCCGAACGAGAAACAGGTCACGGTGCTGGTGACGGTGCTGGGCAACCTTATTGAGAACGCGCTGGACGCCATGAGCGGCCAGGCGGAGGGTGAGATCGGCCTGCTGCTGCACTACCAGGACGGCTGGCTAAGCGGTGAAGTGAGCGACGATGGGCCGGGGATCCCGGAGAACAACATCGACGCTATCTTTAACAAAGGCTTCTCCACCAAAGGCGAGAATCGCGGCGTCGGGCTGTTTCTTGCTAACCAGCAGTTGCGCGAGCTCGGCGGCACCCTCGCCGTCGAATCGGAACCCGGCGTATTTACCCAATTTTTTGTTCATCTCCCCTGGGATAGTAAAAGGAAACCTGCGTGATAAATGTTTTAATTGTTGACGATGATGCCATGGTGGCCGAACTGAATCGCCTGTACGTGGCAAGGGTTCCCGGCTTTCGTTGCAGCGCGAGCGCTTCGACGCTCAGTCAGGCCCAGGAGATGATTAACGATCCGCAGCAGGAGATCGATCTGGTGCTGCTGGATGTCTACATGCAGCAGGACAGCGGGCTCGATCTCCTGCCAACCATCCGCGAGTCGGGGCGCGCCATCGACGTTATCATGATTACCTCGGCGGCGGATGCCGCCACGGTACAGACCGCGATGCATTACGGGGTGGTCGATTACCTGATTAAACCCTTCCAGTTTCCGCGCTTTGAAGAGGCGCTCACCACCTGGCGGGAGAAGCGCAAACTAATAACCGGCCAGCCCTATTACGAACAGGCCGATGTCGACCGCCTGCTGCACGGCGGCGCGCCGGAGGCCAGCGACGCGCGCAAGCTGCCTAAAGGGTTAACCGCGCAAACGCTGCGCACACTCTGCCAGTGGATTGACGCCCATCCGGATGTCGAATTCTCTACCGATGAGCTGGCGGCGGCGGTGAATATCTCCCGCGTTTCCTGCCGCAAATATCTGATTTGGCTGGCGCAGATCAATATTCTCTATACCACTATCCACTACGGCGCTACCGGGCGGCCGGTCTATCGCTACCGCCTGGTCGCCGAACAGTACAGTTTGCTTAAGCAGTACAGTCAATAACCCGATAGCCGCTGTCCAGCGACGCAAAACGCAGCCGCTGCGGCGATGAGAGAATAATGTCGCGATTTTTGGTAACGAAAATCGCGTCGATATCCTGCCGCTGACGCAGCGCTGCGCAGCCCTTCTCCACGCCGAGGCCGAACAGCAGCGTGGTCCAGATGTCGCCGTCTAAAGAATCCGCGGAAATGACCGTCACGCTGTCGAGTTCGTTGTCCAGCGGATAACCGCTGCGCGGGTCGAGAATATGGTGCCAGCGTTTGCCATCCTGTTCGAAATAGCGCTCGTAGGTCCCGGAGGTGACTACCGATTGCCCGTTGACCGTCAGGGAACCGATCAGCGCCTGCGCGTCGGCAAATGGTTTTTTCAGGCCAATGGCCCATTCGCCGAGGGTATGCACATTGCCGCCGAGGTTGATCAGCGCCTTCTCCACCTGCTGCTGACGGAGAAAATCGCGCACGCGGTCAGCGATATAGCCTTTGGCGATCGCCCCGAGATCCAGCTCCATCCCCGGCTGTTGCAGAAACACGCTGCAGGTTGCCTCATCAAGGATCACCTCCTGTGGGCGGGTCAGCGCCAGTCGGGCTCTGATATCAGCCGCGTCAGGCACGCTGTGCCCGTGAAAACCAATTCGCCACAGCTTCACCAGCGGGCCGATGGCGAGGTTAAAGGCGCTGTCGCGCACCATGCTGGCTGCTTTGGCGCACTGGATCAGCTGAAAGACCGGTCGGCTAACGGTGACCGGATGACGCCCGGCGGCATGGTTGATATCCATCACCTGCGACTCGGCGCGGTTAACGGTAAGCAGGTCTTCGTAGCGCTTGATAAGCTGGAAAACGCGGGAGGCCATCGCCTCATCGTGGGAACAGAGTTTGAGCAGGATGGGCGAGCCCATCAACACGGCGGAGTAGCTATAGACGCGGTTATCGGACATCGGGCTCTCCTTAGAAGGGGCAAGCCGGGCGGCGAAAGCGCCAACCCGGCAGGAGCAAGGTTACAGGTTATCCTCTGGCACGTTTCGCCGCCTGATGGCCCGCGAGGGTACCGAAGATGATGATATCCGCCACCGCGTTACCGCCGATACGGTTGCCGCCGTGGATCCCGCCCACCACTTCACCGGCGGCGTAGGCGCCGCGAATCGGCTGCTGCGCCACATTCAGCACTTCGCCATCGGTATTAATGGTCACGCCGCCCATGGTGTGGTGCACCCCGGGTGCGATGCGAATGGCGTGGAACGGGCCTTCGTTAATCGGCGCGCGCAGCGCGGTGGTCCGGCCAAACTGTTCATCATGCTGTTTTTCCACCGCCCCGTTGTAGCATTCGAGGGTGGCGAGGAAGGCATGGTAATCCATCCCCAGTTTCTCCGCCAGTTCCCGCGGTGAGCTGGCGCTGGTGACGAAGCCTTTGGCGATGTACTCGTCGGCAGCTTTGTTTTTCGCCCGCACATGCTCGTCGAAGACGATGTAAGCATAGTGTTCCGGCAGAGCGATAATCGCCGCCGAGACTTTATCGCGGGTCTCCATCTCGTTGAAGAAGCGGTTCCCCTGCTGGTTAACGAGAATAGCGCCGCCGCCGCGAATCGATTCGGAAATCAGATACGAGGTCTGCTGCTCGACGGTCGGGTGAATCTGAATTTCGCCCATGTCCACGGTGCCGGCGCCGATGCGTTCCAGCAACGCGATACCGCTCCCGGTAGCCCCTTTGTGGTTAGTGGTGACGAAGCCTTCAAGGTCAGGACGATACTTCACGACCATCGCGCTGTTAGCGCTGAAGCCGCCGGTGGCCACTACGATGCTTTTGGTCTGTACTTCAATGACCTCTTTTTCGTCGTTGATCAGACGTACACCGCTAACCTCATCCCCGCGCATCAGGATCTCTTCCACCGAGGTATCCAGCAGGACGTCAATACCGCGTTTGGTGATGTTGCGCACCAGGCCGCTAATCAGATAGCCGCCGACCGCTGACCCGTCGCGCGGACGGTGGGTACGGTCAATGCTCATCCCACCGGTGGTGGTAATGTCGTTGAGCATAATGCCCCGGTCCGCCAGCCACTCAATGGCTTGCGGCGCGTTTTCAACGAAACGGCGCAGCAGCTGCGGGTTGTTTTGTTGTGGCCGCCCTTCAGGGTTTCCTGATAGAACAACTCCTTACTGTCTTCGATACCTTTCACGCGCTGGAAGCGGGTTTCCGCGGCGTTCATCCCGGCGGAAGCCTTGATGGTGTTCCCGCCGATGGTTGGCATTTTTTCAACGATCAGCACGCTGGCCCCTTCGTCGTGGGCCTGAATGGCTGCCGCCAGACCGGCGCCGCCGCTGCCGACTACCACCACATCATAGCTTTTCGGCGCGGCGTCATTGCCGCCCTCTTCCGCCGCCAGCGCTTTACTCGATTTCAGCATCGCTTTGGCGACCGCTTTTTTCACCGCCTCGCTCTGGCTGGTGGCCCCGGAAATGGCATCGACGTGCGGGGTATTGGCGGTGAGAATACGTTCGCGGATCTCTTCAAAGCTGGTGGTGAATTCCACGGTCTGGACCGGGCTCGCCGCCAGTTCGATATCGGCAATATGGTCATTTTCGAGGCTGACGTTGATCACCAGCTCATTGGCGTCATCGTGGACGGTCTCAACAAACATCCCCGGTTTAAATTTGGCGTCGCCCATGCTCATGTCGCGGATCATCGCTTCCACCAGCGAGAAACGCCATAGCGGTTCCGGAATGTGCAGCGCTTCACGCTGGGTGCTGTCGATAAACAGCTCCAGCTCTTCGCCGGCGGCGATACGTGACGCCCAGTCCGGATAGGCGATGCAGGCGCGGCCCACGGCGATCAGGTCATAACCATGATCGAGGCCCTGCTCGGCATCAGCGGCGTTCACCACCCCGCCGACGCCCATCACCGGCACCTGGGCGAGGGTGTCAGAGCGCATCGCGCAGTATTTCTCGATCAGCGGCGTCGGGTCGCTGGTATCGACGATAGACGGACGCAGGGTGGCACCCACCGAGAAGTGCAGATAGTCGACACCGCGGGCGGCCAGCTTTTCCAGCAGATACATGGTGTCGTCAAAGCGGATCCCCGGGACCTCCATCTCCTCCGGCGAGAAGCGATAGCCGATGATAAAGGCATCGTCAGCATACTGGCGGGCCATTTTGTGGGTAATATCCAGCACCGCCAGTGGGAAACGGGCGCGGTTGTCGCGGCTACCGCCCCACTCGTCATCGCGCTGGTTGGAGTTCGGCGAATAGAACTGCTGAATGAGATAGGTGTTGGCGCCGTGAATTTCGACCCCGTCGAAACCGGCGAGAATGGCGCGACGAACGCCGTCGCCAAACTTGGCGATCATCCCTTCCACTTCTTCTCCGCTCAGCGCCCGCGGCATGGCGGCGCCCTCACGCGGCGCGGCAATAGCGCTCGGCGCCACCGGCTGGCGCCCCCCGATCAGCTGCGGGTCGACCATACGGCCGCCGTGGTAGATCTGCAGAATCGCTTTTGAACCCTCGGCTTTGATCGCCTCAGCGATTTTCGCCAGGCCGGCAATTTTTTCATCATTATCGATGCCGATCGCGCCCGGGAAGGCCAGACCGTAGTCATCAATAAAGCAGCACTCGACAATAATGGTACCGATGCTTCCGGCGCGCGCGCGGTAGTACTCCACCAGCTCGCTGGTGACAGTACCATCGAAATAACCGGTGCAGGTGGTCATTGGCGCCATGAGCAAACGGTTTTTCAGCTCGGTACCATTTGGTAAAGTAAATGGCTGCAAAATACGTTCGTTACTGGTCATAAGTTACGCTCCAGATTTTAAAATATTAAAAGCTCAGAATGAGGTGACGGAATCATTAATGGTTTTGGTTTTTTAATTCCTGTTGTCATGCCAATAATATAACGCGTTTTTTAATTACTAAACCAATTACGTTAGTTATAAAACTATTTAACCCCAGCAATAACATCGCTACCTCTATTGTATTATTAAAATAATAAATAGCATTTACATAATACAAATGCGTGATAACAATTAGGATACTTTTGTTAACATAAACAATGACAAGAAAAACCGCAAAAATACAATAAAATCATAAAGATACTAAAAGTGAATATAATTTCAGCATTTATTATTCATTTTTCTTTTAACATCTATCGATATTTTCGCCAAAATAACACCTCATCATATAGGGTTATACTGATAATAAAAAAATAGTGAAATCACCGGCTTTTCTTGATCTTGATCAATTGCAACGGCCATTGAAAGCGCAATATATAAATAACCAACAAATTTAATTTAACGCCTCATAAAACGCGTTAAATAAGCGCCCTATCGATACTCAGAAACGCAAAATAAAAACTAAAGTAACTTTTGTAATTAAAGAAACCACTGAGCAAGACGCTGGCGTAAACGTTATTTTCAACAACTTGCAGATACTCATTATGAAAGAGAAAAAGACAACCATACCGCCTGCCGGTGCAGTCAAGCCAACGACTGCGAATAAAAAACCTCTCCTGATGATGGCGCTGCCGATTATCGTTGCCGTGCTGTTATTGTTCGTCCCGGTCCCCGAAGGCCTGCCGCCGTACGCCTGGCACTACTTCGCTATCTTTGTCGGGGTGATCGTCGGGTTGATTTTTGAACCGCTGCCCGGCGCCGTTATCGGTATCACCGGCGTGGTAGTTATTGCCCTGTGCAGCCAGTGGCTGCTGTTCAGCCCGGATCAGATGGCCGCGCCAGGCTTCAAAATGGCTGGCGCCTCCTTTAAGTGGGCGGTGAGCGGCTTCGGCAACTCCACCGTGTGGCTTATCTTCGGCGCGTTCATGTTCGCCGCCGGCTACGATAAAACGCAGTTCGGCCGCCGCCTGGCGCTGATTCTGGTGAAATATCTTGGCCGTCGCAGCCTGACGCTCGGCTACGCCATCACCTTCGCGGATCTGCTGCTGGCGCCGTTTACGCCATCTAACACCGCACGCAGCGGGGGGACTATCTACCCGATTATCGCTAACCTGCCGCCGCTGTACGGTTCAAAGCCAAACGATCCGAGCGCACGTAAAATCGGTTCCTATCTGATGTGGGTAGCGATCACCGCCGCCTGTATTACCAGCTCGATGTTCCTGTCGGCTTTGGCCCCGAACCTGCTGGCCCTGGCGCTGGTCAAAAGCATTGTTGGCATCAATATCTCCTGGGGCACCTGGTTCATCGCCTTCCTGCCGCTGGGTATCCTGCTGATTCTGGCTATGCCGCTGCTGGCCTACTGGTTCTACCCGCCGGAAGTGAAAGTCAATAACGAAGTGCCACTGTGGGCCGCGCGTGAACTGGAAAAACTGGGCAAACTGTCGCGCAATGAAATTCTGCTGCTGGTATTCGTCTGCTTCGCGCTGATGATGTGGATCTTCGCCGCCGACTGGATCGAACCGGCGCTGGCTGCCCTGCTGGTTATCGTGCTGATGCTGTGGACCGGCGTGCTCTCCTGGAGCGATATCACCAACAACAAAGCGGCATGGAACACCTTTGTCTGGTTCGCCACCCTGGTGGCACTGGCCGACGGCCTCTCCTCCACCGGCTTTATCGCCTGGCTGGGTAAAGAGGGCGGCGCGCTGATGAGCGGCATCTCCCCGGGGATGGCGACCATCGTCCTGCTGCTGGCGTTCTACCTGCTGCACTATCTGTTTGCCAGCACCACCGCGCACACCACCGCGCTGCTACCGGCCATGCTGACCATTGCCTCGACTATCCCGGGAATGAATATGGAAGTGTTTGTCCTGCTGATGGTCACCTCGCTGGGCGTGATGGGGATCATCACCCCGTACGGTACTGGCCCAAGCCCAATCTACTACGGCAGCGGCTACCTGCCGACCAAAGATTACTGGCGCCTCGGCACCATCTTTGGCGCCATCTTCCTGGCCGCCCTGCTGCTGATTGGCTATCCGTGGATGTCCATGATGTTCTGATTCATAACCGCCGGGACTACCCCGGCGGTTTTTATCTTTATGGAGTAAGTGACTATGTCGACTAAACCGTTTGTTTATCAGGATCCGTTTCCGCTGGCGCACGACGATACGGAATACTATCTGCTCAGCAAAGAGCACGTCTCCGTCGCCGAATTTGACGGCCAGCAGGTCCTGAAAGTAGAGCCGCAGGCGCTGACCCTGCTCGCTCAGCAGGCCTTCCACGACGCCGCCTTTATGCTGCGCGTCTCCCATCAGCAACAGGTCGCCTCGATTTTGCTCGACCCGGAAGCCAGCGATAACGATAAATATGTCGCCCTGCAGTTCCTGCGCAACTCGGAAATTGCCGCCAAGGGCGTGCTGCCGACCTGCCAGGATACCGGCACCGCGATTATCATGGGGAAAAAAGGCCAGCGCGTCTGGACCGGCGGCGGCGATGAAGCCGCCCTGGCGCAGGGGGTGTACAACACCTATACCGAAGATAACCTGCGCTACTCACAGAACGCGCCGCTGGATATGTATAAAGAGGTTAACACCGGCACCAACCTGCCGGCGCAGATCGATCTCTACAGCGTCGACGGTGAAGAATATAAGTTCCTGTGCATGGCGAAAGGCGGCGGTTCCGCCAACAAAACCTATCTGTACCAGGAGACCAAGGCCCTGATCACCCCGGCGAAGCTGAAAAACTACCTCGTTGAGAAGATGCGCACTCTCGGCACCGCCGCCTGCCCGCCGTACCACATCGCGTTTGTGATCGGCGGCACCTCAGCGGAAGCGACGCTGAAGACCGTCAAACTGGCCTCGACCCGCTATTACGACGGTCTGCCGACCGAAGGCAACGAACACGGTCAGGCGTTCCGCGACGTGCAGCTGGAGCAGGAGCTGCTGCAGGAAGCGCAGAACCTCGGCCTCGGCGCGCAGTTTGGCGGGAAATACTTCGCCCACGATATCCGGGTGATCCGTCTGCCGCGCCACGGCGCCTCCTGCCCGATCGGCATGGGCGTCTCCTGCTCCGCCGACCGCAATATCAAAGCCAAAATTAACCGCGACGGTATCTGGATCGAGAAGCTGGAGAGCAATCCGGGAAAATATATTCCTGAACATCTGCGTCAGGCCGGCGAAGGCGAGGTGGTAAGCATCAACCTGAATCAGCCGATGAGCGAGATCCTGGCGCAGCTGTCGGCACATCCGGTCTCCACCCGCCTGAGCCTTAACGGCACTATTATCGTGGCCCGCGACATCGCCCACGCCAAGCTGAAGGAGCTTATCGACAACGGCGAGGCGCTGCCGCAGTACGTCAAAGATCACCCGATCTACTACGCGGGCCCGGCTAAAACGCCAGCCGGTTACGCTTCCGGCTCCCTCGGCCCAACCACTGCCGGCCGCATGGACTCTTACGTTGATCTGCTGCAGTCCCACGGCGCGAGCATGGTGATGCTGGCGAAAGGCAACCGCAGCCAGCAGGTGACCGATGCCTGCCATAAACACGGCGGCTTCTACCTTGGAAGCATCGGCGGCCCGGCGGCAGTGCTCGCCCAGCAGAGTATCAAGAGCCTCGAGTGCGTGGCCTATCCGGAACTGGGGATGGAAGCTATCTGGAAAATCGAAGTGGAAGATTTTCCGGCGTTTATCCTCGTCGATGATAAAGGCAACGACTTCTTCCAGCAGATCCAGAATAAGCAGTGCGCGGGCTGTAAACAGCACGGCTAACGCTATCCTCTGACGCTGATATCAGGCCGTCGCCGTTTGGGCGACGGCTTTTTTATGTCCGCGTTTCCCCAGCTTGAATTCACTTCGCACCAGGCTATGCTCAACTACAAGCCCTCCGTTTTTTGCTGAAAAATAACAATAATTCTTATCTCAGGTGCCTCAATGAACAGGATGAGCATCGTTATCCTCTGGGCGCTGGCGCTGCTGGTGCTCCAGCCGGCGCTGGCCGCCGAACCGCGACAGCAGCCAACCGCGCGCGAGCAGGCACGCACGGTCACGATTTTCCACCAACCTGTCGTCATGTTGCAGGCCACCTTTGGCCAGACCACGCCCGAAGAGCGCGTTTTGCGCACCCGTAGCGCCCTGCGCGCCTTCACCGAAGATGATATTCGCCAGCCGCTGCGGGTCGTGCCGGTTATCCGCTATGGTCAGCCAGGCAGACTGTTGCTGATGAACGGCAAACCGGTGCTGCTGCTGAGCCAGGCGGATCTCGACGAGGGCGATGATTTAACCCTCGACCAGGCAGCCCAGCGGGTGCTGGCGCGTATGGAAGCCCAGCGCACCAGCCTCCAGGAGCAGTTCAACAACCGCTATCTGTTCATCTCCGCCGGTAAAGCCCTGGCCGGGGCGCTGCTGCTGGCGCTGTTTTACTACGGCGCCTTCCGCGCCTGGCGGCGGGTGCGACGTTTTTTCCTGCTGCGGATCCTCGAAAAACGTAGCGCCATACCGCAGCACTGGCGGCGCTATCTCGGCAATATTGAAGTTCGACTCTATGCTGTGCTGGTCATCCTTCTCGGCATGCTGGCCTGTTATCTCTGGCTGAGCTGGGCCTTCAGCCTGTTTCCCTGGACGCGGGTGTGGAGCGAATCGCTGGGCGACTGGTCGCTGGGGGTGATCCGCCACCTCTCTCTGTCGATTGTCGCCTCCCTGCCGGGGCTGATGATCGTGGTGCTTATTTTCCTTCTCACCTGGCTTATCATTCGCCTGGTGAAGGTGGTTCTCGACCAGGTCGCCGCCGGCCGCATTCAGATTCCCGGCATTCATCCGGAGACCGTTAGCGCCACCCGTCGGCTTATCTCGGTGGTCATCTGGTTGTTTGCCCTCTCCGCCGCCTACCCGTTCCTTCCCGGCGCCAACTCTCTCGCCTTCAAAGGCATTAGCCTGTTCTTCGGCCTGATGCTCACCCTCGGGTCAACCGGAGTGATGACCCATGCGATGAGCGGCCTGGTGCTGATCTACTCTCGGGCGCTGCGCAAAGGCGACTGGATCCGCCTCGCCGATAATGAGGGTCAGGTCAGCGAGATTGGCGTGCTGGCGACCAAAATTCTCACCCGCGAAAATTACATCGTTACCGTCCCGAACGCGGTGGTGGTGAGCGGGAAAATTATTAATCTCAGCGCCGAAAGCGCCGACGGTGGAGTCAACCTCACCACCAGCGTCACCATCGGCTACGATACGCCGTGGCGTCAGGTCCATGCGCTGCTGGAGCTGGCGGCGAGACGCACCCCGGGGATCGATCAGCAAATTGCGCCGGTGGTGCGTAAGCTGGGATTGCTTGACTGGTACACCTCGTATGAGCTGCAGGTGCGCTTACTCCCCACAACCAAGCTGCCGGATGGCCGCAACGCATTGCATAGCAGCATTATTGATGTGTTTAACGAATTCGGCGTGCAGATTATGTCGCCGAACTTTGTGATGCAGCCAAAGGCGGCGGTAGTGGTGCCGCAGGAAGCCTGGTACGCCGCCCCGGCCGTCGCGCCGCAGGAGCCGGAGAAATAAAGGTTAACGTAGCGGCATTTCTGCCGGGTGGCGGCTGCGCCTTACCCGGCCAGGGGTTCGTGCGGCCTGTCACTCATTTACCCACTTGCGCGACTGAAACTGCCGGTGCTGGCGGCCTCAAAATCGCTGAGACGTTCCCGGAAGGCCGGGGCAGCCCGCATGGATGCGGGCTGAGGGCCGTGTTTTGCAGGGACGCTGCCTCGGCCCGACCCGCAGCCTGCAGGGATAAGTCGAAGGGACCGCGCAGCGGCGATTTTGCTGGCCGGAGCCCGGGGGTACAGGGGGCGGCGGCGACTGGCCGCCCCCTGTGCGCTCCCTGCGCCATAAGTGACATAACGCAGAAGATCAACCGGGAGCGCAATCTGCCCGGAATTAACATAGAAGTTGTAGCCCTGCCAAACGTTGTGGTCCTGCCACACATAGTGCGAACAGGGACATTTCCGGTTGTGCCGTTATTTCGCCGGGTGGCGGCTGCGCCTTACCCGGCCTACGGGGTCTACAGGCGATCTTCGCTTCCCAGGCCCGGCAAGCGCTGTGCCGGAGGGCAATCTATCGGCGCCTTACCCGGCCTACAACGACTGCCGGGCAATCCGACTCGGACGACGACTCAACCCTGCGCGGCGTCGATGTCGTCAAACACCTGCTGCGCCAGATGCATCGTGGCATTGGCCGCCGGCAGCCCGCAGTACAGCGCAGAGTGCATGATCAGCTCTTTCAGCTCATCGCGGGTCACCCCGTTGTTAAACGACGCGCGCAGATGCATCTTCAGCTCCGCCTCGCGATTGAGAGCGATCAGCATGGCAATAGTGATCATGCTGCGGGTATGGTGATCGAGCCCCGGACGCGTCCAGGTCTCGCCCCAGGCATAGCGGGTAATAAAGTCCTGAAACTCATCATTCAACGGCGTCAGATGCTGCAGCGTACGGTCGACGTGGGCGTCGCCCAATACTTTGCGCCGTACCGCCATCCCGTCCTGATAGCGCTGTTTATCATCCATGGCGTTCCCCCTGGAAAAAGCTCAGCAGCGCCGAAGTAAAGCTTTTCGGCGCCTCAATGTTAGACAGATGCGATGCCGCCAGAACAACCACCTCGGAGGCGGGGATCTGCTGCTGCAGGAAATGAGCGTCACCGACCGTGGTGACAGGGTCACTTTCCCCAGCGATGATTAGCGTCGGCAGCGGGATCTGCCCCACTTCGCCCCGCAGGTCGGCGGCGGCCAGCGCCTCACAGCAGGCGGCATAGCCTTCAGCATCGGTATGGGTCAGCTGGTGACAAAGCGCCTCGACCACCTCCGGCGCCTTCTGGCGAAACGCGTGGGTAAACCAGCGGTCTGCCGCTCCGGCGGCCACCACCGCCATCCCCTCCTGACGTACGGCCCGCGCCCGCGACAGCCAGCTGGCCTGATCGCCAATGCGCGCCGCGGTGTTGGCGACCGCCAGACCATGAAAACGCTCCGGCGCAAAGCGTCCCAGCCACAGGCCGGTCAGACCGCCCATCGAGATCCCGCAGAACCAGGCGCGGTCGATATTCAGGTGATCGAGCAGCGCAATCACATCCTCCCCCAACTGGGCGAGGGTCACTTTGCCATTTTTTGTCGTTTTACCGTGGCCGTGCGTGTCGTAGCGCAGCACCCGGAAATGGGCGGTTAACGCCTCGATCTGCGGCTGCCACATCGCCCGGGTGGTGCCCAGCGAATTGGAGAGGACGATAACCGGCGCGCCATCCGGCCCGTCGAGTTGATAATCAAGATTCATCACGTTGCTCCTGATAACGCGCCAGCACCTGGCGCACAAAGCGTTCGGCGCTGCCGGTCGCCGTTGCCGGGTCCAGCAGCGTGGTTAAGCGTTCACGAGAGAGATACTGACTGACCTGTGGGTCAGCCGCGAGCAGATCGACCAGCGGGTAGTGACGGTCCAGCGCCTGGCGGCACAGCGCTTCGATGTGATGATGCGCCTCGGCTTTGCCAATGAATTCCGCCAGCGCCAGAGTCACCGCCTCAGCCATAATCAGCCCGTGGGTGATATCGAGATCGGCGCGCATTTTCTGCGGGAAAACCTGCATGTCGCGCACCAGCGCCTCGCTTTGCGCCAACGCCCCGCCCACCAGGGTAATTAGCTCCGGCAGGGTCTCCCACTCCGCCTGCCAGCCGCCCAGCGCCCGCTCATGCTGCTGGAGTTGGCTGGCGTAGAGCGTCGCCATCAGCCCCGGCGTACGCTGGGCGGCGGTCAGGATCGCCGCGCAGGCCACCGGATTGCGCTTATGCGGCATCGTCGACGAACCGCCGCGACCTTCCGCCACCGGCTCGCCCACCTCAGCCACTTCGGTCTGCATCAGCAGGGAAAAGTCGTTAGCGAATTTCCCCAGCGTGCCGCAGACGCCGGCGAACCAGGCGCCCGCCTCCAGCAGCCGATCGCGCTGGCTGTGCCACGGAGTATCCGGCAGCGACAGCCCGAGGATCTGCGCCAGCGCCAGGCCAACCGCCGGCCCTTTCTCTTTTAGCGCGTCCAGAGTGCCCGCGGCGCCGCCAAACTGCAGCGCCAGCAGCCGCGGACGCATCTCGCGCAGCCGCTGCTGCCAGCGCAGGAGCGCGTCGAGGGTGCCCGCCAGCTTCAGGCCAAAGGTCACCGGCAGCGCGTGCTGCATCCAGGTCCGGCCCGGCATCACGGTATCGCGATAACGATCCGCCTGGAGAGCCAGGGCCGCCAACAGCTGCTCAAGCAGAGTCTCAGCGGCATCCAGCGCCCCGCGCAGCTGGAGCACCAGTCCGGTGTCGATGGCGTCCTGGCTGGTAGCGCCCCAGTGAACGTAGCGCGCAGCCTCAGGATCTTGCGCTTTTACCTGCGCCGTCAGCTGTTTCACCAGCGGGATGGCCAGATTACCGGCTCCCACCGCCGCCTCGCCCAGCGCGGCAAAATCGATGGCCTCGTGGCGGCAGGCCGCCACAATTGGCCCGACCGCTTCCGGCGGCACCATCCCGCAGGCGGCCTGCGCTTGCGCCAGCGCCGCTTCAAAATCCAGCATGCCCTGCACCCGCTGCGCGTCGCTGAACCAGTCGGTTAGCGGACTGCTGCGCAGCATCGGGGTCAACAAACTCATTCTGGCTCCTTAAACACGTTCAATAATCAGGGCGATCCCCTGTCCGACGCCGATGCACATGGTGCACAGGGCGTAACGACCGCCGGTCCGTTTCAGCTGATAAGCCGCGGTCATCGCCAGCCGGCCGCCGGAGGCGCCGAGCGGGTGGCCCAGCGCAATCGCCCCGCCGTTAGGGTTCACGTGGGCGGCATCGTCCGGTAAGCCTAAATCGCGGGTCACCGCCAGCGCCTGCGCGGCGAAGGCTTCATTCAGCTCAATGACATCCATCTGGCCTAATGTCAGGCCGGTCTGCGCCAGCACCTTGCGCACCGCCGGCGCCGGGCCAAACCCCATGATCCGCGGCGCAACGCCCGCCGTCGCCACGCCGACCACCCGGGCCAGCGGCTGAAGATCGTTAGCCGACAGCGCCGTCTCGCTGGCCATCAACAGCGCGCAGGCGCCGTCGTTAACCCCGGAGGCGTTACCGGCGGTAACGCTGCCGTCGGCGCGCACCACGCCGCGCAGTTTAGCCAGCGCCTCCAGCGAGGTGCTGCGCGGGTGCTCATCGCGGCTAAACAGCAGCGGCTCGCCTTTGCGCTGCGGCACCTGGACGGCGATCAGCTCATCGGCGAAACGCCCCGCCTCTTGCGCCGCGGCGGTACGCAACTGACTGCGTAAGGCGAACGCGTCCTGATCGGCACGGGAGATGGCAAACTCATCGGCGACGTTTTCCGCCGTCTCCGGCATGGAATGCACGCCGTACAGGGCTTTCATCTGCGGGTTAATAAAGCGCCAGCCGATGGTGGTATCCTCCATCTGCATGCTGCGGCTAAAGGCGCTCTCCGCTTTCCCCATCACAAACGGCGCGCGGGACATGCTCTCCACCCCGCCGGCGATCATCAGCTGCGTCTCCCCGCTTTTAATCGCCCGCGCCGCGACGCCGATCGCGTCAAGGCTGGAACCGCACAGGCGGTTGATGGTGCTCCCGGGCACGCTCTCCGGCAGGCCGGCCAGCAGCAGCGCCATCCGCGCCACGTTGCGGTTGTCTTCCCCGGCCTGGTTGGCGCAGCCAAAGATCACATCGTCAATGCGCGAGGGATCCAGTCCCGGGTTCCGCGCCAGCAGCGCTTTCAGCGGCAGCGCCGCCAGGTCGTCAGCGCGCATCGTCGCCAGGGCACCGCCGAAACGGCCAAAGGGTGTACGCACCGCATCACAGATAAATGCCTGATTCATCATAGGTTCCTTACGCGCTTTCCGCCAGTTGTTGAAAGGTCAGCGCCACCGGAGTGATGCGCTGCAGCTCTTCAAAAGAGAGGCCGTTAAAGATTTCCCGCACCACCGGGCCGCGGTCGGTGATGTCGATCACCGCCAGGTCGGTATAGATCCGGCTGACGCAGCCGACGCCGGTCAGCGGGTAGCTGCACTGCGCCACCAGCTTGCACTCGCCGTCACGGGTCAGGTGGTCCATCATCACAAATACCTGGCGGGCGCCGATGGCCAGATCCATCGCCCCGCCAACGGCCGGGATCGCATCCGGCGCACCGGTGCTCCAGTTGGCGAGGTCGCCGCTGGCGGAAACCTGATAGGCCCCCAGCACGCAGATATCGAGATGGCCGCCGCGCATCATGGCGAAGGAGTCGCCGTGGTGGAAATAGCAGCCCCCCTGCAGGAGGGTGACATACTCTTTACCGGCATTGATCAGCTCGGGATCTTCTTCCCCGGGCTGCGGTTTCGGCCCCATCCCCAGCAGGCCGTTTTCGCTGTGCAGGAACACCTCTTTGTCAGCGGGCAGGTAATTGGCAATCCGGGTCGGCAGGCCGATGCCGAGGTTGACGTAAGCACCTTCGGGAATATCGCGGGCCACGCGCTGGGCCATTTCGTCACGGGTCAGTTTTTGCATGTCGGGCTCCTCAGGCGCGTTGTGCGGCAGTCAGGTTTTCCAGCGAGAAGACGCGCTGGACGAAAATGCCGGGGGTGATGATGTTTTCCGGATCGAGGTCGCCCAGCGCCACCAGCTGCGAGACCTCTACGATGGTGGTTTTCGCCGCTGTCGCCATGATCGGGCCAAAGTTGCGCGCCGCCTTGCGATAGACCAGGTTGCCCCAGCGGTCGCCCTGGTGGGCTTTAATCAGCGCGAAATCGGCTTTGATCGGGTACTCCAGCACGTAGTGGCGACCGTCGATTTCCCGTGTCTCCTTGCCTTCCGCCAGCGGCGTGCCGTAGCCGGTGGGGGTAAACACCGCCCCCAGCCCGGCGCCGGCCGCCTGGATCCGCGCCGCGAGGTTGCCCTGCGGCACCAGCTCCAGCTCCACTTTGCCGCGACGGTAGAGATCATCGAAAATCTGCGAATCCACCTGGCGCGGAAAGGAGCAGATCATTTTGCGCACCCGGCCCGCCTTGAGCAGCGCGGCGAGACCCACTTCCCCGTTGCCGGCGTTGTTATTTATGATGGTCAGGTCGCGAGCGCCCTGGTCAATCAGGGCGTCAATCAGAAAGGTCGGCTGGCCGGCGGGGCCAAAGCCGCCGATCATAATAGTCGCCCCATCGTGGATCCCGGCGATGGCCTCGCTCAGCGTCGATACGCTTTTATCAATCATCAGGTCGCTCCAGTGATGTGCGGTAATCGCACTTTTATTCGTTGTTCGCACAAAATGTGACCCGCTTAACGATGTCGGTCAAGGGCGATAATCGAAATATGGTGCGATAATCGAACATCGGTTATCTTTAGCGAAAGAATGTGATCGATGGCAAATATGGGGAACAGAAATGGACAAGCATCCAGACGATTTACTGACCGGCGACGGCGATCCGTTTAAAGGCGATCCTAACTTTATGGCCTCCCTGGCGCGGGGTCTGGAGGTGATTCAGGCGTTCACGCCGCAGCGGCCCCTGCTGTCTATCTCACAGATCAGTCAGAAGACCGGCATCCCGCGCGCCGCGGTGCGCCGCTGCCTGTATACCCTGAGCAAGCTGGGGTTCGTGTATGCCGAAGACGGTAAGAATTTCCAGCTGCGGCCGCGGATCCTGGCGCTGGGCCACGCCTGGCTGGCCTCGACGCCGCTGGCGCGTTCGGCGCAGCCGGTGCTGCGGCATCTGAGCGAAATGCTCAATGAGTCCTGCTCCATCGCCACCCTCGACGGCGACGATATCCTGTATATCGCCCGCGCCTCCAGCTCGCGGATTATGACCATCGACCTGGATATCGGCAGTCGCCTTCCGGCGTGGGCGACCTCGATGGGCCGGGTGCTGCTGAGCCATCAGCCGGAGGAGAAGCTCAACGATATGCTGGCCCGGGTGACCATGATCCGCTATACCCCACAGACGGTGGATTCGGTGGCGAAGCTGCGCGCCGAACTGAAACGGGTGCATCAGCAGGGGTATGCCCTCAACGATCAGGAGCTGGAGATGGGGCTGCGCTCCCTCGCGGTCCCGCTGTTTAACGCTCAGGGGCAGGTCCAGGCGGCGCTCAACGTCGGGGTGCATGCGGGCCAGATGACGGCCCGCGAGATGATCGAGCGCGTGCTGCCGGAGCTGCAAAAAGCCGCCCGCGAGCTGACGCTGCTTCTGCGCTAACGACTGCGCTTGGCGTGCTGCTCCCAGGTCTCCTGCTTCGCCTGCGCCGATTTACGCAGCGCGACATAGCAGGCGCCGCTGCCGCCATGATGCGGAAGCGCGGCGCAGAAGGCCTGCACCTCCGGCAGCTCTTCCAGCCAGCGCGCCAGATAGCTGCGGATAATATTGGCGTGGGACTGGTCGTCGCGGCCTTTGCCGTGAACGATCAGCACATTGCGTAACCCCTCTTTCTGCGCCTGCACCATAAAGGCGAAGAGCATCTGCCGGCACTGTTCCACCGGCTGGCGCAGCAGGGAGAGGCTCGCCTGCTGGCTGTATTTCCCCCGCCGCAGCTTATCCAGCACGCCGCTCTGCAGCCCTTCTCGCTTAAACTCCAGCGGCGTGGCGAGCGGCACGATATCGAGATAGCCGGTGGTGAGAAAATTATCCAGCTGCAGGGTATCGACGCGTTGCGGGGCCCGGCTGTTACGCCCGGGATGCCAGTGCACGTCATTATTACGTTTCAGAGGCTGGACATCTTCCATGGCGTCAAGAAACAGGGATTTGTCATCAAGGTTCATGGGCTCTCCTCCAGCGGCTGTCGCCAGCTACTATAGCCGCCTCGCGCTCCCCTCTCAACGCGTTTAGCCGCGTTCGCTGGCAAAGTGAGCGTGACGAACGATTAAGGAAACAATTGTCGGCTCTGGCGGCGGAACAGGGTGATTAACGACGCCGTGAGCGGCGTCTGTCGGGTATCGCGCCGCTGGATCAGATAATAGGTGGCGGTGGGTAACACTTCACGGATGGGGATCATCACCAGTTTGTCGGCCATCAGCGGGTCGTTGCCCAGCTCCACCGGCAGGATGCTGAGAAAATCACTTTTCACCACCAGGCTGATGCAGGATGAGAACGTTTCGCAGACGATCCCCACCTTTGGCTCCCGTCCCAGCTGTTCGAAGCATTCCTGCAGCTGCTTGAAGTAGCTGCCGCGCGGCGTCGGCATGGTCCAGTGGTGATCCATCAATTCTCCCAGCGAGGTGGCCTGCGCCGCCGGATGGCCCGCGCGGGCGAACACCGCGAACGGTTTCTCAAACAGTTTCTCAAAGCTGAACTCATGGTCGTACGGCCCGGGGTAATAGGTATTAATGGTGAAATCCAGCTCCCCCTGGCGCAGCTCATTAATCATCGCCAGCAGTTGACCCTCCATGATCCGTACCTTCACCTGCGGATGCTGCTGATGAAAGCGGCAGATCACCGACGGCATCAGCGACCGGGCGACGCTGGCGCCAAGGCCAATATTAATTTGCCCGGCCTGTTCCCCCTGGCGCTGCAGCAGTTCATCCTGCGCCGCCCGCAGCTCCTCAAGGATCAGGCTCGCATGTTGATAAAAACTTTCGCCATTGTCGGTTAACGCCACCCCCTGGCTGCGGCGGACGAACAGCTGGGCGGAAAGCCCCTCCTCCAGCTCTTTAATCGCTTTGGTCAGCGCCGGCTGCGAGACCGCCAGCGCCCGGCTGGCGCCACGGATACTGCCTTCCCGGGCTACTTCGACGAAGGCGCGAATTTGATGAAATTTAATCTGAAATGCCATGCTTTTAGTGATAACCGTTGCTTATCAGACAGAAGAAAATGACATCTACTGTAATCCATCAGGCTGTGGCAGGTTAAGGTTGTTAAGGCCTGTAGCGCGTCAGTGATAAACAAAAGCTATCACATCGTGAACGCCGTCACATTTTTTACTTATGACAGGATAAGCTATGCCGCAACTTGATGAATACCTCCGCCAACTGGCGCCCTCCATGACCCAATGGCGCCGTGATTTTCACCTGCACGCTGAATCCGGCTGGCTGGAGTTTCGCACCGCCAGTATGGTCGCGGATATTCTTGACGGGCTAGGCTATCAGCTGGCGCTAGGCCGCGACGTCATCGATGCCGACAGCCGGATGGGGCTGCCGGACGAGGAGACCCTGGCCCAGGCTTTCGAACGCGCCCGCGAACAGGGCGCGCCGGAGCGCTGGCTGCCAGCGTTTGAAGGCGGTTTCGCCGGCGTGGTGGCCACGCTCGACACCGGGCGGCCCGGACCAACCCTGGCCTTTCGCGTCGATATGGATGCCCTCGATCTCAACGAACAGCATGACGACAGCCACCGCCCCCATCGCGATCATTTCGCCTCCTGCAACGCCGGCATGATGCACGCCTGCGGCCATGACGGCCATACCGCCATCGGGCTGGGGCTGGCGCATGTGCTCAAGCAGTATGCCGCCCAGCTCAATGGCGTCATTAAACTGATTTTCCAGCCTGCTGAAGAGGGTACCCGCGGCGCCCGCGCGATGGTGGCCGCCGGCGTGGTTGATGACGTGGATTATTTCACGGCGATCCATATCGGGACCGGCGTGCCGGCAGGTACCGTGGTCTGCGGTGGAGACAACTTTATGGCCACCACCAAATTCGACGTGCAGTTCAGCGGCGTGGCCGCCCACGCCGGCGGCAAGCCCGAGGACGGGCGCAACGCGCTGCTGGCCGCCGCCCAGGCCGCCCTTGGCCTGCACGCCATCCCGCCGCACAGCGCCGGCGCCTCGCGGGTCAACGTCGGGGTGATGCAGGCCGGTACCGGGCGCAACGTGGTGCCCTCTTCCGCGCTGTTAAAAGTGGAAACCCGCGGCGAAAGCGAAGCCATTAATCAGTACGTGTTCGAGCGGGCGCAGCACGTCGTCGCCGGGGCTGCGGCGATGTACGAAGCCCGCTACGAACTGCGCATGATGGGCGCGGCGACCGCCAGCGCACCGTCGCCGGCGTGGGTGGACTATCTGCGCGAACAGGCCGCCCGGGTGCCCGGCGTGCAACAGGCGGTGGATCGCATCGCCGCCCCGGCGGGCTCGGAAGACGCCACCCTGATGATGGCCCGGGTCCAGGCGCGCGGCGGCCTCGCCTCGTACATGATTTTCGGCACTGAACTCAGCGCCGGTCACCACAACGAAAAGTTTGACTTCGACGAGAGCGTGATGGCGGTAGCGGTCGAAACCCTGGCGCGCGTCGCGCTTAACTTTCCCTGGCAGCGGGGGGTGTAATGGAAGCCATTTTTCAGTTTGTGGACGAGGTGGTTGAGGCACAACGCGACACTTACTGCGCCATCGCCGACGACATCTGGGACCACCCGGAGACCCGCTTTGAGGAGTTCTGGTCAGCCCAACGGCTGGCCGACGCCCTGGAGGCGGAAGGTTTTCAGCTCACCCGCGATGCTGGCGGGATCCCGAATGCCTTTATCGCCAGCGTCGGTGAGGGCCAACCGGTCATTGCCCTGCTCGGCGAATTTGACGCCCTGGCGGGACTCAGCCAGCAGGCCCACAGCGCGGAACCGACGCCCTTGACGCCGGGAGCCAACGGCCACGGCTGTGGGCACAATCTGCTCGGCACCGCGGCATTCGCCGCGGCGGTCGCCGCCAAAGGCTGGCTGCAGCAGCACGGCGACAGCGGCACTCTGCGCTTCTACGGTTGTCCCGGCGAGGAAGGCGGTTCGGGAAAAACCTTTATGGTGCGCGAAGGGTTGTTTGATGATGTCGATGCGGCGCTGACCTGGCATCCGGAAGCCTGGGCCGGGATGTTCAGCACCCGCACCCTCGCCAACATTCAGGCGGCATGGCGATTTACCGGCACCGCGGCCCACGCCGCTAATTCGCCGCACCTGGGCCGGAGCGCGCTGGATGCCGTCACCCTGATGACCACCGGCAGCAATTTCCTCAATGAACATATCATCGAGAAGGCGCGCGTCCATTACGCCATTACCGATACCGGCGGCGTCTCGCCCAACGTGGTGCAGGCGCAGGCGGAAGTGCTGTATTTGATCCGCGCGCCGGAGATGGCCGACGCTGAGCAAATCTTCGCCCGCATAGAGAAGATTGCCCAGGGGGCCGCGCTGATGACCGAGACCCAGGTCAGCTGCCGCTTTGAAAAAGCCTGCTCCAGCTATCTGCCCAACCGCACGCTTGAGGCGGCGATGTATCAGGCGGTCTGTCATTACGGTACCCCCGCCTGGAGCGACGAGGAACGCGCTTTTGCCGCGGCGATCCGCGCCACTCTCAGCGCCAACGATATTAACAACAGCCTGAACAATATTGCCGGCACCAGTGGCGAGGAAGGCAAAACGTTCGCTCGTCGTCACCGCGACACCTTGCTGATTGATGAGGTGGCGCCCTGGGCGGCCACGGATAACGTCCTCGCCGGATCCACCGACGTCGGCGATGTTAGCTGGAAAGCGCCGGTGGCCCAGTGCTTCAGCCCGTGCTTCGCGGTGGGTACCCCGCTGCACAGCTGGCAGCTGGTGAGCCAGGGCAGAACCTCCATTGCCCATAAAGGGATGTTGCTGGCGGGGAAAGTCCTCGCGGCGACCGCCATCCATTTATTCAGCGACAGCGCCCTGCTGGAGGCCAGCCAGCAAGAGCTCAGGCAGGTACTGGCCGAACGCCCCTATCGTTGCCCGATCCCGGCGGAGGTGAGTCCGTCCGTTTTACGATAACCACTTAGAGGCTACTCCTGGCCAACGCTGACCGGATCGCGGCACGCACCGCCCATAATAACCGCCGGCAGTACGGGAGCAGGCCTGCCCAACACAACAACGACAACAGAGGAATGCCCATGAGTATGTCATCCATACCGTCATCTTCCCCCGGCGGAAAGCGCTATGGCTGGGTAGAGAAGATCGGTAACAAGGTCCCGCACCCGTTTTTGCTGTTTATCTATCTCATCGCCGTGCTGATCGCTGCCACGGCAATCCTCTCCGCCCTCAACGTTGGGGTACAAAACCCAACTGACGGTTCGCGGGTGGTGGTCAAAAACCTGCTCAGCGTGGAAGGATTGCACTGGTTTTTGCCGAACGTGATTAAAAACTTCAGCGGTTTCGCGCCGCTGGGGGCGATCCTCGCCCTGGTTCTGGGCGCCGGCTTTGCCGAGCGGGTGGGCCTGTTACCGGCGTTGATGGTCAAGATGGCCTCGCACGTCAGCGCCCGCTATGCCAGCTATATGGTGCTGTTTATCGCCTTTTTCAGCCATATCTCTTCCGATGCGGCGCTGGTGATTATGCCGCCGCTGGGAGCGCTGATGTTTCTTGCCGTCGGTCGGCATCCTGTCGCTGGTCTGCTGGCGGCGATAGCCGGCGTGGGCTGCGGCTTTACCGCCAATCTACTGATTGTCACCACCGACGTGCTGCTCTCCGGGATCAGCACCGAGGCGGCAAAGTCCATCGATGCCTCTTTGCACGTCAGCGTGATCGACAACTGGTACTTTATGGCGACTTCAGTGATCGTTCTGACGCTCGTCGGCGGACTGATCACCGATAAGCTGGTCGAGCCGCGGCTGGGCCAGTGGCAAGGCAGTCGTGATGAAAAGCTGCAGACGCTGACGCCCGGGGAGCGGTTCGGCCTGCGCATCGCCGGCGTGGCGACGCTGGTATTCGTGGCGGTCATCGCCCTGATGGTGGTCCCCGAAAACGGTATTCTTCGCGATCCGGTTCAGCATACGGTCATGCCCTCGCCGTTTATCAAAGGCATCGTGCCGCTAATTATCTTTTTCTTCTTTGTCGTGTCGCTGGCATACGGCATCGCCACCGGCAAAATTCGCCGCCAGGCCGACCTGCCGCAGTTGATGATTGAGCCGATGAAAGAGATGGCCGGGTTTATCGTGATGGTCTTCCCGCTGGCGCAGTTCGTGGCGATGTTCAACTGGAGCAACATGGGCAAGTTTATGGCCGTCGGTCTGACGGACCTGCTGGAGAGTTCAGGCATGAACGGTGTTCCGGCGTTTGTCGGCCTTGCGCTGCTGTCGGCTTTTCTGTGTATGTTTATCGCCAGCGGCTCGGCCATCTGGTCGATTCTGGCGCCGATCTTCGTGCCAATGTTTATGCTGTTGGGCTTTCACCCGGCGTTTGCGCAGATCCTGTTTCGTATCGCTGATTCATCGGTGCTGCCGCTGGCGCCGGTGTCACCGTTTGTGCCGTTGTTTCTCGGCTTTCTACAGCGCTACCGGCCGGATGCCCGCCTCGGCACCTACTACTCGCTGGTGCTCCCTTACCCGCTGATTTTTCTCGCCGTCTGGCTGCTGTTGCTGGTGGGCTGGTATCTGGTGGGACTGCCGATCGGCCCTGACATCTATCCGCGGCTGTCTTAACCCACCGATGCGCCAGGGACGGCCACCTTAGCTTAACGCGATATCTTCACTTTGAACTTACGGGTCGCTTCCCCGGCTCCGGCGAATATGCCGAAAAGCGCGCGATACCCTCGCTCAAGCAACAGCGACATACCATGAATAACCAGACCGCTGAAGATCAGTACGATTACGCCAGTCAGTATATATTGCATAGCTCCACCTCTGAGTTATTAACCGCGCCGCGCCGACGCGGTAGCACTTTCCCGAGCGCGCACAGCGGCGCGGAGGACCGACGTCGTCAGCTTAAAAGTAGCAAAAACCCTGTCCGGTAACCCGCCAGGATCGATCCAAAAATAAATCATCGTGGCGATCGCAGAATACCTCCACGGCGGATAGCCCGCCGTGCTATCTGGCGATGCGGTTTTACCTTTTGGGAGTATAGTTGACTGCCGTCAGCGCGTGGTATCGTGTGCCTCTCATGTACGATGGTGGATGACAGAAACGATGTTGACCTTGCTGCAGGATAAAATGGATACCCCGCTGGGGCCGTTGTGGGTGCTTTGCGACGAACAGTTTAATTTGCGCGCCGTCGAGTGGGACGAGCACCGCGATCGGATGGAAACGCTGCTCGAGGTACACTATCGCCGGGAAGGCTATCAGCGCGTCGACTGCCGCAATCCCGGCGGTCTCAGCAGTAAGCTGAGCGACTATTTTGCCGGCGATTTAGCCATTATCGAGACTCTGCCTACCGCCACCGCCGGCACCCCTTTTCAGCGCCAGGTCTGGCAGGCGTTACGCGAAATCCCCTGTGGCCAGGTGATGCACTACGGCCAACTGGCCGAGGCGCTCGGTCGTCCCGGCGCCGCGCGCGCGGTGGGCGCCGCCAATGGCGCCAATCCGGTGAGTATCGTGGTGCCCTGCCATCGGGTCATCGGGCGCAACGGCACCATGACCGGCTATGCCGGCGGCGTACAGCGTAAAGAGTGGCTTTTGCGTCACGAGGGCTATCTGTTGCTTTGACTGAAAATGCCTTTTCTGGAATTTTCAGGTAATTTTACAATCAAAAGTGGCGTAATAATCTGTTTTTAATCAAATAGATACACAAGCAATTTGATTTACCCTGCTGATATTACGTGTTTCCGGGCCTGAAGACTTACCTGCTGATCAAAAAGATGTTAAAATTGACCAATATCAATTAAGGCCTGAGCAGACATATGATCCCTGAGAAGCGAATTATTCGACGCATTCAGTCTGGCGGTTGTGCAATCCATTGTCAGGATTGCAGCATTAGCCAGCTCTGCATCCCCTTTACTCTGAACGAGCATGAGCTTGATCAGCTGGATAATATTATCGAGCGGAAAAAGCCTATCCAGAAAGGTCAAACCTTGTTCAAAGCCGGTGATGAGCTGAAGTCGTTGTACGCTATTCGCTCCGGGACCATCAAAAGCTATACCATCACCGAGCAAGGTGATGAGCAGATTACTGGCTTCCATCTGGCGGGCGACCTGGTGGGCTTTGACGCCATCGGCACCGGTCTGCACCCGAGCTTTGCGCAGGCGCTGGAAACCTCAATGGTCTGCGAGATCCCCTTCGAAACCCTTGACGATCTTTCCGGAAAAATGCCCAATCTGCGTCAGCAGATGATGCGCCTGATGAGCGGTGAGATTAAAGGCGACCAGGATATGATCCTGTTGCTTTCCAAAAAGAATGCCGAAGAGCGCCTGGCCGCGTTTATCTATAACCTTTCTCGTCGTTTCGCCCAGCGCGGCTTCTCACCACGTGAGTTCCGGCTGACCATGACCCGCGGCGATATTGGCAACTATCTCGGCCTCACCGTCGAAACCATCAGCCGTCTGCTGGGCCGTTTTCAGAAAAGCGGCATGCTGGCGGTGAAAGGCAAATATATCACTATTGAAAACAGCGATCTGCTGGCCCAGCTGGCCGGACAGGCGCGCAACGTCGCTTAATCTCTGCGCAATACCTGGTCACGATCGGCAATTTTTTCAGATTTGTTGATCTGACCAGGCTCCTCCCCTGTTTCAATTCATCCATATAGGTTATCTTTTTAATAACTGACGGTAGCTGCAGTTGTAAGGAGACCCTGTATGGCGAAGTATCAGAGCATGCTGGTAGTAATCGATCCTAACCAGGACGACCAGCCGGCGCTAAGGCGAGCGGTGTACCTGCACCAACGGATTGGTGGACGCATCAAAGCCTTTTTGCCGATCTATGATTTTTCCTATGAAATGACCACCCTGCTGTCGCCGGACGAGAGGACGGCAATGCGCCAGGGCGTCATTGCCCAACGAACGGCCTGGATCCGCGAGCAGGCGAAATTCTACCTGGAATCGGGCGTGCCGATTGACGTGAAAGTGGTGTGGCACAACCGCCCCTTCGAAGCGATTATTCAGGAGGTGGTCAGTGAGAAACACGATCTGCTGCTGAAGATGGCCCACCAGCACGACAAACTGGAGGCGGTGATCTTTACCCCGACGGACTGGCATCTGCTGCGTAAATGCCCTTGCCCGGTGTGGATGGTCAAAGACCAGCCGTGGCCGGAAGGCGGCAAAGCGCTGGTCGCCGTCAATCTCGCCAGCGAAGAGAATTATCACAACACCCTTAACGAGAAGCTGGTTCGCGAGACGCTGTCGCTGGCGGAAGAAGTCAACCACACTGAAGTGCACCTGATCGGTGCCTACCCGGTGACGCCGATCAATATCGCGATAGAACTGCCGGATTTTGATCCCAGCGTCTACAACGACGCGATCCGCGGCCAGCATCTGCTGGCGATGAAAGCGCTGCGGCAGAAGTTTGGCATCGATGAAAAATTCACCCACGTCGAAAAAGGACTGCCTGAAGAGGTGATCCCGGACCTCGCCGAGCATCTGCAGGCGGGGATCGTGGTGCTGGGAACGGTCGGACGTACCGGCCTGTCGGCGGCGTTCCTCGGCAATACCGCGGAACAGGTCGTCGATCATCTGCGCTGTGACCTGTTGGTGCTGAAACCGGAGGCCTACCAGACGCCGGTGGAACTGGACGACGACGACGACGATTAACCGCTACCACTCATCTTCCCCCGCCTCGCGGGGGATTTTTTTGCTTGCTGCCAGCCAGGCACAAAAAAAGGGCCGTTGGCGGCCCCTGTCACTGTCCAGCGAGAATGGCTTAGTGGATACCCAGACGCCAGGCCAGATCGATCTCTTCTTTCAGCTCCAGCGAGGAGAGCGCCATCAGGTCAGCAAACTCCAGCTCCAGCAGTTTAAGTTTTTTCAGATACTGCGCTGGGGTCATGACGGTGGGGTCGCGGCGTAAGAATTCGATGGCCATCTGCGTTGGGGTTAACTCGGTATCCATAATATCCTCTGTCTGATGTAAGAACCGGAACATTATATCACCTCTTGCCGCTTATTTTATGAACAATTCCAGGCATCTCCCTGCATATAAAAAAGACCGTCTCACAGGAGACGGCTTATAAACAAACGTTGTAAAACAATTATGTTACATTACAGCGCTTTCAGGATCGCATCGACGCTGGCTTTAGCATCGCCAAACAGCATATGAGTGTTCTCTTTAAAGAACAGCGGGTTCTGTACGCCGGCGTAACCGGTGTTCATTGAACGCTTAAAGACCACCACATTCTGCGCTTTCCACACCTCGAGCACCGGCATGCCGGCGATCGGGCTCTTCGGATCGTCCTGCGCCGCCGGGTTGACGGTATCGTTGGCGCCGATCACCAGCACGGTGTCGGTGTCGCTGAAATCGTCGTTGATCTCATCCATCTCCAGCACGATGTCGTAAGGCACTTTGGCTTCCGCCAGCAGGACGTTCATATGCCCCGGGAGGCGCCCGGCCACCGGATGAATACCAAAGCGTACTTTGATACCCCGCGCCCGCAGCTTCTCGGTAATTTCTGCTACCGGATACTGCGCCTGAGCCACCGCCATACCGTAGCCCGGGGTGATGATCACCGAGTGCGAGTTTTTCAGCATCTCCGCCGTCTCTTCGGCGCTAATCTCGCGATGCTCGCCCACTTCTTCATCGCCGCCGCTTGAGGAACCATCGGTGCCGAAGCCCCCGGCGATCACGCTGATAAAGGAGCGGTTCATCGCCTTACACATAATGTAAGAGAGGATGGCGCCGGAAGAGCCCACCAGCGCGCCGGTGACGATCAGCAGGTCATTACTCAGCATAAAGCCCGCCGCCGCCGCCGCCCAGCCCGAGTAGGAGTTGAGCATCGAGACCACCACCGGCATGTCCGCACCGCCGATAGAGGCCACCAGGTGCCAGCCAAAGGCCAGCGCGATCGCGGTCATCACCAGCAGGCACAGGACCTGGGTGCCGGTGCTGTCAGAGCGAACAAAAATCACCATCAGGATGAAGGAAACCACCAGCGCCGCCAGGTTCAGCTTATGGCGATTGGGCAGCATCAGCGGCCTGGAGGAAATTTTGCCGCGCAGTTTACCAAACGCCACCACCGAACCGGTGAAGGTCACCGCGCCGATGAAGATCCCGAGGAACACTTCGGTCAAATGAATATTGACCAGAATTTGCTCCATACCGGTTTCATGCTGCAGGTAGCTGTTGAAACCCACCAGCACCGCTGCCAGACCCACGAAGCTGTGCAGGATAGCCACCAGCTCCGGCATTTCGGTCATCTCGACCTTCTTCGCCAGACGAATACCGATCGCCCCGCCGATCACCATCGCAAGAATAATCCAGCCGACGTTGCCGGCGTCCGGCCCCAGGATGGTAGCGATCAGGGCAATGGCCATCCCGGCGATGCCGAAATAGTTGCCCTGCTGCGACGTTTCGTGTTTCGACAGGCCCGCCAGGCTGAAAATAAACAGGATTGCAGCAACAATGTATGCAGCCGTTACTAATCCACCAGACATGTGCTACCCCTTATCCTTTGCGAAACATTTTCAGCATGCGCTGAGTCACGGTAAAACCACCGAAAATATTAATGCTGGCGATCAGCACCGCGATAAAGCTCAGGAAGCTGACCCAGCCGCCGTGGCCTATCTGCAACAACGCGCCAACCACGATAATGCCCGAAATGGCATTGGTCACCGACATCAGCGGCGTATGCAGCGCATGGGAGACGTTCCACACCACGTAGTAACCCACCACGCAGGCCAGCGCGAAGACGGTGAAATGGCCGAGGAACTCTTTTGGCGCCACGTTGGCCAGCCAGCCGAAGAGAATAATCGCCAGCGCCATCAGCGCATATTTGCGCCACGGCGACGCCGGTTTCACCGCTTCTTTCGGCGCTTCCACTTTTTTCGCCGCGGCCTGCGGCTGAGCGGAGACCTGAATCGGCGGCGCCGGCCAGGTGATTTCACCTTCGCGAACAACGGTCACGCCGCGCACTACCACGTCATCGAAATCGATAACGATATTGCCGTCTTTCTCTTTGCACAGCAGCTTCAGCAGGTTCACCAGGTTGGTGCCGTAGAGCTGGGAGGACTGGGTCGGCAGACGGCCAGGAAGATCGGTGTAACCGATGATTTTCACGCCGTTGGCGGTGGTCACCACTTCGCCCGGTACGGTGTACTCACAGTTGCCGCCGTTTTGCGAGGCCAGATCGACCACCACGCTGCCCGATTTCATGGAGTCGACCATTTCGCGGGTGATCAGCTTCGGCGCCGGTTTGCCCGGGATTAACGCCGTGGTGACAATGATATCGACCTCTTTCGCCTGCGCGGCGAACAGCGCCATTTCAGCCTTAATAAAGGCCTCAGACATCACCTTGGCGTAGCCATCGCCGCTGCCCGCTTCCTCTTTAAAATCCAGCTCGAGGAACTCGGCGCCCATACTCTGCACCTGCTCCTTCACTTCCGGACGGGTATCGAAGGCGCGAACAATAGCGCCCAGGCTGTTGGCGGCGCCAATCGCCGCCAGACCGGCTACCCCGGCGCCAATGACCATCACCTTGGCGGGCGGAACCTTGCCTGCCGCCGTAATCTGCCCGGTAAAGAATCGACCAAATTCATGCGCCGCTTCAACGATAGCGCGGTACCCGGCGATGTTGGCCATTGAGCTGAGCGCATCCAGCGACTGGGCGCGGGAAATACGCGGCACGGAATCCATCGCCATTACGTTGATATTACGGGCCGCCAGTTTTTCCATCAGCTGCGGGTTTTGCGCCGGCCAGATAAAACTAATCAGCGTGGTCCCCGGATTCAGCAGGGCAATTTCATCGTCATTCGGAGCATTGACCTTAAGGATGACATCAGACTGCCATACCTCGTCGCCGGTCACGATTTCAGCTCCTGCCTCGGCAAAGGCCTCATCGTCAAAGCTGGCCAGCTTCCCGGCGCCGCTTTCTACCGCGACGCTAAAGCCGAGTTTGAGCAATTGCTCAACGGTCTTCGGCGTGGCGGCGGCCCGGGTCTCCTGGGCTAGCCTTTCTTGTGGTACACCAATACGCATAGTTTTCCCTTCCATCGGTTTTTGATGATGGTTTACTTTTCTGCCCAACAACGCCAGGACGGCAAAATCTTCCTCGCCATCTTTCGCTGTCTACAAAATGAAACAGTAACAAACTTTTTATAACCTACTGAAAATACCGATTGTGATCTACTGCGATAAAACACAAATTTTGATTTTATTGCTTATTGTCAGCTCAGATGGGTCCGGGCAGCAATATTTACCTGAATTTGCCGCCCAGGCCTGATAATCCGCTTATCCTGCGGTATAAAACGCCATTTATCGCCATTGAGATCATTGTGTTAACATTACATTAACTAATAAAAGTGGTATTGATTATCGTTTTTGCTGGTCAAGCGCCTGTTTTTTCAACATATCGAAAAATGTTATCTTTCCGTAGTATACGATTCGGGCGGCAAGCAAAAATTGACGCAGACAGTCACGGCGATTAAATGCAATAATCAAACGTTTTCAGTCAACAACAACACCAGTATATGGTTTGCGCAAGGCAAAGGATTATTTTTATGAAGCTTAAAAACACCCTCCTGGCGTCTGCTCTCCTGACAACCGCCACGTTGTCTGCCCATGCAGCGACCGAGTTGACCCCGGAGCAGGCGGCTGCGCTGAAGCCCTACGATCGCGTTGTCGTCACCGGCCGGTTTAATGCCATTGGCGATGCGGTACAGGCAGTATCGCGCAAAGCCGACAAAGACGGCGCGGCCTCATTCTATGTTGTCGACACGTCGGACTACGGCAATGGCGGCAACTGGCGCGTCACGGCTGACCTTTATAAAGAAGACGCGCCGAAAGCGGATGCGCCGAAGAATCGCATTATCAACGGCGTGATGGAGTTGCCGAAAGATCAGGCCGTTGAGCTGATGCCTTACGACACCGTCACCGTTCAGGGCTTCTATCGCAGCCAGCCGGAAGTCAACGACGCCATCACCAAAGCGGCGAAAGCAAAAGGCGCCTATGCGTTCTTTATCGTCCGCCAGGTTGACGCCAACCAGGGCGGCAACCAGCGCATTACCGCTTATATCTACAAAAAAGATGCTGAAAAACGCGTGCTGCAGAGCCCGGACGCTATCCCGGCTGACTCTGAAGCTGGCCGCGCAGCGCTGGCCAAAGGCGGCGAAGCGGCGAAGAACGTTGAAATTCCGGGCGTTGCCACCACCGCCGCGGTGGGTTCGGGTACCGGCGTTGGGCGTTTCTTTGAGACTCAGTCTTCGAAAGGTGGACGTTACACTGTCACTCTGCCGAACGGCACTAAGGTCGAAGAAGTGAACAAAGTGACTGCGGCGCAAATGGTGCCGTTCGATAACATCCAGTTCACCGGCAACTACGGCAACATGACCGAAATCTCCTATCAGACGGCGAAACGCGCGGCGAAGAAAGGGGCGAAGTACTACCACATCACCCGCCAGTGGCAGGAACGCGGCGGCAACATCACCATCAGCGCCGATTTGTACAAATAATCGCTGCTGGCTGGCTAAAAAGGCGGCGCATTGCCGCCTTTTCATTTTTTTTCATCCCCCGCCATTGCATGGCCCCCGGACACTCCGTAAAATCCCGCGCCTTAGCGCAATCCTCCATTTTTATGCGATTTCGCAAAATAAATATTCTGGAACAGCCATTTTCACCTCGGGAATGCAATGGAAAAGAAACTGGGCCTGAGCGCCCTGACCGCCCTGGTCCTTAGCTCAATGCTCGGCGCTGGCGTATTCAGTTTGCCGCAAAATATGGCTGCCGTGGCCAGCCCCTCCGCTCTGCTCATTGGCTGGGCCATCACCGGCGTCGGGATCCTGTTTCTCGCTTTCGCCATGCTGCTGTTGACCCGTATTCGTCCCGACCTCGACGGCGGGATCTTCACCTACGCTCGCGAAGGATTCGGCGAACTGATCGGCTTCTGCTCCGCCTGGGGATACTGGCTGTGCGCGGTGATCGCCAACGTCTCCTATCTGGTTATCGTCTTTTCGGCGCTCAGTTTTTTCACCGATACCCCTGAGCTGCGCCTGTTTGGCGATGGTAATACCTGGCAGTCTATCGTTGGCGCGTCGGTTCTGCTGTGGGTCGTCCACTTTCTGGTCCTGCGCGGTGTCCAGACGGCAGCGGGGATTAACCTGGTGGCCACCCTCGCCAAGCTTCTGCCGCTGGGCGCCTTTGTCGCGCTCGCCGCCCTGGCCTTTCAGCTGGATACGTTCCGCCTCGATTTTAGCGGCCTGGCGCTGGGCGTGCCGGTATGGGGAGCAGGTCAAAAACACCATGCTGATCACCCTGTGGGTGTTTATCGGCGTGGAGGGGGCGGTAGTCGTGTCCGCGCGGGCGCGACACAAGCGCGACGTTGGCCGCGCGACGCTGCTGGCGGTGCTGTCGGCCCTCGCGGTGTATCTGCTGGTCACCCTGCTGTCGCTGGGCGTTGTGCCGCGCAGCGAACTGGCCGAAATGCGCAACCCGTCGATGGCGGGACTGATGGTCAGGCTGATGGGGTCATGGGGGGAGATCGTCATTGCCGCCGGGCTGATCGTGTCGGTGTGCGGCGCTTATCTCAGCTGGACCATCATGGCCGCGGAGGTGCCTTTCCTCGCCGCCACTCATAAAGCCTTCCTGCGCCTGTTTGCCCGTCAGAATAGCAACAACGCCCCCTCCGCCTCATTGTGGTTGACCAATATCAGCGTTCAGGTATCGCTGGTGCTGATCTGGCTGACCGGATCGGACTACGGCACGCTGCTGACCATTGCCTCTGAGATGATTCTCGTGCCCTATCTGCTGGTCGGCGCCTTTCTGCTGAAAATCGCCACTCGCCCGCTGCATAAAGCGGTGGCTATCGGCGCCTGTATTTATGGCATATGGTTATTATACGCGTCGGGGCCTGTGCATTTGCTGTTGTCGGTGGTACTTTACGCTCCGGGTCTTCTGGTCTTTTTGTACGCCCGACGTACGCACCAGCACGATCGTTCGCTCAAACGCCGCGAAGTGGCGCTAATTGGTTTATTGCTGGTTGCCGCTGTGCCGGCAACGTGGATGCTGGTGGGGTAAGCGGTCGCCCTGCCGCAGAACGCATAGGAGATACCCATGGCTGAACAACAGCCCCGCCCGATTCTGATCACAGGAGCAGGCCGCCGCATCGGCCTCGCTCTGGCACACCATTTTCTGCAGCAGCGCCAGCCGGTCATCGTCAGCTATCGTACGCCCTATCCGGCGATTGACGGCCTGCGCGAAGCGGGCGCGCTCTGCCTGCAGGCCGATTTTAGCAGCGATGACGGCATTCTGACCTTCGCTGAAGCGGTCAAATCACACACCAACGGTCTGCGCGCCATCATCCATAACGCCAGCGACTGGATGGCGGAAAAGCCGGGCGTCCCGCTGAGCGCCGTCATCAACCGCATGATGCAGATCCACGTCCACGCCCCCTATCTGCTCAACCATGCGCTGGAGGCGTTGCTGCGCGGCCACGGCCATGCCGCCAGCGACATTATCCATATCACCGATTACGTGGTGGAGCGCGGGAGCGACAAACATATCGCCTATGCCGCCAGCAAAGCCGCCCTGGATAACATGACCCGCTCCTTCGCTCGCAAGCTGGCGCCAGAGGTTAAGGTCAACGCCATCGCGCCGTCGCTAATCATGTTTAATGAGGGTGACGACGAGGCCTATCGTCAGCAGGCGCTGGATAAATCGCTGATGAAAATCGCCCCTGGCGAAAAAGAGATTAGCGATCTCATCGATTACCTGTTTACCAGCCGCTACGTTACCGGCCGCTCATTCGCTGTCGACGGCGGCCGCCCGCTGCGCTAGTGGAAACGGCTCCAGCCGAGGATTAACAGCCAGGCGCACAGCCCCCAGCATCCCACTGCGCCTGCCAGCGCCAACGGCAGGCGCATAATCCCGGTGAAATACCACAGTGACAGCAGATAGATAAAATAGGGAAGAATCGACCACATGCCGAATACGATGGTCGCGCGCAGGGCTTCGATCCCCCGCTCGCTGGCGACAATATAATGGGCGATGAGCGCAAAGGTGGGAAACAGCGGGACCAGGCCAGCGATAGCGTAGTTTTTGGTTTTCGCCAGCACGCCAATCAGCACCACCACCAGCGCTCCCAGCAGCCCTTTGATTAACAGCCCCATGCCCGTATGCCTTAACAGTGAATCAATAAGTTAGGGCAGCATAGCGGATTTAACGCTGTTTATAAAAGAGTAATGGCGGGTAAAATAAGTGCGGTGTATGTTACTTCTTTTACTGATGTGCAATAGACATGAATAAAATCGTTTTTGTTGAGGATGACCCTGAGGTAGGCACGCTGATCGCCGCCTATCTCGGCAAGCATGATATGGATGTGGTGGTCGAGCCTCGCGGCGACCGCGCTGAGGAGGTGATCGCGCGGGAGAAACCGGATCTGGTGCTGCTGGACATTATGCTGCCCGGCAAGGACGGAATGACGCTCTGTCGCGATCTGCGCGGGCAATGGCAAGGGCCGATTGTCCTGCTGACTTCGCTCGACAGCGATATGAACCATATCCTCTCCCTGGAGATGGGCGCCAGCGATTATATTCTGAAAACCACCCCGCCAGCGGTCCTGCTGGCGCGACTGCGTCTGCATTTGCGCCAGCATATTGCTCCGGCAGGCGCCGGATCCGCCTCCTCAACGCTCACGCCACATAAAACCATCTCCTTCGGCTCGCTGACCATTGACCCGGTCAACCGCCAGGTGCTGCTTGGCGGAGAAAACGTCGCCCTGTCGACCGCCGATTTCGATCTGCTGTGGGAGTTGGCCACCCACGCCGGGCAGATTATGGACCGCGACGCACTGCTGAAAAATTTACGCGGCGTTACCTATGACGGGATGGATCGCAGCGTCGACGTGGCTATCTCCCGCCTGCGCAAAAAACTGCTCGACAACGCCACGGAGCCCTATCGTATTAAGACCGTTCGCAACAAAGGCTACCTGTTCGCCCCTCACGCCTGGGATAACTAAGCAGCCCTTCTGCGGCCCTGCGAGGGGCCCGCTCATCGCGCGCTCGCCGGCGGCAAAGTTATCACGTTTGCTGCCTGCTGCGTTCGTCCCTGGCGCGCACATTCATCACCGGAACTTGTCATATTGATTAAATCAATAGAATTAGCCGTACAGAACCCCATCACATAACTCCTCAATATGATTGTGCTCAAGGACTTACCGCTGTCAGAGTGGCATAAAGCCTGAAAACACAGGACTTTTGCATGATGAAATACGTTGTACTTTTGGCACTCTCACTGTTCACTTCTCTCTCTGGCTGGGCTTTTTCCCTCGACAACGCCGATATTCGACTCCTCTGTCCGCAGCGCGGGCAAATCGAGGTGATCCTTCATCGCTATGAACATACCCAGCAATCCTGGGGGCAGCATCACTTTGAAACCGGCGGCGGCCACGTTCGCCAGGGGCCGCTGCTGGTGATCCCGTTTGCCAACCTCGATCAGATGATTTACCACCAGACCACCGGCGAGTTTGCTTACTGGTATGCCGAAACGGAAAAACTGGTGCGCTGTCGGCTGCTGAGTCTGACGACCACCTATCCGGTAGACATTCCTTATTATCGTGAGTAGCGTATCCATCGACGCACAAAATACGATTGCCCTGCTCCCACCGAGGGTGAAGAAATCACCGCATCGAGTGACACTGTCACCTTTTCACCGTTCTGTCTCCAGGCTGGCTATTGTCAGGGGGCATAAACCCTGCTTTGATAGCGTATCGATGATTTCCCCGCGCCTCGCCCGGGGATATCGATAACATTGACTCCCCGACGCGCAGAAGATGCCCCTGGGGCGCCAGACAGGTTTCTCTTGAATACGCGGTAATGTAATGAAAAAGCTGTTCGTGCAGTTCTATCTTCTGCTCTTCGTCTGCTTTCTGGTGATGACCATGCTGGTCGGTCTGGTCTATAAATTTACCGCGGAGCGCGCCGGACGGCAGTCGCTTGACGATTTGATGAAAAGCTCGCTGTATCTGATGCGCAGCGAGCTGCGGGAGATACCGCCGCGCGACTGGAGCAAGACCCTTAAAGAGCTGGACCTGAATTTATCGTTTGATCTGCACATCGAGCCGATCAGCAAATTTAAGCTGTCGGAAAGCTCGATGCAGCACCTGCGCGCCGGCGATATCGTCGCCCTCGACGATCAGTACACCTTTATTCAGCGCATTCCCCGCAGCCACTATGTGCTGTCGGTGGGCCCGGTGCCCTATCTCTATTTTCTGCATGAGATGCGCCTGCTGGACGTGGCGCTAATGGCGTTTATTGCTATCTCTCTGGCCTTTCCGGTGTTTATCTGGATGCGCCCGCACTGGCAGGACATGCTGCGCATTGAGACGGCCGCCCAGCGCTTTGGCGAAGGTCACCTCAGCGAGCGCATTCACTTCGACAGTATGTCCAGCTTCGAGCGGCTCGGGGTGGCCTTTAACCAAATGGCCGATAACATTAATGCGCTTATTGCCAGCAAAAAGCAGCTGATTGACGGCATCGCCCATGAACTCAGGACACCGCTGGTACGCCTGCGCTACCGTCTGGAGATGAGCGAGAATCTCACCGAGGCGGAATCGCAGGCGCTGAACCGCGATATCGGTCAGCTGGAGGCGCTGATTGAAGAGCTCCTGACCTACGCCCGCCTCGACCGCCCGCAGACGGAGCTCAGCCTGACGACTCCCGATTTTCCCGCCTGGATCAGCGATCACGTCGAGGATATCCAGATGGTTAACCCACAGCGCGAGGTCGCCCTGGCGACGCTGACCCACGGTAACTACGGCGCGCTGGATATGCGACTGATGGAGCGGGTGCTGGATAATTTGGTCAATAACGCCCTGCGCTACAGCAGCCAGCGGGTGGCGGTCAGCCTGACGCTGCAGGGTTCGCGCGCTTCGTTGCTGGTTGAGGATGACGGCCCGGGAATCGCCCCCGAGGAGCGCGAGCGGGTGTTTGAGCCTTTTGTCCGCCTTGACCCCAGCCGGGACCGGGCGACAGGAGGCTGCGGCCTCGGCCTGGCGATTGTCCACAGTATCGCCCAGGCGATGGGCGGCGAGGTGCGCTGCGAGGCCAGCCCTCTCGGCGGCGCCCGCTTCTGCTTTAGCTGGCCGGTCTATCATCAGCTGCCTGATTTCACCTCTGCCTGAATAAAACTTGCGCAGAAGCCGCGGGCTGGGTATGCTGCAAAAATCTAATAGTATGTTGTAACTAAGGTGGTAATAATGGCCAGCTACGACCTCGTTGAACGTCTGAATAATACCTTTCGCCAGATCGAGCTGGAGCTGCAGGCGCTCCAGCAGGCGTTAAGTGACTGCCGTCTGCTGGCGGGCCGGGTATTTGAACTGCCGGCGATCGGTAAGGATGCCGAGCACGATCCGATGGCCACTATTCCGGTGGTGCAGCACATCGGCAAGACGGCCCTGGCGCGCGCCCTGCGCCACTACAGCCATCTGTTTATCCAGCAGCAATCGGAAAACCGCAGCAGCAAGGCCGCCGTACGCCTGCCGGGGGCTATCTGCCTGCAGGTTACCGCCGCGGAGCAGCAGGATCTGCTGGCGCGTATTCAGCATATCAATGCCCTGAAGGCCACCTTCGAGAAGATCGTCACCGTCGACTCCGGCCTGCCCCCCACCGCCCGTTTTGAGTGGGTACACCGTCATTTGCCGGGGTTGATCACCCTAAGCGCCTACCGCACGCTGACGCCCCTCGTCGACCCGAGCACCATCCGCTTCGGCTGGGCCAATAAGCACGTCATCAAGAATCTGACCCGCGACCAGGTGTTGATGATGCTGGAGAAAAGCCTGCAAGCGCCGCGGGCGGTGCCGCCGTGGACCCGGGAGCAGTGGCAGAGCAAACTGGAAAGGGAGTATCAGGATATCGCCGCCCTGCCGCAGCGGGCGCGGCTGAAAATAAAACGACCGGTGAAAGTCCAGCCGATCGCCCGCGTCTGGTACGCCGGCGAGCAGAAACAGGTACAGTACGCCTGCCCCAGCCCGCTGATCGCCCTGATGTCCGGCAGCCGGGGGGTCAGCGTACCGGATATTGGCGAGCTGCTGAACTATGATGCCGACAATGTGCAGTATCGCTACAAACCGGAGGCGCAGTCGCTGAGATTGCTTATCCCGCGCCTGCACCTCTGGCTGGCTAGCGAATAGCCAGGCTGCCGACCATCTCTTCCGGGCGCACCCAGCTGTCGAATTCGGCTTCCGTCAGGTAGCCCAGCGCCAGCGCCGAGGCTTTGAGAGTCAGCCCCTCATGGTGCGCTTTTTTAGCGATTTCCGCCGCCTTGTCGTAGCCGATATGGGTATTCAGCGCAGTAACCAGCATTAGCGACTCATTGAGCAACTGACTGATCCGCTCGCGATTCGGTTCAATACCCACCGCACAGTGCTCGTTAAAGCTCGCCATACCGTCCGCCAGCAGACGCACCGACTGCAGGAAGTTGTGGATGACCATCGGGCGATAGACGTTAAGCTCAAAGTTGCCGGAAGCACCGCCGATATTCACCGCCACGTCGTTGCCCATCACCTGGCAGCAGACCATGGTCAGAGCTTCGCACTGGGTTGGGTTAACCTTGCCCGGCATAATCGATGACCCTGGCTCGTTTTCCGGGATGGCGATTTCACCAATGCCGCAGCGGGGGCCGGAGGCCAGCCAGCGGACATCGTTAGCGATTTTCATCAGCGAGGCCGCCAGGCCTTTCAGCGCGCCGTGGGCATGGACCAGGGCATCCACAGTGGCCAGCGCTTCGAATTTGTTCGGCGCGGTGACAAATGGCTGTCCGCTGAGCGACGCCAGCTCGGCCGCCACCCGTACGGCATATTCCGGATGGGTATTCAGCCCGGTTCCTACCGCCGTCCCGCCCAGCGCCAGCTCGGCAAGATGCGGCTGACTGGCTTCAATGTGCTTCAGGCTATGGTCCAGCATCGCCACCCAGCCGGAGATCTCCTGGCCTAAGGTGAGCGGCGTGGCGTCCTGCAGATGGGTGCGGCCGATCTTGACGATATCCCTGAAGGCCACCGCTTTTTCATTGAGCGTCGCCCGCAGCGCCTGCAGCGACGGGATCACTTTTTCCCGCAGGGCAATCAGCGCCGCGACGTGCATGGCGGTGGGGAATACATCATTTGAGCTCTGGCTCTTATTCACATCGTCATTGGGATGAATTTTTCGCGCCATCCCCCGTTCTCCGCCGAGCAGTTCACTGGCGCGGTTGGCCAGCACCTCGTTCATATTCATATTGCTTTGGGTGCCGGAGCCGGTCTGCCAGATAGCCAGGGGGAACTCCTGCGCGTGCTTTCCGGCCAGCACTTCGTCAGCGGCGGCGACGATCGCCCCGGCTTTCTCCGCCGTCAACAGTCCGAGATCCTGGTTAACCTTCGCCGCCGCCCGCTTGGTCAGCGCCAGGGCGTATATCAGCTCCCCGGGCATTTTTTCGGTCGAGATGCGGAAATGCTCCAGCGAGCGCTGGGTCTGGGCGCCCCAGAGTTTATCGGCCGGGACCTCGATGGCGCCCATCGAGTCTTTTTCACTGCGATGCGTTGTCATTACTTTCTCCTTGGATGAAAAGTGCGTCATAGCGACAAAGCTCACCTGCTTAAAAGACTAAGTATTGGCCAGATTGATAAGTTGTTTTGGTGGTTCGTGCCGCGAAGCGACATAAAAAAAGCCGCCCCGAGGGGCGGCCCAGACCGCTGACAAAATGCAATCGTCGGGATTGCCCGGCGGCGCTACGCTTGCGCGGGCCTACAGAGAACTGCATAACTTATTGATATTGCTGTCTTTCGTAGGCCGGGTAAGGCGAAAGCCGCCGCCCGGCAGAAAGGCGCTCACCCTAACGAAATCAGGTTTGTCATCGACCAGCGCCGCCCCGAAGGGCGGCGTGGGTTACTTCACGCAGCGGGCGCACTGCGAGGTCTGGATCTGCTGGAAGAAGTCATTGCCTTTATCATCAACGAGGATAAAGGCCGGGAAATCCTCCACTTCAATTTTCCAGATAGCCTCCATACCCAGCTCCGGATAGGCCACGCACTCGAGGCTCTTGATGCTCTGCTGGGCCAGCACTGCCGCCGGGCCGCCGATGCTGCCGAGGTAGAAGCCGCCGTGTTTGTGGCAGGCGTCGGTGACCTGCTGGCTGCGGTTGCCTTTCGCCAGCATGATCTTGCTCGCCCCATGGGACTGCAGCAGATCAACGTAAGAGTCCATGCGGCCTGCGGTGGTCGGCCCCAGAGAGCCGGAGGCGTAACCGTCCGGCGTCTTGGCCGGACCTGCGTAGTAGATCGGGTGATCTTTGACGTACTGCGGCAGCGCCTCGCCGTTGTCGATAAGCTCCTTCAGCTTAGCGTGGGCGATATCGCGGGCGACGATGATAGTCCCGCTCAGCGACAGGCGGGTGGACACCGGATATTGCGACAGCTGCGCCAGGATCTCGCTCATCGGCTGGTTAAGATTTACCTTCACCGCTTCGCCTTCCCCGGCCTGGCGCAGATGCTCAGGGATATATTTCCCCGGGTTGCTCTCCAGCTTCTCGATCCAGATGCCGTCGCGGTTAATCTTGGCTTTGATGTTGCGGTCGGCGGAACAGGAAACCCCCATCCCTACCGGGCAGGAAGCGCCGTGACGCGGCAGACGGATCACGCGGATATCGTGGGCAAAGTATTTCCCGCCGAACTGCGCGCCGAGACCAAGGTTCTGCGCCTCCAGCAGCAGCTCCTGCTCCAGCTGCACGTCGCGGAACGCCTGGCCGTGCTCGTTACCTTCGGTCGGCAGGCCATCGTAGTATTTGGTGGACGCCAGCTTCACGGTCTTCAGCGTCGCTTCCGCCGAGGTACCGCCGATCACGAAGGCGATATGGTACGGTGGACAGGCGGCAGTACCGAGGGTGCGCATCTTCTCGACGAGGTAATTTTTCAGCTTCGCCGGGGTGATCAGCGCTTTGGTTTCCTGGTACAGATAGGTTTTGTTCGCCGAGCCGCCGCCCTTGGCGATGCAGAGGAATTTGTACTCATCGCCATCGGTAGCATAGAGATCGATCTGCGCCGGCAGGTTGGTGCCAGTGTTAACCTCTTTATACATATCCAGCGGCGCGTTCTGCGAGTAGCGCAGGTTGTCCTGGATATAGGTGTTGTACACCCCCTGCGCCAGGGCGGCTTCATCGCCGCCGCCGGTCCACACGCGCTGGCCTTTTTTACCCATGATGATCGCGGTGCCGGTGTCCTGGCAGGTAGGCAGAATACCTTTGGCGGCGATATCCGAGTTGCGCAGGAACTGCAGCGCGACGTATTTATCGTTTTCGCTGGCTTCCGGATCGTTAAGGATATCCGCCACCTGCTGCTGATGCGCAGGGCGAAGCATAAAGGAGGCGTCGTGGAAAGCATGCTGCGCCAGAAGGGTCAGCGCCTGAGGGTCAACTTTTAGCACTTCCTGGCCGGCGAATTCGGCGACGGAGACGTAATCACTGCTGAGGAGATAATACTCGGTGTCATCCTTTTTGAGCGGAAAAGGATCCTGGTAAACAAACGGTTTATTCGACATTGTACTCTCACTTACTGCTTTGGCTGATTATGTTTCAGGCAGGGACTCCATGTGCCTGTAGAAAAGCGAGTCGAACAATCTTACACAATTTTTTAACAAAAACTGAGACAAGGACGACTTTTTCTTTCAGCAGTTGCTTCTCCACCGTTTGCTGGTTTAATAGGGCGATAAAATTTACTTTGTTTGAAACAGGGATTGAGAATGCAAAAGCTGATTAACGCCGTGCAGAACTATGCATGGGGAAGCCACACCGCCTTAACCGAACTCTATGGCATCGCCAACCCGGACAATCTGCCGATGGCAGAGCTGTGGATGGGGGCGCATCCGAAGAGCAGTTCGCAGATCCTGGCGGCCGACGGCCAGCCGCGTTCGCTGCGCGAGGTGATTGACGCGGATAAAGCCGCTCTGCTCGGCGACAAGGTTGCCGCCCGCTTTGGTGAACTGCCGTTCCTGTTTAAGGTACTGTGCGCCGCTCAGCCGCTCTCAATTCAGGTGCATCCCAACAAGCAGGCCTCGGAAGAAGGTTTCGCCCGCGAGAACGCCGCCGGTATCCCGCTCTCCGCCGCCGAGCGTAACTACAAAGATCCGAACCACAAACCGGAGCTGGTTTTTGCCCTGACGCCGTTCCTGGCGATGAATGCATTTCGCGAGTTCAGCGAGATTGTCACCCTGCTGCAGCCGGTGGCTAGCGCGCATCCGGCAATCGGCGCCTTCCTGCAGCAGCCGGACGCGACTCACCTGAGCCAGCTGTTTGCCAGCCTGCTAAATATGCAGGGTGAGGAAAAGGCCAAGGCGCTGCAGGTGCTGCGCGACGTACTGGCCCGTGAACAAGGCGAACCGTGGCAGACTATCCGCCTGATCGCGGAATTCTATCCGGACGACAGCGGCCTCTTCTCCCCGCTGCTGCTGAACGTGGTGAAGCTGAACCCAGGCGAAGCGATGTTCCTGTTTGCTGAAACGCCGCACGCCTATCTGCAGGGGGTGGCGCTGGAGGTGATGGCCAACTCGGATAACGTACTGCGCGCCGGCCTGACGCCGAAATACATTGATATTCCTGAGCTGGTTGCTAACGTCAAGTTCGAGGCTAAACCGGCGGGTGAGCTGTTGACCCAGCCGCAGCGTCACGGCGCGGAACTCGACTTCCCGATCCCGGTGGAAGATTTTGCCTTCTCCCTGCATGACCTCTCCGCCGAGGCCAGCGATCTGGCCCAGGCAAGCGCGGCGATCGTGTTCTGCGTCGACGGCGAAGCCGTACTGCGCAAAGGCGACCAGAGCCTGACCCTCAAGCCGGGCGAGTCGGCCTTCGTGGCCGCCAGTGAATCGCCGGTGCAGGTCAGCGGCCGCGGCCGCGTGGCGCGCGTTTTCAATAAGCTCCAGTAAGCGACTGACCCTTCAGGTCGCGCTTACTGTTGGTGATAACTCAGCCAGGCGGTCTCTCCGCCTGGCTTCATTTATGGATAAATGCTATGAAAAAATCGCTGGTCGCAGCAGGAGTCATCGTGGCGCTGGGCGTGGTATGGACAGGCGGCGCCTGGTTCACCGGTAAACAGCTGGAAGGCCGGATCGCCGATATGGTGCAGCAGGCAAACGCCCAGCTGCGCAGCAGCGCGCCGGAGTCAGGTCTGGAGCTGAGCTATCAGGACTACCAGCGCGGGCTGTTCAGCAGCCATCTGCAGCTGGTGGTGAAGCCGATCGCCGGTCAGGCTAACGGCTGGCTGGCCGCCGGTCAGAGCGTGGTGCTTGACGAAGTGGTCGATCATGGCCCCTTCCCGCTGGCCTCGTTAAAAGCCTTTAATCTGGCGCCGGCAATGGCTTCCGTCCACACCACGCTGGTGAAAAACGACGCCAGCCAGGCGCTGTTCGAGATAGCCAAAGGCGACACCCCCTTTACCGTCGATACGCGCATTGCCTACAGCGGCGACAGCCAGTCGGCTATCGTCCTTAACGCCCTCGACTACGCTAAAGGCGATGAGAAAGTCACCTTCAGCGGCGGTCAGTTCCAGCTCGACGCCGACCGCGACGGCAAAAACATCAGCCTGAAGGGCCAGGCCGGCAGCGGGCAGATCGATGCGCTCAATGAATATAATCAGAAGGTACAGCTGCGCTTCGTCAACCTGACCACCGACGGCGCCACCGAGCTGGCCAGCTTCAACGAACGTATCGGCCAGCAAAAAATGACCCTCGATAAACTGGCCATCAGCGTCGAAGGCAAAGAGCTGGCGCTGATCGACGGCATGGCGCTGGACGGCGGCTCGACGCTGACCCAGGACGGCAAAGGCGTGAACAGCCAGGTGAACTACACCGTCAACAGCCTCAAGCTGCAGGGGCAGGATATGGGCAGCGGCAAACTCACACTGAAAGTGGATAACGTCGACGGTCAGGCGTGGCACCAGTTCAGTCAGCAGTACAGCGCGCAGTCTCAGGCGCTGCTGGCGAAACCGGAGCTGGCGCAGAATCCGGAGCTGTATCAGCAGGCCCTCACCGAAACGCTGTTCAATGCGCTGCCGATCCTGCTCAAAGGCAACCCGTCGGTGACCATCTCTCCGCTGAGCTGGCGCAATGCCAAAGGCGAAAGCACCCTCAACCTCTCGGTTCTGTTGAAAGATCCGGCCCAGGTGACCGCTCCGCCGCAGACCCTGGCGGAAAGCCTGGATCGCGTGGTGCAGTCCCTGGACGGCAAAGTGGTGATCCCGGTGGATATGGCGACGGAGTTTATGACTAAGATCGCCGGTCTGGAAGGCTATCAGCCGGCCGATGCCGCCAAGCTTGCCGATCAGCAGGTCAAAGGCCTGGCGGCGATGGGCCAGATGTTCCGCATTACCACCATGGAAGATAACGCCATCAGCAGCAGTCTGCAGTACGCGAACGGCCAGGTGACGCTGAACGGACAGAAAATGCCGCTGCAAGATTTTGCCGCGATGTTTGGTCTGGAAGCGCCTTCGCTGCCGGACAGCGCGCCGCAGGAAGGCCAGCCGCAGCAGGATGACGCCGCTCCTCAGCAGGACGACGCCGCCCCGCAGCCGTAACTTATCGGTACAGGAGACGGCCAGCGCGCGCCGTCTCCCTCATTTTCGCGTCACCAGCCGCGGGGGCATAATCTGGTTTCGCGTCTCGCCAGTCCCCTCTTCCAGCCGCCGCAGCATCGAATCCGCCAGGCTTTTCCCCATCTCCCGCGCCGGGGTGGTCACCCAGGTGAGAGGCAGGTCGTCGAGGGCGGCCTCCGGCACGTCGGCAAACGCCGCCAGCGCCACCCGCTGCTCAAAGTAGCTCTCGACGCCATCTTCCCCGCTCTGTCTTCCAGCCCGTAACAGACCGAACCACGCGCCGGTGGCTACCACGTTGTTGTAGCACAGCACCGCGGTGATGGTCGGATTCTGGCGCAGCAGGCCGGTCATCGCCTCCGCCGCCTGCTTCTGACTGGACTCGCACTCCAGCACCCATTCGCTGTGAAACGGCAGGCCGTATTTCAGCAAGGTGGCGCAATAGCCGCCGACCCGCTCGGCGCGCGTCAGCGAAGCACTCTGCCCGCCGAGCCAGGCGATCCGCTGATGGCCGCGGCGGATAAGATGCTCCGTCACCAGCTGCGCCGCCTGCATGTTGTCCGGGCGGATCAGGTCGACATCGTCAAGATAGCTGGCGCGGGAAGCAAACACCAGCGGCACCCCCGCCTCCGCCGCACGCTCGCGCAGCTCGCTCCCGCGGTCGATCGCCCCGGCGATAATCACCCCGTCCACCCCCTGCGCCGCCAGCGTATCAAACCGCTGGGCCATCTTTTCGCCGCTGCGGCCTCCCTGGGTGAGAAATACCATTTTCCCCTGCCTCTCCAGGGCATCGGTGAGGCCGGCGGTTAATTCAGCATAAAACGGTTTTGACAGGTCGCTGACGATAAGGCCAATCACGCCGCTCTGCCCACCGCGCAGCGAGGCCGCCTGACGATTGCGCACAAATCCCAGCTGTTCGATAGCCTGATTAACCCGCTCGCCGGTGGCGCTGGAGATGCGCCCTTTGCCGCTCAGCACCAGCGAAACGGTGCTCACGGAGACGCCGGCAGCCAGCGCCACATCATTGATGGTGATCTTTTTTGCGATTGCCATAACCTGCTGGCTGACTCCCTTGCCTGTCGATAAATCGTTTTATCATTGTGCGATCTTTATAAACCTTATTATCGCTTGAATATGTGATTTTTATCGCACTAAAAAGTGATAAAACGTTTTATCTTGCCGTGGCGTTAGTTCTCCCGACCACTTATGAATCAGGAACCGTGCTATGACGGCGAAAACAGCACCAAAAATCACCTTATGGGAATTTTTCCAGCAGCTGGGAAAAACCTTCATGCTGCCCGTAGCGTTGCTCTCGTTTTGCGGGATCATGTTGGGGATCGGCAGCTCGCTAAGCAGTCACGACGTTTTGACTCTGCTGCCGTGGCTGGATATGCCGCTGCTGCAGGCCATCTTTATCTGGATGAGCAAGGTCGGCTCCTTTGCCTTCAGCTTCCTGCCGGTCATGTTCTGTATCGCCATCCCGCTGGGTCTGGCGCGAGAGAACAAAGGCGTCGCCGCCTTCGCCGGCTTCGTTGGCTACGCGGTCATGAACCTGGCGGTCAACTTCTGGCTGACCGCGAAGGGTATTCTGCCCACCACCGACGCCGCGATCCTGAAGGCCAACAATATCCAGAACATTATCGGCATTCCGTCAATCGATACCGGGATCCTCGGGGCGGTGATCGCCGGAATTATCGTCTGGCTGCTGCATGAACGCTTCCATAACATTCGCCTGCCGGACGCCCTGGCCTTCTTCGGCGGCACCCGCTTCGTGCCGATCGTCACCACCGTGGTGCTGGGGCTGGTCGGGCTGGCGATCCCGCTGGTGTGGCCAGTCTTCGCCATGGGGATCAACGCCCTCGGGAAGATGATCAACAGCGCCGGGGATTTTGGGCCGATGATCTTCGGCACCGGCGAGCGACTGCTGCTGCCGTTTGGCCTGCACCATATTCTGGTGGCGCTGATCCGCTTTACCGAAGCCGGCGGCACCCTCGACGTCTGCGGCCACAGCGTCAGCGGCGCGCTGACCATCTTCCAGGCGCAGCTGAGCTGTCCGACGACCCACGGCTTCGCCGAAAGCGCCACCCGTTTCCTGTCGCAGGGTAAAATGCCGGCATTCCTCGGCGGCCTGCCGGGAGCCGCGCTGGCGATGTACCACTGCGCCCGTCCGGAAAACCGACATAAAATTAAAGGCCTGCTGATCTCCGGGGTCATCGCCTGCGTGGTCGGCGGCACCACCGAGCCGCTGGAGTTCTTGTTCTTGTTTGTCGCGCCGGTCCTGTATGTCATCCACGCGCTGCTGACCGGTCTCGGCTTTACCATCATGGCGGTGCTCGGGGTAACCATCGGCAACACCGACGGCAATATCATCGACTTCGTGGTGTTTGGCATTCTGCATGGCCTGGCCACCAAGTGGTATCTGGTGCCGGTGGTGGCGGCTATCTGGTTCGCGGTCTACTATGCCATCTTCCGCTTCGCCATCACCCGCTTCAATCTGAAAACGCCGGGCCGCGACATCGACACTGCCGCCAGCGTGGAGAAAGCCGTCGCCGGTACCATCGGCAAATCCGGGTATAACGTACCGGCGATTCTGGCGGCGCTCGGCGGCGCAGAGAACATTGTTTCGCTGGATAACTGCATTACCCGTCTGCGCCTGTCGGTGCACGATATGAGCAAAGTGGACGCCGCCGCGCTGAAAGCCCATCGCGCCATCGGGGTGGTACAGCTCAACCAGCATAATCTGCAGGTGGTTATTGGCCCGCAGGTACAGTCGGTAAAAGATGAGATGGCCACGCTGATGAATACCGTGCAGGCCTGATCCCACTAGTCCCCCTCCGCTACGGAGGGGGCGCTCGCTAAGGAAGCTCCAATGTTTGATTTTGCCACCCCTATCGATCGCCACGGCACCTGGTGCACGCAATGGGACTATGTCGCCGACCGGTTTGGCGCCGCCGATCTGCTGCCGTTCACTATTTCCGATATGGATTTCGCCACCGCGCCCTGTATTCTCGACGCCGTTAGCCAGCGGCTGGCCCACGGGGTGTTCGGCTACAGCCGCTGGCGCAACGAGGCGTTTCTCGGGGCGATTGCCCACTGGTACGCCAGCCGCTTTAACAGCGACATCGATCCGCAATCTGTGGTCTACGGACCCTCGGTTATCTATATGGTGGCGGAAACCATCCGCCAGTGGTCGAAAGAAGGCGACGGCGTCGTGGTCCACACCCCTGCCTACGATGCGTTCTATAACACCATCACCGCTAACCGGCGGCGGATTGCCCCGGTGCCATTGATCCTGAAGGATAATCGGTGGCGCTGCGATATGGACCGCCTGGAGGCGGCGCTGGCGGAGCCAAAGAATACCCTGCTGCTGCTGTGCAGCCCGCACAACCCAACGGGGAAAGTCTGGCGTCGCGAGGAGCTGGAGACCATGGCGGCCCTGTGTCAAAAACATGGCGTCAGGGTGATTAGCGACGAAATTCATATGGACATGACCTGGGGCGAACACCGCCATATCCCGTGGAGCGAGGTCGCTCAGGGACCATGGGCGCTGTTCACCTCCGGTTCGAAGAGCTTCAATATTCCGGCCTTTACCGGGGCCTACGGCTTTATGCCCGAAGAGAACGAGCGCGACAGCTACCTGCAGGCGCTAAAGGGTCGCGACGGGCTCTCTTCCCCTTCCGTGCCGGCGCTGGTCGCCCATATCGCCGCCTACCGCGACGGGGCTCCCTGGCTCGATGCCCTGCGCGACTACCTGCAGGCGAATATGCGCTATGTCGCCGACACGCTCAACAACGCCTTCCCCGCGCTCTGCTGGCAGCCGCCGGAGGCCACCTACCTGGCATGGATCGACCTGCGCCCGCTCAACGTTGACGATCGCGCGCTACAGCAGGCGCTGATCGCCGAACAGAAGGTGGCGATTATGCCGGGTTATACCTATGGTCCTGAGGGCAACGGCTTTCTGCGTCTCAACGTCGGCTGCCCGCGCGAGAAGCTGGAACGCGGTGTCGAAGGACTGATTGCCGCCCTGCGCAGCCTCAGCTGATTCGACGCGCAATCTACAGGTCATCGCGCCGGCGAAACGCCAGGTAACCGGCGCCGAGGGTAAAGACAGCGACAATCACCACCAGCAGGATAAACCCGTGGTGGTTGCTTGCCAGCGGGATCCCACCGACGTTCATGCCGAAGAAACCGGCGACGATGTTAATCGGCAGCGCGAGGACGGTGATCACCGTCAGGGTATAGAGGGTGCGATTGCTCTGCTCCAGCTGGCGGGCGCCAATCTCCTCCTGCAGCAGACTGATGCGCTCGATCAGGCCCGACAGATCGTTAAGCACCACGCTAAACTCTTCGGTGAACTGACGAAACGCCTGCACCACCGCGCGATCCATCCACGCCGGCGGCCGGTTAAGCAGCCGGAACATCGCCGCCGGCTCCGGCGCCAGCAACCGCTGGAAGCGTAAAAGCATCCGCCGTAGCCGCGCCAGATCGGCCCGGTTGCGCTGCACGTGATTGCTCAGAAGACGCTCTTCAATAAGGTCAACATGGCGGCTGGCCTGGCGGACGACCTGCTCCAGCACCTCCTCCTGCTCCTCCAGCAGAAAGGCCAGCAGCTCAGTAGACGTGTTCACCCTGAGCGTCTGCAAGCGCGGCAGCATCCATTCGATAAACCGCAACGGTTTGAAGCGCGCCGTCACCACCAGCCTGGGGCTACAGTAGAGCCACAGCGTGGCGGTTTCCGCGCTGGTATCCTGCGGACGAAACAGCACATCGTTAAGCACAGCGAACAGATTTTCCCCCTGTCGCTCAATGCGGGTGGTGTGCGAGCCGCTGCGGATCTCCTCGAAGAAAAAATCGGCCACCGGAAAGTGGCTGGTTAACCATTTCTCGGCGGTGGCATGATTAAGATTCAGGTGTAACCAGATAAACGCCTTGTCATCGGCGAGCGCCTGATAGCGGGCGCAGACCTCGCCAGAGGCGATCGGCTGCGGGGGGCGCTGTTCATGAAACAAATAGCCATGCACCAGGCCGGAAACTTCACTATCAAAATCGGGCTTTAACATCTTCGCGGTGACGTCTTGATTCATGGCTCCCTCAGGACAGGCACTGGCACCGTTGATGCCCGAATAGTGCCATCTTTCGCTATTTTCCGCGGGCTGGCAAGGTTAATAATCTGGTCATAAAACAGTAACCTGGCTGACATATGACGGCCAGTATCACGCTTCATCCCCTCGCCGCGCAGGCGATGCGATGGAAGCGAACAGAAGGTCTTCTTGCCTTTATGCTCAGGTGGTTATTAAAATAAATTTGATTATCCTCAAAACTTTTTTAGGCAGAAAGCGGTATTAATTTGCGCGCTTAATCATTGCTTTCACCCAGGTTTATTGAGGAGGAGACCATGAAAACCTATGACCGTAATCGTAACGCTATTGCTACCGGCAGCATGGTAATGATCGCCGGTAACGGGACGACGGGCGTGATTAAAGCTATCCATGGCGAGGGGAAAACCGCTGAGCAGTTGCGCCGGGCGGACTGCGTTGAAATCGACGGCTGCGAGGGCCGCTTCTGCCCGTTGGATCTGATCCGTCTCGGCTTCCATTAATTCCCGCCGCCAGGTCGTTAGTATCAGGCCACCTGTGGTGGCCTGCTCTTTTCCCGGGAAATAAAGCGTCTAGCGAAAGCTCCACTGAACACTCATCACAAAGATCGCCGGCACAATAATGCCGCCTTCCACACCGAAATAATCGGTGAAATTATATTGCAGGCCATGATAGAGGTAGGGCGAAAAACCGATGCCGGTGATTTTTTTGGCGGTGCGGTAGGTGCCGGAATCCCCACAGTGGCTGAAGGCATCAAAGAAAAATTCCCCGGTATAGGCATACACCCCTTTCAGTACCCAGCCGGTATCGTTTTTCAGCCAGTCGCGGCGCACGCCGAGGGTCAGGCAACGATCGTCAAAGCTGTTTTTCATCGTTCCGACCAGCACGCTGTATTTTGAATCCTGAGAAAACTTGCGCTCCACCGAGAAAAAGTTGTTATTGAAATGTTCGTTATATTGTCCGTGGTTACCCGTCATATGATAGACATAGGAACCGGTATTCATCGAGTAGAGGCTTAATTCCCCGGCCTGCGCCGACGGCATGGCAACCATTAGTAGCCCTGATAACAAAATCCATAATTTATTTACCATTCAGTAACCTATGCCATACCCGTAAAAAGAACCCGGCATGCTAGCACCGCTTAGCTAAACCAAGGGGCAATCAGATAAACCGACGCTCTTCGCGGCGGGAAAATATGACGCTATCTGCACTATAGCAGTCGTCCTCTCGCCTGGTGAGCGCCTGCGGTTATACTTGAGAAACATTCCCCTAATCGTTAAGGACCGCTGTGTTAGCCACTCTCCTCGTTGCGCTGGTCGCTATTATTCATCTCGCCATCCTGGTGCTGGAGATGTTTCTCTGGGAAGCCCCCGCCGGGCGCCGGGCCTTTAACCTCAGCGCCGATTTCGCCCGGCAGACCCGGGTGCTGGCGGCCAACCAGGGCTTGTATAACGGCTTTCTGGCCGCCGGCCTGGCATGGGGGCTGTGGCTGGGGGCGCCGGGTGTGCAGGTGGTTATCTTTTTCCTGGCCTGCGTGCTGGCCGCCGGGATTTTCGGCGCGCTGACCGCCAGCCGCAAAATTCTCTATATTCAGGCGCTGCCCGCGCTGCTGGCGCTGGTTGCCGTGCTGACGCAAGCGTAGGGGCTTGATCCAAAACAGAGAAAGCAGGCGCTAAGGCGGGTACTATTTGCCCCCTTTGGTCGGTCATCGACCGTTAATACCTTCTGAGTTCAGAGGCATTTTTATGACATGGCAATCCTTCAAACAGGCCTGGCTTATCCGGTTCTGGTCTCCTGTCCCGGCGGTCATTGCCGCGGGCATTCTCTCTACCTACTATTTTGGCATCACCGGCACCTTCTGGGCGGTGACCGGCGAATTCACCCGCTGGGGTGGTCAGCTGCTGCAGCTGCTGGGCGTCCACAGCGAACAGTGGGGCTATTACCAGCTGATACATCTCGAAGGGTCGCCGCTGACCCGCATCGATGGCAGGATGATCATCGGCATGTTCGGCGGCTGCCTGGCCGCCGCGCTGTGGGCGAATAACGTCAAACTGCGCTTGCCACGCAGCCGGATCCGCATTGCGCAGGCCGTGGCGGGCGGCATCATCGCCGGGTTCGGCGCACGGCTGGCGATGGGCTGCAACCTGGCGGCCTTCTTCACCGGCATTCCGCAGTTCTCCCTGCACGCCTGGCTGTTTGCCATCGCCACCGCCATCGGCTCCTGGTTTGGCGCCCGCTTCACGCTGCTGCCCCTTTTTCGCATCCCGGTAAAAATGCAAAAAGTGTCCGCCGCCTCGCCGTTAACCCAAAAACCGCAGCAGGCGCGCCGCCGCTTCCGCCTGGGGATGGTGGTCTTTTTCGCCATGATCGGCTGGGGCCTGCTTACCGCCGCAGACCACCCGGCGCTGGGCCTGGCGATGCTGTTCGGTATTGGCTTTGGTCTGCTTATCGAGCGCGCGCAGATCTGCTTTACCTCCGCCTTTCGCGATATGTGGATCACCGGCCGGACGGTGATGGCGAAGGCGATTATCTTCGGCATGGCGGCGAGCGCCATCGGTATCTTCAGCTATGTGCAATTGGGGATGGCGCCGAAAATTATGTGGGCCGGTCCTAATGCGGCGATTGGCGGGCTACTATTTGGCTTTGGCATCGTGCTGGCCGGCGGCTGTGAGACCGGCTGGATGTACCGGGCGGTGGAGGGCCAGGTTCACTACTGGTGGGTTGGGCTGGGCAACGTCATCGGCTCAACGCTGCTCGCCTGGTGCTGGGACGATATCGCCGCCCCCCTCGCCACCCACTGGCAGAAAGTCAACCTGCTGAACGCCTTCGGTCCCTTTGGCGGACTACTGGCCACCTATCTACTGCTGCTGATCGCCCTGCTGCTGGTGATCGCCTGGGAGAGACATTTTTTCCGCCGCCAGGCGGCGGTCCGGACCGTGAAGGAGAGCGCATGAAAAACATCATCCCTGATTATCGCCTGGATATGGTCGGCGAACCCTGCCCGTATCCGGCGGTCGCTACCCTGGAGGCAATGCCTTCCCTGCAAAAAGGCGAGATCCTAGAAGTGGTCAGCGACTGTCCGCAGTCGATCAATAACATTCCGCTTGATGCAAGGAACCACGGCTACACGGTGCTGGATATTCAACAGGATGGCCCAACCATTCGCTATTTGATTCAGAAGTAGCGCCGTTTTCCCGCCGGCGGCCTTCCCCGCCGGCGCTTGTCTCCTCGTTCCCGCCTCGCCGTTCGCTTACGCATCGCTGACCAGGTAGCCAAACGATTGCAATAGATTGTAACACTTGAAACCGTGTTCCAGTTACGCAATAACCATTAATATAACGCACCTATATTATTAAAATGCGAATAAGTTATTTAGTGAATGGTTTCTGCCGCTATCGGCCAAAGCCGCACACAGCGACACGATAAGGATCGAAATGGAACTGCTGGTCAGGCTGGGTCATTTTTTTGAGCAAGCGCGTTCTGACGCCGACTATGCCACCTTCGCCAATGAACTGCGTCGGCATAAGGTCTCCTACTACATCTATTTTGTTTCCACCGGCAATATGAATTTCGTAATGGCAAACGACGAGGTGGTCTCGGTAAAAAGCGCCCGCGGGCTGCTGCGCGTTCGCGCTGAGGCCAGCCATTGTCTGACCAGGGCCGCCGTTATCCGCCACTTTGCCCGGGCCATTAACTTTGAACAGTACTGCCGGGATCTCGCCAGCGCCGGGGTGTTTAAGTGGATCGTCGATCTGGAAGAGGAGACCCGGCACTACTGGTCGAAGGATAATACGCTGTTATATAAAGAGTGCCTGATGCCCCCCTGAACCGGTCTCAGGGGGAGGCGGCGAGGGTCAGCCTTTAATCGCGGGTCTGCACCCAAAAGGCGTGGATCAGGCCAGGAATATAGCCCAGCAGGGTCAAAATGATATTGAGAATAAACGCCCAGCCGAAGCCTTTTCCCAGCAGCACACCCAGCGGCGGCAGAATGATAGTGAAAACGATTCTCCAGAATCCCATAACCTCTCCCTTCGTCTAACGTCAATTTTTTACTAAGCTATTCAATAGTTAAGCATAGACGCTTTTCGTCGTTTCGCCAGCAGGCAGCCCCCTCATCTCTGGTAACAAAAATCATTCCCTGCCGTCACGGGCAAAAAAGACCGGGAAAACATTCACTTTTCCCCTCTCCGGCCCGCAGGCCCTGGCATAGCGCACAGATTGTCAGTTGACCAATCAGGGGGACAGGGCTAAGCCTGGAGGAGTTTCATCACATCGAGTCGTTTTACCAACCGGAGAATATCCATGAGTAAACTTGGGATTAATGGATTTGGTCGTATCGGACGTCTGGTGTTACGTCGTTTATTAGAAGTCGACAGCAGCCTGGAAGTGGTGGCTATCAACGACCTCACTTCGCCAAAGGTGCTGGCCTACCTGTTGAAGCATGATTCAAACTACGGCCCCTTCCCGTGGAGCGTCGACTTTACCGAAGATGCGCTGATCGTCAACGGCAAAACCATTACGGTGTATGCCGAAAAAGAGGCGCAGCATATTCCATGGCAGGCGGCAGGCGCCGAGGTGATTGTGGAGTGTACCGGGTTCTACACCTCGGCCGAGAAATCGCAAGCCCATCTCCAGGCCGGCGCGCGCAAAGTGCTGATTTCCGCCCCCGCCGGCGAGATGAAAACCATCGTCTACAACGTCAACGATGACACCCTGACCCCGGATGACACCATCATCTCCGTGGCCTCCTGCACCACCAACTGCCTGGCGCCGATGGCCAAAGTTCTGCAGGATGCCTTCGGCATCACCGTAGGCACCATGACCACCATCCACGCCTATACCGGCACCCAGTCGCTGGTGGACGGGCCGCGCGGAAAAGATCTGCGCGCCTCCAGGGCGGCGGCGGAAAACGTTATCCCGCACACTACCGGCGCGGCAAAAGCCATTGGCCTGGTGATCCCTGCCCTGAGCGGTAAGCTGAAAGGCCATGCCCAGCGCGTACCGACCAAAACCGGCTCAGTGACGGAGCTGGTATCGGTGCTGGAGAAAAAGGTGACTGCGGATGAGGTCAATCAGGCGATGAGGCAGGCGGCTGAGGGCAATGAATCCTTTGGTTACACCGAAGAGGAGATCGTCTCTTCCGATATCATCGGCAGCCATTTCGGTTCGATCTACGATGCTACCCAGCTGGAGATTGTGGAGGCCGGCGGCGTACAGCTGGTGAAAACCGTCGCCTGGTACGATAACGAATACGGCTTTGTCACCCAACTGATCCGCGTGCTGGAGAAATTTGCCCGCTAAGTGAACGGCGGACAGCCTGCGCTGTCCGCCGGTTCTGTGTGGAGTGCCTCAGGCCTGCAGATAGACCACCTGGGTCTGCAGGTACTCATTCAGGCCGTGGCGGCCATCTGCCCCGCCGATCCCCGACTTACGCCAGCCGGCGTGGAACCCCTGCATCGCCTCAAAGTTCTCACGGTTGATGTAGGTTTCGCCAAACTTCAGTCCCTTAATCGCTTTCATCGCCACGTTCAGATCGCGGGTATAGATTGAGGAGGTCAGGCCATAATCGCTGTCATTGGCCATCGCCAGCGCCTCATCGAGGGTCGAAAAGGCCACCACCGGCAGCACCGGACCGAAGGTTTCCTCATGGATAATGTCCATCTCCTGACGTACATCCAGCAGCAGGGTCGGCGGATAAAAATAGCCTTTGCCCTCCAGCGGCTGACCGCCCAGCGCCACCCGCGCCCCCTGCGCCACCGCCTTCGCCACTTTGCCCGCCACCTGGTCCCGCGCCGCCGCGTTGATCAGCGGCCCCATCGCGATGTCATCCCGCGTCGCCGGGTCGCCAAACTGCACGGCCTTCATCGCCTCGCCGAGGCGGTTGACGAAGCGGTCGTAAATGCCCTGCTGAACATAGACCCGCTCGACGCAGTTACACACCTGCCCGGTGTTAATCACCCGCGAGTCCACCACCGCTTTCACCGCCAGCTCCAGATCCGCATCGTCCATCACAATGGCAGGCGCTTTGCCGCCGAGCTCGAGGCACACTTTGGTGATATTTTTCGCCGCAGCGGCCATAATTTTTTCTCCCGCCGCCACGCTGCCGGTCATGCTGACCATCGCCACCTTCGGATTGCCGGCCAGCTCCTGGCCAACGGTTTCTCCGCGGCCAAGCACAAGGTTAAAGACCCCTTTCGGCAACCCAACCTGATGGACAATCTCGGCAAAGGCGATGGCATTATTGGGCGTAAATTCGCTGGGCTTAATGACAATGGTATTTCCAGTGATGAGAGCCGGCGCCAGCTTGCGGGCGATAAGAAAGAACGGGAAGTTCCACGGCAGGATCCCGGTGGTCACCCCCAGCGCGCGTTTAAAAGACAAGGATATTCTCCCCCGGGCGATCGCTCTGCACGATCTCACCTTCGTAACGGCGCGCCCATTCTGCCATATAGTCGAGATAGTCCGCGGTGAACGCAACCTCCACCGCCGCCAGCTGCTGGATCTTGCCGCCTTCAGCGACAATCAGCCCGGCGATCTCGTCGGCACGCTGGCGGATACCGGCGGCAATTTTGCGCAGCCAGCCCGCACGCTCAATGGCCGGCAGCGCTTCCCAGCCGGGCTGGGCGCGCTCGGCGGCGTCAATCGCCAGCCGCGCCTCTTCGGCAGTCCCGTCCGGGATCCGCGACAGCAGCGCTTCGGTCGCCGGGTTAAGCACGTCGATCCAGCCGTCGCCGCGACCGGAAACGAACTGGCCATCAATATACATCGGGTGTTGAACGGGTGCTGTCATGGCTGCTCCTGTGGTGCATTTGTATTTAACAGGTGATTTTTTTGTTAAATATCGGGCGGATAAGCCGCTGTTCGGCAGCACATTGACGCTGTTCTGTGAGCTGATTCATAAAACCGGGCCAAAAATGCCCGCTTGAGGTTACATTCCAATAACACAAATTGCCCGTTTGCGATAAATCTGCCGCAAACGGGCAGTTTTCAGCCGAGGGTGCGGGCCTGCAGCGCCCCGGCAAGCTGGGCGTCCTCCCGCAGCTGTCGCCAGGCATCGATGATCTCCGGCGGGAAGGTGACGTGGCTGATGAAGTCTTTCCCCCGCGGACCGTATCCTTCAGGCGTATCCTGCAGGCGCGGCAGCTCGCCCAGCAGCAGCGCCAGGTAGCGGGCGACCGGCCACAGCCCCGCCCCGCCGCCCGCGAACCCCAGTTGACCATCGGTCTGCTCCAGCACCGGCGAGCAGCCGGGAAAGCTCAGCCACTGTGGCGGCGTCGTCACCCCCTGCCAGACGCGGGCGAAGGTGGCCATGGTTCGCCGCTGCATGGTGGGGTCCTGAATGACGATCCCGCGACGATGAGGGATCCCCCCGTTCTCCAGCGTGGTCCGGGTAAAACGGGCGTTCTCGCCGCAGTTGGTCGACTGGTCCTCCACCACCAGCCGCGAGCGCGGAATTTGCCAGTAGTCATGAGCAATATCGGCCAGAACATGCGCTTCCGGACGCCCCACCACCGGCAACATACGGTAACGGGTATCCTGGCGCACCGCCTCGTAGAGATAGTTCGTAGAATGTCCCACGCCGCCGCTGATCAGCAGCGGGACTTCCCGTTCCGCCGCCAGCCGGCAGGCGGCGTCGATGGTCGGGATCACGGCGTTGCCGGCCAGCACCACCACGTCCACCTGCGGCAGCGCGGGTAGCATCGCCAGATCGTCCTGCGCCAGCCAGGCGCCGACCTGGTTAGCCGCCGCCAGCGTCGCCGCCGACAGCCGGGGAAATTGTTCTGCCATTCTGTCTCCTTAATTCCCTCTCAGCCGATCGGAGAGGATGCTTTCGCCATCATAAACGCCGCCTCGCGGGAGGCAAAGCGGCGTTAATTTGTAACCATTTTGAAATAACAAGAAACATCTAAAAACAGGCGGGTTGCACCTGAACAACTCACTATGAAAATAACAAAAAACAGCAAAATCAGGTGGAAAATAAAAAATAGCGTCGCGGTTACACCACGCCAAACCTCGCCATGTCGCCCAGTTTGCCAGCGATGAACTTGCCAATTGTAACCTTCAACCCTAAGTTGCTTAACAATTACACAACCTTTTTCACACCAGGTTGCACCCTGTTTACACAGAGTGACACCTGACCTATTTACCGTGGCGGGAGAACGTTTCGTAATGAGCAATCCACAAGACAACACTGCATCCATTCTGCAGAAAAACAAGAAGGTACTGATCGCGAGCCTGACAGGCAGCGCCATCGAATGGTTCGATTATTTTCTCTATGGCACCGCCGCCGCGCTGGTGTTCAACAAAATCTTCTTTCCGATGGTCGACCCGGTTATCGGCCTGATCCTCTCCTGGCTCTCCTTCTCGCTGACGTTTTTTATCCGCCCCATCGGCGGCGTGATTTTCGCCCATATCGGCGATCGCATCGGCCGCAAGAAGACGCTGGTGCTGACCCTGTCGCTGATGGGCAGCGCAACGGTGGCGATCGGCCTGCTGCCCACCTACGAGATGGTGGGCCTCTGGGCGCCGGCCCTGCTGATTACTCTGCGCATTATTCAGGGCATGGGTATCGGCGGCGAATGGGGCGGCGCGCTGCTGGCCTATGAATACGCGCCGGAAAAGCGGAAAGGCTTTTTCGGCAGCATTCCCCAGGCCGGGGTGACCATCGGCATGTTGATGGCAACATTTATCGTCTCGCTGATGACGCTGTTCGATGAGGCGCAGTTTCTCGCCTGGGGCTGGCGCATACCGTTCCTGCTCAGCTCCGTCCTCGTTTTTCTCGGCCTGTGGATCCGCAAAGATATCGACGAAACGCCCGCCTTTAAGCAGGTGAAAAAATCCGGCCAGGTGGCGAAGGCCCCGCTGCGCGATACGCTCAAGCACCACTGGCGGGAAGTGCTGATCGCCGCCGGCCTGAAAGTGGTGGAGACCGCCCCCTTCTATATCTTCTCCACCTTTGTGGTCAGCTACGCCACCACCACCCTGAGCTATCAGAAGTCGCAGGCGCTGGAATCCGTGACCCTGGGCGCGCTGGTGGCCACCGTGATGATCCCGCTGATGGGGCTGCTGTCAGACAAGGTGGGTCGGCAAAAGATGTACACCCTGAGCGTGGTGCTGCTGGGGCTGTTTATCGTCCCGTGGTTCCTGCTGCTCGACACCGGCACCGGCTGGGGCATCATGCTGGCGACGATCGTTGCCTTCGGCATCCTGTGGGCGCCGGTAACCGCGGTGCTCGGCACCCTGTGCTCTGAGATTTTCAGCGCCAATGTGCGCTATACCGGGATCACCCTCGGCTACCAGCTGGGCGCCGCGCTGGCCGGGGGCACCGCGCCGCTTATCGCCACCGGTCTGCTGGCGAAATATGACGGTGACTGGCGGCCGGTGGCCATTTATCTGGGCGTTACGGTGGCGATTTCGCTGCTGGCGATATTCTGCGCCAGCCGGATGAAGTCCGCGCTGGGCACGGCCCCCTCCCGGGCGGAAAGCGCCTGACCGCCGCCCGCCAGGGCTACTACGGCGCCGACTATCCCGCCCGGCGGCGCTGCGCTTGCGCGGGCCTGGGGGGATCGCGCCGCGGGGGAAACCGCTTATCCCAGGTCCGGTAAGCATGGGCCCGGTAAGGCGCCAGCCGCCACCGGGCACAAACAGGCGTCAAGTCTTCCCCCCTGCTTAGCCGGCCGCCAGGACCGGCGGGTGTCAGGCGCTCTGGTTGTCCAGCTGAAGCTGCCCCTCGCGCCGCTGCTTCAGCTTCCAGAAGCCCCACAGCGCGATAAACCACAGCGGAGAAGCCAACAGCGCCAGCAGCGTGTCCGGGTCAAAGATCATGATGAAGATAGCGAACGCGAAGAACAGCAGGCTCACCCAGCTCATCACCACCCCGGCGGGCATCTTAAAGATCGACCCGGCGTGCAGGTCCGGACGCTGACGGCGGTAAACCAGATAGGCCACGAGGATCATCCCCCAGCTGAACACCACCATAATCGCCGCCAGGGTCGAGACGATGGTGAACAGGGTCATCACGTTCGGCACCAGAAACAGCAACAGCGTGCCGATCAGCATGCAGAAGCAGGAGAACAGCAGGCTGCGCACCGGAATGCGGGTACTGCGCGACAGGATACGAAACTGCCAGTGCGCATGCTTCTCCACCGACAGGCCGTACAGCATGCGGGTGCTGGAGAAGACCCCGCTGTTGGCCGAGGACATCGCCGAGGTCAGCGCCACAAAGTTAATCACCGCCGCGGCGGCAGGCAGCCCGGCCTTGGCGAACAGCGTCACGAAGGGGCTGGTCTCCGCCGACACCCCCGGCCACGAGGCGACAGCGATGATCACCACCATCGACAGCAGATAGAAGATGATAATCCGCAGCGGCAGAGCATTGATCGCCTTGGGCAAAATGCGCTGCGGATCGCGGGTCTCCGCCGTCATGGTGCCCAGCAGCTCAATGCCGGTAAAGGAGAAGATCGCTATCTGGAAGCCGGCGAAAAAGCCGGTGATGCCGTGGGGCATAAAGGCCGTCGGGTCGGTGAGATGGCTGAGGGAGGCCGTCACGCCGTCCGGGGAGGTCCAGCCGGTGGCAATCATCCAGCCGCCGGTGCCGATCAGGGCGATAATGGTGATCACCTTGATCAGGGCGAACCAGAACTCCGCCTCGCCGAACATTTTCACCGACAGCAGGTTAAGCAGGAACAGAATCGCCAGCATGCTGAGGGCCGGCATCCACGCCGACAGTTCCGGGAACCAGTACTGCATATAGCTCCCGCAGACCACTACGTCGGCGATACAGGTCACCACCCAGCTTAGCCAGTAGGTCCAGCCGAGGTAAAAGCTGGCCTGCGGCCCGAGATACTCGCCGACAAAGTCGGCAAACGAGCGGTAGTCATGGCGGGTGAGCAGCAGCTCGCCCATCGCCCGCATCACCATATAGGTAAAGAACCCGACCAGCACATAGATAACCAGGATCGAGGTGCCGGCGACGGCGATGTTGCGCCCCGCCCCCATAAACAGCCCGGTGCCGATGGCGCCCCCGAGGGCAATCATCTGGATATGGCGGGCGCTGAGCCCGCGCTTAAGCTGTGACGCGCCTTCACCTCCGGCGGCAGGTGACGCCTGATGTTGATGTTCAGTCATGGTGTTTCCTCAGGCTGGTTGCGGGAGACGAAGGGCAGCGGCGCGGAGCAACAGCCCGGCGCGCTGGCCGGTGGCGACCCCGGCGTTGGGAAAGAGGATATAGGGGGCCCGGGCCTGCACCACCCAACGTTTCTCTGCCTGGCGGGCGATCTCATACCCTGCCGGGAGCGCGGTGAAGTTTTCAACGTCTGCCGCGAGATTAAGCGTAAATTCCCCCTCGCGCTTGATGATGCTCTCCTCGACCAGGAAGTAGTCCACCGGCGCTTTGTCGCGCGGCGGCAGCGGCGCGTCAGCGATCCAGGCCCGGATCGCCGCGTCGGCGGCGGCGAACAGGCTGAGATCGTTGGCGCCGAACGGCATCACTTTCCCCAGCTCCAGGGTGGCGCTTTGCGCGGCGAACTTTTCGCAGGTGAAATGGGTGAAGGTGCCGCCCGCTTCGGTATGGCGCACGACGGCGTCCATCCCGCTGGCCTGCAGCAGCTGATAGAAATCGGGCGAAAAATCCCCGGCGTGGGCCGGGAGCAGCGCAAACTGGCGATACAGCGATCCGCGAATGGCGGTGTGCATATCGAGATGACCACGGTTGACCGGCCCCGCCGTATCGGCGGCGCGATAAAAAGCCTGCACCGCCTGCTCCAGCGCAAAAGCCCGCCGCGACTCATTTCCCGGGGTGACCGCCAGATGGCGGCCGCCGAACAGGCGATTCAGGTCGTTATGCAGATAGCGGCGCGCGGCGCGGATCGCCGGCAGATTACCAAAGACGATCAGCAGCGCCTGCGTGAGCGGCTGCCGCCCCTGGCTCAGATCGTGGGTTAGCTGCAGCAGCAGTTCAATCGGCGCGGTCTCATTGCCATGCACGCCGGCGGAGAGGATCGTCGCCTGGCGCCACGGCGCCGTCGGCAGCAGCTGTAAAATGCCCTCGCCCAGCCAGCGGGCCTCGATGCCCGCCGGAAAGGTCCACGCCTGCAGGCGGCAGTGCAGTAAATCGTTAACCAGGTGCTCCATCTGCCGCTCCTTAACGCTGAAAATCATAGACCGCGCCCAGGCGCAGGATCTGCGTCAGCTCATCCAGCGCCTGATAAACCTCGCGCAGCAGCTGCGGGTCCGCCAGATCGCGGGCATGCAGCCGGTCGCGATAGTGTTTTTCCACCCATGCCGTCAGCTGCTGATAACGTTCGTCGTTCATCAGGCTATGGGCGTTGACCGCCTGGCGCTCCGCCTCGTTGAGCACCACCCGCAGCCGCAGACAGGCCGGGCCGCCGCCGTTGCGCATGCTTTCCCGCAGGTCAAAGACCGCCACTTCATCGATCGGCGATGCGCTATCGGCGGCGAGATCGCTGAGATAGCGCCAGACGTTTTCCCGCTGGCGGCACTCCTCCGGCACCACGATCAGCATCTTGCCGTCTGGTTTGCTCAGCAGCTGGCTGTTGAACAGGTAAGAGGCTACGGCGTCGTCGAGCGAAACCCGCTCGTCCGGCACTTCCACGCTGGTGAACGGGATATCCAGACTGTCGCTTTTAGCCCGCAGCGTGGTCAGCACCGCCGCCTGATCGACAAACGCCTGCTGATGGTGAAACAGCACATGGCGATTGCTGACTGCAATGACGTCGTTATGAAACACGCCGCGATCGATAGCCTGCGGCGCCTGCTGGGCAAACACCGTGTAGCGCGGATCCAGCTGATGCAGGCGGGCCACCGCTTCGCTGGCCTCGAGGGTCTGCCGCGCCGGATACTTCACCGGGGCGATACCGCCGCTGGCGCGTCGACCATAGACGAAAAACTGCACCCCCTGCCGGTCATATTCCCGGCAGAAGCGGTTATGGTTGGCCGCCCCTTCATCGCCGAGGTCGCCATGCTGCGGCAGCGCCGCATGGTGGGCAAAGTAGCGCGGATCGGCGAACGTGGCGCCAAGGATCGCCGAGGTGGTGGGCGCCTCATGCATACGGTGCAGCTTATTGTTCAGGTTGGCGACGGTGAAATGGACTTTGCCATCGGCGCTGTCCGCCGACGGTGAGACGGTCGCCGCGTTGGCGGTCCACATCGACGAGGCGGAGCTGAAGGCGGAGAGCAGCTGCGGCGCCGCGTGGGCCGCCTGCCGGATAACCTGCTCATCGCTGCCCTGGAAACCCACTTCACGCAGCAGACGCAGATTCGGCCGCGGCTGCGGCGGCAGAATGCCCTGCACGAAGCCGCGATCGGCCAGGGCTTTCATTTTATACAGCCCCTGCAGCGCCGCCTGTTTAGGGTTAGAGAGACCATCGCGGTTATTTTGCGAGGCTTCATTGCCGACGGAGAGTCCGGCGTAGTGGTGCGTCGGGCCGACCAGGCCATCAAAGTTTGCTTCAAAACCAGACATATGTCCTCACAGGATCCGTTATCAGAATGGCAGGCCCGGCGATACCGTCGCCGGAAGCGTCAGCGTATCGCTGACCAGAGAGGCCATCGGCCAGGCACAGTAATCGGCGGCATACCACGCTGCCGCGCGATGGTTGCCGGAGGCGCCCACCCCGCCAAACGGCGCTTTACTCGATGCGCCGGTCAGCGGCTTGTTCCAGTTGACGATCCCGGCTCGCGCCTCGTCCGCCAGCTGATCAAACTGCGCCGCATCGCTGGAGATCAGCCCGACGGCCAGGCCATAGCGGGTCTGATTGGCGAGGCGAATCGCCTCCGGGAAGCCGTCGTAACGGATAATCGTCAGCAGCGGGCCAAAGTACTCTTCATCCGGCACCTCAATACCGGTGACGTCGACGATCCCCGGGGTCAGCACCGTGGAGCGCGGGTCAGGCTGGCGCATGCGCAGCAGCACCTTGCCGCCGAGCCCCTCCAGTTTTTGCTGCGCCGCCAGCATGTTCTGCGCAGCGTCGAGAGAGATCACCCCGCCCATAAACGGCGCCGGCTGATCATCCCACTTGCCGGCGCGGATCTGCGCGCTGGCCTCTACCAGCCGCTGCAGCAGCGCATCCCCCTGCTCGCCGCGCGGCACGATCAGCCGGCGCGCGCAGGTGCAGCGCTGCCCGGCAGAGATAAACGCCGACTGGATAATCACATGCAGCGCCGCATCGATATCGGCCGCGTCGGCGACGATCAGTGCGTTGTTGCCGCCCATCTCGAGGGCCAGCATCTTCTCCGGCTGGCCGCCGAAGTAGCGATGGAAGTGGAAACCGGCCGCCGCGCTGCCGGTGAACAGCACGCCGTCGATATCACGATTTTCCAGCAGCGCCTGGCCGGTGGCTTTTCCGCCCTGCAGCAGGTTGATCGCCCCGTCGGGGATGCCCGCCTGCTGCCACAGCTGGACGGTCATTTCAGCGGTAGCCGGCGTCAGCTCGCTGGGTTTAAACACAATGGTGTTCCCGGCGATCAGCGCCGGAATGATATGTCCGTTGGGCAGGTGGCCCGGGAAGTTGTAGGGGCCAAAGACCGCCATCACGCCGTGCGGTTTGTGGCGCAGCAGCGCTTTACCGTCCGGCAGCGTCGACTCATGAAAGCCCGTCCGCTGGTGATAGGCTTCGATGGAGATCGCGGCCTTGCCGATCATCGCCTGCACTTCGGTGCGGGTCTCCCACAGCGGCTTGCTGGTCTCGCGGGAAATCAGGGTCGCCAGCGCCTCTTTATGCGTCTCCAGCAGCGCAGCAAAACGCTGTACGACGTCAATACGCTCGGCCAGCGGCCGGTGCGACCAGGGATAAAACGCCGCGCGCGCCGCGGCGCAGGCCGCCTGGACGTCGTCAGCCCCCGCGCTGGCCGCCTGCCACAGCAGCGACTGATCCTCCGGGGCCAGTTTGCTCATCGTTGCGCCGCTGCCTGGCAGCCACTGCCCGGCTATAAACTGTGCTTTTACCGCCATGATCTGTTGTCCTCTGGATTCAGGGTTACCGTATAAACGCGGTCGGTTTCACTGACCTGCAGCGCGTCCAGCGCGGCGCTGTCAAGCGAGACCTGCTCTTCGTGGGCCACCAGCAGCGCCCGAAAGTTGTCGAATTGACCGTTGGCGACGAGGGTCGGCGCCGGCAGGTCGCCCATCAGCTGCCGGACAGGCAGGCGCTGGCTGTCGCGCACGGCGCGGATCTGATCGGTGTCCGCCTCCAGCACCGGACCGGCATCGAAAATATCCACCGAGCCGCGCCAGCTGAAACCCTCTTTCTCGAGGATCGCCCGCGCCGGGGCGGTATTGGGATGCACCTGACCGATGACCCCGCGGGCCGCTTCCGGCAGCAGTGAGATATAGATCGGGTACGCCGGCATCAGTTCGGCAATAAAGGTTTTCATGCCGGTGCCGGTCAGCCGGTCGGCATCGGCGAACGGGATGTCGAAGAAATGATGGCCCAGCGCATCCCAGAACGGCGACTGTCCCTGCTCATCGCTGCAGCCGCGCAGTTCGGCAAACAGGTGCGGGGAGAACCACTCGCGAAAGGCGGCGATAAATAAAAAGCGCGCCTTGGAGAGCAGCAGACCATTGCGGTTGCGCTGATACGCCGGGTCGAGAAACAGCGTACACAGCTCACTATGCCCGGTGTGGTCATAGCTGAGATTAAGCAGCTCCTGGGGCTTATAGACTCCCAGCGCTTTCGAGGCGCGCACCGTTTTCTGAATGCGAAAATTGTAAAACGGCTCGTCCAGGCCCACTGCGACCTCAATGGCGCTCACCCCCACCACCCGCGCCAGCGCGGTGTCCTCCAGCACAAACAGGAAACCCTGCTGGCTGCGCGGCAGTTCGCCGGCGAAGGTCTCGATACTGCGCCGGATCCTGGCCGCCAGGCGCCCGACGTCATGCGGTAAAGAGGTCATGCCGACCCCCGCCCGCGCGGCGAGGCGGACGATGTCGTCGAGATCGTTTTCCCGTACGGGACGAAATAGCATCACAGGCCGTCCTCCCGGTTAGCGGGTTAAGCGGGCAACGGCGCGATCAAGGCGCACGAAGGCTTCCGCAATATCCGCCAGCGGGATATTGAGCGCCGGCGCGAAGCGCAGCACGTCCGGGCCGGCAATCAGGGCGATCAGCCCCTCTTCCGCCGCCAGGTTGGTCAACGTTTTGGCCTTGCCGCGCAGCGGCCCCGCCAGCTCAGCGCCGATCAGCAGACCGGTGCCGCGCACGGCGCTGAACGCATCGTAACGGGCAGAGATCGCATTCAACTGGTCAACGATCAGCGCATGGCGCTCGCCAACGCCCGCCAGCAGCGGCGCATCGAGATGGGCCAGCACGGCGTTAGCGACGGTTGCCGCCAGCGGGTTGCCGCCGAAGGTGGTGCCATGGGTGCCTGGCTGGAAGACCTGCGCCCAGGCCTCTTTCGCCAGCATCGCGCCGATCGGGAAGCCGCCCCCCAGCCCTTTGGCGCTGGTGAGAATGTCCGGGACGACGTTGTAATGCTGGTAGGCGTAGAGATGGCCGGTACGCCCGGCGCCGGTCTGCACCTCATCGAATATCAGGGTGGCATGATGGCGATTGCAGAGGGTACGCAGCGCCTGCAGGAACGCCGGGTCCGCCGGGATCACCCCGCCTTCGCCGATAATCGGCTCGACGATCACCGCGCAGGTGCGCGAGGAGATCGCCGCGGTGACCGCCTCGATATCGTTATAGGGCAGATGGGTAATGCCCTGCGGCAGCGGAGCATAATCGCTGGAATATTTCGGCTGGCCGCCAACGGAGACGGTGAACAGCGTGCGGCCGTGGAAGGCGTGGTTGAAGGCGATGATTTCGCTTTTTTCACCGCCAAACTTATCGTGGGCATATTTCCGCGCCAGCTTAAGGGCCGCCTCGTTGGCTTCGGCGCCGGAGTTGCAGAAAAACACCTTGTCGGCAAAGGTCGACTGCACGAGGGTTTTTGCCAGCTGCAGCACCGGCTCGTTGGTATAGCCATTGCCGATATGCCACAGTTTCGCCAGTTGATCCTGCAGGGCCTGAGCCAGCGCCGGGTGAGCATGGCCCAGGGCGTTCACTGCGATGCCGCCCGCCATATCGATATACTCTTTCCCCTGCTGGTCCCAGACGCGGGAGCCCGCCGCTCTGACCGGAATAAACGGCGCGGGGGCAAAACAGGGAACCAGGTAAGCGTCAAAATCTTCGCGAGTCATACTGCCTGACATAATTTATCTCCGGAACGTAAGACGACGGAAAACGCTCCCGTCGCGTTGGACAATCGACATTAACCCTGCCCCTCGGCTTATTTTGGGCACGAGCGCGCCCGCTGCGATGGTAAAAATATTCACCACAGAAAAATAAAGCCCTATTTTTTTACGGGTAATTGTTAATTCATGGTTAATGCCATGTTGTTGTGTGGGCTAATGCTGGCCTGTGAACAACAAGATTGTCAATACGGGCAAAAGCAATTTATTCACTTTTTTAAGATCATCAAGATAATGAAAAACATAGAAAAAATATTTTCTTATGCACTTAAGTGAATAAAAAGTGAATTAAAATGCACAGCTTGCGGGTGGTTGACGTGCGTAGTTATTCACTTAAAAAATAAAAAATCTAACAAAAATTTAAAAATCGGAATTGCCGTCAAATACCGCTTTATAAAATTGGTGATACCATTCATTGCACAGAGTTTACTGCTGTAGCTATTCCACGGTTTTACACGACATAAATAACACTGAGAAACAGGACTCTTATGGAAAAGTTATCTTACGCATCTGAAAGTAGTACATCTCCATGGACCACCTACCTGCGCCAGATCGACCGCGTCGCGCCTTATCTCGGCGATCTTGCCTACTGGGTGGAAACCCTGCGCCATCCGAAGCGCGCGCTGATCGTCGACATTCCTGTGCAAATGGACGACGGCACCATCCGCCACTTCGAGGGCTATCGCGTTCAGCACAATCTGTCGCGCGGACCGGGTAAAGGTGGTGTTCGCTACCATCCGGATGTCGATCTTAACGAAGTCATGGCACTTTCTGCCTGGATGACCATTAAGTGCGCCGCGGTCAATATTCCTTACGGCGGGGCCAAAGGCGGCATCCGCGTCGACCCCTTCTCCTTGTCGGAAGGTGAACTGGAGCGTCTGACCCGCCGTTACACCAGCGAAATCGGCATTATTATCGGGCCGCAGAAAGATATTCCGGCGCCGGACGTCGGCACCAATGGCAAAGTGATGGCATGGATGATGGACACTTACTCCATGAACCATGGCACCACCATCACCGGCGTGGTCACCGGCAAACCGATCCACCTCGGCGGCTCCCTCGGTCGTGAAAAAGCCACCGGACGCGGCGTGTTTGTCACCGGCCGGGAAGTTGCCCGTCGCGCCGGTATCGAAATTGAAGGCGCCAAAGTGGCGCTGCAGGGCTTTGGTAACGTCGGTAGCGAAGCGGCCCGCCTGTTCGCTGGCGTCGGCGCTCGTATCGTGGTTATTCAGGATCATACCGCGACCCTGTATAACGAAGGCGGAATCGATATGGCCGCCCTCACCGCCTGGCAGGCGGAGAAAAGCAGATTGCCGGTTTCCCGGGCGCCCAGGAGATCGATAAAGACGCCTTCTGGACCACCCCGATGGACATCCTGATCCCGGCGGCGCTGGAAGGGCAAATCACCCGCGAGCGCGCGGAGAAGCTGACCTGCAAACTGGTGCTGGAAGGGGCCAACGGCCCAACCTATCCGGAAGCGGACGACGTGCTGGCCGAGCGCGGCGTGATCGTGGTGCCGGACGTTATCTGCAACGCCGGCGGGGTGACCGTCAGCTACTTTGAGTGGGTACAGGACATGGCCAGCTTCTTCTGGAGCGAAGAGGAGATCAACGCCAAGATGGACCGCATTATGACCGACGCTATCGTGCACGTCTGGGATAAAGCCGCCGAGAAAGAGTGTACGCTGCGCACCGCCGCCTATATCGTGGCCTGCGAGCGCATCCTGATGGCGCGTAAAGACCGCGGCATCTACCCGGGCTGATCCCCATCAGCAACCGCATCAGGGGTGGCCTTGCGCCGCCCCTTTTTTTCTTTGCCGCGCCGTTAACCGCCGAGGATGTGCGCTATCTGACGAGGAGTTGTTCGGCAAATGTGACAACGTCACGCAAGTAATAACCATCCGCTGCCCGTAGGGGATTATTTTTCGATTAAATCAAAGTCGCCCTGGGTATAGCGTAAGCCAGTGACGTTGTCGGCAGTGAAAATATGTTCGATGGTGAGGATGTCCTCCGCCGCGAGGGTAATATTCGCGGCGCCGGCATTGTCGCGCAGGTGAGCAATTTTCCTCGCCCCCGGGATAGGCACGATATCCTCGCCTTTGCTCATCACCCAGGCAAGGGCAATCTGCGCAAGGGTCGCGTCATAGCGGGTGGCCACCTGCTGCAGGCGCTCAAGCAGCAGCTGGTTTTTGCGCATGGTTTCGGCCTGGAAGCGCGGCAGATGGCGGCGGAAATCATCCGCTGCCAAAACGCCGGGGTCGGTAATTGTCCCCGTCAGGAAGCCGCGGCCAAGCGGGCTGTATGGCACAAAGCCGACCCCCAGCTCGCGGCAGGTGTGGAGAATACCGGCCTCCGGCTCGCGGCTCCATAGCGAATATTCCGTCTGCACGGCAGCGATCGGATGTACCTTGCAGGCCCGGCGCAGCGTCTGAGCAGATACTTCCGACAGACCGATATGGCGAATTTTACCCTCTTTAACCAGATCGGCCATAGTGCCCACCACCTCTTCCACCGGTACCGCGGGATCGACGCGGTGCTGATAGAGCAGATCGATGGTCTCGACATTCAGTCGCTTCAGCGACCCTTCCACTGATTCGCGAATATGTGCCGGACGGCTGTCAACGCCGGCCATCCGCTCCAGACCCTGGCCGGTCGGCAAAATACGAAATCCAAATTTGGTGGCAATCTGCACCTTATCGCGAAAACCTTTAATCGCTTTTCCGACCAGAACTTCATTATCGAAAGGACCATATACTTCGGCGGTATCCAGGAAGGTCACGCCCATGTCCATGGCGGCATGGATCGTATTTATCGCCTGCGACGTTTCAGCGCCGCCATAGGCAAAACTCATACCCATACATCCGAGACCTAATGCGGAAACCTGAAACTTCTCTTTTCCAAGATAACGTGTTTTCATCTTATTTTCCTTAATTGCTGAATGGCATTAAATATATACTTCCCTTTCATATTGATAACAATTAATCTATTCCGAACGCGGTGTTAGCTGGAAATTAACAATGAAAACCTTGCCCGATCTGCAACAAATAGAAATATTAATACTCATAGTGAAACATGGCAGTTTTCGTCAGGCCGCTAAAGCGTTAAACCTTTCCCCACCGGCCCTTACCGTCGCTATTAATCATCTGGAAGAAAAGTTAGGCGTGCGCCTGCTAAATCGCTCAACACGCAGTTTGTCATTAACCGCAGTGGGTGAGGAATTTCTTAATAATATAACGCCGGTGGTCAATGATTATCGCCGGGTGGTGGACAGTCTGAATTATCACCGTCTGACTCCGGAAGGCGTGGTGAAAGTTAATTTACCGCGCATTGTTATTGACCTGTTTTTTCAAGACTATTTTATCGCCTTTAAAAACGCCTGTCCCAATGTGACGCTCGAACTGTATGCCACCGATCGAAAAGTCAATATTATCGAGTCCGGTTTTGACGCCGGCATTCGCTATTCGCAGGATGTGCCCAAAGAGATGATTGCCATCCCCTTTGGCGAGAAACTATCGCTGATCCCGGTGGCCAGCCCGGACTATATACGCGAAGCCGGAGAGCCCGACACCCCGCAGTCATTAGTTAATTTCCGCTGCATTAACCGCTGTTTTCCTGGTGGTGAGAAGTACCGCTGGGAGTTTATTGGCCCCAGCGGCGAGCTTAGCGAGGTCGCGGTTAAAGGCGATCTGGTCGTCGATGCCGATAGCGCAATGATCCAGGCCGCGGAGAGCGGATTAGGCATCGCCTTTGTCTATCAGTCGCTGGTGACGCAGCAGCTGAGCGCGGGCAGCCTGGTCCATTTGTTACCCGACTACCGCTATCCTGCCGACCATTTCTGCGTCTACTACCCAAGCCGGAAACATATTCCCGCCCCCCTGCGGGCCTTTATCGCCTGGGTGATGGCGCAGAATAAAAATATCCTCGGTCAGCAGACCGCACGACACGGATCGCGGCCGGAAGGTTAACTACAATTAACGTACATACCGTTAACCAATTTCTATCTTTCATCTTGAACTCCGGCGGTTATCCGGCATAAAATCGTTAGAGCTCTAACGATATTGACAGACGACCTATGGACAATCGACAGCTTACCTTCTCCCATCTTTTATACCTCACCGCGCACCACTGGCGGCTGGCGGTCAATCGTCGGCTGAAAAATCTCGGTCTCAGCCAGGCCAGCTGGGTGGCGGTAGCGTCCATCGCCCGCCACCAGCAGCCGCTGTCGCAAAGCGAACTGGCGCAGGAGCTGGGGGTGGAGAGCCCGACCATTGTGCCGTTGATCCATCGTCTGGTCGCCCTCGGACTGGTGGAGCGCATCACCACCGCCAGCGACAAACGTAAGCGACTGCTGGTGGTCACCGACAAAGGGAAGGCCCTCTATGAACAGGTCAAAACGGTGGCTGACGATCTGCGCGAAGAGATCCTGACGGCGATTACCCCACAGGAGCAGGAGCAAACCCAGCGGGTGCTGGAAAAGCTGTTGCGCGAAGTGGAGAAGAAATAATGCCCCGTCGCCAGGATAACCCCTACGCCCCGCATGACTGGGCGCCGCATGAAAAACCGGCTCTGCTCGGTTCGCCGTCGACGCCGCTGCACAGTCCGGCGAAACGCCTTGCCTACGGCGTGGTCGGTCTGCTGGTATGTCTCACCGGCGCGCTGGGCAACGCAGTGGTCACCGCCAACCTGCAGCTGCTGCAGGGTACCTTCGCCGCCTGGTCGACAGAAATCGCCTGGCTGCCGGCGGTATACGTGATGACCAACGTCTCCATCAACCTGCTGCTGGTGAAATTCCGCCAGCAGTTTGGCCTGCGCGCTTTCACCGAAGGCTTTCTGGTGCTCTATGTGCTGGTCACCTTTTTCCACCTCTTCGTCAACGATCTCAGCTCAGCGATGATGGTTCGCGCCGCCCATGGCATGGTGGCCGCGGCGCTCAGCTCGCTGGGGATCTACTACCAGGTACAGGCCTGGCCTGCTCGGCATCGCCTGAAAGGGCTGACTATCGGCATCACCGGCTCGTCGCTAGCCATTCCCCTGGCGCGCCTCTTTTCCACCGAACTGCTGCAGACCGATGAATGGCGCGGTCTCTACTTCTTTGAGCTGGGCCTGGCGCTGGTGTCGCTGGCCTGCGTCATCGCGCTAAACTGCCGCCAAGCGATCGTAAAAAGTGTTCGAAAAAAGGATTTCATTACCTTCTTTCTGCTGGCGCCCGGCATGGCGCTGGTGTGCGCCGTGCTGTCGCTGGGGCGGCTCGAGTGGTGGTTTGAAGCGCCGTGGATCGGCTGGGCGCTGGCGGCGGCGGTAATACTGATCGTCGCTGCGATTACCTTCGAGCATAACCGCAGCAACCCCCTGCTCAATACCAAATGGCTCTCCAGCGGCAGCATCGTGCGTCTGGGCCTGATTATGCTGTTGATCCGCATCGTGCTGGCGGAGCAGAACACCGGGGTCATCGGCTGGCTGCAGTACGTTGGCCTGCAAAACGAACAGATGACTAACCTCGCGTGGTCGATTTTCGCCGGTATTCTGTGCGGGATCATTGCCAGCTGTCTGACGCTCAACCCGCAGAAGCTCTACTGGCCGACCGCCACCGCGCTGGCGCTGATCATGATAGCCTCGCTGCTCGACAGCCAGTCCAACGCCCTCACCCGTCCGGAACAATTAATGTTCAGCCAGTTTTTACTCGGCTTCGGCAGCGCCTTCTTTCTGGCCCCGGCGATGCTCGCCGGGATTGGCGGCGTGTTTGCCGACCCGCGCAACCTGGTCAGCTTCTCGGTGCTGTTCGGCATGAGCCAGAACATTGGCGGGCTGCTCGGCTCGGCGATCCTCGGCACCTTCCAGACCTGGCGTGAGAAATTCCACTCCAGCCAGCTGGCGGACCAGATAACCACCCTGAACCCGCTGATCGTCGAGCGGCTGCAGCAGTACAGCCAGATGTATCAGAGCCAGATTGGCGACAGTACGCTGCTCAACGTTCAGGCCACCACCCTGCTGCAAAACGCCGCGACGCTGCAGGCCAATATTCTCGCCTGGAATGATACCTATCTGCTGACGGCGGCGATCTCCGCCGGGACACTAGTGTGGGTTTTCTGGCGCTTAATTCGCTTACGACTGACTGCCCGTATCGCGTTGCAACGCGCTACCGGCAGCAAATAATTATCATCATTTCATCTCTGGAGTCGTTATGAGTCAGCAGGATGCGGCCAAACAACAGGCCAACACCCGGAATAATATTCGCGTGGTTTCCATTTTTACCGCCGCGGCGATAGGCCTCGTCGGCGTGCTGGTGATCCTCTACGCCTGGCAACTGCCGCCGTTCACTCGCCATAGCCAGTTTACCGACAACGCCTATGTGCGCGGGCAGACCACCTTTATTAGCCCGCAGGTCAACGGCTATATCACCGCCGTCAACGTCAAAGATTTCGCGATTGTCCAGCCGGGCGAGGTGCTGTTCCAGATAGACGATCGCATCTATAAACAGCGGGTGCATCAGGCCCAGGCTACCCTGGCGATGAAAGAGGCCGCGCTGCGCAATAACCTGCAACAGCGCAAAAGCGCCGAGGCGACGATCGCCAAGAATGAAGCCGCGCTGCAAAACGCCCGCGCGCAGAATCTGAAAATCCAGGCCGATTTAAAACGCATCCAGCAGTTAACCGCCGACGGTTCGCTGTCGATCCGCGAACGTGATTCGGCGCGGGCCAGCGCGGCGCAAGGGGCGGCGGATATTGAGCAGGCGAAAGCGGCGCTGGAGATGTCGCGCCAGGACCGTGAATCGACCATCGTCAATCGCGATTCGCTGGAGGCCGACGTGGCCAGCGCCAAAGCGGCGCTTGAGCTGGCGCAGATCGACCTGCAGAATACCCAGATTATCGCCCCCACCGGCGGCCAGCTGGGGCAGATCTCGGTGCGTCTTGGCGCCTATGTCAGCGCCGGAACCCATCTGACCTCGCTGGTTCCGCCGCAGCACTGGGTGATTGCCAACCTCAAAGAGACCCAGTTGGCCGAAGTACGCGTTGGCCAGCCGGTCACCTTCACCGTAGACGCGCTCAACGGCGAGACCTTCCACGGCAAGGTGCAGAGTATCTCCCCGGCGACCGGGGTGGAGTTCAGCGCCATCTCTCCGGACAACGCCACCGGCAATTTCGTCAAGATCGCCCAGCGCATCCCGGTGCGTATTACGGTCAACGACGGGCAAAACAACAGCGAACGCCTGCGGCCGGGGATGTCGGTGCAGGTGACTATTGATACCCGTGCGGAGAAACAACCATGATCCGCCCGGTCGCCCTTGCTATCGTTCTGGCGCTGGTCGGCTGTCAATCCGCCGATGTGCAACGCGCGCAGCCGACCCTGACCATTCTTGCCGCCTGGCGGGCCGACGTTGGCCCGGCCAGCCCGGTGGAGGGTGTATGGTGGCGCAATTTTCATGACAGTACCCTCAATCAGTATGTCGACCAGGCGCTGCGCTATAACAGCGATGTGCTGATCGCCCGCGAGCGGGTGAATGAGTATCAGGCGCGCGCTTACGCCGCCGACAGCAGCCTGTTTCCGTCACTGGACGCCAGCCTCACCGGCACCCGCGCCCGGACGCAGTCCGCCGCCACCGGCCTGCCGATCCACAGCACACTGTATAAGGGCGGCCTGACCGCCAGCTATGATGTCGATATCTGGGGAGCGAACCGCAGCGCGGCCAACGCCGCCGGGGCCAGCCTTGAGGCGCAGAAAGCCGCCGCCGCCGCCGCCAATTTGAGCGTCGCCAGCTCGGTGGCCGTTGGCTACGTCACGCTGCTGTCGCTGGATGAGCAGCTGCGGGTGACCCAGCAGACGCTAACATCAAGGGAAGACGCGTGGCGCCTGGCCAAACGTCAGTTTGAAACCGGGTATACTTCACGCCTTGAGCTGATGCAGGCGGATTCGGAGCTGCGGTCAACGCGGGCGCAGATCCCGCCGCTACAGCACCAGATTGCGCAGCAGGAAAATGCGCTCAGCGTGCTGCTCGGCGATAACCCTGGCGCGGTAAAACGCGGCGAGTTCGCCCAGCTTACCCCGCTGCGTCTGCCGTCGCAGCTGCCGTCCACCTTGCTCAACCGCCGTCCGGACATCGCTCAGGCCGAGCGCCAGCTGGTGGCCGCCGACGCCACGCTGGCCTCGTCGCAGGCGCAGCTGCTGCCCTCTATTAACCTGACCGCTACCGGCAGCCTGCAGGACCGGACGCTGCCGGATCTGCTGGACAACCCGCTGCGGCTGTGGAGTCTTGGCGGCAGTATTCTGGCGCCGCTGCTAAACCGCCAGGCGTTAAATGCCCAGGTGGACGTCTCCATGGCCCAGCGCAACCAGGCGCTCTATAGCTATGAGAAAACGGTGCGCAGCGCGTTCAAAGAGGTCAATGACAGCCTGGACGCCATCAGTCGCTATGGCGAACAGTTAACCGAGCTTCAGGAACAAGAGACCGTTGCCCAGGAAACCTTACGTATTGCACAAAACCGCTACCGTAACGGCTACTCTTCTTATCTGGATGTGCTTGATGCCCAGCGAACGCTGTTCTCCACCCAGCTTAGCGTGGTGCAGGTGAAGAACAACCTGCTGCTGGCGCAGATCGATCTGTACCGGGCGCTGGGAGGCGGCTGGTCTGACTCATCAGGGAGCTAAATGGGGAAGCGTCATATGCAACAACAGTGGTCGGCAGTAGACAATTATTTGATTAAGGCCTTAATTCCCGGCGATCCTGTGCTCGATCGGGTACTGGAAAACAACCATCGTGCCGGGCTCCCGGCACACGATGTCGCCGCCAATCAGGGTCAGTTTCTCGCCCTGCTGGTACGGCTAACCCAGGCTAAGCGGATACTGGAGATCGGCACCCTCGGCGGCTATAGCACCATCTGGATGGCGCGCGAGCTTCCTGCAGACGGCCAACTCCTCACCCTGGAGGCCGACGCGCATCATGCCCAGGTGGCGCGGGAGAATCTGCAGCTGGCGGGCGTTGACCAGCGGGTCACGCTACGGGAGGGACCCGCGCTACAGTCCCTGGAGTCGCTTGGCGAATGTCCCGCTTTCGACCTGATCTTCATCGATGCCGATAAGCCGAATAACCCCCATTATCTGCGCTGGGCGCTACGTTATTCCCGCCCAGGAACCTTAATTATTGGCGATAACGTGGTACGCGACGGCGAAGTGGTCAACCCACAGAGCGCCGACGAGCGCGTTCAGGGCGTGCGTCAGTTCATTGAGATGATGGGCGCCGAGCCACGGTTGACGGCAACGGCGCTGCAAACCGTGGGCACTAAAGGCTGGGACGGCTTTACTCTGGCGTGGGTAAACGCTTAAGCGTGGACGCCTGACCAGTAGCCCCGGTAAGCGCAGCGCCACCGGGGACAACCAGCCAGGCTATGGGGTAATTTGCTCCATCGCCTGCAACACTCGCTTGTCCGAGATAGGATACGGGGTGCCCAGCTGCTGGGCGAAGAAGCTGACCCGCAGCTCCTCGATCATCCAGCGGATCTCCCGGACATCGTCGTCCTCACGGCGGTTCGGCGGTAGCTTATTCAGCCACTGCTGCCACGCCTGCTGCACGCTCTCCACCTTAAGCATCTGCGCCCGATCGCGGTGCGGATCGATAGCCATCTTCTCCAGACGCTTTTCAATCGCCTGCAGATAGCGCAGCGTATCGCCAAGACGGCGGAAACCGTTGCCGGTGACAAAGCCGCGATACACCAGACCCGCCATCTGCGCTTTGATATCCGACAGCCCCAGCGCCATGGTCATATCCACCCGGCCTTTCAGCCGTTTGTTGATATTGAACACCGCGGTGAGGATCTGCTCGACCTGTTTAGCGATCTCCACCACCGTGTCGTTGAGCTCGGCTCGCACTTTATCGTGCAGCTGACTAAAGCCCTCTTCCGTCCACACCGGACCGCCCGCCTCGTCAATAAGCTTATCAACGCCGCAGGAGATGCAATCGTCAATCAGATCCAGCACTTTGCCGTACGGGTTAAAGTAGAGCCCAAGCTTGGCTTTATTCGGTAGTTTCTCGTGCAGATACTTAATCGGCGACGGGATGTTGAGCAGCAGCAGGCGACGCAGACCGCGCCACATGGCCTGCTGCTGTTCCTGTGGATTATCAAACAGTTTGATGGCCACGCTGTCGCGCTCGTCCACCAGCGCCGGCCAGGCTTTCACCTTATAGTTACCGCGCTTCTGTTCGTAACTTTCCGCCAGGGTGCCAAAGCTCCAGATATGCAGCCCGCTCTGCTCAATACCGTCATCAGCGACCGCCGACAGCGTCTCCTGCACTTTGCCCTTCAGGGCGTCTTTCAACGCCTGCAGCGAGCGCCCTTCCTGCAGCTTCTTGTTTTTATCATCCACCACCCGGAAGGTGATTTTCAGGTGATCGGGCACCTGATCCCACTGCCAGGCTTCGCGGTCGATGGTCACGCCGGTCATCTTACGCAGCTCGCGCTCCAGCGAATCGAGCAGCGGCAGCTCAAGCGGCGCCGCCCGGCCAAGAAACGCTTCCGCATAGTTGGGAGCCGGGACGAAATTGCGCCGTACCGGCTTCGGCAGCGATTTTATCAGCGCGATAATCAGCTCGCGACGCAGGCCAGGGATCTGCCATTCAAACCCGGCTTCCTCTATCTGGTTGAGCAGCGGCAGCGGAATATGCACCGTCACGCCATCGGCGTCGGCGCCAGGTTCAAACTGGTAGCTAAGCCGCAGCTTGAGGTTGCCCTGATGCCAGAAATTCGGGTAGTCCAGTTTACTGACCTGCTCCGCCCCCTCTTTAATCAGCATGCTCTTTTCAAAATTGAGCAAGTCTGGCGTTTCACGGCTGGCCCGCTTCCACCAGCTATCGAAGTGGCGGGCGGAGATGACGTCGTGGCTGATGCGCTGGTCGTAGAACTCGAACAGCGTCTCGTCATCCACCAGGATGTCGCGGCGGCGCGACTTATGCTCCAGCTCTTCGATTTCCGCGCGCAGCTTCAGGTTATCGCGGAAGAAGGCGTGCCGCGTCTGCCAGTCGCCCTCTACCAGCGCGTGGCGGATAAATAGCTCACGACACAGCGCCGGATCAATCTGGCTGTAGTTGACCTTACGCGCGGCGACGATCGGCAGGCCGTAAACGGTAACCTTTTCCGTCGCCATTACCGCGCCCTGCGACCGCTCCCAGTGCGGCTCACTGTATGAGCGCTTGATCAGGTGCTGCGCTACCGGCTCCACCCACTCCGGCTCAATGCGCGCGGCGATGCGGCCCCACAGGCGGCTGGTCTCGACCAGCTCGGCCACCATCGTCCACTTCGGCGGCTTTTTAAACAGGCCGGAACCCGGGAAAATAGAGAAGCGGGCGTTGCGCGCGCCGGTAAACTCCTGCTTATCGGCATCCTTCATGCCGATGTGCGACAGCAGACCGGTCAGCAGCGCAGTATGGATCTCGCGATATTCCGCCGGCTCACTGTTGATCGGCAGGCCAAGCTCTTTCACCACCTGGCGCAGCTGGGTGTAGATGTCCTGCCACTCGCGCACGCGCAGATAGTTAAGAAAATCGACCCGGCACTGGCGGCGGAACTGATTCGACGACAGCGCCTTCTGCTGCTCGCCGAGGTAGTTCCACAGATTGACGAAGGCGAGGAAATCGGACTCTTTATCGTGGAAGCGGCGATGTTTTTCGTCAGAGGCCTGCTGTTTGTCCATCGGCCGCTCGCGCGGGTCCTGGATCGACAGCGCGGAGGTGATGATCATCGCTTCCCGCACGCAGCCGTGCTTCTGCGCCTCCAGCACCATCCGCGCCAGACGCGGGTCCACCGGCAGCTGGCTGAGCTGGCGGCCCATCGGCGTCAGCTTATAGGCGGTGGCCTGCTCATCGGTGGTGATGGCACCCAGCTCTTCCAGCAGGCGTACGCCGTCCTGGATATTGCGCTTATCCGGCGCTTCGACAAACGGGAAGGCGGCGATATCGCCTAAGCCCAGGGCGGTCATCTGCAGGATGACCGACGCCAGGTTGGTGCGCAGAATCTCCGGGTCGGTAAATTCCGGGCGCGACAGGAAATCGTCTTCTGAATAAAGACGAATACAGATCCCTTCCGAAACGCGGCCGCAGCGGCCCTTACGCTGGTTGGCGGACGCCTGGGAAACCGGCTCGATCGGCAGGCGCTGCACCTTGGTGCGGTAGCTGTAACGGCTGATACGCGCAGTACCGGGATCGATAACGTACTTAATGCCCGGCACGGTCAGCGAGGTTTCCGCCACGTTGGTCGCCAGCACGATGCGCCGCCCGCTGTGCGGCTGGAAGACGCGGTTCTGCTCGCTGTTGGACAGGCGGGCGTACAGCGGCAGCACTTCGGTATGGCGCAGATCCAGCTTATTCAGCGCATCGGCGGTATCGCGAATTTCCCGCTCACCGCTCATAAAGATCAGAATATCGCCGGGCCCTTCGCGCCCCAGTTCGTCAACCGCATCAAAGATCGCCTGTAACTGATCGCGCTCGGTATCGTCCGCCTCTTCCACTATCGGCCGATAGCGCACTTCCACCGGGTAAGTCCGCCCGGAGACTTCGATAATCGGCGCATTATTGAAATGCTTTGAGAAACGTTCCGGGTCGATGGTCGCCGAGGTAATGATGATTTTCAGGTCCGGGCGGCGCGGCAGGAGCTCTTTCAGATAGCCGAGCAGAAAGTCAATATTCAGGCTGCGCTCGTGCGCCTCATCGATAATGATGGTGTCGTACTGCATCAACAGACGATCCTGCTGGATCTCCGCCAGCAGGATACCGTCGGTCATCAGCTTAACCATGGTGTTTTCGCTGACGTGGTCGCTGAAGCGGACTTTATAGCCGATGCAGCCGCCCGGCTCGCTCTGCAGCTCTTCGGCAATACGATTGGCGACGGTCCGCGCCGCCAGGCGACGCGGCTGGGTATGGCCGATGAGTCCTTTCAGCCCGCGCCCCAGCTCCATGCAGATTTTGGGCAACTGGGTGGTTTTACCCGAACCGGTCTCCCCGGCGACGATCACCACCTGGTGGTCGCGCACCGCCTCGAGAATCTCTTGTTTTTTCTGGCTAACCGGCAGGTTTTCCGGATAGGTGATGGCCGGACGCGCCGCTTCGCGCAGCAGGACTTTACCGGCTGCCTGGCTTATCTCCAGCGCCATCTCCTGCAGAATGGCCTGTTGCGATTCAGGATTTTTAACCTTCTTCACGCCGTGCAGACGGCGGGCAAAGCGCGTTTTGTCGCGCAGCATCAGGCCGTCGAGCTGTTGATAAAGCTGGGGGAAGGTGATTTTTGTTGTTCTGTCATAGCGTTATCGGGCAGAGCTCTGCCGGGAAATCTCTTTTGAAGTATTGCCTTAGAGTACCACATCTGTGTCATTCGCGCCTTGTTCAAAAAATCTGAACATAGGATTCGATATATTGCGCTATCTCTGTGGCGCGATTGTGAATACAGTGTCAACAAGCACCAGGGCATTGACCCGTCAATCACATTAAAAAAAGGAAACACCCATGAGCAAAGTATTAGTTCTGAAATCCAGTATTCTGGCAGGGTACTCACAATCTGGTCAGCTTTCCGACTATTTTGTTGAACAATGGCAGGAAAAACACCCTGGCGATGAGATCACCGTGCGTGACCTGGCCGCCAATCCGATCCCGGTTCTGGATGGCGAACTGGTTGGCGCCCTGCGTCCGAGCGACGCGCCGCTGACTCCGCGTCAGCAGGAAGCGCTGGCCCTTTCCGACGAGCTGATCGCCGAACTGAAAGGCAACGATGTGATTGTTATCGCTGCGCCGATGTACAACTTCAACATCCCGACGCAGTTGAAAAACTATTTCGACCTGGTGGCTCGCGCCGGCGTCACCTTCCGCTACACCGAGAAAGGGCCGGAAGGTCTGGTAACCGGTAAACGCGCGGTCGTCGTTACCAGCCGCGGCGGTATCCATAAAGATACTCCGACCGACCTGGTCACCCCATACCTGTCCACCTTCCTCGGCTTCATCGGCATCACCGACGTGAACTTTGTGTTCGCCGAAGGTATCGCTTACGGCCCGGAAGTCGCGGCCAAAGCGCAGTCTGACGCGAAAGCGGCCATCGACAGCGTGGTTGCAGCCTAATATTTCACTCCTCTCGCTTCCTGCGGGAGGAGAGTTTTACTTTTTCTCGTAGCGTAAATACCCCACCACGCCTCCGCCGCCATCCTTTGGATGATTCACGCCGTCGTTGACCTCCACGCAAGGGAAATCGAAAGGCGAAACGCCGTCAATGCAGGCCACATTCACCCCATACTGCTGTGGGTTTGATCGCCGTTGATGAAAGGTGTAGATCCCGCATACCGAGCAGAAAAAGTGCACGGCTTCCCCTGTATTAAAGCGATACTCTGTGAGCTTATCCCCTCCGCGTACCACCTCTATTCCTGAACGCGGCGAAGAGACCGCGACCGCCCCACGCATGCGACAATATGAGCAGTTACAGCGCCGAACGGTGTTGAAGCCGTCGCTGAGTTCCACGGTAAACGCCACCGCACCGCAGTGACAGTGAGCGGATAATTTCTCTGCCATAATTTTACCCCTCAGGTTGCGGCTTTTGGCCGCAGGTTTTCATCAAACGCCAGCCGCTTACGCCCTGCTTCGACTTCCCGTAATGGCTCCACCTGGTGCAGCGTCTGCTTACAGCGTTCCACCAGCGCCGGGTATTCACGGGTACCTTGTTTTTTCCACGCCAGCTCCTGTTCGCTCAGGGTGCGAATCGCTTTTGCCGGGCTGCCGATAATCAGATGGTTGGCGGGCATCTCGGCGTTGGCTTTGACAAAGGCCGAAGCGCCGACAATGCTGTTTTCGCCAATGACCGCCCCGTCGATAATCACCGCGCTCATGCCCACCAACGCGTTGCGGCCAATCACGCAGCCGTGCAGAATAGCGCCGTGGCCGATATGGCCCTCCTCTTCCACCACCGTATCCTGGCCGGGGAAGCCATGCATCACGCAGTTATCCTGAATATTGGCGCCGTCTTTGACCACGATGCGCCCGAAGTCGCCGCGCAGGCTGGCGTTGGGCCCAACATAGACCCCTTTGCCGAGGATCACGTCGCCAATCAACACCGCGGTCGGGTGAACGTAACTCTCCTCCGGCACCACCGGCGTCAGTCCATCAATCTGATATATCGGCATGCAGCCTCCTTATGCGCCCGGCAAACCGCCAAAGCGCTGATAATAGAGCGGACCCGGCGCCGGGAGCTCGCCCACCGAGCTCTCACCTTTCTCGCTGACAAACGCCAGCGCACCGGGACTCACGCGTTGATAAATATTGATACACAGCTGGCGGGCGGTTTGCCCTGCCCAATGCGCCGGCAGGAGCTCTTCCGGCAGCAGCGGGTCTTTGAGCACCACCCGGCGATAGAAATGGATAAGGAGCAGTTGGATCTGGAAACAGCGCTCCGGCGTCAACTCTGACGGCTCGCTGTCGCGCAGCAGCGGCAGTAATGGTCGGAACAATGCGATAAACGCCTCGTACATCTCATTTTGTTCGGTGAGATGCCAGCACTCCTCTACGCGGTCGCGCAGCGCCGCCCTTGAGAGCGCCAGCGGCGAATGGGCTTCAAAACAGATGACGTTTTCGGCGACGCCCGCTTCGTGGAGCAGAGACTGGACATCGGCCAGCTTTTGCGACGGCGAGGCCAGCAGGCTCGGCGCCAGCGCGCCAAACCCCTGCCACAGCAGCTGCTTTTTAACGTCGGCGAGCACATTTTTCTCCAGGCCTTCCGAAAGCAGCAGCAGCCAGGTACCGTCCCATTCCGGGGCACTGGCGCGATAAATTTTATGCTCCGCGCGCCGGGTCAGGCGCAGCCCTTTATCACTCAGGCGATAGAAGCTGCGCCGGCCGATGCGGACAACATCAAGCCACTCTTCTTTATTGAGGCGAAACAGCGCGGTGCGTACGAAGCGCTCGCCGAAGCCTAATCCTTCCAGCAGCGCCGCGACGCTGCCCAGCCACACTTCCCCACCGCGTTGTAATAAAGCGTCGCCATACAGCGAGGCAATTAATGACGTGCCGCTGATGGGCATCGCCGTCACCGCTTGTTGAATAAAGGCGTCGAGTTTACTCATCTGATTCATTCTGTTGTTATATTTTTCCTTTATGAATCATAGCACAGGAAATTCCCGGCTTACGGCGTAAAGGCCTCAGCCGGGTTATCGGGGAGAGGATTAACCGCTAACCACCGCTTTTCGCAGGTCGAATACCCGACAGGCTTTCCCTTCCGAGCGCGGAATGCTGCCGCAGTTGACGATAGTAATATCGGTGGAGATCCCGACCATCGACTTAATGCGGTGACGCAACTGATGGCAAATCTGGCAGCGTTGTTCATGACTCAGCGCCAGCCCGCTCTCTTTCAGCTCAACGCGCACCGCCAGCGAATCCAGATGACCGCGGCGATTGACCTCTAACTGATAGTGCGGCGCCAGGTGTTCAAACTTGAGGATCTCCTCTTCCAGCTGCGAGGGGAAGACGTTAACCCCGCGGATAATCAGCATATCGTCGCTGCGTCCGCTGATGCGATCCATGCGGCGCATGGTCCGCGCGGTTCCCGGCAGCAGGCGCGTCAGATCGCGGGTACGATAGCGGATCACCGGCAGCGCTTCTTTGGTCAGGGTGGTAAACAGCAGCTCACCATGTTCGCCATCTTCCAGCGGCGTACCGTCGTCCGGGTTGACGATTTCCGGGAAGAAGTGGTCTTCCCAGATAGTCGGGCCGTCAACGGTTTCCAGACACTCCATCGCTACGCCCGGTCCCATGACTTCCGACAAACCGTAAATATCCAGGGCGGTGATCCCCAGCCGGCGCTCGATTTCCGCGCGCATCGCCAGCGTCCACGGCTCAGCGCCAAAGACGCCGACCCGCAATGAACAGCTGCGGGCATCGCCGCCCATCTGGCGCTCCAGCTCTTCAATCAGATTCAGACAGTAGGACGGCGTCACCATGATCATATCCGGCTGGAAATCGCGGATCAGCTGCGCCTGTTTTTCGGTCTGTCCGCCGGACATCGGGATCACCGTCGCGCCCAAACGTTCCGCGCCGTAGTGCGCGCCAAGGCCGCCGGTAAACAGGCCATAGCCGTAGGCGACGTGAATTTTATCTTTTGCTGAACCACCGGCCGCGCGCAGCGAACGGGCGACAATATTGGCCCAGTTATCAATATCGTTTTGCGTATACCCCACCACCGTCGGTTTGCCGGTGGTGCCGGAAGAGGCGTGAATGCGCACCACCTGCTCCATCGGCACCGCGAAGGTATCGAAGGGATAGTTGTCGCGCAGATCCTGTTTGGTGGTGCAGGGGAATTTTTGTAGATCGTTTAATTCCCGAAAGTCGTCAGGGTGCACGCCGGCGGCGTCGAATTTGCGGCGATACATCGGCACATTTTCGTACGCATGCTTCAGCGTCCATTTCAGGCGCTGGGTTTGCAGGGCCTGCAGTTCGTCACGCGATGCGGTTTCAATCGGATCTAATTTTGTAGTAGTTATCATTGTAGGGTACTCGCAGGTAAATTAGCTCACACTCGCTCGAGGATCATGGCAATGCCCTGACCCACGCCAATACACATCGTACACAGCGCATAGCGCCCGCCCCGGCGTTGCAGCTCAAGGCTGGCGCTCAGCGCTAACCGCGCGCCGCTCATGCCCAGCGGATGGCCTAACGCGATGGCGCCGCCGTTGGGATTCACGTGCGCCGCATCGTCCGGCACGCCGAGCTGTCTGAGCACCCCCAGCGCCTGGGCGGCGAAGGCCTCATTCAGCTCAATCAGATCCATATCGTTAATATTGAGTCCCGCCCGCTCCAGCACTTTACGCACCGCCGGTACCGGCCCCAGTCCCATCAGGCGCGGTTCGACACCCGCCGTCGCCATCGCCACGATACGCGCCCGCGGCGTGAGCCCCTGGATAGCGGCCTGCTGTTCGCTGGCGATGATCAGCGCCGCGGCGCCATCGTTGACGCCTGAAGCATTGCCCGCAGTAATGACGCCGCCCTGGCGGAACGGCGCTTTCAGTTTCGCCAGCTGCTCAAGCGTGGTTTCCGGGCGCGGATGCTCGTCCTCGCGCACGTCGCTAACCGCCCCTTTCCGGCCGACAATCTGCACCGGCACAATCTCCTGCGCCAGAATGCCGTCGCGCTGGGCCTGCGCCGTGCGCTGCTGGCTGCGCCAGGCGAAAGCGTCCTGATCGGCTCGGCTGATATTTAACAATTCAGCTACATTCTCGGCCGTTTCCGGCATGCTGTCAGTTCCGAAGTGTTGCGCCATGAGCGGGTTCACAAAACGCCAGCCAATCGTGGTATCAAAGAGTTCCGCCTGACGCTGGTACGGCGCGCTGGCTTTTCCCATCACGAAAGGCGCACGCGACATCGATTCCACGCCGCCGGCAATCAGCAGATCGGCATCGCCGGCTTTGATCGCCCTGGCGGCAAAGCCGATGGCATCCAGACCCGATCCGCACAGGCGGTTAATCGTGGTGCCCGGCACGGTATGCGGGTAACCGGCCAACAACGTCGCCATGTGCGCTACGTTGCGGTTATCTTCCCCGGCCTGATTCGCACAGCCGAAAATCACATCATCAATTGCTGCCGGGTCGAGCCCGGGATTACGACTCAGGAGCTCACGCAGCGGGATCGCCGCCAGGTCGTCGGCGCGCACACTGGCCAGCGCGCCGCCGTAGCGGCCAATCGGCGTACGGATCCCGTCACAAATAAAGGCGTCGCGCATTACACGTCTCCCGTGATTGTGCCGCCGATGCGGTGTGATTTGCCGCGGAACAGGGCCACAATCTTTTGCTGTTGATTAACAATTTCGATGTCGTAGACGCCGGTCAGCTTGCCCTGCTGTTTGACTCTGGCGGTGGCGACCAGCCGGTCGCCGGCAAACGCCGGACGAAGAAAATCAATGCTTGCCGCCGAGGCCACCGCCGCCAGCCCCTGGCTGTTACAGGCGTAGGCGAAAGCGGTATCGGCAAGCGTAAATAGCTGACCACCGTGACAGGTTTGATGGCCGTTAAGCATGTCCGCCGAGACGGTCATGCTCATCTGCGCAAAACCGTCGTCCATTTCGATAAGTTCGATCCCCATCTTTCTGGCGCAGGTATCTTTTTCGTACATCACGCGCGCGTTGCGCCACGGATCATTGCTCATGGTGCTTCTCCATCAGCGTCTTCTGGCGCAACAGGGAACAGGGGCGATAGCGCTCCTCGCCATAATGGTGTTGCAAGTTCTCCAGCAGTTGCAGCACCCGCCGCCAGCCAAGGCGTTCTCCCCATGCCAGCGGGCCATGCGGATAGTTGACGCCAAGGCGCATCGCGGTATCGACATCCTGCGGGCTGGCGACGCCTTTTTGCACCGCATCCAGCGCTTCGTTAATCAGCATCGCCACCGTGCGCCACACCAGCAGGCCGGGATAATCGGCAATACGCAGCACTTTCTTGCCCTGCTGCTGGAAGTAATGCACGGCCTTATCAGTGGCCGCAGGCGCGTTGGTTGCCGCTGCGGCCAGCACCACCGTATCGCTGGCGCACAGGTCATACACCACCACCGGGCGGTGATGCTTAATACTCAGCGCCAGGGCGGTCTCGCCTTCAGTCTCCAGCAGCAAGACATCGTCTAATTCAGTGACGTTGTCACTTCTGACGGTAACGGATTCAGCACCTATCATTACCGGCGGCAGCGCCGCGTCCGGCAGTGTCTCAGCGGGCCAGCGATAGACGCCGTGGCCGCTCTTTTTACCTAGCCGCCCGGCCAGCGCCAGCTCTTGCTGGAGGAGCGATGGCAGGTAGCGGCGGTCCTGCCAGAAGGCGTTAAACACCGAACAGGTCACGGCGAAGTTGACGTCCTGGCCAATCAGGTCCGTCAACGCCAGCGGTCCCATCGGGAAGCCGCCGCCGTCACGCAAAGCGGCATCGATAATCTCCGGGGCGGCGACCTGCTCTTCCAGCGCGCGCCAGGCCTCAGCGTAGAACGGACGCGCTACGCGGTTAACGATAAAACCGGGCGTTGAGCGGCAGCGCACCGGCTGTTTCCCCCAGCCGCTTACGCACTGGCACAGCTGCTCCACCACTTCGGTGGAGGTCGCAAGACCACTCACCACCTCGACCAGCTTCATCACCGGCGCCGGATTAAAAAAGTGCAGTCCGGCCACCCGCTCCGGGTTTTTGACCCCGGCGGCGATAGCGGTAATCGAAATAGACGAGGTATTACTGGTCAACAGCGTTGACGGCGCGCAGATCGCCGCCAGCTGCGCGAACAGCGCCGTTTTAACTTCCAACCGTTCAGAGGCCGCTTCGATCACTAAATCCGCGTCGGCAAGTGCGGCTAAATCGTGGGCCGGATGCAGGCGCGCCAGCAGCGCATCAGCCTGCTCTGACGCCAGTTTGCCCCGCGCAACGCGTGACGCCAGACGCCCGGCGATACCCTCTATCGCCAGGTCTACAGCCTTAGGGTTAATATCAAAAATACGCACCGGATGCCCGGCGGCGGCAGCCACTTCGGCGATGCCGGCCCCCATGGTGCCGCTGCCGATCACCGCCACGGTGGCTAAGGATGTCGTCATCATCTATTTCCCGCTGAACTGTGGTGGCCGTTTGGCCAGAAACGCGCTGACCCCTTCGCGGTAATCATCGCTGCGCCCGGCCAGACGCTGATAATCGCGCTCCAGGTCCAGCTGCGCGTCGAGACTGTTGGTTTCAGAGGCCAGCAGCGCCTTTTTAATCAGCCCAAGACCAAACGTCGGTTGCGCCGCCAGATGGCGCGCCAGTTGCAGACTGGTATCCGCCAGTTCTGAATCGTCCACCAGTTGCCAGATAATCCCCCACTGAGCGGCCTGTTCCGCGCTAAGGCTGTCGCCCAGCAGCGCCAGCCCCATCGCGCGCGCACGGCCGGCCACCCGCGGCAGGAACCAGCTGCCGCCGCAGTCCGGCACCAGGCCGAGCTTGCTGAACGCCATCACAAATTTGGCCGAACGCGCGGCCAGCACGATATCGCAGCCCAGCGCCAGGGTAGCGCCCGCGCCGGCGGCCACGCCGTTAACCGCGCAGATGACCGGTTTCGGCAGCGCCGCCAGACGGCGCACTAACGGGTTGTAAAAGCGTTCTACCGACATGCCGAGATCCGGCGGCGGGCCGCTGGGGTCGACATTGCGGTCGTTCAAATCCTGGCCGGCGCAAAAACCGCGGCCGGCGCCGGTGATCAGCAGGCAGCGCACGCCATCATCGCGCTCGGCCTGCTTCAGACATTCCGCCAGCTGGTGATGCATCAGATCGTTAAAACTGTTGAGGCGGTCCGGGCGATTGAGGGTAATGGTCATGACGCCCTGTTCCACTGCGCTGAGAATGAAAGCTTCCACGATTAGCGTCCTTTAAATTCCGGGGTACGTTTTTGTAAGAAGGCGTCGATGCCTTCGCGGCGGTCCTCGGTGGCGCTCAGCAGGCTAAACAGCTGGCGCTCCTGTTGTAGACCGGCCTGCAGGCTGACTTCCTGCGACAGGCGCAGCGACTGTTTTGCCGCCCGTAGCGCCAGCGGCGAATGGCGGGCAATGGTGGTTGCCAGTTTCAGGGCATACTCATCGGTTAACGCCGCCGGATGGATATCACTGACCAGCCCGGCCTGCTGCGCCTGGCGGGCGTCAATACTCTCGCCGCTCAGCACCATCCGGCTGGCCAGCGCCTTGCCAACGCTGCGGATCAGCCGCTGGGTGCCGCCAGCGCCCGGCATAATGCCGAGGGTAATTTCCGGCAGGCCAAAGCGGGCGTTGTCACCGGCGACAATCAGGTCGCACAGCAGAGCCAGCTCGCAGCCGGCGCCGAGCGCGTAGCCGTTGACCGAGGCGATGAGCGGCTTAGTAAAAGCATCGATTCGCCCCCATAACCGTGGGCGAATATCATCCAGGGTGGCAGGCAGATCTTTTTCCGCCATTTCATTGAGGTCAGCCCCGGCGGCGAAAAAACGCGCGTTACCGCTGATAACGCAGACGCCGACGCTGTCATCAACTGCCGCCGCCTCCAGCGCCTCGGCAATCTGGGTTAATAAGGCATTGTTCAGCGCGTTGCGGGCCTGCGGGCGGTTCAGCGTCAACTGAAGCACCCGGCCATGACGGTGGATCAGCAGGTCGCTCATGCCATCCCCCGCGCGTCAAAGTCGACCACCACATCGCCGCTGGTCGGCAATGACTGGCAGCTCAGCACGTAGCCCGCCGCCAGCTCATCCGCTTCCAGGCTGTAATTGGCGGCCATCGCCACTTCACCGCGCAGCACTTTGCATTTACAGGTGGCGCATACCCCGCCCTTACAGGCGAACGGCAGATCGGCGCCCTGACGCAATGCGGCATCCAGGATGCTGTCGTCTTCGGCGCTGAGGGCGATAAGCCGATCGCGCCCGTCCTGGCGGATGGTCACCGTGCGCCCTTCCGCCTGCACTCCAGCGGCCCGCTTCACATTGCCGCCTGGGGTATTAAAGCGTTCGAGATGAATCGATTTCTCCGCTACGCCAAGTTCACGTAACGTCGCTTCCGCCTCGTCCATCATCGCCGCCGGACCGCAGATAAAGGCCTCGTCGAAACGGCTGAAATCCAGCAGATGGTCAGCGAGCTGGCGCAGTTTGTCGCCGTCAATGCGCCCCTGTAGCAGATCGCTGTCCATCGACTCCTGGCTAAACAGGTGGATCACCTGCAGGCGCTGCGGATAGCGGTCTTTTAAATCGGCCAGCGCCTGGCGGAACATCATGCTATGGCTGCTGCGGTTGCCGTAGATCAGCGTAAAGCGGCTTTGCGGCTCGGTCGCTAGCGTCGCGCTAATGATCGCCATCATCGGCGTGATCCCGGAGCCGGCGGCAATCGCCAGATATTCTCCCTGCCGTTCGGCCTGCGGTTGATAACCGAAATGCCCCTGCGGCACCATCACCTCCAGCTCCATACCCTGCTGGATATCGTGCTGGGCGTAGCGCGAGAAGCGTCCGCCGTCGATGGCTTTGACCGCGACGCTAATTTCGCCTGGCGTGCGGCTGTGACAAATGGAGTAACAGCGGCGCAGTTCTTCGCCGCCCAGACGGGCTTTTAGCGTCAGATGCTGGCCCGGGCGAAAACAGTATTCCGCCTGCAGGGCTTGCGGGATCGCAAAAGTGATGGTCACCGCATCGCGGGTTTCCGGCTCGACTCTCGCCACCTTAAGCGAATAGAACGTCGTCATGGCAACCTCAAATACATTTAAAGTAATCAAAAGGTTCCCGGCAGCTGTCGCAGCGATAGAGCGCTTTGCAGGCCGTGGAACCGAATTCGCTAATCAGCGAGGTATGGGCGCTGCCGCAGCGCGGACAGCTCACCTCAGCGGGCATGTCCGCATGGCAGGCGTGCCCCTGGGGCGGGCTGATGCCGTACTGGCGCAGGCGCTCGCGGGCATCCTGACTCATCCAGTCGGTGGTCCACGGCGGATCCAGCTGCAGGACGATATGTACCGGCTGAAAGCCATGCTCGCTCATGACCGTGCGGATCTCCCCCAGCAGATGCTCCGTCGCCGGACAGCCCGAATAGGTCGGGGTAAAGCCAATCACCCAGCCGTCGCCATGGCGCGCGACGCTGCGCACCATACCAAGGTCGGTGATGGTGAGTACTGGCACTTCCGGATCCGGGATCGCGCTTAATAATCCCCAGATGGTGCGAACCTCTGCAGGAGCGATATCGGCAAGACGTTGCATAGTCACCTCACTTACCACTGCAGTCCGGGATGCGAACGCTGCAGATACTGCATCTCCGCCAGCAGCGGGCCGAGATGTTCACTGTGCAGCCCCTGTTTGCCGCCGCTGCGGAAGGCCGCTTCCTGCGGGATCTGTAAGCCGGAGTCGAGAAGCGCCGTGTGTACCGCGCTTTGCCATTCGGCCTGCAGTTCACGCGGATCAACCGCAATGCCCTGCTCAACCAGGCTGAGCTCCACTTCATCAGCGAGGAACAGTTCGCCGGTGAAGCGCCACAGATTGTCGACCGCCTGCTGCATTTTGCGATTTGATAATTCGGTGCCGTTACCGAGACGCTCCAGCCAGCCGCGGCTAAAGCGCTGGTGGTAACGCACCTCTTTCAGCCCTTTAGCGGCAATGGCCGCCAGCTGCGCGTCGCGGCTGTTCACCAGCCGGCTGAACAGGGCGACATGCCAGACGTCGATAAAGAACTGGCGGGCGATAGTGTCGGCAAAATTGCCGTTTGGCTGCTCCACCAGCAGCAGGTTGCTGAACCGGCGCTCATCGCGGCCAAAAGCCAGCGTATCTTCGTCGCCGCAACCGTTAAGCTCGGCGGCATAGCTTAAAAAATTGCGCGCCTGGCCGAGCAGGTCGAGGCCGATATTGGCCAGCGCAAGATCGATCTCGAGCTCGGGAGCATGTCCGCACCAGGCGCCTAAACGCTGGGCCAGAACCAGACCATTGTCGCCAAGCCGCAGGGCGTAGGTGGCTACGGGGTTAGGGTTATTCATCGCCGCCTCACATATGTTCCATGCCGTCCGGCACGGTATAGAAAGTCGGATGACGGTAGACTTTGCTTTCCGCCGGGTCGAAGAATTCGCCGCGATCTTCCGGCTGCGAAGCAACGATTTCGCTGGCCTTCACCACCCAAATTGAGCAGCCTTCGCTGCGGCGGGTGTAGGCATCGCGGGCATTCTCCAGCGCCATTTGATCATCGGCAGCGTGCAGACTGCCGACGTGACGATGGGATAACCCCTGTTTGCTGCGAACGAACACTTCATATAACGGCCAGTAAACTTTGCTCATGTTGTCTCTCCTCATGCCGCGCTGCGGGCCTGCTGTTTTTGCGCATGGGCCAGCGCGGCTTCGCGCACCCATTCGCCCTCTTCCCAGGCCTTACGCTTGGCGGCCAACCGCTCGTGATTGCAAATGCCACGGCCGCTAATCACCTCGTTAAATTCCTGCCAGTCGATTTCGCCGAAGCGGTAGTGGCCGCTGGCTTCATCAAACTGCAAATCCGGGTCCGGGACAGTCATACCGAGGATCTCTACCTGCGGCACGGTATTGTCGACGAAGCGCTGACGTAGCTCGTCGTTGGAGTGCAGTTTGATTTTCCACGCCATGCTGCGGGCGCTGTTCGGCGAGTTGTCATCGTTAGGGCCAAACATCATCAGCGCCGGCCACCAGAAGCGGTTAATGGCGTCCTGCAGCATCTGCCGCTGCGCCTCATTGCCCTGCGCCAGCGCCATGCAGGCTTCAAAACCCTGACGCTGGTGAAAGCTCTCTTCTTTGCAGATTTTGACCATCGCCCGGGCATAGGGGCCGTAGGAGGTCCGGCACAGCGCCACCTGGTTGACGATGGCCGCGCCATCGACCAGCCAGCCGATCACGCCGATATCCGCCCAGCTGAGGGTCGGGTAGTTAAAAATGGAGGAGTATTTCATCTGCCCGTCGAGCATCTTCTGATACAGGTCTTCCCGGGCGCAGCCAAGGGTTTCCGCGGCGCTATAGAGATACAGCCCGTGTCCAGCCTCATCCTGTACCTTAGCCAACAGGATCGCTTTGCGGCGCAGCGTCGGCGCGCGGGTGATCCAGTTGCCTTCCGGCAGCATGCCGACGATCTCCGAGTGCGCGTGCTGGCCTATCTGCCGAATCAAGGTCTTACGGTAGGCATCCGGCATCCAGTCCTGCGGTTCGATGGCCGTTTCCTGCGCGATGCGCTGGTCAAAGCGTTGTTCTTCTGTCACGTCATCACCTTTATGATTCCGATATTCACAACAAAAACATTTATGTGAATCACTTTGTTTATTGAAGGTTACATATTGGTTAAATAAAACCACAAATTTTGTTTGCTCTTTTTGTGATAATCTCCGCAAAACCTTTTGTAAACCACAATTAATACAGTAAGTTAAGCATAAGGCGTAACCCCATCGCGATCACAATGTTAATAATTTATTAAATACGGGCTTGCATTTTATGATTCATAAAAGAACTATTTATAGATATCACACGTAACACATTTGGAGATTTGCGATGCAGCAGTTAGCCAGCTACTTATCCGGCGCCTGGCAGACCGGCCGGGGCCGCGCCCGTACTATCCATCACGCCATCACCGGCGCAGCGCTTTGGGAGGTGACCAGTGAAGGCCTGGATATGGCGCAGGCGCGCCGCTTCGCGATTGAGCGCGGTGGCAAAGCCCTGCAGGCGATGACCTTTATTGAACGCAGCGCGATGCTGAAAGCGGTGGCGAAACACCTGCTGGAGCAGAAAGACCAGTTCTACGCCATCTCCGCGCAAACCGGCGCCACTCGCGCCGACAGTTGGGTGGATATTGAAGGCGGTATCGGTACCCTTTTCACCTATGCCGGGCTCGGTAGTCGAGAATTACCGGACGATATCCTGTGGCCGGAAGACGAGCTCATCCCGCTCTCCAAACAGGGCGGTTTTGCCGCGCGTCATGTGCTAACCTCGAAATCAGGCGTCGCCGTCCATATCAACGCCTTCAACTTCCCCTGCTGGGGAATGCTGGAAAAACTGGCGCCCACGTGGCTTGCCGGTATGCCGGCGATCATTAAACCGGCCACCGCTACCGCCCAGCTCACCCAGGCAATGGTGAAAGCGATTGTCGACAGCGGCCTGGTGCCGGAGGGCGCCATCAGCCTGATTTGCGGCGGCGCGGGCGAGCTGCTCGACCACCTCGATAGCCAGGACGTGGTGACCTTTACCGGGTCAGCCGCCACCGGCCAGCAGCTACGGGCGCACCCTAACCTGGTAGCCAAATCCATTCCCTTTACCATGGAAGCAGATTCACTCAACTGCTGCGTGTTAGGCGAAGACGTCACTCCGGAGCAACCGGAATTCGCGCTGTTTATTCGGGAAGTGGTCCGCGAGATGACGGCGAAAGCCGGGCAAAAATGTACCGCTATCCGCAGAATCATTGTGCCACTGGCTCAGATTAATGCGGTTAGCGATGCACTGATCTCCCGCCTGCATAAAGTAACCGTCGGTGACCCTGCGCAGGAGGGCGTTAAGATGGGGGCCCTGGTTAATAGCGAACAGCGTCAGGACGTACAGGAGAGCGTCAATAAGCTGATAGCCGCTGGCTGCGAAGTACTGCTCGGTGGAGAGGCGGATCTCAGCGCGGCCGGCGCATTTTTCCCGCCGACCCTGTTGTACTGCTCACAGCCGGATGAAACGCCGGCGGTTCACGCCATTGAAGCTTTTGGTCCGGTGGCGACGCTGATGCCGTATCGTGACCGCCAGCATGCGCTGACGCTGGCGCGCGCCGGCGGCGGCAGTCTGGCGGGGACGCTGGTCACCGCCAGCGGCGAGCTGGCGCGCGAGTTTATCCTCGGCGCCGCCCGCGCCCATGGCCGTATTCAGATACTGAACGAGGCGTCCTCGGTCGAGTCAACCGGCCACGGTTCGCCGCTGCCGCAGCTGGTGCACGGCGGCCCCGGCCGCGCTGGCGGCGGAGAAGAGCTTGGCGGGCTGCGTTCGGTGAAACACTATATGCAGCGTACCGCGGTCCAGGGCAGCCCAACGATGCTGGCGACCATCGGTCAACAGTGGGTGCGCGGCGCCCAGGTGAACGAAGACCGTATTCACCCGTTCCGCAAATATTTCGAAGAGATTCAGCCTGGCGACAGCTTATTAACCCCGCGCCGAACCCTGACCGAAGCGGATATCGTTAACTTCGCCTGCCTGAGCGGCGATCATTTCTACGCGCACATGGACAAAATCGCCGCCGCCGAGTCGATTTTTGGCGAGCGGGTGGTCCACGGCTATTTCCTGATCTCCGCCGCGGCCGGGCTGTTCGTCGATGCCGGCGTCGGGCCGGTTATCGCCAACTATGGGATGGAAAACCTGCGCTTTATTGAGCCGGTCAAACCGGGCGACACCATTCAGGTTCGCCTGACCTGTAAGCGTAAAACGGTCAAACGTCAGCGCAGCGCCGATGAGAAAGCCACCGGCGTGGTGGAATGGGCGGTGGAGATTTTCAACCAGCACCAGCAGGCGGTGGCGCTGTATTCCATTCTGACCCTGGTGGCGCGTCAACACGGAGATTTCCCGGCGTGATAGCGAAAAATAGACCGCTGGCGCTCTGTTGGCCGACCCTTTAGCCATTGATACTGCAATCGGTTTGCAACGGTTTCGCCCCGGGAAGTCCTTTATGTTATCCGTGGCTTCAGCGCACATTGCGCTCCCGGTTAATCGTCTGCGTTATGCCTGGCATAGCGCAGGGAGCGCACAGGGGGCGGCCAGTCGCCGCTGCCCCCTGTACCCCCGGGCTAGGGCCAGCAAGAATGGTGAATAAATTACCGGCAGGCCGCACGGACCGTAGGCCGGGTAAGGCGTCAGCCGCCACCCGGCAAAAAAATCAGCGCTCGTTCTCAATGCCTCTGCGGAGGCATTTTTTACGCCCGTCTGGCAAAACTGACAAACAAGCTGGCAAAAGCAAACAAACGCCCCGGCGCCGCTGGCTGGTAGCTTAAGGATGACAAAGCCGACATTCGCAGCGGCAAGAGACAACACAACAATAAGATGAGGTCACAATGGCAAACGGCTTGAAATTTTCTCCTCGTAAAACCGCGCTGGCGCTGGCCGTGGCGGTGGTTTGCGCCTGGCAATCACCGGTCTTCGCTCACGGTAGCGAAGCCCACATGGTACCGCTGGATAAAACGCTGCAGGAATTCGGCGCTGATGTGCAGTGGGATGACTACGCGCAAATGTTCACCCTGATAAAAGACGGCGCTTACGTCAAAGTAAAGCCCGGCGCCAAAACGGCGATCGTCAACGGTAAATCCCTTGACCTACCGGTGCCTGTGGTAATGAAGGAAGGTAAAGCCTGGGTTTCCGATACCTTTATCAACGATGTCTTCCAGTCCGGTCTCGATCAGACCTTCCAGGTGGAAAAGCGCCCGCACCCGTTAAACTCGCTCTCGGCGGCGGAAATCAGTGAAGCGGTGACCATTGTCAAAGCCGCGCCGGAGTTTCAGCCGAATACCCGCTTTACTGAGATTTCCTTACACGAGCCGGACAAGGCGGCGGTATGGGCCTTTGCCCTGCAGGGAACGCCGGTCGATGCTCCCCGCACTGCCGATGTGGTGATGCTCGATGGCAAACACGTCATTGAAGCCGTGGTCGATCTGCAAAACAAAAAAATCCTTTCCTGGACGCCGATCAAAGGCGCCCACGGGATGGTGCTGCTCGATGATTTTGTCAGCGTGCAGAACATCATCAATACCAGCAGCGAATTCGCTGAGGTGCTGAAAAAGCACGGTATTACCGATCCTGGCAAAGTGGTCACCACCCCGCTCACCGTTGGCTTTTTTGATGGCAAAGATGGCCTGCAGCAGGATGCGCGTCTGCTGAAGGTGGTCAGTTATCTGGATACCGGCGACGGCAACTACTGGGCGCACCCGATTGAAAACCTGGTGGCGGTGGTCGACCTTGAAGCGAAGAAAATCATCAAAATCGAAGAAGGTCCGGTGATCCCGGTCCCAATGGAGCCCCGTCCGTATGATGGTCGCGACCGCAACGCCCCGGCGGTGAAACCGCTGGAGATAACCGAACCGGAAGGCAAAAACTACACCATTACCGGCGATACCATTCACTGGCAGAACTGGGATTTCCACCTGCGTCTTAACTCGCGCGTCGGACCAATTCTGTCAACGGTGACTTACAACGATAACGGCACAAAACGCCAGGTGATGTATGAAGGTTCCCTCGGCGGGATGATCGTCCCCTACGGCGACCCGGACGTCGGCTGGTATTTCAAAGCCTACCTCGACTCCGGCGATTACGGCATGGGCACCCTGACGTCGCCGATTGTTCGCGGTAAAGATGCGCCGTCAAATGCGGTACTGCTGGACGAAACTATCGCCGATTACACCGGCAAACCGACCACGATTCCAGGCGCGGTGGCCATATTCGAACGCTATGCCGGGCCTGAGTATAAGCACCTGGAGATGGGCAAACCCAACGTCAGCACCGAACGCCGGGAACTGGTGGTACGCTGGATCAGCACCGTCGGCAACTACGACTATATCTTTGACTGGGTGTTCCACGACAACGGCACCATCGGTATCGATGCCGGCGCCACCGGCATTGAAGCGGTGAAAGGCGTGCTGGCGAAGACCATGCATGACCCCAGTGCCAAAGAGGATACCCGCTACGGAACGTTGATCGACCATAATATTGTCGGCACCACTCACCAGCACATCTATAACTTCCGCCTCGACCTCGATGTGGACGGCGAGAACAACACCCTGGTGGCGATGGATCCTGAAGTGAAGCCCAACACCGCCGGCGGCCCGCGCACCAGCACCATGCAGGTGAATCAGTACACAATCGATAGCGAGCAGAAAGCGGCGCAGAAATTCGACCCGGGCACTATCCGCCTGCTGAGCAACACCAGCAAAGAGAACCGCATGGGCAACCCGGTCTCATACCAGATTATCCCTTACGCCGGCGGCACGCACCCGGCGGCGACCGGTGCCAAATTCGCCCCGGACGAGTGGATATATCATCGCCTGAGCTTTATGGATAAACAGCTGTGGGTGACGCGCTACCACCCGACAGAGCGATATCCGGAAGGGAAATACCCGAACCGTTCCGCCCACGATACCGGCCTGGGCCAGTACGCGAAGGATGATGAGTCGCTGACTAACCACGATGACGTCGTGTGGATCACCACCGGCACCACCCACGTGGCGCGCGCCGAAGAGTGGCCGATCATGCCGACCGAGTGGGCGCACGCGCTGCTCAAGCCGTGGAACTTCTTTGACGAAACCCCTACTCTGGGCGAAAAGAAAAAGTAATCTTAACCAGCGGTGAAATCCAGCAGGATCTTACCGCCTCTTCCCGGCTGGCCGGCGGCGGCAATCGCCGCCCGCCAGTCGTTCAACGCTATACGCTGGGCCGGCGGCTGGGAGGTCGTTGGCAGGCGCTGCCAGATTTCGTCGAACGCTGCCCGCCACGCCGCCACGCTGAGTGTCGGCAGCGCCTCCCGCAGATGAAACTTGCGCACCGTCGCGCTACCGCGCGTCTGGGTCAGCGGCCGCCCGGATAACAGCCCATAGGAGATGAGGGTCGACGACCCGGGCAGCACCGACAGCAGCGTATTCGCCAGTTCGCCGCCCACCGCGTCAAACACCAGATCGCTGTGCTGGCTGACCTTCTCCATCAGCGCCCGGTCGGTATCGAGGATCGGATAGATCCCGGCCTGTTCCAGGCGCGCCCGATGCTGCGGCGAGCGAATAATCCCGCTCACCGAGCGGGCGCCCATCGCCAGCGCCCACTGCCCCAGCAGACTGGCGCAGGAGGACGATGCCGCGGTCAGCACGAGGTGTTTTCCGGCAACCGGCCAGCGCTTGAGCATCAGCATCGCCGTCAGCGGATTGATATACCCGCGGGCGGCCAGCAGATCGTCAACTGCCGGCGGCACCGGCACCAGCCAGGTCTCATCCAGATCGATAAACCGCTGCCAGGTGCCGCCCCCGCGCAGGGGCAGCACCCGCTGGCCCGCGGCTAACCGGCTGCCGTATGGCGCGGCGACCACCTCGCCAAGGCCTTCATAGCCGGCGACGGCCGGCAGTCGGGTGCGGTGGCGATAGGCGCCGGTCACGGGGATCAGATCCGAAGGATTCACCGGGGCAAAGCGCATCCTGACCCGCACCCGTCCGCCCGCCAGCGGCGCCAGCGGCAGGCGTTTCAGGGTCAGCACGGCGGCCGGCGGCCCGTAGCGGTCATAAACAATGGCGTCGTTGAACATCGACTGGCTCCAGACAACGAAAGTCGGGATCATAGCAGATCCCGCTTCCAGTGGCTCGCACCCGCGCCAGCCCGGGTCAGCCCGGGCCATCGCTGGCCGCCGCCAGCAGCGGCACGATGATATCGCTGAGCGGCGTCGGAATGCCGTGCTGACGCCCGCGACGCTGCACCACGCCGTTACGAATATCCCACTCCAGCGGTCGGCCATTGAGGCGATCGATCAGAATAGAGGTGCTTAAGTCGGCAGGCGCCCGATGAAAGCCGGCGATAATCTCCTCCGGCACGCTGTCGCTCAGGGCGGCCCCTTCCGCCCGCGCCACCTGCAGGCATTCGCGCAGATAAGCCAGTCCGAGGGCAGTGATGTCCTCCCGGGCGAACATCCCGGCGCGTCGTCCGGTCAGCACCATCAGTCCGGCAACCGCGTTCTGCAACAGTTTGCGCCAGGCAACGGTGGTAAAATCAGCCGCCAGGTCCACCGCGCAGCGGGTTCCCGCCAGCGCCTGCTGCACTCGCTCTGCCCCCGGCAGATCCGGCAGCGTCAGGCGCGGCGTGGCGCGCAACCAGACAGAGGCATCGGCATCGCGCTGCGCCGGGAACCAGACCACCGACGGCAGCACCGTCGCGCCGCCGGTCAAGGGGGCAAACTGCTGGCGCTGCTCAACGCCGTTTTGCAGCACGCACACCACGGTGTCAGGGGAACACAGGGCCGTCAGCCAGGGGGCGATGGCCTCCGTCTGGGTGGTTTTCACCGCGACAAAGACCAGGTCGAAGGGGGCGGATATCGCCATCGGGTCGGTGTGCACCGGGCCGGGCACCACGATCTCACCCTCGTCAGTGCGCAGCACCAGCGCCGAATGGGCGGTACGCCCGCAGACCATCGGCGCCCTCCCCCTCTCAAACAGGGCGGCGGCAATCGTGGTGCCGATGGCGCCGGGACCAATTAGCGCAACCTTAGGAAATGCTGTCATGCCGAAGACCTCCTGATGATTCACCGCCCAGATTAGGCAAAGATTGCCCTCCACAGTAGCGAGAAAGACCGGAAGTCGGCAAGGGGCGCGTCGGGAAAGCCTTTCGCCTTCCCCGACGGAGGGCTAGTAGCGCACGCAGACGGATTTGGTTTCGCACCAGCCGTCGAGCCAGTCAGGGCCGAAATCGCGGCCGGTACCAGACTGCTTCATGCCGCCGAAAGGCAGGTTGGCGTCAATCAGGGTATGGCTGTTGACCCATACCGTTCCCGCCTGCAGACGGTCGGTGTAGTTCAGGGCCTGGGTCAGATCGCGGGTCCAGACGCTGGCGGTCAGACCAAAATCGCTGTCGTTGGCCAGGCGCAGCGCCTCCTCGCCATCGGCCACTCGCACCAGGTTCACCACCGGGCCAAAAACCTCCTCACGGCTGAGACGCAGTCCGGCGTCGGGGTTTACCACCAGCGTTGGCGGAATATAGTACCCTCCCGCATCTGGTCCGGCGCTGCCGCTGATGAGTTCTGCCTTCTGCTGGCGAGCCTCTTCGAGGTAGGCCGCCACCTTGTCGCAGTGGGCCCGGGAGACCACTGGGTTGATCTGCGCCGTCTCCTGCATCCCAGGCCCCACCTGCAGCGATTTCACCGCCTGCTCGAAGCCGCTGACCAGGGTGTCAAACAGCGGCGCTTCGATGTAGATCCGCGAGCTGGCGGCGCAGACCTGCCCCTGATTGAGGAAGCTTCCGGTCATCAGCCCCTCAATAACCCACTGGGGGTCGGCGTCTTTGAGCACAATCGCCGGATTCTTGCCACCCAGCTCCAGCGTCACGCGGGTCAGGCGGTCGGCAGCCACGCGGGCAATCTGTTTCCCGGTCGCCGTCGAGCCGGTAAAGCTAACCTTCGCCACCTGCGGATGGGCGGTCAGCGCCGCGCCGCAGCCGGCGCCGCTGCCGGTGACCACGTTGAACACCCCGTCAGGAATGCCCGCCTGGGTCGCCAGCTCCGCCACCCGCAGCAGGGTCAGCGGGGTGGTTTCCGAGGGTTTGATGACGATCGAACAGCCCGCCGCCAGGGCCGGCATGACCTTCCACATGCCGATCATCAGCGGGAAATTCCACGGAACGATGCCCGCCACCACCCCGACCGGCTCTTTTTTGGTCCACGCCTGGTAACGCGCCCCTTGCGGGAACGGGATCGAAACGTCCAGCGTCCGGCCGCTGATCTTGGTGGTCAGCCCCGCGGTGTAGCGCATCCAGTTCAGGGTGCAGCCGACCTCAAAGGCGCGGGAGATGGCAATGGATTTCCCCTGCTCGAGGGTTTCCAGTTGCGCCAGCTCTTCGCCGTGCTGCTCCACCAGATCGGCAAAACGCAGCAGGATGCGTTCACGGTCAGCCGGGGTGCGCCCGGCCCAGCGGCGATCGACAAAAGCGCGCCAGGCGGACATCACCGCCCGGTCGACATCCGCCGGGCTGGCGTCGGCGGTGGTGGCAATCGCCTGCCCGGTGGCCGGATCCCAGACGGTTAACCGGTTTTCGCTCTGCGCGGCGCAGGGGGCGCCGTCGATATACAGGCCATGCTGACGGTATAAAAACTGCTGGACGCTGGCAAGCAGCGCTATCTGTGAGGTGGACATACCCTTTCCTTATTCATCGCGGATAGTGCTTTCAGTCTATGTCTGGTTGGCGGTTGGCGCTTTTTTCTCTGTGACATTCGTTTGCGCCGCTGTGACAGTCGCCGCAATTCCGTCGTCTGCCCTCGCAGAAATGTGCCGCGGGTAATAGTTCTTTCATATACCCGCCATCGCGCCCTTGCCTGAGGCGACACAAATGCAACAATGCGGAAACATTGTTATTAGAGGAGAAGGGCGAATGATGACCACGGCAGAGGGAGGGCTGGCGTATCAGCGCTGGCTGGCGACGATCAATCAGGTCTGCGGCCATTTCGCCGCCCGGCCGTTGGAGGAGAGTTTCCACGGCGAGATTGACGCCCGCTACGCCGGCAGCCTCAAGGTCAGTACCGTCACCGCCGCCGGCGTCAATCTCTACCGCACGCGCAATGAGATAAAACGCGATAACGACGCCTGGTTCTATACCGTGTTTCAGCTCGCCGGCGAAGCCATCCTCGAACAGGACGATCGCCAGGTGACGCTGGCGGCAGGCGATATCACGTTAATCGACGCCGCCCGCCCATGCTCCATCGTCTGGCAGCAGACCTCGCGTCAGGCCTCGCTGCTGCTGCCGCGCCAGCGGGTGGCGCCCACAGGGGACATCACTACCGCCTGCCGGCTGGACAAATCTCTGCCAATGGTCCAGCTCAGCCAGCGACTGCTGCTGGAAAGCATGGGCGGCACGACGCTCTCCGCCAGCGAGAGCGAAGCCGCGCTGGAGGCGATCGCCTGCCTGTTGCGCCCGGTGCTGCATCAGCGCGATCCTGCCCCTTCCCGGCGGGAAAAGCAGTTTCAGAAGATTATTGCGTTAATCGATGCGTCCATTCAGTCGGAGCATCTGCGTCCGGAGTGGCTGGCCAGCGAGACGGGCATGTCGGTACGCAGCCTGTACCGGCTGTTTGCCGATCAGGGGCTGGTGGTGGCGCAGTATATTAAGAACCGGCGGTTGGATCTGTGTGCCCAGGCGTTACAGAATGTTCATGACGATGAAAAGCTGGCGGGGATCGGCTACCGCTGGGGCTTCAGCGACCACAGCCATTTCTCCACCGCATTTAAGCAGCGCTTTGGCGTCACCCCGGGGGAATACCGCAAGCGCTGTCGCTAATTATTTGCGCAGCCACTGGCCGTTCAATCCCTGGACGTACTCCCCGGGCTGCGCGCGGGCCACCAGCTTCTGCCCGGCCATTTTCGCCACTTCATCCACCGGCAGATTGTTGTCATCCGCCAGCTGCTGGTAGCTTTCGCTGCGCGCGGCGTTAATCTGCTTTACCAGCGCCAGCGTCTCTTTATCCTGACGCAGCGGCGCGAGATAGCCGTTCAGCGTCTCCCCCACTCGTCCCTGCTGGCGCGCTTCGCTCAGGGTCAACGCCAGCGCGGGCGCGCTGAGTAAAGCCAGCGTCAGCGCCGCGGTTAACAGTCGTTTTCTCATCGTCGCCTCAGAACAAATCGCTGCGGGATTTGAGCAGGTTTTCCACATCCTTATCGACCTTGATATGGATCTCATGCTCAATTTTGACATTCATATTGATGGTGATGGGCTCTTTCGACGCCGCGATTTCGATGCGCGGCGTACAGCCGGCGAGCAGCATCGACGCCGCCATGGCCAGTAACAGCTTCTTCATTTAGGTTCCTTACATGTCTTACCGTCCGTACAGCGCCGTACGGGCAGCGTAGCATTCTGCTCGAGCCACGCCTGTAAATTGTCGCCGAAGCGCAAACTGCGCCACAGGTCGAAAATATTCTCTTCATGAGCGTAGTTTAAATGCACGGTACTACTTTTCCCTTCCACCCGGCTGGTGCCGTTGATGCTGGCCTTAAGCGTCAACACGCCCAGATTATCGAGGTTAATCTGCGTCCACGAGCGGGAGATTTCCATATAGCGCAGCCAGTTAATCGCCGCCCCGGCGGAGACGTTATCCGCCACCAGCGCATCGGCGGTGTCTTTATCCAGCCGCAGGGTCATCGGTCCGTCATTGCGCAGCCAGCCGTCGTGGATGATCCATTGATTATTCTCCAGCCACAGCGGCAGCGCGCCGCTCACCGCGCCGGACATGGCGAACTGTTTCACCTTGACGGCGCTGGTCAGTTCGCTGCTGGAGATATGCTGCAGGCGGATCAACGCCGGGTCGCGCTGCGGCATACGCAGCTGCAGCAGTGTCAGTTTCCCGCCTAACAGATCGACGCTGACGTCGCTGAGCTGCAGCGGATTGGCCTCGCTCCACGGCCAGGTGCCCTGCAGGTCCGCCGTCAGATTACGCGCTGTGACCTGGTTGACGATTTCGCCAATGCGCAGGGAGACCGGGCGGCGGGTGCCCAGCTGCCAGTGACCGTCGCTGAAGCGGAACGGCAGGACGAAGTCGACGCCGTTGATCTGGTTATCCGGCATCCAGGCGCTGCCGCCCTTCAGGACGCCATGGCCGCCCGCCTCAAATCCCTGCCCAGCTGCCGCCGAGAAGGCCACCTGCGCGTAGAGACTGCCTTCGCGCAGGTTCATCTTCCAGTCCGGCGGCACCAGCGGCTGGAACACCGTTAGCGACTGTTTTGGCCACCACGCCTGGCCGCGCAGCCGTTCGCCATCCCAGCCGCCCGGACAGACGCACCGGACCGATAGCCTCGGCATGCAGGGCGCCGGTGAACTGGAACCACGTCGGGTCCCGACCGTCGAGAGCGAATTTCAGCGTTGAGGCCGGGAGATAGCTGCCGCCGGAGAAGGTGGTTTTGGCGGCGTCCAGCGACAGCGCGCCGGTCAACCGCGGATGCTCAGCATCGCGCAGCCAGCGGATCGGCTGCTCGAGGGTCAGACGCGGGGTGCTGACCCGCATTGTGCCGTACTCAAGCTTATCGAAGCCGGTGGAAAGGCTGCTCAGGGTAATAGCATTGTCGCGCCACTCCCCGCCTGCCCTTCACATCCCAGCGCGCCTGCATCGGGGTAAAATGTCCCTCGCCCCAGTAGCGCCACCTGCCAGCGGCCGCTGTCGGGCAGAAAATCGCTCGCCTGACCGTCCAGATGCAGCGTAAAGTCGCCCATCTGCTGCTCATGGGCGCGAAGGATCGCCTGCAGGCGGCCATCGACGCCCTGCTGAGTGACCTTAACCCCGGCCAGCGGCCAGCGGATTTCGTCAATATTCAGCGCGTCGATCACCCGCCCGCGCGAGCGCAGCAACGCACCGGGGTGAAAAGCCAGCTGCGGGCTGATCAGCGGCCCGCTGAGCTGAGCCGGCAGCGCCGCGTATAGTATCATCTCCCCCAGCTTGGCCTCACCGGTGAGCCGCAGCGGCAGATCGCTGTTATCCATGCTCAGCTTGCCCGGACCAATATTCAGTACCGCATTGCCCTTCCCGGCATGCCCCTCGGTGAGAACATTCAGGCGACCGCTGACGATCATCTGTTCGGTGCCCTGCTGCCAGTTACCCACCGACAGCGCCACCCGCCCGCGCAGCGGATACGCCTCGTAACGGGTGCGCCAACGGCCGTCGCTGATGGTGATCCGCTCCGGGGTGATCTCCCACGGCAGGTCCAGAATAGGCTCTACCTCACCCCGCGGGGTGACCAGCAGCTGGCCGCGATTGTGCTGCCACTCGAGCTCAGCATCGATCCATTCCGCAGTCTGCGGGAATTCGAAGGTGCCCTGCATCTGGCCGTCGACCGGCAGACCATCCGGCACCAGCGGCAGATGGAAGGTCCCCACCAGCTTCACCGGCGGCTGATCGTCAGTCAGCCGGGCGCTGAACTGGCTGACGGTGAGCGCCTGGCCGCGCAGGCGCGCCTGCAGACTCAGTTCCTTCCCGGCAAAGCCGATATCCTGCTGCGCAGGCGTTAATGACATTACCAGCCGCCCCTGCCATTTCTCCCACGGCGACAGCCGCAGATTGTCAATGGTTAACCAGCTATAGGGCAACATCGATTGCCATTCGGCAAGCGTGCGCGGTGAACCGGGAGAGGGATCGCTGGCCGGCAGTTTGCTCAGGCAGGCGCTGTTGATCTCCAGCTGGCCAATATGCAGCCGCCAGCGGCTGGGACGCGAGAGACGGGCATCGGTCACCCGGGCGATTTCACAGTCGCCCACCAGATAACGCAGATCGGGGATCAGCAGGGCCGACCGCGTCAGGCGCGGGCTCTCCTGCAAAGAGATACGCGTGCCCACGGGCAGCCAGATGCCCGCCAGCGTCGGCACCCAGTGGGTTAGCGTCAACAGCAGGGTTAGCGGCAATAACACCAGAACTAACACCAGCGCGATGGCGGCTTTATATTTACCCTTCATGGGCAGTTAATATCCTGATTCAACATAAGTAAAAGCCGAAAGGCGTCCATTGTGACACGTTCGACCAGTGAGTGAAAGTTTACGGCCTGTTAAAGCATAGTTGCCAGCCGGACTCGCGGCGCGACGTTCGGCCATTATCATTTAACTGTTGTTTAAGTCGCCCCTGCCACACTCCAGCCAGACGGGAATAGCTTGCGGGAGAGGCGGTGTCGTTAATTATCTCGCTCATAGAGAGCGCACAGGACCACTATCCATGGGTATTGCTGATTGTTTTTCTGCTTACCTTCACTAAATCCTGCGCATTGGTCTCGCTGGCAATCCCCGGCACCTCCGGCCTGCTGCTGCTGGGGACATTCGCTTCCGCCAGCCTCGGACATTTCCTGTTAATGTGGTCCAGCGCCAGCCTCGGCGCCATCGGCGGATTCTGGCTATCGTGGCGGCTGGGCATTCGCTACCGTCATCGCCTCACCCATCTACGCTGGCTGACCGCCGAGCGTCTGGCCCGCAGCCGCCTCTTCTTTCAGCGCTATGGCCCGTGGGCTATCTTTTTTCAGCCGCTTTCTCTCTCCCCTGAGGGCTACGCTGCCCTTCGTTAGCGGCGCCAGCAGTCTGCCGCTGTGGTCGTTTCAGCTGGCTAACGTCAGCTCCGGTCTGCTGTGGCCGCTTCTGCTGCTCGCCCCCGGCGCTTTCAGCCTCAGTTTGTGGTGAAAAAACTTTGTCTTTCAAAGAGATTCCGCAAGTCCGCGATATGCTCTAGAATTAGGATTAGCACCCTCTCATTAAACTATTTTTTAATAATTGTACGTTTATTTTAAATATGCTACCGTGACGGTATAATCACTGGAGAAAAGTCTTATGAAAATCGCGGTTTATAGTACGAAGCAGTACGATAAAAAGTACCTGCAGCACGTTAATGATGCATACGGCTTTGAACTGGAATTCTTCGATTTCCTGCTGACAGCGAAGACTGCCAAAACCGCCAACGGTTGCGAAGCGGTATGTATCTTCGTCAATGACGACGGCAGCCGCCCGGTGCTGGAAGAGCTGAAGGCCCACGGGGTGAAATATATCGCCCTGCGCTGCGCCGGGTTTAACAACGTCGACCTTGAGGCGGCAAAGGAGCTTGGCCTGCGCGTCGTGCGCGTTCCAGCTTACTCTCCGGAAGCGGTCGCTGAGCATGCGATCGGTATGATGATGTCGCTCAACCGCCGCATCCACCGCGCTTACCAGCGTACCCGCGATGCCAATTTCTCCCTCGAAGGCCTCACCGGCTTCACCATGTACGGCAAAACCGCCGGGGTGATCGGCACCGGGAAAATTGGCGTAGCGATGTTGCGGATCCTTAAAGGCTTCGGCATGCGCCTGCTGGCGTTCGACCCGTACCCAAGCGCCGCCGCGCTGGAGCTGGGGGTAGAATATGTTGACCTCGCCACGCTGTACAAGGAATCGGACGTGATCTCCCTGCACTGTCCGCTGACCGACGAAAACTACCACCTTCTCAATCGCGAAGCCTTCGATCAGATGAAAGACGGGGTGATGGTGATCAACACCAGCCGCGGCGCCCTGATCGACTCTCAGGCGGCCATCGACGCCCTGAAGCACCAGAAAATTGGCGCGCTGGGGCTGGACGTTTATGAGAACGAACGCGATCTGTTCTTTGAAGACAAATCCAACGACGTGATCCAGGACGATGTCTTCCGCCGCCTCTCCGCCTGCCATAACGTGCTGTTTACCGGCCACCAGGCGTTCCTCACCGCCGAGGCGCTGATCAGCATTTCGGAGACCACTCTGGGTAACCTGCAGCAGGTCGCCAACGGCGAAACCTGTCCAAACGCCATCGTCTGACGCCTTTCCCTTTTGTGCTCCTCTTCCGGGGGGAGCACATTCAGATAATCCCCACAGATCCCTGCTGCGATACCGTTACACTGGCTTGGTTTTATTAGTTATGTGAATGTTTTGGAGTGAAAATGAACAAATTTGCGGCGCTTCTGGCGGCAGGTATGCTGCTGTCCGGCTGTGTCTATAACAGTAAGGTGTCCACCGGTGCGGAACAGCTGCAGCATCATCGCTTCGTGCTGACCAGCGTCAACGGCCAGGCGGTCAACGCCAGCGACCGGCCGCTGGAGCTAAGCTTCGGTGAGAAGATGGCTATTACGGGCAAGATGTATGTATCCGGCAATATGTGCAACGGCTTTAGCGGGGAAGGTAAAGTGTCGGACGGCGAGCTGAAGGTCAAATCGCTGGCGATGACCCGGATGCTGTGCCACGATGCCCAGCTCAATACCCTGGATGCGACGATCGACAAGATGCTGCGCGAGGGTGCGCAGGTCGATCTGACGGAAAACCAGTTGACGCTGGCGACCGCCGACCAGACGCTGGTCTATAAGCTCGCCGACCTGATGCACTAGCCGGCGTTGAGGTGCCGCTGACGCTGCCCCGCGACGGGGCCGCTGTTAGTAGCCGCAGCTGCCGCCCGCCAGCGCCTGCTCGCTGCAGCGTTTGCCGTTCGGCAGCGCGCACATGCCAATCGCCGAACCATCGAGCTGACGAGCCACCGATAACGAGCCGCCTATCATGGCGCAGTTGGCCTGACCGGCGTCGCTCATCGCCGCCCGCATTCCCGGCGTGACGTGCGCCGCCGTGGCCTGCTGAACGGGTTCACTACTGCACGCGGACAGCAACAGCGCCGCACATCCTACTAACATCGCAGCTCGCATTCTCTCTCCCCTCGGAAACGTCTTAAAAAAGCAAACCCCAGAATAATAGGCAGCGTGGCGGGCGGCGTCGAGAGGGGAAGTACGTATTTATGCGCCTCATTAACATTTTCTAGCAAATTTTCGCCTAAAGCTTGATCTGCCTCGGCCATGTCGCCCGGCGCAGGTGGTTCCTCTCCCGGCAGGCAGCCATTTTCTCCGCGAACCACGCAAAATATTGATCTGGTCACGGGTACCCGGCGCATTGAGGACACAAATGCAAAAATGGCGGGGTCAGCGGTTTGCTAAACTACCCCTTATATAATTACAGGGCGCGTCGCGGTTTCACGCGTCCATTCTTTTGCGCAATGTAAGGGTGTCTTCATATGATTACGATTGATGGTAATGGCGCGGTCGCTTCCGTCGCGTTTCGCACCAGTGAAGTTATCGCCATCTACCCGATCACGCCCAGTTCAACGATGGCGGAACAGGCTGACGCCTGGGCCGGCAATGGGCTGAAAAACGTCTGGGGCGATGTTCCCCGCGTGGTCGAAATGCAGTCGGAGGCGGGCGCCATTGGCGCCGTACATGGCGCGCTGCAAACCGGCGCCCTCTCCACCTCCTTTACCTCATCGCAGGGCCTGCTGCTGATGATCCCCACGCTGTACAAACTGGCCGGCCAGCTGATGCCGTTTGTGCTGCACGTCGCCGCCCGCACTGTCGCTACCCATGCGTTGTCTATCTTCGGCGACCATTCCGATGTCATGGCCGTCCGCCAGACCGGGTGCGCCATGCTGTGCGCCAGCAGCGTTCAGGAAGCGCAGGATTTCGCGCTAATCTCGCATATCGCCACCCTGCAAAGCCGGGTGCCGTTTATTCATTTCTTTGATGGTTTCCGTACTTCGCACGAAATCAACAAAATCGCCCCGCTGGCGGATGACACTATTCGCGCCCTGCTGCCGCAGGATAAGATCGCTGAGCATCGCCAGCGCGCGCTCAACCCGGAACACCCGGTGATCCGCGGAACCTCGGCCAACCCCGACACTTACTTCCAGTCCCGGGAAGCTACCAATCCGTGGTACGACGCGGTGTATGACCATGTCGAGAAAGCGATGGACGACTTCGCTGCCGCCACCGGCCGTCAGTACAAACCGTTTGAGTTTTGCGGCCACCCGCAGGCAGAGCGCGTGATCGTCATTATGGGCTCGGCCATCGGCACCTGTGAAGAGGTGGTCGATGAGTTGCTGAGTCGCGGCGAGAAAGTCGGCGTGCTAAAAGTCCGCCTCTATCGCCCGTTCTCCGCCGCCCACCTGCTGGCGGCACTGCCGGAGAGCGCCCGCGCGGTTGCCGTACTGGATCGCACCAAAGAACCCGGCGCGCTTGCCGAACCGCTTTACCTCGACGTGATGACCGCCCTGGCGGAAGCCTTTAACCGCGGCGAGCGCGAGACGCTACCGCGCACTATCGGCGGCCGCTACGGTCTCTCCTCCAAGGAGTTTGGTCCGGAATGCGTGCTGGCGATATTCAGTGAACTGCAGGCCGCCCAGCCGAAGCCGCGCTTTACCGTCGGGATCTATGATGACGTGACCAACCTGTCGCTGCCGCTGGGCGAAAATACCCTGCCGGCAGAGGCCAAGCTCGAGGCCCTGTTCTACGGCCTCGGCAGCGATGGCAGCGTGTCAGCCACCAAAAACAACATCAAAATCATCGGCAACTCGACCCCGTGGTTCTCCCAGGGCTATTTTGTCTATGACTCGAAGAAAGCGGGCGGCCTCACCGTCTCGCATCTGCGGGTCAGCGAAAAACCGATTCGTTCATCGTATCTGATTTCGCAGGCTGATTTCGTCGGCTGCCACCAGCTGCAGTTTATCGATAAATACCAGATGGCCGAGCGGCTGAAGCCCGGCGGCATTTTCCTGCTCAACACGCCGTACAGCGCCGATGAGGTCTGGTCCCGCCTGCCCCAGGAAGTCCAGGCCACCCTGAATCAGAAAAAAGCGCGTTTTTACGTGGTCAACGCGGCAAAGATCGCCCGCGAATGCAGCCTCGGGGCGCGCATTAATACCGTGATGCAGATGGCCTTTTTCCATTTAACCCAGATCCTGCCGGGTGATAGCGCGCTGGCGGAACTGCAGGCAGCCATCGCCAAAAGCTACAGCAGTAAAGGTCAGGAGCTGGTGGAGCGCAACTGGCAGGCGCTGGCCCTGGCCCGTGAATCACTGGCGGAAGTACCGCTCCAGCCGGTGAACGCCAGCAGTCCGAACCGCCCGCCGGTGGTCTCCGACGCCGCGCCGGATTTCGTCAAAACGGTCACCGCCGCGATGCTGGCCGGGCTCGGCGATGCGCTGCCGGTCTCTGCCCTGCCGCCGGACGGCACCTGGCCCATGGGCACCACCCGCTGGGAGAAACGCAACATCGCCGAAGAGATCCCCATCTGGAAGGAAGCGCTGTGTACTCAGTGCAACCACTGCGTCGCCGCCTGCCCGCACTCGGCGATCCGCGCCAAAGTGGTCGCCCCGGAAGAGATGGAGAACGCCCCTGCCAGCCTGCATTCGCTGGATGTGAAATCCCGCGATATGCGCGGGCAGAAATACGTTCTGCAGGTCGCCCCGGAAGACTGCACCGGCTGCAACCTGTGCGTCGAAGTGTGCCCGGCAAAAGACCGCCAGACCCCGGAGATCAAGGCCATCAATATGATGTCCCGCCTGGAGCATGTGGAAGAGGAGAAGGTCAATTACGAGTACTTCCTCAACCTGCCGGAAATCGACCGCAGCAAACTGGAGCGCATTGATATTCGCACCTCGCAGCTGATTAGCCCGCTGTTTGAATACTCCGGCGCCTGCTCGGGCTGTGGCGAAACGCCGTATATCAAACTGCTGACCCAGCTGTACGGCGACCGAATGCTGATTGCCAATGCCACCGGCTGCTCCTCCATTTACGGCGGCAACCTGCCCTCGACACCGTACACTACCGACGCCAACGGCCGCGGCCCGGCGTGGGCCAACTCGCTGTTTGAGGATAACGCCGAATTCGGGCTCGGCTTCCGCTTGACCGTCGACCAGCATCGCCAGCGCGTGATGCGCCTGCTGAGCGAATTCGCCGATAAACTGCCGGCAGAGCTGAACGCGGCGCTGCACGCCGAGGCGACGCCGGAAGATCGCCGTGAACAGGTGGCGGCCCTGCGTCAGGCGCTGGCCGGCGTGGCGGGTGCTGAAGAGCTGCTGACCGATGCCGACGCACTGGTGGAGAAATCCGTCTGGCTGATCGGCGGCGACGGCTGGGCTTACGATATCGGCTTCGGCGGCCTGGACCATGTACTGAGCCTGACGGAAAACGTCAATATTCTGGTGCTGGACACTCAGTGTTACTCCAACACCGGCGGGCAGGCGTCAAAAGCCACCCCGCTGGGAGCAGTGACTAAGTTTGGCGAGCATGGCAAACGCAAGGCGCGTAAAGATCTGGGCGTCAGCATGATGATGTACGGTCATGTTTATGTGGCGCAAATTTCGCTGGGCGCGCAGCTGAACCAGACGGTAAAAGCGATTCAGGAAGCGGAAGCCTATCCGGGGCCATCGCTGATCATCGCCTATAGCCCTTGCGAAGAGCATGGCTACGATCTGGCGCTCAGCCACGACCAGATGCGTCAGCTGACCGCCACCGGCTTCTGGCCGCTCTACCGCTTCGACCCGCGTCGAGCAGATGAAGGCAAGATCCCCCTGGCGCTAGATTCCCGTCCGCCATCAGACGCGCTGGCCGAGACGCTGCTTAATGAGCAACGTTTCCGCCGCCTGAACGCCCAGCAGCCTGAAGTGGCGGAGCAGCTATGGAAAGACGCCGCCGCCGATCTGCAGAAGCGCTATGACTTCCTCGCCCAGCTGGCTGGCAAAGCGGAGAAATCGCCAAGCGAAGGTTAACCGCCCCGTCACCTTTGTCCATAAAAAAAAGCCCGAACACAACGTTCGGGCTTGTCGTTTTACCGATAAACAACATCATTCCGCAGAATGAGACGGCAACAATAAATTATTGGCATGACAATAAAGGCATATAACGCGCAAATAATACGTGATTAGCCCGGGCATGTATAATTTTTATTTTGTATATTATCTATAAATGCATTCAGCATAATTATCACCATTTCATTGGTATTATTTATTTTAGATTTTACTTATATCGTAACAATTGAGTCTTACCGGATCTCAGACCGCTCCTTTAGCATGAGTTCACTTCCCACCCGGAAGTTAAAACATAAAAACAGTTAAAGGAATTTCTTCATGAAAAGAAAAGTACTGGCCCTCGTTATTCCGGCTTTATTAGCCGCCGGTGCCGCGCATGCGGCGGAAATTTATAATAAAGACGGGAATAAATTAGATCTCTATGGCAAGGTAGATGGTCTGCATTATTTCTCCAGCGACTCGAAAAAAGACGGCGATCAAACTTATTTACGTTTTGGCTTTAAAGGCGAAACCCAGATCAACGATATGCTTACCGGCTATGGCCAGTGGGAATATAACGTTCAGGCCAACAACACCGAGACCTCCAGCGATCAGGCGTGGACCCGTCTGGCATTCGCCGGTATCAAAGTGGGCGATTACGGCTCCTTCGACTACGGTCGTAACTACGGCGTGCTGTACGACGTTGAAGGCTGGACCGATATGCTGCCGGAGTTCGGCGGCGACTCCTACACCTATGCGGATAACTTTATGGCAGGCCGCGCCAACGGCGTCGCAACCTACCGCAACAGCGATTTCTTCGGTCTGGTGGAGGGTCTGAACTTCGCCCTGCAGTATCAGGGTAAAAACGAAGGCCAGAACGCGCAGGATATCAACGTCGGCACCAATAACCGCAGCAGCGACAGCGATGTTCGCTTCGACAATGGCGATGGTTTCGGCCTCTCCACTTCCTACGACTTCGGCATGGGTATCAGCGCGGCGGCAGCTTACACCTCGTCTGACCGTACAGGCGACCAGCAACACTATACTCACACCGAACGATACGCCAAAGGCGACAAAGCGGACGCCTGGACCGCCGGCCTGAAGTACGACGCCAACGATATTTACCTGGCGACCATGTACTCTGAAACCCGCAATATGACGCCATACGGCTCTACCAGCAGTACCAACGGTGGCGGTATCGCCAATAAAACGCAAAACTTCGAAGTCACCGCGCAGTATCAGTTCGACTTCGGCCTGCGTCCGGCCATCTCCTACCTGCAGTCCAAAGGCAAAGATCTGTACAATAACGGCCGCTATGCCGATAAAGATCTGGTCAAATATATGGACGTTGGCGCGACCTATTACTTCAACCGTAATATGTCCACCTATGTTGATTACAAAATCAACCTGCTGGATGGTAACGACAAATTCTACGAAGACAACGGTATCTCTACCGATAACATCGTCGCCCTGGGCCTGGTTTACCAGTTCTGATGCGCCTGCCCGCCGGTTCCGGCGGGCTTTCCCCCTCCCGCCTCGCTGCAGATAAAACAAAACGCTATATCTCGCGGACTAAAATAGCCGTCCGTTTAATGATATAGTCATGGCCAGTCAGTGCTTGCCCGAGGACGTCCATCATGCACCACCATCCGGTAAAATCTTCCCGAATTATCTCCGTCGCCTACGATGACGCCTCCGCCACACTGGAAATCTATTTCTATCACCAGCCGCCATTACAATATACCGGGGTCCCACCGCGTATTTTTCATGATTTTTTACAGGTGGTGTCAAAAGGCCGGTATTATGACGGGGTGATCAAAGGAAAATTTCCCGAACGCAAGCTACGTTAATGTCAAAGTGTGACTGCGGTCATGATACAAAACGTGCCCTAATACCGTACAATATGAAGGGATACTTAAACAGGAGGTTTTATGAGCAGAATGATTCTTGTCCCTATCGATATCTCTGATAAAGAATTTACTGAACGCATTATCAGTCACGTTGAATCGGAAGCGCGGATTGACGACGCCGAGGTGCATTTCCTCACCGTGATCCCTTCTCTGCCCTATTATGCCTCACTGGGAATGGCCTATACCGCTGAGCTTCCCGGCATGGACGAGCTGCGTGAGGGTTCTGAAACGCAATTGAAAGAGATCGCGAAGCAGTTCTCCATCCCGGAAGACCGGATGCATTTTCACGTCGCGGAAGGATCGCCAAAAGATAAAATCCTTGCGCTGGCCAAGTCGCTGCCAGCCGACCTGGTGATCATCGCTTCGCACCGACCGGATATCACAACTTATCTGCTGGGCTCCAACGCCGCCGCGGTGGTTCGTCACGCCGAGTGCTCGGTACTGGTGGTCCGCTAACGCCGCAGCCCGCCGCCCGGCGGGCTTTTTATTTCCGCATCAGCCGCCCCCGCCTGGCTGCTCGCTGCCGAAAGTGCCGGAAAGATGCTGACATTCCGCCCCTGAATCCGTACCATACACGCCACGGTTGCCTGTCAAACCTCAATAATTGCTACGCGCCAGCGCCACGTTGTTCAGCGGCTGGCAGAATGCGTGCTCTTCTGATGCCACACTATGAATTGAGCCACTATTACATGCTGCAAAACCAAGAAATCAGTAAAAAAGAAAAGTACAACATCGATAAGCTGCAGAAACGTCTGCGCCGCAACGTCGGTGAGGCGATTGCCGACTTCAATATGATTGAAGAGGGCGACCGCATTATGGTTTGTCTTTCAGGCGGCAAGGACAGCTATACCATGCTGGAGATCCTGCGCAATCTGCAGAAAAGCGCGCCCATCTCCTTCTCGCTGGTGGCGGTGAACCTCGATCAGAAGCAGCCAGGGTTCCCGGAGCATATTCTGCCGGCGTATCTGGAGCAGCTGGGGGTTGAATACAAGATTGTCGAAGAGAACACCTACGGCATCGTCAAAGAGAAGATCCCGGAAGGAAAAACCACCTGCTCGCTGTGCTCTCGCCTGCGTCGCGGCATCCTCTATCGTACCGCCACCGAGCTCGGGGCGACCAAGATCGCCCTCGGCCATCATCGCGACGATATCCTGCAGACGCTGTTTTTGAATATGTTCTACGGCGGCAAAATGAAAGGGATGCCGCCGAAGCTGATGAGCGACGACGGCAAACACATCGTCATCCGCCCGCTGGCCTACTGCCGCGAAAAGGACATCGAGCGCTTCTCCCAGGCCAAAGGCTTCCCGATTATTCCGTGCAACCTGTGCGGTTCGCAGCCAAACCTGCAGCGCCAGGTGATCGCCGATATGCTCCGCGACTGGGATAAGCGTTATCCTGGGCGCATTGAAACCATGTTCAGCGCGATGCAGAACGTGGTACCTTCGCACCTGAGCGACGTCAATCTGTTTGATTTTAAAGGTATCACCCACGGCTCAGAGGTGGTGGATGGTGGCGATCTGGCGTTTGACCGGGAAGATATTCCCCTGCAGCCCGCCGGCTGGCAGCCGGAAGAAGAAGACGCCCGTCTCGATGAGCTGCGTCTGAACGTAGTGGAAGTGAAATAACCCTCACGCGTCTCAGGCAGCCGCCTGAGACGCACTCTCCTGCCCTTACTTCAGCAGTCGTACGCGGCAGGATTTACCTTTGATCTTGCCATTTTGTAACTGCTTATACGCCTTCTGCGCCATATTCTGGCGGATCGCCACATAGACGTGGGCCGGGTGGACGGTAATTTTGCCGATATCGGCACCATCAAAGCCCATATCCCCGGTCAGGGCTCCCAGCACATCTCCCGGGCGCATTTTCGCCTTTTTCCCGCCGTCGATACACAGCGTCGCCATCTCCGCCGTCAGCGGCGCGATGGTGTTGCCCGTCGGCGCCGGCAGCCAGTTCAGGGAAAGCTGCAGCATGTCGGCCAGAATAGTGGCGCGCTGCGCCTCTTCCGGCGCACAGAAGCTGATGGCCAGCCCTTGTTCACCGGCGCGGGCGGTACGGCCGATGCGGTGAACATGCACCTCCGGATCCCAGGCCAGCTCGAAATTCACCACCAGCGCCAGGGATTTGATGTCCAGACCGCGGGCAGCGACGTCGGTCGCCACCAGAACCCGGACGCTGCCGTTAGCGAAGCGCACCAGCGTCTGATCGCGATCGCGCTGCTCAAGGTCACCATGCAGCGACAAGGCGCTCTGCCCGGCGGCGTTGAGCGCATCGCAGACCGCCTGGCAATCGCGTTTGGTATTGCAGAACACCACGCAGGATGCGGGCTGATGCTGGCTGAGCAGGCGCTGCAGCAGGGCAATCTTACCGTGGCGGGAAACTTCAAAGAACTGCTGTTCAATCGCCGGGAGCGCGTCGACAGTGTCGATCTCAATGGTCTGCGGATTACGCTGCACCCGGCCGCTGATCGCCGCGATTGCCGCCGGCCAGGTAGCAGAAAACAGCAGCGTCTGCCGGTCAGCCGGTGCGAAGCGGATCACCTCATCAATGGCGTCGCTGAAGCCCATATCGAGCATGCGGTCCGCTTCGTCCATCACCAGGGTCTGCAGCGCGTCAAGGGAGACCGTTCCCTTCTGCAGATGATCGAGCAGACGGCCCGGGGTGGCGACGATAATATGCGGGGCATGCTGCAGGGAATCTCGCTGGGCGCCAAAGGGCTGCCCGCCGCAGAGCATCAGAATCTTGATGTTCGGCAGGCAGCGCGCCAGGCGGCGCAGCTCGCCGGCGACCTGATCGGCCAGCTCGCGGGTCGGGCACAACACCAGCGACTGGGTCTCGAAGCGCGCCGGATCGATATGCTGCAGCAGACCCAGCCCAAATGCGGCCGTTTTTCCGCTGCCGGTTTTTGCCTGCACGCGCACATCTTTCCCCGCGAGGATCGCCGGCAGGGCGGCGGCCTGAACCGGGGTCATCGACAGATAACCCAGCTCGTTAAGGTTGGCTAATTGGGCGGCAGGTAAAACAGTCAGGGTAGAAAAAGCGGTCACAATGTATTCTCGTATTAAAAGGCAGACAATCTGCAGGCGCGTATCCTCGCAGATCTCCGCGCCTGATGCGACAATTTAATCGGCTCTTCGTCAGGCGGCGGATCGGGCTGGGGCTGCGGACGCGGTCGTGGATCGGGTAAAGGAGCCGGATCGTTCGGCTCGGGCGAGATAGGGATAGACTGGGCTGTCAGCTCTGAAGCGTAATACATAGAGGCCTCCCGGAGAGTGATACGGGCGAACCCGCAGGCGTCAACGGCCAGAAACCGTCGGGTGTCTTAGTAAGGGTAGAAGCTGGTCCGGAGAGCGCAAAAAAAAGCCGACTCAACAAAGCCGGCGTCGTACGAATCAATTGTGCTATGCAGTAATTCAAAAAAGGAAGTAAGACAATATGGAGCGCAACGCCCATCGCTTGACGTTGCATTCACCTGCGAGAGAGATATTGCCCTGAATGGGTAGATGGTTTATTGATTTCGCTCAAACATTGCCGGGTTTTCCCGGCACTACAGCCGCTAAAAGGCGATTCTTTACAGCCATTTACTGCGATGTAACCACCACGCAACACCACCGATGACAACGACTAACATCAAGCAGAAAAGGCTAAACCCCAGATGCCAGCTGTTGCCAGGGATCCCGCCGAGGTTGACGCCGAACAGGCCGGTTAAAAAGGTGCTGGGTAGAAACACCATCGCCATCAATGACATGGTATAGGTCCGCCGCGCCAGCGACTCCTGCATAATCTGGGCGATCTCGTCGCTCATGATCGCCGTCCGCGCGATACAGCTGTCGATCTCATCCAGACCGCGCCCCAGCCGCTCGGCGATATCCTGCATTCGCCGCCGCTGATCGTCACTCATCCACGGCAGCCGCTCGCTGGCCAGCCGGGCATAAACGTCGCGCTGCGGCGCCATATAGCGGCGCATCACAATCAGCTGCTTACGCAGCAGCGCGAGAAATCCGCGCGGCGGCACCTGCTGATCGAGCAGGTCGTCTTCCAGGTCGATAATGCGATCGTGCAGTTGTTCGATAAACTCGCTGGCATGATCGGTCAACGCATCGCAGACCTCCACCAGCCAGCTGCCGCCGTCCGTCGGGCCATTACCTTCCTTCAGGTCGCCCAGCACATCGTCCAGCGCCAGCACTTTGCGCTGACGAGTGGAGACGATCAGCCGCTCATCCATATACAGGCGCATCGCCACCAGCTGGTCGGGCCGCTCATCGGTACTGCCATTGATACAGCGCAGGGTGATCAGCGCCCCGTCACCGATCCGCGTCACCCGCGGCCGGGTGCTCTCTCCCGCCAGGGCATCGCGTACGTTATTGGGCAGCAACGGGGTGGCCGCCAGCCAGTCGGCGCTGTCGCTATGGGTATAGTTGAGATGCAGCCAGCAAGGCTTGTCTTTGTCGATAATATCGTCATCGGCGAGCGGCTTAACGCCCCCCTGCCCGTCGAGCACCCACGCGAAGATCGCGTCCGGTATCTGCAACTCCGAGCCTTTAATCGCGTCCACTCAACCTCCGTTAATCCATATCTGCTAAATTACGCGCCTTCTCTATAAGGTACGCGAAAGCGCGCATTCTTGCTTTTAATGACCCGGAAATACAGGCCTAGTCGCTTCATTGAAAAGCGCTTTCGCCCCCGGTCGCGGCGCTCCCCTCATTTAACGTTAAAACTTAGTGAAATCAAGTTCTTCACGATTCAACACATACAGAGCGACGTTTTGCCGTTTATTTTGCAACTTCTTGCTGTATTATGCTGTTTATTGCGTTAATTTGCGGAGTCAATGGCCATGCATAAGCTCGCCAGGCAAAAACATATTCTCGACAGGCTTAGCGAAACCGGTCAGCTGAGCATCAGCGAGCTGGTTGCAGAGCTGCAGGTGTCGGCCGATACCATTCGCCGCGATCTGAGCGACCTGGAACAACAGGGCGTGCTGCAGAAAAGCCACGGCGGGGCCATCGCCCTTAACGTCCCGGCCATGACGCGCCAGGGCAGAAACGCTCTTCTCACCCAGACCAAGCAGCGCCTGGGTCAGCAGGTCGCCGCGCGCATTCCCTCTGGCTCGACGCTGTTTCTCGACGCCGGAAGCACGCTGTTGGCGGTGGCAGCCCAGCTGAAAGGGCCGTTGACCGTGATCACGGCATCTCTGGATATCGCTCAGCTGTTCAGCGACCGTGCCGATATCCAGCTGATCCTGCTTGGCGGCCAGTGGGATAGTAAACAACGGCTGTTCGCCGGCAGCGCCACCCTGTCGCTGGTCACCCGCTACCGGGCCGATATCGCCATTCTCGGCGCCTGCGCGCTCCATACCGGGCTGGGGCTGAGCGCCAGCCAGGAAGCTGATGCCGACGTTAAACGCGCCATGCTGGCCGCCAGCGCCGAGCACTGGCTGGTGGCGGACCGTACCAAACTCAACCGCTGCGAACCGTGGCGGGTGGCCGGGCTCAGCGACATTCACCATCTTTTTCTTGATCGTCCCTGGGCTGAGCTGGGGGATGACCCCGCCCTCTCTGTACATATTGCTGACGCTTAACAACGTGGAGAACCTGATGAGTAACAATACGATAAATATCGCCCTGATTGGCTACGGATTCGTCGGTAAGACCTTCCACGCGCCGCTTATCCGTTCGGTGCCGGGGCTGAACCTGGCGTTCGTCGCTTCCCGCGATGAAGAGAAGGTCAAACGCGATCTGCCGGACGTCACGGTGATCGCCTCCCCGGAAGCAGCGGTCCAGCATCCGGACGTTGACCTGGTGGTCATCGCCTCCCCTAACGCCACGCACGCCCCGCTGGCCCGCCTGGCGCTGAACGCCGGCAAACATGTGGTGGTGGATAAGCCCTTTACCCTCGATATGCAGGAGGCCCGGGAGCTGATCGCCCTGGCGGAGGAGAAACAGCGTCTGCTCTCCGTCTTCCATAACCGCCGCTGGGACAGCGACTATCTCGGGATCCGTCAGATGATTGAGCAAGGCACCCTCGGCGCGGTGAAACACTTCGAGTCGCATTTCGACCGCTTCCGCCCGGAAGTCCGCGTCCGCTGGCGCGAGCAGAACGTCCCGGGCAGCGGCTTGTGGTTCGACCTGGGGCCGCACCTTATCGACCAGGCGCTGCAGCTATTTGGTTTGCCGCAGTCGGTGCAAGGTAACATAGCCACCCTGCGCGACGGCGCGGAGATCAACGACTGGGCGCATGTGGTATTAAACTACCCGGCGCATAAAGTGATCCTGCACTGCAGCATGCTGGTCGCGGGCGGCTCGTCGCGCTTCACCGTGCACGGCGATAAAGGTAGCGTTATCAAAGCGCGGGCCGACCAACAGGAGAGCCAGCTGCTGGCGGGCGTGGTACCGGGCAGCGCCGGCTGGGGCCAGGATGACGACCCGCTGGTTATCTATGATGCCTCGCTGCAGGCCCACGCGCAGGCTACCCCGCAGGGCGATCAGCGCCAGTACTATATGCTGATCCGCGATGCGCTGAAGGGCCAGATCGCCAATCCGGTGCCGCCGGTGGAAGCGCTGGCGGTGATGGCCGTTCTGGAAGCGGCGGTGCGCTCTGCTGAAAGTGGTATGGTGCAGACCCTGGACCTGTCCGACGACGAGCGCAACACGCTGCGCTAATCCGCCCTCTTCTCCGGTTACCTGCGCGGCCCGCAGGTAACCGCTACTTTTGCTCCACATTAGAAAAAATCACTATCTATCCGCAGATTAACATTGCTTTATCCTGCTACATGGCGCAAAGCACCGCTGGAAATTTCAGCCAATTGGGAGGAGGATAGAATGCAGATCGATCGTAATGAGAAAAAGGTTGCTGACGCTGTGGACGCGGCAACCGTACTACAGGACAGGAGAAGCGCATGTATTACACGTTAGGAGATACCACTCTCCATTTTTATCGCTATCAGTGCAAATTTTACGTCGCCCACTGGGAAGGGGGTAACGTGATGAGCGAAAAATTTAAATCGTTTATCGAACAGATCACTGAGAATACCGGGCTGGATGCGAAACGCGTCGAGACCGCCGCGCGCGATTATTTTACTAACGTGGATTAACAGGCAGTGCTGTTCGTAAGAGACAAGCTGGTGCGGTAGCCGCGCAGGCTAACCCACCTTTCACCGCCAGGACGCCTCGCGCCGCCTGGCGGCTTCTCTATTCTGCCAGCGTTAAACGGTAGTCAGTTTTGCCAGAATGGCGGCGAAGGCGTCATTAACCTTATCGCCGGCGAGCAGTTTTTTACGCAACGTGAAGCTTCTGCCGCTGGAACGGATCAGCAGCCGAACTTTCGCATCATTATTGCTGCGTTCAACTACGGCAACATCCCGCAAGGGAATAACGTAGGTATCGGCATAGAGCCCCGGCGTAAATATCATCGACTCGCCGCTCACGCCAATCACCACCCGATTTTGCAGACGATAGCCATTGCACAGCGCAACAATACCAGCGGCAATAAATACTCCGCCTATACCCATGCCAATCATTAAAATAATGATCCCGGCGATGAGCGCCAGCGCCCCTTGGGGATAAAAGCCTGAGGCATTAAAGGTTAATAGCTGCTGGTTATCAGCCTCGCCCACTGCCGTGGTTGATCGCCAGGGCGTAAATCCGGCGTTAATCCGCGTTTGCAAGCTGAACAGACTACCCACCAGAAAGATCACGCTGGCGGGCACCATCACGATGCCGCCAACAAACGCCAGGACGATGGCCAGATAAGGGTAGCGGCCTGACAGCATTATGCTGATCGCCTGAACCACCACGGCAATAAACAGGGCCAGCACCAGCCAGGACCATACGCCGTCCGCCCGACTATGGAAGTTCAGCTGTCCTTCATCAAGTAATAAATTTCGCGCGACAAAACAGATAATAATATTGACGAACAGGCCTATCCAGGCCAGCTTGTGCACATGCTTCATACCCTACTCCATTATGGTTTTTACTATTCCATTTCCAGGCATTATTAAATACAGTCTCAATGCCGGCTGGATAGTAGCAAAGCGGTACGCAAGATCAATAAAAAGCGCGCGGTCTCCTCACATTCTAATTTATATTCAGCGTGATATTGTTAGTTATCATTTATCGTAATTATATAAACCATCCTATATATTGGCGCTATATATTTTCAGCGCAATAATATCGCCCTGCCGCCAGGCAGGGCGTCGCAGATTAACGCTCCTCAAGCGCCGCCACCGGCGCCGGCGCGCTTTTCCTGCGCAGCAGATAGCCTGCAGCAAGGATCAGCAGCCATACCGGGATCAGGCAGACGGAGATGCGGATGTCGGGGGTCAGATACATCACCCCGAGGATCGCGGCGAGAAACAGCAGACACAGCCAGTTTGTCAGGGGATAGGCGAAACTCTGGAAAGCCGTTACCTTCCCCGCCCGCTGCATGGCGCGGCGGAACTTAAGATGAGTGATGCAGATCATCGCCCAGTTGATGACCAGGGCGGCCACCACCAGGGCCATCAGCAGGGCAAAGGCTTTCCCGGGCATCACATAGTTAATCACCACGCAAAGCGCCGTGGCGACGGCGGATACCGCCAGGGCGGTCAATGGGATCCCGCGGTGGTTCACCCGCAGCAGCGCACGCGGGGCGTTGCCCTGCTGAGCCAGGCCGAACAGCATCCGGCTGTTGCAGTAGACGCAGCTGTTGTAGACCGACAGCGCGGCGGTGAGCACCACCAGATTGAGGGCGTTGGCCACAATATTGCTGTCAATGGCGTGAAAGATCAGCACAAAGGGGCTTCCCCCTTCCACGACGTTCCGCCACGGGTAGAGTGACAGCAGGACCGCCAGCGACCCCACGTAAAACAGCAGAATACGGTAGATCACCTGGTTGGTGGCTTTGGGAATGGTTTTATGCGGTTCGTCGGCTTCCGCCGCGGTGATCCCCACCAGCTCAAGCCCGCCGAAGGAGAACATGATCACCGCCATGGCCATCACCAAGCCCGTGATGCCGTTAGGGAAAAATCCCCCGTCCTGCCACAGGTTGGCCACCGTCGCCGCCGGGCCGCCGTGACCGCTAAATAACAGATAGCAGCCAAAGGCGATCATGCTGATGATGGCGGCCACTTTGACAATCGAGAACCAAAACTCCAGCTCGCCATACACTTTGACGTGCGTCAGGTTGATGGCGTTGATCGCCACGAAGAAGATCGCCGCCGACAGCCAGGTGGGTACCTCCGGCCACCAGTACTGAATATAGATCCCCACCGCCGTCAGCTCCGCCATGCTTACCAGCACGTACAACACCCAGTAATTCCAGCCGGACATAAACCCGGCGAAGGGCCCCCAGTAGCGGTTGGCGAAATGGCTGAACGACCCCGCCACCGGCTCCTCTACCACCATTTCGCCAAGCTGACGCATGATAAAGAAAGCGATAACCCCGGCGATGGCGTACCCCAGCAGGACCGACGGGCCTGCCATACGGATCGTTTGCGCGATACCTAAAAACAGTCCGGTGCCGACCGCCCCCCCGAGGGCGATCAACTGGATGTGGCGGTTTTTTAACCCGCGTTTTAACTGATGCTCTTGCTGCGTTGTCATCTCTGACCTGCCCCTGTCTGTAAAAAGTCACGTTCGCCGGTAGCAACTTTCAGGCCAGCGGAGCGTCTTGCAGCGTCAGACAAAAATTAATTAATTGAAATATATTCAAATATTCTTTTCAAATCAGTTCCGGTAGCTGGTCATGTCGGCGCCGACCTGGCGCATCACACGCGAAAACTGGCCAGATAACGCACAGATCATGAGAAAAAGAGCGGATTGATGCATAAACCTGACCCGTTTTGGTGCATCCGGTTTGCCGCCGTCCGCTCAGGCTTCACGCCAGGCAAAAAACTGTTAGGCTGGTAGCCACTTTTACGTTCCGCTAGTGGCCACTATGTACAACATCGACGACTATGATCTGAAAATACTTACCCTGCTGCAGGCCAATGGCCGTTTAACCAATCAGGAGCTGAGCGAGCTTATCGGCCTGTCCGCTTCCCAGTGTTCGCGCCGCCGTATCGCCCTTGAACAGGCACAGCTTATCCTCGGCTACCATGCGCGTCTGGCGCCGGATGCAGCCGGGCAGGAGATGCTTGGCCTGATTGAGGTGCGTCTGCTGAATCACACCCCGCAATGCGTGGAGAGCTTTCATCAGATGCTCAGTGAAGTGGACGCCATTCTGGACGCCTGGAAAACCACCGGCGACGCCGATTATCTGCTGCGGGTAACGGTCCCGGACCTGCCCGGTCTGAGCCATTTGATCAGCCATATTCTGGCGCAAAACAAAGGGGTGGCCCATCTGAAAACCGCCGTCGTGCTCAACCGCCTTAAAGAGAACGGCCAGCTGATGCCGGGCACGACCCCGCTGCGCTGAACCGGGGCACAGTGCCCTGCGCTGGTGCAGACGCGGGGCCAGACAATGCGCGACAAGCGGCAAGTTCGCACAATTCACGCATTCGGAAACCATAAAACGCACGCCCCGTGCAATTTTCTCTTCCTGTCAGAACAACAGGTTAGGCTAAACCACGGGTATTTTTTCCGCAAACGCTCGCCAGGGCACGCTCCTCTGGTGCGATTTTTGCAAACAAGAGCTTATCCTTGTTAACGAAAAGATAGTGCTTATTTATGGATAATATCCTTTCCCCTGAAAAACTGACCCACACCTGGCTGGAGGATACCCTGGCGCTGCTGTTCGGCACGCTGATGATCTCCTTTGGCATTATTTTATTTCGCCAGGCCGGTGCCCTGACCGGCGGAACGGCAGGTATGGCCTTTCTGATCCACTATGCCACCCACCTGCCGTTTGGCGTGGTCTTCTTCGTCATTAACCTGCCATTCTACTGGCTCTCTGTCCGGCGGATGGGCGCCGCCTTCACGCTGAAAACCTTCTGCGCGGTCGGACTGGTGTCCCTGTTCTCTGACCTGCACGGTTACTTTATCCATGTCGATCGCCTGAATCCCTATTACGCCACCCTCTTCGGCAACATCATGGTCGGCATCGGCTTTGTGGTGCTGTTTCGCCATAAAGCGAGCCTCGGCGGCGTTAATATTCTGGCCCTCTATCTGCAGGACAAAAGCGGCATCCGCGCCGGTAAATTCCAGATGGTGGTTGACGCCTGCATCGTCACCGCCTCGCTGTGGGTAGTGAGCTTGCCGATGCTGCTGGTCTCTATCCTCGGCGCCGTGATTTTGAATTCGATTATCGCCATGAACCACCGTCCCGGACGCTACGCGGTGTAATGGCTTCACCTTTGACGGTCATTTCAGGAGTAACCACTGTGTTTCAGAACGTTGACGCCTATGCGGGCGATCCTATCCTGTCGCTGATGGAAGCCTTTCAACAGGATCCCCGGGCAGACAAAGTTAACCTCAGCATCGGGCTGTACTATAACGAGCAGGCCATTATTCCCCAGCTGGAGGCGGTCCGTCAGGCCGCTGACCGGCTGCAGAGTCAGCAGCAAAAGGCCAGCCTTTATCTGCCGATGGAGGGGCTGGCGCCCTATCGCCGCGCGGTCCAGACCCTGCAGTTTGGCGACAATCATCCGGCGTTGCGTGCCGGACGCATCGCCACCATCCAGACACTGGGGGGCTCCGGCGCGCTAAAGGTGGGCGCTGATTTCCTCAAGCGCTACTTCCCCGACTCCGCGGTCTGGGTCAGCGATCCAACCTGGGAGAACCACGTTGCCATCTTTGCCGGCGCCGGCTTTGAGGTACATACCTATCCCTGGTTCGACAGCGCCACCCGCGGGGTGAATTTCCCCGCTATGCTCGCCGCCCTCCAGCAGCTGCCGCCGCGCAGCATTGTGCTGCTTCACCCTTGCTGCCATAACCCGACGGGGGCCGATCTCACCCGCGAGCAGTGGGATCGCGTGATTGAGGTGCTGATCGGCAGGGAGCTGATCCCATTCCTTGATATCGCCTACCAGGGCTTCGGCCGCGGACTGGACGAGGATGCCTATGCCATTCGCGCCATCGCCAGCGCCGGGCTGACGGCGCTGGTCAGCAACTCGTTTTCCAAGATATTTTCGCTGTATGGCGAGCGGGTTGGCGGCCTGTCAGTGGTCTGTGACAATGCCGATATCGCCGGGCGCGTGCTGGGCCAGCTGAAAGCCACCGTGCGGCGCAACTACTCCAGCCCGCCGGGGTTTGGCGCCCAGGTGGTGTCGCAGGTGCTCAACGATCCCGAGCTGAATGCCCTGTGGCAGGAAGAAGTGGAGGCCATGCGCACCCGCATCAGCGCCATGCGCGTCGCGCTGGTGAAGGCCCTGCAGGCAGCCCTGCCGGCGGGGGATTTTTCCTATCTGCTGACCCAGCGCGGCATGTTCAGTTACACCGGCTTTAGCGCCGATCAGGTAGACGTTCTGCGTCAAGAGCATGGCATCTATCTGATCGCCAGCGGTCGGGTCTGCGTGGCCGGGCTCAACCACGGCAATATTGCGCGGGTAGCCAGCGCCTTCGCCGCGGTCTGCGCACGCTAGCCGGGTCAACCCCGGCGCGGTAGAGCGATTAATCGCGACGCAGCCGGCGAGCCAGGCGGGTCCCCAGCGTCTGAATAAGCTGGACAATAACAATCAGCACCAGGGCGGTGGTGAGGGTGGCAAAGGCGTCGAAACGCTGATAGCCGTAGGTGATCGCCAGGTCGCCAATTCCGCCGCCGCCCACCGTTCCTGCCATGGCGGTCGCACCAAGCAGGCCGATGGTCGCCGTGGTAAGGGCCAGAATCAGCGATGCCGCCGCCTCCGGCAGCATAAAGTGCCAGACAGTCTGCAGGGGGGTTGCGCCCATGGCGTCCGCGGCCTCGAGGATCCCCTCATCCACCTCCAGCAACGAGCTCTCCACTAGTCGGGCAATATAGGGGGCGACAAAGACGATCAGCGGCACGATGGCTCCCGCGGTGCCGATAGTGGTGCCCACCAGCAGTCTGGTAAAGGGCAGGATCACAATCAGCAAAATGATAAACGGCAGCGAGCGCAGCACGTTAATCAGCGGATTCAGCGCCTGATGCACCACCGGGTTGGCCACGATGCCGCCGGGACGGCAAACCACCAGCACAATCCCCAGCGGGACGCCGATCAGCGCGCCAAAGCCCAGCGAGACGGCGACCATAATCAGCGTGTCATGCAGCGCCAGCAGAAACTGATCGCCGGTGATGGCGGTATCAATAAGATCAAACATGGGTGATTTTCACTCCTGCATCGACCAGATGGGTGATGGCGCGTTCGGTTTCGTCAGGCTCGCCGAGAAGCTGCACAATCATAAATCCCAGAATCCGGCCCTGAACTTCAGACATGCTGGCAAACAGGATATTCACCTCGACAGCATACTCGCGGATCAGGTGGTTAATAATCGGCTGCTGCGCCGTCGCGCCGACAAATTCGAGGCGTAAAGCCCGGGCGCCGTTATCGCGCTGCAGGAACGACGCCACCCGCTGCGGCAGGCGGTCGTGCACCACCGACTGCACGAAACTGGCAGTGACCGGATGCTGCGGCTGAGCAAAGAGATCAAAAACCGCCCCCTGTTCAACGATACGGCCCGCCTGCATCACCGCCACCTTGTGACAGATTTTCTGGATCACCGACATCTCATGGGTGATCAGTACGATGGTGATGCCATACCGACGATTAATCTCCTGCAAAAGCAGTAAGATCTGCACCGTAGTGTGGGGGTCGAGCGCCGAGGTGGCTTCATCGCATAGAAGGACCGACGGGTTGGTGGCCAGCGCCCGGGCAATACCGACCCGCTGCTTTTGTCCGCCCGACAGCTCATTAGGGTAGCTGTGGATTTTGTCGCTCAGATCGACGAACGCCAGCAGTTCCGCCACCCGCGCCTGGATAAAGGCCTTGTCGCGCCCCTGTAAAATAAGCGGGATGGCGATGTTATGAAAAACGGTTTTCGAATTCAGCAGATTAAAATTCTGAAAGATCATGCCGATATCTTTTTTGATGGCCTGCAGGCGCTGGCCGCTGCAGGCCTGTAGCGGCTCGCCGTTTAACAGTACCTCGCCCTCGCCAGGCGTTTCCAGACGATTAATCAGCCGTAATAAGGTGCTTTTTCCTGCCCCGCTGTAGCCAATAATGCCAAAAATATCGCCTCGCTCAATGCTGAGATTAATATCCTGCAAGGCCAGAACCGGATGTCCTTTCCTGGAAAAGCTTTTACTGACGTGGCGAAATTCTATCATCGCGTTATTCATTTTAAATAGTCAGGCAGCAGGTAACCATCATACTGCGGATGGCTGAGAATATATTTTTTGAACTCGGCCGAGTGGTAGCCATCGATAATATCTTTGGCAAACTGCGCCTTCTGATTTTTACCGGCGACGGTCACGACATTAATAAAATGGCTGGTGGCTGCTTCCAGCTTTAATGCCGAGGTCAGGGACATACCGCTGGAGACGGCAAAATTGCCCTGAATCAGGCCATAGTCGACGTCCGGCAGAGCGCGAACCTGCTGGGCATTATCCATCTCTTTTAGGACAATTTTGTAAGGATTATCTACGATGTTACGCTGCGAAAAAGTGGCCGGATCGCTGTCTGGTTTAATTTTCACCCAGCCAAGGCTCTCCAGCACCAGTACCGCGCGATATTCATTTGACGGCTGGTTTGGTACCGACACGACGGTGCCCGCCGCCGGGGTCCCCAGGGTGGTCAGTTTCCCACCATACAGCCCCATCGGCGGCGTGGGGACCTGCACAATGCCCACGTTATCGATCCCCAGCCGCTCATTAATTGCTTTCAGATATACCGGATGCTGCATAATATTCGCTTCGATATCGCCGCGGGCTACCGCGTCATTCACCTGAATACCGTCGCTGAAATCCTTATATTCGATTTTATACCCTTTACTCAATAAATAGGGCGCGACGCCTTTCTCAAATTGTTCTTTATACGGCCCGGGGTTAAAGCCGACGCGGATAAGATGAGCGTCGGCGGCGGCATAAAAAGAGGTGGCCGACAACAGGGCGAGAGCGATCCCGCGCGCAACTGACTTGTTCATAAGGTATTTTCCTGGAGGGTTGGCGATATTGAACGATTAAATCACAGCCGACTGTGGGTTGTAAGCCAGAACGCCGAATTTCCTTTTGCTAATTCCTCATTAACTTTTGCTATACCGACATATCTTAAAAACAAGAATCTTTTGCGTATATTGTTATTTAGCCAGCCGCTATAAATCCCTTAAAGATGGTCAATTATTCGTGATTTAAACCGGGAATGTTATGCCTGATTTTACTGCTTCGCCGCTGGTGGACGCCCTGGAAGAGAATTTGTTCAGCCTGCTGGAAAAACTGGCCGCGGAGGTCAACACCGAAGCGCTGCCGCTGATCGATCTTTCCAGCGGCAGTCCGGATCAACCCACCCCGCCGGAAGTAATCGACTCGCTGCAGAGCGCTATTCATCGTCGTGAAAACCATGGCTACCCGTCGTTCTGGGGCAAACCACAGGTCCGCGAGGCGATCGCCCGGTTCTATCGCCGGGAGTATGATGTGGAACTCGATCCGCACAGCGAAATCGCCGTGTTTCAGGGGTCGCATATCGGTATAGGCGGCATCCCGCGGGCGCTGCTCAGCCCCGGGCAATACCTCATCTCCACCGATCCCTGCTATCCGATTTACCGCTCGGCGGCGCTGCAGTCCCAGGCGGCGTTTTATGGCCTGCCGCTCAGGGCGGAGAACCATTTCCTGCCGGATTTTAACGATCTTCCCCGGGAAGTCGCTGACAAGGCCGGGCTGGTGGTGCTTAACTATCCGCATAATCCAACCGGCGCCCTCGCCACGCCGGCGCTGTTCGCCAGCGCGCTGCAGTTTGCTCGTCGTCACCAGGTGCCGATCCTCCATGATTTTGCCTATGCGGCCATCGGCAGCGCGGCCAGCGATGCGCCGCTGAGCCTCTTCTCCCAGCCCGACGCGAAAGCATGGGGAGTGGAAACCTATACTTTTTCCAAGACCTTTAATATGGCCGGCTGGCGCTTCGGCTTCGCGGTCGGCAACGCCTCGATTATCCGGGCGTTTAAAAAGCTGCACACCCATAGCTACAGTACGGTGTTTGGCGCGATTCAGGATGCGGCGATCGCCGCGCTCAACCTGCCGGCCGAACGGATTACGCAGCTGACGGCGGTCTATCATCAACGTCGGGAGTGGGTTCTGCGTCGACTGGCTGCGCTGCGCTGGCCGGCGCGTGACGCACAAGGCACTTTCTTCCTCTGGCTCGGCGTACCGCCCGGCTACCGTTCGCAGGAGTTTGCCCGTCTGCTGCTGCAGGAAGCGCATATTCTGGTGGCGCCGGGCACTGGTTTTGGCGCAGGGGGGGAAGGATTTATTCGCATCAGCCTGACCGCAGGGGACGAGGCGCTGAGCAACGCGCTGGACCGTCTTGCCCGGCTGGCGCTGTTTTAGTCCGCCGCCGGGAGAAGCAAAAACGCAACCCTGGCCGTCGGGGATTACCCGGCTGACGAGTCCATCACCGACAGCACGATTTTGCCCTCAAGATGCCCCTGCGCTGCTCGCTCATGCGCCATCTGCACCTGCGCAAGGGGGAAAACGCTGTCAATTGCAACCTGGATGACCCCGGCGTCCAGCAGGTCGGCAAGCCGGGCGAGCTGCGCGCCGCTGGAGCGTACCTGGGTGGTTGAGACCGTCACTCCGCGCTGTCGCGCCTCTTCCGCCCCGGCAAAGCCGAGCGGAAAGATCGGGTACAGCGCGCCGCCGGGTCGCAGGGTACGCAAAAAACGGCCGCTGGCCGGCCCGCCCGGCGCATCAATGACCAGGTCCAGGTCACGCACCGTCTCTTCCACTGCGGTGGTTGTATAGTCGATAACGCTATCCGCGCCGAGCTGACGTAAAAAGGCTTCATGGCGGCCCGCGGCGACGGCAATCACCTCGGCGCCCTGCCACTTCGCCAACTGCATGGCGAAATGACCGACTCCCCCTGCCGCGCCGTTGACCAGGACGCGTTTACCCGCCAGCGGCACCGGCCGATGCGGCCCCGGCTGCAGCGGATTCGCCACCTCATGCCCGGGATCGATCATGAACTGCCAGGCGGTCAGGAGCGACATCGGCACCGCGGCAGCCTGCTGATGGCTCAGGGTTAGGGGTTTGCGAGCGAGGTCGCTGACCGGCACGCTAACGTACTCGGCGTAAGCGCGGCTGCCCCCTGCCGCCCCTTCGGGAAAACGCGCCATAGCATACACTTCGTCGCCGACCGCCACCTCCCGGACGTCATCCGCCCGCGCCACCACCACCCCGGAGAGATCGGTCCCGAGGATCAAGGGAAAGCGGACCTCGGGCCGCCACTCCGGGGGCAGCTGTTGATAGCCATCGCGCAGATAGCTGTCCGGCGGGTTCACGCCCACCGCGTGCACCTGTACCAGTACTTCACCGGCCTGCAGGACCGGCATGGGCGCATCCTCATAGCTCAGGACTTCCGGCCCGCCAAAGGCGTGCTGTTGAACGGCCTTCATCATCTGCGTCGACATCGCTTTCTCCTCATATGGAAATGCGTTATATTTAACGGAGCACTGTTCCGAATATATGGAGCAGTGCTCCGATTGTCAAGGAACGCCAATGAGAGCTGATGCCAGAAAAAATTATGACCTGTTGATCGAGGTGGCCCGGGACGTCTTTGTGGAGCAAGGCGCTGAGGCCTCGCTGCGCGATATCGCCCGCCGGGCGGGCGTCGGAATGGGAACCCTCTATCGCCACTTTCCCAACCGCGACAGCCTGCTGGAAGCCGTGCTCCGCAGCCGCTTTGCGGCGCTAACCGCCCGGGCTGAGTCGCTTCTGCTCGCCGCCGATCCTGCCGCGGCGCTGCTGGAGTGGCTGGCCGAGAGCGTGGCGTTTACCCATCAGCATCGCGGGATCATCGCCCCGCTGATGAGCGCCATCGACGATCCTGAGTCCGCCCTGCACAGCGCCTGCGTTGCCCTGCGCGCCGCCGGTACGTCGCTGCTTACCCGCGCGCAGCAGGCCGGGCTGGCACGGCCAGATCTCAGCGGAGAGGAGCTGTTCGATCTGATCGCCGCGCTTGCCTGGCTGCGGGAGCAACCGTCCCATGCCCCGCGCGCAGAGCGGATTTTAGCGGTGCTGGCCGACGCGATCCTGACTGCCGGCTAGCGGCGGCCGGTCACCGACGAGACAGCGCGCCTGGCGGGTAACCAGAACACCAGCCTTTAACGATCAAACGCCCAGCGAGCCCCGCTGGTCAGCGCCCGCTCGAAGGCGGGACGGCCGGGGCCTGCCAGCCAGCCGGCGAAGGTGTGCAGCTGCGGGTGCAGCTGGCGCAGGGCGTCGAGGTCGGCGTGCCCGGCCAGCCGCCCGTCGTCCACCAGCCCGGTCAGCTTGTGCAGAAAAGGACTGGCGGCCAGCACCTCGTCGGAAAATCGCGAATAGGGGATCGGCCGTCCCGCCGCCGCGGAGAATAACACCTCCAGCTGACGACCGGTCACGCTGTCGCTGGCGATCTCGAACGTCTTGCCGGCAAACCGCGCCGGCGCGGCAAAAACCGCCGCGACAAGATGGCCGATATCCTCCACCGCCAGCACCTGCATTCTCCCCTCCGGCAACATAAAAAATTGAAAACGACCTTCATCAAGGCCAAAACCAGGCATCACCAGCAGCTCCATAAAGGTGGCGGGCCGCACGATGGTCGCCGCCAGCGGCAGGCGGCGAATATGCCGTTCAATTTCCGCTTTGGTGTCATAATGCGCTACGCCGGTCGGCGTCTCCCCCGTCGCGCTGCCGGAGCTGTAAACCAGATGCTTCACCCCGCACTCGACGGCGAGATCGGCGATGGTTATCCCGTAGCGTACCTCCTGCTCATCGGTCACCGTCCCTCCCGGCGAACTGGGCTGGACGCTGAAGACGCCGTCGACCCCGGCCATCGCCGACCGCATTGCCGCCCGGTCTTCAAAGGTACCCACCACCAGCTCGGCTCCCCGCGCCGCCAGCGCAGCGGCCCCGGCGGAGAAAGGATCCCTGACCAGCGCCCGAACCCGCCAGCCGCGGTGCAGCAGCGCCCGCGCCACCGAGCCGCCCTGCTGACCGGTGGCGCCAAAAACCAACACGGTTTGCGCATTATTCATCACTGTTCCCCTTATCTGCAGCCTGTTTCCCGGCCTCTCGCCAGCGATAGTCACCTTGCTTATCCTTCTCCAGCCAGCCGCAGGAAGGCCCGGCAAAATGCCCGGTGAACCATTGAGCATGATGGCTTGCCCCCCACGCCATCATCTCCCGTCGCGAGACTTCCGCCTGCCGGGGATCGCCGCAGAACGCTGAATTCCACTGCGGATGGGCAAACTGGATCGGGGAATGCAGAAGATCGCCGGAGAAACAGGCGTAGTCATCACCGGCGGCGAGGATCAGCGCGGCATGGTCCGGACTGTGGCCGGGGGTGGGAATAAAGTCGATCCGTCCGCCGACCCGCGGCCGGGTCGCCACATCGACGGTCTCCAGCTGGCCGGCCTCAATCACCGGCAGCAGGCTGTCAAGCCACAGCGCCCGGTAGCGTTCGCTGTTTTTCACCCGCGACAGCTCTTTTGCCGAGCACAGATAGCGGGCGTTGGGAAACAGCGGCACCCAGCGATCGTCCTGCCAGACGGTATTCCATCCGACATGGTCGGTATGCAGGTGAGTCAGTAGCACCAGGGTCACGTCCTCCGGGTTCACCCCCGCGGCGCGGAGATTCTCCAGATACGGCGTGTTAAGTTGATGATAGAGCGGATTGCCGCCGCGCTCCCGACCATTGCCGGTGGCGGTATCGATAACAATCAGATCGTGGGGGGTCTGCACCACCCAGCTGTGGATTGACAGCGCAATCGGCTGAATAACGGCCTCCGCCTCCGCTACCGGGAACGCCTCTGGATAGAGCGCCGCCGGCTGCAGGGAAATCTCGCGCTCCGGCACTTTGAAAATCAGGCTATCGCCTGTCTGGTAAGTTTGCATCACTCCCTCCGCGCGCATTGCGCTGGTTGATTTATCGGGGTGATATTCACTATGCTGCCGGGATAACCCACATTCAAATTGATTATCATAATGAACAAAATCATTGAAAATGATTTTAGTCGTATCGATCTGAATCTGTTGACAGTCTTGATGGTGCTGTACCGCGAAGGGAGCGTCACCCGCACCGCAGAGGTACTGCATCTTGGCCAGCCGGCTATCAGCGGGGCGCTGAAACGGCTGCGCGAGATGTTTGACGACCCGCTGTTCGTCCGCAGCGCCAGAGGCATGCTGCCGACGCCGCGGGCGCAAGCGCTGATGACCGACCTGCAGCCGCTGATGGAAAACCTGCATTCGGCGATGTTTGGCGCCGGGGAGTTTGTCCCGGCGCGCGCGCAGCAGCTTTTTCGCATCGGCCTCAGCGACTGGAGCGAGCACTGGCTGATGCCCCCGCTGTTACCCGGGCTGATGCAGGAGGCGCCCGGAGTCTCACTGCAGTCGATAGCCGCCGACCCCTTCCAGGTTCGCCAGTTGCTGGAGGAGGAGCGCATTGATGTCGCGGTGTCTGTCAACAAACAGAGCCGTGGGGAGATCGTCAGCGAGCCGGTGATGTCCATGGGAGTCACCACCCTGTGGTCGCCGCAGCAGATCCCCTGCCGCGGTCCGCTGTCGGTGAGCGACTTTTGTCGCCTGGGAACACGTGATGGTGGCCTATCGCGAAACCGGCCACGGTGAAATTGACCGCCAGCTCGCCAGCCAGGGACTCGCGCGGCGCGTGCGCTTTGCCACGCAGAATTTCTCCACCTTTCCCCTGCTGCTGACCACCCTGCCGCTGTTCGCCACCGTCCCGCAGGGGCTGGCGCAGCGCTGGCAGGCGCAGTATGCGCTGCGCGCGGACGCTCCGCCGGTAGCGTATCCGGAATTTACGCTGTGCATTTTGCGGCACAAACGGCGGGCGCAGGATCCGGCGCTGAACTGGCTGGTGACGAAGTTAAAACAGGCCATGCGCGGCCAATAACCGGGCCGATGCCCCGGCATCAGGCCTCGCTGTGCGGGGGTTGCAGCACGCGCCTGCTCCAGTCATAAAACGCGCGCACCGCCGGCGGCAGATAGCGGTTTTGCGGATAGACCAGCGACAAGGGAAGATCAGAAGCGGCCTGCTCCAGACAGGCGACCAGCGCCCCGCTCTGCAAATAAGGTTGCGCCAGATAGCTGGCGACGCGGATCAGGCCCAGCCCCTGAATGCCGGCCTGAATGTAGGCATCGGTATCGTCGACCACCAGTGTCTCCCGCATGCGGATCGCGCAGTCGCCTTCATCGAGGGAGAAAAGCCAGTCGATGGTCCGCCCGGTACGGTGATTCAGGTAGCCCACCGCCCGATGCTGGTGCAGTTCGTCGATGCTCTGCGGCCGGCCGTGGGCCGCGAGCCAGGCCGGCGAGGCGAGGACCATCCAGCGGTAGCGGGCCAGAGGACGCGCCACCAGGGTGGTGGAATCTTCGATCCGCCCGGTACGGATCACGCAGTCGAATCCCTCCTGAATAATATCTTCCACGTTGTCGCTTGAGCAGAGGATCAGCTCCAGGTCGGGATACTGCTGCAAAAACTCGCCGATCCTCGGCAGAATGCAGTGGCGGGCAAGGGATTGCGGCATCCCTACCTTGAACCGCCCGGCGGGCTGAGCCGAGCGCCCGGGAAAGGAGGCTTCCATCGCCGCCATCTCGGCCAGCAGCCTTTTACACTCCTCATAATACCGGCGACCCTCCGCCGTCACGCTGAGCTTGCGGGTGGTGCGCTGGAGAAGCTGCGCCCCGAGCAAGGCTTCCAGCTCCTTCACCACCCGCGATACCGTGGAGCGCGGCTGCCCGAGCACCTCCGCCGCGCGGGCGAAGCTGTGGGCATCCACGACCGCAACATAGACCTGCATGGCATCCAGTTTGTCCATTTCGTTACCCCCCCGGCGCTCATTATCCCAATATTACGAACAGTCTAACCCGAAACGCTGTACTTATCGAATGTCGACCGTCCCCCTACACTGAGCCTGTAGCCCGTCAACACAAGGCTTAACTGAGCAAGGAGTTAAAATGAAAACTGATAATTTTAATCATGCGGAAAAGGTATTGGTGCTGGGAGCGGGACAACTGGGCGCCGCCGTTCTCGATGCGCTGGTGCCTGCGGTAATCGAGCGCCAGGGCACGGTCTCGGTCATCGTCTCGCCGGCGGCCTGGGATGAAGCCGGCCAGCTGCGGTCGGCAAACCATCAGGCGCTGGCCGACGCCGGAGCCACCTTCCTCGCCGTCGACATCGCCGGTAGCGCCATGGAGACGCTGGCCGATCAGTTTCGCGGATTCACCACCGTGATTAACTGCATGGGGTTTGTCGCCGGTCCGGGGACACAGCTGAAAATTACCCGCGCGGTGCTGGCGGCCGGGGTACCCCGCTATTTTCCCTGGCAGTTTGGCGTCAATTACGATGTGGTAGGCAAAGGCAGCGGTCAGCCGGTCTGGGACGAGCAGTACGATGTCCGGACCCTGCTGCGCGCGCAGCGGGCCACGGAGTGGGTCATTGTCTCCACCGGGATGTTTACCAGCTTTCTCTTCGAACCAGACTTCGATGTAGTGAATTTATCCAACCGAACCCTTCACGCCCTTGGCAGCTGGGATACCCAGGTGACCGTCACCTCACCGGCGGATATTGGCCGCCTGACCACGGCGATTTATCTGCATCAGCCGCGGATCGTCAACGAGGTGGTGTTTGTTGCCGGCGAAACGACCTCTTACCGGCAGTTGGCGGATACCGTGGAGCGCGTAACGCAGCAGACGTTCAGCAAAGCCGTCCACACCCTGCCCGCCCTGCTGGAGCAGCTGCGGACAAACCCGGATGACGCCATGCTGCGCTATCGCGCCGCCTTCGCCCGGGGGGATGGCGTGTGGTGGCCGATGGGCGACACCTGGAATGCCCGCCACCAGCTGCCGACCCAGGACATTGCCGGCTGGCTGCAGACCGCGCGCTGATTTTCTCTCACAGGACAGAATGACGATGAACAAGTTAATTCCACTGATCGTATTGAGTTGTCTGCTGCCCCTGGCGGCAAATGCCAGAACCATCACCGCCACCGGCGATACCCTGGACCACGCGGAGAGCAAAATCCGCCAGCATGCCGCCCGCGAGGGCGTGACTACCTATCGCATCACTGAAGCGCGAATGGGCAACAAAGTGCATATCACGGCGAAAATCGCGGACTAAACCACCGGCGTCAGGCTCAGGGATGAGCTGCCGGCAGCCCGCGCGCCAGGTCAGGCGCTCATTTTTTCCCGTCGACGATCGCGGCCCGGCGGCGCGCCATACAGGCGAGCGTATTCCCGGGTGAACTGCGACACGCTGATATAGCCCACCTCCCCGGCAGCCTGTGCAATACTCATCCCTTCCGCCAGCATCAGGCGGCGGGCGTGGATCAGGCGTAACTGCTTCTGAAACTGCAGCGGCGACAGCGTGGTCATGGCGCGGAAATGACGGTGAAAGACAGAGACGCTCATCCCGGCGGCGTCGGCCAGCGCGTCGACGCTGACTGGCTGCATAAAATCCCGGCGCAGCATCGCCACCGCCCGGCGGATCCGCGCCGAATGGCTGTCTACGGCGCCCAGCGCCCGGATGGCCGGCCCATGGACACTCTGCAACAGCCAGTAATGCAGCTCCCGCCGCAGACCTTCCCCCAGCACCGCCAGCGCCCCCGGTTGATCAAACAGCCTTGCCAGCCGGTAAGCGGCATCCGTAACATCGGCGTTCATCGGTTCGATACCAACGCGGGGCGCCTCATCCGGCCCTGACGGCCCGGCCTCCTGCAGCTCGCGCAGGATAGCCAGGTCCAGCTCCAGCACCAGCGCGTAATAGGGAAAACGCTGACTGGCCTCGGTGATCTGGCTGGTAGTGGGAACATCCGCGGCGATCACCATCGCCTCGCCCGGACCATAGTCAAAGCTTGCCAGGCCGGTGGTCACGCTCTTACGCCCCTGGAGCAGCATGGCCACCAGCGGCCTGGCGATAGCCGCCTGCAGGTCACCAGGATGCAGGGCCCGCACCAGAGTAATACCGGGAACCGGGGTAACTGCCACCCCGCTGCTATCGACATGAGCATCGGCAAACCGGCGGCAGAGATCGAACAGAGCGTCGCGCATAAGATCCTTTCAGGCAAGTTTTAAAGCCTGAGTATGCGCTATTTCCCGGCAAAAGGGAGCGAACGGAGAGAAATGGGCAAAAAATAACAAGGATTGGGCAACCCGGCCCGGTGATCCTCCCCTATTGTAAGGACTCCACACACCAGAGAGGACCGAACATGACTAAAATTGCACTTATTACCGGCGCCAACCGCGGCCTTGGCCGTCAGACCGCACTGGATATCGCCCGCCAGGGTGGGGATGTCATCGTCACCTACCGCGGCAGTCTCGAACAGGCGGAAGCGGTGGTCGCCGACATCCGCGCCCTGGGCCGCAAGGCCATCGCCCTGCCGCTGGATATGGCGCAAACCGCCAGCTTCCCGGCCTTCGCCGACAGCCTCGGCAGCGCGCTGGCCAGCGTCTGGGGGCGGGCCACTTTCGACCACCTGATCAATAACGCAGGGCACGGCGAATTCGCCCCGCTGGCCGAAACGCGCGAAGCGCAGTTCGACGGGCTGTTTAACGTCCACGTTAAAGGGGTATTTTTCCTCGTACAAACCCTGCTGCCGCTGCTGGCAGACGGCGGGCGGATCGTTAACTTTTCATCCGGGCTGACCCGCGTCTCCTATCCTGGCTTCTCCGCCTACGCCGCCGCCAAAGCGGCTGTGGAGATGCTGAGCGTGTACATGGCCCGCGAGCTGGGCGGGCGCGGCATCACCGTCAATACCATCGCCCCCGGCGCTATCGCCACCGATTTTGGCGGTGGGCTGGTGCGGGACGACGCAGAGGTAAACGCGCAGTTTGCCGCCATGACGGCGCTGGGACGGGTGGGCGTTCCCGAGGATATTGGGCCGATGATCGCCAGCCTGCTACGCGACGATAACCGCTGGGTAACCGCCCAGCGGATCGAGGTGTCGGGCGGACAAACCATCTGACGACTCAGGCTGGCAGGATGCGCTCCAGCGCCAGGCCTGCCAGCCGCACGGTCTCCAGAAGACGCGGCAGACTATCCCCTTCCCGCGCTTTCGCCGACAGGCCAAGCATCAGCGTATCCATATAGTCAGTCACCCGCAGCGCGTCCTGCGGGCGATGGCGGGCGATATACTGCTGGATTTTGGCTCTTGCCGCAGCATGCCATTCGCCTGCCGCCACCCGGGCATCAGCATCCTGACAATGTACCCCCTCCAGCACCAGGCAGCCGGCGGCGGCCGGATCGGCCACATAGCGGCGAGCCGCCTCCTGCAGTACGGCGATGAGCGACGCCGCCACCGGCTGGTCGTCTCGCAGCAGGGCATCGATGGGAATGGCCCCGGTCTGGCTGTAGCGCTGCAGGACGCGGGTATACAGCCCGAGCTTGTTGCCGAAAGCAGCATAAAAGCTCGGGGGGTTGATGCCGAAAGCGTGGGTCAGATCGGCCACGCTCACCGCGTCGTAGCCTCGCGCGTGGAAGAGGCGTTGCGCCGTTTCAATGGCCTGTTCCGCATCAAACTGGCGGGGACGTCCCGGAGTGCGCCCTGGTTTTGTAGTGGTCACTATATTAATCCTTGACAGCCTGTTTTGCCGCAGCATATTGTAATCATCACTACAATATCATGAGGTGTGGGATATGACAGCGTTTCACAACAAATCAGTGCTGGTTTTAGGCGGGAGTCGGGGAATTGGCGCGGCGATCGTCAGGCGTTTTGTCGCCGATGGCGCGTCGGTGGTGTTTAGCTATTCCGGTTCGCCGGAAGCGGCCGAGCGGCTGGCGGCAGAGACCGGCAGCACGGCGGTGCAGGCGGACAGCGCCGATCGCGATGCGGTGATAAGCCTGGTCCGCGACAGCGGCCCGCTGGACGTGTTAGTGGTCAATGCCGGGATCGCGCTTTTCGGTGACGCTCTCGAGCAGGACAGCGATGCCATCGATCGCCTGTTCCGCATCAATATTCACGCCCCCTACCATGCCTCCGTCGAAGCGGCGCGCCGCATGCCGGAAGGCGGGCGCATTATTGTCATCGGCTCAGTCAATGGCGATCGCATGCCGTTGCCGGGAATGGCGGCCTATGCGCTCAGCAAATCGGCCCTGCAGGGGCTGGCGCGCGGCCTGGCGCGGGATTTTGGCCCGCGCGGCATCACGGTCAACGTCGTCCAGCCCGGCCCAATTGATACCGACGCCAACCCGGGGAACGGCCCGATGAAAGAGCTGATGCACAGCTTTATGGCCATTAAGCGCCATGGCCGTCCGGAAGAGGTGGCGGGAATGGTGGCGTGGCTGGCCGGTCCGGAGGCGTCGTTTGTCACTGGCGCCATGCACACCATCGACGGAGCGTTTGGCGCCTGATACCTCAGGGCGGCGATGCGCGCTTTGCACCGCCGCCGCGGGGACGTCATCGCCTGTCAGGGATCTTCAGGCCAGGCTGTCTACCGCCATAAAAAAGCGATCTTCGGTAAGTATAAGCCGCGCTTCCGGGGGCTGGTGCGCCTTGCGGATCATCCAGCCCTCCTCCGGGGCCAGGCTCAGATAAAACACCTCCCGGGATCCCGCGCCGTCGGGCGCCTCAAGACTCAGGGTCACGATCCCCTTTTCCACGCCATCCAACAGCTGCTGCGGCACGATATTGACGCTGCGCTCGCCGTTTTGCAGACGAATGGCCAGGATATCGTAGCGGCAGATGCCGCTGTTGAGGCTGTAGCCAAGGGTACTCAGGTCGTGGAGATGGCGGGTCGAAATCACCACCTCAATACCGGTTCCATCAAACCACTGACTTATCTGCTGAGCCAGCTCCGCCATCTGCTGACGAAACCTGGCGATATCCGCGGCGGCCGACCCGTCGAGGGCCGCTGTCCGCCGCGGATTTTGCTGTTGCTGCAGTTTCTTAAAAAAACGTTCCCTCGCTGTCACGTTATCTCCCTGTGCTGTGATGAAACCGGTTGGGCTGGATGAAGATGGTTATCGCCCGTTCGCTGGTTACGAAGATTGAGGGCGAACTGGCGCGATGGCCCCGCCGCAAATGTTTGTTTTTTTTTACGTTACTTCGCCGCTTCAGGCCTGAGCCGTAGCTGGTTGTGTTCGGCGGTGAAAATGCGCGGCTTGTCCGGATCCAATTCCTCACGCGCCAGCACCTGCTTCCAGGTATTTCTTTGTGTGTCCGGATGGCGGAACAGGCCGACAACCGCCACGAACGTCGCCTCCGCTTCCAGCGGCATATTCAGACTGGCGTCCCCTCCGGGACCGATCACCACATCGCGACTGGCGAGGAGATCGGCGGCGAGCAGAATATCCCCCTCCTCCAGCAGCTGCTGGTAAACCAGCCGGTCAAAGGTCTGGCGATCTTTAAGCTGATAGATGCGCACCACCACCGGTTCAGAGAGCGAGTGATTCTCTCTGGCATCGGTGTTGAGCGCTTCGCGCGCGGTAAAGTCCAGATGCAGCGTATTAATTTTCTTATAAAAAACGGCGTTGAAGGCAGACTTTGTTCCCTCCGAGACGCGCTGGGTGAGTCCGCATCCGCTCAGGCAAAGCGCAAGCAGGGGCAGCAGACAGGCGGTTTTAGTCAAACTTATACGTAACACGTCGGTTTCCTTGTAGAAAGGTGGCAGGCTGCAGGCCCGTATAGGTACCCAGCTCGGTGGTAAAGGTCTGAGGAATATCGCCCTCACTCTCGCCATCACCCACGCCCAGCACGCCGTTCATACCGAGCCAGAACGGCTCGTCCCCCAGCGGCGGGACAGCCAGCAGTCGGGTCGGCGCGGTCAGGGTGATGTTGGCCCGGAATCGCCAGCCGAGGTATACCCGCAGCAGGATGAGAAAGTCCCGAAACAGCGGGCCGTCAGGCTTCCAGCCCTGCGCCTCCGCGGGATTGTCGGTGGTAAGGGCGACGAGGAGCTGGCTGCTGGCATCCATCGCTTCGTCACCCAGCGGCGTATTGCCGTCCAGGAAGAAGTCGTCATCGCCGTAAAACCCCAGCGGCTGGCTGATCGCCACCGGACGCAGGCTGTACGGGCTCACCCTGACGGTGGTCTCCGGGGCCAGCAGGGTGACCAGCGCCTGGATCCCCTGCTGGGTTTTGCCCGGCTGACGCAGCACGCCGGTTAGCGCCAGAAAGCGCGACGCCGGCGAGGCGATATGCTGCGTCGTGCCGGGGATGCCTAGCCCCGCCAGGCCCAGTAGCGACTGCGAGAGACGATCGGTGCCGCCGGGCTCAAAGGTGGCGGGCCAGGAGTATTTCCGCCAGATGCGGTAAAACTGCGTCATGATCCGGTGGCTGAAGATATCCAGTAAGCCCTGCAGCGCTTCATGCCCTTCCCTGTGCTGGGCGATATCATCGAGATATGCCGTCGGGAGCGGCGAATCGACACCGTACAACCCCATAAAGGTGGTGCGAATGACCGGCGGCCTGCTGTCATCGGCCTCATCGTATTCCACGGCTTTCAGTTCGCTGGCGGGAAATCCCATTCCCGGATGCGGGTAAAAACGCACCGGATCGTCAGCCGGATGGCTGGTTCCCCCCATCAGTGGTTGGCCGGGACGCCGTTTTTCCAGAAGCTGGCAGAAGCGGTAAAAATTGATCCGCGGCAGGTCGGCCTCCAGTCGCGGGGTCAGCCGGGAATGCGGCGGCTGTGCTTCTCTTCCCATTCCAGTCGTTCTCCGGTTGGTTGCAGAATGATAATCAGGCGGTTGAACAAGTAGATGTCGGTGTAGAGCGCGAAGAAGCGGCTAAGCATCTCGCCAAACAGGCATATATCGCCACGTCCGGCAAAGCCGTGACTGTCGAGGGTGACTTCAATCTGCACGCCGCGCACCAGATGGCCCTGTGCAAAGCGCTCTGTTGCGCGGTGCTTCACGTCGAGGATGGCTTCCAGACGCCGACGATTCATCTCGCTGTCGGTCCATTCATACAGCGCCAGGGTGCCGCGCAGGACCTCCGCGTTATCCATCAGGGAAAGAAAACTGCTGCCCAGATGGCTCAGCACCCGCCAGTGAAAACGGTCCTGGGCGGGGGGATAGCACGGCAGCGTCGGCGCGCAGAGGTTACGCACTGCAATACTGGCGGAAGTGGTTTTCATCACCGTATCGAGCACGGTGCTCTGCAGCGCGCGACGCGGCAGCTGGCCGTTGGTTCCGGTGAGGGTCAGCGACAGGCTTTCATCTTCCGGTACGGTATGATTATCAAAGGCTTCTCCGCCGACGATAAGCCAGGTGTTGTACAGCCCGGAGGGGCCACGGCGCACCCGGGTATGATAGTAATAGTCCGCCGCGTCATGACGCATCATGCCGCCTTTGTGGCGAAAACTTGAGAACGGCGCGTAAACCTGCTGGTGTGAGGAGATCACGGAATCGACGGTGTAAATTTCGGTGTGGCCGTCCTGCACGCGCATCGGGCGCAGCGGGTATTCGGTCTGCAGGGAATTGATGGTCAGCGGATCGGACTCCAGCGGAAACAGGTTGATCACTGGCACGCAGTGCAGGCGCAGCTGCTTTTCGCTGAAGCGGAAGTCATGTTCCCAGCGTTCCGCCAGCACGACGTCGATTTCAAACCACGCCAGTCCGGCCGGAAAAGCCACCGTCTCCAGCCCGCGCAGATCGATGAACATGAACTTTTCGCGGAAGGTAAAATACTCCAGCAGCAGCTGATAACCGCGAAAACTGCGGCCATCTTCAGGCCAGAGGCCGTCATCCTCGCCAAATCCCAGCGCGCTGAAATACCCGTCCAGCGGCCTTCTGTCCACCTCTTCGGGCATGCGCAGCCACATCCGGGCCACATTGAGGGTAAAGGCCTCGTGCATGGCGCAGGCCAGCGGCGCATCGGCGTTGCAGTACAGCGGGATATGACTGAGATCGACCCGGCGCCAGTCCGTCAGCTGGCTGCAGGTAAAGCGCAGCGTGATCACCGACCGGCCATCCGTATCGGTGGCCAGCTGGACGCGTTCCAGGGATAACGGCTGCAGAGCGATCGCTTTGGTGGTGGTGTACCGGCAGCGCGTGCCCTTTTCACCGATCGGCCGGGAAAGCACTTCAAAGCCTTTGGCCATCGTCATCGGCTCTTTCATTTCCGGCCAGTCGGGGGTGAACTCCACGACCGACATCGAGGGAATGGTACGTAAATAATGTGGCCACAGCAGACTGACCACGCCTTCGGTCAGCTCAGGCAGATCGTCATCGAGTTTCTCGCGCATGCGGCCCATCAGGAAGGCAAAACCTTCAAACAGACGCTCGACAAAGGGGTCGCGAGCGCCCGCTTTGTCGAGATTGAGCATTGCCGCCTGCTCAGGATGAGCGCGGGCAAACTCTTCACCCGCTTCCAGCAGGTAGCGCATTTCAGCGTCGTAATAACGCAGGGTTAAATCGTCCATAAATCACCAGAATGAGTAATAGCTTTCAGATATGCAGAGAACCGCAGGTGCAGGGAGTGCAATGTGAATGATGCGTGAATTATGCGCACAGCACCGCGGCGCGAGCAGGATCCAGAGCGATGAGCCCGGCAAGCAATGACTCCATTTCTGGCAGCAAGCGATTTTTTTCTGCCTCACTGCGCCCGGCCTTGCCTCTGAGCAGCCGGAGTCGGCGGGCTTTGACCTCAAAGATAAGCTCCGGCTTCCATTGTTCGAGCGTCATTTCCCGGGCGCGGCTGTCGAGTTCCGCCAGCAGATGCAGCGCCATTTCATTTTTTCCGTACTGCTCGCTGACCCGCGCCATCAGTAAGCGCATCAGCCACCGATTGCGGCTGGTGGTATAGCCCGGCTGCGCCTGTAACCAGTTCAGCGCCGACTCAATACCTTCATCGTCCGCGCGGGTGAGCACTTCTGGCTCCAGCGACAGCACCTCATCAGCGGTGGTCGCCGCCATTACCGGCTCATCTTGCCATCCGGCCATCTCATCCAGGACACGTTCGTTAAGCCAGTTGAGCGTAACTTCATCGGCGAATGGCGTACCATCGTTAAACGCCAGGGTTTCCAGCCCCGGCAGACGAGCCAATAGCCCTTTCATATCTCGGCACAGGATATCGGCCCGTACACTGTCAGCATCCAGTTTCAGCAGCGCCTGCCAGGCGTACCACTGCACATCCAGCCACAGATGGTTGACGCCTTGCGCCAACAGCGTGTCCGTATGCTCCAGCAGTTCCGACCAGCTTTTCTGTAAATACAACCGCTTAAGATGGGCTTTACTCTCAGGCTTGGGAGGCAATAGCCGTGTCCGGCCGGAGGCATCCAGCGGCGGTAACTCCGTTAACGTATCCCAACGCACACTCTTCATCAGATGATGACCTGCCAGCCATCCGCCGGGACACTCGCGCAGATATTTCGCCAGCACCTTAGCCTGATCGAGCAAATCACGACCTGACGTGACGGTATGCATTACCGGTGCGGTGTCCGTATGTTGGGGTAGCAGATCGTGTTCTTCGCGGCTGGTCTGCGGCACCAGACTGTGGGCTCCGCCGCTTTGCACCAGGCGGTTCTCCAGTATCTGATATAGCCCGGAAAGATCGGGGCGAGATGCTTCAGCCAAGCCGGAAAAAGTGGCTTCCGCCAGCAATAACGCCCCGATAATGACCTGCATAGTGGTCATGTCGACTTCCGGATAAAGAGACAGACTGTCCGACATCCGGCGACTGCCAAGCTATTCCAGCGCTGATTTACAGCTACGTTCACGCTGGGGATGGAGCATAGCCCCAAACCGCTCAAGCATTGCCGCCAGCAGCGTAACGCCCTCCGCCAGACCGGTTTCACCATCCCGCTGCAGACGCGCCCACACGTAAAAGGTGATCACGCGCAGATCCTTGCAGGTCTGAGTCAGCAGTTTTTCTGCCAGCTGGCAAATCAGTTCGGTATCGACGCCGGAGATCTTATTGACCTCCTCGCGGATACGCTGAAAATCATCGTCATAGCCCGGATCGTCCCCGGTTGGTTGGGCGTCACTGACTGGCGCAAGCCAGGACTGCCACTGCGCCTGGCGTGACCGGGCCTGCTGGCGCAGTGCGCTTTCATCCAACTGACTGGCGGCAACCAAATTTTGTAAAATGCTCATTATTCCATCTCATCCATGTCACTATTCCCTACCCCCGTCGTCAGGGCCTGTGCGCTCTCAGCCGCATCGACAGTGAAAATCTGATCCGGCAGGGTCAATCCGCGGAGCGCCAGAAGCGCCAGCGGGCCGCTCCCAAGCTGGGAGCGCAATACCCACTGCAGGGTGCGGCCATCCGGGGCGGAGAAGCTCATCATCCACTGGCTGCGATCCAGCGGATGGCGTTTACCCTGCTCCAGCCAGCGAATAAAGCCCCAGGTACCGCTGTAGTCACCGAACAGACGCGTGCCCGCATTGACGGTGGTCCAGGTCAGCAGAGTGCCGGGTTTATACGTCTCCCCCGGCCAGCGGAAAGTCTGCCAGTCGGCCATCTGATTGAAATAACGCAACTTTTGGCCGTCTATCGTCAGCTGTGTCTCGACAACCTCCGGGGCAGGCCTGGCCTGTAACTCAAAGCTGATCCCCTGGCTGCCGTCGGTGAAAAGAATGTCGGACAGCTGGCTTAGCTGGTTGATCGCGCGCAGAAAGGCCGGATTAAAGACCAGGCCGTGACTGTTGACCTTATCCGGCACCCATTGACTGCCTTCTTTATGCAGGACACCGTTCAGCTCCGTCGTGAGAAAACGTTCGATTCGCCCGCTGTCTTTGCGCACAAACTCAGCCAGCATCGGCAGGGAGGCATCGCTTTTGCTGGCGGCAAACGGAAAGCGTCCGTCAAAGGCGGTGTGCCAGTTGGCGACCACCGAACGGCGCCATTTATCATTCAGACTGGCCGCCGACGGCAGAAGCACGGTTTCCCAGGCCTGAGTCAGCGGCTGCACAAACAGAGTATTACCGAAGCCACTCCACTCTTCGCCAAGGCTTGCCGAAATCAGGCTACCGTACTGTTGCGTGTCGGTCAGGTCGACGCTTTTCCCCAGGAAGACGGTCTGCGCCAGGGTCTGCATCATCTCCTGCGGATCGGAGGCATTCGCAACCTGCTGCAGGCGCAGGCGCACGCGGGTGATACGGGTCAGATAGGTTTGCAGGCTCAGGGTGCTATCGGCCGACATGACGTTGCTGCCCGTGTTTTTCCCCATCAGCTGGAGCAGTGGTCCGAACGTGTCATCCAGAGGCCCCTGCGGGCCGGCTGCCGACTGGTCGATGACCGGCTTGTCTTTCCCGCCCACCAGATCTTTGGCCGATTTAATAAGGCTGTCCGACAGCCCCTCCCTTTGTTGCCCCGCCTGCCCCTGCCAGGCAAGGGTATTCATCAGGGCAATCAGCGGCGACTGGCGGACACCGCTTATCAGCGTGAGCTGGTCGGTAACATCGGCAATGGTGGTCGCTGGGTTGAGTCGCAGACTGTTGAGAAAATTCAGCCAGCTGCCGGCGAAATCGGTGAAGTAGCGTCGGGTCAGACGCGCTTTCAGCGCCTCCGGCGACAGGTCTGTCGACATCGTTTTGCGCGAATCGCTCAGCACCCAGTCGATTTCCTCCCGGCGCGAGCTGGCTGCCTTATCAATGGCCTGCTGAATGCCGCCTTCCCATGCCTGGCGGGTAAACATCCCCGGGACCACTTCATTGGTGGTAAACAGCCGGCGCGCGTCGGTGCCACTGGTCATGTCTTCCAGCGATACATCGGCAAAATTACGACGCACGGATTTGAGCATGTTCTCATATAAGGTGCTTTCGGCATTGCGGCGACCTAGCTGCTGCAACAGAACCTGACGGCTCTGACTCACCCGTTGCGCATCCGGGATGATCTTCCACTCTGGCCGCTCGGGCAGCAGGGAGAGATAAAAGGCCCACAAATCCGGCGCCAGACTTTGCCACAGACCGGTCGAGATCCCCATTCGCGTCGGCTGGACCGTTTTCATGGTCTGCGCAAAAAATGCGCCATCGGCTTTATCCGGACGAGCCATCATCAGCCAGGCTTTCAGCTGGTCATAGCCCGGTTTCGCCAGCTGGGCTCGTTGGTCGCTATTGGGGGCGGAGTTGACCAGCGCGCTGAGCGCCTGCTGCAACGCGGCATTGGCCGGGTCACGTATCAGGCGATGATTCGCCACACCGTACCAGGGCAGGACGGCGTCTAATAGTTGCTGATGATGGTCCAGACCAAAGCGCCGATACCAGGGAGCGCCATTCTGCCCATCGTGCACGAGACGGCCGGCCTCATTGCGCAGGGCATGGAGGGCCGTCAGTTGATAGTCAGAAACGGAGGGGTGGGCCACCAGGTCGCGGGCTTTTCCCGCTACCGAAGCAATCTGACTGTAATTGAGGGCAAAGGAGAGCAGCAGTCCCGCCGCCCACAGGCCGAAGATGGCCAGCAGACCGCACGCCAGGCCCCGCTCCCATGCCATTCCCACGTGATGCCCGCGTAAACGGCGGCAGTCATCGACGATCCCCTGCCAGGTGGCGGGAAGCGTCAGGAGGTGAGGCTGGCTCGCAGGCAGGGCATCAGCTTCCTGATACGGATCTACGGTACGAGGCTCTGGCAGGCTAAACATCAGGCCTCGCAGCGCAAGCCGCTGCCGCGAGGCGGTCAGCCACGGCGCCAGCTGCCGGCGCCATTGTGCGATCTCCCCGTCGATAAGCTGCTGCCCCAGACGCAGCAGGAAGTCGTGGCGGGTATCTGCTGCGATCTGGTGCATCCCCTGCTCCCGTAGCGTCGGCAACATCTGCGCAAGCTGACGGGCGACATCTTCCTCAGTGGCGCGCAACGGGAAGCTAACCCCTACCGCCTGCTCCGCGCGGTCAGCCTGCGGCCACTCACTGTCGCACAGTTTCCATAACCAGACCGGGGCGGCATAGCCCAGCAGTTCGCTGATTTTTTCCAGCCCGCGCAGGTCGCTCTCGCTTATCTGCGGCGTCAGGGTGAGAGACGACGGCATCACCCGCACAATCCCATCCAGAGGACGACCGTGGCGCAGCTTGCGCAGCGCGGCATATTGCTCACTGTCGGGCTCGGAGAGCAGACTGCCGCCGTAAATCAGAACGGTACGCTGGCCCTCCAGCCAGCGCTGCTGACGCAGGCCAGGCACCAGTTGTTCGATTGCCGCCTCGTCGCCGGTGACTAAAAGCAGGCGGACTTTGCGCCGCCAGTGCAGGCGGTAACGTGCGTGAAGGTGCTTTTTCAGCGGGGCATAAAGGGCTTCGCCCCCGGCAGGCCTGGTGGGTTGCCGCACAGGCGCTGCTGAAGGCTTAACCTTATCTTTTATCAGCAGTCGAAAGGCCATAAACCCCAGTACCAGCAGGCTGAGTGCCATCCCCCAGATAATAAAGCCCGTGGCGATAAGCGGGCGCAGCGTTTCCCACTGCGTGGCACGATCCATCGCCCATAGCCACCATGCCAGCCCGCCCAGGAGCACCAGAAGCGTGACCGCAGCAATACAGACGATAACCGTAGCCGCCACAGAGATAGCGGCAGGTTTATTGACGTTGTCCATCAGGTTTTACAATTCCAATTGCGAGGGTATTCAAGGGATCGCGGGCTAGCCAGCCACACGGTTGTTGGTAGTGCGCGGCGTAGATCGCCGCCAGCGACAGAACGGTCAAGCCTTCCATCTCGCCGATGTCTCCCCAACAGGCATCCTGGCGATACAGGTTAATATCCCATCCGCTGTGCGCCAGCGCTTCCAGTCCCGGCTGAAAAAACAGCGCACAGGCTTCCGGGGGGCCGCTCAGTTCGTTCTGCTCCAGCACACGAGCGGCTACAGCAGTCAGGGCCTCCCCTTTTTCTGCGCAATAGGTTTCCCCCCTGGTCAGGTGCACCGGACCGTCCCGTCCGGCGAGCCACAGTACCGCAGACTCTCCGGCGGGTTGCACGGCCCCCGGCTGGGCGACAACCACCTGACATCCGGCGATAAGCACAGTGTCATGGGGGTCAGCTTCCGCCAGAGCGTGTGCTATCTCCGCGAGGCTGGCCTCCCCACGCCAGGCATCCGGGCGTGAGGGTAGTGTCATCTGCGCAACAGTGAGGGTCATCTGTGCACGAAACGCCTGCCAGGCGAGCTCCGTTCCCTGCCAGTAGCAACGCAGCGGCGGCGTAAGCGTTCTTTCACTGCGCTGTCGTTGCCATTCCATCACCAGTAGTTCCGCCAGCCGTTTTTCGCGGGCGATAGCCTCAGAAACTGAAAGGTATGGCGCTCGCAGCGCCCTGCCGCCGCCCTCGTTCTCTTCCTCTGGCGGACGCTGGTGACGGCTTAGCACCCGCAGCCAGTCAGTGGTCGTTTTGCCCATGGGCCCCAGTAACAGACCTTCCTGTAACCCGATCGGCTGCCGATGCTCCGCCCACCATTGCTGTTGTTCGTATGCCACCAGTTGGTCATAGAACCTGGCGTTATGCACGCTCATGCGGTAGTACAGCAGCCGGATCAACCAGCCGGTACCTGCCAGCACCAGAGCCAACAGGATCCCGGTGGCGGCCAGGGCGCTTTTCCCTTCTGACGAGGCAAGTAAAGCGCTGACCCCGCCGCTAAGCAGGACCAGCAGGGCCGAAGCCGATAGCCACCTGGCCGTACCAGGCGGTCGCGCGTCTCCGTACGGGGGATACTCCGGTACCGGCCTCACTGATCAACCCCGCAGTCTGGGTTAGAGCTGACCAGCGTGCAGCCGCAGGCGCAGCGATGACCGTGCAGCGCAACCGGCTGGCCATCAATCGTTGTTCGTGCGCTGCCTTCAGCAATGGTCGTCATACCGTGTTTGTTACACTTGACCGGGTCGCCCTTGCAGGCGAACCCCAGACCAAAACACTGATAATGCCCCATCAGCACCCTGCCCCCATACTCCCGCAGGGTATCGCCTTTGCGAATGACTTTATTCATTGGATCCTCCTTATCCGCGTTCAGACCGTTGTCGTCAGAACGTCCTACAGCCAGCTGGCCGGCAGCGCGGCTTGCCCCCGCGCCAGCTGCTCTTCCGCTTTCCGCGCCTTTTGCTGTGCGACAACGGTTCCCGGCTCGTGGGTAAATGCCCGCAGCTGCGCCCCTCCGGGCAGCTCCGGCAGCGCTTCCCCGGTTATCTTGTCCAGCACCGCCACCTCCAGCGAGCGCACGGCGCCTGTCGCAGCCAGCCCGGCCAGCTTGCCGGTCAGGCGCTTTTGCCGGAAACTGAGCACGACACCCGCGGTCACGGTCGCAAAACCCACCAGGTCTCCGGCGAGCACCAGCGGCGAGAGCGGTTTACTGCAGCGCTCGCTGAAGTAAATCATCCGGTAGCGGAAGTAACCGGTCCACATCTCGCGCGTGCCGAGCGCGGCATACATAAACCAGGCGCGTGAGTCATGTATCTGGTCATCAAACAGCGCCCTCACCAGCCCGGCAGGCTGTTCCGCGTTGCTGGCCTCCCCGGCCTCTGGGAACAGGACGACCACCCGGGCCTCTCCGTCACGCTTCATGCGCCGGTATTCCTGCGCTTCATCATCGGTATTGAGAACGAAAATCACCGGCTGCAGCACGGTATCCAGCACCAGCTGCGCCAGGTTATCCGGAATACGGTAACCGTCGTGGTAATCCTTACCGAACTCCTTCGCCGCGTCGAACAGCTGGGTTTGATCCATCTTTGGGTCAAAATCCTTCACGCCCGGCTGCAAAACCAGCTCATCCATCCTGTCAGGGGGCTGGTTTGCTATCTGGTTCTGGCGAGCCCTGAGCACCGCCGCCTGTTTTTCATCACGAACCTCTTCTGCCGCCTTACGCGCGGCAGGCAGCGCGTCGGTATTCTTGGCGCGCTGATAGAAGGGCGTTTTCAGCATCGAGCCTCTGGCATAGCGGTCGATGCGCCAGGCGGTGATCCAGGCCATCTGCTCAGCAATGACGGTTTCCAGACTGCCGCCGGCGGCAGGTGGTTCGTAGTGAGAGGCTGCTTCGGGATCGAACGTTTTCGGCGTGGTTTGGCCCAGAGTGAGTTCGCGCCAGGCATTGAAGCGGTTGACCAGAGCCTCATCAACAAAAAACGCATCTAACAAATCTAATGGCATTTTTCTCCAGGCATCATTTTTAAAAAACTCTGGCAGCGTATCCTGTGGTACTTTTAATGGAGCCCCTGCGCTAAAAGCAGCGGTATATATATCGTTCAAAGGAATCTGCGACAGCAATAATGCATCATCTTTACCATTCGCTTTCCCTTGATCCCCCGGCGGATATCCTCCACCAATATCCGAGTGCATCCCCGGGTAAACCACCTCAGTGGCACAGGGCGGGTATTTGCCGTTTGCCCGCCGCACCGAGTCCAGCGGAAAGCAGAGACGCTGCTCATGCCCGGAGACCAGATGAACACATTTTTTTTATCAGCCCGCCATAGGTTTCATCATCCGGCAGCTCCATCGTGCCGTCTGCCCAGGACATATGCCCGTCGGCAACCGGCACCACATGCGCCACCCCGACGGAGGCCACCGTATCCAGCAGCCCGAGAAACTCCACGCTGACGGGCAGCCGCATCCCGCCTGTCTGCAGGCACTGCGGCGGTTTTTCACCCTCCGCCGCCGGCGGGGGCAGCAGTTCGCTCAGCCAGCGCACAAAGGTGCGCGCCGCTGCCGCGCCGCGGGAAAAACCATAGACATACAGCTTGATGCCTGTCAGTTTCGGCTTGCCCGGCTCAGGCTGAATAATCAGGGGCTTCAAATCAGAGGCCAAATCATTCAGCAAACGAGTGAACTCTTCATAGCGGTTATGGCTGCCGCCAAACCACAGCCGGTTCCAGCTGGTGCTCATTTCTTTCAGTGAACGACGACTCTCTGTGGTGGTCAGCCATTTTTTGGTGGCACTAAACATCAGCACATCGATTATCCGCAGCAGCGCCCAGTTAATCCGATCCTCCCCCTTAACTGCCCCCACCAGACCCATGGTGGAATAGTCCGGGTCATTCACTTCCGGGAAGGGGGTGCCAACGCCAGGCATATAGAATTTAAAATATTTCCCGTCCCCCTCGGCGTCATCATCAAACAGCTCACTCTGACCGTCAGACGGCACCCCGCCAGCCGTACCCGTTCCAATAGTCGCCCGAAACAGCCGGGCGATATTGGTCGGATGTTTCGGGTTCGCGATAAAAAAGTCATGATTTAAGTTATTGCCGGTACCATCGAAAAACAGACTGATATGCAGCGTCTTGCAGCACGGCGGATCCACGCGCCGTCCGGCAGCCAGGCACAGTTCCTGATGATAGCGCCGCTCGTCGCTGTTCTGCTGATGGCAGTTCTGCCCAACCTGCAGCGCCCGGCCCGGCAGACGTCCCTGCGGCGGAAACGGCGGCGGGACCCAGGCGGCATGGGTTTCAGTTATTTCGGACATACGGCGGGCTCCTTCATCCTGACGGGCTCTTTTATCGGATAATTCGCATTTCTCGGTGACCAGCAGCTGGTGGTCACTTTCACGTCATCGCAGGGTAAAAAGTGCACCGTAATGCCGCACACATCCTGGCCGTTATAGTCGGGCAGCGGAACGGTTTGGCTGTGCTGGCGTTTTTGGGCATCAATGTCTGCTATCCAGGCTTTGTATTTAGCCCTGTCGGCAAACCCCGGGAAACCCGCGGATGAACCCTGCCCGGTTTCCCATTCAACGCGCACCGTCATACCCGGCGTCCAGCGGGCGGGCACGCTGAAGCAGCACCCGCCACCTCCCCCCTGGAACGGGCCTATTGAATCGATGCCCGACTGGCCGTTGACACTGAAGTGGTTAATTGCCCATTTTGTGTGGTTGATGGCTTTTATTGTGCCGCCACCGCCGCCTCCGGCCTGTGCGGCTGGCTGTGCACAGCCGGTTAACAGCAGCAGACCCGCCAGCAGCGGGCTGATTAATGCAGATTTCATTGGACTCTCCCTGTCGGTTGAGGGTAATGAAGGGATGGTGATGCCATCCTGAATAAACGAAGGCGGGCTACTTCGGACAGACGGCCGGCTCCTTCATCCTGACGGGCTCTTTTATCGGATAGTTCGCATTTCTCGGTGACCAGCAGCTGGTGGTCACCTTCACGTCATCGCAGGGTAAAAAGTGCACCGTAATGCCGCACACATCCTGGCCGTTATAGTCGGGCAGCGGAACGGTTTTGCTGTGCTGCCTCTTTTGGGCATCAATCCCTTTTTTCCAGGCAAGGTATTTCGCCTCATCAGCAAACCCCGGGAAACCCGCGGATGAACCCTGCCCGGTTTCCCATTCAACGCGCACCGTCATACCCGGCGTCCAGCGGGCGGGCACGCTGAAGCAGCAGCCGCCTCCGCCCCCCTGAAACGGGCCTATTGAATCGATGCCCGACTGGCCGTTGACACTGAAGTGGTTGATCGCCCATTTTGTGTGGTTGATGGCTTTTATTGTTCCGCCACCGCCGCCTCCGGCCTGTGCGGCAGGCTGCGCGCAGCCGGTTAACAGCAGCAGACCCGCCAGCAGCGGGCTGATTAATGCAGATTTCATCGGACTCTCCCTGTCGGTTGAGGGTAATGAAGGGATGGTGATGTCACCCCGGGGAAACGAAGGCGTGCTACTTCGGACATACGGCGGGCTCCTTCATCCTGACGGGCTCTTTTATCGGATAGTTCACATTTCTCGGTGACCAGCAGCTGGTGGTCACCTTCACGTCATCGCAGGGTAAAAAGTGCACCGTAATGCCGCACACATCCTGGCCGTTATAGTCGGGCAACGGAACGGTTTTGCTGTGCTGCCGATTCTGAGAGCTCATTTTTTTCTCCCAGGCTTTATATTTTTCGTAATCAGCAAATCCAGGAAAACCTTCAGTCGATGCCTCACCACTTTCCCAGTCAACGCGCACCGTCATACCCGGCGTCCAGCGGGCGGGCACGCTGAAGCAGCAGCCGCCACCGCCGCCCTGAAACGGACCTATAATGTCGATCCCCGACTGGCCGTTGACACTGAAGTGGTTGATCGCCCATTTGGTGTGGTTGATGGCTTTTATTGTTCCGCCACCGCCGCCTCCGGCCTGTGCGGCAGGCTGCGCGCAGCCGGTTAACAGCAGCAGACCCGCCAGCAGCGGGCTGATTAATGCAGATTTCATCGGACTCTCCCTGTCGGTTTGAGGGTGATTAAGTGAAGGTGATGCCATCCTGAATAAACGAAGGCGGGCTACTTCGGACAGACGGCCGGCTCCGTCATCCTGACGGGCTCTTTTATCGGATAGTTCACATTTCTCGGTGACCAGCAGCTGGTGGTCACCTTCACGTCATCGCAGGGTAAAAAGTGTACCGTAATGCCGCACACATCCTGGCCGTTATAGTCGGGCAGCGGGACAGTTTTGCTGTGCTGCCGGTTCTGGGCCTTCATTTTCTTAGCCCAGGCAAGGTACTTTTCATCATTGCCAAAGCCAGGAAATCCTTCCATATCCCCCACCCCGGTTTCCCAGTCAACGCGCACCGTCATACCCGGCGTCCAGCGGGCGGGCACGCTGAAGCAGCAGCCGCCTCCGCCCCCCTGAAACGGGCCTATTGAATCGATGCCCGACTGGCCGTTGATACTGAAGTGGTTGATTGCCCATTTTGTGTGGTTGATGGCTTTTATTGTTCCGCCACCGCCGCCTCCGGCCTGTGCGGCAGGCTGTGCGCAGCCGGTTAACAGCAGCAGCCCCGCCAGCAGCGGGCTGATTAATGCAGATTTCATTGGACTCTCCCTGTCGGTTTGAGGGTAATGAAGAGAGGGGTGTACTCAGCCAGACCAGGCTTTTCATTCTGAAGGTCTCTCACTGGTTTTTACGTCGGCAAGCCACTTCTTCATTACCCAGTCTTCACGAGCGTCATCCAGAAGAAGACCCTGGCGTGTCGCCTCCACCATGCCCTGGTAACAGGCCGAAAACAGTGACTGTCTTGAGTCAAACATGCCCGCAGGCGGAGCACAGTGCGACAACATGACGATGACATCGCTGATACACATCAGATGCTCAAGCTGGCGATCGCTGAGTTCTATTTTTGGCGCCTTTTCATCGCGTTCCGGCAGGAGACCACTGCCCTTGATGCCTTTCGCCTGGCCGTCAAGATCCTGCCACGCCCAAAACAGGGCCGGACGCATCAATGGCTCTTGCTGCTCGTCACTGAGAATGTGCGTAAACAACAGCGGAAATACCCGGGTATCGTAAAAGCGTAAAATTCCGCTGCGCCCTTCCTGCAGAATATCCATACACTGCGTGAGCCAGTTCGCTAGCGCCGAAAAGGGCCAATATGTGCAGAACAGGAGCAGCGGCGCCTGGATGGCAAGTTGCTGGCTGATATCCTGTAACCAGCGCATTTGCTCAAGATCATCAAGCGTAAAGCGCGCCACCAGCGGAGCATCATCGACAATAAATGCTTCCGGAAGTCCATGAAAAAGCGACTGCCACTCAACTGACAGCGAATTCAGCGCCGGAATAACGGAAAAACCCACCCCCGCCTGATCGATAATGACATGCAGATAATCCGTTCCGAAAGCCCGACAGGTTCCGGCGACCTCCTCAATCCATTGTCTGGTCATCTATGCCTCCCGCGGCACGAAGCCCTGCGCCAGCGCCTGGGCTTTTTTAAGGCACTCTTTACACACCGATGCCGGTAGCTCAGGCAAGGGAAACTCCTCGCTGACCGGCCCCTGCAAATCATGCTGCCCCTTAAGGCTAATCACCCCCGGTCCGTGGATCTGTATCTCTCCCTGCGGGGTAAGACGGATATATGCGCCGCCGCAACCCAGGGTGATGCCATTTTTAGCCGTCAACTGCAGATGCCCCTGGGTTGACTGGACGGTGATATCTTTTAGCGCGGTCAGCGATAGAATATCGCCGTGCGACTCTACTTGCAGCGGACCTTTGGCGGAGACCAGCCTCATCCCCTCCTGTTGCGCCAGCAGTGAAATAGCCTGGCTGGCATTCAGAGAACAGCGCTGTGCCGTGGTGATGTTGACCTCTCCCAGGCTCTGCAGATACAGCCCCTTACCGCTGTGCAGGAGGGTTGTTTCCGGCGTGACTGCGGCAATCCCCTGCGGGGCCGACATCAGCAATGTCGGCTGTTTAAGATCGCTGGCGCCTGTGGTCAGTGCGCTTAATGGGCCGGTGTCTGGGATAACATTATGATGGGTTTGCGTAATGCTTCCCCATTCCGTGACCTGATTCACCGCACCTTTCAGCAAACTGACCGCCGGCTCCATCGCCAGCACCTGCCCCTGAGCCTGCACCTGTCCGTCCGCGCTGATAAATATCCCTTTCTGTGCCCGGATAGCTCCCCAGCTGTCGGTTCTCAGCTCAAAGCCTTCGCCGCGCGGCTGCCTGTCACTGTCCACCAGGTGCCCCAGGTTCAGCTGGCTTTTACCGCCGTACTCCGTGCTGACCTTGATATGTTCTTTCCCGCGCTCATCGTCGAGGCGGATTTTGTTGTTGGCCGGGGTGCGCAGGACGTTACGTTTGTCATTGCGGATGGTGACGTGGTCGCCGTGCGCCGAGTCGTGCAGCACGCCCGCGATATACGGCCGGTCAGGGTTACCATCCTCAAAGCCAATCGCCACCTCCGTCCCGGCCAGCAGCGGCAGGTGCAGGCCGTAGGTGTCTCCGGCATACGGCCGCGACTGACGGACCCACAGGCTCTCGAACCCGGTTTCCCAGCGCGCCCGATCAAACAACATATTCACCCGGTAGCGTCCGTGTTTGTCGATATGCCCGTAGGTGTCGTTTTCCCGGGTGCTGGTCACGCGGGCCGGCAGCGTCCCGGCCATCACCGGACGCGCGCCGGGCTCAGGCCGGTAGCCGACGTCCGGGCTGTCCGGTATGCCGGCAAACTCCACCGCAAAGTCGGCATCGCGCCGGGCGTGGCTGTGCATCGCCGTGATGAGCACGCCATCAGCAAACTCCCTGGCCACCTCCTCTCCGCCGGTGACCTTCAGCACCTGTCCCGGGCAGAGCGTCGGGCAGCTGGTGGTGGCCTGCATCCGGGTCTGGCCGTTCAGATAACGCTCATGACGAAGACGGGCGTAAAACGCCCCGGACTCCGGCGCCGGATGGCGGTCATGGACATTCCCGGCGGTCAGGTAGTTATCTCCCCAGTGGTAAGCCTCACCAAAGGTGGTGGTCTCCCCGCGGGTGACATCCACCTGCGCGTTCATGTCCGCCGTCGCCTCGCGGTAGTTGTAGTCGCGGGTACTGACCTGCTGCTCCACGACGCGGTGGCGGCATGCCATCTCCCACACCGCGTCCACCCCGGCCGACTGCTGCCCTGACGGCGGGACCGAAGGCAACGTCAGCCCCTTCTCATAGCCCTGCTGACTGTCGCAGAACTCAGCGACGTCGATGTGCAGCCGCGTGTCGGCGGTAAAGCGAAACCAGATCCCCACCTCTCCCAGCAGCCGGGTGATAAAGCGCAGGTCATCCTCGCCGTACTGCATCACCTGCTCGCGTCGCGGATACGTTTTTGTCAGCGAGAACAGAAAATCCTGACCGCGCAGGCCGTGGCGCTCGCGGAGGATTTTTTCCACAATCTGCGGAACGGACTGGTCCTGGTAAATGGCGTTCTGGTGCGAGCGGTTGAGCAGCGCCAGGCGCGGCTGAAGCGTCAGCGCGTAGTGCGTTTCATCCCTGGAGGTACCGAGCCTTTCAAACCCCGTCACCACGCCCTGGATCACCCGCACGGGTTGCTGAACATTGATGCCGAAGCCCTGAGCCACCGGCGCCTGCAGCGTCAGGGAGGCTGCCTTCATCAGCATCATCTCTTTGCTGATGGCATGGTCTGCGCTGGTGAATTCAATACGGTAGCGGAACGGCTGGCTCAGGGCTTCATCGCCCTCGAAGGCCAGCACATCAAGCCCGGCTTCACATCCCTGCACCGAAAGCAGGTGGTGGTTATGGCTGAACAACAACGATTTCACGCTACTCATCGGATATTGTCCCCTCGTCAAACGCCATCACGACGCCTTCCTCTTCGTGATACCCCAGCGTCACCTGGCGCGGTTTCTGCCCCGCCGCCATATGGCTCAATAGCTGCTGACTCAGCGCCGGCAGGATCTGCTGATTCAGCAGACTGTCGACGTTGCGGGCGCCGGTATCCGGCAGCAGGCAGGCCTCGGTTAGCGCGGCGAACAGGCTCTCGCTGAGGGTGGTGGTGATTCCGTAATGGCAAGCCAGACGCTGACTTACCTGCCCGAGCTTCATGCCGACAATGGCGCGCAGCGCTCCCGCCGGCAGCGGACGGTAAATCACCGTCTGGAAGCGGGCCAGCAGCGCCGGCTGGAAGTGGCCGCGCAGCACCGGGCGCAGCAGCTCGTGCAGGTCTGATTCGCTGGCCTGCGGCTGTTCATCCAGCAGCTGCATCAGGAGGTCGCTACCGAGGTTGGCGGTCATCAGGATCACGGTGTTGCGAAAGTCGATTTCACGCCCCTCGCCGTCGCGCATTACCCCCCGGTCGAAGACCTGGTAGAACAGGTTCATCACATCGCGATGGGCCTTTTCCACCTCATCGAGCAGCACCACGCTGTAGGGGCGTTTGCGCACCGCCTCGGTCAGGATCCCGCCCTGGCCGTAGCCGACGTAGCCCGGCGGAGAACCCTTCAGCTGGCTGACGGTGTGCGGCTCCTGGTACTCGGAGAGATTGATGGTGATCAGCGCTTTCTCGCCGCCGAACAGCGCATCGGCCAGGGCGAGCGCCGTTTCCGTTTTGCCGGTGCCGCTCGGCCCGACCAGCAGGAACACCCCTTGCGGACCGTTCTCCGGCGTCAGGCCGGTTTTCGCGGCGCGCAGGCGCCGGGCAATAGCGCTCAGGGCCGCCTCCTGGCCAACCACCCGTTTGCCGAGACTCTCTTCCAGACTCAGAAGCTCCGTCTGCTCATCTTTCATTAGCGAGGAGAGCGGCACGCCGGTCCAGTCGGCAATCACCGTCGCCACGGTGCGGACGTCGACGTCCAGCCCGAGCAGCGGATTGCCCTGCTGGACGGCGATAAGCGCGGTTTGTAGATCGCTAATTTCCGCCTGGCGGGAGATATCGCGGCGGCAGGCGAGCAGCGCTTCCGTCAGCTGCAGCTCCTGACCATACTGAGTTTCAAGGGTATCCAGCGCCAGAATAAGGCGGATCTCCTCCTGCTCAATGGCCGCCAGCCGATCGCCGCGGGCGCTGTTGCCCAGCGCAATATCTTCCAGCAGCGCCTGCTTCTCCATCGCCAGCGCGGTGAGCTGCGCCTTCATGCGGGTCAGCGGCTGAGGCACGGTATCCAAACTCATACGCAGGCGGGCGGAAGCGGTGTCGAGTAAATCCACTGCCTTGTCCGGCAGCTGGCGACCGGTGAGATAGCGTCGTGACAGCGTCACGGCGGCGCGCACCGCATCATCGGTGATATGCACGCCGTGGTGGTCGGCATAGCGGGACTTCAGGCCGCGCAGCATCAGGCAGGCGGTGTCGTCGTCCGGCTCATCCACCTTGACCATCTGAAAGCGGCGCTCCAGCGCGGCGTCGCGCTCGAAGTACTGCTTGTATTCACTCCAGGTGGTGGCGGCGATGGTCCGCAGTTCGCCCCGGGCCAGCGCCGGCTTCAGCAGGTTGGCGGCATCCGCGCCGCCCGCCTGATTACCCGCGCCGATGATCGTGTGCGCCTCGTCGATAAACAGCAGCACCGGCGAAGGCGACTGCTGTACCGCCTCAATGATATTTTTCAGCCGCTGCTCGAACTCGCCTTTGACCCCGGCGCCGGCCTGCAGCAGACCGAGGTCAAGGGTGCGCACCGACACTGGCTTCAGCGCGTCGGGGACGTTGCCTTCGGCAATGCGCAGCGCCAGGCCTTCCACCAGAGCGGTCTTGCCCACGCCCGGCTCACCGACGAGGATCGGGTTGTTTTTTCGCCGACGGGAGAGAATATCCACCATCTGGCGGATTTCCATGTCGCGTCCGAACACCGGGTCAATCTGGCCGTCTCTGGCTTTGGCGGTGACGTCGAGAGTGAATTTGTCCAGCGCGTTCTGCAGCGCCGGGTTGAGCCCATCCGCATTCAGTTCGCTGCCCGCAGGACGCCCCACAAATTCCACGTCCCCGCCATGGGGCTGCGCCAGCGCCGCTTCCTGCTGCGCTGGCGGACGTTCGTCGGACTGGGCATCCAGCAAGGAGCGCAGGCGTTCCAGCTGACGCTGGCCCAGCGTTAACAGCGGCCACAGGCCATCGCACTGGATCAGATTCTGTTTTTCAACCAGCGCCATCAGCAGGTGAACACTGCGGATCTGCGCTTCGCCGCTGAGAGAGGCAATCAGCCAGGCCTCCTGCATCAGCCTCAGGGTATGGTCAGAGAGCTGGGGACGATGACGTACCGAGCGCGGCTGTTTATCCAGCCAGCTCAGCAGATCCTGCCACAGCGCATCCATATCCCATTCATAGCGCCGCGCCAGCACCGTCAGATCGCCTTCCCCCTGTTCCAGCAGCTTGAGCAGCCAGTGCTCGGGCAGGATCTCGGCATGCGCCCGGGTCTGGCACAGGGAGGCCGCCCCCTCCATTGCGCGGGCACAGCAGGGATTAAGACGGCGTAACAGGCTGGCTGGATTTTCCATGAGATCCTCTCTTATTGTTTCCGGACACGCTACCGCCCGTCGCTGTTCCTGAACAGGAACCCCTAGCGCACAAGGTCAGGCAGACAGATTGTGTTTTTCTTTGCTGAGAACCCGTATCTCAGGCGCTCAGCAAAAAACGGCGGGCAGAGAAACGCTGCCCGCATCAGGCGATCGCCCGCAATAATCCCCGGCCGCAGAGATAACGATGCGGCCGGGATGAGCGAACGTCGCCTGCGCGCCAGCGGCGCGAAATATGACGGGCAATTACGCGGTGGCGCGTTCGTTCCAGCTATCGGAGTGAATGATGTTGCCGTCTTTATAGGTCCAGGTGATCTTCTCGTAGCGCAGCTCAATCTGTTCCAGATGGTTGTGCTTCTCGTAGGCGGGGTTTTTGATGTCGTGCATCAGGGGATTCACTTTCACCACCTTGACGTTCTCAAGTTTGGTATTGAAATACTCCACTTCCTGGCCGGCATCGTTGATTCGGTACCACTTGAACTCAGCGGATTTCAGGGTCTGGCCGGTGGTCACTGCCTTGTACAGGTAGGGGCTGGAGGAGTCGATCTCCTTGGTGAACAGGAACGGCGTATGAATACGCGTGCCGGTCAGTTTGCCGGTGTTGTTATCGGTCGGGATGTACAGGTTATGCTCCTGAGCCACCACTTCGATACTGCCTTCACGATCCTGAACGTCGACAGACCCTTTAATGTCCGCGCCGCCGTCGTCTTTCAGCCAAAGATAAACAGGAATTGCCATGGAATTACTCTCCATTGTGTAGTGAAGCGCCATCATCCTGGGATGACGCAGAGGGTTGGTCCGGTAACCGGCAGGCGTCTACCTGCGGCACCAGACTGATTTCGACACGACGGTTCAGCGCACGGCCTTCCGGCGTATCGTTTGTTGCAATTGGTCGGCTTTCGCCATAGCCCTGAACGGCAAAGCAGCTGTCCGGCACGTCGCCGGTATCGCGCATCCAGTCGCGGACCGATTCCGCACGTTTCAGCGACAATAGCTGGTTGGCTTTTTCCTCACCCACGCTGTCGGTGTGACCCGCCACCACGATCAGCCACCCGGGCCTGGCCTTAATGTCCATCAGCGAGCTGACCAGCCGCTTTGTCGAACCAGGCTTCAGTACCCATTTCCCGGTATCGAATAGCGACATGCTGTCAAGGCGGATGACATCCGGCGCGACGCGCTGCACCGGCCTGGGCGGAGGCGGAGGCGGCACGTAACCGCGAATCGCCTCCAGCAACGGCAGGCGAATCTGCTCCCCGTGATACAAGCCCAGACTCAGGCGCAGCGGGACGCCGTTACGCGCCCAGCTATCAAGCAGCGCGGCATCTTCACGCAGCACCCTGACAGCGCTGGCTTTTGGTCGATAATCATCCATCGCAATCCGCTCATAACGGGCAATATCGACGCTCACGCGCTGCAGCAGTTGTCGATTGTTCCAGCCACTGCTGAGCAGCGCGGCGACAGCCGCGAGGGTGAAAATCGCGAGCGCCGCTCGCCAGGCCCTGCCTCGTGGCGTGAGTCCCCGTCCCACCGGTAACTGCGGCAGGATTAATTCCGGCAAAGCTGAAGCGTCCCCGGTGTCGCTCTCATCTGGCTGCCAGCCAGCTACCCGCGACAGGCCGCTATGTCGGGATAACCACGTCGTCCAGGCCGACGATGCCAGCCTTCCAGGCAGCGAGGGCCCGAGGCCCCACAGCACGGCCGCAGGGGTCAGAGGTGGCAGGTCGGTATTCTCTTCCGTCAACACGGCATGGACGTGCTGTTCAAACCAGCCCATCAGGCTGTTCATCAGCACCTGCTGCTCCAGCGCGGCCGCCCCACCGGCGCTTACCCAGGCCGGTACGGAACAGGGGGCGCAGGAGGGCTGCCAGACTTTCACCGCTTCACCCGGTATCGCCGCCTGCCACAACAGGTCGCGACTCATCGCGCTGCCCACCTGCCCCTGCAGCACCAGCGGTACGGCATACCCCGTCTGCTGGCGCAGCTGGCTGAGTTGCCAGCGCAGGGCCAGCAGAGCGCTGGTCAGCGCATCGCTTTGCGCATGCCGCTGCGGGCAGACGCAGAGCAGCACCGACAGCTGAGGCCCCCATTCCGGCCGCTGGCTCAATACCTGGCGCGCGACCTGCTGCAGCTCCTCCGTCTTTTCCACGCGGATCCAGCAGCCCTGTTTGACCACTCGCACCGGTGACGCTTGCGGCCAGACACACGGCAGGTCGCCGCAAACGAGGACCACCGGTTGGCGATAAGCGCCCTCCGGGAGAGGGGCCAGGGTTGATGCGACGTTACGTCCGGTACGACGACTGGCGATGCGCCAGATCCCGATGATCAGGGCCAGCGTGACCAGCAGAATGAGCCACGCCCCCCAGCGGGGAACCGGCAAAAATAGCAGGCACACCAGCGCACTCAGCAGACTGGCCCACAGCGCCAGCCCACGCTGCTGCGGGGGGCTCATTTCACCTCCCCCGGTAACAAGGTCAGCAGCAGGTGATCGAGCCAGTGGTTGAGTCCCCACCACAGGGCGAGTACCACCACCACGCTCAGGCCAATACGTACCGGCCATGGGGCCAGCCAGCCGCTTATCCCCAGACCGGCGCGACTCTCTACCAGTACGGGAGCGGTAGCCGGGCACTGAAAAGGAGGAACACGCTCACCGAGCGCGTTGACCAGCTTCAGGCGCTCGGGGTCGTGGAGGGAGCGAAAGCTGCCAATAAAACCCAGCAGCATCACCCGCTGAAAACAGGTGACCACGGCCAGGTTGGGCGCCGGTTCACGCAACACATCACGCATCCGCTCGCACAGGGTGTCGCCGGCGTCCATGGTGCCGAGGAAGTGCCCCTGCAGCGGAATGTCATACCACTGCAGGCAGGCCTCATCCTCCACGCCGCGACCTTTCACTGCTTCATCGAGCAGCGCGCACTGGGCGGTGAGAATATGCTGACAGCTGACGTCATCAAGCCCGCTCGCCTTCAGCTCATGTTGCACGCGCTCGACATCAGCAATACAGCGCTGCCATAGCGTGTACCCTTCCTCATCGCGGAACTGCGGGCCGTGGCGCAGGCTGATAACCTGCAGCCAGGTGTTCTGCAGCAGCGCATCAATATCAATGGACGCGGCGTTGCCGCGTTTAGGCTCATTCACGTTCGTAGTACCGCAAAAAGTTCAAGTTCAGGCTCACCGAGCATCCCCGGGACGTAAAACATACAGGTGCCGCTCTGCAGCATTTCCGTTGCCAGAGGGTGGGACACATCGAGGCTGAAATACTGATTTTCCAGACGCAGCGGGATCGCCGCCGGCACATGACGCAATGGCGTGAGGGGCACCCCTGTCCGCGAGGAGTTGACGATGGCTTTGACATGATCCGGACTGCCCACTTTGCACTGGCGCGGAAACTGCTCCTGCAGTTGGGCGACCGGTACCGACGAACGAACCGACAGGTAGTAATCAGCCCCTTCCCGCAGCCGGGCATCGTGCAGACGCGCCTGCCAGAAGTGCAGCCGGACATCATGCTCCAGGGCAATCGCCACCACCCGCGATGGCAGGCTCGCCTCCAGCAGGTCGCTCAGTAAATCAAACAGCGGCGGAAAAACCGCGTTCAGCTGGTCATGCTGATAGATCGGGACGGCATTCGCCTGATGGGTGAGCGAAAAGGTCAGCAGGCTACCAGCCAGGCGCGCCAGCTCCGGGTAGAGGCGTTCCGGCGGGCTTTGCCGGTAACGCAGAAAGTACCCCAGCACCGGTTCGGCGCTGTTCAGCGCATTCAGCAACCAGAACAGAGAGACATCGGCTACGGCAAAATCAGCCATCCGTTCATTGCTTTCGCGACGCATGGCCATCAGGCGCGTCAGACGAGCCCGGAGCTGGACGAGCAGCTGTTCAAGCTGCGTCGCCAGCCAGCGGCTGCCCTGGATCTGCAGCAGCGGCGAGAGAAACGTCTCGTCGATAAGCCAGGCCCCCTGCGAGTCCCGCTGCAGGCGAACAAGCGGACAGGTCAGGTAATCGCTGTTGTCCTGGTGGGCGAAGCGGAGGGTCAGCTCCGGCTGTATGACGGCAATCTGCCGGGTATCATCCCCAAACTGGTTACGGACATCGCGCCAGCGCTGCCGGAAGCGCACCGGCCTTTCGGCAACCTCCTCCGGCTTCAGACAGTTGCCGCCATTCGCCTGCATCAGGGGCAGCGCCAGCACGATCACCGCCTCGCCGGGCGCGCCGTCCAGCGACAGCGCGGACGGCAGCGCATCGGCATTGTCCGTATCAATCATCGTGCCATCCTGGAACCGGACCTGCAGCCTGTGAGCCTGCAGGCGGCCCAGTTTGAGCATCTCTGGTTCGAAGGTCGCCTCAACCACTCCCCAGGGGTGGTTAAGACCCATCCGGGCAATCACTTCCGCAGTCCAGGCTGCATACGCAGCCTGCTGTTGAAAATGCTGAGGCGACACCATAATGCCCCGGCCCCACAACGGACGTTCCGTTTTCATCATCGTCCGAACCTACGCCTTCGCCTTTGGCATCTGGCTAACCAGCGACAGATTGACGTCCATCCCCTCGACCTGGAAGTGCGGCACCGCGTACAGCTTCACGCGGAAGAAGCCCGGGTTATCCTCGATATCTTCCACCACCACGCTGGCATCGCGCAGCGGATGGGAGGCCTGCAGCTCGTCGCCGGGGTCGGTCATTTCGGTCACCAGGCTCCGCACCCAGGTGTTCAGCTCCAGCTCCAGCAGACGCCGGTCCTTGGTGGTGCCGATATTTTCGCGCTGGATCATCTTCAGGTAGTGCGCGATGCGCGACAGCAGGAAGATGTAAGGCAGACGCGCGTTGATACGGCTGTTGGCGGTGGCGTCGGCGGTATCGTACAGCGCCGGTTTCTGCGCGGAGTTGGCCGAGAAGAAGCAGGCGTAATCGCGATTTTTGTAGTACGACAGCGGGATAAAGCCCAGGCTGGCGAACTCAAACTCCCGCGTTTCCGGGATCATCACCTCGGAAGGGATCTTCACCTGGTTGCCGGTGCCCAGATCGTACAGATGGATAGGCAAATCTTTCACCGCGCCGCCCGCCTGCGGACCGCGAATTTGCACGCACCAGCCGTTGTTAACAAAGCTCTTCACCATATTAGATGCGAAGGAGAACGCCGCGCTGGTCCAGAGATATTTTTCGTGATCCGGGCCCTTCACCTGCTCGACATAGTTGAAGCTGCGCACCGGCACGGTGTCCGGACCGTACGGCAGACGACCCAGCACGCGCGGCATCACCAGGCCGATGTAGCGGGCATCGTCAGTTTCGCGAAACGCCTTCCAGCGGATATATTCCGCACGATCGAAGTAGTTGCCGATATCCTTAATGGCAGCCACCTCTTCCATGGTCTCTTTCAGGAAGAAGGCCGGGCCGACGGCGCCGATAAACGGCATATGGGCGGCCGCAGAGACGCGGGAGATATTGCGCAGCAGCGCCACATCCTGCGGGCTGGCGTCGAACTCATAGGCCGAGATCACCGAGCCGATCGGCTCGCCGCCGGGAGTGTCATACTCCGCGGTATAGGTGTGCCAGTACATGCCGCTCTGGATAAGCTCCGGCGCGTCCTCAAAGTCCTGGCGCAGATCGTCTTTGGCGACGTCGAGGATCTCCGTTTTGACGTTCTGCCGATAGTCGGTGTTGTCCACCAGCTGTTTGAGGCCGCGCCACAGGGATTCGACCTGCTGAAACTCCTGATGGTGCATCACCGCGTCCAGCTGACGGCTTATCTGGAAATCCAGCTCGGCGATATGGTGATCGATCAGCGTTTTGTCGAGCTTTTCCACCCGCTGGCCGGACTGGCGGATGCGTTCCATAAACACCTGCATCGCCGCGGTGAGACGTTCCGCCGCCGGCGCCTCGGAGAGCGCGGCATCGTCCAGAAAGTCGTTGATATCCCCGAGGCGAGACGCCGGGGTGAGATTAATTTTTTCAAACAGCGAGGCGTAAACGCCCTCGCCCGCCCTGTTTTCCTGCAGCGTGGTTTGCCCCTGAACAGGGGCGTTTTCTGTGGTAACAGACATTAGCATTTTCCCGGTTAATCCATTAACAGACTTGCCCCGCACTTATTTCGGGGCAAGCGCACTCATTTCGTCGCGTAATTCCTGGGACAGCGCCGGATCTTTCAGGATTGCCTCAAGCTCTTTTCTGAAAGTGGCGTTATCGAGCAGATTGGATTTGAGATCGCGTAATAAATTACGCATCGCCAGCATGGCGCGGAGTTGCGGAATTTGCCGGGCAACCTGCTCCGGTTCAAAATCTTTGATGTCGGTAAAACGCAGTCTGACGTTCTCCTCTTCGCCATTGCCGGCCAGCGTATTCGGCACCGAGAGGTTAACTTCCGGGCTAAATTCCGAAAGTACGCTGTTAAAATTATTTTTATTGACGTTGATTTTTTCTCTTTCCGATAAAGGCCGGTTTTCCTTAACATGACTAAAATCGCCAATGGTAAGCAGTTTGAGCGGCAGTTCGACCTTCTTTTGCGCGCCGCCGGTATGAAGAGATAATTTGAGATTAATGCGCGCCCTGGGGACTTCATTCTGGAACGTATCAGCCATAGCAGTTCCTTTCCTTAAGGAATAATTATTGAAGATATATTGATGTGAAACGTGACGATGATAAAGCAAAAATGGATTACCGATCAACTTAACCACCTAATAATTATATTTATTCATAAACACCCACTTTCACCACGAAAATAAAAGCACCATGAATATCAATATTTAAAATATGAAACAACAGTCAATGATAAATTCAATAAATAATGCACCAAAGGAATGTTTGCAATGGATACCATAAGGCGGGCTAAAACATTAAGCGGATGAATAAAGGAAACCATAGAGACGACCGGGGCAATATAATTCGCTCATTATGCAAATTTAGCGTAACAACGCAATCAATTACTCAGAGGGAAAATATCTGGCTTCCATCCGATTGCCCCTTCGCGGCGGACGCTTAATAGTGCTGGCGCGAAATCTAAACGGTAACAATATTCTTCTGCTCCCCTTACTCCCCACAAACCGATTTTTTGCGGATAACGAGCCACAGCGCGATGTCGAACAAAGTTGTCGTTAGCAAAAAAACATGAGCCCGGTTACAAGACGCACACGACACCGTCGTCGGCATCCTGAACGGTTCGCATTCTGCAAGTCGCCAGGCTATATCTAAGACACCTTTCGCCCACAACGAGACACAAAGATGAGCAAGAAAATCCTAATGCTGGTCGGCGATTATGCCGAAGATTACTTGAACAAAATTATAACTAACTGATTTAAAATAAAATTAATTAATAATTACCTAAAATATGTACTTAATTATGTACTCACAAACCTAAACAATCCATTTGACTAGTAATCATCTCTCGCTGAATACTGTATATTCAACCAGCACAAAGGTGATTATCATGCGTGTAGAAATCAGCATTGCCAAAGAGAAAGCCGCGAAAATGCCAAAGGGGTCAATGGAGGCCTTGAAAGACGAAATGACCCGTCGAATCAGCAAGCAATATGACGACGTTGAAGTGATCGTGAAAACGGCCAGTAATGATGGACTGAGCGTTTTGTGGGCGACTGATAAAGAAATCGCCAAAGAATTTGTAGAGACCACTCTAAAAGACGCTTGGGAGACGGCTGACGACTGGTTTGTGCGTTGATCGGTCTATATAATCATTCGCGGTGATCTCCTGCCTGAGTCACTACCCCCACCAGGCAGCAGCATACATTAGCTGCCGGGTGGGCCTATGTGCAACACACTTTGAACTATTCACTAAATGAGCTGCCTGAATAATAACCACTATTAATAAGGCTCACTATGACTACTCTTCTGATCACCTCAAGCGTTGTATTTGTCATCCTCGCACTATTTACCATAAGCGTCATAAAACTATGGATTGGAGTCTCCAACAACCCTGACTAGCACCATCAGAGCCCCTCCCCATCCCTGCCATCATCCACAGCCTGTTTTCGCTATGGTCAGGCGTCTTATCGACGAAATACGTTTGTTCCCGCGCGATCCAGGAGTTCGCCTCCACCTCGGAGAAGTGGATGCCGCGCAGGCGCAGTGCGGTAACGAAGTCTCGGGTGTGAATGTACTGGAACCCCTTGGAACTGCGCAAAATGGACTCGCGGAAAGCCGCGGCGATGTCTGTCTGTCGAAGCATGATCTGCCCTCCAATTAATGTCGCGGTAGGGATACCCGTTACCGGATACCCCCCGCACAGATCCCGGCGTGCGCGATTTACGCACCGGGCTCCTGCCTCGGGTGTCTGGCGGTGAACCGCTCCACAGGCCATGGATGAAGAACCCGAACCCTTGGTAGCCATGCGGCTGCCAGTTTGTTTGCTTTCGTCCAGGTCGTATCATCCTTCTGGCTCCTGCGCCTGAGCGCCCGGCGCCAGAGGTTTGTTACGTGTGTCCTGAACTTCTGCATGGTGGGGAAGTTGCCCGGTACCGAGTGATAGTTCAGGTATCCCTGAACCACTCTCCTGAGCCATTTTCCCTGTTCGGGGATTGAGTAATGCCAGCGCCTTCGCAGACCGTCTTTGATGGCTTTCAGAGTTGCCGTCATCCGATCCCGGCGGGTCTTTCGTATCAGCATGAACCTGCCGTTGCGATCTTTCCCGCTGATGTGCGTGAACCCGAGGAAGTTGAACGTTTCTGGTTTGCCTTTTCCCCTGATGGCACGGTTTTCGGCAGCGAAGCGGCCGAACTCCATCAGACGGGTTTTCTCCGGGTGAACCGTGAGTCCGAACTCCCTCAGTCTGCGCTGCATGGCTATACGGAAGCGCCGGGCATCGTATCGTTTGTCGAACCCGATGACGATGTCATCGGCGTATCTGACCATTACCACATTGCCTGTGGCATAGCGACGTCGCCACTGATGCGCCCACAGATCGAAGACGTAGTGGAGGTATATGTTTGCCAGCAGCGGTGAGATGACCGCACCCTGTGGGGTGCCTTCCTCCGTTGCTCGCCATTGACCCTCCTCCGACGTCCCGGCTGTGAGCCACTTACGTATGAGCCTGATTACCCTCCGGTCGCCGATCCGATGCTCTGTGAACCTGATCAGCCATTCGTGGCTCACCCTGTCGAAGAACTGACTGATGTCGGCATCCAGTACCCAGTTTACGTTAGTGCGTACCAGCCCTGTGGCCAGTGCGTCCAGTGCATCGTGCTGGCTTCGCCCGGGTCTGAACCCGTATGAGAACCCCATAAAGTCGTTTTCATAGACTGCGTTCAGGATTTTCACCAGCGCATACTGGACGATCTTGTCCTCCAGCGAGGCGATGCCGAGCGGGCGTTGTTTTCCATCCGCTTTTGGGATGTAGTGACGCCTGCCGGGCTGCGCCCTGTAGCTGCCCTGATGTAGCCTCCGGTGCAGATCTGTTATGTTGTTCTTCATGTTTCCGGCGTAGTCCATCCACCTGATGCCATCCACTCCGGCGGCCGCTTTCCTGCTCAGGGAGAGGAATGCGGCTTCCAGTGCTTCGACTGTCAGCAGGTGGAACAATGCTGTAAACCGTTCTTTCTTCCGCTGCTTCGCAGCTTCCCGCACGCGTGACAGCCTCTGTGACATGCTTTCCCGGCTCTGTGTCCGGCGCATGTGTGGCTGTTCCGCGTTCCCCTTGGCCCCGCTCCTTCGCTCCACTGACTCCGCTCCTTTCGGGTTGTTCGCCTGCTTCGCCGCTACTATGAGCGAGTCCGACTTCTCCTCTCCGTACATCACCGGCTATGACTCCTCGTCTTCCCGGTGCGGGCCATCTCCGACACTGGCAGATGGTCAGAGGGGAGATCTCCCGGTTCCCGCGTAGAGATCGTATTGACATGCCAGGGTCTCAGACCCCGCCGGGTCCATGTGGCACTCGCAGTATCGCACCCTATGATGTTGCCTTCCGTTAACAGTACAACGTCGGCACCCGGTAATTTAATATACATTTCGTGGCTCAATGGCTGGCCTGTCAACACCCCTGTCAACGCTTCGCCCCATACCTCGCGGTATGCAACGCATGACTCGGGGACCTTGTGGATTGCTGGTCCTTCAATGGTCGGGGACTTTCACCCCTTGATCTCTAACCGGTCTCCCGGCGCACACTGTATTTATATACAGTAGTTTTGTTGGTGGGCAAGGTCAATACAAGATGTGGCTATTGGTTACTGTGACAGCGACATAAGTCTTTAAGGGGCCTCGTTTTCGCTTTGGGACCAACTCAGCGTATAGCCAGTGCTTACTGATATAACGGCTTGCGCATCATCATTACCGTTTACCAGTAAACTGATGATGTCATCACGCTCAAACTGGTTCAGTTCATCCCAGATAAATACTTCATGTGAGAATTCTACTTTTGCCCCTGAAACAGTCTCAATCTTAACTGCGATTGTTGTCATACCGTCTCCCCTCTTCCGGTCATGATACTAGTTCCCAGGGCTATGGCATTTGTGATATCTCCTGCGGAGAACTCATTACCCCATGCACCAAAGAACCCAATGTCGCCTTTGAGCATCGAGGATCCTGCGGCACTTGCACCGAGCATGAGAGGACTGCCAGCAACGTTAGCCAGATAGCCCGTTGGGCTAGCAGCAATTGCGGTTCCATCAGACAAAGTTAATTTGTGATTGCGGTTAGGGGAAATGACACCACAGGCCACATACCATTTGTCAGCAACGATGGTTTGTCCGGTTGCGTAGTAAATACCCATTGAGCCATCAGGCCACGCAACACGCAGCTCCAGGCGCTGCCCGGTGGGGTTGTATGTGATGGCAAAGCCGTGACCGGAGCCGACGGTAAGATCTCGACAGTCCAGAACGTACTGGAATGTGTCGATGGCACTGAAACGGAAAGCCGTCAGGAAAGATAGTCCCGCAAGTCCAGCCTCCGTAAAGTCTGTTTGACTACCTGCAGTACCTTGAAACTGCAGTCCATATGGTTTCAGCTTCTGAACGCCCTGCTGCACGCTAAATCCGTGCCGCGAGTTATCGAGAGGCGTCAACAGGTCGTAAGCGACCTTCGGATTACTGATTGCCGATAGCGGAGAAGCTACAGGCTCAAAGTGCTGCTTGCTCCAGTCGGTGATGATACCGTCCGAGTTGAGCAGAATACGTGTTCCATTAGACATTTGTTACTCCTCAAATAAACGCATTTGCAGGGAGGTTAGGCGCTTTGGCGCTATCACCGATCATCTCATTTCCAGAACCGCGTAAGGTTCCAGTATAGGTTGCGCCGTTCGTCGGATTCAGCCACGAACAGCCAGTAACCAGTGTTTTATCTGCTGCAAAATAGACCACGCCTGACGCATCAGGTATCAGCTCAATATCAGCACCGGTGACCCGGCAGCGGTTGCCATTGCCGTTGGTGTAGACCCGCGCCAGCTTGCCGCCATGAATATCGACAACAGCTTTTGCGCCAGGAGTATGGATAATTGCCGGGATGCAATTATCCAGGGTAATCCGCGGTATCCAGCTGTAATCACTGTTCAGGTAATCAGCGGTCCAGTTTGCCGCGTCTCCCGGAATATCGACGGTCTGGGCTGCGGCCAGCTCGATGGACGGATTGTTGATAACGCTGTGCAGGTTGCGCAGTGTGATCCGGGCGTTCGTCCCGTCGCTGCCCTTTTTGTTACGTGAGCCCACAGTGTTCTGATACAGGTCGGCAGGCAATTTGATGCCGCACATGACAGCGTTCTGTGTTGGCTGGACGTTAATAGCCGTCATTCCATCAACGGTGATATTGTCGGGTAGCAGCGTTTTACGTCCGGTTACCGCGTAGTCGGTAAACTGAGAACGTAAGGCCGTAACAGCGCAGAACTCAAAATTGTCATTCGGTCTTCCGGTCTGGATGCCGGCGAGATCAAACACTATATTGCGGATGGTGATGGTAGGCGGTAGTTTGCTGTCGATGCCCTGATCAAGAGAGTTGGCCGTATCGATAATTCTGACAAGGTCAAATGACCGGGTCGTGTTGTACCATGCGGGTAGCCCTCTGTCCCACATCACCGTGACACCATCAATATTGAGAATGCCATCGCAGTCACTGGCATAGTCCTGCCTCATGCCGATGGCGTAGTTAAGGAAATACTCCACTGCATCGCCACTGGTGCGGGTGATATACAGACGAAGTTTCTCTATCGACCACTCATTACCTCCCTGCAGGTTAATTTGCCTGCCTTTCACAGTCAGATCTTTGAAGAAAACATCGTACCCGAAGCTGTGGAAATCAACGCGGTTAAACGTATTTCTGTTGCCGTATAAACCCTTTATTCCGTGATGCCCCTGAAATCCCCAGCCATGCAGTCCGTAATAGTTATCGATATGCACGTTGCAGGTATCTCGAATGCAGATGACATATGAGCCGTTCTCCGCCGGGTGACAGGTGGTTTCTCCGTATTCGCAAAAGACGTCAAAGACTTCGCGAGCAGAAATAACCACGCGGCTTTCGAGACTTGTTGAAGCTGTTTGCCACGACGTATGCACCAGATTTTTAATGCGCACCATCGGCCTGGAAACTTCGATATTCAGGAATCGACGACTGTCGCCCAGCTCAATAAAATGCGGGCATTCAAATTCCAGAAAATCATCTTCTTTCGGGATAATCGCAGCGTAACCAATTGAGCCGGTCGGAATATCTTTCACAATCCGTTCCGTCAGCGCGCCATTTCTACCAATACGGGAGAATTCGCGGTATAAAACCCGGTCACGAGGGTTATCCCTGTTTCCGTTTCGGTAAATCTCCACTTCATTAGAAAGCGCATAGAACATCCCGCCGTAATAAGGATACAGTTTCGGATACGGCAGATAGTTAGAGCCTTTTTTCAGGTACTGAGAGTAACTGGTGTTGAACGTAGCCAGCTCAGCAGGAGTGAGTTCAATACGTTCTTTCCCCTTGATATTGAACATACGTTTTGGCTCAGGCGCTGTAGGATCAAGCAGTCGCAGTGGCCCCCAGCGGATTTCGTTAACACCTGAGTCAGCGGAGGTAAAAATTATCGACCCTCCGAGTGACGTTTTTGTCCGAACCTCTGCTTCATGGTCAACTAATACCAGGAAGGCACCATCATTCTGACGAACCGGGATATTGAGCAGGTTCGCATAACGATGAGCATTCTGGATAGCGGCATCGGCAGCTTCAACACCAGACAGGTATGCTATCGCGGATGAACAGTTGCCCATCGCCAGGGCGACCTGCACAGCAAGGAGCGTAGCACCTGGAACACGGGGGGCCATAAACATGTCATAGCTGACAAATTCCGCCTGGCGATACCAGCGGCGTCCCAGCACATCGACCAGTATCCCGCCCGGTATTTCCCCGGAGGTCGTATCATCCGGATTGACCACGAACCTGCCGGCGATACGCTGGCCGACGACGTCGCGCACAGTTGCTGTGCCCGTGTAGTTGCGGATTGAGTCATAGTCCGCTGCCGTATCGCCCGGCTCAATCGAGCCGCCACCGCTGCCGCCCTCACCGAAACCGATCATCGTGCCGTCATTCCGTTGACCACACATCACCAGACCATTTCGATAGTAGATGACAAAACGCCATCCATCCGGCGGATTGTTATCAATGATGCTGCCGCCAAACTCTAACCCGGCATCTGAAGAATAGAGCTTCTGAAATTCATCAGCATACAGTCGCCCGTCTTTGTAGCCGAACGGTGAAAGACCATTTTTAAACACCACTGAAAATGGGTTTTCGCCCTGGCTGTCTATTAATCCCCTCACTGAATCTACAGCCTGACTGGACGGCATTTTTCGCCCGGTAGGCTGCAGCGTCCCGCCAACATTCATGACTTCGATCGCGAGCGCGCTGTCGTCCGGGCTGCGGTAATACGTGGTGCTACCCTCGGGGTTATTCGCAATATCCGCTTGTGCCGCCGCCAGCGTCATGTACTGCCGGCTGAGAGGGATCAGGTTCTGGCGGGCTTCCTCAACTACAGCATCCCTTTCTTTTTGTGAGGTTTCAAAGTCTTCTTGCTGCTGCGTTAGCTGGTTGTCCGCCTTAACATTAACGCCACGCAAAGTATCTAACTGTTCGCCTGTGCGTGTGGTAATGGTCTCTTCGCTGCTATTAACGAACTTGTCAATAGACTGCATATTATCCCATGCATCAGGCATGGATGCAGACGGCACAGGATTGCCGGTATCGTATTCACTCATGGTCGCCCCAATAAAAAAACCGGCATATGCCGGTTGATTGGTAATTTACATGCACTTAGATGATGTTATTTATTTTTGAGAACTCTTTGTCGTCATAGAATAAACCATCATCTTTGTTATAAAACATTCCTGGCTGGCAAAATATGTTTTCTTGATATTCCACAAGGTCTGCACCAGCGTACTCATAACCATTTTCTGCAATAATTATATTGATGACTATCCCGTTTTCAATGACCGCATAATTTCCTGCCATTATGCCAGCTCCTCAATGATAACGTAGCCATTAGCCCCTTTCCCTGACGCCCTGGCCACTGAATCATACGATGCACCAGCACCGCCGCCACCGGGAAAGAAACCATCATCTCCAGATGTACTGACGTGAGGAAGACCACCATAACTGCTGTGAGACGCTCCACCCACACCGCCCAAGGCGCCGACCGCCCCCTGGCCACCTTGCCCGACCACTGAAAAAATAGTCCCTACAGAGGGCGCGCCGGGAGTACCTCCAGCAGAATTACCCGTTGAATTGCCGCCCTTCCCACCGCCTGCAGAAATGCCAAGATCAACAATGGTAGTATCACCACCATCGCCACCGTTTCCGGAATTTCCTGCCACAACAGCAGCGCCACCAGCACCGATAACAATATTTGCTCCAGTGATGCTACTTACATCATACAAGCCCTCTACATAAGCCCCACCTGCGCCACTTGATGCCCCCGTCCCTGCTGTGTCCGTTCCCTTCCCACCCCCGCCTGCACCCCATGCCTTGATTCTGACTTTTTTAGTGCCAGCAGTTTTTACCCATGCTCCGCTAGCGGTAAAAACCTGAATGCGGAGCAGGCGTCCTTCTGCCTGATTATTAAGTGCGGACTTGAGAATATTTAGTAACGTGGCAATGTTTCCATTATCCAGGACATCGCTTCCTGTGCTATCCGCCATGAATTGCGCAAGGACGGCAGCAATTGTAGAGGATTGCCGTAGTGCTTTATTTACTTGTGCTGACGAGGCTTTGCCGGAAAGAAATCCTGATGCCAGTGCAGATAGCGCTTCATAATCAGCCTGTGATAATACGTTTGCCCCGCTACCAGTAGCGAAGGGTTTAAAATCGTTAGTCGCCATTAAAATCTCTCTCCCCATGACCCGCGGTCGAAACCAGCGATATAGTCATTTTCGATATCGAAGCCAAAAAACTGATAACCATCACTGACGGTCTCTATTTCACGGACACGAACTCCGGCGGCCTTAACCGTCATATAACCGTTTTGAATAGCCCACCATAGTTCGCTGTTAACCTGGTCAATTGGGTTAATGTCATAGCGCGATGGTACGTAACCTGCCGGTAATGCGATAAAGGGGCCTTTATTGACGGCGCTATCCAGAATTAACCGGTCTATTTCACTTAGGGCTACCGATGGGTCACCGAGTATCCAGATAGAAATCGACATATCCTGGTTGTCGACAATAGCCATTCGGATCCCGGACCCGGCAAGGGCGGTATCAAGAATTGGAGGAAGCGAGTCGTTCTGTCCATCCCAGTTGTTTATCGCCACTTTCACCTTCAGCATTAGCCGATATATTTCATCGCTTAGATCGATAAAACCGTCGTTTGGGTCATATGGGCCCTGCCAGACCCCCTGGTCCCAGCCAACCCGCTCGGTGTCCCACGAAAAATAAATCCCGGTTACCGGTGTGGCTACGCGCCGGGAGCGCCCAACCCATTCACCCACAACGTCGAGTTGCACGCCTACGGCGGTATCAATATCAAAATCGGGTATTAGCCGTGACATGGCATCGGAAACATCACTCAGTGGCCTGGTGGATAGGTCGACGTGGGCAAAGAACTTTGGTTTACCGGCGTGGTAGTTTGTTATGCGGTCAGTGTATCTGCTCATGAGACCACCAGATTAATATTGCTGACGGCGCAGGATGCTGACTGGTCAAAGGCAATATCCACGTTTGCCGCGGCTACGCCACCGGCAGACGTCCCGATCAGCAACTCGGTAATGTCGTAATACCTGGCATTACCACCACTGACAACACCAAGGTTAGCCGGTGAGTAAACGCGACTGAGAAGAACGCTGGCGCCGATTGCCAGTGAGTTAATGTAGGCAGATACAGCCGCCTTTATCTCTTCGCCAACCTGGGATGTGTAGCCCGTAAGAGGTTCGATAGTGATTTTGACGTAAATGGGTACATCGACCGGCCTTGAAAAACCTACCGAGTGAGGGTTTCCGTACTTATCAGGCACAACAATCACCGTACTACCGTAGGGTGTTACGCCCTGCCCTTTCACACCACGAATGCTGTTTGCAATGACCGTCGCATCACCACCTTCTACAATGGCGGCGATTGAGTGCGGAGGCAGGCCATTTGCATCAGTGGTATCTGTATCGTTCTCATACAGCTTGTGTCGCGTTACGCCGCTGATATTTGCTATCGCGCCATCTACCGCCTCAAACGGCGTCAGAGACGGTAAAGCAACGCTCTGTGATTGCCGGACACGCAATTCAGCATTTGTTTCGGCAGCAACGCCTACCGTAGCCGCTTGCGGGTTAGTTACTGATACCCAACCACGTGTCGGGGTGTTTATCTTATTGACTGACCCGGCAGGGGCGGCCACAGCACCAGCAACAGAACACGTCGCTGTAGCAATAACCGTCCCATCAATACCAATTGTCACCTGAGCAGGAAGATTCCAGATGATACCGTTGGCATCTTTCACAGACCCGTTTGTGATCAACGTTCCGGCCTCACCTTCGATCAGCTCATCTACCGTAGAGTTTGTCGCAGCACGGCGAGTGATGCCGTTAATTTTGACGTTACTGGTTAATGCATCGTCCAGCGCCGTCGACGGAGAAAATGACCGGTAAACGGAAATGGCCGTGTTGTTGGCATCGTGAATGGCCAGAGCCACCAGAGCGACCATCTGGCCGTCTTTGCTGTCCGGGTCAAGATAGGCATCACTGCCATAAATCTGCTGAAAATAACCAGTGATGGTGTCCAGAACGGTCTGGTAGTCGGGCGCACTTATCCCCTCAGCGGTTACCGTTGCCGATAAGCCGAGCGTGTCGAGGTCCAAAGACATTACGCCTCCGAAGTTACTGTGGTTGTCCCGTAGATGGTTTCCACCGTCGCAGTGAACGTTACACGGCGCGTGGTACCGTCAACAGTGGTATTAAATGCAGTGATTGAGCTAACCCCCTGCGTTTCGAGGATCCGCTTACGGATAGCGAGGTTGTAGGTATCCGGCTTTTGCTTACCCAGAACGGACTGAATCCATGGCGTACCTTCTGTGGTGTCCAGAAACCACTGTCCGTACCAAAGCAGAAAGCGAGTTTTTATGGCCTGCGCGACAGCCTCGGGGGAGTTAACCAGCCAGGTATCATCGCCCTGACCGAAGGTGTAATCCCCATCGTCATCTTCTCGACGGTATCGCATATCATCCTCCGAGTGGTGCTGTACTGCTGCCACCAGGTTCAACGCCACCATGCGTATGCTTATCAACGATTGAGCCATCCACCAGCTGCAGGCGGCCGTCCGAAAGAATTTTAAGCCCGTTCAGGTTAAAACCTCCCGGCGCCGTGCCGTTGATAGCTCCGCTGGCAGGATTAAGGCTCAACTTTGTTTCCCCGTCATCGCTGCGCAGCTCTACCGCACTGGTGCTGATACCGCCGATTTTTTTCGCCTGAGACTGAGGGCCGACAATGCAGAAGGCATCCGACAAATCATGCATGCGCTCGTCTACTGGCTCCTGAATACCTCCACTTTGCCACCAGAAATCGATACAGCGGTCTGCAAAGATAACAAGGCATTCATCACCAGGCTTAACAGGAAAAGTCAGCGTACAGCCTCCGCCACGAGGGAAAACGACAGGAACGTCCACCAGCAGTGGGAGGTTTACCGATACCTGGGCGCCGGATTCGTCCTTCTCTGCGCCTTTAATGGCTGGCTGAACAACAGCGGTGACAGCATCCGGATCAAACGACTGAATGATGCCAGGCATGGAGACGCGCATTGCAGACATGATCGCCTGCGCCAGTTGTGCGTCTGCCTGCTCTTTACTGCCGAGCTGGGAGTTTAGTGCTACGGGCATTTGGTTTACTCCGGCATTAAAAAACCCGCCGGAGCGGGCTTCTTAACTATAAGCTAATAAGAAGGGAGTCTTATCTTACTTTCTATGAACAAGGTTTTGAGAGTATCAGGAGTTATCTCTATAACATCACCGATGTTCAAAGCTTTATCTTTTGCATAATTTCCAACAGAATCAAGGAAGTCATGATGCATTCTGACTAACAATTTAACGTCGTTCACAATAGGATTAAATTCGTACTCCCAATCACCTTTACTCTCAAGGCAATTATAATAAAAGAAATATATCTCTTCGGCTTTCCAAAAATCAGAATACGCACCACCTGTGCGCCCCATCTCACGCCCTATTCTTTCATAGTCAAAATTATATCCATCATAACCATCAGCATATGCACCACAATAGAGCACCTTAACTCTGCCACGAGCGTAATCTCTGACATCACATATAGTCTCTAAATTTACTTTATAGGCGCATAACGCATAGCCATAATGACTATTTTCCGAGCTGGGAACTTTTAGTTCAATTTTTTTTGGATCCCATCCCAAGATGTAGGCTGCAAGCCAATGACCAGCCTCATGCCTTGCTATCCGGTAAACTGCTTTCTTGTAGTCGTAAGCGTTCATTTCCCCTCCTGTTTTTGAAACAGATTAGGGGATTAAATGAGCTTAATCACTACCGCTTGGTGTTTTAACGTTAAATGCATTGTCGGCGGGATTTTCTGGGGAAAATCTTTCTCCATTAACGGGGTAATTAATAAAAATATCCCCCGTTCTCTCCTGTTCACATTTCAGGTCTTCGCAAGGGATAGGCGGATGATCAATTTTTACACCGGTGAGAAAATTTGACATAACGCTTACCTACCCTGCCTTTAAGCACATAAAATAGCGAGCAACCAGATTACTTCACCTTCCGACAGTCGTACGTCCAGAACTCTCTGGGCTCGTCCATGTTCTTGCGGATCACTTCGACGTTGAGGATGGCCTTATTGTTGCGCTTAACGTAGTCGAGACCTAGCCAACGCCCTGTTTTGGCGTCTGGGAGCATCCATTGCATCATGACGTTATCGAAGTCGTCTTTTTGCTTGAGGAAGGTCATTTTCTGCGTTTCAGGGGCTTGTCCGTTGATATGCATCAACCCATCGCTTTCGCCCTTTAAGAAAAAAGGTCCGCATTGAGTGGCAGAAAAAGCTCCGCAGGAATAAAACACCCCAAAGACCAAAAATATTCCTAATTTTTTCATCAGCCAACCTTGTTTAAAGTGCTCAGGCTTTGCAGTTCTCTAGCCCCTTTCGCCAGACACAGCAGGTCCATATACCACGCCTGCCCGCGAGTATCGCCAGTATAGTCAATGCTGCCGACAATGTAATCACCGTCGGTATTGATTGCCGCCAGCTGCGACCCGGGAAGCCCATCGACATAGATGTTACCGTCTGTGGTACTTTCGCCTAATAGACCTGGTGACTGACCAACCTGATCATTACCGAGAGCCTGACGATATACAGAAGCCTGATCCAGCCTGATAAGCCCCCCAAGCTTAATATTCGGGTTTATCAGACAGCGCACATTTACCCCGGCGCCCATCGTCTGCTGAGGCATACCGATCAGGCCCGTATTGGCGTTCAGCACAATCGCTTCCTGTATGTACTTATCATCAGGAACGATATGCACCTGGTTGTTTTCGTACCACCAGTTAGCCTTGCACTGCCCTGCAAGGCTGTACATAAGGCGTCCAGTGTTCTGATAAATAGTGCGGCCGCGGGGGAATACAGTTGGACCAAAATCCGGCCTGCTTCCCTCTGTAATGCCATAAGGGCTAAGGGACTGCATACCCAAATCAAACAGGTCAGCATGCTTCCAGCCTGCCGACACTGTCGTTTTCACGCTGGCGTTGAGATGCCCCTCCCAGCCATCAATACACTGGATAAGCACCCAACTATCGGTGACGTTATCTTTGCCGGTGACGGTAAAGCGAATATCACCGTTAAAGATGATCCCCACATTTTTATCAGGATAGTTGCCGCTGCTATCTGCTGTGCCGTTATACCCGGCAATAGCCCTTACACGAGTAAACTCTTTACCCATGATCCGGTTTTGAGTCTCCGGCGACAGATTGTAGATTTTGAAGTTACCGACGAATCCGTTAAAGATAGTCGCGGGCATCTTCTGGATATTAAACGTCACCTTAAAATCCGACAGCGAAATCCCATCACCCTTATCATCAATAAGCTGCAGCTCAAAGTGCCGCATCCAGTTCTGAGACATAATCACTCCGTTACTGCGTAGAGATGGCTTTTAATGCCGAGGTCTGTTTGGGTTGGATTATCATTTGCCGGGTCGTCGCAATTGACATAGAGCGAAAAGCCAAGCCCGAGATAGCGATACTGCGCCAACAGGTTGGCGCCGGTGATAAGCGGGATCCCCTTTATCAGGTCGGCCCCGGTACTGTCCATGATATCCAGACACCAGAAAGCAGCACGCCAGGTGACAGCCATTTGCAGACTTTGACCTGCCACAGATATGGAGAATCGCTGGTTTTCTGGTGACAGAGGGATTTCTGAAACAGCCATTTAACCTCCCGAGATGAAGCCGACAAACCGGCTTAGTAGCGACTCATCTTTCGGAGTCGGCGTCTTTACTCCTGAATTTTGCACCGCTGACGTGTTTACCCCCTCTTTCATATTTTCCTTCGCTGCCACGCTGACTGTCTGCGTTTGGCTGGTGATTATTTCCCTCAGTGTAACTGTCGCCATCAGTACGTTTTCGCTGGTACGTTCGGTCGTCACATCCAGAGAGCGGATCACCATATTGGTATAAAGACGTTTCCCGGTGGTCACATCAAGCAATTGCCTTTCCTGCTGCATTTTGAGCAGCTCAGCATAGACTTCCTTAGGCCCCATGTTGTTAAGGGGCGTAGACAGCCCGATGCCTGCTGTATCATAAAAATCCAGCAAGGAACCACCACCAGCAAAGCCTATCTCCATAACGACTTCTGACGGGCGCCGATACGCATGGTCTGCAATGAACCCTGTGCCTGCGCTTGTAGGCCTTTCAACTGGATGCTCTGTCACCTCCAGAGCATCGCTATGACGCTCTGAAACCACCACATCGGGTATCATCAGACCAATACGGCGGCTCCGCTGCTGGAAAATGGTTGAAAGAATATCCATCAGCTCGGCCCCCGGGTTAGTTGCTGGGTAGCGCGTGCATTAACGTTGCCCTGGCTTTCAGAGACGATTTTCCCCGCCTCTCTCGGATCGCTGACACCAGAAATGTTGATAACGGTATTCTGGTTCAATGTCGCCCCAGCCCCCGGCATATTGCTCAACACTTTCGGGATATATTGCCTGGTTTCCTGCGGCATCAGCGCCATGCCGTACTTCTGCACATTACCGATGCCCCAGTTATAGGAGGCCAGAGTTTTATTCAGATCACCGCCGTTCTTCTGCAGGAGCATCGAAAGATATCGCGCCGCTGCTTCCGCTGACTTGATCGGGTCGAAGACATCATTCCCGCGTAGCCCCATATCCCGAGCGGTTCCAGGCATAAACTGGAACAATCCCTGTGCGCCAGCACCAGAAACAGCGAACTGGTTACCGCCAGACTCTGTAAGGGCTACGCTACGCAGCAGGCCCGCAGGGAGGTTGTACAGCGCTTCCAGCTTACCCATCATCGGAGCCATCCAGCCCAGCAACTGAGCGCCTGCTTTAGTGGCCTGAGGTCGTTTAACAGACTGCCCGTATTGAGTAGCGTCAGCGCCAAACCAGCCAGTAACGGCTTGACCAATACTGCGAGGGTCAAACCCGGTTTTATTCTGAATCCAGTCCGCAGCTCTATTGGCGCTGTCTGTCACCGCGTTTGATGGTGTCGGCTCGCCGCCCTGATTCAGCAGCTGTCTGGCGTAAGCTGCCGCGTCTGACCAGCGACCTTCATCAATCGCATTGAGAAGCTTGCCTATGGTATCCAGCATCTTGTTCAGCTCATTGAACTGCTTCTTCAGACTGTCGAATTCGAACTTAATCGACCATGTTTTAGGGTCGATACCGAAAAGCTTAATCAGCTCATCTTTAAGGCGCTTCACACCAGTCCATAGTTTTTCAATGGCGTTAAGCGCCAGAGTTATCGCCGGTTCCCACGACTTCCAGTCGATGAGGCTTTTACCGCCTTCCTTCCAGGTCTTGTAATCGTCGTACAGCACCAGGATGGCGCCTGCGAGCGCCAGCACCCAGGTAATCGGAGAGGCAAGCATTGCCGCATTCAGCAATCGCCAGGCTACAAGCAAGCCACCAAGCGTCTGAATAAGCTTTTGTGTGTCGCTATCCAGCCCGATCCACCAGGCCCGGATATCACTGGCGGCCTGAATAAGGCGGTAAATTACCCTGCCTACCATCTCACCAGCCCAGAGAATTCCTTTCACGGTACCGGTTATTGCGCCTTCAATTTTCGGGAAGTTTTCCAGAATTTGTCGACGCAGCCTGTCCAGAGAGCCAGCAAGGCCATCAGCGAGGCTGGAGCCTATTTTATCCCGCGCCATGCCTGCCATCAGCCCAAAGGAGCGCAGCGAGGTCATGAATTTATTAGAGCTGACGGCGGCCACATCGGCGTTATAGCCGATCGCCTTCGCCATCGCGGTGTATTCGCCACTAAACTGGCCGATACCGCGACGCATTGCCATCAGGGTGTTTTCATCCAGACCCAGCATTTGAGCGTACTGGTTCGCGCGGTAATACGGCATGCTGCTAAGACGCTGGCCGACGCCGGTAAAGATCGTCGCCATGTCCCGCATATTGCCGCTGGCATCACGCGTTTGAACCCCCAGCCGGTTCAGGAAACCTTCCGCGCCTGGGTTATTGCGGATAAACCGTGCCAGATTCTCAAGCGATCCACGCGCTGAGTCGGCGCTGCCGCCTACCTGGCTAACTGCATACCCGATTTGCTTGATGCCCTCTACCGTCGCTCCGGTGCGCTGAGAGGCCCAATAGAGGTTGTCGAGGCTGCTGGCTATTTTGGCGGTGAACGCGACAACAGAAAGCGCTGCCGCTTCGACCTTGACGCCTAGCTCAATCGCTTTCAGCGTCGTACCCGCCACTACAGCATCGAACTTTTTAGCACCGGCCTCATCAACGTTAAACCCAAGCGAGATCAGAAAGTCCTTGAGCGTTTCAGCGTTCATTGTCCTCTCTCCATTTCGCTATGCGGTATTCGTTATCGGCTTTTAGGTCCAGCCAGTCATTCATGCGGGCAACATCGGCCAGGTCGACCGAGCCGTCTTTAAGTGCGGTGTAAGTGATGTATCCGGCATCAACCGGGCGCATCAGGAAGCTTTCGCCTTCAGGAAGAGTTTCCAGCGTCAGGCCACTGGCGGGGTGGACGTCTCGCTGGCGGGGAGTTCTTTCAAAAAATTTCCCAGACTATCGGCGACCACCCGCGCCACCAGCTGCAGCATGGTAAACAGGTCCGTATCGTCGAACATCAGTACGCCCTGATCGAACACCTTCGTCCAGCCCTTTTCGTGCTGGCGGGAAACGACGCTCAGGCACGGATAAATCACCGCGTTAACGTCCTCATCCGGCAGCGCGGCCAGCGTATCGGCAATTTTCGGCAGTACGCTTTCCAGCACTGCACCAGAGTTACCCGCAGCGGCCTGCGCTTTCAGCGTGGAAAATTCACTAACGAGCCCGGCCAGCACCGGCAGCAGCTTACGGCTGACCTTCAGTTGCTGGAATACGTCAAGTTTGGCGGTTCGGTAATTAACCCCTTTGATTTCAAATTCCATCTGTTAAAACTCCCCCAGCAGTTGGTCAATCTTGCCGCAGTCAAAAACCCACGACACTGTGTTACCAACCTTTGCGTTGGCGTGATCCGGCTGTTTCTGGAAGGCGCAGGAACGCGCTGTCGAGATGTCGCCAGAGACTTTGTTTCGCACTACGATGACGTTGTTACCCCAGGTGGCTGAAGACTGGCTCTGTGCGTTGTACATCAGAGACAGTTTTTTGTTGACCGGGGAGGTCTTAAGCAGCGTTACCGTGATGGTGCCGCTCTTACCGGCGTGAAGGCTGTGCATCACTTCCCCGTCGGCGCCTACGGTCATGGTGTTTTTTGCCTCTGCCATGACTACGGTGATCCCCTCTTCGGAGTTCGCCGAGCCGTAACCCAGATCGATACTGCCGGTCGGGCCCGTCAGGGATGCAGAGACGTCAATAAAAGAGTAAGTAGACATTTAGTTCCCCTTAACGGACCACGTTGATCTGCACGTCGCCATAATGAATAGCGCCAGCCAGCTTGATCGCCGCCTGAATTACCGGCGACTTACGCGCTTCCCTGTCGGATTGAGCCTGGTTAGCTACCGCGTCGGCGTAGACGTAGTAACCCTTGGTCAGGGTATCCCCGGATTCAATCTGGCCAATCGGGCCACCGTTCCAGACACCCGGAGCAATGAGGCCGTTATTTACCGCCTGATCCAGTGAGGCTTCGACGTTGGTCATTAACCGGGTTACGCCTGCGTCGGTCTGCGGGATTTTGGTGGCCGAGGTGTAAAGCAGGTTATAGAGATTGGTCTGAACGTAGTTCTGCAGCCAGTCCAGGCCATGCCGCTCATCAAAGAAATCACCGTTCGCCATCACACCCTGCTGGATAATCGCTGTATCGTTGGCGTAGTAGACGTAGACGTTACCGTTAATAGCATCAATAGCGGACGCCTGTGCGGTCGTCAGCGTTTCGTGCGTCACGCCCGGCTCGGTTTTGAACTTCAGGGTGATCGTGGTGTTGTTGCCGGTGAAATTCACCGTAAACGCACGGCCAAATGCCGAGATAGCGGCGTATTTGCTGCTGGAGCTGTACTGCCAGAACGTACGGCTGTAGCCGGCGGCTTTCAGCTTATAGCCGATGTTGTCGGTATTCCCCGAGACCAGCACATTCACATCAGCAGTGGTAACGGCCAGAATGCGGCTTAAGCTGGATGCCTCAATAGCAGCAGCAACGGAAATCACGTCAGCCTCAACCAGATCGGCGCTGTCGGCAATTGCCAGCCCGTACCAGTTGGTATACTGAAGGCAGGCATTAACGGCCTGTAGCAAGGTTTCCACCGCCCCGGCCTCTCCTTCCGCCAGCGTCTTCGCCCAACGGCCGATATAGACCAGCGTGGGTTTTGGTGATTGTGAAAAGAAGATGGTCGCTGCTTCGTATTCCGGGGAGTCAGCGCCAAAATCATCGCCGATATCTTCAATGGCCGAATACTGGCGAATGCGCTCGGTAACCGGAATAACGGTAGAGGTTCCCAGAATGAGGAGCGCACCGAAGTTTCGCCCCGTTGCCGCTACCGGTGACATGATGACGTCAACGTTAACGACATTGGAAACAGGTAAGCCCTGTGCCATGTTTTAATCTCCAAAAAATTGCACTGGCGCGTCGACCAGCGATTGAATGCCGTACTGGCGGATGATTTTGCGGCGCAGGTCAACGCTGATATCGTACCGGCGCACCCACTGGTTATTGATGAGTTCGGGCAGATTGAGGATCCGCCCATGCTGCAGAAATGTCAGGCCAGAGCGGTTGAGCTCGTCATTGTTCTGCGAGACCAGCAGACCGTCACGAAAGCGCGTGGCCATTGCCAGCCCCTGCGGGCCATAGAAGCACAAGATCAGGCTCACGGTCTCATGCGACCACTGTTCGGTGTTCTCTTCGCCCTGCACGTACGCCGGGTTGAAGTCCTCCTGAATGCCGGTGATACCGAACGCGCACCAGGTGGTGCCGTTTTTGGGTATCTGCTTTTGCGGGTCAGTCCAGCGTGGGTAAACCAGCGTGGCAGCCAGCCCTGTCACACCCCGTATCCAGCGGCTGATTAGCCGTTCCAGATCCTCATCGTAGGGCGGTGAATCACCGACGGGGGTCAGATATCCCGCCGTTGTGCTGTCGTTACTCAATTGGCGTTCCCCCGTCGAATTCCAGAAGCTCGCAATGCGCCTGAACGAACCCGGCACCGTACGCCGTATACGGGTCGACAAACGTCACACGATAATCTCGCCCGCGGTAGGTTACGATATCGGCATCTAATCCGGGTTGCCCCTGAGTCAGCCTGAACTGCGTCACGATGAGAATGGCCCCGTTGATGTTCTGTCCGGCGGCCATACGCTTCGCTTCCAGTGAACGGTCGACGGTTACGACACCAGAGAACGGAATAGCCTGCACGGTATTGGTTGGAAAATTATCTTCGTCCACTGTCTGCACCTGTCGATAACACACCAGAGACAGGTCGACAAAGTCCGGATCAAGCAGAACATCCGTCACATCGAGAAACGGCATTATTCTTTCCTCACGACATACTGAATCGCTCTGAACAGGAATCCGCGGGCACGCAACGGCTTATCGCCTGGAATGGGAGGCTTCATTTCTCTGCGCTTCTTGATGGTTTTTTCAGATAGTGGGGTCAGACGATCGCCTGCCTCAATGACAGCCTTTGAGGCATCACGCGCAATCTGGCCTGCGGCTTCAAGATGCATCGACGCCACATCTGCCTTACCTTCAAGCGCAGACTGAGCGGCCAGCTTTAAACGCTCTGTCGTTTTATCCCGGGAATCCTCAATACCCATGTCCAGAAATGGCCTTGGCGGCAGAGTAACGGTCTCACCGTCTATCTCTACGGTTGCCCCGGTGGACTGGAGATACCCCAGCTCAGCGTTGCTCAGCGGCGCATCATCGCGCGGAGGACCTGCCGGGATACCAACCAGCACATCAGTGCCTGACAGCTGCTTCAGCGCATCCAGAACGCTGCTGTAATTGTCTTCCCGAATTGTGAGCCCGCTTTTCATTCCGGCGTCCCCAGTTGAACCGCACCGGCACCAAACATCATCAGGTATTCCCAGAACTCCGATCCGTAACGGGAGTTGTTCCAGAAACCGGCATTAGGGTCCAGGGTTGCGCTTGCGTCATAACTGGCTGAAACCTTATCCACTGATTTCGCGGTCTGTATGCCGCTATTTATGCCACCAGCAGTACCCACAGCTACACCACGCATATCGGCGGCGTAAAGGTACATGTAGTGCGCAACATACAGCCCGACGATGTAGGGAAAGATATCCACGCCAAAGCGCGACTCACTCAGCATGGCATCAGCAAGATTCAGTCGAGCCTGAATCATTGGCGTGGGGTACTTTGTATCGTCAGCGAACTGCGGAAAGGTTGCCCTGAACTGCTCAGGCGTCGGCAGACTTTGATTTCTTGCCATTATTGGTAGTCTCCGGCAATTGCGCTTCGAGTTCAGCAATACGCGCGTCTTTCTCGGCGATTTTTGCTTCCAGCTCAGCAATGCGCGGGTCTTCTGCGACCGCTGGCGCTTCGCCATCCGGAGAACAGTGCGCTTTTACGAACCAGTGATCAGCAACCGTGTCATCGACGTCGTGGAAGCCAACCGGGAAATGCTTTTGCTCTTTGCCGTCGTTGAAGTTAAACGGGGAGAGTACGTAAATCTTTTTCATTGCAAGTCCTCATGAGCGGCCCTTTCGGGCCGCCGCAGGTTAGATGCCGTCGACGTAGGCCAGAGTTTCCGGATAAACCGGCTCTACTGCACCCAGCTTGCCGTAATAGGTTACGAGCTGATACAGGCCGCGATACTGGATCGGCACGCTCATCAGCGGAACCATCGGGAAGCGAACGTATTTCTTGTCGTTGGTGTAGAACATCATGCGATCAGAGTTCGACACGCCACGACCTTTCGCCCATTTCACCGGACGGATGTTCAGAGGACGCCCGTTCTGGTGGTATGCGATGGTGTTGATTTCCAGATAGGTCAGCAGGGACTGGTTACCAGCGCTGGATACGATGGTGCTTGCCAGCAGAGAGAACTGCTCCGGCGGGATCAGCATGTCCGTCGGTACCATGGAGTAAGCTGAGTTGGCCCACGCAGCACTCAACCCGGCATTAATGCTCGCCCGGATTTCGTCAGCGGTGGAGGTCGCCCAGGTCTTCGCGGCGTTGGTCGGCGTTACCTGCGTCAGGTTCAGCAGGCCTTTAACGTTCAGACCGGAATCGCCGATATAAACCTGCTCGTCCGTGTCCATGTTCCACTTCAGCTGCATGCCGTCGTACTTCTGCGTGTCGATCGGGCGACCAACCTGCGCAGCTGCCTGCAATTCAGGAACGGTCCAGCCAAGCTCCATACCCCACAGTGTGAGCGGGAAGCCAGTTTTTGCGATGTCGACGTTAAGTCCAGCCATCGCGGTCGCGGCTTTGCTAAGCCAGTTTTTACCGTTAGCATTCGGCGTACCGGCAGCAGCAAAAGTGGTGTTAGTGAACGAGCTGATCTCATCAGCAATAGACACGTCTTCACGCAACTGGATATCGCGCGACCAGGTGAAATTCACCAGCGGCAGATTCAGTGTCTGATCGAGACGCTCCAGCTCATGGACAAGAAAGGCACCAGTGCCGTCGACTGTCGCCTGGTCAAATGTCATTGGCATTTGCGATTTCCTTAAATATTGAAGGCCAGCTCAATGTTGCCGCTGGTGTCGCCAGGGCCATTGAAGTAAGCGTTAGTGATCTGGACGGTATTCGAGCCATCAGCGGCGGCAAGGAACGCGCCGAGAGGGCTTGAGGCGGATGGTGTGGCCACTCGCATGTAGACCGGGCCATGCAGAGCAACGCTGGATGCATCCGCGCCGATGTTTACCGTGACGTAACCACGTACCAGGCAATCGCCGGTGAAGTTTTTACCGCTGCCTACCTGCTGGACTTTATCCGGCTGGCTGGCGGTCGGATACGGACGAACATAAATGCCCACCAGCACCGACGCTGTATCGCTCGCAGCGATTGGCACAAATTTCCCGGAGGAAATCTTGCCGCCAAGGCCGTAAGCGGGGAAAAGGTTGGAGGAGTCCAGCAGTTGAGGTTCAACCGTCAGATCCTGCGGACGAGAAATTGCCCCGGCGATGCCCGCTGGCATCCGGTAAAGAAATGTATTACCCATTAGTTAGCCTCGTTTAGACCAGAATTCCTGCGCGGCCTGATTCATACCGGCAATGGTTTTAACAGTGGTGGCAGTCTGCGTTTGCAGGCTGTCGACGGTTTTGGTATTGCGGTTTTTCGCCAGCTCAGAAACAGCCGTGAAAGCCATATCTACCGTGGCTTTTTTCAGCTTGCTGATATCGGCATCACCGACAATAGAGCGAACCAGAGATTGATCGGCAGAGGCAAGCACCTGGCGCTTGAATGCTGTCGGCTTCGCCTTTTCTGGCAACTGGATGCCTGGCTGAATCAGATCGGCACGATAAGCGGCATCGCCGGTAACCTTACCCTCCTCTTCCTTTTTCTCCTCTTCATCCTCGGCATCGCCGGTACCAGGAGCAGCTGCCGCAGGCGTGAGTTTGGCCACCGCCTCAATCAGCGCCTTACCCCATGCAGGAATTTCTTCCTCACCATCGCCAGTACCAGGCAATGCCGGGCCGGGAAGCGGATTTTGCGGTGCAAGGTTGATGACCACTCCGCCGGGTGTCATAGAGGTCGATACATCGTTATCGCCCGTGACATCATCAGGCGGGTTATCAATGAGACTTGCCATTTCGGCAGCGTCCCCGGTTTTACGGGCCTTCAGGAGCCGGGTAAACCAGTTTTTAGTAGTGCTTGGCATAGAATCCCCTATTGCACAACGGAAACCGGCCCGCCCGTTAGGGACAAGGGCCAGATGGTTAGCGGTAATCGCAGATTGCTTTGCGAGACCAGGTGAAATCTGTTCGTAATCGGCGTCGTACCCGCAGCTGACCTCGTCATCACCATCATCAATGGCCTGCAGGGCTTCCGGGGTTTTGACGATGACATCAGCCAGCAGCAGATCGATTTTATCGTCCGTGCCACGTCGTACGTTCTGGATGTGCCCGTGAGCCAGCTGGCGCCAGTTATCAGGGGTAACAAAGATGATCTGCCCGTCAAAATCTCGCGGATGGCCGATAGTGACTGCCATTCCTTCGAATGACGCCATGGCTCGCTCGCTGAACACCTCTTCTGGCATCCGGCGTACGATGACCTTCCCTCTGTCGTTTGGGACAAGCTCAGGCCGCTCTGTGGCGTCGTACTCCTGCTCACCAGTCCTTGCGATCGGGACGTCCTTAAACAGGACAGACCCATCAGCAAGTTGAAAGCGGGTATTACCCAGGCGGGTTTTAAAGAAATATTTCATGGGTTACCTGCTGAATTGCGGGCATTGAAAAGGCCGCTCATTGGCGGCCTGTTATTTTACAGGGTCAGGTATTTGCACTTCCGACCAACACTTGCAGTTAGGCAGGCACCCGGCGTGTCCAGTCATGCCATCGAGCGTTGGCGGGCTATCCCAGCGCACAAACTTATCTTTCATTTTTCGGTGTGAGGGCCTGGTGCCTGCACCTTCAATGCGCCACCAGTATCCCTCTGATCCAACTGCCAGAGCCCGTGCCTGGGTCAGTGCGCCAGTTGCGCGCCCTATCTCTGTGCGGGCTATCATCCGCGCCCTGCTGGCCGCCACGTCACCGGATTGCATGATCATCTCGTAAAGCTGATCGGGGCGCTCACCATGGATGACAGCCTGTATCGCACGCTCCTGAATTTCCCTGACACGTCCGGCCGCCTCTAATGGCAGAGACTTCATGTAGCGAATCTGTCGGTAAACGATGTCTTGCGCCACCATGCCGACAGGAGTGTTACCAATCACGTCACGCAGACCAGCGGATATTTCTTCCGAAACAGAGCGCCACTGATTCCACTCTTCACGCTCCACCTGGGCAAACATCTTTCGACCGACCATTTCGGCCCAGTCGTCGATCACCCCGGAGTAGTCAACAAGCGATTTAGCAATGCTCTCAGCGCTTGCCTGTGAACCATCGTAGGAACCCGTGACGATTTGATTTATCTGGTCGACTATCGCCAGTAGGCTTTTCTGATACTGGACCTCCGATCGGCGGCGGAGGGCTGGTTTCAGATTCAGTCTCCTGCCACTGTTTCGCCGCATTCTGGATATCCTCATCGCTAATTGAAGCACCGATGCCGGTAACGTCAGACAGCTCGCGCAAATCAGTCAGAGCAGCAGCCGGCGACATGCCCAAATCACGCACCGCGGTTGCAAGAGCGGTAGTTGTGTTGGTTGCCACCGTGGAGCGATCGGTGTCGCTCATCTGCCACAGGGGGTTAAACTCAAAGGTGAAATCTTGCGGCAACGGCTCGCCAAACTCTGAGCGATGCAGTACATCGAATAACAGGCGGATGTGAGGCCGTAAATCTCGCTCCTGAAGCGCTCCCACGTCGTCGTAGTAGTTCGCGAGGTCAGCGTCACCGGTTGAAAAACCCTTCGGTGACTGGCGGAACAGACGGACAAGAGGAATGCCAACAGCACCCGCGATATCCTCTTTAAACTCGCTAAGCAGGTCAGACAGCCCTGCGAAAGAATAGGAATGTGTTTCAAATTCGTCCTCCGAATCAAACAGGGACATACCCTCGTTCGTCTGGTACTGGCGGACCATCTCCATATTCTTGATAAGCGCCTCAAACGCTTTACCGCCTGTGGCGATAATTTCACGCAGCTTTTTAATCTTTGCCGTTCGCAGATGTGCCTTGTAGGCAAGCTGGGCGGCGCCGACGCTGGTGCTATCGTAGGAAGTCAGGCGATCGAAGATGCGCTCGACAATGGACATCCCCCATTCGTTTTCGGTGATTTTCTGCTGATACGGCAGTTTCACACCATCCATGCGGATCAGGCGGCTGTGGTGAACAGTCCACGCAGGCAGCCCCTGCGCCGTTGTCACGATGTCATAGAATTCAGGCTTGCCGAGGTTAGGACCAAGTGCCTTAATGCGCCTGGTGAGCTGTGGGTTAATCATCCAGCGGTCAAGTACAGCCAGACCTTTAAAGCTGCCCTTGCCAACCTTATCCAGCACCAGCGGCGTCAGCGGTGCCTGACCTTCAATCAGAATCAGTGCCACCGCCCCGCCATACAGCCGGGACCATTTCAGCGTCTCGTTGATGCAATCCCAAAGCTGAAGCTCATCGAACCGTGATTCCAGAATGCCACGACGTTTCGGGTCAATCTCACTGGTGATCCGCACGCCCTTTTTGGTCATATCGTCCGCTTTCGAATCGACTGCGGCGCCAATAATCCAGGAGGAACGATAAGCCCACTCGATGAGCAGGCGGTTGCGGCTGGTATAGTTCGCCCTGTAGGTCGATGCGGCATGCTGATTAGGCTGCTGCATACCGACACGGGCAACAAAGTTATCGTACGAATCCGCCGTGGCGACTCGTCCTGTTTTCTTCGCCATGGTGACTATTCTCCGGCTTTTTTGGTACTCGTGGCGGATAGGATAATTTGTTAAAAAACGACCCGATTTAACATAATGACTGTTACCCGCACCAGCCGGATCCCTCCCATGATGAAATGTCCGCCAAAGGCTTATTTATCGGGGTTAAGTGGCTAAAAGCGCGTGAATAAAACATGCATAAACAGGGTCGAAAAATGAATAGCGTGAATTTTGCGTGAAACGGTTATTTCCAGGTATTTAGCTGTTTCCCAGCGCTTCCCAGATATCCATTGCCGTATCGGTTGGAGCAAACGCCATGATGAACGCGTCGGCCACGTTCGGCGATGGTACGTCACGCTTGGCGAGGTCTTTCTTGCTTTCCACCATCACGCGACCGTTTTTGTCAAAATCACGGTGCGGGGTGGTAAGTTCCAGCTTGAGCTTTTCCAGCAGCGGGCAGGATGAGTCAATGCTAATCAGCTCATCTACCGGGTACTGCTCGCCGTTCTTTACCGCGTTGAAGGTGTTACGGAAGCGATCCGCTACCAGCCACCAGGCTTGCGCTTTGAGGTTGGCGAAAAAATCCTTGTTCGGGATCCCACTATATTCGTAGTCCGGCTCATTCACACCAGCGCCTGCATTGAATCGCTGATAATTGATGCGGGATGCATTCATGTTTTCGCGCTTACGATCCTCATTAATTTCTGAGAATTTCGCGCCAGCAGATGCCCCAACGCCGATTGAGTCGTAGACGATATCAGCATCGCGCTCCAGTGCTGCCTGATACGTACGCTGGCAGCTCTTCAGCAATTCGTCTTCTTTCGCCTTCCACTCATCCGCCCAATACACGACGGAGCCGTGACGATAGACGTTAGCGCACTTATCGGCGCCGCTATCGGCGACGTCGAAGCCAATACGCTTACGCCCGCTTGGCTCGAAATTCAGGATTTTGTGGGCATCAACAGCCGCCTCAATCCATGACAGCTTGATAATGGCCGCATCATCATCCGACTCTGGCACGCCTTCGTAGACGTGCTTAAACCCATCCGGATCCCGGCGCTTAGCGGCTTCGATAACCTTCAGCATCGTGTCGGACAAAAAGGGGTTTTCATCGTAGTTGATTTTGCGTATCAGCGTATCTTCTGGCGGATCGACCACAAAGTTACGCCAAACGAAATCAGTCACCAGTCCGGGGTTAAAGATAAACCAGCACTCTGAGCCCTCTTTACGGATGGTAGGCTCCAGTATCTTCCACTGGTACTCCGTCAGCGCGTGGGCCTCTTCAAGCCACAGAACGCTGATACCTTCCAGAGACTTAATCTCTTCAATGTTGCGCCAGAGCCCATAAAACACGAATTCAGACCCGGTCACCCGGTTAATGATTTTGTTGTTCAGAATGCGGAAACGATGCCGCAGGCCAAAGCGGTCAATCTGAATTTTGAGCAGGGTATACACCGACTCTTCAATTTTGTTCTGGATCTGACGCGCACAACAAAAGCGCAGGCTGTATTTATTTGACAGGAATATGGCGATGCCAGCAGCATCCCATGACTTTGACGATGACCGGCCACCATAAAGCACTTTGTTACGCGCCTGCGTCGTCCAGAAGCTACGCAGGACCGGATTCAGCGTCGGTTTGGATGTCAGAGTAGAAGTCATTGAGGTCACGCTCTCCGTTGCCATCATCAATACCAGCATCACGGCGAAGACGATCGGCCTCCAGCGACACCTTATCAGTAGCAGCCTTGCGATAGTCTGTATCAGCAAATATTTTGCCTACCGTCGCAAGCGTGCCGACGATGGACTCAATACGAACGGTATTGCGCATCATCGCCTTCTCGGCGGCGCTGATATTTTCCATCAGCACCTTTCTTTCCTGGTCCCCTTCAGCATCATCCAGCTTGGTCAACCACCGGCCAATATTCTCTGCGGCGACAAGGTTGTTAGCCCGAAGGCGAAATAATTCGTCTTCGAGTGTCAACGCTTTCGCGTCTTCAATGACCTCATCTTTAAGCAGAAGACGGCGGGCATAACCACCGTGTTTTAACGCCTGCTGGTTGCCGGGTTGAAATGGGTTAGTCGGCGGATCGGTACGCACCCCGCGTATCGGTTTCGTATCTGGTGGAGGTTCGGCTTTTGGTTGCGTACGGCCAGAGCTGGCAGGCTTTTCGCTGGTACGCGCCTTACTCTTTTGCGTACCATTTTTGCGTACCTGCGTACTGGCCTTGCGTACCCAATCAAACTTTTTAGCCCTCTTCCTGATAGCCCCTTCAGTAACGCCGTATTTATCGCCTATATCACGGAGACTAAGGACTCCGGCCCGGTATGCCGATTCGATGGCCTCCCAGTCCGGTGTTGCCATAATTTTGTCCTCGCCTTGACATTATCGAGCCACCTCTGGAAGTGGCTCTGTAATGCCCATAAAAAAACCCGCCGCAGCGGGTTTGGGATAAAGAATACTCTCTAAACCAACTCACCAATGAATTTTGCACTTACCCTAAGCCGAGCTTGAGGAATTCCTTTAACGGCCCCTGATAAAAGGTAACCCCCCTGCACTTCTACAATGCTCATTTCCATCGTGTAGTCATTTACACCTTGAATGACATTCACCGCCTGAGGATTATGCTGAGAAACATGCAAATCTAATGTATCGCCCTGAATATGGCCTTGGTAAGTGAACCCGAAATCACCACCGTTGATGGCATTGTCTTTTACTACTACAGTGCCTTGTCCAACATCATGGTTATTGCTGCTGAAGGTTACGAAGTAAATACCGTTTTTCATGTCACACCTTATGTTGTAGCCAATCGGCAAAGGCATTATAGACACGCTACTTACGGGGAGAAAGATGGCATTTTAATAACTGCCGGATATGACTAATTTTTCCCTCTAAATATTTCAGACCGACGTATGTCGGCCTTATCCCGGTTGCACTGCCCCAGCGCTGATAGCAGACTGACGTTTAAATCAAGGCTCTGGCCCCACGTCATCTTGTCCGGTATATCAGGATAAGGCGTTTCAGCTGTCAGGCTGGAGGGTAGCGGCACTACCGGAACGGTGACGTAAACTGTCTTTGTATTGCTGCAACCGCTTAACTGCGCCAGCAGGAATACCAGCGGGAGCGCAATCATCATTCGCAACAGCCACTTTGATATCCGCCGCGGCTCCCGATGCGTCCAGTGCGATCTGCTCTTTGGCATTTTTGTTGGCCTCCGCGATGGAATTGAATATGGTCATGGTGGTAAGAACGTTGGCTGTGATGGCCTGAGTGCTGTTTACCTGCTGCTCGGCGCCATCGGCTCGGGTTTTCTGCTCAGCAGCAGCGTTGTGGTAATGCATTACCAGCCACCCAAGGCAAACCATCAGGCAGATCACAACAGCGCTGATAATGGCTGCTAATCGGCTCATTCATCTATCCCCCAACATGCCAGTGCGCTTTCCTGATCACGACGAGAGACCTGGCCGTAACAATTGTTCGAACGCACGCGGCAATCTTTTCCGCCATCAAAAATCCACCGGCGAATTTCAGCGCAGGCGCCTTTCCGGTCACCGGCATTCAGCTTGCGGTAGAAGGTGGAAGGAAAGCATTTACCGGGCCCGATGTTATAGGGGCAGAAACTGGCAATCCCGACCTTTTGAGGGGGTGTCAGAGGAACACGCACATTCTGATCTACCCATGCCAGCGCCTTATTGCGCTCGACGGCATTAACCTGATCGCATTTGGCCTGGGTTAACTTCATTCCCTGGGTTACAGGTCTTCCATCTACCTGGGTAACTCCACGACATATCGTCCATATGCCGGCGCCATCGCGGTATGACGTGAGGCTTTTGCCCTCTTTCTCATTCAGGAACTGGTCCATAAGAACGGGAGCTGAAGCGCCAGCAGCGATAAGCGCCAGCATGGCCGAACTGAGTTTCGTTTTCAGGTTAGCCATCGCTATTCATCCTGCGGTGGCGGGCCACCATAGCCACGATCGAGGGATTGCTGATACATCTTCGTCCAGCGGCGCTTAAAGTGTAAGCGTCGTCTCAGCACCGTCTGGCAGATCCTGAAATTCCTGAGAGGATAATGGACACCAAATATGGTGGACGCTATCCATGAAATCATTAACCGCAGTGCGTAAAAAAAGCCCTAATTATCCCGTTGAGTTCAAAATCAAAATGGTTGAACTCTCGCATCGACCAGAGATCTCCGTAGCGCAACTCGCTCGTGAGCATGGGATCAACGATAATTTGCTGTTCAAGTGGCGCCAGTACTGGCGCGAAGGAAAACTACGTCCTCCTTCAACAACAGAAAACAACGTGCCTGAGCTGCTCCCGATAACACTTGATGCCGAAGATGTTGTCCCTGCAACCTCCCCCCGGTCACAACCTGTAGCTGCTGCGGCACCTGAATCACTCAATATCAGCTGTGAAGTGACGTTCCGGCACGGATCACTCCGTCTGAATGGTGCCATCAGCGAAAATATCCTGAACCTGCTGATACGGGAGCTCAAACGTTGATCCCATTACCATCAGGGACAAAGATCTGGCTGGTCGCTGGCATCACCGATATGAGAAACGGCTTCAACGGCCTGGCGGCAAAGGTGCAGACGACGCTGAAAGACGATCCGATGTCAGGTCACGTTTTTATCTTCCGTGGGCGTAATGGCAGTCAGGTAAAGCTCCTCTGGTCTACCGGCGATGGACTGTGTCTGCTGACCAAACGGCTGGAGCGCGGCCGCTTCGCCTGGCCGTCAGCCCGGGATGGCAAAGTGTTCCTCACACCGGCACAGCTGGCGATGCTCCTTGAAGGTATCGACTGGCGGCAGCCTAAAAGACTGCTTACGTCACTGACTATGTTGTAGGCCTCTTTATCCTGGTCGACGCTGAATGAGCCTGGTAATATACCCGGTATGAACAGCTTACTTCCTGACGATATCGATGAACTGAAACGTCTCCTTGCCGAACAGGAGGCGCTGAACCGTGCCCTTCTGGAAAAGCTGAACGAGCGTGAACGCGAAATAGATCACCTGCAGGCGCAACTGGATAAGCTGCGCCGGATGAACTTCGGCAGCCGCTCCGAAAAAGTCTCCCGCCGTATCGCGAAGATGGAAGCCGACCTTAAGCAGTTGCAGAAAGAAAGCGATACCCTTACCGGCCGGGTGGATGACCCGGCCGTGCAGCGCCCGCTGCGGCAGACCCGTACCCGCAAACCGTTCCCTGAATCACTTCCCCGTGACGAAAAACGGCTGCTGCCGGCAGCGTCATGCTGCCCGGAATGTGGTGGTGCGCTGAGTTACCTGGGTGAAGATGCCGCCGAACAGCTGGAGCTGATGCGCAGCGCCTTCCGGGTTATCCGGACAGTACGTGAAAAGCATGCCTGTACTCAGTGCGATGCCATCGTGCAGGCCCCCGCGCCTTCACGGCCCATCGAGCGGGGTATCGCAGGACCGGGGCTGCTGGCCCGCGTGCTGAGTTCAAAGTATGCAGAGCACACCCCGCTGTACCGCCAGTCTGAAATATACGGCCGCCAGGGTGTGGAGCTGAGCCGCTCACTGCTGTCGGGCTGGGTGGATGCGTGTTGCCGGCTACTGTCACCGCTGGAAGGGGCGCTTCAGGACTATGTGCTGACTGACGGTAAGCTCCATGCTGATGACACGCCTGTCCCGGTGCTGTTGCCAGGTAATAAGAAAACGAAGACCGGGCGGTTGTGGACGTACGTTCGTGACGACCGTAACGCCGGGTCAGAGCTGGCGCCGGCAGTGTGGTTCGCTTACAGCCCGGACAGAAAAGGTATCCACCCGCAGAGCCATCTCGCTGGCTTCAGCGGTGTTCTGCAGGCGGATGCGTACGCCGGGTTCAACGAACTGTACCGCAATGGACAGATAACGGAAGCTGCCTGCTGGGCTCATGCCCGCCGCAAGATCCACGATGTGCACGTTCGCACCCCGTCAGCACTGACGGAGGAAGCCCTGAAACGGATCGGTGAGTTATATGCCATCGAGGCGGAAATAAGGGGGATGCCGGCGAAGCGACGCCTTGCAGAACGTCAGCAAAAAGCTAAACCGCGGCTGAAATCCCTGGAAAGCTGGCTGCGTGAAAAGGTGAAAACGCTGTCGCGACACTCAGAACTGGCGAAAGCGTTCACGTACGTACTGAACCAGTGGCCGGCGCTGGCTTACTATACTGACGACGGCTGGGCCGAGGCAGATAACAACATAGCTGAGAATGCGCTACGGATGGTCAGCCTGGGCCGCAAAAACTACCTGTTCTTCGGTTCGGATCATGGAGGAGAGCGGGGAGCGCTGCTGTACAGCCTGATCGGGACATGCAAACTGAACGGAGTGGAGCCAGAAAGCTACCTTCGCCATGTGCTTGATGTTATAGCTGACTGGCCGATAAACCGGGTCAGCGAACTGCTCCCCTGGCGCGTAGCACTGCCAACTGAATAACACATCCCCGTCAATACGGTTCTCGCTGCACGCTTACCTTAAAGTAGAGATTGGTCAGATAAGTCGCTACACCGATTATCACGCCACTGGCCAGGGCAATAAAATTCCAGTCAAGGCCATGAAACCAGTCATAGGTCCTTGCCAGCCCGGTGCATATCAGGCCGCCTGACGAGCAGTACGAGGCCGCCGAAAAGATTTTGTCAGGCATTTTCATAGTCTCCACCTCCGATAATGTTCGGGGTGCTATCTGTAGTCAGTAAAAGGTTCAGGGCCGTCGGGCTGGATTTAACAACGAAGCGTGTCGATGATGATTCCCGTGAGCCTGAAATGAAAAAGGCCACGCAAATGCGCAGCCTGTAATTGTCGCGGGTAAAATTTAATTGTCGCTCGTTGGACGCTAACCCGCTTTTGACAACGCGCCCATCCAGAGCGCGGCCTCAATGGAGGTCTTCCAGTCGGCCAACTTTTCAGTCGCCAGAAACAAAAAACCCCGCCGAAGCGAGGTTTCATGTTTTAATTTCGTACGGGCGTTATATCCCACGATTGAAAGCATACTAGACACTTTTATGCAAAGTCAATACTATCATGCAAAAAATAGCCGATATTTGTTCCGATCATATTAATAACTTGTCGCTTTCTCAAATTCTACTGCAGCCTGACGCTCCCCCTGACGCAGCATGTCCACCAGCCCCTCATAGAACGGTTTCCAGTTGCGTGACCACGAAGACTGATGGAGATCCGGGAGACGCTTCAGAATGGCGCGGTGAACCGTCGCTGAGGGTACAACAGAGAAGCCATTTCCAGAGCAGCGCTCACATGTTTTGAAAACCGGTGCGCCAAGTTCTTTGGTCGCTTTGCGATCTAACACCTCCCCTTTACCACCACACCTGCATCGCGCATGGATCACTTTCTTTCCTCCACACACTCCACAGACCCTTTTCACCAGTTCATTTCTAATCTTTGGGGCCTTCACCTCGACACCGTCTGCATCGAAAATACCAGGGTGCTTAATTACATCTTCATGGCTGGAAATAAAGCCGGTTCCGCTGCAGCTGTGACACGTTGCGCTGGTGGCCGCCGAACGTGAGTACTCCGCAAAAGCAAATTGTGCCAGCGTCAACATGCAGGTGCCGAGCTTGTCACCGGCGGCTTTGCGGACATTTTTAGGAGCGTTTTTGATGGCAAACTGCGCCAGCGCCTGAATTGCAAGCTGTTCATCCGTTTTGCTGATACCAGCCTTTCCGAAGAAAGCGGCCAGGCCGAAGCGTGCCCTGCTGCTGGTCACACCGATCCCGGTCATAATGTCTGTGCCATTCAGGCGATTCGGGGATGTGCTTTTCGCGTCGTCGGTGATATGCATGCCCTGAGGGCTAAAGTGTTTGAGGGAGGCTTCCAGTTTCATTCTTCGCACTCCCCGACCAGGTTCAAAATAATGCGATCAAACAGCGAATCCCGTTCCTCAAAATAGTCACATGCCAGTAACCACTTGCAGACTGTTAATGCTTCAGCCCGGGTAACTGGTTTCATGGCGCACAAAAGGTCAGTGAGCCACCCGCGCCGATCCCAGATAATCTGGACGTAGCCATCGCCATTTTGTGTTTTATACCTGTGACGAAGTACGGATTCCCAGTAATCCCATTCAATGGTTACATCGCTTAATGTCCAGGGAGAGAGGAGGATGTTTTTAAAACCTTTAATTTCTCTTACGCGAAGTTCTTCCGCCTCACGACTTAAGTTTTTTTCATCGGCCCAGTTTGCATAAATATGACTGAAGCGCTCCATAACAAGGCGCTCAGCATCAGTAATTTTCTCAGGCGAAAAGTCCTGTTCGATGGTGAAGAATTGGTTATGTTGCAGATTGTTATTGTTCATCATGCTGCCACCTTTTTATAGAAAACTTGTTCACGAACCTGATCGCCGTTCATAAGCATATCATTGAAATCTCCGTTATCCGGCCAGCGTATGCTGACTTTCACCAGGTCGTTTTTCGCCAGCAGGTTTGCGTGGGCGCACTCGAACGCCGCGGCATGTCCAGTTGCAGAGTGCTTGTCCATGTCGGCAAAAATAATCAGATGCTTCACACCTGCCGGGACCCGGAATTTCTTCATAAACCCGCTGTTGATTACCGCCCAGGTGTTGACGCCATAAACCTGATAACAGGAGAGTGCTGTTTCGATACCTTCGGCAATGCCGATCGTCGTTGATACCGGAAACATGCGAATGGCCACAGAGCGGGCGTGATCCAGATAGCTGTCCTCTTGAAGCGACTTAAGACGTTTGGCGCTATCAATATCTGCCTTCCTGTCGCCGTCCAGCAGCGTCTGGTGCAGGTAACAAAGCTCAGCTTTGTCATCGGTAGCCAGGGCATACAGAGCTTGATAAACGCGCCCCGCATGGCGTTGGCGGTCACAAAAACGGATGCCTTCTGCCGGCAGGCGACTTATCCCACGTTGAAGAAGGTAACCAGCCGCGCTAGTTCCCCGTAAATCGAGCAACTTGGAAAACTTACTGATGACTCGCTGGCGCTGCCGCGCCGCCGAACTGTTAGAAGGCACGTTGATGCGCTGATAGTTATTCCCGATGAGCTGGTCCACTTCTGCGCAGATGGCGGAAAAGCTTTTTGACTGGGTCAGGGTCAGCAGCTTCATCCCGTCACCGCTACCGCATACACAGATCCATGTACCCTGACCGTCACGGTCATCAACGCGATACTTCCCCCGCGCCTTACAGACCGGACATTCTCCCTTGTAATGGTTTTTCCCGGTGATAGGCGGCAGCCCGTAATATTCAAAAATTTCTGACCACCGGCCTTTTGCTGCTTCTGCTGTTTTCATATCACTGACTCGCACTATTTACGTTTTTCTGGAGTTTTCGTTTTGCTTCGATAATTAATTGCCCGTCGCTGCCCTCAGGAGGCTCATAGTTGATACTGGCGCTCGGAGGTGGAAATAGATCCTGGTCAGGTTTCTTCCCCATCTGCTGCAGGCGTTCGCGGCGTTTAGCAAATTTGATAAGTTTGTGTTTGATGTGATTGCTGACCTCCGGTGTGATCTCCATTGGAAAGTCGCTTAAGCCGTTGGGCCATTCGCCGAATTTCTCCTGAAAGGTATGAGCACACCAGCCATCGCTGACAGGTTTCCCCTGCGCCGCACGATGACGCTGGTAAAACTTGATCTGACTCCACCAGGACTGCTTGTCGCTTTTGGTATAAACCGTTTCGTGCTTGCTCATTTTTTTGATGTTGCGGGTGCCGTCAGTCTCGACGTCCTGACCAACGAGCGGTTTAAATCCGCACTTTGGGCAGACGTAAACGCCGGATGGCTTCATGAAATGACATTCGGGGCATTCTTTCGGAAGTTTTTCTTCGCGCTCCTTAGTTGCGCCGGCAGCGGCCGCTTTCATGCCGTCGTTTGTGGATGGCAGATCGTCGTATTCGATGGAGTCAGGGAAGCCGAGGCGATGCACAGTGCCACTGTGATCAAAAATCAGGCAGGCATCTTTCCCGGGTGCAGTTCGCAGTCCGCGGCCCAGCGCCTGCAGCCAGCGAATTTCACTTTTTGTCGGACGGGCGTAGATAATGCAGCGAACATCACTATCAAAACCGGCCACCAGCACACCCACACTGACGATTATTTTTGTGGCGCCAGTCTCGAAGCGGTGGATCATCGCCTGCCGTTCTTCGTGGGGTGTTTCTGCGACCATCACCTCAGCGTTAATGCCCGCCTTGTTAAACTGCATGGTTACAAAGTTTGCGTGGGCCTTGTTAACGCAGAACGCCACCGTAGGAAGGTCACGACCATGACGAAGCCAGTTATCGACGATATCGCCCACCAGGTCAGAACCGCACATGATTTCCGCCAGCTGGGACTCGTCGTAATCAGTACCGAACTCTATAGATGGCTTCGTTTCTACCCCGCTAAGATCCGGTTTTGTTGGGGCGAAAAATTCGTACTTACTGAGGTCACCACGCTGGATCAATTCGCCAATCGTCGTTGGCTTAATCAGGTGTTGATAGTAATGGCCCAGGAACGGCGCAAAAGGGGTACCAGATAAACCGATAACCTTCGCTTTTTTCTCCGCTGTGATCCGTTCGATTTCTTTCAGGATACGGCGTTTACGCAGGTGCGCCTCATCGACAATAAGCAGATCGATGTTTTTGGGAAATTCACGCCTAATGAGCGTGTCAGCGCTCGCAATCTGGATCAGCAGATTTGGGTCGTAGTTCGGGTGATCACGCCAGATAAAACTAATCTGGTCTTCCGGCAACCCGTATTCTGTAAAGCGCTGGGCGGTCTGGTTAATCAGGATCGTATACGGGGCGACAAACAGAACACGCATACCACGACTAACCAGGCCGGCGGCGATAAACGCAGCCAGGCCTGTTTTGCCGCTTCCGGTCGGTGCGTAGACCATGAAGGAATCGTGCGCCTTCCAGGTGCGCCGCAGCATGTTAAGCCCACGTTCCTGTGCAAAGTTCGGTGTGATGTTAAGCATTGTCAGCCCTTTTTGAGTTCTACTCTTCCAGGAAGAAACATTCCTGACCTCTTGCCGGGATACCGTGTACCAGTTTGCTAGTGCGCCGCTCTTTTATGGTTCTGCCTTCAAGATCGGTACCTACCTAACCCATGTACCTGTCTGTTGGAAAAGGACGCTATTCCTGCCCTAACTCCCAACTCCCCCCAACCCCCCTCTTCCCTCTTCCCCATCCCATGTACTCGCAAGCTGGTACAAAGAACAAAAAACAGTCAAGGATTGTTCCCTGCTATCACCCGGCACCTTTTAAGCCCGGTGACCAACGGATCGTTACTGAGATCCGGCCAGGGGTGGCTGGGTCGTATACCCCTGCAGTGCGCGTCCGTGTGCATCCACGAATCTGCGAAGCCTCACATTGGCTTCATGCCTTGCCCGGTTCTCCTTGCGGTATGGAACGGGCTCGGCTTCGAACGATTCCTGATACACAGCTGCATAACGCTGAATGGCTTTTTGTCGTGCTGCTGGCGTCAGGCTCAGTAACTGCTGCTTGATCCATTCTTCATCTGCAGATGCGTACACAGATGGGAGCAAACCGTGGTCAGGCCTCATCCCGTGCAACATCATCTGAAAATACCTCGTCCAAACTTGTATTCAGGCCAAGCTGTTTAAACGCGCTGACGATCCGCTTTCCGACTGCAACATCAGGAATCCTTCTTCCTGTTTCGTAGTGGCTAACGGCCCCCTGGGAGCTATCAATCAGCGCGGCCAGCTCTCCCTGAGTTACCTTTGCTTTGCGTCTAAGGCTCTTGATTCCACTCATTCGATTAGTCTCGCATAAATAATACATAACGTACTATACACGGTCACAAGAATAATACAAAATGGAAGTTGCTCAGTAAATACGGAATGTAATAATCATGGCTATGAAACAGAGATGGCAGGACCTGGCCAAAACCAGGATGAAAGAAGTCGGCATGACTCAAGAACAGCTGGCAGAGGCGCTCGGCATAACGCAGGGCGGGCTGGGCCATTGGTTAAACGCCAGACGTGAACCGAACTTAGAGGTTATAGCTAAGATTTTTAACATATTGAAAATGCCCGGCTTCGTAGTAAATGCTGACGGCACTATCAGCGACTCAAGAGCCGATCACAATGTAAGTTTTAATAGCATTAACGAATCCAAGGGAAGCTACCCTGTTATAAGCTGGGTTAGCGCTGGAGATTGGATGGAAGCTGTAGAACCGTACCACCGTAGAGCGATAGATCGATGGTATGACACCACCGTTGAATGCTCTGAGGATTCGTTCTGGTTAGACGTCAGAGGCGATTCCATGACATCACCAGCAGGGCTGAGCATACCGGAAGGGATGGCGATACTTGTCGATCCCCAAGTGGAAGCAATCAACGGAAAATTGGTTGTAGCGAAACTTGACGGTGACAATGAAGCCACTTTCAAAAAGCTTGTTATCGATGCCGGTCAAAGATTTCTCAAACCCCTCAACCCCCAATACCCAATAATCCCTATCAATGGCAATTGCCGTATTATCGGGGTTGTAGTCGACGCAAAAATCACCAACCTCCCATAAATTGGCCGCGAAAGCGGCTTTTTTTTTGCCTCCAACACCCCACCAGAAACTAAAAAACCTTGAAAAACAAAATGATGTGAAATAACACACCAAAATACTCCATTTTGTATTGATCTTATTTAATACGTTATGTATTGTTTATGCATTAGCGGATTAATGGAGTGCAAAAGATGAGTACAGAGAAATTTTTTCAACTGGTAACTATACCTGATTACCGTTTCTCTTCCGATAAAGAGCAATGTCAAAACATTGATTTCGACAAAATTGCTACTGATTGCGATACAAAAACAATATCTATTTTGCAAGCCATCAATCATATAGGGGTTAGCATAATGAGTGAGGCAGAAGAAAAGAGATTAAATAAAGATAAAATAATGATGCTTTCTAGTGTGGTTGCAGACCTCGCTGAATTAGCAATAGCAACAAATAAAATAGCTAACTCAGCAACATATTCTTCCGGTTATAAGGATGCTAAAAATGTCTGATATCACTTTGCAAAAAGCAGCATCAAAGGCTTACCAGGCTGAGATTGTGGCGAGGATGCTTGAGAACTACCCTCATAAACTGACCGACTCAGACGTGGAATCTGTCGCCTCACTTTTGGCTGATCTGATTGGGCCAGTTGCAGCGTACCTTATTGAGGAAGAGTCTAAAAACCCGGCTTAAAAATTTAATTAGTAATTTTAATTACAGGAGTAATCCCGGGGATTTCTGCAATCAAATTAAGGGTAACCATGATTAATAAACAAGCATTTAAAACAGCTCAGTTATTTGTCTCTCTTGGTTATTGGTCTATAGCCATGCTTTATTTAAAAAAGGCTTACGGTAAATAAAAGTGAATAATTTAATTAGCACTTATAGACGCAGAATTTTAAAAGCGGCCTTGTTACGCCACCAGCGAAAGACTGGGAGTAGCTTACTTGTCATTAAGCTCAACAAGGGTGGGATTAGTACTATCGAATTAACTGAGATTCTTCTTGATGGATTGTTGCGGAAATTCGAGCGACTGGCGCTCGGTGAATACGGAAATGTGGAAGGTGTGAAAGCTCTTAAGGGAATTTACAGCAACTCTGTTGATGTTAATGGCAGCGGCGAATTCCTCACAGAAAGCGGGAAAGAGTTAATCGACGAGCTTATTTCTGAACTGGTTGAGTTCGTCAAAAAGCAGAAACCAGTTACTGCGGAGTCCGGCAATGAATAACCAGCAAACAATGCTCTATCAGGGTGTGCTGATCCCCCGCCCCGTGTTGAACGTGGATCTGCATGTCCTCCCTGATTTTACCGGGCGGGTAGTCTTGCACATCGAGAACGGGAGGGTGATATGCGACCGCCAGCTGTTCGACGACGAGCACATTTGCACACTGGCCACGTTTATCGAAATGGCCCGCGACGCGGGGTTGAGGATCGAGGAGGAAGCTGGTGGCACTGACAGCGATACGAATTCCTGAGAGGGTTCACCTGCAGGCGCTGCAGGTCCTGCTGCGGTATCGGCGCCGGCGGATATTCCCGCGGCGAATGCGCCGCACCGGCTACCTCAGCCTGAAGGTTAACCCACGCTGGCGCCTGTTATCGAAAGACGATGGCCGGAACTGGGAAGTTATGAGTCATGAAACCTATAACCGGGAGAAAGACAAATGATTGACAACAGAACTGTCAGCGCCATTGACCTGGCGTTGCAAAAGCACCCAACGCCAGTTGGTGATCTGTTCGCCGCGATCCGCCACGGACGCATGAAGCGGTGCTTCAGCCGGGATACCGCAATTCGTTACCTGGCGTTCTTCATGACCTCCCGAGCTTTTGGGCGTTCTGGTTTCAAGCAGCGTTATCCGGACGTGCAGGTAATTCATCCACTGAATCCAGAACTGAGTAGCTGGCAACGTGGCGCCGTGACCACTGAGTATTTTAACGCCCACCAGCGCACCGTTCGCCGGCTGCGTCGCATCCTCGCCCGCAAAAGAGAAATGCAAAAGTGGTGCAAAAAGTGGGATGCCATGCACGACCGCTACGTGAAAGAGCGCGAAGAACTACAGGCCTGTAAGCCTGGAGGGCTGAGTCGATGATTGCTTACTTACGCATTGTTCTATCGGTGGTGATTGTCGCCAGCGTTTATGGGCTGTTCGTTCCGATCCTCATTTCGATGAAGGACACGACAGCAGTTATATCCGGTTTTGCCCTGGCGATTCTGACCCCGCCGTGCATCTACGCCATTTGTAAGGGTCTTGTGCTTACCGTAACGAAGGAAAAGAAATGAAAAAAGCAATTATGGCTTCAATTATCGCACTCTCTGCCATCGGCCTTGTTGGTTGCGATCGAGTTGAGCCCGGCAACGTGGGTATCAAGGTGAATAAGTTGGGCGACGATAAAGGCGTTGGTGAAGTCGTCGGCGTCGGCCGCTACTGGACCGGCTGGAATACCGAGGTTTATATCTTTCCGACCTTCAAGCAGATGAAAACGTATGAAGACGCTTTCAACTTCCAGATGAGCGATGGAACCACCATCGGCTACCACATCGGGGTCGCGTACAAGGTTGATCCGACCAAAGTTACAACCGTTTTCCAGACCTACCGTAAAGGCGTGGACGACATCACCGACACCGACCTGCGGCAGAAAATTGCTGACGCCCTTAATCGTCTCGCAAGTCGGATGAGCACCGATAAATTCATTGACGGCGGGAAAGCTGAGCTGCTTGAAAACGCACTGAAAGAGATCCAGTCCGATATGGGGCCGGTTGGTATCCAGGTGATCAGCCTTTCTTACGTTGGCCGTCCGGAATACCCGCCGACAGTGATCGAAAGCATCAACGCCAAAGTTACGGCCAACCAGAAGACGCTGCAGCGCGAGCAGGAAGTTAAACAACGTGAAGCTGAAGCCAACATGTTACGAGCCGAAGCCGATGGCCAGGCGGATGCAAAGCTGAAATTGGCTGAAGCAGAAGCAAAGTCTATCCAGATCCGTGGGCAGGCCTTGCGTGAGAACCCTGAGGTACTGCAACTGGAGGCCATCAACAAATGGAATGGCACCCTGCCCCAGTACATGACCAGCGGAACAAACACCCCTTTTATCCAGGTTAAATGATCCACCAGCCCGGCGACAAGCCGGGCACATATGAGAGGTTCGCAATGCTTCAGAACATGCTTAACCCGGAACCAACCTCAACAGGGATCCGGTCTGGAAACCGGGTGATTGGCTACTCCGCTGCTATTCGCCTGCTGGATAACGGTCGCTATGACAAACACCTTGCCGATGGAATGGAAATTCTGGCCTGCATCATGGAAGCGGTAGAAAGCAACTGGATCACGCTCAATATCGAAAAAGAGTTGATCCTCTGGCGCTGGTTACTGGCTGCCGTGTTCATCACTGAGGAGCTGGAGAAAAACGGAACTGTCGACGTTCCGAATGATACTGGCGGTGTTGATACTGCTGTTATCTATTCCAGCAAGCATGGCGCCATTAGCGTCTATCCGGGACCTGAACGCTTTGCACTCGCCAACCATATTGAGCTGGGGGCAATCGAGAAATATGGGCCAGAGGTTGGCCAGCAGCTGGCGCTGCGGATGTATCAGGACATGGTTATTGCTGACGAAGAATTTGGGTTCAGGTTATCAGCACTTGGCCGGGAGGGGCTTAACCTCCTCCATGACAGCTTTATCGAACACATCCAGATCGAAGGTGTGCCCGAAGCACCGATTATGCATTGAGGGGAATGATGATGAATAACTTGATCACTAACAAACCATCCATGACCAGCCTTGAGATCGCCGAGCTGGTAGAAAAACGCCACGACAACGTGAAACGCACGATTGAGACCCTGATTATGCGTGGCGTTATTACTTCTCCTCAAATTGAGGAAAAGCCTACTGCCGGGCGCCCCACAACAATTTACGTTTTTGAAAGTGAAGAAGGGAAGCGTGACAGCATCATTGTGGTCGCGCAACTCAGCCCCGAGTTTACCGCCAGACTGGTAGATCGCTGGAAAGAGCTGGAAGAAGAACGCTCCCGGCCAAAATCGCAGGCAGAGCTGATCGCTGAAATGGCCCTGCTGAATGTTGAGCAGGAACGACGCCTCTACCAGGTTGAAGAACAGGTGGAAACCGTAGTCGAAGCTGTCGAAAACATTAAGCGTGGAAATATGCGGGCCGGGTATGTCGGTTATCGCCAGGTGGTCGCAAAAAGCGGCATGACCGATGCCAAGTGTCGAAACCTTGTTAACGCATACCGTATCCCAACCGATACACACGAATTCATGACGCCTGATGGTTTACTGTCTCGCCGGGCGATCGTGGAGTTTGAACCTTTTATGAAAGCATTCCGCCAAATGATGGCAGAAGCCGAACCACGTGGGACCCGTTGGTATCACCCGAAAATGGGACTCTTTCAGGCTATCGGATGGGAGGAAAAACATTGTGAAAATTGAGTTTAATGATCAAGGGTCGGTTTCAGTTATCACGGTCACCAGCACCGTGTTTGAGTTCCGCCGGCACAACCGGGCGATTGATGTCGCGTTGTTCCTCACGCCTGAAATTACCAGCCAGAGCAGCGGTTTTTTCATTATGAAAACGATCTTAAGCGGGAAGACACATCACGCGCTGCGGGCCTATAAACATCTGATCCGGGAGGCTAAGCAATGAGAAACGGCCAGCATTATGCATACCCAAATCCAAGCAACGCAACGCCTGGTGGTATGACTTATCGTCAGTATCTTATCGCAAAAATTGCACCAGTTATGATCACGAACTTCTTCAGCAACGATGCTTGGACGGATTACGACGACCTCGCCAGAACTCTGATGATGGCTGTGGATGCCATCATCGAAGCTGAACAGGAGACAGCTGAATGACAATCTGCGAAAAACGGCTTAAAAGAATCGCCGGCGGTGAACCTTTCTTCCCGGGCGAGGTGGTTGCGATGGCTCTTGAGCTTCTGGCGAATTCTAAAGAAACATTGCGGCCGGAATACCCTGAAACACTCCCCTGCCCGGTCATTCTTGAACCCGGCTTCCGGTTTGGCAAAGGCGTTGGCACTCACCTGGTTCTGCGAGCACTTAACAACAGGGCTAAACGTTACGCTGAATTGGATGCCATGGGTCCAGAGGCCCGCGCAGAGCATGATGCCGCTATCGTTGAACTTCGGGAAAAACTGGGTTTTGGTACCCAAGCAAAAACAGCTGTGCAGGTGAAGCTTCCGGGACTGCCGCAGCTCGGATCTAACGCCGAATGGTATCAGGGATTTGCTGCTGGTGCAGGAAGCATGCGCGAAGCATGTGCGGCCGCTCTGATTTCTGCGGGTATTGAAATTATTGGGGAGACAATGTAATGGACTGGCCAACAGCATTTTGCATCGTCGGTTGTGCGTTTGCCATAGCCTGGCTGTTTCGGAGTTAGTGTCATGAATAGAGAATTTGAGATATGGATCAGACTGCGCTACGGCGGCCGCTATGACCTAACGCGAGACGGTCACGGCTACTACAGCCGGGAAGTAGTTAAGCGGATGTATGAAGTGTGGTGCCACTGCCGTGGCCTGGAAGTGGTGTGAGGTGAGTAATATGGTAGACATTGAAATGATTGACGAGGAAGAGGCGATGCGGATGATCCGAGTATCTTCACGCGTGACCATCCGGAAATACACCGAGCGCTATAATTTCCCCAAGCCGGTCCGGACCTACCCTAAACAGTATCTGCGCTCTGCTATTGTGGAGTGGATCTTAAACGGGGGAGTCAACCAGAAATCTTCCTGATATGCCAGAATATCTTTTCAGCATACAGATCGTAGGCGTCTTTCTGTTCGGCAATCCAGTCATGCTTGTTATAGACAGAAAGCACGCCACCAAGCTCATGCCCCAGCATTTTTTCGATGACGTGCGGGGCAACCCCCTCTTCGGATAGCCGGGTTGCCAAGGTGCGCCGGAAATCATGTGAAGTAAACTCACCAAACCCCAACGAGTCTTTGATTCTTCTCAGAAATTTATTTGCACCAGAAATAGTTATAGGGCTTTTCAGGTCCTCGCCCGGGAAAAGTATATCCCCATACGTCATTTCAGCTTTTTTCAGCAAATCATCTGCCGCGGAGAAAATTGGGCGCCTGATAATTTTGTTGGTTTTGCTTTTCTCTGCCGGAACAACCCATAACCCCTCCTCTCGGTCAAATTCACCCCTTATAGCCAGCCGAAGTTCGCTATTCCTGGCGCCGTACAGCATTAGCAATTGATGAAGCAATCGGTTAGAAGTTGACCCTCGACTTCTTTCTATAGCCATCCAAATTTTGGCAAGCTGGTTATAGCTGAGTGTGGTCTCTCCAATCACAGGTTTAACACCGATGTCTTTCGGCTGCAAAAGCATGAGCTCGGTTGTGCTAACGAACTGTCGCCGCGTACACCAACCAATGGCGGACCTGAGCTGTATCAATAAATGCCGGGCTCGGCGAGGATTGATTTTCTCCTCTTCGGTAAACCTCTCAACCCACAAGCGGACTGGGATATCCTCAACCGGAATACCGGGAAAAGCGTCACGCATGTGCTTTATAACCGTTGACTTATAAAGCGCTATCGTCTTAGCCCTTAACGTTACGTCAACGTAATTTTCCTTCCAGTAATCCAGGCAATCCTTTACCGTTGGCTTACTCTTGGATTTGTTGCCACCAGCCAGCGTTCGGGGGTCAATGCCTTTGTCTGCCGACTCCCTCAGGTCTGCAACGATATTGCGGGCATCGCGCAGCGTCAGCGCTGGGTAGCGTCCAAGCCCCATTCGGTTCTGCTTTCCTTCCCATCGGAACCTAAACTGAAAGCTGATCACGCCTTTGGGGGTTATGCGAACTCCAAGCCCGTCAGAATCCGTAATTTCAGCAGGCCCAGAATATGGTTTACCATAGATAGAGCGAAGCTTTGTGTCACTGATTGCCATGTTAGTTTTCTGTACTCATCACTTTGGTATTTTATGTACTTATTCTGTACTCAATATCGCATGAACGAACATAAACAACAATATCAAATCATGTACAACCATGCGCAACAATTGGCAGCACAACTAAAATAATAATAAAAAATCATATACATAAACATCTAACCGTATTCATTCTTGTCTGAACAATCTCAACCATGTGCAAAGCCCACACCTTGCCGAAGATTACGAAACGATGGTTCCTTTTCAGGCACTGCAGATGATTGGACACCAGGTCGATGCCGTCTGCCCGGATAAAGCCGCTGGCGACTATGTCATGACCGCAATCCATGACTTTGACGGCGCCCAGACTTATAGCGAAAAGCCGGGCCATCGCTTCACGCTGAACGCTGACTTCGCCGCAGTAAAGGCCGAGAACTACGATGCGCTAGTGATCCCCGGCGGCCGGGCGCCGGAGTATCTGCGCCTGAACGAGGAGGTTATTAAACTGGTACAGGCCTTCGACGCCGCGCGTAAACCTATCGCCGCCGTCTGCCATGGCCCACAGCTGCTGGCCGCCGCCGGTATTCTGCAGGGACGGACCTGCAGCGCCTATCCCGCCTGCGCTCCGGAAGTGCGCCTGAGCGGTGGGCACTATGCGGATATAGGTATCGACCAGGCGCATGTGGACGGTAACCTGGTTACCGCCCCCGCCTGGCCGGCTCATCCACAGTGGCTGGCGAAATTCGCCGCCCTGCTGGCGGAATAACCATACTGAGCCGGCGTTTTTATTGAGCCACCCGCTCCCCTGCGGGAATCTATGCCTCAGCGCGGTGTTTAGTCTCGGGTAAACGCGCTGTTGTATGTTATGCCGATGGCGGGGATGCGCCACGATTTACCGCTTATCTTCAGGGGCCGGTTAAAAAACCAGCCCCTGATAGATTTATCGCTGCCCTGACGGGCATCATCAATTCAGCAACGCGATCTGCTTGACCACTATTTCATTGATTTTATAGATTATTTCAGGAGTTACGCGTTCTTTGATATCGCGGTCAACAAATACCCGAATGCAATATTTGATGATTTGATACTGATTTAACTTATCACCACATTCAATTAACGGTTTTATTTCGTAGCGGTTCTTAAGATCTTTCACCAAAAGCTTAACTTCGGTTTTATCCAAGTCTTTAAAGGCGCAGTCGGAGACAATATCAACGGCAAATTCATGTGGTTTGAAATGAGGCTGTAATACAGAAGTCAATAACCCGGTGAGTTGACTCTTCCACGCCTTATTTTCCTTGTCAGCGATGTTAGCTTTATACACAGAGTGTTTGGCCTCATAGACCTTCGACCATGGGTGTCGGTTAATAATGTCATCAAGTATTTTTTTATTAACCGCCTCGGTATCGCTGATATCTATCCATTCACCAACCTTGTCATTCAAAAAATAATCATCACTGCACGCCAGATAAAAATCCTTCAGCGCGTCGATGAAGCTTTCATCGCTATGGTCAACGATACGGTCGGTAACGTCAGCGATAATGACATTTTGTGGATCCTTGCTTTGCATAATCTCACATAATGTGCTCAACATCGTCGCAAAGGCGCGGTTTGTTTTATGGTAATATACCTGCGAAAAAAGGCTGGAGCGCGCCCCAATAAACTCAGCGATCGAATCAATCCCACTCTCTTTGTAAGCAAGGTACAATTTTCCCTGTTCCTCGACCGGGACAATTGACATAAACAAGCGATTGTAATCGTAGATGCCACACTTGACGCCGGAGAAATAGCCATCTCTGAGCAAGTAATCCATCCGGTCGGCATCGATCGGACAGGAAGAGATGATCGAGGTCATTAACGGCAGGATATCTGTTGCCTTTCCATTAATTTCCTCAATGATCTGTTGGTCACCGTATCTTTTTTCGATAATTTTTAACACATTTTCGATATTTATTTCGTCATCGACCTTACCTTGTTTTCTCAGATCATGATAAATCATCAGGCTGAACAACAGCGAAAGATGTTCATGTTCAACTTTCTGTTCTGGCTTGCTTAATACATCAATGATTGAATGGTAGGCCGTGGGGAGAACATCGGAGAATTCGTGCTTACAAGGCATAAAACTCTCAAACTGGTGGGATACCGGCCCGTGCCCGATGTCATGCATCAGGGCAGCGAGTCTCAACTCCTGAATGTTGTGTTTTGGTATCTGATCGATATGACCAAACACATGGCCATCATCATATTTCTTTTGATACCGTATCGCATTCAGGCGTAAATTATTGAGTATTTCACTTGATAAATGCAGCACCCCGAGAGAGTGTTCGAAGCGGCTGTGCACCGCAGAGGGAAACACCTTATATAAAAAAGAGTTCTGTTTAATGTTGCGTAAGCGCTGGAACAGGGGGTGATTGATAAAGGCAATCTCGAGTGTCGTCAAACGAATAGTGCCGTGAATGGGATCAAGGATCTTACTGGTCAATTCATTTTCAAAATCCATATCTTAAATCCTTTCATACGTGCATTAAATATATTTAGCATATTGACTGTTTATTCAACAATAATCTTGCGCATTCAGGCAATAAGGTCAATCACTAATATTTAACGAGCAACGCGGCAGATCATTATTTCCTTATCTCTCCACAGCGTTGCGCTATATCGGCATCCACTGACATATCGATTGACTACGGATGAAAACAGCCCCGGTTTTCTTCGCTCAGATGCGCATTCCCCCGGAAACCTCAATGCGCTGGGCATTCACCCAGCGATGATCATCGGATAACAGCGAGGCGATCATCGGCCCGATATCCTCTGGCAGGCCAGGTCGGCCCAGCGCCGTCATGTTCGCTACCGCCTGAGCGACCTGCGGGTTATCCCGCACCACCCCGCCGCTGAAATCGGTGGCGATGGCGCCGGGCGCCACGCAGTTCACCGTGATCCCGCGACTGCCCAGCTCAAACGCCATATAGCGAGTCAGGGTTTCCACCGCGGATTTCATGATCGCATAGGGCGCCCGGTTCGCCATCACGATGCGGGTGAGGCCGGACGAGACATTCACTATTCGCCCGCCATCGGCCAGCAGCGGCAATAGTTTTTGGCTGAGGAAGAAAACGCTCTTCACGTGGATGCAATACAGCGCATCGAATTCCGCTTCCGTGGCGTTAAGAAATCCCATGCCGCTGGCGTTGCCGGCATTATTGACCAGATAATCAAATTTATCGGCGCCCAGCTCCGTCAGCGCGCCCTGAAAAGCGCTAACAAATGCGTCAAAGGTGTCGATTTCGCCGGCGCTGAAAGGCAACGCGATCGCCCGGGCGCCCAGTGCTTCAACCCGTGTAACCACCTCGTTCGCCTCGGCAAGACGCGTTTTGTAGGTCAGTACTACATTTACGCCGCGCTGTGCCAGCGCTTCGACGGTCGCGCGTCCCAGGCCGCGGCTGCCACCTGTCACCAGGGCGATTTTTGCGCTATTGTTCATGTTTTCTCCTTTTCTCTCTGCTGAAAACATGAGCGATTATAAGCCCCTGAATGCCGACGATAAGACCGCGTTGGGCGACAGGATAGTTTTGCCAGCTGGAACAATGTCATGGATAAACTGGATACTCTGACCTTGTTTGTGCGCATCGTCGAACGGGGCTCATTCAGTGCCGCCGCCGCGGATCTGGGGGTTTCCCGGCCAGTAGCGACCGCGGCTATTAAAGCGTTGGAGGTCAGTCTCGGGGCGCGGCTGCTACATCGTACGACCCGGCACGTACGGCCGACGGCAGAAGGCTCGCTGTATTATCAGCGCTGCGTGTCCATTCTGGCGGCCCTTGAGGAGGCCAACCGCAGCGCCGGGGGGAGCATCTCCGGCACCATTCGGGTAGACGTGGCGGGCAACCTGGCGCGGACCCTGCTGCTGCCCGCGCTGCCACAGTTTCTCGCCCGCTACCCGGACATTACGCTGCAGATCGGCGAAAGCGAGCGTGACGTCGATCTGGTTCGCGAGGGAGTCGACTGCGTCATTCGCGGCGGCCATCTCCCCGACAGCGAGATGATCTGCCGGCCGCTCGCCGGGTTGCAGGAGATCACCTGCGCCAGTCCGGCCTACCTCGCCCGGTACGGCACCCCGCATACGATTGAAGGACTGACGGGCCACGTGATGATCGGGTTTGTTTCATCGCGCACGCAACGTACCTTGCCGCTGAGCTTTACCCAGGATGGCCGTCAGAGCGAGGTCAGTTTGCCCTGTCGGTTGCTGACTTCCGATGCCGACGTCGGCGCCGAAGCGGCAAGGCTTGGCTTTGGCCTGTATCAGGCGCCCTTGCCCCGCCTTGAGGCCGATCTGGCGTCGGGCGCGTTAACGGAAGTGCTGGCCGATTTTCGCCCTGCGCCGCTGCCGCTCTCCCTGCTCTATCCCAGTAATCGGCAGCTCTCTGCCCGGGTACAGGTATTTATCGACTGGGTGACGGCGCTGATGAAGCCTCACCTGGCGCAGCAGGCATCCGGAAGGCTAAAATAACGTTTGCTATTATTCACGGCACGTGCGTTAATCGTTGAGTCGATTTACCAGACAAAAAGTTATTATCTGAGTACTTGTTCTCATCTCCAGGCGTTATCCCTGATACCACCTTCCTTTGAGCAGTCCCGTTAGTAGTTTGCTTTTTCTGTAAACAGGCCCTGTCAGATCCTTGTCGGCTCCTTAAAATGTCCGCCATCTGACCCAAAACCCGGCTTACCACCAACTAAAATCAGCCGCGTTAATTTTCCTGAAACGACCATTGTCTTTTCAACAGAACATCACCCATACAAGGTTTACATTATGATCGAACATATCCATTTTAGATGCCCATGCTGCCATGGCTCCCAGTACAGAACGTCCCAGTTTGACGTCACTGAAAAAAACCCTTTTGGTGCGAAATGCATTTTCTGCAAATCAGCCATGATGACATTAGATACCATCCGTCCTCATCACCTGGGCGTGCACTCCGCTGCCCAGGCACAGCAATAAGATGATGAAGCCGGTGAACGCGGGTGGGGAAATTTCCCCGGTGATTCGCCCGGGGGCAACATCTGTTCCCTCACCCGCAGCGATCGTCGGTGGCATGGCTTAGGCGGGTATCAGGCAACGCTTCTATCAGGGTAGTCACGTTCTCCCCGGCGCCAGTTTCCACATTAAAATAGTCCACCGCACGCAGAATAAGCCGCAAGCCCCTGCCGCCTTCCGCTAACGGATCGACATCAAAGTGCTCATCGTTACGCGCCAGCGCCAGGCGTTCGGCAGGAAAGATCTCTCCCGCATCGATAAAGCGCAGCGTCACGCGGTCATTGGCAGCGAAAATTTCCCGGGAGACTGCCGCTTTAAAGGCCACTGCGACGGAAGCATCCAACCGACATGTCACCGGCCAGAGGATCAACTGTCACCAGTCAGCTGCCCGTGACGATCGACTACCGCATTGACAACCGTCGCGGCAAACACGTGGGTGCTAACCAGCATACCGAGCCCGTCGCCGCGGCGCAGGCGGGGAGATGAAGATGGAGCCAATCGGTGCCGCGGTCAGTCGTGGATTTTCACCCCCAGACATCCGCGAACGAACTCAGGGTTGAAGTGTTTTACCGCTTCGCCAACATAGCCTAAATCCAGGGCGCTGATTTGCGCCATTTCGTTATCTGTTAATACGAAATCCCAGATAGCAAAATTTTCTTCAATGCGCTCCTGGCGGGTGGATTTAGGGATCACCGTGACGCCACGCTGCACGTTCCAGCGCAGAACAACCTGCGCAATGGTTTTCTGGTGCGCATCGGCGATCCCCCGAAGCAATGCATCTTGATACGGATTATGTCTGCCACCGCCTAACGGCGCCCACGCTTCAGGCTGAACGTGATAATGCTTCATGGCTTCCAGCGCCGCGGGCTGCGCGAAATAAGGATGCAGTTCAACCTGGTTCACCATTGGTTTAATTCTGACAGTTTCGCAGAAGTTAGCTAACACATGGGGGTAAAAATTGGAGACGCCGATCGCTTTCAGGGTACCGGCCTCATAGGCCTCTTCCAGCGCACGCCAGGCGCTGAAATAATCGCCCATCGCCTGATGTAGCAAATAAAGATCAAAGTATTCCAGGCCCGATTTTTTTAATGACGCGGCAATCCCGGCTTTCGCCATCCCGGTGTTGGCCATGTCCTGGACCCACAGTTTGGAGGTAATAAACAGCGCCTCGCGGGTACACAAACCTTCGGCGATGGCTTCGCGCACGGCCTCACCCACCGCATCTTCATTATCGTAGACGGCAGCGGTATCGATGAGGCGATAACCGGTGCGAATGGCGTTCAACACCGCCTGCTTACACTCCGCTTTATCGGTCACCTTGAAAACGCCGAAACCCAGCATCGGCATTTTGCGAGCGTTACTTAATACTGAATATTCCACGGTGAAGCTCCCCTCTTGTTAAAACACCATGGTAAGACAGGAACGCGGTCACGATTAGCCTGTCATTCCTGATTTGACTTATGCATTCAATTCATTAATCGCAGTGCGCTGAGATGATCTGATTTTGACAGAGAGCAGAAAAGTCCCCCCTGCCGCGCCCAGCAGTAACAGACCGCTCAGTGCAAAAGTGCTGTGCCATCCCAGACTATCAAACACCAGGCCGCCTACCGTTGACCCGAGGGCTATCGATAGCTGGATCACGGCGACCATCAGCCCGCCGCCCGTCTCCGCATCCTCGGGCAGCGTCCGCGCAATCCATGTCCACCAGCCGGTGGGCGCCGCCGTCGCCAGCAGGCCCCACAGGCTTAACAGTACGGCGACCGATCCCGTGTGGTGTCCGGCCAGCAGAAGCGTTCCGGCAATTGCGGCCATTAACAACGGGATAGCCACCAGCGTCGGATAAAATCGGGCATTCAGAACGGTCGTAATAAGCAGCGTGCCGATAAAACCGGCGATACCCATTGTCAGCAATATCAGGGACAGACCAGAAGGACTGACCTGGGTCACCGTCTCCAGAAACGGTCGCACATAGGTAAATAAGGTAAACTGTCCCATAAAGAACAGTCCGCAGGCCAGCAATCCCAGGGATAGCGTAGAAAGACGGAACAGACGCAGCACCGATCCCTGCCGCTGTGGTGCGCGCGGACTTTTCATCGACGGCAGGCTAATGCATTGCCAGACGAAGGCCAGCACCGCCAGCGGGACAAGATATAAAAAGGCGCCGCGCCAGCCGACGGTGGCCCCCAGGTAGCTGCCCAGCGGCGCTGCCACAACGGTGGCCAGCGCGTTGCCGCCGTTAAAGATGGCCAGTGCGCGGGGGACCTGGCGTTGCGGCACCAGCCGAATGGCCGTTGCCGCCGACATCGACCAGAAGCCGCCGATGACGATCCCAATGAGCGCTCTGCCCAGCATATAAACCGGGAAACTGGACGCCAGGGCAATAATCACCCCAGAGGCTGCCATCAACGCCGTGAGCCCCAGCAGCAGCCATTTACGGTCCAGCGATCCGGTAAGACGGGATATCGTCAGGCTGGTCAGTACCGCCAGCGCGCCAGAAAGCGCAATGCCCTGACCGGCTAATCCCTCGGTAATGTGTAAATCACCCGCGATGGGTGTCAACAGACTGACCGGCATAAATTCTGAGGCAATGAGCACAAATACGCAGAGCGTCATCGCCAGGACGCCGCTCCAGTGTGCCCGGGTGTGACCTAATGCAGACATTATTTCTCTCCGACAAGACAAAGCCGCCCGCAGGCGCGTGGCGGCTTTGGGGATGTCTCCGGCACAGGAGATCTATTTCAGGTTGGTTTTAAAAAATTGCGCGAACGTCGCAAAGGGAATTTTGCCCGCGACGTTGTCATAGAGATCGACGTGGTTTGCGCCTGGGACAATCACCAGCGCTTTCTCTTTACTGCCGATGGCCTTAAAGGCATCTTCGGCAAAATAGCGTGAATGGGCTTTTTCGCCGGTCACGATAAGCGTCGGAATAGTCACTTCGCTGGCGTAACTCAGCAGCGGCATATTCATAAACGACAGCGGCATCGTCGCATTCCAGGCCCCGGTTGAATTAACCGAACGCGGATGGAAACCACGCGGCATACGGTAATAATCGAAGAACTCTTTCAGGACCGGGTTGGGGTTGGCGGGCAAGGTTTCCGGCAAAATACGATCGGCAGCGCTGACGTTGCCCTTATCATCAACATAAATGTCATGCCCACCGGGGACGAAGGTGCCGTTTGCCGCATCTTTCCAGCGCTGCACGTTCAGATAGCGCAGTACGGCGCGACGATCGGCAGTGGTATAGCGGTCTTTGCCATCACCCACTCCATGCCCCATCGCGCGGCTCATGTCATACATTACGCTGGTCGCCACCGCTTTGACGCGTGTATCCATCGCCGCGTCGTTCAGGGCCATACCGCCCCAGCCACAAATGCCGAGCAAACCGATACGGTTGCGATCCACCTCTTTTTGCAGGCCCAGAAAGTCCACCGCGGCACTAAAATCCTCGGTATTGATATCCGGTGAGGCCACGTTGCGTGGGTAGCCACCGCTTTCGCCCGTATAGGATGGGTCAAACGCCAGGGTGACAAACCCCTGTTCGGCCAGCGTCTGGGCATACAGGCCGCTGGACTGCTCTTTTACCGCGCCGAAGGGACCGCTCACGGCAATAGCTGCCAGTTTGCGTTCACCGCGATCCTTCGGCAGGTAGAGATCGCCAACTAAGGTTATCCCGTAGCGGTTCTGGAAGGTCACCTTACGGTGATCCACTTTCGAACTCTCAGCAAAAGTTTTGTCCCATTTTTCAATCAGTGAAACAGGCGCATTCGGGTTAGTTGTCTCAGCAGAGCTCATCGTTGTGACTCCAGTTAATGAGGCGCAAAGCAGCATGGCGGGTATCGCGGCTGTCAGTTTTTTGGTGAAAACCGTCATCAAAATTCCCCTAAATAAACGTGATCAATGCAAGTCTTCAGTAGACAACGCTGCTGTGCTTTGTTGTCGTGCGCTTAGTGTAGCCAGCAGTAATGGTTCTGATTAGAGGCTGAAAAATGCTAAAATTAATACCATATTGTTCTAAATGGCATCTGGGTGACGAGGCAGGATAATGGCGAAACGGGAAAACTATAATGACCTTTATCTGTTTATGCAGGTGGTGCGGGAAGGCAGTTTTACCGCCGCAGCGCAACGACTTGGCCTGGCGCAGTCCGGTGTAAGCCGTGCGGTTCGTGAACTTGAAGAGCGGCTGGGCGTTCAGCTTCTGGTGCGTACCACCCGCCGGTTGTCGCTCACTCAGGCGGGTGAGCAGCTCTATCACAATGTCGAATCCGGTTTCGACGCCTTAGATATGGGACTCGCCACGCTGGCCCACTATCGTCAAACGCCCTCCGGTACGGTACGCATCAATGCCAGCCAGCATGCCATTGATAAAGTCCTGCTGCCGAAGCTGGCAGTATTTAAACAACGCTATCCCGATATCAGACTGGAACTGATCAGCGAAAGCCGGTTTGTCGATATTATTGCGCAGCGATTTGATGCGGGCGTACGTCTGGGCCCGGAAGTCGGAAGCGGCATGATTGCGGTACGCATTTCGCCCGATATGGAGATGGCGGTGGTGGGTACACCGGAACATTTTCGCCGCTACGGCTTTCCACAAACGCCCGCCGATTTAGTCGCCCACCCCTGCATCGCTTATCAGTTCGGCGACGGCAGCCTTTACGCCTGGGAACTTAATGTGGATGGCAAAAAAATCACCCACCCACCTCAGGGACAGTGGGCTTTCGCCGATAGCTATATGGAGGCCAAAGCGGCGAGGCTCGGTCTGGGGCTGGCCTATGTCCCGGAAGAGCTGATTACCGACGATCTAGCCCAGGGCACACTTATCCGGGTGCTCCAGCGTTATAGCCAGCGTCTGGAAGGTTCATTTCTCTATTACCCGCACCGCAATGTGTCGCCCGCGCTGAGAGCGGTCATTGATACATTGCGAATGTAGCTGAGGTTGCCTGCAGGCAGCAGGCAACCGGTAGCGGCCGGTGACAGCTTCTGTACTCGGACCTGTCATTTAATTCCGATCGATGCAAACAGTAATGCCAGACGGAAATGAATTTATATAAATATTAATTTTGTGAGTTATGTACTTCATTATAAAGTTTAGAAGCAGCACCTCTGCGTAACAAGCTAAAAAAGCAAATAATCGTAAAGATGAAGGGGTAAATAGCCAAAACCCATGCCAGTTTTTGATTTTTAATAATATTATTTATAGTATCACTCAACGAACCACTTGAAAAGTTCTCACAAATCCTGTCAACCGAGCGCACACTTATCCCCGCTTTTTCTGAGAAAACCGTTTTATCGAAATCTTCACTTTCACACTGTTTTTTATCGAGCTTCCACTCAGTCCAGTTCAGGGGAAGGTAATTATTGGTCCAGATCGAACTCTCAGCAATATGATCATTAATCCAAACCCATGACTTGTCGTCGCCTAATCGTACTAGTGCGGATGGCTTCAATGCCAGCAACATAAAATTTGATAATAGCAGCATAGTTAACACACAAGAGACAAATACACCAACATTAGCGATAAATAATGGTTTTATTGCCTTAAGCGTTGATATTTCAAACCATCCTTTCGCGGCTGTGACATGACGAATATCTATATTTTTCTTTTTCGTCCAGTTAATCAGTGACTTGATCTCTTCTTTATTTCTTGCGCCGACATTAAATAAAACATTAAAACGTTCAACATCATTTCTCTCATTGAAATATGCATTTATTTTACCGTCGTGAAACGTTTTCCCTCCCAGGCAGAACTCCCATAGCCGGTTCAATAAAGAATATGCGGATCCTGCCCGTTTCCAGATAAACACTCCTAATAAACCAAAAGTAACAAAAATTAACGCGATATTTATCAGTCCATCAAAATTCCATATCGAAGAAATTAAACTTTCCATCTAGCCCCTCTTAATCATCCCGCTAATCGTATGCTCAGCAATCACACCACAGCATCATTACAAAATAAATATTTTTTAACTGCAACTTTTCTTATCCAGCGCACAAGGTCATTGCCGATATCTTCTTATACGCAGGCCACAACTATACGTCACGCTCTTCTGCTACTTGAGCCTTACATTCCACCTCAGTGCTGCTACGCTATCTCTGAGAAAATGGCGAAGGAGATATAATGAAAGTCCTTAATATCCTGATCCGTCGATGCGTGCTGATTGCCCGCTTTGAAGAAACCGTTTCGTTTTATGAACATCTCATTTCGCAAAAGGCAAGGTTACGTTTTGACTATCCCGAATACGATCTCAAACTGGCGCAGGTGGGTTCCGTGCTTTTAATTGGCGGAACCGAGCAAAGCCTGGCTCCGTTTCGCGCCACCGAGGCCACTTTCCTGGTAAACGACATTACCGCCTGGGAGAAACATCTGCCTTCCACCGGGGCAACGATTATCAACCCGGTGAAGGCCGTGCCCACCGGCTGGAACATGCTGGTTCGGCATCCGGATGGCATGATTGCCGAATACGTTGAGCATCATGATAAAAACCCGGCGGATGAGATCTTCTGATGCTTCGCGACCAGATGGTAGAACCTGGCATCATTTGGCCATACTGCCAGAAAAGTGAGACTTTCTACTGTGGCGCGAGAAGGAGAGCAGGAGAAACTGGCGCGGCAAGACGCGCCAGCTCTGGGTTTATACGTGGTTACCTTGCGTTATCAGGCAACCAGTACCGGTTAGTGCTTCACGATATACATGGTACGGCTGTAGGCCACATCTTCCGGGTTGGTGATCGGGTAGCCTTTCAGCCACGGCTTAATCAATCGGCCGTTAGTGTACTGGTAGATCGGCGCGATCGGCGCTTTGACCATAATGATCTTTTCCGCCGCGTTGTAATCGTCGTTACGCGCTTTGGCCGAATTCTCTACCGCCGCCTGGGCGAGGATTTTGTCGTACGCCGGATCGTTAAAGCGCGAAATATTTCCGCTGTGGGTGGAGGTCAGCAGCGACAGGAAGGTGGACGGCTCGTTGTAGTCCCCCACCCACGAAGCGCGGATCACGTCGAAATTGCCGGTGTTACGGCTGTCGATATAGGTTTTCCACTCCTGGTTCTGCAGCTTCACTTCCACGCCGAGGTTTTTCTTCCACATCGACGCCACCGCGATGGCAATCTTCTGGTGGTTCTCAGAGGTGTTATACAGCAGCGTCAGCTTCAGCGGACGATTCGGGCCATAGCCCGCGGCAGCCAGCAGGGCTTTCGCCTGGGCATTAAGCTCAGCCTGACTCATGCTCTCAAACTGTGACGGCTGGGGGGTGAAGCCCGCCGTCACGTCCGGCGTGAAGCGCCAGGCCGGTTTTTCCCCGGTCCCCAGTACTTTCTCCGCCATCACCCGGCGATCGATGGTCATGCTCAGCGCCAGGCGTACCCGCTCATCCGCCGTCGGCCCCTTTTGGGTATTGAAAGCGTAATAGTAGGTACCCAGCTGCGGCGGGGTATACACCTGCCCCGGAATATCCTTCAGCAGTTTCTGGTACATATTTTTCGGGAAAGACTCGGTGATATCGATATCCCCTGCAAGATAGCGCTTGGTGGCGGCGGACTCCTGGTTAATCGGCACAAAGGTGACCTGCTGGATCACCGTTTTGGCGTTATCCCAGTAGTGCGTGTTCGGCACCACCACCAGCTTCTCATTGACCACACGGTCTTTCAGAACATAGGCGCCGTTGCCCACCAGGCTGCCGGGCCGCGTCCAGTTCGCCCCGCTCTCGACATTCGCCTTTTGCACCGGATAGAAGGCAAAGCTGGCGGTCAGGTTGCTGAACCACGGCAGTGGTTTATCCAGCTGCACCCGCAGGGTGTGGGCGTCGACGGCGGTGACTCCCAGGGTCTCCGGCGCGGCTTTGCCGTCAATAATGTTCTGCGCGTTAGCGATCCCCGCCAGCGCCGCGAACCAGGCGAACGGCGAAGTGGTTTTCGGATCCACCAGACGCTGCCAGCTATAGACGAAATCTTCGGCAGTAACCGGCGTGCCGTCGGACCAGCGGGCATTATCACGCAGGGTAAAGGTCCAGACGCGGTTATCGTTGCTCTGCCAGCGGGTCGCTACGCCTGGAACCAGGTTGCCTTTCGCATCCTGATTGACTAAACCTTCAAACAGATCGCGGATCACCTGGATTTCCGGCAGGCCCACCGCTTTGGCGGGATCTAACGAGGCGGGTTCATCTTTGATATGGCGCACTAACAGCTGTTTTTCCGCCAGTACCGTGCCCGGCGGTACGTCAGCCGCCCAGGCCAGAGAAGATACGCTGGCTAACCACAGCGCGCCGCATGTCAAAGCGACAGGATACTTCATAAGATCCCCTTTAAAATGAAAAAAATACCGCCAACAGAGCGATAATTATTTGTTTCATCACCTGAAATTGCAAACGACATATGATAGAAAATTGATGTGCCGTCGGATTTCACGCCTCAGGGAATGGGTTTGATCCCGATACGCTTTTCGCCAACACTAAATAATAACGACACACAGGAAGCCCTATGTCTATTTCACGTCCTCGCCCGCAGCGCGGCGACTTTCCGCCGGGAACCCGGCAGTATGGCAGCTCGGAACTGGGCGCGCCGCTGCTGTGGTTTCCTGCGCCGCAGGCCGACAGCCGTAGCGGGCTGATTATTGCCGGTACCCACGGTGATGAGAATTCGTCGATTGTGACCCTCTCCTGCGCCCTGCGCACCCTGAAACCCGAGCTGCGCCGCCACCACGTGGTGCTGACGGTCAATCCTGACGGCTGTCAGCTCGGGCTGCGCGCCAATGCCCGCGGCGTTGACCTCAACCGTAACTTTCCGGCAGCCAACTGGAAGCAAGGGGAAACGGTTTACCGCTGGAATAGCGCGGCGGCGGAGCGCGACGTGGTGCTGTTGACCGGCGAGCAGCCGGGTTCGGAACGGGAGACCGAGGCCCTGTGTCAGTTGATCCATCAGATTCATCCGGCGTGGGTGGTCTCCTTTCACGATCCGCTGGCCTGCATCGAAGATCCGGGCCACAGCCCGCTGGGTCGCTGGCTGGCCGACGCCTTCTCCCTGCCGCTGGTGGGCAGCGTGGGCTACGACACGCCGGGCTCCTTTGGCAGCTGGTGCGCCGATATCGGACTCCCCTGCATCACCGCCGAGTTCCCGCCGGTCTCCGCCGACGAGGCAACGGAGCGTTACCTGCCGGCGATGACCGATCTGCTGCGCTGGCAGGCTTAAAGATGAAGCACGCCGGTGCTGAACCGCAGCGCCGGCTCAACGTCCACCGCCAGCCATGTCGGGCCGTCGAGGTCAGCGAAGCGCGCCAGCGGCGCCAGAGGGAGCGCGGCGGCGATCCCGCGCGAGGTGCAGAGCATACAGCCCAGCATCCGTTCAAATTCCTGCCGTTCCGCCTCCCCGGCCAGAGCCAGCGCTTCGGTCAGGCCGCCCGTTTTATCCAGTTTGATATTGATCATCTCATAGCGCCCGCGCAGCCGCGGCAGGCTCTCCCGGGTGTGGCAGCTCTCGTCGGCGCAAATCGGCAGCGGATGAACGAAGTTTTCCAGCGCCGAGTCGTCGTCGGCGGGGAGCGGCTGCTCAAGCATCGCCACACCGAGGTCCGCCAGCAGCTGACAGCGCGCCGCCAGCCCCTCGCTGTGCCAGGACTCATTGGCGTCAACAATCAGCGTAGCCTCCGGCGCCGCCTGGCGGATAGCGATTAGCCGCTCACTGATCAGTCGATCGTCGAGCTTCACCTTCAACAGCTGGGCCCCTGCCTGCCACAGCGCCGCGGCGCTGGCCGCCATCTGATCCGGCGTGCCAATGACCACCGTCTGGGCGGTAATCACCCGGTCAGGCAACGCCACGCCCAACAGCTGGGCCAAGGTTTTGCCTTCGCGCCGGGCCTGCAGATCCCATAGCGCGCAGTCAATGGCATTGCGGGCGGCGCCTGCCGGCAGCAGCCGCTGCAGCTGTTCGCGGGTAAGCCCCGCCTCCAGTTGCTCGCCGATCGCCATCACCTGGGCCATGACCGAGGCGATGCTCTCGCCATAGCGGGGATAGGGTGTGCATTCGCCTACCCCTTTCACGCCGTCCTCTTCCAGTTCCACTACCACCACTTTTGCCTCGCTGCGGCTACCGCGGGCGATCACAAAAGGGGTATGGAGCGGCCAGGCTTCCTCATACACTCGCACGTTACGCATTCCCTTGTCCTCTCTGGTAAATGTTAAATAGGGTTTGCCGTGTAGCTGGCGGATGTCATACACTACTCGCGACGTTAACTATATGTAAACAGGAAGATAACCATGTCACAAACCGTGCATTTCCAGGGCAACCCCGTTTCTGTTCAGGGCACCATTCCGCAGGCAGGCGCTAAAGCGCAGCCGTTTACGCTGGTCGCCAAAGATCTCTCTGACGTCGCGCTGAGCCAGTACGCCGGCAAACGTAAAGTACTGAATATTTTCCCGAGCATTGATACCGGCGTGTGTGCCGCATCAGTGCGTAAATTCAACCAGCTGGCCGCTGAACTGGACAACACCGTAGTGCTGTGCATTTCCGCTGACCTGCCGTTCGCCCAGTCCCGCTTCTGCGGCGCGGAAGGCCTGAGCAATGTGGTCACCCTGTCCACGCTGCGCGGCGCGTCCTTCCTCGCTGACTACGGCGTCGCCATCGCCACCGGTCCGCTGGCTGGCCTGGCTGCCCGTGCGGTGGTCGTTATCGATGAAAACGATCAGGTCGTCTACAGCCAGCTGGTGAACGAAATCACCGAAGAGCCGGACTACGACGCCGCGCTGGCCGCCCTGAAAGCCTGATAACAGATTGCCCGGGCGCATCGCGCTCGCGGACATTCGATCTGCCCAGCCCTCGCTCTGCGAGGGCTTTTTATTGCCGCGGCGCATAGCGGGAGATAGCCCGCGCCATCGCCGGGCCGGTCAGCAAAATGGTAAACAGCCGCAGCGTCTGTAGCGCCATAATAAACGACATGTCCGCCCGGGTGCCGGCGGCGATAATCGCCACCGTGTCCAGGCCGCCGGGGCTGGTGGCCAGATAGGCGGTCATAAAGTCCATCTGCAGAATGTGGGTCAGGGCAAGGGCCATCAGGGCGCACATCAGGATCAGTCCGATGATGGAGGCGATAATCTGCGGCAGCGTCTTGAGGGCCAGCAGAAAAATGGCTTTATTAAACTGGAGCCCCACCGTCCAGCCCAGCACCGCATAGGCCATCGCCAGCAGCCACTCCGGCAGCTCCAGCATCAGCCAGCCGCCGCCCTGGGCCAGGGCGCCAAGCAGCATCGGCAGCAGCATGGCCCCGGAGGGGATGCGCAGCCGCATGCCCAGCCAACAGGCCACCGCCGTCAGCAGCAGCGTGAAAGGGAAATTCAGGGTCAACGATGGAAACCAGACAATATCCTGAGTCATTTCCTGTGCTTCATTGCCCAGGGCATAGCGCACCACCAGCGCCGCCGCGCCGACGACAAACAGCACCCGCAGATACTGCATGAGCGCCACCAGCCGCACATCGGCCCCGTACTCCTGGGCCATCACCACCATTGCCGACGCGCCGCCGGGAGAGCTTCCCCAGGCGCCAGTGGCGCCCGGCAGCGCGCTGTAGCTGACCAGCAGCCAGCCGGTAAGGCCGCTTATCGCCAGGGTGGTCAACAGGATCGCCAGCACCAGCGCCCAGTTGTTGAACAGCACGCCAAAAAACAGAGGGATTAATCGCCCGGGCGATCATGCAGCCGACAATGGCCTGCGCCACCAGATAACAGGGGCGAGGGATGCTCAGCTTCACCCCGCGCAGGCTCAAAATGAGACCGGCGATCAGCGGCCCCAGCAGCAGCGCTGCCGGCAGGTGTATTCGTAACAGCAGCGAGGAAAAGAGAACAGAGAGCAGCAGCAATATCAGCCAGTGCCCGATCGCGCGACGCGACGCCAAGATGCACCACCCCGGAAAAAGGATTAAAAAAACCAGTATATACAGGTTTGGCCCGCTTTGCAGGCCGGGATGCCGGCGACGTGGGTCGCCGGCCTGGCGGGATTATTCGTCGCCCTTTTTCTGACTCAGACCATATTCACGCAGCTTATTGGCGATGGCGGTATGCGACACCCCCAGCCGCTTCGCCAGCTTACGGGTGCTGGGGTAGCTGCGATAGAGCTGGGTCAGCACCGAGCGCTCAAAGCGGCGGGTGATGTCGTCCAGCGACCCTTCCATGGCCTCCTCGCCCACCGGCAGCGAGGCGACGTCATGGTCCGGCAGCAGAATGTCCTGTGGACGCAGCTCAAATCCTTCCAGCTGGGTCAGTGCGCGATAGACGGCATTCTTCAGCTGGCGGACGTTGCCGGGCCAGCTGTAGCGGGTAAGCACCGTACTGAGATCGGCAGAGAGCTTCGGCCGCGGGATCCCCTGCTCGTCGGCAAAGCGGGCCACGAACAGCTCCGTCAGCGGCATGATGTCCTGCGGGCAATCGCGCAGCGGCGGCAGATACAGCGTCAGGACGTTGAGGCGATAGTAGAGATCTTCGCGGAAAAGCCCTTTCTGCACCAGCTCGATCAGGTTTTTCTGCGTCGCGCAGATCACCCGCACATCGACGTGCACTTCATGATCCTCGCCAACGCGGCGGAAGGTGCCGTCGTTGAGAAAGCGCAGCAGCTTGGTCTGCATGCGCGGCGACATCTCGCCAATTTCATCCAGCAGCACCGAGCCGCCGTTGGCTTGCTCGAAGAAGCCCTTCTTGCCCTGCAGCGCGTCGCCAAACAGCTCGCTCTCGACCGCGTCCTCGGGAATGGAGCCACAGTTGAGCGCCAGATAGGGTTTGCCCGCCCGCGGACTGGCCAGATGGCAGGCATGGGCCAGCAGATCTTTACCGGTGCCGGTGTCGCCGACAATCAGCAGCGGCGCGCTGAGCATCGCCAGCTTGCGCGCTTGCTCCACCACGTGGCGCATTTTCGGCCCCACCGCGAGGATCTGACTGAAAGCGCTGGTATCCTGGCTGGTCATGGTCTGCAGCTGGCGTCCCATGCGCACGGTTGAGCGCAACATCGCCACGGCGCCGGTCAGCACTCGCTCGTTATGCTCTCCTTCCAGATAGACCGGAGTCACTTCCAGCAGGTAGTTCTGCCCATTCACCACCACATGCTCCGCATGCGTCTCCTGCGGGCTGCTCTCCAGCCAGCGCTGAACGTTAAAATCGGCGATCAGCTGGGCCACCGGGTGGTTACGCAGCTTCGCCTGGCTTTGGCCAAACAGCAGGCAGCTGGCGGGGTTCGCCAGTTCCACCCGACCTTTGGTATCCAGCGACAGCACCGGCTCCGGCATCGCTACCAGCAGCGCGCTGAGCGCCAGGTGTTCACGTTCAGACGGCATCCAGGGCACGGTGCGCACGTCCGTCACGCCGGCGATACGGCGGATCTCAGCCATCAGGCTGCTGAACGTGGCGAATTCCAGTTCGGCGAAATTGAGGTAAATTCGGCCAATAGGGTCAATATCGATACCGCGCAGGTCAATACCACGCAGCACCAGCAAATCGAGCAATTCACGAGTCAGACCGAGACGGTCTTCACAAAAGACTTCAAGACGCATGGGAGTGTTCACCCTAAAAGTGCCAATGACGGGAGAATAATAGGCCAGGAATGGGTTTTCGGGAAGCTAACTGTCAACAATTATTGACAGTGTGGCGGAAAAATGGGCGCTGTGGCGTAAAGTCAGACGGTCAGTGGTTAAATCACCGGCCAGGCGGCCGGTGAGTCTTGGGTCAGGCGTGGAAAGCAGGCAGCCACTGACGGTTCTCAGCGATCACCTCATCCAACGCCAGTTCGAGCTTCTCGCCGCTGACGATCAGCGGATTCAGCATCAGAGCACGCCATGCGGTATGGCGGTTGCCGGTGAGCGCGGCCTCGATAGTCAGCCGTTCAAATGATTTCATCAGCTGCAGCAAACGCAGGGTATCTTCCGGGAACGGCGCCACATTGAGAGGTAGCGGACCAGAAGCGGTAATCAGCGAGCTGACCTCTACCGCGCAGTCATCCGGCAGGCCATTGATGGCGCCGTTATTACGCGTGTTGACGTGCATGATAATCCGCTTGTCGTTGTAGATGGCATTCATCAGCTCGCAGGCCGCCTCGGAATAGTACTGGCCGCCGCGCCCTTCCAGCGCCTTCGGTTTGACTGCCAGGTGCGGGTCGCGGTACTGGTCAAACAAGATTTTTTCCAGCTGCTTAACCACTTCCCCGCGGGTTCCTTCGCCGCCCGCCTCCGCCAGCTCCTGGCGCAGCAGATCGTCTTTCATGTAGTAATAACGCAGATAGGCGCAGGGGATCATGCCTAAGCCCTGCAGCAGATGCGACGGCCAACGGAACGGCGGAATGTTGCGCGGCACCAGCGGATCCCGACCGGCGTTGATCTCGGCTATCACCTCCGGCAGCCATTCTTTACCTTTGTGCAGGATCTGGCGCACGAAGATAAAGTGGTTCAGGCCGGCGACCTGCATCACCACCTCTTTTTCGTCAGCGCATTGCAGCAGAGTGGTTATCCCTTTTTGCATAATCACCGGCACGTTACACAGGCCGACGGCTTTGATGCGGCTGTGGCGCAGGATCGCTTCGGTCACCATCCCCGACGGGTTGGTAAAGTTCAGCAGCCAGGCGTCGGGACACAGTCGCTCCATATCGGCAGCGATCTCCAGGGCGATGGGAATGGTGCGACAGGCGTTGGCGAAGCCGCCGAGGCCATTGGTCTCCTGGCCGATCAAGCCATACTTGAGGGAGATACGTTCATCGCTGATCCGGGCGTCAAGGCAGCCGGCGCGAAACTGCGAGCAGACGAAATCGGCATCGCGCAGCGCGCTTTCCCGGTCAAGGGTGGCCACCACTTCAATAGTCAGCCCGGCTTTGGCGATCATTCGCCGCGCCAGTCCGGCGATAATCTCGACTTTCTCTTTGCCCTCTTCAATGTCCACCAGCCATAGCGAAGCGACTGGCATTTCATGATAGCGGTTGAGCAAACCTTCAATCAGTTCCGGGGTGTAGCTGGAGCCACCGCCAATCACCACAATTTTGAGTCCTGACATGGTATACCTCGGTTTAGTTACGATATAACTATTTAAAACCGGCAAAACTGGCCTAACAAACGAATTAAATCGGCCTATGCATGAACTCAATTAATGCATAAGGGAGACAATCTGCGCTTGAGCAACAAAGCATCCTTGCGCTGCTGCAGACCTTTGAGGTGACCGCCCGCCACCTGAGCTTTACCCTTGCCGCGCATGAAATGAACCTTACCCAGGGAGCGGTCAGCCATCGGATCCGCAGGCTGGAGATGCACATCGGGTTTCGCCTGTTTATCCGCATGACGCGTAAACTGGCGCTGACAGAGGAAGGTAAGCGGCTGCTGGCGACGTTAAGCCATTCGCTGCGGGCGATTAACGATGAAATTGAGGATATTCGCGATCAGGATCTGCGCGGCACGCTGCATATTGGTATTGCGCCGACGCTGGCCCATCTGTGGCTAATGCCGCGTCTGCCGCGCTTTCAGACGCAATGGCCGGGACTGAATCTGCAGTTTCGCGTGCGCGCCGGGGTGATGGATTTTAACGAGGAGCGGGTGGATCTGGCAATTTACTACGGCGCCACGCGCTATCCCGATCTTTATCAACAGCGGCTGATGGCGGAAAGTTTGCTCCCGGTCTGCTCCCCGCGTTATCGCCAGCAGTATCGTCCGCTGAGCGGCGGCGACCCGGCGGCGCTCGTCTGGATCCATGCGTGCGAATCCACCGACGTACAGGATCAATTTGCGGAATGGCGCCTGTGGTGCCAGCACAGCGGACAGGCGTTACCTTTTGACGGCCGGTATTACGCGGTGAATAACCACTCGCTGGCCATCGAGATGGCGCTCAATGGACTCGGCGTGGTGATGGGGCGTAAAACGCTGATCCAGCCGCTGCTCGACGCCGGCAGGCTGGTGGCCTTGTCTGAAAATGAAGCGCCCTCGCCCTTTGGCTATGACCTGATTTGTCCGCAGGAGAACCGTTCCCGCCCGCGCTTTCGCGCCTTCAGCGAGTGGCTGGCGGCGGAATGCGCCTAATCGAATATTGCCAGGGTGCACGTACCAGAGCTTGACGTCGAAGGCCGGGCAAGGCGAAGCCGCCGCCCGGCGATGTCTCTGAGCGGAGGTTACTTCTCCGGGTGGGTTTTGCTTTTCTGCAGGGTCTCTTTCAACTGCCCAATCAGCTCGCGACGAAAATCGCCGAGTCGCGGTTTATCATCGGCGATCCACGGCAGCGGGCGGCACAGCTCCATCGCCTTGATCCCGAGACGGGCGGTCAGCAGGCCGGCGCCAATGCCCTGCGCGGCGCGCGCCGACAGCCGGGCCGCCAGATCCTGCGACATCCAGTCCATGCCCACCTCGCGCACCAGTTCGCTGGCGCCAGCGAAAGCGATATTGAGCAACACCAGGCGAAACAGTCGCAGACGGCTGTAATACCCGAGCTCAATGCCGTACAACGTGGCAATTCGGTTGATCAGCCGCAGGTTCCGCCAGGCGATAAACGCCATATCCACCAGCGCCAGCGGGCTGACGGCAATCATCAGCGTCGACTCCGCCGCCGAACGGCTGATTTCCCGCCGCGCCTGGGCATCGAGCACCGGCTGCACCAGCTGCGCATAAAGGCTCACCACTTCACGGTCGCTTTGCGTTTCGTGGATCGCGGCATACCAGCGCTGCAGCGCCGGATGCGACTGATCCAGCCCGGCCTGCTGCGCCAGCTTCTCACAAAACGCTTTCGCTTTACCGACCGCGTGACTGTGCAGCATATCGCGCGCTTCATCGCGTTCGTGGGCGCGCTGGCGCAGTCGCCACAGACGGCGCCACTCGGTGGCCAGCGAACCGACGCCGGCTCCGACGATCAGCGCCCCGGCGACGCAGCCGCCCAGCGCAATCCAGTCCTGGGTCTGCCAGGCGTTAGCCGTCCACTGCACGCCTTGCGCCACGACGCTGACGCCGAAGATCGCCAGTCCGGCGCTGACCATCCGCCGCCACAGGCTGCGTTTGGGTCGCAGGACCGACTCCACCACCGCTTCCGCCGCCCCCTCTTCCTCTTCGCCGGTCACCAGCCGCGCTGGCGCGAAGTTGTCCGCCTCCAGGGTGTCGAAGGCGCGAGCGCCTTTCAGCGGCGGAATTTTCTCCGCTTGCAGCGGCCCATCAAAATCAATCCGCGGTTTTAACGGTTCGCTCATCGCAGTTTATCTCCAATCAAAAATTCCAGCGCCGCGTCGAGACGAATGTGCGGCAAAGGCCGATCGACATCCATGACCTGCGGACGAAAGTTTTCAAACTGAAATCCCTGCTGCTGCCAGAAGGCCTGGCCCGGCAGGCGCGCCGGCACCTCACCGGGATAGATGGTCAACGGCTGGCCGTCGCTCAGGCGATTGCCGCGCAGGGCGGGAATTTTCTCGCCATTCACCTCAATCAGCCCGCTCTGGGTCGCCTGAATGGACGCCAGCCCCAGGCAATCCATACTGATCCCTTCAAAGGCGGCGTTCTGCCACGCGTCCTGAATCAGTTGCTGCAGGAGCGACACCATATTGCTGTGCTGATCGATCGTGACGTGATCGGCTTTGGTAGCGGCAAACAGCAGCTTGTCGATAACCGGCGAAAACAACCGGCGGAACAAGGTGCGCTGCCCGTAATGGAAACTTTGCATCAGCTGGGTCAGCGCCAGGCGCATATCGTTAAACGCCTGCGGCCCGCTGTTGAGCGGCTGCAGACAGTCCACCAGCACAATCTGCCGGTCGAAGCGCAGGAAGTGCTCTTTGTAGAACCCCTTCACCACCCTTTCGCAATAGTATTTGTAGCGTTCGCGCAGCATGCCGGCGTTGCTGTGTTTATCGGCCTGCGCCAGCTTGGCTTCGCCGACGGCGTCGACGTCGGGCCACGGGAAAAACTGCAGCGCCGGCGCGCCCGCCATTTCTCCGGGCAGGACAAAGCGCCCGGGTTGGATAAAGTGCAGCCCTTCACGCTTACAGGCGTGGAGATAGTCCGTCCAGGCGGCAGCGATATCCGCCAGCCGAGCCTCGTCGGCAGGGGCTAGCGGATCCAGCCCGGCGCACAGCTGCCGCCAGCGGGCCGACCACTCCGCACGCTGTCCCTGCAGGAGCCCGGTCATCTGTCGTGACCAGCTCAGATAATCCTGCGCCAGCATCGGCAGGTCGAGCAGCCACTCCCCCGGATAGTCGACGATCTCCAGATACAGCGTGGAGGTATCTTTAAAATGGCGCAGCAGGGAGTCATTCGAACGGTAGCGCAGCGCGAGACGGATCTCGCTCACCCCGCGCGTCGGGGTTGGCCACATGGGGGGCTGGCCGTACAGCTGGGCCAGCCCTTCGTCGTAGGTGAATCGGGGAATGCCAAAGTCCCGCTGCGGCACGCGCTTGACGCCGAGCAGCCGCTCTTCGCGTGCGGCGCTCAGCAGCGGCAGGCGGGCGCCGGTGTGGATATTCAACAGCTGGTTGACCAGCGCGGTGATAAACGCCGTTTTACCGCTCCGGCTCAGGCCGGTCACCGCCAGACGTAAATGCCGGTCAACCCCGCGGTTGACCAGCGCATTCAATTCAGTTTTCAGTCGCTTCATCGCCAGTCCGTTATGCCCTGAAGGTATGTCTCGTCATCATAAGCTATCTGCCGGGGATAAGCAGGACAACGTTAATCCTTTTGCGCCTTCCCCACGGCGGCATTATTTCATCCCGCGCGTGACGCGGTTGGCCAGCCGGCTGAGCAGCGGCTCCAGCGCCACCGCCAGCAGCATTTTCAGCGGCCGACGCGCGACCGATTTAACCGCCCAGCCGGCAACGCCCGCCGGGCCATAACGCAGCGCGGTCAGCAGCGCCAGCTTACCGACGATTTTCAGACCGGGCTTCACCTGCTGCCCGGCGCGTTGCCATTTGCTATTCATGCGTTGCCTCATTCGTTAGAAACAGGGTTTACAGCTGGCGAAAGCGGCTGCGCAGCGTAAAGGTGTCGGAGGTCACATACCGCTCCATTTCACGCAGACGCTGTTCACCGGAGGCCAGTTCGGCATCCACGGCGGCCAGCAGATCGCCATTGCTCGGCGCTTTATGACCGTAAAGCTCGCTGTCCGGTATCGGATCCAGAGCAAAAGTCAAAATGATGTAGGCCACCAGGACAAAGAAAAAGAGGCCGAAAATCATCGCCAGCACGGTAATCAGGCGCACCAGCTTCACCGGGACATCAAGATGCTGAGCAATACCCGCGCAGACGCCCTTCACCATCCCGCGCTGCGGGATACGCCACAGTTTTTTATTCAGATCCAGTCCGGCCATTATTTGTCCCTCCAGTTCGGATGTTCGGCATCCAGGATCGCTTCCAGCGCCTGAATGCGTTCGCGCATCCGCTTCGCGTCATCGGTCAACTGCAGCAGCCGTTGCTGCTCATTTTGCGTCAGACTGCCGTTGGCGCCGCGATTGTTGTAGTGCAGCCACAGCCAGACCGGCAGAACAAACAGCACAAACAGCGTCAGCGGAATGGCGAGAAAAAGCATGCTCATGTGTACTCCTTACAGGGGGTGAGCCGCGGCGCAACGCCGCGCCGCGCAATCATACTTACTGGTTGGACTGATTCATTTTGGCTTTCAACGCCGCCAGCTGCTCGCTGATTTCATCGTCCGCTTTCAGTTCGGCAAACTGCTGATCCAGCGTCTGCTGCTTGCCAAAGCGGTGGCTCTCCGCTTCCGCTTCCATCTGATCGATGCGACGCTCAAAGGATTCAAAGCGCGCCATCGCCTCATCCAGTTTACCGCTGTCCAGCTGGCGACGCACATCGCGGGACGAACTCGCCGCCTGATGGCGCAGCGCCAGCGCCTGCTGACGGGCGCGGGTTTCGCTGAGTTTGTTCTCCAGCTCGCCAATCTCTTTTTTCATCCGCGCCAGGGTTTCATCCACCAGCTGCACTTCATGATCCAGCTGAGCGATAAGGTCGGTCAGCTTTTGTTTTTCGATCAGCGCCGCCCGGGCCAGATCTTCTTTCTCTTTGCGCAGGGCCAGCTCGGCTTTTTCCTGCCATTCCGCCTGCTGGGCGACCGCCTGCTCAATACGACGGGACAGCTGTTTCTTTTCCGCCAGCGCGCGGGCCGATGTCGAACGCACCTCAACCAGCGTGTCTTCCATCTCCTGGATCATCAGACGCACCAGCTTTTGCGGGTCCTCCGCTTTCTCCAGCAGGGAGTTGATGTTGGCGTTCACGATGTCGGCAAAACGAGAAAAAATACCCATAATTTCAATCCTCATAGTTCTGGTTTCAGGCATTCACCTGTGGCTTAGCTAATACAAATGGCGTGCCAACTTTTTATCTTATTGATTTTAAACAGGGTGGTTGCGAAACGTGCTGGGCATTGCTACAGTCACCTGGTTAATTACACTACTTAATGGCGAAATTCATCATGGCGCAGTACAAGGATAATCTGCTGGGCGAGGCCAACAGCTTTCTCGAGGTGCTGGAACAGGTTTCCCGGCTGGCCCCGCTGGATAAACCGGTGCTGGTCATCGGCGAGCGCGGCACCGGGAAAGAGCTTATCGCTAACCGTCTCCACTACCTCTCCAGCCGCTGGCAGGGGCCGTTTATCTCGTTGAACTGCGCGGCGCTGAACGATAATCTGCTCGACTCGGAGCTGTTCGGCCACGAAGCCGGGGCTTTCACCGGGGCCAGCAAGCGCCATCCCGGGCGCTTCGAGCGCGCCGACGGCGGGACGCTGTTTCTCGATGAGCTGGCGACAGCCCCAATGCTGGTGCAGGAGAAGCTGTTAAGAGTGATTGAATATGGCGAGCTGGAGCGCGTGGGCGGCAGCCAGCCGCTGCAGGTTAACGTCCGGCTGGTGTGCGCCACCAACGCTGACCTGCCGCAGATGGTCGAGGAAGGTCATTTTCGCGCCGACCTGCTCGACCGCCTGGCCTTCGACGTGGTACAGCTCCCCCCGCTGCGCGACCGGCAGAGCGACATCATGTTGCTCGCCAACCAGTTTGCCATCCAGATGTGCCGCGAACTCGGTCTGCCGCTGTTTCCCGGCTTTAGCGAACGAGCGACCGCGACGCTGCTCGGCTACCGCTGGCCGGGGAATATTCGCGAACTGAAGAACGTGGTTGAGCGCTCGGTGTATCGCCACGGCGACAGCGAACATGAGCTGGACGCGATTATTATTAATCCTTTTCGTCAGTCCCCCGGCTCTCCGCCGGAAGCCGCGCCCGGCGATGAGCTGCCCGCGCTACCGCTGGATCTGCGCGATTTCCAGCTCCAGCAGGAAAAACGCCTGCTGCAGCGGAGTCTGGAGCAGGCGAAGTATCATCAGAAGCAGGCGGCGGAGCTGCTGGGATTAACCTATCACCAGCTCCGCGCGCTGCTGAAAAAGCATCAGCTGTGAGAGGCGCGCGGCAGCAGCAGCGCGCTCACCGCCATCGCCCCCAGACATAAGACGGCGTTAAACCACAGGGCATACTGGGCGGCATGGGCCATGCCCAGCGGTAAAAACAGCGCGAAAAGTGACGCTGTCACGGCGATACCCATCGCCCCGCCCAGCGAGCTGCCCATCTTATAGATCCCCGAGGCGACGCCGATTTTGTTCTCCGGGGCATTGGCCACCGCGGTATCCGTCGATGGCGTGGCGTAGCAGCCCAGTCCGAGGCCAAACAGCACGTTGCTGGCGAACACCACCCCGATATACAGCGCCTTTTCGAGAAAGGTGCAGGATATCAGCGCGATGGCGATAGCGGTCAACACCGGACCGGCCATCATCGGCAGCCGGGCGCCATAGCGCTGCAGCAGCTTCTCGCCGACCCGGATCATCGCCAGGACGGTCACCAGATAGCCGAGGGTCATCATCCCGCTCTCCAGCGGCGTCAGGTGGTGCCCTTGCTGCAGCCAGATGCTGGCGATCATCATGGTGCCAATCGCCCCATTGAGCAGAAAGTTCGACAGCACTGCCGCACCGTAGGCCCGATTGCGGAACAGCGCAAAATCAATCAACGCCGCCTCGCCTTTGCGCATGCCGTTGCGGATAAATATCGTCCCCGCCGCCAGCGCCCCGGCCAGCATGGTCAACGACAGCGGGCTGCTCCAGCCCCAGCCGTGGCCCTTGCTGATAAACAGATTCACCAGCACCAGCGCAACAATCAGGCTCAGCAGACCGCCGACGTCCAGCTTATGCTGGCTGGCGCTGGCGCTGCGGCTCTCCGGCGTGCCGCGCAGCAAAAACAGCGCCAGCAGGGCAACGGCGATCGAGAAGACGAAGATCCAGCGCCAGCCCAGTCCGGTGGCGATAGCCCCGCCAACGAAGGAACAGAGACCGCTGCCGCCCCACGAGCCGATGACCCAGAAGCTGACCGCCCGCTGCCGCGCACGCCCCTCATACCAGGTCTTAATCAGCGCCAGCGTCGCCGGCATAATGCAGGCCGCTGACAGCCCCTGCAGCACCCGGCCGGCGAGGAACAGCCCCGGTCCCTGAGCGACCACCAGCATGGCGCTGCCGACGATACTCAGCCCCAGCCCAATGGTGGTCATCCGCATCCGGCCAAACTTGTCCGCCAGACCGCCGCTGGCGACCACGAAGCAGCCGCTGAACAGCGCGCTGAGACTGACGGCCAGGGTTAAGGTCTCAAGAGAGATATCAAGACTGCTTATCATCGCCGGCACCACGTTAATCACCGACTGGGCGAACAGCCAGAAGGTTAAAACGCTTAACACAATCCCCACCAGCAGGCGATCGTTGCCGACAAACGGGGTGTCGCTTATTGTGACAGTGCTCATCGCATGGCCCTCCCGTTTCTCGTGATTAGCGCAGATAGCGTTCCGTCAGGCCGCACCACAGCGCCGCGCCGGTCAGCAACAGCGCGTCGTTGAAGTCATACCCCGGGTTATGCACCATGCAGCGATCCGGCTCATCGCCAGCGCCGATGGTGAAATAGCTGCCATGCGGGTGCTGCTCCAGCATGAAGGCAAAATCTTCACTGCCCATAAACGGCTTCACCTCGCCCACCTGCTCTGCGCCAAACAGCGCTGTCGCCACCTCCCGCACCATGGCGTTCGTCGCCGGATCGTTACGCAACACCGGGCTGCCGTTGACGTGGGTCAGCGTGGCGGTGGCATTGAAGCTCTCCGCCTGGGCCACGGCGATATCATGGATCCGCTGCAGCACGGTCTCGCGCACCTGCTCATTGAGGGTGCGCACCGTGAGCTTCATCAGCACGTGATCGTTAATGATATTGGGCGCATGACCGGCCTGGATGCTGCCGACGGTCACCACCGCCGGTTCAAACGGGGTGATATTGCGCGAGACAATGGACTGTAGCGCGAGGGTAATATGGCAGGCCACCAGCGTGGCATCCACCGTATGCTCCGGCACCGCGCCGTGGCCGCCAACGCCCTTCACTTCAATATGCAGCGTATCGGAGGAGGCCATCATCGCCCCGTCGCGCAGGCCGATCTTGCCCAACGGCTGACCCGGCATATTGTGCAGGCCGAAGATGGCGTCGCAGGGGAACTGGTCAAACAGACCGTCCTCGACCATTACCCGCCCGCCGTACAGCAACTCTTCCGCGGGCTGGAAAATCAGCTGCAGCGTGCCGGTAAACTGCCGGGTGCGCGCCAGATATTCAGCTGCGTAGAGCAGCGTGGTGGTGTGCCCGTCATGGCCGCAGCCGTGAAAGCGCCCTTCAACCTGGCTTGCCCACGGCTTACCGCTCCGCTCCTGCATCGGCAGGGCATCCATATCCGCCCGCAGGCCAAGGCGTTTTTTCCCCTCGCCGACGCGCAGCGTGCCCACCACTCCGGTGCCCGCCAGGCCGCGGTGAACCTCGTATCCCCACTCGCCAAGCAGTCGGGCGACCTCGCTGCTGGTCTGGTGCTCTTCAAAGCCGATCTCCGGCTGCTGGTGGAACCGACGACGCAGAGCGATAAATTGCGCCTCGTTAACCTGCAATGCTTCTAGCAACGGATGTGTCATTTTTGTTATTCCTGTGTTGTGTTTGCACGACACTTTCGAGTTTATGCGGGTGGCTCAGCTTGCAGGCGCGCTTTTTTGTTTTATATTGACGAAAAATCAATGAGTGTTTTTCATACATATCGGTTATGACAAAAAACAACCGGTTGTTTTTTGTCTACAGAGGAGAGTCATGTGGAGCAGCATGCAGGCGACTTTAGCGTCACCGTACGCGATGTGCGTCAGCTGACCCAGCCGGAAAGCGATCTGCTGACGCTGCTGTGGGTGCTGGAGGGAAGCGTAAATCTGGCGGTGGCGGAAGGTGCGTCGCAACCGCTCGTCGCCGACGGGCTGGCGATCGTTAACCGCAACCGTCGCTGGAGCCTGCGCAGCGCCGGGGCCAACGCCGTGATGATCCTCACCCTCTCCGCCAGCTGGCTGGCCCGCCTCGATAATGCCTTTTTTGCCGTCGATTACCAGATAACGCCGCGCACCCGGGATGCCGATGACGGCCTGCGTCGCCTGATGCGCCAGCTGCTGGTGAGCGGCCTGGTCAATCATCCTGGCCATTACCGACTGGAGGCCAACCGCTGGCTGAGTGAGATAGCGCTGCTGCTGGCCACGCGCTTTAGCCAGCCCATCGCCTCCACGCCCCGGCGCGATACCGAAAAATGGAGCCGGAGAATAGCCAGCGTGGTAGCGCGGATCGACGCTAACTATCAGCGTCGCCTCTCGTTGCAGGAGGTGGCGGCCGCGGAATTTGTCTCCGAGGCCTGGCTGTCACGCTTATTTCGCAAAGAGGTCGGGGTAAGTTTTGTCCAGTACCTCACCGCGCTGCGCCTGCGCCACGCCGCCGACCAGCTATTAACCACCCGCAAAACCGTCCAGCAAATCGCCCGCGAACAGGGATTCGCCAGTACGCGAATGATGAGCGATTTGTTTAAGCGCCAGCACGGCGTGACGCCGCGCCAGTATCGTGAACAGCATCCTCTGGAGCTTGCCCGACCGCGCCCGCCGCAGGCCGATCGCTGGCAGCCGGTGGCGGCCGACCGGCTGTATGCGCGACTCAATGAGCCGGAACCACGCGACCGGGAAAGTCCCCCCCTGCCGATCAACCCACCGCAGACCCGGGAGATCAATCTGCGCGATCGTCCAGCGCGCCCCGCAGCGCTGCGCCATACCCGGATGGTGGTGACCGTGCGCGAACTGGACGATCTGCTGCGCGAAGATGTGCGCCGGGAACTCGAACAGCTGCACCACGCCCTACCGGTGTATGCCATCGATATCAACGATCCCTTTCTCAGCAGTCGGCTGTTCGGCACCGGCTGGGACGATCCGCAGATGGCCGGCTACGCCTGCTGGTACAACCTGCAGCAGATTTTTAGCTGGCTGGCGGCGATGGGCTGGCAGGTGATCCTGCACACCGGCGTCACCACCCGCAGCGACCTGCTGCAGCGCTTCCTGCAGCTCGCCGCCAACCATTTTCCGCCAGCCACGCTCAATAGCTGGCGCTTTGTCTGGCACTGGTCGCCGCAGGCCAGCGAAGCTGCGCGCCAGGCCGCCTGGCGGCAGCAGCGCGGGGTCCTTCATCGCCTGCTGCCGCAGCCGCAGCTGGGGATCTGGCACCGCTTTGCTCCCAGCGATCCCGGGAACGATCCGCTGTTCCACTCGCCGCTGCTGGCAGAGGCGGATTTTCTCGCCTGCCAGGCAGATGCCAACGAACAGCTGGATCTGGCCCAGGCAGACAGCAGCCGCCTGGCCTCCAGCGAACATTATCCGCTGCACAAGCTGCGGCAGATCCACAGCGCCCTGCGCCAGCGTCAGCTCAACCTGCCGCTGTGGCTGCTCTCCTGGAATACGCTGACCGGCGATACGCGGGATACCAACGGCCGCTTTTTTCGCGGCGCGCTGCTGATGGATAATCTGCTGGGGGTGGCGGACCAGGTCTGGCTGGCGGGCTTCTGGTTAAATTCAGGCCTCCAGGGCGAAGCTCGCGCCAACGGCAAGCTCGATACCTCCAGCCTGGCGCTGCACTATCTGCACGGCCTGCCGCGCCCGGTTTACTGGGTACTCTGGCTCTGGCGGCGGCTGCGCGGCGAGATCCTGGTTCACGATAAAAACCTGCTGCTGCTCCACCACCAGGGTCACTACCAGCTGCTGCTGCGCAATACGGTGGTCTACAATCCCTGGCTCTCCAGCGAAGCGGCCTTTATCCAGCGCTTCAGCCAGCCCTACAGCGTGCGGCTGCAGGGCCTGGATGGCAGCTGGCGCATCAAACAGCACCTGTTCGATCAGCACCACGGCGCGTTGTTCCCGCTGGTGGACGCCTTTCGCAGCCGCAGCGGCCCTGACGCCGAGGATTATCAGTGGCTGATGCATCAGGCCCGTCCGGCGCTCAGCGTGGATGAAGCCAGGCTCAATGGCTATTGGCTGCGGATCGACTCGCTGCAGAGCAACGCGCTGGCGCTGTACGAGTTTACCCCTCAGTCGCCCACAGCCCCCTGAAGTAAACCGTGAATTTTCCGCTGGCTTTCCGTCGTTGCCGGATTAAAGACCAGCAGGGAAAGATCGGGACGGCCCTCCACGGCAAAGGAGGTAAATTCCAGGTCGAGCTGACCCATCTGCGGGTGGTTAATGCGCTTATAGCCTTCTCCATGACCGGCGACGTCATGGCTTTGCCAAAAACGGGCGAACTCGACGCTCTGCTGGCTGAGCTCCGCGATCAACTGGTCAGTTTCTTTCGTGGCGCCCATCCGCGTGACGTCGGCGCGGAAGGCGTTGACGATAAGCTGCCCCACCCTCTGCCAGTCCTCCAGAGTGCAGCGGGCCTCCGGCCGGGTAAACAGGCGGCGCAGCACGTTGCGCTCCGCCAGCGGCAGTTGGCTGTAGTCGGTCAGCACCCTGGCCGCCGGCGCATTCCAGGCGATGACGTCCCAGCTGGCGGTGCGGATAATCGCCGGAATGGTGAAAGCGTCAAGCACCCGCTGCAGCCGCGGCGTCATATCATCCGTCACCGTCAGACGCGTCTGCGGCGGATGGCCAAAGGCGAGAATAAACAGATGTTCGCGCTCCGGGGTGGTCAGCCGCAGACCGCGGGCGATCCGCTCCAGCACCTCGCGGGAAGGCGCCCCGCCGCGCCCCTGTTCAAGCCAGGTATACCAGGTCGGGCTGATGCTGGCGAGCTGCGCGACCTCTTCGCGGCGCAGCCCCGGGGTGCGCCGGCGTCCCGCCGGGAAGCCAAACGTTGCCGGATCGAGACGCTGGCGGCGGGCGCGGAGAAAATCGCCTAAAGCATGGTTGTCAGAAGTGTTCATCATCTGCCTGTGGGTTCTGCCTGTTAGAATTTATACCCCGATAATGTCTCTACTTTTATAGTATGACATCGCAGGTAGGATACGCCTGAAACCCATTCAGGAGATCCATGATGCGTATATTTCTTACCGGCGCGAGCGGATTTATCGGCTCACGTATTCTTCCGGCGCTGCAGGCGTCGGGCCATAAGGTTATCGGCCTCGCGCGCAGCGAAAGCACCGCACAGGCCCTGAAGGCGGCCGGCGCCGAGGTGCATCGCGGCACGCTGGATGCCCCGGAGTCGCTGCTGGCTGGCGTCGGGAACGCCGACGCGGTGATCCATACCGCCTTCGACCACGACTTCAGCCGCTTTGCCGCTAACTGCGAGAAAGACCGCCAGGCGATCCTGGCCCTGGGCCAGGCGCTGCGAGGCAGCACGCGGCCGCTGGTGATCACCTCCGGCACGCTGATGGGCGACGACGGGAGCGGCGCCCCGGCCCGGGAGTCGTTCTTCAACTCAGCGCACCCCAGCCCGCGCACCGCCTCAGAGCTCGCCGGCCAGCAGTTGCTGGAGGCGGGAGTGGATGTCAAGGTGGTCCGCTTACCGCAGGTGCATGACACCGTGCGTCAGGGACTGCTGACCTGCTACATCGAACGCGCGGTCGCCAACGGGGCGGTAGCCCTGCGCGGCGAGGGAAGCAACCGCTGGTCAGCCGCCCATGTCGATGACGTCGCACGTCTGTATGTCAGCGCGCTGCTTCAGGGCGCGGCCGGCGAGCGCTATCATGCGGTGGCCGAAGAGGGGATCGCATTACGCGATATTGCCGCGGTAATTGCCCACGGATTAAACCTGCCGCTGACCCACCTGGATGAGTCGCAGGTCGACGCCTGGTTCGGCTGGTTTGCGCCGTTTACCGCCCTTGACCTGCGCGCCAGCTCGGCATGGACCCGCGAGCGCTTGCAGTGGCAGCCGGTTGGCCCCGGGCTGCTGGAGGACCTGCAGAATATGGACTATCATAAAGTGACACTGTCACAATAATCGAAACACGCTCCCCCTGTATCACACCCGACGGGTACGGCTAGTCGCCCGTCGGGTCATCGGCTTTCTCCCCGCTATACTGAATCTATTCTCTAGCGTCCGCACGTCGTCGCCGTTTGGTCAACCGCGGCCAAACAGAGCTGACTGGCGATATCGGCGATAAAAAGTTACCATGTTTCACTATACAGACTCGGTTCCGCGACTATTTTAATCAATTGACTGAATACTATACGCACCCGGTAACCGCATTATCCCTCAGGCTTGTTGAAGGCGGTGGTGAATGTCTATTAATCTTAATAAGATAGAGTTCAGCTCTATAATCAAACAGAAAATATGCGCCTGAAATTGTCATCTCTCCTGGCAGCCGTTTCCCTGCTGTGTGGGCCAGCTTTTGCCGCCCCTGCGCTCCCCGACCGCGCCGATATCCGCGATAGCGGTTTCGTCTATTGCGTCAGCGGCCAGGTTAATACCTTTAATCCGCAGAAAGTCAGCAGCGGCCTGATTGTCGATACGCTGGCCGCTCAGATCTACGATCGTCTGCTTGACGTCGATCCCTATACCTACCGGCTGGTCCCCGAGCTGGCGGAGAGCTGGGAAGTTCTCGATAACGGCGCCACCTACCGCTTTCACCTGCGCCGCCACGTCCCGTTTCAACGCACGGCGTGGTTTACCCCGACGCGGGACTTTAATGCCGATGACGTCATTTTTACCTTTGGCCGTATTTTTAACCGCGACCATCCGTGGCACAACGTCAACGGCAGCAGCTTCCCCTACTTCGACAGTCTGCAGTTTGCTGACAGCGTGGAGAGCGTCCGCAAGCTGGATAATCAGACCGTGGAGTTTCGCCTCAAGCGGCCGGACGCCTCGTTCCTCTGGCATCTGGCCACCCACTATGCGTCAATTACCTCTGCCGAATATGCCGCCCGCTTAACGCAGGACGACCGCCAGGAGCAACTGGATCGCCAGCCGGTTGGCACCGGCCCGTTCCAGCTATCCGATTACCGCTCCGGACAATATGTTCGCCTGCAGCGCCACCCCGGCTACTGGCGCGGCAAACCGTTGATGCCCCAGGTGGTGGTCGACCTTGGCTCCGGCGGCACCGGCCGCCTGTCGAAACTGCTAACCGGAGAATGCGACGTGCTGGCCTGGCCGGCCGCCAGCCAGTTGACGATCCTGCGTGACGACCCGCGCCTGCGCCTGACGCTGCGCCCGGGAATGAACATCGCCTGGCTGGCCTTCAACACCGCCAAGCCGCCGCTGGATAACCCTGAGGTGCGCCATGCGCTGGCGCTGGCGATTAACAACCAGCGCCTGATGCAGTCCATCTACTATGGCACCGCGGAGACGGCGGCGTCCATGCTGCCGCGGGCCTCGTGGGCCTACGATAATGACGCTAAAATTACCGAATATAATCCGCAGGAGGCCCGCGCCCGCCTGAAAGCCCTGGGGCTGGAAAACCTGACCCTCAAGCTGTGGGTGCCCACCAGCTCGCAGGCGTGGAATCCCAGCCCGCTGAAAACGGCGGAGCTTATCCAGGCGGATATGGCGCAGATTGGCGTTAAGGTGATTATTGTGCCGGTAGAGGGACGTTTCCAGGAGGCGCGCCTGATGGACATGAGCCACGACCTGACGCTCTCCGGCTGGGCGACGGACAGTAACGATCCGGACAGTTTCTTCCGACCGCTGCTAAGCTGCGCGGCCATCGCCTCGCAAACCAACTTTGCCCACTGGTGTAACCGGGAGTTTGACGACGTGCTGCAAAAAGACGCTGCTCTCGCAGCAGCTCTCCTCGCGGATGGACGCTTACAAAGAGGCGCAGCGCATCCTCGCCCGCGAACTGCCGGTCCTGCCGCTGGCCTCGTCGCTGCGGCTGCAGGCCTACCGCTATGATATGAAAGGCCTGGTGCTCAGCCCTTTCGGTAACGCTTCGTTCGCTGGCGTATCGCGGGAAAATACCGAAGAGGTGAAGAAGCCATGATTATTTTTACCCTGCGCCGTCTGCTGCTGCTGCTGATCACCCTCTTTTTTTCTGACCTTTGTCGGTTTCAGCCTGAGCTATTTCACCCCTCATGCCCCACTGCAGGGCGCTTCCCTGTGGAATGCGTGGCTGTTCTGGTTTGAAGGGGTGCTGCACTGGGATTTCGGCGTCTCCAGCATTAACGGCCAGCTGATTTCTGAGCAGTTGCGCGAGGTGTTCCCAGCGACCATGGAGCTGTGCATCCTCGCCTTCGGCTTTGCCCTGCTGATAGGCATTCCGGTGGGGATGATCGCCGGCGTAATGCGCAATAAATGGCCCGATACCCTGATCAGCGCCGTTGCGCTGGTCGGTTTCTCGATCCCGGTCTTCTGGCTGGCGCTGCTCCTGACCCTCTTCTTTTCCCTGACCCTCGGCTGGCTTCCGGTCTCTGGTCGCTTCGATCTGCTGTATGAGGTGAAAAACGTCACCGGTTTCGCGCTGATCGACGCCTGGCTTTCGGACTCGCCGTGGCGCCATGAGATGATCGTCAGCGCCGCCCGGCATATGGTGCTGCCGGTATTGACCCTGGCGGTCGCCCCCACCACTGAAGTGATCCGCCTGATGCGCATTAGCACCAGCGAGGTGTATGACACTAACTATGTAAAAGCGGCCGCCACCCGCGGCGTGTCGCGACGCAAAATTCTACTGCGCCATGTCCTGCACAACGCCCTGCCGCCGGTGATCCCGCGTCTCGGCCTGCAGTTTTCCACCATGCTCACCCTGGCGATGATCACTGAGATGGTGTTCAGCTGGCCTGGACTAGGCCGCTGGCTGATCAACGCTATTCGCCAGCAGGACTACGCGGCGATCTCCGCCGGAGTGATGGTGATTGGCGCGCTGGTGATTATTGTCAACGTAATTTCCGATATTCTCGGTGCCATGGCTAACCCACTGAAACATAAGGAATGGTATGCCCTACGATAGCGTTTATCTGGAAAAGCGTCCGCCCGGCGCGCTGCGCACCGTATGGCGTAAGTTCTATGGCGACACCACGGCGATGATCGGTCTGTACGGCTGCGCGGGCCTGCTGCTGCTCTGCGTCTTCGGCGGCTGGTTCGCCCCCTACGGCATCGACCAGCAGTTCCTCGGCTACCAGCTGTTGCCGCCGTCGTGGTCGCGCTATGGCGAAGTCTCCTTCTTTCTGGGAACCGATGACCTCGGCCGCGATGTGCTGAGCCGACTGCTGAGCGGCGCGGCGCCCACCGTCGGCGGCGCTTTTGTCGTCACCCTCGGCGCCACGCTGTTTGGTCTGGTGCTGGGCGTGATTGCCGGATCGACCCACGGCCTGCGCTCGGCGGTGATGAACCATATCCTCGACACCCTGCTCTCCATCCCCTCGCTGCTGCTGGCGATTATCGTCGTCGCCTTTGCCGGGCCGCATCTGAGCCATGCGATGTTCGCCGTCTGGCTGGCGCTGCTGCCGCGCATGGTGCGCTCCGTCTACAGCATGGTCCACGATGAGCTGGAGAAAGAGTACATCATCGCCGCCCGCCTCGATGGCGCCTCGACGCTGAATATTCTGCTGTTCGCCATCCTGCCCAATATCGCCTCCGGCCTGGTGACCGAGATCACTCGCGCCCTGTCGATGGCCATTCTGGATATTGCCGCGCTGGGCTTTCTTGATCTCGGCGCCCAGCTGCCTTCGCCGGAATGGGGAGCCATGCTGGGCGATGCGCTGGAGCTTATCTATGTGGCGCCGTGGACCGTGATGCTCCCCGGGGCGGCGATTATGCTCAGCGTACTGCTGGTCAACCTGCTGGGCGACGGTATTCGCCGGGCGATCATTGCCGGGGTAGAATAATGCCGTTACTCGATATTCGTCACTTAACCATTGAATTTAAAACCAGCGAAGGCTGGGTAAAAGCCGTCGATCGCGTCAGCCTGACGCTGACCGAAGGCGAAATCCGCGGCCTGGTGGGGGAATCCGGCTCCGGGAAAAGCCTTATTGCCAAAGCTATCTGCGGCGTGACCAAAGACAACTGGCGGGTCACGGCCGACCGCATGCGCTTCGATGACATCGACCTGCTGCGACTGTCGAACCGCGAGCGCCGGAAGCTGATCGGCCATAACGTGTCGATGATTTTTCAGGAGCCCCAGTCGTGCCTCGATCCCTCTGAGCGCATCGGCCAGCAGCTGATTCAGAGTATCCCCGGCTGGACCTACAAGGGCCGCTGGTGGCAACGGCTGGGCTGGCGCAAGCGCCGGGCCATCGAGCTGTTGCACCGCGTCGGCATTAAAGATCACAAAGATGCCATGCGCAGCTTCCCCTATCAGCTGACCGAGGGCGAGTGCCAGAAGGTGATGATCGCCATCGCCCTGGCCAACCAGCCGCGTCTGCTGATTGCCGACGAGCCGACCAACGCCATGGAGCCGACCACCCAGGCGCAGATTATTCGCCTGCTGACGCGGCTCAACCAGAACAACAACACCACCATCTTGCTGATCAGCCATGACCTGCAAATGCTCAGCAAATGGGCGGATAAAATCAACGTCATGTACTGCGGGCAGACGGTGGAGAGTGGGCCCAGCGAAGAGCTGATCACCCTCCCACATCACCCCTACACCCAGGCGTTAATCCGCGCGATCCCGGATTTCGGTAGCGCCATGCCGCATAAAAGTCGCCTCAACACCCTGCCTGGAGCGATCCCGCTGCTGGAGCAGTTGCCTATCGGCTGTCGGCTGGGGCCGCGCTGCCCGTACGCCCAGCGCGAGTGTATCGAAACGCCGCGTCTTACCGGGGCGCGCAACCATCTGTACGCCTGTCATTTCCCGTTGAACATGGAGAAAGAGTGAAATGGTCGAAACATTGCTGGAAGTTCGCCAACTCAGTAAGACCTTTCGCTACCGCACCGGCTGGTTTCACCGTCAGACGGTTGAGGCGGTTAAGCCACTGAGTTTTACCCTGCGCGAACGGCAGACGCTGGCGATTATCGGCGAGAACGGCTCCGGGAAATCGACCCTCGCGAAGATGCTGGCGGGCATGGTGGAACCCACCAGCGGCGAACTGCTGATTGACGATCATCCGCTGACTTTTGGGGATTACTCCTACCGCAGCCAGAAGATTCGCATGATCTTTCAGGATCCGTCGACCTCGCTAAACCCGCGCCAGCGCATCTCGCAGATCCTCGATTTTCCGCTGCGACTGAATACCGATCTCGACGCCGAGGCGCGGCAGAAGCAGATAATCGACACCCTGCGCATGGTCGGTCTGCTGCCGGACCACGTCAGCTACTACCCCCATATGCTGGCGCCCGGTCAGAAGCAGCGTCTCGGCCTCGCCAGGGCGCTGATCCTGCGCCCGAAGGTTATCGTCTGCGATGAGGCGCTGGCCTCGCTGGATATGTCGATGCGCTCCCAGCTTATCAACCTGATGCTGGAGCTGCAGGAGAAACAGGGCATCTCTTATATCTATGTCACTCAGCACCTGGGAATGATGAAACACATCAGCGATCAGGTGCTGGTGATGCATAACGGCGAAGTGGTCGAGCGCGGCAGCACTGCCGATGTGCTGGCCTCGCCGCTGCACGACCTGACCCGGCGCCTGATCGCCGGCCACTTCGGTGAAGCCCTCACCGCCGACGCCTGGCGCAAAGACGGGAAATAGCTGGCAGGCAACGGCAGGGGCGGCCCTCACGCCGCCCTTGTCATTCAGGTGGAAGGGAAAAGACTCTGCGCCGGCAGCGACCGGCGGTCAAAGCGGCGCAGCGCGTAGTAAAGAACCCCGGTGCCAAACCAGCCTATTATCCATGAGACATCGTTACCGGCGAAGATCCACGTGAGCGAACCATGGAACAACGGGTTCTCAATGAACGGCAACTGGATAAGCACACCGACGATATACAGGGTGATCGCGTACAGGTTCCAGAACCCGTAGCGTTGCTGCGGGTCGCTTAGCGCCGGAATATCGATGGCGCCCTTCGAGATAAGATAATAATCCGTCAGACAGATGGCGCTCCACGGCACGAAGAACGCCAGCAGAAACAGAAGAAAATGCGTGAAATGCTTTAAGAAAGCGGGTTCGCTAAGCAACGCGATAATGCAGGAAGCCGTCACCATCAGCACCACGAATGCAATGCGACACTTTTGCGACAGCACGGTTTGCCGGCGGAAGGCGGAAACAATGGTGGTCAGCGACATAAAGCTGCCGTACGCATTGAGGGTAGTGAAGGTAATTTTACCAAAACAGATGGCGAAATAGATAACCATGGCCATCGCCTGACTCTTACCTAATCCCACCAGATAGCTCACCTCGTGACCAGGGAACGCGCTGCCGGCAATGGCCGCTGTCAGAACCCCGAGCGTCATCGACGTTTGGGTGCCCAATACGGTGCCGAAAAACACTGAGCACCACGTTTTCGTGGCGGAAACATCGCGTGGCAGGTAGCGCGAATAGTCGGATACATAGGGGCAAAAAGCGATCTGCCACGATGAGGAGAGCGATACGGCTAATAAAAACGTCGGCAGCGAAAAATGGTTATTGTGCGCGAGCGCACTGAGATCGGCCGAAAGTAGCAGCGTGATGAACATATAAACGAAGGCGAGAATTCCGACGATACTCGCCAGTTTGCCCAGCTTGTGGATCACCTTATAACCGAGGACGGCGATAACGATAATAATCGCACTGAATATCAGCATCCCGGCTACGTGGCTGATATTCAGTAGTTTGGCCATTGCCTGCCCGGCCAATACGGTGCCGCTGGCAGAAAAACCGATATACATGACGCAAACCAGCACCAGCGGCACCACCGCGCCAAAAACCCCAAACTGGGCGCGGCTAAGGATCATTTGCGGAAGTCCCAGTCGCGGTCCCTGCAGCGCATGCAGAGACATCACCGCCGCCCCCAGCATCTGACCGACCAGAAGCCCGACCAGAGACCACACTACATCGCCGCCCAGCACAACGGCTAAAGCGCCAGTGACAATCGCCGTAATTTGCAGATTGCCGCCAAACCAAAGGGTGAACTGGCTAAAAGGGTGTCCATGCCGTTCGCTTTCCGGGATGTAATCAATCGACCGCCTTTCACTCATTCCAGCATAATTGCTCTTTGACTGCCCGTCTGTAGACGAAAACGAAGACATAGGTTCCTCACTCAAGTTATTAATATCACCTCACTCAATCGTTCTTGTATATACAAGCATTGACAACTCACCGCCTTGCATGCACTCTCATTTTGTGACGAATATGTAAAATATTTGTATTGCAGAAAGTTACTAAACTAGCTCAAGGCGGTGCTTATTGTTGACGCCGGAAGCGATTAACTAAGGTATGCTGCCCATGATGGTCCCTTTTCAACTTTCGACGCTCCCCGTCACGCCGTGGAAAAACGGCGGCGGAGAGACGCGCGAAATCATCTGCGTACCCGCTCCAGATGCCCCTTTTCTCTGGCGAGCGAGTATTGCCACCCTGCAGGCGGATGGCCCTTTCTCCCCCTTTCCTGGCGTCGACCGGGTCATTACTCTGCTGGCGGGGCAGCCGCTACGGCTGTGTGGCGAGAATATCGACCAACCGCTGGCGCTCTGGCAGCCGTGGGCTTTCCCCGGCGAATGGGCGCTGTCCAGCGTCGGGATCGTTGCGCCAGGGCTGGACTTCAATATCATGACTCAGCGCGGGCGCGCGTCGGCGACAGTTCAGGTCGTTAGCGACCTGCAATGCCCTGCCAGCGAGGGGGTCGCTTATGTTCTACAAGGCGAGTGGGATCTGGCCGGGCGGCGCTGCGCGGCCGGCAGCGGCCTCTGCTGGCGCGGTGGATCCCCGCGGAATCTGCGTCCCGTGGGCAGCAATGGACGCCTGCTGCTGGCGGAGATCGCGCTCAAATAATCGTCAGGAGAGATGATATACTGCAGCTATCGCGATGTACTTTTGCCCCGCGCGGCGCGGACCGGCTGAAAAATATCGTGACACAAGGGGTCGTCAGTGGGATATAATTCCCGGCTAAATTTGAGTTATTTTGAAATAACAATGTTAACGTTATGATTGTTAAAGTAAAAATAAGCAATAACGATAAGGATTAAAGCTATGGGTTTTCTTTCCGGTAAGCGCATTTTGATCACTGGCGTCGCCAGCAAACTGTCCATCGCCTACGGCATCGCGCAGGCAATGCACCGCGAAGGCGCGGAACTGGCATTCACCTATCAGAATGAGAAACTGAAAGGTCGCGTAGAAGAGTTTGCTGCCGCGCTGGGTTCTGACATTGTGCTGCCGTGCGACGTTGCTGAAGATGAGAGCATCACCGCGCTGTTCACCGAGCTGGAAAAAGTCTGGCCAAAATTCGATGGTTTCGTCCACTCAATCGGTTTTGCCCCGGCTGACCAGTTAGACGGCGACTACGTTGACGTTGTCACTCGCGACGGCTTTAAAATCGCGCACGACATCAGCGCTTACAGCTTCGTGGCAATGGCCAAAGCCTGCCGCGGCATGCTGAACCCGGGTTCGGCTCTGCTGACGCTCTCCTACCTGGGCGCAGAGCGCGCGATCCCGAACTATAACGTGATGGGTCTGGCCAAAGCCTCTCTGGAAGCTAACGTCCGCTATATGGCTAACGCCATGGGTCCGGAAGGCGTTCGCGTCAATGCCATCTCTGCCGGTCCTATCCGTACGCTGGCCGCGTCCGGTATTAAAGATTTCCGTAAAATGCTGGCGCACTGCGAAGCGGTCACCCCGATCCGTCGCACCGTCACCATTGAAGATGTGGGTAACAGCGCAGCCTTCCTGTGCTCCAACCTGTCTGCGGGGATCTCCGGTGAAGTCGTTCACGTTGACGGCGGGTTCAATATCGCCGCCATGAACGAGCTGGAACTGAAATAAGTTCCTTCCCCTCCTCGCCCCGGTGAGGAGGGTTCTTCCCTCCCCCACGCCTTACGCCCCACCTGTTATTCCAATCGGCTATTTGTTAGCACGTATCAATATTTTCTCCTGCTTCCGGGTTACGCCAGGATAGTTCTGCATAAACGATCCGCGGAACGGCGGTTCGCCACATACCGAACAAGGAAAGCCCATGGAGCCACGCCGCGTGAATGGCAAAAATCACTGGTATCACGAAACCCAGTCAACAATCTGCCCGGTGGATGTCCTGCCGCTCGTCCCTGAAGCCGCCCATGTTGAAGACCGCTTTTTGCTGGACCTGACGCTGCCGGCCGCCTGGCTACGTGCCCACGCTGACTGGCTACACCCCGCACGCCAGCTGGCCGAACTGCTGTTTCCCGACCAGGTGGCGGTGAGTCGCCTGCAGACCTTTACCGCTTACGATCGACTCAGCACCGCGCTCACCGTCGCCCAGGTCTACGGCGTCCAGCGGCTGTGTAACCACTACGCCGCCCGCCTTGCTCCCCTGCCAGGCCCCGATTCCTCGCGCGAGAGCAACCGTCGTCTGGCGCAAATCACGCAATATGCTCGTCAGCTTGCCGGTTCGCCCTCGGTTATTAACGCTCTCTCCCGTAGCCAGCTGGACGAAGTGGGCTTAACCAGTCGGGACATTATTCTGTTCAACCAGATTATCGGATTCGTCGGCTTCCAGGCGCGGGCGATTGCCGTCCTGCAGGCGGCCCAGGGCTTTCCGGTGCGCTGGATCCCCGGTATGCCCCAGCAAGAGGAGGCACCCGCGGAACTGTTCGCCCCGCCGCCGGGAGCATGGCAGGCAGACATTGCGGATCCCGACCTGCAGTATGCCGATGATGAGCGTCAGCGGCGCATCGCCGGCTGGCAGTCGCTGCCCGGTCTGGGCGAGCTGGCGCCGCTGCTGGCCTGCGACCCACAGTTATTCGCGCCTCTGGAGACCTTGATCCGCCAGCTCAGCACGGATGATACCTTTGGCCCGCAGGTCGCCTTACTCACGGCGCGCACCAATGGCAGCCCCACCTGTTTTGACGCCTGGCTCCCCCACTGGCAGGGTGAAGAGGAGTTCGCCAGCCATCTGCGGGAGGGCGACCAGGCCCTCCATCACTGGCTCCAGCAGCATCCTCAGGCCCGGTCTCTCGTGACCGCGGTGCAGCTGTTAACCCGCTCGCCTGACCGGTTTAGCGCCGCCCAGTTAACGCCCCTCGCGGAATATCGACTCTCTGAGCAACAAGCAATCGATCTGTTGATCTGGAGCGGGCTGTGCGGATGGATGAATCGTCTGAAAATCGCCCTCGGCAATGTGCGTCAGCAGACGTAAATTGCTGAAACAGCGCTTGCTGCGGCAGGCATATTCGCGTAAAAATGTCAGCCGCTCTTTTAGCCACGAAAATACCTAATTATGTTTCAGGATAACCCGCTGCTAGCGCAGCTTAAACAGCAACTGCATTCCCAGACGCCGCGCGCGGAAGGGGTCGTTAAGGGCACGGAAAAGGGCTTTGGCTTCCTCGAAGTGGACGCTCAGAAGAGCTACTTCATTCCGCCGCCGCAGATGAAAAAAGTGATGCATGGCGACCGTATCGTCGCGGTGATCCATTCTGAAAAAGAACGCGAAAGCGCCGAGCCGGAATCGCTGGTTGAGCCCTTCCTGACTCGTTTTGTCGGTAAAGTCCAGAAGAAAGACGATCGCCTCGCTATCGTTCCTGACCATCCGCTGCTGAAAGACGCCATTCCCTGCCGCGCCGCCCGCGGCGTTGAGCACGATTTTAAACAGGGTGACTGGGCCGTCGCCGAGATGCGCCGTCATCCATTAAAAGGCGACCGCGGATTTTACGCGGAGTTGACCCAGTTCATCACTTTTAGCGACGACCACTTCGTCCCATGGTGGGTAACCCTGGCGCGCCATAATCTTGAGAAAGAGGCACCGGACGGCGTCGCCACCGAGATGCTCGACGAGGGGCTGACGCGCCGCGACCTAACCGCCCTCGACTTCGTCACCATTGACAGCGCCAGCACCGAAGATATGGACGATGCGTTGTATGCCGAATCCACTGCTGATGGCAAACTGCTGCTGACGGTCGCCATTGCCGACCCGACCGCCTGGATTGCCGAAGGCAGCAAGCTGGATAACGCCGCAAAAGTGCGCGCCTTTACCAACTATCTGCCAGGCTTCAACATTCCAATGCTGCCGCGCGAGCTGTCGGACGACCTCTGCTCCCTGCGCGCTAACGAAGTGCGCCCGGTGCTGGCCTGCCGGATGACCCTGGCGGCCGATGGCACCATCGAAGACAATATCGAGTTCTTTGCCGCCACCATCGAATCGAAAGCCAAGCTGGCCTATGACGACGTCTCTGACTGGCTGGAAGGCCGCGGCAGCTGGCAGCCGGACAGCGAGGCGATCGCGCAGCAAATTACGCTGCTGAAGGACGTGTGCCAGCGTCGTAGCGAATGGCGTCAGACCCATGCGCTGGTGTTCAAAGACCGTCCGGACTACCGTTTTGTTCTCGGCGAAAAAGGCGAAGTGCTGGATATCGTCGCGGAACCGCGTCGCATTGCCAACCGCATTGTCGAAGAGTCGATGATCGCCGCCAACATCTGTGCCGCCCGCGTTCTGCGCGACAAGCTCGGCTTCGGCGTTTATAACGTTCATACCGGTTTCGACCCGGCGAATACCGAGCAGTTGGCCGCCCTGCTGAAAACCCATGATGTGCACGTCGACCCGACGGAAGTGCTCACCCTGGAAGGGTTCTGCAAGCTGCGCCGGGAACTGGACGCTCAGCCGACCGGTTTCCTCGACAGCCGCATTCGCCGCTTCCAGTCGTTTGCGGAAATCAGCACCGAGCCGGGCCCGCACTTTGGTCTTGGGCTTGAAGCCTATGCCACCTGGACCTCGCCGATCCGTAAGTATGGCGACATGATCAACCACCGTCTGCTGAAAGCCATCATTAAAGGCGAGACCATTGCGCGTCCCCAGGATGAAGCCACCGTGCAGATGGCGGAGCGCCGTCGTCTCAACCGGATGGCCGAGCGCGACGTCGCCGACTGGCTGTACGCCCGTTTCCTCAACGATAAAGCCGGGACCGATACCCGCTTCGCGGCGGAGATCATCGACGTCAGCCGCGGCGGGATGCGCGTGCGTCTGGTGGACAATGGCGCGGTCGCCTTTATTCCGGCCCCGTTCCTCCACGCCGTGCGCGACGAACTGGTGTGCAGTCAGGAGAACGGTACCGTGCAGATCAAAGGTGAAGTAGTCTATAAAGTGACTGACGTTATCGATGTCACTATCGCTGAAGTTCGCATGGAAACCCGCAGCATTATTGCGCGTCCGGCGGTCTGACGCCCCTTCACAGCGGTTCCTGCGGGAACCGCTGCTTCTTTCCTCTCTATCCAGCCATTTCCGTCGCACCGATTAAGGTTGTGCGTTTTTTTCGCTTCTCTTTTTCATTCATTTTTAGCATCATTGATTTCATTCGTTTTTGTTACCAGGATAATGCCATGTCAGATGTGAATGCCCACCTGCTCGCTCAACGTATCGATACCGTGCTGGATATTCTGGTTGCCGGTGATTACCATTCTGCGATCCATAATCTGGAGATCCTCAAAGCGGAGCTGCTGGCGCTGGCGGCGGACGATGCTGAACAACAAAACCAACCCAAGGCGCCCTGGGAAATCTGAATATCAGCCATGCCGCAGCCGGCCATATGGACCGGTTGCTCGCCATATAGCCCCCTAACAGTGATGTTGCTATGAACGCCCGACAACAAAGTATTTTGCAAGTGGTCATCGATAAAGGCCGCATGAGCGTCGCCGATCTGGCGAAGATGACCGGTGTCTCTGAGGTTACTATTCGTCAGGATTTGAATTTGCTGGAAAAGCAGAGCTATTTGCGCCGTACTCATGGCTATGCCGTACCGCTGGACAGCGAAGATGTCGAAACCCGCATGATGACCCATTTCGCCATTAAGCGTGAGCTGGCCAGCCGGGCTGCGGCGCTAGTGAATACCGGTGAAACGGTATTTATCGAAAACGGCAGCAGCAATGCCCTGCTGGCGCGTACGCTGGCCGAGCGCGGCGATATCACCATCATTACCGTCAGCAGCTATATCGCCCATCTGCTGAAAGAGACCCCAGGAGAGGTGATCCTGCTGGGCGGAATTTATCAGAAACGCAGTGAGAGTATGGTCGGTCCGCTAACCCGTCAGTTCATCCAGCAGGTGCATTTCAGCAAAGCCTTCATCGGGATCGACGGTTGGCAGGCGGAAACCGGCTTTACCGGCCGCGATATGATGCGTGCGGACGTGGTGAACGCCGTGCTGGAGAAGCATTGTGAGGCAATTATTCTTAGCGACAGTTCAAAATTCAGCGCGGTACATCCCTATCCGCTCGGTCCCGCCGGCCGCTTTAATCGCGTTATTACCGACGATCGCTTACCGGACGCCTGTCGCGAACAATTGCTCCGCAGCGGCCTGACCGTCGATATCGTGCCCTACATCTGATCCTCCGCCGCCCCATCTTCTGCCAAAGCGCCGGAAGGGGCGCTTTATCGCTCTGAGAGTATTCCGAGCCGCTAATTAAGACTTTTTACCTGACGATAAATTTTAAAAAAAGTAAAATTATTATTAGCGATATAACAGGAAGTGACTATCACCTGCGTGATTTTCGTGACACCTGCGCACCTTAACTTCATGGAATTGCCCTAAAGCTGCTTTATCAGGCTATGCTTAAAGGAGCGCTGTAATCCATGAATAGATTATTCAGGAGAAAAAAAATGATGACTTCAACGAGCAAAAAAATGGCTGCTGTCGTTCTGGCTGTCACTGTAGCAATGTCTCTGAGCGCTTGCTCTAACATGTCTAAACGCGATCGTAACACGGCTATCGGCGCTGGCGCCGGCGCTATCGGTGGTGCGGTGTTAACTGACGGTAGCGCGCTCGGTACCCTGGGTGGCGCAGCAGTCGGTGGTATTATTGGTCACCAGGTCGGCAAATAATTTAATTATCTGACGAAATAAAAGAATAATTCACACGAATTGACTTACGCACGTTAAATCATTCAAGGCCGCGGCATTTACCGCGGCCTTGTTATTTCAACCAGACCATTGGAGCAGAGGGAAAATAGCGATCAGCCACCGGCTAACTTGACCTTCATCCCTTTCGCCTCAAGCAGCGACTTGAGTAGATCCCGCTTATCGCCCTGGATCTCGATCACGCCATCTTTCACCGCGCCGCCGCAGCCGCACTTCTTTTTCAACTCTGCCGCCAGAGCGGTTAGCGCAGCATCGTCGGCATCAATCCCGCTAATCAGACAGACGCCTTTGCCCTTGCGGCCGCTGGTCTGGCGCTGAATCCGCACAATGCCGTCGCCTTTCGGGCGCACCGGCGCCGGTTTCGCCTCGTCGATACGCCCGGTTTCGGTGGAGTAGACCAGACGGCTGTTGGAATCGCTCATTATGCCCCCTTGCGCAGAGAATCGTTGATCGCCCGCAGCGTCGCGGCTGGATCCGCCGACTGAGTAACCGGGCGACCAATCACCATATAGTCTACCCCAGCTTCCTGAGCCTGCTCAGGAGTCATAATTCGCCGCTGATCGCCAGCGTCGCTGCCCTGCGGACGAATCCCCGGGGTCACCAGCTTAAACGCCTGCCCCAGCTCATGCTTAAAGCGCACAGCCTCCTGGGCTGAACACACCACCCCATCAAGGCCGCAGCGTTGGGTCAGCGCCGCCAGCTTCGCCGCGTAGTCAGCCGGAGATAAGGTAATGCCCAGATCCTGTAGATCGCTGGACTCCATGCTGGTGAGCACCGTGACAGCGATCAGCAGCGGCGCATCTTTGCCAAACGGCAGCAGCGCTTCGCGCGCGGCGGTCATCATTCGCGCGCCGCCGGAAGCATGGACATTCACCATCCATACGCCCAGCTCAGCCGCTGCGGCCACCGCGCGGGCGGTGGTGTTGGGAATATCGTGAAACTTAAGGTCCAGGAACACCTCAAACCCACGCTGATGCAGATCGCGGACAAACTGCGGGCCCAGCAGGGTGAACATCTCTTTGCCCACCTTCAGGCGGCAGTCGCGCGGGTCGATGCGGTCGACAAATGCCAGCGCTTTATCGCGATTATCATAGTCGAGCGCAACCACAACGGGAGAGGATGTGACAGCGCGGGAAGATGGGATAGCTGTAGACGTCATGACCAGACCTTAGTGTTGATGGGCGCCGGGGTGGCGCAAAAAAGGTAAACGGGCAGCATTCTACCTGTGAAGCGAACAAAATAACAGACTGCCGTACCTGCCCTGACCGGACGATGGCGCTGCCGGGGCCGCGCCTGGAGAGGAGTGAAGCGATAAGTATGTTGTAACTAACGGAGGGCTTTTTTTTGGCTTTACTGGCCGTCGAGACCGCGAATAGGTTTAATGGTCGCCCACGAGCGGCAGGACGGACAATGCCAGTAAAGTGTATGAGCGGTAAACCCGCATTTCTGGCAGCGATAGCGTGGTTTGCTGCGCACCTGCTCACCAACCATGTTTCGCAGCACTCCAAGGCTTTCTTTCGCCCGCCCTTCTTCCGCTTCGTTGAGATGGTAGTCCATCAGCTTATGGAAGACGCGCATGGTCGGGTGGCGTTCCAGCTGCCGGGTGACGTAGTTTTGCGCCGCTTCGACGCCTTCCCGTTGCTCGAGGATCTGCGCCAGCATCAGTTCGGCGGTCGCCCCGGCGTTCTCCTCCACGCAGCGGCGCAGAAAAACTTCCCATTCATCGGTTTGCCGAGCTGCTGGTAGCAGGTCTGCAGCATCTCCAGCGTTTCACCCACCAGCTCTTTATCCTGATCGATAACCCGCTCGAGGCTCTCCACCGCTTTGGCGTAGTCGCCCTTTTCCATCCACACCCGGCCCATCATGATCGATACCCGGGCGCTGGTGCGGTCCGCGGCGGCGCCTTTTCTCAACAACGCCATCGCTTTATCCAGATCGTTGGCTGCCATCTGCTGCAGGGCCAGTTCGCACCAGAAGTTGGCGATTTCGCCACGATGTTTCTCTTTCCCTAGCTTCACCAGCCGTTCAGCCACTTCAATAGCCGACTGCCAGTCGCTGGTCGCCTGGTAAATCTGCAGCAGTTGCTGCAGCGCGCCGAGGCGGAAATCGGTCTCATCCACCAGCTGTTTGAACATGTCTTCCGCGCGGTCATACAGTCCGGCGGCCATATAATCCCGTCCCAGCTGCTGCACCGCTAACAGGCGCTGATCGTAGGTTAACGACGCGCTTTCCATCAGGCTCTGGTGAATTCGGATCGCGCGGTCGACTTCGCCGCGCGAACGGAACAAATTACCGAGCGTCAGGTGCGCCTCAACGGTACCGGTATCCTCTTTCAGCATATCAAGGAACAGGTCGACGGCTTTATCCTGCTGGTTGCTGAGCAGGAAGTTAACCCCCGCCACGTAATCTCGCGACAGGCGGCTCGCATCGTCCTGTTTGGACTGTTGTGCACTTCTGCGCCCCATGTACCAGCCGTAAGCGGCGGCAACGGGTAAAAGCAGAAACAACAACTCCAGCATAAGAGGTTATTCCTTCACCGCAGGCACGCCTGCGTCGACAGCCGCCGGGCTGACGGGGGCAATCTGATGCTCAAGACGCTTAATTTTCCGCTCCGCGCGCGCCAGTGAGACACGCACCCGCAGCCAGAACAGGCCGCAGATCAGCCAGCCAATGGCAAAGCCCGCGGCAAACAGCACCGCCAGCAGCGTCGATATGCGGAATTCACCCTGAGCGAGTAAATAGTTGAAAGTGACCTGTTGGTCATTCTGCGCCCCCAGCGTCACTGAAATGACGAAGATTGCTAACACCAGTAAGAAAATGAGTAAATATTTCACATGACTTCCCGTTATGTGGGTTGCGCGAAAAAAGCCCGCTTTCAGCCCTATAAAGTATCATTTTCGCCGCAGCGGTGGAATGAAAAAGCATGGCAACTCTTCAGGATATGCGGTCGGATGCCGCCAAAATCAACATTATTCCGCTTCAGGCATCCGTTTTTAATATCCTGCGCCTCTTCTCCGGGCGGCGAGAGCGGCCCACAAAGGCGCTGCGTCAGCCAGCAGGCCACCGTGACCAGCAGCCAGGAGATCAGCGTGGCGACGATGAGATCCAGCGGCCAGTGCATGCCCAGCGCCAGGCGACTGCCCATCACCGCCGTCGCCCACACCAGCAGCACCGCGATTGTGCCCCAGCGGCGACGCGGCCACAGCAGTCCCGCAGCGAGTAACGCCCAGCTGGCGGCAAACATGGTGTGACCTGACGGGAAAGCAAACCCCGTCTCCTTCTGCCAGTGTTTGCGTAAAAATGACGGAATGTCCTGCGCCTGCGCCAGCTGTTCATGCACCAGTTTAGCGCGTTCTTTACGCTTTAACGCGTAGAATTGCGTCACCGGCACCTGCCTTGTGTTTTCCAGCCAGATGACGAACGGTCTCGGCTCCTGGACCCGCGCCTTGACCCAGGATTTCGCCCCCTGTCCCGCCAGGATAGCGGCGGCAAGGATAAGGAACAGGATCAACGCCGCGCGCAGCCGAAAGCGCAGACACCAGAGGAACCAGCCGCAAAGCACGACATGAGTGATAATTCCCCACGGTTGGGTCACCGTTTCCGTCACCCACCACAGGCTTTTCAACATGGCAACCGGCAGTCCAGGCTGCCACAGCCACCCGGAAAGCCAGACCGTGAGGGGCATAACCAGCAGCAGCGCCGCCGCGAGAGCAGTTCGTCGGGCTATCAACAGCATTTTCTCTCCTTCTCCTTGTAGATGAACATCATAGCGGAAAGTAGATCGTTTGTGCGCTTTCCACACGGCTAACCGTTCGCGATTAGGAGAACGTCCAGGCGTTGTGGCAAAATAGCGGGAAACAGAAAGCACAGTCAGGTGCTGACAGAATCTGGAGAATCACATGCAGCTTAAACGTGTGGCAGAAGCCAAACTGCCAACCCCCTGGGGCGATTTCCTGATGGTGGGTTTTGAAGAACTGGCAACCGGACAGGATCATGTCGCGCTGGTGTATGGCGATATATCAGGGCAGTCGCCGGTCCTCGCCCGCGTACATTCAGAGTGTTTGACGGGCGATGCCCTGTTTAGCCTGCGCTGTGATTGCGGCTTTCAGCTGGAAGCGGCTCTGTCGCATATCGCTGAAGAAGGTCGGGGGATCCTGCTCTATCACCGCCAGGAAGGACGCAACATTGGTTTATTGAATAAGATCCGCGCCTACGCGCTGCAGGATCAGGGCTACGACACTGTCGAAGCGAACCATCAGCTTGGCTTCGCCGCCGATGAGCGCGATTTCACCTTGTGCGCCGACATGTTCAAATTGCTCAACGTTGAGCAGGTGCGGTTATTAACCAATAACCCGAAAAAAGTGGAAATTCTTACCGAAGCCGGGATCAACATTGTGGAGCGGGTGCCGCTGATCGTCGGGCGTAACCCGAAAAACGCTCACTATCTGGACACCAAAGCCGCCAAGATGGGCCATCTGCTGAACAGCAAGCCGACAGAATAAACCGGTGGAATAACCGAAAAAGGGCCAGCGATGCTGGCCCTTTGTTTCACAGCATATTACGAATAACGTAGTGCAGGATGCCGTCGTTGCGGTAGTAGGTGAGTTCTGTCGCCGTGTCGATACGGCACCGACAAGGGATCGCTTCCTGCGAGCCGTCAGCGCGAGTCAGGGTCACCGGCACCGTAGCGCCAGGCTGAAGCGACTGCAGATTACTGATATCAATCCGCTCTTCCCCGGTCAACCGTAGCGTTTTGCGGGTGACGCCCTGCGGGAACTCCAGCGGCAAAATGCCCATTCCGATCAGGTTGGAACGATGGATACGCTCGAAGGACTCGGCGATCACTACCCGAATCCCCAGCAGGCGCGGCCCCTTCGCCGCCCAGTCACGGCTGGAACCTGAGCCATACTCCTTACCGGCAATCACCGCCAGCGGTGTGCCCTCAGCCTTGTACAGCATCGCCGCATCGTAAATCGCCATCGGTTCAGGATCCGGCAGATGGCGGGTCATACCCCCTTCCACCCCTGGGACCATTTCGTTACGGATGCGGATATTGGCGAAGGTGCCACGCATCATCACCTCATGGTTACCGCGACGGGAACCATAGGAGTTAAAGTCGCGCCGGGCAACCCCATGCTCCTGCAGATAGCGGCCTGCCGGACTATCGGCTTTGATGCTCCCCGCCGGCGAAATGTGGTCCGTGGTGACTGAGTCGCCCAGCATGGCGAGGATCCGCGCGCCGCGAATATCCTCTACCGGCAGCGGCTCGACGCCCATCTCGTCAAAGAACGGCGACAAGCGAATATAGGTCGAGTCCTCCTGCCAGTCGTAGGTATCTGACGCCTCCACCTTGATCGCCTTCCACTCCTCAGTGCCGGAAAACACTTCCGCGTACTCTTTGCGGAACATCTCGGTGGAGACCTGTTCCACCGCGCGGGCAATCTCCTCCCCGCTCGGCCAGATATCTTTCAGATAGACCGGCTCGCCATTCTTGCCCTGTCCCAACGGCTCGCGGGTGAGGTCGATATTCATGTTCCCCGCCAGCGCATAGGCGACCACCAACGGCGGCGAGGCCAGCCAGTTGGTTTTCACCAGCGGATGAATACGCCCTTCGAAGTTACGGTTACCGGAGAGCACTGCCCCGACGGTCAGATCGCCTTTTTTGATCGCTTCTTCGATAGGTTCAGGCAATGGACCGGAGTTACCAATACAGGTGGTGCAACCATATCCCACCAGATTGAAGCCGAGCTGGTCGAGGTAAGGCGTCAGGCCGGCATGGGCCAGATAATCCGACACCACTTTCGAGCCTGGGGCCAGAGAAGCTTTCACCCACGGCTGCGGCTGCAGGCCGCGTTCGACGGCTTTTTTCGCCAGCAGGCCGGCGGCCATCAACACGCTGGGGTTAGAGGTATTGGTGCAGGAGGTAATCGCTGCAATAGCCACCGCGCCATCCGGTAGCGAATAGTGATGCCCGTTCAGCGTATAGTCAACCGGCTGACGCTGACGCTGAAGGTGGTTAACCTCCAGCTCGCCGCTGGCGGCGAAGGCTTTCGGAACATCGCCCAGCGCCACGCGATCCTGCGGTCGCTTCGGCCCGGCGAGGCTCGCTTCGACGCTGCTCATATCCAGCGCCAGGGTACTGGTAAAGACCGGCTCATCGCCAGGCTGGCGCCACATGCCCTGGGCTTTAGCGTAGGCTTCCACCAGCGCGACCTGTTCTTCGCTACGGCCGCTGAGACGCATATAGCTGAGCGTTACGTCATCGATAGGGAAAAAGCCACAGGTGGCGCCATACTCCGGCGCCATATTGGCGATGGTCGCCCTGTCGGCAAGGGGTAAGGTATCCAGGCCGTCACCGTAGAATTCAACAAACTTGCCGACGACGCCATGCTGACGCAGCATTTGGGTAACCGTCAGTACCAGGTCAGTGGCGGTGATGCCTTCGCGCAGTTTGCCGCTGAGCTTAAAGCCCACAACATCGGGGATCAGCATTGACACCGGCTGGCCCAGCATAGCGGCTTCCGCTTCAATCCCGCCCACGCCCCAGCCCAGCACGCCAAGACCATTAATCATGGTGGTATGGGAGTCGGTGCCCACCAGCGTATCCGGCCACGCCATCCACTGGCCGTTCACCTCCTCGCTCCAGACCGCCCGGCCAAGGTATTCCAGGTTCACCTGGTGGCAAATACCGGTGCCCGGCGGCACCACGCTGAAGCGGCTGAAGGCCTGCTGCCCCCAGCGCAGAAAAGCGTAGCGTTCGTGGTTCCGCTCCATTTCCAGGCGGACGTTGTCTTCGAAGGCCTCGTCGTCGCCGAAGCGGTCAACGGTCACCGAGTGGTCGATCACCAGGTCAACCGGCGATAGCGGATTAACCTTCGCCGTATCGCCGCCAAGGCGTTTCACCGCCTCGCGCATGGCGGCCAGATCCACTACCGCCGGCACGCCGGTAAAGTCCTGCATCAGGACGCGTGCCGGACGGTAGGCGATTTCCCGGTCGGCATGGGCCTGTTGCAGCCAGCCGGCCAGGGCGCGAATATCTTCTTCAGTTACCGAGTCACCGTCCTGCCAGCGCAGCAGGTTCTCCATCAGCACCTTCAGCGACTTGGGCAGTCGACTGATCTCGCCCAGTTGCTTCTCCGCCAACGGCAGACTGTAGTAATGCCAGGTTTTATCGTTGACCTGCAGCGTGTCCTTACTGGCTTCTCGTAGGGTTGACGACATAGCTCCTCCTTTATCTCAGGGATGGCATACCCTGATTCTCCTCAGGGTCTCCATTAAAGATAACACATACTGAGCATAACACTTTGATAACAACCCAAATTGCTAAATACGACGAGACAGAGAGAGAGGAAACGGGAATTATCCGAGAGCAGGCGAAATAGCACCAAAATAGTGCAAAGAGGGCGTATGCCGATATTGTATTAGTACACGAGGACAAAAAAAGAGCTAATCGGCCAGCGGGCAGTGATTAGCTCTGGTGAGTGATTTCAGGTTGGATGAATCCAGCGGCAAAATATATTCTCCCTGTATTGCCGGTCACTGATTTTATATTACAGTTTCCTTTCACTGTCATAAAAATGACATGTATCTACAACGATGACCTACAGCTTTAGCTGACAATCCAGATGTTGCAGATGGTGAGCGCGATGATGCTCCAGAACATCGCCAACCCTACCAACACTACGCCCCATACGCGACTACGCAGAACGGGATCGATTTCGGTTTTGTCATTCTCGTATGACATCGCCAGTTTCATGTAATCGATATTACTTATCATATTGTCACCACCAATTGCTCAAATCATCAGGTACAGATAAATCTTAATTATGGATAAAAGATTAATCCAGTGAATTTAGGCCTGATGGAATATATTTAACCGGTTATTTGATCGCGGCGGGCATAATGAAAAACGTGTTGCCAAAAATTATTAATTTTGTGATTGGTTCGAGGTTTAAGTTGTTAAATACAGTCCATCATAGTTAATGGCACTCCTCGCAGGGAGTGCCATTATTATTTTCAGGGTTATTTTTCCGGAAGTTTTATATCTTTGAACATCGCTTCAATATCTTCATTCGAGCGTAAAGCCACCGCGGTATCTACCACGTCCCTGGTCAAATGGGGAGCAAAACGTTGAATAAAATCATACATGTAGCTTCGTAAGAAGGTGCTACGGCGGAAACCTATCTTAGTGGTGCTGTGGCTGAAAATACCGTTCGCATCCAGCTTCACCAGATCCGGGTCAGAGACCGGATCCACCGCCATGCTGGCGATTACCCCTACCCCCAGCCCCAGGCGAACATAGGTTTTGATGACGTCGGCATCGGTGGCGGTAAAAACAATGCGCGGCGTCAGGCCCGCACGGTTAAACGCGGTATCCAGTTCGGAGCGGCCGGTAAAACCAAAGGTATAGGTTACCAATGGATACTGGGCCAGTTCCTCTATGGACACCGAGCCCTTGGTGGCCAGAGGATGCTCGGGGGTCACTACAATCGACCGGTTCCAGTGATAGCATGGCAGCATCACCAGATCGTCATACAGATGCAGCGCCTCGGTGGCGATGGCGAAATCGGCATTGCCTTTCGACACAGCCTCCGCAATCTGAGTCGGCGAGCCCTGATGCATATGCAGCGACACCCGCGGGTAGCGTTCAATAAACCCCTTGATCACTCCCGGTAACGCATAGCGCGCCTGGGTATGGGTGGTGGCGACGTAAAGAGACCCTTTGTCAGGCCAGGTATGCTCTCCGGCGACAGATTTGATGGCATCGACTTTCGACAGCACTTCGCGGGCGATGCGGATGATCTCCTGCCCGGCCGGCGTCACCTGGGTTAAGTGTTTACCGCTGCGGGCAAAGATCTGAATGCCCAGCTCATCCTCCAGCATGCGGACCTGCTTACTGATACCCGGCTGGGAGGTATAGAGCCCTTCGGCGGTGGATGAAACATTCAGGTTATGGTTAACCACCTCAACGATGTAGCGAAGCTGTTGTAGTTTCATGGCTGATATCCGTTTGCGCGTAAAATGAAGCCGCTTAATACACTTTACGTTCAGGCAACTTGTCGCCGATGAAGGCCCTGGGCTCCCGGCAGTTGGCCATAGTGGCGCCGCAATGCATCCTGAAAGCGATGATGTATAAGACGTTTTAATAATAAAAAAGGCATTAACTATAACCACTATATCATTTATATCAACACTGTATAGACGCTAACGAAAAATAATATAGGTGGTTATAAGGGGAGGAAATTAACGCAAAGAGGGGAAGACGACACGGCAGAGAAATGCACTCTCTCTGCCGGTCGCCTGAGCAGGAAAAGCGCGCTTTTCCTGCCCGAACGAACGCCATTACTTTTTGGCTTCCGTCCACTTACCGTCGATAAAGAAAGCTGACCAGCCGGTCGCTTTGCCCTCTTTTTCAGACGCCACGTACTGCTGCTTGGTTTTACGGCTAAAGCGTACCAGCGTTTTATTGCCTTCCGGATCCTGCTGCGGCGCATCGGCGAGATAACGCAGTTTTTCCGGCAGACGATCGCGGAAGCGGTACAGCTCCTCCACCAGCGGCGCACGCGTTTCCCGTGATTTCGGGAAGGTGTTGGCCGCCAGGAAGACGCCCGCCGCCCCGTCGCGCAGCACAAAGTAGGCGTCAGACTTCTCACACGGCAGCTCCGGCAGCGGCACCGGATCTTCCTTCGGCGGAGCCACTTCGCCATTGCGCAGGATCTTACGCGTGTTCTTACACTCGTCGTTGGTACAGGCCATGTACTTACCGAAACGCCCCATTTTCAGGTGCATTTCAGAACCGCACTTCTCGCACTCCACCACCGGGCCGTCATAGCCCTTGATGCGGAATTCGCCCTCTTCAATCTCGTAGCCGTCGCAGGTCGGGTTATTACCACAGACGTGCAGCTTACGCTTAGGATCGATAAGGTAGCTGTCCATCGCCGTCCCACACTTCTGGCAGCGACGTTTGGCGCGCAGCGCGTTGGTTTCCGCGTCATCGCCTTCCAGCACGTTGAGGACTTCGTTCTCCGGCACCAGGTTGATGGTGGTTTTGCACCGCTCTTTCGGCGGCAAGGCATAGCCCGAACAGCCGAGGAAAACGCCGGTGCTGGCGGTACGGATCCCCATTTTACGGCCGCAGGTCGGGCAGTCGATGCTGGTGAGCACCATCGGGTTCGGCTGCATGCCGCCCTCTTCCGGATCTTTCTCTGCCGTCGCCAGCTGGGTGGTAAAATCGCCGAAGAAGTGGTTCAGCACCTCTTTCCACTCGGCCTGGTGGTTCGCAACCTGGTCGAGGCGATCCTCCATCTGCGCGGTAAAATCGTAGTTCATCAGATCGCGGAAGTTTTCTTCCAGCCGGTCGGTAACGATCTCGCCCATTTTTTCGGCGTAAAAACGACGATTTTCCACCCGCACGTAGCCGCGATCCTGAATGGTCGAAATAATCGACGCGTAGGTCGACGGACGGCCAATCCCGCGTTTTTCCAGCTCTTTCACCAGCGAGGCCTCGCTGAAACGCGCCGGCGGCTTGGTAAAGTGCTGCGCAGGCGTCAGCTCCACCAGGCTCAGGCGGTCGCCCTGTTTGACCAGCGGCAGCGTTCGGTCTTCATCGCCCTTGCGCAGCGCCGGCATGACTTTTGTCCAGCCGTCGAAACGTAAAGTGCGACCGCGCGCTTTCAGTTTGAAATCACCCGCAGCCACGGTCAGCGTGGTGGAGTCGTACTGCGCCGGCGTCATCTGACAGGCGACAAACTGGCGCCAGATCAGCTGATAAAGCTTCTGCGCATCCGCTTCCATATCTTTCAGCGTTTCCGCCAGCACGTTCACATCAGACGGACGAATCGCTTCGTGCGCTTCCTGCGAGTTTTCTTTGCTGGCGTACTGGTTCGCGCTATCCGGCAGATATTTTTTGCCAAATTTGTCGCTGATGTAGCCGCGAACCATGTTCAGCGCGTCCTGACTCAGGTTGGTGGAGTCGGTACGCATATAGGTGATGTGCCCTGCCTCATAGAGTCGCTGAGCCATCATCATGGTCTTTTTCACGCCGAAGCCCAGACGGGTGCTGGCCGCCTGCTGCAGGGTGGAGGTGATGAACGGCGCGCCCGGCTTGCTGCTGGTCGGCTTATCTTCACGCTCCAGTACGCTGTAGCTGGCTTTTTCCAGCAGCGATACCGCCGCCATGGTCTCATCACGGCTGACCGGACGGAACGGCTTATCATCCTTATGGGTTACCTGCAGCGGCAGGGCGTCACCGCCCGGCGTGGTGGTGCTGGCGTCGACTTCCCAGTACTCTTCCGGGACGAACGCTTTAATTTCACGTTCACGCTCCACCACCAGGCGGACCGCGACGGACTGCACGCGCCCGGCAGAAAGACCACGGGCGATTTTTTTCCACAGCAGCGGCGAAACCATATAGCCCACCACGCGGTCCATAAAACGACGCGCCTGCTGGGCGTTAACCCGATCGATATTCAGTTCGCCCGGCTTTTCAAAGGCCTGACGAATAGCGTTTTTGGTGATCTCATTGAACACCACGCGGCTGTAACGCTGTTCATCGCCGCCGATGACTTCCCGCAGGTGCCAGGCAATGGCTTCCCCTTCGCGGTCAAGGTCGGTTGCGAGATAGATGTGGTCAGCTTTTTCCGCCAACTGTTTGAGTTCTGAAACTACCTTTTCTTTACCCGGAAGTACTTCATAGTGCGCATTCCAGTCATGCCATGGGTCCACGCCCATACGGTTAACCAGAGCACTACGTTCGTCCTTTTTAGGCTTTTTAGCCCCTTTGGTGGCGGTAGAGTCGGCGCTCTTTTTGGAAGCTGATCCACTGGTCGGCAAATCGCGGATATGACCGACGCTGGATTTCACCACGTAGTCATTACCCAGATACTTATTGATCGTTTTGGCTTTTGCCGGGGACTCAACGATAACGAGAGCTTTACCCATATTCACCTTTACCTAATTTGATTCATCCAGGAATACATCGCACATTCATACACCCTCCACTGGCGACTGCCTCATATGTTGCGGCACCGTCGGTGAATATCAACCCTGAACACCCGTTTCATCTCCGTAAAACCAGGCGCTTGAGTTTGCTGACTTTTTCTCGTCAGGTGACATAGCACGAAGAATTTTTGGCCGAATGTCAAGCAAATCTGTTGCCAGATCGCCGAAAGCGTCACACTGTACCTGATAAAATTCGTTACGCAACTTTATTAGCATGCAAAAGCAAATCCCGCCAGTAAACGGCTGTTTCTCCACTGGTTACCATTACCCCTGATTTATGCATGGAAAATTTGCCCCACGCCGCCGCGCGGCGTAAACTACGCGCGGAGAAAAAGAGGAGTCCGTTATGCAAGGTACAACCCAACCAATCGATCGCCAGACGCTGCTCGAAAAAGCCAACAAACTTATTCGCGAACATGAGGATACGTTAGCCGGTATCGAAGCCACCGACGTCGTTCAGCGCAACAATGTCCTGGTGTTTAGCGGTGAGTTTTACCTTGATGAGCAGGGACTACCGACGCCGAAGAGTACAGCGGTATTTAACATGTTTAAGTATCTTGCTCACGAGCTGTCGGACAAGTACCACCTGGTCGATTAAGACCAGTGAAAACAATAATGCGAGGCCCAGGCCTCGCGTTATGTTATTTACATCAGCGGTTTCTGACCGCGCTGCCACCAGCGCAGCAGAAGCCGATCGGCGCTCTCCGCCGCGCTACCGGTAAAGCGGTCGAGCATCTTCTTACGCTGTTGATAACGCACCCCGATCACCTCGTGGCTCTCCATCAGCCCCAGCAGCAGCTCATCGCTGGTTTCAACCGCATCCACCAGACCTTTTTCCAGCGCCTGCACCCCGTACCAGTGTTCGCCGGTGGCCACCTGCTCAATATCAAGTCCCGGACGCATCCGGTGGACGAAATCCTTGAACAAATGATGTGTTTCATTGAGATCCTCGCGGAACTTGCGCCGCCCTTCCTCGGTATTTTCGCCCAGCATGGTGAGCGTTCGTTTGTACTGCCCGGCGGTGTGCAGTTCGATATCGATATCTTTATTCTTCAGGAAGCGGTGCAGGTTCGGGATCTGCGCCACCACGCCAATAGAGCCGAGGATCGCAAACGGCGCCGAGACAATTTTGTTCGCCACGCAGGCCATCATATAGCCGCCGCTGGCCGCCACTTTGTCGACCGCCACCGTCAGCGGGATCTGCTTGTCGCGCAAGCGCTGCAGCTGAGAGGCGGCCAGACCGTAGCCGTGCACCACCCCGCCGGGGCTTTCCAGGCGAATCACCACCTGATCGCGCGCTTTCGCCGCCGCCAGTACCGCGGTGATCTCTTCCCGCAGGCTATTGACCTCATGGGCATCCATACTGCCTTTGAAATCCAGCACCCAGGCGCGCGGCTTGCCTTCCGGCTCGGCATTACCCAGCTTCGCCCGCGCTTTGGCCGCCTTCGCCTCTTGTTTTTGCTTTTTCTTCTGCGCCTTATGCCACTGCTTCTGCTGCGGGCCGTCCAGCAGCGCCACCGCCAGCGATTCCTTCATCTCTTTATAATGCTCGCTAAGATTGGTCACCCGCAGCTCGCCGCGCTGCTTCTTGCGCTGAGCGAGGTTGACGATAATAGCGGCAATCACCGCGATGGCGACGACAACCGTCGCGATCTTGGCTAAAAATAAGCCGTACTGAGCAAGTAATTCCACGTTTTCACCTTGTGTAAAGCACTGACGTTGCTGCACAGTGTACCTCAGCCGCTGGCGAGAAGTCTTTGTGCTTTGTGTTCTCTGCGCAGCGGATTCCGTTTTTTTTCGCGCGGCTGAAATCGTTGCAAGATATTAATTTTGTGAATACTTTCCGCTTCGCCGATTGCAATGGCGGGCGCTTTCAGGCATAACAGCGCAAAAGTGAGATACCAAAGATGAAGCGCGATCGGGAACCGATCGCCCAAGGAGTTGCCGTGCATTATCAACCACAACGTCACTTGCTGAAAGAGCGCATCATCCTGGTCACCGGGGCCAGCGACGGGATTGGTCGTGAAGCGGCCCTGACCTACGCGCGCTATAGCGCCAGCGTTATCCTGCTGGGTCGCAACGACGACAAACTGCGCACCGTCGCCCAGGAGATTGAGCGTGAGGGTGGTATTCCCCCTCGCTGGTTTACCCTCGACCTGCTCACCTGTACGCCCCAGGCGTGCCAGCAGCTGGCGCAGCAGATCAGCATGCACTATCCCCGCCTTGACGGCGTGCTGCATAACGCTGGCCTGCTCGGCGACATCTGCCCAATGGAAGAGCAGAAGCCGGAGGTCTGGCAGCAGGTGATGCAGGTGAACGTTAATGGCACCTTTATGCTGACCCAGGCGCTTCTTCCTTTATTACTCCGTTCGGAATCGGGCTCGCTGGTCTTCACCTCATCCAGCGTCGGTCGTCAGGGCCGCGCCAACTGGGGCGCCTATGCCGTTTCCAAATTCGCCACCGAAGGGATGATGCAGGTGCTGGCCGACGAGTATCAAAGCCGCCACCTGCGGGTAAACTGTATCAACCCCGGCGGCACTCGCACCGGAATGCGCGCCAGCGCGTTCCCGACGGAAGATCCGCTGAAACTGAAAACCCCCGCTGACATTATGCCCGTCTATCTGTGGCTGATGGGTGACGACAGTCGTCGCAAGACGGGAATGACCTTCGACGCCCAACCGGGACGTAAACCAGGAATTGCCCAATGAGTGATGAACGCTACCGCGAACGCCAGCAGCGGCTGAAAGATAAAGTTGACGCCCGGGTGGCGGCGGCCCAGGACGAGCGCGGCATTGTGATGGTCTTTACCGGCAACGGCAAAGGCAAAACCACCGCCGCCTTTGGCACCGCGACCCGCGCCGTCGGCCATGGCAAAAAAGTCGGCGTGATCCAGTTTATCAAGGGGACCTGGCCTAACGGCGAGCGTAATCTGCTGGAGCCTCACGGCGTCGAATTTCAGGTGATGGCCACAGGTTTCACCTGGAACACCCAGGATCGCGACAGCGACACCGCCGCCTGCCTGGCGGTCTGGGAGCATGCCCGCCGTATGCTCGCTGACGACCAGCTCGATCTGGTGCTGCTGGACGAGCTGACCTACATGGTGGCGTATGATTACCTGCCGCTGGAGTCGGTGCTGAGCGCCCTGCGTGAGCGCCCTGCCCATCAGTCGGTGATCATCACCGGCCGCGGCTGTCATCGCGATATTATTGAACTGGCCGATACCGTCAGCGAACTGCGTCCGGTCAAGCATGCATTTGATGCCGGGATTAAAGCGCAGATGGGGATTGACTACTAAGGGCCTGATAGCGCGGAGGAAGTACGCGTTCCGGCGGCAAGTCACCGGAACGCATAACATTAACCGTTAGTCTTATTGCGAGTACTGGAACGACGGTTGCTGTTGTTACCCTGGCGCGGATTAGCGCTGGTCTGGCTGTGACGCTTCACCGCCCGACGGATCTGATTGGCTTTCAACCGCCGACGGTCTTTCTCGACGGCAACCTTAGAGCTGGTTTCCGGCGTGAGCTCCACCAGCTCGCGCAGGTAGTTGGTCTGCGCCAGGTCCAGCTCGGTATAGCCGCCGCGCGGCAGGCCTTTCGGCAGCAGAATATCGCCGTAGCGCACGCGGATCAGACGGCTGACCTGCACGCCGACCGCTTCCCACAGGCGACGCACTTCGCGGTTACGCCCTTCGGTCAGGGTAACGTTATACCACTGGTTAATCCCTTCGCCGCCGGTGAATTTGATGGTTTTAAACGCTGCCGGACCATCTTCTAACTGTACGCCGCGCGACAGCTGGCGCAGCTTATCATCATCCACCTGGCCGAAAACGCGAACGGCGTACTCACGCTCGACTTCACGGCTCGGGTGCATCAGGCGGTTGGCCAGTTCGCCATCGGTGGTGAACAGCAGCAGGCCGCAGGTATTCACGTCCAGACGACCAACGGCAATCCAGCGCGCGCCGCGCAGTTTAGGCAGACGATCAAACACCGTCGGGCGTCCTTCCGGATCGTTACGGGTGCACAGCTCGCCTTCCGGTTTATAGTAAGCCAGCACGCGGCAGATCTGCTCGGCAGACTCTTTCACCGAGATCAGATGACCATCGATACGAATTTTTAAACCAGGGACAATTTCCACACGATCGCCGAGGGTGGCGATTTTGCCGTCGACGCTGACGCGGCCAGCTTCGATTTTCGCTTCAATTTCACGGCGGGAGCCGTGGCCGGCGCGGGCCAGCACTTTTTGCAGTTTCTCGCTCATTGAGCTTCCTTAAGGTGTCGCCTTCCCAGGCGTCTGGTATGCTTTATGAAACAATGAGGCCAAAAGCACAACTCATTGTTACGTATATACTTTTAACGTAAAGTCTCGTCGGCGCGTTCAGGATATCCACCGCGAGCCCGTATTCGTGGCCGAACATACTACACTAACTTCGTCGGGAAAGCTTCTGTTCGCCGCGCCCCGTCTTTAGTATGGAACAGATTTTCCTCATTCTCCTGTGCCCATTCACGCATACGGATCTTTATCGGACAGCGCCCCCCTCATTACGCGCGCTCCTCAGCAACGGCCGGGCGCTGGCCAAGCAGCCAGTCGCGAAAACAGCGGTTGGCAGGCGCCAGCAGCGCGGTCTCGTGGTAAACCAGATGATAGGCCAGCGGACAGGCGATGGGCTGCGCCAGAGGATTAACCAGCCGCCCCTGCGTCAGCGCAGGCGCTATGAATGAGCGTCGCAGTAATGCCATCCCCATACCGGCGAACGCCGCCTCCGTCACGCCGTTGGAATCAGTGAACACCGGCCCACGCCGCGCGAAGTGCGGCGCCAGCCCCACGGCCTTACACCACAGCGCCCAGTCTTCACGATGTTCATCGTGCAGCAGCGGATACTGCAGTAGATCGCTCGCATCGGTGAGCGTCCGGCGCGGAGCAATCAGTTGCGGGCTACAGACCGGCATCAGGTCGTCATCCAGCAGGCGGTAAGCCTGCAGTTCCGGCCAGCCGCCGACACCATGACGCACGGCAAAATCGATCCCTTCACTCAGCAAATCCACTCGCCGGTTGGTGGTGCCGATCTGGATCTCTATCTGCGGATAGCGTTGTTCAAAATCAGCCAGCCGCGGCAGCAGCCACTGAATGGCGAAGCCGCTGGTACAGCTGATAGCTACCTTTTCTGGTCCCGGGGGCACCTGCAGACGCTGGGTGGCGGCGGCTATCTGATGAAACGCCGGCTGAACGGCCCGCAGGTAGATCTCTCCCACCGCCGTTAACTGTAACCGTCGCGGAGTACGGATAAATAGCGGGACATTCAGCGTCTCCTCAAGGCGGGCAATCTGCTGGCTGACGGCGCTGGGCGTGACGCAAAGCTCACTGGCGGCCAGCTTCAGGCTGAGCAGCCGCGCCGCCGCCTCAAAGCAGCGCAACGCATTCAGCGGCGGGAGTTTCATGGGTATGGAACCTCGGTTAAGAAAAACTTAATCATGTAAGCATAACGCGTTTGTCGCACGCTGCACGTGGGTTCTACAGTTGACTTCCTTCGTGACTACAAGGAGTCAATCATGCGTGTTATCGACTATGGCCGCCTGCTGCTGCTCGCCGCCCTCTGGGGCGCCAGCTTTTTGTTTATGCGCATCACCACCCCGGCCTTCGGGGCGTTGAACAGCGCTTTTCTTCGCGTACTGTTCGCCGCTATCGCGCTCGGGCTGTTACTCGGCGTGCAGGGTAAATGGAGCGGGTATCAGGGAAAATTCACATCCACTCTGCAGCTGGGGGTCATTAATTCAGGCCTTCCTTTTCTCATGTACTGCCTTGCCGCGCAATGGCTGCCGGCAGGGTACTCCGCCACGCTTAACGCCACGGCGCCGATGATGGGGGTGCTGATCGGCGCGTTATGCTTTGCAGAACCGTTAACCCTGCGCAAAGGCGGCGGCGCGATACTGGGCGCCATTGGCGTGGCGGTGATCGCGCGCCCGACGTCTGGCCTTAGCGCCGCCCTGCTGCTGCCGGGGATTGGCGCCTGCCTGACCGCGACCGCCTGTTACGGTCTGGCCGGCTTTCTGACCCGCCGCTGGATCCAGCAGCGAGGCGGCCTCGAGGCTGAACGCGTCGCGCTGGGTAGCCAGGTCGGCGCCACGCTGTTTCTGTTTCCTTTCTTTCTCTGGTCCTGCTGGCATGGGCCTGCCGTAGACTGGCGGCAGAGTCTGCCGTGGATAGCGATAGTCATGCTGGGCGTGGTCTGCACGGCGGCAGGGTATATTATCTACTTCCGCTTGATTGCAGATATAGGGCCGCTGCGTTCGCTGTCGGTGACCTTTTTGATCCCACCTTTTGCGGCGCTGTGGGGCTATCTCTGCCTCGGAGAGACAGTGGAGAAAGGATTGATTCTCGGCGCGCTGCTGGTTTGTGTAGCGCTATGGATGATTATCGTGCCGTCGGGGCGAAAACGCGGGGTACCGGACGGCGCATGATGCACCGCCCGGCAGATAGCCTTAGAGAAACGGCCTCACGTCGCCGACGCCTTCGCGCAGCACCACCGGGGTGTCTTCAGTGAGATCGATAACCGTGGTCGGCTGCTGCCCAAGGAAACCGCCGTGAATGATGAGGTCCACCACTTTCTCCAGACGATCTTTGATCTCTTCCGGGTCGGATTCGGTAAAGTCGCTGCCGGGCAGCATCAGCGACGTGGAGAGCATCGGCTCGCCTAAGGTCTCGAGCAACGCCTGAGCGATGGGGTTAGACGGGACGCGCATGCCGATGGTTTTACGCTTCTCCTGCAGCAGCCGACGCGGCACCTCTTTGGTCCCCTTAAGGATAAAGGTATAGTTGCCCGGCGTGTTGTTTTTCATCAGGCGAAATGCCACATTATCCACAAAAGCGTAGGTTGACAGCTCGGACAGATCGCGGCACATCAGGGTAAAGTTGTGGCCGTCCGGCAGCTGACGGATGCGGCAGATCCGCTCCATCGCCCCCTTGTCTTCAATTTTGCAGCCCAGCGCGTAGCCGGAGTCGGTAGGATAAACGATCACCCCGCCCTTACGCACAATCTCCACCGCCTGGTTAATCAACCGCGCCTGCGGGTTATCCGGATGGATATAAAAAAACTGGCTCATACTTCCCTCTCAATTTTTATTCGGCGGCCGCTTCCCAACTGTGCCAGACGCCTTCCACGCCGGCAGGAAGCCAGAGCTTACGGCCAAGTTCGATCCACGCGCAGGGCTGATGAAAATCGGATCCCTGCGACGCCAGAAGACCAAACTGCACGGCCAGGGTGGCCAGCTGGGCGCGTTCATGGGGCGCCTGCTGACACTGGGCCACTTCCATGGCATCACCGCCCTGCTCGCTAAAGTGGGCCAACAGCCGCTTCAACCACTTGGCGGAGAGATCGTAGCGCCCGGGATGGGCAATCACCGCCTTGCCGCCAGAATGATGAATCACATCAATCGCTTGTTTTATTGTACACCACTGCGGCGGCACGTAACCGGTTTTCCCGCGGGCAAGGTATTTTTTGAAGACTTCCGCCATGTTTTTCGCATGGCCGGCCTCCACCAGAAAACGGGCAAAATGGCCGCGGGTGACGGCGCCACCGTCCGCCAGTCGCAGCGCCCCTTCCCAGGCGCCGGGGATCCGCGCCTTCTCCAGGCGCTCGGCAATCATCTGACCGCGCTGCTGGCGCCGCGCTTTCTGCTCCTCCAGCAGGGCGGTCATCGTTGGGTGCGCAATATCAATATTCAGACCCACAATATGAATCTCGTGATTCTCCCAAAGGGTGGAAATCTCGACGCCGTTCACCAGGGTCAAGGGTAATCCGGCGCGGGCGATCTCCTCCCGGGCCGCCGGGATCGCCGCCACGCTGTCATGGTCGGTGATCGCCAGGGTGCCGACGCGCATCTCATGGGCGCGATGGACCAGTTCCTGCGGAGTCAGCCGCCCGTCAGAGGCGGTGGTATGGCTGTGCAGATCGTAAATCACTGCGTATTGGCTGTCGCTCAAAAGGACTCCTGCTGGACATCAACGTAAATAAGCGCATTATCATACCGACAGGCAGAGAAAATCTGCAAACAAGGGTTGACTTTATTCCATTGAACTAGTTAACTAGTACGCAAGTTCACATGAAGGGGTATCACGATGAAAATGCACTTTATCACTCTGCACAGCTGGTGGCGCACCTCCTGACGACGGGCGGCGTGATCGCGTTTTGCATTCAGCATACAGATACCCGGCCCGCCAATGAGCGGGCTTTTTATTGGACAAAAATAATACGAACAGGCGAGAACAATAATGCAAACATCCAAACCGGCACTCGAGCTTCTCACCAGCGACGCCATCTACCGGGAGAACCCGACGGCGTTATTCCACCAACTGTGCGGCGCCCGTCCGGCGACGCTGCTGCTGGAATCCGCTGACATCGACAGCAAAGATGACTTAAAAAGCCTACTGCTGGTCGATAGCGCGCTGCGCATTACGGCCCTTGGTGACACTGTCACTATTCAGGCCCTCTCCGCCAACGGCGCGGCGCTGCTGGAACTACTGGACGGCGCGCTGCCCTCCGGGATCATCAATCAGCGCCAGCCCAACGGCCGCATCCTGACCTTCCCGGCCGTCAGCGCCCTGCTCGATGAAGACGCCCGTCTCTGCTCACTGTCGGTGTTTGACGCCTTCCGTCTCCTGCAGGAGCTGGTGAGCGTTCCGGACAACGAGCGCGAAGCGATGTTCTTCGGCGGCCTGTTCGCCTATGACCTGGTGGCCGGTTTTGAAGATCTTCCCCAGTTGCAAAGCGACACCACCTGCCCGGACTACTGCTTCTATCTGGCGGAAACCCTGCTGGTCATCGACCATCAGACCAAGCATACCCGCATTCAGGCCAGCCTGTTCACCCCGCTGGAGAGTGAAAAACAGCGCCTGGAGCAGCGCCTGAGCCAGCTGCGTCAGCAGCTGAACGAGCCGCCGGCGCCGCTACCGGTTACCACCGTGGCCGAAATGCGCTGCGACGTTGACCAGAGCGATGAAGAGTACGGCGCGGTGGTGCGCAAAATGCAGCGCGCGATCCGCGCCGGGGAAATCTTCCAGGTGGTTCCTTCCCGCCGCTTCTCGCTGCCCTGCCCATCGCCGCTGGCCGCTTATGATGTGCTGAAGAAGAGCAACCCCAGCCCGTACATGTTCTTTATGCAGGACAATGATTTCACCCTGTTCGGCGCCTCGCCGGAAAGCTCGCTGAAGTATGATGCCGTCAGCCGTCAGATTGAGATCTACCCCATCGCCGGCACCCGGCCACGCGGCCGCCGCGCCGACGGCTCGCTGGATCGCGACCTCGACAGCCGCATCGAGCTGGAAATGCGCACCGATCATAAAGAGCTTTCCGAACACCTGATGCTGGTGGACCTGGCGCGTAATGACCTGGCGCGCATCTGCACCCCGGGCAGCCGCTATGTCGCTGATTTAACCAAGGTTGACCGCTACTCCTTCGTGATGCATCTGGTCTCCCGTGTAGTAGGCGAATTGCGTCAGGATCTCGACGTCCTCCACGCCTATCGCGCCTGCATGAATATGGGCACCCTCAGCGGCGCGCCGAAGGTCCGCGCCATGCAGCTGATTGCCGCCGCCGAAGGTAAACGCCGCGGCAGCTACGGCGGCGCGGTGGGCTATTTCACCGCCCACGGCGACCTCGACACCTGCATCGTCATCCGTTCCGCCTACGTGCAGGAAGGTATCGCTACCGTCCAGGCCGGAGCCGGCATTGTGCTCGACTCGGTTCCCCAGTCGGAAGCGGATGAGACCCGAAATAAAGCCCGCGCGGTGCTGCGCGCCATTGCCCAGGCCCATCACGCGAAGGAGATTTTCTGATGGCTGACATTCTGCTGCTCGATAATATCGATTCCTTTACCTATAACCTGGCAGACCAGCTGCGCGCCAACGGCCATAACGTAGTGATTTATCGCAACTCCGTTCCGGCGCAGGCGCTGATTGAGCGTCTGGGCACCATGGACAACCCGGTGCTGATGCTCTCCCCGGGCCCGGGTACGCCAAGCGAAGCCGGCTGCATGCCGGAGCTGCTGACCCGTATGCGCGGCAAGCTGCCGATCATCGGCATCTGCCTCGGCCACCAGGCCATTGTCGAAGCCTACGGCGGCTATGTCGGCCAGGCGGGGGAGATCCTCCATGGCAAAGCCTCCAGCATTGAGCACGACGGCCAGGCGATGTTTGCCGGTCTGGCTAACCCGCTGCCGGTGGCGCGCTACCACTCGCTGGTCGGCAGCAATATTCCCGCCGGGCTGACGATTAACGCCAATTTCAACGGTATGGTGATGGCGGTGCGTCACGATGCGGATCGGGTGTGCGGCTTCCAGTTCCACCCGGAATCGATCCTCACCACCCAGGGCGCGCGACTGCTGGAGCAGACCCTGGCCTGGGCGCTGCAGAAGCTGGAGCATACCAACACCCTCCAGCCGATCCTTGAGAAGCTGTACCAGGCGGAAACCCTGAGTCAGCAGGAGAGCCACCAGCTGTTCTCCGCCGTCGTGCGCGGCGAAGTGAAGCCTGAGCAACTGGCCGCCGCGCTGGTCAGCATGAAAGTGCGCGGTGAGCAGCCGCAGGAAATTGCCGGCGCCGCTACCGCGCTGCTGGAAAACGCCGCGCCGTTCCCGCGCCCGGACTACCTGTTTGCCGACATCGTTGGCACCGGTGGCGACGGCAGCAACAGCATCAATATCTCCACCGCCAGCGCCTTTGTCGCTGCGGCCTGCGGGTTAAAAGTGGCGAAACACGGCAACCGCAGCGTCTCCAGTAAATCAGGCTCTTCTGACCTGCTGGCGGCCTTCGGCATTAATCTCGATATGAACGCCGATAAATCCCGCGCCGCGCTTGATGAGCTGGGCGTCTGCTTCCTGTTCGCGCCGAAGTACCACACCGGTTTCCGCCACGCGATGCCGGTCCGTCAGCAGCTGAAGACCCGCACCCTGTTCAACGTGCTGGGCCCGCTGATCAACCCGGCGCATCCGCCGCTGGCGCTGATTGGCGTCTACAGCCCGGAACTGGTGCTGCCGATCGCCGAGACCCTGCGCGTGCTGGGTTATCAGCGCGCGGCGGTGGTGCACAGCGGTGGGATGGATGAAGTTTCGCTGCATGCGCCTACGGTGGTGGCCGAACTGCATAACGGGGAAATTAAAAGCTATCAGCTGACCGCCGACGACTTCGGCCTGACGCCTTACCATCAGGCGCAGCTGGCGGGCGGCACCCCGGAAGAAAACCGTGACATTCTGACGCGCTTGCTACAAGGTAAAGGTGAAGCCGCTCACGAAGCCGCCGTCGCCGCCAACGTCGCCATGTTGATGCGTTTACACGGGCATGAAGATCTGAAAGCTAACGCTCAGCAGGTACTGGATGTGCTGCACAGCGGCGCGGCCTATGACAGAGTGACCGCCTTAGCGGCAAGAGGGTAAATAATGCAAACCGTTTTAGCAAAAATCGTTGCCGACAAAGCGATTTGGGTGGAAGCCCGCAAACAACAACAACCGTTAGCCAGTTTTCAAAATGAGATCGTTCCGACGCAGCGCAATTTCTATGACGCGCTGGCCGGCACCCGCACCGCGTTTATTCTTGAGTGCAAGAAGGCCTCACCGTCGAAGGGGTTGATTCGCGAGGATTTCGATCCGGCAGCGATCGCCAGCATCTACAAGCACTACGCCTCGGCGATCTCGGTGCTGTGTGATGAGAAATATTTCCAGGGCAGCTTCGATTTCCTGCCGATCGTCAGCCAGGTCGCGCCGCAGCCGATCCTGTGTAAGGACTTCACCATCGACCCTTACCAGATCTACCTGGCGCGCTACTATCAGGCCGACGCCTGCCTGCTGATGCTCTCGGTGCTCGACGATGAACAGTATCGTCAGCTCTCGGCGGTGGCTCACAGCCTGAATATGGGCGTGCTGACCGAAGTCAGCAATGAAGAGGAACTGGAGCGCGCCATCGCCCTGAAGGCGAAGGTGGTGGGCATTAACAACCGCGACCTGCGCGATATGTCGATTGACCTTAACCGCACCCGTCAGCTGGCGGCGCGTCTCGGCCCGGATGTCACGGTGATCAGCGAATCCGGCATCCATACCTATGCCGAAGTGCGCGAGCTGAGCCACTTCGCCAACGGCTTCCTGATCGGCTCCGCCCTGATGGAGCAGGCGGATCTGGAAGCGGCGGTTAAACGCGTGCTGCTCGGCGAGAACAAAGTGTGCGGCCTGACGCGCCCGCAGGATGCCCAGGTGGCCTGGGAGTCCGGCGCCATTTACGGTGGGCTGATCTTCGTCCCGACCTCGCCGCGAGCGGTGAATGACGCCCAGGCCAAAGCGGTGATCGCCGCTGCGCCGCTGCAGTACGTCGGCGTCTTCCGCAATGCGCCGCTGGAGGAGGTGGTCGCCCGCGCGCAGGCTCTGGGGCTGGCCGCCGTGCAGCTGCACGGTGATGAAGACCAGGCCTATATCGACGCGCTGCGCGACGCCCTCGCGGACAACGTCCGCATCTGGAAAGCGCTGAGCGTCGGCGAAACCTTCCCGGCCCGTACGCTCCACCATGTCGACAAGTACCTGCTCGACAACGGCCAGGGCGGCAGCGGCCAGCGCTTTGACTGGAGCCTGCTGCAGGGCCAGGATCTGCGCAACGTCATGCTGGCGGGCGGCCTCGGCGCCGATAACTGTGTGGAAGCGGCCAAAAGCGGCTGTGCCGGACTCGATTTCAATTCAGGCGTAGAGTCGCAACCAGGGATGAAAGACGCCAGCAAGCTGGCCTCCGTATTCCAGACGCTGCGCGCATATTAAGGAGCAATAATGAGCACTTTACTGAACCCCTACTTCGGCGAATTCGGCGGCATGTATGTGCCGCAGATCCTGATGCCCGCCCTGCGCCAGCTGGAAGAAGCCTTTGTCAGCGCGCAGAAGGACCCGGCCTTTCAGGCGGAATTCACCGACCTGCTGAAAAACTACGCCGGTCGTCCGACGGCCCTGACCAAATGCCGGAATCTGACCGAAGGCACCCGCACCACCCTGTACCTGAAACGCGAAGATCTGCTGCACGGCGGCGCGCACAAAACCAACCAGGTGCTGGGCCAGGCCCTGCTGGCCAAACGGATGGGTAAAACCGAAATTATCGCCGAGACCGGCGCCGGCCAGCACGGCGTCGCCTCAGCGCTGGCCAGCGCCCTGCTCGGCCTGAAATGCCGTATCTACATGGGTGCCAAGGACGTCGAGCGCCAGTCGCCGAACGTGTTCCGTATGCGCCTGATGGGCGCCGAGGTGATCCCGGTGCACAGCGGCTCCGCCACGCTGAAAGATGCCTGTAACGAGGCGCTGCGCGACTGGTCCGGCAGCTACGAAAAGGCGCACTATATGCTGGGCACCGCCGCCGGTCCGCACCCGTTCCCGACGATTGTGCGTGAATTCCAGCGCATGATTGGCGAAGAGACCAAAGCGCAGATCCTTGAAAAAGAGGGCCGCCTACCGGACGCGGTGATCGCCTGCGTCGGCGGCGGATCAAACGCCATCGGCATGTTCGCTGATTTTATCGAGGAAACCAACGTCGGCCTGATCGGCGTGGAGCCCGCCGGACACGGTATCGAGAGCGGCGAGCACGGCGCGCCGCTGAAGCATGGCCGCGTTGGGATCTACTTCGGTATGAAGTCGCCGATGATGCAGACCGCCGACGGCCAGATCGAAGAGTCTTACTCCATTTCCGCCGGGCTGGACTTCCCGTCCGTTGGGCCGCAGCACGCGTTTCTGAACAGCACCGGTCGCGCTGACTATGTGTCGATCACTGACGACGAAGCGCTGGACGCGTTTAAAGCGCTTTCCCGCCACGAAGGGATTATCCCGGCGCTGGAGTCCTCTCACGCTCTGGCCCACGCGCTGAAGATGATGCGCGAGAACCCGGAAAAAGAGCAGCTGCTGGTGGTTAATCTCTCCGGCCGCGGCGACAAAGACATTTTCACCGTACATGACATCCTGAAAGCGCGAGGGGAAATCTGATGGAACGCTATGAGACGCTGTTTGCCCAACTGAAAAATCGCCAGGAAGGCGCCTTCGTCCCCTTTGTCACCCTTGGCGATCCGGGACCGGAGCAGTCGCTGAAAATTATCGATGCGCTGATCGAAGGCGGCGCTGATGCCCTTGAACTGGGGATCCCTTTCTCCGACCCGCTGGCGGACGGCCCGACCATCCAGGGCGCGGCCCTGCGCGCCTTCGCCGCGGGAGTGACCCCGGCGCAGTGCTTTGAGATGCTGGCGGCGATCCGCCAGAAGCATCCGACCATCCCAATCGGCCTGCTGATGTATGCCAACCTCGTCTTCAGCCCGGGCATCGATGCGTTCTATGCCCAGTGCGCCCGCGTCGGCGTCGACTCGGTGCTGGTGGCCGACGTGCCGGTGGAAGAGTCCGCCCCGTTCCGCCAGGCGGCGATGCGCCATAACATCGCACCGATTTTCATCTGCCCGCCCAATGCGGATGACGATTTACTGCGCCAGATTGCCTCTTATGGCCGCGGCTACACCTATCTGCTGTCGCGCGCCGGAGTGACGGGTGCGGAAAATCGCGCCGCGCTGCCGCTGCACCACCTGGTGGAGAAGCTGGCGGAATATCACGCCGCGCCGCCGCTGCAGGGCTTTGGTATCTCCGCGCCGGAGCAGGTGAGCGCCGCCATTGACGCCGGAGCCGCCGGGGCTATCTCCGGTTCCGCCATCGTCAAAATCATCGAACGCCACCTCGATGAGCCGCAGACCATGCTCGACGAGCTGAAAGCCTTCGTCCAGAGCCTGAAGGCAGCGACCAAAACCGCCTGACCATCAGCCGCCTGGTATCGCGCCAGGCGGCGATTTCCACGCGTTACCTTCCTTTCCATGTCATCTTGCACGCCAACACATCAGACGGCCCGATGATCGACACCTTGACGCCAGGCGATGCGCTTTAGCGTGGAAATGGATGGCGGGCGGATACCGAAGATTTGAACTATGTTGAAAGGGAAAAATATCGCTCTCCCTGGCACAGGAGAGCGATACAGTCAGGCAATCAATATTGCCCGAATATCATTGACGTTGGTTAACGTCGGGCCGGTGATCAGCAAATCATTAAGCGCGTGAAAATAGCAGTAACTATCATGGCCATCCAGATATTGCACTGCATTAAGACCGCTCAGCTTGCCGCGCGCAAGCGTATCCGGGAAGACGATCGCACCTGCGGCATCTTCTGTGCCATCAATACCATCGCTATCTCCCGCCATGGCCCAGATACCGTGTTCCCCCTGGAGCGCACAGGCCAGACTGAGTAAAAACTCGGTATTGCGGCCCCCTTTTCCAGGCTGAGTGTTGTTTACTGTCACCGTGGTTTCGCCACCTGACAACAGCACAGCAGGCCCTGAAATCGGGTGACCATACTGCTTCGCCGATTTCGCCATACCGGCCATGACCACCGCCACTTCCCTGCTTTCACCTTCTATAGCATCCCCCAAAATAAGGGGGGTGAACCCATGTTGTCGTGCGGCCAGCCCCGCCGCCGCTAACGCCATCGCCGGCGTGGCGATAAGCCTGACCTCGCCTGTCGCGGCGTTTTCCATCGGGCCGGCCGGCTGGTTTAGCCGTTCGCTAACGGGCTTCGGGATCGTAATGCCATACCGCTGCAGTACCCGGAGCGCATCACGTGGTGCGCTGTTATCGGCAACGGTGGGGCCAGACGCTACGTCCGTCGGATTATCGCCAGGCACATCGCTGATAATCAGTGATACGATGCGCGCCGGTTGCGCCATGGTCGCCAGCTTTCCGCCTTTCACCGCTGAGAGATGACGACGTACCAGATTCATCTCTTTGATGTTGGCCCCGCTATGGAGCAGGGCCCGGGTGATGGTCTGCTTATCTGCCAGCGTTAACCCCGGGGCGGGCAGCGCCATCAGCGCCGACCCTCCCCCTGAAATCAATGCCAGCACCAGATCATCGGCAGTTAAACCGCGCAGCGTCTCCACAATCAGCATTGCGGCAACCTCGCTCATGGCATCTGATACGGGATGAGCCGCCTCAATAATGCGGATGCGGCCCGCAGGAACCGCGTAACCGTAACGCGTCACCACCACGCCCGACACCGCCACATCCGGCCAGGCCGCATCCACGGCAGCCGCCATTGCCGCGGACGCTTTACCCGCACCGATCACCACACAACGGCCGCGAGGTTTTTCCGGCAGGTTAGCCAGGGTCACCGGCCCGGCGCGGGCACTGTTGACCGCATGTTGAAAGATATCCTGCAGGATCTCTGCAGCCTGTTCGTTATTCATGTTTATGCGGTCTCGGCAATGTCAGCTTTAGCGTCAATGTAGTGCACCACGGCGCGTGTCACCTCCGCGGTATTGGCTGAGCCACCGACATCTGGCGTCAGAATGCCTTTTTCACACACATACTCAATGCTTTCCATAATCAGCGCAGCGGCATGGCGTTCGCCCAGATGTTCAAGCATCTGTACCGCGGTCCAGAAAGTGGCAATGGGGTTCGCAATCCCTTTGCCGGTGATATCGAATGCGGAACCATGGATCGGTTCGAACATGGAAGGGAAACGGCGTTCAGGATCAATATTCGCGGTCGGCGCTACGCCCAGACTACCCGCCAGCGCGCCAGCCAGATCGGAAAGGATATCGGCGTGCAGATTGGTGGCAACGATGGTATCCAGGGTCTGGGGATGCAACGTCATACGGTGCGTCATGGCATCGACCAACATTTTGTCCCACTGCACATCCGGGAATTCCTGCGCCACTTCAGCGGCAATCTCATCCCACATCACCATACCATGGCGCTGGGCGTTGGATTTGGTCACCACGGTCAGCAGTTTACGTGGACGAGACTGTGCCAGTCTGAAGGCATAGCGCATAATGCGTGTCACCCCAACACGGGTAAAGATTGCCACTTCGGTACCGACTTCTTCAGGTAAACCACGGTGGGTACGGCCGCCGTTACCAGAATATTCACCTTCGGAGTTTTCGCGCACGATGACCCAGTCAAGATCGCCAGGCCCGCGGTTGCGCAGCGGTGAAGTGACGCCCGGCAGAATTTTGGTGGGTCGCACATTGGCGTACTGGTCAAAGCCCTGGCAAATAGGCAGCCGCAGGCCCCAGAGTGTGATGTGGTCAGGGACATCCGGGGCCCCCACCGCGCCGAAGTAAATGGCATCAAATGCTTTCAGCATGTTCAGCCCTTCTTCCGGCATCATCACGCCATGTTTTTTGTAATAGTCTGACCCCCAGTCAAAGGTCTCTATATCAAATTTCAGTTGCGGATCGTGGCGCGTCAGCGCGTGCAAGACTTCAATACCTGCCGAAATGACTTCCGGTCCGATACCGTCCGCAGGGATGGCAGCAATTTTGTAGTGACGCATCGTTACTTCTCCAGTTAATGAGTATGAGGATGTGGAAGCTCTGCCGTCGGCGATTTGTTCGCTCTGGCAGAAAGAATCATGACCACGAGGGCCGAGAGCGCCAGCAATCCGGCGACAAAGTACAGGCCCCAGCTGTAACTACCGGTTTGCTCGCGGATCACGCCAATCATCATCGGGCCAACGAAACCGCCGAGGTTGCCGATGGAGTTGATAGCCGCAATGCCAGCGGCCGCAGCCGGTCCGCTGAGGAACAGGGTTGGCATGCTCCACAAAGGGGGTTTTGATGCGCTAATCCCCACGGTGACCAGCGTTAAGGCGACCATTACGGTAAACAATGTGCTGACATTACCGGCGTATATCAGCCCGGCAGCCGCCAGCAGGCAGGCGCCAATGACGTGCCAGCTGCGCTCTTTGGTTCGATCGGAATGACGCGCCCAGAGGATCATGGCGATGACGCCGATCACCGCCGGAAAGGCGTTCAGGAAACCAATCTCCAGCGAGGAAGCACCGAAACTGCGAATGATTTGCGGGGACCAGATGCCAAGCGTATACAGCCCGGCTGAGGTACCGAAATAGACCAGCGCCAGCGCCAGGACGCGTATATCCGCTAGCCCTCGCCATGCGCTGGAATGGCTCTGTTTTGCCGCCCGTGCCCGCTCCTCGTCTTGCATGGCGTTTTCCAGCCAGGCACGCTCTTGATCAGTCAGCCATTTGGCCTTGGCCGGACGATCCGTCAGGAAGAACAGAACCACAACACCGAGCACCAGCGCCGGCAAAGCTTCCAGTACAAACATCCACTGCCAGCCGGCGTAGCCAAGGAAGCCATGCATCTCCAGCAGTGCGGCCGAAACCGGCGATCCCAGTGCTGTCGACAGGGGAGCTGCGGCCATAAAGATGGCAGTGACCTGCGCACGCCTGGCGGCAGGAAACCAGTAGCTGAGATAGAGAATGATCCCCGGGAAGAAACCGGCTTCCGCCACGCCGAGCAGAAAACGCAGAATGTAGAAGCTCGTCGTGCCCTGCACAAAAGCCATGCAGCCAGAGACGAATCCCCAGGTAATCATGACGCGGGCGATCCAGATGCGGGCGCCCACTTTATGAAGAATTAAGTTTGACGGTACCTCAAACAGAAAATAACCCAGGAAGAAAATTCCAGCGCCCAGACCAAAAACGGTGGGTGAAAATCCCAGATCCTGATTCATGGTCAGGGCGGCAAAGCCAATGTTGACGCGGTCAAGGAAGGCAATGAAGTACAGCAGCATGATGAAAGGAATAATGCGCAGGGTAACCTTACGCATCACCTTCTTTTCGAGGTCGTTTTTCATGACGGGATGCTCCATAGTGATGTAGGGTTGTTATCGTTTTGTAATAATCCCAGTATGAAGTTTTGAACCGCTTTATCATCGGCTCGGCTTTATATAAATAATTTGTATAATCAGGTTTTGGTGAAAAAATGGATATAAATCAGCTACGTTGCTTTGTGGTGTTAGGTGATGAGCTTCACTTTGGCCGGGCTGCCCGTAAACTCGAAATGATGCCTGCGTCACTGAGTCGCTTTATTAAGCTACTGGAAGATGATTTGGGGATCAGGCTACTGAATCGATCGACCCGCAACGTGTCGCTAACACCTGAAGGCGCCGCCTTTTTAAATGAGGCCAAAACGGTCATTGCTGATTTCGATGCGCTACGGCAGCGATTCCGGAAAAATAGCCTGTTGCAGAAAAGAACGTTGCGGATCGGGGCTATCGACAGCGCAGCCAAAGGATTACTTCCTGAATTGCTTAATCTTTTCGTCAGGCGTTTTCCTGAAGCAGATATTCATCTTACAGAAGATAAATCTCACAAACTTATCCCCCGACTCATTTCAGGGTGGCTGGATGTGGTTTTTGTGCGCCCGCCGGAACACATTGATGCCATGCTGACAACGCGATTTATTGCCAATGAAACTTGCGTGCTCGCCGTGCCCGCTCATCACCGGCTGGTCAGTTATGATGAAGTCAGTATCGATGACTTTCGGCACGAGCCTGTTATCTTGCCGGAAAGACGCACCCGGCGTCACAGCCATGACCTGACAATGAATATTTTCAAAGAGGGGGGCAGCATGCCTGTCATCGCGCAGTATGCTGAAGAGAAGCAGACTATCCTGAGTTTTGTTGCCGCAGGACTCGGCATTGCTCTGGTGCCAGCGTCCTATAAAGACATGAATGCCGACGGCGTGAAATACCTTGCGCTCACGCCGAAAAAGCATGTCGAAGGGCTCCCCCTCAGCGCGATGTGGCATCAGGGAAACAACACTCTCTATGTGAGATCCCTGCTGGAGATACTTTCCGACAACATCGACGAACTGACCCGTGAGTTGTGACGCAAAAGCTGATTGTTGCGCCAGGCGGCAACACACGAGAATTTAGCCTGGTTGCTGCAAACTGTCGGCGTATTTGCGCGTTAAGCGAAACAGCGCCTGCACTTCATCTTCCGGCCACTGCGCCAGCACCTGATTCATTAACCGCCGCCGCGCTACCGCAATACTGTCGATCATCTGTTGTCCGCTGGCGCTAAGCGTCACTTCGCTGATCCGTCGATCATGACGGTTCGGTTGCTTACAGGCGAGTCCCTGGGCTTCCAGTTTTTTCACCTGGCGGCTGACGGTGGTGTAATCGCGCCCTAAATGATCCGCCAGCTCAACCACCCCCACCGGGCCATGGCGCCCTACTGCCACAAGCAGCGGAAACAGCATCTGTTCCAGCTGGATGCCGGCTGCCTGCAGGATCTGCTCATCGCGCAGCGGCTGGTTCATTACGCTGATGATATCCAGCAGCGCGCCGTGAAAGTCGGTAATGTCGTAGTCATTATGTGCATCTTGCATATATTAATTTTCCGCGTATAGTGCTGCAAAACAATATGTGTATTTTACACATAATTCCCGACAGGAGATAATTTATGAAAGCAGCCGTGGTTTTTGATCTCGCAGAAGGCCCGGTTTGGGCCGATTTTATCGACCCGCAGCCCGCGCCCGGCCAGACGCTCATTGACGTCCGCGCCGCCGCGATAAGCCATGTGGTTAAGGCCCGGGCATCCGGACGCCATTACAGCTTCGACGGCAATCTGCCCTTTGTGCCCGGTATCGATGGCGTCGGCACCACACCTCAGGGCCAGCGCGTCTACTTCGCCTTCCCCACCGCCCCCTTCGGCAGTATGGCGCAGCGGGCGCCGGTCGCCCTGCAGAATTGTCTGCCGCTGCCGGATGCGCTCGATGATATCCAGGCGGCGGCGATGGCCAACCCCGGTATGTCCGCGTGGGCATCGCTGGTGACACGCGCCCAGCTTCAGGCCGGCGAAACGGTGCTGATTAACGGCGCCACCGGCAGCGCCGGTCAGTTGGCGGTGCAGATTGCCCGCTATCTGGGGGCGAAAAAAATCATTGCAACCGGGCGCAATGCGCAGTCGCTGGCGGCGCTGGACGCCGATGAGTGTATTCAGTTAACCGCTGATGATAAAAACTTGAGCGGGCAATTTTCAGCGGTCAGCGCCGCGCAGATCGATGTGGTCATCGATTACCTGTGGGGACACAGCGCGGAATTATTATTGCCGGCACTGGCGAAATATACCCCTGCCGGCAGTCCGGTGCGCTATGTGCAGGTGGGTTCCCTGGCTGGCGCCGATATCGCGTTAAATGGCGCAGTGCTGCGTTCCGCCCCGCTCCTGCTGATGGGCAGCGGGATCGGTAGCCTGTCGGTATCGCAGCTGCTGGCGGCGACCGGTGAAATGCTGCAGGCGGCGGTGCCGGGGAAATTGACCATCGCCACCACCCCGCGGCCACTGCAGGAGATCGCGGCGGCCTGGCCGCAGGACGACAGCCAGAAGCGCACGGTTTTCACCCTCGGATAAAAAATCGCTTCCGCACAAAAGATGGGGTTGATATCTTAAATGAGAAATATTATCTTTCTCATCACTGAATAGTTGAGTAAATCACTCAGGTATTCAGTACGACATTGCTCACATTGCTTCCAGTATTTTTGCCCGCACTTGTGCGGGCTTTTTTTTACTCGCGACACACCTCACGCACCCGCTGCCGCAGCCAGCGGTGGCCGGGGCCTGCTCCAGACGCGGATGCCACGCCTGCGAAACCGTAATCACCTCGGTACTGACCGGCAGCGGATCGAGAGCCGCCAGCAAATTAAAATCGGGATCGTTCATTATCGCTCCAGTCGCCAGACAGGGCGTTTGCTGCAAGATATGAGTGCACTGGCGGCGTCTTCCGCCCGATCTCGGGCCTGATTATAGTGAAGACCTCCTTTCTGCAGCGAGAGACATCATGAAATCCGATCAGCACAACACTATCCTCATCGTCGGCGCCTCGCGCGGCCTTGGCCATGCTATGGCGGCGACGTTCCTCCAGCACGGCTGGGAGGTCATCGGCACCGTGCGCGATTTATCATCCCACACGCCGCTCCACGACCTGGCCAAGACGCATCCCCTGCGGCTACGCCTGGCGACGCTCGACATTCGCGATGAAGCCCAGCTGGCCGCGCTGCAGGCGACGCTTCCCCCGGCAAGCCTCGATATGCTGTTTGTCAATGCTGGCACCACCAATCGTGACCCATCGCAGACCATTGGCGACGTCTCCACCGAGGAGTTTTACCAGGTGATGCTCACCAATGCCCTGGCGCCGATGCGGGTTATCGAGCGCCTGCAGCAGGCCGTTAAACCGCAGGGGCTGCTCGGCGTGATGTCCTCCGGCCAGGGGAGCGTGACCAATAACCTTACCGGCCAGCGGGAACTCTACCGCGGGAGTAAAGCTGCGCTGAATATGTTCATGCGCAGCTTCGCCGCTCGCCCCTCCTCGGCCTCCCATCCGCTGGTGGTGATGGCCCCGGGATGGATCCGCACCGAGCTCGGCGGGGCAGATGCCCCGCTGACCATCGAAGAGACGATCCCACGCCTGGTGAACGTCCTGCTCGACAAACGGCAACGTCCGGGACTGGAGTATCTGGATTACCAGGGCCGTACCGTGCCCTGGTGATCCGTGCCGGAACAACCATCATATGGCCGCCCGGAAGTTAACCCCGCCCGGCGCGGCTTGCTACCGACCTTATTCTGCAGCACTTTCCCTATATTCCCGCTTTATCGTTCAAAAAATGTGAATTATGTAAATCGAAGTGAAGAAAGTTGTTTTAAGGTTAACTTTTCTATGTAAATATTAAGGCAAATGATAACTATTCTTTTTATCATTTATAGAATCACACCGGGTCAGCGCAAGCCAGACGACGAATAACGTCGCTTTTGCGCGGTGTGATATGTGCTCATAACAAAAAATAAGCCTGCATTTATCATGGAAAAAAACGCTTCTCTGCCTTTCGGCAGTTTCAACTCATTGGCATTGTTTACAGGTCTGTGTCTGGGAGCCTCGCCGGCAGCAGGCATCACAGCGGAAAATTCGGTCAAAAATAGTGAAGAGACGCTGGTAGTGGAAGCCGCTCCGCCTTCACTCTACTCCCCCGGCGCTTCCGCCGATCCCAAGTTCAATAAACCGCTGGTCGATACCACCCGCACCATCACCGTGATCCCGGAACAGGTGATTAAAGATCAGGGCGTCACCAACCTGACTGACGCCCTCAAAAACGTTCCCGGCGTCGGGGCGTTTTATGCCGGGGAGAATGGCAGCTCAACCACCGGGGATGCCATCTTTATGCGCGGCGTGGATACCTCTAACAGCATCTATGTGGACGGCATTCGCGACATCGGCAGCGTGACGCGCGATACCTTCAATACCCAGCAGGTGGAAGTCATCAAAGGGCCCGCCGGCACGGACTATGGCCGCAGCGCGCCCTCCGGCTCGATCAATATGATCAGCAAGCAGCCGCGCCTTGACTCCGGGATCGACGGCTCGGCCAGCATCGGCAGCGCCTGGTCGCGCCGGGGCACTCTCGACCTGAACCAGGCGTTTAGCGACAACGCTGCGTTCCGTCTGAACCTGATGGGGGAAAAAACCCATGACGCTGGTCGGGACCGCATTGAAAACGAACGCTATGGCATCGCACCGTCGCTAGCCTTCGGCCTTGATACCCCAACTCGTCTGTATCTGAACTATCTGCACGTCCGGCAGAACAACACCCCGGATGGCGGGATCCCTACCGTCGGCCTGCCGGGCTATTCGGCGCCTTCGCCGAAGTATGCCGCACTCAACTCCACCGGGAAGGTCGATACCAGCAATTTCTATGGCACCGACTCCGATTACGATAAATCTACTACCGACAGCGGTACCCTGCGCTTCGAACACGATCTGACGGAGAATACCACCGTGCGCAATACCACCCGCTGGTCGCGAGTGAAACAGGAGTATCTTTTGACCGCGGTGATGGGCGGCGCGAACAATATCACCGCCCCCGATATCAATGACGTCAACACCTGGAGCTGGTCGCGTCTGGTTAATACCAAAGATGTCAGCAACCGCATTCTGACCAACCAGACCAATATCACCTCGACCTTCGATACTGGCTCGATAGGCCATGACGTCAGCGCCGGCGTGGAGTTTACCCGGGAAAACCAGACCAACTATGGCGTTAACGCCAGGACCGCGCCGGCGGTGAATCTCTACCATCCGGTGAGCAACCTGTCGATTGGCGGGCTGGACAGAAACGGGGCGAACGCCAACGGCCAGACCGATACCTTCGGGATTTATGCCTTTGATACGCTGACGCTGACCGAGCGGATTGAGATCAACGGCGGGCTGCGTCTCGACAATTACCATACCAAATATGACAGCGCCACCGCCTGCGGCGGCAGCGGACGCGGGGCTATCGCCTGCCCGCCCGGACAGTCGACCGGCAGCCCGGTCACCACTGTCGATACCGCTAAATCCGGCAATCTGGTTAACTGGAAAGCCGGGGCGCTGTACCGCTTAACCGAGCAGGGCAATGTCTACGTCAACTACGCCATCTCACAGCAGCCGCCGGGAGGCAGCAGCTTCGCCCTGGCCGCCAGCGGCAGCGGCAACAGCGCTAACCGAACCGACTTTAAGCCGCAGAAGGCAAAATCCAGCGAGCTGGGCACCAAGTGGCAAATCTTCGACAACCGTCTGCTGCTCAGCGCGGCATTATTCCGCACCGATATTGAAAACGAAGTGGCCGCCAACGATGACGGAACCTGGTCGCAGTACGGCAAAAAGCGCGTGGAGGGGTATGAACTCTCCGCGACCGGAAACCTGACCCCGGACTGGACGATTATCGCCGGCTACACTCAGCAGCATGCGACAGTGACGGAGGGACAGAACGTTGCACAGGATGGATCTTCCGCCCTGGCCTACACCCCGAAACATGCCTTTACGCTGTGGACGCAGTATCAGGCCACCAGCGATCTGTCCGTCGGCGGCGGTGTGCGCTATGTCGGAAGCCTGCGCCGGGGCAGCGATGGTGCGGTCGGTACCCCGGATCACACCGAGGGCTACTGGGTTGCCGACGCCAAACTGGGCTATCGGGTCAACAGAAACCTCGATCTGCAGCTCAATATGTATAACCTGTTTGATACCGATTACGTGGCCTCCATCAACAAGAGCGGCTATCGCTATCATCCGGGCGAACCCCGGACCTTTATGCTGACGGCGAACGTCCATTTCTGAGTCTGCGCGTGGGGCCGTTGCGCCCCACCTTTTAGAGAGAACACCGCGATGATGTATCACATTCCTGACGTGCTATCGACAGACCAGGTGGCGGAATTTACCCGGCAGCTGGCGCAGGCCGAGTGGGTCGACGGGCGGGTTACGGTGGGTAGCCAGGGGGCGGCCGTCAAACAGAACCAGCAGATCGATACCCGAACGCCGCTGTATGCCCGCCTGCAGGCCACTGTGCTCGATATGCTGCGCGGCCATCCGCAGTTTTTTTCCGCCGCGCTGCCGCGGACGATTTCCGCGCCGTTGTTTAACCGCTATGGGCCAGGGGAGACCTATGGTTTTCACGTCGATGGCGCCGTTCGCCAGAACGGCGAGGCTGGCTGGATGCGCACTGATCTGTCAGCGACGCTGTTCCTTTGCGATCCGGAGAGCTATGAGGGTGGCGAACTGGTGATTGAAGACACCTATGGCCAACATCGGGTGAAGCTCCCGGCCGGGCATCTGGTGCTCTATCCCGCCAGCAGCCTGCACTGCGTCACCCCGGTCACCCGCGGCGTCCGCCAGGCCTCTTTCCTGTGGATCCAGTCGATGGTCCGCGACGATAAGCAGCGTGCGATGCTTTACGACCTGGACCGCACCATCCAGTCTCTGAAGGCCCGCTTTGGCGACGGAGAAGAGGTCCTCTCCCTGCTCAACATGTATCACAACCTGCTGCGCCAGTGGACGGAAGTGTGATCCGCTGTTGATGACAGAGGCTTGCGGCAGACAGGTGTGACGAGACAATGAACTGGCCATCCGTTGGCCAGTTTACAGAAGAATTTAGAACCGATAGCCTGCGGAGAACATAAACACCCACGGATCCAGACGGGTGCTGACTTTCTGGTCCACACCGCCGGCTTTGAATTTCACATCGGTATCGATATCCATGTACCACACCGACATATTCAGCAGCCAGTCGCGGTTAATCAGATAATCGAGGCCGACCTGCCCCGCCGCGCCCCAGGAGTCCTTCAGGCTCAGATCGGAAAGCCCGGCCGCCTTGCCGGTGTCGTTAAAGTCTTCATTAAAGAAGGTGGTGTAGTTGATACCGGCCCCCACGTACGGGCGCACCTTGCTTTGCGCATCGCCAAAGTACCACTGCGCCATCAGGGTGGGCGGCAGCTGATGGACGGTGGCGATAGTCCCGGTTGGCCCGGTGCCGACCTTATGGCGGAACGGCGTCGCGGCAAGCAACTCCACGCCAATGTTATCGGTCGCCATATAGGTAAAGGTTAAACCCAGCTGGGTATTGTTACTGACGTTGAAACTGCCAAGGCTGCCTAACACATTGTCAGAGCCCTCCGTCGGTCGGACGGTGGCGGTCCCGGCACGAATGAAAAACTCCCCCGCCTCATGCGCCCAGACGCTGCCGGTAGAAAGCGTGCCAAGAATCAATGCCGCCGCTGCTAACTTCTTCATATCCACTTCCTCATTATGGTTTTTCAGCGCGGCCAAATATACCTATAACGAGTTACGTTTGATCTGTTTTAGATCACACTAAGTCCTCAGATTTAACATTTATTGATCCAGATTAATTTTTGCTACCGATCGCAATGCCTTGAATTGTTCGCACATCAATTTTCACTTTTCGCGCAAAAATTTATTTCTGCCCCTCTTGCCGTCGCTGAGGCGGCTGGATAAGTTAACTGCCGACAATCTGTGTTGATGCGTTTTTTTCAGGTGTAATTATGAGTGAAATCAACCCGTGCATGACGTGCGGTGCCTGTTGTGCGTATTTTCGAGTCTCTTTCTACTGGGCGGAAGCCGACGATGCAGGCGGCCTGGTGCCCTCCGCGCTGACCGAACCGCTGACCCCTTTCCTGCGCTGCATGAGCGGCACCAATCAGCGCCAGAGCCGCTGCGCGGCCCTGTCTGGCGATATCGGCGACGCCGTTCACTGCACTATTTATGAAAACCGGCCTTCGCCGTGTCGCGAATTCGCCATGTCCGGGGAAAATGGCGAGGAAAACGATGCCTGCAACCGGGCGCGGGCGCGCTACGGCCTGCCACCATTGCGGCCTCTTTACAAAGATATACCTGCCCTGACCGGCGCAGAGAGTGCTACGACGGAACGATTTGCGGTACAATCGCCGGCTAGTTAACACCTGCGACACTCAAGGAGAATGCATGTCTATCACGGCGAAGTCCGTCTACCGTGACACCGGGAATTTTTTTCGTAATCAGTTCATTACTATTTTACTGATTGCGCTGTTGTGCGCGTTTATTACGGTAGTACTTGGCCATGCCTTTTCACCCAGCGACGAGCAGCTGTCGATACTCAGCGAAGGCGATAACCTCGCCGGTAGCGCCGGGCTGTTCGAGCTGGTGCAGAACATGACGCCGGAGCAGCAGCAGGTTCTGCTGCGCGCCTCGGCGGCATCAACCTTCTCGGGTCTGGTAGGTAATGCGATCCTCGTCGGCGGCGTCCTGCTGCTGATCCAGCTGGTCTCCGCCGGTCATCGCGTTAGCGCCCTACGCGCCATCGGCGCCTCGGCGCCGGTGCTGCCCAAGCTGCTGCTGCTGATCCTGTTCACCACCTTCCTGGTGCAGATGGGGATGATGCTGGTGCTGGTGCCCGGCGTGCTGCTGGCCATCGTGCTGGCCTTTGCGCCGATCATGCTGGTACAGGACAAAATGGGCATCCTCGGCGCCATGCGCAGCAGCATGCGCCTGGCGTGGGCCAATCTGCGGCTGGTGGCGCCGGCTATTATCGGTTGGCTGGTGGCGAAAACCCTGCTGTTACTGTTTGCTTCCAGCTTTGCCGCCCTGACGCCAAACGTCGGCGCGGTGGTGATTAATACCATCAGCAACCTGATTTCCGCCCTGTTGCTGATCTATTTATTTCGCGTGTATATGCTTATCCGCAGCTAATTTTAACCAGGACCGGGGCCTTCCCCGGTCCGTCCTGAAAGACGGGATCGATGTATGAAGCAGTTTCTGGATTTTTTACCGCTGGTGGTCTTCTTTGCCTTTTATAAGCTTTACGATATCTACGCCGCCACCACGGCGCTGATTGTGGCGACCGCCGTCGTGCTGATCTACAGCTGGGTGCGCTACCGGAAAGTGGAAAAAATGGCGCTGATCACCTTCGTGCTGGTGGCCGTCTTCGGCGGGTTAACCATCTTCTTCCATAATGATGAGTTTATTAAATGGAAGGTGACGGTGATCTATGCCCTGTTCGCCGGCGCGCTGCTGTTCAGCCAGTGGGTGATGAAAAAGCCGCTGATCCAGCGCATGCTGGGTAAAGAGCTGAGCCTGCCGCAGCAGGTCTGGTCGCGACTTAACCTGGCCTGGGCGGTGTTCTTTATTCTCTGCGGGCTGGCCAATATCTATATCGCCTTCTGGCTGCCGCAGAATATCTGGGTTAACTTTAAGGTCTTTGGTTTAACCGCCCTCACGCTGGTCTTTACCTTGCTGAGCGGGATCTACATCTACCGTCATATGCCGCAGGACGACCACCACTAACCCCTCCGCCGGCGCGCCATCGCGCGCCGCGCTCGCCCCCTATAAGCTTACTGCACTGGCAAACATTCCCTGCAACCACACAACCTCAGCGCATACGCTGACAGCTTCCCGGCCACACTGTGCAGGCTCTCTTCACGATTTCTCTCAACTGCATAAAAAGTTGCGGTAATTGTGAGGATTTTATGGAGATTCATCTCGTTACATTGTAATGATAATTGTTATCATTAATATTCTCGATCTCATTTTGCATTGTTTTGAAAAGGATATTTACATGAGATCGCCGCAATATTCTGTGCCCACGACCCTGGCGCTGGTCATATCCAGTCTCCTCGCCCCTAACGCCTTTGCTGAAGAATCAGAACAAGATACCGAAACGATGATTGTGCGCAGTACGGCGGAAGAGGCGCTTAAGCAACAGCCCGGGGTGTCGATTATCACGGCTGAGGATATTGCTAAGCAGTCGCCGGTCAACGATCTCTCAGACATCATCCGTAAAATGCCCGGGGTGAACTTGACCGGCAACAGCGCCAGCGGCAGTCGGGGCAACAACCGCCAGATTGATATCCGCGGCATGGGGCCGGAGAACACCCTGATCCTGATAGATGGGGTACCGGTCACGTCACGTAACGCGGTTCGCTATAGCTGGCGCGGCGAACGCGATACCCGGGGCGACAGCAACTGGGTACCTGCCGAAATGGTCGAACGGATTGAAGTTCTCCGCGGTCCGGCAGCCGCGCGCTATGGTTCCGGCGCGGCGGGCGGAGTGGTCAATATCATTACCAAACGTCCGACCAACACCTGGCACGGTTCGCTGTCTTTCTTCACCAACCAGCCGGAAAACAACAAAGAAGGCACGACCAATCGCGCTAACTTCAATCTCAGCGGCCCACTGGCCGGCGAGGCGCTGACGATGCGCCTGTATGGCAATATCAATAAAACGGAACCCGACGCCTGGGATATTAACCATGCGCAAAACGGCTCTTACGCTGCGGGACGCGAAGGGGTCCGCAATAAAGATATTAACACCTTGCTGTCATGGAAAATGACCCCGCAACAGATCCTCGATTTCAGCTACGCCTATAGCCGTCAGGGGAATATCTATGCTGGTGATACCCAGTACAGCAACGGCAATCTTAGCCCGAGCGGGCTGGTGGACTCCCTGTACGGCCACGAAACTAATCGCCTCTATCGCCAGTCCTGGGGACTCACCTACAACGGTCTATGGGATTGGGGCCAGTCCAAAGCCGGTGTTTACTACGAGAAAACCAACAATACCCGCCTGCAGGAAGGCTCTACCGGCCGCGTCGAAGGCATGATCAACAGTGAAGATTATGCCACCAGCCGTCTGGAATCCTGGCGTACTACCTCGGAATTAAATGTGCCTTTCTTCTGGCTGGCGGACCAGACGCTGACGCTGGGAATGGAATGGAACCATGATCAGCTTGACGACCCGGCATCAATGCAGGCCACTAACAGCAACGGCGAGACTATCCCTGGGACCTCGGGCGACCCTACGCAACGCAGTACCAAAAACAGCGCCACCCTCACCGGTATCTATCTGGAAGATAATATCGAAGCCGTGCCCGGCACCAACCTGATCCCCGGCATTCGCTTCGATTATCATAATCAGTTTGGCAGTAACTGGAGCCCCAGCCTCAATCTGTCTCAGGAGCTCGGCGATATGTTCACGCTGAAGGCCGGTATCGCGCGCGTGTTTAAAGCGCCAAACCTCTATCAATCCAGTAAAGGCTATTTGCTCTCCACCCGCGGCAACGGTTGTCCAAACACGATCGCTGAAGGCAGCTGCTACCTGCTGGGTAACCCTGACCTCGACCCGGAGATCAGTATCAACAAAGAGATCGGTATCGAATTTAACCTTAATGGTTACGCTGCCGGAGTCACCTGGTTTCGCAACGATTACAAAAACAAAATCGTCTCCGGAACAGAGGTACTGGGCTATACCTCCAGCGGCAATAATATTTTGCAATGGCAGAACGGCGGCAAAGCCGTGGTCGAGGGGCTGGAAGGAAATCTGCTGATCCCGGTGCTGAGAGATGTCCTCAGCTGGCGGACCAATGCCACCTGGATGCTCAAATCTGAAAGTAAAGAGACTGGCAACCCGCTGTCGGTTATCCCGAAATATACCGTTAACACGATGCTCGACTGGCAGGTAAACGACGCCCTGTCTGCGAATGTGAACTGGACGCTTTATGGCCGTCAGAAGCCGCGTCAGTATGCGGAGATCCGCAACGAAACCGGGACCCTTGCCACCACCGAGGTTGGCGCCTATTCCATCGTGGGTATTGGTACTCAGTATCAGCTAAACCGGGATATTCGCCTGAATGCCGGAATAAGTAATCTATTTGATAAACAACTGTATCGCGAAAATGCCGGCGCCTCGACCTACAATGAGCCTGGCCGCGCGTATTACGCCGGCGTTACCCTCTCCTTCTGAACCACCGCGCCCGCGCCAGCGGGCGTATTCCCCTATTCTCACTGCGCTATTTTCATAGTAGCATCCCGCTGATCGTCTTTGACCACAACAGAGTAGAGCATGACAACAACAGATCTCGCCCCAAAGGGCGAAATGGTTTTACGCACCCTGGCAATGCCGGCGGATACCAATGCCAACGGGGATATTTTTGGCGGCTGGCTGATGTCGCAGATGGATATTGGCGGCGCCATTATGGCCAAAGAGATCGCCCAGGGTCGCGTGGTGACCGTGCGGGTGGATGGGATGACCTTTTTACGCCCGGTCGCCGTTGGCGACGTGGTGTGCTGCTACGCCCGCTGCGTGAAGCGCGGCAACACCTCGGTGACAATCAATATCGAAGTGTGGGTGAAAAAAGTTTCTTCAGAACCGATTGGCCAGCGCTACAAGGCGACGGAAGCGCTGTTTATCTACGTTGCCGTTGATAATCAGGGAAAACCACGTCCTCTGCCAGCGGAATAAGAAGGTGCCCGGCTTGCCGGGCACCTGACTTACAGAAAGCCCAGCAGCGAAAAGAAGAAGTAACCGATGACAATCACGATCACCGGCAGCACGTACAGTGGGAAATACTGCACCAGGATCGTATGGCGCGGTACCACAATGCGTTCAGCGAGCTGCTCGCGGGTTAACCCATCTGCGCCTTTGGCCTGTTCGAGGATCAGCTGATCCTCAATCCCCTCGCGGAGAAATTTCGCCTGCCGCGCCATTCGCGCGCCGGAAGCCTGCAGGGCCATGCCGACGAACACCAGAATGAAGATGATCCAGAAGCCGATGTTCAGGCTATGGTGAAAATCCGGCAGCGGCGAGTTGTACCAGAAAAAGTTCAGGAACGGCGTGTTAAAGCGCATCATCTCAATCATCACGTGCGCAAAATCCATCATTACCGCATCAATGCCGGGTTTCTTTTCACTGTGCTCATACATAAATTTGAGCACAGAAATCAGCGTCGACAGCACGGCGGGAATAAAGATAACCCATCCTAAAATGCGTTTGATAACCGCTATGCGTCCAGCTTGTTGGTACGTCATGAGTTCCCCTTGTTAAAGACGCGTTGGTGGTTCGCCTGCTGCCTGTTGCGTGGCGCTGGCTTCCCTCGCTCCCCCGAGTATGTCGGGTATAAGTCTATCTGCCACGGCGAATTTCGCCCAATAATGCGCGGTATGATATACCATGATTGCCGATTCGTTTATCTGATTACGCAACAGGAGAAGGACATATGTCAGCGAAGCGCCGCATTGAGGCCGCGATATTTGATATGGACGGGTTGCTGATTGACTCGGAGCCGCTCTGGGATCAGGCGGAGGTCGAGGTCATGGAGAGCCTGGGAGTGGATACCCGTCGCCGCGATGAACTGCCCGACCTGCTCGGTCTGCGAATCGACCTGGTGGTGGATCTGTGGTACGCGCAGCAGCCGTGGCACGGCGTAGACCGGGCGGAAGCTACCGCGCGCATTATTCGTCGCGCCATTGAGCTGGTGGAAGCCTCACGCCCGCTGCTGCCGGGCGTACGCGAGGCAGTGGCCCTGTGTAAAGCTCAGGGCTTAAAGGTGGGCCTGGCCTCGGCCTCGCCGCTGATGATGCTGGAGAAAGTGCTCGATATGTTTGAACTGCGCGACCAGTTTGATGCTCTCGCCTCCGCGGAGCATTTACCCTGGAGCAAACCGCACCCGCAGGTCTACCTCAACTGCGCCGCTGCCCTGGGAGTCGACCCGCAGCGCTGCGTCGCGCTGGAGGATTCGGTCAACGGCATGATCGCCAGCAAAGCCGCGCGCATGCGGTCTATCGTGGTGCCGGAAGCGGAGAACAGCCGCGACCCGCGCTTTGCGCTGGCGGACGTCAAGCTTCCGTCACTGCTGGCACTCACTGCTGAGAACTTGCTCGGCTAAGACCGCTGGCGGGTGCAACAATCGCTGTCACGCCGCCAGCAACAAAATCAAAACATTGTTTCATTTTAATTGTAATTTTGTTTTCCTCCCTCTATGCTGGTCACAGGTGGCGTCATCGTACGCCAGTAGATCAGCTGACAGAGGTGAATATGGTACTGAACGCCTTCGACCTGACGGGTAAGGTCGCCATCGTGACCGGTTGCGATACCGGCCTGGGACAGGGAATGACGCTGGGCCTGGCGCAGGCCGGGTGCGATATCGTCGGCATCAACCGTAAAATTCCCCATGATACGGCCGCCCAGGTGCTGGCGCTGGGCCGCCGCTTTCACGCCATTCAGGCGGATCTCAGCCAAGAGAATGATATGAGCGGTCTGGTCGACCAGGCGGTGGCAGCGATGGGCCGGGTCGATATTCTGGTCAACAACGCCGGAATTATACGCCGCCATGATGCCCTGACCTTCACGGAAAGCGACTGGGACGCGGTGATCGACCTGAATCTCAAAGCGGTTTTCTTTCTCAGCCAGGCGGTCGCCAGGCAGTTCATTCGCCAGGGGGAAGGCGGGAAAATCATTAACATCGCCTCGATGCTGTCGTTTCAGGGCGGGATCCGCGTCCCCTCCTACACCGCCTCGAAAAGCGGCGTGCTGGGTTTGACCCGTCTGCTGGCCAACGAATGGGCTGGCCAGGGTATCAACGTCAACGCCATAGCGCCCGGGTATATGGCCACCAACAACACCCAGGCGCTGCGCGAAGATGAAGAGCGTAACCAGGCGATCCTCGAGCGCATTCCCGCTGGTCGCTGGGGAGTGCCGAAAGACCTGCAGGGGCCGGTGGTGTTTCTCGCCTCATCAGCGGCCGACTATATTAACGGCTATACGCTGGCCGTCGATGGCGGATGGCTGGCGCGCTGAGAGTTTGTGACAAAGAGTTACACCGTCACCTCTTCCGTACACTGTATAAAAACCCTATACTGTATGAATCGACAGTTTAGGGTGTGTTATCATGACGGCGGAAGGCCATCTCTTCTTTTCAATCGCCTGCGCAGTATTTGCCAAAAACGCAGAGTTAACGCCGGTGCTGGCGCAGGGCGACTGGTGGCATATTGTGCCCTCGGCGGTATTGACCTGCCTGCTGCCGGACATCGATCACCCAAAGTCGTTTCTTGGCCAACGGCTGAGCTGGATCTCAAAGCCCGTGGCGCGGGCCTTTGGCCACCGCGGCTTCACCCACAGCCTGCTGGCCGTCTTTGGCGCGCTGACGCTGTTCTATCTGAAAGTGCCTGACAGCTGGATTGTCCCGGCAGACGCTCTCCAGGGCCTGGTGCTGGGCTATCTCAGCCACATTCTCGCCGATATGCTCACCCCCGCCGGTGTGCCGCTGCTGTGGCCCTGTCGCTGGCGCTTCCGGCTGCCGATCCTTGCGCCGCGCAAGGGCAATCAGCTCGAACGCGCCTTGTGTATGGCGCTGTTCGTCTATGCCGTCTGGATGCCGCAGACGCTGGCGGACAACAGCGCGATACGCTGGTCATCCGGGGTGATCAATTCCCTGCAGATCACCTTCAATCGCTTTATAAGTCACCAGAGTGGGCGATAAAGCGGCGGAAAACGCCATTTGGTTATAACCCATTCCATTTGAATATAAGTCCTTGATAACGCCTTCTGCTAACCTTGCCGTCATAAGAGCTGGTTATCCACCAGCCCAGGTTATAAAAATATCAGGAGAACGGGGATGAACTTTCCATTAATAGCGAACGTAGTCGTGTTCGCCGTATTACTGTTTGCGCTGGGGCAAACACGTCATAAACAGTGGAGCCTGGCCAGAAAAGTGCTGGTCGGTCTGGCGACTGGCGTGGTCTTTGGTCTGGCGCTGCAGCTAATCTACGGGTCTGACAGCCAGGTGCTGAAGGATTCCATCCAGTGGTTCAATATCGTCGGCAACGGTTACGTCCAGCTGCTGCAAATGATTGTTATGCCGCTGGTCTTCGCCTCCATCCTTAGCGCGGTGGCCCGCCTGCACAATGCCTCGCAGCTGGGGAAAATTAGCTTCCTGAGCATCGGTACTCTGTTGTTCACCACCCTGATCGCCGCCCTGGTTGGCGTGCTGGTGACCAATATGTTCGGCCTCACCGCCGAGGGTCTGGTCCAGGGCAGCGCGGAGACCGCCCGTTTGAACGCCATCCAGAGCAACTATGTGGGGAAAGTAGCGGATCTCAGCGTCCCGCAGCTGATCCTTTCCTTCGTGCCGAAGAACCCGTTTGCTGACCTGACCGGGGCTAACCCAACCTCCATCATCAGCATCGTCATTTTCTCGGCGTTCCTCGGCGTCGCAGCGCTTAAGTTGCTGAAAGAGGATGTGGAAAAAGGCCAGCGCGTGCTGACCGCGATCGATACCCTGCAGGGCTGGGTAATGAAGCTGGTTCGTCTGGTCATGCAGCTGACCCCTTACGGTGTGCTGGCCCTGATGACCAAAGTGGTTGCCGGGTCGAATTTGCAGGACATCATCAAGCTTGGCGGCTTCGTGGTAGCCTCGTACATTGCGCTGGGTATTATGTTTGTCGTCCACGGCCTGCTGCTGGCGATTAACGGCGTCAGCCCGCTGAAGTACTTCCGTAAAGTCTGGCCGGTGATCACCTTCGCCTTTACCAGCCGCTCCAGCGCCGCCTCCATTCCGCTGAACGTTGAGGCGCAAACCCGTCGTCTCGGCGTACCGGAGTCGATTGCCAGCTTCTCCGCCTCCTTTGGTGCCACCATCGGCCAGAACGGCTGCGCCGGTATCTATCCGGCAATGTTGGCGGTGATGGTCGCGCCGACCGTGGGCATCAACCCGCTGGATCCGATGTGGATTGCCACCCTCGTGGGCATCGTCACCGTCAGCTCGGCGGGCGTCGCCGGGGTGGGCGGCGGCGCGACCTTCGCCGCGCTGATCGTCCTGCCGGCGATGGGCCTGCCGGTGACCCTGGTAGCCCTGCTCATCTCCGTCGAACCGCTGATCGATATGGGGCGTACCGCGCTGAACGTTAACGGCTCAATGACCGCCGGGACGCTGACCAGCCAGTGGCTGCGCCAGACCGACAAGTCGATCTTCGATAGCGAGGAAGAAGCCGAACTGGCGCATCGCTAAACGGCAAGCACAAAAAAAACCGCTGATCATTCAGCGGTTTTTTTATTTCTGCAGCCGACTCAGGCTTCAATCTCACCTTCCTGACGCACCTGGTTAGCCCAGCGCTGCGCCGACTCCGGCACGCTGAATGCCGGTGAGCGACGGAAATGCTCCCCCATCAGCAGAAAAGCGACATACTTCCCGCGCAAAATCCAGACATCGCGAAAATGGTCCATTTTCACGGCATGTTCCGGGGGCGCAGGCTCCACGCGCGGCACGTAGCTAATGACAGGGCGATTTTGTTGGCGCAATGGTTTCATAACAAATGGATTCACTAAACATAGCGGGAAACAGAAACCTCTATCATAGCCGATTGTGGCCCCGTTCGTCGCCCCTTCGCCGCCGATGCGCATTTTAGGATAACTCCCTGCCCCCTCGCCGGGCGCAGACAGCGTAATGTTCTATAGTTAGAAGGGTTTTGGTCTATCAACGACCACTTTTAGCAATGAAAGCAGGAGACGAGTAATGTCTGATAAGCACCCGAACCCTCACCAACAGCAGGCACCGGTCCACGACAGCGAGGAAGCGCAGCCGGGTCTCGATTCGCTGGCGCCGGACGATCGGGAGTGGCGCCCCACGCCGAAACCTACCGCTCCGGGCGTCGAACCCACCGCCCCAGGCAGCCTGAAAGCGCCCGATACTCATAACAGCAAACTGGATTCCCTGGAGGCGCAACGCAAAGGGGGGGAAGATTTTCCGCTGACCACCAACCAGGGCGTGCGCATTGCTGACGATCAGAATTCGCTGCGCGCCGGTAGCCGCGGCCCAACGCTGCTGGAAGATTTTATCCTGCGGGAGAAGATCACCCACTTTGACCACGAGCGTATTCCGGAGCGTATCGTTCATGCCCGCGGCTCTGCCGCCCACGGCTACTTCCAGCCCTACAAAAGCCTGGCTGCGTTGACTAAAGCCGATTTTCTTTCGTCAGCCGATAAAATCACCCCGGTGTTTGTACGCTTTTCCACCGTGCAGGGCGGCGCGGGGTCGGCGGACACCGTCCGCGATATTCGCGGCTTCGCTACCAAGTTTTACACTGACGAAGGGATTTTTGACCTGGTGGGCAACAACACACCGGTCTTCTTCATCCAGGACGCGATGAAGTTCCCCGACTTTGTCCACGCCGTGAAGCCTGAACCCCACTGGGCCATCCCACAAGGGCAGAGCGCCCACGATACTTTCTGGGACTATGTTTCCCTGCAGCCGGAAACGCTGCACAACGTGATGTGGGCGATGTCGGATCGCGGCATCCCGCGCAGCTATCGCACCATGGAAGGCTTCGGGATCCACACCTTCCGTCTGATTAATGCCGAGGGCAAAGCCACCTTCGTTCGTTTTCACTGGAAACCGGTCGCCGGCAAGGCGTCGCTGGTGTGGGATGAAGCGCAGAAGCTGACCGGCCGCGACCCCGATTTTCATCGCCGCGATCTATGGGAGGCCATCGAAGCCGGGGACTACCCGGAATTTGAGCTTGGCCTGCAATTGATCCCCGAAGAGAATGAATTTGCTTTTGACTTCGACCTGCTCGATCCCACCAAGCTGATCCCCGAGGCGCTGGTGCCGGTGCAGCGGGTTGGCAGAATGGTCCTCAACCGCAACCCGGATAACTTCTTTGCCGAAAATGAACAGGCGGCCTTCCATCCCGGACATATCGTCCCGGGCATTGATTTCAGCAACGATCCGCTGCTGCAGGGGCGTCTCTTCTCTTACACCGATACGCAAATTAGCCGCCTGGGTGGGCCGAACTTCCATGAAATCCCCATCAACCGTCCGACCTGCCCGTATCATAATTTCCAGCGTGACGGGATGCACCGGATGGACATTGACACCAATCCGGCCAACTACGAGCCCAACTCGATTAACGACAACTGGCCGCGCGAGACGCCGCCTGCCGCCAAACGCGGTGGCTTTGAGTCCCTCGCCGAGCGCGTCGACGGCGAAAAAATCCGCCAGCGCAGCCCTTCGTTCGGCGAATATTACGCCCAGCCGCGTCTGTTCTGGCTGAGCCAGACGCCGATTGAACAGCAGCATATTATCGATGGTTTCAGCTTCGAACTCAGCAAAGTGGTCCGCACCTGGATCCGCGAGCGGGTGGTCGATCATCTGGCCCACATTGATACTAAGCTTGCGGAAGCGGTTGGGGCGAACTTAGGCATCGAACTGAGCGACGATCAGCGCAACATTACCCTGCCCGCCCCGGTCAATGGCGTGGAGAAAGATCCCAGCCTCAGCCTCTACGCCGACGCCGAAGGAGATGTGAAAGGTCGCGTGGTGGCAGTCCTGCTCAACGAACGCACCTCAGCGCAGGATCTGGTTCAGCTCCTGCAGGCGCTGCAGGCCCAGGGCGTGCACAGCAAGCTGCTCTACTCGCGAATGGGCGAAGTCATTGCCGACGATGGTTCTCCGCTGCCGATCGCCGGCACCTTCGCCGGTTCCCCGTCGCTGACGGTGGATGCGGTGGTGGTGCCCGGCGGCGACCTCAGCGCCCTGAGTCAGAGCGGTGACGCGCGCTATTACCTGCTGGAAGCCTATAAACATCTGAAGCCGATCCTGCTGGCAGGGGATGCGCGGCAGCTGACGTCCGTTCTGCATGTTCCGACCCAGGGTGAAGAGGGGGTCATCGTCACCGATGCGCTCGACACGCCAGCGGCGGACAAACTGCTCGCCCTGATGACGGCCCACCGCGTGTGGTCGAGAAGCCCGAAAATCGCCGCTATTCCGGCGTAGTAAAAAGCCCGGCACGCTGTGCCGGGCTTGATTCACTTTCCCTTTCCCCCGTCGGGCTTACACGTCGCGGTAGGTTCCCAGACGATAACCCCGGTCGGCCACCGCCGCTTTCAGCGAGGCAGATGTCAGCACATCAAGCTCATCCAGTCGCGGATAGCAGTAGGCGCTGCCCATAATGATCCGATCGACATAAGCCGGATGACACATCACCTCCAGGGAGCGCTCCCCGCGGGCGATGGAGGCATCCAGCGTCTGCAGAAACAGTTCCTCAGAGACCGCTTCGCCGTAAAACTCGCTGCTGAAGCCGGCGCTGCTGCGCGCCGCCTGCTGGTCGAGCCCACTCTGCGCCGCCACCTGGCGGTCAATGCGTAACGCAATGCCCTTCTCGCGGGCAAAGGCCGCGACGATGGGATAAATCTGGGCGAACATATGCACATGGTGATGGCTGTCGATATGCGTCGGCTCGTGGCCGAAGAGTTCGACAAAACGACGGTACTGACACGCCAGCTCGTGGGCGATCTCTTCCAGCGGCAGGATATCTTCTTCCGCCTGCTGCCAGATCCATTTGCCCAGCCGGCCATCGCGGGTTAATCCCGGCATGGCCGACAGCGGCTCGCCCAGCGTCAGTACAAAGTGCATACCGACCGCCAGCTCCGGAGTACTGCGGCTCAGCTGGGCGGCGTGGTCAATGGCTGCGCCGTTGACCAGCGCGGTGGTCGATGTCACCACGCCGTTGCGACAGGCCTCGATAATGCCGTAGTTCTGCCCTTTACTGAGGCCGAAGTCGTCGGCATTGACGATCAATACGCGTTCCATTTGCTACTCCCGTTACGATTTTAGTTTTTCGATCGTCGCCGCAAAGTTCGGCAGCCATTTTTCATGCGCCAGAATCATCTCCCGCGCCAGCTGTTCGGCGTCACGATCGGAATGGATCAGCGGGCTTAAGTTCAGCGCCAACAGGACATCGTTCAGCTCACCGCTGATCGCCGCCTGGCTGGCCGCCACTTCGAACCCCTTGATGGTGTAGATAAGCCCTAACACCTTCTCATCGAAATGAGTAATGCGCGGCGTCGGCTTCGCGCCGTCGCGGCCTAAGGTGCAGCTCATCTCTACCGCCCAGTCCGCCGGGATATTATCGACATGACCATGATGCGGGATATTCACATAGTGCTCAGTCTGCTTGTCGTTATAGATGGCATTGATTACTTCGCAAGCGGCATCAGAGTAATAGGCCCCGCCGCGCTGCTCCAGCTCCTTCGGCTTAACGTTAAGATCCGGGTTTTTATACAGCTCGAACAGCTGTTTCTCCACCTTCTGCACCACCTGGGCGCGCGCACCGCCTTTGTAGTACTCGCCCATCTCAATCGCCAGCATCTCTTTTGGCTTAAAGTAGTAGAGCAGGTAAGAGCATGGGATCAGGCGCAGGGAGCGGATCAGCCCTTCGCTAAACGGCAGGTCGAAGATGTTTTTCACCGAGTTCGCGGTCAGACGGCCGGAGGCCACGCCGTCCAGCAGTTCATCGAAGCGCGAGACGCCGTTAACCAGCACGTCGCGGACGAACACCAGGTGGTTCAGACCAAACAGGTCGATATTCAGCTCATCGCTCGGGCTCAGCTGCAGCACGTCGGTGATGAACATCTTCATGCCGATAGGAATGTTGCACACCCCGATAAAGCGTTTGAAATTGGTGTGGCGATAGACCGCCTCGGTGACCATGCCCGCCGGGTTGGTAAAGTTGATGATCCATGCGTCGGGGCAAATTTCCTGCACATCTTTCACGATGTCGAAAATCACCGGGATGGTGCGCAGTCCTTTAAACAACCCGCCCGCCCCGTTGGTCTCCTGGCCCAGGTAGCCGTGACTCAGCGGGATGCGCTCATCTTTTTCACGCGCCTTCAGCTGGCCCACGCGCAGCTGGGTGGTGACGAAATCTGCGCCCTGCAGCGCTGCGCGGCGATCCAGCGTTTTATAGACTTTCATCGGCACGCCGGCTTTTTCCACCATCCGCTGGCACAGCGCGTGGATAATATCGAGCTTCTCCTGTCCCTCTTCGACGTCTACCAACCACAGTTCGCTTACCGGCAGTTCATGATAACGTTTCAGAAATCCTTCCAGTAATTCCGGGGTATAGCTGCTGCCGCCGCCAATAGTGACTACTTTTAATTTCTGGCTCATCTTTTTCTCCCTTAGGCGCTGCGCCTGGACGCAGGCCGCTCTCCGCAACAATGCGGACAGTTAACTTGAATGATTTTCGGTATAAACCTGGCGGCGAACGCCGCGCGGGTTTAATTAATACTGGTCAAATGTTTGCGATAACTGCTCGGCGTAAACGACGTCAGTTTTTTAAAGGTTTTAATAAACAAGCTCGGGCTGCTGTAACCTGATTCATACGCAATATCCGTCACCGAATAATTGGTAATTTCCAGCTGTTTTTTGGCAAAGTTGATACGGATATCATTAATTATCTGCATCGGCGTTTTACCATAATAGCGCTGGGTCGCCCGGGTTAAATATTCCTGCGTTTTTCCGGATAAGCGAACCATATTTTCAAGAGCGCCTTCACCGAATTTCAGCTTATCATGCATGGCTTCCACGGTATTTTTTAACCATTGCGGCGTCACGTCGGCAACCGGCTCTTCACGATAGTGGCGTAAACGGTTAATGACATAAAAGGAGACCAGCTCGATAAATTCGTCAAATTCCGTTTCGCGAAAATTGAGTGAGGCGATGACCGACTCAACGTAGCCGAGAAAAGCGCTCTGCACGGCGTAGACTTGCGAAGCCACCAGACCAAACGGCAGCAGCGGCAGGTAGTGTTTCTCAAAGAAGCGTCTGCTGATGCCGACGTTAAGGATGCGCGTCGCCCCGAACTCGTAAAAGCTCTGGTGGTGCGAGCCCATCGGGATAAAGACGAAATCCCCGCGCTCCAGCAGCACCCGTTTGCCATTGATCTCCTGGTAATAGCGCCCGGTTAACACCACGGTAAATTCGTAGTAATCATGCTGGTGAAGCCCGCTCACGCTTTCCGTTTTGTTATAGATGACCACATGAAAGTTCTTCCCGTTGAACAGCTGTTGTTCTCTGGCGGTACTGATCTCGGTGGTCATCATTCTGGGCTGCCTCATCGTCGCGATGGCCTATTGTACCTTCTCGTGCAGCTCAATCAATTCGGCCACCAGCTCACGAGCCAGCATGGAGGTCATCAGATGGTCCTGGGCATGCACCAGCACCAGGCTGACCTTCATTTTCCCTTCGCCCTCGTCGCTTTCGATAAGCTGGGTCTGCACGCGATGCGCCTCGCTCAGCGCCTGGCGCGACTGCTCCATCATCGCTTTCGCTGCGGCAAAGTCGCCCTGCTTCGCCTGCTTCAGCGCGGCATAGGCCAGGCTGCGGGCTTGTCCGGAGTTGATAATCAGCCCCATCACTACCTCTTCGAGGTCATTTTCCGGGGTCTCTACCGCGTTGATGTTGTCCAGATCAAACATAATATTTCCCTCATTTATCAGGCGGTACGGGACGCTGCCCGTACCGCGCGGTATCAGAATTTCAGTGCGTTAGCGATGTCTTCTTCGCTCTCTTCCTGCTCGATAACGGTCTGCGCTTTATTCGACAGCACCACAAACGGCAGGTAGACCAGGGTAGCGACGCCAAGGTTGAACAGGGCCACCAGCAGGGCGGCAACGCTGCCGTTACTGTTAAAGAACGCTCCCAAACCGGTCGGCATAGTCCACGGCGCCAGGTTGGTCACCGGTGGGATAATCCCCAGGCTGTAGGCCGCCAGCGTAATGGCCGCCAGAATCGGCTGAACCAGCACGAACGGGATGAACATCACCGGGTTCATGATGATCGGCAGACCAAACAGAATCGGTTCGTTAATCTGGAAGATGCCTGACGGCAGCGCCAGCTTAGCAACCTGACGATGGTCAGCGCGGCGAGAAGCGATAAAGATGGCGATAATCAGACCCAGCGTCGCCCCGGAGCCACCCAGCAGGATGTAGGAGTCGAGCATCGGCTTAGCCCAGAAGTGGAACTGTTTGCCCGCTTCGATGGCCGCATCAACAGAGCCGTACTGGTTGTACAGCGCGATGTTTTCCAGCGCCCACGGCGTCATGATGCCGTTATCCAGGGCGGTAAGCGCCAGAGAACCGTGCACACCGAAGAACCACAGCAGAGAGTTAAAAATAACGTATGCCCAGCCAACCACGCTGCCCATCGCCGCCAGCGGCGTCGAGATAGAGTCCATGATGATCTGGTGGAAGTTGCTGCCATAGCTCGCCAGGGCCCACGAGATAATGCCGAAGATGGAGAGGATCAAGAAGCCCGGGATCAGCGCTGAGAAAGAGCGTGATACCGACCCCGGCACGCTGTCCGGCAGTCTAATCACCCAGTTGCGACGGATCACGAAGGTGAACAGTTCCGCAACGACCAGACCGATAATCATCCCGGAGATGATGTTCTGCCCGCCCAACCAGTTGGCGCCCACCGCATAGGCTTCGCCCACGCTATACGGGGTCACGGTCATGAAGGCCGCCACCGCCAGCAGGCCAGCTGCCATCGGGTCAACTTTGCGCTCTTCCGCCAGCGCGGAGCCGATAAAGAACGGCGCCATTAGCGACATAATCCCGAGGGTGCCGTTATAGACGTTTCCGCCGATAGCCTTAAAGCCGTTTAAGGTTTCAATGGTGGAGGCATCCAGGCGAATGCCCATGGAATAAAAGAAAGAGCCTTCGCCGAAGCTCAGAAAAACGTTGTTAATTAACACAAACATGGCCCCGGCGAGGGTCAACGGCATTAATTTAATAAATCCATTTTTTTATTGCATTAATATGCGGCTGCTTTCCTATTTTCACTGCAAAAGGAAGGAGTACCTTTTCAAGCGAATCGATCACTTTACTCATAGTCAATACCCTTAAAAGCCGCAATAAACTATTACGGCGATGATGTATGAAATTACTCTTTGACGGGAAAATAAACTCATTATTTTTTGACGTCCGGCAACAGTCAGCCGCCAGGCGTCAAAATACATCGAGTTTTAAAAGTTAAAATTATTGTGCTGCAGCTTTCTTAATAGCCGCGACGGCGGCTTTCAATACCCCTAAACCATCAACTTTGCCATAGAGAAGGGAGTCGATAACTTCAACCGGTTTATTCGGCAGCAGGCGCTGAATTTCCGGTAACATATACGCAATTTGTGGCCCTAATAATACTACGTCGGCTTCCGGCCCTTTTTCGCCCGCGAGGGTTTCGGGATAGGCTTCAATAATGACCGGGACTTCATATTTTTCCGCCTGCGCCCGCATTTTGGAGACCAGCAGTGACGTGGACATGCCTGCCGAGCAGAAGAGATAAATGTGTTTCTTTTCCATGAACGCTTCCTCAATGTGTGAGACCAGGGCCTTCAGTAACCGCTGAGAGCCGGTAAGACTGGTAACATCCGGTTAATTCTGTTTATGAGTTGAGTATACGGCAAGCTGAGCCGCCAGGATAATTCGCTGTTGAACAGAATTGTCTCTCATTGACCTCCGGTTTTGACTACCCTCACATTTTCATCCAAATAATTCGCGCAATTAAATAAGCATCATTACTCACAAAAAAGCCCGACCAGTGGTCGGGCTTACGTAGAAGTCAGTAAACAGTAGGAAGCTTACCTGGCGTTGCGCGGGTCGGTATCATACTCGGCGCAGGTCTGGTAGCCGGAGTTCATGACGTGACCCGTTTCGTCGAGGGCCACAAAGTAGGTTTCAACTTTACCATCTCGTTGACCGAGGATATAGGTCTGGCAGGTGCCGCGGGCATGGACCATGGTGACTTCCGTTGAAGGTTTGCCGGCGATCTGCATCACCTGCTGACGCGACATCCCTTTCTTCACATCTTTCACCACCGGCTGGGTAAACTGGTCTTTGGTACGATCGTAAGCGGTACAGCCCGCCAGTAAGGTTAACGCGACGGTGACGCCCAGTATTCCTGCTAAGCTTTTGTTCATTTTGGTTCCTCTTTTCTACTGTGTAACGATAAGCCTGGAATAAATAGTGTTATTTTTCAAGCCGAACAGCGAAATCATGTCAGGTTATGTTATTGCGTAAACAGGATTGATCTGCCGACGTCGGACGGCGGCGCAATGCGCGGTACAGCATCTATAATGAAAACCTATGTCATTGATTGCCTTCTTTTCCGGCAGTCAAAACCACGGTCCTTGTCGTTTCAGCGGCAAAGAGGTAGCTTTAAGCCAACAGCTTGCCAAACAGATTCACTTTCGGAGGGCGCGATGACGCTACAACAAGAGATTATTCAGGCGCTGGGCGCAAAGCCGCAGATTGATGTCGCAGGCGAGATCCGCCGCAGCGTCGATTTCCTGAAGTCATACCTGCAGACCTACCCGTTTATTAAATCGCTGGTGCTGGGTATCAGCGGCGGTCAGGACTCCACCCTGACGGGAAAACTGTGCCAGATAGCGATAAACGAACTGCGTGCCGAAACCGGCGACAGTAGCCTGCAGTTTATCGCCGTCCGTTTACCCTATGGCGTGCAGGCTGATGAGCAGGACTGCCAGGACGCCATCGCATTTATCCAGCCTGACCGGGTGTTGACAGTCAATATTAAAGCTGCGGTGCTGGCCAGCGAACAGGCGCTGCGCGAAGCAGGCATCGAACTGAGCGACTTCGTTCGCGGAAATGAAAAAGCCCGTGAGCGAATGAAGGCCCAGTACAGCATCGCCGGAATGACCAAAGGAGTTGTGGTCGGTACCGACCATGCGGCGGAAGCGATTACCGGCTTTTTCACCAAATATGGCGACGGCGGCACCGACATCAACCCAATTTTCCGCCTGAACAAACGTCAGGGCAAACAGCTGCTGGCCCATCTCGGCTGCCCGGAACATCTGTATAAGAAGCTGCCCACCGCCGACCTGGAAGACGATCGCCCCTCCCTGCCGGATGAAGTGGCCCTGGGTGTCACCTACGAGAACATCGACGATTATCTGGAAGGCAAAACGCTGGACCCGAGCATCGCCAAAACGATCGAGGGCTGGTATCTGAAAACCGAACACAAGCGTCGGCCGCCGATCACCGTCTTTGACGATTTCTGGAAAAAATAGTCTCTCCCCCCGCCCCGGCCTGCGCCGGGGTTATTTTTTGTCCTTTTCGCCGCAAAAATGGCCTGCTATACTGGATGGATAGACAGTACCAGGAGTTATTGTGGCCAGAAAGCAATCAGCCCCGCGTCTCGAGTTTGAGGCGGCGGCGATCTATGAATATCCCGAACATCTTCGCCCGTGGCTGGAGGCGCTGCCGAAGCTGCCGGGCGTCTATCAGTTTCACGGCGACAGCGACACGATGCCGCTCTATATCGGTAAGAGCGTCAACCTCCGCAGCCGGGTGTTATCCCACCTGCGCACCCCTGAAGAGGCCGCGATGCTGCGTCAGTCGCGGCGTATCACCTGGCAGCGCACCGCTGGCGAGCTGGGAGCGCTGCTGCTGGAGGCGCGGTTGATTAAAGAGCAGCAGCCGCTGTTTAACAAGCGGCTACGGCGTAACAAGCAGCTCTGCGCCTGGCTACTTGCGGACGACCGGCCGCAGATTGTCTATGCCCGTGAGGTTGATTTCTCGCACCAGCAGCATCTCTATGGCCTGTTCGCCAACCGGCGGGCGGCGCTGCAGATGCTGCAGAGCCTCGCTGACGAACAGCGCCTCTGTTATGGCCTGCTTGGTCTGGAACCGCTCAGCCGCGGCCGCGCCTGCTTTCGCTCCGCGCTGGGCCGCTGCGCCGGGGCCTGCTGTGGAAAGGAGAGCGTGGAGGCGCACAAAGAGCGCCTGCTGGCGCAGATGAGCAGACTGCAGCTGGTGTGCTGGCCGTGGGCGGGGCCCGTGGCGCTGGAGGAGCGCGGCCCGGACATGACGCAGTATCACGTCATTCATAACTGGCTGTGGCTGGGCGCCGTTGAATCGCTCGACCAGGCGGCGGAGTTGACCCGTCTGCCCGCCGGATTTGACCAGGATGGTTACAAGATCCTCTGTAAGCCTTTGCTCAGCGGAGACTATCCGCTGCATCCGCTTGGCTGAGAAGCCACCAATAAAAAACCGCCGGCCCTGCCCAACGCCTGATGGCATTATTGGGCAAGACCGGCGGTCTTGATTCAGTGCGCTACATTATTCAGCAGGTGCAGGCATTTTACCTGCCGGCGCGTTGCGTTCTGTCAGATGCTTCTCAAAATTAGCATTGAACTGTTTTTTCTGCTCTGGGGTCAGAATGTTGTAGATCTTGTTCTGCGTTTCCAGGCGGGACAGCGCCATCGCTTTATGCTGCGCTTCCATCTTATCGATCTGCGCTTCCGCCTTCGCCTTATCGAAGGTGTCGCTGGCGATCAGATCGTGCATCGCGCGGCGTTCTTCAAGGGACGGACGTTTCATATTTTCGCGCTGGCTCTTCATGATGTCGCGGATCTGCTGCTTCTGCGCATCGGTCAGGTTCAGGCCTTTAAACATCATGTCATGCTGACCCGGGCCGCCTTTATGATGCATCATCATCGGCTTGCTGTCGCTCGGCGCGGTGGTGGTATCGGCGGCGTGTGCCAGGTTAGCCGCGCCCAGAGCCAGAGTAGAGGCAACAAACAGTGCAGTGAGTTTCTTCATCATTCAATCCTTACTTTACGTTATTCTTACGGCGCGTTGCCGTGTTGACGAGATTAACTTTACGACGTTAATCGTCAATTAGTCAGAGCAAGAGTAAAACAATGAAAGTGTAAAAAACAGTTTCTCGCCAATTATGGAGAAAATAAGGAATTTAGCCGAAGAATTGCAATAAAAAATAAATAAATTACTGTTTTGCAGAGAAATTATGGAGAGTATAAAGGAGGGGAGATTAAAAACAAAGCATTTTACCAGGAATAATCTGCAAATTTATACTGGGGCACGAAAAAATAAGATGGCGAAAAAAGACGCGCGAAATAAAGCAGGCCGCCCGGCGGACGGCTTGCCCTCAGGATAATTTCTCCAGCATCAGGCCGGCGCGCAGTCCTTTCGCCACCGTCGGGTTAGGAAACAGAACATACTCCGTCTCAGGCCCCACCACATACCGCCTCTCGCCCTCCTCCGCCAGCAGCGTGCCGGGTTCGAAGGGGGTGAAGTTCAGCGTCTGATCCGCCATATGCAAGCGGAAATCATCACTATGGCGGGTTAGCTGCTGTACCACCCGGTAGCGCAGCGGCGCTGGGGCGTCGGCAATGGCCAGATCCCCCACCAGCAGCCGGGAGAGCGCCCGCTGGACGGCGGCAAACTGCGTCAGATCGTTTTCCCCCAACGGCAGAGCTTTGCCCAGCTCAAGGGTGCAGGCCAGCGCCGCGAACCGTTCGCAGCTGAAGTGGGTGAAGGTCCCGCCGGGCTGGCGATGAAACACCAGTGCCTCCAGCCCGGCGCCGCCCAGCCAGTGAAGAAAATCCTCCTCCCACGGCGTATCGCGGGCCGGGAGCACGCCGAAGCGCGGATGTAGCGACCCGCGGATCGCGGTATGCAGATCGAGGTGCCAGCGCGGGCCATCGTGGTCGCGATAAAAGCGGGCCACCGCCTGCTCCAGCCGCTGCGCCCGCTGCGTCTCCTCACTGAGCGGAAACTGCCGCCAGCGCTCGCCAAACATGCGGTTCATATCGCTGTGCAGATAGCGCTTATTCGCCCGCAGCGCTGGTGGGTTGCCGACGATCACCAGCAGCCGCCAGCGCAGCGGGAGCGCCTCCCGGACCAGTCGCTGCACCAGCTGGTCGACTATCTCCACCGGCGCCGTTTCGTTGCCATGAATGGCGCAGGAAAGTACCAGCCCGCGCTCGCAGCGCGCATGCGGCGTCAGCTCAAGGATCCCTTCCCCGAGCCAGTGCCAGCGGGAATGAGCCGTCTCGCCGTGAAAGTGATGGGGCAATCGCCCCGCCAGGGTTAATGCCAGAAAATGTTCCACCGCGCCCCCTTATTGCTGAAATGGATAAACCGAACCGAGCTGCAGGATCTGGGTCAACCGATCCAGCGCGTCGCGCCCTTCCCGCAGCAGCTGCGGGTCGGCGAGGTCGGTCTGGGTGAGACGATCGCGATAGTAGCGATCCACCCAGTCATTGAGGGTGGCAAACAGCGTATCGTTCATCAGGACGTGCGGATTGACCGCCTGATACTCCTCGGCCGTCAACACCACCCGCAGGCGCAGGCACGCCGGACCGCCGCCGTTGGCCATGCTCTCGCGCAGATCGAACACCCGCAGGTCGGCGATAGGGTTATCCCCGGCCAGCAGCTCATTGAGGTATTCCCAGACGCCGGCATGCTCCTGCGCTTCCTGAGGCAGGATAAGCGCCATGCTGCCATCCGCCCGGCTCAACAGCTGGCTGTTGAACAGATAGGTGGCAACCGCCTCTGCCACCAAGACCCGGCTGGCGGGAACCACCAGCGGCGTAAAACCCGGCACCCGCTGCGCCAGCTGCTGGAGAAGCGCGGTCTGGTCGGCAAAGGCCTGCTCATGGCAGAACAGGACCTGACGGTTGCTCACCGCGATGACGTCGTTATGAAAAACCCCCGTGTCGATCGCCGCCGGATGCTGGCGGGCGAAGATCAGCTGGCGGGGATTGACCTGATTGAGGCGCGCTACCGCCTGGCTGGCCTCAAGGGTTTGCCGCGCCGGATAGCGACGCGGCGCCTCCTCGCTCCCCCGGCGGCGGCCATAGACAAAGAGCTGGACGCCGGGAGCGCCATACTCGCCGCCGAGACGATTATGGTTCGCCGCCCCTTCGTCGCCAAACCAGGCCGAGGCGGGCAGCGCCGGGTGGATAGCAAATCGCGTGCGGTCGGGGAAAATCGCCTGCAGCAGCGCCTCTGTAGTCGGTGCTTCGCTGGCGCGGTGGAATTTATCCTGCAGATTCGCCACCGTCAGATGCACCAGGCCATCCAGCGAATCGGCGGAGGGACACACCGTCGCCGCGTTCGCCACCCACATCGCCGAGGCCGAACTCACCGCCGACAGCAGATCCGGCTCCTGCTGCGCCACCCGGGCCACCACCTGCTCATCGCTGCCGCTAAAGCCCAGCTGGCGCAGAAGCGGCACGTTGGGACGCTCCTGCGGCGGGATCACCGCCTGCGGGTAGCCAGCGTCGGCGAGGGCTTTCATTTTTTTCAGCCCCTGCTTTGCCGCCAGCTGCGGGTTAGACACCCGATAGCGATGCCGGGTGGAAGCCTCATTGCCAAAGGAGAGTCCGGCGTAGTGATGGGTCAGCCCGGGCAGACCGTCAAAGTTGACTTCGCGGGCGGTCATGACGCCTCCCCCGCCAGAAAGTCGAGCCCCGGGCTCAGGCTGGCGGGCAGCGTCAGGGTCGGCGATTCAAGGCTGGCCATCGGCCAGGCGCAATAATCGGCGGCATACCAGGCCCCCGGACGATGGTTACCGGACGCCCCGGTGCCGCCGAACGGCGCGGTACTCGCCGCCCCGGTCAGCGGTTTGTTCCAGTTAACTATCCCTGCCCGCGCCTCAAGCAGCAGTCGATCGAACTTCTCCCGTTCCGGGGAGATTAACCCACAGGAGAGGCCGAAGCGGGTAGCGTTGGCTAAGGCAATCGCCTCCTCGAACGTGTCGTAGCGCCAGACCCCAAGCAGCGGGCCAAACACCTCTTCATCCTCGACATTGGCCACGTCGCTCATGTCGACAATCCCCGGCGTTAGCAGCGACGTCCCGGCCTGCAATAACCGCGGCTCCAGCAGGGTGACCGCGCCAGCGGCGACCCGCTGCAGCCAGGCCTGATGCACTTTCTGCGCGGCTTGTTCAGAGATAAGCCCGCCGAGAAACGGCTGCGGCTCGGCGTCCCACGCCGCCGGGATCAGCCGCTGGCTCACCGTCACCAGCCGGGAGAGGAAGGCATCGCCCGCCTCGCCGCGCCGGACCAGCAGACGGCGGGCGCAGGTGCAGCGCTGGCCGGCGGTAATAAAGGCGGACTGGATGGTCAGATGCACCGCGGCATCCACGTCCCTCGGATCGTCGACGATCAGCGGGTTATTGCCGCCCATCTCCAGCGCGAGGATCTTCTGCGGCTGCCCGGCCAGCTGGCGATGCAGATGAAAACCGGTGGTTGAGCTGCCGGTAAACAGCAGTCCGTCGATATCCGCCTGGCCGCTAAGCGCCTCGCCGGTTTCCCGACCGCCCTGCACCAGGTTGAGCACCCCGGCGGGCAGGCCGGCCTGCTGCCATAGTTTCACCACCGCTTCGCCGCTGCGCGGGGTGAGTTCGCTGGGTTTAAAAACCACGGTATTGCCCGCCAGCAGCGCCGGCACGATGTGCCCGTTCGGCAGATGGCCGGGAAAGTTATAGGGGCCAAACACCGCCAGTACGCCGTGCGGCCGGTGACGCAGCGTGGCGGCGCCGTCGGGCAGGTCGCTGTGCTGTTCGCCGGTGCGGACGTGGTAGGCCTTCACCGAGATCGCCACCTTGTTGATCATCGCCGTCACTTCCCCGGCCGCCTCCCAGCGCGGCTTTCCGGTCTCGGCGCCGATAACCGCCGTCAGCTCCGCCTTACTGGCTTCCAGCAGAGCGGCAAACTTTTCAACGATCGCCTGACGGGCGGCAAACGGCAGCCGCGCCCAGGACGGGAACGCCTGGCGGGCAGCCGCCACCGCCTCGGCAACCTGCCCGGCATCCGCCGCCTCGCCCTGCCAGACAACCTTCAGGTTAACCGGATCCTGTTTACTGAAACCTGGCCCACGGCCGGGCCGCCACTCGCCGTTAATCCACAGACTCATGCAGTTTTCTCCTCAGGGATCAGGCGCACCATGCGCACCTGGTCGCCGGCATGACACTTCAGCATATCCAGTTCGCGGGCGCTGAGGGTCAGGGTGTCGCCATCCGGATCGGCATGCACCAGCAGAGCGCGGAACTGGTGATACTGTTCATTCGCCACCAGGCACAGCGGCCAGTCACCGGGCGGGGTTTCACCTGCCTCGGTAGTCACCAGACGGCTTTTGCGGATCGCCCGCACCCGGTCGATGTCGCACTCCAGAGTCGGGCCGCCGTCGAAAATATCGATGTAGTTCAGGTAGCGGAACCCCTCTTTCTCCAGCACCGTCCGGGCCGGGGCGGTCTGCGGATGAACCTTGCCGATCACCGCCTGTGCCTCAGGGGAAAGGAAATCGATATACAGCGGATGCTTGGGCATCAGGGCGGCAATGAAAGCCTTCTGTCCGGTGCCGCACAGGTAGTCGGCACGGGAAAACTCCATGGCGAAAAAGCGTTTGCCCAGGCTCTCCCAGAACGGCGAGTAGCCCTGCTCGTCAATCACCCCGCGCATCTCGGCGACCACCTTCTCATTGAAGCGCTCGCGAAAGGCGGCCATAAATAAGAAGCGTGATTTCGACAGCAGATAGCCATTGCCCTCTTTGCGCCACTGCGGGTCGAGGAACAGGGTGCACAGCTCGCTGCTGCCGGTATGATCGTTGCTGAGAAACAGCGTCGGCAGCGCCTGATAGACGTTGAGCTCCTTCGAGGCATGGACCTGGGTGCCGACCCGGTAGTTATACCAGGGATCGTTGAGCCCCACCGCCACCTCGATCGCGCAGATGCCCACCACCGCGCCGCTTTCGCTCTCCTCCAGCACAAAGACATAGCCCTGCTCGCTTTTCGGTAGCTCGCCGCGCCAGGTCTGCTGCGAGCGGGCGATCCGTGCCGCGAGGGTCGCTTCATCCACCGGCAGCGAGGTCAGCCCGCCGCCGGTCTCCGCTGCCAGCTTCAGCAGCCCGGGCAAATCGCCCGGCTCCACCGGTCGAATAACCATCATGATGAGACTCCTGCCACGAAACGCGCGCAGGCCCGCTCGACGCGATCCAGCCCGCTGTTCACCTCTTCTTCACTGACGTTCAGCGCCGGCGCGAAACGCACCACGTTGGCGCCGGCGATCAGAATCATCACCCCCTCTTCCGCCGCCAGGTTACTGAGGGTTTTCGCCTTCCCGGCCCAGGCGTCGTTTAGCACGCAGCCGAGCAGCAGTCCCAGGCCGCGGATCTCCTTGAACAGGCCATAGCGGGCGTTAATTGCCTGCAGGCGTTCACAAAACCACTGATGGCGCTGTCTGACGCCGGAGAGCACTTCCGGGGTGTTGACGATCGACAGCAGTTCGCCGGCCACCGCCCCGGCCAGCGGGTTACCGCCGTAGGTGGTGCCGTGGGTGCCGACGGTCATCACGCTGGCGCAGGCCTCTGTCGCCAGCAGCGCGCCAATAGGGAAACCACCGCCCAGCGCTTTGGCGGTGGTCAGCACATCGGGCGTCACGCCGTAGTGCATATAGGCATACAGCTCGCCGGTGCGCCCGACCCCGGTCTGCACTTCATCGAAAATCAGCAGGGCGTTGTGCTGGTCGCAAAGCTGACGCAGGCCGCGTAAAAACTCGACGCTGGCCGGCACCACGCCCCCTTCGCCCTGCACCGGCTCGACGATCACCGCGCAGGTCTGGTCATTGATTAAGGCCTTTGCCGACTCGAGATCGTTAAATACGGCATGCTGGATCTGCGGCGGCAGCGGGGCGAAATCCCGGGAATAGGCCGGCTGACCGCCCGCCGAGACGGTGAACAGCGTCCGCCCGTGGAAAGCGTTCTGAAAGGCGACGATGCCACTTTTCTCGCTGCCAAAGCGATCGTGGGCATATTTACGCGCCAGCTTGAGCGCTGCCTCATTGGCCTCGGCGCCGGAGTTACAGAAGAAGACCCGGTCGGCGAAGGTAGCATCGATAAGCATTTTGGCCAGACGCAGGATCGGCTCATTGGTGTAGCCGTTGCCGGTATGCCAGAACTTGCCGGCCTGGTCGGTCAGGGCTTGCACCAGACGCGGATGGGCATGCCCCAGCGCGTTCACGGCGATGCCGCCGGCAAAATCGATATACTCTTTGCCCTGCTGATCCCACAGCCGTGACCCGGCGCCCCGCACCGGAATAAACGCCGCTGGCGCGTAGACCGGCATCATCCATTCATCAAAGTGGTTACGCGTAATTGACTGAGACATATCGACCTCTTCCGGTAAATTAAAAGTAGCAATAATGTTAATAAATATGAGTTATTACGCTGTAAATGTAGATTGCACGGTTCGTGCCAGCCAGCGATAAAAATGCATAAATCGGATGAGATAACGCAGAATCAATGAGTTACAGCTGAACGCCATTCACATAAAATGCATATTTAGTGAATAAGTATCCGACAAAGGGGGATAAACAGTGATTAAAGAAGATAAATTATGCAACGGTAAGATATAATTCTGTAATTGTGATCCTCTGCGAAATTTATCGTATCTATTTGCCCTTTTTTGGCGCGGCATGCCCGCAAAAGGGGCACCCACGGCACGCTCATGCGCAGCGATTGGCAGAATGACGCATCCGGTGGCAGCCAGCCTGGCGAATTTCTGCTACCATCCCTGCACTATTCACCTTGCACAGTGGCAGCGACTATGAAATTCGTCTCTTTTAATATCAACGGCCTGCGTGCCCGCCCACACCAACTGGCCGCCATCGTCGAAAAACACCAGCCGGACGTGATTGGCCTGCAGGAAACCAAAGTTCACGACGACATGTTCCCTCTCGAAGAGGTTGCCAGGCTCGGCTATAACGTCTTTTATCACGGGCAGAAAGGCCATTATGGCGTCGCGCTGCTGACCAAAGAGACGCCGATTGCCGTCCGCCGCGGTTTCCCGGACGATGGCGAAGAGGCTCAGCGCCGCATCATTATGGCGGAGATCCCGTCGCCCTTCGGCAACGTCACAGTGATTAACGGCTATTTCCCTCAGGGTGAAAGCCGCGATCATGAAACCAAATTCCCGGCCAAAGCGGCGTTCTATCAGAATCTGCAGAACTATCTGGAGACCGAGCTCAACAAAGAGAATCCGGTGCTGATCATGGGCGATATGAACATCAGTCCTACCGATCTGGACATCGGTATCGGTGAAGAGAACCGCAAACGCTGGCTGCGCACCGGCAAATGTTCCTTCCTGCCGGAAGAACGGGAATGGATGGACCGCCTGCTGGGCTGGGGCCTGGTGGATACCTGGCGTCAGGCTAACCCCGACAATCATGAGCATTTCTCGTGGTTTGATTACCGCTCCAAAGGCTTCGACGATAACCGTGGGCTGCGCATCGATCTGCTGCTGGCCAGCCAGCCTCTGGCGCAGCGCTGCGTGGAAACCGGGATCGATTACGAGATCCGCGGGATGGAAAAACCGTCCGACCACGCGCCGGTGTGGGCCACCTTCCGGCCATAATTCACGCCCTTCTCTCGCCTCCCGCTGTGCGGGGGGCAGAATTTCCTGAGCAAAATCAACAAAGCGACGGTAAACCATTGTGACGGTCGTCGGAACAGGATACTGTCGCGCGCACTTTTTGATGTCCACTGCGTCCAGACTGTACAGGAGCACCTCTCATGCAAAAGAAGCCGTCATCCGGCCATTGGTAAAGGGCTGGGACTTCTCGCGCTGGTGGCCACGCTGGCCGTTATCAGCCACCGCGTCGGTCTCCACGATCTGCTGACTCATCTGCATCTGCTTCAGGACACCCTCCGCCATCAGGGCGCCTGGGGATATCTGGTCTATGCTGCGCTGTTTATCATTGCCACCCTGTGTCTGATCCCCGGCAGCCTGCTGGTGATCGCCGGCGGGATGCTCTTCGGCCCGCTAACAGGCTCCCTGCTCTCGTTTGCCGCCGCCACCCTCGCCTCTTCGCTGTCGTTTTAATCGCCCGCTGGCTTGGGCGCGATCTGCTGCAGCGCTATGTGGGCCATACCACCGTCTTTCAGGCGATTGAGCGCGGTATCGCCCGCAGTGGCTGCGATTTCCTGATCCTCACCCGCCTGGTGCCGCTCTTTCCCTACAATATTCAGAATTACGCCTACGGCCTGACGGCGATCCGCTTCTGGCCCTTTACCCTGATCTCGGCCGTGACCACCCTGCCGGGTCTGGTCATCTATTCGGTGATGGCCAGCGAACTGGCCCGCGAGGGGGTGACCCTCGCCTTCGCGCTAAAACTGAGCCTCGCCGGCGGGCTGCTGTTTGCCCTGGTGCAGATAGGCAAACGGTTTGCCCGCGCCCGTCGCGTGGCGGCGTGCAGTGAGGAGGTGCGCCATGACCCAACCTGATCGCCGTCACCTGCGCCGCGCCCGGCTGGCCCTTGCCGTCGTGGTCGCCGCCGCTCTGGCCGCCTGGCTGTGGTTCCCTGGCGGGCGTACCTTTCTGCAGCAGAGTCTGACGGCGTTAGCCTCCCTGGATCCGCAGCAGGTCAGAGGGTTTATCGCCGCCTGGGGGCCGCAGGCCGCGCTGGTCTCATTTGCGCTGATGATCCTCCAGGCGATCGTCGCTCCGCTGCCGGCTTTCCTGATTACCCTGGCGAACGCCGCCCTGTTCGGCGCCTTCTGGGGCGGGGCGCTGTCGTGGTTCAGCGCTATGGTCGGGGCCGGGCTCTGCTTCTGCATCGCCAGAGCGCTGGGGCGCGAAGTGGTGGAGAAACTCACCGGCCGCGCGGTGCTGCGCAGTGCCGACGGCTATTTCACCCGCTTTGGCCCGCAGACGATCCTGGTCTGCCGCCTGCTGCCGTTTGTCCCGTTTGACCCGGTCAGCTATGCCGCCGGACTAACCTCGCTGCGCTTCTGGCCCTTTATGCTGGCCACCGGCGTGGGCCAGCTCCCGGCGACTATCGTTTATTCCTGGGCCGGGAGTCTGCTCACCGGGGGCACCTTCTGGCTGGCCACCGGGCTTTCGCTGCTTTTTGCCCTGGCGGTGGTCATCTCTATCGCCAAAAATATTTACCGTGAACGTCATAAGAGATCGTCGCCATGAGCTTACCCCCGCTGGATTCTGTCCCCCTGATCCTTCGTCCGCAGGTGTGGCTGCACCGCCGGCATTACGGCCAGGTGCTGAGCCCCATTCGCTGGTGGGGTCGGATCCCGTGGCTGTTTTACCTGGTTTCGCTGTTCGTGGGCTATATTGAACGCCGCCGCTCGCCGCTGGATCCTGTGCTGCGCTCGCTGGTCAGCGCCCGCATCGCCCAGCTGTGCCACTGCGAATTCTGTATCGATATCACCAGCATGATCCTCGCGGCGCGGAGCGGTAGCCAGGACAAGCTGCTGGCGGTCGCCGACTGGCGCAGCAGTACGCTGTTCAGCGAAAAAGAGCGCCTGGCGCTGGCCTATGCCGAAGCCGCCACCCAGACGCCGCCGGCGTTGGATGATGCCCTGCGTAGCGCGATGGCCGCGCATTTTGACGCCCGGGCGCTCACCGAGCTGACCGCCCTGATCGGCCTGCAAAATTTATCAGCGCGGTTCAATGCCGCGATGGCGATCCCGGCTCAGGGGTTGTGCCAGATACCCACCTCTTCCTCGCAGAATAAGGAGTAACGATGCGCCGTTTGCGTGATTACAGCCTCTGTCTGTGCCTGCTGCTGCTCTGGCCGCTGGCGGTTAATGCCGACGACAGCTGGCGGCAGATTCAGACGGAAGCCCACGGACAGACCGTCTGGTTTAACGCCTGGGGCGGCGACCCGGCCGTCAATCGCTATCTGGCGTGGGTCAGCGAAGAGGTCAAACGCTATTACGCAATCGACCTGCGTATTGTGCCTGTCGCCGACGCCGCCGACGCAGTGAAACGCATCCAGACCGAGGCGCAGGCCGGTCGTCGCCAGGGCGGGTCAGTGGATCTGCTGTGGATCAACGGCGAAAACTTTCGCACGCTTAAACAGGCCAACCTGCTGCTCACCGGCTGGGCCGAATCGCTGCCCAACTGGCGCTATGTCGATCTGCAAAAGCCGGTACGGGAAGATTTTTCAGTCGCCACCGAGGGCGCGGAGTCGCCGTGGGGCAGCGCCCAGCTGACGTTTATCGCCCGCCGCGGGCAAACGCCGCAGCCGCCCACCAGCCCGCAGGCGCTGCTGGCCTTCGCCAGAGCCCATCCGGGCAGCGTAACCTACCCGCGGCCGCCGGACTTCACCGGTACCGCCCTGCTGGAGCAACTGCTGATCGCGCTCACCGACCAGCCAGCCGCCCTGCGCCAGCCGCCGCAGCCAACGACCTTCGCGGCGGTCACCGCCCCGCTGTGGCGCTATCTCGATGCGCTGCACCCGGCCCTGTGGCGGGCGGGCAAGGATTTCCCGGCGTCGCCGGCGCGGATGGACGCCATGCTCAACCAGGGCACCCTCCGCCTGTCGCTGACGTTTAACCCCCTGCACGCCCGGCAGAAAGCCGCCAGCGGCGAATTACCGACGGACAGCTACAGCTTCGGCTTTACCGCGGGGACCCTCGGCAACGTCCATTTCGTTACCATCCCGGCTAACGCCCGCGCTGTCGCTGGCGCCAAAGTAGTGGCCAATTTCCTGCTCTCCCCTGAGGCGCAATTGCGCAAGGCCGATGCCGCCGTCTGGGGCGATCCGAGCGTACTGGATCCGCAGCGTCTGCCTGACGGCCAGCGCCAGGCGCTGGCGGCAGCCCTGCCGCAGGATCTGCCGCCGGTGCTTGCCGAGCCTCACGCGGCATGGGTTGACGCGCTGGAGCAGGAATGGCTGCGCCGCTACGGTACCCACTGATCCTGCTGGCCTGGGGGGCGATGGCGGCGATCTATCTGCCGCTGCTCCCCGCCGCCGGGGAACTGGTGGGCGCTGCGCGCTCCCCGGCCAACTGGCGGGCGCTGTTCGCCGACCCGCAGCTGAGCCAGGCGCTGGCCGCCACCCTCGTCTCCACGCTGTTATCCGTCGGCGGCGCGCTGCTGATCGCCCTGACCATCGTCGCCGCCCTCTGGCCTTCGGCCCGCTGGCGGCGGCTGGCTTCCCGTCTGCCGCTGCTGCTGGCGGTGCCCCATCTCGCCCTGGCGACGGCGGCGCTGCTGCTGTTCGCCGAAGGGGGTTGGCTCTGGCAGCGGCTGCCGTTTCTGACGCCGCCGGTTGACCGGTACGGCATCGGGCTTGGCCTGACGATGGCCCTGAAAGAGAGCGCCTTTGTGCTGTGGGTGATCTATGGCCTGCTGGGAGAGAAACGCCTCGCCGACCAGGCGACCGCCCTGAAGAGCCTCGGCTACGGCCGCTGGCAGTGCCTGCGTTGGCTGGTGCTGCCCGCCCTGCTGCCCGCCCTCGGCATGGTGCTGCTGGCCACCACCGCCTGGAGCCTGTCGGCGGTAGACGTCGCCCTGGTGCTGGGGCCCGGCAATCCGCCCACCCTCGCCGTGCTGGCGTGGCAATGGTTAAGCCAGGGCGATGAGCTGCAGCAGGCCAAAGGGGCGCTGGCCAGCCTGCTGCTGATGGCGATCCTCGGCGGGCTGGCGCTGGTCGCCTGGGGCGGATGGCGGCTACAGCGCCAGTACCAGCCCGATCTGCGCGGTGTTCGTCACCCGCATCCTCATGCCCTGCCCGGCCGCCTGCTGGCGGCGCTGCTGCCGCTGAGCGGTCTGCTGGGCGCGCTATTGCTGGCGGGGCTGGCGCCGCCGCAGATGGATGCTCTGGGCAACAGCCTTGGGCTGGCGCTGGCGGCCTGCGCCCTCGGCGCGGCTGTCTGCCTGCTGTGGCTGGCCTGCGGCCCGGCGCGAGGCGATGGCTGGGTCTGGCTACCGCTGGTCCTGCCGGCCCTGCCGCTGGCCGACGGCCAGTACCGGTTGGCGCTGTATGCCTGGCTTGACGGTGACTGGTGGACCGTCCTGTGGGGCCATCTGCTGTGGGTGGTGCCCTGGATGCTGTTTATTTTGCGCCCGGCCTGGCGCCAGCGCGATCCGCGGCTGACGGTTGTCGCCCGCACGCTCGGCTGGGGATCCACGCGTATTTTCTGGTTGCTGACCCTGCCTTCGCTAACTCGCCCACTGCTGACCGCCCTGGCGGTGGGCTTCTCAGTGAGCATCGCGCAGTATCTGCCAACGCTATGGCTGGGGGCTGGCCGAATTCCGACGCTCACCAGCCAGGCGGTGGCGCTCAGCAGCGGCGGCGAGGCGCAGACGCTCGCCGCTCAGGCGCTGTGGCAATTACTGCTGCCGGCGGTATGCTTTACCCTGACCGCTCTGCTGGCCTGGCTGGCAGGCCGCTATCGACGAGGACTTCGCTAGTGCTAACCGTAAACCATCTGACCCTGAGCGTGAGACGCCAGCCGCTGCTGCAGGAGGTCGCCTTTTCGGTAGCCCCGGGGGAGGTGCTGACGCTGATGGGCCCCTCCGGTAGCGGGAAATCAACGCTGTTTGCCTGGATGATTGGCGCCCTGTCCGGCGATTTTCGCGCCCGAGGCGAGCTGTGGCTCAACGAACGGCGTTGCGATACGCTGCCGACAGAGCATCGGCGCATCGGCATTCTGTTTCAGGACCCGTTACTGTTCGACCATTTCAGCGTCGGGCAAAATTTACAGCTGGCGCTGCCGGAGAACGTGCGCGGCGAGGCGCGAAAAACCGCGGTGGAGGAAGCGCTTAGCCGCGCCGGGCTGGCGGGCTTCGCCCCGCGCGATCCGGCCACGCTCTCCGGCGGGCAGCGGGCGCGGGTGAGCCTGCTGCGCGCCCTGCTGGCGCGCCCCGAGGCATTGCTGCTTGATGAGCCCTTCAGCCGCCTGGATGCCAGCCTGCGCGCCGGGTTCCGCCGCTGGGTCTTTGAAGAACTGGCCCGCCAGGCCATTCCGGCGATCCTGGTGACCCACGATCGCGAGGACTGCCCGCCGACGGGGCGCTGCCTGGCGATGGAGCGCTGGCAATGAAGGACAATAGCGTGCAAACCTGCGTTACCGCAAAGAAATCGGCGCCTGGCGAGTGGAGAATACGCCCTCCACTTTTTACCGTCGGGCATTTCGATGAAACGTGTTTCTCAATTGACCGCACTCGCCCTGCTCATGGGGCTTGCTGCTTCCACTACCTGCGCCGCTGAAACCATGCCAGCGCTCACTCTCTCCCACCTGCAACAGCAGCACGGCGTGGCCATCGACACCCGGCTGAGCGCTTATTACAACGGCTGGCCGCAGCGCGCCAACGGCCCGGAAGGCCATGAGCCGCAGGCCCTCAATCTTTCCGCCCGCTGGCTCGGCGCCATGAGCGACGATCAGCTGCGCGCCTGGGCTAAGCAGCACCAGCTCCAGTCCGATACCCCCATCGCGCTGTACGGCAGCCCGGAGGATAACGTCAGCGTCGCGGCGCGGCTGAAACAAACGGGTTTCACCCGGCTCAGCACCCTGAGCGATGCGCTGAGCCAGACCGACCGTCTGCAAAAGCTGCCGCACTTTGAACAGCTGGTCTACCCCCAGTGGCTGCACGACCTACAGCAAGGGAAAGCGGTCGCCGCCGCCCCGGCAGGCGACTGGAAAGTGTTTGAAGCCGCCTGGGGAGCGCCGAAGCTCTATCTGCTGAGCCATATCCCTGGCGCGGGCTATATCGATACCAATGAGGTGGAGAGCGAACCGCTGTGGAATAAAGTGTCCGACGCGCAGCTGAAGGCGATGCTGGCGAAGCACGGCATCCGGCATGACACCACGGTGATCCTCTATGGTCGCGACGTCTACGCCGCAGCGCGGGTGGCGCAGATCATGCTGTACGCCGGGGTCAAAGACGTGCGCCTGCTTGACGGCGGCTGGCAGACCTGGTCCGACGCCGGGCTGCCGGTAGAGCGCGGTATGCCACCGGCGCAGCAGCCGGCGCCTGATTTCGGCGCGCCGATCCCCGGCCAGCCGCAGCTGATGCTGGATACCGAACAAGCCCGCGGGCTGCTGCATCGTCAGGACGCCTCGCTGGTCAGCGTCCGCTCGTGGCCGGAGTTTATCGGCACCACCAGCGGCTACAGCTATATCAATCCGAAGGGCGACATCGCTGGCGCCCGCTGGGGCCACGCCGGGAGCGACTCCACGCACATGGAGGATTTCCATAACCCGGACGGCACCATGCGCAGCGCCGACGATATCGCTGCCCTGTGGCGCCAGTGGAACATTCTGCCGAGCCAGCAAGTGGCATTCTATTGCGGGACCGGCTGGCGGGCCTCGGAAACCTTTATGTATGCCCGCGCCATGGGCTGGCCGCACGTCGCGGTGTACGACGGCGGCTGGTACGAATGGAGCAGCAACCCGCACAATCCGGTGGCCCGCGGAGAGCGCGGCCCGGAAAGCAGTCAGTAACTCGCCCCGCCTCAGCGCGTCGCCCTTTGTCGGCGACGCGCGATACCCCGTTTACGCTGTGGTCGTTACCCGCTTTAAGGTCTGGTAGCCACTGCAGATGCGCGTCGCCGTCGTCAGCCAGCACAGCGCGCCAAACAGCCACGCCAGCCAGGCGAAATGCGCCGGAAACAGGCAGCCGAGGACAAACAACAGGATGGTCTCCGTCCCCTCCGTCAGTCCCCCGAGATAGTACAGCGATTTATGGGCGTAGCCGGGATTGGCGATCTGGTGCCTGGCCGCCAGGGCGGCAAAAGCGAGAAAGCTGCTGCCGGTGCCGATAAAGGCAAACAGCAGCCAGCCGCCCGCCAGGGCATTGTTCAGCGGATCCGCCAGAATAAAGCCGAACGGCACCAGGGCGTAAAAGAGAAAATCCAGCGCAATATCGAGAAAGCCGCCCGCATCCGTGAGCCCGCGCCGCCGCGCCAGAGCGCCGTCCAGGCCATCCAGCAGGCGGTTAAGGAGAATGGCCGCCAGCGCCGCGCCATACCACCCCAGCGCCAGAAAGGGCAGAGCCAGCACGCCGATGGCAAAACCGACCAGCGTCAGCCCGTCCGGTGAGATGCCGGGGCGGTCAAGGGCGCCGGCGACAGCGTTTAGCAGGGGTTTAAGGCGCGGATGCAGGTGGCTATCAAGCACGAAGGTCTCCAGCAGGGTTGGCGGTTGTCAGTTACGGTCTATGGCGGTGATAATAGGCCATATTCGTCTTATTAACCTTGATGCTTATGCTAAAAATGATTGATGTTGTCGCCGCCATTATTGAACAGGATGGCCAGATTCTGCTGGCGCAGCGTCCGCCCCACGCCGACCAGCCGGGGATGTGGGAGTTCGCCGGCGGCAAAGTGGAGCCGGGTGAAAGCCAGCCGCAGGCGCTGGTCCGCGAACTGCAGGAGGAGATGGGCATCATCGCCCGCCCGGCTTGCTATATCGCTAGCCATCAGCGGGAGGTCTCCGGCCGCCGGATCCATCTTCACGCCTGGTGGGTGCCGCACTTTCAGGGCACGCCGCTGGCCCACTATCACACTCAGCTGCGCTGGTGCCTTCCCACAGAAGCGCTGGCCCTCGATCTCGCCCCGGCCGATATTCCTCTGCTGCACGCCTTTATCGCCCAGCGCCCCACCCTTTCCGTCCGCTGATCCGCCCGCCGCCTCGTCATCGCTTTTAGTTATGACGAGCGGGCAATTATAAATTTTGTTGTCGGCTCAATTTTTCCTTGCTTGCCTAAGGATTAGCGGTGTTATAGTCGGAAAATCGGTTTTTTCAAGGACCGAATCATAATAAATACATGCAACCACAACCATAAGGGGAACTGATATCTATGGATCAGACGTGCACTCTGGAAGGCTTTCTCACCCGCGTTCAACAGCGCGATCCTCATCAAACCGAATTTGCTCAAGCCGTCCGGGAGGTGATGACCACCCTGTGGCCTTTCCTTGAGGAAAATCCGCGCTATCGTCAGCTTGCTTTGCTGGAACGTCTGGTGGAACCGGAGCGCGTGATCCAGTTCCGCGTGGTGTGGGTGGACGACCGCAATCAGGTCCAGGTCAACCGCGCGTGGCGCGTGCAGTTCAACTCGGCCATCGGCCCGTATAAAGGCGGGATGCGTTTTCACCCGTCGGTTAACCTGTCGATTCTCAAATTCCTTGGCTTCGAGCAGACCTTCAAAAACGCCCTGACCACTCTGCCGATGGGCGGCGGGAAAGGCGGCAGCGATTTCGATCCTAAAGGCAAGAGCGATGGCGAAGTGATGCGTTTCTGCCAGGCGCTGATGACCGAACTCTATCGCCACCTTGGCCCGGATACCGACGTACCGGCGGGCGATATCGGCGTCGGCGGTCGCGAAGTCGGCTTTATGGCAGGAATGATGCGCAAGCTCTCCAACAACAGCGCCTGCGTCTTCACCGGTAAAGGACTCTCCTTTGGCGGCAGCTTGATCCGTCCGGAAGCCACTGGTTACGGCCTGATCTACTTCACCGAAGCGATGCTCAAACGTCACGGCCTCGGCTTCGAAGGCGCTCGCGTGGCGGTCTCCGGCTCCGGCAACGTCGCGCAATACGCCATTGAGAAAGCGATGGAGCTTGGCGCGCGGGTGGTGACGGCCTCCGACTCCAACGGCACCGTCGTTGACGAAGCGGGCTTCACCAAAGAAAAACTGACCCGCCTGATCGACATTAAAGAGCGTGCCCACGGCCGCGTGGCCGATTACGCCCGCGAATTTGGCCTCACCTATCTTGAAGGCCAGCAGCCGTGGTCAGTGCCGGTGGATATTGCCCTGCCTTGCGCGACCCAGAACGAACTGGACGTCGATGCCGCCCGCCAGCTGATTGCCAATGGCGTCAAGGCCGTGGCGGAAGGCGCCAACATGCCGACCACCATCGCCGCAACCGACCTGTTCCTGGAAGCTGGCGTGCTGTTTGCCCCGGGCAAAGCGGCCAACGCCGGCGGCGTGGCGACTTCCGGTCTGGAGATGGCGCAGAACGCCGCGCGCATGGGCTGGAAAGCGGAAAAAGTGGATGCCCGCCTGCATCACATCATGCTGGATATCCACCACGCTTGCGTGCAGTACGGCGGCGAAGCGAAGCAGACCAACTACGTGCGCGGCGCGAATATCGCCGGTTTCGTGAAGGTTGCGGATGCTATGCTGGCCCAGGGCGTGATTTAACCTCCCCTAACTCCATCCCGGCGGCAGCCCGCCGGGATGCGTCTCACGACGTCATCGTGATCACAACTTTCCCCAGATGCTGACCACTGTCCAGACAGGCATGGGCCTCGGCAATCTCCGCCATCGGGTAGCTGGCGTAGATCAGCGGCTTGCATTTCCCTGCCTCTAGCAGCGGCCAGACGTGGCGGCGCAGCGCCTCGGCAATCTGTTGTTTCTCCGCCGCCGTCCGGCCGCGCATGGTCGAGCCGGTGACGGTGGCTCGCTTGAGCATCAGAGTCTGAATATCAACCTCATGAGCGATTCGCCCGCCCATAAAGCCGATGATGACCAGTCGTCCATCCTTTTTCAGTAGCCCAAGGTTGCGGTTAAAGTAAGGGCCGCCAACAATATCCAGAATGACGTCCACCCCTTCATCGTTGGTCAGCTGGCCGATTTTCTCGGCAAAATCATCGGTTTTGTAGTTAATCGCCGTAGCATAGGGACGTAGCGCAGCAATTTTTTCGTCCTGGCCGACGGTGGCATAGACGGTCATCCCCAGCGCGTGGCACAGCAGGACCGCGGTGGTGCCAATCCCGCTGGCGCCGCCGTGGACCAGAATGCTTTCGCCAGGCTGCAGCTTACCCAGCTGGAAGACGTTCGCCCAGACGGTGAAGAAGGTTTCCGGAATGGCGGCCGCTTCGCTAAAGCTGAGGCCCGCCGGGATCGGCAACGTCTGGCCTGCCGGCACGGCGCAGTATTCGGCATAGCCGCCGCCGTTGGTCAGCGCGCAAACGCGATCGCCGGGCGTAAACGCTGTGACCTGCGCGCCGACCTTAACAACCACGCCCGCCACCTCGAGGCCGGGCACGGGGGTGACGCCCTCAGGCATCGGATACAGACCCTGGCGCTGCAGAATATCCGGCCGGTTGACGCCCGCCGCCTTCACCTCAATGAGCACCTCATGCTCCCCGATGGTGGGGATCTCCCCTTCGCGGATCTGCAATACCTCCGGGCCGCCCGGTTGGCTGATAGCAATATATTTCACGGGTCCTCCTTATCGCCTGTGAGAGAAATGGGGCATCGGCATCAGGAAAAGCGCAGCGGGCATCCCCTGCTCAGGGGCCCCGCGTCCAGGCTCTTCCCGGCTGTTTAGTGTAGACCATTGGCCTGACTGGCGGAGAAGCGGTGGCCGTGGGGTAACGCATCCTCGCGACCACCGGCGGGTTACTGCGGCGGCGGCGCGGTATCGTCTGCCGCTTTTTTGCCTTTCGGCTTCCCTTTACCTTTGCTGAACGACTTCTTCGCCCCGCCCGGCGCCACCAGGCCGCGGAACTGACGCACCGGCGTGCTGCGCGCCTGATCGATCAGTTGATACAGCGTCCCCACCAGCGGCTGCATAAAGTCCTGATAGCGGCACTGTTTCTCGCTGATCTGCGTCAACACCGACTCCCAGTGGGCGGTCATGTCCGGTCGCCCGGCCATCTCCGGCAGGGAATGAATGAGCGCCCTGCCGGCCTCCGAGGAGTGGATATAGCGCCCCTTTTTGCTCAGGAAACCACGCTTGAACAGCAGCTCGATAATCCCTGCGCGGGTCGCTTCCGTGCCGAGGCCGTCGGTGGCGCGGAGGATCTTCTTCAGATCTTTATCCTGCACGAAGCGGGCAATCCCGGTCATCGCCGACAGCAGCGTGGCGTCGGTAAAGTGGCGCGGCGGCTGGGTCTGACGCTCCACCACCTCGCCCCTCTCGCACAGCAGTTCATCGCCTTTGGCCACCACCGGCAGCGGCGTGCCGTCGTTCTCTTCATCGCGCTCTTTGCTGCCAAGCAGCGTCCGCCAGCCCGCCTCGGCCAGAAAACGCGCCTTGGCGACAAACTTGCCGTTGGCGATCTCAAGATCAATCTGGCATTTGCGGAACACTGCGTCAGGGCAGAACTGCATCAGATACTGGCGGGCGATCAGGGTGTACACCTTCGCTTCGTTATCGGTGAGCTTCACCTGGCTGCTGCGGACGGTTGGGATAATCGCATGGTGCGCGTCGACCTTTTTATCATCCCAGCAGCGGTTGCGGATCTCCGGATCCACTACCGGCTGCGGCAGCAGGTCCGCCGCATGGACGGCAATCGCATTCAACACCGCATGGCGGCCAGCGAAGTGCTCTTCCGGCAGATAGCGGCTGTCCGAACGCGGATAGGTGATGAGTTTTGTGGGTTTCGTACAGCTTCTGGCAGATATCCAGCACGTTCTGCGCGCTGAAGCCGAAACGTTTGGCCGCCTCAATCTGCAGCGCCGACAGCGAGAACGGCAGCGGCGCGGGTTCGGAATCGCGCTTATCGTTATAGCCGGTCACGATTGCCGGCTGGCCTTCGATGCGCTTAACCACATGCTCGGCCAGCGGACGATGCAGCAGGCGCCCTTCTTCATCCTGGTAAGGTTCGCAGGCTTCGCTCGGCACCCAGGTGGCGACAAAACGCTCCTCCTGCGGCGTGACGATATGCGCCTTCACGTCGAAGAAATCTTTGGCGACGAAATTTTCAATCTCTTCATCGCGACGGACCACCAGGCCAAGTACCGGGGTCTGCACCCGCCCCACCGAGAGCACCCCCTGATAGCCGGCGTTGCGCCCCAGCAGGGTGTAGGCGCGGGTCATATTGATGCCGTACAGCCAGTCGGCGCGGGCCCGCGCCAGCGCCGACACGCAGAGCGGCACGAACTCGCTGTTGGCGCGCAGACGGTTGATCGCCCGCTCCACCGCCTGCGGGTTGAGATCGTTAATCAGACAGCGCTGCACCTGCTGACGCTTCTCCGGCGCCAGCTGCAGGTAGTCGAGTACTTCGTCCACCAGCAGCTGCCCTTCTCTGTCCGGGTCGCCGGCGTGGATAACCTCCTCGGCGTCGCCGAGCAGGCGCTTGATGACATTCAGCTGTTTGGTGACCGAGGGCTTTGGCTGCAGCTGCCATTTCTCCGGCACAATCGGCAGATCGTTGAGATTCCACCGGGCATAGCGGCTGTCGTAGATGTCCGGCTGCGCCTGCTCCAGCAGGTGGCCGATACACCAGGTGACCACCTGCCCGTTGCCGCACTCAATATAGCCATCGCCTTTGCGGTGCGGTTTAGGCAACACATCGGCGATAGCCCGACCGAGACTCGGTTTTTCTGCAATAAACAACCGCATCGAATCAACGGATCTCGATCATGGGTCGCCCGCCGCGGGCGGTCACCAGCTCGCCGATGGCGGCCAGCTTAATGCCGAACTCCGCCGCGGCGGCCTGAACTTCCGCCTCCGCCTCCGGGGTCACCGCCAGCAGCAGACCGCCGGAGGTCTGCGGATCGCACAGCAGATCCCGCCACTCCGTCGGCATCTCGCCCATGAGATGGCCGTAGCTGGCAAAGTTGCGCCCGGTGCCGCCCGGCACCGCGCCGGCGGCGATATAGTCCTCCACCCCCGGCAGTTTTGGGATATCGGCATAGCGCAGCTGCGCCTGCACGCCGGCCCCGCGGCACACCTCGCTGAGGTGGCCGAGCAGGCCAAAGCCGGTGACGTCGGTCATCGCCTTCACCCCGTCGATGGTGGCAAACGCGGCGCCGGCGAGGTTCATCTGGCACATGGTCTCCGTCGCTAACCCTTGATGCTCTGGCTTGAGCAGCGATTTTTTCTCTGCAGTGGTCAGTACGCCGATCCCCAGCGGTTTAGTAAGATACAGTTTGCAACCCGCCTGGGCGGTGCTGTTTTTCTTGATGCGCTCGGTGGGCACCACGCCGGTGACCGCCAGACCGAAGATCGGCTCCGGGGCGTCAATGGAGTGGCCGCCCGCCAGCGCGATCCCCGCCTGCTGGCAGGCAAAGCGCCCGCCCTCCACCACTTCGCGAGCGATTTCCGGCGCCAGGGTGTTGATCGGCCAGCCGAGGATGGCAATCGCCATAATCGGTTTCCCGCCCATAGCGAAAATATCGCTGATGGCGTTGGTAGCGGCGATGCGGCCAAAGTCGAACGGGTTATCGACAATCGGCATAAAGAAATCGGTGGTGCTGACGATCGAGGTGCCATTACCGAGATCGTAAACGGCGGCATCATCGCTGGTTTCGTTGCCGACAAGCAGGTTTGGGTCGACAAACTTCGCCTGCTCGCTATGCAGGATAGTTTCCAGCACTTTCGGGGAAATTTTACAACCACAACCGGCTCCGTGGCTGTATTGCGTTAAACGAATGGCTTGCTCGCTCATGGACATCTCCTGTCATTGCAATCCCGCTATGTTAGCGCCCAAACGCCAGGGTGGTAAGTACGACAGTCTGAAATCGCGTATGGTTGCTCATTAAGCAGACAAAAAGCCGTTTTTGCGAGACACGGCAATTTTTTCCCGACCATTTTCACTTTTACTTAAAGATGACAGAAATGTGACAGCACAGGACTGTCTTCTCTGGAATGATTATGACGTAAGGAAATTCTAATGAAAAAGCGTGTTCTTGCCCTTTGCCTGGCCAGTTTCTTCTCCGTTAACGCCTTTGCTCTGGTTCCCCCCGGGAACGATGTCACCACCAAGCCCGATCTCTACTATCTGACCAATGCCCAGGCCATCGACAGCCTGGCGCTGTTGCCACCACCGCCGGCGGTGGGCAGTATCGCATTTTTAAACGATCAGGCGATGTATGAGCAAGGACGTCTGCTGCGCAATACCGAGCGCGGGAAGCTGGCGGCAGAGGATGCCAACCTCAGCGCGGGCGGCGTGGCCAACGCCTTCTCCAGCGCCTTTGGTTCGCCGATCACCGAGAAAGACGCGCCGCAGCTTCACAAACTGCTGACCAATATGATTGAAGACGCCGGCGACCTGGCGACCCGCAGCGCGAAAGAGAAATACATGCGCATTCGCCCGTTTGCGTTCTATGGCGTCTCCACCTGCAATACCACCGAACAGGACAAGCTGGCGAAAAACGGCTCTTACCCGTCCGGGCATACCTCTATCGGCTGGGCCACCGCCCTGGTGCTGGCGGAGATCAACCCGCAGCGGCAAAACGAAATTTTGAAGCGCGGCTATGAGCTCGGCGAGAGCCGGGTGATCTGCGGCTATCACTGGCAGAGCGATGTCGATGCGGCGCGCATCGTCGGCTCCGCGGTGGTCGCTACGCTGCACACCAACCCGGCCTTCCAGCAGCAGTTGCAGAAAGCCAAAGATGAATTCGCGAAAAGGCAGAAGTAACGTCATCGCCGTTGCATTCCCGGATGCGGCGCCTGGCGCGCCTTGTCCGGGCTACAAAAACCGCGATTGATTCGAATGGTAGGGGTTGTAGGCCGGGTCAGGCGCGAGCCGCCACCCGGCATAGATGCGGCTCCGAGCCTGCTGCCATCGCCCGGCGGCGCTGCGCTTGCGCGGCCAGCCGGACGGTTCCCTCTCCCTCCGGGAGAGGGCCAGGGTGAGGGGAAGCACTGCAGTGTGGTTGTTTATGTTATCTGTGGCTTCAGCGTAGTTTGCGCTCCCGGTTAATCGTCTGCGTTATGTCACTCATGGCGCCGGGAGCGCACAGGGGGCGGCCAGTCACCGTCGCCCCCTGTACCCCCGGGCTCTGGCCAGCAAAATCGCCGCTGCGCGGTCCCTTCGACTTATCCCTGCAGGCTTCGGGTCGGGCCGAGGCAGCGTCCCTGCAAAACACGGCCCTCAGCCCGCATCCATGCGGGCTGCCCCGGCCTGCCGGGAACGTCTCAGCGATTTTGAGGCCGTCAGCACCGGCAGTTTCAGCAAGAAAAGTGAATAAATTAACGACAGGTCGTACGAACGTAGGCCGGGTAAGGCGCAGCCGCCACCCGGCACAAAATCGGCTCCGTGCCCGCTGTCCTTGCCCGGCGGCGCTGCTGGACTGACCCCATAAAGTTGGATGGTTCATATTAAGCGGCTCTCAGAGCCTGGGTTCGGTACTCTACCGGACTCAGGCCTTTTAATTTCAGGCTTATCCGCTCGTTGTTGTAGTAATGGATATAGTCCTCTACGGCTTTTCTTAGCGCACTGACACTCCTGAACTCCCTCAGATAAAAACACTCCGATTTCAGGGTCCCGAAGAAGTTTTCCATCACTGCATTATCCAGGCAGTTTCCTTTACGCGACATACTCTGCGTCATCCCATGCGCCTTTAAACGTTCCTGATAGCTCCTCATCCTGTAATGCCAGCCCTGATCCGAGTGCAGCAGCGGAGCATCTCCCGGTCTGAGCTTCGGGAACGCACCGTCCAGCATCGTATTCACCATCTCCATCACCGGCCTTTCCGACAGGCTGTAGGCGATAACCTCCCGGTTAAACAGATCGAGAACTGACGACAGGTAAAGCTTTTTTCCCTGTACCGGGAACTCTGTCACATCTGTTACCCATTTTTCGTTGGCTTTTGACGCACCGAAGTTCCGGCTCAGGATATTGGGCGCGGCCTCGCCCGTTCTCCCTTTCCAGGCACGATATTTTTTCGCCCTTATCACAGACCGGAGTGACAGTTCTGCCATCAGCCGCTGCACTGTTTTATGGTTTATCCGCAGCCCCTGTTTTCTCAGTGCGAGCGTGATCCTGCGGTAGCCATAACGACCTTTGTGATAGTGGTATATCTTCCTGATGTTCTCTTTAAGACCCGCATACCTGTCCCCTTGCTTCAGTGCATTCATATTGTAATACCACGTGCTACGGGACATACCGGCCGCCCGCAGAAGGTCCCGCAGAGCGTGTTCATGCCTTAGTTCACTGATTATCAGGGCTTTTTGCCATTTTTTTCGCTCTGAACCAAGGCTTTCAACTTTTTTAGATAGGCATTCTCTGCCCGCAGATAACGCAGTTCGGCCCTGAGTTCTTCGGGGGAGAGTTTTTCCAGCTCTTTATCTGTTAGTGGTGGGATATTTTTTGGCTTTGTCATTTTTCCGGGCCGTCCGCATTGTATGTTTAAAAGACCTTCCGCTCCGGCATCGTTGTACACGTCGAGCCAGCGCCGGACAAGTATTTCTGCGGAGAGATTAAACCGGGCAGCCGCTTCACGCATCGTCAGGCGGTCACTGATAACCGCCCGGACGACCACGAGTTTAAATTCATCGGAATAATGATTATTTTTTGCAGTCAGGCCTTCTGCACCGTGGAACTGCCATGCCCTGACCCAGCGACGGACAGATGTTCTTTCAATACCAAAAAGGTCGGCTGTACTCTGTTCTCCGTCTTTACCGGACAAATAATGATTAACCACAGCCAGTTTTGTTTCAGGGGAATACTTTGGTTTAGCCATAAAATTGCACCTTACTCAGTTGGGTGTCCAACTTTTGGGGTGCAGTCCATGCGCTTGCGCGGGCCTACAGACAGTCAGAGCCGGATGCGTTGGCCGGGTAAGGCGCCAGCCGCCACCCGGCATAATAAGCACCGACTCAGAATCGCGTCACAAACGGCGCGGTATCCGGCAGGGCAATGGTGGTTGAGGCTTTTAGCTGCGGCGTCCCCAGATAGAGGAAGCCGACAATTTTATCCTGTTCGCGGCACTCGAAGCCGGCCCGCACCACCGGACTCTCGGTCAATGCTCCGCTGCGCCAGATACCGTTGAATCCCTGAGCCAGGGCCGCCATCTGCATCACCATCACCGCGCAGCCAGCGGACATCTCCTGCTCCCAGCGCGGCACCTTAGGGTGGTCTTCACAGCGCGCGACCACGGTAATAATCAGCGGCGCGCGGAACGGCGCATTGCGGGCTTTCTCAATTCCCTTCTCATCCTGGCCGGCCTCTCTGGCCCCTTTTTCCAGCAACTGGCTGAAGCGCTCGCGGCCGTCATCGGCGATAATAAAGAAGCGCCACGGCTGCAGGGTGCCATGATCCGGGGCGCGCAGCCCGGCGCGCAGAATGTTTTCCAGCTGTTCGCCCGCCGGGGCAGGTTCCGCCAGGCGGGAAGCGCTCCGGCGATTAAGCAGTAGATCGAGAGCATCCATCTGTATAACTCCTGTGATGTCATTTTTCATAAAATTAACATGCACAAGGATTTTGTTACAGCGCGGTCGGTGATTCCTGCTGACAACCGACGGCTCACTCTTTAGGATAGCCAGACGCGGCGGCCCCTGCGGCCTGCCCTTTTTAGATAACGTTAGGGAGAAGACATGCGAACCCTTTGGCGACTGATTGCCAGCTTTTTTAAATGGACGTGGCGGATACTCAACTTTATTCGCAAACTGGCCCTCAATGCGATCTTCCTGGTGCTGGTGCTGGTGTGTATCGGCATCTGGAGCCAGTTCAGCAGCACCACCAGCGAACATGCCGCGCGCGGCGCGCTGTTGCTGGATATTACCGGCGTGGTGGTGGATAAACCATCCGCCAGCAGCAAGCTCGGCGTGATTGGCCGCCAGCTGTTTGGCGCCAGCTCGGACCGTCTGCAGGAGAATTCCCTGTTCGATATCGTGCAGACCATTCGCCAGGCGAAGGATGACCGCAATATCACCGGTATTGTACTGGATTTGAAAAACTTCGTCGGCGGCGACCAGCCATCCATGCAGTACATCGGCAAAGCGCTGCGCGAATTCCGCGATAGCGGCAAACCGGTGTATGCCGTCGGCAGCAGCTACAGCCAGGGCCAGTACTACCTGGCGAGCTTCGCCAACAAAATCTGGCTCTCGCCGCAGGGCGAGGTAGACCTGCACGGCTTCGCTACCAACGGGCTATATTACAAATCGCTGCTGGATAAGCTGAAGGTCTCCACCCATGTCTTCCGCGTCGGCACCTATAAATCCGCCGTCGAGCCATTCATCCGCGATGATATGTCCCCTGCCGCCCGCGAAGCGGATAGCCGCTGGATTGGCGAACTGTGGCAGAACTACCTCAACACCATTGCCGCCAACCGCCAGATCACCGCCCAGCAGCTCTTCCCGGGCGCCCAGGGCATCATCGATGGCCTGCGTAAGGTGGGCGGCGATACGGCGAAATATGCGCTGGACAATAAGCTGGTGGATGAGCTGGCGACCTCCACGGAAGTGGAAAAGGCGCTGACCAAACAGTTTGGCTGGAGCAAAGCGGATAACAATTACCGGGCGATCAGCTATTACGACTACAACGTGAAGACGCCGTCTGACCAGGGTTCCGCCATCGCGGTAATCTTCGCCAACGGCGCCATCATGGACGGTGAAGAGACCCCGGGCAACGTCGGCGGCGATACCACCGCAGCGCAAATTCGCGATGCGCGCCTCGATCCGAAAATTAAGGCCATCGTTCTGCGCGTAAACAGCCCGGGCGGCAGCGTAACCGCTTCGGAAATCATTCGTGAAGAGCTGGCGGCAGCCAAAGCCGCCGGTAAACCGGTAGTGGTCTCGATGGGCGGCATGGCGGCGTCCGGCGGCTACTGGATCTCCACCCCAGCGGATTACATCGTGGCGAACCCAAGCACCCTCACCGGCTCCATTGGCATCTTTGGGGTGATCAACACCGTGGAAAATACCCTCGGGTCGATTGGCGTCCACACCGACGGCGTCGCCACGTCGCCGCTGGCGGATGTCTCCAGCACCAAAGCGCTGCCGCCGGAAGTGCAGCAGCTGATGCAGTTGAGCATTGAGAATGGCTATCAGCGCTTTATCACCCTGGTGGCTAACGCCCGTAAGAGCACGCCGGAGAAAATCGACCAGATCGCCCAGGGCCACGTCTGGACCGGGGAAGATGCCAAAGCCAACGGCCTGGTCGACAGCCTCGGCGACTTCGACGACGCGGTGGCCAAAGCCGCCGAGCTGGCGAAGCTGAAAACCTGGCACCTCAACTACTATCAGGAAGAGCCGACCTTCTTCTCGATGGTGCTGGATAGCCTGACCGGCTCGGTACGCGCCTCGCTGCCGGCGGCCATTCAGGCCTGGCTGCCTGCGCCGGTCGCCGCGGCGGCCGAGACGGTGAAAGCGGAGAGCGACAAGCTGGCGGCGTTTAACGACCCGCAGAATCGCTATGCCTTCTGCCTGACCTGCGCTAACATCCGTTAATACGCAGCGGCTGCCCCGTCTCCCGGGGCAGCCTTTTTCCCTCTCCTGCCAACACTGCCACAAAGCCCGCGACCGACGCTGTATTTTTTCCTGCGTCTCTTTATACTGCGCCTGTCTACGACCAACCTAAGCGATGCTATGCAAAAAAAATCGATTTACGTTGCCTACACCGGTGGGACCATCGGTATGCAGCGCTCTGAACACGGCTATGTACCCGTTTCCGGCCATCTGCAGCGTCAGCTGGCGCTGATGCCGGAGTTCCATCGTCCGGAGATGCCGGACTTCACGATCCATGAATACCATCCGCTGATGGATTCATCCGATATGACCCCCGAGGACTGGCAGCACATCGCCGACGATATCCGCAGCCATTATGAGGAGTATGATGGCTTTGTGATCCTCCACGGAACCGACACCATGGCGTTTACCGCCTCGGCGCTGTCGTTCATGCTGGAAAACCTTGGCAAGCCGGTCATTGTGACAGGGTCACAAATTCCGCTGGCCGAGCTGCGTTCCGATGGTCAGATTAACCTGCTCAACGCCCTGTACGTCGCCGCCAACTATCCGATTAACGAAGTGGCGCTGTTCTTCAACAATCGACTGTTCCGCGGCAACCGCACCACCAAAGCCCATGCCGACGGCTTCGACGCTTTCGCCTCGCCAAACCTTGCCCCGCTGCTGGAGGCCGGGATCCATATTCGCCGTCTCGGTACTCCGCCGGCGCCGCAGGGCAGCGGAGATCTTATCGTGCACCCCATCACTCCGCAGCCGATTGGCGTGGTGACGATTTACCCCGGCATCTCCGCCGACGTGGTGCGTAATTTTCTGCGCCAACCGGTGAAAGCGCTGATCCTCCGCTCCTATGGCGTCGGCAATGCCCCACAGAATGGCGAGTTTATTCAGGTGCTGGCGGAAGCCAGCCAGCGCGGTATTGTGGTGGTCAATCTGACGCAGTGCATGTCCGGAAAGGTGAACATGGGCGGCTATGCCACCGGCAACGCCCTCGCCCAGGCGGGGGTCATCAGTGGTTTCGATATGACGGTGGAAGCGACGCTGACCAAGCTACACTATCTGCTTAGCCAGCAGCTGGACGTTGACGCCATTCGCGCGGCGATGCAGCAAAATCTGCGTGGCGAACTCACCCCCGACGAGGCTTAAGGAGGACGTATGGCACATCGAGCGCTGTTACTGGTTGATTTGCAGAACGACTTTTGCGCCGGCGGCGCGCTGGCGGTTCCTGAAGGCGACAGTACCGTCGACGTAGCCAATGCGCTTATCGACTGGAGCCTGGCGCGCGGCGAGCCCATCGTCGCCAGCCAGGACTGGCATCCGGCGGATCACGGCAGTTTCGCCAGCCAGCACCAGGTGGAACCCTACACCGAGGGCGAGCTGGACGGCCTGGCGCAAACTTTCTGGCCGGATCACTGCGTGCAGCACAGCGAAGGCGCGGCGCTGCATCCTCTGCTCAAGCAGCAGGCGATCGCCGCTGTGTTCCACAAAGGGCAAAACCGGAGCATCGACAGCTATAGCGCTTTCTTTGACAACGGTCACCGGCAGAAAACCGAACTGGACGGCTGGCTGCGTGGTCAGGGGATCGTGGAGCTGACCGTTCTCGGCCTCGCCACCGATTACTGCGTTAAGTTCACCGTGCTGGATGCCCTGGCGCTGGGCTACGCGGTCAACGTCATCACCGACGGCTGTCGCGGCGTAAATCTGCAGCCGCAGGACAGCAGCCAGGCGTTTATGGAGATGGCCGCCGCGGGCGCCACGCTCTATACCCTCGACGACTGGCGGGAAACCCACGCGTAACCTGTGCCGACAGGCATTCTTCCTGTCGGCGCTTTTCTCAGGCCAGCGTTGAAATCTCCTCCAACGAGATCTTGCGCGTTTCGATGCCAAAGCAGAACAGGATTAGCGCGCAGAGCACCAGCATTACCCCGAGCACCATAAAAACCGTAATCGCCCCGGAGCGGGTCAACAGGACCGCGACACCGTAGGGGGTAAAGACGGCAACAATCCGCCCTACCGCGTTGACAAAGCCTGAACCGCGCAACCGGAGATGCGTTGGCCACAACTCAGGCACGTACACCGCCGAGGCAAAGCAGACGTACATGTACAGGAAAAAAATCATCACCAGGCCATAGCTTAAGATGGCCCACTCTGCGGTTTGAATCGAATAGAAGTAGCCGAGAAGCGCAATAATAATCAGCAACGATGAGCCAAACAATCGCCGCGGAAAACGGTCGATAATCAGCGCGGCTATAAATATACCCACCGGCGCGCCAATCATAATAATCGCGGTCATCAAGATTGACTTTGTCACGTCGATCCCCGAATTAACAAAAATTGTCGGGATCCACACCGTAATAGTATAGAGCGAAATGTTCATCGCGATGAGCACCGTAATTGCCACCAGCGTTCGCCGCAGCATGTGGCCTTTAAACAACAACCAGAAAGAGCCGCTTTCCACACCCACCTCCGCCCTATGTTCCGCGCTTTGCCAGGCCGGTAAGATAATGTTTTTCTCTTTCTCGATTTGCGACTCTACCTGCTGGAGGTGCTTTTCAGCCGCGCTTCGCTGCCCTTTACCCGCCAGCCAGCGCGGAGACTCAATAAAATATCTTCCCGACAGATACCAGGCAAGCAGCATAGCCGCGCCGCCGAGCAGAAACATTATCCGCCAGCTTAAAAAAGCAATCACCACTATGCCAATAGCCGCCGATAGCATGGGCGACCAGTTACCGACAAAAGAGAGCCGGGCGGACCATTTTCCGCGCACTGCGGGTGGAATAAACTCGGTAAATGAAGCATAACCTATCATTATTAACGCCCCCATTCCGCAGCCCATCAGACAGCGGCAAAAGATAAGCCAGTACATGTTAGGCACAAAGGTTGCCACACAAGCCGAAATCCCGACGATCAGCAAATTCAGGCGAAATGCCTTACGTCGCCCGAGATAATCGCCTATAAAACCGCCGGTTAGCGAACCTATAAAATAGCCAAACATCAGCGCTGAGGTAAATGCCGCATTGAGGTAATTATTTGACCAGCCGTTGCTGACTAACTTTGCCAGCACCACGTTGCCAGAATAGCTGAGAAAACCGGTGATTAATAAACTAAAACTGATGATACCAAAAATACGAAAATGAAATCGCGATAAAGGTAAGCGGTCTAATCTTGCGCCGATAGGGTCACATTGTTCCATCAGGATGCCTCAATTTCAGCTAAAATATAAAATATGGCGACAGCGGCAGAGTCACTTTTGCCGCGCCATCCATCATCATTAAATTTTTATGGCATTACCCAAGCGCAAACTAAAATAATATTAATCGGAATAGCAATAAAGCTAATAAACGAGTTGAATATTATTCTCTTTACAAAATGCTATCCATTCCGCACCTGGTGCCTTATTGGTTATAAGGTAATTAATATGGCTAAAATCTACCAACTGGACAAAAGCTTTACGATCGAACTTAGAGTGATCGACCAACAGCGCCACTTCCGTCGCCTGGCGAATCATCGTTTTCTTGATTTCCGCTTCTGCTTCGTTGGAGTCAAGCGCTCCGTTCTTCATATCCAGCCCTTTACAGCTCATTACCATAATATCAACGTGATAACGACTGATAATTTCCTTAGTGATTCTTCCCTGCAGCGACAGCGTATTTTTATTCAGTTCACCGCCGGTAGAAACAACGTTAATTTCCGACTGCGCCAGTTCGTGAAAAGCTTCCGCCGAGTTGGTTAACAGCGTGAGATCGTTTCTTTCCTTCAGCAGTTTTAATAACTCCATCGCCGTACTGCTGGAATCAGCAGCCATAGTGGTTTTATTCTTAATAAATGGTAATGCATTACGGGCAATGGTCTGTTTCTCTTCAAAGAAAGACTTTGCGCGTTTATAAAAATGAATGTTATCGGATAATGCGGTGGTGTTTAATACCGCACCGCCATACGTACGGGTCAGAAAACCCTCATCTTCGAGCTTTTCAAGATCGCGGCGAATAGTTTCCTCCGTGACCTGAAAAATTGAGCTTAAATGAGAAACCACCACTTTCTTATCATTAGCCACCATTTGCTTGATGGCCTGAATCCTGTCTTTTGCCGCCACGATAACACCTCTGTTTCCTGCAACGTAATAATAAGACCGTAGTATCTCACAGGCTATGTTTATTTTCAAAAGAACCTGTCTGAATCACAGATTTTAATACTCTATTACACAGAAACAGAGGCCAGGCCGTTCTCCCGTTACTTCGTATCCAGCGCTACTGCCATTTCACGCATTAATAGTGAATCCTCATCAGTCAAGGCGATAGTTAATGCATCAGTATTCTCGCGAACTTGCTCTGGTGACGTTGCGCCACTCAGCAAGGTGATTAAGTCGCTCTGTTTTAAAATCCACGCCAGCGCCAGCGCGGGGATCGTGCAGTGGTATTTTGCACACAGCGGCCGCCACTCCTCGAGCATATCCATTACCCGCAGCATATTTTCCCGCTGGAACCAGACTTTGTTAGCCCGCGCGCCGCCGGGAACATAATCCCGGCCGATAGTCCCGGTCAACAGCCCCTGCTCAAGCGGTGAATAGACCTGCACAATGATGCCATTCTGCCGGCATAACGGCAGCAGTTCACCTTCCAGCGCCCGGTCAAGGATGCTGTACTTGGCCTGGATGATATCCAGCTCACCGTGTTTGAGATACTCCCTGATATGCCCGGCATCGACGTTCGCCGCACCGATAGAACGAATTTTCCCCTCTTTTTTCAGTGCGTTCAGCGTATCTACAGTTTCCGCAATCGGCGTAAAACAGGGCTCTACGGACTGCCAGTGGGTCATATAGATATCAATGGTGTCGATACCCAGCCTTTGCAGGCTGGCTTCCACCTCTTCGCGAATCGACTCAGGCGTGAGATTTTTGTACAGCTGACGATCGCCAACTTTGTTAAACAGGCTGCCCGTCCGCTCCCAGACGATGCCACATTTGGTTTCGACAACGATATCGTTACGCGGCAGCTTTTTCAGCGCCTGCCCGACAATCACTTCACTGTTGCCAAAATTGTATCCCGGCGCGGTATCAATCAGATTAATGCCGCAGCGATGCGCCTCGACAATGGTATCGATGCAAACCTGCAAATCGAGATCGCCGTTCCATGCCGGACCGCCGCCAATAGCCCATGTCCCTAATCCCATGCGGGAAAGTTTAATATCCGTACTGCCTAAAGGAATCATTTTCATCTGCCGCTATTACCCTTCGTATTCGTCGAGAAGTTGTTCAACCAGCTTTCTGTTTTTCACGCCCGTTGTGGCACCCACGCTCAGTACCGATATTGCGGCCGTTGCGTTAGCAAACAACGCGCACTCGCGCAGCGGCTTGCCTTCAAGCAGCGCGGAGATAAATCCCGAGGCAAAATTATCCCCCGCGCCGATGGTGTCGATGGCGGTAATTCCCGACACCGCAGGGACCTCCATTTTCATATCGGCACGCTTGATAAAGCAGCCTCTCTTGCCGGTCTTGATCACTACCGTTTTCACGCCGCAGTCGAGGAAGCTGTCGGCAATTTCATCCAGCGTCTCTTTCCCGGTGAGAAGTCTCGCCTCTTCAAAGTTGGGAAACAGATAATCCACGTAGCTCAGCGCATGGCGAATATCTTCCAGCGTTTCGTTAAGGCGGGGCTTAATCATATCGGCGCAAATAATTAACCGATACGCTTTCGCCTGCGTAAAAATCTCCGTTAACGCTTTACCATCGAGCAGCGGGCTATTAAAAATACTCGCCAGCGACAGCACCTTTGCCTGCGAGAAGCGGTCTAAATCAACATCGTTAATATTTAGTTTCCACAGGCTGCCGTTGCGATTGGTGACAAAAGTACGTTCACCATCGGCGGTGACTAAACCCACATTAATGGAAGTATCAATATCGGCATCCTGCTTCAGGCTCTGAATATCAATATTCTCCCGCCGACAGTGATCGACAATAAAATGTCCTGGCGCGTCATCGCCCACGCGGCTAATTAACGCCGTGCGATGACCGAGACGAGAAATAATTGTCGCTTCATTAATCGCATCCCCTCCCGTGGTCATGGCAATGCGTTCTAATGGGTAAGAGTCAACATCAAAGATATTTTTACTCACCGGTTGAAGGGGAATATCAACAATAGCTGCCCCGATACAAATAACCTCGATATTCTCCATATTGTCATTCCGCTTTACCGTCAGAGCCAAACAGTTTGATTTTCTCCATAGCGCGCACTTTAACCGCTTTGCGGACCTCGCGCTCAACGTGCAGGAAAGGCTGATTCTGATTCTCCTGCACCGCCGCCATTGCCGCCTGACACAGTTCGGTATGGATATTGATTTTCGAAATGCCTAATGAAATAGCTTTTTTGATATCCGCATCGCTAATACCGGACGCGCCGTGCAGCACCAGCGGAACGGATACCGCCTCGCGTACGCGTTTAACCACCTCAAAATTCAGTTTGGGTTCTGAGGTATAAACCCCATGCTGGTTACCAATTGCCACCGCCAAAGAGTCGCAGCCGGTACGTTCGACGAACTCCGCCGCCTGGCTCGGGTCAGTATAGTGGTAGCCCGCCAACGCTTCTTCATAAACCGTTTCATTCCCCACGTGGCCTAACTCCGCTTCAACCGGAATGCCCAGAGGGTGGAAGAAGTCCACCGCCTCTTTAGTCAGGCGAATATTTTCTTCGAAATCAAAGGCGGAGGCATCGCGCATCAGCGAATTCATACCATGGACCCAGGCGTTGTGGATAATCTCCATGCTACGCCCGTGATCCCAATGGGTAATAACCGGCACCGAGGCTTTTTTAGCCATCGATACCATCATATGCGAAAAATCTTCAAACGAGGTATTACCCACAAAACCGGTACCGAAAGAGATAATTACCGGCGATTTAGACTCTTCTGCCGCATCAATGACCCCCATTAACATTTCCGCATTCCAAACATTAAAGTGGGCAATCGCGTAATGTTTATTCTGGGCATCGCTTTCCCAATATTTAATATCGGCCAGCATGGTTGCTTCTCCCTTTTCAATAAATTAATGGTTAACTTTAATAACGCCTTTGATAATTTCGCGTTTGTTGTTAACGGACTCGTCAAACGCGCGCTGAACATCTTCATAATCATAAATATGCGTCACCATCGACTTGACATCGAAACGCCCGGAGGAAATGGCTTCAATGGTGACCGGATAGCGGTTGGCATAGCGGAAAACGGTCTGAATTGAGACTTCACGGTTAATTTTGAGAAAATTAATCGCCGAATCTCCGGGAACCGTACCAACGATCATGATTTTCCCGCCGCGCATCACCAGATACGGAGCCTGCTTCACGGTGATCGCCGAGCCGGCCGTTTCAAAAACAATGTCTGCCCCGATATCGCCGGAGAATTGCTGACAGCGGGCGACGGTGTCCTCTTTCGCACCGTTGATGACGGTCGTCGCCCCAAGCTTCCCGGCCATGGCCAGACGCTTTTCCAGAACATCGACAACGGCGATGTCGGTTGCCCCTAAACACTTACAGGCTTGCAGGGTCATTAAGCCAATACAGCCGGCCCCCAGGATGACGATTTTCTTGCCAGGCTTCACGTCAGCCAGCATTGCGGCATGCATCCCTACCGCCGCAGGCTCTACCAGCGCGCCTTCCATGGTGCCCATGTTATCGGGTAGCTTGTAAGTGAAGCTTTCCGGATGGCATAGATAGTGGGTTAGCGCGCCGCGATAGTTAGGCTGCGTGGCCATAAAGTCGACATCAGGGCAGATGTTGTATTTCCCCTCCAGACAGTAGCGGCAGTGGCCGCACGGCACGCCGGGTTCAATGTTCACCCGGTCGCCCGGTTTAAATTTACTGACGCGACTTCCCACCGCCACCACCGTACCGGCACATTCATGCCCGAGACCAATTTCCTGGTTTGGGTCTTTCGGCGGAATAAAAGGGCCCGATTCAAACCCGTGAACATCTGAACCGCAAATACCAACGTATTCAACTTTGATCAGCACTTCATGCTCTTTGGGTACCGGGATATCGGCGGCAATAATTTTCATCGTACCCGGGGTTTTTAATATCGCTTTTGAATTTTTCATTTTATTTCCCGTCAATATTATTTGCTGGTAACTGCATCAATACCGAGACTTTCGACAGAGACGCCTTTGGTTTCAATTCCGATGGTCGCAATGGCAATGGCGACAATAATGGAGACGGTTCCCAGCAGAACAAATACCCCCGTCACGCCATAACCGTTAAGCAATACCGCGACCGCATAAGGAGCGGCGATACCGCTGATACGCCCAACCGCATTCGCCAGACCGGAACCGCGAAGCTTCGCTTCTGTCGGCCATATTTCCGGAACATAGACTGCCGAGGCGTAGCAAACGTACATATACACAAACGTAATCAGAAAGAAGCCAATTAACGTAATTAATAGCATGCTGGTTTGCAGAGAATAGATATATCCCAGCCCGGCAATTAATACCAACAGCCCCACCCCCATAGTTTTTCTGGGTATTTTATCCATGACCAGCATGGCGATAAAAATCCCAAACGGCGCGCCAAACATACTCATCGTGTTTAAGACAATCGAGTCTTTAAGATTAATGCCCTGGGTCATAAATATCGTCGGCAGCCAGTTAATTAAGGTATACTGGACAACGTTCATGGCGATCAGGACAAAGGAACCTAAAATAACGCGTTTCAGCAACACACCTGTTAATAAGGCCGAATAAGGAACTGCGCGCGGGGCTTTGCCGTCATCTTCAATTACCACAGGCGGTAGCGGCTTGCCGGTCTGCAGAACAACCCCTTCTTCAATGGCACGCATTACCTTTTCAGCTTCGGCGTAGCGCCCGCGGGACTCAAGCCAACGAGGCGACTCCGGGAAACGACGCCAGGCAATAATAGTCGCCATTAGCGACAGTACGGCCGGGATCAATAACTGTACTCGCCAGTTCCATTCTGCGCTAATTAACGGCGTCAATCCCATGGCGATGAGCGAACAGAGCGGATAAGACCAGTTGCCGATAAACGAGACCCGGCTTGACCAGGTGCCGCGATTTCTGCCAGGCATATATTCGGTGAACCCGGCAAACAGGGTCACCAGGAGCGCCCCTAATCCAACCCCCATGACAAAACGGCAGGCGATCAGGAAGGTCATATTCGGTGAAAACGCCCCAACGACCATGGCAATAATATGAATCGCTTCATACAGAATAAATGCGTTTTTACGCCCGATTTTATCGCCAATGATCCCACCACCGAGCGCGCCGAGAAACATTCCCGCAGTCGTAATGGCGGAAAACGTAGCGGTGGTGGAATTATCGGTCCAGCCAAGTTCTTTTAACTGCGCGAGAATTAATCCGCCTACGGCATTACTCCAGCAGACCAGTAATCCGAAGGCGACTATGGCAAACATTGACGAATGCCAGCGACAATCTGGCAGTCGATCCAGCCTCGCGCCACAATGCGGTTTTGCTATATGTTCCATCCGGGAACCTTCCTTTAATAAATGGGCTTATTCATCAAAGTCGTAGGTCATGATGACCTTAATCGCGGTTTTATCGACCATAGCGTCAAACCCTTCGCGCCATTGCGACAGGCCGATACGGTGAGTGATCATCGGTTTGACTTTGATCGCACCGCTGGCCAGCAAGCGGATAGCATTACGCCAGGAGGTGGAGTCGTAGGCCATATGACCAATGATGCTTTTGTTCCACGCGGTAATGTCGTTGATGGAGAAATCGAGAGGTTTGAAACCCATGCCCACGCGAACCACTTCCCCGTTGGGGCGCAGCATTTCGATAGATTGTTTGAGGGCAATATTAGCGCCGGAGCATTCGATAACCAGGCCCAGGTTGTCTTTACCGCAGATTTCCTGGCAACGCGTGACCACATCTTCGGTCGAACCGTTGACGACCGCTGTCGCCCCCAGCTCTTTGGCAATAGGGAAGCGTACCGCGACATCCTCTTCCAGTCCGACCATGACAATGTTCACTGCCCCCATGATGCGCGCCATTTGCACGGAAAAGAGCCCTAATGGACCGGTACCAAAAACCACGACGTCCTGGCCAGGTAGAAATTTGGATTGTTGAGCAATAGATTTGTAAGCGTTACAGATAGGATCCAGCACCGCGGCTTCTTCATAATCAACGCCCTGCGGGATCTCCCACAGTGCATGGCGGTGAATTTTGAGAATCTCACCTGGCACCAGGCAATATTTCGAAAATCCGCCCCCCCAGGTGTTGTTATCAAGTCCTAAATTAACTTTTCTGTACAACACAGAAAATCACCTTGTTCGCAGGCCGGACATACACCGCACACGTGCCCACTGTTGTCAGAAACCACCCGCTGACCGACTTTCCAGTCCTTGACTTTGTCGCCGATGCGGACAATTTGTCCGGCAAATTCATGGCCGCGGATGGAGTTAAATTGATCCGATCCGCTATCAACATTGTAATGCTTCATGTCAGCGCCGCAGATAGCCGCCGCTTTGATTTCAATCACGATGTCATCCGGGCCGCAAATCGGCTCCGGTACATCAATCATCTTATAGCCGCCAAAGGCCTTACCAAATCTTGCCAGTGCTTTCATTGCGTCTTCCTTTGTTGATTTGTGGTTTTGCTTCAATGGTCGTCATACTTAACCACACAATCTTCAAGGTCAACATTAAATCTTTAAAACGCAGATATAGATCTGCATTTCACAACTCAGATCACAAATACAGCAAATTTCATTATGAGAAAATGAAGGAATGACAATGACTGACCACTAAAGGATGCCTTCTGCCGCCTCGCTATCGTCCATAAATTGAACTCTCTCGCAGTTTCAACAGGTTATTGCTGCTAGTCTGGCAAGGCTGTTTTTTCGCCACGCCCTTTCCGTGGCGTGGTTATTTTTATGTCAAAGAGGAACCACTATGAAACGTTTGCCCTTGCTGGCAGCTTTGCCCTTGCTTTGCGCTTCCGCGCTCTCTGCCCAACCGCTGATGTCCGTCGGCTATTTTAACGGCGGCGGCGATGTCACCGCCGGGCCGGGCGGTGATATCGATAAGCTGGACGTCCGGCAGATCACCCATCTCAACTACTCGTTTGGCCTTATCTATAACGATGAAAAAGACGAGACCAATGCGGCCCTGAAGGATCCTGCTCATCTGCACGAGATCTGGCTGTCGCCGAAGGTGCAGGCGGATCTGCAAAAGCTCCCCGCCCTGCGTAAACAGAATCCGGACCTCAAAGTCCTGCTGTCGGTCGGCGGCTGGGGCGCGCGTGGTTTCTCCGGCGCGGCGGCGACCGCAGAAAGTCGCGCCGTCTTTATTCGTTCCGCGCAGAAAATCATCCAGCAATATGGTCTGGACGGCATTGACCTCGACTGGGAGTTTCCGGTCAACGGCGCCTGGGGACTGGTGGCCAGCCAGCCGGCTGACCGCGACAACTTCACTGCCCTGCTGAAATCGCTGCGTGAGGCAGTCGGTGAGCAAAAGCTGGTGACTATCGCCGTAGGCGCCAATGCCGAGAGCCCGAAAAGCTGGGTGGACGTCAAAGCGGTGGCCCCGGTGCTGAACTACATCAACCTGATGACCTACGACATGGCCTACGGCACGCAGTACTTCAACTCGAATCTGTATGACTCCAGCCACTGGCCGACGGTCGCCGCAGCGGATAAATACAGCGCCGATTTTGTGGTCAACAATTACCTGGCCGCCGGGCTTAAACCCAGCCAGATGAACCTCGGGATTGGTTTTTATGGCCGGGTACCGAAACGGGCGGTCGAGCCGGGGATTGACTGGACGAAAGCGGATGCGCAAAACAATCCGGTCACCCAGCCCTATTTTGGGCCGCAACAGATCGCGCTGTTTGCCTCGCTGGGCTATGACCTGAGCAAAGACACCTACGTGAAATACAATGATATCGTGGGCAAACTGCTCAACGATCCGCAAAAGCGTTTTACCGAGCACTGGGACGATGAGGCGAAGGTTCCGTGGCTGTCGGTGCAGTCCGCGGAGGGCAAGCCGCTGTTCGCCCTCTCCTATGAGAACCCGCGCTCGGTAGCCATTAAGGCGGACTATATCAAGGCGAAGGGCCTCGCCGGGGCCATGTTCTGGGAATATGGCGCCGATGACCAGAATCAGCTGGCCCGTCAGCTGGCGGAATCGCTGGGGATCAAACACTAATCATGGCTGTTCCGCCGCATCGTCGGCACCGAGAGGCGTGACGCAGGCAGCATCGCCTGCAATGCAGGTATATCGCGCCGCCCGGGATAGGTTATGATGCCTGTTATCCGCTGCGCCAGGGGTTGGCGCAGCTTAACCGTTTGACAGGAGGCAGGGGGCCATGGCCTATATCCCCAAAAATTACGCACGTCTGGAAGTGGGTTACCGCGAAAAGGCGCTCAAGCTTTTTCCCTGGGTGTGCGGACGCTGCTCACGGGAGTTTGTCTACTCCAATCTGCGCGAGCTGACGGTGCACCACATCGATCACGACCACTCCAATAACCCGGAAGATGGCAGCAACTGGGAGATGTTGTGCCTGTACTGTCACGATCACGAACATTCCAAGTACACCGAAGCCGATCAGTATGGCTCCACGGTGGTGGCAGGGGAAGATGCGCAAAAGAGCGTCGGCGAGGCCACCTACAACCCGTTTGCCGATCTGAAAGCGATGATGAACAAAAAGTAAGCGAAGCGGCTGACCGCCGGACGCGGTCATTCGACATGACGCCATCCGGCGCGCGGTTACCCGACGCCGGAACGTCTCACCGCCGGCCGGCGGTTTATTGCAGTTTAACGGTGGCGATCGGCTTCGGCACGATGCCAAAATCCTCTTTCAGCTGCTGTTTGCTCTTCATTACCATCTGCCCGCTGGTGTCGATGGTCATGTGCTGGGCGTCGGTGTTATACCGGGCCTGCCAGAGCATCACCAGCTGCAGGCTATTTTCCTTCTGCTCCGGCGTCAGCGCGACGCCATCCGGCCATTTTCCCAGCTCTACCGCCGTCGCCAGACGCTGATACACTTCCGGCGTCATACTGTCGATAATTTGCTCAATATCCATCTTCCGCTCACCTCCGCCTGGAATAATTTGCTGAATCGTTTCTTCAACCCTTGATTTGCTCGCCATTTTGCTCATCGGTGAAGCTCAGCGATGCCGAGTTGACACAATAGCGCTCGCCGGTCGGCTGCGGACCATCCGGAAACACGTGGCCGAGATGGGCATCACAGTTTCCGCAACGGATCTCAATGCGCTGCATGCCGTGCGAATTGTCGGTCAGATAGCGAATGGCCTCCGCGCTTACCGGCTCGTAGAAGCTCGGCCAGCCGCAGCCGGAGTCGTATTTAGTCTGGGAGTTAAACAGCGGCGCATCGCACACCAGGCAGTGGTACACGCCATTTTTCTTGTTGTGCAACAGCCGTCCGGTGAAAGGCGGTTCGGTGCCATGATGCTGCGTCACGTAAAACTGCATTTCGCTCAAGCCATTTTTCAGCTCTTCCGGGGTGGGTTTATTCGCCATGGGCTTACATCTCGCTTTGCAATGGACTACTTTCGCTCCAATTCTAACAAAACATTAACAATGAAGCGTACACTTTTGTTCTAAACTTATCCGGTGCCCACAGGCAGCCAGATAATTGTGACTTAAATCACGTTTTTATCTTAAATGCCCTTTAAAATTCCGCGCGCAGCCCCCATATGGAATTGGGCTCAAAGGGAAAGTGAGGCAAATCAATCGCGCAAAGGTCTGCTCAGGATTGATTTGTCGCAATGATTGACACGATTCCGCTTGACGCTGCGTAAGGTTTTTGTAATTTTACAGGCAACCTTTTATTCACTAACAAATAGCTGGTGGAATATATGACTATCAAAGTAGGTATCAACGGTTTTGGCCGTATCGGTCGCATTGTTTTCCGTGCTGCTCAGAAACGTTCTGACATCGAGATCGTTGCAATCAACGACCTGTTAGACGCAGAGTACATGGCTTACATGCTGAAGTATGACTCCACTCACGGTCGTTTCGACGGTACCGTTGAAGTGAAAGACGGTCATCTGGTCGTTAACGGTAAAAAAATCCGTGTTACCGCTGAACGTGACCCGGCTAACCTGAAGTGGGACGAAGTTGGTGTTGACGTTGTTGCTGAAGCAACCGGTATCTTCCTGACCGACGAAACCGCTCGTAAACACATCACCGCTGGCGCGAAAAAAGTCGTTCTGACTGGCCCGTCCAAAGACAACACTCCGATGTTCGTTCGCGGCGCTAACTTCGACGCTTACGCTGGCCAGGACATCGTTTCCAACGCTTCCTGCACCACTAACTGCCTGGCGCCGCTGGCTAAAGTTATCAACGACAACTTCGGTATCGTTGAAGGCCTGATGACCACCGTCCACGCTACCACCGCTACTCAGAAAACCGTTGATGGCCCGTCTCACAAAGACTGGCGCGGCGGCCGCGGCGCAGCTCAGAACATCATCCCGTCCTCTACCGGCGCTGCTAAAGCAGTAGGTAAAGTACTGCCAGAACTGAACGGCAAACTGACCGGTATGGCGTTCCGCGTTCCAACTCCGAACGTATCTGTTGTTGACCTGACCGTTCGTCTGGAAAAAGCAGCGTCCTACGAAGAAATCAAGAAAGCCATCAAAGCCGCTTCTGAAGGCGCTATGAAAGGCGTTCTGGGTTACACCGAAGACGACGTTGTTTCTACCGACTTCAACGGCGAAGTTTGCACTTCCGTGTTCGATGCTAAAGCGGGTATCGCACTGAACGACAACTTCGTGAAACTGGTTTCCTGGTACGACAACGAAACCGGCTACTCCAACAAAGTTCTGGATCTGATTGCCCACATCTCCAAATAAGTTGAGATGAAAAAGTAATCTGTAAGAGCGACTTCGGTCGCTCTTTTTTTTGTCTGCAGAGATAGGATTGCACAATGATAAATAAAATTTTTGCTCTCCCGGTGAATGAAACCATTTCTCCCGTGATCTCCCGTCGCCAGCTGGATGACCTGGAGCTGATTGTCATCGACCATCCGCAGGTGAAAGCCTCTGTGGCGCTGCAGGGGGCGCACCTGCTCTCCTGGAAACCCGCCGGTGAAGAAGAAGTTCTGTGGCTGAGCAACAACACCCCGTTTAAACAGGGCGTCGCCCTGCGCGGCGGCGTGCCGATTTGCTGGCCCTGGTTTGGTCCTTCTGCGCAGCAAGGTCTGCCGTCGCACGGCTTTGCCCGCAATCTGCCATGGACCCTGGAAGGTCATGACGAAGACGACAGCGGCGTAATGTTGACCTTTGCGCTCCAGCACAGCGCTGAAACCATGAAGCTCTGGCCGCACGAGTTCACCCTCTATGCCCGCTTTAAGCTGGGCAAGACCTGTGAAATCGAGCTGGAAGCCCACGGTGAATTCGAGACCACCTCTGCCCTGCACAGCTATTTCAACGTCGGCGATATCGCGGCGGTGAAGGTGAGCGGTCTTGGCGAGCGCTATATCGATAAAGTGAACAATGCCGAAGAAGGCGTTCTGAGCAACGGCGTGCAGACCTTCCCTGACCGCACCGATCGCGTCTATCTCAACGCCGACAGCTGCAGCGTGATCCATGACGACGCGCTAAACCGCACTATCGACGTGGTGCATCATCATCAGCACAATGTGGTGGCCTGGAACCCGGGCCCGGCGCTGTCCGTCAGCATGGGCGATATGCCGGACGATGGCTACAAAACCTTCGTTTGCGTCGAAACCTGCTGCGTAACCCAGCCGCAGAAAGCCAGCGAAGAGACGCCCTCTCGCCTGGCGCAAACCATCAGCGTGAAAAAACGCTAATAGCAAAAGCCCCGTTGGTAACGGGGCTTTTGTTTTTCTTTGCCGTGAACGATGGGTTAAACCATATCCAGCCGGGTTTTTCGCTGCGGCGGCGGATAGAGGCGGTCCAGCTGCGCGAGTTCTTCCCCACTGAGGACGACGTCGAGCGCTGCGGCATTCTGCACCACATGCTCAATACTGGCCGCTTTCGGGATCGCCAGCACTCCCGGATGACGAATCACCCAGGCGAGCAGCAGTTGCGCTACCGTAATCCCCCGCGCGTTAGCCATATTAATGATATCGCTATGCTGAAAAAGTCCATCGCGTAAGCGCCCCGCCTGCGCCAGCGGGCAGTAGGCCATCACCGGCAGACTGTGCTGCTGGCACCAGGGCAGGAGATCGTATTCAATGCCCCGCGATGCGAGATGGTAGAGCACCTGGTTGGTTGCACAGTGCTCGCCATCCGCCGTCCGCCACAGCGCCTGCATATCCTCGGTGTCCAGATTAGAGACGCCCCAGCGGCGGATCTTGCCCTCAGCCACCAGCTTCTCCATCGCCTCAACCGTCTCCTGCAGCGGGATATCCCCGCGCCAGTGCAGGAGATACATATCGAGATAGTCGGTCTGCAGCCGGCGCAGGCTGTTTTCACAGGCGCGGTGCATCGCCGCTTTGCCGGCATGCCAGGGATAGACTTTGGAGACCAGCACTACCCGGTCGCGCAGACCGCGGATCGCCTGGCCCACCACTTCCTCCGCCCCGCCGTCGGCGTACATTTCCGCCGTATCGATCACCGTCAGTCCATGGTCGATGCCCGCACGCAGTGCAGCCACTTCCTGCTGACGCTGCGCCGCATGTTCGCCCATATACCAGGTGCCCAGCCCGATGGCCGGCACTGCCGCCTGCTCGCCGAAGCGTACTGTTTTTTCACCATGTTCTCCTCCTTAACCGTATGCACCACCATAAAGCAAAACAGGGCGCAAGGCCCTGTTTTGATGCATGAAGCGCACTGTAAGAATGCACAATCAGAAGGTGTAGGTGATCCCGGTGGAGATCAGACCGCTCCAGGATTTATCCACCATCGGACTGTCGGTAATTTCATCCGACAGACGCGTGTAGCGCGCCACGCCGTAAACGCTCCAGTCACCGAGGAAGCGATAGTTAGCCGACAGTTCCAGATACGGGTTCCAGCTACTGTCCGGGTCATAGCTGCGCATGCCGCTGCGGCGCGACTCGTGCCGGGAGACACCATAGTAATATTCGTTCTGATTGTCGCTGTTCCACTCCACGCCAATACCCGGCGTCAGCGTCAGGTTACCGTTGGTGTAACGGTACAGCCAGGCGAGATCCCAGTTAATACCGTTGCTGTTATCCAGCGTATCGCCGGCAATCGTCGTGCGCAGGAAGCCATAGGGCGTGTTGTGGACATAAGAAAGACCGGCCATCACGGTCGATTTACGTTTATCCAGTCGACGCATCTGCTCGCTGTCGCTGTCGCCCGGCTTGAAGTACATTGGCGACCAGTAGGCCGTAATCGACAGTTTATCGTTGGTGTCATTCCACAGGTAGTAACCCCCGCCCAGACCGTGGAACCAGAAGTTTTCGCTCTCATAACTAATGACCGGCACCGGATAGACATCCGCATCATATTGCTTATACGGATGCTCAACGACCCCTACGCCAGCCCCAAGAGTGAACTTCCCGTCGGCATGCGCCGCGCTGGCGGACGTCGCTATCAGCACGCCGAGTGCCAGAAGTTTGATTTTAGTCACAATCCATATTCCCGTTGTCAAATAATCAGCCCGTGCAGTGTACCGTCGTAGGTCTCATGCCTCAAATTCTTTACCCGATATGACACAAATCGTTCACTTTGCCACCCTTCTCTTACCATCCGGTGACAGCCCGATGACAACTTTACGTCCCAACGAATCAAAAAGCGTCATGTTCAGGATGAGTTATTGATATGTCATTGAAATTGATTTTCTGCGCCATGCAAGATTTCTAAATGCATCTACGCTTAAATTTAGAAGGTGTAATTGCCGGGCACATTCACGCTACCCCACCCGCAACCTGGCATAAGGGTTGCTGGATACCAGGAGAGCGATGTTCAGCTTATGTCTTCCGGGGGCCCCCACTATTCATATGAACGGCTCTCAACCTGTGCTAAAAAACGAAAGGACGGCATGCCATGAATATATTCGATCACTATCGCCAGCGCTACGAAGCTGCCAAGGACGAAGAGTTCACACTGCAGGAGTTTCTTACCATCTGCCGGCAAGATCGCAGTGCCTATGCCAATGCGGCAGAACGTCTGTTGATGGCCATTGGTGAACCCGTCATGGTTGATACGGCTCTCGAGCCGCGGCTATCCCGTCTCTTTTCAAACCGGGTTATCGCACGCTATCCGGCATTTGAAGAGTTTTACGGTATGGAAGACGCCATTGAGCAGATCGTTTCCTACCTCAAGCATGCCGCCCAGGGGCTGGAAGAGAAGAAACAGATCCTCTATCTGCTGGGGCCGGTGGGCGGTGGTAAATCGTCGCTGGCTGAACGGCTGAAAGCGCTGATGCAGCGCGTGCCCATCTATGTGCTGAGCGCCAACGGCGAACGCAGTCCGGTCAACGATCACCCGCTGTGCCTGTTCAATCCACAGGAAGATGCGCAGATCCTCCAGAAAGAGTACGGCATCCCGACCCGCTATCTCGGCACCATTATGTCGCCGTGGGCGGCCAAGCGCCTGCACGAGTTTGGCGGCGATATCACGAAATTCCGCGTGGTTAAAGTCTGGCCATCGATTCTCGAGCAGGTTGCCATCGCCAAAACCGAACCGGGTGATGAAAACAACCAGGATATTTCAGCGCTGGTCGGTAAGGTGGATATCCGTAAGCTGGAACACTATGCGCAGAACGACCCGGACGCCTACGGCTACTCCGGTGCGCTGTGCCGCGCCAACCAGGGGATTATGGAGTTCGTCGAGATGTTTAAAGCGCCGATTAAGGTGCTGCATCCGCTGCTGACCGCCACCCAGGAAGGTAACTATAACGGCACCGAAGGGATCTCCGCCCTGCCGTTTAACGGGATCATCCTTGCTCACTCCAACGAATCGGAATGGGTGACCTTCCGTAATAACAAGAACAATGAGGCCTTCCTCGACCGCGTCTATATCGTCAAGGTGCCTTATTGCCTGCGTATCTCCGAAGAGATCCGCATCTATGAAAAACTGCTCAACAACAGTGAGCTGACCCATGCGCCCTGCGCCCCGGGCACCCTGGAAACCCTGGCGCGCTTTTCGATTCTGTCGCGCCTGAAAGAGCCGGAGAACTCGAGCATCTACTCGAAGATGCGGGTCTATGACGGCGAAAGTCTGAAAGATACCGACCCGAAAGCGAAGTCCTATCAGGAGTATCGCGATTACGCCGGGGTTGATGAAGGGATGAACGGGCTCTCCACCCGCTTTGCCTTTAAGATCCTGTCTCGGGTATTTAACTTCGACCACGTCGAGGTGGCCGCTAACCCGGTGCATCTGTTCTATGTGCTGGAGCAGCAGATTGAGCGCGAACAGTTCCCACAGGAGCAGGCCGAGCGCTATCTGGAATTCCTCAAAGGCTATCTGATCCCGAAATACGCCGAGTTTATCGGCAAAGAGATCCAGACCGCTTATCTGGAATCCTACTCCGAGTATGGACAGAACATTTTCGATCGCTATGTCACCTACGCTGACTTCTGGATCCAGGATCAGGAATACCGCGATCCGGACACCGGGCAGCTGTTTGACCGTGAATCGTTGAATGCCGAGCTGGAGAAAATTGAGAAGCCAGCCGGGATTAGCAACCCGAAAGACTTCCGTAACGAAATCGTCAACTTTGTGCTGCGTGCCAGAGCCAACAACAGCGGACGTAATCCGAACTGGACCAGCTATGAGAAACTGCGCACGGTTATTGAGAAGAAAATGTTCTCCAATACCGAAGAGCTGTTGCCGGTCATTTCGTTTAATGCCAAAACCTCAACCGATGAGCAGAAAAAACATGACGACTTTGTCGACCGCATGATGGAGAAAGGCTACACCCGCAAACAGGTTCGCCTGCTGTGCGAGTGGTACCTGCGGGTTCGTAAATCGTCCTGATGCGTCCAACCCGGCGGCACGCCGCCGGGTCAACTGCAGCTGAATGATGATAAGTAAAGTTGGCTAATGCAGTACAGGAGGGCATATGACCTGGTTCATAGACCGACGCCTGAACGGGAAAAACAAAAGCGCCGTCAACCGCCAGCGCTTTTTGCGCCGTTATAAGGCGCAGATTAAACAGTCGATCTCCGAGGCCATCAACAAGCGCTCGGTGACCGATATTGAGAGCGGAGAATCCGTCTCGATCCCGACGGACGATATCAACGAGCCGATGTTTCATCAGGGTCGCGGCGGCCTGCGCAACCGCGTCCACCCGGGCAACGACCATTTTGTGCAAAACGACCGCATTGAGCGCCCGCAAGGCGGTGGTGGCGGCGGCGGTAGCGGTCAGGGGCAAGCCAGCGCCGATGGTGAAGGAAAGGATGAGTTTGTCTTCCAGATCTCGAAAGATGAATACCTGGATCTGTTATTTGAAGATCTGGCCCTGCCGAACCTGAAGAAAAACCAGCACCGGCAGCTGAATGAGTTTAAAACCCATCGCGCGGGTTTTACCTCCAATGGGGTGCCAGCCAACATCAGCGTGGTACGTTCACTGCAGAACTCGCTGGCCCGCCGTACGGCGATGACCGCCGGCAAGCGTCGTGAACTGCGCGCCCTGGAGGAGGATCTGGAAGCCATCAGCCGCAGCGAACCGGTGCAACTGCTGGAGGAGGAGCGCCTGCGCAAAGAGATTGCCGAACTGCGGGCTAAAATAGAGCGGGTGCCGTTTATCGACACCTTTGATTTACGCTACAAAAATTACGAAAAACGGCCGGAGCCTTCCAGCCAGGCGGTGATGTTCTGTCTGATGGACGTCTCAGGCTCGATGGACCAGGCCACCAAAGACATGGCCAAGCGCTTTTATATCCTGCTGTATCTGTTCCTCAGCCGGACTTATAAAAATGTCGACGTGGTCTATATCCGCCACCATACCCAGGCAAAAGAGGTGGATGAGCACGAATTCTTCTATTCTCAGGAAACCGGCGGCACCATTGTCTCCAGCGCCCTGAAGCTGATGGATGAAGTAGTGCAGGCCCGCTATGACCCGGCGCAGTGGAACATCTACGCCGCCCAGGCGTCGGATGGCGACAACTGGGCCGATGACTCCCCGCTGTGCCACGAACTGCTGGCGAAGAAAATTCTGCCGGTGGTGCGTTATTACAGCTATATCGAAATTACCCGCCGGGCGCATCAGACCCTGTGGCGCGAGTATGAACACCTGCAGGCGACCTTTGATAATTTCGCCATGCAGCATATTCGCGACCAGGAGGATATCTACCCGGTATTCCGCGAACTGTTTCATAAGCAGTCATCTAAAAGTGAAGCTTAATTAAATACTCAGCCAGTGAGTCGAGTGACTTGCTGGCTGTTTTCCTCAGACACAAGGCCCGGTGGCACATCCATACATCATGTAAAACGGAAACAACGGGGCCAGGGCAACGGCGCCAAGCGAGCTAATCGTTTTGGTCTTATCATTGATTGATACCACAACGGGGTGCGCTAACTGGTAGGCGGCGGCCAGATCTGACGCGTCCGATGCAGTCCAAAATCCTGTCGCTTTAAACAACACCCCGAGGCGATCGTTATCAATTTGCACCGCATGATACTGATTCACCAGCTCGCTATGCTGCCCGGCATCCAGTTTGCGCTGATCCATCACCACCAGATATTCCGCCGTCACCTCATGTTGTTCCACGACAAAGTTAACCCGCACGCCGGAAGCCTGTTGGTGAAAGCGTTCATAAAAGGTCTTATAACGCTGATATTCCTGAGGCACACCGTCACGGACAAAGCGGTAACTGTATTTCGCTGAGCTGGCGACAATACCGGACTCTGTGGGTTTCATCGCCACAATGGTATCCCGAGGCGGCAAGTTTGGCGTGCTGGTACATCCTGCGAGTATCGCCACCACCACCAGCGATAAGACATATTTCATCATTTTCAGCCGTTCCTGTTCGCGATTTTCTCTATGACATCTGGCGTTTTTTTAACACTCCAGGTACAAATCCCTAACCCTGTGTATCATAACTGCCTAATCTGCTTCAAACATTCGCGCGATCGTCAGCGTTGAACTGTTTCTACTCTCAGGAGCCTGCTATGACCCCTTTTTATCAATTGACGGCTACCCGCCTGCGCGGCCAGCCCCTCTCCATGGCTGACTATGCTGGCAAGGTGGTTCTGGTGGTGAATACGGCCAGCCATTGTGGCTTCACACCGCAATACGCTGGCCTGGAAGCGCTCTACAAAAAGTACGCGGCTCAGGGGCTGGTAGTGCTTGGTTTCCCGTGCAACCAGTTTGGTAAGCAGGAACCCGGCGGTGCGGATGAAATCGAGCAGACTTGTCACGTTAACTACGGCGTGAGCTTCCCGATGTTTGAGAAAGTGGACGTCAACGGCCCCGCCGCACACCCGCTGTTTCGTTATCTGAAACAAGCGTTGCCCGGCGTGCTCGGCGGACGGATCAAGTGGAATTTCACCAAGTTCCTCATCGGTCGCGACGGCACACCCCTCACGCGTTTTGCGCCGTTCACGACGCCGGAGAAAATGGAAGCCTCCATTGTCGCGGCCCTCACGCGCTGAGTGTTCCCGTCATGCCACGTTCACCCAGCGGCGGCTGGCTGTCCATACAAGGTAGACGTCGCTCTCGCGCAGCCAGCAACCGCCTGCTGCTGGCCAATCTTCCACCTGCCCGGTCATCAGCCTACAGCGGCGACACGGCCTCGACTTCATGCTGAAACACATAGGGGTCGGAGAGGAGTTCGAATGCGTCGTCGTCCGGATAGGTGACCGCGACGTGATAGTCTTCGCCAGCGAAGGCTTTGACCGCCGCGAGATCCTGCCAGTAAGTGGCAAGAAAGAAATGCGCCCATTCGCCCTGGTTTTCCTGACGCACCAGCGCCCCCCGGTTGCCGGCGATGCTCTGAGCGTGTTCCACGCCGGTCCGCTCGAGGTGGCGGGCAAACCCCTCAGCATGTTGCAATGGCACACAGCCGTGCCAGGTCCTGACAATCATTTGCATTCTCCTGTGGTGATAAACGTCTCACCCTAACATCGACAGGCATTTCTGGGGGAGCGCAACAATGCCGCGCTGGCAACAACACAAAATTATTTTGCCGGACGGGGATATCCTCTCACTCTGCAGTATTTCCGACTGCGGGGCAGCATTGGGCCGAATATTGCGCGGCGAGTATCACTGTTAGCTGGCGCGGAAAAAATCGTGGCTCGTCAGCCTCGGGCAGTCTTATCGATACACGCCCAAGCCGCGCCCCTTCAGGGCATCGCCAGCCGATCTTGATGGTCCGCAAAGAGAGCGATGAGATGGTCGGCGAGAACCCGCACGCGTCTGGATCCGGCCAGGTCAGAATGCATCACCAGCCAGAGGGTCTGATCCGCGCCGATCTCCGGCTGCAGGCACTGCAGGCCGCTGGCCCGCGCCATAAAGTGCGGCAGGACGCCCAATCCGAGGCCCGCGGATATTGCGGAAACCTGGGCCACGAGCGTATTGGCTTCGACTTTACACGGCCGGCCGCGCAGGGTGCGCGTGATCCATTGGGCGGCCGGCAGGTGCTGGTGAGTTTCCGGCCAACCCACAAAGTCCGCCTCGCTCAGCGACAGGCCGTCCGCGCCGACCAGACAGTCGGCGGCGCCATAGACGCCAAACCCCACCGTCCCCAGCCGCTTTAACGTCAGATGCCCGGCCTCAGGCTTGACCATGCGGATCGCCAGATCGGCATCCCGACGGTGCAGGTTCACCGGCTGCACACCGCTCAGCACCTCCACCCGCAGCTCGGGATAATGGTCCAGGAGCCCTTTCAGGGAGGGCAGAATAAAATGCGTGGCCAGGTTATCCGAGGTGGCCAGACGGACAACCCCGGCGACATGCCCCTGCAGTTGCGCCGCTTCGCCGAACGCCAGGCCAGCGTATTCCAGCGCCTCCGCCCGCGCGAGCAGGGCTTCGCCATCGTCGGTCAGGCGGTAGCCGCTCTGATGGCGGCTGAAGAGCGGAACGTTCAACGCCTGCTCCAGCCGATCCAGCCGGCGGGACACGGTGGCAATTCCCATGTTCATCTTGTCGGCGGCGCCGCTCAGCGTTCCCGCCCGGGCGATGGCGAGGAAGATGCGCGCATCATCCCAATGAAATTCTGCTGTCATCTCTTTTCCATTTATGGAAAACGGCTCTCCGTTTTCTGCTCTTTTTTATCAATTTTGCAGGGATGATACTGCACGCCACTCGCGGAGACAACCAGGCCATCCGATCGCCTGCTCTCTCCTCACCTGAACGTCCGTGCACCGCGCGGAACGCTCCTTTCCTAAGGATACGCCTGATATGAAAGAGATTGCTTTACCCCTCCACCCGGCGCCGGCGCGCGTCTGGATTGCCGTCGTTGCGCTCGGGATCTGCGCCTTTTCGATCGTCACCAGCGAACTGGCGCCGGTGGGCATGCTCAGCGCCCTGGCGGCGGATTTTCACCAGACGGAATCCGGCGTGGGCCTCGCCGTCACCGCCTATGGCTGGGTAGGCGCCCTGGCGGCTCTGCTTTCCGGCGCAATGCCGGCGCGTATTTCCCGCAAGGCGCTGCTGGTCGGGCTGATGCTGATCCTCGCGTTTTCCTGCCTCGCCGCAACCCGGTCTTATTCGATGTTCGCCCTGATGAGCGCCCGCATGATTGGCGCCCTGGCGCATGGCGCCTTCTGGGCCTTAATTGGCATTGTCGCCGCGCAGCTGGTGCCGCCGCACCGGCTGGGGCTGGCCACGGCGATCATTTTTGGCGGCGTGTCAGCGGCAAGCGTAGTGGGGGTGCCGCTGGCGAGCTTTATCGCCACCCTGGCGGGCTGGCGACTCGCGTTTATGTCGATGGCCTTGCTGTCACTAGCCGCCGCTGCGGTGCTGTGCTCGACGCTGCCCCCGCTGGCCGCCCCAGCCCCCGTCAGGCTGCGTGTTTATCGCGATATCTTCCGCAATCCGCTGCTCGGTGGCCTGTATGGCGCCACGGCCTGCATCATTACCGCTCACTTTGCCGCCTTCACCTACATTGAATCGCTGCTGATAAATCTGCAGGGAGTCCCGGCGACCGCCCTCTCCGGCCTGCTGCTGCTGTCAGGGGTTTCCGGGCTGCTGGGTAACGTTATCGCGGGTAAGCTTATCGATCGTCATCTGAAGGGGCTGATTTTCGCTGCGCTGCTGCTGAGCGGGGGCGCGCTGGCGCTCCTTGGCGCCGCCCGTCTTGCGCCACTGCCGTTCTGTTTTAGCGGGCTACTGTTAGCCCTGTGGGGCGCCGGCATCGCGATTGTGTTCGTAGGCTTACAGACCTGGCTGCTGCGCAGCGCGGGCGCGGTCGCCCAGCCGGCGTCAGCCATTTATGTGGCCATTTTTAATGCCGCCATCGGCACCGGGGCGTTTGTCGGCGGCCAGTTGATCGCCTCAGCTGGCCTGTCGGGAATGGTGTGGCTGGCGGCGGGGATCATGGTGGGCAGTACGCTGCTGATCGCCCTGCTGAAAGCGCCTCTGCCCGGTCAGATCGGTGCGGCGACGGCAGGCGCTTAGATTTGCGCCAGCCCGCCGTCGACATAGATCTCCGCGGCGTTAATAAAGCTCGACTCATCCGACGCTAAAAATACCACCGTCCGGCCAATCTCCTCCGGCTCGCCCAGCCGCCCGAGCGGTACGCCGGCCGCCAGAGCATCGAACAAGCCCTGGCGGTCCGCCTCCGCCACCAGCCCTCCCAGACCCGGGGTACGTACCGGCCCCGGGCTGACCACATTGATGCGGATCCCGCGGTCGCTAACCTCCAGCGCCCAGGAGCGCGCCAGGCTGCGTACCGCGGCCTTACTGGCGCTATAGATGCTGAAGTTAGCCGTCCCTTTTACCGCCGCCGTAGAGCCGGTCAAAATCACCGAGGCGCCATCGGCGAGCAGCGGCAGCGCTTTTTGCACGGTGAACACCACCCCGCGCACGTTGGTGGCGAAAATCCGGTCGACGTGCGCTTCGGTGATGGCGCTCAGCGGCAGCATGTCTCCGCCGCCGGCATTGGCGAACAGCACATCCAGCCGGCCGGACTCTTCGGCAATGGTCGCAAATACCGCGTCAAGGTCGCTTAATACGGCGGCGTCGGCGCGGATCCCGCGGGCGGCGGGCCCGATGAATCTTACCGCCGCATCCAGCTCCTCCTGACGGCGGCCGGTGATGTACACCTTCGCGCCCTGCTCCGCCAGTGCTTTCGCCGACGCCAGGCCAATCCCGGCGCTGCCGCCGGTGACTAACGCCACTTTATCCGCAAGTTTTTTGCTCATGGTGCATTTCCTTGGTTAGAGTATAAACAGGCCAGGCTCGCGAACGCGCCCCGCCGGGTATGGAAAGCACTGTAATCGTCCCGGCGAGGCGGAAAAATGGCCTAATCTGAAAAACACTCTTCCCCTCGGTGGATAATGACCTCCAGTAACCAGGATAAAGCGAATAATGGACCGGTTTTCAGCTCTCAAAGCCTTCACTCGCGTTGTCGAAGCCGGCAGCTTTACCCGCGCCGCGGACTCGCTGAATATGCCCAACGCCACCCTCAGCAAAACCATTCAGCAACTGGAAGCGCATCTTGGGGTTTCCCTCCTGCAGCGCACCACGCGGCGTATTACCGTGACGCCGGAAGGACGGGAGTACTATGAAAAAGCCCGCTGTCTGCTGGAAGACCTGGAAGAGATCGACGCGTCTTTCAATACCGCCCGCAATAAGCCGAAGGGCCATCTACGGATCGCCATCGGCGGGTCGACCGCGTGCGATGTGCTGATCCCGCTGCTGGCGGACTTTATGACCTCCTGGCCGGATATCCGTATCGATTTGCAGGTGGCCGATAAGCCCGCGGACCTCATCAGCGGCAATATTGACTGCGCCATCCGCGGCGGTCCGATGGAAGACTCGACGCTGATCGCCCGTAAAATCGGCGAGGCGACGCTGGTCACCTGCGCCACCCCGGGCTATCTTCAGCGCTACGGCACCCCCGCCTCGCCGGATGAACTACATCATGGCCACCGGCTCATCAGCTATCTGTCGCCGGCCAGCGGCAGAGCGTTTCCGTTTCGCTTTACGCGTCACGGCGTCAGCACCGAGCTGAAGACAGAGCCCCATCTCGGCATCAATGAGAGCAACGCGCATATTGCCGCCGGCGAGGCGGGCTTAGGCATTGTGCAGACCTTTACCTATTCGCTGAAACCGGCGCTGGCGAGCGGCGAACTGGTGGAGATCCTCAGCGCCTGGCGCCCGGCCCCCTATCCTTTTCACGTTGTCTATGCCCGGCACCGGCACGTCCCGCCCCGGCTCCGCGTCTTTATTGACTGGCTGGCGGCGGTTTTTCCGGCCGCGGTGCAGGGATAGCGCGCGTTATCTGACGCGGAGCAGGTCGCCGTATCGCGTGGTGTAGCGCGGCGAGAGCATCTCTCGCTTCATCTGCCACTGCTGCTGGATCCCCTGGCCGGCAAAATAGAGCGCCCCCCTGCCGTTTTTCGCATTCAGCTGATCGAGAACCTGCATCAGTCTGGCGCTGTTGTGCCGCGGAGCAAGCTCGTCGAACAGATTCAGCTGGGCGACGCCCTGGCTGTAGAAATCGCCGAGCATCACGCCGGCCTTCTGATAGCGATGCCCCGCTTTCCAGATGGCATCCAGACAGCTCGTCGCCGCGGCGATAATATCCCGGGAGTCCTGGGTCGGCGTCAGCAGCTTTAGCGAGGCGCTGTTGCCGTAATAGGGTTCATTCAGCGCGAAGGGGCTGGTTTTGACAAAGGCGGAGACGAACCGGCAGTACTGATGCTCACCGCGCAGCTTTTCTGCTGCCCGCGCGGCATAGCTGCAGATCGCCTGGCGCATATCCTCATAGGCCGTAATCCGATCCCCGAACGAGCGGCTGCAGATAATTTCCTGCTTAGCGGGGGCAAACTCCTCCAGCGCCAGGCAAGGCTCGCCGCGCAGCTCCCGTACCGTTCGTTCGAGCACCACCGTGAAGTGCTTGCGGATAAAGCGGATATCGCTCTCCGCCAGCTGGAGTACCGTGCCGATCCCCATCGCTTCAAGCTTTTTGCCGATCCGCCGCCCGATGCCCCAGACCTCGCTCACCGGCAGCAGCGCCATCAGCTTTCGCTGCCGCTGCGGGCAGGACAAGTCCACTACCCCGCCCGTCTGCCGCGGCCACTGCTTCGCCGCGTGGTTGGCCAGCTTCGCCAGGGTTTTGGTCTGGGCGATGCCAACGCCCAGCGTCAGATGGGTACGCTGCAGTACCGTGGCGCGGATTTCGCGGCCAAAATCGGTCAGATCTCTGCAATGACGCACACCGCTGACATCGCAAAAGGCCTCATCGATACTGTAAATTTCGCAGCGCGGGGTGAGCTCTTCCAGGGTGGCCATCACCCGGCTGGACATGTCGGCATACAGCTCATAATTACTGCTAAACGCCACGACGCCGTGGCGAAGAAACGCAGCCTTCTGCTTAAAGTAGGGTTCGCCCATTTTCACAAACGGCTTCGCCTCCGCCGAGCGGGCGATCACGCAGCCGTCGTTATTCGACAGCACCACCACCGGCCGCCCCTTCAGGTCTGGCCGGAAGGCGGTCTGACAGCTGGCATAGAAGGCGTTCACATCACAATGCGCGAACATGATCAGCCCGCCGCCTTGATGATGTAGGTTACGACGCCGAAAATATCGAGCGTCTCCTCGCGGCCGACCACGATGGGCGAATAGGCCGGGTTCATCGGGTTAAGCTGCACCCGCGGCAGAAGCTGCAGCTTCTTTACCGTAAACTCGCCGCCGACGGCGGCAATCACGATATCGCCATGCTCCGCTTTACGCGCGCTGTCCACCACCAGCAAATCGCCTTCGTCAATGCCGGCATCGATCATGCTGTCGCCAGCGGCTTTGACAAAATAGGTCGCGCTGGGATGCTGCACCAGCAGCTCGTTGAGGTCGATTCGCTTCTCAACATAGTCCTGAGCCGGGCTGGGAAAGCCGCACTGCACCAGGTCGGCAAAAAAGGGAAAGGAGACAATCTGACGTAGCTCAACCGGCGTGTAAACGTTCATTTTTCAACCCACCACACAATGTCGCGGTAGGGATACCCGTTACCGGATACCCCCCGCACAGATCCCGGCGTGCGCGATTTACGCACCGGGCTCCTGCCTCGGGTGTCTGGCGGTGAACCGCTCCACAGGCCATGGATGAAGAACCCGAACCCTTGGTAGCCATGCGGCTGCCAGTTTGTTTGCTTTCGTCCAGGTCGTATCATCCTTCTGGCTCCTGCGCCTGAGCGCCCGGCGCCAGAGGTTTGTTACGTGTGTCCTGAACTTCTGCATGGTGGGGAAGTTGCCCGGTACCGAGTGATAGTTCAGGTATCCCTGAACCACTCTCCTGAGCCATTTTCCCTGTTCGGGGATTGAGTAATGCCAGCGCCTTCGCAGACCGTCTTTGATGGCTTTCAGAGTTGCCGTCATCCGATCCCGGCGGGTCTTTCGTATCAGCATGAACCTGCCGTTGCGATCTTTCCCGCTGATGTGCGTGAACCCGAGGAAGTTGAACGTTTCTGGTTTGCCTTTTCCCCTGATGGCACGGTTTTCGGCAGCGAAGCGGCCGAACTCCATCAGACGGGTTTTCTCCGGGTGAACCGTGAGTCCGAACTCCCTCAGTCTGCGCTGCATGGCTATACGGAAGCGCCGGGCATCGTATCGTTTGTCGAACCCGATGACGATGTCATCGGCGTATCTGACCATTACCACATTGCCTGTGGCATAGCGACGTCGCCACTGATGCGCCCACAGATCGAAGACGTAGTGGAGGTATATGTTTGCCAGCAGCGGTGAGATGACCGCACCCTGTGGGGTGCCTTCCTCCGTTGCTCGCCATTGACCCTCCTCCGACGTCCCGGCTGTGAGCCACTTACGTATGAGCCTGATTACCCTCCGGTCGCCGATCCGATGCTCTGTGAACCTGATCAGCCATTCGTGGCTCACCCTGTCGAAGAACTGACTGATGTCGGCATCCAGTACCCAGTTTACGTTAGTGCGTACCAGCCCTGTGGCCAGTGCGTCCAGTGCATCGTGCTGGCTTCGCCCGGGTCTGAACCCGTATGAGAACCCCATAAAGTCGTTTTCATAGACTGCGTTCAGGATTTTCACCAGCGCATACTGGACGATCTTGTCCTCCAGCGAGGCGATGCCGAGCGGGCGTTGTTTTCCATCCGCTTTTGGGATGTAGTGACGCCTGCCGGGCTGCGCCCTGTAGCTGCCCTGATGTAGCCTCCGGTGCAGATCTGTTATGTTGTTCTTCATGTTTCCGGCGTAGTCCATCCACCTGATGCCATCCACTCCGGCGGCCGCTTTCCTGCTCAGGGAGAGGAATGCGGCTTCCAGTGCTTCGACTGTCAGCAGGTGGAACAATGCTGTAAACCGTTCTTTCTTCCGCTGCTTCGCAGCTTCCCGCACGCGTGACAGCCTCTGTGACATGCTTTCCCGGCTCTGTGTCCGGCGCATGTGTGGCTGTTCCGCGTTCCCCTTGGCCCCGCTCCTTCGCTCCACTGACTCCGCTCCTTTCGGGTTGTTCGCCTGCTTCGCCGCTACTATGAGCGAGTCCGACTTCTCCTCTCCGTACATCACCGGCTATGACTCCTCGTCTTCCCGGTGCGGGCCATCTCCGACACTGGCAGATGGTCAGAGGGGAGATCTCCCGGTTCCCGCGTAGAGATCGTATTGACATGCCAGGGTCTCAGACCCCGCCGGGTCCATGTGGCACTCGCAGTATCGCACCCTATGATGTTGCCTTCCGTTAACAGTACAACGTCGGCACCCGGTAATTTAATATACATTTCGTGGCTCAATGGCTGGCCTGTCAACACCCCTGTCAACGCTTCGCCCCATACCTCGCGGTATGCAACGCATGACTCGGGGACCTTGTGGATTGCTGGTCCTTCAATGGTCGGGGACTTTCACCCCTTGATCTCTAACCGGTCTCCCGGCGCACACTGAATATATATACAGTAGTTTTGCCAATTTTACCGGTCAATATCGGCTCCAGCTATCAATCGCCAGCACTGAAATAACTCCTTGATGTCAATAGGGGTCTTCTTCAGCGCCAGCGAACCGTTTGCTGCTTTTGCGCGCAGTCCGCCCGCCGCGCGAGGTGGTAGATGCGCAGCGCCGCGGCATTCGCTTGACACTGTACATTAATACAGTAAAACTATCGCCCGCGATCAGCATACAGAGGACAGAAGATGTTTGTGGAACTGATTTATGACAAGCGCAATTTTGCCGGGCTGCCGGGCGCCAGAGAGGCCATTCTTAACGAGCTGACCAAACGCATGCAGCGCATTTTCCCGGAGGCGGAAGTGCGGGTGAAGCCGATGATGACGCTGCCGGCGATCAACACCGACGCCAGCAAGCATGAAAAAGAGCTGATCAGCCGCACGGTGCAGGAGATGTTTGAAGAGGCGGATATGTGGCTCACTGAAGAGTGATCCCGCCCGTCAGTCGCGGCGACCACCTCTTTAAGAGCTTTCCCGGATGTGGCAGAGCCGCGGGCAACAGTACAATAGCGGCGGTTGCAGACTGGCAATGCAACCTTCGCTCACCTGCTGGCTCTTGCATACGGCCAGCAGGTGAGCCCTACCTGTCTCCCCTCATCGCCTCACAGCGTCTCCGGTAGCGCCGCTATAATTCTATCCACTAGCCCGCGATGCTGATGGACCTTCCCGCATTTAACAATGATCTGCCTGGCGTTGTCATAGCCCGGGGCCCACAGCCGGTTATTAAGCAGAACGTCCTTATAGACCGCGATCAGCGGTTTGTTCCACGCCGCCGCCATGTGCACCACCGAGGTGTCCGGGGAGATAATCAGCTCCGCCTGGGCGATCAGCGCCATCGCATGGTGTAACGTGTTAAATGGGTTAATCACCACCTCCGGCGGCAGCGGGATGCGGATCTCGCGCCGGTGATCGAGCAGAATAGCCGCGCTCCCCGGATGGCGGGCCAGCAGTTTGTCGAGCAGTTCCGCCAGCTGCGTCTGCGAGAGACTGCGGTCGGCATGGCCGGCAAAAATATTAATCACCACCGCTTTTCCGCTTAGCGACGCCAGATACTGCGCCACCTCCTGCATAATCGGCCCGGGCACCGCCAGGTCGTAAGCGTCCAGCCCGCGGGTGTCCAGTTGGAGATAATCGGCGATCAGCTCGAACGTTTTCGTCACGTGCCAGCGCTGGCAGTCAAAATCAAAAGAGTGGGAGTAGTGCTTAATCGATGGCCATTTATTAAACCCGAGCACTGATTTGGCTTTTATTTGTCGGAAAAGCCGCAGGCGATGCACGGGAATATCGAACAGCGAAGGGTCAATAATAATATCGTACTTATTATTAGCCAGTTCATTAATAACGTCGCGAGGAACGTTATGATTAAATTTACGCAAAAAATCGGCGGACGTGACCGGGTCAGCTTCATAAATATGGCGGATCCGCGGGTTATAACGCATCACCTGGCTGTTAGAGGTCGTCAGCAAAAAATCAACGATATAGCCTGACTGATGCAGGCATTTCACCAGCGCGGAATCCACCACTACATCGCCGACCGCCCCCTCATTGCGCATCAACAGGACGGTTTTCGCAGACGACAAATCTACCGGCTGACGGCGTCGGCGATCCCAGAGCGCTTTCGCCACCCCCACCCGCAGGGCATTACGTACTTTCTTAGTAAAGTAATTCCGCCGTCTGTTGAGCTCCCTTATTTTATTAAATTTCTTGCGTGGGGAACCCTGCATGGTTGCATCGTGCATCATCCTAACCTCATTACGGCAATTATTAATATTCTGTGTCGTCCGATAGAGACTGAGCGAAATAAAAAAAGTTCGATTGAAAATGAAAATCATTCTTTTTTTATTTACAAAACTCATCTGCGCCTGCGGGATTGCACCACAGCACTGTGAAGTAATAATGAGCGAATGGTGAATTTCCCGGCCCACCGTTGGCAGGCCGGCGCAACAGCGCTAAGCTGGCTGCTTTATGATGTCAGGAGGACGCTATGCTTGAAGCAGTAGAAGGTAATATCCACCAACGGCTGTGCGCGCTGCTCGACGAGCACCGGGCCCGCTACCGGGTGATGGCGCACGAGGCGGTCGGTCAGTGCGAAGCCGTCTCGGCAATCCGCGGCACCGCGCTTGGCCAGGGCGCGAAAGCGTTAGTCTGTAAAGTGAAAGGAAACGGCGTCAACCAGCATGTGCTGGCGATCCTCGCCGCCGATCGGCAGGCCGACCTCGCCAGCCTGGCCCGGCATATCGGCGGCAGCAAAGCCTCGCTGGCCAGCCCGGCGGAGGTGGAGGCCCTCACCGCCTGCGTGTTCGGCGCCATTCCCCCCTTCAGTTTCCATCCGGCGCTGCGGCTGGTGGCGGACCCGCTGCTGTTTGAACGCTTTCCACAAATCGCCTTTAACGCCGGGCGCCTGGACCGGTCGATCATTCTCGACACCGAAGACTATTTACATATCGCCCGACCAGAGATCGCGACCTTTCGCCGTCTTAGCTAACCGGGCATCCGCCCAGATTTCCGCCGCATGGCGTAAAAATCCTGTTTATTCACGCCACGATGCGTAGAGTAAGCGGGATATTTTTGGCATTCTTATTTTGGCAAGGACCTCTGTACATGTTTGATACCACCCTGTTGATCCTGCTGGGTCTGGCGGCGCTCGGCTTTATCAGTCATAACACCACCGTGGCGATCTCCATCCTCGTGCTGATTATCGTGCGCGTCACGCCGCTGAACGCCTTCTTTCCCTGGGTTGAGAAACAGGGACTGACCGTCGGGATCATTATTCTGACCATCGGCGTGATGGCGCCTATCGCCAGCGGCACGCTGCCGCCCTCGACGCTGATCCACTCCTTTATGAACTGGAAATCGCTGCTGGCGATTGCGGTCGGGGTGTTTGTTTCGTGGCTCGGCGGGCGCGGCGTCTCCCTGATGGGCTCCCAGCCGCATCTGGTGGCCGGGCTGCTGGTCGGTACAGTACTCGGCGTCGCCCTGTTTCGCGGCGTCCCGGTCGGGCCGCTGATTGCCGCCGGGATCATCTCATTGTTTATTGGGAAGTCGTAGCCAGGCTACCGTGATAGCGGCCCGGTGTCTGCCCGAGCCCTTTTTTAAACATGGTGATGAAGGCGGTGGTGGAATCGTAGCCCAGCGCCTGAGCCGTCTGCTGCACCGTCTGCCCGCGGATCAGCAGCTGCAGCGCGAGGATCAGCTGCAGCTGATGGCGCCAGCGGCGAAAGCTCAGCCCCGTTTCGCGCACGACCAGGCGGGCCAGATTCCGCTCGCTCATCGCAAACACCGCCGCCCACTGGCTCAGGGTCTGCCAGCGCGCCGGATCCTCAGCCATCATCGTCACCATTTGACGAATTTTCGGGTGGTTTGATACCGGCAGCTGCAGGTGCTCCTGCGGCTGGCGGGGCAGCTCATCAAACAGAACCTGCACCAGCCGGGCCGTGGCGGGGGCGGCCAGGGACTCTCCGCCGCGCTCCGCCAGAGTAAGGATCAGCTCTCGCACCAGCGGGGAAATCTTTAGCGTACAGCAGCGATCCGGCATCGGCGCGGCGCCCGGCTCGATGAACAGGAAGCATACCTGGGCGCCGGGGGTAGCGCGGTTACTGTGGGACAGCTGCCCCGGAACCCACACCGCATACTGCGGCGGCACCATCCACATTGCGTTCTCCACCTCGCAGGTCAAGGCGCCGTGCAGGGCAAGGATCAGCTGCCCCTTACGGTGGGAATGCGCCGGAATATACTGCTCCGCCTCCACCACCCGGATACGAAAGGCAATGGCCGATTCGTGGCCACTGTCCGGTTCATAGCCATCCAGCCCCAGTCCAATCATCATATTGTCCGATATTAGCGATAATCTGTCATTTTAGCTTGATTTAAACGAGGGACAAAGCCGCTATCGTAACCCCCCTCGTTAGTTACCTTGAGAATGATATGTCTTCTGTGATCTCCTCTACCGGCCGCCGCCCCGCGCTGCTGATTGCCGGTATCCTGCTCATCGCCACCACCCTGCGCGTGGTCTTTACCGGCGCGGCGCCGCTGCTGGACGCGATTCGTAGCGACTATGGCCTGACCACCGCGCAGACCGGGCTGCTCACTACCCTGCCGCTGCTGGCCTTTGGCCTTGTCTCGCCGCTGGCGGCAGGGGTTGCCCGCCGGTTCGGCATGGAACGCAGCCTGCTGCTGGCGATGCTGCTGATCTGCGCCGGCATTGCCCTGCGCTCCCTGCCCTCCGCTGCGCTGCTGTTTATCGGCACGGCGGTGATCGGCTGCGGCATTGCGCTGGGTAACGTGCTGCTGCCCGGGCTGATTAAACGGGATTTCTCGCAGCATGTCGCGCGGATGACCGGCGCCTATTCCCTGACGATGGGCGGCGCGGCGGCGCTTGGTTCGGCGCTGGTGGTCCCCGTGGCGATGGCCGGATTCGGCTGGCGCGGGGCGCTGCTGCTGCTGATGGTCTTCCCGCTACTGGCGCTCCTCAGCTGGCTGCCGCAGTCCCGGTGCCGGGCGGAGACGCCATTGACCGGCTCAGGCGCTATGCATAACCGGGGGATCTGGCGGTCGGCGCTGGCCTGGCAGGTGACGCTGTTCCTCGGCATCAACTCGCTGGTCTATTACGTGATTATCGGCTGGCTGCCGTCGATTCTGCAGAGTATGGGCTATAGCGAAGCGCAGGCCGGCTCGCTGCATGGCCTGCTGCAGCTGGCGACCGCCGCGCCCGGCCTGGCGATACCGCTGATCCTGCATCGGCTGCGCGACCAGCGCGGGATCGCGGTGCTGGTCGCCCTGATGTGCGCCATCAGCGCCGCCGGGCTGTGGCTGTTGCCTGAGCTGGCGATCGGCTGGACGCTGCTGTTCGGCTTTGGCTCCGGAGCCACTATGATCCTCGGCCTGACGTTTATCGGCCTGCGCGCCAGCTCGGCGCATCAGGCCGCGGCGCTGTCAGGGATGGCGCAGAGCGTCGGCTATCTGCTGGCCGCCTGCGGGCCGCCGCTGATGGGCAGGATCCATGATGCCAATGGCGACTGGCATATTCCGCTGCTGGCGGTGGCGCTGATTTCGCTGGTGATGGCGGTCTGCGGCGCGCTCGCCGGACGTGACCGGGAAATTCACCCCTGAAGATGACCGGCAGCGCCCGCTGCCGGTGGAATTATTGTGCCGCGGCGCGGAGAAACGCCTGCACCAGCGGCGCGGGACGCCCGTCCAGCGCGTGACGCTCATGCTGGAACAAGGTGGCGACAAAAAACGGGTGCGTCACCAGCTCGACGGCGCGGATCTCACCCTCTTCATCCCAGCCGGTGACGCGCAGATCGCCCTGCTCCAGCTCCGCCGCAAACGCGCTGCTCACGCCGTACCGGCAGTGGTAGCCCTCTTCAATGCTCTCCCGGCCATAGGCGCGGGCAATCAGCGTATTCGCCCGCAGCTCGACGACGGCAGAGGTCTCCACCAGCGAGCAGCTGAGGGGAGCAATCACCATCCGCCCTTCGCTGTCGGTTTCCGCATGTCCGGCGTCCTGCCAGCCGAGCACGTTGCGGGCGTATTCAATCACCGCGTGCTGAAAGCCGCCGCAGGTGCCGAGGAAAGGAATGCTGTTTTCCCGGGCATAGCGGATCGCGGTAAACGCGCCTTCCGGGTGACGATACGGGCTGCCGGGAACGACCCAGATGGCATCGTACTCCGCCAGCGCCTCGCCGGAGGCGATCGACGGGGTGGCGAGCCAGTCATATTTCACCGGCTGCTCCAGCACGGCGGCGGCATCGTCTATCGCCAGGGGAATGGCCTGATGGGCAACAATATCGGGGTGATAATCGCCGACAAGGGCGAGGCGTAAAGGAGTTTTCATAGCAGGTTCCTTATGTCTGGACGAGACGGACAGCACAAGGCACGTCAGAATAGCGATCCCGCCTGTGGAACACAATCCTTATTTTCACCCCACCGCCGTGGCCGACGGGTGAGGTATACTGGAAAAAGCGCGTAAGGGAGAGAGAATGAAAAATAAGCTTTTGGTCAGCGCCTGCCTGATGGGATTCCAGGTGCGGTATAACGGTAGCGAGAAGGCACAGCTGGCGGCGACGCTGTCCCGCTGGCAGCAGGCGGGGCGGCTGGTGATCCACTGCCCGGAGCTGGCGGCCGGTCTGCCTACGCCCCGACTGCCGGCGGAGATCCTCGGCGGTACCGGCGGCGATGTGCTTGCCGGACGGGCGCGGATCGTGGAAAGCGACGGCCGCGACGTCACCGAACATTATCAGCTGGCCGCCTGGCTGGCGCTCAGCGCCGCCCGGGAAGCGGGCTGTCAGGCAGCGTTACTCACCGACGGCAGCCCTACCTGCGGCAGCCAGTTTGTCTATGACGGTTCCTTTCGCGGACGGCGCAAAGCGGGCGCCGGCGTGGCCGCCGACCTACTCCGCGCCCACGGCATCACGGTATTTTCCGACGGGCAAATCCCGCAGTTGCTCGCCTGGATGGCACAGAAGGAGCAGGATGATGATTCAGTGTAACGGGTGTATGACCCGCAGGAAAGCAGCGACGGCTATCGGGTGCTGGTCGACCGTCTCTGGCCGCGGGGGATTAAAAAAGAGGCGCTGGCCTGTGATGAGTGGTGTAAGGAGTTAACGCCTTCCGCTGAGCTGCGCAAAGCCTTTCACGGCGAGGCGATCGATTTCGCCCACTTCAGCCAGCGCTATCGTCAGGAGCTCGACGCCCATCGCGAAACGGGCCTGCGGCTGGCGGCGCTGGCGCAACGCCAGCCGCTGACGCTGCTGTACGCTGCGAAGAACACCGAGCAGAATCATGCCCGGGTGTTGGCCGCCTGGCTGGCGGCCCTGCCGGTTACGATTTAGCCGGATGATCCCGGCGCCACAGCGCCCACTCGTCGAGGGTTTCGCCGCTGGGTAGTTTGCACTGAGTGCTGACGCCCTGCGGCGTTTGCACCGGCACCCGGGTGCCGCCGGATTGCTGACAGTATACCGCCGCGGGGTTGGGCATGCCGATGGTTTTCGTCGGCGCAGTGGGCTGCGGCTGGGTACAGCCGGCCAGCGCCAGGGGCAAAATAGCCAGTAGCTTTTTCATTGTTCCTCCCTTTCCTGAATGCCCGGGGATTTTAGCCTGAATCTCCACGTTTTCTCCATCTTGCCTGCACTTTTCCCCCGTAGAGTAGCCCTGTTCTCGAACTGACCAGAGAACAGATCATTCCATAATCAATGAGTTTTTCCCCGTCGCCCCCGACGGGGCTTTTTTTCCCACCGCGTGGACAAGTATTCCCCAGACAGATGTGATAAATTTAAAAATATCACTGTTTATTTGACGCTGATGTCCGTTTGCAGCCCAATATGCTGGGGTGACGTTTGGCGTGCTGGAGCTGTATTATTCATGTCAGATTTTATTCTTGCCCGGGTGTCGCAAACCCTCGCTGCGGAACAATCCCTGGAAACCCTGGTGCGCCAGCTGCTGGAGATGCTGGAGGCGGTGACGCGAATGGAGTCCACCTACCTCACCCGCATTGATACCAACGCCCAGCGGCAGCAGATCATGTTCGCCCACAACAGCAGCGAAATGCAGATCCCGGAAGGATTTTCCGTCCCCTGGGATGAATCCCTGTGCAAACGCGCCCTTGAGGATCAGTGTACGTTTAGCAATGACGTTGCCAACCGCTGGCACTCCTGCATCGCCGCCCAGGAGCTGGGAATCGCTACTTTTTTAAGCATTCCCGTCCGCCTGGCCGACGGCTCTCTGTTCGGCACCCTCTGCGCCACCAGCCGGCAACAACAGCCTTATAACCTCGAAGGCGAACAGGTCATGGGCCTGTTTGCGAAGCTCATTTCCCACTACGTGGAAAAAGACACCCTGGTGCAACAGCTGCAGGCGGCAAACGTCGCGCTGGAGCTGCACTCGTCTACCGATGAGCTCACCCAGCTTCCCAATCGCCGCGCGCTGTTTAAGCAGCTGGCGTTACGCTTTGCCTCCGCCCGCGCCCAGCAGCAGCAGGTCTCGCTTATTTTTATCGATCTCGATGGTTTCAAAGCCATTAACGATCGGTTCGGCCATCCGTGCGGCGACAGCTTTCTGGTGCAGGTCGGCAAACGACTCACCGCTGTCGCGCGCCGGGAAGATATCGTTGGCCGCCTTGGCGGCGATGAGTTTTTGATCGTCGGTAGCGCCCAGCAGCCTGCCGCACAGCAGGCGTATGTCACGTCTCTGCGTCAGGCTCTGTGCGGCGTCTACTTCCTCGGCGAACAGCGTATCGACTATGAGGGCGCTAGCTTCGGGGTGGTCACCTGCGATCCGCAGAGTATCGATGTTGAAGCGGCCTTACGCACTGCCGATGAGGCGATGTACCAGGATAAGAAGTCCCGCCGCCAGGAGAATTTCATTCATATTGACTAAAGTACCGCGATATCCAGTATCATGCAGGGCATCATTCGTGGGCACAGGGACACAATCATGAAATTGGGTATTCTTTTCCCGGTGGCGATCTTTATCATCGCCGTCGTCTTTCTCGGCTGGTTTTTTGTCGGCGGCTATGCGGCGCCGGGTGGGGCATAATGAAAAAAAGCACCATTATCATGCTGGTTGTCGCCATCGTGGCGGTGGCCGGCACCCAGTTAGGCTGGTGGTGATCGCCGCGGCGATATTGCGGATTTATCCTATCCCATCAATAAGTTAACCCTTTACACTCACGTTATCCGCCGCGGCATTCTCGGCCCCGGGGAATAAGAATAGCGGGAGAAGTAAGGATGAAAAAACCGATCGTGTTACCGTTGATTATTGCGCTGTGCACGCTGTTATCGGGATGCATTATTGACGATGGATATCACCCCCATCGCCACCACCACCATCATCACTATCATGACGACGACTAATGCTTCACGCTGTTGATAAGCCGATAAGACCGGGCGAACCGCGGTTCGCCCGTTGACGCTTAATCCTGACGATCGGCGCCGAGGAAAATAAAGCCGAGGGGGATAGCGAAGAGCGCGGTAAAGACAATGCTGTAAACCGTCACCATCGCCCCCTGCAGGAAGAACATGGACGTCGTCCACTCTGAGTACGGCATATTGTACTCGCTCACCACGCCCCCGAAGGTCGCCCGCCCCACTACCGCCAGCGCGATAGCAAACACCACCGCGAGCGACAGACAGTATTTTTTGCAGTTTTTATTGCTGAGGAGTTTTTGCAGAATCATCGGGGCTTCCTTTTTGCTGAGCGATAAACGGCTGTATATGTAACACCAATGCAATAAAAAATGAAGGGTTTTTGTTACAGGGCAGAATAAGAGACGGCGGGCCGGTCAGCGGGTAACCGGCCCGTGGGGATCAGGACTGCAGGGTAGCCAGGCGCGCGGCGAACCCGACGAAAACCAGACCAATCAGGCTGTTGCCAAGTTTAGCCAGCTTCTTGCGGGTTTTGACGTAGCGGGTGACAAACGAGCCGGAGAGGATCAAAAAGCTCATATAGCAGAAGCTAATCACCTCGAGGGTCAGCGCCAGGATAAAGAACGCCACGCCGGGGGTTTTGGCGTTGACATCGATAAACTGCACGAAAAACGACACATAGAACAGAATCGCTTTCGGATTGGTCAGGCTCAGGGTCAGAGAGCGCTTGAGGATCGCGCTCGCCGGCTCCGCGCTGGCGTCGGACTGGCCGTCGCGCTGGGTCAGCACCGCATAGAGCATTTTGCCCCCGAGCCACAGCAGGTAAATTGCCCCGAGGTAGCGCACGACGTTAAACAACACCGGCGTGGTTTTAATCAGCGTCGCCACCCCGGCGAATGCCAGAAACATCAGCACTGCGTCGCCAATAAAGACGCCCGCCGCCGCCAGATAGCCTTTCTTCACCCCGTGGGCAATGCCCGTTTTCAGCACGAAAAACGTATTAGGGCCAGGAACGAGGATGATAAACACCGCCCCGACCAGATAGGTTAAATAATTCAGAACACCAAACTCAGCGAACACTCTGCACTCCTTCGCGCACGACTAAAACATGATCCGGCTCACGTTACCCCAACTGTCGGGATTTTGAAAGCGCAGCCTGTGCGGGAAGGTTAATAGACGGAAGGTTCGCCCAGCGGGCGGGTTTTAAAACGACGGTGTACCCACAGATACTGCTCGGGAGCGCGCAGGATCTCGCGCTCAATAACCTTGTTGATATAGCCGGCGGCGATCTGCTTATCCTCACCCGGATAGTCATTCATCACCTCGCTGATATGCAGGCTATAGCCCCGGCGATCCAGCTTACGTACCATGCTGATGCTCAACATTTTCGCGCCCGATAAGCGGGACAGGACATAGGTGCCGTTGGTGGTCGCCGCCTGCGGGACGGAGAAAAAAGGTGCAAAGACGCTGCCCTTGGGACCGTAATCCTGATCGGGCGCGAACCACACCGCTTCACCGGATTTTAAGGCATGCACCAGACCGGTCAGGTTGTTGCGATCGATCATCGCTTTGTTCGAACGCAGGCGACCGCGGGTTTGCACCCACTCCATCAGCGGGCTGTTGTGCGGCCGGTAGGTGGCCATCATTGGCCGACACAGCCCCATCGCGCGGCCGCCCAGCTCCAGCGACATAAAGTGCACGCCGACGACCATTACCCCTTTCCCACCGCTAAGCGCGTGATTAAGGTTGGCGAACCCCTCGACATCAAACCATTTTTTGACCCGCTCGTCGCTCCAGAACCAGGCCATGCCGGTTTCGATAAGCCCCATTCCCAGCGACATAAAGTTTTGATCGATCAGCGTCTCGCGCGCCGCTGGCGACATGTCCGGGAAGCAGAGTTCGATATTACGCCGGGCGATATGTTCGCGGCGTTTAAGAAAGCGACGGGAAAGGCGACCAGCGCTGGTGCCGATAAAATGCAGCAGCGGATAAGGCAGTTGCACGATTAACCAGAGGATGCCGAGCCCGAACCAGGTCAGCCAGTTACGCGGGTGTAAAAGTTGTTTATTAAATACGCAGGCCATGATTTTTCCTGTAAACATTAATTATGTGGTAACGCTTAAGGAAAACAGAATCCATTTATCATCATTAGGCGGTACGTACAGCAAGTTCGACAATACTAATCCGCTGAAATTCCCTCCGGCAAGTAAAAAACAGCAAGCTGACAAAAAAACATAATTGCGGCACATATGTTACTAAATGTAAACTTAAATCTTGAACCACGCTTAATATATTCATCATGCATATCATTTTCACGCTAATCATCAGCTTTACTAACGAAAACAACCGAAAGCTGCCGCAGTGCGGCCCTGGCCGCCGGTGGCAGGCGTCCGCTGAGCCGCGCGATCGGCGGCCTGACCGCGTTGGGATGCATCGTAGTCTGTCAAAGCGAGTATTAAACGCGTCCCACTGCGAAATGCATCTTTTTTAATCCGTCAGCATAAGAAAGATTAAAACGACTTTAAGACAACAATTAAGAATAGACTTATTTAAACCTGCTTTTAAAATAAGCGCGGTGCATTGAAATACTGTGCCCGCCGGACAATAAAAAATATTTCTTTACGCCTCGTGGGAAACACAGGTGGAGTGAATGATGGGTAATCATTCGCCATCGATTTGCATGGAAGCCAGGTCATTGAGAAGAAAGCACGGCGAGGGTGTGAACAACGCCCTCGCCGCAGAGGATCAGTAGGTATGGAAATATTGCTGAATCAGCTGCGGATCTTTAGTCTGCGTCAGCGCGGTCATCAGCAGTATACGCGCTTTTGCCGGGTTGAGGGAGTCGGCCACCAGCCCGGGCTGGCTGTCATCCGGCGGTACGACGCCGCTGCCGGTACGGGAGGCTCGCACCACCACGATGCCCGCCTGCTGCGCTTTTTTGATACCGGCGGCGCTACGTACCGACACCGACCCCGCCCCGGTTCCGGCGTAGATAATACCGTCGGCATGATGGGCGATCGCCGCATCGTACATATACTCCGGATCGTCCTGGTAACCATAAATAATCACCACCTTCGGCAGAACCTTCAGCTGACGCACATCGAACACCGAGCGCAGCGTGTGAATTTTATCCACCCGCGTCTCGAACTGGGGTTTTCCGCCCACCACGACACCAAGATAGCCCTCCTCGGGCGCCCGGAAGGTATCCAGCGAAGTGGCATTAGTTTTGGTGACAAAGCGCGCCGCGCCGATGCGGTCGTTAAGCACCACCATTACCCCGCGTCCCCGGGCATCAGGATCGGCAGCGACCGTGACCGCTTCCAGCAGGTTCATCGGCCCGTCGGCGCTGATCGCCGTCGCCGGGCGCATCGCCGCGGTAAAGACCACCGGCTTGTTGCTTTTCACCGTCAGATTGAGGAAATACGGGGTTTCATCCAGCGTGTCCGTACCATGGGTGATCACCACGCCATCGACATCGTCCCGGGCCAATAGCGCATTTACCCGCTTCGAGAGCTGGAGAATAATATCGCTGGTCATATTCTCACTGCCAATATTGGCCACCTGCTCGCCCTCGACGTGAGCGATTTTACTCATTTCCGGCACGGCGTTAATCAGCGTCTGCACCCCAATCGCCCCGGCTTTATAGCCGGTTGTTTGGGTATTGCTGGCCGCCGAACCAGCAATCGTTCCGCCGGTGGCTAAAATAACAATATGCGGAAGACGCGTCTCGCTAAACGCCAGGCTGCTCATCGTCAATAACGCAATGGCAAGTAATGCTCTAAAATTCATACAGGTCACTCCCTTCATAGACATTAATCAAACTTACGCTTGCTTAATGCAAAGGGCTTGCCAGAATTCATTTCTTTTCTGGGGGGGAAATGGTTAACTATCAGACAATAATAAGGTTCTTAGGACGATATCGCCCAACTCTGGTGCACCACTGGATCTGAAACGGGCAGAGCTATGAACCAAAACATTCTGAGGATTTACCTGTTCAGCAACACACAACACGCATTGCGATCAGATTATCGACACTTCCGTCACCGGCGAGAGCATTTTTGCCCGCCAGGTCACGCGAACGGAGAACAGAGATGCGTATTGCCCTGAAGTCGGCCCTGATGCTGACCACCAGAGTCATCCAGATCATTAACCCTGAAGTGCACCGGCATATGCAACGAACGGCCTTAATCGCCCTGACGCTGGCGCAAAGGCTGGAACTGCCTGACGAACGGCAGCAGACCATTTTTTGCGCCGCGCTGCTGCACGATATCGGCGTGCTGGGGGATAAACGCACCATTCATTCGCTGGATGCTATCGATAATATCCACGACCCGCATCAGCGCCAGGGTGTGGCGATGCTGGAGGGATTAGCGACCTTCCAGCCCATCGTTCCCTTTATTCGCGATCACCATTTTAGCCCGAACCACCGGGGCTCCCGCGAACAGCACATTGTCTATTTCGCTGATGCCTTTGAACGGCTGCTGCCGGCCGATAGCCACGTTGCCGCCTGGCCCACGCGGGCGGTGGTGGAACAGTTCGTCGCTTTGCATCGGGAGATCGATCCGCCGCTCTGCGATATCCTGTGCGAGGTCGCTGAAAATGCGAACTTCTGGCAGCACCTTCACCCCGGCCATATTCAGCGGCTGCTGGAGATTATTGGCCCCATCAACACGCGCTATCTGGATATTCACGGTCTGAAGGATGTCTGCCTGCTGATTGCCAAAATCGTCGACACCTACAGCAGCTTTACCGCCACCCATAGCATCATGGTGGGGGAAATCGCCCGCCAGCTTGCCCGCTGGATGCAGCTGCCGGAGCCCACCTGCCAGCAAATACAGATAGCCGGCTATCTACACGATATTGGCAAGGTCTATATCCCACTCTCCATTCTCGAAAAAGAGGGCGAGCTGGATGATGAGGAGCTGAGTCAGGTGCGGGAGCACAGCTACATGACCGGCGAACTTCTCAGCGACTATAGCGAGCTCGGCGACATCATTAACTGGGCCTCGAATCATCATGAAAAAATGGACGGCAGCGGCTACCCTCTGCATCTCGAAAAGGAGCACCTGACCCTCGCCGACCGGATTATCTCCATCGCCGATATTTTCACCGCGCTGACCGAAGATCGCCCTTATCGTAAAGGGATGGCCTGGCAGGAAGCCTTACAGATTATGGAAGCGGATGTTATAAATGGCGCTCTGGATAGCGATGTCTTCCTCGTTTTGCGCCACCATGCGGAAACGCTACACGCCATCATTCTTCAGACCCTTGCCCCTCTGCATAGCGAGCGCCGCCTCTGAAGCGGGCCGCCGTCGTGGCGGGGGCGGAGTTCTATAATCAAAACAGCTTCATCTGCATGCAAGGAAATTCACGGTGAGAATCGCCACCATCACTAACTGGGCTTACGGGATCACCGTTGGCCTGACGCTGGCTTCCGGGAGCGCTATGCTCATGGCCTCCAGCGCCGACCGCGTCGAACGCCAGGCGGTACAGCAGCGCCAGGTCTTTGATACCCTCTCCGACGAGGTGGAAAACGACGCCTGGGCGCTGTCTGACCTCGCCCGGCTGTACGTGATAAAGCCTTCACCGGAGACGCTTACGCAATATCAGCAGCTGCAGCAGACCGACAAGAGCATAGAGCAGCGGCTGGGCGGCCTGAAAGATAACGGCGCCAGCCGCGAGGAGCTGGCGCTGCTCCAGGATGGCCTGCGGATCGCCGATGAGCTACAGGATGAACAGCAGGCGGCCCTGGCGCATGTCGCTCGCGGCGATGCGCCAGCGGCCATCGCGGTGCTGTACGGCACCGCGTACGAGACTGAACTGGAGCGCATGCAGACGCAGATCGATCGCTTCCGCCAGATGCTTGAGCATCGCGCCGCCGTCGCTATCGACCAGGCCACCGAGCGCTCGCGGATCTGGCGTACGCTGTCGGAAATCATGGTCGGCCTGACCGCCCTGATGTTTTTGTTCGTCCTCGGCTTCATTCTCAAACGCCGGGTGCTCTACCCGGTGGTTCGCCTGAGCGACGTGGTCCAGCGTCTCGCCTCCCAGGATTATGCGGTGGAGACGCCGCACTTTACCCAGGTGGATGAGATTGGTGACATGGCTCAGGCGATCCGCATTTTTCGCGAGAACGGCCTGGCCCGTCAGCGGCTGGAGCAGCAGCGCGACGCCGACTGGGCGATCCGCGAGCTGCTGGCGCGTATGACTCAGCGGCTGCAGGGCTGTGAAACCATTGAGGATGTGATTAAGGTGGCGGAGCGGTTTGCGCCGAATATCGCCCCGACGATCCCCGGTAAACTGTATGTTCTGGATACCGACCCCTGGCAGATGCGCTGCGTAGCGCAGTGGCTGTCGCCCGCCGGTGAGACGACGCCCTTTTCTCCCGACGACTGCTGGGCGATACGGCGGGGACTCAGCCATCCGCCGGTGCAGGGCGAGCCCGATATCACCTGCTATCATTTGCCGGAGACGCACGCCGGCCAGTCGCTCTGCGTACCGCTCATCGCCCAGGGCGAAGCCATTGGCCTGCTGACTTTCCAGAACGTCACCGCCAGTGACGCTCCTTCCCGGGCCTATCTCGAGCTGATGGCGGAAGCGTTGGGCCTGGCGCTGGCCAATCAGCGTTTGCGCAGCGCCCTGCTGGAAAAAGCGCTGTTCGATTCCCTGACCGGCCTGCGTAACCGCCATCATCTTGACGAAGCGCTGCATTCGCAGATGGCGCTGGCGGTCCATACCCATACTCCGCTGAGCTGTCTGATGATCGACATCGATCATTTTAAAACCATCAATGATCGCTATGGCCATGAGGCTGGGGATCTGGTGATTAAGAGCGTTGCGACCATTGTGCAGCGCGCGGTGCGCGATATCGGCATGGCTTTCCGCTACGGGGGCGAGGAGTTTTTAGTGCTGCTCCCCGGGATTGACGAAGCCGGGGCGCACCAGTGCGCCAGCGAGATCTACACCCAGGTGCGCAATATGACGCTGCGCGATGGTCTGACCGAGATAGGCCAGGTGGATGTGTCGATTGGCATCGCCAGCTACCCGCAGCACACCCAAAGCGATAGTCTGCTGCGCGCGGCGGATGCCGCGCTGTACCGGGCGAAAGAGCTGGGCCGCTCAAGGATTGTCAGCTTTGGCCGCCTGAAGACCAGCTAACCGGGACTATCGCTCAGCGGTATTAAGCAGCGAGATAACTTTCCTTACCACCGCCGAACGAATATGGCGGTGGTAAACCATGCTCAGCTCACTCTCCGCCAGCCGATCCTGGAGATCGATATACACCACGTTATCAAGGCGTAAGGCCCGCGCCGAGAGCGGAACCAACGCCACTCCCACCCCGGCGGAGACCAGGCTAATCATCGAGGTAACGTCGTTAATCCGCTGCGCCACCTGCGGCGTAAAGCCCGCGACGCGACAGGCATCCATAAAAACCTGCTCCAGTCCGGTGCCCTGCGGATCGTCAAGCGAGATCCAGTTGTCAGTGCGCAATGAGGCCAGATTAAGCGCGCCCACGCCGGCCAGCGGATGCTGTTGATAGAGCGCCAGGCAGAGCTTTTCACGTACAAACGGCCTGACCACCAGCGCGTCCGGCGGCGAGGCCAGCGGCGCGCGGATGATGGCGATATCCAGACGCAGATCCAACAGCGCTTCGTAGAGCATTTGCACATCCCCCTGCACCAGCGACAGCTCAATCCCCGGCCAGTCGGCGCGCAGCCGGCGCAGGAGCCCCGGCAGTTTACTGTCGTACATCGCGCTGGAGACATACCCCAAATGCAGCCTCCCCTGCTCGCCCCGCGCGGTGCGCTGGGCGTCCAGCACCGCCTGATCGGCCATTTCCAGCGCCAGCCGCGTCTTGTGTAAAAAGGCCTCGCCCGCGGCGGTCAGAGTCAGACGGCGGTTAGCGCGGGAAAAGAGCACCACGCCCAGGCGCTGCTCAAGCTGCTTAATCTGCTGACTGAGGGCGGGCTGGGCGATATGTAACCGCTCCGCCGCCCGGTGCATATGCAACTCTTCGGCAACGACCACAAAATGGCGTAACGCTCGCAAGGACATGGTCGGACTCCTCCCTACAAATTGATAAGAAAAAGCTTATCAATAAAGCATAAATGATGCAATTGATAACCATTAGCCTGCGAAGCATACTGTGCGCATCGATACGCTAAGGAGAACATCATGACCGCACCGATTCAGGATCTGCGCGACGCCATCGCGCTGCTGCAACAGCATGACAATCAGTATCTCGAAACCGATCATCCGGTTGACCCTAACGCCGAGCTGGCCGGTGTTTATCGCCATATCGGCGCGGGCGGCACCGTGAAGCGCCCCACTCGCATCGGGCCGGCGATGATGTTTAACAATATTAAGGGTTATCCACACTCGCGCATTCTGGTGGGTATGCACGCCAGCCGCCAGCGGGCCGCGCTGCTGCTGGGCTGCGAAGCCTCGCAGCTGGCCCTTGAAGTGGGTAAGGCGGTGAAAAAACCGGTCGCGCCGGTGGTCGTCCCGGCCAGCAGCGCCCCCTGCCAGGAACAGATCTTTCTGGCCGACGATCCGGATTTTGATTTGCGCACCCTGCTTCCGGCGCCCACCAACACCCCTATCGACGCCGGCCCCTTCTTCTGCCTGGGCCTGGCGCTGGCCAGCGATCCCGACGACGCCTCGCTGACCGACGTCACCATCCACCGCTTGTGCGTTCAGGGCCGGGATGAGCTGTCGATGTTTCTTGCCGCCGGCCGCCATATCGAAGTGTTTCGCCAGAAGGCCGAGGCCGCCGGCAAACCACTGCCGATAACCATCAATATGGGTCTCGATCCGGCCATCTATATTGGCGCCTGCTTCGAAGCCCCTACCACGCCGTTCGGCTATAACGAGCTGGGCGTCGCCGGCGCGCTGCGTCAACGTCCGGTGGAGCTGGTTCAGGGCGTCAGCGTCCCGGAGAAAGCCATCGCCCGCGCCGAGATCGTTATCGAAGGTGAGCTGTTGCCTGGCGTGCGCGTCAGAGAGGATCAGCACACCAATAGCGGCCACGCGATGCCGGAATTTCCTGGCTACTGCGGCGGCGCTAATCCGTCGCTGCCGGTAATCAAAGTCAAAGCAGTGACCATGCGAAACAATGCGATTCTGCAGACCCTGGTGGGACCGGGGGAAGAGCATACCACCCTCGCCGGCCTGCCAACGGAAGCCAGTATCTGGAATGCCGTCGAGGCCGCCATTCCGGGCTTTTTACAAAATGTCTACGCCCACACCGCGGGTGGCGGTAAGTTCCTCGGGATCCTGCAGGTGAAAAAACGTCAACCCGCCGATGAAGGCCGGCAGGGGCAGGCCGCGCTGCTGGCGCTGGCGACCTATTCCGAGCTAAAAAATATTATTCTGGTTGATGAAGATGTCGACATCTTTGACAGCGACGATATCCTGTGGGCGATGACCACCCGCATGCAGGGGGACGTCAGCATTACGACAATCCCCGGCATTCGCGGTCACCAGCTGGATCCGTCCCAGACGCCGGAATACAGCCCGTCGATCCGTGGAAATGGCATCAGCTGCAAGACCATTTTTGACTGCACGGTCCCCTGGGCGCTGAAATCGCACTTTGAGCGCGCGCCGTTTGCCGACGTCGATCCGCGCCCGTTTGCACCGGAGTATTTCGCCCGGCTGGAAAAAAACCAGGGTAGCGCAAAATAAGCAATAGCCGCCGGTAAACGGCGGCATTTTTCCATGCCGCGCGATCCTGAGCGGATGGCGCAGGCAGGATTAATTGATCGCAGCGGCGAGATCTTTTTTCACCAGCTCGCGCAGCTCAGAGGTCAGCTCCTGGCTTACGTCGAAATGGCGATCGGGGCGTTACGCATGGGGGTATTTACAGGGAATGATCCTTCATAAAAAAGAGAGGCGCTTATCACTGCGCTAATAAAGACTATCTGTAGCAAAGGGGGTATTTAAAACTGGATAATAAAAGAATAGCAGGTAACCGAAACCAGCCCCCGGTCGACCCTCAACCGCAAAGAAAAATATATTCTTCCTTCCAGTAGCGGCCCTGACCTATGATGTCCCCGGCAGAAGTGATTAACCGTTTTTGCTTTTCGGTTTCGATACCCTCAACGATCACATGGCCGGTCAGGGTATGAATAGACTGCAACAGACCGGGCAAAGCGGGGTCGTTTTCTTTATCCCAGAAGTAATCCTTATCCACTTTGACGCAATCGAAGCGGAATCTCTCCAGCAGCGGGAAGGAGGTTCGCCCGCGACCAAAATCATCCAGCCAGACCGGACAAAGCGCCGCCAGCGTGCTTAGCGCCGTCAGCTCGCGGCCGGCGATAAACTCATGAAAATTCTCATTTATCTCCAAAGCAATATGCTTACACGAGCGCAGAAAATCGCAGAGATAGCGGTCCGTCAGAATAAAATGGCTTAATAAATCATCGATATTGAGCGAGATCGGCTTATTATCGACCAGGGAAAAATCAAATACGGAAAGCAACTCGATTTGTCGGGTAAATAGTGCAAGCTTATCGCTTTCGGTAAGCGTGGAGAAAGAAAACGCGGGCGCTGAGGCGTTATTTCGTGCGGGTGCTATAATATCTTTAGTGAGCAATTCCCACGAGTGGCAGCTGCCATCATCGCTAATAGCGGGCTCCAGTACGAAGCGATAGGAGGTATTTTTCGCGTTTTCTTCAACCATTTAAAAAATACCAAAAATAAGAAAGGGTTAAAGCATGTCATATATTTCCCGCCAACAAAAATAGTTTAAAATGATCGATAAGAAACATTCGATAGCTAAAAACTATCAACATATAATTTATTGATCGGTAAAGTGAATTAATATAAATTAGCCACCGCTGTCGCATGCGTTTAGACAACAATTAAAATATTGTTTCAAACCAGCCAGTTACATGACGAGCCGCATCCAGTCGTAGCCACATTACGCTTTTCCCCGGCGGCAAAAAAAAGCGTGGTGTAATAAAAATCAAAAATACAAGCCGCCAGTTTTCGTCCTCTCGTATGCCAAAAGATGAATAATCTCTGGCCCAACGCAACCGCTTGCCGATAATAAAAACGCTGCCCCGGTCAACGAAACGTCATACTTTACCGCTACCTTGCTGGCAGAACAGGCGCAGCGGATAAAGGGCAGTGAAAAGAAAATACATGGTTCCACTGGCGCTAATGCTCCTCATGCTCATCGCCAGCGCATGGCTGGAACCGGCCCCGCGGCCTGTCGCCAGAGGGCTGTGCGTCTGGTTCGACGGGGCAATGGTCAACTGTCTGCAGAGGCAACGGCTGGGCGAAAGGTTGCCGACTCACTCGCTGGCCAGGCGGTAAACGGGCACTCGTCGGGTGGTATTGAACAAATTGTCGCTGACCTCCACCTCCGTCGTGACAATCGCCATACCGGACCGGCGCAACTGCGCGATGTCCGCCGCCACTCGCTGACTGCCGAACCAGAACAGGGCGTCGAGAGCGGTGACCGGCAGGCCGGCGTTCAGCGCCTGGCGGAGCCGCTCCCGGGCCGGCTTTATCTCCCGGGCAATCTGCTGGTACGGGGCCGCCGTCAGCCCCGTTGCATCGACGCGACGAATGCGGTTTGCCAGGCGGTAATGAAAGGCTTCCGGGACAGCCTGTAAATCCTGTTTCAAACTATAGACGCAGCCGTAACGTTTGCCGTTGAAAACGGCGGCTTTACGGCTAAGCTGCAACGTCTCGCGAACATCGGCGATTAGCTGCGGCGCGCGCACCAGCAGCAGGCGAAAAGGCAGCTCGAAGCTGGTGACATAGTCGACGTTCAGTAACGCAATGCGCAGGCGCTCCTCTGCCCCGGCCCGCAGCTGACGACACTCCAGGTATACTTCGCGCCACTGCTCCCGGAGCCGTGGCGTCTCACCGGCTTCGGTAAACTGGTATTTTTCAATATCGTAATCAATTCTCCCGGCCACCGCGCATTCCTTTCTGAATCAGTCCGCGGGTTATATTATCATCCTCCGACGCCGTCCCCTATGCCCAACGCCGCTGTCGTTGTCGATTATTTACGATAAAGATAACGGGTGATGATCACATCAAGAACAAACAGCAGGAAGATAACGCTGCTTAACCATAATAAGCCTGCGAATAAATCAAGTAATTGCATCGTTGTTCCCTCGCCGTTGGCCCTAAAAAAGACGCTCCATCACCATAAAGTAGTTAACAACCACCTTAACAGCCACAGAATAAAATTATTTAGCACGATGCCATCCCGAGCCCGGACAGATTCATTTTATTGTCATTAATTTGTCATCAAAAAATGTCTATCATCAACCGGCGCCGCAGGGTCGTCTCTGCCGTCATGGTATGGCGGACAACGCGTCGCCACGCGGTTTAACAACACGGAATAACCTCGCCCTACCTCATTCTTACTGTCATTGCATAATTTTATATCAGGCACGTTTGTCATCCTGCTGAATAATCCGTAAAAGCGCCGTAAGCAATAAAACCCCTGCAGATTGGTTTACCATGGAGAAATAAGATGCCTAGCGAAAAAGCCCGCAGCCTTGACCATTTCTATGAATTACTGGCGACAGGACAACACCCGAAGATTGAGCTCGATTTTGATGTCGCCGCGGACGATTTTTTTAAAATCGCCACCGAGTTTGGCGATATTGGCGCGAGGATCACCCGGGTTAACGAACGATTTATTATTAAGATCAAGCCACCGAAGGCATAAACACCCGGCCCGAGTCGTTGCAGCAGATCACCGGTTTGTGCGCATCCCTCTCGGTCATCCCTGACCGGACGGCGCGACGCGCCGGCAAATCCTCACCTGCCGGCGCGAATCAGGCTCAGTGATAGCCCTCGCTGCCGGAGACTTTGCCGCGAAAGACGTAGTAGCTCCAGGCGGTATACATCAGGATCACCGGGATAATGAGCAGCGCGCCCGGCAGCATAAATACCTGGCTGGACGGCGGCGCAGCGGCATCCCACAGAGAGATATGCGGTGGGATAATGTTCGGCCAGACGCTGATCCCCAGCCCGCTGAAGCCGAGGAAAATCAGGCCCAGCGTCAGGATAAATGGGCGGGCATGGCTGGCGGGGCGCGCGCTCAGGCGCCAGATCCACAGGCTCAGAGCCAACACCAGAATCGGCACCGGCACGAACCAGAAGAAATTGGGCAGCGTAAACCAGCGTTCCGCCACGTAGCGCCAGCCCAACGGCGTCCAGACGCTGACCACCGCGATCACCGCCATCAGCGCCAGCAGTACCTTGCGGGTCAGCTCGCGCATCCGCTGCTGCAGCGCGCCTTCGCTTTTCATAATCAACCACGTGGTGCCCAGCAGCAGATAGGCCACCACCAGCCCCAGACCGCAGAACAGATTGAAAGGGGTAAGCCAGTCCAGCGTCGAACCGGCGAAGCGGCGGTCAGCCACCGCAAAGCCGTTGATAAACGCGCCGACGACAATCCCCTGGCTGAAGGTCGCCAACAGCGAGCCGCCGGCAAAGGCATAGTCCCAGAAGATGCGATGCGAGGGAACCGCTTTAAAACGAAATTCAAAGGCCACGCCGCGAAAAATCAGGCCGATGAGCATCGCCGTCAGCGGGATAACCAGCGCATCGGTGATCACCGCATAGGCCAGCGGAAAGGCGCCGAACAGCCCTGCCCCGCCGAGCACCAGCCAGGTTTCGTTACCATCCCAGACGGGGGCGACGCTGTTGACCATCACATCGCGCTCTTCGCCATCATGCACCACGCTGAACAGCATCCCAATACCTAAATCGAAACCATCCATCACGATATACATCAGCGTGGCGAAGACAATGATGACAAACCAAATCACCGAGATATCGATGCTCATGATGCGTTCTCCTCATCACGCACCGGCTCAGCCGCTGAGAGCGGACGCGCCGGGGTGCCTGCGGTTTGCGAGGTCAGCTCCGTCACCGGCTGCGGCCCTTTTTGATAAGCCGGAAAATGTAGTAATACCCCACGCCAAACACGGCGCAGTAAACCACGATAAATACCAGCAGGCTGATGGCCATCTGCAGGGTGCTGTGCAACGACACCGCATCCCGCGTGCGCAACAACCCGTATATCACCCACGGCTGGCGGCCCATCTCGGTGGTCACCCACCCGGCGACCAGGGCAATAAGACCGGCGGGCCCCATACAGAGCGCAAACCACTGGAAGGGACGCGAGTGGTACAGCCGCCGCCGATAGCGCAGCCAGGCGCTGCAGATCCCTAAGGCGATCATCAACACGCCCATCCCGACCATGATGCGAAACGACCAGAAGACGGCGGGCGAATAGGGTCGGTCCTCTTTCGGGAAGTCTTTCAGGGCCGGCACCTGCTTATGCAGGCTGTGGGTAAGGATCAGGCTACCGAGAGCGGGGATCTCCAGACCATAGCGGGTCCGCTCCTGCTCCATGTCCGGCAGGCCAAACAGCAGCAGCGGCGTGGCCTCGCCGGGGCGATTTTCCCAGTGCCCTTCGATGGCCGCGATCTTCGCCGGCTGATGCTCAAGGGTGTTAAGACCATGCATATCCCCCACCACCGCCTGGATCGGCGCCACCAGCAGCGCCATCCACATCGCCATCGACAGCATTTTGCGGATGGCCGGCGAGTCGTTGCCGCGCAGAAGATGCCACGCGGCAGAGGCCCCGACGAACATGGCGCTGCTGAGAAACGCGGCTATCGCCATATGGAACAAGCGATACGGAAAAGAGGGGTTAAAGATAATCGCCAGCCAGTCCTGCGGGATGAGATGGCCATTTTCGATGATAAAACCCTGCGGCGTCTGCATCCAGCTATTGGAGGCAAGGATCCAGAAGGTAGAAACCAACGTGCCAAGCGCCACCATGCAGGTGGTAATAAAATGCAGCGCTGGCGGCACTTTATTCCAGCCAAACAGCATCACCCCGAGGAATCCCGCTTCAAGGAAGAAGGCGGTCAGCACTTCGTACAGCAGCAGCGGGCCGGTAATACTGCCAGCGAACTGGGAAAATCCGCTCCAGTTGGTGCCGAACTGATAGGACATGACTAATCCGGAGACTACGCCCATGCCAAAATTGACGGCAAAGATTTTCAGCCAGAAATTGTAGAGTGAACGCCAGACATTATCCCGGGTTCGCAGCCACATCCCCTCAAGCACCACAAGGTAGCTGGCAAGGCCGATGGTGATGGCCGGAAAGAGGATATGGAAGGATACGGTAAAGGCGAATTGCAATCGGGCCAGATGAAACGCGTCGAATTCAAACATATTCCACACCCATCATTGTGAATCGCCCCGGCCGCAGCCGGGGCTCATGCGAACATCACTTAGCTGATGATGAAGTGTTTTGCTTCCCGGCGCCGAGTTCGGCGCCGGTCAAAGGATCGCCCTGCGGGTCAGACTGCGTTCGCTTCAGCATCGCTTTGCACAGCGCTTCCTGCTCTGGCGTCAGGCCGACAGAAGCACTGCCATCTCCGCCATCTACGGCCGGCTGTGGATCCTTGACATAATCGAAGTGTTTGTCACTGTTCCAGCTGCCGCGTACTTCTCCACCTTCAGACATATTGTAGTAGGTGTTAGCGTACTCGCTAATGGGCGGCAGTTTGCCCGGTGGATAGTTGTTGCGAATCGACTGCAGGGCCTTCTCAAAAGAGAGCTGATGCGCCGCTTCGCGGGTCATCAGGAAGGCCAGCGCGTCTTTCACGCCAGGATCGTCGGTCACGTTGATCAGGCGTTCATAGACGATCTTCGCCCTCGCCTCCGCCGCGACATTCGACCGCAGGTCGGCGGTGGGTTCGCCGATAGTATCAATGTAGGCCGCCGTCCACGGCACGCCCGCCGAGTTGGTCAGCGGGGTACCGCCGCCGTACAGCAGGGATGTAATATGGCTGTCATTGCCGTTGGCGGTGAGCGAACGATAGAGTTCCGCCTCGCTCTCGGTGCCCTCCGCCAGGGCTCCTTTGGCGCCTTTATTCAGCATGCCGACCAAAGTGCCAATGATCTCCAGATGGCTCAACTCCTCTGTCGCGATATCCATCAGCATATCTTTGCGGCCGGGATCGTCATCGCTTAATCCCTGGGTGAAATAACGACACGCGGCGGCCAGCTCGCCCTGAGGGCCGCCAAACTGTTCGAGCAGTAAATTCGCGAGCCCCGGATTCGGTTCAGCAACGCGTACGGTATACTGCAGTTGTTTCACATGACGAAACATAGGCCTGCCTCCTGGGTTATTTTTTCGCTTCTACGCCGTCAGCATCTGAACGCAGGAGAAACTGCTCCGTGGTCTGAGGAATATGTTTAATCAGCCAGTCGGCCATTTCCCGCTCTTCCGCCAGGATGGCTTCAATGGCTGGGATGGAGGCGGTATCGCCCGCTTTTTCAGCGGCCGCCAGCAGAGAGGTATAGCAGGCGATTTCAAACTGCTCGAAAACGTACCCGCTGATCGAGCCTTTGACGATTTCATCGGAAGGAAACATCCCGCCGATGGACTGGCCGAGAGCCGCCATTTTACTCATCGAATCTTTAATCACCGAGCGCGAAATCTCATTGCGGTCGAGGATCTCTTCCAGCACGGTAATTTGCCGTTTGGTCTCGTTAACATGCTGTTCGATTCTGGCACGGAGATCCGGATAATTATCGATACGGCCAGCCATTGATTCCAGCATGGACTCTGCCTGTTTTTCCATGGCATGCGCATCTCGTAGCCAGTCATGGTAATGTTCAACGTGATTCATCGTGATTTCCTCGTGTCAGGGAGAGTTTATTTTTCCGCTTTCATATTAATATTACCTACCGCCAGATCGGTTAATTTCACATCGGTTTGTTTTTCTTCTTCCAGGGTTTCGGCAAGCAGTTTGGCTGCTTTTTTATAGCCCAACTGCTCTGCCAGGGTGACCAGAGTACCGTAACTGGCAATTTCGTAATGCTCGACCTTTTGCGCAGCGGCAATTAATGCAGCATCACGTACCTCATTTTTTTCCGTGCTCTCAACGACTTCATTAGCTTCTTCGATTAATCCTTCCATGGCCACGCATTTCATGCGTTTGATTTTCAGGTTGGATTCCTGTTCAATAATCTGGTCGATACGTTCGATCTGGCCCTGGGTTTCTTCAAGATGAGCATTGAACGCCGCGCTGAGTTTTTCACTGGACGCCGCTCTGGCTAGTTTAGCCAGCCCGCGGGTTAATTGTTTCTCTGCGCTGTAGGTATCTGAGAGCAGGTGAATAAATACATCTTCAATGCTTTTCATATTCATAGAAATACCTTCTGGAGTCAGAAAATAACTGCGAGTCTGTGACAGACTCGCAGGAGATACTTTCACTTCAGGGTGCAAGGAAAAGGATAATCAGGAATTATCGGACTTGCGGCCACCGCCGTGGCTATTCTGTCCGCCTTTTTTACCCGCTTCGGACGCACGCTGCGGATCATTTTTAAAGTTCCCGCCGCTGTGCTGACCACCTTTACGACCTGCTTCAGAAGCTTTTTCACGGTCTTCAGCAAAATTACCGGAACCACCACGATGCTCTGCCATATTTCACCTCATGTATATCGGTTATGTCAGTACGATACGAAAATATTCCGTATCACTCGTCGTTCGATATTTAAATCTAGCGGATAATGCTGGTTAGTCAAATTATTATTCCGTTTTTTCGACACCTTTTAGCAGTAATTCGGAATAATTCTACAAGACACCTCAAAAATAACCAGACGGCACCTTGCCGCTAACTCACTGTGTTCAGGGAAATAATGTATGCAGATCACCTCTGCGGCAAATAATTATCTATACCGGAGGATTACTACCGTTGGGTTATATAACGAAGCGGCAGCATTGCCCTTTGCCAGACGGAAATTCAGAATTTTTCCTGGTTTTACGGATAAAAAAAGCCGCTGGGGAAGCGGCTAGCAAACAAAATGGAGCGAATATCATGCCCGATTAATACTGGCACACATAAGGGCAATAGGCAAATAACTCGAACAGACCAGCCGGGAAATAAGCGAAGCGTGGAATATATTCAGCTCCTGGAATATCACGCAGTTCCATTATTAGTACTCTACGCTTTATTTTTTACGATGATTTATCGGTGACGATAGCAGCCGTTCACCAGGCCGAAGAACCGCATGCTGTCAACCTTTCTCTCGAGGAGAATATTCTATGAAAGCACTCACTTATCACGGCCCGCATCATGTCAGCGTCGACACCATGCCTGACCCGGCTCTTGAGGCAGCGGACGATATTATTCTGCGCGTCACCGCGACAGCGATTTGCGGTTCCGATCTGCATCTGTACCGCGGAAAGATCCCCGGCACGCACCATGGTGATATTTTCGGCCATGAATTTATGGGGGAAGTGGTGGAAGCCGGTTCCGAGGTCACCGCGGTCCGCAAAGGCGACCGGGTGGTTATCCCGTTTGTCATCGCCTGCGGAGACTGCTTCTTTTGTCGCTTGCAGCAGTATGCCGCCTGCGAAAGCACCAATAGCGGCCAGGGCGCGACGCTCAATCGAAAAGGCATTTCGCCACCGGCGGCGCTGTTTGGCTATAGCGATTTGTACGGCGGGATCCCGGGCGGCCAGGCGGAATATGTACGGGTCCCCAAAGCCAATACCGGACCGTTTAAAGTGCCAGACACCTTACCCGATGAAAAGGTGCTGTTTCTGTCAGATATTCTGCCCACCGCCTGGCAGGCGGTTAAAAACGCCGAGGTCAAACCCGGCAGTAGCGTGGCTATTTTTGGCGCCGGCCCGGTAGGCCTGCTCTGCGCCTCCTGCGCCAGGCTCAATGGCGCAGAACAGATATTTATCATCGATCATAACGATTACCGACTCGATTTCGCGCAACAACGCTATGGCGCGATCCCGATAAACTTTGACCACCATGACGATCCTGCGCAGTGGATTATCGATAACACGCCGGGCCATCGCGGCGTCGACGCGGTGATCGACGCCGTGGGCTTCGAGGCGAAAGGTAGCCTTACGGAAACCGTCCTCAGCACCCTGAAAATCGAGGGGAGCAGCGGAAAAGCCCTGCGCCAGTGCATCGCCGCCGTGCGCCGCGGCGGCATCGTCAGCGTACCCGGGGTTTACGCCGGTTTCATCCACGGCTTTATGTTTGGCGATGCCTTTGATAAAGGACTGACCTTCAGGATGGGACAAACCCACGTCCACGCCTGGTTGCCGGATCTGCTGGCGCTTATTGAGCAAGGGCTGCTTACCCCGGAGGAGATTGTCACTCACCATATGCCGCTGGAGGAGGCCGCGCGCGGCTATCAGATCTTTGAGAAACGTGAAGAGGCGTGCCGCAAAGTGATCCTCGTACCGGGAATGCAGCCCGGGAAAGCGACCCTCTGAGAAGGCGATTACCGCGCAAGGAAATTCTCGGCGGACCGATCGCGGCATGATATAAACATAGCGTGCTTTGGCCCGCCGTCGCTGATATAGCCGTTCACCAGAGGAGAAGTTGATGCTCGAGTTACGTCCGAATTGCGAATGCTGTGATAAAGATCTGCCGCCAGACTCACCCGAGGCGTTTATCTGTTCGTTCGAGTGCACCTTTTGCCGGGACTGCATGACGACGCGACTGAACGGACATTGCCCGAACTGCGGCGGCGAACTGGTGCGGCGCCCTGTGCGTCCCGAAGAGGCGCTGCGGCGCCACCCCGCCTCCACCCTGCGCCGCCATGCACAGTAGGCGAGACGCAGGTCTCCCGGCTAAGGCCCGAGGAGAGCACGGAGCCTGAAGGCGTGACCGGTGGCAGACAACGTGCTCTTTCGATTATCGCCCGGCGGCGCTTCGCTAGTCCGGGCGAGCGTTTCCGGGTTCATATTCTGCATGTCAGTAAAACGACTTTCCCGCCCGTACTGCCCGTCGGCGATCGCTTTCATCGATAGCCGCAGCCCTCAGGGTTTATCCCCCCACATCGCGATTTCACTAAAACTCAGCCAGCCCTGTGCGCTCAGGCTGCCGTATCGCATGGCTGGCGTTCTTTTTTATTCACCATCGCAATAACGCTGGAAGCATTTCCGTTGCAATCGTTGATCTCCTGCCAGGCATATTTCGCTGCACACCGAAGCTTCCTGCTCTGGCCGTCAGTAGACTGCCGGGAAATTCACCATGGAGCAGACTTATGATTGCGGTACTTTTTGAGGCCGACGCCTTACCACAAGCACAGGAAAGATATCTTCAGCTGGCGGCCGGGCTGACGCCTTTGCTTTCAGACACGCCGGGGTTTATTGCCATTGAGCGCTTTCAGAGCCTGAGTACGCCCGGCAAAATCCTCTCGCTATCCTGGTGGGAAGATGAAGCCTCGGTGGCCAACTGGCAGCAAAATGAGCGGCATCTGGCTGCCCAGCGCGAAGGCAAAGCATCGATTTTTTCATATTACAGAATACGCGTAGCCCGCGTGTTCCGGGATTACGCATCGGATCGGGGAGCACAGTCAGATGTATGACATTCACGTGATTCTCAGCAACTCGCCGGGCTCGCTTGGCGCAATGGGTATGGCGCTGGGTAACAACGGCGTGGGGCTCGAAGGCGGCGGCGTATTCACCACGCCTGATGCCGGACATGCGCATTTTCTGGTGGAAGACGGTGAGACAGCCCGCAGGGTGCTGACCGAGGCCGGCTTTACGGTCAGCAATGTATGCCGTCCTCTGATACGAAAGTTACCTCAGGAACGTCCTGGGGAACTGGGAGACATCGCAGACACCCTGGCCCATAATGGTATTAATATTCTGGTACAGTACAGCGACCACCGTAACCGGCTCATTCTCCTTACCGATGATGACGCCCGGGCAGCGGAAGTGACCAAAAAATGGGCCATACTTTCTGAATGAATCTCCTGAAACCGCAGCAAGACAGTGAGCCAGAGGAGGCGCTGGAAACCGCTATGGCGATGGTGGCCTCAGCCCTCTCTGACTCGTCAAGGGTCAGTATTCTCTGCGCGCTGATGGACGGGCGCGCATGGACGGCAACCGAACTCAGTACGGTCGCCGAGGTGTCCGCCTCCACCACCAGCGGCCATCTTGCCCGGCTGCTCAGCAACGGACTGGTGGTGTGTCTCGCGCAGGGGCGCCACCGCTATTACCGCCTGGCGGGCTCGCATATTGCCGGGCTGCTGGAAAACCTGATGGGCGTCTCTATGCAAGCGCATAAGACGCTTCTCCCCAGCACGCCGGTTAATCTTCGCTACGCCCGGACCTGCTACGATCATCTGGCGGGCGAGCTGGCGGTCAATATTTATGAATTTATGCTGAGGGAAAAATGGCTGGCGGCAGATGGCCTGGCCCTGACGTCAGCCGGTAAAACCCAGCTTGAACGCCTTGGCGCAGTGTTTAACGCCCGCCCACGGCGTAAGCCTTGCTGCCCCTGTCTCGACTGGAGCGAAAGACGTTTTCATCTGGGCGGCGACGCCGGCTCGGCGCTAATGACGCTGTTCCTGCAAAAAGGATGGATAACGCGCGCGCCGGGATATCGGGAAGTACAAGTGACGGATAGCGGCAGAGCGGCGCTGTCCCGGCTGTTTAATCTGAAAGTGCGCGGATAGCCTGAGTTTAGGCTACAGCACATTTTCGCCGAACGGCCCCGGTTTAAGCCGGTCGGGCCATCAGTATGACGCCTGGCGTGCAATCCGTTTTCATGCGAGCTCTTACGGCAAATGGATCTCTCCCTGTCATGAGGTATATAGCTTTGTTGAACGTTGCGCTGCGGGACATTCGCCATCGCCTAATGCTTCAAGCGTCCGGCAGAATAATTGCCTGAAGGCGAAAAAAAACGAGAGCCCATCGGCTCCCGCTTTTACTTAATCCACTAACGGGATTACATATTCGCGATAATCGCGTCGCCAAACTCGCTACATTTCAGCAGTTTAGCGCCTTCCATCAGACGTTCGAAGTCATAGGTCACGGTCTTGGCGGCGATAGCGCCTTCCATGCCTTTGACGATCAGGTCTGCGGCTTCGAACCACTGCATGTGGCGCAGCATCATCTCTGCGGACAGGATGATGGAGCCCGGGTTCACTTTGTCCTGGCCGGCATACTTCGGCGCAGTACCGTGAGTCGCTTCGAACAGCGCGCACTCGTCACCGATGTTGGCGCCCGGGGCGATACCGATACCGCCAACCTGCGCCGCCAGGGCGTCAGAGATATAGTCGCCGTTCAGGTTCATACAGGCGATAACGTCGTATTCCGCCGGACGCAGCAGGATCTGCTGCAGGAACGCATCGGCGATCACGTCTTTCACCACGATCTCTTTGCCGGTGTTCGGGTTCTTGATTTTCACCCACGGACCGCCGTCGATCAGCTCGCCGCCGAACTCTTCGCGAGCCAGCTGGTAGCCCCAGTCTTTGAACGCGCCTTCGGTGAACTTCATGATGTTGCCTTTGTGCACCAGAGTGACGGAATCACGATCGTTGGTGATCGCGTATTCAATCGCGGCGCGCACCAGGCGTTTGGTGCCTTCTTCAGAGCACGGCTTGATGCCGATGCCGCAATGTTCCGGGAAGCGAATTTTCTTCACGCCCATCTCATCGCGCAGGAATTTGATCACTTTGTCTGCTTCCGCAGAGTCGGCTTTCCACTCGATACCCGCATAGATATCTTCTGAGTTTTCACGGAAGATAACCATGTCGGTCAGTTCCGGGTGTTTAACCGGGCTCGGGGTGCCCTGGTAGTAACGTACCGGACGCAGGCAGACGTAAAGATCCAGCTCCTGGCGCAGCGCCACGTTCAGAGAACGAATGCCGCCGCCGACTGGGGTGGTCAGAGGACCTTTGATAGCAACGCGGTAGTCACGAATCAGATCGAGGGTTTCAGCTGGCAGCCAGACGTCCTGGCCATAGACGTGGGTTGATTTCTCACCGGTGTAAACTTCCATCCAGGAAATTTTACGCTCGCCCTTATAGGCTTTCTCAACGGCGGCATCAACCACTTTCAGCATCGCTGGGGTAACGTCAACGCCGATACCGTCACCTTCAATGAACGGGATAATCGGATTGTGAGGGACGTTCAGTTTGCCGTTTTGCAGGGTGATTTTTTGACCTTCCGCCGGAACTACTACTTTGCTTTCCATTAACCTCTCCTTCGAGCGCTTCTGGTTCTGCTCTTCCCTCTTCACGCGAGCCTGGTGTTGGCTGAGTCGGCCAGCTTCGGCGTACCGGGTCTTCCCGCTAACCGGAGCTATCGCGTCCGTGTCGCCTTCCTGCCTGTAGTGCGAATCGGTTTGAGCAATTTTTTGTTAATAATTTGTAATGAGCATGTCAATACTACCTGAATGTTTGCGTCCATGAAAGGCATTCGTAATTAGGCTATAATGCGGCAATTGATAAAGCCTGAAAATACCATGCAGAAAACTTCATTTAGAAAACATCGCGTTGAGCGATTCAGCACACAACAAGTCACCAGACAACGTAAAGAACGCCAGCCAAAAACTGTGATCTTGTTCAATAAACCCTATGATGTGTTGCCGCAATTTACCGATGAAGCCGGGCGCAGCACGCTAAAAGATTTTATTCCGGTGGCGGGCGTCTACGCCGCAGGTCGGCTCGATCGCGACAGCGAAGGCCTGCTGGTGCTGACCAACGACGGCGCGCTGCAGGCGAAGCTGACCCAGCCGGGTAAGCGCACCGGCAAGATCTACTATGTTCAGGTGGAAGGCGAACCCACGCCCGAGGCGCTGACCGCCTTGCGCGACGGCGTCACCCTTAACGACGGCCCCACCCTGCCTGCCGGCGTAGAACTTGTCGAGGAACCCGTCTGGCTGTGGCCGCGCAACCCGCCGATTCGTGAGCGCAAATCGATTCCCACCCGCTGGTTGAAAATCACGCTCTACGAGGGACGCAACCGCCAGGTGCGCCGGATGACCGCCCACGTCGGCTTCCCCACCCTGCGGCTGATCCGCTACGCCATGGGCGGCTATACCCTCGACGGACTGGCCAACGGCGACTGGCGCAAAGCCGAATAACTGAAAAGGAAAAGCGATGTTTAAACCTCATGTCACCGTTGCCTGCGTGGTTCACGCCCAGGATAAATTTCTCATCGTCGAAGAAACCATTAACGGCAAAGCGCTGTGGAACCAGCCGGCGGGCCATCTCGAGGCCAATGAAACGCTGCTGCAGGCCGCCGAACGTGAACTGTGGGAAGAGACCGGCATTCGCGCCACGCCGCAGCACTTCATCCGCATGCATCAGTGGCTGGCTCCCGATAACACGCCGTTTCTGCGCTTCCTGTTCGCCATCGAACTTAGCGATCTGTGCGCCACTGAACCACACGACAGCGATATCGATCGCTGCCTGTGGCTCAGTGCTGAGGAAATTCTTAACGCGCCGAACCTGCGCTCGCCGCTGGTTGCCGAAAGCATTCGCTGCTACCTGCAGGACCCGCGGCAGCCGCTGTCGCTGATTGGCGCATTTAACTGGCCGTTCACAGGGGGTGAATGAACGGTGAGCGCGTGCTAGAATACGCCGCCTCGAAGTTCAATGTAGCGAGTATTTCCATGTCAGAAAGCCAGAAAAAAGTGATCGTCGGCATGTCCGGCGGCGTCGACTCCTCGGTCTCCGCGTACCTGCTGCTGCAGCAAGGGTATAAGGTGGAAGGCCTGTTCATGAAGAACTGGGAGGAAGACGACGGCGAGGAATACTGCACCGCCGCCGCCGACCTTGCCGATGCGCAAGCGGTCTGCGATAAGCTGGGCATTGAACTGCACACCGTTAACTTTGCCGCCGAATATTGGGATAACGTCTTTGAGCTCTTCCTGGAAGAGTACAAAGCCGGCCGCACGCCGAACCCGGATATTCTGTGCAATAAAGAGATCAAATTTAAAGCCTTCCTCGAGTTTGCTGCCGAAGACCTCGGCGCCGACTACATCGCCACCGGGCACTATGTGCGCCGCGCCGATGTCGACGGTAAAAGCCAGCTGCTGCGCGGCCTCGACGGCAACAAAGATCAGAGCTACTTCCTCTACACCCTTAGCCACGAGCAGATTGCCCAGAGCCTGTTCCCGGTGGGTGAGCTGGAAAAACCGCAGGTGCGTAAGATCGCCGAAGAGCTGGATCTGATCACCGCGAAGAAAAAAGATTCCACCGGCATCTGCTTTATCGGCGAGCGTAAATTCCGCGATTTCCTTGGCCGCTATCTGCCGGCGCAGCCGGGCAAAATCCTCACCGTCGACGGCGAGGAGATCGGTACTCATCAGGGGCTGATGTACCACACCCTGGGCCAGCGTAAAGGGCTGGGTATCGGCGGCACCAAAGAGGGTAGCGAAGATCCATGGTACGTGGTCGATAAAGACGTTGAGAATAATATTCTTATCGTCGCCCAGGGCCATGACCACCCGCGCCTGATGTCCGTCGGTCTGATTGCCCAACAGCTGCACTGGGTAAACCGTGAACCGCTGCAGGGCACCCTGCGCTGCACGGTGAAAACCCGCTATCGCCAGACCGATATCCCCTGCACCGTTACCGCGCTGGATGAAGACCGTATCGAAGTCCGCTTCGATGAGCCGGTCGCGGCGGTGACCCCGGGCCAGTCCGCAGTGTTCTATTTAGGGGAAGTGTGCCTCGGCGGCGGAATTATTGAACAACGACTGCCTCTGCAGTCCTGAACGCGCGTTATTTCCGCCGGGACGAACCGCCCTGGCGGCTGACAAGGAGTATGTGTGGCGAAGAATTACTATGACATCACCCTGGCGCTGGCTGGCGTTTGCCAGGCGGCGCGACTGGTTCAGCAACTGGCGCATCAGGGACATTGCGACAGCGATGCCCTGCATGTGTCGCTGAACAGCATCATCGACCTCGATCCTGAGTCGACGCTGGCGGTGTTCGGTGGCAGTGAAGCCAATCTTCGCCTCGGTCTTGAAACGCTGCTAGGGGTGCTCAATACCAGCAGCCGTCAGGGCCTCAATGCTGAACTGACGCGCTATACCCTGAGCCTGATGGTGCTGGAGCGCAAGCTCGCCGCCAGTAAAGGGGCGATGGACACGCTCGGCAACCGCATCGCCGGCCTGCACCGTCAGCTGGAACACTTTGACCTGCAGTCCGAAACGCTGCTCAGCGCCATGGCGGGCATCTATGTCGATGTGATAAGCCCGCTGGGGCCGCGTATTCAGGTGACCGGCTCCCCTGCCGTGCTGCAAAGCCCGCAGGTGCAGGCGAAAGTTCGCTCAGCGCTGCTGGCGGGTATTCGCGCCGCGGTGCTCTGGCATCAGGTGGGCGGCGGACGTCTGCAGCTTATGTTTTCCCGTAATCGTCTGGTTAACCAGGCAAAGCAAATTCTTGCTCATTTAACCCCGGAGTTGTGATCTATGGAATTATCCTCACTGACCGCCGTTTCCCCTGTAGACGGCCGCTACGGCGATAAAGTCAGCGCGCTGCGCGGTATCTTCAGCGAATTCGGTTTGCTGAAATTCCGCGTTCAGGTGGAAGTACGTTGGCTGCAAAAACTGGCCGCCCACGCAGCGATCAAGGAAGTTCCTGCTTTTGCTGCCGACGCAAACGGTTTCCTTGATAAAATCGTCGCCGATTTCAGCGTTGAAGACGCGGAGCGCATCAAAACCATCGAGCGCACCACTAACCACGACGTGAAAGCGGTAGAGTATTTCCTGAAAGAAAAAGTCGCTGACATCGCCGAGCTGCACGCGGTATCAGAGTTTATTCACTTCGCCTGTACGTCTGAAGACATTAATAACCTCTCCCACGCGCTGATGCTGAAAACCGCCCGCGACGAAGTGGTTCTGCCTTACTGGCGCAAGCTGATTGACGCGGTAAAAGATCTGGCGACCCAGTACCGCGATGTGCCGCTGCTCTCCCGTACCCACGGCCAGCCGGCAACGCCGTCCACCATGGGTAAAGAGATGGCGAACGTCGCCTACCGTATGGAGCGGCAGTATCGTCAGCTGAACCAGGTGGAAATCCTCGGTAAAATCAACGGCGCGGTGGGTAACTACAACGCCCACATCGCCGCCTACCCGGAAGTCGACTGGCATCAGTTCAGCGAAGAGTTCGTTACCTCGCTGGGTATTCAGTGGAACCCGTACACCACGCAGATCGAGCCGCATGACTATATCGCTGAGCTGTTTGACTGCATCGCGCGCTTCAACACCATTCTGATCGACTTCGATCGCGACGTGTGGGGCTACATCGCGCTCAACCACTTCAAACAGAAGACCATCGCCGGGGAAATCGGCTCCTCCACCATGCCGCACAAGGTGAACCCGATTGACTTCGAAAACTCCGAAGGCAATCTCGGCCTGGCCAATGCGGTCATGCAGCACCTGGCCAGCAAACTGCCGGTTTCCCGCTGGCAGCGCGACCTGACCGACTCCACCGTTCTGCGTAACCTCGGCGTGGGCATCGGCTATGCGCTGATCGCCTATCAGTCCACCCTCAAAGGGATCAGCAAGCTGGAGCTGAACCAGGATCGCCTGCTGGACGAACTGGATCACAACTGGGAAGTACTGGCTGAGCCGATCCAGACCGTGATGCGTCGTTACGGTATCGAAAAACCGTACGAGAAGCTGAAAGAGCTGACCCGCGGCAAACGCGTGGACGCGGAAGGGATGAAGCAGTTTATTGACAGCCTCGCCCTGCCGGAAGAGGAAAAAGTGCGTCTCAAAGCGATGACCCCGGCCAACTATATCGGTCGGGCAACCACCATGGTTGACGAGCTGAAGTAATCGCCCTGCCCCTCTTTCCGCCGGAAAGAGGGGCGTTTTATCGCCGGAAAGGGATCAGATCCAAACGTCGTTCACCGCCGTCCGCTCGCCGCCCTCGTGGCCGGTATTCAACACCCCGCGCGGCTCAATCAGCATCAGCTTCGCTTCCGTCTCCGCCGAGGTCTTATGTTCCACCCCGCGCGGCACGACGATCATCTCCCCGGCCTTCACCAGCACATGCCCGTCGCGGAAGTCCACGCGCAATACCCCCTCCACCACCATCAATGTCTCATCGGTTTCCAGGTGGCTGTGCCAGATAAAGTCGCCGGCGATGCGCACGACCTTGAACTGATAGTCGTTCATTTCAGCCACCACTTTGGGCTGCCATTGTTCGCTGAACAGGGAAAATTTCTGAGCAAGATTAACGAGTTGATACATGGGCTGTCTCCTTGTGATAAAGGCAGTCAGCATAGTTCGCCTCGCCGCGGTCACGCTTGAACGATTGTGCAACCTGAACCGCGCTAGCCGCGGATCGCCCGCAGCCAGCGGCCCGGAGAGAGACCAAAGCGGCTGATAAACTGGCGCGTCATGTGGCTCTGATCGGCAAAGCCCGCGTCGGCGGCAATATCCACCAGACGTTCCCCGGCGCGCATCCGCTGGCGGCAAAAATCGAGCCGGCGCATCATGACGTAGCGCCACGGGCTGGTGCCGTACAGCGTTCTGAAATCCCGGCTCAGGCTCCAGCGGTCCCGGCCGCTGACCTGCGACAGGGTGTCGAGGGTCATATCCTGCATAAAACAGGCATGGATATACTCCCGGGCCCTCTCCGCCGCCTGATAATCAAACGCCTGGCGACGGGAACGTTGGCCGCCGACAACGGCCAGGGTCTGCGCCAGGTCGTACAGGGCGTCCTCTTCCTCCAGCGGCTCAAAGGTGTCCGTGACCGCTTTTAATAACGGCAGCGCGGCGCACCGCAGGCGCGGATCCGCCGACAGGCCGCCGGGAATAAACGGTAGTGGCCTGCCGCCGAGTATCTTCTGGATCAGCGCCGGTTCGATATAAACCATACGGTAGTGAAACCCCGCCTCGGTGCCCGCCTCGCCATCGTGTATTTCGTCCGGATGAAGCACCATCGTTCCGCCGGGCAGGCTGTGCTGGAGTCCGCCGCGATAGTGAAAGCTCTGCACGCCGGCGATCGTCTGGCCGATGGCGTAGGTATCATGCCGGTGCGGTTCGTAGCCGTGGCCGCCGAAGAAGGCTTCGATGCGTTCCGTCCGGCTGGGCGATTGCGCCAGCCTGACCCAGTCCGCGCTCTGCTGCTGAGACATAATGGATAACCTGCGACGTTCTTGAGGGGTTATTCCAGTACTATTACACAAAAAATTAACATCACCAACCCGCTCGCCGTTCGCATCCTGCCGCTGGGCGTTTACTGAAATTACGCATAGAATGAAGGAGTTCCATGCAGTATGCGCAAAGGGCGCCGCCGAATGCTGGCCAGCCCGGGGGCACCAGGGGCCCTTTTTATAAAAAGCTTTATTTAACAGCCGTTTATATTTTGCGTATATAATGAGCGTCAGACTACTATCGAAAATGCTAGGGAGAACAGCCATGCGCGTACTCGTGGTTGAGGATAATGCCCTGCTGCGTCACCACCTCAAAGTTCAGCTGCAGGAGCTGGGCCATCAGGTCGATGCGGCGGAAGATGCCAGGGAAGCGGACTACTATCTGGGCGAACATCTCCCGGATATCGCCATCGTCGATCTCGGCCTGCCGGATGAAGACGGTTTATCACTGATCCGCCGCTGGCGCAGCCACGACGTGTCGCTGCCGGTGCTGGTGCTGACCGCCCGCGAAGGATGGCAGGATAAAGTGGAAGTGCTGAGCGCCGGGGCGGATGATTACGTCACCAAGCCTTTCCATATTGAAGAGGTTGCCGCCCGCATGCAGGCGCTGCTGCGCCGTAACAGCGGTCTGGCCTCGCAGGTGATCTCCCTGCCGCCGTTCCAGGTCGACCTCTCCCGGCGCGAGCTGTCGGTGAATGACCAGCCGATCAAGCTGACCGCCTTTGAATACACCATTATGGAAACCCTGATCCGTAACCGCGGCAAAGTGGTCAGCAAAGATTCGCTGATGCTCCAGCTTTACCCGGATGCCGAACTGCGAGAAAGCCACACCATCGACGTGCTGATGGGTCGGCTGCGCAAGAAAATTCAGGCTGAATACCCACAGGACGTCATCACCACGGTGCGCGGCCAGGGCTATCTGTTCGAATTGCGCTGATGAAGGGACTGTTGCGGCATATCTTCCCGCTGTCATTACGGGTTCGCTTCCTGCTGGCGACCGCCGGGGTGGTGCTGGTGCTCTCCCTGGCCTACGGCATGGTGGCCCTGGTGGGCTATAGCGTTAGCTTCGATAAAACCACCTTTCGCCTGCTGCGCGGCGAGAGCAATCTCTTTTATATGCTGGCGAGATGGGAAAACGGCGCTATTGACGTCGACATCCCGGAAAACCTGAATATGGAAAGCCCGACGGTGACCCTTATCTACGATGAGCAGGGCAAACTGCTGTGGGCGCAGCGTGATGTTCCATGGCTGGCGAAACGCATTCAACCGGAATGGCTGAAACGCAATGGCTTCCATGAGATTGAAGCCGATGTCGACAGCAGCAGTATGCTGTTGCGCAATAACCATGAGATTCAGGAACAGCTGGACGCTATCCGCGAACAGGGCGACGACTCTGAGATGACCCACTCGGTGGCGATCAACCTCTACCCGGCCACCAGCAAAATGCCTCAGCTCAGCATTGTGGTGGTCGACACCATTCCGGTGGAGCTCAAGCGCAGCTATATGGTGTGGAGCTGGTTTGTCTATGTGCTGGCCGCCAACCTGCTGCTGGTGATCCCCCTGCTGTGGGTCGCCGCCTGGTGGAGCCTGCGGCCCATTGAGTCGCTGGCCAAAGAGGTGCGCGAACTGGAGGAACATCACCGCGAAAAGCTCAATCCCAACACCACTCGCGAGCTGACCCGGCTGGTCAGCAACCTCAACCGCCTGGTTCGCAGCGAGCGCGAACGCTATGACAAATACCGCACTACCCTCACCGATCTCACTCACAGTCTGAAAACGCCGCTGGCGGTGATGCAGAGTACACTGCGCTCGCTGCGCGGCGAGAAGATCAGCGTCGACGAGGCGGAGCCGGTGATGCTGGAGCAGATAAGCCGCATCTCGCAGCAGATTGGTTATTACCTGCATCGCGCCAGCATGCGCAGCGGCGGCACCCTCTTGAGCCGGGAATTACACCCGATCGCCCCCCTGCTTGACAGCCTGACTTCCGCTCTCAACAAGGTCTATCAGCGCAAAGGGGTCAATATCTCGCTCGACATCTCGCCGGAGATCACTTTTGTCGGCGAGCAGAACGATTTTATGGAAGTGATGGGTAACGTTCTTGATAACGCCTGTAAGTATTGCCTGGAGTTCGTGGAAGTTTCCGTGCGCCAGACCACCGACAGCCATCTGCACATCCTGGTGGAAGACGATGGGCCGGGGATCCCGCAGAGCCAGCGCCGGGCCGTTTTCGACCGCGGCCAGCGGGCTGATACCCTGCGTCCCGGCCAGGGGGTAGGGCTCTCCGTTGCGCGTGAAATTGTCGAACAATATGATGGAGAGATCATCGCCGGGGAAAGCCTGCTCGGCGGCGCCTGCATGGAGGTGGTGTTTGGCCGCCAGCAGATGGAAGATAAACAGAGTTAATCGTTGAGATTTTTCACGGCGCCTGCATCGCCAGGGCGCCGCATCCGTTATAATCCCTGTCAGACACCTGCAGTGGAATATCAATATGGATTATCAATTAACGCTTAACTGGCCCGACTTTATCGAACGCTACTGGCAAAAACGGCCGGTGGTATTGAAGCGCGGCTTCGCCAATTTTATCGACCCCCTAAGCCCGGACGAACTGGCAGGACTGGCCATGGAGAGCGAGGTCGATAGCCGCCTTGTCAGCCATCAGGATGGAAAATGGCAGGTCAGTCACGGTCCTTTCGAAAGCTACGATCACCTGAGCGAAAACAACTGGTCCCTGCTGGTGCAGGCGGTTAACCACTGGCATGAACCGTCCGCAGCGCTGATGCATCCGTTCCGTGCCCTGCCGGACTGGCGTATCGACGACCTGATGATCTCCTTCTCGGTGCCGGGAGGCGGCGTCGGCCCGCATCTGGATCAGTATGATGTGTTTATCATTCAGGGCACCGGCCGTCGGCGCTGGCGCGTTGGGGAAAAGGTGCCGATGAAACAGCACTGCCCGCATCCGGACCTGCTGCAGGTTGACCCCTTCGAGGCGATCATCGATGAAGAGATGGAGCCGGGCGATATTCTCTATATTCCGCCGGGATTCCCGCATGAGGGTTATTCGCTGGAAAACTCGCTTAACTATTCGGTCGGCTATCGCGCGCCGAATGCCCGCGAGCTGTTTAGCGGCTTTGCCGACTATGTCCTCCAGCGCGAACTGGGCAGCCAGCGCTACGCCGATCCGGACGTGCCGTCCCGCGACCATCCGGCGGATATTTTACCGACCGAACTCGACCGCCTGCGCGAGATGATGCTGGGTCTGATTAACCAACCGGAGCACTTTAAGCAGTGGTTCGGCGAGTTTATCACCCAGTCGCGTCATGAGCTCGACGTCGCGCCGCCGGAGCCGCCGTATCAGCCAGATGAGATTTACGATGCCCTGCAGCAGGGCGATACCCTGGAACGCCTGGGCGGCCTGCGGGTGCTGCGCATTGACGGCGAGGTATTCGTTAACGGCGAGAAGATCGACTCCCCGCACCGTCCGGCGCTGGACGCCTTAGCCACCCATCTGACGCTGCGCGCCGACCATTTTGGCGATGCGCTGGAAGATCCTTCTTTCCTCGCCATGCTGGCAGCGCTGGTCAACAGCGGCTATTGGTTCTTTGGCGACTGAGCCATCATCCTGCCCGGCGGCGCCGCGCTTGCCGGGCCTACGGGTTCCGCGCTCACCGGCTGGACCGTAGGCCGGATAAGGCGAAGCCGCCATCCGGCATCTTGTCCGACACGCGGCCTTACCGGGCCGCCTGAGAAGATTAATGCCCTTTGCGTGCCGCCGTCAGCTCGGCGATACGCACGATCACCTGCACCGCTTTCTCCATTCCTTCCAGGGTGACAAACTCATGTTTGCCGTGATAGTTGTAGCCACCGGTAAACAGGTTTGGGCACGGCAGTCCCATAAATGAGAGCTGCGCGCCGTCGGTGCCGCCGCGGATCGGCTTCATCTGCGGTTCAATATCGCAGTCCACCATCGCCTGGCGGGCAATATCGACCACGTGCGGATGGGCGATCACCTGCTCATGCATGTTGTAATAACTGTCCTCGATCACCAGCTCAATATAACAGTCCGGGTGCAGTCCCTTGCCGACCTTTTTGGCGATCTCCATCATCTTGCGCTTGCGCGCCTCGAAGTGCTTACGGTCAAAATCGCGGATGATGTAATGCATCTCGGCCCGATCGACGCTGCCTTTCATGCTGGTGAGGTGATAAAAACCTTCATAGCCTTCAGTGGTCTCCGGCGCTTCATCGGCCGGTACTTCGGCATGAATGCGCGCGGCCAGCGACAGCGCGTTGACCATCACCCCTTTCGCGGTGCCGGGGTGCACGTTATTACCGACAATTTTTATCGTCACCGAGGCGGCGTTGAAGTTTTCAAACTCCAGTTCGCCGACCCCGCCGCCGTCGACGGTATAGGCCCAGCGGGCGTCAAAGGCCTCGACGTCGAAATGCTTCGCCCCTTTACCCACCTCTTCATCAGGGGTGAAGGCCACGCGGATATCGCCATGAGGAATATTTTTCGCCTGCAGGGTCGCCAGCGCGGTCATAATTTCGGCAATGCCGGCTTTGTCGTCCGCCCCGAGCAGCGTTTTCCCGTCGGTGGTGATCAGCGTCTGTCCCAAAAGCTGATGCAGAACCGGGAACATCACCGGGGAGAGCACCTCATCGCCGATACCCAGCGCGATATCGCCGCCGCGATAGTTTTCAACAATCTGCGGATTAACGTTTTTACCACTGAAATCCGGGGAGGTGTCGACGTGGGAGATAAAACCGATGGCCGGGATATCGCCCTCAACGTTAGCGGGCAAAGTTCCCATTACCGTCCCTTTTTCACTCAGCGTTACCTTGACCAGTCCCATTTCTTCCAGCTGCGCCTGCAACAGGCGTAACAGCTTCCACTGCCCTTCCGTGCTGGGGACCTGACGAACGCCAGGCTTTGACTGCGTGTCCAAAGAAACGTACTGCAAAAAACGCTCAAGCAATTTATCCATGTAGCCACCCTCTTCTTTTGTGACAACATTATTCATAAGCCAGAAAAGACAAATATTGCGTCAGGTCATTTTTAGCCCGTAAAGCGAAATTTAATAACGGAACCGACGTTATGGTGTAAAGGTAGACTATGCGGGTGTATCAAGGATTGGCGATTACCCTCGTTTGCCGTAGAATGCTGGCCCTTATTAAAAACGTGCAACCCCAAAGGTGGTTAATCACAAACCCCGCAGCGGCCGGAAATTTGCCGTTGCGTCTACATGGGACAGAGTCAAAAATTGAATATACAACCGCGTTCGCGTTCGCCGCTGGTGCATCTGGCGGGAATTCGCAAGAGCTTTGATGGTAAAACGGTCATCGACAACCTTAACCTGACCATCAACAATGGTGAGTTTCTCACTCTGCTTGGCCCCTCTGGCTGCGGTAAAACCACCGTTCTGCGCCTTATTGCCGGCCTGGAAAACGTCGACAGCGGACGGATCCATCTCGAAGATCACGATATCACTCATGTTCCGGCGGAAAACCGCCACGTCAATACCGTATTCCAAAGCTACGCCCTGTTTCCGCATATGACGGTGTTCGAGAACGTCGCCTTTGGCCTGCGGATGCAGAAAACCCCGGCGGCGGAAATCACCCCACGGGTGATGGATGCCTTAAAGATGGTGCAGCTGGAGGCGTTTGCCCAGCGCAAACCACACCAGCTCTCCGGCGGCCAGCAGCAGCGCGTGGCCATCGCCCGCGCGGTGGTCAACAAACCGCGTCTGCTGCTGCTCGATGAGTCTCTTTCGGCACTGGATTACAAGCTGCGCAAGCAGATGCAGAACGAATTGAAAGCGCTGCAGCGTAAGCTCGGGATCACCTTCGTCTTCGTCACCCACGATCAGGAAGAGGCTCTGACCATGTCCGATCGCATCGTGGTGATGCGTGATGGCAAAATCGAACAGGACGGCACCCCGCGAGAGATCTACGAAGAGCCGAAGAACCTGTTTGTCGCCAGCTTTATCGGCGAGATCAATATCTTTGACGCCACGGTAATTGAACGTCTCGACGAACAGCGCGTGCGCGCCAGCGTTGAAGGACGGGAATGCAACATCACCGTCAATTTTGCCGTGGAGGCCGGCCAGCGTCTGCATGTCCTGCTGCGCCCGGAAGATCTGCGCGTCGACGAGATCCACCATAACAGCGACGCCGATGGCCTGATCGGCTATGTCCGCGAGCGCAACTATAAAGGCATGACTCTGGAGTCGGTGGTGGAACTGGAGAACGGCAAAATGGTGATGGTCAGCGAGTTCTTTAACGAAGACGACCCGGATTTCGACCACTCTCTTGACCAGAAAATGTCTATCAATTGGGTGGAAAGCTGGGAGGTGGTGCTGGCCGATGAAGAACACCAGTAAATTCCAGAATGTGGTGATCGCCACTATCGTCGGTTGGCTGGTGCTGTTTGTCTTCCTGCCCAACCTGATGATCATCGCCACCAGCTTTTTGACCCGCGACGATGCCAACTTCGTCAAACTGGTCTTCACGCTGGATAACTATTCGCGGCTACTGGATCCGCTCTATTATGACGTTCTGCTGCATTCGCTAAACATGGCGCTACTGGCGACCCTCGCCTGCCTGGCGCTGGGCTATCCGTTTGCGTGGTTCCTCGCCCGGCTGCCGCAGAAGGTACGGCCCCTGCTGCTGTTCCTGCTGATCGTCCCTTTTTGGACCAACTCGTTGATCCGCATCTACGGGCTGAAGATTTTCCTCAGCACTAAAGGTTACCTGAACGAGTTTCTGCTGTGGCTGGGGGTGATCGACACCCCGATACGCATTATGTTCACCCCCTCGGCGGTGATCATCGGCCTGGTGTACATCCTGCTGCCGTTTATGGTGATGCCGCTCTACTCCAGCATTGAGAAACTGGATCGCCCGCTGCTGGAAGCGGCGAAAGATCTCGGCGCCAGCAAGCTGCAGACCTTTATTCGCATTATCATCCCGCTGACTATGCCGGGGATCATCGCCGGCTGTCTGCTGGTGATGCTGCCGGCGATGGGGTTGTTCTACGTTTCCGACCTGATGGGCGGCGCCAAGAACCTGCTGATCGGCAACGTGATCAAAAGCCAGTTCCTCAATATCCGCGACTGGCCGTTCGGCGCGGCAACCAGCATTACCTTAACCCTGGTGATGGGCCTGATGCTGTTGATTTACTGGCGCGCGGCGCGCCTGCTGAATAAAAAGGTGGAGCTGGAATGATCGGTCGACTGCTGCGCGGCGGCTTTATGACCGCCATCTACGCGTATCTCTACATCCCTATTATTATTCTGATCGTTAACTCGTTTAACCGGTCGCGCTTCGGCATCAACTGGCAGGGGTTCACCACCGACTGGTATAGCCTGCTGATGAACAACGATAGCCTGCTGCAGGCCGCCCAGCACTCGCTGACCATGGCGGTGCTGTCGGCGACCTTCGCCACCCTTATCGGCTCGCTGACCGCCGTGGCGCTGTACCGTTACCGCTTTCGCGGCAAACCGTTTGTCAGCGGCATGCTGTTTGTGGTGATGATGTCGCCAGATATTGTGATGGCCATCTCTCTGCTGGTGCTGTTTATGCTGATCGGCGTCCAGCTTGGTTTCTGGTCGCTGCTGTTTTCGCATATCACCTTCTGCCTGCCGTTTGTGGTGGTCACCGTTTACTCCCGCCTGAAAGGCTTTGACGTGCGGATGCTGGAGGCGGCGAAAGATCTGGGCGCCAGCGAGATGACCATCCTGCGCAAAATTATCCTGCCGCTGGCCCTGCCGGCGGTAGCCGCTGGGTGGTTGCTGAGCTTCACCCTGTCGATGGATGACGTGGTAGTCTCCTCGTTCGTGACCGGTCCGGGGTATGAAATCCTGCCACTGAAGATCTATTCGATGGTCAAGGTTGGCGTTTCGCCAGAGGTGAACGCCCTGGCCACGATTTTGTTGGTTCTGTCGCTGGTGATGGTCATCGCCAGTCAGTTAATTGCACGTGATAAAACTCAGGGGACGTTAAAATGAAAAAATGGTCACGCCACCTGCTCGCGGCGAGCGCTCTGGCAATCGGCATGGGCGCTGCGCACGCGGACGATAGCAAAACGCTCTATTTCTATAACTGGACCGAGTATGTGCCGCCGGGCCTGCTGGAGCAGTTCACCAAAGAGACCGGCATCAAGGTTATCTATTCGACCTACGAGTCGAACGAAACCATGTACGCCAAGCTCAAAACCTATAAAGACGGCGCGTACGACCTGGTCGTCCCGTCGACCTACTTTGTCGACAAGATGCGCAAAGAAGGCATGCTGCAGAAGATCGATAAGAGCAAGCTGACTAACTTCAGCAACCTCGATCCGCAGATGCTGAATAAACCGTTCGATCCGAATAACGACTACTCCATCCCCTATATCTGGGGGGCGACGGCCATCGGCGTCAACAGCGAGGCGATTGACCCGAAAACTATCACCAGCTGGGCCGACCTGTGGAAGCCGGAATACAAAAGCAGCCTGCTGCTGACCGACGACGCGCGCGAAGTGTTCCAGATGGCGCTGCGTAAGCTGGGCTATTCCGGCAACACCACCGACCCGAAAGAGATTGAAGCCGCCTATAACGAGCTGAAAAAGCTGATGCCCAACGTCGCAGCGTTTAACTCTGATAACCCGGCGAACCCGTATATGGAAGGCGAAGTGAACCTCGGGATGGTATGGAACGGCTCGGCTTACGTCGCCCGCCAGGCAGGTACTCCGCTGGAAGTGATCTGGCCGAAAGAGGGCGGCATCTTCTGGATGGACAGCCTGTCGATCCCGGCGAACGCCAAAAACGTCGACGGCGCGCTGAAGCTGATTAACTTCCTGCTGCGCCCGGATGTCGCCAAACAGGTCGCTGAAACCATCGGTTATCCGACGCCGAACCTTGCGGCGCGCAAGATGCTCAGCCCGGCAGTGGCCAACGATAAATCGCTCTATCCGGACGCCGCAACCATTGAGAAAGGCGAATGGCAGAATGACGTCGGCAGCGCCAGCGCCATTTATGAAGAGTATTACCAGAAGCTGAAAGCGGGCCGTTAATCCCGCAGGGCGGAACCGCGGTTCCGCCTTTTTTTTGCTCTCACCTTAGCCCCGCAGCGCGCGCCAGAGGAGCGCCGGCAATTTGCGCCAGCGCGGCCGATGGTAAAAATCCACCAGCCGCTGCGCCACCGCTTCCTGCCCCCGGTGGGTGATGAACCAGGGCGGCAGGGGCATCAGCGTCAGTTCGCCATGCCAAAGACTACGCGGAAACGGCCGAAACGGCGCCTCAATCACCGTGCGCTCGGTTTTCTCCAGCATAAAGCTGTTATGCACCTTGCCCCGCCCGCTCTGAATATCGTCGAGCGTGTGGCCGGGAAACGCCCCCCACGGGCAAGGGGCTAACAGGAAGGCCACCCCGCTCCAGCAGTTGATCGCCACCGTGCCGTAGCGCAGCTCGGCAATCAGCGCATTAAAACGCTTACGTCCAATCGCTTTGCGGGTGCGCGGGTGGATCACAATATTGGCCCCCAGCGTGCCCTGCAGCCGCTGATTCGCATAGCCGATCGCCTGGCGCAGAAAGCTTTCCGCACTATCGGCCTCAAGACGGGTGACCGACAGCCCCGGGCCAAAGACCTCCTGCTGGCAGAACCCGGGATGATCGTCGGTATTCGCCACAATCAACGGTAGCGCGTCACCGCGGGCTATCTCCAGCGGCTGACGGGCGCGCAGGCGAAAGTCGGTCAGCCGGTTTTCAGCGCCGGGGTAGTAGTCCGGGCGGGTATTCGCGGCGATCAGTCGGTACAGCTGATTCAGCAAGGCCGTCGCAGGCTCCCAGCCTTGCTGCAGGATCAGCACCTGGCTGGCCACGCAGTTAAACCCGCCGTTGTTCATCTTCTGCGTCGCCAGCTGCTGCGCCTGAAAAGCGATGTCCGCCTCGCTCCACGGCCCGGGTACGATAATGGTGGGGCTGACGCCGCCCAGCTCCGAGGTCACCCGACGCGGGTTCAGCGGCGTCCCGGCGGCCCGACGCTGGCGAGCCGTCTCACCCTCGCCCCAGACGATGACGTCATGGGTCTCGCGGGAGCCAGTGATATGGATCTCATCGACAGCGGGATGGGTAGTCAGCCACGCTCCCGCCCGGGCGTCGCCGGTGACGATGCGGAGCGCATCCATGGCAATCACCGGCGCCAGGGCCTGGGCCAGCAGATCGTGCAGATAATCATTCACCGGATTGAGCTTCAGCAGGCAGACCTGATTCTCAATAAACAGCTTGTGTAGCACATCCAGTGGCGCAATCGAGGCCACATTGCCGGCGCCAAGCACCAGCGCCAGCTTGCCCTGCCGCGCGGCAGGCGGGATGTCGTATGCCCGCGCCGCATAGCGGTCGAGATGGGCCCGGGTGACGCCTGGCTGCATCCATATCTCAGCGCGAACACCAGACAGAAGCAGCCGATCCCAGAGCGTGCCGGGCACCACCCGCAGCGCCAGGCGGCCGTCCGCCAGCGTCCGCAGTGGGATCCGCCGCAGAAAGGTCTTCTCCTCCAGTTGCTCCAGGGTGGCGATAAGCCCGTTGCAGCCGACCATTTGCGCGCAGGGGCCCGCCAGCCACTCCTCCCCCGCCAGCGGATCGCCCGCCGGCAACCCTTTGGCCGCCGCTGCCGCGGCCACCCACGCCGGGGCAATGCCGGCCAGGGCATCCTTGATCTGGCGCAGGAGCGCCAGACGACGGTTCACTGAGGTTTCCGCCCAGCGCTGGCGCGCCGCCGACAAGGCGTGCAGGGCCGCATCATACTGAGAACAGGTCGTCAGACCGGGTCGCGCATGGCTCATTTTCCCTCACTCATTAAAATCTCTCCGTAGGCCTGGCGCAGCTGATTTTTGAGCACCTTACCCGTGGCGCTGACCGGCAGCGCATCGACAAATATCACCCGGTCCGGGATCTGCCATTTAGGCACCCGCTTCTCAAACCAGCTCAGCAGATCGGTCTCCTCCACTTCGCCCCCTTCCGCACGGACGCACAGCAGCACCGGCCGCTCGTCCCAGCGCGGATGGCGGGCGGCGATGGCCGCTGCGCTGCGCACCCCCGGATGCGCGATGGCGATATTCTCCAGCTCAACGGTGGAGATCCACTCGCCACCGGACTTGATAATATCCTTTGCCCGATCGCTGATCACCAGATAACCATTGGCGTCGAGCGTACCGATATCACCGGTATCAAACCAGCCTGCCGCGGTCAGGGCGCTCGCGTCCTGACCATAGTATTGCTCTACCACCCAGTGCCCTCTGACCTGCAGATACCCCTGGCTTTGACCATCCCGGGGCAACGGTTCGCCATCCACGTCCACCACCTGCAGTTCGATGCCGAAAATGGGCCGCCCCTGACCGGCGCACTGCTTTTGCTGCTCCTGTGCCGGGAGCGCGTCATGTTTGCTCAACGGTGTGTTGATGGTGCCGATGGGCGATGTTTCGGTCATTCCCCAGGCGTGGGTCAGTGCAATGCCGTAATCACGCTGAAAGGCCTCGGCCATCGACGGCGGCAGCGCGGAGCCGCCGACCAGCGCACGTTTAAATTCAGGCAGCCGGACCTCTGTCCGGCGCATCGCCGCCAGCAAGCCGGCCCAGATCACCGGCACGCCAAACCCCACCGTCACCTTCTCGGCGGCCAGCAGCTGCAGCAGGCTGTCGCCATCGAGGTGCGGCCCCGGCAGCACCAGCCGCGCGCCGACCATGGCGGCGATAAACGGCGTCCCCCACGCGTTGACATGGAACATCGGCACCACCGGCAACAGGCTGTCCTTCGCCGATATGCCGGCGGCGTCCGGCTGGTTGCCGCTCAGGGCGTGCAGGACCAGCGAACGATGGGTGTTCAATACCCCTTTCGGCCGGCCGGTGGTTCCCGAGGTGTAACAGAGCGAAGCCGGAGTCAGTTCATTGAGCTGCGGCCAGCGATAGTCTGCCATCCCCTGCTGCAACAGATCGTCATAAAACAGCAATGAGGGCAGCTGGCTGAGCGCCGCTTCGCTGCGGGACTCCATCAGCACGACGTGTTTCACCGTCGGCAGCTGCGGCAGCAGCTGCGCTACCAGCGGCAAAAAGGTCTGGTCAAAAAAACAGCACTTCATCGGCAGCGTCGTTGAGGATATACCGCAGATGGTCAACCGACAGCCGCGGATTGACGGTGTGCGTCACCCAGCCGCCGGAGGAGACGGCAAAATAGATCTCCAGATGGCGGCGGTTGTTCCATGCCAGCGTGGCGCAGCGGGCGCCCGGCGGCAGCCCCAGCGACGCCAGCGCCGATGCCAGCCGCTGAGCACGGCTGGCCACCTCCCCCCAGCAGCTGCGCTCCTTCTCACCGCCAGTACTCACCGAGACAATCTCGGTCTCGCTGTGATACTGCGCCGCATGGCCGAGCAGCGCGGCAGTGGTGAGATCCTGATAAATCATCGGTGACGGCATGGCGGGGTCTCCTTTACAGACGTCCGGCGGAATCGAGGGGCGCGGCGCGATCGTGCGGGCGCCTATTGAATCTGGTCTACATTTGCCGGTCTGCACAAAAAAACGTACAGAAATCAGCGGTCACGCACAAAATAGAGTGGGAAATGGTTCAGAAAGGAAAAGACAAACTCATGACCGGAAGATCATTACTCAGAGAGCGTATCGCCCGACTCCGGGCCGGGCGATAGCGTGCGTGGCGCAGCGGAAAACGATCAGCGTTGACCGCCGTCGTGCTGGCCTTTGCCCTTCCCTTTTTCGGCTCGCCGCTGCACAAAATCTTCAATGATGCCGACAACCCAGTTGAGAGGTTTCCACAGCACCACCAGCAGCAGCAACGGACCGTATATTCGCACACCGCCCGTCGCGACCTGACCGGTCAACAGCAGAGCTAAGATATCCAGCAGCAGGCACAACGCGCTGCCAGTGCCGAGGAACAGACATAGCAGGAAGAGGATCGGTCGGCTATCGGCGTGTAGCGGTAAAGCGCGCTGGCTCCAGACGCCAACGATAATGGCCGCGATCAACATGATCGCTTCGATAACCAGCGGATTATGCATGGTCTGACTCCTGTCATGACGTGACATCCTTGTCAGCAGCGCTGCCGGCGGCCGTGGGCTGCGCCCTGGCTACCGGCAGGCGGCTTCAGTTTACAGCGCGTTTTCCTGTAGCAGCTTATCGATAAAGGCGGGTACCACTTCGCTTGCCAGCCCGTAGTGCTTCTCGGCAAACTCGCTGCCCACCTGGCTGGGCTCCAGGTTCAGTTCAACGGTATGGGCGCCGTGCAGTCGCGCCTCGTGCACAAAGCCAGCCGCCGGATAGACATGGCCGGAGGTGCCGATGGCGATAAAAATATCTGCGTCGGCCAGCGCGCTGTAGATCTCATCCATCCCCAGCGGCATTTCGCCAAACCAGACCACGTGCGGGCGCAGCGCCGCCGGGAACTGGCAGCAGTGGCACTTGTCCTCGGCGGTGACGTCGCCGGTCCACTCCAGCACCTGGCCGCTCCACGAACAGCGCACCTTTAGCAGCTCGCCGTGCATATGGATCACCCGGCGGTTGCCGGCGCGCTCGTGCAGATTATCAATATTCTGGGTGACCAGCAGAAAATGGTCGCCCAGCAGATCCTCCAGACGCGCCAGCGCCAGATGCGCCGCGTTCGGCGCGATTTCCGGACTCTGCAGCTGACGACGACGGGCGTTGTAGAACGCCTGCACCAGCGCCGGATCGCGGGCGAAGCCTTCCGGCGTCGCCACATCTTCCACCCGATGCTCTTCCCACAGGCCATCGGCCGCGCGGAAGGTTTTGATCCCCGACTCTGCCGAGATGCCCGCGCCGGTTAACACCACCACTCTCGGTTTTGCCATCGCTTCAGGCTTCATCCTGTCCTCCCTAAAGAAAATCCGCTGACGCAGACGGTCACGCAACCGACGTTTATTGCGACGAAAACGGCTCAATCGATGTAAACGGCGCGACTGCATAGCTACCTCTGTGATTAATGGGTCAGGTGAAGGAAGGCCGCACCGCGCATTCCCCCGGCATCGCCGTGGCGCGCGCGCTCAATGCGCGGAACCCTGGCGACCGGCAGAAGATGGCGCGGCAATCGTTGCGCCAGCCCTTCGCTAAGGGCCGTAAAGTTAGATAATCCACCGCCGAGCACCAGCAAATCCGGGTCGACAATGGTCAGTATATTCCCCAGACACACCGCCAGCAGATCGAGATAGCGCTCAACGTGCGCCTGCGCGCGCGGATCGTGCTGCTGCCACTGCGCCACAATCTCCGGCGAGGAGAGCGGTTGCTGATAAAAATGTTCGTACAGCCAGGCGAAACCGCGACCGGAGAGATAATTTTCAATACAGCCCAGCTGGCCGCAGCCGCAGCGCAGCAGCGGAAAATCGCGCCCAACCACCTCCAGGGCATCCACCGGCAGGCGAATATGACCGAACTCGCCGGTGATATAGCTATGTCCGGTAATCGATTTACCGTTCAACACCAGGCCGCCGCCCACGCCGGTGCCGAGGATCAATCCCATCACCAGCGGGTATTGCGTAAACTCATCGTCCCACGCTTCCGACAGCGCGAAACAGTTGGCGTCATTATCGAGACGCACCTCGCGCCCCAGCCGCGCGCTGAGGTCAGCGCGCAGCGGCCGGCCGCTGGCGGCTGGCACGTTAGCGGCATACAGCGTGCCGTCCGCCGTTTCCGGCATTCCCGGAATACCGATCCCGACCGAACCCTGCTGGTCGAAGCGATCATCGGCCTCGCGGACCAGCGCCTCTACCGCCTGGAGAAAATCCTCATAACTACTTTTCGGCGTGGCGACGCGTTTTTCCCACTGCAGTCGCCGCTCCTGATTAAATACGCCCAGCGCTATCTTGCTGCCGCCAATGTCAAATCCATAATACATTTCAGCAATTCCTCTTTTGTCGTCAGCCAGGCCGACGATGACGATAAATTACTGGCCACTCAGCACCCTCGCCGGGTCGATGCGGCTGGCGCGGCGGGCGGGATACCAGCTGGCCAGCAAACTCAGCAACAGTGCTGTCACCAGCACATAAAAGACGTCCAGCCAGTGCAATTCTGACGGCAGGAAGTCAATAAAATAGATGTCGCCGGAGAGGAATTTATGCCCAATCAGGTATTCGATGCCGTTGATGATCGACGTCAGGTTCAACGCGCAGATCACGCCGATCACCACCCCAAACAGGCTGCCTACCGATCCGGCTAATAAACCATACCACACGAAAATCGCGCGAATTAAGCCGTCTTTTGCGCCAAGCGTGCGCAGCACCGCAATATCGCCGCTTTTGTCTTTGACCGCCATCACCAGCGTCGAGACGATGTTAAAGCAGGCCACGCCGATCACCAGCACCATCGCCAGGTACATAATGGCGCGGATCATCTGGATGTCGCGATACATATAGCCATAGGTGCCGATCCAGCTCTTGATGTAGACGTAGCTATTGGTCACCTCGCCGGCGTCGCGTACCAGCTTGTTAGCATGGAAAACGTCGGTGACCTTGATGGCGATGCCGGTCACGCTGCTGCCCATCTCCAGATACTGCTGCGCATCCTGCATCGGGATCATGGCAAAACTATGATCGAGCTGGCCGCTCAGCTGTAAAATTCCGGTCACATGCAGCCTGACGCGTTTTGGCTGCAGCAGCTGATGGTCGGCGTCGGCATTAGGGATCATGATCGACACCCAGTCCCCCTGCTTCACGTGCAGGGCATCGGCGACTCCTTTACCCAGAATCACCTGCTGTTCGCCAGCCTTGAATCCGGCCCACGCGTTATTCTGCACAAAGGTAGGCAGCGCGCTGAGCTGGCTCTCCTGCTGCGGGTCGACGCCTTTCACCTGGATGGCGCGCATATTGCTGCCGCTCTCCACCAGACCGGTGAAGTTAATATAGGGCGCTGCCGCGACAATCCCCTTCACCTTCTGCACCTTCGCCAGCGCTTCCTGCCAGTTATTCCACGGCTGATTCACGGGTTCGATCTCGCCATGCGGTACCACCGCCAGCACGCGGTTATTCAGCTCGCGCTCAAAGCCGTTCATCGCGCTGAGGCCGACGATCAGCACCGCCACCCCCAGCGCAATGCCGATGGTGGAGATCACCGAGATCAGCGACACCATGCCGCCGCGCCGCCGGCCGCGGCTGAAACGCAATGCAATCAGTAACGATAACGGAGACGCCATTACTCGGCCCCCATCAGGGTCAGGTCGGCGGTCAGACGGCCATCGCGCATCTCCAGCTGGCGGCTCATGCGCTTCGCCAGCTGCAGGTCGTGGGTCACCACCAGAAACGCGGTGCGCTGCGCGACGTTCAGTTCGCCCAGCAGCTGGAAGATGCTGTCGGCGTTGCGAGCGTCGAGGTTACCGGTTGGCTCGTCCGCCAGCACCAGCCGCGGTTTATTCACCAGCGCGCGGGCAATCGCCACCCGCTGGCGCTCGCCGCCGGAGAGCTCCGACGGACGGTGATGGCTGCGGTGTTCAAGCCCGACCGCCTGCAGCATCGCTTTCGCCTGGCGTTCAATATCCGCCGGCTTCTTTTTGCCAATCAGCAGCGGCATCGCCACGTTTTCCAGTGCGCTAAAGTCCGGCAGCAGATGGTGGAACTGATAGATAAAGCCCAGCTCGCGGTTACGCAGGTCGGCGCGCGCGGCGGTGGATAGCTTGCTCATCGGCTGACCGGAGAAAATCACGTCGCCAGAGGTGGGCGTATCCAGGCCGCCGAGCAGATGCAGCAGCGTACTTTTGCCAGAGCCGGAGGTGCCGACGATAGCCATCATCTCGCCTTCACCAATGCTGAAGCTGACATTGTGCAGGACATCGGTTTGCACATTGCCTTCCTGATAGCGTTTGCACAGGTTGTCGCATTGCAGCAGGATCTTATTCATAACGTAAAGCCTCAGCGGGTTGGGTGGCGGCAGCGCGCCAGGAAGGGTACAACGTAGACAACAGGGCCAGCACCATCGCCACCAGGGCGATAACAATGACCTGCAGCGGCTCAATCGCCACCGGCAGCGCCGCGCCGTCAAGGAAGGCGCCGATGATCGGCATTAAATTATTCAGCTGGCTGGCCAACAGGGCGCCAAGCACCGCTCCCAGCAGCGCGCCGACGATCCCGGCGCTGGCCCCCTGCACCATAAAGACGGCCATAATCTGCCGCGGCGTCAGCCCCTGGGTCTGGAGGATCGCCACTTCGCCCTGCTTCTCCATCACCATCATCCCCAGCGAGGTAATAATGTTGAAGGCCGCGACGGCGACGATCAGGCTCAGCAGCAGGCCCATCATATTTTTCTCCATGCGCACCGCCTGGAACAGTTCGCCCTTGCGCTCGCGCCAGTCCTGCCACTGAGTTCCCGGCGGCAGCGTCTGCTGACTCAGGGTGTCGACCTGCAGCGGTTGATCCAGCCACAGGCGCCAGCCGGTGATATTCCCCAGCGGATAGCGCATCAGACGGGAGGCGTCGTCGATGTTGGTCAGCATCTGATAGCCATCGACTTCGCTGTTGGCGGCGAAGGTGCCGATGACCGTGAACAGACGCTGGCTCGGCACGCGGCCCATCGGCGTAAACTGACTCGCGGAAGGAACCATCACGCGAATTTTATCGCCGCGATTAACCCCCAGCTGGCCCGCCAGCTGCTCGCCGAGAATAACGTTATATTTGCCCGCCTGCAGATCGCTCTGTTTGACGTTCACCAGGTATGGAGTCAGAGGATCGTTCTGCGCCGGATCAATGCCCAGCATAACCCCGACCGCCACGCTGCGCGCGCTCTGCAGCACCACGTCGCCGGTGGTGATCGGCGCTACGCGGGTTACCCCATTAAGTTTCGCTTCGCGCTCCGGCAGTTGCTGAGGGTTCACCGAACCCTGTTTGGCGCTAAGAATGGCCTGTGGCATCAGCCCCAGGATGTTGTTTTGCAGCTCGCGTTCAAAGCCGTTCATCACCGACAGGACCGTCACCAGCGCCATTACGCCAAGCGTAATACCGATAGTTGAGAGCCAGGAGACGAAACGACCGAAGCGGTCGGCTGCGCGCCCGCGCATATAGCGTAGGCCGATAAAGAGTGCGGCAGGTTGGTACATGTCATCCATCTGGTTGCTGATAGCCGATGCCCGAGTATATAAGCGATTAGGGGCAGCGTAAACGACTGATACATGACGACTTTATTAGCAATAAACCTAAAAACCAAGTAAATACAAACGGATAGATAAGTACTTACTTATTTATCTTTACGCTTATCGACAGCGCTGACCTTTCTTCACCCAACACGCGATGGCAATTCGGGTTGGCGAATCCAGACCAATCGCGGATAATCTCACTATTGAATATCAGCGAGTTGCCCTCCATATCGGCAGAGCGAATCCCTAAGAGATCATGAAACCGTCTATGCCTGAACAATATCGATACTCATTGCCGGTCAAAGCCGGCGATCAGCGCCAGCTTGGCGAGTTGACCGGCGCAGCCTGCGCCACTTTGGTGGCGGAGATGGCCGAACGCCACAACGGCCCGGTGGTGCTGGTGGCGCCTGACATGCAAAACGCGCTGCGTCTGAACGACGAGATCAGGCAGTTTACCGACAGCATGGTGATGGGGCTGGCGGACTGGGAAACGCTCCCTTACGACAGCTTCTCGCCGCATCAGGACATCATCTCCTCCCGTCTTGCCACCCTTTACCAGTTACCCACCATGCAGCGCGGCGTACTGATCGTCCCGGTCAGCACCCTGATGCAGCGCGTCTGTCCGCACAGCTTCCTTCACGGCCACGCGCTGGTGATGAAAAAGGGCCAGCGCCTGTCGCGCGATGCGCTGCGCGATCAGCTGGAGGGGGCCGGCTACCGCCATGTCGATCAGGTGATGGAGCACGGCGAATATACTACCCGCGGCGCGTTGCTCGACCTGTTCCCGATGGGTAGCGATCAGCCCTACCGCCTTGATTTCTTTGACGATGAAATCGACAGCCTGCGCCTGTTCGACGTTGACAGCCAGCGCACGCTGGAGGAAGTGGCGGCCATTAACCTGCTGCCGGCGCACGAGTTCCCCACCGACCAGACCGCTATTGAGCTGTTCCGCAGCCAGTGGCGCGACCGCTTTGAGGTGAAGCGCGATGCCGAGCACATCTATCAGCAGGTCAGTAAAGGGACGCTACCTGCCGGTATCGAATACTGGCAACCGCTGTTCTTCAGCGAGCCGCTGCCGCCGTTATTCAGCTATTTCCCGGCCAGCACGCTGATCGTCAACACCGGCGATCTCGAGGCCAGCGCGGAACGATTCCAGAATGAAGCCCGCGCCCGCTTTGAAAACCGCGGCGTCGACCCGATGCGCCCGCTCCTGCCGCCTGAGCTGCTGTGGCTGCGCAGCGATGAGCTATTCAGCGAACTGAAAAAATGGCCGCGCGTGCAGCTGAAAACCGAACGTCTGGCGGACAAAGCGGCGAATACTAATCTGGGCTACCAGACGCTGCCGGACCTCGCCGTCCAGGCGCAGAACAAAGCGCCGCTGGATAATCTGCGCCGCTTCCTCGAGTCCTTTACCGGTCCGGTGATCTTCTCGGTGGAAAGCGAAGGCCGCCGTGAAGCGCTGAGCGAAATGCTGGCGCGGATTAAAGTTGCGCCAAAACATGTGCTGCGTCTGGAGGAAGCCACCGGCAACGGCCGCTATCTGATGATTGGCGCCGCCGAGCACGGGTTTATCGACAGCCAGCGCGGCCTGGCGCTGATTTGCGAGAGCGACCTGCTCGGCGAGCGGGTGGCGCGCCGTCGTCAGGATTCGCGACGCACCATTAACCCTGACACTCTGATTCGCAACCTCGCCGAACTGCATATCGGCCAGCCGGTCGTTCACCTGGAACACGGCGTGGGCCGCTACGCGGGCATGACTACCCTGGAAGCCGGCGGCATCACCGGCGAATATCTGATGCTGACCTACGCCAACGATGCCAAGCTATACGTTCCGGTATCGTCCCTGCATCTTATCAGCCGCTACGCCGGCGGGGCGGAAGAAAACGCCCCCCTGCACAAGCTGGGCGGCGATGCCTGGACCCGGGCGCGACAAAAAGCGGCTGAGAAAGTACGCGACGTGGCGGCCGAGCTGCTGGATATCTATGCCCAGCGCGCGGCGAAGGCGGGTTTTGCCTTTAAACACGACCGCGAACAGTATCAGCTGTTCTGCGACGGCTTCCCATTTGAAACCACGCCGGATCAGGCGCAGGCGATCAACGCCGTCCTCAGCGATATGTGCCAGCCGCTGGCCATGGACCGCCTGGTATGCGGCGATGTGGGCTTCGGCAAGACCGAAGTGGCCATGCGCGCCGCCTTCCTCGCCGTGGAGAACCACAAGCAGGTGGCGGTGCTGGTGCCGACCACCCTGCTGGCTCAGCAGCACTATGACAATTTCCGCGATCGTTTCGCCAACTGGCCGGTACGCATCGAAATGCTCTCCCGCTTCCGCAGCGCTAAAGAGCAGGCGCAGATCCTCGAGCAGGCCGCGGAAGGCAAAATCGATATCTTGATCGGCACCCACAAGCTGCTGCAGAGCGAGGTGAAGCTGCGCGATCTCGGGCTGCTGATCGTCGACGAAGAGCACCGGTTTGGCGTGCGGCATAAAGAGCGCATCAAAGCGATGCGCGCCGATGTCGATATTCTGACCCTCACCGCCACGCCGATCCCGCGGACGCTGAACATGGCGATGAGCGGGATGCGCGATCTGTCGATCATCGCCACGCCGCCGGCGCGCCGCCTGGCGGTGAAGACCTTCGTTCGCGAATATGACGCCCTGGTGGTGCGCGAGGCGATCCTGCGCGAAACGCTGCGCGGCGGCCAGGTCTACTATCTGTTTAATGACGTTGAGAACATCCAGAAAGCCGCCGACAAGCTGGCGGAGCTGGTGCCGGAGGCGCGGATCGCCATCGGTCACGGTCAGATGAGGGAGCGCGAACTGGAGCGGGTGATGAATGACTTCCATCACCAACGCTTCAATGTGCTGGTGTGCACCACCATCATCGAAACCGGGATCGACATTCCCACCGCCAACACCATCATCATCGAACGCGCCGACCATTTTGGCCTCGCCCAGCTGCACCAACTGCGCGGCCGCGTTGGCCGTTCGCATCACCAGGCCTATGCCTGGCTGCTGACGCCGCATCCGAAAGCGATGACCACCGATGCGCAAAAGCGCCTCGAGGCCATTGCGTCGCTGGAGGATCTCGGCGCCGGCTTTGCGCTGGCAACCCACGATCTGGAGATTCGCGGGGCCGGGGAACTGCTTGGGGAAGATCAGAGCGGTCAGATGGAAACCATCGGTTTCTCCCTGTATATGGAGCTGCTGGAGAACGCAGTCGATGCGCTGAAAGCCGGGCGTGAACCCTCGCTGGAAGATCTCACCAGTCAGCAGACGGAGGTTGAACTGCGCATGCCTTCCCTGCTGCCTGATGATTTCATCCCTGACGTCAATACGCGCCTGTCATTCTATAAGCGCATTGCCAGCGCCAAAAACGAACAGGATCTGGAGGAGATCAAAGTCGAGCTGATCGATCGTTTTGGCCGCCTGCCCGATGCCGTCCGCAACCTGCTGGATATCGCCCGTCTGCGTCAGCAGGCGCAAAAGTTAGGGATCCGCAAGCTGGAAAGCAACGAAAAAGGCGGCGTGATCGAATTTAACGAGAAAAACAACGTCAATCCGGTGTGGCTGATCGGCCTGCTGCAGAAGCAGCCCCAGCACTTCCGCCTGGACGGTCCCACGCGCCTGAAGTTCATGCAGGACCTGGAGGAGCGTAAAACGCGGATGGACTGGGTTCGCCAGTTTATGCGCCAGCTGGAAGAGAACGCCGTCGCCTGACTGGCAGGAGATACGGCCCCACTGCCGTATCTCCCTTCCCACATACCTCGCAATCTTTACAAACATTTTGCAATCCGCCTGGATTTCCCCACACAGACTCACGCCATAATCTCATCTGCTTTTCGTATAAAAATAACCACTTACATATTTTGGAGTTATGGTAATGAGAAACCGTTTCCCCGTGACGCTTTGGCTGACGCTAGTCGCGTTAGTCGCCGCGCTGGCCCTCCCCGCGCGCGCTAACACCTGGCCCCTTCCCCCGCCGGGCAGCCGGCTGGTGGGTCAGAATCAGTTTCATGTGGTACAGGATGACGGCGGTTCGCTGGAAGCGATTGCCAAGAAGTACAATGTCGGCTTCCTGGCCCTGCTGCAGGCCAATCCCGGGGTTGACCCCTATGTTCCGCGCGCCGGCAGCGTGCTGACCATCCCCCTGCAGACGCTGCTGCCCGATGCGCCGCGCGAAGGGCTGGTGATAAACCTCGCCGAACTGCGCCTCTACTATTACCCGCCGGGCAAAAATGAAGTGACCGTCTACCCAATCGGCATCGGCCAGCTGGGCGGAACCACCATCACACCGACGATGGTCACAACCGTGTCCGACAAACGGGCCAATCCGACCTGGACACCTACCGCCAACATTCGCGCGCGCTACAAGGCTATGGGGATTGAGCTGCCGGCGGTAGTGCCTGCTGGTCCTGACAATCCGATGGGCCATCACGCCATCCGCCTCGCCGCCTATGGCGGAGTCTATCTCCTGCACGGCACCAATGCCGATTTCGGCATCGGTATGCGCGTCAGTTCCGGCTGCATTCGTCTGCGCGATAACGATATCAAGGCGCTGTACAACACTATCTCGCCGGGCACGAAGGTGAACATTATCAACACGCCGATCAAGGCGTCGGTTGAGCCGGATGGCCGCCGTCTGGTTGAGGTCCATCAGCCGCTGTCTGAGCATATCGATGACGACCCGCAGACCCTGCCCATTACGCTTAATGCGGCCATGACTGCGTTCAAACAGGCGCCGCAGACCGACGGGACGGTGATGGAGCGCGCGATGAATTATCGCTCGGGCATGCCGATTGACGTCACCCGTCATGCTGAGCCTGGACCGCAGTCGCTGTAGTCTTACGCTGCATAAAACAAAAAACCCGCCTGATGGCGGGTTTTTTGTTGGCAAGGGTCAAACAGGGGTACAACAGGGTCTTACTCATCGCCGTCCGGTGAAGGGGGCCGGGCAGCGACGCATCGGGCTTACTTGTAGATAACGGCGGTACCGTGAAGGGTATTCGGACCGGTTACCGAAGTAATACGGTATGAAGTGGCGCCCATCTCATCCGCTTTCTGCGCCAGCTGGTCTTCCAGCGAGCCCAGGTTAGTCCCGGCAGAAGCAGAGATGGTGCCTACTTTATGCTGTCCTGCAGGGGTGGACTGCACCTCTACAGCGGCAAAGCTGGCGAAAGAAAGGGAACTTAAAACGGCGGCAATAGCCAGAGTATTAACGGTTTTCATGATTATTATACCTGTGCAGATGAATTTTATAGTAGGGTCGCAAGCATTAACTTAACGATCGATAGGTAAATAATAATGTGATCTATATCACACGTCAATGCATTTTTATAACGATCGTTTAACTATTTATAAAATGCTTAAATTTCATACATATATGAATTATTTATTTTTAAACCGACAGCGCTGGCCCCGGCGATCGTTTATTTTTATAATGGCCTTTCACCAAACCAACATAGGTACAACGGCACCATGACAACTGACGTTCAAAGTTGCGCCAAAAAAAGCCGTGGCCGACCGAAGGTGTTCGACAGGGATGCGGCGCTGGACAAAGCCATGACACTCTTCTGGCAGCACGGCTATGAGGCGACCTCGCTCGCCGATCTGGTCGAGGCGACAGGAGCAAAAGCCCCCACCCTGTATGCGGAATTTGTGAATAAAGAAGGCCTATTCCGCGCAGTGTTGGATCGTTACATTTCGCGCTTTGCCGCGAAGCACGAAGCCGTGCTGTTTGCCGAGGGAAAATCCGTCGATCGCGCGTTGCGTGACTACTTCACGGCGGTCGCCACCTGCTTTACCAGCAAAGAGACGCCGGCCGGCTGCTTTATCATCAATACCTCCCCCGCGTTGGCCGCCTCCTCGACGGATATCGCCAATACCATCAAATCCCGCCATGCGATGCAGGAGCAGGCGCTAACCCAGTTTCTGCAGCAGCGGCAGGCGCAGGGCGAACTGCCCGCGGGCCGCGATGTCGCGCAGCTGGCGCAATTTCTTAACTGCGTTCTGCAGGGGATGTCGATTAGCGCCCGGGAAGGCGCGGATTTCGACAAGCTGATGCAAATCACCGATACCACTCTCCGTCTCTGGCCGCAGGTCCTCGAGTCCTGATGCGCCCTGCTTCCGGCGGTATTCTGCCGCCGGATCCGCTCTCCTGTTGGCTTTATCCCCACAAAATAGATTGATTTTTATTATCTTTTCTCGCGCAAGATAAACGCAAATGATATTGATTGCGATATTCATTATGTGCAAAATCCTTTTTTGAGTTTTTCCAGATGTTTCGCATTGTAACGAATACCGGCCGACGCCGGCCCATAACAACGACAAAGCAACTTGCTCATAAAAGGAATGGATATCCTAAATTCCACGTGTGTTTTTTATTAGCTTCAAAAATCACTATTTCACGAAGAATTTAGACTGCTTCTCACACATTGTAACATTATTTACAACCACCTTTCAATCATTTTTGATAAATCATTGATTTCATCTTTGCTGCAATGATACTTAATAAACTCTGCAAGTTATCCACAGAGCAACACTCAATTTTATTGATGATATTCTTATTATACCAGACATTTTTCATACACTCCCTTGTACGGATAGTTTTCCGACAACTTCATGATTACATATCTTGCGGTTTTGATTATTTTTGCTGCAAGAAATACATACTTCAAACGAAAGGTCTTTATTTGCTGTCTGTATTCTGAAGAGTCCAAGGAATCAAACTTGAACAACAAAAATAGGTTATATGAAAGCATCATCATTTGAAACACGGCTTCATTCGCCCAAAATGACTTTAGCAAGAGATGACCCACCGCCATGTCGTATTTGGCTTCTTTGATATAGTTTTCAGCATTACCACGCTTTTCATAGTATATAACTACTTTTTCAGAAAGCAAGGTAGTATTTGTTACAAAGAAAAAGTAGTCGTATTCGGAACCTTCTAAAAGTGATAATTGTGCTCTTTCTTTTTCTGGTTTCAGTACGCGAGATACGACAAATCTTCTGTCTTTTTCCCATTTAACTAATTTTGTATACAGTTCTGTAGTTTCTCTACCTTCTTCTCCTTTAACGAATACAATTGATGAATTCGTTGCTTGTGAGGTGAGTGTAGAATAACTTTTGGCTTTAATTAAATATTTGCATCCAAGAGATTCTATCGTTTCGATAATTTTTTCATCAAAGTAGCCACTATCCATTCGAAATAAAATTTCTAAATCGTCTGATTTGATGTTAGCAACAATTTCTTTGATCATTTCCGCAGCACCGTTTGCAGTGTAAGTATTGCCACTTCTTACAAATCCGGTAACATATGCTTTTAATTCGTCGCAAAATGCAAATTGGATATTGTAGCATCGGTTTCCCAGTTTCTTAGGATTATATCCTTTTGACGCACCTTCTTGATGACCTTCTACGTTAATTACACTACTATCAATATCAATCGTAATGGATGTCAATTTACTTTTAGTGAGCAGTTTTTTAAAGACTTTAAAATTAATGTCTCTAAACATTTGGGTTGTCTTGAAGTTGAAGTTTCCTAGAAACCGTGACACTGTTTCAGGTTCTTTTACGGAAATATCAAACTCGTTGACGAGGGGATCATTTTGAAGTAGCTTTAGACGTTCTAACTTATCAATGCCAATGAAGTGACCGCAGAGCATGGTCTTTATATGATTCATCTTGATTTTATTTGTTGAGTCATTATCAAATACGAGGTCATTTTCAATAAAATCAAAAATCCCATTGCTTTTTGCATTCTCAAGGAGCAGAAAAAGACCTGCATTTGATGTTAGATTCTTAGCTTTGAAATCAATTTTATTAATCATAATTAGAACCCCTTTTTACTACTTTTCTTACTATTATTTTACCATATATCGAGTCATAAAAGCTGATAATTTAACATATTTTTGAGCACTTTTCTTTCACCCAATGGGTGAAAGCTGAATTTCGAAGGAATGCATATTTATCAAGGCTTTGATTATGCTTTTTGAAGTACTGACGTAGAATCTAGGGATATGAAAAAGCGCCTCTGGGTGCTCCACCCTCTGCTGCTGGCCAGCACGCTGCCTGCGCTGGCGGCTCAGTCTGATGAAGACAGCATCATCGTTAGCGCAAACCGCACCCATCGCACCGTGGCCGAAATGGCCCAAACCACCTGGGTCATTGAGGGCCAGGAGATTGAGCAGCAGGTCCAGGGCGGGAAAGAGTTCAAAGACGTGCTGGCGCAGCTGATCCCCGGCATCGACGTCAGCAGCCAGGGGCGGACCAACTATGGGATGAACATGCGCGGGCGCGCGATCGTCGTGCTGATTGACGGCGTCCGACTCAACTCCTCACGCACCGACAGCCGCCAGCTCGACGCCATCGATCCATTCAACATCGAACATATCGAAGTGATCTCCGGAGCGACCTCGCTGTACGGCGGGGGCAGTACCGGCGGGCTTATCAACATCGTTACCAAAAAGGGGCAGCAGGATCGTCAGGTCGATCTTGAGGTGGGCAGCAAGAGCGGTTTTGCGAACAGCAACGATCATGATGAGCGCGTCGCGGCGGCCGTCAGCGGCGGAACAGACCACGCATCCGGCCGCTTGTCGGTAGCCTATCAGCGTTTCGGCGGCTGGTACGACGGCAATAACGATGCGCTGATCCTCGATAATACCCAAACGGGGCTCCAGCACTCTGACCGCCTCGACGTGATGGGGACGGGGACGATTGAGATCGATGATAACCGCCAGCTGCAGCTGGTCACCCAGTATTATAAAAGCCAGGGCGATGATGACTACGGTCTGTGGCTCGGGAAGAACATGTCCGCGGTCACCAGCGGCGGCAAAGCGTATACCACCGACGGGCTCAATTCCGACCGTATCCCCGGCACCGAACGCCATCTGATCAGCCTCCAGTACTCCGATGCCGACTTTTTCGGCCAGAATCTGGTGAGCCAGGTGTACTATCGCGATGAGTCCCTCACCTTCTATCCGTTCCCGACGCTCACGAAAGGTCAGGTCAGTAGCTTCTCCTCGTCGCAGCAGGATACCGATCAGTATGGGGCCAAGCTGACCCTCAACAGCCAACCGCTGGCGGGGTGGGATCTCACCTGGGGTCTCGACGCCGATCATGAGACCTTTAATGCCAACCAAATGTTCTTCGATCTGCCACAATCGATGGCCTCCGGCGGGTTGCACAACGAATCGATCTACACAACCGGCCGCTACCCGGGATACAGTATTTCCAATGTCGCGCCATTCCTGCAGTCCAGCTACGATCTGAACGATATCTTTACCGTCAGCGGCGGGGTACGCTACCAGTGGACCGAAAACCGGGTCGACGACTTTGTCGGCTACGCCCAGCAGCAGGATATCGCCAACGGCAAAGCGCGCTCCGCCGACGCCATCAAAGGCGGCAAAACCGATTATGACAATTTCCTGTTTAACGCCGGGATCGTGGCCCACCTGACCGAGCGTCAACAAACCTGGTTTAACTTCTCGCAGGGTGTCGAGCTACCGGACCCTGGTAAATACTATGGCATCGGTAAATATGGCGCTGCGGTGAATGGTCATCTGCCGCTGATCTCCAGCGTCAACGTCGATGACTCGCCGCTGCAGGGGATCAAAGTTAACTCGTACGAGCTGGGCTGGCGCTACACTGGCGATAACCTGCGCACCCAGCTGGCGGCGTACTACTCGACCTCGGATAAGACCATTGTCGTCAACCGCACCGACATGACCATCGACGTTCAGTCCGACAAACGGCGTATTTACGGCGTTGAGGGGGCGGTCGACTACTTTATTCCGGATAGCGACTGGAGCGTCGGCGGTAACTTCAACGTGCTGAAATCCCAGGTGCAGACCGACGGCCGCTGGCAAAAATGGGACGTCACCCTCGCCTCGCCGTCTAAAGCCACCGCCTGGGTGGGCTGGGCGCCGGATCCGTGGAGCCTGCGCGTGCAGAGTCAGCAGGTATTTGACCTCAGCGATGCCGCCGGTAACAAGCTGGAAGGCTATAACACCGTCGATTTTATCGGTAGTTACGCGCTGCCGGTGGGGAAACTGACCTTCAGTATCGAAAACCTGCTTAACGAAGACTATGTCACTATCTGGGGCCAGCGCGCGCCGCTGCTCTACAGCCCAACCTACGGCAGTTCATCGCTGTATGAGTACAAAGGTCGTGGCCGCACCTTTGGTCTGAACTATGCCTTAACCTTCTGATAAAAAAAGCCCCTCAGCCTGAGCGATTGAGGGGCTAATCACTACACAAATCTGTTTTTAGATTTTATTGTTCAGGACCAGCTGGCCGTTGTTGTCCAGCGGGATCTGGCTGCCGGGATCGTGATCCATGCGGATTTTCCCCTGCTGATCGCCTATCTTATAGGTCACATCGTAGCCGAGCATTTTATCGGATTTATCATACACCGTTTTGCAGCGCTGCTGGGTGGTGGTGTAGGTATCGTTGTCCTGCATCGCGCCCTGGATCTGGTTGCCTGCATAGCCGCCGCCCAGCGCACCTACAACCGTCGCCACGCTGCGTCCGTGACCGCCGCCAAACTGGTGGCCAATCACCCCGCCCGCCACCGCGCCCAGCACCGAACCGGCGATGCGGTTTTCATCCTGTACCGGACGACGATGAGTCACCGTGACATTGCGGCATTCCTGACGCGGCGTTTTCACGGTTTCTTTAATCGGTGTACTGGAGACCACTTGCGCATACTGCGGGCCGCGATCCAACACGTTGAGACCAGCGACAGCTGCAACGCCCAGCGCGGCAGCCACGCCTATCCCTATACCCGCCAACATAGATTTATTCACGGGAGTTCCTCCTTTGTTGCTGTTGATACAATTTTGCAACCGGAGCCGGGAGGGCGCAAATCAGATAGCGGATGAAAAGTGCGAGAATTCGCTGCAAATCAAAGGGATTCAGAGGATTCCGAGCGGGATCTCTGCGGTTCCAGCAGAAGAGCCCGGAGGCGCCCTCAGAGCGCGCCTCCGGGTCGCGACAGCGATTAGTGCAGCTTCAGGCGCGGGCGAATGATGCGGTTGATGCGCCCGACCAGCATCATCAGGCCGGTCTTGAAGTAACCATGCAGAGCAATCTGGTGCATACGGTACAGGGAGATGTACACGAAGCGCGCAATGCGCCCTTCCACCATCATCGAACCGCGCATCAGGTTACCCATCAGGCTGCCGACGGTGGAGTAATTTGACAGCGACACCAGCGAGCCATGGTCTTTATAGGTGTATGCCTTCAGCGGTTTGCCTTTCATCTGCGCCAGGATGTTGTTCAGCGCGCAGGTAGCCATCTGGTGCGCCGCCTGGGCCCGCGGAGGCACAAAGCCGCCTTCCGGACGGGCGCAGGAGGCGCAGTCGCCGATGGCGAAAATATCCGCATCGCGGGTAGTCTGCAGCGTCGGCTCGACCACCAGCTGATTGATACGGTTGGTTTCGAGGCCGCCGATCTCTTTCATGAAATCTGGCGCTTTGATCCCCGCCGCCCAGACCATTAGATCCGCCTCAATATATTCGCCATCTTTAGTGTGCAGGCCGCCCGCATCCGCGCTGGTGACCATGGTCTGCGTCAGAACCCGTACGCCCAGCTTAGTCAGCTCATTATGCGCTGCCCCGGAAATGCGCGGCGGCAGCGCAGGCAGAATGCGCTCGCCCGCCTCGACCAGCGTGACGTTCAGCGCTTCGTTGGTCAACCCTTTGTAGCCGTAGCTGTGCAGCTGTTTCACCGCATTGTGCAACTCAGCGGAGAGCTCCACGCCGGTGGCGCCGCCGCCGACGATGGCGATATTTACTTTACCGTTAGCGCCGAGGTTAGCAGAGTATTTAAGGAACAGGTTGAGCATTTCCTGATGGAAGCGACGCGCCTGGTGCGGGTTGTCGAGGAAAATGCAGTTCTCTTTTACGCCAGGGGTATTAAAGTCATTCGAGGTACTGCCCAACGCCATGACCAGCGTGTCGTACGGCAGTTTACGCTCAGCCACCAGCAGCTCGCCTTTTTCATTGCGCAGCTCGCCGAGGGTGATGGTTTTCCCTTCGCGGTTGATATCAACCACCGAGCCCAGCTGGAACTGGAAACCGTGGTTGCGGGCATGGGCCAGATAGCTCAGCGCATCAACGCCTTCATCCAGAGAACCGGTGGCCACTTCGTGCAGCAGCGGCTTCCACAGATGGCTGTGGTTACGGTCCACCAGGGTGATTTTCGCTTTCTTATGGCGCCCTAACTTTCTCCCCAGCTGAGTTGCCAGTTCCAGTCCGCCAGCGCCGCCACCCACAATTACGATTTTTTTCAATGGCGTAGTCATGTGTACCCCTAAAATTATTAACCAATTGTTAAATAAAAGTTATTGAAATAGCCTTTATTTAACAACAAGTTACGTTAATGAAACCATTCAGCACTGTCGAGAATACCATGAACGGTGCATTGGTCATACCAAAATTGATGTGCATCAAGTTTTGTCGCGTATTTTTTCAGCGAAACCAATAAGTGTAGACATGAAAAAACCCGCGTGGTGAACCCGACGCGGGTTTGGGAACAAGGGAAAAGCAGTTAGCCGAGGGTTTTAAACGCTTTCAGCCGCTGCAGATGCGGCGAGATATTTTTAAACTTATGGGTCTGCTCTTCATCCCAGATAATTTCATAATAGTGGTGCAGGAGATCGGCGGAACGCTGGCTGTCCAACGCCTCGTCCTGGCGGGAAAGCACCACCAGGCAGCGATCGCGGTTCTTCTCGCGGAAGTTGGTCACGCACTTGGTGGCGATGTCGGCATACTCTTCCGGTCGGTCGATTTTGCCTTCCATGTTCTCATGCGGAAACAGGTTTGGATTGAACACCGCCTGGCGGATATCGCACAGAAAACCAATCCGCTCCGCCCAGTAGCCGCCAAGGCCGACGCCGCAGATCAGCGGCCGGTCATCGGCAGTGAGCTGCAGCATTTTATCGACCTCTTTCAGCAAATGCTGCATATCGTGCTTGGGATGCCGCGTGCTGTAGCTAATCAACCGCACGTCCGGGTCGATAAACTGCAGCTGCATCACCTTCTCATGGTTACCGGGGCTGTTCGAGTCAAAACCGTGTAAATAGATAATCATCGCATCCTCACCAGACAACAACGCCCCGTAGAGCGTTACGCGGACTTCGCCTCTTGCCAGTGCGCATGAAGCTGCTCCAGCTGGGCACTCACCGTTTTCCAACGGGCTGAATCCCTTAACTCCTGACGGGAAAAGGAACCTTTATGATACAATTTCGTAACACGCTCTGCTTTGATCGGCGACAGGTTATCCAGCACACTGACCGCGCCTTTACGATTATTGCAGACGAGGATCATATCGCAACCGGCGTCGAGCGATGCCTGACCGCGTTCGGCATAGCTGCCCATGATCGCCGCCCCTTCCATCGACAGATCGTCGGAGAAAATCACCCCGTCAAAGCCCAGTTCGCCGCGCAGCACCGTTTTCAGCCAGTACGCCGAGCCGCTGGCCGGACGCGGATCGAGCTCCGGGTAAATCACATGCGCCGGCATAATGGCGTCCAGACGCTGCTCGGCGATAAGGCTTTTGAACACCGCCATATCATGGTCGCGGATAACCGATGCCGCCCGCGGATCGAACGGCGTCTCTTTGTGCGAATCGGCAGTCACCGCCCCGTGTCCCGGGAAGTGTTTGCCGGTGGTTTTCATGCCCGCGGCGTGCATCCCGTCAATGAAGTGACGCGCCATCGTCAGCGCTTTCTGCGGATCTTCATGATAAGAACGTTCGCCGATTGCGGCGCTGATATGGCCGACGTCCAGCACTGGCGCAAAACTAATATCGATATCCATGGCGATCATTTCGCTGGCCATCAGCCAGCCGGCTTCGGCGGCCAGTTTGCCCCCCTCTTCCATCCCCAACAGCGCGGCGAAAGACTGGGCCGCCGGTAAACGGGTAAACCCTTCGCGGAAACGCTGAACCCGCCCCCCTTCCTGATCGACCGCCACCACCAGATGGTTCCGGGAGGCGTCGCGGATCTGGCGCACCAGCTCGCGCAGCTGCGCCGGATCGTGATAATTTCGGGTAAAGAGGATCAACCCTCCCACCAGCGGATGCGCCAGAATCTCTCGCTCTTCCGCATCCAGCTCATACCCTTCGACATCCAACATCACTGGGCCCACACTGACCTCTCTTATCCTTTACGTTCGTTGTCTAACTGACACCATATTTCATCTGCCAGCGTGATAAATTGCCGGTCCCCGCTCTGCCGCCAGCGCATTTCATACCAGCCCGCCATCAGCAGCAGTACCCACGGGCGCCAGAGTGCAACCTGCCGCCAAAGCAGCTGCGCGTCGATGGCCGCCCGCCGGGCATACGCTTCTACCAGCCGACGGCGCTCGCCAGGCGTGATCCACACCGCGGCCAGCTCCAGCGCGATATCGCCATCGCCGGCATATTCCCAGTCGATCAGCCTCAGGCCGGACTCATTATGAATAATATTGCCGGCATGGACGTCCATGTGCAGCGGCGCCAGCCGCAGGGGACGGGGCTCGCCCTGGCGGCGCAGCCGCTGATGCCAGCGCAGCCACCGCGGCTTGCGCCGCGCCGGATCGCACCTCTGCCAGTACTGGGCCAGCAGTGGTGTGAGGCTAACCCGCCAGCCAAACCGCGGTTGCTGATGCAAATCATACAATAAGCCTGACAGCTGCGGGGAGGCCGGTAACTCGCTTTTCACCTCCCCTGTGCAATACTCCACCACCATCCAGCAGGGTGAGTAAAACAGCGGGGTTGGCGCCAGCCTGGCAGGCAGTCGGCGGAGTGCGTGATACTGACGGCGAAAATGGTAAGTGGCGGCAGACGGATCGTGCGGCTGACGCAGCACGTGCCGCCGGTCGCCGTCGCTGATAATCACACTGCCGCCGCTGAGGCCACTCTGGCTCAGCGAGGCGACAGGATGATAATGGGGAAAGAAGCGCGACAAGAGCTCGTCGCGCGTTAGCTTATTGTTGCTGAACAGCACCTTTACCTGACCAGATTATCTCACCGGTTTGCACCAGCATGAGCTGCATTTTCAGCTCAGGCGCGTTGACGTTGCCGGTGGCATTGGAGTAAAGCACATACTGCGCGCCCACGTTGCGGGCGATGCCCATGGCTTTGCTGCGGCTGCCGAGGCTGTCCTGCGGCGACAGGCCCAGCTGCTGCTTGGCGACCGCCAGCTGCTGCGCCGATACCAGGGTAAATTTGCCGTTACCGGCCAGCGCACTACGTAGCGCAGTGGTGGCTTCTCCAGCATTCAGCGAACCGTTGGTGCGGTTGTTCACGCTGTCAACCAGCAGAATACTGCCGGCATTGACCCCACTCGCCTGCAGCATCTGCCCCACCAGCGGCTGAACCGCGCCGTTCCAGTCATAATGACGCACGCGCGGCGCCGGCTGACCCGACTGCTGATCCTGATGCTCAATCGGCCCAGGCTGCGCCGGGACAGAGGGCACCGCCGGTACGGTCGGCACCGTGGGCTGCGGCTGCGCAGGCTGCTGCGGCTGCGGTTTGGCCTCTTCTACCGGCGCGGGCTGCTCCCGCAACCCCGCACAGCCTGCGAGGAATATCGCCAGTGCTGTGATTAACGCATAGCGACACATTTCATCATTATAATTACCCCTTACAGATAAAGATAAAGGCGGGCCTTATGCGCCCCCAGGATATTGGCGCTGCCATATAACGTGACCGAGGAGCGGGCCGGTACCACGATGGTGCGCGGCGCGTCCAGCGGATGCATCTCCAGCCCTCGGGCGTCATACCAGAAAAAACGATAGTGCACGGTAACCGGCTGCTGGCGCTCGTTATATAGCGTTGAGGAGGCGGTAGCCTGAATCTCTGTCGCCACGACGGCAGGCTCGCTGGCGCTGATCCCCGCCGCCAGCACGCTCGACTCCATCACCAGCGCCTGCTGGTCAGAAACCGGGATCTCCGGGTGTGAACTACACCCGGCGAGTAGCCCCGCCGCCAGACACGCGCCCAAAAGGGTCCTGAGCATGACGTTAGCCTTTGTGCGCCAGCATCGGGCCAAGCGGACGACCGCCCAGCAGATGCATATGGATATGGTACACTTCCTGGCCGCCGTGGCGGTTGCAGTTGACGATCAACCGATAGCCATCGTCGGCAAGACCTTCATCGCGGGCGATCTTCGCCGCGACGGTCATCATCCGGCCCAGCGCCAGCTCATGTTCAGCGGTGACGTCATTTACGGTAGGAATCAGAACATTCGGGACAATCAGAATATGGGTGGGCGCCTGCGGGGAGATGTCGCGAAAAGCGGTCACAAGCTCATCCTGATAGACAATATCCGACGGGATCTCCCGGCGAATGATTTTGCTGAAAATCGTTTCTTCTGCCATGACTGATTCCTTATAAGTTTTATCCCGTGCGCTGGCCTGCTTCTGCAGATAAACGCGGACGCACAGGTTCCGCTAAGAGTATGAGCGACATTCTCCCTCTCTTTCAACCTGAAAGCTCCTTTTCTTATTCAACTATAGACTTAGCTGCTGAGGGAATAAGCATATGGCGGACTGTTTTCAGGGTTATCGCTTGTGGGGCACCGACTTTAGCGCATAAAAAAGGCAGCCAGTTGGCTGCCTTAGTCTCCCCGATACTACGTCTTAACTGTTACGGATGTACTCATCCATTTCAGTTTTCAGGTTATCGGACTTGGTACCGAAGATGGCCTGTACGCCAGAACCTGCCACTACCACGCCAGCGGCGCCCAGTTTTTTCAGGCCAGCCTGGTCAACTTTCGCTACATCCGCCACGCTAACACGCAGACGAGTAATACATGCGTCGAGGTTGGTGATGTTCTCTTTACCGCCGAAAGCGGCGACCAGAGCCGGAGCCATCTCGCTGGTGGCGCCAGCTTTGCTCTCTTCGGTGGTGTCTTCACGACCCGGTGTTTTCAGATCCAGGGCTTTAATCAGCACACGGAAAATGACGTAGTACACGATCGCATAGCAGATACCAACAATCGGGAACAGCCACAGTTTGCTGCTGTTACCGGACAGCACGATAAAGTCGATCAGGCCGTGAGAGAACGAGGTACCGTCACGCATACCCAGCAGGATACAGATCGGGAACGCCAGGCCCGCCAGAATGGCATGGATAACGTACAGGATCGGCGCCACGAACATGAACGAGAACTCGATCGGCTCGGTGATACCGGTCAGGAACGAGGTCAGCGCGGCGGAGATCATGATACCGCCCACTTTGGCGCGGTTTTCCGGTTTAGCAGAGTGCCAAATCGCGATAGCCGCTGCCGGCAGACCATACATTTTGAACAGGAAGCCGCCAGACAGTTTGCCCGCCGTCGGGTCGCCTGCCATGTAGCGCGGGATATCGCCGTGGAACACCTGACCAGCCGCGTTGGTGTATTCGCCGATCTGCATCTGGAAAGGAACGTTCCAGATGTGATGCAGACCAAACGGCACCAGGCAACGTTCGATGAAACCGTAGATACCAAACGCCACCACTGGGTTCTGATAAGCAGCCCACTGGGAGAAGGTTTGGATCGCGGAGCCGATCGGCGGCCAAATGAAGGAGAGGATCACGCCGGTGAAGATAGCGGCCAGACCAGAGATAATCGGCACAAAACGCTTGCCCGCAAAGAAGCCGAGATATTCTGGCAGCTTGATGCGATAGAAGCGGTTGAACATGTAGGCGGCGATAGCACCGGAGATAATACCGCCAAGCACGCCGGTATCAGCAAGGTGTTTTGCCGCAATCTCGTCAGCAGGTAAATGCAGCACCAGCGGCGCAACAACCGCCATGGTTTTCACCATGATGCCGTAAGCCACGACTGCAGCCAGTGCGGATACACCGTCGTTATTGGTGAAGCCGAGGGCCACACCGATAGCGAAGATCAGCGGCATATTGGCGAAAACTGAACCGCCTGCTTCTGCCATAACGTGGGAGACCACGGCTGGCAGCCAGCTGAAGTTAGCGGAACCGACGCCCAGCAGGATACCTGCGATAGGCAGTACGGATACCGGCAGCATCAGCGATTTACCGACCTTCTGCAGGTTAGCAAATGCATTCTTAAACATAATTGAGAGTGCTCCTGAGTATTTGGTACTTTTTTACGCTTTCACGCATTGGCCCGGGGGGAGAACCGTGCCGTGGACAGGACATCTAAGCGCCCTTTATTTATTACACAGAGTAAAATAATTAACGGGATGATTGTTTGACGGCTATCACGTTTCAATCAGCCTTCCGGTAAAAATTTACATCAACTTACATAAATTGTATCCAGATGTTGCTAAAAAACCTTCACCGCCACTTTTGTGGCGGTGAACTTTACTCGCTTTGGCTATTAATTACGAGCCTTAAAATAATAAGCAGATCAAGCAGGTTGCAAACGGGCGGGGTCGATGTGGAACAGGGTGGCAAAATTGTCGGTGGTCTGCTGAGCCAGATGCTCAAGCGACACCCCCTTCAGTACCGCCATATACTCGGCAACGTCACGGACCAGCGCCGGCTGGTTCTCTTTGCCGCGGTGGGGGACCGGCGCCAGGTACGGCGAATCGGTTTCAACCAGCAGGCGATCCAGCGGCACGTAGCGCGCCGCATCACGCAGCTGCTCGGCGTTACGAAAAGTGACGATACCGGAAAACGAGATATAGAACCCCATATCGAGCAGCTTGCCCGCTGTCTCCCTGTCCTCAGTGAAACAGTGTAGTACGCCACCGCAATCCGTCACCTTTTCTTCGCGCAAAATAGCCAGAGTATCGGCACGCGCGTCACGGGTATGGACGATCACCGGCTTATTGAGCTCACGGCCGATACGAATGTGGTCGCGGAACGAGCTTTGCTGTTGGGCTTTAGTTTCCGGGGTATAAAAATAATCCAGACCGGTCTCCCCCATCGCCACGACGCCCTCTTCCGCTGCCAGCGCGCGCAGGGTCTCTACCTCCCAGGGCTCGTCCTGGTTTAATGGGTGTACGCCACAGGAGAAGACGACGTTGTCACGCGTCCCCACCAGTTCGCGCATACTGCGGTAGCCAGGCAGCGTCGTGGCGACGGCGAGGCAATATTTCACATCGCGTGCGGCCGCTTTTGCCAGCACGTCGTCGACGTTTTTGTGTAGAGTTTGATAATCCAGACCATCAAGATGGCAGTGGGAGTCGACTAAAAACATAATGTCTCACTCAGAGGTGGGAGACGGGTAAACCCGTCCCGGGTTGCAGGTAATGTTCCCAGCGCAGCAGGCGCTCGGTAAGCAGCAGTTCGCGGTTGACACCGACAACGTTGAGCAATTGCTCGCGGCAGGTACAGACGTCATGGGCAATCGCCTGCAGCCGGGCGGCGGGCAGGCTGTGCGCCAGCTGCTCCAGCAGCGGCCAGACGTCAGGGTTACTCACCAGGGTAATCCCCTGCTGTCGTTTTTGCGCATCGACCAGCAGCGACGCCAGCCAGTGCAGGCGAACTGCCGCCTGTTCATGATTGAGTATCGGCAGCAGCGCCAGCCAGTCACCGCTCGCCAGGGTAGCCGCCAGCGCCTGACACAACTGCTGCCGCGCCGTCCACAGCGGTTCCTGTAACAGTTCGAGCGCCGCAGCCGGCGCGCTGGCGCACAGGCGTAACGCGGTCAACAATGACTCCTGCGGCAGGCTCACCTCACGCTCCAGCCAGGCCAGAGCATAAGGCTCAGACGGCGGCGCCAGATGATGCAGGCGACAGCGGCTGCGCAGAGTGGTCAGCAGACGCGCCGGCTCCTCGCAGGCGAGGAAGAACCAGGTATTCTCCGGGGGCTCCTCCAGCGTTTTCAGCAACGCGTTGGCGGCGGCATCGGTCAGCAAGGCAGCATCGCTAATCCAGACCACTTTTGCCCCACCAAGGCGCGCATGTTCATAGAGCTTTTCATTGACATCGCGCACCGCGTCAATACCCAGCGCGCTCTTGCCCTTCTCGGGGCTGAGCGCATAGTAATCGGGGTGCGTGCCGGCCTGCATCAGCTGACAGCTATGGCAGTGGCCGCAGCTTTTATGTCCTTCGGGCTGGCGGCACATCAGGAAGCGGCACAGCGCGTAAATCAACGCCTCGCCGCCCATCCCGTTCAGGGACTGTAACAGTAAGGCGTGGTGGCCTCGTCCGGCCTGATAGCTACCGACCAGTTGCTCGAACGAGGGGCGCAGCCACGGATACCATTTCATGCCGCTTGCTCCGCCATCCACTGGGCGATCGTGGCGCGAATGTCGCGCGCCACGGCATCCAGCGGCTGAGTTGCGTCAACCGTGCGGATAGAAGGATCGGCGGCGGCCAGCTCAAGATAGCGCGCGCGGGTACGGTTGAAAAAGTTCATGGACTCCTGCTCAATGCGATCCAGCTCGCCGCGGGCCCGGGCGCGCTGCAGCCCCACTTCCGGCGTGACGTCGAGATACAGCGTCAGATTGGGGCGAAAATCACCGAGTACCGCGTCGCGCAGCGTCGCCAGCATCGTGCGGTCAATTCCCCGGCCGCCGCCCTGATAGGCCTGCGTCGACAGATCGTGACGATCGCCGATCACCCACTGGCCGCGGGCCAGCGCGGGCTTAATCACGGTCTCCACCAACTGGACGCGCGCCGCGTAAAACATCAGCACTTCCGCTTTATCGTTAATGACTTCATCGCCCGTGGACTGGATATCCAGCACCAGGCTACGCAGTTTTTCGGCAAGGATTGTGCCCCCCGGCTCGCGGGTAAACACCATATCGTGAATACCCGCCGACTGCAGCGTCTCCACCACCAGTTGACGTGCGGTGGTCTTCCCGGCGCCCTCCAGCCCCTCGATGACGATATAGTTACTGCGCATTTTTTTCCTTAAGTACTTTCAGATAATCCTGCACCGCACGGTTATGACTGACCAGGTTTGTGGTAAACGTATGGCCCCCCTTCCCGTCGGCGACGAAATAAAGATATGGCGTTTTCGCCGGATGGGCGGCCGCCTTCAGCGAGGCCTCGCCCGGCACCGCGATAGGGCCCGGCGGCAAACCGCTGATGGTATAAGTATTGTATGCGGTCGGCGTCTCGAGATCCTTACGCGTTAACTTACCAGTATATCCTGCGCCCATCCCGTAGATTACGGTCGGATCGGTCTGCAAGCGCATACCGATGCGCAGGCGGTTGATAAATACCGACGCGACGCGGTCGCGCTCTTCCGCCACCGCGGTCTCTTTTTCAATAATCGAGGCCATGGTCAACAGCTGGTTCTGATCGGCATAGGGCAGATTCTCCATCCGTCCTTCCCAGACCTTCGCCACTTCGGCGACCATTTTCTGATGCGCGCGCTTGAGGATGGCGATATCGCTGGTGTTGGCGGTGTACATCCAGGTATCCGGCCAGAACCAGCCCTCTACCCAGTCGGCATGCTCAAGACCTAATGCCTTAGCCACCGTCGCGTAGCTATCGTCTTCAAGCGTGTGCTTCACGTACGGGGCATCGCGCAGCTGGCGCAGGTAGTCGCTGACGCGCATGCCTTCGACAAAGCGCAGCGGAAACTGCGCCTCTTTGCCGCTGGCCAGCAGCTGCAACATCTCGCGCACCGTCATTTGCGGCGTGAAGCGATAGGTCCCGGCCTTGAAGTGAGACAGCTCAGGTTCCACCCGCAGCAGCCACTGGAAAACGCGCGGGCGATTGATCACCTTCTCGCGATAGAGATCCTGGCCCAGCGCCAGCCGGCCGGTGCCGGCTTCGAGGGTAAAGATGGTCTCTTCCTTAATCAGCAGCTTGCTGTCCGCCAGCTGGCGTACCTTCCACATGCCTGCCGCCGCGGCGATGCCCAACAGCACGACCAGCAACAGGATAAAACGTAACATTTTCTTCATACTAACCAGACAGCTCACACAAAGGGGCTAAAAAATGGTAAAGCTCACGCGAGGACCAGGTGGTCTCCTCCCAGCGGCGAACCGGCACCAGCGGCATCAGCGCATTGCAGATCAGCACTTCATCGGCCTCCCGCAACGTCTCGGGACGCGCTGTCACTTCGACAACGCGAAACGTCGATGGTGCCAGCTGCGCGATACAGCGCTGCCGCATAATGCCGTTAACCCCGGCATAATCGAGTCGCGGAGTAAATACATCACGTCCCTGACGCCAGAATAAATTCGCGGCACAGCATTCCGTAAGCCACCCGTCACTGTCAAGGACCAGCGCCTCATCGGCGTCCGTCTGCTCAAGATGAGAGCGGATCAGCACCTGCTCAAGGCGATTAAGGTGCTTCAGGCCGGCAAGCCAGGAGTTGCGCCCCAGGGGCACCGGACTCTGGGTCAGAGTAATGCCCTCCTCCCGCCAGCGCGCATAATGCGCCGGGAATGGAGAGAAGCTGAGAATGCGAGTGGGCGACACGCAGCCTGCCGTACTGTATCCCCTTCCCCCAACGCCGCGGGTGAGAGTCACCTTGAGCACGCCCTGCGCGTGCGGCCGAGCCAGACGCTGCATCTCTTCGCTCAGCGTCAGCCAGTCGTTAAATGGGATATGTAATTTTTCACAGGTTGTCTGTAAACGCTGCAGATGGGCGTCCAGTAGCGCAACCTGCCCTTGCTGGATGCGGGCGGTGGTAAAACAGCCGTCGCCAAACTGGGTGGCGCGATCGTTCGCTGCCAACGTGTCCTGTACAACGCCGTTTATCAAGAACATAAAGGACTCCTTTTCACTGGTCGGTCAGTGTGTCAGGACCCAGAGCAGAGAACAAGCGGAGAAAGCTGAATAAAAAAGGCCCGACGAACGGGCCTTTTGTTAAAGCAGTACCGGGGCAAGCCCTGTCACACTTTTTTGAAGATCAGCGAACCGTTAGTGCCGCCAAAGCCGAAGGAGTTGCACAGGGTGTACTCCATACCGGAAACCTGACGCGCTTCGTGTGGAACGAAGTCGAGGTCGCAGCCTTCATCCGGGTTGTCGAGGTTGATCGTCGGCGGAACCGCCTGATCGCGCAGCGCCAGGATAGAATAAATCGACTCTACCGCCCCTGCCGCACCCAGCAGATGCCCGGTCATGGATTTGGTAGAGCTCACCAGTACGCGGCTCGCCGCATCACCGAAGACAGACTTAACCGCCTGCGCTTCCGCTTTATCGCCGGCCGGCGTCGAGGTGCCGTGGGCGTTGACGTAGCCGATCTGGCCCGGTTCGATGCCCGCATCGCGAATAGCATTCACCATTGCCAGCGCGGCGCCCGCGCCATCTTCCGGCGGTGACGTCATGTGGTAAGCATCGCTGCTCATGCCGAAGCCAACGATCTCGGCGTAGATTTTGGCGCCGCGTTTTTTGGCATGCTCGTACTCTTCCAGCACCACCATACCCGCGCCGTCGCCCAGCACGAAGCCGTCACGATCTTTATCCCACGGACGGCTCGCCGCCTGCGGGTTGTCATTGCGCGTGGAGAGCGCACGCGCCGCGCCGAAGCCGCCCACGCCAAGCGGGGTACTGGCTTTTTCCGCGCCGCCTGCCACCATCGCATCGGCATCGCCATAGGCGATGATGCGCGCGGCCTGGCCGATGTTGTGCACGCCTGAAGTACACGCGGTCGCGATAGAGATACTTGGCCCACGCAGACCAAACATGATGGTCAGATGTCCGGCCACCATGTTAACAATTGTGGAAGGAACGAAGAATGGGCTGATCTTGCGCGGTCCGCCGTTAACCAGCGAACTGTGGTTTTCTTCGATCAAGCCGAGACCGCCGATACCGGAGCCGATAGCGGCGCCAATACGGGTTGCATTCTCTTCCGTCACTTCAAGGCCAGAATCCTGCATGGCCTGAACGCCAGCGACAATTCCATATTGAATGAAGGCATCCATCTTGCGCTGTTCTTTGCGCGAGATAATGTCATCACAGTTAAAATCCTTTACTAAGCCAGCAAATTTCGTTGCATAGGCGCTAGTATCGAAATGGTCGATCAGGCTGATGCCACTCTGACCGGCAAGGAGAGCTTTCCAGGTAGACTCTACGGTATTGCCGACAGGAGACAACATGCCCAGTCCGGTCACAACTACACGACGCTTAGACACGTTTGTCCTCCAGGGAGGGAAAATAGATTCTTGTGGGACAAAAAAAAGATAAAACTCAGGCGGTCGAATGACCGCCTGGAGATGTTCACTTACGCCTGGTGGCCGTTGATGTAATCAATGGCAGCCTGAACGGTGGTGATTTTCTCAGCTTCTTCGTCCGGAATCTCAGTATCAAACTCTTCTTCCAGAGCCATTACCAGCTCAACGGTGTCAAGAGAATCAGCGCCCAGGTCTTCAACGAAGGAAGCATTGTTGGTAACTTCTTCCTGCTTAACGCCCAGCTGCTCGCCGATAATTTTCTTAACGCGTTCTTCGATAGTGCTCATACTCTTAAATTTCCTATCAAAACTCGCTTTCGCGATGGTTTTCGTAGTGTATAAAATGTTGAAAAATTTGCAACTAAATCCCGGCAGGTCTTACCACGATTTTGCGCTATTTTGAGGCCGTTTGCCCTAAGAACGCAAATCTTTTCGCACAAAACCGCACAGAGAACCGTGCGAAGTGCGCGGTTCCTGAACGTTTTGCACAAATCTCGGTCAGACCATGTACATTCCGCCGTTGACGTGCAGCGTTTCACCAGTGATGTAACTTGCTTCGTCAGAGGCTAAAAATGCAACCGCGCTGGCGATTTCATTTGGGGTGCCAAGGCGCCCCGCAGGAACTGCCGCCAGCGTACCCGCACGCTGCTCATCGGTCAGCGCACGCGTCATGTCCGTTTCAATAAAGCCCGGAGCAACAACGTTTACAGTAATACCGCGGGACGCAACTTCACGCGCCAGTGATTTACTGAAGCCGATCAGACCCGCTTTCGCCGCGGCGTAGTTGGCCTGACCCGCATTTCCCATGGTACCAACCACAGAACCGATAGTGATAATACGTCCATGACGCTTTTTCATCATAGCGCGCATTACCGCTTTTGACAGACGGAAAACCGATGACAGGTTGGTTTCGATAATATCGTTCCACTCGTCATCTTTCATGCGCATTAACAGATTGTCGCGAGTGATCCCGGCATTATTCACCAGGATATCCACTTCGCCAAACTCTGCGCGCACATTTTCCAGAACAGATTCAATAGATGCCGGGTCGGTCACATTCAACATCAGACCTTTACCATTGGCGCCTAAATAGTCGCTGATCGCCTGCGCGCCGCTTTCGCTGGTCGCAGTACCGATAACTTTCGCGCCACGGGCGACGAGCGTTTCAGCGATAGCACGGCCAATACCGCGGCTTGCACCGGTAACCAGCGCGATTTTTCCTTCAAAACTCATGGTTTTCCTCTTTTATTGCTCAAGCGCCGCAGACATCGCCGCCGGCTCGTTAAGCGCGGAAGCGGTCAGGGTGTCAACAATACGTTTGGTCAGGCCGGTGAGGACTTTACCCGGGCCAACCTCATACAGATGCGATACGCCCTCGGCAGCCATAAACTCAACGGTTTTGGTCCACTGCACCGGGCTGTACAGCTGGCGCACCAGCGCGTCGCGAATGGCGTCCGGCGCGGTTTCGCACTTCACGTCGACGTTATTCACCACCGGAATCGTCGGCGCGTTGAAGGTGATTTTCTGCAGCTCTACCGCCAGTTTTTCTGCGGCTGGCTTCATCAGCGCGCAGTGGGACGGCACGCTCACCGGCAGCGGCAGCGCGCGTTTGGCGCCGGCGGCTTTACAGGCGGCGCCAGCGCGTTCAACGGCCTCTTTGTGCCCGGCGATAACCACCTGGCCCGGAGAATTGTAGTTCACCGGAGAGACCACCTGCCCTTCGGCAGACTCTTCACAGGCTTTGGCGATAGCGGCGTCGTCCAGACCGATAATCGCGGACATGGCGCCGGTACCTTCCGGTACGGCTTCCTGCATGAATTTACCACGCAGCTCAACCAGGCGAACGGCATCAGCGAAACCGATAACGCCCGCGCATACCAGCGCGGAGTATTCGCCGAGGCTGTGACCCGCCAGCAGCGCTGGCGCTTTGCCGCCCTGCTGTTGCCAGACGCGGTACAGCGCCACGGAGGCGGCGAGCAGCGCCGGTTGAGTCTGCCAGGTCTTATTCAGTTCTTCTGCCGGGCCCTGTTGCGTCAGCGCCCACAGATCGTAACCCAACGCTGCGGAAGCTTCACCGAAGGTCTCTTCAATGACCGGCCAGGCGGCAGCCATTTCGGCCAGCATGCCTACGGCCTGAGAGCCCTGCCCCGGGAACACAAATGCGAATTGCGTCATGTTTAAATCCTTATACTAAAAACGAACCAGCGCGGAACCCCAGGTGAAACCGCCACCAAAGGCTTCCAGCAAAATCAGCTGACCGCGCTGAATACGGCCATCGCGGACGGCCTCATCCAGCGCGCAAGGGACTGACGCCGCGGAGGTGTTGCCATGGCGGTCGAGGGTCACAACGACGTTATCCATCGACATACCCAGTTTCTTCGCCGTCGCGCTGATAATACGCAGGTTAGCCTGATGCGGCACCAGCCAGTCCAGCGCTGAACGTTCAAGATTATTCGCTGCCAGCGTCTCATCAACGATGTGCGCCAGCTCGGTGACCGCCACTTTGAAGACTTCGTTGCCGGCCATCGTCAGATAGATCGGGTTTTCCGGATCGACGCGATCGGCGTTCGGCAGGGTCAGCAGTTCGCCATAGCTGCCGTCGGCATGCAGATGCGTCGAGATAATGCCCGGCTCTTCGGAGGCGCCCAGTACAACCGCGCCGGCGCCGTCGCCGAAAATAATAATCGTTCCGCGATCCGCCGGATCGCAGGTGCGCGCCAGCACATCGGCGCCAACAACCAGCGCATAATCTACCGCGCCGTTCTTCACATACTGATCGGCGACGCTTAGCGCATAGGTGAAACCGGCGCAGGCGGCGGCGACATCAAACGCCGGGCAACCCTTAACGCCCAGCATTGACTGGATCTGGCATGCAGAACTCGGAAACGCGTGCGTGCCGGAGGTGGTCGCAACGATAATCAGACCAATTTGCTCCGCGGACACGCCCGCCATCGCCAGCGCCTGCTTTGCGGCTTCAAAGCCCATCGTAGCAACTGTTTCATGCGCTGCGGCAATACGACGCTCACGGATACCTGTGCGGGTGACAATCCACTCGTCAGAGGTTTCTACCATTTTTTCCAGGTCGGCGTTTGTACGCACTTGCTCGGGCAGATAGCTGCCGGTACCAATAATCTTCGTATACATGTACGCTCAGTCACTCTTGGGTGATATACCCGCCTCGTTCAACCGCCGCGGCGTCAATCGTGGCCATTCGTCCCGCTTTGCTGTCGGGCGTTCACGTCACTGTCGCTTTCCGGCAGCTCGAAACCAGCTGGGTATAAAGATTCCAGGCGCGCGGCGATCCGCTGAGGGATCTGCCGCTGCACCGCCTGCACTGCCTGCTCTATCGCGACGCTAAAGGCGCGTTGATTGGCAGCACCATGACTCTTGATCACGGAACCGCGCAATCCTAACAGACAGGCGCCATTATACTGGTCGGGGTTGAGGTGACTGAATCGCCTCGCCAGGCTTTTTTGTAACCAACGTTTTAGTAACAGCAGCCACCACGACCGTTTTTTGCCCTCTCCCTGAGATTTCAGCAGTGAAAGGAACATTCTGACAACACCTTCCATGGTTTTTAATGTGACGTTGCCCGTGAATCCATCACAAACCAGCACATCGGTTTTTCCGGTCAACAGTTCATTGGCTTCAAGATAGCCGATGTAGTTGAGGGAAGGCAGCGTTTTGAGCACTGCGGCAGCATCGCGGATGCTGCCGAGGCCTTTCATCTCTTCTTCGCCGATGTTCAACAAAGCGACGCGGGGGTTGGCAATGCCGACCACTTCTTCCGCCAGCACCGCGCCCATTACCGCGAACTGCACCAGCATCGTGCTGTCGCAATCGACGTTGGCGCCGAGATCCAGCACCACGGTTTTGCCCTTCTGCTGGTGCGGTAAAACCGTCACCAGCGCCGGCCGCTCAATACCTTCGATCGGTTTGAGCAGCAGTTTCGCCAGACCCATCAGCGCGCCGGTGTTGCCAGCGCTGACGCAGGCTTGCGCCCGCCCTTCTTTCACAAGCTCCAGCGCCACGCGCATTGAGCTTCCGCGACTGCTGCGGATAGCCTGTGCGGGTCGCGCATCACTGGCAATAACTGACTGCGCAGGAATGATCTGCAGACGCGAACGTTGTTCGAAATCAGCTTTGGCGAGTAATGGCGTGATGGCGTCGGGATCGCCGACTAAAAGAAGTGTGAGTTGCGAATTAGAGTTCAGTGCCTGCAGTGCTGCAGGCACCGTCACGGATGGGCCGAAATCGCCCCCCATGACATCTAACGCCAGGGTTAGACGTGTCAAGGTATCGTCGCTGCCCGGTTCGGTGATTCCCCAGTTGCCCGGGGAGTCCTCACTAAGCTTCATCACGCTGGCACCCGCGAATATTCACGCTGCAGACGCAACAATCCGGGCATAAATGCCCCCAGCGACCGGGTTAACCGAGTTTCCAGGGACGCAAACGCCCGCCTTGGCCTGCAACGGGAAATCCTGCGAGTATCGCGTGATTACTTAGCGATAACCTTGCGACCGCGGTAGAAACCGTCGGCAGTGATGTGGTGACGCAGGTGTTTCTCACCAGAAGTTTTGTCTACAGACAGGCTGGTGACTGCGGTCAGCGCGTCATGGGAACGACGCATGCCACGTTTGGAACGGGTTGGTTTATTCTGTTGTACGGCCATGGACCTTACTCCTCAATTACTTACGCTTTAAGCTGGCTAATACGGCAAATGGGTTTGGTTTTTGTGCCTCTTCAGGCAGTTCGCCAAAGACCATGTCCGCGTCGGACACTTCACAGTGTTCAGAATCATGCACCGGAACTACGGGCAGGGAGAGGATAATTTCATCCTCGACCATTGCCTGCAGGTCGATTTCACCGAATTCGTTAACCTCAATCGGCTCATACGCTTCCGGTAGTGCTTCGGCCTGTTCGTCATTTCTGACGGGGCTAAAACAATACGTGGTGTGGACGTGATGGGAGAACGGTTTCCCGCAACGCTGGCATTCGAGAGTTACCGTTACCTTTGCATCGCCAGTAATAACGGCGAGACGCTGGTTATCGATAGCGAACGACATGCTGCATTCCACATCGCTGTCCACGCTGACTACAGAATCGGTTACACGTTCAACCTGATCGCGGGCATAGATGCCTTCGTAATCAAGGCGTTTTTGAGCCGTGCGTACCGGATCAAGAGTCAGGGGTAATTTTACCTTTTGCATAGGGCGCGCATATTAACTTTGTAATGTCATAGAGTCAAAGAAAAAGGCAGCCTCAGGTTGCCTTTTGCCATTTATTCGCACACATTGCGGCGCATAGTTTAAGATGATGCTCTGCGAAGCGCTATATGTGGATGAAAAAATATGTCTGATCTTATCCTCGCGTCAACCTCTCCCTGGCGGCGCATGCTGCTGGAAAAACTGGGTTTACCGTTTGAATGTGCCGCGCCTGACGTCGACGAAACGCCCCGGCCTGATGAATCCGCACGTCAGCTTGTCACCCGACTGGCGCAGGCCAAAGCGCAAAGTCTGGCCACACGCTTCCCTAATCACCTTATTATAGGCTCCGATCAGGTTTGCGTACTGGACGGTGAAATCACCGGCAAACCGCACACCGAGGAAAATGCCCGCAGGCAGTTAAGAAAGGCCAGCGGGTCAATCATTACCTTTTATACCGGACTGGCGCTGTACAACTCTGCCAGCGGCCATCTGCAAACCGAATGCGAACCCTTTGACGTTCACTTTCGCCATCTCAGTGATAAAGAGATAGAAGGCTATGTGCGCAAAGAGAACCCGCTGCAGTGCGCCGGGAGTTTCAAGAGCGAAGGATTAGGCATTACGCTGTTCGAACGGCTGGAAGGCCGCGACCCGAACACCCTGGTCGGTTTACCCTTAATCGCGCTCTGTCAGATGTTGCGCCGTGAAAACTACAACCCGCTGTTAGGCTGAGGCAAAAAAAACGGCGGAACTGATTCCGCCGTTGCGCTTATTTGCTCTTCCGTAGCACCTGTAAACAGTGCTTCAGCTGGTTGTCCAGCGGCGCCTCAACGCGCATCACCTCCCCGCTCCCCGGGTGGGTAAACTTCAGCGCCGCCGCGTGCAGGAACAGGCGGTTTAAGCCGGTAGCGGACAGCTGCTTGTCGAACTCGCGGTCGCCATAGCGGTCGTCAAAAGCGATAGGATGGCCGGCATACTGGGTATGAACGCGGATCTGATGCGTGCGGCCGGTGACCGGGCTGCAGCGCACCAGCGTGGCGAATTCGTAACGCTCTTCCACTTTAAAACGCGTCTCCGACGGCTTGCCTTCCTGACTCACGCGAACGATGCGCTCCCCGCTCTGCAGAATATTCTTCAACAGCGGGGCCTGGACCACTTTGGTATGCGACTGCCACTGGCCGCGCACCAGCGCCAGATAATCTTTCTGCATGCCTTTATCGCGCAGTTGCTCGTGCAGCGAACGCAGCGCTGAGCGCTTTTTCGCCACCAGCAGCACGCCGGAGGTATCCCGGTCGAGACGATGCACCAGCTCAAGGAAGCGCGCCTCCGGGCGCAGGGCGCGCAGCCCTTCAATCACGCCGAAGCTTAGGCCGCTGCCGCCGTGTACCGCGGTACCAGAAGGCTTATTGAGCACCAGAATATGATCGTCTTCATAGAGGATCACCTCAGAGAGCGCGGCCACTTTCTGCAGGTGCGGCGATACCGCCTCTTCTTCACGCTCCGCCACGCGCACCGGCGGGATACGGACTTCATCGCCCGCTTCCAGCTTATACTCCGGCTTCACGCGCTTTTTGTTTACCCGCACCTCGCCTTTACGCAGGATGCGATAAATCATGCTTTTCGGTACGCCTTTCAATTGCGTACGCAAAAAGTTGTCGATACGTTGCCCCGCTTCATCAGCAGCAATGGCAACCATTTTTACGGTTGGGGTCTCAGTTTTCATGGTGCGCGATTCTAAATAGCCGGACGCATTAGCGCCACTCATTTTTATATGCTTATATTTATCATTATCCTGTTTTCACGGTTTACCTGACCGCCATTTTGTTTGTTATTAGAACAATCTGTATGGGCAGGTGATAAAACTGTGAGTAACCGGGTGATAAAAGGTGAAAGTCAACTTGCTATAACAAGGTTAGCAATGGAATAATGAGACCGTTTTCCGTATTGCATCTTGTTAGAACAAGACATTAGCGGAATGACCAATTTTGTCTGACCGATCGCCCACGCAGCAATGGCGTAAGACGTTGTGATCTTTCAGACAGTTAGCGGGCTGCGGGTTGCAGTCCTTACCGGTACAGGCTCTATGGATTTCAAGTCGCAGGAAGGCGTCAACTCCGGGACTCCCGGGAGCTCATCTGGATCGCCAGATCGAGGTGAGCAGGTTAAGCCACCATGCCTGCAACGCGAAAGACGACGAGTATAAATGGAATATTCTCTGGTGATACATCCCAGGCTGTTCCCCTGAATAATTGCGCTGTGTTTCCGTTTGAAACATAGGCGACCGACACTCTGCGCCTCTTAAGCGCGCGACAACCGTGAGGTTGGCGACGTGAACCAGACACGAGGCCATCGGTTTTCCCCCGGAAAGGCATTACTCTGCCCGCAGCTTAGTCGTCAATGTAAGAATAATGAGTAAGTTACGATGAAAAGAATGTTAATCAACGCAACTCAGCAGGAAGAGTTGCGCGTCGCCCTTGTTGATGGGCAGCGCCTGTACGACCTGGATATCGAAAGCCCCGGGCACGAACAGAAAAAAGCGAACATCTACAAAGGCAAAATCACCCGCATTGAACCCAGCCTTGAAGCCGCGTTTGTTGATTACGGCGCCGAGCGTCATGGTTTCCTCCCCCTCAAAGAAATCGCCCGCGAATACTTCCCCGCCAACTACAATGCGCATGGTCGTCCTAATATCAAAGACGTACTGCGGGAAGGTCAGGAAGTTATCGTGCAGATTGATAAAGAAGAACGCGGCAACAAAGGCGCTGCGCTCACCACCTTTATCAGCCTGGCGGGCAGCTATCTGGTACTGATGCCGAACAACCCGCGCGCCGGGGGAATTTCCCGCCGTATCGAGGGCGACGACCGTACCGAACTGAAAGAAGCGCTGGCGAGCCTGGAGCTTCCGGACGGCATGGGCCTGATCGTTCGCACCGCTGGCGTCGGCAAATCCGCCGAAGCCCTGCAGTGGGACCTGAGCTTCCGCCTGAAGCACTGGGAAGCGATTCAGAAAGCCGCGGAAAGCCGTCCGGCGCCGTTCCTGATCCACCAGGAAAGCAACGTCATTGTCCGCGCCTTCCGTGACTACCTGCGCCAGGACATCGGCGAAATCCTGATCGATAACCCGAAAGTGCTTGAGCTGGCGCGCCAGCATATCGCCGCGCTGGGTCGTCCGGATTTCAGCAGCAAAATCAAACTGTACACCGGTGAAATCCCGCTGTTCAGCCATTATCAGATCGAATCGCAAATTGAGTCCGCCTTCCAGCGCGAAGTGCGCCTGCCTTCCGGCGGGTCTATCGTTATCGATAGCACCGAAGCGCTGACCGCGATCGATATCAACTCCGCCCGCGCCACCCGCGGCGGCGATATCGAAGAGACAGCCTTCAATACCAACCTCGAAGCGGCTGACGAAATTGCCCGCCAGCTGCGTCTGCGCGACCTCGGCGGCCTGATCGTTATCGACTTCATCGATATGACCCCGGTTCGCCACCAGCGCGCCGTGGAGAATCGTCTGCGCGAAGCCGTCCGTCAGGACCGGGCGCGCATTCAGATCAGCCATATTTCGCGCTTCGGCCTGCTGGAGATGTCCCGTCAGCGCCTGAGCCCGTCGCTGGGCGAGTCCAGTCACCACGTCTGCCCGCGCTGCTCCGGCACCGGCACCGTGCGTGATAACGAATCGCTGTCGCTCTCTATTCTGCGTCTGATCGAAGAAGAAGCGCTGAAAGAGAATACCAAAGAAGTCCACGCCATTGTTCCGGTACCGATCGCCTCCTATCTGCTGAACGAAAAACGTGCCGCAGTGAGCGCTATCGAATCCCGTCAGGGCGATGTGCGCGTTATTATCGTGCCAAACGACGAAATGCAAACGCCGCACTACTCCGTCCTGCGCGTGCGCAAAGGTGAAGAAACCTCAACGCTGAGCTATCTGCTGCCGAAGCTGCATGAAGAAGAGATGGCGCTGCCAGGCGACGATGAGCCGGCGGAGCGGAAACGTCCGGAACAGCCGGCCCTGGCCGCTTTTGTCATGCCAGATGCGCCGCCAGCCCCGATGCTCGAAGAGCCTGCCGCCGCGCCTGTCGCCGCAGCGGCACCGGTCGCGGCCGCCGCACCGGCGCAGCCTGGCCTGCTCTCACGCTTCTTCAGCGCGCTGAAGAATATCTTCTCTGGCGCCGAAGAGGCCAAACCGGCTGAAGTTCAGATCGAGAAGAAAGCGGAAGAAAAACCGGAGCGTCAGCAGGAGCGTCGTAAACCGCGCGCCAACAACCGCCGCGACCGCAACGACCGCCGTGATAACCGCGACAATCGTGACAACCGCGATAACCGTGACAATCGCGACACCCGTGCGGACAATGCCGAGGGCCGTGAACCGCGCGAATCGCGTGAAGAGAATCGTCGCAACCGTCGCGAGAAGCCGTCGCAGAACGTGGAAGCCCGTGATGTTCGCCAAACCTCAGGCGACGACGCGGAGAAAGCGAAATCCCGTGACGAGCAGCAGCCGCGCCGCGAACGCACCCGCCGCCGCAATGACGACAAACGTCAGGCGCAGCAGGAAGCCAAAGCGCAGACTCGCGAAGAGCCGGTTGTGCAGGAGACGGAGCAGGAAGAGCGTGTACAAACTCTGCCGCGTCGTAAACCGCGCCAGCTGGCACAGAAAGTGCGCGTTGAGTCCGCTGTCGTCGAGCCAGTTGCCGAGATCGTGCCAGAAGCCGTAGTGGCTGAAGTTATCGCTCCGCACAGCGAGCCGGTGAAAGCCGAGCTGCCGGCAGGGGTGGAGAGCGTTGCGGACCAGGACGAAAATGGCGAATCCCGTGAAGCGAACGGTATGCCGCGTCGCTCACGTCGCTCCCCGCGTCACCTGCGCGTCAGCGGTCAGCGTCGTCGTCGCTATCGTGACGAACGCTATCCGACCCAGTCGCCTATGCCGCTGACCGTAGCCTGCGCATCGCCGGAGATGGCTTCCGGTAAAGTCTGGATCCGCTACCCGGTGGTTCGTCCGCAGGATCAGCAGCCGGAAGAGGTTCAGGTTCAGGACGCCAGCGTCGCGAAAACTGTCGAGGCCGTAGCGGCCCCGGTTGCCGTCGTTGAAACCGTTACCGCTGCGCCGGTCACCGTCGAGCCGGCTACCATGGAACCAGTAACCGCTGAGCCGGTAGTCGTCGAGCCGGTAGCGGCCGCCGAGCCGCTGGTCGTTGATGCTGCGGAAGTTGTCGCGCCAGCAGCCGTCGAGCCAGCGCCTCAGGAGCCGGTCACCGAAGCACCGGCTGTCGAAGCGCCTCAGGCTATCGCGCCAGTGACGCTCGACCCCGAGCCGGTGGTGGTAGAGCCTGAAGCGCTGGAACGACGCCTGTCGTTGCAGCGCCAGTTGAAACCATCGCCCCGGTCGCAGAAACCGTGGAGCAAGCGCCAGTGATCGAAGCGGCCCCTGCCGAACCGGTCAAAGCCGAGCCCCCGGTGAGCAAGCCGGTCGTAGTGGCGGGTCATCGCCATGCCACCGCGCCAATGACCCGTGCGCCAGCTCCGGACTATGTCCCGGAAGCACCGCGTCACAGCACCTGGGTGCGCCCGCCGTTCGCCTTTGAAGGTAAAGGCGCCGCCGGTGGTCATAGCGCGACCCATAAAGCCACCGCTGAACCGACTCGCCCACAGCCCGTCGAGTAAGCGTGCTTAATAAAAAAACCGGCCTTTGGCCGGTTTTTTTATGCGCTTTGCGGACGCTGCATCCCGGCGAGATCCGGCATGATCTCCCGCATCAGGTCGAGGAACTTACGCAGGCGTGTCGGGTAATAGCGCGCCCAGGGATAAACCAGATGAACCGGCAGCGAGGCGGGTCGCCACTGCGGGAACAGCTCAATCAGCCGTCCGGCGGCAATATCCTCCACGACCGTCCAGCTGGACACCATCGCCACCCCCAGCCCCGCCAGCGCGGTGTTGCGCGCGACGTAAAGACTGTCAGTGCTCAGACAGGGAGTAATCGCTGTAGAGACAATCTGCCCGCTTGCCTGATGCCTGAGCCGTACCTCATGCTGATAAAAGGTATTAATGGCGATCCATGGCAGGCCCGATAACGCCTCCAGCGAGGTTAACGGCGGATACTTCGCCAGCAGCTCAGGAGAAGCCACTACGCAGCGCGGCACTTCCGCCAGCAGTACGGATACCGTTGCTGGATCCACCTCCGCCCCCACGCGAATAGCGCAGTCGATATTATCGCTGAGGAAGTCGACGGTATTATCGTTTAGCATCCACTCCACCGACAGCTGCGGATGGCGCTGTAGAAATGCCACCAGCGGCGCCAGCAGCTGCTGCTGGCCAAACGCGTGGGGCGCCCGCACTCGCAGAACGCCCACCGGCCGATCGTCGGCAATACGCAGGTCATCCTCCAGCGCCAGCCAGGCGTCCACCACCTGACGGGCGTGACGATAACAGCGTTCGCCATCGTCAGTGAGCTTCATCGCATGGGTGGTGCGCAGGATCAGCTTAACCCCCAGCAGCCCTTCAAGGGACTGCAGGCGGCGGCTGACGGTCGCCTGGGTAGTGTCCATCTGCCCTGCGGCGGCGGAGAGCGATCCGGCCTCTACGATGCGGATATAGGTGCGCATCAGCTCAATGCGGTCTATACGCTCTTGTCTTTTCATTTTCCTTTTGCCTATACGTGCTACGTATAACCGTTTTACCACCAGCCCGGCTACCGCGCCAGTCGCGTTCAGGGAAAAATAGCCCCATCGCATCTATGAGGCATTGAACATGACACCGACTTCCCTTTCCACCCGCGACGCAGGCTGGATTATCTTCATTCTCGCACTCGGCGCCGGCTTTAGCGTCGCCTCTATTTACTACGCGCAGCCGCTGCTGCCGTTGATGGGCGCCAATCTCCACCTGACTGTAGAAGGTATGGGTCTGGTCCCTACCCTGACGCAGGCGGGTTATGCGCTCGGCATTCTGTTCCTGCTCCCGCTCGGCGACCGCCACGATCGCCGCCGGCTGATCCTGGTGAAAAGCGCGCTGCTGGCGCTCCTGCTGCTCCTGTGCAGCCTCACCGGCCAGCTCAGCTCACTGCTGGTGGTCAGTCTGCTGATCGGTATGGCGGCGACCATGGCGCAGGATATCGTCCCGGCGGCGGCGATCCTCGCCCCGGCGGGCAAGCAGGGAAAAATGGTGGGCACCGTGATGACCGGGCTGCTGCTGGGGATCCTGCTCTCCCGGACGGTCAGCGGCGTGGTGGGCGCCGTATTCGGCTGGCGGGTGATGTATCAGGCGGCGGCGGTCAGCGTCGCGCTGATTGGCCTGGTAATGTGGCGCGTCCTGCCGCGCTTCGCTGTGCACTCGACGCTGAGCTATCCGCAGCTGATGGCCTCGATGGCGCATCTGTGGCAGCGTTACCCGGCATTACGCCGCGCCGCGCTAGCTCAGGGCGCGCTCTCCATCGCCTTTAGCGCCTTCTGGTCGACGCTGGCGGTGATGCTCTCCGAACACTATCACATGGGCAGCGCAGTAGCGGGCGGTTTCGGTATCGCCGGGGCCGCCGGGGCGCTGGCCGCGCCGCTTGCCGGCGGTCTGGCCGATAAATTTGGCGCCGGTAAGGTGACACAGATGGGTGCGGCGCTGGTCACCCTCTCCTTTGCCCTGATGTTTGTGCTGCCGCTGCTGCCAGTGCACGCTCAGTTGGCGCTGATTGCCCTGTCGGCGATTGGCTTTGACCTTGGCCTGCAGTCAAGCCTGGTGGCGCATCAGAACCTGGTATATGGCCTTGAGCCACAGGCCCGCGGCCGCCTCAACGCCCTGCTATTCACCGTGGTGTTTATCGGGATGTCGCTGGGATCGGTGCTGGGCAGTAAGCTGTACGTGCTGGCCGGCTGGAACGGAGTGGTCACGCTGGCAGTGATCACTGGCGCGCTAGCCCTGGCGATCCGCCTGCTGGAGAATGCCCGCATCCTCGCTGCCGAACGCAGCGCATCATAAAAAACCCCGCTTCGCCTGAGGCGAAGCGGGGTTTTTCTACCCTCACAACCGCTTACGCCGTGCGACGGACAAACTCTTTCACGCGGAAGCCCAGCACCAGCAGCGTGGCGAAATAGGCTACCACCCCGGCGATAACCACCGCCAGCAAACGCATCAGACGGAACGGCATCGTCCCCAGCGACCACTCAGGCATGAGATGCATGACGCCCAGCAGCGCCGCGGCCATAACCAGCACTGCAATAATCAGACGCAGCAGGAAGGCCAACCAGCCCGGCTGCGGGGTGAAAATTTTCTGTTTACGCAGCTGCCAGTAGAGCAGCGCGGCGTTCAGGCAGGCCGCCAGGCCGATGGACAGCGACAGACCCGCATGCTTCAGCGGGCCGATAAACGCCAGGTTCATTACCTGAGTCATAATCAGGGTGATAATAGCAATCTTGACCGGGGTCTTGATGTCCTGACGGGAATAAAAGCCCGGCGCCAGCACTTTCACCACGATAAGGCCCATCAGCCCCACGGAATAGGCCACCAGCGCGCGCTGGGTCATCGCCGCGTCAAAGGCGCTGAATTTGCCGTACTGGAACAGAGCCACGGTCAGCGGTTTGGCGAGGATCCCCAGCGCCACCGCGCTCGGCAGCGCCAGCAGAAAACAGAGACGCAGTCCCCAGTCCATCAGCCGGCAATACTCGTCATGGTTACCGCTGGCGAAGCTTTTTGACAGCGATGGCAGCAGGATAGTGCCGAGCGCCACGCCCAGCACGCCGGAGGGAAACTCCATCAGGCGGTCGGCATAATACATCCACGACACCGAGCCCGACACGAGGAATGAGGCGAAAATGGTATTGATAATAAGGGAGATCTGGCTTACCGACACGCCAAGGATCGCCGGCCCCATCTGCTTCACCACCCGCATCGCGCCGGCATCTTTCAGATTAATTCGCGGCAGGACCAGCATGCCAATCTTCTTCAGATGCGGCAGCTGGTAAGCCAGCTGCAGCACGCCGCCGACCGTCACCGCCCAGGCCAGCGCCAGCACCGGCGGATGGAAATACGGCGCGGCAAACAGCGCAAAACCAATCATACTGACGTTGAGGAACGTCGGCGCAAAGGCCGGCACCGAGAAGCGGTTCCAGGTATTGAGGATCGCCCCCACCAGCGAAGCCAGGGAGATCAGCAAAATATAGGGAAAGGTAATACGCAGCAGCTGGGTGGTTAGCGCAAACTTATCGGCGGTATCGGCAAAGCCGGGCGCAGTAATGGTGATTACCCACGGCGCCGCCAGCATCCCGATAACGGTAACGATAGCCAGGGCCAGGGTCAGCAGCCCGGAGACGTATGAGACAAACACGCGGGTGGCATCTTCGCCCTGCTTGCTTTTATATTCGGCAAGGATCGGCACAAACGCCTGTGAGAAGGCGCCTTCGGCAAAAATACGCCGCAGCAGGTTAGGCAGTTTGAAGGCGACAAAAAAGGCATCGGTCGCCATCCCGGCGCCAAAAATACGCGCCACAATCGCATCGCGGGCAAAGCCCAGCACGCGCGAAAACATGGTCATCGAACTGACTGCCGCCAGTGATTTTAAAAGGTTCATTACGCTGTTATTCCAAACCCTGGAGTAAAACGCCCGCAAATGCGGGCGCTGGAAAGTGGCGATAGTCTACCGGGTTCAACATGAATTACTACTGTCAGTTGTTACAATGGATTATTCGCTAATGGCGTCGCGCCACAGTTTCTCAACGATCCGCTGAGCCAGCAGCGCCTGTTCGCCTGCAGTTTCAGGAACTGTCTGATTTTGCACGCATTCGATAAAATGGCGCGCGCAGCCGACAAAGCCGCGCTGCTCAAGGGTGGTTTGCCAGCCGGCAACCGGGCGCTGGACCACGCCATGACCGCACTCCTCCTGCCATTCGCGCATCTCGCTGACGGCATATAACCCGCCATCCGTGACCGCCTGCACCCACTCGCGCTGGCTGCCTGCGCGACGATGCATGCTGGTGGTGACCTGCAGCCGGGGCGAACTGAACTGATGTTCGGCATAGAGCATTTCGCCCTGCGGGGTGATCTTCAGCGCGCCGCCGCGCAGACGTGCCTGACCGTCGGCCAGCCATAGCGCGGTATCCACCACATGCAGATAGTCATCAAGCAGCGTAAAGCGCAGATCGTTGCCGACGCTATCGCTACGATGCTTATCCATCCGCAGCGAGGCCGCCTCGCCCAGCCGCCCCTTCAGCTCCCGATAGAGCGGCGCGAAGCGGCGATTAAAACCGACCATCAACGTCAGTCGACGTCGCGCCGCCAGCTCGACCAGCGTCTCCGCCTCACTCAGCTTGTCCGCCAATGGTTTATCCACACAAACATGAACCCCGGCATTCAGTAAGTGATTCACTACTTCATAATGTGAAGCCGTCGAGGTATGGACAAAGACCGCATCGCACTGTGCCGCCAGGGCATCGAGGGAATCAGCGTATGGCATCCGCCAGGTTTCGCAGATCCGCAGCGCCTTCTCTTTACCCGGCGACCAGGCCGCCTGCAGCGTCCAGCTTTCCGCCGCCCCCAGCACCGGCAGCCACGCTTTCTGCGCAATGCTGCCTAAGCCGACCACCCCAATGCGCAATCTTGTCCCCACGTTTTAGTCTCCCAGATGGTGTAACAGCGAATCGAGGCGCGCTTTCAGCTCCGCCACCTCGCCCTCCAGCGCTTCAACCCTGGCGCGCAGATCGCCGTCATCGTCCAGCGGCGCGAGAGCTTCCACTGTGGTGATCAGCGTGTCCATATCGTCGCAAAACAGATGCATATAGCGGCTTTCCCGTTTTCCCGGCTCCCGGGGCAGCCGGGCGACGAAGGGGCCATCTTCGCGCGTCGCCAGCCCTTCCAGCACGCTTTCCACTTCCGCCATATCGCTGAACTCATACATCCGCTGCGCCCGGCTGCGTAGTTCGCCCGGCGCCTGAGCACCGCGCAGCAGCAGCGTCGTGACCACCGCGACCTCGCCGGCGCTAAGCTTCAGATCGCCAAATTCAGAGTTGCAAAAGCGCTGTTCATACTTGGTGACGCGATTACCGAATCCGCTGACCGTGCGCAGATAGTGCCGTTTCACAAGCGTATCCAGCAGGGCCTGGACCTCGCTTTCGCTCAGCGACATCACTGGCTCGCGGTTGGTTTTCTGATTGCAGGCGGTCACCACAGCATTTACCGACAGCGGATACTGCTCGGGGGTGGTGACCTGCTTTTCCAGCAGGCAGCCAATGACGCGCGCTTCATGCGCAGTTAACTGATATTTCATCCTCTCTCCTTAACGTCCCGCAGACCAGTCCGGCGTCGTTAGCGCCGTCAGTACATGGTCACGCCACTGCCCGTCAATCAGCAGATAATCTTTGGCGTAACCCTCTTTTTCAAACCCCAACCGCGCCAGCAGCGCGCCGCTGCGCTGATTATGCGGCATGTAGTTGGCCATAATGCGATGAATATGCTGCGTGCGCTGCATATAGCGAATCGCCGACGTCAGCGCTTCAAACATCAGCCCCTGCCCCTGCCACTTCTCGCCAATGGAATAGCCAAGATAACAGGCATGGAAAGATCCGCGCACCACGTTGGAGAAATTCGCCACACCGATGATCTCTTTTTCCTCAGGGTCGAGCAGCGCGAAATAAAAAGCTGACCCCTGCTTATGAAACTCAGCGATCATCGACAGACGCGCCTGCCATCCGGAGGGATAGCAGTGGCTGTCGTCACGAACCGGCTCCCAGGGTTTTAAGAACGCTTTATTTTCGGCGTAATAATCGGCCAGACGCCAGGCGTCACGATCGTGAACCAGGCGCACCACCAGCCGGTCCGTCGTCAAACGCACCTTCGGCACGTTACTGCGATAGCCAAACATTTCCTTTTTCAGTCCCCCTGACTTCACTCTTGCTTTCATCACTATACCTTTCCTGCACGATAGTGTGAAAACAGCAACATACCATTTTCTGCGCCATCTCCTCTTTTCGATGAATAGGCTCAATCGATCTTGCTTTTTGATAAAAAAATATTGTCGCAAGGGTGCTGGGAAAAGCAGCAGATTGCCCGCAGAATATCCTCGCTTATCTCTATTTTTCCCTGGAGGGGAAATGTCCCGCGTCTCGCAGGCAAGGAGCCTGGGTAAATATTTCCTGTTAGTCGATAACATGCTGGTCGTGCTGGGCTTTTTTGTCGTTTTTCCGCTGATTTCCATCCGCTTTGTCGATCAGATGGGCTGGGCAGCGCTGATGGTCGGCATTGCGCTCGGCCTGCGCCAGCTGGTACAGCAGGGATTAGGCATCTTTGGCGGCGCCATCGCCGACCGCTTCGGCGCGAAACCGATGATCGTCACCGGTATGCTGATGCGTGCCGGCGGTTTCGCGGCGATGGCCGTCGCCCATGAGCCGTGGGTGCTGTGGTTCTCGTGCATACTCTCCGGACTCGGCGGTACACTGTTCGATCCGCCGCGGGCGGCGCTGGTGGTTAAGCTGGTGCGTCCGCATCAGCGCGGCCGCTTTTTCTCCATCCTGATGATGCAGGATAGCGCCGGCGCGGTGATTGGCGCGCTGCTGGGCAGCTGGCTGCTGCAGTATGATTTTCGCCTGGTGTGCAGCGCCGGCGCCGCGCTGTTTATCGCCTGCGCCGCGTTTAACGCCTGGTATCTGCCGGCATGGAAGCTCTCGACGGTGAAAACGCCGATTCGCGAGGGTCTGGGCCGGGTGCTGCGGGACAAACGCTTCGTCACCTATGTCCTGACGCTGACCGGCTATTATATGCTGGCGGTGCAGGTGATGCTGATGCTGCCGATCATGGTGAATGACATCGCCGGCTCGCCGGCCGCCGTGAAATGGATGTACGCCATCGAAGCCACCATTTCGCTCACCCTGCTCTATCCTATTGCCCGTTGGAGCGAAAAACGCTTCCGCCTTGAGCACCGGCTGATGGCCGGTCTGCTGGTGATGACCCTGGCCATGCTCCCCATCGGGATGACCAGCAGTTTACAGCAGCTGTTTACCCTGATTTGCCTGTTTTACATCGGCTCTATCATTGCCGAACCCGCCCGCGAGACGCTGGGCGCTTCGCTGGCGGACGCCCGGGCGCGTGGCAGCTATATGGGTTTCAGCCGTCTGGGGCTCGCCTTCGGCGGCGCGCTGGGTTACGCGGGCGGCGGCTGGCTGTTTGATGCCGGGAAAGCCGTCGGCCAGCCCGAACTGCCGTGGCTGATGCTCGGCGCCATCGGGGTTATCACCTTCCTGGCGCTATGGTGGCAATTCAGTCCGAAACGCTCTGCCTCCGGTATGCTGGAGCCGCGCACCTGATGCGCGCGGCGGCGGTTTCTCCTGCTTTCAGCCTATTCTGCTGGCGCGATGGGTGCTGACAGGTCATGATGCTTTGTGTCAGGATGAAGGAAGGTATGAGCTTGAGGAACCCCATGAAAAAGATATTGATCGCCGCCGCGCTAATTGTCAGCGGCCTGCTGAGTGGCTGTAATCAGCTGACCCAATACACGGTAAGCGAGCAGGAGATTAACCAGGCCCTGCAGAAGCGAAACCATTTCGCCAAAGATATTGGTCTGAAAGGCGTTGCCGACGCCCATATCGAACTGCAGAACCTGACCAGCGCTATCGGGCGCGAGGAGCCGGGCAAAGTCACCCTGAGTGGGATCGCCAACGTCGATCTTAACTCCCTGTTCGGCACGCAGAAAGCGACGATCGATCTGAAGCTCAAAGCGCTGCCAACCTTTGACCGAGAGAAAGGCGCCATCTTCCTGCAGGAAATGGAAGTGGTCGATGCCAAAGTGGCGCCGGAGAAGCTGCAGTCGGTTATTCAGGCCCTGCTCCCCTACCTGAATCAGTCTCTGCGCAGCTACTTCAGCCAGCAGCCGGCTTATGTCCTGCGTGAGGACGCCAGCACCGGCGAAGCGCTGGCGAAGAAATACGCCAAAGGTATAGAGGTGAAGCCAGGCGAGATTGTCATCCCCTTTACCAATTAATCTCCAGGGCGCTACGGCGCCCTGAATTTTTTACGGAAATGAGTGCAAAGGAAAACGTTTACGCTTATCCTTAGTGCCCGGCAAAAAACAGCCCTGATGACTGAACCTATTAGCCGGAGCCTTCCATGACAGCACAATCCCAGGTATTGAAAATCCGCCGCCCAGACGACTGGCATATCCATCTGCGCGATGACGATATGCTGAAAACCGTCGTGCCTTATACCAGTGAGTTTTATGGCCGGGCGATCGTGATGCCGAATCTGGTGCCGCCTGTCACCACCGTCGCGGCGGCTATCGCTTACCGCCAGCGCATTATGGACGCCGTGCCGGCCGGGCATGATTTTACCCCGCTGATGACCTGCTATCTGACAGACTCTCTCGACCCAGCGGAGCTGGAACGCGGCTTTAACGAAGGGGTGTTCACCGCCGCCAAGCTCTACCCGGCCAATGCCACTACTAACTCCAGCCACGGCGTCACCAGCACCGACGCCATTATGCCAGTGCTGGAGCGGATGGAAAAGCTGGGGATGCCGTTGCTCGTTCACGGCGAAGTCACTCACGCCGAGATTGATATTTTCGATCGCGAAGCGCGCTTTATTGAGACGGTGATGGAGCCCCTGCGCCAGCGCCTGCCCGGCCTGAAAGTGGTTTTTTGAACATATCACCACCAAAGACGCCGCCGAGTACGTGCGTGACGGTAACGAACTGCTGGCTGCTACCATCACCCCGCAGCATCTGATGTTCAACCGCAACCATATGCTGGTGGGCGGCATTCGCCCTCACCTGTACTGTCTGCCGGTACTTAAACGCAATATTCATCAGCAGGCTCTGCGGGAGCTGGTCGCCAGCGGCTTCAGCCGCGCCTTCCTCGGCACCGACTCCGCACCGCACGCCCGCCACCGTAAGGAAGCCAGCTGTGGCTGCGCCGGCTGCTTTAACGCCCCGACCGCCCTCGGCAGCTACGCCACGGTGTTTGAAGAAATGAACGCTCTGCAGCACTTTGAGGCTTTCTGCTCGCTGAACGGCCCGCGCTTCTACGGTCTGCCGGTCAATGAGAGCTACGTTGAACTGGTGCGTGAAGAGACGACCGTTGTGGACAGCATTGCCCTGCCTAATGACGCCCTGGTGCCCTTCCTGGCGGGTGAAACCGTTCGCTGGACCGTGAAGAAATAAAAACGCAGCCCCCTGTTGTCAACGCCAACCGGATACTGTATAAATAACCAGTATCAAACGCAGGGGGCAATTATGCGCATTGAAGTGTCTATCGCCAAAACGACCGCCTTACCTAACGGCGCGCTGGAAGCGCTGAATAACGAACTCTCTCGCCGTATCGCCGAGCAATTCCCGGCCATCGATAGCCAGGTGAGCGTCCGCTACGCCACCGGTAATCAGCTCTCGGTGTTTGGCGCCCTGAAAGAAGACAAAGACCGGATAAGCGAAATCCTGCAGGAAACATGGGAAAGCGCGGACGACTGGTTTGTCCACGATCTCTCCTGAAGCATGGCGGGATCCAGTTACTCTGGTTTGCTCCCTCATTGTGCTTTTTTTGCCGGGTCGCCCCGGCTTTTTTTATCCCCTCTTCTGTTCAGAATAGTCCTGATTATTCTGCTCAATATCGACTAAAGTGGCCATTTTACGCGCTTATCTTGAGTAAAAAAGCGGCAAAAGAAGAAAATCATGCTGCCTTTCATTTAATTTCTCGAGTTTATTCTTGATCCCTGATATAATTAACTTGCTTCAAAAAATATGCATTAAACCTCGAGAATTGTTGTCTTTTAACATATGAATAAGGGGTTATGATGGAAAAAAATAATGAAGTCATTCAGACCCATCCCCTCGTTGGATGGGACATCAGCACCGTTGATAGCTACGATGCGCTGATGTTGCGCCTGCACTACCAGAACCCCACTCAAGAAAACAGTAATGATGCTGAGATCGGCCAGACGCTATGGCTAACGACGGACGTCGCACGTCAGTTTATTTCAATCCTGGAAGCAGGCATTGCGAAGATTGAATCTGGCGAATACCAGGAAAACGAGTATCGCCGACATTAACGCGGCTTGCGAATGACTTAACATTAAACTTAACAGGCACCTGCGGGTGCCTGAATTATTTTCGGGCTTGTATAAGCACAGGGAGTTAATTACCCTGCTAACAAGGCAATTACCCGGAACTCACCATGCAATACGATCTTATCATTATTGGCAGCGGCTCCGTCGGCGCCGCCGCTGGCTATTATGCGCGCCGTGCCGGACTCAATGTTCTGATGACCGATGCCCATCAACCTCCCCACCAGGAAGGCAGCCATCACGGCAGCAGCCGTCTTATCCGTCACGCCTATGGCGAAGGTGAGAAATATGTTCCGCTGGTGCTGCGTGCCCAGCAGCTATGGGATGAACTGGCAGAGATCAGTGGCGAAGCCGTGTTTGAACGCACCGGCGTCATTAACCTCGGCCCCGCCAGCTCCGCTTTTCTCGCCAACGTCGCCGCCAGCGCCCGTGCGTTCCAGCTTGAGGTGGAAGAGCTGGATGCCCAGGCCGTGATGCAGCGCTGGCCGGAGATACGCCTCCCCGATGACTATCGGGCGATTTTCGAACCCGCTTCCGGCGTACTGCGCAGCGAACTGGCCGTCGAAACCTGGATCCGTCTGGCGCGGGAAGCAGGCTGCGCGCAGCTATTCAACTGTCCGGTCTCGGCTATTCATCACCATGCTGACGGGATCACCATCGATACCCTCGACGGTGAATATCATGGTAAAAAACTGCTGGTCAGCGCCGGCACCTGGGTCACCCGCCTGCTTCCGGACCTCCCTATCCAGCCGGTACGCAAGGTGTTCGCCTGGTACCAGGCCGATGGCCGTTACAGCAGCAAGAATCACTTCCCGGCCTTCACCGGCGAGTTGCCCAACGGCGATCAATATTACGGTTTCCCGGCGGAAGATAATGAACTGAAAATTGGCAAGCATAACGGCGGCCAGCCGATCTCCACCCCGCAGGAGCGGGTAGCGTTTGGCGCTGTCGCCAGCGATGGTTCCGAATCCTTCCCGTTTTTGCGTAACGTCCTGCCTGGCATCGGCGGCTGCCTGCACGGCGCCTCCTGTACCTACGACAATACCGTCGATGAGGACTTTATTATCGATACGTTGCCAGGCAGGCCAGACACGCTGCTGATCACCGGGCTGAGCGGCCACGGCTTTAAGTTTGCGCCGGTGCTGGGCGAAATTGCCAGTCAGTTTGCTCAGGGCGAAGCATCGAGCTTCAATCTGGCCCCCTTTTCTCTGGCGCGCTTTAACGCGTAATGGAATGCGGCACTTTTGCCGTTGGGTAAAGAAACGGCCTCTGCTGAGGCCGTTAGTGATTGAGAGCGGTTATGCGTCGCCTGTTTAATATGCTGGTCAACAACGTGCGCGAGCATTTTATGATCTACCTGGCGCTCTGGCTGCTGCTGGCGATCATCGATCTCGTCTGGTTATGGTTTTTCTGACGGCTCCGGGTCGAGGATCCCGAGTTTGGTATTCAGCCGGCCACGGGATTTATTAAAGATTTTGTTGCCGTTTTCACGCCCGGCGCGCAGCTTACGCTGCTCCTCTTCCGGTAGCTTATGCTCTTCCATGCAGGCTTCGCTACAGCAGCCGGCAAACTTCTCGGCGCAGCTCGGGCACTGGATAAACAGCAGATGGCAGCCATCGTTCAGGCAGTTAGTATGGGTATCGCACGGCGCGCCGCACTGATGACAGTGCGCGATAACGTCATTGGAGATCCGCTCGCCCATCCGCTCATCAAAGACAAAGTTTTTACCAATGAAACGCACCGGCAGCCCCTGCTCGCGGGCGCGACGGGCGTACTCGATGATGCCACCCTCGATGTGCCAGACCTTATTGAAGCCGTTATGCTTCATCCAGGCGCTGGCTTTTTCACAGCGAATGCCGCCGGTGCAATACATGACAATTTTCTTGTCTTTATGGTCCTGCATCATTTCCACTGCTTTCGGCAGCTGGTCGCGGAAGGTATCCGCCGGGATCTCCAGCGCGTTTTCGAAATGGCCCACCTCATATTCATAGTGGTTGCGCATATCGATAAACACGGCATCCGGATCGTCAAGCATCGCGTTGACTTCCGCCGCCTTGAGATACTCCCCCACGTTGGAGGCGTCAAACGAGGGATCGTCGATGCCGTCGGCGACGATACGATCGCGAACTTTCAGGCGCAGCACCCAGAAAGACTTACCATCGTCCTCCACGGCGATATTGAAACGCAGCCCCGCCAGCGCCGGATCGAAGCCATAGAGAAACTCACGCAGAGCCTCAACGTTGCTTTGCGGCACGCTGATTTGCGCGTTGATCCCTTCCCGGGCCAGATAGATGCGGCCAAAAACCTTCAGCTGGGTTAAGGCAACCCACAGCGCATCGCGGGTCGCCTGCGGGTCGACAATAGTGAAATATTTATAGAACGAGATCGTCGTGCGCGGCTCGGTTTCAGCCAGCATTTGCGCCTTTAACGTCTCATTTGAAATGCGGTTGTGTAACACTGGCATGGTGTACCTGCTCGACATAGAAATGAGGAAATAAACGGCGGGCATGATATAGCAAAGCTGTTTAATTTACATCCCTACATTTTACGCTACATTTCTCTCACCCGGTCGCGCCCCGCTTAACAAAACGAGCTGACTGCCGCCGCCTTTGGCTGGCCGGTAAAAAAATGCGATAATATAAGACGTTGCTCACTGATACGGGTATGAAATGACTCATTTGCCTAAATTTTCTCCGGCGCTGTTGCATCCGCGCTATTGGCTGCTGTGGCTGGGTATCGGCCTGCTGTGGCTGGTTGTCCAACTGCCCTACCCGCTGATCTACCGCCTCGGGAACGCCATCGGCCGGCTGGCCATGCGCTTTATGAAGCGCCGGGCGAAAATCGCCTATCGCAACCTTGAGCTCTGCTTCCCCGAGAAAAGCGAGCAGGAACGCCACCGAATGGTGGTGATGAACTTTGAATCGGTGGGCATGGGGCTGATGGAGACGGGGATGGCCTGGTTCTGGCCGGTTCGTCGTATCGCCCGCTGGACCGATACCATCGGCTTTGAGCATATCCGCGATGTGCAGGCGCAGCAGCGCGGCATTCTGCTGATCGGTATTCATTTCCTCACTCTCGAGATGGGTGCGCGGATGTTCGGTATGAACGAGCCGGGGATTGGCGTCTATCGCCCCAACGACAACCCGGTGATCGACTGGCTGCAGACCTGGGGCCGCTTGCGCTCCAATAAGGATATGATTGACCGTAAGGATCTGAAAGGCATGATCCGGGCACTGAAAAAAGGCGAAGTGGTGTGGTACGCACCGGATCACGATTACGGCCCGACCGCCAGCGTCTTTGCCCCACTGTTTGCGGTCGACCAAGCGGCGACCACCTCCGGCACCTGGATGCTGGCGAAAATGTCCAAAGCCTGCGTCGTGCCCTTCGTCCCGCGCCGCAAACCGGACGGTAAAGGTTATGAACTGATTATCCTGCCGCCAGAGTGTTCCCCGCCGCTGGACGACGCGGAAACCACCGCCGCGTGGATGAACAAGATCGTTGAGCAGTGCATCATGATGGCCCCGGAACAGTATATGTGGCTCCATCGTCGCTTCAAAACCCGCCCCGAAGGCATGCCCTCCCGCTACTGATCCCTTTTCCCGGCCGCGCTCATCCCGGCCGGGAAGCTTCGCCGCTCAGGCTTTAGGCTCTCCTTTAGCTTTAAAAGCTCTCCTCCATTGCGGCATCTATTTCTCAGGCGCATAATTAGCAGGCTCATATTTTCTCTTAATTTGACCTGCCGCGCAGGCCAGTGGAACCCTATGTCGTCTGCTGAAACCCCCATTAACTGGAAACGAAACCTGACCGTGACCTGGCTTGGCTGCTTTTTAACCGGCGCCGCCTTCAGCCTGGTCATGCCCTTTCTGCCACTCTACGTCGAACAGCTCGGCGTCACCGGGCATAGCGCCCTGAACATGTGGTCCGGGCTGGTCTTTAGTATTACCTTTCTTTTCTCCGCCATCGCCTCGCCGTTCTGGGGGGGGCTTGCTGATCGCAAGGGGAGAAAAATCATGCTGCTGCGTTCCGCCCTCGGGATGGCCATCGTGATGATGCTGATGGGAATGGCGCAGAATATCTGGCAGTTTCTGCTGCTGCGCGCACTGCTCGGCCTGCTGGGCGGTTTTATTCCTAACGCCAACGCCCTGATCGCCACCCAGATCCCGCGCCATAAAAGCGGCTGGGCGCTGGGGACACTGTCTACCGGCGCGGTAAGCGGCGCCCTGCTCGGCCCGCTGGCAGGTGGCTTCCTGGCCGACCACTGGGGATTGCGCACCGTCTTCTTTATGACCGCGGCGGTACTATTTATCTGTTTCTTGTTTACCCTGTTTTTAATCCGCGAAAATTTTGTGCCGATCGCCAGGAAAGAGATGCTCAGTGCCAGAGAGGTGTTCTCCTCGCTGCAGAATCCCAAACTGGTGCTCAGCCTGTTTGTGACCTCGCTGATAATCCAGGTGGCCACCGGTTCCATTGCGCCGATCCTGACGCTTTATGTACGCGATCTCGCGGGCAACGTCAGTAACATCGCCTTTATCAGCGGAATGATCGCCTCGGTGCCGGGTATTGCCGCGCTGATGAGCGCCCCGCGGCTGGGCAAACTGGGGGATCGCATCGGGCCGGAAAAAATCCTCATCGTGGCGCTGATTATCTCGGTGCTACTCCTGATCCCGATGTCGTTCGTTCAGACCCCGCTGCAGTTAGGTATCCTGCGATTCCTGCTCGGCGCCGCGGACGGCGCGCTGCTGCCGGCGGTGCAAACCCTGCTAGTGTACAACTCCACCAGCCAGATCTCCGGGCGAATCTTCAGCTATAACCAGTCGTTCCGCGATATTGGCAACGTTACCGGCCCCCTGATTGGCGCGTCGGTTTCCGCTAACTATGGCTTCCGCGCCGTATTTCTGGTCACCGCAGGGGTGGTATTGTTTAATGCGATCTACTCCACCCTCAGCCTGCGTCGGCCAGCCGCGGATACTTCGCATTCAGTAAATTAACGTCGAGGGGGGCTCTGTCCCTTGACGCCGTGCGTACCGCCTTCTATAGATTGAATCGTGTTCAATTCATATTCTTCTCAGGAGATTCGCTATGCCAAAGGATTCGATGTTCTACGCCACGCTTGAAGAAGCTATTGATGCAGCACGTGAAGAATTTCTCGCCAACAACCCTGACAGCGATGAAGAGAGCGCCAACGTTGAGCAGCTCAACATTCAAAAGTATGTGCTGCAGGATGGCGATATCGCCTGGCAGGCCGAATTTTTTGCTGACGAAGAGGAACAAGGCGAATGCCTCCCGATGCTCAGCGGCGAAGCCGCGCAGAGCGTCTTCGACGGGGATTATGATGAGATAGAGCTGCGTCAGGAGTGGCTGGAGGAAAATACGCTCCACGAATGGGATGAAGGCGAATTTCAGCTCGAGCCCTCGCTGGACACCGAAGAGGGGCAGACGGCAGCCGACGAGTGGGACGAGCGTTAATCAGTTATAGGGGCCGTGGCTGGCGTCCAGAGGCAGCAGAAGCGTATCAAATACCAGCGAGAACGGCAGGTCGAGAATGGTGAGATAGCGCCATGCCGAATCGCGAACATCCCACTGTACGCCCGGGTAATATTGATTGCCATGCCCCTGCCCGGGCACCGTACGGCTGATAATGCTGCCGCAGCCGCTGAGCAGCAGCGCCATGGCAATGATCGGTAGTATTCGCATCCACATCCTCGTATTTCAGATAAAAAAATACCGGCATCGCTGCCGGTATTTTCCTTAACGTACGGCTTATTTCGTTTTCAGCGCCAGCGGGTTAAGCGCCAACTGCTGATAGGCGTTCACCCATGAAGAGTATTTCTCCGGCGCGGCCCATACGCGATAGTGCAGACGTGACATGGTTACCGGGTCGCTCAACAGCACCAGTCGACGATCGCGGTTCAGCTTATCCGGCGTTTCATTCAGCGCCTGCTCGACATGGCGCTCGCGGGCGATCTCCAGGATATGCCCCTGACGGTGGCGCGCAGTGGCCATTGCGGTGGCGAGGGCGTTAAACGACGGATTAAACACCGCGTGCATAAAGCCATCGTCCAGCGAACGCTGACGGTTCATCGTCAGGTACGCATCGGTATCCTTGAGCACCTGCGGCGGCGAATACTCTTCCGGGATCAGGAACAGCTTCCAGCGCTTGGTGCGCAGGCCCACTGTCGCCCGGCTGGAAATCGCCGATACGAACGGGGAGAGGATCAGCGAGACGACGATCGGCGCTAGCCAGAACAGGAAGCGCAGATCCAGCCATGCCATCCCGACCGCCCACACCAGCCCCAGCAGCAGCTGCGAGCCGTGGCGCATAAAGGCTTCCCCCCACGGCGTGGAGTCATCATCACGCTGCGGCGAATTCCATACCACCTCCCAGCCGAGGAAGGCGCTGACCACGAAGACGGTGTGGAACAGCATACGGACCGGCGCCAGCAGGACCGAGAACAGGACCTCCAGCAGCAGTGAAAGCGTGACGCGGATAAATCCGCCGTACTCTTTCGGCCCTTTACACCACACCAGAATAATACTCAGCAGCTTCGGCAGGAACAGCAGCACCATGGTCGAGGCGAACAGCGCGATGGCCAGCTCAGGCCGCCACTGCGGCCACACCGGGAACAGCTGACGCGGCTGCAGGAAGTACTGCGGTTCGGTCAGGGCATGCACCACCTGCAACGCCGTCGACAGGGCAAGGAACATAAACCACAGCGGCGCCGACAGGTAGGACATCACGCCGGTAAGGAACACCGCCCGGTGAACCGGGTGCATCCCTCTGACAAGGAACAGGCGGAAGTTCATCAGGTTGCCCTGACACCAGCGACGGTCGCGTTTCAGCTCGTCCAGCAGGTTCGGCGGCAGCTCCTCATAGGAGCCCGGCAGATCGTAGGCAATCCACACCCCCCAGCCGGCACGGCGCATCAGCGCGGCTTCGACGAAGTCGTGCGACAGGATCGACCCGGCAAAGTTGCCCTCGCCCGGCAGCGGCGCCAGCGCGCAGTGCTCAATGAACGGCTTCACGCGGATTATGGCGTTGTGGCCCCAGTAGTGGGACTCCCCCAACTGCCAGAAGTGCAGACCCGCCGTAAACAGCGGACCGTACACCCGGGTGGCAAACTGCTGGCAACGCGCATACAGCGTATCCATGCCCGAGGCGCGCGGGGAAGACTGGATGATCCCGGCATTCGGGTTCGCTTCCATCAGGCGCACCAGGCTGCTCAGACACTCACCGGTCATCACCGAGTCAGCGTCCAGCACAACCATATAGCTATACTGGCTGCCCCAGCGGCGGCAGAAGTCATCGATGTTGCCGCTCTTACGCTTCACTCGACGACGACGGCGGCGGTAGAAGATCTGCCCTTCGCCCTGCACTTCGGCAATCAGCTCCATCCACGCCTTTTGCTCAGCAACACAGATATCGGGGTTATAGCTATCGCTGAGGATATAGACGTCGAAATGAGCGGCGTTACCGGTCGCTTTCACCGACTCCCAGGTCGCCCGCAGGCCGGCGAAAACGCGGTCAACGTCTTCGTTACAGATCGGCATTATCAGCGCCGTACGGTGCGCCGGGTTCAACGGTTCGTCACCGACCGTCGAGGCGGAAATACTGTACTTATCGCGGCCGATCAATAGCTGCAGGAAGCCCATTAACGCGGTCCAGAAGCCGGCGGAAACCCAGCAGAACAGCACCGCGAAGAGGATCAGAATACCGCTCTGCAACACGTACGGCAGCAGCTGCATGAACGAGATCCACAGGTTCTGCCCCACCATGTCGGCCGGGTTGATCAGCGCCCAGCCCTGATAAGGCAGAATGGTTTTCATATACCAGGTGGCTACCACGGTCTGCGACAGCGTCAGCAGCAGCAGGATATAGCGACGAATGGTGCCGACGGTACGCCATTTTTGCTCACTCTCGCGCTCTTCTTGCGTCAGACGGGAGAGATAGCGCGGCGTGACATCGCGTCCGCGCAGACGGTCCCAGAAGCGGCCGACCGGGTTGGTACGCCACGGGTCCGGGATCATTGAGGAGCGCTTGGCTTTAGGCATCGCATGCAGCTGAGTACGGCCTTCATCGTCCTTCACCAGCTGATCGCCAGACAGCGAATCCGGCCAGCTATGCGCCAGCCGTGCCTTGACCGACCCCAGCGGGGAGTCGTCTTCGCGGGCGAAGGTCTGATGGTCGTCATCCAGGGCCTGATGAACGGCCTGCAGGCTGGTGTCCGGCAGCGCCGATTTCTCGGCGTCCGACAGCGGCAATGCGTCAATGTACTTTGTTATCTTATTCATTGGCAGGCAGCTGATAGCTCCAGGTTTCGCTCAACGTGTCATCACCGTTAACCAGCGCGGCGCGCATTTCCGTCGTTTTCTTCGGATCTTTCACCTTCAAACGCAGGATCATTCGCCAGCCTTTGGTCACCGGATTGTAACGCACGGTATTTTCAACGATTTCAGCGTTATCGCCGGTACTCGCCTGGGCGGCGACCGGGGTATCCGCCGGCAGTTTTTTCATATCGGCGCCGGTGAAGTCGACAATGAAAGCAATGGTGCCGTCCGGCTGGCGGATCAGGTTCGACTGCTTCACGTCGCCGGTAGAGCGGCGGGTCTGCATAACGTAAGCGTTATCCGGCGCATGCAGCTTGTCTTCATCGCGGCTGAAGGTGATGGTGTACTTGAAGTTCATCTCCTTGCCCGGCTCCGGCAGCTGATCCGGCGTCCAGTAAGTCACGATGTTATCGTTGGTTTCATCGTTGGTCGGGATTTCAACCAGTTCGATTTTCCCTTTGCCCCACTCCCCTTTCGGGGTGATCCAGGCGCTCGGACGCAGGTCATAACGATCGTCGAGATCCTCGAAGCGCGAGAACTGACGGCCGCGCTGCAGCAGGCCGAACCCTTGCGGGTTTTCCATCGCATAGCTGCTAACGGCAAGGTGTTTCGGGTTGTTCAGCGGACGCCAGATCCACTCGCCGTTACCGGCCAGGATCGACAGACCATTGGAGTCGTGTAGCGCCGGACGATAGTTAAGCGCCGGAGAAGGCTGGTTGGAACCGAACAGGAACATGCTGGTCAGCGGCGCCACGCCCAGTTTGCCCACTTTGTCACGCAGGTAAACTTTGGACTGGACATCTACCACGGTGTCGCGTCCCGGCATGATGACAAAGCGATAAGCGCCGGTTGCCCGCGGGGAGTCCAGCAGCGCATAGATAGTCAGACGTTTGTCGGTGGCTTTAGGACGCTCGATCCAGAACTCGCGAAAACGCGGGAACTCTTCGCCGGACGGCAGCGCGGTATCGATAGCCAGGCCGCGCGCGGACAGGCCGTAAACCTGACCCTGACCCAGCACGCGGAAGTAGCTGGCACCGAGCATGCTGACGATCTCATCGTTCTTATCTTTGCTATTGATCGGATACAGTACTTTGAAGCCGGCGAAACCGAGGTCTTTCACCGTGTCTTTATCGTGCTGAACGTTACCAAAGTTAAAATAGTCCGGGCTATATTTAATTTTGCGCACGCTGGTGGCCGTCACTTCATTGATGGTGACCGGCGTGTCGAAGTACATACCCTGATGGTAAAATTCAAGCTTGAATGGGGTTTTCTGGTTATTCCAGTAAGCTTTATCGTGATTAAACTGAATTTGCTGGTAATCCGCGTATTTCATGTCGCGGAAAGCGGAGGGCAGGTTACTCTTCGGCGCTTCATAGCCTTTCCCGGCTAACGTTTTGGCCTCTTTTGCAACGTCATCAATGCTAAATGCCCATGCAGATGAAGTACACAGGGACAACATTACGGCTGCGCTTAACCAACGCATTTTCATCATCTGTGGTTTATGTTTCATATAAGTAAGCACTTCCCCCTTTGTGTGCTTAAATCGATCCGATCTATTTTAATGGAAACTCAGGCAATCCGACAACATAATCCCTGCTTTGTTCAGCGTAGCGGCGCAGGGAATAAACAGTTCGCTATCCCGTTTGCACTTTGCGTGCTTATCCTGGAGACAGGTACCCCGAGTTCATGTAGGGTTGCTGATAATGTAAGCGTTATCATCTTGAGTGATAAGACGAATTATCTGAGATTGTCGTGAATCGTATGAATAATACTCCGGTACAGCGTGAATATTTCTTCGACAGCATCCGCGCCTGGCTGATGCTGCTGGGGATCCCTTTCCACATTTCGCTGATCTATTCCAGCCACAGCTGGCATGTCAACAGCGCTGAGCCCTCGTGGTGGTTGACGCTGTTTAATGACTTCATCCATGCCTTCCGGATGCAGGTCTTTTTCGTCATCTCCGGCTATTTCTCCTACATGCTGTTCCTGCGCTACCCGTTGAAAAAGTGGTGGAAAGTGCGCGTCGAACGGGTCGGTATTCCGATGCTGACCGCTATCCCACTGCTGACGCTGCCGCAGTTTATTATGCTGCAGTACGTCAACGGCAAGGCGGAAAACTGGCACACCCTTTCCGGGTACGACAAATTTAACACCCTGGCGTGGGAGCTTATTTCCCACCTGTGGTTTTTACTGGTGCTGGTGGTGCTGACCTCGCTGGGCGTGGTGCTGTTTAAATGGCTGACGCGCCGCCCGGCAGGGGGCGCCTCAGCCTTTGGTGACACTGTCACTATGGGCCAGCTAACGATGATTTTCCTTGCGCTGGGGGTGCTTTACGCGCTGATCCGCCGATCGCTGTTCCTGATTTACCCGCCGCTGCTTAGCAATGGTCTGTTTAACTTTGTGGTGATGCAGACGCTGTTCTATCTTCCCTTCTTTGTGCTGGGGGCGCAGACCTTTATTAATCCGCGTCTGAAGGCGATGTTTACCACCCCGTCACCATGGTGCTGCGCAGCGGCGCTGCTGGGATTTATCGCCTACCGGCTGAACCAGCAGTACGGCTCCGGCGACGGCTGGATGTATGAAACGGAATCGGTGATCACCATGGTGCTTGGGCTGTGGATGGTCAATGTGGTCTTTTCGCTCGGCCATCGCCTGCTGAACTTCCAGTCGGCGCGCGTAACCTATTTCGTCAATGCTTCGCTGTTTATTTACCTGGTGCACCATCCGCTGACGCTGCTGTACGGGGCGTGGATCACCCCGGTCATTAAGTCCAATACCTTAGGCTTTATTGGCGGGTTAGTTTTTGTGGTGGGTATTGCCCTGATCCTGTATGAAATTCACCTGCGCATTCCGCTGCTGCGTTTCCTGTTCTCCGGTAAACCGATGAACAAACCGGCCAAAACCCCAGCCTCGGCCAGCTAACCACTAGCCTGTGCGGCACGCCAGGCGTGCCGTATTATGCCTGCTCGTCAAAAAGCCGGTCGAAAATCATATTGTACAGGGCTTCTAAATCTGCCTTATCGACCGGGGTGGAGGCGCTCAGCTCACAGCGGTAAGCTGCCCCCTCTGTCAGAACGGCGATGAGCTCTGATGCGGCATTGCGTCGCGCATCGCTGAGCCCGGGATGGTTGCGCTGCGACAGGCGACCGCCCTCCTCTTTCAACCGCCGATCGGCCTGCATCAGGATCTCACGCAAGCGTGGGTTACGCGAGGCCTCGGCATTGATCTCCATCAGCAGATAATTATCGCTTTTGGTGGCTGCCGACGTCGGGATCCTGCCGGCCAAAACCGCCGCTTTACGCGCCAGATTGTGGTTCTCATCGATCATCTCCCCGACTCTGGCGTTGACGATTTCGCTAACAATCGCTTCGATGATCGCTTCCTTGCTGGCAAAAATGCGATATAGCTGACCCACGCTCAGGCCCGCTTCCCGGGCGATATCGGCGACGGAAGCGCCGTGCAGCCCCTTTTCAGCGAAACATTTTTGCGCGGCGACAACGATCTCCGCGCGGCGCGCCTGCTGTTTCTGCTGGACTTTTCCTTCTGACACCCTGCTCCCTCCTGCTACCCATCATTCCCGTCAAGACTGGCGGTTATCATAGCCTATTCTGTTGAATCAGGGGTATGACGCCAGCAGGCGGCGATAGATAGCCGCCGTTTCCTCGTCAAAACAGACGAACAGGACGCGCTCAAGAGGATTATAGCGAGTGAGAAACGCGGTGACGGTGCGCACGGCGATCGCCGCCGCTTCCTCTCTCGGATAGCCATACACGCCGGTGCTTATCGCCGGAAACGCAATGGAGCGATAGTTGTTTGCCGAGGCCAACTGCAGACTGTTTTTGTAAGCATCGGCCAGGGTTTGCGCCTCCATGCGGTCGCCGCCGTGCCAGACCGGGCCCACGGTGTGGATCACCGCGCTGGCCGGCAGATTGCCGGCAATAGTAATTACCGCATGCCCGGGAGGGCATTCGCCCTGCTGCTGCAGCACCTGCTTGCAAGCCGCCAGCAGCGCGGGACCGGCCGCCCGGTGGATGGCCCCGTCTACTCCGCCACCACCCAGCAGCGAGGGATTTGCCGCATTAACAATCACATCGACATCAAGTGTCGTAATATCGCCGAGAATTACCTCAGGTTTAACAGCCATTTCTCCTCCTGTCGGCATAGCGTGTGGATACGGCTTTCTGCCGATACTAGGGCATTCTCGCCTGCGGGAGCAAGATTATCGCTTTGTCCGGTGACGAGAAGATAAAAAACAGGACCCGTAAGGTCCTGTTTTTAGTCGTCCCGCCGATCAGGCGTTGTCGTTGGCGAACGATTTATGCTTATCCGCACGGGCCGCCAGCCACAGGCCACTATTTTTCATGGCATAGCCAAAGACCAGACCCAGCGCCAGGGAAGGGATCACCAGACGCCAGTCGCCGTCTGCCGCGAAGGTCGCGCAGGCGCCGATAAAGGTGCCCGGGACAAACGACAGTAGCGTCCGTCGCGCCTGAATGCACATCAGGAAGGCGACCACACCGGTCATCATATAGCTGAGGATCTGCACCTGTGGCGCCAGCGCGCTACCGTGGATAATCACTAACGCCCAGGCCACGCCGCTCATCACCGTGCAGGACGAGATGGCCAGCCCTTTCAAGCCGCCCTGCGGGCAGGCGAAATAGGCCGTACAGCCGAGGAATCCGGCCCAGCTCAGCAGGCCGAGAGCGACCGCCACCCACCCCCAAATCCCGGAGAGGATGCCTGTCGTTAATGCGATTGCGAAGAGTATGTTCATGGCGCGTATCCTAGCAGATACGCGCCGGAAGAATGCGATCTAAAACACAGTATATGAATGAAATTTCTTTCAGTTTCATTCAAACAGTGATTTACATCACATATTATTACTCATCTTCTTCCTGAAGCTCGTCCCACATCGCGGCGATGGCGTCGCGGGTCAACGGCGCCATGGTGCGCCAGAACGGCGTGTGCGCATGGGCTTCGACTTTCCCCAGCATCGTCCCGCACCACGGCAGGATATAGTCGGCAAACAGGAGCTCCAGCGTCTCGCTCTGGTCTTCTGCGGCATGATCCTCCAGCCAGGAGGCGGCCAGCAGCAGCGAGCCGAGATGATCCGCCGGACCTTCCCCTGTCGGGATGCCGTGTTCGCTCAGAAAAGCCCAAACTTCCGCTTCCGAGGAACCCTCCACCCACGCGCTACGGTACGGCGGGACGCTGCAGGCTTCACCGACGAACAGCGCATTATAGTCCGTCGCCAGGGATTGCATTTCACAGCTTTTCTGCAGACGCGCCAGCAGCTCGTCCTGCTCAAGCGGCCAGCTGGCGGCCAGTTTGCCCTCGCGGATCAGGGTAAACAGCGGCACCAGCAGCGGGTCCTGCGGTTGACGGTAATACAGTGAACCCAGCACGCGGCAGAGGATTGAAAACTCGTTCATTCAGTTATTCCAGTTATACAAATTAAAGGTCAGCAAATTCCGGGATCGCCGGCATGCCCCGCGACTCGAGGAAGTTAAGCAGGCGACACGGAGAAACGTTGAGGATCCTCTCCTCCGGGAAATCGACCGCATCAAGGATCTTGCGGCATTCGGTAAATTCCCCAAGGGTAAAGGCGGTGTGAGAGTCCGAGCCCAGCGCCACCCATCCCCCGGCATCACGCACTGCGGCGGCGATGGCCCGGCAGTTGTCTTCACTGCCCACGCGCGATGATACGAACGAGGAGTTATTAATCTCCAGCGCCACCTGGTAGCGAGCCGCCGCTTCGGCAATCGCCGGGATATCCACCGGGAATTTCGGATTACCCGGATGGCTAATCATATGCACTTTACCGCTGGCCATCGCGGCTATCATCGCCTGTGTATGGGTGTCACGATCCTGCGGCGGAAACACCGGCTCATGAAATCCGGCGATGATCAGATCGAGAGAAGTCAACATCGGTCCGGAACAGTCGATCTCGCCTTCAATATTTTTAATATTCGACTCAATACCGCGCAGGATCCCCACCCCGTCTACCAGGCGGGGCCAGATGCGCATATTAACGAAGTGCCAGTAGTGCGGAGCATCCGCCATGTCCGGGCCGTGGTCGGTGATGGCGAAGAGTTTGATCCCTTTACGCTTTGCTTCCGCAATATAATCGTGCAGGGTGCTGTAGGCATGGGTGCTGGCGACGGTATGCATGTGCAGGTCAACGGGATACATCACATTCTCCTCTTCTGTTTGCCGCAAGAATAGCAGGAAACCGGGCTATTGATTAGCAAAAACCCCGCCGTGGCGGGGTTCTCTCGTCTTAATAACCGCGCTGGCGGTCGACCTGACCGCTTACCGGCTCCCCTCGCTCAAGCCGGCTAATGGTCTCCGCAATGTAGGTGATAGCTTCCATTGGACGGGTCACTGCCGCCACATGGGGGGTCATGGCCACCCGCGGATGCGCCCATAGCGGGCTCTCCTGCGGCAGCGGTTCGCGACTGAAGACATCGAGCATCGCCCCTTTGAGCTTACCGCTGTTCAGCGCCGCCAGCAGATCCTCTTCAACGACATGCACGCCGCGAGCAAGGTTGAGGACATAGCTCTCATCAGGCAACTGCGCCAGCAGCGTCTGGTTAATAATGCCGGCGGTTTCGGCGGTATTCGGCAGCAGGTTGATCAGCACGCGAGTGCCCTGCAGGAATTCGCCCAGCTCGGCCTGGCCGGCGAAGCTCTGCACCTGCGGCCAGGATTTGCGGCTACGGCTCCAGACGCGAAGCGGGAACCCCCAGGGTTGCAGACTTTCCGCAACCTTCGCCCCCAGCACGCCGGCGCCCATAATCCCGACGGTGAATTCGTCGGCGCGGTACTCGGGCAGCGGCTGCCAGCGGGAAGCCAGCTTCAGCGCCTGATAGTCATCAAAGCGGCGGAACCAGTGGAGCACCTGGCTCACGGCATACTCCTGCATCTGCCGTCCCATACCGGTATCTTCGAGACGAAACAGCGGAATCGACAGCGGCAGCATATCCGGATGGTCGCGCAGCTTGCTGAGAATAGAGTCCACCCCTGCCCCGAGGGCGAACACGGCCTTCAGCGCCCGGCCCTGCAGCATCTCTACCGGCGGATGCCAGACCAGGGCATAGTCCGCCGGCCGGTTATCGCCCGCTTTCCACTCGCGCACCCGCGCGCCGGGTAACTGCTTTTCCAGCTCACAGATCCAGTATTGGGTATCAAAGGTCGGATGGTAAAAAATAATCTCCATAGGGGCTCCTGATAGCAGACGCCTTTGGCCGATTAACGCTGGCGTCTTATTTTACTCATTGTTTTCTATTGGTTTGCCAGCATAACAAATTTCCCCCGAGCGAAAAGGGAAAAGCTACTGGCGACAAAAAAACGGATTTCGCACGTTTAAGGAGCAAGTTGCTCGAAGTTTGTCTAAACGCGCTTTTTTTGCAAAAAGTTGATTGACGGGCGATACGTATTTCCCTACATTAGCGCCCGTTCCCGACAACAACGGGAAAGACAATATGGTGAGGTGTCCGAGTGGCTGAAGGAGCACGCCTGGAAAGTGTGTATACGGCAACGTATCGGGGGTTCGAATCCCCCCCTCACCGCCATATTCGAGATGAGAGCCTGTACGAAAGTACGGGCTCTTTTCTTTTATATTCTCCACAGGGGGGGATGAGAACCCCCGACCGGGGTTCGACAACTGGCGCAGCCAGTTGGACAGACCGCGCACGCAGTAAGCGGGCTGCCCCGCAGGGGCGAGCGAAGCGAGTCAATCCCCCCCTCACCGCCATATTCGAGATGAGAGCCTGTACGAAAGTACGGGCTCTTTTCTTTTATATTCTCCACAGGGGGGGATGAGAACCCCCGACCGGGGTTCGACAACTGGCGCAGCCAGTTGGACAGACCGCGCACGCAGTAAGCGGGCTGCCCCGCAGGGGCGAGCGAAGCGAGTCAATCCCCCCCTCACCGCCATATTCGAGATGAGAGCCTGTACGAAAGTACGGGCTCTTTTCTTTTATATTCTCCACAGGGGGGGATGAGAACCCCCGACCGGGGTTCGACAACTGGCGCAGCCAGTTGGACAGACCGCGAGCCTGCGAGCGGGCTGCCCCGCAGGGGCGAGCGAAGCGAGTCAATCCCCCCCTCACCGCCATATTCAAGATGAGAGCCTGTACGCAAGCACGGGCTCTTTTCTTTTATATTCTCTGCCGGGGGGGGGAGCCCCTCGAGAAAAGCCAATCCCGAAGCTAATCCTCCTCCATCCGCTGATACTCTTCGCTGAGGTAGTCCACCAGCGCCCTGACGGAGGGCAGCAGCCCGCGCCGTGAGGCAAATACCGCATGGATCGCTTCCCGCCGCGGCTGCCACTCGTCCAGAACCACCTCTAATTCACCTGACGCCAGCTGATCGCGCACCATTAATAAAGGAAGCTGCACCACGCCTACGCCGGCCATCGCCGCCTCGCGCAGCGCCAGCATATCGGTGGTCACCATTCGCGGCGTGAAATACACTTCCGCTCTCGCTCCCCCGGGCCCGGTGAGCTGCCATTTATGCTGATGCTTGTTCGCACCCAGGCTGAGGCCCGGCCAGGCGCTCAGCTCGGACGGCGCCTGCGGACGTCCGAGCCGGGAAATGAGATCCGGGCTGGCTACCAGCCGGTGCCCGCGGTCCGCCAGCACGCGCATCACCAGGTCGCTATCCTCGATGGGCCGGGGACGGACGCGGATCGCCACATCAACGCCCTCCCCGACCACATCCACCCGGCGGTTGGTCGCCTCAAGATGCAGCGTTACCCCAGGATAGCGCGCCATAAATCGCGCCAGCATCGGTCCGATATGGACATGCAGCAAGGTGACCGGACAGGTGATCCTGACGCTACCGCGCGGCTCGGCGCGCAGCGTCTCGACCGCCTGCTGCGCCGCCTCGGCCTCAATCAGCATCGCTTTGCAATGCTGATAAAAGGTCTGCCCGACCTCGGTGACCGCGAACTGACGGGTGGTTCGCTGAATCAAACGCACGCCCAACCGCTCCTCGAGTTGCGCAATGCGACGGCTGAGTTTGGATTTCGGCTGGTCAAGCGCTCGCCCAGCCGCGGCGAAACCGCCATGGTCTACCACCTGGACAAACCAGGCGAAGTCATTGAGATCCTGCATCCTTCCTCCATTGTTCCATTTTTGGAACAGTATAGGTCATTTTTGCACACTACCGCATACGTCGTCCCGGATATAAGCTTATTCACATCAGATACCGATACACAGGAGAAAGCCATGAAACAGATCACAGGAGTCTACACCGCGCCTGCGCAGCATTGGGTAGGCGACGGCTTCCCGGTTCGCTCGATGTTTTCCTATCAGACGCACGGCCAGCAGCTGAGCCCCTTCTTACTGCTCGACTATGCCGGGCCGTACACCTTCCCGGCGGGCAGCGAAAAACGCGGCGTCGGTGAGCATCCGCATCGCGGATTTGAAACCGTCACCATCGTCTACGCCGGTGAAGTAGAGCATCGCGACTCCACCGGACGCGGCGGGGTGATTGGTCCAGGCGACGTGCAGTGGATGACGGCGGGCGCCGGGATCCTGCACGAAGAGTTCCACTCGGAGGCCTTCACCCGCAGCGGCGGCGAGCTGAAGATGATCCAGCTGTGGGTCAACCTGCCCGCGAAAGACAAAATGGCGACCCCCGGCTACCAGAGCATTACCGCCGGGACGATCCCCACCGTGGCGCTGGCGAACGGCGCCGGACAGGTTCGGGTTATTGCCGGCCAGTATGACGACGTCAGCGGCCCGGCCCATACCTTCTCACCGCTTAACGTGTGGGATCTGCAGCTGAATCAGGGGCACGACCTCACGCTGCGCCAACCGGAGGGCTGGAGTACCGCGCTGGTGGTGCTGGAAGGGGAAGTGATCATTAACGGTTCCGAATCTGCTCGCGAAGGCCAGCTGGCCGTCCTGAGCCAGGCAGGTGACGCAGTGCATCTGGAGGCGACCGCCCCGGCAAAAGTTCTGCTGATGGCCGGAGAACCGCTACAGGAGCCGATTGTGGGCTATGGCCCGTTTGTCATGAATAACAAAACGCAGATCGCAGAAGCTGTACGCGATTTTAACAGCGGCCGCTTTGGCCAAATCTAACTGATTGAGGTGAATACTATGTCTACTCCCGCTAACTTTAACGGTGCTCGTCCGGTGATTGATGTTAACGATACCGCAATGCTGTTGATTGACCATCAGAGCGGTCTGTTCCAGACCGTCGGCGATATGCCGATGCCAGAGCTGCGCGCTCGCGCCGCCGCGCTGGCCAAGATGGCGTCGCTTGCCGGGATCCCGGTGATCACGACCGCCTCCGTGCCGCAGGGGCCGAACGGTCCGCTGATCCCGGAGATTCATGAAAACGCGCCGCATGCGAAATACATCGCCCGTAAAGGTGAGATTAACGCCTGGGATAACCCGGAATTCGTCGCCGCGGTGAAAGCGACCGGCCGTAAAACGCTGATTATCGCCGGGACCATCACCAGCGTCTGCATGGCCTTCCCGGCTATCGCCGCTGTCGCCGACGGTTATAAAGTGTTTGCCGTGATTGACGCTTCCGGCACCTACAGCAAAATGGCGCAGGAGATCACCCTGGCTCGCGTGGTACAGGCCGGCGTAGTGCCAATGGATACCGCCGCCGTCGCCTCTGAGCTGCAGCGCACCTGGAATCGCCCGGACGCCGCAGAATGGGCGGAGGTGTACACCAAAGTCTTCCCGGCCTACCAGCTGCTGATCGAAAGCTACAGCAAAGCGCAGGACGTCGTGAAGAATAACGAACAGCTGGATTCCCAGCGCTAAAACGCCCGCCCCGCTGAGCCGCAGCGGGGCATTGTTCATTGCGTGAGCGAACGGCAAAGAAAGAAGAAAATATGCTTGACCGTTTTAACGCAACTCCCTATAGTAGCGCCCCGTTGCCCACCCAAGGTGAGCAGCAAGACAATATGGTGAGGTGTCCGAGTGGCTGAAGGAGCACGCCTGGAAAGTGTGTATACGGCAACGTATCGGGGGTTCGAATCCCCCCCTCACCGCCATATTTTAAGAAGAGCTCGTACGCAAGTACGGGCTTTTTTTTTCGCTATGTGGCACCCGCCGGGGGGGATGAGAACCCCCGACCGGGGTTCGACGAGTGGCAACGCCACCCGGACAGAACGAAAAAGACAAACCTAATGATACTTTCTCACTTCGTGTTACAGGGGCTTGTTAAGCAAAAATAAAACCAGATTAGCCATATCCTCTGCATAGGTATCATAGTCATCTTGCGCGAGTGATGTATTGTTAATATGATATTTTCCTGAAACATAAAAAGAAGGCGTACCATGCACTTTCATTTTTTCGACCAGATTATCCTGTCTGGCAATTAAAGCTTTTACCATAAAGTTACTTTGCATTTCGGCATATTTCTCTGACGTAATGCCAAGTTGATTAAACACCATAACAATATCAGCTGCCGTTTTAATATCACGCTTAACCTGTAAACCCTCAAACAATAACTTTTCCACCTTGCCATCTACCCCAGCATATTGTGCTACGGCCCATGCTTCTGTTAATGCTGGTCCTAAAGGCCCCATCTGGCTGACATGGTATTTTTCCAGTTTCATATCGTCGGGCAGGCGCTTTCTGATAGCTGTATCAACATTGATGCGCTCTGCAAACGCATAACAAGGTCCGCAGTAGAAGGAAAAAAACTCAACCAGTGGCGGCGGTTGCTTAACAGTAGAATGAATAACAGTGAAGTTTTTCCCTGCCTGATAATCTTTACTATAAGCAGCGGATGACAACCCCACCATCAAAATAGTAATTAATAACTTGATAACTTTCCCATGTAAGACCATTGTGCTTCCCTTACAAGTATCCATACAATTAAATGAGTAAAACGGCGTAAGACGAAAGAAATTATTAGAAAGGCGCTTATGTATAGCAAAGCAGATATTCTTGTATTACAGAGAAGAAATTCTATCACATACAGCGATGGATCCCTCAAAACAGAAATTTTATCCGCACTTCAGACTGTCGCAAGGATCAAAACAACAAAGCCCGGGCTAGCCCGGGCCTTGCTCACAGTATGACGATTAATAATAGGCTTTCAGCGTCCGCTGGCAGAGAGCCGAGCGCACGCAGTCATCGGTGGTGAAACGCACGATGCCGATCATCTCGTCTTCCTCAAAACGCGCCAGCGCATCGCTCAGGCCAGATCTCACGCCAGAGGGCAAGTCGCACTGGGTGATATCGCCATTGACGATGACCGTCACGTTCTCCCCGAGGCGGGTTAAAACATCTTCATTTGCGCTGCGGTCACGTTCTGGGCCTCGTCCAGAATCACCACCGCATTTTCAAAGGTACGTCCGCGCATATAGGCGAACGGCGCGATTTCCACCTTGCCGATTTCCGGACGCAGGCAGTACTGCATAAAGGAAGCCCCCAGCCTTTTCACCAGCACATCGTAAACCGGTCGGAAATAGGGAGCGAACTTCTCGGCGATATCTCCCGGTAAGAAGCCGAGATCTTCGTCGGCCTGCAGAACGGGACGGGTAACAATAATTCTGTCCACATCCTTATGGATCAGGGCTTCAGCTGCCTTCGCCGCACTGATCCAGGTCTTGCCGCATCCAGCTTCGCCGGTAGCGAAAATCAGCTGCTTATTGTCGATGGCATTCAAATAATGCGCCTGAGCCTCATTGCGCGCCTCAATTGGGGAAGTATCACGGCTGTCCCGCGCCATGCCAATTGCTTCTACGCCACTCATTTGCACAAGCGATGTGACCGATTCTTCTTCACGCTGCTTATGGCTGCGTGAATCCCGTCTCAGCACACGTTTTGCTTCACGACGAGCTTTGATCACTGCTTTTTGTCTTCCCATGGATAGCACCTTGCGTTGTTGGTTTACATCACACGCGTCAACATCGACGCGACTATGCGCACGAACGATTGAGGTTTGGCTTCCTTGTAAGCCATTGCTTGCCGGTAGAACTGACAACGAGTCGCGGCTACGCGCACCGCGTACCCTGCCAAGGTTGTAATAATGCGAAGCGGAGAGAGAAAGAGTAAGAAAATCGCTGCCGGAAGCGGGGCTTCCGTGCTGAAGAGTACGGTCTGAGGTTTTACGTTGTCCGGTACGGGACCTTACCATTCGCGATCTCCATAGTGAAACGTCACACTGCCGGGAACTACCGCGTATGTAATAAGTACATCAAAAAAGATTCTTAATGCAACTTATTTTTCACAATGACGCAACAAATAGTTCTTAAGCAAGTGTAGGAGACTATCGGTCATTTGTATTACAGAAATATAACACATGGCAGGAAATATAAGAAAAATGAGAAAAACAGCAGAAAACGCCCTGCCCTTACGGGCAGGGTCGGTATCAGGCCTGCAGCAGCGACTCTCCCAGATAGTGTTTATCATCCACTACGCCGGGTAAAACAAAGAAGTAGCCCCCGCCGATCGGTTTGACATACTCCTCCAGCGCCTCGCCGTTAAGTCGTTTCTGCACCGTCAGAAAACCCTTTTCCAGATCGTGCTGATAGCAAACGAATAACAGCCCCATATCCAGTTGTCCGGCGTTAGTAACCCCCAGCGAATAGCTGTAGCCGCGGCGCATCATCAGGCTGGACTGGGTTTCCGGCGTGCGGGGATTGGCCAGACGAATATGGCTATCCAGCGCAATGACTTCGCCGTTAGGATCTTTACTGTAATCCGGGGTATCGTGTTCGTTTTTCATCCCCAGCGGCGCACCGGTGTGCTTGTCGCGACCAAAGATCGTCTGCTGCTCCTTGAGCGGCGTCCGATCCCAGAACTCCACGTGAAACTGGATAATTCGCGCCGCCTGATAGCTGCCGCCCACGGTCCAGGCCGGCTCGTCCTGATCGGCTGTCACCCACACTACCTTATCCATCAACGCGCTGTCGTGGCTCGCCGGGTTAGCGGTGCCGTCCTTAAACCCCAACAGGTTGATGGGGGTCTCTTTGCCTTTGCTGCGCGCCGCGCTGTCGGAGATAAACCCTTCCCGCTTCCAGCGCACGCTCAGCAGATCCGGCGTATGTTTGATGACATCACGCAGGGCGTGGATCACCGTATCCTGAGTATTGGCGCAGATCTGCAGCAGCAGGTCGCCATGGCACAGCGCGGCATCCAGCGAATCGTTGGGGAAGCGGGTCATCGGCTGCAGCTTTTTCGGTGCTTTATCCGCCAGGCCAAAGCGCTCATCAAATAGCGAATGGCCGACCGAGACGGTGATGGTCAGGTTATCTGGCGCAATCCACGGCCCCAGGATGCCGGAATCCATCGGCGGCAGCCGCGGATTCGGCGTGTCCGGCGCCGGGCCGCCCTGGGTTAAAAAGGCGATACGCTGGGTCAGCAGTCGAAACAGCCGCTCGAGGTCGGCTTTATCAGCCGCCAGCACATCGAAGGCCACCAGCATCATCGAAGCCTGCTGCGGCGTCAGAATGCCCGCCTGATGCCGGCCATAGAATGGCTGCTTTTCCTGGCGCGCGTCGGGTGTGAGCGTCCCCGGGGAACTTTCCGCTTTTGCCGCATGCGCTACCGGGCAGCCGCCGGTGATGGCCAGCGCGCCGCCAAGCGCGCCGATCCCTTTCAGTAAGCGACGACGTGACGGCTCGTTCACGTCGTGGGGTTTCTGCTGTGCCATCGACTTAGTCCAGCCCCAGGATCCCGCGCAGCTGAGCCAGATCTTCCGCCAGGGTGGTGATCGGCCCTTTCAGCGCATTACGGTCGGCGGTGGTCAGCTTATCGTAGGTTTCGAAACCGTCTTTGGTGCGATATTTGCTGAGGATGCTGTCCACTTTCTTAAAGTTGGCGTCCACTTTCGCCAGCAGCGCGCTGTTCTCTTTTTGCAGCTGCGGGCGCAGCAGGTCGACAATTTTCTGCGCGCCGTCAATGTTGGCCTGGAAGTCCCACAGATCGGTATGGCTGTAGCGATCTTCTTCACCGCTGATCTTGCTGGCCGCGACTTCCTCAATTAATCCTGCCGCGCCGCCCACGACTTTTGACGGCGGGAACGCCAGCTCGCTGATACGCTTTTGCAGCTCCAGCACATCGCTGTTCAGCTGATCGGCATATTTTTCCATCCCTTTGACGCTGTTATCGCCAAACAGCGCTTTTTCCAGACGGTGGAAACCGGTAAATTTCGGATCTTCCGCTTTTTTCTCGAAGTCGTCTTCGCGGGCGTCGATGCTGCCGTCAAGGTCAGAGAACAGCTCGGCAATGGGCTCGATGCGCTCGTAATGCTGACGCGTCGGGGCGTACAGCGCTTTCGCTTTTTCGATATCGCCGGCTTTCACCGCGTCGGTAAAGGCTTTGGTGCCGCTAACCAGCTGCGCGGTTTCCGCCGTCACATAGGCTTTATAGGCGGTGATCGCGTCGCCGAGGCTCAGCACCGCATCCGCTTTCGCCGCGTCTTTGGTGGCGGCGCCGGTGACGATCAGTTTGCCTTTCGGGTTGGTGAGCAGGCCACAGGTCATGTCATATTCGCCCGGCTGCAGGTTCGCGGTGAGCTTCTGAGTAAAGCCCGGCGCGATGTTTTCGCGCTCTTCCACCACCATCACCCCTTTCAGAATCTCCCACTCCAGCGCTTTCTGGCTGTGGTTCTGAATAATAAACTGGGTTTTACCCGCGTTAACGGTCACCTGCATCGGCTCGCACTGCTTGTCGTTGACGGTGACTTTGACCTGCGGGATATCCGCAGCCTGTGCACCGAATGCAGAGCTGAGCAGCGCGGCCACGGTCACCCGCAGCGCATTACGGCGAAAATGAATCATCATGATCATCCCTTTCGGTAAGTAGAGTGTCGCTTATAAGCTCGCAGCGCCCGGTCAGGCAGCCCGCGAGGCAGTGGTATTATTCCGCGGCGGCAGGGCAAACAGCACCAGCGCCGGGATCAGATAAAGCAGATAGACAGCCACTTCGCTGACGCTCGGCGTCTCCTGATAACCGAAGATCCCTTCCAGCAGCGTGCCGAACAGCGTATGCGTCGACAGCACGTTGCTCAGATCGAAGGCGGTATCCTGGAACAGGTTCCACAGGCCCGCCTCGTGGAAGGCGCGGATCGCCCCCGCGGCCAGGCCAGCAGCCACCAGCAGAATAAACAGGCTGGTCCATTTGAAGAACACGCCAAGGTTAAGGCGGATACCGCCCCAGTAGATCAGGAAGCCCAGCACGATAGCGGTGGCCAGACCCAGCAGCGCCCCCAGCGGCGGCCAGATACCGACATCCTGCTGGAATGCCGCCAGCAGAAAGAAGACCGACTCCAGCCCCTCACGGGCGACCGCGAAAAAGACCATCATCACCAGCGCCCAGCCGTGGTGATTACCGCGCTGCAGCGCCTTGTCCACGGCCTGCTCCAGCTGCTGCTTGACGTTGCGTGAGACATTGCGCATCCAGAAGACCATCCACGTCAGGATCACCACCGCAATGACCGCGACGATCCCTTCGAACAGCTCCTGTTCACGCTGAGGAAATTCACCGGTGGTTTCGTTGATAAAGATGCCTAAGCCAAGACATAGCGCCGCCGCGAGGATCACGCCAATCCACATCACGCCAATCCAGTTGCCGCGCTGGGTGCGTTTCAGATAGCTGGCGATCAGGCTGACAATCAGCGCCGCCTCCAGGCCTTCGCGTAACATAATGAGAAATGGGACAAACATGCCAATACCCTTAAATGTAAAACACCGTCAACGAATGCAAAAACAGGTAATATTTATGATAGTGATTATCATTACAATGCTCAGAAACACAAGCGAAATGTGCAGAGAATGATGATCAGTTGTAAATAAATCGCTGACAAATAATGACTTATGAAAATATTCGCCTGTTATGAAGGGAAAGAATAAGCAAAGGATTTTTTACGCCAGATATTTACCCGCCGTAGCGGCTATGGCTAAATGGCGGCCTTATTGACTTGCGAAAAGAACAACATGACTGCATTTTTTCATTTCCTGCTGGCGCTGGCGGTGATCCTCGCCCTGGCCTGGCTTGTCAGCTACGACAGACAAAAAATTCGTATTCGTTATATTCTCCAGTTGATTATTATCGAAATAGCGCTCGCTTTCTTTTTCCTGCACGCCGAAAGCGGCCTGTGGCTGGTAAAAAATATTTCCGGCTTTTTTGCTTCGCTGTTAGGCTTTGCCGCCGAAGGGACCAATTTCGTCTTTGGCGGCATGAGCGAAAAAGGCTTAGCCTTTATTTTCCTGGGCGTCCTGTGTCCGATTGTGTTTATTTCCGCGCTGATTGGTATTCTCCAGCACTGGCGGATCCTGCCGATTTTTATTCGCGTGATTGGCACCCTGCTGTCGAAAGTAAACGGCATGGGTAAGCTGGAATCTTTCAACGCCGTCAGCTCGCTGATCCTCGGCCAGTCGGAGAACTTCATTGCCTACAAGGGCGTACTGGGCGACCTCTCCTCACGGCGACTGTTCACTATGGCGGCGACGGCCATGTCGACCGTATCGCTGTCGATTGTCGGCGCCTATATGACCATGCTGGACGCCAAATATGTCGTCGCAGCGCTGATCCTCAATATGTTCAGCACCTTTATCGTGCTGTCGGTAATTAACCCGACGCGGCCGGGCAGCGAGCAGGAAATAAAACTCGAGAAGCTGCATGAATCGCAGAGTTTCTTTGAAATGCTCGGGGAATATATTCTGGCCGGCTTTAAAGTGGCGATGATTATTCTGGCGATGCTGATCGGTTTTATCGCCCTGATCAGCGCCATTAACGCGCTATTCGCCACCCTGTTTGGTCTCAGCTTCCAGCAGATCCTCGGCTACGTCTTTTATCCGCTGGCGTGGCTTATCGGCATCCCGCTGAGCGATGCGCTAAACGCCGGCAGCATCATGGCCACCAAACTGGTCGCTAACGAATTTGTGGCGATGATTGAGCTGCAAAAGATTGCCGCCAGCATGACCCCTCGCGGGCTCGGCATTCTCTCGGTATTCCTGGTTTCGTTTGCCAACTTTGCCTCGATCGGCATTATCGCCGGGGCGATCAAAGGCCTGAATGAACCGCAGGGCAATATCGTCTCCCGCTTCGGCCTGCGGCTGGTGTATAGCGCCACGCTGGTGAGCCTGCTTTCCGCCAGCTTCGCCGGGCTGGTGCTGTAAAACAAACGGCGGGGCTGCCCCCGCCGTTTACTCAGAACTGCACGCAGACCGGCTGGTCGACACGCATCACCGACTCCTGTGCGAAGCGTGATTTATAGCCCTGGCGCAGAGCCTCAATACCCGCCTCGCTCTGCGCGTCATGCCCATGGATCACCATCAGCGCCTTGCTCTGCTCCCGCACCACCTGACCATTCTGGCCAAGCCACTGGCCGTGGGCATCAAACACCGTCAGCCCGTCGCGAAAGCGCGGCGTGACGTCACGGTCGACAAACTGTTGCCACTCTTCAGCGGTGATGTCTTTCCCCGCCGGGCGGCTCAGACCGAAGTAAAGCGTGGTTTGCACCATGGACTTATCCGCCGGGCAGACGCCGGGCTTCGGCGCGCTGGTCGATGAACTTCCACCCGCCACGCAGCCGCTGAGTAACCCTGCCAGCACCAGCGCCATTGCACCCTGTCTGAACGTCATCTTTGCTATCCTCATTGTTATTAGTCAGGAAATATCAGCGGATTTTCAGATAATTAGCAAGGGTTATAATATTCCGGCACGGCACCAGGCAATAAAAAGCCCGCCAGCGGCGGGCTCGTGAGCATTAGATGATCTTACTCAGCCGTGGCGCGTACCGGCGGCGGCGTATGGTAGTGGGCATCCGCTTCGGCAAAGCGCTGCTGCATGCTGGCCGACGGCGCTTTATCCAGCAGGCTAAAGACCACAATCCCGATGCTGCCGAAGACAAAGCCCGGAATGATTTCATACAGGCCCAGCCAGCCAAACTGCTTCCAGACGATCACGGTCAGGGCGCCAATCACCATCCCGGCCAGCGCGCCGTTACGGGTCATGCGCGACCACATTACCGAGAACAGGACCACCGGGCCAAAGGCGGCGCCGAAGCCAGCCCAGGCGTAGCTCACCAGACCCAGCACGCGGTTTTCCGGATTGGCCGCCAGGGCAATGGCCACCAGGGCAACCACCAGCACCATCATACGGCCCACCCACACCAGCTCTTTCTGACCGGCGTTTTTACGCAGGAAGGCTTTATACAGGTCTTCGGTAATTGCGCTCGAGCAGACCAGCAGCTGACAGCTCAGGGTGGACATCACCGCCGCCAGAATCGCCGACAGCAGGATCCCGGCAATCCACGGGTTAAACAGGATTTGCGCCAGTTCGATAAACACGCGCTCGGCGTTCTGGTTAACCGCGCCCGCCAGGCTCGGGTTGTTATTGAAGTAGGCGATGCCAAAGAAGCCGACGGCCACCGCCCCGCCGAGGCAGAGGATCATCCAGGTCATACTAATGCGACGTGCGTGAACGATGCTGTGGTGCGAATCCGCCGCCATAAAGCGCGCCAGAATATGCGGCTGACCGAAATAACCCAGCCCCCAGCCCATCAGCGAGATAATCGCCACGAAGTTCAGCCCTTTCAGCATGTCGATATTTTCGATGCTCTTCTGCTTAATCACTTCCAGCGAATCGCCAAAGCCGCCGACGGAAATAATCACGATCACCGGGGTGAGGATCAGCGCGAAAATCATCAGGCTGGCCTGCACGGTATCGGTCCAGCTAACCGCGAGGAAGCCGCCGACGAAGGTATAGATAATCGTCGCCGCCGCCCCGGCCCACAGTGCGGTTTCATAACTCATGCCGAAGGTGCTTTCAAACAGACGCGCCCCCGCGACAATTCCTGAAGCGCAATAGATGGTAAAGAACAGCAGAATAACCAGCGCCGAAATAATTCTCAGCACCCGGCTTTTATCTTCAAAACGGCCGGTAAAATAATCGGGCAGCGTCAGGGCGTTATTATTCACCTCGGTATGCACGCGCAGGCGACCGGCCACCAGCTTCCAGTTAATCCACGCCCCCAGCGTTAAGCCAATGGCGATCCAGCTTTCGGAAATCCCGGAGAGGAAAATCGCCCCTGGCAGGCCCATCAGCAGCCAGCCGCTCATATCCGACGCCCCTGCGGAAAGCGCGGTCACAAATGGCCCCAGACTCCTTCCCCCGAGAATATAATCATCGAAGTTTTTGGTCGAACGCCAGGCAATAAACCCTATCAATACCATACCAAAAATATAAACAATAAATGTCACCAGCATCGGTGTGCTAATAGCCATGCAAAGTCTCCAGAATTTTTATCGACAGCGTCCAACTTCGTCGTTTTTTTCCACTACCGGAACGGGGTAATGGCGCATTGTTTAATTGGGCGACCGTATCCTGACGGAAGCTTCGGTTTTTCACAAACGATTTAACACAGCATTTACACGAAAAACCGACGGCGCAAAACGTCAATTTGTTAGAGGTTGCACTCTCTCACGTTTTTAAAGGTTGCACCAAACAAAAGTGTTAACTCACGCATACAAATACCCTATGAGCCCGGGGTTAAATTTCTGCTATTTTAGGGGTTATTTTTAACAAATTAGCCATTTCACGGCTTCCGTCACAAGCCACAATTAACAAGGTTGCACAAAGTTGCAACATAGTGGATATTTCCATGCAACCGCATAAGCCTAACGATAAATGACAGGAGTTTTGAGCATGGGCACCACCACCATGGGTGTTAAGCTTGACGACGCAACCCGCGAGCGCATTAAATCCGCCGCGAGCCGTATTGACCGCACGCCGCACTGGCTGATTAAGCAGGCCATCTTTAATTATCTGGAAAAACTGGAGAACGACGAGACGCTGCCTGAGCTGCCGGCCCTGCTCTCCGGGGCCGCCAACGAAAGCGATGACGCCAGCGAACCAACGGAAGAGCCCTATCAGCCGTTCCTCGAATTCGCCGAGCAGATCCTGCCGCAGTCGGTGAGCCGCGCGGCGATCACCGCCGCCTGGCGACGTCCGGAAACCGACGCGGTACCGATGCTGCTGGAGCAGGCCCGTCTGCCGCAGCCGCTGGGCGAACAGGCGCACAAGCTGGCGTATCAGCTGGCGGAAAAACTGCGCAACCAGAAAACCGCCAGCGGCCGCGCCGGCATGGTGCAGAGCCTGCTGCAGGAGTTCTCCCTCTCTTCACAGGAAGGGGTGGCGCTGATGTGCCTGGCGGAAGCCCTGCTGCGTATTCCGGATAAAGCCACCCGCGATGCGCTGATCCGCGACAAAATCAGCAACGGCAACTGGCAGTCGCACATCGGCCGCAGCCCGTCGCTGTTCGTCAACGCCGCCACCTGGGGGCTGCTGTTCACCGGAAAACTGGTGTCGACCCATAACGAGACCAGCCTCTCCCGCTCCCTGAACCGCATCATCGGCAAGAGCGGCGAACCGCTGATCCGCAAAGGCGTGGATATGGCGATGCGCCTGATGGGCGAGCAGTTCGTCACCGGGGAAACCATCGCCGAAGCGCTGGCCAACGCCCGCAAGCTGGAAGAAAAAGGGTTCCGCTACTCCTACGATATGCTCGGCGAAGCCGCCCTGACCGCCGCTGACGCCCAGGCCTATATGGTTTCTTATCAGCAGGCGATCCATGCCATCGGCAAAGCCTCCAACGGCCGCGGCATTTATGAAGGTCCGGGTATCTCCATTAAGCTCTCCGCGCTGCACCCGCGCTACAGCCGCGCGCAGTATGACCGGGTGATGGAAGAGCTTTACCCGCGGCTGAAATCGCTGACCCTGCTGGCGCGCCAGTATGACATCGGCATCAATATTGACGCCGAAGAGGCAGACCGTCTGGAGATCTCCCTCGACCTGCTGGAAAAACTGTGCTTCGAGCCGGAACTGGCCGGCTGGAACGGGATTGGCTTCGTGATTCAGGCCTACCAGAAGCGCTGTCCGTTTGTCATTGATTACCTGATTGACCTCGCCACCCGCAGCCGCCGTCGCCTGATGATCCGTCTGGTGAAAGGCGCCTACTGGGATAGCGAAATTAAACGCGCGCAGATGGAAGGTCTCGAAGGCTATCCGGTATACACCCGCAAGGTTTACACCGACGTCTCCTACCTCGCCTGCGCGAAGAAGCTGCTGGCGGTGCCGAACCTGATTTACCCGCAGTTCGCCACCCATAACGCTCATACTCTGGCGGCTATCTACCAGCTGGCGGGCCAGAACTACTACCCGGGCCAGTATGAGTTCCAGTGCCTGCACGGCATGGGCGAACCGCTGTACGAGCAGGTGGTGGGCAAGGTCGCCGACGGCAAACTGAACCGGCCGTGCCGCATCTACGCCCCGGTGGGCACCCACGAGACGCTGCTGGCGTATCTGGTGCGTCGTCTGCTGGAGAACGGCGCCAATACCTCTTTCGTCAACCGTATCGCGGACAATACCCTGCCGCTGGACGAGCTGGTGGCCGACCCGGTCAGCGCGGTAGAAAAACTGGCGCAGCAGGAAGGCCAGGCCGGCCTGCCGCATCCGAAAATCCCGCTGCCGCGCGATCTCTACGGCAGCGGCCGGAGCAACTCCGCCGGTCTCGATCTGGCGAACGAGCACCGTCTGGCCTCCCTCTCCTCTTCCCTGCTCAACAGCGCGCTGCATAAATGGCAGGCATTGCCGATGCTGGAGCAGCCGGTGGCCGAAGGCGAGATGCAGCCGGTGGTTAACCCGGCAGAGCCGAAAGATATCGTCGGCTACGTCCGCGAAGCCAGCGACGCTGAAGTGCAGCAGGCGCTGACCAGCGCTATCAACAATGCGCCGATCTGGTTCGCCACTCCGCCGCAGGAGCGCGCCGCCATTCTTGAGCGCGCCGCGGTGCTGATGGAAAGCCAAATGCCGACCCTGATGGGGATCCTGGTGCGCGAGGCGGGTAAAACCTTCAGCAACGCCATCGCTGAAGTGCGCGAAGCCGTTGACTTCCTGCACTATTACGCCGGCCAGGTGCGCGACGATTTCGATAATGAAACTCACCGCCCGCTGGGTCCGGTGGTCTGTATCAGCCCGTGGAACTTCCCGCTGGCGATCTTCACCGGCCAGATTGCCGCCGCGCTGGCGGCCGGCAACAGCGTGCTGGCGAAACCTGCCGAGCAGACGCCGCTTATCGCCGCCCAGGGCGTGGCGATTCTGCTGGAAGCCGGCGTGCCGCCGGGCGTTATTCAACTGCTGCCGGGCCGCGGGGAGACCGTGGGCGCCGCGCTAACCTCCGATGAGCGCGTGCGCGGCGTGATGTTCACCGGCTCCACCGAAGTGGCCACCCTGCTGCAGCGCAATATCGCCAGCCGCCTCGATCCCCAGGGCCGCCCGACGCCGCTGATCGCCGAAACCGGCGGGATGAACGCGATGATCGTCGATTCGTCGGCGCTCACCGAGCAGGTAGTGATCGACGTGCTGGCTCCGCGTCGACAGCGCCGGCCAGCGCTGCTCCGCCCTGCGCGTGCTTTGCCTGCAGGAAGAGGTCGCCGATCACACCTTAACCATGCTGCGCGGCGCCATGAGCGAGTGCCGGATGGGCAATCCGGGGCGCCTGACCACCGATATCGGTCCGGTTATCGATGCGGAAGCGAAAGAGAATATCGAACGCCATATTCAGGCGATGCGCGCCAAAGGCCGCACCGTCTACCAGGCGGTGCGTGAGAATAGCGAAGACGCCCGCGAATGGCGTCACGGGACCTTCGTGCCGCCGACGCTTATCGAGCTCGACAGCTTCGACGAGCTGAAAAAAGAGGTCTTCGGCCCGGTACTGCACGTGGTGCGCTATAACCGTAACGAGCTGGACAAACTGGTCGAGCAGATTAACGCCTCTGGCTACGGCCTGACCCTCGGCGTGCATACCCGTATCGACGAAACCATCGCCCAGGTCACCGGCAGCGCCAAGGTGGGCAACCTGTACGTCAACCGCAATATGGTTGGCGCGGTGGTCGGCGTTCAGCCGTTCGGCGGCGAAGGGTTGTCCGGTACCGGTCCGAAAGCCGGCGGTCCGCTGTATCTGTACCGTCTGCTCTCCAGCCGTCCGCAGGACGCGGTTGGCGTGACCTTCGCCCGCCAGGATGCAGAGCGTCCGCTGGACGCCCAGCTGAAAACGCTGCTGGAAAAACCGCTGCAGGCGCTGCAGCAGTGGGCCGCGGGCCGTCCTGAGCTGCAGGCGCTGTGCCAGCAGTACAGCGAGCAGGCGCAAAGCGGCACTCAACGCCTGCTGCCGGGGCCAACCGGCGAGCGCAACACCCTGACGCTGATGCCGCGCGAGCGCGTGCTGTGCGTAGCGGATAACGAACAGGATGCGCTGATCCAGCTGGCGGCTGTGCTGGCGGTGGGTTGTGAAGTACTGTGGCCGGACAGCGCCCTGCAGCGCGATCTGGCGAAGAAACTGCCGCGGGAGGTCAGCGAGCGCATTCGCTTTGCCAAAGCGGAGCAGTTGCCTGGCCAGGCCTTCGACGCGGTTATCTACCACGGCGATTCCGACCAGCTGCGCGAGCTGTGCGAGCAGGTGGCGGCGCGCGATGGGGCGATTGTCTCCGTGCAGGGCTTCGCCCGCGGCGAAACCAATCTGCTGCTGGAGCGGCTGTATATCGAGCGTTCGCTGAGCGTTAACACCGCGGCGGCAGGCGGTAACGCCAGCCTGATGACCATCGGCTAAAACGGGCTCCCCGGTGGCGCTGCGCTTACCGGGGCTACCTACCACCGCCAAAGGGTAGCCCGGATAAGGCGCGGTGCGCCGCCATCCGGGCAATCAGTCTGCGCTGCGATCAGCTAATGACAGCTGACGTCAGCTGTGTTTAATTAAGGCTCCCGGACGGGAGCCTTTTTTATGGGAGCAGAACAATGAAACGCACGTTATTTGCCGTGATGGCCCTGCTGGCCAGCGGCGCGGCGCTGGCGGACGAGTGCAGCAGCGCCAACACCCAAACCGAAATGAATCAGTGCGCGGCTGCGCAGTATCAGGCGGCCGATAAAAAACTGAACGACACATGGCAGCAGGCCCTGCAGCGGGCGGTGGGTAAACAACAAACATTACTGAAGCAGGCGCAGCAGGCATGGATCGCCTTACGCGACGCCGACTGCGCCTTTCTCGCGTCCGGCGCCGAAGGCGGCAGCATGCAGCCAATGCTGGTCAGCCAGTGCATGACCGATAAGAGCGTGGAGCGGGAGTCTTTCCTCGCCTCGCTGCTACAGTGCGAGGATGGCGATCAAAGCTGCCCGCTGCCGCCCGCCAATTAACGGACGCGAATGCCTTCGATAATCATCCGCTGGACATTATCGACCGTTTGTTCAAAAAAGGCCGCATCCTGCAGCGTGGCGCCGGTGACCGCCTCCACCTGGGTGGCGAAGTCGGCGTAATGCTGGGTGGTAGCCCAGATCATAAAGATTAAATGCTGTGGATCGACCGGCGCCAGCTTGCCGCGGTCGATCCAGCCGGAGACTATCGCCGATTTCTCATCGACCAGCGCTTTCAGATCCCCGGTCAGTTCGCCCATCAGCAGCGGCGCCCCCTGCAGCATCTCGAGGCAGAAGAGCTTCGAGGCCTGGGGGTGATCGCGGGACACTTCCAGCTTCAGGCGAATATATTCGCGGATCGCCACCAGCGGGCTGATATCCTCACGAAAGGCCTTCAGCGGCGCCAGCCAGATGGCGAGGATCTGCTGCAGGACTGCCACATACAGCGCCTCTTTCGAAGGGTAGTAATAGAGCAGATTGGTTTTCGATACCCCGGCGCGTTCAGCCACCTGCTCCAGCCGCGTACCGTGAATACCAAATTGCGAAAATGCCTCCAGCGCGGCGGCCAGGATGGCCTCCTTTTTGGCGCTGACCGCTTGTGAACGTTTGCCGCTTTTCTTCACCGCGCCCTGTGCCATACATCCTCTCCTTCAGTTGACGCCACCAGCATAGCAAAAGCCCTGCGCCGACACGACCCCATGCACCCTGATTGCGCATGACTGCCGTTTTTTCGTGCACTGATTTTGACCATCCAGTCCACTTTTTTACCGTCCTTTTCAGCAACTCAAAAGTAACACATTAATAACATTAGCATTTATAAAACTGGCATCGCCTTTGCTTTACCTTTTCTGCGAGGTGGTCCAGGGAGAGGCAGGATGCCGCACCATCGCAACCCATCTTCCATGACTGCAGAGAGGTAGGTATGAAAATTGGTGTTTTCGTTCCCATTGGCAACAACGGCTGGCTGATCTCCACCCATGCCCCGCAGTATATGCCGACCTTTGAACTGAATAAGGCCATCGTGCAGAAGGCCGAGCACTACCATTTCGACTTCGCGCTCTCCATGATCAAACTGCGCGGCTTCGGCGGGAAAACTGAATTCTGGGATCACAACCTGGAGTCCTTCACCCTGATGGCCGGCCTGGCCGCGGTGACCTCGAAGATCCAGATCTACGCCACCGCCGCCACCCTGACGCTGCCGCCGGCGATTGTCGCCCGGATGGCCTCCACTATCGACTCCATCTCCGGCGGCCGGTTTGGCGTCAATCTGGTGACCGGCTGGCAAAAACCGGAATATGACCAGATGGGCATGTGGCCGGGAGATGACTATTTCGCCAGCCGCTATGACTATCTCACCGAATACGTCCAGGTGCTCCGTGACCTGTGGGGCACCGGGCGCAGCGATTTCAAAGGTGACTACTTCACCATGAACGACTGCCGGGTCAGCCCGCGCCCGTCGCAGCCGATGAAGGTGATCTGCGCCGGGCAGAGCGATGCCGGGATGGCCTTCTCCGCCCAGCATGCGGACTACAACTTTTGCTTTGGCAAAGGAGTCAACACGCCAACGGCCTTTGCCCCGACCGCCGCACGCATGATGCAGGCGGCGGAAAAAACCGGCCGCGACGTGGGATCCTATGTGCTGTTCATGGTGATCGCCGACGAAACCGACGAGGCGGCGCGCGCCAAATGGGAACATTACAAAGGGGGCGCCGATGAAGAAGCGCTGGCGTGGCTCACCGAGCAGAGTCAGAAAGATACCCGCTCCGGCAGCGATACCAACGTGCGCCAGATGGCCGACCCCACCTCGGCGGTCAACATTAACATGGGCACCCTGGTCGGATCGTATGCCAGCGTCGCCCGTATGCTTGATGAAGTAGCGAGCGTGCCCGGCACCGACGGCGTGCTGCTGACTTTTGATGATTTTCTTGCCGGCATTGACGCCTTTGGCGAACGCATTCAGCCGCTGATGCGCTGCCGGAACCACATTGCTTCTGTTACCCGTGAGGTGGCCTGATGATTACCCTTCCCGCTCGCCCGGAATCCCTGACCTTCGCGCCGCAGCAGAGCGCGCTGATTGTGGTCGATATGCAGAACGCCTACGCCAGCCAGGGCGGTTATCTGGATCTCGCCGGCTTTGACGTCTCCGCTACCCGGCCGGTTATCGACAATATTAATACCGCCGTCGCCGCCGCTCGCGCCGCGGGTATGTTGATTATCTGGTTCCAGAATGGCTGGGATGATCAGTATGTTGAAGCTGGCGGCCCGGGCTCGCCGAACTATCACAAATCCAACGCGCTGAAAACGATGCGTCAGCGTCCGGAGCTGCAGGGCAAGCTGCTGGCGAAAGGCGGCTGGGATTATCAGCTGGTGGACGAGCTGACGCCGCAGGAAGGCGATATCGTGTTGCCGAAACCGCGCTACAGCGGCTTCTTTAACACCCCGCTCGACAGCATTTTGCGCAGCCGCGGCATACGCCACCTGGTGTTCACCGGGATCGCCACCAACGTCTGCGTCGAATCGACGCTGCGCGATGGCTTCTTTCTCGAATACTTCGGCATCGTGCTGGAGGATGCCACCCATCAGGCCGGCCCGGCCTTCGCCCAGCAGGCGGCGCTGTTCAATATTGAAACCTTTTTCGGCTGGATCAGCGACGTCGAGAGCTTCTGCCACGCGCTGTCCCCCGCCGCCCCGCTGCCTTTAGCCAAGGAGAAACGTTATGCCTAAACAGGTGATTATTCCGCCAGGCACCACCGCGCCGATTGCCCCCTTTGTTCCGGGGACGCTCGCCGACGGGGTGGTCTACGTCTCGGGCACCCTGCCGTTTGATAAGCAAAACAATGTGGTGCACATCGGCGACCCAAAGGCGCAAACCCGCCACGTGCTGGAGACCATCAGGAGCGTTATCGAAACGGCGGGCGGGAGTATGGCGGATGTGACTTTCAACAGCATCTTTATCACCGACTGGACAAATTACGCCGCGATTAACGAGGTCTATGCCGAGTTCTTCCCCGGCGATAAACCGGCGCGCTTCTGCATTCAGTGCGGACTGGTGAAGCCCGATGCGCTGGTGGAAATCGCCAGCGTCGCCCATATCGGTACCCCGACATGATGAGGCTCAATATTGCTCCTGCTCCGTGGCCCGGCGCGCCGGTGGTGGTCCTCAGCGCCGGTCTGGGCGGGGGCGGCGGCTACTGGCTGGCGCAGCGCGCGGCGCTGGAGGAACAGTATCAGCTGGTGAGTTATGACCATAACGGGACCGGGGAGAACGCCGGTCCGCTGCCCGCCGGCTACAGGCCGGGGAGCTGTTCAGCGCTCTGCAGGCGGCGGGGATCGCCCGCTTCGCGCTGGTGGGCCACGCCCTGGGGGCGCTGATTGGCCTGCAGCTGGCGCTCGATCGCCCCGAGGCGGTGAGCGCCCTGGCGCTGGTCAACGGCTGGCTGTCGCTGTCGCCGCATACCCGCCGCTGCTTCCAGGTGCGCGAGCGTCTGCTGCATGCCGGCGGCGCGCAGGCGTGGGTCGAAGCGCAGCCGCTATTTCTCTACCCGGCGGAATGGATGGCCGCGCGCCTGCCGCGCCTCGAAGCGGAAGATGCGCTTGCCATCAGCCATTTTCAGGGCAAAGAGAATCTGCTGAAGCGGCTGCAGGCCCTGAAGCAGGCTGATTTTTCACGCCGTGCGTCGGCCATCGCCTGCCCGACGCTGATTATCAGCGCCGCTGACGACCTGCTGGTCCCCGCCTCCTGCTCCCGCGTGCTGCAGACGGCGATCCCCGGCAGCCAGCTCGTGGAAATGCCGTGGGGCGGCCATGCCTGTAACGTCACCGACGCCGATACCTTTAATACCATTTTACGCGACGGGCTGTCCGCTATGCTGCCGGTCACCAGGGAGACCCGATGAACGACGCAATAAACCACACGGCCTGCGAGACGCTGTTTACCCAGGCCCGGACCCACAACGGCTGGCTGGATAAGCCAGTGAGCGATGCGCAGCTGCAGGCCGTCTGGGACCTGATGAAAATGGGGCCGACTTCCGCCAACTGTTCGCCAGCGCGCATCGTGTTCGTGCGCAGCGCGGAAGGCAAAGAGAAACTTCGCCCGACGCTCTCCAGCGGCAATCTGCAGAAAACCATGCAGGCGCCGGTGACCGCCATCGTGGCGTGGGATAGCGCCTTCTACGACCGGCTGCCGACCCTGTTTCCCCACGGTGACGCCCGCAGCTGGTTTACCTCCAGCCCGCAGCTGGCGGAAGAGACCGCGTTTCGCAACAGCTCCCTGCAGGCGGCGTATCTGATTTTTGCCTGCCGGGCGCTGGGCCTCGACACCGGGCCAATGTCCGGTTTTGACCGGGAAAAAGTCGACGCGGCATTTTTTGCCGACAACGGCTGGAAAAGCAACCTGCTGGTGAACATCGGCTATGGCGACCCCGGCAAGCTGTACGGCCGCCTGCCGCGCCTGTCCTTTGATGAAGCCTGCCTGCTGGCATAAGGAGTTTACGATGGAGTTAACGGACAAAGCGAGTTTCCGTGACGCCATGGCCCACGTCGGCGCCGCGGTTAACATTATTACCACCGATGGCCCGGCGGGCCGGGCGGGATTCACCGCCAGCGCGGTCTGCAGCGTTACCGACACGCCGCCGACCCTGCTGGTCTGCCTGAACCGCTCGGCTTCGGTGTGGCCGGTGTTCAGCGAACACCACACGCTATGCGTCAATACCCTGGCGGCCGGACAGGAGACCCTGTCGACGCTGTTTGGCGGTAAAACGGCAATGGACGAGCGTTTTGCCGCCGCCGACTGGCAGACCGGCGCCACAGGCTGTCCGCGGCTGGAGGCGGCTCTGGTCAGCTTTGACTGCCGCATCGACCAGCGCGTCAGCGTCGGGACGCACGACATTCTGTTTTGTCACGTCGTGGCCATTACCCGTCACCCGGAGCCCCGGGGACTGATGTGGTTTGACCGCGGCTATCACACGCTTATGCGACCAGCTTGTTAACCTTTAACCCGGGATATCATCATGGCACTCTTCGATTTTCCTCGCTGGAAGCTGACCTCTCCTGCCGCCGAATCCGGCGTTGTCGCCCCCGATGAACGCTTGTCGGCCGGGCAAACGCTGGTGATGGGCGTGCAGCACGCCGTTGCGATGTTCGGCGCGACGGTGCTGATGCCGTTGTTGATGGGGCTCGACCCGAACCTGTCTATTCTGATGTCGGGCGTCGGCACCCTGCTGTTCTTTGTCGTCACCGGCGGACGGGTGCCGAGCTATCTCGGCTCCAGCGCCGCTTTTGTCGGGGTGGTGATCGCCATTACCGGCTTTAACGGCCAGGGGCTGAACCCTCATCTGAGCGTCGCCCTTGGCGGGATCATCGCCTGCGGGCTGGTCTACACCCTGATTGGTCTGGTGGTGATGAAGATCGGCACCCGCTGGATCGAGCGCCTGATGCCGCCGGTGGTGACCGGCGCGGTGGTGATGGCTATCGGCCTGAACCTGGCGCCGATTGCCGTGCGCAGCGTCTCCGCCAGCGCCTTCGACAGCTGGATGGCGGTGTTGACCGTGCTCTGCATCGGCATAGTGGCGGTATTTACCCGCGGGATGCTGCAGCGACTGCTGATCCTGGTCGGCCTGATCGTCGCCTGCGCGCTGTACGCCCTGCTGGCTAACGGCCTGGGCCTTGGCAAACCGCTGGACTTCTCCCCCCTCGCCCAGGCGACGTGGTTCGGGCTGCCGCACTTTACCACCCCATCCTTTAACGGCCAGGCGATGATGTTGATTGCGCCGGTCGCGGTGATCCTGGTGGCCGAGAACCTCGGGCACCTGAAGGCCGTCGCCGGGATGACCGGGCGCAATATGGACCCGTACATGGGGCGCGCCTTCGTCGGCGACGGGCTGGCGACCATGCTCTCCGGTTCGGTGGGCGGCAGCGGGGTCACCACCTATGCGGAGAACATCGGCGTCATGGCGGTGACCAAGGTCTACTCAACGCTGGTGTTTGTCGCCGCGGCGCTGATTGCCATGCTGTTGGGTTTCTCGCCGAAGTTCGGCGCATTAATCCACACCATTCCCGGGCCGGTAATCGGCGGCGCCTCGATCGTGGTCTTTGGCTTAATTGCCGTCGCCGGGGCGCGGATCTGGGTGCAAAACCGGGTGGATCTGAGTCAAAACAGCAATTTGATCATGGTGTCGGTGACCCTGGTGCTGGGCGCCGGCGATTTCGCGCTGTCGCTGGGCGGCTTTACGCTGGGCGGGATTGGCACGGCCACCTTCGGGGCGATCCTGCTGCACGCGCTGCTTCATCGCGGGACGCGCGAGGCGAAGGAGGCCAGGGTAACGCCGGTGTAAGCCACATTAGCGCGGCGTTGGCGCAGGGAGCGGTGTGGGCCTGGGTGGTGTGTTCCTGTAGGCCGGATAAGGCATTTATGCCGCCATCCGGCACCACCACGGGCACGGAACCTGACCGCCCGGCGGCGCTGCGCTTGCGCGGGCCTGGAGACTGCCACGGCCTTCCGGGAATGTCTCAGCGATTTTGAGGCCGTCAGCACCGGCAGTTTCAGCAACAATGGTGAATAAATTAACGGCAGGTCGTACGAACGTAGGCCGGGTAAGGCGCAGCCGCCACCCGGCATAAAAGCGACGCCGTGCCTGATGCCATCGCCCGGCGGCGCTGCGCTGGCACGGGCCTGGAGACAATCAGAGCCGGACGAGTACCAGCCAGGATAAGCGCCGCTGTCGGGTCAGAAGGAAAATATTATGGCTCGCGGCGATCGGCCAGGTCAGCGAGCGGCTGCGCATCGTCGTTTGTGGAAACCTGCGGCGGCGACTTGCGCTTCCACTTCAGCTCGCTCACCAGCACTCCCGCGAGGATCAAAACGCAGCCGAGCAGGGCCAGCAGCGGCAGACGCTCACCGGCCAGCCGGCCAAAAATACCGGCCCATACCGGTTCACCGGTATAAATAAGGGTGGCCCGCGTCGGCGAGACGCTGCGCTGCGCCCAGTTCATGGTCACCTGAATGATCGCGCTGAAAATCCCCAGCCCCAGCGCGACGCCGAGCAGGGCCGGCGTCAACGACGGCACCGATTCACCCGCCGGCTTCATGGCGGCGAAAGCCACCAGCGACGCGGTCGCCAGCTGCACCACCGTCACCCGGCGGACATCGACTTTTCCGGCCCAGGCGCTGATAAGGATAATCTCCGCCGCGATCGCCACCGCGCTTGCCAGAGTGATCATCTCCCCCACGCCAAGCGCCAGCAGATTATTTTCCGGCCCGGCCAGCAGAATTAAACCAATAAAGGCCAGCACAATCCCCACGCAGGACATCACCCCCGGCATACGTCCCAGACACAGCCACTGCAGCAGCGGCACCAGCGGTACATACATCGCGGTGATAAAGGCAGATTTACTGCTGGAGATGGTCTGTAGTCCCCAGGTCTGCAGGCCATACCCCAGCGCAATCGCCACGCCAATCGCTACCCCGGCCTTCACTTCCAGCCACGTCAGACCGCGCAGAGTGCGCAGCGAAAGCAGGCCCACCGCCAGCGCGGCGGTCGCAAAACGCAAACCGACAAAAAACAGCGGCCCGCTAAGGCTCACCGCGTACTGTACGGCAAGGAACGTCCCTCCCCAGAACATGGTGATCATGATAAGGAGCGCTTCCTGGCGGCTAACGGAGAATTTTAACGAAGACATAAGACAGCCATGACGATTAACGGGCGACCAGTGTGCAATCCGCCCGGCGGGAGCGCAACCACCGACAGATAAAAAACCGCCGGCAGATGCCGGCGGCGAGGGCGATGCGGTTGGGTCGGGGAGATTAACACCGCATCAAAGAGAACAGTGCGAGTCGCGCGTTAACTTTCACGACTACCATGACTGTTTTTACCCCCTTTTTTGCCAGCCTCTGAGGCGCGCTGAGGGTCATTTTTAAAATTCCCCCCGCTATGCTGGCCACCTTTACGTCCTGCTTCTGATGCTCTTTCACGGTCTTCAGCAAAGTTGCCGGAACCGCCACGATGGTTTGCCATTACTGACCTCCATTAGGTTAGACATCATAGTGCATTACGCGGGAGCGGCAACGCCGCTGTCCTGCCGCGTATCTATAAGGTTAGTGAATGACTGCGGCTGACGGCGGCGAATGTAACATCCAGAAACAAAGCCGGGCGAAAAAAGCTTCCTCGCGCCGCCAACAGCTCCTAACCGACTCTGCTGGCGAAGAAAAAATAGTCAGCAAAAATGTATCCTGATGCTACATCCTCGCCGCAGCGGCCAAAATAGCAGACGCAACGCTTCCTCCTTCAATTCCCTTTCAGGCCGCGCGGTGCAAGGAAAAGTAAATAACGCTTTGTCATTTTGTTATAAATCAAACAAATGCCCGTTGGATTTGCACTCTCCGGCGGAGGCTTTATCTTTAAAGGTACCAGCTATTTTGCTGGCTTATAATGCAACCGAGGAGTGATGGAAATGGCTAAAATTCTGGTGCTTTATTATTCCATGTATGGACACATTGAAACCATGGCTCACGCCGTCGCCGATGGGGCGAACCGGGTGGACGGCGTTGAGGTGGTTGTGAAGCGCGTGCCGGAAACCATGCAGGCTGAAGCATTCGCCAAAGCAGGCGGGAAAACGCAAAACGCGCCCGTCGCCACGCCGCAGGAGCTGGCAGAGTATGACGCCATCATCTTTGGTACCCCGACGCGCTTCGGCAACATGTCCGGTCAGATGCGTACTTTCCTCGATCAAACCGGCGGTCTGTGGGCGTCCGGCGCTCTGTATGGCAAAATCGCCAGCGTATTTAGCTCAACCGGTACCGGCGGCGGCCAGGAACAAACCATTACCTCGACCTGGACGACGCTGGCCCACCACGGCATGATCATCGTCCCGATCGGCTATGGCGCCCAGGAGCTATTCGATATTTCCCAGGTACGCGGCGGTACCCCTTATGGCGCAACCACCATCGCCGGCGGCGACGGCTCGCGGCAGCCGAGCGAGGAAGAGTTAGCCATCGCCCGCTATCAGGGTGAACATGTCGCCAAACTGGCCGTTAAACTGCACGGCTAATCTTCTGCAGGAGGAGCACTATGCCAACTCAAGAAGCAAAAGCACATCGCGTCGGCGAATGGGCAAGTTTACGTAACACCTCGCCGGAAATTGCCGAGGCGATTTTCGAAGTCGCCCACTACGATGAAAAACTGGCGGAGCAAATCTGGGAGGAAGGCAGCGACGAAGTGCTGGCGCTGGCCTTTGCCAAAACCGATAAAGACAGCCTGTTCTGGGGCGAACAGACGATTGAGCGTAAAAACGTCTAGGAGGTTTATCCCCACCTGGGCTCACCCTAACCTGCTAAAAAAAACCCGGAGTGCTCCGGGTTTTTTCGTTATTTCGCCGCCTCGTTGATCACCTTTTTAAAGGTCTCCAGCGGGCAGAATCCCTGGTCATCAACCGGACAGCCGTTAAGCGCCAGAGTGATCCGCTGCGGCGGGGCCTGCAGGGTTAACGCGTCGGCGTTACGCAGTTGCTCGGTACTTTGATAGACATACTCAATCTTCATCAGATCGCGATTGCCGGCGCTGTCATGCCAGCGCTGAAACAGCAGTTTGCCGCCGATAGGAGTGCGCTCATACTGGCCGGGCAGTTGATAGGGCTTAAAGTCCAGGGCGGTGAGCAGCGAAGCGATATTCGAGTCGTGTCCCACCAGCAGCGTGACTTTCGCCTTGCTGGCTCCCTCGCCCACCAGCGCGTTATCGATATATTTAACCAGCGGTTTGGCGACGTTTTGCGCCACCGCCACCGAGGTAAACAGACTATCCTGATAGCCATTTTTCAGCTTCGACAGCACTTGCCACTGCTTATCGCTGGCGATCTCCCCCCACGCCACCTGATCTTTCGGGAAGCCTTCATAATATTGCAGGGTGAAGGCGTCTACCAGCGAGTTGCCCACCTTCAACGGTCCGGACACTCCCGGCTCCTGCTGATAACCGGCGCTAAAGGTATCTTTACCCTCGCTCAGGGAACAGACCTTCTTCTCTTTGCAGGAGGGTGAGTTGCGGTAATCGATCATCGTCTCCAGCAGCTTGTAGCTCTCGGTCAACTGCATTCCCTGGCGCTCTTTTTCCATCGCCTGCAGCGCTTTCTCGCGAAACGCCGGGGAGTCGTCGGTAATAACCGGGTTGAAGGTCGGGTCCATGGTGCCCATCTGAGGCTGGTGATGCACCGGGATGCCGCAGCCCGGGAACGCGCCGGTGATAAAGAACTGCGCGGTGGCGACGGTGCGCTGCAGGCTGTTAGCGTAGGCATAAACCGCGTTTTCCGGCGGGCACTCGCCGCTGGTCACCAGCTTCTGCTGCGCCAGCCATTCGCGCATATAGTGGCCCATATACACCTCCAGCACACCGCCTTTGGTGGTCAGCTGGCCGCCCGGCACATCCCACTGCGGCCAGGCCTTGGCGGTGGACTGCTCCAGCACGCTGCCGTTATTGGCCAACGGCGCACGCAGGTTGTGACGACTCATGATCAGCACCTGCTGCAGCTGATACCCCTCCGGGGCGGCCGTGTCCTGCGCCTGAGCGCCAGCGGATAACATCACCGCGCCGGCAACGGCGGCGGCAAGTAGACGTTTTTTCATCCCTTCATCCTTAGTCATTTATTATCATCGCGTTAATTGTGCCGGATTTATGACATTTTTCCTGGTAATCGCTCGCAAACTTAGACCGTAGCCGAAAATTTCCCCTGCCAGGCAAAGAGTTTTATAATGAAACAATTAACCTGGAGGCTTTCGTGAAACGTACCCGTCTGGAAAACAGCTGTTGCCCTATCGCCCGCTCCCTCGACGTTATCGGCGACTGGTGGTCGCTGCTGATCGTCCGCGATGCTCTGCGCGGGGTGCGCCGTTTTAGCGAATTCCAGAAAAACCTCGGTATCGCCAAAAACATGCTCGCCGGGCGGCTGAAAATGCTGGTGGATGAAGGCATCCTGCGCCTGCAGCCGGCCTCCGACGGCAGCGCCTGGCAGGAGTATGTCCTGACCGATAAGGGCCGTGCCCTGCAGACGGTGCTGGTCGCCCTCTCCCAGTGGGCAGACGACTATCTGTTCGATCCTGACGAACCGGCGACCCGGCTCATTGACCGCCAGCAGCGCCAGCCCCTGCGTAAGCTGGTCCTGCAGGCGGCAGATGGCCGTGAGCTGGCCCCGGCGGACATCACCATCGCTATCCCGCTGAACAACTAAACGCTGCCCGCGACAAGCAAAAATGAAAAAGTCCTGGCAAAATGGTTGCATTATTAAACCTAATATCTCATGCTGAATTTGGTTTAATAATGCAACCTTTTACGAGGCATTTCTCATGACCCAACCATCGCACACAGCTTTTATCACCGGCGCGTCCTCAGGTATCGGCGCGATCTATGCCGAACGACTCGCCGCCCGCGGCTACAACCTGATCCTCGCCGCCCGTCGTGAAGACCGTCTGCAGGCGCTCGCCGACCAGCTGCAGGCGCGCTACGCCATCCAGGCAAGCATCCTCAAAGCCGATCTTAGCGAAGAGCACGGGATTGCCGCCGTAGAGCAGCGTCTGCAGCAGGATCCCGCCATCGACCTGTTCATTAACAACGCCGGCACCGCGAAATTGGCGGGTTTTCTCGCCAGTACGCCACGCGAGCACCAGGCGATTCATACGCTCAACACCACCGCGCTGCTGCGTCTGAGCTATGCCGCGCTGGCCGCTTTCACCCCACGACGCCGGGGGACGCTGATCAATATTGCCTCTATCCTCGCGCTGCATACGCTGCCGGGCAGCGCAGTCTACAGCGCCAGCAAAGCCTGGGTGTTGAGCTTCACCCGCGGCCTGCAGGAGGAGTTTGCCGACAGCGGCGTGCGTATTCAGGCGGTATTGCCGGCGGCGACCGCTACCGATCTGTGGCCGACCTCCGGCGTGGCGCTGGACGCTCTGCCCAGCGGCACGGTAATGACCACCGAGGATCTGGTTGACGCCGCTCTCAGGGGGCTGGAGATGGGGGAACAGGTCACCTTACCACCGGTTCATGACCTGGGACTGTGGGAGACTTTTGAGCAGTCCAGACTGGCGCTGTTTACCAGTGCGCGAACCGGACAGCCTGCGCCGCGGTATCGATAAGCGGCACCGTGCGGCGGGCGCTACTCCGGTAGCGGAACCGCCGTCAGGGTACAGATCGCCTCGTGCTCGCCGCCGCGGCGATCGGTAATCACCACCTTATCGCCCGCCTTTTTGCCTTCACACGGCTTGAGGACCTGCTCCACGATCCGCTCGCGGCTCGCCTGACGTTCACTTTCAGCCTGACTGGCGAAGGCAGACAGCGCCAACGCTACGCCCAGCAGGCTGAGGGTTTTCTTATACATGACTGACTCTCAGATCGTTCTTATTCGCGGTCAGCGTAACTCGCTATAGGCCGCACTTCTGTAAAATCACTTAACGGAGTGTTACGCCATTTCAGGTGAAACCCAGGCGGTCACATCCCTGCGGGAAATATTTTATCACAACCCCGCCGCCGGATATTCTCGCGATGAGGCGTCATCTTTCAGACATATCCCGATGTTATCTTCACACAGAGCCCTGTATCTTTTTCCCTTTCCAAACAGAATATTAGGTTGGTCTATGTCGGGTCTTATTCTCTTTATCGTCGCGGTGGCGCTGCTGGGCGTCGCCATCTACAGCCTGGTGTCGTACCTCAAAGAGCGGCGCGCCAGTCAGTTACCTGTCCATAAAAAGAAGAAATAATACCTTCCGTTCCCCACCGTTTTCTGCTGATTTCTTTACCGTCCTGTACTGTCCCTTACCGAAGCCAACACGAAGGCAGGCCTGCGGGCCTGCCTTCGTTCAGTTTATGCCTCAGAACCTATGACTCCCAGGCCTGCTCCGCTTTAGCGGCATCAAACTGCGGCGGCGGTTTGCGGAAGCGTCGGGTCAGATAAGTCAGGTACAGCAGACCAAGCGCCGCCCACACCAGGCCGAGCGTCAGGGAGGTGGCCTCGAGATTGATCCACAATACCCCGACCGTCAACGCCCCGACCATCGGCAGCAGCAGATAATGCAGTCGATCCTTCCAGGTTTTGTTGTACCCCTTGCGCCGCCAGAAGTGGTTGAACACCGACAGGTTAACGAAGGTGAAGGCCACCAGCGCGCCGAAATTAATCAACGCGGTGGCGGTCACCAGGTCGAAGAACAGCGCCGACAGTGCAACGATGCCCACCATAATCACGTTCAGCGCCGGGGTACGCCATTTCGGATGCACATAGCCAAAAATGCGCTCCGGGAAGACGTTGTCGCGGCCCATCACGTACAGCAGACGGGAGACGCTGGCATGGGAGGCCAGGCCGGACGCCAGGGTGTTAACAAAGGTGGTGCACAGGAAAATCGACTGGAACAGCTTGCCGCCCACGTACAGCGCAATCTCCGGCAGCGCGGCATCGGGGTCTTTAAAGCGATGAATATCCGGGAAGAACAGCTGCATAAAGAACGACGCGACGATAAAGATAATGCCGCCGTACATCGCGGTGAGAAAAATTGCCTTCGGGATCACTCGCGCGGCGTCAGGGGTCTCTTCCGACAGGGTGGTCACCGCGTCGAAGCCGAGAAACGAGAAGCAGACAATGGTCGCGCCGGTAATAATCGGGATCAGATGCGCATTCTGGCTGATAAACGGCTGCAGCGACCAGACGGTACCCACCCCCTCGCCTTTATGCAGCCCCTGCACCACCAGAATGACAAACACCACCATGATCGAAATCTGCACCAGCACGAACAGGGTATTGAAGTTGGCCACCAGGTTAACGCTTTTCAGGTTCGCGGCGGTCAGAATAGAGACAAAGGTCACTACCCACACCCACGGCGGCACTTCGGGGAACAAGGCCGAGAGATAGATCTTCGCCAGCAGGACGTTGATCATCGGCAGAAACAGATAATCCAGCAGCGACGACCAACCGACCATAAAGCCGACGTGCGGACTGATGGATTTTTGCGCGTAGGTATAGGCGGAACCGGCCTCCGGAAACTGACGCACCAGTTTGCCGTAGCTGATGGCGGTGAACAGCACGCCAGCCAGCGCCAGCAGATAAGACGCCGGAACGTGGCCATTGCTGATGCCCGAGACGATGCCGAAGGTATCAAACACCGTCATTGGCGTCAGATAGGCCAGCCCCATCATCACCACTTGCCAGAGTTTGAGGGATTTACGCAGACGCGGTCTGCCCGCCTGAGCGGCGTTATGTGCCGGAGGATTAATAGCCATCGCCCATACCCCTCTTGCTGTTAACAGTTTGCGGGCCCAACGTCCGCGTGACAAACCTGCTTAGCAAAGGGGTAAGGCATAGATAAAAGGGTAAGACGGACCGGTAAGCGGTAGCTGGCTGGCATCCAATGCGGCCTGAGCGGCCTCCCTCTCCCTGCGGATATTTGAACATCTGCATCATCTCATTTCCTCGTCACACACTGTGTCGTTAACTGAAGCCCCGTTGCCGCCTGCGCTCCTTAACGCGACATCCGGGAAATGGCTGGGCTCCCAGCAAAAACGTCGGCCAGGCTCCGCTCAGGCCGTATGATGCTACTGATTACCAAACTTATGGGCCCCTCGCGGGGCGACCATCAGGCGTTTTTCAACATCCACTCAATTTCGGTTTCTGTGATAAGACGCTCAAACTGCAGTAATTCATCATGCTTACAGGCATGGAAAACATGGCAGAAACGCTCGCCGAGGCGCTCACGCAAGTGATCGTTCTGCATAAACTCCCACAGCGCATCGCTCTGGCGGATCGGGAACGGCAGGCCCTCTTGTTCCAGACCGTTACCTTCCACCTCTTCCTGTAAAGGCAGCTGGGGGTTATCCAGCCCGTGCAGAATGCCGGCAAAAATCGCCGCCATCACCAGATACGGGTTGGCGTCCGCCCCCGCGACGCGATACTCCACGCGGTGGTTCTGCCGCTCGCCGCACGGAATACGCAGCGCGACGGTGCGGTTGTTATGCCCCCACGAAGCCTGCGTCGGGACGTACATCCCCGGCTGGAAGCGGCGATACGAGTTCACGTTCGGCGCCAGCAGCGCCATCGAGGCCGGCATCAGATCGATCATCCCGGCCAGCGCGCGTTTGAGCAGCGCAGAGTCTTCCCCATCGCCGTCCACCAGCACGTTTTCCCCTTTATTGTTCAGCATGCTGATGTGGATATGCATCCCACTGCCGGCATGCTCTTCATAAGGCTTCGCCATAAAAGTGGCGTGCATCTTATGCTTCTCCGCCATCAAACGCACGAGACGTTTTAACGCCAGCGCATCATCGCAGGCGTCCAGCACGTTATCGGTATGGTGAAGGTTGATTTCAAACTGGCCCGGCGAGGCTTCCGCCACCGCGCCATCGGCGGGGATCAGCTGCAGTTTGGCCAGCTCGTCGATGTCGTTGAGCACGTCAGCGAAGTGGTTAAGGTTATCGACCGAATAGACCTGGCTTTGGGTGTTGCGATCGTCGGTGCCCGGCGCACACGGCGGCTGCAGGTAGCCTTCGGCATCGCGTTTGCGGTCCAGTAAATAGAACTCCAGCTCTACCGCTACCACGGGGAACAGCCCGCGCTGGCGCAACTGCTGCCAGAGGCGGTTGAGTACGTTCCGCGGCTCAACGTCAAAGGGAGCGCCATCTTCATCAACCATGGTTAGCTGTACCTGGGCTATCGATTGTGGGTCAGCCGCCGAAGGGGTTAAGGTGCCGGGTACCGGGATGCAGCTGCGATCCGGCTCGCCCATCTCCTGGCCCAGACCGGCCTCTTCCACCACATTGCCGAGAATATCCATCGCAAACACCGAGGCCGGGAAATAACAGCCTTTCTCCAGTTTGCTCAGGCCGGCAACCGGGATGCGCTTGCCGCGGAAGCAGCCGTTCAGGTCAGTGAGGAGGACATCGACATACTGGGTATCAGGGTAGGTTTCGAGGTAGCGCTTCACTTCTTTCGCGAACGCGCTAACCCGTCTCTCTTCCGTTTGCTGAACAAAATTCTCAACTTCTACGATATTGGTTTCCATGATTCACCGCCGTTGGTTGGGTTTCGGTCCTGCACTCAGACCGTTAAATATAATGTCCACCCCATCGACTGTGTATGCAAATAAATTGTTTGTCAAATGTTAAATTAAGTTTGCAAAGGGCTATTTCCACTGCTAGATTGAGAAAATATTGAACGATATGGCCGTTAAACCCGCTATAGCGGTCATAATTTAGTCCACTTTGTGAGGGCGATCATGGAAAATATAATGTACAAGCCAGTTATTGGCGTCGTGATGTGTAGAAACAGGCTTAAGGGTCACCAGACCCAGACCTTGCAAGAAAAGTACCTGAATGCAATTGTTAACGCCGGCGGACTGCCGATTGCCCTGCCGCATGCGCTGGCGGAGCCGGAGCTACTGAACGTGGTCGTTGATAAACTGGACGGGATCTACCTGCCAGGCAGCCCCAGCAACGTGCAGCCGCACCTTTATGGTGAAAACGGCGATGAGCCTGACGCCGACCCCGGGCGTGATCTTCTGAGCATGGCGCTGATTAACGCCGCGCTCGAAAGGCGCATCCCCATTTTCGCCATCTGTCGTGGACTGCAGGAACTGGTTGTCGCCACCGGCGGGACTCTGTATCGTCGTCTGTTCGAGCAGCCTGAGCTCCTTGAACATCGCGAAGATCCTGAACTGCCCGTCGAGCAGCAGTATGCGCCGTCCCATCAGGTTGAGGTTCAGGAAGGAGGATTGCTGTCGCAATTGATACCGGGCTGCAACACGTTTTGGGTAAACTCGCTACATGGGCAAGGGGCAAAAACCCTCAGTCCGCAGCTGCGAGTGGAGGCGCGAGCGCCGGATGGACTGGTGGAAGCGGTCAGCGTGAACGATCATCCTTTCGCGCTGGGCGTACAGTGGCATCCAGAATGGAACAGTAGCGAATACGCCCTGTCGCGTATGTTGTTTGATGGTTTTATCACCGCCTGTCAGGGCCATCATGCTGAAAAGCGGCGGCGCTGACCACTACCGTTAAGGAAATGCAAATATGAGCGATGACGGACTGGCGCCAGGGAAACGTCTGTCAGAGATCCGCCAACAGCTGGGTCTCTCACAGCGTCGTGCCGCCGAACTGTCTGGGTTAACACATAGTGCCATCAGCACCATAGAGCAGGATAAAGTCAGTCCTGCCATCAGTACGCTGCAAAAGCTGCTGAAAGTCTATGGGCTGTCGCTCTCGGAATTCTTTTCTGAACCCGAAAAGCCGGACGAACCCCAGGTGGTCATTAATCAGGATGACCTGATTGAGATGGGAAGTCAGGGCGTTTCCATGAAGCTGGTTCATAACGGAAATCCGAACCGTACGCTGGCGATGATTTTGAAACTTACCAGCCTGGAACCACGACCGGGGAGAGGATTAAGCATCAGGGTGAGGAGATAGGCACCATACTGGAAGGTGAGATCGTGCTGACCATTAACGGTCAGTCGTACCACCTGGTGGCTGGACAGAGCTATGCCATTAATACCGGCATTCCGCACAGCTTCAGCAACACCTCGGCAGGCATCTGCCGCATCATCAGTGCCCACACCCCCACCACATTCTGATTATTTCGCCTGAACGAAGTTCAGGCTTACTTCAGGCCTGTCGCGACGGAAAATCTATTTTCGTCGCGGCGAAGAACTCGTAGTAATAACGTCTGCGCCGTACGGAATATTATTTCCTGTTGGCCCTGAAATAATTAACGCCAGTGAATGGCGACTCGCTCCTGAATAATTCGGGTTGCAAACAACCCGTCAAAAATCAGGAGAATAAAACGGTATTCAACTCCGGGGATACGCTATGCCCTGCGCCCGGCGCAGTGCCCCCGTGCAGCCTGAAAACGCCGCACTGATTAATTTGCCGATAATGTTTTTAAGGAGTCATGATGAATTTTCAGCACCTGGCTTACTGGCAGGAAAAAGCGAAAAACCTGGCCATTGAAACGCGCTTATTTATTAACGGCGAATATTGCGCCGCGGCCGATAATACCACCTTTGAGACTATCGACCCCGCCGCGCAGCAGACATTAGCCCAGGTCGCCCGCGGTAAAAAAGCCGACGTCGAACGGGCGGTGAAAGCCGCGCGCCAGGCTTTTGATAACGGCGACTGGTCGCAGGCCTCCCCCGCACAGCGTAAAGCGATCCTCACTCGCTTTGCTAATCTGATGGAGGCCCATCGTGAAGAGCTGGCGCTGCTGGAAACGCTGGATACCGGCAAGCCGATTCGCCACAGCCTGCGCGACGATATTCCCGGCGCCGCCCGCGCCATTCGCTGGTATGCCGAAGCGCTGGATAAAGTCTATGGCGAAGTGGCCCCCACCGGCAGCAACGAGCTGGCGATGATCGTTCGCGAACCAATTGGCGTGATCGCCGCGGTGGTGCCGTGGAACTTCCCGCTGCTGCTGGCCTACTGGAAACTCGGCCCGGCGCTGGCGGCAGGCAATAGCGTAATCCTCAAACCCTCGGAAAAATCGCCGCTTACCGCCCTGCGTCTGGCCGGGCTGGCGAAAGAGGCCGGCCTGCCGGACGGCGTGTTGAACGTGGTCAGCGGCTTTGGCCACGAGGCCGGGCAGGCGCTGGCCCTGCATCCTGATGTTGAAGTCATCACCTTCACCGGCTCCACCCGCACCGGCAAGCAGCTGCTGAAAGACGCCGGCGACAGCAATATGAAGCGCGTGTGGCTGGAAGCGGGCGGCAAGAGCGCCAACATTGTCTTCGCCGATTGCCCGGATCTGCAACAAGCGGTTCGCGCCACCGCCGGCGGCATCTTCTACAACCAGGGACAGGTGTGCATCGCCGGGACCCGTCTGCTGCTCGAGGAGAGCATCGCTGACGAGTTCCTGGCGCGGCTGAAAGCTGAGGCGCAACACTGGCAGCCGGGCAACCCGCTCGATCCGGACACCACCATGGGCATGCTGATTGACAATACCCATGCCGACAACGTGCATAGCTTTATTCGCGGCGGCGAAAGCCAAAGCACCCTGTTCCTCGACGGACGGAAAAACCCGTGGCCTGCCGCCGTTGGCCCGACCATTTTCGTTGACGTCGACCCGGCATCAACCCTCAGCCGGGAAGAGATCTTCGGCCCGGTGCTGGTGGTGACCCGCTTCAAAAGCGAAGAAGAGGCGCTAAAGCTCGCCAATGACAGCGACTACGGCTTGGGCGCCGCGGTGTGGACCCGCGATCTCTCCCGCGCCCACCGCATGAGCCGCCGCCTGAAGGCCGGCTCGGTCTTCGTCAACAACTATAACGATGGTGATATGACCGTTCCGTTCGGCGGCTACAAGCAGAGCGGCAACGGGCGCGATAAATCGCTGCACGCGCTGGAAAAATTCACCGAACTGAAAACCATCTGGATTGCCCTGGAGTCTTGATCATGACTGAACATACCACTAGCTACTATGCCGCCAGCGCCAACAAGTATGAACCGTTCCCGACGCTGGAGGGATCCATCAACTGTGACGTCTGCGTCGTCGGCGGCGGCTACACCGGCCTCTCGTCTGCCCTGCATCTGGCCGAAATGGGCTACGACGTGGTGGTGCTGGAAGGGGCGCGCATCGGCTTCGGCGCCAGCGGCCGCAACGGCGGTCAGCTGGTCAACTCCTATAGCCGCGATATCGACGTCATTGAAAAGAACTACGGCCCGGATGCGGCAAAAATGCTCGGCAGCATGATGTTCGAAGGCGGCGATATCATCCGCGAACGCATCCAGCGGTATCAGATCCAGTGCGATTACCGCCCGGGCGGCCTGTTCGTGGCGATGAACCATAAACAGCTGGAAACCCTGGAAGAGCAGAAAGCCAACTGGGAGCGCTACGGCAACACCCAGCTGGAGCTGCTGGACAGAGAGGCCATTCGTCGCGAAGTGGACAGCGACCGCTACGTCGGCGCCCTGCTCGACCACAGCGGCGGCCATATTCACCCGCTGAACCTTGCCATCGGCGAAGCGGATGCCATTCGCCTGAACGGCGGCCGGGTGTATGAGCAGTCGCCGGTCACCCGCATCCAGCACACCAGCCCGGCGGTGGTCAGCACCGCGCGCGGCCAGGTCACCGCGCGCTACGTGATCGTCGCCGGCAACGCCTATCTCGGCGATAAACTGGAGCCGGAGCTGGCGAAACGCAGCATGCCGTGCGGCACCCAGGTGGTCACTACCGCTCCGCTGTCGGAAGAGGTCGCCCGCTCGCTGATCCCGAAAAACTACTGTGTGGAAGACTGTAACTACCTGCTGGACTACTACCGTCTGACCGGCGACAACCGTCTGCTGTACGGCGGCGGCGTGGTCTACGGCGCGCGCGATCCGGACGACGTGGAGCGGCTGATTATGCCGAAACTGCTGAAAACCTTCCCGCAGCTGCAGGGGGTGAAGATTGACTACCGCTGGACGGGCAACTTCCTGCTAACCCTGTCGCGGATGCCGCAGTTCGGGCGTCTCGATAACAATATTTACTACATGCAGGGCTACAGCGGCCACGGCGTGACCTGTACCCACCTTGCCGGACGCTTGATTTCAGAGCTGCTGCGCGGCGACGCCGAGCGTTTCGACGCCTTCGCCAAACTGCCGCACTACCCGTTCCCGGGCGGCCGCAGCCTGCGCATTCCTTTTACCGCCATGGGCGCCGCCTACTACAGCCTGCGCGACCGCCTTGGGGTTTAATCGCCTCTGCCGACGGCGCTGGCCGTCGGCTCATGCTGCGGATAGTGCAGCTGAAAGTAGTGGCGCAGAAACTCCACGGTGGTGCGGATTTTGGCCGACGTCGCCAGCCGGGAGACGTAAACCGCCCAGACGTTGGCCGGCTGCCAGTAGTCCGGCAGCACCTGCACCAGATGTCCGCTGGCGATATTCTCCCGGACGTCCCACCACGAACGGAGCGCAATCCCCTGCCCGTCCAGACACCACTGATGCACAATTTCACCATGGTTGGAGGAGAGCGGCCCGGTTACCTTGATGGCGTGCTGGCCCTCTTTGCTATGCAATTGCCAGACGCCGAACGGATGATCGCGCTCTTTAATCACCAGGCAGGGTAACGCGGCCAGATCGCTCAGCTGTTTCGGCGGCGCATGGCGGGCAAGGAACTGCGGCGAGGCGCAGAGTACGCGGTGATTGGCCGCCAGCTGGCGGGCAATCAGATTCGGTGCGATATCGTCGCCGACGCGAATATCGAGATCCACCCCTTCATTGACTAAATCCACCAGCCGGTCCTGGACATCGAAACGCAGCTCCAGCTGCGGGTACTGGAGAGCCAGCGCCGACAGCGCCGGGGCGACAACCCGACGGCCAAAGCCGAAGCTACTGATAATACGCAGCGTTCCCTGCGGCACCTGGCGCACGTCGGAAAGCTCATCCATCATCTCATCGACATCCTGCAAAATGCGCTGCGCCCATTCATAGATCCGCTCCCCCTCTTCGGTAATGGTGACCCGACGGGTGGTCCGGTGCAGCAACATCACATTCAGGGTTTGCTCCAGCAGCGAAACCCGCTTGCTGACGAACGCCGGCGATACGCCAAGCTCCTCGGCGGCGGCGGCGAACCCGGCCCGGCGAGCGACCAGCATAAAGACGCGTAAATCATTTAGCAGCGGCAGATTATTCATGATCTGTGTTTTATGTTTCACCAGTTAGCGTGATTAATTATGAACCAGTCAATTATAGGATAGGCAGGTGGTCAAACATCATCGTTAAAAAGTGAGAACCGGAATGAAAAAAACCTGTCGTATTGCCGCCATCCCGGGTGACGGAATTGGCAAAGAAGTTCTGCCTGAAGGGATTCGCGTGCTGCAAGCCGCCGCACAGCGTTGGGATCTGTCGCTGAGCTTCGAGCAGATGGAGTGGGCAAGCTGCGAATATTACGCCCATTATGGCAAGATGATGCCGGACGACTGGCGCGAGCAGCTGCAGGGCTTCGATGCTATCTACTTCGGCGCCGTCGGCTGGCCGGATACCGTTCCCGACCACATTTCGCTGTGGGGGTCGCTGCTGAAGTTCCGCCGCGAGTTCGATCAATACGTCAACCTGCGCCCGGTGCGCCTGTTCCCCGGCGTCCCCTGCCCGCTGGCGGGTAAAAGGCCGGCGATATTGATTTTTACGTGGTGCGCGAAAATACCGAAGGCGAATATTCCGCCCTTGGCGGCCGCGCCAATGAAGGCACCGAGCATGAAGTGGTGATTCAGGAGTCGGTCTTTACCCGCCGCGGCGTGGACCGGATCCTGCGCTACGCCTTCGAACTGGCGAAAAGCCGCCCACGCAAAACGCTGACCTCCGCAACCAAATCCAACGGTCTGGCGATCAGCATGCCCTACTGGGATGAGCGGGTGGAAGAGATGGCCAAAAACTATCCCGAAATTCGCTGGGACAAGCAGCATATCGATATCCTGTGTGCCCGCTTCGTGCTGCAGCCGGAGCGTTTTGACGTGGTGGTCGGCTCCAACCTGTTCGGCGATATTCTCTCCGATCTCGGCCCGGCCTGTACCGGCACTATCGGCATTGCGCCGTCGGCCAATCTCAATCCGGAGCGCAATTTCCCGTCGCTGTTCGAACCGGTTCACGGGTCGGCGCCGGATATTTACGGTAAAAATATCGCCAACCCGATCGCCACCGTTTGGGCCGGGGCGATGATGCTCGATTTCCTCGGCAACGGCGATGAGCGCTACCACACCGCTCACGATGGCATTCTGGCGGCGATTGAGCAGACGATCGCCTGCGGACCGAAAACTCCGGACATGAAAGGCAGTGCCTCAACGCAGCAGGTTAGCGAGGCTATCTGCAAGGCCATTTTGGCGTAATTACCCCGCCGCTCCCCGGTGGCGCTGCGCTTACCGGGGCTACAATCGCACGATAATGTAGTGTGTAGGCCGGGTAAGGCACAGCCGCCACCCGGCAAAAAAAACGGCACAGCAAGTAGCCCGGGTAAGGCGCAGCCGCTACCCGGCAAAAAACGGCACAGCAAGTAGCCCGGGTAAGGCGCAGCCGCTACCCGGGAAAACCCGCGCGCCTGGTCCGCCAACGCCCCTCTCTTTTCGCTATGCAGAATCCCCCACGATTGACAAGTGAACCGCATCACAGCGGTGAACTTTATTAATTCCTGAAAGGACAGAACCTGCGCCAATTCACCTTTTATTATTTCCGTTTCGTGTTTTATTGCTTCACGAAACGGCCAATTGTTTAATTCATGTAACGAAGAAATAATCCAATTGTTAATAGCATCTTGCTACGAACCCTGACCCTACAGCGTGATAACAACGACAGGCTAAAGCCACCGACGGGCAATCATGCCCAGGAGATCACTCATGTTGAGCAACGTAAAGAAAAAAGATGTGCCGCTGATTGCCATCAGCCTGGCGGCCATTGTTTTCATCGCCGCTACATTAAGTCTCTTCCCCCAGCAAACCGCGCAGGCGGCTGATTCGATTTTTAACGGCGTGACCCGCCTGCTGGGTTCCACGGTACAGGTACTGGTGCTGCTGGCGCTGGGACTGGTGTTGTATCTGGCCACCAGCAAATACGGCAATATCCGTCTCGGCGAAGGTAAAGTCGAATACAGTACCCTCTCATGGCTGTTTATGTTTATCTGCGCCGGTCTCGGCTCCTCCACGCTGTACTGGGGCGTTGCCGAATGGGCTTATTACTACCAGACCCCGGGCCTTAACATTGCCCCGCAATCGCCGAAAGCGCTGGAATACAGCATCCCTTACTCTTTCTTCCACTGGGGCGTAAGCGCCTGGGCAACCTATACCCTCGCCTCGCTGATCATGGCCTATCACTTCCACGTGCGGAAAAATAAAGGCCTCAGCCTCTCCGGGATCGTTTCGGCGATCACCGGCGTTAATCCGCAAGGTTTCTGGGGCCGTCTGGTCGATCTGATGTTCCTGATCGCTACCGTCGGCGCGTTAACCATTTCGCTGGTAGTCACCGCCGCCACCTTCACCCGCGGCCTGTCAGCGCTGACCGGACTGCCGGATAACTTCACCATGCAGGCATTTGTGATCCTGCTCTCCGGCGGTATTTTCTGCATGAGTTCGTGGATTGGCATCAACAACGGCCTGCAGCGCCTGAGCAAAATGGTCGGCTGGGGGGCGTTTCTGCTGCCGTTGGTGGTATTACTGGTTGGCCCGACCGAATTCATCACCAATAACATCATTAACGCCGTCGGCCTGACGACCCAAAACTTCCTGCAGATGAGCCTGTTTACCGACCCGCTCGGCGACGGCGCCTTTACCCGCAACTGGACCGTCTTCTACTGGCTGTGGTGGATCTCCTACACCCCAGGCGTGGCGATGTTCGTCACCCGCGTCTCCCGCGGGCGCAAAATCAAAGAGGTGATCTGGGGACTGCTCCTCGGTAGCACCGCCGGCTGCTGGTTTTTCTTCGGGGTGATGGAAAGCTACGCCATGCACCAGTTCGTTAACGGCGTGATTAACGTACCACAGGTGATGCAGACTCTCGGCGGCGAAACCGCCGTCCAGCAGGTCCTGATGTCGCTGCCGGCAGGTAAGCTGTTCCTCGCCGCCTATCTGTTCGTGATGATTGTTTTCCTCGCCTCGCACATGGATGCGGTGGCCTACACCATGGCGGCGACCAGTACCCGCAACCTGCGCGAAGGCGACGATCCGGATCGCGGCATGCGCCTGTTCTGGTGCGTGGTGATCACCCTCATCCCGCTGTCGATTCTGTTTACCGGCGCTTCGCTTGAGACCATGAAAACTACCGTGGTGCTGACCGCCCTACCGTTCCTGGCCATTTTACTGATTAAAACCGGCGGCTTCGTGCGCTGGTTAAAACAGGACTACGCCCACGTTCCGGTCCATCAGATAGAAACCCATACCCCCGAGCCCATTATTAAAGCCGAGACGCTGCCGGTTGGCGCGGTACTCAAAGGCGACGGCCAGTCGCTGTAAAACCTCTTACTGACAATAATCACAAGGAGACCCTACATGAGCAATTTGAGCCCTGACTTCACCCTGCCGATTAACTTTTGCGCTAATCCGCAGGATGCCTGGACCATTCCGGCCCGTTTTTATACCGACAGCCAGGCGTTTGAGCACGAGAAAGAGCGCATCTTCGCCAATAGCTGGATTTGCGTCGCCCACGGCAGCGAGGTCGCCCGGCCGAACGATTACATTACCCGGGAGATCATCGGCGAAAATATCGTTATAGTCCGCGGCCGCGACAACATTCTGCGCGCCTTCTATAACGTCTGCCCACACCGCGGCCACCAGCTACTGAGCGGCGAGGGCAAAGCCAAAAACGTGATTACCTGCCCCTATCACGCCTGGGCCTTCAAGCTGGACGGCAATCTCGCCCACGCCCGCAACTGCGAAAACGTGGCGAATTTCGATAGCGAAAAGGCAACGCTAGTGCCGGTTCGCCTGGAAGAGTATGCCGGCTTTGTGTTTATCAATATGAATCCGGAAGCGGAGAGTGTGGAAACGCAGCTACCGGGGCTGCAGGACAAAGTGCTGGAAGCCTGTCCGGACGTGCATGATCTGAAACTGGCGGCGCGCTTTACCACCCTCACCCCGGCGAACTGGAAAAATATCGTCGATAACTATCTGGAATGTTACCACTGCGGTCCGGCGCACCCGGGCTTCTCGGATTCCGTCCAGGTTGACCGCTACTGGCACACCATGCACGGCAAATGGACGCTGCAGTATGGCTTCGCCAAACCGTCCGAGCAGTCGTTTAAATTCGAAGAGGGTACCGACGCCGCGTTTCACGGTTTCTGGCTGTGGCCGTGCACCATGTTCAACGTCACGCCGATCAAGGGCATGATGACCGTTATCTATGAATTCCCGGTGGATGAAGAGACCACTCTGCAGAATTACGACATCTATTTCACCAACGAAGAGCTGACTGACGATCAGAAAGCGCTGATTGAGTGGTATCGCGACGTGTTCCGCCCGGAAGATTTACGCCTGGTGGAAAGCGTGCAGAAGGGGCTGAAGTCCCGCGGCTATCGCGGCCAGGGGCGCATTATGGCGGATAACAGCGGCAGCGGTATCTCCGAGCACGGGATCGCGCATTTCCACAATCTGGTCGCCCAGGTGTTCCAGCCGTAATCGTTGAAGGAGCTTGCTATGTCTGTGTTTCACTCAGATCTGTTTCGCCAGCAGGCGCTGATTGCCGGAAGCTGGCGCGACGCCGCCGACGGCACGACGCTTGCCGTCAGCAATCCTTCCACCGGCGCGACGCTCGGCCAGATCCCCAATATGGGGCGTGCGGAAGCGCAACAGGCAGTGGATGCCGCCGCGGCCGCGCTGCCGAACTGGCGCGCGTTCACCGCCGCCCAGCGCGCCGCGCTATTGAAAAACTGGCACCGCCTGATCCTCGAAAACAAGACCGCGCTGGCGCAGATCATGACCGCCGAGCAGGGCAAGCCGCTGGCGGAAGCGGAAGGCGAAATCGCCTATGCCGCCTCGTTTATCGAGTGGTTTGCCGAACAAGGGAAACGCGCCAACGGCGAGATAATCCCCTCCCCCGGCGCCGATAAACGCCTGATGGTGATCCGCCAGGGGGTAGGCGTCTGCGCGGCGATCACCCCGTGGAACTTCCCGGCGGCGATGATCACCCGGAAGGCCGGCCCGGCGCTGGCCGCGGGTTGTACGATGGTGATTAAGCCGGCTAACGAAACGCCGTTTACCGCGCTGGCGATGGCGGAGCTGGCGAATCAGGCCGGGATCCCGCAGGGCGTCATTAACGTCGTTACCGGCCAGTCGCGAGAAATTGGCGCGGTGTTCACCGGCGATGAGCGGGTGCGTAAGCTCTCCTTTACCGGTTCGACCGAAGTTGGCCGCGTGCTGATGCGCCAGTGCGCGGAATCCATCAAAAAGCTCTCCTTAGAGCTCGGCGGTAACGCGCCGTTTATCGTCTTTGACGACGCCGATATCGATAAAGCGGTCGAGGGCGCGCTGATCGCCAAGTTCCGCAACGCCGGACAAACCTGCGTCTGCGTCAACCGCTTCTATATTCATCGCGCCATCTACGACCAATTCTGCGATAAATTCGTCGCTCGCGTCGCCGCCCTGAAAGTGGGCGATGGCAGCGAGTCCGATGTACAGATTGGCCCGCTGATCAACGCCGACGCCGGGCGCAAAGTGCAGTCCCTGCTCGACGACGCCCTGAGCCGCGGCGCCACGCTGTTAACTGGCGGTAAAGCGCATCCGCTGGGCGGTAATTTCTTCACCCCTACGGTGATCGGCGACGTACAGCCGGGGTCATTGCTGCTGCAGGAAGAGATTTTCGGCCCGGTGGCCGCTTTGGTGAAATTTGACGATGAGCAGCAGGTCATCGAGCAGGCGAATAACACCATCTACGGCCTCGCCTCCTATTTTTACAGCAACGATGCCGCCCGTATCTGGCGCGTCTCCGAGCAGCTGGAATACGGCATGGTCGGTATCAATACCGGGCTGATTTCCAACGAAGTCGCACCGTTTGGCGGGGTAAAGCAGTCCGGTCTTGGCCGCGAAGGGTCGGAACACGGAATCGAAGATTACCTGGAGATGAAGTATCTCTGCCAGGGGTTGTAAATGTGCTCTCCCGGCGATGGCGCTAGCCACGCCGGGATTTTTTGATGGAGTTCAGCGATGTCTGATTATCAAATGTTTGAGGCGGTCGTTCGCGATGTTGAACAGATCACCCCTCTTGTGAAGCGTTTTACGCTGGTGTCGCCGACCGGCGCCCCGCTGCCGGCATTCAGCGGCGGCAGCCATATTATCGTCCAGATGCAGGATGGCGAGCAGCGCTACAGTAACGCCTATTCGCTAATGAGCTCGCCGCTGGATACCACCAGCTGGCAGATTGCGGTGCGTCTTGAGTCGCCTTCCAAAGGCGGCTCGCGTTTTATGCACCAGCGGGTGCGCCCGGGCGATACCCTGACGGTGTCCACGCCCAACAATCTGTTCGCCATCGAACCACAGGCGCGAAAACATCTGCTGATCGCCGGCGGCATCGGCATTACGCCATTCTTATCGCATATTCCGGAACTGGAACAGCGGCAGGCCGACTGGCAGCTGCATTACTGTTTTCACGACGCCGACAGTAATGCTTTCGCCGATGCGCTCAGCGCAGCGCCGTGGCGCGATCGGGTCAATGTTCATGTATCAGCGCTCGGCAGCCGTCTCGACCTACCGCGCCTGTTCGCCGACCTCGAGCCAGGAACCCACGTGTATACCTGCGGCCCAGCGGCGCTTAACGAGGCGGTGAAAGCCGCCGCCGAACGCCATCAGGTGCCCGCCAGCCAGCTGCACTTTGAGCAGTTTATCCTTGAGGATAAAAGCGGAGAGGCATTTACCCTGGTGCTGGCGCGTTCCGGACGCGAATTTACCGTGCCGCAGGATATGACCATTTTGCAGGTGATCGAGAATAACAAAGCGGCGAAGGTCGAATGCCTGTGCCGAGAAGGGGTGTGCGGCACCTGCGAAACGATGATTCTGGAGGGGGAAGCCGACCACCGCGATCAGTATTACAGCGAGGAAGAGAAAGCCAGCCAGCAGAGTATGCTGATCTGCTGCTCGCGCGCCAAAGGCGGCCGGTTAGTGCTGGATTTGTAAAGCGCACACCGGCAAAACGGCGGTGAGATGGACTGACCCCGCGGAATTGTTCCAACGTACTACCACTCCATGGCGACGAGGTCAGTGGCGCGGATACTATCGGCTTCATCCTCCGCCTGATTAGCTTTCTGTGCGGCACCGGCGATAGCCGGCGCCGCCTGCTCAGGGATTAGCCGCTAAATACCCGCGCCTTGCCGCTGACCGTCAGTCGCACCATCGCGCCGGGCTGCCACGCGGCCTGGCTGACGGTGCGATCGCCAAGAAACAACGCCGTCTCTTCATCCACCGGCTGCGAGTGATTGCCTTTTCCCTGGCGCTGATGGTATTTCTTGCTGGCGTGTTCGTCATTAACTGGCAACCGGGTCCTGACACTTAGCCCTGAGTCTTTGCCTGATGACCCTCTGTTACTGCTCCCGGCCAGAATGATGGTCAATAAGCGGCCGGTGCTGATCTATCAGACGCGCTTAGCGCCGATCAGGGTGATTGTCACGATCAGCGACATCCATCTGCGCGATGCGCTATATAGCGATACCGATGACAACGGGCTGGCACTCTGGGTGCAGAACCAAATGATTGCCAGATATGGCGATGTTAAGCCGCTGGCTGCGGACCCACACCAGGAGGTATTTACCTCGCCCGCTGGCAAAACAGCACGACGCCAGCGCGCTCGCCCGCGGAATTTATTCCGTTGGCCGAACGTACCGGCTTAATTATTCCCCTAACCCGCAGCCTGATGGCGCAGGTCAACGCGCAGATGAGACCACTCTTTAGTAAACTACCGGATGGGTTTCATATTGGCCTGAATATCAGCGTGTCACATATTAACGCGCCGACGTTTATCGATGACTGCCTGCACTATCAGCGCGGCTTTGAGGGTAAAGCGGTGAAGCTGATGCTGGAGATCACGGAGCAGGAGCCGCTGTTGCTCAACGGGGCGGTTGTGGACAAGCTCAATACGTTACACTCCCGCGGGTTTTCCATCGCGCTGGACGACTTTGGCACCGGCTATTCCGGGCTTTCCTGTCTCCACGAGCTGATTTTCGACTATATCAAAATCGATCAGAGTTTTGTCGGCCGGGTAACCGGGGAGGCGCCGGCAAGCAAGCTGCTGGACTGCGTGATAGAGATGGCGCGGACGCTGTCACTGCGCATCATTGCCGAGGGCGTCGAAACCGAGGCCCAACGGGATTATCTTAATCGCCAGAATATTCATCTGCTGCAGGGCTACTATTTCTGGAAGCCAATGCCCTACGTCGCGCTGGTCATGCTCCTGCTGAGCAAACCGAAGGCGCGGATTGTCGAAGAATAAGCGGGCGTTGTGAAAATTCCTGCCATGCGACGGGCTATGTATCCGTCAGCGCTGTGGGAATGAAAACGTCGTCGGTCGCTGTCCGGGTCATGCACGACCGACCGGACAAAGCAAGAAGGGGTTACCTTTCGGTAACCCCTTCTTTTATATGGCGGAAGCGCAGAGATTCGAACTCTGGAACCCTTTCGGGTCGCCGGTTTTCAAGACCGGTGCCTTCAACCGCTCGGCCACACTTCCGGTGTGAGGCGCACTATAAACACCTCGGCGGATGCTGTAAAGCATCATTTTGATCAACCGCCTTAAAAACAAACAATTTTGTGTTATTCGTCTGAATTTCAGGCAGTTTGCACAGAAAATCAACGCCCATCGCCGCTGGCGGATGGGTGTTTTTTAATGTACATGTCTTTGGTGTAGTAATACCCCAGCTTATCCGGCGTGAAGCCCCCTACCCAAGGTTTCACCAGATGGGTACGTACATAGTGATAGACCGGAATGGCGGGAACATCCTGCGCCAGCAGATCTTCCGCCTGCTGATAGTATTTGCCCCGGGTCGCCACGTCGGAGGCTTTCGCCGCATTGCGCAGGGCCTCATCGTAAGCAGGGTTGCTGTACTGACTGGTGTTCTCGCTATCCCCGGTACGGAAAGTATTGAGGAAGGTGGCGGCATCGTCGTAGTCGGCAATCCACGCGTAGCGGACGGCGTCGAAGTTATGCGTATGCATGGTATCCAGCATCGTCTTCCACTCCTGGTTCTGTAGCTTCGCCTCGACGCCGAGGTTTTTCTTCCACATAGAGCTGGCGGCAATGGCGATACGCTGGTGCGACTCAGAGGTGTTATAGAGCAGGGTAAAGACCAGCGGATGGCTTTCATCATACCCCGCCTGCGCCAGCAGTTTTTTCGCCTCGGCAATCCGTTTCTCACGCGGCCAGCTGGCGTAGTCCGGGTTATGCAGCGTCACGCCGCCGATATCCGGCTGACCGATCAGCCAGGCCGGGCGCTGGCCCTGGCCAAGCACTTTTCCGGCAATGATATCTTTATCAAGCGCCATATTCAGCGCGCGACGCACACGGGCGTCGTTAAACGGCGGCCGGGTAGTATTGAATTCGTAGTAATAGGTCGCCAGCTGCGGCGAAACGTCCAGCTGGTCGCCCATGGTTTTCTGCAACTGCGCAAACTGATTGATCGGCACCGTATAGACAATATCAATCTCCCCTGCTTTGTAGCGGTTGACATCGGCGGCCTCCGAAGAGATTGGCAGGTAAGTCACTTTATTAATAACGGTATGCGCATTATCCCAGTACTTTGCATTACGTTCAGCCACCAGCCGCTCATTCACCACCCATTGGGACAGCTTATACGGGCCGCTGGTGACGATATGCTCTGGTCGGGTCCATTTATCGGCATACCGCTCCACCAGCACTTTGTCGATCGGTACCAGCGAAGGGTGCGCCAGCATCGCCAGGAAGGCGGCATTCGGCTGGGTCAGAGTGACCTGTAGCGTGGTGTCGTTCAGCGCTTTCACCCCCAACGTCTCGGGTCCCTTTTGCCCGAGGGCAATCTCGCGGGCGTTGGCGATATGCATATTGCCAGGGTAGCTCGCGTAGGGGGAGGCTGTTGCCGGCGAGACCAGTCGTTGCCAGCTCCAGACGATATCCTGCGCTGTAATGGCCGTGCTGTCGGACCAGGTCAGACCGGGGCGTAAATGAAAGGTCCATAACAGGTTGTCTTTGTTTTCCCAGCGTTCCGCCAGTCGCGGCTGGATCGCTCCCGCTGGCGACACGTTAACCAGCCCTTCAAAGAGATCGCTAATGATATTGAATTCAACATCGCTCTCGACTTTATGCGGATCGAGTGACGCCGGTTCACTGCCGTTATTTCTGACCAGCTCCTGCTTTTCCGCCAGCTGGGTGCCCGGCGGCACCTGCGCCGCCAGCGCCCCGCCGCTCATAGCCAGCATACTGACAGCCAGGAGTGTTCGGGTGATGTGATTTTTTTTGTGTAATGTCATTTCCCTTTGCCTTTGACGTACGGGGTAATCCCCCTCTTCCACACTTAGTCGCAGAACTGCAATAAGGCAATATTTTTCAGTGACCTATAAGATTTCGATCGGCTCAGCGACGCGAAAAGCGAAAATATATCGCTTTTCCCTATCTATATAGAATTTTATGCCAGGCAAAAAGCGGTAAAAAACTAAGTAAAGATGGGTAAAAGCATTAGGGCTTCACGCTTGTTTTTCTTATTCTTTATCCCTAATTACATCTGTCATAAGAGAGTGACTCATGGATCGCATAATTACATCATCGCGTGACCGTTCCTCGCTGCTCAGCACGCACAAGGTTCTGCGTAACACCTACTTCCTGCTCAGCCTGACGCTGGCGTTTTCCGCTATCACCGCCACCGCCAGCACAGTGCTGATGCTACCTTCGCCGGGTCTCATTTTGACCCTCGTGGGGATGTACGGTCTGATGTTCCTGACCTACAAAACGGCGAATAAACCCACCGGGATTATTTCCGCCTTCGCCTTCACCGGGTTCCTCGGCTATATCCTTGGGCCGATGCTGAACGCGTATCTTTCTGCCGGCATGGGCGATTTAATCGGCCTGGCGCTGGGCGGCACGGCGCTGGTCTTCTTCTGCTGCTCGGCCTATGTGCTGACGACGCGTAAAGACATGTCATTCCTTGGCGGGATGCTGATGGCCGGCGTGGTGGTCGTCCTGATTGGTATGGTCGCTAACCTGTTCCTGCAGCTGCCGGCGCTGCACCTGGCGATTAGCGCGGTGTTCATCCTGATCTCTTCGGGCGCCATCCTGTTCGAGACCAGCAACATTATCCGCGGCGGTGAAACCAACTATATCCGCGCGACGGTCAGTCTGTATGTCTCGCTGTACAACATCTTTGTCAGCCTGCTGAGCATCCTGGGCTTCGCCAGCCGGGACTAACCGCTTCCCTGCTTAACAGAGGCCTCGCTTATGCGGGGCCTTTTTTTTTGCTACACTGCGGCCAGTTTCAGGCGGTATGTGAAAAATCATGTTTATTTTTGAAGGCAACGAAATTGAAACGGATAGCGAAGGCTATCTGAAAGATACCACCCAGTGGAGCGAGGCGATGGCGGAAGTCATTGCCGCGCAGGAAGGGATAACGCTCGCCGTTGAACACTGGGAAGTAGTGCGCTTTGTGCGCGAGTTTTACCTTGAATTTAACACCTCTCCGGCGATCCGTATGCTGGTCAAGGCGATGGCCAACAAGTTTGGCGAAGAGAAAGGCAACAGCCGCTATCTCTATCGCCTGTTCCCGAAAGGACCCGCCAAACAGGCGACCAAAATCGCCGGCTTGCCGAAGCCGGTGAAGTGCATCTAATAGAGGATCGCGAATTTGTCCCAGCTGCGGGTGGGTTGATGGGGCTCGGTTAACACTCGGTCAACCCGCGCGCTGCGCGGCCCCCCGGCTTTCAGCCAGGCGATGAGTTTTTCCACCTGCTCCGCCTCGCCGCAGGCAAGCACTTCCACCCCGCCGTCATCCAGATTACGGGCATAACCGGTCACCCCCAGCTGCAGCGCTTCCCGCTGCGTGGAATAGCGAAATCCCACGCCCTGAACCGAACCGTAAACCCATGCCATTGTGCAGATACTGGCCATAATCATCTCCTTTTCGCTCACGCTATACGCTGAGGATAGCAAATTCGCTCAGCGTACATGCTTCGGCAGTAAACCATAATGCTGACGGAAGCGCGCGGTAAAGCGCGATCCCGACTGATATCCGCTGTTCTGCGCAATTTCGCCTATTGGCCGCGAGGTGGTCTGCAGCTGCCCCAGGGCGTGGGCCATCCGCACCTCCTCGACGATCTGGCGAAAACTCTGCGATTCCTGCTGCAGCCGACGGCGCAGCGTGGACTCGCCGAGAAAGAGCATTTTCGCCACCCGCGACACGCTCCATGCCTGCGCCGGCGACAGCATAATCAGCTGCCGCACCTGCGCCGACAGATCCTGCTGCCGCTCGACGAGCAGCGGGCCCGCATAGCCAGCCTCATACAGGGCCAGCAGCAGTCCCATGGTCTGGTGCTGCTGCAGCGCGACGGACAATCCCTCCCGCACCGCCTGCAGAACGCTTTGCCACATAAACGCCAGCTCTGTCGTCACCGGTGCGCAGAGCGAGGTCAGGCGCCCTGGCGGTGGTTCGCTGAGATAACGAGTCTTAAACCTCGTCAGCAACTCGGGCGTCAGCGATAGCAGATCGGAGCAAAAGAGGCCATTCTCCGGCTGGTTAATCACCTCCAGTTCCACGTCAGCTGGCAAAACAATCAGCTGTTGCGGAGTCGCCAGCACCCGGCTCTCCCCTTGCACAATCACTTTGCTGCCGCGTTTCACCCGACAGAGCGCCGGGGAGAACAGCCGCACGCGATGCAGTCTGCATAGCCGTCGGGTGGTGATCTCCGCCGCGGTTAAGGCGTTATGCTGAAAGTGGATACTCTCCATCAGACCAACCTTTTATTTTAACGCCCGGCCATCGCCGTCAACTGTGCGCTGGCGAGAGCATGGCTATGTAACAGATAGCCGACCAGCGCCCCGCTGGCCCCGGCATCCACCGGCAGCGTGGGGACATCCAGCGCCCATACCGTAAAGCGATAGCGGTGCGGTTTATCTCCCGCCGGCGGACAGGCGCCGCCGAAGCCGGCATAGCCAAAATCGTTGCGGCCCTGGACCGCTCCGCCCGGCAGTGTAGCGCTGTTTTTATCTCCCGCGCCAGCGGGCAGCGAAAAGACGCTGCTGGCGATATTGACCACCGTCCAGTGCCACCAGCCGCTGCCGGTAGGCGCATCGGGATCCTGGACGGTGACCGCGAAGCTGCGCGTGCCCGCCGGGGCGTTTTTCCATGCCAGCTGCGGAGAGACATTGCCTCCGGTACAGCCGAAACCGGCAAACCAGTGCTGCTGGGCCAGCGGCTGCCCGTCACGCATATCATTGCTGCTTACGCTAAACGGCGCGGCCATCGCGCCGCTGCTCACAGCCGCTACCATCGCCACAGCCATGCGGATACCTGTTTTCATCGTCTGCTCCTCGTTGGGGTGAGAAAACAGGGTATGAGAGTCCGCACCAGCTGAATGTGCCGAAGCGCCTGCATTTTGTGCCGAAACGCTCACCTGTGCCTGCCGGGCGAAAGATGCTTGCGTGCGCCAGGTGTGCTAATCTACGCGCCATTTTCGGTGCCGACATTCCCGTTGCTTAAAGGTAGCCCCATGACAGATTCCCTATTCCCCCGCTTAGTGTTAGCCAAAGGACGCGAGAAATCCCTGCTGCGTCGCCATCCGTGGATATTCTCCGGCGGCGTCGCCCGCATGGAAGGTAAAGCCCGCAGCGGTGAAACCATCGATATCGTTGACCATCAGGGAAAATGGCTGGCCCGCGGCGCTTACTCGCCGTCGTCGCAGATCCGCGCCCGCGTGTGGACCTTCGACCGCAATGAAGCCATCGATAGCGCCTTCTTTGAACGCCGTCTGCAGCAGGCGCAAACCTGGCGTGCCTGGCTGGCCGAGCGCGATGGCCTCGACAGCTACCGCCTGATCGCCGGCGAGTCCGATGGCCTGCCGGGCGTCACTATCGACCGCTTTGGCAACTTTTTCGTGCTGCAGCTGCTCAGCGCAGGCGCCGAATACCAGCGCGCCGCCATCATCAGCGCCCTGCAGAACCTGTTCCCGGACTGCGCCATTTACGATCGCAGCGATGTCGCCGTGCGTAAAAAAGAGGGACTGGAGCTGGCCCAGGGGCCGGTGGTGGGCGAACTGCCCCCGGCGCTGCTGCCGATCACCGAGCACGGCATGAAGCTGTTGGTCGATATCCAGGGCGGGCACAAGACCGGCTACTACCTCGACCAGCGCGACAGCCGCCTGGCCACCCGCCGCTATGTCGCGGATAAACGGGTGCTGAACTGCTTCTCCTACACCGGCGGCTTTGCGGTGTCGGCGCTGATGGGCGGCTGCCGCCAGGTCACCAGCGTGGATACCTCTCAGGAGGCGCTCGACGTTGCCCGCCAGAACGTGGAGATCAACGGACTGGATCTGTCCAAAGCGGAGTTTGTGCGCGACGACGTGTTCAAACTGCTGCGTAAATACCGCGATCAGGGAGAGAAATTCGACGTGATCGTGATGGATCCGCCGAAGTTCGTGGAAAATAAAAGCCAGCTGATGGGCGCCTGCCGCGGCTATAAAGATATCAATATGCTGGCGATCCAGCTGCTGAACCCCGGCGGCGTGCTGCTGACATTCTCCTGCTCCGGGCTGATGACCACCGATTTATTTCAGAAAATCATCGCCGATGCCGCAATTGATGCCGGGCGTGATGTACAATTTATAGAACAGTTCCGTCAGGCTGCCGACCACCCGGTGATCGCAACCTACCCGGAAGGGCTGTATCTGAAGGGGTTTGCCTGTCGCGTCATGTAACTTGAAAAACGAAACATGAGCCTCATATAGGGAGTATTCATGTTTCCCAGGAGGTGCCTATGATAGCCAGCAAATTCGGTATCGGCCAACAGGTCCGCCATACGCTCTTGGGCTACCTGGGCGTCATCGTCGATGTCGATCCCGAGTATTCGCTCGCGGAGCCGGAAGAGGATGAAATTGCCGCCAATGACGAACTGCGCGCGGCGCCCTGGTACCATGTGGTGATGGAAGATGATGATGGCCAGCCGATTCACACCTATCTGGCAGAAGCGCAGCTGAGCAGCGAAACCCGCGACGAACACCCGGAACAGCCGTCCCTTGACGAACTGGCCAAAACGATTCGTCAGCAGCTGCAGGCTCCGCGCCTTCGCAACTAAAACAAAACCCCGCCAGGCGGGGTTTTTTGTTATTTTGCTAATCCCAGTCGCGGTAGCTCAATGGCCGGGCAACGATCCATCACCACGTTCAATCCGGCTTCCCTGGCCAGCACCGCAGCCTGCTCATTGATCACCCCCAGCTGCAGCCATAGCGTTTTCGCGCCGATGGCTATCGCCTCCTGCGCTACACCCCACGCCGCTTCTGAATTACGGAAGACATCAACCATGTCGACCTTTTCCGGAACGTCGGCGAGCGTCGCATACCCCTGTTGTCCCAGCAGCGTCTTGCCCGCCACCTTCGGCGAAACCGGGATAACGTGATACCCCTGATCCAGCAGATACTTCATGACCCGGTAGCTCGGACGGTCAGGCTTGTCGCTGGCTCCGACCAGCGCAATCGTCCGTGTCGAGGTCAGGATGCCAGCAATATCATTCTCTTTCATGGTTTCCTCCTGCTATTTCACTTAAGTGTATGCTAATCCGCAGCAGGGGGCCATCCAGCCTAACCCACAGATTCAGCAAAATTTTCATCCCCGATGCTTGCAGCGACAGCCACATTCAGTAATCTGTTTGCAGGTCAAAATGTGGAATGAAAATATGGAACTGACAACACGTACCCTGCCTGCGCAAAAACATATCGCGCTGGTGGCTCACGATCACTGCAAAGATATGCTGATGAAATGGGTTGCTCGCCATCAGGCGCTGCTGGCGCAACATATTTTGTATGCTACCGGCACTACCGGTAATCTCGTCTCCCGGGCTACCGGCCTGGAGGTTAATGCCATGCTGAGCGGTCCGATGGGCGGCGACCAGCAGGTGGGTGCCCTCATTTCAGAAGGCAAAATCGACGTGCTGATCTTCTTCTGGGATCCGCTGAACGCCGTTCCCCACGACCCGGATGTCAAAGCGTTGCTGCGCCTGGCCACCGTCTGGAACATTCCGGTCGCCACTAACGTCTCCACCGCTGACTTTATTATCCAGTCGCCGCACTTCGGTCAACCGCTCGATATTCTGATCCCGGATTATCCACGCTATCTTGCCGAGCGCCTGAAATAATCGAGCCGCGATTACGGCTTCCTGGCCACGGGCACATCCAGCGCCTGCAGGATCTCGACAAACGGCGAAGGTTGCGCCTTGTTAAATAACAGCCATACCCGGTGACGAGCGCGGGTGAGCGCCACGTACAACAGTCTACGCTCCTCCGCATCCGGAAAATCTTCCGGCTGCGGCAGGAGCGCCTGCTCCATAATCGACTCGCGCGCCGGGGCCGGAAACGCATCCTCCCCATCCTGTAGTCCCAACACAATGACAAAGTCAGCCTGCTGACCTTTGCTGGCATGAATCGTCATAAAATCAAGCTGCAGGTGCGGCCAGCGCGTCGCCGCTTTGTTGAGCGCCTCAGGCTTCAGATGGTGATAACGGGCAAGCAGCAGGATGCGCTGCTCGGGCTTAACGTAACCGCTCAGCTTATCCAGAAGATCGTCCAGCTTGTCGTCGGCTAACAGCGTGACGGCCTTTTTATCACCTGCCATAAGGCTGTTCAGCGGTTTGCTTAACTGATGCGGATTTTGCTGGATAAAGCCATTGGCTATTTCGCCGATACGCCCGTTAAAGCGATAGGTGGTATCCAGCGCACAGCAATCCCCTTCGCCAAAGTAGTGGTTGAATGCGGTGGTCAGAGAAAGCTGCGCCCCGCTGAACCGATAGATCGCCTGCCAGTCATCCCCGACGGCAAAGAGCGTGGTTTGGCTATTCTGCCGGCGTAACGCGGCCAACAGCGAGGCTCGCTGCGGCGAAATATCTTGAAATTCATCCACCAGAATGTGTTTCCATGGGCTGACGAAGCGGCCTTTATCGAGAATATTGACCGCCTGATGGATCAGGCCGGAAAAATCGACCGCATTCTCGGCCTTGAGCGCCGCTTTCCAGTCTTTCATCAGAGGCGACATCAGCTTCACCCGTTTACTGAACAGGTCGCGTACCGCTTCCGGCGCCCCGGCAATCATCTCCGCCTGGGAGCCGCCGTGCATGCGCATCAGGCTCACCCAGCGGTCAAGCCGGCTGGCCATCCGCCGCTGCACCTTTTTGTCCTGCCAGAAGTCCCCCTCCGGCAGTTGCCAGCCCATCTCTTCTTCCAGCCACAGGCGCCAACCTTTCGCCTGCGCTTTTTTCTCCTGGCACTGCTTTTGCCAGCTTTTCAGCAGCAATGCGTGGCGGGCCGCAGTATCGCTTTCCAGCTTACTGATAGTGGGCACTTTTTTGCTGCCCTGCTGAATAATATGCAACGCCAGCGAATGGAAAGTACGCGCGGTAATATCATCTGATGCCAGACGCTCGCGGATCCGCTCATCCATTTCCTGCGCCGCCTGGCGGCCGAATGCCAGCAGCAAAATTTGATCTGCCGCGGCTTCTCCCCGCGCCAGCAGCCAGCCCGCTCGCGCCACCAGTACCGAGGTTTTACCGCTGCCCGCTCCCGCCAGCACCAGCAGGGAGCGCTCGCCGTTCACTACCGCACGCGCTTGTGACGCATTGAGCGGGGACGACTCAACGCTATCAAAAAATTCGCGATATTGCTCCAGCATCGCCTCGGTAAAGGCCTGGTTATGGGCCAGACGCGTCGCTTCAATATCGCCTAACCAGCGCTGACACTCCCGCCACAGCTCCCGGCAGTTATCAAAGGCATCAAGCCGACTGGTGGGCATCGGCAAACCAGTCAACGCATGGCGTATATTATCCTGAACATCCGCCACCTGCTGACGGGTTAGCCACTTGCCTTCTGCGCGAGTGTGCTCGATCGTCGCCAGCTGCTGCTTCAGCACGCCGGCGGCGATATCGCTCATCTCCGTGCTCCACTGCTGCCAGAGCGTATGTAAATGATGATAAAAGCGCTGCGTTTCGCTCCACTCGGTACCGTGCAAACGCACGACTTTCGCGTCCGGTAGCACAAACTCCAGTTCGCCCCAGACCAGACCGCGCTTACAATGCACTGACAATAACTGATTGAAAGGTATAAGATACTCATGACGATCGCCGGAAACTTTTACCCCGGCGTTCAGTAGCTGCACCCGATCATAAGGGTGCTGAGCCATGCGTTTGCCCAATGTTGTCGCTTTAAGTTCCATATAATGTCGATTTTCAATCAGGGTGGATTGTTTTTCAGTTTAACCGCCCCGGACCAGGTGCTCCAGCGCAAAAAAACGTTACAATCATCAGGTCTTATTATCCACCGGGCAAAACCGAGGCTTTATGCGTACCATTCTGAATATTTTGAACTTTATCCTTGGCGGTTTCGCCACCACTCTAGGCTGGCTACTCGCCACCCTGGTCAGCATCATTCTGATCGTCACGCTGCCGCTGACTCGTTCCTGCTGGGAAATCACTCGCCTTTCGTTATTTCCCTACGGTAACGAGGCGATTCATGTTGACGAGCTCGAGCCGGGGCGCAAAAACGGTCTACTGAACGCCGGCGGTACCGTTCTGAACATTCTGTGGTTCATTTTTTTTCGGCTGGTGGCTCTGCCTGATGCACATTTTCAGCGGTATAGCTCAGTGCCTGACTATCATAGGCATCCCGGTGGGGATCGCGAATTTCAAAATCGCCGCCATCGCCCTCTGGCCGGTGGGTCGCCGGGTCGTTTCTGTGGAAACCGCGCGTGCTGCGCGTGAAGCCAATGCGCGTCGTCGCTTTCAGTAACAGAACGGAACACGGACATGATTAGCCCCCTGCTACGCCGCTACACCTGGAACAGCGCCTGGCTTTATAACGTACGAATTTTTATCGCGCTCTGCGGCACAACGCTGTTTCCCTGGTGGATCGGCGAAGTCAAACTGACCATCCCCCTCACCCTCGGCGTCGTGGCTGCGGCTCTGACCGACCTTGACGACCGTCTGGCTGGCCGTCTGCGTAATCTTGCCATTACTCTGGTTTGCTTTTTTATCGCCTCCGCCTCCGTGGAGCTGCTGTTTCCGTGGCCGCCGCTGTTTGCCCTTGGTTTAACCGTGTCTACCATCGGCTTTATTTTGCTTGGCGGCCTCGGTCAGCGCTATGCGACCATTGCCTTCGGCGCCCTGCTTATCGCCATCTACACCATGCTCGGCGTCACGCTGTACGATCATTGGTATCTGCAGCCGTTGTTCCTGCTGGCGGGGGCAGTGTGGTACAACCTGCTGACGCTGTCCGGGCACCTGATCTTTCCGATTCGTCCATTGCAGGACAACCTGGCGCGTAGCTATGAGCAGCTGGCCCGCTATCTTGAGCTCAAATCCCGGCTGTTTGATCCTGACCTTGAGGATGAGAGCCAGGCGCCGCTGTACGATCTGGCGCTCGCTAATGGCCAGCTGGTAGCTACGCTTAACCAAACCAAGGTCTCGCTGCTAACCCGACTGCGAGGCGATCGGGGCCAGCGCGGCACCCGCCGCACCCTGCAGTACTACTTTGTGGCCCAGGATATTCATGAACGCGCCAGCTCATCGCATATTCAGTATCAAACCCTACGCGATCAATTTCGCTATAGCGATGTGATGTTCCGTTTCCAGCGAATGCTTTCGATGCAGGCGCAGGCCTGCCAGAAACTGTCGCGGGCGATTCTGTTACGCGAACCCTATCAGCATGATGCCCATTTTGAACGGGCGTTCATGCATCTCGATGCGGCACTTGAGCGCGTGCGCGCCGGCGGCGCATCCGACGAGCAGCTCAACGCCCTAGGGTATTTACTGAATAACCTGCGCGCTATCGATGCTCAGCTGGCCACCATTGAATCGGTGCAAACCACCGCGCCTGCCGGGAGTAATACCGAGACGCTGCTGGCCGACGACAGACTTGGCGGTCTGAGCGATATCTGGCTGCGCCTGCAGCGCAATATGTCGCCAGAGTCGGCCCTTTTCCGCCACGCAGTACGTATGTCGTTGGTGCTCTGCGCCGGCTATGCCTTTATCCAGTTTACCGGGCTCCAGCATGGCTACTGGATCCTGCTAACCAGCCTGTTCGTCTGTCAGCCGAACTATAACGCCACCCGCCATCGCCTGGCGCTAAGGATTATCGGCACGCTGGTTGGGGTGGCGATCGGCCTGCCGGTCCTGCTGCTGGTTCCCTCTGTTGAAGGGCAACTGCTGTTGATCGTCCTGACCGGCGTGCTGTTTTTTGCCTTCCGTAACGTGCAGTACGCCCATGCCACGATGTTTATTACGCTGCTGGTGCTGCTGTGCTTTAACCTGCTTGGCGAGGGCTTTGAAGTCGCGCTGCCGCGTATCATTGATACGCTGATCGGCTGCGCCATCGCCTGGGCAGCGGTCAGCTTCATCTGGCCGGACTGGAAATTCCGCAACCTGCCGCGGGTGCTGGACCGGGCAATGAACGCGAACTGCCGCTATCTGGACGCGATTCTGGAGCAGTATCATCAGGGCCGCGACAACCGGCTGGCCTACCGTGTCGCGCGTCGTGACGCCTACAACCGTGATGCTGAGCTGGCCTCCGTCGTCTCGAACTTATCGACTGAACCACGCGCGGATGCCACCCAGCGAGAAACCGCCTTTCGTCTGCTATGCCTCAACCACACGTTCACCAGCTATATCTCCGCTCTTGGCGCGCATCGGGAAAAACTGTCCACGCCGGAAATCCTCGCCCTGCTGGATGATGCAGTCTGTTATGTGGATGATGCCTTGCATCATACCCCCGCGGATGAACAGCGGGTGCAACAGGCTTTGAACAGCCTGCAAAGCCGGATCCATCATCTGGAACCGCGCGCGGACAGTAAGGAACCCTTGGTCTTACAGCAGATTGGCCTGCTGCTGGCGCTGCTGCCTGAAATCTGCCGCCTGCAGCAACGGGTCCACGCCCAAACCGAATAACAAGGCTTTTCCGCTACCGGGTAGCCGCCCATTCGAGAAGCTCCTGACGCCGTGGCGTCGGGAGCGCGGCGGCATGTACCCCGGCAATCGCCCCCTCCAGCGCCAGCAATACGCTCAGCGATAAAGAAGCATTATTTACGCGTAGCCTCAGCCATGCCTCCTGCGCACCAACTTCCCGCAACGTCCTAACGTCCGGTATGCCCGCGTGAATCAGCTGCAATTCCATATGAAAGCTGATATTGGGTAAATCCTTCAGGCGGCCCGACGCCCGTCGGTAGTTCTTTTCGCGCTGCGCACTCTGCCACGACAGTAGCGATAGCCGAAAAAGCTGCTGCTCATCGCGCCATAAAGTGTCGTCAATTTGATAATACTTCAGCGGCACTATGCGGCCGTGTCGGCGCAGCGTTAACAGAGGATTACGATGTTCCACCCGATAAGCAGCGCTCTGCTCGCAGGCCTTCAGATAAATGTTCCCCTCGGCCACCATCGCAAACACCGTATCATCAATAGCCAGGCTGTAGCCGCCAAAGAGCGGACGAGTATGCAGTTGACCCAGCGGTGAGACGCAGGCCTGAAATTGCGGGAGCCGCGGACAAACTAGTTTTCTCATGATCATTCCTTTGTTAATCATGTAATTAAACTTAAGTTGTTAACGGATCCGCTAAGAGAAAACATAAGGGACTTCCCGGGCAGCAGCAAGATGATTTTCGCCGACTTTTTCACCAGAATGCGGTTTTGCGAGACGCTTTCAGAAAATCGCAAGCGTTGCAGCAATCGACAGGGAGAAATGAAACCATTAGCGCGCGTTAAGGATTGGATAATGCAGGGGCTTCTCTTGACAGATACGGAACCACGAGAAGCGATTAAATTCCCGGCAGCAAAATGGCAAATTGCGGTTGATCTTTTCCCCTGGCGAAGATACTGTATATGCATACAGTAACTAAAGGCGGGATAGACTATGTTTACTTCAGCTCACGCAAACCGTTCAGCACAGGCTTCTGCTCCGGCAGGCCACTACGCTCATCGTTCTGGCGAACAGAACACCAATGGGCTGATCAGTGAAATTGTCTATCGTGAAGATCAACCCATGATGACGCAGTTATTGCTGCTACCTTTATTACAGCAGCTGGGTCAACAGTCGCGCTGGCAGCTGTGGCTCACGCCGCAACAAAAGCTCAGCCGCGAATGGGTTCAGTCCGCCGGTCTGCCGCTGTCCAAGGTCATGCAAATTAGCCAGCTCTCTCCCAGCCATACCATAGACTCAATGATCCGTGCCCTGCGCACGGGTAATTATAGTGTGGTTATCTGCTGGCTGGCGGAGGAGTTAACCGCTGACGAACACGAACGTCTCGTTAACGCTGCCCAGGTAGGGTCCGCGATGGGATTCATCATGCGCCCGGTGCGAAATCAGGGCACGCTCGGCAGACAACTCAGCGGGCTAAAAATTCACTCAAATTTGTATCATTGAGTGAAATTAGGATTATTCCTGGAATTTTTTTTACCGCTGGGAAAGGTACAGCGTTTTTTATGGTCTTTTTCGCGGAATGCCTGCCACACGGGGATTTCTGTCTTTTTTTCGTGTACGAAAATCAACCATATTTGTTAAATATTGTGTACACAACCCTTTTTTTTCATATGCCTGACAGAGTTCACACTTGTAAGTTTCGAACTAAGTTGTAGACTTTACATCGCCAGGGGTGATCGGCTTACGCTGCATGTATCAGCATAGTTAACAACAAGTCACGCCCCCGGTGAAGGATTTAACCGTGAGGTCTTTTGTAACTTCATGGCGAATTTTGGATGATAATGAGGCGCAAAAAATGAAAAAGACAGCTATCGCGATTGCAGTGGCACTGGCTGGCTTCGCTACCGTAGCGCAGGCCGCTCCGAAAGATAACACCTGGTATGCAGGTGGTAAACTGGGTTGGTCCCAGTATCACGACACCGGTTTCTACGGTAACGGTTTCCAGAACAACAACGGTCCGACCCGTAACGATCAGCTTGGTGCTGGTGCGTTTGGTGGTTACCAGGTTAACCCGTACCTCGGTTTCGAAATGGGTTATGACTGGCTGGGCCGTATGGCATATAAAGGCAGCGTTGACAACGGTGCTTTCAAAGCTCAGGGCGTTCAGCTGACCGCTAAACTGGGTTACCCGATCACTGACGATCTGGACATCTACACCCGTCTGGGCGGCATGGTTTGGCGCGCTGACTCCAAAGGCAACTACGCTTCTACCGGCGTTTCCCGTAGCGAACACGACACTGGCGTTTCCCCAGTATTTGCTGGCGGCGTAGAGTGGGCTGTTACTCGTGACATCGCTACCCGTCTGGAATACCAGTGGGTTAACAACATCGGCGACGCGGGCACTGTGGGTACCCGTCCTGATAACGGCATGCTGAGCCTGGGCGTTTCCTACCGCTTCGGTCAGGAAGATGCTGCACCGGTTGTTGCTCCGGCTCCGGCTCCGGCTCCGGAAGTGGCTACCAAGCACTTCACCCTGAAGTCTGACGTTCTGTTCAACTTCAACAAAGCTACCCTGAAACCGGAAGGTCAGCAGGCTCTGGATCAGCTGTACACTCAGCTGAGCAACATGGATCCGAAAGACGGTTCCGCTGTTGTTCTGGGCTACACCGACCGCATCGGTTCCGAAGCTTACAACCAGCAGCTGTCTGAGAAACGTGCTCAGTCCGTTGTTGACTACCTGGTTGCTAAAGGCATCCCGGCTGGCAAAATCTCCGCTCGCGGCATGGGTGAATCCAACCCGGTTACTGGCAACACCTGTGACAACGTGAAAGCTCGCGCTGCCCTGATCGATTGCCTGGCTCCGGATCGTCGTGTAGAGATCGAAGTTAAAGGCTACAAAGAAGTTGTAACTCAGCCGGCGGCTTAAGTTATAACCGATAAAAAAACCCGCTTCGGCGGGTTTTTTTATTGCCCTCTCGCCCACTTCAGCGGCTGAGAGCTGTGAAGCAGCCCCCGGCCAGGGCAACCACCGGCAGGCGGGTCGACGATCCTACCTGGCTATTCTTTCCCTAACAGTACCTGCAGATCGTGCTTCAGGCTCGACATTTTGCTGGCATATTTCTCTTTGTGCTCGGCATCTTCAATCAGCTGGACGATGGTTTCAGACAAGGTTTTGCCCCGCCGCTGCGCCAGGCCAGCAAGACGCTGCCAAACGACAAACTCAAGGTCGATAGACTTCTTACGCGTATGCTGATGCTCAGCGTTAAAATGGCGTTTCCGTCGCGCGCGGATAGTCTGCTTCATGCGGTTCATCAGCGCCGGATTCATATGCTGCTCAATCCAGGCATGCACCAGCACAGGTTCATTCTCGAGCGTCAGCAAGTCATCTACCGCAGCTTGCGCAGCGCTGGCCTCAATGTAGCGGGTAATCAGCTCACCTTCCCGGTGCTTCTTTACCAGATATTTCCATTTCCAGCCGCTTTCAAGATTTTCCAGTTGTTGATATTTCATTGCGATCTCAATGTGACCGTGTAACTCATTTCAGGATATCAGTTTTTTTCTGATGTGCTGAATATAAATCATTATTCGTGAAGTCTGCGACCGGGTAATCATCAGGGTAACCATAATCCTCCGTGTGCTCGGTCGCGGCATCAGGTATAATTGCGCGCTTTACATCTAACTAAAAAACAGCGACTTTGACCATTACGAAACTGACCCGAACCGACCTTGCGCCTGATCTGGAAGCTTACCAGGCGCTGTTTGCTCAAGCTGAACTTTCCCATCCGGCCCCCTCCCTCTCGGGCGATCTGCAGCCGCGTTTGTTCTATGGGCTTGAGCAGCTGCTGTACACGCCGGCAGTCTCCTCCTTCATGCTGGTGAAAGCCCCTGAAGAGCCGGAATATCTGCAATGGCTGGCGGCTGAAACCCGGACTCTGCACGAGCCTGCCGCACCGCTTTACGGCGTCCGCTATGAGGTAACCGACGCTCAGGTGACGCTCGCACCGGCGCAGGGCGCTGAGGATAATTTCGCCAGCACTGCCCCGGTCGTGATGGCCGATTGGGTAGAAGCGGAACAGCTGTTTGGCTGCGTACGCCAGTTTAACGGTGCAATCACCCTCGAGCCTGGGCTGGTCCATCAGGCCAACGGCGGCGTGCTTGTGCTTTCGCTACGTACACTGCTGGCGCAACCGCTGCTGTGGGTGCGTCTGAAAAATATGGTGACTCGTCAGCGCTTTGACTGGCTTTCTATGGATGAATCGCGTCCGCTGCCGGTCAGCATTCCCTCTATGCCGCTGAGTCTGAAAATCATCCTGGTGGGCGAACGCGAATCGCTGGCCGATTTCCAGGAAATGGAGCCGGAGCTGGCTGCGCAGGCGATCTATAGCGAGTATGAAGACACTTTGCAGTTTGCTGACGCCGACACGCTAAAGGCCTGGTGCCAGTGGGTATGGCAGAATGCGCAGCAGCTGGAGCTGCCGGGCCCGGCAGCCGATGCCTGGCCTCTGCTGATCGATGAGGGAACGCGCTATACCGGCGATCAGGAGACCCTGCCGCTCAGTCCGCTATGGATAACCCGCCAGCTGCGGGAGGCTGCCGCCTTCTGCGAAGGCGAAGAGATTACCGGCGAAGCGATGCAGACCATGCTGGCGCGCCGGGTATGGCGTGAAGGCTACCTGGCGGAGCGTATGCAGGATGAAATCCTGCAGGAACAGATCCTGATTGAAACCGAAGGCGAATGCGTCGGGCAGATCAACGCCCTCTCGGTGATCGAATTCCCCGGTCATCCACGCGCGTTCGGTGAACCTTCACGCATCAGCTGCGTCGTGCACATTGGCGATGGCGAATTTATCGACGTCGAACGTAAAGCCGAGCTGGGCGGTAACATTCATGCGAAAGGCATGATGATCATGCAGGCTTTTCTGATGTCCGAGCTGGAGCTGGAGCAGCAGCTTCCCTTCACTGCTTCGCTGACCTTTGAGCAGTCCTACAGTGAAGTGGATGGCGACAGCGCCTCCATGGCGGAACTCTGCGCCTTAATCAGCGCCCTGGCCAACGTACCGATAAATCAGAGCATCGCGATCACCGGCTCCGTCGACCAGTTTGGTCGCGTGCAGCCGGTCGGCGGCCTGAACGAGAAAATTGAAGGCTTCTTCACTATCTGTCAGCAGCGCGGTTTAACCGGCAAACAGGGAGTGATTATCCCTGCCGCCAACGTTCGTCATCTCAGCCTGAGCCACGAGCTACGTCAGGCCGTTGCCGACAACCAGTTTGCTATCTGGGCCATTGACGATATTACCGAAGCGCTGCCGATGTTGACCCAGCTGATGTGGGACGGTGAAGGACAGACGCTGCGACAAACCATTCAGGAGCGGATAGCGCAGGCGACCCAGCAAGAGACTCGCCATCGTTTTCCGTGGCCGCTACGCTGGTTAGGTGGGACAAGTTCTAACTGATCGGACTTGTTCAGCTTACACGTGTTAGCTATCCTGCGTCCCGAACTTAAAATAAGGCTTACTGAAAACATGGTAGATAAACGCGAATCCTATACAAAAGAAGATCTTCTTGCCTCTGGTCGTGGTGAACTGTTCGGCGCGAAAGGCCCGCAGTTACCGGCACCAAACATGCTGATGATGGACCGCGTCATCAAAATGACCGAAACCGGTGGTAACTACGATAAAGGTTATGTTGAGGCAGAACTCGACATCAATCCTGACCTGTGGTTCTTCGGTTGCCACTTTATCGGCGATCCGGTGATGCCGGGCTGCCTGGGCCTGGATGCTATGTGGCAGCTGGTCGGGTTCTATCTTGGCTGGCTGGGCGGCGAAGGCAAAGGCCGCGCGCTGGGCGTTGGCGAAGTGAAATTCACCGGTCAGGTTCTGCCGACCGCGAAAAAAGTCACCTACCGCATCCACTTCAAGCGCATTGTTAACCGTCGTCTGATTATGGGACTTGCGGATGGTGAAGTGCTGGTTGACGATCGTCTGATCTACACCGCGAACGATCTGAAAGTGGGTCTGTTCCAGGATACTTCCGCTTTCTGATAACATTCAGTAGCGATTAAAAGGCGAAGCCCCCGCTATGCGGAGGCTTCTTTTTTAAAGAGACAGTGTCAGGCCGTTAGTACCCTGTCCTCCATGGCTTCTCGCCAGCCTCCCAGCCACCATGAGCGTTGATTCAGGCTCTGGTATGGACACATTTCTTTCGATCTTCCCGCGATACCCGCCTGATATCCGCGTTGGTGTGCCCGTTCCAGGCGATCTCGTTTTTGTCTCTTCATGCCTCGTTTCCCTCATTCTTTGATCTGGTGGAAAAGAAAACAGTGGTCGCAAATTGTGCAGCCACGGGTTACGAATACCGCGAAAAGAAGGCAACGTCAATGCGCAAAATTCACGCCAGTGTCATATTTGTGACCTATATAAGAGTTCATTTTTTGTTCGCTCGGCGCAGCCGCCGGTAACGAACTGACCTGGCAAAAAAAATGCCGCGCGGCCCAGGTGAACCGCGCGGCAGGTCATTATGATGAATTTTACTTATGGCAGACGATTAAGCTCGCTGGCAATGGCAGCCGCCTCCTGGCTCCACGCCTGCGCCAGGGTCTTGACCATCGCGTCATAACCATCCTGTTCCTGCCTGAGGACGATGTTAAACGGGCGCTTAATCAGCTGTCCCTGATGCTTCAGCAGCCACTCACCGCTAACGATAACCCGCCCGTCATAGCGACCATGAAAGCCATTGACCGCAACGTTGAGGGTATCCTGCTCGCTCCCCAGCGGCTGGGACGACACTACCCAGCCGGGCAACTGCTGGCTGAGATTTGCCACCAGCGTAGTGCGCAGCTGCTGATCCAGCGGACTGGCCCACAGATTATTATTGGCGATCACATACTGCACGTCGGTGGTCTGATAGACCACCCCGTTACCCGCCAGATAATCCGGGATGCTGACCTGCTCTACCCACAGCAGACGTGCCCCCTGACTGGCGGCGCTCTGCGCGCCGCCCTGCACAACCGGTAGCTGATAGTATGTCTTGCTTTCCCCGCCGCTACTGCACGCCGTCAGTACGCATACGGCTGCCGCCAGTAACCATTTTTTCATTATTTCGCTCCCTTCGGCTGTGGATCTTTTTTATCCTTCGCCTCAAATACCAGCGCATTGCTCTTATCATTTAGCGTTTTCAGAACCGGCTGCAGCTCACGCAGCACCTGATCCAGACGCTGCATATCGGCCACCATCTTATTGTAGGCCGCAGAGCCAGGCTGGAAGCCCTGCATGCTACGGTTCAGCTCACGCAGCGTCGTCTGCATATCGGCGGGCAGCTGCTGCATTGACTGGCTGGAGGTGATCTTATTCAGATTATCCAGCGTGGTCTGCACGTGCTGCATCGTCTTCTCGCTCTGCGCCAGGGTACTGGTCGCCTGCTCCAGCAGCGGATTAATCGGCAGGTTATTAATCTTATCCAGCGCATCCATCAGACGCTGCTGGATCTGTGCCAGTCCACCGCTGATGGTCGGGATAATCGGATAGCCGTTAAACTCCTGTATTTTCCCGCGCGGGGGCGCCTTCGGATAGAAGTCGAGATCGATATACAGCGCGCCGGTCACCAGGTTACCGGTTTTCAGCGAGCCGCGCAGTCCGCGGTTGATCAGATCGTCAATGTGGGCGCGAATATTCGGATCGCCGCCAAGCTGATTAATCAGCCGTTGCGGTTCAACCCGCACTTCCACTGGAATACGATAGTCATCGTTCAAACGCTGCTTCAGCCCCGGAATAAAGAACGGCACTTTGCCGACGGTGCCCAGACGGATACCGCGGAACTCCACCGGCGCGCCCGGCTGCAGGCCGCGAACCGAGTCTTTGAAGAACATGACGTAATCGATATGCTCGGTAAAGACTGAATCCTGGATGCTCTTCTGATCGTCAAACAGATGGTATTCCGTTTTATTCGCCACCGGCTCGCCGAGGTCCAGTCCTTCAGGAATATCGAAGCTCACCCCGCCGCCAAACAGCGTCGACAGCGAGCCCATCTCGACGCGCATCCCCGCCGAGGTCAAATCTACAGCGATCCCGCTGTCTTTCCAGAAACGAACGTTGGTGGTCACCAGGCGATCGTTCGGCGCATTGATGAACAGCTGGTAAGTTATACGACGTTTCTGCGTATCGAAGGTGCTGGTTTCCACTGACCCCACGCGATAGCCGCGGAACAACACCGGATCGCCCGGCGACAGCTGGCCCGCCTTGCTGCTTTCCAGCAGAATACGGATCCCCTTGGCATCCGGCGAGGCCAGCGGCGGAGAATCCAGTAGCGGATACTGCGCTGGCACCGAACCTTTCGTTCCCGGCTGAAGCTCAATATAGGCCCCGGACAACAATGTCCCAAGACCGCTGATCCCCTCGCGGCCAACCTGCGGCTTTACCACCCAGAAGACGGAATCGTTGTGCAGCAGCTTCTGCATCCCGGAATTGAGGCGGGCTTTGATTTCCACGTGGGTGAGATCGTCGGTCAACGTCGCGCTCTCCACCACCCCAACGTCTACGCTGCGGCTCTTGATCCGGGTTTTTCCCCCTTCAATCCCTTCCGCATTGGTGGTGATCAGCGTGACCTCAGGCCCCTGATGGCTGTAATGATAAAACAGGATCCATGCCCCGATCAGCGCAGTGACGATAGGGAAGATCCACACCGGTGACCAGTTCTTCACCTTCTGCACTTTCGCTTCTCCGCTCTTATTTTCCATGTTGTTGTATTTCCTCATGGCTTGAATCTGGCTCACGATCCCACAGTAAACGGGGATCAAATGTCATGGCTGAAAACATGGTCATCACCACCACCAGCGCAAACATGACCGCGCCGATGGCTGGATAGATATTCATTAACCCTCCCATGCGGACCAGCGCAGAGAGCACGGCGATGACAAAAACGTCAATCATTGACCAGCGGCCAACAAATTCCACCACCTCATAGATCAGATGCATGCGCTCCGAATCTCGCGCGCCGTTGCCGTTGGCGTTCCAGCACAACCAGGCGATAGCGATCATCTTCAGCGTCGGCACCATAATACTGGCGATAAAGATCACCAGCGCCACCGGATAAGAACCTTCGCTCCACAGTAAAATCACCCCGGCCATAATGGTCGATGGCATTTTATCGCCCAGCAGATCGGTGATCATGATCGGCATAATGTTGGCAGGGAGATAAAGGATAAATGACGTCACCAGCAGCGCCAGCGTCCACTGCAGGCTATTTTTGCGCCGCGCCGTTCCTTTACTGTTACAGCGCGGGCAGGCGGTCTGATCGACCGGCAACACCGCCGTACAGCAGGCACAGGAGCGCAGCCCCTGACGGATACCGGTCACCCCGACCTTCAGCGGCTGGGTAATGGCCGGCATGGGGGCAATATCATCCCATAGCCAGCGGCGGTCGACGCACTGAAAAGTACGTAACTGCAGCAGGCAAAACATACACCAGGGAACAAAGCTCAGACCGATGCCGATATCACCGTAGGCCATCAGCTTGACGAAGCTCACCAGCACGCCGGCAAGAAAGATCTCCGCCATGCCCCAGGTTTTCAGTTGAAAGAGAATTCGCGCAAGGAACGTCTTCAGGCCGGCAGGCATTCTGACCCGATTAACCAGCAGCAAAATGGTGACCAGGCAAAACGCCGGCACTAATTGAACAAAGAGTAAAAAGAAAGTCCCGAGACTGGCGTAATCCTCGGTAAACAGTACGTTGGGAATTTCCAGCAGCTCTATTTCGCTACTGATGCCGCCCACTTTCATATAGATAAAAGGGAACAGGTTGGCCAGCAGCAGCATAAACAGCGCGACCAGCGCATACGCCGTGGGACGCTGGCGAGGCGCGTCCCACGTGGTGGTTAACGTTGTACCGCAGCGCGGGCAGGCGGCTTTCTGGCGATGCTCAAGCTGCGGCAAAGCCACCAGCAAATCACATTGGGGACATAGAATATGTCGCGCAGCATGATGATGATCGCACATGACAACTCCTCGGCTCAGGCGCCGTTCTTTAATCCTTCGAGATATTCCCAGCGTTCAAAGGCCGCTTCCAGCGCCTGCTCCGCTTCGGCCAGCTGCGCCAGCACCTGCTGCGTGCGATCGTGCGGTTGCCCGAAGAAATCGGGATCGGCAACCTGATCCTGCAGCGTCTGCAGTTCGGCCTCGAGAGCCTCCAGCTTCTGCGGCAGTTGTTCCAGCTCGCGCTGCAGGTTATAGCTTAGTTTGTTCCCGCCGCGTTTGACAGTTTCTGCTTTTGGCTGAGCGACTTCCGTCGTTTTTTTAACGACCGTCTGCTTTTGCGCCAAAGACTGGGCCTGCTGACCGCGGGCGTCGTGATAGCCGCCGACGTACTGGCCAATACGACCGCCGCCTTCGAAGATCCAGCACTCGGTCACGGTATTGTCGACAAACTGACGATCGTGGCTCACCAGCATCACGGTCCCCTGATAGCCATCGATCAGCTCTTCCAGCAGCTCCAGCGTTTCAACATCGAGGTCGTTAGTCGGTTCATCAAGGATCAGCAGATTGCTGGGTTTCAGGAACAGCCGGGCCAGCAGCAGGCGGTTACGTTCCCCTCCGGAAAGCGCACGTACCGGGGTCATCGCTCGTTTTGGATGGAACAGGAAGTCCTGTAGATAACCCAGCACATGGCGTGGTTTACCGTTAACCATTACCTCCTGTTTGCCTTCCGCCAGGTTGTCCATCACCGTTTTATCCGGATCCAACTCCGCGCGGTGCTGGTCGAAGTAGGCGACCTCCAGCTTGGTGCCAACATGGATCCGCCCGCTGTCGGCCTGCAGCTGGCCGAGCATCAGCTTCAGCAACGTGGTTTTCCCGCAGCCGTTGGGGCCGATCAGGGCGATCTTGTCGCCGCGCTGGATCTGTGCGGAGAAATCCTTCACCAGCACTTTGCCGTCAACCTGATAGTTGACGTTTTCCATCTCAAAGACGATTTTGCCGGAACGGGAAGCCTCCTCAACCTGCATCTTCGCGCTGCCCATCACTTCCCGGCGCTCACCGCGCTCGCGGCGCATCGCCTTCAGCGCGCGGACTCGGCCTTCGTTACGGGTCCGGCGCGCTTTGATACCCTGACGGATCCACACCTCTTCCTGGGCCAGCTTGCGGTCAAATTCCGCATTCTGCAGTTCTTCGACCCGCAGGGCTTCTTCTTTATCGAGGAGATACTGATCGTAATTTCCCGGATAGGTCACCAGCTTGCCACGATCGAGGTCGACAATGCGCGTCGCCATATTGCGGATAAAGGAACGGTCATGCGAAATAAAGATAATCGTGCCTTTAAAGGTTTTCAGGAAACCTTCCAGCCAGTCGATGGTTTCGATATCGAGGTGGTTAGTGGGCTCATCCAACAGCAGCACGCGCGGCCCACTGACCAGGGCGCGGCCCAGCGCCGCTTTACGTAGCCAGCCACCGGACAGCGACGCCAGCTGCGCATTGGCGTCAAGGCCCAGCTGCTCAATCACTTCGTTAATGCGGCTGTCCAGCTGCCATAGTCCCAGGTTATCGAGCTGCTCCTGCAGGCGCGCCAGTTCATTTAAATTTTTGTCGCTCGGCTCGGTCATCACCTGATGCGACACGTCATGGTAGGCTTTCAGATAAGCCGCCTGCTCGGCGATCCCTTCGGCGACAAAATCGTACACCGTACCAGCAACGTTCCGCGGCGGATCCTGCTGCAGACGCGCCACGATCAGGTCCTGTTCATAAATGATGCGTCCGTCATCCAGCCCCTGTTCGCGGTTGAGGATCTTCATCAGGGTAGATTTACCGGCGCCGTTGCGTCCGACGAGGCAGACGCGTTCGTTATCTTCAATATGCAGCTCGGCATTATCCAGCAGCGGCGCATCGCTGAAGGAAAGCCAGGCGCCGTGCATACTAATCAGTGACATTATTTATTCCTTTCAGGCTGCGGTAATCAGCCAGCAGTTGTGGATCTGACGGTTGCGGGCAAAATCCTGCGACAGCGTTTTTTGCGAAATCTCTTGCGCCTTCAGGCCAAGCGCCGCCAGCCCGTCATGATCCATACGGAAACCGCGTTTGTTATTCGAGAACATAATGGTGCCGCCTTTACGCAGCAGACGTTTTAGATCGGTCATCAGGCGAATGTGATCGCGCTGGACGTCAAACGCATCTTCCATTCGTTTGGAGTTGGAAAAGGTCGGCGGATCGATAAAGATCAGATCGAACTGCTCGGTGCTCTCCCGCAGCCAACCCAGCACGTCCGCCTGCATCAGGCGATGCGCGCGGCCGGTCAGGCCATTGAGACGCAGGTTGCGTTCCGCCCACTCCAGGTAGGTGCGTGACATATCCACCGTGGTGGTGGATCGCGCACCGCCGAGGCCTGCGTGGACGCTGGCGCTGCCGGTATAGGAGAACAGGTTCAGGAAGTCCTTACCTTTACTCATCTGGCCGAGCATGCGACGGGCGATACGGTGGTCGAGGAACAGACCGGTATCCAGGTAGTCGGTGAGGTTGACCCACAGGCGCGCGTTATACTCCTGCACCTCAATAAAGTCGCCCTTCTCCGCCATCTTCTGATACTGGTTTTTCCCCTTCTGCCGTTCACGGGTTTTCAGCACCAACTTGTTAGGCGCCATGTCCAGTACGGCGATAGTCGCAGCGATGATGTCGAACAGACGCTGGCGCGCCTTATGCGCGTCGACGGTTTTCGGCGGGGCATACTCCTGGACCACCACCCAGTCGGCATAGCGGTCAATGGCCACGTTGTATTCCGGTAGATCAGCATCGTACAGGCGATAGCATTCAATTCCTTCCTGGCGGGCCCATTTTTCAAACTTCTTCAGGTTTTTACGCAGACGGTTAGCAAAATCCTCCGCCAGCATCGCCGGCTTGCCGCCTTCGCTCTCCGCCAGGTGATAATTCTTCTGCACGCAGTCCAGCGGGCCGTTCTTGGCTTTAAACTGCTTGTCGGCACGCAGCTGCAGGCAACTCAGCAGCTCCGGCGAAGCGCTGAATACCGACAGGTTCCAGCCGCCGAACTGACTTTTCATTATCCGGCCAAGCAGGCTGTGCAGAGCGATCAGCGCTGGCTCGCTTTCCAGACGTTCGCCGTACGGCGGGTTACTGATCACCGTCCCGTACGGGCCTTTCGGTAGCGGGTTGTTCAGTTGGGCGACGTCTTTCACGTCAAAATCGATCAGCTCGCCAATGCCGGCGCGGCGGGCGTTGCGGCGCGCGCGCTCGATTACGCGCGCGTCGACGTCTGAGCCGTAGAAGCGTGACTCATACGCTGCCAATCCCTGACGAGCGCGGGTTTGCGCTTCCGCCTTCACCTCTTTCCAGATGGCGTCATCGTGCTGCGCCCAGCCGCCAAAGCCCCAGTGGCCGCGGTGCAGGCCCGGCGCGCGGTCGGTCGCCAGCATCGCCGCTTCAATCAGCAGGGTACCGGAGCCGCACATCGGATCGAGCAGCGGCGTACCTGGTACCCAGCCAGAGCGCATGACGATCGCCGCCGCGAGGTTTTCTTTGATCGGCGCCATTCCGGTACCATCGCGATAGCCGCGCAGGTGCAGGCCTTCGCCGCTCAGATCCAGCGAGATGTGCGCCGTCTCTTTGTTCAGCCAGACGTTGATCCGCAGATCGGGCGACTCACGATCGACGTTCGGGCGCGGCAGATTCTTACGGGTGAAGCTGTCGACAATGGCGTCTTTAACCTTCAGCGCGCCGTACTGGCTGTTACGGATCTCGTCATTGAGGCCGCTAAAATGCACCGCGAAGGTGGCGCCAGGGTTGAACATCTCCGTCCACGGAATGGCCTGTACGCCGAGGTACAGATCCAGATCGCTGTATACGCGACATTCGCCCAGCGGCAGCATGATGCGCGAAGCCAGCCGGCTCCACATCAGGCTTTGATACAGCAGGCGCGTATCCCCCTGAAAATGGACCCCGCCCTGGACTACCTGGCAGTCCGTCGCGCCAAGCCCTTCCAGTTCAGTTTTTAACAGCTCTTCCAGCCCACGAGCCGTACTGGCAAACAGAGAATTCATATCGTCACTTTTACTTAAAGAAAATTGGTGCGCATTATAGCCAATATGTGCCCTATGTCATAAAGTTATAGGCTTATTTTTGGAACCCGGAGGCAGCGTATGGTAACGCTATCGCGACTTTTTATTCATCCTGTTAAATCCATGCGCGGCATAGGCCTGACCCACGCCTTTGCTGATATCAGCGGCCTGGCCTTCGATCGCCTGTTTATGGTCACCGAAACCGACGGGACCTTTATTACCGCTCGCCAGTTTCCGCAAATGGTGAAATTTATTCCGGCGCCGCTGCATGATGGCCTTCACCTGACCGCACCGGACGGCAGCAGCGCCGTGGTGCGTTTTAGTGATTTCGCCACGCAGGCCGAGCCGACCGAAGTCTGGGGCAACCATTTTACCGCCCTCATCGCGCCCGCCGCCGTTAACCAGTGGCTCAGCGGCTTTTTCAAGCGCGATGTCCAGCTGCGCTGGCTGGGGCCGCAGCTAACCCGCCGGGTAAAGCGCCATGATGCGGTGCCGCTCTCCTTCGCCGACGGCTACCCTTACCTGCTGGCTAACGAGGCCTCCCTGCGCGATCTGCAACAGCGCTGCCCGGCCAGCGTAAGCATAGAACAGTTTCGCCCTAACCTTGTGGTCACCGGCGCGGCGGCCTGGGATGAAGATAGCTGGAAAGTGATCCGCATCGGCGAGGTGGTGTTTGATGTCGCTAAGCCGTGCAGCCGCTGCATTTTTACCACCGTCAGCCCGGAGCGCGGTCAGAAGCATCCCGCCGGGGAGCCGCTGGAAACCTTAAAGCGTTTTCGTACCGCGCTGGACAATGGCGATGTCGATTTTGGCCAGAACCTGATTGCCCGCAACAGCGGGGTGATCCGGGTGGGAGATGAAGTGGAAATCCTTACCCGCGGCCCGGCGAAAGCCTACGGGGCAGGTGAAAGCGACGATACCCCGGCTCCCGAGGCGCAGCAGCAGGCTACGGTTGCCATCGAATGGCAGGGTCAACAGTTTACCGGCAATAACCAGCAGGTGCTGCTGGAGCAACTGGAACAACAGGGCATTCGCGTACCCTATTCGTGTCGGGCGGGGATCTGCGGCAGCTGCCGCATCCGGCTGGAAGAGGGAGAAGTGAGTCCGTTAAAGAAAAACGCGGTTGCCGGAGATGGCACTATTCTCGCCTGCAGCTGTGTACCGAAAACAGCGCTACGCCTGGCGCCTTAAACCGCCTGCCCCAGACTGTAGCTGACCGCGCTCTGCGCCGGCTGCAGTCTGTCATTCATGATTTTTATGACATCGCCCAGCTGCATGACGCGGCCGGCAAGGGTGAGACCCGGCTGAGCCAACAGACAGAGCGCGGCGTTATCGCCCGGCTCCACCACCAGTAAATTCACCTGCTCGCCGGTATCGCTCAGCCAAACGCAGGCGGCGTCGCCGCCGCTCGGCTGCCAGTGATGGGTATGGGCGATAAAGTGCCAGCTTTTCGGCATCTGCGGTTTGAGAAAACGGATGGCGGTGAGCGCGTTAAGGACTAATTCCGCCCGCTGCTCTTTCGATAGCTCGAGATCGCGACATTTTTCTTCAAAAGAGAAATAGAGCGCGGCGTCATCAACGCAAAATCCAGAAGGGGCAAAGGCATCCGGAGTCAGCATGCGCCGGGCGAAGCGCGAGCGAAATAACATGCCATTGGCCAGATCGAGCATCATGCGGTCGTGCTCTTCATCGTAATACCAACGCCAGTTATCGTCAGGTTTAATCCGCATTTTTCCCCCTGTCCCCTTTCATACGCCTCTGCAAAGTTGTTGCGACTTACCGCAGAATATTTTCTAAAATTAAGAAAAGTCTAAAATGTTTAAATAAGCAACAGTGAGGGAATATAAAACAACCAGGGCCGGAAATAAAGCCCTGGGTGGGATTCAGAGGAGGAAAAGATTAGATGTGGGTAACAATTTCTTTAATCAGCGGCGGACCTTTAAAAATAAATCCAGAATAGATCTGCACCAGCGATGCCCCGGCGGCAATCTTTTCCCGCGCGGCAATCACCGAATCAATGCCGCCCACGCCGATGATAGGCAAACGGCCATTCAGCTCAGCGGAGAGCATACGGATAATTTCAGTGCTTTTTAATTGTAATGGACGACCGCTAAGCCCGCCGGTCTCATCGCAATGTTTCATTCCCTGAACCAGGGAACGATCGAGGGTGGTATTGGTTGCAATCACGCCATCAATATTATGACGCACGAGGCTATCGGCAACCTGGATCAATTCCTCAGGCAAAAGATCCGGCGCGATCTTTACGGCGACCGGGACATATTTTTGATGCTTCTGCTGCAGCTCGAGCTGCTTATTTTTAATACCGGAGAGTAAATCATCCAGCGCTTCGCCGTATTGCAGCGTGCGCAGCCCTGGGGTATTCGGCGAGGAGATATTAATGGCGATATACCCGGCGTACGGATAGACTTTTTCCATACAAATCAGGTAATCATCTTTCCCGTGCTCAACCGGCGTATCTTTATTTTTGCCGATATTGATACCCAGCACGCCGTCAAAATGCGCCTTTTTCACATTCTCAACCAGGTTATCGACGCCATGGTTATTAAAGCCCATGCGGTTGATCAATCCCTCGGCATCAACCAGACGGAAGATCCTTGGCTTATCGTTGCCCGGCTGCGGACGCGGCGTCACGGTGCCGATCTCAATCGAACCAAACCCCATCGCGCCCAGCGCGTCAATGCATTCCCCATTTTTATCCAGCCCGGCCGCCAGACCCAGCGGGTTTTTAAAGGTTAGCCCCATGCAGGTGACAGGCCTGGCCGGTACCTTCTGGCGAACCAGCATTTCCAGCGGCGTCCCGGTGACACGGCGTAATTGTTGAAAGGTAACTTCATGAGCGCGCTCAGGATCGAGCTGAAAAAGGGCTTTACGAACGAAGGGGTAGTACATGAACTCTCCTGGATTCCCGGTGTGCAAACCGGGGGCGTATTATGTGCGATCTGTTGCGGAAAGGGAATTGACCTGCGACAAAAAATCCCCCATCAGCGCAAACGATTACCTACCCCGCGCGCCATTATGCGCTTTTCGGCTATCTAACCGCGGATAAATCATTTAGGGAAATAATGGCCCTCTGTCACACTCACTATAAATGTTATCAATTATAGATAAATGCAAACATTTAGTTATAAGGAGAGAGAGATGCGCGTCATTACGCTTGCGGGCAGCCCGCGTTACCCTTCCCGTTCCAGCGCCTTGCTGGAATACGCCAGAGAGACGCTCACCGCCGCCGATATCGAAGTCTGCCACTGGCATCTGCAGAACTTTGCCCCGGAAGACCTCCTGTACGCTCGTTTTGACAACCCGGCGCTGCAGACGCTCAATGAACAGCTGGCCGGGGCTGATGGCCTGATCATCGCCACGCCGGTGTATAAAGCCTCGTTCTCCGGCGCGCTGAAAACGCTGCTCGACCTGCTGCCTGAGCGAGCGCTGGAGGGCAAAATTGTGCTGCCGCTGGCCACCGGCGGCACCATCGCTCACATGCTGGCGGTGGACTACGCGCTGAAGCCAGTGCTGAATGCCCTCAAGGCCCAGGAGATCCTCCATGGCGTCTTCGCTGATGACAGCCAGGTGACCGATTACCAGCATAAGCCGCAGTTTACCGCGAATCTGCAGCGGCGCCTTGATGACGCCCTGGAGACCTTCTGGCAGGCGCTGCATCGCCCCAGCAGCCGTGCGCCGTCGTTAACATCTCTGCGTGGGGTGGAGCATGCTTAATCCTCTCCGCGCCCTGACTCTGGGCGGACTGCTGCTATTCTCTTCGCTGGGTCACGCCGCCCCGGCGGCACCTGACGCTCTGCGCATCGGCTACCAAAAAGGCAGTGTCAGCATGGTGCTGGCGAAGAGCCATCAGCTGCTGGAGCAGCGCTATCCGCAAACCCATATCTCGTGGATTGAGTTCCCGGCCGGTCCGCAGATGCTGGAGGCGCTGAACGTCGGCAGCATTGATATCGGCAGTACCGGCGATATTCCGCCTATCTTTGCCCAGGCGGCAGGCGCCGATTTGGTCTATATCGGCGCGGAGCCGCCCAAGCCCAAGGCGGAGGTGATCCTGGTGGCGCAGGGCAGCCCGATTCATAACGTTGCTGAGTTAAAAGGGAAAAAGGTCGCTTTCCAGAAAGGCTCCAGCTCCCACAATCTGCTGCTGCGCGCCCTGCAGCTCGCAGGTCTGAAATTTAGCGATATTCAGCCGGTTTACCTTGCTCCCGCCGATGCGCGCGCCGCCTTCCAGCAGGGCAATGTCGACGCATGGGCCATCTGGGATCCGTACTACTCCGCCGCGCTGCTGCAGGGCGGCGTCCGGGTACTCACTGACGGAACAGATCTGAAACAGACGGGATCCTTCTATCTTGCTTCCCGGCCCTACGCTGAACGCAATGGCGCTTTCATTGAAGGCGTACTCGACACCTTTACTCAGGCCGATGCCCTGACCCACAGCCAACGCGCGCAAAGTATTACGCTGCTGGCGAAAACGATGGGCTTACCGGAGGCGGTGATCGACAGCTATCTGGACCATCGTCCCCCCACCGCGGTTACCCCGGTGAGCGCCGAAACCGCCGCTCGCCAGCAGCAGACGGCAGACCTGTTCTACGAGAACAAGCTGGTGCCAAAAAAGTTGATATCCGGGCCCGCATCTGGCAGCCCACCGCCACACAAGGAGCGAAATCATGAGTCTGAATATGTTCTGGTTTTTACCGACCCATGGTGATGGTCGTTATCTGGGTACCGAAGAGGGTGCCCGTCCGGTCGATTATGGCTATCTGCAGCAAATCGCGCAGACGGCGGATCGGCTGGGCTTCACCGGCGTGCTGATCCCGACCGGACGCTCTTGTGAGGATGCGTGGCTGGTCGCGGCCTCAATGATCCCGGTGACGCAGCGGCTGAAGTTCCTTGTCGCCCTCAGGCCAAGCGTGGTATCGCCGACGGTGGCCGCGCGTCAGGCGGCGACCCTGGACCGGCTGTCAAACGGCCGGGCGCTGTTCAATCTGGTCACCGGCAGCGATCCTGCCGAACTGGCAGGCGACGGCGTCTTCCTCGACCACACCGAGCGCTATGAGGCCTCGGCTGAATTTACCCACATCTGGCGTAAGCTGATGGAGGGAGAAACCGTCACCTTTAACGGCAAGCATCAGCGCGTTCGCGACGCCAAACTGCTGTTTCCGCCACTGCAGCAGCCACGTCCACCGCTCTATTTCGGCGGCTCGTCTGAGGTGGCGCAGGAGCTGGCCGCTGAGCAGGTCGATCTTTATCTTACCTGGGGAGAACCGCCGGCCCAGGTGGCAGAGAAAATAGCTCAGGTGCGAGAGAAAGCCGCCCGGCATGGTCGCCAGGTGCGTTTTGGCATCCGTCTGCACGTGATCGTCAGGGAAACCAACGAGGAAGCGTGGCAGGCGGCGGACAGCCTTATCTCCCATCTTGACGACGAGACGATCGCCCGCGCCCAGGCGGCTTTCGCCAGAACCGACTCCGTTGGACAGCAAAGGATGGCGGCCCTGCACAACGGGCGACGCGATAAGCTGGAAATCAGCCCCAACCTGTGGGCTGGCGTGGGTTTAGCGCGCGGCGGCGCCGGGACCGCGCTGGTGGGCGATGCCGCCACCGTTGCCGAAAGGATCAATGAATACGCCGCGCTGGGTATCGATAGCTTTATCTTTTCCGGCTATCCGCATCTGGAAGAGGCGTACCGGGTCGGAGAGCTGCTGTTCCCCCTGCTTGACGTCGCGGTGCCGTCCATCCCGCAGCCGCAAAACCTGCGTCTGCAGGGGGAAGCGGTCGCCAACGAGTTTATTCCGCGTAAAGTAGCGCAAAGCTGAGGAGACCGTGATGGCAAAATCAACCCATCCCCTGTTGTTACGCCTCGCCCCCTGGCTGCTGCCGGTAGGGACGGTCATTGTCTGGCAGCTGGCCTCGTCCGTCGGCTGGCTGTCGACGCGGGTGCTGCCCTCGCCGGAGGGGGTATTGAAAGCGTTCTGGACCCTCTCGGCCAGCGGTGAGCTGTGGCAGCATCTGGCCATCAGCTCGTGGCGGGCGCTGGTCGGCTTCGCCATCGGCGGCTCGATCGGGCTAATACTCGGCCTGATCAGCGGCCTGTCTCGCTGGGGCGAGCGTCTGCTGGATACCTCGATCCAGATGCTGCGCAATGTCCCGCATCTGGCGCTGATCCCGCTGGTGATCTTGTGGTTCGGCATCGATGAGACCGCCAAGATCTTCCTTGTCTCGCTGGGCACCCTGTTCCCGATCTATATCAACACCTGGCACGGGATCCGCAATATTGACCGTGGGCTGGTTGAGATGGCGCGCAGCTATGGCTTATCCGGCTTCGCCCTGTTCCGTCACGTGATATTACCCGGCGCCCTGCCCTCAGTTATAGTCGGCGTGCGTTTTGCCCTTGGTCTGATGTGGCTGACGCTTATTGTCGCCGAAACTATCTCGGCGAATGCCGGCATCGGTTATCTGGCGATGAACGCGCGTGAATTTCTGCAAACCGACGTGGTGGTAGTGGCGATCATCCTTTACGCCATCCTTGGCAAACTGGCCGACGTCTGCGCCCAGCTGCTGGAACGGCTCTGGCTGCGCTGGAATCCGGCGTATCATCTTCAGGAGGCTAACGCATGAACACTGCCCGTCTCAACCCAGGTATCCCGCTGCTGCTGAACGGGGTGACGAAACGCTATGGCGACAACACCATTCTTAACGAGCTGGATCTGCATATTCCCAGCGGCCAGTTTGTGGCGGTGGTGGGCCGCAGCGGCGGCGGCAAAAGTACCCTGCTGCGCCTGCTGGCAGGTCTGGAAAAACCAAACGCCGGCGAACTGCTGGCTGGCGCGACGCCCCTGGCGGCGATCCAGGACGACACCCGGATGATGTTTCAGGATGCGCGCCTGCTGCCGTGGAAAACAGTGATTGATAACGTGGGGCTGGGGCTAAAAGGCGCCTGGCGCGACGCCGCCCTGCAGGCGTTGGCCAGCGTCGGACTTGAAAGCCGCGCACAGGAGTGGCCGGCCGCGCTGTCGGGTGGGCAGAAGCAGCGCGTTGCGCTGGCCCGCGCGCTGATCCATCGCCCGCGCCTGCTGCTGCTGGACGAACCGCTGGGGGCGCTGGATGCCCTCACCCGTCTGGAGATGCAGGAGCTGATCGTCTCCCTGTGGCAGGAGCATGGCTTTACGGTCCTGCTGGTCACGCACGACGTCAGTGAAGCGGTGGCCATGGCCGATCGGGTGCTGTTAATTGAAGAGAAGAAGATTGGCCTCGATTTAAGCGTGGATATCCCGCGACCGCGGCGCACCGGTTCGGCGAAGCTGGCCGAGCTGGAGGCTGAAGTACTGGATCGGGTGATGAAACGCGGCGACAGCGAGCGTGCGCCGCGTTTGTTTAGTCATGGCTGACCGGCGTAACTGTCCGCTATCTGAACGGGGGCATATCGTCATCCGACATGTCCCCGGCTCGCGGGTTGCACAGCCGGGCTACCAACGCCAAATCAGCCGTGTATTCCAGGTCGGGTAAGCATCGCGCCGCCCGACAACATCACCACGCTAACGGGTAACCCGGACAGGGCGCAAGGCGCGCCGCAGCCCGGGGTTATGCCACCGTTACGCCAGCGCCTTACTGATTTTCTCGAACAGGTCGCCAGAGAGATTCTCCAGCCCCTTCAGCTGCTCCAGCGCGGCGCGCATCAGCGCCTGTCGCTTCTCATCATAACGCTTCAGACGAATCAACGGCTCAATCAGGCGCGACGCCACCTGCGGGTTACGCTGGTTAAGCTCGGTCAGCATCTCCACCAGGAACTGATAGCCGCTGCCATCTTCAGCATGGAACGCCGCCGGGTTGCTGCTGGCGAAAGCGCCGATTAACGAGCGCACACGGTTCGGGTTGCTCATGCTGAACGAACGGTGGTTCAGCAGACCGCGCACGGTTTCCACCACGTTGGCTGCCGGGCTGGTGGACTGCAGGATAAACCACTTATCCATCACCAGACCGTCCTGATGCCATTTGTCATCGTACTCCTGCATCAGCGCATCGCGGCACGGCAACTCAGCGGCAACCGCCGCTGACAGGGCGGCCAGCGCGTCGGTCATGTTATCTGCCTGGTGATACTGCGTCGCCACCAGCTTATCGCCCAGCGTCGGTTCCGCAAACGCCAGATAGCGCAGGCAGGTATTGCGCAGAGCGCGCTTACCAATATCGGCGTGCTCCACCCGATAGCTGTCGAGCTTATTGGCGTTATAAACCGCGAGGAATTCGTCCGCCAGTTCGTTCGCCAGGGTGCGGGTGAGCGCTTCGCGCACGGCGGCGATGGCGATCGGATCGATAATCGCGAACATCTCGGCGATTTCGTTGGCTGACGGCAGGGTTAAGATCTCAGCGGCCAGCGCCGGATCAATCTTCTCATCCAGCAGGATGGCGCGGAAGGCATCCGCTACGTGCACCGGCAGCGACAGCGGCTGCCCCTGCTGATGGCGGTTGACGTTCAGCTTGATGTAAGTCGCCAGCAGGCTCTGCGCCGCATCCCAGCGCGAGAAATCATTCCGCGCGTGACGCATCAGGAAGGTCAGCTGCTGATCGCTCCACTTGTATTCCAGTTTCACAGGCGCTGAAAATTCGCACAGCAGCGCCGGCACCGGCTGGAAATAAACGTTATCGAAGACGAAAGTCTGCTCGGCCTGGGTCACATTAAGCACCGGGTGTACCGGGTGACCGCCCTTCTGCAGGGGGATCACCTTGCCCTCGTTATCGTACAGCTCAATGGCAAACGGGATATGCAGCGGCTGCTTCTCGGCCTGCTCGGCGGTCGGCGGCGTACGCTGGCTGATGGTCAACGTATACTGCTCGGTCTCCGGATTATAGTCGTCATGCACGGTGACGATTGGCGTACCGGACTGGCTGTACCAGAGGCGGAAGTGCGACAGGTCGACGTTAGAGGCATCTTCCATCGCCTGCACGAAATCGTCGCAGGTGGCGGCGCTGCCGTCATGGCGTTCAAAGTACAGCTGCATCCCTTTCTGGAAGTTTTCTTCACCCAGCAGGGTGTGCAACATGCGGATCACTTCGGCACCCTTTTCATAGACCGTCAGGGTGTAGAAGTTGTTCATCTCGATAACCATATCCGGACGGATCGGGTGCGCCATCGGGCTGGCGTCTTCGGCAAACTGCAGCCCGCGCATGGTGCGCACGTTGTTGATGCGGTTCACCGCCCGTGAGCCGAGGTCGGAACTGAACTCCTGATCGCGGAACACGGTCAGCCCCTCTTTCAGGCTGAGCTGGAACCAGTCACGACAGGTGACGCGGTTGCCGGTCCAGTTATGGAAATATTCATGACCAATCACGCGCTCAATATCGAGGTAGTCTTTATCGGTGGCGGTATCGGTACGAGCCAGAACATATTTGGAGTTAAAGACGTTGAGTCCTTTGTTCTCCATGGCACCCATATTAAAGAAGTCGACGGCGACAATCATATAGATATCGAGGTCGTACTCGAGGCCAAAGCGCTCCTCATCCCACTTCATAGAGTTTTTCAGCGAGGTCATCGCCCAGGGCGCGCGATCGAGGTTGCCGCGATCGACGTACAGCTCCAGCGCCACTTCGCGGCCAGAGCGGGTGCGGAATGAATCGCGCAGGACGTCAAAATCACCGGCCACCAGCGCAAACAGATAGCACGGCTTCGGGAACGGATCCTGCCACTGTACCCAGTGACGACCGTTCTCCAGCTCCCCTTCCGCCATACGGTTGCCGTTGGAAAGCAGGAACGGGTATTTCGCTTTATCGGCGATAATTTTGGTGGTAAAGCGCGCCAGCACATCCGGACGGTCCAGATACCAGGTGATATGGCGGAAACCTTCCGCTTCGCACTGGGTGCACAGCGCTTCGCCTGACTGATACAGGCCTTCCAGCGCGGTGTTCGCCGCCGGGCTGATCTCATTGACGATGGTCAGGGTGAAATGCTCCGGCAGGCCGCCGATCACCAGCTGATTGTTTTCTTCTTTATAGTCACTCCACGGCTGGCCGTTCACCTGCAGAGCGATCAGGGTCAGATCTTCGCCGTCCAGGCGCAATGGCACATCAGACGCAGCCGCGTGGCGGGAGACCTTGCTCTCGGCCGTAACAACGGTTTTTGCGGCATCCAGGTCAAAGGTCAAATCGATATCGCTAATCAGATACTCCGGCGCACGATAGTCGTGGCGGTATTTGGCTTGGGGCTGTTGTGTCATAAAAAACCTTTAGCATCTTCGGTAAAGTGTCGTCCCAGTCTATTCCTGTTGTGTCAATCGCGCTATGCAGAATCTTCATCTTTTCAACGTGAAACACGGAAATCGCTACATTTTGTTAACACTCGCGGCACGAAATGCCCTCGACCCGACGCAAAGCTTGTGGTGTGATCCATGTTCAATATATTAAACTAGGCCTCGCAAATGACCGTCAGCGTCACCATTGCTCGCCATCGCGGGACAGAGTCGGGTAATAAAGGTATACTCCGCCTCCATTTTCCGCGTTGGTTTCGATGGAACGCTCCAGTGAGAGGATGCTACTGCGCACCATGACACAATTCACTTCTCCTGTACTGCACTCGCTGCTTGATACGGATGCCTATAAGCTGCACATGCAGCAGGCTGTCTTCCACCGCTACGGCGATGTGCATGTGGCGGCGGAGTTTCGCTGCCGCGGAGACGACCTGCTCGGCATCTATGCCGACGCGATCCGCGAGCAGGTGGAGTCCATGCGCGACCTGAGGCTGCGGGATGATGAATATCGCTGGCTGTCCACCCTTCCCTTTTTTCGCCAGGATTACCTCAACTGGCTGCGCGATTTTCGCTATGACCCGAGCCAGGTCACGGTCAGCAATGACAATGGTAAGCTGAACATTCGCCTTACCGGCCCATGGCGGGAAGCCATCATGTGGGAAGTCCCGCTGCTGGCGGTGATAAGCGAGTTGGTCCATCGCTATCGTTCACCAGAGATGGGCGTCGATCAGGCGCTCAACACGCTGGAACATAAGCTAGGCGACTTCGCCACCATGACCGCTGACCTCGACATGAGCGCCTTCCGTCTGATGGACTTCGGCACCCGCCGTCGTTTCTCACGCGAGGTGCAGGAAGGTATTGTGCGGCGTCTGCAGCAGGAACCATGGTTTGTCGGCACCAGCAATTACGATCTGGCGCGCCGTCTGAATTTAACCCCGATGGGTACCCAGGCCCATGAGTGGTTCCAGGCCCACCAGCAGATCAGCCCCAGCCTTGCCAGCAGCCAGCGGGCGGCCCTTGCCGCCTGGCTGGAAGAGTATCCCGACCAGCTGGGCATCGCGCTGACCGACTGCATCACTATGGATGCGTTCCTGCGCGATTTCGGTCCGGAATTCGCCACCCGCTATCAGGGGTTGCGCCACGATTCCGGCGACCCGGTGGAATGGGGAGAAAAAGCTATCGCCCATTATCAGAAGCTGGGTATCGATCCGCTGAGCAAAGTGCTGGTCTTCTCCGACAATCTCGACCTGGCGAAAGCCGTCGATCTGTATCGCCACTTCGCCTCGCGGGTGAAGCTCAGCTTTGGGATCGGCACCCGTTTAACCTGCGATCTGCCGCAGGTTAAACCGCTCAATATCGTGATTAAGCTGGTGGAATGTAACGGCAAGCCGGTGGCGAAACTCTCCGACAGCCCGGGGAAAACTATCTGCCACGATAAGGCCTTCGTCCGCGCCCTGCGCGAAGCGTTCGACCTGCCGCCGATTAAAAAGGCAAGCTAAAAAACTTGGCCCGACGGCATTCTGCTATCGGGCCAATCAATATCACTCCTGCGGCAAACGGGCTCTGACGACCTCGGCAAAATACTCCGCGCCAGTTAGCAATATCTCATCATTAAAGTCGTAGCAGGCATTATGCAACGGTGTATTGCCCTGAGCATCTGAACTATCGCCGTTGCCTAAAAAGATGAAACAGCCGGGGATTTTTTGCAGAAAAGCGCCAAAATCTTCCGAAATCATCATCTGTGCGACGTTGCCGTTCACCTTCTCAGCCCCTACCACGTTAATCGCAGCGGTGACCGCTACATCAACGCATTGCTGCCAGTTCACCGTTGGCGCAAATTCATGGGTATAGCTGAACTGGCACGTCGCACCGTGCATCGCGCAAATCGCTTCGCTAATGGTACGCATTCGTTCTTCGAGCAGCATCTGTACCTCCGGTGCAAAGCTGCGCGTATCCCCTTTGATTTCGACGTGCGTCGGAATCGCATTGCGGATGCCATCGGTGTGCAGTTCAGTACAGGAAATGACCGCTGGCACGTTCGGATCAACATTTCGCGAAACAATTGTCTGCAAAGCCAGGATGATTTCCGCCGCAATGACCAGCGGATCTTTCGCCATATGCGGCCGCGCCGCATGCGCTCCCTGCCCTTTAATACGAATAATAAAGTTATCTTCACTGGCCATAATGCCACCGACTCGCGTGGCGATAGTCCCGGCTTTCATACCCGGCATATTATGCAGACCGTAGATTTCCTCTATGCCAAAGCGTTCAATAACGCCATCGTCCATCATCGCTCTGGCGCCATAGCCAGGTTCCTCAGCAGGCTGAAAAACAAAGCAGACCGTGCCGTTAAAATTCTGCCGCTGCAATAGCAACTGCGCCGCGCCCAGCGCAATGCAGGTATGACCATCATGTCCGCAGCCGTGCATCCGCTCGGCGGTCATGGAGCGGTAAGACCAGTCTCCCTGTTCGGTCAATTGAATGGCATCGATATCGGCACGAATAGCGATAACGCCCTTCCCGTCGCCGCATTTCAATCTCCCCACCACCCCGGTTTTGCCAATATCGCGGTGCACCTCAATGCCCATAGCTTCGAGCTTTTCGGCAATAAACCGTGAAGTATTCTGCTCCTCGAAGGCGCTTTCCGGATGGGCATGCAAATAGTGACGCCAGGCGATAAGCTGCTGCTTTAGCTGTTGCTGATTCATTCTCTGCTCCTGTAAACATTAGTCCATACGCTGGGCGCGCTGTAAAACCACCTGCAGCAGCATATTGGCGCCAGCAATCAGATCTTTGGCTGCGCTATGTTCTTTGACGTTATGGCTAATGCCATCGACGCAGGGGACAAAAATCATCCCGGCGGGACATACCGACGCCATAAATTGTGCATCGTGTCCGGCGCCGCTTGGCAAACGTCGGTAACTGAGCCCCTGACGCTCCGCCTCGGCTTCCACCGCATTGACGATCTCATCGGCAAAGATGACCGGATTAAAGCGCACCAGTGAGCGGCTGGTTATCTCCACGCCCTCTTCCTGCGACGTTTTCGCGACAAATTCGGCTAATTGCTGCTCCGCCAGACATAAGATCGCATTATCGGTATTGCGGAGATCCACTGACATGACGACATGGTTGGGAATGACGTTGATTAGATTAGGCTTCACGCTGAAATGTCCAACGGTAGCTACTTGATCGCCACCAAGGCTTAGCGCCAGCTCACGGGCAAAAACAGCGATTTTCGCAGCCGCCAGCCCGGCATCACGTCTCATGGACATTGGGGTTGTACCCGCATGATTCGATACGCCTCTCAGGGTAAATTCCTGCCACGAAATACCCTGTACGCCGGTAACCACGCCAATATCAATCTGCTCTTTATCAAGAATTGGTCCCTGTTCGATATGCAGCTCAACGTAGCTATCTACCGCCATATCTCCCGGCTGACGTTCGCCTTTATAACCAATGTTACGCAGCGCTTCATCGAGCGTGATACCGTCGAGATCTTTTGCCGCGAGCGCCTGCGCCAACGGATACTCGCCGGCAAACACCACGCTGCCCATCATATCGGGCTGAAATCGCACCCCCTCCTCGTTAGTAAAGAAGGTTACCGCCAACGGTCGTCGGGTGCGGATCCCGGCATCCTGGAGGGTGGCAATCACCTCAAGGCCGGCCATAACGCCGTAGTTGCCATCGTATAACCCACCTGTGGCGACGGTATCGATATGTGACCCCATCATCACCATCGGCAACGTCTCCTCGCCGTGATAAACGCCGGTGACATTGCCGATAGCATCAATTGACACGCTCAGGCCCAGCGCCTTCATGCGGGCTACAACAAAGTCCCTGCCGGCTTTATCTTCGGCAGTCGCTGCCAGGCGGCATACGCCGCCGCCTGGCAGCGCACCATGTTCGCCAAGTGCATACAGGGAATCGATAAGCCGTTGGCCGTTAATCTGCAGATAATGACTCATATAACATCTCGCTAATAATGGTGGTTATTGGAACATGCCGTAAAAAATGGCAGATACGGTGATAAGACCGATCAGGGTGACGAAAACGTTGCTCGCTTTACCGCGCCAGGGGGCAAGCACCGGTAATTTATGAATGGCGTACATAGGCAACAGCAGCAGAATTGCCGCCCCGGTGGGACCGCTGATGCATTCGATAATACCGAGGATACTGGGGTTCTTGTACGCGGCGAACCAGCAGGTAAGCACCATAAACACCAGGATGACCGCGTCGACGAGGCGAATACCAGGTTTTTTCCCGCGTGCGGCGGCGGCCTCCAGAATCAGGTCGCGCAGCGATTCATAGGCGCCGATGTAGTGGCCAAGAAATGATTTAGTAATAGCGACAAAGGCGATAATCGGCGATAGCCAGGCAATAATCGGTGTATCGTACTGATTGGCCAGATAGGACAAAATCGACAGATTCTGGGCTTTGGCTTCCGCCAGTTGCTGCGGCGACAGGCTTAACACGCAGCTGAGAACAAAAAACAGCACCACCACCGTCATGAGCAGGATACCGTAGCGCTGGATCTGCGCACATTTACCCTCAGCGAGCGCCAGACCGTAACGCTGCTTCTGGCGCACCACCATCGGCGAAATGATGGGATAGTGGTTAAACGACATCACCAGTACCGGGAAGGTCATCCACAGGGATAACATGATCCCCTGCCCATCGCCCGTGGCGCTGAAGCTTACGGTTTGCAAAATTGCGCCGTTCCAGTGCGGAATCAGAAAAAGTGCCATAAAAATAAGCGAGATGATGAAGGGATAAACCAGGGTGCTCATCACCCGCATTATCAAACGCTGTCCGAAACGGACGATAAACATCAGCCCGAGGATCAGAACGATGGCCACCAGCGACCGGGGAGGCTCGGCCATCGCCAACTGGTGGGTGATAAAGCTCTGCGCGGTGTTGGTGATAGCCACCGCATACATAATCAGAATGGTATAGACGGCGAAGAAATAGATGACGGTAAATACTTTTCCCGCCAGCGCGCCAAAATGCTCGCCAATAACATCGGTAATACTGCTTTCCGGCGTATTGGAAGAGTAAATGAATCTCGCCAGACCGCGGTGAGCCAGATAAGTAATAGGAAAAGCGAGGACAAAAACAATCAGCAGCGGCCAGAAGCCGCCAATTCCGGCATTAATCGGCAGAAACAGCACCCCGGCGCCAATGGCGGTACCGAACAGGCCAAGGACCCAAACGGTATCTTCGCTATGCCACTTTGCGGGATCGGAATATCCTTTATTGATAATTATATTTTCAGTATTCATCGGTCAGGTTCTCTCTATGCATGACGCGAAAGCGCGTATGTTTTCGTTATGAGTCAGAACGCTTGTCATACCGAGGGCTTGTAGGGTAGGTAAGATGGCCCCCTTGTTATTGTCGATAGCGCTCAACCATTACGGCCAAACCAGACGATGTCTTCATAGACATCGGGTGATGTATCTCCTTCCGTGCTGATTAACAGAACCTGTGCATCGGCATTCAGGCGCAGCGATTCGGCAAGCTCGCGATACGCCGGTTGAGTCATCAGCGCATAAAGCACTCCTGTGCCAATAGCGCCGGATTCCCCGGAGACAAAAGGTTCGTCAGTACCTGGACGCGGAGCGGCCAACAGGCGCATGCCGTTGGCCGCCAGACAATCGTCGGCGGAAATAAAACAGGTGGCATGGTCGCGGAGCATTGGCCAGCTGGTGATGTTAGGTTCACCACAGGCAAGCCCGGCCATCAGAGTTGACATATCCCCGCCGACGCTGTGCGGCAGTCCGTCATTAATGGTTGCCGAGCGATACAGGCAGTTCGCCTTGTGCGGCTCAACGATGATGATGGTGGGAGCCTGCTGCTGCATCTTTTCGATGAAATATCCCATGATGCTACCGGCAAACGACCCGACCCCGGCTTGTAAAAACAGATGCGTCGGCATCGGCGCTCCGCTTTCTGCCAGCTGCTGCCAGATTTCAACAGCGAGGGTCATATAGCCTTGCATGATCCATGTGGGGATCTGCTCGTAGCCCTGCCAGGCGGTATCCTGGAGTAGAACCCATCCCTGCTCGCGCGCGGTTTTGGCCGCCAGCCGAACTGTGTCGTCGTAGTTCAGTTCAGTAATCGTGCATTCGGCGCCATGCCGGCGAATATTCTGCGCGCGTACCGGCGACGAGCCTTTTGGCATATACACCACCGCACGCAGCCCAAGCTGCTCAGCCGCCCACGCCACGCCACGTCCGTGGTTACCGTCGGTAGCAGTCACAAATACGATGTCCTTGATACGCGCCTTAATCACTGGTGAATTAAGCTCGGCAAAGCTCAACGTATTAATATCTCGCTCAAGCAGAGCGGCGAGATATTTCCCCATCGCATAAGATCCGCCTAATCCTTTAAACGCATTCAAACCGAATCGCTGCGCTTCATCTTTTATATGGATCGATCCCAGCCCCAGCCGCTGGCTTAAAAATTCCAGCTTACGCAGCGGCGTGACCCGGTAATCAGGAAATTTTTGATGGAATGCCAGCACTTCGTTCCCCACGCTTTCATTCAGCAGACTCAAGTCTGCTCCCTGGCCATAGGGCTGCCGCCGGGCGTTAAGTTGAAATTTAATTGTGTCCACTATTCAGGCACCTCTATTTTCATATCGTCCTGCGACGATAACGTTATTTGCGACCATTCCGCCTAAACGACGGGTGCACGGATCCGTGCGGCCTGAGACAGGACGGTCGCTTTAAATTGGTTAAGTCAGAATGTGAGAGGCTTTTTGTCGCGATATACCGCTTTCCCACTGCCTGTGATGGTACACTGCGCCCGGCGGTTAATTGGCGCAAAGTTGCCCATCGCGCCGCAATTTTCACTCTGTTTTATCATTCACACGCAACAACGTTGCATTAGTGAGGTTGATCACAGGCTTGCAGGACGAGATATATGATGAAACTTGACGCATGGGATAAAAAAATTCTTACGCTCTTGCAGCGTAATAATCGCTTGTCGCAACGGGAGATCGCCGATCGGATCAGCCTGTCTCCTTCGGCAGTCAATCGGCGTATCGCTGCACTGGAGGATGCAGGGGTGATTAAAGGCAGTGTTAGCTTAGTGGACGCCAGTAAAGTGGGAAGACCAATCACCATTATGGTGCAGGTGACCATTGAGAATGAACGTCTCGATCTGCTTGAGGAGGATAAACAGCGTTTCGTAACCTGTCCGCAAGTGCAGCAGGTCTACTATGTCACTGGCGACTTCGATTTTCTGCTCGTGATCAACGTCCGTGATATGGCGGAATACGAAGCGCTAACCCGTGAACTCTTTTTTTGCCTCGGGAAATATCAAGTCTTTCCGGACCATCGTGTCGATGCAAAATGCGAAGCAGGAAATGACGGTCATTATCGAGTAAGTCGTGTAAAAGTCGAAATGGGGAGCCAAAGAACGCCCCGGAGGTGTATTTATTTCCGAAATCCACCCTTCCCTGTGCGAAATCTACTTGTCTGATGGAAGATGACAGGTAACATAGATATCCCCCCGCTGTTGGGGGAAGAGACTTTTTTATTGGACTACATAGAGAGATTATTATGAGCGTTGTGCCTGTAGCCGACGTACTCCAGGGCCGCGTTGCCGTTGACAGCGAAGTCACGGTCCGCGGATGGGTGCGTACCCGCCGAGATTCTAAAGCTGGCTTTTCTTTCCTCGCCGTCTATGACGGTTCCTGCTTTGATCCTGTACAGGCCGTTATTAATAATTCTCTGCCCAATTACAATCAGGAAGTGCTGCGTCTGACCACCGGCTGCTCGGTGATTGTCACCGGTAAAGTCGTGGCTTCTCAGGGTCAGGGTCAAAGCTTTGAGATCCAGGCGACCAGCGTGGAAGTGACCGGCTGGGTGGAAGACCCGGACACCTACCCGATGGCGGCCAAGCGCCACAGCATCGAGTATCTGCGTGAAGTAGCGCACCTGCGTCCGCGCACCAACCTGATTGGCGCGGTAGCCCGCGTGCGTCACACCCTGGCGCAGGCGCTGCACCGCTTCTTCAACGAACAGGGCTTCTTCTGGGTTTCCACCCGCTGATCACCGCCTCCGATACCGAAGGCGCCGGCGAAATGTTCCGCGTGTCGACGCTGGATCTGGAAAACCTGCCGCGTAACGATCAGGGCAAAGTCGATTTCGACAAAGACTTCTTCGGTAAAGAGTCGTTCCTGACCGTTTCCGGCCAGCTGAACGGCGAGACCTACGCCTGTGCGCTGTCGAAGATTTATACCTTCGGCCCGACCTTCCGCGCCGAGAACTCCAACACCAGCCGCCACCTGGCGGAATTCTGGATGCTGGAGCCGGAAGTGGCCTTCGCCAACCTGAACGACGTTGCCGGCCTGGCGGAAGCGATGCTCAAGTACGTCTTCAAAGCGGTACTGGAAGAGCGTGCGGACGACATGCAGTTCTTCGCCGAGCGCGTGGATAAAGACGCTATCGACCGTCTGCAGCGCTTTATCACCGCTGATTTTGCCCAGGTGGATTACACCGACGCCGTCACCATTCTGGAAAACTGCGGCAAACAGTTCGAGAACCCGGTGTACTGGGGCGTGGATCTCTCCTCTGAGCACGAACGTTACCTGGCCGAAGAGCACTTCAAAGCGCCGGTGGTGGTGAAAAACTACCCGAAAGACATTAAAGCGTTCTATATGCGCCTTAACGAAGACGGTAAAACCGTCGCGGCAATGGACGTTCTGGCGCCGGGCATCGGCGAGATTATCGGCGGTTCCCAGCGTGAAGAGCGTCTCGACGTGCTTGACGCGCGTATGGCAGAGATGGGGCTTAACAAAGAAGACTACTGGTGGTATCGCGACCTGCGTCGCTACGGCACCGTGCCGCATTCCGGCTTCGGTCTGGGCTTCGAACGCCTCATCGCTTACGTCACCGGCGTGCAGAACGTCCGCGATGTTATTCCGTTCCCGCGGACGCCGCGCAACGCGACATTCTAAATTTTTCTGACATCAATCTGAAAGGCCAGCGCAAGCTGGCCTTTTTTTATGTCAATTACTGTTAGTAAAATTCAACAACCTTAAACATCAAGACCTGGAAATCACAATTATGTTACGCACTGTTTCGGTGCATCCTGGTGATGTAGATCGCACTTTATGTTCATAACTGAGCAAAACCGCTGATAAATTTGCTCATTTTTTGACCTTTACCCGCACATCTTGCAAAGACAGAGACTGAATAAAAAGAATACGAATTCAATACACAAAATGAACGAATTGCCGCTTAGCCAAATTAATCATAAATAATTCATATAGATAGATAAGTAATGGCGTTTGCCCTTATCCGGTGGAACGGAATTTTGATTAAGTTCACAAAGTTCCGTTAAATACACATTTAGTTACATGATTTTTCGTTTTGTTACTCATATGAGATATTCGTAGCATTTTCCGGCTAGCGAAACGTTGTCGCGGATGGAAAGATGCCTTCAGACACCAAACTCTCATCAATGGTTCTGTAAGTTTTTATTGACAGAACTTTTTGACGGCAGTGGCACGTGTTCATATAAAAAATATTAATGAGGGTAATAAATAATGATGAAGCGCAATATTCTGGCAGTGGTGATCCCTGCCCTGCTGGTAGCCGGTGCAGCCAACGCTGCAGAAATCTATAACAAAAACGGCAACAAACTGGACTTCTATGGAAAAATGGTCGGCGAGCACGTCTGGACCACCAATGGCGACACCAGCAGCGACGATACCACCTATGCCCGTATCGGCCTGAAAGGCGAAACTCAGATCAACGATCAGCTGATCGGCTACGGCCAGTGGGAATACAACATGGACGCGTCCAATGTTGAAGGTTCCCAGACCACAAAAACCCGTCTAGCGTTCGCAGGCCTGAAAGCGGGCGAATACGGTTCATTCGACTATGGCCGTAACTACGGCGCGATCTACGACGTCGAAGCGGCAACCGATATGCTGGTTGAATGGGCGGTGACGGCTGGAACTATACCGACAACTACATGACCGGTCGTACCAACGGCGTCGCAACCTACCGTAACTCCGACTTCTTCGGTCTGGTTGACGGTCTGAGCTTCGCGCTGCAGTACCAGGGTAAAAACGACCATGACCGTGCGATTCGCAAGCAGAATGGCGACGGCTTCAGCACCGCAGCCACCTACGCGTTCGACAACGGTATCGCACTGTCTGCAGGCTACTCCAGCTCTAACCGTAGCGTCGATCAGAAAGCTGACGGCAATGGCGACAAAGCCGAAGCCTGGGCGACCTCTGCAAAATATGACGCTAACAACATCTATGCGGCCGTCATGTACTCCCAGACTTACAACATGACTCCGGAAGAAGATAACCACTTCGCTGGTAAAACTCAGAACTTTGAAGCAGTTGTACAGTATCAGTTTGACTTCGGCCTGCGTCCGTCCATCGGCTACGTACAGACCAAAGGCAAGGACCTGCAGTCGCGTGCTGGCTTCTCCGGCGGCGATGCGGATCTGGTTAAATACATCGAAGTGGGTACCTGGTACTACTTTAACAAGAACATGAACGTCTACGCTGCGTATAAATTCAACCAGCTGGACGACAACGATTACACCAAAGCGGCTGGTGTCGCCACTGACGACCAGGCGGCCGTGGGTATCGTTTACCAGTTCTAATCTGCAGTACACCCCTTCGTGATATGCCTTCAAAGCAGGACTTCGGTCCTGCTTTTCTGTATTCGTGAGACAAAGATCGTCTCTTTCGAAAACCTTCGCGCTTTTTGTCGCAAACGGTTGGCAATTCGTTATTCTCCCGTTAACCTGATAGCGGATTTCCCTTCAGTAATCACAATGGAACCTCGTCATGTTTGAGAACATTACCGCCGCCCCAGCCGACCCGATTTTAGGTCTGGCCGATCTGTTTCGTGCCGATGACCGCCCTGAAAAAATTAACCTCGGAATTGGTGTTTACAAGGATGAAACCGGTAAAACGCCCGTTCTGACCAGCGTCAAAAAAGCAGAGCAGTATCTGCTGGAAAATGAAACGACTAAAAACTATCTGGGCATCGATGGTATTCCTGAATTTGGTCGCTGCACCCAGGAGCTGCTGTTCGGTAAAGGCAATGCGATTATCGCTGATAAACGCGCCCGCACCGCGCAGACACCGGGCGGTACCGGTGCGCTGCGTGTCGCCGCAGACTTCCTCGCCAAAAACACCGACGTGAAACGTGTGTGGGTAAGTAATCCGAGCTGGCCGAACCATAAAAGCGTATTCACCTCTGCCGGGCTGGAAGTGCGCGAATACGCATACTACGACGCGGCTAACCACGCGCTGGACTTTGATGGTCTGCTGGCCAGCCTGAACGAAGCCCAGGCGGGCGACGTGGTACTGTTCCACGGCTGCTGCCACAACCCGACCGGTATCGATCCGACACTCGATCAGTGGCAGCAGCTGGCGCAGCTGTCGGTGGAAAAAGGCTGGCTACCGCTGTTCGATTTCGCCTACCAGGGCTTCGCCCGCGGTCTGGAAGAAGATGCTGAAGGGCTACGCGCTTTTGCTGCTCTACATAAAGAGCTGCTGGTCGCCAGCTCCTACTCGAAAAACTTTGGCCTGTACAACGAGCGCGTCGGCGCCTGCACTCTGGTCGCCGCGGATCAAGAGACTGTAGACCGCGCCTTCAGTCAGATGAAGTCGGTGATCCGCGCCAACTACTCGAACCCGCCTGCGCATGGCGCCTCCGTGGTCGCCACCATTCTGAGCAACGATGCGCTACGGGCAATCTGGGAGCAGGAACTGACCGATATGCGCCAGCGCATCCAGCGTATGCGTCTGCTGTTCGTCAATACCCTGCAGGAGAAAGGCGCGAGCCGCGACTTCAGCTTTATCAGCCAGCAGAACGGCATGTTCTCATTCAGCGGCCTGACTAAAGAGCAGGTGCTGCGCCTGCGTGAAGAGTTCGCCATCTATGCGGTAGCTTCCGGACGTATCAACGTGGCCGGGATGACGCCTGACAATATGGCGCCGCTGTGCGAAGCCATCGTCGCCGTACTGTAAGCGATAGTATTCGGTATAAAGAAAAAGGCCGCGAATGCGGCCTTTTTTATGTGTTCGCGTCATGTCTGTTACCAGACCGGCATCTCATCCTGCAGAAACGGGTTATTACGGCGTTCCTCACCCAGCGTCGACAGCGGACCATGGCCGGGAATAAAGGTCACATCATCGCCCAGCGGCAACAGCTTTTCCTTGATAGCCGCAATCAGCTGCCCATGGTCGCCGCGCGGAAAATCGCTGCGTCCCACCCCGCCTTTGAAAATCACGTCTCCGGAGATCAGCAGTCGGGAGGCGTCATCAAAAAAGACCACATGGCCCGGCGTATGGCCCGGGCAGTGCAGCACCTGCAGCGCCACATTCCCCACATTGACCACATCGCCTTCATTGAGCCAGCGATCCGGACGCAGCGGTTGGCAATCCTCCAGGCCGAACATCCGGCTTTGCGCCGGTAATCCTTCCAGCCAGAACTCATCCTCTTTTTCCGGACCAATAACCGGTACGCCATAATGCTGCGCCAGTTCAGCCGCGGCGCCAACGTGATCGAGGTGGCCATGCGTCAGCAGGATCTGCATCAGCGTGACGCCAGCCTCCGCCACCACCGCTTTGATACGTTCAGCATCGCCGCCAGGATCGACCAGCGCCGCCAGCCGGGTTTGCCCGCACCAGATAAGAGAACAGTTCTGCGCGAACGCGGTAACCGGAATAATACGATAGTTCATGACGCTCCTTTCGTTACCAGTGCCTTACGGGACCGGTATCAATATGCACAAAGTTACTACGTGGGTAATATCCTACACCACCTGCGCGCATAGATAACGCCGCTTTGCGAATATTGCTTAACGAAATACCTTCAATATGGAAATCCATCGCCTGCCCCTTGGTGTGATAGCTGTGTTTCGCTACACCACGGCTGCGTGCGCGAAGCTCATCGTTGGTATCGAGGGAACGATAGCCAGAGATAAGCTGGACAGGTTTGTTGGTGCCAAGTAGTCCCTGCAACCGATAAAGATGATCGAACAGATTTGGATCGATGGACTTAATTTTATTCGCGCGATAGTCACGGAAAAAATGGTTAAGTCTTGCTAATTCATCCTGAATATAGCCTCTGCCATCGAAAAACTCCGCCCTGAGCGATTCACCGGTATGCAGGTTATTCAGCGTCAAAATACGCGGACGGGGGGTCGAGAGGGTGGCAAATGCCGGCGCAGGGAGAATGGCGGCAGCACCCAGCGCAGCGCCACCCAACGCCAGCAATCTGCGGCGATTAGCGTCAAATTTGTCCATGATAATCAGGTCTACAGTCAATGAATCGTTATATACTTTTTCCGCTTTGCGCGATGCCAGGATCAGCTCGCTATCGCTCGCCACGACCGAGATGTTGCCCGGCAAAGGAGAACGTTCGCGCTAACCGCGCTACGCATTGAGCGGAATGATATGTATATGCACTTCTGGCGCACGAAAGGCACCTTACCGGGCATTATTGCCAACGTCAAGGCAGCCTCACCCCAGGAAAATCGGGCGCTGCAGAGGTGCAGCGCCCTTTTTTACCCAGTGCTAGGACAACAAAATCCATTGAACTACTTCATTTACCTGATTAATTGTTCCGCTTTCGTCAGAATTTGTGCGCTGGATCGCGCGGTGATATCGTAATTGTAAATATCTGTTCGATATTGTGTACGTCCATCAGCGTCCACAAACGCCGTTAAGTAATATAAATTCACCGGTATATTTTGCCGAATATTGACATAGCGCGTATCCCCCTGCTTCAGGGCGTCGGAAATGCGCGTGTCATTCCAGCCCGCGTCCTGCAGCAGCATATTGGCCAGCTCCGAGGCTTTATTGACCCTGACGCAGCCGGAACTGAGCGCACGGACATCCTTCTGAAACAGATTATGATTCGGCGTATCGTGCAGATAGATAGCATCCGAACTCGGCATATTAAACTTGTAACGCCCCAGTGAATTACGTGCCCCAGGCGCCTGCTGAAAACGGAACGGTAAATTGTTCTCGGTGATGGTTGACCAGTCAACCCGGTAAGGATCGATGGTCTCTTTACTGTTCCAGCCGCGCATCACGGTGTAGCCATGCTGCTCCAGATAGCCAGGATTATTACGCACCTTCGGCAGAATATCTTTGCGCGCCAGGGTGGGCGGTACGTTCCACGGCGGATTGACCACTACGTTGTTCAGCGCGCTGCTCATCATCGGCGTCTTGCGGTCCGGACGTCCGACGATCACCCGCGAGGCCAGCACCTGACTGCCGTCCTGGTAATAGACCAGCGAAAACGCGGGAATATTCACCATGATACCAGTCGATAGTTTGCCTGGCAGCAGACGTAGACGCTGAATGTTCAGCGCCAGCACGCCAGCGCGCTGCGCCGATGAGACATTGAGCCAGTCACGGGTGGATTGGCCGATGACCCCATCCGCCCCCAGCCCCTGCATGGCCTGAAAGCGCTTAACGCCCTCCACCAGCTGGCGATCGTACACACCGCGCGCCGCGGGCTTGCTCTTTTTCTTCGCCGAAGGACTCACCACGTCGCCGGGCAGAACGATATTGGCGGAATTTTCCAGCATCCCAGTACGCTGGAGGATCTCGCGCAGCGCGCCGATATCATTGCTCCATTCTCCCGGGCGCAGCGAGCCGCTGCCGGTCATCTGCGGCCATGGACGTGAATCAGCCACCAGCGCCAGCAGCGACTGGTGCATGGCCTCATACTGCGGATGACGCGGCGCCAGGCCGGCGATAAACGCCGGCAGGGAGCCATTATCCAGCGCCAGCTGCCACTGGTTAATCACCGACAGCGGCGGGGTCGCCATCTTGTACGGTGTCGAGCTATATAACCAGCGGGTCCCCTGGGTGGGGATGCCGCTGATAAAGTGCAGATAGCCCATCATGGCATCAGACAACACCACATCGCGCGCCATGCCGGTGACGGCAGGATCGGTCAGCAGACTGACCCAGGTGGTAAACTGCGGCTGAAAACCGGCGATGGCGATCTCCGCCAGCTGCTGCTGGAACGCCTGCACCGCCTCGCGGTTTTCCCACATCGGTTTCATATCCCTGGCGGCGTATAGCGAGACCAGCGGATTCATAAAGACGGGTTTGTAGCCAGCCGGCAATAGCGCTTCGATCTGGGCGCGACTGTTCGCCGCGGCTTCCATCGACAGCGGCTGCTCACCGGCCAGCTTCGCGACCGCCGGCGATTGCCCGTCGCTTTGCGACAGCGCGACGGAAAGCTCTCCAGGCGTAGCGGAGCTATCACCTGGTACGACTTCAGGCTCTGCGGCCTGGACATTGAACAGCGGAGCAAATGCCATTGCCAGGCTCAGACTGAGCGCTGACAATGGACGACCATACCGTTTCTTAAGCAACATCCCTTGCCCCCTGTTGTCACACATTGCCGCCCACAAATTCGTGGGCTTTAACACAGTATATAAAGACGAAAAGGCTTTTGCCTTACCTAATGTAAAGAAGCTTAAAGATTATACCACCCTGGCATAGCAAGCTGGATAGCAAAAAGGGCAACTTAACGTTGCCCTTTTCAGCGCTTACCCGCCAGTAGTGAGCTGCATCGTCAGGAGGCGTCGGCCGTTCCCGGCAGCGCTTCCGGCAGCGGCGCGGCAAACCCGCGCAGCCCCACGACGTGCACATGTTCGTGATTATTGAACACCTTACGCACCAGTTTATAGGTAGTGCCTTTTTCCGGACTGATGTTCTCCGGCGCTGCGATAATCAGCTGCATCTCCAGACGTTCGCACAGCTCGAACAGGGTGGCGATGGAGCGGGCGTCGAGACGCGCCGCTTCATCGAGGAACAGCAGACGGCAAGGCGAGATATCCTTGCCGCGCAGGCGACGGGATTCATCTTCCCAACTCTGCACCACCATCACCAGAATCGACATCCCGGTACCGATAGCTTCCCCGGTAGACAGCGCGCCGGACTCCGCGCGCAGCCAGCCGTCGGAGCCGCGGTTAACTTCCACTTCCATCTCCAGATAGTTGCGGTAGTCGAGCAGCTCTTCACCGATGGTTTGCGGCGTGCGCTGCCCCATGTCGATCTGTGGGTTGAGACGCTGATAGAGCTTGGCCAGCGCCTCAGAGAAGGTCAGACGATTGCTGTTAAACAGATCCTGGTGCTGCTCATGCTGCTCGGAGAGCACGTCGAGCAGCATCGAGTGGGTCTCACGCACATTGACGTTCAGACGCACGCTGTTGACCTGGCCGAAGGAGACGCTCTGCAGACCCTGGTTGAGCATCCGGATACGGTTCTGCTCGCGCTGAATGGTTTTGCGAATAATGTTGGCCACGCTGCGGGAACTGATCGCCAGCTTCTGTTCACGGTTGGTCAGCTCTTCGGTCAGGCGGCTGAGCTCGATCTCCATCTGCTCGATCGCTTCCACCGGATCATCGGTGCGAATAATATCCTGACGAATACGCTCGCGCAGATGCTGGTATACGGCAACGAAGAACTGAATTTTGCGCTCCGGACGCTTCGGATCTTCCGAGATACGCAGCACGTCACGCAGATGTTCGTTATCGGCGACCGCCAGACGCAGCGCCCCCAGCGCCTTATCCGACATTGAGCGCAGCTCATCGGCGGAGAGATAGGCCAGCTCGCGGCGATGCAGACGACGTTCGACGCCGTTGTCTTTCACCAGACGCATCACCGCGCACCAGCCCGCCTTGGCGGTCACCACCTGCTCGCGCATTTCGCAGTAATCGCGCTCCAGCTTGCGCAGTTTACGGGTCAGGTTGTCCATTTCCGCTTCGCAGAAGGTCAACGCTTTCTCCAGCTGATTGCGTCGGGAGCGGTTATTGCTCAGCTGCATGTGCAGCTCATCGCGACGCGCGCGAGCACGCTCTTCCGCGCCGGCGTCGGCGCGCACGCCAATGTCCTGCAATTCTTTATACAGATCGTTGAGCAGCTCTTTCTTGGTGTCATACGAGCTCTTCAGCGAGGCCAGCACCTGATTGTACTGACTAAGCTGCGCCGCATGGGCACGCAACGCGTCGCGCGCGCGGCTGCGTTCGGACTCCGCCTGCTCCAGACGCTGGCGCAGCTTCTCGTTGAGATCGCTGTTGCCGCTGAGCATTTCCGCCGAATCGGAGTAGCTGAAGTGGGCCCTGCGCTGCACAACTTCCGCCAGGGCAAAAGCCTGCTGACGCGCATCGCGCTGGGTTTGCTGCGCATAGGCGTAATCTTCTTTCAGCTGCTCAAACTGCTCCGGATCGCTCTGCAGCACCGAAACAATAGGCTCCAGCTTCGCCAGCTGGTTACCGTGCTGCTGAATAAAGCGCGCGGCCTCCTGCGCTTCGTCCAGACGTTCCTGGATCTCGTCCACGCGGTCGGCCAGCGTATCATCCGCCAGCAGGTTCAGGCGCGGCAGCAGGCGGTTGAGCGCCGACACGCCCTCTTTCGCCTGCTCGTACTGCACACGGTTCTGTTGGTTATCGCTTTCATGGGCGCTCAGCGCACGCTCCAGCTCGCCGCGGCGGCTGTTGAGTTTGCGGATCTCTTCTTCCGGATCGTCCTCGAAAGCCACCGCCAGATGGCTGCCGATAAAGCGGCTGAAGGCCTGGTGCAGGCGCTGGGTTTTCTGCACATCGAACGACAGGGTCGCAAAACGCTCTGACAGCGATTCACGCTCGGCATGCAGGGTTTCAATGCGGTTTTCACGTGCCGCGCGGCCAAACAGCGGCAGCGACGGGAAGCGCGAATAACGCCACTGGCGATCGGCAATCTTCACCACCACCGCTTTTTCCAGCTCGTCGACGCTGAATACGCTGTCATCGAAGGACTGCGGATCGCCTTCGATCAGATAGAGATCTTCCGGGCAATCTTCCAGTCCCTCAAGCTGCTCGGCTACCCGCGACAGATCCGGTACCACGATCGCATGGCGCGACGGACCGTACAGCGCGGAGAAGTACGGCGCATCGTCCAGGCTAACATCATCGTAGATCTCGGACAGCAGAACGCCGCCGAACCGTTCCGCCAGGGCGTTGAGGCGCGGATCTTCCGAACCGCCCGGCTGGCTAAGACGCTCGATTTCTTCGTCGATGGCGCGCTTGCGGGCGCCGACCTCGTCACGTTCAACGATAGCCTCTCGTTCACGCTCCAGCAGCTGCTGCAGGTATTCGGTGACCTCCTGGCCGGACGCAAACTGCTCGCCGCTTTGCTCGCACAGCTGGTTAAGGCTGTTCTGCGCCGCCAGCCAGACCGGCGCCCGACGCATCAGCGTCTGGGTACGCGACTGCAGTTGCTCCAGCTCCTGACGCAGCGCCATGCGCTGCTCCTGAGCATTGGAGACGCTGTCGGCCAGCGACGCGATGCGCGCTTCCAGCTCCTGATGCAGCGTTTCCAGATCGTCGATATCGTAGCGTTTACCCTGGCGTTTGCAGAACTCGGCCAGCTGACGCTCAGCGTCCTGCTGCTCGCGCAGGCGCTGTTCAAGCTCGTTGAGGCGGCTGCGCAGCCCCTGCGCCTGCTCGGCCTGGTGGCGCTGGTTCACGCCGTCGCGCAGCAATTCGCGCGCTACGTCCCAGGCTTCATTGCGCGCCAGCGGGCCGTTAATCGCCGCCACCAACTGGTAAGCCTGTTCAAACTGGCTGTGCGCGGTTTGCGCCACGCTCATTTTCTGTTCCAGCGACAGCATTTTCTCCGTCGCTTCCTGCTCTTTCGCCTGGAAGGTTTCCAGCCACTCGTCGGCGCTCTCCGGGGTCAGATCCGGCAGATGGCACAGCGCCTTCGCGCGCTCCAGCGCCTGCAGCGCCTGGTTATACTGAATGGCGCGGGTCTGCTGCACATCGAGCGCCTGCTGATAGTCGGCGAGTTGGCTTTTCAGCTCATCCACTTCCAGCTCGGCGGCCTCAGCGCGGGCTTCGTTCTCTTCCTGACGATCGACGGCTTCCGCCACCACTTCATTCTGCTCTTCCAGACGGATCTGCAGCTCGTCGAGATCCGCTTCGTAGCGCTCGATTTTTTCCTGCTGACGCAGCGCAGTCTGCACCAGGTTCAGGTGATCGCTGGCGGCCTGGTAATCGGCTTCCAGATCGCCCTCCGCGCCGTTATGCTCCTGCAGTTCGCGCGCCATGTCGACGTGCTTATACTGCTCAGCCGCCAGCTGCGAACGCGAGGTGAAGAGATCGCGGCGATACTCCAGCGCCTTATCCAGGTGAATGCGCCTCTCGTTGGCGTGACGCATATAGTCCGCCGCCACGTAGTTGGTGGCTTCGCTGATCAGGTGTTTAAACAGATCGCGGTCGGACTGGGTAACGCGAATGGCTTCCAGCGTCATGCGGTTTTCCCGCAGCGCCGCTTCCATATCCTGGAACGCTTTACGCACGCCGCTGTTTTCCGGCAGCAGGTAGTCGCGCAGCGAGCGGGTAATGGTGCTGGAGATCCCGCCGTACAGCGAGGCCTCAATCAGGCGGTAGTACTTGCTACGATCGGAGGCGGAACGCAGGCGACGCGCCACCACGCCCAGATCGAACATTAGCGAGTGATATTCGGTGATCGAGTTGAACTGTTTAAACTGGACCCCTTCCATCGCCTCGAGTTTATCTTTCAGCTCGTTGAGGCTCACGACGCGCGCCTGGCGATCGTTCAGCGTTTCGGTCAACAGCTGGGTCGGCAGGATAGAGGTCGGCAGTCCCTGAATGGCGAAAGGTTTAATATCGACTTTACGATCGCGCCCGGCGACCTGCTGCAGGCGCACGCCGACCACCACGCGCTGGTGGCGGGAGTTGATCACATCGAGTACCGAGTAACACACCCCGGCGCGCAGCTTACCGTGCAGGCCTTTATCGCGTGAGCCGCTGGTGGCCCCCGCTTCGGTGGTGTTACGGAAGTGCAGCAGGGTTAAATCCGGGATCAGCGCCGTGACGAAGGCCGCCATGGTCGTGGACTTACCCGCGCCGTTCCCCCCGGAGAGGGTGGTCACCAGTTCATCAAGATCAAAGGTCCGGGCAAAGAAGCCGTTCCAGTTAACCAGCGTTAGCGAGCGAAACTTACCGCGTTCAATCATTACTCTTCCTCCCCGCTATCCGGCTGGTTTTCTTCATTCTCATCATTGAGCTGCAGGTGATTTTCCAGGGCCATCGCTTCCCCGTCGCGGATCAGACGGCGCTGCGCTTCGCGCGGGTCGTCGCCGGCGCGCACATCGGCGCCAAAGCGGAATACCGATTCGGTAATGCGAAACTTGCTGCTATCGTGGCCCATAAACCACACCATCCCCAGACGGCGTAAGCGGTTAAGCGAGGCCCGCATTTTTTCCTGCAGCTTCTGGCGGTCCAGATCCGAACCGGTGGAACGGTTGTTCACCAGCTTCAGCAGCCTGGATTCATCGGCCAGGGTCAGCAGCTCGTCATAGAGCTCCTGCTGGGTAAAAATCCCTTCGTTCGCCAGGCGCTCCGGGCTGAGATAGAGATAGCAAAGAATTTTGCCCACCATCATATCCAGCTCGGACAGTACCGAGCGCGAAATCAGCGTGGTGGACCGCGGGCGCAGGTAGAAGAATCCCTCCGGCGCGCGGATCAGCTCGACGTTATAGCGAGCGTAAAACTCTTCCAGGTAATCCTGAAAATCCATCAAAAATGCGTGATTATCCAGCTCGTCGAGACCGATATGACGGCCCGCGCGCAGGGCGCTGTCCAGCGCCGGAAATAACGGATTGGCCAACGCCTGCGCCAGCTTAACCGGCATCACTTGTTCAATATTTGTCAATGACATGCGCCTGTACCTTGGCTCCGTAATCATTAATCGGCTGCCATTTTGCCGGCAGTCCGGTGAAATCTGCCTGGGCGACGCCCAGCTGTACCGCCTGATCCACGACGATCCGCGCCACGTCGAAGTGACGCCCGCGCGGATACTGCGCCAGGAACTCCCGCGCCACCAGGCCGAGATCCAGCGGTATTCCTTTCTCTTTATAGACCGCCAGCTGCGCTTCGATCAGCGCCGCCAGCTGCTCGCGAATTTCGTTAAACTCTTCAAATTCGAGGTCCGCCGGCAGCTCGCCGGTGACCTCTTCATCGCGCAGGGCCATCTCTTCATCGCGCATATCCAACAGGCGGTCGGCGTTGGCGTAAGTTAGCGCCCACGGTTCATCAAAATAGGTCTGCACCGACTGGCGCAGACGCTGGGCGAAGACGCGGTTCTTATCCATATCGATAGCGGTACGGATAAACTTGTGCACATGGCGGTCGTAGCCGATCCACAGGTCAATCGCCTGCTGACCCCAGCTGACGATGCGGTCGAGCTTGCTTTGCAGATCGAACACCAGCCGATCGACAAAATGGAGATCGTCGCGCGCCATGGTCGAGTCCTGAATGCGCAGCAGGTTCGCCTGCAGCTTATCCCCTGCCGCATCCAGCGTATCCTGCAGTTCGCGCAGGGTGCCGGAGGTTTCCGACAGCAGCAGTTCACAGCTGGAAATCGCCGCGCGCCAGTCTTTATTCAACAACTGCGCGATATCGTCTTTCACCAGCTGCTGCTGCTCATCCATAATGCGCTGCGTCAGGTCGATGCTGTCGAAAATTTCCGCTACGGAATACTTCAGCGGCGCAAAAACGTTGCGATGCCAGTGGAATTCATCACCGCCCTCTTCCGCGGCGTCCGCCGCGCGCTTCAGCTCGCCGGCGACGATCGACAGCTGCATCGAGAGACGCAGCGTCGAGAATTCGCGCTGACGGATATAATAATCGGTGATCCCAATCCCCAACGGCGTCAGGCGATAGATCGCATTGCCTTCGGTAATTTCGCTGGTAAAGCGGTTCAGCAGACGCTGGCGCACCAATCGTTGATCGCGTTATTGGCGCGCTGGCTGATGGTTTCGCTGGTCTGCTCAAACGCATCACTGACGTGGCGGAACGCATCCACCAGTTCACCCTCGCTCATTTCCCCTTCCAGTCGTTCACCATTCAGAGTGGCGATCGCCAGCAGGAAAGAGAGTCTGTCGACCGGTAGCGAGATTGAAAAATCATTTTTTCTGGCCCAGGCAACCAGTTCGGGGACTGTCTGGGAAAATTCACTCATACTTTATCCTTGCATCTGCGGCTATGAGCCTGGCTCTTAAGCGCGGTGACATGAATATAACGGCCCAGGCTGAGATACGGCTCCTGACGACAGTAGCGCGTCTCCAGCGCCAGCAGCGCCGCATAGCTGTCATGCTGTTGGCGTTTTTCACGCAGATAATCATGAAACACCCGCACGCCGGTTTTGCTGACGATCTGCCAGCCAATCTCTTCCAGCCAGTGATAAACCTGCTGTGGTTCACGCGGATAATCCGGCGACAGCGTGCGTTTTTTCTTTTTTGGCATGCCCAGTTGAACGTAATCAAAATTACCGGCAACCATATTGTGCATCAACAGGCCGTTAGCATTGTAGAACATCAATGACAGTCCACCGCCAGCACGCAGCGTCGACCACAGGGTATGCAGTATTTCCTGGGGCTCCGCCACCCACTCCAGCACCGCATGAAACAGTACCAGATCGACCGGGCTTTCCAAATGCTGCGCAATATCCTGAGCCGCGCATTGTACAAAATGCATGTTGTCGATCACACCTTTATCGGCGGCCGCCTGGCGGGCGCGAGCCACCATCTCAGCGGAGAGATCGCAGAGCGTCACGTGATGGCCCAGTTGCGCGACTTTGATGGCCGTTTGTCCTTCGCCGCCGGCATCCAGCACCCTCAGCGGTCCCGGCCCCAGCTGCGCCAACAGCGGTTCCAGATCCTGCCAAAGGATCGCCTGACGCAACTGGCCTTTTGTGGTGCCGTAAATATTGCGCGAAAACTTTTCAGCAATGTCATCGAAATTGCGATCCTGCACGAGTGACTCCACAAGCCAACACAAAACCGCTATTTTGTCATACCCACGCCGAGAATGAAGCGATCTGTTATAAGATCCGAACATAACTTTGGTTATATGGTTAAAAAAGGAACCATCTGGCATGCTTTTCACGCTAAAAAAGATCGTCGGCGGCCTGCTGTTGCCGCTACCCGCCTTACTGTTGCTGATCGGTATCGGGATCGCGCTGTTATGGTTCAGCCGCTTTCAGCGTACCGGGAAGCTATGCGTGAGCCTCGGCTGGCTGCTGCTGACGCTGCTGAGCCTGCAACCCGTGGCCGACAGCCTGCTGAAACCGATTGAAGATACCTACCCCACCTGGCGCGGCGAGCAGCCGGTGAACTACGTGGTGGTGCTGGGCGGCGGCTATACCTGGAATCCGGAGTGGGCGCCAAGCTCTAATCTTATCAATAACAGCCTGCCGCGCCTGACGGAGGGCATCCGCCTGTGGCAGGCGAATCCCGGTTCGAAAATGATCTTTACCGGCGCGGCGGCGAAAACGAACCCCGTCAGCACGGCGGAAGCCGGGGCGAGAGTGGCGGAGAGCCTTGGCGTACCTCGCAGCGATATCATTGTGCTCGATCGGCCGAAAGATACAGAAGAGGAAGCGCTGGCGGTGAAGCACGCCATCGGCGACGCGCCCTTCCTGCTGGTCACCTCGGCGTCACACCTTCCGCGGGCGATGATATTCTTTCGCCATGCCGGCCTGGATCCGCTTCCCGCGCCGGCCAATCAGCTGGCGGTGACCTCGCCGCTCAATCCGTGGGAGCGGGCCATTCCTTCTCCAGTGTGGCTGATGCACAGCGACCGGGTCGGCTATGAAACCCTTGGTCGCGTCTGGCAATGGCTGAAAGGCAGCTCAGGCGAGCCAGGGCAGGAGTGATTTTGCAGCGAGGTCAAAACGGGCGCGATCAAAGCGCCCGGTGTTGACCAGACTATCCACCTCATCCCACAGCAGATAAAGCCAGCGCCGCCAGACAAAGGCCTCGGAAACTGGCGCCTGCTGCAGGTAGCGCCACAGCAGCTGTTCCGCCTGGCCGCCTTCAGCAAGACGGAACAGTTCATACTCGCGTGGCGCCCACAGCATCATCCCCGGCCCCACCATCGCCAGCAGCTGATCGCTGCGCGGATCTTTTAGCATGCTGCGCAGAGTGAAGTTGCCATGCACCAGCACAGCATTATCATTGAAATCGCGGAACAGCTCCGGAAGGCACTCGCGGGAGCGGAACAAAAGGCGCTTATCCTGCATGGTGAGACCGGTGTCCTGATACAGGTTCAGGGTGCTCCACAATATCTCTACCCGCTGGCGGTACCAGTTCGGCCACAGGTTTTCCTGGGTATTGTCGACCATTCCCACGCAGCCGCCACTGTCCTGCCGATGCCACGCCAGCAGCGCCTCGACGATTTGCTCCTGCAGTTGCTCCCAGCGCGCCGGGGTGCGCGTCGGCGCCTCCACCGGTACGCCGCGCAGGCGCTCAAGCAGCAGCACATCTGGTCCGGGATGTTCTTCGTGCGTCATGACGCCATAAACCACCGGCATACGCACCGTACCATTACGCGCCAGGGTCGAGATCTTCCATGCCAGCTGCCGCGCCACGCCGGGCGTGGTGAAACTTCGCGCCAGCAGCGGCATCGGGTTTCCCTGCGCATCGTACAGGAACCACAGCGCCGTAGCGGCTTGTTCACTGACACACTCCACCCGGCTTAGCTTTTCGCCAAGAAGATGACTGAGTTCGGTTCGCAACTGTTCCATTGTCGATTACCCCTATGAACACTACTGGTTTCATAATGAGCGCCCGCACCTGGGTTGTCATCGGATAAGATCAAAAAGGGGTAAAAAAAGCGAAAAACCGACGGGGATGTCCCCTCCAGCAAGGAGGGGACAGAGGACTAACGCAGCTCAGCGCGGACGCGCTCCAGATCTTCCGGGGTATCCACGCCGGTGCCGGGCACTTCGGCCGCCACGGCGACATGGATTTTCTCGCCATACCACAGCACTCGCAGCTGCTCGAGCATTTCAATCTGCTCCAGCGGGCTCGGCGCCCAGCTGACATAGCGGCGGATAAAGCCGGCGCGATAGCCATAGATGCCGATGTGACGCAGCAGGGAGTCACCGATGGTCTCGCGGGATTGGGCAAAGCGATCGCGATCCCAGGGAATAGTCGCGCGGGAGAAATAGAGCGCGTAACCCTTGGCATCCATCACCACTTTGACCGCATTCGGGTTAAACGCCTCTTCCGCATCATGGATCGGTACCGCCAGGGTCGCCATTCCGCTGCTGCTGGCAGCCAGATTCTCCGCCACCTGGCGGACAATCGCCGGGGGGATCATCGGCTCATCGCCCTGAATATTGACGATAATGGTGTCATCGCTGAACGCGCACTTTTCCACCACTTCCGCCAGCCGTTCGGTGCCGGACTGATGGTCGGCGCGGGTCATACAGACCTCGCCGCCGGCGGCTTCAACCGCCCGGGCGACATCTTCGTGATCGGTGGCGACAATAATGCGATCCGCGCCGGATTCGCGAGCGCGCTCCAGCACATGGACAATCATCGGCTTACCATTAATGTCCTGCAGTGGTTTTCCCGGCAGGCGCGTGGAGGCGAAACGCGCAGGAATAATGACCACGAAACTCATGAGTGACTCTCTTCTAGCGCCAGCGGACGCGCCTCTGTCTCCAGCAGCACCGGGATACCGTCGCGCAGCGGAAACGCCAGGCTATCAAGTTTGCAAATAAGTTCTTGCTTATCCTGACTGTAATACAGCTTGCCGTTACAGACCGGGCAGGCGATGATTTCAAGTAAACGGTGATCCATGTTTCCTCCTGATGGACCGGATAGATTTCTCAGCAGCATATCACAGGAAGGCAGGCGCCGGGATCAATCGGCGTCGATTTCCCACCCCTGCTCCTGGCCGACAAACAGCCCTTCCGGCAGGCGTCGGCACAGGATCCGCTCTGCCGATTGCCAGTGTGCGAAGTCGTTAATCGCCCGGCGCAGCCCCTGCTCCAGACCACGGGTGATCTTCACCCCCTCCTCCAGCCATAGAGCGAAGATCTCCAGCTCCCGGCTTTTGCGATGTATTTTACTGTCCATCCGCCCGACCAGTTTTCCCTGGTGCAGCAGAGGCAGTACGAAGTAGCCATACTGACGCTTCGGCGCCGGGGTATAACACTCCAGGCGATAGCTGAAGTTGAACAGCTGCTCAGCGCGTTTCCGATCCCAGACCACCGGGTCGAAGGGCGAGAGCACGGCGCTATGGCTGGCGGTCAGCTTACCGCCGGGCGCGGTCTCCAGCTGCGCCAGCGCCTCGTGATGCAGCCACATCTCGCCGAGTGCTTCCACGTTAACCGGCACCACCAGCCCCTCTTCCTGCCAGGCCGCCAGCAGACCCGGTAGCGCCGGCTGGCGCAAGCGATAGTAATCGGCCAGCCACTGGGCGCGGAAGATGCCGAGGCTACGGGCGCTATTGCGCAACATAATGGCCTCTGCGTCTTCGCGGGAGAGCGCGTCGCGCTCGTCGTCCCAGTCCGGCATCACCCGCCGGGTTAGATCATACACGCGGTGAAAATTGCGCCGCTCCACCACCATCACTTCGCCGGCGGTAAACAGCCCTTCAAGGTGGCGCTTATGCGGTTTCCACTCCCACCAGCCGCTGGCGCCTTTGCGCGGGTGGGTAAAATCCGCCGAGCGAACCGGGCCGTTTTGCCCGATATGCGCCACCAGCTCGGCAATACTCCCGGCATGCTCCTCCATCCACGCGCGATGGTATTTCCAGCCCATATTGTCGGGATTCAACATGCGATGGCGCACCAGGGCGAAATCGCTGCGCGGCAGAAAGCAGGCTTCATGCGCCCAGTATTCCATTAGCTCGCCGTTGCGCAGCGACTCATCCAGCCAGTGCTGCGGATAGCTGCCAAGACGGCTGAACAGCACCAGGTAGGGGCTGCGGGCCACCACGTTGATGGTATCGATTTGCAGCAGCGACATCTGCTGGATGGTGGAAAGAATGTCTTTCGGGCGAGCGCGACGTCGGGGCTTCTTTAACAACCCCTGCGCCGCGAGATGGAGGTGGCGCGCCTCGTTAAGCGATAGTTGCAATACCGACATGCAGGTTCTCCGTCAGGAATTCCAGCACAGCGGCGAGCAAAGCCGGCGCGTCAGTTAACGTTGCGCCAACGTCGCTAAGTCCGCAAGCAACCGCTGTGCGCGTTCATCGGCCATTATGGCGTCGACCGGTAAATACCACCAGTTTGCAGCGGCGAAATCGCGACATTTCACGGCATCTTTCTCGGTCATCAGCAGCGTCTGATCGGCGGTCACCAGGGCGGCGACATCAGCCTGGCTCAGCGCCTGATGGTCCGCCAGCGCCACGGTTTTGACCGGCTGGACGCCGCAGCTTTCGAGGGTGGCGAAGAAGCGCGGCGGATGGCCGATGCCGGCCATCGCCACCACGTTCGTGAAGGTGGAGACATCGCGACGTTCGCCGGTAAGCAGGTTAACCGCCATCCCTGGGCGCAGCCGCATCGGGATCTCACCCGGACGCGCCACGCCGCCGTTAACGATAACCGCATCAACGCTTTGCAAGCGCGACGCCCGCTCGCGCATCGGCCCGGCAGGCAGCCACCAGCCGTTGCCAAAGCGGCGCACGCCGTCAATAACGACAATTTCTCTGTCCCGCGCGAGCTTATAGTGCTGTAAACCATCGTCGGTCACAATCATCTGCAGATCGTGCGCGCTGAGCAATGCTTTTACCGCGTCGCTGCGCAGCGGGGCGACAGCGACCGGGGCACCGGTACGCTGATGGATCAACACCGGTTCATCACCCGCCTGCGCCGTACTGGTCCTGTCGTCCAACACCAGCGGATAGCGGTCGGCTTTACCGCCGTAGCCGCGAGACACGACGCCAACGCGAATACCGCGCTGCTGCAGCTGCTCCACCAGCCAGATCACCACCGGCGTTTTGCCATTGCCGCCAGCGGTCAGGTTACCAACCACCACCACCGGCACCGGCGCGCGCCAGGCTTTTGGCCACCCCAGCTGATAGCTGAGGCGAATCACCCCGCTCACCAGGCCATACAGCCAGGAGAGCGGCAGCAGCAGGCGCCACAGCGGCGATTCCCCGGACCAGATGCGCGCGATCATTCGCCGAATTGCATCTTATGCAGCTGGGCGTACACGCCCTTATGCTCCAGCAGGTCATGGTGCGTTCCGCGCTCCACGATCCGCCCGTCTTCAACCACCACGATTTCATCAGCCTGCTCAATGGTCGACAGACGGTGAGCGATAACCAGCGAGGTACGGTTTTTCTGCAGCTCATCCAGCGCCGCCTGAATAGCACGCTCGGACTCGGTATCCAGCGCCGAGGTGGCTTCATCGAGGATCAGGATCGGGCTGTTACGCAGCAGCGCGCGGGCAATAGCAATACGCTGGCGCTGGCCGCCGGACAGCATCACGCCATTCTCGCCGATGATGGTATCCAGACCATTATCCATCTTGTTAATGAAATCCATGGCGTAGGCCATGCGCGCGGCCTCTTCAATCTGCTCGCGGCTGTACTCTTCGGTACGGGCATAGGCGATATTGTTGGCGACGGTATCGTTGAACAGATGCACGTTTTGTGAAACCAGCGCCACCTGGTCGCGCAGCGAGCTCAGCTTGTACTCGCGCAGGTCGTGGCCATCCAGCAGGATCTGCCCCTCGTCGACATCGTAGAAGCGGGTGATCAGGCTGGCAATGGTCGATTTACCCGACCCTGAGCGCCCCACCAGCGCCACTGTTTTCCCTTCCGGGATATCGAGATTGATATTGCGCAGCGCGGCCACTTCGCGACCCGGGTAGGTAAAGGTGACGTTCTCGAACTTGAGATTGCCTTTCGCCCGCTCAATGACCCGCGTACCTTCGTCTTTTTCCTGCTCGGAATCGAGGATCGCAAACAGCGTCTGGCACGCCGCCATCCCGCGCTGGAACTGGGCATTGACGTTGGTCAGCGACTTCAGCGGACGCATCAGCGCAATCATCGAGGAGAAGACCACGGTAATGGTCCCGGCGGTCAGGGTGTCCATCACGCTCGGGAAGCTGGCGGCATACAGGACAAAGGCCAGCGCCAGGGAGGCGATAAGCTGAATGATCGGGTCGGAGATAGACGAGGCGGAAACCATCTTCATCCCCTGCAGACGCATTTTATTGCTGACTTTATCAAAACGTTTGGTTTCCACTTCCTGGCCGCCAAACATCAGCACCTCTTTGTGCCCTTTCAGCATCTGCTCGGCGCTGGTGGTGACCTGCCCCATCGTGTTCTGCATATTCTTACTGATATTGCGAAAACGCTTGGAGACCACGCGGATCGCCACCGACACAATCGGCGCCAGTACGATCAGGATCAGCGACAGCTGCCAGCTGTAATAGAACATCATCACGAACAGACCGATAATCGATGCTCCTTCGCGGACCACGGTGATCAGCGCGCTGGAAGAAGAGGAGGCGACCTGCTCAGAATCATAGGTGATGCGTGACAGCAGCGTTCCGGTAGACTGCTTGTCAAAGAAGGCCACCGGCATACCCATCATGTGGCCGAACAGGCGACGACGCATGGTCATCACCACTTTGCCGGAAACCCAGGAAATACAATAGCTCGAGATGTAGCTGGTGATCCCACGCAGCACCATCAGGCCGATAACCACCAGCGGCATCCATAGCAGCACTGAGCGATCCGTTTTACCAAAACCATCATCCAATAACGGTTTAAGAAGCGATAACATGAAGGTGTCACTGCCCGCGTTAAGCACCAACGCCACCGCCGCTACGATTAGCCCGGCTTTAAACGGCGCGATAATCGGCCAAAGTCGGCGGAAGGTCTGCCACGTGGAGAGATCTTTATCGTTCTGCATTCAATAAACCAGCTTGTGTTGAAATAGCCGCATATTCTACCCGTTATCGGCGGGCGCGCCAAACCACTGATGATACCAACGCGGTAAAACTTGATCCCGTAAGCTATGGATTTGCCACCCTTCTGCGGAAAAAACCACCGTTATCTGCCCCTGCTGCGGCGTGGCGAACCAGCGATAACCCCGCTGGCGGTAGCGCTGAACCACCTTGTACGAGGGCATCCGCCACGCATTGTAGCGCGAAGCGGAGGCCAGCGCGGCCGCGCCATCCACCCGGCGGACCAGCAGCGCGCTGGAGGAGGTATTGCTGCCGTGGTGGGGAACCTGAATAAGTGTAGACGTCAGATGCCGCCAGTAACGGCTGATCATCGCCTGCTCCGCCTGACGTTCTATATCGCCGGTGAGCAGGATGCTGGAGCGACCATCATCGATCCGCACCACACACGAATGATTGTTACCCTTTGCCGTGCTGCCCGGCAGCGGCCACAGGGCCTGGAAGTTGAGTCCCTGCCATTGCCAGCGCTCACCGCGATGACACGGCAGATGATGCGCCCAGCCTAACGGGCTGCGCACCCAGGCCTGCGGCCATGCCTGCAGCACTGAATCAAGGCCGCCGCGATGATCCAGATGTTCATGGCTCAGCATAATCCCTTGCAGCTGCAGATGGTGCCAGCGCAACCACGGGATAATCACCTGTTGACCGCTATCACCCTGCGGCCAAGCCGGCCCGGTATCGTAAAGCAATGCCTTACCGTGACGCTCGATCACCATCGCCAGCCCCTGCCCGACATCCAGCATCGTCACCCGCCATTCGTCCGCAGGCGGTTGTCGGCTGAATGGCCGCGTCAGTAAAAACAGCACGCTGAGACACAGCGCCGGTGAATGCCGCCAGCTCTGAAAACGCCAGCCCATCACCAACAGCCACGGCAGGATACTGATCCACAGCCAGCGAGTATCCAGCGTCAACCAGCCGTCCGGTAAACGTCGTAATCCCCAAAACAGTAGCGCCAGCACGCGATCGGCCGCCAGCCAGAGCAGCGACTCCACTATCTCCGGCCCCGAGAGATGCACCAGCATCGCGGTCAGAATAAGCGGCACCGCCAACAGGGTGACTAACGGTACCGCCAGCAAATTAGCCGCCATCGACGTCAGGCTGACTCCATGGAATAGCAACAACTGCAGCGGCAGCAGCAGCAGCGTCACGCCAGCCTGCAAATGAACAAGAGCAATTATGGTCTTCCACGGCCAGCGCCAGCGGCCGGCAGGCAACGGGAGCCACTGGAACCAGAAGATCAGCCCCGCCACGGCGAAGGCAGATAGCCACAGGCTTTGCGACAGCACCGCCAGCGGGTCGGCAACCAGTATCGCTCCCAGACAGCAGAGCCACACCTGCCACGCCGTCCAGCGTTGACCCGACAAACGTAAAGCACAACAGACCGCAAGCCCTAAGCAAGTGCGCAGGGCCGGCGGCTGCATACCCGTCAGCCAGGCATAGCCGACGGCGCCGGCCAGCCCGGCCAGCAGCGGCAACCGCCAGCCGATCCAGCGGCCCGGGAGAATATACTGCACGCCGCGCAGCAACAGCATGATAAGAGAAGCCGCGAGAGCGATATGCAGACCCGAGATAGCCATCAGATGGGAAGTGCCCGTGTTCTGCATCAGGACCTTTATCTCCGTCGGCAAAGACAGCCGCTCCCCCATTCCTAATCCCAACATCACCGCGCGCCAGGGATAAGTCTGCAGTCGCCGGGTCAGCGACGTCAGATAGCGGGCGCGCAGACTGCAGCGGGCATCCAGCGCGGAAGCGGCGACGATCCCTCCGCTCAGCGGTCGGTGCTGCGCCAGCGCATAGCGCTGGCTGTCGAAGCCCCCGTCATTGAGCTGCCCGTGCACCGGGCGCAGGCGCAGCGTCATCAGCCAGTGTTGACCCGCACAGGCTGGCGCAGGTGCAAGTTCCCCGTACAGCGTTACGCCTACCGGGGGAAACAGATAGCGGCCCCGCAGGCTCACCATCTGTCCACGGTGCAAGGTCTGGCCATCCGTCTCGCTAAGGATCACTTCCGCTTGCCGGATGGCGCCGGTAAGGTGCCGGGTCGGCCACAGCGCCTGATGCGCGCTCAATACTCCCCAGACCACCAGCAGAAGCGTCATCGCCACTCCGGCGACGGCCCTTCCATGCAGACGAATCAGCGCCAGCGCCAGTGCGCCCGCGCCCGCCAGACTGCACGGGCCCGGCAAAACGGGTAGCCAGAGAAGCGGCAGCATTGCAATGATGGCGCATCCGGCAAGCCATGGTAGACGCATAAACACCTCCCTGTGAGTGGGCAGTGTTACGCAAAGCGGTGCTGGCGTCCTGGAGGCGAATTCAGGCTTGCGCGGCGCATTCCAGACAATCGCCTCGCTTGCAGCCGGGCACGCTTTTTTTGTGAGGATGGCCGTAAATGGCGGGCACAAAAAAAGCACCCGAAGGTGCTTTCTTTATCGTCAGGCAGGCTGCACGTCGTGCAACTCACCCTTCATAAATATTGGCGCGGTCACGTAATTCTTTCCCGGGCTTAAAGTGCGGAACGTACTTACCTTCCAGTTCGACTTTATCACCAGTTTTCGGGTTACGTCCGGTGCGAGGTGCTCGATAGTGCAGAGAAAAGCTGCCGAAACCGCGGATTTCAATGCGCTCACCTTGAGCAAGCGTTGAGGCCATATGTTCCAGCATTTCTTTAACAGCATCTTCCACCGCTTTCGCCGGAATGTGAGATTGCTGGCTGGCAAGTCTTTCAATCAATTCTGACTTGGTCATTATTCCTCCGGTTTCCTTCAAGGCAAAAATTAGCTAACAGCTTAAACAAGGGCGGCCGTAGCCGCCCTTTGTGCTTGATTACAGGACGAATCCTGCAATCTGTCAAGTAAACTCGTCGCTATTCAGGTTGTTATTACCTGAATGACAAAGATTACTCGCCTTTCGCTGCTTTGAACGCTTCAGCCATAGCGTTGTTGGAGAAGTTCGCGTCTTCCTGCTTGTTCACGGTAGCGATAGCGTCTTTTTCTTCCGCTTCGTCTTTCGCACGTACAGACAGGCTCACTACGCGGTTCTTACGATCCACGCCGGTGAATTTCGCTTCAACTTCGTCGCCAACGCTCAGAACCAGAGTTGCGTCTTCAACGCGGTCACGGGATGCTTCAGAAGCACGCAGGTAACCTTCTACGCCGTCAGCCAGTTCTACGGTTGCGCCTTTAGCGTCAACTGCAGTCACTTTACCAACAACGATAGCGCCTTTCTTGTTCAGAGCAACGTAGTTGTTGAACGGATCTTCCGCGAGCTGTTTAACGCCCAGGGAGATACGCTCACGCTCTGCGTCAACCTGCAGAACAACTGCTGCGATTTCGTCGCCTTTTTTGTATTCACGAACTGCTTCTTCGCCTGCAACGTTCCAGGAGATGTCAGACAGGTGAACCAGGCCGTCGATGCCGCCGTCCAGGCCGATGAAGATACCGAAGTCAGTGATAGACTTGATTTTACCTTCAACACGGTCGCCCTTGTTGTGGGTTTCCGCGAACTGCTGCCATGGGTTAGATTTGCACTGCTTCAGACCCAGGGAGATACGACGACGCTCTTCGTCGATATCCAGAACCATTACTTCCACAACGTCGCCAACGTTAACAACTTTGGACGGGTGGATGTTTTTGTTGGTCCAATCCATTTCGGAAACGTGAACCAGGCCTTCAACGCCCTCTTCGATTTCAACGAAGCAGCCGTAGTCGGTCAGGTTGGTCACGCGACCAGTCAGTTTGGTACCTTCCGGATAACGTTTAGCGATAGCTACCCACGGATCTTCGCCCAGCTGTTTCAGGCCCAGGGATACACGGGTACGCTCGCGGTCGAACTTCAGCACTTTAACAGTGATTTCGTCGCCAACGTTTACGATTTCGCTCGGATGCTTAACGCGTTTCCAGGCCATATCGGTGATGTGCAGCAGGCCGTCAACGCCGCCCAGATCAACGAATGCACCGTAGTCAGTGAGGTTCTTAACGATACCTTTGACTTCCATGCCTTCCTGCAGGTTTTCCAGCAGCTGATCGCGCTCTGCGCTGTTTTCGGATTCGATAACGGCACGACGAGAAACAACAACGTTGTTACGCTTCTGGTCCAGCTTGATGACTTTGAACTCAAGCTCTTTGCCTTCCAGGTGCAGCGTGTCGCGCACCGGACGAACGTCTACCAGGGAACCCGGCAGGAACGCACGAATACCGTTCAGCTCAACAGTGAAGCCACCTTTAACTTTGCCGTTGATAACACCGGTAACAGTTTCAGCGTCTTCGTAAGCTTTTTCCAGCGTGATCCAAGCTTCGTGACGTTTAGCTTTCTCACGGGACAGCAGAGTTTCACCGAAGCCGTCTTCTACTGCATCCAGAGCAACGTCAACTTCGTCACCAACCTGGATTTCCAGCTCGCCCTGGGCGTTTTTGAACTGCTCAGCCGGGATGGCGGACTCAGATTTCAGACCGGCGTCAACCAGTACTACGTCTTTGTCGATAGCAACAACAACACCACGAACGATGGAACCCGGGCGGGTTTCGATTTCTTTTAAGGATTCTTCAAACAGTTGAGCAAAAGATTCAGTCATGTTTAATCTTCAGGTTAATATTAACGTCCACCTGGCTCCGTGCCGGATGGGGTTGTTTCACATACCCGCTGACCATCCATTGCAGCGGGGTACTGCTATAATTCGGAGGCTTCGGCGCGTTACCGGTTAAGGCCTACGCAACGGCCAATTTTTCGCGCGCATATTGTAGCGCTTTTTCAATCACTTGCTCAATGTTTAGTTCGGTTGAATCGAGAACTAATGCATCGGCAGCCGGGACAAGCGGCGCCACGGCGCGATTTCGGTCGCGATCGTCACGCTCTTTTATCTCGGACAAAAGACGTTCAAAGTTAACATCAAAGCCCTTTTCCTGCAACTGCCGCATGCGGCGATGCGCCCGCTCGTCGGCCGAGGCATCGAGGAAAATTTTCACCGGCGCGTCCGGGAAAACTACCGTTCCCATATCGCGACCGTCGGCGATAAGCCCCGGCAGTTCGCGGAAGGCGCGCTGGCGGCGCAGCAGCGCTTCGCGAACGCGCGGAAAAGCCGCCACTTTCGAGGCCGCGTTCGCGACCTCCTGAGTGCGAATTTCGCTACTGACATCTTCCCCTTCCAGCACCACTTCCAGGTTGCCGTCAGTAGAAATAAAACGCACGTCAAGATGGGCAGCCAGGGGCACCAGCGCCTCTTCGGACTCCACGTCGACATGATGATGCAGCGCCGCCAGCGCCAGAACGCGGTAGATCGCGCCTGAATCTAACAGATGCCAGCCCAGCGCTTCCGCCATTGCCTTGCACAACGTACCTTTACCCGCACCGCCAGGCCCATCAATGGTGATTACCGGAATATTCGCCGTCATCTTTTTCTCCTTCAGCAAGGCGCATGGAATATAAACGCCGCGCATTATACGCATCAATACGCCGGAAAGTGAGCATTGCTTGTAAATTACGGACTACAGGAAATGAAAAGCAGAAGTTTTGCGCAATTATAGCGGGCTGACAGGATATCAGCCCGCGGGATGACAAAGTTTTACTCAGGCGAGGGTACTGATCCGCGCCAGCTGCTCAAAGTAGTCAGGGAACGTTTTGGCCGTACATTTGGGATCAAGGATGGTCACCGGCGTATCAGACAGCGCTACCAGCGAGAAGCACATCGCCATCCGGTGGTCGTTATAGGTGCCGATTTCTGCGTACTTCAACTTTGCCGGCGGGGTGATGCGGATATAATCTTCCCCCTCTTCCACCTCGGCGCCCACTTTACGCAGCTCGGTCGCCATGGCGAACAGACGGTCCGTCTCCTTGACCCGCCAGTTGTAGATATTGCGCAGGGTAGTGGTCCCTTGCGCGAACAGCGCGGCGGTGGCGATGGTCATCGCGGCGTCCGGGATATGGTTCATATCCATATCGACCGCCTTGAGCTCGCCGTGGGTGCAGGCGATGAAATCGTCGCCCCAGGTGACGGTGGCGCCCATTTTCTCCAGTACGTCGGCGAAACGAATGTCGCCCTGTACGCTGTTGCGGCCGATACCGGTGACTTTTACCGTGCCGCCCTTAATGGCGCCAGCGGCGAGGAAATACGAGGCCGAGGAAGCATCGCCTTCCACCAGGTAATCTCCCGGCGACTGATACTGCTGCTTGCCGCGCACCACAAATCGCTGATAAGACTGATTGTCCACCTCAACGCCGAAGGTTTTCATTAGGTGCAGCGTAATGTCGATATAGGGTTTCGACACCAGATCGCCCTTAATGACGATGACGGTATCCTGCGGCGCCAGCGGCGCGGTCATCAGCAGCGCGGTCAGGAACTGGCTGGAGACGCTGCCGTCAACCTCGACGTTGCCGCCCTGAAAACCGCCGCGCAGGCGCAGCGGTGGATAATTTTCCTGCTCCAGATAGTCGATCTGAGCGCCGCCCTGACGCAGGGCATCCACCAGATGGCCGATCGGACGCTCTTTCATCCGCGGTTCGCCGGTCAGCACGATATCGTTGCTGCCAAGGCACAGAGCCGCCGCCAGCGGACGCATCGCGGTACCGGCGTTGCCAAGGAACAGCTCCAGCGCCGCGGCAGAGCGCAACGGGCCGCCGTTGCCGGTCACTTCGCAGCGGGTGCGGTCGGCAGACAGGGTATATTGAACCCCCAGCGCACTCAGGGCATTCAGCATATGGCGCACATCGTCGCTGTCCAGCAGGTTGGTCAGCACCGTCGTGCCGCGGGCCAGGGCAGCCAGCAGCAGCGCGCGGTTGGAGACGCTTTTCGAACCTGGCAGGTTCACGGTGCCCTCTACGCGTGCGATGGGTTGTAACGTCAGGGATTCCATCAAACTTCACTCTCAAACAAACAGAATAAAAACCCCGCAGACAGGCCGCGGGGAGGAAGAAAGAAACAGGCGATTAACCGTGGCGGCGTTCGAAGTCCAGCATAAAGTCGGTTAACGCCTTCACGCCGTCCAGCGGCATGGCGTTGTAGATGGAAGCACGCATGCCGCCCACCACCCGGTGGCCCTTCAGCGCGTGCAGCCCGGCAGCAAACGACTCTTCGAGGAACAGTTTGTCCAGGGCGCTGTCCGCCAGCTGGAACGGTACGTTCATACGCGAACGGTTGGCCTGCGCCACATCGTTACGATAGAAGCCGCTGTTATCGATCACGCCGTAGAGCAGTTCGGCTTTCTGCTGGTTGATTTTATCCATCGCGGCAACCCCGCCCTGCTGTTTCAGCCACTTAAACACCAGTCCAGCCAGATACCATGCGAACGTCGGCGGTGTGTTAAACATCGAGTCATTCTCGCTTAACACGGTGTAGTCAAGAATTGATGGGCAGGCCACGCTGGCTTTGCCCAGCAGATCTTCACGCACGATGACCAGCGTCAGCCCAGCCGGACCGATATTCTTCTGCGCGCCGGCGTAGATTACGCCGAAGCGGTTGACGTCAATTTCGCGGGAAAGAATGGTGGAGGAGAAATCGGCGGTCACGATGACGTCGTCGCCGAAGTTCGGCGTCTCATCAATCGCGATACCATCAATGGTTTCGTTCGGGCAGTAGTGCAGATAGGCCGCTCCCGGGGTCAGCTGCCACTCGCTCATCGGCTTCACAGCGCGCTTGCCGTCGACGGTGATTTTCGCGTCGATAACGTTCGGCGTGCAGTATTTCTTCGCCTCTTTGACCGCGCTGGCCGCCCAGTAACCGGCGTCCACATAGTCAGCGACCTTTTTATCGCCGAGGATGTTCAGCGGGATCCCGGCGAACTGGCCGCGGCCGCCGCCGTGGCAGAATAAAACTTTATAGTTGGAAGGGATGTTCAGCAGAGCGCGGAAGTCCTGTTCTGCCTCTTCTGCCACCTGGATAAACTCCTTACCACGGTGACTGATCTCCATGACCGACGTCCCCAGACCGTGCCAGTCGCACAGTTCCTGCTGCGCCAGTTTGAGTACTTCCGCCGGCAGCATTGCCGGGCCCGAACTGAAGTTATAGACCTGAGCCATTTCCCCTCACCACGTTGCTATGTTGTTTTGCCCGCGAACCGCCGCGGGCATAAGTTATTCCTGTGGCTATCGGTTTTATCATTCAGTGACACGGTCCGCAATGGCTAAAACTCGCCGACGGTAAAACGCGGCCGCCGTCACACAACAGAATCTATCGGCTTGATGTAATAAAACCGACATATTTGCTGTCAGGTAAGCCGTTTCGCCCGGCTGGCCTTCGACCATTCTGCATTTGCGCAGCGCGGACATATTCGTTTTTCTCCCGCCTGCATCGCCATTACGATGCTGCAGCGCACGCAGGCATAGATCCCCTCTTGCGGAATGGTGGTATAGCGTGTGGTACAATGCGCTGGAAGGATCGATAATCCGGCCCTCACCTCTTCATCGGGATAATAAAACACGCTGATCTGCCCGTTGGTTTCGAGGATTGCCAGCCGGACCTGGCCAAGCTGCTCGACGCTGTTGACCCGCAGCTCCATAAAAAATTCGAATTCGGTCATGTTTTCCGCATGCAGCTTCTCCCAGGCCAACTGCCCCTCTTCCACCACTACGATAGGTTTCCCCTCCAGTAGATCCTCCAGCTTTTCGCTATGCCCCATCAGCCACATAATGCCGCGATACAGTAGCGCCAGCGTAACGAAGACCACCAGCACCGGCAGCAGCGGCACATCGTCATAAAACGCCACGTCACCCGCCGCCGAGCCGAGGGTCAAAATAATCAGCACCTCGAACAGCGACATCTGCCGCACGCCGCGCCGTCCGGTAATCTTGAGGAAAATAAAGACCAGAACGAAGGTATAGAGGCTGCGCAACGCCACCTCCGCCAGGAATTCCACCGGTACTTTATCGAGCGCCATCCGCTGCCAGTCAAAGGCTTTCATTTTCCATCTCCCTGTGTATTAAAGATGCCTCTAAGCATAGCCAGATGATGGAGATAGCACCTGTCAGATAAAAGCCGTATCATTGCGCGCTTTCCGTACGACAAAAGTGATCGCCATGACCCAAACGTTTATTCCCGGCAAAGATGCCGCCCTGGAAGATTCCATCGCTCGCTTCCAGCAGAAATTGCTCGACCTCGGATTTGATATCGAAGAGGCCTCGTGGCTGAACCCGGTGCCGCACGTGTGGTCCGTTCACATTCGCGATAAAGCGTGCGCGCTGTGCTTTACCAATGGTAAAGGCGCCACCAAAAAGGCAGCCCTGGCCTCCGCGCTGGGCGAATATTTCGAACGTCTGTCCACTAACTATTTCTTCGCCGACTTCTGGTTAGGCGACACAATCGCTAACGGCCCGTTTGTTCACTACCCGAACGAAAAGTGGTTCCCGCTGACTGAGGATGATGAAGTCCCGGAAGGTCTGCTGGATGCCCGCCTGCGCGCGTTCTACGATCCTGACGATCAGTTAACGGCCAGTATGCTGGTGGATCTGCAGTCGGGTAACGATGAGCGCGGCGTGTGCGGTCTGCCTTTTACCCGCCAGTCCGACGGCGAAACCGTCTATATTCCGATGAATATTGTCGGCAACCTGTACGTCTCCAACGGCATGTCCGCCGGTAACACCCGCAACGAAGCGCGGGTACAGGGTCTGTCAGAGGTCTTTGAACGTCACATTAAAAACCGCATCATCGCTGAAAGCATCAGCCTGCCGGAGATCCCGGCGGAAGTCATGGCGCGCTATCCGGGCGTCGTGGAGTCGATCGCCAAACTGGAAGCTGAAGGTTTCCCGATCTTTGCCTATGATGGCTCGCTCGGCGGCAAATATCCGGTTATCTGCGTCGTGCTGTTTAACCCGGCTAACGGCACCTGCTTCGCCTCCTTCGGCGCCCACCCGGACTTTGGCGTGGCGCTGGAGCGAACCGTCACCGAACTGCTGCAGGGCCGCAGCCTGAAAGACCTCGACGTCTTCACGCCGCCAACCTTCGATGACGAAGAGGTCGCCGAGCACGCGAACCTCGAAACCCACTTTATCGACTCCAGCGGCCTGATCTCCTGGGATATGTTCAAGCAGGACGCCGACTATCCATTCGTTGACTGGAGCTTCTCTGGTACTACCGAAGAAGAGTTCGCCACCCTGATGGCCATCTTCAAGGCCGAAGATAAAGAAGTGTACATCGCCGACTACGAGCACCTGGGCGTTTACGCCTGCCGTATCATCGTCCCGGGGATGTCGGACATATACCCGGCGGAAGACCTGTGGCTGGCGAACAACAGCATGGGCGCTCATCTGCGGGACACCATTCTGTCCCTGCCGGGCAGCGAGTGGGATAAAGAAGATTACCTGGCGCTGATCGAGCAGATGGACGATGAGGGTCTGGATGATTTCACCCGCGTTCGCGAACTGCTGGGGCTCGCCACCGGAAAAGACAACGGCTGGTATACCCTGCGCGTCGGCGAGCTGAAAGCGATGCTGGCCCTGGCCGGCGGCGATCTGGAACAGGCGCTGATCTGGACCGAGTGGACCATGGAATTTAATGCTTCGGTCTTCAGCGCGGAGCGCGCGAACTACTATCGCTGTCTGCAAACCCTGCTGCTGCTGAGCCAGGAAGAAGAGCGTCAGCCACTGCAGTACCTGAACGCCTTCATCCGTATGTACGGCGCAGACGCGGTCGAAGCCGCCAGCGCGGCGCTGAGCGGGGAAGCGCCGTTCTATGGTCTCCAGGCGGTCGATAGCGATCTGCAGGCCTTCCCGGCCCATCAGTCGCTGCTGAAAGCCTATGAAAAACTGCAGCGGGCGAAAGCGGCGTTTTGGGCAAAATAAGCCCAGCTTGCGCCATCGTTCATGCTTACAACGGAGCCCTCAGCGGCTCCGTTATTTAACCCTAAGAAAGCGCCTCCTATAATTTGTAGTTGTAAAGTTAATTAATGTTAAATAACGCCATTTCATCATTTATCAATTGTTAAATTTAATAAAAATACTCCATTTTAATTAACTCAAAAATGGGGTAAAAAAGAAAAAATTCAACATTATTTATAAAATTTAAAAATTATTTTCTCTATACATTTCATGAGCTTACTGATAATTTCAATAAAAACCACACACTAAAAAGGCATATAGTTCCGGTGAGATATGATCTATATCAATTTCCCTTCTATAATGCTTTGTTAGTATCTCACCGCCAACTTATATAAAGAGAGAGTTAGTGTGAAAGCTGACAACCCTTTTGATCTTTTGCTCCCTGCCGCGATGGCGAAAGTCGCCGAAGAAGCAGGTGTCTATAAAGCAACGAAGCATCCGATGAAGACGTTTTATCTGGCGATCACCGCTGGCGTTTTCATCTCCATCGCTTTCGTATTCTATATCACCGCGACCACCGGCACTGCCGCGATGCCTTATGGGATTGCCAAACTTATCGGTGGGATCTGTTTTTCTCTGGGTCTGATTCTGTGCGTTATCTGCGGCGCTGACCTCTTTACCTCTACGGTACTGATCGTGGTGGCCAAAGCCAGCGGTCGAATTACCTGGGGGCAACTGGCAAAAAACTGGCTCAACGTCTATTTTGGTAACCTGGTGGGCGCGCTGCTGTTTGTGCTGCTGATGTGGTTATCAGGCGAATATATGACTGCCAACGGCGGCTGGGGGCTAAACGTTCTGCAGACCGCCGACCACAAAATGCATCATACTTTTGTGGAGGCCGTGAGCCTGGGTATCCTCGCTAACCTGATGGTTTGTCTCGCCGTATGGATGAGCTATTCCGGTCGTAGCCTGATGGATAAAGCGATGATCATGGTCCTGCCGGTAGCGATGTTCGTTGCCAGCGGCTTTGAGCACAGCATCGCCAACATGTTTATGATCCCGATGGGTATCGTAATCCGCAACTTTGCAAGCCCGGAATTCTGGACCGCCATCGGTTCGACTCCGGAAAGTTTCTCTCACTTGACCGTTATGAACTTCATCACTGATAACCTGATTCCGGTAACTATCGGGAACATTATCGGCGGGGGTCTGCTGGTCGGGTTGACATACTGGGTCATTTACCTGCGTGGCAACGACCATCACTAAGGGTTGTTTCAGGCAGTAAATAAAAAATCCACTTAAGAAGGTAGGTGTTACATGTCCGAGCTTAATGAAAAGTTAGCCACAGCCTGGGAAGGTTTTGCGAAAGGTGACTGGCAGAATGAAGTCAACGTCCGTGACTTTATTCAGAAAAACTACACCCCATATGAAGGCGACGAATCCTTCCTGGCTGGCGCGACTGAAGCGACCACCAAGCTGTGGGACACCGTAATGGAAGGTGTAAAACAGGAAAACCGCACTCACGCGCCTGTTGATTTTGACACTGCCCTGGCTTCCACCATCACCTCTCACGACGCGGGCTATATCGAGAAAGGTCTGGAAAAAATCGTTGGTCTGCAGACCGAAGCGCCGCTGAAACGTGCGATCATCCCGTTCGGTGGTATCAAAATGGTTGAAGGTTCCTGCAAAGCGTATAATCGCGAGCTGGACCCGATGCTGAAAAAAATCTTCACAGAGTACCGTAAAACTCACAACCAGGGCGTTTTCGACGTCTATACCCCGGACATCCTGCGCTGCCGTAAATCCGGCGTGCTGACGGGTCTGCCGGATGCTTACGGTCGTGGTCGTATCATCGGTGACTACCGTCGCGTTGCGCTGTACGGTATCGACTTCCTGATGAAAGACAAATTCGCCCAGTTCAACTCTCTGCAAGCGAAACTGGAAAGCGGCGAAGACCTGGAAGCGACCATCCGTCTGCGTGAAGAAATCGCTGAACAACACCGCGCACTGGGCCAGATCAAAGAGATGGCGGCTAAATATGGCTATGACATCTCCGGTCCGGCGACCACCGCTCAGGAAGCGATTCAGTGGACCTACTTCGGTTACCTGGCTGCCGTGAAATCTCAGAACGGCGCGGCAATGTCCTTCGGTCGTACCTCCAGCTTCCTGGATATCTACATCGAGCGTGACCTGCAGGCGGGTAAAATCACCGAGCAAGACGCGCAGGAAATGGTTGACCACCTGGTCATGAAACTGCGTATGGTTCGCTTCCTGCGTACCCCGGAATATGATGAACTGTTCTCCGGCGACCCGATTTGGGCAACGGAATCCATCGGCGGTATGGGCGTTGACGGCCGTACTCTGGTGACCAAAAACAGCTTCCGCTTCCTGAACACCCTGTATACCATGGGGCCGTCTCCGGAGCCGAACATTACTATCCTGTGGTCTGAAAAACTGCCGCTGAGCTTCAAGAAATTCGCCGCTAAAGTGTCCATCGATACCTCTTCTCTGCAGTATGAGAACGATGACCTGATGCGTCCGGACTTCAACAACGACGACTACGCTATCGCATGCTGCGTAAGCCCGATGGTTGTTGGTAAGCAAATGCAGTTCTTCGGCGCTCGCGCTAACCTCGCGAAAACCATGCTGTACGCTATCAACGGCGGCGTGGATGAAAAACTGAAAATGCAGGTTGGTCCGAAATCTGAACCGATCAAAGGCGACGTCCTGAACTTCGACGAAGTAATGGATCGCATGGATCACTTCATGGACTGGCTGGCTAAACAGTACGTCACCGCGCTGAACATCATCCACTACATGCACGACAAGTACAGCTACGAAGCCTCTCTGATGGCGCTGCACGACCGTGACGTTATCCGCACCATGGCGTGTGGTATCGCTGGTCTGTCCGTTGCTGCTGACTCCCTGTCTGCTATCAAATATGCGAAAGTTAAACCGATTCGTGACGAAGACGGTCTGGCTATCGACTTCGAAATCGAAGGCGAATACCCGCAGTTTGGTAACAACGACCCTCGCGTCGATGACATGGCCGTTGACCTGGTTGAACGTTTCATGAAGAAAATTCAGAAACTGCACACCTACCGCAACGCTATCCCGACTCAGTCTGTTCTGACCATCACCTCTAACGTGGTGTACGGTAAGAAAACCGGTAATACCCCAGACGGTCGTCGCGCTGGCGCGCCGTTCGGTCCAGGTGCTAACCCGATGCACGGCCGTGACCAGAAAGGTGCAGTAGCCTCTCTGACCTCCGTCGCTAAACTGCCGTTTGCTTACGCGAAAGATGGTATCTCTTATACCTTCTCTATCGTGCCGAACGCGCTGGGTAAAGACGACGAAGTTCGTAAGACCAACCTGGCAGGTCTGATGGATGGTTACTTCCATCACGAAGCGTCCATCGAAGGTGGTCAGCACCTGAACGTGAACGTCATGAACCGCGAAATGCTGCTCGACGCGATGGAAAACCCGGAAAAATATCCGCAGCTGACCATCCGCGTATCTGGCTACGCCGTACGTTTTAACTCCCTGACCAAAGAACAGCAGCAGGATGTTATTACCCGTACCTTCACTCAGACCATGTAATTCCCTGTCTGACTGAAAAGGCGTACAATAAAGGCCCCACATCAGTGGGGCCTTTTTAACAAGCATTCCCCACCCCAGCCTGCTTTGCCAGTTATCTATACTTTGGGTACCTGTCAAAACAGACTCGACGCAGCCGCTGAGCTGCGCACCAACACGGCCCCGGATGGGCCACATCTGGAGAAAACACCGCAATGTCAGTTATTGGTCGCATTCACTCCTTTGAATCCTGTGGTACCGTTGATGGCCCGGGCATCCGCTTTATTACCTTTTTCCAGGGCTGCCTGATGCGCTGCCTGTACTGCCATAACCGTGACACCTGGGATACCCACGGCGGCAAAGAAATCACCGTTGAAGAATTAATGAAAGAGGTGGTGACCTATCGTCACTTTATGAATGCTTCCGGCGGCGGCGTCACCGCCTCGGGCGGTGAGGCGATCCTGCAGGCGGAGTTTGTTCGCGACTGGTTCCGCGCGTGTAAGAAAGAAGGCATCCACACCTGCCTGGATACCAACGGCTTCGTACGTCGCTACGATCCGGTTATCGACGAGCTGCTGGAGGTAACAGACCTGGTGATGCTGGATCTCAAGCAGATGAACGATGAGATTCACCAGAACCTGGTCGGCGTCTCTAACCATCGTACGCTGGAATTCGCCCAGTATCTGGCGAAGAAGAATATCAATGTCTGGATCCGCTACGTGGTGGTTCCCGGCTGGTCAGACGATGATGATTCCGCGCACCGCCTGGGCGAATTTACCCGCGATATGGGCAATGTCGAAAAAATCGAGCTGCTGCCCTACCATGAGCTGGGTAAACACAAATGGGTAGCGATGGGCGAAGAGTACAAGCTGGACGGCGTCCATCCGCCGAAGAAAGAGACCATGGAGCGGGTAAAAGGCATCCTTGAGCAGTATGGTCACAAAGTAATGTACTAATCCCGCCCGGGCCGGTGATGCGCTTATGCCGGCCTGCAACGGCGTGGGAAGCTGTGTCCGCCCCGCCGTTTCATTCTCATGAAAAACGACTTGTCCTCTCTGCAGCAGTAAGCCTATGCGATTGCAGCAGATGACGCGCAGCATGCGCTGCGCGTTGCAGGGTCAGGCGTGCGCCACCGGCGTCGGATGATGCCCGGCTTTGCGCAGCAGGGTCAGCAGATAGATAAACGACACGCTGGCGATCATGATAAACAGCAGGTTGTCTGAGAAGTTCTGCATCAGCATCGCCGTCAGGGTCGGGCCCAGCAGGCTGCCGATGGTATAGCTCATCAGCAGCGCCTGATTCATCGCCACCAGCTGATGGTGCTCCACTTTTTCACAGGCCCAGGCCATCGCCACCGGATACAGCGTGAAACCAGATGCCCCAAGCACAAACAGCGCCGGGGCCATTGCCGCCTGACTAAGCATCGCCAGACATCCCAGAATGACCACAAAGACCTGTACCCGCAGCACCAGCAGGCGACCGTAGCGGTCTGCCAGGCGCCCTACCGGCCACTGGCCGAGGATCCCCGCACTCACCATCACCGCCATCCAGAAGCCGATGCCGGAGTCGCTGACGCCCTGATGGTTCAGCCACAGCGGCATCAGGCCATACAGCGAGCCGAGGACAATCCCCGAAATAATACAGCCATTGACCCCGTGGCGCGCCTGGCGTAGCTTCAGCATCGGCCAGATACGTACCGTTTCATGCGGCTCTTCTGCCTGCCCCATAATGCGGGTAAACAGCAACGGCAGGATCGCCGCCAGCGCCAGGCCGGTCACCCACGGCAGGACGCTCATTAAATCGGTGGGTAATTTACTGACCATCAGCTGGCCCAGTACGGTACCGACGTAATAGACCATCATGTACGCCGCCAGCAGACGACCGCGACTGCGGGAAGTGCCGCTGCAAACCAGCGCGCTTTCCACCACCACCCAGATCATCGCGCAACCTACGCCGGCGATAAAACGCCAGCTCAGCCATGTCCAGAAGCCAACGGTGATCCCCAGCCCTACGCAGCCGACGGCGAAAATTAACGATGCGAGATAATAGCTACGGTTAAACCCCAGGCGCTTGATCACCCAGCCGGCCAGCAACGTACCTGCCAGGTTGCCGGTAAAATAGGATGACCCCACCATGCCGACCTGCCAGGTTGGCATGTTTTCATGGGCGAGCCAGAGCGGGACGAGCGTATTCAGCACCGCTATCGCCAGGGTCAATAAAAGCAGGCCACAGAGCAGCATTTGCACTGGCCGGGTGTAGATGGTCATGGGTAAAAACCGTGAGGAATGTTCAGATCGCGAGCGCATCATGCCACTGCTAAAAACATTGTCAATCCACCTGAAATCAGGCGTGACGCGGTTTTGTCGGCTACGATAGAAGTTTTTTATCCAGAGGATGGAAAAAGGTGAGACAACAGATAATACGCTATTGTTTTTGCTGGTTTATTAATAAATGCCGAAGTTAATTTCAGTTGAAAAATTTCATCTATCGACAGCACGTTTTCATCATGCCGGTGGTTAGGCACCGGCATGATGGAGGTAGTTAACTGGCGACAGCCATCCCAACGGTCATATGCAGGCCATAGAATACGCCGCGGCCGATCATCTCTCCCGCCAGTATCAGAACAAAGGCCAGGCCGAGCAGCGAGACCGCCGGTTTGCGGCCGCGAATCTGCGGCACGCACCAGCAGGCCAGGGCCAGGGCCAGCAGCACCACGCGCCAGGCCATAAGCAACCCGTAATCCGGCACCAGGGCGGAGGCCTGCTGAACTGAGCTGCGGATGGTGGCAAGTTCACTTCCCTGCATCACGACCACCATAATACTGACCAGCAGCGCCAGCAAACTAACCACCGGCAGCAGGCGCAGCGCCCAACCATCGACGCCTGCGACGCGCAGCAGCAGGTAGCCCAGCAGTGGACCGCCGATAAACAGCGTCAGGAAGAAGCTCAGCGGCGTCCAAACGGTGTACCAGGTCGGCACCGTGTCGATGGTGTTGTATACCCGCACCATCATCCACACGAAAATCACGCCCAGCACCATGGTCACCACCAGCCACAGGCTCCGCAGGCCGGCAGGCAGCTTTTTGCACACGGCCAGCAGCCAGCCAATTCCGCCGACGGCGAAGAAGATCGCCCCGCTGGCGATTTCATTACTCAGCGACGAGGCTCCCACGCGATTCAGCGAATTAAAGGCCCGCAGCGGCGAGCCAAGGTGCATCGTCGAGGCAATAAACCCGATCCCCATCAATACCCACAGGCCGAACATGCTGCCCACCACGCGCTGCTCCTGCTCACGGGAAAGCTTGCCTGTCATCAGCGCCAGCGCCAGAACAATAAAGCCGCCTACGACGCACTGGCCGAAGACCGTAAAGACCATCAGCGGCCATTCATGCCATCCGTTTCCCATCTCACACCTCCTTCGGGTTCGCCAGGTAACCGGTGGTATCGCCACACGGCCGGGCATTGGCGTTAGGTTTGATAACGATACTCGGCCGGGTAAAGTGCGCCGACGGCAGCGGCGCTACCGCGGCCAGCTGGCCGTGCTTAGCGCGCAGTTCGGCAATCGGCCCGAAATCCAACGCCCGCAGCGGGCAGGACTCGACGCAGATCGGCTTTTTCCCCTCGGCGACGCGCTCGTGACAGCCATCGCACTTGGTCATATGGCCTTTGTCGGCGTTGTACTGTGGGGCGCCGTACGGGCAGGCCATATGGCAGTAGCGGCAGCCAATGCATACCTCTTCGTTGACCACCACAAAACCGTCTTCGCGCTTATGCATCGCGCCGCTCGGACAGACCTTGGTGCAGGCCGGATCTTCACAGTGGTTACAGGCGATTGAGAGGTAATAGGCAAACACGTTCTGCTGCCAGACGCCGTTGTCCTCCTGCCAGTCGCCGCCGGCATATTCATAGATGCGGCGGAAGCTGACCTCCGGGGTCAGGTTCTTGTAGTCCTTACAGGCCAGTTCGCAGGTTTTGCAACCGGTGCAACGGGCGGAATCAATAAAAAATCCATACTGAGTTGTCATCGGTTACTCCTTACAGCTTCTCAACCTGAACAAGGTTGGTATGCGACGGGTTTCCCTTCGCCAGCGGCGACGGACGCTGGGTGGTCAGCACGTTGATGCTGCCCGCCTGATCCACACGCGAGGCGTCCGGGTTGTACCAGGCCCCTTCCCCCAGCGCGACGACGCCCGGCATCATGCGCGGCGTCACCTTCGCTTCGATATGCACTTCACCCCGATCGTTGAAGATGCGAATACGATCGCCGTTGGCAATGCCGCGCTTGCGGGCGTCGATCGGGTTAATCCACATCTCCTGCCGACAGGCGGCCTTCAGCACATCGACGTTGCCGTAGGTCGAGTGGACGCGAGATTTATAGTGGAAGCCGGTGAGCTGTAGCGGGTATTTCGCTGTCAGCGGATCGTTGTAGTTTTCGAAACCCGGGGTGTAGATCGGCAGCGGATCGATAACATCCCCTTCCGGCAACTCCCAGGTGGCCGCGATTTTCGCCAGATCCTGCGAGTAAATTTCGATCTTGCCCGAAGGCGTTGTCAGCGGATTAGCCTGCGGATCCTCACGGAAGGCTTTGTAGGCCACATGATGACCTTGCGGATCGCGCTGCTTATAGATGCCCTGCTGACGGAAGGTGTCGAAATCCGGCAGGTCGGGAATCGCTTTGCGCGACTGCTCATACAGATAGCGCATCCAGCCTTCCTGGGTACGGCCCTCGGTAAACTGCTCTTCGACGCCCAGACGCTTTGCCAGTTCGCTGGTCATCTCATAGATGGTTTTGCATTCAAAGCGCGGCTTGATGGCCTGATCGGCAAAGATAACGTAGGACATGTTGCCGCAGGAGGCATCCAGCGCGAAATCCATCTGCTCGGAGGCGGTACAGTCCGGCAGCAGAATATCAGCGTATTTCGCCGAGGAGGTCATATGGCAGTCAATGACCACAATCATCTCGCATTTCTTGTCGTCCTGCAGGATTTCGTGGGTCCGGTTGATCTCAGAATGCTGGTTAATCAGACAGTTGCCCGCATAGTTCCAGATCATTTTGATCGGCACGTCGAGCTTATCTTTACCGCGTACGCCGTCGCGCAGAGCGGTCATTTCCGGGCCGCGCTCAATCGCATCGGTCCACATAAACATCGAGATACTGGTCTCAACCGGATTCTCCAGCGTCGGCATACGCTCAAAAGGCAGACTATACGAGCCCTCGCGCGCCCCGCTATTGCCGCCGTTGATCCCGACGTTACCCGTCAGAATGGCGAGCATTGAGATGGCGCGGGTGGCGATCTCTCCGTTGGCGTGACGCTGCGGACCCCAGCCCTGGCTAATATAGGCCGGTTTGGCGGTGGCAATTTCGCGCGCCAGTTTAACAATGCGTTCGCGCGGAATACCGGTAATTGTCGAGGCCCACTCCGGCGTTTTGGCGATACCGTCAATGCCCTGGCCAAGAATGTAAGCTTTGTAATGACCATTGGCTGGCGCACCGGCGGGCAGCGTTTTCTCGTCGTATCCCACGCAGTATTTATCGAGGAAAGGCTGGTCGACCAGATTCTCGGTGATCATCACCCACGCGAGGCCCGAAACCAGTGCCGCATCGGTCCCAGGACGAATCGGGATCCATTCATCTTCACGCCCGGCGCCGGTGTCGGTATAGCGCGGATCGATGATTATCATCCGGGCATTGGATTTCTGCCGCGCCTGTTCAAGGTAGTACGTCACCCCGCCGCCGCTCATCCGCGTTTCGCCGGGGTTATTGCCGAACAGCACCACCAGCTGACTGTTTTCAATATCCGATGGGCTGTTGCCGTCCGCCCAGCCGCCGTAGGTGTAATTCAGACCGGCAGCAATCTGCGCTGATGAATAGTCGCCATAATGGTTGAGATAGCCACCGCAGCAGTTCATCAGACGGGCAATCAGCGTTTTCCCCGGCGGCCAGGAGCGGGTCAGCGTCCCGCCGAGCGTGCCGGTGCCGTAGTTCAGATAGATGGATTCGTTGCCGTACTCTTTAATCAGCCGCTGCATATTGCTGGCGATGGTATCCAACGCCTCTTCCCAGCTGATTTGCTCGAACTTGCCCTCACCGCGTTTACCAACGCGCTTCATCGGGTACTTCAGACGGTCCGGATTATAGACCCGGCGGCGCATTGAACGCCCACGCAGGCAGGCGCGGACCTGGTGCAAACCGTCATAGTTATCATCACCGGTATTATCGGTTTCGACGTATTTAATCGCGCCATCCACCACGTGCATGCGCAGCGGGCAACGGCTACCGCAGTTGACGGTGCAGGCGCTCCAGACCACCTTCTCACTGGCGGGCGCCGGCGTATCGGCAGCATGCGACAGTCGGGTAAAAGGTAACGTTAGTGCGTTGCTGGCCAGCGCCAGGCCGCCTATTGCCGTGGTTTTCATCAGACCACGGCGGCTTACCTCAGCAGCCAGTAAAGCATCAGGGGCTTTAATTTTCATGGATACTCGCTTTGGTTGCTCACAATAAACTGACAAGCGTTATATAGACATATATATAATGCTTTGCGATATTATTGGTTTTTTATGCTGGTTTAATCCAAAGGGAGTATCACTGCATTCGCGAAAAGGATTATTGCCCGGTATCAATAAGGGCGTAAAAAAAGCGCCCGCAGGCGCTTTTAAAAGAAGGAGTGAGAAGTTTAGCCGATATATTCGAGGCCGCGCATATACGGGCGCAGCACTTCCGGGATCTCGATACGGCCATCAGCCTGCTGATAGTTTTCCATCAGCGCCACCAGCGTACGACCTACTGCCAGGCCAGAACCATTCAGGGTATGAACGAGACGGGTCTTCTTATCGGACTTGCTGCGGCAGCGAGCCTGCATACGACGCGCCTGGAAATCCCAGACGTTGGAGCAGGAGGAGATCTCACGATAAGTGTTTTGCGCCGGAACCCATACTTCGAGGTCATAGGTTTTGCAGGCGCTGAAGCCCATATCGCCGGTGCACAGCGCGACCTTACGGTACGGCAGGCCCAGCAGCTGCAGCACTTTCTCGGCGTGACCGGTCATCTCTTCCAGCGCGGCCATAGAGTCTTCCGGGCGGACGATCTGCACCATTTCAACTTTATCGAACTGGTGCATACGGATCAGACCGCGGGTGTCGCGGCCATAGGAACCGGCTTCAGAGCGGAAGCACGGCGTATGGGCGGTCATTTTGATCGGCAGATCGTCTTCGTCGATGATTTCATCGCGCACCAGGTTGGTCAGCGGCACTTCCGCCGTCGGGATCAGCGCGTAGTTGCTGCTGTCAGCCTCTTCTTCCAGCGGACGGGTATGGAACAGGTCGCCGGCGAATTTCGGCAGCTGGCCAGTGCCATACAGGGTGTCCTGGTTTACCAGGTACGGGACATAGTTTTCGCTGTAGCCATGCTGTTCGGTGTGCAGATCCAGCATGAACTGCGCCAGGGCGCGGTGCAGACGGGCCAGCTGCCCTTTCATCACCACGAAGCGCGAGCCGGTGAGCTTAACGGCGGCGGCAAAATCCAGCCCCCCGTGCATTTCACCCAGCGTCACATGATCGCGCACCTCAAAATCGAACTGACGCGGCGTACCCCAGCGGCTAACTTCAACGTTGTCGTTTTCATCGCGACCAACCGGCACATCATCATGAGGAATATTCGGGATCGCCAGCGCGATATCGCGAATTTCCGCCAGCAGCGTTTCCAGCTCGGATTTTGCAGCATCCAGTTGTTCGCCAAGCTTGTTAACTTCCAGGCGTAATGGCTCGATGTCTTCCCCGCGCGCTTTCGCCTGGCCAATGGATTTCGATCGGGAGTTACGCTCCGCCTGCAGGTTTTCCGTTTGCACCTGCAGAACTTTACGACGCTCTTCAAGCGCGCGAAGTTTATCTACATCCAGCTTAAAGCCCCGGCGTGCCAGTTTTTCTGCGACTGCGTCTGGCTCGGTACGCAGCAGATTGGGATCGAGCATGCTTATCCTGTGCTTATCGAATTAAAAAAGAAAAGTGGCCGCAGACTACGACCACGGAAATAGTGTAATAACCTTACCGCAACGCCTCAATTAGCGGTAGCGTTTTATCGGGCTATTTTGATCCTGTTCAGCGAGCCAGGCGAGCTTTTCGCCAATTTTGCCCTCAAGCCCCCGGTTTGTCGGGTGATAATAGCGCGTTTGCGCCATTTCCTGCGGGAAGTACTGCTCGCCGGCGGCGTAGGCGTTGGGTTCGTCATGAGCGTAACGATACTCCTGGCCGTAGCCCATCTCTTTCATCAGCTTCGTCGGCGCATTGCGCAGATGAACCGGAACGTCGTAGTCAGGACGATCCCGCGCGTCGGCCAGCGCCGCTTTGAAGGCGGTGTACACCGCGTTGCTCTTCGGCGCGCAGGCCAGATAGACGATGGCCTGGGCAATCGCCCGTTCGCCTTCCGCCGGCCCGACGCGGGTAAAGCAATCCCACGCCGAAATAGCGACCTGCATCGCCCGCGGGTCGGCGTTGCCGACATCTTCCGAGGCAATCGCCAGACAGCGGCGGGCAACGTACAGCGGATCGCCGCCGGCGGTGATGATCCGCGCGTACCAGTAAAGTGCCGCATCCGGCGCGCTTCCGCGCACCGACTTATGCAGAGCAGAAATCAAATCGTAGAACCGGTCGCCTTTATTATCAAAGCGCGCGCTACGCTCGCCGGCGATCTCGGTCAGCAGTTCCGCCTTCAGCACCCGCTTGCCCGAGTCATCGCTTTCGGCCATATCGGCCATCATTTCCAGGGTATTCAGCGCTCGCCGCGCGTCGCCGTTCACTAGCTCGGCAATGGCCCTGCGGGTCTCATCCGGCAAAATGATATCCTGGCCGCCGTAGCCGCGGGTTTTATCGTTCATCGCCTGGTCAAGCACCCGCTCGATATCGTCGGTGGTGAGCGATTTCAGTAAGTAGACGCGAGCGCGGGAGAGCAGCGCCGAGTTAAGCTCAAAGGAGGGGTTTTCGGTGGTCGCGCCAATAAAAGTAATGGTGCCGTCTTCAATATGCGGCAGAAAGGCATCCTGCTGGCTTTTATTAAAGCGATGCACTTCGTCAACAAACAGGATGGTCCGCCGGCCGGCGTTGCGATTTTGCCGCGCGCGCTCAATAGCCTCGCGAATCTCTTTCACCCCGGAGGTTACCGCTGAGATCCGTTCGACATCGGCGCTGGCGTAGCGGGCAATCACTTCCGCCAGAGTGGTCTTGCCGGTACCCGGCGGCCCCCAGAGGATCATCGAATGCAGGTGCCCGGCCTCAATGGCCCGCGGCAGGGGTTTACCCGGCGCCAGCAGGTGCTGCTGGCCAATATACTGCGCTAAATTTTCTGGCCGCATGCGAGCGGCCAGAGGTTGAAACGCGTTGTCGGAAAAATCGAGCGACAGATTGCTCACTTTCGCCTCTACTTACGTTGATCGTCCACCGTCACCCCTTTCGGCGGCGTAAAGGTGAACTTAGCTGCGTCGACGGCGCCGTTCTGCTGCGATTTCAGCTGATAGCTGCTGCGCTGATCATCCTGCTCGACGGCGCTGAACTGATGGATAGTGCCGTCCCGACCGACGTTGATCGTGAACTGCTTGAGGTTGCCGCTGCCGCTTTTTGGCGTCAGCACAAAATCATCGCCATTTTGCTTGATATTATATTGCTGCCAGTCGCTGGACTGGTTGCGGGCAATCAGCATAAACGGCGTGTTGCTGGTAGCGTCTTTCAGCCAGGTCGCCGTGGCCTGCTCGACGAACGGGTTATAGAACCACAGCGTTTTACCATCCGAAACGAGGACGCTCTCATCCGGCTGGGTCATATGCCAGTTAAACAGGTTCGGGCGTTTCACCCACAGGTCTCCCTGCCCGTCCTGCACGGCGTTACCGCTGCCGTCGGTGACTTTTTGCGTGAAGCTGGCATGGAAGCTGCTCACTTTATCAAGACGGCTTTTTAAGTCGCTGGCCGCATCTGCCCAGACCTGGCTGACGACCATACCAGACAGTAATGCACAGGTGATTGCGAGTTTTTTCATTGTTCTTCCTTAATGTGCGTCACTCCCGACGCGGGAGCCTCTTCTGCCCCTACTGTAGGACCGCCGGCGGCGGCGGGACAGAAGAATTGGCTGATTTTGCGCTTATTTACCCAACTTTGCACTCATTCAAAGGGCGGCGGCGCCAGCACTTCGCGGTTACCGTTATGGCCCTGCTCGCTGACGATACCCTGCGCTTCCATCTGTTCGATAATACGCGCGGCACGGTTATAGCCGATGCGGAACTGACGCTGAACCCCGGAAATCGACGCTTTGCGCTTCTCGGTCACAAAGTTGACTGCCTGATCGAACAACGGATCCAGCTCTTCCCCGCCGTCGAAGCCGCCACCGCCGCCTTCGCTTTCGCTGTCGGAGGTAATGCCATCCACATATTGCGGGCGACCGCGGGCTTTCCAGTCCTGAACCACGGCGTGGACTTCCTGGTCGCGCACAAACGCCCCGTGGACACGCACCGGCGTGGTAGAGTTCGGCCCGGAGTAAAGCATATCCCCCATACCCAGCAGCGATTCCGCGCCGCCCTGATCGAGAATGGTACGTGAGTCAATTTTACTCGACACGGTAAAGGCGATGCGCGTCGGGATGTTGGCCTTAATCAGGCCGGTAATAACATCTACCGACGGACGCTGTGTCGCCAGCACCAGGTGGATCCCCGCCGCGCGCGCTTTCTGCGCCAGGCGAGCGATCAGCTCTTCCACCTTTTTGCCGACGGTCATCATCAGATCGGCGAATTCATCCACCAGCACCACGATGTACGGCAGTTTTTCCAGCACCGGATGTACGGCGTCCATGCTGTCGCCAGGCTTCCAGTACGGATCCGGGATCGGACGTCCCATGCGCGCGGCTTCGGCGATCTTCTCGTTGTAGCCCGCGAGGTTACGCACGCCCAGCGCCGACATCAGCTTGTAGCGGCGCTCCATCTCATTGACGCTCCAGCGCAGCGCATTGGCGGCGTCTTTCATGTCGGTGACTACTTCCGTCAGCAGGTGCGGAATTCCTTCGTAGACCGACAGCTCGAGCATTTTCGGGTCGATCATAATGAAACGCACATCTTCCGGCTGCGCCTTGTAGAGCATGCTGAGGATCATGGCGTTGACGCCAACAGACTTACCGGAACCGGTGGTACCGGCCACCAGCAGATGCGGCATTTTCGCCAGATCGGCTACTACCGGATCGCCAGCGATGTCTTTACCCAACACCACGGTGAGCGGAGATGGGTTATCACGGAACTTGGCGTTGTCGAGCACTTCACGCAGGTAGACGGTCTGGCGTTTTTTATTCGGCAGCTCAAGCCCGACATACGGTTTGCCCGGGATCACCTCCACCACGCGCACGGCGACCGTTGACAGCGATCGCGCCAGGTCCCGTGACAGGTTAGAGATCCGTGCGGCCTTAACGCCAGGCGCCAGATTCAGTTCGAAGCGGGTGATCACCGGCCCCGGTGAGTAGTTCACCACATCCGCTTTAATGCGGAAATCGGCGAGTCGCGCTTCCACCAGGCGTGCCATCTGCTCGAGAGCAAAGGTATCCACCGGCTCGACTTCACTCGGCGGCGGGGTAAGCAGATCCAGCGACGGCAGTGGCGTGGTCGGCTTTTGCAGCGGTCGACTATCGCCATTGCGCATCAGCAGCGGGTGGATCAGGCTCTCCTGCGGCGCAGGGGCGGCAGGCTGATGCCCCTGAGGGGCAACCGGTTGTTGCGGCTGCACGGGCTGCGACGCAGTCGGATAGGACTGCGGCTGCGGCGGCACAGGCTGATGGTGTATCGGCTGATGCTGCGCAGGTTGATAACCCTGCTGCGGAGCGGCCGCCGGTTGTTGATAGCGCTGGGCCGGCTGCTGCGGCTGGACTTCCGGCGTCGGCGTAAACAGCGGTTCGCTCGGGCCGTCATTGACCAACGTTTTCATCGGCGAGAATTCATAATCTGCCGGCGAGAACGGGTTGGCGCCCGGCGGCTGCTCGGTAGCGTACCGCTGCTGCTGGGTAGCGGCAAACTGACGCGCCAGCTCCGCTTCCGCGGCGGCGTCGGCCTCATCGTCATCAGTCGCGTTATCGTCTTCCCAGCGATGACCGTAGCGCTGCTGCTGGGTGGCGGCGAACTGGCGAGCCAGTTCATCCTGCTCCATAGCATCCGCTTCCTCATCCGAGAGCAGCTCATCATCATAATGCGGATCGCGCTCCGCCTGCCGCGCGCGCTGTTCCGCCTCCCGCTGCGACGGTAGCTTGATGCCGTAGGAGGCCAGTTCCCGACGCGTAGGAACACGCACGCGATTGGGCCGCGGTAGTTTTGGACCGATGCCCTCTTTCACCTGAACCCGTGGGCCGCTGGACGCCGGGCTGAACAATGGCGTAGCCGCAGCGGATGCGGCAGTGGACGAGGTTGCTGCCGCCGCGCCGCCGCTGGCGGCGGTAGCCTGATGCACCCCAGCCGCTACCGCAGAGACTACGGTTGTCTCCACTGGCGGTTTGGACGCAGTGGTCGGCGGCGTCAGCGGTTTAGTGGCAATCGGACTTTCCGGCTCAGGAATTGGCTGATACCAGGAGGCCAACAGCTCGCGTTCGCGCGCCCGCTTCTCTTCCACTTCCTCGAAATAATAGAGCGGCGGACGTTTCACTTCCTCCTGCACGACCTCGGGCTCTGGCTCCGGTGGGGGAACTGGCGCGCTTTGCGGCTGATACGCCGCTGGCTCCGGCTGATACGGCTGCGGCGCGGGCTGGCCGGCATTCGGATCGTAAGCCGGCTGCTGATAGGTCTGAGGCGCAGGCTGACCGGCATAGGGATCGTAAGCCGGCTGCTGATACGGCGCTGGCTCAGGCTGATAGGCCTGCGGCGCAGGTTGACCGGCATACGGATCGTAAGCCGGCTGCTGATACGGCGCTGGCTCAGGCTGATAGGCCTGCGGCGCAGGTTGACCGGCATGCGGATCGTAAGCCGGCTGCTGATACGGCGCTGGCTCAGGCTGATAGGCCTGCGGCGCAGGTTGACCGGCATACGGATCGTAAGCCGGCTGCTGATACGGCGCTGGCTCAGGCTGATAGGCCTGCGGCGCAGGTTGACCGGCACGCGGATCGTAAACCGGCTGTTGATACGGCGCTGGCTCAGGCTGATAGGCCTGCGGCGCAGGTTGACCGGCACGCGGATCGTAAACCGGCTGTTGATACGGCGCTGGCTCAGGCTGATACGCCTGCGGTGCGGTTTGCCCCGCTGGCGGCTGATAAGCAGCCTGCTGGAACGGAGCGGGTTCAGGCTGATAGGCCTGCTGCGGCGGATAGCTGGCTTCCGGCTGATAAGCTGGCGCAGCGCCGTGATGGCCCACCGGTGATTCTGCCCACGCCTGCGGCGCGGCAGTAGCCGCCGCCGCTGCGCTTACCGGCTCAGCGATACTGTGGCCATTCAACAACGGATCGTAAGGGTCGAAATCGCCCGGGCGCACGGCGCTGGCGCCGGAGAACAGCACATCATCCTCTGCGGGACGCGCGGCGCTGGCGCCGGAAAACAGTACATCGTCGGCGGCAACAGGCGCCCCGCTGGCGCTGTATTGCACCACCTCTTCGCCGTCATCCATCCGTTTGCCGGAGAAAAGCGCAGCGTCGGTTTTACGCCCCATAGGGTTGGTAAACTTCTCGGCCAGACGCTTACGCCGCGCCAGCGCGCTGCGTAAGATACGGGCGCGACGCGATTCCTGCGGCCTGGCCGCCTCTTCGTCGTCGTACTCTTCCTCGTCGTCTTCGTATTCGCCTTCATCGACCCAGGTATCATCCCGACGGGTACGGTTGCTGGCAAAGGTGAGAACGGACAGGATGCCGCCGCCCAGCTTTTCCGCAATGCTGACCCACGACCAGCCGGTGAACAGCGTCAGCCCGGCCGCCCAGATACACAACAGGGCGATGGTGCCGCCGCTGCTGTGCAGCAGGGGTTGCAGCGTGGTGCTCAGCAGGCTGCCGATCACCCCGCCGGAGGCGAAGTACCAGATATCATCGGCGTTAATCGCCGCCAGACCACAGGAGGTCAGGATCAGGGCTAACGCACCGATGAGGCGAAGGGAAACGGCAAAATAATCAATGTATTCGTCGTTTTCCTGATGCCGCCAGGCAAACCAGCATCCGCCGATGATGATCACCGGGATGGTGTAGGCCATGACGCCAAAAATGAAAAAGAGGGTATCGGCAAGCCACGCACCGGGGGCGCCGCCTAAATTATGAATAGGCTCATGCCATGCCGTTTGCGACCAGCTGGGGTCCGAGGGGTTAAAGCTCAGTAGTGCCGCCATCAGCCAGATGGCGAAGAGGGAGCAAAGGATGAGCATCGCCTCAAGGAGTCGGCGCCCGCTGCTGAGTTTGGTTAGTTTGACTTCTTTGTCTTCGGTGTATTCCTGGCTCAAGAAAGGCTCTCCAGGTATCAGGCTGTTTCCTGCCTGCTGCTAAAACGGACAACAGCGCCGGGTCTCCCCGGCACTGTTGCTGTATGGATTAACAGGAGTGTAATCAAACTACGTCGAGTTTGCACCTGTTCCGTGTTAGCGCGTCTTAATAACCAGACGATTACTTTGCTTGACTTCTTCCATTACCACGTAGGTACGGGTGTCGTTAACGCCCGGCAGGCGCAGCAAGGTCTCGCCCAGTAATTTACGATACGCTGACATATCCGGTACACGGGTTTTCAACAGATAGTCGAAATCACCGGAAACCAGATGACACTCTTGAATTTCTTCAAGTTTTTGTACTGCGGCGTTAAATTGCTCAAACACATCCGGTGCGCCACGATTCAGAGTAATCTCAACAAATACCAGAAGTGATGCATCCAGATAATGCGGGTTGAGCAGCGCCGTATAGCCCTGAATAAAACCCTGTCTTTCAAGACGACGCACACGCTCAAGGCAAGGCGTCGGAGAAAGTCCCACCCGTTTAGAAAGCTCGACGTTAGAAATTCGCCCATCTTTTTGCAATTCATTCAGGATGTTACGATCAATGCGGTCGAGATCTTTGCCAGGGCGCTTCTTGCTATCTACCATTATTATTGTCTCTCTGTATTCCTTCCCTACTCCTGTTCCGGCTCTGAGCCTTCACTGCCAGAGCCCATCCTGTTATCACCCGTACGACATTGGGTAACCCAGGGGTACGTGAGAAGCCCGTTGCCTGACGGCAGTCACCGACATCACGCATGGCGTCTGTCCACACCATGCGTAGATTTCGTTAACCCGGATAAAAATGGCATTTGCGTGCATGAAAATTCGCCGCACGCTAAATACTGCTTTTCTTCTTCCTTGAATGTTTTCGCAAAAGCACAGGTGATTGTCAAAGCAAAACATCGATTTTTAGTACAAGATGCCAGATATTCATCATCCGCCCTGGTTGATTCTCATTTTTTCGTCTTATAATTGTCCCGCCGACAGTAGAAATAGTTATATTCCTTGCCGGGAAAATCACCAATTCATTGGCAGCTTCTATTGCACACATCGTTAACAAAATCGCTGTGCTCTTTTTTTACGACAACAAATTCCCTACAATCCCAGCCCAATGTATGCCAATTATTATGGGGATCTCATGGGCACAGCCAAACACAGTAAACTGCTTATCCTTGGTTCTGGACCTGCGGGATACACCGCGGCGGTCTATGCCGCACGCGCCAACCTGCAGCCGGTGCTGATCACCGGGATGGAAAAAGGCGGTCAGCTGACCACCACGACGGAAGTGGAAAACTGGCCAGGCGATCCGAACGATCTCACCGGTCCGCTGCTGATGGAGCGCATGCACGAGCATGCCGCAAAATTTGAAACCGAGATCATTTTCGACCATATCAGCCGCGTCGATTTGCAAAACCGCCCGTTCCGTCTGACAGGCGACAGCGGCGAGTACACCTGTGACGCGCTGATCATCGCCACCGGCGCTTCCGCCCGTTACCTGGGCCTGCCTTCCGAAGAAGCCTTCAAAGGCCGCGGCGTTTCCGCGTGCGCTACCTGCGACGGATTCTTCTATCGCAACCAGAAAGTGGCGGTGATCGGCGGCGGCAACACCGCAGTGGAAGAGGCTCTGTATCTGTCGAATATCGCCTCTGAGGTACACCTGATCCACCGTCGCGATTCCTTCCGTGCGGAAAAAATCCTCATCAAACGCCTGATGGATAAAGTGGCAAGCGGCAACATCGTGCTGCATACCGATCGTACCCTCGAAGAGGTGACCGGCGACCAGATGGGCGTCAGCGGCCTGCGCCTGCGCGATACCAAAAACAGCGACAATGTCGAGTCCCTGGAAGTGGCTGGTTTATTTGTCGCCATCGGCCACAGCCCGAACACCGCCATCTTTGAGGGCCAGCTGGAGCTGGAGAACGGCTACATCAAAGTGCAGTCCGGTATCCACGGCAATGCGACCCAGACCAGCATCCCGGGCGTGTTCGCCGCCGGCGATGTCATGGACCATATCTATCGTCAGGCCATCACTTCTGCGGGCACCGGCTGCATGGCGGCGCTGGACGCGGAGCGTTACCTCGACGGTTTGGCTGACGCTTGCAAATAATCTTTACAAGTCAGTAACAAAGGTAAAGAAGGCGACGAAAAGTCGCCTTTATTTTTGCTGCGATGTAACATTGCCGTGCCCAATACTCCGATAACGACACCTGCAAAGCGCGCAATGAATAAAACCCGTCAACAAGAGTTAACCCGCTGGTTAAAACAGCAAAGCATTATCTCCCGTCGCTGGTTGATGATTTCCCGCCTGCTTGGCGTGGCGAGCGGTCTGCTGATCGTGGCGCAGGCCTGGTTCCTGGCGCGGATCCTGCACCGGATGGTGATGGAGAATATTCCAGCGACCGCCCTGCTGCTGCCGCTCACGCTGCTGGTGCTGATCTTTGTACTACGCGCCTGGGTGGTCTGGCTGCGTGAGCGGGTCGGCTTTCAGGCCGGGCAGCATATTCGCTATGAAATTCGCCGCCAGGTTCTTGACCGCCTCCAGCAGGCAGGCCCGGCGTGGATCCAGGGCAAACCGGCCGGCAGCTGGGCAACGCTTATTCTTGAGCAAATCGACGACATGCACGACTATTATGCCCGCTACCTGCCCCAGATGACGCTGGCGGCCTGCGTACCGCTGCTGATCGTTATTACTATTTTTCCGATTAACTGGGCCGCCGCGCTAATCCTTCTCGGCACCGCCCCGCTGATCCCGCTTTTCATGGCGCTGGTCGGGATGGGCGCCGCCGACGCCAACCGGCGTAACTTCCAGGCGCTGGCCCGCCTCAGCGGCCACTTCCTCGACCGCCTGCGCGGCATGGAAACCCTGCGTATTTTTCATCGCGGTCAGGCAGAAACCGATAATATTCGCGACGCCTCGCAGGATTTTCGCCAACGCACCATGGAAGTCCTGCGTCTGGCCTTCCTCTCCTCCGGGGTTCTGGAGTTTTTCACCTCCCTCTCCATTGCGCTGGTAGCGGTGTATTTTGGCTTTTCTTACCTTGGCGAGCTGAACTTCGGCCACTATGGCGCGGGCGTCACGCTGATGGCGGGATTCCTGACGCTGATCCTCGCCCCGGAATTTTTCCAGCCGTTACGTGACCTGGGTACCTTCTACCATGCCAAAGCTCAGGCCGTGGGCGCCGCAGACAGCCTGAAAACGTTTATGGAAACGCCGCTGACCCAGGTAGAGCGTGGCGAGAAAACGTTAAATGACAACGATCTGATTAGCGTGGAAGCGCGCGACCTGGTGATCAAATCTCCGGAAGGTAAAGTTCTGGCGGGGCCGCTTAATTTTGCGCTGCCCGCCGGCGCTCGCGTGGTGCTGGTCGGCCAGAGCGGATCCGGGAAAAGCTCTTTGCTGAATACACTGCTCGGCTTTCTGCCCTATGAGGGGTCGCTGATGGTCAACGGCGTAGAGCTGCGCGAGCTGGACGCTGAGCGCTGGCGCCGCCTGCTGAGCTGGGTAGGACAGAATCCGCAGTTGCCTGCCGCCACGCTGCGGGAAAACGTGCTGCTGGCGTGGCCCGAAGCTAGCGAAGCACAGCTTAGGCTGGCGCTGGACAAGGCCTGGGTCAGCGAGTTTATCGCCCTGCTGCCGCAGGGGATCCATACCGCCGTAGGCGATCAGGCGGGGCGTCTGTCGGTAGGCCAGGCGCAGCGTATCGCGGTCGCCCGCGCGCTGTTGGTGCCGTGCCGCCTGCTGCTGCTGGATGAACCTGCCGCCAGCCTTGACGCCCATAGCGAACAGCGAGTCATGCAGGCCCTGACCCACGCCTCCAGTGAGCAAACCACGCTGCTGGTCACCCATCAGCTTGAGGGGCTGGCCGACTGGGACGACGTCTGGGTGATGCAGGACGGACAGATTATCGAACAAGGCGACTACGCCACGCTGGCCCGTGCTGGTGGGGTCTTCTCGGCGCTGCTGGCCCATCGTCAGGAGGAGATTTAAATGCGCGCACTTTTACCCTATCTGGCGCTCTATAAACGCCATAAATGGATGCTGCTGCTTGGCGTCGTGCTGGCCATTGTGACCCTGCTGGCCAGCATCGGCCTGCTGACACTCTCCGGCTGGTTCCTCTCCGCCTCAGCGGTGGTGGGCGTCGCCGGGATCTACAGTTTTAACTATATGCTGCCTGCCGCGGGCGTTCGCGGCGCGGCAATTATCCGTACCGCCGGGCGCTACTTTGAGCGCCTGGTCAGCCACGACGCTACCTTTCGCGTGCTGCAGCACCTGCGCGTTTTCACCTTCAGCAAACTGCTCCCCCTCTCTCCGGCGGGGCTGGCGCGCTTTCGCCAGGGTGAGCTGCTCAACCGGGTGGTAGCCGACGTTGACACCCTGGATCATCTCTACCTGCGGGTCATTTCGCCGCTGGTCGGCGCGCTGGTGGTGATTGTGGTCGTCACCTGCGGATTAAGTCTGCTCGACGTCACCCTCGCGCTGACGCTCGGCGGTATCATGCTGGCGACCCTGCTGGTTATGCCGCCGCTGTTCTATCGCGCAGGTAAGCCAGCCGGCGAAAGTATGACGCAGCTGCGCGGCCAGTATCGCCAACAGCTCACCGCCTGGCTGCAGGGTCAGGCGGAGCTGATGGTATTTAACGCCAGCGACCGCTACCGCGCACAAATGGAAAAGACCGAGCTCAGCTGGCAGGATGCACAGCGGCGCCAGGCCGAGCTGACCGCGCTTTCGCAGGCGGTAATGCTGTTAATCGGTGGCATCGCCGTGGTGGCCATGCTCTGGCTGGCCTCAGACGGCGTCGGCGGCAATAGTCAGCCCGGGGCGCTGATCGCGCTATTCGTATTCTGCGCGCTGGCGGCTTTTGAAGCCCTGGCGCCAGTCACTGGCGCTTTCCAGCATTTAGGCCAGGTGATGGCCTCCGCGCGGCGGATCTCGCAGATTACCGACCAGCAGCCGGAGGTCACCTTTGTCGAAGATGAAGCCAGTCCGCCAGCGCAGGTGGCCCTAACGCTTCGGGAGGTCACCTTCCGCTATCCTCAGCAGCCCTCCCCTGCCCTGGAGAATATTTCCCTGCAGATTGCCGCCGGAGAGCACATCGCCATTCTTGGCCGGACCGGCTGCGGAAAATCGACGCTGTTGCAGTTGCTTACCCGCGCCTGGGACCCGTCACAGGGAGAGATTCTGCTCAACAATCAGCCGCTCTCCGGCCTCAGCGAAGCCACTCTGCGGCAGGCAATGAGCGTAGTGCCGCAGCGCGTGCACCTGTTCAGCGCCACCCTGCGCGACAACCTGCTGCTGGCGGCGCCTGAAGCGGATGACGCTCATCTCAGCGCTACCCTTGAGAAGGTGGGCCTCGAAAAACTGCTGCAAGATGGTGGTCTTAACGGCTGGCTGGGCGAAGGCGGGCGTCAGCTCTCCGGCGGCGAACTGCGCCGACTGGCCATTGCCCGCGCGCTGCTCCACGATGCGCCGCTGATGCTGCTCGATGAACCGACAGAAGGTCTGGATGCGGCCACCGAAAGCCAGATCCTGCATCTGTTGGCAGATGTCATGCGCGACAAAACCGTGCTGATGGTGACCCATCGCCTGCGGGGCCTGGCGGGTTTTAATCAGATAATAGTCATGGACAACGGCCAGATAATTGAGCAAGGTAGTCACGCGGAGCTGCTCGCTAAACAGGGCCGGTACTTCCAGTTTAAACAGCGTCTGTAGGCTATTCTATTATCTAATTTTTGCTGATGCGTATTGAGGTTAAAATGCGTCTGGTTCAGCTCTCCCGGCACTCTATCGCCTTCCCCTCTCCGGAAGGCGCCTTGCGAGAACCTAATGGCCTGCTGGCGCTCGGCGGCGATCTGAGCCCCGCGCGGCTGCTGATGGCCTATCAGCGTGGTATTTTTCCCTGGTTTTCCCCTGGCGACCCGATCCTCTGGTGGTCGCCCGACCCCCGGGCGGTACTTTGGCCAGAGCAATTCCATCTCAGCCGCAGCATGAAGCGCTTTCATCAGCGTTCGCCCTACCGGGTCACGCTCAACCACGCCTTTGGCGAAGTGATTGAGGGCTGCGCCAGCGATCGTGACGAAGGCACCTGGATAACCAGCAGTATCGTTCGCGCCTATCACCAGCTGCATGAGCTGGGTCATGCCCACTCCATTGAAGTCTGGCAGGAGAATACCCTGGTGGGAGGAATGTACGGCGTAGCGCAGGGAGCGCTGTTTTGCGGCGAATCGATGTTTAGCCGGGCGGAAAATGCCTCCAAAACCGCGCTGCTGGTATTTTGCCAGGACTTTGCGCACAGCGGCGGTAAATTAATTGACTGTCAGGTACTGAACAACCATACCGCGTCATTAGGCGCAGTGGATATTCCCCGCCGCGATTATCTGGACTATCTGTCGGTATTACGCGGCTACCGACTGCCCGAGCGATTTTGGGTGCCGCGGGTGCTATTTCCTGGCGGATAATAAAATGTTTTCAGCACATTTTGCGTCAGGATGGTATAATTGCGCGGTAGAGTAGCTTCTGCCTGTTGCCCCGCCGCCGTTTGGGAATAATAAGAGTCAGATAACGCCCATCGTTCTGTCACTCCCCTTTACGTTTGCGCCTGTCACGCGGCATGGCCGTGTGTGTCCCGGGCAATGCGCCAAAACTACTTCGGCGATTCATACCCGTCATATTTCCGTAGCCGCTGCGCTGACTATGCGCCTTGCGGCAAGGTGAATGATTCAGGGTAGATACGTAAAACTTTACTTACATGATGAACTTCGGCATTATCTTGCCGGTTCAAAACTACGGTAGTGATACCCCAGAGGACTAGATGGCCAAAGAAGACAATATTGAAATGCAGGGCACCGTACTTGAAACGTTGCCTAACACTATGTTCCGCGTAGAACTGGAAAACGGTCACGTGGTAACCGCGCATATCTCCGGTAAAATGCGTAAAAACTACATCCGCATTCTGACGGGCGACAAAGTGACTGTTGAGCTGACCCCGTACGACCTGAGCAAAGGCCGCATTGTCTTCCGTAGTCGCTGATTGTTTTCGCCCCTAAGGCGTCAGATGCTGAAGGCCGGGATAATTCCCGGTCTTTTCATTTCTGCCGTCAGCAAAAAAAAACCGGCCCCTGGCCGGTTTTTTTACATTGAAGATATCGCCTTAGTGGGCCGCTTCCGGTTTGTGCTTCGGCGCGCTCTGGAAGTCGTAAGTCAGCGTATTTTTGTCGCTGTCCAGAGAGACAGTGACCTGACCACCGTCGACCAGCGAGCCAAACAGCAGCTCGTTCGCCAGCGGTTTTTTCAGGTTGTCCTGAATGACGCGTCCCATTGGACGTGCCCCCATCGCCCGATCGTAGCCTTTCGTCGCCAGCCAGTCGCGCGCTTCCTGACTCACTTCCAGGGAGACGCCTTTCTGGTCCAGCTGGACCTGCAGCTCGACGATAAACTTGTCGACAACCTGATGGATCACCGTGGTAGACAAATGATCGAACCAGATGATGTTGTCGAGGCGGTTACGGAACTCCGGCGTAAAGATCTTTTTGATCTCATCCATCGCATCCGGACTGTTGTCCTGCTGAATAAGGCCAATCGATTTACGCTCGGTTTCCCGCACCCCGGCGTTGGTGGTCATCACCAGCACCACGTTGCGGAAGTCCGCTTTACGGCCGTTATTATCGGTCAGCGTCCCGTTATCCATCACCTGCAGCAGCAGGTTGAACACGTCCGGATGCGCTTTTTCGATCTCATCAAGCAGCAATACCGCGTGCGGATGTTTAATCACCGCATCGGTCAGCAGCCCGCCCTGATCGAAGCCGACGTAGCCTGGAGGCGCCCCGATCAAACGGCTGACGGTATGACGTTCCATATATTCGGACATGTCAAAGCGCAGCAGCTCAATACCCAACGCCTTCGCCAGCTGGACGGTCACTTCGGTTTTCCCGACCCCGGTCGGCCCGGCGAACAGGAACGATCCCACCGGCTTGTGCTCATGGCCCAGCCCGGCGCGCGCCATTTTAATAGCCTCGGTCAGCGCCTCGATGGCTTTATCCTGTCCAAAGACCAGCATTTTCAGACGGTCGCCCAGGTTTTTCAGCGTGTCGCGATCGCTGCGGGAGACGCTCTTCTCAGGGATCCGCGCAATGCGCGCCACCACTGATTCGATATCCGCCACGTTAACCGTTTTCTTACGCTTGCTGACCGGCATTAAGCGCGCCCGCGCGCCCGCTTCGTCAATGACGTCAATCGCCTTATCCGGCAGATGACGATCGTTAATGTATTTCACCGCCAGTTCTACCGCCGCACGCACCGCTTTGGCGGTATAACGCACATCATGGTGCGCTTCGTACTTCGGCTTCAGGCCGTTGATAATCTGGACCGTCTCTTCCACCGACGGTTCGGTAATATCGATCTTCTGGAAACGGCGGGCCAGCGCACGATCTTTTTCAAAGATGTTGCTGAACTCCTGGTAAGTGGTGGAGCCGATCACCCGGATCTTGCCGCTGGAAAGCAGCGGTTTGATCAGGTTAGCAGCATCGACCTGGCCGCCAGACGCCGCCCCCGCACCGATAATGGTGTGGATTTCATCAATAAACAGGATGCTGTTGGTATCCTGCTCCAGCTGTTTGAGCAACGCTTTGAAGCGTTTTTCAAAATCGCCACGATATTTGGTCCCTGCCAGCAAAGAGCCAATGTCGAGCGAGTAGATAGTGCAGTCGGCCATCACTTCCGGCACATCGCCCTGCACAATACGCCAGGCAAGGCCTTCGGCGATCGCGGTTTTACCGACGCCGGATTCCCCCACCAGCAGCGGGTTATTTTTCCGCCGACGGCACAGGACCTGAATCGCGCGCTCCAGCTCTTTTTCACGGCCGATCAGGGGATCAATGCCGCCGACGCGAGCAAGCTGATTGAGGTTGGTGGTGAAGTTTTCCATACGTTCCTCCCCGCCGGCTTGCTCTTCATTGCCAGGCTGGCTTCCGCTGTTATCGGAAGACTGGCTCGGCTCGTCTTTGCGTGTACCATGAGAAATGAAGTTCACCACATCAAGACGGCTCACTTCATGTTTACGCAGCAGGTAGGCGGCCTGCGACTCCTGCTCGCTGAAAATCGCCACCAGCACGTTGGCGCCGGTCACTTCGCTGCGGCCAGAAGATTGTACGTGGAAGACGGCGCGCTGCAGCACACGCTGGAAGCTTAGCGTCGGCTGGGTGTCGCGCTCTTCTTCCGTGGCTGGCAGAACGGGTGTGGTTTGTTCGATGAAGGCTTCAAGTTCCTGACGCAATGCCACCAGGTCCACTGAACACGCTTCCAGGGCCTCACGGGCCGAGGGGTTGCTTAGCAGAGCCAGCAGCAAGTGCTCGACGGTCATAAACTCATGACGGTGCTCGCGCGCTCTGGCGAAAGCCATATTTAAACTGAGTTCCAGTTCTTGATTGAGCATAGGCACCTCCCCCAATTTTCATGCCTGTATTCAGGCTTTTTCCAGCGTACACAGCAATGGATGCTCGTTCTCCCTCGCGTACTGATTCACCATAGCGACTTTGGTCTCCGCCACTTCCGCGGTAAACACGCCACAAATCGCCTTACCTTCATAGTGAACCGTGAGCATCAGTTGCGTTGCACGTTCAACATCATAAGAAAAGAATTTTTGTAACACGTCAATAACAAACTCCATCGGAGTGTAGTCATCATTGACCAATATCACTTTATACATAGATGGCGGTTTAATCGCATCACGAACTTCGTCGTCAACCAGGTGCTCGAAGTCCAGCCAATCTCTCTTACTCATCGTCAGTGTTCATCATCGGTTGCTGTTGCCAACAGGCGGAGGCCTGTCGATGACCAGAGGTTATGCTCATCACAAATCTACAATAGATCATAGATAACTATCATCTATCGCTTCTATCCGCGACGGCTGTCACATTCCCCGGCAATAGCGTTAACTGCTTCAAATTTTGACGCATTTTTCGCCGTTCCCCCTCCTCAATCGCTTGACGCGTTTTCGTATTTCTCTAAATTGTAGTGGCGAGAGTTGGCGAGCAATTGAACAACTCGTCACTCCACCACCGGTTCATTCCATCTTACTAATAAAGATTTACGAAGGATGTCGAAGTATGGAAATGGGTACTGTTAAGTGGTTCAACAATGCCAAAGGGTTCGGTTTTATCTGCCCTGAGGGCGGCGGCGAAGACATTTTCGCCCATTACTCCACCATCCAGATGGATGGTTACAGAACGCTAAAAGCCGGACAAGCCGTTCGGTTTGATGTTCACCAGGGGCCAAAAGGCAATCACGCCAGCGTGATCGTCCCTGTGGAAGCGGAAACGGCTGCATAACTCTTTTGCTTCATTGTGTACATCCTGCTAATAAAATGCCAGTCCTTCTGACTGGCATTTTTATTTCTCGCCCCGCCTATTCTCGCGCCAGGGCATCCACCGGATCGAGCCGCGCCGCGTTGCGCGCAGGCAGCCAACCAAACAGCACCCCGGTCAGCGTCGAACAGAGAAACGCCGTCAGCAGCGCCAGCGGAGAAAAACCAATCTCCCAGCCGGGGAGAAACAGCTGTAAAATAAAGGCGATCATCAGCGACAATGCTACGCCCAGCGCGCCACCGACCAGGCAAACCAGCACCGCTTCAATGAGAAACTGCTGCAGCACATCGCTGGCCCGGGCGCCAACCGCCATGCGGATGCCGATCTCCCGGGTTCGTTCGGTCACCGACACCAGCATAATATTCATTACGCCAATCCCGCCGACCACCAGGGCAATCACCGCCACCAATGTCAGGAACAGCTGTAAGGTATGTGTGGTCCTTTCGGCGGTTTTCAAGACGCTGTCCATATTCCAGGTGAATACATCTTTTTTACCATGCCGCAGCTCCAGCAGACGCAGCAGCTGTTTCTCTGCGGTTTCACTGTCGTAGCCTTCATGAACGCGCACAGTGATGGAGTTCAGCCACGACTGGCCCATTACTCTTCCCGCCATGGTGGTGTAGGGCAACCAGACGCGGAGAATTTTGCTGCTGCCGAACATCGACTGTTTTTCATCCGCAACGCCAATCACCGTGGCCGGCATATTGCCCACCAGAATCACCTCTCCCACCACTTTCGCTTTATTGGGAAACAGCTGCCGACGGGTATTGCTGTCGAGCACTACCACCTGTGCCCGACTGTTGAGCTGCAGTTCATTGAAGGTATTGCCTTCGCTAAAGGTCATGCCGTAGACATTAAAATACTGTGGACCGACCCCCTCCGCACTGGCGGCAACGTCAATATTGTTGGCGCGCAGGCGCAGGCTTTTTGAAACCGCCGGCGTGGCGGAGCGCACCCACGGCTGCTTCTGGATCGCCAGCAAATCGTCATACTTCAGCGCCTGCTGATAGCGCGGGTCGTCGTCGCCAAAATCCTTACCAGGATACACATCAATGGTATTGGTGCCGATGGCGCGAATATCCGCCAGCACCATCTGCTTGGCGGCATCCCCCACCACCACGATCGACACCACCGAGGCAATACCGATAATAATGCCGAGCATGGTCAGCAGGGTACGCATTTTATTCGCCGCCATCGCTCGCCAGGCCATCACCAGCGCTTCGCGAAAGCCGCTGGTAAACTGACGCCACGCCGAAGGCTCCGCCTGCGGACGGGCGCGCAGTCCGCCGCCCTGGCGGCTGGCGGGCGGGTTGCGGACGATCTCGCCATCGCGGATCTCGACGATCCGCTCCGCCTGAGCGGCGACCTGCGGATCGTGGGTCACAATGATGACCGTGTGCCCCTGCGCTTTTAGCTGGTGCAGGATCGCCATTACCTCTTCGCCGGAATGGCTGTCCAGCGCGCCGGTCGGTTCATCAGCGAGGATCACCTCCCCGCCATTCATCAGGGCGCGGGCGATACTGACCCGCTGCTGCTGACCGCCAGACAACTGTGACGGTTGATAGTCGGCGCGCTCGCCCAGCCCCAGCCGCACCAGCAGCTCATGAGCGCGCGCCAGGCGCGCGCGCCGTTCACTGCCGGCATACACCGCCGGCACTTCGACATTCTGCGCGGCGGTCAGATGGGACAGCAGATGGTAGCGTTGAAAGATAAAGCCAAAGTGTTCCCGCCGCAGACGGGCCAGCGCATCGCCATCCAGCTGCGCGATATCGGTTCCCGCCACCCGATAGGTGCCGCTGGTGGGTTTGTCGAGGCAGCCAAGGATATTCATCAGCGTCGATTTTCCCGAGCCGGAGGCCCCGACGATCGCCACCATCTCACCCGCATGGATGCTGAGGGTGATCCCCTTCAGGACCTCAACGCTGCCGTCGCCGGAAGGATAGCTGCGACGTATATCTCGCAGCTCAAGCAGCGCCGTCATTTTGCCGCCCCGCTCGCGCTCTCGCCGACGATCACTTCGTCGCCCTCTTCCAGACCTTGCACCACTGCGACGTCGGTATCATTGCGGGCGCCAATGATAACCTCACGCTCTTTGACCTCACCGGTGCGCAACAGTCGAACGTGGTAGCGGTTATCGCCTACCGCGTCGCCCAGGGCGCTCAGCGGGATAGTAATCACGTTCTTCACCTCAGCCAGCTGAATGTGCACCTGCGCGGTCATGTCGAGGCGCAGGATCCCCTGCGGGTTCGGTACCTCGAAGCGGGCATAATAGAAGATGGCGTCATTCACTTTTTCCGGCGTCGGCAGAATGTCTTTCAGTTTACCTTCATAACGGGTAAGCGGGTCGCCCAGCACGGTAAACCACGCTTTTTGCCCCGGTCTGAGGTGGATGACATCCGCTTCAGAGACCTGCGCTTTAACCAGCATGGTGCTGAGATCCGCCAGCGTCAGAATGTTAGGCGCCTGCTGGGCGGCGATCACTGTCTGTCCCTGCAGGGTGGTAATTTGCGTCACTTCGCCGGCCATCGGCGCCAGGATCCGCGTGTAATCGAGGTTGGTCTTCGCCGTATCGAGCGTCGCCTGGTTACGCTTTATTTGCGCTTCAATAGTGCCGATCTGCGCCTGTTTCACCGCCAAATCGGTGGCCGCGGTATCAAGGTCCTGCCGCGAGACCAGCTGGCGCTGCGCCAGCTGCTGCTGACGGGCCAGAGTCACTTGCGCCAGTTTGCTCTCCGCGCGCGCCTGATTGAGCTGGGCGCGCAGCTCCATGAGCGTCGCTTCCACCTCTTTAATCTGGTTTTGCGCCTGCTCCGGATCGATAACCCCCAGCAACTGATCCTTTTTAACCTTATCGCCAATATTGACGTGCAGCGTTTTCAGCTGTCCGCTGACCTGGGCGCCGACGTCAACTTTTCGCAGGGCATCCAGTTTGCCGGTGGCCAGCACGCTCTGCTGGAGATCCCCTTTGCGAACTACCAGCGTCTGGTAGTTCGGCAGCGGCGCATTGAGGATCCGCCATCCCCAGATAGCCAGCCCCAGCACAACGATCGCCAACAGCCACCAGACGGTCCTGCGTTTTCCCTTCACTTTCATATTCCGATTCCTGCTGTTTCCCTGCCGCTCCAGGCGGTGATTCTATCGAAACCCGTTGGCAACAGGACACCCATTTTTCTCGTCAATGAGGTTTTGTTTAGCTGCCGGAGAGCTTTGTGCCGCCGTAAATGACGACGGCGGTGAGATTAATCGGCACGACCGCGGGCTAGCCACAGCACCCGTGAGAACATTTTCTTCAGCAGCGTCGGCACAGCGTCCACGCCACGGCGGCCGGCCTCCATCGCCACCTCAATCGCCAGGTCCGGCTTGGATGAGCGATGGATGGCTTTGGTGATCACCCGCCGCATATTCATCGGGACATTATCCGGGATCTGCGCCACCCGATGATAAACGTCATCAAATCCCTGACGATACATAAAGTGTTCCATATCCAGCGCCGGCAGACTGGTCAGATGGTCGCGCTCCAGCTCGCGATCGTTATTAAGCAGACCTCGTACCGTCGCGGCATATTTTTTCCCCGCCTCATCGCCGTCCACCAGCACGTGCCACTGGATCCCCATCCGGCGGGCAAACTTGATCAATGGCTTCAGGCCGGACTGGGCGAATTCGATCACCTTAACCCCTTCAGCATCAAAATGATGACCGCACTGCCGGGCCAGTTCGTTGATAACCCAGGTTTCCGTCTCTCCCTCCACCAGCAGCCAGCAGCGGGCGAAGAGCGATGAGGCGCGATTGAAGCGGATGTGAAAAGCAATGCGCCGGCTCTCTTCGGCATTCATTCCGCCCGGCCCCAACCGCCACGCCGATACCCGCGTCGACTCACGCACCAGCCGGCAGACCTGCTCTACCGGCGTCAGGGACAGCAGCTCTCCGGAGTTGGTGGTGGTCACACGCTGCAGCGGCAACAAATTCAGCAGGTGCCAGGCGACGGAAAGCATGATCGGATGCAGACGGGTCTCGGGATCTTCAATCAACAGCAGCGGTCGCGCGTCGCGATCGAGGCGCACCGTCCCTTTCGCCTGCAGGAGGGTGGCAAACAGCCCCAGCAGGATCACCCGATGGCTGCGCCCGCCGGGCTTGTCGATCATCCGGTTGATAATATCCAGATAACGCCAACTGCGCTGTTCATCATGGGAGCGCCGCCGCATCAGGCGATGCCGCGTCTGAGCGCTGCTTTGCTCGGCAAAGTAATGCTCAAGCAGTTGCACCATGGCCGATAGCCCCTGACGGATCTGACCGTCCGATAAATTTTGCGGATGGCTGACCAGTTCGCGGGAGAGAAAATCCAGCTGACGGGCGGTGATCTCTATCTGCGGCGAGTGCGGTACCGTCCCGTTATGGATGCGGCGCATAAAGCGCGCATCGCGCAGGCGCAGCACCGGCATCAAACGCACCAGGTGTCGGGCCAGCTCATCAATCTCCTCCAGCACCAACGCTTCGCCTTCACCATCGATAAAGCTCCGCAGGGTCATCACGCTGTCATCTTCGGCGAGCTCGCCCTCCAGGCGATAGAACACCCGGTGATACCCGTCATCGCAAGGCACCCAGCAGCGCTGAAGCGGACGGAAACGCCGGACCCGATGGCGGCCTGGCTCCGTTTCGCGTAAGGTCAGGATAATATGCAAATGGTGTTCGCGCCCCTGGATGTCGCCCGGGGGAAACCAGAAAATCATCGCGAATAAAGTGATAAAGATCGAACTCCGGCGACAAAAGCAGGGTCAGCGCATCAAGCAGACTGGACTTCCCCCACGCGTTCTCCCCGATCAGGACGTTATTTTGCTCCAGCATCAACGACAAACGATTGATACCGCGAAAACCGACGATTTCTACGCGCTCAAGAAGCATATCCCCTCCGCTACACCACCACTCTCCTTCAGTAATCAACAGTATAGCGAGGGCGGAGGCAAGATGACACTCTGCTTAATCGCATCCGTGGCTCATATTCAGCGGATTAAATATATTCATAAAATTACTCACTTATCGCCTATTACCGGCCGTTGATTATTCATCAAACAAAATAGTTTTATTTCAGGCGTTATGATCTACACTATTGATAATCTTCCATGGATAAAGGAAAGGCTAAACTGGCAAAAGGAATCCACTCACCTTGCCCTAAATCAAATAATATCAATATATTTAACTGGCTCCGGGATGGCGATTATCTCTAGAATAACGCCGCTTTATTTTTATCGTCATCCCTTATCACGATAAATAAAGACCGGCACGGTCCGCTCGTGCGCGTAAACAATTTAATTGAGGTGGTTATGTTCAGAAAATTAGCAGCCGAATGCTTCGGCACCTTCTGGCTTGTATTTGGCGGCTGCGGTAGCGCCGTGCTCGCCGCGGCTTTCCCCGAGCTGGGTATTGGTTTTGCCGGCGTCGCGCTGGCATTTGGCTTAACGGTATTAACCATGGCGTTTGCGGTCGGCCATATTTCCGGGGGGCATTTCAACCCGGCGGTCACCTTAGGCCTGTGGGCCGGCGGCCGTTTTCCGGCAAAAGAGGTCATTGGCTATATTATCGCTCAGGTGGTCGGCGGAATTATTGCCGCGGCGGTGCTGTACGTGGTTGCCAGCGGTAAAGCCGGCTTTGATGCCGCCGCCAGCGGCTTTGCCTCCAACGGCTATGGCGAACACTCCCCGGGCGGCTTCTCCATGCTGTCGGCTATCGTCATTGAAATTGTCCTGACCTGCGGCTTCCTGCTGGTTATTCATGGCGCGACCGATAAACATGCGCCGGCGGGCTTTGCCCCCATCGCCATCGGCCTGGCGCTGACCCTCATCCATTTGATCAGCATTCCAGTCACCAATACCTCGGTCAACCCGGCGCGCAGCACCGCGGTGGCAATTTTCCAGGGCGGCTGGGCGCTGCAGCAGCTGTGGCTGTTCTGGGTCATGCCAATCGTCGGTGGGATCCTCGGCGGCGTGCTGTATCGCACCCTGCTGGAAAAACGCGATTAACGCTTTTCAAAGCCCGGGTCTCCGGGCTTTTTCTTTCTGGCGACAGCTTTACTCGGCCCGGTGATTTGGGTAGTGTCATGGGCGCTATTCTCATCATGCAAGGGCTGCATCGTTCATGTTTTCGGGACTCTTTATTATTCTGTTGCCGCTGGTCGTCGGCTATTTACTGCCTCTTCGTCACTCCTCCGCGCTAAAGCTGATAAACCGCATGCTCAGCTGGATTGTCTATGTAATCCTTTTTTTTATGGGTATCAGCCTGGCGTTCCTCGACAATCTGGCCAGCAACCTGCTGGCAATATTGCATTACGCCGCGGTGAGCGTGGTTATCATTTTACTGTGTAATATCGCCGCACTGCTGTGGCTGGAAAGTAAAATGCCATGGCGCAGTCAGCATCGTCAGGAGAAATTACCCTCGCGCCTGGCCATGGCCCTGGAATCGCTGCAGCTGTGCGGTGTGGTCGTGCTCGGTTTTCTGCTCGGTCTGACCAGACTGCCTTTTTTACAGCACGCGACAGAAGCCAGCGAATATACGTTGATTTTTCTCCTGTTCCTCGTTGGTATCCAATTACGCAATAATGGAATGAGTCTGCGACAAATAGTCCTTAACCGCCGGGGAATGATCGTCGCCGTGGTGGTTACGGCCAGTTCATTACTCGGCGGGATACTTAACGCCTTTATTCTCGGTCTGCCGTTAAAGACCGGTCTGGCAATGGCCAGCGGTTTCGGCTGGTATTCGCTCTCCGGTATTTTACTCACCGAATCCTTTGGCCCGGTCATCGGTAGCGCGGCGTTCTTTAACGATCTCTGTCGCGAGCTGCTGGCCATCATGTTAATTCCGGGCCTTATTCGCCGCAGCCGCTCCACGGCGCTGGGGCTGTGCGGCGCCACCTCGATGGACTTCACCTTACCGGTACTGCAGCGTTCCGGCGGCGTCGAAATCGTCCCTGCCGCCATCGTGCACGGTTTTCTGCTTAGTTTGCTGGTCCCGATCCTGATCGCCTTTTTTACCGCCTGAGCACCCGCTGGCGGCAGCCCTCCTGCCGCCAAATTTGCGCTAAATCAATCTCCCTTTAAGTTGTCTGAGAAATACCTTTTCACCCGTTGCCGCGCGGCATAACCTTAAACATGTATATCAAATATAACTTTAAAGGTGTGACCATGTTTTGTGTGCAATGTGAACAAACCATTCGTACCCCAGCCGGCAACGGCTGCTCTTACGCGCAGGGGATGTGCGGTAAAACAGCGGAAACCTCGGACCTGCAGGATCTGCTGATTGCGTCACTGCAAGGCCTGTCCGCCTGGGCGCTTAAAGCGCGCGAATATGGCATTATCGATCATCAGGTCGACAGCTTTGCCCCCCGCGCCTTCTTCTCCACCCTGACTAACGTTAACTTCGATTCCCCGCGCATCGTCGGCTACGCCCGCCAGGCAATTGCCCTGCGTGAGGCGCTGAAAGCGCAATGCCTGGCGATCGATGCCAGCGCCGCGGTCGACAGCCCGGTCGCCGACCTGCAGCTGGTCAGCGACGATCTGGGCGACCTGCAGCGTCAGGCGGCGGACTATACCCCGAATAAAGATAAAGCCGCCATCGGCGAAAATATTCTCGGTCTGCGCCTGCTGTGCCTGTACGGTCTGAAGGGTGCGGCGGCCTATATGGAGCACGCCCACGTGCTCGGCCAGTACGACAACGCTATCTATGCCCAGTACCATAAAATCATGGCATGGCTGGGCACCTGGCCTGCGGATATGAATGCGCTGCTCGAATGTTCGATGGAAATCGGCCAGATGAACTTCAAAGTGATGAGCATCCTCGACGCCGGTGAAACGACCAAATACGGCCATCCGACGCCGACTCAGGTCAACGTTAAAGCAACCGAAGGGAAGTGCATCCTGATCTCCGGCCACGATCTGAAGGATCTGTGTAACCTGCTGGAGCAGACGGAAGGCACCGGCGTCAACGTCTATACTCATGGCGAAATGCTGCCGGCTCACGGCTATCCGGAGCTGCGTAAATTCAAACATCTGATTGGCAACTACGGCAGCGGCTGGCAAAACCAGCAGGTGGAGTTCGCCCGCTTCCCGGGCCCCATCGTGATGACCTCTAACTGCATCATCGACCCGACCGTCGGCGCCTACGACGATCGCATCTGGACTCGCAGCATCGTCGGCTGGCCGGGTGTGAACCATCTGGAAGGTGAAGACTTCTCCCCGGTCATTGCCCAGGCGCAGCAGATGGCGGGCTTCCCGTACAGCGAAATCCCGCATCTGATCACCGTCGGCTTTGGCCGTCAGACCCTGCTTGGCGCGGCGGATACGCTGATCGATCTGGTCAGTCGTGAAAAACTGCGCCATATCTTCCTCGTCGGCGGCTGCGACGGCGCCCGCGGGGAGCGTAACTACTTCACCGATTTCGCCACCAGCGTGCCGGATGACTGCCTGATCCTGACCCTGGCCTGTGGTAAATACCGCTTCAACAAACTGGACTTTGGCGATATCGAAGGGCTGCCGCGCCTGGTCGACGCCGGGCAGTGTAATGACGCTTACTCGGCGATTATTCTGGCGGTCACGCTGGCGGAGAAACTGGGCTGTGGCGTCAACGATCTGCCGCTGTCGCTGGTGCTCTCCTGGTTCGAACAGAAAGCGATCGTCATCCTGCTGACGCTGCTGTCGCTGGGTGTGAAAAACATCGTCACCGGTCCGACGGCACCTGGTTTCTTCACACCGGATCTGCTGGCGGTCCTCAATGAGAAGTTTGGTCTGCGTTCCGTGACCACCGTGGAACAAGATATGCAGCAGCTGCTGAGCGCTTAAGGAGTCCCTGATGACTATGCCAACCTCCCAGTGCCCGTGGCGGATGCAGGTTCACCACATTCACCAGGAAACCCCGGACGTGTGGACCCTTTCGCTGCTGTGCCACGATTACTATCCGTACCGCGCTGGCCAGTACGCTCTGGTTAGCGTGCGTAACTCGGCGGAAACGCTGCGCGCCTATACCCTCTCCTCGACGCCGGGGGTCAGCGAATACATTACGCTGACCGTTCGCCGTATTGACGAGGGTACGGGTTCGCAGTGGTTGACCCGCGAGGTCAAACGCGGCGATTACCTTTGGCTGTCCGATGCGATGGGCGAGTTTACCTGCGACGATAAAGCGGAAGATAAATTCCTGCTGCTGGCCGCCGGTTGCGGCGTGACACCGATCATGGCGATGCGCCGCTGGCTGGCTAAGTATCGACCGCAGGCCGACGTACAGGTGATTTATAACGTGCGTTCGCCGGAAGATGTAATCTTTGCCGAAGAGTGGCGCAACTACCCGGTCACCCTGGTAGCGGAGCACAATGCGACGCATGGTTTTGTCGCCGGCCGTCTGACCCGGGAGCTGCTGCAGAGCGTGCCGGATTTAGCCAGCCGCACCGTGATGACCTGCGGCCCGGCGCCTTATATGGAGAAGGTCGAGCAGGATGTTGCCGCCCTGGGCGTCACCCGCTTCTTTAAGGAAAAATTCTTCACCCCGGTGGCTGAGGCCGCCACCAGCGGGCTGAAATTTACTAAACTGCAGCCGGCGCGCGAGTTTTACGCGCCGGTGGGCACCACGCTGCTCGACGCGCTGGAGAGCAATAAAGTGCCGGTGACCGTCGCCTGCCGCGCCGGCGTCTGCGGCTGCTGCAAAACCAAAGTGGTTTCCGGGAAGTACAGCGTCACCAGCACCATGACGCTGACCGACGCCGAAATCGCCGACGGCTATGTGCTGGCCTGCTCCTGTCATCCGCAGAGCGATCTGGTTCTCGCCTGAGGTCAAAATCCCCGGTGGCGCTACCGCTTACCGGGGCTACATCGCTGTGCGATTTGGTAGCCCGGAGAAGGCGCAATGCGCCGCCTCCGGGAAAATCCCTGGCGACAATAAACAAACGCTCAGGCGACATGAGATAAACGCTTTCCCGGACTGAAAAAATTGCAAATCGCCAACAGTATCGACTTTACGCCCCAGGACGAATGAGGCATTTTTACCGCCAGGCCGACTGACCGGCCAGCGAATAACGCCCCGCGCCGAGTAGCGCAATCGCCAGTGCGCCAACAAAGAAATAGACCAGATTCTCAATGGCCCACGCTCCCACCGCATCAAGCGCAAACGTCTTATCTAAGCCGACCATCAGCCACGCCACCACCATGGTGAACGCCAGCACCAACGCCGCCGGGCGGGTCAGGACGCCGAGAATTAACAAGCAGGGAGCGACCACTTCCCCCACCAGCACACCGTAGGCGATAAACCCGGGCAATCCCTGCGCCGCCAGCATCCCGCTAATGCCATCCACACCATCTATCAGCTTATGGATTCCATGGAAAAGCATTAAGCCGCCGACGGCAAGTCGTAACAAGAGTTTACCGGCGTCATCATGTGACAGCCTGCGATTTACTGTGTTTAACAATCCTTTAACCATTTGATGTGCATCCTGTTTTGCATCCTGTGTACTTCCTGAGTATGCGCAGCCGGAGAGGAATAAAACCAGCAAAAAATCAGGGGTAATCGGTTACATTGCGGTCAGTTTCATCTAAGCTTGAAGGCGTTATCAAAAAAAGGAGATGGAGATCATGAAACAGACCGTGGCGGCATACATTGCCAAAACGCTGGAACAGGCCGGCGTGAAACGTATCTGGGGCGTCACCGGAGATTCCCTCAATGGATTGAGCGATAGCCTTAACCGCATGGGCACCATCGACTGGATGCCCACCCGGCACGAAGAGGTCGCCGCTTTCGCCGCTGGCGCGGAAGCGCAGCTGACCGGCGAGCTGGCGGTCTGCGCCGGCTCCTGCGGACCGGGCAACCTGCATCTGATTAACGGTTTGTTTGACTGTCATCGCAACCATGTCCCGGTGCTGGCCATCGCCGCCCACATCCCATCCAGCGAAATCGGCAGCGGCTATTTTCAGGAAACCCATCCTCAGGAGCTGTTCCGCGAGTGCAGCCATTACTGCGAACTGGTCTCCACGCCGGAACAGATCCCGCAGGTGCTGGCAGTGGCGATGCGTAAGGCAGTGATTAACCGCGGCGTCTCGGTGGTGGTGCTACCCGGCGATGTGGCACTGAAGGCCGCCCCGGAAAGCGCCAGCAGCCACTGGTATCATGCGCCGCTGCCGACGGTCACCCCGGCGGAAGAAGAGTTGCGCAAGCTGGTGCAGCTTATTCGCTACTCCAGCAATATCGCGCTCATGTGCGGCAGCGGTTGCGCCGGCGCCCACCAGGAACTGGTGGAGTTCGCAGCCAAAATTAAAGCCCCCATCGTCCACGCCCTGCGCGGCAAAGAGCACGTGGAGTACGACAACCCGTACGATGTGGGCATGACCGGGCTGATTGGCTTCGCTTCTGGCTTCCACACCATGATGAACGCCGATACCCTGATCCTGCTGGGTACCCAGTTCCCCTATCGCGCCTTCTACCCAACCGACGCGAAAATTATCCAGATCGACATCAACCCCGGCAGCATCGGCGCACACAGTAAGGTCGACATGGCGCTGGTGGGCGATATTAAATCGACGCTGAAGGCGCTGCTGCCGCTGCTGGAAGAGAAAACCGATCGCCACTTCCTCGATAAGGCGCTGGAGCACTATCGCGACGCGCGAAAAGGGCTCGACGATCTGGCTAAACCCAGCGATAAAGCCATTCACCCGCAATATCTGGCGCAGCAGATCAGTCATTTTGCCGATGAAGATGCCATTTTCACCTGTGATGTCGGCACCCCGACCGTCTGGGCGGCACGCTATCTCAAAATGAATGGTAAACGCCGCCTGCTGGGCTCGTTCAACCACGGCTCAATGGCCAACGCCATGCCGCAGGCCATCGGCGCCAAGGCCACTGCGCCGGAGCGGCAGGTAGTGGCCATGTGCGGCGACGGCGGGTTCAGCATGCTGATGGGCGATTTTCTGTCGCTGGCGCAGATGAAGCTGCCGGTGAAGATTGTCATCTTTAACAACAGCGTGCTGGGCTTCGTGGCGATGGAAATGAAGGCCGGGGGCTATCTCACCGACGGTACGGAGCTCCACGATACCAACTTCGCCCGCATCGCCGAGGCCTGTGGTATCAAAGGTATACGCGTTGAAAAAGCCTCCGAGGTGGATGAAGCGCTGCAGACCGCCTTCCGCACCGACGGTCCGGTGCTGGTCGACGTCGTCGTCGCCAAAGAGGAACTGGCGATCCCGCCGCAGATCAAGCTGGAGCAGGCCAAAGGCTTTAGCCTGTATATGCTGCGGGCGATCATCAGCGGGCGCGGCGATGAGGTCATCGAACTGGCGAAAACCAACTGGCTCAGGTAAAACAGAAGCAATACGTTGAACCAGACCAAGGAAAAGCCGTGATCGATTTACGCAGTGATACCGTTACCCGTCCCGGGCGCGCCATGCTGGAGGCCATGATGGCCGCCCCGGTCGGGGACGATGTGTATGGCGACGACCCTACCGTCAATGAACTGCAGCGCTATGCCGCCGACCTGGCCGGCAAAGAAGCGGCGCTATTTCTACCCACCGGCACCCAGGCCAATCTCGTTGGCCTGCTCAGCCATTGCCAGCGCGGCGAAGAGTATATCGTCGGCCAGGGGGCGCATAACTATCTGTACGAAGCCGGCGGCGCGGCGGTCCTCGGCAGTATTCAGCCGCAGCCGATCGACGCCGCGGCGGATGGTTCGCTGCCGCTGGATAAAGTGGCGGCGAAAATCAAACCCGACGATATCCATTTTGCCCCCACCCGCCTGCTGAGCCTGGAAAACACCCATAACGGTAAGGTGCTGCCGCGCGACTATCTGCAGGAAGCCTGGGCGTTTACCCGCCAGCGCAATCTGGCGCTGCACGTCGACGGCGCGCGCATCTTTAACGCCGTGGTGGCCTACGGCTGCGAGTTACGCGATATCGCCCAATACTGCGACTCCTTCACCATCTGCCTGTCAAAGGGGCTTGGCGCTCCGGTAGGCTCGCTGCTGCTCGGCAGCGAGGCGTACATTCGCCGCGCCGTCCGCTGGCGGAAAATGGTCGGTGGCGGGATGCGCCAGGCGGGCATCCTGGCCGCCGCCGGGCTGTACGCGCTGAAAAATAACGTGCAGCGCCTGCAGGAGGATCATGACAACGCCGCGTGGATGGCGGAGCAGCTGCGCGCTATCGGCGCCGACGTCACCCGTAACGATACCAACATGCTGTTCGTTCGCGTCGGCGAAGAGCAGGCCCCGGCGCTCGGCAAGTTTATGCAGGCGCAGGGGGTATTGATTAACGCCTCGCCTGTTGTCCGTCTGGTCACTCACCTGGATGTCAACCGTCAGCAGCTGAGCGAGGTGGTCGCCCACTGGCAGGCTTTTTTACAACGCTAAGGAGTCAGGCGTGTCGCAATCAGTTCTGGTGCTCGGCGCCAGCGGCTATATTGGCCAGCATTTGGTGCGCGCATTAAGCGCGCGGGGCTATCCGGTGCTGGCGGCGGCACGCCATATCGACCGATTGCAAAAACTCGCTTTGCCCGGCGTTACCTGCCGGTCAGTCGATCTCAATCAGCCGCAGGACCTGCCTGCGCTACTCACCGGTATCGATACCCTTTATTATCTGGTCCACGGCATGGGCGAAGGCGGTGATTTTATCGCCCATGAGCGGCGGGTGGCGACGTATGTGCGCGATGCCCTGCGTCAGTCATCAGTGCGCCAGGTGATATTTCTCAGTTCGCTGCAGGCCCCGGCGCAGGAGCAGTCCGACCATCTGCGCGCTCGTCAGATTACCGGCGATCTCCTGCGTGAGTCGGGCGTGCCGGTGACCGAGCTGCGGGCCGGGATTATCGTCGGCGCCGGCTCCGCCGCCTTCGAGGTGATGCGCGACATGGTTTATAACCTGCCGGTGCTAACCCCTCCGCGCTGGGTACGTTCGCGTACCACCCCTGTCGCGCTGGAAAACCTGCTCGTTGACCTGGTTGAGCTGCTGAATCATCCCTCCGATGCGCACCGCGTCTTCGAAGCCGCCGGTCCGGAGGTGTTAAGCTATCAGCAGCAGTTCATTCGCTTTATGGCCGTCAGCGGTAAACATCGCCCGCTCATTCCCATTCCCCTGCCGACGCGCTGGATCTCGGTGTGGTTCCTCAATGTCATCACCTCGGTGCCGCCGACCATCGCCAAGGCGCTGATTCAGGGGCTGAAGCACGATCTAATCGCTGACGATCGGGCGCTGCGGGCGCTGATCCCGCAAACGCTGATCCCCTTCGATCAGGCGGTTCGCCGCACGCTGAAAGAAGAAGAGCAGTTAGTAAACTCCAGCGACTGGGGCTACGACGCTCAGGCTTTCGCCCGCTGGCGACCAGAGTACGGCTACTATCCGAAGCAGGCAGGTTGCACCGTCGCCACTCAGGCAAGCCGCCAGGCCCTGTGGCAGGTCGTTAACCAAATCGGCGGGGAAGAGGGGTATTTTTTCGGCAATCTGCTGTGGAAAACCCGCGGCGCGATGGATCTGCTGGTCGGCCACCGGCTGGCCAAAGGGCGGCCGCAGCGCGCTTATCTGCAAACCGGCGATACGGTCGACAGCTGGAAGGTAATTATCGTGGAGGAAGAAAAACAGCTCACCCTGCTATTCGGTATGAAAGCGCCCGGGCTGGGCCGATTAAGCTTTACCATTAACGATAAAGGCGATCGTCGTGAACTGGACGTGCGCGCCTGGTGGCACCCGCACGGTATGCCAGGCCTGATCTACTGGCTGCTGATGATCCCGGCGCACCTGTTTATTTTCCGCGGTATGGCGCAACGCATCGCCCGGCTGGCCGAACAAATCTCAGGCAGAGTCGAAGGATAAGCGTTATTCTTTCATGATTCTCATTGCATAGTCGGGAGAATCACGGAAAAATGCGCACGAAATTCTTTTCTGGGACAGTAGAGTGATATGAAGGTACTGGTTACCGGTGCGACCAGCGGATTAGGCCGCAACGCAGTGGAATATCTGCGCAACAAGGGCATCAGCGTGCGAGCGACCGGGCGCAACGAAGCGATGGGCAAGCTTCTGAGCAAAATGGGGGCGGAATTCATCCCGGCAGATTTAACCGAGCTGGTCTCTTCGCAGGCTAAAGTGATGCTCGCCGGTATCGATACCCTATGGCACTGCTCCAGCTTTACCTCGCCATGGGGCACTCAGCAGGCTTTCGATCTCGCTAACGTCCGCGCCACCCGTCGTCTGGGCGAATGGTCAGTGGCATGGGGAGTGCGCAATTTCGTCCATATCTCTTCGCCATCGCTCTATTTTGATTATCACCATCATCGTGATATCCAGGAAGATTTCCGTCCACACCGCTTCGCCAACGAGTTTGCCCGCAGCAAGGCGGCCAGCGAGGAGGTGATCAACCTGCTGGCGCAGGCCAACCCGCATACCCGTTTTACCATTCTGCGGCCGCAGAGCCTGTTTGGGCCGCACGACAAAGTCTTTATCCCCCGGCTGGCGCAAATGATGCAGCATTATGGCAGCGTCCTGCTCCCGCGCGGCGGCAGCGCGCTGGTCGACATGACCTATTATGAAAACGCCGTACATGCGATGTGGCTGGCGAGCCAGCCGGCCTGCGATCATCTTCCCTCCGCCCGCGCGTGGAATATCAGCAACGGCGAACCGCGCACCTTGCGGAGCATCGTGCAGAAATTGATCGACGAGCTCGGTATCAAATGCCGGATCCGCTCAGTTCCCTATCCGATGCTGGATATTATCGCCCGCAGCATGGAGCGCTTTGGCGATAAAACCGCCAAAGAACCCGCGTTTACCCACTACGGCGTCTCCAAGCTTAACTTTGATTTTACGCTCGATATCACCCGCGCGCAGGACGAGCTGGGCTATCAGCCGGTGGTGACGCTTGACGACGGCATCGTGCGCACCGCCGCCTGGCTTCGCGACCACGGTAAACTACACCGCTAACCCTGGCCATATTTTTCTAACAGCGCCTCGGCTATCGCTTCGGTTTGCGCATCCGCTACCCCATCCCAGCGCTGCGGACGGAAGTGCATCTGGAAGGCGATAATCACCCGCTTCTTCTGCGCGGGGGTCATCTCCGACGTCACCTGATAGCCATAGCGCGAGAGCAAATCCAGTACGATTTCGGGGTCCACTGGCTCGCTGGCCGGCCGCCCGTTGAGATAAAAGGCCACCCGCTGCTCGTCAGGCCAGGCGCCGATCCCCTGCTGCGCCAGCTGTTGCCAGGGGAATAACGGCCCCGGATCGTCTTTGCGCTGCGGGGCGATATCCGCATGGGCGACCACATTCTGCGGCGCGATGTGGTAGCGGGCGATGATATCGCGCGCCAGCGGGATCAGAGCCGCAATCTGTTCCGGATGAAAGGGGGTAAAACTTTTGACGCCCGCCGTCTTCTGCCAGCCGCGGTTCTCCAGCTCAATGCCAATGGAGGTATCGTTAATGCGCGTACTGCCGCGCCAATAGCTTACCCCGGCGTGCCAGGCTAAATCCTCTTCCGGCACCAGCTGCCAGATCCGCGGTTTATGCTGATAACGCGGGGGCTGTTCAGGAATTAAATAGTGGGAGCTGACCTCTTTATCGGTCAACGTGGCCAGCGAGACATCAAAATTGTCAGCCGTATAGTGGATCACTAACACCTTTATTCGCGGATAGGCAGCCTGCGCCGGATGACGGGTGTCCAGCTGGTATCCGTCGCGATCGATAATGCCCTTTTCCCCAGCGCAGCCGGTTAGCAGCAGCGCCAGCAGCACGATCCGCATCATCCGTTTCATCCCTTCTCCCTTGCCCGGCAGCGTCTCCGGGTTAATAAGACCATTGATTACGTCCTTTATTTTTCGCCTGATACAGCGCCCTGTCCGCCCGGGCGATCAGCGTCTCTATCGGGACCGTGCCATCGGAGGCGACGATCCCGATACTCACGGTGACCTCCGACGCCACCGCCGAAGCGGCGTGCGGTAGGCCTGCCTCGCGGATCTTCTGCTGAATGCGCTCGGCAATAGCGGTGGCATGCGCTAAGGACACCCCGGGCAACACGACGACAAACTCTTCGCCGCCGTAGCGAGCCACCAGATCGCCCTCCGCCCGGACCGCCATTTTAAGCACCTGCGCGACAGAAGATAAGCACTCATCACCAGCCTGATGGCCATAGCGATCGTTATAGCGCTTAAAATAATCGACATCGATCATCATCAGCGCCAGCGGCGTTTTTTGCTGCCAGATCGCCGCCAGGTAAGCATTGAGCGCCCGACGGTTAGCGGTTCCGGTTAAGGCATCCTGGTTGGCGATACTTTCCAGCCGCTGAATAAGCTGCATATTCTCCTGGTGGGTATCCCAGGCTTCGTCATACCAGCGCTGCAAAATACGTCGGCCATACAGCAAAATCGCGGTAAAAATGGCCCAGAGGATCAAAAAGCGGATCTCGGTGTGATAGTGGAGCTGTATTCCCGCCAGCAAGGCGGTCACCCACAGCGGCAGCATAAAAGCGGTTATGCCGGGCCAATGGTGATACAGCGCGGTGAGGCCGGTAGTCATTAATATCACCAGCAGCGGCCAGGCAAAGGGCAAGGTCCAGAAAAAAATAAAACAATAATTACTCAGGGACCAGCACAGACTGAGCGCCAGCAGCAGCCCGGTGATGATATTCAACGTATATCGTCCCTGCGCCAGTCGCGGCGTGAGGGCAATAATCACTAAAATGGCCGAAATGATAATAACCGCAATCAACGCCGCTTCGATATAAGGAATAACCGCCCGGTGCGTCAGTAGCCTCTTATCAAAATAGGTAAAGATAAAATTGCGGAAGAAAATCATTAACGCAAAAGCGATATTGACAAAGGCCAGCCAGGGCATACTCATGGACAGCGCATGGCGCTGGACATTATCTCTGGTGGCCCACAACGCGGCTCGCTGCTGCCGGGCGCGCTCTCGCTTATTTGTTAACATCTTAACTCCCTGGTGACCTGCATGACCATGGGCGCAGCCCCTGCTTTTCTATATGATAAACCATGTTACCGGGAATGTCTGTCAGCGCCCTATCCCCTCAGCTCCGGCCTCTCAGGGTGATTTTCAGCTAACGACCGAAGAAAATAGCCTGGTCCGCTCCCGATGGGTAACCGGCTCAAAAAACAAGCATCAGCACTGCGAAATACGTCATCTTTTCGCTAAAAAGCGTTAACTAACCGTCATTAAATTGCAGCATTTTGCTTACAAAAAGCAGTGTGAGTTCAATCTGAATCATTCATTGGTGAATGCAAACAAGAGCATGATGATAGCGAGATAAACAATAGGGGCTAAGAATATTAAATATGCAGCTTTAGTGGCAGGTACAGCATTGTTTTAAGCGGCCAATGCCGTCTCCGCAGAAATTTTAACAAAACAGCTTTTGATAAAGTCCATACGCAATATACCAAAATCGGCGCCATTTCCTCTACTGGTCAAACCGCATCCAACGATGCCCGTGAAGAGCTGATTAAAAAAACAAATGAACAAGGGGGGCGTCATTGTCCCGTCCTTCGGTAATACGGATAAAAAAATGCACGTCGCCACTCGCATCTATAAGAAGAAATAATTACCCTTATCTTTCAAGAGCCATTTCCCTATTTTACGGGGTAATATTTCTTGTTCACGGGAAAATTAAGTTTATTTTTATACTGCCCTGCCTTTTAGCGCCTGACGGAATTCTGTCATCCCCGTGCCGATTTCCCGCCCTAAGGCTGTAGCCACATCAAGGTCTTAGCTCTTTGCGTCAAGTACAATCCGCACGCTATACGCTATGCTTTAACGGAAACTGAAAACGTAGTTCGCTTATAAGGAAATCATCATGCGCTACAAACTTTTTGCTGTACTTCTCCCTTGCGCGCTGGCGCTCAGCGCCTGTACGACCGTCACCCCGGCCTATAAAGATAATGGCACCCGCAGCGGCCCCTGCGTCGAAGGCGGCCCTGACGACGTAGCGCAAAAATTCTACGACACCCAGATCCAGAATCGTACTCAGGATCCGGCGGCGCTGCGCCCCTATCTGAGCGACGGCCTGGCGCAGTTACTCAATGACGCCCGCCAGGATCCCGCCAACAGCAAATTACTGCAGGCTAATCCGTTCTCCAGCAGCAGCACCCCGGCAGACAGCGCCGTGGTCGCCAGCGCCTCCACCATCCCGAACCGCGATGCGCGCAATATTCCGCTGCGCGTCGATCTGAAACAGGGCACCCAGAGCTGGAAAGATGAAGTGCTGATGATCCAGGAAGGCCAGTGCTGGGCCGTCGATGACGTTCGCTATCTCGGCAACAACAGCCATGCGCCAGCCGGGACGCTGCGACAGAGTCTGGAGAAACGCTGATTCCGGAGTTGAAGCGACGCCGCTGAAACGATAACCCCGGTAAAATGTCGGTATTCGCCCCAGGAATGCCGACATTTGCGCCCCCCTCACCCACCAGGCCATATTTTGTGCTAACTTTAAAGCTAAACGTGGTTTAGATTTAACTTTTAACGCATAAATATTGCATAACTATTCTGCCAAAGGTAGTATTTGCGGCCTCAATAGCTATTCGTATCAGACTGCCCAGATGAGTATTAAACTAAACGGCATTAATTGCTTCTACGGCGCACACCAGGCGCTGTTCGACATCACGCTGGATTGCCCGCAGGGGGAAACGCTGGTGCTGCTCGGCCCCAGCGGTGCCGGGAAGAGCTCGCTGCTGCGCGTACTCAACCTGCTGGAGATGCCGCGGTCCGGTTCGTTATCCATCGCCGGTAACCAATTCGACTTCACCAGAGCGCCGTCCGATAAAGCGATTCGCGAGCTGCGTCAGAACGTCGGCATGGTCTTTCAGCAATACAACCTGTGGCCGCACCTGACGGTACAGCAGAACCTGATCGAGGCCCCCTGCCGCGTACTGGGGTTAAGCAAGGATCAGGCGCTGGCTCGCGCAGAGAAGCTGCTGGAGCGCCTGCGTCTGAAGCCGTACAGCGATCGTTACCCGCTGCATTTATCCGGCGGCCAGCAGCAGCGGGTGGCTATCGCCCGCGCGCTGATGATGGAGCCGCAGGTTCTGCTGTTCGATGAGCCTACCGCGGCGCTCGACCCGGAAATCACTGCCCAGATCGTCAGCATCATTCGCGAGCTGGCTGAAACCGGCATCACCCAGGTTATCGTCACCCACGAAGTTGAAGTGGCGCGCAAGACGGCCAGCCGGGTGGTGTATATGGAAAATGGCCATATCGTCGAGCAAGGGGATGCCTCCTGCTTCACGCATCCGCAAACTGACGCGTTTAAAAACTATCTTTCACATTGATGTTTTTCGGGGAAATGACGATGAAAAAAGTACTGATTGCCGCCCTGCTCGCAGGCATGAGCCTCTCCGCTTCCGCCGCGCAGACCATTCGTTTCGCCACCGAGGCCTCTTATCCTCCGTTTGAGCTGGTGGACGCCAACAACCAGATCGTCGGTTTCGATGTCGATCTGGCGAACGCGTTGTGTAAAGAGATCGACGCCACCTGTACCTTCACCAATCAGGCCTTTGACAGCCTGATCCCGGGACTGAAATTCCGCCGTTTCGACGCGGTCATGGCCGGGATGGACATCACGCCGGAGCGTGAAAAGCAGGTGCTGTTCTCTACCCCGTATTATGACAACTCGGCGCTGTTCGTCGGCCAGCAGGGTAAGTTCACCAGCATTGACCAGCTGAAGGGCAAAAAAGTGGGCGTGCAGAACGGCACCACCCACCAGAAATTCATCACCGATAAACATCCAGAAATCACTACCGTGCCTTACGACAGCTACCAGAATGCGAAGCTGGACCTGCAGAACGGTCGTATCGACGCGGTCTTTGGTGACACCGCCGTGGTGACCGAATGGCTGAAGAGCAATCCGAAGCTGGCGGCCGTGGGCGATAAAGTGACCGACAAAGCCTATTTCGGCACCGGGCTGGGCATTGCCGTACGTCAGGGCAACACCGACCTGCAGCAGAAATTTAACGCTGCGCTGGAAAAAGTGAAGAAAGACGGCACTTACCAGACCATCTATAACAAATGGTTCCAGAAGTAAGACTGAATGAACGAAATTTTTCCATTAGCAAGCGCCGCCGGGATGACCGTCGGCCTTGCCGTTTGCGCGCTCGTCATCGGCCTGGTCCTGGCGATGCTCTTTGCGGTACTGGAGTCAGTGAAATGGCGCCCGGTAGCCTGGCTTGCAACCGGCATAGTGACCATCCTGCGCGGGCTACCGGAAATTCTGGTGGTGCTGTTTATCTATTTCGGCTCTTCCCAGCTGCTGCTGACGCTCTCTGACGGTTTCACCATCCCGCTCGGGTTCACGCAGATCCCGGTGCAGATGCAGATTGAGAACTTTGACGTCAGCCCGTTCCTCTGCGGGGCGATCGCCCTGTCGCTGCTGTATGCCGCTTACGCCTCGCAAACGCTGCGCGGCGCGCTGAAAGCGGTTCCGCAGGGCCAGTGGGAGTCCGGCCAGGCGCTGGGGCTGTCGAAAGCGGCCATATTCTTCCGTCTGGTGATGCCGCAGATGTGGCGCCATGCCCTGCCCGGCCTCGGTAACCAGTGGCTGGTGCTGCTGAAGGACACCGCGCTGGTGAGCCTGATCAGCGTCAACGATCTGATGCTGCAGACCAAAAGCATCGCCACCCGCACTCAGGAACCCTTTAACTGGTATATCATTGCGGCGGCAATCTATCTCGTCATCACCCTGTTGAGTCAATACATCCTTAAGCGGATTGACCAGCGTGCGACGCGCTTCGAACGGAGACCAGGCTGATGCTCGACTATTTACCCGAACTGCTGAAAGGACTGCATACCAGCCTGACGCTGACCGTGGCGTCGATTATCGTGGCGCTGATCCTGTCGCTGATCTTCACCATTATCCTGACCCTGAAGACGCCGGGGCTGGTATGGATGGTGCGCGGCTATATCACCTTGTTTACCGGTACGCCGCTGCTGGTGCAGATCTTCCTGATCTACTACGGCCCGGGACAGTTTCCTTCGCTGCAGGATTATCCGTGGCTGTGGCATCTTATCTCCGAGCCGTGGCTGTGCGCCCTGATCGCTCTGTCGCTCAACAGCGCCGCCTACACCACTCAGCTATTTTATGGCGCCATCCGGGCGATCCCCGACGGGCAATGGCAGTCCTGCAGCGCGCTGGGGATGAGTAAAAAGGATACCCTGGCGATCCTGCTGCCGTACGCCTTTAAGCGTGCGCTATCGTCCTATTCCAACGAAGTGGTGCTGGTTTTCAAGAGTACCTCTCTGGCCTACACCATCACGCTGATGGAAGTGATGGGCCACGGCCAGCTGCTGTATGGACGCACCTACGACGTGATGGTGTTCGGCGCCGCCGGGATTATCTATCTCATCGTTAATGGACTGCTGACGCTGCTGATGCGCCTGGTGGAACGCAAAGCGCTGGCCTTCGAGCGACGTAGCTAGCACCTGAGCATATTGCATAAAAAGCAAACAGCAAGGCGGACAAGTCTAACACCTGTCCGTCTTTTTTTATGACGATAAAAATACTTAATCATTTTTATTGCATATAAATTCATTTAATGGCATTGTCACTCTATGCCGCAGACACGGTGAATAATCATAAGATTGACAGACGGGAGTTCCACGATGAAAAAGTTAGTTCTGGCTGCATTGCTCACCTCTTTCGCGTTCGGCGCCGCTGCCGCGGAAAAAATCAGCTTTGGCGTCTCCGCAACCTATCCGCCGTTTGAATCGATGGACGCTAATAACCAGATTGTCGGCTTTGATATCGATCTGGCCCACGCGCTGTGCAAACAAATGCAGGCAGAATGTACCTTTACCAACCACGCGTTTGACAGCCTGATCCCGGCGCTGAAGTTCAAGAAATATGATGCGGTGATTTCCGGAATGGATATTACGCCGGAGCGGAGCAAGCAGGTGGCCTTCACCGACCCGTACTACGCCAACTCGGCGCTGGTGATCGCCAAAAAAGATGCGTTCCATTCTTTCGATGACCTGAAAGGCAAACGGATCGGCATGGAAAACGGCACCACCCACCAGAAATATCTGCAGGATAAGCATCCTGAGGTGAAGACCGTCGCCTATGACAGCTACCAGAATGCGATTATCGATTTGAAAAATGGCCGTATCGACGGCGTGTTCGGCGACACCGCGGTGGTCAACGAATGGCTGAAAACTAACCCGCAGCTGGGGGCAGCCACGCCGAAAGTGACCGACCCGCAATACTTCGGCACCGGACTCGGCATTGCCGTGCGCCCGGATAACAAGGCGCTGCTGGAGAAACTGAACGCCGCGCTGAAAGCGATTAAGGCCGACGGTACCTACCAGAAAATTAGCAACCAGTGGTTCCCGGAGTAACTTTTTTCGCCGGGTGGCGGCTACGCCTTACCCGGCGATTTCTCAAAGTGGCACGAAGAACCTGAACCGCGCCCCGCTTACCGACTCCACCAGTCTGATATCGCCCCCGTGCAGCTCCAGCATTCGTTTCACAATCAGCAACCCTAACCCACCGCGATCCTCCCGCGATGCCTGGGTAGACAACGCCGACGGCCGCTGGAACAGATCGTCGCGCAGCGCGGCATCGACGCCCGCTCCGTTGTCTGCCACTTCGACCTGAAGCTGTTGATTCTCCTGCCAGACCGCCAGACGGATCTCCCCGCCGACGGGAGTATGCCGCATCGCGTTATCGAGCAGATTGGTCACCACCCTCTCAATCATCGACACATCGGCGTTAATCAGCGGCAGCGGTCCCGGTACATCAATATGCAGGTTCACCTCGCGCGTGCGGGCAGTTAATTCAAACTTCTGCGCCACGTCGGAAATCAGCTCCCCCATCGCGAAACGCTCGCGCTGCGGCTTAATGCCTCCATGCTCCAGTCGCGCCAGCTCAAACAGCTGCTGCGAAAGATGGCGCACTTTGTTGCCCTGGCGCAGGGCGATGGTGAGATACTGCCTGCGCTCCTCGGCGGTCAGCCATTCATCCTTCAGGGTCAGCGTTTCCAGATACCCCAGCAGCGAAGTCAGCGGCGTGCGCAAATCGTGAGAGATATTGGCCACAAATTCACGGCGCTGGCGATCGCTGTCGGCCAGCCGATCCCACTGATCGGCAATCTGCCGGGCAAGGTCAATAAAGCGGTTCTCGAGCACCGCCACCTCGTTACCAGGCCGGGGCTCCGGCCTGCGGGCCGCCAGGGTTTTGATGGCGCTGATGCTGTCCTGGCCGCTCGCCGCCACCTGGGCGGTGAGCAGGCGGACCGGCCGGGTGACCCAGAACCATGCCAGCCCCCCTGCCAGCAGGCCAAACAGGGCCACCAGCAGCAGCGTCCACAGAACAATGCTCCACAGCGTTTTTTGCCAGGCGTCGGCCGCCAGCTGATTAAACGTCTCCCCCTGCAAAATGATATACAGGTAGCCGCGCAGTTGGCCGTCGACGCGCAGCGGGGCGGCGCTGAAGACTTTTCGTCCGTCGGGACTGCGCGGATCGTCGCCATACACCGGCGACGCACTGCCGGTGAGAAAAGCCTGCACCGGCGCCATGTCGATACGCTGGCGCTGGATATGGCCCGGCGGCGCCGCATCGGCCAGCAGGTCGCCATCCGGCGACAGCAGATAGAGCTCCACGCTGGGATTAAAGGTCATCAGTCGGTCAAACAGCGACTTCAGGGTTTGCCGGTTGACCTCGCCGTGGGCGTCCAGCAACGGCTCGCGGGCGACAATCTGTTGAGCCAGCCCGGACGACAGACGCTGCACCATGGCGTTGCCATACTGCGCGCTGCTGTGTAACTGGACGGCGCATACCGCCACCGCGCATAGCATCAGCAGGGAAACCACCACCAGCGCCAGCCGCTGGCTGAGGCTCAGGCGGCGGATCACGGGGCGGCCTCTTGCGTCACCGGGGCGAACTTATAGCCTTTTCCCCAGACGGTAAGAATGATGTCCGGCTCGGCCGGGTCACGTTCGATTTTACTGCGCAGGCGGTTGATATGGGTATTGACGGTATGCTCATAGCCCTCGTGCTGATATCCCCAGACCTGCTCCAGCAGCGCCAGGCGGGAAAACACTTCCCCGGGGTGGCGGGCGAAGTAATACAGCAGGTCGAATTCACGCGGCGTGAGGTCCACCGTCTCGCCGCGCAGCTTCACTTCGCGCGACAGCGGGTCGATGCTCAGGCCATGGCAGGACAGGCGCCCGGCGTCCATCAGCAGATTCTGCCCCATCGCCTCCTGGCGACGAAACAGCGCTTTGACGCGGGCGATAAGCTCCAGCAGTGAAAAGGGCTTCGCCAGATAGTCGTCGGCGCCCATCTCCAGGCCCAGCACGCGGTGCATTTCACTGGTGCGAGCGCTGATGATAATCACCGGCAGGTAGCGGGTCATCTGGCGGATACGCCGGCAGATCTCCAGACCATCGACGCCGGGCAGCATCAAATCGAGGATCACCGCATCCCAGACCTGCGTCTCCAGCCGGGCGAGGGCCTGGCCGCCGTCGGCTTCATGGACGATCTGATAGCCCTCATCCTGAAGATTGAGCCGCAGCAGCGTGGCTATATCCTCGTCATCTTCCACCAGCAGAATGGTTTTGGCCATTAGATTCCCCCCACCAATAACAAAACATGCTGCCTCAAGCTTACCCGATTTCAGCGGCGCAAAGCCTTCACATTTTGTTTAAACTTCGCGGACCAGCAGGGTCAGCACTTCGTAGTGGGCGGTGTGAGGGAACATATCAAACAGCTGGACCCGCTCAACGCGATAGCCGCTAAGACGAGCGATATCGGTCGCCATGGTGCGGGCGTTACAGCTGGAATAGATAATATAGGGCGGCGCCATGCGGCTTAAATAGTCGCATAGTTCAGCGCCAATACCGCGGCGCGGCGGGTTAACCAGCACCAGCTGCGGGGCATCCGCTTCGTGAGTGGCGAACTGCGTGGAGTCCAGCGCCTGAAAATGCAGATTGCTGAGCCCCAGCTGCGCGGCTGACTGTCTGGCGCAGGCGATGGCTTCCGGGGCGATCTCGATACCGGTCAGGCGCATCGTCGGCGTCGCGCAGTGCAGGCCAAATCCCCCAACGCCGCAAAACAGATCCCACATATGCTGGACCGGCAGCGCGCGCACCCAGTCGCGGGCCGTGGCGTACAGCCGGCTGGCTACCGCCGGATTGGTCTGAAAGAAGCTTTGCGGGCGGATCCACAGCGGCACCCCATTAAAGACCTCCCCCAGCGCCTGCTGTTCGGTGAAGAAGATCTCCTGCTCACCTTCCATGATTGCCATATGCACCGGCTGGATATTCGCCGTGATCACGCTGAGCTGCGGCAGCTGTGCCTGTAGCCACGGCAGCGCGGCGCGCAGCTGAGCCACCTTGGCCTCTGAGCGCAGCACGAAGCGCAGCATCATCTCCCCCTGCTGGCTGGCGGTCAGCAGCAGATATTTCAGCTCCCCGCGTTTGCGCGCGACGTTGTAAGGTGTTAACCCGGCGCGGGCGATAAAGGGCTTCAGGGCAGCAAAAACCGGGGCAAACTCGGCGGGATAGAGCGGGCAGTCGGTGAGGTCCACCGGAGTGCCATCGCGGTGCAGCATCCCCAGCAGCGGACGCTCAACGCTGCCGCTGACCACCATTTTAGCCTTGTTACGGAAAGCCGCCTCCGGCCCGCTGACCGGCTCGCCCCAGGCTGCGACCGGGATCGCCGCCAGCAGCGTGCGCAGATCGGCCATTTTATCGGCGAGCTGTTGCGGGACCGGCCGCTCCAGCCATTGACAGGAGCGGCAGCGGCCGGCGTCGTAGAGTGCGCAATGCATAATTGACCTTCAAAAATCCAGGGGCGGGGATTGTATCACCGTTATTGCAGGCGGAAAAAGCGACGGCAGTTCGCCGGCACGAACAGCAGCGTCAGAACCAGCAGATCCGGCAGTTTTTGCATCACCAGCGAGTGGAAAATCTCTCGTTTTGATTCCCCGGGAATGCTGAACAGCTCCGGATACCCGTAGCCCAGCGACGCCGCCCACAGGTAGCCGGCAGCGATAATCTGCGTCAGCAGATAGATCCAGCGCGCCCAGTTGCGCCCTTTCACCAGCGAGAAGGCGCACCAGATCTCGATAAACACCAGCGCCAGGCTGCCGAGGAAGACCAGCGTCAGGTTCCAGGTCTGAACGCTGCGGTGTATGAATTCGTTCAGCCCCTGCAGGCCCAACAGATTAAGGATCATCAGCAGATCCAGGCCACGAATCAAAATAATAGCAAAGGCCGCCACCTGCACCAGCGCAGGGACGTTAAGGCGGGCATGCGATGAGCGAGTTTTCGTAAACAATCCCAACGTAATGTCTTCCATGAAAACGGCGCCACAGGGTGGCGCCGACCGGAGGCTGCTGTACCGATTTTAGGTGGTTCAGCCTTGTCTTGCACGCTGGATATCGCGCACTCGCTGCTTTTCTGCGCGGGCCATCAAATACCAGGCGATAAAACCAACAATACCGACCACGCCGAGGATGAGCGTCGCCAGGGCGTTGATCTCCGGGTTGACCCCCATGCGCACGCTGGAGAAGACCAGCATCGGCAAGGTCGTGGCCCCGGGACCGGAGACAAAGCTGGCGATCACCAGGTCATCCAGCGACAGCGTGAAGGCCAGCAGCCAGCCGGAGATCACCGCCGGCATAATCATCGGCAGCGTGATGACGAAGAAGACCTTCAGCGGCGCGGCGCCAAGATCCATCGCCGCCTCTTCAATGGAGTGGTCCAGCTCGCGCAGGCGCGAGGAGATCACCACCGCCACGTAGGCGGTACAGAAGGTGACATGCGCCAGCCAGATGGTCAACATGCCGCGGTCCGACGGCCAGCCGATGGCATGTCCCAGCGCCACGAACAGCAGCAGCAGCGAGAGACCGGTGATCACGTCCGGCATGACCAGCGGCGCGGTGATCATAAACGCGAAGCCGTTGGAGCCGCGAAAACGCCCAAAGCGCACCATCACCACCGCGGCGATGGTACCGAGGATCGCCGCCGCCGTCGCCGCGCAGGCGGCGATGGTCAGGCTCAATCCTACCGCGCTCATCATCGCATCATCGTGGAACAGTTCGCTATACCAGCGCGTCGACCATCCGGCCCAGACCGTTACCAGCTTCGAGCTGTTGAACGAGTAGATCACCAGCATCAGCATCGGGGCGTAGAGGAAGGTGAACCCGAGCACGAGGATCAGAATGCGCCACGGCGAGCGTACTACCGGCAAGTCGTTCATCCCTGCTCTCCCATCTGTTTTTGCTGGTGCTTGTGGAACCACATGATCGGCACGATCAGCAACAGCAGCATGACAATCGCCACCGCCGAGGCGACCGGCCAGTCGCGGTTGTTAAAGAACTCCTGCCACAGCACGCGGCCAATCATGATGCTGTCCGGCCCGCCCAGCAGTTCCGGGATCACGAACTCGCCGACCGCCGGGATAAACACCAGCATGGAGCCGGCGATAATGCCGCCTTTGGTGAGCGGGACGATCACCTGGAAGAAGGTCTTCAGCGGCCGGGCGCCGAGATCCAGCGAGGCCTCCACCAGCGAATAGTCGATGCGGGTCAGCGCGGTGTAGATAGGCAGCACCATAAACGGCAGATAGGCATACACGATACCGATGTACACCGCCAGGTTGGTGTGCAGGATCTCCAGCGGCTGATCGATAACCCCTAACCACAGCAGGAAGTTATTCAACACCCCGTTGCTCTTCAGCAGCCCCATCCAGGCATAGACGCGGATCAAAAACGAGGTCCACGACGGGAGGATCACCAACAGCAGCAGAATATTACGCGTCGACGGCTTGCTGTGCGCCACCGCCCAGGCCAGCGGATAGCCCAGCAGCAGGCAGCAGATCGTCGAGATACCCGCCACCTGCAGCGACTGGAGATAAGCTTCAAAATAGAGCGGATCGTCAGTCAACTGTAGGAAGTTGGCAAAGTTAAGCGTCAGCGTCAGCTGGCCGTCCGCCCACTCCATCAGCTCGGTGTAGGGAGGGATCGCCCGCGCCATCTCGGCAAGACTTATCTTGAACACGATCAGGAACGGTAGCATAAACAACAGGATCAGCCACAGATAGGGCAGCGCAATCACCAGCTTGCGGCCATGCGCCATCTGCAGGCGCGCCGCCCACAGCGCGAAGCCGCCCGGTTTTTTCGCCCCTGACGGGGATTCAACGGTATTCATCGCCCTCTCCTCACACCGTCAGCACAACGCAGCTGTCAGCATCCCAGCATAAACGCACCTCATCGCCCCAGGTGGGCGTCCCTTTCCGATGGCGGTGTTCATTCTGCAGCTGGGCGCTGATCATCTGCCCGCTTTGCAGGCGCACATGATAGATAGAGAGATCCCCCAGATAGGCGATATGAATCACCTCGCCGACGGCAAAATTGTAGCCGTCCGCCGGCGGTTCATCGCACAGCATGATCTTCTCCGGACGCAGCGCCACCCAGACCGGCACGTTGTCCACCACAGAGGCGTCGGGGTCGACCTTCAGCGGATGCATCAGCCCCGGCGAGCTTAGCACCAGACCGTCTTCCAGACGCTCCTTCACCAGCCCTTCAAAGACGTTCACCGAGCCGATAAACTCGGCGCTGTAGCGGGTGGTCGGGTGCTCGTAAATCTCTTCCGGTTCGCCAATCTGCACAAACTTGCCGCGATTCATGATGGCGATACGGCCCGCCATGGTCATCGCCTCTTCCTGATCGTGGGTTACCATCACGCAGGTCACGCCAACGCGCTCAAGAATATCCACCACCTCGAGCTGCATGCGATCGCGCAGCTTTTTATCCAGCGCCCCCATCGGTTCATCAAGCAGCAGCAGCTTGGGCCGTTTCGCCAGGCTGCGCGCCAACGCGACGCGCTGCCGCTGGCCGCCTGAGAGTTGGTGCGGCTTACGTTTGGCAAACTCCTGCATATGTACCAGGGCCAGCATCTCCTGCACCCGGGCGGTGATTTCCGCCTTAGGCAGGCGGTCCTGCTTCAGGCCGAAGGCAATATTCTGCTCAACGGTCATATGGGGAAACAGGGCATAGGACTGGAACATCATATTAATAGGCCGCTGATAGGGCGGCACGCGCGCCAGATCCACGCCGTCGAGCATAATTTGCCCGGCGGTCGGTTGTTCAAAGCCCGCCAGCATGCGTAGCAGCGTCGATTTCCCGCAGCCTGACGCGCCCAGCAGAGCAAAAATTTCGCCTTTGTAGATAGTGAGACTGACGTCGTCGACCGCATGCTGGCCATCAAACGACTTGGTTAAGTTACGGATTTCCAGTAGCGGGGTCAGCGCTTTGGGGGCTTTCGCCTGTGGGCGGGGCATTACGTCGTTCAATCGGGTGCTCTCCGGCAAAAAAACGATCACCATATGGTCCGGTGCCATACTTCGTGCTTAACAGTGCATTTGCACCATCCTGGTGCTTCTGCTCGCCGGGCGCGCTGCTATTTCCCGGCGAGTGCAGATCTGATTTGGCCCGTGTTCGACGGGCCGTCAGGAATTATTTGCCGCTCTTCACTTTGGTCCACGCGCGGGTGCGCACGCGGTCAATCTTCGGATCCTGCACCTTCAGCGTGAACAGTTTGGCGAACACATCCGCTGGCGGATAAATCGCCGGGTTGTTACGGATAGTCTCGCTGACCAGCGGTGTGGAAGCCTTGTTGCCGTTGGCGTAGAACACCTGGTCGCTGATTTTGGCGATGACGTCCGGACGCATCAGATAGTTAAGGAACTGATAGGCTTCATCTTTATTCTTCGCGTCGGCCGGCATGGCAAAGACGTCAAAGAACGCCAGCGCGCCTTCCTTCGGAATAAAGTAGGAGACATTGACGCCGTTCTTCGCCTCTTTCGCGCGGTTGGCCGCCTGCCAGACGTCCCCTGCCCAGCCGATCGCCACGCAGATGTCGCCATTGGCAAGGTCGTTAATATATTGCGAAGAGTGGAAGTAGCGAATGTTCGGCCGCAGCTTCAGCAGCAGATCGGTCGCCGGGCCGGTGTAATCATCCGCTTTGCTGCTGTTCGGATCTTTGCCGAGGTAGTTCAGCACGGTGGCAAAAATCTCTTCCGGCGCGTCGAGGAAGGAGACGCCGCAGCTTTTCAGTTTTTCGAGGTTCTCCGGCTTCAGCACCAGATCCCAGCTGTCCACCGGCGCATCTTTGCCGAGAACGGCTTTCACCTTATCCACGTTGTAGCCAATGCCCGTCGTCGCCCACAGGTAAGGCATGGCGTATTTATTCTCCGGGTCATGCTTGGCGACCAGCTTCAGCACTTCGGGGTCAAGGTTCTTCCAGTTGGGCAGCTTACTTTTATCCAGCGGCTGGAACACGCCCGCCGCCAGCTGGCGTTCGAGGAAGCTTGCCGACGGCACCACCAGGTCGAAACCGGTGCTACCCGCCATTAATTTGCCTTCCAGCACTTCGTTGGAATCAAAAACGTCATACACCACTTTAATCCCGGTCTCTTTTTCGAAATTCGCTACCGTGTCCGGCGCGATATAATCAGACCAGTTATAAACATGCAGGGTTTTTTGTTCGGCGGCGAGCGAACCGGCAGAGACGGCCATCAGCGCACCCGTAACCAGACCTGTTAACCATTTTTTACCAAAGGCGGTCATATCTCTTTTCCTTCTCAACGCCCGTTAACTTACGGGCTCAAATATACGCATTTCTACGCATGCAAAAATCATGCATATTTTTTCATTGCCTGAGAAAAGGAGAGCGGATCTCTCCCGGAGTGGTTGCTCGCAACTGGAAGCATCGCCAGAATAACTGTAGCCAGAATAAGAGGCTATAGCCCAGGTAAAAAAACGCCTTTTATCAAATTTTTATGCAATAACGGTCTACGTGATAAGCCAAAACGGCCTGAATGGCGGTGAATAATGCTTTAAAGAAAGGTTAAATGCAGAATAAAAGCGGGTAATACGCAGCCGCTGCGGTAGTGGCTGCGCTAATTTTAGGCAGGTTTAGTGAAGAAAATGGTATTGCACGTTTTCCGCCGCAGGCTCTTCTTCTTCGCCTTTGTACAGCAGCTGATTTGCGCCGGCTTCGAGGATTACCATCGAGATCTGCTCTTCGCTTTGGCGGAAGAACCAGGCGAACTGCTCCATGGTCACCCCTGGGCCGATAGACAGCGACTGGCAAACCACCAGCTTGGGCAAATTATCGTCCTGAATGTCGATAAACGCCTTCACGGTTAACGAGCTGGCGTTGATGGCCGAGAGATCCGCCGACAGCGCCAGCAGGGCAGACGGCTTCACCTCCGCCAGGGCGGAAAAGAGCACCACGTTGTCCACCAGGTCAATTTTGGCATCAAAAATACCGTCGAAATTCTGCATATGCGGCAGGTGCAATGCCTGACAGGAATCGCACTCAAAAAAGCTGATGCCGATCTCGTCCAGCCAGCGACGTAGCGTATCCAGACCTGGAACGACCAGTGAATCCATAGTGCCTGTGACCTCTTACAGTGGAAAAACGACGCCATAGCTTACGCAAAAAAAGCGCCGCATACCATGGCCGTCTTGCATCCGGCGGTTAGCCGCCTATTTTCAAACAGAATTCCGGCGTCGCCTGGCGCTCGATCCAGGCGATCATCTTGCCGGCGACATCCACGCCGGTGGTGGTTTCCACCCCTTCCAGCCCCGGCGAGGCATTCACCTCCATCACCAGCGGCCCGCGGGCGGCGCGTAAAATATCGACACCGGCGGCGTCCAGCCCGAGAGTTTGCGTTGCCTTGATGGCAATGGCCCGCTCCTCGTCGCTAATCTGCGCCACCGTGGCCATGCCGCCGCGGTGCAGGTTAGAGCGGAAATCCCCCTCTTTCGCCCGCCGCTCGATCGCCGCCACCACCTCATTGCCGACCACCAGGCAGCGGATATCGCACCCTTTCGCTTCGGCAATGTATTCCTGCACCAGAATATGAGCGTTCAGTCCGCGAAAGGCGTCGATCACGCTCTCCGCCGCCTGGCGGGTCTCCGCCAGCACCACGCCGATCCCCTGGGTGCCCTCCACCAGCTTCACCACCAGCGGCGCGCCGCCCACCATGGCGATCAGATCGCTGGTGTCATCCGGGGAGTGAGCGATGCCGGTCAATGGCAGATCGATGCCCTGGCGCGCCAGCAGCTGCAGCGAGCGCAGCTTATCGCGAGCGCGGGTGATGGCGACCGACTCATTCAGCGGATAGCTTCCCAGGAGCTCAAACTGGCGCAGGGCCGCGGTGCCATAGTAGGTGATCGCCGAGCCAATGCGCGGGATCACCGCATCAAAGTGCGGCAGCTGACGCCCTTTGTAGTGGATCGACGAGGCCACCGGGCTGACGTTCATATAACAGGAAAGCGGATCGAGGATCTCGATCTGATGACCGCGCTGTTGCGCTGCTTCGCGCAGGCGCCGACATGAATAAAGCGTTCCATCCCGGGATAATATGGCAATTTTCATCCTGCACCTCTGCGAAAAGACCCGCTCTGGCGGGCCTCAGCTATCGAACACACTTTCACCTTTCCTGCGGCCGGCGGCGGATATCACCTGGCCGGAGCAGCAGTGTACACGTAATCAGCGCGTTGCCCACCCCTGCTTATGCAGATAGTCAAGAATAAACGGACGACTCTCTTTCACGATAGTGCGCCGGATATGGTCGCTCCAGGTATCGCGGCGGGCGTTGCTGCCGCGCGACAGATAATAGTGCGCCAGCTGTTCGTCATACTCCGCCAGCAGCGCGTTATCCAGCGGCTGATAGCGGTTCTCATGCACCAGCATGGCCGCCGGCATCCGCGGCTTGATGTCCGGGTTATCCGCCGGCCAGCCAAGGCAAAGACCGAACAGCGGCAGGACGTGCTGCGGCAGCTCCAGCAGCTCTGTGACGGCCTCAATGCTGTTGCGCAACCCGCCGATATAGACGCCCCCTAGTCCAAGGGACTCGGCGGCGGTCAGCGCGTTTTGCGCCAGCAGCGCCGTATCGACAACGCCGATCAGCAGCTGTTCCGCCAGCCCCAGCTGCGCCTGTGGGCAGATCTGCAGGTGGCGATTAAAGTCGGCGCAGAAGACCCAAAACTCCGCCGCCTGGGCGACGTGCTGCTGGCCGCCGGTCAGCGGGACCAGACGTTCACGCAGGGCCGGGTCAGTAATACGGATGATGGAGGTGCACTGTAAAAAACTCGAGGTAGATGCCGCTTGCGCGCTGGCGATAATCGCCGCGCGCTGTTCGTCCGCTCACGGGGGCATCGGTGAAGTGGCGGATAGAACGGTGGCTGCGCAGCAGCTCAATGGTCGGCGTCATTTCGTTTTTCTCTGTCAGACAAGGATTCAGGCTTAGGAGAGTGCGTTAACTGCGGGGCCACGATCTGCGCCACCCGCCACATAACGACGAGGGCGGCGGGGATCATCAGCACGATCCCGGCAAAGAGCATCACCAGCGCCGCGGTCGGGCTGGCAATGGGCGCAGGCAGCTGGACATACTGGTTAAGGGAGAGCCAGGCGAGGGTTAACAGCCCCATCCCGAGGATCTCAACCAGCAGAATGCTTTTCGGCAATGGGGCAAATTTTCGCATCACGCCTCTCCGGTTGATAAACGCGGCGCGCCAGCCAATTCCACCGCGCCGTCGGGCCAGTATACGTGTTTTGACAGTCCGACATTTATCAAACATAGCCGTAAACCATCGAAGTAAAAGGCAGAACCTTCTTTCCCTCCCCGCCCGTTGCAGGCATCATAAGCGCCATTCGCCATCCGGCTGAGGTTTAAGGAGAGAAGCAATGTTTACCGTTATTTTTGGTCGTCCAGGCTGCCCTTACTGCGTTCGCGCTAAAGAACTGGCAGAAAAACTGACCAACGAGCGTGATGATTTCAACTACCGCTACGTGGATATTCATGCCGAAGGCATCAGCAAAGCTGACCTGGAAAAAACCGTTGGCAAACCGGTTGAAACCGTGCCGCAGATTTTCGTCGACCAGAAACACATCGGCGGCTGCACCGATTTTGAAGCCTGGGCAAAAGAGAATCTCGGCCTGTTTGCCTGAGTCAATTTATTTGCTCGATGAATGACTGCGCCAGGTATCAAGCCAGGCGCAGATAAACAAAAAGCACAATGCCCCAAGCGCGCACCAGAACACGGCGCTCAACACCCACGCCATCTCCTGCCAGAACGTCCGGTGGGTCACGAAGAACAGCCGCATCGTCACCATGCAGACCGGCGCCGCCAGTATCGCGCCGAGCAAAGGACGCAGCACCCGCCGTCCAGGAGAGAGACAGCTCGCCGCCGCCCCTGGCAGCAAAAAGAAGAGCAGGCCCAGCTCCGGGTTGCCGCTGGCGCGAAATGCCCCTTTCATATGTAACAACAACGATAAGCACACCACAATGAACAGAACGAAGCCACAGATAATGCCGGCCCAACTACGCTCAGATTTCACCGTATCCTCCTGATGTTGCCTCTAACTCACGTCCACGTCGCCCAGTCAGATAAAGCATTTCGGCAATCCATGCCAATAACTCCCCTACCAGCCTAAAAACGATTGTCACTAGCCGCCGCATCCAGGAAGGATTAAACTAGCGGTATATTTTTGCTGGTTATAACAGGGTGCCAGAATAGGTTCGCGACAACGCGAACGCCTGAGCAACCTTAGACCAAATAACCATTTCCTTCAACAACTTACTAGTAAATGAGAAGTTGGCTTTCGTGAATATAAACGTCGCAGATTTGTTAAACGGGAATTACATCCTGTTATTATTCGTTGTACTTGCATTAGGACTATGCCTGGGAAAACTGCGTCTCGGCTCAGTACAACTTGGTAATTCCATTGGCGTTTTAGTCGTTTCTCTATTATTAGGCCAGCAGCATTTCGCGATTAACACCGATGCCCTTAATCTCGGCTTTATGCTGTTTATTTTTGCGTTGGCGTAGAAGCCGGGCCCAACTTTTTTTCTATTTTTTTCCGCGACGGGAAAAACTACCTGATGCTGGCGCTGGTGATGGTCGGCAGCGCGATGCTGATCGCCATGGTGCTGGGTAAAGTGTTCGGCTGGGATATCGGGCTCACCGCCGGTATGCTGGCAGGCGCCATGACCTCCACCCCGGTGCTGGTGGGCGCGGGCGACACCCTGCGCCATTTCGGCCTGCCCAGCGATCAGCTGGCGCAGTCGCTTGACCATCTGAGCCTCGGCTATGCCCTGACCTATCTGGTTGGTCTGGTGAGCCTGATCGTCGGCGCCCGCTATATGCCCAAGCTGCAGCATCAGGATCTGCAGACCAGCGCCCAGCAAATCGCCCGCGAGCGCGGCCTCGATACCGATTCCAAACGTAAAGTCTACCTGCCGGTGATCCGCGCCTACCGCGTCGGCCCGGAGCTGGTGGCCTGGGCGGATGGCAAAAATCTGCGCGAACTGGGTATTTACCGCCAGACCGGCTGCTATATTGAACGCATTCGTCGCAACGGCATTCTGGCCAACCCGGACGGCGACGCGGTGCTGCAGATGGGTGACGATATTGCGCTGGTGGGCTACCCGGACGCCCACGCCCGCCTCGACCCGAGCTTCCGCAACGGTAAAGAGGTGTTCGACCGCGATCTGCTCGACATGCGCATCGTCACTGAAGAGATAGTGGTCAAAAACCACAACGCCGTCGGCCGCCGCCTGGCGCAGCTCAAGCTTACCGACCACGGCTGCTTCTTAAACCGGGTTATTCGCAGCCAGATCGAGATGCCTATCGACGATAACGTCGTACTGAACAAAGGCGACGTGCTGCAGGTCAGCGGCGACGCCCGCCGCGTAAAAACCGTGGCCGACCGCATCGGCTTTATCTCCATTCACAGCCAGGTGACCGATCTGCTGGCCTTCTGCGCCTTCTTTATCGTTGGCCTGATGATCGGCATGATCACCTTCCAGTTCAGCTCCTTCAGCTTCGGCATCGGCAACGCCGCCGGCCTGCTGTTCGCCGGCATCATGCTTGGCTTCCTGCGCGCCAACCACCCAACCTTCGGCTATATCCCGCAGGGGGCGCTGAACATGGTGAAAGAGTTTGGTCTGATGGTGTTTATGGCCGGAGTCGGTCTCAGCGCCGGGGCCGGGATCAATAACGGGCTGGGCGCCGTCGGCGGCCAGATGCTGGCGGCAGGGCTTATCGTCAGCCTGGTGCCGGTGGTGATCTGCTTCCTGTTCGGCGCCTACGTGCTGCGCATGAACCGGGCGATGCTGTTCGGCGCCATGATGGGAGCCCGCACCTGCGCCCCGGCGATGGAGATCATCAGCGATACCGCGCGCAGCAACATTCCCGCGCTCGGCTACGCAGGCACCTACGCCATCGCCAACGTGCTGCTTACCCTTGCCGGGACGCTCATCGTGATCATCTGGCCAGGGCTACAATAATTTTTTGAGAAAAAAGCCGTCACAGGCAGAACTTTTTCTCAGGGCATCAGTCATAAGTAATGCCACTGCTTTTCTTTGATGTCCCCATTTTGTGGAGCCCATCAACCCCGCCACTTCGGTTCAAGGTTGATGGGTTTTTTGTTGCCTGAAATTTATACCGTTTAAAATCATGATGTTAGAAGCACTTTTTTTAACGATGGCGACAAAATGGCGGCAGCGTCAAAGAGAGAGCGCCACCTGTCCTGATTTCATTGGATGCGGCTGAACCGGATTTGACTCTTTTGGCATTGCAATCGAACGAACAAAAGTTTCATGGGTAACAAAAGTATGGCTGCAGTTAATGTTCTGGCACTGGTTGTAACGCTCTTTGGTCAATGAAGATACCTGAAAACTGCTGCGAGTATGGGCGGCACTTCCACACAGTGGGCAAATCATCATTTTTTCGAGTTCTCCCCATTTTTGCTAAATTCACAATAATGATACCGCATTATTCCATTTTGAAAACTTAAAAGTTCTCCATTGCGAAGAATCATTCCATTTCGAAATCATCAATCTTCACTTCAAGCTCCAGACTGGTCGTAAAACCGTTATCCGGGCTGACAGTATGCGTCAGGGTGGTAATAGTCCATTCCGCATCATCTATCGGCTGTTTAAAGCCACTGACTTTCACTGGCATTTCCGTGTAGAGATCTGCCCGCCCTTCCGCCAGTTGTAGCGAGAATGACGCAACGCCGCGTTGCAGGCGTTCCCACTGCATTTTCGCCGCTCGTTCGGCGTTGCTCCGGTTGGCATAAGTGCGATTAAGTACCAGCACATTTTCATCCGTACCCACCAGGTAATCGCCCTGCTTCGCTTCCGGCTCTTTCTTCTGCTTCTTAGTTCTGCGCTTACGCTTCACCGTGGTGCTTTCTTTCTTCGCAGGTTCACGGGTATGCAACCAGCTGGCAATTACGCCCGTGTAGGCTCCGCGATCTGCCAGGGTAAAGCGGTGACTGTCGCCGTCCTTGCGTGTGATAGTGATCACTGGCAGTGGTTTACCAGTGGCGCTTTTGCCCTGCCCCTGCCGGATGAATAACAGATTGCCATTTTTCACCGACGCGATGGCACCGTACTGTCGCGCCAGTCGCATCAGAAAACTGCCGTCACTCTCATTAGTCTGGTCTATATGCTCCACGGGCTTATCCGACAGCTCTTTACCCAGTGCCATCTTCAGCTTGTGCCGCGCGGCTATTTCCTTCACCACTTCCCCGATGGTGGTGTTATGCCACGATTTTTCACGGCGGGTATTCAGGGTTTCCCGAAAATCAGCACTTCGCGCCCGGATAGTCAGGCGGTCCGGTGCGCCAGTGTGTTCAATCTCGTCCACCGTGAATGCCCCTTTCGGGAAAAGCGGCTGCCCCTTCCAGCCCAGCGCCAGCGTAATGACCGCACCACGGCGCGGCAGCACGATTTTTCCATCGGCGTCGTCCAGCTCCAGATCAAGCTGGTCCGCTTCAAATCCCCGGTTATCCGTCAGCGTCAGCCCCATCAGGCGGTTGTCCAGCACAGTGGTGATATCCCTGCCTTCAATACTGATGCTGAATGCCGGAGTTTTGTTGCCTTTGTTAAGCAGTTCAGAGCTGAAATTCACGACAGCAGCCCTCCCACCGTTTTACTGATATCGCTTAAGGCAGATGTTTCCGTTCCCTGCAGATTATTCAGTTGCGCACTGAGATCACCGAACATATCGGACAGGGATTCATCCACGCGTTTTAGCGACAGGGTGAACTCAATCCTGCGCGGCATACCGTCGCGGAAAAACTCCGTTTTAGTCTGATTCAGTCCCTCAATCACATACATGCCGTAAATCGTGCCGCTGCCTTCAATCAGGGGCCACGCCTTCCCCTGCTCTGCCATCAGCTCCAGCGCCAGCAACGACAACCGGCCGCCGGTCACTTCCGGCATGAGGACGCCGGAGAGCGTCAGCTGATCGTTATCTGGCCCCAAAAATTGCGTTGTCGGACGGCGATTAACGCGGTTGTTGGTCACATGGCGCCAGTTCCGCTGATACTGCAGTTGCTGATAGGGAACCGTGCGCAGCTGAAACACAAATAAGCCCAGGACCATCATCATGAATCGTACCCCCCTTGATCACTGAAATTGCTGCGGGCCTTCGCCTTCATGCGTCGCTCGCGCGCATCAAGCTGCCGTGCAACTTCCTGCGCAATATCCTGCGCACTCTGACCGGGCAGAGCCTGGATAATAATTTGCGCATGGGTTTCAAACTGGAATACAGGCTGGCTGCCTGCTAGCTTATCAGTTACAGGACGGTATGAAGCTGCCGGCAGACTCATGGGATGAAGCGGGGCGGCCTCTGCTGGCATTGCTCCCCCCATCATTCCGGCGACTACGGACGCCAGCGCGGCCGTTCTCCTGCGGCTGGTCACATAGGCCGGGCCGTTAATCAGCTCCGGGCCATTCTCGCCAGCAATGCCCACCTTCCCGTGTGGAATATAGCCGCCGCCGTCATACATCCCCGCGAAAAATCCGCTCGGCCCTTTCTGCTGAGGTGCGCCTGGCGATTTGTCCCCGCCGGTCATCCAGTCCGGCAGATAGCTTTTGACCGATGCCAGCTTGCTCTTAAGCGTTTCCCACTTCTCATTGATACCGCTCAGGATGCCGTCAATGATCGCCCCGCCCACTGCTTTAAACTTTGCGGCCAGCGCGGCAACATCACTCAGAATTTCATCCCATTTGCTGCTTATGGTCTGCTTAATCACAGTCCAGGCTACTGACACCCCTGACGTGATGGCATCCCAGAGTGCTTTAAACTTCGGCCCCAGCGTTTCCCAGTTCTGCCAGATATAGATGGCTCCCATCGCAATCAGGCCAACTATCGCCAGAATGGGGTTAGCCATCATCAACCGGCCTAACCAGATGACCGCCTGGCCTGCACCGCCAATTACTCTTGTGACCAGACCAAACGCAGAAGCAAATATCAGCTGGAGAATGCCAGCACTTACCCGCAGTACCGCCATAGGACCCAAAATGGATGCCAGGGCCAGTGACACCACACCCGCTGCGGTAGCTACCACGGCAAATACGGCCGCAATTTTAAATAGCGCCGCCGTCAGTTGCGGATGACGCTTCACAAAACCATCCAGCGCGGACGCCAGATTACCCAGCCAGTCCGCTATATTTTTCAGCACTGGAGCGACGGTTTCTCCGATGCTTGCCATGGCGTTAGTAAAAGAGCCGCCAGCGGCTTCCCATTTGTTGCCTAAGGTATTCAGGGACGCCTCGACGCGCTCGCGCAGAGTTGCCTGGCTCTCCAGTTTAGCGACGGTTTCACGATAGCCCGCCATGCCTTTTGACATCATGGTATTCAGCGCTTTTAGCACCTCATTATCATTACCAAACAGGGCTTTCATCGTTGCAAATTTCGTTTCAGGATTTAGTTTTTCAAGCTTTTCTAACTGCGCGTACATCTTTTCCAGACCACCAAATCCGCCTTTCCCGTCGGAGAAATCGAACTTGATGCCCTTTCCTTTCAGCCCGTCGTTTATGCCCTTAATATTTTTCGCATCCAGCGTGGCCTGAAAAATTTTACGGTAGGCATTACCCGCTGACTCTCCAGCCATCCCCGCCTGATCGGCCATGACGAGAAGCGGACTGAAGGTTTTTGCAGCATCCAGGCCCTTCTGCTTGATAATGTCCATAGCGCTGCTGATATTTGCGAAACCCTGCAGCATATTCCCGGGGTCTACGCCCGCATAAAAACCACGCTGGATAAGATCCATCAGGCTCATCATGTCTTTTTCGGTGGTCTGCGTGGCGTCCTGCAATTTTGCGGCAAACTCTGCAGCCTCCGTCGGCGCCATCTGCAGCTGCACGCCAAGGTAAGCCGCCGACTCACCCAGCCCGCCCAGGATAACCTGCGCTGACATCCCCTGACGACGTAACATGGTCATCATGTTCTGAAAGTCTGCCGTGGTGCCGGGCAGCCGGTCACCCAGGGCTATTGCCAGTTTGTTTAGTTTCATGAACTCAGGCGCCACCTTTCCGCCCGGCCCCATCATTGAGCCTGCCAGCTGGTTTGCGGCGTTCTCTGATTCCGAGTAGGCGCGAATAGGCGCCAGCAGCGTCGCGCCCGTTGTCACCCCGGCGGCCATCATCCCGGCACCGTTCCCCGCCAGGTTGTTACGCACGTCGCGCATCTTGTCAGCTTTGGCCCTGATCGCATTCAGCTTGCGCTGGCGCTCGCCCACGTCCCGCAAGCGCCGCTCCTGCTCTGCCAGCTGCTGGTTATAGCGATCAGTTTCGCGGGTAATGCGGGCTGTTTCACGGGCACCGCCGCCCGCAGAGATGCCAAGGCGGTACAGCTCCGCCCTGGTTGCCGCCATCTGCCGCGTTTCCTGCTGCTGCTTTTGTTCCAGGCGTGATACGGCGCGCCATTGCGCCTCAAGCGCCTGCGTCTGTTTTTTCGTGGGGGATTCGAGCGCTGCCAGTTCGCGCGTCATCATCTGCGCACGCAGCCGCGCCTGGTCCAGCTCGTTGCTGGTCCGGTTCAGACTCTGTGAGAGTTGATCAAAAGATTTTAACTGGCTCCCCGCGTCGTTAAGCCGTTTAAGCTGATCACGGGTCTGCCGGATGCCGGAGGCCAGCTCCTTCGAGCCAGCCAGCGCATTTTTTTAAAGGGCGGGTGAGTTTATCAACCGCATTCAGAACCACCTGCAGGCGCAGGTTTTTATCACTCATCGCTGGCCCCGCTACGCATTATCGCTCTGTGCCGCCACTCCAGCACTTCCGTCAGCGGCATAACGTCAGTGACGGACGGCGGCCAGTGAAAGATCGTGGCGATATCCGCCACCAGGTCATCTACCGTCAGGCTGTCGGCAAATCGGCAAGTGCCGACTTCGGCAACAAAAAAAGGACCACCTCGACAGACATCGCGGCCAGGTCTGCCGGGTCGAGGTCCGCCATTTCCTGCGGGGTCAGCGTTGGCGTGGAGATGCGGGGGATCACGGTCATCATTGAGGCCACGTCCATCTCCATCACCGCCTGCAGTCGCGTACCGCGCAGCGCGCCGGATTGCGGCTTACGCAGCATAATTTCCGTAATCGTGGTATCACCACGCTTAATCGGGCTATCCAGTTTCACCGTTGCTTCTGTTTTCTCACTCATGCTCTTTTCCTGTTATGGGTTGGCTGGCGCGACCTCGCGCGCCAGGAAAAAATTACAGACCGATGGCGTTACGGTGTTCTTCCATCAGGTCAACACCATCAACAACTTCAATCATGTTGATCGCATCGACCTCATAGAGCACTTCACCGTTAATGGTCAGCTTCGCGTAACAGTTAACGCTGCTGACCTTGGTGGAATTGCTCTCGCCGGTTTTCCACTCGCCGGAATCCACCTCTTTGTGGCGCCCACGGACGACCAGCTCAACGGCCTGAACTTCGCCGGTGTCGTCACGCTGAATAGACCCGGTAAAGCGCAGCTGCACGCCGTCCACCGTGGCTTTGCCCATCTGTTTAAACAGAAGCGCCTCAGTGCCGCCGATGGTCATTTCCGTATCCAGCGCGCCATCATCCAGCCCCAGATCAATACCGACTGAACCGGGCATACCGCCGCCGCGGTAGTTTTCCAGCTTGCGGGTGAATTTCGGCAGGGTGACGGATTCAGCAATGCCCATCCAGTTGTTACCGGCATTAAAAATATTCAGGTGTTTTAACTTGCGTGGTAAGGCCATGGGTCCCCCTTATGCGCTTACGCGGGTGGTGAAATCCACCAGGTAACGGTCAGTGATGCGCTGGCGCAGCATCAGGTTTTCCAGTGGAGGCACTGGCGTATAGTCGTAGTCGATCCAGAGTTTCCCGGCTTTCAGCGTGTCTTTGTCATTCACACTGTCATCAATCCAGCAATCACCGCCAATGAGGTAGCCCTGATTTACCAGGCTGCGCATTTTGGCGCGGATACCTTCGATAATGTCGCGAGCCAGCGAAGGGTTAAGCGGCATGTCCACCGCCCACATATGCGCCTCCGCCATGGTGTCTGCCAGCACCTGCGCGGTACGGGTGTAGTTTTCAAACTGGAATAACGGGTCATCGCTCAGGCAGCGGGAACCCCAGAAGCGGAAACCATCCTTGCGGATCAAGGTGGTGACGTCGTTCTGGTTCAGCAGTCCGGCATCGGTTGCCGGGTCCTGCAGATCCCAGAACACATCCGCAGACAAGCCGGTTACGCCGTTGACGCCCACGTTAGAAAGGGTTTTGTGCCAGCCGGTCTGCTCGTCGATTTTTGCACGCAGACCCAGCGCGCGGGCAGTGGCGTAAGCAGTCGCATCCGCCTGCAGCACCGTGTCAAAGTTGATGAAATCAGGCCAGATCAGCATCCCTTCTCGCTGACTGAAATTTTCGCGGTAGGCAATCGCTTCTTCCACGGTTTTACAACCGTAGGCAGACAGGTACGCAAAGCCGCGCAGGCTCTGCGCCACGCTTAACAGTTCAGTGGAAACAGCCTGCGTGTCATGGCCCGGCACACCAAGAATGCGCGGCTTTAAACCCAGCTGCGACTGCGCCGAAAGCAGCGCTTTGATGCCCGTTTTCTTACCGTCAGCGGTTACGCCGCCGATAATATTGGAGGTGGTTTCCGCTTCGGTTTCGCCCTGGGCAACACGCACCACAACGGTGACGGGTTTTGCCTGGTCTGCGATGGCATCCAGTGAGCGGGCCAGCGTGCCGGACTCGCCCGCTTTACCGCTGGCGGTCAGTACATCGGTAAGCAGAACCGGCTTATTGAGCGGGAACACTGAGGCATCGGCATCATCGCCGGTGCATACCATGCCCACAATCGCCGTGCTCACCGTCGTGATAGAGCGGGTGCCGTCGTTAACTTCAACAACACGCACGCCATGGTGATAGTCTTGCGCCATGAATGAATCTCCTGTTTAGGGGTTCACCCATGGTAGGGAAATCATGCACCGCAAGCCGTTGATGGCCGTTGTACCGTCAATGGCACAACCGCAGACAGAAAAAAGCCCCTTATCGGGGCAGACTGATACCGGGATTTATCAGGCAACGCGGCTCCAGCACATCAGCAGTGTGTGGGCTTCAACCACGCTGAATGATTTCCCTTCACCGAGGTTATCGGTTTTGCCGGTGGTCGTGTGTTTGTGGGCTGGCAAGTCCACAATATGGCTATGATCGGCCACCTCATCCGTATAATTTCTGGTGCGGCGGCTGTCGTTATCCGAACCGACTATGTAATTATCATCCCAGGCCTCGCCAGGGGCGAGCATTCCGCCTTTGTGTTTATGCCGTCCCGCCTCCCTGGTGGTCAGCTCCTGCCCGGGGAGTTCACTGGTTTCGCCACTGACGTTAACCTGCACAGCGGGCAGGTTAGCCTGCTGGAGTGTGACAGTATCGCTGCCGCCTGTCTGCCCGACGTCCGAACCGTCAGCCCTGCCGACGCGGATCGTTTTGTTTTCGCCGGTGTACACCCATTGCGACCACGGCCAGCGCTCATTGGGATTGAGGTTCTGGTTAAAAAAGCGGGTGGTGCCAACCGGATTATCATCTTCCCAGAAATCTCGCTTTGCCGCCGTTATAGCATCAGCAATCACCTGCTGAATATTCTTGTCTAAGTTACCTACAATTTCGTCGGCGTAATCCTTTGCCTCACCCTTAGCCTTATCAACCTCAGTTATCGTTGCCAGAATGATCGCCGGGTCAGTAATTAGTTGCACATCGGCAATATTGTTGACGGTGATGTAAATATTCACCGTGCTCATACGCCCTGCCCCTTGTTCCAGCAATGGCTTATAGGATGGAGGTAAACTTGCTACGGCCAGACAGATCCCTCTGTCATCAAATAACGCCGCTTCACGCAGCCACCATCCGCCAACCTGGGGCATCATCAGCATTTCTGCCCGGATGACATTTCTGTCCAGATCAGCAATAACCAGCCTGTTTAACGGAGCGCGGTAAACTTCATTAACTAGTCCCTGCATTCCGTCAGGATTAATATTATTACCGCCACCATCTCCAACAGCCATTTCAGTAATAGAGATTGGTTCATTATTCATGACTGCGCGAGTCATGGCATTAACTCCCGCCGCGGTCAGTTTTGTATAAAAGGCTGTGCTCATCTCTTATCCTTTTCTGTCTGGCGCCTCGGCTATTCTTGAGCTAAAACGTGATAGCTCAGGGTATATCCATCACTAGCCGATAATGCGGCCTGGCTGTTTTTATCCTCATTTATCCATCCGCTGATAATGTCATCCCGTTCGTACTGGTTCAGATTTACCCAGTTTTCAGATACACGCGAAAAAGTGACCATGCTGCCATTAACTGTTTCAATGCGTACTTCTACGGTTGTCATACTGCCTGCCCTCTTAAAGCCATGATGTTTTTACCCAGCGCGACAGCCGTCAGAGTGTCGCCTGCGGTAAATTCTTTTTCCCATGCACCAAAGAAAGCCAGATCACCTTTCATCATTGATGAACCGGCAGCACTGGCACCCAGCATTAGCTTGTTTCCCGCCACGTTTAACAGATAACCCGCAGGGCTTGCAGCAATTGCAGTCCCATCTGACAACGTTAATTTGTGATTGCGGTTAGGAGAAATGACACCGCATGCCACATACCATTGCCCCGCAACAATCGTCTTACCTTCCTGAAAATAGATACCCTGACTACCGTCAGGCCAGCCGACACGAAGCTCAAGCCGCTGACCGGCAGGGTTAAACGTAATGGCGTAACCATGGCCTGTACCTGGTGTCAGATCCCTGCAGTCAAGCACGTACTGAAATACATCAACTGCGCTTAACCGAAATGCAGTAAGAAAAGACAGTCCGGACAGTCCGGACTTTGCAAACGTAGTCTGGCTACCGGCGGAACCAGGAAATTCAAGTCCATACCCTTTCAGGATCTGCACACCTTGCTGCACGCTGAAACCATGTCGTGAGTTATCTACAGGAGTCAGTAAATCAAAAGCCACGATCGGGTTTGCAATTGCTGCCAGTGGTGACTTTACTGGTTCAAAATATTGCTTTTCCCAGTTAGTAATAACACCGTCCGAGTTAAGTAAAATACGCGTTCCGTTTCCCATTTATTATTCCTCAATAAAAGCTTTTGCAGGAAGGTTTGGTGCTTTAGCACTTTCTCCGATCATTTCGTTTCCTGAACCACGTAACGTACCTGGATAGGTTGCACCACTGGCCGGGTTCAGCCATGAACAGCCCGTCACCAGCGTTTTATCTGCTGCGAAATAGGTCACACCCGCCGCATCAGGTATCAGCTCAATATCAGCACCAGTGACCCGGCAGCGGTTGCTATTGCCGTTGGTGTAGACCCGCGCCAGCTTGCCGCCATGAATATCGACAACAGCTTTTGCGCCAGGAGCATGGATAATTGCCGGGATACAATTTTCCAGGATAATCCGCGGTATCCAGCTGTAATCACTGTTCAGGTAATCAGCGGTCCAGGTTGCCGCGTTTCCCGGAATATCGACGGTCTGGGCTGCAGCCAGCTCGATAGACGGATTGTTGATAACGCTGTGCAGGTTGCGCAGCGTTATGCGGGCGTTCGTCCCGTCGCTGCCCTTTTTGTTGCGTGAGCCCACAGTGTTCTGATAGAGGTCGGCAGGCAATTTGATGCCGCACATCACCGCGTTCTGCGTGGGCTGAACGTTAATAGCTGTCATTCCGTCAACGGTGATATTGTCGGGTAGCAGCGTTTTACGTCCGGTTACCGAGTAGTCGGTAAACTGAGAACGTAAGGCCGTAACAGCGCAGAACTCAAAATTGTCATTCGGTCTTCCGGTCTGGATGCCGGCAAGGTCAAACACGACATTGCGAATTCTGATAACGGGGGGTAATTTGCTGTCAATCCCCTGATCAAGAGAGTTGGCTGTATCGATAATTCTGACAAGGTCAAATGACCGGGTCGTGTTGTACCATGCGGGTAGCCCTCTGTCCCACATCACCGTGACACCATCAATATTGAGAATGCCATCACAGTCACTGGCATAGTCCTGCCTCATGCCGATGGCGTAGTTAAGGAAATACTCCACTGCATCGCCACTGGTACGGGTGATATACAGCCGAAGTTTCTCTATCGACCACTCATTACCTCCCTGCAGGTTGATTTGCCTGCCTTTCACAGTCAGATCTTTGAAGAAAACATCGTACCCGAAGCTGTGGAAATCAACGCGGTTAAACGTATTTCTGTTGCCGTATAAACCCTTTATTCCGTGATGCCCCTGTAACCCCCAGCCATGCAGTCCGTAATAGTTATCGATATGCACGTTACAGGTATCACGAATGCAAATGACATATGAACCGTTCTCGGCCGGGTGACAAGTGGTTTCTCCGTATTCGCAAAATACGTCAAAAACCTCTCGCGCAGAAATAACCACGCGGCTTTCGAGGCTTGTTGCGTTAGTCTGCCATGACGTATGCACCAGATTTTTAATGCGCACCATCGGCCTGGAGACTTCGATATTCAGGAATCGACGACTGTCGCCCAGTTCAATAAAATGCGGGCATTTAAATTCCAGAAAATCATCTTCTTTCTGTATAATGGCGGCATATCCAATCGTCCCGTCTGGAATGTCTTTCACAATCCTCTCGGTCAATGCGCCATTTTTTCCAATACGTGAAAACTCTCGGTATAACACGCGGTCACGCGGCTTATTCCTTTCTCCATTGCGGTAAATTTCCACTTCATGCGACAGCGCATAGAACATCCCACCGTAATACGCGTACAGTTTCGGATAAGGCAGGTACTGAGAGCCTTTTTTCAGATACTTTGAATACGTTGCGTTAAATGTCGCTAACTCTTCAGCTGTCAGTTCAATACGCGGTTTACCTTTTATGTTGAACATGCGCATCGGTTCAGGTGCTGAAGGGTCAAGCAGTCGTAAAGGTCCCCAGCGTATCTCGTTCACACCGGAATTTGCAGAGGTAAGAATTATCGCCCCTGACAGGTCGGTATTTGTTCGTACTTCTGCTTCATGATCAACCAACATCAGGAATGCACCGTCATTCTGACGTACGGGGATTTTCATGATGTTCGCAAAGCGGTGAGCCGCCTGGATAGCTTTATCTGCTGCCTCCACTCCTGCGAGGTATGCTATTGCTGATGACCTGTTCCCCATTGCCAGTGCAACCTGTACGGACAACAGAGTCGCTGCGGGTATTCGCGGCGCAAGAAACATATCATAGGAAACAAAATCAGCCTGTCGATACCATCGACGCCCCAGCACATCGACCAGTATCCCTCCGGGGATCTCCTCCGATGTGGTGTCATCCGGATTAACAACAAAACGACCGCCAGCGCGTTTCCCAACTACGTCACGCACTGTCGCTGTACCTGAATACATTCGAATTGAATCATAGTCAGGAGCTGTATCACCTGGTTCAATAGAACCGCCACCGCTCCCCCCCTCACCAAAACCGATCATTGTGCCGTCATCTTTTTGACCACACATCACTAACCCGTTGCGGTAGTAAATAACAAATCTCCAACCTTCTGGAGGATTATTATCAATTATGCTGCCACCAAACTCTAACCCGGAATCTGAGGAGTATAGCTTTTCAAATTCATCAGCGTATAAGCGTCCATTTTTATAGCCCAACGGAGAAAGCCCATTATCGAAAACGACAGAAAATGGGTTATCTCCCTGATCACTAATCAGGTTGCTCAATATTTTGACTAACTCTGTGCCAGGCTGCCATGCAACCGGAACAGCATCACCATCATCATTCCGATAATAGATAAAAGAGTTTTCGCTATCGATCCCCTGAGCAACACGAAATAGCTGGCCGTCATGGGTTTCAGCGATTCCAGCTAACTTTCCTTCCGGATCATTTTCAGTTTTATAAAATGTGAATTCGCGGTAATCCGGAATAGATTCAACAACGTTTTTTAGATACCGGGTACGTTCTGCCAGCGTCTTCGCCTGCATATTCGCTATACCACCGACACCACCTTCTACTTTATCACCACGCGCGATCTGATAGACCTCATCTTCCCAGCGCGGCAATTCTTTTATGCTCGCCATATCATTCCTCATACTGATAATTGCCGTCATGGAAAATCAGGCCATCGTAAAAAATATCGTTGCCCGGCTTATATTGCTGCGGATAAACACTTACTTCGTCGCCAATAATTGCGGCAGCACCAAGATGCGCAATACCGCGAGAGGTAGTAGACAATGTCATCTGAGAGATGTGTCTGCTCGCCGGTTTGGCATCACCTATAATCCTCTCAAGCTCATAAATCATCGGCTCAGTGATGCCGATTTCATTCAGATCGATCTCAAGCCGAAACGTCCCGGCGGGGTCGGCCACCTCCCACCATTCCTCAATGGTCATCGAATACCCCAGCCCCTCGATCACCCGCTTAACTGCCGCCACCGTTCCTTTTCGCTGATGGATCCAGAACGCATCACTTACTGCCTGCCGCTTAGCGGTTTCTGTCCAGGTTTCCTCCCATCGATCAACGGAGAAAGCCCAGGCCAGGTACGGCAGAAACTTTGCCGGGCATTTCCACGGGTTCCACAGGTCACGCAGCGGCACGTTTAAATCACTGATACCTGAACAGGCTTGCGCCAGCCTGCGCTCCAGCGCAGACGACCCCGGCGGCAACAGGCTGCTAGTCATCAGAGCCACCAATTTCTGCTTTAAAATCGGTGCAATATGACGCCTGCGTTTTATCTAGCACCATGTCCGTCAGTGGCTTTATCAGTTCGACGCGCTGGACACCCTGAACATGCAGCGCGGCATAGATCGCGGACAACCGCACATCACGCCCCAGGCGACGCTGCTCGTTGATGTATGCCGTGCCCTGCGCTTTCGCTGCCGCCAGGATGGGTTCCTTAGCCGGGCCGGGGTAGACATAAAGAACCGCATCAATTTCATAGGGGACAATCTCAGCAGATCGGACGCTCACCCGATCCGCCACTGGCCGCACAGCCTCATCATTCAGGGCCTCACCGACGACCTGCAGTAAGTCTTCAGGCGCAGTACCATCGCCGTCGCGGGCCAGAATAGTCACCACGACTTCTGCCGGTGACGGGCTGAACGCTGACGCATCCGCCACCCGACCATCCGAGCTAAGCGCGTGATATTCATAGGCTCCGACTGGTCCGGCAACGCTCATCCCCTCAAATGCAGCAGGAATGCGCTGGCGATAATCCGCGTCAGATTCCATTACCGCCTCCGTGGGTGGTGTTGTGGTGTCATCTGCAGCTGTAATCACCCGGCGCTGTACGTTGTTATTTGCGCCTAAATTGTCCAGGTCATCCCCGCCGGAATAGGCCACCATCACGGCTCTCGCTGCCTCGTTAATCCTCTGGCGCAGCAGCAACTCCCGGTACACATTTTCCTGCAGCATTTTCACCACCGGCTCAGACTCAAGCGTTAAGGTGCGGGCCACGGCCTCCTGTTCTTCTGCCGGAAATAACGCGACAAATTCAGCCTTGCGCTCAGTCAGCAGGGTTTCAAAATCCGGCACATCCACAATTTGCGGCGGCGGCAGCTGGGAAAGGTCAATAACGGCCATTGTCTGCTCCTGTCGATACGGAAAGGGACACGGGCACGCCGTCATTACGCTGGCCTGCCAGCTCAATAACCATTGCGCCATCCATGTTGCTGCTGTTAACCGTGATGGTGTCCAGTTGCAGCCGCGGCTCCCAGCGCCGCAGCGCCACATACACCGCAGCCATGATTTGCAGGCGCAGCGCCGGGTTTTGCGGCTGGTCAATGAGCGCTGAAAGCAGGGAACCATACTCCCGGCGCGCAAGCCGGCTCCCTTGCGGGGTCAGCAAAATGTCACGCACCGACTGACGCAGGTGGTCAGATTCCGTAATAGCTCTGCCGGTATCGCGGCTCATCCCGATATAGAGCGTCAAAATGGGTCTCCTGTCGTTCCGCCACTGTCGCCAGGGTGTTTATGCTTATCAGCAACGACGCCGTTTGACGTCATCGCGCCGCCGCCGTGGGTCACATCGCCATTCAGGATCACATTGCTGTTAATACGGGTGGTGTCAGCCTCGATCACAAACTCACCGGTTTTGCAGGAGACAACCTGCGAAGACTCAATCAGCACGCTTTTCACGCCGCGAATAATCCAGCGCCCGGTGGCGGGGTCGTATTCGAACCAGCCGCCATCCTCGTATGCGGTCACGTCCGCACTTTCAGAGTCTGACGGCGGCGGGCAGGCGTTGGAGTAGATGGCCGGAAGCGCAAAGGCTGTCTCCAGATTGCCGCCCAGGCTGAACAGCACCACCTGCTCCCCTGGAGACGGGCACCACCAGGTGCGGGATTTACCTGCACGGTAGGTCAGCCAGTTAATCCAGTTGGTTTCGAGGTCGCCCGTTTTCACCCGGCACAGCCAGCTGTCCCGGTCCACTTCGGTCACAATGCCGGTGCGGATCAGATTAGTGATAAGGCGCATGATTTCGGTTAGTTGAGTATTCATCCAATCAGGATGACTGTTTGTCGACTTTTTAGATAGTTCAGGTAGATTGTATGAACAACAGTACAATACTTCTGGTACAGCAAGAGAGAAAGATATGGACGAAGAACAAAAAATTTATTTAGAAACTTTAAAAGAGTTAAACACAAGAAGTATTAGCACAAGAAGAATAACAATCACTTTTATATACATTCTTTTGTTGGCCACTGCCCTAGTATTAACCGGAATCTTCGCAATCAAATCAAAAAACAACAACCCAATAACAAATTTCATATCAAGCATGATTGATGGAAATAATGAACTATATCAAGCAACCACTATTCTAAATAACTACACAAAAGCCTTAGAGGCCTTTTTCAATACAAAAACACAAAACCTACATGACAAAAATAATAGCGTTAGCGATGCCAACACCGCTAGAAATGATAGATTCAAGTTACAACCTGATGATTTAATTTACCTCAAAAAAGACAAGTCAGAAAAAATAGCCGATTCAATAGCCTCTATATTAATTAGCTTTTCCGTTCTTTTATTTATAGGATATGTAACACGCATATTTGTTATTTTTACCAAATATTACATGCAACTTAGCAATGATTATGAGAACCAAAAGATAGCATATATGCTATCTCGGGGAGATATATCAAAATTCTCGTCTACTCTAGATGCCTTAAGGAATCACAATATCAGCTTTGATAAAACCCCGCATCCTCCACAAGAAAAATTAATTGCAGGGCTAACAGAGGCTATAGCAGCACAAACAAAAAGTAAATTTAAAAATGAAAATTAATTAAACAACCATCTATATAAACTATTGTGAATTAACTCAATGACATGATGATTAGCTCCTAGTAATCGTCGATGCGGATAAGTAATCACAGGGCCTTTACGGCTGACCCGATCACGCAAGCCATAGTGATGCACACGGGCTATGCGCTGCACACGGCTCTCAAACTCGACGCTTGCCGAGTCCTGGCTGGCGACGGCTTTCAGGTATTTTGTTGTGCGGAGTTTTGCAAACATCTGCCGACGGATGCGGCCCTGTTTCGTTCTGGCCGTCACGCGACGCGGCTCGTAAGCCGTCCCGTCCGGGTTGCGCTGCATCCTGATATTTTTCTGCTGGTTGAGGCGCAGCTGCTGCGCCAGCTCCCGCATCATGCGCTTACGTGCGGCAGGCTCCAGACCCGCCAAGAGCGCATCTAACCAGGCGTCAACTTCCTGCAGATCAGCCACGGCTCACCGCCCACATTTCGTCCGGTTCGTCCGGTTCCGGCACTGCTTCGACGCTGGACACGTCACCGTCAGCGCTGACTATCACACGCTCTGTCAGTTGCAGGTTCAGGCTGATATCACAGATATCATTGCGCAAAATATCGACTTCAAAGGAAAGCAACTTTTCCCGCAGCTCCGGGTTATGAATGGCATCCGGCTGATTCTCCATGAGCCAGGCCACCACCGGCGCCATCAATAACCCCTGATCGCCGCTGAAATCCACAATCACCACATTCAGGGTGTAACGATATTCCCATGAAAGTGACGCTGCCCCGGTTGCCACCACCGATCCGTTATCAACGAACAAATGCAGCTTATCCGGGTTATCACGGACATATGGCACCGCGTTATTCAGGGCGCGGCGTAAGGATTGAGGCTTGTTCACTGTTTCGCTCCTGACAGGAAATTATCGTGTCCACTTTATCGGCGCAGACCGCCCAGGCCGCCTCCGCTTCATCCAGCGCGGTCAGCAGATCGCCGTTAGTGCGTGCCACCGACTTTTCCAGGCGGCACTGCGTCACTCTGGGACAACCATTCACGGTAAGCAGCACCTCCGGCGAGGGCTGGACGTTCGCGCATCCTGATAACGTCAGCAGGCAGAAGAGTGTCAGCCCAGCGGCGTAAATCCTCATTTTCACGTTTTAACTCCTCAATTCTGCGCTGACGGCTTCGCAGCAGCGCGTTTGTACTTTCTGCCACCGCGTAAAGCCTTGCCTGTTCCCGGTTATTGGTTTCGGACAAGATGGACAGGGCGATCAGCTGGCTGTTCGTCTTTGCCAGTTTTTCGCCTGTCGTTTTCAGATCCCGCCCTTGCCGCTCGATGGTCTGGCTGGCCTCCTTCATCCGCCATGACTGCCAGCCAAGCGCCAGCACTACCAGCGCCAGAATTACCGCCAGCGCCTTCGTCATACCGTCACCGGCTCCGCATCAATAATCTGCGCACGCAGAACCTTAAGCGCGGCCAGCGTCAGCAGATAAAATACCAGGGTGACAACGTGGCCCGTAAAGGGGAGAAAAATCACAAGTAGTGAACACCTGGCCCATCGGATCACCTGGTTTCCTGGCGTGCTGAAAAAGCGCGTCAGCGCCTGCTTTGCCTCCCGCCGATGAGTGCCGCCCGCATACCATCCAGCCAGGCATAGTAGCACCGCTCCCCAGCTCAGCAGGCAGGCTATCCAGGTCAAGGCTGTAACCAGTGCCGGAACAATATTGTTTGGAACAAAGAGACTAAAAATCATCAGAGCCGTGTACAGCACCGAAAATAACCCACCGATCAGTTTCTTTTTCATTTCGTTACGCTCCTTTTAAGCACCAGGACAGCTCCCGCGCGCGGCGGTTGTCCAGTCCCGGATTAAATACGCCTTTGACGTATACCCAGCGTGGCAACTGATAGCAGGCCTCGCGCCAGCGCTTCTGATTGATAAACTTCACCATGGTTGAACCGCAGGCATTGCCGGTTCCCACGTTGAAGGCCAGCGATACCAGCGCGTCATAGACGTTCTGCGGTACGCTCACCAGGACACAGCGATCCAGCGCCTTCTCCACCCTTAAAACGTTGGTGATGAAACTCCCGGCGGCCTGCCGTTCCGTGATGGTCTTCCCCGGCACCACGCCGGACGTATTGCCAATGCCATCGGTCCACACCCCCGCATCACACTGATACGGCTGCAGGCGGCAGCCCTCGTAATCGGCTATCAGCTTCAACCCTTCCATTGAGGTATGAAGTTGCTGAAAGCCCGGCAGGGTGGCGGCAATCGCCAGCACCGCCCCTACCAGGCAGCGTTTAACGGTTGAAGGATTCATATTCCCCCCGTGTAATTTTTCCGCCGCGCAGCAGCTGGTAGGTTTTGTGTTTGTAGTACCAGTTGATGGCCAGCATCAGCACGCCAATCAACACACCGCCCACTGTCGACACATCCTTAAGCGATAAATCTCCCATCCATGCCAGCAGTACAGCGATGCAGTACGTGATGAAGGCGCTGATCCGTTCAAGCGTCATATTTCAGTCCCATAACTGGACGGTCTGCACCGTGGAGGTGGTGGCAATATCCGGCAGATCCACCTGCAGCCCGTGTGGTAAGAACGGGCCGTGCTCAGCCAGCCCCGGATTTGCCTGCAGTACCTGCTCCGTGACGCCCTGCGTGCGTCCGTAATGACGCCAGCAAAGCGCGTCCACCGTGTCACCCTGGTACGCACGCACTTTCATCAGATCAGCTCCACTGTGCAGTGCGGCGCATCCTGCACCCGGCTGACGGCCCAGCGGGCGTCACGCCACAAATCACCGCTGGCTTCTGCCAGTTCTTCGCCGCGCTTCACACCGGATGCCGTGGCGTCATAGTCCTGGTATCGTTCGTTGAGCATGGCGCGTGCCCAGCAGTAAACCGCGTTGAAATAGTGCTGAATGCGCTCACTTTTCCCGTCCAGCTGTTCTGCCGGAACCTCTGCCAGCGAGGCATACCCCAGCATCTGCTGGCGTCTGCGAAACTCATACAGCTCTGCGTTGACCTCCGAAATTGCCGACAGCGCAACCTGCTTTAAACGCGGCTGCGTCACCGTGCCGTCAGTGCGCATCACGCTGCGAAACTCCGACAGGTCCACATCAGGCCAGAACGGCGTATTTCTGATGATTTCCGCCTGTTCCGGTGCCTGTTCTGGCGCAACAAACTTCATGCTGCTTTCTCCTGAAATAGAGGGCGGTGGACGGGGTTTTGATGTGGCGGTGCCTTTCGCCACCCCGTGCCGCCCGTGCGCGGGGGCACGTTCTGTCAGCGGCTGTCATTGCGCAGTCTGCGCTCCAGCTGCTGTTTGTCTTTTTTCACGCCACAGCGGGGATCGAGCTGTAACGCATGGTTAAGATGATTAAGGGCGGAAGCCGGATTGCTTTCACTCAGGACAGCGCCAATCGCTTTATGCAGACGCGCCCGTGACTGGTCCGGCATATCCAGACCGTCTGTCAGCTCCAGCGTCTGCAGCAACAGATCGGCATCAAAGCCGGTGGCGGCAAGCATTGCGCTCTGGGCTGCATCTGCCATTTCCTCTGCCAGCACGGTCTGCACGTTGCGGTTACCCAGCGGCATCACCCAGCCATGACGCAGGGCATGACGCCCGATCTCCAGCGCCCCGGCATAATCTCCGGCATCAATGCGCCACAGCATCACGTACATCAGCACGTCATCCTGTTGAGCGCCTCCGGCAGCCAGGACGCCCTCCGCCCAGGCGGCATATTTCGGCAGCAGCTCCACCTTTATTTCCGCTTTTTTCACCGTGGACTGAACGCCCTTGAGACGGCGGCGGTCTTCCGCCAGTTGCAGCAGCATCAGGTCATAGCCCGACGCGTGGCGAACACTGCCGCCTTCACGGGCGGCCTGTTCAGCCTGAACGCGCAGGCGATGCTGCCGTGCGGGACTCAGGCTCATAGGTTACGCTCCGGCTTCTGCTGCGGCGGCGCTGAAATCGCCAATCTGGATGTTTTCCACCAGTGCGGCGCAGCGGTAGTCCTCAACCACATAGGCTTCGTTAACAGATTCAAAGTTTTCAATCCGGTCACGTTTCGGGTTGTCGATAACTGAACGGCGGCGGGTGTCTTCCTGCCAGTAGATGGACAGGTTATCCAGACGGGTGATCAGCAGCGCATTCGGCGGGAAGAACGGCGCACGCACGGCCTGCAGACCGCCCATGCGTTTCTGACTGATAATCATATCGGCTGCCAGTTTTTCACTGTTTTCCTGCTCTTTGTTGACCAGCGGGAAATACTTGTCAGACAGCAGTTCACGACCGCAAATCACCACCAGATCGTCATCGTCCTGGTAGACCACGTCGATAAGCTCATTAACGGCATCCATCACCACGGCGTCCAGGTTGGCATATTCGCCACCTTTACCGACTTTCACCGCACCCGGTGTGGTTTCACCGCCCGTGGTGGTGCTGCCCATGACGTGCTCCGGTGCATCCTCACGGATTTTCTGCAGCCAGCCTTTGTTCACATCCTGCAGCAGCGGGTTTTCGCTACGGTTGGAGGTTTTCGCACGCTTCACGCCGTTAAAGCCGATCATGATGCGGTCCAGTGCCTGACGTTTCACGATGGCGTTACGGATACGCACCTGGAAATCCTGAAACTTCGCCCACAGGTCCAGCTTCGCGTAGGTCAGCACCGTGTCAAAGTTGGTCTGTTCGCATTTGTATTCCACATCGACCATCAGCGTCGGATCGACAGGTTCACGCTCTTTCGCGGTGGTGTCAGTGGTTCCGGCAATGGTGCTGCCAACCCCCAGCCCCAGCAGCTGACCGGACTGCTCAGTCACTGGCGTGACGTTAATCAGCGTCAGGAAAGCGGCGGACTGCTGGATCTGGTCTTCCAGCGTCTGCTGTACAGACGGCTCCACGGTGAACTTGCTGGACAGTTCTTCAGCTGCCACACCGTTCAGACGCGCCAGCTGCTGCAGGTAAGCGTTAAAAGCAAAGCGGGTATTCTTCTTCATCGGGTTTTATGCTCCATCAGCAATTGGTCAGAGTGTCAGCGGGGGCGTTACCGCCTGTTGCACGCTGGCGGTAGTCCTGGCGGCAGTCCTCATGGCTCAGCTTGTCCACCAGTTCGTTAAAGGCGGCCTGTTGTGCCTGCAGGGCTGTCTCCAGCTCAGACAGGCGTTCTTCCTGCTCAGACAGGGATTTTTCGGTGCGTGCGCTCAGGTTTTGCTGCTCAGTGGCGACCAGCTCCACGGCCTTATGCACATCAGAGAACCGGGCATCGTCGGACTGCTCTTTTTTGGTGAACAGCGCCGTGACGCGGGCAAACAGGGACGGCTTGTCCTCCTGGATTTCTTCCAGTTCGATCACCGTTTCCTCTGCGGCGGTAAAGAGATTGGCGGGATTCTGCTTGCGGTTTGCCAGCGGGTTATGGGCTGCACTGGCGCTGAATGTCAGCATTTCCGTACCCAGACTGGCTGGATCATCAGTGGCAGCCAGGCCAACCAGGTAGGCTTTGCCCGTATCAGCGAACTTCGGGCTGACTTCCATAGAAGTGAATAATTTCTGGCCTTTTTTCACCAGCTCCACCAGGGACTCCGTTGGCTCAACGTCGGCATACAGCGCCATCTTGCCTGCCAGCGGACCTTCCGTGATTTCTTCAGCAAACAGCGCCGTTACCTTGCCGTAGCGGTTAAAGGTGCTGTCCGGCAGATAAGACTTGATGTGCTCAAGGTTAATCAGCGCGGTATACACTGCCGGGTTGTAGCTGGCTGCCATCTGTTCCAGCCATTCACGCTGGATTTCGCGTCCGTCGGTGGTGGCACCTTCCACCCCGATGCGAAAACGCTTTGCTTTCACTGTCATGAGCCGTGCTCCGTTAGAAAAAACTTACTGGAGCCTTATGGTTGCGGTGATGAGGGCAGTGAAACAATGCACGGTATTTGTACCGACAACCACACAAACCGCAGGCGGGGAAAGCCTTCATTCAAGGCTGTAGGTTTGTGCCATGAACACCACACTGACATCCGCAGATCTCGATCCCCGTCGGCAGGCCATGCTGCTGTACTTTCAGGGATATCGCGTAGCCCGCATTGCTGAAATGCTGGGCGAGAAAGTTGCAACCGTTCACAGCTGGAAGAAACGCGACAAGTGGGGTGACTATGGGCCGCTGGATCAGATGCAGCTCACCACCGCCGCACGCTACTGCCAGCTCATCATGAAGGAGCACAAAGAAGGGAAAGATTTCAAAGAGATTGACCTGCTGGCGCGCCAGTCGGAGCGCCACGCGCGGATCGGCAAGTTTAACAATGGCGGCAACGAAGCCGACTTAAACCCTAACGTCGCCAACCGCAACAAAGGCCCGCGTCGTCAGCCGGAAAAGAACGTTTTCACCGATGAACAGATTGAGAAGCTGGAAGAAATCTTCCATTCCTCCATGTTCAACTACCAGCGCCACTGGTGGGAAGCCGGAAAAACCAACCGCATCCGCAACCTGCTGAAGTCACGCCAGGTCGGCGCGACCTTTTACTTTGCCCGTGAAGCCCTGATTGACGCCCTGCTTACCGGACGTAACCAGATTTTCCTTTCCGCCAGTAAGGCACAGGCCCACGTCTTTAAACAGTACATCATCGACTTCGCCAAAGAAGTGGAAGTGGAGCTGAAAGGCGATCCGATGGTGCTTCCCAGCGGGGCTACGCTTTACTTCCTCGGCACCAATGCCCGCACGGCCCAGAGTTACCACGGCAACCTGTATCTGGATGAATATTTCTGGATACCGAAATTCCAGGAGCTGCGCAAAGTGGCTTCCGGTATGGCTATTCACAAAAAATGGCGACAAACCTATTTTTCCACACCATCCAGCCTGACACACAGTGCTTATCCGTTCTGGTCCGGTGCGCTGTTCAACCGTGGGCGCAACAAAGCCGATAAGGTGGACATCGACCTGTCCCACAGCAATCTGGCCCCCGGCCTGCTGTGCGCAGACGGGCAATACCGCCAGATAGTCACCGTGGAAGATGCTGTGCGCGGCGGATGTAACCTGTTCGATCTCGACCAGTTGCGCATGGAGTACAGCCCGGACGAATACCAGAACCTGCTGATGTGCGAGTTTGTGGACGATCTCGCGTCCGTGTTTCCGCTCAGCGAGCTGCAGGCGTGCATGGTGGACAGCTGGGAAGTCTGGACCGACTTTCATGCACTGGCCCTGCGCCCGTTTGGCTGGCGCGAAGTGTGGATCGGTTATGACCCGGCAAAAGGTACGCAAAACGGCGACAGCGCCGGGTGCGTGGTGGTGGCACCGCCAGCCGTGCCGGGCGGTAAGTTCCGCATTCTTGAGCGTCACCAGTGGCGCGGGATGGACTTCCGCGCCCAGGCTGACGCCATCAAAAAACTGACTGAACAGTACAACGTGACATACATCGGTATCGACTCAACCGGCGTCGGTCACGGGGTTTACGAGAACGTGAAAGCGTTTTTTCCTGCCGTCCGGGAGTTTGTCTACAACCCCAACGTTAAAAACGCTCTGGTACTCAAGGCCTACGACATTATCAGCCACCGCCGTCTGGAGTTTGACGCCGGGCACACCGACATTGCGCAGTCATTCATGGCAATCCGTCGCGCCACCACCGCCAGTGGCAACCGCCCGACGTATGAAGCCAGCCGCAGCGAAGAAACCAGCCACGCCGATCTGGCGTGGGCAACAATGCACGCACTGTTTAACGAACCACTGCAGGGCGAGTCCGCCAATACCAGTAATATTGTGGAGATTTTTTGATGGGAAAGAGTAAGAAGAACCGCGCTGCGTCGCAGAACCAGACCCAGCATAAAAGCCAGACTTCAGCCGAAGCATTCAGCTTCGGCGATCCCATTCCAGTTCTGGATCGCCGCGAACTACTGGACTATGTGGAATGCGTACAGACAGATCGCTGGTATGAGCCGCCAGTGAGTTTTGACGGACTGGCGCGAACCTTCCGCGCCGCCGTGCATCACAGCTCACCGATTGCAGTAAAGTGCAATATTCTGACCAGCACCTATATCCCTCACCCGCTGCTCAGCCAGCAGGCTTTTTCACGTTTTGTGCAGGACTATCTGGTTTTTGGTAACGCCTACCTGGAGAAACGCACTAACCGCTTCGGTGAAGTTATCGCCCTTGAGCCTGCTCTGGCAAAATACACCCGACGCGGATTAGACATGGATACTTACTGGTTTGTGCAATATGGTATGACAACCCAGCCGTATCAGTTCACGAAAGGCAGCATTTTTCATCTGATGGAACCGGACATCAACCAGGAGATCTACGGCCTGCCCGGTTATCTTTCTGCCATCCCATCCGCTTTGCTCAACGAGTCCGCCACGCTGTTCCGCCGCAAGTATTACATCAACGGCAGCCATGCAGGCTTCATCATGTATATGACCGATGCCGCGCAGAATCAGGAGGATGTGAACAATCTCCGCAACGCGATGAAAAGTGCCAAAGGTCCTGGTAACTTCCGTAACCTGTTTATGTACTCGCCTAACGGTAAAAAAGACGGGCTTCAAATCATCCCGTTATCAGAAGTCGCGGCGAAGGATGAATTTCTGAATATCAAAAATGTCAGCCGCGACGACATGATGGCTGCGCACCGCGTGCCGCCGCAAATGATGGGGATTATGCCTAATAATGTTGGAGGGTTTGGGGATGTAGAGAAAGCCAGTTGCGTTTTTGTTCGTAACGAATTAATGCCGCTACAGAAACGGCTACAGGAACTAAATAGATGGTTGAAAGATGAAATTATTCGTTTTGCGACATACTCATTATGACGACAATATGTTCGCTGATCAGTAAAATATCAAGAAGGCCTCTTACAAGGCCTTCTTTTAGTTAGAATGCGGATTTGATTTTTTTCTCAAATGCCTCATATACAGGCTGGTTCATTTGGGCCGTTGCAGTAATAAGCTGTGAAAAATTTGATATACAATCTTTAACTTTTGTAGGACTTTTCAACCCTCCTTCAACCAGTGCAGGCAGCAACTGATTACTTAAAGCCAGACACACATCTACAATTGGCTCCCAAATACTTTCAGCCTGAGAAGGAGAGACCGTACTTCCAAACGAAACTCTAAATAAATTAGGAACGGGACGGCCCAAAAAGTTTTCCAAACATTCGGCAATAGCCGAGCACAATAAAGGTATTGAACCACGATGCCTGAGATATCCCAATTGAGCGCTATCATTTTTTGAAAGAGTATCTTTCTTTGCCAAAGCTATTTTCTTGTTCTCAATACACCGCATGAGAGAATACGCACAAACAATATGTGAAGCTTTTGTACTGTCATTAAAAATCTTAGAATAATGAGAGTCATTAGTCCAAATTGCAGATCGCTGATTATAAGCTATCGTCGGCTCTCCATGGAAACTCATCAAAGCTTGACCAACAGTATAAGAAGGCAGTAGATTAGTTTTTCGACGAATGACACTTTCAGCACCTCCTCGTCTTCCTCCATCATATTCAGCATCAGGAATAGAAGCAAATTCATTTTTAAGTCGTTTTTGAATTTTGTCTGTGCTTCTGAAATCAGATGCTTCAACTTTATTCTGACTGTTATTATACTGAATTATATTCTGAATTAGATCAGCATCCGCATCTTTGACTTTTATAAATCTAGCTTGGACTTTAACTGATTCTGGAGGTAATCGTGGCAGCGTTCCTAAAGCACCTGTTGTCTGTGCTCCATTAACTATTGACATCCCTCTGATTTCAAGATTCTTTGATGCTTCATTGAATTTATATTCATGAACCAAAACAGTTACGCCATTATTGTATGCCCAAAATTCTGATGCTGAATTTTCCGCACTGTTACGGATACCATTATTGATATTTGAATCAGATGACCTTGATCCAAGGTAGTCTCTAACATTTGCTGAAAATATTTTTAATTTATGCTTTTTGTACGCTCTAGCTAAATCTCTTCCCTGAATGGTAGTACAGAATGCATTCCAATTATCTCCTTTTATTTCATAGCCACCATCACTGACTTTAATATTGAAAATCTCATCAACCAGTATTGGTGATAGTGATTCACTATACCATTCCGTCAACTTTTCAGTGCCTACTTCCATTGCATGCACTTGTATTTTAGCATCTTCAAAATCATGTTTTAAAATAGTTGCTGCTGTCTGCTGAACCGTAATTAGCTCTTGAGCCACATTTGTTGAAGATGGTAAGTTATGAACATACCAAACGTACAGAGTTTTAATTTTCCCTTGTTTGATTGATGTCCGTATCTGTTGAGCAGAAGATTTTATTCTATCGGGTACATCATGCAAATCTCTTTGCAGAAGCCATGCTAAAGCAATATTAAGATCACTCGCTTTATTTGCTGGAGCTTCCTGTCTATCTTTGCTTGAGAAATAGCATTGAGCAAGTACAGCAAATTCTTCTTCTTCATTAATATACACAAGGTCACATTTCTTATCGTCATGTCCATCGGTAATGGACTCTGCTGCGACACTATCAATATCATCAATTCTGAAATGTAATGCTAACGCAAACAAAGCCAGTCCATTATCACCATACGATTTCAAATCTTCTCTTGCAGAATAGGCTTGGTTCCAGGTACTCATTATCACTCCTTAGTAATAAAGTTTTAGCGAAGGTTATCTCTAAGAAGGTACATTTTCAATTCCATTTATCCCTCCAGCGCGCGCTCGTATCCCCGCCACGCCTGCCCACTTTATGTAGTGGTTTTCATGCACCTGCATGATCTACGCAAAAGCCCGCTAGAACTGGCGGGCCTTAACACAAAAGATCCTCAAACGATCATGCGATCTCATGCAGCATAGACATGCGCGTTTATGCAGAATGTGCAAAATCGTAACATACTCAGTAAGCGTGAAACCTAGAACGTGACAGCCTTGTCAAAGCCAGAAATAATGGTATAAGAAATAGACGAGTTATCAGCCTTGTTCACTTTGAACTTGGCACCTTTGTAAGCGATAACATCACTTCCTTTAGAATCTACAGAAAAATCTGTTGTAAATGCTGCACGAGCCATATCGTTTGCAAATTCACGATAGGTGAACTTCATTACACCGCCTGCATTTCCATTGTATTCGATAGTCTTAACCAATGAGTTACTCACTCGACACAGCCCATCAGGAACACGTTTGATAGAAATTTCTGATGCAGTATAAGAAGTGCCATTTGGCGGTGATATCTCATTTTTTGCAGCATCGTAACTAACATAATCAACATAGTTACCGATTTGCCCATAGAGATTTTTTAACGCAACAGCTTGAGGGTTATGATAATTGCGATAAATTCCATTCCCCTCACTGCAATATGTACCAGCAGCGATAGAAGACAATGCACCATTAGCCGCACCAAGTTCTAATACGTCCGTTTTAAATCCAGTAGCAGATGTGATAATGGGATCGCCCATGTAGGCGGTAGCACTTTGCCCAATAGCAGGCTTCACCACTTCAATAGCAGTGATATTTCGGTTAGAAGCATGTGGTACGCAACCAGTTAGGATTACAGCAAGAGATATTGGTAACGCTACATTATTAATTTTCATTTTTAGCCTATTATTCTTTTCTTGACAAAAAACAAGGCGATATCTGATTGATCATCGCCTCTCACTCATATGTAACCCTTTTTGATTAGAAAAAACAAGCGTCTATTGACAAAATCAATGCAGCCAGCTGTCGTCTTCCCACACCTTCTGCATAATTTTCATCACTTGTTTTCTTTCTTCGTCCAGTTGCAGTCCGGTCAGTTCCACACCGTTAGAGCTACCTTTACGGATACGGATTACCGTTTTGGGATACAGGGGGCGCAGATTGCGGTAAAGCTCGGATTCAAGGGCGTCCAGGGTAGACTGGCTAATCTTCTGCTCTTTATCGATCATTATTTCAATGCGCATAAAAGTCACCTCAGCTGATGACATCCATTGAGCGGTTGTATTCGTGGGTTCTGATTTTTGCCATGAGTTCATCTGTCAGTTCAGAAACCCACTGCAAAGCCAGCCCCTTCTCTTCATCACTACACTCACTAGCCGCTACAAGCTTAAGAAAAAAATCAATGCGCTGGAGCTTCAAAGACTCCAAAAAATAGTCCTGCATCTTTCCTCCTATGACACCACAAGCAACACTGTATGTATAGCCGTCGCGGTAGGGATACCCGTTACCGGATACCCCCCGCACAGATCCCGGCGTGCGCGATTTACGCACCGGGCTCCTGCCTCGGGTGTCTGGCGGTGAACCGCTCCACAGGCCATGGATGAAGAACCCGAACCCTTGGTAGCCATGCGGCTGCCAGTTTGTTTGCTTTCGTCCAGGTCGTATCATCCTTCTGGCTCCTGCGCCTGAGCGCCCGGCGCCAGAGGTTTGTTACGTGTGTCCTGAACTTCTGCATGGTGGGGAAGTTGCCCGGTACCGAGTGATAGTTCAGGTATCCCTGAACCACTCTCCTGAGCCATTTTCCCTGTTCGGGGATTGAGTAATGCCAGCGCCTTCGCAGACCGTCTTTGATGGCTTTCAGAGTTGCCGTCATCCGATCCCGGCGGGTCTTTCGTATCAGCATGAACCTGCCGTTGCGATCTTTCCCGCTGATGTGCGTGAACCCGAGGAAGTTGAACGTTTCTGGTTTGCCTTTTCCCCTGATGGCACGGTTTTCGGCAGCGAAGCGGCCGAACTCCATCAGACGGGTTTTCTCCGGGTGAACCGTGAGTCCGAACTCCCTCAGTCTGCGCTGCATGGCTATACGGAAGCGCCGGGCATCGTATCGTTTGTCGAACCCGATGACGATGTCATCGGCGTATCTGACCATTACCACATTGCCTGTGGCATAGCGACGTCGCCACTGATGCGCCCACAGATCGAAGACGTAGTGGAGGTATATGTTTGCCAGCAGCGGTGAGATGACCGCACCCTGTGGGGTGCCTTCCTCCGTTGCTCGCCATTGACCCTCCTCCGACGTCCCGGCTGTGAGCCACTTACGTATGAGCCTGATTACCCTCCGGTCGCCGATCCGATGCTCTGTGAACCTGATCAGCCATTCGTGGCTCACCCTGTCGAAGAACTGACTGATGTCGGCATCCAGTACCCAGTTTACGTTAGTGCGTACCAGCCCTGTGGCCAGTGCGTCCAGTGCATCGTGCTGGCTTCGCCCGGGTCTGAACCCGTATGAGAACCCCATAAAGTCGTTTTCATAGACTGCGTTCAGGATTTTCACCAGCGCATACTGGACGATCTTGTCCTCCAGCGAGGCGATGCCGAGCGGGCGTTGTTTTCCATCCGCTTTTGGGATGTAGTGACGCCTGCCGGGCTGCGCCCTGTAGCTGCCCTGATGTAGCCTCCGGTGCAGATCTGTTATGTTGTTCTTCATGTTTCCGGCGTAGTCCATCCACCTGATGCCATCCACTCCGGCGGCCGCTTTCCTGCTCAGGGAGAGGAATGCGGCTTCCAGTGCTTCGACTGTCAGCAGGTGGAACAATGCTGTAAACCGTTCTTTCTTCCGCTGCTTCGCAGCTTCCCGCACGCGTGACAGCCTCTGTGACATGCTTTCCCGGCTCTGTGTCCGGCGCATGTGTGGCTGTTCCGCGTTCCCCTTGGCCCCGCTCCTTCGCTCCACTGACTCCGCTCCTTTCGGGTTGTTCGCCTGCTTCGCCGCTACTATGAGCGAGTCCGACTTCTCCTCTCCGTACATCACCGGCTATGACTCCTCGTCTTCCCGGTGCGGGCCATCTCCGACACTGGCAGATGGTCAGAGGGGAGATCTCCCGGTTCCCGCGTAGAGATCGTATTGACATGCCAGGGTCTCAGACCCCGCCGGGTCCATGTGGCACTCGCAGTATCGCACCCTATGATGTTGCCTTCCGTTAACAGTACAACGTCGGCACCCGGTAATTTAATATACATTTCGTGGCTCAATGGCTGGCCTGTCAACACCCCTGTCAACGCTTCGCCCCATACCTCGCGGTATGCAACGCATGACTCGGGGACCTTGTGGATTGCTGGTCCTTCAATGGTCGGGGACTTTCACCCCTTGATCTCTAACCGGTCTCCCGGCGCACACTGTTTTTATATACAGTTAAATTTAGCCCTCTGATATGAGGGCTTTTTTTATGGCAGTACGAAAACTCACCACAGGAAAATGGCTTTGCGAATGTTACCCCGCCGGACGTAGTGGACGTCGTGTGCGTAAACAATTCGCCACCAAAGGCGAAGCTCTGGCTTTTGAGCGTCACACGATGGAAGAAACCGAAGCAAAGCCCTGGCTGGGTGAATCAGTGGATCGTCGAACACTGAAAGACGTGGTTGAACTATGGTTCAAACTACATGGTAAATCTCTGACTGCTGGGCAGCATGTCTATGACAAATTGCTGCTGATGGTTGACGCTCTGGGCAATCCCCTTGCAACCGATCTCACATCTAAAATGTTTGCCCATTATCGAGATAAACGACTGACAGGTGAGATCTACTTCAGCGAGAAATGGAAGAAAGGAGCCAGCCCGGTCACCATTAACCTGGAGCAAAGCTATCTAAGTAGTGTTTTTAGCGAACTATCCCGTCTGGGCGAATGGTCGTATCCGAACCCACTGGAGAACATGCGAAAATTCACCATCGCAGAAAAAGAGATGGCATGGCTTACCCATGAGCAGATTGTTGAATTGCTGGCTGATTGCAAACGTCAGGACCCAATTCTGGCACTGGTAGTTAAGATATGCTTAAGCACAGGCGCACGCTGGCGTGAAGCCGTAAATCTTACCCGCTCACAGGTGACCAAATACCGAATTACCTTTGTCAGAACAAAAGGGAAGAAAAACAGAAGCATCCCTATCAGTAAAGAGCTTTACGAAGAGATCATGGCGCTTGATGGGTTCAATTTCTTCACAGACTGTTATTTTCAATTTTTATCCGTGATGGAAAAAACGTCTATCGTGCTCCCTCGCGGTCAACTCACACACGTTCTGCGCCATACGTTTGCGGCGCACTTCATGATGTCGGGTGGAAACATTCTGGCCTTACAAAAAATTCTCGGACACCACGATATAAAAATGACTATGCGTTACGCACATCTGGCACCGGATCATCTGGAAACGGCGCTCCGTTTCAATCCTCTGGCAACGCTGCCAAGAGGCGACAAAGTGGCGGCAGCGGTTGGCATTACCCCGTAATAACCACCACTGACCACCAATCTAACTTATTGTTTTTAATCTAACTTATTGTTTTCATTAACCCGTTTACATAAATGGGTTTTTTGTTGCCTGCGTTTAGCCATTCCGGGTGAAACGCCGCTTCAGCGCCCCTCTTCCTGCGCCCTCTCCCCCGCCAGCTGCCCGACCATCATGCGGATTGCCGCCTTCGACAGCGGCGCGCGGTCGGTGACAAAGTGCAAGGTCATCCCTTCAATAAAGGCGTCGAGACCGCGGGCGGTATCGGGGGCGAACCACTGCTCCAACGTCTGCTGGCTGCGCCGCATCCAGTTCTGCATCACCGCCTTCAGCGCCGGCTGACTGCTGCAGAACGCGTACAGCTGGTACATCAGCTCCATATTGCGCGCCGTGGTCACCTGGGCGCTGAAGATCAGATCCGCGATGGCATCGCAGGCTTGTTCCCGGTTCGTTACCCCGACGAAGCCTTGCTGATACTGCGCCGACATCTCGGCGGTAAACAGGCTGAACGCCTCCTCAATTAACGCCTCAATGCCGCTGAAATAGTAGGTCAGCGATCCCAGCGGCACATTCGCGCAGGTGGCGATTTTACGGTGCGTCACCGCATGGATGCCGTGCGCCGCGATGGTATCCAGCGTCGCCTGCAGGATGCGCTCGCGGCGCTGCGGATCGTTTGGTCTACGGGCCATGATTTTCCTCTTCCGGTTTATGTACAAATGTACACATACTTGCTACTGTTGTCTTCACTCTTCTCCTTTAAGGCGTTTACGGATGACGACGCAATCCTCGCGCAGAGCGCTGCAGCTTCGGCTATGGGCGCTGTTTATGTTCTTTTTCATCCCCGGCTTGTTAATGGCCTCCTGGGCCACCCGCACGCCGGCGATCCGCGATCTGTTGGCGCTATCCACCGCAGAGATGGGCGTGGTGCTGTTTGGTCTGTCGGTGGGGTCGATGAGCGGTATTCTCTGCTCGGCGTGGCTGGTGAAGCGCTTTGGCACCCGCAAGGTCATCCGCACCACCATGTCCTTCGCCGTGCTTGGCATGCTGGTGCTCAGCCTGGCGCTGTGGGTCACTTCCGCCCCGCTGTTCGCCTTCGGCCTGGCCATCTTCGGCGCCAGCTTTGGCTCTGCAGAAGTCGCTATTAACGTCGAAGGCGCGGCGATCGAGCGGGAGATGAATAAAACGGTGCTGCCGATGATGCATGGCTTCTACAGCTTTGGCACCCTGTTCGGCGCCGGGGTGGGCATGGCAGTGACCGGATTCGGTCTGCCGGCCGCCCCGCACATCCTGGCGGCTGCGCTGGTGGCTATCCTGCCCATCGCCATTGCTATCCGCGCCATTCCCGACGGCACCGGTAAAAATGCCGCCGAAGTCGCCCACGGTGAGGCGAAAGGTCTGCCGGTGTGGCGCGACGCGCAGCTGCTGCTGATCGGCGTCATTGTCCTGGCGATGGCCTTTGCCGAAGGCTCGGCCAACGACTGGCTGCCGCTGCTGATGGTGGATGGCCACGGCTTTAGCCCCACCTCCGGCTCCCTGATTTATGCCGGTTTCACCCTCGGCATGACGCTGGGCCGCTTTACCGGCGGCTGGTTTATCGATCGCTACAGCCGGGTGGCGGTGGTCCGCGGCAGCGCAGTGATGGGCGCCCTCGGCATAGGCCTGATCATCTTCGTCGATAACCCCTGGGTGGCGGGCATCTCGGTGCTGCTGTGGGGCATTGGCGCCTCGCTCGGCTTCCCGCTGACCATCTCCGCCGCCAGCGATACCGGGCCGGACGCGCCCAAGCGCGTCAGCGTGGTGGCGATCACCGGCTATCTCGCTTTCCTCGTCGGGCCGCCGCTGCTGGGTTTCCTCGGCGAACACTTCGGCCTGCGCAGCGCCATGATGGTGGTGCTGGGTCTGGTGATGGTGGCGGCGCTGGTCGCCCGCGCGGTGGCTAAGCCACAATCTGAACCCGTTATGGAGAACAGCTAATGAGCATCAAACTGATTGCGGTGGATATGGACGGCACCTTTTTAAGCGATGCCAAAACTTACAACCGGCCGCGCTTCCTCGCCCAGTACCAGCGAATGCGCGAACAGAATATTCGCTTCGTGGTCGCCAGCGGCAACCAATATTATCAGCTGATCTCCTTTTTCCCGGAGATCGCCCATCAGATCGCCTTCGTGGCGGAAAACGGCGGCTGGGTGGTGAGCGGCAATGAAGACGTCTTCAACTGCCAACTGCCGGTTCACCACTTCAACGCCGTGGTCGACCATCTGCAGACGTTGCCGAATATCGAAATCATCGCCTGCGGGAAGCGCAGCGCCTACACCCTCAATCGCTACAACGACGCGCTGAAGACGGTGGCGGCGAAGTATTATCACCGCCTTGAACTGGTGGATGATTTTAACCATCTCGATGACACCATCCTCAAATTTGGTCTCAACGTGCCAGACAGCCTGATCCCGGAAATTCAGCCGAAGCTGCACGCGGCGCTGGGGGACATGGTCACCGCGGTGGCCACCGGCTACGGCAGCATCGACTTAATTATCCCGGGTGTGCACAAAGCCAACGGGCTGCGCATTTTGCAGCAGCGCTGGGGCATTGAGGATCACGAGGTAGTGGCGTTCGGCGACAGCGGCAACGATATCGAAATGCTGCAGCACGCCGGGTTTGGCTTTGCCATGGCCAACGCCCGGGAAGACGTCAAAGCCGTCGCCCGCTATCAGGCGCCGCATAACAACGAAGAAGGTGTCCTGCAGATTATTGATAAGGTGTTGGATCGCGAAGCGCCGTTCGCCTGATAAGACCCGGATGTGAGCGCATCCGGGTTGAAAACAACTACCCCTGCTGCGAATTGCCGACGCTTTTATCTTTCAGAAAGTAAATCATCAGCCCCAGCCATAGTACCCCACCCAGCAGGTTAAACAGGCTGAACAGCCCGTTGCCGCCCAGCTCGTAAGCATGTTTGCTGAGCTCGATGCCGACGGTGAAGATCAGCATCTGCAGCATTCCCATCGCCGCCGAGACCGTGCCTTTACTCATCTCGCTGGCGAACAGGGTTAAACGCACCAGGCCGGCGTTCGCGAGGCCAATCCCGAAGGCGTAGAAGCTCAGACCGGCCGTCATCCACAGATAAGCGTGGGAAGAGACCACGGTCGCCGCCGCAGAGAGGATCAGGCCAAACATGATCGGCCAACCGCCCATGATAATCAGCGAGCGCACGGTCCGACGCGCAGTCAGGCGCGCCAGCACCAGGTTGCCGGCAATCAGCGCCCCGAAAATCGGCACCTGCAGCATGCCGTACTCATAGCTGGTGGCCTGTTCGCCGCTGATAATAATCACCGGCGACTGGGCAATCCACGCCAGCAGCGGCAGGCTGACAAAGCCAGTGGCCAGCGCGCCGGCGACGAAGCGCAGGTTCTTCAGCACCAGCCGATAGTCGCGGCCCAGCTCTTTCACCGACAGCTTTTCGCCCAGCCGCGTCGCGGTCTCCGGCATCGCCCGCTGCAGGCCGAAGAACGAGATGGCCGCCAGCACGGCGAACAGGACAAACATCATCTCCCACGGCAGGACATGCACCCAGGCGGCGCCCACCAGCGGCCCCAGCAGCGGGGCAATCAGCGCCACGTTAGCCATCAGGGCGGTGATTTTGATACACACCGCCTCCTCAAAGGACTCCTGTATCGCCGCATAGCCCACCGCGCCGATAAAGCACAGGCTGATCCCCTGCAGGAAGCGCAGCAGGGTAAACTGCTCAATGGTCTGCGCCAGCAGCGTCGCCAGGCAGGTGACGATAAACCATACTACGCCGGTCAACATCACCGGACGGCGGCCAATACGATCCGACAGCGGCCCCAGCAGCCACTGTAAAAACATGCCGCCTGCCAGATAGGCAGTCATTGAAGTAGGTACCCATTCGTTGCCCACCTGAAATTCCTGCACCACGGCTAACATGCCCGGCTGAATCATATCGTTGCCGATATAAGTGGAAAACTCGTACAGCACCAGACATAACGGGAACAACAGCGCCTGCCTTCCGAGGCGGCGGCCTGAAAGCGAATAATTTTGCATGAAATCTCTTATCTATCAAAAATCGCGCAAAGTGTAATGAAACTCCCGGCGCGGAGATAGTGAATTGTGGGTGACACCGCACAATATTACGAGCCGTGCGCCATCGTCCCGCCTCTCCCCTGTTATTCAGCCTGTGTATATATTCCGTTTATGTTTCAGCAATGTGACAAACGATATACTGACGTTTTTCAGGCTGTTAGCCGTAGACTTTATGGTAGTGGATTTCATAACAACCTGATCTTTAAGACAATGCCGCCTTTATCTCCGCACCGCTTTTATTTAGGGTAGGCGGCTTAATTGCTATCGGACCAACGAGCCTGGAAGTCTATGCTGGAAAATATTAACTATGCGCTGTTCGCCCTGCTCAACGCGACGCCTGCCTCGCCGCAGTGGGCCATTGAGATGGCGATCTTCATCGCTAAAGATCTGATTCTGATCGTGCCTCTGCTGGTGGTGACATTGTGGCTGTGGGGGCCTGCCCAGCGGCAGATGGTGTTTAAGCTGATGCTGGCGCTGACGATCAGCCTGACCGTGTCGTGGGCGATCGGCCACCTCTATCCGCACGATCGGCCGTTTGTCGCCGGCGTAGGCTATAACTTCCTGCACCACGCGGCGGACGACTCCTTCCCCAGCGACCATGGCACCGTCAGCTTTACCTTTGCCCTGGCCTTCCTGTTCTGGCATCGCCTGTGGTCCGGCGCCCTGCTGATGGCCATTGCCGCCGCCATCGCCTGGTCCCGTGTCTATCTCGGCGTGCACTGGCCGCTGGATATGGTCGGCGGGCTGCTGGCCGGGATGTGCGGCTGCCTTGGCGCGGCGCTGATCTGGCACACGTTCGGCCCGGCGCTATACCATCAGCTGCAGCGGCTGTATCGTCTCTGCTTCTCCTTGCCAATCCGCAAAGGCTGGGTGCGCGGCTAAACGCCGCCGTCGCTGCGGCCACCGCGTGACTAACCCGCAAGCGACAGGTAAAATCCCGCTAACGCCCTGCCCCCGCAGGGCGATTTTAGCGCAGAGGGAATATGGAAACTCGCCGTGACGAACGTATCAGTCAGCTCATTCAGGCACTTAAACGCAGCGATAAGCTGCATCTGAAAGAAGCCGCTTCCCTGCTTGGGGTGTCGGAAATGACCATTCGTCGCGACCTCAATGGCCACAGCGGCCCGGTTGTGCTGCTCGGCGGATACATTGTGCTGGAGCCGCGCAGCGCCACCCATTATCTGCTCAGCGATCAAAAAACCCGGCTGGTCGAGGAAAAACGCCGTGCCGCTCGCCATGCGGCCGCGCTGCTGGAGGCCCATCAGATGGCCTTCTTCGACTGCGGGACCACCACGCCGTGGATTATTGACGCCATTGACGATGCCCTGCCCTTCACCGGCGTCTGCTACTCCCTGAACACCTTTCTGGCCCTGCAGGAAAAACCCCAGTGCCGCGCGGTCCTGTGCGGTGGGGAGTTTCATGCCAGCAACGCGATTTTTATGCCGCTGAGCCTTGAGGATACCCTCAGCCATCTGAGCCCTGATATCGCCTTTTACTCGGCGGCGGGGATCGACTGCGAGCAGGGGGCGACCTGCTATAACCTGGAAGAGCTGCCGGTTAAGCACTGGGCGATGCGTCACGCGCGCTATCACGTGCTGGTGGTCGACCACAGCAAGTTTGGCAAAGTGCGTCCGGCGCGCATGGGGGCGTTAGCGAAATTTGACGTGATTGCCAGCGATATCTGCCCGGATGATGAGCTGGTCGCGCTGGCGAAGGCGCAGCAGATTTCCCTACTGTATTGAAGCGTCGCTGCCCGCGCCCCGCAGGGCGCGGGCAGGCATCAGGAGAACCAGCTGCCGAACCAGCCGTGCAGTTTCATCAGCACGAAGTCGATCATCCGGCTGAAGAAGCCGCCCTCTTTTACCGACTCCATGACAATCAGCGGACGCTGTTCAATGGTTTTATCATTTAGCTTAAAGTCGATAGTCCCGACCACCTGCCCCTTCTCCAGCGGCGCGGTAAGCTGCGGCTGATTTAAGGTATAGCTGGCTTTCAGGTTTTTCAGCTGGCCCTTCGGCAAAGTGATAGAGCCCGCCTCGCCAGCCCCCAGTTTCGCTTCATTGCTATCGCCAAACCACACGCGCTGGGTAACGAAGGTGGCATCTGGTTTAATCGGCGTCACGGTTTCAAAGAAGCGGAAGCCCCAGGTCAGCAGTTTTTCTGACTCGTTAAAGCGAATGCGGTCGGTTTTGGTCCCCAGCACCACGGCGATCAAACGCATATCACCCTGAGTGGCCGAGGAGACGAGGTTATAGCCGGCCCCGGCGGTGGTCCCGGTTTTCACGCCATCGGCGTTGAGGTTGCTGCTCCACAGCAGGCGGTTGCGGTTCGGCTGGCGAATTTTATTGAAAGTGAACTCTTTCTCTTTATGTACCGCGTACTCTTCCGGTACGTCGTGGATCAGCGCTTTGGTCAGCAGCGCCATATCGCGGGCGGTGCTGAACTGCCCCGGCGCGTCAAGGCCGTGGACGGTCATAAAGGTGGTGTTGGTCAGCCCCATCTTTTTGGCGTAGCCGTTCATCAGGCTAACGAAAGCGTCCTGGCTGCCCGCTACGTAGTCAGCAATCGCAATGCTGGCGTCGTTACCGGACTGAATGATGACCCCTTTGTTCAGATCTTCTACGGAAACCTGCATGCCAGGCTTGAGGAACATCACCGATGAGCCGCGCAGCGCCGGGTTGCCGGTCGCCCAGGCATCGCGCCCAACGGTCACCATATCGGTCAGTTTGATTTTTCCCGCTTTTATTGCCTGCCCTACCACGTAGCTGGTCATGATCTTCGTCAGACTGGCCGGGTCGAGTTTTTCATCGGCATTGCCTTCGCTGAGCACCTTCCCGCTGGCATAGTCCATCAGGATCCAGGCGCGAGCGTCAATTGAAGGGGCGTCGGGGAGTTGTTCCGCAGCCTGCACCGCAGGTGCGACAAGAAATAACAGCGCGCAACCTGCCGCGAGGCCGCGAAGGGAAAAAGCGTCATGCATCATAAGAGCCACCCAAGTATCCTTTCCAAACAAAATATGCCGCGCCACTCTGACCGCGCCGCAGCAACCGGTGAGTAAAGCGTACAAATGACCTTAAAGAAACAGCGAGTTGGTAAAGTTTTTAAAGTTTACGCAATAACATGCCGCTGTGCTTTAATCAGAACAATTTTTTTGATCGTAATCGCCTTAATGTTAACTTTATTATGGCAAGAAAAAAATCGCCTTTCAAAACCAATTAGTCACCGAAATTTCAATGACATAGCTAACTTGTCTTCGGGAAAAATGCTACTAAAGAGACGTCGCGAGCGTGTCTTTCATCGTGGTTTGCCTGGTCATAGATTCACATTATGGCGGGGCCGTGTGGGGTAAGCGAAAGCCTGGCCAGTGATATCCAGTCGCCTCGCCCCTACCCCCTTCACCTGAGAACCGGGGATGGTTGTTACTGCTGATACCCTTCACAAAACTCAAAATGTCGGCCCGGTTGCATTCCATGAGGCCCAGTTCAACTTCCGAACTCACAATAACCACATCTGGCTTGCTGCTGTAGAAGTCTCAGACGCTTAAATATAAACCTGAAGGTTCTGTAGGCCGTATTTACGCCTGAAATGCAGTTGAGAACTCCCGGGCTATGCTTGAGACGGTCATTACGCCCGTCTCAGGAAATTAGCAACAACGCCCGCACTTTTCTCTCCATCGGGCCTGCCTGATCGCCATGTTCAGCAAGGCTTCGATTGCCATAGCATTCCGCCGATGGAGGCGCAATATCCTTGATAAAGGATATCAATCAGCTATCCCCTCTATACGCCACCATCAGGGATTGAGGTCAGGAAGGGAGAGCCTCCCGCTAATGATATGAATTATTCGCCCACTGGATAAGCAGGCAGACGGCTTCCCTGTTTTAGTCGGCATATCGGTAAAAAATAGTTTATCGGGCTATTTTCACTTTCCGTATTACACAAGTAAGAAAAATAGCACATCGATACGGATGGATTCCTGGTCATTAAATACAGTATAGTTTCCCCTGCAATCTTTATGGAAGCGGGTAGCTCACCCGCAGTTATTCCATAAATTAAGATTCGCATATTGTGTTGAAAATGGCATATCCCTTTATGCGTGTAATTACACCCCAGCCTGTCGCTGGGCTTTTTTTTTCAAGGCGACTCTGGATCGTGATAAATTTTACAAATACATTCATAACAGCGCATCCACAGCCGTGGCCTTTACAGAAGTATTGCTCTCAAAACCCCGGGCCGCTCTGATTCTGTTGCCCGTTATTAATCACGCCGGTTTGATGAAAAGATTAACATCTCTTCCCGGGTAATCTCCTACCCTTCTCGTCCGATGCCATATCGAGCTCTACGACTCGCTCTTCCAGACTGCAGTTCGCCAGTGCTTCTTTTATCCCTATTTCGTTTTGCAGGGATGTTTTGATAGCACCGCGATAGTATGCTGGCCATCCTTATCAGTCATTCATTTTAACCGCCTTTTTCAAATCCTTCCGGGGAAAGTAAAGTCCTCTACCAGGCTCTGCTCGTTTAACGCTATAGATTCAAATACTGATTATTGCATTATATACCACTTACCCCCGCAGTGATTACCCAGGTAAGATAAATAGCACAAAAGTAAGGGTGGATTCCTGGTTATTTAATACAGTATATTTCCCATGTAGTCTGTATGGAAGTTGATGGTTACCTTTGGTTAACCCATACTTCGAGACTCGAATATTATCTTGAGAACAGCATGCAACCCTGAGTAAATTTACTCCCCAGTGCCAGTCACTGGGTTTTTTTTGCTATTTTTCAGAATATCTTCCAGCCAGTCGGCGCCTCTCATGGTCTATTTTTTCTGGGTGGGATGAGAAAGATGTATATCCGATCGATAAAAACAACAGTTCATCCCTGTAAAAAAAATAATTCTTTCACTGACTTTCTATTTATTAATATTAACCTGTGTTCCTCAGATGATTGCGATGCAATAATCAGCATCAAATTATACCCTCAGGCGACATTGAGATTTTAACCGAGACGGAGAGGGAGCGTTTTTATAGATGCACGCCTAATTTAAAGCTTTAATTATCAATAAGATACACCATATTCACGCCCTTTCCTTCGTAGCGTAACACCCGATAGATATTACTCCTGTAAAATAGTAAAAGCACTTTCCGGGCCCTGTGACCCAGGAGTGCCCCTGGCTGAAGGGAGTAAGCATAAAAACCTTTAATAACAGCCAAATAAAAAAGCTTGCCGGATTTTTAACTTTATCCCAACATGATCGCCGATCGCGCTGCAACGGCAGTGAAACAAACTCAGGAGCGAAAATGATTACACTGTGGGGACGTAATAACTCGACCAACGTGAAGAAAGTACGCTGGGTGCTGGAGGAGCTGGATCTGCCTTATCAGCAGATCCTCGCCGGGCTGGAGTTTGGTCTCAACCATGACCCGGAATATCTGGCGATGAACCCGAACGGGCTGGTGCCGCTGTTAAAGGACGATGCCACCGGGGTGGTAGTGTGGGAATCAAATACGATTATTCGCTACCTGGCGGCCCAGTATGGCGTTGACCGTCTGTGGCTTGCCGCGCCGGCGCAGCGCGCGCAAGGGGAAAAGTGGATGGATTGGTCCAACGGCACCCTCTCACCCGCCCATCGCCCGGTATTAATGGGCCTGGTGAGAACGCCGCCGGAGCAGCGCGACCCGGCGGCCATCGCCGCGGGGATCAGCGCCTGCGAAGCGCTGTTCGCCATGCTGGATGACGAACTGGCCAAAATGCCGTGGCTCTCCGGCGAGCAGTTCGGCCTTGGCGATATTGCCGTCGCTCCCTTCGTCTACAATCTGTTGTCGATCCTCGACAGCTGGCAACCGCGGCCCCATCTGCAGCGCTGGTATCAGCAGATTAGCCAACGTCCTGCCTGGCGCGAAGTAGTGCAGATCCCGGTGACCTGAGGCTAAGCCTCGGGACTCAACCGCAATAGCTCGCCGTTAGACTCGTCGGTTAAAACGTACAGATAGCCGTCGGGTCCCACGCGAACATCGCGGATGCGTTTTCCGCGCGCCTCCAGTAATCTCCCCTCCTCGCGGACCTGATTACCGTCCACCGCCAGGACAATCAGCGATGTCTCCTTCAGCGCGCCGATAAACAGCTTATGCTGCCACTGGGGAAAGGTCGGCGCCGAATAAAAGGCCATCCCGCTCACCCCGGGAGAGACCGGCCAGACATACAGGGGAGGTTCGGTCCCCGGAACCGTTTTGCCTTTTGCTTCCGGAATGGGCAGGCCGCTGTAGTTAATACCGTGCGTCGCCAGCGGCCAGCCGTAATTTTTCCCCGCCTGCGGAATATTAATTTCATCTCCGCCGCGCGGGCCATGCTCGTTCAGCCACAGCGCCTCGCTCCAGGGATTCATCGCCATGCCCTGCGGATTACGGATGCCGTAAGCCCAGATCTCCGGCCTGGCGTCAGCCCGGCCGACAAAAGGGTTATCCGGCGGTACACCTCCGGTCTCCGTCAGGCGGACCACTTTCCCCTGCAGCTTGCTGAGATCCTGGGCGGTGGCACGCTGATTATTTTCGCCCAGCCCGATAAACACATATCCTTTGCCGTCGAACACCAGCCTGCCGCCAAAATGATTGCCGACGGAGAGCTTCGGCTGCTGGCGAAAGACCACGGTAAAGTTCGTCAGCTGCGTGGCATCCTCGCTCAACCGCCCATAGCCCACCGCGGTGCCCGCCTTACCGCTGGCGTCGCTTTCCGCATAGCTCAGCCACACCCGCCGCGACTGGGCGAAATCCGGGGCCAGCGCCACGTCCAGTAGGCCACCCTGGCCGTTGGCCCATACCTGCGGCACGCCGGCTATCGGCGCCGACAGACCTTTACCCGGCTGCCAGCGCTTGAGCTCGCCGCCGCGCAGGGTGATCAGTATGCCCTGATCGTCAGGCAGAAAGGCCATGCCCCACGGCTGGGCCAGCCGGTTTTGCAATACCTCCACCCGCACCGCGGCCCGGCTCAGGGCTGGTAGCGCTAAGGCGCTCAATATCAACAGCAGTGGGATCGGACGCATGGCATTCTCCTTTCGTCAGCTCTGGGCTAAAGGGTAGCCAGCGGGGAAATTTGCGCGGGGATTTTTACATAACCTTTAACAGGGGAAGCGTTCACTTCCCCTGGGTTTCAGCCGATCAGGCATGAGTGATTGGCGCCAATTTATTCAATTTATGAATATTTGAGGTCAATCCTGTCAGACAGCGTTCTAGCTTCTCTACGTTAACAGCGATGTATAGCGGACAATCATGATGCCCGCTCATCAGGCATAGTGCAGCGGCGGCGACCGATTCGCCGGCCAGGCGAAGGACATCCCTCTCCTCCGGTGAAATGGCATTCTGCAGGCGCGGCGCCTGCGCACGCATTTCACGGCAAAGCTCAAACAAGTTATCACGCAGATGGTCATTTTCGCTGACTGACATGTAGCCTTTGGCCTTTCGCAGTTGCAGATAGGCGTCAATATCGATATTGGCGTTAATAAGCTTCTGCAGAAGGTGGCGGTATAGTCTGTCAACGGTCATCACGGTTCCTCCTCTGTCGTCCTTTACCCTTTCCATAATACGGTTATTTTTTGTGCAAAATGATGCGCCAGGTCAATAATCCCCAGTTCTTTAACATCATTTACAATGTGGCAACTTTAACGCATTGTAGGGTGTATAACAAAAACAATGTTATACGATCACAATTAATTTCAATCTGAAATTAACAAACAGAAAATGGCAATAAGAGACAAAATTAGTGCAGCAATGATCACAATACCTCATATGACCTGTTGCACCATCGTCAATTAGGATGTCATAACAAATAATTAATGTAATACGTATAACATGTCAAGAAAACAGCGAACGCGGCCCGCGGATCGCTGAAATTCTCTCTGCCCATTTGCAAGGAACTGAAACATGACGTCCGGTAAAAGAAACTACCTTCTGTTGAGTCTTTTCGATTTCCTCTACCTGTTCGCCTGGTCGTCGACCATGGCTTTCTTCGTTATCTGGACCACCCAGCATCTTGGCATCAGCGCCACGAAGACCGGGCTGCTTTACTCGGTCAACGCCTTTATCGCCCTGCTGATGCAGCCTTTCTTCGGCTTTATCTCTGACAAGTTCGGCCTGAAAAAACGGCTTATCTGGCTGCTGGTCGCCCTGCTCCTGCCGGTGGGCCCCTTCTTTATCTACGTTTACGCGCCGCTGCTGGTGCACAACTTTTGGTTTGGCGCCTTGCTGGGAGGGATCTATCTGGGGATCATCTTTAACTCCGGCTGCGGAGTAATCGACTCTTATATCGATAAGATTTCCCGGCGCTATCAGTTCGAATATGGTCGTGTGCGGATGTGGGGCTCGTTAGGCTGGGCAGCGGCGGCCTGGATTGTGGGTAAATATATCGACAGCAATCCTAATCTGGCCTTCTGGCTCGCCAGCCTCGCCATTGTCATCGCCGCCATCTGCTTTATGCTAACCAAAATTGAATTAACCGACGCCGATGTGGCGCGAAGCGAATCGCTGAAGGTCTCTCATGCCCTTGAGCTGGCGAAGAATGGTCAGTTCTGGATGCTGCTGCTCTTTACCCTGTTCGTCACGCAGATTTACGACACCTACGATCAGCAGTTTGCCCAGTACTTCTCGCTACAGTTCCCGACGCCGGAGGAAGGCAACCGCTGGTACGGGATCCTCGCGTCTATTCAGGTCTGCGGTGAAACCCTGTTCCTCTGCCTGATGCCATGGTTTGTTAACCGGACCGGCGCCAAATGGGCGCTGATCATCGCCGGGCTGATCATGTCGGTACGTATTGTCGGCTCAGCCGTGCCCCTCGGCCCGGTGTGGATTGGTGCGGTGAAAATGATGCATGCTCTGGAGAAGCCGTTGATTCTGGTATCGGTCTTTAAATTCATCGCCGCCAACTTCGACCACAAGCTCTCTTCGACGGTCTATTTGCTGGTGCTGTTCGTCGCCTCGATCGCCACCGCCATTTACTCTCCGCTGGCAGGCTATCTGTACGATACCATTGGCTTCGCCAACACCTATCTGATTCTCGGCAGCGTCGCCGGGCTCTTTACCCTGATCTCTATTTTCACGCTGCAGGATAAGCGCGAGCCGAAAAAAACCGGCGCCACGCCCTCCGCAGCCATTAACCCGGCGCAATAAGTCTCTGCCCGGCAGCCACGCCGGGCTTGAGCCGCCTGTGCGCACGGCTTGTCAGAAGCGTGTCCCGCCCCTCTGCTCCGGGGCGTGTGGGATCCGCTCTGGCGGTGGGGGGCGTAAAAGACAGGTCGGGGGCGCTTTTTCACCATTAACCGCGACGGAGCTATACTCTTTTTCGCAAAGATCTGTAGAATTCCTGCCCTGACCATTCCAATAATTGAACACTTTTTAAGCTATGAGCAATGTCACGCATCAGCCGAAAATCGGCTTCGTCTCCCTGGGCTGCCCGAAAAACCTCGTGGACTCAGAGCGTATCCTGACCGAACTGCGCACCGAAGGTTATGACGTCGTACCGACCTACGACAACGCCGATATGGTGATCGTTAACACCTGCGGCTTTATTGATAGCGCTGTGCAGGAATCGCTGGAAGCGATCGGCGAAGCGTTGAAAGAGAACGGCAAGGTAATCGTCACCGGCTGTCTCGGCGCGAAAGAGGATCAGATCCGCGAAGTGCATCCGAAGGTGCTGGAGATCACCGGTCCGCACAGCTATGAGCAGGTGCTGGAGCATGTCCACCATTATACGCCGAAGCCGAAGCACAACCCGTTCCTGAGCCTGGTGCCGGAACAGGGGGTTAAGCTGACGCCGCGCCACTACGCCTACTTAAAAATCTCTGAAGGCTGCAACCATCGCTGCACCTTCTGCATCATCCCGTCCATGCGTGGCGATCTGGTGAGCCGTCCGATTGGCGAAGTGCTGGCCGAAGCCAAACGCCTCGCTGACGCCGGCGTGAAAGAGCTGCTGGTGATTTCGCAGGACACCTCCGCCTACGGCGTCGACGTCAAGCACCGCACCGGCTTCCACAACGGTATGCCGGTGAAGACCAGCATGGTCAGTCTGTGCGAAGAGCTGGCGAAGCTCGGCATCTGGGTGCGCCTGCACTATGTCTATCCGTACCCGCACGTTGACGATGTGATCCCGCTGATGGCGGAAGGCAAGATTCTGCCGTACCTCGATATTCCGCTGCAGCACGCCAGCCCGCGTATTCTGAAGCTGATGAAGCGTCCAGGTTCTGCGGACCGTCAGCTGGCGCGCATTAAGCAGTGGCGTGAAATTTGCCCGGATCTGACCCTGCGCTCCACTTTTATTGTGGGCTTCCCGGGCGAAACGGAAGAAGATTTCCAGATGCTGCTCGACTTCCTGAAAGAGGCGCGTCTCGACCGCGTCGGCTGCTTCAAGTACAGCCCGGTTGAAGGCGCTACCGCCAACGAGCTGGCGGACCAGGTGCCGGAAGAGGTGAAAGAAGAGCGCTGGAACCGCTTTATGCAGCTGCAGCAGCAGATCTCTGCCGAGCGTCTGCAGGAGAAAGTGGGGCGCGAAATCCTGGTGCTGGTAGATGAAGTTGATGAAGAAGGCGCCATTGGCCGCAGCATGGCCGACGCTCCGGAAATCGACGGCGCGGTGTACCTGAACGGCGAAACCCGCGTTAAGCCGGGCGACGTGGTGCGGGTGAAAGTCGAGCACGCCGACGAATACGACCTGTGGGGTACCCGGGTCTAGTCCAGCTTCCCGGATAGCGGCTTAGCGCATTCCACGGCCTACGGGGTCCTCCCGTAGGCTCATCCCCCCAGGCCCGCGCAAGCGCAGCGCCGCCGGGTAATTTATCAGTCATCATGCCTTCATATTGCCGGGTGGCGGCTAACGTCTTACCCGGCCTACAGTTCGTGCGGCCTGCCGTTAATTTATTCACCATTGTTGCTGAAACTGCCGGTGCTGGCGGCCTCAACATCGCTGAGACGTTCCCGAAAGGCAGGGGCAGGCCGCATGGATGCGGGCTGAGGGCCGTGTTTTGCAGGGACGCTGCTTCGGCCCAACCCGAAGCCTGCAGGGATAAGTCGAAGGCACCACGCAGTGGCGATGTTGCTGGCCGGAGCCCGGGGGTACAGGGGGCGGCGGCGACTGGCCGCCCCCTGTGCGCTCCCTGCGCCATAAGAGACATAACGCAGACGATTAACCGGGAGCGCAAACTACGCTGAAGCCGCAGATAACATAAAGGACTCCCGGCGGAGCTTTCCCTCATCCTACCCCTTTAACTTCGGATCCAGCGCATCGCGCAGGCCATCTCCCAGCAGATTAAACGCCAGCACGGTCACGAAAATCGCCACCGCCGGAAAGAGCGCCACGTGCGGAGACATCACCATATCCGCCCGCGCTTCGTTGAGCATCGCGCCCCACTCCGGGGTGGGCGGCTGCGCGCCGAGGCCGAGAAACGACAGACTGGCCGCCGAAATAATCGATACCCCAATGCGCATGGTGAAATAAACCACGATCGATGACACCGTCCCCGGCAGAATATGGTTGAACAGAATGGTGGCGTCGCTGGCGCCGATGCTGCGCGCCGATTCAATAAAGGTCTGCTGCTTCAGAACCAGCGTATTGCCGCGCACCAGACGAGCAAACGCCGGGATCGAGAAGATCGCCACGGCGATGATCACGTTGGCCATCCCGCTGCCCATGACGGCGACCACCGCGATCGCCAGCAGGATCCCCGGAAAGGCGAACAACACGTCGCAAAGTCGCATAATGAGCCGGTCCCACCAGCCCTCATAGTAGCCAGCCAGCAGCCCAAGCACCGTGCCGATGGCCGCGCCAATCAGCACCGCCAGTACCCCGGCGGCCAGCGAGATCTGCGCCCCGACCAGCACCCGGCTGAAAATATCCCGTCCCAGGGAGTCGACTCCGAACCAGTGCACCAGCGAAGGTCCCTCGTTCAGACGGTCGTAGTCGAAATAATTTTCCGCATCGTACGGCGCTATCCATGGGGCAACGATGGCTACCGCAATCAGCAACAGCACGAAAATACCAGCGCCCATCGCCACCGGCTGGCGACGAAAGCGCCGCCAGAACTCATGCCAGGGGGTATGGATCTCGCCGGGTCTGATGCCCGGCATGGCGTTCAGCGCCGCCTGCCTTCTCCAGTTAAGCAATCGCACCTTACTTATACCTGATAGCCGGGTTTATGGCCGCGTACAGCACATCCACCACTAAATTGATAAGAATAAACTCCAGCGAAAAGAGCAGCACTTCCGCCTGAATCACCGGATAATCGCGCATCTCCACCGAATCGACCAGCAAGCGCCCAAGCCCCGGCCAGTTAAACACCTTCTCCACAACGATCGACCCGCCGAGCAGAAAGCCGAACTGCAGCCCCATCATGGTCACCACCGGGATCATCGCATTGCGCAGACCATGCTTGAGCACCACCCTCGTTTCGCTCACCCCCTTCGCCCGGGCGGTACGCATATAGTCTTCATGCAGCACATCGACGAATGACGCGCGGGTAAAGCGCGCCATGACCGCCGCCACCGCCGCGCCAAGGGTCAACGACGGCAAAATATAGTGCCGCCAGCTGTCGGCCCCCACCGTCGGCAGCCAGCCCAGCTCAACCGAAAACACCTGCATCAGCAGCATACCAAGGGCAAAAGCCGGAAACGAAATGCCGCTCACCGCCAGCGCCATTCCCAGACGGTCGGGCCAGCGATTGCGCCACACCGCGGCCGCAATCCCCGCCGCCATCCCGAACAGTACCGCCCAGCTCATGCTGGCCAGCGTCAGCCACAGCGTGGGCATAAAGCGACTGGCTATCTCACTGGCAACGGGACGCCGCGAGGCCATGGAAATGCCAAAATCGCCGCGCAGCACGTTGGTGATGTAGTGCCAGAACTGGACATGCAGCGGCTGGTCAAGCCCCAGCTGCTGGCGCACCATCGCCACCACCTGGGCATCGGCCTCAGGTCCGGCAATCAGCCGCGCCGGGTCACCGGGCAGCATATGGACGAACAGAAACACCAGCACCGCGACGATAAGCAGAGTAGGGATCAGGCCCAGCAGGCGCTTAATCACATAATTCAGCATCGCTCCCTCCCATTCCGGGAGAGAGGACGCATGAAGATGAACATGATCACGGCGTCAGGTCCGCCTGTTCGAAGCTAAAGCCGGTATCCGGCTGGATATAGAAACCGGTGAGGTTCTTGCTGTGGGCGGAGACCAGTTTCTCGACCACCAGCGGCACCCACGGCGACTCTTTCCAGATAATATCCTGCGCCTCTTTATAGAGTTTGGTTTTCTGTTGCGGATCGGTGGTTTTCAGCGCCTCGCTCAGCGCGTTATCCACCTGCGGGTTGCTGTAAAACGCGGTATTAAACAGCGTCGGCGGCCAGTTTTGCGAGGCGAACAGCGGCGACAGCGCCCAGTCGGCTTCACCGGTGGAGGCGGACCAGCCGGTATAGAACATCCGTACCCCGCTCTCTTTCTGCCCTTTACCTTCCACTTCCGCCGCCCGCTGACCAGCGTCCATCGCCGTCACCTGCGCCTTAATCCCCACCTGCGCCAGCTGCTGCTGGGTGAACTGCAGTACTTTCTGCGCGGTGCTGTGATTATGTGATGACCACAGCGTGGTGCTGAAACCGTTAGGGTAGCCCGCCTCTTTCAGCAGCTGGCGCGCTTTCGCCGGATCGTATGGCCAGGCGGTGTAGGTCTGGGCATAGGCGATCGACGGCGGCACCACTCCGGTCGCCGGGGTGGCGTAGCCGGCGAACGCTACCTTCACCAGCGCCTGGCGGTTAATCGCATAGTTGATGGCTTCCCGTACCTTCGGATTATCGAACGGCTTCTGCGTCACGTTCATGCTGATGTAGCGCTGCATGATCGACGGGCTGGCCACCAGCTCCAGTTTGCTGTTTTTCGCCAGCAGCGGCGCCTGTTCGTAAGGGATCGGGAAGGCGAACTGCGCCTCGCCGGTCTGCAGCATCGCCGCCCGGGTATTGTTATCCACCACCGGACGCCAGGTGATAGAATCCAGCTTTGGCAGCCCCGGCTGCCAGTACCCATCGAACTTGCTGACCTTCACAAAATCCGTCTGGTTCCAGGTGTCGAGCTTATAAGGCCCGGTGCCCACCGGGTGGAAGCCGATATCCTTACCATATTTTTTCAGCGCCGCCGGCGAAATCATCGCTGTCGCCGGATGGGCGAGAATGTTAATAAACGCCGAGAAGGGCTGCTTCAGGGTAATTTTGACCGTAGTCGGATCGACCGCCTCGGTGCTGGCGATATTTTTATATAGGTTATAGCGCTTGAGATGGTTATCCGGGTTACTCGCGCGATCGAGGTTAGCCTTTACCGCCTCGGCGTTAAAGTCAGTGCCATCCTGGAATTTCACCCCGCTGTGGAGCTTAATGGTGTACACCAGGCCGTCCGGTGACACGGTATAGCTCTCAGCAAGAACGTTTTGCAGCTTCATCTCTTTATCAAGGCCGAACAGGCCTTGATAAAAGGACTTCGCCACCGCCTGCGACAGGGTATCGTTGGCATCATAGGGGTCGAGGGTCGTGAAGTTAGACCCGACCGCCACCACCACATCTTTGGCGGCAAAGGCGGGAGCGCTCGCCAGGGCCGCCGCGATACTCAGCGCCAGCCACCATTTGCGTGAAACAGGTTGTGTCATCGTGTTCTCCTGAAAAGATGCGTTATGTGTTGTTATGTTCTGCCCAGCACATCGGCGGATTCGCGGGCGACGAAGTGGCCCGGCCCGACCTGCTGCAACGGCACGCTGGCGATCTCCTCGCCCCGCTTATAAATATTGCCCGGGACGTCATCAGACAGCAGGACCCGCTGCGGATGACGGTGGCCCGGGTCGGCCACCGGTACGGCGGCCATGAGCTTACGGGTATAGGGGTGCTGCGGGTTTTCAAACACCGCGCGGCGCGGGCCTATTTCGACAATGCGACCGCGATACATCACCGCCACGCGGTGGCTGATGCGCTCCACCACCGCCATATCATGGGAAATAAACAGAAACGCGATGCCCATCTCGCGCTGCAGGTCGAGCATCAGATTGATAATCTGCGCCCGAATGGAGACATCCAGGGCCGACACCGACTCGTCGGCTATCACCACCTTCGGATTCAGCGCCAGCGCGCGGGCAATGCAGATCCGCTGCCGCTGGCCGCCGGAAAAGGCATGGGGATAGCGCCAGGCATGCTCCGGCTGCAACCCCACGCGCTTCAGCAGCCAGGCGACCCGCTCACGCGCTGCTTCCCCACGCAGCAGGCCATGCACCCGCAGCGGCTCCATAATCGAATCGCCGACCGTCTGACGCGGATCAAGCGAGGCGTAAGGATCCTGAAAAATAAACTGAATATTGCGCCGCAGAGCCTGCAGCTTGCCGCCGGCGAGGGTATCGATCCGCTGACCGTCGAAGGTAATGGTGCCTCCCTGGGTCTCTACCAGCCTCAGCAGCGCCCGGCCGGTGGTCGACTTGCCGCAGCCGGACTCGCCCACCAGCGACAGGGTCTCTCCCGGCCAGAGATCAAAACTGACCTTCTCCACCGCATGCACTTCGCGCGTCACGCGATTGAGCAGCCCGCCGCGCACCGGAAAACGGGCCACCAGGTCACGCACCTGCAGGATCGGCTCGCCGGCGACTACCGTATCGGGCGTTTCGCTCTCCGCCAGCGGCTGGCCCGGCAGCGGAAAACGGCGCGGCAGATCCTGGCCACGCATCTCCCCCAGCCGCGGGACCGCCGCCAGCAGCGACTGCGTATACGGGTGCTGCGGCGAACGAAAGATCTCCTCAACGCTGCCGGTCTCTACCGCCTCACCGCGATACATCACCAGCACCCGATCGGCGATATCGGCCACGACGCCCATATCGTGGGTGATAAAGATCACCCCCATCGCCATCTCCTTTTGCAGAACGGCAATGAGTTGCAGAATTTGCGCCTGGATGGTGACATCCAGCGCCGTGGTTGGCTCATCGGCTATCAACACCGCCGGCCGACAGGAGAGCGCCATGGCGATCATCACCCTCTGGCGCATGCCGCCGGAGAGCTGGTGCGGATAGCGCGAGAGCATCTCTTCCGCCTGAGGAATACGCACCTGATCGAGCATCTTTTTCGCCGCGCGCAGCGCCTCTTCGCGCCCCAGCCCCTGGTGCAGGCGCAGGGATTCGGCAATCTGCTCGCCGATGGTAAAAACCGGATTCAGCGAGGTCATCGGCTCCTGAAAAATCATGGCCAGATCCGCGCCGCGCACCCGGCGCATCTCAGCGTCCGTTTGCTCATTGAGCGCGATCACCTGCCGGTTACGCCGCCGCAACCACAGCCCCTCGCTGTTCACCTCGCTGCTGGCCGCGTCTAGCAGACGCATCAGCGCCAGCGCGGTCACCGATTTTCCCGAACCGGACTCACCCACTATCGCCAGCGTCTCGCCGCGGCGCAGGCTGAAGGAAAGCTGACGCACGGCCTGCACCTCCGGCGCATCCTGCTGGCGGAACGCCACGTTCAGGTTGCGCACCACCAGCACTTCGCAGGTATCGGTTTCGTGAGTTTGCGACACTCGCCCTCTCCCTTGTTCTATTCGCGATAAATGCCAATGGTCGGCGTATCGCCGGCATAGCACCAGGCGCGGTACATGCCTTCACTGTTAAACGGTAAAACGACGTTGCCTTCGCGATCGACGGCTATCAGCCCGCCGCTGCCGCCGAGAGCCGGCAGTTTCTCCATCACCACCCGCTCGCAGGCGGAATAGAGACTAAGCTGCCCATACTCCATCAGGGCGGCGATATCGTAGGCCGCCAGGGTGCGCATAAAGACTTCGCCGGTGCCGGTACAGGAGACCGCCACGCTGGCATTATTGGCATAACACCCCGCGCCCGGCAGCGGGCTGTCGCCGACGCGTCCGGGCAGTTTGTTGGTCATGCCGCCGGTGGAGGTCGCCGCCGCCAGATTGCCGGCCAGATCGAGCGCCACCGCGCCGACGGTGCCCATTTTCTGGCGTTCGTCGAGGGGAGCGGCGTGGTGGTCGAGGATAATCTCCCCGCCCGCTTTCGCCTCCTGCAGCTGCAGCAGCCTTTCAGGAGTGGAAAAGAGATCGTTATACACGCGCGCCATCCCGTGGGAGATGGCAAAATTTTCCGCCCCCTCGCCGATCAGTAATACGTGCGGACTCTTCTCCAGCACCAGACGCGCCGCCAGCACCGGATTACGCAAATGTTTGACCCCGGCTACCGCGCCCGCCTGCAGGCTGTAGCCGTCCATTACGCAGGCGTCCAGCTCGTGGGTTTGATCGCGGGTAAATACCGCGCCCATTCCGGCGTTGAACAACGGACACTCCTCCAGCAGCCGAACGGCCTCGGTCACGGCATCCAGCGCGCTGGCGCCCGCGGCCAACATTTTCTGCCCGCTTTCGACGATAGTCGACAGCGCCGCCACATACTCTCGCTCCCGCTCCGGCGTCATTTGCGCGCGAGAAATCGCCCCTGCGCCGCCGTGAATTGCTATAACCGCCTTGCCCATTTCGCCAGTCCTTAACGATGAAGTGGATCGCCCCTGCCCTGTCGTACCGCGGCGCGGCGCCGGTCACGTCATGAATAAGGGTATTGATATCATTATATTGCTGAATGTCTTATACAATTTTTGAATATAGAAAGAGCGGCGGGCGATGTAAAGCCTCGTACCCAGGTGGCATACAGCCCGCGCCGCTTTTCTGCCATAATAGGCGTTTTCGCTGTTTTGCCCGCAGGAGTGACCCATGGATTTTACCGCCGGACTGATGCCGCTCGACACAGCCCTCGCCCAGATGCTCGATCGTATTACGCCGCTGAACGCGACGGAAACTGTACCGCTGTTGCAGGCCTTCTCGCGTGTGACCGCCCATGACATCGTCTCCCCGCTGGACGTGCCCGGCTTTGATAACGCGGCGATGGATGGCTATGCCGTCCGGCTGAACGACCTTCGCGACGGCGCCGCGCTGCCGGTCGCCGGTAAGGCCTTCGCCGGCCAGCCGTTCAACGACGCCTGGCCGTCGGGCACCTGTATCCGCATCATGACCGGCGCGCCGGTGCCGGAAGGCTGCGATGCGCTGGTGATGCAGGAAGAGACCGAACAGACCGAGGCCGGTGTGCGCTTTATCGCGCCGGTAAAAGCCGGGCAGCATATTCGCCGCCGCGGAGAAGATATTGCCCAAGGCGCGGTGGTCTTCCCGGCGGGGACACCCCTGACGGTGGCCGAGCTGCCGGTGCTGGCCTCGCTGGGCATTGCCGAGGTCGAGGTGGTGCGCAAGGTACGCGTCGCGGTCTTCTCAACCGGCGATGAGCTGCAGCTGCCGGGTCAACCGCTCGGCGACGGCCAGATTTACGATACCAACCGCCTGGCAGTGCACCTGATGCTGCAGCAGTTGGGCTACGAGGTCATTAACCTGGGCATTATTCCTGACGACCCGGCGAAGCTGCGCGACGCCTTTATCGCCGCCGACCAGCAGGCCGATGTGGTCATTAGCTCAGGCGGCGTCTCGGTGGGTGAAGCCGATTACACCAAAACTATCCTCGAAGAGCTGGGGGAGATCGGCTTCTGGAAGCTGGCGATTAAGCCGGGGAAACCCTTCGCCTTCGGCAAGCTCAGCAGCAGCTGGTTCTGCGGCCTGCCGGGTAACCCGGTGTCCGCCACCGTCACCTTCTGTCAGCTGGTGCAACCCCTGCTGGCGAAACTCTCGGGCAAGCACGGCCCGCTTCAGGCGCCCCGCCTGCGGGTCCGCGCCGCCACGCGCCTGAAAAAGTCGCCTGGCCGCCTCGATTTTCAGCGCGGTATTCTGCAGCGTAACCCGGACGGCGAACTGGTGGTGAACACCACCGGCCATCAGGGCTCGCACATTTTCAGCTCCTTCAGCCTCGGCAACTGCTTTATCGTGCTGGAGCGTGAGCGCGGCCATGTTGAAGCAGGCGAATGGGTCGAGGTCGAACCCTTCAGTCACCTGTTTGGGGGGCTGTAATGACCGTTGAGCTGAGCGATGAAGAGATGCTGCGCTATAACCGGCAGATCGTCTTGCGCGGTTTTGATTTTGACGGCCAGGAGCGGTTAAAAGCCGCTCGCGTGCTGGTGGTCGGCCTCGGCGGGCTCGGCTGCGCCGCCGCGCAGTATCTGGCCGCCGCCGGGGTCGGGCAGCTCACCCTGCTCGATTTCGACACTGTCTCGCTCTCCAACCTGCAGCGCCAGACGCTGCACAGCGACGCCACCCTCGGCCAGCCGAAGGTGGATTCCGCCCGCGAGGCGCTGGCGCGCATTAACCCGCACGTCCGTCTGGTCCCGCTCAATGCCTTGCTGGATGAGACCGCGCTGGCGGCGCAGATTGCCGATCACGATCTGGTGCTCGACTGCACCGACAACGTCGACATTCGCAACCAGCTTAACGTCGGCTGCTTTCAGCACAAAACCCCACTGGTCTCCGGAGCGGCGATCCGTATGGAGGGGCAAATCAGCGTCTTTACCTATCAGGATGGCGAACCCTGCTACCGCTGCCTGAGCCGTCTGTTCGGCGAAAATGCCCTCACCTGCGTCGAAGCCGGGGTAATGGCCCCGCTGGTGGGCACCATCGGTTCGCTGCAGGCGATGGAGGCGATTAAGCTGCTGAGCGGCTACGGCACCCCTGCCAGCGGAAAAATCGTCATCTACGATGCCATGACCTGCCAGTTTCGCGAAATGAGGCTGATGCGTCACCCGCAGTGCGAGGTATGCGGCTCGCACTGACCCTCACACCGGCGACGAGAGTCGCCGGTGGTTTTGTGACCGCTCTCGTTATTTTCTCCTCTCTGACTTATCCCCATCCCGCTTGTTGATTTGCGTCAACATAACTTTCATTCGAAAGTGTTTTTATGTTCATACGCAAACAAGAGGATAAGCCATGATCTTCAACATCCAGCGCTATTCCACCCATGACGGCCCAGGGATCCGCACCGTCGTCTTCCTGAAAGGCTGCTCGCTGGGCTGCCGCTGGTGCCAGAACCCGGAGAGCCGCGCCCGTAGCGAAGATCTGCTGTATGACTCGCGGCTGTGCCTGGCCGGCTGCGAGCTGTGCCAGCAGGCGGCGCCGGCGGTTATCACCCGCACCCTCGATGGCCTGATCATTCACCGGCAAAACGTTAACGACAGCCATATCGCCGCGCTGCGCGACTGCTGCCCCACCACCGCGCTCACGGTGTGCGGCGAGGAGAAGAGCGTCGAGGAGATCATGGCGACGGTGCTGCGTGATAAACCATTCTACGATCGCAGCGGCGGCGGCGTCACTCTTTCCGGCGGCGAACCCTTTATGAACCCAACGCTGGCGCAAGCGCTGTTCGAAGCCAGTCATCAGGCAGGCATTCACACCGCCGTGGAAACCTGCCTGCACGTGCCGTGGAAATACATTGAACCGTCTTTACCCTTTGTCGACCTGTTTCTCGCCGATCTGAAGCACGTTGACGAGGCCGTTTTTCAGCAGTGGACCGACGGCAGCGCCCGCCGGGTGCTGGATAACCTGCAGCGTCTGGCGCTGGCGGGGAAAAAAATGATTATTCGCGTGCCGTTGATCCAGGGATTCAACGCCAGCGAAGCCGACATTGCCGCGATCACCGATTTTGCCGCCGACCGCCTGCAGGTCAGCGAGATCCATTACCTGCCGTACCACACGCTGGGAATGAACAAATACCAGTTACTCAGTCAGCCCTACACCGCACCGGACAAACCGCTGGATGCTCCTGAGCTGCTCGCCTTCGCGCAGGATTATGCGCAAAGCAAGGGGCTAACGGCGATATTACGAGGATAACCCTATGACTACCCTGAAGCTCAACACCCTCAGCGCCCGTATCCAGGCCCATAAAATGGCGCTGGTGCATATCGTCAAGCCGCCGGTCTGTACCGAGCGCGCCCGCCACTATACGGAGATGTATCAGCGGCATCTCGATAAACCGATCCCGGTGCGCCGCGCGCTGGCGCTGGCTCACCACCTGGCGGAGCGCACCATCTGGATCAAGCACGATGAGCTGATCGTCGGTAACCAGGCCAGCGAAGTGCGCGCCGCGCCTATTTTCCCGGAATACACCGTCAGCTGGATTGAGAAAGAGATCGACGATCTCGCCGACCGCCCCGGCGCCGGCTTCTCGGTCAGCGAGGAGAATAAACGCGTATTGCATGAAGTGTGCCCATGGTGGCGCGGCCAGACCGTACAAGACCGCTGCTACGGTATGTTCACCGATGAGCAAAAGGCGCTGCTCGCCACCGGCATTATTAAGGCGGAAGGCAATATGACCTCCGGGGATGCTCACCTCGCGGTCAACTACCCCCTGCTGCTGGAGAAAGGGCTCGACGGGATGCGTGCGAAAGTCGCCGAACGCCGCTCGCGTATCAATTTGACGGTACTAGAAGACCTGCATGGCGAGCAGTTCCTGAAAGCGATTGATATCGTGCTGGAAGCGGTCAGCGATCACAGCAAACGCTTCGCCGCGCTGGCGCGCGAGATGGCGACAGCAGAATCCCGCGAATCACGCCGCCACGAACTGCTGACGATTGCCGAAAACTGCGACGTCATCGCCCATGAGCCGCCGAAAACCTTCTGGCAGGCGCTGCAGCTGTGCTACTTCATTCAGCTTATCCTGCAGATTGAATCCAATGGCCATTCGGTATCCTTCGGCCGTATGGACCAGTACCTCTACCCGTACTACCGCCGCGACGTTGAGTTGCAACAGTCGCTGGATCGCGAACAGGCCATTGAGCTGCTGCACAGCTGCTGGCTGAAGCTGCTGGAGGTCAATAAGATCCGTTCCGGCTCACACTCCAAAGCCTCTGCCGGCAGCCCGCTATACCAGAACGTCACCATCGGCGGCCAGAATCTGGTGGATGGTAAGCCGCAGGACGCGGTCAACCCGCTGTCGTATGCGATCCTGGAATCCTGTGGTCGCCTGCGTTCTACCCAGCCGAACCTCAGCGTGCGCTACCACGCCGGGATGAGCAACGACTTCCTCGACGCCTGCGTCCAGGTGATCCGCTGCGGTTTCGGCATGCCGGCGTTTAACAACGATGAAATCGTCATCCCGGAATTCATTAAGCTGGGCATTGAGCCGCAGGACGCCTACGATTACGCGGCTATCGGCTGTATCGAAACCGCGGTCGGCGGTAAGTGGGGCTACCGCTGCACCGGCATGAGCTTTATTAACTTCGCGCGGGTGATGCTGGCGACGCTGGAAGGCGGCCGCGATGCCACCAGCGGTCAGGTGTTCCTGCCGCAGGAGCACGCCCTGTCGAAAGGCAACTTCGCTAACTTCGATCAGGTGCTGGCCGACTGGGACCGCCAGATTCGTTACTACACCCGTAAATCCATCGAGATTGAGTACGTGGTCGATACCATGCTGGAAGATAACGTCCACGATATTCTCTGCTCGGCGCTGGTCGATGACTGCATCGAACGGGCGAAAAGCATTAAGCAGGGCGGCGCGAAGTATGACTGGGTTTCCGGCCTGCAGGTGGGTATCGCCAACCTCGGCAACAGCCTCGCGGCGGTGAAAAAACTGGTCTTCGATCAGGGCGCCATCGGCCAGCAGGAGCTGGCGAAGGCGCTGGCGGAAGATTTCGACGGTCTGACCCACGAGCAGCTGCGCCAGCGGTTGATCAACGGCGCGCCGAAGTATGGTAACGATGATGACAGCGTCGACGAGTTGCTGGCGCGGGCCTACCAGACCTATATCGACGAGCTGAAGCAGTATCACAATCCGCGCTATGGCCGCGGCCCGATTGGCGGCAATTATTACGCTGGCACCTCCTCTATTTCCGCTAACGTCCCGTTCGGCGCGCAGACCATGGCGACGCCGGATGGCCGTAAAGCGCATACCCCGCTGGCGGAGGGGGCCAGCCCGGCCTCCGGTACCGACCATCTGGGGCCGACGGCGGTTATCAGTTCGGTGGGCAAGCTGCCGACCGGGGCGATCCTCGGCGGCGTGCTGCTTAATCAGAAGCTGAATCCGTCAACGCTGGAGAACGAGTCCGATAAGCAGAAGCTGATGGTGCTGCTGCGCACTTTCTTCGAGGTGCACAAAGGCTGGCATATCCAGTACAACATCGTGTCGCGCGACACGCTGCTGGAAGCCAAGAAACATCCTGACCAGTACCGCGATTTAGTGGTCCGCGTCGCTGGATACTCGGCGTTCTTCACCGCCCTGTCGCCGGATACCCAGGACGATATTATCGCCCGTACCGAACATACGCTGTAATCCTTCGTGCCCGCTGGCGCTATGCTTAGCGGGCCAATCCTGTTCTGCAGGCCGGAAAAGACATGCCCTTCCGGCATTTTCTGAATGCCTGAACTTTCATTCGAAATAAATTTGTGCTCCCCATCACATTGTAATTAGAATGTTACTGGTCGAAGTTAAGCCAGGAGCACTCTCTTATGACCGTTAAAGTTATCGTCACCGATATGGACGGAACTTTTCTCAATGACGCCAAGCAGTACGACCGCCCGCGTTTCCTCGCCCAGTTTGCGCAGCTCAGGCAGCAAGGTATGGAATTTGTTGTCGCCAGCGGCAACCAGTACTATCAGCTGATCTCATTTTTCCCGGAAATTCGCGAGCAGATTTCATTCGTCGCAGAAAACGGCGCTCTGGTTTATGAACATGGCAAGCAGCTGTTCCACGGCGAACTGACCCGCCACGAATCACAAGTGGTGATTGGCGAATTGCTCAAAGATCCGCAGCTCAACTTTGTCGCCTGCGGCCTGCAGAGCGCCTACGTCAGCGATAAAGCTCCGGACGCCTTTGTTGAGCTGATGTCGAAGCACTACCATCGCCTACAGCGGGTGAGCGACTATCACGCCATCGACGATACGCTGTTTAAATTCTCTCTCAACCTGCCGGACAGCGAGATCCCACAGCTGATTGATAAACTGCACGTGTCGCTCGACGGCATCATGAAGCCGGTCACCAGCGGCTTTGGCTTTGTCGATTTGATTATCCCTGGCCTGCATAAAGCCAACGGCATCAGCCGTTTGCTCAAGCGCTGGGATCTTTCGCCGCAGCAATGCGTCGCCATCGGCGACAGCGGCAACGACGCCGAAATGCTGAAGCTGGTGAAATACGCTTTCGCCATGGGTAACGCTGCCGACAGCATCAAGGCCATCGCCGGCTACGCTACCGACGATAATAACCATGACGGCGCGCTGAACGTTATCCAGGCCGTCCTCGATAACACCCCGCCCTTCAACGCCTGACCCTTCGCCGGGGCATCGCGCCCCGGTTTTCCATTTTGTGCGCCGCAGCAAGATTTTAAACTTGCATTAACTCCATTTTAACTTAAATTAACGTTTGTAATATTTCATACTTTCGAATGAAAGATACAGCGAGGTTATTATGGCTGCTCTCCCGACCCACGAAACACTTCCCGCCGATCACAAAGCGGCGATTCGCCAGATGAAACAGGCCCTGCGGGCGCAAATTGGCGACGTCCAGGCGGTGTTCGATAAGCTCTCAGCGCGCATCAGCGAGCGGTTGCAGGAGATTGAGACACTGAAAGCCGCAGGCCAGGAGGTCTGGCCAACCATTCCGTTCCGCGATATCGCCGAAGGAACAGTGAGCGATGAGCAGCGCGCGGCCATTAAGCGCCGTGGCTGCGCGGTGATTAAAGGCCACTTCCCACGCGAACAGGCGCTGGCGTGGGATACCGCGATGCTGGAATATCTGGATCGCAACCATTTCGACGATGTTTACAAAGGGCCTGGCGACAGCTTCTTCGGTTCGCTGGAGGCTTCGCGCCCGGAGATCTACCCGATCTACTGGTCGCCCTCGCAAATGCAGGCGCGGCAGAGCGATGAAATGGCGGCAGTGCAATCTTTCCTCAACCGCCTGTGGCGTTTTGAACAGAATGGCAAACGCTGGTTCGATCCGGACGTCAGCGTGATCTATCCCGACCGCATCCGCCGCCGCCCGCCGGGAACCACTTCGAAGGGGCTGGGGGCGCATACCGATTCCGGCGCGCTGGAGCGCTGGCTGCTTCCCGCCTATCAGCAGGTTTTCGCCAACGTTTTTAATGGCAATATCGACGCCTACGACCCGTGGGACGCCGCGCACCGTACCGAAGTGGAAGAGTATACCGTCGACAACACCACCAAATGCTCGGTGTTCCGCACCTTCCAGGGCTGGACCGCGCTGTCGGACATGATCCCGGGTCAGGGGCTGCTGCACGTGGTGCCGATCCCGGAGGCGATGGCTTATGTGCTGCTGCGCCCCCTGCTCGACGATGTGCCGGAAGATGAGCTGTGCGGCGTTGCGCCGGGCAGAGTGCTGCCGATCTCTGAGCAGTGGCACCCGCTCTTAATTAAAGCGTTAAGCTCGATTCCAGCGCTGAATGCCGGGGACTCCGTCTGGTGGCACTGCGACATCATTCACTCGGTGGCGCCGGTGGAAAATCAGCAGGGCTGGGGAAATGTGATGTACATTCCGGCCGCGCCGATGTGCGAGAAGAACCTCGCCTACGCGCAGAAAGTAAAAATCGCCCTGGAAAAAGGCGCCTCGCCGGGGGATTTCCCGCGCGAGGACTATGAAGCCAGCTGGCAGGGGCGCTTCACCCTGGAGGATCTGAATATCCACGGCAAACGGGCGCTGGGTATGCCGGTCTAATCGTCATACAGCCCCTGCGGCTCGACGGCGGTATGGCCTTTGCCCGGCCGGATCCGCCGTACCGAATCGCGTACCACCAGCGTGCCATGCAGCAGTAGCGAGCCGTGCGGCGCCTCCGGGCGCAGCAGGCGCTGCTGCAGGAGATGCACCGCCTCGCTGCCCAGTTCATCCCGCGGCACATGCACCGCGGTCAGCGGCACCTCCTGAATCGCCGCCAGATTAAATCCGTCAATGCTCATCACCGAGACATCCTGCGGCACCCGCAGGCCACGCTTTTGCAATGCGCTGACGGTGCCGGCGGCCATAAAATCGCCGCCCACCAGGAAGGCGGTGGGCAACGGCCTGCCCTGTAAGCCGTCAAGCCAGGCGCCCACCTGCTCTTCCGTCTCTCTGGCGCTAAAGTTGGCGACGCTGATAAGATCCCGGCTGGCGGTAAAGCGCAGATTACGCGCGCGCCACGCCTCCTGAATCCCCCCCAGCCGCAGCTCCATGGTATAGCGGCGCAGGCACATCACGTTCATCACCGCCCGATGCCCCATATCAAACAGATAGCGGGCTGCGCACTGGCCGATCAGCCGATGATCGGGAGCGATGGACGGCAGCCGCATCCCTTCATCCCGACAGTTGATCAATACGCAGGGTTTGCCCAGATCCGCCGCCAGGCCATGAATATGCGGATCGTCGATCCCCAGCAGCACCGCGGCCTGGGTCTCAGGTTCATTCATGCGGGCAAGAAACAGGTTGGCGTCGCTGTCGTTCTCATCCAGCGCGCAGTAGCGCAGGCGCACTTCATGCGCCGCCAGCGCGTTATTGATGCTCTGGATCACCCGGTAGTAGAAGATATCCGATCGCTCATCGAATGCGCGCTGCGGGGCAAACACCAGCAGATGATTGAGCAGCAGACGCCCGGCGGCCAACCCCTGCATGACACCCAGCTCGCGGGCGCAGTCCAGCACCGCCCGGCGCGCCTTGTCGCTGGTATTCGCTTTCCCGGCCAGGACGCGTGAAACGGTGCTGGGCGATAGCCCGGTGCGGGCGGCAATTTCGGCGACGCGCAGCTTTTTATCCATTTTGTGATCCAGCTCCGATTGAAAAATGAAAGAATTTTCATAATCGCCAAAGCACACGTTACAAGCAAATTCCGCTGTCAAATATGCGATCTCGCTCATTTCATGAAAAAACTTGCATAAATAGCGCTTTGCCAGACGATTTTTCTGCCCTAGCCTGAATTGGTCCAACATCTCCCATACTAGTTATACCAATGATGTTGAGATTAAAAATAGACTATTCAAATAGTTAATAAATCTACGTGACCACTCAGGGAAAGAGACCGTCACTTTCCCCCTACAAACGTCTTGTGGAGTGTGCTATGAGTCAAGGCCTCAACAATGATATCGCTGTCAGCAAAACGCGCCGGGTAGTGAAAAACCTGCGCTGGTGGGTGCTGGTCCTGTTTTTACTTGGCGTTACCGTCAACTACATCACACGCAACTCGCTGGGAATTATCGCGCCGGAACTGAAAGCGACCCTCGGCATTACTACCGAACAATACTCGTGGATCGTCGGCGCGTTTCAGCTGGCTTACACGATTTTCCAGCCGCTGTGCGGCTGGCTTATCGACGTCATCGGCCTGAAGCTTGGCTTTATGATCTGCGCCACCCTTTGGGCGCTGGCCTGTATCGCCCACGCCGGGGCCGGTAGCTGGCTGCACCTGGCTATGTTGCGCTTCTTTATGGGTGGGGCCGAGGCGGCCGCTACTCCGGCCAACGCCAAAACCATCGGCGAATGGTTTCCGAAATCTGAACGGCCAATCGCCGCCGGCTGGGCTGGCGTTGGGTTCTCCATCGGCGCGATGCTGGCCCCGCCGATCATCTACTTCGCCCACGCCTCCTTCGGCTGGCAAGGGGCGTTTATGTTTACCGGCGCGCTGGCGCTACTGTGGGTAGTACTATGGTGGGCCTTCTATCAGACCCCGGAAAAGCACCCCAATCTCAGCAAAAGCGAGCTGGAGTACATCAAACAGGATAACGAAGCCCCGCCGGTAAAACAGCCCTTCTTTACCGCGCTCAAAACCGTCTCGAAAAATAAACGTTTCTACGGGATCGCCATTCCCGCCTTTATGGCCGAGCCCGCCTGGGCGGTGCTGAGTTTCTGGGTGCCGCTGTACCTGGCGAAAGAGCACGGCATGGATTTGAAGCAGATCGCCATGTTCGCCTGGCTGCCGTTTCTCGCCGCCGATCTCGGCAGCGTGGTCAGCGGCTACCTCACCCGCCTGTATGTTCGCTGGTTCGGCTGTACGCGAGTGAACTCGGTGATCGCCAGCTCGGTAACCGGCGCGTTCCTGATGCTCTCCCTGGCCCTCGTCGCCATCACCCGCGATCCCTATATCACCATCATCCTGATCTCCATTGGCGGCTTCGGCCATCAGATCATCTCCTGCATGCTCAGCGCGCTGGTGGTGGAGTCTTTCGACAAGGGACAAATGGCGACGGTCAACGGTATGCGCGGCTCCGCAGCGTGGATCGCCAGCTTCTTGTTCTCGTTATTAATCGGGGTGACCGCCGACAAAATCGGCTTCAACCCGCTATTCATCGCCATGGGTTTCTTTGACCTGATTGGCGCCGTTTTCCTGGTGGCATTTATTGCTGAACGTCGCGCCAAGCGCGCCTGAGAGTGGATGTAAGATATGAAGACGCTGAAACACTGGAGTTTGCATCAACAGCTGGAGCATCACGTTGAACTGACGGTCGATGGCCAGCACACCCTGTGCCTGTACGTACTGGAAGAGAATTTGTTCCGCGTCCTGCTAAAACGCCAGGGCCAGCTGGCGCTGGATCGCACCTGGAGCATCGCTCCGCAGCAGGATGTGCCGTGGGAAGGCCGCGCCCGGGATGACCTCAGCGGTTTTAGTCTCCCGGCCTGGCAGCTGGCCCAGGAGGGCGATACGCTGACTATCGCCACCCGCCAGCTGCGCGTCACCGTTCACCAGCCGCTGTGGCTGGAGTGGAGCTATCGCGACGAGGCCGGCGAATGGCAGCCGCTTGCCAATGACCGTCCGACCAGCGCCTACCTGGCGAATGCCCACGGCGACGGCGTCGCCCATTATCTGAGCCGCCGCAAAGACGAGCGTTTCTACGGCCTGGGCGAAAAGGCCGGCGACCTGCAGCGCACCGGTAAACGCTACGAGATGCGTAACCTCGATGCCATGGGCTACAACGCCGTCAGCACTGACCCGCTGTATAAACATATTCCGTTCACCATCACCCAGCGCAGCGATATCAGCTACGGCCTGTTCTATGACAACCTGAGCAGCTGCTGGCTGGATCTGGGGAACGAGATCGACAACTACCACACCGCCTATCGCCGCTGGCAGGCGGAAGCCGGCGACATCGATTATTACCTGTTTACCGGTAAGCAGGTGCTGGATGTGACCAAAGCCTTCGTTCGCCTGACCGGTAAAACGCTGTTTGGACCCAAATGGAGCCTCGGCTACAGCGGCTCCACCATGCACTATACCGACGCGCCGGATGCGCAAAATCAGCTGATGAACTTTATCCGCCTGTGCGAGCAGCACGCGATCCCCTGCGATTCGTTCCAGCTCTCTTCCGGCTATACCTCAATCAACGGCAAGCGCTACGTCTTTAACTGGAACTACGACAAGGTGCCGCAGCCCAAAGTGATGAGCCAGTCGTTTCACGATGCCGGGCTGAAGCTGGCCGCCAATATCAAACCGTGCCTGCTGCAGGATCACCCGCGCTACGGCGAGGTGGCGGAGCGCGGTCTCTTCATTCGCGATTCGCAAACTGACGCTCCGGAGCGTTCCAGCTTCTGGGATGATGAAGGGTCGCATCTCGATTTCACCAATCCGCAAACCGTGGCCTGGTGGCAGGAAGGCGTGACCACCCAGCTACTGGAGATGGGCATCGATTCGACCTGGAACGATAATAACGAATACGAAGTATGGGACGGCGAAGCCCGCTGCTACGGCTTTGGCCGTGAAATCGCCATCAAACATATTCGCCCGGTGATGCCGCTGTTGATGATGCGCGCCTCGCTGGAAGCCCAGCAGCGCTTTGCGCCGCAAAAGCGCCCATATCTGATCTCCCGCTCCGGCTGCGCCGGGATGCAGCGCTACGTACAGACCTGGAGCGGCGACAACCGCACCAACTGGGATACGCTGCGCTATAACATCCGCATGGGCCTGGGGATGAGCCTTTCCGGGCTGTTTAACGTCGGCCACGACGTCGGCGGTTTCTCCGGCGATAAACCCGAGCCGGAACTGTTTGTGCGCTGGGTACAAAATGGCGTCATGCATCCGCGCTTTACCATTCACTCGTGGAATGACGACCAGACGGTAAACGAAGCATGGATGTACCCGGAAATCACCCCGGCGATCCGCTCAGCCATTGAGCTGCGCTACCGCCTGTTGCCCTATCTGTACACTCTGCTATGGCAGGCGCATGCTGATGATGAGCCGATGCTGCGCCCGACCTTCCTCGATCACCAGCACGATGCGCAGACCTTCGCCGAATGCGATGACTTCCTGCTGGGCCGCGACCTGCTGGTGGCCAGCGTGGTCGAGCCGGGCGCCCGCCAGCGTGAAGTATGGCTGCCGGATAATCAGGCCGGTTGGTACGATTTCTACAGCCATCAGTGGTTCGCCGGCGGCCAGTGGGTGACGCTGGACGCGCCGCTGGAAAAACTGCCGCTGTTGGTCCGCGCCGGCGCCGGTCTGCCGCTTAGTGAACGTATCAGCCATGTCGATGCGCAAAAAGACGATCGTCGCGAACTGCAGCTGTTCCCGCTGAAAGGTACCGGCTCAACCCGCGGTCTGCTGTTTGAAGACGACGGCGAAAGCTGGGGCTATAAACAGGGGGATGCGCTCTGGCTGGAGTGGGAAATGACCTGCAGCGCCAGCAGCATAAACCTGGATATCAACGCCCGCGGCAACTATCGCCCGGCGTGGAAAGCGCTGAAGCTGTCATTACCGGTAGGAGAAAAGCGTAAGCTGCTGGTGAATGGCGTTGAAGGAACGGAGTGGAGGTTCTGACCATAGGCCGGTAGTTTCAGCCAGCATGGTAAATAAATTAAAAGCAGGCCGTACGGACCTTGGTTACTGTTCTCGGTTTGCAACGGTTTTGGTCCGGGAAAAACAGTTCTTTTTTATTATTTCAGAGCAGATTGCGCTCCCGATATTTCTTCTGCGTTATGTCTCTCATGGCGCAGGGAGCGTACAGGGGGCGGCCAGTCGCCGCCGCCCCTGTACCCCGGGCTCTGGCCGCCAAAATCGCCACTTCGTGGTACCTTCGACTTATCCCTGCAGGCTTCGGGTCGGGCCGAGGCAGCGTCCGTGCAAAACACGGCCCTCAGGCCGCATCCATGCGGGCTGCCCCGGCCTTCCGGGAACGTCTCAGCGATTTTGAGGCCACCAACACCGGCAGTTTCAGCCAGCGCGGTGAAGACATTAAAGGCAGGTCGCAAGAACCGTAGGTCGGGTAAGGCGTTAGCCGCCACCAGACAAAAAAACGGCACCGCGTGTCGCCCGGGTAAGGCGTAGCCGCTACCCGGGTAACGGACAGGGATTACTCGATACCTTTGCTGCGCAGGTAGTCTTCGTAGTTGCCGCTGAAGTCGATCACGCGGTCCGGAGTGATCTCCAGGACGCGGGTCGCCAGCGAGCTGACAAACTCACGGTCGTGGGAGACAAAGATCAGGGTGCCCTGATACATCTCCAGCGCCATGTTCAGCGATTCAATCGACTCCATATCCAGGTGGTTGGTCGGTTCGTCCATCACCAGGATGTTTGGCTTCTGCATCATCAGCTTACCGAACAGCATGCGCCCTTTCTCGCCACCGGAAAGCACCTTCGCCGGCTTTTTGATATCGTCCTGGCTAAACAGCAGACGGCCGAGGATGCTGCGTACTGCCTGCTCGTCGTCGCCTTCCTGCTTCCACTGGCTCATCCATTCGAAGACCGTCAGGTCGTTTTCGAACTCGTACTCATGGTCCTGCGCGTAGTAGCCGATTTGCGCGTTTTCAGACCATTTCACGCTGCCGTTGTCCGGCTGCAGTTCGCCTACCAGGGTTTTCAGCATGGTGGATTTACCCACGCCGTTGGCGCCCAGAATGGCGATCTTTTCGCCCACTTCCAGCAGCAGGTTGACGTTTTTGAACAGCGGACCTTCATCAAAGCCTTTGGTAAGGGCTTCCACTTCCAGCGCGTTACGGAACAGTTTCTTATCCTGCTCGAAGCGGATAAATGGGTTCTGACGGCTGGAGGCTTTAACCTCTTCCAGCTTGATTTTGTCAATCTGGCGCGCGCGCGAGGTGGCCTGACGCGATTTAGAGGCGTTGGCGCTGAAGCGGCTAACGAAGGACTGCAGGTCCGCAATCTGCGCTTTTTTCTTGGCGTTGTCCGCCAGCAGACGCTCACGCGCCTGGGTGGCCGCGGTCATGTATTCGTCGTAGTTGCCCGGATACACGCGCAGCTCGCCGTAGTCCAGATCCGCCATGTGGGTGCAGACCATGTTCAGGAAGTGACGGTCGTGCGAAATGATAATCATGGTGCTGTCGCGATCGTTCAGCGTCTGCTCCAGCCAGCGAATGGTGTCGATGTCCAGGTTGTTGGTCGGTTCATCGAGCAGCAGGATATCCGGATTGGAAAACAGCGCCTGCGCCAGCAGGACGCGCAGCTTCCAGCCCGGCGCGACTTCGCTCATCGGGCCATAATGCTGTTCAACCGGAATGCCGACGCCGAGCAGCAGTTCGCCGGCGCGCGCTTCCGCCGAGTAGCCGTCCATTTCGCCATATTTGACTTCCAGGTCGGCCACTTTGTAGCCATCTTCTTCGCTCATCTCAGCGAGGGCGTAGATACGATCGCGCTCCTGCTTCACTTCCCACAGCTCGCCGTGGCCCATGATGACCGTATCCAGCACGGTGAACGCTTCAAAGGCGAACTGATCCTGACGCAGCTTACCGATGCGCTCGTTCGGGTCGAGAGAAACGTTGCCCAGCGTCGGTTCGAGATCGCCGCCGAGGATCTTCATAAAGGTCGATTTACCGCTGCCGTTGGCGCCGATCAGACCATAACGGTTGCCGCCGCCAAATTTAACGGAGATATTTTCGAACAGCGGCTTGCTGCCAAACTGCATGGTAACGTTGCTGGATACTAGCACGGGGATATCCTGAAAAAAGAGTATGAGGGGTGTGATACAGCAGACATTATGCCAGCAAATGACACACTTTTCACGGCCTGCGGTAAATTCCACCGCGGCGCTTGTGCTAAGGTCTTTGTCAGACGAGCCGGAAACCCGCGCTCAAACGGTTATTCTGTACGTATTTATAAGGAGTCCCATGACCAGCAGCCTATCGCGACACCCGGCTTTTTATCCCTGCAGGGCGGCATCAATTTTCGCGACCTGGGCGGCCAGCTTGCCGCCGATGGACGCCGCGTCCGCAGCGGCAAGCTATTGCGATCCGGCGCGCTAAACCGGTTAACGGCGGAGGATCTCAACCACCTCGATACTTTGCCGCTCAGCCGGGTGCTCGACTATCGCGACCCCGGAGAGGTAGCCCGTACTCCGGACAAGCTTAGCCCGCTTACCCATTATCTTAACGCGCCGGCCAATCCGCCGGTGAGCGAGGTAAATGCGAAGGTCACCGAGCTGAATGCCGCCACCCTTAACGCGCTGAACGGCGAGCAGTTTATGCTGCAACTCTACCGCCAGCTGCCGTTTAACAACCCGGCCTATCGCCAGCTCGCCGCCTGGCTGACCACGCCTTTTGAAGGCGCTTTACTGCAACACTGCGCGGTCGGCAAAGATCGCACCGGCGTCGGCTGCGCGTTAACGCTGTTCGCCGTCGGCTGCGACAGCGAAACGGTGATGGAGGAGTATCTCCTTACCCACGGCATGCTGACGCAGGTGGAGGCCTGGATGTTGGAGCTGCTCGGCAACGACCTCACTGCCCAAGGGCGCCAAAGCCTGGCGGATATTCTGACGGTAAAAGAGTCCTATCTCGCCGCCGCGCTGTCGGCTATTCACCAGCGCTATGGCACCGTCGACGCCTGGCTGGCGGCAGAGTACCAGCTTACCGCGCCGGTTCGCGCCGCGCTGCAGGCCCGGCTGCTGGAAGAGTAACCGCCCGTTACCCGCGCGGCGAGCGATGCTTCGGCCGCCTGCCGGACCGCGGCAGCCGAGGCGACAGGGAAAAAAATGTGATTTCGTACACATCTGATTTACCTGTTCAGCGGAATGCACATATAATGCGCTCCCATCTACTGTCTCAATCATTAACAAGGCCTGTGTGGCGTTGATTTCGCACACGACATTAAAGACTATGAAATTATCTACACTCTTAGCGGCAGCCTTCGCCATCGTAGGCTTTTGCAATACAGCGTCTGCTGTCACCTATCCTTTGCCAACCGATGGCAGCCGTTTGGTTGGTCAGAATCAGGTCATTACCATTCCGGATGATAACAAACAGCCGCTGGAATACTTCGCGGCGAAATATCAGATGGGGCTTTCCAACATGCTGGAAGCCAACCCGGGGGTGGATACTTACCTGCCGAAGGGCGGTAGCGTCCTGAACATCCCTCAGCAGCTGATTCTGCCGGATACCGTGCATGAAGGGATCATTATCAACAGCGCGGAAATGCGTCTGTACTACTACCCGAAAGGCACCAATACCGTGATCGTTCTGCCGATCGGCATCGGCCAGTTAGGTAAAGATACGCCGATCAACTGGACCACCAAAGTCGAACGCAAGAAGGCCGGCCCGACCTGGACACCGACCGCCAAAATGCATGCTGAATACGCCGCCGCCGGCAACCCGCTGCCAGCCGTCGTACCGGCCGGTCCGGATAACCCGATGGGGCTGTACGCGCTGTATATCGGCCGTCTGTACGCCATCCACGGCACCAACGCTAACTTCGGTATCGGCCTGCGCGTGAGCCACGGCTGCGTGCGTCTGCGTAACGATGACATCAAATTCCTGTTTGAGAACGTGCCGGTCGGCACCCGCGTACAGTTTATCGATGAGCCGGTAAAAGCGACCACCGAGCCGGACGGCAGCCGTTACATCGAGGTGCACAACCCGCTGTCGACCACCGAAGCGCAGTTCCAGGGCGGCGAGATCGTGCCGATCACCCTGACTCAGCCGGTACAGGCAGTTACCAGCCAGTCTGATGTCGATCAGAACGTGGTTGAGCAGGCTATCCAGAACCGCTCCGGTATGCCGGTGCGTCTGAACTAAGTTGTGCTGACAAGAAAAACGGCGGGCCTGATGCCCGCCGTTTTTTTATCGGCATTTTCCCTCGAGGCGGCTAACGCTCGCCCGGGCTACCAAACCCTACCACGCCGTAACCCCGCTATGCGCAGCCGCCAGCAGGAGCCCCGGCCTAGCCGTTATTCACCAGAATAATCCCGCCGTGATCGTAGCGATAATGGCAGTGGGCGTACTCCAGCGGCGTGCCATCCTCCAGATAGATAACCTGCTCCACCTCCAGCACCGGATCGGTCGGTTCGCAGTGAAGATGCTGTTTATCCAGTTCCCCGGGCTTCATCGCCCGCACCACGCGGTAAGATCCCATCAGCTTCAGCCCCAGCGTCTCCTGCACATAGCGAAACACGGAACCTTCCAGATGGCTTTTGGTTAACCCCGGCACCAGCCCCACCGGCATGACCGTCAGATCCAGCGATACCGGCTCGCCGTTGAGCAGCCGCAGGCGAACAAAGTCATACACCGGGGCATCGGCGTCGATAAGCAGCGAACTTTGCTCCTTGTCGCTGGGAAAGCGCACCGCAAAACGCACCACTTCGCTTTGCACCTCGCCAAGATGCTCCCAGGTTTTGGTGGCGCCGAAATAGTCGCTGCCGGGCAGCTCCCACTGCGACAGCTGAAGGAAATTTTTCCGCACAAAGGTGCCCTGCCCTTTTCGGGTATAGATCAGCCCTTCGACGATTAACTGGCGCATCGCCTGCTGGATGGTCATCCGGCTGGTGCTGAACTCCGCCGCCAGCGCAAACTGGTCGGGTAGCGGCGCGCTAGCCGGATACTGCTGGCTGATGATGCGTTTTTTTATTTCCCGCGCGATTTGCAGATACTTCGCCGTCATTTCCCGGTCCTTATCCATTCAGTGAGTGGCTGGCGGGCTGGATACACCATCTGACCGCCAGGGCAGCGTTACATCGCTTCGCCGTTGCTGCGGAACACCTGCTTCAGCCATGCATAGCTCTTCTTCGGCACCCGCCGCAGGTCCTTGAGGTCATGGTTTTCGCGATTGACGTACACCACGCCGTAGCGCTTACGCATATCGCCCTGTGAGCTCAGGATATCGATTAATCCCCAGCCGAGATAGCCGATCACCTGCGCCCCATCCTCAAAGATGGCCGCTTTCATGGCGTTGATATGGTCGCGATGGTAAGCGATGCGGTAATCGTCGGCAATGGGATGTTCGCCGTCCCAGGACTCAATCACCCCGATGCCGTTTTCAATCGGGAACACCGGCAGGCGCCAGTCGTTATAGTAACGAGTGATGATCGTCCGGAAGCCCAGCGGATCAATCTGCCAGTTCCATTCCGTCGCTTTCAGGAACGGGTTATCCTGGTTGCCAAACAGCATATAGTTGTTGACCGCCGTTCCCGGCGGGATCGCGTCGCTGTTCAATGTGCGGCTGGCGTAATAGCTGAACGCCAGATAATCGACCCTCACCGTCGCCATCAGGGCAAGATCCTCCGGACGATAGATATCATCGAATCCTTCCGCGGCGACAAAATGCATCACCTCCGGGCTATAACCCTCACCCGCGTAGGCGCGCAGCAGGTTCTGGTTTAAGAACTCATCCAGCTGCTGGGCGCAGAGGATATCGCGTGGTTTGCAGGTAGCCGTATAGACCAGAGCGTGAGCCAGCATTCCGCCCATCTGACACTGCGGCTTCGTCTGGTGCAGATAGTGAGTCAGATGGACGTGCGCCATCATGACATGATGCTGGATCAGATACAGTTCGCGCAGGGTCTTCTCCCCCTGCAGATAGCCGGAAATCAGAAACGCTTCCGGCGAATGGTACAGATTCTGCTCATTAAAGGTGAGCCAGTATTTCACCTTGTCGCCATAGCAGGCGATCATCTTCTGGCCGTAGCGGATAAAAGCGTCCATCACCCGGCGGTCGGTAAAACCGTTGTAGCGCTCCGCCAACGACAGCGGCATATCGAAGTGGTACAGGCAGATCATCGGCTCAATGCCGCGGGCGAGCAGTTCATCTATAAATTGATGGTAGAAGGCGATCCCCTGTTCATTGAATTCGCCATCTCCGTCAGGGCACACCCGGCTCCAGGCGATCTGAAAACGGTAGCAGTTCATGCCCAGATCCTGCATCAAATCGAAATCTTCCCGATAACGATGATAAGAGTCGGTCGCCACCTTCCAGTCGGAGGCGAACTCCGCCGGTTGACGGATATCATACACCGACATCCCCTTGCCACCCTCGTTCCACGCCCCCTCCGTCTGCATGCTGGAGACGGAATTTCCCCATAAAAAATCTGCCGGTAGTCTGTTCTTCATGCTGCGCCTCGGTATATGACTAGCCATTTAAACATAATGACTAGTCATATACCGGAAAGTGAAAAGGTAAGCAAAGGCCGGGATCGGTTTCTGTGAGCCGGACAAAAAAAGATCGCCCCGAAAGGCGATCCTGGCGATCGATGTGAATGATGGCGCGATTATGTTGAGATCAGGCGCTGAGTTTGAAGAGCCAGTAGCCGCTGAGTGCCGCCCATAGCAGCATTGGAATGGAGTAGAGATGGAAGCGCCACCAGATGCGCCGATCGCTGGCCATACGCAGGGCGATAATATTGGCCAGCGAGCCCGGCAGCAGGCCAAAGCCGCCCACGTTAACCGCCCATGCGAGCAGTATCGACGGCGGGACATAGTTGAGCAACAGAATAGTCGAGGGCACATTACTGATCACCTGCGACAGGCCAATAGCAGTAAGCCACAGTCCACCGCCGGAGAGGGTCCCCACCCCGCTCAGCACCTGGTGCAGCGCCGGAAGCTGGGTCAGCAGATGGACGTCAATAAACATCACCATAAACACCAGCAACAGCGACCAGTCGACATGGACGATCACCGCCCGGGCCAGCACCAGGAAGCCCAGCAGCACGAGCGCCAGCCCCCACAGGGCCTGATTCATCTCCAGCGCCGTCAGAAACACCACATACAGTCCCAGACAGCTCCAGACGAGCTTGGGTTGCCATGACGGCGCCCTGTCGCTGCTCTGGTAACTGAGCCGCTTCGCCGGAAAACAGAACCAGCACAGCGCCAGCAGGGTCAGCATCATCGCCGCTGCCAGAGGCAGCATCTGACCGATAAACCCGAAGAAAGAGAGGCCGGATCGTCCCCACAGCAAAATATTCTGCGGGTTGCCGATCGGCGTCAGCAGCGAACCGGCGTTCACCGCCAACGCTTCGAAAATAATCAGCCGGTTCACCGGGATGGCGCACCATTTTTTTAGCGTCAGCGTCAACGGCACCACAATAAACAGCGCAACGTCGTTGGTAAGAAAGGTAGACAACAGCGCCGCCGCCAGCACCATAAAGATGGCCAGCTGGCGCTCAGTCACAAAGCGGCGGGCCATTTTTCGGCCCAGCACGTCAAAATAGCCGCTCAGTTCGATCCCCTTAGTCAACAACATCAGGCCGCTAAGCGTGACGATGGTATGCCAGTCAATGGCCGCCGGCCAGCTTGCCGGGACAAACGGCACGATGGCGCTGAGCACGCAGGCGATAATCAGCAGCAAATGGAGAAAACGATCGCGCAGCAGCGACTGGACGAAGGGAAGAGTCATGCTTCCTGAGATCCCTGTGTTTGGGTAAATTTCAGGAACATCGCCAGCGTCTCTTCGCTCACGTGATGCTCCATCCCTTCCGCATCACGTCGGGCAATCTCCGGGCTGACGCCGATCGCCAGCAGGAAGTTCTCCACGATTTGATGGCGCTCGCGGCTCTCCTGGGCTAGCTTCTCACCTTCCGAGGTTAAGAAGATCCCGCGCCAGGGGATCTGTTCAATAAGACCGACGCTGGCCAGGCGTTTGAGCATTTTAGCGACCGTAGGTTGCGAAACGCCAAGACGCGCGGCCATATCCACCTGGCGCGCCTCGCCCACTTCGTTGATCAGATCGGAGATCAGCTCCACATAGTCATCGATCAGCTCGCGGCGATGCGCTTCCCGCACCTGGCGAAACCCTTCCACGTGCTCTTCAACATTCACTAACTGCGTCACTTTTTTTGTTATTGGCTTACCTGCGCGACGGTTCATTGTGCTTCCTCATTCGTGTGACGCGTCAAGCATCGTATAAAAAGATCCACATTGTAATGGATTGCGCCAAGAGCACAAAAAATTAACGTTTTAGCCATAGCTATAAAATATAGCCTGTGCTATATCTGTATATAATGCAAACATCCATCAGGGAATGACGGAGCGAACTGGCAGGAGGAGAGCAGATGAATGAATTCAAGAGGTGCATAAACGTGTTTAGCCATTCACCCTTTAAAGTACGATTAATGCTGATCGGTATGCTGTGCGAGATGATCAACGGTAAACCGCAGCAGGGCAAACCCAATTCCTAAGGCGGCGTCGCGGTACGCCGCTTCATTTTTCTGTCATTTTCCGCCGGTAAAATGACCGGTTCCCCCGTTTCCCTGACCTTTTTTCAAGTTTTGTAAGCGCTCTCGCAAAACAATCTGTTATGCCTGGTTGACCTTACCATTTACAAGCCCTATCTTTGCACAGCCCTGCCACATTCGCGGCTCGCAGAGACCCTCTTCACGCACTGTCCAGCAGGTTTTACCCCTTGACGCCAGGGGATGCGCATGGCCTCTTTTTGATTGTTTACTATGAATGTCACCACCCTGAAAGATACGCTGGTCGCCCGCCGACTGGCACTGAACCCATGGACGGGATTCTACTTTTTACAGTCGCTGTTAATTAACCTGGCGCTGGGCTATGAATTTAGCCTGCTTTATACCGTGGCATTTACCTGTGTGTTACATCTGCTGTGGCGCGCCTTTCCGCGCGTCCAGAAAGCGGTGGTCGGCGCCTATTCCCTGCTGGCGGCTCTGTACTATCCCTTTGGCCAGGCCTACGGTGCCCCCAACTTCAACACTCTGCTGGCGCTGCACGCCACCAACGTGGAAGAGTCTACGGAAATCCTGACCATCTTCCCGTGGTACAACTATCTGCTGGCGGTCTTCATCTTCGCTCTCGGGGTCATTGCGGTTCGCCGTAGGATCGTTGAGCCATCACGCTGGGGAAAAATGGATACGCTGGGCCTGTTGTTCAGCATCGGGATCTTCTTTCTCCAGCCGGTGCAAAACCTTGCCTGGGGCGGTGTATTCAAGGTGATTGACACCGGTTATCCGGCCTTTCGTTTTGTCAAAGACGTGGTGGTGAATAACAACGAGGTGCTGGACGAACAGGCCCGGATGGCGCAGCTGGCTGGCATGAAAGACAGCTGGCACGTGTTGGCGGTAAAGCCAAAATACCATCTCTATGTGGTGGTGATCGGTGAAAGCGCGCGCCGCGATGCCCTCGGCGCTTTCGGTGGCCATTGGGACAACACGCCGTTTGCCAGCTCGGTAAACGGTTATCTGTTTAACAACTACATCGCCGCCAGCGGCTCAACGCAGAAATCGCTCGGCCTGACGCTTAACCGGGTGGTCGATGGCAAACCACAGTATCAGGATAACTTTGTCACCCTCGCCAACCGCGCCGGTTTCCAGACCTGGTGGTTCTCCAACCAGGGGCAAATTGGCGAGTACGACACCGCTATCGCCAGCATCGCCAAACGGGCGGATGAAGTACAGTTCCTGAAAAACGGCGATTTCGAAGCCAATAAAAACACCCAGGACGAGCAGTTGCTGAAGCTGACCGAGCAGGTGCTCTCAACCCAGCGTACCCAGCCGCAGCTGATTGTCCTGCACCTGATGGGCTCTCACCCACAGGCCTGCGATCGGACCAAGGGCAAATACACGGTTTTCGTTCAGTCGAAAGAGACCTCATGCTACCTCTACAGCATGACGCAGACCGATTCGCTGCTGGCTAAGCTTTATCATCAGTTGCAAAATTCCGGTGACACTTTTTCCCTGACCTATTTTTCCGATCATGGTCTGGCGTTCAAGGAGCGGGGCAAAGAGGTGCAGTATCTGGCGCATGACGATAAGTTCCAGCAGAACTTCCAGGTGCCGTTTATGGTGCTATCCAGCGATGACAAAGCGCATAAAGTGATTAAGGCGCAGCGTTCGGCGAATGATTTCCTCAGTTTCTTCTCCCAGTGGACCGGGATCCAGGCGGCGGAAATCACCCCACGCTATCGGTTTATCTCTGAGCAAAAGGCCGGTCCGGTGTACATCACCAACTTCCAGCTGCAGAAGGTGGACTACGCTCACCTCGGTACCGATGAGTTCACAGTCAATTAATCGCGCCGGCCCGGCCAGTCGCCCGGGCCGGCCGTCAGCAGGCAAAAAAAATCCGCCCCGAGAGGCGGATTTTTCATATCACCGGAGTGATTAGAAGCGGTAACCCACGCCAGCAATCCAGGTGCCGACGTCAACGTTACGAATACGAGACTGCTCGTAGGAGAAGTCCAGAGCAACGTTTTCGATCGGGTTGAACTGCAGACCAGCACCGTAGGAGAAACCGTAGTCGCTCATATCGGATTTATGAGGGTAGTTGTTGTTCTGGAATTTACCGTAACCAACACCCACTACGCCGTAGATGCTTGCCCAGTCGTTCAGACGGTAAGCCGGACCAGCGGTGATGCCGTAGTACTGACCTTTGTTGTAAGTACCGTTGCTGTTGTTATCCTTCTCGGTGTAGGTGAAGGAACCGATAACGCCCAGCGGGTTGTTATCTTGCTCGTAACGGTATTTCAGGTTGAAACCGCCAGCTTTGTTCGCTTTACCCTGCATGTCGCTCTGCGCGTAACCGCCGGTTACGGTAGAAGTTGCAGCAAATGCAGTGGTACCTACGGATGCAGCCAGAACAACGGCCAGTGCTGAAAGACGTGCAATTTTATTCATAACCACCTCAAATGTGTTTCTAATAAGTCCTAAGCCTTAAATATATCAAAAACTTTTGGGAAACTCTTTGGAGTTTACATTGTCTAACATACTTTTTCATGTAACCAAAAGTTTCCATATTTCTGTAACAATATGGAAAACAACAATTTTTGGCGTTAACTTACATCTTAACGCTCATTAAGAAATTCGCAAGCATCCAGATTAATCCTAACCGCCTGGTGAATTTCTCAGCAGTTTTCGCCATTGTACTGTTTTTGCCCCTGTTTTTTTCAACATTAGCTCAACCGCCGGCAGGTAATTCCAGTACACTGGAACTTTTACCCCTTTTGACAAAACCTGACAGGAGAAAGGATGCCCGGTCCATCCAGAAAAGCGGCGGCATGGTTGCCGATACTGGTGATTTTAGTCGCCATGACCTCGATTCAAAGCGGCGCATCGCTTGCTAAATCGCTGTTCCCGGTGGTCGGCGCCCCGGGCGTCACCGCCCTGCGTCTGGCGTTGGGAACGCTGATTCTGGTGGTGGTGTTCAAGCCATGGCGGCTACGTTTCTCCCCGGCGCAGCGCGTGCCGCTGCTACTGTACGGCCTGGCGCTCGGGGCGATGAACTATCTCTTTTATTTATCCCTGCAGCGCATTCCGCTCGGCGTGGCGGTGGCCCTGGAGTTTACCGGCCCGCTGGCGGTGGCGCTGTTTGGTTCGCGCCGCCCGCTGGATTTTGTCTGGGTGGCGCTGGCGATCCTCGGACTATGGTATCTTCTGCCGCTGGGGCAGAACGTGGCGCAGGTCGATTTAACCGGCGCGCTGTTCGCCCTCGGCGCCGGGGCGTGCTGGGCGGTCTATATTCTGACCGGACAGCGTGCCGGTGAAGAGCATGGTCCAGCCACGGTAGCGATGGGGTCGCTCATCGCCTCGCTGGTGTTTGTGCCGTTAGGCATGGCGCAGGCCACCGATACGCTGTGGCAGTGGTCGCTGCTGCCGCTGGGTTTGGGGATCGCGATTCTCTCCACCGCGCTGCCCTACTCCCTCGAGATGATGGCCCTGACGCGCTTGCCGACGCGCACCTTCGGCACGCTGATGAGCCTTGAGCCAGCGTTAGCTGCCCTCTCCGGTATGATCTTCCTCGGTGAAACGCTGAAGCTCTCCCAGACCCTGGCGCTCGGCGCGATCATTATCGCCTCGATGGGCGCCACGCTGACTATGCAACGGCAGAGTAAAGTCGAGCAGGTCGATATCAATTAACATTCTGTTACGGCGCCGGCCCGAGAGAAATCCGGGCCGTTCAGCCAAATATAAATACCTGATATTTAAATATTTTTAAAATAACCAACCACTTTGCGCTATCGGAGTGATATAGCCTGCCGATGCCTCACTCTTGAAAACCCTTGCTATACTTATTTCCGAAGTCATTTGGGACAACGCTCCACATCATTCAGATCTGAAGTGTGATGAGCATCAATATCAAGAGGATATGAAACGATGAGTACCGCAAAACTGGTTAAATCAAAAGCGTCTAATCTGGTCTATACCCGCAACGATGTCGCTGACAGCGAAAAGAAAGCGACCATTGAGCTGTTGAATCGCCAGGTGATCCAGTTCATTGACCTGTCACTTATCACCAAGCAGGCACACTGGAATATGCGCGGTGCGAACTTTATCGCCGTGCACGAAATGCTGGATGGCTTCCGTACCGCGCTGACCGAACATCTGGACACCATGGCCGAGCGCGCGGTGCAGCTGGGCGGCGTCGCCCTGGGTACCACTCAGGTCATTAACAGCAAAACCCCGCTGCAGAGCTACCCACTGGACATCCATCACGTTCAGGATCACCTGAAAGCCCTGGCTGACCGCTACGCGGTAGTGGCGAACGATGTGCGTAAGGCGATCGACGAAGCAAAAGACGAAGACACTGCAGATATCTTCACCGCGGCTTCCCGCGATCTGGATAAATTCCTGTGGTTCATTGAAGCCAACATCGAGTAAGGCTTTGCCGCCGGCCCAGCGCGGTCGGCGGCGCCTCAGCGTTTCTCCCTGCCCTATATTCCATCCTTTGCTTTTCATCCCCCACTGGCCTTGCACCGTTTCAGGGCACCAGATTGATGAAAATGCGCGCAAAAGTAAAAAGATTGTAATAATCACCTCACACAATCGTTACGTCGAGATTGTTTTCCCATCAGGGTTTGCGCTAAAAATGGGCTGGTAATTCAGCACCCTTATGACGCACCAAAATGACGCCCCATCATGGTGCAGTCACTGCCTGAAATGATCGTTCTTGTGCAACGACTTACGCTTCGTTTGTTGAAAAACAACAGCTTGTAAAAGTGGCACGATTTTTTCATTAGGCTAGTCGTTCTCGCAGGGGATCGTCCCGTGGATATAAAAGGAAATGCTATGAAGTCTGTATTTAAAGTTTCACTGGCTGCACTGACCCTGGCTTTTGCGGTTTCTTCCCATGCCGCTAATAAGACCCTGGTTGTCGCCACCGATACGGCGTTCGTCCCGTTCGAATTTAAGCAAGGCGATAAGTATGTGGGTTTTGACGTTGACCTGTGGGCGGCTATCGCCAAAGAGCTGAAGCTCGACTACACCCTGAAGCCAATGGACTTCAGCGGCATTATCCCGGCGCTGCAAACCAAAAATATCGATCTGGCGCTGGCGGGGATCACCATTACCGACGAGCGTAAAAAAGCGATCGACTTCTCCGACGGCTACTATAAAAGCGGCCTGCTGGTGATGGTCAACGCTAATAATAACGACATCAAAGATGTCAAAGATCTGAACGGTAAAGTGGTCGCGGTGAAGAGCGGCACCGGCTCCGTTGACTACGCGAAAGCCAATATCAAAACCAAAGATCTGCGTCAGTTCCCGAACATCGATAACGCCTATATGGAGCTGGGAACCGGTCGCGCGGATGCCGTGCTGCACGATACGCCGAATATTCTGTACTTCATCAAAACCGCGGGCAACGGTAAGTTCAAAGCGGTAGGCGAATCACTGGAAGCGCAAAACTACGGTATCGCCTTCCCGAAAGGCAGCGACGAGCTGCGTGAGAAAGTGAACGGTGCGCTGAAAACGCTGCGCGACAATGGTACCTATAACGAAATTTATAAAAAATGGTTCGGCACTGAACCCAAATAATAAAAACGTACTTCGCCGGACCGAGGTCCGGCGACACCACAACGGTCTTCCGGCACAGGCTCGGCGGGAGACGGTATTTTGGCGGAGGCTTTCCTCTGCTCTCGACACGGTAACAGGAACGTATTATGCAGTTTGACTGGAGTGCCATCTGGCCTGCCATTCCGATTTTGCTGGAAGGCGCCAAAATGACGCTGTGGATTTCCGTCCTCGGCCTGGCCGGCGGTCTGATAATTGGTCTGGTGGCCGGTTTCGCCCGCTGCTTCGGCGGCTGGATCGCCAACCACATCGCGCTGGTCTTTATTGAAATCATTCGCGGCACCCCGATTGTGGTGCAGGTTATGTTCATCTACTTTGCGCTGCCGATGGCCTTTAGCGATCTGCGCATCGACCCCTTCTCCGCGGCGGTAGTGACCATCATGATAAACTCGGGCGCCTATATCGCGGAAATCACTCGCGGCGCGGTGCTCTCCATACATAAAGGCTTCCGCGAAGCGGGCCTGGCGCTTGGCCTGTCGCGTCGCGAAACCATTCGCCACGTGATCCTGCCGCTGGCGCTGCGCCGCATGCTGCCGCCGCTGGGCAACCAGTGGATCATCAGCATCAAGGATACCTCGCTGTTCATCGTCATCGGCGTCGCCGAACTGACCCGTCAGGGACAGGAGATCATCGCGGGCAACTTCCGCGCGCTGGAAATCTGGAGCGCCGTAGCCGTGATCTACCTGATTATCACCCTGGTCCTGAGCTTTATTCTGCGTCGTCTTGAAAGAAGGATGAAAATCCTGTGATTGAGTTTAAAAACGTCTCCAAGCACTTTGGTCCGACCCAGGTGCTACACGATATCTCTCTGAAAATTAATCAGGGTGAAGTGGTGGTCATTATCGGCCCTTCCGGTTCCGGTAAATCAACGATGCTGCGCTGCATCAATAAGCTGGAAGAGATCACCAGCGGCGATCTGATTGTCGATGGTCTGAAGGTCAACGACCCGAAGGTGGACGAACGTCTGATTCGTCAGGAAGCCGGGATGGTTTTCCAGCAGTTTTATCTGTTCCCGCACCTCACGGCGCTGGAAAACGTGATGTTTGGCCCGCTGCGGGTACGCGGCGCCAGCAAGCAGGCGGCAGAGAAGCAGGCGAAAGAGCTGCTGGCGAAAGTCGGTCTGGCTGAGCGCGCGCATCACTATCCGTCCGAACTCTCCGGCGGCCAGCAACAGCGTGTGGCCATCGCCCGCGCGCTGGCGGTGAAGCCGAAGATGATGCTGTTTGATGAACCGACCTCCGCGCTCGACCCGGAGCTGCGCCATGAAGTGCTCAAGGTGATGCAGGACCTGGCGGAAGAGGGCATGACGATGGTGATTGTGACCCACGAAATCGGCTTTGCCGAAAAAGTGGCCTCGCGACTAATCTTTATCGACAAAGGACGAATTGCTGAAGACGGCAATCCCCAGGAGCTGGTGAAGAACCCGCCCAGCCCGCGCCTGCGTGAATTCCTGCAACACGTCGCCTGACCCACAACGGCTCTCTCCCCCACGATGAGAGCCGCTTTTCCAGAATCCTCTTCCCTCCCCTTCCGCCAGCGGCTTCTATACTTACCCGTTTACGTTGCAACGGAGGTGCCCATGCCGTGGATCCTGCTTTTGCTCGCTGCACTGTTTACTGCCCCGCTTTCCGCCGCCACCCTCCCCGGCGTGCCGACGCCTAACACTGATAAAAACAGCGCCAGCGAACCCGATGTGGAACAGAAAAGAGCGGCTTATGCCGCACTGGCCGATGTGCTGGCCAACGACTCCGCCCGTCAGGAGCTCATTGACCAGCTGCGTAAAGCAGCCGCCACGCCGCCGCCCGACAGCACCCCGACGCTGACGCCACCGGCGGTGAAAGAAGAGACCACGGTACTGGAGAACGTCACCCAGATAAGCCGGGAATATGGCGAACAGCTCTCATCACGCTTTTCCCAGCTGTGGCGCAATATCACCGGCTCACCGCATAAGCCCTTTAATCCGCAAACCTTTACCAGCGCGGCCTGGCATTTTTTACTGCTGGCCGGGCTGGTGTTTGCCTTCTGGTGGCTGGTACGCCTCGCGGCGCTGCCGCTGTATCGCAAAATGGGCGAATGGGGACGGCATAAAAACCGCGATCGCGGTAACTGGCTCCAGCTGCCCCTGACCATCGCCGGGGCGTTTATCATCGACCTGCTGCTGCTGGCGCTAACCCTGTTTGTCGGTCAGCTGCTAAGCGATCGCCTGAATGGGAATAACCCTACCATCGCCTTCCAGCAGAGCCTTTTCCTCAACGCCTTCGCGCTGATCGAGTTTTTTAAAGCTATTCTGCGGCTCATTTTCTGCCCGCGCATTCCTGCCCTGCGGCCCTTTAACCTCAGCGACGAGGCCGCGTCATACTGGAGCCTGCGCCTGAGCGCGCTCAGCAGCCTGATTGGTTACGGTCTGATCGTCGCGGTGCCGATTATTTCCAATCAGGTGAATGTTCAGGTTGGCGCGCTGGCTAACGTCGTCATCATGTTGTGCATTACGCTGTGGGCGCTGTACCTGATTTTTCATAACAAAGCGGTGATTACTCAAGGGTTGATCCACCTGGCCGACCACTCACTCGCTTTCTTTAGCCTGTTTATCCGCGCCTTCGCGCTGGTCTGGCACTGGCTGGCCTGCGCCTACTTTGTGGTGCTTTTTTTCTTTTCGCTGTTCGACCCGGGCAACAGCCTGAAATTCATGATGGGCGCCACCCTGCAAAGCCTGGCGATTATCGGCGGCGCGGCGCTGGTGTCTGGCATCCTGTCGCGCTGGATAGCCAAAACCATCACCCTGTCGCCCGCCACTCAGCGCAACTACCCTGAACTGCAAAAGCGTCTAAATGGCTGGATCTCCGCCTCGCTGAAGGCGGCGCGCATTCTCACCGTCTGTGTCGCCATTATGCTGCTGTTGAGCGCCTGGGGCCTGTTTGACTTCCGGGAATGGCTGCATAACGATGCCGGGCAAAAAACGGTGGATGTGCTGATCCGCATCGCCCTGATCCTCTTCTTCTCCGCCATTGGCTGGACGGTTCTGGCCAGCCTGATTGAAAACCGGCTGGCATCGGATATTCATGGCCGTCCGCTGCCCAGCGCGCGGGCCCGGACGCTGCTGACGCTGTTTCGCAACGCGCTGGCGGTGGTGATCAGCACCATCACGGTGATGATCCTGCTCTCGGAAATTGGGGTAAACATTGCGCCGCTGCTGGCGGGCGCCGGGGCGTTAGGGCTGGCCATTTCGTTTGGTGCGCAAACCCTGGTCAAAGACATTATCACTGGCATATTTATCCAGTTTGAGAACGGGATGAACACCGGCGACCTGGTCACCATCGGTCCTTTGACCGGCACCGTGGAACGAATGTCGATTCGCTCAGTGGGGGTACGTCAGGATACCGGCGCCTATCACATTATTCCCTGGTCCTCGATCACCACCTTTGCCAACTTCGTGCGCGGCATTGGCTCGGTTGTGGCTAACTATGACGTTGACCGCCATGAGGATCTGGATAAAGCCAGCCAGGCGCTGAAGGCAGCGGTGGACGATCTGCTGGCCCAGGAGGAGATCCGCGGTCTGATCATTGGCGAACCGTCGTTCGCCGGGCTGGTGGGGCTGAGCAATACCGCCTTTACGCTACGCGTCAGCTTCACCACCCTGCCGCTGAAGCAGTGGACGGTGCGTTTTGCCCTCGACACCCAGGTGAAAAAGCACTTCGACCGCGCCGGGGTTCGCGCGCCGGTACAGACCTGGCAGCAGCTGCCGATGCCGGGCGCCGACAGCCCGGCCGCCGAGTAGCGTTAGAATGGACGACGGCGTTTGGCGTCGTCCATAAAGCTCCAGGCGATAAAGCGACTTTGCTTTTGCCCCTGGGCCATCTCCTTTTTCACCACTTTCACTGCGCCGACCTCGGTCAGCAGGCGGTAGAGCGGCGGCAGATTATCGCCACGCGACACCAGCGAGGTAAACCATTTCACCTGGCGGGCGAAGGCCTGGCTTTCGCGGATCATCTGCGAGATAAAGGCTACTTCGCCCCCTTCGCACCACAGCTCCTGCTGCTGACCGCCAAAATTGAGGCCACTTTCGGCGCCGAGTCCGAGGTTGCGGCGCTTGCGCTCGCCCCCCGCCCGGGCGCTCTCTGCGGAGTCATGGAACGGCGGATTACACAGCGTGGCGTCGTAGGTCTCGTTTTATGGATCACGCCGTGAAAGATAGCCTGGCTCTCTTTTTGCCGGCGCAGGCGGATCTGCCGGGTCAAGCCCGGGTTGCCATTGATAATCGCCTGCGCGCTGGCGAACGCCTGCGGGTTGATTTCACTGCCGGTAAAGCGCCAGCCATACTCGTGAGCGCCGATCAGGGGATAGATGAGGTTAGCGCCGGTGCCAATATCAAGGATCGTGGCATCCTTCGGCACCTCGCCGCTATCCCCGGCCAGCAGATCCGCCAGATGATGAATATAGTCGGCCCGCCCAGGCACCGGCGGACAGAGAAAGCCGTCAGGAATGTCCCAGTGTTTGACCGCGTAGAAATGCGCCAGCAGCGCTTTATTCAACGCCTTCACCGCCTGCGGATTGGCAAAATCAATGGTCTGCTCACCCAGCGGATTGAGCGTAATGTAGCCCTGCAGGTCAGGATGGGCCTGGCAGAGCGCGGGCAGGTCGTAGCGTTGATGGTGGCGGTTACGCGGGTGTAACCCCGGTTTCTGGGCTTTCATGACAATCTCCTTTGAACAGCCGCGTAAGATACCCGTTGACGGCGGCGCGGTAAATAAGGGAGTCTGGATATCTCCATTATCCGTGACAGGTGCAGCATGTACTTTTATCAACCTTCGCAGGGCCACGGCCTGCCGCATGACCCGCTGAACGCGATAATCGGGCCTCGCCCGATAGGCTGGATCGCCTCCCAGGACGCCGAGGGCCAGCGTAATCTGGCGCCATACAGCTTTTTTAACTGCTTTAACTATCGGCCGCCAATCATTGGTTTCGCCAGTAGCGGCTGGAAAGACAGCGTGCGAAATATCGTCGAAACAAAGGAGTTCGTCTGGAACCTGGCGACGCGACCGCTGGCCATGGCGATGAATGAAACGTCAGCCTCGATTCCGCACCATGAGGACGAATTCGTGCGCGCCGGCCTCACCGCCGCCGCCAGCCGCCTGGTCAGCGCTCCCCGGGTCGCGGAGAGTCCGGTAAACTTTGAGTGCCGTCTGTCGCAGTGTATTCAACTCACCACCGCCGACGGCAACCCTGTCGATACGTGGCTGGTGCTCGGTGAAGTGGTCGCCGTGCATATCGATGAATCACTGCTGGACAACGGTATCTATCAAACCGCCCGGGCCCAGCCGATCCTGCGCGCCGGTGGCCCGAGCGCCTATTACGGTATTGATGACAGCCTGCGCTTTGACATGATCCGCCCTGACGCCCGCTAAATAATCTACCGGCCAGAGTAGCGCTCCCCTGCGCCGGTAGCATGCAAAACGCACTGTTTTGCATTAAACATTCCCTGTCGCGCGGTCTGGAAAGACCTACACTTAAGCTATGTCCCATGCGGTTTATGAGGATATGCTGATGAAATTCGTCTCGCTGCTGTTCGCCGCGGCGCTCACCGCTCATGCCACCGCGGCCTCTCCCCTGCCACCGCCACCCGTACTGCCCTATAACGGGCCGCTCCGCCCTGTCGGCACCGTCTCCGCCTTCGGCGCCAGCACCCTGGACGACCTGGCGGCCGCCCTCGCGGATAAGGCCCACCGCCAGGGGGCGATAGCCTGGCGGATCAATGCCGCCAGCAGCGGTAACCGGCTGTACGGTTCAGCTATAATTTATCAATAACCTTTTACAGGAGGCAGACGATGGCATCAGGTTGGGCAGGCGACGGCGCCGTACAGGATCAGATCGACAGCACTATTGACGATGCGGTGGCTCGCGCCCGCCGCGAGCTTCCGCGCGGCGAAAGCAACAAATTTTGTGATGAATGCGGAGAGCCGATTCCGGAGGCCCGTCGACAGGCCATCCCAGGGGTCAGATACTGCGTGAAGTGCCAGCAGGAGAAAGATTTACATAACAATACATTTTCAGGATATAATCGTCGCGGTTCCAAGGATAGCCAGCTACGCTGACTTTCCTTTACCGTTTATGACAGCCTTTCGCATTATCTTTTCGCGCACATTTTTTGGCGGAAAAAGTCGCAATATGTGCCCTTAAACGCGTCGGTCTTCCACGCTACGCTTCGTGACGAAAAGAATGAGAAATAATTTATTAATAATCAGTAAATTATTAATCATTCAAAAAATTCGATGAAGACTGTGAATTTCCTTCGATTTTATCTCCCGCAAAAAAGCGTGATACTTATCACATCGACGGAACATCGTCCCCTGAACAGAACAACCTGCGAGAGATTAACTATGAAAAACATCACATATGCTGCCGCTGCCATCGCTCTGACCGCTCTTTCCTTCGGCGCCTTTGCCGCCGAACCGGTTACCCCCGCTCAGGCTGAAAGCATGAATAAGATCGGCGTGGTGTCTGCGCAAGGCGCAACCACTTTAGATGGTCTGGAAGCAAAACTGGCTGCTAAAGCCGAAGCCGCTGGCGCGACCGGCTACAGCATTACTTCCGCTAACACCAACAACAAACTGAGCGGTACTGCGGTTATCTATAAATAATCGCTGCACCCATCTGTAAGCCACTGAATTAACCCTGAAAAGACCTTTAATACCCTTGCCTTGCCCGTCCGAGCCACCGGACGGGCTTTTTTTTATCCTGCAGATCCGATCACCAACAGTCGTTGACGCGGCTGAGGCCCTGCTCCAGCGAGGTGACTTCCCCGCAGGCCAGCAGGCAGCAGGCAAGCTGGATCTTCAACGAGTTGGGCACCGGTTCGACGCCAGCGACGCAGCGTTCAATCCAGCGCGCGGTGACCTCAGGGTCTTTCGAGGTCGGCAGGACCACCGCCTCCGCTGCCATCTCAGTCTGGCGTTCGTACAGCACCCGCACGCCCTGCTCATCAATCAGGCTGATCTGCGGACAGCGCTGCGGGTTGGCGTACACTTCGCCCTCGGTACCATGCATCAGCAGCGCGCGGCCACCGGTCTCGCGAAAGAAGTTCGCCACCCGGGGAACATATTCCGGATGCGACACGCTGGAGAGACGCAATGCCTCCCCTTCGCCAAACGGCGTGGCCAGCTTGGCCAGGGTATGGGCGCTGTTGCGTACGCCCATCCGCCAGCGCATCGCCAGCTGTTTCTCCAGCGGCGGACAGAAGGTCCCCACCGGGATATACACCGGTTCATGGCCCTCCAGCTGCGCCTGAGCCTGTCCGGCGTGCAGGGTGGCCGGAATGTCCAGCAGGGTAAAAATGGTTTCGGTCAGCACCCGGGTGGGATCGTGACTGACGCCGTGAACCACCACCGGAAATCCCAGCTTGTGCAGGAGCATCGCCAGCAGCGGCGTGAGGTTCGCCTGCTTGCGCGCGCCGTTGTAGCTGGGGATAACGATCGGCATCGGCTTGCCGGCCGGCGGGGTCAGGCGCAGCGTATGCTGCTGCATCGCGGCGTAAAAACCTTTCATCTCCGCTTCGCCTTCGCCTTTAATGCGCAGGGCGATTAATATTCCCCCCAGCTCCAGCTCCGGCACCTCGCTGTTCAGCATCCGCGCGTAGAGCGCACGGGCGGTCTCTTCATCGAGATCGCGGGCATGATTCTTACCGCGACCCACCTCTTTTATAATTTTGCTGTACTCCATGGCTCCCCCTGGTGCATCACGCGCCGGCGTCAGCGACGTTTGCGGCCCGTCTGTTTTGCTGTCTGTTTTGCTGTCTGTTTTGCTTTCCGTTTTACTATAACCTCCGGAACGCCCGGCTGCTCTATGGGAAAAACAGGTAACGCGTTCAGTAGACGCGCGCCGTAGTTTTTGGTCAACAGACGCTTATCGTAAATCACCACCTCTCCCCAGCAGTTATGGCTACGGATCAAACGCCCCACCTGCTGAATAAGATTAAAGGAGGCGCTGGGCAAACTCTGTACCTCGAAGGGATAACGATTGAGGCTTTTCAGCCATTCGCCTTCGGTGATCACTACCGGGCTGTCGATGGGCGGAAAAGCGATTTTATGGATATGCACCTGGCTCAGCAGATCGCCTTTTAAATCGAGACCTTCGGCAAAGGACTGCAGACCCACCAGCACGCTGCGCTCGCCGCTTTCCACCCGTTTGCGATGCAGCTCCACCAGCCGGTAGCGCGGCTGGTCGCCCTGCACCAACAGCATCAGGCGCAGATCGGTCACATGCTCGAGGAAGCGGTTCATCGCCCGCCCGCTGGCAAACAGCACCAGCATCCCGAGATGTTTTTTGCTCTCCACCTGCTGGCGAAAATAGGCCGCCATCTCGGCAATGTGCTGCTCTTCGTTATCCATCAGCGGTTCATAACGCATTTGAGGAATAATAATTTTCCCCTGCTCCACGTGGTTGAACGGCGAATCCAGCGCCACGAAGCGGTCCCCCGCTTTCTCCTTCAGACCGCTCATCTCCTGCAGGCGCGAGAAGCTGTTTAGCGAGCGCAGCGTCGCTGACGTCACCACGATATGCGGCACGCTGCGCCACAGCAGCCGTTCAAGCTGATCGCTGACGCGGATCCCGACGCAGTGGAACCAGACGTGGATCTGGCCATCGCGCACCACCCGCGTCGCCCATTTGGTTACCGGCGCGCCTGAGGACTGCGCCAGCGACGCCAGGCGCCACAGCTTGCTTTGGCTTTCAAACATGCCAAGGGCGCGGTTCATCTGCAGCAGCACCCGATGCAGGCGCACCACGTCATGGCTGCCGGTCTTTTCGCTGAGATCGTTCAGGAACAGCTCCGCCAGGCCGCGCAGCAACTCGGTGAGCTTCGCCAGCCGCTGGCAGATCTCCATCACCTCCTGCGGCAGTTCGCCCATCGGGAAGCGATGCTCCGCTTCCTGACCGGCGGGCATATAGAGATTGAGAATATTATTCAACGAGGCAATCAGCTCGAAAAGCTCTTCGCAATGAGCGGTGAGCCGCTCCGGATTGGCCAGCGGCGGCGTGGTTTTCGGACGAAACTGCTCCATGCAGGTGGCCACCAGCTTGCAGAACAGATCCAGCTGCAGGCGAAACCAGGGGGCGGTGATCTCGGCGCTCATCTCCAGCGCGTCGCGGGCGACGTCCGGCAGATGATGGCCTTCATCGAGGACCAGCAGCAGGTTTTTCGGCTCCGGCAGCACCGCTTCGCTCTCCATCGCCGCCATCACCAGCGCATGGTTGGCCACCACCACTTCCGCCTCCTGAATTTCCCGCCGCGCCACAAAGAACGGGCACTCGCGATAGTAGTGGCAGTTGCGGTTCAGGCAGCTGGCCTTATCGGTGCTCAGCCGGCTCCATAGCCCATCGTCGATGGCTTTGTCGGTATGGTCGCGCAGGCCGTCCCAGCGGTAGCTGTCGAGATCCTGCTTCAGGGTCGCGCACAGCTTCTGCTCCGCCTGATTATTCGGGGTGAGATCGTCATCGAGAAAGGCCAGCAGATCCTGCTGCGACGGCTCGGTGCTGGCCAGCGCCGTCAGGTTGCGCGGACAGACGTAGCGTCCGCGGCCAAAGGCGGCGGTGAAGCGCAGGTAGGGAATGATTTTACGCAGCAGCGGCAGGTCCTTACTGTAGATTTGATCCTGCAGGGCGACGTTGGCGGTGCTGACCACCAGCGTTTTTTGTTCCTCGCGGGCGATGGCGATGCCCGGGATCAGATATGACAGCGTTTTGCCGACGCCGGTCGGCGCTTCGATAGCCAGATGCCTGCCCTCTTCCCCGGCAAGGGTTTTCGCCACATCGGCGATCATCTGCCGCTGCGGGGGACGCGGAATAAAGTCCGGGATCTGTTCCTGAAGCGCCTTATACCAGGCGGCGATTTGCGCTTTCAGCGCAGCGGTCAAAGCCATGAGAAAACCTGAATACTGTATAAACAGCCACTATTGTGCCATTTTTGCCCGCCCGGAGGTATTGCTTTCTGCGGAGTGTGGAAGCCTGCTCGACAAATAGTGTAATGGAAAGAAAAAGGCCCGCCGCCGCGTAGCGGACAGACGGGCCTGAGCCGGGGCGCGTTATCGCGGCCCGGACATCAGCGTGTTATTCGCCAGCCGGTTTACGCGGGCGACGGCGGCGCGGCGGTTTGCCGTCCTGAGTGCGCGCTTTCGGCGCCTCGCCGTCCTGACGGCGCGGGGCATTATTCTGGCTGCGCGGCTGTCCGCTGCGTCCCTGACCCTGGCCGCCGCGTCCCTGACCTTGCCCACGACCGCCGCCGCGCTGCTGGCGACCGTTCTGGATAGGTTCGGCTTTAATGGACGGATCCGGCTCATAGCCGGCAATCGCGATGCGCGGGATCTCTTTTTTCAGCAGGCGCTCGATATCGCGCAGCAGCTTATGCTCATCCACGCACACCAGCGATAAGGCTTCGCCGGTGGCCGCCGCGCGACCGGTACGGCCGATACGGTGGACGTAATCTTCCGGTACGTTCGGCAGCTCGTAGTTCACCACGTGCGGCAGCTCTTCGATATCCAGACCGCGGGCGGCGATATCGGTCGCCACCAGCACGCGAATGCCGCCGGATTTAAAGTCGGCCAGCGCGCGGGTACGCGCTCCCTGGCTCTTGTTGCCATGGATCGCCGCGCTGCGGATGCCGTCTTTGTTGAGCTGTTCCGCGAGGTGGTTGGCGCCATGCTTGGTACGGGTAAACACCAGCACCTGCTGCCAGTTGCCTTCGCCGATAAGCTGCGACAGCAGTTCACGCTTGCGGTTCTTGTCAACGAAATGGACGTGCTGGGTGATCTGCTCGGACGCGGTGTTACGACGCGCCACTTCCACTTCCAGCGGGTTGTGCAGCAGTTTCTCGGCCAGGCCCTTGATCTCGTCGGAGAAGGTCGCCGAGAACAGCAGGTTCTGTCGACGCGCCGGCAGTTTGGCCAGTACGCGACGGATGTCATGGATAAAGCCCATATCCAGCATACGGTCCGCTTCGTCCAGCACGAGGATTTCAACTTTATCAAGACTGACGGCGTTCTGATGTTCAAGATCCAGCAGACGGCCCGGGGTGGCGACGAGGATGTCGACGCCGCCGCGCAGCTTCATCATCTGCGGGTTGATGCTCACGCCGCCAAAGACCACCAGCGAGCGAATATTCAGGTATTTACTGTAATCGCGGACGTTCTCGCCCACCTGCGCCGCCAGCTCACGGGTCGGGGTCAGGATCAGCGCGCGCACCGGACGACGGCCCTTTGCGTGCGGCTCATTCTGGATCAGGCGCTGCAGCAGCGGCAGGGTAAAGCCCGCCGTTTTACCGGTGCCGGTCTGGGCGCTGGCCATCAGGTCACGGCCCTGCAGTACCGCCGGGATCGCCTGCTGCTGGATAGGGGTCGGCTCAACGTAGCCCTGCTCAGCGACAGCGCGCAGGATATCGGGATTCAGGCCTAGGGAATCAAAAGACATAACAACTCCGAACCGCCCCGGCCCGGTGAAGGGCGTAGTTTTCAGGGAGATTATTGCGATAAGAGATGGCAAAAACCACAATGCCATGAAGGGGCGCAGTCTAGCAGATTTTGTGACAGGCCGCATAAAATCTGCAAAAGAATGCCGCGCCTGGCTGGCGGGCATGAGAAGGCCGCTGAGCGCGCTCAGCGGCCAGTGGGCCATAGCAGCGCGGTTAACGCAGACGATACTTAATTTTTTCGACAATCTTCGCGGTGGAGATGCCGTAGCGATCGTGGAGGGTCGGCAGGGCGCCGGCTAACAGGAACGCGTCGGGCAGCCCCACGCTATCCAGCTCACAGCGTACGCCCTTACGCATCAGCAGCGCGGCCACCGCTTCCCCCAGGCCGCCGACCGCGGTGTGGTTCTCCGCAGTTACCACCAGGCGGCCCGGCTTCGACGCCTGTTCAATAATCGCTTTCTCATCCAGCGGTTTGATGGTCGGCACGTGCAGAACCGCCACGCCGATATTATCGGCCCGCAGCTTTTCAGCCGCCTCCAGCGCGCGCATGGTCATCAGCCCGGAGGAGATAATCAGCACATCGTTGCCGTCCTCCAGCAGCTTCGCCTTACCCAGTTCGAACTGATAGTCATATTTATCCAGCACCAGCGGCACCTTACCGCGCAGCAGACGCATATACACCGGCCCCTGGTGATCGGCAATGGCCGGTACCGCCTGCTCTATCTCCAGCGCATCGCAAGGATCGACGATAACCATCCCGGGGATACCGCGCATGATCGCCAGATCTTCGGTGGCCTGATGGCTGGGGCCATAGCCGGTCGTCAGGCCCGGCAGCGCCGCGCAGATCTTCACGTTCAGATGCTCTTCGGCGATGACCTGGTGAATAAAATCATAGGCGCGACGGGTTGCAAAGGCGGCATAGGTGGTGGCGAAAGGAATAAATCCCTCCTTCGCCATCCCCCCTGCCGCCGCCATCAGCAGCTGTTCGGCCATGCCCATCTGGAAAAGCGATCCGGGAAGGCCTGGGCGAAAATATGCAGATCGGTATATTTTGACAGGTCCGCGGTCATGCCGACGATTTCCGGGCGCTGCGCCGCCAGTTTTGACAGCGCGACGCCGAAGGGCGCAGGGACGGTCGCCTGGCCTTCATCAGCAATCGAGGCGATCATCGCCGACGTTTTTAAACGGGGTTGACTCTGGCTCATTACAGCACTCCTTCCGGTTTGTTAGCGTCCAGCACCGCGATCGCTTTTTGCCATTCGTCGGCATCGACGCGAATAAAATGGTTTTTATCGCGGGTTTCGAGGAACGGCACCCCTTTGCCCATCAGCGTGTCGCATAAAATGACCCGCGGCTGATTGCCGGAATAACTTTTCGCGTTGTCAAAGGCGGCCATCACCGCCGGCAGATCGTTACCGTCCACGCGCTGTACGTACCAGCCGAAGGCGGCCCATTTATCCTGCAGCGGCTCAAAGCCGAGGATTTTGCGTGAATCGCCGTCAGCCTGCTGTTTGTTGACATCGACAAGGTTAATCAGGTTGCTCAGGCCATAGTGAGCCGCCGACATCGCTGCCTCCCAGGTCGACCCTTCGTCCAGCTCCCCATCGGACATGGAGTTGTAGACCCAGGCCTTGCTCTGTTTCTGCCGCAGCCCAAGCGCCATGCCGACGGCAATGGACAGCCCCTGCCCCAGCGAGCCGCCGGACATCTCCATCCCCGGGGTGTAGGTCGCCATGCCGGACATCGGCAGGCGGCTGTCGTCGGAGCCGTAGGTTTCCAGTTCGGCTTCCGGGATAATGCCCGCCTCCAGCAGCGCGGCATAATAAGCGATAGCGTAATGGCCATGAGAGAGCAGGAAGCGATCGCGCCCCTCCCACTCGGGATCTTCCGGGCGATAGGTCATGGCATGGCTGAAGGCGGTGGCGAGCACATCGGCATAGCCCAGCGCCTGGCCGATATAGCCCTGCCCCTGCACTTCCCCCATTTGCAGGGCGTAACGGCGAATACGCCACGCCGCCGCGGCGACTTTTTGTGATTCGGTCATCTTCATCTGTTTGCCTCGCTTAGTGAATTAACATGCCGCCGTTGACGTCCAGGGTGATGCCGGTGGAGTAGGAGGAAAGATCGCTGCCGAGGAACAGCGCGGCGCGCGCGATGTCTATCGCGTCGCCAAGGCGGTTCATCGGAATGCCGGCAAGAATGTTGGCCGTCATGTCATCAGTCAGCTTGCCGGCGGTAATGTCGGTCTGAATCAGCCCCGGGGTGATGCAGTTAACGCGGACGTTATCCGGGCCAAGCTCGCGCGCCATCGCCCGCGCCAGACCCAGCACCCCGGCTTTTGCCGCGCTGTAGTGCGGTCCGCCAAAGATACCGCCGCCGCGCTGGGCGGAGACGGACGAGATGCAGACGATGCTGCCGGATTTTTGCGCCCGCATGGTGGGGATAACCGCCTGCGACATCAGCAGCGTACCGCGCAGGCTAACATCAAGAACCGCGTCATAGTTGGCGCGCTTGATATCCATCAGCTTCAGCGGCTGGGTAATCCCGGCGTTATTGACCAGTACATCAACCCGACCGTATTTCGCCAGGATCTGTTCGATGGCCGCCTGCACCTGCACTTCATCAGCGACGTTGGCTGCCAGGCCGAGATGGCCTTCGCCTAATGCCGCCGCGGCGGTTTTACTGGCTTCGCCATTGAGGTCGATAATGACCACTTTCGCGCCGTTTTCGGCGAATAATTTCGCAGTCGCGAAGCCCAAACCGCGTGCGGAGGCCGCGCCAGTAATAATGGCGACTTTATCTTTTAATAACATAGTTTCACTCCATGACATTACGTCATATTAATTAACAGGATATATTTCCGTTATTGTGGTTCATCGAGGAAAAGAATCACCACCAAACCAATGGCGGCGCAGATACCAAAATAGGTAAATACAGAATTAAAACTCCCGGTTTTATCAAGCAAGAAACCAGCCGCCATCGGCGCGACAAATCCACCGAGGTTGCCGCCGCTATTAATTATGGAAGAGGCGATTGGATAGGTTTTGCTATCCGAAACGGCCATACCGTACGCGGTAAAGGCTGGCCAGCCGATATTTAAACAAAAGCCGACAAAGAATAATCCAATACAAACTGCCAGGGTGCTGGCCGGGATATTCAGCATAATTAGCATCATGACCACCGTTGACACCGCAGTGAACATCATGGTGGGTTTACGCCGGCGGCCTAATAGCTTATCCGAAACCCATCCGCCGCCGATCGCGCCAATAAAGCCGCCGATGCACGGCATACTGGCCACGAAGCCCATACTCATTACATCGAAACCGCGCTCTTTCACTAAATACAGGGGGATCCAGGTTAATAATCCGTACAGCACGCTAACCATCATAAAATACGCCAGGCAGTCACCGAGAATATTTTTTGAGGTGAATAAGCCTTTCGCCGTATCAATTGGCGCCATCTTCTTTACCCGAATGATTTTATCCAGCCAGGTAAATCTTTCGGCAATTAAGATATTTTCGCGTACGCTATTATTATGACTTTCACGCCCGGCATTAATCTCTGCCAGTTCGCTTTGGGAAACAAATCCGCTCTCAGCAGGCTTGGATTTGACCAGCAGATACCACGCGATGGCCGCCACAATTCCGGGTATAGCAAAAGAGAAAAAGACCCACCGCCAGCCCCAGGTTACCGCAATCCACACCGCCAGCGGCGGCACAATAATCGGCGCAAACATGGTCGCCGCGATGTAAACGCCGGTTGCTGTGGCTTTCTCTTTTGGTGGAAACCAGTTATTTATGGTGGAAGCCAGCCCCACCGGGCAAGGCCCTTCGCTCAGCCCCAGTCCCAGCCGCACCAGCTTCAGGCCAAACACCGAGCTCACCGTGCCCATCAGCCAGGTAAAGGCGGAGAAGCCGAAAATGGAGAGCGATACCAGCCCCCGGGTACCGCGTTTGGCGATGAAAAAGCCGGCCGGGATCTGGCTTACCGCATAGCCGAGGAAAAACATACTGGCGATGGCCCCGGCTTCAAAATTATTGATATGAAACTCATCAATGATGAAAGGCAGTACCGCGCCAATATTCGTTCGGTCGGCGTAATTGATGGCATACACCAGAAAAATCATCGTCAAAACCACGAAACGATATTTCGTTTTCCTGGCGTCAGTACAGACCAGCGTATCTATACGTGACATAGGGTTTCCTCGTTTTATACCTCATCCACTTCGCTGTAAGCTGCCGCTTCGGATCACCGCGTTTTACTATCCATACAGGAGCAAGAGATAAATGCTTTTCGCCAGCGAAACAGGTGGTTAGGTGTTTTATAATTGCGATGCAAGAGCATCGCAGTTTGTTATCAGGCCTGTGAGAGGAATATAACAACCCCAAAATGAAACGGTATTCAAAAAACCTCAATTATGATTGAGAAAAATTGAGTTAGTGACTTCCCGCAAATTTTTAGCGTTTACTGACCTGCGCGCTTTTAACAAGATAAATTGTTAAGCCCATCACAAATTAACGTTGTTTTTTCGCTTTTCCCTATGCTGTACATCCCGGCTGCGCCACGCTGTTCGCTATTTTCTTTTATTCGCGCCCCGCGCAGGATGCCGCCATGAGCCAACCGCTACCCAATAAAAATCTGCCGATGCCCTCTTTACGCAATATCCAGGCTTTTATTGAAGTCGCCGCTACCGGCAGCCTTAACCTGGCCGCAGAGAATCTCAATATTACCGCCTCGGCGGTCAGCCATCAGATAGCTAGCCTGGAGCACTTTCTGGGGAAAAAACTGTTCTCCCGCAGCAGCAAAGGCGTCACGTTAACGGCGGTGGGAGAAAAATATCTCAAAGAGGTCTCCGGGGCGCTAAATATGATTGGCCAGGCCACCAGCCAGGTGATCAACGATATCCATCAGGATTATTTACGCATTCATTCGGCGCCGAGCTTCGGCCTGCTATGGCTGATGCCCCGTCTGGATAAATTCCGCCAGGCGTGGCCGGCGTTAAAAATCAGCCTGACCTGTTCATACGAAAGCATCCAGTTCTCCCGGGATAATATTGATATCGATATTCGTCACGGGCTGTCACAGTGGCCGACGCTGCTGGTCAGAACCATTAAAAATGAGCGCGTCCTGCCCTACAGCGCAGCGTCTTATTTAGCCTGCCATCCTGTGCAGGTTGTGGAAGATCTGCTGGCCTGCGATCTGATCCACTCCGACAGCACCTTGATTAACTGGAGCAACTGGCTGTCGTGGCACAAGGTCCGCGGCTGGCATAAAAACTTCATTTTTAATTTCGACCGGTCATATATGAGCATCGAGGCGGCCAGAATGGGGATGGGCGTGATCCTCGAGAGCAATCTGCTGGCCGGCGGACACGTGCGCCAGGGGCAGCTGACGCCGGTATTTGCCGACGAGCGGAGCATGCCGGTCGGCGCGCACCACTTCGTCCTCCCCCACGCTAATGAACAGAAGGAGAAGGTCCAGCGCTTCTTCGCCTGGGTCGCCGGAGAGCTGAAAGAGGAAGGGTTCCATATTTGATCCCGGCTGGTGGACAAACCGCCAGTCGGCGCCTAAAGTTAATCAATCGATTGATTAATTTTTACCGAGCGCGATGACCAGTAAAGGCGAACAGGCAAAAAATCAGCTTATCGCGGCCGCTATCGCCCAGTTTGGCGAGTACGGCCAGCACGCCACCACCCGCGATATCGCCGCCCAGGCCGGGCAGAATATCGCCGCTATCACCTATTATTTTGGCTCGAAAGACGATCTGTATCTTGCCTGCGCCCAGTGGATCGCCGATTTTATCGGCGACAATTTCGCCCGCAGGCCGAAGCGGCGGAGCACCTGCTTGCCGGGGAAGCGCCGGATCGCCAGGCGATCCGCGACCTCATCCTTAGCGCCTGCCACAACATGATCCTGCTGCTCACCCAGGACGATACGGTTAACCTAAGCAAATTCATTTCCCGTGAGCAGCTGGCGCCGACCGCCGCCTACCATCTGATCCACCAGCAGGTGATTGCCCCCCTGCACCATTATCTCACCCGGCTGATTGCCGCCTGGACCGGCTGCGAAGCCAGTGATACGCAAATGATCCTCCATACCCACGCCCTGCTGGGCGAGGTGCTCGCTTTCCGTCTCGGGCGTGAAACTATCCTGCTGCGCACCGGCTGGACGCAGTTTGACGCGCAAAAAACGGAACAGATTTTCGAAGTCATTACCTGTCATATCGATTTCATCCTGCATGGGTTATCGCAAAGGAGTTTGGGCTGATGAAAAAACCCGTCGTCGTCATTCTGCTGATCGTAATTCTTCTCGCCGCGCTGGGCGGCGGCTGGTGGTGGTACCAGAGCAGCCGGCAGCAGCCGCTGACCCTGTATGGCAATGTCGATATCCGCACCGTCAACATGAGCTTCCGCGTTGGCGGTAGGCTGGCCTCGCTGACCGTCGACGAAGGCGACAGCATCCGCGCCGGGCAAACTCTCGGCGAGCTTGACCGCGCGCCGTATGAAAATGCCCTGCTGCAGGCCCAGGCCAATGTCTCCACCGCCCAGGCGCAGTATGACCTGATGATGGCCGGCTACCGCGCGGAAGAGATTGCCCAGGCCGCGGCGGCGGTGAAACAGGCGCAGGCCGCTTACGACTATGCGCAAAACTTTTATCAGCGCCAGCTCGGGCTGCGCGCCAGCAGCGCCATTTCCGCCAACGATCTGGAGAATGCCCGCTCCTCGCGCGATCAGGCGCAGGCAACGCTCAAATCGGCGCAGGATAAGCTGCGTCAGTATCGCGCCGGTAACCGCCCGCAGGAGATTGCCCAGGCCAAAGCCAGTCTGGAACAGGCGCAGGCGGCGCTGGCCCAGGCCAAACTGGACCTGCACGATACCGTGCTCACCGCCCCTTCTGACGGTACGCTGATGACCCGCGCCGTCGAGCCCGGCACTATGCTCAACGCCGGCGGTACCGTACTGACCCTGTCGTTAACGCATCCGGTGTGGGTCCGCGCCTATGTTGACGAGAAAAACCTCGGCCAGGCGCAGCCGGGACAAGAAGTGCTGCTCTATACCGACAGCCGGCCGGATAAGCCCTATCACGGCAAAATCGGTTTTGTCTCGCCGAGCGCTGAATTCACGCCGAAGACCGTCGAGACCCCGGATCTGCGCACCGATCTGGTCTACCGTCTGCGCATTGTGGTGACTGATGCCGACGGCGCGCTGCGCCAGGGAATGCCGGTGACCATCTCCTTTAGCCACGGGAACGGACATGAGTGAGACCGTCATCGCCTTAAACGGCCTGAGCCGCCGTTTTCCCGGTATGGACAGGCCAGCGGTAGCGCCGCTCACCTGTACGATCCGCGCCGGCTACGTCACCGGGCTGGTGGGGCCCGACGGCGCGGGGAAAACCACCCTGATGCGAATGCTCGCCGGATTGCTCAAGCCTGATGAGGGTCGCGCCAGCGTGATAGGCTTCGACCCGCTAAAAGACGACAGCGCCCTGCACGCGGTGCTCGGCTATATGCCACAGAAGTTCGGCCTGTATGAAGATCTGACGGTGATGGAAAACCTGACCCTGTACGCCGACCTGCGCAGCGTCACCGGCGAGGCGCGGAAGAAAATTTTCGACCGCCTGCTGGAGTTCACCTCCCTTGGTCCATTCACCGAACGGCTGGCAGGCAAGCTTTCCGGCGGGATGAAGCAAAAGCTGGGCCTCGCCTGTACCCTGGTGGGCGATCCGAAAGTACTGCTGCTCGATGAGCCCGGCGTCGGCGTCGACCCTATCTCGCGCCGCGAGCTATGGCAGATGGTGCACGAGCTGGCCGGCGACGGCATGCTGATCCTGTGGAGCACCTCCTATCTCGATGAAGCCGAGCAGTGTCGCGATGTGCTGCTGATGAACGAAGGCAAACTGCTCTACCAGGGCGAGCCGACGGCGCTGACGCAAACCATGGCCGGGTGCAGCTTTCTGGTTTCCAGCCCGCAGGAAAACAACCGCCGCCTGCTGCAGCGGGCGCTGAAGCTGCCGCAGGTTAGCGACGGGGTGATCCAGGGCAAATCGGTGCGTCTGATCCTGAAAAAGGACGCGCGCATTGAGGAAGTCCAGCAGCATGGCGACATGCCGCCCCTGCAGGTGGCCGACACCGCACCGCGCTTTGAAGATGCGTTTATCGACCTGCTCGGCGGCGCCGGGACCGCTGAATCGCCGTTGGGGGCGATTATCCATCGCGTTGACGGCAGCAAAGAGGAAACGGTCATTGAAGCCCAGTCGTTAACGAAAAAGTTTGGTGATTTCGCCGCTACCGACCATGTCGATTTCCAGGTTAAGCGCGGTGAAATTTTCGGCCTGCTCGGCCCCAACGGCGCCGGGAAATCCACCACCTTCAAAATGATGTGCGGCCTGCTGGTGCCCACCTCCGGCAAAGCGCTGGTGCTGGGAATGGATCTCAAGGTCAGCTCTGGCAAGGCGCGCCAGCATCTGGGCTATATGGCGCAAAAATTTTCGCTGTACGGCAACCTCAGCGTCGAGCAAAACCTGCGCTTTTTCTCCGGCGTCTATGGCCTGCGCGGCCGGGCGCAAAATGAAAAAATCGCCCGGATGAGCGATGCCTTTGGCCTGAAAAGTATCGCCCGCCACGCCGCCGACGAGCTGCCGCTCGGCTACAAGCAGCGGCTGGCGCTGGCCTGCTCCCTGATGCATGAACCCGATATTCTGTTTCTCGATGAACCCACCTCCGGCGTCGATCCCCTTACCCGCCGCGAGTTCTGGCTACATATTAATAGCATGGTTGATAAAGGCGTGACGGTAATGGTCACCACCCACTTCATGGATGAGGCGGAATACTGCGACCGCATCGGGCTGGTCTATCACGGCAAACTTATCGCCAGCGGGACCCCGGACGCGCTGAAGGCCCAGGCGGCGGACGACAGCCAGACGGACCCAACCATGGAGCAGGCGTTTATTACCCTGATTAACCGCTGGGACAAGGAGAATAGCCATGGGCAATAGCATTCTCTCCTGGCGGCGGGTCCGCGCCCTGTGCGTCAAAGAGACCCGGCAGATTGTGCGCGATCCCAGCAGTTGGCTGATCGCGGTGGTGATCCCCCTGCTGCTGCTGTTTATCTTCGGCTACGGCATTAACCTCGACTCCAGCAGGCTGCGGGTCGGGGTATTGCTTGAGCAGCAGAGCGAAGAGGCGCTGGATTTCGTCCATACCATGACCGGCTCGCCCTATATCGACGCCACCGTCAGCGACAGCCGCAGGCAGCTGATTGAGATGATGCAGGCCGGGCGCATCCGCGCCATGGTGGTCATTCCGGTGGATTTCGACCGCCAGATGGCCCGCCCCGGCGCCGACGCACCGCTGCAGCTCATCACCGACGGCAGCGAGCCCAATACCGCCAACTTCGCTCAGGGCTATGTGGAAGGTATTTGGCAAATCTGGCAGCAGCAGCGGGCGGAAGACCGCGGCGAAACCTTTGAACCGCTGATCGACGTGCAGATGCGCTACTGGTTTAACCCGGCGGCTATTAGCCAGCACTTTATTATCCCCGGGGCGATCACCATCATCATGACCGTGGTCGGCGCCATACTGACCTCGCTGGTGGTGGCCCGCGAATGGGAGCGCGGCACCATGGAGGCGCTGCTGTCGACGGAGATCACCCGCGCCGAACTGCTGCTGTGCAAGCTCATTCCCTACTATTTCCTCGGCATGCTGGCGATGCTGTTGTGTATGCTGGTGTCGGTATTTATTCTCGGCGTGCCCTATCGCGGCTCGCTGCCGATCCTGTTTGTCATTACCAGTCTGTTTTTGCTCAGCACCCTGGGGATGGGGCTGCTGATCTCAACCATTACCCGCAACCAGTTTAACGCCGCGCAGGTGGCGCTGAACGCCGCCTTTTTACCGTCGATTATGCTGTCCGGGTTTATTTTCCAGATAGACAGTATGCCGGCGGTGATCCGCGCGGTGACCTATGTGATCCCGGCGCGCTATTTCGTTAGTACTCTGCAAAGCCTGTTTCTGGCGGGCAATATTCCGGTGGTGCTGCTGGTCAACGTGCTGTTTTTGATTGCGTCGGCGGTGATGTTTATCGGTCTGACGTGGCTGAAAACCAAACGGCGTCTGGATTAGGTTTTGTCCGGTGGCGCTGCGCCGACCGGGCCTACGGTTTAACCAACATCGATTATACGGTTCGCCGATCCCGTAGGCCGGGCAAACGCAGTGCCGCCCGGCGTGGTTGAATGGGCCAAAGGAGCTATTATGTTTCACCGTTTATGGACATTAATCCGCAAAGAGCTGCAGTCGCTGCTGCGCGAGCCGCAGACGCGGGCGATTTTAATCATGCCGGTGCTGATTCAGGTGCTGCTTTTTCCCTTTGCCGCGACGCTGGAGGTGACCAACGCCACCATCGCTATCTACAACGAGGACAGCGGTCGCCACGCGGTGGAACTCACTCAGCGCTTTGCCCGCGCCAAAGCCTTTACCCACGTCCTGCTGCTGCAAAGCCCGCAGGCGATCCAGCCGACCATCGATGAACAAAAAGCTCTGCTGGTGGTGCGCTTCCCGGCCGATTTCTCGCGCAATCTGGATAACTATCAAACCGCCCCGCTGCAGCTTCTGCTCGACGGACGCAACTCCAACAGCGCGCAAATCGCCGCCAACTATCTGCAACAGATTGTGAAAAACTATCAGCAGGAGCTGCTGGAGGGTAAAGCGAAGCCGAACAACAGCGAGCTGGTGGTGCGCAACTGGTACAACCCGAATCTCGACTATAAATGGTTCGTGGTGCCGTCGCTTATCGCCATGATCACTACCATCGGGGTGATGATCGTCACCTCGCTGTCGGTGGCTCGCGAGCGCGAGCAGGGCACCCTTGACCAGCTGCTGGTCTCCCCCCTCGCCACCTGGCAAATTTTCGTCGGCAAGGCGGTGCCGGCGCTGATCGTCGCCACCCTGCAGGCAACTATCGTGCTGGCGATTGGTATCTGGGCCTATCAGATCCCGTTTGCCGGCTCGCTGCTGCTGTTCTATTTCACCATGGTGATTTACGGTCTATCGCTGGTGGGCTTTGGCTTATTGATTTCGTCGCTGTGCGCCACCCAGCAGCAGGCGTTTATCGGCGTGTTCGTCTTTATGATGCCGGCTATTCTCCTGTCGGGGTACGTCTCACCAGTGGAAAACATGCCGCAGTGGCTGCAGAATCTGACCTGGATAAATCCCATCCGCCACTTTACCGATATCACCAAGCAAATTTATCTGAAGGATGCGAGTCTGGAGATTGTGTGGGGAAGTTTGTGGCCGCTACTGGTCATAGCGGCCACCACCGGCTCAGCGGCGTATGCGATGTTCCGAAGGAAGATTGCGTAATACCCGTCATCGTTCAAACTACAACGGCGTTGGCTTTCCTTACTCACCCCAGTCGCATAGTTATCTATGCTTCTGGGGATTCGCTGCGTTGCCGCCTTGTTGTAGCCCGAACGCTTTAGGGTAACGGCTCTTATCTTTCGCCAGCAGCGAGACCACCGCCGGGCCTGCCAGTATCACCAGCCCGGCGAGGGCCAGCAGCAGGTTGTTGTGCAGCACGCGCGACAGCAGCCACAGCGCTATCATGGCCGCGCCGAAGTACCAGGTCGTGGTGAGCTCCTCAAGGAAGTCTCCCACATCGCGCCAGCGCGCCTCATGGTGACGCTGTAAAAACAGCATCGCCAGCAGCGTGACGCTGTAGAGGACGCACAGTCCCAATCCGACGCGCACCAGCGCGCCGCTAATCCAACCCATCACCAGTACTGCCACGACCAGTAGATGCAACATAATCTGCCAGCAACTAAGACCCGTTGCGACGCGTACACGTTGTTGCCACTTCATGGCTTCTCTCCTGAAGGATTTTTCTCTGCTACTCAGAGTACCGCACTTTACGGAAAATTCCGTAACACCGCATCTTTTTGTGACGTCTACTACACTATTTTATTCAGGAAAGTGACATTTACTGGAGAATTATGGCTGAGCCAACGGCGGGATTTTCGTTGAACGTGCTGACAATTAACACCCATAAAGGCTTTACGGCGTTTAATCGGCGTTTTATTTTGCCCGAACTGCGCGACGCCGTGCGCAGCGTTAGCGCGGATATTGTTTGCCTGCAGGAGGTGATGGGCGCTCATGAGGTACATCCGCTGCACATCGAAAACTGGCCGGATACGACCCATTATGAATTTCTCGCCGACACCATGTGGAGCGACTACGCCTACGGGCGCAATGCGGTTTATCCGGAAGGCCACCACGGCAACGCCGTGCTGTCGCGCTTTCCCATTGAATACTACGAAAATCGCGATATCTCGGTCGGCAACGGGGAGAAGCGCGGCCTGCTGTACTGCCGCATCGTGCCGCCGCGGAGCGGGATAACTATTCACGTGATTTGCGTCCATCTCGGTCTACGCGCCGACCAACGGCAGGCGCAGTTGACCATGCTGGCGGAGTGGGTCAATACCCTGCCCGCGGGCGAGCCGGTGGTGGTGGCTGGCGATTTTAACGACTGGCGTCAGCAGGCTAACCAGCCGTTAAAAGCCCAGGCCGGGCTGGAAGAGATCTTTACCCGCGCCCGCGGACGGCCGGCGCGCACCTTTCCGGTCAGTTTTCCGCTGTTGCGCCTCGACCGCATTTACGTCAAGAACGCCCACGCCAGTCGCCCGAAGGCGCTGGCCCTTAAACATTGGCGGCATCTGTCCGATCATGCACCCCTTAGCGTGGAGATACATTTGTGAAATGTCGTTGGCAGGAAGGCAACCGCATTACGCTACTGGAGAATGGCGACCAGTACTATCCGGCGCTGTTTGCGGCCATCGGTCGCGCCAGCCGGCGGGTGATCCTCGAATCCTTTATCTGGTTTGAAGATGAGGTAGGCCGGCGGCTGCACGCGGTCCTGCTCGAGGCTGCCCGCCGCGGCATCCAGGTGGAGGTGCTCCTCGACGGCTATGGTTCCCCGGATCTCAGCGATGAATTTGTCGGCGAGCTCACCGCCGCTGGCGTGATTTTCCGCTACTACGATCCGCGTCCTAAGCTGATGGGGATGCGCACCAATCTGTTCCGTCGCATGCACCGTAAAATCGTGGTAATCGACGACACCACCGCCTTTGTCGGCGGTATTAACTACTCCGCCGAACATATGAGCGACTACGGTCCGGAGGCGAAGCAGGATTATGCGGTGCAGGTCGAAGGGCCGGTGGTGCTCGACATCCTGCAGTTCGAGCTGGAAAACCTGCCCAACAGCGAAACCGCCCGCCGCTGGTGGCGACGTCGTCGCCACCAGCCGGAGATTAACCAGACCCCCGGCGAGGCGCAGGCGCTGTTCGTCTGGCGCGACAACCAGGATCACCGCGACGATATTGAACGCCACTATCTGAAGATGCTGACCAGCGCCCGCCGGGAAGTGATTATCGCTAACGCCTATTTTTTCCCCGGCTACCGCCTGCTGCATGCGATGCGCAATGCCGCGCGGCGCGGAGTACGGGTTAAGCTGATCGTGCAGGGCGAACCGGATATTCCCATTGTGAAGTTTGGCGCCCACCTGCTCTATCACTATCTCGTTAAGGGCGGGGTGCAGATTTACGAATATCGCCGTCGCCCGCTGCATGGCAAGGTCGCTCTGGCAGACGACCACTGGGCCACCGTTGGGTCAAGCAACCTGGATCCGCTCAGCCTGTCGCTGAATCTGGAAGCCAATCTGATCATCCACGATCGGGTGTTTAACCAGACGCTGCGCGATAATCTCAACGGGCTTATCGCCCGGGATTGCCAGCGGATCGATAAAACGATGCTGCCGAAACGCAACTGGTGGCGGCTGGGCGTCAGCGTGATGGCTTTCCACTTTCTGCGCCACTTCCCGGCATGGGTCGGCTGGTTACCGGCTCATACCCCGCGGCTGGCCAGAGTCAGCCCGCCGGTCCAGCCGGAAATTGAAACTCAGGACCGCGTCGAGTCTCCAGCCAGGGATAATCCACTATGAGCAAATCACATCCCCGCTGGCGGATGGCGAAAAGAGTGCTGACCGTGCTCTTTTTTATCGCCGTCATCGTCCTGTTGGTGATCTACGCGCAAAAAGTCGACTGGCAGGACGTGTGGAAGGTGATCCGCGGCTACGATCGGCTGGCCTTGTTTAGCGCCATTGCGCTGGTTATCGTCAGCTACCTCATTTACGGCTGCTACGATCTGCTCGGTCGGGCCTATTGCGGGCACAAGCTGGCGAAACGCCAGGTCATGCTGGTGTCGTTTATCTGCTACGCCTTTAACCTGACACTCAGCACCTGGGTCGGCGGGATCGGTATGCGCTACCGGCTGTACTCGCGGCTGGGGCTGAACGGCAGCACCATCACCCGTATTTTTTCCTTAAGCATTACCACCAACTGGTTGGGCTATATTCTGCTGGGCGGGGTGATATTCACGGCAGATCTGGTGAAGCTGCCGCCGCACTGGTACATCAGCCAGACCACTCTGCGCATTATCGGCGGGGTGATGCTGATCCTTACGCTTTGCTATCTGTTCGGCTGCGCGTTCGCCAAACGCCGTCACCTGACGATTAAAGGCCAGCGGCTGGTGCTGCCCTCCTGGCGCTTCGCGCTGCTGCAGATGGGGCTCTCGGCGGCGAACTGGATGGCGATGGGGGCGATAATCTGGCTGCTGTTGGGCAGCGAGATTAACTATTTTCTGGTATTAGGGGTGCTGCTGGTGAGCAGTATCGCCGGGGTGATTATCCATATTCCGGCTGGGATCGGCGTGCTGGAGGCGGTGTTTATCGCCATGCTCTCCGGGGAAGATATTTCGAAGGGCGCGATCATTGCCGCCCTGCTCGCCTGGCGCGCGCTCTATTATTTCCTGCCATTGCTGCTGGCGACGGTGGCCTATCTGCTGCTGGAGAGCCGGGCGAAAAAGCTGCGGCAAAAGAACCAGCGCAAGCTGGCCCGCGAATGAAACGGTCAGGCCGCGCTGCGCTTGCACGGGCCTACGGGGTGTGAGCCTGTGAGAGGAGCCTGTAGGCCGGGTAAGGCGCAGCCGCCGCCCGGCAGCACCACGGGTACCGTGCCTGATGCCATCGCCCGGCGGCGCTGCGCTTGCGCGGGCCTACGGAGTGTGAGCCTGTGAGAGGATCCTGTAGGCCGGGTAAGGCGTAGCCGCCGCCCGGCAACATCAAGAGTACCGTGCCTGAAATCTCGCCCGGCGGCGCTACGCTTGCGCGGGCCTACGGAGTGTGAGCCTGTGAGAGGATCCTGTAGGCCGGGTAAGGCGCAGCCGCCACCCGGCAAAATCAAGGGTACCGTGCCTGAAATCTCGCCCGGCGGCGCTACGCTTGCCGGGCGTTCGGAGATGCAACCCTGTGATATAAAGAGGTTAGCGGCGGTTGCCCATAATACGCAGCAGCATCAGGAACAGGTTGATGAAGTCCAGATACAGCGTTAAGGCGCCAAGGATCGAGTATTTACGCAGCGTGGCGCTGTCGCGGGTATCAATCTGCTCGCCGATGTTTTTCAGCTTCTGGGTGTCATACGCCGTCAGACCGACAAACAGCACCACCCCAATATAGGTCACGGCCCACATCAGCGCCTCGCTCTTCAGCCACAGGTTGACCAGCGACGCCAGCACGATGCCAATCAGCCCCATAAACAGCATGCTGCCGAAGCCGCTCAGATCGCGCTTCGTGGTGTAACCATACAGGCTCATCGCCCCAAACATCCCGCCGGTGACCACAAAGGTGCTGGCGATCGAGGAATAGGTATAGGCGATAAAAATGCTCGATAGCGTCAGTCCGGTCAGCGCCGAATAGAGCATAAACAGCGTGGTGGCCATCCCGGCGCTCAGCCGCTGCACCATTCCCGACAGCACAAACACCAGCGCCAGCTGGGCAATAATCAGCCCGAAGAAAGTGATTTTGCTCGAAAAGACGAACATCATCACCGCCGGAGTATTCGCTGCAAACCACGCGATAAACGCCGTCAGCAGCAGGCCGACCGTCATCCAGCCGTACACCTGCGCCATGTAAGTCTGCAGGCCGGTACGGCCCTGCACTATTGAATCGGAACGCGGATATCTGTCCATGACTCTCTCCTGATTAACAAAGTTTCACCCTGTAAGCGTATCACACTACCAGCGCTCTGCCGCCTGGCGATCGCTGTCGCGGGCGTCGACCCAGCGTTCGCCATCCGGCGTCGCTTCACGCTTCCAGAACGGCGCGCGGGTTTTCAGGTAATCCATAATAAACTCGCCGGCGGCGAAGGCGCTGCCGCGGTGAGCGCTGGTGACGCCGACAAACACAATCTCTTCCCCCGGCCACATTTCGCCGATGCGATGGATAACCGTCACCCGGCCCAGCGGCCAGCGCTCGCGCGCCAGCTCGACAATTTCCGCCAGCGATTTTTCAGTCATCCCCGGATAGTGCTCGAGGGTCAGCGCCTTCACGCTGTCGCCGAGGTTGTGGTTACGCACTTTACCGGTGAAGGTGACCACCGCGCCGTCTTCATCGCGTTCCGCCAGCCAGGGATATTCCTCACTGACGCTAAAGCGCGCCGGGCTGACCACGATACGGGTTTGCGTCATGTCAGCCCCCCGTTACCGGTGGGAAGAACGCCACTTCGTCGCCGCTGGCCACTGGATGTTCGAAAGAGGTTAGCGTCTGGTTAACCGCCGCCAGCAGCTTGCCCTCCTCCAGGGCCAGCGCCCAGCGATCGCCGCGGGCGGCAAGCTGCTGACGAACCGCTTCGACAGTCGCCAGTTCGCTGGCATCAAGGGTCAGCGAATCGGTACCGACCAGCTCGCGCACCTGGGCAAAAAACAGAACCTTAATCATGGCATTCACCCACCTTAAAATCGCCGGACTTGCCGCCGCTTTTCGCCAGCAGGCGCACTGGGCCAATCACCATATCCTTCTGCACCGCTTTGCACATATCGTAAATGGTCAGCGCGGCAACCGAGGCGGCGGTCAATGCTTCCATCTCAACGCCGGTTTTCCCGGTGAGTCGGCAGAGCGATTCAATGCGCACCCGGTTATGTTCCGGCTGCGCCTGCAGATTGACTTCCACTTTGCTGAGCATCAGCGGATGACACAGCGGGATCAGCTCCCAGGTGCGTTTGGCCGCCTGGATCCCGGCGATACGCGCGGTGGCAAACACGTCGCCTTTATGGTGGCTGCCGTCGATAATCATCGCCAGGGTCGTCGCCTGCATTTCAACGTAAGCCTCGGCGCGCGCTTCGCGCACCGTTTCCGCTTTGCCGGAGACATCGACCATATGGGCTTCACCCGCGGCGTTAATATGGGTCAGTTGTGACATAGATTATTTCTTCAGGTGTGGAATGAAGTTACAGGGACGGGTGCGGGCATCAAGCTGCGGGGCGATGATGTTGTCCCACGCCGTACGGCAGGCTTTGGTTGAGCCCGGCATGGCGAAAATCAGCGTGCGATTGGCGACGCCGGCCACGGCCCGGGACTGCAACGTCGAAGTGCCGATCTCTTCGAAGGACAGCATGCGGAACACTTCGCCAAAGCCTTCGACCTCACGATCAAACAGCGGCAGCAGCGCTTCCGGCGCCTGATCGCCGTCGGTAAAACCGGTGCCGCCGGTGATCAGCACCACCTGCACGTTATCGCTGGCTATCCACGCCGATACCTGAGCGCGGATGGCGTAGCGATTCTCTTTGACGATCGCCTTCTCGACGACTTGGTGCCCCGCCTCCTGCGCCGCCTCGCGCAGCCAGTGACCGGAAGTGTCGTCCTCTTCGCCGCGACGGCTGGAAACGGTAAGAATAGCAATACGGGTCGGGATAAACTCAGCGCTAGCCTGGCTCATCTGAATGCTCCTTTCGAAAACGATTAACCGCCAATATAGGACAGGTTCTGCGTAATACCGGTGTTGCCCTGATGCAGGAAATGGGTCTGCTTTTTATGGGTTAAGGCTTCGGCGATCCGCGCCTCAAGCGCGGCCTGCTGCTGGTCTTCGGCCATCAGGTCGCGCAGGTCGACGCCGCCTTCGCCAAACAGGCACAGGTGCAGTTTGCCAACGGACGAGACGCGCAGCCGATTGCAGGTGGCGCAGAAGTCTTTTTCATACGGCATGATGAGGCCGATCTCGCCGGCGTAGTCCGGGTGACAAAAGACCTGCGCCGGGCCATCGCTGCGCTGGCGGATCTGATGGATCCAGCCGCGGCGCAGCAGTTCATCGCGCAGCACCATGCCGGAGAGATGGTGACGGCGGAACAGGTCGCTGCCTTCACCGGTTTCCATCAGCTCAATAAAGCGCAGCTGGATACGACGGGGTTGGATCCAGGCGAGGAAGGTATCGAGCTGGTGATGGTTAACATCACGCATCAGCACGGTATTCACCTTTACCTTGTCAAAGCCGGCGGCGAAGGCGGCGTCAATGCCGTCCATCACCTGGTGGAACTTGTCCTGGCCGGTGATGGCATGGAACTGGCGGGCGTCGAGGCTATCAACGCTGACGTTAATCGCCGTCAGGCCGGCATCGCGCCAGCGTTCGACATCGCGCGCCAGGCGGTAACCGTTGGTAGTGACCGCAATCTGACGGATCGCCGGGTTTTCACGCACGGCGGCAATAATCTCGGTGAAGTCGCGGCGCAGGGAGGGTTCCCCACCGGTGAGGCGAACTTTTTCGGTGCCCAGCGCAGAGAAAGCGCGCGTAACCCGGCGTACTTCGTCTACGCTGAGAAAGCCATTGTTATTGACGGCGCCGGGCTTATAACCGTTCGGCAGGCAGTAGGTGCAACGGAAGTTGCACACATCGGTAATCGACAGACGCAGGTAATAAAACTTACGCGCGAATGCATCGGTAAGCTGTGAGGCCATATACACCTTTCCAAATACGGGAGACGCGGTCATTTCTTTCCACGCCCTGGCGACAACCGGCGGCGTCGCGGCCAAATCGCCATATCTTTTGACACAGGCGAAGAGGCTAGAGTGTTAACAGGTTATGTCGATAGTAGCGCGTTACAGGCAGTTTCGCCATTGGCGATTTCGCTATATAATCTTATACATATCGCTATCTTCGTGCATTTTCGCTACAGAATAGCCATAAATCATTTTTTTGCCTTGATGTCGGTCAGTTTGTCGGGCTCCTCCCATCGTCTTTTAGGGGTAGATCGGGTAGTGTGTGGCCGTTTATGTGAAATAAGGAATTTCTATGCGCAATCGTACATTCGCTGACCTCGATCGGGTGGTCGCGCTCGGCGGCGGGCATGGTTTGGGCCGGGTGATGTCCTCCCTCTCCTCGCTCGGCTCACGGCTGACCGGCATTGTCACCACCACCGATAACGGGGGTTCCACCGGGCGGATCCGTCGTTCGGAAGGTGGCATTGCCTGGGGCGATATGCGCAATTGCATCAATCAGTTAATTGCCGAGCCGAGCGTAGCGTCGGCGATGTTTGAGTATCGTTTTGGCGGTAACGGCGAGCTTTCCGGGCATAACCTCGGAAATTTGATGTTAAAGGCGCTGGATCACCTGAGCGTGCGGCCGTTAGAGGCGATCAATTTGATCAGAAACCTGCTGAAAGTGGACGCTTTCCTGATCCCGATGTCAGAACAACCGGTGGATTTGATGGCGCTCGATCATGAAGGCCATGAAGTTTATGGCGAAGTGAATATTGATCAGCTTGATAATGTGCCGCAGGAGCTGATGCTCACCCCGCCGGTACCGGCCACCCGCGAGGCGGTGGAGGCTATCGCCGAAGCCGATTTGATCCTCATTGGGCCGGGCAGTTTTTACACCAGCCTGCTGCCGATCCTGTTGCTCGACGAGATGGCCCGGGCGTTGCGCCGCACCCCGGCGCCGATGGTTTTTATCGATAACCTCGGCAAAGAGCATAGCCCGGCCGCGAGGCTGTCGCTGGCGGAGCGCATCGCGATTATGGAGCGCTATGTAGGCAAGCGGGTGGTGGATGCGGTGATCGCCGGTCCAAAAGCCGATATCAGCGGCATTGACGACCGGTTGGTGATCCAGACGCCGCTGGAGGCCAGCGACGTTCCCTATCGTCATGACCGGGCGCTGCTCCGCGGGGCGCTGGAGAAAGCGATCCAGCTGCCGGGCTGATCCTGCGCGCCGGAGGCGGCCCTCTTCGGCGCACCTTAAAATCTTAAGGTTGTCTTAAAATAGGGCTGGCACTATACCCTCATCTTTTTCTGTGGGTGTGCATTATGTCGTTATTGCCTCTGCGTCGGCCGGTGGTCAGTCGCACGACTTATCTGATTCTCTTTGCTTGCTATATCGGCATCTTTCTCAACCTGGCTTTTTATCGCCAGGTTTTCCCGTTACTGCCGGTAAATAGCCTGCATAACTGGCTGGTATTTCTCAGTATGCCGATCGTGGCCATTAGCGTGATGAATATCCTCACCACTCTCGCCTCGTTCCTGAAGCTGGACCGGCTGGTGATTAGCCTGTTCATTCTGCTCAGCGCCTCGGCGCAATACTTCATCTGGAACTTTGGCGTGGTGATCGACCGCAGCATGATCACCAATATCCTCGACACCACTCCGGCGGAAAGCTTTGCTCTACTCTCCGGCGAAATGATTGCCGTCCTCGGCCTTTCCGGGGTTTTGGCGGTATTCGTCGCCTGGTGGGTGAAAATCCGTAAGCCCGCCACGCGGTGGCGCGGCGCGGCGATGCGCCTGCTCAATATCGCCGTTTCGGCGCTGCTGATTATTCTGGTGGCCGCGCTGTTCTACAAAGATTACGCCTCGGTGTTCCGTAACAACAAAGAGCTGGTGAAATCCCTGAGCCCTTCCAACAGCATTGTGGCCGTGAACTCCTGGTATGCTCATCATCGGATGGACAACCTGCCGCTGGTGAAGATTGGCGAAGATGCCACGCAGAAAGCGGTGATGCATAACGCTCCCCGTAAGAACCTGACGATCGTCGTGCTCGGCGAGACTTCGCGAGCGGATAACTTCTCACTGGGCGGCTATTCGCGCGACACCAACCCGCTGATGCGGCAGGACGGCGTGATCTATTTTCCGCATACCACTTCCTGCGGCACGGCAACCGCAGTTTCCGTGCCGTGCATGTTCTCCAATATGCCGCGCGCACATTATGATGAAGAGCTGGCGCACCATCAGGAAGGCGTCCTGGATATTCTACAGCGCGCAGGGATCCGGGTGCTGTGGAACGATAATGACGGCGGCTGCAAAGGCGCCTGCGACCGGGTACCACACCAGAACGTCACCGACCTGAAGCTCACCGGGCAGTGCATCGATGGCGAGTGCTACGATGACGTCCTGTTCCATAATCTCGACAGCTATATCGATAACCTGCAACAGGATGGCATTATTGTGCTGCATACCATCGGCAGCCACGGTCCGACGTACTACAATCGCTATCCAGCGGCGTTTCGCAAATTCACGCCGACCTGCGACACCAATGAGATCCAGGGCTGTACCCGGGAGCAGTTGACCAATACCTATGACAACACCATCCTTTATGTCGACTATGTCGTTGATAAAGCGATAAAACTACTGCAATCTAAACAGGATAAATTTACCACTAGCCTGGTTTATTTGTCCGACCACGGCGAATCGCTGGGAGAAGATGGCGTCTATTTGCATGGTCTACCGTATTCCATCGCGCCGGATACGCAGAAACATGTGCCGATGGCGCTGTGGCTCTCCGCCGACTACCAGCAGCGCTACGGCATTTCCGCGCACTGTCTGCAGCAGCGGGCGCAAAAAGAGAATTACTCGCAGGATAATCTGTTCTCCACCCTGCTCGGCCTGCTCGGCGTCAGCACCCGCGAGTACCAGGCGGCAGATGATATCTTAACGCCATGTAGAGAGGCTGGTTGATGAAAATCTTAGTCATTGAAGACGATGCGCTGCTGTTGCAGGGGTTAATTCTGGCGATGCAAAGTGAAGGATACGTGTGCGACGGCGTCTCCACCGCGCACGAAGCCGCGCTATCGCTGGCCAGCAATCATTACAGCCTGATCGTGCTGGATCTCGGCCTGCCGGATGAAGACGGGCTGCATTTTCTCTCCCGCATGCGGCGGGAGAAAATGACCCAGCCGGTGCTGATCCTCACCGCCCGCGATACGCTTGAGGATCGCATTAGCGGTCTCGATACCGGGGCGGATGACTACCTGGTAAAACCCTTTGCCCTGGAGGAACTCAATGCGCGCATTCGCGCCCTGCTCCGCCGGCATAACAACCAGGGCGATAATGAAATCAGCGTCGGCAATCTGCGCCTTAACGTCACTCGCCGCCTGGTGTGGCTGGGTGAAACGGCGCTGGATCTTACGCCGAAAGAGTATGCCCTGCTGTCGCGGCTGATGATGAAAGCCGGTAGCCCGGTGCATCGCGAGATCCTCTACAACGACATTTACAGCTGGGACAACGAGCCGGCGACCAATACCCTGGAAGTGCATATTCACAACCTACGCGAAAAGATTGGCAAATCGCGGATCCGCACCGTCCGGGGCTTTGGCTATATGCTGGCTAACAACATCGACACGGAATAGACCATGGCTCTGTTTGCAACTGAAACCTGGACCATGCGCCACCGGCTGCTGCTGACCATCGGCGACCATCCTGGTGGTCTGCCAGCTGATAAGCGTCTTCTGGCTATGGCATGAGAGCAAAGAGCAGATCCAGCTGCTGGTGGCCAGCGCCATCGAAGGGCACAACAACCAGAAACATGTGGAGCATGAGGTACGGGAAGCGGTTGCCAGCCTGCTGGTGCCGAGCCTGCTGATCGTTGGCCTGGCGCTGTATATCAGCATGCTGGCGGTGCGCAAGATCACCCGCCCGCTTTCACGACTGCAAAGCGAACTGGAGAACCGCACGCCGGACAACCTCACTCCTATCGTACTCAGCGAATCGGTGCCCGAAGTCACGGCGGTGACCACCGCCCTGAATCAGTTGGTTTCCCGCCTCAATCTGACCCTCGACCGCGAGCGGCTGTTTACCGCCGACGTGGCGCATGAGCTACGCACCCCGCTGGCCGGGCTGCGGCTGCACCTTGAGCTGCTGGCGAAAGTGCATGGCATGGGCGTCGACCCGCTGATCCAGCGTCTCGATCAGATGACCACCAGCATTTCCCAGCTGCTGCAGCTGGCGCGCGTCGGCCAGTCCTTCTCCGCCGGCAGCTACCAGCAGGTGCTGTTGCTGGATGACGTGGTAAAACCGCTGCAGGACGAACTGGAGGCTATGCTGGCGCAGCGTCAGCAGCGGCTGCTGCTGACGGATATCGAAAACGAGGCCGTCGTCTCTGGCGATGCGACGTTAATCGGCGTGATCCTGCGCAATCTGGTGGAGAATGCTCACCGCTACAGCCCTGAAGGGTCGACGATCCGCGTGTCGGTGAAAGCGGGCCTGATGCCGGTGATGGCGGTGGAAGATGAAGGGCCGGGGATCGATGAGGCGAAAAGCGGCGAACTCAGTAAAGCCTTCGTGCGCATGGACAGTCGCTACGGCGGCATTGGCCTCGGACTGAGCATCGTCACGCGCATCGCTCAGCTGCATGACGCCCAGTTTTTTTTGCATAACCGACAGCCAGGGCCAGGGGTCCGCGCGTGGGTGCTATTCCCGCAGCGCGGGGGTCAGAACGTCAGCACCCATTGATGGAAGAAGGCAACAATAATGACCAGGGCGGTGGCGACCGCCAGATATTCACGGAAGTTAATTTTTTGCATGGGCGCTATCCTCATCAGGTTGAAGATAGTGTCGCCTGGCGAGATTAAGCAAACATTAAGAAGGCCGCAACGCGGCCTTTTTTCTTCTCAAATGTTTGTTATCTGGCAAGCAGGACGATAAGAGAAGCGCGCCTTCACTATACCCCGCACGTCCACTCCGCCAGTCTGCGCCCAGAATCAGGAGGCGGCGATAAACAGCTCGCGTAGCTGATGCAGCTGGTCGCGTATTTGCGCCGCCTCCTCAAACTCGAGGTTCTGCGCGTGCTGCATCATCTGCCCTTCCAGCTCGTGGATTTTCTGCTGCAGCGCTTTTGGCGTCATATCCACAGCGCTAAGCCCGGCAGGCTCAACGGCCTTCGCTTTACCGCGCCCTTTGGCTTTGGTTTTCGCCAGGCCCTGGCCCAGCTGCAGGATATCCACCACTTTCTTATTGAGCCCCTGCGGCACGATGCCGTGCTCTTCGTTGTAGCGCTGCTGTTTCTCCCGTCGACGCTCGGTCTCGCCAATGGCTTTGGCCATGGAGGGGGTGATCTTATCGCCGTAGAGGATGGCCTTGCCGTTGACGTTGCGCGCCGCGCGGCCGATGGTCTGGATCAGCGAGCGTTCAGAACGCAGGAAGCCCTCTTTATCCGCATCCAGGATCGCCACCAACGACACCTCAGGCATATCCAGCCCCTCACGCAGCAGGTTGATCCCCACCAGCACGTCAAACTCGCCAAGACGCAGGTCGCGGATGATTTCCATGCGCTCGACGGTGTCGATATCCGAGTGCAGATAGCGCACGCGCTCGCCGTGCTCCTCAAGGTACTCGGTTAAGTCCTCCGCCATCCGCTTGGTGAGAGTGGTGACCAGCACGCGCTCGTTGATGGCCGTGCGCAGGCGGATCTCTGACAGCAGATCGTCGACCTGAGTCGCCACCGGGCGCACTTCGATGATTGGGTCAAGCAGACCGGTCGGCCGCACCACCTGATCCACAACCTCGCCGCCGGATTTATCCAGCTCATAGGCGCCCGGAGTCGCCGACACATAGATGGTTTGCGGCGCCAGCGCTTCGAATTCTTCAAACTTCATCGGCCGGTTATCCAGCGCCGACGGCAGGCGGAAACCGTATTCCACCAGCGTCTCTTTGCGCGCCCGGTCGCCCCGGTACATACCGCCGATCTGCGGCACCGTGACGTGGGATTCGTCAATCACCAGCAGGCCATCCGCCGGCAGATAGTCGAACAGGGTCGGCGGCGGCTCGCCGGGTCCGCGCCCGGAGAGAAAGCGCGAGTAGTTTTCAATGCCCGAGCAGTAACCCAGCTCGTTCATCATTTCGAGGTCAAACTGGGTACGCTGGGTTAAGCGCTGCTCTTCCAGCAGCTTGTTGTTGGCCAGCAGCACCTTGCGCCGCTCCGCCAGCTCAAGCTTGATCTCTTCCATCGCCTGGACGATGCGCTCCCGCGGCGTTACGTAGTGGGTCTTGGGATAAATGGTATAGCGCGGCACCGTCCCTTCGACGTGGCCGGTGAGCGGGTCGAATAGCGACAGACGCTCGACCTCTTCGTCAAACAGCTCAATGCGCAGGGCGATATCGTCGGATTCCGCCGGGAAGACGTCGATCACCTCGCCGCGCACGCGAAAAGTGCCGCGCTGGAAGGCCTGATCGTTGCGGGTATACTGCAGTTCGGCCAGACGACGCAGGATCGCCCGCTGGTCAATCAGCATACCGACCGTCAGATGCAACATCATTTTCAGATACAGGTCCGGGTCGCCGAGGCCGTAGATCGCCGAGACTGACGCCACCACCACTACGTCGCGCCGCTCGAGCAGCGCTTTGGTGGCCGACAGACGCATCTGCTCAATATGTTCGTTTACCGAGGCGTCCTTCTCAATGAAGGTATCTGAGCTGGGAACGTAGGCTTCCGGCTGATAGTAATCGTAGTAGGAGACGAAATACTCGACGGCATTCTCCGGGAAAAACTCTTTCATCTCGCCGTAGAGCTGAGCCGCCAGGGTTTTGTTTGGCGCCAGCACCATCGTCGGCCGCTGTAGGTCGGCAATCACGTTGGCGATGGTAAAGGTTTTACCGGAGCCGGTAACCCCCAGTAGCGTCTGATGCGCAAGCCCATCCTCCAGCCCCTCTTCCAGGCGGCGGATGGCTTCCGGTTGGTCTCCGGAGGGGCGAAAGGCGGAATGCAGTACAAACGATTTACTCATCAATCAGAACCTGAAAAAAGAATTAGCGGCCGGTGTTTAATTCTACCCCCCGGACCGTTTTTTGCCAATAAATTATACTGGATATTTAAACAGTACGTACTTATGATAACGCCACAAAAGGGTCTTATTGGCTAGCAAGCTGGGTGCAAAACGCGCGTCAGACGGAATAATCCTCCGGCCGCCAGGGTTATCCCCAGAAAATTTTACCTTTTAACATTTGTCAAGCGGACGGATTAAACTTTTATGGCAGCAGATGACGCTTTTCTTACACCCATTGATTTTATCTAACAAGCTGATATTTAAGATCTTTAAAGAAAAGACGCCTTTCGCGCCAATTCAGCCGCAAGCCGCGTACGCTCTAGCTTGCCGCAGGTTTTCTAACTCTAATACACAAGGTTATCCACAGGAATAGTGGATAACTGTCCGCAGCCCAAGACCACCGCCGCCCGGCGCCTGTCGCCTTTTGCGGTCAACCGCGTGGCGAAAAATTTTTATCGAACTATTTTTGATAACTATCCGCTTAAAGCCGCTCGATTTTTGCTGCTTTTTGCACCACCCTTTAGCGTCGGGCACCGGAAAAGTGCAGCCCCGGCGCTGACGAGGCCCGATGGTATCGGCGTTTAGCGCTTTTTTCCGAGCGTTCTTTTTCCTGGCAAGAGTTTTGCAGCATCTTTCTGTCGCCCTGACGCCAGGATAAGGAGAAAACGTCCATGTTGAATTTACAGGCAGTAAATCACTTTTACGGCAACCAGCATTCGCTGTGGAATGTCGATCTAGTACTACGCCCGGGAGAGTGCATTGGCGTACTGGGACGCGAGGGCATGGGAAAAACCACCCTGGTTAACTGCATTGCTGGCCACCTGCCGGTGGCCAGCGGCCGGATGACCTGGCATGACATTGGCGCCCCGCCGCAGGATCTCACCCCCCTGTCCGCTCAATCGCGCAGCGCCATTGGTATCGGCTACGTGCCACAAGATAAACGCATTTTTTCCCAACTCAGCGTGGAAGAGAACCTGCACATCGCCCTGGCGGCCGGGAAACCCGGGGCTAACGCCAGCGGCGGCGAGATTTATGAGCATTTTCCCGAGCTCTATGCCCTACGGCAGCGCAAAGGCGCCTCGCTGAGCGACGACGATCAGTACCAGCTGGCGCTGGCCAGGGCGCTGATCGTCCAGCCGCGGCTGCTGATCCTTGATGAACCCTCGCGCGGCAGAGGGCCGCGCTGCCTGCAAAAGCTGGCGGATCTGCTGCTGCGGTTAAATCGCGATATCGGCCTGACGGTGCTGCTCGCCGAGCAGCACCTGCCCTTTATCCGCCGGGTGGCGGATCGCTTCTGTGTCTTGCACCGGGGCCGTAACGTCGCCGAAGGCGATATTATGGCGCTGGATGAGCCGCTGCTGGCGCAGTGGATAACGCCGGATCCAGCGCCCTGAGGTCCAGATACTGCCCGAGATCGTCGCGCTGCGCGATATCGGCAAGCCACGGTATTTCGCCGAGGAACGGCGCGGCCAGTCGGTTTTTCAGCGTCGCCAGATATTCGGCGTGGCGCTTGCCCGGCGGCTGTACGTCATTGGCGATCCACCCCGCCAGCGGTAGTCCCGCCTGGCGTACCGCCTGAGCGGTAAGCATTGCGTGGTTGATACAGCCGAGCTTAACGCCCACCACCAGAATGACCGGCAGCTGTTCCGCCTGCGCCCAGTCGGCGAAGGTCAGGGAATCCGAGAGCGGCGTAAACCAGCCGCCGGCGCCTTCCACCAACACCCAGTCGGCGAGACCTTCCAGCTCACGCAGCCCGCTGGAGAGCCTGGCCGCGGCGATCGGCCGCCCTTCGTCGGCGCTGATGATGTGCGGGGAGGTCGGCTCGGCGAAGGTATAGGGGTTCACCTGGTCGTAACGCAATGCGACCCGACTATGACGCTGCAGCGCCAGCGCATCTTCATTACGCAGCCCATCGCCGGTAAGCTCGCTACCGGAGGCCACCGGCTTATAGCCGGCAGTGTGAAAACCCAGCAGATTCGCCGCCTGCAGCAGGGCGCTGCTGGCGATGGTTTTACCGACTTCAGTATCGGTTCCGGTGACAAAAAAACGTTTAGTCACGCTCAATGACTCCTGTAAAAAGAGAATACGTCAGCGGGCAGATGCCCTGCCGCTGCGGCCAGGCCAGCTGCAGCTCGCGCAGTTTGCCGCGGCCAAGCGGGGCGGCGGTCCGCCCCTGGTGCAAATGGGTGGCGCCGATGCCCTTCAGGGAGCGCATAGCGCTCAACGCATCGGCGAACGGCAGGCTAATCTGATGAACCTCGCCGGTCGCGCGCAGGCCGCTAAGCGCCGCGCGCACCGCCGCTTCGCTAAGGAAACGGTTGGCATGCGGCCGGTCGTCGATGGCCTGCCACGCCTGATTGAGCTCCGGCAGCGAGTCGGCGAGCAGCGTGCTAAACGCCACTCTGCCGCCGGGACGCGCCACCCGGTACAGCTCGCCAATTGCCGCCCGTAGATCGTCGCACCACTGCACCGCCAGATTGCTCCACGCCAGATCGACGCAGGCGTCCGGCAGCGGCAGCGCCTCAATATCCCCCAGCAGATAATGCTGCGCGGCGTCGTTACGCTGCGCCTGGGCGAGCATCCCGGCGGAGAGATCCAGCGCGGTCACCACGCTGCCCGCCTCACGCCAATAGCGACTCATACTGCCGGGGCCGCAGCCGGCATCCAGCACCTGCGCAAAATCGCGGCGCGCCAGCTGGCGCAGCAGTAGATCGGCGCAGCGCCGCTGCAGTTCATCATGTTGCGTATAGCCGCTGGCCGCCCGGCCAAACGCCGCGGCCACCGCCTGCTTATTCACTGTGGCCATGCAGCACCTCCAGTAAACGGTTAATGTCTTCAGCATGATGGGCGGCTGTCAGGGTCAGGCGCAAACGCGCGCTGCCGACCGGCACCGTCGGCGGACGGATCGCCGTTGCCCAGCAGCCCGCGTCGCGTAGACGGCAGGCCAGGTTCAGCGCCCGGGCGTTGTCGCCGACGATCAGCGGCTGGATCGCGCTGACGGAGTCGGTCAACCCCAGCGACACCTTGCCCATCCCCTCACGGAACTGACGGATGCGGGCGGCCAGGATGTCGCGACGCTGCCGCCCTTCATCGCTGCGAATGATCCCCAGGGCAGCGCTCAACGCCACCGCCTGGGCGGGCGGCATCGCGGTGCTGTAGATCAGATGACGGGCAAACTGCAGCAGATAATCGGCCATTGCTTCGTCGCACAGCACCGCCGCGCCGCTGACGCCGAAGGCCTTGCCGAAGGTAACCACCAGCAGCTCAGGGCGCACCGCCTGCGCGGCGCAGCTCCCGCGTCCTTCGTCGCCGACCACGCCAACACCGTGGGCGTCATCCACCAGCAACACTGCCCCTGCGGCCTGCGTCGCGGCGTGAATGGCCGCCAGCGGCGCGCTGTCGCCGTCCATGCTGAAAATGCCTTCAGTGACCGCCAACTGTTCGCCCGCCAGCGGCTTAGCCAGCAGTTGCGCGAGCTGCTGCGGATCGTTGTGGGTAAAGCGCCGCAGCTGGGCCGGGCTGAGGCTCGCCGCCTCCAGCAGAGAGGCGTGGCTCAGGCGGTCGGCGACAATCCGATCGTCTTTCTCCACGAGGGCGGCGATCAGCGCCTGATTCGCGGCAAAGCCGGAGATAAACAGCAATGCGCGCGGATAGCCCAGCCAGTCGACGAGCGCCTCTTCCAGCGCGCGGTGGGCTTCGCTATAGCCGCTCACGTGGCCCGAGCCGCCGGCACCGACGCCATAGCGCGTGGCCCCCTGTTGCCAGGCGGCGATAATCGCCGGATGCTGACTCAGGCCCAGATAGTCATTGCTGGAGAAGTTAAGCCAGCGCTCCCCTTCCCGCTCCAGCCAGCGCCCGGCGCCGTGCGTCACCGGCAGGCGGCGGCGAAAAGCTTCCGCCGCCCGCCGCTCGTCCAGCGCCCGATCGATTCGCTGCTGCCAGCTCATAGCGCCGCCGCGTTGTAATATTCCTCAGTGTCCGGGGTGAGTAAGGCCTGCTCCAGACGCTGCTGCTGCTCATTGTCGCCTTCCAGCACCGCCGTCTGCTGCGGGTTGATCCCCAGCTTGCGGAACAGCTGCAGGTCTTTGTCCTCTTCCGGGTTCGGCGTGGTCAGCAGCTTGCAGCCGTAGAAAATCGAGTTCGCCCCGGCCATAAAGCACATCGCCTGGGTCTGCTCGTTCATCTGCTCGCGGCCGGCGGAGAGACGCACGTAGGAGGTGGGCATCATGATGCGCGCGATGGCGATAGTGCGGATGAAATCGAAAGCGTCGACGTCGTCGTTATCCGCCAGCGGCGTGCCCTTGACCTTCACCAACATGTTGATCGGTACGCTCTCCGGCGGCGTCGGCAGATTAGCCAGTTGCAGCAGCAGTCCGGCGCGATCTTTTACGCTCTCTCCCAGCCCGACGATGCCGCCGGAGCAGACTTTGATCCCAGCATCACGCACTTTATCCAGCGTATCCAGGCGCTCCTGGTAGGTGCGGGTGGTGATGATGTTGCCGTAAAATTCCGGCGAGGTATCAAGGTTGTGGTTGTAGTAATCGAGGCCCGCTTCGGCCAGGCGCTGCGCCTGACTGTCGGTCAGGGTGCCGAGCGTCATACAGGACTCCAGCCCCAGCGCCTTCACCCCTTTCACCATCTGCTCCAGATAAGGCATATCGCGGTCATTGGGGTTTTTCCACGCCGCGCCCATACAGAAGCGGGTGGAGCCGGCGTTTTTCGCCTGGCGCGCTGATTCCAGCACCTGCTCAACCTCCATCAGGCGCTCGGCTTCGAGGCCGGTTTTGTAGCGTGCGCTCTGCGGGCAATATTTACAATCTTCCGGGCAGGCGCCGGTTTTGATCGACAGCAGGGTGCTGACCTGCACCTGGCGCGGATCAAAGTGTTGACGATGGATTTGCTGCGCTTCGAATAGCAGATCGATCAGCGGTTTATTAAATAATTCCGTTACTTGCGACATTGTCCAGCGAGGTTGGTGAGCCATTTTCCTCTCCAAAAGGTCGTACACTTCCTATTTCACACAGCCTCTTTGTTGGCGGCACTCGCGCACCCGAGTCACATAGTGAACTATGCTCCTGGGGATGTTCTCGCTTGCCGCCTCGATGCTGCGCGAAATATTTTGTGTACGTTTCATTGTAAGTAAGTTCAGTGTAGACTTGTAAACCTAAATGTTTTCAAAATGGTTTACAAGTCGCTTATGACACTGGACGATCTCGCTTTCGATCGGCGCCACATCTGGCACCCCTACACCTCTATGACTTCCCCCCTGCCGGTCTACCCGGTGGTGTCCGCCCACGGTTGCGAGCTGTCCCTCGCCGGCGGCGAACAGTTGGTTGACGGTATGTCTTCCTGGTGGGCGGCGATCCACGGCTACAATCACCCACGCCTCAATGCGGCGCTGAAGGGGCAAATTGACCAAATGTCGCACGTGATGTTCGGCGGGATCACCCATCCGCCGGCAGTAGCGCTATGCCGTCAGCTGGTGGCGATGACCCCGGCCTCGCTGGAGTGCGTTTTCCTCGCCGACTCCGGTTCAGTGGCGGTAGAGGTGGCGATGAAAATGGCGCTGCAGTACTGGCAGGCTAAAGGCGAACCACGTCGTCGTTTTCTGACCTTCCGCAACGGCTATCACGGGGATACCTTCGGAGCGATGTCGGTCTGCGATCCGCAGAACTCGATGCACAGCCTGTGGCAGGGCTACCTGCCGGATAACCTGTTCGCCCCCGCGCCGCAAAGCCGCTTTGACGGCGAGTGGGACGAGATGGATATGGTGCCGTTTGCCCGCCTGATGGCCGCGCATCGTCATGAAATCGCCGCGGTGATCCTCGAACCTATCGTCCAGGGGGCGGGCGGCATGCGGATGTACCATCCGGAGTGGCTGAAGCGGGTGCGTAAAATGTGCGACCGGGAAGGGATACTGCTGATCGCCGATGAGATTGCCACCGGCTTTGGACGCACCGGCAAGCTGTTCGCTTGTGAACACGCCGGGATTACCGCCGACATTCTGTGTCTGGGCAAAGCGCTGACCGGCGGCACCATGACCCTTTCCGCCGCCATCACCACCCGAACGGTTGCTGAAACCATTAGCAATGGCGAAGCCGGTTGCTTTATGCACGGCCCCACCTTTATGGGCAATCCGCTGGCCTGCGCGGTGGCCGGCGAAAGCCTGCGCCTGCTGGAGAGCGGCGAATGGCAGCCGCAGGTGACGGCGATTGAAGCCCAGCTGCAGGCCGAGCTGGCCCCGGCGCGGGGATCTGCGCTGGTCGCGGACGTCCGCGTGCTGGGCGCTATTGGCGTGGTTGAAACCCGTCGCCCGGTCAACATGGCCGCCCTGCAGCGCTTTTTCGTCGAGCAGGGAGTCTGGATCCGTCCGTTTGGCCGGCTGATTTATCTGATGCCGCCGTACATCATCACGCCCGAGCAGCTGACCCGCCTGACCCGTGCGGTCAACCAGGCAGTGCAGGACGAAACATTTTTTAGCGAATAAATAGCGGAATTGCGTCGTCGGGAAGGCTACACTTCTTTGTTAATCAGCGCATTATCAATGAGGATGAAGCATGAAACTGATCAGTCACGATCTCCAGGACGGCGGTAAGCTGCCTAATCGTCACGTCTTCAACGGCATGGGCTACGATGGCGACAATATTTCGCCGCATCTGATGTGGGATGATGTGCCCGCGGGAACCAAAAGCTTTGTGGTGACCTGCTACGATCCGGATGCGCCGACCGGCTCCGGCTGGTGGCACTGGGTGGTCGCTAACCTGCCGGCCGATACCCGCGTCCTGCCGCAAGGGGCCGGTTCCGGTCAGGCGGAGCTGCCGGAAGAGGCCGTTCAGACCCGCACCGATTTTGGTAAGGCAGGCTACGGCGGCGCGGCGCCGCCGAAGGGCGAAACCCACCGCTATATCTTCACCGTCCACGCCCTGGACGTCGAGAAAATTGAGGTGGATGCTGAGGCCAGCGGCGCGATGGTCGGCTTTAACGTCCATTTCCATTCCCTCGCCAGCGCCTCCATCACCGCCCTGTTCAGTTAATCTTCCCCGGATAGCGGCTTGCGCCTTATCCGGGGTACCCGCGGCGCCATTTGTTTTTCGGGTGGCGCTGCGCTTACCCAACCTACACTACCCCCACGCCCATGCTAGCGCAGCGCCGCCGGGCGATTGCCGCGGGCACGGAGCCGCTTTTATGCCGGGCGGCGGCTGACGCCTTGCCCGGCCTACGGTGCTATTGCGCGGTTATTTTGCCGGGCGGCGGCTGACGCCTTACCCGGCCTACGGGGTCCAGACCCAGTATGTGAATCGCCGCCAAACATGGGGCCGCTGAAACTGCCGGGGCTGGCGGCCTCAACATCGCTGAGACGTTCCCGGAAGGCCGGGGCAGCCCGCATGGATGCGGGCTGAGGGCCGTGTTTTGCAAGGACGCTGCCTCGGCCCGACCCGAAGCCTGCAGGGATAAGTCGAAGGCACCACGCAGTGGCGATGTTGCTGGCCGAAGCCCGGGGGTACAGGGGGCGGCGGCGACTGGCCGCCCCCTGTGCGCTCCCTGCTCCATGAGAAACATAACGTAGAAGACATTTCGGGAGCGCAATGTGCTCGGAATTAATACAAAACAACTGTTTTTACCGGATTAAAACCGTTACAAGCCGATAGCAGTATCTACAATACCCCCAGGCCCGCGCAAGCGCAGCGCCGCCGGACGATTGCCGCGGGCACGGAGCCGCTTTTATGCCGGGCGGCGGCTGACGCCTTGCCCGGCCTACGGTCCGTGCCATTTGTAGCCCCGGTAAGCGCAGCGCCACCGGGGAAATTGATCTTACTGTTCAGTGGCTACCTGCAGCGCCGTTTTACGCACCCGCGCATACCACACCACCGTCAGCAGCCCGAGCCAGACCAGGCCGGCGATCAGCGCCATCCGCGTTTCGGCAAACATCCCTAATACGGCGATGACCAGCCCCATAAACAGCAGCGTCAACAGCGGCGCAACCGGCCAGAACGGAATGGGAAAGGCGATCTGGCTGCGCTCTTCGGCAGACAAACCGCGGCGCATGGCAAAATGGGATAGCAGAATCATCAGCCACACCCATACCGTGGCGAATGCCGCCAGCGAAGCAATTAGCACAAATACCTGCTCGGGGATCAGATAGTTCAATACCACCGCCGCCAGCAGCGCGCCGCCCATGACCACCACCGTCATCCAGGGCACACCGTTGCTGGCGATGCGCTGGAAGCTTTTCGGCGCCAGCCCCTCTTTCGACATGCCGTACATCATGCGTCCGGCGCCAAAAATATCGCTGTTAATCGCCGAGATGCTGGCGCTGATCACGATGATGTTAAGGATGGTCGCCGCCGCCGGGATCCCCAGACCGTCGAAAATAAGCACAAACGGACTCCCCTGTTCGCCAAAGCTGTTCCACGGGAAGATCGCCATCAGTACCGCCAGGGTGCAGACGTAGAACAGGATAATGCGCAGCGGAATGGTATTGATGGCCTGCGGGATCACCTTCTTAGGATCCTTCGCTTCCGCGGCGGTGACGCCGATAATCTCCACCCCGCCGAAGGCGAACATCACGATGCCAAGCGAGGCGATAACGCCCTGCCAGCCGTTAGGGGCAAAGCCGCCGTGGCTCCAGAGGTTTTCCAGCCCGGTGGCCGGGAAGCTGTGGCCAAAGCCAAAGAAGATGATCCCCGCCCCCGCCAGCATCATGGCGATAATCGCCACCACCTTCACCAGAGACAGCCAGAACTCCATCTCGCCAAATACCCGCACGTTGCACAGGTTCATCGCGCCGATAAAGAAGATGATGCTGAGGATCCAGATCCAGCGCGGCACATCGGGGTACCACAATCCCATATAGATGCCGAAGGCGGTGACGTCGGCCAGGGCGACGATCACCATTTCAAAGGTGTAGGTCCAGCCGGTAATAAACCCGGCCAGTGGCCCGAGATACTGGCGGGCATAGCTGCCGAAGGAGCCGGAAACCGGGTTGCGCACCGCCATCTCGCCCAGCGCGCGCATGACGATAAACACCGCCGCGCCGCCAATCAGATAGGCCAGCAGCACCGCCGGGCCCGCCGCTTTGATGGCTGAGGCCGAGCCATAGAACAGCCCGGTGCCGATAGCGGAGCCGAGCGCAATAAACCGAATGTGTCGGGCATTGAGCCCGCGCAGCAGATGTGGCTTGTGTTGTTGTTGCATATACAGGTGTCCTGATTTTTTTATATGACGACAAATATGCGGTGTAGGGCGGTCGGGGGAATGACTTCCCCCGACGCGGGTACAGAGAACAACGGTGATTAATGCAGTACGGCAGGCAGCAGACGCGTCAGGTGACGGGCCGCCAGAAGCGCAATGGCGTTATCGATATCCGGGGCGAAGTAGCGATCCTGCGTATAGTGCGGCACGCGTTCGCGCAGCAAGTGACGCGCCTCTTCCAGCAGCGGACTGGTGGTCAGTCCTTCGCGCATATCCAGCCCCTGCGCCGCCGCCAGCCACTCAACGGCCAGCACCCCGCGGGTGTTCTCGGCCATCGCCCACAGGCGGCGACCGGCAGCCGGCGCCATGGAAACATGGTCTTCCTGGTTCGCGGAGGTGGGCAGGCTGTCAACGCTATGCGGGTGCGACAGCGCTTTGTTTTCACTGGCTAAGGCCGCCGCCGTGACCTGGGCAATCATAAACCCGGAGTTGACGCCGCCATTTTTGACGAGGAACGGCGGCAGCTGCGACATATGGCTGTCCATCATCAGCGCGATGCGGCGCTCGGAGAGCGAGCCGATTTCGGCGATCGCCAGCGCGATATTATCCGCGGCCATCGCCACCGGTTCGGCATGGAAGTTACCGCCGGAGATGACGTCATTTTCGGCGGCAAAGACCAGCGGGTTATCGGAGACCGCGTTGGCTTCAGCCAGCAGCACCTCAGCCGCCTGGCGGATCTGCGTCAGGCAGGCGCCCATCACCTGCGGCTGGCAGCGCAGGGAGTACGGGTCCTGCACCTTGCTGCAGTTATGGTGCGACTGCGAGATCGCGCTATCGTCGGTCAGCAGGTGGCGATACAGCGCCGCCGCATCAATCTGCCCGCGCTGGCCGCGCACTTCATGGATGCGCGCATCAAACGGACGACGTGAGCCCAGCGCCGCTTCGGTGGTTAACGCCCCGCAGACGACCGCGGAGGCGAACAGATCCTCGGCTTCGAACAGACCGCGCAGGGCAAAAGCGGTCGAGGCCTGGGTGCCGTTGAGTAGCGCCAGCCCCTCTTTCGCCGCCAGGGTAATCGGCTCCAGCCCCACCTGACGCAGCGCTTCGGTGGCCGGCAGCCATTCGCCGCCGCGTACCCGCGCTTTACCTTCTCCGAGCAGGGTTAACGACATATGCGCCAGTGGCGCGAGGTCGCCGGAAGCGCCGACGGAGCCTTTGGCCGGGATCCACGGCGTCACGCCGGCATTCACCAGGCCAATCAGCGCCTGGATCACGCTCAGGCGGATCCCGGAGAAACCGCGGGACAGGCTGTTAATCTTCAGCACCATAATCAGCCGCGTCAGATCATCGTCCAGCGGCTCGCCAACGCCCGCCGCATGGGACAGCACCAGCGAACGCTGCAGGTTCTCCAGATCTTCCGTCGAGATACGGGTTTGCGCCAGCAGGCCAAAACCGGTGTTGATGCCGTAGGCGGTACGCCCTTCGGCAAGGATGGCGTTGACGCAGGCCACGCTCTCGTCAATGGCGGCAAACGCGCCGCTGTCGAGGGTAATATTTACCGGGTGGCTGTAAACGTCGCGGAGCTGCGACAGGCTGAGTTGACCCGGGATCAAAGTTAAAGATTTCATTTAGCGTTCCCCTGCGTTGCCGCCACCATCGGAAGATTCAGACCCTGTTCTGCTGCGCATTCAATGGCAATCTCATACCCCGCGTCGGCATGACGCATTACGCCGGTCGCCGGGTCGTTGTGCAGGACGCGGGCGATACGCGCCGCCGCTTCATCGGTACCATCGCAGACGATAACCATCCCGGAGTGTTGCGAGAAGCCCATGCCTACCCCGCCGCCGTGGTGCAGCGACACCCAGGTCGCGCCGCTGGCGGTATTGAGCAGGGCGTTGAGCAGCGGCCAGTCGGAGACCGCATCAGAACCATCGCGCATCGCTTCGGTTTCGCGGTTCGGGCTGGCGACGGAGCCGGAGTCAAGGTGATCCCGGCCAATGACGATCGGCGCGGAGACTTCGCCGCTGCGCACCATTTCGTTAAACGCCAGACCGAGTTTTTGCCGCCACTCCAGACCGACCCAGCAGATACGCGCCGGCAGTCCCTGGAAGCTGATGCGCTCGCGCGCCATATCCAGCCAGTGGTGCAGATGCTGATCATCTTTGATGATCTCTTTCACTTTCGCGTCGGTTTTGTAGATATCCTGCGGATCGCCGGACAGCGCTACCCAGCGGAACGGGCCGATACCGCGGCAGAACAGCGGGCGGATATAGGCCGGCACGAAGCCCGGGAAATCGAAGGCGTTGCTGACGCCCACTTCCTGCGCCATCTGGCGGATGTTGTTGCCGTAGTCGAAGGTTGGGACCCCCATCTCATGGAAGGCCAGCATCGCCTGCACGTGATCGGCCATCGAGCGTTTCGCCGCCAGAATAGTGCCCTGCGGGTCGGATTCGGCTTTCTGCTGATACTCTTCCCAGCTCCAGCCTTTCGGCAGATAGCCATGCAGCGGGTCGTGGGCGCTGGTCTGGTCGGTGACCATATCCGGGCGCACGCCGCGCTTCACCAGCTCCGGTACGATCTCCGCGGCGTTGCCGCACAGCGCGATAGAGATGGCCCGCCCTTCGGCGGTGATTTTTTGATGCGCGCCAGGGCGTCATCCAGCGAGGTGGCTTGCTCATCCACGTAGCGGGTACGCAGACGGAAATCGATGCGGCTCTGCTGACATTCGATGTTCAGCGAGCAGGCGCCGGCCAGCGTCGCGGCCAGCGGCTGCGCGCCGCCCATGCCGCCCAGACCGGCGGTTAATACCCAGCGGCCTTTCAGGCTGCCCTGGTAGTGCTGGCGACCGGCTTCGACGAAGGTTTCGTAGGTACCCTGCACGATGCCCTGGCTGCCGATGTAGATCCAGCTGCCGGCGGTCATCTGGCCGTACATCGCCAGCCCTTTGGCATCCAGCTCGTTAAAGTGTTCCCAGGTGGCCCAGTGCGGGACCAGGTTGGAGTTGGCGATCAGCACACGCGGTGAGTTTTCATGGGTTTTGAATACGCCCACCGGCTTCCCGGACTGCACCAGCAGGGTTTCATCGCTTTCCAGGTTCTTCAGCGCCTTCACGATAGCGTCATAGCATTCCCAGTTGCGCGCTGCGCGACCAATACCGCCATAGACCACCAGCTCGTGCGGGTTTTCGGCGACATCGGGATCAAGGTTATTCATTAACATACGCAGCGGGGCTTCGGTCAGCCAGCTCTTCGCGGTCAGCGTCGTGCCTCTTGGCGCACGGACGTCCAGCTGGCGATATTTGCTTTGCGACATCGGGGTTTCTCCTGACAATGAACGTTGTTTACGTAGATACATATACTTGTCTATACAAGCATGCGCAAGCCAGGATTTAACAGAAATGATACAATTTTGTTATATTGCGTCAGCAATCACGTTTTGCTGACGCCAGCGTGGATCAGGAGCCAAAGCGCCCCTGCAGACGATATCGGCTACCGGGGAACAGCAGGCGCGCGTGGGAGACGATGTGGGTTGTCGACCAGGTGCGGCGACGGATCAGCAGGCACGGATCGTGGGCGTGAATATGCAGCAGCGCGCACTCTTCCGCCGTGGCCTGCACCGCTTCAACAATATGTTCACCTTCAGTTAACGGCGCGATCAGCGACAGGTAATCATGGGGCGTGGTGGCGGTGTAGTCCTGATGCAGATAGTCCGGGACCACTGCGGCATTGACGCAGCGATCTTCGATTTGCACCGGCACCTCGTTTTCGTAATGCACCATCAGCGAGTGAAAGATGCGGGTGCCTTCCGGGACGCTGAGCGCCGTCGCCTGAATATGATCCGCCCGGGTCTCCTCAAGCAGGAGTACCTCACAGCGGTGCTGATGGTGACGGGCGACAATTTCTGCGGCAATACTGCGCACCTCGAACAGCGCCGACTGCCCTTTCGGCTCGGCGACAAAGGTTCCCACCCCTTGCAACCTGACCAGCAGGCCTTCGTCCGTCAGCTCACGCAGCGCGCGATTGATGGTCATTCGGCTGAAGCCGAACTGGGCCACCAGCTCAGCTTCCGACGGGATACGGTCATGCGGTCGCCAGACGCCGCTGTGGATCTTTTCGCTGATCGCCTGCTTCACCTTTTCATAGAAAGGCGCGGGCGCGGAACGAGGTTGTTGTGCAAACATGGCCTGGCTTTCCTTATGCGTAATAAGCGGAGCGGCGAAACGAAAATAATAGCGCGGATCGCTAGCGCCACCAATGGGCGATTTGCCATGCCAGACGGGCCGCCGCGCGAGCGCCCTGACCGTCAATGTCAAACAGCGGGTTAAACTCCACCAGATCCACCGCCTGCAGCTTACCGTTGCGGCACAGCGGCTCAACGATGCGCAGCAGCGTGGCCAGCGGCACGCCCAGCGCCGCCGGGGCCGACACCGCCGGCATTTCTCGCGCCGGCAGTACGTCGAGATCGATAGTCAGATACAGACGGTCGAATTGCGCGATATTGCGCTCAAGCTCCGGCAACACGCGAGTTTCGAAGGCTGTCAGCACCTCCAGATCTTCAACGATAGCCACCTGGCGGCGCGCCGCTTCATCCCATAGCGCCTGGGTGTTCGCCGCCCGGCTAACCCCGATGCAGGTATAGTGAAAACCGCGCTGCTGCGCGTCACACTCCAGCGCCAACTGGCGGAACGGCGTCCCGGAGCTGGCGCAGTCGGCAAAGCGCAGATCCAGATGCGCATCGAGATTAATAATGCCCACTTTTTCGCCCGGGAAGGCATCCAGTACCCCAGCGCCGTGGCCGAAGGCCGTCTCGTGGCCGCCGCCCAGGACCAGCGTGCGTTTACCCACCCGCTGACAGTCGGCCACCGCCTCGCGCAGCGCCTGATGCGCGGCTTCTAACTGCTCGCCGTCGACGCTGATGGTGCCCATATCCACGCAGCGGTCATGACCCTGATGGCTGGCCATATTGGCCAACGCCCGGCGCAGGGTCGCCGGGCCGTCCGCTGCCCCGGTACGCCCCTTGTTACGCCGAACCCCTTCGTCACAGGCGAAGCCGAGCAGCGCGATATCGCCGGGCATCTCCTGCGGCGCGAAGCGTTCCGCGCGGACGATGGTCTGGAACAGGCGCAGCGCATTGGGCGCTTCCGCGCTGTCGTCGCGTCCCTGCCAGAGACTGGCTGGCGTAGCTTGCCACAGCATCATTGCAACTCTCCTTGAACAACGCGATGCCAGAGCGGACTGCGCCCCGGCTCATACACCATCTCGACGGGATGCTCAGCATCCCAGATGGCGAAGTTAGCGACAAAGCCCGGCGCCAGCTGGCCGTGGCTGGCCTGGCGCCCCAGCGCCCGCGCGGCATGGCGCGTCACCCCGGCCCACGCCTCCTCCGGCGTCAGGCCAAACTTAACGCAGGCCATGTTCATCGCCAGATGCAGGCTGGCGAAGGGGCTGGTGCCGGGGTTGAAATCGGTCGCCACCGCCATCGGCACCTGGTACTTGCGCAGCAGCTCGACCGGCGGTTTACGGGTTTCATTAAGGAAGTAGAATGCGCCGGGGAGCAGGGCTGCCACGGTGCCGCTTTCGCGCATCGCCGCCACGCCCTCTTCCGTCAGATACTCGATATGGTCGGCGGAAAGCCCATGATAGCGGCTCACCAGCTGCGCGCCGCCCAGCGACGAGAGCTGCTCAACGTGGCCTTTTACCGGAATGCCCAGCGCCTGCGCCGCCTGAAAGACGCGCTCAGTTTGCTGCGGGCTGAAGCCGACGTTTTCGCAGAAGACGTCAACGCTTTCAAACAGTCCCTCCTGCCACAGCGTCGGTAAAATGGTCTCGCAGACCAGCGTAATATAGCCGTCAGCATCGCCTTGATATTCCGGCGGCGTGGCGTGGGCGGAGAGCAGCGTCGCCGACAGTTCCACGCCATTATGATCGGCCAGTTGTCGGGCGACCCGCAGCATTTTGCGTTCGTTTGGCAGGTCGAGGCCGTAGCCGGATTTGATCTCCAAGGTGGTCACCCCTTCACGCAGCAGGCGTTCCAGACGCGGCTGGGCCAGCGCCAGTAGTTCAGCTTCGCTGCTGTCGCGCGTGGCGCGCACGGTGGAGTTAATGCCGCCGCCGCTGGCGCTGATGGTTTGATACGACACGCCGTTCAGCCGCTGCTCCCACTCCTGGGCCCGGCTGCCGCCGAAGACGAGATGGGTGTGGCAGTCGATTAATCCCGGCGTTACCAACCGGCCTTCAAGATCGATACTGCGCCCGCTGGGGACGTCATCTTCGGCGACAATCGCCGCGATGCGGCCGTCGCGCACCAGCAGCGCATGGCGCTCCAGCAGGCCGTAAGGTTGAGCGTGATCGGGGTTCAGGGTGGCGAGACGCCCGTTTCGCCAGATAACGAGTTCGGAAGTGGCTTCAGTCATAGCGCTTAACTTGTCATGGGTTGTATAGACATTTATTTTCATAACGCCGGTAAAGTCAACAATAGCGCAGGGAAATGTTATTTTTTTGTGACTAAAGACCATCCGGCAGGGCTGCGCGTTGCGTAAAGACGGTAAGTTTTTCCGTCCACGTCTTCCCGTTTCGTTCAAGTTAGTATAAAACAGCAGGTTTTAAAGGACTTATACCCTGGCGTCTCAGCCGGGGTATTTCACTACGCTTAATTTTGCCCGGAGCAACATGAACACATATTCCGTTTCCCGTCTGGCGCTGGCGCTGGCCTTCGGCGTGACGCTGTCCGCCTGTAGCTCGACGCCTGCCGATCAACAGCCCTCAACGCAGACTGCACCGGGCACTACCGCGCGTCCCATACTCAACGCCGAAGAAGCGAAAAACTTCACGCCGGCGGCCTATTTCCAGTCGCTGGCTCCCAACGCCGCCGCCTGGACGCCGTCTGCCATCAGCCTGCCGGCGCAGCCTGACTTTATCGTCGGCCCTGCGGGAACCCAGGGCGTAACCCATACCACCATTCAGGCGGCGGTGGATGCGGCAATTGCCCGTCACTCTAACCGTCGTCTGTATATCGCGATTATGCCGGGCGAGTACCCTGGAACCGTCTACGTTCCGGCGGCGCCGGGCGCCCTGACCCTGTATGGTACTGGCGATAAGCCAATCGACGTGAAAATCAGCGAAGCCATTGATTCCGAGATGGATCGCAACACCTGGCGTCGTCTGGTCAATCCAGGCGGTAAATATATGCCGGGTAAACCGGCGTGGTATATGTTCGACAGTTGCCAAAGCAAATCCGCGGCGACCATCGGCGTAATGTGTTCCGCAGTCTTCTGGTCACAGAATAATGGTCTGCAGCTGCAGAACCTGACCATCGCCAACAACCTCGGCGACAGCGTTGACGCCGGTACCCACCAGGCGGTGGCATTGCGCAGCGATGGCGACCAGGTGCAGATCAATAAGGTCAATATTCTTGGCCGTCAGAACACCTTCTTCGTGACCAACAGCGGCGTGCAAAACCGTCTGCAGGACAACCGTCAGACCCGCACCCTGGTGACCAACAGCTACATTGAAGGCGATGTGGATATCGTTTCCGGCCGCGGCGCGGTGGTGTTTGATAACACCGATTTCCGCGTGGTGAATTCCCGTACCCAGAAAGAGGCCTACGTCTTCGCGCCGGCTACTCTGAAGAGCGTGACCTACGGCTTCCTGGCGACCAACAGCCGCTTCACCGCCTCCGGGGATAACGTCGCGCAGCTCGGCCGCGCGCTGGATGTCGATGGCAATAGCAACGGCCAGGTGGTGATCCGCGACAGCGCTATCAATGAAGGCTTTAATATTGCCCAGCCGTGGGCGGCGGCGGTAGGCTCCGGCCGCCCGTTCAGCGGCAACACCGGCAGCGCCGATGACAAAGGCAATCTGCAGCGCAACCTCAACGACAACGGCTTCAACCGCATGTGGGAGTACAATAACCGCGGCGTGGGAAGCACCGTGGTCGCCGAGCCGAAACAGTAAAGCGCAACAAGCGTGAACCATAATAAAAGAGAGGGCGATGCCCTCTCTCAAACTGCTGACAACGTGCAATCTTCAGGAATTGCCCGGCGGCGCTGCGCTTGCGCGGCCCTACAGATAACTGCATAACGGTTTGATATTGAAGTCTTTCGTAGGCCGGGTAAGGCGAAAGTCGCCACCCGGCAGAAATGCGAGCACAATGACGAAACAGGTTTGTCGTCAGCCAGAGAGGGGGCGATGCCCCCTCTTTTCTTTTTCGTTCAGCGCTTCACGCCGTCAGGCGGAACGCCATTTGCGGGTCAGCGGTTTTTCCAGTTCCACGATCAGGAACATGGCGAAGCCGATGATAAAGGTGATCACCCAGTAGCGGAACGGCAGCCCGGTGGTGCCGAACAGCATCTGCATAAAAGGCGCGTAGATAATCAGCAGCTGTAGCACCAGCAGTACGCCGCTGACGATCCAGATCCCTTTGTTGGCCAGCAGACCTTTGGTTAACGAGAATCCATCCGATACGCGGCAGTTCAGCATATAGAACCACTGGGCGGTGACCAGAGTCTGCAACAGCACGGTACGAATAAACTCCGGCGAATAGCCGCGCGGCTGCAGCCAGGCTTCGAGAATAAAGGCGCTGACCGCAATCATTGACCCCACAAACGCTACGCGCCAGATGGCAAAGCCGTCCATCACGTGAAGGCTGTATGACAGCGGTGACCTTTTTCACCATCTATAACACCTGGGATCGCTTTGATTATGACTATCACTGGATCCTCGGGCTGCTGACCTTTATCTCGACCATCGCGACGCCGCTGTTTTTTGTCGTGGCCGGCTATCTTGATGCGCAGACGCGCCACGATGCCAACTGGCAAATTGGTAAAATTAAAAGCGTGGTCATCGTCTTTCTGTTTTGGGTGACGGTCTATTATGTCTGGGAGCCTTACCAGCGCGGCTACCTGATCCAGCCCTGGTTTATTTTCGCCCTGATTGTCATCTATACCTTTCATCCTTTGATCGCCTGGCTCAGCCAGCGGCGCGGGCTCTTTTTCGCCGTGCTCCTGACGCTGCTGTGCTGCTCCTACGGTTACGACCTGCTCTCGGTGATCTACCCGGACAGACATCTTTTCAGTTTGCCGCCGCAGTATCGCCTGTGGACATGGCTACTGTTTTATTTAACCGGGCAGTTGTTTAACGATCCAAAGGTCGCGGAGTGGATACGCAACCCACAGGTGATTAAAGGGTCGATTATCGCTCTGCCCTTTGTCTATTTATTTACCTGGTTTTATGAACGCCATTTCTTCTTCGCCCTGTTTAAAGCAGATCGTAATGCGTTCATTCTCACGGGATCGCAAATTTATATCCTGATCGTCCTGCTGGTGATCGCCGCTAACGCCGTGCAGTTTAAAAAGAACCGCGAGTGGAAAGAGGCCGTGCTGGCGACGGTCAGTAAAGCGATGACCGGAGTTTATATCCTCCACTATTCCGTGTTTCACCTGCTGGTGATGCTCATCCCTGTGCATTCGCTAGCCACCAAGTTGGGGGTAATAGCGCTGACCTTTGTCCTGTCGGTGCTCATTTCCCTTGCCGCGCTCTCCAGTACGCTGCTCAGGAAGGTGATTACCTTGTAACCGACAACGGGACGATTTAGCGGAAGCTCCACTGGATACTAATCACAAACACGCTGGGAATAATAATGCCGCTTTCAACGGCGAAATAATCGGTGAAGTTATACTGGATAGCGTGGTAGATATAGGGTGAAAAGCCGATCCCCGTGGCGTCCTTAAAGTCTTTATAGGAGCCATGATCGCCGCAATGCTCGAAGGCGTCGAAGAAGAATTCGCCGGTATAGCCGTAAACGCCTTTGAAGGTCCACCCGCTGCCGCTGTGGTACCAGTCTCTTCTCACCCCCAGCGCCAGGCAGCGATCGTTGAAGCTGTTATTCATAGTGCCAAGCAGAAGGCTGTATTTGGAGTCTGCAGAGAATTTCCGCTCCACTGAGAAAAAATGATTTTCGAAATTCTCTGTATATTGTCCGTGATTATTGGTCAGATGGTAAACATAGGAACCGGTATTCACAGAATAGAGGTTAAGTTCGTTCGCCTGCGCGAGAGAGGCTAACCCGGCCAGGAGCATCACGCTTTTGCCGCGCATTTTCCCTCCTCAGTCCTCAAGGCCTGTCCAGGGACAGAAAGCTTTTGCCGTATTTACCGGTCGTGACAGGGGTATAAGACTCGACAGGGAAATGGGGGAAAAATAACGATGCCAAACCACCGCGTCGTTACCAAAAAGCGTAGCACAGCCCTTATTCGCCAACAAATCGAATGGGCCGTTTACGACATGGCAGACGTTACCCCTTTACCTTACTGTGCAAAAAGCAGACAAAGCCTCATCATATTTTCCGCTATGCTCAGAGTCCGACGCGGAAGAAAGCCACCTGTCGACGACAGCGTTGCTGTTTACCCCTTCGCGCGTCGGCGCAATCTCATGCATTTCGCCAGCCATGACAGAATTTTCACAATTGGCTTTCTTCTACCATCATCAGCTTCTTCCCGCTGGTTTTACAGCTAAATCCTGCACAACCCGACTTTTCTGTACAAGTTATCACTTAATAAAATTATTATAAATCAACAAATTAAAACACACACAAAAAATAAGCCGTTACGTTGTACATATAGTAATGAAAAAAGTTGTACATAGTGAAATCAGCGTCTATAGTTTTGGAGTGTTAACTGCTTGTTGCGCAACAAAGCGGGGAAGCTTGACGATTGCGCAGCGAGTCGGACGGTGGTTCCTGGTTATACATTTCCTGTTCGTGACTTGGCGCGTACCAACGGTACGCTGCGACTTTTATTGTCTGTTTGCTTTATACGTGGGAGAGTTCGAGCTATGCATATTAAAAATACCATTCCAGCAGAGTTTGTCTTCAATTCGGCCCTGATGAAGAATATTGAGAATACGCTCATTAAGCAGCACAGAACGGTAAATAATGAGCGGATGATTACGGAAATCCAGCATCGTCTGCAAACGGAAAGTAACGAAATACTTTCCGATCTCTATCTGCAGGCGCTGGATATGCTGTACAGCAAACCTCATCATTAAATAAACCCACTGTGCTGGCAGCAGGCTTCGACCTGCTGTACCGGCGCGCCTGGGTCTCTATCGGCTAACTGAGGCAAAAAAATGTCACACCATAATACTTGCTATCGTTCTGAGCATTACGATCTGTGGTTTGATAATGGTTTTCTTCTCTATGGGATGTCGCTGATCCTGAATAGCCTGCCGGCATCTTACTTCCGCAAAAAACATGTTTTCTTCACCAGCGACAATTATTTCGCGGTACTGCAGCACAACTATAATCGGCGGGATACATTATTTATTCTGTTAACCGAAGGCAACGATCTTAATTTTCTTAGTGAACTGCCTATGCTGCGCTTACCGGCCAACTCGACGCCGGAAGAGTTAAAGATATTTCTGCATCAACCCACCCGCTATTACAAAACCCATCCGGCGCCAGGCGCCTCGGTGCAGTTTACCGAGCGGGAAAAGAAAGTTATTCAACTTATCAGCAATGGCGAAGCGGTCGCCAGCATTGGCCGGTCGCTAAACCTGCATATAAAAACCATTTATCAAATCCGGCTGAATCTGATTAAAAAGCTCGGCTGCAGCGGTAGAACCGATTTTTTTAATATCAGCCGCAGCGAAACGTTCAAATCCTGGAGCCAGATTCACCTGTAACCCAGCACTCAAGCCCTGATCCGCACCACGGATCGGGGCGCTTAATTTTGGCCGTGAAAATGGATGCTGAAGCCCTGCTCCTGCCAGTGGCTGAGCAGCTCCTCCTGCAGAGGCGTGGCGGCACGTCCGGTCCAGACGAAAATATGCTGCCCGGGAAATAGCTCAGGCCGCGGCGACTCCAGCGGTTCGGCGAGAACGTTGACATGCCAGCCGCGTTGGGAAAGACGCCATGCCTCCAGCCACAGACGCGTCCTGTCCTCATTGCTCCAGCCCACCAGCAGCGTCTCTTTGCCATTTTTTTTACGCGCTTCGGCGAGAAACAACGCTACGCAGTCAATTAACAGGCCGTCCAGCATGCTGCTAATCACCAGCGAGGTATTCTGATCCAGCTTGAGACGCTGTCGTACCGGCACTAACAGGCTATCGATGAGGGTGTCGATGGGGTGTTGATGACTCAGCGCCATTAATTTGGCGCGGATTCTGGCGGGCTGCATATAACGCAGAATGGACATCATCTCTTCCTGAAGATGCGCGGATTCGTCGCGCGCCGCCGGCAGGTTATCCTCCAGCAGCGCTTTGACTTTCCCTACTGATACACCGCGCTCTATCCAGCGCTTGATCTCTTCGATACGCAGGATATCTTCTTCATCAAATTGTCGATGCCCGCCTTCGCTACGCTGCGGTTTCAGTAGACCGTAACGACGCTGCCAGGCGCGCAGTGTGACCGGATTGATTCCGCAACGTTCGGCGACTTCACCGATACTGTAAAACGCCATAGCAGCCTCACATCAACCTGATACCTTAATACCTAAACTAACGAATTCAGGCATCCTGTACAACTCTATTTTCTTGTACAGATAAAGATATCAGGTTGCGGCTCACAGCGCCCGGGAAAAAAGATGAAAAAATGTTTAGCTGATTTCGCGGTGGTTCATTTTTTCTCCGGCCATGCGACGGCGGGTAGGCCCCCCAGGCGCGCGCTGGCGAACAAATTGCCCTGAAACTGTGAAATACCGGCTGATTCCAGCCACATCCACTCTTCAGCACGCTCAACGCCGACGGCTGAGACCGCAATCTCCAGAGAAGTACAGCATTTGATAATCGCCTGTACAATCGACTGGCGCGGTCCGTCCTGGTGGATATTGCGGATCAGCTCATGGTCGATTTTAATTCTGTCGGGTTGGTATTGCGCCAGCAGCGATAGCCCGGCAAACCCGGCGCCGAAGTGATCGATGGCAAGATTAATTCCCGCGCCCTTCAGTTTGCGCACCGCATCGGTAAAATCGTCCATCCGCGAAATCACTTCCCGCTCAGTGAACTCGACAATAATCTGCTCCGGAATAAGGTCATTGCGACTAATTTCGTCGAGCAGGAAAGCCACCGCATTCGGCGCTTTGACCATGGTCATCGGCAGTAAATTAATGCTTAACGCCTTATTACGTAAACCTAATTTTCCCGCCAGCGACAACGCCACCCGTTTACTGTGCAGGTCGGCGAGATAAATATCGTCCCCGGTCAGCCCGGCAAAATAGGCGCCGGGGGATTGCCCGTCCGGTGTACGCAACAGCGCTTCCCACGAAATAATTTCGCAGGCGAAAGGGTCGACAATCGGCTGGAAGGCAAAGGAACAACCTTCCGTATTATCGATAATCGGGGTATCAGGATAGAACGTCTCCTTATCAGGAATAAAAACCCAACTATCTGCGGAAGGAATCTCAAAATAGTTCGCTTTTTCTGTGGCTTCGACAAAAGTACGGAAAAATTGCAGCGCCCGGTCATCATAGGTGAGCTGATATTTTGACGTCCCCCGGTCCATCACCGCCTGCAGAACTTCCTCGCGATCGTGTTCGCGTAAATCAAACAGTTCCATCCCGACCTTACCAAAACGACGGGACGGCGCATAATCGCAAAGCAACTCCACCAGATTATAGTGGCGAGGATCCCGGCAGATATGCTGATAAATATCCTGAACCTTTTCTTCAGGCCCCTCAATGAGTTGAAAAAAATGCGTCCCGTTAAAAAGTAAAATACCGGTGACGTCCGCCTGCCCATTTCTTTCGTTTGCCCTGGCGACCATGGCCTCGATCGATTTGAATGAGACATTGTCGCAGATATGGCTGCGATAAATGATGGTGGTTAGCATAGTGATTCCAGATGGGAGGGATAAGCATTCACAGTAGCAGTTATCAGGCTAAGGGTCTCGTAAAACTACGTTTTGTCTTAACAAAAAAGATACACTAAAAATCCCTTTTTTGTGCAAGGTTTTCCCTTTTTTTCTTTCCTTGTACAACATGCAACGCTAAACCCCACCTTTACAAGCCAGAACCGCGCCAGGCAAAAAAAAATTAAACAATTAAAAATCATATAGTTAAACTAACATGAATCATTATTGTGCAACTTTGTGTGTACAGGTTAATAATTATTGTATAAGTTTAATGGCAGTTAACAGATGAATGAAATGAAAGGAGCACATATGCAGCAGAATGGTTACATTCCAGATACAGCGAACGCAATTGCCCAGTATTTCAACAAAGCATCTTTGCCTTCCCAGCAGGAAACCCTGGGTCAGATCGTGATGGATATTCTTAACGAAGGGCGTCATCTCAACCGCAAAGCGCTATGCACCAAACTGTTGAGCCGCCTGGACCGCGCTCGCGCGCCGGAGGAAGAGAGCCACTATCAGACCTTAATTGGTCTGCTGTTTGCTGGCCAGGAATAACGTCATCGATCGTCGCCTGTTGCAGCGCCGCAGTAGCAGATGAGGGGCGATCGCTTCCACAAACCTGCTGCTGACCTGAATGCCGTTCGCCTATTCAGGAAAAGGGTGGCATGCATAGAGACGGTTATGAATAACAGTGAAACTGAGGAAATAACCGATGAAATCATCGGCGAGGCGGTTCTAGCGCTTCTGAAAACGAATCGCCCGATTACCACCCCGACCCTGCTGGTTCGACTTCGGTTAATGCAGGCGACAGAACCAGATCGCCAGCGTAGAAAGATCATCGCTGCCGTGATCGAAGAAATTTGCGCGAAGCTTATCCGTCAGCGGAAGTACGCGCCTTTACAGGTAAAGAAAATCAATGGCCGTTGGGAAACCAGAGGTTCGCTGGCGCCAGACAGCATGCCGTCGGAAGCTAAAAAGATCCACTGATTATCCCAACCATGGTGAATTAAACAGAGTGAGAATGTGATGAGACAGACTATGCATCAGCAACCAGATATTTACGCAAGACTGCAGGACACCGCGCTCTCCGACTATTTCCGTAACGCCGGTGATAAACTGGTTGATGAGTCCGCCGTCATGTCGCTCGCCATCAACAGTATTCTCCAGTCCGAGGGTCACCTGAACAATAAGGCCATTATTTTATGGCTGATTCAGGCGCTGGAAACCACCGATGACGTGGTGACCGCGGACGTGATCCGAAAAACGCTGGAGATTGTCGTTGGCTACACCATGGACGATATCTAACGTCGTCACGCTTCTGGCCCGCCAGGACAACGCCTTCTCCGCAGAGCCTGTCCGCTCTGAGCAAAAAAAACCTCGCTAAGGCGAGGTTTTTCTTTTACCTGATGGCGGTTCAGTGGGCGTTGACCACCACCCACATCGGCCCCTGCCCAACCGCATAGCGGCCTTTCTCCTGCAGCAGTCCCTGCTCACCGACGATATCGTACACCGCGATATGGTGCGACTTCTGCCCGGCGGCAATGAGATATTTACCGCTGTGATCGAGGTTAAAGCCGCGCGGCTGGGTCTCGGTAGGCTGATAGCCTTCCACCGCCAGCACGCTACCATCTTCCGAAACGCTGAACACCGTGATGATGCTGGCGGTACGATCGCAGGCGTAAAGATGACGGCCATCCGGGGTGATATGAATATCCGCCGCCCAGCGCACGCCGCTAAAATCAGGCGGCATCATATCCAGGGTCTGTACACATTCGATGTTGCCCTTAGGATCTTTCAGCTCCCAGACGTCAATCGAGCTGTTTAGCTCATTGACGCAGTAACCATACTGCTGGTTGGGATGGAATACCATGTGACGCGGACCGGCGCCCTCGACGGTCGTCACTTCCGCGGGCTCCTGTGCCGAGAGGAAACCATCGTCGCTGAGGGTAAACAGGCAAATGCGATCCTGCTTCAGCGCCGGCACCCACAGGGTGCGATTATCCGGGGAGATATTGGCCGAGTGGCAGCCTTCCAGCCCTTCCACCACGGTGATGGTTTCGCCCGGCAGGCCGTCGTGCAGCGGGGTCACGCTGACACAGCCCTGATTGTAGGAGGCGCTGAAGACAAAGCGGCCATGACGATCGGTAGAGATATGGGTCGGGCTGCCCGGCAGCGCAGCTTCGCCCGCAAAGGTTAACGCCCCGTTATCCGGCGTGATGCGATAGGCCAACACGCGAAACTCCGGACGAACGCCAACGTACAGAAATTCCTTGTTGGGGCTGACCACCATCGGCTGGACCTGCCCTGGGGCATCAACCACCTGCACCAGCGTCAGTTTGCCGTCCGCTTCAAGACTCCAGACATGGATTTGTTGGCTTTCCGGGCTGGCGGTATAAACGGTTTGTTTCATGACTACTCCTTCCCTCACTGCACGTGGAATTTTCATTTTCAGGATAACAGCACCCTGAAAATTATAAGACATCCGCCCATGATACTCGCATCGTCCGCCGAATTTCCGCCGGACGGCGGCACAAAGGGCATACAGACATTCACGGCAGATGTGGAAAAATTGGTCCTGACGCCACGGCGGTGTACCATCATGGCCAGGTCACTTTTCAACATCAACCGGAAATAACACATGACAACACGCGTGATTGCCCTGGATTTAGACGGCACCCTGCTTACCAGCAAAAAAACCATTCTGCCCGCTTCGCTGGAGGCGCTGGCCCGCGCCAGAGAGGCAGGCTATCAGGTCATCGTCGTCACCGGACGTCATCACGTCGCTATCCATCCTTTTTATCAGGCACTGGCTCTCGATACACCTGCAATTTGTTGTAATGGCACCTATTTGTATGATTATCACGCAAAAAAGGTTTTGGCCGCCGATCCTATGCCGGTGGAGCAAGCGGTAAGCCTCACTGCCATGCTCGCCAAACAGCAGATCCACGGCCTGGCATATGTGGACGACGCGATGCTTTATGAACACCCCACCGGGCATGTGATCCGCACCCGCAACTGGGCGCAGGCGTTACCGGAAGATCAGCGTCCGGTTTTCGCTCAGGTCGATTCGCTGGCGCAGGCGGTTCGCGAAGTTAACGCGGTATGGAAATTCGCTCTCACCGATGACGACATTCCCCGCCTGCAGCGGTTTGCGCAGCAGGTTGGCGAGACGCTGGGCCTCGAGTGCGAATGGTCGTGGCACGATCAGGTGGATATCGCGCGCGCCGGCAACAGCAAAGGCAAACGCCTGGCGCAATGGGTGGCCGACCAGGGGCTGTCGATGCAGGATGTGGTGGCCTTCGGCGATAACTACAACGATCTTAGCATGCTGGAAGCGGCGGGCACCGGGGTGGCGATGGGCAACGCGGTGGACGAGGTGAAAGCCCGCGCCAACATAGTCATCGGCGACAATGAGTCCACCAGCATCGCCGAGTTTATCTACCGCCAACTGCTGTAATCAGGCGGCGATCGACACGCTTTTAATCTGGGCAAACACCTGCTGACCTGGCGCTATCGCCAGGTCGTCCCGCGCCCATGGGCTAATCCTGGCCCATAGCAGACGGCCACTCACTCTGAGCTGCACTTCAATCTGTCCGTTGACCTCCAGATACTGAACCACCTCGGCGCGCAAGATATTGCGGATGCTGGTCCCGGACGGCTGGGCCAGTGTCAGCGAAACGTCCGACGCCTGAATGCGGATCCGTGCGGTGTCGCCTGCGGGACGTTCGAGCCGGTTGACCCACAGCAACTGGTCCCCCAGCGCCAGGGCCGTCATCGCATACTGCGGGTGCTGCGCGGCGACGGTGGCGCTAAGGATAGTACTCTGCTGCTCCGCCGGCAGCCAGGGGTGCATCACGCTGCTGCTCCAGACCTCCTCCAGCGGACCGAAAGCTTTCACCTTACCGGCCTCCAGCACCAGCACACGATCGGCCAGATGCTGGATCTCATCCAGCGAGTGGCTGACGTAAAGCATCGGAATATGAATCTCCTGCGCCAGCCGCTGCAGGTAGGGCAATAGCTCGCGTTTGCGCGGAATGTCCAGCGAGGCCAGCGGCTCATCCAGCAGCAGCAGCTCCGGCGCGGTCAGCAGGGCGCGGCCGATAGCCACTCGCTGCTTTTCGCCGCCGGATAACCGGCCCGGCAGACGATCCAGCAAGGGCGCAATCCCCAGCAGATCCACCAGCTTATCGAACTGGCTGACCATGGATTTCGCCATCCCATACTGCAGATTGCCGCGCACTTTATAATGGGGAAACAGGCGCGCATCCTGAAAGACATAGCCGATACGGCGCTGCTCCGGCGCCAGGCAGATACGCTGCGCGGTGTCGTTCAGCACCCGGCCATTGAGCACGATCCGCCCCGCCTGGGGTCGGGTCAGGCCGCTGATGGCGTTAATAAACGAGGTTTTGCCAGCGCCGGAGACGCCAAAGACGGCGGTGATCCCGCTGGCGGGCAGAGTTTCACGGATCTGCAGGCAGTGGCTACCGAGGGTCTGGGTAAAGTCCAGCTCCAGCATCATTATCCTCCCATGCGCTGGCGGCTCACGCGGGCCAGCCATTCCGAAATCAGCAGCGAAACCAGCGCCAGACCGATGGCGATGAGGCAGAGGCGGGCCGCCGCCCCCTCCCCGCCCGGGGTTTGAATCAAGGTGTACATCGCCGAAGGGAGGGTGCGCGTTTCACCGGGAATATTGGAGACGAACGTGATGGTCGCGCCAAACTCCCCTAACGAGCGGGCGAAGGCCAGCACCGTGCCGACAATAATCCCCGGCAGAGTCAACGGCAACGTAATGGTCAAAAATACCCGCCAGCGGCTGGCCCCGAGGGTTCTCGCCGCTTGCTCCAGTTTGACGTCCACCCCTTCCAGCGCCAGGCGAATGGCGCGCACCATCAGCGGGAAAGACATCACCGCCGCCGCCAGCACCGCCCCGCGCCAGCTAAAAGCAAAGCTGATGCCGAACCAGTCATACAGCCAGCTGCCAATAAACCCGCGCCGCCCCATGGCCACCAGCAGCAGGTACCCCACCACCACCGGAGGCAGCACCAGCGGTAAATGGAGAATACTGTCGAGCAGCGCCTTGCCGGGAAAGGTGCGCCGAACCAGCAGCCAGGAAAAAAAGATGCCAAAGGGCAAGCTCAAGGCCACCGCCAGGGAGGAGACTTTCAGGCTCAGCAGCACCGCCTGCCATTCGGGTTCGCTCAGAAACATCAGCGGGTGGTAAATCCGTAACGTTTAAAGATAGCGGACGCTTCCGGCCCTTTCAGGTAGTCATAGAAGGCGCTCACAGCCGCATTGCGGTGCCCATCGACAATCGCCAGCGGGTACTCGACTTTCTGATGCGAGGCTTCCGGGAAGGTGCCGACCACTTTCACCCCCTTGCTGGCCACGGCATCGGAGCCATAGACAATCCCCAGCGGCGCTTCGTTGCGCTCCACCAGCGCCAGCGCACCGCGCACGTCTTCAGCCGGGGCGAGCTTCGGCGACAACGTCTCCCAGGCACCGAGTTTCTGCAGTGCTTCTTTGGCATAGATACCGGCCGGGACATGCTGTGGATCGCCCACCGCCAGACGGCCTCCTTTCAGCAGGCTGGTCCAGTCGGTTTTCTCATCAATGGTTATCGCCCCCTGCGCACTGGCTTTCGGCGCGACCACCACCAGGCTGTTGCCAAGCAGAGTGGCGCGGGTTGCCGGAACGATGGCCTTTTTATCTGCCGCGTAATCCATCCATTTCTGATCGGCGGAGATAAACAGGTCCGCTGGCGCACCCGCTTCTATCTGCCGCGCCAGCGTCGACGACGAGGCAAACGACGACACGACCTCGACGTTTTTTTCTTTCTTGTACGCCTGGGCAATATCCTGCATCGCGTTGGTTAACGATGCGGCGGCGAAAACGGTCACTTTACCCTCTGCCGCCAGCGCCTGACCCGCGACGCACAGCGTGAGTGATACCCCGACAACCCCGCGTAACCAAGAACCTGCCATCTTACTCTCCTGTCAATGCGTTATGTAGTCGATAATATAACGATATGCGAAGCGTTTTTATAGTGATACAGGACAATAAAACGAAGGGAAATGATACAGGAGGGAAATAGCACAGCGCCCGGTTAAACCGGGCGCCGGGAAATCAGTGATTTTGCTGGCTGCGATCTTTGTGGCCTACGCCGGAGAAGAGGTTGAACACTTCGCCAAGACCGTAAATCAGTCCCAGGATGACCGCCATCACCACCGGTACCATGATGACCGCAAAAACCAGACTTTTCAAAAGCTCTAACATGGTTCACTCCAGATAGTATGATTTCCTGATTGTAACGATTTCAGCCGAAAAAACACGTCCCATTTGTGCGGTGGGTAATGACCAACCGCGCAGAGAGGTTTTGCAAGTGGGCGACTATCGGTCACAATACCCTTTTTTGTCAGGAAACGATTATGCAGGCCGAAATTCTTCTCACCCTTAAGCTACAGCAGCGCCTGTTTGCCGATCCGCGGCGGATCGCCCTGCTCAAACAGATTGACCAGACCGGTTCGATAAGCCAGGGGGCGAAGCATGCGGGTATCAGCTATAAGAGCGCTTGGGATGCCATCAATGAGATGAACCAGCTCAGCGAACAGCCGCTGGTGGATCGCGCCACCGGCGGAAAGGGCGGCGGCGGCGCGGTGCTGACCCGCTACGGGCAGCGTCTGATCCAGCTGTACGATCTGCTGGCGCAGATCCAGCAGAAAGCGTTTGATGTACTCAGCGATGACGATGCCCTGCCGCTGGATAGCCTGCTGGCGGCCATCTCGCGCTTTTCCCTGCAGACCAGCGCCCGCAACCAGTGGTTCGGCACCATTACCGGCCGCGATCGCCAGCAGGTGCAGCAGCACGTGGAAGTACTGTTGGCTGACGGAAAAACCCGCCTGAACGTCGCCATCACCGCGCAAAGCGCTGAGAAGCTGGGACTCGATGAGGGCCAGGAGGTGCTGGTCCTGCTCAAAGCGCCATGGGTCGGCATCACCCTCGATCCCGCAGCAGCCCGCCAGGCCGATAACCAGCTGTCGGGACGTATCAGTCATATCGAATGCGGGTCCGGACAGTGCGAAGTACTGATGACCCTGGCGGACGGTCAAACCCTGTGCGCCACCCTGCCACAGGCGCAGGCCGCTGGCCTGGCGGAAGGAACGGAGGCGATCGCTTACTTCAATGCCGATCGCATCATTCTCGCGACGTTATGCTGACCCCATTGACATTACGCGCCTGAAGTCGTATCCCTGATGCACATCGCTGCAAAAAAATGGGATACATCATGTCATCATTGCAAATTTCGCAAGGCACGTTTCGCCTGAGCGATACAAAGACCTTAAAAATAGACCACCTGAGCGTGGCGGCGGGTGAAAGCTGGGCGTTCGTCGGCAGCAACGGCAGCGGCAAATCCGCCCTCGCGCGAGCCCTGGCCGGCGACCTGCCCCTGCTCAGCGGCCAGCGCGAAAGCCATTTCTCCCGCGTGACCCGCCTCTCCTTCGAACAGTTGCAGAAGCTGGTCAGCGACGAGTGGCAGCGCAATAACACCGACCTGCTCAGCCCAGGCGAAGAAGATACCGGCCGCACCACCGCGGAGATTATCCAGGATGAGGTGAAAGATCCTGCCCGCTGCGCGCGCCTGGCTGAACAGTTTGGCATCAGCGCCCTGCTGGACCGCCGGTTTAAATACCTGTCGACCGGGGAAACGCGTAAGACCCTGCTGTGTCAGGCCCTGATGACCGATCCGCAACTGCTGATCCTCGATGAACCTTTCGACGGTCTCGACGTCAACTCCCGCCAGCAGCTGGCTGCCCTGCTGGCCGACCTGCACAGCGCCGGCATCACCCTGGTGCTGGTGCTCAACCGTTTCGATGAGATCCCGGAGTTTGTGCAATTCGCCGGCGTGCTGGCTGACTGCACCCTCAGCGAGACCGGCGAGAAGTCTTCCCTGCTGCAGCAGGCGCTGGTCGCCCAGCTGGCGCACAGTGAAAACTGGACGGCATCACCCTGCCGGAGCCGGATGTCCCACCGGCCCGTCATGCGCTGGCAGACTCGGCGCCGCGTATCGTGCTCAACGACGGCGTGGTCTCCTATAACGATCGCCCGGTCATCAATCACCTCTCATGGACCGTGAATCCAGGCGAACACTGGCAGATCGTCGGTCCCAACGGCGCCGGTAAATCTACGCTGCTGAGCCTGGTCACCGGGGATCATCCGCAGGGCTACAGCAACGATCTCACGCTCTTTGGCCGCCGGCGCGGCAGCGGTGAGACCATCTGGGATATTAAAAAGCATATCGGCTACGTCAGCAGCAGCCTGCATCTGGACTACCGGGTCAGCACCAACGTCCGCAACGTCATCCTGTCGGGCTATTTTGACTCGATCGGCATTTATCAGGCGGTCTCCGACAAGCAGCATAAGCTGGTGCAGCAATGGCTGGATATTCTCGGCATCGATAAGCGCACCGCCGACGCGCCGTTTCACAGTCTGTCGTGGGGCCAGCAGCGGCTGGCGCTTATCGTCCGCGCGCTGGTGAAGCATCCAACCCTGCTGATCCTCGATGAACCGCTGCAGGGGCTGGACCCCCTCAACCGCCAGCTAGTGCGCCGCTTTGTCGACGTGTTGATTGGCGAAGGGGCCACACAGCTGCTGTTTGTCTCGCACCATGCGGAAGATGCCCCGGACTGTATTACCCATCGCCTGGCGTTCGTTCCCAGTGGAGACGGTTACACTTATCAGCTCGGCCCCGTGGCCTGACGCCCCCTGCCGGGGATCGAAAGATCCCTGGTATTTTTCAGAAAAATAGCGCCAAAATAATATAATGACATGTTTTTAAAGCAAAATATATTCAATGATATCATTTCGCCCTTGAGTGTAAACGATTCCACTAACTTGCCCTATGTCACACTTTTCACTTCTTTGATATGCTATCTTCCTCACAAACGATAAGCCGAATGGAGCGAATCATGAAAGTTCTGGTTACAGGTGGTAGCGGTTACATTGGAAGTCATACCTGCGTTCAACTGCTGCAGCAGGGACACGAGGTGGTGATCCTCGACAATCTCTGCAACAGCAAGCGCAGCGTACTACCGGTGATTGAACGTCTCGGCGGCAAAGAAGCCACCTTTATTGAAGGCGATATTCGTAACGAAGCGCTGATGACGGAGATCCTCCACGATCACGCCATTGAGGCAGTGATCCACTTCGCCGGGCTGAAAGCCGTCGGGGAGTCCGTCGCCAAGCCGCTGGAATATTACGACAATAACGTCACCGGCACACTGAAATTAGTCTCTGCCATGCGCGCCGCTGGCGTGAAGAACTTTATCTTTAGCTCCTCCGCTACCGTCTACGGCGATCAGCCGAAAATCCCGTATGTCGAAAGCTTCCCGACCGGCACCCCGCAAAGCCCCTACGGCAAAAGCAAGCTGATGGTGGAGCAGATCCTGACCGACCTGCAGAAAGCCCAGCCGGAGTGGAGCATTGCCCTGCTGCGCTACTTCAACCCGGTCGGCGCCCACCCGTCGGGCGACATGGGGGAAGACCCGCAGGGGATCCCGAACAACCTGATGCCCTACATCGCCCAGGTCGCCGTTGGCCGTCGCGAATCGCTGGCCATTTTTGGTAACGACTATCCGACCGAAGATGGTACCGGCGTGCGCGATTACATCCATGTGATGGACCTCGCCGATGGCCACGTCGCGGCCATGGAAAAACTGGCTGACAAAGCCGGGGTGCATATCTACAACCTTGGCGCCGGCGTCGGCAGCAGCGTGCTCGACGTAGTCAATGCTTTCAGCAAGGCCTGCGGCAAACCCATTAACTACCATTTCGCGCCGCGCCGCGATGGCGACCTCCCGGCCTACTGGGCGGATGCTGCCAAGGCCGACCGCGAGCTGAACTGGCGCGTAACGCGCAACCTGGACGAAATGGCGCAGGACACCTGGCACTGGCAGTCCCGTCATCCGCAGGGTTATCCAGACTAAGGAACCTTCATGAGCGTATTTAACCCCGTTGACCATCCACATCGTCGTTATAACCCGTTAACCGGACAGTGGATTCTGGTTTCTCCGCATCGCGCCAAGCGCCCCTGGCAGGGGGCGCAGGAAACGCCGGCAAAACAGACCTTGCCGGCCCACGATCCGGACTGTTTCCTGTGCCCGGGCAACACCCGGGTGACCGGCGACACCAACCCGAATTACACCGGTACCTACGTATTTACCAACGACTTTGCGGCCCTGATGACCGACACCCCGGACGCACCGGAGAGTGACGATCCGCTGATGCGCTGCCAGAGCGCCCGCGGCACCAGTCGGGTGATCTGCTTCTCGCCAGACCACAGCAAAACGCTGCCGGAACTGAGCCTTGAAGCGCTGGAAGACGTGGTTAAAACGTGGCAGGAACAGACCGCGGACCTCGGGAAAAGCTACCCGTGGGTGCAGGTTTTTGAAAACAAAGGGGCAGCGATGGGCTGCTCCAACCCTCACCCGCATGGTCAGGTGTGGGCCAACAGTTTCCTGCCCAATGAAGCGGAACGGGAAGACCGTCTGCAGAAAGAGTATTACGCCGCACAGGGCCAGCCGATGCTGCTGGACTATGTGCAGCGCGAACTGGCCGACGGCAGCCGCACGGTGGTGGACACCGAGCACTGGCTGGCGGTGGTGCCCTACTGGGCCGCCTGGCCGTTCGAAACGCTGCTGTTGCCGAAAGCGCACGTGCAGCGCATTACCGATCTCACCGACGCCCAGCGCAGCGATCTGGCACTGGCGTTGAAAAAGCTGACCAGCCGTTACGACAACCTGTTCCAGTGCTCATTCCCCTACTCCATGGGCTGGCACGGCGCGCCGTTTAACGACGAAGACCATAACCACTGGCAGCTTCATGCCCACTTTTATCCGCCGCTGCTGCGCTCCGCGACGGTCCGCAAGTTTATGGTTGGTTATGAGATGCTGGCCGAAACTCAGCGCGATCTGACCGCCGAGCAAGCTGCCGAACGACTGCGCGCCGTCAGCGACGTCCATTTTCGTGAATCCGGAGTGTAATGATGAGTCTGAAAGAGAAAACCCAAACCCTGTTCGCTGACGCCTTCGGCTACCCGGCCAGCAATGTCATTCAAGCGCCAGGCCGCGTCAACCTGATCGGCGAGCATACCGATTACAACGACGGTTTTGTGCTGCCCTGCGCTATCGACTACCAGACGGTGATCAGCTGTGCGCCGCGCGACGATCGTACCGTGCGGGTGATTGCCGCCGATTACGACAATCAGACCGATGAGTTCTCTCTCGACGCGCCGATTATCAGCCACGACACCCAGCAGTGGTCGAACTATGTCCGCGGCGTGGTAAAGCATCTGCAGCAGCGTAACAGCCACTTTGGCGGCGCGGATCTGGTGATCAGCGGCAATGTACCGCAGGGTGCGGGGTTAAGCTCCTCAGCCTCGCTGGAAGTCGCCGTCGGCACCGTGTTCCAACAGCTGTATCATCTGCCGCTGGATGGCGCGCAAATCGCCCTCAACGGCCAGGAGGCGGAAAACCAGTTCGTCGGCTGCAACTGCGGCATCATGGATCAGCTGATTTCAGCGCTGGGCAAAAAAGACCACGCGCTGCTGATCGACTGCCGTTCGCTGGGCACCAAAGCCGTCTCGATGCCGAAAGGCGTGGCGGTGGTGATCATCAACAGCAACTTTAAGCGTACTCTCGTCGGCAGCGAGTACAACACCCGTCGTGAACAGTGCGAAACCGGCGCGCGCTTCTTCCAGCAGCCCGCCCTGCGCGATGTCACCCTTGAGCAATTTAACGCCGTCGCCCATGAGCTGGATCCGGTGGTCGCGAAGCGCGTACGCCACGTGCTGACGGAGAATGCCCGCACTGTGGAAGCCGCCAGCGCCCTCGAAAAAGGCGACCTGAAGCGGATGGGTGAGCTGATGGCAGAGTCCCACGCCTCGATGCGTGATGATTTCGAGATCACCGTCCCGCAGATCGACACCCTGGTGGAGATCGTTAAGGCCGCGATCGGCGATAAGGGCGGCGTGCGCATGACCGGCGGCGGCTTTGGCGGCTGCGTGGTAGCGTTAATCCCGGAAGATCTGGTCGATACCGTTCAGCAGGCCGTTGCCAACGAGTATGAAGCGAAAACCGGTATTAAAGAGACATTCTATGTCTGCAAACCGTCACAGGGGGCCGGGCAATGCTAACGCAAACCACCGCGCTGGCCCCGGACGGCCGGCCATGGCAGCAGGTGACCCTGCGCAATAAGTCGGGGATGACCGTCACCGTGGCGGACTGGGGCGCGACGCTGCTCAGCGCCGAGGTGCCGCTGGCCGATGGCAGCCTGCGCCGACCGCTGCTGGGCTGCGCAAAGCTGGAAGACTATGCTCGCCAGGCCGCATTTCTTGGCGCCTCGGTAGGCCGCTACGCCAACCGTATCGGCCACAGCCGCTTCCCGCTTGACGGCCAGGTCGTCAACGTCACGCCGTCAAACGACGCGGGCCACCAGCTCCACGGCGGCCCGGAAGGGTTTGATAAGCGCCGCTGGCGCATTGTCCGCGCCGACGAGCAGGAAGTGCTGTTCGCCCTGACCTCGCCCGATGGCGATCAAGGCTTTCCGGGCACCCTGCAGGCCACCGCGCACTATCGTCTGACCGACGATAACCGCATCGCGATTACCTATCGCGCCACCGTGGACCAACCCTGCCCGGTGAATATGACCAATCACGTCTATTTCAACCTCGACGGTGAGCAGGGCGATGTGCGCCAGCATCAGCTCCAGATCCTCGCCCAGAGGTATCTGCCGGTGGAAAGCGACGGTATCCCGGGTGGCGAACTGAAAGATGTTGCTAACACCAGCTTTGATTTCCGCCAGCCGAAAACCATCGCCGCCGACTTCCTCGCGGATGCCGATCAGCAAAAGGTGAAGGGATACGATCATGCCTTCCTGCTGGATGCCAAAGGCGACGCCAGCCAGCCTGCGGCACAGGTCTGGTCGCAGGATGGCAAGCTGCAGATGACGGTCTATACCTCCGCTCCGGCGCTGCAGTTTTACTCCGGCAACTATCTCGGCGGCACCCCGTCGCAGACGACGGAGCCCTACGCCGACTGGCAGGGACTGGCGCTGGAGAGCGAATTCCTGCCGGATTCGCCGAACCATCCGCAATGGCCGCAGCCGGACTGTGTATTACGTCCGGGCCAGGAGTACGTCAGCCTGACGGAATATCAGTTTATCGCCCGATAATCGCCAGCGCCCTCCATCAGGGGGCGCTGCTTTTCGTCCCCGCCCTCCTCTCTGCCGCCTCTTTTTTCAGCAACCTGCTCTATTTTCCGTCACCAAAGGACAAAAAAATAACCTGTGTATTACAAGCACCTTACACTGCGCCACTATTTTCGCTATGGTTAGGGATAAGCATTGCCGTGCGCCAAATCACGGCAATATAATGAGAATAGTTATCAATCAATAACACATACACCATCACATTCAGCGCACCGTTCGCGGCGCGAGGGATGGCGTGTAGAGAGGAGTGAGAGAATGGCTGTAACTAAGCTGGTACTGGTTCGTCATGGCGAAAGCCAGTGGAACAACGAAAACCGCTTCACCGGTTGGTACGACGTGGATCTGTCCGAGAAAGGCGTTAGCGAAGCAAAAGCAGCGGGTAAACTGCTGAAGGCTGAAGGCTTCAGCTTTGATTTTGCTTATACCTCCGTGCTGAAACGTGCCATCCACACCCTGTGGAACGTGCTGGACGAACTGGATCAGGCCTGGCTGCCGGTTGAGAAATCCTGGAAGCTGAACGAGCGTCATTACGGCGCGCTGCAGGGCCTGAACAAAGCGGAAACCGCTGAGAAATATGGTGACGAGCAGGTTAAACAGTGGCGTCGCGGCTTCGCTGTCACTCCGCCGGAGCTGACCAAAGACGACGAGCGCTACCCGGGCCACGATCCGCGCTATGCAAAACTGACCGACGCCGAACTGCCGACCACTGAAAGCCTGGCGCTGACTATCGACCGCGTCGTGCCTTACTGGAACGAAACCATTCTGCCGCGCCTGAAAAGCGGTGAGCGCGTGATCATCGCCGCTCACGGTAACTCCCTGCGCGCGCTGGTGAAATACCTCGACAACATGGGCGAAGACGAGATCCTCGAACTGAACATCCCGACCGGCGTACCGCTGGTATATGAGTTCGATGAAAACTTCAAGCCGATCAAACATTACTATCTGGGCAACGCGGAAGAGATCGCGGCGAAAGCGGCTGCCGTCGCCAACCAGGGTAAAGCGAAGTAATTTCTCCTGGTGAGAACAAAAAAGCGTGGAAATCTCCACGCTTTTTTTATGACCTGCGCTAGCGCGGAGTAGCTTAGCCGCGGCGGGTTTTCACCGCTTCCGCCAGCTGACGCAGGATCGTTTCGGTATCCTCCCAGCCGATGCAGGCGTCGGTGACGCTCTTGCCGTAGGTCAGCGGTTCACCGCTCTCGAGGCTCTGGTTGCCTTCCACCAGATGGCTTTCAATCATCACGCCCATAATGGCGCGCTCGCCGCCGGCGATCTGCTGGCATACGTCGGCGCCCACTTCCATCTGCTTCTTGAACTGCTTGCTGGAGTTGGCATGGCTGAAGTCGATCATCACCTGGGCCGGAAGACCCGCTTTCGCCAGACCGATTTTCACCTCCGCCACGTGCTTCGCGCTGTAGTTAGGCTCTTTGCCGCCGCGCAAAATAATATGACAGTCGCCGTTACCGCTGGTATTCACGATGGCGGAGTGGCCCCACTTGGTGACCGACAGGAAACAGTGCGGCGCGCCGGCGGCGTTAATCGCATCGATAGCCACCTTGATGGTGCCATCGGTACCGTTTTTAAAGCCCACCGGGCAGGAGAGTCCGGAGGCGAGCTCACGGTGCACCTGGGATTCGGTGGTTCGCGCGCCAATGGCGCCCCAGCTCATCAGATCGGCGACATACTGCGGGGTGATCATATCGAGGAATTCCCCCGCCGCCGGCAGGCCGCTGTCGTTAATGTCCAGCAGCAGTTTGCGCGCGATGCGCAACCCGTCGTTGATGCGGAAGCTGTTATCCATATGGGGATCGTTGATGAGCCCTTTCCAGCCGACGGTGGTGCGCGGTTTTTCAAAATAGACCCGCATGACGATCTCGAGCTCGCCCTTCAGCGCCTCGCGCAGGGTCAGCAGGCGGGCGGCATACTCTTTCGCCGCTGCCGGATCGTGAATAGAACAAGGCCCAATCACCACCAGCAGACGGTCATCGTCGCCTTTGAGGATCTGATGGATCGCTTTGCGAGCATGTGCAACGGTGTTTGCAGCATTTTCGGTAGCAGGGAATTTTTCCAGGAGCGCAACGGGAGGTAATAATTCGTTGATCTCTTTAATGCGTAAATCGTCGTTCTGATAATTCATCTTATTTCCAGCGTGGCCATACTTATTCAATGAAATGCAATCCCTCCAATCTATCTCTTCGCTGAAATAGTGTAAACGTGATTTTACAGTAGTGATGGAATAATCCTGGAAATAGGCAAAAATACGCCATAAAGTAGCGAAACCAGGCTCATGAACTACAATATTTAACTGTTAAAGCTAATTAAGTCTTACGTTTCAGGATTATATAGTGACACTGCGATCGTCTGCGGAGTCTTAAACCATAGCGAGTCAGATCCCTGGCACACTCACCGCGGGAAGCGCATTTCCCCTTCCCGGCTTAACAGGAGTATCCGATGAATATGAAAAAACTGACGACCCTTTTGCTCACCGCCACCTTAGGTCTTGCCAGCGGCGCGGCCCTGGCGGCAGACACCGGCGCCCAGTCCAATAATGGCCAGGCCAACTCTTCCGCGGATGCCGGTCAGGTGGCGCCGGATGCCCGTGAGAACGTGGCGCCGAACAACGTGGACAATAGTCAGATCAACTCTGGCTCTGGGGGCACCACGGGCTCGACGATGACCCAGGATAATATGTCGAGCGATGAGGTACATAAAAACTCGATGTGTAAAGACGGCCGCTGTCCGGACACCGGTAAAAAACTGGACAACGGCGGCAATACGACCCAAGACAACAGCAAAACCGACGGCACCACCCAGTAACACATGAGGTGGGCAGATCGAAGAAAAGGCGAGCCGGTCTCGCCTTTTCTTCGTTTTTTATCGCTCTCTGTTTATGATGTCATAGCGTAATAATGATAAGTATTAAGGGACGACACTATGGCGCACTCGCATTCGCACTCCTCTGTCCAGGCTCCGGATAACAGCAACGCCCGCCGGCTGCTATGGGCGTTTATCGTCACCGCCGGCTTTATGCTGATTGAAGCCGTCGGCGGCGCGATCTCCGGCTCGCTGGCCCTGCTGGCGGATGCCGGCCATATGCTCACCGACTCCGCCGCTCTGCTGTTTGCGCTGCTGGCGGTTCGCTTCGCCAGCCGCCCACCAAATGCCCGCCATACCTTTGGCTGGTTGCGTTTAACCACCCTGGCGGCGTTTCTCAATGCTATTGCTCTGGTGGTGATCACCATGCTGATTGTCTGGGAGGCGATTCAGCGCTTCCAGCATCCGCAGCCGGTAGCCGGCGTGACGATGATGGTCATTGCAGTCGCCGGTCTGCTGGCCAACGTGCTGGCGTTTTGGATCCTACATCGGGGTAGCGAGGAGCGGAATCTTAACGTACGCGCCGCAGCGCTACACGTGCTTGGCGACCTGCTGGGCTCGGTCGGCGCGATCGTGGCGGCCGTGGTGATCCTCACCACCGGCTGGACGCCTGTCGACCCGATTCTTTCCGTGCTGGTTTCCTGCCTGGTATTACGTAGTGCCTGGCGATTACTGAAAGAGAGTCTGAATGAATTGCTGGAAGGCGCGCCGCGTTCGCTGGATGTGGCGGCCCTGCAGCGGGATATCCGTCGCTCTATCCCGGAGGTACGCGATGTTCACCACGTCCACGTCTGGCTGGTGGGGGAAAAACCGGTGATGACGCTCCATGTACAGGTCGTTCCACCGCACGATCATGACGCGTTACTCAACCGCATCCTGCATTTCCTGGAACATAAATATGAAATTGCGCATGCCACGGTGCAGATGGAGTACCAGCCCTGCAGCGGCCCGGAGTGCCATCTCAACACGATGCACGCCGGGCACGATCATCACCACCACCATTAGCCAGAAAACGCGTGAGAACCTCGCTCACGCGCGCTGTTTATCCACATCCGGCTGCCGTTCAACGCAATGAACGTCAGCAAGAGGTATTCCAGCGACATGGCATAGACGCCCTGACGGGCAAAAATCACCACGCTTATCACGTTGACGATCACCCACAGCAGCCAGTTTTCAACATACTTGCGGGTCATTAAGATCATCGCCACCACCGACAGCACCGTCATACAGGAGTCCCAGAACGGGAAAGCATCCGGCTGCAGTTCCGGCATAGTGACCTGCAAACCGAGCGCTTGCATCAGGCTGACCGCGATCCGCGTCAGGAAAGCAAAGAACGGGTTGATAAAAAGGGTCAGCAAGCCGATCGCTACCACGCAGGCCGCCAGCCAGCCCAGCGCTTTGCTGCGCGGCAGCCAGCGGATCTGCAGCTCAGCCTCATGGTTGCTGCTTTGTCGCGACCATGCATACCAGCCGTAAACGTTAGCGGCAAAAAAGAACAGTTGCAGCAGCAGGCTGGCGTACAGCTGGATCTGAAAGAAGATGATGGCGAACAGCGTGACGTTGACCAGCCCGAAAGCATAGTTACTGATCTTCTCCAGGCTCGCCAGCCAGATACACAACAGCCCGGCAATCGTCCCCACGGCCTCTATCCAGGAGAGATCGTACCCCCCAGCGCCGATGGGTATATGTACTAAAATATTCTGCGTGCTAAAAAAATCCATTTCCTCCCCTCAGCGTCTGGCGACGCGACAATAGGTTATCCCCGTAGTGTAGCCGCAAAATCCAGCATCCGGTTAAGGGGAATTAATGCGCCGGTTCGCAGCGCTTCGTCGACATGGATTTCATGTTCAGCGCCGCCCTGCTCGAGACCCTCGGCAATGGCTTTCAGGCCATTCATCGCCATCCACGGACAATGCGCGCAGCTGCGACAGGTCGCTCCTTCGCCGGCGGTGGGCGCTTCCAGCAGCGTTTTCTCCGGCACCGCCTGCTGCATTTTATAGAAAATACCGCGATCGGTGGCCACGATCAGCTGGCGCTGGGGCAGGCTTTTCGCCGCCGCAATCAGCTGGCTGGTGGAGCCTACGGCATCGGCCATCTCAACGATCGCCTGCGGCGACTCGGGATGGACCAGCACGGCGGCTTCGGGATGCAGAGCCTTCATCCGCATCAACGCCTGGGTTTTAAACTCGTCGTGCACGATGCACGCCCCCTGCCAGCACAGCACGTCTGCGCCGGTCTGACGCTGAACGTAACGCCCAAGGTGGCGGTCCGGCGCCCAGAGGATCTTTTGACCAAGACTATCCAGATGGTCAATGAGTTCCACGGCGATGCTGGAGGTCACCACCCAGTCGGCGCGGGCCTTCACCGCGGCGGACGTATTGGCATAGACCACGACGGTGCGGTCAGGATGGGCGTCGCAAAAGGCGTTGAATTCCTCAATCGGACAGCCCAGATCCAATGAACACTCGGCGTTCAGGGTCGGCATCAAAATGGTCTTTTCCGGGCTGAGGATTTTGGCTGTTTCCCCCATAAAACGCACTCCGGCGACCAGCAGCGTGGAGGCCGAATGGCGGGCGCCAAAGCGCGCCATCTCCAGCGAGTCGGCGATACAGCCGCCGGTCTCTTCCGCCAGCTGTTGAATTTCAGGATCGGTGTAGTAATGCGCCACCATCACGGCATCGCGCTCGCGCAGCAGGCGCTTGATTTTTTCGCGGTAAAACTGCTTTTCGTCGACGGTCAGCGGCTGCGGTTTAGCAGGGAAAGGATAAATCGCCGTTTCAGGATCAAACATTACGCTCATCATGCAATCTCGTTTTACTGGCTTAACTCTACAACCGTCAGTATGGCCTGTCGGCGGCTTAACACGGTCATGGTGTTTTATATGCTAAACAAGATAGCCGATTACGAGCTAAAAGTCGTGATGAATTTTGTACATCAGACCCTTTTCCCGGGGACGGTGCTGCGCATCTGCCCGAACGACCGGTTCGTATCCTGTGCAGGCACGGTAAGCGCAGCGTGACCGTGGGAAAATGATGAATTAAGAAATTATTAACATTGATGAGTGGCAGGGAAATGCAGATAGCAAAAAGGCGCCTTTAGGGCGCCTTTTTACATTGGTGGGTCGTGCAGGATTCGAACCTGCGACCAATTGATTAAAAGTCAACTGCTCTACCAACTGAGCTAACGACCCCTTGCGGGATTTTACTGCTGCCATCATTCAGGATGGTGGGTCGTGCAGGATGACTCGACTTCGCCTCGCCCTTCGGGCCGTTGCTGTCGCAACGTTATCCTTCACGTTCAGCATCTGAGTTAAATACTGAAATTGGTGGGTCGTGCAGGATTCGAACCTGCGACCAATTGATTAAAAGTCAACTGCTCTACCAACTGAGCTAACGACCCGCTCTGGTACTACCTGAATAATTTCACTCGACACCAATTCAGAAATTGGTAGGTCGTGCAGGATGACTCGGCTTTGCCTCGCCCTTCGGGCCGTTGCTGACGCAACGTTATCCTTCACGTTCAGCATCTGAGTTAAATGCTGAAATTGGTGGGTCGTGCAGGATTCGAACCTGCGACCAATTGATTAAAAGTCAACTGCTCTACCAACTGAGCTAACGACCCGAGTGGTGGGTGATGACGGGATCGAACCGCCGACCCCCTCCTTGTAAGGGAGGTGCTCTCCCAGCTGAGCTAATCACCCGAAACTGCGCTGGATACTACCGATACTGCGTCCACCTACCCCATCATAAAAATGATTGGAGTGCAGGATGACTCGCTTCGCTCGCCCTTCGGGCCGTAGCTGAAGCAACGTTATCCTTCACGTTTAACACCGACGTTCGATGTTAAAGATGGTGGGTCGTGCAGGATTCGAACCTGCGACCAATTGATTAAAAGTCAACTGCTCTACCAACTGAGCTAACGACCCGGTGGTGGGTGATGACGGGATCGAACCGCCGACCCCCTCCTTGTAAGGGAGGTGCTCTCCCAGCTGAGCTAATCACCCGATACTACGCTGGATACTACTAAGCGGTGGGTCGTGCAGGATGACTCGGCTTCGCCTCGCCCTACGGGCCGTTGCTGACGCAACGTTATCCTTCACGTTTTACTATCGCGTTCCACCAGAACGATTGGTGGGTCGTGCAGGATTCGAACCTGCGACCAATTGATTAAAAGTCAACTGCTCTACCAACTGAGCTAACGACCCACTCTGGCATTGCTTTGGGCTTGTTTGATATCCCTTGGCAACGGCGGCATATATTACTGATTTCAGAATTCAGCGCAACTAAAATTTCGATAAAGATCACTTAACTGCTGGCGATTCAGGCGACAAGACCAGAAATAACGCGATTTCTGGTCATGCCGTAATCAACCAAGAGCATTAAGTCGTTTTTGCGCTTGTTTCGCACCGTCGGTGCCGGGGAATTTATTGATCACCTGCTGGTAAACCGCTTTCGCTTTCGCGGTATCACCTTTGTCCTGCATGATCACGCCGACTTTAAACATCGCGTCAGGCGCTTTTGGCGATTTCGGGTAGTTCTTCACCACCGAAGCGAAGTAAAACGCCGCGTCGTCTTTTCTCCCCTTATTGTAGTTCAACTGCCCGAGCCAGTAGTTAGCGTTTGGCTGGTAGGTTGAATCCGGGTACTTTTTGACGAAGTTTTGAAACGCCACCATCGCGTCATCCTGGCGTGAGGCATCCTTCACCAGGGCAATAGCGGCATTATAATCGGTGTTCGCATCGCCGGTCATCGCCGGGGCGCCTGAGGTGGCCGCTGGCGCTGCGCTGGTGGCAGCCGCGCTCTGATCGCCAGAAGACGACGGAGCCTGCGCACCTGATGCTGCGCCGCCACCGCTGCTCAAACTATCTATCTGCAGCAGAATCTGTTTCTGGCGCTCAACGATCTGATTCAGCTGGTACTGGTTCTCCTGGATCTGCCCGCGGAGAGAATCAATGTCAGTCTGGTTATCAGAGAGTTGTTGCTGGAGTTGGGTTAAAAGCTGGCTGTGAGCATTGGAAATACGCTCGAGTTGAGTGACGCGGTCTTCGACCGAGCCTGAGCCGACACTACTGATTGGCGCCTGAGCAAAAGCGGCCCAGGGGGCCGCTATGCCAACCAGTAACGACAGACTCAATAAATGATGTCTGAAGTTACTGCTCATGCAATTCTCTTAGTAAACCAGTACGGCGCGACGGTTTTTGGCATATGCCGCTTCGTCATGACCCAGTACTGCTGGTTTTTCTTTACCGTAAGAAACGATGGAGATCTGATCGGCAGAAACACCTTTGCCCTGCAGATACATCTTAACGGCGTTAGCACGACGCTCACCCAGAGCGATGTTGTATTCCGGCGTACCGCGCTCATCCGCGTGACCTTCTACAGTCACTTTGTAGGACGGGTTGCTGCGCAGGAAGTTAGCGTGCGCGTCCAGCATAGCAGCGAAGTCAGAACGGATATCGTACTTGTCGAGATCGAAGTAAACGATGTTGTTCTGCTGCAGCTGCTGCATCTGCAGACGAGCTTGCTCTTCAGAAGACATGTTGCCGCCGTTACCGTTAGCGTCCATACCAGTGCCGGCACCCAGCATGCCTTCACCGCTCTGGTCGTTGCTGGCGTTCTTGTTAGAAGAACATGCCGCGATTGCCATAACCGGCAGAGCGATCATCAGCCCTTTCAGCACTTTGTTCAGTTGCATTTCTTTGATTCCTTTAATAATCAATTATTTATTATCACAGATACGGCGACCAGGCAGGCGATTTTACCTGTCCATCAGTTGCCGGAAGACGCGCTTTGAAACGCCCATCTGTAGAAACCAGATTCAGCACGGATCCCATCCCCTGAGAAGAGCTGTAGATTACCATAGTGCCGTTAGGTGCCAGACTTGGCGTTTCGTCTAAAAACGTTGATGACAGAACCTGTACACCACCCGTTTCCAGATCTTGTTTGGCAATGTGCTGCTGACCGCCGGCCGAGCTGACCATTACCATGGTTTTACCATCCGCGCTCACGTCGGCGTCCTGGTTCTGAGAACCTTCCCAGGTGATACGCTGCGGCGTGCCGCCATTAATGTTGACTTTATATACCTGCGGACGACCTGCCTGGTCAGAAGTGAAGGCCAGATTCTGGCTGTCCGGGAACCAGCTTGGTTCGGTGTTGTTGCTGCGACCGTTGGTCACCTGACGAATCTGACCCGATCCCAGATCCATTACGTACAGGTTCAGGCTACCGGTTTTCGACAGCGCGAACGCCAGTTTAGAACCATCCGGTGAGAACGCCGGGGCGCCGTTGTGCTGCGGGAAGGAGGCGATCTGACGCACAGAGGCGTTCGCCAGGGTCTGAACCACCAGCGCAGAACGACCGCTTTCAAAGGTAACGTAGGCCAGTTTAGAACCGTCCGGAGACCAGGCCGGGGACATCAGCGGCTGGGAGGAACGGTGAACCAGGAACTGGTTGTAACCATCGTAGTCGGACACGCGCAGTTCGTAAGGGTACTGGCCGCCGTTTTTCTGCACCACGTAGGCGATACGGGTACGGAAGGCGCCCTTGATGCCGGTCAGCTTCTCAAATACCGCGTCGCTGGCCGCGTGCGCCGCATAGCGCAGGTACTGCTTAGTGACTTTAAAAGAACCTTGCGCCAGCGTTGTGCCCGGCGCTCCGCCGGTGTCCACCAGTTGATACGCAACCTGATAAGAACCATCCGGATTTTGCGTGACCTGGCCGACGACTACGGCGTCAATACCCAGCGCAGACCAGGCAGCAGGCTGCACTTCCTGGGCACTAGTCGGCTGCTGCGGCAGACGAGAGCGATCCAGCGGATTGAATTTACCGCTGTTGCGCAGGTCAGCTGCCACGATACCACCGACATCTTCCGGCGCAGCGCCCTGGCCGGCCCACTGGAACGGTACCACGCCGATAGGGCGCGCCGAGTCCACCCCCTGGGTGATCTCGATACGTACTTCTGCGTGCAGCACCGCCGCCCACAGCATTAAAAAACCAAATGCTACTCGTAATGCCTGCTTCATCATATCTCCCTTATCCGGGCGGAAAGCCCACGATAATTTAGCAGAATGTTAACAAACTCAAATATACAAAACTACCAAAACCCTGTGACTACCATAGATTGTTTTTCCCCGTTTGCACGGGGAAAAATGTCACTGAGGTTTGAAGTCCAGTGGCGCATTTTTGAAGACTTCATATACTGCCTGGCTAGGTGGTTTCGGAAACTTAGCCTGTCGGGCTGCGGCAAGAGCGGCCTGGCACAGAGCAGGATCACCACCTTCGGACTGTATATTTAACAACAGACCGTCAGGAGCAAGTTTGATACGCAAGGTACATGTTTTGCCCGCATAGGACGATGCGTCATAAAACTTACTTTCAATCGCCGATTTTATCTGTCCGGCATAGTTGTTGATATCAGCCCCTGAGGCACTGTTTTTAGTATTACCACTCCCGGCAGCGGAGGCATTGTTTCCTTTGGCCCCACCGCCTGTTTTAGGCGCATTCTTACCAGAACTCAGATCGCCGAGCAGGTTGTCAACGCCGTCCGCTTCTTTCGCAGCCGCCGCTTTCTTCGCCGCCGCGGCTTTTGCTGCTGCCGCCTTGGCCGCTTTATCAGCTGCAGCCTTCTCTGCTGCAGCCGCTTTCGCTGCCGCCGCTTTTTCAGCGGCTGCGGCTTTCTCGGCGGCGGCCTTCTCAGCGGCCGCTTTTTGCGCGGCTGCTTTCTCAGCGGCTTTTTCGGCAGCCGCTTTTTCAGCTGCCGCCTGCTTAGCCGCTTCCTGCTGGGCTTTTTTCTCCGCTTCCTGTTGCGCTTTCTTCGCAGCCGCCGCTTCCGCTTTCTTCTGCGCCTCGGCCGCAGCTTTCGCCGCTTCAGCTTCCGCCTGTTTCTTCGCCTCGGCAGCGGCTTTCGCTGCAGCGGCTTCGGCCTGCTTCTTCGCGTCAGCAGCCGCCTTGGCCGCCGCCTGTTCTGCCGCTTTCGCCTGGGCATCCGCCTTCGCTTTCGCCTCGGCGGCCGCTTTGGCAGCGGCTTCCTGCGCTTCTTTTGCCTGTGCGTCCGCTTTGGCTTTTGCCGCCGCGGCGGCCTTGGCAGCCGCTTCTTCAGCCTGCTTCTGCTGCTCCTTCGCTTCTTTCGCCGCTTCCTGCGCCTGCAGCCGCTCCTGTTCGAGCTGTTTCAGCCGTTCCTGTTCCGCCGCCTGTTTCTCACGTAACTCTTCCGCCTGCTGCTGCGCCTGTTTTTCACGCTGTTCAGCGGCGCGACGTGCGCTGGCCTGCTGCTGTTGCTGACGGTTATAGTTATTTACCACCGCCCCCGGATCGACCATGACGGCATCAATCGACGATCCGCCGCCGCCGGCAGAGGCATCCAGATGCTCGTCAAACGAACTCCAGATCAGCAGCGCGATCAGAATGATGTGCAGCGCGACTGAAATGATGATCGCTCGTTTAAGCTTGTCGTTTTGTTCGGTTGCCTTTGACACTATCGGTTCCCAAAAGCTGTTCGCCTGTATCCGCGATGCGCACCGACGACGAGCGATACCCGCCACCGGACGCCGCGCGGACGCACCTACCTGAAGCGATTAAATAGGTTTGGTCATCAAGCCGACCGATTTAACCCCTGCACTATGCAACAGGTTCAGCGCTTTAATAATTTCATCGTAAGGGACGTCTTTCGCACCGCCGATCAGGAATACCGTTTTTTCATTGGCTTCAAGACGACGCTTCGCTTCGGCAATTACCTGCTCCGGCGGCAGCTGGGACAGCGTCTCCTGCCCCACCTTCACGCTGTACTGCCCTACCCCGGAGACTTCCACAATCACCGGCGGATCGTCATTGCTTTTCACCGCTTGCGATTCCGTGGCGTCCGGCAGATCGACTTCCACGCTCTGCGTAATGATCGGCGCCGTTGCCATAAAGATCAGCAGCAGCACCAGCAGGACATCCAGCAGCGGAACGATGTTGATCTCGGACTTCAGTTCGCGACGTCCGCGTCCACGTGCTCTGGCCATGGCTTACCCCTTATTGCTTTCGCTGGTGGTAAAGGCCTGACGGTGCAGAATAGCGGTGAACTCTTCCATAAAGTTGTCGTAATTCAGTTCAAGCTTGTTCACGCGCTGGTTCAGGCGGTTATACGCCATGACCGCCGGGATTGCGGCGAACAGACCAATCGCGGTGGCGATCAGCGCTTCGGCGATACCTGGCGCCACCATCTGCAGGGTGGCCTGCTTCACCGCGCCAAGGGCGATAAAGGCGTGCATAATCCCCCAGACGGTACCGAACAGACCGATATACGGGCTGATCGAGCCTACGGTGCCGAGGAACGGAATATGGGTCTCCAGCGTTTCCAGTTCGCGGTTCATCGAAATACGCATCGCGCGCGATGCCCCTTCGACAATCGCTTCCGGCGCATGGCTGTTAGCCCGATGCAGGCGTGCAAACTCTTTGAAACCGCTGTAGAAGATTTGTTCCGAACCGGTCAGGTTATCGCGACGCCCCTGGCTCTCCTGGTACAGACGAGAGAGCTCGATCCCGGACCAGAATTTGTCCTCGAACGCTTCAGCTTCACGCGCGGCCGAGTTAAGGATACGCGTTCTCTGAATAATGATAGCCCAGGAAGCGATAGAAAAACCAATCAAAATCAACATGATAAGTTTTACCAGAAGGCTCGCCTTCAGGAACAAATCAAGGATATTCATGTCAGTCACTGCTTAAACTCCGCGACAATAGACTTGGGAAGCGCACGTGGCTTCATTAAGAGTGGATCAACGCACACAATGAGAACCTCAGCTTCGTTTAACACTGTATTCTCGGCGTTGACGATTCGCTGCGTGAAAACCAAAGAGGTGCCGCGCATCGAGGTAATTTCCGTCTGGACTTCGAGCATGTCGTCGAGTCTGGCGGGGGCAAAATACTCCAGCGTCATTTTGCGAACCACGAAGGCAACGCGTTCAGCCAACAGCACCTGTTGACTAAAGTGATGGTGGCGCAGCATCTCTGTGCGTGCTCTTTCATAAAAAGCGACGTAACTGGCGTGGTAAACCACACCACCGGCATCGGTATCTTCGTAGTAGACCCGAACCGGCCATCGAAACAGCGTTGTATTCACTTTACATCCCGGTAATGCAAAAAAAGGTTAGAGCTTTCAAACTTCGCTACTATACGCGCGGGAAAGGTGCTTTGGAATGGGGGAAAGTAAACGGGGCGTAAATTTTTATGGGCTTATGCAAGCCCATAGCATTAACAGAGATCTCTTATTCAAAAGAAGAAAAAGAAGAGACCTAAAGCGAGCACGATATCAGCGATAAGCGGACAAAAAATCCCCTGCCAGTGAACGGCACGCGGGCGAAAGCCCACGCCGTGAATAACGCCGCTGCAAACCGCCCACATCAGCAAGAAACCATGCCAGATTTCCAGCTCGCTGGTCTTCGCCGCAAAGCGCGACGGATCCCAGAAAATGCAGCCAGCCAGCAGCAGCGCCATCAATAAGGAAAGCGCCCGGAGCGGGCGCTTGTCCATTATCGCGTACAGAGTAGCGATAAATTTCATCAGATTTCTTCTTTCTTCCCGGCTTTGGTGGCTTCCACGTGCTCAAGCGCCAGCGCGGTAATGACCCCAAAAGCACAGGCAAGAAGCGTTCCCAAAATCCATGCGAAGTACCACATATATAGCTCCTTACCTTAGTACAGCGAGTGGGTATTCTTTTCGATGTCTTCGCGCGTTATGCGGCCAAACATCTTCCAGTAACACCAGCTGGTGTAGGCCAGAATGATCGGCACGAAAACAATCGCCACGTAGGTCATCAGGTTCAGCGTCCGCTGACTGGAGGTCGCGTCCCACATTGTCAGGCTGGCGTTCAGCATGGTGCTGGACGGCATGATGAACGGGAACATCGCGATACCGGCAGTCAGAATGATGCAGGCCAGGGTCAGCGAGGAGAACAGGAATGCCCAGGCACCTTTATCCGCTTTGGTCGAAACGACGGTCAGCAGCGGCAACACCACGCCCAGGGCAGGCACCGCCCACAGCGCTGGCATATTGTTAAAGTTCACCATCCACGCGCCAGCTTCCCGCACCACTTCCTTGGTCAGCGGGTTAGACGGGCCGGTATGGTCAATCACCGATTTCACCACATAGCCGTCGATGCCGTAGTAGACCCACACGCCCGCCAGCGCGAAGCAGACCAGCGTCACCAGCGCCGCCACCATGGAAACGGTGCGAGTACGCAGGTGCAGTTCGCCTACGGTACGCATCTGCAGATAGGTGGCGCCCTGAGTCAGGATCATCGCCACGCTGACGATACCGGCCAGCAGACCAAACGGGTTCAGCAACTGGAAGAAGTTACCGGTATAGAACAGACGCAGGTATTCATCGACGTGGAACGGCACGCCCTGCAGCAGGTTGCCAAAGGCCACGCCAATCACCAGCGGCGGCACGAAGCTACCGATGAAGATGCCCCAGTCCCACATGTTGCGCCAGCGGGTGTCCTCGATCTTGGAACGGTAGTCAAAACCGACCGGACGGAAGAACAGCGAGGCCAGCACCAGAATCATCGCCACATAGAAGCCAGAGAACGCCGCGGCGTAAACCATCGGCCAGGCAGCGAACAGCGCGCCGCCGGCGGTGATCAGCCACACCTGGTTACCGTCCCAGTGCGGGGCGATGGCGTTGATCATAATCCGACGCTCGGTGTCGTTGCGGCCGAGGAAGCGGGTGAGCATGCCCACCCCCATGTCGAACCCGTCGGCGACGGCAAAACCAATCAGCAGAATGCCAATCAGCAGCCACCAGATAAAACGCAATACTTCATAATCGATCATTTGACGACTCCTGTCTTAGCGTGCCGACTGAATAGCCGCAGAGGACTGTTCAAAGTGATAGCGGCCGGTTTTCAGGCTGCTAGGTCCTTTGCGGGCAAACTTGAACATCAGGAACAGTTCAGCCACCAGGAACAGCGTGTACAGACCACAGATCAGCAACATTGAGAAGATCAGGTCGCCCGCGGTCAATGATGAGTTAGCCACCGCCGTCGGCAGGACCTCACCAATCGCCCACGGCTGACGGCCGTATTCGGCAACAAACCAGCCCGACTCCACGGCAATCCACGGCAGCGGCAGGCCGTAGAATGCGGCGCGCAGCAGCCATTTTTTCTCGCCGATGCGGTTACGGATCACGCTCCAGAAGGAGGCGCCTATAATCAGCAGCATCAGGATGCCGCACGCCACCATGATACGGAAGGCGAAGTACAGCGGTGCGACGCTTGGAATGGAATCTTTGGTCGCTTTGGCGATCTGCTCTTCCGTGGCGTCAGCGACGTTCGGGGTATAGCGCTTCAACAGCAGGCCATAACCGAGGTCCTTCTTCACGTTATTGAACTGGTCGCGCACGGCCTGATCGGTTGAACCGGCGCGCAGCTGTTCCAGCAGCGCGTAGGCTTTCATGCCGTTACGGATACGCTCTTCGTGCTGAACCATCAGATCCTTGAGGCCGATAACCGGCTTGTCCACCGAGCGGGTAGCAATGATGCCCAGCGCGTAGGGGATCTGGATCGCAAAGTGGTTGGTCTGCGCATTCTGATCGGGAATACCAAACAGGGTGAAGGCCGCCGGCGCAGGCTGGGTTTCCCACTCTGCTTCGATAGCCGCCAGTTTGGTTTTCTGCACGTCACCCATTTCGTAACCGGATTCGTCACCCAGCACAATAACGGAGAGGATCGCCGCCATACCGAAGCTGGCTGCGATGGCAAAGGAGCGCTTGGCAAAGGCGAAGTCGCGACCTTTCAGCATGTACCAGGAGCTAATCGCCAGGATGAACATCGCGCCGGTGACATAGCCCGACGCCACAGTGTGAACGAATTTCACCTGGGCGACCGGGTTGAGCACCAGTTCAGAGAAGCTGACCATCTCCATACGCATGGTTTCGAAGTTGAAGTCCGATGCGATAGGGTTCTGCATCCAGCCGTTGGCGACAAGGATCCACAGCGCGGAGAGGTTGGAACCCAGCGCAACCAGCCAGGTGACGGCCATGTGCTGAACTTTGCCCAGACGATCCCAACCGAAGAAGAACAGACCTACAAAGGTGGATTCGAGGAAGAAGGCCATCAGACCTTCAATGGCCAGCGGCGCACCAAAGATATCGCCCACGTAGTGTGAGTAATACGACCAGTTAGTCCCGAACTGGAACTCCATGGTCAGACCGGTCGCCACACCCAGCGCGAAGTTGATACCAAACAACTTGCCCCAGAATTTGGTCATATCTTTATAAATCTGTTTGCCGGAAAGGACGTAGACCGTTTCCATGATGGCCAGCAGGAACGCCATACCGAGCGTTAGCGGCACAAACAGGAAGTGGTACATCGCGGTCAAGGCAAACTGTAAGCGCGACAGTTCGACTATATCTAACATCATGACTCCTTGCTCATCGCATGAAGACTCCGAAAATGAACCGAGAAGCTCTGGCTCATACGCATGCCCCAATACAAATTTATTTGTCGCCCGTCCACAGCAGGTTTCAATCGAAGGTAAAACCATGCCAGGGTAAGGTTACAAATACGTTAACGAAAAACCCAATTGATTCCCCAATATATTACGCCGCAATAACCTTACAATAAATATGTTTTTATTGTTCCAGTTTTACATTTTTCGACGGTGATCAATATATAGTGAAGATGGCTGAATTCAGCCAATTTGACTTGAGACAATTTAACGTTTTTTGAGGGATTTTTCCAAGGATTAAGTATTGATATAAATCAATTTTTACTCTATGTGTTAATTATGTAGCCCAATAAAGAATATTGGTGAACTTAATGTTAATTAAGTGTTTAAACTATGGCTTTTCCAGTTACTAAAAAGAGAGATATGAGAATCATAGGTAATATTATTTAACGTCGTGGAAAAAAAACAAAAAAAAGGAACCGTTCCGAATAATGTTAGACCGCTCACAGTATTTTATCTTCTTCCTTATCCCCTGCCCCACGCTTTTTCGCTGCCGCTTTTGTTTCCCAACGGTACAGCCGGGATATATTTTTTAGCCAGTACAGCGCATCGAAAATACTTATTAAATAATAAATTAAATCAATATGATAGATAGGGCTTTTCGCAGAAAATCAATTCGTTGTTGGCGCTGCGGTTCTGACGAGACGGGATAACGGTCACAAAAAAGGCCACCTGACGGTGGCCAACCATGTCGAAATCGGACAGATTTCTGCTTGCGGACAAGCAGAGAGGGTTTACTTGATAATAGCTTTCAGCGCTTCGCCGATGTCGGCCAGGCTGCGAACAGTTTTCACACCCGCCGCTTCCAGCGCTGCGAATTTCTCATCCGCTGTACCTTTACCGCCGGCGATGATAGCGCCCGCGTGGCCCATACGCTTGCCTTTCGGCGCGGTAACGCCCGCGATGTAGCCGACAACCGGCTTAGTGACATGATCTTTAATATAAGCAGCCGCTTCTTCTTCCGCGCTGCCGCCGATCTCACCGATCATGACGATCGCTTCGGTCTGCGGATCTTCCTCGAACATCTTCAGGATATCGATGAAGTTGGAGCCCGGGATCGGGTCGCCGCCGATACCGACGCAGGTAGACTGGCCGAAGCCGTAGTCGGTGGTCTGCTTAACCGCTTCATAGGTCAGGGTGCCGGAACGGGAAACGATGCCCACTTTACCCGGCTTGTGAATGTGACCCGGCATGATGCCGATTTTGCACTCGCCCGGAGTGATAACGCCCGGGCAGTTCGGGCCGATCATACGCACGCCCGCTTCGTCCAGCTTCACCTTCACGGTCAGCATATCCAGCGTTGGGATACCTTCGGTGATGGTGATGATAAGCTTAATGCCCGCGTCGATCGCTTCCAGGATGGAATCTTTGCAGAACGGCGCCGGAACGTAGATCACGGTCGCGGTCGCGCCGGTCGCTTCAACGGCTTCGCGCACGGTGTTGAACACCGGCAGGCCCAGGTGAGTGGTGCCGCCTTTGCCTGGCGTCACGCCGCCAACCATTTGCGTACCGTAAGCGATCGCTTGTTCAGAGTGGAAGGTCCCCTGGCTACCGGTGAAGCCCTGGCAGATAACCTTGGTATCTTTATTGATTAAAACTGACATTATTTCCCCTCCACTGCGGCAACAACCTGCTGTGCTGCGTCCGTCAGACTTTTCGCTGCAATAATATTCAGGCCGCTGTCAGCCAGTTTTTTCGCGCCCAGTTCGGCGTTGTTACCTTCCAGACGTACAACAACCGGAACGTTAACCCCTACTTCCGCTACCGCGCCGATGATGCCGTCAGCGATCAGGTCGCAACGCACGATGCCGCCGAAGATGTTAACCAGCACCGCTTTAACGTTGTCGTCAGAGAGGATGATTTTGAACGCTTCGGTCACGCGCTCTTTGGTCGCGCCGCCGCCTACGTCGAGGAAGTTAGCCGGTTCGCCGCCGTGCAGCTTAACGATGTCCATGGTACCCATCGCCAGGCCTGCGCCGTTAACCATGCAGCCGATGTTGCCGTCCAGCGCGACGTAGTTCAGTTCCCACTGCGCCGCCTGCGCTTCACGTGGGTCTTCCTGAGACTGATCGCGCATTTCGCGCAGATCCGGCTGGCGGAACAGCGCGTTGCCGTCAGCGCCCAGTTTGCCGTCGAGGCAGATCAGGTCGCCCTGCTTGGTGATCACCAGCGGGTTGATCTCGATCAGCGCCAGGTCGCGCTCAAGGAAAATGGTCGCCAGACCCATGAAAATCTTGGTGAACTGCTGAACCTGTTTACCTTCCAGACCCAGTTTGAACGCCAGTTCACGACCCTGGTAAGGCATCGGGCCCGCCAGCGGATCGATGGCGATCTTGTGGATCAGGTGCGGGGTCTCTTCCGCCACTTTCTCGATTTCCACGCCGCCTTCGGTAGACGCCATGAACACCACGCGACGGGAGCTACGGTCAACAACCGCGCCCAGGTACAGCTCTTTGTCAATATCGGTCGCCGCTTCAACCAGGATCTGGTTAACCGGCTGGCCGTTCGCATCTGTTTGATAGGTCACCAGACGTTTGCCCAGCCAGTGCTCGGCAAATGCGCGGATCTCTTCTTTGCTCTTAACTACTTTCACACCGCCCGCTTTGCCGCGGCCACCAGCGTGAACCTGACATTTCACTACCCACGGACCCGCGCCGATTTTTGAAGCGGCTTCTTCTGCTTCACGCGGAGTAGTACAGGCATAACCCACCGGCGCCGGTAAGCCATAGCGGGCAAAAAGTTGTTTTGCCTGATATTCATGTAAGTTCATGTGTTCAGTCCATCCTTCAGGGTGTAATTATCTTTAAACCTGTAGGCCTGATAACGGCGCTAACGCGTGTTATCCGGCCTACGGTAGGTAATACGCTTGCTGACTACACGTCCAGCAGCAGACGGGTCGGATCTTCCAGCAGCTCTTTAATCGCCACCAGGAAGCCTACCGATTCACGTCCGTCGATCAGACGGTGGTCATAGGAGAGCGCCAGGTACATCATCGGCAGGATCTCTACCTTGCCATTGACCGCCATCGGACGGTCTTTAATGGCATGCATACCCAGAATAGCGCTCTGCGGTGGGTTGATGATCGGCGTGGACATCAGGGAGCCGAAGACGCCGCCGTTGGTAATAGTGAAGTTACCGCCGGTCAGGTCGTCTACGGTCAGCTTGCCGTCGCGGCCTTTCACTGCCAGCTCTTTGATATTCTTTTCGATATCCGCCATGCCCAGCAGGTCGACGTCACGCAGCACCGGGGTGACCAGACCGCGCGGAGTGGATACGGCCATGCTGACGTCGAAGTAGTTGTGGTACACCACGTCGTCGCCATCGATGGAAGCGTTCACTTCCGGATAGCGTTTCAGCGCTTCCACTACCGCTTTCACGTAGAAGGACATAAAGCCCAGGCGGATGCCATGACGTTTTTCGAACGCCTCACCGTACTGCTTACGCAGATCCATGATGGGCTTCATGTTGACTTCGTTAAAGGTCGTCAGCATGGCGGTAGAGTTTTTCGCTTCCAGCAGACGTTCGGCTACGCGTTTACGCAGACGGGTCATCGGGACGCGTTTTTCCGAACGGTGGCCCAGCTGCGGCGCCGGCGCGGCTGCCGGGGCGGCGGCTGGCGCTTTGGCTTCTGCCGGCGCCGGGGCTTTCGCCAGATGTTTCTCAACGTCTTCGCGGGTCAGACGACCGCCGACGCCAGTGCCTTTGATGGCCGCTGGGTCAAGGTTGTGTTCAGCCAGCAGACGACGGATCGCCGGGCTCAGCGCGTCGTTGTTCTGCTCTTCCAGAGAGGCCTGCTGACGCTGCGCCGGAGTGGACGCTTTCGCATCGGCTTTCTCGCTGCTTTCTTTACCTGCGCTGTTGCCTTCGCGCAGGCGGCCAAGGATCTGGCGAGACAGGACGGTGGCGCCCTCGTCTTCCAGCACTGCATCCAGAATGCCGTCCGCTGATGCCGGTACTTCCAGTACCACTTTGTCAGTTTCGATTTCGACCAGAACTTCGTCACGGACGACCGCGTCGCCCGGTTTTTTGTGCCAGGTGGCGACGGTTGCGTCAGCTACGGACTCAGGCAGGTCGGGAACCAGAATATCTACGCTACTCATTGTGTATCCTTTAATTAATCGACGTTCAGCGCGTCATTGACCAGATCTTGTTGCTGTTTCTGGTGAACGGACATATACCCTACCGCCGGAGAGGCGGAGGCCGGGCGGCCTGCATAACGCAGAGAGGCCCCAAACGGAATCACTTCACGGAAGTGATGCTGGCTGCAGTACCATGCGCCCTGGTTGAGCGGCTCTTCCTGGCACCAGACAAAATCATGCACGTGCGCATACGCTTTCAGCGCTTCCTGCACCGCCTGATGCGGGAACGGATAGAGCTGCTCGATACGAACGATAGCGACATCTTTTTGCTCGTTTTTGCGGCGCTGTTCCAGCAGGTCGTAGTAAACCTTACCAGAGCACAGCACAACGCGCTTCACAGCCTGCGGATCAAGTTGATCGATTTCACCAATAGCCGGCAGGAAAGTGCCGTTCGCCAGCTCATCCATGCTGGAGACCGCCAGCGGATGACGCAGCAGCGACTTCGGCGACATCACCACCAGCGGACGACGCATACCGCGCAGCGCCTGGCGACGCAGCATGTGATAAACCTGTGCCGGCGTGGACGGCACGCAGACCTGCATGTTTTGTTCAGCGCACAGCTGCAGATAACGCTCCAGACGCGCGGAGGAGTGCTCCGGGCCCTGGCCTTCGTAACCGTGCGGCAGGAGCATCACCAGGCCGCACATCCTTCCCCATTTCTGCTCACCGGAGGAGATGAACTGGTCGATCACCACCTGCGCGCCGTTGGCGAAGTCGCCAAACTGCGCTTCCCAGATGGTCAGAGTGCGCGGCTCGGCGGTGGCGTAGCCATATTCGAACGCCAGCACCGCTTCTTCAGACAGTACCGAGTCCCAAACGCGGAACTGGCCCTGGCCGTTATGGACATGCTGCAGCGGCGTGTAGGTTGAACCATTGGTCTGGTTATGGATCACCGCATGACGGTGGAAGAAGGTGCCGCGGCCGGAGTCTTCGCCGGACAGACGAACCGGAATACCTTCGTCAACCAGCGTGGCGTAGGCCAGGTTTTCGGCGCCGCCCCAGTCAAACAGCTTCTCGCCTGCCGCCATCGCCTGGCGGTCGGCGTAAATTTTCGCCACGCGGGACTGCATTTCGATACCTTCCGGTACCGTGCTGATGCGTTTGGCCAACTCCTGCAGACGTTTCGGCTCAACTTTATCCGGATAGCTCTCGTCCCACTCGTGGTTGAGGTACGGCGACCAGGTAAAGGAATGCATATTCATCGGACGCCATTCCTGCACCACGCATTCGCCGGCATCCAGCGCATCGCGATAGAGGTTAACCTGCTCGGTCGCATCTTCCAGAGTCGCCACCTTCTCCTGCTCCAGCTTGTCAGCATAGATTTTGCGCGGAGTCGGATGCTTTTTGATCTTCTGATACATCAGCGGCTGGGTTGCGCTCGGCTCATCGGCTTCGTTGTGGCCGTGACGGCGGTAGCACACCAGATCAATGAAGACATCGCGTTTAAAGGTATTGCGGAAATCAAGCGCCAGACGGGTGACGAAGGCGACCGCTTCCGGATCGTCCGCATTGACGTGGAAAATCGGCGCCTGCACCATTTTACCGATGTCGGTGCAGTACGGCGTCGAGCGCGCATCCAGCGGGTTAGAGGTCGTGAAGCCCACTTGGTTGTTGATAACGATGCGCACGGTACCGCCCACTTCGTAACCGCGGGCTTTGGACATGTTCAGAGTTTCCTGAACCACGCCCTGGCCGGTGACGGCGGCGTCGCCGTGGATGGTAATAGGCAGAACTTTGTTGCTGCTTGGCTCGTCCAGACGATCCAGACGGGCGCGTACGGAACCGATAACCACCGGGCTGACGATCTCGAGGTGCGACGGGTTAAACGCCAGCGCCAGGTGCACCAGACCGCCTTCGGTTTCCATATCGGAAGAGAAGCCCATGTGGTACTTCACGTCGCCGGTGCCGAGGTGTTCTTTATGTTTGCCCGCGAACTCGTCGAACAGGTCCTGCGGTTTTTTACCCAGCACGTTGACCAGCACGTTCAGACGGCCGCGGTGCGCCATGCCCAGCACCACTTCGCGGGTGCCGCTTTTGCCTGCATGGCGGATCATCTCTTTGAGCATCGGGATCAGGGCGTCGCCACCCTCCAGCGAGAAGCGCTTCGCCCCCGGGAATTTGGCGCCGAGGTAGCGCTCCAGACCTTCCGCGGCGGTCAGTTCGCTGAGGAAGCGTTTTTTCTCTTCCGGGGTAAAGCTCGCTTTGCCAGCTACCGATTCAATGCGCTGCTGGATCCAGCGTTTTTCTTCGGTAGAGGTGATATGCATGTATTCCGCGCCGATGGAGCCGCAGTAGGTTTGCTTGAGGGCGACAATCAGCTCGCCCAGCTTCATCGTGTCTTTACCGATGGCAAATGAACCTACGTTATAGCTTTCCTGGAAATCGGCCTCGGTCAGATCGTGGTAGGCCGGATCGAGATCCGCCACTCTCTCTTGCTTCCACAGCCCCAGCGGATCGAGATTCGCATGCTGGTGGCCACGGAAACGGTATGCGTTGATGAGCTGCAGGACTTTAACCTGCTTCACATTAGTGTCTGGGTCGGAAATCGAAGAAGTGTAACGTGAGGCATCCTTCGCCAGTCGACGGAAATAATCACGCGTTTTGGAATGAAATTGATCCGGTTTAACTCCGGTGCCAGGTAACTGCTGGAACATTGAACGCCAGTTGGCGTCAACAGAGTCAGGATCGGTTAAGAAGTCTTCATAGAGCTGTTCTATCCAGCTCTGGTTCGAACCAGAGAGGTAAGAAGAGTCCAGCCAGGCTTTCATTGCGCCGTTCTGCATCGTGATCCCTTAAGCATTCATATGCTTATTTCGCCGTAGAAACTACCACGCACACCGAGTGCACGTGCCGGGGTTCACTTGTTGCGGACGAGTTGTGGTTTCTATCCGCTAAGGAACCTTTAAAAACTGCCATTAATCTTCAGCGTTCAGGCTGCGGTTGCGTTGGCTGCCTTCGCTTACCCCGGTCACATAGTTCACTATGCTCCCGGGGATGCGCTCAGTTGCCGCCTTACCTCGCACTGAACGCCTCGATTACTGGTACATCTTGTGGCGGTTTTTAAAGATTTCCTGCTATATCCCCCGGCGGCGCTAACGCTTGCCGGGGCTACTGCTTTGGTAGCCCGGATAAGCGCTAGCGCCATCCGGGACAGACCGTGTTGCTTACGCGCTGCGCTGCAGCAGCATCGACTTAATATGGCCGATGGCGCGCGTCGGGTTCAGCCCCTTCGGACACACACTGACGCAGTTCATAATGCTGTGACAGCGGAATACGCTGAAAGCATCGCTCAGGCCGTCCAGGCGCTCGCTGGTTTCGGTATCGCGACTGTCGATCAGGAAGCGATACGCGGCCAGCAGGCCAGCCGGGCCGATGAACTTGTCCGGGTTCCACCAGAACGACGGGCACGAGGTCGAACAGCAGGCGCACAGAATACACTCGTACAGCCCGTCGAGTTTCTCACGCTGCTCAGGCATCTGCAGATGCTCGCGAGCCGGAGGATTTTGCCCATTATTCAACAAGTAAGGCTTAATCTTCTCATATTGTGCATAGAATTGCCCCATGTCCACCACCAAATCACGGATAACCGGTAATCCTGGCAGCGGACGGATAACAATCTTCTTGCCCGGCTGATTCAGCGCGGAGATTGGCGTGATGCACGCCAAACCGTTTTTCCCGTTCATGTTCAGACCATCGGACCCGCAGACCCCTTCACGGCAGGAGCGGCGGAACGACAGCGACGGATCTTTTTCTTTCAGCTGGATCAGCGCATCCAGCAGCATCATGTCGCGACCTTCTTCCGCTTCAAGGGTGTAATCCTGCATGTGCGGAGCGTCGTCAACATCCGGGTTATAGCGATAAATTGAAAACTCGAGTTTCATTTTCCTGTCTCCGCATTAGTAAGTACGAATCTTCGGCGGGAATGCCGGACGCAGTTTCGGTTCCATATTGACGCTACGACGCGTCATGGATTCCGACTCTGGCAGGTACAGGGAATGGCACAGCCAGTTTTCATCATCACGATCCGGGAAGTCGAAGCGGCTGTGGGCGCCACGGCTCTCGGTACGGAAGTTAGCGGATACGGCGGTCGCGTAGGCGGTTTCCATCAGGTTATCCAGCTCCAGGCACTCAACGCGCTGGGTGTTGAACTCGCTGGAGGTATCGTCGATACGGGCGTTTTTCAGGCGCTCGCGGATCACTTTCAGTTGCTCCAGACCTTTGTGCATCGCATCGCCTTCGCGGAACACCGAGAAGTTATGCTGCATACATTCCTGCAGCGCTTTACGAATCGCCACCGGATCTTCACCAGAGCGGGTGTTGTTCCAGCGGTTGAGGCGATCCAGCGAGCCTTCGATATCGGATTCGCTGGCGTCGCGCAGCGTGCCCTGCTCGGCAATGGATTCCTGCAGATGCAGGCCCGCCGCGCGGCCGAAGACCACCAGGTCGAGCAGCGAGTTGCCGCCCAGACGGTTGGCGCCGTGGACCGATACGCAGGCGATTTCGCCTACCGCGAACAGGCCCGGGATCACCACGTCTTCGCCCTTCTCATTCACGGTCAACGCCTGGCCGGTGACTTTGGTCGGGATACCGCCCATCATGTAGTGACAGGTTGGGATAACCGGGATCGGCTCTTTCACCGGATCGACGTGGGCAAAGGTACGGGAAAGTTCAAGGATACCCGGCAGACGAGATTCCAGAACCTCTTTACCGAGGTGATCCAGTTTCAGTTTCGCGTGCGGGCCCCACGGACCGTCGCAACCGCGGCCTTCGCGGATTTCGATCATGATGGAACGCGCCACCACGTCACGGCCCGCCAGGTCTTTAGCGTTCGGGGCATAACGCTCCATAAAGCGTTCGCCGTGTTTGTTCAGCAGGTAACCGCCTTCGCCGCGGCAACCTTCGGTAACCAGAACCCCAGCCCCGGCGATACCGGTCGGGTGGAACTGCCACATTTCCATATCCTGCACCGGCACGCCGGCGCGGATGGCCATCCCGACGCCGTCACCCGTATTGATGTGGGCGTTGGTGGTGGACTGATAGATACGGCCTGCGCCGCCGGTCGCCAGCACGGTGGCGCGGGCTTTAAAGTAGACCACTTCGCCGGTCTCGATGCACAGGGCGGTACAACCGACTACCGCGCCGTCCTGGTTTTTCACCAGATCGAGGGCGTACCATTCGGAGAAGATAGTGGTGTGGTTTTTCAGGTTCTGCTGATACAGAGTGTGCAGCAGGGCGTGACCGGTACGGTCAGCCGCCGCCGCGGTACGCGCCGCCTGTTCGCCGCCGAAGTTCTTCGACTGGCCGCCAAACGGGCGCTGATAAATACGGCCATCGTCAAGACGAGAGAACGGCAGTCCCATGTGCTCCAGCTCAAGAATCGCTTCCGGGCCGGTCTTACACATGTATTCGATGGCGTCCTGGTCGCCGATATAGTCCGACCCTTTTACGGTGTCGTACATATGCCATTCCCAGTTATCTTCATGGGAGTTACCGAGCGCGACGGTGATGCCACCCTGCGCGGATACGGTATGGGAACGGGTAGGGAACACTTTGGAGAGCAGTGCACAAGTCTGTCCGCTCTGGGAAATTTGCAGCGCCGCGCGCATACCTGCGCCGCCGGCACCGATGACAACAGCATCAAACTCTCTGACTGGCAATTTCATTACACACCCCACACCACAACAAATCCATAAAGAACGTAAGCCACCAGCGCCACAACGATAGCCAGTTGCAGAACCAGGCGCAGAGCCAGTGGTTTAACGTAGTCTGTTAACACCTGCCACATCCCGATCCAGGCATGGATGAGAATGGAAACGAGAGCCAGCAGAGTGAAGACTTTAGTGAAGCCGGAGGCAAAGAATCCGGTCCACACTTCCCATGAGATTTCACCGGTGGTGGCGAAGAAGCCAACCATGTAGATGATGTAGAGGGTCAGAACGATGGCGGTAGCACGGACCAGGATAAAGTCATGTACGCCGTTGCGTCCCAGTGCTGAGGCGTTGCTTACCATACGAGGACTCCTGCGAGAAGTGAAAGCACGACAGTAATAACAAAAGAAATTTTGGCGGAACGTTTCCCTGCTTCGAGGGTTTCGTCAAGGTAGCCAAAGTCCATCATCAGATGGCGAATACCGACAACGACGTGATAGGCCAGCGCGGTGAGAATGCCCCACATGATGAACTTCACAAAGAAGCTATCCATGATGGAGGCCGCCGTCAGAAAACCTTCTGGGGAGGAAAGGCTGGTGCCCAGCAGCCAAAGCAGAATTCCGACCGCCACGAAGGTGATGACACCGGAAACGCGATGGAGAATGGACGCTATCGCCGTGATTGGGAACCGTATCGTTTGTAGATCCAGATTGACAGGTCTTTGTTTTTTCACATTTCTTACCATGAATAACGCCCACATGCTGTTCTTATTGTTTCCTTCCTCCGGTCTGCTTGCGGGTCAGACAGCGTCCTTTCTATAACCAGAAGTCATGTTAAAACGTCTTTTCAGGCATTAAAACATCACTAAACAACGCTGGGTGGCTCGGGATTGCAGGGTGTTCCGGAGACCTGGCCGCAGTATAGGCCGTTCACAAAATCATTACAATTAACCTACATATAGTTTGTTGGGTTTTCTCCGGAACAGTGATCAAGGTCACGATACCAACATTTTTTTAATTTTTAATCACCTGATTTGACAAATATTAAACATTCTTGTTACAACCATTACCAGTTAAATGCAATAATGCTCAAAAGTTATGGGGTCACTCTTTCACCTGAGAATAAGTTATGTAACAGTGTGTCAGTATTGACCGATGTAATCAGGACAGTTATTAGTGGTATATAGGTTTTAATATTCGGACTGCTAAAACGCTGATTTGCTGTTGTTTCACCGCAGCCCTGAAGGACGTGCCATCAAGCGCCGTTGCTCTGTACCCTGCCCTTTTCGCTGACGCAGAGCTGTGTGCAACATAACAAACTGGTAACGTATGCAGGCGCGGGCCGAAAGCAAATCCACCACCCGGCAGTCTTAAGCAATAAAGGCGCTAAGGAGACCATAAATGTCTGATGCTAAAGCAAAAATCACCCTGGGTGGTGACACTGCTATTGAACTGGATGTGCTAAAAGGCACGCTCGGTCAGGATGTTATTGATATTCGTAGTCTTGGTTCAAAAGGCGTATTTACCTTTGACCCAGGTTTCACATCAACGGCTTCTTGTGAATCTAAAATTACGTTTATCGATGGTGACGAGGGGATCCTGCTGCACCGCGGCTTCCCGATCGACCAGTTAGCGACCGAATCTAATTATCTTGAAGTCTGTTATATCCTGCTGTACGGCGAAAAGCCGACCCAGGCCGAATATGACGAATTCAAAACTACCGTCACCCGCCACACCATGATTCATGAGCAGATCACCCGTCTGTTCCACGCGTTCCGTCGCGATTCCCACCCGATGGCGGTGATGTGCGGGATCACCGGCGCGCTGGCGGCGTTCTATCATGATTCCCTCGACGTGAATAACCCGCGTCACCGCGAGATTGCCGCCTACCGTCTGCTGTCCAAAATGCCAACCATGGCAGCCATGTGTTACAAGTATTCTATCGGCCAGCCGTTTGTTTATCCGCGCAACGACCTCTCCTACGCCGGCAACTTCCTGCGCATGATGTTTGCGACACCGTGCGAAGAGTATGAAGTCAATCCGGTGCTGGAGCGCGCGATGGATCGTATTCTGATCCTGCACGCCGATCACGAGCAGAACGCGTCGACCTCCACGGTACGTACCGCAGGCTCCTCCGGCGCTAACCCGTTCGCCTGTATCGCTGCGGGCATCGCCTCCCTGTGGGGACCGGCACACGGTGGCGCCAACGAAGCGGCGCTGAAAATGCTGGAAGAGATCAGCTCCGTTGAGCACATTCCGGAATTTGTTCGTCGTGCGAAAGACAAGAATGACTCTTTCCGCCTGATGGGCTTCGGCCATCGTGTTTACAAAAACTACGATCCGCGCGCCACCGTGATGCGTGAAACCTGCCATGAAGTGCTGAAAGAGCTGGGCACCAAAGACGACCTGCTGCAGGTGGCCATGGAGCTGGAGCATATCGCGCTGAACGACCCGTACTTCATCGAGAAGAAACTGTATCCGAACGTCGACTTCTACTCCGGTATCATCCTGAAAGCGATGGGTATTCCGTCCTCCATGTTTACCGTTATCTTCGCCATGGCGCGTACCGTGGGCTGGATTGCGCACTGGAACGAAATGCACAGCGATGGCATGAAGATCGCCCGTCCGCGTCAGCTGTATACCGGCTACGCCAAACGCGATTTCCAGTCCGACATTAAGCGTTAATCTCACTGTCCGGATCATAAAAAACGCGCCTGCTGGCGCGTTTTTTATGCCTGATAACGCGCTTCATGCTGAAATCGCCCGCCAGCCGGCTTAATGCTGGCATCCTGGACACCAGTAAAATGGCCGCGAGGAGAGCGTCGTCTTCTCAATGATTCCCCCACAGCGTTCGCACCTTTCCCCATCGCGATGGAAGACCTTAAAGCGAAACAGCGCGCCATGATGCTTGTTGTCATCCACCAGACCGCGAGTACGATAGGACAGCCGCGGGATATCGAGCAGCGCGTGCGCCAGCGCATCCAGCTGACTGTCGCTCAGTTCAGCGGCTTTACGCTTACCGCTTAATCCCACCTGCCAGAGAATTTCCACCCGCAGATAGTTTCCGAGCCCGGCAAGAAAAGCCTGATCCAGAAGCAGGCCGGAAAACTGACGATTGCGGAATTTGGCCGACAGCAGCCGCGCTTTCACCTGCTCCGCGGTTAACGTCATGTCCAGCACGTCCGGTCCGACGCGCAGCAAGAACGGATGGTTGGCAACCTGCTCCGCCGTGAGGATATCAATGTCCGACGCGCTGTAGAGCAAAATCGCCTTGCTGGCGGTCTGCAGCCTGACACGCAGTACGCGGTTCGATTGCGGCTCAACGCCGGCATCCACCACCCGCCAGACGCCGTACAGCTGGTTATGGCTATACAGGGTCAATCCGCCGGAGAAGTGGGTTAACAGGGCCTTGCCGCGGGTGGCGATATGGGTCACCCGCTGACCAATTAGCTGAGTTTGATAGGGTTGCAACTGAGGAAAGGCGAACCAAACGTTGGTTAAGGGTTCGCCTTTTATTGCCGCCTCCAGTTTATCCGCCGCACGGCGGATCTCCGGACCTTCCGGCATACTGTCATCCTTCTGTTAATGGGTGGCGCCGCCGCCAATTTTGACATCGTCATTCTGTTCAAGGGCGACGGCAATCGCCGTTTCCAGCGCCGCGCGTACCGTCGCGACCGACATACTCGCCTGCCCCGGGTGGGCCGCCGCCTGTTCAGGCAGATAAGGAATATGGATAAAACCTCCCTTCTGCCCGCTTTTTCCCTGCAACTGATGCAGCAAACCATACATCACGTGATTGCAGACGAAGGTGCCCGCGGTTTGCGACACCGAGGCCGGGATCCCCTGCTGGCGCAACGCGCTAACGATCGCTTTGATCGGCAGCGTACTGAAGCAGGCCGCAGGGCCATTAGCGACGATCGGCTCATCGATCGGTTGCTGGCCTTTATTGTCGGGGATCCGCGCATCATCGACATTGATCGCTACACGTTCGACGGTAATATCGACACGGCCGCCGGCCTGTCCGACGGCAATCGTCAGCCGCGGTTGATAGGTTTCCAGCGCCGCCTTCAGCACCGTCAGCGCTTCGCCGAATACGCAGGGTAACTGTTTAGCCACCACCTGCTGTCCGCGAATAATCATGCCATCCAGCTGCTTAACCACTTCCCATGAAGGGTTAACCGTTTCGCCGCCGAACGGCTCAAAACCGGTAATCAATACGCCAGCCATCATCCCTCCTTACAGGAACATCAGGAAATAGAGTAAGAATACATTGACGATAAGCAGCAGGATACCGGTCGGTATCTGGGCTTTAATCACCGCATTTTTATCCGGCAGTTCCAGCAGCGCCGCCGGGACAATATTGAAGTTCGCCGCCATCGGCGTCATCAGCGTGCCGCAGTAGCCGGAAAACATACCAATCGCCGCCATTACCGCCGGATTGCCGCCGTGCTGCAGGACTAAAATCGGAATGCCAACTCCGGCGGTCACAATCGGGAAAGCGGCAAAGGCGTTGCCCATCACCATTGTCAGCACCGCCATGCCGATGGCATACACAGCCACGGCGATAAAGCGGTTATCGACCGCCAGATAGTGCTCGGTCAGCCATGAAATGCTGGTTCCGACGCCCGCTGCGGTAAACAGCAGCCCCAGCACCGCGAGGATTTGCGGCAGGATAAAGGCCCAGCCGACGGAATCAAGCAAACGGCGCGCTTCCTGCATTGGCTGCGCCACCGTTTCATGCGTCATACGAATCGCCATCGCCAGGCCAATCAGCGTACCGACAGTCATCGAGAACAGAGTAATCAGCGTCGCGTGGTTGCCCGGCCCGAAGAGCGCCACCTGCCATGAGGGCAGATTGTTAAACAGCAGTACGCCAATGACGGTGACGACCGGAATCGCCAGCGCCGGAAAGAAAAGTTTGTTGCCGAGGCGTTTCGCGCTGGCGGTTTTCTCTTCCTGGCTACGCTGATGGTAGCTGCCGAGGCGCACGCCGCCAAAACCGGCGATCAGCGCCAGGACGACCACCACCCCGCCGACAGCGATATTCACCTTACGCTTATCGCCCACCAGTTGATATGTCCAGTCGCCGAGCAAGAACACCAGCCCGTACAGGCCCCAGAACAGACCGGTTGTCAGACGTCGCGGATTGCTTTTGTCGCGCCAGGACATGATAGCCACGACCAGCAGTACCGCGCCGGCCAGCCAGTATAAATAGGTTTGCTGGAAATTCATGCCGCACCGCCTTTCGCCTGTCCGGCGTTTATCCGGTCCAGCTCGCGCTGGAGATGGCGATCGAGTCGCCACAGGCGCGCGGCGTGGATCAGAAAGGCGCAGATCGCCGTCGGGATCCCCCACAGGGCAATATGCAACGGTTCTGTCTGGATCCCACCCGACTCCAGCATAAAGTTGTGCATGAAGATGATCGCGCCGAAGGCGACAAAAATATCTTCGCCGAAGAACAGCCCGACGTTATCGGTCGCCGCCGACATCGCGCGCAGGCGGTAGCGTACATTGCCCGGCAGCGGGCCAAAGCGCTTTTCCGCCGCCCCCTCCGCCATCGGCGCCAGCAGCGGGCGCACCATTTGCGGATGTCCGCCGAGGCTGGTCAACCCCAGAGCGGCGGTGGCTTCGCGCACAAACAGATAGACGATCAGCAGACGTCCGGCGGTCGCGCTATGGATCTTCGCGATCCACGCCTGCGCCCGCTCTTTCAGACCATGGCGCTCCAGCAGCCCGATCACCGCCAGCGGCAGCAGCAGAATAAACGGCAGATTACGGGTATTCAGGAAGCCCTCGCCCAGTTTCTCCAGAATAGTGGCTATTGGCATATGCGCCGCCACGCCGGTGACGATCCCGGAGATAATCACCACCAGCACCGGGTTAAAGCGTAATACAAAACCGACCACAATCACGGCAATGCCGATTAGCGGCCAGAGGGATATCGCCTCTTGCATAATAACGTCCTGTTCAGTTGTGAGTATTGTGAGTGTTGTTAATTATTTGATTTAATTATTATTAATAACTTAGGCGGACTATTACTCGAGGTCCGCGCTGACGTCGATATTCCGCCCGGCAAACGCGGCGCGCAAGCGTCGGGCGAAATCGAGCGCGTGAGCGCCATCGCCATGCAGGCAGACCGTTTCCGCCTTTACATGCGCCCATTCGCCGCTCAGGCTGCGCACCCGGTTGTGCTGCACCATTTCCAGCGTTTGCGCCAGCGCCTGCTCTTCGCTCTCAATCAGCGCGCCCGGTTGGCTACGCGGCACCAGGCTGCCGTCGGCCAGATAGCCGCGATCGGCGAAGACTTCCTGGCGCGTCGTCAACTGATAATGCTGTCCGGCGCGGATAAGCTCGCTGCCCGCCAGCCCAACCAGCACCAGGTCGGCGTCGGCATCGCGCACCGCACGGGCGATAGCGTCGGCCAAAGGCGGCTCTTTCGCCGCCTGGTTGTACAACATGCCATGCGGTTTGACGTGCCGCAGCTCGCCCCCCTGGGCGTGTACGATTGCCGCCAGCGCGCCAATTTGGTACAGCACCTGGGCGTAGACCGTCTCTGGCGGTAACTGCATCGCGGTTCGACCGAAATTTTCCCGGTCCGGGAAGCTCGGGTGTGCGCCGATAGCGACGCCGTTTTTCAGCGCCTCGCGCACGCATTGCTGCATGAGAACCGCATCGCCGGCGTGAAAGCCGCAGGCGATATTGGCGGAAGAGACCAGCTGCAGCAGCGCGCTATCGCTGGCGCAGCCTTCGCCGAGGTCGGCATTTAAATCAATTTTCATCGCTTAATCTCCAGGCCAGTTGTTCAAGGTAGCGCTGCTGGTCGGCGCGCGCTTTTAGCGCTTCCTCCAGCGAACAGGGGACGAAATGGATCGGCTGACCTAGCGGAATTTGCGCCAGTTGGTACATATCGGCTTCAATAATGCAGGCTATACGCGGATAGCCGCCGGTGGTTTGCGCATCGTTCATCAACACAATCGGCTGGCCGTTATGCGGTACCTGTACCACGCCGGGCAGCAGGCCATGAGAGAGCATTTCCCGGTCGGTTGTGCGCCTGAGCGGCTGCCCCTGCAGGCGGTAGCCCATACGGTTGCTTTGCGGACTCAGCTTCCACGGCGAGCGCCAGAAAGACTCCTGCGACACGCTGTCGAATTCGTGATACTCCGGCCCCGGCAGCGCGCGAATAATATTGCCTATCGGCAGCTGTTTAACGCCGCGCGAGGCGCTAAAGCGGCGGGACGATTTCCCAATCTTCACTTGATCGCCATCCTGCAACCGGCGCCCTTCGATTCCGCCGATACCGACTTTCAGATCGGTAGAGCGGGAACCTAAAACTTCAGGGACATCAATACCGCCCGCGACCGCCAGATAGCTGCGGATCCCATGCTGAGGATTTTTCAGCACCAGCCGCTGCCCGGCCTTCGCCTCCATTCGCCAGCCCAACCAGACCGGCGCGCCGTCGAGCGTCGCTTCACAGGCGGCGCCGGTCAACGCGAACCAGCAGTGGCGGGTAAACTGCACATCGACCTGACCCAGCGTAATTTCCAGCGCCGCCGCCTCCGGCGCATTGCCCACCAGCAGATTGGCAATGGTCATCGCCGGTTTATCCAGCGCGCCGCAGCGGCTAATCCCCCACTGGCGCTGGCCTTCCCGGCCGCCATCCTGTACCGAGGTATACATGCCGGCGCGGATAAATTTCAACATACCCCCTCCTTCTGCGGCACAAAGCGCACGCGATCGCCGGAACGCAGCAGCACCGGCTCTTCACGTTTTGGATCGAATAATGCCAGCGGCGTGCGCCCCAGCAGCTGCCAGCCGCCCGGCGTCGCCAGCGGATAAATACCGGTTTGCGATCCGCCGATGCCGACGGATCCCGCCGGTACCAGTACGCGCGGCTCGGCGCGACGCGGCATCGCCAGCTGCTCCGGCAGGCCGCCAAAGTACGGAAACCCCGGCTGGAAACCCAGAAACCACACCATGTACTCCACCGAAGAGTGCAGTTCAACCACCTGCTTTTCGCTCAACCCGCTATGGCGCGCGACGTCGCCAAGATCTGGTCCCGCCTCGCCGCCGTAGATAACCGGGATACTTATCTCACGGTATTCCGGCTCCAGCGCATCGCTCTCTTCCCACCAGCGCTGCAGCTTGTCAATCGCCTCCCACGCCATCTCCTGCGGACGACGCAGCACAACGGTGATGTTGTTCATCCCCGGGATCACTTCAACCACCTCTTCGCGATCGGTCAACCGCTGCGTCAGTCCCCAGATACGTTTTTGGCTCTCCAGGGTCACCGGAGGCTCAAGCTCCAGGACCACCGCCGTTTCACCTAACAGATAACAACGCGCTCGCTGCACTTTCTTCTCTCCCGTCAGGCAGGGTTAGGAATATCAATAAAGGTAACATCCAGATCGGTCGTTTCCGTCAGCCATTCGCTGAGGGCGCGAATGCCGCCACGCTCGGTGGCGTGGTGGCCGGCGGCATAAAAATGCAGGCCCTGCTCGCGGGCAGAGTGAATAGTTTGTTCCGACACTTCGCCGGTGATAAAGGCGTCCACGCCAAAGCGCGCCGCGGCGTCGATAAAGCTCTGGCCGCCGCCGGTACACCAGGCGACGCGGCTGACGGTGTCCGGCCCGGTATCGCCGCACCACAGCGGCTTGCGCCCCAGCCGCGCTTCGATCCACGAGGCCAGTTCGAGGCCGGAAACCGGCATCGACAGCTCGCCCCACGGCACCAGCGGTTCGATTTCGCCGAGCACGTTAATCCCCAGCAGATGCGCCAGCTGCGCGTTATTGCCCAGCTCCGGATGGGCATCCAGCGGCAGGTGCCAACCGTAGAGATTGATATCGTTGGCCAGCAGGGTTTTCAGGCGACGGCGCTTCATGCCGCGGATCACTGGCAATTCGTTTTTCCAGAAATAGCCGTGATGAACAATCACCGCATCCGCCTGCAGACGGACGGCCTCATCCAGCAGCGCCTGGCAGGCCGTCACTCCGGTGACGATCTTGTGCACCGTTTCGCGTCCTTCCACCTGCAGACCGTTAGGGGCGAAGTCACTGATGGCCGCACTATTGAGCTTGTCGTTAATCAGTTGTTCCAGTTCGCTATTTTTCATCGCCACTCCAGCAGATAATCAGGTTATACAAAGGCATAACATAACCATATCCATTCGGGTCGTCGATAGTCCGCTACCGTCACTGACCATGACTTTTTAACGAATCCCGCAATTTGTCTATTCATCCCGCCGCGCATTAGTGTATATTTATGCACTAATAAAGCATATTAAATAATCAGAAAGCCCCTCAAGCCATGAATATGACTGATAAATCGCTATTCATGCAGAACGATCGACTTTCGCTTTACGCCAGGAAACACACGTCATATGCAGACAACATCATCGCAGCCGCGGGCGATCTACTACGTCGTGGCGCTGCAAATCTGGGAGTACTTTAGCTTTTACGGCATGCGCGCCCTGCTGATCCTCTATCTCACCAATCAGCTCAAATATGACGATAACCATGCCTACGCCCTGTTCAGCGCCTACTGTTCGCTGGTCTATGTGACGCCGATCCTCGGCGGCTATCTGGCCGATAAGCTGTTAGGCAACCGGATGGCGGTCATGCTCGGCGCGCTGCTGATGGCCATTGGCCATCTGGTGCTCGGGGCCAGCGAAACCGCTCCGCTTTTCCTGTACCTGTCGCTGGCGATCATCGTCTGCGGCTACGGGTTGTTTAAATCCAACGTCAGCTGTCTGCTGGGCGAGCTGTACGAACCCGCCGATCCGCGTCGCGATGGCGGCTTTTCGCTGATGTATGCCGCCGGCAATATCGGCTCGATTATCGCGCCGATCGCCTGCGGCTACGTACAGGAGGAGTATAGCTGGGCGATGGGCTTTGCCCTGGCGGCCATCGGCATGGTCGCGGGGCTGGTGATTTTCCTCTGCGGCAACCGTCATTTCCAGCATACCGCTGGCGTCAACCGCCAGGCGCTGTGCGCGCGCCGCTTCCTGCTGCCAAACTGGGGCTGGCTGCTGGTGTTGCTGGTTACCGCCCCGCTGCTGATTGCGGTACTGTTCTGGCAGGAGTGGTCGGTGTATGCCCTGATCGTGGCCACGGCCATTGGCCTCGCGGTACTGGCGCGGATCTACCTGCGCGCCGAAACCGATAAACAGCGCAAGGATCTGCGCCTGATCGTCGTCCTGACCGCCTTCAGCCTGCTGTTCTGGGCCTTCGCCCAACAGGGCGGGAGCTCCATCAGCCTGTATATTGACCGCTTCGTTAACCGCCATATCATGAGCTACGAAGTCCCTACCGCTATGTTCCAGTCAATCAACGCCTTCGCGGTGATGCTCTGCGGGATGGTGCTGGCGTGGCTGGTGAAAGAGAGCGTGAACGGCAATCGCACCGTGCGCATCTGGGGGAAATTTGCCCTCGGTCTGGGCCTGATGAGCGCCGGGTTCTGCATTTTGACCCTCAGCGCCCGCTGGTCGGCGGCCTATGGTCAGTCGTCCATGCCGCTGATGGTGCTGGGTCTGGCGGTGATGGGCTTTGCCGAACTGTTTATCGACCCGGTCGCGATGTCGCAGATCACCCGCATTGAGATCCCGGGTGTCACTGGGGTGCTGACCGGTATTTATATGCTGCTCTCAGGGGCCATCGCCAACTATCTGGCCGGCGTTATCGCCGACCAGACCTCGCAGGCGTCATTCGACGCCGCCGGAGCGGTGAACTACTCCATTGACGCCTACATTACCGTCTTCAGCCAGATCACCTGGGGCGCGCTGGCCTGCGTCGGCGTGGTGCTGGTCATCTGGCTGTATCATTCGCTGAAAGTCAGGACCCGCCGTCTGGCGGTGGAGTAATTCCTTTTCTGGCGGCCTCCCAGGCCGCCAGCGTCTCCTGCCGCGCCTGCTTGTGATCAACTATCGGGCGCGAATAATCCAGCGTGATCCCTTGTTTATCCGCCCACGCCCACGGCTGATGCAGGGCCTTCTCCGGCACCTTTGCCAGCTCCGGCAGCCAGCGACGTATAAACACCCCCTGTTTATCAAACTTTTCGCCCTGGGTGGTGGGATTAAATATGCGGAAATAGGGCGCGGCGTCGGTGCCCGTTGAAGCCGCCCACTGCCAGCCGCCGTTATTCGCCGCCAGGTCGCCATCAATCAGCTGGCTCATGAAATAGCGCTCGCCCGCCCGCCAGTCGAGGCGCAAATCTTTGGTCAGGAAGCTGGCTACAATCATGCGCAACCGGTTATGCATCCAGCCGGTGGCGTTAAGCTGGCGCATGGCGGCATCAACAATCGGAAAACCGGTCTCCCCGCGCTGCCAGGCCTGTAGGGAGGCCTCCTCTGCGCGCCAGGCGACCTTATCTGTCCAGGCAGTAAATGGCCGCCCTTTACAGAGCTTCGGATAGTAGACCATCAGATGGCGGTAAAACTCGCGCCAGATCAGCTCGTTAAGCCAGGTGGCGCCGGCTCCGCCGTCCAGCGCGGCGGGATGTTCCGTCAGCAGACGATGCAGGCACTGGCGGGGGGACAGCACGCCGATGGCCAGGCAGGGCGACAGGCGACTGGTCCCTTCCACGGCCGGGAAGTCGCGCTGCCCCTCGTAATCCGCCGCCGCTTGCTGACAAAACGCGCGCAGACGCGCCAGCGCCGTTTTTTCATCCGCGGCAAACAGCAGCCCGTCAAACGGCGTTTGCGGGTAGTTAAGCTCAGGCAGCGGCGGCGCCTGGCGGGCAGGCGCCTGGCGCGGCTTCGGGGCCGCCACGCACGCCGGCAGCCCGTCCCGCAGACGGCGAATAAACGCATTTTTAAACGGGGTGAAGACTTTATACATTTCGCCGCCACCGGTCAGTACGCTGCCGGGGGGCAACAGGACGCTGTCGTCAAAGCCCTGGCAAATCACGTCGCACAAGGTGTTCTCAACGGCGGCATCGCGCTGGCGTTCATTGAATTCGTACTGATAGTTGTAGAACAGGTGACTGACCTGATGCTGCTGGCAAAAATCGGCCAGCCGTTCGACGCTGGCGGTAAAATCGTCCGCCTCTTCTACCCACAGCGGTATGCCCCGTTCCGCCAGCGCGGCATGCAGACTCTGTAAATGGCTGGCGATAAAAGCGGCCTGCCGTGGCGCCAGGTGATGTTCACGCCACTGCCCCGGGGTGGCGATATACAGCGCCAGCACCTGCGCCTGCGGATCGCGGCAGGCGGCAGCCAGCGCCAGGTTATCGTGAATGCGTAAATCCGTGCGTAACCAGACCAGATGGGTGGCCATATCACTCCTTATTATCCGTCAGCAATACTCATCTTATGATCTAAGCCGGCAAAAATAGCGCGCTCCGGCAAAATACGCACCTGCCAATTCCAAGGCGGCGCATAAAAACGAGTGTAGACAAGCGGCGAAAAAAAACCGCCGGGGCAACCTGGCGGTCTTGTTATTTTCTTCGCAGCAGGAGGATTAATAGAAATCGTGAGCGGCTTTCTCCGCCTGCGCCATCCACACCGGCTGCTCGCTGGTTTTCGACCACACCCGGTGCAGCCAGCTGTAGTAGCGGGCGCGATCTTTCCAGAACAGCATCACCGGCAGCGCTGCGACACCAGCCACGACGGCGAAAGCACGACGCAGCAAAATAATATGAGCAGGATAAGCTTTGTACAACGCCATCATTTCTCTCCCCTTTGTCAGGCCGGCAAGCAGCGCCGGTAAAATTAATCATGTTTGTCTGAGCAAAATAATACCGCTCTGCTTGTAATTTTACTACTCATCCGACCACTAAAAAGCACGTATTTATACTTAATTTACATTCGCCACGTAAATTAGTTACGAAAAAGTTAAATTAATACTAACCATCAGTTAATTTGTGCCTTTGTCATTTTTATACTTTTTTTACACCGCACCCGCGGATTTTTGCGAAATCTTTGCGCCGTAATTTCTATCCTCCAGGTAAATCGAAAACACACCCGGAGGTGGATTGTGACTGCAGGCGTACTCACTGGCGTTGGGCTGGTGTTCCTGTTACTGGCTTATCTGGTTTATGCCTTGATACATGCGGAGGCATTCTGATGGCTGCCCAGGGATTTTTATTATTAGCCAGCTATCTGCTGGTATTGCTGGTGCTGGCGCGCCCGCTGGGGATGTGTCTGGCGAGAATGGTGAACGATATCCCGCTTCCCGGCCTGGCCGGCGTCGAGCGCGTCCTGTGGCGCGTGGCCGGGATCCGCGCCGAGGAGATGGGCTGGCTGCAGTATTTGCTGGCGATCCTGCTGTTTAACGCCCTCGGCGGCCTGGCGCTGTTTGCCCTGCTGATGCTCCAGGGCGTGCTGCCGTTTAACCCGCAGCACCTGCCGGGGCTGTCATGGGATCTGGCGCTCAATACCGCGATCAGCTTTGTCAGCAATACCAACTGGCAGGCTTACGCCGGCGAAAGCACCATGAGTTATCTCAGCCAGATGGTCGGCCTGACGGTGCAGAATTTCCTCTCCGCCGCCACCGGCATCGCCGTGGTCTTCGCCCTGACCCGCGCCTTCGCCCGGCAGAAAATGTCGACCCTCGGCAATGCCTGGGTCGATCTGACGCGCATTACCCTGTGGCTGCTGCTGCCGCTCTCTCTGCTGGTGGCCCTGTTCTTTATTCAGCAGGGCGTGCCGCAGAATCTGCAGGCCTACCAGCCCTTTACCACCCTCGAAGGGGTGCACCAGCTGCTGCCGATGGGGCCTGTCGCCTCACAGGAAGCGATTAAGCTGCTGGGCACTAACGGCGGCGGTTTCTTCAATGCCAACTCCGCCCATCCGTTTGAAAACCCGACCGCGCTGACCAATCTCGTGCAGATGCTGGCGATCTTCCTGATCCCGGCGGCGCTGTGCTTCGCCTTCGGCGAGGTGGTAAGCGATCGGCGTCAGGGACGCGCCATCCTGTGGGCAATGACGCTGATCTTTATCCTCTGCGTCGCCGTGGTGATGTGGGCGGAGACCCGCGGCAATCCGCATCTGCTGACGCTGGGTGCCGACAGCAGCCTGAATATGGAAGGAAAAGAGAGTCGCTTCGGTATTCTCGCCAGCAGTCTGTTCGCGGTGATCACCACCGCCGCCTCCTGCGGCGCGGTCAATGCCATGCATGACTCCTTCACCGCGCTGGGCGGCATGGTGCCGATGTGGCTGATGCAGATTGGCGAAGTGGTATTCGGCGGCGTCGGCTCGGGCCTGTACGGCATGCTGCTGTTCGTTATGCTGGCGGTATTTATCGCCGGGCTGATGGTCGGCCGCACCCCGGAGTACCTCGGGAAGAAAATCGATGTCCGGGAAATGAAAATGATCGCCCTCGCCATTCTGGTCACCCCGACGCTGGTGTTGCTCGGCACGGCGCTGGCGATGATGACCGACGCCGGCCGCGCCGGGATGTTCAACCCTGGACCGCACGGCTTTAGCGAAGTGCTGTACGCCGTCACCTCGGCGGCCAATAACAACGGTAGCGCCTTCGCTGGCCTGGGTGCGGCGACGCCGTTCTGGAACCTGCTGCTGGCGTTCTGCATGCTGGTCGGCCGCTTCGCCGTCATCATTCCGGTGATGGCCATCGCCGGCTCGCTGGTGGCGAAGAAAATTCAACCGGCCAGCCCCGGCACCCTGGCCACCCACGACGCCCTGTTTATCGGTTTACTGATCGGCACCGTGCTGCTGGTGGGCGCCCTGACCTTTATTCCTGCGCTGGCGCTTGGCCCGCTGGCTGAACACTTTTCCTTACTTTGAGCGATGCGGAGCACCCTGTTATGAGTCGCAAACAATTAGCCCTGCTGGAGCCGACGCTGGTGCGCCAGGCGCTGCTGGATGCCGTGAAAAAACTCAGCCCGATGGTGCAATGGCGCAATCCGGTGATGTTTATCGTCTGGGTGGGCAGTCTGTTAACCACCCTGCTGGCGATCGCCATGGCTGGCGGCGCCCTGACCGGTAGCGCCACCTTTACCGCCGCCGTCAGTATCTGGCTGTGGTTTACCGTGCTGTTCGCCAACTTTGCCGAAGCGATGGCGGAAGGCCGCAGCAAAGCCCAGGCCAACAGCCTGAAAGGGGTGAAAAAAACGGCCTTCGCCCGCAAACTGCGCACCCCGCAGCATGACGCGCCGGTCGATCACGTGCCGGCGGAAGACCTGCGCAAAGGCGACGTGGTACTGGTGGAAGCCGGGGATATTATCCCCTGCGATGGCGAAGTCATCGAAGGCGGCGCCTCGGTGGACGAAAGCGCCATTACCGGCGAGTCTGCCCCGGTGATCCGTGAATCCGGTGGCGATTTTGCCTCGGTGACCGGCGGGACACGCATTCTCTCCGACTGGCTGGTGATCCGCTGCAGCGTGAACCCGGGAGAAACCTTCCTCGACCGGATGATCGCCATGGTGGAAGGCGCCCAGCGCCGTAAAACGCCGAACGAGATCGCCCTGACGATCCTGCTGATCGCCCTGACGCTGGTGTTCCTGCTGGCCACCGCCACCATTTGGCCCTTCTCGGCGTGGAGCGGCAATGCGGTCAGCGTTACCGTACTGGTCGCCCTGCTGGTGTGCCTGATCCCGACCACCATCGGAGGGCTGCTGTCGGCCATCGGCGTCGCCGGGATGAGTCGTATGCTCGGCGCCAACGTGATCGCCACCAGCGGCCGCGCGGTGGAAGCCGCTGGCGACGTCGATGTTCTGCTGCTGGATAAAACCGGGACTATTACTCTCGGCAACCGCCAGGCCTCCGCCTTCCTGCCGGCTCGCGGCGTGGAAGAGCGAACCCTCGCCGACGCCGCCCAGCTCTCCTCGCTGGCGGATGAAACCCCTGAGGGGCGCAGCATCGTGGTGCTGGCGAAACAGCGCTTTAACCTGCGCGAACGCGATCTGCAGTCGCTGCACGCCACCTTTGTCCCCTTTACCGCGCAAACGAGGATGGGCGGCATCAATATCGATCAGCGCATGATCCGCAAAGGGTCGGTGGACGCCATTCGCCGCCACGTGGAGGCCAACGGCGGCCACTTCCCTGCCGATGTCGATAAACAGGTGGAAGAGGTCGCTCGCCAGGGGGCCACGCCGCTGGTGGTCGCCGAAGGCGAAAAGGTGCTGGGGATTATTGCGCTCAAAGATATCGTCAAAGGCGGCATCAAAGAACGTTTCGCCCAGCTGCGCAAAATGGGCATTAAAACGGTGATGATCACCGGCGATAACCGCCTGACCGCCGCGGCGATCGCCGCCGAGGCCGGCGTCGATGATTTCCTCGCCGAAGCGACGCCGGAAGCCAAGCTGGCGCTGATCCGCCAGTACCAGTCGGAAGGTCGGCTGGTGGCGATGACCGGCGACGGCACCAACGACGCGCCCGCGCTGGCTCAGGCCGACGTGGCGGTGGCCATGAACTCCGGCACCCAGGCGGCGAAGGAAGCGGGCAACATGGTCGACCTGGATTCCAACCCCACCAAGCTGATTGAGGTGGTCCATATCGGCAAACAGATGTTAATGACGCGCGGTTCGCTGACCACCTTCAGTATTGCCAACGACGTGGCGAAATATTTCGCCATTATTCCGGCGGCGTTTGCCGCGGTCTATCCTCAGCTGGCCATGCTGAACGTGATGGGCCTGCATTCGCCCTCATCGGCGATCCTCAGCGCCGTTATCTTCAACGCGCTGATCATCGTCTTTCTGATCCCGCTGGCCCTGAAAGGCGTCAGCTATCGCCCGCTCTCCGCCTCGGCGATGCTGCGCCGCAACCTGTGGATCTACGGCCTCGGCGGTCTGCTGGTGCCCTTTATCGGTATTAAAGCCATCGACCTGCTGCTGACCCTGAGCGGTCTGGTGTGAGGAACAAACTATGTCATTGATTCGTCCGGCACTTGTGCTATTTATTCTGTTAACGCTGCTCACCGGCGGCGTCTATCCTCTGCTTACCACCAGCCTGGGACAATGGTGGTTTAACTCACAGGCCAACGGCTCGCTGATCCGCCTGAACGGTGAAGTGCGCGGCTCGGCGCTGATTGGCCAGAACTTCACCGCCGCAGGCTATTTTCAGGGCCGCCCGTCGGCCACCGCGGAGACGGCGGATAATCCCATGGCCTCTGGCGGCAGCAACCTCGCCGCCAGCAACCCGGCGCTGGATAAAGCGGTGAGCGAGCGCGTGCAGGCCCTGCGCGCCGCCAACCCGGACGCCGACCCGCGGGTGCCGGTCGAACTGGTCACCACCTCGGCGAGCGGTCTCGATAACAACCTGACTCCGGCCGCCGCGCTGTGGCAGGTGCCCCGGGTGGCTCAAGCGCGCCAGCTGAGCGTTGAGCAGGTAACCCAGTTGGTGAATCAGGCCACACAAACCCCGCTGCTGAGCTTCCTTGGCCAGCCGGTGGTCAATATACTGCAACTCAATATGGCGCTGGATGCCCTGAAGGATAAGTAAATGAGTGACGAGCCGCTGCGCCCGGACCCTGACCGCCTGCTGCAGCACACCGCCGCCCCGCATCGCGGCAAACTGAAAGTGTTCTTTGGCGCCTGCGCCGGGGTGGGGAAAACCTGGGCGATGCTGGCGGAAGCGCAGCGGCTGCGCGCCCAGGGGCTGGATATTCTGATTGGCGTGGCGGAGACCCACGGCCGTAAAGAGACCGCCGCGATGCTGCAGGGCCTGAGCACTCTGCCGCCGCGGCGGCTTGCCCATCGCGGGCGGTACGTCTATGAGTTCGATCTCGACGCCGCCCTCGCCCGCCGTCCGGCGTTGATTCTGGTGGATGAGCTGGCGCACAGCAATGCGCCAGGCTCCCGCCATCCAAAGCGCTGGCAGGATGTGGATGAACTGCTGGAGGCCGGGATAGATGTTTTCACTACCGTTAACGTCCAGCATCTGGAAAGTCTGAATGACGTCGTCAGCGGGATCACCGGCGTGCAGGTGCGGGAAACGGTTCCCGATCCCTTCTTTGACGCCGCGGACGACGTGGTGCTGGTGGACCTCCCCCCTGACGATCTGCGCCAGCGGCTCAATGAGGGCAAAGTCTACATCGGCGGCCAGGCCGAGCGCGCTATCGAAAACTTTTTCCGCAAGGGCAATCTGATTGCGCTGCGCGAGCTGGCCCTGCGCCGCACCGCCGACCGCGTCGATGAGCAGATGCGCGCCTGGCGCGACCGCCAGGGCCAGGAGAAAGTCTGGCACACCCGCGATGCGATCCTGCTCTGTATCGGGCACAATACCGGCAGCGAAAAGCTGGTGCGCGCCGCCGCCCGGCTCGCCGCCCGCCTGGGCAGCGTCTGGCATGCGGTGTATGTCGAGACCCCTTCCCTGCACCGGCTACCGGAAGGCCGGCGGCGGGCTATTCTCGCCGCGCTGCGTCTGGCCCAGGAGCTGGGGGCCGAAACCGCCACCCTCTCCGACCCGTCGGAAGAGAAAGCGGTCCTCCATTACGCCCGCGAACATAACCTCGGCAAAATCGTCATTGGCCGCCAAAGCAAGCGCCGCTGGTGGGATCGCAGCGGCTTCGCCGATCGTCTGGCTCGCCATGCGCCGGACCTCGATCTGGTGGTGATCGCCCTCGATGAGAAACCCTTCCCCCTTGCCGCACGCGCCAGCGACAGCCGTCCGGCGCTGGAGAAATGGCGCCTGCAGCTGCAGGGCTGCGCGGTGGCGGTGGCGCTATGCGCCATCATTACCCTGGTGGCCATGCAGTGGTTGATGGCTTTCGAAGCCGCCAACCTGGTGATGCTCTATCTGCTGGGGGTGGTGATCATCGCCCTGGTCTATGGCCGCTGGCCGTCGGTGCTGGCGACGGTGATCAACGTCATCAGCTTCGATCTCTTTTTTGTCGCCCCGCGCGGGACGCTGGCGGTGTCGGATGTCCAGTATCTGCTCACCTTCGGCGTGATGCTCACCGTGGGCCTGCTTATCGGCAACCTCACCGCCGGCGTGCGCTACCAGGCGCGGGTGGCGCGCTACCGTGAACGCCGTACCCGCCATCTGTATGAGATGTCTAAAGCACTGGCGGTGGGTCGCAGCCAGCAGGATATCGCCACCACCAGCGAGCGATTTATCGCCTCCACCTTTCAGGCCCGCAGCCAGCTGCTGCTCCCGGACGCCCAGGGAAAACTGCTGCCCTTAACCCACCAGCCAGGGCTGACCCCGTGGGATGATGCCATCGCCCGCTGGAGCTTTGATAAGGGCCAACCTGCCGGCGCCGGCACCGATACCCTGCCCGGCGTGCCGTATCAGATCTTGCCCCTGAAGAGCGCCGCCCGCACCTGGGGACTACTGGTGGTGGAACCGGAGAATCTGCGCCAATTGATGATCCCGGAGCAGCAGCGGCTGCTGGAGACCTTTACTCTGCTGGTGGCCAGCGCCCTGGAGCGCCTCACCCTGACCGCCAGCGAAGAGCAGGCCCGGCTGACCAGCGAGCGGGAAAGCCTGCGTAACTCGCTGCTCGCCGCCCTGTCGCACGATCTGCGTACTCCGCTGACCGTGCTGTTTGGCCAGGCGGAAATTCTGACCCTCGATCTGGCCAGCGAAGGTTCAAAACATGCCCCGCAGGCCAACGAAATCCGCCAGCATGTGCTCAACACCACCCGGCTGGTGAACAACCTGTTGGATATGGCGCGGATCCAGTCCGGCGGCTTTAATCTGCATAAGGAGTGGCTGACGCTGGAGGAAGTGGTCGGCAGCGCGCTGCGCATGCTCGAGCCAAGCCTCGGCGGCCAGCATATTCAGCTGGATTTACCCGATCCCCTCCAGCTGGTGCATGTCGACGGACCGCTGTTCGAGCGGGTGCTGATCAACCTGCTGGAAAATGCCCATAAGTATGCCGGCGCCCGGGCGAGCATCGGCATCCGCGCCGAGGCGGACGCCCGGCAGCTGTCGCTGGAGGTATGGGATAACGGTCCTGGGATCCCGGCAGGCCAGGAGCAGACTATCTTTGATAAATTCGCCCGCGGCAACAAAGAGTCGGCGATCCCTGGCGTCGGGCTGGGCCTTGCCATCTGTCAGGCCATCGTCGACGTCCACGGCGGGACCATCTCCGCCAGCAACCGGCCCGAGGGCGGCGCCTCATTCCGTGTTACACTGCCGGGAGAAACGCCCCCTGAACTGGAAGAGCTACCTGAGGAATTGTGATTAACGTTCTGATTATCGAAGACGAACACGCTATCCGACGCTTTCTCCGCACCGCGCTGGAAGCCGACGGCATGCGCGTATTTGAAGCGGAAACCCTGCAGCGTGGGCTGATTGAAGCCGCCACCCGTAAGCCCGACCTCGCGATCCTCGATCTCGGCCTGCCGGATGGTGACGGCATTGATTTTATTCGCGACCTGCGTCAGTGGAGCCAGATGCCGATTATCGTCCTGTCAGCGCGTAGCGAAGAGCATGACAAAATTGCCGCCCTGGATGCCGGCGCCGATGACTACTTAAGTAAACCCTTTGGCATCGGCGAGCTGCAGGCCCGCCTGCGCGTCGCGCTGCGTCGCCACGGCGCGGCGCAGGCCGATGAGCCGGTGGTGCGCTTCGCTGACCTGGAGGTCAATATCCCCGCCCGCCGCATCCTGCGCGGCAGCGAAGAGATCCACCTGACGCCTATCGAGTTTCGCCTGCTGGCGGCGCTGTTGAATAATCCCGGCAAAGTGCTTACCCAGCGCCAGCTGCTGAATCAGGTGTGGGGGCCTAACGCCGTGGAGCACAGCCACTATCTGCGGATCTATATGGGTCATCTGCGACAAAAGCTGGAGGCCGATCCGGCACGGCCGCAGCATTTGCTGACCGAAACCGGGATTGGCTATCGCTTTATGCCCTGAATCCCGCCTCTGCAGTACCAGAGGCTGGCGATTTTCAGCCCTTCAGAGAGCAGCAGAAAGCCTGCCAGGATCGCTACATGCCGGACGCCGGCAGCCTGAATCAGCCACAGGCCCAGCAATAGCGAAGGCTGCATGAACAGCAGCCTGAGCGGCGCCTGCCCCCAGGCCAGCCACAGCGCATAGCGGCTCTGGCGGAAAAAAAAGATCATCGATAGCGGGATGCTGATAATCAGCAGAACATTCAGCGGGTACAGCCAGACCGCCGCGGAGCCCCAGGTGTGCAGCAGCTGGAGATAAGCCAGCAGATCGTCGTAAAAAGGGAGGCGGCGGTGGGCAATATTCCACCATAAGAATTGCAGGACGAAAAAGAGATCCATCCACGCCCAGAACAAAAACAGAGACTTCCGTTGTATTTTCATCGCTATCCTTGCGAAAAAAATCAGGCCCGCAAGGGGCCTGATGGTAGTGCGTCGTTAAGCGTTCTTCAGCACTTCGCTGACAATCTCTACCGCTTCTTTTTCAATCAGCTTGCGATGCTCTTCGCCGAGGAAGCTTTCGCAGTAGATCTTGTAGGCGTCTTCGGTGCCTGACGGACGCGCCGCGAACCAGCCGTTGTCGGTCATCACCTTGAGGCCGCCAATCGCCGCCCCGTTGCCCGGCGCCGCGGTCAGACGGGCAGTGATCGGATCCCCCGCCAGGGTGTCAGCGCTGACCATTTCCGGAGAGAGCTTGGACAGCGCCGCTTTCTGCGCGGAGGTCGCGGAAGCCTGCAGACGGTTATAGCTCGGCGCACCGAAGCGTTCCGCCAGTTCGTTGTAATGCTCCTGCGGGTTTTTCCCGGTCACCGCGGTGATTTCCGCCGCCAGCAGGCACATGATGATGCCGTCTTTATCGGTGGACCACGGCGTGCCGTCGAAGCGCAGGAAGGAGGCCCCGGCGCTCTCTTCGCCGCCGAAGCCGAAGCTGCCATCGAACAGGCCGTCGACAAACCACTTAAAGCCCACCGGCACTTCCACCAGCTTGCGGCCCAGATCGTTCACCACGCGGTCAATCATCGCGGAGGAGACCAGCGTTTTACCCACCGCCACCTCTTTGCCCCACTGCGGACGATGCTGGAACAGGTAGTTGATCGCTACCGCCAGGTAGTGGTTCGGGTTCATCAACCCCGCCGGGGTGACAATCCCGTGGCGGTCGTAATCCGGGTCGTTAGCAAACGCCAGATCGAACTTATCGCGCAGCGCCAGCAGGCCGGCCATCGCACACTCTGAGGAGCAATCCATGCGGATGGCGCCGTCTTTATCGAGGTGCATAAAGCGGAAGGTCTGATCCACCTGATCGTTAACAATGGTCAGATTGAGCTTGTAGTGCTCGCCAATGCGCTTCCAGTATTCGATACCGGACCCGCCCAGCGGATCGACGCCCAGCGTCAGGCCGGCTTTCTGGATTGCGGCCATATCGACGATATCCGCCAGCCCCTCAATGAACGGCTGCACCAGATCCTGTTCTTTAACGTGGCCAGAAGCCAGCGCCGCGTCCAGAGAAATGCGTTTCACGCCCTGCAGGCCCGCGGCCAGCAGTTCGTTGGCGCGGTTTTCCACCACTTTGGTGACGTTGGTATCAGCCGGGCCGCCGTTTGGCGGATTGTACTTGATACCACCATCTTCCGGCGGGTTGTGTGACGGGGTGATCACAATGCCGTCCGCCAGCGGACCGCCTTTTTTGTTATGCACCAGAATCGCGTTGGAGACCGCCGGCGTCGGGGTGAAGCCGTTGTTTTCCTGCACGATCACGTCGACGCCGTTGGCGGTTAACACTTCCAGCACCGAAATAAACGCCGGCTCGGAGAGGGCGTGGGTATCTTTGCCGACATAGCACGGACCGGTGATCCCGTTTTTCGCACGATCTTCCGCAATGGCCTGGGCGATGGCCAGGATATGCGGTTCGTTGAAGTTGTGGCGCGCCGCGCTACCGCGATGGCCAGAGGTGCCGAATTTTACCGCATGCTCCGCATTACCGACTTCAGGCTTCAGCACGTAGTACTGAGCAGTCAGTTGGGCGACGTTAATCAAATCACTCTGTTGCGCAGGCTGCCCCGCACGTTTATCGATTGCCATTGCCTGATCCTTCTGGTGCAAATGTTAAAAAGCTAGATCGTGCCGCAAACCTTTTCAATCAGCTCCGCAGGGAACTGCATCGACTGCATGATGTGCTCAATCATGCTGCATTTACGGCCGGTATTGGTATTGGTGATCACCCACCACGGTGTACCAGGAACCTGTTTCGGTTTGGTCTGATTACCGCTTTTCAGCAGCGTACGCGCATCTTCCGCGAAGTAAACGCGCGTGCGGCCGTGCAGAGACTCGGTGGCCTCGGCAAATGCTTTACTGTCCAGGGAGTAGAGGGTCGTCAACACCAGCATAAAACGGTTCACCGCGCGCTTCTGCTCGGCGTATTCATCAGATAACAGCATCTCGCGCATGGCGCGGACTTTATCTTTCACCGGGTTAGCGGGTTTCACCTCAGCGACAGGCGCTGGCGCCAGCGTCGGCGCGGCTTTGCTGACCGGTGTAGCCGGTTGGGAAACGGCGGAAAATTTTAGCATACGCCGTAAAATGTCGGATGCGCTCTCGCCGATATGCAGAGTGTGGCTGGCAATATAGCGATAGAGTTCATCATCAACTTCAATTGTTTTCATCTTAATCCAGTGCGATATCTTTTCTGAATACAAATCGTTGGGATTATAAGTACAAATCCCAACCGCGGATAGCGTCAAACCAGGATGGCGGTAAAACTCAGAAAACTTCTGGGTCTTGCAGCCGGATGGCAGAATGTCCAACATAATACCCTAACCCGACGGAGCGAAAAAAAGAACTTTGCCATGAAATTAAATAGCCGAGCGCAATCTGCACAGAATCCGCACAACCACTCCCCGATCGTGCTGGTCCACGGTCTGTTTGGCAGCCTGGACAACCTGGGCATCCTCGCCCGCGACCTGATCGCCGACCATGATATTGTGCAGGTCGATATGCGCAACCACGGTTTGTCGCCGCGGTCGCCAGAGATGACCTACCCCGCCATGGCGCAGGATCTGCTTGATACGCTCGACGCGCACCAGATCGAGCGCGCCACCTTTATCGGCCATTCGATGGGCGGGAAAGCGGTAATGGCGCTTACCGCCCTGGCGCCTGAACGCATCAGCGGTCTGGTGGCGATCGATATCGCGCCGGTGGATTATCACGTTCGCCGCCATGATGAGATCTTCGCCGCTATCCGCGCCGTCAGCGAATCCGCCGCCAGCACCCGCCAGCAGGCGGCGCAGGTGATGCGCGAGCACCTGCAGGAAGAAGGCGTGATTCAGTTCCTGCTGAAATCATTCGTCGACGGCGACTGGCGCTTCAACGTGCCGGTGCTGTGGGACCAGTATCCGCATATCGTCGGCTGGGAAACCATCCCGGCCTGGCCGCACCCGACGCAGTTTATTCCCGGCGGCAACTCGCCCTATGTGACCGACGCCTACCGCGACGCGCTGCTGGCCCAGTTCCCGCAGGCCCGGGCCCACGTCATCGCCGGCGCCGGACACTGGGTCCATGCTGAGAAACCCGAGGCGGTGTTACGCGCCATCCGCCGCTATCTGACGAGCATCGCCGCCTGATTGGCTAAAATATGCCCGACCGCGCCGCAGAATGCCCACGGTCGTTGGCGCAGCCGTTCGCCTGATGTATGATGGCGCGCTATCTGCGCCGGCTAGAGCCCGGCAGCTTGTTTCCCCGAAGTCACTCAGAATCATGGCAAAAGAACAAACGGACCGTACGACATTAGATTTGTTCGCAAACGAGCGTCGCCCGGGAAGACCGAAAACCAATCCGCTGTCGCGCGATGAACAACTGCGCATCAACAAACGTAACCAGCTGAAACGCGATAAGGTTCGCGGGCTGAAGCGCGTGGAGTTAAAACTCAACGCCGATGCGGTCGATGCGCTCAACGAGCTGGCGGAAGCGCGTAATATGAGCCGCAGCGATCTCATTGAAGAGATGCTGATGACCCAGTTAACCGCCCTGCGCAGCCAGGGAAAAGTCTAACTTTCCGCGAAAAACCCGCATTCATGTAGCAGAGTGTGCAGTCGGGCGTGATTGCTGTTTCCGCGCCCTTGCCTGTTCTGCTATGATTGCCGTTATCTATGGGCATTGCGTCCCTACCACATCATTTAAGTTTCAAGAGGTTATTTTACTCATGGCAATCATCGGCATCTTTTTTGGCAGCGACACCGGCAACACCGAAAATATTGCAAAAATGATTCAAAAGCAGCTTGGTAAAGATGTTGCTGATGTTCACGACATTGCCAAAAGCAGCAAAGAAGACCTGGAAGCCCACGACATCCTGCTGCTCGGTATCCCGACCTGGTACTACGGTGAAGCGCAGTGTGACTGGGATGACTTCTTCCCGACGCTGGAAGAGATCGACTTCAATGGCAAACTGGTGGCGCTGTTCGGCTGCGGCGACCAGGAAGATTACGCAGAATACTTCTGCGACGCGCTGGGCACCATCCGCGACATCATTGAGCCGCGCGGCGCGACCATCGTCGGTCACTGGCCAACGGCGGGGTATCATTTTGAGGCTTCCAAAGGCCTGGCGGATGACGACCACTTCGTCGGCCTCGCCATCGATGAAGACCGCCAGCCGGAGCTGACCAACGAGCGCGTTGAGAAATGGGTGAAGCAGGTTGCCGAAGAGCTGCACCTCGAAGAAATCAAAAACGCCTGATGATTAAGCGGCGCAATCATTGAGTTGCGCCGCATTAATAGACAAAAGCAATCAAACTAATAGCTACAAGTTTTTAACTTTTAATCACATATCTGTACAATGTCCTCTGATTCTACGAGGCACGTGACGCAGTTTGTAGCTGGTGCCTCGTTTTTGACAGCAAACCAGGCCTGATGCTTGCAGTTTTCATTTACCAGTGGCAGTTCTATAATGAGACGCATTACGTCGGGTTAATTTCTGTATGACTTCCGTTGAAGGAAGTAGATCGTTTAGCAACAGGACAGATTCCGCATGACTGACAACAATACCGCATTAAAGAAGGCTGGCCTGAAAGTCACACTTCCTCGACTAAAAATCCTTGAAGTGCTGCAGGAACCGGATAACCATCATGTCAGTGCGGAAGACTTATATAAACGCCTGATCGACATGGGCGAAGAGATCGGTCTGGCGACCGTTTACCGCGTCCTCAACCAGTTTGATGACGCCGGCATCGTGACTCGTCATAATTTCGAAGGCGGAAAATCCGTTTTCGAACTGACCCAGCAGCATCACCACGATCACCTGATCTGCCTCGACTGCGGCAAAGTGATCGAATTCAGCGACGACTCGATCGAATTACGCCAGCGTGAAATTGCCTCCCGCCACGGCATCCGCCTGACCAACCACAGTCTGTATCTGTACGGTCACTGTGCGGAAGGGGATTGCCGCGAGGACGAACACGCCCACGACGCGGTGGAAAAATAATTCCCCGTTTCGCTGAGACTGAAAAGCCAACCTGCCGGTTGGCTTTTTTATGGGCGCCTCTGGCGCCCTTCCCGCACACGCCCCTGGGGTGACTTTCCTCGTCCCCGCTTTGTCCGGAGAGTTGATATGGAACTTCGCCAGCGGGGCGATCTCTGACCGGATCGGTCGTCGTCCGGTGCTGATGGGCATTACCGTGCTGGCGCTGCTCACCACCTGGCCGGTGATGCACTGGCTCACCGTCGCGCCCGATTTCACCCGTATGACGCTGGTCCTGGTATGGTTCTCGTTCTTCTTTGACATGTATAACGGCGCGATGGTCGCGGCGCTTACCGAAGTGATGCCGGTACACGTCCGCACCGTGGGCTTTTCGCTGGCCTTCAGCCTTGCCACCACGATCTTCGGCGGACTGACGCGAGCTATTTCCACAGCCCTGGTCGAGCTCACCGGCGATAAAAGCGCGCCGGGCTGGTGGCTAATGTGCGCCGCGCTATGCGGGTTCGTCGCCACCGTCCTGTTGTTCGTGCGGCTGAGCCGCGGCTATCAGCCGGCGGAGAGTCAGCGCAAAAAAAACAAACGGGCGGAGATATGCCCCGCCCGTTTGCCGCTGTCGTCTGATTTAATGGGTCGTATTATTGCTGCGGATCTCTTTCCAGATCTGATCGCAGCGCGCTTTCACCGCCTGATCGTTGCCGGTGCGGGTGGCCTGAATACACTGTTGGTAATCCAGGACGCGAACGCTCTCCTGGTTGGCGAACTGCTGGTGCTGTTTATCCTTTTTCAGCACATTCAGTACGCTCTGGCAGGCTTCAATCTTGTCCGGATTCCCTTCCGCCGTATTAATACAGGCGCTATAGGCATCTTTCAGTTTGGTGTCTTCTTTCGGCGCCGGCGACGTGGTGCAGGCCACCAGGCCCGCTGCCATCATGGCAATAAGCAGCATTTTTTTCATTGTCGTTCTCCCAGAGGTGCGGCAGGCTCACGCCCGCCGCGCAGGCATCAGAAAATAGTGAACGGGGCGATAACCATGAACTTCACGTCGCGCTCATCCTGGAAGATGTTGCCGTAGCCGCCGCTCCAGCTCGGAATATCGGAATGGTTGTCGTATTGGGTAAAGTGCAGTTTGAACAGGGTGCCCTTCGCCCGCCCTTCCTGTACGGTATACATTGCATCCAGGCTATAGGCCGACTCTTTCAGGCGATAGTCAGGGTCATAGTACGCATCCGGAGAGGACATTCGGCCCGGCTTCGCATCCCAGGCGTAGACATAAGACGCGCCGAACGCCCAGCCCGGCATATCCCAGTTTTTCATGTCATACATCGCGCCAAAGAAGACCGCTTTTTCGCCGTTGGCGTTAAAGTCGGAGCGGTTATCCCACCAGATATCGAGACGACCATTGGAAGAGGCGTAGGTCGGGGTCATACGCTGCAGGAAGTAGCCCTGCTGGCCATCAGCCTTCACCCAGGTTCCCTCGAGACGCAGATCCAGGACATCCGCCACCTTATAACCAAAGGTTAACGCCTGCAGCCATGCGGTGCCATCATAGATGTCGTTGACCCCGCCGTTGCTGACCTTATCGCGGGTGCCGTAGAACTGGTAGCTGGTGCTCAGCGGCGCGCCGGCGACATCAAACTTGTAGCTGGCTTTAGCAAAGTACTGATCGATATAGCCCTGAGCCTGACCAAATGCCGCCTCCAGCACCAGGTCATTTTTGAAATCATATTTAGCGCCGACGGAGTGGAGATAATCGACTTTGGTCTTCTTATCGTTCTGATAGAAATCGTCCATCTCGATATGCCATGGCGCTTTATACTCGTTCGTCCACATATAGGAGAAACTTAACGCGCCCGCCGTGCCATAGTCGAAGTTAGCCCCGGCCTCCGCCCCCTGATAGGTACCTGGCATAAAACTCCAGTGCGGGGCCAGCAGAGTCTGGCCGGTTGGCTGGATATAGCCCGCACGTGCCCACGCCGGACCATATTTGAATTTCGCTGCGGCTTTATACAGGCTGATGCCGCTCTTATCGCCGGAATAGTCTTCGTCATAGGCTTTGTTACGTGACGAGAAGGCAATTTCGTTCGGGTGACCGCTATCACCGTTCTCCGCCATTTCAATCGCGGTAAACGCGGCAATATCAAGGCCAAACATATCGGCGGCATAGCCGGACTGGAAGTCCAGGTTGGCGTTCCAGGTGGAGTGGGAAAGGTTGGTTTTGTATTTGTCGCCGTCGGTCACATCTTTACGGTCACGCTCACGCTGCCAGTAATAGATACCGCCGGTTAAGGTTGAATCATCGATAAAGCCTGCTGCGCTGGCCTGTGGAGCCACAACCCAGCCCGACATCGCGGTGACGGCGGCAATAGCCAGCGCCAGCGTACTACGTTTGCCACTAAACGTACGCATGTGCATATCCTCTTTGACGTTTTAAAAGGCGAAGACCAGCGGTCAATCGCTAAAAAATAAATAAAACTGCAAAATGTGGGGCGGTAAAAAAGACCGCGAAACCACTATAGATAGACTATTTTTCGTGACGCGAATTATCAATGTTTTTCGTGAGGCAAAGCTTAAGATTATGACAAAGCGCACATATTTTATGTCGTTTTGTTACAGTCTTATCTCTGATGATTTTGTTATGGAAGTCATTGCAAAATCAGGGAAAAACGCAATCATTGAAAGCGATTACATTGGTTTTTTGTATGTGACAGGAAACATCAGAAGCGCTATTTATTACCGCGCAGAAACAGAATTAATTCGCATCGCGAAAATGAAAAGTTTAATTAGCTGATTCTGAAACAAAAAAAGCGCCGCTGGGAGCGACGCTTTGACAGAAAAGAAATGTTATTCGCCCGCTTTCGCCCAGGTATCACGCAGCCCGACGGTGCGGTTGAACACCAGATTGGTTGCGGTTGCATAGCGGCTGTCGAGGCAGAAATAGCCTTCACGCTCAAACTGGTAAGCTTTACCGGCTTCGGCCTGCGCCAGGCTCGGCTCCGCGTACCCCTGTTTGATCACCAGCGATTCCGGGTTGATTACCGCGAGGAAATCGTCCGCCGCGCCCGGGTTTGGCACGCTGAACAGACGATCGTAGAGACGGATCTCTACCGGCAGCGCATGCGCCGCGCTTACCCAATGGATCACGCCTTTGACCTTGCGGCCGTCGGCCGGGTCTTTGCTCAGGGTGTCGGCATCGTAGGTGCAGAAGATGGTGGTAATATTGCCTTCGGCATCTTTCTCCACGCGTTCCGCTTTGATGACGTAGGCGTTGCGCAGACGCACTTCTTTACCCAGCACCAGACGCTTGTACTGTTTGTTGGCTTCTTCGCGGAAGTCCGCGCGATCGATCCAGATTTCGGCGCTGAACGGCACTTCACGACTGCCCATTTCCGGCTTGTTCGGATGGTTCGGCATCACCACCATTTCGCTTTCGCCCTGCGGATAGTTCTCGATAACCAGTTTCACCGGATCGATCACCGCCATCGCGCGCGGGGCGTTTTCGTTCAGATCTTCACGAATGCAGGACTCCAGCGACGCCATCTCGATGGTATTGTCCTGCTTGGTCACGCCGATGCGCTTGCAGAACTCACGGATGGATTCGGCGGTGTAGCCGCGACGACGCAGACCGGAGATGGTCGGCATACGCGGGTCGTCCCAGCCTTCCACGTGCTTCTCAGTCACGAGCTGGTTCAGCTTACGCTTGGACATCACGGTGTATTCGAGATTCAGGCGCGAGAATTCGTACTGACGCGGATGCACCGGGATGCTGATGTTGTCCAGCACCCAATCGTACAGGCGGCGGTTGTCCTGGAACTCCAGGGTACACAGCGAGTGGGTAATGCCTTCCAGCGCATCGCTGATGCAGTGGGTGAAGTCGTACATCGGGTAGATGCACCACTTGTTGCCAGTCTGATGATGCTCAGCGAACTTAATGCGGTACAGCACCGGATCGCGCATCACGATAAACGGCGACGCCATATCGATCTTCGCGCGCAGGCAGGCTTTGCCCTCTTCGAAGCCGCCGCTACGCATTTTTTCAAACAGCGCCAGGTTCTCTTCCACGCTGCGGTCGCGATACGGGCTGTTTTTACCCGGCGCTTTCAGGGTGCCGCGGTATTCGCGAATTTCATCAGGAGAGAGTTCATCAACATAGGCCAGACCTTTGTTGATCAGCTCAACCGCATACTGATGCAGCTGATCGAAATAATCAGACGAGTAGCATACGTCCCCGGACCAGTGGAAACCTAACCACTGCACGTCGTTTTTAATCGACTCAACGTATTCGATATCTTCTTTCACCGGGTTGGTGTCATCGAAACGCAGGTTGCATTGGCCCTGATAATCCTGGGCGATGCCGAAGTTCAGGCAGATGGATTTTGCATGGCCAATGTGCAGATAACCGTTCGGCTCCGGCGGGAAGCGAGTGTGAACGGTGGTATGTTTACCGGTAGCCAGATCTTCATCAATAATCTGACGGATAAAGTTAGTCGGGCGGGCTTCTGCCTCACTCATCACGGGTTCCTCAAAGCGTAAACAACGTATAACGGCACATGATCTTACAAGCAGGGCGTAGTGACAACTATTAGTTACGTAAAATAGGTATCAGAAGAGGATTATGGGGCCGATTGCTGGAAAAAAAAGCGGCGAAGGTTTCCCTTCGCCGCTGAGGCAAAAACTCGACTCAGGAGCCTTACTTGCCTTTAATCTCATACAGCGGCGTCTGGCCAGCAACGACCTTACCGCTCGCCAGTATCACCAGCGCGCTGTAGTCATCGCTGTTGCTGCAGACGACCGGACTGATCATTGAGCGCGCGTTGGCGTTGAGGAAGTCCAGATCCATTTCCAGAATCGGCTCACCCGCCTTCACGTCCGTGCCCTCTTCAACCAGACGTTTGAAGCCCTTGCCTTCCAGCGCCACGGTGTCGATACCCATGTGAACGACGATTTCCGCACCGTTGTTGGTTTCGAGGCAGAACGCGTGGTTAGTGTTGAAAATTTTCACCACGGTACCGGCGGCCGGGGCCACCACGATGTTGCTGGTCGGTTTCACCGCGATCCCGTCGCCAACGGCTTTGCTGGCGAAGGCTTCGTCCGGCACCTGCTCGAGGGCCACCACGTCACCGGTAATCGGCGAAACCAGCGACTCAACGGTCTTCGCGTTCGCTACCGCCTGCGGTTTAGCCGCGGGCGCTGCGGTGGCGACGTTGCCAGCCGGTGCGGCTGCCGCTGCCGCTACCGGGCCGCGGGTAACCACTTTTTTCATCTCATCGCCGATAGACTCTGCTTTCGCACCGACGATAACCTGAATGGTTTGCTTATTCAGTTTCACCACCCCGGACGCGCCGAGACGTTTACAGGCGGCGTCGTTCACCTTCGCCGAATCGCCCACGGTCAGACGCAGACGGGTGATACAGGCGTCAATGGCTTTCAGGTTGTCCGTTCCGCCCACCGCGGCGATATAGCTGGTCGCCAGCTGGGTCAGCCCCTCTTCAGTGTTGCTGTTGGCTTCTTCCGTTACCACGTCAGCGGCTTTGTCTTCACGACCCGGCGTTTTCAGGTTGAACATGCGGATCACCGCGCTGAACAGCAGGAAGTAGACGAAGAAGAACACCACGCCCATCACCAGCAGCATCCAGACGTTTTTGCTGGCGGCCGGCAGGCTGTACATCAGCACGTAGTCAATTGCACCTGCGGAGAAGGAGAAGCCCGCATGGATCCCGAGCGCCGTTGCGATGAACAGGCTGATACCGGTCAGCACCGCATGCAGGAGGTACAGCAGCGGAGCCAGGAACATGAACAGGAATTCCAGCGGCTCGGTTACCCCGGTCAGGAACGCGGTGATGGCCACGGACAGCAGCATACCGCCTACCATCGGACGACGCGCTTTCGGCGCCGCCAGATACATCGCCAGCGCCGCACCCGGCAGACCAAACATCATGATTGGGAAGAAGCCGGACATGAACATCCCCGCGGTGCCGTCGCCGGCGTAGAAGCGGTTGATGTCGCCGTGGAACACAGCGCCAGCGGCGTTAGTGAACTCACCAATCTGGAACCAGGCGATAGTGTTCAGCACCTGATGCAGACCGGTTGGGATCAGCAGACGGTTGATGAAACCAAAGATACCGGAACCCAGCGCCCCTGCGGAGACGATCCATTCGCCGCCAGAGTGGATAGCGTGCTGCACCGGCGGCCAGACGTAGCCGAAGATCGCCGCGAGGATCAGACAGAAGAAGCCGGTGGCGATCGGCACGAAGCGTTTGCCGCCGAAGAAGCTCAGGAAGTCCGGCAGCTTGATGCCGGCCCAGCGGTTGTATACCGCCCCTGCCACCAGACCGGTAATGATACCGGCCAGCACGCCCATATTGATTTCCGGGTTGATGGTGACCATCGCTTTGGTCATCACGAAATACCCTACCGCACCGGCCAGCGCCGCAGAACCGGCGTTATCCTTGGACCAGCTTGATGCCACACCAATTGCGAAGATCAGCGCCAGATTATCGAAGATCGCCCCACCCGCTTGCGCGATGAAGGGTACATTCAACAGGTCTGGTTGCCCGAAACGCAGCAGCAATGCCGCGACCGGCAGCACTGCGATAGGGAGCTGCAACGCCCTACCCAGTCGCTGAAAGAAACCTAAAATATTCATCTTATTCCCCCTATGAGACCCCGATGAGGCTCATTTCAAAGCCACTTTTTTATTGTGTAACAAGGTCGGTTTTATCACTTACCGGCAAAGTGTGTGAAAAATTAATTCGTATCGCAAATTAAACGGGTGTTTTTTGTGATAATTATCACCAAATATCGTATTCCCTCCTCCCTTGCACTGGCTAACAACGAAAACTTATTTTATCATTCAAAAAATCAACACGGATTGACCCCGGTCGGCGCAGTTGCTGCAATACTCTCCTTAGAGTGCTGGCGCCAATCCGCCAGAATCTACTTTGACTATAGAGGTGAAGAATGAGACTGATTCCCCTGGTAACCGCTGAGCAGGTCGGTAAATGGGCTGCCCGCCATATCGTTAACCGCATTAATGCATTTAAACCAACCGCGGACCGTCCGTTCGTCCTGGGTCTGCCAACCGGTGGTACCCCGCTGACCGCCTACAAGGCGCTGGTTGAAATGCATAAAGCAGGCCAGGTTAGCTTCAAGCACGTCGTCACCTTTAACATGGATGAATACGTTGGCCTGCCGAAAGAGCATCCGGAAAGCTATCATAGCTTTATGCACCGTAATTTCTTTGACCACGTTGATATTCCGGCAGAAAATATCAACCTGCTGAATGGTAACGCGCCGGACATCGATGCGGAATGCCGTCGCTATGAAGAAAAAATTCGTTCCTACGGTAAAATCCACCTGTTCATGGGCGGCGTGGGCAACGATGGTCATATCGCGTTTAACGAACCGGCCTCTTCTCTGGCGTCCCGCACCCGTATTAAGACCCTGACCCATGAAACCCGCGTAGCGAACTCCCGCTTCTTCGACGGCGATGTGGATCTGGTGCCGAAATATGCGCTGACCGTCGGCGTGGGCACCCTGCTGGACGCAGAAGAAGTGATGATTCTGGTGCTGGGTCATCAGAAAGCGCTGGCGCTGCAGGCGGCGGTAGAAGGTAACGTCAACCACATGTGGACCATTACCTGTCTGCAACTGCATCCGAAGGCGGTGATCGTCTGCGACGAACCGTCCACCATGGAGCTGAAAGTGAAGACGCTAAAATATTTCAACGAATTAGAAGCTGAAAATATTAAAGGTCTGTAATGTAGTCCTTCCCGCGCCCTGGCGCGGGATCATCTTTTTCTTTGTACGCACCATCATGCCGGCGGCAAACGAACGAACGCTGACCTGATGAGGCGTATATACCGGGGGTCGTAATGTATGCATTAACCCAGGGCCGGGTTTATACCGGTCATGAAATTCTCGATGACCATGCGGTTGTTATCGCTAATGGCTTTATCGAACGTCTTTGTCCGCTGGCAGATTTGCCGTCTGACATCGAGCAGCGCTCAGTCAACGGCGCAATAATCGCCCCCGGTTTTATCGACGTCCAGCTCAACGGCTGCGGCGGCGTGCAGTTTAACGACAGCCCAGAGGCGGTCACTGTCGAAACGCTGGAGATCATGCAGAAGGCCAACGAACGCTCAGGCTGCACCAGCTTCCTGCCGACGCTGATTACCTCCAGCGACGATCTGATGAAGCAAGGCGTGCGCGTGATGCGCGAATATCTGCAAAAACATCCGAACCAGGCGCTGGGCCTGCATCTCGAAGGGCCGTGGCTGAATATCGTTAAGAAAGGCACCCACAATCCGGACTACGTGCGTAAACCGGACGCGGCGCTGGTCGATTTCCTGTGCGACAACGCCGATGTGATCACCAAAGTGACCCTCGCCCCTGAGCGCGTTGAGCCAGAAGTGATCCGCAAACTGGTCGCCGCCGGGATCGTTGTCTCCGCGGGCCACTCCAACGCTACGCTGAAAGAGGCGAAAGTCGGCTTCCGTGCGGGCATTACCTTCGCCACCCACCTGTATAATGCGATGCCGTACATTACCGGCCGCGAACCGGGTCTTGCCGGGGCGATTTTTGACGAGCCGGATGTCTACTGCGGTATCATCGTCGACGGGATGCACGTCGATTACGCCAACGTGCGCAACGCCAAGCGCCTGAAAGGCGACAAGCTGTGCCTGGTCACCGACGCCACCGCGCCGGCGGGGGCGAATATTGACCAGTTCATTTTTGCCGGGAAAACAATATACTACCGCAATGGGCTGTGCGTAGATGAAAACGGCACCCTCAGCGGATCTTCCCTGACCATGATTGAAGGGGTGCGTAATCTGGTTGAGCATTGCGGCGTGGCACTGGACGAAGTATTGCGCATGGCGACGCTCTATCCTGCGCGCGCTATCGGCGTGGACAAGCAGCTCGGCAGCATTGCGCCGGGCATGGTCGCTAACCTGACCGCCTTTACACGCGATTATAAAATCACCAAGACCATCGTTAATGGTAACGAGGTCGTCACTGAGTAAGTAAAAGTATGACAGCAGGCGGACAAGCTCAAATTGGTAACGTTGACCTCGTAAAACAACTGAACAGCGCGGCCGTGTACCGCCTGATTGACCAGCATGGGCCCATCTCGCGCATTCAGATAGCCGAACAAAGCCAGCTTGCCCCTGCCAGCGTGACCAAAATCACGCGTCAGCTTATTGAGCGCGGCCTGATCAAAGAAGTCGATCAGCAGGCCTCCACCGGTGGCCGCCGCGCTATCTCTATCATCGCAGAAACTCGCAACTTCAACGCCATCGGCGTGCGGCTTGGCCGCTATGACGCCACTCTGACCCTGTATGATTTAAGCAGCAAGACCCTGGAAGAGGAGCACTTCCCGCTGCCCGAGCGCACCCAGGAAACGCTGGAACACGCCCTGCTGAATATCATCGCCACCTTTATCGAAAACTGTCAGCGCAAAATTCGCGAGCTGATCGCTATCTCAGTGATCCTGCCGGGCCTCGTCGACCCGGAAAGCGGCGTGATCCGCTATATGCCGCATATTGCGGTGGAAAACTGGGGCCTGGTCGGGGCGCTGGAGAAACGCTTCAACGTTACCTGCTTTGTTGGCCACGATATCCGCAGCCTGGCGCTGGCCGAGCACTATTTTGGCGCAAGCCAGGATTGCGAAGACTCCATTCTGGTGCGCGTGCACCGCGGTACCGGGGCGGGGATTATCTCCAACGGGCGCATTTTTATCGGCCGCAACGGCAACGTTGGCGAAATTGGCCATATTCAGGTCGACCCGCTGGGCGAACGCTGCCACTGCGGCAACTTCGGCTGTCTGGAGACCGTCGCGGCCAATGCCGCCATTGAACAGCGGGTTCGCCACCTGCTGGAGCAGGGCTACCAGAGCCGTCTGACGCCGGATGACTGCACGATCAAAACTATCTGCAAAGCGGCCAACAAGGGCGATGCCCTGGCCTGCGAGGTGATTGAGTACGTGGGGCGCCACCTCGGGAAAACGATCGCCATCGCCATTAACCTGTTCAACCCACAAAAAATCGTCGTCGCCGGCGAAATAGTGGAAGCTGAAAAGGTCCTTCTTCCGGCCATCGAAGGCTGCATTAACGCCCAGGCGCTTAAGGCGTTTCGTAAGAACCTGCCGGTGGTGCGCTCCACCCTCGATCACCGCTCTGCAATCGGCGCCTTCGCGCTGGTCAAACGCGCCATGCTTAATGGCACGCTGCTGCAGCGTTTGCTTGAGAGCTAATCGCCCCTTTTCTGATAGCGCGTCACCTTGATACGGGCGGGCCTCGCCTGTCAGAGGTGTGAAACCTCATCGATGACGCGTATAGTTTCGTCTTTGTTAATGATTCTGGACCCACCATGACCATTCAAAACATAATTTGTGATATTGACGGCGTACTGATGCACGATAACGTCGCCGTTCCCGGCGCAGCCGAGTTTATCAAGCGCATCCTCGATAAAGGCATGCCGCTGGTAATGCTGACCAACTACCCGTCGCAAACCGGCCAGGATCTGGCGAACCGTTTCGCCACCGCTGGAATTGATGTTCCGGATAGCGCCTTTTACACCTCAGCGATGGCCACCGCCGATTTTCTGCGTCGCCAGGAAGGCAAAAAAGCCTACGTGGTGGGAGAAGGGGCGCTGATCCACGAGCTGTACAAAGCCGGCTTTACCATTACCGATGTGAACCCGGATTTTGTCATCGTCGGAGAAACTCGCTCCTTTAACTGGGAAATGATGCATAAGGCCGCCTTCTTCGTCGCCAACGGCGCCCGCTTCATTGCCACTAACCCGGATACGCACGGTCGCGGCTTCTACCCTGCCTGCGGCGCGCTGTGCGCCGGGATCGAGAAGATCTCCGGCCGTAAGCCGTTTTACGTCGGCAAACCCAGCCCGTGGATCATCCGTTCAGCGCTGAATAAAATGCAGGCTCACTCCGAGCAGACGGTGATTGTCGGCGATAACCTGCGCACCGATATACTGGCCGGTTTCCAGGCGGGGCTGGAGACTATTCTGGTGCTCTCCGGCGTCTCCACCCTCGACGATATCGACAGCATGCCGTTCCGCCCGTCGTGGATTTACCCTTCCGTCGCGGAAATCGATATTTTCTGATGCCAACCACGTCGCAGGACGTGGTTTTTCATTTCTAGCGGCCATCAGAATTACCCCATCTAATAAAAACGGCCTATAAATACGAATTCCTCAATAAAGCCGTTCAAAAGATACTCTTTTTTCACTGTTCAACAATCACGGTTGCGTTTTTTCTTTTTCCGGCCGCAAAACCCTTGCGCCTGCTCCCCCTTTACGGCATTTTCTTAAGCACGCACTCAGGCTTCGCCACGAGACGAAGCCAGCACAACATCAAACACGACAGGGTAATGGAGAAGGCTATGTGTTCTATTTTTGGCGTACTGGATATTAAAACTGACGCAGGCGAGCTGCGTAAAAAGGCGCTGGAGCTTTCCCGCCTGATGCGCCACCGCGGTCCGGACTGGTCTGGCGTATATGCCAGCGACAAAGCGATTCTGGCGCACGAGCGCCTGTCGATTGTCGACGTCAACGCCGGGGCCCAGCCGCTGTACAACGCCGAAAAAACCCATGCGCTGGCCGTTAACGGCGAGATCTACAACCACCAGGCGCTGCGCGCGGAGTATGGCGATCGCTACCAGTTCCAGACCGGTTCCGACTGCGAAGTGATCCTCGCGCTGTATCAGGAAAAAGGCCCGGAGTTCCTCGACGATCTGCAGGGAATGTTCGCCTTCGCCCTGTACGACAGCGAAAAAGACGCGTACTTAATTGGCCGCGACCATATCGGCATTATCCCGCTGTATATGGGCCATGACGAACACGGCAACTTCTATGTCGCCTCCGAAATGAAAGCGCTGGTGCCGGTATGCCGCACCATTAAAGAGTTCCCGGCGGGCAGCTACCTGTGGAGCAAAGACGGCGAAATTCGCCAGTACTATCAGCGCGACTGGTTTGATTACGACGCGGTGAAAGACAACGTTACCGATAAGAACGAGCTGCGCCAGGCGCTGGAAGAGTCGGTGAAAAGCCACCTGATGTCCGACGTGCCTTACGGCGTGCTGCTCTCCGGCGGTCTTGATTCATCGGTCATCTCGGCTATCACCAAGAAATTCGCCGCCCGTCGCGTCGAAGATCAGGAGCGTAGCGAAGCCTGGTGGCCGCAGCTGCACTCTTTCGCGGTCGGTCTGGAAGGCTCTCCTGACCTGAAAGCGGCGCAGGAGGTGGCCAACCACCTCGGCACCGTGCACCACGAAATTCACTTTACCGTCCAGGAAGGGCTGGATGCCATCCGCGACGTTATCTATCACATCGAAACCTACGATGTGACCACTATTCGCGCCTCGACGCCGATGTACCTGATGTCGCGGAAAATTAAAGCCATGGGCATCAAAATGGTGCTTTCCGGCGAAGGTTCGGACGAAGTGTTCGGCGGCTACCTCTACTTCCATAAGGCGCCGAACGCCAAAGAACTGCACGAAGAGACGGTGCGTAAGCTGCAGGCGCTGCATATGTTTGACTGCGCCCGCGCCAACAAAGCGATGTCCGCCTGGGGCGTGGAGGCCCGCGTGCCGTTCCTCGACAAGAAGTTCCTCGACGTCGCGATGCGCATTAACCCGCAGGATAAGATGTGCGGCAACGGCAAAATGGAAAAACACATTCTGCGCGAATGCTTTGAATCCTACCTGCCGGCCAGCGTCGCCTGGCGCCAGAAGGAGCAGTTCTCTGACGGCGTCGGCTACAGCTGGATCGATACCCTGAAAGAAGTGGCCGCCAAACAGATCAGCGACCAGCAACTGGAAACCGCAAGCTTCCGCTTCCCGTACAACACGCCGACCTCCAAAGAAGGCTATCTGTACCGCGAGATCTTCGAAGAGCTGTTCCCGTTGCCGAGCGCGGCGGAGTGCGTCCCTGGCGGTCCGTCGGTGGCCTGCTCTTCAGCGAAAGCCATTGAGTGGGATGAAGCGTTCAAAACCATGAACGATCCATCAGGCCGCGCGGTCGGTGTCCACCAGTCGGCCTACAAATAAGCCCAGACGGGCGGTGAAACGCAAAACGGACCCTCCGGGGTCCGTTTTCTTTTTGCCGGATTTATACCGCTGAAAAACGATAAATAACCAATAATTGCCGAATATTCCAGCGAGCTGTTCGCAACCTAACCAAACAGTCACATTACAACGATTTTCCTTGAAAAAGAGGTTGACGCTCGCAGGCCCAATACGCATAATGCGCCCCGCAACGCCGATAAGGTTACGCGAAAAAAAGATGGCTACGTAGCTCAGCTGGTTAGAGCACATCACTCATAATGATGGGGTCACAGGTTCGAATCCCGTCGTAGCCACCATCTTTTTTGCGGGAGTGGCGAAATTGGTAGACGCACCAGATTTAGGTTCTGGCGCCGCAAGGTGTGCGAGTTCAAGTCTCGCCTCCCGCACCATTCACCAGTTAGCGTTGTACGGATGGGGTATCGCCAAGCGGTAAGGCACCGGTTTTTGATACCGGCATTCCCTGGTTCGAATCCAGGTACCCCAGCCATATTTCTTCGATATTTGCGGTTCACCGCGACGGTATTGGGGTATCGCCAAGCGGTAAGGCACCGGTTTTTGATACCGGCATTCCCTGGTTCGAATCCAGGTACCCCAGCCATCGAAGAAGCAGTAAGACAATTAGGCTACGTAGCTCAGCTGGTTAGAGCACATCACTCATAATGATGGGGTCACAGGTTCGAATCCCGTCGTAGCCACCAAATTCTGGACGTATCGATACGCATCGATAAATCCGCAAACAATTTGTTGGGGTATCGCCAAGCGGTAAGGCACCGGATTCTGATTCCGGCATTCCGAGGTTCGAATCCTCGTACCCCAGCCAAATTTAAAAGTCGTTCAGCAGTGAACGCACTGTTGCCCTCAACCGGCATAGTTACGGTCAAGCGCAACAGACAATTGGGGTATCGCCAAGCGGTAAGGCACCGGATTCTGATTCCGGCATTCCGAGGTTCGAATCCTCGTACCCCAGCCACTTCAATGCAAAAAAGCTCACTTCGGTGGGCTTTTTTGCTATTGGCGTCCTGACATGCTTACTCCGTACTGACTGCCGGGCAGGCGCTCTCCGCTACGCCCCTGCCCGGGAAGCCGGTTTTACAAGCCTAAGGCATACTTCAGCGCCTGACGCTTCAGCACCCCGGCGCGTTCAGCCGCCATCAGGCCAATATTACGCAGCATCCGCACCGGCGCCAGGTCATTGCTGAAACCGGCATAAAACAGATCCATCCCCGACTGCATGATAAAATTATCCGCTCGCCGCCGCGCCTGGTAGCGCTTCAGCACCGGCAGGCTGGCCCAGTCTTCGCCGCGGCCGCGCGCTTCCGCCAGAATCTCCAGCAGGGCATCGACATCACGATAGCCAAGGTTAACCCCCTGCCCCGCCAGTGGATGAATGGTGTGCGCCGCATCGCCCACCAGCGCCAGGCCGGGCTGAACATACTGCAGCGCATGACGCCGGGTGAGCGGGAAGGCGCCGGCCGCCTGCGGCGTCACCCGTCCCAGCCGCGCCGGAAAGTGACTGGCGATCTCCTGCTGGAGCTGCGCCATGGTCATGCTCTGCAGCTGACGGATCCGCGCCGGGGCGTCGTACCAGACCAGCGAAGCCCAGTGGTCGAACAGCGGCAGGAAGGCGCGTGGGCCGCTGGGAGTAAACTGCTGCCAGGTGCTGTCGCCGGGATCGTCGGCGCATTCGACGCTGATCAGCATACAGGACTGCTGATATTGCCAGGCGTGCACGCCGATGCCGGCCATCTCCCGCACCTGGGAGTTAGCGCCGTCGGCGCCGATAACCAGCCGGGCGTGGATCGTCTCCCCCTCGCGCAAATGCAACGCCGTCTGCGTCTCGCCGCGCTGCATCGTTTTCAGTTCGCTACCGACGCACAGGGTAACCGCCTCATGCGCCGCCAGCGCTTGCCACAGGCCCCATTGCAGAACCTTGTTCTCGACCATATAGCCCAGCTCCGGCAGCTTGAGCTCCGCGGCGTCGAAGGCGACGTGCGCGCTCTCCCACTCCCAGGTCTCCAGACGGCGATACGCGTGGACGCGCATCGCCCGTATGGCATCCCAGACGCCGAGACTCTTCAGCAGGCCGACCGAAGCCGCGCTGATCGCCGAGATCCGCACATCCGGGGCGGATGCCGGATCGAACGCCGGTGGCGCCGCTTTCTCAAGCACCGTCACGGTAAATCCCTGTTGCGCCAGCCCTAACGCCAGGGCGCCGCCGACCATGCCGCCGCCCACGATGGCGACATCTGTTACGTGAATTGTCATGGCTATTATCCTTAAAGCAGAATCCGTTAAGTTTACCGGATTTTTCGCCCTCTTGCGGCGATAACGCTCGCACTGGTCAGGGGGCGACCAAAGCATTACAATACGCGCCCTGGAATGCGAAATTCACCCTGTATATATCCCCGCGTTTTGGATATCTATTACTGAGCATGAGCAAGTCAATGACAAAAAAACTCCATATTAAAACCTGGGGCTGTCAGATGAACGAGTATGATTCATCAAAGATGGCCGATCTGCTGGATGCGACACATGGGTATCAACTGACCGAAGTGGCGGAAGAAGCAGATGTGCTGTTGCTCAATACCTGCTCAATTCGTGAGAAGGCCCAGGAAAAAGTTTTCCATCAGCTTGGCCGCTGGAAGCTGCTGAAAGAGAAGAACCCGGACCTGATTATTGGCGTCGGCGGCTGCGTGGCTTCCCAGGAAGGCGACCATATTCGCCAGCGCGCGCACTATGTCGATATTATTTTCGGGCCGCAAACCCTGCACCGCCTGCCGGAGATGATTAACTCCGTGCGCGGCAACCGCAGTCCGGTAGTTGATATCAGCTTCCCGGAAATTGAAAAATTCGATCGCCTGCCAGAGCCGCGCGCCGAAGGGCCGACCGCCTTTGTCTCGATTATGGAAGGTTGCAATAAATACTGCACCTACTGCGTGGTGCCGTATACCCGCGGAGAAGAAGTTAGCCGTCCGTGCGACGATATCCTGTTTGAAATCGCCCAGCTGGCGGCGCAGGGTGTGCGTGAGGTCAATCTGCTGGGGCAGAACGTTAACGCCTGGCGCGGTGAGAATTACGACGGCACCACCGGCAGCTTTGCCGACCTGCTGCGCCTGGTCGCCGCCATCGACGGCATCGACCGCATTCGCTTCACCACCAGCCACCCGATCGAATTTACCGACGATATCATCGACGTTTATCGCGATACGCCGGAGCTGGTGAGCTTCCTGCACCTGCCGGTGCAGAGTGGCTCCGACCGTGTGCTGAACCTGATGGGACGCACCCATACCGCGCTGGAGTATAAAGCGATTATTCGCAAGCTGCGTGAAGCGCGCCCGGATATTCAGATAAGCTCCGACTTTATCGTCGGCTTCCCGGGCGAAACCACGGAAGATTTCGAAAAGACCATGAAGCTTATCGCCGACGTCAATTTCGATATGAGCTACAGCTTTATCTTCTCCGCTCGCCCGGGCACCCCGGCGGCCGATATGGTCGACGACGTGCCGGAGGCGGACAAAAAACAGCGTCTGTATATCCTGCAGGAACGCATTAACCAGCAGGCGATGGCCTGGAGCCGTCGCATGCTCGGCACGGTACAGCGCATCCTGGTGGAAGGCACCTCGCGTAAGAACATCATGGAGCTCTCCGGACGTACGGAGAATAACCGGGTGGTCAACTTCGAAGGTACCCCGGACCTCGTCGGTAAGTTTGTCGATGTCGAAATCGTCGATGTATATACCAACTCGCTGCGCGGTAAAATCGTGCGCACCGAAGCGGAGATGGGTCTGCGTATCGCTGAATCACCCGAATCAGTGATTGCCCGCACCCGTAAAGAGAACGATCTTGGCGTGGGAATTTACCAGCCATGATCCCTTCAGGCCTGTCGGTTCCGGCAGGCCTTGTAATTCCTCTCTCCGTCCCTATATCTACAGCAATGCTTGCGCCATTTTCCTGTGACGTAAATAATTTCCTGATTAGCCGGCCACGCGCCGCGTCCGGCCACCTGCGTAAAGAGGAATAGTTTGAACATAGACACTCGTGAGATTACCCTGGAGCCAGCGGATAACGCACGCCTGTTAGCCCTGTGCGGCCCGTTTGACGACAACATTAAACAGCTGGAGCGTCGGTTAGGCATTGAGATCAACCGCCGTGACAATCACTTTAAGCTGACCGGTCGCGCCCTGTGCGTGCACGCTGCCGCCGATATTCTGCGCAGCCTGTATGTCGACACAGCGCCAATGCGCGGTCAGATTCAGGATATTGAACCAGAGCAGATCCACCTGGCGATCAAGGAAGCGCGCGTACTGGAGCAGAGCGCCGAAAGCGTGCCTGAGTACGGTAAAGCCGTCAATATCAAGACCAAGCGCGGGGTAATCAAACCGCGTACGCCGAACCAGGCGCAGTACATCGCCAATATCCTCGATCACGACATCACTTTCGGCGTGGGTCCGGCGGGTACGGGTAAAACCTATCTGGCGGTGGCGGCGGCGGTCGATGCGCTGGAGCGCCAGGAGATCCGCCGTATTCTGCTGACCCGTCCGGCCGTCGAGGCAGGCGAAAAGCTCGGCTTCCTGCCCGGCGATCTGAGCCAGAAGGTCGACCCGTATCTGCGCCCGCTGTATGACGCGCTGTTTGAGATGTTCGGCTTTGAGAAAGTGGAGAAGCTGATTGAGCGTAACGTCATCGAAGTGGCCCCGCTGGCCTATATGCGCGGACGGACGCTGAATGACGCCTTTATCATTCTTGATGAAAGCCAGAACACCACCATCGAACAGATGAAGATGTTCCTGACCCGCATCGGCTTTAACTCCAAGGCGGTGATCACCGGCGACATCACGCAGATTGACCTGCCACGCAGCACCAAATCCGGTCTGCGCCATGCCATCGAAGTACTGGCGGAAGTCGATGAGATCAGCTTTAACTTCTTCCATAGCGAAGACGTGGTGCGCCATCCGGTGGTCGCCCGCATCGTGAACGCCTATGAGGCATGGGAAGCCGCAGACCAGAAACGTAAAGCAGAGCTGGCCGCCGAGCGCAAACGCGAAGCCCAGGAACAGGAGCAAAAATGAGTCAGGTGATCCTCGATTTACAGCTGGCCTGCGAAGAGACCAGCGGCCTGCCGGACGAAGCCCTTTTCCAACGCTGGGTCGACGCCGTCATTCCGCCGTTTCAGGAGGAGTCAGAGTTAACGATTCGTCTGGTCGACGTTGCAGAAAGCCATGAGCTGAACCTGACCTATCGCGGCAAGGATAAGCCGACCAACGTCCTCTCCTTCCCGTTTGAAGCGCCGCCGGGAATTGAAATGCCGCTGCTCGGCGATCTGATCATCTGCCGTCAGGTGGTAGAGCAAGAAGCCAGCGAGCAAGGTAAGCCGCTGGAGGCGCACTGGGCGCATATGGTGGTGCACGGTAGCCTGCATCTGCTGGGCTACGATCATATCGAAGACGACGAAGCGGAAGAGATGGAAGGCCTTGAAACAGAGATAATGCTTGCTCTGGGCTATGAGGACCCGTACATTTCCGAGAAGATTGCGGAATAGCGCCCAGCCGGATGGCGGTGCTTGCGCCTCATCCGGCCGCTGTTTCTGCGTTTTACCTGCCAGAAAGTCAGGCAACCCATGCCGTCTGGCGCTGAGTTTACGCGCGACGAGCGACAGTTAAATCAACATGAGAACCCAAACGACGCCATGAGCGACGACAATTCACACAGTAGTGACACAGTAAACAGCAAAAAGGGATTTTTCTCCCTGTTACTCAGCCAGCTTTTTCACGGGGAACCGAAAAACCGCGATGAACTGCTGGCGCTGATCCGTGATTCCGGGCAAAACGACCTTATCGATGAAGATACGCGTGACATGCTCGAAGGGGTAATGGATATCGCCGACCAGCGGGTCCGCGACATTATGATCCCCCGTTCACAAATGATAACCCTGAAACGCAACCAGACGCTGGACGAGTGCCTGGATGTCATCATCGAATCCGCCCACTCGCGTTTCCCGGTCATCAGTGAAGATAAAGATCACATCGAAGGGATTCTGATGGCCAAGGATCTGCTGCCGTTTATGCGCAGCGACGCCGAAGCCTTCAGCATGGAAAAAGTGTTACGGCCGGCGGTTGTCGTCCCGGAAAGCAAGCGGGTCGACCGCATGCTGAAAGAGTTTCGCTCACAGCGCTATCATATGGCGATCGTTATTGACGAATTCGGCGGCGTCTCTGGTCTGGTGACCATCGAGGATATCCTTGAGCTCATCGTCGGGGAAATTGAAGACGAGTACGACGAAGAAGAAGATATCGATTTCCGCCAGCTGAGCCGCCACACCTGGACGGTGCGCGCCCTGGCCTCCATCGAAGACTTCAACGAGGCCTTCGACACGCACTTTAGCGATGAAGAAGTGGATACCATTGGCGGGCTGGTGATGCAGGCCTTCGGCCATCTGCCGGCCCGCGGCGAATCTATCGACATTGATGGTTACCAATTCAAGGTAGCAATGGCAGATAGTCGTCGTATCATTCAGGTGCATGTAAAGCTGCCCGATGACGCTCCCCAGCCGAAGCTGGAAGAGTAAGCGGTAGCGCTGAAATGGCCAGCCGGGAGACCGCGAGTCATACACGGTTGTAGGTGCCCCGCGTCCGGCTGGCAAAAAGAATAGCCTGTAGCAGCAGGCGTTAATTAACGGGACGATTAACCTAAATGGTATTTGCCTCTCTTCTTGAACGCCAGCGCATACGTCTGTTGCTGGCGCTGTTGTTTGGAGCCAGCGGAACGCTGGCTTTTTCACCTTATGACTTCTGGCCAGCGGCTATCGTTTCGCTGATCGGTCTGCAGGCGTTAACCCTCAACCGACGCCCGCTGCAAAGCGCCGGGATCGGCTATTTCTGGGGACTCGGGTTGTTCGGCACGGGTATCAACTGGGTCTATGTCAGCATCGCGCAGTTTGGCGGAATGCCCGGCCCGGTTAACGTCTTCCTCGTCGTTCTGCTGGCGGCCTATCTCTCGCTCTACACCGGCCTGTTTGCCGGCCTGCTCGCCCGTCTGTGGCCTAAAACTAACTGGATACGGATGGCTATCGCTGCCCCTGTCGTCTGGCAAATCACCGAGTTCCTGCGCGGCTGGGTGCTGACCGGCTTTCCGTGGCTACAGTTCGGCTACAGCCAGATTGACGGCCCGCTGAAAGGCCTCGCGCCGGTGATGGGCGTCGAGGCGATTAACTTCCTGCTGATGGTAGTCAGCGGCCTGCTGGCCCTGGCCCTCGTCCAGCGCAACTGGAAGCCGCTGGCGATTGCCGCGCTGCTGTTCGCCCTGCCGTTCCCGCTGCGCTATATCCAGTGGTATCAGCTGCTGCCGGCGCGCGCGACCCAGGTCTCGCTGGTGCAAGGCGATATCCCACAGGCCATGAAATGGGACGAAAAGCAGCTGGTCAATACCCTGAAAACCTACCTGGCGCTGACCCAGCCGCATATCGGCCACTCGCAGCTGATTATCTGGCCTGAATCGGCGATCCCGGATCTGGAGATCAACCAGCAGCAGTTCCTCAGCATGATGGACGATCTGCTGCGCGCAAAAGACAGCTCGCTGATCACCGGCATTGTCGATGCGCGTCTCAACAAGCAGAACCGTTACGATACCTACAACACCATCATTACTCTCGGCAAAGATAACCCGTACCGCTACGACTCGACCAACCGCTACAACAAGAACCATCTGGTGCCGTTCGGCGAGTTTGTACCGCTGGAGTCGATTCTGCGTCCGCTGGCGCCGTTCTTTGACCTGCCGATGTCCTCCTTCAGCCGCGGCCCCTACGTGCAGCCGCAGCTGATGGCGCATAACCTGAAGCTGACCGCGGCCATCTGCTACGAGATAATCCTCGGTGAACAGGTGCGGGATAACTTCCGGCCGGACACCGACTTCCTGCTGACCATCTCCAACGACGCCTGGTTCGGCAAGTCCATCGGCCCGTGGCAACACTTCCAGATGGCGCGAATGCGCGCCCTGGAGCTGGCCCGCCCGCTGCTGCGCAGCACCAACAACGGCATTACTGCGGTGATCGGCCCGCGCGGCGAGATCCAGAAGATGATCCCGCAGTTTACCCGCGAGGTGTTGACCACCACCGTGACCCCCGCCAGCGGCTTAACCCCTTACGCCCGCACCGGCAACTGGCCGCTATGGGCGCTGACGGCGCTGTTTGGTTTCGCCGCGCTGCTGATGAGCCTGCGCCAGCGTCGCCGATAAGTTTCTCCGCCGGCGACGCCCGTCGCCGGCTTTTTCTTCCCATCATCTGCCACTCTGGCACAGTCATTGCTTTATTTAACCTGGTAGCGGCATCGTCCGACCCAGTGCAACCAGGTTGCACCAGAAACGATCGGTGGTCGCGCTATTTTGGTGCAATGGAAGATATTTGCCTCCGATTGGTGCGGAGCGCTTCGCAAAAATAAACAATAAAGCAGCAAAATCTTTACATTAAGCCAAACTAAATGCTAACAAACACATACAAATGCGGCACGTGGACGCGTGCCCCCAATAACAACACACACAATCACAATGGGTATCAATAGCGTCGCTGACGCTGCGGATAAGGAGTTGGATATGCAATTACGTAAACTGGCCACGGCAATGCTGGTAATGGGAATGACCGCTGGTCTGGCGCAGGCGGAAGATGCTGCCCCGGCGGCTGGCCAGAACACCCTGGATAAGATCGCCAAAAACGGGGTTATCGTTGTCGGCCATCGTGAATCTTCGGTCCCGTTCTCTTACTACGATAACCAGCAGAAGGTTGTGGGCTACTCTCAGGATTATTCCAACGCCATCGTCGATGCCATCAAGAAAAAACTGAACAAACCCGATCTGCAGGTCAAACTGATCCCGGTCACCTCGCAGAACCGTATCCCGTTGCTGCAGAATGGCACCTTTGATTTCGAGTGCGGCTCAACCACCAACAACCTTGAGCGCCAGAAACAGGCGGCCTTCTCCGATACCATCTTCGTGGTCGGTACCCGTCTGCTGGTGAAGAAAGGCGGTCCGATCAAAGATTTCCCGGACCTGAAGGATAAAGCGGTCGTCGTCACCTCCGGAACCACCTCGGAGATCCTGCTGCATAAGCTGAACGATGAGAAAAAAATGAATATGCGCATTATCAGCGCCAAAGATCATGGCGACTCTTTCCGCACCCTGGAGAGCGGACGCGCCGTGGCCTTTATGATGGATGATGCCCTGCTGGCTGGCGAACGCGCCAAGGCGAAGAAACCGGATAATTGGGAAATCGTCGGCACCCCGCAGTCGAAGGAAGCCTATGGCTGCATGCTGCGGAAGGATGATCCGACGTTCAAGGCGCTGGTTGATGAAACCGTCGCCCAGGCTCAGACCTCTGGCGAAGCGGAGAAGTGGTTTGACAAATGGTTCAAAAACCCGATTCCGCCAAAAAATCTTAACCTCAACTTCGAGCTGTCGGACGACATGAAAGCGCTGTTCAAATCACCTAACGACAAAGCACTGAACTAATTATAACAACCAGGGGCGGGATATCCTGCCCTCCCGATGATTGTCACAGCACGGACAGACTATACGGCGGCTGGTCGTTCCCCAGCCGCCGCGAATACCGAAACAAGCTGGACAACCGTCTTCGAGGGTAGCAATGGCTACCCTTTTTTTTCCAGGAGTCATGTATGTCAATAGACTGGAACTGGGGGATATTCCTGCAACAGGCCCCCTTCGGCAACACTACCTACCTGGGCTGGCTGTGGAGCGGTTTTCAAATTACCGTCGCCCTCTCCATCTCGGCCTGGATCATCGCTTTTCTCGTCGGCTCACTGTTCGGCATTTTACGCACGGTCCCCAATCGCTTCCTCTCGGGCATTGGCACCTGCTATGTCGAACTGTTTCGCAACGTGCCGCTGATCGTGCAGTTCTTTACCTGGTACCTGGTGGTGCCGGAGTTCCTGCCGGAAAATATCGGCATGTGGTTTAAATCGGAGCTGGACCCAAACATTCAATTCTTTGTCTCCTCCATGCTGTGCCTGGGGCTGTTTACCGCCGCTCGCGTCTGCGAGCAGGTACGCGCCGCCATCCAGTCGCTGCCGCGCGGGCAGAAGAACGCCGGCCTGGCGATGGGCCTGACCCTGCCGCAAACCTACCGCTACGTGCTGCTGCCGAACGCCTACCGCGTTATTGTGCCGCCGATGACCTCGGAGATGATGAACCTGGTGAAAAACTCGGCCATCGCCTCCACCATCGGTCTGGCCGATATGGCCGCACAGGCGGGCAAACTGCTGGACTACTCCGCTCATGCCTGGGAGTCTTTTACCGCCATCACCCTGGCCTATGTTTTCATCAACGCGGTGATTATGCTGATTATGTATGTGGTCGAGCGTAAGGTTCGCCTGCCTGGCAATATGGGAGGCAAATAATGTACGATTTTGACTGGAGTTCGATCGTTCCCTCCATGCCCTATCTGCTGGCAGGGCTGGTGATCACCCTGAAGATTACGGTGATCGCCATCGTGGTCGGCATTGTCTGGGGCACTCTGCTGGCGGTTATGCGCCTGTCCAGCTTTCTGCCGCTGGCCTGGTTTGCTAAATCCTACGTCAACGTATTCCGCTCAATCCCACTGGTGATGGTCCTGCTGTGGTTCTACCTGATTGTCCCGGGCTTCCTGCAGAACGTGCTGGGACTGTCGCCGAAAACGGATATTCGCCTGATCTCGGCGATGGTGGCGTTTTCGATGTTCGAAGCCGCCTACTATTCAGAGATTATCCGCGCCGGCATTCAGAGCATCTCCCGCGGCCAGTCCAGCGCCGCGCTGGCGTTGGGGATGACCCACTGGCAGTCAATGCGGCTGGTGATCCTGCCGCAGGCCTTCCGCGCCATGGTGCCGCTGCTGCTAACCCAGGGGATCGTCCTGTTCCAGGATACCTCGCTGGTGTATGTATTGAGTCTCGCCGACTTCTTCCGTACCGCCTCCACCATTGGCGAGCGTGACGGAACCCAGGTCGAAATGATCCTGTTCGCAGGCGGCGTCTATTTTGTGATTAGCCTCAGCGCCTCGCTGTTGGTCAGCTGGTTGAAGAAAAGGACTGTGTAATGATTACCCTGAAAAACGTTTCAAAATGGTATGGTCACTTTCAGGTGCTGACCGATTGCTCCACGGAAGTGAAAAAAGGCGAAGTCGTGGTGGTCTGCGGGCCGTCAGGCTCCGGTAAATCCACGCTGATTAAGACTGTGAACGGCCTTGAGCCGGTACAGCAGGGGCAGATTATTGTCGATGGCACCGTGGTTAACGATAAAAAGACCAACCTGGCTAAACTGCGCTCGCACGTCGGCATGGTGTTTCAGCATTTTGAACTGTTCCCGCATCTGTCGATTATCGACAACCTGACGCTGGCGCAGGTCAAAGTGCTTAACCGCGATAAAGCCTCAGCGCGCAAGAAAGGCCTCAAGTTGCTGGAGCGCGTTGGCCTGGCGGCGCATGCGGAAAAATACCCGGCGCAACTCTCCGGCGGCCAGCAGCAGCGCGTGGCCATTGCCCGAGCCCTGTGTATGGACCCGATCGCCATGCTGTTTGATGAGCCCACCTCAGCGCTTGACCCGGAGATGATTAACGAGGTGCTGGACGTTATGGTCGAACTGGCCAACGAGGGGATGACCATGATGGTCGTGACCCATGAGATGGGCTTTGCCCGCAAGGTGGCGAACCGGGTGATCTTTATGGATGAAGGGAAGATTGTCGAGGATGCCGATAAAGAGGCCTTCTTTGCCAATCCGCAATCCGAGCGTGCCAAAGATTTCCTCGCCAAAATACTTCATTAATGGTTTTTCTCTGCGCATACCGCCCGGTATGCGCAGTTAATCTTTTCCGCCATATTATTCGCCAATGTTATTTATGCGGTAGATGATCGCTACTATCATTTACGTACCCAATAAACCTGGGCGATAAAAGCTGAACTTATTTATTAAATCGATCAATTCATAAAGAATTCAATAATGAATTCGTGGACCGGCATTGCCACCGCCGCTAGCATATAACGCCTCGTAACAGGTTCGTCGCATGATTATTTTATTAATTGAATATAATATTCTTGCCTGACCTCGCCTGCGCCGAAATAAAGGCCATCAATATTCTCTGCCGCTCGCAGAATAATGGATGCGCCACCAAACCAATGAAACAAATGGATATTGCTTCATGTTAATTCGATCTCGCACGCTCACCGGGCTGCTGTTTATCACGCTGGCGGGCACCTCAGCCGCCGGGGCCGCGCCATTGGCCTCTTCTACTCACCAGACGGAGCAGGATAAAGCCCGCCAGGAGGCGCTGGCGCCGCAGCAACAGGATTTTCAGTCTTCACAACAGCGCGTGGCGCCGCAGGGGATCCCTTTTCCTGAGGAAACGCATTGCAAATTGATCAACCGGGTCGATATCGACTCCGATAACCAGGCGCTCACCCGGAAATTACTGGCGAAAACCGCACGGCAGGCGCAGGGACGCTGTCTGGGTAGCGAAGGCATTCGCCTGCTGGCCTATACCTTGCAAAATGAGCTGATCGCGCAAGGCTACATCACCTCGCTGATTGATGTGCCCTCCCAGTCGCTGGAGCACGGCATACTCAGGTTCACGCTGCACTATGGCAAAGTGGGCGCTATCGACTATGCCGACGGCTCGGACACCACCCGCCTGTGGAATTCCCTACCCACCTCTTCCGGTACTATCCTGCGCTTAAGCGACCTTGAGCAAGGGATGGCCAACCTGCAGCGTCTGCCCGGCGCCACCGCGCACATGAAACTGTTGCCGGGCCAACACGAGGGAGAAAGCGATATCCAGATCGCCCGCAGCCTGGCGAAAAAATGGCAGCTTGGCGCCTGGCTTGACGACGCCGGCAGCAAAGCCAGCGGACGCTACCAGGCCGGCGGGGCCCTCTATCTCTATGACCTGACCACCCTCAACGATATCCTGTACCTTTCCGGCGGGGGCGATATTGAATTCAATCAGCATAACGACGGCAACCACAACGGCAGCCTGTATTACTCCATTCCCTTTGGCTACTGGACACTAAGCGCCTACGGGGCATACAGCCAGTATCGTCAGCAGTTTAACGGCAACTGGTCGACGATGGATTATAAGAGTAAAAATCGCTACTACAGCGCCACGCTGAGTCGTCTGCTCTCCCACACCCGGCAGCAAAAAACCACCGCCGACCTGCGGATCGCCAAGAGCACCTCGCATTATTACTTCGGCGGCAGTGAGCTACTGGTGATGCGCAAGCAGAACCCCTCATGGGAATTCACCCTCAACCACCAGCACTACTTTAACAACAAGATTGTTGATGCCAGCATCGGCATCCAGCGCAGCCTGCCGTGGCTCAGCTCGACAGCAACGCCGGAAGAGCAGGCCGGGCTGTATAGCCCGCTGTCGCGGATTGTGCATGGTAATCTGCAGGCAATGATGAAATTTGACGCCACCGGCGACAAATTTACCTGGGCTCCCCGCCTCAGCGCCCAGTTCAGCCCGGACAAACTCGCTTCCGATAATAAATTCAATATTGGTAGTCGCTGGAGCGTGCGCGGTTTTGACGGTGAAAACAGCCTGTCCGGCAATCAGGGATGGTACTGGCGCAACGATTTTATCTGGGATCTGGCCACCCACGAGCGGCAATTCTATTTGGGCGCGGATATAGGCCGTCTTATCGGCGCCGATCTATATCAAAAAGGCAAAGTGCTCTCCGGCGCCGTCAGCGGGCTGCGCGGTCAGCTATGGTCAACGCAGTACGATCTGTTTATTAGTACCCCGCTGAGTAAACCGGATAAGTTTCATAGCGACGCCCTGAATATGGGCTTTTCATTACAGTGGAGGTATTAATTCGCACATTATTGACTCGTCATATTTACATTATTTATTAATCATTATTTAAAGGAATAAAGAAAATGTTTAAGTTTAAGGCTTCTTATGTCGCACTGGCGGCAGTATTAACCTCGTCGGTAGTTTATGCCGACCCCACAAGCTATACGCACTCTTCCGGCGCCACGGTTATCGATATTGAAAAGCCGAATGCCGCCGGTGTCTCCCATAACCTGTACCGCGACTTCAACGTCGGCACCAATGGCACCATCCTTAATAACAGCGGCGATGATGTCAGCCACAGCACATTTGGCAATATCGCCCGCAACAATAATCTGACCGCCGGCAGCGCTTCGGTGATTTTGAACGAGGTGACCTCCAAAAACGCCAGTAGCCTGAAGGGCTTTATCGAAGTCAACGGTCAGAAAGCGGATGTGGTAATCGCCAACCCGAACGGCATCACCTGTTCCGGCTGTAGCTTTGTTAATACCAACAAGGCTATCCTGACCACCGGCAAGGTTAATATGACCGACGATGGCGCCATCGGCAGCTATACCGTAACGGGCGGCACCCTCACCATCGGCGAAAATGGCATGAACGCCGCCAACGGCTACGCGGTTCTGCTCGCCGACGCGATTAAGATTAACGGTAAAGTGCAGGCCAACAACGCCCTGGTCAGCGCGGGCAACTTCACCATGGATAACAGCTCTGGCTCGGTGACCTCCGCCGGTAAAAAGGCCACCCTGATCCAGATGACGGTTAACCCGCAGTACAGCATCGACGTCAGCAGCCTTGGCGGCATTGAGGCCAACAGCATCAGCATGGTCGGCAATAATATCGGCTTTGGCGTACGTAATAAGGGTTCTATTATCTCCAACGGCACGCTGATGCTCACCAGCAACGGTAATTTGCTGAACAAAGGGTCAATAACGGGCAAAGGTTTGCTGAGCCAGGTTTCCACCGTCACGGGCATCACCAATGACGGTAGCATCGCCGGCGCCTATTATTTAATGCTCTCCAGTGGCGATTATATCGTTAACACCGGTTCTCTCTCCGGCGGCCAGCTGATTGCCACCGCTAACGGCAACATCACCAACGGCGACTCAGGCACGATGACCGGCACCAGTGGATTAAGCCTGACCAGCGGCGGGAAAATCCGCAACGAAGAAAAAGCCTCCCTGCTGTCAAATAACCAGATTGCCGCCACGGCAATCGGTGATTTCCTCAATGAAGGCAAAATCAGCGCCAAACACACCAGCCTGACGTTTGTCGGCGACAGCTTTAAAAACACCGGCAATATTAACTCTACTGGCCAAACCACCATTCAGTCGCTTACACAGGACGGCAGCGCCAATACGGGCGAGATCTATAACCTCGGCAATATCACCGGCGAAAATATCAATCTGCAGACCAATGGCACGCTGGCGCAAAGCAGCAGTGGTCGTATTGAGGCAACCAACGCCATTACCGCCCACAGCTACTGGCTGAACCAAAATGGTTATATGAATGCCGCCGATATCACCACCGATCACGGCGTAGTGAATAATTATGGCAATATTACTGCCAAAAATATTTCAATCACGACCTACTCAGATATCACCAACGAAGGGCAGATCAGCAGCACCGGCGACCTGACCTTAAATACCAAAAATAAAGGCGCGATCTACAATTATTCAACCCTCAGCGCGGGCGGCAACATGACGTTAACCGCCACCAAAGTGGTCAATGGTGGTAAAAGTTGCGGCATACTGGGCCTGGCGAAATGCGGAGTCGGGACGTTAACTGCTGACAAGCTGGTACTGAACTCATCGCAGAAATATGTTAGCGACATGGGTGGAAAACAGTATTTCAAGAGCACCGAAGTCAACACGGTGAAATAAGACAAACCACGATGCGCGAAGCCTCGCGCATCGTTTTTCGCACGCTTAGGGCTCGAAGGGCCGACGCTGGAACTGATCGTGGCCACATTTTGGACAGCGCGGCAGCACGTCCGGGGTGTATACCGCCAGGTGATAGTGGCACTTCTCGCAGACCAGGTTGCCCAGACCGACCACTTCGCCGCTGTGGTACACGCCGTGGTGATTCAGATCCTGAAAGACTTCCCGCCACTCGAGCTGGGTTTTGTCGGTGATATCAGCCAGCTCCTGCCACAGGCTCTCTTTGATCACCCGCATAAACACGCTGTCGCTCTCGTCTTCGTGACTCTCTTCGTAGCTGCGGGCAAACTCCTCTAGGTCGCGCTTGACCGCCGCAATCACCGACTCGATCTCGCTCTGCGTCAGATCGCCGGCGCGGACGATTTTTTCCCGCGCCTGCGTCACCAGCGCGTCGATATCGCGCTCTCCATGGCGGAGCCGTTCGCTGAGCGAGGAGACCAGTTCACGGTAATATTGAGCAACCTTGTTCATCATTTCGCCTCCGGTGGGGTTAACGTCTTCTGATAATAGACCTTATTCCTCTCCCGCTGTGTCTGACAAGCCACAGAGTCGCGAAATAATCTGCGCAGCTTTTGCCGATGTTGATGTGCGAAAAGCTGTTTTGACGTGGGCGTTTGGGCTATGCTATGCCGATCTGAAATAACACATCCATTGGCTACACTTTGTAGCTGTATTGAAAACAGGACCACTGGCTGCCATGCAAGAGCAATACCGCCCGGAAGAGATAGAATCGAAAGTCCAGCTTCACTGGGACGAAAATCGTACATTTGAAGTAACTGAAGACGAGAGCAAAGAGAAGTATTACTGCCTGTCGATGCTTCCTTATCCTTCTGGTCGACTACACATGGGTCACGTGCGTAACTACACCATCGGCGACGTGATTGCCCGCTACCAGCGCATGCTGGGCAAAAACGTCCTGCAGCCGATCGGCTGGGATGCGTTCGGTCTGCCGGCAGAAGGGGCGGCGGTGAAAAACAACACCGCGCCAGCGCCGTGGACCTACGACAACATCGCCTACATGAAAAACCAGCTAAAAATGCTGGGCTTCGGCTATGACTGGAGCCGCGAGCTGGCGACCTGCACCCCGGAATACTACCGCTGGGAGCAGAAGTTCTTCACCGAGCTGTACAAAAAAGGCCTGGTGTACAAAAAAACCTCCGCAGTGAACTGGTGCCCGAATGACCAGACCGTGCTTGCCAACGAACAGGTTATCGACGGCTGCTGCTGGCGCTGCGATACCAAGGTCGAGCGTAAAGAGATCCCGCAGTGGTTTATTAAAATCACCGCCTACGCCGATGAACTGCTGAACGATCTGGATAAGCTGGACCACTGGCCGGACACCGTGAAGACCATGCAGCGCAACTGGATCGGCCGTTCGGTAGGGGTAGAAATCTCCTTTGACGTCAACGACTACGCTGACAAACTGACTGTCTACACCACCCGTCCGGACACCTTTATGGGTTGTACCTACCTGGCCGTCGCGGCGGGTCACCCGCTGGCGCAGCAGGCTGCGGCGAACAATCCGGCGCTGGCCGCCTTTATCGACGAGTGCCGCAATACCAAAGTGGCCGAAGCCGACATGGCGACGATGGAGAAAAAAGGCGTCGATACCGGCTTTAAAGCCATTCATCCGCTGACCGGTGAACAAATTCCGGTCTGGGCGGCAAACTTTGTGCTGATGGAATACGGCACCGGCGCGGTAATGGCCGTTCCGGGTCACGACCAGCGCGACTACGAGTTCGCCAGCAAGTACGGTCTGAACATTAAGCCGGTTATCCTCGCTGCCGACGGCTCCGAGCCGGATCTCTCCGAGCAGGCGCTGACCGAGAAAGGCGTCCTGTTTAACTCCGGCGAGTTCAGCGGTCTTGATTATGAAGCGGGCTTCAACGCCATTGCCGACAAACTGGCTGCCATGGGCGTGGGCGAGCGTAAAGTTAACTACCGTCTGCGCGACTGGGGCGTATCCCGTCAGCGCTACTGGGGCGCGCCGATCCCGATGGTGACCCTGGAAGATGGCACCGTGCTGCCGACCCCGGAAGATCAGCTGCCGGTGATCCTGCCGGAAGACGTGGTCATGGACGGCATCACCAGCCCGATCAAAGCCGATCCTGAATGGGCCAAGACCACCGTCAACGGCCAGCCGGCGCTGCGCGAAACCGACACCTTTGACACCTTTATGGAATCCTCCTGGTACTATGCGCGCTACACCTGCCCGCAGTATCAGGAAGGAATGCTGGATTCGAAAGCGGCCAACTACTGGCTGCCGGTAGATATCTACATCGGCGGTATCGAACACGCCATCATGCACCTGCTCTACTTCCGCTTCTTCCATAAGCTGATGCGCGACGCGGGCATGGTGAACTCCGATGAGCCGGCGAAACAGCTGCTGTGCCAGGGCATGGTGCTGGCTGACGCGTTCTACTATGTGGGCGAAAACGGCGAACGTAACTGGGTTTCCCCGGTTGACGCCATCGTTGAGCGCGACGAAAAAGGCCGCATCGTGAAGGCCAAAGACGCGGCGGGCCACGAGCTGGTGTACACCGGCATGAGCAAGATGTCCAAGTCGAAAAACAACGGCATCGACCCGCAGGTGATGGTTGAGCGCTACGGCGCGGATACCGTGCGTCTGTTCATGATGTTTGCGTCCCCGGCGGATATGACCCTCGAGTGGCAGGAATCTGGCGTTGAAGGGGCGAACCGCTTCCTGAAACGCGTCTGGAAACTGGTCTACGAGCACACCACTAAAGGAGAGGTTGCGGCACTGAACGTGGCGGCTCTGAGCGAAGATCAGAAAGCGCTGCGTCGCGATATCCACAAAACCATCGCCAAAGTGACCGATGACATCGGCCGTCGTCAGACCTTCAACACCGCCATCGCGGCAATCATGGAGCTGATGAACAAGCTGGCGAAAGCGCCGCAGGAAGATGAGCAGGATCGTGCGCTGATGCAGGAAGCTCTGCTGGCGGTGGTGCGTATGCTCAACCCGTTCACGCCGCACGCCAGCTTCACCCTGTGGCGTGAGCTGAACGGCGAAGGCGATATCGACAACGCGCCGTGGCCGGTAGCGGATGAGAGCGCGATGGTGGAAGACAGCACCCTCGTCGTCGTCCAGGTCAATGGCAAAGTTCGTGGTAAAATTACCGTTGCGGTAGATGCAACTGAAGAGCAGGTTCGCGAGCGCGCCGGCCAGGAACATCTGGTGGCGAAATATCTCGACGGTAAAACCGTGCGTAAAGTGATTTACGTTCCCGGTAAACTGCTCAATCTGGTCGTTGGCTAAGCGCGGGAGGAAGCGTGCGATATCTGGTAACAATGTTGTTATCTCTGGCGGTGCTCGTCACCGCCGGCTGTGGCTGGCATTTGCGTAGCACTACCAAGGTGCCCGCCACCATGAAAACCATGATTTTCCAGTCGAGCGATCCGAACGGCCCGTTAAGCCGCGCGGTACGTAATCAGCTGCGTCTTAACGGCGTGGAACTGATCGACGCCAGCACGCTGCGTAAAGATGTCCCTTCTCTGCGCCTCGATGGCTCGTCGATTCAGAAAGATACCGCATCGGTGTTCCAGGATGGTCGTACGGCGGAGTATCAGATGGTCATGACCGTTCATGCCAGCGTCCTGATCCCGGGTCACGATATCTATCCGATTACCACCAAGGTCTATCGGTCGTTCTTTGATAACCCGCAGGCGGCATTAGCGAAAGACGCCGAGCAGGATATGATTATCCAGGAAATGTACGACAAAGCGGCGGAACAGCTGATTCGTAAGCTGCCAAGCGTTCAGGTAGCGGATGTTGAAGCAACCCAGCAGGAAGAGAAACCGGTCGCCAGCAGCGCGGCGCCGGCTTCCTCGGGTAACCGCGTCTCCACCACGCTGGGTCAATGATGATTCGGTTGTACCCGGAACAGCTCCGCGCGCAGCTCACTGAAGGGCTGCGCGCGGCCTATCTGCTGCTTGGCAACGATCCCCTGCTGTTGCAGGAAAGCCAGGACGCCATTCGCGAAGCTGCTGCCGCGCAGGGCTTTACCGAGCACCATACTTTTTCAATCGACAACAGCACCGACTGGCAGGCGATTTTCGCCTTAAGCCAGGCGATGAGCCTGTTTGCCAGCCGGCAAACCCTGCTGTTGATCCTACCGGAAAACGGCCCCAACGCGGCGATCAATGAACAGCTCGCCACGCTGGTTGGCCTGCTGCACGACGACCTGCTGCTGATAGTTCGCGGAAATAAGCTGACCAAAGCCCAGGAGAATGCCGCATGGCTCACCGCCCTGGCTCAGCGCGCCGTCCAGGTCAGTTGCCAGACGCCGGAATACGCGCAGCTGCCGCGCTGGCTGGCCGCCCGGGCCAAACAGCATCAGCTGCAGCTCGACGACGCGGCCAGTCAGCTGCTGTGCTACTGTTACGAAGGCAATCTGCTGGCGCTGGCGCAGGCGCTGGAGCGTCTGGCGCTGCTCTGGCCGGACGGTAAGCTAACCCTCCCCCGCGTTGAGCAAGCGGTAAACGATGCCGCGCACTTTACGCCTTACCATTGGGTCGATGCCCTACTGGCAGGCAAAAGTAAGCGCGTGCTGCACGTCCTGCAGCAGTTACGCCTTGAAGGCTGCGAGCCGGCGATCCTGCTGCGTACTCTGCAGCGGGAGCTGCTGCTGCTGGTTACCCTCAAGCGCCAGGCGACGCACACGCCGCTGCGCTCGCTGTTTGATAAACATCGGGTCTGGCAAAACCGCCGTCAGCTGCTCAGCGACGCCCTCACGCGCCTGAGCGGGGAACAGCTGCGCCAGGCGGTGACCCTTCTGACCCGCGCGGAGCTCACCTTTAAACAGGATTACGGGCACGACGTCTGGCCCGAACTGGAAAGTCTTTCGTTGTTGCTCTGCCACAAAGCCCTGGCGGACGTTTTTATTGATGGTTGATATGACTCAGTTACAGGCAATCTATGGCGGCACCTTCGATCCGGTGCATTACGGTCACCTCAAGCCGGTTGAGATCCTGGCGAATCAGATTGGCCTGAGCAAGGTCATCATCATGCCTAACAACGTCCCGCCGCACCGGCCGCAGCCGGAAGCCACCAGCGCCCAGCGCGTGCACATGCTGAAGCTGGCGATTGCCGATAAACCGCTGTTCACGCTCGATGAACGCGAACTACGGCGCGATACCCCCTCCTGGACGGCGCAAACGCTGCAGGAGTGGCGCCAGGAGCAGGGGCCGCGCAAACCGCTGGCGTTTATCATTGGCCAGGATTCGCTACTGACCTTTCCCACCTGGCACAACTATGAAACCATTCTCGACAATGTCCACCTGATTGTTTGCCGCCGCCCGGGTTACCCGCTGACCATGGCGCAGGAAGCGGATCAGCGCTGGCTGGATCGCCATTTAACCCACGACGTGGAGTCTCTGCATAACCGCCCTTCCGGCGTGATCTACCTGGCTGAGACGCCGTGGTTCGATATTTCCGCGACGATCATCCGCCAGCGCCTTGAGCGCGGCGAGTCCTGCGCCGAGATGCTGCCCGCCGCCGTGCTGGATTACATCCGCGAGCAGGGACTCTATTGCTGACCCCAGGCTGGGCCTGGCGCGAAAAAAGCGCTATCGTAACGCCATCTCTTCATCGCCTGTCAGAGCCTGTTCATGAAATTGTGGTTAGTTCGCCATGGCGAAACCGAAGCCAACGTTGCCGGGTTATACAGCGGCCATGCCCCAACGCCCCTGACGCCGCGCGGCGTCGCTCAGGCGCGCGCGCTCGGCGAACGGCTGCGCCTGGCGCCTTTCGATAAAGTATTCTGTAGCGAGCTGGCGCGGACCGGGACAACGGCCGATCTGCTGCTTGGCGACCGCGCTATTCCGCGTGAGCGCCATCCCGCGCTCAATGAGATGTTTTTCGGCGACTGGGAGATGCGTCATCATCGCGACCTCCAGCGAGAAGATGCGGAAAACTATGCCGCCTGGTGTGCCGACTGGCAGCATGCGGCCCCCACCAACGGCGAAAGCTTTCAGAATTTTGCCCGCCGCGTCAGCGAGTTTATCCCAACGCTGACCGACTGCCGCCATCTTGACCATCTGCTGATCGTCGGCCATCAGGGCGTCCTGAGCCTGCTGACCGCCCTGCTGTTGCAGATGCCTGCGGCGGCGATGTGGCACTTTCCCATTGCCCATGGCGCCTGGAGCCTCCTCGAAATCCGCGACGATTTCACCACCCTGCGGGTATTAAATAGCCAGGCCGTCTGGCGGCCGCAAGAAGAATTCCCGCCAGACCATTGACAGGCCAGAGCAGGCTGTTATTCTCCGCTGCCAGGCAGCATCCGCCAAAGCCGGTTTGCAGAAATTGTTTTACAAAAATGGCGATGCAATCCGCGGCGAGGGATGGGATGATAGCCCGCCACGAACGCCTGCCGACAGACATTTCACCCGACTTTTTCATCAGTTCAGGTATACTGTCAGGCTCTTTATGATTATCAATCTTCACGCACCCAGGGGGAACACTTGCAGGGTAAAGCACTCCAGGATTTTGTTATCGACAAAATTGATGACCTGAAAGGTCAGGACATCGTTGCCATTGATGTACATGGCAAATCCAGCATCACCGATTGCATGATTATCTGCACCGGCACCTCCACGCGTCATGTGATGTCTATCGCCGACCACGTGGTTCAGGAGTCCCGCGCCGCCGGCATGCTGCCGCTGGGCGTTGAAGGGGAAGCCGCCGCCGACTGGATCGTCGTCGACCTCGGCGACGTGATGGTCCACGTCATGCAGGAAGAGAGCCGTCGTCTGTACGAGCTGGAAAAACTCTGGAGTTAATGCGTGAAGTTGCAGCTGGTGGCCGTTGGCACCAAAATGCCGGACTGGGTACAGACCGGCTTTAGCGAGTATCTGCGCCGTTTTCCCAAAGATATGCCGTTCGAGCTGGTGGAGATCCCTGCCGGTAAGCGCGGTAAGAACGCTGATATCAAACGCATCCTCGAAAAAGAGGGCGAGATGATGTTAGCCGCTGCCGGTAAGAACCGCATCGTGACCCTGGATATTCCGGGTAAACCATGGGATACACCGCAGCTGGCGCGCGAACTGGAACGCTGGAAACAGGACGGGCGCGACGTCAGTTTACTGGTAGGCGGTCCGGAAGGTCTCTCTCCCGCCTGTAAAGCAGCGGCGGAACAGAGTTGGTCGCTCTCCACCCTCACCTTACCTCACCCGCTGGTGCGCGTACTGGTGGCCGAGAGTCTGTACCGGGCGTGGAGCATCACCACCAACCACCCGTACCACCGTGAGTAATGATGATCAGGGTAGACTAAGCAGCGAATGAAATTACAGAATTCTTTCCGCGACTATACGGCTGAATCCTCGCTGTTCGTGCGCCGGGCGCTGGTCGCTTTTTTGGGGATTTTGCTGCTTACCGGCGTTCTGATCGCCAACCTGTACAATGTGCAAATCGTTCGCTTCGACGACTATCAGACGCGCTCGAACGAAAACCGCATCAAGCTGGTGCCGATCCCGCCGAGCCGCGGCATTATTTACGATCGCAACGGCACCCCGCTGGCGCTTAACCGCACCATTTACCAGCTGGAGATGATGCCGGAGAAAGTCGATAACGTACAGCAGACGCTGGATGCGCTACGCGACGTCGTCGATTTAACCGACGATGACATCGCCGGTTTCAAAAAGGAGCGCGCCCGCTCCCATCGTTTTACCTCGATTCCGGTAAAGGTCAACCTCAGCGAAGTGCAGGTGGCCCGCTTTGCCGTCAACCAGTACCGCTTTCCCGGCGTGGAAGTCAAAGGCTACAAGCGTCGTTATTACCCCTATAATTCGGCGCTGACTCACGTCATTGGCTATGTCTCAAAAATTAACGATAAAGACGTCGACCGCCTGGATAAAGAGGGCAAGCTGGCCAACTACGCCTCGACGCACGACATTGGGAAGCTGGGTATAGAGCGTTATTACGAGGACGTTCTGCACGGTCAGACCGGCTACGAAGAGGTTGAAGTGAACAACCGCGGCCGCGTCATTCGTCAGCTGAAAGAGGTGCCTCCGCAGGCCGGACGCGACATCTACCTCACCCTCGACCTCAAGCTGCAGCAGTATATTGAAACGCTGCTGGCCGGCAGCCGCGCCGCCGTGGTGGTGACCGACCCGCGTACCGGCGCTATTCTGGCGCTGGTTTCAACCCCGAGCTATGACCCGAACCTGTTCGTCGACGGCATCTCCAGCAAAGATTACTCCGCGCTGCTCAACGACCCGAACACACCGCTGGTCAACCGAGCAACGCAGGGGGTCTATCCGCCGGCGTCGACGGTCAAACCGTACGTCGCCGTCTCGGCGCTGAGCGCCGGGGTGATCACCCGCAACACCAGCCTCTTCGACCCCGGCTGGTGGCAGTTGCCTGGCTCAGAGAAACGCTATCGTGACTGGAAAAAGTGGGGCCACGGCCATCTGAACGTCACCAAAGCGCTCGAGGAGTCTGCAGATACCTATTTCTACCAGGTCGCCTATGACATGGGCATCGACCGTCTCTCAGAGTGGATGAGCAAGTTTGGCTACGGCCACTACACCGGTATCGACCTCTCCGAGGAGCGCTCTGGCAACATGCCGACCCGCGAATGGAAGCTCAAGCGCTTTAAGAAACCCTGGTACCAGGGGGACACCATTCCGGTGGGCATCGGCCAGGGTTACTGGACCGCCACGCCGATCCAGATGAACAAAGCGCTGATGATCCTGATTAACGACGGCGTGGTGAAGGTGCCTCATCTGCTGCAGAGCACCGTGGAAGACGGCAAGCCCGTACCCTGGGTCCAGCCCCATGAGCCGCCGGTAGGCGATATCCATTCCGGCTATTGGGAAATCGCCAAAGACGGCATGTACGGCGTGGCCAACCGCGGCAACGGCACCGCGCACAAATACTTCGCCAGCGCGCCGTATAAAATCGCGGCCAAGTCAGGTACCGCTCAGGTGTTCGGCCTGAAGGCCAACGAAACCTATAACGCGCACCGGATCTCCGAGCGCTTGCGCGACCATAAACTGATGACGGCGTTTGCGCCTTATAACAACCCGCAGGTTGCCGTGGCGATGATTCTGGAAAACGGCGGCGCCGGCCCGGCGGTCGGTACGATTATGCGCCAGATCCTCGATCACATCATGCTGGGCGATAACAACACTACGCTGCCAAGCGAAAACCCGGCGGTAACCGCAGGGGAGGATCAATAATGACGGATAATCCGAACAAAAAATCGCTATGGGATAAAATCCATCTTGACCCCACCATGCTGCTTATCCTGCTGGCGCTGCTGACCTACAGCGCGCTGGTTATCTGGAGCGCCAGCGGTCAGGATGTCGGCATGATGGAGCGTAAAATCGGCCAGATCGCCATGGGCGTGGTGATCATGATCGTCATGGCGCAGATCCCGCCGCGGGTCTATGAAGGCTGGGCGCCCTACCTCTATATTTTCTGTATCATCCTGCTGGTAGCCGTTGACGCCTTCGGTGCCATCTCCAAAGGGGCGCAGCGCTGGCTGGATCTCGGTATTGTGCGCTTTCAGCCGTCGGAGATCGCCAAAATAGCCGTGCCGCTGATGGTGGCGCGGTTTATTAACCGCGATGTCTGTCCACCGTCGCTGAAGAACACCGGCATTGCCCTGGTGCTAATCTTCCTGCCGACGCTGCTGGTGGCGGCGCAGCCTGACCTCGGGACCTCGATCCTGATCGCCCTATCCGGGCTGTTTGTGCTGTTCCTATCCGGCCTCAGCTGGCGCCTGATTGGTATCGCCGTGGTGCTGGTCGCCGCCTTTATTCCGATCCTGTGGTTCTTCCTGATGCACGACTATCAGCGTCAGCGCGTGATGATGCTCCTCGATCCGGAAACTGACCCGCTGGGCGCCGGCTATCACATTATTCAGTCTAAAATTGCCATTGGCTCCGGCGGTCTGCGCGGCAAAGGCTGGCTGCACGGCACCCAGTCGCAACTGGAGTTTCTGCCGGAACGCCACACCGACTTTATCTTCGCCGTCCTCGCCGAAGAGCTGGGCCTGATTGGCGTACTGATCCTGCTAGCGCTTTATATTCTGCTGATTATGCGCGGACTGTGGATCGCCGCCCAGGCGCAAACCACCTTTGGCCGGGTCATGGCCGGTGGTTTAATGTTGATTTTATTCGTTTATGTCTTCGTAAATATTGGTATGGTGAGTGGTATTTTACCGGTGGTGGGCGTACCGTTGCCGCTGGTGAGCTACGGGGGCTCCGCCCTGATCGTACTGATGGCCGGGTTTGGTATCGTAATGTCGATCCATACCCACAGAAAAATGTTGTCGAAAAGCGTTTAAAGGGGTTAGCAATGCGTAAGCAATGGCTGGGGATCTGCATAGCAGCGGGGCTGCTGGCGGCATGTTCGAGTGATGACGTGCAACAAAAAACGGTCAGTACTCCACAGCCGGCCGTCTGTAATGGCCCGACGGTTGAGATCAGCGGCGCCGATCCGCAATATGAAACGCCGAACGCCACGGCGAATCAGGATTATGAGCGCGACGGTAAAAGCTACAAAATCGTTCAGGATCCGGCCAACTTTACTCAGGCCGGTTTCGCGGCGATCTATGACGCTGAACCCAACAGCAACCTGACCGCCAGCGGCGAAGCCTTCGATCCGACTCAGTTGACCGCAGCGCACCCGACGCTGCCGATCCCGAGCTACGCGCGGATCACTAACCTTGCCAACGGACGGATGATCGTCGTGCGGATTAACGATCGCGGTCCCTATGGCAACGATCGGGTCATCTCGCTTTCCCGCGCATCCGCTGACCGCCTGAACACCTCTAACAACACCAAAGTGCGCATCGACCCCATCATCGTCGCGCCTGACGGTTCGCTTTCCGGCCCGGGGATGGCCTGTACCACCGTCGCCAAACAGACTTACGCCCTGCCCGCCCGTCCGAATCTGGACGGTGGGGACGCCGCTGGCATGAGCCAACCCGCACCCACTGACGTTCGCCCGATCAGCAACAGCACGCTGACGCCGGCAGACAGCGTGGGCGCGCCGGTGAACAGCGGCGGTTTCCTCGGCGCGCCGACGCCCCTGAACAACGGCGTGCTGGAGAGTAGCGAACCAGCGGCAGCCGCCGCGACGGCTCCTGCCGCCGGCGCCACGCCAACAGCGCCAGTGACCGCGCCTGGCTCCATTCAGGGTAATGTGGCGCCCGCTGCGGCCACCGCCGCAGCCGCTGGCGCCGTGGCGGCCTCGTCCTCGGCGACCTCCAGCGCCAGCGGTAATTTTGTTGTCCAGGTGGGCGCAGTAAGCGACCAGACGCGGGCGCAGCAGTATCAGCAGCGCCTGAGCCAGCAGTTTTCTGTGCCAGGCCGGGTCATGCAAAACGGCGCGGTCTGGCGTATTCAGCTGGGTCCCTTTGCTGATAAAGCACAGGCCAGCGCCGTGCAGCAGCGCCTGCAAAGCGAAGCGCAGCTGCAGTCCTTTATTACTCGCGCCAACTAAACGCCGCGGGCCGCCCGTTCACCTCGCGCATGTAAAAGTCATTAACAAACTCATGCGCAATGTCGGATGCTGGCCCGCAGAGCATTTGCTATAGTAAGGCACTTTTTTAACTCCATCACGGATGCCGTTGTTCTGACCATGAAGACCTCTTTCACCGCTCGTTTACTCATTACGGCGCTCTCCGTTGCAGCGCTCTCCTCCGCTGCCCGCGCCGATGACCTGAATATCAAAACGATGATCCCAGGCGCCCCGCAGATTGACGCCGAATCCTGGATCCTTATCGATTACAACTCTGGCAAGGTACTGGCTGAAAACAATGCCGACTCCCGCCGCGACCCGGCCAGTCTGACCAAAATGATGACCAGCTATGTTATCGGTCAGGCGATGAAAGCGGGCAAATTCAAAGAGTCCGATCTGGTCACCGTCGGCAACGATGCCTGGGCCACCGGCAACCCGGTTTTCAAAGGCTCTTCTCTGATGTTCCTCAAGCCGGGCATGCAGGTGCCGGTTTCTCAGCTGATCCGTGGTATTAACCTGCAGTCCGGTAACGATGCCTGCGTGGCGATGGCCGACTACGTCGCCGGCAGCCAGGACGCCTTCGTCAGCCTGATGAACAACTACGTCAACGCTCTGGGCCTGAAAAACACCCATTTCCAGACCGTTCACGGTCTTGATGCTGACGGACAGTACAGCTCCGCGCGCGACATGGCGCTGATTGGCCAGGCGCTGATCCGCGACGTACCGAACGAGTACTCCATCTATCGTGAGAAAGAGTTCACCTTCAACGGCATCCGCCAGCTGAACCGTAACGGCCTGCTGTGGGATAACAGCCTGAACGTCGACGGCATCAAAACCGGCCATACCGACAAAGCGGGTTACAACCTCGTCGCTTCCGCCACCGAAGGCCAGATGCGCCTGATCTCCGCGGTAATGGGCGGCCGGACGTTCAAAGGCCGTGAGTCAGAAAGCAAAAAACTGCTTACCTGGGGCTTCCGCTTCTTCGAAACCGTCAACCCGATTAAAGCTGGCAAAGAGTTTGCCTCCGAACCGGCCTGGTTCGGCGACAGCGATCGCGCTTCGCTGGGGGTGGATAAAGACGTCTACCTGACCATTCCGCGCGGCCGAATGAAAGATCTGAAAGCCAGCTACGTGCTGAATAACACTGAGCTGCACGCCCCGCTGCAGAAAAACCAGGTTGTCGGCACCATTAACTTCCAGTTGGATGGTAAAACCATTGACCAGCGTCCGCTGGTGGTCCTGCAGGAAATTCCGGAAGGTAATTTCTTCGGCAAAATTATTGATTACATTAAATTAATGTTCCACCACTGGTTTGGTTAAAAATCGAACACTTGAAAGTGTGATTTCCATCCCCATATACTATTCATCCAAGTAACCTGATAACTCCCGCCCTTGGTGGGAGTTATTATTTTGTCGTAACACCGGAGCTGACATGAAAACCAAACTTAACGAACTGCTTGAATTCCCTACGCCATTTACTTACAAAGTAATGGGGCAGGCGTTGCCGGAGCTGGTTGATCAGGTGGTGGAAGTGGTACAGCGCCATGCGCCTGGTGATTACTCGCCGTCAGTAAAACCGAGCAGCAAAGGTAACTACCACTCGGTCTCCATCACCATCAACGCCACCCACATTGAACAAGTGGAAACGCTGTACGAAGAGTTAGGCAATATCGATATCGTTCGGATGGTGCTGTAACCTTTTCCCTGACCCGGCCGCCGTGCCGGGTCTTCTCATTCCCTTCTGCACGGCTGTGATATACTCCCCAACCTGAATTCTCTCTTCCCGGCGGAGATGTTGTTTTGCAGCACAATAAAATTCTTATCCGGCAGCTTGGCCTGCAACCTTACGAACCCGTCTCGCAGGCGATGCATGAATTTACCGACGCCCGTGATGAAGATACCCTCGACGAGATCTGGCTGGTGGAACATCACCCCGTATTCACCCAGGGTCAGGCCGGCAAAGCGGAACACGTGCTGGTGCCCGGCGATATTCCGGTGATCCAGAGCGATCGCGGCGGCCAGGTCACCTATCACGGTCCGGGACAGCAGGTGATGTACGTCCTGTTGGACCTCAAGCGCCGTAAGCTGGGCGTGCGGGAGCTGGTGACGCTACTGGAGCAAACGGTCGTCAATACCCTGGCTGAATATAGTATCGAGTCGCACCCCCGCGCCGATGCCCCTGGCGTCTATGTCGGCGAACGCAAAATCTGCTCTCTGGGATTGCGGATCCGTAAAGGTTGTTCTTTCCACGGTCTGGCGCTTAATATCGCCATGGATCTCACACCGTTTCTGCGTATCAACCCCTGCGGCTATGCCGGTATGGAGATGACGCAAATGCGCCAGTGGCAGCCGGCAGCCTCCCCGGAGACGGTCGCTCCGCGGCTGGTCGCCAATCTGCTGGCGCTGCTAAATCATCCACCGCACGAATATCTTCCCCGGGATTAAGCGGCAGGCCAACGTCCCGCTGTCAGCGGGGCGCTAAACGAGTAACACGTTATTTTTGCAATCAATTGTCACGCACGGCAACGCGGTGGGCCGCTATACTTGGCCTATCATTCCCAACCGGACTCATCGCGTGCCAGAGAATACGCCTCCGTCAGAATCTCCTGACAGACAGGATGAACGTTACGATCGTCAAATGTTTCGCATCCTGCGTAATATTGACCTCAATCTGTTGACCATCTTTGAAGCGGTATACGTGCATAAAGGTATCGTCAACGCCGCGAAAATACTCAATATCACACCGTCGGCGATTAGCCAGTCAATTAACAAACTGCGGGCGCTGTTCCCCGATCCGCTATTTATCCGCAAAGGACAGGGCGTTACCCCCACCGCCTATGCCACCCATCTTCATCAATACATCAGCCGCGGCATGGAAGCTTTCCTCAGCGCGCTGGATATCACCGGTAGCCCGCACCAGCAGCGGGTGATCACTATCGCCACTACGCCAGCGATGGGAGCGCTGCTGATGCCTGGCCTGGCCAGCGCGCTGAAGCCGACCTTTCCGCAGATCCTGTTGCACAATATCGCCATCGTCGACGCCGCGCGGCAGCTTGACCAGCGCCAGGTGGATCTGCTCATTGATACCCACCTGCACAGCGGCCAGGCGATAAGCCATCATGTGCTGTATCAGGATCGGGTACAGATGTACTGCCGCGCAGGGCATCCCGCGCTGGACGGTCCGCAGGATGAAACGACCCTCGCGGAGTACGAATTTGCGCTGCTGCTGCCGGAAGGCCAGCGCTACCCCACCCTCCATCGCCGACTACAGGAAGAGATGGGCGAGCGCCGCTGCGGCTTTAGCACCTTTAACCTGATGACCCAGGCGGCGATGATCGCCGGGAGCGATATGCTGGGTCTGACCACCGAACGCCTGTTCGCCATGGTGTCCCGTCTCTGGCCGCTGCAGACCCTGGATTTCCCTTCCCTCGGTGAAGAGCAGATTGACGTTGCGCTGCACTTTAATAAGCTGAGCGGGAAAGAGCCATTGCTGAAAGAGATCATCGAGACGGTGATCCGCTCGTTTAAGGCGTAGCGCACGGAAGGGAAAAGGATAAAACAACAACTATTTTACAATTTGCCGGGCAGGCAGGCTGCTTTCTGCCCCTTTTCAATGGTATACTGCCTGCTCTTGATTCAAAAATAGTTGATAATTGCAACATTTCATTGAATTAATTCGCTTTCCTTCGTGACTCGCAACTGGAACACGCACGCTATGAGTAAACCCATTGTGATGGAACGCGGTGTTAAGTACCGCGACGCCGATAAAATGGCCCTTATCCCGGTGAAAAACGTGGCAACTGAGCGTGAAGCTCTGCTCAGAAAACCGGAATGGATGAAAATCAAACTTCCGGCAGACTCGTCCCGTATCCAGGGAATCAAAGCAGCGATGCGTAAGAACGGCCTGCACTCTGTGTGCGAAGAGGCCTCCTGCCCGAACCTTGCAGAATGCTTCAACCACGGTACCGCGACCTTTATGATCCTCGGCGCGATCTGTACCCGCCGTTGCCCGTTCTGCGACGTCGCGCATGGACGCCCGGTCGCGCCAGATGCAAACGAGCCACAAAAGCTGGCGCAAACTATCGCCGATATGGGTCTGCGCTATGTCGTAGTCACCTCGGTAGACCGTGACGACCTGCGTGATGGCGGCGCACAGCATTTTGCCGACTGCATCAGCGCCATTCGCGAGAAAAACCCGTCGATTAAGATCGAAACGCTGGTTCCGGATTTCCGCGGCCGCATGGATCGCGCACTTGATATTCTGACGGTGACCCCGCCGGATGTCTTCAACCATAACCTCGAAAACGTGCCCCGTCTTTATCGTCAGGTACGTCCGGGCGCGGATTACAACTGGTCGCTGAAGCTGCTGGAGCGTTTTAAAGAAGCGCACCCGGAGATCCCGACGAAATCCGGCCTGATGGTAGGTCTGGGCGAAACCAACGACGAGATCATCGAAGTAATGCGCGACCTGCGTCGCCATGGCGTCACCATGCTGACGTTAGGCCAGTATCTGCAGCCGAGCCGTCACCACCTGCCGGTGCAGCGCTACGTCAGCCCGGAAGAGTTTGAAGAGATGAAAGCGGAAGCGATGGCGATGGGCTTCACCCACGCCGCCTGCGGTCCCTTCGTCCGCTCTTCCTATCATGCCGACCTGCAGGCTAAAGGGATGGAAGTTAAATAACCCACCGCTTCCGCCGCTGCGCGCCTTTTCGGCGCAGCGGCTCTCTCCGCTTCATCCGTTTCGCCTGTCCGTAACAGTTAGTTGCATCTTTTCTCCGCGGCGTCGACAAAAACGACAAAGGCCGCAACGATAAACGTCGCGGCCTCTTCGCCGTACCGCCAGCATCCCGTCAGGGGACGCAGCCGGAGAATTACTCTTTATGAGAGAGCTTCTGCGCCGGCGCTTCTTCTTCTGCGGTGGTTTTCTTCGCGCTATCGTCATCTTCGTTCATGGCTTTTTTAAAGCCCTTGATAGCCGACCCCAGGTCGCCGCCCAGCGTACGTAATTTCTTGGTACCAAACACTAAGATAATCAGTGCTGCGACTACCAGCAGTTTGGTAATACTAATCTCACCCATAGCTAACCTTCTTCTCTATACAAGCTGCGAATACGCCATCATACACGCATTTATCCGTCCTATTGTAATCCACCTGTGCGTGGGCTGCGTGTTTCGGCCCATAGCCTCCCCTCCGGGAGTGAGCGCTGAGATGTCCATCCTGACGTGCACAGCGAATTATTGGGATAAACAATACGGGTATTTGACGCGCGGACACAATAGCAATCTGTAACAAGGTGAATCAAGCCTTGTTTAAAAAAACGTCATAATAATTGCGGTGGCGCAAATCGTCGGTTCCGCAGCACTGGCAAACGCTCGCGAACGCGCGCAAGGTCATCCGCTGAGAGATCGGCAAAGATCAGCTGCGGCTCGCTCCCGGCCCCCGCCAGAGTGGTCCCCAGCGGATCGACGATGCGGCTCAGCCCGATATTGCGCGTTCCGCATTCGCCTGCCGCCACGATATAGCAGGTAGTATCGAGAGCGCGTGCCGCCAGCAGCGTCGCCCAGTGATGCTCTTTCTGCGGCCCTTTCACCCATGCAGCGGGCAGCACCAGCAGCTGTGCCCCATTCAGGGCCAACGAAAGCGCCAGTTCCGGAAAGCGAAGATCGTAGCAGGTCATCAGGCCAACGCGTAATCCCGCCACCTCAATCACCGGCGGGATCTGCTGACCGGGATCCACCCGCCGGGACTCCTGCATCGCGAAGGCGTCATATAGATGAAGTTTATGATAATGGGCAATCACTGCGCCTTCCCGCAATACCACCAACGTGTTGGTCGCTCTCCCCTCCCCTGACGGCACATGGAGCGTCAGGACCGTGGTCAGGCTGTTACGCCTGCTCTCGGCCAACAGCGGCTGCAAAAATGCGCCATCCAGCGGCTGGGCCGATTTAACTGACAGATCCGGGTCGTTGTCATCCCGCGCCAGCAACGCCTCCGGCAGCACCAGCAGCGCCGCCCCTTCTCGCTCCGCCTGCTGCATCATCGCCACACAGGTTTGCGCATTCGTCCGCCATACTGGCGTGACGGCAAATTGTCCTGCCGCTACCCGCATGTTCTTCTCCCGTCAGGTTATGGATAGCCAATCGCGCCCGATGCGCGCTACACTTGACACTCTCTTACATCAAATAGCAGGAAACGACCGTGTTTCAACTTCTTTGCGCCGTTTTTATTGGCGGCGGCACCGGCAGCGTATTGCGCTGGTGGCTCGGCATGAAGCTCAATCCTGTGCACCATGCTATCCCGATTGGGACTCTAACGGCCAACCTGTTAGGCGCCTTTGTGATTGGCGCCGGGCTGGCGTGGTTTAATCGTCTGACCGGGATTGACCCGATGTGGAAACTGCTGATTACCACCGGTTTCTGCGGCGGCCTGACCACGTTCTCCACCTTTTCTGCGGAAGTGGTGTTTCTCCTGCAGCAGGGCCGGGTAAGCTGGGCGCTGCTCAACGTCGCGGTGAATTTGCTGGGTTCGTTTGCGATGACGGCGGTCGCCTTCTGGCTTTTCTCGCAGGCGGCCAGCCGCTAAAAGCGAAGGAGACAGGCAAAAAAAACCCGCTTATTAGCGGGTTTTTATATTCTACTGACGCGTTGCTTACAGAGCGATGACGTTTGCAGCAGAAGGGCCTTTGGCACCGTTAGTGATTTCGAACTCTACGCGCTGACCTTCAGCCAGAGTTTTGAAACCGTTGGACTGGATTGCAGAGAAGTGTACGAATACATCTTTGCTGCCATCTTCCGGAGTAATGAAACCGAATCCTTTGGACTCATTAAACCACTTAACGTTACCTTTAATCTTAGACATCAAAATTACCTTTATATGAAAAATCGACACTAATGCTGTGTCGGGTATCAGTACACCAATTGTGGTACCTTTTGTCCAGTGCAACTTTGCTAAAAAGTGATAAAAGTCGCTATCTTTTTTAGTGGGTAACGCTTTAGTCCTTGTTTTTGCACAAGACCTTCCGCTTATCTCATTTATTGCTAAGACTTAGCGAATTAAAACTGGATGCGCGCCCAGGCGAAGTAAACGTTACCGTTATTGTAGGTGCCGGGAATATAGGTCATCTGGAAAGTTGCCGGACCGTAACCTATTGACGCCAATGGCAAGATCACCGGGATCGGGATGTAGTTCCAGTTATCGCGCGCCGTGACGCCGAGGGTATAGCCAAGGCCGAGGTGGAAATTCTGGTCCGTCAGCGGGCGCCAGGTTTTCTCCCAGCCGTAGCCGCCGATGGGCTCCCACTTATTAAAAGAGTCTTTAAACGCCATCAGGTACAGGCCATGCCAGTTCCCTTTCTCATCCCAGCGCGAGACGCCGAAACCTGCCCCCCACGGACGTTCGTTATACTTATCGGTTTTTTCCTTGTCATAGGCAAAGCGCGCATGCCAGGTGATGGCTGGAACGTACAAATCATAGTGCTCCGGCTCATTCCAGGTCTGCGCTACGTTATTACTTAAGGTATGGTAACCTTCGCTAAGGGTCGATGAAAACGACGCGCTGGCGTTTCCGGACACCAATAACCATCCTAAAAAACCAAGAGAAAACAATGAAAAACGACGTAACATCAACACTTTTCTATTACCACTTTGATTTAAAAGCCACCTAAAATAGCAAAGATAATCTCAATACAGGTTGAACGAAATAAGGCAAACTCCTGATTTTCGCCCGCTGTCCATCAGAACGGCTTAACTATCCATCTGGTGATTATATCCAGGCGTGACGGGGGACGTGTAGTTCTTATCGCTTTATTGATTTGCATCAGCGAGTTTTGTCCGTTTTTTCGGCACATTCGCACATTAAAATTTGGTGTGGTGCTTTTTAGCTACATATTCTTTGGGTTTAGGGGTAATAAATGCTGACGTTTATTGAGATCCTGATAGGGATCGTGGTCATTGTGGGCGTAGCCCGCTATATCATTAAAGGCTACTCGGCCACCGGGGTGCTGTTCGTCGGAGGCTTAATCTTACTGATCGTCAGCGCCCTGCTGGGACATAAAGTGTTACCGGGTAATACCGCGAGCACCGGCTATTCCGCTACCGATATTATTGAATACATTAAGATTCTACTCATGAGCCGCGGCGGCGATCTGGGCATGATGATCATGATGCTGTGCGGCTTCGCCACCTATATGACCCATATTGGCGCCAATGATATGGTGGTCAAATTAGCGTCGAAGCCGTTGCGCTATATTAATTCGCCCTATCTGCTGATGATTGCCGCCTATTTTGTCGCCTGCCTGATGTCGCTGGCCGTCTCCTCCGCGACCGGCCTTGGCGTACTACTGGTGGCGACGCTGTTCCCGGTAATGGTGAATGTCGGTATCAGCCGCGGGGCCGCCGCCGCCATCTGCGCCTCACCGGCGGCGATTATCCTCTCGCCAACCTCGGGTGACGTCGTCCTGGCGGCCAAAGCCGCTGAAATGCCGCTGATCGACTTTGCTTTTAAAACCACGCTGCCGATCTCCATCGCGGCTATTATCTGCATGGCGATCGCCCACTTTTTCTGGCAGCGCTATCTGGATAAAAAAGAGCACATTTCTCACGAGATGCTCGATGTCAACGACATCACCACCACCGCCCCGGCGCTGTATGCCATTCTGCCGTTTACCCCGATCATCGGCGTGCTGATCTTTGACGGTAAATGGGGGCCGGAGCTGCACATTATCACCATCCTCGTTGGCTGCATGCTGCTGGCGGCGATCCTCGAGTTCCTGCGCGGTTTCAACACCAAAAACGTCTTTAGCGGGCTGGAAGTCGCCTACCGTGGAATGGCCGACGCCTTCGCCGGCGTAGTGATGCTGTTGGTTGCCGCCGGCGTCTTTGCCCAGGGGTTAAGCACTATCGGCTTTATCAACGGTCTGATCTCAATCGCCACCTCCTTCGGCTCGGCCAGCATTATTCTGATGCTGGTGCTGGTGATCCTGACCATGCTGGCGGCGATGACCACCGGTTCCGGTAATGCCCCGTTCTACGCCTTCGTTGAGATGATCCCCAAGCTGGCGCACTCCTCCGGCATCAATCCGGCCTACCTGTCGATTCCGATGCTGCAGGCTTCTAACCTCGGCCGCACGATATCGCCCGTCTCCGGGGTGGTGGTCGCCGTTGCCGGGATGGCGAAGATTTCCCCATTCGAAGTGGTCAAGCGCACCTCAGTGCCGGTGCTCGTTGGCCTGCTGGTGGTGATCGTTGCTACTGAAATCCTGGTGCCCGGCAGCGCGCTCCACTAATGGTCTAACCACGCGAAAAGGCGCCAGCGGGCGCCTTTTTTATGCTTTAATAACTCCCCGTTATCTTTTGCCATCCATAATCAGGAATAAAAATGTTCAGGAAGGATTTCGCCGCGATTGCCCTTGTGCTTACCGCCACTCAGGCCGGTGCTGAACCGCTCACCGCGATGCGATACGCTGATTTTGACCGCTACGTCCTTGCCCTCTCCTGGCAAACCGGATTCTGTCAGAGCATGTATGACCGCAATCGCAACGAACCGGAAGAGTGTCGCCTGCAGCAGGACACCGCGAATAAAGCCGACTTTCTGACCGTGCATGGCCTGTGGCCCGGGCTGCCAAAGTCCATTGCCGCGCGCGGAGTGGATGAACGTCGCTGGATGCGCTACGGCTGCGCCACGCGTCCGGTGCCCAACATGCCGGAGGTAAAAGCGAACCGCAAATGCCAGGCGGCGGAGACCGGACTGTCGCTGGAGATGGCCAATAAACTTAATAATGTGATGCCGGGATCGGGCGGCACCTCCTGCCTGGAACGCTACGAATATGCCAAACATGGCGTCTGCTTCGGCTTCGATCCCGACAGCTACTTTGGCGCCATGGTGCGACTAAACGGTGAAATTAAGCGCAGCCCGGTGGGGGATTTTCTCGCGAAGCACTATGGCCAAACGGTCAGCCGCGCCGACTTCGACGCCGCCGTGGCCCGCGCCTGGGGTCCGCAGAGCGTAAAGGCGTTTAAGCTAACCTGCAACGGTAATCCGGCCTATCTGACGGAGATGCAAATCTCGCTCAACGCCGCGACCATCAACGCCCCGCTGGCCACTTCCGCTTTTCTGCCCCAGCCTCACCCGGGTAACTGCGGCGCACAGTTTATCCTCGATAAGGTTGGCCACTAGCGTAAAGCGGGATGCTGATTGGAAAACACCGTCCGCCGGATGGTGTTGCACGCTGAATGTGCGTTTCATCACTTCAAACTGCCGGCAACTCTCAGTATGATGGTAGGACCTTAACCCTTGCCCCTTTCGGCGAGGGTTTTCTTTTACGGACAGGTTCCTGGATAACATGGAGTATGCAATGACCAGACCCGCAATCATCATTAATGAACTGGATGCCGAACGTATCGACAGGCTGCTGGAGCAGCCGGCTTTCGCCAACTCACCGGTTGCCGATGCCCTGAATGAGGAACTCGACCGCGCGCAAATGCTGGCCCCGGAAGCGATGCCGCATGATGTCGTCACCATGAATAGCAGGGTAAAATTCCGCGATTTAACCAGCGGCGAAGAGCGCGTGCGGACGCTGGTGTTTCCGTCACAGGTGACCGACAGCGCCAGCCAGCTCTCCGTCCTCGCGCCGGTGGGCGCCGCGCTGCTGGGCCTGAAAGTCGGCAGCACCATTCACTGGGAGCTGCCGGGCGGCGCATCGACGCACCTGGAAGTGCTGGAGCTATTGTACCAGCCGGAAGCCGCTGGCGAATTCCACCGCTAATCCCGCTGCCTGAGGCGTTTCGCGCTTTATTCAGAGGATGTCCGCACATCCTCTTTCTGCTGTTTTCCCGCCGCTTACCCTTTTTTACGCTTTGCGCCTGCCTGGCTGACAGTTTTGCGACCTGAATGACACAATATCCGCATATAATATGTTGATATAGACGCAAACGAACAAGGAGGATTGCATATGTATAAGACTATCATTATGCCGGTTGATGTCTTTGAGATGGCGCTGAGCGATAAAGCCGTCCGGCACGCGGAGTTTCTGGCCCAGCAGGACGGGGTGATCCATCTGCTCCACGTCTTACCGGGTTCCGCGAGCTTTACCATGAGCCGTTTTACCGCCGACCTGCGGCGGTTTGAGGAACATCTGCAGCATGAGGCGGAGACTCGCCTGCAGACGATGGTCAGCCACTTCAGCATTGACCCGTCTCGTATCAAGCTACATGTCCGTTTTGGCAGCGTGCGCGATATGGTCAACGAGCTGGCCAGCGAAATTAACGCCGACGTGGTAGTTATTGGCTCACGCAATCCCTCCATCAGTACCCACCTGCTCGGCTCCAATGCCTCGAGCGTGATCCGCCATGCCCATATCCCGGTAATGGTCGTCAGGTAAGAATGACGAAAAGAGTATAAAAAAAGAGGCTACCCCTGGGTAGCCTCTTTGTTATGCAGGTCTATTGTCTGACTTGTTATGCGGTTTTCGTGCGGATCAGGTAGTCGAAAGCGCTCAGCGACGCTTTTGCCCCTTCCCCTGCCGCGATAATAATCTGTTTGTACGGCACGGTGGTGCAATCGCCCGCGGCGAACACGCCTTTGACGTTGGTTTCGCACTTCGCATCGATGATGATCTCACCCATGCGGTTGCGCTCAACGGCGCCTTCCAGCCAGGTGGTGTTAGGCAGCAGGCCAATCTGGACGAAGATCCCCGCCAGCGCGATATGATGCTCATCGCCGCTCACCCGGTCACGATACTGCAGGCCGGTGACTTTGCTGCCATCGCCTTTCACTTCCGTGGTCTGCGCATTAAGAATGATGTCGACATTCTTCAGGCTGCGGACTTTATCCTGCAACACCTGGTCGGCTTTCATCTCTGGGGCAAACTCCAGCAGGGTTACGTGCTCTACGACGCCCGCCAGGTCAATGGCGGCTTCCACGCCGGAGTTCCCGCCGCCGATTACCGCTACGCGTTTGCCCTTAAACAGCGGACCATCGCAGTGAGGGCAGTAGGTCACGCCCTTGGTGCGATACTGATCTTCGCCCGGCACGTTCATATTGCGCCATTTCGCCCCGGTGGCGATGATGACGCTACGCGCCTTGAGCACCGCGCCGGAGGCGGTTTCGATCTGATGCAGGCCGCCCTCTGTCGCCGCCGGCGTCAGTTTGGTCGCACTCTGGGAGTCGATCACGTCGACGTTATAGTCATTGACGTGCGCTTTCAGCGCGCCTGCCAGCTTCTGGCCTTCGGTTTTCGGCACCGAAATATAGTTTTCGATATCCACGGTATCCAGCACCTGACCGCCGAAGCGTTCGCCCATCAGGCCGGTACGAATCCCTTTACGTGCAGAGTAGACCGCCGCCGCCGCGCCGGACGGGCCGGAGCCAACGATCAGTACATCGTAAGCGTCACGCTGATTCAGCTCTTCCGCTGCGCGTTTTTCCGCACCGGTATCCACTTTGGCGACGATTTCAGTCAGCGTCATCCGTCCCTGACCAAACTCCTGACCGTTCATGAACACCGCTGGCACGCCCATGACGTTACGCTCGGTGATCTCATTCTGGAAGGTCCCGCCGTCAATCGCCGTGTGTTTGATGCGCGGGTTGAGCACCGCCATCAGGTTCAGGGCCTGGACCACGTCCGGGCAGTTATGACAGGAGAGCGAATAGTAGGTTTCGAATTCGAAATCGCCATCAATATCGCGGATCTGCTCCAGCAGCGACTGGGCCTCTTTCGACGGATGACCGCCGGTCCACAGCAGCGCCAGCACCAGCGAGGTAAACTCGTGGCCCAGCGGCGAGCCCGCAAAACGCGGCCCCTGGTCGGAACCTGGGTTAGTAATCAGGAACGAGGGCTTACGTACCGCGAGCGTGTTGTCTTCTTTAAAGGTGACTTTGTCTGACAGTTCAGCGATTTCAGCCAACAGTTCCTTGATTTCTGCCGATTTAGCGCTGTCATCCAGCGTGGCAATCAGCTCAACAGGCTTGGTCAGCTTCTCAAGGTAGGCCTTGAGCTGGGTTTTCATGTTGGTGTCGAGCATTGTTATCTCCTGGGCTTAAAACATCATCATGCAAGCGGCCTCGTCAGGCTGCCTGAATGCGCTTGCATCATGGTGTTGGAATAAAATGGGCGCGAAAGCGCCCATTGATTGCCGGGTGGCACGCCGTTTACCCGGCCTACGATCTTGTAGGCCCGTGCAAGCGTAGCGCCGCCGGGCACAAACAGACTTAGATCTTACCAACCAGATCTAAAGAAGGAGCCAGCGTCGCTTCGCCTTCTTTCCATTTCGCCGGGCAGACTTCGCCTGGGTGAGAAGCAACGTACTGCGCCGCTTTGATTTTACGCAGCAGGTCAGACGCATCACGGCCGATACCTTCAGCGGTAACTTCGATCGCCTGGATGATACCCTGCGGGTCAACGACGAAGGTAGCGCGGTCAGCCAGACCTTCATCTTCACGCATGTTGTCGAAGTTACGGGTCAGGGCGCCAGTCGGGTCGCCGATCATCGCATATTTGATTTTGGCGATGGTTTCAGAGCTGCTGTGCCACGCTTTGTGGGTGAAGTGGGTATCGGTAGACACAGAGTAAACGTCTACGCCCAGCTTCTGCAGTTCTTCGTAATGGTCAGCCACGTCGCCCAGTTCGGTCGGGCAGACGAAGGTGAAGTCAGCCGGATAGAAGAAGAAGACGCTCCAGCGGCCTTCGGTGTCTTTCTCGGTGACTTCGATGAATTCACCATTTTTGAATGCCTGGTTTTTGAACGGTTTGATTTTGGTGTTAATTAAGGACATCTATACTTCCTCCGTGTTTTCGTTGAGGTCTAAGTTAACGAATTTTTCCTGACTCGACCAATGCGTTTACATTATCGAATCAATAAGCGTTATCTAACAACCGGAACAAGACAACTCTGTGAACCTGTCGACGCGTTCAGCGCTAATCGCTGTTTTTCGCATCATTTGCCGCGACAAAAGTAAAAAGGCCACCTTTTCAGGCGGCCCCGTTACCTGAAATACCCGAGGGTAGGTTCAGCGCCAGTCAGACTGGCTATGTGTTGCGCTCTACATTACCTTAATGTAACAGCATCCAGGATTACATCACCCACGCCAGCAAAGGGCAATCCGTCATTCTGCTGATCTTGCCTATGACTGTGATAGGTTCGACAATCGTTTTGCCCTTTCCTGCTGATTTTACAAGGAATACTTATGTTAAAGCGTCTGCTGTTACTCAGCCTTTTGCCGTTATGCAGCCATGCGGAGGAACTCCCCGCTCCGGTAAAAGCGATTGAAAAACAGGGCATTACCATTATAAAACCCTTTGAGGCGCCGGGGGGAATGAAAGGCTGGCTGGGCAAATACCAGGACATGGGGGTCGCCATCTACCTAACGCCGGATGGTAAACACGCGATCTCCGGCTATATGTATGATGAGAACGGCAGCAACCTCAGCGAGCAGCTGTTTCAGAAAGAACTCTATACCCCGGCGGGACAAGAGATGTGGAAGAAGATGGCCAGCGCACACTGGCTGCAGGATGGTCGCAAGGACGCCCCTATCGTGCTGTATGTCTTTGCCGATCCCTTCTGTCCCTACTGCAAGCAGTTCTGGCAGCAATCCCGCCCCTGGGTAGAGGCCGGTAAAGTGCAGATCCGCACTCTGCTGGTGGGGGTGATTAAGCCGGAGAGCCCGGCCACCGCCGCGGCGATTCTCGCCAGCAGCGATCCGGCGAAAACCTGGCATGATTACGAGCAATCGAATGGGAAAATGGCTCTGACGATCCCGAAAGCAATTCCGCCGGAGAAAATGAAAATGCTCAACGTCAACCAGCAGCTGATGGACGATCTGGGAGCCAACGTGACGCCGGCGATTTATTATATGAATAAAGATAATATGCTGCAGCAGGTGGTCGGCCTACCGGATAAAGAGAAACTGCATATTATGATGGGTGAAAAAGAGTAATTCCATCCCGCAGTGGCGCCTGGCGGAAGCGACCGCTGGCGCCACCGTCGACGATAAGATATATTAAGCAGAACTTAACTGTATTTGCCAATAATTAAATTCACACCGCAAATATTAAGCCACAAAACATTATCATTAAGAATATTATAATCCGCACCGGTAATAAACAGGACTGCATTAATGGCAAATCTTTACGATCTGAAAAAGTTCGATTTGAATTTATTGGTTATTTTCGAATGTATCTATCAACATTTGAGCATCAGCAAAGCGGCGGCGATGTTATTTATCACCCCCTCAGCGGTGAGTCAGTCGTTGCAGCGTCTGCGCCAGCAGTTAAACGATCCGCTATTTGTTCGTGTTGGCAAAGGAATGACGCCCACCACCGCCTGCGTCAATCTTCATTATCATCTACAGCAAAATCTGGAGCAGCTGGAAAAAACCATCAATCTTAATAATCGCTCAGAACTGCGTAAACGTATTGTGATATATGGCCCCCCGCTGTTCTGTTCAGTCAATAGCCACGTTATGATTAACCAGCTCTGTCATCAGGCGAACTTGCAAATTGAGCACCATAACCTGACCACCACCGAATCGGCTGAGGAGCTGCTGGCGTATCGCCAGGCGGACCTGGTGTTCACCCGCATGCCCATTACCAACCGCGCCACGATCTGTCAGCCCTATCAGACGGTGCAGACGCTGGCGGTTTGCCGGGCGGGCCATCCGCGACGCGAAACGCTTACCTCGGTAGAGTCACTGGCGCAGGAGTTTTTCACTCACTATATTACCAACGATCCCGTTATTCAGCGCGTGCAGCAAAGCAGCATCGCCTGGCTGAATCCGCGCAATATTGCCTTTCGCAGCGACTCTTTTATGACCATTCTTAACATGATTAATAAAACCGACTTAATTGGCTTTTTGCCTTCCTATTTATATGACTTTATCTCACCCACTATGCAGCTTCACGCCATCAACATAGATAATCTTTTTCCGGATATCACGATCTACATTAATTACCACCATGCATCTTCGCAAAATCATTTTTTAACTGAATTAATCACCATATTAATGAATGATCGAGAGGCATCACGGCCCAAATTTAATCACAGCGAATAACGCCCTTCTGTTCCCCCGCTGCCAGAAACAATAATCGACCATTAATTTCCTACCCCTCATCGTTTATACTGAGCTAACGGGAATTTTCTACTATTAAAGGATTAATGGTCATGTCGTTTATTAAATATCCCTTACCGGAATCGGTGCTGCAAGCAACTGAGCAGCGGATCCAGTGGGTCATGGATAATTTTTCGCGCATCTGTGTCTCTTTTTCCGGGGGAAAAGACTCCACCGTTATGCTGCATTTAACCGCCCAGGCGGCGCGGTTACAGGGGAAAAAAATCTGCGTGTTGTTTATTGACTGGGAAGCGCAGTTCTCCTGCACCATCGCCCACTGTGAAAAACTGCGTGCGCTGTATGCGGATGTCATCGAAACCTTTTACTGGGTCGCCCTGCCGCTCACCACCCAAAATGCCCTGACGCAGTATAAGCCGCAATGGCAATGCTGGGAGCCCGGAACCGAGTGGGTACGCCAGCCGCCGCCCTGGGCCATTACCCACCCGGGCTATTTTTCATTTTATCAACCCGGAATGAGCTTTGAAGCCTTCGTCAGCCACTTCGCCGAGTGGTTTTCGCAGCGTCGTCCCGCCGCCGTGCTGGTGGGCATTCGCGCCGACGAATCGCTAAATCGCTTTATGACGATTTCTTCACAGCGTAAACAGCGCTTCGCCGACGATAAACCATGGACCACTTCAGCGCCGGGCGGCCATGCCTGGTACATCTACCCGCTCTATGACTGGAAAACCGCCGATATCTGGACCTGGTTTGCCAAAAGCGGCGAGCCCTATAACCCGTTGTACGATCTGATGTATCAGGCCGGGGTGCCGCTGCGCTATATGCGCATTTGCGAACCGTTTGGTCCCGAGCAGCGCCAGGGGCTGTGGCTGTATCACGTGCTGGAACCTGAGCGCTGGGCCGCGATGTGCCAGCGAGTGAGCGGCGCGCACAGCGGCGGGGTCTATGCCGGGCATGATAACCAGTTCTACGGTCATCGGAAAATCGACAAGCCCGACCACCTGACGTGGAAAAGCTACGCCCTGTTCCTGCTCGACAGCATGCCGGAAACCACCGCCGAGCACTACCGCAATAAAATCGCCGTCTACCTGCGCTGGTACCAGAAAAAAGGTATGGAGGATATTCCGGATACCCAACCTGCGGACATTGGCACCAAAGATATCCCATCCTGGCGGCGAGTCTGCAAAGTACTGCTCAATAACGATTACTGGTGCCGTCAGCTTTCGTTTAGCCCAACCAAAAGCAGCCACTATCAGCGCTACCGTAAACGCATGGAAAAACATCGCCAACAATGGGGGATATTATGCAACAACAACTGACGCAGGCGCTGGAAGCTTACCTGCAAAAGCTGGATGACGAGGCGCGCATTGAGGCTATCAACGCGTTTCGCCAGGTGCTCCACCACTACAGCCCCTTCCGCTCGCAGCCCGTCGACTGCGTGCTGTGGGTCAAACAGGAGCTGGTCGCCCCCAACGATTACAACCCGAATAACGTGGCGCCGCCGGAGAAGCGTCTGCTGCAAACGTCGCTGGAGGCCGACGGCTTTACCCAGCCGGTCGTCGTCATCCAGCAACGCCCACAGGCGTATACGATTGTCGATGGTTTTCACCGCCATGAGCTGGCCTGCAGCAAAGCCGCGCTGAAAAAAACGCTAAAAGGCTATTTGCCGGTGACCTGCCTGACGAGTGAAGCTGCCTCGCGTGACGGGCTGATGGCAGCGACCATACGCCATAACCGGGCGCGCGGTCGCCACCAAATCCACGCCATGTCAGAGATCGTCCGCGAGCTGACCCAGCTCGGCTGGACGCCGCAGAAAATCGGCAAAGAGCTGGGGATGGATGCCGATGAAGTGCTGCGTCTGAAGCAAATTAGCGGCCTGACAGAGATGTTCGCCGGCCGCCAGTTCTCCCAGGCGTGGACGATTAAGTAACTACAGCTGGCACAAACGCGCCGCCGCAGCCAGCAGAGTCGCCGGCTGTTTGGCGAAGCACAAGCGGATCAGCTTGTGCGGGAACGGATCGGCGCAGAAGACGGAGAGCGGGATCGCCGCCACGCCGATCTCAGTGGTCAACCAGCGGCAGAAGCTGACATCGTCAAGATCGGAGATGGCGCTGTAGTCCGCCAGCAGGAAATAGGTCCCTTCACAGGGCAGGATTTCCAGCCGGCTTGGGCGCAGCGCTTCAATAAACAGATCGCGACGTTCCCGATAAAACGCCGGCAGCTCACGATAATGCTCCGGCGCTTCGCGCAGCATGTCGGCGATCGCCAGCTGCGCCGGGGTATTCACCGAGAAGGTCAGATACTGGTGCACCTTGCGCAGTTCGGCGCTGATGGCCGCCGGGGCCACGCAGTAGCCGACCTTCCAGCCGGTCATATGAAAGGTTTTGCCAAACGAAGAGACCGCCACCGCCCGCTCGCGCAGCTGCGGATGCGCCAGTACGCTGGCGTGGCCGCCATCGGCAAAGCAGATATGCTCATAGACTTCATCGCTCAGGACATAGATCTCGCGTTCGGCGATCGCCTGCCACAGGGCGGCAAAATCCTCGCGCTGCCAGACGGTGGCCGAAGGGTTGTGCGGGGTGTTGAGGATCACCAGCCGGGTTTTCTCGCTCAGGGCGGCGGCAAATTGCCGCCAGTCGACGCGAAAATGCGGCGGCTGCAGCGCAATACGACGTAACTCGCCGCCGGCCAGCGCCACCGCAGGGGCGTAGCTGTCATAGCTGGGATCGAAACAGATCACCTCGTCGCCGCGGCGCACCAGGGCGGTGATCGCCGCATACAGGGCCTCCGTCGCGCCGGCGGTGACCGTGATCTCGCTGTTAACGTCGGGCTGGTAACCATACAGCTCCGCCGTCTTCCCGGCGATCGCCTCGCGCAGCGCCGGCACGCCGGTCATTGGGGCGTACTGATTCGCCCCCTGCGCCACGTGGTACGCCAGACGCTCCTGCAGATAGCGCGGGCCGTCAAAATCGGGAAAGCCCTGGGACAGGTTTATGGCCTGATGCTGCTGGGCCAGGGCGCTCATCTGGGTAAAAATCGTGGTGCCGAGCGCAGGAAGTTTACTCTCTGGAATCAAGGGGTTATTGTTCATTCTTTTTATACCGATTGTAATGCTGTTGTTGAAGCCACTATAACACGATGTTAATATTTGGCAATCAAGACGCTTAGACGTCTAAATGCTAATGTTATTCCACGCTACGCCCACTCTGGAGAAACCATGATCCGCGCCATCGTGACCGACATAGAAGGCACCACCAGCGATATCCGCTTTGTGCATAACGTGCTGTTCCCCTACGCCCGCGAACGACTGGCCGGCTTTGTGACCGCTCAGCAGCACGCTGAACCGGTCAAAACCATTCTCGACAACCTGCGCCGCGAAACAGACGCCCCCGCCGCCAGCACCGCCGACCTTATCACTACCCTCTTCACCTTTATGGATGAAGACCGTAAATCCACGGCGCTGAAGGCGCTGCAGGGGATCATCTGGCGCGACGGCTATCTCAACGGCGACTTTACCGGCCATCTCTACCCGGACGTACTGCCGGCGCTGGAGCAATGGAAAGCGCAGGGTATTGATCTGTATGTATATTCCTCAGGTTCCGTGGCTGCGCAGAAATTGTTATTTGGCTACAGCGATGAAGGTGATATTACTCATCTGTTCACGGGCTATTTCGATACCCTGGTAGGCGCCAAACGTGAGGTGCAGTCCTACCGTAACATTGCTGAACACCTGGGCCATGCCCCTGGCACCATCCTGTTCCTGTCGGATATCCATCAGGAACTTGATGCCGCCGAGGCCGCGGGTTTGCGCACTGTGCAGCTGGTTCGCGGCGACCGCGACCCGGCGAGCCACCATCCTCAGGTTCAGCGTTTTGACGACATTCATCCGGAGCAGATCCCAGCATGAGCGCATTAACTCTTTTTTCCGTGACCGATCCGCAAACGCCGGTCTGGCACAGCACCGACGCCAAAGCGATTCAGGATCAACTTAACGCCAAAGGCGTCCGCTTCGAGCGCTGGCAGGCCGACCGCGACCTCGGCGCAAATCCCAGCCCAGAAACGGTGATTGCCGCCTATCAGCATGCGATTGATAAACTGGTCGCCGAAAAGGGCTACCAGAGCTGGGACGTCATCAGCCTGCGCGCCGATAACCCGCAAAAAGAGGCGCTGCGGGAAAAGTTCCTGAACGAGCACACCCATGGCGAAGACGAGGTGCGGTTTTTTGTCGAGGGCGCTGGCCTGTTTTGCCTGCACATTGGCGACGAGGTGTTCCAGGTGCTGTGCGAAAAGAACGATCTGATTTCGGTTCCCGCCCACACTCCGCACTGGTTTGATATGGGATCAGAACCGAACTTCACCGCCATTCGCATTTTTGATAACCCGGAAGGCTGGATCGCTCAGTTTACCGGTGACGATATCGCCAGCGCCTACCCGCGGCTGGCGTAACGTCAAACTGTCGTCAGTCTAAAACCGCCAGGCGCGGGCTTTGCCGGAGGCGGCGCATACCGCGCCTTCTCCGGGCTACCCGCCCCGCCGCCGGCGAGCGCCAACGCCTAAACTTCAATAAATTTCGGCGGATCAAAGGCAGTGATCGGCGGCAGCTCCTCTCGCCACGGGGCGATCTCCACCCAGCAGCTCTGGGCGCTACAGCCCTGCCCCAGGCGCGAACTGCCGCGATCCTCGGTTAACACATTGGGATTACCGTGCTTATCGAGCGTTCCTTTTTCATTGGGATCCAGCGGGTCATACCAGGCGCCGGTGGACATCTGTACCACGCCGGGCAAAATCTGCTCGCTCAGGTGCACGCCCGCCAGAATCGCCCCGCGGTCGTTATAGACCTTCACCACGCTGCCTTCGCGGATGTCTCTTGCCTGCGCATCGCTCGGATGCATCCACAGCGGCTCGCGTCCCTGAATTTTCGTCGCCCGGCTGACGCTGCCGTGGTCGTACTGACTGTGCAGGCGGGCGCGCGGCTGGCTGGAGAGCAGATGAAGCGGCCAGCGCGCCGCCTCCTGCCGCTGCCGGGCGGCCTCCTGTTCATCCCACCACGGATGGCCAGGACATTCGCGATAGCCAAACCCGGCGACGGTGGCGGAAAAGAGTTCAATTTTGCCGGAGGGGGTGGAGAGCGGATTGCGCTCAGGATCGGCGCGAAAATCGGCGAGAAAAATTTGCGGCCGCTCCGGCGCGCTGTACTCCAGCACCCCTTGCTGCCAGAAGTCATCGAACGAGGGCAGCGCAATACCCTCCTCCTGCGCCCGCGGTCTTGACTCCTCATAGAGATGACGCAGCCACTGCCCGGCGTCCCGCCCTTCGCTGAACGCTTCTCCGAATCCCAGCCGATCGGCGAGATCGCAGAAAATGGCGTAATCGTCACGCGCTTCGCCCACCGGCGGGATCTGCGCGCTCATGGCGATCATAAACCCGTCGTGACCGCCGCTGCCGATATCCTCTCGCTCCAGCGAGGTGGTGGCCGGCAGAACGATATCGGAGAATTTGGCCTGCGCGGTCCAGTACTGCTCATGCACCACCACCGTCTCCGGGCGGCGCCAGGCCTCGCACAGTCGGTTGAGATCCTGATGATGATGAAACGCATTGCCTCCCGCCCAGTAGACTAAACGGATATCGGGATAGCGCCGCCGCTGACCGTCGAACTCATAGGTTTCTCCCGGGTGCAGCAGCATATCGGACAGCCGCGCCACCGGGATAACGCTGTCCACCGCATTCTCCCCGGCGGGTAAGCGCGGGCCGGAAAACGCTTTTCGTACCGCGCCCGCCAGGTTAGTGCAGGCGTAGCCAAACCCGAGACCGCCGCCCGGCGTGCCGATCTGTCCCAGCAGCGCAGTCAGGGCCACCGTCGCCCAGTAGGCCTGCTCCCCTTGACGGGCGCGCTGGATAGACCATGAGATATTCACCATCGTCCGGTGGCGGGCCATCTCCCGCGCCAGGTCGGCGATGCGCTGGGCGTCCAGGCCGGTAATCGCCGCCGCCCACGCCGGGGTTTTCGCCACGCCATCGTGCTCGCCCAACAGATAAGCGCGATAGGGGGCAAACCCGACGGTATGGCTGGCAACAAACGCCTGGTCGTAAAGGGACTCAGCGATCAGCACATAGCTCAGGGCCAGCAGCAGTGCGGTATCGGTGCCCGGCCGAATGGCCAGCCACTCGGCGTCGGGCACCGCGCTGAGGTCATTGCGCACCGGACTGATATTGATAAACCGCGTGCCGTTGGCCTGCATCTTATCCAGCCAGTACTGGAGCATATGGTCATTGGCGCCGCCGCCGTTGACCTGGGCATTGCGCAGCGGCAGACCACCAATGGCGACAAACAGCTGACACTCCCGGGCCAGCTCGGAAAAATGGGTATGCTGCCGGTGCAGCGGGCTCAGCGGCCCGAGAATATGCGGCAGAATACGCTCGCCCGCGGCGCTGCTATAGGTATTGGTGCTGGCGGTGTACCCGCCAAAGCCCTTGAGAAACCGGTGCAGCTGGCTCTGCGCATGGTGAAAGCGTCCAGCGCTGGCCCAGCCGTAGGAGCCGCCGTAGATCGCCTCATTGCCGCAGCGCGCCTTGACCGAGCGCAGCTCGCGCGCCAGCAGGTCCAGGGCCACCTCCCAGCTGACTTCGACAAAGGGCTCTTTACCTCGCCCTTCTCGTGACGCCGGCCCGTGCTGGAGATAGCCGGCGCGCACCGCCGGACGGCGAATGCGCGTTTGGCTGGTCACCGCGTCGGGAAGCGACTGGCCGATGCGTGAGGGATTTTTATCCCAGGGCACCGGCTTAACCGCCACGATCTCGCCCTCACTGCTCTCCACCTGCCAGGTTCCCCAGTGCATCACCGTATAATTATGCTGTTTCTTCATAGCGCCCGCGTTCTTCTCAGCTTAAGGTTCATTACAATAAAGCGGGGAAATAGGGTAATAATCCTTACCCGGCCAGACATTGCTCTGCTAAAAAAAGCTTTAGCCCGCGCAATCTTCTTTTTTTCTCTGTAGACGCCGTATTTCCCATGCACTCACAATATTAAGAAAATTGTCTTTATCCGCTAAATAAACACGGAATAAGTCAAAAATAAAACCACAAAATAAAAAGGCCTATCCGCCATCATGAAATATTTTCAGGTTCCTCATGACAAAATAAACTTTTTCTCTGACGTTTCTGCGATATAACATTCCTGGCATAACTTAGACTTATTTTGTATTTGAGGTGGCGAGGTGCTTCTTGTCATGCTACCGGTCCGCAACCACCTTCATCACAGGATCATAATAACAATGTCGCAGAAAAGAAAATTATTGCCTGCCGCGCTGGGACTGCTTTCCCTTGCCTCGCTGAGCGTCGCTGCCGCAGACGCCCTCTCCTTACAGGGAAAAACCATTGGCGTTGCCGTGGTCGGCACTCAGCATTTCTGGGATCGCGAGGCCTTTAAAGGCGCGACAGAGGAGGTGGAGAAGCTGGGGGGCAAAGTCATTGGCGTCGATGGCGGCCGCGATAATCAGGTGCATGCCAATAACCACGATATTTTACTGTCACGCAAGGTGGACGCGGTAATTAGTATTCTCGGCGATAGCGCCGTCGAACCAAAATTTAAAGCATTGCGTGATGCCGGTATCCCGGTATTTACCGTAGATCATGTTTCTCAATATTCGGTCAACAATACTACTTCCGATAACTACACCTTAGGCTCAACCATCGGCCGCTACATGGCGGATGAATTAGGCGGCAAAGGCAACGTCGCCGTATTTAACGCGTTCTCCAGCGCGCTGCGTATTTGCGGAATTCGCTACGATCAGTGGAAATATGTCCTTAAGGATTATCCGGATATTCATATTATCCAGCCCGAGCTCGCGGAACAGTTCGCCAACTCGCCGGAAGACGCGCGCAAGAAAACCCTCGAATTACTCAGCCAGTATCCGAAAGGCAAACTGGACGCCATCCATGTCGCCTGCTGGGATCAACCGGCCATCGGCATCGTCCAGGCGCTGGAAGAGACAGGTCGCGATAAAGACGTGAAAGTGACGGCCATCGACGCCGGTCCGGAGACCCTGGAGATCATGGCGGAGCCCGGCAGCCCGTTCGTGGCTAACGTCGCGCAGCAGCCGCATCTGATCGGCCAGACCTCGGCTGACAATGTGGCCCGCTACTTTGCCGGCCAGAAACTACCGGTGCAAACCTTTATTCCGGTGGTTCCGGTGAAAGGTCCGCAGGAAGCGAAAGCGGTGTATAAACAGTTGGGATACGGCGAGCTGCAGTGATTAATCAACATCCAGGCGGGGAACGCCCCGCCGCTGGTCTGGTCATGGAGCAGATCGGTAAACGTTTTGCCAGCGTCACCGCGCTTAATGCGGTTACCCTGCGCCTCAATCCGGGGGAGATTCATGGCCTGATTGGCGAGAACGGCGCCGGTAAATCGACGCTGATCAAGATCCTCGCCGGTGTCTATCAGGCCGACAGCGGCAGCGCCACCCTCGACGGTCACCCGCTGCCCCTCGGCAATCCGGCAGCCATCGAAGCCGCCGGCATCCGCGTTATCCACCAGGAGCTGAACCTGATCCCGCACTTTACCGTCGCGGAATCGGTGTTTCTGGGCCAGGAGTATCGCACCCGCTGGGGGGCGCTGGATCACCGACGGATGAAGGCCGCCACGGCGCAATTTTTCCAGCAAAACTGGCAGCTGGCGATCGACCCCGAACGGCTGGTGCGCGACCTGAGCCTGGCCGAGCGCAAGCTGGTGCAGATTGCCCGCGCGCTGATCGACGGCGCGGCGCGGCTGGTAGTGTTCGACGAGCCCACCGCCCCCCTGGAGGCGCAGGAGGCCAGTCTGGTCTCCTCCGCTATCCTGCGCCTGCGCGACCAGGGCATTGCCATTCTGTATATTTCCCACTACCTCAATGAGATAGCCACCCTCTGCGACCGCGGCACCGTGCTGCGCAACGGGGAAGTGGTCGGCTACCCGGACCGCGACCTGCTGCAGAATACCGAAGCGCTGATCGCCATGATGGTCGGCCGGGAAATCGACCAGCTGTATACTCCGCGCCAGCGCCCGGCGGCAGACAATGGGGCAACCCCGCTGCTCTCGGTGCGCCAGCTGAGCGACGGGCGGCAGCTGCAGGATCTTTCTTTTGATATTCAGCCGGGCGAAATCGTCGGCGTCGCCGGCCTGCTGGGCGCCGGACGCGATGTGCTGGTCGACTTACTCTACGGCTTACGCCCGGCGGAACGCGGCACCATCCACCTCGAGGGCCGGCCGCGGCGCATTCGTACGCCAAAGCAGGCGATCCGCGCCGGCATGGCGCTGGTGCCGCGCGACCGCCGCCATCAGGGGCTGATCCTGCCCTTCACCACCGCCGACAATATTAATCTCGCCTCGCTGCCGGAAACCGCCACCTTTGGCTGGGAGCGGCGGGGTATCGCCGAGCAGAAAGCGCGCGACTGGATAGAACAGCTGGCGATCCGCCCGGGACGACCGGGGCTGCCGGTACGCTACATGAGCGGCGGCAACCAGCAAAAAGCGATCCTCGCCCGCTGGCTGGGGACCGATGCCCGGCTGTTTATTCTCGATGAACCCACCCTTGGGGTCGATATCGGCGCCCGTCGCGATATTTACCAACGGACGCGCCAGCTGGCCGATCAAGGACGGGCGGTGCTGGTCTCCTCCAGCGATGCCCCCGAACTGCTCGGACTATGCGACCGGATCCTGGTCCTCTGGCGCGGCGCGCTGGCGGCCAATCTGCCCACCCGCGGGCTAACGCTGGACGCCCTGCTGGTGGCGATCAACGGCGGACAGGAGCCTTCACCATGAGTACTGCTATCCAGCGTCGCGGCCGTCCGGGCCTGGCGACGCTGATTGAAAATTTCCCCTGATCCTGTTTCTGGCGCTGCTGGTATGGCTGAGCGTACAGTCGCCCTACTTTCTCAGCTGGCAAAATATCAGCCTGATGCTGGTCCAGAGCGTTCCGCTGGCAATCCTCTGTTTCGGCCTGGTCTGCGTTATCGCCGTGGGCGGAGATGACGTGGTCTCCGGCGGCATCGACCTCTCCCTGCCGGCGACGGCGGTGCTCGGCGTCGCGCTGCTCAGCCTCGGGCTGGCCGAATGGCACACGCCATATCTCCTGCTGCTGGCGCTGCTGGCGGCGGTTTGCCTGCTGTGCGGGGCGATCAATGGCTTGCTGGTGCTGGCGGCCGGCCTGCCGCCGCTGCTGGCCACCCTCTCGACCTCGGTGGCGTTTACCGGTCTGACAGATCTGTTGACCGGCCAGCGGCGCATCGCGGTCAGCGATCCGCTGATGGTCGCCTTTCGCGACAACAGCGTGCTGGGCCTGCCCTGGCCGCTGGTCTACCTGCTGGGGGTGTTTATCCTGTTCCAGTTCCTGCTCCACCACTCCCGCTTCGGCCAGCATGTGCAGGCGGTGGGCGGCAATCGCGATATGGCGCAGATGAGCGGCCTGAACGTGCGCCGCTTGACCCTGCTGGTCTGGCTGTTAGCGGGCATTGCCGCCGGGCTGGCTATTCTGCCGCTGCTCAGCCAGGGCTCCGGCAGCTCAAGCGGGACGGCCACGCCGCTGCTGCTGGAGACCGTGCTGGCGACCTTTATCGGCGCCGCCTTCTCGCGCCGTCGGGTGGTCACCATCTGGGGCGCGCTGCTGGGGGCAATCCTGGTCAACGCCCTCTCTAACGGGCTCGGCCTGCTGGGGGTCAATATCTTCTGGATGGGCGCCATTAAAGGCGGCCTGATCCTGGTGGTGCTGGCGGCCTCGGCGGTCAGACACAAAGGAGGCGAGGCATGAGTCAAATCACTCTGAAAACCTCTGCGTCGGCGGAACAGACGGCCAGCAGCCCGCTGGCCTGGCTGTCGCGGGCCGGATTTGGCGTCATCATCCTGCTGGCCATCGCCCTGTTTGGCTGGGCGAATCCGGTATTTTTAACCGTGGATAACTGGGCCAACCTGCTGCAGGGCAGCGCGATCCTGCTGATTGTGGCGATGGCGATGACCCTGATCGTCAGCGCCGGGGCGATTGATCTGTCGGTGGGCGTCGCGCTCGATTTCGGCGCCGCCTTCGCCCTCGTCGCCCTGAAAACCTGGCATCTGCCGTGGCAGGCCGCGGTGGGCTGCGCTCTGCTCGGCGGCGTGCTGATTGGCCTGCTCAATGCCTTTCTGATCCTCATCTGCCGGATCCGTCCCTTCCTCGCCACGCTCGGCACCTGGTTTATCGCCAGCAGCGCCGAGCGCATCTATACCGACGGCGGCGGCGCGATAGCCTATCGGCGGATGGCCCCGGAGTATCACGACCTGGCGGTGGGCAACCTTGGCGGGATCCCCACGCCGGTAGCGATCGTGCTGGCGCTGTGGCTGGCGGCCTGGCTGGTTACCGAGCGCACCCTGTGGGGCAAATATGTCCGCGCCATCGGTCAGAACAGCGAAGCGGCGCGTATCGCCGGGATCCGCGATCGCCTGACCATGCTCGGCGTGCTGGTGGCCGCCTCGGCGCTCTGCGCCGTCGGCGGGGTGATCCTCTCCGCCAACCTGCGGCAGTTTACCCCGCTGGCCGGGCAGTCTTATCTGATGGACGCCATTGCGGCAGTATTTATCGGCACTGCCTTTACCCGTCTGGGCCGGGTCAGCACCCTCGGCACCCTCGGCGGCGTGCTGTTCCTTGCCATTATTGATAACGGCCTGAACCTGATGGGGCTCAATTATCTGGTGAAGGACGCGCTGGTCGGCGTGATTCTGGTGGTGGCCCTCGCCCTATCCTTCTGGCAGGCGCGCCTGCGCCAAACGCATCGCTAAACGGGAGAACGATGGCAACCTTTGACGCCGTATTTGTCGGCCTGACTATTCTGGATATCGCCGGGCGCCCGGTGGTGGCGATCCCGCCGCGCGGCGGCGTCGCCTTTATTGAGCAAATTCGTCTCAACCCCGCCGGCACCGCCGCCGGGGCTAATATCAACGCCGCGAAGCTCGGGATCCGCACCGCAGCGGTGGCCTGCCTGGGCGAAGATGAAAAGGCCGACTTTATCCTCGCCAGCTATGCCCGGCTGGGCATCGACTGCTCGCTTATCCAGCGCACCGCGCTGAAGGAGACCTCGGCGACGATCCTGCCGATTCGCCCCAACGGCGAACGTCCGGCCCTGCACTGCCGGGGCGCGTCTGACGCCCTGTTTGTCAGTGAAGCGGAATTTGACGCCGTCCTTGACTGTCGTTTCCTGCATCACGGCGGGACCGGGCTGCTGGCGGCAATGGACCAGGGACAGAGCGCGCGGCTGTTGCAGGCGGCCAAAGCGCGCGGAGTCACCACCAGCTTTGACCTTATCGCCCCGAATGAAGAGACCCTCGAACTACTGCGGCCCCTGTTGCCGTCGGTGGATTATTTCATGCCTTCGCTGGAGGAAGCCGCCTTTCTCTCCGGAGAGACGCAGCCGGAGGCCATCGGCCACTTCTTCCTGGCGCTCGGCGTGGGCACCTGCATTCTGAAAGACGGCGAGAACGGCTCCTGGCTTATCGGCCGCGATGGCGGGCCGCAGCATATTGCGCCGTGGCCGGTCGAGGCGGTGGATACCACCGGCTGCGGCGACAGCTACTGCGGCGGGTTTATTGCCGCACTGGCGCGCGGACTCAGCGTGAAAGCAGCGTGTGACGTCGCCTCGGCGGTGGCCGCGCTGGTGGCGACCGGGATGGGATCGGATGCCGGGGGAGTGGACTGGGAACAGACCCAGGCTTTTATGGCGGCCCATCGCCCCTGACGATGGACCCGCGCCGCTGCAGAACGCGGCGGCGCAAGCGGCTTAACGCCACTGGTACAGCAGCGGCTCCCCGGCGACATAGCGCTGAAGATCGGCGGCAATCATCGCCGTGTGTTTGGCGATACTCTCCCGGGTGGCTCCGGCGATATGCGGCGTGATAATCACGTTATCGAACTCGATGACAAAAGGATGATCGCGCCACAGCGGTTCGCGGTGATAGACATCCAGCGCCGCGCCGCCCAGCGGGCCGTGGCGCAGGGCATCAATCAGCGCTGCCTCGTCGACCACCGCCGCGCGAGAGGTATTGATCAGCAGCGCGCCGGGCTTCATACTGTTTAACAGCGCGGCATTCACCAGCCCGTCGCTGTGCGGCCCGCTGCTCAGGTGCAGGCTGACGATATCCGCCTCGCGGAACAGCGCCTCCAGGGTCGTTTTCTGTAGCCCTGGCTCATTGATATCCTCTGCGGCGACGAACGGATCCACCACCAACACCGCCATGCCGAACGCCCGGGCGATACGCGCCACCCGGCGGCCAATGTTGCCATACCCCACCAGCCCCAGCGTTTTATTGCGCAGTTCACTGCCTTTAAACACTTCATAGGGGCTTTCCGGGCTCACGTCCCAGACCACATCCCGCCGCAGACCCTGCTGAGTGGCGGCGGCGGCATTGTCAGCCTGCGTGAATTCCCCCCGCTTCAGCGCCGCATGGGATTGCGGAATATGGCGCGCCAGGCTGAGCATCAGGCCAAGCGTCAGCTCCGCGGCGGCATCGGCATTGCGCCCCGGGGTGTAGAGCACCCGGATGCCGCGCGCCTGGGCGGCCTGGGTATCAATATTCACCGGATTCGCGCGGGTGCAGGCGATCACCTGCAGGCGCGGACAGGCGGCCATCACCGCGTCCGTCACCTCATCATAGCTGGTCACCAGCACCTCGGCGTCGTGGGCCAGCTCAATCAGCTGACCGGCGCTGAGTTTCGGTTTGCCCAGCGCCCACCCCTCCACCAGCAGCTCGCCCAGCTGGTGGAAGGCGCTAAGGTCGCCAGCATGCTCGGCGGTAAAAACGATTTTCATGGTTGTAGGTCCTGAGGAAGAGGTTGAAGGGCGGCCTGTCTGGCCTGCCATACCGGCAGCATCTGCTCGCGCAGCAGGCGGTAAACGGGATACAGCGCCGCGTAGCGGGCATGCGCTTGAGGGCGCGGCTGATAGCGGGTCTGCGCCAGCGGAGGCGTCTCGGCCAGCGCCGCGACGCTACGGGCCGCCAGGATCGCCGCGCCGCGCGCGCTCAGTTCGTTAAAGGCGCTGGAGACCACCGTGCGTCCGGTACAGTCGGCGATAATCTGCAGCCAGGTCGCCGAGGCTGCGCCGCCGCCCGTCAGATACAGCTCGCCGCCCTGCGGATAACCCTGCAGCGCATCGACAATGGCGAAGGCCAGGCCTTCAAACACCGCGCGCTGCAGTTCGGCGCGGGTGGTGTGCGGGCTAATGCCGAAAAAGCCGGCCCGCGCGTCCGGGCTGTAAAACGGCGCACGTTCGCCATTGAGGTACGGCTGCCAGAAGACGCCGCCGCTGCCTGGCTCCACCGCCGCGATCGCCTGCTCCAGGCGCCCCAGATCGGCGTCCAGCGAAATATGCTGCTGCAGCCAGTCAATGTTTGGCATACCGGCCTGCATCGGAAACAGGGAGATCACCTGTCCGGCTTCGGTATGGGTGACAAAGCGCGTCGCCTCGTTCACCGTCTGCGGGCCGCGGCAGACGATCCCGGTGCAGCAGGTGGTGCCGAGGATCGTGTAGATATCCCCTTCGTTGACCGCGCCGCAGCCCAGCGCGGCGCTACAGACATCCAGCGCCCCGGCGGCCACCGGCGTCGCGGCGGGCAGCCCGGTCAGCGCCGCCACCGCGTCGCTCAGCGTGCCGGCCGGGGCATCCGGGGCCAGCAGCGGGGGAAACAGCGGCAGCAGTTCGTTCAGCCCCATCTCGTTCATCACCACCGAGGACCAGCTGCCGGTCTGCTGATTGAGTAACGAGCTGCTGGCGTCCGTCAGCTCCAGCGCCGCCACGCCGGTCAGGCGAAAGCGGATCCAGTCCTTGGCGAAAAAAAGATAGCGCGCGGCCGCCAGCCGCGCCGGCTGATACTGTTTCAGCCAGTACAGCTGCAGGCTGGTATTGCAGGGCTGCAGGTGGGTGCCGGTATCGGCGAAATAGCGGCGGTCGAAGCCGGGTCGGCGCAGCAGGTCGCTCATCAGCTCGTGGCTGCGGGTATCGCTCCACAGGATCCCCGGGCCCACCGGTTCGCCCTGATCATCGCTGAGCCAGACCCCCTCCCCTTGCCCGGCGAGGCCGATAGCCCGCAGCCGCCCCGCCTGTAGCGCCGGATGGCGGGCAATCTGGCGCAGAATAGCCAGCACCGAATGCCACAGCTGGGTCATATCCTGTTCCGCGTAGCCATTGGCCGACAGGCGGGGTGAGGTATTTTCCGCGGCGCTGGCGCAGGCGGTGAAATGCTGATCAAACAGCACCGCTTTCACCCGCGAGGTGCCAATATCGATACCAAGATAAAAATCCATACCTGCTCCGGCTCAGGGCTCGTAGCGGCGGCGCATCAGCTCGCACTCGAACAGGAACTCCAGCCCCTCCAGTTGACGGCGGGCCTCCTGAATATCTTTCCCCCAGCAGGTCAGGCCGTGGCCGCGCAGCAGAAAGCCGTAGCGCAGCGGGCGCGTTTGCGCATAATCGGCAATCCGCGCCGCCAGGGCGTCAATATCCTGGTCATTATCGAAGATGGCGATCGGAACAGTATCGAGATGGCTATGCTGCCCGCTAAGGGTTTTCTGCATTTCATACCCCTGCAGCGCCAGCGTGTCGCTTTTTTCGATGCGCGACAGCACAGTGGCGTTGACGGTATGCACATGCAGCACCACGTTGGCTTCCGGGAACAGGCGATACACCAGGGTGTGCAGACCGGTCTCGGCCGACGGCTTCCGTCCGGAAGGCGCCTGGTTGGTGGCGATCTCAACCTGCAGAAAATCCTCGGTTGTCAGGCTGCCTTTGTCGCGGCCCGACTCGCTTAGCCAGCACCAGGTATCATCCTGACGCACCGACATATTGCCGCCGGTCGCCGGCGCCCAGCCTTTCGCGCCGATCCAATGACAGGTGGTGACCAGTTGCGCGAGTCTTTCTTGCCACATAGCAGTTCCTTAGGTTAGCGATGATTTATTTAGCCGTCTAAATGGCTATTTATCCGATACTAACACCGCTAACCGGAGGGGACAATATTTCAGGAAACACACACAAGACAAATGGTTATATCATAAAAGCATATTAAATAACCTTTATTCACAGTGATTTAACCAACCGTTTTCAGTACACCACTATTCTCCACTACTCTCTGGCCAAAAACAGGCGGATCGTCCTGGCTAAAATTCTCCTCCGGCGCCAGGGATGCGCTCACCGCCCTACTCTGCCCTGGACTGGTGCAAAACCTGGCAGGATGCACAGTAGAATGGCATTACCCCTCCTGGATCCTTCAATAACTGTGCATGTTGCACACCGCGCGCTATTCCCCGTGCCCGGTTTTCCTGGCACATCTCTTGCTACTTCCGGCTATCACCGCCCATCTACCAGCCAGAGGTTCCAGGATGTCAAACAGCAATGATTTTCCCCTCGTCGAAGCGCCCGCCGCCGGACGCAAAGGCGTATTTTCCATCGCCATGGTGTTGTTCAGCTTTACCTTTTTCACCGGCACGATGTTCGCCGGCGGTAAACTCGGCGTCTCCTTTTCCATCGTCAATCTGCTGTGGATAGCCGTCATCGGCAACGCCTTGCTGGCCCTCTATGCCGCGTCGCTGGGCTGGATCGCCGCGCGCAGCGGCCTGAATACGGTGCTGATGGGCCGCTTCTGCTTCGGGGAGATTGGCAGCAAGCTGGCCGATTTTATTCTTGGCTTTGCCGAGCTGGGCTGGTACGCCTGGGGCACCGCCACGGTCGCTATCTCGTTGGTGAAGATCCTCGCTCTGCCCGAGGCGCTAACCCAGCCGTTGATGGTGCTGTTTGGTATTCTGTTCTGCGTCACCGCGCTGGTGGGCTACAAGGGGCTGGACGCGCTGTCGCGCCTGTCGGTGCCATTGATGTTTGTGCTGCTGATGGTCTCCATGTATCTGGCGCTGCACCACGCCGGCGGCTGGCAGGCGATGACCCGTATTGCGCCGAGCGACACCATGACCTGGTCGGCGGCCATCACCATGGTCTTCGGCACTTTCGCCAGCGGCGCCACCCAGGCGACAAACTGGACCCGGCTGGCCAACTCCAGCCGGACCGCCATTCTCGCCAGCATGGGCAGCTTCCTCATCGGCAACGGGCTGATGATCGTCGCCGGCGCCTGGTGCGCTATCGTCTATCAACAGGCCGATATCGTTGAAGTGCTGATCCTGCAGGGGCTGTCGGTGGCCGCGGTGATCATGCTCTGTCTCAACCTGCTGACCATCCAGGGCCCCACCATCTATAACGTCTCCGCCGCCGCCTGCCATCTGCTGCGCAGCGAACGTCGCCGGACGCTGACCCTCGCCGCCGCCGGGGTGGGCATTGTGCTGGCCATTGGCGGGATGTACGAAATGCTGATCCCCTTCCTCGTGCTGCTGGGCAGTATTATTCCGCCCATCGGCGGGGTGATCCTCGCCGACTACTGGTTCGCCCGCGGCGGGCGCTATCCCCTGCTGCAGAACGCCCGCCTGCCGCGTTTTAACTGGCTGGGACTCGGCGCCTACGCCGCCGGCGCGGTGGTGGCCTATCTTTCGCCGTGGATCGCGCCGCTGGTGGGGATCTCCGTTTCCGCGCTGGTCTATATCGCCCTGACTCTGCTAAGCAAACGCCAGCCTGCCGCCGTCGCGGAGCAGGAGCCATGAGCCTGACGGTCAGCGAACTGCTGGCCCTTGAGGGACTCTCCGCCCTGCGTCTGCGGGCGGGAAAGCAAGGGCTGCAGCGGGCCGTACGCTGGTACTATGTGGCGGAAAATGAACATATCGCCGAGTGGATCATGGGCGGCGAGCTGGTGTTTATCACCGGCATCAACCATCCCCGGGATGAAGCCAACCTGATCCAGTTGCTGATGGAGGGCAAACAGCGCGGCATCGCCGGGATGGTGATCCTCACCGGCGAGGCCTATATCCACGCCATTCCCGCCACGCTGATCGCCCTTGCCGACGAGCTGGGCATGCCGCTGATCGAGCAGCCCTACCTGCTGAAGATGGTGATTGTCACCGAGCGCATCGGCACCGCGCTGGTCCGCAGCGAAAACGTCCTGCAGTCGCAGCGCGACATTCTGATGCAGCTGGTCACCGGCGACTATCCGGACCTGCAGATGCTCCATCAGCGCGCCCTGCACCAGCAGCTCGATTTTACCCGTCCGCTGCGGCTGGCGGCGCTGCGTCTGGAGGGGTTGTCCCGCCTGTTTCGCCAGTTCCCGCCCGAGCAGGCCGAAGCCTGGCTGCTGCAGGCCCACCGCAGCGTGCGTCAGCAGCTGCAGCAGCAGCTCAACCAGCAGGGCAATTCCTTTCCGCTGCTGGAGCGCAGCAACATGTTCCTTTTCCTGCTGCCGGATGAGGAGGGGGAAGGCTTTCAGCAGAAAAAATGGCTACAGCAGTGGCTGCAGGCGCTGGCGGACGGAGAGGAGAGTTTGTCGCTGCTCTGCGGCCTCTCCGCGCCGGTCAGGCAGCTGCAGGGTTACCCGCGGGCGCTGTCGCAGGCGCGCCAGGCGCTGGATCTGTGCGATACCCTGCGGCCAACCCAGCGCATCAGCGACTATCAGCAGCTGGGGTTTATCAAACTGCTGTCCGCGGTCAGCGACCCGGCGCTGCTCAACGATTTTATGCACGACACCCTCGGCTGCCTGATCGAGCCGGGCCGTAAAGCGCCGTGGCTGCTGCTGGAGACCCTCGAGACGCTGCTGCAGGAGAACGGCAACGTGGTGCGGGCCGCCGACCGGCTGGGTCTCCATCGCAACACGTTGCATCAGCGCATCCAGCGCATTGAAAAACTGACCGGCTACCCGGTCAGCCACCCTCAGTTTCATCTCAACGCCTCGGTCGCGCTGGTGATCTGGCGTTTATCGCAAAACCATTTACAGGACCCACCATGAAAATTATTAACGCTCGCCTGCGCCGCCAGGAGGCGCTGTTTACCCTTGACCTGCAGGACGGGATAATTCACCGCATCACCGCCCAGGCCGCGATGCAGACTGCCGACGCCGGGGCTATCGACGCCCAGGGCCGGCTGGCGATCCCGCCCTTCGTCGAGCCGCATATCCATCTTGACGCCACCCTCACCGCGGGTGAGCCGGAGTGGAACCGCAGCGGCACCCTGTTTGAAGGCATCACCCGCTGGAGCCAGCGCAAAGCGAGTATTACCCCGGAGGACACCCGCCAGCGGGCGCTGAAAACCATCGGCATGCTGCGCGATTTCGGGGTCCAGCACGTCCGCACCCATGTGGATGTCACCGACCCGTCGCTGGCGGCCCTGCAGGCGCTGCTGGCGGTGAAACAAGAGGCCGCCGATCTCATCGATCTGCAGATTGTCGCCTTTCCGCAGGAGGGAATCGAATCGTATCCCAACGGCCGGGAGCTGATGACGCGCGCCATCGAGATGGGCGCCGACGTGGTGGGCGGCATTCCGCACTATGAGAACACCCGCGACAAAGGGGTCAGCTCGGTGATGTTTTTGATGGACCTCGCCCAGCGCTACGGCCGCCTGGTGGATGTCCACTGCGATGAAATCGACGATCCGCAGTCGCGTTTCCTCGAAGTGCTGGCGGAGGAGGCGCGGGTGCGCGGCATGGGGGCCCAGGTCACCGCCAGCCACACCTGCGCGATGGGCTCTTATGATAACGCCTACTGCTCAAAGCTGTTTCGCCTGCTGAAAGCCTCGGGCATCAACTTCATCTCCTGCCCGACCGAAAGCATTCATCTGCAGGGCCGGTTTGACAGCTGGCCGAAACGGCGCGGCGTCACCCGGGTGGCGGAGCTGGATCGCGCCGGCATCAACGTCTGCTTTGCCCAGGACTCGATTCAGGATCCGTGGTACCCGCTGGGGAACGGCAATATCCTGCGCATTCTGGATGCCGGGCTGCACATCTGCCATATGCTCGGCTATGACGATCTGCAGCGCTGTCTCGACTTCGTCACCGACAACAGCGCCCGGGCGCTGTGTCTGGGCGATAACTACGGCCTCGCCGAAGGCCGCCCGGCGAACCTGCTGATCCTCGATGCGGAAAACGACTACGAGGCCGTCCGCCGTCAGGCACGGGTGCTGACCTCCATTCGCCACGGCAAGGTGATTTTGCAGCGTGAGGTGGAGCACATCCGCTACCCGGCATAGGGCGCAAGGCGCTGCGCGACGACGCCTTTCTGTGATACCTTTTCAGGCAGTGTGCGTGACCGACGCCCGCCCGGGCGTCGGCATCCTGGAAAACAGACGGCGCGAAACGACGATGAGCGATAAAAAAATGGATTAAGGCCGAGGACGTGGCCAGACTGGCCGGCGTCTCGCGCTCGGCGGTCTCCCGCACCTTCACCCCCGGCGCCTCGGTGTCGGAGAAGACCCGGCAGAAGGTGCTGAGCGCCGCGGAAGCCCTGGGCTATCAGGTGAATATCATCGCCCGGACGATGATCACCGGCAGCAGTAATTTTATCGGCATCGTCACCGCCGGTTTCGACAACCCGTTTCGCAGCAAACTACTGGCGCCGCTGGTCCATCAGCTGGCGCTCAATGGCTTTATGCCGCTGCTGATGAACGCTGACGATCCGCAGCAGCTCGCCCCCTCGCTTAAACAACTGCTGAGCTATCACGTCGCCGGGGTGATCATCACCTCCGGCGCGCCGCCGCTGTCGCTGGCGGAAGAGTATCTGGCGCGCAAGATCCCCGTCACCCTGATCAACCGCCATGCGGACCTCGCCGGCTGCGACCGGGTGTGCAGCGATAACGCCCAGGGAGCGAAGCTGGTGGCGGATCTGTTCAGCCGCCGAGGCTGGCGGCAGGTTGGCTTTATTGGCGAAAATCGCGAGAACTTCAGCACCCGCCAGCGCTATGAGGCTTTTATCGCCCGGACGTCGGATATGGCGGTGAGCAGCCGCTTCTGCGACAGCGGCGGCTATCAAGCCGGCTACCAGGCTGCCAGAGAATTGGTTGCTGAAAACCCCGGGATGCAGGCGCTGTTTTGCGCCACCGATATGCTGGCGCTGGGCGCCCAGGACGGCCTGCGGGACGCCGCCGCCCCGCTGCCGGCCATCGTCGGCTTTGACGATATCCCGCAGGCGGACTGGCAGCCCTATCAGCTCACCACCGTTCAGCAGAATACCGCCCTGCTGGCCCACCACGCGGTGGATTTGTTAATGACGCGGATCGCCCGCTTCAGCCTGCCCTCGCGCCATCGCGAAGTGCCGGTGAAACTAATTGTTCGTCATAGTGCGAAATGAAAAAATCATTTTATGCTGGAGCGATCACAGAATCTTCTGCGAAACCCGGCCACACTCATTCGGCCCTTCGGGGCTGTTTTTTTCACGCAAAATGCACACGTGTGCAAAATAGGGAGTCACTATGCAATCTCAGGAATCAGAAGCGCTACAGGCCCGCTACCGTCTGGCCTGCGAGCTGGCGAAAGCGGGGGCTGAGCTGGCGTTTGAATACTATCAACAGCGCGAGGCGTTGACTGTCGACCATAAGGGCGACGACCTGCAGGATGTGGTCAGCGTGGCCGATAAGCGGGTGGAGGCCTTTGTCAAACAGCGCATTCAGAGCGCGTTTCCGGAGGATGGTTTTCTCGGCGAAGAGAGCGGCGCTCGCCTGCCCGACGCGCGAGTGCTGTGGGTGGTCGACCCCATCGATGGCACCAGCTGTTTCCTCAACGGCCTGCACACCTGGTGCCTGTCGCTGGCGATCGTCGCCGACGGCGAACCGGTCATCGGCGTGGTCTACGACCCCAACCATCGGGAGCTGTTTCACGCCCTGCGGGGCCATGGCGCCTGGCTCAACGACGCTCCGATCCGTCCGCACCCGGCGACGACGGTCAAAGAGGGCGTGATGGGCGTCGGCACCTCGCATCGCGTCACCCCGGCGGACTTTCTGCCGTTTCTGCAGGCGCTGCTCAGCGACGGCGGCATGTTTATCCGCAACGGCTCCGGGGCGTTGATGAGCGCCTGGGCGGCGGCGGGCCGGTTGATTGGCTACTACGAGCCGCACATGAACCCGTGGGACGCCCTGCCGGGGCTGGTGCTGATGCGCGAAGCGGGCGGCGCCAGCAACGATTTTCTGGCGCAGGAGGGGATCCAGCGCGGCAATCCGCTGCTGCTGGCCAGCCCAACGCTCTACCCGCAGCTGAAAAAGATGATCCCACAACCATTACATTAACCCTTACGGGTCAGGCTATTTCTGATTATGTACTCTACACAGTAACGATAACTTCATTCACGGACGAACCACATCAATCAGTCAGGCCTCCGACCTGCGGAGAACCACCTATGTCTGGAATTATCGCTTTTTTCCGGGCGTCGCCGCCGAAAGCGGGCGCCGCGTTTGATGAACACCGTTTTCGCCGGGTGCGCTGGCAAACCTTTATCGCCATGACCCTGGCCTACGTCACCTTTTACGTCTGCCGGTTATCCTTCACCGTCGCCAAAAGCGCGCTGGTGGAGCTGGGGATCACCCCGACGGAGCTCGGCATGATCGGCTCTACCCTGTTCTTCAGCTACGCCATCGGCAAACTGGTCAATGGTTTTATCGCCGATCACGCCAACGTGGTGCGCTATATGAGCCTCGGTTTATTGCTCAGCGCCGGGATGAACCTGATGATGGGGATGACCACCAACGCCCTGCTGCTGGCCATCTTCTGGGGGATCAACGGCTGGGCGCAGTCGATGGGCGTCGGCCCCTGCGCGGTCTCGCTGGCGCGCTGGTACGGCGTTAAGGAGCGCGGCACCTTCTATGGCATCTGGTCGACGGCGCATAATATCGGCGAGGCGGTGACCTATATGGTGATCGCCGCGGTGATCGCCGGGTTTGGCTGGCAGATGGGCTACCTGTCCACCGCCGCGCTCGGCGCCGCCGGCGTGGTGCTGCTGGTGCTGTTCATGCACGATTCGCCGCAGAGCAGCGGCTTCCCGTCCATCAACGTCATCCGCGATGAACCGCAGGAAGAGGTCGAAGCCCGCGGCTCGGTGTTTAAAAACCAGCTGCTGGCGCTGCGTAACCCGGCGCTGTGGACCCTCGCCCTCGCCTCCGCCTTTATGTACATCGACCGCTACGCCGTCAACTCCTGGGGGATCTTCTTTCTGGAGCAGGATAAAGCTTATTCCACCCTGGAGGCGTCCGGGATTATCGGCGTCAACGCTATCGCCGGCATCGCCGGGACCATCATCGCCGGCATGCTCTCCGACCGCTTTTTCCCGCGCAACCGCAGCGTGATGGCCGGATTCATCAGCCTGCTGAACACCGCCGGCTTCGCCCTGATGCTCTGGTCGCCGCACAATTACTACACTGATATTCTGGCGATGATTATCTTCGGGGCCACCATTGGCGCTCTGACCTGCTTCCTTGGCGGGCTGATCGCCGTCGATATCTCTTCGCGCAAGGCCGCCGGGGCCGCGCTCGGCACCATCGGCATCGCCAGCTACGCCGGCGCCGGCCTGGGCGAGTTTCTCACCGGGATCATTATTGATAAAACGGCTATCCTTGAAAACGGCAAAACGCTGTATGATTTCAGCACGTTGGCGCTGTTCTGGGTGGGTACCGGTCTGGGTTCCGCGCTACTCTGTTTTACCACTGCCGCCATCGTCGCCCGGCGCCATGCCGTCGAACGGCAGACCTCGTTCTCCTCATAACCGATTAACGAATAAGGAAGAAGATATGATGCCTGCAAGACATCAGGGGCTGTTACGCCTGTTTATCGCCTGCGCGCTGCCGCTGCTGGCGCTGCAATCTGCCGCCGCCGCGGACTGGCAGCTGGAGAAAGTGGTCGAGCTCAGCCGCCACGGTATTCGTCCGCCGACGGCCGGCAACCGGGAAGCCATCGAGGCCGCCACCGGCCGACCGTGGACCGAGTGGACCACCCATGACGGGGAGCTCACCGGCCATGGCTATGCCGCCGTGGTCAACAAAGGGCGTGCGGAAGGCCAGCATTACCGCCAGCTCGGCCTGCTGCAGGCCGGATGCCCGACGGCGGAGTCGATATACGTGCGCGCCAGCCCGCTGCAGCGTACGCGAGCGACCGCCCAGGCGCTGGTGGATGGCGCCTTCCCCGGCTGCGGCGTCGCTATCCATTATGTCAGCGGGGATGCCGATCCCCTGTTTCAGACCGACAAGTTCGCCGCCACGCAAACCGACCCCGCCCGCCAGCTGGCGGCGGTGAAAGAGAAGGCCGGGGATCTGGCGCAGCGTCGGCAGGCGCTGGCGCCGACCATCCAGCTATTGAAACAGGCGGTTTGTCAGGCCGATAAGCCCTGCCCGATCTTCGATACCCCGTGGCAGGTCGAGCAGAGCAAAAGTGGGAAGACCACCATTAGCGGACTGAGCGTGATGGCCAATATGGTGGAGACGCTGCGTCTCGGCTGGAGTGAAAACCTGCCTCTCAGCCAGCTGGCGTGGGGCAAGATCACCCAGGCCAGGCAGATCACCGCCCTGCTGCCGCTGTTAACGGAAAACTACGATCTGAGTAACGATGTGTTGTATACCGCGCAAAAACGCGGGTCGGTGCTGCTCAACGCTATGCTCGATGGCGTCAAACCGGAGGCGGATCCGAACGTACGCTGGCTGCTGCTGGTGGCCCATGACACCAATATCGCCATGGTGCGCACGCTGATGAACTTTAGCTGGCAGCTGCCGGGCTACAGCCGGGGAAATATCCCGCCGGGCAGTAGCCTGGTGCTGGAGCGCTGGCGCAACGCGAAGAGCGGAGAACGCTATCTGCGGGTCTATTTCCAGGCCCAGGGCCTCGACGACCTGCGTCGTCTGCAGACGCCGGACGCGCAGCACCCGATGCTGCGTCAGGAGTGGCATCAGCCGGGCTGCCGTCAGACCGACGTCGGTACGCTGTGTCCCTTCCAGGCGGCCATCACCGCGCTGGGTCAGCGTATCGACCGGTCATCCGCCCCGGCGGTAGCCATGGTCCTGCCGTAGCGGCGCGGTGTTTGTCCGGGCCCGGGAAAACCTTTTTTTCCAGGCCCGGCACGACGTCCGTTATCCGTTGTCCGGCGCAAACGCCCCGGCGGCGACCTGCGCCGGGGTGACCACCCCGCTGTCCAGCACCCAGCCGCTTATCAGCCCAGCAGGCGTGACGTCGAACGCCGGATTGTAAACGGCGGCCCCCGTCGGCGCCCACTGTACCGCGCCGAAGCTGCCCGCCACTCCGGTCACTTCCGCCGCCGCGCGCTGCTCAATGGGGATCGCCGCCCCGTTCGGGCAATGGCGGTCGAGGGTGGTCTGCGGGGCAGCGACGTAAAACGGGATCTGGTGATAATGGGCCAAAACCGCCAGAGAATAGGTGCCGATTTTATTCGCCACGTCGCCGTTGGCGGCGATACGGTCGGCGCCGACCCACACCGCATCCACCTGCCCCTGCGCCATCAGGCTGGCGGCCATTGAATCGGCGATCAGCTGATAGGGCACGCCCAGCTCGCCCAGCTCCCAGGCGGTTAAACGACCGCCCTGCAGCAGCGGCCGGGTTTCATCAACCCATACGTTGGTCACTTTTCCCTGCCGGTGCGCCAGCGCGATAACGCCCAGGGCGGTCCCTACCCCGGCGGTCGCCAGGCCACCGGTGTTGCAGTGGGTCAGCAGTCGACTGCCGGGCTTCACCAGCGCACTGCCCGCCTCAGCGATGCGGTCGCACAACTGTTTATCTTCTTCGACCAGACGCAAGGCTTCCGCTTCCAGCGCCTGCGGGTAATCCTCCAGGGCCAGCGCCTGCTTCATGCGATCCAGATTATTCATCAGGTTGACCGCCGTCGGCCGCGCCGCGCGCAGCGTCTCCAGCGCCTGCTGGAGTGCATCCCGGTTCAGGCCGCGCTGGGCCAGCAGAGCCAGCAGCAGGCTGGCGGACAGGCCAATCAGCGGCGCGCCGCGCACCCGCAGGGTATGAATATGGTCCACCAGCAGCGCAACGTTATCCGCCGCCAGCCAGCGTTTTTCCTGCGGCAAGGCCTGCTGGTCGAGAATAAAAAGCTGATTTTCACTCACCCGCAGGCTGGTGGTCTGTAATGTCTGCATGTCGTTAAATCCCTGTTGCGTTGTTGTATCACATTGTGTCAGGATGGAATCCAGAAGTATAGACGTCTGAACGGCTTAATCAGAATTCGAGGATCGAGGCAATGTCGCAATACCATACCTTCACCGCCCACGATGCCGTGGCTTACGCGCAACAGTTCGCCGGCATCGACAACCCATCTGAGCTGGTCAGCGCGCAGGAAGTGGGCGATGGCAACCTCAATCTGGTGTTTAAAGTGTTCGATCGTCAGGGCGTCAGCCGGGCGATCGTCAAACAGGCCCTGCCCTACGTGCGCTGCGTCGGCGAATCCTGGCCGCTGACCCTCGACCGCGCCCGTCTCGAAGCGCAGACCCTGGTCGCCCACTATCAGCACAGCCCGCAGCACACGGTAAAAATCCATCACTTTGATCCCGAGCTGGCGGTGATGGTGATGGAAGATCTTTCCGACCACCGCATCTGGCGCGGAGAGCTTATCGCTAACGTCTACTATCCCCAGGCGGCCCGCCAGCTTGGCGACTATCTGGCGCAGGTGTTGTTCCACACCAGCGATTTCTACCTCCATCCCCACGAGAAAAAGGCGCAGGTGGCGCAGTTTATTAACCCGGCGATGTGCGAGATCACCGAGGATCTGTTCTTTAACGACCCGTATCAGATCCACGAGCGCAATAACTACCCGGCGGAGCTGGAGGCCGATGTCGCCGCCCTGCGCGACGACGCCCAGCTTAAGCTGGCGGTGGCGGCGCTGAAGCACCGTTTCTTTGCCCATGCGGAAGCGCTGCTGCACGGCGATATCCACAGCGGGTCGATCTTCGTTGCCGAAGGTAGCCTGAAGGCCATCGACGCCGAGTTCGGCTACTTCGGCCCCATCGGCTTCGATATCGGCACCGCCATCGGCAACCTGCTGCTGAACTACTGCGGCCTGCCGGGCCAGCTCGGCATTCGCGATGCCGCCGCCGCGCGCGAGCAGCGGCTGAACGACATCCACCAGCTGTGGACCACCTTCGCCGAGCGCTTCCAGGCGCTGGCGGCGGAGAAAACCCGCGACGCGGCGCTGGCTTACCCCGGCTACGCCTCCGCCTTTCTGAAGAAAGTCTGGGCGGACGCGGTCGGCTTCTGCGGCAGCGAACTGATCCGCCGCAGCGTCGGACTGTCGCACGTCGCGGATATCGACACTATCCAGGACGACGCCATGCGTCATGAGTGCCTGCGCCACGCCATTACCCTGGGCAGAGCGCTGATCGTGCTGGCCGAGCGTATCGACAGCGTCGACGAGCTGCTGGCGCGGGTACGCCAGTACAGCTGAATGCGCCTGTTTCCCTCACCCCAACCCTCTCCCACAGGGAGAGGGAGCCCCCCCTAAAAAAGTGCTATTTTCGGGGATTGCCCGGCGGCGCTGCTGGACTGACCCCATAAAGTTGGATGGTTCATATTAAGCGGCTCTCAGAGCCTGGGTTCGGTACTCTACCGGACTCAGGCCTTTTAATTTCAGGCTTATCCGCTCGTTGTTGTAGTAATGGATATAGTCCTCTACGGCTTTTCTTAGCGCACTGACACTCCTGAACTCCCTCAGATAAAAACACTCCGATTTCAGGGTCCCGAAGAAGTTTTCCATCACTGCATTATCCAGGCAGTTTCCTTTACGCGACATACTCTGCGTCATCCCATGCGCCTTTAAACGTTCCTGATAGCTCCTCATCCTGTAATGCCAGCCCTGATCCGAGTGCAGCAGCGGAGCATCTCCCGGTCTGAGCTTCGGGAACGCACCGTCCAGCATCGTATTCACCATCTCCATCACCGGCCTTTCCGACAGGCTGTAGGCGATAACCTCCCGGTTAAACAGATCGAGAACTGACGACAGGTAAAGCTTTTTTCCCTGTACCGGGAACTCTGTCACATCTGTTACCCATTTTTCGTTGGCTTTTGACGCACCGAAGTTCCGGCTCAGGATATTGGGCGCGGCCTCGCCCGTTCTCCCTTTCCAGGCACGATATTTTTTCGCCCTTATCACAGACCGGAGTGACAGTTCTGCCATCAGCCGCTGCACTGTTTTATGGTTTATCCGCAGCCCCTGTTTTCTCAGTGCGAGCGTGATCCTGCGGTAGCCATAACGACCTTTGTGATAGTGGTATATCTTCCTGATGTTCTCTTTAAGACCCGCATACCTGTCCCCTTGCTTCAGTGCATTCATATTGTAATACCACGTGCTACGGGACATACCGGCCGCCCGCAGAAGGTCCCGCAGAGCGTGTTCATGCCTTAGTTCACTGATTATCAGGGCTTTTTGCCATTTTTTTCGCTCTGAACCAAGGCTTTCAACTTTTTTAGATAGGCATTCTCTGCCCGCAGATAACGCAGTTCGGCCCTGAGTTCTTCGGGGGAGAGTTTTTCCAGCTCTTTATCTGTTAGTGGTGGGATATTTTTTGGCTTTGTCATTTTTCCGGGCCGTCCGCATTGTATGTTTAAAAGACCTTCCGCTCCGGCATCGTTGTACACGTCGAGCCAGCGCCGGACAAGTATTTCTGCGGAGAGATTAAACCGGGCAGCCGCTTCACGCATCGTCAGGCGGTCACTGATAACCGCCCGGACGACCACGAGTTTAAATTCATCGGAATAATGATTATTTTTTGCAGTCAGGCCTTCTGCACCGTGGAACTGCCATGCCCTGACCCAGCGACGGACAGATGTTCTTTCAATACCAAAAAGGTCGGCTGTACTCTGTTCTCCGTCTTTACCGGACAAATAATGATTAACCACAGCCAGTTTTGTTTCAGGGGAATACTTTGGTTTAGCCATAAAATTGCACCTTACTCAGTTGGGTGTCCAACTTTTGGGGTGCAGTCCACTGCGCTTGCCGGGCCTACAAATAGCCGCATAACGGTTTGATCTTGCACTCTTTCGTAGGCCGGGTAAGGCGAAAGCCGCCACCCGGCAGACATGCGAGTACAATTTTGCGTTTACCTTACCCTCACCCCAGATACTCAATCACCGACAGCCCGCCGTTGTAATCGGTGCTGTAGATAATGCCTTGCGCATCGACAAACACGTCACAGGACTGGATCACCCGCGGGCGGCCGGGACGGATATCCATCATTCTCTCAGGCGCAGCCGGCACCAGCGCCCCGGTCTCCAGCGGACGATACGGGTTGGAAATGTCGTAAGCCCGCACGCCGGCATTCTGATACGTGGCAAAAATCAGCGTTGAGCTGACAAAGCTGCCGGGACGATTCTCATGCAGGTTGTGCGGACCGAAATGCGCCCCTTTCGCCACATAATCCGCTTCATCCGGCGGCGGGAAGGTGGCGATGCTCACCGGGTTGGTTGGCTCGCGGATATCAAACAGCCAGATCAGCTTCTCGCCGTCCTCCTGGTTGTCGAGCACCGCTTCATCCAGCACCACCAGCAGGTCACGATCCGGCAGCGGCAGCGCGGTATGCGTTCCGCCGCCGAACGGCGGGCTCCAGTTGCGATGACTAATCAGCCTCGGCTGGGTACGGTCTTTGACATCCAGCAGCGTCAGGCCGCCGTCGCGCCAGCTGCCGTAGGCGGTATCCCCGGCAATAATGGCGTGATGCAGCGCATAGCGTTTGCCCTGCGGCCAGTCCGGTGTTTCACCGCCCGCCTGGTGCATCCCCGGCAGCCACCAGCGCCCGGCCACTTTGGGCTTACGCGGATCGGCCAGATCGATGGTCAGGAAGATGTAGTCGGTAAAACCGTCGATCAGCGCAGACACATACGCCCAGCGCCCGCCGACGTACCAGATGCGGTGAATACCGATGCCGTTAAGCGACAGGAAACTGATTTCCCGCGGCTGCGCGGGAGTGGAAATATCAAAGATGCGCAGCCCGGCGCTCCATCCCTTGTCCTGCACATCGCTGACCGTGTCACCCACCGAGCGGGTGTAGTACACCTTCTCATCAGCAAAACGGGCGTCAGCAAACAGATCCCGGGCGTTGATCACCAGCAGCAGATCGTCATGCGCCTGGAGATGCACGTTCCAGGTGCCCGGCGGCGCGGCAATATAGTTGACGGTGGTGGGCCGGGTCGGATCGCGAACATCGACCACGGAAAAACCCTGCGACACCATATGGCCGATATAGGCGAATCCGCGGTGCACCATCAGCTGCACGCCGTCCGGACGACCGCCCTGATCGCTATGGCCAATCAGCCGCATATTGCGGCTGTATTCGGGGGAAGGTAATGCTGACATAGGGGATCCCTCTCGCCCGGTGGCATGGTTTTCCCCCTCCTCCCGTACGGAGGACGGGCCGGGGCGAGGGCACCAGGCCGCCGCCCACCGCCACCCGGCTTGATTTTATTTGTTCTTCGCTTCCAGCGTCGCGAACCACGGCGCGATAAAGTCTTCGGTCTGGCCCCAGCCAGGGATAATTTTCCCCAGCGACGCCACGTTTACCGCTCCCGGCTGGGCCGCCAGCAGCGCCTGGGGAATCGCTGCCGCCTTGAAGTCGTAGGTGGCTGGCGTCGGCTCGCCGGCGATCTTATTGGCGATCAGCCGCACGTTGGTCGCGCCGATAAGCTTCGGATCCACCGCCACGCTCACCTTCCACGGGCTGCCGGCCTCGCGCATCAGCTGCAAATCCTGGTTGGAAATATCAATGCTGTAGAGTTTGATCTCGGTGCGGCCGTTCTCTTTCAGCGCTTTATAGGCTCCCTGGCTAAAGGCATCCCAGGTGCCCCAGATCGCGTCAATTTTCCCTTTCGGATACTTGGCGAGGATCGCCCCCACCTTGTTGGCAGTGTCGCCCTGCACATCGGATGACACGGCGCCGATCGACTCCAGCTCTTTAATCCCCGGGTTTTGCTTCAGCAGCGTCTGGTAAGCCGCCTGACGGCGCTCCATCGGCGGGAAGCCCGCCACCCACAGCTTGACGATATTGGCCTTACCGTTGAAGTCTTTCACCAGCTGGCCAAAGGAGAGCTCGGTCAGTGAGGCGTCATCCTGCTGGCTGACCGTCACCCCGGGGATCTCACCGCTTACCGCGGTATCGAACACCGCCACTTTGATCCCGGCGTCCACCGCCTTCTTCACCAGGGCGGTGGAATACGGGTCACGCCCCTGGGAGAGAATAATGCCATCGTATTTCTGGCTGATGGCCTGGTTGACGAAGTCCTGGAATTTGGCGTCATCGCCGTTGCTCAGGAAGGTGCTGATTTTGAAACCGAGCTTTTTGCCTTCCTGCAGCGCCCCGGCGACAAACTGGGTGGTGTTATCGTCAGACCCGAGGTTGCGGATCACGGCAATGCGGATCGGGCCGTTGTGTTCGGCAATCGCCGCCGGCACCGGCGTCGGGGCGGTGGCCAGCGCCGCCGTCGACTGCAGCAGACCCAGCGTCATCAGAGAGAGTGCGATCTTTTTCATGCGGTTTACCCTGTAAAATGTTAAGTACGGCGCTGAAAATAGGTCAGTGCCAGCGCGCCAGCCAGCACCAACCCTTTAATAATGTCCATCGCGTAATACGGCACCGAGAGCATCACCAGCCCGTTGGAGAGCACGCCGAGGATCACCGCCCCCACCAGCGTTCCCAGGGCGTTTGGTTTGCCGGAGCCCGCCAGCGAAAAGCCGATCCAGGCCGCGGCCACCGCGTCCATCAGATAGCCGCCGCCGGCGTTGACCTGCGAAGAGCCGATGCGCGAGGCCAGCAGAATGCCGCCGAGCCCGGCCAGCAGCGAGGCAATCACGTATGCTGCGACTTTGTAACGCGTGATCCGCAGGCCGGAGAGCCGCGCCGCCTCCGGGTTGCCGCCGATGGCGTACATCCGCCGTCCGTGGGTGGTGAACGACAGCGCGAGCTGGGCGACCAGCGTCACCACCAGCATGATAATGACGATGGTCGGCACCTGCCCCAGCGCGCCAAAGGCCGCCGGGATAGTACCCTCCGCCATCTCGCCGCTCGGCAGCACCATGTTTTCGGTAATCGACCCACCGTAGCTGTATGTCATTGCCACGCCCTGAATCACAAACAGGCTGGCCAGGGTGGCGAGCATGTCAGGAATGCGCAGAACCACGATCAGAAAGGCGTTAAACAGCCCCACCAGGGTGCAGAGCGCGAGGGTTATCAGAATCGCTTCGGTGGTCCCCAGGCCATGCCAGACAAACAGGGAAATCACCAGCGCGTTAGCCAGCGATGCCGTCGATCCGACGGACAGATCGAAGCCGCCGATGGTGAGGGAAATCGACACCCCAATGGCAATCACCGTCACGATGGCGATCGAGCGCAGAATGTTGATGATGTTGAACGGGTCAAGGAAGTTGTCCGAGGCGAGGCCAAAGACCGCCACCAGCAGCACCACGGTCAGCAACATGCCCCACTTATAGAGAAAATCAAAAAATCGCTGACGGCCCGATACCGTCGCGTTCACTGCCAGGGCCTTGCTCACGCTGCCGCTCCTCCGGTTGAATAATAAAGCAGTGTCTCTTCCCGGGCTTCCGCGCCGGGGATCTCCGCTACGATCCGTCCGTCCCACAGTACGCAGATGCGGTCGCATAAACCGACCAGCTCGGCGAATTCACCCGAGGCATAAATCACCCCTTTGCCTTCCCGCGCCAGACCATCGATCAGCATGAACAGATCGGTTTTCGCTTTCACATCGACCCCTTTGGTCGGTTCGTCAAAAATCAAAACGTTGGCATCACCGCGCAGCCATTTGCCAATGGCCACCTTCTGCTGGTTGCCGCCAGAAAGACGGCGCAGCGTCTGACCGGGACCGGTAGCGCGCACGCCGAGGCGGGCAATCACCTCCTCCGCCCAGCGCCAGGCCTGCCGATGGCCGAACAGGCTCCAGCGCGAAAAGCTGTTATCGGCGCTGACCGCCAGGTTCATCGCGATCGGCTCTTCAATGAAAATGCCCTCTTTGCGTCGCTCCTCCGGGACCAGCGCCAGGCCGCGCCCCACCGAGTCGGCCGGATCGCGCGGTCGCCACGGCTGGCCGTTCAGCTCGCCACGCTGCACCCGGCTTTTGCTGGCGCCGAACAGCGCTTTGCACAGCTCGGTTTTGCCCGCGCCGGCCAGCCCGGCGATACCCAGAATTTCCCCCTTCCGCAGGCGCAGCGAAATATCCTGCAGCAACGCCTCATCATGCAGACCGTCAACCTGCAACAGCACCTCTTCGCCGTGCGGCGGGCGCGGCGGCGGGAAGATATCGCTCAGCTCGTGGCCCAGCATCTTTTCGACGATCTGTTCGCCGCTCAGCGGCCCCATCGGGCCGCTCTCAATCAGCCGCCCGTCGCGCAGCACCGTCAGGGTGTCGCAGATCGCCTTCAGCTCATGGATACGATGCGAAATAAACACCACCCCGATCCCCTGATGCTGCAGACGGCGTACTACCGCAAACAGACGCTCACTTTCATGCTGATCCAACGGCGCAGTGGGTTCATCGAGGATCAAAAAGCGGCAATGGTGCGACAGGGCGCGGGCCAGCAGGATTTGCTGTTTTTCGGCGAGCGTGCAGCTGTCAATGGAGCGCCGGACGTCCAGCGCCACGTCCAGCTGCGCCAGCGCCTCGCGCGCCAGCTGCCGAACCCGCGACCAGCGGAAGGTCATGCCCGGCTCCGCCAGCCTGTCCAGCATAATGTTTTCCGCAATGCTCAGGCCCGGCACCAGCGCCACGTCCACCTCCTGCTGCACCAGGTGGATCCCCAGCTGTTTAGCATCCCGCGGCGAACGAATGGTGACCGGCAGGTTGTTGATCGTCACTTCGCCCTCATAGTGGGCGTGGGTGCCGCACAGCACGGCCATCAGCGTCGACTTACCCGCGCCGTTGGCCCCGGTCAGGGCATGCACCGACCCGCCATGGAGGGTAAAGTCCACCTTGTTCAGCGCCTGAAAGCCGGAGAAGGCCAGGCTAATGTTATGCATCTCAAGGCGATTCGTGCTCATCACTGCTCCCGTGCGGCAATTAATCTTCTGATTTAACGAATTTTTCATAGCCGCCGCTGGCTGACAACTGCGTAAAAAGCATAAGATACAACGAAATAATATTAGCCATCTGGATGTCCAGACATAACATCAGGTTAGCCCAACACCTATAAGGACAGCTTCCATGAGCAACAGCGATATCCGCGTCGTGCCCGGCCCGGCCAACTATTTCTCCCACCCCGGCAGCCTTGAGCGACTGAGCGACTTTTTCAGTGCCGACCAGCTCTCGCGAGCGGTGTGGGTCTATGGCGAGCGCGCCCTGGCCGGCGCCGAACCTTTTCTGCCGGCGGCCTTCCACCTGCCGGAGGCGAAAAAGATCCTCTTTACCGGCCACTGCAGCGAACGCGACGTGGCGGGGCTGGTGCAGGCCTCCGGTGACGATCGGGCGGTAGTGATTGGCGTCGGCGGCGGCGCGCTGCTCGACAGCGCGAAAGTGCTGGCCCGCCGCCTGGGGGTACCGCTGGTGGCCATCCCGACTATCGCCGCCACCTGCGCGGCGTGGACGCCGCTGTCGGTGTGGTATAGCGACGCCGGACAGGCCCTGAATTTTGAGATCTTCGATGACGCCAACTTCCTGGTGCTGGTCGAACCGCGCATCATTCTCAACGCCCCGGCGGAGTACCTGCTGGCAGGCATTGGCGACACCTTAGCCAAATGGTATGAGGCCGTGGTGCTGGCGCCGCAGCCGACGGCGCTGCCGCTCACCGTGCGGCTGGGGATTAACGGCGCGCTGGCGATCCGCGATGTGCTGCTGGCCAGCAGCGAAACGGCGCTGGCGGACCAGCGCCGCGGCGATCTGACCCAGGCGTTTCGCGATGTGGTGGAGGCGATTATCGCCGGTGGCGGGATGGTTGGCGGGCTGGGGGAACGTTACACCCGGGTCGCCGCCGCCCATGCGGTGCACAACGGACTGACGGTGCTGCCGCAGACGGATAAATTTCTCCACGGTACCAAAGTGGCCTACGGCATTCTGGTACAGAGCGCCCTGCTTGGTCAGGACGATGTGCTGGCGCAGTTAGTGCAGGCGTATCAGCGCTTTAACCTGCCGACCACCCTGGCGGCGCTGGAAGTCGATATCAATAACCGCGCAGAGCTGGACCGGGTCATTGCCCATACCCTGCGCCCGGGCGAGTCGATTCACTATTTACCGGTGACGTTAACCCCTGAGGTTCTGCGCGCGGCGTTTGAGAAGGTGGAATACTTCAGCCGTTAATCACCCCGACCGTCTATACCTAATGATGATGCTCACCACTCTCGCAACGAGGTCATCATGCAGATCGATTTAACAGGTAAGAAGGCGCTGGTTACCGGCGCCAGCCGTGGGTTGGGTCGCGCCATCGCGCTGTCGCTGGCGCGCGCCGGCGCCGATGTGGTTATTACGTATGAAAAATCGGTCGATAAAGCCCAGGCGGTCGCCGATGAAATAAAGGCCCTGGGTCGGTACGGCGAAGCGGTACAGGCCGACAGCGCCAGCGCGCAGGCGATTCAGGATGCCGTCACCCATGCGGCCCGGTCCCTCGGCGGGCTGGACATTCTGGTCAACAACGCCGGAATAGCCCGCGGCGGTCCACTGGAATCCATGACGCTGGCGGACATTGACGCGCTTATCAACGTCAATATCCGTGGGGTGGTCATCGCCACCCAGGAAGCGCTGGTGCATATGGCCGATGGCGGACGTATCATCAACATCGGCAGCTGTCTGGCTAACCGCGTGGCCATGCCGGGCATCGCGGTTTACGCCATGACCAAGTCCGCCCTCAACGCCCTGACCCGTGGCCTGGCGCGTGATTTAGGCCCTCGCGGGATCACCGTTAACCTTGTCCATCCAGGGCCGACCAACAGCGATATGAACCCGGAGGATGGGGAACAGGCGGAAGCCCAGCGCCAGATGATTGCGGTCGGTCACTACGGCCAGCCGGAAGACATCGCCGCGGCGGTCACCTTCCTCGCCAGCCCGGCCGCCGGGCAGATCTCCGGTACGGGGCTGGACGTGGATGGCGGATTGAACGCCTGATCGCACATTTTCTGCAAGCCTCTGTCGCCCGGCAGAGGCCTTCCCGCGCCGCCTCGACGGGTTGCGTTTTGCCTCTTACCTGCGTTTTTTCTCCGCTCTACAGTACCCCATAAGAAATTCGGAATTTATCTAATAGTCTTATTATTTCCTTATATTTTGTGTGGGCGTACAGTGGAGGGACGGATGAAAATTGTCTGGTCAAAAACGGCAGATAAGCAATTTTCTAAAATCGATACTCGGTATAAGAGCCGCATTAAATCCAGGCTGGAGAAGATGGATGATAAAGCTTCACCTATCTCGGATATCAAAAAATTGTCCTCTCCCGAAAACCACTACCGGCTGCGATTAGGTGATTACAGAGTCATCTACACCTTTGGGGATCCGCCGGGCGATACCTGCTACGTCGTGGCGGTTAAACGCCGAACCACCACCACCTACCTTCATGAGGAAGATACCGAATATGACTATTCAGTACATCAAGGATGAAGAAGGAAAAGACCAGTATGTCGTCATTCCTTACAGCGATTACTTTCGTATGCGCCTGGCTCTGCTGGAGTACGACGACGAGGATGAAAACGACTGGGAAGATATTCCTTATGAATCAGACATCTATGATAACGTCATGCTGCCTGGCGAAGTATGCGACGTGATGCATAAAGAAAACGTCAGCCTGCAGGCCGCGTGGCGTATCCTGCGCGGGCTATCCCAGCAGGAGGTCGCGGCTAAACTCGGCATCAGCCAGTCCGCGGTGTCACAGCTGGAAGCGCTGGACTCCCGTCCGCAGAAGCGCACCCGCGAAAAACTGGCGGCGATTTACGGCTGTACCCAGGAGCAAATCAGCCTCTATCTGCCGAAAGAGGGTTAACAGCACTTCGCCCCGCCCTTGCCGCCGTAGCGCGCGTCCTGGCGTTCGCGAAAGAACTCTTCATAAGTCATCGGCGTCTGATCCGGGTGGGTTATTCGCATGTGCTCGACGTAGTTATCGTAATCCGGCACGCCGATCATCATCTTCGCCGCCTGGCCCAGGTACTTACCTGCTTTGGAAAGGGTGTCAAACATAAGTCATTTCTCTTTTGTATCCCTCACCCCGAGCCTCTCCCAAAGGGAGAGGGAGGATCGGAAATGTAGGCCGGGTAAGGCGAAGCCGCCACCCGGCACACCGGTTAATGCGCCCCTTTCGCCTGGGTCTCAATCGCGTCCAGGTTTTCAGGCATTGGCTCATACGGCGTCTCTTTCGCCGTCGGTTTATCCTCTTTCAGCGCCGCCAGCGCGGTTTTAATCGAGAACAGCGCCAGCACCACCACCACAATCATAAAGAAGATGGTCAGCCCGGCATCGAGACGGTTGTTAAACACCAGCTGCGCCAGCTGTGATTCGGTATATTGCGGCGGAATGTTGCCGCTGTCGATCATCGCCTGGAATTTATTGGCGATGGCCAGGAAACCGACTTTGGTGTCCGGGCTAAACGACTTCTGCCAGCCGGCGGTCAACGTACAGATCAGCAGCCAGCTGGTCGGCAGCAGCGCCACCCACGCATAGCGCTGGCGTTTCATCTTGAACAGGACCACCGCGCAGAGCATCAGCGCCATCCCCGCCAGCATCTGGTTGGCAATACCGAACAGCGGCCATAGGGTGTTAATCCCGCCCAGCGGATCGACCACCCCCTGATGCAGGAAGTAGCCCCAAGCCAGCACGCACAGCGCTGTCGCCAGCAGGTTGGCCGGTAGCGAGCTGGTTTTTTTCAGCCCCGGGCTAATCACGCCCAGCAGATCCTGCAGCATAAAGCGCGCCGCGCGGGTGCCGGCGTCAACCGCCGTCAGGATAAACAGCGCCTCAAACAGAATGGCGAAGTGGTACCAGAACGAGACATCCATCAGTCCGCCCAGCGAGCCGTGCAGGATGTAGGCCATCCCCACCGCCAGCGTTGGCGCGCCGCCGGCGCGGGAGATAATCGACTGTTCGCCGACCTCGCTGGCGATTTGATGCAGCGTATCAGGCGTAATGCTAAAGCCCCAGCCGCTCACCACCTGCGCTGCCGAGGCGACCACATCGGTGGTACCCGCCGGCGCCAGCACCGCCATCGGGCTGTTCATCGCGAAGTAGACGCCCGGATCGATAATACAGGCCGCCACCAGCGCCATAATAGCGACGAAGGATTCCATCAACATGCCGCCGTAGCCGATAAAGCAGGCCTGGCTTTCGTTGGCCAACATTTTCGGCGTGGTGCCGGAGGAGATCAGCGCATGGAAGCCGGAGACCGCGCCGCAGGCGATGGTGATAAACAGGAACGGGAACAGGTTGCCGGTCCATACCGGGCCGGTACCATCGACGAACTTGGTCAGCGCCGGCATCGTCAGGGTCGGGCGCATAATCAGGATGCCAATCGCCAGCCCCACGATGGTGCCGATTTTCAGGAAGGTGGAGAGATAATCGCGCGGAGCCAGCAGCAGCCAGACCGGCAGTACCGCAGCCACAAATCCGTAGCCCACCAGGATCCAGGTCAGCTGTACGCCGGTGTAATCAAACCACGGCGCCCAGGTCGGGCTTTCCGCCACCCAGCCGCCGGAGATGATGGCGAACACCAGCATCACCAGGCCTATCACCGACACCTCGCCGATGCGTCCCGGACGCAGATAGCGGATGTAGATGCCCATAAAGATCGCCAGCGGAATGGTAAAGGCGACGGTGTATGTCCCCCACGGACTGTGGGTCAGCGCTTTCACCACAATCATCGCCAGGACCGCGAGGATGATCACCATGATCATAAAGCAGGCCACCAGCGCCAGGACGCCAGCGGTCGGTCCCATCTCCTCTTTAACCAGTTCGCCAAGCGAACGGCCATCGCGGCGGGTCGAAACAAACAGCACCATAAAGTCCTGTACCGCCCCAGCCAGCACCACGCCGGCGAGGATCCAGATCATCCCCGGCAGGTAGCCCATCTGCGCGGCGAGCACCGGGCCCACCAGCGGCCCCGCGCCGGCAATGGCGGCAAAATGGTGACCGAACAGCACTTTTTTGTCGGTTGGAACGTAGTCGAGGCCATCGTTATGCCGCACCGCGGGCGTCATCCGCGTCGGGTCAACGCCAAGCACGGTTTTAGCGATATACAGGCCGTAGAAACGATACGCGATCAAATAAACGCAGACCGCGGCGACGACAATCCACAGCGCGTTTATCTGCTCACCCCGGTTTAAAGCGATATAGCCGAGGGCGAAGGCTCCGATGACGGAGAGCAGCGCCCAGATAAGGTATTTCCCTGAATTATTCATTGTTGTGGTCCACCGGTAGGGTAATCAGGATGTTACATTTTGTTTCTAGATCACAACGCAGAATTTAACAACACCGAAACATCGCAGATGCCGTACACCCACAGAGATTTGTCTCACATTGCTAGCGAGATCACTTAAGGCAGGAAAATGAATGAAAGGGTTACCGTGAACGGTGCCGTTTTTTTTGTCGGGTGGCGGCTAACGCCTTACCCGACCTACAGATCCGTAGTCCTGCTAAGCGCAATGCGAGCAGGGAAACTCCCGGATGGCGGCGCGCTGCGCCTTATCCGGGCTACCCCATTGCGCCGATACGTAGCCCGGCTAAGCGTAGCGCAAGCCGGGGAAACAGCGGCTTCTTAGCCCAGCACCGCGGTGCCCAGACGACAGGTGCAACAGCGCCGCCCCTTCTCGTCATACACCACAATCTCCCAGCTCTGGCTCTGGCGACCAAGATGCAGCGGACGGCACTCGCCGCGCACTTTCCCGCTGGAGACGGCCCGGTGATGGCTGGCGTTAAGCTCAGTCCCGACGACGCACTGCCCTTCTTCGGTCATCAGCCAACCGGCCATCGAGCCCAGCGTCTCCGCCAGCGCCGCGGAAGCGCCGCCGTGCAGCAGGCCAAACGGCTGATGCGTGCGCGCATCCACCGGCATCTCCGCCTCCAGCAGCCCCTCTTCCAGTCGGGTGTAGATGATGCCAAGATGCGCCACCATGGTATTTTCGCTGCTGGCGTTCAGCGCCGCCAGCGTAAGCTCTCGCTTCCAGGCCATTTACGCCCCCAGCGTCGAGCCGCCATCAACCACGATATCCTGCAGGGTGATATGGCTGGCGTGAGAAGAGGCGAGGAACAGAATGGTATTGGCGATCTCCTGCGGGCGGGCGATTTTACCCAGCGGGATGCCGAGCTTAAACTGCTCGCCGAAGCCGCGGATCCGCTGCTGCTCTGCATCGTCGCTGACCCACAGGGTGCGCTGCATATCGGTATCGGTGGAGCCCGGCGACACCAGATTACAGCGCACCCCGCTGCCCGCTAGCTCAAGGCCGACGGTCAGCGCCAGGCTTTTCAGCGCCGCCTTCGAGGCGCCATAGGCGCTCATGCCGATACGCGGCGTGTGCGCGGCATCGGAGGCGACGGTGACGATCGCCCCGCCCCGCTGGCGACGGAACTGGGCCATCGTCTGCTGAAACAGGTTGAACGCCCCGCCGACGTTGACCGCGAAGGTCTGCTGCCAGTCTTCCGCGCTCAGCTGGTCGGTAGCGCCCATGCGCAGGATCCCGGCGGCGTTCACCAGCACATCTAAACGCTCGGTGTTCGCCAACAGCCGGCTACATGCCTCGCGTACCTGGTCGGCATCGGCGACGTCCAGCGTTTCGGTGGCAAACGGATAGCTTTCGCCGTCAAAGGCGAGGTCGAACCCGGTGACGTTGGCCCCGGCCTCGACGAAAGCCAGCGCGGTGGCATAGCCAATCCCTTTACCTGCGCCGGTCACCCACACGGTCTGACCGCGAAAATCCAGCGCCGCCATTATTGCACCTCGCGGGTGAGCAGCGCCCACCAGGCGTCGATGGTCGGGTTTTTCGCCAGCATCACGAAGTCGATATCGCCGTGCACTTTGCGCCAGCGGGCGGCCAGGGCCATCATCCGCACCGAATCCAGACCGTAGTCGATCAGGTTTTCATCATCCAGCGGTTCATCGGATTCGTCGAGCAGCGGCAGGATCAGCGCGCGCAGCGCCGCTTTGGAGACTGGGATCGGTAGCAGCTCTTCGGTCATCACCACCCGTCCGGAGCGGCCGGCGACGTATTTCAGCGCCATCAGGTGCTCTTCACGGCTGAAATCTGCCAGCGCGTCGGCGACAAAGAACGGTTTGATATCGCGCATGAAAGCATCGGTGGCGGTGGTCATGCAGCCGATATGGGCGTAAACGCCGGTGATGATCAGCTGATCGCGGCCGGTCTCTTTCAGCATCTCCTCCAGCGGCGAGCGATGAAACGCGCTGTAGCGCCATTTCACCAGCACGGTATCGTCTTCATCCGGCGCCAGCGCGGCAATCACCTGCTGCTGCTCCGGCGAGCGGGTCAGACCCGGCCCCCACATATCATTCAGCAGGGCGCGGTCTTCATCGCTCTGCTCTTTCGGCTGGGCGGTGTAGTACACCGGAATGCCGTTCTGTTTGCAGAAGTCGCGCAGGGCGGCGATATTAGCCACCACTTTCTCCATCATCGCGCTGTTTTCGCCCCAGAAGTTGAGGAAATACTCCTGCATGTCGTGGATCAGCAGCGCGGCGCGCGACGGCTCAAAGGCCCAGTTGACCTTGTTCGCCGGGATATCGCTGGCTTCCGGCAGCGCATATGCCTGTAATTTAGGGATTGCCATTCTCTGTTCTCCTTCAGCCCAGCTTGCCTTCGGCCAGCCACTGACGTAATTGTTTTTTATCGACTTTGCCCACCGGCGTCAGCGGCAGCGCGGCAACGCACTCCACGCGGTCCGGCAGTTTAAATTCCGCCACCCCCTGCTCGCGCAGGAAGCGGCGCACGGCGACGGCGCGCAGCGGCGAGGTCACCACCAGATAAGCGCAGCTTTTCTCGCCCAGCAGATTGTCTTCGATGCTGACCAGCGCGGCGTGGATCACCGCCTCATGGCGCAGCAGCAGGTTTTCGATCTCTTCAGCGGCGATCTTCTCGCCGCCGCGGTTGATCTGATCTTTTTCCCGGCCCTGGACGGTGATATAGCCATCTTCATCGATCGAAATCAGATCACCGGAGCAGTAAAATCCATCGGCATCAAAGGCTTCAGCGTTATGTTGCGGACTGTTGTAATAGCCGCGGAAGGTATAAGGACCGCGGGTCATCAGACGGCCAACTTCGCCGCGCGGCAGCGGGTTGCCGTCGGCGTCCGCCACCCACACTTCGTCGTCCGGACACATCGGGCAACCCTGGGTGTTGATAATCCGCTCCGGGCTATCGTTGAGGCGGGTGTAATTCACCAGCCCTTCCGCCATGCCGAACACCTGCTGCAGCTGACAGCCGATTTCCGCCGGAATGCGCGCGGCGAGCGTCGCTGACAGGCGCGCGCCGCCGACCTGCAGCAGCTGCAGCGATTGCAGCTGGGCGTTGCTGCCCCATTCGTGAATCGCCTGCAGCCACAGGCTGACTGCCGGCGGCACCAGCGAGGCAACGTTGATCTGATGTTTTTCGATCAGCGGGAAACAGAGCGTGGCGCTCGGGTCAGCGGCGAGGATCACCCGCCCGCCGGCGAGGAAGACGCCGAGCGAACCCGGGGAACTCATCGCATAGTTATGCGCCGCCGGCAGCGCGTTGAGGTAGCGCGTTTCAGCGTTAATCCCACAGATCTCGTTGCTGCGGCGGATACTGTAGTCGTAATCGTTATGGGTGCGTGGGATAAGCTTCGGCGTCCCGGTGCTGCCGCCGGAGAGCTGGAAAAAGGCCACTTCGTCGGCAGGGGTTGGATTGGCGATAAAGTTATCCGCCGGGCGGTTAATCTCCGTCGCCAGATCGCGCTCGCCGCCGTCGTTACGCAACAGTGCGACGCGCAGGGAAGGATGTTCCGCGATAAACGCGTGGAGAAAGCTATCGTCAGCAAACAGAGCGTGCTCGCGATCGGCAATCAGCAGCGCCGGTTTAATCTGCGCGGCGTAGGCGTTAAGTTCGCTGCGCTGGTGGCTGAACAAAGCGTTCACTGGCGCGACGCCGATGCGCAGCAGCGCAAAGAAGGTCATGTAAAACTCGGCGACATTGCCCAACTGCACCAGCGCGGTCTCCCCGCGCTTCAGTCCCTGGCGCTGCAGCGAGCAGGCGAGGTTGTCCACCAGCTGGTTAAACTGGCGGTAGCTAATCTGCCGCTCGCCATCGATAATCGCCACGGCGTCATTGTCCGCGTGACGGGTGATCAGATTGGTTAACGGCAGATCCTGCCAGTAGCCTTTTTGACGATAGCGGGCCGCAAACTCTTCCGGCCAACGGGTAAATGCAATCATCCTTGCCTCTTAGTTCAAGCCAAATACGTTAAGCATGGTGGTCAGTTTGACGCCGGTTTCGCGCCATTCGCCCAGCGGCGAGGAGGCCGGAACAATGCCCGCGCCGGCAAACAGGCGCAGCGTACGCTGCTGCAGACGCGCGCAGCGGATAGTCACCACCCACTCGCCGTTGCCTTCGTCATCGCACCAGCCGACGATGCCGCCGAACAGCTGGCGATCGAAGGGTTCCAGTTCAGCAATCAGGCGCTTCGCCGCCTGATGCGGGAAACCGCTCAGCGCCGGCGTCGGGTGCAGCAGACAGGCCAGCGACATGGCGTTTTCTTCCGCCAGCGCGGTGCCTGCGATCGGCGTCGCCAGATGCCAGAGCGTCGGGGTGGTAATCAGCTGCGGCGACTCCGGTAGCGACAGCTGACTGCTGCGCGGGCCCAGCACGCTCTTCATCGCCTGGGTCACCAGCTCGTGCTCGTGGCGATCTTTGCCGGAGGCCAACAGCCTGTTGCCTGCTTCCCGATCCAGCACATCGTCCGGCTGGCGACGGGCGGAGCCGGCCAGCGGCAGAGAGCTGAAGTGCTGTCCTTCTTTACGCAGCAGCAGCTCCGGGCTGGCGCCCAGCAGCACGCCGCCGTCGGAGAGCGGCACGTGGAAGTTAAAGCTGGCGGGGTTCTGGGCGATCAGTCGCTCCATCAGCGCGCCGCTGTCGACGCGGTCGCGGGTGGTAATATCGATAAGCCTTGATAGCACCACTTTGTCGACTTCCGGGGTGGCGGTCAGCGCGGCGGCGCGTTCCACCATGGCTAAAAACACGTCCTGCTCCGGGATCTCCCGACGCTCCACCACCTCCATCGCCTCCAGCGGCGCGGCATAGCGGGCGGAACGCTGCTTTTCCGGGCGAGAGAACGCTTCCCAGCGCTCGGGGATATAGAGCTCGGAATGCTGACAGGTGTCGAACGGGATAGCCCCGACCATCACCGGCTTGCGGATCCCCGCCGCCCGGGCCTCGGCAAAGGCGGCCGCCATCTGCTGCTGGAACTCGCCGTTCAGCGCATCGCCGCCAACGGCGGGCTGTGAGAAGCGACGGAAGCAGCCTGAAGTGGTAAAACTGCGGTACGGCGACATAAAGAAGAAGCTGTCCGGCGACAGGGTCCGGGTCGGTTTCTTTACATCCTCAGCCAGTGACGTTTCCATATCATCCTCCAAAAACGATAAAGATATTAAGAATAATTATCATTTATATTTTGGTTGGCTAACCTAAAAGGTATTGCCCGCCATGTCAACCGCGTTACGTCATGGCGCCGCCACTTTGGCTTGCATCCTGCTGACACAAAGTTGAAAATGAGACGCATTTATCACCTTTCAAATCAGGATGCGATGACGTGAACTTCTTTTCTTTCTGCCGCCGCGGTGCGCTGACCGGCATGCTGTTGCTTTTAGGAATTACCTCAGCCCAGGCGGCGGACTGGCCGCGCCAGGTCACCGACAGCTACGGGACGCATACCCTGCCGAGTCAGCCGCTGCGCATTGTCTCCACCAGCGTGACGCTTACCGGTTCGCTGCTGGCGATTGACGCTCCGGTGGTCGCCAGCGGCGCGACCACGCCGAACAACCGCGTCGCCGATAGCCAGGGCTTTCTGCGCCAGTGGAGCGAGGTTGCCAAAGCCCGCAAGCTGGCGCGGCTGTACATCGGCGAACCAAGCGCCGAAGCGGTGGCCGCCCAGATGCCGGATCTGATCCTGGTGAGCGCGACCGGCGGCGACTCCGCCCTGCCGCTGTACGATCAGCTTAAAACCATCGCCCCGACGCTGGTCATCAACTATGACGATAAAAGCTGGCAAACCCTGCTCACCCAGCTGGGGCAGATCACCGGTCATGAACAACAGGCCAGCGCGCGCATTGCCGACTTCAATAAACAGCTCGTTTCGTTAAAAGAAAAAATGAAACTGCCGCCGCAGCCGGTGACCGCCCTGGTCTATACCGCCGCCGCGCACAGCGCCAATATCTGGACGCCGGAATCGGCTCAGGGGCAGATGCTTCAACAGCTGGGCTTTAGCCTGGCGACGCTGCCGGGCGGCCTGCCCGCCAGCCATAGCCAGGGTAAACGCCACGATATCGTGCAGCTGGGCGGGGAGAACCTCGCGGCCGGTCTGAACGGCCAGAGCCTGTTCCTGTTCGCCGGCGACCAGAAAGATGCGGATGCCATCTACGCCAACCCGCTGCTGGCGCATCTCCCGGCGGTCGCAGGCAAACGCGTCTACCCGCTGGGCACCGAGACCTTCCGCCTTGACTACTACAGCGCTCTGCTGGTGCTCCAGCGTCTCTCCAGCCTGTTCGGCTAACGCGGGCTGCGCCATCAGGACGGGAACGCGGCCTGCACACCTTGCCGGGCGGCGCGGCGCTTGCCCGGCCTACTGAGCTTGCACCGGCCTGCCGTACCCCAGGCCCGGTAAGGCGCAGCCGCCACCGGGCATCAGGCCGGGAACCCGGCCTGCACACCTTGCCGGGCGGCGCGGCGCTTGCCCGGCCTACTGAGCTTGCACCTGCCTGCCGTACCCCAGACCCGGTAAGGCGCAGCCGCCACCGGGCAATCGCACCCGACTTAACTTTCGTTGACAATTTCCGGGCGCTGGAAACGGCGCAGCTCGCGTAGCAGCCCAACCAGCAGCACACCGACAAGCGCCAGCGCCCAGCCGCTGGCGCTGGCGGATGCCGCCGGCGTCATTACCGCCCCTAAGCCGCCGAGCAGCGCCGCGCCGATGGCGTCGCCGGTGACGTTTTGCGCGGTCCACAGACCGTTAATCCGCCCGAGCATATGTTCCGGCGTCTGGGTCTGAATCAGGGTGTACTGCAGCAGCGAGCTAATAGCGCTCAGCCAGCCAAACAGCGCCAGGCACAGCGCGCCCAATGCCCAGTGCGGCATCAGGCTGAACAGCGCAATGGCGACAAACGATCCCACCGTCGTCGCCAGCATCAGCGCGCCCGGCCGCACCGTCTGGGCCAGCTGGCCGCTGGTCAACGCCCCCAGCGCCGCACCGAGCGGAATAGCGGCGTACAGCAGGCCAATCTGTCCGGCCGACATCTGCCAGCTACCGGCCAGCGCCGGATAGAGCACCCGCACCGCGCTGGCCATGGTCAGCAGACCGCCAAGCAGCGCAATCCCGCCGATAAGCGGGCTCCGGCAGAGGAAGGTCAGCCCCGCCAGCAGGGAGCGCAGCGGATGCTCGCGCGGCTGCGGAGGCGGCGGCAGCTGCGGCAGACGCAGCAGGGTTAAGGTGGTGATAAAGGTCCCCGCCGCCGCCAGGCCAAAGTTCCAGGCCACGCCGCCGGTGGCCAGCAGCAGGCCGCCGATCATCGGCGAAATCACCGAGCCCAGGCGCACCGTCAACATAGTGATGGCCCCGGCCTGCATCAGGTTTTCCCGTCCCACCAGCGCCGGGGTCGCCGCCAGCAGCGCGGTCACCCCCAACGAGGCGAAGAACCCGTCCCAGATCCCCAGCAGGTAGATCGCCGCCAGCGACGGCTCCGGCAGCAGGGCGTTCAGACACAGGCCGACAAAGCCCACGCCGCAGGTGCCGCGCGCCAGCAGGATCAGGCGTTTACGTTTATAGCGGTCAGCCAGCACGCCCCCCACCATCAGACCAACAAACATCGACGCCCCGGTCAGCGTCACCGACAGCCCGACCTGCCAGGTCGAATGGGTCATCATCTGGATCTGCACCGGAATGGCCACGCCCAGCAGGCCAAGCGACAGAATAGAGATAAAGCGAGCGATAAAAACGGCGCGAAACGCCGGGTGAGTTTTCAGCAGGCTGAGATTGAGCAGCCAGGATTGTCGGTTCATTACAGCGCCTTGTCGTTATTTTTAATACCCTTTTTACTGTGGGTCATGCTACCATAGCTGAATAAAATCGATAACGATAATTACTATCATTATCATATCAGGGATGTCAGTTATGTCGTTTTCTACGACCGCGGTACGCTCTGTCGCCGTGCCCGGATTGTTGCTATTACTCGCCTTAGCCGCCGCGCTTAGCCTGACCATCGGCGCCAAATCGTTGCCGATCGGCACGGTATTCACCGCCTTCAGCGGAACCTGTCAAAGCGCTGATTGCACTATCGTGCTGGACGCGCGCCTGCCGCGCACTCTGGCCGGTCTGCTGGCCGGCGTCGCCCTCGGCCTCGCCGGCGCGCTGATGCAGACGCTCACCCGCAACCCGCTGGCCGACCCCGGCCTGCTGGGGGTCAACTCCGGCGCCAGCTTCGCCATCGTCCTCGGCGCGGCGCTGTTTGGGATCACTTCCCCGCAGGAGCAGCTGCTGCTGGCATTCTGCGGCGCGCTCTGCGCCTCGCTGCTGGTAGCCTTTACCGGCAGCCAGGGCGGCGGTCAGCTGAGCCCGGTGCGCCTCACTCTCGCCGGGGTCGCCCTTGCGGCGGTACTCGAGGGGCTGTCCAACGGCATCGCCCTGCTCAACCCGGACGTCTACGATCAGCTACGCTTCTGGCAGGCCGGTTCGCTGGATATCCGCACCCTGCAAACGCTGAAAATTGTCCTGCTGCCGGTAGTGGTGGCGGGGATCGCCGCTCTGCTGCTGAGCCGGGCGCTGAACAGCCTGAGCCTGGGCAACGATACCGCCACCGCCCTCGGCAGCCGCGTCGCCCGCACCCAGCTGATCGGCCTGATCGTCATCACCGTCCTGTGCGGCAGCGCCACCGCCGTCGTCGGCCCCATCGCCTTTATCGGCCTGATGATGCCGCATATGGCGCGCTGGCTGGTGGGGGCCGATCATCGCTGGTCGCTGCCGGTCACCCTGCTCGCCACCCCGGCCCTGCTGCTGTTTGCCGACGTGATTGGCCGCCTGCTGGTGCCCGGCGAACTGCGGGTATCGGTGGTGTGCGCCTTTCTCGGCGCGCCGGTGCTGATCTGGCTGGTGCGCCGCCAGCCGCGGGGAGGTGGCCTGTGATTGCCCCGTCCCGCCGCCTGATAGCCAGCTGTCTGCTGCTAATGGCCGCCAGCCTGCTGATTTCCCTGCTCGGGCTGGCGCAAGGCCCGGTGCCCCTGACGATTGACCAGGTGTTCTCGGCGCTGTTCGGCGATGCGCCGCGCAACGTCGCGATGGTGGTGAACGAATGGCGGCTGCCGCGGGTGTTAATGGCGCTGCTCATCGGCGCCGCGCTCGGCGTCAGCGGCGCCATTTTCCAGTCGCTGACCCGTAACCCGCTCGGCAGCCCGGACGTGATGGGCTTTAACACCGGCGCCTGGAGCGGCGTGCTGGTGGCAATGGTCCTCTTCGGCCAGAACCTGACGGCGATCGCCCTGGCGGCGATGGCCGGCGGGGTGCTGACCTCGCTGGTGGTCTGGCTGCTGGCCTGGCGCAACGGGATCGAAACCTTCCGCCTGATCATTATCGGCATCGGCGTGCGCGCCATGCTGGTGGCATTCAACACCTGGCTGCTGCTGCGCGCCTCGCTGGAGACCGCCCTTTCTGCGGGCCTGTGGAACGCCGGATCGCTTAACGGCCTGACCTGGGGTAAAACCTGGCCGTCGGCGCCGCTGATCCTGTTGATGCTGGTGGGCAGCGCCCTGCTGGTTCGCCGGATGCGGCTGCTGGAGATGGGCGACGATACCGCCTGCGCGCTGGGGGTGCAGGTCGAGCGTTCGCGCCTGCTGCTGATGCTGGTGGCGGTGGTGCTCACCGCCGCCTCGACGGCGCTGGCCGGGCCGATCTCATTTATCGCGCTGGTGGCGCCGCATATCGCCCGCCGCCTGAGCGGCACGGCCCGCTGGGGACTGACCCAGTCGGCCCTGTGCGGCGCGCTGCTGCTGGCGCTGGCCGATTACGGCGCCCAACGGCTGTTTATGCCGTGGCAGCTGCCGGTTGGCGTGTTAACCGTCAGCCTCGGCGGTATTTACCTTATTGCATTGTTGATTCAGGAGTCCCGCAAAAAATGAGTGCTGTCCCCTCCCGTTTGCGCGGCGAGCAGTTAACCCTGGCCTACGGGAACAAGACCATCGCCGAGTCGCTGAACGTGACCATCCCTGACGGTCACTTCACCGCCATTATCGGCCCCAACGGCTGCGGCAAGTCGACGCTATTGCGCACCCTCAGTCGCCTGATGACGCCCGCCAGCGGCCACGTCTGGCTCGACGGCGCGCAGATCCAGCAGTACGCCAGTAAAGAGGTTGCTCGCCGCATCGGGCTGCTGGCGCAGAATGCCACCACCCCTGGCGATATCACGGTGCAGGAGCTGGTGGCCCGCGGGCGCTATCCGCACCAGCCGCTGTTTACCCGCTGGCGCAAAGAAGATGAAGAGGCGGTGAACAAGGCGATGCGAGCGACCGGGATCAGCGATCTGGCGCTGCAGAGCGTCGACACGCTTTCCGGCGGCCAGCGGCAGCGGGCGTGGATTGCGATGGTGCTGGCCCAGGAAACGGCGATTATGCTGCTGGATGAGCCGACCACCTGGCTGGACATCAGCCATCAGATCGACCTGCTGGAACTGTTGAGTGAGCTGAATCGCGAGAAGGGCTATACCCTGGCGGCGGTGCTGCACGATCTTAACCAGGCCTGCCGCTACGCCACCCACCTGATCGCCCTGCGCGACGGCAGGATCGTCGCCGAGGGGGCGCCGAAGGAGATCGTCACCGCCGATCTGATTGAACGGATTTACGGTCTGCGCTGCACGATCATTGAAGATCCGGTGGCGCATACGCCGCTGGTGGTCCCGCTGGGCCGCCGGTAATCTCCTCTTTCCCCGGCTTGCGCTACGCTGAGCCGGGCTACCTGCTGTAGCCCGAACTCAACCGTTACCCCAGAATCTCCCTGACCACCGGACCGATGGCCTCAAAGGCCTGCGGGGAGATGATATCGACGTGGGCGCAGTTCTGGCTGAACACCTCCAGTTCCCCCACCCACGGGCCCCATACGACCTGCGGATCCATCCCCTCCTGCCGCGTCTTCTCCGCCACGAACAGCGTCGCCTTGCCGTCAAACTTCGCGCTATGCGCGGTGGTTAACAGCCGCACCGCATCGGCATAGTTGCCTTCGATGGCGCTGAACAGCTCGCCGGAGGCTTGCCCCTGCTGGGCGGCGAGGAACGCTTCGCGCTCGCGGTCGATCTCCGCCAGTACCTCGGGATCCAGCCCGTTGGCCTCTTTCTCCGCCCAGTTTTGCGTCTCCGGCGGCCAGGTATCCAGCAGGCCGAGGAAGGCCACCGCTTCGCCGCGCTGGCGCAAGCGGGCGGCAATCCCCTGGGCTAAGGTGCCGCCCAACGAATACCCGAACAGGTAATAAGGGCCGTGCGGCTGCTGCGCCAACAGCGTTTGCAGATGATGCTCGCAGACCTCGTCGAGGCTGGCGGCGCTGGCCATCGGCCCCTGCGGGCGCGGCGACTGAATACCGGTAATTGACCAGCGCGGGCTGAGATAGCGCGCCAGCACGCTGAACTGCCAGGCGAAGCCGGAGGCCGGATGGAAGCAGAACAGCGTCGGACCGTCGCTCTCGCGCAGCGGCAGAAGCGTATCCAGCCCCAGGCGCCGGGCCTGCTCATCGCTGAGATCGGCGGCCAGCAGCGCGCTCAGTTTGCCCACCGTCGAGGCCACCATCACCTGCCCCGGGGTCACCTGCCGCGCCAGCTGGCGGCTGAGCTGTGCCGCCAGGCGCATCGCCAGTAGCGAATGACCGCCAAGGGCGAAGAAATCGGCGTCGATATCGTTCACCTCGCAGCCCAGCAGCTGGCTGAAGACGGCGGCGACAAGAGTTTCCATGCCGGGCTCCGGCGGCCGACCGCTGCGCTCGCCGCCGAGGGTCGGCAGCGGCAGCGCTTTGCGGTCCAGTTTGCCGTTGGCGCTCAGCGGCAGCTCAGCGAGCTGCATCAGCACCACCGGCACCATATGCGGCGGCAGCTGTTCCGCCAGCCGCGCTTTCAGCGCCGCGGTATCCAGCGGCAGGCCGGAGTCAGAGACCAGATAGCCCACCAGCTGTCGGGCATCGCCGCCGGTCGCCGCCGCCTGGTTGAAGACGCAGGCGTGACTCACCGCCTGCCCCACGTCCGGCAGGGCCGACATCACCCGATCAATCTCGCCAAGCTCGATGCGCTGCCCGCGGATCTTCAGCTGATCGTCGCTGCGGCCAAGGTACTCCACCGCGCCGTTCGCCAGCCAGCGCGCCACGTCGCCGGTGCGATACATCCGCTCGCCGGGGGCAAACGGGTCGGCGATAAAGCGGCTGGCGGTGAGATCCGGGCGCCCCAGATAGCCCTGCGCCAGCTGGATGCCGGTGAGATAAAGATCCCCCGCCACCCCCGGCGGTACCGGGCGCATCGCGGCATCGAGAATGCGCAGCCCGGTGTTCCACACCGGCCAGCCAATCGGCACGCTGCTGCCGGTCACGGCCGCCAGCTCAGGGCCGCAGGCCGGATACCAGCTGACGTCCACCGCCGCCTCCGTCGGGCCGTACAGGTTATGCAGCGGCGCGCCGGTCAAGCGCTCCCACTCGCGGCACAATTCCGTCGGCAGCGCTTCGCCGCTGCAGAATACCCGCCGCAGCGTGCGGCAGGCAGCGACGCTGTCGGCATCCAGCGAGGCGACAAACGCCGCCAGCATCGACGGCACAAAGTGGGTGGTGGTCACGCCGTAGCGGGCGAAGAACTGCTGCATCGCCTGCGGGTCGCGGTGCGCCTCCGGCTCGGCCATCACCAGCTGCGCGCCGGCGATAAACGGCCACCAGAATTCCCACACCGACACGTCGAAACTGCACGGCGTTTTCTGCGCCACCACGTCGTCGGCAGATAACGGATAGCGATCCTGCATCCACAGCAGGCGGTTGACGATGGCGGTCTGGCCGACCATCACCCCTTTCGGCCGCCCGGTGGAGCCGGAGGTAAAGATGATGTAGGCGGTATGGTCTGGTTTTGACAGCGCCAGCGGCGCGTCATCCCCGGCGGCCAGCGGCTGCTGGTAGCAGAGGCTTTCCAGCCCCGGAATATCGCTGAAGCGGGCCAGTTGATCCTCCGTGGCGATCAGCAGCGACGGCCGGGCGTCTTCCAGCATCATCCGCAGGCGGTCGTCCGGGTAGCCGGTGTCCAGCGGCAGCCAGGCGGCCCCCGCTTCGACAATGCCGTGCAGCGCCAGGGTCAGGAACACCGAGCGCGGCAGGGCCACCGCCACGCTGTCCCCAGGCTTCACGCCGCGCTGACGCAGCAGCTGCGCGAGCGCCACCACCTGCTGACGCATCTCGCGATAGCTGAACTGCCAGCGGGCGTCCGCCAGCGCCGGCGCATCCGGGGTCTTCCGCGCCTGGTCGGCCACCAGCGCGCTGAGGGTGGTGGCAGGCAGCGGCACAGCGGTATCGTTGACCGCCGCCAGCCGGGCCAGCTCGTCGGCGGAGAGCATCTCTGCTTCGCCGCAGCGCAGCGTCGGATCGGCGGCGAACTGCGCCAGCAGCGCGGTCAGTCGCGCCATGTGGCGACGGAGCTCGGCTTCGTCGTACCGGGCCTTGTTGGCGAGGATCTCCAGCGACAGCCCGCCGGTCTCATCCGGGAACAGCGCCAGCTCGAGATCGTTGACCGGGCCGGTGGCGAGGGTGTGGGTCACTGCCTGCACACCATCGATATCCAGCTGGTAATCAAAGACTTTGACGTTCAGCACCGGGCCGAACAGCGGTTCGTCCCCTGCCGCTTTGCCGCTGTCGCGGACGATCTGCTCGGCGTCATAGCGCTGATGGCGGCGCATCTTTTTCAGCTGAGCGGCGAGGCGCATCGCCAGGTCCGCCAGCGTCTCCCGGGCGTCAATATGCACCGCCAGAGGCAGGACATTGAGCACCGGCCCTGTCGAGGTCAGCGCGGCTGAACCCATCCGACGCATAAAGATAAAGCCCGCCGCGTAGTCCATCCGGTTGCACAGGCGGCCCAGCCACAGCGTGGTGAGCGCCAGCGCCAGGTCAGCGGGCTGACACTGCGGCGCATGGCTGGCCAGGCGGCGGAAGGCGTCGGCGTTCATCTCCAGCTTCATCCGCCAGATATCGCTCCCGGCGGCGCGCCCGCCCAGCGGCGCGGCAGAGAGTGAGGCAGGCGCCGGTAACGCCTGGCGCTGGGCCTGCCAGAAAGCTTTATCCCGCTGCCAGGCCTCGCTGCCGGCGTAGCGCTGGTACTCGTCCACCACCTCGGCGAAGGGGGTGAAAGGCGACTCAGGAGTGGCTTCCCCCCGCTGCCAGGCGCGGTAAATGGCGGCGATCTGCCGGGTTATCGCCGGGAAGCTGAAGCCATCCACCAGCAAGTGGTGATATCGCTGATACCAGTACCAGCGGTCGTCGCCGACGCGCAGCAGCTGATGGCACACCAGCGGGTTGCCGCCGTCGACACGCAGATCCTGCGCCAGGTCCGCCTGCATCCGCTCCGTGGCGGCGCGATGCGGATCCGGCGCCGTACGCAGGTCAATGATCGACGGTTCGGCAAAGGTGCGGTCGGCCGCCAGCCACTGCCAGACTTCCCCCTCCTCTTCCTCAAAGCGCAGGCTGAGGGTGTCCGCCTGCTGCAGACCGGCGACAATCGCTTTTCCCAGCAGCGTCGGGTCGAGGGCGCCGCGCAGTTCAACATAGTGGGCCACGCTCCAGGCGCCTGGCAGAGTGGAGAGGCGCTCGGCCATCCAGATCCCCGGCTGCGCGGCAACCAACGGTAAACGAGTGGTCATTGTCAGCTCCTTATGACGCATGATGGGCGGGGGTCAGGGTTGACCAGTTGGCCGCCAGCCAGGCGTTGCAGGCCTCGGCCGACTGCGGGGGGCACGCCACCGTCCAGCCGGCAGGCAGGTCGCAGTGCGCCGGCCACAGGCTGTACTGCTGTTGATCATTGCGCAGAATGTAAAACTGCCCTTGCGGATTGTCGAAGGGGTTACTGAATTGCATATCAAACTCCTGTCGTAAAACGCGATGCTAAGGGTGCGACAGCAGAGGCTGCCAGAGCTGGATAAGCCCTGCCGTCAGCCCGCCGCGCCAGCAAAGCGCATCATGCCCGCCGTCAACCTGACGCCAGAAAATCGTCTGCTGTGTTGTGGTGAGTTGCGCCAGTAGCGCCTGGTTCGCGCGAAAAATGATCGGTTCGCGTTGGCCCGCTTCCAGCCAGACGCGCAGCCCGGCCGCGGACACCTCACCCTGGCGAAGCTGTTCGCCGATAAAGCCCGTCCCGCGGCCATCACGGTGCGGCCACCAGTAGGAGCCTGACTGGCTGAGCACGCAGCCAAAGCGCTGCGGCCAGTTGAGAGCGGCGAACATCGCCGCCAGACCGCCGAAGCTTTGCCCGGCCACCACCGTCCGATCCGGGCGGTCGCTGAACGGGGCATAGCCGTGGACCAGCGGCAGGAGCTCCTCCTGCACCGCCAGCCAGAAATCGCGGTGACAGGGCAGCTCAACCCCGCGGCGCTGGTTGTCGATCGCGTCGATCAGCAGGTAGACCGCCGGCGGCAGTCTCCCCTCGCGGGTCAGGGCGGCCAGCGGCGACCACACCGGCATGCTCTCGGCCCAGAACTGGCCGTCGAGCAGGATCGCCAGCGGCCGCGTTTGCGGGTCGACAGCCTCGCCGGTGGTGTAGATCCAGACCCGGCGATGGTTGCCCAGACGCGCGCTGCGCCACTCAAGGCAACGGGCGGCAGGATGCGCCTCATTAAGCGGGTCCCAGCCGGGCTGCGCGGGGGCCTGCGGCATCTCCAGGGCGGACACGCCATGGCCGCGTCCGCCCCGCCAGCTGTGCGGGTTCAGCGGATCGGCTATCGCCCGCGGCAGCAGTTTGCGCCAGCCTTCGCGTAGCAGCGCGCGGTCGGGCGCATCAGCGCTGAACACCTCAGGGGAAAAATCATCGTCACGGTCGGAGGGAATAAAACAGTAGCTGCCGCGCCAGGTCGGCGACAGCGTAGTGCGCCAGAACCAGGCGTCGGTCCCGGGGAGACGTTGCAGCGATTGCGGACGCGCATTCTGATGGTGGTCGGTCACGCCGGTGATATAGAGCCATACCCGACGATGGGGAGAGCAGGTTTCATCCCCCGCCGGGTCCCGCCACCAGAACGTTACCTCGATGGCGCCATCCACTGCGCGGCACTGCGGCCCCCGCAGGGTTTGCCACCACTCCTCGCTTCCTGTCCTTAACATTCTGTCATTAACCCTATGTATAGCGTGACTTTTTTAATTAATTGTCATTATTTATTGATAATATTATTGATAACTATTTGCATTTGCAATAGCGTATTAGCGCGCCGTGGGAAGCGCGTCTTTCATCAGAACATGTCAAATCGGGCTTATTCAGCCAGCGACGGAGTGCCTTTGCCCGCTTTTGGCAACATTTATGCCGCCTCCCCTCCCGGTGGGAAGGGGCGTTTGGGGAACGTGGCGACAAAAAGCAGGAATAACAATGAATAACAGGATCAAATCCCTGGCCTTGCTGGTCAATCTGGGAATTTACGGGGTTGCTTTTCCGTTAAGCGCAGCGGAAACCGCCACCGACGATAAAAACAGCGCCGCTGAAGAGACCATGGTGGTCACCGCCGCCGAGCAGAACCTGCAGGCGCCGGGCGTCTCCACCATCACCGCCGATGAGATCCGCAAACGCCCCCCGGCGCGCGACGTCTCGGAGATCATTCGCACCATGCCGGGAGTCAACCTGACCGGCAACTCCACCAGCGGCCAGCGCGGCAACAACCGCCAGATTGATATCCGCGGCATGGGCCCGGAAAATACCCTGATCCTGATCGACGGCAAGCCGGTCACCAGCCGCAACTCCGTGCGCCTTGGCTGGCGCGGCGAGCGCGACACCCGCGGCGATACCAGCTGGGTGCCGCCGGAGATGATCGAACGTATCGAAGTGATTCGCGGCCCGGCCGCCGCCCGCTACGGCAACGGCGCCGCCGGCGGCGTGGTGAATATCATCACCAAAAAAACCGGCGATGAGTGGCACGGCTCATGGAACACCTATATGAACGCCCCGGAGCACAAGGATGAAGGCTCCACCAAACGCACTAACTTCAGCCTCAGCGGCCCGCTGGGCGGCGATTTTAGCTTCCGCCTGTTCGGTAACCTCGACAAAACGCAGGCCGACGCCTGGGATATCAACCAGGGCCATCAGTCCGAACGTACCGGGATCTATGCCGACACCCTGCCGGCCGGGCGCGAAGGGGTGAAAAACAAAAACATCGATGGTCTGGTGCGCTGGGAATTCGCTCCGATGCAGTCGCTGGAGTTTGAGGCCGGCTACAGCCGCCAGGGCAACCTCTACGCTGGCGACACCCAGAACACCAACACCAACGACCTGGTAAAAGAGAACTACGGTAAAGAGACCAACCGGCTGTACCGCAACACCTACTCGGTCACCTGGAACGGCGCCCGGGACAACGGGGTGACCACCAGCAACTGGGCGCAGTACGAGCGCACCCGCAACTCGCGCAAAGGCGAAGGCCTGGCCGGGGGCACCGAGGGGATCTTTAACAGTAATCAGTTCTCGGATATCGATCTGTCAGATGTGATGCTGCACAGTGAAGTCAGTATCCCGTTCGACTACCTGGTTAATCAGAACCTGACGCTGGGCAGCGAGTGGAATCAACAGCGGATGAAGGATAACGCGTCCAACACCCAGGCGCTGTCGGGAGGCGAAATTCCGGGTTACGACAGCACCGGCCGCAGCCCGTACTCGCAGGCGGAAATCTTCTCGCTGTTCGCCGAGAACAACATGGAGCTGACCGACACCACCATGCTGACTCCGGCGCTGCGTTTCGATCATCACAGCATTGTCGGCAATAACTGGAGCCCGTCCCTCAACCTGTCGCAGGGGCTGTGGGACGACTTCACGCTGAAGATGGGTATCGCTCGCGCCTATAAAGCGCCGAGCCTGTATCAGACCAACCCGAACTACATTCTCTACAGTAAAGGCCAGGGCTGCTATGCCAGTAAAGACGGCTGCTATCTGCAGGGTAACGACGACTTAAAAGCCGAGACCAGCATCAACAAAGAGATTGGCCTCGAGTTTAAACGCGACGGCTGGCTGGCGGGCGTCACCTGGTTCCGCAACGACTACCGCAACAAGATTGAAGCGGGCTATGCTCCGGTCTATCAAAACAATAAAGGTACCGATCTCTACCAGTGGGAAAACGTGCCGAAAGCGGTGGTGGAAGGTCTGGAGGGGACGTTGAACGTTCCGGTGAGCGAGACCGTCAACTGGACCAACAACATCACCTATATGCTGCAGAGTAAGAACAAAAAGACCGGCGATCGTCTGTCGATTATCCCGGAATACACGCTGAACTCCACCCTGAGCTGGCAGGTTCGCGATGACGTTTCGCTGCAGTCGACCTTCACCTGGTACGGCAAGCAGGAGCCGAAGAAGTACAACTACAAGGGTCAACCGGTCACCGGCAGCGAGAAGAACGAGGTTAGCCCCTACAGCATCCTCGGCCTGAGCGCGACCTGGGACGTCACCAAATACGTCAGTCTGACCGGCGGCGTGGATAACGTCTTCGATAAGCGCCACTGGCGCGCGGGCAACGCCCAGACCACCGGGGGCGCCACCGGCACGATGTACGGCGCCGGCGCCGAGACCTACAATGAATCGGGCCGCACCTGGTACCTGAGCGTCAACACCCACTTCTGATAGCGGGTTCTCCCTCCCCCGCCCTTGCTGGACAAAGGGCGGGGGCAACCGCGGTAACCTTACCCTATGCGCCACCATCGCACCGTTTTGCCTCTGGCCGGCTATACCATCCAGCAGATCGACTTCGACCCGGCGACTTTCCAGCCTGAAGATCTGTTCTGGCTGCCCTATCACGCCAGCCTGACCGGGTGGGGCCGCAAGCGGCAGGCGGAGCACCTGGCCGGACGCATCGCCGCGGCATACGCCCTGCGCGAGGTGGGGGAGAAACGGCTTCCCGCCATCGGCGACCAGCGCCAGCCGCTGTGGCCCACGCCCTGGTTCGGCAGCATAAGTCATTGCGGCCAGCGCGCGCTGGCGGTGATCGCCGATCGGCCGGTGGGCGTCGATATCGAGCGCCGGTTTACCCCACAGCTGGCCGCGGAGCTGGAGAGCAGCATTATCAGCCCGGCGGAAAAAACGGCGCTGCTGCGCAGCGGCCTGCCCTTCCCGCTGGCGCTGACGCTGGCGTTTTCGGCAAAAGAGAGTGGGTTTAAGGCCTGCCATCCCGACGTACAGGCGGGCGTCGGTTTTAACGATTTTACGCTGGCTGCAATAAAGGAAGGAAATCTGCGTCTTCGGCTCTCCACCGTGGAGTATCGGCTGCAATGGATTCAGGCAGGGGAATACATCATCACGCTCTGCGCGCCGTAAAAAAACCCGCGCGGCATTCCGCACGGGTTATCGGTTTTAGACGGCGAAAAATCAGCGCATTTTCTGCGCCAGCTCCGCGACGGAAGCGGCATCGAAACCGTGGTGTTTACGCAGCCAGCCGCGATCTGCCGCCGCCGCATACTCACCATCCGGGATCCCCAGACGTTTGAGCGGGATACCCACCCCAGCCTCAGCCAATACTTCCGCCACCAGGCTGCCCAGCCCGCCGTTGACGTTATGCTCCTCCACCGTAATCACCGCTTTGCACGGCTTCAGCGCCGCCAGCAGCGCGGCGGTATCGCAGGGGCGAAGAGATGGCACGCTCACCACTTTGGCCTGAATCCCCGCGTCGGCCAGCATCTGCGCCGCATCGACGATCTCATGCACCGTCGAGCCGGTGGCCACTAGCGCGATATCATCGCCTTCCCTCAGCGTGACGATCGCGCCCGGTACAAAGCGATAGCTTTCATCGTGCAGTTCCGGCAGCGCCTTGCCATCGAGGCGAATATAGACCGGCCCCTGATAACCGATGGCGTAATCAATAATCTGCCGACATTCGCGCGGCGAGGACGGGGCGAAAATCTGGATATTGCCGAAGCCGCGCATCACCGCCAGATCGTCAATGGCATGGTGGGTGCTGGCCAGCGGGCCGTAGCTGGCTCCGGCGTTAAGGCCAAACAGCTTGACGTTGGTGTTGTTGTAACAGACATCCACTTTGATTTGCTCATTGGCCCGCGAGATAAGAAACGGCGCGGCGTTACAGGTCACAGCCACTTTTCCGCCCAGCGCCAGACCGGCGGCGGTGCCGACCATGCTCTGCTCGGCGATGCCGACGTTCACCAGCCGGCCGGGGAACTGTTTAATAAACGGCGCGATTTTGGCCGTTGACGTGGAGTCGGCTACCACCGGCACCAGATCGACGCCGCGCTCCACGGCGGCGATAAAGGCTTCGACCATGACGTTAGCCAGGTGTTCTGCATTACTCATCTTTCAGTTCCTCCAGTGCCAGTGCAATTTCTTCGCCTTTCGGCACCCGGTGGTGCCACTCCGGGCGCCCCTGGATAAAGGAAATACCGGCACCTTTCGTGGTGTTGGCAATAATAACGTTGGGTTTACCTTCCTGCTTCAACCCCTCGATGACCGAGACCACCGAGGCCATGTCGTTACCCTGGCATTCGCTGACTTCCATACCGAAGGCGCGCCATTTATCGGCCAGCGGATCGGTATTCATGATTTCGCGCGTCGGCCCGGCCAGCTGGAGGTTGTTCTTATCATTAATAATGACCAGATTATCCAGGCCGTAATGTGCAGCCGCCAGGGCGGCTTCCCAGTTACTGCCTTCCGCCAGTTCGCCGTCGCCGGTGATCAAAAAAATGCGGCGGGTGCTGTTGCTTTTCTTCGCGGCCAGCGCCAGCCCCACCGCAACAGGCAAACCGTGGCCCAGCGCGCCGGTGTTGAGCTCGATGCCCGGCGTTTTTTGCCGCACCGGGTGGCCGGGGAGATGGGAATTGGCATGCTGGTAGGTCTCCAGCCACTCGACCGGGAAGAAGCCGGCTTCCGCCAGGACGCAGTAGTAGCAGCCCACGGCGTGGCCTTTCGACTGGATGTAGATATCGCGCTGCGGGTCGTCGAGCCGGTCCGGCGCGACGTTAAGGACGCGGAAATAGAGCGCGGTTAACAGTTCGACCTGCGAAAGGTCAGCCCCGGTGTGGCCGCCGGCCGGACTATTGGCGTTTAAGCGCACAATATGGCGCCGCACCGCGCGGGCTTTACGCTCCAGCGTCTGAATATCATATCTGTAGGGATTCATTTCACACCTCTGAATTTATTTTCAGCATGGAATATTTATTCCAGCAAGGACTAAAAAAACCAGATATCCCTATGCCGGGTGGTAAGCCTTCTGCCACAGCGCCCTACTCAGGAACATTCTGCCTCCCGCTCCAGGCGAAGCCCGGATAAACACATTGACTCGAAATCGCCTTGAATATATATTCAATAATGATTCTTTATTCGATTATGGCCTGGCTGTTTTGTTTTTGTCCATAGTCGATTTTGAGGATTGGCAAAAGTTAGACGCCTGTCACACTTAAGTCTGATTTTTTTTCGCGTATGATAAAAGTCACTACGATAATGGCTGCAGCTAACCGCCTGAAGAAAGGCGATAAATGATTTTCGAGGATTAATATGGCTAAGCAGGATGAACAACGGCTATTGGTTAAGATTGCCACGCTTTACTATCTGGAAGGACGAAAGCAGTCTGATATCGCCCAACTTCTCTCGCTGTCTCAGTCATTTGTCTCCCGCGCCATTACCCGCTGCCAGAAAGAAGGCGTCGTCAAGATCAGCGTCGTTCAGCCGTCCAACATCTTTCTGAAGCTCGAAAAAGGGCTTGAGGACCGCTACGGCCTTAAGCAGGCGGTGGTGGTGGATACCGAGGAAGAGGCCAGCGATCATACCATCAAGCGGGCGATTGGCTCCGCCGCCGCCCACTATCTGGAAACCCGGCTGCGGCCAAAAGATCTGATTGGCGTCTCCTCGTGGAGCTCAACCATTCGCGCGATGGTCGATGAAGTTCATGCGCAAAACCTGAAAGCCAGCGGCGTGATCCAACTGCTCGGCGGCGTCGGGCCAAACGGTAACGTGCAGGCGACGATTCTTACCCAGACCCTCGCCCAGCGCCTGAATTGCGACGCCTGGCTGCTGCCGTCACAGAGCATCGAAGGATCCATGGAGGAGCGCAACCGGCTGCTGGCCAGCAAAGACGTCGCTGACGTGGTGTCGCGCTTTGATGAAGTGGATATCGCCATCGTCGGCATCGGCATTCTCGAACCCTCTCAACTGCTGAAAACCTCCGGTAATTACTATCACGAAGATATGCTGCAGGTGCTGGCGGCGCGCGGCGCGGTGGGTGATATCTGCCTGCACTACTACGACAAAAACGGCCATCCGGTGTTACGCGATGATGAAGATCCGGTGATCGGTATGGCGCTGGAGAAGGTCAAAAAATGCCCGAACGTGGTCGCGCTGGCCGGCGGTACCGACAAAGTCGCGGCCATCAAAGGGGCCCTCACCGGCGGCTACATTGATGTTTTAATCACCGATTACCCTACCGCCCGAATGCTGGTTAGCGACTAACCTGCCGCGCTGGTTGCCTCTCTGTCGCCCTGACGTGCTTTTTTAGCTTCAGGGCTGGCTCTGTTAATACATTTAAATTCAATCAGTTAATCAACCACTCCAGCCGCCTATCGCCGCTTTCGCCGATCGGCGAAATGTGATTGCCAGCACAATTGATGATTTTTCCGGTAGCCCGTCACCGGGTTTGTGGCTTAAGGTATCAAATAAATAATCACTATCGAATATATATTCAGTGATTAAAAAGATGATAATGAAATGTCACAACATGGCCTGCACAGACGCAGGAGACGGTGGGAGATATTCCTCGTCTTCGCGGTTCCAGGACACCGAGTGACCGAGGAGAGCACGATGCAGGCGACAGCAAAAGAGTTCATCATTGCCCTGGATGAAGGCACCACCAACGCCAAAGCGGTGGTGCTGGATAGCCGGGGCAAAGTTATCGTCAAATTCTCGCAGCCGCTGGCGATCCAAACGCCGCGCGACGGCTGGGTGGAGCAATCGGGCGAAGCGCTGGTTACCGCCTCACTGACGGTGATCGCCAGCGCGGTGGCCCACGTTGGCGCGGAAAACGTCGCCGCGCTGGCTATCAGCAACCAGCGGGAAACCGCCATTGGCTGGTATCGCGACAGCGGCGAACCGATTAACGCGGCCATTACCTGGCAATGCACCCGCAGCGCCGCGTTCTGCGACACGCTGCGTCACGATCGTCAGGAACAGCACATTAAGCGTGCCACCGGCCTGCCAATCGCCCCGCTGTTCTCGGCCTCCAAAATGCGCTGGCTGCTGGATGCGACTGTCGATGGCCACCTGCGCGCCGAACGCGGTGAGATTTGCCTCGGCACCATCGACAGCTGGCTGCTGTGGAATCTGACTGCTGGAGAAGCCTTCTGCTGCGACTACTCCAATGCCTCCCGCACCCAGCTGCTGAACCTGCACCGCGGCGAGTGGGACGACGAGATGCTGGCGCTGTTCGGCATTCCGCGCGCGGCGTTGCCGGAAATTAAACCGTCGAGCGGCCTCTTCGGCCATACCAAAGGACTGGCCGCCATTCCGGACGGTATTCCGATCATGTCGATGATCGGCGACTCCCACGCCGCGCTGTTCGGCCACGCGCTCGGCGAGGCAGGCTGCGTCAAAGCCACCTACGGCACCGGCTCTTCGGTCATGGCCCCGGTCAAATCGGCGCAGTGCGATATCGACGCGCTGGCGACCACCGTCGCCTGGCACGATGGCGACCAGCTGGTGTGGGGCCTGGAAGGGAATATTCCCCACACCGGCGATGCTGTCGCCTGGATGGCGGACAGCACCGGACTGAGCGAACTCTCTGCCGCCGAGCTGGCCCATGAGCTGAATACCCTCCCCGCCTCCGTCGACTCAACCCTCGGGGTCTACTTCGTGCCGGCGCTGACCGGTCTTGGCGCGCCCTGGTGGGATGACAGCGCCCGCGGCGTGATTTGCGGCCTGAGTCGCGGGGTGAAACGCGCGCATCTGATCCGTGCGGCGCTGGAGTCCATCACCTATCAGATAGCCGACGTGGTGGTGGCGATGCGTCAGCATGAGGAGTTCACCCTGACGGCGTTGATGGTGGACGGCGGGCCGACCAACAATGACTGGCTGATGCAATACCAGGCCGATCTGCTCGGCTGCCCGGTGATGCGCAGCGATGTGCCGGAGCTGTCCGCCATCGGCGCGGCGTTGCTGGCGCGCAAAGCGCTCCATCCGGGGTCGACCGCCGATCTGCAGGCCTTCTTAACCGAACACAGCACCTTTCAGCCCGACATGGCCCGCCACCAGCGTTTACAAACGCGCTGGCAGGAGTGGCGCCATGCGGTCGACCGAACATTATGGAAACCGGACTCGCCAGCCTGACCGCCAGACTGCGCGACGACACGCATTCACTTATCACAGGAGAAACCCGGCCCATAACGATATCGCTATCCCCGAATACATTAGGGGAAATTTCAGACCGTAAAAGCCTGCCCGCTCAGGGGCTCATTTGTTCGAATATAAAAATACAGGAACAGAGTCATGAAATTACGTATAACCCTTTTAACCGCTGCGACCCTGACCGCCTTCTCCTTTGCCGCGCACGCCGCGGAGAAAGGCACCATTATGATCATGGTCAACTCGCTGGATAACCCGTATTACGCCTCGGAAGCCAAAGGCGCCAGCGAAAAAGCGCAAGCTCTCGGCTACAAAACCACCGTGCTGTCCCATGGCGAAGATGTCAAAAAGCAGAATGAGCTTATCGACACCGCGATTGGTAAAAAAGTGCAGGGCATTATTCTCGATAACGCTGACTCCACCGCCAGCGTCGCCGCCGTTGAAAAAGCCAAAAAAGCGGGCATTCCGGTGGTCTTAATTAACCGCGAAATTCCGGTTGATGATGTGGCACTGGAACAAATTACCCACAATAACTTCCAGGCCGGCTCTGAGGTCGCCAACGTCTTCGTCGAGAAAATGGCGGAGAAAGGCAAATACGCCGAGCTGACCTGCAACCTCGCCGATAATAACTGCGTCACCCGTTCTAAATCTTTCCATCAGGTCATTGACCAATATCCGGATATGGTCAGCGTGGCGAAACAGGATGCCAAAGGCACCCTGATCGACGGCAAACGCATCATGGACAGCATCCTGCAGGCGCACCCCGACGTGAAAGGCGTCATCTGTGGCAACGGGCCGGTAGCCCTTGGCGCGATTGCGGCGCTGAAAGCGGCCAACCGTAGCGATGTGATCGTCGTCGGCATCGACGGCAGCAACGATGAGCGCGACGCCGTGAAAGCCGGCACCCTGCAGGCAACCGTGATGCTGCAGGCGCAGGCCATCGCCGCTCAGGGCGTCACCGATCTGGATAACTACCTGCAAAAAGGCGAGAAGCCGGCGAAGCAGCGCGTGATGTTCCGCGGCATTCTGATTACTCAGGATAACGCCGATAAAGTCCAGGATTTCAACATTAAGTCCTGAGTTCGGGTGGTTGCGCCCCTGCGGGGGCGCAGAGGAGAGCATTATGTTTAAGAAAACCTGTCTGACGCTGGCCGTACTGGCGCTAGGGGGCTGTCGCATCGTCTCGCAGCAGGAGCTGGCAGACCTGAAATCCCCGCCCAACCCGCATATGGCGAATATGGATAAAACCTGGCAGCAGAGCATCGTACCGCAGGTGGTGACGAAAGCGCGTCCGGCGGCGGAACTGATGAGCGCGCTCAAGGCGGCAAAAGACATTGATAGCGCCTGTAAAACCCTCGGCTACCGTGCGCAGGATGAAAACCCCTGCATCTTCTACGTCAAGGTTTCAGGTACCGTCAGCAAACTCGATACCGCCTCGCGCAGCGGCAAAATGACCTTGACCGACGCCAGCGTCGGGAAGGTGACGGTGCAGATTGGCCCTACCCTGCGCGGCACCCAGCTGCGCGACGGCTACAGCGGCGCCAGCTATCAGGACTTTAATGACCAGGTGCTGTTCGGCGAGTACAGCAAGAATATCAACAGTCAGGCGGTCAAAATGATTCAGACAGCCAACGTCAAAACCGGCGACAGCGTGGAGGTGTACGGCGTCTTCTCGGCCTGGGATATTCCACAAACTCTCCCGGAAATTACCCCGGCGAAAATCATTCATGCAGGGGGACAATAATATGGCGCCGCACGATCTCGTCGCTCCCCAGCCCGTTGAGTCCGAAGTGATTATCGAAACCCGCGGCCTGTCGCGCGTCTATCCCGGCGTAACCGCCCTGGATAATGTCAATTACCGGGTCTATCGAAATAAGGTCAACGTGCTAATCGGAGAAAATGGTGCGGGTAAATCCACCATGATGAAAATGCTTGCCGGTGTGGAAACGCCCTCCTCCGGGCAAATTATCCTCGATGGTGAAGCAGTTTCATTACAGTCGACGCATCAGGCAGAAAAACTGGGCATCAGTATTATTTTTCAGGAACTGAATTTATTTCCCAATATGAATGTGATGGACAACATCTTCATGGCGAATGAATTCTTTCAGAAAGGACGCATTAACGAAAAATACCAGTACGCGCTGGCCAAATCGCTGCTGGAACGGCTGGAGCTGGATGTCGATCCTTACGCTCCGCTGGGTGAACTCGGTATCGGCCACCAGCAGTTAGTCGAGATTGCCCGCGCCCTGTCGAAAGACACCCGCGTGCTGATCATGGACGAGCCCACCTCGGCGCTGAGCCAGTCTGAGGTCAAAGTGCTGTTCAAGGTGATCGCGCAGCTTAAGCGGCGCGGCGTGACCATCATCTATATCTCGCATCGCCTCGAAGAGCTGATGGAGATTGGCGACAACATCACCATTTTCCGCGACGGTCGCTTTATCAGCGAGCGTCACGTCAGCGACGCCAGCGTACCGTGGATCATCGAGCAGATGGTCGGTGATAAGAAAAAACACTTTGATTATCAACCGGCGCCAAAAGGCGACGCAGTGCTTGACGTCAAAGGGCTGACCGCGCTGCATCCCAGCGGCGGTTACAAGCTCAATGACGTCACCTTCACCCTCAGCAAAGGCGAAGTGATCGGTATTTACGGCCTGCTGGGCGCCGGGCGCACCGAGCTGTTTAAAGGCCTGGTCGGCTTGATGCCCTGCCAGCGCGGCGAGGTGCATCTTAACGGCGAAAGCATCGGCAAATCTCGCTTTCAACAGCGCCTGAAAAAGGGGCTGGCGCTGGTGCCGGAGGACCGTCAGGGCGAAGGCGTGGTGCAGATGATGTCGATTCAGGCCAACATGACGCTCTCTGATTTCAGCCTGCAGGGGTTCCGCCGCGCCTGGCGCTGGTTGAACCCGCAAAAAGAAGAGTCCTGCGTGAAAGAGATGATCCAGCAGCTGGCGATCAAGGTCAGCGACGCCACATTGCCCATCACCTCGCTGAGCGGCGGCAATCAACAAAAAGTGGTGCTGGGTAAAGCGCTGATGACCCAGCCGCAGGTGGTGTTCCTCGACGAACCGACGCGCGGCATCGACGTCGGCGCGAAAACCGACGTCTATCACCTGATCGGCAAAATGGCTCAGCAGGGGCTGGCGGTGATGTTCTCATCTTCGGAACTGGATGAGGTGATGGCCCTGGCCGACCGCATCCTGGTGATGGCCGATGGCCGCATTACCGCCGATTTACCGCGCCATGCGGTGACCCGCGAACAGTTAATCGCGGCTTCAACACCTCAAGATTAATCAGGCTGGAATCCATCATGAACCAGAAATATATGATTTATATGTACCTGCTGAAGGCCCGCACCTTTATCGCCCTCCTGCTGGTGATCGCGTTCTTCAGCGTGATGGTACCCAACTTCCTGACCGCCTCTAACCTGCTGATCATGACCCAGCACGTGGCGATCACCGGCCTGCTGGCCATCGGCATGACGCTGGTCATTCTCACCGGCGGCATTGATTTGTCCGTCGGTGCGGTAGCGGGGATCTGCGGCATGGTGGCGGGCGCGCTGCTGACCAACGGCCTGCCGCTGTGGAACGGCGATATCCTCTTCTTTAATGTCCCGGAGGTGATCCTCTGCGTGGCGATCTTCGGCGTGCTGGTCGGCCTGGTCAACGGCGCGGTGATCACCCGCTTCGGCGTGGCGCCGTTTATCTGCACCTTAGGCATGATGTACGTCGCCCGCGGCTCCGCGCTGCTGTTTAACGACGGGAGCACCTACCCGAATCTCAATGGCATGGAAGCGCTGGGCAACACCGGTTTCGCCACCCTCGGATCCGGCACCCTGCTCGGCGTCTATCTGCCGATCTGGCTGATGATCGGCTTCCTCGTGCTGGGCTACTGGCTGACCACTAAAACGCCGCTTGGCCGCTACATCTACGCCATCGGCGGCAATGAGTCTGCCGCCCGCCTCGCCGGCGTGCCGATCGTGAAAGCGAAAATATTCGTCTATGCCTTCTCCGGCCTGTGCGCGGCGTTTGTCGGCCTGATCGTCGCATCACAGCTGCAAACCGCGCACCCGATGACCGGCAACATGTTTTGAGATGGACGCCATCGGCGCCACCGTGCTCGGCGGTACCGCGCTGGCCGGCGGCCGCGGCCGGGTGACCGGGTCAATTATCGGCGCCTTCGTCATCGTCTTCCTTGCCGACGGCATGGTGATGATGGGCGTCAGCGACTTCTGGCAGATGGTGATTAAAGGCGTGGTGATTGTCACCGCTGTGGTCGTCGACCAGTTCCAGCAGAAGCTGCAGAGCAAGGTCATCCTGATGCGCCGCCACGAGGAAAAACTGGCCGCCATCCCCCCCAACGGCGCCACCTCCAGCTAACCGGCAACGATTCACATCTTCCGCCGGGCCTGGTGCCCGGCTCAGCGAAAGGGAAAAAATATGCAACGAGATTTCCAGAACAAAACGGTGGTGATCACCGGCGCCTGCCGCGGCATCGGCGCAGGCATTGCCGAGCGCTTTGCCCGCGACGGCGCGAATCTGGTGATGGTCTCCAACGCCGAGCGCGTTCACGAGACCGCCGAAACCCTGCGTCAGCGCTATCAGGCGGATATTTTATCGCTGCAGGTCGATGTCACCGATGAAGCCCAGGTTCAGGGGCTATATGAGCAGGCCGCCGCGCGCTTCGGCACCATCGACGTCTCCATTCAGAACGCCGGGGTGATCACCATCGATTACTACGACCGGATGCCAAAAGCCGATTTCGAAAAAGTGCTGGCGGTCAACACCACCGGCGTGTGGCTGTGCTGCCGCGAGGCGGCCAAATATATGGTGAAACAGAATCACGGCAGCCTGATCAACACCTCTTCCGGCCAGGGGCGACAGGGGTTTATCTACACGCCGCACTACGCCGCCAGCAAAATGGGCGTGATCGGCATTACCCAAAGCCTGGCGCACGAGCTGGCACCGTGGAATATCACCGTCAACGCCTTCTGCCCCGGCATCATTGAGAGCGAGATGTGGGATTACAACGACCGCGTGTGGGGCGAAATTCTCAGCACCGAGCAGAAGCGCTACGGCAAGGGCGAACTGATGGCGGAATGGGTCGAAGGGATCCCAATGAAACGCGCCGGTAAGCCGGAAGACGTGGCCGGGCTGGTGGCCTTCCTCGCCTCCGACGACGCGCGCTATCTCACCGGGCAGACCATCAATATCGATGGCGGTTTGATTATGTCGTAATCCCCGCGGGTTAGCGGGCCCCATCGCCCGAATAAGGCGTCCCGAATTGGCGCTACCACTCCGGGACGGCCCCCCGGTGGCGCTACGCTTACCGGGGCTACGTAACACCGCCGAAAGGTAGCCCGGATAAGGCGCGGCGCACCACCATCCGGGAAGCCAGGCTCCCGACGTTCGACACTATATTGAAGAGAATAAACATTATGATCGGTAAAGACTTTGCACAACACCTATTTAGCCTGCGGGATCGCGTCGCCTTCGTCACCGGCGCCGGCAGCGGCATCGGACAGACCATCGCCTGCAGCCTCGCCAGCGCGGGTGCACGGGTAGTCTGTTTTGATCTTCGCGACGACGGCGGGCTGGCGGAAACGGTCAGCCATATTGAATCCATCGGCGGTCAGGCTTGCTCTTATAACGGCGATGTCCGCCAGATTGCCGACCTGCGCGCCGCCGTCGCGCTGGCCAAAAGCCGCTATGGCCGCCTCGATATCGCCGTTAACGCCGCCGGGATCGCCAACGCCAATCCGGCCCTGGAGATGGAGAGCGAGCAATGGCAGCGGGTGATCGATATCAATCTCACTGGCGTATGGAACTCCTGCAAAGCGGAAGCGGAACTGATGCTGGAGTCCGGCGGCGGGTCGATTATCAATATCGCCTCGATGTCGGGGATTATTGTTAACCGCGGCCTCGACCAGGCGCATTACAACTGCTCCAAAGCCGGCGTGATCCATCTGTCGAAAAGCCTGGCGATGGAGTGGGTGGGCAAAGGGATCCGCGTCAATTCCATCAGTCCGGGATATACCGCCACGCCGATGAATACCCGTCCGGAGATGGTGCACCAGACCCGCGAGTTTGAAAGCCAGACGCCGATGCAGCGGATGGCGAAGGTGGAAGAGATGGCCGGCCCGGCGCTGTTCCTCGCCAGCGACGCCGCCTCGTTCTGCACCGGCGTAGACCTGGTGGTCGACGGCGGGTTTGTCTGCTGGTGATCCTCTCCTGCTTCAGGGCGCCACGCTGCGGCGCCCCTCTCCACCCCTGCCGTTAACCCAGCGGATACTGTTGAAACGCCGGCAGCGCCTCCCCTTTCTCCGCCAGCGCGCGAATATGCGGAAACGCCGCGGCCGACACCACCGCCGGGATCATCAACTGGATAAAGGACCAGACCACCGTGCTGGTGACCAGCACCTGATCCGGCTGCGCGGCGGCGGCGCGGTCTGCCAGCCGGGCGTCCCACTCCCGACAGGCGGCCAGCAGCTGGCCGGTCACCCGGGCTATCCACGGCTGATGCTGCTTCTCTTCCGGCCGCAGACGGTGCTCATAAACATGCTGGACCGCTTTTTCACAGGCGGCGAGGATCACCCCCAGCAGGTGCAGATCGCGGGCCAGCGCCTCGGGATGCACGGGAAGCAGCCGGCGCCCGGCCGGATTGGTCGTTTCGAAATAGTGGAGGATCAGCGTGGAGTCCATCAGCTGCGTCCCGTTATCGAGCACCACCGTCGGCGCCTTGACCACCGGATTAATGCGGGAAAATTCGTCAAAGCCGCTAAAGACCGATAGCGGCAGGCTCTCGAATTCCACGCCATAGAGCGCCAGAGAAACCGCCACGCGTCTTACATAAGGTGAATCCATCATACCAATGAGTTTCATCGTCACTCCTGCCTGCGATAAAGGGGTTGCGGCTTTACCTTACTGGAAAACCGATGCCGCGAATATCACGGGATACTTACCGCAATGGTTAGTCAAACTAACAGATTGGAGATTCGCGGTAGCCCTCCAGTTCCCCTTGTGCTATACCGACTGAGGCGGCATTTGGCTCCTTTTCAGCTTGTTTGCAGCGGCTTTAAAAGCCGCTAACCCGGTAGTAACGTTAACGTATCGACTCACTGACAGAGAAACCACCATGGCAGATTTTCCCCCTGTCGCCAGCCTGCGCAGCTTTGAAGCGGTGGCGCGCCTCGGCAGCGTAACGCAGGCCGCCCACGAGTTGAGCGTGACCCATTCGGCGGTCAGCCAGCACATCAAACAGCTGGAAGCCCTGGTCGGCGTCACGCTCTTTATCCGCCACGGCCGCGGAGTGCGCATCACGGAAGAAGGACGGCTCTATGCCCTGCAAATCCGCGAGGCGTTACAGCACATCGCCGACGCCACGCGCATGGTGCAGATCAAACCCCGCACCCTGGAAGTGACCCTGGCGACGCTCCCCTCCTTTGGCTGCCACTGGCTGCTGCCTCGGCTGGCGCGCTTTCAGACGCGGCATCCGCAGATCGCGGTGCGCCTGCTGACCAGCCTGGCGGTGGTTAACCTGCAACAGGAGGGTATCGATCTGGCCATTCGCATGGGGCAAGGCGATTGGGAGGGAATGGAAAGCCGGCATCTGTTTGCCGATGAACAGCTGGTGGTCGCCGCCCCCGGCTATCGCGGCGGTAACCTGCCGACCACCCCGCAGGCGATCGCCGCCAGCGATATCATTTTTTCCATGGAGTCCTGGAACGCCTGGTGCAGCCAGGCGGGGCTGGAAAAGCCGATCGTCCCCGCGGGCCTGCGCCTGAACGACTCCAATCTGGTGCTGGAGGCGGTCCGCCTGGGGGCCGGCGTGGCGCTGGAGCGGCGCTCCCTGGTGGCGGGGGCGATAGCCCGCGGCGAGCTGGTGCAGCTCACCGCCGTCACCGTCCCCTACCCCTGGCACTACTGGCTAACCGTCTCCCCGCAGGCGGAGAACCGGCCGGAAGTCGCCCGGTTCATCGCCTGGCTGGAGGAGGAGATCGCCCTCTGGCGCCAGCAGATCAGCGTTTAGCCTTCGGCCGACGGCGGCAGGCCCGTCCGGGCGGCGTGCTCCTGGGAGAGACGCCAGAAATCGTGCCCGGCGGGATACTGATAGAGGCGCAGGGAAAACTGTCCGGCCACCGCGGTAATGTACTCAAATATCGCCGACTGGGTGTTTTCGTAGTCTTTCCATAGCGTTGAGGTGGTGAAGCAGTAAATCTCCAGCGGGATGCCCGACGGCGAAGGTTTCAGCGTTCTCGCCACAATGTACATCTCCTTAATAATATCCGGCCGCTCGGCGAGATAGTGCATCAGATAGTGGCGAAACAGGGTCAGGTTGGTCAGCCCGTTATCGATAAACCAGCGGTCGGCCACGCCGCCGGGATCCCGGCCGTCAAGCAGCGTCGCCAGAGGCTCACTCACCCCGCGGATGGTCAGCATCGAGGAGAGCATCTCCTGGTCGAGAAAACGCACCGAGTGTTGATCGATGGCGATACTGCGCATGATCCGCCGCGCCCCGGAGGAGAACATCGCCTGCCAGTTGGTATAGGTCTCGGTGAGGAAATTCTTGGTCGGGATACGGGAGATGGTATTGTCCCAGTTACGGATGGTAATGGTGTGCAGCGCGATATCCGTCACCTCACCGCTGAGGTTCTTGTCAGGCATTTCAATCCAGTCCCCCAGCTGGAGCACGTCGTTGGACGACAGCTGAACGTTCGCCACCAGCGACAGCAGAGTATGCTGGAACACGATCATCAGTACCGCCGCCACGGCCCCCAGGCTGGAGATAATAATGATCGGCGATTTGTTCGACATCACGGCGAGGATCATAATCGCCGCCAGGATGTGGACTAAGATTTTGCCTATCTGGATATAGCCCTTAATGGAATGATTTTTACGTTTGGTCTTTCGCAGATAGGAGCTGTTGACAATATCCAGCATCTCGTTGAAAAACACCGACATAAAAATAAAAACAAGATCCCGCAGATAGTATTAATCGCCGTCACCAGCGATGCCGGCATCGCCGGCATAAACTGCAGAACGTAATAGACGATAATAACCGGAATGAAATTGGACAGCTTTTCGGCGATGCGTCGATCCTTCTCCAGCGGCACATCCTGTTTGTGGCTACTAAAGAAGACCTTACGCACCACTTTAATCAGCAAGAACTTGCATAAAAGATGGGCAAATATGCCGGAGAGCAGCAGCAGAATAAGATTAAACCCCACCGCCAGCGCCGGATTACTCTCAATAAACGTCAGTAGATGATTCACATACGCCATGCTTTATCGCCTGAATAACTATGCCACTTCGCTAACTGCTTTATCCCAAGGGCATATATTTGGAAAATAAATCAATCCGCATCATGGCATATCGCTTAGCGTAACGTCCATGCGCGCACCGCTTCTAATCATTCACAGAAAATATGTCAGAGTTTGCATTAATCATTCTCTACGCTCACTATAAAGAGGCTTGTTATGAGGACGGAATAAGTCCAGGAGGAAACATGTTTAAAGCTCTTACCGCTATCGTCGCCTTAGCCGCCTCCGCCAGCGTTATGGCGCAAGGCGATGTCACGCTGAACAGTCTGGCTCACGATGCCGCCACCCGGACGTCGTTTAACCAGATGGTCAAAGGCCATCAGCTGCCCGCCTGGGTGACCACCGGCGGCACCGGTTCGCCCGCGCAGACGGTGAAACTGGGTAGCGAATCCTGGCAGGTGTTAAGCGCCTGCAAACCCCACGACTGCGGCCATGAACGTATCGCGGTGATCTGGTCGGAAAAAAGCAAACAGATGTCCGGCGTTTACTCGGTGGTCGATGAAAAAACCGACCAGGAGAGGCTGACCTGGCTTAACGTCAGCGATGCCCTGTCCATCGATGGCAAAACCGTGCTGTTTGCCGCCCTCAGCGGCAGCCTCGACAACCATCCGGACGCCTTTAACTACCAGTAACGACCTTCGCCCCCGTCAGCCTTTCCCCGACGGGGGCTTCCCTGATTAGCCATCCGGGAACATCACGCTGTTCCCCGGCGCTTCCCGATGCAGATGGATAAAGTTCAGGTGCCGCTCGTACTGGTCGAGAATATCGGTGATCACCTGCTCTTTGCTGTAGTCCATCAGGTCGTTACCCTGACTGCCCTCCAGCAGGAAGGTCTCCAGCCGGTAATAGGTGGATTTCCCGCTGCGCGCCCGATAGGTAAAGCCCGGCACCGAGTACTGCTGCGGCCAGATCTTGTAGATAAAATTCTGCTCGTCGCCCATGTGCACCAGCAGATCGAGGTGGCCAAGGTTCTCACCCTCTTCCGGCGGCAGGCTCTTCAGTTCCACCGCGGCGCCGCGCAGCCGCAGCTCCTGGGCCACCTCCTCCATCGCCGGGTAGCACACCGTCTCCATCATCAGTTTGGTATAGCGCGTGCCGGGGTAATTCATCAGCCGCGACAGGCGCTTCTTCCAGCTCAGACGATCCTGGAGGCCCATCGGGCGCGGGGCGGTGTCGCGGCTGGCGCTGACCCGGCGGTAATCTTCCACTTTCAGAGATTTATACAGTCCGGCCATCACGAAGAAAATCACAAAGCTGAACGGCAGCCCCATGATCACCGTGGTGTTCTGCAGCGCCGAGATGCCGTTGGTCATCAGCATCCCGAGGGTCAACAGACCGATGGCCACCGACCAGAAGATGCGCAGCCAGTTCGGGGCGTCGCTGTTGATGTCCTTCAGCTTCGAGGTGAAATTCCCCAGCACCAGCGCGCCGGAGTCGGCGGAGGTAACGTAAAACAGCAGACCGGTGATGGTCGCCACCGACGCGCTAAAGGTAAACGCCGGATACTGCGCCAGCAGGCTGTAGAAGCCGCGCTCCGGGTGGGCCATCGCCTCCTGGGCAAAGGCCGCGTCGCCGTGGATGATCTCATACAGCGCGCTGTTGCCGAACACCGACAGCCACAGCAGGGTAAAGGTGAAGGGAATAATCAGGGTGCCCATCACAAACTGGCGGATGGTGCGCCCGCGCGAAATGCGCGCCAGGAACAGGCCCACAAACGGCGACCAGGCCACCCACCACGCCCAGAAAAAGAGCGTCCAGTTGTTCATCCATTCTACCGGCCGGTCGAAGGCGAAGCTGTTCAGCGTCATGCCCATAAAGCGATTGACGTAGTCGCCGACGTTGAGCACTAACGCATTGAGCAGGAAGGAGGTATCGCCCATGAACAGCACGAACAGGATCAGCCCCAGCGCGAGGGCGACGTTCAGTTCGGAGAGCACGCGGATGCCCTTGTCCACCCCGGAGGTGACCGAGATGGTGGCGATGATCACCGACAGCGCAATCAGGGCCGCTTTCGCCGCCAGCGAGTCCGGAATATCGAACAGCACGCTCAGACCGTAGTTGAGCTGCACGACGCCGATACCGAGGGTGGTGGCGATGCCGAAGATGGTGCCGATCACCGCCGCAATATCGACGCTGTGGCCGATGGGCCCATTGATCCGTTTGCCAAAAATCGGGTACAGCGCCGAGCGGATGGTGAGCGGCAAATTATAACGATAGCTAAAGTATCCCAGCGCCATGCCCATCAGGGCATACATTGACCATCCGGTTAAGCCATAGTGAAACAGGGTCCAGACCATCGCCTGGCGCGCCGCCTCGATGGTCTGCCCCGCCCCTTCCGGCGGCTGCATATATTGCGTCACCGGCTCGGCGACTGAGAAGAACATCAGGTCGATGCCGATGCCGGCGGCGAACAGCATCGCCGCCCAGCTCAGCAGGCTGAACTCGGGCTTTGACTGCTCCGGCCCGAGCTTCACTGAGCCGAAGCGCGAGCAGGCAATGCAGACGACGAAGACGATATACAGCGTCGCCGCCAGCAGATAGTACCAGCCGAAGGTTTTCGACACCCAGTCCAGGGTGCGCCCAATCCACTCGGCAGAAAAATCGCGAAAAAAGATCGTCATCAGGGAAAACAACAAAATCAGTCCGGCCGAGGTATAAAAAACCACCGGATTGATTTTGTCCTTTTCTCTGCTTTGCGAAAGATCTGTCATCCAGTATCCCCACTGTTTTTGTAACTATTAAAATCCAAATCCGCAACAATTAAGACACATTTTATATTGAACGTCCAATCAAAAACCGCTTTAATAGTTAACCAACGCTGATGAATGGAGTGGCAAAAATGCCCAAACTGGGGATGCAGCCGATCCGGCGCAGGCAGCTGATCGACGCCACGCTGGACGCAATAAATGAAGTCGGAATGCACGACGCGACCATCGCGCAGATTGCCCGGCGGGCGGGCGTATCGACGGGGATCATCAGTCACTATTTCAAAGACAAAAATGGTCTGCTGGAGGCGACCATGCGCGACATCACCAGCCAGCTGCGCGACGCGGTGCTCAACCGTCTGCACGCTCTGCCGGACGGCAGCGCCAGCCAGCGCCTGCAGGCGATTGTCGGCGGCAACTTTGATGAGACGCAGATCAGCAGCGCGGCGATGAAGGCCTGGCTGGCCTTTTGGGCCAGCAGCATGCACCAGCCGATGCTTTATCGGTTACAGCAGGTCAGCAGCCGTCGCCTGCTGTCGAATCTGGTGTACGAATTCCGCCGCGAGCTGCCGCGCGAGCAGGCGCAGGAGGCCGGCTACGGGCTGGCGGCGCTGATAGACGGCCTGTGGCTGCGGGCGGCGCTCAGCGGCAAACCGCTGGATAAAACGCTGGCGCAGTCGCTGACCAGCCACTTTATTCGTCAGCATTTACCGAACCCATAACCGAGGAGGCGTTATGTCCCGAATGGCAGAACAGCAGCTTTATATTAATGGTGGTTATACATCGGCCACCAGCGGTCGCACCTTCGAGACCATCAACCCTGCCACTGGCGAGGTGCTGGCGACCGTTCAGGCTGCCGGACGCGAGGATGTCGACCGCGCCGTCGAGAGCGCGCAGCGTGGGCAAAAAATCTGGGCGGCGATGACCGCCATGGAACGCTCGCGCATCCTGCGTCGCGCCGTCGACCTTCTGCGCCAGCGCAACGACGAGCTGGCGCGACTGGAGACCCTGGATACCGGGAAACCCCTCAGCGAAACCGCCGCCGTTGATATCGTCACCGGCGCCGACGTGCTGGAATATTACGCCGGATTGATCCCGGCGCTGGAAGGCAGCCAGATCCCGCTGCGCGACAGTTCCTTCGTCTACACCCGTCGCGAACCGCTGGGGGTGGTAGCCGGGATCGGCGCGTGGAACTACCCGATCCAGATCGCCCTGTGGAAATCGGCGCCAGCGCTGGCCGCTGGCAATGCGATGATTTTCAAACCGAGCGAAGTCACCCCGCTGACCGCCCTCAAGCTGGCGGAAATTTACAGCGAAGCGGGCCTGCCGGACGGGGTGTTTAACGTCCTGCCAGGGATCGGCGCGGAAACCGGCCAGTATCTGACCGAGCATCCGGACATCGCCAAAATCTCCTTCACCGGCGGCGTCGCCAGCGGCAAAAAAGTGATGGCCAACTCGGCCGCTTCATCACTGAAAGAGGTCACCATGGAGCTGGGCGGCAAATCGCCGCTGATTATCGCCGATGATGCCGACCTCGACCTCGCCGCCGATATTGCCATGATGGCCAACTTCTACAGCTCCGGTCAGGTGTGCACCAACGGCACCCGGGTGTTTGTCCCGGCGAAACAGAAGGCGGAATTCGAGCACAAGATCCTCGAGCGGGTGGCCCGCATCCGCCCCGGCGATCTGTTTGCCGATGACACCAACTTCGGCCCGCTGGTCAGCTTCCCCCATCGCGACAACGTTCTGCGCTATATCGAGAGCGGCAAACGCGAAGGCGCGCGCCTGCTGTGCGGCGGCGAGGCGCTGAAAGGCGACGGTTTCGATAACGGCGCGTGGGTCGCCCCGACGGTGTTTACCGATTGCAGCGACGAGATGACCATCGTGCGCGAAGAGATCTTCGGCCCGGTGATGTCGATCCTCAGCTATGCCGACGAAGCGGAGGTCATTCGCCGCGCCAACGCCACCGAATACGGCCTCGCCGCCGGCGTGGTGACGCCCAACCTCAACCGCGCTCACCGAATTATCCACCAGCTGGAAGCCGGCATCTGCTGGATCAACAGCTGGGGGGAATCCCCGGCGGAAATGCCGGTTGGCGGCTACAAACACTCCGGCATTGGCCGCGAGAACGGCGTGATGACGCTGCAGAGTTACACCCAGGTGAAGTCCATCCAGGTTGAGATGGGTAAATTCCAGTCCATATTTTAACCGGGAGGTTTTTTTGCAATTTGACTACATCATTATTGGTGCCGGCTCCGCCGGCAACGTTCTGGCAACACGACTGACTGAAGATCCAAACACCACCGTCCTGCTGCTGGAAGCCGGCGGCCCTGACTACCGGTTCGATTTCCGCACCCAGATGCCCGCCGCGCTGGCTTATCCGCTGCAGGGCAAGCGCTACAACTGGGCCTACGAAACCGAACCGGAGCCGTACATGAACAATCGCCGCATGGAGTGCGGACGCGGCAAAGGGCTCGGCGGCTCCTCGCTGATCAACGGCATGTGCTACATTCGCGGTAACGCGATGGATCTGGACAACTGGGCCAAAGAGCCGGGTCTGGAACACTGGAGCTATCTCGACTGCCTGCCCTACTACCGGAAAGCGGAAACCCGCGATATCGGGCCTAACGACTACCACGGCGGCGATGGCCCGGTGAGCGTGACGACGCCGAAGCCGGGCAATAATCCGCTCTTCGAGGCGATGGTTGAAGCCGGGGTGCAGGCGGGCTATCCGCGTACCGACGATCTCAACGGCTACCAGCAGGAAGGCTTTGGCCCGATGGACCGCACCGTGACGCCGCAGGGCCGTCGCGCCAGCACCGCCCGCGGCTATCTCGACCAGGCGCGCGGTCGCCCGAACCTGACCATCCGCACCCATGCGCTGACCGATCACATTATTTTTGCCGGCAAGCGCGCGGTGGGCGTCGAGTGGCTGGAGGGAGAGAGCACGATCCCGTCAAAAGCGACGGCCAACAAAGAGGTGCTGCTGTGCGCCGGGGCGATTGCCTCGCCGCAGATCCTGCAGCGCTCCGGCGTGGGTAACCCGGAGCTGCTCAGGCAGTTCGATATCCCGGTGGTGCACGATCTCCCCGGCGTGGGTGAGAACCTGCAGGACCATCTGGAGATGTATCTGCAGTACGAGTGCAAAGAGCCGGTATCGCTCTACCCGGCGCTACAGTGGTGGAACCAGCCGAAGATCGGCGCCGAGTGGCTGTTCGGCGGCACCGGCATCGGCGCCAGCAACCAGTTCGAAGCGGGCGGTTTTATCCGCAGCCGCGCAGAATTCGCCTGGCCGAACATTCAGTACCACTTCCTGCCGGTGGCGATTAACTACAATGGCTCCAACGCGGTGAAAGAGCACGGCTTCCAGTGCCACGTCGGCTCGATGCGTTCGCCCAGCCGCGGCCACGTGCGCCTGAAGTCGCGCGACCCGCACGCCCATCCGGCGATCCTGTTTAACTATATGTCCCATGAGCAGGACTGGCAGGAGTTCCGCGACGCCATCCGCATTACCCGGGAGATCATGAACCAGCCGGCGCTGGATAAGTATCGCGGCCGCGAAATCAGTCCGGGAATAGAATGCCAGAGCGATGCCGAACTGGATGAGTTTGTGCGCAACCACGCCGAGACCGCGTTCCACCCGTGCGGGACCTGTAAGATGGGTTACGACGAGATGGCGGTGGTCGATGGCGAGGGCCGCGTCCACGGTCTGGAAGGATTGCGGGTGGTCGACGCCTCGATCATGCCGCAGATCATCACCGGCAACCTCAACGCCACCACCATTATGATCGGCGAGAAGATGGCCGACGCCATTCGCGGCCGCCAGCCGCTGCCGCGCAGCACCGCGACGTATTATGTCGCTGGCGACGCGCCGGTTCGCCGCTAACAGGTCAATGCCGGGCGGCGACTACGCCTTGCCCGGCCTACCCTGAGGCGATGTAACGTAGCCCCGGTAAGCGCAGCGCGACCGGGGTGCCGTTCCGGGTTTTGACCCCATAGGTTGATGTTAGCGAAACGCCTCCAGGCGCTTAATCTGCTGACCGTCGGCAGTAAAGTTCTCCGCCGCCAGCCACGCCCGCAGCGCCGCATCGCGCGCAGGCCACTCGCCGTCGATGATGGACAGCATATCGCTGTCGCGCGTCCGCCCTTTACGCACCAGCCTCTGCCGCAGACGTCCTTCCCAGCTAAAGCCCAGCCGCTCGGCGGCGCGGCGCGAGGCGACATTCATCGAATCGCATTTCCACTCCAGCCGACGATAGCCATGGTCAAAGCCGTTTTTGAGCAGCAGCCAGACCGCTTCGGTACCCAGCGGGGTGTTTTTCATCCGTCGCGACCAGGTGACATGGCCGATCTCAACCGTGCCCATTTCCCGCTCGATCGCCATATAGCTGACGATGCCCACCGCCTGCTCGCTACGCAGGTCAACCACCGCATACGGCACCAGGGCATCATCATTCACCTTGCCCGCGATCCAGTGGGCGGTCGCCGCCACGCTCTCCGGCCGCGTAGACGCCAGCCACGTCCAGTCGCTGTTGTCGCCGAGCGCATAGGCGGCAAACAGATCCGCCGCATGACGGTCAACGTCCAGCGGCTCCAGGCGGCAAAAACGGCCATTTAACGCCGTCCGCCGCAGGACTTGCGCCCCCTGCCAGCCAGGGACCAGGTCGTTCACCTGCTGGCCATACTCATTAATTTCCGGCACACCCACCTCCTCGCAATAGACAATGCGTTATAGCAAGAACCCCGCAGCGGAGAAAGGCGCTTCTGCGCGACCGGCAATAACCTGTCGTTCTTGAATATGCGTTTTTAGCATAAGGATATCCTTATTTTGACTTTACGCCTTATGGCAAGCGGCCTAACGTAGCGAGGCATAAAACAATAAAATAACCATTCTTCAGGGATTGCACATGACCAAAAAACTGTTGCCTTTACTGCTACTATCGGCGTTCTCCGCCGCCGCGCATGCCGCCACGCCGCCCAACACGCTGGTGGTCGCCCAGGGTCTCGACGATATCGTCAGCCTCGACCCGGCGGAAGCTAACGAACTCTCCAGCATTCAGACGGTCCCCAGCCTCTATCAGCGTCTGGTGCAGCCGGACCGCAACAACCCTGAAAAAATCGTACCGATCCTCGCCGAAAGCTGGCAGGCCGATCCGGCGGCGAAAACCCTGACCATTAAACTGAAGCCGGATGCCAAATTCGCCTCCGGTAATCCGCTGCGCCCGGAAGATGTGATTTTCTCTTACACCCGCGCGGTGACGCTGAATAAATCGCCGGCGTTTATTCTCAACGTGCTCGGCTGGCAGCCGGACAACATCGCCAGCCAGCTGAAAAAGGTTGATGACCATACCCTGACGCTGCACTGGACCGCCGACGTCAGCCCGGCGGTGGCGCTGAATATTCTCTCCACCCCCATCGCCTCTATCGTGGATGAAAAACAGGTGGCGCCGAACGCGAAAAATAACGACTTCGGCAACGACTGGCTGAAGATGCACTCGGCGGGCAGCGGGGCCTATAAAATGCGCGTCTACCAGCCGCATCAGGCCATCGTGCTGGAGGCCAACGCCAGCTCCCCAACCGGCGCGCCGAAGATCAAGAGCATCATTATTAAAAACGTCCCCGACCCGGCTTCCCGCCGCCTGCTGATCCAGCAGGGCGATGCCGACGTGGCGCGCGATCTCGGCGCTGACCAGATTGCCGCTCTGCAGGATAAACCCGGCGTGAAGGTGCTGAGCATCCCGTCCGCCGAGCAGAACTACCTGGTGTTTAATACCGCCAACAGCGCCAACCCGCTGCTCAATAACCCGGCCTTCTGGGAGGCGGCGCGCTGGCTGGTTGATTATGAGGGCATCACCAAAAATCTGCTGAAAGGCCAGTACTTTATTCACCAAAGCTTCCTGCCGGCCGGCCTGCCGGGGGCGCTGGAGACTAATCCGTTCACCTTTGACCCGCAAAAAGCTAAGGCTATCCTTGATAAAGCGGGCATTAAGGATGCCCACTTCACCCTCGATGTGGAGAACAAACCGCCCTTTATCACCATCGCCCAATCGCTGCAGGCCAGCTTTGCCCAGGGCGGGGTGAAGGTGGATCTGCTACCCGCCGCCGGCAGCCAGGTCTATGCCCGGGTGCGCGCGAAGCAGCACCAGGCGGCGATCCGCCTGTGGATCCCAGACTACTTTGATGCCCACTCCAATGCCAGCGCCTTTGCCTGGAACGATGGTAAATCCAGCACCGTGGCCGGGCTCAACGGCTGGCAGATCCCTGAGCTGAATAAAGCCACCCTCGCCGCGGTGGCGGAGCCGGACCCGGCGAAACGCCTCGACCTGTACAAAACGATGCAGGAAACCCTGCTCCAGCATTCGCCGTACGTCTTTATTGACCAGGGGAAAACCCAGATCGTGGTGCGTGACAACGTGAAGGGCTATCAGCAGGGACTGAACGCCGACATGGTCTGGTACGATAACGTGACCAAGTAAGCGGGTTTTGTCACCGGGTACGGCGGCCTTGTCTGCCCGGATGACCGACTCCTCACCCGGGCCCGGTCGGCATCGCGCCGCCGGGTACAATGCTGATATACCAGGAATTTCCATTCTCCATGCCATCGTTTTCCACTCACCTTACCCGCCTGCTGCAGGGGCTGTTTACGCTGCTGCTCACGCTGTTCGGGCTGTTGCTGGTCACCTTCTCGCTCTCCGCGCTGTCGCCCGTCGACCGCGTACTGCAGATCGTCGGCGACCATGCCAGCCAGTCGACCTATGACCAGGTTCGCCATCAGCTGGGTCTCGACCAGCCGCTGCCGGTGCAGTTCTGGCACTACCTGGTCAACCTGGCCCATGGCGATCTTGGCATCGCCAGCGCTACCGGCCAGCCGGTGCTCCACGACCTGCTGGCGGTCTTTCCGGCGACCCTTGAGCTGGCGACCCTGGCGCTGATCGTCGGCGCGGTACTGGGCATCGTCGCCGGGGTGCTGTGCGCCCGTTACGCCGGTTCGCCGTGGGATCTGGCGGTTCGCACCTTTACCCTGTTGGGCAACTCGGTGCCCATTTTCTGGCTCGGCCTGCTGATGCTGGCCCTGTTTTACGCCCGGCTGCAGTGGGCGCTGGGCCCGGGTCGCCTCGACGATATTTATCAGTACACCGTCGAGCCACGCAGCGGTTTTGCGCTGATCGACACCTGGCTCTCCGGCGATACCGCGGCGTTTAAAAATGCGATCGGCCATCTGGCGCTGCCGGTGCTGGTGCTGGCCTATTACTCGCTGGCGAGCATCACCCGCCTGACCCGCTCCGCCTGCCTGAGCGAGATGAACAAAGAGTACATTCTGCTGGCGCGGGCCAAAGGGGCCGGAGAGATGACGATTCTGCTGCGCCACGTCCTGCCCAATATCCGCGGCACTCTGCTGACGGTGACCGCTCTCGCCTGGACCTCCATGCTCGAAGGGGCGGTGCTCACCGAAACCGTCTTCTCGTGGCCGGGGATCGGCCGCTATCTCACCACGGCGCTGTTCGCCGGGGATACCACGGCGATCATGGGCGGCACGCTGCTGATCGGCGTGAGTTTTGTGCTGATCAATAACCTGACCGATCTGCTGGTACGGTTAACCGATCCGAGGGTGCGCTGATGCCGACTTATCTGTTTTTACGCCGTCTGCGCCGCTCACCCGCCGCCTTCAGCGGCCTGACCCTGGTGATCCTGCTGGTACTGACCGCGCTGTTTGCCCCGTGGCTGGCGCCGCACGATCCCAACTGGCAGGATGCCGCCGCTCGTCTGCAGGGGCCCGGGGCGGGACACTGGCTCGGCACAGACAGCTACGGCCGCGACCTGCTGTCGCGCTTGCTCTACGGCGCCCGCCCGGCGCTGGGTCTGGTGGCGCTGGTGACCGCCATTACCCTGCCCGTCGGGCTGCTGGTAGGTATCCTCTCCGGTTACTATGGCGGGTGGCTGGAGCGGATACTGATGCGCTTTACCGACGTGGTGATGTCGATGCCGCGCCTGATCCTCGCCTTCGCGTTCGTGGCGATGCTCGGCCCGGGGCTGGTCAATGGCGCGCTGGCGTTAGCCCTGACCACCTGGCCGGCCTACGCCCGTCAGGCGCGCAGCGAAATTCAGCGCCTGCGCCATAGCGACTACCTCGCCGCGGCGGAGATGCTGGGCATCCGCGGCGGGCGGCTGCTGATCGGCCATATTCTGCCGCTGTGTCTGCCGTCGGCGATTGTTCGGCTGGCGCTCGATCTGGCGGGTATTATCCTTGCCGCCGCCGGGCTCGGTTTTCTCGGCCTGGGCGCCCGCCCGCCGATGGCGGAGTGGGGAGCGATGATTGCCGACGGGATGCAGGTGATTTTCGACCAATGGTGGATCGCCGCCATCCCCGGCGCGGCGATCCTGCTCGCCAGCCTGGCGTTTAACCTGCTGGGCGATGGCCTGCGCGATATTCTGGAGCCGCAACATGACTGACATCCGACTGACCGTCCAGGGACTCGCCGTCGACTATCCCACCGCCCGGGTGGTGGACAACGTCAGCTTCACCCTCGGCAACGAGCGGCTGGCGCTGGTGGGCGAATCTGGCTCCGGCAAATCGATGACCGCCCGGGCGCTGATGGGCCTGGTGCGCAAGCCCGGGGTGGTGAGCGCCGAACGGCTGGAGGTGCTGGGGCGCGATGTGCTGACCCTCAGCGCTCGCGGCTGGCGCGAACTGCGCGGCAACGATATCGCCATGGTGCTGCAGGATCCGCGCTATGCGCTGAATCCGGTGCAGTCCATTCAGACGCAGCTGGAAGAGGCGTTAACCCTGCATCAGCGTCTGAGCCGCCGCGCGCGCGCCGAGGCGGTCAAAGACGCCATCGCCGCCGTCGGTCTGGATCTGCCGGTCCTCAGCCGCTATCCCGGCGAACTCTCCGGCGGGATGGGACAGCGGGTGATGATCGCCCTCGCGCTGCTCAATAACCCGAAGGTGCTGATAGCCGACGAGCCAACTTCGGCCCTCGACGCCCGCCTGCGCAACCAGATCCTCGAGCTGCTGGTGGAGCAGTGCGCGCAGCGGCAGATGGCCATGTTACTGATCAGCCACGATCTACCGCTGGTAGCCGCGCATTGCGATCGCGTGCTGGTGATGTACCAGGGAAGACAGGTCGACGAGATGCCGGCGCGGGCGCTGCCGAGCGCGACGCACCCTTACACCCGCACCCTGTGGACCTGCCGGCCAAGTGCGCATACCTACGGCCAGATGCTGCCGACCCTCGACAGAACCCAGGACTTTACGGAGACAGCCCATGGCGATCGTTAATCTTCAGGATTTACAGGTTACATTCGGCGCGAAGACGGCGGTCTCCGCCGCCAGTTTCCGTGTCGACGCCGGGGAAACCTTCAGCCTGATCGGCGCCTCGGGCTGCGGCAAATCGACGATTTTGCGCGTGCTGGCCGGATTGCAGCGCGAATGGCGCGGCAGCGTGGATCTGCTCGGCCAGGCCATTATGCCGGGCGCCCGCTTTCAGGGCGATCTGCGGCGCAACGTGCAGATGGTGTTTCAGGATCCGTACGCCTCGCTGCATCCCAACCATACCCTGTGGCGCACCCTGGCGGAGCCGCTGCAGATCCACGGCATCCGCGACGTTGCCCCGCGAGTAACCACCGCCCTTGAGCAGGTGGGGCTGGCCGCCGACGCCGTCCGCCGCTATCCACACCAGCTCTCCGGCGGGCAACGGCAGCGCGTGGCCATTGCCCGCGCCCTGCTGCTGCGCCCGCAGATCCTGCTGCTGGATGAGCCGACCTCGGCGCTGGATATGTCGGTGCAGGCGGAAATTCTCAATTTGCTTAATCACCTGAAACAGGAGCACGGCATGACCTATCTGCTGGTCAGCCACGATGCCGACGTCATCGCCCATATGTCCGATCGGGCGGCGTTTATGGCGGAGGGCGTGATCCAGCGCTTTTTCGATCGCGAAGCGTTGGTCAACGGAGAGCACCGGATGAGGTGAGGCCAGCGGATGCGCGGTTGTTTTGTCGGGTGGCGCTTCGCTTATCCGACCTACAGGATCCACTCACAGGCTCACACCCCGTAGGCCCGTGCAAGCGCAGCGCCGCCGGGCAAGATATCAGGCACGGTATCCTTGATTTCGCCGGGTGGCGGCTGCGCCTTACCCGGCCTACAGCCCCAAATCACCACTGGCGCTGGGGCTGCTGAAACTGCCGGGGCTGGCGGCCTCAACATCGCTGAGACGTTCCCGGAAGGCCGGGGCAGCCCGCATGGATGCGGGCTGAGGGCCGTGTTTTGCACGGACGCTGCCTCGGCCCGACCCGAAGCCTGCAGGGATAAGTCGAAGGCACCGCGCAGCGGCGATGTTGCTGGCCGGAGCCCGGGGGTACAGGGGGCGGCGGCGACTGGCCGCCCCCTGTGCCGCTCCCTGCGCCAGGAGTGACATAACGCAGGCGATTAACCGGGAGCGCAAACTACGCTGAAGCCACCGATAACATAAACAACCACACTGCAGTGCTTCCCCTCACCCTGGCCCTCTCCCGGAGGGAGAGGGAACCGTCCGGCTGGCGTTTAAGCCCGTGCAAGCGCAGCGCCGCCGGGCAAGATATCAGGCACGGTATCCTTGATTTCGCCGGGTGGCGGCTGCGCCTTACCCGGCCTACAGGATCCACTCACAGGCTCACACCCCGTAGGCCCGGCAAGCGCGCCGCCGGGCAACAGTATCCGGCCCCCTCCCCTACTTCGCCAGACTGGCAAAGCGAGCGAAGACCGCATCAAAAATCGCCAGCCCTTGCGCCACCTGCTCAGCAGTAATGGTGCACGGCGGCACCACGTGAATGCGGTTCTCCACCACAAAGGCCAGCAGCCCGGCTTCGGTCAGGGCCCCTTTGATCGCGGCCATGTCGGCGGCGGTCAGCGGCGTTTTTTGTTCACGGCTGCTCACCAGCTCCAGCGCCTGGAACAGGCCGCGACCGCGCACCTCGCCGATAATGGCGTGCTTCTCCGCCAGCGCCTCGAGACCGGGGCGCAGCACCTCGTTGCCGATAGAGGCCGCGTTCTCAACCACCTTCTCCTCTTTCATCGCGTCGATGGTGGCGACAATCGCCGCCATCGCCAGCGGATGGCCGGAGTAGGTCAGCCCCCCGGCAAAGAAGTGGTCGTCAAAGTAGCGGGCAATCGGCTCGCTAATCAGCACCCCGCCCGCCGGCACGTAGCCGGCGTTAACCCCCTTGGCAAAGGTCACCAGATCCGGCACCACGCCATCCTGCTCGAAGGCGAACCAGCTGCCGGTGCGGCCAAAGCCGGCCATCACCTCATCGAGGATCAGCACGATGCCAAACTCGTCGGCCAGGGCGCGCACGCTCTGCATATAGCCTGCCGGCGGCACGAGGATCCCGGCGGTGCCGGGGATGGACTCCAGCAGGATCGCCGCGATGGCCGTCGGCCCCTCGCATTCAATGATCCGCCGCAGATGCGCCAGCGCGCGCTGGCACTCCTCTTCCTCAGTCGCGGCGTTGAACTCGCTGCGGTAAAGGTAGGGGTTGAAGAAGTGAACGTGGCCGCGGGAGAACTCATTCGGCACCCGGCGCCAGTCGCCGGTAGCGGCGATCGCGCTGCCGGTGTTGCCATGATAGGAACGATAGGCCGACAGCACCTTGTCGCGCCCGGTATAGAGCCGCGCCATGCGAATCGCGTTCTCATTGGCATCCGCCCCGGCGTTAGTGAAGAACACCTTACTGAAGCCCGCCGGCGCCAGGTCGACGATGCGCTTCGCCGCTTCTCCGCGGGCAAGGTTGGCGGTGGCGGGCGCGATGGTGACCAGGGTCTCCAGCTGCGCCTTCATGGCCGCCAGTACCCGGGGGTGCTGATAGCCAATGTTGACGTTCACCAGCTGGCTGCTGAAATCGAGCCAGGTGTTCCCCTCATAATCCCATAGCTCGCAGCCTTGCGCCCCGGCGATGACCAGCGGGTTGAGATTGCCCTGCATCGACCATGAATGAAACACATAGGCGCGATCTAATTGCCGAACTTCGTCATTGCTTACCGCGACCTCGTTGTGAATTGCCAGCTTCATACCCTGCCCTCTCTCATGTCGTAGTGGTTGGCTTCATCATTGGCCTTGGCCGCGCAAATCGGATAGAGCCAGTGCGCGCATAACGATGTGACACGGTGTCACATCCCCGCCCGTCGTCTGGCCCTGTGCCTTGTCGTCCGGCGTTTTTATAGTGAAGGGACAACCGCACAGGAGAATGAGATGGCAACGAGCAACGTAGTGTTTATCACCGGGGCGACCTCGGGTTTTGGCGAAGCGGCAGCGCAGGTGTTTGCCGACGCGGGCTGGTCGCTGGTGCTGAGCGGGCGCCGCTATCCGCGACTGAAGGCCTTGCAGGACAGACTCGCCGCCAGGGTGCCGGTGCATATTATTGAGCTTGACGTTCGTGACAGCGAGGCGGTGGCTGCCGCCGTGGCGTCGCTGCCCGCCGATTTCGCCGATATCACCACCCTGATCAACAACGCCGGGCTGGCGCTGTCGCCGCTGCCGGCGCAGGAGGTGGCGCTGGAGGACTGGAAAACGATGATCGACACCAACGTCACCGGTCTGGTGACAGTCACTCACGCCCTGCTGCCGACGCTGATCCGCCATGGCGCCGGGGCGAGTATTATCAATATCGGCTCGATCGCCGGGCAGTGGCCCTATCCCGGCAGCCATGTGTATGGCGCCAGCAAGGCGTTTGTGAAGCAGTTCAGCTATAACCTGCGCTGCGATCTGCTTGGCACCGGCGTGCGGGTCACCGATCTGGCGCCGGGGATTGCCGAGACCGAATTTACCCTGGTGCGAACCAAAGGCGACCAGGCGGCATCGGATAAGCTCTATCGCGGCACCACGCCGCTGAGCGCGAGCGATATCGCCGAGCAGATGTTTTATATCGCCACGCTGCCGGCGCATATGAACATTAACCGGGTGGAGGTGATGCCGGTGCGTCAGGCGTGGCAGCCGTTCGCTATCGACCGGGATTAAGCGAAACCCGACGCATCCCCTGTCGGCGATACCGGCAGGGGATGCAGGCCGGACTAACGGCTGCTTTGCAGAAACTGCCTGACGCGTTCGGAGTCAGGCTGAGTGAAGAACTTCTCCGGCGGCGCCTTCTCAATCAGCAGTCCCTTCTCCAGAAACACCACCTCATTGGACACCTGGCGGGCAAAATCCATCTCGTGGGTCACCACCACCATGGTGTAGCCCTCGGCGGCAAGGGCTTTCATTACCCCCAACACCTCATTAACCAGCTCCGGATCCAGCGCCGAGGTCGGTTCATCGAAGAGGATAACTTCCGGCGACATCGCCAGCGAACGGGCGATCGCCACCCGCTGCTTCTGCCCGCCGGAGAGAGTGATCGGGTAGACATCGGCTTTGTGCGCCATGCCGACTTTCTCCAGCTGCTGCATGGCCATGGCCTTCGCCTCGTCTCGTTTCATGCCCTTAACGCGCAGCAGCGCCTCGCTGACGTTCTGCTGCACGGTCAGGTGCGGCCACAGGTTAAAACTCTGAAAGACCATCCCCACCCGCTCGCGGATTTTGGCCAGCTGGCGGTGCGACATCGCCCGGCCGCGCTGTTCATCAATCCCCAGCCGCTGACCGCCGATATGAATTTCACCGCGGTCCGGCTGTTCCAGCCAGTTCATACAGCGCAGCAGGGTGGATTTTCCCGACCCGGACGAGCCGAGAATACTCACCACGGTCCCCTTCTCCACCGTCAGGTTAATATCCCGCAGGACTTCCACATTATCGAACTGTTTGGAGACGTTTTTGACGCTTACGGCAATAGACTCAGGCATGGCTCATTCCTCTTTTGGCTCCCCAGGCGGTCAGGCGCTTAATCAGCAGCTCCAGCAGAATGCTGATCGCCCAGTAAAGCCCAATGGCGACGATAAAGGCGTTAAACGGAATAAAATAGGTCGCCTGGACGCTGTTGGCGGCGGCGGTGATCTCCTGAACGGTAATAATGCTCAGGAAAGCGGTGTCCTTCAGGCAAATAATCAGCTGATTGCCGATCAGCGGTAAGGCGGAAGAGACGATATTGGGTAAAATAATCCGCCGAAAAATGGCATAGCGAGAAAAGCCCTGAGCAATCGCCGCTTCAATATATCCGCCGGAAAATACCCGCCGCTGGCTGCGCAATATTTCAAAGAAATAGGCGCCATGATAAATAATCAGGGCCAGTAAACCGGCGGTCCACGGCTCCATGCTAATACCGAGCTGCGGCAGTCCGTAATACAGAAGATAAGCGAGGATCAAAAAAGGGATCGCGCGCATCAGGCTGACGAAACCAATAATAATCCGGTTAATCACTTTCTTTTGATATTCGCTAAAATAACACAGCGCAATACCGATAATCAGCGCCGCCAGGGCGGCGGTAATAAACAGTTCGAGGGTCGCGAATAACCCGGCAATAAAGCTATCGCGAACCGACCAGATAACGCCCCACTGATTCATAATGCCTCCCGTTCCTAGCGCGCCAGACGCCTGGCTTTACGTTCCGCGATACCCTGCAGCTTCAACAAACAGCCGATGATCGCCACATACAGCAGGCCGGCGGCGAGGATCGGCGACAGCGGCTCGTAGGTGACCGAGGAGATACGGTTGGTGACCCGGGTGAGATCCACCACGCCAATCACGGCGATCGCGGGGCTACCTTTGATCAAAAAGGACATCTCATTGACCAGCGCCGGCAGGCTCTCGATCCACATCTGCGGCAGCATGATGTAGCGGAAGTAGGTCCAGCGGCGCATCCCTACCGACTCCGCCGCCTCCCGCTGTTCGCGCGGAAAGGTGCGGAAGGCATTGCGCCAGATCTCAGCGTTAAACGCCGACGTGTTAAGCGTCAGCGCCACGATGGCGGCCACGTTCTTGTCGAGGTTAATGCCCATCGTGGGCAAGGAAAGGAACAGAAATAGCACCAGCGTCACCAGCGGCGTCGCACGGGCCAGACTGATATAGACCACCAGCAGCTGGTCGATCACCGGCAGGCGCAGCATCCGTACCAGGGCGATCAGCAGGCCAGCCACCACCCCGAAGGCGATAGCGATGGCCGAAATCCAGAGGGTCGTCCATGCGCCTTCGATTAATAACTGCCAGGAAATTGCATCCATGAGGCCCTCCTTCTCAACAACAGGCGGCGGTCGCCCGCCGCGGAATATTACAGTCCGGCGAGTTTGTGAAACTGTTCCGGGCTGGTGATCGCCTCGGTCGGCAGGTTGTCATAGGTTTCGCCGAACCATTTTTTCTGCAGCTCGGCGAGCTTGCCGGTCTCCTTCATGTGGTTCATAAACTTGGTCATATAGGCCAGCAGCTGCGGCGAGTTTTTCGGGATCGGCCACGCCATATACCCCGGTCCGGAGACGGCCAGCCCTTTGGCGAAGACCTTCGGTTTGGCTTTCGCCAGGTCGTTTACCGAGATCACCACGTTAATCACGTAATCCAGTCGCTTGTTCGCCAGGTCGGCGTAGGCTTCCGGATAGGAGGGATACTCCACCACCGGTCCCAGCTTGCCGCCGGTCTTCTCCAGCATCGCCTTCAGCTCCGGCAAACGCGCCAGCAGCGCGCTCCCGGCCTGTAACCCCACTTTTTTGCCGCTGAGATCGGCAATGGTATTTAGCGAGGTATCGCCAGCGCGTTTGACGAAATAGTGCTGTGCGGAGGCCCACGGTGGGGTGAAATCAAAGACCTTCAGCCGCTCATCGGTAATAACCGCCCCGGTTAAGGCCATATCGTATTGCCCGGTGGAGACAGCCGCTAATAATCCGGTCCACGGTAATATGCTCTGGTCGACATGGAATTTGGCGTACTTACGTAATTCCTCAAGCATATCTTTGTTAAAGCCATCAGCCTGGCCATTATTCATAAAGTTAAACGGCGCATAATCATCTTCCGTCGCCACTTTCAGGGTGCCGGACTTTTCTATTTCCGGAAGATCGGCCGCGACGGCGTGATAAGAAAAAGCGACCGTTAATACAGCGCTCAGACACATTGATGCCAATGATTTTTTCATTATTTCACCCCTGATGGATTGGCCAGACGGGTTCATTCCAGAACGCGAAAAGGTTTCTGCAAAATAGTGGCCGGGGACGTTCCGGTCCACGGCGGCTGAATACGTTTTTAATGTGGGAGCGTTTTTCAATTCCGTATAGAGCCAGATGGGCCGCATCGCTGTGTCAGATGGCGGCAGGGTGGTATGGAATTTGCTGAGTGTAACGGGTGGTCGCAATGCGTTATTGCCAGAGGAGCCCCGTATGATCCGTCACCTGTTACACGTTGATTTTCAGCCTGGCCGCGGTTTGCAGGAACAGGTGCGAGAGACGCTGGTGAATGCCATTCTCAGCGGGATCTTCGCCGCCGACACCCCGCTGCCCTCCTGTCGCCAGCTGGCCAGCCAGCTTCGCGTCTCGCGTAACACCAGCGCGCTGGTGTTCGAAAGTCTGGTCAACGAGGGCTACCTGATTAGCCGCCCACGCAGCGGTTACTACCTGCATCCCGACTATCATGAAGCTTCGCCTGCCGCCGTCGAGAGTGCACCGCAGCGCGAAGCGGCTGCACCACGCTGGGGCGACCGGCTGCAGATGACCCCCAGCCAGCAGGAGTCGATCCTCAAACCGGCGGGCTGGATGCACTACCGCTACCCGTTTATCTACGGCCAGCCCGATACCCGGCAATTCCCGCTGGCCACCTGGCGCTCGGCGGCGAACTGGCTGCACGGCGGGGTGCGCGACCCGGCGTGGGTCATCGACCATATTGACCAGGATGTGCCGATGCTGATCGAGCAGATCCGCACCCGGGTGCTGCCCAAGCGGGGCATTGTCGCCGCGCCGGATGAAATTCTCATCACCCTTGGCTCGCAAAATGCCCTCTACCTGCTGACCCGACTGCTGCTCTCTTCCACCACCCGCATTGGCGTCGAAAACCCCTGCTTCCGCGAAGCCATCAACACCTTTCTGCTCGCCGACGCCGAGGTGGTGCCGCACCCGGTGGATGAAGAGGGGATCGTGCTTAATGAGCGTCCCTGCGATTACTACTATGTCACTCCAGGTCATCAGGTGCCCACCGGGGTGACCATGAGCAGTGCGCGGCGTCGCCAGTTGCTGGAGCATGCCGCCCGCCATGACGCGGTCATTATTGAAGATGATTATGACTCGGAGAGTAACTTTACCCTCAACCCGCTGCCGGCGCTGAAGGCCAGCGATCGCAGCGGCCGGGTGGTGTATGTCAGCAGCCTGTCAAAAGCGCTGTCACCGGGGCTGCGGTTGGGGTTTATGGTCGCCGACCCGGACCTGATCGACGAGGCGCGCGCCCTGCGCCGGCTGGTCTATCGCCATCCGCCGACCAACATTCAGTACCAGATGGCCCACTTCCTTGCACAGGGCCATTATGAGACCCATCTGCGGCGCTACCACTATGACTCCGCCCAGCGCTGGGAGCGTCTGCACGCCGCCCTGCAGCGCTATCTGCCGTCGTGTCGCGCGCTGGCGGGGAGCGAACATGCTAACGCCTTCTGGCTGCAGACCCCGGCGCAGATCAACACCCAGCAGCTCACCTGGCGCGCCGCCCACGCCGGCGTGCTGATTGAGCCCGGGGCGCGCCATTTTCTTAACGCCGCGCCGCCGGATAACTATTTTCGCATGGGATTCCACGCCATTAACCCTGACGCCATCGCCCAGGGGGTGGAGGTCCTGCGCGGCCAGCTGGAGCAGATGGGTTAGCGGTATTGTTCATACTCAACGGCGTCGCGCACGCTGAGCAGCGCCGGGCGCAGGCTGTCGAAAGGCACCGATCCGAGCGCAATGCGCAGCGCCTGCGGGATCGTGGCGGAGACGCAGAACGGCTCGGCGGTCGATACCGAAATGCGGCGTTCCATCAGCGCATTCGCCAGCCGATCGGCCCGGCTCTCTTCACCCAGCGGCAGCCAGACGAAGTACGAATCGGGATGACTGACGACGGGAAGCCCACAAAGCACCTCGCGGGCCACCTGCTGCCGCTGTCGCGCATCCTGGCGTTTCTGCGTTTCAAAGCGCGCCACCGTGCCATCTTCAATCCAGGCGCAGATCAGCGAACTTGTCAGCGTCGGCGTATTCCACGTCGTGGCCCGGATGGCGCGCTCAATCTCCGGGCGATAGCGCGGCGGAGAAATCACCACCCCCACGCGCAGTCCGGTGGCGATATTTTTTGAAAATCCGGTGACATACACCGTTCTTTCCGGCGCATAGCTGACCACCGGCGGCGGCGGACGGCTCACCAGCCGGGCATAGGCGGCATCTTCAATAATCAGCAGATCGTGCTGGCGCGCAAGATCGGCCAGCGCCTGCCGCTGACCGGTGTTGAGCACCCAGCCCAGCGGATTGTGCAGCGTCGGCATGGTATACACCGCCCGCACCCGCCGCTGCTGGCACAGCGTCTGAAGCGCCCGCAGGTCCGGTCCCTCCGGCCGACAGGGGATCGCCGCCAGCTCCAGATGATACAGCGCCGCCAGAATTTTGAAGCCCGAATAGGTCAGCGCATCCACCGCCACCACATCCCCCGGACGTAACAGCCCCATGACGGTCACCGCCAGCCCGTGCTGTGCGCCGTTGACGATCAGGACATTTTCCGCGTCCGGCGCAAAGTGCTGGCAGGTCAAATGGCGGACGATAATGTCCCGCTCGGCGAGCCGCCCTGCATGAGGCTGATAGCGCAGATGCGAGTCAATATCGCCCGCCATCGCCAGCTGCCTGAGCGCCTCGCGCAGCGCATCGCCCTGCTCCGGCAGCGAAGGGTAGTTGAAATTGAGATCCACGACATCGGCGGCGACCACCTGCTGATCGACCCCGTGCCCCGGAGGCAGCGAGAGGTCGCGCACGAAGGTGCCGCGGCCGGTTTCGCCGCTGACCAGCCCCATCTCTTCCAGTTCACGGTAGACGCGCGTGGCGGTGGCCAGCGAGATGCGCTCCCCGGCGGCAAGGGTACGGTGCGTCGGCAGACGGCTGCCGGCGGGCAGCTGCCCGCTGCGGATCGCCTGCGCATATCGGTCGACAACGGCTTTATATCGGGCTTTCATCGTGAAATGTATCTATGACAATAATTTGATTGTATTAGATTGGCCACATTACCATCGCCGCTGACGATGCTCAAGCGGGCGCAGCCCAATCAGATAACGCGAGGTTAACGTGGTAGATTCAGCAATGGATAAATCGGCGCCCGGTCCCTGGTCCGGATGGCTTCATGGTTTACTGGGGGTGATCATTTTCAGCGGTTCGCTGCCCGCGACGCGGCTGGCGGTGCAGGATATGGATCCGTTGTTATTGACCTTTCTGCGCGCCTCTATCGCCGGGCTGCTTGCCATCGCGCTGCTGGTGGGCTTTCGCCAGAAACGCCCGCGCCTGGCGCAGCTTGTGTCCCTGATCATCGTCTCATCCGGGGTGGTGCTCGGCTTTCCGCTACTCACGGCGCTGGCCCTGCAGCGCATCACCTCGGCGCATTCGATTGTGTTTATTGGCCTGCTGCCGCTGATGACCGCCCTCTTTGGCGTACTGCGCGGCGGCGAACGCCCGCGGCGGGCTTTCTGGATCTTTTCGCTGCTGGGCAGCCTGCTGGTGGTGGGATTCGCCCTGACGCAAAATGCGGCGGCCTCACTCAGCGGCGATCTGCTGATGCTGGCGGCGGTTATCGTCTGCGGCCTCGGCTATGCGGAAGGGGCGAAGCTGACGCGGGAGCTCGGCGGCTGGCAGGTGATCTGCTGGGCGCTGGTGATTGCCCTGCCGTTGATGCTCCCCGCCTCGCTGCTGGTTCAGCCCGCCTCCTGGCATGCCATCTCGGCCTCCTCCTGGGCGGCGCTCGGCTATGTGTCGCTGTTCAGCATGCTGATCGGTTTCATCTTTTGGTACAAAGGGCTGGCCGCGGGCGGGATCGCCGCCGTCGGCCAGCTCCAGCTATTGCAGCCGTTCTTCGGACTAGGCCTGTCGGCGGCGCTGTTGCACGAAACCGTCAGCCCCTTGATGCTGGCGGTCACGCTGGGCGTGGTGCTGTGCGTGGTGGGCTCGCGCAAATTTGCCCGCCAGCGGGTTGGCGAAGAGAACGGGGGCAACAATTGACCTGACGCGTCGCCTAATATCGCGGGATGCGGCGCGAGGCGAATGGATAAGCTGCGTAGCAAAGCCAACGTAAATGTGTGACGGGTATATACTTCAGGGAACACATCGACCGGGAGAGACTATGCCTTTAGCCGATTTTCACCGCTCCGATCCTTTTACCCTCGGTATCGAACTGGAGCTGCAGGTGGTGAACCCGCCGGGTTACGATCTCAGCCAGGATGCCTCGACGCTGATTGCCGACGTCCAGCATGAGCTGACCGTGGGAGAAGCCAAACACGACATCACCGAGAGCATGCTGGAGATCGCCACCGGGGTGTGCCGCGACATCAGCCATGCGCAAATCCAGCTCAGCGCCATCCAGCAGGCGGTCCAGCGCGCGGCGCTGCGCCATCATCTGCAGATCTGCGGCGGCGGTTCCCACCCCTTTCATGCCTGGCAGCGCCAGCAAATCAGCGATAACCCGCGCTATGTCAAAACCGTCGAGCATTTTGGCTATCTGGCACAGCAGGCGACGGTCTTTGGCCAGCATGTGCACGTCGGCTGCCAGAGCGGTGACGACGCCATCTATCTGCTGCATGGCCTGTCGCGCTTTGTACCGCACTTCATCGCCCTTAACGCCGCCTCACCGTGGTTTGACAGCACCGACAGCCGCTTCGCCTGTTCACGCCTGAACCGCTTCTCCTCCTATCCCGACAACGGTCCGATGCCGTGGGTGGCCGACTGGCAGGGGTTTCGTCGCCTGTTCCGCCAGCTGAGCTACACCAGCATGATCGATAGCATGAAGGATCTGCACTGGGATATTCGCCCCAGCCCGCAGTTTGGTACCGTCGAGGTGCGGGTGATGGACACCCCCTTGACCCTTGCCCAGGCGATCCACATCGCCGGCTTTATTCAGACCCTGGCCTGCTGGCTGTTGACGGAGCGTCCTTTTAAGCACCAGCCTGATGATTATCTGCTGTACCCCTTTAACCGCTATCAGGCCTGCCGCTACGGGCTGGACGGGACCCTCACCGACGTGCGCAGCGGGGAGCAGCGCAGCATCCGCCAGGAGATCCTGCAGCTCGCCGACCGGCTGGCCCCTTTCGCCCATCAGCTGAAGGCGACGGCAGCGCTGGAGGCGGTGGTTCGCCAGGCGAAATCGCCGCAAAGCGAGGCGCAGCAGATGCGCGACTTTATCGCCAACGGCGGTTCGCTTTCCGGGCTGGTGCAAAAACACTGTGAGATTTGGGCGGCATAAGGCAGCGAGGCGGGTATACTCGGCGCAGACTATAGAAAGGACTGCCCATGTTATTACGTTGCCTGCTCCCTCTGGCGCTGCTGCCCCTGGCCGCCGTCGCCAGCGCCGCCTGTACCCTCACCGACCCGACGCTGACCCTGCAGAGCTATCGGGTGGATGCGCAGAAAGAGCGCATTGCGATGTACTGGCAGGATCGGCACGGCAAAGCCTGGGGTTCCCTGCGTTCGCTGCTGGCGGGTATCGATGGCGACGGCCGGGTGCAGATGGCGATGAACGGCGGCATTTACGATAAGGCCTACGCGCCGCTGGGGCTGTATATCGAAGACGGCAAACGGCTGACGCCGGTAAACCGCTCCGCCGGCGGCGGGAACTTCTTTATCCGCCCCGGCGGCGTATTCCTGGTGGAAAACGGCCGGGCGAAAATCGTGCCGCTGCCGGCGTACAAACCCTCTCCCGCCATCCGCTATGCGGTGCAGTCCGGCCCGATGCTGATTGAAAATGGCGCCATCAACTGGCGACTGAAGCCCTCCGCCAGTTCGCGCAAGCTGCGCAACGGGGTTGGTATCGATAAGCAGGGCCGGGTGGTGTTTATGCTCAGCGATCGCGAGACCAACTTTTACGATTTTGCCTGCTATGCGCAGTCAAAGCTTGGCGTGCGGCAGATGCTTTATCTCGACGGCACCCTGTCGAAGATGTACCGCAAAGGCGGCAGCGTGCCGTGGCAGTATCATCCGTTCGTGACCATGATAACGGTGGAGAGAAAATAGCGGGCGCGTTTGGGGGCGGCCATTCCAGCCAGGAGAGTGAATAAATTAACGACAGGCCGGGCAAGGTATTGCCGCCGTGCCCGATGTCCTTGCCCGGTGGCGCTGCTGGACTGACCCCATAAAGTTGGATGGTTCATATTAAGCGGCTCTCAGAGCCTGGGTTCGGTACTCTACCGGACTCAGGCCTTTTAATTTCAGGCTTATCCGCTCGTTGTTGTAGTAATGGATATAGTCCTCTACGGCTTTTCTTAGCGCACTGACACTCCTGAACTCCCTCAGATAAAAACACTCCGATTTCAGGGTCCCGAAGAAGTTTTCCATCACTGCATTATCCAGGCAGTTTCCTTTACGCGACATACTCTGCGTCATCCCATGCGCCTTTAAACGTTCCTGATAGCTCCTCATCCTGTAATGCCAGCCCTGATCCGAGTGCAGCAGCGGAGCATCTCCCGGTCTGAGCTTCGGGAACGCACCGTCCAGCATCGTATTCACCATCTCCATCACCGGCCTTTCCGACAGGCTGTAGGCGATAACCTCCCGGTTAAACAGATCGAGAACTGACGACAGGTAAAGCTTTTTTCCCTGTACCGGGAACTCTGTCACATCTGTTACCCATTTTTCGTTGGCTTTTGACGCACCGAAGTTCCGGCTCAGGATATTGGGCGCGGCCTCGCCCGTTCTCCCTTTCCAGGCACGATATTTTTTCGCCCTTATCACAGACCGGAGTGACAGTTCTGCCATCAGCCGCTGCACTGTTTTATGGTTTATCCGCAGCCCCTGTTTTCTCAGTGCGAGCGTGATCCTGCGGTAGCCATAACGACCTTTGTGATAGTGGTATATCTTCCTGATGTTCTCTTTAAGACCCGCATACCTGTCCCCTTGCTTCAGTGCATTCATATTGTAATACCACGTGCTACGGGACATACCGGCCGCCCGCAGAAGGTCCCGCAGAGCGTGTTCATGCCTTAGTTCACTGATTATCAGGGCTTTTTGCCATTTTTTTCGCTCTGAACCAAGGCTTTCAACTTTTTTAGATAGGCATTCTCTGCCCGCAGATAACGCAGTTCGGCCCTGAGTTCTTCGGGGGAGAGTTTTTCCAGCTCTTTATCTGTTAGTGGTGGGATATTTTTTGGCTTTGTCATTTTTCCGGGCCGTCCGCATTGTATGTTTAAAAGACCTTCCGCTCCGGCATCGTTGTACACGTCGAGCCAGCGCCGGACAAGTATTTCTGCGGAGAGATTAAACCGGGCAGCCGCTTCACGCATCGTCAGGCGGTCACTGATAACCGCCCGGACGACCACGAGTTTAAATTCATCGGAATAATGATTATTTTTTGCAGTCAGGCCTTCTGCACCGTGGAACTGCCATGCCCTGACCCAGCGACGGACAGATGTTCTTTCAATACCAAAAAGGTCGGCTGTACTCTGTTCTCCGTCTTTACCGGACAAATAATGATTAACCACAGCCAGTTTTGTTTCAGGGGAATACTTTGGTTTAGCCATAAAATTGCACCTTACTCAGTTGGGTGTCCAACTTTTGGGGTGCAGTCCACTGCGCTTACCGGGCCTACAGAGTCTGTTCGCTATGGTGTGGCTCCTGAAATCTACGGGCGTGCAGCAGGGCTGATTCCCGCTGAAATCGGCGAACCGAAGGTCGGCAGATAAGGCGGGGCTCACGCCCAAACGCAACGTGAACGCAAAACCCACCCTCACCCTACCCCTCTCCGAAAGGGAGAGGGGACCGCCCGGTAGTCGTTGCAGCCTGGAGTATCCCCGTTACCGACCGGTAGCGCCGCGCTTACCCCCGCCGATGCGCCCACTCGCGCATACGTTGAAACAGTACATACAGCGACGGGATAAACAGGATGCCAACCATCGTCGCCACCAGCATCCCGCTGAATACCGTGGTGCCGATGATCCGCCGGCTCTGCGCCCCGGCGCCGGTGGCGAGCATCATCGGCATGATGCCGATAATAAACGACACCGCGGTCATCATTACCGCGCGGAAGCGGCGGGTAGCCCCCTCGCGCGCAGCGTCGACTATCGACAGCCCCTCCTCGCGCCGGCTGCGGGCGAACTCAACGATCAGAATCGCATTCTTCGCCGCCAGGGCGATCAGCAGCACCAGCCCTATCTGAACATACACATCGTTGGCATAGCCCGCGGTCCACAGCCAGAGCAGCGCTCCGCCGATGGCGAACAGCACCGAGAGCATGACGCTCGCCGGCAGCGTCCAGCTCTCATACTGCGCCACCAGGAACAGCCACGCCATCGCCACCGCCGCCAGCACGATCCACACCGCCTGATTACCGGTCTGCTGCTCCTGCCAGGAGATCCCGCTCCAGGCATAGTCATATCCCGGCGGTAGATGGGCCTGCAAAATCTGCTCCATGGCCGCCATCGCCGTGCGGCTGCTGACCCCCTCGGCCGCTGAACCGCTCACCGACACGGACGGGAACTGATTGTACTGCTGAATAAACGGCGCCCCCACCGTCGGCGTAATGGTGACCAGATTGCTCAGCCGCACCCGCTCGCCGTCGCGGCTGCGGACGTACAGCTCGCTAATCTGCTCAGCCCGCTCGCGCCACTGCATCTCATTTTGCATCACCACATGATAGACACGATTGTTACGGCTGAAATCGCCGGCGCGCGTGCCGCCGAACGCCGTCTGCAGGCTGCTGAAGATCTGCGCCACCGGCACATCCAGCAGCGCCGCCCGGTCGCGGTCAACCGTCAGGGTCAGCTGCGGCACGTTGCTGCTCCAGGTGGTAAACACCCGGCTCAGCTGCGAATGCTGGTTCGCCAGTTGGAGGATCTCCCGCGTCACCTGCTCCAGCTCCGCCGACGACTGACCGGCCTGCGCCAGGATGCGCAGATCAAACCCCGAGGCATTGCCCAGGCCCGGCAGGGTCGGCGGTGCGAAGGTCATGATCGTCGCCTCCGGTAGCGACAGCAGCTGGCGCTGAATATCCGCCATCACCGCATCCAGCGGCGGCCGCTGATGCCAGTCCTTGAGCATTACCGAGATAAACCCGCCGTTAGAGGCGCTGGTGCCGTTGAGAATGTTGAACCCGGACACCTGAATCACATCCTCCACCGCCGGGTTAGCCATCAGCAGCTTGCGCGCCTGGGCCATCACCGCTTCGGTACGCTCCAGCGACGCCGCCTCCGGCAGCTGCACGCTGGCAAACAGGTAACCCTGATCTTCCTGCGGCAGGAAGCCTTTCGGCATCGAGGTGAAGCTGAACGCCACCAGCGCGCCTGCCGCCACCGTCGCCGCCAGCGCCAGCCAGGGACGGCGGTTCATCCTGCCTACCAGCCGGCCATAGCCGTCGCGGGTGCCGTCGAGAAGACGGTTAAACGCCCGCCACACCGCCGCCGGCCGGGCAGGACGCGGGCGCAGCAGCAGCGCGCAGAGGGCCGGCGTCAGGGTTAGCGCCACCAGGCTCGACAGGGCCACCGCGGTGGAGAGCGTCACGGCAAACTGCCGGTACAGCTCGCCGACGATCCCCGGGAGCAGCGCCACCGGCACAAACACCGCCAGCAGCACCAGGGTCGTGGCGATTACCGGCCCGGCGATCTGCCGCAGCGCCTGGGCGGTGGCCTGCAGGCGATCCAGCCCTTCCGCCATTTTGGTTTCCACATTCTCCACCACCACAATGGCGTCATCCACCACCATCGTCAGGGCGAGAATGATCGCGAACAGGCTGAGGGTGTTGGCGCTGTAGCCCAGCAGATAGAGCACCGCAAAGGTGCCGATCAGTGACACCGGGATCGCCAGCACTACGATCAGCGTCGCCCGCCAGCTCTGCAGAAACAGCGACACCACCACGACCACCGCCAGCAGGGTCAGCGCCAGCGAGACGCCGATCTCTTTGATCGTCGCCGCCACAAAGCGGGTGGTATCGAACTTCACCTCCCAGGTGAGATCCGCCGGAAAGCGAGTGTGCAGGCGGTTAAGCTCCGCACGCACTGCGCTGGCGACCTGCAGGGCGTTGGCGGTGGGCGTCGGATAGATCCCCAGATAGGCCGACGCTTTACCGTTCAGCTGGGCGCCGGAGCTGTAGCTGCGGGCGCCCAGCTCAATGGTCGCCACGTCGGCGAGGCGCACCAGCTGCCCCTGCGCGCCGCGGCGGATAATAATCTCGCCAAAGCTGGCCGCCTCGTTCAGACGCCCCAGCCCGTTGATGGTCAGCGTCTGCTGCTGGCCGTTAAATACCGGCGGGGTGCCCACCTGCCCCGCCGCGCCCTGCACATTTTGCTCGCGCAGCGCCTGGGCGACATCATCCGTGGTGATGTTGAGCGCGTTCATGCGGTCCGGGCGCAGCCAGATACGCATGCTGTAATCCCGGGCGCCAAACATCTGCACCTCGCCGACGCCGGGCAGGCGGGCCAGCGCCTCGCGCACCTGGGTGCTGGCGTAGTTGCTGACAAACAGCGGCGTCAGTGTGCCCAGCGGCGAGTAGAGGCTTACCCCCATAAGCAGATTGCTGGCGCGCTTGCGCACCTGGACGCCATTCTGCTGCACCTCCGCCGGGAGCTGCGCCAGCGCCTGCGCCACCCGGTTTTGCACGTCGATCGCCGCCAGGTCGGCATCGGTGCCCGCCGCGAAGGTTATGCTCAGGCGGTACGTCCCCTCATCCGAGCTGGTGGACTCCATATACAGCATATGATCGACGCCGTTGAGCTGGGTCTCCAGCGGGGCGGCGATGGCTTCCGCCACGTCTGACGCGCTGGCGCCCGGCCAGCTGGCGCTGACGTTCACCACCGGGGGGGTGATCGCCGGGTACTGCTCCACCGGGATCAGCTTCAGCGACACCGCGCCGACAAAGGTCAGCAGCAGCGCGATCACCATGGCAAATCGCGGACGACGGATAAAAAAGGTCAGCATCCCTTCTCCTTAGCTAGTTCAGCACCTGCACCGCGGCGCCTTCGCGCAACCGCTGCGCGCCGTCGGTGATCACCTGCTCGCCCGCCTGCAGCCCTTTCTCGACCGCAAACTGCTGCCCCTGCTGCCCCGCGAGGGTCAGACGACGCTGCCCGGCGGTGTGGTCCGGCTTCAGCACCCAGCTGAAAAAGCCCTGCGGATCCTGCTGCACGGCGGCGGCCGGGACCATCACTCGCGACGGCAGTTCCTGCGGACGGAACAGGATCGTCACGCTGCCGCCCGGCAGCAGACGGTGCTGCGGATTGGCGAACTCGGCCCGCACCGCTACGCTGCCGGTGCGGGCGTCGATCCGGTTATCGATAGAGGTCAACACCCCGTCGCGCCGTTTACCATCAACCTCAATCTGCGCCAGCCACGCCTGCTTCAGAGCGTGGATATCGGCGTGCTGGCCGGTTTTGCTGAAAAACGCGGCTTCGTCGAGGGCGAACGAGACCCGCACCGGATCCAACTGCACAATGTCCACCAGCACGCCGCTGGACGAATTGACCAGCGTCCCGACGTGAAAGGCGCTATGGCCCACGCGACCGGTCACCAGCGCCGCAATCTGAGTGTAGCTGAGCACAATCTGCTGGGCCTCGACGCGGGCTTTGGCCTGCTGTACGGCAGCGGCGGCGACGTCGCGCTGCATCCGGGCCGTATCGACGTCGTTGCGGCTGATGGAGTGATTGTTGATAAGCCGCTCGTAGCGAGTGAGCAACTGCTGCGACTGACGTAATGAGGCTTCGGCGCTTTTCAGCTCGGCCTGCGCCAGAGCCAGCGCCGCGCGGGGCTGCGCGTCGTCGAGGGTAAACAGCAGGTCGCCTTCGGTAACATACTGCCCGTCCTGGAAGTGGCGCTGAACAATCACCCCTTCGGTGCGCGCGCGAATGTCGACGGCGCGGATCGCCTCGACCCGCCCGGGGATAGCGCGTTCTTCAGCATGAGGAGCCAGTTCAACCGTGGCGACGCGGACCGGCACCGCCGGCGCGGCGGTCGCCGTCAGGGCGCCGCCGACCAGACCGCAGGCCAGCAGAGCAAAGCGGAAGGTTTTAATCATAGAGGATCCTTGCGACAGTAACGCGCGCCTGCAGCGAGGCGCGCGAGATTGTTCAGGCCGTTTTGCGGAACCGGCGCGTCAGACGCTTCTCGACTTCCACCACCAGGAACATGGCGACGCCGATGACCAGAGTGACAAACCAGTAGCGCAGCGGCAGCGCTTCCGTACCAAACATGCTCTGCATCAGCGGGACATAGATAATGACCAGCTGCATCAGCAGCAGGACGCCGGTCACCAGCCAGATGCCTTTGTTGCGCAGCAGGCCCATGCTCAGGGAGAAGCTGTCGCTGCTGCGGCAGTTGATCATGTAGACCCACTGCGCCGTCACCAGCATCTGCAGCAGCACGGTGCGGATAAACTCCGGACTGTGGCCGCGCGGCGCCAGCCAGGCCTCAAGGATAAAGGCGGCAATCGCGATCATCGACCCGACGAAAGCCACTCGCCACACGGCGAAACCATCCATCACATGCTGGCCGGTTTTACGCGGCGGACGGTTCATCACGTTGCGCTCTGCGGCCTCAAAGGCCAGGCCGAAGGAGAGCGTCGCCGACGTCGCCATGTTCATCCACAGGATCAGCACCGGGGTCAGCGGAATAATGTTCCCCGCCAGCAGGGCGATGATGATCAGCAACCCCTGCGCCAGGTTGGTCGGCATGATGAAGAGGATGGTCTTCTTCAGGTTGTCATAGACCCGACGGCCCTCTTTTACCGAGCTGGCGATGGTCGCGAAGTTATCATCGGTCAACACCATGTCGGCCGCCTCTTTGGTGACTTCGGTGCCTTTGATACCCATGGCGATACCCACGTCGGCCTGGCGCAGCGCCGGCGCGTCGTTAACGCCGTCGCCGGTCATGCCGACCACTTCGCCGTTATCCTGCAGGGCTTTAACCAGGCGCAGCTTATGCTCCGGGCTGGTACGGGCAAAGATGTCGTACTCCACCGCCGCCTTCGCCAGCGCCGCATCGTCCATGTGCTCCAGCTGGTAGCCGGTCATGGCCTGGCTGCTATTGGTGATCCCCAGCATCTGGCCGATGCTCATCGCCGTCTGCGGGTGGTCGCCGGTGATCATTTTCACGCGGATGCCGGCGGTCTGGCAGGCGTGGATGGCGTCAATGGCTTCCGGACGCGGGGGATCCATCATCCCGGCGATGCCGAGGAAAATCAGTCCCTCCTGCAGGTCCTCATGGTTGAGGGTGGTGGCATCAAGGCTGGCCGGCTTACAGGCCGCCGCCACCATCCGCAGTCCCTGACGGGCGAAGCGCGCCATCTCCTCTTCCCAGTACTGCGCCTCGAACGGCACCGCGCCGTGGCGGCTCATCTGCTCGCGGCACATGGCGAAGATAACGTCCGGCGCACCGGTGATCAGCACCCGGGCATTGCCATCGATGTGCTGCAGGGTCGACATATATTTGTACTGCGAGTCAAAGGGGATCTTGGCCACCAGACGGGCCTCCACCGCCGGGAGCTGCGCTTTCGCCGCCAGCACTTTAAGCGCCCCTTCGGTCGGCCCGCCGGTGATCCCCCACAGACCGCGCTCATCCTGGGTAAGCTGGCTGTCGTTACACAGGTCGATGGTGCGCAGCCAGGTCTCCAGCACGGTGCCGGGCTGAACCTGCACGGGCTCATCGCTCCCCTCGAGGAAGATCCGCCCCTGCGGCTCGTAGCTGTCGCCTTCCACCCGATAGCAGCAGTCGGCGGTGATGATCGCTTTGACGGTCATTTCGTTCATCGTCAGGGTGCCGGTTTTATCCGAGCAGACCACGGTCATGGCGCCGAGGGTTTCCACGGTCGGCAGCTTACGAATAATCGCCCGCTTGCGCGCCATCGTCTGCACGCCGAGCGACAGAATAATCGAGATGATCGCCGGGAGTCCTTCCGGTACCGCGGCTACCGCCAGGCTAATCAGCGACAGCAGCAGCTCGCCCATCGGGATATCCCGCAGCGCGAGGCTGAAAATAAACAGCGCCACCATCATGGCGAGAATAATGGCGAAAATCGCTTTGCCGAGCTTATCCATCTGCACCAGCAGCGGGGTACGGTGCTTCTCAATACCCGCCATCATCTGGTTGATATGGCCGAGTTCGGTCTGCGCGCCGGTGGCGGTCACCACGCCGACGCCGCCGCCGGCGCTGACGGTGGTCCCGGAGAAGACCATGTTCACCCGGTCGCCCAGCGGCAGATCGCCCTCCAGCGCGTCGGTGATTTTATCCACCACCGTCGACTCGCCGGTGAGGATCGCCTCTTCCACCCGCAGGTTGTGGGTTTCAATCAGGCGCATATCCGCCGGCACGCGGTCGCCGGCGCGCAGGATAACGATATCCCCCGGAACCAGGTCGCGCGTCGGGATAGTCTCATGCTTGCCGTTACGCTGGACGCGGGCATCGCTGGAGAGCATGTTGCGGATCCCCTGCAGCGATTTTTCGGCGTTGCTCTCCTGAATATGGCCGATCAGGGCGTTAATCACCGTCACGCCGAGGATCACCAGGGTATCGACCCAGTGACCCATGATGGCGGTCAGCGCCGCGGCGGCCAGCAGCACGTAAATCAGTACGTCGTTAAAGTGGGCGAGAAAGCGCAGCCAGCCCGGTTTGCCTTTCTTTTCCGGCAGCGCATTCGGCCCACAGGTATTCAGGCGCTCGGCGGCGTCTGCGGAACTTAACCCAGCGGCCTGGCTTTTGGTCTGCGCCAGCACTGCGTCAACGGTCTGCTGCCAGACCTGCCGTGGCGCGGTGTCGCCCGAGGGCGTCGTAAACTTTGGGTTATTCATCTTGGTCAATTTACATTTTCCTTATAAATTCCGTGAGTCGGAAAGCCTGAAATCATTCCTGGCCAATGAAGTAAAAGAGGGCAAAAATGCCGATAAAAATGTGAACCAATACAAGTCTAAATTTTTCGCAAAATAAAAATTTTGTGATAAGTTAATTCCACAAACCAACTATTACAGAATATTAATAAACCAAAACTAAACGAGGTAAAATATGTTTGGAATCTACCGCGGGCGCCGTCTGGCGCTGTACATCGCGTTAGCCATTATCATTGCCACGCTGGTGGGATATAGCACTTACAGTTTTGTAAAAGCGCTGGCATAATAATGACGTTAATTTACATCCGGCTGCAATTAACTTAATTACAAATTATTTCAGATTAATTAACATGAGAGCGAAAGGTAGGCGGTAATATTTAAAATAGTCGTGTTATAGCGAGTAAAAAAACAAAGCATATTGCGTTAAGCATTATTTTACCGGACAATATGTTTTTTAACTGATGATTAACATGACATGAAACATCCACTGGAAACGCTGCTCTCCGCCGCCGGGATCTTACTGCTGGCCCTGCTCTCCTGTTTGCTGTTGCCCGCGCCTTCGCTGGGCCTGACGCTGGCGCAAAAGCTGGTTGAGACATTCCATATGATGGATCTCAACCAGCTCTATACGGTGCTGTTTTGTCTGTGGTTCTTAGCGCTGGGCGCCATTGAGTATCTGGTGCTGCGCTGGGTGTGGCGTCGCTGGTTTTCCCTCGAGCGGTAAACCAGGAGAGGCGCGCCTCAGTGGGCGCGACTGTGGTTCTCTTTGCGGTAGGCGCCCGGCGGCTGATTGAAGGTCCGGGTGAAGACGCGGGTAAAGGTCTGTTGCGAATCGAAGCCATACTTCAGGCAGATATCGTAGACCCGCTGATCGGTGTCGCGCAGATCGCGGGCGGCCAGCAGCAGCTTCCTTTCGCGAATATAGCGCCCCAGGCTCTCCCCTTTGTACTGTAAAAACAGCCGTTGCAGATGCCATTTCGAATACCCGGCATGGCGAGCGATATCATCAATACGCAGCGGTTGATGCAGGTTATCATCAATCCACTCGACGATAGTATCAATCACCTGAGCGGAAATCGTCATATGCTCTCTCCTCTGATACTGCACTGGCGCTTAGCGCCACCAGGCGTTAAATGATTGCGTCTTATCGGCGACCCACACCGGCTCGCCCTGCACAGGCGTCAGCAGACGCCAGGCCCTTCCTTCGCTGGCAGCCGCCAGCCGTTGATACGGTTCATCCCAGCTGTGTTTCGCCAAAACGAATCGTCCAGCATGTCCAGGCAGCACCGCGCGAGCGCGCAGGTCGTCGGCAGCCTGAGCCGTTTCATCCGGCATCATGTGGATATATTTCCAGTCCTGGTCATACTGCCCGTTCTCCATGATCGCCAGATCGACCGGACCGAACTCATCGCCTATCGCTTTAAAGTGCGGCCCATACCCGCTGTCGCCGCTGTAATAAATCTTTTGCTGCCGGGTAACGAACAGAAAACTGGCCCACAGCGTCTGGTTACGCTTCAGCCCACGGCCGGAAAAGTGCCGCGCCGGCAGCACGTGGACGGTGAGCTCGTCGCTGGCCGGTACCGCCTGCTGCCAGTCCGCTTCGGTAATCAGCGCCCCGTCCATTCCCCAGTAGCGCAGATGCGATCCGACCCCCAGCGGCGTAATGACCCGCTTAATTTTCGGCAGTAAGGCGCGAATGGTGGCGTAATCCAGATGGTCGTAGTGATCGTGGGAGATGATCAGCAGATCGATCTCCGGCATCCCTTCCGCCCGCCACGGATAGTCGCCGGGGAAGGCTTTATTGATAAAAGAGAACGGCGCCGCGTAATCGCTGAACACCGGGTCGATCAGGATGCGTTTTCCCGCCAGCTGCAGGTACCAGGAGGAGTGGCCGAGCCAGACCATCACGTCCTGCCCGAGGGGCAGCGTCGCCAGATCGGTCTTCACCAGCGGCAGCGGTTGCGCGGGACGGGCGTTTTCCCGTTTGGTCATCAGGAAATCCCACCACGCCGCCAGCATATTTTTCTGCCCGGTGAACCCTGGCGTGGGCAACTGGTTATGGAACTGGCCGTCCCGGTAGTGGGGAGACGCTTCCACCTGGCTAAGCTGTACCCCCTGCGGCGCCTTACCAAAACCGGCATTAAGAACAAACGGCAATGTCGTTGCTGCTGCGAGTAACATGATGGCGACCACGCTGAAAGTGACACGGTTCATATCCTGACCAGACAAAAGCCCCCATCCCGGAGGCTTTATGATATAACTTGATTATGAGTGAGTACGCACTCATTATTAGGAAAGCGATGAAAGTCGTCAAGACGATTTTCAATTTTTGCGTTCCGCCGTTGCAGCGACCTGGTCAGACGTGCCAAGATCGGCGGTTTGTTTAAACCTGCGTGAGGAAAAAAGTAGTGGCTCGTCCAAAGAGTGAAGATAAAAAGCAAGCGTTACTGGAAGCTGCCACCGCGGCTTTCGCCCAGTCCGGCATAGCCGCCTCGACGTCGGCCATCGCCCGCAGCGCCGGTGTGGCCGAGGGAACGCTGTTTCGCTATTTCGCCACCAAGGATGAGTTGCTCAACGAGCTGTACCTCGCGATTAAGCTGCGCCTGGTGCGCACAATGATCGCCGGGCTGGATCCGGACGAGAAGCGCCCGAAAGAGAACGCGCGCAATATCTGGAACAGCTATATCGACTGGGGCGTGCGCAACCCGATGGAGCACAAAGCGATCCGCCGGATGGCGCTCAGCGAGCGCATCACCGACGAAACCCGCCGCCAGGTAAAAGAGAGCTTTCCGGAGCTCAACGAAATGTGCCAGCTGTCGGTGAAAGAGATATTCCTCAGCGAGGCGTACCGCGCCTTTGGCGACGCCCTGTTTCTGTCGCTGGCGGAAACCACCATCGAATTCGCCAGCCACGATCCGCAGCGCGCCCGGGAGATTATCGCCCTCGGCTTTGAAGCCATGTGGCACGCCCTGCATGAGGCGGACGCCAAATGACCCCTGAGATGCTGCATCCCTGCGCTCACCGTATCGCCCTGACCTACCCGTTTACCGAACACTGCTGGCCCTTTGGGCCAGAGTACGACGTGTTTAAGGTCGACGGCCGCATCTTTATGATCACCATGACTATTCGCGGCCGGGCGCTGGTCAATCTCAAAGCCGAGCCGCAGAAGTCGCTGCTGAATCAGCAAATTTATCGCAGTATCGAACCCGGCTACCATATGAACAAGAAACACTGGATCACGGTGGTGCCAGGAGAGGATATTAGCGAGGATCTGCTGGCCGAGCTGATTGACGATTCGTGGCATCAGGTGGTGAACAAGCTGAGTAAAAAGGCCCAGCAGCGCCTGCGTCCGCGCTGATTTTCAGCCAAATGCGATAAGTGTTATCGCATTTTTCACCCTTATCATTTTGCGATCTTCGCTGTACTCTTCCTCTCCTGAACGCACCGGTAAGGTGCTGTAAACTGTGAGGAAGAGTTATGGATATCGTATCGGTCGCTTTGAAGCGCTATTCCACCAAGGCCTTTGACGCCACGAAAAAGCTGACTGCCGGGGAAGCGGAACAGCTGAAAACGCTGCTGCAGTACAGCCCGTCTAGCACCAACTCCCAGCCGTGGCACTTTATTGTCGCCAGCACCGATGAAGGGAAAGCTCGCGTGGCGAAAGCCGCCAGCGGCACCTACGTGTTCAACGAACGTAAAATTCTTGACGCCTCGCACGTGGTGGTGTTCTGCGCGAAAACCGCGATGGACGACGCCTGGCTGCAGCGCGTGGTGGATCAGGAAGAGGCCGATGGCCGTTTCGCCACCCCGGACGCAAAAGCCGCTAACCACAAGGGTCGCACTTTCTTTGCCGATATGCACCGCAAAGAGCTGAAAGATGACGATCAGTGGATGGCAAAGCAGGTGTATCTCAACGTCGGCAATTTCCTGCTGGGCGTAGCGGCGATGGGTCTCGACGCCGTGCCGATTGAAGGGGTCGATTTTGCGATCCTCGATGAGGAATTTGACCTGAAAGCCCAGGGCTACACCAGCCTGGTGGTGGTCCGGGTCGGCCACCATAGCGTAGAAGATTTCAACGCTACCCTGCCGAAGTCGCGTCTGCCGCAGTCGACGACCATTACCGAGATTTAATTCCCTTCTGCCGGGAACGCCCGGGCCATGGCGCAGCAGCGTCTCGCCCGGGACTTTCTTCACCCACTCTTTCCCCCTCTTTTCTGCCGTTTGTGCCAAGTTTCTGGCGCTCATAATCCCGCTTGTGCCAGGAATAACGACTTTAGTGTGAACCAGACGATTTAATTAATTGATAAATAATACTTTTCATTTCTGGCACGCCCTTTGCTCTTAACAGATACCGCTATCTGGATGAAGGAGAAACCGGGTGAAACATATCTATGTGGCCAGCCACGGCCATTTTGCTCGCGGACTGGTGAACAGTTTGTCGCTGCTGATTGGCGACGAACACGGCGTTATCCCGGTCTGCGCCTATGACGAAGATATCGTGACCACCGAACAGCTGGAGCAAACCCTGGAGCATCTCATCGTCCAGGCGAATGGTGATGAAGTGGTGATCTTCACCGACCTGCTTGGCGGCAGTATCAACAATAGCGCCGTGAGCGTCTTGATGCGACATCGCAACGTTTTCGTGGTCGCCGGCATCAATCTGACTCTGCTGCTGGAGTTTCTGCTGTGCGAAGAAGCCACTACCGAGGCCGCGATTATCTACGCCACCAGCGCGGCGCGTGAATCCATTGTTTTCATCAATCCTCTAATAACACAACCATCCTCTGACCCACAGGGAGAATCTCATGATTAAACTCGTGCGCATTGATTATCGGCTGCTGCACGGCCAGGTGGTTTTTGCCTGGACCCGAGCGCTGGATATCGACCATATCATCGTCGCCAACGCCAAAGCCGCGGCGGATGCCTTCATTACGATGTCGCTTAACCTGGCAAAGCCAGCGGGCGTCACGCTGGACATCGCCACCGTTGAACAGGCGGCGGAAAAGCTTAACAGCGGCAAGTTGGATCATAAAAAAGTCATGGTGGTCCTGGGCAATACTGCGGAAACCCTCGCGCTAGTGGAAAAAGTCCCAGGAATTAGCGCAATTAATTACGGCGGTCTGCCACAGAAGGAAGGGGCAAGACAATTCGGCAAGGCCATCTATCTGACCGAAGAGGAAATCGCCCATAGCAGAGTGCTAAAAGAAAAAGGTATTCGGCTGGAGATGCGTCAGGTACCCGCCCACTCGGCTGAACTCCTTAACGACCAACTTTAACTTCGGAGGTCACTATGTTGCTCACCGCAACGTTACTCGGACTGATCGCTGCCCTGGGGATACTTGATGGCCGCCTGCTTGGGGTATCAATGATCGATCGACCGCTGGTGATGTGCGCCCTCACCGGTCTGGTCTGCGGTAATTTACATGAGGGGATTCTGATTGGCGCTACGCTGGAGCTTATTTTCCTCGGCAACGTCGCCATCGGCGCCGCGCACCCGCCAGATATCGTGACCGGCTCCGTATTGGCCACCGCGTTTTCGATCATGTCCGGTCGTGGTCCAGAGGCTGCGCTCACCATCGCCATCCCTGTCTCAATGCTGGCGCAGACGCTGGGAATCCTGGTGCGCGTGGTGAACGCCCGCTTTGGTCATCTGGCGGACCGCTATGCGGCACAGGGTAATACCCGAATGGTCGGCCTGATGCACCTCGCCGGTCCGACGCTACTCTATTTTTTAAACGGATTTCTACCGGTATTTTTTGCCATTCTGCTTGGTTCTTCGGCGGTAAGCTGGTTCCTGGAGGCCATTCCACCGGTGATAACCAATGGATTGATCGTCGCCAGTAAGATCCTGCCAGCGCTCGGCTTCGCCCTGCTGATCAGCATGATGCTCAGCAGCAAACTGATGCCGTACCTCGGTCTGGGATTTCTGATAGCGGCATATACCAAACTGGATATTATCGCCATCGCGCTGTTCGCTGTGGTGTTGGCATTTATCATCAGCCAGTTCCTTAATCTTAATCAGCAGGAGAGCTAATCATGAGCGAAATGACGCAAACTGTGGCTGGCGCTACCCAGCCGCAAAGCGATGATGCAAGCCGCATCACCGCCCGCGATTTACGCAGCGTGTTCTGGCGCTCCTTTACGCTACAGGGCTCCTGGAACTACGAGCGCCAGCAGCATATGGGCTATGCCTTCGCAATGTCGCCAGCCCTGAAGCGCATCTATCAGGACCCAACGGAGCTGGGGCGCGCCCTGCAGCGTCATCTGGTGCTGTTTAACACCACGCCCCATCTCTCGACCTTTATCTTCGGCCTGTCGATTGCCATGGAAGAAGAGAACCAGCGTAACCCAGAATTTAATGAGGAGTCGATAAACGCGATTAAAACCAGCCTGATGGGGCCGCTGGCGGGCATCGGCGACTCCATATTCTGGGGATCATTAAAGGTTATCGCCGCCGGGATGGGTATCTATTTCGCCCAGCAGGGCAGCCTGCTGGGACCGATACTGGCGCTGTTAGTTTATAACCTGCCGCATCTTTTGTGCCGCTGGTATGGCCTGAAGCTCGGCTACCGGGCGGGTACGACCTGGCTGATGAGAATTTACCAAAGCGGCCTTATGGACCGGGTGACCTATATCGCATCAATTGTTGGCCTCATGGTCGTCGGCGCGATGACCGCCAGCATGATAGATATCACCACCCCGCTCAGCTTTACCGCCGGGCAGACCACCATGAAGGCGCAGGAGTTTATTGACAAAATACTTCCTTCGCTGCTGCCGCTGCTTTTCACCCTTGGGATGTACAAGTTGATCCGCAAGGGAGTCAATATTAACTGGATCCTGCTAGGAACCGTCGCGTTTGGCATGGCGGCCAGCGCGCTAGGCCTGCTTTAAGAAGAGGAATATCACCCATGCACGTAGAAGACTATATGAATGAAACACCCGCCTGTCTGCTCGCTATGCTGACGCAGACGCGGGAAGATCTCTGGCAGGCGGCAAAAGCGCTAACGGAGCGCGGCGTCACGCGTATTATCCTGACCGGCTCCGGTACCTCTTATCACGGCGCGCTGACCGCCCGCTCGTTTATGCAGCAGTGGTGCGGGCTACCCGTTGATGTCTACTGGCCTTTTCTGCTGGATGATTCGGCGCTGACCCTCAGCGACAAAGCGCTGGTCATCGGCATTTCTCAGGGAGGCGGCAGCCTCTCTACCCTCGCCGCAATGGAACGCGCCCGGGCAGCCGGGCATCTTACCGCTTCCATGGCCGGGGAAGCGCCAGCCGTTATCGACCGGGCGGCAGATTTGGTCTTAACAGTACCCTGTGGAGAAGAGCGGGCTGGCGCCAAAACCAAAGGGTATCACTGCACCATACTTAATCTGATGCTGCTGGGGCTTGCTGTCGCCAGTCGCCAGCGGCGCCTGAGCGATGAGGAGCGCAAGGCGCTACTCGTCCGCATGGATACCACGTTTAATCATTTGCCTACGCTCATTGAGGCCTCGCAGGCGTGGGTTCTCAATCATGCCCGACCGCTTATCGACAGCGCGGACATTCGCCTGACCGGTCCGGCAAGGCTGTTTGGCACCGTTCAGGAAGGTGCGCTAAAGATGCTTGAAACGCTACGCTGTCCGGTTGCCGGTTACGAATTTGAGGAGTTCATCCACGGGATCTATAACGCCTTCGACGAGCGCTCTACCCTGATCATGCTCGATCCGTTTCCCGATGAGCGTCAGGATCGCCTGGCGGAAATACTTGGCGGCTGGACTCAGCATATTTATCGCATTGGTCCACAAGTCGAAAATAACGGCAAAAATATGCCCTTCGCATTTATTAACGATCCCGACTTTGCGGTCTTTGAATATATTATTCCGTTACAAATGGTTTGTGCCCGACTGCCGCCAGTGAAGGGCATCGATCCCGCAATACCGAAGGATCCGCATTTCCACCAGAAAATGAAAAGTAAACAACTCAATTAATTGACGCATAGTAAAAGTTATCCGCGTTTCAGCGGAGGACCCGTTACATCCCAAGGAGACCAATATGTCTATAGCTCATCAAAACGCACATACTATTATTCGCGATATTTTATCTAAGCAGCACATTGAGCGCGTATGGTTTGTTGGCTGCGGTGGTTCATTAACCGGTTTCTGGCCGGGGAAATATTTTCTCGATTGTGAAGCTAAAAAGCTGGCCGTCGGCTATGTTACCAGTAATGAATTTGTCCATGCGACGCCGAACGCGTTAGGTAAAAACAGCGTAGTGATCCTCGCCTCGCAGCAGGGCAACACCGCTGAAACGGTGGAAGCCGCCCGCATCGCGCGTCAGAAAGGCGCCGCCACTATTGGACTGGTATATACCCCCGGCACGCCGCTGTGCGAACACAGCGATTACACTATTGAATACTGCTGGGCGCGCTATCCCGAAACCGTCGATCCGACGCAGCAAAAAGCGGCATACAGCCTGTGGCTGGCGCTGGAAGTGCTTGCGCAAACTGAGGGATACGCCCATTACGATGAGATGGTCAGCGCCTTTGCCAGTTTTGAATCCGTGGTACGCGGCGCTCAGCAGCAGGTTCAGGCGGATGCGCGCCATTTTGCCGAAGCCTGGAAGAGCGAAAAAGTCATCTACATGATGGGCAGCGGCCCCTCATTCGGCGCCGCGCATCAGGAATCCATCTGTATTCTGTTGGAGATGCAGTGGATTAACTCCGCCAGCATCCACAGCGGCGAGTATTTCCACGGCCCCTTTGAGATTACCGAAACGGGAACGCCGTTTATTTTATTAAAAAGCAGCGGCCGCACCCGCCCGCTGGATGATCGCGCGATCCGCTTTATCGAACGTTACCAGGGAAAACTGCAGATTATTGACGTGGAAAAGGTGGGAATCGACGCACTGCACGCCAGCGTGCGCGAATATTTCTGCGGCCTGCTGCACAACTGCGTACTGGATGTTTACAACCTGGCGCTGGCCACCGCTCGCAACCACCCGCTGACCACCCGCCGCTATATGTGGAAAGTCGAATATTGATTCGCTAACCGCCTGCCAGCCCCGGCGTAATTCTCCGGGGCTGCGTTGAGGATTACCAGCTAAAATCTTCAATACGTAATTCAAAAATATCGTGAATATAGCCAATTTCCGCTACCGGTAGCGCCACGTTATAGAGTATTTTCAGGCGCTGGAACGAGTGATTCACCATGGCAATAAATTCACCATGCTGGCGGGTAAATTGCTCAAGATCTTTATAATGGCTAATTTCATTACGCATTACCAAACGCTCAATCATACAGCTGAGATGCACATATAAACTGATAATTAAGTTATTATTAAAATGAAAACCAAGCGTATTTTGCCACTCAGCGATAATGGTTTCGATATGGCCCATGGTTTTTCCAGCATTCAGTATCGTCAGAGAGTTGACAACGTTATGCAGTGAAAACTCACGAACCATATTTTTATTAATCAGCGCAATTTGCTTTTCATTAAGATAGCCGCTTAAGAGCTGACTCAGATGTCGATGCCCCTGCTCGCCAAGTAGTTCCTCAATGCCAACCCAGGGCACTCCGGCCAGCTGCGGGTCGTGGGTACCCACGACCGCAATAACTTCATACTGGTGGAGCAACGATACCGCCGTACGACTGTTTTTTAAGCGCGTATACTCGCAGGCGATGATGTTAATATCAAAATCGTTGAGCAGGCTCTTCTCCATCAGATTTTTAAATTTAAATGCGGTACCGATACCTGTAATACAGGTCACCAGCAGCACACGCTCTTTTTTTTCTGCGGGCCAGAACACATCCCAACGCGACTGATTAAGCGGCACGATCTCTTCGGCGATTTGTTCGATGTTTTTTCCCAACGCGATCTCGCTGGCAACGTTCAGCGCCATGCGGGTCGTGACGTTATCCACCACTACCAGCGGGCCGTTAATCACCGACAAAAGCGCATCGGCAATCTCCTTGGTGTAGCCCATATCAATAAGCACCATCACACCCGCACGCGTGTCCGTATGCTGGAGATAATCAACCACGGCGCGACTGACATCGTTAAACGCCACCTCCATCGGCATATCCATGGCCTGGTAGATCTTCTCGCCAATCAGGCGGTTGGCAACGCCGGCAATGCTGCTGGCGGTCGAATAACCGTGGGCGATTATCAGCGCTTTCACTTTTCCGCCGCTGGTCGCATCGATAGCATTACTGACAATGGCGGTAATCGCCAGACGGTCAAGCGTATCGATGAGCAGATCGTATTTATTATTGACGACATCCAGTAGTTTCTCCGCGATGCGTTGCGCCAGCCCCGCCGAGGAGTCCAGCCAGCGCTGCATCACCAGACGCACGGGCTCAGCAACGCTGCGCGGCGCCAGAGGGAGGCTGGTGAGGTAGCGGCCGGTAAGATAAGCGAATTCGACATTTAGCTGAAGGTCATAATTGACAGCGATTGCTTTGCCCACATCTTCAATAAAGCGCAGCCGTTTGTCCTGCAGAGAGACCGTACTCTCCTGATTCATCAGCGCATCAAGATAGAGCGTCACGTTCTGATAAATAAGCTTTTCAAAGGTCCGCACGCTAATATTATCCTGAGCCAACTCCTCGCACAGGCTACAAATATTTTCCGTTAGCCGTTGGTATTCATGGTGACGACCAGAAAAAAGAGGCTGCGCGTCGCCATCGCGGTAAATCATAACCCGCTCGCTATTTTGCTGAAGGGTAAAAGGCGCATCCGCCAGTAATCGGTCGGGCAGCAAACCCGCTTTTATATGTAAAAGACCGCTATCACGTTCGCCAAATGTCCAGGCGCTGGCGCAAATATTGCGAATCAAATTTTCCAGCCCACCGACATTTCCTTCAAGCGTTTCACGCATTAGCTGGCTGACGATTTCGCCATCCAGCGCCAGATCGTGGTTCAAACGCTGGGCTTCACGGCGGAAAAAGTGGTGGATAAACGCCAGCCGCTCGAATTGGCCGCGTTCAGCGATCGGCAGAATTTTTACAATCACCGGAATACGGCGAATAAAGGTCGCCAGGAAGTGTTTTTCCAGATCCTCGGTTGAAGCAAAAATTAGCCGCACCGTGGCGCTGCGCTCGTCGGCGCTCTCCCCCAGCCGGCGCCAGCTACCGTTATCCATAAAATGAAACAACTTTTCCTGGCCTTCGGGCGGCAGCCGATGAACCTCATCGATAAACAACACCCCGCCGTTGCTGGTCTCGATAAGACCAGGAACGGCCTTATCGGCGCCGGTAAAGGCCCCCTTCGCATGACCAAATAACTTCGAGGTCAGTAGTTCTGGATTATTCGCGTACTCGGCGCAGTTAAATACGGTAAAAGGCGCATCGGCAGGTAAAATACCTTCATCTATTGCGTAGTGCCAGAGCTGGCGAGCTAGAAAACTTTCCCGGTGCCAGTAGGGCCCCGCAGCAGCAGCGGCAGACCTGCGCCAGGGTAGCTGATGGCAGCCTTGCACTGGCGCAATGCTTCCTGCAGGCTGCCCTGCGCGCCAATCAGCTGCGCCAGACTATCCTGACGATCCGCGCACAGCGCCTGAATGGAGGCGTATTCGCCGTGCCGAACCGCCAGGCGGTGATGATCGCGCAGAACGGTAACGGGTAAAAACAGCACCGGGCGACCGTTCACTTTGACCACCCGCTGCTCGCGATGGAGATTATTCAGATGATGGCTGATGATGCTGCGTTTTTGCTTCAAGCTATCGGCGATGGCCATAGCGTTAAACTCGCCCAGCGCTTCCGCCGTCAGCGCTCGCCCGGCGATCCGTTGTTCTAGTTGGCGAAAAATCGACTCCTTATTCATCTCGCTCCCCTGTCAAAAGCGTAAAATTCGCTTATACGACAATTCGCGCAGGACGTCGCTGCCGCCAGCCACACTTCTTTAAAAACGCTTAATTTTTCATGGCTTAACGTTCCCCGCATGCCAGATGCGCTCGGCATAGCGGCCAATCACCGCCAGCGAGACGGCAAGGATCAGGAAAAACAGCACTTTGTGCATCCCGTTCCAGAAAAACTCAAAGAAACGGGTATAGAGATTGATCGCCAGGAAGGTTAGTCCGAAGCCGCGCAGCATTCCGTCATCGGTTTTCAGGCTGATAAAAATGCAGACGCCGGCCGCTACGGCAAACAGCAGCCCCCACGGCAGGAGTCGCGCCTGGCTCACCTGGTACCAGCTGTCTGCGTCGTAATTGCCGAAAATCGACATGATCCACAGCGCAATAAACAGGTACGTGAGGCCCATCGCCTTGCTGACGGTAAACAGCTGCCGCTGGCGAAGCAGGGATTGCGCGCCGTAGCAGAGCGCCAGCAGCGCGCCGCCGAACAGGACGAAGCGAATCGGGTAGTTCATGCCCAGCCAGTAGGCGCCCCACCCCGAGACGTAGCCGGTTTCCGCGCCGAACCAGTTGCCCAGCGCCAGCAGAAAAAAGAGCCACACCAGCCCGGAGCGGGCAATATAGCCAATGGCACCGTAAATCACGCATCCGGCCAGAAACAGCGGTGCGATATGGCCGCTGCCGTTATCCAGCCGTTCGCCAAGCTGCCATAGCGCCACCGCGGTAAAGACGACGCCCAGAAACAAAATCGCCTCGGTGCTGTAGTGCCACTGCGTCTCCCGCCGCTGGCGGCGAAAACCCCAGCCGTAGCAGACGACTGCCAGCAGCGCAGGCAGCAGGATCCGCATCAGCGCCGAGTGGCTGAACAGGCTCAGCAGCCACGCCACCAGCTCGCTGTCGGCGAACAGACTGCCCAGGGAAATCAGCACGCAGGCCAGCGCGGTCCAGAAGGCATAGCGGCTCAGGCGCCGCCAGTCGAAGGGGGAGACGCGCATCGTTTGCGCCAGCCGCTGGCTGTCCGAGGGGGTTAACTCCCCGCTGGCCTGCCAGGCATTCAGCGCGCGCTGAATAATGCGCTGCTCTTTTCGGGTTACGTTCATAGGCATTCCTTGAGACTGATGACAAACCTGTTTTCGCTAATATGCTCGCCTTTCTGCCGGGCAGCGGCTGTCGCCCTCCCCGGCCTACTTAACCATTTATATATCAGATTGTTACTCCTTACCGTAAGCCCGCGTAAGCGCAGCGCCGCCGAGCATGATATCAGGCACGGAGCCGCTTTATTGCCGGGTGGCGGCTGGCGCCTTACCCGGCCTACGGTCCGTATCAGCCAGCCGTTAACTTACCCACTTGTGCGACTGAAACTGCCGGTGTTGCGGCCTCAACATCGCTGAGACGTTCCCGGCAGGCCGGGGCAGCCCGCATGGATGCGGGCTGAGGGCCGTGTTTTGCATGGACGCTGCCTCGGCCCGACCCGAAGCCTGCAGGGATAAGTCGAAGGCACCGCGCAGCGGCGATGTTGCTGGCCGGAGCCCGGGGGTACAGGGGGCGGCGGCGACTGGTGCCCCCTGTGCGCTCCCTGCGCCATGAGTGACATAACGCAGAAGGCGTATCGGGAGCGCAATGTGTGCTGAAGTCGTAGATCACATACAGGACTTCCCGACAGTGCTTTCCCTCCCCTACTCCCGGAGGGAAAGGGAACCGTCCAGCAGCGCCGGCCGGGCAATACCCGAAGATGGCACATTGCCAGCCATCTGATTCCCTGTGATTAATGTTGGTCCAGCCACGCCAGCGCCTGCTCGCCCGCCTCGTCCATCGGCAGGTAGACCAGCAGGCGCGAGCCGTTGCGCGGCGCCGAATACCAGTACATCTGCTGCAGGCTGAATCGCCCGAGCTGCGGGTGGTTAAAATGTTTAATCTGGTTTTCCACGCCGCGCACCTCGTAGCGCTGATGCCACAGCGCTTCAAACTCCGACGAGGCGGCGAAAAAGCGCGCCAGTTTGTTTTCCCACGCCGGATCGCCGCGGTGCTCGGCCATCGCGGCGCGGAAATAGGAGACGAAGGTCGGCAGCACATCGCGATTTTCGATCCGGCTGCGCCAGGTCTCATGGGTCAGATAGAGATAAATGCAGTTGCGATCTTCTTCCGGGAGGGTGGCGAAATCGATGCCCATCAGGCGGCAGAAGCTGTCGTTCCACGCCACAATATCAAAGTTCGGTTTCTGAATGCTGGCCGGCTGCGGCATCAGGCTGTCCAGCATCCGGCGGGTCCCTGGGCTGATGCCTTCGCACACCGTCACCTGGGTGGCTTCCGGCGGGGTCAGCCCGGCGAGCACGAACAGATGCCGGGTCTCCAGCGGACTGCACTGCAGGGCATTCGCCACCCCCACCAGCACCGCCTCCGACGGATTCACCTCCCGCCCCTGCTCCAGCCAGGTGTACCAGGTAACGCCGACGTCGGCGAGCATCGCCACCTCTTCCCGGCGCAGACCCGGCGTGCGCCGGCGGCCCACCCGGGGCAACCCCAGGCGCTGCGGATCGAGGCTTTCACGGCGGGCGCGCAGAAAGGCCCCCAGCTGTTTGCGTCGATCGTCCGGCACGGCGATCGTCGACTCCCGTTGCGGCATCGTGGTCATCACCCCTCCAGCATAGTAGTGCCAATACCAGTATAGACAGGAACTGGTACCCGTTTAATTTATCGGTAATGCTACGTCGGTCTGCTGAATGACGCAATGGAGAATCCCATGAATACGTCTGCTGTTTCACCCGGCCGCGCCGGTCTGTTGCTGCTGCTGAGCGGCCAGATGCTGCCGCTTATTGATACCTCGATCACCAATGTGGCGCTGGACGCCATCACCCACACCCTGGCGGCCAGCGCCACGCAGCTGGAGCTTATCGTCGCGCTGTACGGCGTCGCCTTTGCCGTCTGCCTGGCGATGGGCAGTAAGCTTGGCGATAACTATGGCCGCCGGCGCCTGTTTATGTGGGGCGTCGCCCTCTTTGGCATCGCTTCCCTGCTGTGCGGGATGGCGAACAGCATCGGCGCCCTGCTGGCGGCCCGCACCCTGCAGGGCGCCGGGGCGGCGCTGATTGTGCCGCAGATCCTCGCGACCCTGCACGTCACCCTCAAAGGCCCCGCCCACGCCCGGGCCATCAGCCTGTATGGCGGGATCGGCGGGATCGCCTTTATCGTCGGTCAGATGGGCGGCGGCTGGCTGGTGTCGGCGGACATCGCCGGGCTGGGCTGGCGCAACGCCTTTTTTATCAATGTGCCGATCTGCCTGCTGGTGCTGGCTCTGAGCCGCCGCTATGTGCCGGAAACCCGTCGCGAGACGCCGTCGCGGATTGACTGGCAGGGTACGCTGTACCTCGCGCTGATCCTCTGCTGCCTGCTGTTCCCGATGGCCCTCGGTCCGGAGCTGCACTGGCCGCTGTGGCTGCAGCTGATGCTGGTGGCGGTCCTGCCGCTGCTGTTCGCCATGCGTCAGAGCGCCCTGCGCCAGCAGCAGCGTGGCGACCATCCTCTGCTGCCGCCGCGTCTGCTGCAGTTGACCAGCATCCGCTTCGGGATGGCCATCGCCCTGCTGTTTTTCGGCGCCTGGTCCGGCTTTATGTTCTGCATGGCGCTGACCATGCAGGAGGGGCTGGGGATGGCGCCGTGGCAGTCCGGCAATAGCTTTATCGCCCTCGGCGTGGCCTATTTTATTTCGGCGCTGTATGCCCCGCGGCTTATCGCCCGCTACAGCATGGGGCGGATCCTGCTGACCGGTCTGGCGGTGCAGATCGCCGGTCTCCTGCTGCTGTGCGCCACCTTCTCCCGCTTCGGCGTCGCCACCAACGCCCTGACGCTGGTTCCCGCCACGGCGCTGATCGGCTATGGCCAGGCGCTGATCGTCAACAGCTTTTATCGGATTGGTATGCGCGATATCAGCGCCAGCGACGCCGGGGCCGGGAGCGCAATCCTCAGCACCCTGCAGCAGGCGACCCTCGGTCTCGGACCGGCTATCCTTGGTTCGCTGTTCCTGGCGCTGGCCCGTCGCGGCGGCGGAAACTATCCGCAGGCGCTGATTGATTTTCTGCTGGTCGAGGTGGCCATGATGCTGTTGCTGGGGGCGATAGCGCTGTGGCTACGCCATCATCTCAACCGACAGCCGGCGACGGTGGCCTCGTAATACCGGCGGCGGTAATTTGCATAATAGCTATCCAGCGGTCATCATACCCGCTGGATATTCAGGAGACGTTATGCAGGAATTAATATCGCAAATTGCCGCCTTAGGAATCGAAATAACCCCCACCCGCTCGCTGATGATTATCTTCGGCATTATCTTGTTCACCGCCGTGGTCGTGCATCTGATATTGCACAAAGTGGTCCTGCGCGCATTTGAAAAACGGGCGCTGGCCAGCAGCCATCTGTGGCTGCAAATCATCACGCAGAATAAACTCTTTCACCGACTGGCCTTTACCCTGCAGGGGATCATCGTCAACGTCCAGGCGGTGCTGTGGCTGCAAAAAGGCAGCGAGGCCGCGGAAATATTAACCACCGTGGCCCAGCTATGGGTGATGATATATGCCATGCTGTCCTTCTTCTCGCTGCTGGATGTCATTTTAAAGCTGGCGCAGAAATTTCCCGCCGCCTCACAGCTGCCGCTGAAGGGCATATTCCAGGGGATTAAGCTGGTGACGGCGATTATTATCGGCATCCTGATTATTTCCCTGCTGATAGGCCAGTCACCGGCGATCCTGATTAGCGGGCTCGGCGCGATGGCCGCGGTGCTGATGCTGGTGTTTAAAGATCCGATCCTCGGTCTGGTGGCCGGTATTCAGCTCTCGGCCAACGATATGCTCAAGCTTGGCGACTGGCTGGAGATGCCAAAGTACGGCGCCGACGGCGCGGTGATCGATATCGGCCTCACCACGGTCAAGGTGCGCAACTGGGACAATACCATCACCACCATTCCGACCTGGTCGCTGGTCTCTGACTCGTTTAAAAACTGGAGCGGCATGTCGGCCTCCGGCGGCCGCCGCATCAAACGCAGCCTTAACATCGACACCACCAGCATTCATTTTCTTGATGAACAGGAGCAGCAGCGCCTGATCCGGGCGAAATTACTTAAACCCTATATGGATTCACGCCACGAAGAGATAAGCGCCTGGAACCAGCAGTACGCCGGGGAACAGTCGGTTCTCAATGAGCGGCGAATGACCAATGTCGGCACCTTCCGCGCCTATCTGCAGGAGTATTTACGCCATCATCCGCGCATCCGCCAGGATATGACCCTGATGGTGCGCCAGCTGGCGCCGGATGCCAACGGCTTGCCGATCGAGATCTACTGCTTCACCAACACCGTGGTATGGGCGGAATATGAAGGGATCCAGGCGGACATTTTCGACCATGTCTTCGCTGTGGTGGATGAGTTTGGCTTACGCATTCATCAAACGCCCACCGGCAACGATATTCGCGCGCTGACCGGCGCCTTCTCCCGCTGATCCTCAGACGCTGGCGCGGTCTATCACGCGCCAGTCCATCATCACCCGCTCGACGGCAGCGTCGGGATCGTCGATGCGTTTCATCAGTAGAGACACCGCCGTACGGCCGATCGCCCGGGAGGGCTGTTCGACGGTGGTCAGCTGCGGGGAGACCACTTCCGCCAGCTCGGTGCCATCGAAGCCGATCACCGCGATATCCCCCGGCACCCGTAGTCCGGCCTGGGCGATAGCCCGCAGCGCCCCGGCGGCGAGGGAGTCCGAAACGGCAAACACCGCATCGGGCTTCTCGTCTTGCGACAGCAGTTGCTCCATCGCCCGTTTACCGGCCGCCGCGCTAAGATCCTGCGCGTAGGTCACCTGCTGATACGCCAGACCGTGCACGTGCAGCACGCTTTTATAGCCGCGCTCGCGCAGACGGGCATAGCGATAGCTGAGGTCGTGATTAATGAGCGCGATGCGGCGGCGGCCGCTATCGGCCAGTCGGGACACCGCCCCCTGAGCCGCCTCGACGTCGTTAATCCCGACGCAGGAGATGCTGCCGGTGTCGGCATACTCCGCGCACTGCACCCAGGGCGCATCGCCAATCATGGTGGTCAGTTCCGGCAGGCTGGAGAGCGCGTTCATGGTAATAATGCCGTCGACCATTTTGCCGGAGAGCAGCTGCAGGCCCGAGGTCGAGCGGGCCAGATCCGACCCGGAGTTACACAGCAGAATGCGGTAGCCATTCTTCTCCGCCTCTTCTTCTATCCCCTTCACCACCTCGGCGCAAAAGGGGTTAGCGATATTGGAGACCATCACCAGGATCATATTGCTGCGGGCGGTTCGCAGCTGACGCGCCAGCAGGTTCGGCTGATAGTTGCTCTCTTTGATCGCCTGCAGCACGCGCTCACGGTTTTTGGCTTTTACCGTATCGCTGTTGTTCAGCACCCGCGACACCGTGGCCACCGAGACGCCGGCCAGACGAGCAATTTTCTGAATAGACATAAACCCTGCACTTCCTGCGATAGAGGTGGATCCTGCAGGCTATCATAAATGAGCGCAGCCCGCGCCGCTAGCCGGGCTGCGTGCGAACTGGGAGCCTTACGCTTTTGCGATGCCAGGACGTTAACCGCTTTTGCAAAACATGACGGGATTGATTAGCACGCTTAGCGGGCTATCATGGTGGCGCTGATGTAATTTCGCAAAATGCAAAACTCACTCGAGTATGCTACGGCATTGGTATAGAAATGGGGTATTTTGAGCGCAATGAAAATGATTATTATCGCAGCGGCAATTATCACCGACAGTCAGGGACGCTGTCTTTTAGTGCGTAAGCGGGGAACTGAATATTTTATGCAACCCGGCGGCAAGCCTGAAATCGGCGAGACCCCGCACGCGGCGCTGATCCGCGAGCTGGAGGAGGAACTCAACTTCAGCGTCTCACCAGAAGAACTGGTCCAGGTAGGCCGTTTCACTGATGCGGCGGCAAACGAGCCAGGTCATCTTGTCTCTGCGGATGTCTTTCTGATAGCCACGAACAGGGTAAGCTTTACACCGACGATGGAAATAGAAGAAGTGATCTGGTTTACGCCGGGTCAGGATCGGCATATTAAGCTTGCTCCCCTTACCGAAAACCACCTGCTCCCTCTGCTGAAAGGGGTGTAACCACCCCAAACGCATCGAAAGTTTTGGCTCATTTATCTGCAAGTAAAAATCCACACCATCCTCGTCTTGAAGTATTTACGGCTACCTGTAGGCAGAGCCAATCCATGCGGCCCCCCTAACTCTCTCCGTGACCTGTTTGTCCGCTTTGTACCATCACTATTCCGCACAGACTGCTGACGAGTTCTCCTTAAACATTAACGCGTCTTTATGCATGGGCCTCTGCTGTTTTGTACGCCAGATCATATTTTGCCCGCGCCTTCTTTCACTCTGAGCATCAAACAGCGCAACTTCACCTTACAAAAAAGGGAATATCCGCCTGAAAAAACACAAATTAAAAAACAAATTTAAAACAAAATGTTAACAAAATAGTGTGTGGCTGCGCTTTTTTTGACTTATTGTGCTGTTTTTTTTTAACCAATTACTGCTCATTCAGCGAGAAAATTCCTGGTCGCAATGGATAATTCTTAAGCTGCGTTCGCTATAAAATTCTGCCCATTAAGATTTTTCTTATTAATAAGAGCAGGTTAGTATGATTCGCAGTATTTTTTGACTTTAAGAATTTACACATTTTTCAGCAAAATAACCACCTTGAAATTAAAGTTGTCACATTTATTAACTAGTCATAATATAGCCACATCATTGAACGATAAGGTAAGACAATATAGGGAAATAAATCGACACATGGTTCCACAGAAATATGAGAAGGCATACTGTATTAGCTGCCAGTATCAGTGCGAAATCTATCCACGACCTACGATAAAATCGATTAGATGTATTGAAACTCACTATTGCGTATGGCCTGATAAAAACATCTACTTAAAAAATGGCGTGCATTGTTTTTTAATTAACAAGCATTACAACTTCTCTAATTCTGGATATGTTTTTGTTGATTTTTCTCGCTACAACATCAGATTATTCACCAATGATAAATGGATTGAATATCTGATCAAAACAGGATTGCGGATAGTTTTGATTGCCGACAGATTAGCGCAACCACTGGCGTTGTACTGGAAACACCGTTGTCAGCAAATACTTTCAATTATCTATACCAGCGATACCCGAAATGAGATTGAAAGGAAAATACATCTTTCCTTTCTCGGCCAAAAAGATGGACGCGGCTATCGTCAGAAACTAAGCGCTCAAGAGGTATTGGTACTCGATCTTTTACTTGCAGAGAAGTCAGTTAAAGAGATAGCACAAGAATTGCAGATGGCAGAAAAAAGAATCTACGCAATCAAGCTCAGCTTGCAGAATAAGATGGGAGGCAGAGGGAAGTTAAACATTATTTTATCTGGATAAAGTCATTATCAGTATTTATAGCAATAACTCCATAAATGGAACTAACTTAATTATTCTCAGGAAATTGAAAATGAAAAAAATCGTATTAGCAGGTGTTGCGGCTGCGGCTCTTATCTCTTCCAACGCAATGGCTGACGTAACTGCTTCCGCCACTGCAAGCTGGGATGCAAGCGCAACGAAAGACACCACCAGCGCGCTAGTTGTCACTCCGCTGAAATCCCTGAATTTCCAGTACGCGGAAGGGATTAAAGCGTTTAACTCTCAGAAAGGCGCTTTTGACATCACCATCCAGGGCCAGTCTGGCGCGACTGACTTTACGCTGACCTCTCAGATCGTGAGCAACACCCTGAGCCGTACCACTGACGCCTCTACTCTGGCCGTCGGTGTGAACTGGAACGGCAACGCGCTGAACAAATCCACCCCGGTAACGATGATTGATACTTCCAACAACATTTCCGCGGGTCTGGATGCGCTGGCTGTCGCGACCGCCTTCGCAGGCGCCGATCGCGTCAGCACTCAGGGTAACTTCGATTTCACTATCGACTCCGCGACTTCTGACGGCAGCACTGCCGCTGAGTTCAAAGATTTAACCGACGGTTACTGGAGCGGCGACGTTCGCGTTCAGTTTAATGCGGTCTGGACTATCTAATCAGGTGTAGCCAACACCTGTCCGGTAAGACAAGGAGGCCTCGGCCTCCTTATAAGGATGCGCCATGAAACTGAATCCATTATTCCTCTCTCTCTTTTTATTCACCGTGACGCCCTCCTCCCATGCGATTAATGTCGGAGACGTCACCTCAATAATGGGGCCGGATGCCTCGACTCTGGCAAAAGAAATCATTAATACCACCGATACGGCGCGTTACGTTAGCGTCAGCGTGGAGCGTATCTCATCGCCTATGGCCGGTGGCACGGTTATCCCGATGGCGAACAGATCGGAATTATTATCAACACCCGCCAGCCTGATATTACCCGGCAATGCTAAAGAGAACTTTCGTTTTTTTTACAAAGGACCTCAGGATAACCAGGAACGTTACTACCGAATATCCTGGACCGATGAGCCGGTAACCGAGTTTGAAGCCAGTAAAAAGAAAAAACAGGGCGAGGCAACGACTTCAGCCATTATTGGTACCATTCTGGTGGTCGCGCCGCGAGAAGAAAGATTTGACTATCGTCGCGATAATGACACGGTAACCAATACTGGTAACGCTTCATTCCGTGTGATCTCCTACGGTCCCTGTCGTGATAAAGCGAAGGATGAGGGACAAGGCTGCCGTGAGCGATATTATGTCATGCCTGGTGTCAGCGTAAAAATAAAGCATACCGATCTCACCAATAAAAAAACGCGAATTGGAATATGGCACGGTGAGCAATATATAAATGTAAACTGAGTAACATCATGGATAATCTTGGTTATGTCAAAGGGACGTTGTTCGCTGGGTTATTGATTACAGTAAACCAGGGTTGGGCAGCTAATGCTACAGCGCCAGTCAAAGTCAGTAACTATATTATTCCTTCGGTATTTGCTAACGCGTTATATCAGGGCATGTCGGTCCCTGTTTTTATTCGTTATGAAGGCGATAATAGTACCCAACGCAGTCAGCAAAAAATCGCTGATGCCATCCTGACCATCAAGGATAATGAGTTTCGCCTGAATCAGATCGCGCTCAGCGATCTGCCGGAGCGAACCGAACTATCACCTCAGATTAAATCATTGCTCAACGAGATGCAGGATAAAAGCATCGGCGACGGTCAGCGCGTTTATATCAACAAAGACGCCTCACTTTCACTTGATACGCGTTCCTTTTATCTCGAGCTGACGGTTAACCGGGCAGCCATGCAGGCCGCTATTTTGCCGCGTACCAATATGCTTGGAGAATCTACCGCCCAGAATCTCTCGAGCGTGCTGAATTACTCGATGGGGAGCTATTACAACAAATATGAGAATACCGATAACGCCAGCAGCTATCTGACGCTGGATAATACCTGGTCGCTGCGGGAACACCATCTGAACTTTAACGGTTCTCTTTACGGGATAGGTACCGGCAACCAGGAGAGTAAACTGTATCGCTCGATGTACGAACGTGACTATCAGGGACGCCGCCTGGCAATGGGTATGGTGGATACATGGAATCTGCAATCGATTGCCAGCATGAGCGCCCTGAATTCCAGCCGTATTTACGGCGTCAGCTATGGCAATAAAAGCAGTTCACAAACGCAGGACAATACGCTTGCTCTGGTGCCCGTCACGGTGTTTCTCCCGGCCGCTGGTGAAGTACACGTCTATCGTGACGGCAAACTGCTCAGCATTCAAAACTTCTCGATGGGTAGCTACGAGCTCGATACGTCGCGTCTGCCATTTGGCATCTACAACGTTGATATCCAGGTGGTAGTTAACGGGCGCGTGGTCAGCAGCCGGACGGCGAACATCAATAAAACGTTCGCCCGTAAATCGAGCGTGACCGGCGATCTCTCGTGGCAAACCTTCGGCGGCAGCCTCGAATACAACAAGATGGACTATCGCCACAAATACAACATCAATTATGGCACAAAGAATACATGGATAGCCGGGATCGCCGCGGCAACCAGCCAACCCTGGCTTTCCGGCGTCAATCTGAAAACCACGCTCTACGGTTTTGACACTAACGGCGTCAATGAAACGGAAGCGAACGTTATTTTCAACGACGCGTTCAGTTTTAACCAGCAGGGGCTGCTCGCTACCGACGGCAGCTGGCAGAGTACCTCCACCTTTAATATGAGTTTACCCGACGGTTACGGCAACCTGTGGGGGTCGCGCCAGTACAGTTCCATCGGTAACGCGCTCCCGATGCAGCAGAATGACTACGTGACCATCGGCGCCAATGCCAATCTGCGCAAAATCGCGCCGTTCCTCGGTACGCTGAGCGTCAGCCGAACCAATAACAAATATACCGGCAGCACCTATACCAACGTCGATTACGACCAATCGCTGTTAGCCAATCGCTATGCGACCGTGTCGCTGCGCGCCGGTATTCAGAACTATCAATACAACAACCATGAAAATCTGCGTGATAAGTACGTCAATATTGATGTCTCTATCCCCTTCTCTACCTGGCTCAGCACCGGCGTGTCCAGCCAGAATGGAAACATGCTGGCGAACGCCACGCTGCGCAAAAGCTTTGACGACAGCGCTATTACCCAGGTGGGAGCATCGGTTTCGAAGCAGATTAAACAGAATAAAAATGACGATAGCCGCTATCGTTCCGACGATTACGCCGCCAATGGTTACGTCAGCTATGACACCAAATATAACGCTGGCACCGTCTCCGTTAGCCGCTCATCGCAGCACAGTTCAAACTACAGCCTGAGCTCGCAGGGCAGCCTGGCCTGGACGGAAAAAAATGTTTATGTCGGCAAAGGCACTCAAACCGCAGGCCTGGTGGTGAATACCAATTTCAGCGGCAAGGGGAGGATGATGGCGCAGATCAACGGCCAGAACTACCCGCTGACCGGCAAAAGCAACTTCATCAGTCTTCCGCCCTACGCCGAATACAAGGTGGAGCTGATGAACGACAAAAATTCGGAAGACAGCGTCGACATCGTTAACGGCCGGCGGAACAAAGTCGTGCTCTATCCCGGCAACGTCAGCGTGATTAACCCGGAAATCAAACAGCTCGTCACCGTATTTGGCCGGGTGAAAGATCGCCGCGGTGGTTACTACGCCAACGCCGATATACATAACCACATTGGTAAAACACGCACCGACGAACTCGGCGAGTTCGCCATGGACGTTGATAAGCGCTATCCGGTGATTACCCTGGTCGATAAATTCGGCGGTATTTGCGAAGTGGATTTGGATCTGCGAGAAGCGAAAGGTGCCGTATGGGTCGGTGAGATCCCTTGTGAGATCCAACAACAAACGGCATCAGTGACTGGAGATATTAAGAATGTCTATTAAACCCCAGGCCATCATGCTGCTGGCCGGCTGGCTGCTAGCCGCGCCGGCTATGGCACTTACCGCTACTAACGACGGGAGCGGCAGCAACACCTATATGTTTATCGACAACGATGTCGATGATGAATATTTCATCACCACCAGCTCCCTGTCCCCGCGCTTCACTGGAGCCAATATCTGGACGAAATATAAAACGAACCAGCGTAGTCTGGGATACATGGGCAACTCAGGCTGGAGTTACAGCAACCGCTATTTTGACCTCTGGATAGACAACTCCCCGATTAACCAACCGTTTCTCGGGCTCCGCTGCATGTCAACGGGCGCGAACTGCCCGGCTTCGGGCTATATCCCCGCCGATGTACTCGACAAAGACGGCTTCTATCACGCGATGTCCGGCAACAGCGTGGCCAATGGTTACTACGGCGCCGGGGTGCTGAGTCAGTCGGCATATGAGTATTTTCGTAATCGGCCGGTGGGAACCATCGATAATTTGCAGTTGAATCTTTGCTATATGGACTCCAAAGCTGATTATGACTTTGCTTCCGGCGTTCGCTGTAAAGATCTCCCCAGCGGAGGAAAGTGGGTTTACTACACGATGAACCTCGAAAAGGTCTCGCATCTGACCTTAAACAGTACCGGCGCGATGGCGGAAGTGTGGATTGCCAGCGACGGTACGCCAAGCGTCAACCTCGGCTCTGAATTGTGCCAGATGGGGGTGGTAGGGAGCGCTTCGGGGATCATTTGTAAAATGGTGTCTTACAGCTTTCAGGAAACCAAAACCCTCACCACTTCGCTTGATTTCCGGATGGTTATCGATACGACGCTGCTGGGATTTTCCCCTTCTTCGTCTGACGTCAAGTACAGCGGTGATGGCGCCAGCTGGACCAATTTCGGCTCGACTAGCACCTATAACAAGGTCTTCAAACCGTCAGGGGAGTACATCTATGTCTTTCTGTCCAACGCTTTTTTCAAAAAAGCTCTCAAGGCGGGCACAGATTTAACCAACAAAGATGAGCTGTTCACCTTTTATTTTGATAACTCCGTGACTCCTCAATCAGGTTATTATCAGTTTACGCCATCAACACTAATTAACATCATCCCGCGTGAATACGGCATCAGCATTATCGCCAGCGACGGGAGTGCTCATCCAAAAGCATCTGGCAAGATCGGTAGCGAAACGCCCATCACCTTTGAGTATAAAGTTACTACCTCCGCGTCGCGTCAGGCGGACAGCATCACCGCCCAGGTGACTGGCGACGCCATCAACATATATGGTCAGCCATACTGTCTGTTTACCTCAGCAGACGAGACGCTAAAAGTGCCGGTCCCGGCCTTCCTCGAATGGACTTCCGCTGCCGGTAACGCGGTAAGAGTGCGCAACAGCTGCGGTGAAAACCCCGTTGATATGACCAACGCCGCCTGGGTTCAGACGGCCTGGAACGCCAACGTCAACGATGGTTTCTTTTTTACCACCACGCTGAAACTGCTGTTTCCGATGGATGACTCGCATTCACAGTTCACTACTGATGGTCATGACTGGATGGGAACCGTCAGCGCCACCGGGGATGTAAAAGTGACCGCCACCTGGGTTGGCGTCGATCGGGGGGTATGATGAAGAAAATGCTTTTCATCGGATTGTGCGGGCTGTGTATTCAGCCCGCTTCCGCGGTGTACTTTGATTCCATCATTTATGATATGGATGCCAGTAAAGATTTTATCTCCCGGCCGTTAGTCAATGATACAAGCAGCAATAACTTATATACCATCTCGGCTTACAAAATCGCCAGGCCGGGCAACGGTAATGAACGGCCGGTGCCCGGTCAGGACAAAGACCTGGTCTGGTCGCCGCTGCAGTTCACCGTACAGGCCAATGGCCAGGAGTATTTTAAACTCTATTACCGTGGGCCTGGAGATGACATTGAGCGATATTATCGGGTGATCTTTAAAGAAACGCCCGTCACGGTTTTTCCCTGGCGCATGGAGCAGAAAAAACTGAATATTGTCCCTTCGGTATCGATGAGCACCATTCTCATTGTTCGCCCTCGAAAAACGCGTTTCCAGTATGAGATCAACGAAGCCACGGGCACCATTAAAAATACCGGCAATACCTATTTCAGAGTCATTCTCCAGAAAGGTTGTAATGGTGATGATGAAAGCTCTACACAGTTTTATATGCTGCCAGGGGATAGCTGGACAGGCCCTGAGGCGAAGAATAGCAACAGGAAATATATCGTCGCATTAGGCCGTTATCATAAATTAGGTGATGGCTGTTTCATGGATGCGCCGGGTTAATCACGGCTAATCCAGCGCGGGGATAGTATGCCTGAAGCGCAGATTGCGCAGGCGATTGAGCCCGCCGAACTTCTTGCATAAAGAGTATTGAAAGCGGTAGACGCTGCGGGTATCGCACGCCATGATACGGGCGATATCCTGGCTGGAATGCCCCTCTGCAAGCAGGCACAGCGTCTTCATTTCATGCTCCGTCAGCGACGGTGTGCGCCTGCACAGAAGGTTCCGCCCCAGCATAACGCGTTTTATTTTATTAATTAAGTTGCTTAAGTCACTATTCACTTCCACTACTGCCCAGGAAAACCCGGAACGCAGCCTCCAAAAATTAGCCATTGGCAGCATGTTTTTATCTGCTATCAGAATGATTTTCAGACCACTATCCCGCAATTTCCTGGTCCAGCACTCATTCAGAAAGTACAATATATTTCCCAATGAAAAATCCACCACCACTATACCTTCAGGTACAAAACAGGTGAGTTCACGGAAAACCAGATCATTTACTGCCCGTTTAAAAAAATAGTTCCTGTCTGGCCACACAGAAAATTTCTTCTCTCCACAGAGAGTGCGCTCTATTTTATTTTTCGCTTCAATCCGGCAGTTTAATCCACAGGCGATACATTTAATCTCACAGTTACACCCTCTCATTATAATCACCTCGCAAGTCATTAAAAAATTTAGTAAAGATACATAAGCAATATCAAACACTCTGTAAACAATAAACCCAAGGTGTATTTTATTTACTATAAAATAATAAAATAAAGATTAATGTATAATACCCTTGCACAAGCAGATAAATATCAACGCAAGCAATCAAAAGTTTAAAAAAAAACTGAAATTTAACCTCATACTGTTCCTATGTTTAGCTGCCATGCTTATGCATTACAGCTAATAAATATCATATTTATTATTTTGATGCCTGTCAGTAAAGATAAACGTGATATGCAAACCAGCGGCTAAATCAGTCTGGGCCTGCTGTCGGAGCGATGGAGGATGTGAAGAGTAAATAAAATTTGTTTCTGCCGTAGCGAACTGTGCGAGGAATGCCTGAATCATTGTGAATTCAGCATGAACGTTGCTTATAGGGATAAGGATCCCCGCCGTAGCCCGATAAACACGTCTAAGGGTTGCCAGCTTATCCGGTGTGGAAGAGCGCAGCCATAGAGGTGGATCCTGCAGGCTATCATAAATGACCTCTGGTCAGCCTGGCGCGAAAGCGCGGGAACGCGCGAGAAAACTATTAATAATCAGGGCTTCTCTCCCGCCCCGTTAACGCGCATCCTTTTGCCGTTTCATATTCTCATTAGCGCAGGAGGCGCAACAGACCGCCTGCGCCCCATTTTTTCTTTTATGATTAAGGATGATATCCCCATGAGGCTCACCACCGCGGTTCTCGCCCTCAGCTGTGCCCTGGCAACGATCACCGGCTGCACCTCGTCAAAATCGTCACCGGAACGCCATGCCTACGCCTTCGTCGCCCACCGCTCCGATTTTGTCGGCGGCAACTTCACCGTCAACCGCCAGGAAAATTACCGTTTAAACCTGCCGACCTTTACGGCGATGTATGCCCGCGGACAGCAGGATAAAGCCGCTGGCATGAGCGAAAGTGATGCCCGCCGCACCGCGGAAGCCATCAAACAGCAGGCGGCGCAGGGCACCCGCACCGAGCACGCCTTCACCGGCAATGCCAGCGACAAATGGGATAATGCGATGGAAAATAAAGATGCCGTCCTGTTCGGCAACGAGCTCTCCGGTGCCTATCTCGACGGCTATCTTGGGGTGAAATAATCCTGCGCCCCGCCTGCGCTCAGCGTTCGACGCTGACCCAGCGCTGTTCCTGATGGCTTTTGACGATCGCCTCGATGATGTACATCACATCGGCGCCGTCGTCGAAAGCGGCGAAGCGCCGGGCCCCGGCCGCCGGCATCTTCCCGGCGCGCACCGCCTGATAAAAATGCCCCATCATATTCTTAAAGGCGTCCGGCCAGCCCTCAATGTGGCCGCCGGGGTAATGGGCGCTGTCAGCGATTTCCGGCCGCAGCAGGCTCGGGTCATCGCTGAGCAGGCGATCCGGCTGCTCGCGGTGGCCGATCCACAGCCGCTGGGGCACTTCCTGATCCCAGGCCAGAGAACAGAGGCTGCCGTTAATCTCCACCGCCAGACGGTTTTTCCGCCCGGCGCTCACCTGAGAGACCATAAAGCTGCCCTTGCTGCCATCGTCAAAACGCAACAGCACCGAGCCAAAGTCCTCGGTATCGACAGGCCGCGTTTCATATGCCTGCGCCTCGTGAACGGCGCTGAAGGTCGCTTTGCCATTGACCGGCGCTTTACGCGTTGGCCAGACGATAGACAGATCCGCCATCACCTCGACAATCCGCCGACCGGTCATAAACTGCACGGTATCGCACCAGTGGGAGCCGATGTCGGCCACCGTCCGCGACGCGCCCCCCTGCGCCGAATCGACCCGCCAGTTGTAGTCGGTCTCCAGCAGCATCCAGTCCTGTAAATAGCTGCCGTGCGCCGCGAAGATTCTGCCGACCTCGCCATGGCGGATCATCGCCGCCGCCTGCTGGACCATAGCGAACTGGCGGTAGACGAAGCTGACGCCATGCACCACGCCGGCCCGGGCGGCAAGCGCCACCAGCTCCCGCGCCTCCTCCGCCGTCATACACAGCGGTTTTTCGGAGAAGACGTGCAGCCCGGCGGCGAGGATCTGCCGGTTAATCTGGGCATGTAGATGGTTGGGCGTACAGTTATGCACCACCTGCAGCCCCGGATGGGCCAGCAGCGCCTCCACGCTGTCGTAGGCATGGGCAATGTTCAGCGCTCGCGCCTTGCGCTGCGCCGCCTCAAGGCGGCTGTCGCACAACGCCACCACCTCGACATCTCCCAGCCGCCGCAGCGCCTCCAGATGCGCCGGGCCAATAAACCCTGCCCCGATAATCGCGACCTGAATCATGTTACTCCCTCCCGCCGGCGGCAAAGTCATCGAAGGCCCGTCCGGCAACGGGAATGATATGGCGGCGGATAAACTCGCTGCCCTCGCGCGCGCCGGTCTCACTATCCTTCAGGCAGCACTCCCACTCCAGCACCGCCCAGCCGGCAAAATCATATTCGGTCAGCTTACTGAACACCCCTTTGAAGTCGATCTGCCCGTCGCCGGGAGAGCGGAAACGCCCGGCCCGCTGCTGCCAGGGCTGGTATCCACCGTAGACGCCATTGCGCCCGTTGCGGCGAAATTCGGCGTCCTTGACGTGAAACGCTTTAATACGCGCATGATAGATATCGATATAGGTCAGGTAGTCCATCTGCTGCAGATGCAGGTGGCTCGGGTCATAGAGCATATTGCAGCGCGGATGGTTATCCACCAGCGCAAGAAAACGCTCAAAGGTCACGCCATCGTGCAGGTCTTCGCCGGGGTGGATCTCATAGCAGACATCGACCCCCTGCTCGTCGAAGAGGTCCAGCAGCGGCCGCCAGCGCCGGGCCAGCTCGGCAAAGGCCTCATCCAGAAGCGGCTGATTGTGCGGCGGCCACGGATAAAAAAAGGGCCATGCCAGCGCCCCGGAAAAGGTCGCGTGCGCCTGCAGCCCCAGGCGGCCGGAGGCTACCGCCGCCTGGCGCACTTTCTCCACCGCCCAGCGCTGGCGCGCCTGCGGATCGCCATGCAGCGCCGCCGGGGCAAAGGCGTCAAACGCCGCGTCATACGCTGGATGCACCGCCACCAGCTGTCCTTCAAGGTGAGTGGACAGCTCGCTGATCACCAGCCCATGCTCCGCCAGGATGCCGCTGACCTCGTCGCAGTAGGTCTGGCTCGCCGCCGCCCGCTCGACATCAAAAATCGCCGGGTGGTTGCAGGGGATCTGCAATGCCTTGTACCCCAGGCCGGCGGCCCACTGCGCTATCCCCGCCAGGGTGTTGAACGGCGCCCGCGGCCCGATAAACTGCGCCAGAAAAATGCCCGGTCCCTTAATCGTTTTCATACCCCCTCCTGAAAAATTAGTGCGGCTCTTTCTCGTTGTACTGGAAAGAGAAAAGGAAAATCAGCGCGATAACCGCGGCGGCCACCGCCGGGATCCACCAGAAGGTCACCCAGGCCTGAGGCACGCTCTGGCCGGCCACCAGATGGTTATACAGCGCGCCGGAGATCTGCGAGCCCAGCAGCATGCCGATCCCGTAGGTGAACATCACAATCATGCTCTGCGCCTGGCCTTTTACCTTCTCGCCCGCCACGCGGTCGGTGTAGATAAAGCCAACGACAAAGAAAAAGTCATAGCACACGCCGTGCAGCAAAATGCCCAGATAGAGCAGGAAGCGCCCCTCCTCGCTGACTCCGAGAGCGAAAAAGGCGTAGCGGACGAACCACGCCGCCATGCCGATGAGCAGCATGTATTTCACCCCGAGGCGACGGAACAGCAACGGGATCACCAGCATAAAGACGATCTCTGACATCTGACCGAAGGACATCGCGGTGCTGACATCTTTGACGCCGGCATCCGCCAGATACGACGCGGTATAGGCGTAATAGGTGCCTAACGGCACGGAAATTAAGGTGGCGCAGAGGGAGAAAATCAGGAAATGGCGGGTTTTCAGCAGCGCGAAGGCGTCCGCGCACAGCAGGTCGCGAAACTGAACCGGCATGCCTTTGGCCGGCGCCGGGGTGTGCGGCAGCGTCAGGCTGTAGAGCGCCAGCGCGACCGAACAGAGCGCCGCCAGCGTGAAGATGCCGGTGGTATCAGAGATACCGGTCACCCCGATGCAGATCCCGGCGATAATCCAGCCGATGGTGCCGAACACGCGGACCACCGGGAAGGTTTTATCGACATTGGCCAGGCTGTGGAAGGCGATATTGTTGGTCAGCGCCAGGGTCGGCATATAGCACAGCGTATAGCCGAACAGCAGGCCAATCAGCAGGGCGCCGTTCTGCGCCACCAGCGCCTGCGGGACAAACCACAGGATCGCCGCCCCGGCCAGGTGCATCACCGCCATCACCTTCTGCGAGGCGAAAAAGCGATCCACCAGCATCCCCAGCACAAAGGGAGACAAGATGGAGGCGATCGGCCCGGCGGAGAACGCATCGCCGATCAGCAATGACATCTCATAGCGGGTCATCACCAGCCCCAGGGTCACCGACCAGCTGCCCCAGATAAAAAACTGCATAAACATCATTAACGACAGCCGCGGCACCAGAAAACGGTGGCTCACGCGGACACTTTCCCGACCTTCTGTTGTTGTGACCATGTTGCTCGCCCTCAGAAAAGTAATCGATTACAAAACCACTCAAAAACAAAAGTAATCGATTACAAAAAGAAGATCGCCAGGCAAATGCGCCGCCTGCGAAGAGGATCACAATAAAAAGGCAGGCAGCCCCGCCGGACGGCGGGGCATCTCGCTTACGCCGGGCGGCGCAGCAGTTTGAAGGCGATAAACAGGAACAGGATCCACACCGGCAGCAGGATCGCCGACAGACGCATGCCGTCGATAGTGCACATCAGCGCCAGGATCAGCCCAAGGAAAGCAATGCAGAAGTAGTTGCTGGCGGGCGCCAGCAGCGCTTTGAACTTCGATTCGCGCCCTTTGCGGCGCTGGGCGGCGCGGAACTTAAGGTGCGCCATACAGATCATGATCCAGTTCAGCAGCAACGTCGCCACCACCAGGGCCATCAGCAGCCCCAGCGCTTCATGCGGCAGCAGGTAGTTCAGCACCACCACCAGCGAAGTGATAATTCCGGAGAGCAGCAGGGAGTTCACCGGCACGCCGCGCTTGCTGACGCGGGCGAGAAATTTCGGCGCATTACCCTGCACCGACAGGCCGAACAGCATCCGGCTGTTGGAGTACACGCCGCTGTTATACACCGACAGCGAGGCCACCAGAATGACGAAGTTCAGCGCGGAGGCCACCAGGTTGCTGTCCAGATTATGGAAAATCATCACAAACGGGCTGCTGTCGGATTTGATCTCCACCCACGGGTAGAGCGCCAGCAGCACCACCAGCGAACCGATATAGAACAGCAGGATACGATAGACCACCTGATTGACTGCTTTGGGAATGCTCTTTTCCGGGTTTTGCGCTTCGGCGGCGGTGATGCCGATAAGCTCCAGCCCGCCGAAGGAGAACATGATCACCGCCAGCGACAGAATAAGTCCGTGCCAGCCGGTGGCGAGGAAGCCGCCGTGTTTCCACAGATTGTCGAACCCGGCTTTGCTGCCGCCGTGGCCGCCGAACAGCATCCACAGGCCGAAGGCAATCATGCCGATAATCGCCAGCACCTTGATCAGCGCGAACCAGAACTCCGCTTCGCCATACAAGCGTACGTTGACCAGGTTGACGGCGTTAATAATGATGAAGAAAGCCGCCGCCCAAACCCAGGTGGGCACGTCGGGAAGCCAGTACTGCATATAGATCCCGGCGGCGGTCAGCTCCGCCATCCCTACCAGCACGAACATCACCCAGTAGTTCCAGCCGGAGAGAAAGCCGGCGAACGGCCCCCAGTATTTATAGGCAAAGTGGGCAAAGGAACCGGATACTGGCTCTTCCACCACCATTTCGCCCAGCTGACGCATGATCAGAAAAGCGACAATCCCGGCCACGGCGTAGCCCAGTAAGACCGCCGGACCGGCCATCTGGATAGCGGGACCAATGCCGAGAAACAGGCCGGTGCCAATGGCGCCGCCAAGGGCGATAAGTTGAATGTGTCGGTTCTGTAAACCGCGATGAAGCGTCGGGCCACTTTCCGTGACGGTCTCCGACGACGTTGACGCGTCTTTCACGTCGTTCCCCTGTGTGTTTTTGTGAAGGGGCACCTTTTATCACTTAGGGGGGATTGTCGCAAGTTGCGTGGGGCGAGCGTCAGCCGCCCGCCCCGCTTTTTTTAGCGTCAGAAGTCGTAGCTCATTGAGACGCGGACGGTACGCGGATCGCCTTCGAACAGGTAAGTACCGGTATCGTCAATGCCAGACCAGTACTTCTCGTTGGTCACGTTGGTCACCCCGACGCGCCAGATCATTTCGTTCTGGTCGGCGTTCAGACGCATACGATAGCGCAGGCCTAAATCCAGGGTGGTGTAGCTATCCAGCTTCTTGGTATTGGCCGCATCGGCATACTGCGAGCCGCTATGATTGACGCGCGCGGTGGCGGTCAGGCCTTCCACCGGCTTGATGTCATATTCGGCGCCGAGTACCGCGTAGAAGTTAGCCACCCCGATGGCATCTTTACCGTCGGTTGCGCCTTCAGCGGTTTTAGTCTGTTTGGCATCCAGCCAGACGGTACTGGCGTTAAGACGCAGTCCCAGCATCGGCTCGCCAAAGACGTTCATCTCTACGCCGCGGTTACGCTGCTCGCCGTCGAGGCCGTAATTGCCAGCGGTATCGGAAATGGCGTTCGGTTTTTTGATTTCAAACAGCGCCAGCGATCCTCCGATCGTACCGTAGTCGATCTTGACGCCCACTTCGTCCTGCTTCGAGTGCGCGATCCCGGTACTCTGCCCGGCATTGGCCGCCGTCGTCGGCGCCACAGAGCCCGGCTGCAGCGCTTCGGTATGGTTAGCATACAGCGACAGCTGCTCCCACGGCTTGTACACCAGGCCAAACGTCGGCATCCAGCGGCTTTGGGTATAACGCGAAGAGGTATCTTCCAGCCCGGTGGCGTTGCTGTAGTTGCGCACAACCACTTTCTGATGACGAGCAGCGGCGGTAAACAGCACTTTATCGTTAAAGAAGCCGAGGGTATCACTCAGCAGCCAGCCCTGCGTACGGCTGCGCGAGGTGACCAGCGGATCGTGGTAGTTGCCGCCAAAATAGGCGTTATCCGGCATCGCCACATCATGGTTGTCATAGATATTAGTGGTCGGGTTCCTGGCCGACATCCGCCAGGCGGTCGCATCGGTATGCACCTGCGCCGCATAGCCGAGGTTCACCTTATGCGAAATCGCGCCGGTATTGAAATCGCCGCGTACCCCGCCCATGCCGCTGATCGCGTCGATAATGCGGTTAGTATCCAGGCGGCCCACCGTCGCATCGCCGTTTTTATTCAGAAGCTTCGGCGCGCTGTAGGTACCAATTTCATGCGAATGCTGGCCGCCGAGGGCGCTGTATACCGTCCAGCTATCGGTCAGGTCATATTCTGCCTTCGCCATGCCGAACTCGCTTTCAATATCGCTATAGCCCCACTTCTGGCTGTAGTTTTTGCTGTTGTCCGGCAGCGCCGGAATGAAATCCACGCCGCTGATATTGACGCCCATCGTACCGCCGTGGAACGTTTTCTTCTGATAGCCGAAATCGAGCGAGGAGCGGAAACGGTCGCCGCGGTAATCAAGCCCCAGCGAAGCCAGCGTGGTACGGCGTTTATCATTATCGATAGCGCCTTCACCCTCGCGGTGCACCAGGTTGACCCGGGCGCCGAACTGGTTGTTGTCGCCGAAACGGCGCCCCAGGTCGAGGGTGCCGCCCACCTGAGAATCAGAGGTATAGTCGACGCCAACGCGTGCGGTCGGCAGATCTTCCGCCCGCTTCGGCTCGAGGTTAATCATCCCGCCGACGCCGCTGCTGGCCGCGCCGTTAAGCAGGCTGTTAGCCCCTTTGAAAATTTCAACGCGCTCCAGCATCTGGGTGTCCATCACCTGACGCGGCACCACGCCCGCCAGGCCGCCCATCGTCATGTCATCGCCATCGAGCTTAAACCCGCGGATTCGATAGGTCTCGGCGAAGTTGCCGTAGCCCTGTACGGCCTGCACGCCAGCGTCGTTACTGACGACATCGGCGATAGTTTTCGCCTGCTGATCCTGAATCAGCTTCGAGGTATAGCCGATGACGTTAAACGGGACGTCCATCGCTTTTTGTTCGCCAAGCATCCCCAGACGGCCGCCGTGGGCGATCTGGCCATCGAGGAATGCCGGAACCACCAGGTCGCCGCCGGATTTAAAATCGCTGGTTTCGTTAGCCTCGACGATGAGGGTCTCTTCGCCAGGCTGCTTCGCGGCGGCAGCGTCCGCGGCCATCGCCGTTTGACTGGCGGCGCCGATGGCTAAGGCCAGCAGCGTTTTACGCAGCGGGAAGGATGAATAGTGCGTGGTGTGCATAATTTGCCCCATGGATGAGGATAAATGAATCAAAGGGCCCGTCGCCGGACCCGTTATTTTTATTGCGCGTTCAGGTCGATACGTACGACGCTGTCCGGGCCTTTAGTGGAGTGGTCTTTATTGAAGGGCTGTTTGACGGTGACAAACAGCGTCTGACCATCGGCGGAAAGCAGCAGGCTGTTGGGATTGGCCGGCAGCGCCCAGCTTTTCTTCAGCGTGTAGCGGCTGGCGTCAAGGCTGATGACCTTGCCGGATTCACGCTGTGAAATATAAATTTCGTGGCGTTTCTTATTGAACTGCACCGCCAGCGAATCGCCGACGTCGAGCTGTTTAAGCAGCTTGCCGCTGTGGATATCCAGCACCAGAGTGGTTTTCGCTTTCGAGTTGTCGGTCACGAACAGACGGCCGGTGTCGCTATCTTCGGCCATATTAAGCAGCAGCGCCGGCTTGTCGCCCAGCGGCTTCCAGCGCTGTTCAATGCGTTGGTTACGCGGGTTGATCACCAGAATTTCACCGCTGCCGTTAGCGGCGTACACGCGACCGGTTTGCGCGGAGTAGTGCAGGCCGGTCATCCATTTACCGGTATTTTTAATCCGCGTTTTCAGCTTCAGGGTAGTGGCGTCAACCACCCAGATTTGCGCCGGGTCGGCGACCGCGCCAACGTAGAGAGTATTATTCAGCAACAGCAGCTGACGGGCCCCATAAGGGCGACCTTTTTCATTGCGCTCGCTGAACAGCAGGCGGTTTTTTACCTTGCCGGTGGCGGTGTCGATAGCGCTGATGCCGCCGTCCAGCGAATTGCTGACATACAGCGTTTTACCCTCCGCAGAGAGCTGTAAAGCGAAGTTTTTCAGATCGGTATGCGTCAGGCCGATGGTATTGAGGGTGTGCGGATCCAGTGTGTAAACCGCCCCGCCCTGTACATTTTTAAAGCCTTCAGCGCTGGCGACGTACAGCGCATCACCCTGCGGGCTTAACGCCATCTCGTACAGCCCTTCCGCTAGCTGGCGCTGCAGCGGTTGCGCCACGTTAGGGACTGGCGAGTCGACAACCGGTTGGGAAACGGCAGAGGAATGAGGCGTCGCGCAGCCGCTTAACGCCGCGCTGATGGCCAGCGTCAACGCCGGAAGTGTGTATTTCATTGGATCAACCCTATAAAAAATCAATGACCCGATGGACGCGCAGCGGCCGATATTGTGTGTTTCCAGCCTGCTGTCTTTACGTCACCCTACGCCTTCGCGACTCTTAGTGAACGACTCACTGGCGCAGCTCGAACCTTGCCAAAATTACGAATGAAAAAGAGAATGAGAACTATACTCATTATCTAATGTCAAACAAGTCCTGGCGGGCAAAAAAGATAATCTGCTGATTTTTTTTACGGCAATGGCGGATTAGGAGGGGAAGAAAGGATCCGTGACGGGAAAAGCGTCCCGGAAGCGATGCCGTGCACCGCCCGGGTTGCGGGCCAGAAGGCACACAATGTGTTGCCTATCTGGCGCAAAGCGACACATGACAGCGCTATGTCGCTGAACGGCGATTAATATCGCACCATCACCGACTTCAGCTCCGTATAATCATCGATAAACGCGCTGCCGAATTCGCGCCCGATGCCCGAGCCCTTCATGCCGCCGAACGGTACCGCCGGGTCGAGGAAGGTATGCATATTGACCCATACGATGCCGGCCTCAATCGCCTCCGAGTAGCGTAGCGCCTGACGAATATTATCCGACCAGACGCTGGCCGCCAGTCCATACGGCGAAGCATTAATTCGTGCCAGCGCCTCTTCTTCGCTGCGATAGCCGATAAAGCTGCATACCGGGCCGAAGGTCTCCTCGCGCATCAGAGTACTCTCTTCGCTGCGCACTTTAACCGCGGTCGGCTGCAGGAAATAGCCCTCCCCCGGCAGCGCTTCGCCGCCGCAGACGATGGTATCGCCCTCGTCGCGGGCGGTCTGAATGAGCCGCAAAACTTTGTCATACTGCTGGCGGTTGGCCAGCGGCCCCATCAGCGTCCGTTCATCCAGCGGCGACCCCGGCGCAAAAGCGCTGAGCTTGTCTTTCAGCAGCGCCAGTACCGCATCCAGTTTTCCCTGCGGCAGATAAAAACGTTCCGCAGCGGCGCAAATCTGCCCCTGGTTCAGGTAGCCAGCTTCAATAATGCCGTTGACCATCGCCTCCGGCGTCAGGTCATCGAGGAACAGCGCGGCGTTTTTGCCCCCCAGCTCAAGGGTCACCCGTTTACCTGACGCACTGGCCGACTGCTGGACTTTTTCACCGGTGGCCACCGAGCCGGTGAAGCTCACCTTGGCGCAGGCCGGATGCGTAATCAGCCGTTGGGCAATCTCGCCGCCGGCGCCGTTGACCACGTTAATCACCCCATCCGGGATACCCACCGCTTTTGCCAGCTCCGCCACGCGCAGCAGCGTCAGCGGCGTATATTCGCTCGGCTTGAGGACGATGGTGCAGCCGCAGACCAGGGCCGCCGCCAGCTTCCAGATGGCAATCATGATGGAGAAGTTCCACGGCACGATGCCAACCACCACCCCCAGCGGCTGGCGGCGGGTAAAGGCGGTATATTTCTCCCCGGCCATCGATGGCAGCGAGACATCCAGCGTTTCACCGGTGACTTTCCCCGCCCAGCCGGCGAAGTAGCGCAGGAACGCCACCGACTGGTCCAGCTCGAGCATCCGCGCCAGCGTGATAGTTTTGCCGGAACAGAGACTTTCCAGCTGCGCCAGCGCTTCGCGATGCTCTGCCAGCGTGTCCGCCAGCTTCAGCAGCAGCGCGCCGCGCGCCAGCGTCGGCATCTCGCGCCACTGACTAAACGCCTGGCGGGCGCTCTCCATAGCGCGATCCGCCTGGTCACTATCCGCCGCGGTGACCTCGGCAATCGCCCGCCCGGTCGCCGGGTTGATCACCGCGAACGGCGCGCCGCGGCCCGCCTCACGTTGACCGGCAATAAACTGCCCGTGCGGCTGGCGTAAGAAGGCGGTCACTTCCGCCAGTAAGGTTATCTCGCTCATCGTCAGCACCCGTTTTTCAGCAAAGTTAACCCATCACAGCACGGCTTCCCGCCGCAGCCTATCGTTCTAAAGAACGTCATTCTTCCGGACGATATTCAACGCCCGCGCGGCGTGCTGTGATGAGGGTCTTGAGCCAGGCAAGACCACAGGGTAACGCGATGAACATCAAGATCGATGCGCTGAACTACTACGGCGCGACGAAGAAATATCACCTCCATTTCCCGGCGCTACGGGAAGATATTGAAGCCGATGTGGTAATTATCGGCGGCGGCTTCTCTGGCATTAACACCGCCCTTGAGCTGGCGGAACAGGGGATCACCAACGTGGTGGTGCTGGAGGCGCGCCATCTCGGCTACGGCGGCACCGGGCGCAACGGCGGCCAGGTGATGGCCGGTATCGGCCACGATATCGAAGCGGTAAAAAAGCACGTCGGCAAAGAGGGGCTGGAGACGCTGTTTAAAATCGCCAACCTCGGCGCGGGCATCATTCGCGAACGCATCCGCAAATACAACATCGACGCCGATTTCGTGCCCGGCTACGGCTATCTCGCCTATAACCAGCGACAGCTTAAAACGCTGCGCCAGTGGGAGAAGGAGTTTAAAGCCGCTACCCCGGATGAAGAGATCGAACTGTATACCGGAAAAGAGGTGCAGCAGGTGGTGGGCTCCGAGGTCTACTGCGGCGCGCTGAAACATATGGGCGGCGGCCAGATCCATTCACTCAATATGCTGCTCGGTTCGGCGCAGGCCGCCCACTCGCTGGGGGTCAAGATTTTCGAATCCTCGCCGGTGGTGGAGGTGAATTACGGCAAACAGGTGCGGGTACGCACCGCGATGGGCAGCGTCAAAGCCGCCAAACTGCTGTGGGCCTGCGACAGTTTCCTCAACAATATGGAGCCGGAGATCTACAACAAGACGCTGGTCACTTACTCCTACCAGGTGTCGACCGAGCCGCTCTCCGATGAACTGATCGAGCGCATCAGCCCGCTGCGCGGCGCCTTCAGCGATATTCGCCCGGTAATTAACTACTACCGCGTCACCCGGGAAAACCGCCTGCTGTTCGGCAGCGCCACCCGCTTTGTGGAGTATACGCCGAACGATTTCGCCGCCTGGAATCGCACCTTGCTGGCGGAGGTCTTCCCCTATCTCAGGGATGTGAAGATCGATTTCGCCTGGGGCGGGCCGATGGCCTGTAGCGCCAATCTGTTCCCGCAGATCGGCACCCTACGCGATCACAACAACGTCTTTTACGTCCAGGGGTACTCCGGCTTCGGCGTCACCCCGTCGCACATCGTGTGCAAAATCCTCGCCGAAGGGATCGACGGCGGTTCCGACCGCTATCGCCTGCTGAGCAGCATCCCCCACGCGACCATCCACGGTCGTGACAGTCTGCGCTTGCTATTAGTCACGGCCGGAAAACTGATGCATCAAACCGCCGGTTTCTGGAAAGGCCGGAGTTAACCAGGAGAACGCTATGCACGCTTTTAAACTTAAACACCCGGTACCTGATCTGCAGCCGATCGGCAGCGTCAGCCTGCTCGGCGCGACGCCGACCGCCGGCGACCCGCAGGTAGCGGGCGCGATGATCTACGGCGAGCCGCAGGACGCCTTTACCTGCGGACTGTTTTCGTCCACTGAGGGGAGCTTTACCATGACCTATCCGTTTACCGAGCACGCCACCGTGCTGGAGGGCGAAGTGGAGCTGACCGTCGCCGGCGGCGAGCCGCAGCGCTTTGCGCCGGGCGACAGCTGGTTTGTTAAACAGGGCACCGAAGTGGAGTGGAAAATTCTGACGCCGCGCTTTGTGAAGCACTACCTGGCGAACGTCGAGACCCGCTAACAAACTGATAATGCCCGGCGGCGCATTACGCCTTCTCCGGGCTACCAAATCGCGCAGCGCTGTAGCCCCGGTAAGCGGCAGCGCCACCGGGGGGTTTGAGGCCAAATTAAAGGCAGGCCGCACGGACCGTAGGCCGGATAAGGCGCAGCCGCCATCCGGCAGAAACAGGCGCAACGTGGCAAGACGGATGGCCCCGGTTTTCGGGGTCATATTGTTTATCCGCCGCGACATTCATCGACTGCGTCACAGAATCATGCGCCGCCCTCCACCTTCCGGACGATATTCGTTGAGCAGGATGCCCGCCTAAATTATGACTATCCGGGAGTGGCGCTGGCTATTCCCTGCTACCCCATTATTGTGCAGAGGTTGACTATGTTTAGTAACAGACTCGCCAGCCATCTTGAGCGCGGCGTCGTCGGCTTCCCGACCACCCTCGCCAGCTCCGTCGGGCTGATCATGGCCAGCCCGGTGATCCTGACGGTCACCAGCGGCTTCGGCATGGGCGGCGATACCTTCGCGCTGGCGGTGCTGCTGGCCTTTATTATGATGCAGGCGCAGGTCACCACCTTTGCCGAGGCGGCGACGCTCATTCCCACCACCGGTTCGGTGTACGACTATATCTCCTGCGGCATGGGCCGCTTCTTCGCTATCACCGGCGCGCTGTGCGCCTATCTGATCGTCCATATCTTCGCCGGGACGGCGGAGACGATCCTGGCGGGCATTATGGCGCTGGTGAACTTCGAGTCGATTAACGCCCAGATGGCCGCTCACCAGAATACCTGGATGGTGGGCGTCGGCATGGTGGTGATTTTCGGCTTGCTCAACGCCATCGGCGTGGAAATCTTCGGCAAGGTCGAAGTGGTGCTGACCTTCGGCATGTGGACCACGCTGACCATTTTCGGCCTGTGCGGCATTTTTATGGCGCCGGTCACCCATCTGTCCGGCTGGTTCGGCACGCCGCTGAACGTTAGCGATATCAACGGCCTGTTCGGCTATATCGGCATGGCGATGTTTATGTTCGTCGGTTGCGAACTGGTGACGCCGATGGCACCGGAGATCAAACAGGCCCACCGCACCATACCGCGGGCGATGGCGCTGGGCCTGCTGGGGGTCGCCAGCTGCATGTTTATCTACGGCGCGGCGATCAACCGCCAGGTGGAGAATACCGTGCTCGACGCGGCCAACAACGTCCATCTGCTGGATACACCGATGGCGATCCCGGCCTTCGCCGAACGGGTGATGGGCCACGCCGGCCAGTACTGGCTGGGGGTCGGGCTACTGTTGGCCGGCTGCGCCACCATCAATACGCTGATGGCCGCCGTGCCGCGTATTATCTACGGCATGGCGCTGGACGGCGCGCTGCCCCGTTTCCTGACCTGGCTGCATCCGCGCTTTAAGACGCCGGTGATCGCCATTGCCATCGGGGTGGCGATCCCCTGCCTGCACGCCTGGTATCTGAACGGCGATCTGGACCGCATCGTGCCGCTGATCCTCGCCGCGGTCTGCGCCTGGGGCGTCGCCTATCTGCTGGTTACTCTGTCGGTGGTGATGCTGCGCATTCGCCGCCCGGATCTGCCGCGCGCCTACCGCTCGCCGTGGTTCCCGCTGCCGCAGATTATCTCCAGCGTCGGGATCATCATCGCTATCGTCAATATCACGCCGCCCGGGATGGACAGCCGCCAGGTGCTGGTGCCGTTCGGCATAATGCTCGGCCTGACCGCCGCTTACGCCCTGTTCTGGACGGTGTGCGTGCAGCGCGTCAATCCGTTCAAGCCGCTGGTAGTGGAAGAGGTGGTGGAGCGCGCCATCAACAATTATGAAAAACAGACCCGCGGGGAGATGACGCCAGATGTCCTCCGTCCCCTGGTTTGAAACGCCGTTAATGAACGCGGTGCAGCGCGATCTGGCGGGCTGGCCCAGCGAAAAGCTGAGCGAACGCAGCGCGCTGCTGCGCTTGAACGACGCCATCGCCGTCACCTTCAGCGTGCGTCAGAAGCGGCTGTTTATGGCCAGCATTCACAGCTGCGAGTTTGTCGTCGAGGGGCCGGTGACCCGGCCCGCTCGCGGCAAGATCCGCGCCCACCAATCCGGCTGGCTAAAACGCCTGCCAATCCGCTTTATCGGCAATAAAGAGAGCGCGGAACTCGCTGGCTATCTCAACGGTTTTCCTAATCTCCAGCAGACCTTAAGCGAGCTGGACTACCGCCGCTTTTCGTTGACCTTTGACGATAGCGGCTGGCGCTGCGGCATTGAACCCTGGGCCGCCAGCGAAGTGGTCTGTAAAATGCCGCCGCTGCGCCGTTATCTGCGGCTGGAAGCCCAGCAGCGGATGCTGCTGCTCAGCGTGCTGGCGATGATTAATCAGGCGGTAAGTCAGTGGATGCGCGGTGAAATCGCAGAAGAGAAAGCATTGACTTCCCCGCCATCACCGCGGGGAAGCTGAGGTGGTTTATAGCAAACCAAACTGCTGCGCCAGCCGATCGATGGCCTGGCGCTGGAACTGCGCGAACGTGGCGCGCGGCTGCTGCTGTTGAATAAATTCCAGCAGCGGATCCTGGACCTCGGTGCGGATGCCGCTCAGGGCTTCCATCACCGCCAGGCCGCAGAACGGCACGTAGGATTCGGCGTAGCCGCCCTCGTGCACCATTACCAGTTTCCCGCCGCACAGGCGATCCGCCGCCTGCTGGACCTGTTCGGTCATCGCCCGGAAGCTATCGCTGTGCAGCTGCATCCGCGCTAATGGATCCATGGCGTTGGCGTCATAGCCGCAGGCGATGATGATCAGCTCCGGCTCAAAACGCGCCAGCGCCGGAATAACGATAGTTTCCAGCGCATAGCGCCAGCTGTCATCCCCCGCCCCGGCCAACAGCGGAATATTGATGTTGTAACCTTCGCCCGCGCCCACGCCGCGATCGTCCTCGCCGGCGTAGCCCGGCGGGAAGCAGCCGTCCTGATGCAAGGAGATAGTTAGTACGTCGTCGCGCTGCAGGTAGATATGCTGGGTGCCGTTACCGTGGTGAACATCCCAGTCAATGATCGCCACCTTGCCCAGCCCCAGCTGCGCTTTCGCTCGCTCGACGGCAATGGGAATATTGGCGAGGAAACAAAATCCCATCGACTGGTCCGGCAGGCAGTGGTGTCCGGGCGGGCGCGACAGCGAATAGGCGTTATCCAGCTCCCCCTTCAGCACCGCTTCCACCGCCGCACAGGCCAGCCCGGCGGAAAGACAGGCGATTTCATAACTGCCCGGCCCCAGCGGCGCCTCTTTGCCGAGCATGCCGCCGCCGTTATCGCTTATCGCCTTGAAGCGCTCCAGATAGCTGTCGGGGTGGATCCGCCGCAGGTCCTCAAGGCTCGCCGGCGCCGCGCTGCGCAGCGCCAGCTGCGGCGTCAGCCCGGAGACATCCATCAGGTTTTTCATCCGCCGTTTGGTCTCTGGCGATTCAGCATGACCGCCGCCGGCGGGCGGCTGTACCCACCCGCCCACCGGCAGCGTCACCGCGTGCAGACCGGTACTGTGCCAGAAACAACGTTCATCAAAAAAGAAACCGGTTTTTCTTTTCACTCTATCCTCCCGTGGGCTAAGCCTTCCCGGCGGCGGATGCCGCCACAATTAAAATCAGTGACAGCAGCGCGCAGACGCCTGCCGCCGCCAGCAGCGGGTCGGCGCTGGCGAAGTGTTGCAGTAAGGCCCCCGCAAGCGCCGGGCCAGCCGCCATGCCGCCGCCGATCACCAGATTGATGCTGTTCATCAGCCGACCGCTGTTATCGAGCCCGGCCACGCGGGCGAGAATAAAGGGCAGCACGAAGGTCCAGGTGAACTTAAACAGCAGCGCCGCGATGGCGTAACGCACCAGCAGCGGCTGGCCGATCAGCAGCCCAACGCTGACGATCAACAGGCCGTAGCCCAGCCACACCGGTAAACGATCGGCCCGCCGGGTGCCGCGCAGGGCCGCGCCGCCGGCGCCGATAATGCCGCAAACCGTCGCCGCCGCCAGCACCAGACCGACCTGCGTCGGGCTCAGCCCCGCCGCGCTGCCGATGGTGCCGATAAAGGTCCACACGGCGCTAAGGCTGATATAGAAAGTGAGCACCGCCAGCACCGCCAGCGCCTGACGCCACAGCGCCGTCGACGGCTGCTGGCGGGAGACTGAAAGCGGTTGAAAGCGCGGAGGGAAAGCGGATACCAGCGGCAAACAGCAGAGCATGATGGCGGCGAGGATCAGATACACCACCTTCAGGCCAAAGGTCGCGAACAGGCCGGGCAGCGCCAGCAGGCCAAGCATCCCTAACAGCAGTTGCCCGAGCACCCAGAAGGCGTAGACCCGCGACGGGTTCGGCGTTCCGGCCGCGCAGCTGATGCACAAAATCATCAACGTGCCGCCCGCCAGCGAGGCGATAAAGCGCGCCGCCAGCAGCGTCTCATACTGGGTGACCACCGCCGAGGCGAGGTTGGCGGCCAGAAACACCACCCCGGCCGTCAGGGCAACCCGCCGCCAGTCGAGGCGGCTCATCCACCACCACGCCGGGAGCGTCGCCAGGCTCATCGCCCCCAGCTCCGCTGAGAACAGCCAGCCGATCTGCCCGGGTTTTAGCTGCCATTCGCTGGCCAGCTGCGCCGCCACCGCCGGCGCGGTCATCAGAATACCCGGCGCAATAGCGGCAAAAATCACGATCGCCGCCAGCAAACGCAGGGACACCACCAGCCCGGCGGGCCGGGAAAGCGCATTATCAGTGAGAGGTGTACTCGACATCGTAGGGCGTGCTCCGGTCAAAAAAGCCTCCCCCCGGGGGATCCTCCAGGGAGTGATACCCACAGGCATCAGGAAAACGCCGTGCTGCCACGGCGCGCGCGGGATGCGAAAGTCAGATTACAGATGCAGCGTACGCTGAGCGGCCGGCATCCAGGTTCGGGAAACCAGTTCGGTACGATTGACCACTTCGGTCTTGGCGAAAATATTGCGCAGGTGCGTTTTTACCGTCGAGAGCGAGATATCCAGCTGGCGGGCAATCAGCTTATTGCTGGCGCCTTCGCGCACCATGCCGACGATTTCCCGCTCTTTCGCCGTCAGGATGGCGGGCAGATCATCTTCTTCCTGCAGGCAGTCGCGAATGGCCAGCTCTACCAGCGGCAGCACCGCCTGGGCCCGCTGGCGCTCTTCGCTGGAGAAAGGCACGTCGCGCATCAGCGAGATACCGGCGACGATCCGCCGCTCGCGGCGGATAAAGATCTCGGTCATGTCGCGCACGTTATTCGGCAACATAAATTCATGATAGTAATGCCGGTTGCGGTCGCAGAGCCGCGGCGTCATCGCCGCCACGGTGGTGTTCTGGTGGCTAAAGTGCGACGGCAGAAGCGGATCCAGCGGCTGGAAGTTTTCCAGATATTGTTGGTGCGTATTATCGGAAATATTATGCAATATATAGTTTTCGGGTTTTAAACGATTATTTACTCGATAAAACACCGCTGAAGTTAGTGGAATTAACTGGGAAATAGTCTGTAAACAACGGGCTATTATCGCATCATTACGGCTGGCTTTTAACAAAGCAGACATGATAGGGCCTCCCCGTCGAGATGATGGTACATGACACATGGATGACTACTGATAACTGAAGCATACATTTCACATTTAAGTAACACAATCATTAACATATTAACAATGTGATAGCCGTTACAAAATTTTCAGCAATACATTGTTATATAAAGCATTTAAAAAACACCCCGGCCATGCTTTACGATAGCGGCGTTAAAACATAAACAAATAAGATTAACACCCGGCGTACCTGCCCCTGGTGATAAAAAAACCCTATTCCCGACGCGTGATTCTCATCCTAAAGAACGATGGATTTTTGTTTTTTTCACTTATACCCTTATCAGGATGCAATTAATTTTCGCCGCGGCTTAATCATGTGATTACGCCTGACCCGCTGTTGCCAAAATAATATCAACAGTACCGGTCATTAACCGAGGATAAGCCGATGCTGAATATCGCCGCCCTGCGCCAGCAGCAAATTCCGCTGGCCGCTGAGCCGCGCTCGCCGGTGCCGTTTCATATTCTGATGAAGCCGATTGGCCCCGCCTGCAATCTCGCCTGCCGCTATTGCTATTACCCGCAGGACGAAACGCCGGTCAACAAGATGGATGACGCGCGGCTGGAGCAGTTTATCCGCCGCTATATTGCCGCCCAGCCCGCCGGCGCGCGGGAAATCAACTTTGTCTGGCAGGGGGGCGAGCCGCTGCTGGCCGGCCTGAGCTTCTACAAAAAAGCGCTCGCCCTGCAGGCGCGCTATGCCCCCGACGGCGTGACTATCAGCAACAGCCTGCAGACCAACGGGACGCTGATCAACGACCCATGGTGCCGACTGTTCCGCGAACATGGCTTTATTATCGGGTTGAGCCTCGAAGGCAACGAAGCGCTGCAGGACTACCATCGTCCGGATAAACGCGGCCGGTCGACCTGGTCGGCGGCGCTGCGCGGCATTGACCTGCTCCATCAGCATCAGGTGGACTTTAATCTGCTGGTGGTGGTGCATAACGAGATGGCGGCCCACGCGGCAGCGATTTATGACCGGCTGGTCAGCCTCGGCGCGCGCTATCTGCAGTTTCAGCCGCTGATGAGCGAAGGCGCGGCCCTGCGCGAAGGATACCAGCTCAGCGCCGATAACTGGGGACGTTTTATGGTCGGCATCTGGCGACAGTGGCGGAAGCGCTGCGATAGGGGGCGGGTGTTCGTTATCAATATCGAACAGGCGTGGGCGCAGTATTTCACTCATACCAGCGGCAGCTGCGTGCACAGCGCCCGCTGCGGCAGCAACCTGGTGATGGAGCCCGACGGACAGCTCTACGCCTGCGACCACCTGATCAACGCCGAACATCGGCTGGGCCGCCTCGATGAGCAGACGCTCGCCGCCGCGGTCGACGCCTCGGTGCAACTGCCGTTCGGTCAGCAGAAAAGTCTGCGCCGCGAATGCCAGACTTGCTCGGTAAAAATGGTCTGCCAGGGCGGCTGCCCGGCGCATCTCAACGCCGCAGGCAACAACCGCCTCTGCGGCGGCTACTACCGCTTCTTTAGCGACATCCTCGCGCCAGTACGCCCCTTTTCCCGCGACCTGAATGGCCTGAAGGCCTGGCGGGCCGCGTTTGTTGGGACTGCGCATACTGCGTAGCGCCTTACCCTGATGATATCCCCCTCTGAACAGGAGAGTCAGTCGTGAACAAAAAAGCCATGGCCGCGGCGGTCAGCATGATCCTCGCCGGTGGCGCGCACGCCGCGCAGCAGGAGCGTCCAAACGTCATCGTGATTATCGCCGATGATATGGGCTACTCGGACATCAGCCCCTTTGGCGGCGAGATCCCCACCCCCAACCTGCAGGCGATGGCCGAGCAGGGAATGCGCATGAGCCAGTATTACACCTCGCCGATGTCGGCCCCGGCGCGCTCAATGCTGCTCACCGGCAACAGTAACCAGCAGGCTGGGATGGGCGGCATGTGGTGGTACGACAGCACCATTGGCAAGGAGGGCTACGAGCTGCGGCTGACCGACCGCGTCACCACCATGGCCGAGCGCTTTAAAGACGCGGGGTATAACACCCTGATGGCCGGTAAATGGCACCTCGGTTTTGTTCCCGGCGCCACGCCGAAAGATCGCGGCTTTAATCACGCCTTCGCCTTTATGGGCGGCGGCACCAGCCACTTTAACGACGCGATACCGCTGGGGACCGTTGAAGCCTTCCACACCTACTACACCCGCGACGGCGAGCGCGTCTCCCTACCGGATGATTTTTACTCCAGCGAAGCCTACGCCCGCCAGATGAACAGCTGGATTAAAGCGACGCCGAAGGAACAGCCGGTCTTCGCCTGGCTGGCCTTCACCGCCCCTCATGATCCCCTGCAGGCGCCGGACGAGTGGATTAAGCGCTTCAAAGGCCAGTATGAGCAGGGTTACGCCGAGGTCTATCGCCAGCGCATCGCCCGCCTGAAAGCGCTGGGAATTATCCATGACGATACCCCGCTGCCGCATCTGGAGCTGGATAAAGAGTGGGAGGCACTAACGCCAGAGCAGCAGAAATATACGGCAAAAGTGATGCAGGTATATGCGGCGATGATCGCCAATATGGACGCGCAAATCGGCACCCTGATGGAGACGCTGAAACAAACCGGGCGCGATAAAAATACCCTGCTGGTCTTTTTAACCGATAACGGCGCCAACCCGGCGCAGGGTTTCTACTACGAATCTACCCCGGAATTCTGGAAGCAGTTCGATAACAGCTATGACAACGTCGGCCGCAAAGGATCATTTGTCTCCTACGGCCCCCACTGGGCCAACGTCAGCAACGCCCCCTACGCCAATTATCACAAAACCACCAGCGCCCAGGGCGGCATCAATACCGACTTTATGATCTCCGGTCCCGGGATCACCCGCCACGGTAAAATCGACGCCTCGACGATGGCGGTGTATGACGTGGCGCCGACGCTATATGAGTTCGCCGGCATCGATCCGAACAAGTCGCTGGCGAAGAAGTCGGTGTTGCCGATGATCGGCGTCAGCTTTAAGCGCTATCTCACCGGCGAAGTACAGGAGCCGCCGCGCGGCAACTACGGGGTTGAACTGCATCATCAGGCGGCCTGGGTCGATGGCGAATGGAAGCTGCGACGGCTGGTGCCGCGCGGCCTCACCGCCGGCGACGCGCCGTGGCAGCTGTTTAATCTGCACGACGACCCGCTGGAGACGCATGATGTCGCGGCCGAACATCCCGATCGGGTCAAAGCCATGAGCGAGGCCTACGAGGCATTTGCTAAGCGCACCATGGTTACCAAAGCGCAGGGCAAAATGATCGACTACGTCGGTATCGATAGCAAAACCGGGCGCTATCTGGCGGTCGACCCCGCCACCATGAAGCCGGTGCCTGCGCCGCAGGCGATCCCTGTGAGCGAGATCCATTAACCGCCACGGCTATCGTTCTTCCGGGCGATAGCCGGGACCTGACGCGCTTTTTAAGGTAATCGGAAACCCCATTACAGGAGAGTGCGGATGGCGAGAGTCGTGGTGATAACCGGCGGTGGAACCGGAATTGGCGCCGCCTGCCCGCGGCTGATGCGCGCCGCGGGCGACCGGGTGTTTATTACCGGACGGCGCGAAGCGCCGCTGCAGGCTGTCGCTGATGAGACCGGCGCCACGGCGCTGGTGGGCGATGCCGCCGACGGCGAGGTGTGGCGCCAGCGGCTGCTGCCGGCCATCCTCGACCAGACCGGCGGGATTGATGTCCTCATCTGCAGCGCCGGCGGGATGGGCAACAGCCCCGCCGCCGAGACCAGCGACCGCCAATGGCGCGAGGCGCTGGACGGCAATCTAACCAGCGCCTTCGCCAGCGTTCGCGCCTGTCTGCCTTCGCTGATTGCCCGCCGCGGCAATGTGCTGTTTGTCGCCTCCATCGCCTCTCTGGCCGCCGGGCCGCAGGCCTGCGGCTACGTCACCGCCAAACACGCTTTAATCGGCCTGATGCGCTCCGTCGCCCGCGATTATGGCCCCCAGGGGGTACGCGCTAACGCCGTCTGTCCCGGCTGGGTCACGACGCCGATGGCGGATGAAGAGATGCGCCCGCTGATGCAGGCGGAAGGGCTGTCGCTGACTGAGGCTTATCAGCGGGTCTGTCGTGACGTTCCGCTGCGCCGCCCCGCCAGCCCCGAGGAGATAGCCCAGGCCAGTCAGTTTCTCTGTTCGCCGCAGGCCGCCATCATCAGCGGCGCTACGCTGGTCGCCGACGGCGGGGCCAGTATCGTCGATGTTCCCACTCTGGCGTTTGCCTAACGCCCTACTCTGTTCAGGAGCCCCTATGACTTCAGAAGCCGTATTTATCCAGGTCGGCGCGCTGGCCGATGGTTTTGCGCCGCACGGTAACCTGCTGGCTACCGCCAGCCTGCCCGCCGGCGAAAACTTTACCTTTTATGTCGCCGGGAGCGAGCCGCAGCAGCTGGTTATCGAAGATGAGCAGACGCTAAGCTGGAACGGCAAGCGCGCCCCCTGGCGGGCGACCGCCCTGCGCCCGGACATTCTGTTTATCGACTTCCTTGACCCGGAGCGGGATAACGCCAGCATTAGCGCGGTATGCAACCTGACGCAGCGCAATGCCACGCTGGTATACGGCCAGCTGCCGGACGAAGCCGCCGCGCGGCTGGACGCCTTCAGCCGGGTAGAACAAGGGTTGCCGCTGACCGCGGTTGAGGCCCGTTTCGTCTTCGCCCGCCTGGATGCCCAGCCGGGGCCGTTGCCGGGCTTTACCGATGCGCTCATTGGCATGCGCAATCAGTACACCTATAGCCCGACCGAGCGCTATGAGCACATCTATCTCAACGATAATTTTTACGCCTGGCAGTGTCTGGACGGCGTGGAAAAGGGGCTGGCGGATGTCGATCGCTGCCACTATGTGCAGGTGGCTGAGGATCTCTATCTGTTCGTCTGGCGGGAGAAAATCATTCCCACGCTGGGGGTGATCCTCATCGATCTGCAGCAGATGCGCACTGACGGCAAGATCATGGGCTATCAGGGCAGCGATTTCGGCGCCCTCAGCAATTTTCCGGTCGGCGCCAGCGCGAAGATCCTCAACGTCACCCGCCATCAGGAATAGTAGGGCGCCGCCGGGCACGCTTTCAGGCACCGCACCCGTCATTTCGCCGGGTGGCGGCTGCGCCTTACCCGGCCTACCGGGGCCTCTCACAGGCTCACACCTCGCAGGCCCGGTAAGCGCAGCGCCACCGGGCGATGCTATCAGGCACAGAGCCGCTTTATTGCCGGGTGGCGGCTGGCGCCTTACCCGGCCTACGATTCGCGCAACCTGTCGTTAATTTATTCACCAGTCTTGCTGAAACTGCCGGTGTTGCGGCCTCAACATCGCTGAGACGTTCCCGGAAGGCCGGGGCAGCCCGCATGGATGCGGGCTGAGGGCCGTGTTTTGCACGGACGCTGCCTCGGCCCGACCCGAAGCCTGCAGGGATAAGTCGAAGGCACCGCGCAGCGGCGATGTTGCTGGCCGGAGCCCGGGGGTACAGGGGGCGGCGGCGACTGGCCGCCCCCTGTGCGCTCCCTGCACCATGACTGCCATAACGCAGACAATTAACCGGGAGCGCAATCGGCCCGGAAGTAACATAGAAGCTGTAGCCCTGCTAAGCGCAGCGCGGGCAGGGACATTTCCGGTTGCGCCGTTATTTTGCCGGGTGGCGGCTGGCGCCTTACCCGGCCTACGCTCCGCGTCATGTATAGCCTTCCCCCCTCTCCCCGCCGGGAAGAGGGATTGCCTCAGGCGCTGGCGCCGTCCAGCCGCGCCACTTGCTCCGCGCTCAGGCTCAGCGCCGCCGCGCGGGCAAAACTCTCCACCTGAGCCACGCTGGTGGCGCTGGCGATCGGCGCGGTCACCCCTTCGCGGCCGATCAGCCACGCCAGGGCAACCTCAGCCGGCTTCGCGCCCTGCTCGTCCGCGACCGCCGCCAGGGTATCGATAATCCGCATCCCGCGCGGATTCAGGTACTTACCAATCCCGCTTCCGCGCTGACTCTGTGTCAGATCCGACGGCTGGCGGTACTTACCGGTTAAGAACCCCGAGGCCAGGCTGTAGTAGGTCACCACCCCGATATCGCGGCTGACGCAGAGATCGCACAGCGCGCCTTCAAACGCAGAGCGGTGGTAGAGGTTATATTCCGGCTGCAGCACCTGCCACGCAGGCAAGCCGCCCTTACGCGCCACCTCCAGCGCCCCCGCCAGCTGCATCGCATCGAGGTTAGAGGCCCCCATCGCGCGGATTTTTCCGGCCTGCTGCAGGCTGTGGAAGGCCTCCAGCGTTTCCGCCACCGGGGTTTGCGGATCCGGCCAGTGGGAGAAATAGAGGTCGATATAATCGGTATTCAGGCGACGCAGAGAGTCGTCAACCGCCTGTTGGATCCAGGCTTTGCTGAGCCCTTTATGGCCGGGGAGGCCGAGATCGGAGCCGACTTTGGTGAAAATTTTGACTTTATCGCGCATGCCGGGGCGCGCCTGTAGCCAGCGGCCGATTATGGTTTCAGATTCGCCGCCCTGGTTGCCCTCCGCCCAGCGGGAATAAACATCCGCCGTATCGATAGCGTCAAAACCGTGGTCAACGAAAGCATCAAGAAGAGCAAAACTGGTTTTTTCATCGATGGTCCAGCCAAAGACGTTGCCGCCAAAGACTAATGGGGCGATGGAAAATCCGGTTTTGCCCAAAGGACGTGTCATCATGCCGAGTACTCCTTAGCTTATATTCTGCTTCCCTCAGGTAACCACAGGGGTCAGGAGAGGAGGTCGATTGGATAATCAGAAAAGGAATCTTACGGCGGGCGCTCCACGCCCGCAGGTACACTCTGACATTATGTCCCGGAATAAACATCAAAGCTAAAATATTTGCCAGCTAATTTTTTATAGGTGCCGTCGGCAAGAATCTTCGCAATCGCGCCGTTAATTTCCTGACGCAGCGCCTCATCGTCTTTACGCAAACCTATCGCCGCCCCGGCGCCAAACAGCGTATCGTCCTGCAGATGGCCGCCGACAAAGGCGAATTCTTTACCCTGCGGCTGCTGCAGGAAGCTGTAGTCGGCCATCATCCCGGAGAGCACCGCGCCGTCGATGCGCCCCGACTCCAGGTCACGCACCACGCTATCGGCCCCCTGGTAGGCCACAATGTTTATCCCCTGCGGCCGCCAGTGCTGGTTAACATACGTCTCCTGCGCCGAGCCCTGCTCCACGCCGATGGTTTTGCCCTTCAGCTGTTCCGGCGTATTGCCTTGCAGGGTATTTTTACGCGCCACGAGGAACACCGGCCCGTTATACAACTTGTCGCTAAAGGCAATCTGCGCTTTGCGCTTCTCGGTCATATACATCCCGGAAAGGATCGCGTCGAATTTACGCGCCTTCAGCGCCGGGATAATGCCGTCGAAATTGCTTTCCACCCACACGCATTTCGCCTGCAGCTGCTGACAAATGGCGTTGCCTAAATCGATATCAAACCCCGCCAGCTTGCCCTGCGGATCTTTCCATTCAAACGGCGCGAAAGTCGGGTCGACGCCGAAGCGGATCTCCTTTCCCCCTTCGGCCAGCGCCGACGTCGACGCCATTAATGCCAGCCATAGCAACAGTGATTTTTTCATTCGCGTTCTTCTCCAGAGATTAGCGACAGTGTTTTTCCACCAGACGGGCGAACAGCGTCGCGCCGATGGTGATAATGTCATCGTTAAAGTCGTAGCCGGGGTTGTGCACCATGCAACCGCCCTTCTCCCCTTTCTCGCCATTGCCGAGCAGGAAGTAGCTGCCCGGGCGTTCGCGCAGCATAAAAGCGAAATCCTCGCTGGCGTTCATCGGCGAGACCGACTCCAGGACCCCTTCGCGGCCAAACACCTCCAGCGCCAGCGCCCGGGCGAAATCGGTCTCTTCAGGACTGTTGGTTAATACCGGATAGGAGTCGTAAACCTCCACTACGCTGCTGGCGCCATAGCTTTTGGCGGTAAAGTCAGCGAGCTCGTGAATACGCTTGATCAGCAGGTCGCGGATTTCCTGCTTCATCGCCCGCACGCTCAGCTCCATCACCGCGCTCTCCGGAATGACGTTGGAGGCGATACCGGCCTGGAAGGTGCCGACGCTGACCACTGCCGTTTCCCCCGGCGGCACGTTGCGCGCCACAATGCTCTGCAGGGCCATCACCAGCGCCGCACCGGCGACGATCGGGTCGACGGTGCGCTCGGGGTGGGCGCCGTGGCCGCCGTAGCCGGTAATCGTGATTTTGACGGTGTCCGCCGAGGCCATGAAGTTGCCGGCGTAGAAGCCCAGCTTGCCTACAGGCAGGCCTGGCATGTTGTGCAAGCCAAAGATGCGTTCGCAGGGGAACTGCTCGAACAGGCCGTCTTTAATCATTAAATCCGCGCCGCCGATAGCCTCTTCCGCCGGCTGAAAAATCAGATGCACCGTGCCGTTGAACTGACAGGCCGGCGAGGCGATATATTTCGCCGCCGCCAGCAGAATGGTGGTGTGACCGTCATGGCCGCAGGCGTGCATTTTTCCTGGCGCCGTGCTGGCCCAGGGTAAACCGGTGGTTTCCTCGATCGGCAGGGCATCCATATCGGCGCGTAAACCGATGGTGCGCGGAGAATCGCCTTTGCTCAGGCTGCCGACCACGCCGGTCTTGCCGAGACCGCGCGTCACCTGATAGCCCCATTCCGTCAGCTTGCTGGCGACCAGTTCGCTGGTATTAAACTCTTCAAGACTTAATTCCGGATTGGCATGTAAATAATGACGGATAGAAATCATTTCCGCTTCCGTCGCTTTAATTTCTGGAATTACATAATCACTCATGCCGCTCTCCGGGAAATAAATTAAGGACTTATCACGGTATCGCGATGAAAAGTTTATGCAAGCAGCATTTCTAATACCTGGAATGGACGCATCTTATTTAATAATTCACTCATCACAGCGCAATGAATAATAAAAATAGTGCAATTAAAAAATAAAAGTTTATTTTTTTGAGGATTTCCAGTTATTTACCCTACCGTGCACGGCCACATCCAGCGTTATATAAAATAAACGGGCAGGCAATTACAGAGGCTTTTCCTTCTCGCAATCGTTGCGCTGGCGGGCTGCAGCGCGCCGATCGCCGCCGCTTCCAGCGGCGTGGCGTCAGATACCGCCTCGTTGTCCTCGAAGGTCAACGTTTATCATCTGACCGAAAAAGAACTGTCCACCCAGGCAACGATCAATGGTTATAAATACTGGCCGGATGCTGCGCTGGATCCGTAGCTTTCCGCGAGTGCGCCATCGCCGGATCAGGCTTTTCCTGACCCGGCGTCGCGGAGCAGCGCATTTAGTGGCCGAGGGCGCCGCTCACCAGAATCGAGGTGATGATCCCGGTCGCCGCGGCGATCAGCACATAGTTACCGTCGATATAGGACCAGTGATGGCCTTCCGGCGGGGGCGGCAGGCCGCGGTCGCTCCAGTCGCGGACGCGATATTCATCGCCACGGAACGGCGCCGGAGCCGGGTGGCCTTTGCGGAAATCGTTCCCGCGCCAGGCGAAATGGTCCTGCTCATGACGTGCCAGATCGCGTTTGTCATGGCCGTCGCGATCCGGGCCACGCTGGTCATGGTCGCCCTGATGATGCGCGTCAGGTCCGCCCTGCGGTGCATGCCCGTCATGGTCCGGACCGTTCTGCCACACCGTGGGTTGCCCCGGACGATGGCCGTCGTTCGGGCCATCGGCAAAGGCCGGGACGCTCAGCACACAGGATAAAATTACTGCCAGAGAAATCATCTTTTTCATGGTACACCTCCTGATTCAGCTCCTTTGTACCGGGCAAATGTGAAGAAAGAGTGAGTAACTGGTTAACCAGGACGATTCCTGGCATCGGCAGTCGGGAAGAGGTTGTGCTGATGGCGGGGCAATAAAAAAGGCCGCTTTCGCGACCTTTATTCAGACAGGTTAAAGGACTTATTCAGTCACTTTATTTTTTAATTCTTCGGCGCCGGTTTTGGTTTTATCCCAGCCCTTTTCCGCACCGGATTTGGTAGCGTTCCAGCCTTTTTCACTGACCTCTTTGGTCTTATCCCACCCCTTCTCGGTGCCTTCTTTGGTCTTGTTCCAGGTTTTCTGCGCGCCTTCGCTCACCTGGCTGCCGACGCTGTCCTGCTTGCCTTCGGCGGCGTGTTTCGCCTTCAGCTGCTGCTCTTCGCCCTCGTGCTGGGCCTGATGCAGCTTCTCTTTAGCGGTGTTGGCGTTGGCATTCGCCGCCGCGACGGTATCATCTGTTGCATGTGTTGTCGCAGCAAAAACCGGAGCCGCAACCAGAATAGCCGATAACGCAATCATTGCTTTTTTCATAATATCCTCTCTCACGTGTCGTGTTATGAGTCGCATTCAGGATGGCACAACGAACCGGGGATGACATTAGGAATTAGCCTGAAAAACGTCTTCGACCTCCAGCCATGGCAGAAAATGCTGCCGCCGCGCGCGCCCTGTCGGCGTTGGCATAATTTCCAACATGTTTGTTACATTTTATGAAATTTGCCCTTGATATACTTGCCGTTGACGTTTACTCGAGAATAATTCTCAGAATCATTATATTTATAAATTGGCAAACGGAACTCATTTTATGGCAAGAAAATCAGTAAGATCGCTGTTACTTACTGCGCTGCTCGCGACGCCCCTCCTCAGCTATGCAACCCAATATCCCCTGACGGTCACGGACCTTGACGGCCGGCAGGTCACCCTCGCCAAAGAGCCGCAGCGTATTATTTTGCAGGATGGTCGCGACATTATGACCCTCGCCCTGCTGGACCGGGACAATCCGTTTAAACGGCTGGTGGCATGGAATAATCTGGCGAAAAAGCAGGATGTTGCCACCTGGCAGATGCTGAAAACGACGTGGCCCCAGTCGGCCACGATCCTTGACATGGGCTTCAGCGATAAAGGGAACGTCGATCTTGAAAGCGTCATCGCCCGTCAGCCGGATCTGATGATCGCCCAGCTGCGCGCCAGGCCAGCGCTGATGGAGAGCGGCGTCATCGACAAGCTCAGCGCCCTGCACGTTCCGGTGCTGTTTGTCGACTATGAGATCGCCCCGGCGAAAGATACCGCCCCCAGCATCGACCTGCTGGGCAAAGTCCTTAACCGCGAGAGCCAGGCCAAAGCCTTTACCGATTACTATCGTCAGCAGCTGCAGTCGATTCGCCAGAAGACCGCGACCATCACGCCGAAGGCCAACGTCTTCGTGGAAGCGCTGGCCGGCAACAGCGACGCCTGCTGCTTTACCCACGGCCACAGCGGCTGGGGCGGGCTGGTGGAGGCGGTCGGGGCGAACAATATCGGTTCGCAGCTGCTGCCGGGCGCCTCCGGGTTCGTTTCGCTGGAGAAAATCATCAGCATGAAGCCCGACGCCTGGATCATGACCGGCTCGAAGCGCGGCAACAGCCAGGTGTTGCCCCTGGGTTATGCGGTTAAGCCAGAGGCGGTGAAGGCCCAGGCGCAGACGCTGCTGGCGCGGCCTGGGGTCAGCCAGATCCCGGCGGTACAGGAAAAGCGGGCCTATGGCGTTTATCACCACTTCTATAACCACCCGTGGAATATTGTCGGCATGGAATACCTGGCGAAAGATATCTACCCGCAGGCCTTCGGCGATCTCAACCCGGATGAGACGTACCATTATATCGTGCGCCATTTCACCGACCTGCCGGACCAACCGTTCGTCTTCTCCTGGCAGCAGAGCGAGTAAATACAGCATGCGTTTAACCTCCGACTCCGTGCTCGACGGGCTGCCCGCCGGGACCTCTGGCATGATGAATGATTATCGCCGTATCGTGCGTCGCCGTCTGCTGCTGATCCTCCTGCTGGCGCTGTTGATTGTCGCGTCGCTGCTGCTCGATTTTATGCTCGGCCCCTCCGGTCTGCCGCTGCAGAGCCTGTGGCAGACGTTAACCGATCCGGCCAGCGCCGATCCGGGCACGCGCGCCATCGTCTGGGATATCCGCCTGCCCTATGCGGTGATGGCGATTATCGTCGGTCTGGCGCTGGGACTGGCCGGCGCCGAAATGCAGACCATCCTCAATAACCCGCTGGCCAGCCCGTTTACCCTCGGCGTCTCCTCGGCTGCGGCGTTTGGCGCCGCGCTGGCGATTGTGCTCGGTATTGGCCTGCCCGGTATTCCCGGCCAGTGGTTTATCTCGGCCAACGCCTTTATCTTCGCCCTGCTGGCGGCCCTGCTGCTGGACGGCATCACCCGCTGGACCCAGGTGGCCACCTCCGGCGTCATTCTGTTCGGCATCGCGCTGGTCTTTACCTTTAACGCTCTGGTCTCGATGCTGCAGTTCATCGCCAACGAAGACACGCTGCAGGGGCTGGTGTTCTGGACCATGGGCAGCATCGATCGCGCCTCCTGGAGCAAAGTCGCCATCCTGCTGGTCGCCCTGGCGCTGGTGATGCCCCTGTCGCTGCGCAGCGCGTGGAAGCTGACCGCCCTGCGGTTGGGCGAGGACCGGGCCATCAGCTTTGGCATTAACGTTCGCCGTCTGCGCCTGACCACGCTGCTGCGGATCAGCATTCTGTCAGCGCTTTCGGTGGCCTTTGTCGGGCCAATCGGCTTTATCGGCCTGGTGGCGCCGCATATTGCGCGGATGCTCTTCGGCGAAGACCATCGCTTTTACCTGCCCGCCAGCGCGCTGATCGGCGCCCTGGTGCTCTCCCTGGCCTCCATCGCCTCGAAAAACCTGATCCCGGGGGCCATTATTCCGGTGGGGATCGTCACTTCCCTGGTCGGGGTCCCGTTCTTTTTGAGCATCATTTTACGTCATCGGGGGCAGGTATGAGCGACCAGACATTATCCGGGCTGTCGCTGTCTCACTTCAGCGCCGGCTACCCCAGACGCAAGGTGATCGAGAACCTGACGGTTCCCCATCTGCCGCGAGGGAAAATCACCGCGCTGCTGGGGCCAAACGGCAGCGGTAAATCAACGTTAATGCGGGCGATGGCGGGTCTGGGCCCCTGCCGCGGCGAGCTGCTGCTGGAGGGGGAAAATCTGCTGACGCAGCCGTTCTCACGTCGCGCAGAGCAGGTGGTCTATCTTCCGCAGACGCTGCCCGCCGGCGTGCATCTGCATGTGCTGGAGTCGATTATCGTTGCCCAGCGCGCCGCCGGAGGACGCCACAGTCCGCAGCGCCAGGAGGAAGTGATGGCGCTGCTGCGACAGCTGGGGATTGCCCATCTGGCGATGAGCTACCTCGATCAGCTCTCCGGCGGGCAAAAGCAGCTGGTGGGTCTCGCCCAGTCGCTGATCCGCCAGCCGCGCCTGCTGCTGCTCGACGAACCGCTCAGCGCCCTTGACCTCAACTACCAGTTTCACGTGATGGATCTGGTGCGCCGGGAGACCCGGCGGCGCAACATCGTGACCCTGGTGGTGGTGCACGACATCAATATTGCCCTGCGTCACGCCGACCACGTGCTGATGCTCAAGGCGGGCCAGCTGCTCGGCGACGGCACCCCGGCCGCGGTCATCACCCCCGAGACTCTGGCGGCCGTCTATGGGGTGCGCGGGCGTATTGAACCCTGTTCGCAGGGGGTGCGGCAGGTGATTATTGACGGCCTGGTGGACAGCGAGGCCTGACCGCGGCGCGGGGCGGTTCGTCCGCCCCGCGCCCGCCGGCTTAGTGATCGAGATAGATATAGTTTTCCCAGCTTTTCATACGGATCAGGATCTTCCTGATCAGCGACAGCTCTTTCAGATGATCCGAGTAGACCGCCGCCTCGAGGGTGGCCCCCTGCGGCAGAGCGTATTCGGCAAAACGCGGATCGGTCACCTTCAGCACCACCAGCGCCCGGCCATGGGTATTGAGCGCGTCTGTGGTCAGCAGTTTGCCCTGCCCCTGGAACTGGCTCTCGCCAATCGCCGGCAGCACGTCGGCCACTTCTCCGCGAAAGACGGTGCCCGGGATAGCCGGAAACATCAGCTCCGCGGGCTCGCCTTTGTGCAGACGCTGCAGGGCGTTCTGGCGAAATGCCGCGACGTACTCCCGCGAGGCGGCGCCCTCCACCGGCACAAAGGTCATCAGCGGGATCATCCCCAGCGCAGTGGACATGGTGCCCGGCCGTAAGCCGACGGTACTGACATAGCCATCCTCCGGGGCGCGGACGACGGTGTTCTCCAGCTGAAACTGCGCCTTTTGCAGCTGCGCCAGCAGGGAGGCCACGGTGGTGTTTTTGCCCTTCACCACCGAGTCCAGCGCATTACGCGCCTGAACCACCTTTGCCTGAGCCGCGCTGACGCTGGCTTCATCGGCTTTCCACGTCTGCAGACGGGTATCAACCATTTGATCGGAGAAGGCGCCCTGGGCATGGCCCTCCCGATAGCGGGCATACTCTCGCCGCGACTGGTCACGCTGGGCCACCGCTCTGCTCAGCTCGGCCTGCGCCTGGCTTAACGCCGCGTTTAAGGAGAGCGCATCCTGACTGGCAGCTTTTATCTGCGCCTGCAGATCGTCCACTTTCGCCTGGAACGGCGTCGGGTCGAGGGTAAACAGCACATCGCCCTTATGCAGCATCTGGTTAGGCTTCACCGGTACGCTCTGCACCCGGCCGCGTACCTGCGACACAATCGGCACGGTGCGAAACACCTGGTTACCGACGTCGGTATAAGGGAAGTTGTAGTTCATCCCGAAGATCACCGCGCCAATCAGGGCGATACCGCCGAGCACCGCCGTCGGCACGGTCCACTTATTGAGCGGGATGCGAAAAACTTTAAACACCACGATGCATAGCGCGGCGTAGGTCAGCAACATTAACGTTTCCATTATTTTGCCTCCTTCGCTTTCAGAACGTCCACCTCGCGCTGGACCTGTTCCAGCTGCTGGACCACCGTTTCCAGACGCTGATGCAGCGCCTGCTGCTCGTCGGCAATGTGGCGCATCCCCCATCCGCGGTCTTCGCGCCACAGCGTCGCCCAGATCCATAACAAGGGCCACAGCGCGTGGAGGGTAAATAAGCTGACCCAACCGGCATAATGAATCGCATCCTGATGAGGATGACGCCGCTCTTTGGCGATTTCATAAGGAATATCGTGAATAACAATCACGCCATAAAAAAGTATTAAGGCCACGGCGATCAGAATGGCCAGCGCCACATAGTCCAGGGTCATAAAATAACTCCAGAGTGCAAGGTTAAATAAATAAAACAGCCAGATTCAGGCGTAACGGGGCCGGGGGAAAAAGCGCGCTTAGCGCTTTCCCTGGCGGTAATAGCAACGTGATGGCGTGAATCTGCCGAATCGGATTTAGAATTTCTCAGGAATATGACGGTCGATGGAGATCAGCTTGCCTTTTTTCACCGTGATATATCCCCCCTCGCGCAGCGCGGCCAGCACCTGGTACACATAGCTGCGCGAGAGATTGGTTCGTTTAATAATAAATGCCGACAGGCTCTCATGCTGACCCCCATCAATTTCGCCGCGATATAAATAGCGCGACAGCATCGATTTAATGGTCTGAAAGCTGGTCTGGCTGCCGCGTTCATAGTGGGCATCAAGGGCAAATATGCCCATATAGGCCAGGATCGTGGTCAGCTCTTGCATATAGCCCGGCGACGAATGAAAGAATATTCGCTCAAAATCGCTGGCGGTTATTTTCGCCAGCTGGCACTCGCCCAGACACTGATAATAGAGCGCGACCGACGGACAATAATGTTCCAGTAATCCTAACGGCATATGCGCGATAACAATCCCGACCAGGTTCTGCTCATCGCCAAAGGCCAATGTCATTTGCCCCTGCAGCAGAAAGTAGAGATAGCCCGGCTGCGGAATAAAGCCCTGGTCTTTGCCCAAACTCAGCGTTTCACTGCAGGCGATCACCGCCGGCAGATGCGTAGTCAGCGTCAGCTTCTGGTACCGATCGTAAATATCGCCAAAACTGGGGTTCATCGCGCTACGCACTCCTTTACCTTTGGCCACCGCGGCGGGGCTAACCGCGACCTGGTGAACTATACCTAAGCGGGTGGGGAAGGAAAAGTCCAGATCTGGAGTGGCGAAATATTCCGCCTGGCTCACATTTTTTACCCTCGCCTCCCTGTTTCGTGACCCAATCGTTCCGCTTACCGGTGGGCTGTGCTTTAATGAGCTAAACCGGTTTAATAAAGTTTAGCTTAGAGGAGCTTGTCGTATGAATGGAAAAATCTGGGTACTCGGCGATGCGGTCGTCGATCTCCTGCCCGATGGAGAGGGCCGCCTGCTGCAATGCCCCGGCGGCGCGCCGGCCAACGTGGCGGTCGGTGTGGCGCGGCTCGGCGGTGACAGCGGGTTTATCGGCCGCGTCGGCGACGATCCCTTCGGCCGTTTTATGCTTCACACCCTGGCGCAGGAGCAAGTGGATGTGAACTATATGCGCCTCGATGCGGCGCAGCGCACCTCCACGGTGGTGGTCGATCTCGATAGCCACGGGGAGCGCACCTTTACCTTTATGGTCCGTCCGAGCGCCGACCTGTTCCTTCAGCCCGAGGATCTCCCGCCGTTTGCCGCCGGTCAGTGGCTGCACGTCTGCTCCATCGCTCTCAGCGCGGAGCCGAGCCGCAGCACGACATTCGCGGCGATGGAGGCGATAAAGCGCGCCGGGGGCTATGTCAGCTTCGACCCCAATATCCGCAGCGACCTGTGGCAGGATCCGCAGGACCTTCGCGACTGTCTCGACCGGGCGCTGGCCCTCGCCGACGCCATAAAACTTTCGGAAGAGGAGCTGGCGTTTATCATCGGCAGCGACGACATCGTCAGCGGCATCGCCCGGCTGAACGCCCGCTTCCAGCCGACGCTACTGCTGGTGACCCAGGGTAAAGCGGGGGTACAGGCCGCCCTGCGCGGGCAGGTTAGCCACTTCCCTGCCCGCCCGGTGGTGGCCGTCGATACCACCGGCGCCGGCGATGCCTTTGTCGCCGGGCTACTCGCCGGCCTCGCCGCCCACGGTATCCCGGACAACCTCGCAGCCCTGGCTCCCGACCTCGCGCTGGCGCAAACCTGCGGCGCGCTGGCCACCACCGCCAAAGGCGCCATGACCGCCCTGCCCTACAGGGACGATCTTCAGCGCTCGCTGTGATCCCCTTGGGCCGGTTAACGGCCCACTTTGCTGGCGACATCACAATTCTTAAACCGGTTTAGCAATTTTTATTTTCACCGCGTTACCGACATGTTTACCATATCAACTAAACCGGTTTAGCAAACATTAGCACACTCACTGATTTACCTTTGGATGTCACCAACATGTATAAAAAACGGAAGTTAGCCATTCTTATTGCTTTGCTAACCGGCACCGCCGCCGCCCATGGGCAGACAGACCTGAACAGCATTGAAGCGCGTCTCGCCGCCCTGGAAAAACGCCTGCAGGACGCCGAGACCCGCGCCAGCACTGCCGAAAGCCGCGCCGCCTCAGCGGAGCAGAAAGTTCAGCAGTTAACCCAGCAGCAGCAGCAAACCCAGGCCACCACCCAGCAGGTGGCCAGGCGCACCACTCAACTGGAAGAAAAAGCCGAACGGCCCGGCGGCTTTGAGTTCCACGGCTATGCGCGTTCCGGGGTGATCATGAACGACTCGGCCGCCAGTACCAAATCCGGCGCTTATATGACCCCCGCCGGGGAGACCGGCGGCGCCATTGGTCGCCTGGGCAACCAGGCCGACACCTATGTGGAAATGAACCTCGAACATAAACAGACCCTGGACAACGGGGCGACCACCCGTTTCAAAGTGATGGTGGCCGACGGACAGACCACTTATAACGACTGGACGGCAAGCAGCAGCGATCTGAACGTGCGCCAGGCGTTCGTCGAGCTGGGCAACCTGCCGACCTTCGAAGGCCCGTTCAAAGGCTCGACCCTGTGGGCCGGGAAACGCTTTGACCGCGACAACTTCGACATCCACTGGATTGACTCGGATGTGGTGTTCCTCGCCGGGACCGGCGGCGGGATCTACGACGTGAAATGGAACGACAGCCTGCGCAGCAACTTCTCGTTATACGGCCGCAACTTTGGCGATATCGCCGACAGCAGCAACAGCGTGCAGAACTATATCGTCAGCATGAATAACTTTGCCGGCCCGGTGCAGATGATGGTCAGCGGGATGCGGGCGAAAGATAATGACGACCGCCAGGACGCGAACGGCAATCTGGTGAAAGGCGATGCCGCTAACACCGGGGTTCATGCCCTGCTGGGCCTGCACAATGAGAGCTTCTATGGCCTGCGCGACGGGACCAGCAAAACGGCCCTGCTGTACGGCCACGGGCTGGGCGCCGAGGTTAAAGGCATCGGCTCCGACGGCGCGCTGCGCCCGGGGGCCAATACCTGGCGCTTCGCCAGCTATGGCACCACGCCGCTGAGCGATCGCTGGTTTATTGCCCCGGCCGTGCTGGCGCAGAGCAGTAAAGATCGTTATGTCGATGGCGACAGCTATCAGTGGGCCACCCTCAACCTGCGTCTGATTCAGGAAGTGACGCAGAACTTCGCCCTCGCCTGGGAGGGCAGCTATCAGTACATGGATCTGCAGCCTGAAGGCTACAACGATCGCCATGCGGTCAATGGCAGCTTCTACAAGCTGACCTTCGCCCCGACCTTCAAGGTGGGCAGCATCGGCGACTTCTTCTCGCGGCCGGAGATCCGCTTCTATACATCGTGGATGGACTGGAGCAAAAAACTGGACAACTACGCCAACGATGACGCGTTAGGCAGCAACGGATTCAAATCGGGCGGCGAATGGTCGTTCGGTATGCAAATGGAGACCTGGTTCTGACGGCCACCGGGGCGACAGGGTAAATAACACATAAATATAAGGTTCGCGGCGCCTGCCACGGCTGGCGCCGCCCACGCCATATCATCATGCATTTAGAGGGTACTATGGATTTTGAACAGATTTCCCGCTCACTGCTTCCCCTGCTGGGCGGCAAGGAAAATATCGCCAGCGCCGCGCACTGCGCCACCCGCCTGCGGCTGGTGCTGGTCGACGACGCGCTCGCCGATCAGCAGGCGATTGGCAAAATCGACGGGGTGAAAGGCTGCTTTCGCAATGCCGGACAGATGCAGATCATCTTCGGCACCGGGGTGGTCAATAAAGTCTATGCCGCCTTTATCCAGGCCGCAGGCATCAGCGAATCGAGCAAATCCGAAGCCGCCGACCTGGCGGCGAAAAAGCTGAACCCGTTCCAGCGCATCGCCCGCCTGCTGTCCAACATCTTCGTGCCGATTATTCCGGCCATCGTCGCCTCCGGCCTGCTGATGGGCCTGCTGGGGATGGTGAAAACCTACGGTTGGGTCGACCCGAGCAACGCTCTCTATATCATGCTGGATATGTGCAGTTCGGCGGCGTTTATCATTCTGCCGATCCTGATCGGCTTTACCGCCGCACGCGAATTTGGCGGTAACCCCTATCTGGGCGCGACCCTCGGCGGGATCCTCACCCATCCGGCGCTGACCAACGCCTGGGGCGTCGCCGCCGGCTTCCATACCATGAATTTCTTCGGCATCGAAGTGGCGATGATCGGTTACCAGGGCACCGTCTTCCCGGTGCTGCTGGCGGTGTGGTTTATGAGCATGGTCGAGAAGCGGCTGCGCCGCGTGATCCCTGACGCGCTGGACCTGATCCTCACTCCGTTCCTGACGGTGATTATCTCCGGCTTTATCGCCCTGCTGCTGATCGGCCCGGCCGGTCGCGCGCTCGGCGACGGCATTTCGTTTATCCTCAGCACGCTTATCAGCCACGCCGGCTGGCTGGCGGGCCTGCTGTTCGGCGGCCTCTATTCGGTGATCGTCATTACCGGTATCCATCACAGCTTCCATGCCATCGAAGCCGGACTGCTGGGCAACCCATCGATTGGCGTCAACTTCCTGCTGCCGATCTGGGCGATGGCCAACGTCGCCCAGGGCGGCGCCTGCTTTGCGGTGTGGTTTAAAACCAAAGATGCCAAAATAAAAGCCATCACCCTGCCGTCGGCGTTTTCGGCGATGCTGGGGATCACCGAGGCGGCAATCTTCGGGATTAACCTGCGCTTTGTGAAACCGTTTATCGCCGCGCTGGTGGGCGGTGCCGCCGGCGGCGCCTGGGTGGTGTCGATGCACGTCTACATGACCGCGGTAGGCCTGACGGCGATCCCGGGGATGGCTATCGTGCAGGCCAGCTCGCTGCTGAACTACATTATCGGAATGGCGATCGCCTTCGCCGTGGCCTTCGCGCTCTCTCTGACGCTGAAATACAAAACGGACGCTGAATAATGTCATTACCGTCACGTCTGCCTGCGATCCTGCAGGCCGTTATGCAGGGCCAGCCGCAGGCGCTGGCCGACAGCCATTATCCGCAATGGCATCTGGCGCCGGTCAACGGACTGCTGAACGATCCTAACGGCTTTTGCCAGGTCGCCGGGCGTTACCACCTGTTTTATCAGTGGAACCCGCTCGCCTGCGACCATACCTATAAGTGCTGGGGACACTGGAGCTCTGCCGATCTGCTGCACTGGCGGCACGAACCTATCGCCCTGATGCCGGATGAAGAGTATGACCGCAACGGCTGCTACTCTGGCAGCGCGGTCGAGTTCGAGGGTGCCCTGACTCTGTGCTACACCGGCAACGTGAAATTCCCCGACGGCGGGCGCACCGCCTGGCAATGTCTGGCGACCGAGAATGCCGATGGCACCTTCCGCAAGCTGGGGCCGGTGCTGCCGCTGCCAGAAGGCTATACCGGCCATGTGCGCGACCCTAAAGTGTGGCGGCAGGACGGGCGCTGGTACATGGTTCTTGGGGCGCAGGATGTGCAACAGCGCGGCAAAGTGCTGCTGTTTACCGCCAGCGACCTGCGGGAGTGGCGCCTGGTGGGCGAGATCGCCGGGCACGACGTGAACGGCCTGGCGAACGCCGGCTACATGTGGGAGTGCCCGGATCTCTTTCCGCTGGCGGACACCCACCTGCTGATCTGCTGCCCGCAGGGGCTGGCCCGCGAAGCGCAGCGCTTTCTCAATACCTATCCGGCGGTGTGGATGGCAGGCCGCTTCGACGCCGAACGCGGGATCTTCGACCACGGCCCGCTGCACGAGCTGGACAGCGGATTTGAGTTCTACGCGCCGCAGACCATGCAGGCCGACGATGGCCGCCGCCTGCTGGTCGGCTGGATGGGCGTCCCCGACGGGGACGAGATGCATCAGCCCACCCGCGCGCAGGGCTGGATCCATCAGATGACCTGCGTGCGTGAGCTGGAGTGGCAGGCTGGCACTCTGTATCAGCGTCCGCTGCGCGAGCTGGTCGCCCTGCGCGGGGAAGCCCAGGGCTGGTGCGGACAGACCCTGCCCCTCGCCCCGATGGAGCTGGCCTTTGACATCGCCCCCAACAGCACGCTGGGGCTGGACTTTGCCGGCGCCCTGCAGCTCACCGTCAATCGCGACGGTCTGCGTCTGTCGCGCCGCGGCCTGCAGACGGCGGAGATGCATCACCGCTACTGGCGCGGCGAGGCGCGCCGCCTGCGGATCTTTATCGACCGCTCCAGCGTAGAGATTTTCATCAACGATGGCGAAGGGGTGATGAGCAGCCGCTTCTTCCCGGGCTATCCGGGGCAGCTCATCTTCAGCGGTGCGACGCCGGTGGCATTCTGCCGCTGGCTGCTGCGGCCATGCATGGTAGAATAAGCGTTTTGCTTTCAGGCTCCCGGGTGCTGATGAAAACCAAACGCGTAACTATCAAAGATATCGCCGAACTGGCGGGCGTCTCCAAAGCGACCGCCAGCCTGGTACTCAACGGTCGTGGTAAAGAGCTGCGCGTGGCGCAGGAGACGCGCGAGCGCGTACTGGCGATCGCTCGCGAACAGCACTATCAGCCGAGCATTCACGCGCGCTCGCTGCGCGATAACCGCAGCCATACCATTGGTCTGGTGGTGCCGGAGATCACCAACTACGGGTTTGCCGTTTTCTCCCACGAGCTTGAGACGCTCTGCCGGGAAGCCGGCGTGCAGCTGCTTATCTCCTGCACCGACGAAAACCCAGGCCAGGAGAGCGTGGTGGTCAATAACATGATCGCCCGCCAGGTCGACGGCCTGATAGTCGCCTCTTGTATGCACAGCGATGCCGACTATCAGAAACTCAGCGAACAGCTGCCGGTGGTGCTGTTTGACCGCTTCCCCAGCGACAGCGCCCTGCCGCTGGTGATGACCGACTCGGTCACCCCAACGGCCGAGCTGATCTCCCGTATCGCGCCTCAGCATGCGGACGAGTTCTGGTTTCTCGGCGGCCAGCCGCGGCTGTCGCCGTCGCGCGACCGGCTGGCGGGGTTCACCCAGGGCCTGGCCCAGGCGGGGATCACGCTGCGCCCTGAGTGGGTGATCAACGGCAACTACCACCCCAGCTCCGGCTATGAGATGTTCGCGGCGCTCTGCGCGCGGCTGGGGCGTCCGCCGAAGGCGCTCTTCACCGCGGCCTGCGGGCTGCTCGAAGGGGTGCTGCGCTATATGAGCCAGCATCATCTGCTGGATTCCAATATTCATCTCGCCAGCTTCGACGATCACTATCTGTATGATTCGCTTTCCCTGCGCATTGATACCGTGCAGCAGGATAATCGCCAGCTGGCCTGGCACTGCTACGATCTGCTCAGCCAGCTGATCGACGGTCAGGCCCCGGAGCCGCTTCAGCGCTACCTGCCCGCCACCCTGCAGATTCGCCATCCCTGACGGCGCGGTTGGCAATTAGCGTTTTCGCCTGGCGCGCGCCGCCTGCCTCAGCGCCAGCAGCGCGCTGGCGAGCACCCGCCAAGGCCGATCGTTACCGGCCAGCGGTAAGCCACCAGCAACGAGGGCAATCCACCATCCGGCGCCAGCATCACCAGATTCCAGCCCGCCAGCCCCGCGTTGCCGTTCAGCGCCCGGCTTAACATCCTTTGATGCGGGGCGAATGGCTGAATGGTCTGGTAGTGGCTGCCGAACAGCGGGGGCTGCATCTCTCGCGGGAACTGCGCCTGCACTTGGGCCAGCACGCTGGCCGGCAGCGCGTGCGATGCCGCCAGCAGATGCCCGTCGCCATTCACCAGCAGCAGCTGATAATGCCGCTCCTGGGCGAGGGTCTGGAGAGCGGCGCGCATCGCCGCCAGCGGCCAGGTCGCTTCCCGCTGCGGCGCCGGAATGTTCATCCGCCGCTCAAGGCGTTCCGCCACCCACTGCGCATCCTCCTCCAGCTGGCGGATCTGCCTCTCACGGAAAACCTCTCTGGCCGGCAAATTCATGCCCCGACCGAGCGCCAGGATCGCCAGCCCCGCGAGCAGCGTGACGATAAGGCCCCTTTTTCCCGCTAGCCAGCGCGGCGAGAATTTGCCAAAGGATGGTGTATTCATACGACTCCAGAAACCGCAGGCCACGCGTGGCCCCTGACGAATGGGCAACGGAAGTGGCGAAACTGTACAGGATGCGCAGCGCGGGCAAAACAGACAGGCGGAGCCTGGCGGGGAGTATTTTGTTTATTTCTGGACAGGACGGGCGGCAACGGCATCCTTCGCCGTTGCCGCCCGTTGATAAGATTAGTGTTTTTTCCGGTTGCGACGCATATCGATGGTTACCGCCGCAACGATAATGATGCCTTTAATAATATCCTGCACATAGGCATCGACGCCGACAAAGGTAAAACCGCTTTTGATCAGGCCAAGGATCATCGCGCCAATCAGGGTGCCGGTAATGCGCCCCACTCCGCCCATTAAGCTGCTGCCGCCGATCACCGCGGCGGCAATAGCGTCCAGCTCGTAGGACATCCCCATGCTCGACTGGCCGCTGCTGACGCGCGCCGCCAGCACCACCCCCGCCAGCCCGGAGAGCGCCCCGGCGATGGTGTAGACGATCACCAGATATTTATTCACATTGATGCCGGACACTTTGGCCGAGGTCATGTTGCCGCCGATGGCATACACATATTTGCCATACCGGGTATGCTTCAGCGCAATGTGAAACACGGCGGCGATCACGAAGAAGATAATCACCGGCATCGCACCCTGGCCTATCGCCGTAAAGCTGTCGGAGAGGAAGCTGATCGGGTTGCCCTGAGTGTAATACTGCGCCAGACCGCGCGCCGAAACCATCATCCCGAGGGTGGCGATAAACGGCGGGATACCGGTCCGCGTCACCAGGAAACCGTTGGTCAGGCCGCACAGCAGGCCGACGCCGATCCCCGCGCAAATGGGGATCACCGCCGGCAGGTTGACCAGCGCCGGGAACATTGGCGACAGGCTATCGGAGGTTTGCGCCAGGCTGGCCGCCACCACCGCCGCAAGGGCAATAACCGAGCCGGAGGAGAGGTCAATCCCGGTGGTGATGATCACCTGGGTGACGCCCACGGCGATGATGCCGATAATCGCCACCTGCAGCACAATCAGCACCAGCCGGTTGGTATTGAGCAGGAACGACTGGTCGCGAACATACCAGCCGGCGATTTCAAAGGTCAGGGCAATCACCAGCATCACCACAAAGATGCCGGTATCTTTCGGCATTTTATGCCGCAAATTAGCGAAGAAGGAGGAACCCTCGCTGGCCGGAGCCGCCGTTAATTTCATATTACTCATTCTCTGTGCCTCAATGGGATGCCAACGACAAAATGGTTTCCTGGTCGGCTTCGTCTTTTTCCAGGATGCCGGTGATACGACCTTCATGCATCACCATGACCCGATCGCTCATGCCAAGGATTTCCGGCAGTTCAGAGGAGACCATAATCACCGCCACCCCCCGATTCGCCAGTTCACTGATAAGATGATAAATCTCCGCCTTCGCCCCGACGTCGATACCGCGGGTCGGCTCATCGAGAATTAAGATTTTCGGTTGCGCTAACAGCCAGCGCGCAATCAGGACTTTTTGCTGATTCCCCCCGCTGAGGTTATTAATAATTTGATCCATCGTCGGCGTTTTAATATTGAGCCGGCGTATTTGCTCCATGCAGTCTTCGGCCATTTTCACGTGCTGGACAAAACCGCTCTTGCCGATATATTCCGGCATTTTGACGATACTCATATTTTCCAGCACCGACAGCACCAGAAACAGGCCCGACTTTTTCCGGTCTTCGGTTAATAATGCCATCCCCTTTTCAATCGCCACGGAGGGGGAATCGATGGTCACCGGCGCCCCGTCGATCAGCACTTCGCCGCTGTCGAAGCGCTCCATACCGAACAGGCTTTCCATCACCTCGCTGCGCCCGGCGCCCACCAGCCCGGCCACGCCCAGGATTTCGCCACGGCGTACGCTAAAGCTGACGTCATGGAACACGCCCTGACGCGTCAGGTTGCGCACCGTCAGCACCTCTTCGCCGATGGTGTTATTAAATTTCGGAAACAGCTGGGTTAATTCGCGGCCCACCATCTGGGTGATCAGCGACTGCCGGGTAAATTCGGTGGTGTTTTTGCTCCCTACCCAGGTGCCGTCGCGAAAGACGCTGATCTCATCGGTGATGGCAAAGATCTCATCCATTTTGTGGCTGATATAGATGATCGCTTTACCCTGGGCGCGCAGGTCGCGGATGATGGTGAACAGGTGAGCCACCTCGCCTTCGGTCAGCGCCGAGGTGGGCTCATCCATGATCACGATATCCGCGTTCCATGAAACCGCTTTGGCAATCTCCACCATCTGCTGGGCGGCGATGCTCAGGTCGCCCACCAGCCGGTCAGCGGTTAAGCGGATATTGAGCTTATCCAGCAGCGCCTGGGTCTGGCGGGTCAGCTGGCCGTGGTCGACAAAGCCGTATTTCATCGGCTCGCGCCCCAGCCAGATATTCTCCGCCACCGTCATATGCGGCACCAGATTGAGCTCCTGGTGGATCATCGAGATCCCCGAGCGCAGCGCATCCATGGTGTCGGTAAACTCCACCGGCTCCCCTTTCACGCGAATCGACCCTTTATCGGGGCGATAGATACCGATCAGGCATTTCATCAGCGTGGATTTACCGGCGCCGTTCTCGCCCATCAGGGCATGCACCGTTCCCGGACGCACGCGCAATGAGACATTATCGAGCGCCTTCACGCCGGGGAAGAACTTACTGATACCTTCGGCTTCAAGGGCAAAAGCGTTCATACATCCACCTCCGTACCACAGGTTGGCCAGGACTATTTCTGATTACGGTTGGTAAATTCAGCCATGTTCTCTTTGGTGATCAGCTGATACGGCACGTCGATGATTTTTTCCACTTTCTCGCCGTTCGCCAGCTTGATGGCCGCGTCTACTGCGCCTTCACCCTGGCCTTTCGCATCCTGGAAGATGGTGGCGATCATCTTGCCGCTCTTCAGCATCTGCAGGGCATCCGGGGTGCCATCCACGCCGGCGATGAGAATATGGTTCGGGTTTTTGCCCAGCGCCTGCAGGGCGCCGATCGCCATTTCATCGTTGTTGGAGGCGATGGCCTGGATATCCTCACCGCTGGTCATCCAGTTGCTGACCACATCCACTGCGTCATTGCGGGTAAATTTCGCGGTCTGCTTCTGGACGATTTTGATGTTCGGGTATTTCGCTACCACCTCTTCCACCCCTTTGGTGCGGTCGCGAGTGGATTCATTCGCCAGGTCGCCGAGCAGGATCGCCACATTGCCCTTACCGTTCATCGCTTTCGCCAGCGCTTCCATCTGCAGACGGCCGGCGAGAATGGAGTCCGATCCCACATAGGCCATCTTGTCGGTCAGCTCCGCCTGCGGACGGCGGTTCACAAACACCAGCGGGATCCCGGCTTTGGTGGCCTGATCCATGATCGGTTTCACCGCGTTGGTATCCACCGGGTTGACGATAATGGCGTCCACCCCCTGGCCGATAAAGTTCTGTACCTGCTGCAGCTGCTGGGAGACATCCCCTTTCGCGTCCTCGATCTGCGATTTAACGCCATCTTTTTTCATCTCTTTTTGCATCGAGGTACGCAGGATCGTCAGGAAGTTATCGTCAAACAGCGCCATCGAGACGCCAATGGAGACATCTTTTGCCATAACCACCGCAGGCAGCATGCAGGCTAACAAAGAGGCAACAATCGTTTTCTTAATATTCATAGTTGATCCTTGATTTTGTAGGTACGCCGGTGAATGAAACAAAATGAAAAATTAATTTCAGTTACGTTGCGACAAATGTCTGCTGGTATATCGACGACGCTGCGGCACCTCTCGCACTCCATCGTGATCTAAATCACAAATAACGGCTGTTTTATCATCACTATTTTGAAACATCAGTCCATTTACGCCGCAACCTGGATTTCAGACCATTTATTTCATTAACAAGACATTTGAAACTTTTATAAGTAAATAACTGAAATGAAAATTTTAAAACTATGCAGTAACAGAATTTTGACAGACATCTAACATTGCCGCATAAATGAGCGAAAAATGAGAAGCAGACAACGCTTTGAAGCGATCCCTCCCGGCGGGGTTGGCATTTACCCGCCGGGGAAATCCGTGTTGTCAGGAAGGGAGGCGCCGTACGCCTTAGTCCACGTTCTCGGCGCTGTAGAGGATAAAGTCGACTTTACCGTCGGCATAGGTTTGCGGCTGGTAGCCGGACTCCAGATGGCGCAGCATCAGGTCGATCGCCAGCTGGGCGTGCTGGCGGGTGTTCTGATCGAGCGTTAACGCCAGGCTGCCCTTCGCCAGCTGCTGCCGGGTGGTGTTGTAACGCTCATGGGTGATCCAGCAGACGTCGCCTTCGCGGCGGTGGCGGGCCAGCGCCTCGGCAATCTGGGTATTGCCAAGCCCGGTGTTATAGATCCCAACAATATTCCGGCTGCGGCACAGGGCTTGCTCCACCAGGCGGGTGATCTGCTCCCGCCGCTCCTCGCCCGCCAGCACGTCGCTGAGCTGCAGGTGGGGAAAGCGCTGGCTCAGCACCTCGCGGAACCCCTGAATGCGCAGGCGATGCGCGCTGTAATCTTGCCGGCCGCTGACCATCAGCACCTCGCCGGGCCGCGGCGTCATTCTCCCCAGCATTAACCCCGCCGTGCGGCCAGCCTGTAGCTGATTGATCCCCACGTGGCAGAGTCGGTCGGCGCCGGGCAGGTCCGTCGCCAGGGTGATCGCCGGGACGCCAGCCTCCCGGCAGCGGTGCAGCGCGTCGTGCACCGCGGGATGGTCATTGCCGAAGACGATGATCCCTTGACGCTGCTGGCAGCTGCGCGCAATGCGCCGGGCCAGCGTCGTTGGCTGCGACTCCGGGACAAAGGTGCGGTGCAAGGTCAGACGGCGATAGCCGAGGCTATCCGCCACGGCGGCAAAATCCTGCGCCAGCTGCGGAAAGAAGAACGAGTCATTGCTGCTGAGAAAGACCTCAATCTGCCAGGGAAAGCGGTGCTCCTCCGGCAGGATCCGCTTCAGCCCCGCCTCGCGCGCCGCCTGCAGCACTTTGCGCGTGGTCTGCGGCGATACGCCGCCGCGCTCGTTCAGCACCCGGTCAACGGTGGCCACGCCGACGCCAATCTGTCTGGCCAGCATCGCCAGTGAAATGTTTTTCATCGCCCCTCTCTTCATGATGGAAATCCATCAAAACGGCAGTGTCAGTGAGTTTAGCAAACCGATTATGGTGGCAGCGTCCCCTCGCCATTCTGGAGAAAAAAATGATCTGCAAACGTTTTGCCCTGGTAGGCAGTGGTTTTATCGGTCAGGTTCATGCCGCCAGTCTTGCTCGTCATGAAGGAAGTGCGTTGACGATGGTGGCCGATGCCGCCCCGGAGCGCGCCCAGGCGCTGGCCGCCCGCTATGGCGCCCGGGCGGTGACCGTGAGCGAGGCGATCCATAGCGACGCCATCGACGCGGTGCTGATCGCCAGTTCAACCCCGTCGCATGCCGAACTGCTGGAAGCCGCCGCCAGGGCGGGCAAGGCGGTCTATTGCGAAAAACCGATCGACCTCACCCTGGCGCGCGCCCGTGAGGTGGTGGAGCGGGTGCTCCCCCTGAACGTGCCGGTCACTGTCGGCTTTAACCGGCGCTTCGATAGCAGCCATCAGCAGCTCCGCCGCCAGCTGGAGCAAGGGCTGATCGGCCGGGTCGAGCTGGTGCAGATGGTCTGCCGCGCCTCCAGCATGCCGCCGCTCGACTATCTGCGCAGCTCCGGCGGCCAGATGCGCGATCAGGCGATCCACTTCTTCGATCTCCTGCGCTTTCTCACTGGCGATGAAGTGCGCACCGTAGCAGCGATGGGCGCGGCGCTGGCCCTGCCGGACATTGCCGAATTTGGCGATGTCGACACCTCCATCCTGATGATGCAGATGCGCGGCGGCGCGCTGGCGCAGCTGGACAATACCCGCCGCACCGGCCACGGGTACGATGAACGGATCACCCTGCTGGGCGCCGAAGGCGCGCTGGAGTCCGGTAGCCAGTCGCCGGCGGGCCCTACCCTGTGGCGCGGCAATCAGCGCATTGAGCCGGGCCTGTGGCCGGACTGGTTCAGCCGGGTACAGGGATCTTATTACCAGCATCTTGACGCCTTTATTCGCTCCCTGAATGGTGAAACCGTCGCCGACCTGCCCGGCCTGCTGGACGGCCTGCAGGCGCAGGCCATTGCCGAAGCGGCAGTTCAGTCCCTGCAGCATGGCCAGTTTGTCGCCGTCGACGACTGTCGCTGAGCGGGTGCGAGGCAACCGCTATCAGGCGCTGTACCTGCCTTTATGCCGGGCGGCGGCGATGCCTTGCCCGGCCTACAGAAGACAGGCATTCATACACCGTAATATCAATCGGTTGCATTGATATCCCAGGCCCGTGCAAGCGCAGCGCCGCCGGGCAAGAACAGCGGGCGCGGAGCCGTTTTATGCCGGGCGGCGGCGCCGCCTTGCCCGGCCTACATAACACAGGCACTAATCTGATTTAATATCAAACGGTTGCATAGATATCCCAGGCCCGTGCAAGCACAGCGCCGCCGGGCAACAGACATCAGGCATCGTACGCGTCCTTTTGCCGGGCAATGGCAAATACGCTCGCGCTATCTGCAAACCAATGCCCGGCCGGCTCCTTAACGTTCTTCGTTAAACACCGCGCCCACCTGGCGCCGCACCTCATCCATCACCTGCAGATTCTGCAGCACCCGACTGAGCGGCCGCAGCGGCGAGTCCTGCACCCCCTGTCCGATGCACCAGGCAAAATGCTCCGCCTGCCAGAACAGCTGGTCGTAGCGATTGCGCGGCTCTTCCCAGCGCAGCACCTGCCCGCCCTGGCTGGCGGCGAGCGTGAAGCCGCCGGGGGCGTAAAACTGGCCGTCGATCGTCAGGGTCGCCTGGCGTCCGGCCACCACCGCCCCGCCCGGCGTGTTGCTGAACAAAGTGGTGTTTAACAACCCCTGCATCCCGTTCTGCCAGCTAAACAGCATCGACGTCTGACCGTTCAGCCCCTCCGCCGTGGCGCTGCCGCGGGCGACAATCTCCTGCGGCATGCCGCCCACCATCAGCGCAAACGAGGTCACATAGCTGCCGAGGTCCATCATCGGCCCGCCGGCAAGATCGGCATTGAAGATGCGGTGGTCGCGGGTGAAATACTCGCCGTGATCGGCCAGCAGGGTATGCAGGTCGCCGAGCGCCCCATCCTCCAGCAGCTGGCGGATCACATCATATTTCGGCGCGTAATCGCACCACATTGCCTCCAGCGCCAGCTTCTCCTGGCGGGCGGCTTCGGCCTGCAGCTCACGCCCTTCGCCGAGGTTGAGGGCGAAGGGTTTCTCTATCAGCACGTGTTTGCCCGCCTTCAGCGCCTGCATGCCGTCGGGAAAGTGATGGTTGTGCGGCGTCGCAATATACACCGCATCAATATCCGGACGCGCCAGCATCTCCTCCACCTGGCCGTAAGCCTGGGGGATCCCCCATTCCGCGGCCACCCGGTCGGCCTTCGCCTGGCTGCGGGAAACCACCGCCACCACCTGCTGCCGGCTGTAGGTTTTCAATGAGTGCACAAAGCGCTCGGCGATCCAGCCAGGACCGATAATGCCCCAGCGCAGGATGGGAATGCTCTGCGCCGCCGGGCGGCGCGGGGTTGGTAAGTGTGACGGAAACATAGCGGCTCCTTAGTCTTTAACCACGTTCACCCAGCGACGGCTGGCCATCGAGGCTTCAATCGCCGACAGCACGCGCTGATTCTGCAAACCAAATTCAAAGTTGGGATAGCAGTCGCCCTCCCCGCAAATCCCCTGCACCAGGTCATGCACTTCGATCACCTTGACGTCAAAATAGCCCAGCCCGCCGCCGCCAAAATCGAAGCCGAAGAAGCCGGCATAGGCCGGGATCTGGCTCCCGGCATACAGCGTCTTAAAGCCGCGGTCATGTTTATCATCGTTGAAGCGATAGACCTGCAGCTCGTTAAAGCGCTCCCCGTCCATATACAGCGTGCCTTCGGTGCCGGAGACCTCCCAGAACACGCCGAAGATCCGCCCGGCGGCGATGCGCGAGGCCTCAATCACCCCCGCGGCGCCGCTGTCGAAATTGACCAGGCACTGAACCTGATCGTCATTTTCCACTTCCCGCCACTCGGCATCGACCGCGACCCGGCTGGCATACCCGGCATCGGTCTGCGGCACCGGACGCTGGCGCAGGCAGGTTTGCGCGCTGGCGGTCACTTCACGGATCCCGCCCAGCAAAAACTGGGCGACGGACAGGGTATGGGCGCCGAGGTCGCCAAGCGCCCCGCTGCCGCCGAGGGTTTTCGAGCAGCGCCAGGACCAGGGCAGGTTCGGGTCGTTATAAAACCCCTGATCAAAGGTGCCGCGAAAGCGCACCGGTTCGCCAATATCTCCCCGGGCGATAATCTGCTTTGCCAGCAGCGCCGCCGGCGTTTTGATGTTGTTAAAGGCCACCATGGTCTTCACCCCCGCGCGCCGTGCCGCCTGCGCCATCTCCTGCGCCTGCTGCTCATTGACCGCCAGCGGCTTCTCGCAATAGACATGTTTACCCGCCGCGATCGCCGCCATCGCCATTGTGTAGTGCAGATGGTTCGGCGAGGTGATATCCACCACATCAACCTGCGGATCGTTTACCAGCTCGCGCCAGTCGCCGTAGGCCTTTTCCGCCCCCAGTTTCGCCGCGTGGCGTTCGGCCATCGCCTGATCCTGATCCGCCAGCGCGTAGAGATGCGGGCGCTTGGGCAGATCGGGATAGAACATCGCCGCGCGACGGTAAGCGTCAGCGTGTGCCTGCCCCATAAAACCTGAGCCGATAAGGCCGATATTTAACCGCGCGCTCATGATGCATACTCCTCTGACGATGAAGGGGAAGATAAATGGTGCGCCAGCCAGGCATAGGCGCGGCTGGCGGTGGCCAGCGGCGGCGCCATCGCCGGGTCCTGCTCGGCTTCGATAATCAGCCAGCCGCGGTAGTCGCTGTCCCGGACAAAGTCGAGGATCGGCGCATAGTCGATGCAGCCGTCGCCTGGGATGGTAAACAGCCCGGCGCGCACCGCCTCGTTAAAGCTCAGGTTTTCCCGATACAGACGCCCCAGCACCTGGGGACGCACGTCTTTCAGATGCAGATGGCGGATACGGTGGCCATATTTGTGCAGTACGCGCGGGATCTCGACCCCGGCGACAAAGGCGTGCCCGGTATCAAACGCCAGCCCGACGTTGTCATGGGTGTGAGACAGAAACCGCTCCAGCTCGTCATCGTGCTCCACCAGCATCATCAGATGATGGTGATAGGCCAGCTGGAGGTCATAGTCGCGCAGCAGCAGGTCAGCAAAGGTATTCAGCTTGTGGCAATACGCCGCCAGGCTGACGCGGCTTAACGGCGGCGAGAGCGAAATAGGCTCATCAAGCGGGGTTTCACCTGGCAGTTGCCCGCATTCGCCGTAAACCATCACCTTCGCGCCGAGCTGCCGGAGAAGCTGGGCGTGCTCCCGCACCGCCTCCAGCTCCGCTTCCACGCTGCGGTCGGCCAGCATGCCGCTGTACCAGCCGGACGCCAGGCGCAGGTCAGCCGCCGCCAGCAGCGGGCCCAGGGTTGATGCCTGGCGGGGAAATTTCCGTCCTAACTCAATGCCCTGATAGCCCGCCTCCCGCGCCTCGCGCAGGCAGGTATCCAGGGGAATATCACCGCCTAAATCCTCGAGTACATCGTTGGTCCAGCACAGGGGGCTCACGCCCCACCGCAGTTGCTCTGTCGCCATCTTGTTCTCCTTTCCACCCTGTGGTCTTGTCTGGCGTCACTATAAGCAGGTGACGACCGACGATGAAAACGGAGAAATGATGGAAATCCATCATTGCACTGGCGGTATATTCGCTATTTCAGGTAACCCTGAAAAATAAATGGAAATAATGCTTGCCGCCGGCTTATTTTGCGGATAAAAATTACTGGCTTAATAACCCGCTTCAGAGGTTATCCCTTTCATTCGAAATATGATGATAGCAATATGAAAAAAACTCAACACCGCACCAGAGCGGGCTTTTGCCGTGCGCCAAGGACAGGCCTGCTGTTATTTGCCTGAATGACACATAGCCGCTTTTAAAACATCAAATAATTAACATTCTCTCTGCAATAATATGACACGCAGTGGGAAGGTTGGCTTGCGAAATAAGCATGAAACTTTGATGCTTTACTAATAAATAACCCCACAGCGTCTTGCTAATTACTTATCAGGACTGGTTGGGTTATTTTATTCTGACGCCAACGGGAGAATACACCAACGTGTATCCCTCTCTATGGCCCGGCACGCCGCTATCGCGATGAGAAACAATAAGATGAATAAGACCTGGCTTTTCACCACCCTCACCCTGGCGCTGGTCGCCGCCGCGCCGGCCCACGCCATTAGCGCGAAATACCGGGAACAGCTTGAACGTTCCGGCTGCACGCAGATGACCGATGGGACCACCTGCGATATTCATAAAACCAAAGCCGAGAATGCCGCCGCCGCGCAGCACGCCAGCAGCGGCTTCGGCCCCTGGGTGGGCACCTGGTATGTTTATACGGAGTATGGCGATAAAATTGATGAGATTACCGTCACCGCTAAAACGGTGAAAACCCATGGTCATCTGGTCGAGGAGGCGAAAGCCAGCCAGGGTAAACTGACCTTCCGGGTGAAAAGCTCAGCCTTTACGCTGAACGACGCCTTTAACGGCGTATGGGCAAACGGCAGACAGCGCGGCTCCCTGCAAAAAGTCCTGTAATAACATCGCTCTGCCGACAGGCCGGGGATAATGCAGGGAGAACCTCCCGGCGCAGGCCGGGAGGGAGTGCAATGGATTACTTCTGCGGACGCATGGCCGGGAAGAGGATCACGTCGCGGATGGTATGGCTGTTGGTAAACAGCATCACCATGCGGTCGATACCAATACCCAGACCCGCGGTCGGCGGCAGGCCGTACTCGAGGGCGGTCACGTAGTCTTCGTCATAGAACATCGCTTCGTCATCGCCCGCCGCTTTGGCGTTCACCTGATCCTGGAAGCGCTGCGCCTGGTCTTCGGCATCGTTCAGCTCGCTGAAACCGTTACCGATTTCGCGGCCGCCGATGAAGAATTCAAAGCGGTCAGTGATTTCCGGGTTGACGTCGTTACGGCGCGCCAGCGGAGAAACTTCCGCCGGGTATTCGGTGATGAAGGTCGGCTGAATCAGATGCGCTTCCGCCACTTCGTCAAAGATTTCGGTAACTATGCGTCCCAGCCCCCAGCTTTTCTCTACCTGAATACCGATAGATTCCGCCAGCGCTTTCGCCGCGTCGAAGTTATCCAGATCCGCCATGTTGGTTTCCGGACGGTGTTTCTTGATCGCTTCCCGCATGGTCAGTTTTTCAAACGGCTTGCCGAAATCAAACACCTGGTCGCCATACGGCACTTCGGTTTTGCCCAGCACCGTCTGCGCCAGGGTGCGGAACAGCGACTCGGTCAGTTCGATCAGGTCTTTGTAGTCCGCATACGCCATATACAGTTCCATCATGGTGAACTCTGGGTTATGGCGTACCGAGATCCCTTCGTTGCGGAAGTTGCGGTTGATTTCAAACACGCGTTCAAAACCGCCAACCACCAGACGTTTCAGATACAGTTCCGGCGCGATGCGCAGGTACATATCCAGATCCAGCGCGTTGTGATGGGTGATGAACGGACGGGCGGACGCCCCGCCTGGGATCACCTGCATCATCGGCGTTTCGACTTCCATAAAGCCGCGAGCCACCATGAACTGGCGCATGGTGGCGAGGATCTGCGAACGGATACGGAACGTATGACGCGACTCTTCGTTGGCGATCAGATCCAGATAGCGCTGGCGATAGCGAACTTCCTGATCCTGCAGGCCGTGGAATTTATCCGGCAGCGGGCGCAGGGCTTTGGTCAGCAGGCGCAGCTCGGTGCAGTGGATCGAGAGTTCGCCGGTTTGCGTTTTGAACAGCTTGCCGCGGGCGGCGATGATATCGCCGAGGTCCCATTTCTTAAACTGTTCGTTGTAGACGCCTTCCGGCAGGTCATCGCGCGCCACGTACAGCTGAATGCGGCCGCCGACGTCCTGGAGGGTGACGAAGGAGGCTTTGCCCATCACGCGACGGGTCATCATCCGACCAGCCACCGCAACTTCAACGTTCAGGGAAGCGAGTTCATCGTTGTCCTTCGCATCGAATTCAGCATGCAATTGGTCAGAGGTATGATCGCGACGGAAATCGTTGGGGAAAGCTACGCCCTGCTCACGCAGCGCAGCCAGTTTTTCGCGACGAGCTTTCAGTTCATTATTAAGGTCAATGGCCTCATCGGCACCTTGTGCTTGTTGTTCAGACATATGGATTCCTCATAACCTTGCTTTCAAACTAGCTTCGATAAATTGAACCAGGTCACCCTTCCGCGCGGCCTGTCTCTGGGAAGACACCAGAGCACAATCTTAACGATCCTGGATTCACTCCAAGCTGATCTCACTCAGCTATGGCTTCAGTAACGGTATTTTTTATCGTTGGCCTCCGCGCATGCCAGAATATCCTCCTCCTGTTCACTAAGCTGTGCAAGGAGCGACTTCGCGCTCCGCTGTTGAGGTAATGTCCCCGGTCGCGCTGCGCTTACCGGGGCTACGAATCGCGGCCCGGACAAGGTGTTTACGCCACGAGCCGGGACGAGCGTCAGGCGCCGCCGCCGGTAATTTCACCGGCAGCCGCACGACGTTTGCCGACGCTACAGGCCGCGGCAAAGGCGATAATGACCATCACCGCCACGCAGCCAAGGGTCCATTCGCCCATCTGCGCGAAGAAATGCTGATAGGCGGCAATCGCCGTATCGCTGATTTGCGATTCGGTGGTTTGCTGGGCGACCACGCCCGCCAGCCAGTTGGCCACCGCGCCGGTGGCCAGCATATAAATGCCGGTCAATACGCCGGTGACGCCGGGCATGTTCAGACGGGTGATTTGCGCCATCGCCACCGGGTCGATAAACAGTTCGGCAAAGCCCATCATCGCCAGCCCGGCGACCATCATGCCCATTGAGGCCTGACCGTCAGCCGCGCCATGGCGGGCATTGAGCGCCAGCAGCATAAAGCCGCCGCCCATCAGCAGCAGGCCGAAAGAAAATTTCAGCCAGACGCGCAGCACAGAACGCACGCTGCCTTCCGGGCGCATCAGCCACGCCAGCACCACGCCGGCCGCCATCACCGCTATCGCGTTAACTGACTGGAACAGCGCGGTCGGCACGTCCCAGTTCAGCAGACGACGATTGACGAAGTGGTCGATAAACAGGCTAATCGAGCTTCCGCCCTGCTGCGCCAGCACCCAGAACAACGTTCCGGCGAGCATCAGCAGGACGATCTGCCACAGCGCGCGACGATGCTCCGGGGCTTTGATCATGATCCGCGCCACCATCTGGGCGGCGAACAGGCAGACGATCGCCAGCAGATAGCCGGACCAGTTGTTTTGCAGCAGCAGCGTGAAAAATACCGGCGCCAGGCAGAGCATCACCAGCAGCCAGCCCCAGGTCGGCAGCACGAACTTCACCGCCCGCAGCGCCGGTTTATCGACGCCGCGGGTATGCCGGAAGTGGCGGCTGCCGCTTAAGAAAATCATCAGGCCGATAAACATACCGATCCCCGCAAGGGCGAAGCCGATATGCCAGCCGTACCACTGCGCCGCCAGTCCGCAGGCGATGGGCGCGGCAATCGAGCCGACGTTGCCGGCGGCGTACAGCAGCGAGAAACCGCCGTCGCGACGCGGGTCGTCGTGAGCGTACAGTTCGCCGAGCAGGCAGCTGATATTGGATTTAAACAGGCCGTAGCCGCAGATGATGATCGCCAGCGCGACGTACAAACTCCATGCGGAGGTCGACTCAACGCCCAGCACCACATGGCCGAGGGTCATCAACAGCGCCCCGGCAATTACCGCCGTGCGGTTGCCGAGCAGGCGGTCGGCAAGCCAGCCGCCGAGAATAGGGGTAACGTAAACCAGAGATGCGTAAGCGCTGAACAGGCTGATGGCGTGGCTGTCGTCGAAGCCAAGCTGGTGGGTAAGGTAAAGGATGAGTAAGGCGCGCATGCCGTAAAAGCTGAAGTACTCCCAGATCTGGATCGCAACGATGTAGTAAATCGCGCGCGGCTGTGAGGGTGTTTTCATGTGTTCTCCTTGCAGCGTGAAAAAGGGAAGTGGCAAGCCACTTCCCTGGTGTGCGTCTATTACTTGTTATTCTCTTCTTTCAGCACTTTAACGGTGTAACGACCATCCGCCTGACGATAGGCGCCGTGGATATCGGTTTCGAAGCCTGGATAGTGGGCGCCGATTTCGCACAGCATCTGCAGGAACTCCAGCACCGGACGGCTCTCTTCGGTGATCATCTCACCCGGCATCACCAGCGGCACTCCCGGAGGATACGGCAGGATCATGTTGGCGTTGACGCGGCCGACCATCTCTTCGAGATACACTTCTTCCGTCTGACCGTGCAGCTCTTTCTGGAACGCGGCATACGGGGTCATCACCATCGATGGCAGCACTTCAAACGCGCGGAACATCAGATCCGGCAGGTTGTGATGCTCAATCAGTTTGTGAATGTTCTGCGCGAGGTCCTGAATACGCATGTTTTCATAGAATTCAGGATCTTCACGGTACAGCGACGGCAGCATGTTTTTCACCCGCAGGTTCAGGTCGAACGCGCGTTTGAAGTCGGTCAGCGCACGCAGCAGGCTCAGCGCTTTAGTCTTATCGATACCGATACTGAACAGGAACAGCAGGTTGTACGGACCGGTTTTCTCTACCACGATGCCGTGTTCGTCGAGGTATTTCGCCACGATGCTTGCCGGAATACCGAAGTCATCCATGGTGCCGTCTTTCTTCATCCCCGGAGTCAGCAGCGTGACTTTGATCGGGTCGAGGTACATGTGTTCATTATCGATGTTTTTGAAACCGTGCCATGCGCTGTCGGAACGCAGCGGCCAGCATTCAGGACCATCGATATGCTCCGGCTGCCAGACGTCGAAGAACCAGCCGTCAGACTCGCCTTTCAGACGTTTGATCTCTTTACGGAACTTGATGGAACGTTCAATAGAGCCGTCGATCAGACGCTTACCAGCGTTCCCCTTCATCATCGCCGCCGCGGTTTCGGTGGAGGCCACGATCCCGTAGTGTGGAGAGGTGGTGGTGTGCATCATGTAGGCTTCGTTGAAGGTCTCTTCGTTTACGTCGCCTTTCACATGGATCATCGACGCCTGGGAGAACGCCGCCAGCAGTTTGTGCGTGGACTGGGTTTCATAAATCACTTTCCCTTCGACGCGGCCGCCGCTCATCCCGCATTTGCCTTCATAGATCGGCGAGAAGTTGGTGTAAGGCACCCACGCGGAGTCAAAGTGGATGGATTTCACATCCAGGGTTTTCTTGATGAAGTCGGTGTTGTACAGCAGACCATCATAGGTTGAGTTGGTGATAACCGCGTGTACCGGCCAGGTCGCATTCGGCGTCTCTTTCACACGCTTGGCGATAGTCGCGTGCTGGAATTCGCTCTGCGGAATACCGCCGAGGATACCGTAGGCGTTACGGGTCGGACGGAAGTAGATCGGCGTAATGTCGCTCATCATCATCAGGTGAGTCAGCGATTTGTGGCAGTTACGGTCAATCAGCACGGTGCTGCCGGCCGGCGCGGAGTACATGCCGACGATTTTGTTAGCGGTAGAAGTACCGTTGGTCACCATGTAGCTGCGTTCTGCGTTAAACACGCGAGCGATATACTCTTCCGCTTCTTTGTGCGGGCCGCTGTGGTCCAGCAGGGAACCCAGTTCAGAAACCGAAATGGAGATATCGGATTTCATGGTGTTGGAGCCAAAGAAATCGTAGAAGATGCTGCCTACCGGGCTTTTCTGGAACGCGGTACCGCCCATGTGGCCTGGGGTACAGAAGGTATATTTACCTTCACGGACATATTTGAACAGCGCTTTGGTCAGCGGCGGCAGAATGGTGTCGATGTATTCGTCAGTGTTCTGTTTGATTTTGTTCGCGATATCTTCCGCAGCGCCCAGCGCATATTCGAAGAAGCGAACCTGCATGCGCAGATCGTTCAGGCTAACGTCCAGAGTGGAGTAGGTGTTAGCGAACGCATACAGCGGCATGTACTCGTTCATTTTGCTGATTTCTTCGCACAGTTCGAGATTGTATTTATCCCAGTCGAAGATCACGCCGCACAGACGAGAGTTGTTTTCAATAAGTTTTAATAAGTCGTCACGGTCGTTCGGGTAGACAATACGGAAGTCCAGGCGTTCGAGAGCACGATGCAGTTCACGGATGGGTTCTTCTTTGAAGTAAACCCCCATGTGATTCATGATTGCAATAACGTTCATAGTCAAATCTCCAGATGTAGAAAGCCCCTCCCGTCGCGTGATGACAGGTGATGGAAGGAGCCTCAGGAAAACGGGTTGCTGATTAGTGCGCGTTAGCGGTGGTGTTGTTATCCGATGCGTTGTTCTGGCGCTGGTGCATTTTGCGACCGTAGAACATCAGGATAATCAGGCTAACGATGAAGGTGCCGGCCAGTTCGAAGGAGCTTGCGCCCATCAGCGCGATGAAGCAGAACACGCAACCCAGTACCGAACAAATCAGGCTAACGAAGTTACGGATGTTGATGCCTTCGAAACGAATCAGGTCAACACAGGAGTAGAAGTAAGGCAGCATGGTCAGCAGTACCGCGATACCGGTCAGTTCGCCGAACAGGTCAGAGGCTTTACCACCGGCGGAGTTCATCAGGGTAATCAGCACCATCAGCGCGGTCATTTTCACTGCGGCCAGCAGCAGGCCTTTTTTCGGAATACCGTTGTTATCAACTTCGCCATACACTTTCGGGAAGTTACCGTCGTTGGCGGCACGTACACCGGCCTGGCCAACCAGCATCATCCACGAGCCCAGAGAAGTCAGGCAGGCAAAGGCGGTGAAAGCGGATACCATCGGTGCAGCCCAGCCGCCGAGGATGGTAGAGGCGCTAATTGCGAACGGCGCACCGGACGCGGCCATCTGAGAAGCAGGATACATACCGGCGATAACCTGAGTCGCGGCGATATAGACGATACCGGCCATCGCTGTGCCCAGCATGGTAGCCAGCGGCACGGTACGTTTCGGGTTTTTCACCATCCCGGTACTCACGGCGGCGGATTCTACGCCAACGAAGGCCCACAGGCAGAGCAGGATACTTTTAATAACCGCGTGGCTATCGGTGGTGCTGGAGGTATTCCAGTTCGCCTGATAGGTAGCGACATCAAACCAGTGCCAGCCGACGACCGCGGTCATGACTACCGGAATAAGCACCAGTACCAGACCAATGGTGGTCAGACGGCTGACCCAGGTCCCGCCAAGCATATTAACGAAAGTAAAGATCCACACGATGGCAATACAGGCAATACCTGCTGGCACCGGGTTATTTAAAATTGGGAAGAACGTAGAGAGATAAGAAACTGCGGTAATCCCGATGGCCAGGTTACCAATCCAGTTTGCATGATAATAAAGGACACCGGTCTGGAAACCGAATGCCGGAGATATTTCGCCAGCGTAGGCAATAGGACCGCCCTGCTGCGGGTTTTTAGTGGCCAGTCGGGCATAAACATAAGCCAGAGACATCGCACCAATAATTGAAATTACCCAGCCCCAAATGGCAATACCACCGATGCTGGCCAGGTTCGCAGGTAATAATGCAATCCCGCTCCCCATCATATTACCGGCGACGACACCGGTACAGGCAAATAGCCCGATCTTCTTGGCAGAACTCATGGTTGTTTTTCTCCTAAGTTTATTTGGGAGGTACAGATCATGATACAGAACCATTAATTGACCCGACCAACTGCCAACAAGATTACTGATTTGTACGAGATAAGTCCTAAAGATAAAGTGATATAAAAACAAACATCAGACAAATGATATTTTGACCTTTTTCGCTTAACATATAAAAATGACAACAGGGTGTCATAAAAAGATAAACATCGTTGAATTACAGTGAGTTAGAAGAAGGAGAACGTGTTATCTGACTGTTATTTAAAGCCTCCTGAATGCTAAATAAAAATAACAACAAGAGGCTTCATGAGAAACATAAATTTAACCTCACCATGTCCAAAACCTTGCACATGATGAGGGTTTACTTATTCTGAAGAGAGAAAGTTGTCGAGATATGGAACTACTCGGTTAACCGATGTCTGGAAAACCCCATTTTCAATCCAGTACAGGGTATCTTCGCCAGGACGTAAATTAAACGCCGTGATGTAAGAATCGGCAGCCAGACGGTTCTCACCTTTCATCTCATAGACTTTCCCTAACAGCACATAATTTAGCCATGACATCTCTAAATCAATCGCACTATTAATTGCGGTATTTGCTTCGTCGACTTTGCCCTTCCCCAATGAATCCACCGCTTTTATTTGATAATAAATCGCCATGTCTTTTATACCCGGCATCGCCCCTACCCGCTCGAATTCACTGTAGAGGGCGGCCAGCTGTTTATCGTCAAGCGGCTGTTGCGAATGGCGCAATACATCCACCAGCGTTTTTTCGGCATAGGCGTAAATAAAATCCGGCGCCCGCTTAATCACATCATCCAGCAGGCTACTGGCCTTACTTAATGAATCGACATCGCCCTTCATTAACAGCTGATGCGACTGGTAGAAATAGGTTAACGCCACGCTTTGCGAGGGCTGATATTGCCTGAGCATCGCCTGCATTCGCGCCGGCCACGGCTGCGCCAGGGCATCCGACAGGCTGTTCATCAGATCGTTCTGGATGGTCAGCTGGTTATCGTTGGTCACAAAGTAGCGCTTATCCAGCATCGTCGAGCTGTCGGCGTTGTCCACCAGCTGGACCGACATAAAGCACTGCTGCGCCCGATAATGGCGCTGATTAACGAACTCAATGGTCAGCGTTTTGCCGGAACTGCTTGGTTCATTGATGTTGTAGTCCGTTTTGTCATGCACCATAAAGGTCGAGAAGGTGTTCAGCGAGGTGGTGATCAGGCTGGCCAGTCCTACGGCGTAGGAGTGCTGCGACGACCAGTTAGCGCAGGAGTTGCCATTCACCAGGTGGATATCGATATCGCGCGGATTGAGCAGCAGACGCGCCTTGTTGACCGGCGGCCGCGATTCCATGCTCGACAGCGCCACCAGCGCCACGCAGGTGCCCAGCGCCAACAGGAACAGCCCCCACACCAGGGCGGTAGTGAGGCGCTTGCGGCCTGACGGCGCGCTGGCCACGGTAGGAGCCGGTGGCGGCGCGGCGGCATCAGGGAGAGGGACAGAGACGTCGGATGGCGCACCGGCGGCCGGCGGCGCAGGAACGGCGGTCGACGGCGAAGGCGTCAGCGCCTCCATCGACGGGGCTAGCTCCTCCCCCTCTTCGGTGCACCAGATCACCGGCACCGTGAGCTTATACCCCCGTTTGGGTACCGTCGCGATGTACTCAAGGCTAACGTCGTCGCCGTCTTTGAGCGACTTGCGCAGTTCAGAAATACTCTGCGTGACGACGTGGCTGGTCACAACGTTCCGGGTCCAGACGTTTTCGATAAGCTCGTCCCGGCTAAGCACTTCCCCCGGATGGCGGGCAAAAAAGACCAGAAGATCGATTAAACGCGGTTCAAGGGTAAGCTGGCGCCCCTTCCTGCTGATTTGGTTTACAGAGGGGGTTACCAGCCATTCACCGACGCGAACAACAGGTTGTAGCATACAAGAAAGCCCCAGACAAAAAGGGAAAGGCGCGATGATAACACATTTGTCCTACCTATTTTTGCCAGGGGTCACTCCCTCAGGCATTAGGCCGGAATTGGCTCTTTATTAATAATAAAAAGCAATAATTCATTAACATCGTGATCATGAAATCTATATATAGCGATAAAAACGCATTTCCGCTGCCGCTATTGCCTAAGGCAATTCCGATAGCAGAAAAAAATAAGCCCGGAGGCTTAACGCGCTCCAGGCTCAGTGCGTTGCGCGCCGATACGGCACGCTTTAAAAAAGGTTATTTATACACTTCCGCTGTGGCTTCAAAGTTAGGGCCATGCTCACGCGCAGCGGTGATCACGTAGTACTTTCCGCCTTTCTCATCGGCCAGCTTGGAGAGCTGATCGTGCAGATCGGAAGGCGAAGAGAATTCGCCACCGGACGGCCCCACCGAGATCGGCCCGACTTTGGTCAGTTTGAAGTGTTTCACTTCTTCTTTGGTAATCAACTGCGCGGCGGAGGCGCCAAATGCAACGGCGGAAAGGGCTAACGCGACTATCACTTTTTTCATCCTGCAATCTCCTTGGAATTAGCCTTCAGTCAGGCCCTTTCAGTATAGACGGCGATTTACTAAGCGTGCTACCGATGCGCTTATTTTTTGGCCGAGGCGTTCAGTAACGCGGCGGTACTCCTTCCGGGCGGGTCTTAAAGCGCCGGTGCAGCCACATGTATTGCTCGGGCGCCATCAGGATGCACTGTTCGATAATCTGATTCATCCAGGCCGCCGTAACCTCGGCGCTCGCCAGCGGCGGCGTGCGCTCCGGCGTCAGGGAAATCAATTCATACCCCATGCCGTTGGGCTTGCGCCGCGGAACAAACGGCACAATCGTCGCCCCGGACATTTTCGCCAGCATCCAGGTACCGGTGGTGGTCGCCGCCTGTTCGACGGCAAACAGCGGGGCGAAGACGCTGCTGGCCGGACCGTAGTCATGATCCGGCGCGTACCAGAGAATTTCCCCCTCTTTTAGCGCCCTGACCATCCCTTTCAGATTTTTTCGATCCAACATGGTCTTGTTAGAGCGCAAGCGTCCCCAGGTTTGCAGCCAGTCAATCAGCGGGTTATCGTTGGGCCGGTAGACGCCAATGCCTGGGGTAAACATGCCGTACATTCGCGCACCCATTTCGAGGGTCAGAAAATGGATACCGATCAGTAAAATGCCCTGCTTTTCTTCCAGAAGCTCCACCACCTCGTTAACGCCGCTGGTCTCGGTCCAGCGCGCTACCCGGTGCGTCGGCCAGAACCAGGCCATGCCGGTCTCCATCAGCCCCATGCCCAGCGATTCAAAGTTTTTCACCAGCAGCGCCTCGCGATCGGCGGCGCTCATCTCGGGAAAGCAGAGTTCGAGATTACGTCTGGCAATCCGCGCGCGGCTTTTCATCACCCGCATTGCCAGCCGCCCAAGCGCCGTTCCCAGACGGTAGATCACCGGATACGGTAATTGCACCAGCAGCCACAAAAAGCCAATTCCCAACCACAACAGCCAGTAACGCGGGTGCAACAGCGCGCGGGAAAATTTGGGTAAATTTGACATAGTAATCCTGTTAATTCACTCAATAATAGCTGAGCAAAAACCGCGAAATAAAGTAGCGGATCCTGCACGTAGTATTTTTCCAATTCGTGCGGTAATACTCAATCACAAAGCGCGTTATTATAAGCCGATTCCAGGATAAATTCAGCCCTTACGCTGGGGACTACTCTATTATTAGACGCAACGCGTAAAATTTCCTGTTTAATGCATAAATAAATAAACCTAACCTCTACGGCTCGGCCGATTGTCGATAAAATAGCCAGTACATTTGCCTCAGCCTCTCGACCAATACCTCTTTTACTCACGCTTTATTATGGCGGTAGCGAATGCAAACAGGCCGTTCAGACCGGTCTGACACGGTCAGCATGCGGTTATTTGTGACTGGGGCAAAGGTTAAGCATCGACATTGCTGATCCTTTTCCCAGATATGCTACGTTTACAGCGCTCATTCGACGCAAGTGCCTTTGCCGACGTCGCCGCTTTCAGAAGCCATTGTGAGAAGGAACTATGACAATGAATTATCAATTAGTGAAGCAAGTCAGAGAAAATAACCCATTAAGAAAAAGCTTCATTGACCTTGCCGTTAAGACTTTTGACCTGTCTTTTGAAGAGTGGTATCAGCAAGGTTACTGGACCGATGCCTATATCCCCTATGCTTTTGTCGAACGCAATAAAGTTATCGCTAACGCTTCGGCCAACATCATCGACCTGCGCTGGCAGGGCGAGCCCCGGCGTTATATTCAGATTGGCACCGTGATGACCGAGCCGGACCACCGTAATAAGGGATTAGCCGGCCAGCTTATCCATCACATCCTGCAGGACTGGCAGCAGGAGGCGGACGCCTTCTTTTTATTCGCCAATCCCACCACGGTGGATTTTTACCCCAAATTTGGCTTCACCCGCAGCGAAGAGTATCAATATATTATGCCGGTCTCCCCGCGAGCCGGTGATTTTCGTAAACTGGATATGGACAGCCCTGACGATGTCGCCCTGCTCCGCCATTACTATGAAAAATCCAACCCGTTCTCACCGCTGCGGGTGGAGCATAACTTTGGCCTGCTGATGTTTTACTGCTCAGCCTTTATGAAGCATTTTGTCTATTACTCGGCAAAAAATGAGGCGGTGGTCATCGCCATGCAAAACGGTCCGGTGCTGATCTGCTTTGATCTGTTCTGCGACGTGGGTAAGAGCCTGTCGACGCTGGTCAACGAACTGGCCGATGACCACGTTTACCAGGCCATCCTCGGTTTTACCCCCAGTGAAGACCGGCTCGGCGAGTATGAGAAGATAGAGGGAGAAGATATCCTCTTCGTCTATGACCAGAAGGAAAACCTGTTTAAAGACAGGAAGTTGATGTTTCCTTTACTGGCGCATGCCTGACGGCGCCGCGCCGCCAGGCAGATCAGTTATAAGTCACCACGAAGGTCGCGCTGGCGTTCGCTTCGCCCGCAGTCACTGCGGGCTGCGTCTGGATATAGCGGGCCTGATAGGATAAACGATAGTTCGTCTGACTGCCTTTTTTCCCGGACCAGACCTGGCTCACCTGGTTTAGCGGCACCAGCGAGCCGCCGGCACTGAGGATCTGCACGCCAAGTCCGGATGCCCCTTCAGGTTGGTCATCGATTTTAATCACTTCGTTGGCGGCGACAGCGCTGTCCACCGTCGCGTTAAACTGCATAAACACGCTGCCGACATTTTCACAGTTCGTCAGGTTGATGTTAAAAGGAACCGGGGCGGTGGTGCTGTTGAGCCCGGTAAATGCGGTTTTGTTATGCCGTCCGAGGAAGACGTTAATGTTTTTACTGTCGTCAGTAATCTTGCAGGTGGGTGATTTGACCTGAATACAGAGCCCGCTGACGCTGAAGCGCATCGCCTGTACTCCGCCAAGATAAATATCGCCAAGGTAATCATTAAGGCAATATTCGCCCGGCAGCGGTAGACCGCCGTTATCGGCAATCCGCCAGAAATAGATGGTCGGTTTTTTATTCTCCGCCTGAAATGCGCGCTGGCCGGAAAATACCGGCGCGGAAGGCCAGGCCGTGAACAGGGGATCGAAATTAATGCCATCCTGTTCCCCCATCTGAAAGCTGTAGCCGATGCCCGGCAGGCGGTCGATGCTGTAGATATCCCCCGGCTTGCCGTCTCCCGCCGGGCCGACCCGGGAACCGCCAATGCTCTGAAACCCGCCGGGCTCGCTGCCGCTGCAGGCGATCTCCCAGCGTTCGTTATTAGTGATAATCATCCCTCCGTAGCTGTATAGCAGGGAGCCGATGGGGAGATCGCTGACGTCAAGGTTGATACTGGCCTGGCTGACGTTCACTGAATACTCGATAGTTTTGCCACTGACCATCTGACACGCTGCCGACAGCGAAGCGCAGTACCCGCCGGCCAGCAGAAGAGGTACCCCTGATGCGATGATTTTTTTCATATTACTTCTCCTTTATTCCCGGCCGGCAGACCTGATGCGGCGTGCCGCTGCTAACCTGCTGCACCGCGTCGTCGCGGATGGCATAGGCCAACCGGCAGCGTTGCCCGCTGCGTTCGCCCCATACTACCGAGACGCTGCCGTGGTCCTGCGGCACCCGGGCATACAGCAGCCCGCCCTGACCGACGGCGCCAACCGCCCGACCGTTGTCGTCGAACACCTCCGCGCCCAGCGGGGGCGCCGCGCCATCCGGCAGCGTGACATGGGCAAACCAGGCATAGCCGGTACGCGTGACAAATTTGACCTTCACCGCCGCGCCCGAATCGGGCACCACCGTCGTGCTGCTGGAGACAATCTCCACATGGTCGTTCAGACCCTGCGGATCGAGATCCAGCCAGTTAGCGGTAAAGGGATCGAGGTAAGGGATGATCGTAAAACCCTGGCGGTTAATCGGCTGTCCAAGGCGGTTAGCCACCCGGGCCCCCACCGCGCCGGGCGCTTCCACAATGGCGAAGGTTTCCCCCAGTTCGGGGGTGGCGGTCATGCCGCCCTGATGCGCTACCAGGGCGCCCGACGCCCCCAGCGAGTACTGCTGCTGATGGCGACCGGCGCTGGCGCTGGCGTTCAGGTACGCATAATCCGTCCGCAGGCTACCGTTGGCCGCAACGCTGGCTTCATTTGGGTTCTCCCGCGGCATGTCGTAGCTGGCGGTCAAACCGTAGCTGAAGGCGTTTTTCTCGCCTGCGCTGCCGGTATAGCTGGACTGCAGCTGGCTGCCGTAGTTTTTATCGTGGTTAAAGCGGGTGGTCAGGCTGCCCGCCTGCCCGAACGGCAGCGAAAAGGAGACGCCCACCACCTGATTATTGCGGTGATGGATATCCTGGCTCTGCTGGGCATACAGATAATAATTGAGCTGACCATAGCGGTTGGCATAGCCCAGCTGATATGAGCGCCAGCGGTGGTGGCGGACATCCTCACTCCAGATTCCGTTAAATGACAGACTGCCGCTGCCGGCCTGCTGAGACAACGTCGCGCTGTAGCGGGTCATCTCCCGCCAGTCGTTGGGGTGCCGGTCGTGCTCCCAGGCGGCATCGCGAATGGAGCGATAATTGCCGTCGTTGCTGTGGCTCATCGAGAGCAGCATTCGCGTATCGGATGTAAACGATTTTGATGCGGACACCCGCCAGCGGTAGCCCTCCTGCCAGCCGTGCTCCCTGCCCTTCGCCGCAGAACGGGAAAGATCGACCGCCAGCGCGCCCCAGTAGGTATTGAAGGCGCTGCCGACCAGCGTCGAGTAATAATCTGTCGTCGCGTTAGCGCCGGTATAGCCGCTGATATAGTCATTGAAGCCGTACTGCAGCGTGGCTTCGCCAAATCCCGGCCGCCCGGCGATCCCGTCCTCATCCAGATAGCCCAGCGACAGATCATAATAGACCGCGCCTGCCTGCACCAGGCCAGGCAGCGTGGCGTACGGCACGGTAAAGGTGTCCTGACTGCCATCCGCCTCGTGGATCGTCACCTGTAAATCGCCGCCTGCGTTGGTGGGATAGAGATCGTCGAAGGTGAATTTGCCCGGCGGAACCGTTGCCTCGTACAACAGAGCGCCGTTCTGGGTGACCGTTACGCGGGCGTTGGTGCGCGCCACGCCGCTGACCGACGGCGCAAAACCGCGGCGAGAGCCCGGCAGCATGCGCACATCGGTAGCCAGCCTGCCGCCGATAAAACTGACGCTGTCAAAGAAGGTTCCGTCGGTCCATCCCTGACCCAGCCGTAACGTGGACGCCCAGTTCACTACACTTCTCTCAGCCCAGGTGGCAATGCTATCCCAGTGCGTATTCCCTTCCTGCGCCTGGTAGCTGGACTGGTGATGTAACCGCCAGCCAAAGGCGCGCAGGCTGGCATCCAGCCCGAGATAATGATGGCTGCTGGTGTCCCCGTCGACGATGCTCTGATAGCTATTGGCCTGGTAGCGCAGCACCGCGGCGGGCACGCCGCTATCCACCTTTTTCAGGTTCACCGCCCCCCGATAATGGGGTTGCAGCAGCGCCTGGGGCATATTTACCCGCAGGACGTTTTCCCCGCTGTCATACTCCCAGCCGATCGCCTTATCGATCTGCGAAAAACGCAGGCAGGTGGCCGCGGTTGGCCACTGGGCATCCTTCAGCTGCAGAGCGTCGAACAGCGAGGGTGAGATGCAGGGCTCAAGCTGGCCATCGTGTTCCTGGATAACAAACGTTTCTTCCCCCAGGTCCCGGCCATTCACCGAGAGCGTGCTGCGGTACTGTCCGGCGTGTAGTGGATTACCGTATTGATATTTCTGGAGATCAACCTGCGCGGCGCCGTGCAAATGGGCGCGGTTAAAACTAAACGCCTCTGCCGCCCATGCCTCCTGCCAGGGAAGGAGCAGCATCAACCCAACCTTGATCTCCCTGAATTTCATAATAATGTCCTTACTGAGGATAATTATGATTCACTACCGCGCCGTAATCATTGATGGTGGTGAAGCTGAATTTGGCTGGCAGCGTGCGCAGCGCGACCCCTTTAGGCGCGATCTCCAGCGAGGAAAACGGGGCGACCATGCCGGCAGCGTGTTTTTTTCCGTTAAGGGTGATGCTGTCGATGGTGATATAGCGCGCTGAGGCATTGCTCACCCGCAGCCCGTTGCCCGTAGGAGCCAGCGCCCAGCTCAGGGCTTTTTCCGCGGCTATTTTTTCCGCCGCCACGCCTGCCGGACGGTAAAACAGCTTGATACGCGACCGTATCGCGAGCTGCAGGTAATTGTCAGTCTTGCCATTTTTCGGCTCAGGTGGGATATCCAGAAGATTGAACCAGAACAGCGATTCCCGATCCTGCGGCAGGCGGCTGCCGTTAAACACCAGGCGCCAGCTCTGGCCTTTTCCCGGTTCGATGCGCACAATCGGCGGCAGCACAATAAACGGCGCCGCATCCTTTTCCGGTTGATTTTGCACGCGGCCATCGTCGACCCAGACCTGCGTCAGAGAGGGGGTCTCCCCCATATTGGTGGCCCGGACGGCGATCTCTTTTTTGTCGCCGGAAAAAATAATCCGTGTGCCGTCAATAACCATGCTGGCGTCCGCCGAGGGTAAATAGCTGGACAGCAGCAGTGCCAGAACCATACGCCGCATATTCACCTCCTCCTTGCCGGGTGGATAAACGGCCCCTGAACGGGGCCGTGGACAGGGGTTACGGATAGACCACCGTAAAGTTGACGTAGGTAGCGACTTTTCCAGCCGTAGCGGCGTCGGTCGCATAGTAGCGGGCATAGAAAGGCAGCGAGGCGGAACCATCCTGCTCAGCCACCGCCACCGGGATCACGTCCGGGCGAGCAATGGTGCCGTCTGCAGCGACCGCCGGGGTCTCCGCGAGGTTAATCGGCGTAAACCGAGTGTTCAGCAGCTCCACATCGACGTTTTCTGCTTCCGTGCCGTCAGACAGAGTGTTTTTTAGTCGACCCTCCGTGGAAACGTATTGATCTTTCTCGAAGTACACCGAGACATCAGCCCCTGGGGTGCAGCTCGTCAGATCGATGGTGAAGGGAACCACGCCCGCCGTTTCACCCGCGCTGCTGAGCGCTGAACGCTGGACCGTCGGTAGGGTTACCGTCTTGTCTTTATTCACTACCGTACAAGTATTTTCGATGACTTCACCATTAAAGGTGACTTTGCCATCAGCAGCCTGTGCCGCTACCGGAGAAAGCATCATCATCACCACGAAAGATGCCATTCCTCTGCTGTATTTTTTCATCTTCACTCCTCATCACCACGCTTATGGAGAATCGTTCAGGAAATACCCTGACGTACTTTATACGTACAATTTATTAATGCTCAGTCCATTGGATTAACCTGTTATCTTTTAACCCCTTCCCTGCACTGACATCCTACTCACTTCATTATTTATTATTCAAATTCGCCACCAGGACCATTTCTACTTTTTATAGAAAAGTCTTAACACCACTTTGAAAAAGAAATAAAACTGACGCACAATAAAAACACAACTCACTGTAAATAAAAGGTAATTTTTATTTTTTATTTTCTAAAAAACATTCGAGAAATGCGATCTAACTATCTCACCCTCATTATTAACCACCTCCTCCCACGTTCTCCCCCCCTGGATTGAAAGCGCAGGGAGTATGTTATTTCAGGTGGGTATTCTCTACAGTAAATTGTCGAATCAGGCAGGACAGCATGCACAGCGTATTTATGCCAGGAGGTCATTATGTTGATCTGCATTGCGGATTCAGAATATTTTAATATTGCCCTGAAAGCGTATATTAATGAACCAAACAGCAAGCCTCTGGATATTAAAGAAATACTCTGTTACCCGTTTAGTGGACAGAGTGAGATGTTCTATACTTTTTTTGCGACCGATGCCGGAGCCCGGCTAAGCACCATCCTTATTGATTACAGCAGCGTCAGCATCGAAGTACTGCAGGTCGCGCTCAGTTTAAAATCGTTTAATCCCCTGATCCGGATCTTTATTTTTGCCAAATCAGGCTACCCGTTGAGCGAGCTCGAACGCAGCCTCGCCATTGTGCTCGGCGCAGAGTTCATCACCAGTTTTGCCGGGCTCAGCGCTGCCCTTGCCCGCGGTCCGCGCTTGACATCGCCCCCCGCCGACAAGCTCTATATCGCCATACCTGACAGCTATAACCTGACCCGTAAGGAAACTTTTTTAATCAGCCTGCTGATGGGGGGAATGCCGTTGTGTCACGTGGCCAGCACCATGCAGCTCACGATCAAACGGGTCTACTACTACCGTTCACGCGTCCTTAGCAAGCTGGCGGTGAAAAATAACGTGGAACTGATGAACAAAGTTCAGGGGATGGTGTTGCGCCACTACCGACAGGAGACAGGCCATGAAATCGTATCTCTACGCTAAAAATCGCCTCATGTTGATTATCCTGAGCTGGCTAAGCGCAGACGAGGCGTTGCCATCTCGTCATGATTTCCAGCAGACTGAAACCATCCTCAGCACCCTGCATATACCGTATGTGCTGAAGCCCGACCTTGATCAACTGAGAGCTACGCTACAGCAATTACTCGCCACGCCCAGGCCGCAGGCCTGTGAGGTAGGCGCTTTTCTCAGCGCCCTGTTGGCGCTGTATACCCGGTTAACCGAATATACCGCCGTCGAGCACTATCTGCTCTCCCGGCATCTCTGAGTAGTAACCCGCCTGGGCAGGAAGACGCCGCGCGCCTCCTGCCTGTAAGGCATTACCTTAGCTCAGCAGACCGCTCGCCGCGTCGGGAGACGTAATCCCGATAGCCCTCGCCAACGTAAATCTGCCGTGGCCGGTAGATGGTCAGCGGCGCCTGGTGCATCTCGTTCCAGTGCGCCACCCACCCGACCGTCCGACCGACCGCGGTGACCACCGCAAACATCGACGAAGGCAGATTCATCGCTTTAAGGATCACCGCGGTATAGAAATCCACGCTTGGCGACAGGCCATTGTCCACAAAATAGGGGTCGGTCAGCGCCACGTCCTCAAGGGCCATCGCCACCTGCAGCAGGCGGTCAGACATGCCTACCTCCGCCAGCACCCGATGGCTGGTTTCACGCAGGATATCGGCGCGCGGGTCACGGTGACGGTAGCGCGAGTTGCCAAAACCCAGCCGGCGAAATGCCTGCGGATCGCGCTTCGCCTGGCGCAGAAACGCCGGAACCTGATCGACGCTTTCAATCTCCTCCAGCATTCGCATGCTCGATTCATTTGCTCCGCCATGCATCGGCCCCCACAGCGACGCCAGCCCGGCGGCGACGCAGGCGAATAAGTTCGCCCCGGAGGAGCCCGCCGCGCGCACCGTAGTGGTCGAGGCGCACTGCCCGTGATCGGCATGCAGCACCAGGATCTGGTTCATCGCCTGCTCGATGACCGGATTCAGAACATATTTCTCCGCCGGGATAGCAAACAGCATCTGCAGGAAATTTCCGGCATAGGAGAGATCGTTGCGCGGATACGCGGCGGGTTGTTCAATGGTGTACTTGTAGCTCATGGCGGCGATAGTGGGCATTTTCGACAGCAGCCGGGTGGCGGCCAGCGCCCGGTGCTGCGGATTTTCCACATCCAGTACATCATGATAGAACGCCGCCAGCGCCCCCACCAGGGCGCACATCAGCGCCATCGGGTGCGAATCGCGACGAAAGCCGCTGCACATGCGGGCTATCTGCTCGTGGACCAGAGTATGGCGGGTGATGGTCTCGCGAAAGGTTTGATAGCTGGCCTCATCCGGCGCGTCACCGTTCAGCATGATGTAGGCCACTTCGAGAAAATCGCACTGGCGAGCCAGCTGATCCACCGGATAGCCGCGGTGCAATAGCACGCTGTTTTCCGTATCGATCCACGAGATCGCCGACTGGCATCCGGCGGTGTTGGCGAAGCCGGGGTCATAGCTGCAGAATCCGGACTGATCTAGCCCGCGCATGTCGACTCCCACCGGCCCCCGCGTTCCCGGCACCTGCGGCAGGGCGAGGGGCGGTTGTTGTCCGGCAAAAGAAAGCGTTAACGGTGTAGTGCTCATCCTGTTATTCCCCCAGCAAGCTTATCAGCGACCCGAAGTCATTCTTCAGGCGGAAAGACCAACATAACCAATGTGATGCAGCTTATTCATTGATGTCATCACTATAACCCTGACAAAGAGGATATTTTGCTGGCCTTCACGGGGAAACAGGCCGTCTTTCCCCAGCCCACCGCCGGATAGCGGCACAAATCGCCAAGGATAAAGGCGATCATCGCTGTCAAAATTTACGTTGAGTAAAGAAAGGATGAAGAGGAGCTACCATGAATTTTGTGCTGTCGATGACCCTTATCTGCATCGCCATCGCCTGGCTGATGATGAGCCTCCTGCCGGTGTAGATGCACCGCTAACCGCCACGCCAGTGGTCTGGATAACCCCTCCTTCAATTGATTTCCGCCGTGGTCTTCGCCTCAGAGGTTTCAAAAGAGCCATATAAGAAGTACTGGTTGCATATCAGGCTGTTGCGTTTTCCCGCCGAGGGGTAGGCTAAAGGCCCACTGTTAAGGAGGTGATATGTCTGGACTGATCAATCCACATGCGGCCCCGGAAGAAGCAGCCTATGCGCTGCTGATTGAGCTCGTTCGCGCCCAGCGCGTGCCGCAATATGAAGGCGAAATTTCCGGCCTGCTGGCGATGTACGACGAAGCCGTTAAACACTTTAAAGAGAAAGAGACCGAGCGTTAGGCATGGACATCGTGGTGCGAGAAAAGCGTGACGCCTGCGGAAGCCGCGCAGGCGTTGGCTGGATAGCGGCTTGGGTCATCAGCTGCCGCGGTAGGTAGAGTATCCGTACTGACTGAGCAGCAGCGGGATATGCAGTTTTTGATTTTGCTTTGTGACATTGAAAATAACCGGAATCACCGGGAAGAACGTATTCATATTTTGGCTTTTAAAATAGTCACCGGTTTTAAACGTCACTTTATACACCCCCGGCTCCATATTCTCCGCCTGCGGATAGAGCGATTTAATCCGCCCATCGGCATCCGTTTTACCGGTGGCGATATGCTGCCAGCTCTCCCCCTGCTGTTTATCCAGCTCAATCTGCACCCCCGGTGAAGGGAGCCCGGTTTGCTGATTAAGAATGTGTACGCTGAGCGTCCCCTCTGGCGCCGCCAGCGCGCTGAAGCTGAGCAGAGAAATTACGGAGGCGATAACTAATTTCATAATCGTGACCTTATTGGGCAAGTGAAAGTGCCCTAACTATAGTCAGCGCGGCGGGGAAAAAAATTAAACTTTTTGTTATCAGTTTGAGTTGATGGGTACTGTCTCCACACACAACACGCTGAACCGGTTTCCTCGTAAGAAGAGGAAGTGTCTTATGAGTAGGTAGCCCCGTGCTCTTAGTAACAGGATACGGTGACACTAAGTCTATCAGGCAGGGGAAATAGATTTGCTGGGTTCAAATATCACAAGGTAAAAAGATATACGCCGTGGCCTCTGCCGCCTCTACCAGAACAGTGCTTACTGCAAATGGGCTGCAGTATTCGAAATAATCATTTAATATTATTTAAACTACTATTCCAGTGTAAGTAATCACCTGGTTCAGATATTGATCGTTATCATTGATTCTCTTGTCGCCACGCCTTAACCATCTCCTTTGTTACCTCTTTCTTGTAGCAAATAGGTGAGTACCCACCAGCTTTGCTCCAGGCACTGCGGCCACCGCACGAGCTGCCGTTCCGGGCGGTATTGAAGGGACAGGCACAAGTACCGGGGTAGGATGCGACAGAATCATCAATAATCCTTTGACTGACCTGATCATCGCTTAAGGAATTCGATTTGGCGATGGAAATATCTGATGCAAAGACGCAAACAACAGCGAATACGGAGATGGCGACGAATTTGATGTTCATTCGGATCTTTCCAGGCAGTGGATGAACATCGAGGGTATGCTTTCAAATAGTGTTCAATATTGATCTATAACAACTGTACTTCACGCCAGCTTAAAATGCGATATTTAACCCAGTCAGACAGAACCTAAAGCTATAATGACTATTAGCCTGTTACCGGCAACATATTTTCACATTCCTGCAGAGCGCTTATTCTGCACTCAGCTATAACCAGCATTAACCATTCTGTTCGATATTACAGAGCAGTAATGCTGTACTCTGACTGGCCATCGTCCGACAGATACTACAAGACATTAGAATCATCGAAATGGTCCGTCGATATGCTCACCTGGCACCTAACCATTTAACTGAGCACGCACGTCAAATTGACTCAATTTTTGCAAATTTTTGCAGAAGATGTCCCAAATATGTCCCACAAGGAAAAATCAGCGACTGGAGGAAGTTGATAAGTGATTGATTATTAAATGGCACGCCCTACAGGATTCGAACCTGTGACCTACGGCTTAGAAGAAAGTAGAGCGTTAAATAACACACTGTAATCACACATTTTTTCCGCGTTCGCATCCGGTTTTGTGTCGTTTCGTGTCGTTTGAATACATCCATGTCTTTATCGTGCATTCCTGTCACGCCACATCTACGACACAGAAACCACTAGCTCTTCCATTCATCGACAGCAACTAAACAACCGCATTGTCCTGGCGCACATCGCAGATAGTAAACGTCACGACGCCGATGACAGTAACATCGTCCAGGGCTTATCGTCGCGAGATCATTCAAGCATTTTTGCCTTCCATGGCGTCAGTGCTACTGGTTGTTATCCAGCCAGTATTGCATCCATGCGTCGGCCATAATATTGCAGGCAAACGTATACTCTGAGAAAGTCGTGGATATCACCGAATAAAAATCCAGATCCCACAGCTTGATCTGCCCGTCGGTATTCGAACCACCATACTCATCAAACGCATCCATCAGGCGCTCAGCTGCTTCGAGGCAGGAGTTATCACCAGAATGCAGGAGAGGGTACAGCATGAATCCAACCGTTGTCGGCTGCCCGCGACGCGATTCGGCTATGCAGTAGTCCACTTCCTTCAGCCCACCGTAACCCGATACAGCATTTAACGCATAGGTTTCCATGTTAAGGACCGATGCCCGTCCCGCTGCTTTGCATCCGATCAGGTAGTTGTTCCAGGCATACATCTGATAATGCAGATAGCGACGCTTCGGAACATTCTCAGTGACGTTATCGGTAATAATGTTTTTCACCCCGGCAAAATACGTACTGGATGAAAACTGACCGTCAACCATCGTCATCGCCGTAGCGTAGCTCCCGGAGGTATCCAGACCCGCAGCATACGCCATCGCCCATGAACGGAACGCAGCAGCATAGAAGTTGCTGTTTGCCGAACCGACCGTACCGAATGCCGAATAGCAATCCGCCGCCAGATTGCCGATGGCCACTTTCAGTTCGGTTTGTTTTTCCGTGTCACCATTCAGCACCGCGAGCTTATAGAGCCACCACAGCGGAGGGAGTACCAGGCGGGAGGCAAACTGCAGCGACTTGGAATCAGCTGCGTTTCCGAGGTGAATGTTGCCGATACTTCCGTACCACGTTGTCGCCCACGCGGAGAACTTCGCATACACCGTCTCAAACGAGCCGATTTTCAGATGCAGCATGCGCACAATATCGCCGGCAATGGTGTTGAACATCCCGCCGCCGTTGTCGGTACTTGTCGCATCCAGCGCATTCCATGCCGCAATACCGCTGATAGTATCCCCCAGACGACTCATCAGTTTCGCCTGCCTGAATCGCGGGTAAATTGAGTCGCGGGAGGCAAACCCAACCACCGGATTTAGCTCAACGTTGGACAGGGCTGTCGTGTCTGAAATGCCCTCATTCAGATTGACTGCAAAGACCACGGGCCAGGCCCAGCCCGCCGGAGCGCCAAGCGTTGTGGTTGTTGCTCCGTATGTCGACCCGGCCACCCACCCACCGTCAAATCTGACATAACTGGAGTTAATCGTCATTCCTGCAACTGGGGGGCGGTTTCCGAGTGTTGAAATCTCGGCGGCATCGCGACGAACGTCACCGCCCGAATTCAGTATCGAAATTGAGCGCTGAACTGAGTTATCAGTCCAGATAGCGTTATATTCGGTGCGATACGACTTGGTCGCTGACGTATTTAGCTGCATTCTTGTCATGCAGCCGAAAAGTGCATTTTCAGCCAGTTCTGACTGAAGTCGGGCCACAGAGTGAATTTGCACATAACCGTTTTTAAATACCCGCGTGCGATATTTGTGTTTCAGCACCCCGGCGGCGATGGGCACATTCCCTGATATTACCCCATTAATAAATGACGTCTCAATTTCAGTAAACACAGGACCGTCACTGATAATTTTATACGAATAATCAGTGTAATTCGCTGCGACGATAGACCAGGCGGTCCCTGTGCAGGAGATATACAGTTGCTGACAGATATTGGTGTAGTTGCTGCCATCCCGTGTCAGTTTGTACGGGAGCCAGCCGACAACGCTGTCAAATCTCACTTCAGTGCCATCATCTGCTGTCACTAAAAGACTGGTTGCAGTTTCCCGGTTAGTTCGGCGGTAGGAAGACGCGTCCTGTTGAGTCGGATAAGCCTTCAGCAGATATTTTTTGGACGAGTTAGCCGGAATATCATCAATAATCAGCAAATCACCGCTTCGCAGCGAGCCATCGGCCCAGTAGCTCAGGTTTCGTCCGCGGCGGGGGTTAAAGTCCTCCTCGCCAGCCCACTGCGCGGGGTACACTGTGCCATCCGTATCTGTCACTACAATACAGCGATCGTCAGGTACTTCACCCGCCTGGAATTTGCATTTAATCACTACAGGACGGTTCCCGCTCGCGTAATCAGTCGTGTTATTCGCTACAACTTCATAGCGTCGATATGTCGTTAAATCGTCAGTCGTCATTTTTGGCCCGTTGAATGTGCCGGTTAATGTTGCGTTCCCGTCAGTCGTCAGGGTGACGGCACCACCGGCGAGTTTAAAAATGTTGCAGAAGGTTTTTGTTGCAGATACAGATGTGACCTGACTGAACACGTACCCCGCCAGCTTATCCACCACATATTGAATAACCCCTGCGGTGGTCAGCGCATAGCCTGCTGCCGTGACGTCCGCATTCATCAGGGCAACAATCAGGCTGCCTGTGGCCGATTCATACGTGATACCTCGCGTGGTACCGGTAAAAATTGTTGACGGCTGGTACGCGTCGAAATACCCCGCCCTGTCCCGGATGATCCGCTTTGTGTCAGCAGGAAGCGCCCCGGGAAGTGTTGTGGGGATTTTGAACGTAGAACGGCCTGTTTCGGTATTAATACTCAGTGTGTTGAGTGTTAACGGCTGAAACACAAAATCGACATACGGCGTTGTCAGGACGGCGCCAGCGGTAGATTCGCCTTCCAGCAGAGTTATGCTCTGTGAAGTACCAAGTCCGTCGGTCATCGTCATGACCAGGCGACGTACGTTAGTGGAAAGTGACAACTTATTCAGCGTGAAAATACTGCCGCCGTTCATCGTGGCGCTATAAGACACCTGTGACCCAAAGTTACCCACTGAACCGATATTAGTCTGGTAATCCTGCAATTCGAGATTGAGTTCACGCAATCTGTCAGCGGCATACGCCTGGGCATTTGCAGCAATATTCACGGCATTGGCGTCTGACTGCATTTTCCCCACGTCAAGAGACAGTTTTTTTGTCACCTGAATAGTCGCCGTGCAGTTCTGGTCTGTGATGACAGAAACCTCTCCCGCCTCAGAGAAAAAGAGGGTGTATTCCGGTAGCGTCTGCGATTCAGTAGACTGCTGGCTGAGTATCAGTCCACCGTACGTGTCCCAGAAATAATTCTGCGCACCATCTGTGGTGTCATCATACCCCGCTGAGGTCATCGCCGAACGTGAGACAGCGACATACAGGAGCGCATTAGCCGCGTCAAATGCCAGCGTGTCACCCGTATAGGTGTATACCGATGACGACACACCGATAGCAATAGAGTTTTCGCGGTCACGCAGCACGCGCCCTTCTGACGAAGAATAAGATTTCGGCAGTTTAATCGAGCCTTTTAGCACCCACGTATTAACTTCGCTTGCAGAAACACTATCAACTGTAAATTGACGCATCGACACGTCAAAATATGGGGTAGTTAACACGCCGTCTGACAGGGATTCGCCGCTGAAAAAGCCTCGCTTAAACAGCGTTCTGCCTGCACCGGTAATAGTCATTATGCAGGGTGCTGTCGCAAACGAAGTAGAAAATGACGCGATTGATATCAACGTGCGCTCAGCGTAGGTTCCAGACCCACTCAGAGCAGATGAGCCACCGGCAGAGAATACGGCCAGATACTGCGTGAAATCAGCGGCTAGCGTGCGACGGTCCTGCATACTCATGCCGTGTAACTGGTTATCACGGACAGAGGAAGCGGTTGCCACCTGCCCAGCCGCAATCAGTGCCTGGTTAACTGAATTCTGTGACGGCATTTTCCGCCCGGTAGGCTGCAGCGTCCCGGCGTTGTTAATAACCTCAACCGCAAGAGCGCTGTCATCAGAGCTGCGGTAATACGCTGTTGACCCCACCGGAATATTTCCAGCGTCTGCATCCGCCTGCGCAGCCGCTAGAGTAGGAAATTCGCGGATTGTCCCGGTTATAGCCGAGGTGCCTGGCTGCTTCGCCTGCAATACGGCCACGCCTGCTTTGTTTTGATACTGCCATGCAGCGGAAAGTGCATCTGGGCCCTGGGCTACCCAGAACGACTGGCCGTCGGTCGTTGCTGCCAGCCCTGCAATAGTGCCATCTGGATCGCTGGCAGTCTTATAGAACGTGAACTTATTCTGTGCGTAGTCAGAAGCGTTATCTGCATACTCTTCAGCCTGTGCTGCTGAACCTGCGGCTGCAGTTGCCGATTCGGATGAGGCTGCGGCCGAAGTAGATGAATTTTGCTCAGCAGTTTCTGCGGCGCTCTTCGCCGCCTCTGCCGCTGTGGCTGCATTAATCGCTTCCTGAGTGGTGGCGCTAATATCCTGATAGCCCTGCTGGACCTCGATAAGGTACTGTTTTGCCTCTGCGGCACTCACGGCTGCCTCTGCCGCGAACTGCGCCGTTTGCTGTGTGTCGGTAGTTGCCATGCCTAATCCTGAACTTATTAATTGAATTATTGCGAGTTAGTATTTAATGCACGCCAGCAGCGCTACGTTTCGCGGCCTTACTGTCTGCAGTGGTGAACCGCTTACGGCTCCCTCCGTTATTTTGTATCTCAAATAAGTTGGTTGGTAGGTGCTTCGCCCGTCATCATCGAATACACCGGTGATTAATTCACCATTCACGCCGCCAACGTATGGGGAAATACTTGTTGACCTCTGCCACGATCCTAAATCTCGTTGCGGGTCAACTCCGCGCCCGTCATCCCATCCGCGAATGAACTCGCCGCGCAGATCTGGAAGGTTGAACGTCGTCGAACCATCGCCCGCACCGAAAGTAGTGCCAATAGCAGCGAACAATGCTGCATATGTAGTTCGAGAAACAGCATCTCCGTTTGCTTTTAGCCAGCCGGTAGGGGCTGTGCTTCTGGCAGTATATTTTATGTCTCCGGGTTGGCCAGGGATGTAGGCTTCATCAATTATATTTATTCCGTCGCAAAATATGCGTGAAACGGTACCTGGAGTAACTACCACTCCATTTCCTGAACTTGTTCTGCAGGTAACGGTAAAATTTCCGGTGCAGTTATTATGAATAACCCATTCTTTTATCCAGGATGGAAAAATTATATTTATATTTGCCGTTAATGCTCCATTTAGAAATATTCTTTCCTTTGCAGCCTGCAGTGAAGACAGTGTGATATTAGAAGATGAAAGGCCGGTAATTGATGTAATTCCGTAAGCATGTTGAGGGACCCACCCAGTGGGTTCTCCATAAGGAGATTCAGGGTTAAGGTTATTAGCATTATTTAGATTCAGCCATTGCCCTGAGTAGTCTGATGATGGAATTAATGCGCCTTTCGGATAGCCTGAAATGGCCGTTCTGAAATCCGCGTTAAAGGGATATCCCATCCCGGCATCCGACCATTGCAGGCGCGTGTAAACGTCATTAAAAATTCCGTTAAAGTCCTGACCTCTTGGCGGCTTACCGCCGGCAGAAAGAGCAATACGGGTCAGCGGCGGGAAACCGGAATCCATCGCCGCCAGGCCGTCAGCCAGCGTTTCAGAGGTGGAATTGACCGGGATCGTGTTTTTGTCGCCGCTCGCAGAAAATACAACCGTCAGACGTGACGGTATGGCTGAATTATTCAATTCAGACCTCCTGAACGATGTTAACTTTTACCCCTGAAGGGGAAGGAAGCGCGCCGGAGCTTTGCACTATGGCCAGCTCCGAATCGGAAAGCTGGAACTCAAATACGTAGCTCATGACATGGTTGCCATCGTCACGCACGTAAGCCCGCCCGCTGGCGCCGAACATGTACATCAGCATGCGATTCATGACCGGAACGGTGCAGTCGCTGATGTTCGCCATCGCTTTGCACATGATCAGCTTGCGGTATGCATCATTGGTCAGGACCACAGTGTTCGTGTCCTGCACGCCGGTATAGAAAGGCGCCTGGTTAAAGGGTTGCGGGTCGGTGAGTTCTGCCGGGGTGCTGGTCGCTTCGCCAAACCCCAGAAACTGCTGGGATGGCGTCACAGTCAGCAAACGCTCTACATCAACGATCTTACCCCAGCACATCAGCCCGTAATCACCACAGGTCTCGATGTTGAAAACGAGGTCATAGAACGTGTCTATCCAGTCCTCTGGCGCTACAGAAGCGTTAAAGGTATCAATCAGTGACCGCAGGCTGGTTGAGTTCACGTACTGCGCGTAGATCGTCCAGTCGACATTATTCACTTACCGCCTCCGTTATGATGTTTGTCGTATCGAGGGTCGGTTCCTGATCTATCCCCATAGTCAGCGCACTAGACCAGGTGGTTCCGTCCAGAGAGATCTGGACCGAAAGAACGTTCATGTTCTGTGCATCAAGCGCCTGAATGGGTCCGATATACCGGCTGCCATAAATTCGCGCGCCGGCACGCGCCCGGGTGCCGCCATCTGCGCCGGTAAAGGCATTCAGGACGACCGTTCTGATCTGCGCGTTGATATCTGACGGAAGGCCATCATTTGCCTCGTATTCCACCTTGATATGAACACTCACCGCGTCCAGAGTTTTCCACCTGTAGGTGTACTCCGGATAAGGGGCGTCATAATTTTCGGTATCCTGCACGGTCCCGGTGGTGTCACCGTTCATAACGATGCCCGGGGGAAGTTTTTTATTGATGGCCGCTGCAATGTCTGCCACTGCCCCGCCATAAACCCCGATATAAATCGAGCTGGCCAGCAGCGTGTAATTCGTGGAACCTTTGTCGACGGAAGTGGGCTCTTTGTTGTCGATCACATAAACATCAAGCACCCCGTCGACTTCCAGGACAGCAGCCCGCACAGCCGCTGCTGTGTTAAAGGCGTTACGTGCCACTGACTGGCGACGGCGATACTCAAATGCAGATCGCCCTTCAACATTCGAGCCCGGTACACCCGCGGTCTCGTTGGTGATACTCGACCAGCCACTTACCGCGACATAGATGTTTGTCAGGGTGCCGATGGGACAAGCTATCGGCCCGGTAGTCAGGTTCTGGAACTCGATCTTTACCGTCCCGTCGGCGCCTATCGTTCCGGCCGCCAGGGACACGTACATATAACCGTTATCGTCGGTTGCATAGGACTGCGCCGGGATCACCGTCCCCGGTACGCCGGAGCATGTGGCCGTTACAACCGTACCCGCAGCAGCAATGCGATCGAGGAAGTAAATCCTGCCGATGCCATCCTGAAATCTGCCGGAGGAAAAGTCCGGGTTCATGTTGTTGACGATAGCCAGAAGCTGATCGTTCTTGTCGGCGATGATTGCAGTATCAGTGACAGCCAGTTGCCCCTGCGGCGTCTTGAGGTTCGTGCTCATCGCCGTCCCGAATGCAGAACCAATATCTGCTATACGCCCGGCAAGAATGTCTCCCTCATCTGGAACATCAAGGCCAGTGGTAGAAAAGGTCACGGCCGGTACCGCCGTAGAGATTGTCGTCATTTTTTCCTCACAGGGTGACGCTGGAATCCAGGCCGTTGGTATCCACGATCGCAATAACGCCGGTAGTGCGGCGCGTATCGCGGTTGTTAATCAGCGTCGGCTCAGCGCGCGCGATATAGCTCATCCGCAACGCTTCAACCTGAAGCGCGGCCGCCATGGCGCCGGTGCTGGCCTTAACGTTCAGAAGCTCTTTGTAATTAACGCCGGTGTCTTTTTCATAAATGCACTCGCCGCGTATAGCCAGGCATGCCGTCGCTACGTCCTGAGCGCAGGCGTAGGGATTTTCAACCGTGGCGATATTACCCAGCTCATCAAGGACAAGATCCCAGGTATCGGGGTCGAGTTTGAGAGATATTGTTTTCATGGATTTCGCCCATAAAAAAACCCCGCCGAAGCGAGGTTTATGATGTCTACGAAAATTTCGTAGTTAGTTAACCAATCAGATATTCAGCCTTTCCGCCGCGGAACGAGATGGTTTTATTCTTCGCCCGGCGGCAAGCATCTGCGATAGCCTTCATACCGTACTCGACATTACCCAGATGTTTGCGCATCGCCACAATTTCAGCCTTCGGCGCCGACACATCAAAGCCGGCCTCTTCCAGAACGTTAATCAGGCGAATAGCTGCAGATGTCGAGTTGTCACCACAAAGCATCTCCATCGTCACGTCAAAGGACGGGGCTGTTAGAGACTTCCCAAATGACAGGTTGCCACTGCGAACCAACGGGTTGTTATCGATCCACCATTGAAGCGGAATGTTTACGTCAAACTTCGGCTCTGGCAGTGTTTCCTGCTTGCCAAGGAATTCCCCCTCAAGAGGTACGCGCGCAGCGATAGAAAGGGCCTCGGTAAACTGGTCGTCGCTGATTTCTTTGTAACTGCAACCAAAGTGAGATTTCAGTGAAGACCACATGGTGATCATCGCTTTGGCCTGATTCTCTTTCGGCAGCGCCTTGCCGCGAGTCATTACCAGTTGCTTAATGGCTTCCTGCTGCTCAGGGGTGATTTTGCCGGGTAGTGACTTTTTAGCCTTGCGCGGGTTCTTAACCTCGCCTTTAGTCCAGTACTCGTAAAGAACGTCGTCGCACTCTTCCTGGTAGCGAATGACGTTATCGCGAATTTCAGGACGAACTTTGTTGGGACTGATGCTGTTCAGCCAGGCTGCCAGCTTGCGCAGGGCGAGGCAAATCATTGACTGAATACCACCAACTGAGGGTATGGTGATTTCCACCATACCTTTGTAAAAGCGCTGAGAAATCTTTTTGTGCTGAGATTTCCAGTCCAGCCCCATCCCCTCAACAATCGGTTTCATCGGCGTGTAGGCCTCGCCGTTATGCTCAACTACAAAAAGAGAGTTGCCGTAGAAAGGCACGTTGATTGTACGATCTGCAATTGCTAAACTAGTCATGTCAGTTTTCTCGTAGTTAACTGGTAATTTAGAAACCTCAGTCGTTGGCGCGACTGGGGTTTCGTCGTTTTTAGGCGCCGAACATTTTCTCATCGTTTTTTAAGCTCCAAACCAACCGCTGAACGATCGCTGCATTCAATGACAACCCCTCTTCTTCTGCTTTTTCCTGAACTGCTTTCTTGACTCTTTCCGGCAGTCTCAGTGAGAACTGCTCGATCACGCGCTGGCTATGTAACAGGTCTTTCATATTCTCCTCCGTTTTAGCACCAAACCAATTTGGAACTAGAACCAATTTAGCACCATTTAAAACAATGTCAAGTTGGTGCTATTGTTTGTCGTCGAAATTGAAACTTTGAGGACTTATGAGCAAATTCCCTAGCCAAGAAATGGACAGGTTTAATGTAAGGTTGCCTGTTGGCATGCGCGATGCCATAGCCGATCGCGCTAAGCGGAACGGCAGGTCTATGAACTCTGAGATTGTCCAGATCCTTCAGGATGCGCTGGAGACAGAAAAGCTGATAGCTGAAACCGACATTGTCGATTTTGACTCAACCCAGGCGGCTCTGGATTCAAAATCCACGCCAGAGGAAAAAGCTGCGTTTCTCTCTGAGCTTGAGAAAAGAGATCCCTTTACCGCTGCAATTCTTCGCGAGGGAGAGGAACATAACAGAAGGCTTGCTGCAATCCTTGGGAAGCGCATGGGTTATCTTGACAACGATAAATAGCAAAACCTCTGGAGAACATGATGGAATGGATTATTGGTGTAATCGTAATAGTATTTCTCGTTAACCTTTTCAAACCAAGGCGTTGCGATGTATGCGGCATAGGGTTTAAGCGGAACTACTACACCTGGAAGATCGACGGCAAAAATCAACACCTTTGTCCGAACTGCAATAGCAAAATGAAAAAAAGAAAAAGCGACATCAGCTTTAAAGACAGATTCGGCTAAGAAGAAGCCCACACAATGGTGGGCTTTCATTATTTAATGCCAGCAACCTTACCTTCTAGCCTTTTGCACGCCTGATCATCAAGCATGCTTTGATACGGGCCAATGTTATTGCAAGCATCAACAAGAGTTTTGACCGCATATCTAGCATAACTACCACCATCCTCCCGCATCAGCCTGCCACTCCTGGCAGAGAGGTCATTTGCTCCCTCATCATATGCTTCTGACAAAGCAAGTTGAGAGGCTTTCTCTTTTATAGCTAATCTAATCTCAATATCATTGTTTAGATCTTTATTTTTATTGAAAAAATCATCAAGCGTCTCTGCATATGAAAGAGTGGTGGTTATTAGCAGAATTGAGAATAGCAAGGAATGTTTAATCATCATCACGGCTCCAGAGGATCGGTTCGGCTTCCTCCTGATACTACTCCACCATGAGTATGACCATCAACGATGGAACCGTCGACAAGCTCAAGCTGTCCGTTCGGATGGACTTTCAGGCCGTTTATGTTAACCACTCCAGGGCTCTGTATGTTTATGCCGCTGCCTGTAAACTCAGCAAACTCCGTGGGTTCATCGTTCAAACTGGCTATAGCCGTGATGTAAACAGCATCCGAGTAAGAGTGGCGCCGCTGAGTTGGTGGAGGGCCTCCGCCTTTAGTTTTTTTCACATTTGTGATGTCTTTATCACAGGCAATCACCAAGCCAATATCACCTACTCTGGGCGTCATTTTTACCGAACTATTTCCAGCCTGGTACTGAATGAATGGAACATTGTAAACATCCTGGTTTTCAATTGATCCGCCAGAAGCGTTTGTTCCAGTAACCAGAGGAAAAACGGTAAGGGTCTTCCCATTCACTTTTTTGACTAAAACGATATCGGCAAATACGCAGCCCTTTATGGCTCCGGCTATAAGCGAAAGAACAGCGTTCCCCTGGCACGACATGTCACTAGGCTTTTGCTTGGTAAGCATTTCATACTCCAAATACAAATCCCGGATAAGCTACAACGAACGTTTCCCACAGACCACCGGGGACCCTGCATGACAAGTAATGAGTGGTTCCATACTGGACTATCCAATCCCCGCTTGCATGAGGGAGAGAGGTTTCCAGTTTTATTTTTCGAGCCAGCTTTATTGATGGTGAATAAATGCAGCGAAAATTTATACCAATATCATAAAAAATAGGGTAGCCAATTAATCCATTCTCTGGGGATATAAATGGAACTACAGAGTCAATAGGGCTTTTCCCTGTGTAGATTGTAACCGTCCCAAAGTCTATATCTGCGATGATATTATGGTCGGCCGCAATTTTCTGAATTTGCTCAATAGCATTTCCCTCATAATAGGGGTTGCTATGCACCGATTTAACATCAACGTTTACGAACTTCAAATCCACCTTAGAGGCCAGTGCTTTTATCATATCAGAGACAGAAGCTTCACCTTCAATTGAAGTTGGCTCGCATACGACAAGCTTTTCCTTTCCAATAGCTGAGGCCGTTATTTCAATCGGAGCATCAGGCATCTGATTCAGATTTACCCTGGCAGATATTATCGTGCCCATAAACACGCAAACATCTCCAGTAAAAACCCGTATGGCGTTTTGCTGCTCACCGAAGAATTTCTCGGAGTTGGTGGTCAATTTAGCCATGTTATCAAGGGATAAGCCCCATAGGCTAAGCTCCATCATCGTCCCGGTAGCCCCCCCATAAGCCGAAACAGAAAGCTCGCACTTGAAATTTTCGGCTATGAGCGTGTTACCTTTTTTACCGTCAAAGGTGCCATTGGCCAGAGTAAACTCAACCGTTATCTCTCTTTCCTTGTAACTCATCGGCCCACCTCATCACTCGTCGCATAGTAAAGTTTGAAGCGTGTTCCTATTTCGTCATAAACCGGATTCGAATCCCCTTTTGTGTCTACAAAAATGAGATCGCCATTAAATCCAAGATACTTATATCTGACAAGGTATATACAGTTAAGGCAGAGAACACCCTGCATAATTGCAGTGTCATCAACGTACAGGTCTATGTAGAATCCAGTTGAGCGCTGATGAAGCTTTATTGCGCAGTTCTGGCCACCAAGCGTGACATAGACCTTTTGAGATAGTGACGGTGATAAGCTAATTTCCTGCATGTCACATCACCTTATTTTTAAGAAAATCAGCCACCGTGCTTTTGATCTGTTTTGCGACCGCTGTTGATGAGTTATCCCATACTTGAGATACCGATTTGGCCGCAGAATTGACACCTGAAACTATGGCACTCCCGGTAAGATCAAGGGCGCTTGATAGCGATGTATTCCCGCTTGTCCACGCGTTTTTTGCGTCAGTAAGCGTTACTTCTTTAGTTGAAGCAGTGATTACCTCTGTTTTTGCAGCGCCCTTATTGTTTGTTTTGTCGTTATCTGTCGGAACCTTACCGGAAACCCCGTTAGCGATAATTACTTCACCGCTATCCATTATCTCTTCGAAGGTGCAGTTCGCCATCAACAACGTCTGCCCGCGATACGAACCCACAAAGTAATCGAAGTGGGTAAGATCGTAGCTGTAATACACCGTGTCAGGCGTCTCGATGTTGTAGGTGCTGGCCGTGTTTTTCATCTCATCCAGCTTCTGAATGAAATTACTTCGGCTAAGAAGAGATAAGTTTGTCAGGTTTGGAAGCGCACCTGTATATGCAGTCCATCCCTCAAGTGCCAGGATCACCCTTAATTCCGATGGCTGCCGGACCTTGTTGTACGAAGTATACTGCCCATTTTCAACCGGCCCCTTCGTCACGTTAGCATCACCGTAGCGATCAACGCTAACCCAGCCGGAAGGAGCGAAAACCTCCTGCCCGGCTGCAGCCGTCAAAAGCGACTTGTCAACGGTGTTATAGGTGATCCGGTAGGTTGGCGACAGGGCGCTGTTAAGGACGGATAACAGGCTTCCTCCCTGAATGGCGGATAGCACTGTCGAGACATTCAGAGAAAACGACATGAGTTATTGTCCTGAGTAGCCAGCCATTAGCATGACGCGGTTGTCGCCGTGCTTTTTGATGTCGCTGGTAAGCTGTTCCACGTTCTGGGCCTGAGTGGTGATTTTGGTGCCATAAAAGTTATAAACACCGCCAGCCTGACCCGGCATCGCGCGGTCTACGGCCATCCCGGCGCCGGGGCGCATTCCGGCCATGACTTTGGGGACGTAATTGCGAGTTTCCGACGGCAGGTTATCCATGCCTTTCTTCTGGACGTTTCCGAGCCCCCAGTTATAGGAGGCAAGAGTTTTTTCCAGATCGCCACCAGTAGCATCCAGCAGATAGCGCAGGTATCTTGCAGCGGCATCAGCTGACTTATGGGGGTCATAAACGTCCATCCCCTTCAAACCCAAGTCTCTGGCAGTTCCATCCATAAACTGGAATGGGCCTTTCGCCCCTTTGGGGGATACTGCGAACGGGTCCCCACCTGATTCAGTAGCAGCTACCGAAGACAGCAGTCCGGCCGGAAGTCCATATTTACCTTCCAGCGCCCCGAATTCGCCAGCCATTGCCTGAAGAAATGCCTTTCCTTTGGTGCCAAGGCGAGCGGCCTGCGCGTTAAGCGGGACATTTGGCTGGTAGCCGCCAACAATATTTGGCTGCATGGATGCTGCCCCAGCCGGAGAAATTAATGCATTCACAGCCTGTGAAAGAAGATTTTTAGTTGATTCCCAGAATGAGCGCTCATCCTGATCTTTCTTTCTTTGCTCCGGTGATAGAGCTTGTATATTTTGCTGATTGTTATACCAACCACCTGCAGACCAGCGCTGTTTTATTGATTCCCAAAGAGAATCAGTATGGTCTGCTTTGGTTGCGGCATTGGATATGTTCTGATAAGCCCCTACACCCACAGCACTGGCAGCGACAAACCACGCAGGTGGTGTGAGGGCGAACAATCCAGTAAAAGCCTTTGTGATTCCCATCACCCATGTCGCAACCTTTAAGCCGATGAGTAGCTTGATCGCGTTTTCCCAACCACCAACAGATCTCGCAGCGTTATCTGCCACCTTAGCTCCGCTCTCAATGGCGCCAAAGAAGGACTCGACCTTTTGTCTCATCTCATCTGGATGAGATTTCATCCAGTTTGATAACTGAAGAAGAACGCCATTAAACTCACGCACATACGGAATAAGGAACGTGTAAAACTGGTTTTTAGTGGTTTCGAGGTTCTGGTTGAGCACCACCCATGCTTCTGTAAACTCTTTCGCCCCCTTAACAGAGGCGTCAGTTATTCCAGAGCTTTTTGTTAAGCGGTCAACATCCGGAAGAAATCTACCCTCCTGGTTTCGCTGAATGGTCGCATCATCGAACCCACCCATAGCACCAATCTGGCGCCGAATGTTTGGGTCTTTGACTTTCCTGAGTGACTCCAGATAAGACCTTGCGAGTGACTTGGCATCCTTTGAATAGACGTCAAAAGTATCGCCAGTTAACGCCGTAAGCATTCGCATGCCGCTAAAGATCGGGCTGCTGGTATCCCCAAATAGAGAGCCTTGCTTTGCAGCCTGAAAACCCTGCAAGGCGGCCGTTATCCTCTCAAAAGAGCTTCCGGCTGATTCTGCAGCCTTTCCGAAACCATCTAGTTCCCTGGCTGTCATGCCAAGAGCCTTTGACTGAATGGAAAGGTCCATCAGGCTAGACGTGGTATTTTTAACAAGGCTCATCAGGCCGCCGGCAGTGACGGTAACGCCAGTCAGTGCCAGCAATTCCGTCTTTATGCTGCTGAAGAACGAAGCGGCTTTCTTGCCCTGCTCCGCCATTTCCTTGGCAGTTTTTTTCGCATCCTCACGCTGCTTCTTGAGGTCGTCGCTAACGTCTTTCTGCCCCTTACGGAAGTCAGACGTATCAAGGCCCAGCGTAATCAGGAGGGCGTCAATTACCGTTGCTGCCATGATCACTCTCCGCTATGGCTCTGTTGGTGTTATCCACGGTCATTATTTCAATCAGCCACCACATATCCTGGACGCTGTATAAGGTGTCCAGTTCGTGGAGTGTCGCCATTTTCCCGGAGATCACCGCGGCGATGGTGCGCGGTACATTCGCATACTGTATAAAGCCGCGATCTGAATCTTCAGGAACGGATAAGGGGATTTCTAACTTGCGGTGGCTGCTACAAAAGCGATATGGAGTTTGAAGGCTTCGATTTTCAGGCGCGACCAGGTGCTAATTTCTTCGATCTGCCCTTCGTCAACAAGCGCTGTCTCGATACCGTTACCCCCGAGGAATTTCACGCAGCCAAGCAACTCATCAAGCAGAGGCTTAGACTGTGCGAACGGAACTTTAGCCAGTGAAGTGATACCCCACTGAGCGAGTCCGGCCATACCGCTGGCCATCACGCTTTCGTACAGCTCGCGAGCTTCTGCGTTATCCTCGGCTGGGGCCGGCGCCACCGCAGCACCGATGGCCATCATCATATTGTCGGGAACGGTAACGCCGGCGCCAATCACGGCACACGCCAGACGGATCGCCCACTCTTCGGCCTTTCTCGCCGGCATTTCGGTGATTTTGAACTGCTTACCCTTGTCACGGTTATCTGCTTCAACCGTGAATACGATGCTTTTACGAGCCATTTTTGTTTCCTGAATGAGTGATCTGGCAATAAAAAAGCCCACCGTAGTGGGCCATTCAAAAACCACGAATTTGTGGTTTTCATGATTCGGTAAGCGCACCAGGAAAACCGGGCAATGCCAACTGGCCTTGCTTGTCCAGTTGCTCAATGCGTGAAAGTAGCTGGGGCTTCTTCTCTTTCCCCCACCGGCGTAACAGGCGACCAGACATACTGGCAACATCCTTCTCTTTCAGGAACTCCAGCATGACGGCGTTACGCTCTTCTTCAAACTGGCGCCGCCCAACCTGAAGCATCGCGTACATCCAGTTGAAGGCGTTGATGTAGGCGATCTTGATACGCATCGCCTCTTTTTTGGTGTAGGACATAACCAGAAGCATCAATCCATCTTTACGGAGCCGATAGAACTTCTGCGGCTTACCGTTCTGCAACTCATTGTTTTTATAGCAAAGCTCAAAATTGAGTTTTGTATCGAACTCCGGCGGGCAGGACTCGATAGTTCGCTCAATGTCGCGAATTACGTTTTTAGGCAACTTTCCAAATGCCTTCGCCACCATAAACGAGTCAGTTACCGGGTCGTTGTCAGCAACAAAAATGAGGTCACGGAAATCAAGTCCGTTAACAACTGTTGGGTATGACATTGCGGTATTTCCTTTAGAAAGATGAGCCTGTTCGCACAGAAATGCCGCCCCGAGAAGGTCCGCACCTATACGGCATTTCTCAGGCTCAGCTTTCTGAAAGACTCGGGAGTTAAATGCGCTGCGACGCGCAGGAGGTTTATTTCTGATATAAAAAAGCCCGGACTTGGCCGGGCTGATTGTTTACGCTGAATAGCCTGCCGGGGTGACAGTTTCCCACTGGATAAGCCCAGTTACCGGCTGAAGCACACGGCCGGCAGATGGCATACGGCGCGCGCGCTGCAGGATGCCGTTGGTCATGATGTACTTTTTACCCAGCGATGGCAGGATCACTGTACCATTGACACGCAGCACAGACCGCGTGGTCATCTGCGTGGTTTGCCAGTTGTCGATGTACTTAATCGACGGTGAGGATGCAGCCAGATGGAATGTCCACGGCAGATCACCATAAACAAAACCGCCCAGCAGTTTACCGTCAGCAGTACGCTGGTACTCTGCCATATCGGTATCACCCATTTCGAAGATGTTTTGCGCTTCGAACTGCTCCAGGTTAAACCCTGACGGGTAGAGCTCAGCGATTACCAGCTCAATGATGGCGTCTGCCGACGTAATATTTTGACCGGCCATTACTGCACCTCCGTGCTGTTAACGGTGATACCCTGGATGATCCCGCCGTCGGTGTACCAGAAGTAAACCGTTGGCTTGGTACGCGCGGCGCGCATTGCCGGGGTGAACGGGCCGATGTAGATGTAATACCCTTCAGCCAGAAGCGAATCCGTAACATCGACGCCAGCGATGGCGTTAATCTGGTCGATCTGCGACTGGTCAAGATCGGTGCCCGCCGTCATGCCACCCCACGCCCTGAATTGCTCAACGGTCGGCTTCATGCACGACTCAATGCGAGCTTTTCCGGCTGTTGCGTACGGCAGATTGCTCGCCTGCTGGAACAGCGCAACAAGAGCCGCCTGAAGCTGAGCATTTACCCATACCTGACCAGCCCATGCGTCAAGCCAGGCGTAATCACCGGTAATAGAGCCGGGCGCCCACTGGTTGGTTTCGACTGCATTCGAGGCATAGTTGCCGTAGAAGTTATAACCGTTGGCCTTGGCCGCCTCGTAATCAGTATCGTTACTGATCATCGGCAGCAGGCCGGACACCTGACGACCATTCAGCGAACAGCGCCCATTGGCCTGCGTGAAGTTCAGCGCGGCCACAAACCCCATCGCGTTTGCTGCGTGGTTCGGGTAACCATACACCGGGCAGGTATCGTTATAGGCGTAGGTGTTGATGATGTCATACACCAGTGCATTCGAGCTTCCCGCCACGATTGCCGTTCCTGATGCGTCCCATGGGACATAGGCAAAGCGGTGGTTCTGACTGTTTGTCCAGAGCGCAAACGCATTAGCCTGGTCTTTGGTGACAGCGAACGTCGTGGAGAATGTTACCCAGTCCTGCTCTTTGGCCAGAATGGCAGTAAAGATATCGTCAACCACTGCCGGCGCCGCCCCCTGAGAGATCACCGCGCCGGTCGCTTCGGTCAGTTTAAGGCCTGTGGCCAGCGTACCTTCATCGGCAAAGGTAATGGTGCTATCCACGCCTGTGGTGGCAGAGGCGATGATGAATTTCTTCAGAACGCTATCCCAGGTCACTACAACCGAGGAGCCAATGCCGGTTTCAATCAGCTCTGCCGCGTTATCAAAACTGGTCGCGCCGCTGAGGTTGATAGCCGCAGAAGTCTCCTCCGTGCCGTCAACGGTCAGAGTCAGCGTACCCGAAAGCAACTTGAGCTGTGCCAGCGTGGTCGCGGCGTGCGACCCGGAACGAAGGAATGCCGCCACTGCTGCGGTATTGAATCGGCTAAAATACAGCTTGCCAGGCATCTGCGTTTTACCGGTGAATGCGGCGAAATACAGCACCGCGGCGGTGTACTCAATCGACGCGCTGCCGAAGTACGCCTTTACCTCATCCGCACTGGAAAATGAGGGTACTGCACCAACCGGCGCGTATGCGCTGTCGGTCAGGAACAGGCCATTGAGATCAATAGCTGTCCCTGTCGCCTTCAGTACGCCGGGAAGCATCTGGGCGATTTTTGATAGCGAAATTGCCATTTATTATTTCTCCGGAGGAAATCTCACGTCGACCGGCTGCGATATCACATCTGCGCCTGTCATAAACTGCTGAGGAACGCTGACGACAATCAGCGGGTTTGCGTGGAATTCAAGCGTCCAGCGGGATTCCCACTGTTTCTCGCCGTTGATCATCGAGGTTTGCCGCGGGGGGCCGGAATAAAGCGGTACCAGGACATTCGCGTTTTCCCTGAACCAGGTGCATGCGAATTCGGAACGGGCAATACGCGAAAAGATGCTGGCATTGTTTTGCGCCTGATCTCCGTAGAAATCGAGCTGACATTGCCATTCATCAACGCGGCGAAGTTCTGCCCGCCAGTAATCGCTAACGCCGTCATACTCGTAATTGACAGCACTGGTTGAGAGGTCAGTCAGAAAAAGCGGAGTCATGGTAATGAAACCGCCTTTCGGCATGGGGGTCTGATTTTGCTGAGTCTGCGTGATCTCTGCATCCGGGAAGAGGACAGAAAGGAAATCGCCAGTCGCCTTAAACAGATCGCTTTCAGTGACCTGCAGGCCTACGTCAATTGTTGACATGCGATAACCCTCGTCCAGTCCGGCCAGATTTCAGGAACATCCACAACCAGCCATGTTTCATCGCCGATAACGAACTTATCGCCGCCCTGCTGCCGATCCCTGTTAATCCCGCACCAGTTGCCATCCGTCCAGATACTGACCAGCACACCCTGGATATTCATGTTATCCATGTGCCTGATATCAGCCTGACTCAGCGCCTGCTTTTGCACCATCATCGTTACCGGCGGCGCGAAGCCAGGAGAAGTCGAGTAATCCGGGTTTTTGATTGGTCCGATCGAGCGGTAAATCTGCGCCTCGACGCGAGGATTAACCGCGCTAATGGCGCTTCGCACTATGGAATGAAGATTCACTCTTTCACCTCGTAGTCGACCGAGTTCAGCATGTGGGCCGAGTCGATTAATGGGTCATTAAACCCTTTTTTGTCGACCGTGCTTTTTGCGTTCGGCGGCTCAGAAAAGGCGATGATTGACGACTGAATCTGCCCTTTGATCCGCTCACCCATCAGCGCCAGGCTTTTGCTGGCGTCAAAATCGTTTGCCTTCATGAGCTTCCCGAGCTCTCCTCCCCACTCAGGACCATGTTCAGAAATGGTCTTCCTGAAGTACGGTCGGGATGGGATCGTAACGATATGCTCGGGTATCATTACTGACTGCGCGAAATTGGCCTTTGATGGCTTTGCGAAGCGCGAAACACCGTCACGGCGAACGTAAAAGTTCAAATCCCGGGTATGCGCCGGGATTTTTACAGTGCCACCAAATTCGTTGGTGGCTGCCACAAGTGCTACCGGCGTCCCGTCTGGGTACTTAGCCCCCTCAAGGAACCCCACCTTCAAATCATCGCCAGAGGACAGCCCCTTTGCGATCGACTGCAGGTGCTCCATCAGCTTATCGCCGCCTGACATTCCATCCATAGCTACCTCGGGATGAAAGAGCGGCGGTTATAATGGCCAGGGTACATCGAAGGAGAGGACCCAGGGACATATCGCACAGTGCGATAAGGGGCCGTAGCTTGCCAGTAAGCTGCACCGTATGGCGTCTGTAGATACCACCACGATGACGCGCTGGAAGGCCCCGCATCAGTCGAAACCGATACAGACCCCTCCGATGCGCTTGCGACCCGACCTACCAGACCAGAAGCCTTCTCGCCGTTTACGCCTGAATTCAAAGCCGCGATGTGAGCAACCAGCATATTCAAGAAGACGGCGCGGACATCAACATCCGCAACCAGGCTGCGGTCCGTGTTATCAAGGTAAATCGTTGCCTCCGTGAAGTACGCATTAAGCAGCGTTTCACTTACGGCATCGAACTCCGGATAACGCTCACGAAATGCGGCAACATCAAAGACAACGATCGCCATTATTTTTTGTCCGCCTTCTCAACGCCCGGGGCCGGGTTGTTCTGATCCAGACCTTCCAGACCGGTTTTCTCCGAAGCGTTTTCATTCGCTTTCGCCTGGGCGCTGCTGGTTTTCGCCTGGGCAAACACCAGCTCTTTGCGAACATAGGGCTGATCAGCATGTACGGCCAGCCACGCCTCAAAGGCTTCCTTGTCCACGTTTTCGGTCAGGCCGTAGCCGCCGAAAACGAGAGAGGAGTTGGAGCCGTTAAGCTCCACTTTGTACCCGCCCTGCTCCAGGATCAGGCCGTTCGGCAGTTTGCATCCTACAGTTACTGTTTCGGCCATGTTACACCCCGATCATGCTGGCAATGCCCAGCGGTTGACGAATGATTGCACCCCAGGTGCCACCGGATTTTTTCTGCCGCCAGGAAGACTCTTCCACCACGACAGCGTGTGCGCGCATCTTCTCCGTGAATGCTGCGTAAGCGGTGTCCTGCTCACCCAGCCGCTCAACGATCAGCTGCACAAGCTCACCTGCGTCGGTGCTGTATTCAACAGCGGTTTCGATACGCAGGTTCGGGAAGTTTTTCTTCAGCTGATCGGTGACGTTCACGTTGTACTGGTTCGTCTTGGTCAGGTTGACTTCCATTTCCGGCGACATGCCGAGCACCATGCGATCGGTACGCTCTACGAGGCCTTTGGTCTGAGAAACCAGCTGCTTATAGAGGCGACCGGAAATGTCGTCATATACAGCCTGCCCGTCTTTCGTTGCCCAGGTAACGCTACCGCCGGAACCAGTCGCCGCCGGAGTAACCGGAGCGCTCAGAGACGGATCGTTGAGCAGACCGTAGTTTTCCAGCCCGGCGATGCCGTAGAAGTAGGACTTGTTCTGGAACTTGTTCAGCACAAGTGCAGAGGCCACATTAAGCTCGGCGGCATAGCCGATACGCCCGGCGCCGTACATGTCCAGCTCGCGCTCACCCCATCGAGTGTGAGTCTGATAATGGAATGACTGGCGCGGTACCCAGTTAACGTTGGCTGACGTCATGCCGTTGTTGTTGAAGTCGCCGTAAGCGCTGGTTTCACCAGTCGACTCGACGATCGGGAACTGCGAGGTCAGCGTCGTCCAGTCGCCTTTTTTCACTTCACCGATAATCTCTGCGGCTTTCATCGGCGTTACGAGAACGCGGATAAGTTCCGGATCGACGTAGTTAGTGAAGTAGGCCGGGATACCGGCGTTATTCGCTGTGACCATTTGCGGCTGGGCATCCATCGCCAGCGCGAAATTCTCCGCAAACTCCGGCTTCAGGTAGTCCTTTGCGCCGGGCAGCACAATGCCATATTTCCCGCTGGCTGCGGCGTAGTGTCGCTGAAATTCGTTCATTACTTGCTCCAGGTGCTGATTTTGACCAGCTCGCCAGCGTCACAATCGCTTGCGGCATAGAATGCGGTCTCGATAAAACCGGCCACGGTTGCGCCGGCTGCGGCTACTTGCACCTCACCGGTGGTCAGGGATGCAAAAACCTTCTGCCCGCGGGTGGCAGCGGTTGACGTTTTGGCCCAGAAGTCACCGGCTACCATCAGGGTGATTTCGCGGCCGGGCTGGATAAGCATGGATGCCTGGCCGAGCCAGATGGTGATCGACGCCTGCCCATCACGATGGACAAAGCCAGACGGAACACCGCTACCGGCATTGGAAGCCACACCGTCAACAGCCCAGGCGAAGCGGCCGACAGTCAGGCCGTCCTCACCAGCAACCAGAGCGCCCTCGCCAGCCTGATAGGTCGCGTGAGGGTTGGTGCCAGCAAAGGCCCCTTCGACGCCGGGGGCCGGATACTGGTTAATTCGTGTCTGAAAACCTGCCATGTTAACCTCGTTTCAGTTTGCCAGCGGTCGGGAATGCTTTTTCGAACTCACTGACGGAAGCGGAATCCTGCGCAATGACAGGGCGTGAATTTTCTTTCTGGCTGATCGCCATTTTGACCATCGCCGGATAAGCGGACGGGTGAACGCCGGAGATATCCACACCGCTTTGCTCAAGCGCGGTGCGATAGACATCTTCGGCTGAGTCCATGGCAACGACGTCGCCGATCAGCGGACGGACGACCAGCTCTGCTTCACGGATTTTCCGGAAGTTTTCCGCAGCCTTTTTAGTTGCGCTGTCGGCTGCCAGACGAATCGCAGAGTCCATCGCCGTTTTGGAGACTTTGTCGTCTTCTTCATCGTCTTCATCTTCGGCGGTTTTCTTCTTGTCCTTGTCTTCGTCGTCGTCCTCATCGTCCGCCGTTTTTTTCTTGTCCTTCTCGTCGTCGTCTTCGTCGTCGGCGGGTTTATTCCTAGATTCTACGTCAGTACGGTTTTGTTGAATAAATCGAACTTTTGCTGAGTTGAAGGATCAGATCACGTATCTTCCCGACAACGCAGACCGTTCCGTGGCAAAGCAAAAGTTCAAAATCACCAACTGGCCCACCTACAATAAAGCCCTCATCAACCGTGGCTCCATAACTTTCTGGCTGGATGATGAAGCTATTCAGGCCTGGTATGAGTCAGCAACACCTTCTTCACGAGGCAGACCTCAGCGCTATTCTGACCTTGCCATCACGACTGTGCTGGTCATTAAACGCGTATTCAGGCTGACCCTGCGCGCTGCGCAGGGCTTTATTGATTCCATTTTTTCTCTGATGAACGTTCCGCTACGCTGCCCGGATTACAGCTGTGTCAGCAGGCGGGCAAAGTCGGTTAATATCAGTTTCAAAACGCCCACCCGGGGTGAAATCGCACACCTGGTAATTGATTCCACCGGGCTGAAGGTCTTCGGTGAAGGCGAGTGGAAAGTCAAAAAGCATGGCCAGGAACGCCGTCGTATATGGCGTAAGCTGCATCTGGCAGTTGACAGTAAAACACATGAAATCATCTGCGCTGACCTGTCGCTGAACAACGTTACGGACTCAGAGGCCTTCCCCGGGTTAATCCGGCAAACCCACCGGAAAATCAGGTCAGCCGCCGCCGATGGAGCTTACGATACCCGGCTCTGTCACGATGAACTGCGGCGTAAGAAAATCAGCGCGCTTATCCCGCCCCGAAAAGGTGCGGGTTACTGGCCCGGTGAATATGCAGACCGTAACCGTGCAGTGGCTAATCAGCGAATGACCGGGAGTAATGCGCGGTGGAAATGGACAACAGATTACAACCGTCGCTCGATAGCGGAAACGGCGATGTACCGGGTAAAACAGCTGTTCGGGGGTTCACTGACGCTGCGTGACTACGATGGTCAGGTTGCGGAGGCTATGGCCCTGGTACGAGCGCTGAACAAAATGACGAAAGCAGGTATGCCTGAAAGCGTGCGTATTGCCTGAAAACACAACCCGCTACGGGGGAGACTTACCCGAAATCTGATTTATTCAACAAAGCCCGTCAGTACTTCAAAAAGCATAATCAAAGCCTTGATAAATATGCATTCCTTCGAAATTCAGCTTTCACCCATTGGGTGAAAGAAAAGTGCTCAAAAATATGTTAAATTATCAGCTTTTATGACTCGATATATGGTAAAATAATAGTAAGAAAAGTAGTAAAAAGGGGTTCTAATTATGATTAATAAAATTGATTTCAAAGCTAAGAATCTAACATCAAATGCAGGTCTTTTTCTGCTCCTTGAGAATGCAAAAAGCAATGGGATTTTTGATTTTATTGAAAATGACCTCGTATTTGATAATGACTCAACAAATAAAATCAAGATGAATCATATAAAGACCATGCTCTGCGGTCACTTCATTGGCATTGATAAGTTAGAACGTCTAAAGCTACTTCAAAATGATCCCCTCGTCAACGAGTTTGATATTTCCGTAAAAGAACCTGAAACAGTGTCACGGTTTCTAGGAAACTTCAACTTCAAGACAACCCAAATGTTTAGAGACATTAATTTTAAAGTCTTTAAAAAACTGCTCACTAAAAGTAAATTGACATCCATTACGATTGATATTGATAGTAGTGTAATTAACGTAGAAGGTCATCAAGAAGGTGCGTCAAAAGGATATAATCCTAAGAAACTGGGAAACCGATGCTACAATATCCAATTTGCATTTTGCGACGAATTAAAAGCATATGTTACCGGATTTGTAAGAAGTGGCAATACTTACACTGCAAACGGTGCTGCGGAAATGATCAAAGAAATTGTTGCTAACATCAAATCAGACGATTTAGAAATTTTATTTCGAATGGATAGTGGCTACTTTGATGAAAAAATTATCGAAACGATAGAATCTCTTGGATGCAAATATTTAATTAAAGCCAAAAGTTATTCTACACTCACCTCACAAGCAACGAATTCATCAATTGTATTCGTTAAAGGAGAAGAAGGTAGAGAAACTACAGAACTGTATACAAAATTAGTTAAATGGGAAAAAGACAGAAGATTTGTCGTATCTCGCGTACTGAAACCAGAAAAAGAAAGAGCACAATTATCACTTTTAGAAGGTTCCGAATACGACTACTTTTTCTTTGTAACAAATACTACCTTGCTTTCTGAAAAAGTAGTTATATACTATGAAAAGCGTGGTAATGCTGAAAACTATATCAAAGAAGCCAAATACGACATGGCGGTGGGTCATCTCTTGCTAAAGTCATTTTGGGCGAATGAAGCCGTGTTTCAAATGATGATGCTTTCATATAACCTATTTTTGTTGTTCAAGTTTGATTCCTTGGACTCTTCAGAATACAGACAGCAAATAAAGACCTTTCGTTTGAAGTATGTATTTCTTGCAGCAAAAATAATCAAAACCGCAAGATATGTAATCATGAAGTTGTCGGAAAACTATCCGTACAAGGGAGTGTATGAAAAATGTCTGGTATAATAAGAATATCATCAATAAAATTGAGTGTTGCTCTGTGGATAACTTGCAGAGTTTATTAAGTATCATTGCAGCAAAGATGAAATCAATGATTTATCAAAAATGATTGAAAGGTGGTTGTAAATAATGTTACAATGTGTGAGAAGCAGTCTAAATTCTTCGTGAAATAGTGATTTTTGAAGCTAATAAAAAACACACGTGGAATTTAGGTTATTTTCTTTTTCGTCTTCCTTTTCGGCTTCATCAAGAGCCAGAAGAGCTTTGCGGACTTCTGCCTCCAGATCTGCATCCTGCGCCAGAAGTGGCTTAAGGGTGGCGCGGATCGCCGCTACCTTATGTTTACGCATGTGATTAAGCTCCGGTGGTAATGAATCTGCGACCAGTACATCTGGCCCTGCGCGGCCGTCAGGGACCAGCGCTTCGTGGTTTCCGAAAATGTCACGCATAACGCCGTCATAAGGCTCGCCGTCAGGGGTAACACCCGGGGTCATGTCTGCGACGTACTTGTACGATGCAGATAGCTCTCGCTGCTCTCCGCTCTCAATTCCAGCAATCGCGCTGTTATCCCAGATCGACATACCAACCGTGAGATACGTGCCGTCAAACTCCGCATTGGAGTGCGTCACGCCAACACGAAATTCATTTGGCGGGTCATTGGGAAAATCGGGGATGTGCTTGCTGAGCACGGGGATGTTATTGAAGGTTTTGGCTGCTTTCCGGAGCTCGTCCGGGTGGCGCCAAAGCCGGTAAAGCTTGTTTGGTTCGAGCCCAAGCTCTTCGCTTCCTGGTATCTCTCGTCCGTAGTAGGCGTTGACGTTTGCCTTGCTGATATTCGTTCGTGAAATCTGAAGGCGGCCATTTGCGTCGATAGTGCGCACAGAGGCGCGGTCAAATGCCAGGCTTTCCGTAATCCCGTCCATTGCGGGTCTCTTTTCCTCGCTTATGTATCTGACCTTTATTGTCACCGGCTGCCCCGGTGATTTTGGGGGATGCACTCCAATCACTTCCATTTTTGCATTGCGTGGAAGTAATGTTTCATCTTCATGCTTGTTGCTGGAAAGACCAGTAACATCTAGCCCCTTGTCACCTTTATTTGTTTCTATTTGGAGCATTACACCGCCGATGCTGAACATACCGGCGATCTTTTTTTCTTTAGATGTGGAAAGAAAAGCAGGGTCTGAAACAACCATTCCTTTTTTAATATCTCCGCCTGGGAACAGTTTTTTTTGCGTCCTCCCTGCTCATTCCTCGGTAAAGCGTTCCACCTTCTAAACTTCCCTTGCCAATGGCGGAGTCAATGCGTGCCACATCAGGGTCTTCATCTTTACCTTTACGAAGATCTGAGTTTATTTTTAAGAAATTGTCACCTGAGTAACTGGAAATGGCTGACTTTTCATTGGCTGATAGTTTTTCCCCGGCTGATTTCTTTTCATTTTTATTACTATTAATCTTCCCTTCAGCGCCAGCAACAACATCTCCATTTTCATCAATTTTGACGTGGGAACCATTTATGGTTATCCACTTATCCTCATCCTCGGCTAGCGAGTAGGATTCGAGTTCGTCCATAGACTTCCCCGCTTATGGCAATAAAAAAAGGCCGCCTTAGCGACCTTGATTGATTTTGATTATTTACGATAGGCCTGGTATTACTGGTGACCAGGTGCAACGGCAATTGATTTCCTCTCCAGGCATCACCCATTTACCATCCAGATACATTCCCTTGCTTAGCTCAAACACCTTTCCATCAGCTTTAACGTGGGATGGTCGCGGCTCTTTGCCAGCATGGGAGTGCTTCCATATTCCCTGGGTAATTCCGAGCGCCTGCTGTCGCGCAGACTGAACGACTGAGGTAGCCTTGTTGTTCTGATCTCGGGCAATGAACGCCGCACGCCGCCGGGTAATCCCGTATCGCTTCTGGAGTTCATCGGTGAGATAGGACAGGTCGCGCCCACGCGCTACCGACCGCATAACCAGCCCTTCCACCTCGGTGAAATACTTCTCGGGGATGGATCGGATAAGGCCGACATTCTCGGCGATGGTCGCCTGAAGAGCGTTATTCATCTGCGAGGTCATCTTGAACTCGACAGTAAACCCCGCATCTTTGAAGGCTGTGGCCAGTGACGCATCCGCGTTTTTCATGGCGTCGTTAGCGAACCTGTCGGCCAGCTTTTGCGCCATGTCATCAAACCGCCGCGTCCAGCGCTTAGCCAGTTTCTGCATGGCATTACGCATCATCACTGCAGGTGATGCATCCATGGCGACAGCCGCGCCGCTGGCGCGATAGTTTGCAGACAGCCAGTAGACAACAGATGCCTGCATTTCCTGCACCTGCTTATCAAGCTGTCGGCGGTACCATGCTTCGACGCCAGCGTTAGGATGAACCGCCCTTATCGTCAGGGTCTGTTTCTTCCTCTTCGTCGTAGTCGTCTTCGATTTCGAGGTCATCATTCAGGTCCAGAGAGTGATAGGGCGAGTCCGGGTCACCGGCGATTTTTTCGCGGACTTCGTTGCCAGAGAGCACGCTGGCGGCCACATAGACAGCGTCCGTGTCAGCGTCTACTTTGCGAATTTCCGCCCGCTCTTTAGCGCTCATTTCGTACAGCGGCTCAAAGTCGAAGGTTATGCCGTCGTCAATGTCCCCGAACTCAGAGAGCTGAATGATGTCCATCACACGCTTCAGGTTGTCTTTAAAAACAGACTGCTGCAGAGCGTGAATGTAGTCGTAGAAAACGCGGATTTCGCCGTCAGACGTTGCGTTAAGGCCATTTGGAGTGATGCCCAGCAGCTTGACGAGCGGGATGCTCGAAACCGCAGACATGTGCTCCTGCGACTGTGCCTGCAGGGCATCAAGACCGTTAAGCGGGGCGTTAACGAACTCAACTGTTTCTGGCTGGGTAGGGTTGTTGTCTTTTGCGAATGCGCCACGGTTATCACGGCATCGGTTGAAGACATCAAGCCTTGCCAGAAGGCCATCTGCCGCCCCACCCTGCAGAATCGTGCTCATATTTGTTCCGATTACCGGAACTGAGAACGAGTGGATCATGTCGCTGACGCTGTCGCGGGTGCGAAGCCAGTTATTGACGTAAGGCTCGGAAATCTGTGAAAGAGACAGGCCGCGGAAGTTATACGATGCTTTCAGCAGATCAGGGACCTGCCGCGAGACGAAATCAATCATCCGGCTTGCATGTACGGTCCGACCCATGACAAACCACTGCGTCGGCTTGTAGAAATCCGGGCTCAGCGGGTTGTCTGAGTTATAAATCCCCGGATAGGTCCAGATAGGCTCGATGACCCTGAACCCCTGCAGGCTGCCTTTCGTGATCTTCTTGTCGCTCATGAAGAGCTTCGATTGCAACTCGTTGTCGTCCATCCATGCGGAGATGCCCCGTGGAGAACGAACGTCGATGTAAATCTGGCCGCCGCCGAAGTAGCCGTCATGCTCTGCGGCTTCTTTAAAGCGCTCGCGCACCTTAAACCGCTTCATGGCCTCTTCGAGCTGTTTTACCCGATCCGCCTTGTCTTCATCGCCGACAGTTTTGAGCTTTATCCATTTGCGGGTCATTTCCTCCGCGATGGTGCCGACCATCTTGCGATATTCAGGCTTCTGCGCCAGCGTGGCCAGGTACGGGTAGCCGGGAAAGCTATCAAAGTCGCCGTAGCCGTAACCGCCATATGCAGCATTGAGATCATCGTAAGGCGTGGAGTCCATTGCCAGAATGGCGCTTTTGATAGCCTCGGGGATCACCCCTTTCGGCGGCTCGTAGCGCTGAAACTCTCTTTTCGGTAATGCGCGGACTTCGGCAACTGCCTCCGGCCTGATCCCGACCTTCGGCGCTTCTGGTTCTTTTGCCGGCTCAGGCGCGGCGACTTCTTTCTTTTTAAACCACCACACTTAAATTCTCCTGAGTTGATTCGGGTCGATAACCATCGGCTGCGGGCCGGAAATCAGGTTGTCGTCGATTGCGTCCATCCAGGTATCGAGGATGTCGTCGTTGTCGTGACTGTCATCAGCGGAGAAAGCAGCGCATTCCGTCATCGCCGTCAGAACCCACTCCGTTGAGCCTGCGATCGTGCCGTCCTCGTAGAAGATGCAGGAAAGCTTCTGTCCGTCGTCGGTGTGCGTGGCGGGGACAAACACTTTCCCGGTTTTGATTTGGGGGATGACGTTAAGGCAGCGAACGAGCTTGTTCTGCCCGGTGCCGCGTGGGATTTCCCTCACCGGGATGGCGAGTTGCCCTGGGGTCTGGCTACGTTTTTTCAGCGTGGTGATGAGGCCCTGTCCGGCTTGCTTCTCTTCAATGGCCATATGACGCAGCGGCATAACCCGCATGGAGCCAGACAGGCGCCACTTTTCCCAAACCTCTTCCGCTTTCTTCAGAAGGTCTTCCGGGTCCCACCGGCCGCGAACGACGTCGATGATGTACAGATTCCCGTCCACGCCCATGCCAGCCAGCGTAAACACGGTGTAATCCAGCCAGTCCTCTACCTTCCCGCTGTTCGTATCGACGTACACGGCGCGGTGCGTTAGCTTCGGCAGGGTGGTGTACGTTCTGAACCAGCTGGTGTCGATAATCCCGCCAGTCAGCGCCATCGGGTTTTGCTGGTATTGCGACAGGAAGGTGTAGCGGTCCTTTTCCCACAGCTGCAGGAGGTCGTTAACGTCTTCCATCTGCGGCCAGTATGACCAGTAGCGAACGCCACCAACGACCACAGAATCGGTATCTTTGACCGTTTCCCAGCAAAGCGAACGCCATGGCTCATCGAGCGACTGGATGTACTTCTCGTCGATCATGGCCGGTATGGCGACATGGTGAAACGGTACGCCCATTCCGCCGGCAAGCATGAAGCCTGTTGCATCGTCGGTGTGCAGGCGCTGCTGAATGCTCACAAACGGAGTCGGGTGCTCTTTCGACTTATCGCCGCGGCGTGAGCGAATGGTGTTTACCAGTAGCGTATTCGCGCTTTTGCGTCGGGACTCGCTGAGCATGTCAACCGGCTTGTTGTAGTCGTCCAGCATCACCATGCCGGAAAACTCTGGTCCGTAGTAGCCACCACGACCACCGGTGATCTGCCCGTTGCTTGAGCGCGATACCGTCTGCCCTATAGAGCGCCCTCTCTCGTCCTTTATCTCCCACTCTTCTGCCTGGTTGACACCAAACGAGCAGGGCCAGAACTCCTGATATTCACGGCTGGCGATAATGTCGCGGGTGCGCCGGCTGTTACGCTTTACCAGCGTGTCAGCAAAAGAGATATTCAGGTTGCGAAAGCGTTTAAGCCGCTTCTCCTGCACCAGGGCGTTGACATACGCCGGGAAGTGGATGGAGAAGAACTCTGTTTTTGTACCGCCGGGCGGGATGTTGATAATCAGGTTTCGCGGGACAAGGCGCCCGGCAAGCAGATCATCAATTTTCGAAGCCATCAGGCGGTGATGCCAGTTAACCAGCAGCCGATCACCCTGAATCAGCTCGAACCATATCCGGGTGAAGTTCAGGAATGACTTCGTGGACTTTGAACGGATGATCACGCGCTCCGGGAATGACAGGTCATCCCATTCGATAATTCCGCTCATATCAGTCCAGCCCTTCTAACCTTCCCTCCAGCTTCTGCTGGGCCTTCGCATAGTCTTCAGCGGTGTATGTCACCTGATTAAGTGGGCCGCCATCTTTACCGGTCAGCTCGACCTTTTGCTTGTTGCTGTAGGCATCGCCAACCTCTTTTGCAGCCTGCTCCAGTAACTGAGCTGTCATGCCGAGGTTTTTCATACCCTCGGCAGTCGTCGACATTCGCTGCAGGACGCGCAGGCGGTAGGCTTTGTTGGCGATCGGGATGTCGGAGATTTCGTTGAGGAAGCGGTCTCGGGTGCGGTTGAAAAGGTCGACCCATTTTTGAGCCAAACCTTTCCCTGCCGCCTTTGTCGGGTCATGCGATGCCACCTGCTGGCGCGTCACCTGAACCTTGAATTCTTTTTGTACGGACTCGACGATTTGGGACGGCGTATCAAAGCAAGCGAGCTCTTGAACGATAAAGGCTCTCACTTCTGGTTTTAGTGCAGCCATAACCCACCGTCCGTATAAAGCAGTATAAAATCACGCCAGTTTCAGCATGCACGTCCCGCACGCCCTGGCTACATCGATATGAGCAACCTCCGCCGGCCTGTTAGCCGCATCCACCATTTCCTGCACGTCTTTGCTGGCACCGTAACGCCGGACCACTCCTACGAACTCCTCGACGTCATGGCCGCGAAGTTTGAGCACCGGCATACCGGTCTCTTTGTTGAACTTCGGCGCGCCATAGTCATCGGTAGCTTGGGCGATGTGGTAAAGCTCATGCTCTACCAGTGCGCAGAACTCCAGATCGTTGCATTGCTCGCAGTAGTCAGCAGCCAGGGTGATGATGAACTTAGGTATACGACCGAACCATTCATGCATCTGCTGCTCCATGCGGGACTTCTGCCAGCCGCCGGCACGCATCATTACCTGCTCACACTGACCCAGCACAATGCGCCCGCTTTTGGCGAATGAGCCAGAGGCCCACATAAACGCGACATCAGCATCGACCAGGTGCGCATGGTCAGGGTTATGGATTCGGCCGTCTTCAGAGAGGATGTTCTGATTTACCCACTCGCCGATTTCTGCAGCAGGGATCAGCCGGGTATACGGCAGCCAGTTTTCGCCAGTGAAGTTGACGGGAGGGTATGGTCTGCGATTGTCATTTTCAGTCATGCAGAACAATCCTCTGGAAACCAAACATACTTGCTCGGTAATTTCGACATCAAGGCATCAACAAACTTATATAAAACTCTGTCAATGGCGCTTTTCAGACACCATTTGCAGAACTTTATAATTACGCCTGTTTGCCAATTACAGGGGCAATCCGGATACACTTCTTAGTGAGCCAGCCCCAGCGCAAAAGCACCGAAAGGATGAGCAGCGGCTTCATGTATGGGCGAAGCGTAATTTCCGCCATTAGGATTCCAGTGGTGCGCATATGGCTTACCTCGTTGTGACATTATCGAGCCACCTCTTGAAGTGGCTCTATAATGCCCTACTGACGTTTTGATTCTGCCTGCCTGATGTCAGCCTTATCCCGGTTGCACTGCCCAAGCGCTGATAGGAGACTGACGTTTAAATCCAGGCTCTGGCCCCACGTCAGGTTGTCAGGGATTTCCGGTTGCGGAGTGTCAGCCGTCAGGCTGGCCGGTAACGGGACCACCGGCACCTTGACGTAGACCGTTCGCGAATTGTTGCAGCCGCTTAACTGCGCCAGCAGGCACAGGGCGATTAGTGCAATCATCATTCGCAACAGCAACCCGGATATCAGCCGAGGCTCCCGATGCGTCCAGTGCGATCTGCTCTTTTGCATTTTTGTTAGCCTCAACGATGGTGTTGAAGATGGTCATGGTGGTCAGAACGTTGGATGTGATCGCCTGCGCTGCGTTTACCTGCTGCTCGGCGCCATCGGCACGGGTTTTCTGCTCAGCAGCAGCGTTGTGGTAATGCATTGCCAGCCAACCAAGGCAAACAACCAGGCAGATCATAATGGCGCTGATAATGGCTGCTAATCGGCTCATTCATCTATCCCCCAACATGCCAGCGCGCTTTCCTGATCACGGCGAGAGACCTGGCCGTAACAATTGTTGGAACGCACGCGGCAATCTTTTCCGCCATCAAAAATCCACCGGCGAATTTCAGCGCAGGCGCCTTTCCGGTCACCGGCATTCAGCTTGCGGTAGAAGGTGGAAGGAAAGCATTTGCCGGGCCCGATGTTATAGGGGCAGAAACTGGCAATCCCGACCTTCTGAGGAGGTGTTAGATGAACCCGCACATTCTGATCAACCCATGCCAGCGCCTTATTGCGCTCGACGGCATTTACCTCGTCGCATTTAACCTGGGTTAACTTCATTCCCTGCGTTACTGGCCTTCCATCTACCCTGGTGGCTCCACGGCATATCGTCCAGATACCTGCACCATCGCGGTATGACGTGAGACTATTGCCCTCTTTCTCATTCAGAAACTGATCCATGAGAACGGGAGCTGATGCGCCAGCAGCGATAAGCGCCAGCATGGCCGCACTGAGTTTCGTTTTCAGGTTAGCCATCGCTATTCATCCTGCGGTGGCGGGCCACCATAACCACGATCGAGGGACTGCTGATACATCTTCGTCCAGCGGCGCTTAAAGTAGAGATTGGTCAGGTAAGTCGCTACACCGATTATCACGCCACTGGCAAGGGCAATAAAATTCCAGTCAAGGCCATGAAACCAGTCATAGGTCCTTGCCAGCCCTGTGCATATAAGGCCGCCTGACGTGCAGTACGAGGCCGCCGAAAAGATTTTGTCAGGCATTTTCATAGTCTCCACCTCCGATAATGTTCGGGGTGCTATCTGTAGTCAGTAAAAGGCCCAGCCCCTGCGGGCTGATTTATCAACAAAGCACGTCAGGGATGATTCCCGAGGGTCTAGGCATACTCAATAAAAAGCCCGCTCAAGGCGGGAAGAAATACCAAGGGTAAAAGCGACGGCGCGGTAGCCGTAATGGTCCCAAGGTAGAGGGATTGGGTTGTGGTGGCCGGCGCTGATCTCCGGCTTGCAAATGGACTACCCGTCGTAGCCATGGTGAGCCATTACCTCACCATCTAGCTGATAAGTTATCGCATCAGCCTGCGCATTCACCACAACGGAAAGAGCACCTCTATCTGCCGGGCCTCTGAATAATCTTCCAATCCAGCCCTATCAGTGCGTCGAAATGCTCTTACCTGTTATGGGCTCCGTTTCGTGGAGCAACGGCCAGTCGATCTAACTGACACTGGGGTAGGACTTATTTTAGGCGTTAATGCCCGTACTCCATATCTGGCGGCCTGCGACGCTGTTGCAGCAGCGCCCCTGATAAGTTGGGTTATGAGCCCGTCATCAGGTCAGGCCATTATCTGGTGCACCATTCAGGACTCGAACCTGAAACCGATAGCTTAGAAGGCTATCGCTCTCTCCGGTTGAGCTAATGGCGCTGAATTGGTGCTCGCATCAGGGATCGAACCTGAAATCATCCGATTATGAGTCGGGTGCTTTAACCTTGTTAAGCTATGCGAACAATCTGGTCCAGGGCTCTTGCGCGGCGGGTGTCGACGTGTCGTGCAGCACGTCTCAACCCAAGAGCCCTGACCGGATCGCAGGCATAAAAAAGCCCAAGGCGTTAACCTCGGGCTTGAATTCTTTACCGTAACAATTCACGGATTTATAGTGTTAGGGCGATGATATTCTAACTTTCGTCATTTTGCAAGCTGCAATCGTTATCGGAATCAAACTTTGCTAGTAACTTTCGATAAGATCGCATTTGCTGAAGATTCCGCCTTTTCAATCTCTGCAATTAAATTCTCATAGAATGGCTTAACGGCCTTGTCCCATACGCCAGGTGAAATAGCATCAGTAAACTGGCAGATGGCACGATAGCAGGACGCTGCCGGAAGGCGCTCATACCCCCTCCCTGAACATTGACGACAAGCACTCATAACTGGCACGCCCTGCTCCTCTGACTTCTTGCGATCCATTGCCACACCTCTCCCTCTGCACTTCACGCAGGATGTTGATATGACGCCTCGGCCACTACATTTCTTGCACGTTTCTTCCACCTGCTCTTTAGCTGTTTTTGCAGGCGTTTTCTCTCCACATCCGGGGTGCTTAACCACCAGTTCCTCCCTCCTGATTACGCCGCGGCCCTTACAGCATGAGCAGGTAAGCTGGCTAGCCGCTGATCGGCAATAATCCTGATATGCAAAAGTTGCGAGGGTTTGCAGGATCTTGCCCTTAACATTTGTCTCAAGCTTGCGAAAGGCTGCCACCTTATCGCAGTGCTTTACCCCGTATTGCATTAGCAACTGAACAGCTTTCTTTTTATCGACTTCGCTCAGATTCATCTTCCCGCTAAAAGCACTGAATCCAAGTGGGGCGCGACTTTGCACCATGCCGAATGCCGCCATAACATCAGTGCCAGTTAAAGAATCTGACGCGGTCGCCCTTGGTGCGTCTGAAAGCTGTGGCGATTTAGGAGAGTGAAATTTAACTGCGCTTTCGAGGTTCATGCTGCTTCTCCTAATGGCTGTTTGGTTTTGGTCTGGTTCTGGCTGTGCTTTGCTACTGGCGGCATCTTGGCGCGCATGACGCTTTCGGCCTGGTATCGGGCTATCTGGTCGCGGGTCATTGCTGAATCCTCAACGCTGCTTCGAGGTCAGCTTGCGGGATTGCCGGAAGCGTTCTTCGCTGATCGGCGGTAACGTTACGCATCCCCATAAAGACAATGCCTGCAGGTGTCTTTACCGCGGCAACATGCTTTGATCGGTACCAGTTGAGTAATGCGAGGGTGTTGTGGGTGCTCATGCTGCCTCCTGTTGACGGGCGCGGCGCTTCTCCAGCGCGCGGGCTTTGCGGGTGAAGATGGATTTGATGCGCTGCAGGTAGGGAATATCGAACCGGCGCGGCTCGTTATCAGCCTCAAGGCGCTCTACGCGATCCAGGCCAATGCGTTCAATCAGGTGAATGCGGTATTCAACGGCATTTCCGCTCAACTGCCGGTTGCAGCGGGTACAGGCGGAGTGGACATTGAACACGTTAAATTTCAGGTGCGACGCCGCACCACGGGAACGGTAATGACTGGCGTCAATTGCGCTGCCGGTCAGGTAGTTGCTCTTACCAATAAGCGGGTTTCCGCAGCTCACGCAGGGCTTACCTTCATCACGAATGCGAATATACCGGTTAAAGGCTGACTGAGCCTCTTTATCCCATTGAGCCTTTGTCTTGAATGACTCACGCTTAGCGCGGCGACGCTGGCGACCTTCCTTCTCGGATTCGCGCTGGCGCTTCACCGCCCTGGCCTTCGCCGCCTCCCGGGCTTTTGCTGTCTGTTTTTTGCCGATCGCGCTGGCGCATTCAAAACTGCATACCACCTGCCCTTCCCGGGCAGGATGGAACCATTCGCGGCAGTGGGCGCATTTACGGCGTGCTGGTTTACGCATGTGGCCTCCTTGCTCTCAGGCGGAGCCACTTCTTATCGACCAGGCGGGCTGTGTAGTCTTTCAGGGTCGGGATGTCGGAAGGCTTAACTTCGACCTTGCGTTTGCGGCGCGCCGGCACGCGGAAAATACCGCGCTCCATTACTTTGGCGAGAAGGCTGCTCATCAGGCCTCCTGCTTTTGCTGCAGTTGCTGATATTCGCAACCGTGTGGAATGGTGAGAGCCAGACCAAACTGAGCGCACCAGGCCTCTACTTTGGTCAGGAAGATGTGCATTTCGCCGGTATCAAGATCGGAGGTATGCCGGGGTTCCCAGGTTGTGGTTTTCTCACCGGTGATGAAGTCGGTGTATGTCACCTCTTCGCAGCCGAGATAGGTCTTTTTTAGGTTCCGCTTAACCCACTCGGGAGTTGCGTCGGTACGTCCTGAGTTAATCAGGTATTCGCTGATTTCCGCGTACCACATGTGACTGAGTGCGTTCTGGCTCAGGCTGCGTTTTTCACGCCACTCTTTGACCTGCAGGCGAAGACATTTCCCGTCAGAGAGCTGCTCCTGAAGAATCTTGCCTATAGCGCTGAAGTTGCCGTTGTGCAGCTTGATGCCGCATTGAGGGATGTTCACGCTTCACCTCCGCAGAGGCTAAACGCTGAATGCAGAAAATCGCCGGAGGCTTTCGCCATCGGTGACAGGGATTGCTGTAAGGTTTTGTGCGCCATGTGTCCCCACTTGGCGCCGGGGTAAAGTTGTCAGTTGTCCAGACTGACTAAGTAATTATCGCCCTTCCCGGGGATAAAAGCAAAATGAGCATATACGATAAAACCCCTCAGGAGAGGGGTTTGATTTCAACTGGAGGCTTTGCGTTCTGCGGGGGATTTAGGCATCGCCAACTTCCTCAAGAATCTTTGAAGCATCGATTTTACTAAGGCGATTAACCATGGCTTCCATCTCCCTGCGCATGATTTTTTGAAGCACCCTATCTCTTCTGAAATGGCAAGGTTGTGGCCTGTGCTTACGCTTTTCACGAAACGGAAGAGATGATGATTGCCAGTATCGCTTTCTGAGCGCCCCAGACTGCACCATGTCAGACCTGACGATTTCGCCTACCGTACTAGCCCTCGGCATCACCTCACCTCCTGCGGCCCAGCCGGCAGCGGCATCCAGTGGGTTATATTCTTGGCAATGAATTGGTTTGCCTGCCAAGCACCAAATATGAATGCGTAGGTAGTTACGTAACGATTATCCCAGCAAAGATATGCCCCATCATTTTCCGGCATCCGCTCGCTTACCGAAATCCATTTACCCGGTACGGTGGCAGGGTCACTGCCGGGAGACTGCGGGGCGGCTGCTAATGTGGAGTCAATGATATGCTGACGCATCCAGTTAGCTCCACGCGCAAACACGTCTACAGGGTCTCCATAGTAATATCCTATTTCATATGCCTGCCCTGATGTCATCTCATCAGGAATTACCAGCACTACCGGCGCTGGCTGCTCTTTGATGTGCAGGCGCGGCTCTCCGTCTTTCGGCTCCGGCCATTTACGCTGTTTATTGACTGCCAGTTTTTCAATCATTGCCTGCGTAATCTGCTCATCAGTGATGCCTGCACGACGCTGCGCATCCCACAGCAGAAACTGCATATCAGCCCACTCCGACAGGTCGCCAGGCTCGGCAGCGGCTTCCAGTGCTTCTTTGCTGAGGTGCTTCAGCGGGCCAACCGGTCCGACATTGCCAAAGGTAGCCTGTGACCACTCGGCATGCGCACTGCGTACCTGGTCACGTTCCGACGCTGGCTGCGCGTGGCGATAGAGCGGCGCATCCTCGGTCCCAGCAGAGGCAGAGATTACCTTTCTCATCCTGGCTGTATCGGTTGAACAGAAAAGCTGTCGCTCATTACAATCCTGCTCGCTGTCCATTGCGGCCTTGCGGCGTTCCTGCAGCTCTTCCAGAGCAATCGTCAGCGCGTAATAAAACGAGTGGTCAACTCGATTGTCGGCGCGTTCTGCGTTATCGCGCGCCAGTTTGACGCTGTTCAAAAGCTGGATGACGCTGTTTTCTGCTAACTGGTTATTGGTCATTGGTTGGCTCCTTCTGCTGCCCGGTTAACTATCACGCCGTCATAAATCTCATTTAGATGGCCTCTCAACTCCATCCGACGCAGTGCTGACAGCATGTAATCGCATTCGACCTGCTTATTGCCGGTGAATGGCTTATCCTCTGCGTTTCCCCAGCAACAGTTTCCCTGTGGCCATCCGTGAACCTTTCGAACCTTTCCATTGACTACATGCAGTAACCCCCAGCCTGGCGGAAGGTCTTCGACAGAGATAATCCCCGGCTCGCTGATAAAGAATCGCCAGTCACCCATGCCAAGCTCCGGGCGTATCCGGAAGCGTTTCTTCCTGTCTGCCAGTAGGTCGGCACGGGAACACTTCGCCTCTATCAGGCAGGATGCGAAATTCCTGAACCCCATCGCGTCTGGCTGCTCACCGGTACTGGTGACAGCGACAAAGCGATCGTGAAAGCAGACTTTGAAGCCGTTCCGCTTGAGGAATTGATAGGCTATCTGGCAAAGTTCATCATGTGTCAGTGCCATCACTCAGCCTCCACCTTGATGCCAGCGGCGGCCAGCGCTACCTTTACGTCCTGGCTGTAGTTATAAACACCATCAGACCAGACATATCTGTCCCCAGATACAATCTGCCGTAAGTCTGGCAGCTTCACGGTGCGGGCCTCCAGCCCGGCGATGCGCTGGCGCAGTGCTGTGTTATCGTCGAACAGCTCACAGATGTGGCGATTCTGCTTGCGAACGCGATTTTCGCTTTCAGTCATTTGCTGCTGCGCCTTCTCCAGCTTTTCGCTGTTAGCCTCAGCTGTTTTTCTCCACGTTGCGCAAATACGTTTCTCTGATTCCAGTGCCTCTACCAGCTCAACGTTTCGTTTTCCTTTGGCCTCAACCTGTCGATACAGCTCATCCCAACTTTTTGAGTTGTCGCGCACCAGACTTGTCACGCGCTCTTCACGTGACTTGTAATACTCCAGCGCCTCTACCAGCGCGAGAACGTTGGCAGGGTTAGCGGCCTGGACGAACTCGCGGTTCTCCGCTGCATCTGGACCTACGAAGTGCGCGATGATGAATCCGCCGTTGGCCTGGTCATTTGCGCTACAACACGCTTCCCAGCCGTCGCCAGATTCTTTAACCCAGTCGCCGTTACTCGCTTTCTCTGCCGCCGCTTTCAGGCTCTGCGCCAGTTCGGTGATATCAGTCATGCTGCACCTCCTGTTTGTTTTTATCTGCATAACGGATGTCGGCGCTGCGGTAGTCCATGCTGATATCCCACTCATAGCAGCCACAGGAAGCTCTAAGAACCTCATCGTCTCCTGTCGGGTTCATGTCGTACAACGCCTCAGCTATGACGTGAAGACGCTTTTCTGCTGGTATTTTTGCCAGCTCTGAGCGAATGTTTGAGATGTGCTCAGCTATCGGTCGCCTGAAGTCATTCCTGCTCATTTGTCGGCCCCCTCGCGCAGTTGCTTGGCGAAGTCGTCAGCAGCAAGTGCAATCCCTTTTGCTAAAGCGTCAAAAAACTGGTCATCACCAGGAATTCGAAGTTTTGCCGCAAACTCCTCCACCCCGTCAGCCTTAATCCCGGCTACGATGCGATCGGTGGCGGGGGTGGCAGGCGCATGCATAATTGCGACAAGCATTGCATCATGCATGCAATCCGCATCAGAGCATCCAAGCGCCTCTGCTGTTTTAAACTCCCGGTACATGTTTTTGAATGCATCCGTTTTGCACCATGCGTTGATGTCCTTCAGCGCCACATTCTCCGCAGCCAGTTGAGCATTTTGGTCTGCCAGCATATTCCCGGTTTTTATGGCGGCATCCAGTGAAGCGCTGCAAATGCGAAACTCTTTAGCCAGCTTCAGGAACTTCTGCTCTCTGATCGACAGCTCGCCTGCGCTCTCCATGGAGGCGATGAGCTTGTTTACTGCCTGTAGTGTGATAGTCATGCTGATGTTCTCCCGTAAACAGCCAGTACCCGCTTCATCGCCGGGCTTTGCCGACACTCGTTGAAAATCTGATTGGTGCTCTTCCTGCCTGCAATCTCTTCTTCGGTGGCCAACCGGTAGTAAACCGTACGCCACACGCGAGCTTCCGCTACCAGCACCCCCTGCTTTGCCAGGATATTTGCAGCCTGGTTGATGCAGGTATGCGTCATTCCGGACGCTGCGGCGACATCTGGAGAACTGCAGGTTTTATGCGTTTTCAGGTAGTTCAAAATTGCGTCTTTTCCTGTCATCAAAATCCACCCCGCTTGGTTGGTTTTTGCTCTTTCTCGCGCCGGCGCTGACTGGCAGCTTCCTGATCGCAGTCATAAATCGCTCCGTGACGTTGCTCGCAATAGACAACACCAGTCTCACCATGCCGGTTAAGGCGCAGGAGGAGCTCTGTGTCGCTCTGGTTTGCGTTCTCGTCGTAGGCGCCCTCCCGGTATATGGCCAGCCAGTAATCGCAGTCCTGCTCTATCTGGCCTGTGTCGCGGGAGTCGCTCGGCAGCGGTCGCTTGTTGGTTCGCTTCTCCAGATCCCGGTTGAGCTGAGTCAGGAGAACGACGACGCAATCCAGCTCCTTAGCAAGAATCTTCAGGCCTTTGGTGATCAGCCCGTAAGCAAGGTCATTTCGCTCTGCCTTATCGGCAGTCATCAGCGTCAGGTAGTCAACAAGGATCATTCCGACCTTGCCGCGTTCGCGCTTGATGCGACGTGACTCAGCCATGACATGCGCCAGTGAAATACCCGGTGTGTCATCAATCAGGAGATTGTTGGTTTCAATAAGGGCGCCCATTACACCGGTGGCCTTTTGCAGATCGCTGTTCCAGTCCCCGCGATAGCCGTAGTCATCCTTAGTCATGTCCGGGTAAAACAGGTTTGGAGAGATCCTCCCCTTCTGCGCAGTGATTTTCTCCACCATCTGCCCTTCCGGCATTTCGAGGGAGAACATAAGGGCCGGCTCGTTCTCGACCGTCGCGCAGTTGATCCCCATCTGGGTGTAGAGCGTGGTTTTACCCATCTTCGGGCGTGCGCCTATAACAAACAGGCTGCCACGCACAATGCGCTTCACACCGAGAAGTTCATCCAGAGAGCGGATCCCGGTCGACAACCCGCGGGAACGGCCATCCGGCTTGAGCCTTTCGTCGAATTCTGCTGACCAGTCAGTAACAGCGTCATAGAACGTGCGAAGCCCAGTCCGTCGCCCTGTTTTTACGTGCTCGGTTATCTCAGTGAATAATCCCTGAATTGCGTCAAACTTCTGTTCTGCCGTCATGCCGTTGCGGGCATAAAGCAACTCGATCGCCTTCGTTGTTTTCTCGATGCCGTAGCGCTCCATAGCGGTCTCACGAACACGCATCGCATATGCCACGATGTTCGCCGCGCTTGGCGTGTTCTTCGACATTTCAGCCAGGTATGCAAAGCCACCAACGGTCTCTGTCAGCCCCTTGCTTTCCAGAGCATCAAACAGGGTCAGCAGATCGACAGGCTTATGGTCGCGGTACATCTGGCGCATTTCAGCAAAAATGACCTGATGAGGGCGCGCGTAGAACGATTCTGGCTTGAGAATCGAAAGCACCTTCTGAGTACGCTCACTGTTGTCATCGTCAAGCAGGAGCCCGCCCAGCACGCTCTGCTCTGCTTCAATGCTGTGCGGAGGGGTCATGAAATCAGAGGTCATCACAGGCCCCCTCGCGCGTTTTGGCGTAGACATCGACGTTCAGGAAGTATTCCAGCGACTTGCGGCGCCAGGTTTTCCCGGTGCGCTGATCAGGGCGATTCTCAAGCATCCAGCGGCAGTTACTGGCGATGTAGCTCAGGTAAGACTCCCAGTCGGCCAGGGTAAAGCTGTGGCCATCAAGCTGACGGGTAATTTTGTTGGCTTTCTGCCAGAACGAGCGGATCAGGTTGCGGCGCTTATCAGTGAGGACCCTGATCCCCTGCGCTTCCGGTAGCACCTGGTGATAAACATCGACAACCTGCTCACAGCTGAGGGACTGTTTTTTAGGTTCGGATTTTGGTGACGCTGATGCACTCTCTTCTACGTCAGTAGAAGAGATATTATTTAATATATTGTTTGTGGCACTTTGTTGGCATTCTGTTGGCACAACCTCGCCGGTACGCAGCGTGGTTACTGGGTTTGCGTTGGCACTTTGTTGGCATTCTGTTGGCACAAAAAATTGCTGATAATCGTCATATTTGGTGACGGTTAAGAGTGTAAATTTCTTGTTTGCCAGGGTGGTGATCATGCCCATTTTCGCGAACTTGTTCAGCAGGTACTTAACCCTGTCAGGTGCTATTCCCGTGTCTTTCGACAGGGTATGTCGCCCGGTGATCACCTGACCGCGGGAAACCGGATACTCACCAAGCTCTGTGGTTACCATCCCGTCAGCTGAATTCACCTCCATGATGAGATGGATCCACAGATGGACGGCTTCACTGTCGGTCTTGTAGAACGGCAGTTCTCTTACTTTACGGTGCAGGAATACCAACCCCTGCCCTGATGGCTGAGGTTTCTCCATGGGCTTCTGAGACCCTCTAAAATCGGATATGCGGAGAACGTTACTCACGGCCTTCCTCCTTCCGTTTCAGCTCTTCCAGGATGGCGCGCATTTTCATGCCAACCACCGGGTTAACCGAGCGAATGAAGCGGTCGCGGGTAACATTTTTGTGTGTTTGTGCCTGGTAAAATCTGTTGCTCTTAGGCATAATTACTCCTGTGAATTGATCCAGTTAATTCGCGTAGAAAGCCGTTAGTGTTAGCGCACTGCGGCTTTCGCCTTTCTGTTCCCACTCATGCTTCAAAATCACCTTTCTCTCCCGGCCTGTTAGAAATCAGGATGGCCAGCAGTAGCGACATGTTCGGCAGCAGGCTTTCCCGCCAGCGACTCACCGTCGACTTATTCACTCCGGCCACTTTGGCGATATTCGTGGTTCCCAGTTCAGCTATCTGGCTGTGTAACCAGCTTTCTATCCTGCGAGCCTCCACTTTGTTGCGTGTCGTTGAACTCTCCATTTGTGATACTTCCTCTGGTGTTGATTGAAAGGCCGCCGGTTAGGCGGCTTTAGGCTTGCTGACTTCCCGGATCTGAGCAGCGGTAAACTGGCCGCCAGAAGCGAGAGCGATCTTTTCTGCGTAGTTGGTTTCGTCGGTGTAATCCGTCCTCGGCAGGCTTCCGTTAGCAATCCATTTGTAAATTGCGCGCGGCGAGCAACCACAGGCTTCAGCTACGACAGGAACCCGAATCTTTTTGATGATTTCGCCAAGACTATTCGGTGCCATGTTTAACCCTCGATAATGAACTGTAAGTACATATTAAGTCGGAACTGATAGTTCACGCAAGTGATATTATGATTGAACATATGGTTCATGAAGAAAGAGCGCGAAAAGAATTCTCTCAGAGGCTAGCGCTGGCCTGCGATAAAGCTGGATTGATACCACATGGTCGACAGGCTGAGATCGCCAAGAGGATGAAGTTGACCCCTAAGGCCGTAAGCAAATGGTTCAATGGAGAGTCGATTCCAAGACGCGGAACGCTGAAGGCACTGGCGTCTCACATTGGTACGTCAGCGTCGTATCTGCTCGGTGATGTCGATGAGGACGGAATCGATACAGAGACAACCACAACCCTTAAGGATGTCTTTCGCATTGACCTATTGGATATAACGGTTAGCGCTGGACCAGGCGTTATCAATCAGGAGTTCGTGGAGATCCTCCACTCGGTTGAGTATGCGCCAGCGGAAGCCCGGCATATGTTCGATGGGCGTAAGGCTGAGAACATCAGGATCATCAACGTCCGGGGCGACAGCATGTCTGGGACGATTGAGCCGGGCGATCTGCTGTTCGTCGACATCAGCGTTAAGAGCTTTGACGGCGACGGGATATACGCCTTCCTGTACGACGACACTGCACATGTTAAGCGCCTGCAAAAGATGAAGGACAAGCTGCTGGTTATCTCAGATAACAAGAGCTATGCAGCCTGGGACCCGATCGAGAAAGACGAAATGAATCGGGTGTTCGTGTTCGGCAAGGTGATCGGCAGCATGCCGCAGACGTACAGGAAGCATGGTTAGCCATCAGCCTATCGAAGCGATTAAGTAATTTTTATGACCACTATCTTTCAAAGGTTGATGCTTAGTGTATGATGAGTTTAAAGCCGTATATGCTTAATTACGTGTCAACATATTTTTGTAAGATCCGGTCAGAATGTTCCTTTTTTGAGCGATTCTTGTTGAAAACCTCTTTAAGGGATCCTATATAAGGAGTATAGTTAGTGTCCCATGAGTTCAGAGACGCCGTTAAGGTTGATGGTGCTGAAGCTTCTATTGAAGAGAAGCAGCTTTACCAAGTACAAATTGCGGTGAAATCATTAATAGATTTTGTTGTCACAAGCTTTGAACAGCTTGGTATTGAGAAGCTTCATGAGTTGGTTGACCCGTCATTAGACGAACTCCATGAGATAATTCTCAAACTGGACAACAAGGCTAAAGAGTTGGGTGCTCTTGATTTGCAACAAGTGCTACTTACAGCTCAAATACTAATCAGGGATATAAAAGATAAGAACCCTGACATGTGTGCCATTGGCTCTAGAACTCTGAAAAGAGCTACTATTTTTAAGTGATTTTTTTTGCAATGAGGTCCTATAGGAGGCGCATGCACATGAATAAACAACAAATTATCGCTGACATGCTTAAACTGGCTGATCGACTGAACGAAATTGTCGCTGGCATGGAAGAGCGTAAGCAAACCATGCTTGCAGAAATGCACCGCAAGGCAGCTTGACATAAAGTAAGTTAAAAGCAAAACCCGGCCCGTCAGCCGGGTTTTTTATTGCCCTACTCTTCCCTCAGCATCAGCACGTCCAGTGCCAGCTCCACAGCCAAACAACCATCACCAAAAACAAAACGTAAAATAAATATACTTTAAGTTCATTGACTTACATTGAAATGAACTATTTCCAAATTAAAAATGTACTTTTGGTACTTTACATTGATGAACCATTAGTACATTATCATCTCATCCAAACAACACCGGCAACGCCGGGGTGAAGTCAAAACGTCCCGTTAGCCGCGATAAGGCAAAGGTGAAGAGATGATCCGCGAAGAAGACAAGCCTGCATGGCGTAATTTTTGGTTAAAGGTCGTTCCGTTTTTGGTTGCTGTCCTTTTTTTTAGCTTCGCATGCTGGGGTGGAAAATGAGCAAACAAGGCATTCGTTCACTGATTTACTGCCTGCTGATCTGCGGCGTTATCTGGACAGCGTTGATTATCAAAATCCTGCACTTTACGGGGGTGTTCAATGGTTAGTCATCATTACGGGACACAGACCGTTAACCGCGGCGCCGTTCTGCCAGGGATGCTCGTTAAGCATCGGGAAATCACCTGGACAGCATCAGCAAATAAACGCGGCCGCCTGTACCTGCATCGCGGGATTGAGCGGACTTACACAACCGACTTGCTGGTTGAAGTTTATCTGAACGGGTTGGGACAAGGTCTCAGCCGGTAATCGAAACGAAGAATTTAACTGAGCTATCAGGCGGCTTTCATCGCGCCGGGATTCTTACAACCAAATTTCAGGAGCGAGCTATGAACGCATACCGCGCATACGACGTGATCGAAGAGCGTAAGTGGGCTGAGCAAACGCTGGACGAAGAGAAGGAAAAGTGGATTGAAGATCGGGCAAAAGAGGTCTTTGACAGCCTACCAGAAGACCCTTACGTGGCGCTGCGCCAGTCTGCATCATCCAAAGCGTTTCCATATGAAGGCCTCCGTAGCGATAAGGCTGTCGAGGTATACAACGATTTGCGCACAGCAATAGCTTACGCCCAGGCGGAATACGACTGGGATCACCGCACCGGCTGCCCGTTTTAAGGATGCATGAAATGTCTGAATCTAAAACTCACTACCGAAAAGCTTTTGACTCTCCCTATCTGAGCAGCGCCGACATCGTTGAGCCCACGGTGCTTACGATCGCCCGGGCAACGTTAGAAAGCGACAAAACCAAAAAACTAAAGACGTTTTTAACACCGCTTATTTTGAGGAGCGCGAGTTGCGCCCTGGCGAAAAGCTTAAGCCAATGATCCTGAATGCCACCAACAGCAAGATGCTGAAAAGCATTACCGGATCGCCATTCCTTGAGGATTGGGTCGGCGTGAAAGTCACTGTTTACGTCGATAAAAATGTCAGGTTCGGAAAGGAATCGGTTGAAGGTCTCCGCTTAAGCCCAGCGCGCGTTTCAAAACCTGTGCTTTCGCCGGAAAAAACGCAGGCATGGAATAACGCTAAGGCCGCCTTCAAGCGCGATGGCAACCTGGATGCAGTGCTGGCGAGAATGGACATTTCTCCAGAGCATCGCCGCCAACTGGAACAGGAGTGCTCAGCATGATCTGGCATGACGTCGAGCAAAACGGGGAAGAGTGGGATGCTCTTCGCCTGGGGAAGGCTACCGCTTCAAACTTCGGCTTGATTATGGCTAACGATGGCAAGGCGTTTGGTGAGCCAGCCAAGCGTTATGCGCTTCAGTTAGCTCTTGAGCAGATTAAAGGGTGCAAGTCTGAGTTTGGATTCACAAACGACCATATGGAGCGCGGCCACGAACAGGAGCCAATCGCTCGCATGCTGTACGAAGAGATGAACTTCGTCGACGTGGATAACGGCGGTTTCTTTGATCACGAAACGTATGGGGATAGTCCAGACGGACTCGTTGGCCGGGACGGGTTGGTTGAGATTAAGTCGGTAATTGCCGCCACTCACTACGCCACCCTCACCCGCGGCGCCTTCGATCCGGCATACAGATGGCAACTAATCGGCCACCTTGATTGCTCTGGCCGGGATTGGGTTGACTTCATCAGCTACTGCTCTGATTTCCCTGACGGAAAGCAACTCATTGTTTACCGTCTGACGGCCGCTGAGTGCCAATCAGAGATAGCCCGCCTTCGCGCGAGAAGGAATGAGTTCCTCTCCCTTGTGGCAGAGACCAAGCGAATGATACTGGAGATCGAATGAAACATTACCGCGACGCCATAACCGTAGGAAAAGTGAAGTGCATGTACTCCGTCCTTCATCGTGGCTGGCTAATGCCATCGGGTGAAGTGGTAAGAAACCCGTTAAAGGCTCAGAGGCTGGCTGAAGAGCTGGACAAGAAAAGAGGTGCGCAATGACTGATTATGGCGGATCGAAAACTCCAAAAAATGAACGTGACTACTGGCAAACGCCGATTGAAATTTTCAACGCGCTCGACCGCGAGTTTGGCTTCTGGCTGGATGCTGCAGCCTCTGAGAGTAATGCGCTATGCGCTCACTATATCACTGAGCTGGATGACTCGCTGAACAGCGAATGGACGTCATACGGGGCGATCTGGTGTAACCCGCCCTATTCCGATATTGGGCCGTGGGTGGAAAAGGCAGCCGAGCAATCCCGGGCGCAGTCTCAGGCTGTAGTGATGTTGTTACCGGCTGACATTTCTACCGGCTGGTTTATTTCAGCCATGCAATCAGCTGATGAACTCAGACTCATAACCGGCGGCCGTGTTCAGTTTGTTCCGGCATCCGTTACAGGAAAGCGCAAGAGCAACCCCAAAGGCTCGCTCCTGTTTATCTGGCGCCCGTACATCACCCCGCGACACATCATCACGACCGTATCGCTGACTGAGTTAAAGCGGATCGGGAATCTGGAGGCGGCATGAGCAAAGGAACCATTATCTGTCTGTGCGATATCACTGGCGTCATGGCTGAGCCATGGGTCGAAGCAGGTTATCGTGCCGTTCTGGTGGACCCGCAGCACCCTGAGACCTCGATCGACGGTCCTGTTGAGCGCATATCGGCAACCATCCTTGAGGCGATGCCGCGGCTATCTCAGATCATCCGCTCTGAGAACATCGTCATCGTCATCGGCTTCCCACCATGCACGGACGTGGCTGTTTCCGGGTCCCGCTGGTTCGAGTCCAAGCGCGCCAAAGACCCGCATTTCCAGGGCAAGGCCGCGCTGGTCGCTGAGCAATGCCGGATGGTTGGCTTGGCGGCTGGCTGCCCGTGGGCATTCGAAAACCCGGTGAGCGTGTTCAGTAGCATCTTCGGCTCTGCCGATTACACGTTCCATCCGTACCAGTTCACTGGGCTGTGCGCGGATGACAACTACACGAAGCAGACATGCCTCTGGACGGGTAACGGCTTCAAGGCGCCGGCAGAGAATATGCACCCGATGGTTGAAGCGGCTATCGACGCCGTGAAGCTGGCCTGCGGCCGCATGATGCCGAAGAAAAAGGCGATCGAGGCCATATCCGGAACGTCCTTTGCCGGATTGGTGACTGACTGGTACCCGGACAACCGTATTCACGAATGCCCACCCAGCGACGAGCGCGCCAACATTCGCAGCGCTACTCCCCTGGGCTTTGCAAGGGCCGTTTTCCTTTCGAATGCACCCCACCTCAATAAGAAACGGGAGGCAGCATGACGCCAGAAGAAAAGAAAAATGCGCTCAGAAGCATCGCGCGCAGGGCTAACGATGAGGTTAAGGCACAACGGCGGTCATCTCCCGCTTTAAGTTGCGACGAGATATCACGACCGATCCTCAACGGATGCATGCCGCTGATAAAGCAGCTTGGGTTAACGCCAAGCCATCTCTATGTGGAGATAGGTATTTTGAACGGATATATAAAGGAGCGCTGACATGCCAGAAATCATTGATCAAGCCAACGAGCTGGCAGAGCGCCGGCTGGAAATGACCATCCAGAACATGCGCATCAACCATAACGCAGTTTCAGCTACTCATTGCCGCGACTGCGGGGAAGAGATACCCGAGCGGCGCCGGGAACTGGTGGCAGGATGCCAGCGCTGTGCTGATTGTCAGGAAGACGAGGAATTACGCGGTAAGCATCGGAGGTGATATGGCATCTGACAAACCGATAACAGCACAGCAGGCCGCCGATTTGCTCATCGTGTCTGCGCGGGTGATCTACCGCCTGATTGAGTCTGGGGAGCTCGCCGGCCGCAAGGTCGGCAACAAGTACAGAACGACCGAGGCTGCGTGTATTGCATATTTGAAAACCCCGCGCGATCCTGTCATCGCGAACGCGGGTGAACATAAAGGAGAAGTTTTATGTCAATCACCCTCAGGGGCGGCGTGTGGCACTGTCATTTCTTTACGCCGTCAGGAAAAAGAGTTAGGCGATCTCTTGGCACGGGGGACAAAAAGCAGGCTCAGGAGCTCCACGACAAGCTGAAGGCGGAAGCGTGGCGGGTTGACCAGATCGGCGACCTGCCCGTCAGAACCTTCGAAGAGTGCTGCATCCGGTGGCTGCGCGAAAAAGACCATAAGCGATCGCTGGATGATGACAAAACCAAAATTGAGTTTTGGCTGCAGCATTTTTCCGGACGTGATATCTCGAAGATAACGGCGGAGGAAGTTCATGAAGCCGTTAATGGGATGAACAACCGTAAGCACCTTCAGGTGTGGGAGAGTAAGCGTGATGCCGCGATGAGGAAGGGAAAGCCGGTTCCGGAGTACAAACCACGGCAGGTTTCGCAGGCGACGAAGGCGCAACACCTTTCCTTCATTCGTTCCCTTCTCAGGGCCGCGGCGAATGACTGGGGCTGGATAAAAACAGCTCCAGTTATCAAAACCCGCAAGCCGATCAGTAAGAGGATACGGTGGCTGACCAGAGAAGAAGCTGAGCGGTTGATCGAGTGCATGCCGGAGAGCATTAAGCCAGTGGTGATATTTGCACTGGCAACCGGCCTGCGCCGCTCAAACATCATCGGTCTTGAGTGGCAGCAGGTCGATATGCAGAGAAAGGTTGCATGGGTAAATCCGGAGAACGCAAAAGCGGGCAAGGCGATTGGCGTAGCTCTGAATGATACCGCATGCAGGGTATTAAGGGATCAGATAGGGAAGCACTCCCGGTGGGTGTTTGTTCACACGACGGCAAAGCATCGCCCTGATGGGACACTGACGCCCGCGGTTAGAAAAATGCGTGTGGATGACAATAACGCCTGGCGCGCCGGGTTGAAAAAAGCGGGGATCGAGGATTTCCGTTTTCACGACCTCCGGCACACTTGGGCGAGCTGGCTAATTCAGTCCGGCGTCCCGCTTTCTGTTTTACAGGAAATGGGAGGATGGGAGAGCATCGAGATGGTACGTCGTTATGCTCACCTGGCGCCGAACCACCTGACCGAACACGCACGGAAAATTGACGCCATTTTTGGCGCTAGCGACACAAATACGACACAAGGAGGAAATCAGGCTGGTTTAAAACTGGCGTAAGTGCTTGTTTCTTAATGGCACGCCCTACAGGATTCGAACCTGTGACCTACGGCTTAGAAGGCCGTTGCTCTATCCAGCTGAGCTAAGGGCGCCCTGAGAAGCGAGTGCTTCGCGGAGTGAAACGCGTGGAATTATACGGTCCACGTCGGTTGAGTCAATCCATTTTGCCAGGAAACTGCGGGCTTATACGACGCTGGCGAAATATCCCCCACCAACTGTACAAGAAGCATACCGCTGGGGCTCATGCGCGCGTAAATCGACTCAGTGGCCAGGCGCAACGCACCAATAACCATGTAATAACCATGGTCATAACAGGCTAAATTAGCCTCAGACAGGATAAAACAGCAAACGAGGACTGACAGCGAGGCCCGCTTCTGACAAAATATCCTCATCCCCCTTTCGTAAAGATACAGATGGAATCCTCTCTCTGATGGCAGCAAAAATTATTGACGGTAAAACGATTGCGCAGCAGGTACGCTCTGAGGTTGCGGAAAAAGTGAAGGCTCGCGTTGCGGCCGGAAAACGCGCCCCTGGGCTGGCCGTGGTGCTGGTCGGCAGCAACCCGGCCTCGCAGATTTATGTCGGCAGCAAGCGCAAAGCATGTGAAGAAGTGGGCTTCGTCTCCCGCTCTTACGATCTCCCGGAAACCACCAGCGAAGCCGAGCTGCTGGAGCTTATCGACACTCTGAATGCCGATAAGACCATCGACGGTATTCTGGTTCAGCTGCCCCTGCCGGCAGGGATCGATAACGTCAAAGTTCTCGAGCGCATCGCGCCGGATAAAGACGTCGACGGCTTCCATCCTTACAACGTTGGCCGCCTGTGCCAGCGCGCGCCGCGCCTGCGTCCGTGCACTCCGCGCGGTATCGTGACCTTGCTGGAACGCTACAATATCGACACCTACGGCCTCAATGCGGTGGTCATTGGCGCCTCCAATATCGTCGGTCGCCCGATGAGTATGGAGCTGCTGCTGGCCGGCTGCACCACCACCGTCACCCACCGCTTTACAAAAAACCTGCGCCATCATGTCGAAAACGCCGACCTGCTGATCGTCGCGGTGGGCAAACCGGGCTTTATTCCTGGCGAGTGGATTAAAGAAGGGGCGATTGTGGTCGATGTCGGCATCAACCGTCTGGAAAGCGGCAAAGTGGTCGGCGACGTGGTGTATGAAGATGCCGCCGAACGCGCGTCCTACATCACCCCGGTTCCCGGCGGCGTTGGCCCGATGACCGTCGCCACCCTGATCCAGAACACGCTGCAGGCGTGCGAAGAGTATCACGACGTTGAGGAGGCCTGAGATGGCGACATTTTCCTTAGGTAAACACCCGCACGTTGAGCTGTGCGATCTGCTGAAGCTGGAAGGCTGGAGCGAAAGCGGCGCCCAGGCGAAGATCGCCATCGCCGACGGGCTGGTAAAAGTCGACGGCGCGGTGGAAACCCGCAAACGCTGCAAAATCGTCGCTGGTCAGACGGTGAGCTTTGAAGGCCAGAGCGTGACCGTCACGGCCTGACAACGAAAATAAAAACGCCGCTTTGCGGCGTTTTTTTATGGCTTACTTCCGGCGCCAGGTGGTGCCCTGCGGGCCATCTTCCAGCACAATGCCCATCTCGTTGAGACGGTCGCGCGCCGCATCCGCCGCCGCCCAGTCTTTCGCTTTGCGCGCGTCCAGACGCTGCTGGATGAGCGATTCGATCTCCGCCACTTCCGCGTCGTCAACCTGCGCGCCGCTCTGCAGGAACGCCTCCGGCTCCTGCTCCAGCAGACCCAGTACCGCAGCAAGCTTACGCAGGTGGGCCGCCATGGCGTTCGCCGCGGCCGCGTCCTCGGTTTTCAGGCGGTTTACTTCACGCGCCATATCGAACAGCACCGAATAGGCTTCCGGGGTGTTGAAGTCGTCGTCCATCGCCTCGATAAAGCGTGCTTCGAAGGCTTCGCCCCCCGCCGCGTCGACGGATTTGTCCGTCCCGCGCAGCGCGGTGTACAGACGCTCCAGCGCCGAACGCGCCTGCTTGAGGTTCTCTTCGCTGTAGTTCAGCTGGCTGCGATAGTGGCCGGACATCAGGAAGTAGCGAATCGTCTCCGCATCGTAATACTTCAGCACGTCGCGGACGGTAAAGAAATTACCCAGCGATTTCGACATCTTCTCGCGGTCAACCATCACCATACCGGAGTGCATCCAGTAGTTGACGTATTCACCGTCGTGGGCGCAGGTGGACTGGGCGATTTCGTTTTCATGGTGCGGGAACATCAGATCCGAACCGCCGCCGTGAATATCGAAGTGGTTGCCAAGCTGCTTGCAGTTCATCGCCGAGCACTCGATATGCCAGCCCGGACGGCCCGCGCCCCACGGCGACGGCCAGCTCGGCTCGCCCTCTTTCGACATTTTCCACAGGACGAAGTCCATCGGGTTACGCTTGACGTCAACCACGTCGACGCGCGCCCCCGCCTGCAGTTGATCGAGATCCTGGCGCGACAGCAGACCGTAGTTCGGGTCCGTCGGCACGTCGAACATCACGTCGCCGTTATCTGCCACGTAAGCATGGCCTTTGGCGATCAGCTGCTCGGTGATCTCAATGATCTCCGCAATATGGTGCGTTGCGCGCGGCTCGCTGTCGGGACGCAGAATATTCAGCGCGTCAAAATCTTTGTGCATTTCGGCAATCATGCGATCGACCAGCGCGACAAAGCTTTCGCCGTTTTCATTAGCGCGCTTAATGATTTTGTCGTCGATATCGGTGATATTGCGCACGTACTTCAGCTTATAGCCGAGAAAACGCAGATAGCGTGCCACGACGTCAAAGGAGACGAAGGTACGTCCATGGCCGATATGACAGAGATCGTAAACGGTAATACCACACACGTACATGCCGACTTCCCCGGCATGGATAGGTTTAAATTCCTCTTTCTGGCGCGTCAGTGTATTAAAAATTTTTAACATCGAAGATTCCGTGTAGACGTGTGTGGGTAATGAAGTCTCTATAATACCCATAATTCAGACCGGACGCAGCACACATTGCAAGGTGCATCGACCCCCGCGGTTATGCTATAACACCCCCCTATATCTCACCCGACACCGGGTGCTGGCACCACACTCATCGGAACAGGATGCAAAAATGGTTACTTTCCACACCAATCATGGCGATATCGTAATCAAAACGTTTGACGACAAAGCGCCGGAAACAGTTAAAAACTTCCTGGACTACTGCCGCGAAGGTTTCTACGACAACACCATTTTCCACCGTGTTATCAACGGCTTCATGATTCAGGGCGGCGGTTTTGAACCTGGCATGAAACAAAAAGCGACCAAATCTCCGATTCAGAACGAAGCGAACAACGGTCTGAAAAACACCCGCGGCACGCTGGCGATGGCCCGTACTCAGGCGCCGCACTCTGCCACCGCGCAGTTCTTCATCAACGTGGTTGACAACGACTTCCTGAACTTCTCCGGCGAAAGCCTGCAGGGTTGGGGCTACTGCGTCTTCGCGGAAGTGGTTGAAGGCATGGACGTGGTAGACAAAATCAAAGCGGTTGCCACCGGCCGCAGCGGCATGCACCAGGATGTGCCGAAAGATGATGTGATCATCAAAAGCGTCACCGTCAGCGAGTAATTCGTGGCGACACTTTTTATTGCAGATTTGCACCTGCAAACAGAAGAACCGGCGATCACCGCCGGTTTTCTGCGTTTTTTACAGGGAGAAGCCCGCCAGGCAGACGCTCTGTATATCCTTGGCGATCTGTTTGAGGCATGGATCGGCGATGACGATCCTAACCCGCTGCACCAACAAATTGCCTCGGCAATCAAAGCCGTCGTCGACGCCGGCGTGCCGTGCTACTTCATCCATGGCAACCGCGATTTTCTCGTCGGCCAGCGCTTTGCCCGCCAGAGCGGGATGATCCTGCTCGCCGAAGAAGAGCGACTGGACCTCTATGGCCGTGAAGTCTTGATCATGCATGGCGACACACTGTGCACCGATGACCAAGGCTATCTGGCGTTTCGCGCCAAAGTCCACACCCCGTGGATCCAGCGTCTGTTCCTGGCCCTGCCGCTGTTTATCCGCCGTCGCATCGCCGCCCGCATGCGCGCCGACAGCAAAGCCGCCAACAGCAGTAAATCAATGGAAATTATGGATGTGAATCCACAGGCGGTAGTTGACGCAATGGAGCGGCATCACGTGCAGTGGCTGATCCACGGCCATACTCATCGCCCGGCGGTCCATGAACTGCAGGCCAACGGCCAACCCGCATGGCGCGTGGTACTTGGCGCCTGGCACAGCGAAGGTTCGATGGTCAAGGTGACGCCGGACGACGTCGAACTAATCCACTTTCCGTTCTAATTCCTGCGCGAGCACAATTCCGAAAGCGCCTTTTGCCCGGGCGAAGGTGCGCGCTTCCCCCCGCCCTGCATGCTAGTCTTCCACAACGTCACTCTCAAGGAACGAGCATGAGCAGGAAAAAGTGGAGTCAGCCGCTGATGTGGGGAATGATCATCGCGATCCTCAATCCGTTAGGGGTAAGTTATATCGCCTTAATCGGCGTCGTTATCGGCAACACGCTGACGTTTGTCTGGTGTGCGATGCTGGCGTGGGCTATCTATTTTTATGCCATTTATTTGCTCTGCACCCGCCCTCACGATAGCCGGCTGGTACAAATCTATTTACTGCTTATGGGCACCCTGATGCTCCCGTGGGGGTTAGTGCTGCTTATCACCTGTATCATGAGGGAGATAAAGGTCAATCAGGCACTCCCGCCATCACCTCCAGGCGAGACAAAAGACGGCTAACCATGCGCACGCAACCGTTTTCCTTGCTGGCAGTTCATGCTATTCTCTGTGGCCTCTAAAGCAGTGTGAAACACACCCACAGGAGTTTTAAGACGCATGTCTTCCCGCAATAATTCGGCGCGTATCGCCATCGTGATGGGGTCCAAAAGCGACTGGGCTACCATGCAATTTACCGCAGAAATCCTTGATGCCCTGAACGTTCCGTACCATGTCGAAGTGGTCTCAGCCCACCGCACGCCCGATAAGCTGTTCAGCTTTGCTGAAAGCGCCGAAAGCCACGGTTATCAGGTGATTATTGCAGGAGCAGGCGGCGCGGCGCATCTGCCGGGCATGATTGCGGCGAAAACCCTGGTGCCGGTGCTCGGCGTACCGGTTCAGAGCGCAGCCTTAAGCGGTGTCGACAGCCTCTACTCCATTGTGCAGATGCCGCGCGGCATTCCGGTCGGTACCCTGGCCATCGGCAAAGCTGGCGCTGCGAACGCCGGCCTGCTCGCCGCGCAGATCCTTGCCCAGCATGATGCAGAACTGCACCAGCGCCTGAGCGCCTGGCGTCAGGCGCAAACCGATGAAGTGCTGGATAATCCGGATCCGCGGGGTGCGGCATGAAACAGGTATGCGTGCTCGGTAACGGCCAGTTAGGCCGTATGCTGCGCCAGGCCGGCGAGCCGCTGGGCATCGCCGTTTGGCCGGTCGGCCTGGAAGCCGACCCGGAAGCGGTGCCGTTCCAGCAGAGCGTCATCACGGCAGAAATTGAACGCTGGCCGGAAACCGCCCTCACCCGCGAGCTGGCCCGCCACCCGGCGTTCGTCAACCGCGATGTCTTCCCGATTATCGCCGACCGCCTGACGCAAAAGCAGCTGTTTGACAAGCTTGGCCTCGCCACCGCCCCGTGGCAGCTGCTGGCGGATAAAAGCGAGTGGCCGGCGGTGTTTGCCCGCCTTGGCGAACTGGCGATCGTTAAGCGTCGCGTTGGCGGTTACGACGGCCGCGGCCAGTGGCGTCTGCGGGAAAACGAAATCGATCAGCTACCGGCCGATAACTACGGCGAGTGCATCGTCGAGCAGGGGATTAACTTCTCCGGCGAGGTATCGCTGGTGGGCGCCCGCGCTCATGACGGTAGCACCGTCTTCTACCCGCTGACCCGTAACCTGCATCAGGACGGTATTCTGCGCGCCAGCGTCGCCTTCCCGCAGGCCAATGCCCGCCAGCAGGAACAAGCGGAAAGCATGCTGACGGCGATCATGAACGAGCTGAACTACGTCGGCGTGATGGCGATGGAGTGCTTCGTTACCGCCGAGGGGCTGCTGATTAACGAGCTGGCGCCGCGGGTGCACAACAGCGGCCACTGGACGCAGAACGGGGCGTCTATCAGCCAGTTCGAGCTGCATCTGCGGGCGATTACCGGCCTGCCGCTGCCGCCGCCGGTGGTCAACAGCCCGTCGGTGATGATCAACCTGATCGGCACCGATCTTAACTACGACTGGCTGAAGCTGCCGCTGGTGCACCTGCACTGGTATGACAAAGAGGTGCGCCCGGGTCGTAAAGTCGGCCACCTGAACCTCACCGACAGCGATACCGATCGCCTGAGCGCGACGCTGGAAGCGATCAAGCCGCTGCTGCCGCCGGAGTACACCAGCGGCCTGTTCTGGGCGCAATCGCAGCTCAGCTAAGCCCTTCGTGCCGGGGATTTGATCTATCCCCTTCCCCGGCACACCTTGAGGCGCGTACAATCCCCCCCTTGCTGTAAAGCTCATTTCTGTTTTGACTTCAGAGGATACCCCATGACCAATGGGACGGATTATCGCGCCATTCTTGCCAGCGATACGCCACTGATTGACGTACGCGCCCCGGTGGAGTTTAGCCAAAGCGCGATGCCGGCGGCGATCAACCTGCCGCTGATGAATGATGAAGAACGCGCCGCGGTCGGCACCTGCTACAAGCGTCAGGGGCCGGAAGCGGCGCTGGCGCTCGGCCATAAACTGGTCCAGGGTGACCTGCGCGCCAGCCGTACTCAGGCGTGGCTGGAAGCGTGCGCCCGTTACCCGCACGGTTACCTGTGCTGCGCCCGCGGCGGCCAGCGCTCGCATATCGTCCAGCAGTGGCTGAAAGAAGCTGGCGTGGATTACCCCCTGATCGTCGGCGGCTATAAAGCGCTACGCCAGGCGGCGATCCAGGCCACCGACGAACTGGTGCAGCGCCCGATCGTGCTGATTGGCGGCTGCACCGGCAACGGCAAAACTCAACTGGTCTGCTCGCGCCCGGACGGTATCGACCTGGAAGGGCTTGCTCATCACCGCGGTTCTTCATTCGGTCGAACCCTGCAGGATCAGCATCCGCAGGCCACCTTTGAAAACCACCTGGCGGTCAGCCTGCTTAAAAAAGCCGAACAGCAGACCCGCTGGGTGCTGGAAGATGAAGGCCATATGATCGGCGCCAATCATCTACCGGAGAGCCTGCGCCTCCGCATGGCGCAGTCGCCGCTGGCGGTGGTGGAAGATCCGTTTGACGTTCGCCTCGAACGGCTGCGCGAAGAGTATTTCGATCGCATGTATCGCGACTTTATCGCCGCGTATGGCGAAGAGAAAGGCTGGCAGGCATACGGCGAGTATCTGCATCACGGCCTGTTTGCCATCCGCCGTCGCCTGGGGCTGCAGCGTTTTGCTCAGCTCACTGAACGGCTCGATGAGGCGCTGGTGCAGCAGCAGCGCACCGCCAGCACCGAGGCGCACTTTGCCTGGCTGGTACCGCTGCTGGAAGAGTACTACGACCCGATGTATCGCTATCAGTTGGGGAAAAAAGCCGGGAAAATTCTCTTTCGCGGCAGCTGGCAGGAGGTCGCAGCCTGGCTGGCGAAGTAATCGCATGCTCTATTGTCCCGGCTTGCGGCGTAAACGCCTTAGCCGGGCTACCGGTCGGCGCGATTTGTAGCCACGGTAAGCGCGCGCGACCGGGGAGTTGTGACCGCTTAGAAGTCGTAGCGTAGACGGACCAGGTTCATATCGCCAAGGTTGTCGGTGCTGGAGGTAAACACGTGTTCGTAGTCAACGCGGAAACCGTAATCCAGCTGGAAGCTAATCCCCAGACCGTTATCGATACGCTGATAGTTGCGGCCGTTCACATATTCCAGACGGTCGCCCATAAAGTACGGCTGAATAGATTTAACAGCGTATTGATTGATCGGGAATTTATAGCCCGCAAAATATTCAATCCCCCAGGCGTCACCGGCAAAGTAATTATGCACATCGGTTTTCTTGGTGGTGAGGAAGTTCTGATACCAGCCGCCGCCGAAGGAGAAGGTCCAGTTATCCGGGGTCCAGCTCAGCGCGGTACCGACGATATTCTGGTCATAGGTTTTGCTGTCGGCGCTTGACGGGTCGCGCATTTCCGCGCGGGTGTAGTTCCACGCGGTACCCCAGGTCAGATCCTTCATGATGTGGTAGTCCGCGCCAACAGAACCACCGCCTTTACGCTTGTAGCGCAGGCCGTTACCCGGCAGGTATTCGCTGTCTTCGAACAGATAAGAGCCGTAAAGATCGACATCACCTACAGTTTTCTTATATTTCAGCATATTACGTGAACGATAGGAGCCATCGTAATCGCCATTAATACCGTTCCCCGGGGCCTGACCGATCATATCGTAGTCCCAGATATCGGTTTTCACCCCCACCACATCATAGTAAATGCTGTTCTGCTGCCCGTAGGTTAACGTACCCCAGGTATCGCTTTTCAGGCCGGTATACAGCATGCGGCGGGTGGTATTGTTCGCGCCTTCCGCGTAGTGGTTATCCCAGTCAAACAGCGCCGGAATGTTCACGCCCAGCTCATAGTAGCTGATCCAGCTAATATCATCGAACAGGTAGTAATCCGCCGCGAAGCGGAAGCGGGTGCCGCCGTCAAAACCGTTACGCTTATAGGAGCCTTTGTCGCCATCGCCGGTCATCATGTTGAACTGCGGCCGGATACTGCCGCCGACGGTAAAGTTAAGCCGGCTTAACGGATCGCCCGCCTGCGGATCTTGTTTCAGCAGCGTAATCTCCGCGTGGGAAGGCAATGACGTTAACGCTAATGCTGCGCCGATCGAGATCGCCAGCGCTTTTATTGTGTGTGCCATAGTTTTTCCTTGATTAATAAGCCACCTTATATTTTCCAGTTGAATATTAACCGCGAATCAGCATAGCGTGTTGTTGGGTTTTTAATGTTTTGTGCTCTTAAAAATCAATGATTTATCAATTTGTGCGTTTAAAATAAAAGCGCCGCCAAAAACGGCGGCGCATCATCAAAATGCAATATTCTTACTGGCTAAACTGGCGGAATAGCGCTTTTCCTTTTAACAGACGCAGCCCCAGCCCGCCGCCGCACAGGGATAACAACACCGCTCCCGTCAGCGGCAGCAACACCCACAGGCGCCAGTCCGGCGCCCAGGGAAAATCAAAGACTTTCGTCTGCAGCATCGCCAGCGCCACTTCCGCGCCTATCGCCGCCACCAGGCCGGAAACCAGCCCCAGCAGGGCAAACTCCGCCCACAGCGTAGCGCGCAGCAGCGATTTTCCTGCCCCCAGCGTGCGCCAGACCACCAGCTCCTGATGGCGTTGACGCATACCGACCTGCACCTGCGCCAGCAACAGCAGCACGCCGCAGGCCGTCACCAGGCCCACCATCACCTCCAGCGCCCGGCTGACCTGGGAGAGCACCTGGCCGACCTGACGCAGGATGGCGCCGATATCCAGCAGACTGACGGTGGGAAACTCGCGGTTCAGCTGGGTCAACATCGCGGGACCGTTATCCCAGCGGAAGCTGGTGAGCCAGCTCTGCGGCTGCCCGTCCAGCGCCCCGGCGGGGAAAATAAAGAAGAAGTTTGGCCGCAGGCTCTCCCAGTCTACTTTGCGCACGCTGCTGACCTTCGCGCTGAACTCCTGGGTATCGCCGGTAAAGGTCACTGTATCGCCGATCTTTATCCCCAGCCGCTGCGCCAGCCCCTCCTCAATCGATACCTCGCCCGGCTTCGGCGGCCAGCTGCCGGCCACCAGCGGATTATGATCCGGACGCTGTTCGCTCCAGGTGAGATTAAGCTCGCGATTCAGCGCTTCGTCTTTGTTCCCGTCCGTGGATTGACCGTTGATCTGCGTCAGACGGGCCCGGACGATCGGATAGAATTCCGCCGCCCGCGTCTGGTGTTCGGCGAGGAAGGTCTTCACCGGCACTATCTGCTCAGGGGCGATATTGATCAGAAAGTAGTTCGGGCTCTGCGGGGGCAACTGCTGCTGCCAGCGGTCAAGCAGATCGCCGCGCAGCACCAACAGGAGCGCCAGCAGCATAAACGACAGGGAAAACGCCGCCAGCTGGCTGAGGGTCGACCACGGCTGGCGCAGCAGGCGGTTCACCGCCAGACGCAGCGGCAAGGCTTTGAGCGTCAGGCGTTTGAGCAGCCACAGCAATCCCCAGCCCACCAGGCCGCACAGCAGCGCCAGCACCACCGCCCCGGCCAGCACCGACCACAGCAGCGGGCTGCCGCCCAGCAGCCAGGCCAACAGGCCCACCACCACGACGCTAACCGCCGGGATCCAGATTTTCAACGGCCAGACGTTAGCCACCACATCCTGACGCAGCACTCGCAGCGGCAGGGTCGCCAGCAGCAGTCGATAGGGTCGCAGGCCCACCAGCAGGGAAATGACGCCTGTCGCCCCGATAGCCCACAGCCACGGCCAACCGCTGGCAGCGGGTAACGCGGCGGGCAGCACCGGTTTGAGAACCAGCAGCAGCAGACGCTCCAGCGCCAGGCCCGCCACCCCGCCGGTTATCACCGACAGCGTCAACAGCAGCAGCCATTGGCCGACGATAAGCTTGCGCAGCTGCGACCTTCCGGCGCCCAGCGTCTTGAGTATGGCGACCAGATCATAGCGGCTGCGGCAGTAGTGGCTCATCGCTACCGCCACTGCGGCGACGGCCAGCAGCAGCGTCAACAGCGCGGATAACAACAGGAATTGCTGCGAGCGTTCGAGGGATTTGCCCAGCGCGCTGTCGTCCTGGTCAAGGCCAATCCAGCGATGCTCCGGGCCGAGCTTCGGCAGCAGCCACTGCTCATAATTGGCCAGCTGTTCAGCGTCGCCGGCGAACTTATAGCGCCATGCGACGCGACTGCCGGGCTGCACGGCCCCGGTTTTTGCCACGTCGGCCATATTCATCATCAGTCGCGGCGCCATCTGGAAGGGGTTAAACCCTGCATCCGGCTCCTGAATCACCTCCCCGGCAATGCGCAGCGTGGCATCGCCAACGTCAATCGTATCGCCGGTTTTCAGGTTCAGGAGCGCCATCAGCCTTGGCGCCAGCAGCACGCTCCCCGCCTGCGGCTTCAGCCCCGGCGGCTGCGTCTCGAGGGTGCCATACAGCGGATAGCGGTCGTCCACCGCCTTAACGTCCGCCAGCTGCGGCGTATCCCCGGCGAACGTCATGGTGGCAAAGCTCAGCTGCTCGCCGACGGTCAGCCCTGACTTCCGCGCCTGTGCGATCCACTCGGCGGGTACCTCGCGCGAACTGCGCAGCGTACGGTCGCCGGCCATAAACTCACGGCTTTGCTGGCTAAGGCCTTTCTCCATCCGATCGCTTATCGACCCCAGGGCCAGCACGCAGGCCACGGCGAGGCTTAACGCCAGCCAGACGATCAGCAGCGACGGCGAGCGCCATTCGCGCCAGAACCAGCGGGCGATCATGCTTCCTCCCGCAGCTGGCCATCCACCAGGCGCAGACGGCGATCGCAGCGCGCCGCCAGCAGCGGATCGTGAGTGACGAGGATCAGGGTGGTGCCGTGTTCGCGATTAAGCGAGAACAGCAGATCGGCAATTTTGTCCCCGGTCTGGCGATCGAGGTTGCCGGTGGGCTCATCGGCGAACAGAATGGCCGGGCGCCCGTTAAAGGCCCGGGCCAGCGCCACCCGCTGCTGTTCGCCGCCGGAGAGCTGCGCCGGCAGGTGGTGCAGGCGTCTGCCAAGTCCCAGCTGCTCAAGCAGCGCGCGGGCATCGCCCCGGCTCTGGCTATCGCTGGCGCCGCGCAACAGCGCCGGCAGCTCGACGTTCTCCAGGGCGTTGAGCGTCGGGATCAGCATAAACGACTGAAAAACAAAACCAACGTGCTGCGCCCGCAGCGCCGCCCGCGCCTCTTCATCCATCCGGTGCAGCGGTTTGCCCAGCATCGATACTTCCCCGCTGCTGCCATCGTCGAGGCCGGCGAGGATCGCCAGCAGGGTCGATTTACCGGAACCCGACTCGCCGATCAGGGCGATGGTCTGCCGCGGTTTGACAACCAGCTCAACTCCGGTAAGGATGGAGAGCTGATGCTCCCCCTGACCGACGGACTTCTTAAGATGATGAACTTCAAGTATGTTTTCCGCTGGCATGTGCCTTTCCTGTTGTTGTTCCTGTTTACCTGCCGCGCGATGGCGGCGGACACGCTGCTGATCCTCGGCGACAGCCTGAGCGCTGGCTATCGGATGGCGGCCAACGCCGCCTGGCCTGCGCTGCTCAATGAGCAGTGGCAGGCGAAAACGCCGGTGGTGAACGCCAGCATCAGCGGCGATACCTCGCAGCAGGGGTTGGCTCGCCTGCCAGCGCTGCTTAAGCAGCACCAGCCGCGCTGGGTGCTGGTTGAGCTCGGCGGCAATGACGGACTGCGCGGTTTTCCGCCGCAGCAGACCGAGCAGACGCTGCGCACCATTATTAAAGATATCAAAGCGGCCAACGCCGAGCCGCTGCTGATGCAAATTCACCTGCCGGCGAACTATGGCCGCCGCTATAATGAAGCCTTCGGCGCGATTTACCCGGCCCTGGCCAAAGAGTTCGCTATTCCTCTCCTGCCCTTTTTTATGGAGGAGGTCTATCTCAAGCCGCAATGGATGCAGGACGACGGCATTCATCCAAATCGCGACGCGCAGCCGTTTATCGCCGACTGGATGGCGAAGCGGCTGGCTCCCTTAGTTAATCATGACTCCTGAACGCCAGGGGTCGCTGACAGGTAAAGTTATGCAAAAAACGGTTTTAGTGACAGGCTGTTCCAGCGGAATTGGTCTGGAAAGCGCGCTGGATTTAACCCGCCAGGGCTTTCGCGTGCTGGCGGCCTGCCGCAAAGCAGAGGATGTCGCGCGGATGCAGGAGCTGGGGCTAACCGGTATTTTGCTCGATCTGGATGACCCGCAGAGCGTGGAGCGCGCGGCAGCGGAGGTGATTGCGCTGACCGATAATCGTCTCTACGGCCTGTTCAATAACGCCGGGTATGGCGTCTATGGCCCGCTGAACACCATCAGCCGCCAGCAGATGGAACAGCAATTTTCCGCTAACTTTTTCGGCGCGCATCAGCTCACCATGCTGCTGCTGCCGGCGATGACGCCGCACGGCGAAGGGCGCATCGTGATGACCTCCTCGGTGATGGGGCTTATCGCCAGTCCCGGCCGCGGAGCCTATGCCGCCAGTAAATATGCCCTCGAGGCATGGTCCGACGCGCTGCGCATGGAGCTGCGCCACAGCGGTATTCAGGTCAGCCTGATTGAACCGGGCCCGATCCGCACCCGCTTTACCGATAACGTCAACCAGACGCAAAGCGATAAGCCCGTAGAAAATCCGGGCATCGCCGCCCGCTTTACCCTCGGGCCGGAGGCGGTGGTGGAAAAAGTGCGCCATGCTTTTACCAGCGATAAACCAAAGCTGCGCTATCCGGTCACCCTGGTCACCCACGCGGTGGCGATGCTTAAGCGCCTGCTGCCTGCCCGCGCGATGGACAAAATTATCCACGGCTGAGTTGAAGCGCGGAATGCCGCCCCCATGTAAAACAGAAATCGACTAACGAGAAATGCCCATGTCCGAACAGAATATTGTCAACATTAGCGAAGCGAACCTGCAGCAGACGCTACAGCAGTCCATGAACGTTCCGGTGCTGTTTTATTTCTGGTCTGCCCGCAGTCAGCACTGCGAACAGCTGACCCCGGTGCTCGAGCGCCTGGCAGCCCAATACAACGGCCAGTTCACGCTGGCGAAGGTCGATTGCGACGCCGAGCAGATGCTCGCCTCACAGTTTGGTCTGCGCGCCATCCCTACGGTTTATCTGTTCCAGAACGGCCAGCCGGTGGATGGTTTTGAAGGCCCGCAGCCGGAAGAAGCGATCCGCGCCCTGCTGGATAAAGTCCTGCCCCGTGAAGAGGAGCTGAAAGCTCAGCAGGCGCTGGCCCTGATGCAGGAAGAAAAATACGCCGATGCCCTGCCGCTGCTGAAGGAAGCCTGGCAGCTGTCGAATCAGGAAAGCCAGATTGGCCTGCTGCTGGCGGAAACGCTGATTGCTCTGCACCGTTCCGATGAAGCGGAAAGCGTGCTGAAAACCATTCCTCTGCAGGATCAGGATACCCACTATCAGGGTCTGGTGGCGCAGATTGAGCTGCTCAAACAGGCCGCCGACACCCCGGAAATCCAGCAGCTGCAGCAGCAGGTGGAACAGAATCCGGAGGATGCGCAGTTGGCCTCCCAGCTGGCGCTGCAGCTGCATCAGGTCGGGCGTAATGAAGAAGCGCTGGCCCTGCTGTTCAGCCATCTGCAGAAAGATTTAGGCGCCGGCGATGGCCAGGCGCGCAAGATGCTGCAGGAGATCCTCGCCGCCCTCGGTACCGGCGATGCGCTGGCCGCCAAATATCGTCGTCAGCTCTATTCGCTGCTGTACTAATCCGTTGCCTTCCCCGGATAGCGCTGCGCTTATCCGGGCTACGCGAACTATGCGGAACGTAGCCTAAGTAGCCCGGGTAAGGCGTGAACGCCGCAACCCGGGATCGTTCACGGGCGCTTTTTCAGCTGCGTCACCACCAGCTGATGGCGGGCGTTGAAGAACTTCCGGTAGGTCAAATAGCCGGCGATAATCGTCGACAGGCTGGCGGTCGACAGCAGCATAAAGGTCACCATGATCTGGTACTTAATCGCCTTCACCGGGTCAATACCGGCAAAAATCAGCCCCGACATCATCCCAGGCAAGCTCACCAGACCGACCGTTTTCGCCGAATCGACGGTGGGAATCAATGACGCGCGAATGCTCTCGCGAATCAGCCGCGCTGAGGCCATCTTCGGCGTCGCGCCGAGGCTCAGTTTCTCCTGAATCTGCTGCTGCTCGCTGCTGAAGCGCTGGCCCATATTGTTGTAGCACAGCCCCACCGCCACCATGGCGTTCCCGGCCACCATCCCGGCAATCGGGATCACCTGCATCGGCACGAAGGCGATCAAGCCAGAAAACACCAGTACCGCCAGCGTTAGTCCAGCGCCAGTAGTGATGGCGATAAACGACGAGATAAAAGCTTTGTCGATATATTTACTGCGCTTCTTCGCATTCCATGCCGCGTTAAAGCAGATAAACAGCACCATCAACAGCGTCAGAACCGCATGATTGACGTTAAAGATATATTTCAGCACATAGCCGACGATTATCAGCTGCACGATCGCCCGGCAAATACTCCAGATAATATCTTTTTCCAGCGCCAGCTTTTCCCGATAGCTGACCAGAATAGCGATCAGCACCAGCACCATCGACAGCGCCAGCGATTCGTTCGTAATGTTATGCCCGTTCATGCTGTACCTCCTGCATATTTCCGCCGGCAGGTTGCAGCGTAATCACTTCATCGGCATGCGAAATTTCATTGCGATCGTGGGTGACCCACAGAACAGCGACCTGTTTTTCCGTTACGTAGCCATGAATAATTTCATTCACATTCTGTTTATTACTTTCATCCAGCGCGCTGGTAATTTCGTCCAGCAGCAGCACGCGCGGCAGAAATTGTAGATTGCGGATCAGCGATACGCGCTGCTTTTCCCCTCCGGACAGTTCGTTAATGGATTTTTCCAGCATATTTTCGTCAAGGCCAAAGCGCTGCAGGTCGGCCAGCAGCGCCTGCGGTTCCGGTTGTTTATTGCGGATCTGCCACGGAAAAATCAGATTATCGTAAACCGAATCACCGAACAGGGCCGGCGTCTGCGCGCAGTAAGAGACCTGTTGGCGATACCTTTCCGGCGACAGCGTCGCGACATCCGCATCGTCGAAGAACAGGCGCCCGGAGGTTGGGCTGAGCAGCGAGGCGATAATCTTCAGCAAGGTACTTTTCCCGCAGCCGGAAGGGCCGGTAATCAACTTGAATTCTCCGGCGCGAAGCTGAAAATTGATATTGTGTAAAATAACGGCGTCGTCGGTCTTAAACCCCACACCGTCGAGACGCAAAAGCGCGTTATTTTCCTTCATGAGTCTTCCTGATTATTTTCTGAAACACCGCTAGTTTATCGCACTTTCCTTTCTCCAGGATGAGGAGAAAGATATACTCAGTTTAAACATGCGCTATTTCCTTGTAGCGCCCCGCCAGGCAACAAGACAGGAGGTTTTTGATGCTAATTTTTATTCCTATCCTTATTTTCGTCGCGCTGGTTATTGTGGCCGCGGCGGTGAAAATTGTCCCGCAGGGCTACCAGTGGACGGTGGAGCGCTTCGGGCGTTTTACCCAGACGCTGCAGCCGGGATTAAGCTTAGTCGTGCCGTTTATGGACCGTATCGGCCGCAAAGTGAACATGATGGAGCAGGTGCTCGATATCCCCTCGCAGGAGGTTATCTCCCGGGATAACGCCAACGTCACCATCGACGCGGTCTGTTTTATTCAGGTGATCGACGCGCCAAAGGCCGCCTACGAGGTCAGCAATCTTGAGCAGGCGATCGTCAACCTGACGATGACCAACATCCGTACCGTGCTCGGCTCAATGGAGCTGGACGAAATGCTCTCCCAGCGCGACAGCATTAACACCCGCCTGCTGCATATCGTTGACGACGCCACCAACCCGTGGGGGGTGAAAATCACCCGCGTCGAAATTCGCGACGTTCGCCCGCCGGCGGAGCTTATCGCCTCGATGAACGCCCAGATGAAAGCCGAACGTACCAAACGCGCGTACATCCTTGAGGCCGAAGGGGTGCGACAGGCGGAAATTCTGAAAGCGGAAGGGGAAAAGCAGTCGCAGATCCTCAAGGCCGAGGGCGAACGGCAGTCCGCGTTCCTGCAGGCGGAGGCTCGCGAACGGTCCGCCGAAGCGGAAGCCCGCGCCACCCAAATGGTCTCCTCGGCGATCGCCTCAGGCGATATTCAGGCGATCAACTACTTCGTGGCGCAGAAATACACCGATGCGCTGCAGCAGATTGGCGCCGCTAACAACAGCAAAGTGGTATTGATGCCGCTGGATGCCAGCAGCCTGATGGGATCGATCGCCGGGATCAGCGAGCTGATCAAAGAAGGCGCTGGCGATCGGAAAAAATCATGATCGGCATGATCCTCACACACCCCCATCTGTTCTGGCTAAGCCTCGGCGGGCTGCTGCTGGCGGCCGAGATGCTGGGCGGCAGCGGATACCTGCTGTGGAGCGGCGTCGCCGGCGTGGTGACCGGCGCCCTGACCTGGCTCCTGCCGCTGAGCTGGGAATGGCAAGGCACGCTGTTTGCCGTTCTCACCCTGCTGGCGGCGTGGCTGTGGTCGAAATGGCTGCGCAAGCGCGTCAAAACGCAGCGCCCGGCCGATGCCCAGCTCAACCAGCGCGGGCAGCAACTGGTGGGCCGCCGCCTGACGCTGGATGCCCCGCTGGTGAACGGCCGCGGCCACGTCCGCGTGGGCGACAGCTCCTGGCCGGTGATTGCCGATGAAGACTTCGCGGCGGGCAGCAAGGTTGAAGTGATTGCCGTAGAAGGGATTACGCTACGAATCAGACCCGCCGTCCGTTAAGCCTGCGCCTTGCGATGGCAGCAGCCGGAAAGATTATCGATAATCGGGCACTCCGCGCTGTCGTCGCCGGGGCAGGATTCGGCCAGCGCCAGCAGGTGCGCGCGCATATTTTGCAGCTCGCGGATATGGTTCTCGATATCCGCCACTTTCTCCAGCGTGCGTTTTTTCACATCGGCGCTGTGCCGCGACGGGTCGTTGAACAGTGCCACCAGCTCGCGGCACTCTTCCAGGTTAAACCCCACCTGCCGCGCCTGGCGCAGCAGCGTCAGTTCATCGAGATGCTGCTGGCTATAGGTGCGGTAGCCGTTTTCGCTCCGCAACGGCGGCGTCACCAGCCCCTTCTCTTCATAAAACGAATCGCTTTGCTGGTTAAGCCGGTTTTTTTCGCCACATCGCTGATATTCATTTTTTCTCCTTGACCTTCCCCTTGCTGGAAGGTTTAACCTTCTTAATACTCGATGAAAGAGTGGGTCTGGTCAATCGTTGACCGGAAAATTATTCAGGAGTTATTTATGTCTAACACTATCGACCTGACGCTGGATGGCCTCTCCTGCGGCCACTGCGTCAAACGCGTGAAAGAGAGTCTGGAGCAGCGTCCTGACGTTGAGCAAGCGGAAGTAACCCTCACTGAAGCCCATGTGACGGGCAGCGCCAGCGCGCAAGCGCTGATTGATACCGTTAAACAAGCCGGATACGGCGCGGAGCTCAGCCACCCAAAGGCTAAACCGCTGGCAGAATCATCAATCCCGTCGGAAGCACTGACAGCGGCCACTCCTGAGCTTCCGGCAGCCCATGACGAAGATGACAGTCAACAGCTGCTGATCAACGGCATGAGCTGCGCCAGCTGCGTCTCCCGGGTACAAAACGCGCTTGCCGCGGTGCCGGGCGTCTCACAGGCGCGGGTTAACCTGGCGGAACGCACGGCGCTAGTGATGGGCAGTGCGTCCGCCGCAGAATTAGTGCAGGCGGTGGAGAAAGCCGGCTATGGCGCGGAGGCGATCGAAGACGATCTGCAACGCCGCGAACGCCAACAGGAAACCGCCCTCGCGACGATGAAACGTTTTCGCTGGCAGGCGATTGTCGCCCTGCTGGTCGGCGTGCCGGTGATGGTCTGGGGCATGATCGGCGATAACATGATGGTCAGCGACGACAACCGTTCGCTGTGGCTGGTTATCGGCCTTGTCACCCTCGCCGTCATGGTCTTCGCCGGCGACCACTTCTACCGCAGCGCGTGGAAAAGCCTGAAAAACGGCACCGCCACCATGGATACGCTGGTGGCGCTCGGCACCGGCGTCGCCTGGCTGTACTCGATGAGCGTCAACCTGTGGCCGCAGTGGTTCCCGATGGAAGCCCGCCATCTCTATTACGAAGCCAGCGCGATGATTATCGGCCTGATTAACCTCGGCCATATGCTGGAGGCCCGCGCGCGTCAGCGCTCCTCGAAAGCGCTGGAAAAACTGCTCGACCTGACGCCGCCTTCGGCGCGGGTCGTCACGCCCGAGGGCGAGAAAGATCTGCCGCTCGCGGAAGTTCAGGCCGGCATGACGCTGCGCCTGACTACCGGCGACCGCGTCCCGGTCGACGGCATGATAAGCCAGGGCGAAGCCTGGTTTGATGAAGCGATGCTCACCGGCGAACCGGTGCCGCAGCAAAAAGGCGATGGCGACGCCATTCACGCCGGGACCGTGGTGCAGGATGGCAGCGTGCTGTTTACCGCCAGCGCCGTCGGCAGCCAGACCACGCTGGCAAGAATTATCCGCATGGTGCGCCAGGCGCAGAGCAGCAAACCGGAGATCGGCCAGCTGGCGGATAAAATCTCCGCCGTATTTGTTCCGGCGGTGGTCGTCATTGCGCTGATTAGCGCTGCGATCTGGTACTTCTTCGGCCCGGCGCCGCAGATCGTCTATACCCTGGTCATTGCCACCACAGTACTGATTATCGCCTGTCCGTGCGCCTTAGGCCTGGCGACGCCGATGTCGATTATCTCCGGCGTTGGCCGGGCGGCGGAGTACGGCGTGCTGGTGCGCGATGCCGATGCGCTGCAGCGCGCCAGTGAACTCGACACCCTGGTTTTCGATAAAACCGGCACCCTGACCGAAGGCAAGCCGCAGGTGGTGGCGGTGAAAACTTTCGCTGGCGTTGATGAGCATACCGCGCTGCGTCTTGCCGCCGCGCTGGAGCAGGGCTCAAGCCATCCGCTGGCGCGAGCGATCCTTGATAAAGCTGCCGACGGCCCATTGCCGGAAGTCAGCGGCTTCCGCACCCTGCGCGGCCTTGGCGTCAGCGGCGAGGCGGAAGGTCATCGTCTGCTGCTCGGTAACCAGGCGCTGCTCAACGAGCAGCATATCAATACCGCCGAGGTGGAAAGCGAGATGACAGCCCAGGCCTCACGCGGCGCCACGCCGGTGCTGCTGGCGGTGGATGGTCAGGCCACCGCGCTGTTCGCCATCCGCGACCCGCTGCGCGAAGACAGCGTCGACGCCCTGGCGCGTTTGCATCGGCAGGGCTACCGGCTGGTGATGCTTACCGGGGATAACCCCACCACCGCGAAGGCTATCGCCAAAGAAGCCGGCATTGATGAAGTGATCGCCGGCGTGCTACCGGACGGTAAAGCCGATGCCATTAAGCGTCTGCAGAGCCAGGGGCACAAAGTGGCGATGGTTGGCGATGGGATTAACGACGCCCCGGCGCTGGCCCAGGCGGATGTCGGGATCGCCATGGGCGGCGGCAGCGATGTCGCTATTGAAACCGCGGCGATCACCCTGATGCGCCATAGTCTTCACGGCGTGGCCGATGCGCTGGCGATTTCGAAAGCAACGTTACGCAATATGAAGCAGAACCTGCTGGGCGCGTTTGTCTACAACTCGCTGGGTATCCCGATTGCCGCCGGGATCCTCTGGCCGCTGACCGGCACCCTGCTCAACCCGGTGGTCGCCGGCGCGGCGATGGCGCTGTCGTCGATCACCGTGGTGAGTAACGCCAACCGCCTGCTGCGCTTTAAACCAAAAGAGTAAACGCTGTCAGATGAAACGGGCGCCGACGTTGTTCGACGCCCGTTTTTTTGCCGGGACAAGAAAAGCCCGCCGGAAGGGTGACGTGTATCACCATATGCGCTAGCATGAAGTCCTCACACTTCGGAGCGCGTATGGGCCTGTTAAACCGGATAAAAATGCTGTGGCGAGCCGCCGTCGGCTCGTCTTATTCCTGGCCTGCGATGGATATCGTCCTGCCCGGCGAACGCTATTTGCACCTCGTCGGCAGTATCCATATGGGCACCCGCGACATGGCGCCGCCGCCGGCAAAGCTTCTGAAAAAAATACGCCAGGCCGATGCGTTAATCGTCGAGGCCGATATCAGCGGCAATGAAACCCCGTTTAGCAATCTCCCCACTTACCCACCGCTGGCGGAACGCCTGAGCGATGCGCAGCTGAGCGAGCTAGAGGCGCGAGCCGGCGAGCTGGGCCTGTCGGTCGGGCTGTTCGACAGCCAGCCGCTGTGGCAGGTGGCGATGGTCCTGCAGGCCACCCAGGCGCAGAAGCTGGGGCTGCGACCGGATTACGGCATCGATTATCAGTTGCTGATGGCCGCCCGCGAGAGCAACATAGCGGTGATGGAGCTGGAAGGCGCCGACAGCCAAATCGCGCTGCTGCGCGATCTGCCCGACGGGGGGATGGCGCTGCTGGAGGATACGCTGACCCACTGGCGCACCAACGCCCGTTTACTGCAGGTCATGATCGGCTGGTGGCTGGAGCAACCGCCGTCGCGCGGCGCGGTATCGCTGCCGACGACCTTTAGCCAGTCTTTATATGATGTGCTGATGCACCAGCGCAACCTCGCCTGGCGCGAGACGCTGCTGGCCTTGCCGCCGGGGCGCTACGTGGTTGCCGTCGGCGCGCTGCACCTGTATGGCGAAGGGAATCTGCCGGATATGCTGACATAAAAAAAATGGCCAATATTGCTATTGGCCCGTCAAAGAGGAATTTCATCATTATTATTATCCCGGGATTTGCATCCCGGATCGTCTGATTGTCGCTCAAAGTGACCATCACTGCCAACACTATTGCGCAAGATGGTACTATTTTTTAGACAACCTGCGGGCGTATTCTGACGTCACGCAAAACCGGTTGGTAAGAAGGATAGCTATGACTCCCGCCGTTAAATTACTCGAAAAAAACAAAATTTCCTTTCAGATCCACAGTTACGATCACGATCCCAATGAGACCAACTTCGGAGATGAAGTGGTGCGCAAGCTCGGCCTCAATGCCGACCAGGTTTACAAGACCTTGCTGGTCGCCGTGAACGGCGATATGAAGCATCTGGCGGTGGCCGTCACTCCGGTCGCCGGGCAGCTGGATTTGAAGAAAGTGGCGAAAGCGCTGGGCGCTAAGAAAGTCGACATGGCCGACCCGATGGTGGCGCAGCGTATCACCGGCTATCTGGTGGGCGGCATCAGTCCGCTGGGGCAGAAGAAGCGCCTGCCGACGGTGATTGACGCCCCGGCGCAGGAATTTGCCACCATCTATATTTCCGGCGGCAAACGCGGGCTGGATATTGAGCTGGCGGCCAGCGATCTGGCGCAGCTTCTCGATGCGAAGTTCGCCGATATCGCCCGCCGCGATTGATAAAACGATCCCGGATAGCGGCGCACGCGCCTTATCCGGGATACCCAACTTGTAGCCCCGGTAAGCGTAGCGCCACCGGGGAAATAGCCAACCTGAAGCCCAGGCTTACTGCCAGCTCACCTCGCCTTTCGGCTCATAGGCGGCGGCATCCAGCGGCGAGTTCTTCTCGATATACTCTTTCAGCACTTCGGCATCGATAAAGCCGGTATTCACATACCCGGGTTTATCGGCGATGTTCGGATAGCCATCGCCGCCGGTGGCGTTAAAGCTCAGCGTCGCCATCCGATAGGTCTTCGCCGGATCCACCGGTTCGCCTTTGATTTTCAGATCGTTCAGCTTACCGTCTTTGGCCACGAAACTGACGTTGGCAAACTGCGGATAAGCGCCGGAATCCGGCTTCATCTGCGCGACGGCGGTCAGGTAATCCACTACCTCCTTGCCGTTCATATCGACATAGGTCAGCACATTGCCGAACGGCTGGACCTTCATCACATCTTTGTAGGTGATATCCCCCGCCTCAATGGAGTCGCGGATCCCGCCGCCGCTCATCACCGCGAAATCCGCGTTGCTGCGCGCCATTTGCGCCGCCAGCAGCAGGTGGCCCATATTGGTCTGCACAAAGCGCACTTTACTGCGGTCGCCCTCCAGATGACCATTCACGCTGCCGATTTTGACCTGCAGCTGCGCCTTGCCTTTGTTCTGGAACGGCGTCAGCAGCGACATCATCTGCGGGTTCTCGGCGATCTGCGGCGTATACAGCACCCGCTCGCTTTGGCCGTTATCGTAAGTCACTTTTTTCTTCAGGTTGACCGGGATCAGCTGATAGTGCACCAGCTTCATCTCGCCGTTGCGGAACTCAAAATCGGCGCGGCCGACGTATTTGCCCCACTCATGCGCCTGGACGATCCAGATGCCGTTCTGACGATCCGGAGCGCACGGGGTGCCTGGCACATAATCGACCTGCTTTTTATTTTCCGCCGCCATGCATACCGGATCCTGCGAGTGACCGCCGACGATCATCGCCAGCGATCCCGCAGGTAAACTCCGCGCCATTTCAACATCGCCCGGCGCGTTAGAGCCGTGGTTGCCATTGTCGTAATGGCCCATATGGGTGGTGGCCAGGATCACGTCCGGCTTTTCATTCTGCTGCAGCTCCTGGATAACCAGCTTCGCCTCTTCCGCCGGTTTGCGGAATTCAATATCGGTGAAATATTCCGGATTGCCAATCTTGGCCGTATCGTCGGTGGTTAAGCCAATCACCGCGATTTTCAGCCCACCGCGCTTAAACAACGCCCAGGGTTTGAACAGCCGTTCGCCGGTGCTTTTCTGATAAATATTGGCCGACAGGAACGGGAACTTAGCCCACTTTTCCTGCTGGCGCAGTACGCTCAGCGGATTATCGAATTCATGGTTTCCCACCGCCATCGCGTCGTAGCCGATCAGGTTCATGCCGCGAAAATCGGGCTCTGCATCCTGTAAATCAGACTCCGGTACGCCGGTATTAATATCGCCGCCGGATAACAGCAGGACGCTTCCCCCTTCCGCCGCCACCTCTTTACGGATGCCATCGACCAGCGTTTTCTGCGCCGCCAGGCCATATTCGCCGTAGTCATTGCGCCAGAAATGGCCGTGGTGATCGTTGGTGTGCAGGATGGTAATTTTATAGGTTTTATCCTGCTCATAGGCCTGTGCCGACAGGCTGCCCAGCGATAAAGCGGCGAATAGCGCCAGCGCTACGCTGTGTTTGAAATAATGCATGCTTCACTCCCTGACTTAATCCCAAGTGCCGAAAGTATAGCGAGTTAGTCGCGTTGACAAATATGTTTTCAGAATTGCGACTTCCTTCAAACCTTATCAACAGGTATGTTAGTCGGATAATAATTCTACCCGTCATACTTCAAGTTGCATGTGCGTTGGCTTTCCTCGCTCATCCCAGTCACTTACTTGAGTAAGCTCCTGGGGATTCGCTGCGTCGCCGCCTTCCTGCAACTCGAATTATTTAGGGTATCAACCTGCATTCTCTACAACAAATAGAACTCGCTGAAGTGAACCTATGACAACCAACCAATCCGCTCAACCCTTGTCCGGCCCCGCTGCGCCGCCGCAAAAAGCACGCACCTCGTTTGGCATCTTAGGCGCGATCAGCCTGTCCCATTTGCTTAACGATATGATCCAGTCGCTTATTCTCGCTATCTACCCGCTGCTGCAGGCGGAGTTCTCCCTTACCTTCGTGCAGATCGGCATGATCACCCTGACCTTCCAGCTCACCTCATCGCTATTCCAGCCGGTGATTGGCTACATCACCGATAAACGCTCGATGCCGTGGTCGCTGCCGGTGGGCATGTGCTTCACCCTCTGCGGTTTGATTCTCCTCGCGCTGGCCGGTAGCTTCGGCATGGTGCTGCTGGCCGCCGCGCTGGTAGGTACCGGCTCCTCGGTTTTCCATCCGGAATCATCCCGCGTGGCGCGGATGGCCTCCGGCGGCCGTCACGGCCTGGCCCAGTCGCTGTTCCAGGTGGGCGGCAATTTCGGCAGCTCGCTTGGCCCATTGCTGGCGGCGGTGATCATCGCCCCGTACGGCAAAGGCAACGTCGCCTGGTTTGTGCTGGCCGCTCTGCTGGCTATTGTCGTGCTGTCGCAAATCAGCCGCTGGTATGCCGCGCAGCATCGAATGAATAAGGGCAAACCGAAACCGGCCATCGTTAATCCGCTGCCGCGCAAGAAGGTTATTCTGGCGGTAGGCATTCTGCTGATGCTGATTTTCTCGAAATATTTCTATATGGCGAGCATTAGCAGCTATTACACCTTTTATCTGATGCATAAATTCGGCTTAACGGTGCAAAACGCTCAGCTTCATCTGTTTGCCTTCCTGTTCGCAGTGGCTGCCGGGACGGTAATTGGCGGGCCTGTTGGCGATAAAATTGGGCGTAAATATGTGATTTGGGGCTCTATCCTCGGCGTAGCGCCTTTCACCCTTGTTTTACCCTACGCCAGCCTTGAATGGACGGGGATTTTAACGGTGATCATTGGTTTTATCCTCGCCTCGGCCTTTTCCGCTATTCTGGTCTATGCGCAGGAACTGCTGCCGGGACGCATCGGCATGGTTTCTGGCCTGTTTTTCGGCTTCGCCTTTGGCATGGGCGGCCTTGGCGCCGCGGTGTTAGGCCTGCTGGCGGACCATACCAGCATCGATCTGGTTTATAAAATCTGCGCCTTCCTGCCGCTGCTGGGATTCCTGACGATATTCCTTCCTGATAACCGGCAAAAAGCCTGATTATTCGGCGGCCAAAGTGCAACCCTGGCCGCCGTTAACCCTTGTGTCATCAGCCTGTTCCACGATTTCCCCCCGCCATTTTCCCTTCTGTGCCTTTTCATCGGCTAATTGCATTTTTTTGCACAACTCAAGAATTATTCATAAACAAAGTGAACGTTTTTGTCATAAACTATTACCCGGACAGGGTAGCAAAATGGACCGATACACCACTGGAAAGGAGACGGAATGCACCACGCAACACCGCTTATCACCACCATTGTCGGCGGCCTCGTGCTCGCCTTTATTCTCGGCATGATTGCCAATAAGCTACGTATTTCTCCTCTGGTGGGATATCTCTTAGCGGGCGTGCTGGCCGGACCTTTCACCCCTGGCTTTGTTGCTGACACCAAACTGGCTCCGGAACTGGCGGAACTTGGCGTCATTCTGCTGATGTTCGGCGTCGGGCTGCATTTCTCACTTAAAGACCTGATGGCGGTAAAATCGATCGCCATCCCCGGGGCTATCGCCCAGATAGCCGTGGCGACGCTGCTGGGTATGGCGCTCTCCGCCGCCCTCGGCTGGTCGCTGATGACCGGCATCGTCTTTGGCCTGTGCCTCTCCACTGCCAGTACCGTAGTGCTGCTGCGCGCGCTGGAGGAACGACAACTGATTGACAGCCAGCGCGGGCAAATCGCCATCGGCTGGCTGATTGTGGAAGACCTGGTGATGGTCCTGACGCTGGTCCTGCTGCCGGCGATTGCCGGTATGGCGGAGAAAGGCAACGTCGGCTTCGCGTCCCTGGCCCTCGACCTCGGGATCACCATTGGCAAAGTGGTGGCCTTTATCGCCATTATGATGCTGGTCGGCCGCCGGCTGGTGCCGTGGATCATGTCGCGCAGCGCCGCCACCGGCTCACGCGAGCTGTTCACTCTGTCGGTGCTGGCCCTGGCGCTGGGCATCGCCTTCGGCGCCGTGGAGCTGTTTGATGTCTCTTTTGCCCTCGGCGCCTTCTTTGCCGGCATGGTGCTTAACGAATCCGAGCTCAGCCACCGCGCCGCCCATGACACCCTGCCGCTGCGCGACGCCTTCGCGGTGCTGTTCTTCGTCTCCGTCGGCATGCTGTTTGACCCGATGGTGCTGGTCCAACAGCCGCTGGCGGTGCTGGCGACGCTGGCGATTATTATCTTTGGTAAATCCGCAGCCGCCTTTTTCCTTGTGCGGATGTTTGGTCACTCGCCGCGCACCGCGCTGACCATCGCCGCCAGCCTGGCGCAGATTGGCGAGTTTGCCTTTATTCTCGCCGGCCTGGGAATGGCGCTTAACCTGCTGCCGCAGGCCGGACAAAATCTGGTGCTGGCCGGGGCGATCATCTCAATTATGCTCAACCCGGTGCTGTTTACCCTGCTGGAAAAATATCTCGATAAAACCGAAACCCTCGACGAGCAGACGCTGGAAGAGGTCCTGGAAGACGAGAAGCAGGTGCCGGTCGATATCTGCAACCACGCGCTGTTGGTCGGCTTCGGCCGCGTCGGCAGCCTGCTGGGCGAGAAGCTGATGGCCCAGGGGATCCCGCTGGTGGTGGTTGAAACCTCGCGCACCCGCGTGGATGAGCTACGCGAGCGCGGGATCAGCGCGGTGCTCGGCAATGCCGCCAATGAAGAGATCATGGAGCTGGCGCATCTCGATTGCGCCCGCTGGCTGCTGCTGACAATCCCTAACGGCTACGAGGCCGGAGAGATTGTCGCTTCCGCACGGGAAAAATGTCCGAATATCGAGATTATCGCCCGCGCCCATTATGATGACGAAGTGGACTACATTATCGATCGCGGAGCCAATCAGGTGGTGATGGGCGAACGGGAAATTGCCCGCGCCATGCTGCGGCTTCTGGAAACGCCACCGGCCGGCGAAGTGGTCACCGGCTGATGTACTGCCCTCTCCCCGCCGGGAGAGGGACGCGCTTACCGATCCCAGTACGCCTCTTCCAGGCTGTCCTCACGCTCCGGCAGGCCGCGGGTTAAACGCGGCGAGTGCTGGTTCAGCACCTGATAGCTCACGCGGTTGGCATATTTACACACCTGCGCCAGCGAGGAGTAGGTCAGCCATTTGCATTTGTGCTTGCTGGAGTTGGGTACGTTATTGCGGTGGTAGTTATTGGCGGTGATGTCATGCAGCAGCGCCGCCAGCGCGCCGTCGCCTGCGCCGTTGGTGTTCATGATCTTCTCGGGGCCGCCCATATAGGGAGCGATATGGGAATATATGCGCAGCGGATTAACGCAATCCTGGTGACGCATCGCGCGGCTGAATTCAAACTGGTTAAACTCCGGGATCGCCCCCGGCAGCAGCGGATGCTGGGTTTTACGCTTCGCCTCTTCTTCGGTGAAGCCCGCCATATACAGGCCCGCCGGGCCGGCGGTGCACAGCACCAGGTCGACCCAGTCCAGCGCCTTATTCGCCGCTGACAGCGGATCGGCAAAGCCGGTCAGCGCTTCCCCTTCCTCTTCGTTCATTGCCAGAATAGAGACATGCTCCTGCAGGAACTCCTGCCACCACGCCGGGTTATCGGCAATCACGTATTTGGTTCCGAGGGTTAACACCACCGGCACATCGTGCTTTTTGGCATACTCAATAGCCTTCATCGTCGCGTCCGGCATCGGCTCGCCCGGCTTGCAGCGGACCAGGTAAGAGGTCAGCACCAGCGCCGAGGCGCCGGCGATCACCGCTTCCGGAATGCTTTCCGGACGCAGCTTGTTCATGTGGCCCGGGCTGATGGCGAAGGTGCGCTCGCCGCTGTCACCGATCAGGGTAAAGCAGCGGCCAATGGCGCCGTCGACGCCCTGCAGATAGTTCAGATCGGTGCGGCTGGAGGTATTGCACAGGTAACGATAGGCGTAGCCGCCGATTTCGATATTGCTGCACATCACGCCAAGCAGCACCGAGCGATCGTCCGCCAGCACCGAGTAGTTGTGCATGGTATTGCCGATGGTGCCGCCGGCAAACTGATGGGTAATGAGATTGTTGCGCACCAGCTCCTGGTACAGCGCCTCGGCGACGTCATCTTCAATCACCAGCGAATGGCCCGCGCTCAGGCCGTAGCGCACGATAAACGCCTCATCCACTTTCGCTTCGATATCCACCAGCGTCTGGTCGATACCGACCACCCAGGAGACGCTGGATTCATTCTCCGGCTGAATTTGCTGCAGCAGCGGATCGCGGGCGTTAACGGGAAAATAGTGTTTAGATTTGCGTTTACCGGGAAATTTCATAGTGGCGCTTAAATAACAGGGAACAAGCGGGAAATAGTAGCATATTCCCCGCCCTGCGCGCGATCAGCGATAAGGCGCCGTCAGATTGACCATCATCTCAATATGCGCTGCGTCCGCATTAAGCGCCGGAATATATTCATATTGCTTGCCGCCTGCTTCGAGGAATATTTCCCGGTTCTGGACGGCGATTTCTTCCAGCGTTTCGAGACAGTCGGCGGCAAACCCCGGGCACAGCACCTGAATATGCTTCGTCCCTTTCTCGCCGAGCATCTTTAGCGTTTCATCGGTGTACGGGGTCAGCCAGGGTTCCCGGCCAAAGCGCGACTGGAAAGTCATCATCACCCGCTCCGGCGGCAGCCCCAGCGCGGAAACCAGTTCCCGCGTCGTATCGCGACAGCGCTGAGGATAATCATCGCCCTGGTTGGCATAGCGCTGCGGGATCCCATGATAGGAGAGCAGCAGCAGATCCGGTTCCCCATGGACAGCGAAGGAAGCGCGCACGCTGGCCGCCAGCGCATGGATATAGTCCGGATGTTCGGCATAGTCGCGAATAAACGAGATACCCGGAATGGCGCGCTTTTTCGCCAGAATCCGCGCCAGTTCGTCCCAGACGGCGGCCACCGTCGAGCAGGAATATTGCGGATACAGCGGCAGCACCACGATGTGCTCCACCCCCTGCGCCAGTAAGTCATCCACCGCGCTGGCCAGTGACGGTGAACCATAGCTCATGCCCAGCGCCACCGGGGTATCCGGCAGCCTGGCAGCCAGCGCCTGCTGCTGGCGACGACTATACACCATCAGCGGCGATCCCTCTTCCATCCACACGGACTGATAGAGCTTCGCCACGCGCGGGGAGCGAATCGGCAGTATGACGCCGCGCAGCAGCGGCCACCATAGCAGACGAGACGTATCCACCACCCGTTTGTCGCTGAGGAATTGTCGCAGATAGCGCTTCACCGCCCCGGGGGTGGGCGCATCGGGAGTGCCTAAATTGGCCAGCAAGATACCTGTTTTCGTCTGATGCATTACCGCCTCTTAACCATTTGAATCGCAGCCAATTGTAGCTGAAATGGCGCTAAACGGAACCAATCATAGCAAAAGGTAGAAATGAGAGGAGTTCTCATCCTGCCGCAGCAGGATGAGAAAGGGCTTTATCAGCCGAGGATTTTTTCCAGTTCGGCGCGCACGTCAGCTACCGCTTTGGTGCCGTCGACTTTGGCGTATTTGGTGTTGCCCGCCTGCGCTTCTTTGGTGTAGTAGCCGATCAGCGGCGCTGTCATCTGATGGTATTCTACCAGACGCTTACGCACGGTCTCTTCCTGATCGTCTTTACGGGTGGTCAGCTCTTCGCCGGTCACGTCGTCTTTGCCTTCCACCTTCGGCGGATTGAATTTGATGTGGTATACGCGACCGGATGCCGCGTGGACGCGACGGCCAACGATGCGGTCGACGATCAGTTCGTCCGGCACGTCGAATTCCAGCACGTAATCAACGGTAATGCCCGCCTCTTTCATGGCGTCAGCCTGCGGAATGGTCCGCGGGAAGCCGTCCAGCAGGAAGCCGTTACGGCAATCTTCCTGGGCGATACGCTCTTTCACCAGCGCGATGACCAGCTCATCGGTCACCAGCTTGCCAGCGTCCATAATGTCTTTCGCTTGCTTACCGAGCTCAGAGCCGGATTTTACCGCCGCGCGCAGCATATCGCCGGTGGAGATTTGCGGAATACCGTATTTCTCCATGATGAACTGAGCCTGAGTTCCTTTACCCGCGCCCGGAGCGCCAAGCAGAATAATACGCATTACGAAAATCCCCTCAAAAGTCGATTCAATTTTTCAAAAACGCTAAACCATACCACCAGAACGGCGATGGCTCAAGGAAGGCGGTGCGGCTGAAACGGTTAATGGTGAGATATTTTATGCAATCCAATGTGAAATGCCCCGCCTGAGCACATCGCTCAGACGGGGCATTTATCCCGTTCCCGGCGTCGCGTCGCTCGGCCGGGCTACTCGTTCAGGTTCGCGTCAGGAAGCCAGCAGCTGGTTCATACGGCGGATAAACTGGTTCGGATCTTCCAGCGTGCCGCGCTCGGCCAGCAGCGCCTGATCCAGCAGCAGTTCCACCCATTCGCCGAACTGGGCGTCATCCTGGGTATCAGCTGCGCGTTTCACCAGCTGATGCGCCGGGTTCAGTTCGAAGATGTATTTCACTTCCGGCGCCGCCTGGCCCGCTGCCGCGAACAGCTTCGCCATCTGGGTGCTCATCTCATCGGCATCGGTAGTGACAATCGCCGGGGTGTCGGTCAGACGATGGGTCAGACGCACCTCTTTCACCCGGTCGCCAAGCAGGTTTTTCACCCGCTCAACGAACGGCTCCAGCGCTTTTTCAGCTTCTTTGGTGGACTCGTCCACTTCATCCGCCAGCTTGTCCAGCGACTCGTCGGCTTTAGCGACAGACTGGAACGCTTTGCCGTCGAACTCGGTCAGGTAGCTCATCATCCACTCGTCGATGCGATCGGAGAGCAGCAGAACTTCAATCCCTTTCTTACGCAGCAGTTCGAGGTGCGGGCTGCTCTTCGCCGCCGCATAGCTGTCGGCAGTGATGTAGTAGATCTTCTCCTGCCCTTCTTTCATCCGCGAGACATACTCTTCCAGCGACACGGTCTGCGCGGAGGAGTCGGTATGGGTGGTTGCGAAACGCAGCAGTTTGGCGATCGCTTCCTGGTTGCTCGGATCTTCCGCCGGGCCCTCTTTCAGCACCAGGCCGAACTGTTTCCAGAAGGTTTGGTATTTTTCAGCGTCGTCTTTCGCCAGCTTATCCAGCATCTGCAGCGCGCGTTTGGTCAGCGCGGTGCGCAGGTTGCGGGTCACGCTGCTGTCCTGCAGGATTTCACGGGAGACGTTCAGCGGCAGATCGTTGGAATCGATCAGGCCGCGCACGAAGCGCAGGTAGTTCGGCATAAACTGCTCGGCGTCGTCCATGATGAACACACGCTGCACATACAGCTTCAGGCCGTGTTTATGATCGCGGTTCCACATATCCCACGGCGCCTGCGACGGGATATACAGCAGGCTGGTGTACTCCTGCTTACCTTCCACGCGGTTGTGGCTCCAGGTCAGCGGGTCGCTGTAGTCGTGAGCGATATGCTTATAAAACTCTTTGTATTCGTCGTCGTTAACTTCGGATTTGCTGCGGGTCCACAGGGCCTGCGCCTTGTTGATTTTTTCCCACGAAACCACGGTTTCGCCGTCTTTCTCTTCCCGTTTTTCAATCTCAACCGGCAGCGCGATATGGTCGGAATATTTGCTGATGATAGAGCGCACGCGCCAGTCGTTGAGGAAATCATCTTCGCCTTCGCGCAGATGCAGGGTGATTTCGGTGCCGCGATCGGCTTTGGTGATATCAGCTACGGTATATTCGCCTTCGCCGGCGGATTCCCAGAACACGCCGTTTTCCGGCTTGTCGCCCGCCGCACGGGTACGCACGGTCACTTTGTCCGCCACGATGAAGGCCGAATAGAAGCCGACGCCGAACTGACCGATCAGCTGGCTATCCTTCGCCTGGTCGGAACCCATCGATTCGAGGAACGCTTTGGTGCCGGATTTGGCGATGGTGCCGAGATGGTCGATAACTTCTTCCCGGTTCATACCGATACCGTTATCGGCGATGGTCAGGGTGCGGTTGTCTTTATCAAACGAAACCCGCACGCGCAGCTCGCCGTCTCCCTCATACAAATCCGGCTGCGACAGCGCGCGGAAACGCAGCTTATCGGCCGCATCAGAGGCGTTGGAAATCAGCTCACGCAGAAAGATTTCTTTGTTGGAATAGAGGGAATGGATCATCAGGTGCAGAAGCTGCTTTACTTCTGACTGAAAACCACGAGTTTCTTGTCCTTTCATCTGATTCAACCTCAACAATGCCATTTTAAATGGGTAAAAAACCGTTGAGTGGGAGATGGGGACAGCGGGGAAATTTTTCAAGCGGAGGCGGCGAAGGCCGCCTCCATTTGTTCAGAAAGTAATCTTGTGGCGACCGGCCAGGGAGTGGGACAGCGTGGTGCCGTCGACCATCTCCAGCTCGCCGCCCACCGGCACGCCGTGGGCGATTCGGCTGGCGTCGACGCCATACTGCGCGCACAGCTCTGCGATGTAGTTGGCCGTCGCCTCGCCCTCAACGGTCGGGTTGGTGGCGAGGATCACCTCGGTGATCGACTCCGCCTCCAGCCGTTGCTCCAGGCGATCGAGCCCGATGTCATCAGGCCCGATGCCGTCGAGCGGCGACAGGTGCCCCATCAGCACGAAGTAGCGGCCGGAATACTGCCCGGTCTGCTCAATGGCATAGATGTCCGCTGGACTCTCCACCACGCAGATCTGACCGTTTTCCTGGCGACGCGGGTTGCTGCAAATATTGCACACCTCCTGCTCGGTGAAGGTGCGGCAATCGGCGCAGTGGCCGATTTCCGACATCGCGCGCGTCAGCGCCTGCGCCAGGCGCATACCGCCGCTGCGATCGCGCTGCAGCAGAGTAAACGCCATGCGCTGCGCCGACTTCGGGCCAACGCCCGGCAGACAGCGCAGCGCTTCCATAAGCTGAGTTAACAGCGGGCTGGTTTGCATCAGAACGGCATCTTGAAGCCTGGCGGCAGTTGCATACCGGCAGAAACGGAAGCCATCTTCTCTTTCTGGGTCTCTTCGATACGGCGCGCGGCGTCGTTGAACGCGGCAGCCACCAGATCTTCGAGCATCTCTTTGTCGTCTTCCAGCAGGCTTGGGTCGATCTCCACACGGCGGCAGTTGTGCGCGCCGTTAATGGTCACTTTCACCAGACCCGCGCCGGATTCGCCGGTTACTTCCAGCTGAGCGATCTCTTCCTGCATCTTCTGCATTTTCTCTTGCATCTGCTGGGCCTGCTTCATCAGGTTACCCAGGCCGCCTTTTCCACCAAACATAGGCTTCTCTCTCAGTCAGTCATCGTTAAAGGTACTGAATGCCAGTCAGACTGGCATTCAAATGGGGCGAATACTCTCTTCATCCAGATCGGCGTCGAAGAAACGACGCAGGGTCTGAATGTTATTATCCGCGATAATGGCTTCGCGCGCCTGCGCGAGCTTCTCTTCATAAATAGCCTGCCGCCACTCCAGCGGCGTACGCATCGCGGGATTATCGTCTTCCACGATGGTCAATTCAACCGGCGTACCGTACAACACCCCCAGCGCTTCAGCCAGCTTTTGCTGCGCGCTGGCGGAATTGAGGTGGCGCTGGCTGGGACGCAGATGCAGACAGACGCGGCTGCCCTCCTGCTCTTTCCACGCGTTGAGCGCCACCTGCTCGACCAGCTTCGGTACCGCCAGCTGGCTCACTTCCGCCGCCCAGCTGTCGCGCTCGACCGCTTCTTCGGCGAGCTTGGCCGCCAGCTCCGGCGTCTTCTCATGCTCCAGCGCCTTTTTCAGCGCTTTGGGCGTGGCGACTTCGACTTTGCTCTCTTCCACCACCGTCGTCGCCTTCCAGCGATAGGCCTCTTTCTTCGCCGGGGCCTGCTCCAGCGCGGCCGCGGCCGGACGAGCCTGGACGCGCTCGGTAATCGAACTCAGTCGCTCCAGCGCAGCGTTATTCACCGGCCGCGCGCGGGAAGCGGCTGCCGGTTCACTCTTTTTTTGGGGTGGTTGCTCCCTGGCTGCGCTGCAGGTGGCTGCGGGCCGCCAGCACCTGGCTGGTGGTCGGCGGCAAACTCTGCGGCGACTGTGGCGGCGGCGCGGCGGGGGCAACCGGCTGACGCGGCGCGGGCGCGGCGGCCTGTGCCGGCTGCGCCTCCGGCTCCGGCAGCGGCTTACGCGGATGAAACGCCAGGGCACGCAGCAGCGTCATTTCGACGCCCATCCGCCGGTCCGGGGCGTAAGGCAGCTCTTTGCGGCCAATCAGCAGCGTTTGGTAGTAGAGCTGAACGTCGCCGGGCGGTACGGTTCGCGCCAGTTCGCGCATCCGCACTTCGACCGCGGCCATGTCGGCGCCCAGCGCCGAAGGCGACAGCTGAACCATGGCGATGCGGTGCAGCAGGCTCTGCATCTCGACCAGCAGCGCCTCCCACTCGACGCCGCGTGCGGCGGCGTCATTGACGCTCGCCATGACCCGCTCGCCGTCGGCAGCAACCAGCGCTTCAATCAGCGACAGCGCCTGATCGTCATCAAGGGTGCCGAGCATAGTGCTCACCGATGCGGCCGTCAGCTGCCCTTCCCCACTGGCAATCGCCTGATCGGTCAGGCTTAAGGCATCGCGCAGGCTGCCATCGGCCGCCCGCGACAACAGCTGCAGCGCGCGGGGCTCAAAGGCAATCTGCTCTTCGCCAAGAATATGCTCCAGCTGATGGCGGATCTGTTCAACGTCCAGCGCCTTCAGGTGGAACTGCAGGCAGCGGGATAAGATCGTTACCGGCAGCTTCTGCGGATCCGTCGTCGCCAGCAGGAATTTGACGTGCGCCGGCGGCTCCTCCAGCGTTTTTAACAACGCGTTGAAGCTGTGACGCGACAGCATATGGACTTCGTCGATGAGATAGACCTTAAAGCGGCCGCGGGCCGGCGCGTACTGGACGTTGTCCAGCAGATCGCGGGTATCTTCGACTTTGGTTCGCGAGGCGGCGTCAATCTCAATCAGATCGACAAAGCGCCCCTGTTCAATTTCCCGGCAGTTATCGCACACGCCGCAGGGGGTGGCGGTGATGCCGGTTTCACAGTTTAACCCTTTCGCCAGCAGACGGGCGATGGAGGTCTTCCCGACCCCGCGGGTACCGGAAAAAAGATAAGCGTGATGAATGCGCCCTAACGACAAGCCGTTCGCCAGTGCGGTCAGCACATGTTCCTGGCCGACGACGTCAGCAAAGGTTTGTGGGCGCCATTTACGGGCTAAGACCTGATAACTCATGGGCTGGCTCTGAAACGCTGGAAGGTGAAATCACGAAGGGGTCATGCTATCACAGCCCCGCCCGATCGGCGAGGCTATGTGGAGGGATTTGCTTAGTGGCCCGGGAACGGCACCAGACTGTAGCAGTGGATCCCCAGCTTCTCCAGGCGCTGTTCGCCGCCCAGATCGAAGAGATTGATAATGAAAGCGGCATCGTGCACTTCGCCGCCGAGGCGGCGGATCAGTTTGACCGTGGCGTCGATAGTGCCGCCGGTCGCCAGCAGATCGTCAACCACCAGCACTTTATCGCCCGGTTTAATGGCGTCAACGTGGATCTCCAGCTGATCGGTGCCATACTCCAGCTCATAGGTCTCGGCGATGGTTTCACGCGGCAACTTACGCGGCTTGCGTACCGGAACAAAGCCCACGCCCAGCGCCAGCGCGACCGGGGCGCCGAACAGGAAGCCACGCGCCTCAGTCCCTACCACTTTGGTAATACCCGCGTCTTTGTAGCGCTCGGTCAGCAGTTCAATGCTAAGCGCGTAGGCCTTCGGGTCTTCCAGTAAGCTGGTGACATCGCGGAAAAGAATGCCAGGTTTTGGATAATCCTCGATACTCTGGATGCTGTTCTTCAGATATTCAAGCTGCTGTGCAGTTGCGGTCATAAGTGTATGCCTGATTGAAACGGTATTACCCACGGGCGTGCAAAAGGGGCCAAAGAAACATTTGTTTAACCTTTGACCAGGCTTGCCCGCGCTCGAAAACGCCAGAATTTACTGGCTGTCGGCAACAATTGCAACAGGCATTATTGCGCATCAGTGCTTTTGTTGCTTTGCGTCAACCACCGGAATGCGCCACATAAAGATCAGCAGACAGGCCAGAATGACCAACAGCATGATGCGCACCCACGTAAGCTTAACCAGCCATAGCGAAATAGCAAAAGTCACCACGATCATCGCAATGGCGCGCGGTTTAGCGCCGCGAGGCATGGCGCGGTACTGTTGCCAGTGGCGAAGATAGCCGCCAAACCAGGAGCGATACAGCAGCCACTGGTGAAAGCGCGGCGATGAGCGGGCAAAGCACCAGGCGGCGAGCAGAATAAACGGCGTCGTCGGCAGCAACGGTAAGAAGACGCCCAGCGTACCCAGCGCTACCGCCAGCCAGCCGATAATGGTTAAAATAACAGGTGGCATAATGCGAATCGTTATCAAACAGATGAGGCTACTGTAGCACAGTTGGCTGACGGAAAATGGAGGGGGTTGGTGAAAACTGCTCAACTTTTACAAACGCTGAACGACCAGCTGAGTGAGCTGGCCGCGCTGGTGGCGCCGCTGGCGGAGCACGCGACCCTCAGCCCGCGCTTTGACCGCCAGCTCTTCCACACCCGCAGCACGCTGATGCAGGCCTATCTGGCGGAAGCCCAACACAACTTTAACCAGCTCCGCCAGGCCGTCGAGCGCCAGCAGCTGCCGCAAGTGGTCTGGATTGCCGAGCGTCTGGCGGCACAAATCGCCGCGCTGCGCCGTGAAACCGCCACCTGGTCCTTGCGCAGTTGGGACCACGCGTCGCCAACGTTGAGCCGCTGGCAGCGCCGTCGCCTGCAGCATCAGGAGTATGAGCGCCGCCTGCTGGCGATGCGCGACCAACGCCAGCGTCAGCTGGCGCAGGCGACCAGCCTTGACGAGCAGCAGCGGCTGGGGAAAGAAGTTGAAGCCTACAGCGGCCGGTTGGCGCGCTGCCGACAGGCGCTGGACAAGATTGAAAACGTACTGGCGCGGCTGACGCGCTAACAGGAGAGCCCGATGTCGCTGGAAAATGCATCCGATGAGGTCAAACTGGCCGTCGATTTAATCATGTTGCTGGAATCGCATCAGATCCCGGCGCAAACCGTGCTGAGCGCGCTGGAAATTGTCCGGCGGGATTATGCAAACAAGTTAAAAAACGCGGAAAGCGGGTCGCAAAACCCAGAGAAGTAGGATGTTGTCTCCGGCAGTGTGCTGGCAGTCTGGTCCTCTGCGCATGACGCCCCTGGAGACAATATTGATGGAAAAAGTCAGTCAAACCCCACACGACGCGGTGTTTCGCCAGATGCTCATGCATCAGGCGGTCGCGAAGGATTTTTTGCAGTTGTACCTCCCCGCGCCGTTTCTGGCGATCTGCGAACTGGATTCGCTGCAGCTGGTCTCCGGTAGCTTTGTTGAAGAGGACCTGCGCGCCAGCTATTCCGATATCCTTTACTCACTGCGCACGCGTCATGGACCGGGCTATGTGTACGCGCTGATTGAGCACCAGAGTACCCCGGACAAGCTGATGACGTTTCGCCTGCTGCGCTATGCGCTGGCCGCCATGCAGCGTCATCTGGACGCCGGCCACGACACTCTGCCGCTGGTGGTGCCGATTCTGTTTTATCACGGCAAAGTGAGCCCCTGGCCCTGGGCCCGCAACTGGCAACAGCTATTCGCCGATCCGGCGCTGGCGAAGGCGCTCTATAGCAATGATTTTCCGCTGGTGGACCTCACCGTAATGCCAGATAATCAGATCGCCCGTCATCGGCGGATGGCCATGCTGGAGCTGCTGCAAAAGCATATCCGCCATCGCGATCTGGCCGAGCTGCAGGTGCCGCTGATTACGCTGATGACGCAAGGCTATCTGACAGAAGCGCAGCTGAATACGCTGCTGCGCTATATGTTGCAGGCGGGAACTACGGAACATCCGGGGGCGCTGATCCGCACGCTGGCGGCGCAGTCGCCCAGGCATAAGGAGCTGATGATGACCATTGCCGAATGGCTGGAAGAGAAAGGCCGTAAACAGGGACAGCAAGAGGGTGAGCAGGAAGCTACCCGCAGCATCGCCGCCAGAATGCTGGCGCGCGGCCTCGAACGTCAAACCGTGCAGGAGCTCACCGGGCTGAGCGATGAAGAACTCGCCGCGCTGGCGCCCTGATACAGCAGGGGCGGCTTTGCGCCGCCCCTCTTCGCTCAGGACGCGGTGGTGGGCGCCAGATCGTCGCCTTTCCCGTCCCGTTTCACTTCGGTGACTTCATCGCCTTTTTCATTGCGCAGATGAACTTCCAGCTGGTTAAAGGCAATGTTGATGTCATTCTCCCGGCACAGGCGGTCGATGGCGCGGTTGAGCTCATCTACCGTGTAGCTGCGATCGCGCAGTTCTCGAACATACAGACGCAGTTCATGATCCAGGGTACTGGCCCCGAAGGTGGTGAAGAAAACCGCTGGCGCCGGCTCCTGCATCACTTTCGGATGATCGTGCGCGGCCTTCAGCAGCACCTCTTTCACCTTATCCAGGTCTGAGCCATAGGCGACGCCGAGGCGGATCACCACCCGGGTCACGGTGTCGGAGAGCGACCAGTTGATCAAGCGCTCGGTAACGAACGCCTTGTTCGGGATAATCACCTCTTTGCGATCGAAATCGGTGATGGTGGTGGCGCGAATACGGATTTTGCTTACCGTCCCCGAGAAGGTTCCGATAGTGACCGTATCCCCAATGCGCACCGGACGTTCGAACAGAATGATTAGGCCGGAGACAAAGTTACCGAAGATCTCCTGCAGACCAAAACCTAAACCAACCGACAGCGCGGCCGCCAGCCATTGCAGTTTATCCCAGGAGACACCCAGCGCCCCGAATACCGTCATCGCCCCGATAGCGATAATCGCATAGTTGAGAATGGTGGTGATGGCGTAGGAGGTCCCCTGACGCATGTTGAGCCGCGACAGCACCAGCACCTCCAGCAAACCCGGCAGGTTGCGGATCAGCGCCCAGGCGACCATTGACGCCACAATGGCGAACAATAAACTGCCCATCGTCACGCTGCGCACCACGCTGGCCCCCGCCTCGGTGCCGTTGTAGTGCCAGAGGGTAATGCTGTCGAGGTAGGCGAAAACGGTGATCAAATCAGACCAAATCGCCCAGAACATCACCGCGAACAGCGCGACCATCACCAACATGGTGATGCGCAGCGTCTGCTGGTTGACCTGCTCGAGAGCGATAGTTGGCTCTTCCTGCGGCTCGGCGCCTTCCGCCCCTTCCTTCACCAGATGTTGACGGCGCGCCAGCGCGCGGCGCCAGGCGATACGCCGCGCCGCCACGCTCAGGCCGCGCAGCACGGTCTGGTACAGCAGGTTCCAGATCATCACCAGATACACGGTCTCGATCCAGCGTCCCGCCAGACGCAGCGTCGTGTAGAAGTAGCCGGTTGCCGTCAGCACCATCAGGGCCACCGGAACGATAGACAACACCGTGATCGTCAGCAGGCGCAGGCTGTGCGACTCTTTATCGCGCCAGCTTTCCCGGCACATCGGCCAAACCAGCACCGCGATCAGCAGTAAGTTGAAGAAAATCACCAACTGCCCCAGCGCGTCGTCCATCAGGTTCAGCGGCGACAGTTCGGAAATCACCGACCAGAAATTCAGCGGCAGCAGCGCCAGGCTGACGCGAACAATCTGCCGCCGCCAGTGGCTGGTCAACTGCGCCGGCATATTAAAGTGGTTGACCGCGACGCCGTTCTTTTCCAGCACTTTCCAGCACAGGCCAAACACCAGCCAGAACATAGCCAGCTTTTTACTGTACGCCCACAGCAGTCCGCTAATATTTAACTGCATGGTGAGTAAGATCAGACCGATAGCCAGAATCAACAGCACCACCGGTAAGGCGCGGATCAGATCGATCAGGATCGCCTTCGGCGTATGCAGTTGGGTATCGTTGCGCAGCTGTCCCACCTGGGAAGCAAGCTTTGCCTGATAATCCTTGAGCCACTGCAGACGCCAGCGGATGAGGCCGGCAATCAACAGCAGCGGTAAACCGGCCAGGAAAGCGACAAACACCGCAGGCCACGCTTTTTCCCAGTTCACGGTGATTTTCATCGCCTTAAACTGACCTTTCAGCGCCTCCGGGAAGGCCTTAATCCACTCCCAGTCCATCGGTTTATTGCTGTTCACCCAGAAAATTTGCTGGGTCAGAATTTCCTTCAGACTGCTCGAGACGCTCATCAGCTGCTGCTGGTTGATCTGCAGGTTGATGGCCATCATCAGCTGGTTGCCCAACTGTTTGTTGAACTGATCAAGCAGTTCGCGACGCATGTCGATCACTTCCAGTAGCGCGGCGTGGACTTCATCGTTCACTTCGCTGCTGTGCCCCTCCTCCAGTTTGGCGACAAAGGCATCGCTCTGGAACAGCGCGTCGCGCTGCTGGTTCACCTCAAACTGTTCAAGCCGCAGGTCGGCGATGCGGTTGGTCATATCCTGCAGCTCATCCGCCGACGGTAATGTCTGTTGCTGTTGGTAAAGAATACGCGACAGCAGCAGGCTCCCCCGCAGAACTGAAATTTGCTCTTTAATATCCCGTTCAGACTGCAGCGCGCGGTCGAGCCAGTTCTTGACCTGGATATTGCGCTGCACCAGCTGGTTACCGTTCTCTGTTGCCTGGATCAGCTTCTCGCTGAGCTGATGGTTAATATCCAGCTCCTGCTTGACCAGCGGGTTGGCCTGAATACGCGCCGTTTCGTCGGGGGTAACTGCCTCCTGGGCGGTTTTCTCGGTCAGGGTCAGCCGTTTGCTGTTCACGGCCTCCTGCAGCAGCTGTAGCTGATGCTCCAGCCGGTTGCTCCAGGCGGTGACGTAGTCACGCTGCTTCTGTAGGGTATCCTGCAGGATAGTGTTGCCTTCGAGGCTCTTGCGCTGTTGCTCGATCTGCGCGTTGAGCAATGCCTGTTGAGCCTGCAACAGCACCTGCTGGGTCGGGCGTAGGGTCTCGTCGCCCACCGAGGTGCCATTCAGACGATTGCGGATCTGCTGCAGCTGCTGGGAGGCGTTGAACATCGCATTTTGCACGCGTTCCGGCTGCGTTTGCAGGGAAACCAGTTGGCTGTTATAGGTCGCCAGATCATTTTGCGCATTCTGCAGATCGTCCAGCGTCTGGGTGACGCGCGACTCCAGCTGACGCAGGGAGAGCGTACTTAGCGTTTTGCGCGTCGCGTCGTCGTTCGGGACATCGCTCAGGTTATTGAGGCTCTCCACCGCCTGGCGCAGCTTCGCCGGCGCCTGCTCGACCTGCTGTCGCAGCTGTGCCGTCTCGCTTTTGATACGCTCGATTTTATCCAGCGTTTCCAGCGTCTGAGTCAGATCCTGCTGGACCAGTTTGTCCTGCGGAGTCAGTTCTTTTTGCTTGTTTAACGTATTGAGCTGGCTCTGCACCTCTGCCCGATCGGGGAGATCCGCGGCGCGGCCCTGGACTGGGCTGAAAAGGCCAATAAAACAGAGCAGCGTGATAATAAAGATGAACGTGGCGCGTTGCCTGGAGATCGTGTGCAGCATAGTTAATATGAATGAATGCAAATGCCGGAGAATACCGGGGGTCGTCGCAAGCGCGCAGAATAGCACTTCTCAGCGCTGGCGAATAGCGGCGGACGGCGCTAAAAATTCACGCCCATCCGCGCGCTACCTTTAAGCTGACAAGCTCTCCGGGCCGCGTAGCGTCGGGCAGAATTGATACATCTCCAGCAGAATAGCGACGTAGTCCCGCGCTTCCGCATGCAGGTCGAACGAATCGGGGGCAAACAGCCAGTTTTCCATCAGCCCGGAAAGGTAGCTGCGCATTAACACGGCCGCCCGCCGGGTGAGTAAATTGGCGGGCAGCAGCTTCGCCGCGATGCATTCTTTCAAGGTCTGCTCGATACGCTCATAACTCGCCAGGGAGAGCTGCCGCTGGGCCTGCTGCACCACGGTCATTTCACCGACGAACTCACACTTATGATAGATAATCTCCATCATTAATCGTCGACGTTCTTCTGTCACTGTCGCTTCAAGAACATAGACTAGAATCTCCCTGATAACTGAGAGTGGATCGTTGGGGAATTTTGCCCGATACTCAATTTCGAGATCGCTAATACTGGCGTCTGACAGCTCCCAAATTTCGTTGAATAAATCTGATTTATTCTTGAAATGCCAGTAGATAGCCCCCCTCGTTACACCCGCAGCTTTTGCAATTGTTGCCAACGAGGTAGATGATACGCCTTGCTGCGAAAACAGACGCAGAGCAACATCCAGAATCAGTTGCCGGGTTTCACGTGCCTGTTGTTTGGTTTTTCGTGCCATAGGTTAATGACTTTACAGAGGTTACGTTTACATACATTTGTGAATGTATGTACCATAGCATGACCATAATAGAAAGACTGTAGTGGGTTTGTGGTTGTTTGAGCCACTGAACATTTTGAAATTGGACACTCGAGGTTTACATATGAACAAAAACAGAGGGTTAACGCCTCTGGCGGTCGTTCTGATGCTCTCAGGCAGCTTAGCGCTAACAGGATGTGACGATAAACCGGCTCAACAGGGAGCCCAGCACATGCCGGAAGTCGGTATTGTGACGCTCAAATCCGCACCTCTACAAATAACCACCGAACTGCCAGGCCGCACCAGCGCCTATCGCATTGCGGAAGTCCGTCCTCAGGTCAGTGGCATTATTTTAAAACGTAACTTCGTGGAAGGTAGCGATATCCAGGCCGGCGTCTCCCTGTATCAGATCGATCCAGCCACCTATCAGGCCAGCTATGACAGCGCCAAAGGCGACCTGGCAAAAGCCCAGGCGGCGGCAAACATGGATCAACTGACGGTCAAGCGTTATCAGAAACTGTTGGGCACCAAATATATTAGTCAACAAGACTACGATACCGCCGTTGCGACGGCGCAGCAGAGCAATGCGGCCGTGGTCGCGGCGAAAGCGGCCGTTGAAACCGCGCGCATCAATCTGGCCTACACCAAAGTCACCTCGCCGATCAGCGGCCGGATTGGTAAATCCACCGTGACCGAAGGGGCGCTGGTACAGAATGGTCAAACGACCGCCCTGGCAACCGTTCAGCAGCTGGATCCGATCTATGTTGACGTCACCCAGTCGAGCAATGATTTCCTGCGCCTGAAGCAGGAGCTAGCCGACGGCCGCCTGAAACAGGAAAACGGCAAAGCGAAAGTGGAGCTAGTGACTAATGACGGTCTTAAGTATCCGCAGTCCGGCACGCTGGAATTCTCGGATGTCACCGTCGATCAGACCACCGGCTCAATCACGCTACGCGCTATTTTCCCGAACCCGGATCACACCCTGCTACCGGGGATGTTCGTCCGTGCCCGTCTGGAAGAAGGGATTAACCCTGACGCCCTGCTGGTACCGCAACAGGGTGTTACCCGTACGCCGCGCGGCGACGCCAGCGTCATGGTAGTGGGGGAAGGCGATAAAGTCGAAGTCCGCCAGGTCACTGCTTCTCAGGCGATCGGCGATAAATGGCTGGTCACTGACGGTCTGAAATCCGGCGATCGCGTTATCGTCACCGGCCTGCAAAAAATCAAACCAGGTGTGCAGGTAAAAGCGCAGGAAGTAGCTTCTGATGATAAACAGCAAGCCGCAGGCAACGCGCCATCAGAACAAACCAAGTCTTAACTTAAACAGGAGCCGTTAAGACATGCCTAATTTCTTTATCGATCGCCCCATATTTGCATGGGTGATCGCCATTATCATCATGCTGGCTGGGGGATTATCGATCCTCAAATTGCCGGTGGCGCAATATCCGACGATTGCGCCGCCAGCAATTTCCATTACCGCCATGTACCCCGGTGCTGACGCCGAAACGGTGCAGAACACCGTAACTCAGGTTATCGAACAGAATATGAACGGTATCGATCACCTGATGTACATGTCCTCAAATGGCGACTCCACCGGTACGGCAACCATTACGCTGACCTTCGAATCCGGTACCGATCCGGATATCGCCCAGGTTCAGGTTCAGAACAAGCTGGCGCTGGCGACGCCTCTGCTGCCGCAAGAAGTACAGCAGCAAGGGATTAGCGTTGAGAAAGCGTCCAGCAGCTTCCTGATGGTTGTCGGCGTCATTAACACCAACGGCACCATGAACCAGGACGATATTTCGGACTACGTGGCGGCCAACATGAAGGATCCGATTAGCCGTACCAGCGGCGTCGGCGACGTTCAGCTATTCGGTTCCCAGTATGCGATGCGTATCTGGATGGATCCAAACAAACTGAACAACTTCCAGCTTACGCCGGTGGATGTGATCAGCGCCCTGAAAGCGCAGAACGCCCAGGTGGCCGCGGGCCAGTTAGGCGGTACGCCGCCGGTGAAAGGCCAGCAGCTTAACGCCTCGATCATCGCGCAGACGCGTCTGACCAATACGGAAGAGTTTGGCAACATCCTGCTGAAGGTGAACCAGGACGGTTCCCAGGTTCGTCTGCGTGATGTCGCCAAAATTGAGCTGGGCGGCGAAAGCTATGACGTAGTGGCGAAGTTTAACGGCCAGCCGGCATCCGGTCTGGGTATTAAACTGGCTACCGGCGCGAACGCGCTGGATACCGCCAACGCTATTCGCGCTGAACTGGCGAAGATGGAGCCGTTTTTCCCGTCGGGGATGAAGATCGTTTACCCGTATGACACCACCCCGTTCGTGAAAATTTCTATTCACGAAGTGGTTAAAACGCTGGTGGAAGCGATCATCCTGGTGTTCCTGGTCATGTATCTGTTCCTGCAGAACTTCCGCGCCACCCTGATCCCCACCATCGCGGTACCGGTGGTCCTGTTAGGCACCTTCGCGGTGCTGGCGGCGTTTGGCTTCTCGATAAACACCCTGACGATGTTCGGGATGGTGCTCGCCATCGGCCTGTTGGTGGATGACGCCATCGTGGTGGTAGAGAACGTCGAGCGCGTGATGGCGGAAGAGGGTCTGCCGCCGAAAGAAGCGACGCGTAAATCGATGGGACAGATTCAGGGCGCGCTGGTTGGTATCGCTATGGTGCTGTCGGCGGTATTTATCCCGATGGCGTTCTTCGGCGGCTCAACCGGGGCCATCTATCGCCAGTTCTCCATCACTATCGTTTCCGCGATGGCGCTGTCGGTACTGGTGGCGTTAATCCTGACGCCGGCGCTGTGCGCCACGATGCTGAAACCCATTCAGAAAGGCAGCCATGGCGCGACCACCGGCTTCTTCGGCTGGTTTAACCGCATGTTTGATAAGAGCACGCACCATTACACCGACAGCGTAGGCAACATTCTGCGCAGCACCGGTCGTTATCTGGTGCTGTATCTGATCATCGTGGTGGGTATGGCATGGCTGTTCGTCCGTCTGCCGAGCTCGTTCCTGCCGGACGAGGACCAGGGTGTATTCCTGAGTATGGCGCAGCTGCCTGCCGGCGCCACCCAGGAGCGTACGCAGAAAGTGCTGGATGAGATGACGAATTACTATCTCACCAAAGAGAAGGACAACGTGGAATCCGTGTTTGCGGTTAACGGCTTCGGTTTCGCCGGCCGCGGCCAGAACACCGGTATCGCGTTCGTTTCGCTGAAAGACTGGAGCCAGCGTCCGGGTGAGGAAAACAAAGTTGAAGCGATCACCGCGAGAGCAATGGGCTACTTCTCGCAGATTAAAGATGCGATGGTCTTCGCCTTTAACCTGCCGGCTATCGTTGAACTGGGTACCGCGACCGGCTTTGACTTCGAGCTGATTGACCAGGGCGGTCTGGGCCACGAAAAACTGACCCAGGCGCGTAACCAACTGTTTGGCATGGTGGCGCAGCATCCTGACGTGCTGACCGGCGTGCGCCCTAACGGTCTGGAAGATACACCGCAGTTTAAAATCGATATCGATCAGGAGAAAGCTCAGGCGCTGGGCGTCTCCATCAGCGACATTAACACCACGCTGGGCGCAGCCTGGGGCGGAAGCTATGTCAACGACTTTATCGACCGCGGCCGCGTGAAGAAAGTGTACATCATGTCCGAAGCGAAATACCGTATGCTGCCGGAAGATATCGGCAAGTGGTATGTTCGCGGCAGCGATGGTCAGATGGTGCCGTTCTCTGCTTTCTCGACCTCGCGTTGGGAATACGGTTCGCCGCGTCTGGAACGCTACAACGGTCTGCCGTCACTGGAAATCCTCGGTCAGGCCGCGCCAGGCAAGAGTACCGGTGAGGCGATGGCGCTGATGGAAGAGCTGGCGGGTAAACTGCCTTCCGGTATCGGCTACGACTGGACCGGGATGTCTTATCAGGAGCGACTGTCCGGCAACCAGGCCCCTGCCCTGTATGCCATCTCGCTGATTGTCGTCTTCCTGTGTCTGGCGGCGCTGTATGAGAGCTGGTCGATTCCGTTCTCGGTTATGCTGGTCGTCCCCTTGGGTGTGGTTGGTGCGCTGTTAGCCGCCACCTTCCGCGGGCTAACCAACGACGTTTACTTCCAGGTGGGTCTGCTGACCACCATCGGCCTGTCGGCGAAGAACGCAATATTGATCGTTGAATTCGCCAAAGACCTGATGGAGAAAGAGGGCAAAGGGCTGATTGAGGCGACGCTTGAAGCAGTACGTATGCGTCTACGTCCAATCCTGATGACATCTCTGGCGTTCATCCTCGGGGTAATGCCGCTAGTTATCAGCTCCGGCGCCGGCTCCGGTGCGCAGAACGCCGTCGGTACAGGCGTAATGGGCGGGATGGTGACCGCGACGATCCTGGCGATCTTCTTCGTGCCGGTGTTCTTTGTGGTGGTTCGTCGCCGCTTTAGCAAAAAATCGGAAGATATAGAGCACAGCCATCAGGTTGAGCATCATTAATCTTCACTCCTGAACAAAGGGCCGCTACCGCGGCCCTTTTTTATCACTGGCTGGCAAGGCACATATTGCCATTGTTTATTTTTCGTTCTGCATTTAATATATATTGATATGGCGCAGGCTATTTTTAGCAGCTTGTTCAACAACTCGGGATCGGCAAACACTCATTTACCAGGAATAATCTTACTATCATTATCCACGGGTCGGCGGTTTCTGAACGCGACAGCTGCCTGCCTTAAACCAATGATTCATAAGATTTCTCTATTTCTCCGGCTGTGGGCCAGCGCCTGCGAAATTAATTCGTCTATTCTTAAGATAATTTCTCGCTGATAATTGTAATTTTTCGTAATAGCACGATGAAATCTGTTGGAGAGTGGATTATAGTTAAATCAGCAGGATTACTCAGTTAGTGTCAGGTCAGTTAGTCGTGTTCATCCCACAACGGTGTTTGCTAGTCGTCGTTTAAACCACTCAAAAGGGGATGCGTTATGGACGAATACTCGCCAAAAAGACATGATATTGCACAGCTACGCTTTCTCTGCGAAACGCTGTATCATGACTGCCTTGCAAACCTGGAAGAGAGCAACCATGGCTGGGTCAACGACCCGACGTCGGCTGTCAATCTCCAGTTAAATGAATTGATCGAGCACATTGCCACATTCGCTCTTAATTATAAAATTAAGTATGCAGAGGATAATAAGCTGATCGCTCAGGTTGACGAATATCTGGACGACACTTTTACGTTGTTCAGTAACTACGGCATTAACTCTACGGATTTGCAAAAGTGGAAAAAATCCGGTAACCGACTATTTCGTTGCTTTGTCAACGCCAGCCGGGAAAACCCGGCCAGTCTATCGTGTTAGAATTATTACAATCAAAAGGTGGAATTATGTCTGATAAGCCATTAACTAAAACAGACTATTTGATGCGCTTACGTCGTTGCCAGACAATTGACACGCTGGAGCGCGTCATTGAAAAAAATAAATATGAACTGTCTGATAATGAGCTGGCGGTATTTTACTCAGCTGCCGACCATCGTCTGGCGGAACTGACCATGAATAAGCTATACGATAAAATCCCGACTTCTGTCTGGAAATTTATCCGCTAATTTACGCGTACTACGTGGTCTGCTGGCCGGACGGTACGGGTCAGCCGCCATAGGGTATCTTTGTGATAGACATCACATCATTCAGCCAACAGCAACCCTGTAACCGGTTTCTTTTTTATACTGCTACGGCCATCAACAGTCAGGTATAAGGAAGACCCATGAGTGAAGAAAAACGCAAAATGATCGCCGGTGAGCTCTATTTATCTGGCGACCCAACGCTTCGCGCCGATCGCCTGCGCGCCAGACAGTTGTTGCACCGTTATAATCATTCCGCCCCGGATGACCAGGAACAACGTCAGCATATTCTGGCCGAGCTGTTCGCTCGCGCCGGCGATGCGTATATCGAGCCAAGCTTTCGCTGCGACTATGGTTATAATATTTTTCTCGGCGCCGGTTTTTACGCCAATTTTGACTGCGTGATGCTCGACGTCTGCCCTATCCATATTGGCGATAACTGTATGCTGGCGCCAGGCGTCCATATTTATACCGCCACTCATCCGCTGGACGCCGATGCGCGTAATAGCGGCCAGGAATACGGCAAGCCGGTAACTATTGGCCACAATGTGTGGATTGGGGGTCGGGCAGTGATCAATCCCGGCGTGACCATTGGCGATAATGCGGTCATTGCGTCCGGCGCGGTAGTCACCAAAGACGTACCTGCCTGTACCGTCGTCGGCGGTAACCCGGCGCAGATCATTAAGCGCCTTCCGCCGACAAATCCGTAACTGTTATGCTTTTCTGTAACTGATCTGTTACTTTCTCCGCAGAATATTGCAACATAAAATAGCCTTCAGGCTGAGCCTGCCGCGCCTGGTCCGCCGGGCGCGGCAGGCTCATTGCAGAATTCGAGGACCAAGATGACAGAAATACAACGCCTGCTGATTCACACCATTGACGAACTCAACGTCCAGGAAAAACGCGATAATCGCCCGCGTTTTAGCATCAGTTTTATCCGCAATCATCCGGGACTGTTTGTTGCCATGTATGCCGCGTTTCTGGCGACGCTGGTGGTCATGCTGCGCTCTGAAACGCTGGTAGACTCGGTCTGGTTGCTGGTGGTGCTGTTCATTCTGTTCAACGCCTTTTTCTTCTTTGACGTCTATCCACGCTATCGCTACGAGGATATCGATGTCCTCGACTTTCGCGTGTGCTACAACGGGGAATGGTACAACACCCGCTTTGTCCCCCGGCAGCTGATCGACCGTATCCTGCAGTCGCCAGACGTCGATAGCGAGCAGAAGGCGCAGCTCAAAAAGATGGTCGCCACCAAAGGCGAGCTCTCCTTCTACGACGTCTTTACCCTCACGCGCGCCGGTGCTGCGCAATAAGGCGATTTAGGGTCCGCAGCGCCGGGAGATAGCGAGAAGCAGAGGTATTGCCATACCCAAGCACCAGTCCGCTCCGCGCTCGCTGCGGGTCGAGATAGAAATGACTTAACGCGGCGGGCGCCAGCTGAAACTGGCGCGCCTGCTGCGCAAGCGTCCGGTCATTAACGCCCTCCATCGCCACCGTCAGGTGCATCCCCCCTCCCCCGCCGAGAACGTCGCACGGCACGGTTATCTCTTGCGCCAGCGCCTCGCGCAGCTGTTGCTGACGTTTACGGTACAGGCGGCGCATCGCTGCCAGATGGCGCGCATAGTGTCCCTTCTCGATAAAGCTGGCCAGCGCCCGCTGTTCAGCACGGTGTCCCCCGCGCAGCAGCGCGCCAATGGCGTCCTGAGCAGCATCCGCCAGCGCGGGCGGCATAACCATAAAACCGATACGCAACGCCGGAAACAGCGTTTTGCTGAAGGTGCCGAGATAGACCACCGGGGCATCAGGCACCATTCCCAGCATCGCCGGGATCGGTTCTCCGCTATGGCGAAACTCGCTGTCGTAGTCATCCTCCACAATCCACGCCCCGTGCCGGCGGGCATATTCCACGAGCGCCAGACGGCGCCCGGCGCTCATGATGCTCCCACAGGGATACTGGTGTGAAGGAGAGGTGAAAATGAGCCGGGGCGGCTCCGCGACGCCGTTGGCAATACACATCCCTTCATCGTCGACAGCCATTCCTCTGACCCGCAGTCCCGCCCGCTGAAAGCCACTCCTCGCCCCCAGGTACCCCGGTTCTTCCAGCCACACGCTGTCGCCCGGGTTGGTCAGTAGCGAGGCGCATAAGTTGACGCCTTCCAGCGCGCCTTCGGTGATGACGATCTGCCGGATATCGCACCGGATGCCCCGGGAGAGCGCCAGATGACGAGCGATAGCCTCTCGCAGCAAAGGATCGCCCGCGGCTTCGCCATAACCCAGCAGCGCGCTACCATCTTCGCGTAGCACGTTATCCATCAGTCGCCGCCACAGCGGCAGCGGGAAATAGTTTACCGCCGGCATGCCTGGCGTAAATGCCAGCGTCGGTGAGTCGCGGCGCATCGCGGCTGGCAGCCTTTGCAGCCGCTCAGGCAGCACGACGGGCGGCATCTGACCCGCCTCCTGGCGGCAGGAGGCGAGTGGTGCCACCTGCGTTCCCTGACGGCTCCGTGTCAGGTACCCCTCCAGCGCCAGCTGTTCCAGTGCCGCATTGACCGTATTCCGCGACAGGTGTAGCCGTTCGGCCATCACCCGCGATCCGGGTAAACGGCAGCGGGCCGTCAGGGTTCCCTGCAGGATAGCGTCACGTAAGGTGTGGTAAAGGGCGCGCTGTAAGGTTTCGACCGTGCGGTTCCGCATCCCCTGCGTCAACAGCGTAAAAAACCCCTCGTCCGGTATATTCATATTGCCTCCTCGTGGCCCCATAAAAACATACTCTAATGGCACTTTTTATGGAACCAGCGAGCGCGTACGCTGCCTGTAAATCCCCAATAAGGAAACCGCAATGTGCGAATATAATCAGTTTGGCCAGGCGCTCGGCGTCGCGCTGCCTGACTGGCAGCCGCGCCCCTGGCCGACACGACAGGTATTACAGGGCAGCCGTTGTCGACTCGAACCGCTGACTCTTGCTCATGCCAGCGATCTGTTCGCCGCTCACCAGCTGGCGCCAGACGCCCGCAGCTGGACGTGGCTGCTGCGTGAACCTGAGAGCAACCTTGCAGAATTCAGTGCCTGGGTGGAGCAGGTCGCCACGCTGGCAGACCCGATTCATTTTGCCGTCGTTGACCAGCAGCGAGGGAAAGCGGTCGGCTCGCTGGCGTTAATGCGTATCGATATCGCTCACGGTGTGGTAGAGGTGGGGCATGTGCATTTTTCACCGTTACTGAGCCGAACGGCCATGGCCACCGAAGCGCACTGGCTGTTGATGCAGTATGTCTTTGATACGCTCGGCTACCGTCGCTATGAATGGAAATGCAACAGTCTTAATATCCCATCAGCACGGGCGGCAAGGCGGCTGGGGTTTCAGTACGAAGGACGTTTTCGCCAGGCGCTGGTGAGTAAAGGACACAACCGGGACACGGACTGGTTTTCGGTGATAGACGGCGAATGGCCGGAGCTGGATAACGCCATGCGCCAATGGCTGGCCGCCGACAATTTTACCGCCGACGGCCAACAGCGCCGCTCGCTGGAGAGTTTCCGTTAACGGCGTTTTTGCGCCCCTGCACCGCTTTGAAGCGGGGGTTGCTCTTACAGATAACGTACAGCCGCCCTTTGCGTTTAACCAGCTGGCAATCCGGGTGGCGCTGTTTAGCGCTACGTAATGAGTTGACGACCTGCATCATGCTTTCCTTTTCGCATCAATAAAGCCGCCGAAGCGCTGGCGGAATCGGGCTGCACTGCCTTCATTGGCGAAGGTTTTTTGTTTGCCCGTGTAGTACGGATGCGATTTCGAGGAGACGTCGATCGTCACATACGGAAAAGTTTCGCCATCGAGTTCAATCACGCGATCGGTGCGGATAGTTGAGCCGACTTTAAAATACTCATTCGCGCTGGTGTCGTGAAACACCACCGTACGATAGGGAGGATGGATATGGGCTTTCATGCTGACCTCTTCATTACGTTATAACATAACATTAAGGGTACGCCGTGCTGTGACAAAGATCAACCCTGCTCAATTTAAGAGTAAGGTGATAAGGCGAGTTTCCCCGCCTTTGGCGTCAGGGTGCCAGACGGTGGGCGATGGCGCGGAGCTGTTCTGCAATGGCCTGCAGATCTTTTCCCTGCTCGATTCGGGCGCCGCTGGAATGGCGTATCACCAGGCGCGCCGGCAGAATGGATGAGGTATGAGGCGCCCCGCTGGTGCTGGCGAGGATCCGCCGCACCGCCTCTTTCCCCTGCAGGTCGAGGTCGAGCGACACGGTACTCAGCGCCGGATAGAAAAAGGAGCTTTCGTAGGTATCGTCATAGCCAATAACCGACTTCTCACCCGGCACCGCCACCTGATGCTGATGGAAGGCGCTGAGCACCCCCAGCGCCATCTGATCATTACCCACCAGCACAGCGCTGAAATTAGGCGTTTCGCGCAGCATCTGCAGCGCGCCGGCGTAGCCGCTCTGCGCATCCCAGTTGCCGTGCAGGACGGTCACCGGCTTCAGACCGTAACCATCCAGGGTCTCCAGCCAGCTTTTTAACCGGAGTTTGGCCGAGACTGAGCTGTCCGGCCCCGCCAGCAGGGCGATCTCCCGATGCCCCATCTCATAGAGATATTTGACGCTGGCCCGGGTGCCGTCCGCCGGGTTAAACGAAACGTTAAACACGGAACTGTAGGGATCAACGTCGAGAAACAGGCAGACGATATCATCGTTGTCAGCAGCGATTTTCTGCGCCTGTTCGGTCTCCAGCGGCACGTTGATAATGACTTTATCCACCCGCTGAGATTTCAGCTCATTGATGGAATCCTGGATGCTTTGGTTGACGCTCTCATCGATCATCGAAATCAGAACCTGGTAACCTTCCAGGTTGGCATAGCGTTTTACCGCCGCCGCCACCTGGGAAGGCGCATGCCAGGCCAGAGAAATAGTCACCAGCCCGACCGTCTGGCTCTCCTTCCCCACCAGCTGCTGCGCCAGCCGGTTTGGCACATAGCGTAAGGCCTCTATCGATTTCTCCACCTTGCGACGCGTCGCTTCGGATACATTAGCTGATTTGTTGAGTACCCTGGACACGGTCTGGTAAGAGACGCCCGCATGGCGTGCGACGTCTTCCAGAGTAGCGCTTTTAGACTTCATGGTCCGGTTCCTTATGTTGTTATCCCATGATTGTAACAGGGGCCATTTGAAAAAACGCTCACCGCCACCTCTCACTGCAAAACAATAGCGATAAAAGTATTACGTTCACAATACAACGAATTGTGAATCATCTCACCCATCGCAACAAAAACCACCGTGATTATTTGCAGTTAGTCACACAATAATCATATCTCATTTGCCTGAAGTTACATTTAGGCATTTTATGACACCAGTTATGTGAACGTAATACAAAACAATAAGAGGATAGAGATGAACACTACACTGCGCGCCCTTTCAGTCGCGTTAGCCGCTGCGCTAATCGCTCCTTCCGCGTTTGCGGCCACCGCCGCGATCCCAACGATCGATTTCCATGGCTATATGCGCGCCGGGGTTGGGGTCTCCGGCGACGGTAGCGAAGCGGAATGGCAAAAAAATAAGCTAGGCCGTTTGGGGAACGAGTCGGATACCTACGGCGAGCTGGAGCTGGGCTCTGAGGTCTATAAGAAAGATGACGTCAGCTTCTATCTCGACAGTATGGTCAGCATGGTCTCCGACGGCTCTAACGATAATGAAACCACGCTGAACGATGATGCACAGTTCGGCTTACGTCAGTTGAACCTGCAGATAAAGGGGCTGATCCCTGGCGATCCGAATGCGGTGATCTGGGGCGGTAAACGTTACTACCAGCGCCATGATCTGCATATCATCGATACCAAATACTGGAACATTTCCGGCTCCGGAGCCGGGGTGGAAAACTACACCCTCGGCCCGGGCGCCGTCTCGCTGGCCTGGATCCGCGGCGATGCCAACGATGTTGACTATCGCGTCGATGGCGACAGCAACGTCAATATCAACTATATCGATTTACGCTACGCGGGCTGGAAGCCATGGACGGGCTCGTGGACCGAATTCGGTATCGACTACGCGATGCCAAACACCACCAAAAAAACAGGATAGCTACGGCGGACTGTACGATGCTGACAACGGCGTCATGCTGACCGGTGAAATCAGTCAGGATATGCTGGGCGGCTATAACAAAACCGTGCTGCAGTACGCCAACAAAGGCCTGGCGCAGAACATGGTCTCCCAGGGCGGCGGCTGGTACGATATGTGGAACTACGTGAACGACGCCACCGGTTATCGCGTGATTAACACCGGCCTGATCCCGATTACAGAGAAGTTTTCTATCAACCACGTTCTGACCTGGGGCTCGGCGGATGACATTACCGACTATACCGACAAAACGCGGATGCTGTCGCTGGTCGCCCGCGGGCAGTACCAGTTCACCGACTACGTGCGCCTGATTGGCGAAGTCGGCGGTTTCTATCAGAAAGACAGCTACAACAATGGCACCAGCTACAAACAGGCCGGTGAGAAATACACCATTGCGTTGGGCCTGGCGGACGGGCCAGACTTTATGTCACGTCCGGAATTACGCATTTTTGCTTCATATTTGAATGATTCCGAAGATGGTAAACCGTTTGAAGACCAGACGGCGAATAATACCTGGAATTTCGGCGTGCAGGTTGAGGCCTGGTGGTAATTGCGCACGGCTAAGGCTCATACGTTATTTTTATCTCCTGCTGTAAGACTGTTAATTATCTTCCGGTAAACTTTATTGCCACTGCTGTCTTTGTCTTATTTTCGGGATAACCTGCTTTCAGGTTATCCCGTTTTATTTATTTCCGGGCGGCAAAATGTTCATCCAGAAGCTGACGCAGCGCATCGGACTGTTTACCGAAAATAGCATGCACCTGCTGACCAAGAATAATAACCCCTAGCGCGCCCTGCTGCTGTAATGCTTCGGAGTCCACGGCCGCAAGATGGCGAACGCTAACCCGCAGACGGGTAATACAGGCGTCCACTTGCGTAATATTCGCTTCGCCACCAAAGGCCTGAATCAGCGCCTCGATTTGCTGTTTTTCCGCCTCGCTTAATGGCTGTGCCGGACGCGCTGGGGAGAAATAGTGCAGGAAGGATTTTAAACTCACCATAATAAACTCCAGGTTTAAGATAAAAAAAAGCCTGCTCGTCAGAGCAGGCGTGGAGAAGAAGAAATTACGCGTGACGACGGAGAATACGGCAATCCCATGCCGACAGGGTCAGTGGAGCCGATACCGCCGCGTCGGTCAGGCAATCCCGATACCCTTGCGGCAGGGTCAGGGTATGGTTTTGCGCGCTGTAGTTCTGCAGGAAGATAAATGCGTTGTCACCGTCGGTGCGCGCAGTCGCCACCACGCCGGGTGGTAACTCCGTCGCTATCGCCCGCGGCAGGGCCAGCTCCTTGCTCAGGGCGGTAAAGAAATCGCGCTGGAAGGCTAAATCGTTGCGGGAGGCCACATGCCAGGCTTTGCCTTTCCCGAACGCGTTCACCGTCACAGCCGGCCGTCCGGCATAAAAATCATCCCGGTAGGTGGCCAGCGCCTGGGCGCTCTCGATATGGATCAGTTCGCAGAGATGGCGCACCTGATAAGGGCCCTGCAGACCGCACTGATTCCCGGCAAGCCCCTGCACCAGATTAAACTCGCCGTCATTCAGGCAGTCGATCTCTTCCGCCCAGATCCCCAGCAGATTGCGCAGCGGGCCCGGGAAGCCGCCGAGATAGCAGAGATCGGACTCATTGACGATACCGGTCCAGTAGGTGGTCACCAGGTGGCCGCCGTTGGCGACAAACGCCTCCGCCCGACCGGCAAAGCCGTCGCGCACCATATATAACATCGGGGCAATCACTAACTGATACGGCGTTAAATCGACATCGGCGTCAATCACATCGACGGCGATGCCCTGCTCCCAGAACGGGCGGTAGTGCTCGTTGACCGTCTTCTCATATTCCATCCCAAGATTACGCGGCCCCTGGGCGTCATCCAGCGCCCAGCGGTTCTGCTGGTCGAAGATAATCGCTACTTTCGCCTCGGTGCGACAGCCTCTCACCTCCGGCAGCTTGCTGAGGATCTCGCCGAGCTGGCAGACTTCGCGGCCAATGCGGGTATCAATATGTCCGACGTGGTCGACCACTGCGCCGTGAAATTTCTCAACCGAACCGCGGCTTTTCCGCCACTGGAAATACTGCACCGAGTCGGCGCCATGCGCCACCGCCTGCAGCGAGGAAAGAATATGCATTCCCGGCTTCTTCAGTTTGCTGGTCGGCTGCCAGTTGGTGGCGCCCGGGGTGGACTCCATCAGCACAAACGGTTTGCCGCCCTTCAGGCTGCGCATCATGTCGTGATACATCGCGGTGTAACAGGCCAGCGCGGTTTCGTCTTTATCGCGGTGCCACATCGGATAGCTGTCCCAGGAGATGAAATCCAGCGCCTCCGCCAGCTGCCAGTAGTCGTAATCGTAGAAATACTCCATAAAGTTGGTAGTCACCGGCAGGGAGGCATTCGCCGCCTTCAGCGGAGCAATTTCATGGCGGCAGAAATCGGTCACCTGAGCGGTGTTAAAGCGATGCCAGTCAAGATTGAGACCGTGGATCGACATCTCGCCCTGCGGCGCAGGCGATTCAATCTGCGACCAGTCAGTATAGGTATGACTCCAGAAGGTGCTCCACCAGGCCTGGTTGAGGTTCTCCAGGGTCTGGTAACGCGCCTTCAGCCAGTCGCGAAAACGGTTCTGGCAGAGATCGCAATGGCATTCACCGCCATATTCGTTGGAAATATGCCAGCCCAGCACCGCCGGGTGTGAGGAATAACGTTCTGCCAGCAGGGTATTGATTTGCAGGGTTTTCTCGCGATAGACCGGTGACGACATACAGTGGTTGTGACGGCCGCCGTGCAGGGCCGGCACCCGATCGCGCCCCACCCGCAGAACCTGCGGATAGCGCTGCGACATCCACGCCGGGCGCGCGCCGCTCGGCGTGGCCAGAAAGACATGAATGCCGGCGGCATACAGTTTATCGAGGATAATATCCAGCCAGGCGAAATTAAATACCCCTTCGCGTGGCTCCAGTTTCGCCCAGCTAAATATTCCCACCGACATCACATTGCATTTTGCCTGCTGCATCATGGCAATGTCTTTATCAATAATATCGGGGTCATTCTCCCATTGCTCCGGATTATAATCCGCGCCATGCAGCAGCGTACTAACCTTCGGATGTAAAGGTGCAAATTTATTCATAATAAACTTCCTGAAAAAGACGACAAAAAAATTAATTAAAAACTTTTACCGACGGCAATACTTTTCCCTGGCAATCAAATAGCGCCTGATTTTCACGTGCATTACCCTCTTTCCACTCGTCGTGGATATATTTCATCCCCGCCGGGGTGGCCCAGGTATTTCCCGGCACGGCAATCCATGTAGGCTCCCAATAGAAAATACCTTTGCCACGCTGCTCTGGCACATCAACCACCGCCTGCATTAAATCGTGAATATAGTTATATTGCCCCTGTACGCTGGCGGGATATCCCCCATCCTTTTCCTCTTTTGCCTGGAAACTATTTTCCGCGTTATCACAGTTGGCCAGGGTATAGGCATAGGCCGCCTCGACGACGATGACGTCTTTGTTATAGCGTTTGCTGATGTCATCCATATTGGCCTTCAGGGCGCTGATCGGGCCATTCCAGTAGGTGTACATCGACAGACCAATCACGTCATACGGTACATGGCGCTTGTCGATCTCATCAAACCACCAGCGGAAGGTATCGTTCTTGGTCCCTTCGGCCAGATGCAGCATGATTTTCACCTGCTCGCCCTGGCGCAGGTTCTCCTTCAGGCCAGCGATAGCCGCGTTCAGCAGGCCAGCCAGCCGGTCGAACTCTCCGCCGCCCTGCCCCCAGCTTTTCCCTTCCGGCCACAGGATGCCGCCGTTGATTTCGTTGCCGATCTGCACCATATCCGGCAGCACGCCCGCCTGCTTAAAGCGGGCGATGGTATCGCGGGTATAGTCATGAATCGCCGTTTTCAGCTGCGGGTAATCCAGCTTTTCCCAGGCTTTCGGCTTGAACTGCTTGCCGGGATCGGTCCAGAAATCGCTGTAGTGAAAATCAAGCAGCAGCTTCATCCCCTGGGCTTTCGCCCGTTTCGCCAGCGCCAGGGTGGTGGCCAGATCATTGTTCCCACCGCCATAGTCCTCGCCGCTCGCCGATTGCGGATCCACCCACAGACGGAGGCGGACATAGTTGACGCCGTTCTCTTTCAGAATGGCGATCGGATCCTTGCGCTGATTATTCTGATCGTAGAACGTCGCCCCGTGCTTTTCGGCGTCCAGCAGCGTGGAGATATCCGCGCCTTTGATAAAGTCCGCCGGCATGCCCTGAAACGCGCGGGTTGCAAGCGCGTCCGCGGCCAGAGAAGAAGTGGAGAAACTGCATGCCAGACAAACCGCAAGCCATGCGGGTGTGAATCTTTTCATGTGCTTATCCTTTAGTACTGCCCGAGGTCAGGCCGGAGACGAAGTATTTTTGTAGCGCCAGGTAGAGGATCGCCACCGGTACGGCGATCAGCACCGCCCCCGCCGCGTAGGTGGTGTAGCTGGCACCCATTTTTTGCGCCACCAGGTTATACAGACCGATAGGCAGCGTGTATTTATCCGGGGTACGCAGGATGGTACTGGAGAGGATGAAATCCCCCAGCGGCCCAGTGAACGAGAACAGCGCCACCACCGCGAGGATGGGCCTCGACAACGGCATGATGATCTCGATAAAGATGCGAAAGCTGCTGGCGCCGTCCATGCGAGCGGACTCATCCAGGTCTTTAGGGATCGCGTCGAGATACCCTTTCATCAACCAGGTATTCATCGGGATCATCCCCCCGACGTAGATCAGCACCAGCGCCAGGTGGCTGTTTATCAGGCCAAGCAGTTGCGACAGCACAAAGATGGCAATCAGCGCGGAAAACTGCGGGATCATCTGCAGCAGCAGGAACAGCATCAGCCCGTTCTGCCGCCCTTTAAAGCGGAAGCGGGAGAAGGCGTAAGCGGTAAAGCTAACGCTAATCAGGGTCAGCACCATGGTCAGGAAGCTGATTTTCATCGAGTTCCAGTACCAGGTGAGGTAATTCACATTGCCATTGAACAGATCGGCATAGTGCTGGAACGACACATTTTCTGGAATGATTGAGGTACTGAGCAGGCTATTGCCGGCGTTCAGCGACGCCCCGACCGTCCAGACCAGCGGATAGATAATCACCACTGAGACCAGAATAACCACCAGCCAGGTGAGAGAGAGCCGGATCCACTTTTCGCGTTTAATACTGGGTGATTGAGCCATGTTGCTTCCCTTACGCCATGTCGTCATTTTTGAAGGATTTGGTGGCGCGGAACTGCCACAGCGCCAGGCCGACGACAAAGATCGACAGCAGGATCGTGATGGTCGCCGCGATGGCGTACTGCGACGAAGACATCGTCAGCTTATAGATCCACGACACCAGAATATCCGTCCCGCCGGCGTTAGAGCCTGCCACCGCAGGGCCGCCGTTGTTGAACAGGTAAATGATATTGAAGTTATTAAAGTTGAAGGTGTACTGGGTGATGATGATCGGCGCGATCGCATACAGCACCAGCGGCAGGGTGATGGTGCGCAGACGGGTAAAGGCGCTGGCGCCGTCCATCGTCGCCGCTTCATACAGATCGTCCGGGATCGCCTGCAACACGCCGGTGGTCATGGCAAAGACAAACGGGAAGCCAAGCCAGGTCTGCATCATGATCAGCGCCGTTTTGGTCCAGAACGGATCGGTGAGCCATGCCTTCGGACTGATGCCAAAAAAGGACAGGATCGCGTTGTTGATGACCCCGAAGGAGTCGTTGAACATACCGGCAAAAACGAGAATGGTGACAAACCCCGGCACCGCCCACGGCAAAATAAAGATGGTGCGGATCAGCGGCTTAAAGCGCAGATCTTTTTGGTTCACCAGAATCGCCAACAACACGCCCACCGTACACTGCAGGGTGGTCGCCAGCAGCGTCCACACCACGGTCCACTGCAGCACATCCAGGAAAGTGGAGCGCCAGATGGAGAGGGTGAAAATATTAATAAAGTTTTTCAGCCCCACCCAGTCCACCAGCTTCGCCGGCGGGGTGTGGTACAGGTTGTAGTTGGTGAAGGCGATGGCGAAACCGAACAGAATCGGAAAGATCACCACAAACACCAGCAGAATAAAGCCCGGGGTGATCATCAGGTACGGAAAGCCGTCGCTCAGCAGCATCTGGTACTGCTTACGCACGCTGTTGAGGGCGATCCCCTCATCGCGTTTTTTGCCGTTGAGCCACGCATCCCGCAGCGAGAGAAAATAGATCAGCACGCCGAAAGCGACGATCAGCACGCTGATAATCCCCTCGGCTAACAGGAAGATAGAGTTATCCCGCGGTACCTCTTCACCCAGGGTATATAACCCCCACAACCCCTCACGCAGGAAATCATAAAAAATCCCCATAAAGCTGCTCAGCAGCACCAGGAAGACCAGCCCTTTCAGCCACTGGCGATGATAAAACTGACCGAAACCCGGCACGATTGCCAGCAGCAGGCCGCACCATGCATGGCGCCCGGGCCCGCGTGCGTCGCTAAAATTTTCGCTGGAATGGATGCTCACACTCGACTCCTTCTACAAACGGGAGGTCCCCCTCCCGCTCGGTGACTTCACGTGACGGTGAATTACTGATTGCTGGCCTGCATCGCTTCGATCTGCATCGTGATCTGTTTCACCGCGTTATCGAGCGCGGCCTGCGGCGCCTGCTTACCGGTGAGGCTCAGTTCAAGCGCGGCGTTGGCCGGCCCCCACACTTCCCCCATCTCGGGAATGCCCGGCATCGCCACCGCTCGCGCCGACTGGATGGCGACGGCGCTGGCCTTTTGGTCGTTTTTAATCACCGGATCGTCAATCATCGCCTTCAGCGGCGGAATTTCGCCAGTGGCGACATAGCGGGCTTTCACATACTGCGGCTGGTTGATGAACTCGATAAACTGTTGCGCCAGCGCTTTGTCTTTACTCCAGGTCGATACTACATAGCCTTTGACGCCGAGGAAGGAGCTCATCGGCTTGCCGTCCGGCAGGGTCGGCAGGGGCGCCACGCCATAGTTAATGCCAGCGGCTTCATACGGCTGGAAAGCCCAGGGGCCGTTGATCACCGCCGCCGCTTTTTTCTCGGTAAACAGGGAATCGATGGCATTCAGCCCGTTATCGCCGAGGATCCCCGCCGGAAAGACCTTCTCGGCATAGAATTTTTTCAGGAAGGTGACGGCTTCGACGGCGCCGGGGGTATTGAGACCCACCTGCTGCGGGTTAAAGCCGCCGCTGTCGTTTTTAGCAAAGATATAGCCGCCCATCGGGCCAATCGCCCCCCAGCTGTAATAGATCTGGTCAAACTTGGCGAGCAGGCCGTATTTGTTCTGCTCGCGCTGGGTTTTCGAGTAGTCCAGCCAGGCCTGCAGGCTGTCCAGCGGCTTGTCGATCAGGTCCTTGTTGTAGATAAGCACCAGGGTTTCCACCGCCTTCGGGATCCCATACAGCGCGTTGTCCATGCGGAAGGCATTGATGGAGGCTGGCGTAAAGGCATCCTGTTTCGCCTGATCGACGCTGAGCGGCGAGAGTAGTCCCTGAACCACGGCGCCGCCGAGCTGGTCATTCGGGATCACCAGCACGTCCGGCCCAATGCCCGCCGGGCCGTCGAGGCGCAGTTTTTCCAGTTGCTGGGCGTAGGGCATCTCCTGGAGATTGACCTTCACGTTGTACTGCTTTTCAAAATCGCTAACCGCGGTTTTGATGCCAGCGGATTTTTTAATGTCCTCCCAGACGTTGAGCTGCCCGGCGGCATGCGCCTGCAGGCTGGCGAGTTGTCCCGCCGCCAGGGTGGTAAGGATCAGTGCAGCAAGCGTGTTCTTTTTCATTATCAACCTCATGTGAAGGTATAACAATTTAATGGTTTTTATTTGAATTCCGTCTGCCAGTTAGAAAAATAAATCTTTTCAAACTGCCGTATTATTTGGAAAACATGTTCTGATGCGCTTTTGTTATACGCTACGCTTTGATCGTTGATAAAACTACCATAAGCTGCCAGTTGTGTGATCATCCTTGCAGAAATGAAACGTCCCTGTATGGCGCAAAATCCGCGGAAGTTATAGTCAGGGCATGATTTTACTGCTGTTGAACATCGTCACACCGATTTGTTACACGTAATACAAATCACACTCAACATAGCGATAAGCCAACGGCAAATAACAGCTACTCACTCCGGGGAATGTGGATGTCCAATATACGACTGAGGAATGTCACCAAAAGGTTCGGCAGCACGGTGACGCTGCACCAGGTCAATCTCGATATTGAAGATGGCGAGTTTGCCGTCTTCGTCGGCCCTTCCGGTTGTGGAAAATCGACGCTACTGCGCATGATTGCCGGGCTGGAAGAGGTCAGCGAAGGAGAAGTACTGATCGGCGATGAGGTGATGAATGATGTCGTGCCCGCCCGCCGCGGCGTGGCGATGGTCTTCCAGTCCTATGCGCTCTATCCGCACATGACGGTGGCAGAGAACATGGGCTACGGGCTGAAGGTGAATAAAGTGCCGAAAACGGAGATCCGTCGCCAGGTGGAAATGGTGGCTAAAACGCTGCAGCTCTCGCACCTGCTGGATCGTAAACCGAAGCAGCTCTCTGGCGGCCAGCGGCAGCGCGTGGCCATTGGCCGGGCGATCGTGCGTAATCCCCGGGTATTTATGTTCGATGAGCCGCTCTCTAACCTTGATGCGGAGCTGCGCGTCGATATGCGCCTGCATATTGCCCGTCTGCACCAGGAGCTGAAGACCACTATGGTGTATGTCACGCACGATCAGGTGGAGGCGATGACGCTGGCCGATAAAATCGTGGTCATGAACTACGGGAAAGTCGAACAAATGGGTTCGCCGATGGCGCTGTACTACAATCCGGTCAACAAATTCGTCGCCGGCTTTATCGGCTCGCCGAAGATGAACTTTCTGCCGGCTATCGTCAGCGACTGGCAGCCGGAACGCTTAACGGTCACCCTCGCGCAGGACCATCAGCTGGCCCTGAATATCGCCACCCAGCCGCTGAAGCCCGGCGCTGCGGTGACGCTGGGGATCCGGCCGGAGCACCTCACCCCGGAAATCACCACCGGTACCGTGGTGGAGTTTCAATGTGAAGTGGTGGAGCGTCTGGGCAACAATACCTATCTGTTCGGCCAGTGCTACGGCCACGACAACGTCAAGGTTCTGCTGCCCGGCGACGTCCATTTCCGCCCCTGGCAGAAAATTAATCTGGCTTTCGATGAGCGCTTCTGCATGGTGTTTGATGAGAACGACCTGCGCATCAGCGCTGATATCCCGGCGCCGGATGCACACTAGCTAACATATTGCTGTCATCTGCGCAGCGTATGCTGCGACTGAATGCCGGAACACACCCTGCCCGGCATTCACACCCTCATTTTTATTCTGCTACATCGGAATCATCCTTCTCTCCCGGCATCGCAGCCTATTGTGATGCCGGCTTTTTCCCCAAACGACGCGTTTTCTCCCGCTGCGCCCGAATTATCTTTCGCATATACTGATGACACCCGGCGAACGATAAGGACACAGGCATGAGGACCCGGCATCTGATGGCGCTGTTTACAGGAGTGCTGATACTGGCCATCATCCTGCCCATTTCACTCAGCATCTGGCAGGCGGCGCGGCAGGCCAAAATGCAGTTCTATCGTGAACTGGATGACTATTCCAACCGTATCGTCGTTCGGACGCTGCAGGTTGCCGACCAGGCCCGGGAAGCGTTACGAGAGGCTGACGCACACACCGCCGCCTCCTGTAGCCCTGAACATCTGCTTACGCTCCGCCGCATCGCCTATACCCATCGCTACATTCAGGAAGTGCTCTGGCTGCGTGATTCCGTGCCGCAATGCTCCTCCCTGGAAGACCATAGCGTCGCGGTCACCTTCCCCCCGCCGGACCACATTGCCCCCGACGGCTATCGCACCTGGCTGACCTCAATTAACGATCTTGGCCTCGATCATCAGATGACGGCCATGGGCAGCCGGCAGCACATGGTGATGATCGACCCCGTCTCCTTTATTGATGTCGTTCCCGCCAGCGAAGAGAAGATCCATACCATGCTGTTTGGCCTGGACCACCAGAAAATGGTGATCAGCAGTCAGCCGCTGCCGGCGAAAGTCTGGCAACGCATTAAAGATCCGCATGTGGATATGCTTACTCTGGATAACACAGTCTACCGGATCCAGCGCATTCCCGAGCTGGGCTCTGGCATCGTAACCTGGTCTTCAACCTTGCCGCTGCAGCAGCGCATTCGACAGCAGCTGTTCTTCTGGCTCCCTGCCGGCATTTTCACCAGCCTGCTCGCCACCTGGCTGCTGCTGCGTCTGCTAAGGCACCTGCGCTCACCGCGCAACAGCATGCTGGACGCCCTCAATTCCGAAGCGATTCAGGTTTACTATCAGCCGATAATCTCGTTGCAGGACGGGAAAATCGCCGGGGCCGAGGCGCTGGCCCGCTGGCAGCAACCCGACGGCACCTTTTTATCGCCGGATATTTTTATTCCTCTGGCCGAGCAGACCGGGCTGATTACGCAGCTGACGGAAGATATCGTCAGGAAAATTTTTACCGATCTCGGTCCCTGGCTGCGGCAGCGGCCGGAAGTGCACATATCCATCAACCTGTCGGTAGATGATTTACGCTCGCCCACCCTACCGACGTTGTTGCACGATCAGCTGCAGCACTGGGGGATCGCCGCCGAACAGATCATCCTTGAAATCACCGAGCGCGGGTTTGTCGACCCGGAGACCACCATGCCGGTGATCGCTCACTACCGTCAGGCTGGCCATCGGATCTCGATTGACGATTTCGGTACCGGCTACTCCAGCCTGAGCTATCTGCAGAAACTGGACGTCGACACGCTGAAAATCGATAAATCTTTTGTCGATACCCTCGAGTACCGGCCGCTGACGCCGCACATTATTGAAATGGCCAAAGCGCTCAATCTGGCCACCGTCGCCGAAGGGGTGGAAACCGAAAGCCAGCGCGACTGGCTGCGCCAGCATGGCGTTCAGTACGCCCAGGGGTGGCTTTACAGCAAAGCGCTGCCAAAAGAGCAGTTCATTCTGTGGGCAGAGCATAACCTCCATGCGCATTAAGCGGCGGGTGGCTTGAGCGGAACGTCAGGGGGCGCTACTTCAGATAGGATTTAATCACCTGCATCACCGTCTCCAGATCCGCTTCGCGCTGCGTCTCGTCAGGCTCTTTCACCACATGGTCGGTAAGATGCCCCTGAATAACCTGCAGCATCATGCCGTTGACCGCGCCGCGGATCGCCGCCAGCTGCTGTAATATTTCAGCGCACTCATGCTCGCGATTAAGCATTTTCTCTAACGCGGTACTCTGCCCCTGAATTTTCTTCAGCCGGGTCAGTAACATCTTTTTGTGTCGAACTGTATGTGACATTGCACGATCCACCGTTTCATTCTGTCCGGGATTACCGACCTGCGTGGTCAGCAACGCCTGCCAGCATACCATGATCCTTTTTATTAGCCGCTTTATCTACTGGGGGGTAGTATTTTACTACTGGGGGGGAGTAGGATAATCGCACTTTTGGCAAGGATCCCGATATGAACGATTTCACTTCCCTTCTGCAGCAGGGCAATGCCTGGCTGTTTATACCCAGCGCAATACTGCTCGGCGCGCTGCACGGCCTCGAACCGGGCCATTCAAAAACGATGATGGCCGCCTTTATCGTGGCGGTACGGGGAACGTTAAAACAGGCGGTACTGCTGGGGCTGGCGGCCACGGTTTCCCATACGGCGGTGGTCTGGCTGATCGCCATGGCCGGCCTGTGGTTTGGCCGCGGCTGGAACGCCCAAACCTCTGAACCCTGGTTTCAGCTGGTCTCAGGGATTGTCGTTGTGCTGATTGCCTGCTGGATGCTCTGGCGCACCTGGCGCGAATCGCAGCCTCACACGCACCATGAGCACCACCATGAACATGAGCACCACCATGAACATGATCACCACCATGACCATGATCACCGCCATGACCATGATCACCGCCATGACCATGATCACCGCCATGACCATCACCATGCGTCCTCATCCGCCGCGCCGCTGGTGGCGGAGGAGTGGCAGGACGCGCATCAGCGGGCTCATGCTCAGGAGATCAACCGGCGCTTTGATGGCCGCCAGGTGACGACCGGGCAGATCGTGCTGTTTGGCCTGACCGGGGGGCTGATCCCCTGCCCGGCGTCCATTACCGTGCTGCTTATCTGTTTACAGCTGAAGAAATTCTCGCTGGGCGCCACGCTGGTGCTGGGCTTTAGCGTTGGTCTGGCGCTGACGCTGGTGGCTTCCGGGGCCATCGCCGCCCTGAGCCTTAAACATGCCACCCGCCGCTGGCCGTGGCTTAACGACCTCTCGCGCAAGGCGCCCTGGTTCTCAGGCTTACTGATTATTGTGGTGGGGATCTACATGATGCTTCATGGCCTGAGCGGCCTGTAAGCGATGAAAGGCCCTCTCCGTGATGAAGAGGGCGATGGGTTAATTCAGGAGACTATTTCCCGGGGAGGGCTGACCGCGTTGCGGCTGACGGGCTGGCTGAACCACGGTAGGCACAGCTGGATCAGCGGCCCAATCGACAGCGCGTAGATGACGGTTCCGACGCCAAATTTGCCCCCCAGCAGCCAGCCAATCAGCAGTACGGAAAGCTCGATCGCCGTCCGGATACCGCGCAGTGACCAACCAGTGCGAGCATGCAGACCGGTCATCAGGCCATCGCGCAGCCCGGGGCCAAAGCCCGCGCCAATATACATTCCGGTAGCGATAGCGTTCAGCACAATCGCTCCTACCAGCAGCGCACTGCGCGCCACCATCGACTCCAGCGGCGGCAGGACGGCCAGCGTGGCGTCCGCCGCTAGTCCCAGCACGATGACATTGCTCACCGTGCCGAGCCCCGGCATTTGCCGGATCGGGATCCACAGCAGCAGTACCGCCGCGCCGGTCAGGATAATCACCGTACCGAAACTGATACCCAGCTGTTTAGCCACCCCGAGATGGAAAACATCCCACGGATCGGCGCCGAGATTGGCATGCACGAAGAGCGCCGTGGACACGCCGTAAAGCACCAGACCAATATATAACTGCAGCAGGCGACGAAGCATATTTTTTCCTCAACATCATTGCGAATGCCCTCATCATCAGCAAAAATGGACTGATAATTAATGGCCAGTTTTGGAAAAGTGGATCGCTATGTCAGCCCGACGCTTTGGAACCCAATCGCTGGTACGCCTGCTCGGCAACTGGCAGGAGACCAGCTCACGCACGCCGCTATGGCGCCAGCTGGCGGAAGCGCTCCGCCTGCTGATCCTTGATGGTCGCCTGACGCTGCAAACGCGCCTGCCCGGCGAGCGCGAGCTGGCGGCGGCCCTGAACGTCAGCCGGACCACCATCGCCAGCGCCCTCGGCCAGTTGCGGGAGGAGGGCTTTCTCTACAGCCGCCAGGGGAGCGGGTCACGCATTGTTTTGCCGGAACGCCCCGCCGATCTTCCTCTGCCTGCCGGCATCTCATCTACGCTTAATCTATCTACCGCCGCCCTCAGCGCCGGGCCGGAGGTCCATCAGGCCTTCCAGCACGCTATGACCCTGCTGCCGCCCTATCTCGCACAGACTGGCTATGACCAGCAGGGGCTGCCGGTGCTGCGGGAGGCGATTGCCCGGCGCTACAGCGAACGCGGTCTGCCGACGCGGCCCGATGAGGTGATGGTGGTCAACGGCGCCCTCAGCGCCTTCGCGCTGATCCTGCGCCTGTTCACCGGGCCGGGCGATCGGGTGGTTATTGACGCCCCCACCTATCCGATGGCCATCAGCGCCATTCAGGGCGCCTCCTGCCGCCCCGTCGGGGTTGCGCTTCCGCAGCAGGGATGGGACTGCGATGGACTGGCGGCGACTATTGCGCAGACTGCGCCGCGGCTGGCGTGGCTGATGCCGGATTTTCACAACCCCACCGGACGCTGTATGGATGCCCCCACCCGCCAGCGGGTTGCGGACATCGCCGCCAGGACGCGAACAACGCTGGTAATCGACGAGACCATGGCCGACCTTTGGTATAACGCGCCGCCGCCCCCGCCGCTGGCCAGCTTCAATCCCGATGCCGCGGTGCTCACCATTGGTTCGGCCGGGAAAAGCTTCTGGGGGGGACTACGTATCGGCTGGATCCGCGCCAGCGCGCGGACCATCGCCTCGCTTATTCAGGCCCGCGATTCGCTGGATTTGGGTACGCCGCTGCTGGAGCAACTGGCCTGCAGCTGGCTACTGGAAAATGCCGCCACACTGCTGCCGCCGCGGCGGAATATGCTCAAGGCGCGCCGGGACATGTGCGAAACGCTGATGGCGGAATATTTTCCCCGCTGGCGGTTTTCGCCACCGGAAGGTGGGCTCTCTTTTTGGGTGGAACTTCCTGACATGCTGGCCACCCTGTTCTCTGCGCGTGCGGAAAGCCAGGGGATCCATATCGGCACCGGTACGCGGTTTGGGCTGGAAGGGGCGTTCGATCGCTATTTACGTCTGCCGTTTACGCTGCCGGATGAAGCATTGCGCCGGGCCTTCTCCACGCTACAACCGCTGTGGCAAAGCCTTGCTGAACAGAAGGAAAATACACGTTTGCGAAAAATAATATAAGAAAATAGCGACGGGCTGACTTCAGCCCGTCAAATGACCTTCATCCATGAGGTATATGAGATGTTTTTATAAAATTGCCTGGCTATCCTGCCCTCTGGTTATGGCAACCCAATGACAGAAAGAAGGCAATTTCATTAATGCTGGCGCGGAATAGGAAACCCTTTCAGGGAAATAATAAAGCCATCTTCATCTTTTTTGATTTTAGCGCCGGTGTCACACCAGTCGGAAGCAATGCGAAAGAACTCATCACTACCGATATTCCAGTTCAGGCGGACGTGTTTTACGTATCCTGAGCGCAACATATCGCAAGCTTCGCTATAGTTGCTGGCTGTAGAGAATTGTTGTTTCATTTTTTCTTCTTCAGAAGTTTTCTTAATGCTTTGATTTCTTTAGGGGTAAGTGGCGTCGCTTCCTCTTCGGTATGCTGGCTGTCAATGTCCTCTTCCGTCACCCCCGCCTCACCTGCTGACTCCTCCAGCTGAAAAGCCAGCTGCAGCAGCTTTTCCGTTGCCGTTCCCAGGTTCTCGTTATTAACTTCCGCATAATGACGCAACTTTTCTTTTAGCTCTGCGTCAATTTTTACATTCAAAACCACTGTGGTCATAGCTACGCTTCCCGTGCAATAAAATCATCATAATTAATACACGAAGTTAACATGCTGATCCAGAGATATATTTTACAGCATGAGCCTGGCAACAAATTCCCATCAGTAAGATGCGCTTTATTTATGACATGCAAATGACATTAATATTTCAGTAGTATTTCAGATTTATGACAAGTAAATATTATGGAATAAAAGCAGGGGGTTTTAACAACAAAAACTAATATGCGATCTTTATCAGAAATTAATTATTGCAGGAGTAAAAACCGGACAAATATAAGGGAAACACCAGGCGGGAGAAATGGGTGGGGGCCCTGCCAGCTACATCCCGGCACACACGTCGTCTGCTCTGGCTGCTTCCTTCCGGACCTGACCTGGTAAACAGAGTAGCGTTGCGGGAGAACCAACAGAGCCCCCATTGAGAGCGTTAGTTGCCTAACGCGCTGGCGCATTATCCCTGCTGACCTGGTGAATTGCAAGCTCACACCGTCCGCCTGCTGGTTTATTGCGCAATAACGCGAATAAAACCAGCCACTCACGGTCAGCCTGTGAGATTGCGAGCCCGCGCTCAGCACACATACGGGTTATCCACCATACTTATCCTCTTCGTCCTCTTTTATCACCAGTACATTGTCTCGACGGTAATCGAATGACTGACTCATCACCACAGACCATCACTCTGCCTTTACCTGCTATTGAAGGGATGACCATCGCCTTTCAGGGCGTAAACTACCTGCGTCCTGAAAAAATGCTCGACTTCGCGACCATCAGTCCCGCGCCGGTGCGGGCGGTTACGCCGCTGGCGCTGCTCTATTCCACCGTCGGCGTGCTGCGCCAGGTGGAGCTACGCAAGCTGCCGGTCTATATCAGCGGTCGGGTGGTGTACCCTATCTCGTCGTTAACCATGCCGGGCCTGCGCGCGAGGCTGATCATCAACGCCACTTCGCAGCGGTTGAAATTTCTTGAAAGTCTCATCGCCAGCTCAGCCTCCGACAATGTCCATGGCATGCAGATCCTCGGCCTCGCTCTGACGTTCACCGTCGAACAGGCCGCCTGACCCAGGCCGGCTGTACAGCTCCTGGCTTAGCGCTTATGCTGACGTTTTGCCGGTAACAGGACAGAAAATGGCTCCGCACGACACATTTCCCCAACGCGTCTGGCACATCGTGGCGTCGATACCGGAAGGGTATGTCACGACCTACGGCGAGGTCGCCCGGCTGGCTGGTTCACCGCGCGCGGCGCGCCAGGTGGGCGGCGTATTGAAGCGCCTGCCGGAAGGGTCCACCCTGCCATGGCATCGGGTGGTCAATCGCCATGGCGATATCTCCCTCACCGGCCCCGATCTACAGCGGCAGCGTCAGGCGCTGCTGGCCGAGGGTGTGCAGGTCTCCGGCAGCGGCCATATCGATCTCCAGCATTATCGCTGGGTTTATTGAAGGCAAAAAAAAGCCCCCATCCGGGGGCGTAGCGAGCTTACTGGGCGACAGGAACGGCGGTCTGCTGGACCGGAACCAGCGTCAGGTCGGCATGAGTGCCGCCCTGGTTTATTACCGTCTGCACGGTATCGGTAATAAACATCAACTGGCCGTTAACCGTGATCGCCGCGCTTAGCAGAATGCGAGCGTTCGGTTGAATATCTGCCGGGTTGTAAGGCAGCGCAAAGTTAAATGGCGCCTGTTTGCCTTCGGTACGCACCGCTTTTTGCGACAATACGCGGGCTGGCGCATCTGCCAGAGAAGCATCCGACAGGGTCACCGTCAGTACCGCATCCGGCGGTAAAGCGATTCTCTGGCGGATATTAATCGTCCCCGTGACGCTCGGCTGCTGCTGCGCCACGCTCAGCGTCGCGATACCGTAAGGGTCGGGCGCGGCCGCCTGCGTCGAAGAATTGTTCGAGTGGTGATTAGCACAGGCGGTCAGCGTCGCGGCGACGGCTAAGGCACTAAACATATAGGCAAATTTCATGATGTTCTCCTTATCATCCCTTAATACCCAGGAGGATGTTCCGCCGCTTCGCCGGCAGGAACTTTCGTGTCGTCAATAAGTGTGGCACAGATCTCAGATTTGTTCCTGTTAACTGGTCGTTATTCAGATTATTACACCCATCGGACCACTTGCGATTCCAGGTTATACTTGGCCACATTACGCGCGCTGCGCCGCTATTGTTAATTGAGGATAAGTATGAGTCAGGCACTCTCTAACCTGCTGGCATTATTAGATCTGGAAAAAATTGAGGAAGGGTTGTTTCGCGGGCAGAGCGAAGACCTGGGGTTACGTCAGGTTTTTGGCGGCCAGGTAGTGGGTCAGGCGCTGTATGCGGCAAAAGAGACCGTGCCCGTTGAGCGTCTGGTTCATTCGTTTCACAGCTACTTTCTTCGCCCCGGCGATAGCCAGAAGCCGATCGTTTACGATGTGGAGGTGCTGCGCGATGGCAACAGCTTCAGCGCCCGTCGGGTCGCCGCCATCCAGAACGGGAAGCCGATTTTCTATATGACCGCCTCCTTCCAGGCGCCAGAGAATGGCTATGAGCATCAGAAAGCAATGCCGGCCGCCCCCTCCCCTGACGGCCTGCCTTCGGAAACCGATATCGCTCGCAAGCTGGCGCATCTCCTGCCGCCGCAGGTGAAAGACAAATTCCTCTGCGATAAACCGCTGGAGATCCGTCCGGTGGAGTTTCATAACCCAATGAAAGGCCATATCGCCGAACCGGTGCGCCAGGTCTGGCTGCGCGCCAACGGCGCAGTCCCTGACGATCTGCGTATTCATCAGTATCTGCTGGGCTATGCTTCAGACTTTAACTTCCTGCCGGTGGCGCTGCAGCCGCACGGCGTTGGTTTCCTTGAGCCCGGCATGCAGGTCGCCACCATCGACCACTCTATGTGGTTCCACCGGCCGTTTAATATTAACGAATGGCTGCTTTATAGCGTCGAAAGCACCTCGGCCTCCAGCGCCCGCGGCTTCGTTCGCGGCGAATTCTACACCCAGGATGGCACGCTGGTTGCCTCAACGGTTCAGGAAGGGGTGATGCGCAACCGCAACGCATAAAAAAAGCCTCCCGGACGGGAGGCTTTTCGCTATCAGGAGAGAATGGCTTTTTTATCAGGCGTTATAGGCGTTTTCGCCATGGCTGTTGACGTCCAGCCCTTCGCGCTCCTGCTCTTCCGGCACGCGCAGCCCGACGGTCATATCCGCCACCTTGTAGCCGATAAACGCCACAACGCCGGACCAGACCACGGTGATGGCGATACTTTCCAGTTGCACCAGCAGCTGATGGCCCATGGTGACGCCTTCCGCATAACCGACGCCGCCCAGAGAAGTCGCCGCGAAGATACCAGTCAGGATACAGCCGACGATGCCGCAGACGCCGTGAACGCCGAAGACGTCGCAAGGATCATCCACACGCAGCCAGCGTTTCAGCGCAGTCACGCCCCAGATACCCGCCAGGCCAGAGGCGATACCGACGATCAGCGCCCCGCCGACACCGATATAACCACACGCCGGCGTAACGCCAACCAGACCGGCAATTGCCCCGGAGCAGGCGCCCAGCAGTGAAGGTTTGCCGCGCAGAGCCCATTCGCCAAAGGTCCACGCCAGGATAGCCGCAGCGGTCGCCACGACGGTGTTAACGAACGCCAGGGCCGCAATTTCATTCGCTGCGCTGGCAGAGCCGGCGTTGAAGCCGAACCAGCCCACGTAGAGGATAGCGGTGCCAGTGAACACCATCGGCAGGTTATGCGGTTTGAACGCTTCTTTGCCGAAGCCCACGCGTTTGCCCATCATATAGGCGCCCACCAGCCCGGCGACCGCGGCGTTGATGTGCACAACGGTGCCGCCGGCGAAGTCCAGCGCGCCATGGGTCGCCAGCAGACCGCCGCCCCAAACCATATGCGCAATCGGCACGTAGGAGAGTGTCATCCACACCACCACGAAGATCAGTACCGCGGAGAAACGAATACGTTCCGCCAACGCCCCGACAATCAGCCCGACGGTGATGCAGGCGAACGAGCCCTGGAATGCCACGTGGATATACTGATAGAAGGTGCCCATCAGCGCTTTCAGCTCAATATTTTTCAGCATCACCCAGTCAAAGCTGCCGAAGAAGCTGCCGCCGGTGCCGAAGGCCAGGGTATAGCCATAAATCACCCACAATACGCAGACCAGGCCAAAGGTGACAATCACCTGAGTCAGCATGGACAGAACGTTCTTACCGCGGATCAGGCCGCCGTAAAACAGCGCAATCCCCGGGATAGTCATAAACAGAACCAGCGCGGTGCAAATCATCATAAACGCGTTATCGGCTTTGTCCGCCACCGCAGGCGCGGCCATCGCCAGCCCCGGCAGAAGGGCTAATGCCCCCAGACCCGATTTCATTGTTGCCATTTTCATTGTTTCGTTCCCCATCACTGTGTGGTCTGGAAATTACAGTGCCGCTTCGTCAGCTTCGCCGGTACGGATGCGAATGACGCGCTGCAATTCAGCGACGAAAATTTTGCCGTCGCCAATTTTTCCGGTGTAAGCCGCTTTGCTGATGACATCGATGACTTCATCCAGCTGATCGTCGGCAATCGCCACATCAATCTTCACTTTTGGCAGAAAGTTGACGCTATACTCGGCGCCGCGGTAGAGCTCCGCGTGACCTTTCTGACGGCCAAATCCTTTGACTTCAGTGACCGTCAGGCCCTGAATGCCGATGGAAGACAAAGCTTCACGCACGTCTTCCAGTTTGAATGGTTTGATTACCACGGTAACCAGCTTCATAAGTCCCCTCCAGTCAGTATTCGGTAATGGCCGCAGCTAACACGATGGATATAAAGCAAGGGCTATGCCAGAAATGAAAAAAGGCCGCAAAGCGGCCCTTTGATGGCAAAAAACAGGGGACAGGTCAGGCAATATCCTGCGCAACGGCGCCTGGCGCGCAAAAATGCACCACAACGGTGCATTTGATGTAACGTTTTTGCACCATCGCAGGCCGCCCAGCGTTCCCTGCCTGCTGGTGGTGCATCAGGCGCTGAGCGACTCCTCTCTGGCGCTGGCCGCCAGCTCTTCGCCGGCCAGCTGCAGCTGATACATCTGCCAGTAGCGGCCTTTCGCCGCCAGCAGCTGCTGATGGGTGCCCCGCTCGACAGCCTGACCTCGATGCAGAACCAGGATGGTATCGGCCTCCACAATGGTCGACAGCCGATGGGCAATAACCACGAGGGTGGTATGCTGGCGGACCTTCGCCAGCGCCTGCTGGATCGCCTGCTCGGTACCGGAGTCGATGTTTGCCGTCGCCTCATCCAAAATCAGTACCTGCGGGGTGTCCACCAGCACGCGAGCCAGCGCCAGCAGCTGCTTCTGCCCGACGGAGAGATTATTGCCCTGCTCGCCCAGTTGGGTGTACAGCCCATCGCTCATGCTGCGCGCCACCGCCGCCAGCTGCACCGCCTCCAGCGCTTCCCAAACCTGCGCCTCACTGATGTCCCGGCCCAGCGCGACGTTGGCGTAGAAGGTATCCGCCAGCACTACGGGATCCTGTTGCACCATCGCGATGCCCCGACGCAACGCGCTGTGGCTGAGGGATGCGAGCGGTCGACCATCGATGCGGATCTCGCCGTGGGTTAACGGGTAATAGCCCATCATCAGACTGGCGAGGGTACTCTTTCCGCTGCCGGTATGTCCGACCAGCGCCACGAAGCTGCGGGAGGGAATATCCAGCGTGATATCCTGGAGAACCAGACGGTCCCCCCGGTAAGCAAAGGAGAGATGGTCAATTTCCACCCGACCGCTGCTCAGCGGCGCGTCATCCGTACCCCACGCCTGGCGCGGGCGATCCATCAGCTCGAAAACGCGCTCGCCGGCGACCACCGCCTGCTGCAGCATCGACTGCTGGGTGGTCAGCTCGATAAGCGGCTCGTTAAGGCGTCCAAGATAGCTGATAAACGCGTACAGGACCCCAACCTCGATCGTGCCCACCGCGCTAAAGCCGAACAGCATCAGCAGCCCGCACAGCACCAGCGAGGAAAAAAGGCTCAGCAGCGGGCGCAGCAGAAAACCGTCCAGGCGCAGCGTCTGCATCCGCGCCAGATAGTGGGCATAGCTGGCCTCGCGCATCCGTTCGCCAAAGCGCGCCTGCTGGCGGAACTGCTGGATGACGCCCATGCCGTTGATCACTTCGTTGAAGCCATCGTTGATGTCGGCAAGCCAGGCGCGCACCCGCCGCACGATCGGCGTGCTATAGCGCTGATAGATAATCATCACGATCAGCACCGCCGGGAAAATCGCGATCGCCACCAGCGCCATCCGCCAGTCGAGGCTAAACATCGCCACCAGCATCGCGCCGATCAGCGCTGCGCTGCGCAGTACCGTAGCCACCACCGTCACGTACAGATCGCGAATGACTTCCGTATCGTTGGTTACCCGTGAGATAAGCTGCCCAACCGGCTGGGTATCAAACTCGCTGAGCGGCTGATGCAGGGCGGCATCCATCACGTCGCTGCGCAACTGCTGGACGACGCCGACCGCGGCGCGGTTAAACAGCAGCGACTGGTTATAGTGCAGGAGCGCCGCCAGCAGCTGCAGGCCGATATAGGCTACCGCCAGACCGGCCACCAGCTTCAGCGGCAGCGTATGTTTCGCCACCATGTTGTCGATGAAATAGCTGATAAGCAGCGGGCCGCTCACTTCCGCCGCCGCCGCAATCCACATCATCGCCACCGCGATGGCCAACGGCTTGCGCCACGGTGAACCATAGGCCAGCAGGCGTTTAAGCGTCGGCCAGAGTTCGGTAAAGCTACGCATCCAGGGCCTCCTCTTGCGTCTGCGGAACCTCGTCGAGCGCGGCCTCCAGCTGCTGATATCGATACATGTCGCGGTACCAGCCGGGCTGCACGGCCAGCGCCTCGTGGCGGCCGCGCTGGGCAATATGCCCATGCTGCAGTACCAAAATTTCACTGGCCTCGGTGAGCGCCGACAGGCGGTGGGCGCTGATAATGACCGTCCGCCCCTCCCCCCACTGGCGCAGGTTATGCAGGATCTGGTGCTCGGTGCGGCCATCCACCGCCGATAAGGCATCGTCGAGGATCAAAATTTCGGCCTCCAGCAGCAGGGCGCGAGCAATAGAGATGCGCTGTTTCTGGCCGCCGGAGAGCATCACGCCGCGCTCGCCCACTTCGGTCTCGTAGCCCTGAGGCAGACGCAGAATGTCGTCATGCACGCTGGCCAGTTGAGCAACCCGCTCAATCTGCGCCTGCGTCGCGTCCGGTTTTCCCAGCGCGATATTATTGGCGACGGTATCGGAGAATAAAAATGGCGTCTGATTGACCACCGCCAACCGGGCGCGCCAGCTGTCGAGCTGCAGAATCGGCAGCAGCAGATCGTGAAAGCGGATCTCGCCGTGAGTGACGTCAAAATGGCGCTGCAGCAGCGCCAGAATGGTGCTTTTGCCGGCGCCCGTCGGCCCGCAGATGCCCAGCATTTGCCCCGGCTGGAGAGTAAAATTTACCTGCTCCAGCGAAGGTTTGCTCGCCTGCGGATAGATGAAATCGCGGATAGCAACCTGCAGGACGCCGCGGCCTGCCGGCACCGCCTCGGTCCCGTCATCCACCGCCGGCGCCTCTTCAAGCATCGTGCGGATACGACCATAGGCCGCGCTACCGCGCTCCACGATGTTAAACATCCACGCCAGCGCTAGCATCGGCCAGATCATCAGGCCAAGATACATCACGAAGCTGGTCAGCTGGCCCAGGGTCAGGCTGCCGTGGATCACCATCCAGCTGCCGCCGCCGATGGCCAGCAGGTTAGCGGCCCCGATGGCGATATAGATGGTGGGGTCGAAGCGGGCGTCAATGCGTGCCACGCGCATGTTTTTCGCGCCGGTATCGGCAGCATCGGCAGCAAACTGCGCCGACTGGCGATCCTCCAGCCCAAACGCCTTAATCATGCGGATGCTGGTCAGGCTCTCCTGCGTGCGATCGTTGAGGCTGGAAAAGGCCGCCTGAGCAACGCGAAAACGTTCGTGAAGCGCATCGCCGTTACGTTTGATCGCCAGGGCCATCAGCGGCATCGGCAGCAGCGCCAGCAGAGTAAGCTGCCAGCTAATCTGCGTCGACATTACAATCAATACCGCACAGCCCATCACCAGGGAATCCACCAGGGTTAATACTCCTTCGCCAGCGGCAAACACCACCCGGTCCACGTCATTGGTGGCGCGGGCGATAAGATCCCCGGTGCGATGGCGCAAATAGAACGCCGGATGCTGGCGGCTCAGTTGCCGGTAAAAATCTTCCCGCAGCTCAACCGCCAACTGGTAAGAAGCGCCGAACAACAGCACGCGCCAGACATAGCGCAGCAGGTAGACCATCACCGCGATCAGCACCAGCGCGCCGATCCACATCCACACCTTCTCCGCGGTGTAATGTTGTTGCGTCACGCCGTCGACCACAATGCCCACCACCTTCGGCGGAATAAGCTGCAGGACGGCAATAATGACCAGCAGGGCAATTGCGCCAAGATAGCGGCGCCACTCCCGGCGGAAGTACCAGCTGAGTTGAGCAAATAATCGCAAGCAATAAAATCCTGATTTTGTAATGGGTTACGGCGCAATACCGTTATTCGACAGGCAAGGCGGTGGTATATTTTATCTGTTCCATGGCAAAACTCGAAGTGACATCCGACAGACCAGGCACACTGTTCACTAAACGTTTATAAAAGTCGTCATAGCGTTTCATATCAGCCACCTGCACCCGTAGCAGGTAGTCATACTCCCCCGCCATCCGCCAGAAGCCGAGCACTTCCGCCATCTGCGTCACTTCGCTCACGAACTGACAGTACCAGTCGCTGCTATGATGCTGAGTCTTGATCAGGACGAACGCCGTCAGCCCCAGCCCCACCTTTTCCGCGTCCAACAGGGCGACGCGCCCGCGGAGAATACCCTCGTCTTCGAGCCGTTTCAGGCGTTTCCAGCAGGGCGTGGTGGTCAGATTAACGGCATCGGCCAGCGCCTGCAAAGAGAGGGTGCAATCTTCCTGCAGTAGCGCCAGCAGCTTACGGTCAATTTTATCTAGCATTGGGCATCCTCAGAGAAAATTTTGCTCTCATAATGGTAATCCACAGGTTAAATGGCAACAATTTTTCCTGCGCTTTCCGCTAAGCTAGGCACAAAATGACAAACAGGAAATCACGATGAATAGCGCCTGGGTTAAACATGCCATTAGCGAAATCAACGCTGACTATCAGCGCTCCGCCGACACGCACCTGATCCGTCTGCCGCTGCCCGCTTTTCCGGGCATCCACCTGTATCTGAAAGATGAAAGCACCCACCCCACCGGCAGCCTGAAGCATCGCCTGGCGCGGTCGCTGTTTCTCTATGGCTTGTGCAACGGCTGGATCAAAGAAGGCACGCCAATTATAGAGTCCTCCTCAGGGTCAACCGCCGTTTCGGAGGCCTATTTCGCCCGCCTGCTGGGGCTGCCGTTTATCGCTGTGATGCCTTCCTGCACCGCCAAGCGCAAAATCGAACAGATCGAGTTCTACGGCGGACGCTGCCATTTTGTGCAGAGCGCCGGCGAAATCTACGCGGCTTCCGAAACGCTGGCCCGCGAGCTGAACGGCCATTATATGGATCAGTTTACCTTCGCCGAGCGGGCCACCGACTGGCGCGGCAACAACAATATCGCCGACAGTATTTTCCGCCAGATGAGCCATGAGCCGCACCCGCAGCCGTCATGGATCGTCATGAGCGCCGGCACCGGCGGCACCTCAGCGACCATTGGCCGCTATATTCGCAGCCAGGGCTACGAGACGCAGCTGATGGTCGTTGATCCGCAGAATTCGGTGTTCCTCGATTACTGGCAGACCCGCGACGCCAGCCTGCGCAGCCCGGTCGGCAGCAAAATTGAAGGCATCGGACGGCCGCGCGTCGAGCCGTCGTTTATTCCCGACGTTGTTGATGAGATGCTGCGCGTGCCGGATGCGGCGAGCGTAGCCACCGCCCTGTGGCTGGAAACGCAGCTTGGGCGCAAGGTCGGCGCCTCGACCGGCACCAATATGTGGGGCGTATTGCAGCTGGCCGCGCGGATGCGCGAAGAAGGTCGCACCGGCTCGATAGTGACACTCCTGTGCGACAGCGGCGAGCGTTACCTGGAAAGCTATTACAACCCGCAGTGGGTGGCGGACAATATCGGCGATATTGCGCCCTGGCAGGCGGAGATCGCCGGTCTGGTCGAAAGGCGATAAAAAAAGCCAGATAGAAGCCTATCTGGCTTGCTGGAAGGGTCTCTCTATTCGGGGGAATAAGGAAGATCAGGATTATCCAGCCAATGAGTTAAAAAATGGGAGACTGCCTGATTCCGACAGTCGCCAATTACCGGCAGATGCGGCAGCTCGGCTTTCAGCTGCGGCATCGCGTTGCCCATGATGAACCCCCGCCCAACGCTGCCCAGCATCTCGCGGTCGTTCATCGCATCGCCGAAGGCCATGCACTCCTGCAGGGTGAAGCCTAAATGCTGGCTGAGCACCGCCAGCGCCGCGCCTTTATTGCAGCCAACCGGCAGCACCTCCAGACAGTCCATTGCCGAGAAGCAGAGAAATGCGCGATCGCCCAGCGTCTCATTCAGCTGGATCCGCAGACGGCGCAAATCGTCATGATCGCCGCAGAAACAGATCTTGGTGACATGCTGCGCCGACATGCGCTTCAGATCGCACAGTTGATAGTGAAAGCCGCTGAATACATGCGCTTGCAACAATTCAGGCCTTGCCTGGCCGGTGAACCAGCCGCCATCGTTAAAGACGTGCATGCTGGCCTGGGTATCCCATTTGCCGTGCAGCACCGCTTCTGCCGCCTCGGGAGCGAGATCCTGGCGATAAAGCTCCTCCCCTTCCAGCGAATGGATGCGCGTCCCGTTGCCGGTGATCAGAAATGCATCAAGGGAAAATTCGCCAATCACATGGTGCATCTCCAGCACATGGCGGCCGGTGGCGAAGGTCAAGGTGATATCGCGCTCACGCAGCCGTTTCAGCGCGGAAAGCGTCTTTTCTCCAAGACGATGGTCCGGCATCAGCAGGGTGCCGTCCATATCAAATGCCGCCAGTTTTGCCATGGTATATTCCCCGATGTGTGATGGGCTTCGCTTGTGTTGCAGTATCACCTGGGATATACGGAAGTAATAGTGAATAGATATTATTAATTGTTCCGGGTTTACAGCGGCCCGGTGGACGACGGCCCCCATGCGACTCTTACACCGTTTAAATCAATACCAGCGCCTATGGCAACCATCAGCCGGGGCGCCGCAGCAGGTCACCGTCGGCGAACTGGCGGAGCGCTGTTTTTGCAGCGAGCGCCACGTCCGTACTCTGCTGCGTCAGGCGCAGGAGGCCGGGTGGCTAAGCTGGCAGGCCAGCTCCGGGCGCGGCAAACGCGGACAGCTCTTATTTCACAAAACCCCGGAAAGTCTGCGCAACGAGATGATGGAGCAGGCGCTGAACAACGGTCAGCAACAAACCGCGCTGGAGCTGGCGCAGCTTGCCCCGGTGGAGCTGAAAGCCCTGCTCCATCCCTTCCTCGGCGGTCAGTGGCAAAACAATACCCCCACGCTGCGTATTCCTTACTATCGCCCGCTGGAGCCGCTGCGTCCCGGCTTTCTCCCCGGCCGCGCCGAGCAGCATCTGGCCGGACAAATCTATGCCGGGCTGACGCGCTTCGACGAAGGCGACAATATGCCGATCGGCGATCTGGCGCACCACTGGCAGGTCTCCCCGGACGGCCTGCGCTGGCATTTTTATATCCGCTCCACGCTGTGCTGGCACAATGGCGATACGGTGGAAACCGCGCAGTTGCGACAGCGGTTACTGCTGCTGCTTGAGCTGCCCGCCTTGCGGACCCTCTTCGCCAGCATCAGCCGTATCGATGTCACCCATGCCCAGTGTTTAACAATAACCCTGCATCGCCCTGACTACTGGCTGCCGTTCCGCCTCGCCAGCTACTGCAGCGTGCTGGCGCATCCCGACGATCCGGCCATTGGCTGCGGACCGTTCCGCCTGAAGCGGTTTAGTCCGGAACTCGTCCGCCTGGAAAACCATCCCCGCTACCACCTGCAGCATCCGCTGATCCAGGCGGTGGAGTACTGGATCACTCCTCAGCTCTTTGACCGCGATCTCGGCACCAGCTGCCGCCATCCGGTGCAGATCACCATCGGCGATCGCGAAGAGCTGCATAATCTGCGTCAGGTCAGCAACCGTATCAGCCTTGGCTTCTGCTATTTGACCCTGCGCCACAGCCCTCGGCTTAGCAAAGCGCAGGCCCAGCGGCTGGTGTCGATAATCCATCACTCGTCGCTACTGGATACGCTGCCGCTGGAGGAGGATCTGATTACGCCAAGCCATGAGGTGCTGCCGGGATGGTCCATCCCGCAGGGACCGGCAAACAACGCGGTACCGCTGCCGGCCAGGCTCACCCTGCTCTATCATCTGCCGGTCGAGCTACATGCGATGGCCGAACAGCTGAGGCAACGTCTGGCTCTGCTGGGCTGCGAGCTGACGCTCCTGTTCCACGACGCTAAAAACTGGGAAGGCTGCCAGCATCTGGGGCAGGCCGACCTGATGATGGGCGACCGTCTGATCGGCGAAGCGCCGGAGTACGCCCTGGAACAGTGGCTGCGCTGCGATATGCTGTGGCCTAATTTGCTGACCGGGGCGCAATATGCTCATCTGCAGGCGACATTAGACGCGGTGCAGTCTCAGCCCGACGCTCGCAGCCGCAACGATGCGCTGCGCAACGTATTTAACAGCCTGATGGAAGACGCCATCATGACGCCGCTGTTCAAGTATAACTATCGGATCAGCGCGCCACCGGGGGTCAATGGTCTGCGCCTCAACGCCCGGGGCTGGTTCGACTTCGCCAGCGCCTGGCTGCCGGCCTCGTCGACGTGAGAGAGCTGGTGATGGAGGGCGTCTGGCGCTACCATATCGCCTTTATTCATTTAGTCAGGAATTGCCATGAAACGCGCCGTAGTTGTCTTCAGCGGAGGACAAGATTCAACCACCTGTCTGGTGCAGGCTCTGCAACAGTATGATGAAGTGCATTGCGTCACTTTTGATTATGGCCAACGCCACCGCGCGGAAATCGACGTTGCGCGCGAACTCGCCCTGAAACTGGGCGCCGTCGCGCATAAAGTGCTGGACGTCACTCTGCTCAACGAACTGGCAGTCAGCAGCCTGACCCGCGATAACATTCCGGTACCGGACTATCAGCCTGATGCCGAGGGCATTCCCAACACCTTTGTCCCCGGGCGTAATATTCTGTTTTTAACCCTGACGGCAATCTACGCCTATCAGGTAAAAGCCGAAGCCATCATCACCGGCGTGTGCGAGACCGACTTCTCCGGCTACCCGGACTGCCGCGATGAGTTTGTCAAAGCGCTGCACCACGCCGTCAGCCTGGGGATGGCGAAAGACATTCGCTTTGAGACGCCGCTGATGTGGCTGAATAAAGCCGAGACCTGGGCGCTCGCCGACTACTGGGGTCAGCTGGATCTGGTGCGCCGGGAAACCCTCACCTGCTACAACGGCATTAAGGGCGATGGCTGCGGCCAGTGCGCCGCCTGTAACCTGCGCGCAAACGGACTCAACCAGTATCTGGCGGACAAGGTCGGGGTAATGGCGGTGATGCAGCAAAAAACCGGACTGGCGCAGGCATAATCTCCGGGGATCGATTTACCGGAGCTTTGACTCAAATTCCCCGGTGGCGCGATGCTTACCGGGGCTACGGGTTCATCACCTGCCGTGGGCCCGCCACTCGCACGACGGTTGTCAGCGCAGGTTCATCTGGTCAAGTTTCGCACGCAATTCCCCTTCCAGCGGCAGCGCCTTCTGGGTTTTCAAATCGATACAAACGAAGGTAATCAGCGCATCGGCCACTACTTCGCCATTGGGGTTGAGGGTGACCACCTGGCTTAGGGTGCCGCTTTTGCCGTTGAGTTGCTCCAGTTTGCTGCTCACCGTCAGCACATCGCCCAGTACCGCCGGACGACGATAGTTAATATTGATATTCACCACCACGAAGGCGATGTTTTTCTCCATCATCCACTGAAACGCGGGGCTGTTTTCCAGGCCGTCCCAGCGGGCTTCCTCAAGGAACTCCAGGTAGCGAGCGTTGTTCACATGCTGGTAGACGTCCAGATGATAGCCGCGAACTTTAATTTGTGTCTGCATAGCACCAATGCCTTTCTGTTATTGTTGTTTATGAGGTAAGAGGTCACACCACTTGATGCAACCTCTTTATCCTGGCAAAAAATCACCGCTGTGCAAGGTCTGGCATAAAATTTACAGCGTCAGATGGGCTAAATTGCGCTCCACCAACGCGCTCCCCATTCCCGGGACCTGCTTCAGATCATCGAGGGTTTTGAACGGCCCGTACTCTTCGCGGTAGCTGACAATAGCCTGGGCTTTTTTCAATCCTACGCCATTCAACGCCTGCGCCAGCTGTTCGGCGCTGGCGCGGTTAATGCTGACCTTTGTCGCCCCGATGTCAGACTCGCCGGGCACCGCTTCCGCCTTCGCCGAAGAGGACGCCTGCACATTTTCTTTATTCACCGCCGCTTTGCCGCTGGCGGGTGCCGCCAGCGCCCCCTGTACCCCTACCGCAAAAACCAGAACGCCCGCGGCCATCAGTGCTTTTATTCCATATTTCATGCTGATATCTCCTTGTGTGTAGACAGCAAGGTCACGATAGCGTCAGTGCGGATGGTCGACAAAAGGCAAATCACAGAAATGGAAAGGGCCGCGAAAGCGGCCCTTGAGGATTACATCGTGTTGCTCATTTTTGCGAGACGACGCGAAATTACTGCTGCTGGTCGATGCTGTCGCCGAGCTTAATTTTCGCCGCCTTGCGCAGGTTGCTCATCAGCGCTTCGAAAGCGATTTGGGCATTGTTCTGGGTGATCCCCTGAACCATGGCCTTCTTCTGCTCTTCCGGCATGCTGCCGGCTTTCACCTCATCCAGCGCTATCAGCACCACATCGCCTTGCATATTGCTGCCCACGCCGTAGACCGGTTTACCCTGCTGCGGCAGCGGCAGGGTAAATGCCAGCTGGCTCAGCGGATCCTGGCCGGTACGAGAAAGCGTCTGCGGCGCGCCAAAGCTCAGGCCAGCCGCCTTCATCGCTTCATCGCCTTTGCCGTCTTTCAGCGCCGCCAGCAGCTTGTCGGCCTCCAGTTTCGCCTGCTGTTCCGCTTTATTGTGCTTAACGATATCGCTAACCTGTGCCTTCACTTCGGCCAGCGGCTTCACCGCCTCGGCTTTGTGTTCGCTAATGCGCAGAACAAAAGCGCGATCGCCGTCAACGGTAATGATATCGGAGTTGCTGCCCGGCGCGCCGTTCTCACCCACCAGACCGCCGTTGAAAATAGCGTCAGCGACCGGTTTAAAGTTCAGCTCCTCCGGCAGGTTATCGCGGCCAAACCAGCCGGTTTCTACGACCTTCAGCCCGGCGACCTGCGCTGCGCTCGCCAGCGATTCATTATCGTTGCTGGCCGCATCGCTCACCTTCTGCTGCAGCGCGTAGTAAGCATCCAACGCTTTTTCCTGCTTCACTTTCGCCGCAATGTCATTACGCACGTCAGCCAGCGGCTTCACCTGCGCCGGCTGGACGTCGTCCAGACGAGCTACCAGGAAGCCAACCGAGGATTTGATCACGCCAGACAGCTGGCCTTTCTCTTTCAGCCCGGCATCTTTGAGCTCAGGCACGGTAGAGGCATCTTCCATCCACCCCATATCGCCGCCGTTGCGGGCAGAGATAATATCGGTCGATTTTTCTTTCGCCAGCGTGGCGAAGTCCGCTCCTTTTTGCAGCTCGGCCAGTACCGCTTTCGCATCGGCTTCAGTTTTGGTCTGAATCACGCTGTAGCGGTTGCGCTGCGGCTGAGTGAACTGATCCTTGTGCTGGTCGTACCATGACTGAATCTCGTCGTCAGAGGCGCTCTCCTGCATGCTGGCGGCATCCATTTTGATGTAGCTGACGCGGAACTGCTCCGGCGCCATAAAACGGGCCTGATTCTGCTGCCAGAAGGCGTTGATTTCCTCATCGCTGGCGGTCTGTTTTGCCGCCAGGGCATTTACGTTGATGGTCGCTTCGCGGACCACCCGCTGCTGAGATACCAGCGCCGCCAGCTGATCGGACTCGCCCGGCAGCATGAAGTCGGTACCCGCAATGGCGTTAATCAGCTGCTGCGTGGTCAGCTGGTTACGCAGCGCCTGGGCGTACTGATCGGTGGTCATCCCCATCTGGGCGACAATACCGCTGAAACGCTGGTTGTCGAACTTACCGTTCGTCTGGAACGCCTGGGTCTGGAAGATCGCCTGCTTCACCTGCTCATCGCTGATGCTGAGGCCCAGCTCGCGGGCATACTGATCCAGAAGCGACTCATCGATCAGGCGGTTCAGCACCTGCTGGCGCATGGTTTTCATGTAGTTTTCGTTCGCCGCCAGCTCGGAGAATTGATCGCCAAGCTGCTGCTGCATACGGTTACGTTCGCTGGCGACGGCGTTTTCAAACTGCCCACGGCCAATCTCCTGGCCATTCACTTTTGCGGCATAGTTTTTGCCACCGCCAATCAGGTAACCACTCACCCCGGTCAAAATGAACGAGACGATAATGATACCGAAAATAATCTTGAGCACGACGCTGTTGGCGGCCGTGCGTAGGTTGTCCATCATGGTGTAACAACGCTCCGCTGTAGATGACTTTAGCTCGCGCAGCATAGCACGTGATGGCCGCCGCGCGTGAGGACGTATTTTGACAAGAAAACAGGGTGATTGTCAGCCCACAAGTGGCGATAAACACACATAAAGTGGTCTGAAAAGACAATAAAAAAGGCACATCTCACGATGCGCCCTTGTACTTCGTCACATTCCCTGACGGGAAAGCCGATCAGTTCACCGCGTCTTTCAGCGCTTTACCAGCACGGAAGCCCGGCACTTTTGCGGCAGCGATAGTAATTTCTTTACCTGTTTGCGGGTTGCGACCAGTACGGGCGGCACGTTCTTTAACAGCAAAGGTACCAAAACCTACCAGCGCAACGTCATCCCCAGCCTGCAGAGATTCAGTAACAGAAGCGATTAAAGCATCTAACGCACGTCCAGCTGCAGCTTTAGAAATGTCCGCACCCGCAGCAATTTTGTCAATCAGTTGAGATTTATTCACTGTTCTCTTCCTCTCTTTATAATTTATATCGCACCTGAGTCCTTCATAGTGCGACCGCGCAGCAGTTATATCAGGACTGTCATGCCCTTACAACAGCAGTTGTCGATGACCCCCCTGCCAGCGATCTAAGTTAGCTACACAAAAAAAGGCTGGCAAGTCCGAAATGACTTACCAGCCCTATTTTTATTAGCGCAATTTGCGCAGAATCACTATTTCGCGGTCACAACCTGCATGCCGAACGGTTCGTTCTGCAGCGCAAGTGTCAGAACTTCCTCGATTCGTTTCACCGGATGGATATCCAAATCGGCGATAACGTTATCCGGAATTTCTTCAAGGTCGCGTTTGTTCTCATCAGGAATCAGAACAGTCTTAATGCCGCCGCGATGCGCCGCCAGCAGTTTTTCCTTCAGACCGCCGATCGGCAGCACCTGACCACGCAGAGTGATTTCACCGGTCATCGCCACATCAGCGCGTACCGGGTTACCTGTCAGGCAGGAGACCAGCGCCGTGCACATGGCAATACCCGCGCTCGGACCATCCTTAGGCGTCGCCCCTTCCGGCACGTGCACGTGAATGTCACGCTTCTCGTAGAAGTCGGCGTTAATGCCCAGCTTGTCAGCCCGCGAACGTACCACCGTCAGCGCAGCCTGAATCGACTCCTGCATCACCTCGCCCAGCGAGCCGGTGTAGGTCAGCTTGCCTTTGCCCGGCACGCAGGCGGTTTCGATGGTCAGCAGATCGCCGCCCACTTCCGTCCACGCCAGACCGGTCACCTGACCGACGCGGTTCTCACTATCGGCGCGGCCATAGTCGAAGCGCTGTACGCCGAGATAATCATGCAGATTCTCACCGTTAATTTCGATGTGTTTCAGCGATTTATCCAGCAGCAGTTGCTTAACGGCCTTGCGGCACAGCTTGGAGATTTCACGCTCCAGGCTACGTACCCCCGCTTCCCGCGTGTAGTAACGAATAATGCCGATAATGGCGCTATCGTCGACGGTCAGCTCGCCTTTCTTCAGCGCGTTACGTTCGATCTGCTTCGGCAGCAGATGACGTTTGGCGATGTTCAGTTTTTCATCTTCGGTATAGCCGGAGAGACGAATCACTTCCATACGGTCCAGCAGCGGCGCCGGAATGTTCATGGAGTTGGAAGTCGCCACGAACATCACGTCGCTGAGATCGTAATCCACTTCCAGATAGTGGTCGTTAAAGGCCACGTTCTGTTCCGGATCCAGCACCTCAAGCAACGCGGAAGCCGGGTCGCCGCGCATGTCGGAAGACATTTTGTCGATCTCGTCCAACAGGAACAGCGGGTTTTTGACCCCCACTTTCGCCATTTTCTGGATCAGTTTGCCCGGCATCGAGCCAATGTAGGTCCGACGATGACCGCGGATTTCCGCTTCATCGCGCACGCCGCCAAGCGCCATACGAACGTATTTCCGTCCGGTCGCTTTGGCGATGGATTGACCCAGCGAGGTTTTACCTACCCCCGGCGGTCCCACCAGACAAAGGATTGGCCCCTTGATTTTGTTCACCCGGCTCTGCACCGCGAGATATTCAAGGATGCGATCCTTCACGCGCTCCAGGCCATAGTGATCGGTATCGAGGATCTCCTGGGCCTGACGCAGGTCTTTTTTGACCTTACTGCGCGCATTCCACGGCACCTGCACCATCCAGTCGATGTAGCCACGCACGACGGTCGCTTCCGCAGACATCGGCGACATCATCTTCAGCTTCTGCAGTTCCGCTTCGGTTTTTTCTTTCGCCTCTTTCGGCATTTTCGCCGCATCGATCTTACGCTTCAGCGCTTCGTTTTCGTCCGGGGCGTCGTCCATCTCGCCGAGTTCTTTCTGAATCGCTTTCATTTGCTCGTTCAGATAGTACTCGCGCTGGGATTTCTCCATCTGCTTTTTGACGCGGTTGCGAATGCGCTTCTCAACCTGCAGCAGATCGATTTCCGATTCCATCATCGCCATCAGATATTCCAGACGTTCGTTAACGTCGGACATCTCAAGCACAGACTGCTTGTCAGCCAGCTTCAGCGGCATGTGCGCCGCGATGGTATCCGCCAGGCGCGCCGGATCGTCGATGCTGTTCAGCGACGTCAGCACTTCCGGTGGGATCTTCTTGTTCAGCTTGATATAGCCTTCAAACTGGCTGATAGCTGTGCGAACCAGCACTTCCTGCTCGCGTTCGTCAATCGCCGGCGAGTCGAGATACTCCGCTTTCGCCGAGAAATGCTCGCCATTATCAGACAGCGCAGAAATGCGAGCACGCTGCAGCCCTTCGACCAGCACCTTCACGGTGCCGTCCGGCAGCTTCAGCATCTGCAAAATAGACGCCACGGTTCCAACGGTGAAAAGATCGTTTACACCCGGCTCATCCGTCGACGCTTCTTTCTGCGCAACCAGCATGATTTTTTTATCATGGTCCATGGCCGCTTCGAGGCAACGGATAGATTTTTCCCGCCCTACGAACAGGGGTATGACCATGTGCGGATAAACCACCACATCGCGCAATGGCAATACGGGGATTTCAATGCGTTCAGAACGCTCAGGATTCATAGAGCTCTCTCTTAGTTTAAAGTCCGCCAGGTAGCCGACGACGCCACACTCCACTGCATCGTCGTTAATATGTAATCCAGTATATGGGGATGTATTCCACACATTCAACGGCGGGAATGCAGGAAAAATAAAAGGGGAGATAAAATCCCCCCTTTTTGTTAACTGCTTGAGTGAAATGGTTAATTATTCACCAGATGCCTGCTGAGCTTCCGGTTTGCCGTAGATCAGCAGCGGTTTGCTCTGACCGGCGATAACCGACTCATCAATGACCACTTTTTCGACATCTTCCATCGAAGGCAGGTCATACATGGTATCCAGCAGCGCCGCTTCCACAATTGAGCGCAGGCCACGGGCGCCGGTTTTACGCGCCATCGCTTTCTTGGCGATAGCGTCCAGCGCTTCGTCGCGGAATTCGAGCTCTGCGCCTTCAAGGCTAAACAGCGCCTGATACTGCTTGGTCAGGGCGTTTTTCGGCTCTTTCAGGATCTGGATCAGGGCTTCTTCGCTCAGCTCGTTCAGGGTCGCCACTACCGGCAGACGGCCGATGAACTCCGGGATCAGACCAAACTTGATCAGATCTTCCGGCTCGACCTGAGCCAGCAGTTCCCCTTCGCTCGCTTTGTCGGACTTCGCTTTTACCGTCGCGCCAAAACCAATGCCGGAGCCGGTTTCCACACGGTGGGAAATCACTTTGTCCAGGCCAGCGAACGCGCCGCCGCAGATAAACAGGATCTTGGAGGTATCAACCTGCAGGAACTCCTGCTGCGGATGTTTACGCCCGCCCTGCGGCGGAACGGCGGCAACGGTCCCTTCGATAAGCTTCAGCAGCGCCTGCTGCACGCCTTCGCCTGAGACGTCGCGCGTAATCGACGGGTTATCGGATTTACGCGAAATTTTGTCGATTTCGTCGATATAAACGATGCCACGCTGCGCTTTCTGCACGTCGTAATCGCACTTCTGCAGCAGTTTCTGAATGATATTTTCGACGTCCTCACCCACATAACCGGCTTCGGTCAGGGTAGTGGCGTCCGCCATGGTAAACGGCACATCCAGCAGGCGCGCCAGCGTTTCCGCCAGCAGCGTTTTACCGGAACCGGTCGGCCCGATCAGCAGGATGTTGCTTTTACCCAGCTCTACGCCATTGCTGGTATCGCCATTGCGCAGACGCTTGTAGTGGTTGTATACCGCGACCGCCAACACCTTCTTCGCCTGTTCCTGACCGATGACGTAGTCATCAAGGTGGTGGCGAATCTCGTGCGGCGTCGGCAGCGCGCTGCGCTCGCGGTGCGGCGCCACTTCTTTAATCTCTTCGCGAATGATGTCGTTACATAAATCAACGCATTCGTCGCAGATATACACGGATGGCCCGGCGATCAGCTTACGCACTTCATGCTGGCTTTTGCCGCAAAAAGAGCAATACAACAATTTGCCCGATCCATCTTTGCGTTTATCTGTCATGAGTCCAAACCTCTTTTTAAGTTCTTTGTGCCGCACACGACGACGCAAATGCCATTCTCAGGCGCAAGCCGCCATATAGCGTTGTGCCGCCCTTCATTAGTATATACACAAAATCCTTCGCGCTACATCGAGCCGGTAGCGAAGCCACCGGCCGCAAGCCTGCCAGACAAGCGGCCGAATAAAAGCCAACCGCTCGCACAGACGTGGCGAGAAGGATGAAGCGTAAAGCGGCACCCTTGCGCCTTGGGCATCAATTACGATGGGTCAAAATAGAGTCGACCAGCCCGTACTCCACGGCTTCCGCAGCAGACAGGAAGCGGTCACGCTCGGTGTCACGCTCAATCTGCTCAAGAGACTGGCCGGTATGATGCGCCATCAGCTCATTCATGCGTCCTTTCACCTTCAGGATTTCACGGGCGTGGATCTCAATATCCGTCGCCTGTCCCTGATAGCCGCCCAGCGGCTGGTGGATCATCACGCGGGAGTTCGGCAGGCAGAAGCGCTTGCCTTTCGCCCCGGCGGTCAGCAGGAACGCGCCCATAGAAGCGGCCTGCCCCATACAGATGGTGCTGACATCCGGCTTGATGAACTGCATGGTGTCATAAATCGACATCCCGGCGGTGATTACCCCGCCCGGAGAGTTAATGTACAGGTAAATGTCTTTTTCCGGGTTTTCCGCTTCCAGAAACAGCATCTGCGCCACGATCAGGTTTGCCATGTGGTCTTCGACCTGGCCGGTCAGAAAAATGACGCGTTCCTTAAGCAGACGGGAGTAGATATCAAAAGAACGTTCACCGCGTGAGGTCTGTTCAATGACCATCGGCACCAGGGCCATATGGGGTGCAAAGTTGTCTCGTTCGCCACTGTATGACATTTCCGTCTCCTGGAGTAATTTTAAAATACCTGCTGCACTGATTGTAACCTTACGGACGGATTATCAGCCACAGTTTCTATCCGCTGAATGCGTCACCGCCTCTTCAATACGCGTGCGATTGCGGATGCAGTTGCCTCCCCCGGTAATGGGGATGGTGTTGCCATATTTCAAGCATAACAAGCTTTTGCTGTAACGCTATCATGGTTAATGCGTTTTCGCACCGTGCCTGTGGCTATCATTATCTTAAAAAAAAACCCGCCGCCTTTCGGCAACGGGTTTTTGCTCGAACCTTAAACGATAGCGGCGAAATTACGCCTGCTGGTTCATCAGTTCGTTGAAGGAAGTGGCTTTTTCAGACACTTTGGCTTTCGCCAGCACGGCTTCAACAGCCTGCTCTTCCAGCGCCACGTTGCGCATGTTGTCCATCAGCTCTTTGTTCTTGCTGTAGAACTCAACGACTTCAGACGGATCTTCGTACGCAGAAGCCATCTCTTCGATCAGGGCTTTTACGCGCTCTTCGTCAGCTTTCAGCTCGTTGGTGCGGATCACTTCGCCCAGCAGCAGACCAACAACGACGCGACGTTTAGCCTGCTCTTCGAACAGCTCGCGCGGCAGTTCCAGAGCCTGTTTCTCGTTGCCGCCGAAACGCTGAGCAGCCTGACGACGCAGCACGTCGATTTCGCTGTCGATCAGGGCAGCCGGAACGTCGATCTCGTTGGCTTTAACCAGACCTTCGATAGCCTGAGACTTCACGCGGTTACGCACAGCGCCTTTCAGCTCGCGTTCCATATTTTTACGCACTTCAGCGCGCAGGCCAGCGACGGAACCCTCTTCCACGCCGAAACGTTTGATGAACTCTTCGGTCAGCTCAGGCAGTTCACGCTCTTCGACTTTCTTCAGGTTGATAACGAACTTAGCCGCTTTACCTTTCAGGTTTTCTGCGTGGTACTCTTCCGGGAAGGTCACGTCGATGGTGAACTCTTCACCCGCTTTGTGGCCTTTGATACCGTCTTCGAAGCCCGGGATCATGCGACCCTGGCCCATCGCCAGTACGAAGTCAGAGGCTTTGCCGCCTTCGAACTCTTCGCCGTCAACAGAACCGGTGAAGTCGATGGTTACGCGATCTTCAGCGTCAACCGCGCCTTCTTTTTCTTTCCAGGTCGCCTGCTGCTTGCGCAGAGTTTCCAGCATGGTATCAACGTCAGCGTCGGTGACTTCAACAACCGGTTTTTCAACTTCGATCGCGTCCAGACCCTGCAGTTCAACTTCCGGATACACTTCGAACTCTACCGCGTAGGTGAAGTCTTCGCCCAGTTTGTATTCGCCCGGAACGTAGTTCGGCGCGCCGGCCGGATTGATTTTTTCTTTGATGATCGCGTCAACGAAATGACGGCTCATCAGGTCGCCCAGCACGTCCTGGCGAACGGAAGCGCCATAGCGCTGAGCAACAATATTCATCGGCACTTTGCCTTTACGGAAGCCGTCAATGCGAACTTTTTTCGCTACGTTGACCAGCTCGCTTTTGACAGCATTCTCGATGCTGTCAGCGGCGATAGTAATCGTTACACGGCGCCCAAGGCCCTGAGTGGTTTCAACTGAAACTTGCATCTTGTTACCTCAAAAAAATCACAGTGCTCGGTCAACTCTGGAAGCGCGTGTAGGTGGCTTCGCAGAACCGGGATGCCCTCTTCAAATCAGAAACACATTCCCTGTCGTCAGAATCATCCCGAAGACATTCATATATAAGACGCGGCATTATAGCGGCATCACTTTTGTGAGTCGAGAACGGTTGTCGCCTGGTGCTGCGGCATTTTTCACATTTCCCGCTCAAATTTGCCCGCAAAAGCGCTGACTTTGCGCATTTTCCAGGCAAAACAAAACGGCCCGTAGGCCGTTTTTGCTAAATCTGCAAGCAACATACTGGAAAAGCGCCAGCGGTTGCAAATGGGATTTCTAAGCGATACTCCCTGCGCCGCGGCACGGCGGCGAAGCAAATACCGTATCCTGTAATGCTTCCCATTCTTTAATCGTGTAGGTGTGCAGCGCCAGGGCATGCACCGTATTCGACAGCTCCTCGGTTAGCGTGCCGTAGATCATACGGTGGCGATTGAGGAAACGCTCGCCAGTGAAGCGATCGCTCACTAACACCACTTTAAAATGACTTTCAGAGCCCGCAGGGACGTTGTGACGATAACTTTCATCCACGACTTCGAGATACATCGGGTCGAACGCTGCTCTAAGTTTTGCTTCGATCTGTTCACGTATCATCATGAATTTTCTCCTCCGACAACGCTGAGATGCCGCCACTCCATTTAAATGTTAGCCGCTTTTACCGCTTCCATTAGGAGAAAACAACAAAAAATTAGCATTGTTCTGATATTTTCATTCAAAAGTATCACGTTTACTGGCTCTGGTCGCCAGATCCGTCGGGGAACGAGCCATTAACCGTGGCGGGACGCTCAGAAAACCGCCAGCACGATGGATTTACACGCGTTGCCACTTCCCCTTGCCGTTGGCAATGCTATGATGGCGGTAATTTTCCTTATAACAACACCATGCGTTGAGACCTGAACATGCTTAAGAAGATTCTTTTCCCGTTGGTCGCCATGTTTATGCTGGCAGGATGCGCCACGCCGCCGACCACCATTGAAGTATCGCCGAAAATCACGCTGCCGCAGCAGGATCCAAGCCTGATGGGCGTGACCGTCAGCATCAACGGCGCCGATCAGCGTCCGGACCAGGCGCTGGCGAAAGTGACGCGTGACAATCAGCTGGTCACTCTCACCGCCTCCCGCGATCTGCGCTTCCTGCTGCAGGAAGTGCTGGAGAAACAGATGACGTCTCGCGGCTACATGATTGGCCCGAACGGCGCGGTCGATCTGCAGATCATCGTCAACAAACTCTATGCTGACGTCTCTCAGGGTAACGTGCGCTATAACATCGCCACCAAAGCCGATATCGCCATCATCGCCACCGCGGCAAACGGCACGAAAATGACCAAAAACTACCGCGCCAGCTACTCCGTTGAAGGCGCCTTCCAGGCCTCGAACAAAAACATCGCTGATGCCGTCAACAGCGTCCTGACCGATACCATCGCCGATATGGCGCAGGACACCAGCATCCACGATTTCATCAAGCAAAACGCGCGTTAATGCTATCGCGAACCCGGCCTCCGCCGGGTTCGTGCTTTATGCTATGTCCAGTCATTACTTACGCATTTTTCAGCAGCCGAAATCAGCCATTTTGCTGATCCTTGGTTTCGCCTCCGGTCTGCCGCTGGCTCTCACCTCCGGTACCCTGCAGGCCTGGATGACGGTGGAAAATATCGATCTGAAAACGATCGGTTTTTTCTCGCTCGTCGGCCAGGCCTATGTCTTTAAATTCCTCTGGTCCCCGCTGATGGACCGCTACACGCCGCCGTTTCTTGGGCGTCGTCGCGGTTGGCTGTTGACCACCCAGGTATTACTCCTGCTGGCGATCGCGACGATGGGCTTTCTTGAGCCGGTCACCCAATTACGCTGGATGGCGGCGCTGGCGGTGGTGATCGCCTTCTGCTCGGCGTCGCAGGATATTGTGTTCGACGCCTGGAAAACCGACGTGTTGCCAGCAGAAGAGCGTGGCGCCGGCGCCGCGATCAGCGTGCTGGGCTATCGCCTGGGGATGCTGGTCTCCGGTGGACTGGCCCTGTGGCTTGCCGACCGCTATCTCGGCTGGCAGGGGATGTACTGGCTGATGGCGGCGCTGCTGGTACCCTGCATTATCGCCACGCTGCTGGCCCCCGAACCGAGCGACGTTATCCCGGTCCCCAGATCGCTCGAGCAGGCGGTAGCCGAACCGCTGCGCGATTTTTTCGGCCGCAACAACGCCTGGCTGATTCTGCTGCTCATCGTCCTTTATAAGCTTGGCGATGCGTTTGCCATGAGCCTGACCACCACCTTCCTGATCCGCGGCGTGGGATTTGACGCTGGCGAAGTGGGAATGGTGAACAAAACCTTAGGCCTGTTCGCCACCATTCTCGGCGCCCTGTACGGCGGCGTCCTGATGCAGCGGCTGACGCTGTTTCGGGCACTGCTCATTTTCGGTTTGCTGCAGGGGGTCTCTAACGCCGGCTACTGGCTGCTGTCGATTACCGATAAGCACCTCTATTCCATGGCGACCGCGGTATTCTTTGAAAACCTGTGCGGGGGAATGGGGACGGCGGCATTTGTCGCGCTGCTGATGACGCTATGTAATAAGTCGTTCTCCGCCACCCAGTTCGCGCTGCTCTCGGCGCTCTCTGCGGTCGGTCGCGTATACGTTGGGCCGATTGCCGGCTGGTTTGTCGAGGCTCACGGCTGGTCGACCTTCTATCTCTTCTCTGTCGTTGCGGCGGTGCCGGGGATTGCCCTATTGCTGCTGTGCCGGCAAACGCTTGAGCATACCCAACGCACCGCAAGCTTTATGCCGCGTAGCGAGTTCCCGCAGGCCTATGCGCTGGCGCTGGGGATCCTGACACTGGGCTGCCTGCTGCTCGCGGCGTGGCTGGCGCTGCTGATCCTCAACGCGCTGGATTATACGTCGTTCTCCTTCCTGTCCGGCCTGCTGGAGGTTGCCGCGCTCACCGCCGTCGGCGGGATTTTGTTCGGCGGCCTGCTTGACTATCTGGCGCTGCGTAAAACCCGCCTGATTTAAGGATCCAGCATCATTATTAGCCGTTGTAATTACGAAACGTAATTATAACGGCTTATTAACGCTTTTATATTGTCCGCCGCGCTATTTGTTGTTTTGTGCGTTTTTGATTTCTGGAAATTATTGACAGTTTTCGTTCGATTCTTTAAATAATTTAACCGATTCAGCTCCGGGGATTTTATTTTTCGTTTTCACAATGTCTTTTATTTGATAATTAAATGTTAAACAATTGTTCTAATTTGTGGGTGGTTATGCCCATTAGCCGCTAAGCACTCCTTTTCTTATCCCTTTCGTTATCAATCCCGCGAAAATCAGGCTTTGCAAGCGATTAAGTAACACTACGTTACATATGTGACAAACCAAGCAGAAGCCGCTAACACAGAACTGACAGAGATCCAATCATGTTTACAGTAATGCAACCTTACCGTAAAATGCCCATACACTTTAAACGCCACCAGATCCCGTGGAATTGAGGTCGTTCAATGAGACTCAGGAAATACAATAAAAGTTTGGGATGGATGTCATTAATCGCAGGTACTGTATTACTCAGTGGTTGTGATTCTGCACTCCTTGACCCAAAAGGACAGATTGGACTGGAGCAACGCTCTTTGATTCTGACGGCCTTCGGCCTGATGATGATTGTCGTTATTCCCGCCGTCTTGATGGCAGTAGGATTTGCCTGGAAGTATCGCGCGAGCAATAAAGATGCGAAGTATAGCCCGAACTGGTCACACTCCAACAAAGTGGAAGCTGTGGTCTGGACGGTACCTATTCTGATCATCCTGTTCCTGGCCGTTCTGACCTGGAAAACCACTCACGCACTGGAGCCAAGCAAACCGCTTGTCCATGACGAGAAGCCAATCACCATCGAAGTCGTATCGATGGACTGGAAATGGTTCTTTATCTATCCGGAACAGGGTATTGCTACCGTTAACGAAATCGCCTTCCCGGCGAACGTACCGGTACACTTCAAAGTGACCTCTAACTCGGTGATGAACTCGTTCTTTATTCCGCGCTTAGGTAGCCAGATTTATGCAATGGCCGGTATGCAGACTCAGCTGCACCTCATTGCTGACGAAGCTGGTACTTATGACGGTATCTCCGCTAGCTACAGTGGCCCGGGCTTCTCAGGTATGAAGTTCAAAGCGATTGCCACCCCGGATCGGGCGACTTTCGATCAGTGGGTTGCAAAAGCGAAACAGTCTCCGAACTCCATGGACTCCATGGCCGCGTTCGAGAAAGTGGCTGTGCCTAGCGAATACAACAAAGTGGAATATTTCTCTAACGTGAAACCGGATCTGTTCAAAGATGTTGTGAACAAATTCATGTCTCACGAGAGCATGAACATGTCTAAACCTGAAGGCGAGCACGCTGCTCACGACGGGATGGAAGGCATGGACATGAGCCACGCGGAAACCGCTCACTAAGGGGCCGAGGAAGAAAACGATGTTCGGAAAACTTACACTGGATGCAGTGCCCTACCACGAACCTATTATCGTGGTAACGGTGGCTGCGATTATCATTGGGGGACTGGCGCTTCTGGCAGCCATCACTTACTTCGGTAAGTGGTCCTACCTATGGAACGAGTGGCTGACTTCTGTCGACCACAAACGTCTCGGTATCATGTACGTTATCGTGGCAATCGTCATGCTGCTGCGTGGCTTTGCTGACGCCATCATGATGCGTAGCCAGCAGGTGCTGGCTTCGGCCGGGGAAGCCGGCTTCCTGCCGCCTCATCACTACGATCAGATCTTTACCGCCCACGGCGTTATCATGATCTTCTTCGTGGCGATGCCGTTTGTTATCGGTCTGATGAACCTGGTGGTTCCGCTTCAGCTCGGCGCGCGCGACGTAGCCTTCCCGTTCCTCAACAACCTGAGCTTCTGGTTCACCGTTGTGGGCGTGATTCTGGTTAACCTGTCTCTGGGCGTTGGTGAGTTCGCGCAGACCGGTTGGCTGGCCTATCCGCCGCTGTCGGGAATTGAGTACAGTCCTGGCGTAGGGGTTGATTACTGGATTTGGGCGCTGCAGCTCTCCGGTATCGGTACTACCCTGACCGGTATTAACTTCTTCGTGACCATTATCAAGATGCGCGCCCCGGGCATGACCATGTTCAAGATGCCAGTATTCTCCTGGGCATCTCTGTGCGCTAACATCCTGATTATCGCCTCGTTCCCAATTCTGACCGTCACCATCGCGCTGCTGACCCTGGATCGTTACCTGGGCACCCATTTCTTTACCAACGATATGGGTGGCAACATGATGATGTACATCAACCTGATTTGGGCCTGGGGTCACCCGGAAGTGTACATCCTGGTTCTGCCGGTGTTCGGGGTCTTCTCCGAAATCGCCGCGACCTTCTCGCGTAAGCGTCTGTTCGGTTACACCTCTCTGGTATGGGCAACCGTCTGTATTACCGTTCTGTCGTTCATCGTTTGGCTGCACCACTTCTTCACCATGGGTGCTGGCGCGAACGTAAACGCCTTCTTCGGTATTACTACCATGATTATCGCGATCCCGACCGGGGTTAAGATCTTCAACTGGCTGTTCACCATGTATCAGGGTCGCATCGTCTTCAACTCGGCGATGATGTGGACTATCGGCTTTATCGTGACCTTCTCCGTAGGTGGGATGACCGGCGTGCTGCTGGCGGTACCGGGCGCGGACTTCGTTCTGCACAACAGCCTGTTCCTGATTGCGCACTTCCATAACGTTATCATCGGCGGCGTAGTGTTCGGTTGCTTCGCAGGTCTGACCTACTGGTGGCCGAAAGCCTTTGGCTTCACCCTGAACGAAACCTGGGGCAAACGCGCTTTCTGGTTCTGGATCATCGGCTTCTTCGTGGCGTTTATGCCGCTGTACGTGCTGGGCTTCATGGGTATGACCCGTCGTCTGAGCCAGCAGATCGATCCGCAGTTCCACCCGATGCTGGTTATTGCAGCTTGCGGTGCGGCGCTGATCGCCTGCGGTATTCTGTGCCAGCTGATTCAGTTCTACGTGTCTATTCGCGACCGCGATCAGAACCGCGACCTGACCGGTGACCCGTGGGGTGGCCGTACGCTGGAGTGGGCAACCTCTTCTCCACCGCCGTTCTACAACTTCGCTATCGTTCCTCAGGTTCACGAACGTGATGCCTTCTGGGAAATGAAAGAGAAAGGTGAAGCGTACAAACAGCCTGCTCACTATGAAGAAATTCATATGCCGAAAAACAGCGGCGCCGGCATCGTGATTGCCGCCTTCGCTACGGTATTTGGTTTCGCCATGATCTGGCATATCTGGTGGATGGCGATCGCCAGCTTCATCGGCATCGTAGCGACCTGGATTATTAAGAGCTTTGACGAGGACGTGGATTACTACGTACCGGTTGCAGAAGTCGAAAAACTGGAAAAACAGCATTTCGATGAGATTAACAAAGCAGGGCTGAAAAATGGCAACTGATACTCTTGCGCATACTGCCCACGCGCATGAACACGGGCACCATGATACAGGACCGATGAAGGTATTCGGTTTCTGGATCTACCTGATGAGCGACTGCATTATCTTCGCTACGCTGTTTGCTACCTATGCCGTTCTGGTGAACGGCACGGCCGGCGGACCGACGGGCAAAGATATTTTCGAACTGCCGTTCGTTCTGGTTGAAACCGCACTGCTGCTGTTCAGCTCCATCACCTACGGCATGGCGGCTATCGCCATGTACAAAAACAACAAAAGCCAGGTGGTTTCCTGGCTGGCGTTGACCTGGTTGTTTGGCGCCGGATTTATCGGGATGGAAATCTATGAATTCCATCACCTGATCATGGAAGGCTTTGGTCCGGATCGTAGTGGCTTCCTGTCCGCGTTCTTCGCGCTGGTCGGCACCCACGGTCTGCACGTGACCTCCGGTCTTATCTGGATGGCGGTGCTGATGTTCCAGGTTTCACGTCGTGGCCTGACCAGCACTAACCGCACGCGTATCCTGTGCCTGAGCCTGTTCTGGCACTTCCTGGACGTCGTGTGGATCTGCGTGTTCTCGGTTGTCTATCTGATGGGGGCGATGTAATGAGTCATTCTACCGATCATAGCGGCGCTTCTCACGGCAGCGTGAAGAGCTACATGACAGGATTTATCCTGTCCATCATCCTGACGGTCATTCCGTTCGCCATGGTGATGAGTGGCTCCGCCTCGCATGCGGTTATCCTTGGCACCATTCTGGTGACCGCTGTGGTGCAGATCGTGGTACACCTCGTGTACTTCCTGCATATGAACAGCAAGTCCGATGAAGGTTGGAACCTGACCGCATTTATCTTCACCGTAATCATCATTGCGATCGTGGTTGTCGGCTCCATCTGGATTATGTGGAACCTGAACTACAACATGATGATGCACTAAGAGCGGCGAGTATGTTTAAGCAATACCTGCAAGTAACGAAACCAGGCATTATTTTTGGCAACCTGATCTCCGTGATCGGCGGTTTCCTGCTGGCCTCCAAAGGCCACATCGACTATCCGCTGTTCGTCTGGACGCTCCTTGGAGTATCCCTGGTGGTCGCCTCGGGTTGTGTATTCAACAACTACATCGACCGGGACATCGATCGTAAGATGGAACGGACGAAAAACCGGGTGCTGGTCAAAGGGCTGATCTCGCCAGAAGCTTCGCTGGTGTACGCCACCTTGCTGGGTATTGCTGGCTTCATGCTGCTGTGGTTCGGCGCTAACCCGCTGGCCTGCTGGCTGGGGGTGATGGGGTTCGTGGTTTATGTCGGCGTCTACAGCCTGTACATGAAACGCCACTCCGTCTACGGCACGCTGATTGGCTCACTCTCCGGCGCTGCGCCGCCGGTGATTGGCTACTGCGCGGTCACCGGTGATTTCGACAGCGGTGCGGCGATCCTGCTGGCTATCTTTAGCCTGTGGCAGATGCCTCACTCCTACGCCATCGCGATTTTCCGCTTTAAGGATTATCAGGCGGCGAATATTCCGGTGCTGCCGGTGGTGAAAGGCATTTCGGTCGCCAAAAACCATATTACGCTGTACATCGTCGCCTTTGCCGTGGCAACCCTGATGCTCTCGCTGGGCGGCTACGCCGGGTATAAATACCTGGTCGTGGCGGCAGCGGTCAGCGTCTGGTGGCTGGGCATGGCGCTGCGTGGCTATAAAGTGGCCGATGATAAAGTCTGGGCGCGTAAGCTGTTCGTCTTTTCTATCGTCGCCATCACCGCGCTGTCCGTGATGATGTCCGTTGACTTTATGGTGCCGGATTCACATAGTCTGCTGGCTTACGTGAGATAATTACGCACTCCCGTACGATCTAAAGCCCCGTATTTACGGGGCTTTTTCTTTCCTGTTTCATCATCGCTTTCTTTCTCATTTCATACTTCCCTCCCCTCCCCCGTCGCTTTCCCGCTATCTTTCATATCAAAAAATGAGGAAAAATTGAGCCAGTACGCATCGGGCATCACTCGCGCCGCACGGTCCTGCAATGCTACCTTTCGCCGGGGCTCTTGCCCCTTTGGGAAATAATCACTACAAGGAATTGCAATGAAAGAGTTAACACTGAACGAAATGGAGTATATCTCCGGTGGCTTTAATCTGTTCGGCGCAGCCAGCAGCTTCGCCAGCTTTGTCGCCAACTCTGGCGTCGGCTTCACCTCTTTTGTTCTGACCTCCGGCACCGCATTTGCCTCCTTCGTCGGCGACAGCGCGATGGCGTTTGGTTCCTTCCTGACCGGACAGTCAAACTGGGAAACCTTTGTGACCGCCGGAAAGGAAAACTGGGGAAGCTTTGTTAACACCGCCGGCAACAGCTGGAATACTTTCGTGAATAACGCGGCCAGCGACTGGAACACCTTTCTGACCAAAGCGTCGGCCTAAGCGACGTCTATCTTAGGGCAGCGCCACTGGCTGCCCTGTTTAACCCACCAGCATCGCCTGCGCGCTGTAGAGCAGATCGAGGTGATCGCGGCATAACGCTTCCAGCGAAGTGCGCGATTGATGACTGGTCAGACTCAGCGCCCCCCACCAGGTCCCTTCCCTGTCGGTTAACGGCACCGCCAGCACCAGCATGCCAATCTCAAACTCCTGCTCAATGGTGGCGTATCCCTGGCGCCGTACCTGGGCGATTTTCTCCATCAGCGACGCGATATCGGTCACCGTATAGGGGGTACGTTGTTCCCGGGTTATGCGCTGCAGGACGGTCTCACACTCTGCTTCCGGCAGCGAAGCCAGCCACAGTCGCCCCCCGGCGGTACAGAAAATGGGCACCCGCTCCCCAAGCCGCACCGACGTAGAGTTGAACGGCGTATGCCGACTGCGGGCGATATAGACCAGTTCATCTTCATCCACCACCCCCACCGAGGCGTGCTCTTCGGTCCGGCTGGCGATGTATTCGACAATCGGCCGTACCATGCGAGGAAACTGCGCCGAATCGACATAGGCCTGGCCAAGCCGCAGCGTCTTTGGGGTAAGCCAGTAATAGCGCCCGTCGGTTTGCAGATAGCGCTCATGCAGGAGCGTCAGCAGAAAACGTCGCGCGGCGCTTTGCGTCAGGCCGCTCATTTTCGCCGTCTGGGCGACGGTGAGCTTTGGGCAGGTTTTGGAAAAAAGCTGAATTAGCGCCAGCCCTTTTTGTAAACCGACGATCAGATCGCGTGGATGAATGGTGTTTTGCATATTCGCTCACATTTTTGCAACATCATTATCGATTTCCTGCGATTATCGCAGCGTTCGTGCGATTAACAACCGACATGTCCGAATTCTGCGTTGTCGCTCCCAGCTTCCACTGAAATACTTTCACAACATTCATTTAACAAATGAGGTTTGAAATGGTCAGTGGAACTACCCAGGTTGTCGCCGTGATTGGTCATCCGATCGCCCAGGTGAAATCGCCAGATAACTTCAACCGCTACTTTGCCGAACAGCACATGGACAGCATTATGATCCCGGTGGATATCGTCCCGGACGCGGTGGCCGCCTACCTCAACGCCCTGCGCGGCTGGCAGAACATGACCGGCGTGCTGGTGACGGTGCCGCATAAACAACGCGCCGCCGCGCTGGTCGACGACCTCACGCCGCGCGCCCGCCGACTCAACGCCGTCAATGTGATCCGCAAGCTGGCGGATGGCCGCCTGCAGGGCGATATGCTGGACGGCGTCGGCTTTCAGCTCGCCGCCGAGGCGCAGGGTTTTCAGCCGGCAGGTAAGCAGGCGCTGCTCTCCGGTTGCGGCGGCGTCGGCAGCGCCATCGCCTGGGGACTGTGCGAGGCGGGGATCCGTCGGCTGGCCCTGCACGATCAAACCCCGGCCACCCGGCAGCGCCTGCATGACCTTCTGGCTGAGGCCTTTCCGGCGGTGCAACTGAGCGCGCTGCCAGACACCCTTTACGGCCTCGATCTACTGGTTAATGGCTCACCGGCCGGCATGGCCGGATTTGATGAGCTGCCTCTACCGCAGGCGCTGCTGGATACGCTCGACAGCACCACTCATGTGGCCGACGTTGTCACCGCCCCGGTGATGACGCCGTTGCTCACTTTCGCCGCCGCACGTGGTTGTAAAGTACAGACCGGGCCGGAAATGGCGCTGGCGCAGATGAGGCTGATGGGCCAGTTTATCGGCGCCATCCCACAGGCGCAGGGAGCGGCGGCATGAAGAGCTGGGATGTGATCGTCATCGGCAGCGGCGCGGCCGGTTTTGCCGCCGCGGTCACCGCCTGCTGTAAAGGGCTGTCGGTGCTGATGCTGGAGAAAGCCGGCCAGTTCGGCGGCACCTCGGCCATCTCCGGCGGCGCCGTGTGGCTGCACGATACCGACCAGGCGCGCGCCGAGGGCAAAAGCGGTAGCGCCGAGGCGATGAAAACCTACCTGCGAACCATTATCGGCGAGGGCCAGTACCGAGAAGATCTTGCCGAAGCGTTTGTCAGCGCCGGGCGGGAGGCGCTGGCCTTTCTCGAGCGTGAGGGGGCAGTAAAGTACAGCCTGCGTCCGCTCTCGCCCGATTACTATCCGGATGAACCCGGCGCAGTCGACGTCGGTCGTGCGCTGGAGGTGGTGGAGTATGACGGCCGTGAACTGGGGGACGCGTTTCGCGACCTGCGTTCACCGCCGCCGGGGATGCTGCTGTTTGGCGGGATGATGGTCAACCGCGTCGATATTCAACATTTTCTCGACATGCGCCGCTCGCTGCGCTCCCTGGCCCATTGCACCCGGCTGCTGCTGCGCTATGCCCGCGACCGGGTGAAGTACCCTCGCGGTACCCGCCTGGCGATGGGCAATGCGCTGATTGCCCGCATGGCGACTACGGCGCTGCGTAAAGGCATGAACCTGCGGCTGAATGTCAATGTTCTGACGCTGTGCGAAGCGCAAGGCGCGGTCCGCGGGGTGGAGATTGAGTATCAGGGGCAAAGAGAGACGCTGCACGCCCGCCGCGGGGTGGTGCTGGCCGCAGGCGGCTTCGCCGCGGGCGCGCTGGCGGCGCGCTATCGGCCGCACACCCGCGAGCATTTCACCATGTCGCCGCCGGCCAACGATGGCGCCGCGCTGCATCTCGCGGCGGCGTTTAACGCTCGCGAGGGAGCCGATCGGGCCTCCAACTTTTTCTGGGCGCCGGTATCGGTGCTGACCCGGGCCGACGGCAGCGAGGAGCGCTTCCCCCATCTGGTAACCGATCGCGCAAAACCGGGCGTGATTGCCGTCAATCAGCGGGCGGTACGCTTCGTCAACGAGTCCAGCTCCTATCACCATTTCGCCAGCGCAATGCAGGATGCAGCGGAAAATGCCCCCTGTTTTTTACTCTGCGACGCCCAGGCGATGAAGCGTTATGGCCTCGGGCTGGCGCGCCCGGCGCCGGTCAATAATGACGCCCTGGTCGCCGCTGGCTATCTGCACAAAGCCGATACCCTGGCCGCGCTGGCGCAACAGCTTGGTCTGGATGCCCAAACCCTGAGCGAGACGGTAGCCCGCTACAACCGTGACGCCGCGCAGGGCGTAGATCGGGAATTTGCTAAAGGCGGCAACAGCTATAACCGGGCGATGGGCGATCCGGGCCATCAGCCTGACGCCTGTAATGCCCCCCTGCTCAGCGCGCCGTTCTATGCCATCAAACTTTATACCGGCGATCTGGGGACCTCACGGGGCCTGGTCACCACCGCCGATGCCCAGGTCGTCAATACCCAAGGAAACCCCATCCCGGGGCTGTACGCGGTGGGAAACGACATGGATTCGCTGATGGCCGGCACCTATCCGGGCCCCGGCATCACCCTCGGCCCGGGGCTGACGTTTGGCTATCTCGCCGCCTGCCATCTGGCACAACACTCCACCCACTAATCAGGAAAACATCATGATCTACGAAAAACGCACGTACACCATCAATCCGCTGAAAATGGCCGACTGGCTGGCGCTGTACCAAAGCGATGCCCTGGCGGTGCAAACCGACCATCTCGGCCAGCTAATCGGCTTCTTTTTTACCGAGATCGGCGTGGTCAATCAGGTAGTGCATATCTGGGCTTATGAAAGCCTGGACGATCGTCTGGTGCGCCGCGCGCGGATGGCCCAGGACGAACGCTGGCAGACCTTCTCGCGCAAAAATCGCGAACTGGCCGCCGTGGAACGCCTCGAGTCGGTGCTGATGCGCCCCACCGCTTTTTCACCTCTGCAGTAAGGAGTCCAACATGAGCGGGCCTGTGAAGGTGGATGTGCTGGTGGTCGGCTCCGGCGCCGCGGGGCTCTCTGCCGCGGTGACTGCGGCGATGCACGGCGCCAGCGTCATGGTGGCGGAGAAAGCGTCAGTACTCGGCGGAACCAGCGCCTGGTCCGGCGGCTGGCTGTGGATCCCCCGCAACCCGCTGGCGCGGGCGGAGGGCATCGACGAAGCAGCCGACGCGCCGCTGACCTATCTGCAGCATGAGATGGGGGGCGAAGCCGCCGATATTCGTCTGCAAACCTTCCTGCGTTACGGGCCGGAGATGGTGGAATTTTTCCATCAGCGGACGGCGGTGCAGTTTCTCTCGGGCAGCGCCATGCCGGACTTTCACCCGTCGCCGGGTGCGGCGAACGGTGGGCGGTCGGTCACCGCGCAACCCTACGATGGCCGCCTGCTCGGCGACTGGCTCCATCGCCTGCGTCCGCCGCTGGAGACCATTAGCCTGGGCGGGATGGGCATCGCCGGCGGCGCGGATATGGCGCATTTTTTCAATGCCACCCGCTCGCCGCGCTCCGCGCTGTATGCTGCCCGCCGCCTGCTGCGCCACGGCTGGCAGCGGCTACGCGCCGGACGGGGGCAGCATCTGGTCAATGGCAATGCGCTGGTCGCCCGTCTGCTGCGATCCGCCCTCGACGCCGGCGTGCGTTTTCAGCTCAATGCCCCGGTGGTCCGGCTGCTGCAGGGTCCGCCGGGCGTGTCCGGCGCGGTGCTGCGCAGCGACGGCGGGGAGATTCACGTCGAAGCTGGCGCCGTGGTGCTGGCCTGCGGCGGTTTTCCCCACGATCGCCAGCGGCTGGCGCAGGTGGTGCCTCACGCTGCGGAGGGTTACGGCCATTTCTCCGCCGCACCGCCGGACAATCAGGGCGAGGGGATCAGGCTTGGCGAATCCGTCGGCGGCCAGTTCGACACTTCCCTGCGCCACCCGCTGGCCTGGGCGCCGGTGTCCCGCGTCACTCTGGCCAGCGGCCAGCAGCTAATGTTTCCTCATCTGGTGGAGCGCGCCAAACCCGGGGTGATCGCCGTCCTGCCCAACGGCAAACGTTTTGTTAACGAGGCCGACTCTTATCATGACTTTATCGCCGCCCTGCTGGCGGCCACACCCGCGGGCGACACGCCGCAGGCGTGGCTGCTGGCCGATCGTCGCGCGCTGCGTCGCTACGGCCTGGGCCACGCCAGACCGTTCCCGTTCACCCCCACCGCCTGGCTGCGTACCGGCTATCTGCAGCGAGGAAACACCCTGGCGGAGCTGGCGAAGCAGTGCGCTATCGACGCCAATGCGCTGGCGGAAACCGTTGAACGCTTTAACCACTTCGCCAGCGCTGGCGAAGACGTCGATTTTCACCGCGGGGCATCAGCCTATAACCGCGCCCAGGGTGACCATCAGGTGACGCTCGGACCGCTGCGCGAAGGGCCGTTCTACGCGGTGCGCATTCTGCCCGGCTCGCTGGGCACCTTCAGCGGATTGCAAACCGACGAACACGCCCGGGTGCTGGATGAACAGCAGCTGCCGATACCGGGCCTGTACGCCATCGGCAACGACATGTCGAGCGTGATGCGCGGCTATTACCCCAGCGGAGGGATCACCCTCGGGCCCGCCATGACCTTCGGCTATCTGGTGGGTAAAGGCCTGACAAAAAAAACAAATATAAACAATAATATAACTTGATTTCCACGAATGGATGCACCCTAACTCTCTTCACCTGCAACTGTACCGGAGCCCTTTATGAACAAGCGTACCCTATCGCTCGCCGCGCTGACCCTGCTCGATGTCCCTCCCCCCGAACAGGTGCGGATTGCGGCCAGAACCGGTTTTACCCACGTTGGGCTGCGACTGCTCCCCGCCACACCGACCGACCCGGACTACGACATGCTGGGCGATACCCCGGCCGTCCGGGCGACGCTCGCCGCGTTGATGGAAACTGGCATCCGCGTGTCGGACGTGGAGATCGTCCGCCTGACCCCCGGGTTTACCCTCGACGATCGGCTGCAGCGTTTTATGGAGACCGCCGCGCGTCTTGGCGCCGGACAGGTGTTAGTCGCCGGCAATGATGACAACCTTCAGCGCAGCGCTGACAACCTCGCCATCCTCGCCGCGGCCGGTCGTCCATTTGGGCTGACCATGAATCTTGAGCCGATGCCCTGGACCCAGTTGCGCAACATCGCCGCAGCGCAAGCACTAATCGCCGCCAGCGGGCGGGAAGACATCGGCATTCTGGTGGACGCTCTCCATTTCTGGCGCGCGGGAGAATCGCTCGCCGCCCTCTCCAGCCTGCCCGCGCATCATCTCAACTATATGCAACTCTGCGATGGCGCGGCGCAGAGGCCGGAGAGCGAGCAGGAACTTATCCGCCAGGCCCGCTCGGCGCGCAACGTGCCGGGGGAAGGCGGTCTGGATCTGCATGGTCTGATGTCGGCCCTGCCGGCGACGCTGCCGGTCTCTCTCGAAGTGCCGCTTGACGGCGAGCAAGGCGCCCTGCCGCCTCTTCAGCGGGCGCAGTTACTGTTCGATGCCGCGCAGCCCTACCTGCGCGCCTGCGCATAAGGAATACGCTATGACACAGACTCAACGCCTGGATGTCAGAGAGTTAATAAATCGTAACCCGCTGAGCCGATTTCAGAAGCTGATTATATTTCTCGGCTTTTGCGTCATCGCTCTCGATGGTTTTGATATCGCGATCATGGGCTTTATCGCCCCGACGCTAAAGCTGGAATGGGGGGTAAGCAACCACCAGCTGGGTCTGGTGATCAGCGCCGCGCTGATCGGCCTCGCGCTGGGGGCGATTTTCTCCGGCCCGCTCGCCGACTGGCTGGGACGTAAGAAAATCATCATCAACAGCGTTTTCTTCTTCGGTTTCTGGACCATCGCCACCGCCTTCTCGCACAACGTAGAACAGATGATGTTCTTTCGCTTTATGACTGGCCTCGGGCTGGGCGCCGCGATGCCGAATATCGGGACGCTGGTGTCGGAATACGCCCCGGAACGCCAGCGTTCATTTATTATCACCGTCATCTTTTGCGGCTTCACCTTCGGCGCGGCGGCGGGAGGATTTTCGGCATCGTGGCTGATCCCCCAGTTTGGCTGGCACTCGCTGATGGCGCTCGGCGGTATTCTGCCGCTGCTGTTTGCCCCCCTGCTCATCTGGCTGCTGCCGGAATCGGTTCGTTTTCTGGTGATCAAACAAGCGCCCGCGGCGCGCATACGCGCCATTCTTAACCGTCTCTATCCCGGACAAATCAGCGACAACGTGAGGTTTATCCTGCCGGCGCAGCCGGCGGCCGGCAACGCGATGCGCATTGTCCTCTCCCGCCAGTACGGTTTCGGCTCGCTGATGCTATGGCTGGTCTACTTTATGGGGCTGTTCCTGGTCTATATCCTCGGCAGCTGGCTGCCAACGCTGGTTAAAGCGGTAGGAATGACCGTTAGCCAGGCGGCCATCATGACGGCGATCTACCAGGCGGGCGGCACCCTCGGCTCGTTGTTTGCCGGCTGGCTGATGGACAGGATCAACCCCCATCGCGCGCTGGGGATAATCTACGCCGTTGGCGGCCTGTTCACCATGGCGATGGGCTACGCCGCGGGCAGCTTTGCCTTGCTCTGTATGCTGGCGTTTATCAGCGGCGCCTGCCTGAACGGCGCGAATACCGGCATGAACGCCCTCTCCGCCCGCTACTACCCTACACAGGCGCGGGCGACGGGCTCCAGCTGGATGCACGGCGTCGGGCGCATCGGCGCCATTCTCAGCGCCTTTGCCGGCGCCGAGATGATGGCGCTCAACCTGCCCTTTGAAAGCGTCTTTTTGATCCTCGGCATCCCGGCAGCCCTCACCGTCGCAGGCCTGGCGGCGAAGGGCATCTTTGCGGCCGGTCATCCTCCCGTCGCTTCAACTTCCCCCGCGTCTGTGCGCGGAGCGTCATAGCGGCATCTGGTCCCCGGTGCAATCGGCGGATTGCACCGCCTTCAGCAGCTAATAAAGAAAATTTATTTCATATTTTGTTGAAACGAAAAACGCCCGCAACAATCTGGACGACTCCGGCAGGCGATATCCCGCCCTCACCTTTTCAACCAAGCGCAAAAGAAACTTTCGCTAATTCGATCCCCCTCGCATATATGGAAAATAAATTCCACAACACAATTTAAACAGAACAAACATTTCCTTAAGTTGAAGTCAGTCTATCCGGATGCGCGTTGCCGCAGGCGTCGGCATTGAGCGCCTCAGAGTGCAAATGATTTCAAAAAGGAGAGCACCATGTTAAACGGCCTGAAACCCTTATCCCGTTCCCTGCGCTGGGGCATGGTCGGCGGCGGGGGAACCAGTCAGATCGGCTACAGCCACCGCTGTGCGGCGCTGCGTGACAATGTTTATACCCTGCTGGCCGGCGCGCTTGACGTCAATGCCGAGCGCGGGCGAGCGTTCGGTGAGCAACTGGGCATCGCGCCGGAGCGCTGCTACGCCGACTACCAGACCCTGTTTCGCGAAGAGGCGCAGCGCCCTGACGGGATCGAGGTCGTCTCGGTCACCACCCCGAACAATACCCATTTCGCCATCACCAAAGCGGCGCTGGAGGCGGGACTCCACGTTATCTGCGAAAAGCCCCTCTGCTTTACCGCCGAAGAGGCGCGCGAGCTGGTGGATCTGAGCAAAAAACAGAACAAAATCGTCGGCGTTACCTACGGCTATGCCGGCTATCAGATGATCCAGCAGGCGCGGCAGATGATTGCCGATGGACTGCTCGGCGAGATCCGCATCGTTAACATGCAATTCGCCCACGGCTTCCATAACCAGGCCGTCGAGCTGCAGGCAGAATCCACCCGCTGGCGAGTAACGCCGAAGTTTGCCGGGCCCAGCTATGTGCTTGGGGATCTGGCCACCCATCCGCTGTTTGTCGCCGAGACCATGGCGCCGCAGCTCAATATCAAACGGCTGATGTGCTCCCGTCAGAGCTTTGTTCCCTCCCGCGCGCCGCTGGAAGATAACGCCTTTGTCCTGATGGAATATGACAACGGCGCGGTTGGCTCAATGTGGACCAGCGCGGTCAACAGCGGCGCCATGCACTCGCAAAAAGTGCGCATCGTCGGCGAAAAAGCAAGCATCGAATGGTGGGATGAGCATCCTAACCAGCTCAGCTATGAGGTGCAGGGCGAGCCGGCGCGCATTCTGGAACGTGGGATGCCCTACCTGTCGCCGAACGCGCTGGCGGATGACCGCATTGGCGGCGGCCATCCGGAAGGGCTGTTCGAAGCCTGGGCCAACCTCTATCGCCGCTATGCGCAGGCGATTGACGCCACGGACCGCGACGATCGCGCCTTCCTGCAAGACTTCTGGTATCCGGACGTCGAAGCCGGGCTGCACGGCGTCTATTGGGTAGAGCAGTGCGTCAAATCGGCTGACGCTGGCAGCCAGTGGGTTGACTTTACTTTACCTTAATTTTCCCCCTCGCCAGTGGAGTCCCCCTCCACTGGTTTATTGATTTTTACCAACTTGTCGCATCGCGCAACAGCCCCGTAATATCTGTTAAACAAACATTTATTTACGCTTCTTACCCCCCGCCGCTACACTAGGCGCAGTTTTTATATTGAGGTGGTAATGAACGATAACAAAATGACGCCAGGGGAACTGCGCGCGACCTGGGGTTTGGGGACAGTATTCTCCCTGCGCATGCTTGGCATGTTTATGGTCCTGCCGGTTCTGACCACGTATGGCATGGCGTTGCAGGGTGCAAGTGAAGCGCTGATTGGCCTGGCGATCGGTATCTACGGCCTGGCGCAGGCGGTGTTCCAGATCCCCTTCGGACTGTTATCTGACCGTATTGGCCGTAAGCCATTGATCGTCGGCGGCCTGCTTATCTTCGTGCTCGGCAGCGTCATCGCCGCGCTCACCGACTCCATCTGGGGCATCATTCTTGGCCGCGCCCTGCAGGGCTCCGGCGCCATCGCCGCCGCGGTTATGGCCCTGCTTTCCGATCTCACCCGCGAACAGAACCGCACCAAAGCGATGGCCTTTATCGGCGTCAGCTTCGGCGTCACCTTCGCCATCGCCATGGTGCTGGGGCCGATTGTCACCCACCAGCTGGGTCTGCACGCGCTGTTCTGGATGATCGCCATCCTGGCGACCGTCGGCATCCTGCTCACCCTGTGGGTGGTGCCCAACAGCCATAACCATGTCCTTAACCGCGAATCCGGGATGGTGAAGGGCTGCTTTAGCAAGGTGCTGGCGGAGCCGCGCCTGCTGAAGCTTAACTTTGGCATCATGTGCCTGCACATTATGCTGATGTCCACTTTTGTCGCCCTGCCCGGACAACTGGAGGCCGCCGGCTTCCCGGCCGCCGAGCACTGGAAGATTTACCTGGTCACCATGGTTATCTCGTTCATCTCGGTGGTGCCGTTTATCATCTACGCCGAAGTGAAGCGCAAGATGAAGCGCGTCTTCCTGCTCTGCGTCGCCATCCTGCTGATTGCGGAAATTGTCCTCTGGGGCGCCGGAGGCTACTTCTGGGAGCTGGTGGCGGGCGTTCAGCTCTTCTTCCTGGCGTTTAACCTGCTGGAAGCGCTGCTGCCGTCGCTAATTAGCAAGGAGTCTCCGGCGGGCTACAAAGGCACCGCGATGGGCGTCTACTCCACCAGCCAGTTTCTCGGCGTGGCGATTGGCGGCGCGCTTGGCGGCTGGGTCGATGGTTTCTTTGATTCGCAAACCGTGTTTCTGCTGGGCGCCCTGCTGGCGATGCTGTGGCTGCTGGTGGCCAGCACCATGAGCGAGCCGCCGTACGTCAGCAGCCTGCGGGTGGAGGTGCCGGACGGCGTGGTGGTCGACAGCGCGCTGCAGGCGCGTCTGCTGAGCGCCAGCGGGGTTCATCAGGCGCTGGTGGTACCCGAGGAGCGTTCGGTGTATATCAAAATCGACAGCAAGGTCACCAACCGCTTCGAGATAGAGCAGCTCATCAAAGGGGTATAAAAAAAGCGGGGAATTCCCCGCTTTTTGCTGTCTGCCCGCCGCCTTAGTCGCGGAAGTTTTTGAACTGGAACGGCTGTCCCAGATCGCCACCGCGCACCAGCGCCATCACCGACTGCAGATCGTCGCGGGACTTACCGGTCACGCGGATCTCTTCGCCCTGAATCTGGGCCTGCACTTTCAGCTTGCTGTCTTTGATCAGTTTAACGATCTTCTTCTGCACCGCGCTTTCAATGCCTTGCTTCAGCTTCGCTTCAACAAACCAGGTTTTACCGCTGTGCACGATATCTTCCGGTACGTCGAGGGAGGTGCCTTCAATGCCGCGCTTGAGCAGCTTGGCGCGCAGGATATCCAGCAGCTGGTTCACCTGGAAGTCAGACTCGCTCAGCACTTTAATGGTCTTGTTGGCGTCGTTTAATTCAAAAGTGGCTTCAACGCCACGAAAATCAAAACGCGACTCGACTTCGCGGCTCGCGTTGTCCACCGCGTTACGGGCTTCCTGAAGATCAACTTCAGAGACAATATCGAAAGATGGCATCTTTTCCTCTCCTTCCGTTTCTTTTGCGTTGCATAATACCTGCAACGCGGCATAACTCAACTTGTTATCCCGGAAGCTTAGCTGATTACGCAACGCTCGCGCTATTTTCCCCGTGATGTCCGACGATGCGAAAAGCGACGAGATAGACTTTAGCCATCAGCGCCTGGGATAGCGGCAGATGAGGAGGAACAATGAAAGTAACCGTACTGGGATGCGGTGCGCTGGGACAACTATGGCTGACCGCGTTGTACAAACAGGGACATGAAGTCCAGGGCTGGCTGCGCGTACCGCAGCCATTCTGTAGCGTCAACGTCATTGAAACCGATGGCTCAGTGTTCAACGAATCGCTGACGGCCAACGACCCCGATTTTCTCGCCAGCAGCGAGCTGCTGATCGTCACCTTAAAGGCCTGGCAGGTGTCGAATGCGGTAAAGCACCTGGCCGGGATCCTGCCGGACACCACGCCAATTTTGCTGGTACATAATGGCATGGGCACCGTCGAGGAGCTGCGCGGCGTGAAACAGCCGTTGCTGCTGGCCTCCACGACCCAGGCGGCGCGGCGCGATGGGAATGTCATCATCCACGTTGCCCAGGGCACCACGCATATCGGACCGGCAAAAAGCTACGAGGGGGACTACAGCTATCTCGCAGAAGTTCTGCAGAGCGTGCTGCCGGATGTCGCCTGGCATAACAATATCCACTCGGCCATCTGGCGCAAGCTGGCGGTTAACTGCGTGATTAACCCTCTGACCGCGCTCAAAGGGTGTAAAAACGGCGATCTGCGCGACTATACGCAGGAAGTTGCGGCCATTTGTCGCGAGGTGGCGGCGGTGATGGAGCGCGAAGGTATTCATACCTCGGCGGAAAACCTGCTATTTTATGTCGAACAGGTAATTGAAAGTACGGCAGAAAATATCTCTTCCATGCTGCAGGACGTTCGCGCCCAGCGGCATACAGAGATCGACTACATCACCGGTTTTCTGCTCAACCGCGCCCGCGCCCACGGCGTCGCCGTACCGGAAAACGCCCGCTTATTTGAATTGATCAAGCGTAAGGAGAATGAATATGAGCGCGTCGGCACTGATTTGCCTCGCCCCTGGTAGCGAAGAGACCGAAGCGGTCACCACTATCGACCTGCTGGTCCGCGGCGGAGTAAAGGTGACCACCGCCAGCGTCGCCAGCGACGGCAGCCTGACCATCGTCTGTTCGCGCGGCGTCAAACTGCTGGCGGATGCGCCGCTGGTCGAGGTGGCCGATGGTGATTTCGATATCATCGTCCTCCCGGGCGGTATCAAGGGCGCAGAGTGCTTCCGCGACAGCACGCTACTGGTGGAAACCGTCCGCCAGTTTCATCTCTCTGGGCGCATTGTGGCCGCCATCTGCGCCGCCCCGGCGACCGTGCTGGTACCCCATAATCTGTTCCCGATCGGCAACATGACCGGTTTTCCGGCGCTGAAGGAACATATCCCCGCCGAGCAGTGGCAGGATAAAAGAGTGGTCTGGGATCCGCGGGTGAATCTGTTAACCAGCCAGGGTCCGGGGACTTCGATTGATTTCGCCCTGAAAATGATCGATCTGCTGGTGGGGCGCGAGAAAGCGTATGAGGTCGCCTCACAGCTGGTGATGGCCGCTGGCATCTATAATTACTACGAAGCCTGATAGCCGGTCCGCGCCGCGGGCTGGCTCCCCTTTTCCTGAGGAGTCGCAGCATGTCCCGGAGCGCAACCGATTCTCGCGATCTTGTAATCAGCCGCCTGCTCAGCGCGCCCGCCCCAGCCCTGTGGCGCGCGTGGGCCGACCCGGCATTACTCCGAACCTGGTGGTGCCCTAAGCCCTGGCAAACCGAGGTTCTGGCCTTTGATTTTCGCGCCGGCGGGGCCTTTCACACCGTGATGCACGGGCCTGACGGTGAACGCAGCGATAACCCCGGCTGTTTTCTTGAGGTTATCCCGCAACAAAAAATCGTCATGACCTCGATGCTGACGGCGGATTATCGCCCCGCCGTTTCCCCCTTCGCGATGACGGCCATCATCACCTTTGCCGATGAACAGGTCGGGTGTCGCTATACGGCTACGGTGCTGCATGCCGATGATGAAACCCGCGAGCAGCATGAGCAGATGGGATTTTTCGAGGGCTGGAATATTGTCATCGATCAGCTCAATGACCTGGCGCTGACCCTGCGCTAATATACTCCCCTGCCAATAGTAAAAAGGCCCTCCATCAGGGAAGGCCTTTTGCATCATAACAATCTGTTACGGGCGATAAACTTTCACGTTGCTGAAGCCCTGCTCGCGCAAATAAAGCGCCTGCAGACGGCTCATCACCCCGCGCTCGCACCACAGCAGCCAGGTTTTGCTCTGATCGAGATCGCCAAATTTGGTGCTTAGCTTGTAGAACGGCAGGGAAACAACCTCAACCCCCTCGACCTTCAGCGGCTTGTCTTCCTGCTCGTCGATGGAGCGAATGTCGAGGATCGCGTCGTTGGCGCCAAAGCCGGTCACGGTTTCCACTTCCACCACCGTCTCTTCCGTCTGCTGGGCGATCTCGCGGATATCGATATTGCTCGCCTCTTCTACCACTTTATCAAGGATGCTGAAATCGAAGTGTTCTTCTTCCGCTTCAATCTTCGCCTTCACCGCCTTCACGGTCGGGCTCTTGGAGATCACGCCGCAATATTCCGGCATGGTGCGGGCGAAATCTTCCGTGCCGATCTCACGCGCCAGGTCGATGATGTGCTCTTTATCGTGCGAAATCAGCGGGCGCAGGATCAGAGTATCGGAGACATTATCGATCAGGCGCAGGTTAGTGAGGGTCTGACTGGAGACCTGGCCGAGCGCTTCGCCGGTGACCAGCGCCTGCACGCCATAGCGTTCCGCGACTTTTGACGCGGCGCGGACCATCATGCGCTTGAGCACGACGCCCATCTGGCCGTCGTCCACTTTTTCAAGGATTTCGCCGACTACTGGCTCAAAGTTAATCGCCACAAAGCGAACGCGGTGTGAGCTGCCGAAGCGGTTCCACAGATAATGCGCAACCTGGCGGACGCCAATCTCATGGGCGGCGCCGCCAAGGTTAAAGAAGCAGTAATGAACGCGGCAGCCGCGGCGCATCAGCATGTAGCTGGAGACGCCGGAGTCAAAGCCGCCGGAGATCAGCGACAGCACATCTTCCTGGGTGCCGATCGGGAAACCGCCGATGCCTTCATAGCGGCCTTTCACCAGCAGCAGGCGATCGTTTTCAATCTCGAGATTGACAGTGACGTCCGGGTCGGTCAGCTTCACGCGCGCCGTTTCAATATGCTGATTCAGACCGCCGCCGACGTAACGTTCCACTTCAATTGAGGTGAATTCATGTTTGCCGCGACGCTTCACTCGCACGCAGAAGGTTTTGCCTTCCAGCGCCTCGCGCCACAGCGGCAGCGTCTGCTCGAAAATATCGTGCAGCGAGGTGAACGGCACGTCTTCGACTTCCAGAATATGGTGGATGCCGGGGATACGGGTCAGCGCATCGCGAATAGCCGGGCGCTGATTTTCATCTTTCGCGCGAACTTCGATATGATCCCAATGACGGACGACGGCCAGCGTCTCATCATAGTTTTTGAGAACGTTACGAATGTTCCCGGTTAAGATTTTAATGAAGCGCAACCGCACAGATTGGCTTTTGATGGTGATTTCCGGGAACAATTTAATGATAAACTTCATAGCGACAATAGTTCGTTGGCAAGCCCGACGGGGCTATAAGCAAAAGTTGTAAAGCAGCGCACACCGGTGCCTGCATCCTGGGCGCGGAGTATATCACCATTGCGCGTTATTTGCTTACACGCGTGACTTCGTTACCATACCCGGTATTGCCGTCGCGACATAACAAGAGTCTACATTCACTATGCCAAAGAAAAATGAGGCCCCGGCCAGCTTTGAAACTGCTCTGGGCGAACTGGAGCAGATCGTTAACCGTCTGGAAAGCGGCGATTTGCCGTTAGAGGAAGCGCTAAGCGAATTTGAGCGCGGCGTACAGCTGGCGCGCCAGGGGCAAAGTCAGCTGCAGAAGGCCGAACAGCGCGTGCAGATCCTGCTGGCGGATAGTGAAGATTCCCCGACCACGCCTTTTACGCCGGACGCTGAATAAATGGATTTCCCGCAACAATTGCAGGCCTGTGTGGAACAGGCAAACGAAGCGCTGCGCCGTTTCATCGCCCCGCAGCCCTTTCAGAACACTCCGCTGGTGGAAGCGATGCATTATGGCGCATTGTTAGGCGGTAAACGCCTGCGTCCCTTCCTTGTCTACGCCACCGGCGAGATGTTCGGCGTGTGCCGTACCACGCTGGATGCTCCTGCCGCGGCGGTCGAATGCATTCATGCCTACTCCCTGATGCATGATGATTTGCCGGCGATGGATGATGACGATCTGCGCCGCGGCCTGCCGACCTGCCATATTAAATTTGGCGAAGCCAACGCAATTCTTGCGGGAGATGCCCTGCAAACGCTGGCGTTCTCTATACTGAGTGATGCGCCGATGGTCGACGTTCCTGACCGGGACCGGCTGGCGATGGTTTCCGAACTGGCGCAGGCCAGCGGCGTGGCGGGCATGTGCGGCGGCCAGGCGCTGGATCTGCAGGCCGAGGGACAGCAGGTTGATTTACAGGCGCTGGAGCGTATCCATCGCCACAAAACGGGCGCCCTGATCCGCGCCGCCGTCCGGATGGGAGCCCTGAGCGCCGGCGAACGCGGCCGCGCTGCCCTGCCCGCGCTGGATCGCTATGCGGAAAATATCGGTCTTGCCTTCCAGGTCCAGGATGACATTCTCGACGTGGTAGGGGATACTGCGACCCTTGGCAAACGTCAGGGTGCCGACCAGCAATTGGGTAAAAGCACCTATCCCGCCCTCCTGGGTCTTGAGCAAGCCCGGAAGAAAGCGCACGACCTGATCGCTGATGCCCGCCGGTCGTTAGATGAGCTGGCCGCACAATCTCTGGATACTTCGGCACTGGAAGCGCTCGCGAATTACATTATTCAGCGCGATAAATAAACAAAAAATGAGTCTCTGATGAGTTTTGATATTGCCAAATACCCGACCCTGGCGCTGGTAGATTCCACCCAGGAGTTGCGCCTGTTGCCAAAAGAGAGCCTGCCGAAGCTATGTGATGAGCTGCGGCGCTATCTACTGGACAGCGTCAGCCGTTCCAGCGGTCACTTTGCCTCTGGCCTCGGCACGGTGGAACTGACCGTGGCGCTGCACTACGTGTATAACACGCCGTTCGATCGCCTGATCTGGGACGTCGGCCATCAGGCCTACCCGCATAAAATTCTGACCGGTCGCCGGGACAAAATCGGCACCATTCGTCAGAAAGGCGGCCTGCATCCCTTCCCGTGGCGCGGTGAAAGCGAGTATGACGTGCTGAGCGTCGGTCACTCCTCCACTTCCATTTCCGCGGGTATCGGGGTGGCTATCGCCGCCGCGAAAGAGGATAAGCAGCGGCGCGCGGTGTGCGTCATTGGCGACGGGGCGATCACCGCCGGCATGGCGTTTGAGGCGATGAACCACGCCGGGGATATCAAACCCGACCTGCTGGTGGTGCTGAATGACAATGAAATGTCGATTTCCGAGAACGTCGGCGCGCTGAACAATCATCTGGCGCAGCTGCTCTCCGGTAAGCTCTACTCCACCCTGCGCGAAGGGGGCAAAAAGGTCTTCTCCGGGGTGCCGCCGATTAAAGAGCTGCTTAAGCGTACCGAAGAGCATATCAAAGGGATGGTGGTGCCGGGCACGCTGTTTGAAGAGCTGGGCTTTAACTACATTGGCCCGGTGGATGGCCATGACGTGCTCGGTCTGGTCAGCACGCTGAAGAACATGCGAGACCTGAAAGGCCCGCAGTTCCTGCATATTATGACCAAAAAAGGCCGCGGCTATGAGCCTGCCGAGAAAGACCCGATCACCTTCCATGCGGTGCCAAAATTCGACCATACCAGCGGCGTACTGCCCAAAAGCAGCGGCGGCCTCCCTTCCTACTCGAAAATCTTCGGCGACTGGCTGTGTGAAACGGCGGCCAAAGACAACAAGCTGATGGCGATCACGCCGGCGATGCGCGAAGGTTCAGGGATGGTGGAGTTTTCGAAGAAATTCCCCGATCGGTACTTTGACGTCGCCATTGCCGAGCAGCATGCGGTCACCTTCGCCGCCGGGCTGGCGATTGGCGACTACAAGCCGGTGGTGGCGATCTACTCCACCTTCCTGCAGCGAGCCTACGATCAGGTGATCCACGATGTGGCTATCCAGAAGCTGCCGGTGCTGTTTGCTATCGACCGCGCCGGGATCGTCGGCGCAGACGGTCAGACGCATCAGGGAGCGTTCGATCTCTCCTTCCTGCGCTGTATTCCGGATATGGTGGTAATGACCCCGAGCGATGAAAATGAATGTCGCCAGATGCTGTACACCGGCTACCACTACAGCAACGGCCCCTGCGCGGTGCGCTATCCGCGCGGTAGCGGCACCGGCGCGACGCTCGAGCCGCTGGCATCGCTGCCGATCGGCAAAGGGGTGGTGAAACGTCAGGGCGAGAAAATAGCGATCCTCAACTTTGGCACCCTGCTGCCGGAAGCCGCGGCGGTAGCGGACAAACTCAACGCCACCCTGGTGGATATGCGCTTTGTGAAGCCGCTGGATACCGCGCTGATCCTCCAGCTGGCCGGCGAGCACGACGCGCTGGTGACGCTGGAAGAGAACGCCATCATGGGCGGCGCCGGCAGCGGCGTGAACGAAGTGCTGATGGCCCATCGCCGGGCGGTACCGGTGCTCAATATTGGCCTGCCGGATTATTTTATTCCTCAGGGCACTCAGGAAGAGATCCGCGCCGACCTCGGCCTTGATGCCGCCGGTATTGAAGCCAAAATCCGCGACTGGCTGGCATAATTGCCCCTTCCGCTCCTGCTATGCTTAAGGGATACCCTCGATGAATAGCAGGAGCGCACTATGCACTATATCCCCCTCGGTGATACTGCCTTACGTGTTTCCCGACTCTGCCTCGGCTGCATGACCTTCGGCGAGCCGGACCGCGGGAGGCACGCCTGGACGCTTCCGGAAGAGAGCAGCCGTCCGCTTATCCAGCACGCCATTGAAGGCGGCATCAACTTCTTCGATACCGCAAATAGCTACTCCGACGGCAGCAGCGAAGAGATCGTTGGCCGCGCCCTGCGCGACTTTGCCCGCCGCGACGAGGTGGTTGTCGCCACCAAGGTGTATCACCAGGTCGGCGATCTGGCGGAAGGACTTTCCCGGGCGCAGATCCTGCGCTCCATCGACGACAGCCTGCGCCGTCTCGGGATGGACTATGTCGACCTGCTGCAGATCCACCGCTGGGACTATACCACCCCGATTGAAGAGACGCTCGAAGCGCTGGACGAGGTGGTGAAAGCCGGCAAAGCGCGCTATATCGGCGCCTCGTCCATGCATGCCCGGCAGTTTGCCCAGGCGCTGGCGCTCCAGCAGCAGAACGGCTGGGCGCGCTTCGTCACCATGCAGGATCACTACAACCTGATTTACCGGGAAGAAGAGAATGAGATGCTGCCCCTGTGCCAACGTAACGGCGTAGCGGTGATCCCGTGGAGTCCGCTGGCGCGCGGCAGGCTAACCCGCCCCTGGGGTGAGACCACCGCCCGGCTGGTCTCAGATGAGTTCGGCAAATCGCTGTACAGCGCCAGTGAAGAAAACGATGCGCAGATCGCCGAGAATCTCGCGGACGTGGCGGAAGAACTCGACGCCAGCCGCGCCCAGGTCGCTCTCGCCTGGCTGTTAAGCAAACCCGGCGTCGCCGCGCCGATTATCGGCCCGTCGCGTCAGGAACAGCTCGATGATCTGCTGCAGGCGGTGGATTTGACGCTCTCCGCGGAACAGATCGACAAGCTGGAGGCGCCGTATCAGCCGCATCCGGTGGTGGGATTTAAGTGACGGGCGTGGTTTCCCCGGCAGCGTAGCGTTGCCGGGGAGAGGCGGTTAAAGCAGACCGATGGGCCAGTGATGGCCAATGATGTACAGCACGCCGGCGGAGATCACGCCGGCGACGATATCATCGACCATAATCCCCATTCCGCCGTGGATATTGCGATCAAACCAGCGAATCGGCCACGGCTTCCACATATCGAAGATACGGAAAATCACGAAGCCGGCGGCCACCCACTGCCAGTCCATGGTCGGCAGCGCCATCAGGGTGATCCACATCCCGACGAACTCGTCCCAGACGATGCTGCCGTGGTCATGGGTGCCCATATCTTTGGCCGTGCGATGGCACAGATAGACGCCGATACAGATGCTCATCATCACCACCAGCGAGTAAAGCTGCCAGGGGAGAAAGGTCATCAGATACCAGAACGGGATCGCCGCCAGCGAGCCCATCGTCCCCGGCACCACCGGGCTTAAGCCGCTGCCAAAGCCGGTCGCCAGCAGATGCCACGGATTACGCATACTCAGGCGGCTAAGCGCCTCGTCTCGACTACGCAAAGTGATCGTATCCCTTTAAATCAAGCGCGACCGGCTTACCGTCGCGGATAAACTGCAGCCCTTCGCTCTCCGGCGCAATCTGTCCGATACAGGTAAAACGCGCGCCAAGATGGCCAAGAGCCACGTCCAGCGCCCCGCGGTTCAGCTCCGGTACGGTAAAGCACAACTCGTAATCTTCCCCGCCGGCGAGCGCCCAGCGCAGCGCCTGCTCAGAATCAACCTGGCGCAGCATCGCATCGGAGTACGGCATGGCATCGAGATCGATACGTGCGCCGCAGCCGCTGGCTTTGAGAATATGGCCCAGATCGGAGATCAGGCCGTCGGAGAGATCGATAGCCGATGTCGCCAGGTCACGCAGCGCCTGGCCCTGCAGCACGCGCGGCATCGGCCGCAGATGACGGGCCAGCAGGTAGTCGGCGTCAGACGGTTCATCCACCGTTAGACGATTCTGCAGTACAGCCAGACCGGCGGCGCTATCTCCCGGAGTGCCGGTAACATAGATCCAGTCCCCCGGCTTCGCGCCAGCGCGTTTCATGGCGCGTCCCGGCGGCACAAAGCCGTGGATACCCAGCGTCATGGAGAGCGGGCCACGGGTAGTGTCGCCGCCAATCAGTTGCATAGCGTAATAGTCCAGCTGGACAAACAGGCTGTCGCTGAAGGCTTCCAGCCAGACTTCATCCACCTCCGGCAAGGTCAGCGCCAGCGTGAGCCACGCCGGCTCCGCGCCCATCGCCGCGAGGTCGCTCAGGTTCACCGCCAGCGCTTTATAAGCGAGGTCGGCCGGGTCGATATCGGGTAAGAAGTGATTGCCCGCCACCAGGGTGTCGGTGCTGATTGCCAGCGTTTTTTTCTCGGGAATATGCAGGAGCGCGCAGTCATCGCCGATGCCGGTTTCAACATCAAGGCGGGCGCTTTTAACGCGATCAAAATAACGGGCAATCAGGGAGAATTCGCCGCATGCCATACGTTATGCCTCAGCAAAATAATAAATAAGGCCGGGCTGCGAGGCGACCCTCGCAAAACCCGGCCTGCAGTTTACTTCTTGTGGGGACGAATTACCGGAGCCGCTTTGTCCAGCACGCCGTTAACGAACTTGTGGCTATCTTCAGCGCCGAAGGTTTTCGCCAGTTCGATAGCTTCATTGATGGCCACTTTATACGGTACGTCATCACGTTTGGACAGCTCAAACAGCGCGATACGCAGCACCGCTTTTTCAACCTGGCCCAGCTCTTCCAGCTGGCGGGACAGGTAGGGCTTCATCAGGCCGTCGAGGTACGCGCTGTTAGTCGCCACTCCGGACAGCAGTTCGCGGAAATACAGAACATCAACATCTTTTACGTCCTGTTCCGCCAGGAACTGGTATTCGACATCAGCGATGTCGTTGTGGGACAACTGCCAGGAGTAGAGCGCCTGAACGGCACACTCACGGGCGCGGCGACGAGCAGCAGGTTTCACGGAATTCCCCTTACAAAAATCAGGCCTTGATGGCTTTCAATACGTTAATCATTTCCAGCGCGGTCAGCGCAGCTTCTGCACCTTTGTTACCGGCTTTGGTGCCAGCGCGCTCAATGGCTTGTTCAATACTTTCAGTGGTCAGAACACCAAAGGCTACCGGGATTTCGCTGTCCTGAGCGACATGCGCCAGGCCATTGCTGGCACCGCCTGCCACATATTCAAAGTGGGCGGTACCGCCGCGAATCACCGTCCCCAGCGCGATCACCGCGTCATATTTACCGGTTTTCGCCAGTGCGCCAGCCGCCAGCGGCAGCTCATACGCGCCTGGAACCCAAACGACGGTGATGTTTTCATCTTTTACCTGACCAATGCGTTTCAGGGCGTCAATCGCGCCTTCCAGCAGGCTGTCATTGATAAAGTTGTTGAAACGCGCAATGGTGATGGCGACGCGAGCGTCCGGGGTAGCAACGTTAGCTTCAATAATGTTCATACTCTTCCTTCGGGTTCATGTGCCCCGCAAGGGGGGCGGATTTTATCATATTATTCTGAGCGCTGCTTCCTAATAATCAGGAAAGCCTCACGCAGTGGTTAAATGCAGGCAGACATCCGGGCCAACCTGACGTATCTCATTGAATTTAAAATGGGGGGCCTGGCTCAGCTCTTCAAGCCCCGGCAGCGCGCATAATCCACGCGCCGCATTGCCTAACAGTTTAGGCGCAATATAGACGATAAGCTCGTCGACCAGACCCGCCTGCAGCAGCGCCCCGGCAAGCGTAGCCCCTGCCTCAACCCAGACGCTGTTGATCTGCTGTTTGCCGAGCATCATCATCAGCAGCACCAGATCGAGATGGCCGTTATGCTCCGGAACCAGCAGCGTGCGGGCGCTTTCCGGCCACTGCCGTGCATCGGCGCGCAGGCGGGCAAACAGCGTTTCCCCCGCCTGCTGCACAATACGATGCTCAGGCGTGACGCGGTTCTGGCTGTCGATAACGACGCGCAGCGGCTGGCGCAAATTCTCTTCGGGATAAAGCGCCTGGGTATCGGCGCTCAGCTCCTGCCAGCGCACGGTCAGCGCCGGATCGTCCGCCAGCACGGTGGCGCTGCTGGTCAGGATGGCATGGCTCTGGGCGCGCAGACGCTGCACGTCGCGTCGCGCCTGCGGGGAGGTGATCCACTGGCTTTCGCCGCTGGCCATCGCCGTGCGGCCGTCCAGCGAGGCGCCCAGCTTCAGCTGCACCCAGGGAAAACCGGTGCGCATCCGCTTCAGAAAGCCCTTATTCAGCGCTTCCGCTTCGTTCATCATCAGCCCATGGCTGACCTCAATGCCGGCCTGCTGCAGGCGATACAAACCGCGCCCCGCCACCTGCGGGTTCGGATCCTGCATCGCGGCGACCACGCGGCTGACGCCGGCGGCAATCAGCGCATCGCAGCATGGCGGCGTACGGCCATGGTGGCTGCAGGGCTCAAGAGTGACGTAGGCGGTGGCGCCGCGCGCCTTTTCGCCAGCCATGCGCAGGGCGTGCACTTCAGCATGCGGCTCGCCGGCGCGATAGTGAAACCCCTCGCCGACGATCTCGCCGTCTTTCACAATGACGCAGCCGACGTTAGGGTTAGGATGGGTAGTAAAGCGACCGCGCGCGGCAAGCTTCAGCGCACGCGCCATGTACATTTCGTCCTGCATGGCTTAGTCCTGTAAGCGGGCGATCTCTTCGCCGAATTCTTTAATATCTTCGAAGCTGCGATAGACCGACGCGAAGCGAATATAGGCGACTTTATCCAGCTTTTTCAGCTGCTCCATCACCAGGTTGCCGATCATTTTGCTGGCCACTTCGCGCTCGCCGGTGCCGCGCAGATGAGTCTTGATATGGTTGACCGCCATTTCCACGTCGTCGGCGCTAACCGGACGTTTCTCCAGCGCTTTCAGCATCCCGCTGCGCAGCTTGTCTTCGTTGAAGGGTTCGCGCACATCGTTACTCTTCACCACCCGCGGCATCACCAGCTCCGCCACTTCGAAGGTGGTAAAGCGTTCGTTACAGACCAGGCACTGCCGACGGCGACGCACGGAAGAGCCTTCCCCCACCAGACGAGAGTCGATCACTTTGGTATCCACGGCGAAACAGAAAGGGCAATGCATAGCGCGTCCTGACAGGTAGTTAAACTGAAGAGTAGTTTACCGCGAAGTGACCGGACTACAAAGAAAGAGCTTTTGAGACAAAGGATCTATGGGAGATGAGGCCGGGTTGGCTACCATTAAGCATCCTCTGTAAACGGAATCCTGACCATGACAAGACGTTACCTGAAGCTCGCCATCGCGGGCTGCCTGTTCACCCTGACCGCCTGCGCCCAGCAAAGCGAAATCCGCCAGATGCACCAGAGCGTGAGTACGCTGAGCCAGGAGATGACCCAGCTCAACCAGCAAACGATCAAAATCACCCAGCAAAACGCGCTGAACGCCAAATCCACCCGCGGCGTCTATCTGCTGCCGGAGGCCAAGACCCCGGCGCGGCTGGAGAGCCAGATCGGCACCCTGCGCATGTCGGTGGGCAGTATTACCCCGGATGGCGATGGGTCACGCCTGACCTTACGCATTCAGGGCGAATCCAACGATCCGCTGCCGGCCTTTACCGCCACCGTCGCTTCCGGACAGATCACCGGCACCACCCACAGCTATCAGGAAGTCAATGTTCAGGATCAGCTGATTAGCGCGCCGGCCAGCACCCTCGCCCCCAGCGATGTCGATATCCCGTTGCGCCTCAATGTAACGCCAGATAAAGTCGGTTTTATTCGCGTACACGATATCCAGCCCGCCGCCGCCCAGTAAGCCTTCAGCCGGGCCTGCCCCGCCCGGCTACCTCCTGCCCCGTCTTTCTTATCCACTTACAACTTTTCGCAAGAGTTCATTAGAAATCGTTCTGCAGCGCGATTTTCAGTAGCATTTTGTCAAGAAATGCATAGAATCGTGAACGCAATCGATTACGCATGTTCTGGTTATGTGAAACAACACGTATTTTTGTGAGCAATGATTCCTATAATAGACCCCCACAGAAAGACGAAATATTTAGAAACGCTTCGGCACTTCTTTTAACGCCTTCAGGCTCAATTTAAACAGTGGCATTACTATGAAAAAAACATTACTGGCAGCGGGTGCGGTTGTGGCGCTCTCCACTACTTTTGCCGCGGGCGCGGCAGAAAACGACAAACCGCAGTATCTGTCTGACTGGTGGCACCAGAGTGTTAACGTGGTGGGCAGCTACCACACCCGTTTTGGACCGCAGATCCGTAACGATACCTACCTGGAATACGAAGCGTTCGCCAAAAAAGACTGGTTTGATTTCTACGGCTATATTGATGCCCCGGTATTCTTCGGCGGCAACAGCACGGCAAAAGGTATCTGGAACAAAGGTTCCCCGCTGTTTATGGAGATCGAACCGCGTTTCTCTATCGATAAGCTGACCAATACCGACCTGAGCTTCGGGCCTTTCAAAGAATGGTATTTCGCCAACAACTATATCTACGATATGGGCCGCAACGACTCCCAGGAGCAGAGCACCTGGTATATGGGTCTGGGTACCGATATCGATACCGGCCTGCCAATGAGCCTGTCGCTGAACGTCTACGCCAAGTACCAGTGGCAGAACTACGGCGCCTCCAACGAAAACGAATGGGACGGCTATCGCTTCAAAGTGAAATACTTTGTGCCGCTGACCGACCTGTGGGGCGGTTCGCTGAGCTACATCGGCTTCACCAACTTCGACTGGGGTTCTGACCTCGGCGATGACAACTTCTACGATCTGAACGGGAAGCACGCGCGCACCAGCAACTCTATCGCCTCCAGCCACATCCTGGCGCTGAACTACGCGCACTGGCACTACTCTATCGTCGCCCGTTACTTCCATAACGGCGGCCAGTGGGCTGATGATGCGAAGCTGAACTTCGGCGATGGTCCGTTCAGCGTTCGCTCGACCGGCTGGGGTGGTTACTTCGTGGTCGGCTACAACTTCTGATTGCTGATACAGCAAGACAGCGCCCGGGCCGCAGCTCCTGCTGCCCGGGCTTTTTTATTTCTCCCGCACCTCGCACCGGACCTTGCGCAGAAAATCGCTTAACGAGCGGTCGGCGCACTCGCTGAATCGACGTTCGGTCCTTCTGACCTCCAGACAACGGTCGAGGCGAAAATTGCGGTAATCATTGCGCAGTTCGCACCAGGCCACCAACAGCCAGCGTTCGCCCCAGAAAAACAGCCCCAGGGGCAGCACTTCACGCCACGTCACCTGACCGGATTCATCCTGGTAGTGAAGCTGTAATACCTGCTGATTGGATACGGCCTGGTGGATAACGTCAAAATGGGTTTTAGCATAGCGATGCGCGCCAAGGTCAGGGGCAAACAGGCGAGTCTGCTCCGCCTGGCGCCGACGCGCCTCCGGCAGGATCGCCAGCATTTTTTCCTGGGCGGACTCCAGCGACTGCGACAGCGCCTCACCGCCCCAGGTTTTTAGCAGCCGAATCGCAGCGATCATCGCCTCGGATTCTTTGGTGGTCAGCATCAGCGGCGGCAGATCGTAGCCCGCCAGCAGCCGGTAGCCGCTGCCCGCTTCGCCCTCCACCGGTACGCCGGAGAGGGAGAGATCGCGAATATCGCGATAGACAGTACGCTCCGACACGCCCAACCGCTCCGCCAGCAGCGCGGCGGTAGTGAGCCGCCTGCCGCGCAGGATCTGCACAATCTGAAATAAACGGTCGGCGCGTCGGGTCATGTCTCACTTCACAAAAGTTAAGGTTAAGCCGGCTGGTGCAGGCCGACGCGGTTGCCCTCGCTGTCGGTAAACAGGGCGATGGTGCCAATATCATTCGGCAGCGTCAGCGGGCCGAAGACACAGGCCCCACCCGCCGAGGCAACGCGCTCCAGCGTGGCGGCAAGATGATCAGTATGCAGATAAATAATAGCGCCCTGCGCCGAGGGCGCGATACCTTCAAATTTGGCCAGCGCGCCGCCGGGGGCCGGATCCTGATGCGGGAACACCGCCAGCTCGGCGCAGTCCATGGTTTCGCGACGCAGCGACACTTGCATCACCGGCTCATAAAACGCGACGGCGCGATCCATATCGGCGACCGGAATTTCAAACCAGTTAATCACGTTGTTCATACTTCCTCCTGCTCGTTAGTGAGTTCAGAGGCAGTGTATGGGAGGGCTCCTGACAGCATACTGTCAGCAGGTTTTGTCGCGGGCAAAAAAATCCCGGCCGCAAGGGCCGGGATAGCTTTATCTCAACTGAACCGGATTACGGCAGAATAGACGGCTGATCCGCCCCTTCTTTCTCAACCTTCTGCTGGATCAGATGCTCGCGCTTCATGCCCAGCTTCAACGCCAGCGCGGAGGCGACGTAGATAGAGGAAGCCGTACCGATGGAAACACCGATCAGCATGGTCAGCGAGAAGCCTTCCAGAATCGGGCCGCCGAACAGGAACAGCATCAGGATCACCATCAAAGTGGTACCAGAGGTGATCAAGGTACGGTGCAGCGTCTGGGTCAACGACACGTTAAAGATCTCGTACGGCGTACCGCGGCGGATCTTACGGAAGTTTTCACGGATACGGTCCGATACCACGATACTGTCGTTCAGCGAGTAGCCGATAACCGACATCAACGAGGCCACGATGGTCAGGTCGATCTCGATATGGAACAGCGACAGCACGCCCATGGTGATCACCACGTCGTGCGCCAGGGCGATAACCACCCCGGCGGCCAGACGCCATTCGAAGCGGAAGCCGACGTAGATCAGGATACAGACCAGCGCCGCAATCAGCGCCAGGGCGCCGGTTTGCGCGAGGTCCGCCCCGACGCTCGGGCCGACAAACTCAATACGCTTCACTGCCGCATTCTGGCTGGTCGATTCGTTAATCACCGTCACGACCTTGCTGCCCAGCTCCTGGCTGCCGTTGGCGTCATGCACCGGCGGCATACGTACCATGATGTCGCGGCTGCTGCCAAAGTTCTGCACCTGCGGCTCTTCAAAGCCCGCTTTCTGCAGGGAATCGCGCATCTGGTCCAGATCGACCGGTTTCTCAAGGGTAATTTCAATCACCGTACCGCCGGTGAAATCGAGCCCCCAGTTAAACCCGCGAACGCCGATGATGGCGATCGACACAATTAGCAGAAAACCTGAAATGCCGAAGGCCCAGTAGTCCCAGCGCATAAAGTCCCAGACTTTACGGCCGTGGTTCAATTGTTCAACAGTATATTCCTGTGCCACAACGCACTCCTCAGATAGACAGCTTTTTAACGCGCTTGCCGCCGTACAGCAGGTTCACGATGGCACGGGTGCCGACGATAGCGGTAAACATTGAGGTCGCGATACCGATACCGGTGGTAATCGCAAACCCTTTAATGGCACCGGTACCGACCGCGTACAGGATGATCACTTTGATAAGCGTCGTCACGTTGGCGTCGAAGATCGAGCTGAACGCGCCGCGATAACCTTCGTCAATCGCCTGCTGAACGGTACGCCCGTTGCTCAGCTCTTCTTTGATACGCTCGTTGATCAGAACGTTAGCATCGACCGCCACCGCAAGGGTTAACACGATACCCGCGATGCCCGGCATGGTCAGCGTCGCCCCCGGGATCAGGGACATAATGCCGACAATCAGTATCAGGTTGGCAATCAGCGCCGAGGTCGCAATCAGGCCGAACTTCTTATAGAAGAGGATCATGAACAGGATAGAGACCACCAGACCGGCCAGACAGGCTTCCAGACCCTGCTTGATGTTCTGCATTCCCAGGGTTGGGCCGATAGTCCGCTCTTCGACGATCTGAATCGGCGCAATCAGCGCGCCGGCACGCAGCAGCAGCGACAGCTGACGCGCTTCGTTCGGATTGCTGATACCGGTGATACGGAAGCTGTTACCCAGACGCGACTGGATGTTGGCGATGTTAATCACCTCTTCCTCTTTCGCCAGGATAGCGCGACCGTTAGCGTCTTTCTTACCGCTGTCTTTATACTCCACGAACAGGGTCGCCATCGGCTTGCCGATGTTGTCCTTAGTGAAGTTAGACATGATGTTACCGCCCGCGCTGTCCAGCGAGATGTTAACCTGCGGCTGGTTGTACTCATCCATGCTGGAGGTCGAGTCGGTGATATGGTCCCCGGTCAGGATCACCCGCTTGTACAGCACTACCGGCTGGCCTTCACGCGTCTGCTTCACTTCCGAGTCGCCCGGCACGCGGCCAGAGGCGGCGGCGGACTGGTCCACGTTAGTATTGACCAGACGGAACTCGAGGGTCGCGGTCGCGCCAAGGATTTCCTTCGCACGCGCGGTATCCTGGATACCCGGCAGCTCAACCACGATGCGGTCAGCGCCCTGACGCTGAACCAGCGGCTCGGCGACGCCCAGCTGGTTCACACGGTTACGCAGGATATTAATGTTCTGCTGAACCGCGTACTCACGGGCTTCTTTCAGGCGCTCATCGGTCATCACCGCTTTCAGGCTGTTGTCACCCTGAGAGGAAATAACCAGATCGCGATGGCGAGGGCTGAGATAAGAGATAGCCTGGTCGCGCGCCGCGCTGTCGCGGAAGACGATGCTCAGACCGTAGTTGTCTTCTTTACGCACGGTCGCGTAAGGAATGCCTTTGTCGCGCAGCTCGCTGCGCAGGCTATCGATGTTCTGTTCCTGCAGTTTGCCTAACGCGGTGTCCATGTCGACTTCCATCAGGAAGTGCACGCCGCCGCGCAGATCAAGACCCAGCTTCATCGGCTCGGCATAGAGCGCCGCCAGCCAGCGTGGGGTTGCCGGAGCAAGGTTCAGCGCCACGACGTATTTGTCACCCAGCACGTTAAGCAGCGCTTCGCGCGCGCGCAGCTGGGTATCAGTGGTGTCGAAGCGCGCAAGAATAGCGCCCTCTTCCAGTGCCACAGACTTCGCGGTTATTTTTTCTTCTTGTAAAGTTTTCTGGACCTGGATCAGCGTTTGCTCACTGGCGGCGACGCCGCGCGCGCCAGTGATTTGAACAGCCGGATCCTCACCATACAGGTTGGGAAGCGCATAGATCAGGCCGACGACAATGACGACGACCAGCATGACGTACTTCCACAAAGGATAACGGTTTAACACGGCAGTTCCCTTTGGGAAAAGTTAGATTACAGCGCCTTCATGGTGCCTTTCGGCAGAACGGCAGCAACGAAGTCACGTTTGATAACCACTTCAGTGGTATCGTTCAGCGCGATAGCAATGTAGCCAGTTTCCGCTACTTTGGTCACGCGACCGACCAGACCGCCGTTGGTCAGCACTTCATCACCTTTGGCGATGGAGTTCATCAGGTTCTTATGTTCCTTGGTGCGCTTCTGCTGTGGACGTAGGATCATGAAGTAAAAAATCAGACCGAACACCACCAGCATCAGAATCAGAGACATCGGGCTGCCCTGCGCCGGTGCACCCGTTGCCGCTACCGCATCAGAAATAAAAAAGCTCATTGAAATTCCCTCATTATTAAAATTAATCAACGTTCAAAGGAGGCACGGTGCGCCCCTGACGTTGGTAAAAATCGGTCACGAAGCTCTCTAATTTACCCTCTTCGATAGCCTTGCGTAAACCAGCCATTAAACGCTGATAGTAGCGCAGGTTATGAATGGTATTGAGACGCGCGCCCAATATTTCGTTGCAACGGTCGAGGTGATGCAAGTAAGCGCGTGAATAATTGCGACATGTATAGCAATCACACTCGGCGTCCAGCGGCGCGGTATCGCTTTTGTGCTTCGCGTTGCGGATTTTCACCACGCCGTCGGTGACGAACAGGTGGCCGTTACGCGCGTTGCGCGTCGGCATGACGCAGTCGAACATATCGATACCGCGACGTACCCCTTCCACCAGATCTTCCGGCTTCCCGACGCCCATCAGGTATCGTGGTTTATCGGCCGGGATCTGCGGGCAGACGTGCTCCAGAATACGGTGCATGTCTTCCTTCGGCTCACCAACCGCCAAACCGCCGACAGCGTAGCCATCAAAGCCAATCTCTACCAGACCTTTCACCGAGATATCGCGTAAATCTTCGTAAACGCTACCCTGAATAATGCCGAACAGCGCATTTTTATTGCCAAGGCTATCGAAACGGTCGCGGCTGCGCTTCGCCCAGCGCAGAGACATCTCCATTGAGCGCTTGGCGTAATCCCAGTCCGCCGGGTACGGCGTACATTCGTCGAAGATCATCACGATGTCAGAGCCGAGATCGTACTGAATCTCCATCGATTTTTCCGGATCGAGGAAAATCGGATCGCCGTTGATCGGATTGCGGAAGTGGACGCCCTGCTCGGTGATCTTACGGATATCGCCAAGGCTGAACACCTGGAAACCGCCGGAGTCGGTCAGGATCGGTCCTTTCCACTGCATAAAATCGTGCAGATCGCCGTGCAGCTTCATGATCTCCTGACCCGGGCGCAGCCACAGGTGGAAGGTGTTGCCGAGAATAATCTGCGCGCCGGTGGCTTCCACCTCTTCCGGCGTCATCCCTTTGACGGTGCCGTAGGTGCCAACGGGCATAAAGGCCGGTGTTTCCACCACGCCGCGCTCAAACACCAGGCGACCGCGGCGGGCGCGACCGTCGGTGGTATCCAGTTCAAATTTCATGCTTGCTCCTGCGTCAGAAAAACAGTCCGACGTTTTCATACTCGCCACGGAATGATTCCGTAGCTAAAAAATGCGTTATGGCGTCTACAAGCCGGCGTACCGGCCTTTTCAGGGACGCTCAGAAATAGCCTGCGGATTGTACGTGATAAACATCGCATCCCCGTAGCTAAAAAAGCGATATTTCTGCTCAACCGCCACCTTATAGGCGTTCATGGTGTGCTGATAACCCGCAAACGCCGACACCAGCATAATCAGTGTGGATTCAGGGAGATGGAAGTTAGTCACCAGCGCATCGATCACCTGGTACTGATAACCCGGGTAGATGAAAATCTGCGTATCGTCGAAGAACGGCGCGATCAGCGCGTCTTTCGCCGCCTGCGCCGCGCTCTCCAGCGAACGTACCGAGGTGGTGCCCACCGCTATCACGCGGTTGCCGCGCGCTTTCGCCGCCAGCACCGCATCGACCACCTCCTGCGGCACTTCGGCATATTCGGAGTGCATGGTGTGCTCTTCAATGCTGTCGACGCGCACCGGCTGGAAGGTGCCCGCCCCCACATGCAGGGTGACAAACGCCATCTCAACGCCTTTGGCGCGCAGTTTGTCCAGCAGCGGTTCGTCGAAATGCAAACCGGCGGTCGGGGCGGCTACCGCGCCCGGCCTGGTGCCATAGACGGTTTGATAGAGCTCGCGGTCGGCGTCTTCGTCCGGGCGGTCAATATAGGGCGGCAGCGGCATATGGCCGATCCCGTTAAGGATCTCCAGCACCGGGCGCTCGTCGTTAAACTCCACTTCAAACAGCGCGCCGTGGCGCGCCAGCATCGTGGCCTTAATGCTCTCGTCATCGCCCAGCAGCAGCTCGGCGCCCGGCTTCGGCGCTTTTGAGGCGCGAATATGGGCCAGGATGCGCTTATCATCCAGCATCCGCTCCACCAGCACTTCAATCTTGCCGCCGCTGGCCTTGCGGCCGAACAGACGCGCCGGGATCACCCGGGTGTTGTTAAACACCAGCAGATCGCCGGGATTGAGCTTATCGAGGATGTCGGTGAAGGTGCCATGCGTCAGCGCGCCCGTCGGCCCGTCCAGGGAGAGCAAGCGACAGCTACTGCGCTCAGGCATCGGATAGTGGGCGATCAGAGATTCGGGTAGTTCAAAAGCAAAATCGGTAACGCGCATGACGGTAACTCAGACTGAATAAAGAGGCGGGTAGTCTAGTGCCGGGGCGGTCTGGCTGCAACCTTTACCCCTCCGGATGAATGACATAATCTATATTCCAAATCATTCCGAATGCCGCCATGCGGCAACCGAATGCCTTACCGGTGGCAAAGGTGCCGCGCGCGGCAAGACAGCATGCCATTCGGCCACCGAGGCGGCGTTCAGCGCAACATCGGTGTTTCCACCTGCCCGCTCGTATTTAAAGGATGTCGTTTTATGAATTTTCTCGCCCACCTGCACCTGGCCCATCTCGCCGACAGTTCGCTGCCCGGCAACCTGATGGCCGACTTCGTGCGCGGCAACCCGCAGGGCGACTATCCGGCGGAGATCATCGACGGCATCTATATGCATCGCCGGATTGACGTGATGACTGACAACCTGGCGGAAGTCAAAGAGGCGCGGGAGTGGTTTCGCCCGCAGACCCGCCGCGTCGCCCCCATCACCCTCGACGTCATGTGGGATCATTTCCTGTCCCAGCACTGGACGCAGCTCTCCCCTGACCTGCCGCTGGACGAGTTCGTACGCTACGCCGAGCGGCAGATCGTCCCCATCCTGCCCGACTCGCCGCCCCGCTTCGTCAATCTCAATCAATATCTGTGGTCGGAGCGCTGGCTGGAGCGCTATCGGGAAATGGATTTTATTCAGCGCGTGCTGAACGGCATGGCCAGCCGCCGTCCACGTCTCGAGGCGCTACGCGACTCCTGGCAGGATCTGGATACCCATTACGACCGTCTGGAGACGCAGTTCTGGCGCTTTTATCCGCAGATGATGCGCCAGGCAGAAAACAAACAGCTGTAATAGCCACGTCATTGATAGGTAAAAACTGGCTGAACGATTGTTAGCGCCTCTTTGTGTTATTGCCGGGCAGGCTCTATACTTGCCCGCGTTGCGTTCCAAATAACCTTAGTAATTACAGGAGAATCAAATGGTTCTGGTCACTCGTCAAGCGCCGGATTTTACTGCAGCCGCTGTGCTGGGTAATGGTGAGATCGTTGAGAAATTCAATTTCAAACAGCACACCAACGGTAAACCTACCGTTCTGTTCTTCTGGCCGATGGACTTCACCTTCGTGTGCCCGTCTGAGCTGATCGCGTTCGACAAACGTTACGAAGAATTCCAGAAACGCGGCGTGGAAGTGGTTGGCGTTTCCTTCGACTCCGAGTTCGTGCACAACGCATGGCGTAACACCCCGGTAGACCAGGGCGGTATCGGCCCGGTTAAATACGCGATGGTTGCTGACATCAAACGTGAAATCCAGAAAGCTTACGGTATTGAGCATCCGGACGAAGGCGTAGCGCTGCGCGGCTCCTTCCTGATCGACGCCAACGGCATCGTTCGTCATCAGGTGGTTAACGACCTGCCGCTGGGCCGTAACATCGACGAAATGCTGCGTATGGTAGACGCCCTGCAGTTCCACGAAGAGCACGGCGAAGTCTGCCCGGCGCAGTGGGAAAAAGGAAAAGAAGGTATGGCCGCCTCTCCGGAAGGCGTTGCAAAATACCTGACCGAAAACGTTTCCAGCCTGTAATCGGCACGCGTTTTAATAAAAGGCTCGCTCAGGCGGGCCTTTTTTGTTAGCGGCGTCAAAATTTAAGAAAATGACCCGCCGATATTTGTGACCAGAGATAAACTTCTGGCGAAAAAATTCGCTTTACCTCTCACTTTTTCTCTGGCAAATTTCAGCGTCAAAATACAAAGCCTTCATAACAGACTGAAAAACATATAAATTATTTATATCGTTTTCTGCCGGTACTTTGCCGTCGATGTGATCCCCATCAATATTTAAAACCGCGGATGTGATCTCATCCATCATTTTCATCAATGTATTTGGTCATGATTTAACTCAGGAACAGGAATACGTTCAGGAGCTGAGGATGGAAATTATTTTTGACCCGTCGTTAATCGCCCTTAAGCAGAATATTTCCCGTGCGGAAGAGGCCATCGAACTGGCGGGTTCATTACTTGCCAGGCGCCAGATTTGCAGCGCCGAATATGTCAACGAGATGCTGACGGTATATGAAGATTTTGGCGCCGCCATCGTGATAGATGACGGGATTGCCATGCCGCATGCCCGGCCGGAAAAAGGGGCATTACAGACCGGGTTCTCACTTGTCACCACCGCCACGCCAATCTCCTTCGGCCACGATGAGTTCGATCCGGTTTCCGTGGTCATCGCGATCGCCGGCGCCGATGCTGACAGTCATATCAAAATGATCCAACTGATAGCCTCGCTGATCGAGTCAGATATTGTGACCTTTCTTCAGCAGGAAAATGACGTTAATTCAGTCTTACATTTCATTCAAAAACAAATGGAGTAGTCATTATGTTAGTTATCAGAACGGTTTGTGGTAACGGTATTGGCAGCTCATTGATGGCTGCGAATAATGTGAAAAAGATTTGTGACGAATTAGGCATCAAAGCGGACGTCGCCTCGGTCGATTTTGCTAACGCCGTCGGGGAAAAAGCCGACCTTTACGTCACGATCAAAGAACTGGCAAATCAATTTCCGGCCCACTGTCATGTCGCCATCATTCGCAGCTACGTCCATAAAGCGAAGATCGCCGAGGATATTACCGACGCGCTGATGAAAATTGCTGCGACTCACTCTTAATCAGCATAGAGGGAACGACCATGCAGGCTATTCTTAGTTTCTTAACGGAAATATTCAGTCAACCCGCCTTTTTAATGGGGCTTATCGCCTTTGTTGGTTTAGTGGCGCTGCGCTCCCCCGGTAACAAACTGCTTACCGGCACATTAAAGCCGATTTTAGGCTATTTGATGTTGAGCGCTGGGGCAGGCGTTATCGTTGCCAATCTCAATCCGCTGGGCGGTATTATCGAGGCCGGATTTAATATCCGCGGCGTTATTCCGAACAATGAAGCCATTGTCTCCGTCGCCCAGAAAATGCTGGGCGTGGAAACCATGAGTATTTTACTGTTAGGCTTTATTTTCAATCTGATTATCGCCCGCTGTACCAAGTATAAATATATCTTTCTGACCGGCCATCATTCGTTCTTTCTCGCCTGCCTGTTCTCCGCCGTTCTGCAGGCGGCGGAGTTCCAGGGCTGGATGTTGATCCTGATCGGTGGATTCCTGTTGGGCTCATGGTCGGCCATCTCCCCGGCCATCGGTCAGCGTTACACCAGGCAGGTAACCGAAGACGGCGGGATCGCCATGGGCCATTTCGGCTCTCTCGGCTACTACCTCTCGGCATGGATCGCCAGCCGGACCGGCAATCCGGCAAATTCCTTCGCCGATACCGAAATTTCAGAAAAGTGGGGCTTTCTGCGCGATACCACGGTCACCACCGGTATCGTGATGTTTGTTATCTACTTTGTCTGCAGCGCTGTCGCCGGGTCGGCGTACCTGAGCACCATCACCGACCAAAACATGCTGATCTTCTCGGTGCTGACCGGTCTGCAGTTCGCCGTTGGCGTAGCCATTGTCTATAACGGCGTGCGGCTGATCCTCGGCGATCTGGTGCCGGCGTTCCAGGGCATCAGCCAGAAGCTGATCCCGGATTCCATCCCGGCCGTTGACTGCGCGGTGTTCTTCACCTTTAGCCCCACCGCGGTGGTAGTGGGATTCATCAGTTCCTTTGTGGGCGGGCTGGTCGGGATGCTCTTGCTCGGCGGGCTGGGCATGGCGCTGATTATTCCCGGCATGGTGCCGCACTTCTTCTGCGGCGGCACGTCCGGCGTCTTCGCCGACAAACTGGGCGGTAAGCGCGGATGTATCATCGCCTCCTTTATCGGCGGGATCTTCCTGGCCTTCCTGCCGGCGATGCTGCTGCCGGCGCTCGGCAACCTCGGGTTTGAAAACAGCACCTTCGCCGATTTCGACTTCGCGGTATGGGGCATCATTATCGGGAATGCGTTCACCCAGTTTGGTCAGATCACTATCTATCTGATTTGTCTGGCGCTGCTCGTCGCGCTGCTGGCGCCTTTCTGCTTCCGTCACGTCCAGGTGGTGGGCAACACGCTCAGCTATGAGGAGCTTACGGCGAAGCAGAAAAATGAATAAGCGAGGTCATTTTTCCCGGCGGGAGGGCCACGCTTTCCGCCGCTGACAAATAATCAGGAGTGGTTATGGCTATTTTGTCCATTGGATTTGCTTGTTTCGATCAGTTTTTCTTTCTCAATGAATGGCCCCAGGAGAATACCAAAAACTTTTGTCATGATTTTATTGAAAGCGGCGGCGGTCCGGCGGCCAATGCGGCCTGGCTGCTGGGATTATGGGGCGAGGAGGTTTATTACATTGGTCATCTGCAGCAGGACCTTTACGGTCAGCGCATTATCGATGAGTTTGCCGAGGCGGGGGTGGATACCAGCCAGGTGGTTTTCTCCGATGACATGATCACCCCGCTGGCCTCGGTGCTGGTCAATCGCTTAACGGGTTCGCGGACGATTATTACCCGCAAGATGCAAACGCCGCCTTCCCTGACCTACGAGCAAAAGCTCAAACTGGACGACCTCGCCGAGCGACTGATTGCCAGCGAGGAGCCGGTTACCATTTTAATTGACGGCCATGAGGCGGAAATCAGTGAATATTTAATTAAGAAACTGCCCAACGCCAGGGTCGTGATGGACGGCGGGTCACTGCGCGCCAGCAATATTAAACTGGCGGCCTGGACTGACTATTTTGTAGTGAGCGAACATTTCGCCCGCGATTATATGAGCTATCGCTCGCTGAGCACCGAAGCAGAAATTAAAGCGGCCCTGATTGAGTTGAATAAAATTTGCCGCGGTGAAGCATTTATTACCCTTGGCGAAAAAGGCTGCGCTTTTTTAAAAAGCGGTATGCTGCAGATCGTCCCGTCCTGGCTGTGCAATGCCGTTGATACCACCGGCGCCGGGGATGTATTTCACGGCGCCTTCACCTATGGCGTCCATTACTCATGGCATATCGATAACATTATTTTATTTGCCAGCCTGACCGCCGCCATTTCTATTGAGAAAAAAGGGGTTCGGGAATCGATGCCTGACCTGGCGGTCGTCCACCACTCGTTAAATAGCTACGAGAGAAACTTAACGCAATATTTTGAAGAATAACTGCATTTAATAAATATCAAGAGGTGAATATGTTAGTGTCGATGAAGGACATGCTTCAGCATGCCCTGCGGGACGGCTACGCCGTCGGTCAGTTCAACATTAATAATCTGGAATGGGTCGGCGCCGTATTAAGCACCGCCCAGCAGTGCCGCTCACCGGTTATTTTGGGGGTGTCCGGCGGCACGGTTAAGCATATGCTCGGGTTAAAATGTATTCATGACATTGTGGTTAACGCCATGGAGTATTTGCATATTGATGTTCCGGTGGCGCTGCATCTGGATCATGGCACCTCCCGGGAGGCCTGCGAAGCGGCGATCGCCGCCGGCTTCAGTTCCATTATGTTTGATGGCTCGCATCTGCCGTTCAGGGAAAACCTGGCCATTACCCGCCACCTGGTGACGCTGGCCCACAGCAAAGGTATCTCTGTGGAGGCCGAACTGGGGACCATCGCCGGCAGTGAAGACGGCATTGTCAATTCCGAAGTCATCTACGCCGATCCCCAGGAGTGCTACACCCTGGTGACAGAAACCCAGGTGGATTGCCTCGCCGCCGCGCTGGGCTCCACCCATGGTCTGTATAAAGGTAAAGCCCGACTGGGATTTACCGAGATGAAAGCCATTGCCGAGCAGGTGAAGGTTCCGCTGGTGCTGCATGGCGGCACCGGTATTGCCGATGAGGATATGCGCCGGGCGATTGCCTGCGGCACCGCCAAGATTAACGTTAATACCGAAAATATGTACGCCTGGTGCCAACAGGTGAAAGCAATTTTCGCCGCCGACACCGGACACGATGTGAACGATCCGCGGAAAGTCATCGCCCAGGGACTGCAGCCGGTACGCGAGATGATTGCCCGCCGCATGGCGCTCTTTGGCTCAGAGCAGCGCTATTGACACCGGGCCTGCGGCTGAAACCACCGCCCCGACGCTGCCGGGGCGGTGGCGTCAGGTATCAAAAGGCAAAGCAGGAACAGCCCAGCACGCCCCAGAAGGCCTGCTCGTCAGAGACCGGAATCGACGACTTACGCGCAATATCATGCTGATGGCCGTGGACGCCACAGCTACCGCAGCACTGGTGCATCTGCACCATGGCGCCGATTTTAGCCGTCGCCGGCGGAGCGGAACGGTAATGGCCCGGGACCTTCACCACCGGCGACCACTCCGGCAGCACCGGAATAGGCGGCGGCGCCAGCGGCGAGAAGTGACCGGCGGCGTACACCACTTTGCCGTCAACCACCGTCAGCACCGACTCAATGCCTTTGATCTCCTCTTCCGCGACGCTGAAGTAGTCTTTCGACAGCACCACCAGATCGGCAAGCTGACCGGCGGCCAGACGGCCTTTCTTGCCCTGCTCGCTGGAGAACCAGGCGCTGCCCGCCGTCCACAGCTCCAGCGCGACATCGCGCGGCAGGCGGTTGGCGTCGTCATACATCGCCATCCCGCCAACGGTGCGCCCGGAGACCAGCCAGTACAGCGCGGTCCACGGGTTATAGCTGGCGACGCGGGTCGCATCGGTGCCCAGCCCCACCGGCACGTCCAGCGCCAGCATCTTTGCTACCGGCGGGGTATGTTTCACCGCCTCTTTGCCGTAGCGATCGACAAAATATTCGCCCTGGAAGGCCATCCGATGCTGCACCGCAATACCGCCCCCCAGCGCCTTCACCCGCTCAATGTTACGCTCGGTAATGGTCTCGGCATGATCGAAGAACCAGTGCAGGCCATTAAACGGGATATCGCGGTTCACCTTCTCAAACACGTCCAGCATCCGGCTGATGGACTCATCGTAGGTGGCATGCAGGCGGAACGGCCAGCGATGCTCCACCAGATGGCGTACCACCCGCTCCAGCTCATCCTCCATGCCTTGCGGCAGATCCGGCCGCGGCTGCAGGAAATCTTCAAAATCCGCCGCCGAAAATACCAGCATCTCGCCGGCGCCGTTGGCGCGATAGAAGTCAGTCCCCTGCCCCGGCTTCAGCATGTCGGTCCAGCGTTCGAAATCCTCCAGCTCCTGCTTCGGCCGCTGAGTAAACAGGTTGTAGGCGATGCGCACGGTCATCTGATCTTTCGCGTGCAGCTGTTCGATAATTTCGTAATCTTCCGGATAGTTCTGGAAGCCGCCGCCGGCGTCTATGGCGCTGGTCAGCCCCAGTCGGTTCAGCTCGCGCATAAATTGACGGGTGGAGTTCACCTGCAGATCCAGCGGCAGCTTCGGCCCCTTGGCCAGCGTAGCGTAAAGGATCATGGCGTTCGGTTTGGCGATCAGCATCCCGGTCGGGTTGCCGTGGCTATCGCGGACGATCTCGCCGCCCGCCGGATCCGGCGTCTCTTTGGTATATCCCACGGCTTTCAGCGCCGCACGGTTCAACAGCGCGCGATCGTAGAGATGGAGCACAAACACCGGCGTATCAGGCGCCGCCTCGTTCAGCTCTTCCAGGGTCGGCATCCGCCGCTCGGCGAACTGAAATTCGCTCCAGCCGCCGACCACCCGCACCCACTGCGGGGACGGCGTGCGATCCGCCTGATCCTTCAGCATTCGCAGGGCATCCGCCAGCGAGGGGACGCCCTCCCAGCGGAGCTCAAGGTTGTAGTTCAACCCACCGCGGATCAGGTGCAGGTGAGAATCGTTGAGGCCCGGGATCACCGTATGCCCTTTGAGATCGACGATTTGCGTCCCCTCGGCGGCAAAGCTCATGATCCGATCGTGACTTCCGGTGGCAACAATTTTTCCGTCGGCGATGGCCACGGCTTCCGCCAGGGGATTCGCACGATCGAGGGTATGAATCTGACCGTGGGTCAGAATCAGTGTGGCAGTTTGCGACATAACGCACTCCTTGAGGAGGCTGACTCAGTTTTTCTTCAACCAGCCAGCAAACAGGCGGGTCACGATGGGCATCCAGAACCAGACCACCAGCGCAACCACGCAGGCATCATTGATGAGGTGCAGCAGCAGGCTCCCCTTAAGCGACGGCAGCAGCATGCCGGTCACCGCAGGCACCAGGTTGGTGCTGGGGAAAATCACCAGCAGGGTGATCAGAAACTGTTTCCAGCGCCGCGGCTGGCGTACGTTCACCGTCGGCGGGGTAAACCAGAAGGCCGGTTCAGTCCGCACCTCAGTCCGATCGCCTTCCGTCAGCAGTGGGGCAATCTCAGCCACCAGTTGCCGACGGGTTTCCGACTGCGTCCAGGCGTAGAGGTGCTCCAGGGTATCGAAGCGGATTATGACGCTCCACAGATTCTGCCCTGCGGCGGGCCGGATCACATTCGCCCCAAGATGGCCGGGAAATTCTGCCGCAATGGGCATAATTTTACCGAGCCACTCTTCGTAGCGCTGGCTGTGTTGCGGATCGAGCAGATGGCTGATAACCAGGGTCACCGATTTTTGCTGCGCCATGACGAGTTCCTTGCTTCAGGGAAATGGCCGGTTTTCTCCTGCCACTCTCCATAAATGATCTGACACAACATCCTTCATGCTGCGTTGAAGCGGCAGGCGGGCACGTCCCCGTGAACTTGAATAAATTCAGTAGCTGGGGACGGACAAACGCAGCCAACAACGCAGCAGCCTGAAGGATGGAGTGATTTACGCTTTACGCTCCGGCGCGCCATGCACCATGGTATAAGCGTAATCGACGCCCATCCCGTAGGCGCCGCTGTGTTCGCGCACCAGGTCCATTACCGCATCGTAGGTCGCTTTGCGCGACCAGTCGCGCTGGTACTCCAGCAGCACCTGCTGCCAGGTCACCGGCACCGCCCCCGCCTGCACCATCCGGTCAATAGACCGCTCATGGGCGTCGACAGAGGTGCCGCCGGAGGTATCCGTCACTACATAGACCTCGTAGCCCGCCTCCAGCGCCATCAACGCCGGGAAGGTCAGGCAGACTTCGGTCCACAGAGCGGAGATCACCAGCTTTTTACGGCCGGTCGCTTTCACCGCTGCCACAAACGCATCGTCTTCCCAGGAGTTCATGGAGGTACGTTCAATCGGCTTGACGTCAGGATGCACGGCCAATAATTCCGGCCAGATATAGCCGCTAAAGCTTTTGGTCTCTACGGAGGTATAAATCACCGGTACATTAAAAATTTTGCCCGCTTTTGCCAGCGCCACGGTGTTATTTTTCAGGGTCTGGCGATCGATATTCGCCACGCCAAAGGACATTTGCGGCTGATGGTCAATAAAGATAAGCGCGGAATTAGTGGGATCGAGCAGTTCACGAATAGACATTAAATACCTTCTTAATCAATTAGTTAAAAAGATGACATGATGATTAATGCGTCGTGTGGATCCTGACTGATAAAGCATGGTGAGTATAGCCAGTTATTTCTAACAAGTTATTAAGGATTTTTTATGGTTTATATTTTTTGCCGCGACCAGGATTTATTCACGCCTGTTTTAATCAAATTTTTACGCCAAACTGTTCTGATTTATTCACTGGCTTTGATTATTGCGCTTAGGTACAACAGAGAAAACAAATTAATGGATAGCTTCATATGCGCGTAAACTTTGATGTTTTGATGATCCTTGATGCCCTTGACCGCCACGGATCCTTCGCCACCGCCGCGGAGTCGCTGTATAAAACCCCCGCCGCTCTGAGCTATATGATCCAGAAACTGGAGAGCGATCTGAACATCGTGCTGTTGGATCGTTCCGGCCATCGGGCAAAATTTACCGATACCGGGCGGCTGATGCTGGAGAAGGGGCGACAGCTTTTAAGTGCCGCCAGAGATCTGGAAAAGCAGGCCCAGCAGCTGAGCGCGGGCTGGGAGCGAGAGCTAGCCATCGCCCTTGACGCCTCATTTCCCTTTTCGGCCCTGCTGCCGCTGATCGCCGAGTTTTACGCGCAAAACCCACAGACGCGACTGAACTTCAGCCATCACACCCTCGCCGGTTCGTGGGAAGAGCTGACCCATCATGGGGCGGATATTATCCTCGGCGCCATCAATGAGCCGCCCACATCCGCGGAGTGGTCATGGCAAACCCTCGGCGCGTTGGATAACATCTTCGTCGTCGCCCCCCATCACCCGCTGGCTCAGGCGAAGGAGCCACTGGCCAATAAACAGCTCAGCCAGCATCGGGCCATCGTGATCCGCGACAGCGCCCGCTATTGCCATCCGCTCAACAGCAATCTCCTCGACGAGCAGCCGCAAATCGGCGTCGATGATTTCGCCAGTAAAGTCGAACTATTGTGCGCCGGGCTGGGCTGCGGCTTTCTGCCGCGCCATATCGCTCGCCCGTGGCTGGTAAAAGGCAGTCTGGTGGAGAAAAGCGTCGCCTGCTGGCGGGAAAAGGATATTACCTATATGGCCTGGCGCAGCGGGAATGATGGGCTGGCTCAGCGCTGGTGGCGGGAGGCGCTCCTCCGCGGCGACCTGCTGAGCCAGCTCTACCATTAACGGCCGGACCAGACGTTGGCGGAGATGGCCGGGAGGGTCAGCACCCCGTCCTGGAAGGCGCCGGCGCCCTCCTGCAGCGTCCACCCGGCCACGTTCAGCAGCGGGGAATCTTCGATAACCACCTCGCAGGCTTCCCCGCGGTTAATCACCACCAGCACCCGCTGCTGTTTGTAGACGCGGACAAACACCACCACGTTATCCTCGGCGTAAATCACCTGACAGCCGCCGTAGCGCAGCGCCTGGTGGGCCTTACGCAGTTTCGCCATCCGCTGATACAACGCCAGCAGCTGGGTATCCTGCAGCGCCGGATCCCACGGGAACGGTTTGCGGCAGAACGGATCGTTATTGCCATCCACGCCCACCTCGTCGCCATAGTAGATGCACGGTACCCCCGGCCAGCTGAACAGCCACACCACCGCCAGCGGCAGGCGCGCTACGTCTTTGCCAAGAAGAGATTTAAAACGCGCCGTATCATGGCTGTCGAGCTGGTTGAACATCCGCAGCTGCTGCTGATGCGACAGCCCGGCGCGATAATTATCCATCCACGCCATACAGGTCTGGGCGTCTATTTTCTGCGGATCGTAAGAGATATCGGTATTGGCGAGGAATCCCCAGATCGGGAAGGTGAAGCCACGATAGTTCATCGCCGCGTCTTCGGCATCCGCCTGCAGCCACTGGCGCGCGTCGCCAAAATGTTCGCCAAAGACAAAAGCTTCCGGCTGCGCTTGCTTCGCTGCCTGGGTAATGCCGGCGATATGCTGCAGGTTATTCCGCGCCCCGCCGCCTTCGCCCAGCATATGCACCACGTCAAGACGCCAGCCGTCCATGCTCCATGGCGCCTTCAGCCAGTGGCGTACGATACTGTCTTCACCGGCATAGATCTCGTTGACCAGGCTGGTCGACCGATAGTCGAGCTTCGGCAGACTGGCATAGCCCAGCCAGTTGTGCGCCTGCCCCTCCTCTGAGAAGGTAAACCAGTCGCGCCACGGGGAGTCCGGATCGTGGCCGGCGCCGCCGCTGCCCTGCTGGTGACGGTCGAACCAGGGATGGGAATCGCCGGTATGGTTGAACACGCCGTCGAGGATCATGCGCATTCCCGCCCGCTGGGTGTTGTGGCGCAGCCGGAGCAGCGCCGCGTCGCCGCCAAACTGCGGATCGACGCGCCGATAATCCTCGGTATCGTATTTATGCACGCTGGGGGCGGCGAAAACCGGATTCAGATACAGAGCGGTTACGCCGAGCTGCTTCAGGTAGGGAAGTTTTTCGCTGATGCCGTCGAGATCCCCGCCGTAGAACGTCGACCCGCCCGCCTCGCCGGTAAGCGGGTCGTCCCACGCCTTGCGCACAATCTCCCGTCCCGCCGCGTGATGGTAATAGACCGCATCCTGGTCGGCGTCACGCGCGGCGCTGCGGGCAAAGCGATCGGGGAAAATTTGATAGAACACCTGATCGGCCACCCACTGCGGGCCGGCGTCCGGCAGGTCAATGGCGAACTGCTCCAGTCGGGCCGGCGGGAATCGGGTGAAGCCTTGTGGCGTAAACCAGCGCTGATGGTCGGCCCACAGCAGCTTAAAGCTGTAGCGGCGGCGCGGCTGGCCGCTGGCGAGAGAGATTTCGCCGCGCCATGCCACCACGCCTGGCTGCGGCGCCTGGCGGAGCCGCTGCATCGGCAGCGACAGCTCTTCGTTATCCTCTTCCGCGCGCAGCGTGATCCGCTGCGGCAGCGACTCACCGCTTAACCACAGAGTAATAAACAGTCGGTCCTGTTGCACCTTGATAAAGGGTGCAACCGGAAGGTGCCATGCCTTCAACATCGTGAATCCTCATTGTGCAGAATGGGCACACCTTGCCATAGCCGCCGGGCGCAGAACTCATCATCTCAGAACTTTTTGGGGGAGGATAACGGGGGAGGACGCGGGACCGCAAGCCGCCCCGGCCGCGCGATGCTGACCGGGGCGATGTCGATTACTGAGCCTGCGCCAGGCGGCGCTCACGGCGGGTCTTAAAGACCCAGCCGAGCAGCAACAGCGCAATCCACGCCATACCGACGTACAGCGAGATGCGGGTGTCCGGATGATAGCCGATAAGGGCGATAATAAAGGCCAGGAACAGCAGGCCGATCACCGTGGTCACCACCCCGCCAGGGACTTTGAATTTCAGCGCCTTAACCTCTTCGGGCGACAGACGGCGGCGGAAGGCTATCTGTGACAGCAGGATCATAATCCACACCCACACCGTGGCGAAGGTGGCCAGGGAGGCGATCACCAGGAAAACGTTCTCCGGCATGATGTAATTTAGGTATACCGCAAACAGCAGCGCAATGGTCATCACCATCACCGTCACCCACGGAATACCGCGACGCGACGTTTTAGCGAACACCTTCGGCGCGCTGCCCTGCTCAGCCATGCCGTGCAGCATACGGCCCACGCCGAACACGTCGGAGTTAATCGCCGACAGCGAAGCCGTCAGGACCACGAAGTTAAGAATACTGGCCGCGAAGGTAATGCCCAGATGCTGGAAGGTCAGGACGAAGGGGCTGCCGTCGGTTCCCACCTGATTCCACGGGTAGATGGACATAATGACGAACAGCGTGCCGACGTAGAACACCAGAATGCGCATCGGCACCGAGTTGATTGCGCGCGGAATGGATTTCTCCGGGTCCTTCGCCTCACCGGCGGTAATGCCGATGATTTCGATGCCGCCGTAAGCGAACATCACCATCTGCAGCGACATAACCATTCCCAGCCAGCCGTTGCTGAAGAAGCCGCCGTTGCTCCACAGGTTATGAATCCCCGTCGGCTGGCCGCCGTTGCCGATCCCCCAGATAATGATGCCGAACCCGGCGAGGATCATGATGATAATGGTGGCCACTTTGAAGAACGAGAACCAGAACTCCAGCTCGCCAAACACCTTGACGCTCATCAGGTTGACGGCGCAGATGATCAGCACCACGCTGAGCACCCAGATCCAGTGCGGCACCGTCGGGAACCAGACGCCCATGTAGATGCCGAAGGCGGTAACGTCGGCGATGGCGACGATCAGGATTTCAAAGCAGTAGGTCCAGCCGGTGATATAGCCCGCCAGTCCGCCGAGGTTTTCCTGGGCATAGCGGGAGAATGAGCTGGCGGCAGGGTTATGCACCGACATCTCACCGAGCGCCCGCATAATGATATATGCCGCGACGCCGCCGATAATGTAGGCCAACAGTACGCTGGGTCCGGCCATTTTAATGGCGTCGGCCGAGCCGTAAAAAAGCCCGGTGCCGATGGCGGAACCCAGGGCCATAAAGCGAATGTGCCGGGTGCTTAGCCCGCGCTTAAGCTTGTTACTACTTTCCATCGTGGTTTTTCAATGCCGTTTAACACAAAAAATAAAAAACCACGGAACCCGAAGTCCCGTGGTTAAACGCTTGTCCTCACCGCCGGTTAATGCGCGCTGGAAGTCACCTGACGTCCGACTGCGCGATCCCAGATCACCGCGAGAATGGTCATCACGGCGGTGGGCATCAGCCAGGCCAGGCCCTGCTCCGCCAGCGGCAGACGCGCGGTCCAGTCCGGCAGAATCGCGGCAAATGCCGATGACTTAATCCCGTCAATGATACCAAACATCAGGCTGATAAACATGGCCGGCGCGATAACGCGGGACGAATTATGCCACCAACTGCGGGTAAAGCTTAATACAACCAGTGCGATACACGGCGGATAGATAGCGGTCAGCACCGGAATCGATACCTGGATCAGATGGCTAAGGCCCAAATTGGAGACCGCCATGGAGAACAGGCCGAGAACAAAGACCAGCGTGCGATAGGAGAACGGCAGATACTGGGCAAAGAACTCAGCGCAGGCGCAGGTCAGGCCCACCGCCGTCACCAGGCAAGCGATGAAGATCAGCGCCGCCAGCAGGAAACTGCCCGCCCCGCCGAAGGTGTGCTGCACGTAGGCATGGAGGATCGCCGCGCCGTTGGCGGACTGATCCACGAGAGTAGCGCTGTCAGAGCCCAGACGGAACAGCGCCAGATACAGCAGGGTCAGGCCGACGCCCGCCATCAGACCAGCCCAGACGGTATAGCGGGTCAACAGACGCGCTTCGCTGACGCCGCGTGAGCGAGCGGCATTAACAATCACGATGCCGAACACCATCGCGCCGAGGGTATCCATGGTCAGGTAGCCGTTGACGAAGCCATTGGAGAATGGCGCCGTACGATACGCTTCCAGCGCGTCGCTGATCGGGCCCGCTGGCCAGATGATGGCGGCGACCGCCAGCACAATCAGGGCGATAATTTTCAGCGGCGCAAGGAAATTGCCCACGGTGTCCAGCAGTTTGCCCGGATAGAGGGAGACCAGAATCACCAGCGCGAAGTAAATAACGCTGTAGATCAGCAGCGGCAGCGGGCCGTCGCCGGTCAGCGGCGCAATACCGACCTCAAAGGAGACGGTCGCGGTACGCGGCGTCGCGAACAGCGGTCCTACCGCGAGATAGCACACCACCGCCAGCAGGATACCGGCCACTTTACCAATCGGGGTGCTCAGGCTTTCAACGCCGCCGCCGACTTTCGCCAGCGCCACCACCGTCAGCACCGGCAGACCCACCGCAGTGATCAGGAAGCCGATCGCCGCCGTCCAGACGTGCTCGCCCGCCTGTAAACCAACCATCGGAGGGAAAATAATGTTGCCTGCGCCAACGAACAACGCGAAGGTCATAAAGCCCAACGCTATGATGTCGCGAGATTTTAACTGATGGGTCATAAATTCATTACTGCCTGTGGATGTGGTGTTGTAAAAAAATGGAAAAATACCGCGCTCCCCTCTCAGGGACGATACAGCGGCCATTGCCGGTAAACTCAGCGAGATATGCTCCCGAAGCGGCGTGGGAAAGAATTGTTTTTGGTATTACCACGCAAAAGCAGTCTGTCATCGACTGCGCAGGCGCAATTTAAACGCTTATAACGTTTTAAAGCAAGGCACGATCGCAAAAGCAGATGATTATGCTGGTTATGTCTTTCACACCAGAATCATTTACCATATTGATAGAAAACCCGTGGCTTATCATGCGAACAAAAAAGCAGCGCACGCTCATTAAATAGGCGAGAAAAAACGACTGCCAATGAAAATGACCAGCTGAAGCTGGTCATTGGCAAGATAAACTGACAGCGCGTCGATCAGGCGTCATTTTTGGCAATTAATCGTTCCGGGAGCAGGAAGCTAAAGCGGGTTCCCTTGCCCACCGTGCTGTCGATTTCCAGCCGGCTGTCATGATGGTTAACCGCGTGTTTGACGATCGCCAGTCCCAGGCCACTGCCCCCCGTTTGCCGGGAACGGGCTTTATCCACCCGATAAAAACGCTCGGTCAGACGGGGAATATGCTCCGGCGCAATGCCTGGCCCGTTATCCTCGACGCTGAACAGCGCTCCCTGCGGGGTTCGCTGCCAGCTGACGCGAATTTCGGTCCCCGGCGGGGTGTGGTTCACCGCGTTATAGACCAGGTTGGAGATGGCGCTGCGCAGCTGCTCCTCATTACCCAGCACCTTGAGCTGCTCATCGACGGTGAAGATCAGCGTCTGTTTCTCCTGGCTGAGAGTTTGCGCCTCGCGCTCCACCACCCGCAGCATCATCGGCACGTCGATGCGATCATTCATCGCCAGCGCCGGCGCGGCTTCAATACGCGACAGCGTCAGCAGCTGCTTCACCAGACCTTCCATACGCTGAGTTTGCTCCCGCATGGTGTGCAGGGCTTTTTCTCGGGTCGCCCCCTCCAGCACCTGCTCCTGCATCATCTCCAGATAGCCCTGCAGCACCGTCAGTGGGGTGCGCAACTCATGGCTGACGTTGGCGAAAAAGTTCCGCCGCGCCCCTTCCAGCTGATGCATCTGCGTCACGTCGCGCGCCACCATCAGCCACTGCTTGTCGCTGTAGGGCATCACGCGAATTTCCAGATGACGGGCGTTATTCAGCACCAGATTGAGCGGCTTTGAAAAATCGCGCTGTTTCAGATAGTTGGCGAACTCAGGATAGCGCAGAAGGTTAAGAATGTTTTGGCCACTGTCGTCCGGCCAGCGCAGGTTTAGAATCTGCTGCGCCAGGCCATTACACCAGAAAATAGCCCCCTCTTCCGTGGTCAGGACGACCGCATCCGGTAACGATTCCGCCCCGCTGCGAAAGCGTTTAATCAGGCTTCCCAGCTCGCGCCGACGCTTTTTATTACGCATCTGCATCTGGTGCAGACCATACAGCAGCGGCTCCCAACTGCCGCGGCCAGGCGGAGGAGTCATGCTCCGGTCCACCCACAGCCACCACGACAGGCGCATCAAATTCCAGAAATGCCAGATCAGCAAACCGGTCACTGCCGCCAGTAAAAACCACGGCAGATGACCCACAAACGCCCCCAGAATCAGGGCCGGAATACACGCTAAAAAGAGCTCCAGCGCCAGCCTTTTCCATGACAGCCGTTCCAGCACGGGTCACACTCCTGTCAAAATTCAGAAACGGGCGGAGAAACGATACCCCGTGCCGCGAACCGTTTGCACCATACGATCATGGCCACTGTGTTCCAGCGCTTTGCGCAGGCGGCGAATATGGACGTCCACCGTGCGGTCTTCCACATAAACGTTGGTCCCCCAGACGTGGTTCAGCAGCTGTTCGCGGCTGTACACCCGCTCCGGATGGGTCATAAAGAAGTGCAATAATTTAAATTCCGTCGGTCCCATATCCAGCGGACTGTCGCCGGTCATTACCCGGTGCGATGAAGGGTCGAGGCTCAGCCCCTGCATTTCGATCACCTCTTCCACCGCCATCGGTGAAATACGGCGCATCACCGCTTTGATTCGCGCCACCAGCTCTTTCGGAGAGAAAGGCTTGGTGATGTAGTCATCCGCGCCGGTCTCCAGGCCGCGAACGCGATCCTCTTCTTCTCCACGCGCGGTCAGCATCACTACCGGAATATCCCGCGTCATCGCCTCGCGCTTGAGCAGTTTAATAAACTGCAGCCCCGAACCGCCCGGCAGCATCCAGTCCAGGAGAATCAAATCAGGCCAGGGTTCATTGAGTTGATTCACCGCGCTGTCATAATCTTCCGCTTCGACAGGCTGAAAGCCATTTTGCTCCAGAACAAAGCAGACCATTTCGCGGATTGGAGCTTCATCTTCAACGACCAGAATTCTTCTCGCCATTATTTACCCTGTTTTTTTTAGCCATCAGTATAGAAGTGCGGCGTCATTATGCGTCACTTTTGTGACAGATTTATGAAAAAAATGACCGTCTGATGATCGGGTATTTTGAAGCACGACGCGGACTTACCCCTCACTAACAAGTGGTATACTGCCGCCCATGCTTTTTTCGCTAGGGAAGATTTATGCGCCTCCTTCACACCTCCGACTGGCACCTGGGCCAGAATTTTTACAGCAAAAGCCGCGCGGCCGAACACGACGCTTTTCTTACCTGGCTACTGGACCGCGCGCAGGAGCATGAAGTCGACGCCATTATCGTGGCTGGCGATATTTTTGATACCGGCTCGCCGCCGAGCTACGCCCGCGAACTGTATAACCGTTTCGTCGTCCAGTTGCAGCAGACCGGCTGTCGCCTGGTGGTGCTGGCGGGCAACCACGACTCGGTGGCGATGCTCAATGAATCCCGCGATATCCTCGCCTTTTTACACACCACCGTGGTGGCGAACGCCGGCTACGCGCCGATTGAGCTGCCGCTGCGCGACGGCACGCCGGGCGCCATCTTCTGTCCGGTGCCGTTTTTACGCCCGCGCGAGCTGGTGACCAGCCAGGCCGGTCACTCCGGTCGGGAAAAACAGCAGCTGCTGCTGCACGCCATCAGCGACTATTATCAGGAGCAGTATCAGCAGGCCTGCGCGCTGCGCGGCGATCGGCCGCTGCCCATCATTGCCAGCGGCCATCTGACCACCGTCGGCGCCAGCAAAAGCGATGCCGTCCGCGACATTTACATCGGCACACTGGATGCCTTTCCGGCGCAACACTTCCCCCCTGCCGACTACATTGCGCTGGGCCATATTCACCGGGCGCAGATGGTCGGCGGCTGCGAGCATATCCGCTACAGCGGCTCGCCGCTGCCGCTGAGCTTCGATGAAACCGGCAAAGCGAAATCGGTGCATCTGGTGAGCTTTAGCGAGGGGCGACTTAGCGCCGTGGAAACCCTGGAGGTGCCCGTGACCCAGCCTCTGGCGGTAATCAAAGGCGATCTGGCCGCCATCACCGCCCAGCTGGAGCAGTGGCGCGGCGTCGAGCAGGACCCGCCGGTGTGGCTGGATATCGAAATCACCACCGAGGACTATCTGCACGATATTCAGCGGCATATTCAGGCGCTGACGGAGGATCTGCCGGTGGAAGTGCTGCTGGTGCGCCGCAGCCGCGAGCAGCGCGAGAAAATACTGCTCAACGCCCAGCGGGAGACGCTCAGTGAACTGAAGGTGGAGGAGGTATTCGAGCGCCGGCTGGCGCTGACCGAAATTGACGATATGAAGCGCGCCCGGCTGCATGAGCTGTTCGCCCATACGGTGCATACGCTCACCGCGGAGGACGAAAACGTATGAAAATCCTCAGTCTGCGTCTGAAAAACCTCAACTCCCTGAAAGGGGAATGGAAGATAGACTTTACCGCCGAGCCGTTCGCCAGCAATGGCCTGTTCGCCATTACCGGCGCCACCGGGGCCGGGAAAACCACGCTGCTCGACGCCATTTGCCTGGCGCTCTATCATGAAACGCCGCGCCTGAATAAAGTCTCCCAGTCGCAAAACGACCTGATGACCCGCGATACCGCCGAGTGTCTGGCGGAAGTCGAGTTTGAAGTAAAAGGCATCGCCTACCGCGCTTTCTGGAGCCAGAACCGGGCCCGTAACCAGCCGGATGGCAATCTGCAGGCGCCCCGCGTCGAGCTGGCGCGCTGCGCTGACGGCAAAATCCTCGCCGATAAAGTCTCGGACAAGCTGGAGCAAACCGCGACGCTTACCGGCCTCGACTATGGTCGCTTCACCCGCTCGATGCTGCTTTCCCAGGGGCAATTTGCCGCCTTCCTGAACGCGAAGCCGAGCGATCGCGCGGAGCTGCTGGAGGAGCTGACCGGCACGGAAATCTACGGCCAGATTTCAGCCATGGTCTACGAACAGCACAAAGCCGCTCGCCACGCGCTGGAGAAGTTCGAAGCCCAGGCGGCGGGCATCGTCCTGTTGACGGAGGCCCAGCAGCAGGCGCTGCAGGAAAGTTTGCAGGTACTTACTGACGAAGAAAAAGCCCTGCTGGCCCAGCAGCAGAGCCAGCAGCAGCAGCTTCAGTGGCTGACCCGCCGCGACGAGCTGGCGCAGCAGCAGCAGCAGGCCGCCACCCGGCAGCAGCAGGCCCGCCAGGCGCTGGCGGACGCCGCCCCGGCGCTGGCGAAGCTTGAGCTGGCCCAGCCCGCCGCCCAACTGCGTCCCCTGTGGGAGCGCCAGCAGGAGCAGACGGCAGGCCTGGCGCAAACCCGGCAGCGGATCAGTGAAGTAAATGCTCGCTTACTTGCCAGCACGGCGCTGCGCGCGCGCATCCGCCAGGGCGCCTTGCGCGCTCAGCAGCAGCGTCAGGCTGAACTGGCCGATCTGGCGCAGTGGCTGGCCGCCCATGAGCGTTTCCGCTTATGGGGTCAGGAGATCGCCGGCTGGCGAGCGCAATTCTCGCAACTGACGCGGGATAAACAACAGCTAACGGCTCAGAGCACCCGCCTGGCCGCGCTACGCCAGAAGCTGGCCACGCTGCCAGCCAGCCCTCTCACCCTGAGCGCGGATGACGTTGCCGCAGCGATAGAACAGCAAACCCAATCGCGGCCGCTGCGCCAGCGCCTGCTCTCCCTGCATGAACAGCATCAGCTGCTGCGCAAGCGTCTGCGCCAGAACGCCGACAGCGTCCAGCAGGCGCAAGCGGAGCAGGTAAAACTTAACGCTACCCTGACGCTGCGCCGGGAACAATATAAAGACAAAAACCAGCACTATCTCGACCTGAAGGCGCTCTGCCAGCGGGAAGAAACGATTAAAGACCTGGAAAGCTACCGCGACCGGCTCGAGGCGGGAAAGCCCTGTCCGCTGTGCGGCGCCTGTGAACACCCGGCGATTGAACAATACGCCTCGTTGACGCTCACGGATAATCAGCGCCGCCGCGATGCGCTGGAAAAGGAGGTCGCCGCGCTGAAAGAAGAAGGCCTGCTGATCCTCGGGCAGGTCAAGGCCCTGACGCAACAGCTTCAGCGTGACACCGAAGCGGCCGGGCGGCTCGCAGAGGAAGAGCAAGCGCTTACTAAAGCGTGGCAGGAGACCTGCGCCTCTCTGCACATCACGCGGGATATTGCGCAAGAGATAAACGACTGGATGCAGGAGCAGGAGCGCTACGAGCAGCAGCTCTATCAGCTCAGCCAGCGCCTGATGTTGCAGAGTCAGCTTAACGATCAGCAGGCGCTGGAGCGCCAGGCCGAGCAGCAGCTGGCGGCCACGCGCCAGGGACTGGAAAGCGCCCTGCAGGCCCTAGCCCTGAGCCTGCCGGCAGAAGGGACAGAAGCCGCCTGGCTGCACGCTCGCGAAAGCGAATTTGCCCAGTGGCAGGCGCAACAGACCCAACATGATGCCATTCAGCAGCAAATCGCTGCTCTGCGGCCACTGCTGGAGACGCTGCCGACCAGCGACGAGACAGAGGTTGAAGCTGAGTCGGCCATCCCGGACAACTGGCGCGAAATCCACGAGGAATGCCTGTCGCTGCACAGCCAGCTTGTCGCCCAGCAGCAGCAGGAAACCCAGGAAAAGGCGCGTCTGGACCAGTCGCAGGCGCAATTCACCTCCGCCCTGGCCGCCAGCCGCTTTAGCGATCGGGAGGCGTTCCTCGCCGCGCTGCTGGATGACGAGACCGCCCAGCGGCTGACGCAGTTAAAACAGACGCTGGAGCAGCAGCTTCAGCAGGCGGCCGCGCTCTGCGAGCAGGCGACCCGGCAACATGAGGCGCACCTGGCGCTGCGTCCGCAAGGGGTGGACGCTGACGTCCCCACCCTGCAAACCCAGCTGCACGCCCTGGCCCAGCGGCTGCGGGATAACACTACCCGCCAGGGTGAGATCCGCCAGCAGCTCAGGCAGGACGCAGAGAGCCGTCAACAGCAGCAGGCGCTGGGGCAGCAGATTGCAGAGGCGGCGCAGCTGGCGGACGACTGGGGCTATCTCAATTCGCTGATCGGCTCCAGCACCGGCGACCGGTTCCGCAAATTCGCCCAGGGGCTGACGCTGGATAATCTGGTCTGGCTGGCAAACCAGCAGCTCAACCGCCTGCATGGCCGCTATCTGCTACAGCGCAAGGCCAGCGAGGCGCTGGAGCTGGAGGTTGTCGATACCTGGCAGGCCGACGCCGTGCGCGACACCCGCACCCTCTCCGGCGGCGAAAGTTTCCTCGTCAGCCTGGCGCTGGCCCTGGCGCTGTCAGACCTGGTGAGCCATAAGACGCGGATTGACTCCCTGTTTCTTGATGAAGGCTTCGGCACCCTCGACAGCGAAACGCTGGACACGGCGCTGGACGCCCTGGATGCCCTTAACGCCAGCGGTAAGATTATCGGGGTGATCAGCCACGTGGAGGCGATGAAAGACCGCATTCCGGTGCAGATCAAAGTGAAGAAGATTAACGGCCTGGGCTATAGCCGGCTGGACAAAGCGTTTGCGGTGGAGTGAGGTCTGAATTATGGCGATGTCCCCGCCCCCTAACCCTCTCCCGAGGGAGAGGGTTAGGGGGCGGGGAAGCGGTTCAGGTCCCCTGGAGCGGCCACAGCCAGGCCGCGCCGCGTACCCCGCTGGAGTCGCCGTGCATCGCTTTGCGGATCGGCGTTTCACACTCGCCGCCGAAGACCCACTGCTTCACCAGGTCCGGCACCGTCTGATACAGCCGTTCGACGTTGCTCATCCCGCCGCCCAGCACGATAACGTCCGGGTCGAGGATATTCACCACGTGGGCCAGCGATTTCGCCAGCCGCTGTTCATAGCGGCTCAGCGCCAGTTCAGCCTTTTCGTCACCTTCTCCCACCAGGCGCATAATCTCGCTGCCGGTTAACCCTTTGCCGCTCAGCCGCTGATAGTCGGTGGCGAAACCGGTGCCGGAGATAAAGGTTTCGATACACCCCTGTTTGCCGCAGTAGCAAGGGACTTCCGCACGGTAGCGCAGCTCATCGTCGTTCATCCACGGCAATGGGTTATGTCCCCATTCGCCAGCGTTACCATTGCCGCCGATATGCGCCCGCCCGTTGAGCGCCACCCCGGCGCCGCAGCCGGTGCCGATAATCACCGCGAATACCGTTTGCGCCCCCGCCGCCGCGCCGTCCACCGCTTCCGACACCGCCAGACAGTTGGCATCGTTAGCCAGCCGGACTTCCCGCTCAAGGCGCAGGCTGAGGTCCTTATCAAAGGGCTGGCCGTTGAGCCAGGTCGAGTTGGCGTTTTTCACCACCCCGGTATAAGGCGAAATTGAGCCAGGAATGCCCATCCCCACGGTACCCTGCTGTCCGGTCGCCTGCTCGGCCATCGCCACCAGGGTGGCGATGGTCTCGATGGTTTGCCGGTAGTCCTCCCGCGGCGTGGGTAACCGGTGGCGAAACAGCTGCTCTCCCTGGTCGCTCAGGGCTATCACTTCGGTTTTTGTTCCACCTAAATCAATACCAATACGCACGCTCAGCTCCTCACCCCGATTAACAATGCAAGCATAGCGACAATTCGCTATCATGCCCGCCTGATTTAACGACAAAGCCGTGGAAATTATCATGCTGTGGTTCAAAAATTTAATGGTTTACCGTCTCAGCCGCGATATCGAATTGCGCGCCGAGGAGATGGAAAAACAGCTGGCCGAGCTGACATTTACCCCTTGTGGCAGCCAGGATATGGCGAAAACCGGTTGGGTGTCGCCGATGGGATCGCACAGCGACGCGCTGACGCATACGGCAAACGGCCAGATCATTATCTGCGCGCGTAAAGAAGAGAAGATCCTGCCGTCGCCGGTGATTAAGCAGGCGCTGGAGGCAAAGATCCAGAAGCTGGAAGCCGATCAGGGGCGCAAGCTGAAGAAGACCGAGAAAGATTCCCTGAAAGATGAAGTGCTGCACTCGCTACTGCCGCGCGCCTTCAGCCGCTTCAGCCAGACAATGATGTGGATCGACACCGTCAACGGCCTGATCATGGTCGACTGCGCCAGCGCGAAGAAAGCGGAAGATACTCTGGCCCTGCTGCGTAAAACCCTCGGCTCGCTGCCGGTGGTGCCGCTGACCCTGGAGAATCCGATTGAGCTAACGCTGACCGAGTGGGTCCGCTCCGGCACCGTGGCGCAGGGCTTCCAGCTGCTGGACGAAGCCGAGCTGAAAGCGATGCTGGAAGATGGCGGCGTGATCCGCGCCAAGAAGCAGGATCTGGTTAGCGACGAAATCGCTGTACACATTGAGGCCGGGAAGGTCGTCACCAAGCTGGCGCTGGACTGGCAGCAGCGTATTCAGTTTGTGATCTGCGACGACGCGTCAATTAAGCGCCTCAAGTTCTGCGATGAACTGCGCGACCAAAACGAAGATATCGATCGGGAAGATTTCGCCCAGCGCTTTGACGCCGACTTTATCTTAATGACCGGCGAGCTGGCTGCCCTGATCCAAAGCCTGGTGGAAGGGCTCGGCGGCGAAGCGCAGCGCTAAGCGCCGCTTTCCTTCCTGCCGGGCAGGAAGGAAAAAACAACCCGGCGGCAGACGCCGGGCGTCACGCTGGCTTACAGATAGCGGCACAGATAAGAGGTTGGCTCAGCCACCTGCAGATGAAATTCGCTGTTGCCTGGCACATTGAAAACTTCGCCGGCAGCGTAAACTTTCCACTCAGTCTCACCCGGCAGCAGGACATTCAGCGCCCCGCTGACTACCGTCATCTCTTCCGGCTGCGCCGTACCAAAGGTGTATTCCCCTTCCGCCATCACGCCAACGCTGGCGCGACCGGTACTGCTGCTGGTGAAGCCAATGGATTTCACTTTTCCGTCAAAGTATTCATTGCTTTGAAGCATAAACAAGCCCTTCTGATCGTCGGTTAAAGGCTCAATATAGGGGGCGCTCCTTGCCCCTGTCACGCGAAATTAACACATTAGACCAATAGTTCTGCCGCCAGTCGGGAAACCAGCACATTCGACAGCAAAACCGGAACATCGAGGGCTTTTTGTAACACATCGCGATGATGCTGATAGTAACCGAGACAGTCGAGGACCAGCACGTCGGCGCCCTGCTCCAGCAGCGTTTTGCCGGCGGTTAATAGCTCGCTGTCGCTGCCGGTAAACGGATTGGCCAGCGCGTAGTATGGCGACTTTTCCAGCGAGAGCCACTTTTGCCGCTGCATGGGCATGATCTCTTCCACCGGCACGATCACCCCTACCTGGTGCCCATCGACGATCGATGCCACCAGCGGCGGGATGATCCGCTGCGGCTCGAGGAGGATCGCGTGGTGGGTGGTAAAACCGGTCAGCTGTTCGGAACTGAGCAGCAGGATCACATCATAATGTTGTCGATCCAGCATCGCGATCGCGCTGCGGACATCGCGCTCAATTTTCTGTCGCGACACCATCACCAACTGGTTATTACTGAGCAAGGTCAGGAGTCCTTTCTCGCCGTCACCTACGGCGTACTCGGCCATTACCTCGTCAGGCGTCATCTCGCCCAGCAGGCTGATGTGGGCGATCTGTTCTTCCCTGATATGTTCGGTCAGGAGCGGCAATACTCCCGCCAGCGGCACAACGCCGATGGTCAAAATTGCCATCGTTGCACTACTCATATCATGTACCTTTTCACAACCACTGCTTCAACACAGGCTTTCCACACACAGCATCCGCCCCCCTGGTGAGTAAAAATCAACCGTCGAGAAGCGTAGCAGCTCCACGCCGCGGTTGAATGTAAAGATTGCCGGGCGGCGGCGCCGTGCCTGAAAAATCCGTGTGTTAGATATTCATTAGTACGACTGATAAATAAAAAATGTGAGATACGCCCGATATTGCCAGCATGGCGGGCAATTCGGGCTCAGGGGATTACGACTTGTCAGGATCTTCATAACGCCGTTTGGCATCCACGGCTTCCTGCTCGGTAGGATGTTCGCTGATAAGCGAATCAGGCTCAGGATAATCCGCACGGAGCTGATACCAGGTCACCGTCTGACCCTGAGGACCTTTCTCTACCGCAACCACGCGCGCTTCTCTCGGATATGGGGGCCTGTTTGGCATAGTTCTTCCTTCTTCTGGTAGCAGAACTATTAAGTATAGGCGCCCCTCGCCGCCTTAATGTAAGTAAATTCTTAACTTACCGGGGTTGCCGTCGCGCTGCATAGCATGGACATAATCTGCTCCACCACCCGATCCGGCGAGGCCGTGGCATCCACAATATGGTGGGCAGCGTCCCGGTATAACGCTTCGCGCTGCGCCAGCACCTCGCCCACTTCCTCGCGCACCGGTTTTCCGGTCAGCGTCGGCCGCTGTTCGGCTTTCGGGTAGGCTTCCAGACGGTCAATCAGCGCCGACACCGAGGCCTGCAGATAAATCACCACGCCATTCTCCCGCATAAACTGACGGTTACCTTCCGCCAGCACAATACCGCCGCCGGTGGCGATTACCGTATTCGGCAGGGTCACGGCCTTCAGCGACAGGGTCTCCAGTTCGCGAAAACGCGCCCACCCTTCCGCCTGCACGATCTCAGCCACCGTCCGCTGCTCATGGGCCTGTAGCCGATGATCGGTATCGGAGAACTGAAAATGCCGCGCTCGCGCCAGCGCATGGCCGACGGTGGTTTTACCGCAGCCGCGTGGCCCAATAAGAAAGATAGGCTGTGTCATAACCGAAGACCCCCTGGTTCCGTCTGTCGCAAAAAAATGAAAACGAAAGCACGTATTATCGCTGTCTGTCCCGCAATGCATACGTAAAGAAAAAATTACACAACTTCTTTACACCCCATTACCACGGTGAGAAGAGGGGCTATTAATGTAAACTTATCATTGCATTTAGTGTTTAACCAGCTTTACTTTCCGCTTGGCGTTATTTTTTATCCACCGCTGGCGTAAACGGTAACACATTTATGCATAGCTTTACGAAGCAACATATTTACAACATCATGTTTCAGAAGCACCCTGATGCCTATTCGACAGTGTGACAGAGGAATGTAACATGCAATCTGAAGAACAACGCCTTATTGATGGACTGTTTTCCCGGCTGAAAGAGGCTGAGGCGCACAGCGCATCGCGCGATGCCAGCGCCGAGGAGCGGATTGCCCAACACGTGAGCGCGCAGCCGGCGGCCCCCTACTATATGGCGCAAACCATTCTTATCCAGGAAGCCGCGATTAAACAGCTTAACGATCGCATCCAGGCGCTGGAGAGTCAGGTCAGCCAACTGCAGGCGGCAAAGCCCAGCAGCGGCGGCTTCCTCTCTGGCCTGTTTGGCGGTGGCGGCTCGTCACGCGGTTCTGACCCTATCCCGGGCGCGGAGCAATATGGTCGCCCGCAGGCCAGCGCTCAGCCGCAGTATACGCCACCACCGCAGCAGAACTATGCCCCGCAGGCTGCCGCACGCGGCGGCGGCTTTATGGCGGGCGCGCTGCAAACGGCCGCTGGCGTGGCAGGCGGCGTGGTGCTGGGCAATATGCTGACCAATATGTTCAGCGGCTCGCACCCGCAGGAGATCGTCAATATCATCGAAGAGAAGCCGCAGCCTGATGCCGCCTCCGCGCAGGACAGCATCGCGCAGGACACCACCGCAGGTGACGATCCGTTCCGCCAGGGAGACGATCAGTTCCTTGCCGACAATACCTGGAACGACGACTTCGACGCCGGCTTTGGCGACGATGATTTTGGCAGCGATGACGATAGCTGGGTTTAACCCTGGCGACGCTTAACCGCCAGCAACCACTTCTCCAGCTCGGCGGCAAACTGTTGCCGATCGCGCTGCGATAAACTATCCGGGCCGCCGGTCTGAACGCCGCTGGCCCGTAATGTCTCCATAAAATCCCGCATCGTCAGCCGCTCGCGGATCGTCGCCTCGCTGTAACGTTCCCCGCGCGGATTCAGCGCCGCCCCGCCCTTCGCCAGCACCTCCGCCGCCAGCGGGATGTCGGCGGTGATCACTAAATCTCCCGCCGCGCACTGGCGAACGATTTCATTATCCGCCACGTCAAAACCCTGCTCAACCCGCAGGGTGCGGATGAAACGCGACGGCGGCACGCGCAGCGGCTGGTTCGCCACCAGCGTCAGCGGAGTCTGGGTCCGCTCTGCCGCGCGGAACAAAATCTCTTTAATCACGTTCGGACACGCGTCCGCATCCACCCAAATGGCCATGCCAGCTCCTGTTACCTGCAATAAGTGACGCCAATGTTACCTGCTTTTCTCCCCCAGGAAAGCGCCAGGATGGTAAGCTAATCAGATCGTAACGAAAAAAGCAGAGGGGAATGGTGATGGATAAGAAAATTGGCTTTATCGGCTGCGGCAATATGGGTAAGGCCATTCTGGGCGGGCTGATCGCCAGCGGTCAGGTACAGCCGGGACAAATCTGGGTCTACACCCCGTCGCCGGACAAGGTTGCAGCTCTGCGCGACCAGTATGGCATCAACGCCGCCAGCAGCGCCCAGGAAGTGGCGCAGATTGCCGATATCGTCTTCGGCGCGGTTAAACCGGGGATCATGACCAAAGTGCTGGGCGATATCGCCTCCAGCCTGAATAAAGAGTCGCTGGTGGTCTCTATCGCCGCCGGCGTTACGCTTGAGCAGCTGGCGCGCGCCCTTGGCCACGATCGCAAAATCATTCGCGCGATGCCGAATACGCCGTCGCTGGTTAACGCCGGTATGACCTCCGTCACGCCTAACGCCCTGGTGAGCAGCGAAGATGTTGCCGAAGTGCTGACTATTTTCCGTTGCTTTGGCCAGGCGGAGCAAATTGCCGAGCCGATGATCCATCCGGTGGTGGGGGTAAGCGGTTCGGCGCCGGCCTATGTCTTTATGTTTATCGAAGCGATGGCCGATGCCGCCGTCCTCGGCGGAATGCCGCGCGCTCAGGCCTATAAATTCGCCGCCCAGGCGGTGATGGGCTCCGCCAAAATGGTGCTGGAGAGCGGAGAACACCCAGGGGCGCTGAAAGATATGGTCTGTTCCCCTGGCGGGACCACCATCGAAGCCGTGCGCGTGCTGGAAGAGAAAGGGTTCCGCTCGGCGGTAATCGAAGCCATCACCCAGTGTATGGAAAAATCAGAGAAACTGAGCCGCTCCTGAAGCTGAGCCGGCGGGCTTCAAGCCCTGAGAGGTTAAAGAACAAGGGAGCGCGTGCGCTCCCTTTTTTTCAGGCTTTCTTCAGGCAGCTACTCATGAAGGTACTGCGTTCATCGCCCTTCAGTGATTTCGCCGTGGCCGCTTTGCTGCAGTCGCTCATTTTCTGCTGCTGAGGGGTGAGCGCCTTTCCCTGCGAGGTCGTGGTCTCTTTTTTCAGACACTGGCTCATAAAGGTTTTGCGCTCCTCACCTTTCAGCATTTTGGCTGACGCTTGCTGATTGCAGTCCGTCATCCTTTGCTGCTGAGGAGTGGGCGTTTTTTCTGCCGCGCCAACCGCGCTGATAAAGATCAAGCCAAACAGTAGGGTCATCAATAAAGTTATTTTCATCGCACCATCCTTCTGTGAGTGGAACGTTGTAAGTCTGGACGCAGATAGAAAAAAAACCAGCCGGTGACGCAATTTCGCCACCGGCAGCGACTTATTTGAGACTCAGGGCAGCTTTCATGGTCGTGAACAGGTCGGTCTGATCGGTCAGGCCGACGACGTTAGCCGCATGCGGACCGTAGGCCGCAATGCGCAGTTGGGTGCCGGTGTGCTCCATCGACTCTTCCTCAGAGTTGCCGTAGCTCATCACCATCACCGCGCCATCGTGCGTGTTCAGAGCCTGGGTCAGCCCCGGGGCTTTGCTATCCGCCGGGATGATCTGGCTGGCATGCGCATGGTCGGCGGTGACGATCACCAGGGTATTACCGTCTTTTCGCGCGAATTCCAGCGCCTTCTGCACCGCTTCGTCAAGATCAACCGTTTCGCCGATCTGGCCGCACGGATTGGCCGCATGGTCCTGCTTATCGATGGAAGCGCCTTCGACTTGCAGGAAGAAACCTTTCTCGTTGCGACTCAGCAGGTCAATCGCTTTCTCCGTCATTTGCGCCAGCGTCGGCACCGAGGCGTCACGCTTCGGGTTTGGCGTACAGGTCACCGGCGGCTTATCGATATTACCGTGATAAGACGCCTTCGGCCCTTCCCAGCGTACCGGCATATTGCCATCGGCAAAGAGTCCCAGCAGCGGTTTATCCTGACTGGCTTCCGTCGCGGCGGCAAGAGAAGCCGCGTCGGTCACAATCTGGTAGCCGCGCGCTTGCGCCTGCTCGCGCAGGGTTTTGCCCTGCCACTCGCCCGCCGTCGCCGTTTCGGCAAAGGTCTTCGCGCCGCCGCCCAGGGTGACATCCGGTCGGGCGTTCAGCAGCTGTTCGGTAATGGAGCCTTTGCCCCCTTTTTCCAGCGCATTGCTGGGGCATTTTTCGCTGGTGACCGTCGGGCCGTAGCATTTACGCGATGTCACATGCGCTACCAACGCCGCGGGGGTGGCGTCCTGCAGCTCGGCGGTGGAAACGTTGCCGGTGGCCAGCCCCGCCGCTTTCGCCAGCTCGAGGATGGTCTGATGCGCATTCTCATGAATATCGACGCCCAGCGCGCCGTTATAAGTCTTCACGCCGGTGGTCCAGGCGGTGGCGGAGGCCGCCGAGTCGGTCACGTAGTCCGGTTTCCCGGTTTTTTTATCCAGCGAATAATGCGTGTACTGCCCGGTTAACGGCAGAGCATCAATTCCTTTAAAGAAACCGCCCGCCCCCTCGGCATAGTTTCGCGCAGCGGTAATTTCCGAATCACCCATGCCATCGCCAATCAGCAAAATAACGTTTTTAGCTGGCTTATTGATTAACGAGGCGCGCAGCGCTTCGGTTTGATCGCCTGTTAAACGACGCGCGCCGCCAGGAGTGGTGATATCTCCCTGCGCAGCGCGATTTTCCAGAACCGGCGCAGCAGTAGTTTCTGCATGAATAACCGGCGAGCCCAGTAGAGGAATCAGGGCAATAAACAGGGCGCTTAATTTCACTTTTGTCATCTCCATGTAAAAAATACTTAAAAAAACAAAACGAGGGAGACTTTATAAAAGGGAGATGACAGAAAAATGACGGCATCCTTGTCGTGTCACAAAGACTAGCTACGAGGATGCCGCAACAGCTTCTTTAGATATTGCTGCAACAGCATCGCATCATGGTCGTTGACCGGTGGACAGGGGGTCACCTGGTCAATCGCCTGTTCAATATCCTGAATCAATGCCTGCTGGGCATCATGCTCCATATGGCGCAATAATGCGGTGACCACGATCTCCAGCGCTTCAACCTGCACCGTCAGTTCCTTTGCTTCTTCTTCCTTTTGCGCCAGTTTAACCAGTAACTCAGCAATGAGATTCTTCATAGCACCAGTTCCTTATGCGAGGCCTGTTTTGATTGGGATGTCATACGCGATGACGGACCTCAGAATTACTTAAATTAAGAATCATCGCAACACCCAATATACAGCGAAACGTTTTACCACAATAAAATACCACTATAAATAGTATTGTTTAATCATGACCGGGGTTGCTTATAACCAGATTGCCTAGAAAATAATAAAATGGAATAGCGTTCACGCCATGACGATAACAAAAAGTAATAGTAAATCCGCTGACGGCGAATAATGCTGACGGTATCGCGATAAATACCGTCAGCAGAGGTTCAGGCGTTAGCCCGGCGGGTTTGGCGCAGCATCCACGCCAGCTGCCAGAGGTTAATGAAAACGATAATGGCGGTGGCAATAAACACCCAGCGGAAGCCGGCCATGGCTGACACAGAGGCGCCAATTAGCGGCCCGGCGACGTTGCCCAGATACATAAACGACTGGTTATAGCCAAAGATACGCCCGGTGACGCTGTCGCTGCTGTACTTCAGCAATAAGGTCTGCACCGCCGGGAGCATCGCGCCATCGGCAAAGCCGAGCAGAAAACGCAGCGTACCCAATTGCAGCGGGGTGGTGACAAAGGACATGGCGAAGAACATCACCACCGCGCAGCAGAGCGTCGCCAGCAGGATCCGCGAGGTGCCGATGCGGTCGCCAAGCTTACCCAACCGTGGCGCAGAAATCAGTGCCGACACGCCGGGCACCGCGGCGATCATCCCGGCCAGAAAAGCGATATTGTTGCTGTCCGGCGCCATCGACTTAATAAACAGCGCCAGAATCGGGCCGATTGAGCCGTTGCACAATTGGATCACCAGGGTGGTGAAGAACAGGCTGATCACCAGCCCCGGATAGGGCAAAGAGGCAAAGACTTGTTTCCCGGTGAGACGCTCGCTTTTGCTGACCTGCGGGCGAACGCCCTCTTTAATCAGAAACAGGGTCACCAGAAAACTGATGGTCAGCAGGATCGCCGTAATAAAAAAGACCATCCGCAGCCCGACGTGGTCCGCCAGGAAACCGCCCAGCAGCGGACCGCCGATCACCCCGCTAATTTGCGCCGTCGACAGCGTGCTTAGCGCCCAGCCGCTGCGCTCGCGCGGCACCTGGGAGGCCACCAGCGCCATGGCGTTGGGAATATAACCGGAGGTTAAGCCCATGATCGCCCGCAGGATAAACAGCTGCCAGACGTTGGTGGCGAAAGCCTGCAGTAAAATGGCAATCGCCATCCCCAACGAGGCGCGCAGCAGCATGAGCTTGCGGCCTTTACGGTCCGCCAGGCTTCCCCACATTGGCGAGACGATCGCCGAGACAAGAAAAGTGACGCTGAAGGTCAGCCCCGACCACATCGATAGCGCTTCATGCGAGGTGACGCCGAGCTGGGAGACGTAGAGGGGTAAAAAGGGGAGAATTTGACTGATCGCCAGGCCGGTAAAAAAGCAACCAAACCAGACGGAGATGAGATTAACCTTCCAGGATTCCATAACTACGCGTATTCATTAATGATTTGCCAATTATTATCTAGCTTAGCAATTTCATCCCACTGGTGTACTACCATAGATGCGCTGGCGGTGAGTTTGGTGTTTTATGGCTGCGGATGAGAGCCTGACGAAGCATTTTCTGGTCATTTAGGCTGCTCATAGCGCTTTATGCTCAAAAGCAGAAGCCCTGCCCGCGCATGCCGAAATGAAAATGGTTGGCGTGAGCCGCGTTGTACTCTGGCCCCAGCGCGTTACCGAAGTAATGGCAACTGCTGCTCAACAGCGCCGCCAGCCAGGGGCGCGAAGTCTCGCTCCGCCAGCCCTGCAGGACGCTAACGCGTCTACCGTCCGCCAGACGGAAACCGCTGACGTCCAGCGCGTCCGCCGTGGCGTGTTCACTGCGCCGCGCCTGTTGACGATGGTAAATATTGCGGCAGGCAAAGCTGCCGAGATGATCGATCTGACGCAGATCGCTCGCCATCAGCTGCCGGGTCAGCGGCTTCGCCTGCTGCTCGATGTACAGCGCACTGCTCAGCGCCAGCGGGCAGCTGGCGAGAAAACTACTGCTCAGCTGCACCGAGCCAAAATTCGCCACCCGCACCACGTTACGCAGAGGGCAGCTTCCCTCGCTGTCGGCCACCGGCCGGCTGGCGATAAGCCGCCGGCGATTGGCTTCCGCCAGCAAGGAGGCGCACTGGTCTGCCGTCAGCCTGCGCAGCTTAAACGACGTCAGCCAGCCCGGGGGATCGTCCAGCGCCAGCGGCGCCAGCGGATTCAGGTGCGGCGGCAGATTGCGGTATCCCAACAGGCCCGCGCCGAGCAGCCCGGCCAGCACCAGCAGCGTCTTTCCTCTCACGCCCACTCCCGTCAATTGATCAGGTAAATATTATGGCAGCCAGGCAGCGGTTTCACATGGTATGTTATGCCCTTTGATGTTATCTGGATGGAAGTTGAAATGGCAAAGATGAGGGTTGGGATCGTTTTTGGCGGCAAGTCGGCGGAGCATGAAGTGTCGCTGCAGTCAGCGAAGAATATCGTGGAAGCGATTGATAAATCGCGCTTCGATGTGGTTCTGTTGGGTATTGATAAACAGGGGCTGTGGCATATCAACGACGCCGGCAACTACCTGCTCAACGCACAGGATCCTGCCCGCATTGCCCTGCGCCCTTCCACGGTGACTCTGGCGCAGATCCCGGGCCGCGAAGCGCAGCAGCTGATTAACGCCGAAAGCGGCCAACCGCTGGCGGCCATCGATGTGATTTTCCCGATCGTCCACGGCACGCTGGGTGAAGATGGCTCCCTGCAGGGGATGCTGCGCATGGCGAATCTGCCGTTCGTCGGCTCCGATGTGCTGGGCTCTGCGGCCTGTATGGACAAAGACGTGACCAAACGTCTGCTGCGCGACGCCGGGCTCGCCGTCGCCCCGTTTATCACACTCACCCGCGCCAACCGCGCGCAGTTCAGCTTTGCCGATGTCGAAGCGAAGCTTGGCCTGCCGCTGTTCGTTAAGCCGGCTAATCAGGGCTCGTCGGTTGGCGTCAGCAAAGTTAAAAACGAAGAGCAGTACCATCAGGCGGTGGCCCTGGCCTTCGAATTTGACCATAAAGTGGTGGTGGAGCAAGGCATTAAAGGGCGGGAAATTGAGTGTGCGGTGCTGGGTAACGACCACCCGCAGGCCAGCACCTGCGGTGAAATCGTCCTCAACAGCGAGTTTTACGCCTACGACACCAAGTATATCGACGATCAGGGCGCACAGGTGGTAGTCCCGGCCGCTATCGCCCCTGAGATCAACGACAAAATTCGCGCTATCGCGGTGCAGGCCTACCAGACCCTGGGCTGCAGCGGCATGGCTCGTGTCGACGTGTTCCTCACCGCCGACAACGAGGTGGTGATCAACGAGATCAACACCCTGCCGGGCTTTACCAACATCAGCATGTATCCGAAGCTGTGGCAGGCCAGCGGTCTCGACTACACCAGCCTGATCACCCGCCTGATTGAGCTGGCGTTGGAGCGCCATGCCGCGGACCGGGCGCTGAAAACCTCCATGAACTAAAACGCATTTTACCCCGCCTGGCAGCGGCGGCCTCAGGCCTCTTCTGCCGGGCGGCGGCGGATCACAAAGCCCGCAATCCAGAAGCTAATGACCCAGGTGATCAGACCGACGGCGTAGGATTGCCACCCCTGAGTTTCAAACCCCAGCAGCCCCACCACGCCATTAAGAATAAAAATCAACCCCAGCGCCACGGCGTAGTAGTGCCAATCGCGGCGAATTTTATCAGTGAGCTTCATGCGGCCTCCAACAGCAAAAAACGCATCTTCGCATAGCCGCCCGCGGCGGTCTGTAGCGATATGGAGAATGTTGCTGGATTGCGACGCCGCTCTCCCTTTTGTGCTCCTGTGGCGCGGTTAACACAACGGCGAAAACAGGATTATTCCTGGACGGCAATTACCAGCAATCTGATACTGATGATGGCCCCTGACTGCCAGAATACCTGACATAGAGCTGGAGAAAAAACCAGCAGCGCAGATGTGGGAGGGCCTATGGCTGAATTCAGTTTTTCAAAATCGCTTTTGGGAAATAAAAAAAGGGGGGCGCTGACCGGCAGCCATGTCGCCTACGGGCTGTTCGTGTTGATCTGCTGCTGGGCCGGCGCGCAGATGCTCAGCATGCTGATCCACGCCCCGGGGGTATTTGAACGCCTGATGCAAGCCCAGGACGCCAGCCGTCCGCAAGTCGACATCAGCCTCGCCGTGGGTACCCTCTTTGGTCTGATCCCTTTCCTGATCGGCTGCACGTTCATCGGGGTACTGGCGCTTATCGTGCGCTGGCGTCAGCGCCGTTAACGCCGCGCCATACAGTTTGCCCGCCGCTCATCAACCCGTTTCGCAAACCACGCCGTCGTCAGATTTCGGGTGATTTTTGGACTCTCCAGCTGGATCCCTGGCAACATCTCCCGCGGCAGGGTTTTGCCCGTCTTTTTCTCGGCGAGACGGAAAACCTGCTGATAGAGATCGGTCTTCTCAAACGCCAGGCTGTCGCCCTTTTTCAACTGACGATGGATCTCGCTGTCGCTCATCCCCAGCTGGCTCGCCAGGCGACGCACCGCCAGCTCGGTGCTGCCCGGCTCCTCGCTGTCGTAGCGGATAAGGTCGCCGTCGAGCGCCAGTTTTACCCCGCTGGCTTTCACCACCGCGTTCTGGAAGGCGGCGTTACGGCTGGCGTACCAGCCGGCGTTGAAGTCGGCAAAGCGGTACAATGGCGCACTATAACTGGCCGGATAGTTCAGCAGATGATAGGTGCCAAACCACAGGCCACCGCGCAGACTGAAGACCTCCTGGCGCACCGTGCCGTTCATTTTCCACGGGTAGCCGGAGGTGTGCTGCTCGGCAAAAGCAATGCTGACCTGCATCGGCCCCCCGGTGTGCACCGGGTTAAGGGAACCGAACAGCTTCTGCCCCATCGGCACCATCCCGATAAAGTCATCAAAAATGGCGCTCAACTGCTTTTCCGTCTTCACATTGTCCAGACGGTCGCTATAGCTTTTACCGTTTGGCGAGGTGATCTTCAGCGCGGTATGGACCAGAAACGGCGGAATGTGCATTTTTTCCGCCCGGCGGTCAATTTCCTGCCAGGCGATTTTATTCAGCCCCGGCACCACCGGATCGGACTGATAGTTAGACTCTTGCTGCGCGACCGCCAGCACCGAGCAGACGTTTTCTTCCGTCGGCGCCAGCTTCTGGCTGTCAAACGCGGTGGCGATGGCTTGCGCCCAGGCCTCCCGATCCTTGACGCTGGCCGGCATTTTCTGCCGCACCACCGACGCCACGTCAACAGGCTTCTCGCCCTCTTTCAGCGCCGGAGCCTGCTGGCTGGTACAGGCGCTCAGCGCCATGGCCGCCAGCAGCGTCAATGAAACGGGAATAATGCGCGATAAACGTGCGGCCATTATGCTTCCTTGTCTTGATTAACGTAATGTCGGGATCGCTTCCTGCAGCGGTTTGCCGTCCAGCTCGCGTTCAAAACTGCGCAGACGTTTGTAGATGGACATCAGTTCCACCAGCGTTGTCCACGAGCTGATCAGGTACTGGAACGAGCCGCGCACCTGGCCGAAGACGTTGGTAATTTGCGTCATCAGCCCGAGGGTAATCGTACCGGCAACGATCGACGGAAACAGCAGGAAAAGGCCGAAAACGTTATCCACCTGCAGATAGAGGATGCGGGCGATATTGAAATACATATAGTGGAAATAGAGACGGAAATAGTTGCGACGCACCGCGCGGAATAGCTCGCGCACCGTCGGCGGCGTGGCGCGAGTTTCATCGTCCTCGCCGTAAACCAGCTCTTTACGATAGGCCGCTTCCACGCGCTGGTTTTTAAACTCCAGGCCCGGCAGCTTAATCCCCACCACCGCCAGCAGGCCGGTACCCATCAGCGACCAGACGATAGCGGCAATCACCAGGCCATACGGCAGATGGCCGACGATAGGCAGGTCGGGAACATGTTCGGAGAGCGTCACCAGCACCGGCAGGAAGGCGATCAGGGTCATCACCGCGTTGATAAAGCTCACGCCCATATCTTCGAGGGTGGAAGCAAAACGCATGGTATCTTCCTGCACACGCTGCGCGGCGCCTTCGATATGGCGCAGATGCTGCCAGTGGGCCATATAGTGCTCGTTCATCGCCGTGCGCCAGCGGAAGACGTAGTGGCTGACGAAGAAGTTGTTCATCACGCCAATAATCACCGCGATGATCGCGATGCCGAGAAAGACGCCGATTTCCTGATAAAACTGGTTGATGCTGACCTTATGCGGGGTGGCCAGCGCGCTCTGGATCAGGTCGTAGAACGGCGCATACCAGGCGTTGATCGCCACCCCGACTTCCACCAGAAACCAGGTGACGAAGATGATGAGCGAGGTGCCGAGAATCGACCAGTACTGCCAGCGGTGCGGGCAGTAGACAAACCAGAACAGCGCGAACACGCCGACGCAAAACAGATAGTAAGCGTAGAACACCAGATAGTTGAGCGACCAGAAGCGCGCCGCGCTGATCGCCACATTTTGCGATGCCCCGGTGACCCGCAGCAGCCAGTCGCCGCCGCCCGCCTGCCAAAAGATCACGGCCAGCAACGACCAGATAAAGGCAGAAATAAAAAACGGCCCCGGTTTGGGGAAAAAAGATTTAAACATCATTGTCTCCTGCTAACTTCTTATCGTTCTGCTATTGCTGTGTACGACGCATACGTCGGCCGCCGCGTGGATGAGCCCTCGCGGGACAGACGAATGATAAGACCGGATATCAACAGCTTAGTTCTGCTGCCATGCGTGCAGAATTGTTTCTGTGGGTTTCACCTGTAAAGGATTGCCAGGAATGGTCAGGGTACGCCACACCTCATTGTAGTGGGCGATAAGCGTCGCGGCCTGCGCGGCGGGGCGGTCGGCGGTGGTGTGGGCATCTTCCGCGATAACAATAACGTACCCGCGGCTGGCGCCATTTTTAATGGTGGTATCGAGGCAGTAGTCGGTGGCGCAGCCGCAGATGACGAACTGCTGAATGTCGTGTTCGTCCAGCACCTGCGCCAGCGAGGTGTGATAGAAGGCATCGCAGGCGGTTTTGGTGACATACAGCGCGCCAGCCGGCTGCTCCAGCTCAGGAAGCAGGGCGAAGCCTTCGCTGCCGGCTTCGAGGCCGCCGGCTTCATCATGCTGAATGAAAATAACCTTGTCCGCCGCGCGCACCAGACGATTAATTTGCGCGACGCAGCGCTCGCGCGCCAGACGCGGCGTGGCGAACACGCCGTTTTGCATATCCACGACCATCACTACCCGTTGAGCCGTCATTGTTCTCTCCCACGAACCTTCAGCCAAACGGTCATCATACGCGCCGGCGAAAAAAGCCGGTATCCGAAAGCGTAAAAAAGTCTTTTTTACGCACCGTTACCTTTTTCCTGCAGGAATGTCGTGAATCCCGCTTTGTTCTGCGCCACTTCGTAGTATAAATACCCTCTTCTTTTTATTTATTTAATGGATGATCTCCGTTGAAACGTAGTTTGCTCATTTTTGCTGCGCTGTGCGCGGCGTCGTGGACCTCGGTGCAGGCCGCACAGCCTACCGTTGACCCGGTTTTCGCCTCGGATGTGGTCGATCGTTACGCCAATCATATCTACTACGGCAGCGGCGCCACCGGCATGGCGCTGGTGGTTATCGATGGCAATCAGCGTGTTTTTCGCAGCTTTGGCGAAACCCGCCCGGGGAATAATCAGCACCCGCAGCTCGACTCGGTGATCCGTATCGCCTCCCTCAGCAAACTGATGACCAGCGAGATGCTGGTGAAGCTGCTCGACCAGGGGGTGGTGAAACTCAACGATCCGCTGAGTAAATACGCCCCGCCGGGCGCCCGGGTGCCTGACTGGCAGGGAAAACCAATCACCCTGGTGAATCTCGCGACCCATACCAGCGCCCTGCCGCGCGAGCAGCCTGGTGGCGCCGCTCATCGTCCGGTGTTTGTCTGGCCGACCCGCCAGCAGCGCTGGAACTGGCTCTCTACCGCGACCCTGAAAGCCGCGCCGGGCTCGCAGGCGGCCTACTCCAACCTGGCCTTCGATTTACTGGCAGACGCGCTCGCCACCGCCGCCGGCAAACCGTATCCGCAGCTGTTTGAAGAGCAGATCACCCGGCCGCTGGGGATGAAGGACACCACCTTTACCCCGTCACCGGATCAGTGCCAGCGGCTGATGATCCCGGAAAAAGGCGCCAGCCCATGCAACAACACCCTGGCGGCGATCGGCAGCGGCGGAGTCTACTCGACGCCGGGGGATATGATGCGCTGGATGCAGCAGTTCCTGTCATCCGATTTCTATACCCGCAGCCAGCAGGCCGACCGGATGCAGACGCTGATTTATCAGCGTAACCAGCTGACCCGGGTGATTGGTATGGACGTGCCGGGCCGCGCCGACGCGCTGGGCCTCGGCTGGGTGTATATGAAGCCGAAGAACGGCCATCCGGGGATTATTCAGAAAACCGGCGGCGGCGGCGGGTTTATCACCTATATGGCGATGAATCCGCAGGCTAACGTTGGCGCCTTTGTGGTGGTAACCCGCTCGCCGTTGACCCGCTTCAACAATATGAGCGATGGCATCAACGACCTGGTCAGCGAGCTGAGCGGCGCACAGCCCAACATGCAGACGGCCAGCCAGTAAGCCCGGGGAAGGTTTCGCCGATGCGCCATAACGATCGTTTTGGCGAAACATCCCGCTGCCATTTCAGTTACACTATCGTCTTTCATTTCACAAAATCAGGCAAACCATGACAGATTTAATCACTCGCCCCCGCCGCCTGCGTCAATCCGCTGCGCTGCGCGCCCTGTTTGAAGAGACAACACTGAGTTTGAACGACCTGGTGTTGCCGATCTTTGTTGAAGAAGAAATTGATGATTACAAAGCGATCGAGGCCATGCCCGGCGTGATGCGCATTCCGGAAAAATATCTGGCGCGCGAGATCGAACGCATCGCCAACGCCGGGATCCGCTCGGTGATGACCTTTGGTATTTCTCATCACACCGATGCCACCGGCAGCGATACCTGGAATGAAAATGGTCTGGTGGCGCGTATGTCGCGGATTTGTAAGTCCACGGTGCCGGAGATGATCGTCATGTCCGATACCTGCTTCTGCGAATATACCTCCCACGGCCACTGCGGCGTGCTGTGCGACCACGGGGTGGATAACGACGCGACCCTGGAAAACCTCGGCAAACAGGCCGTTGTCGCCGCCGCCGCGGGGGCGGATTTCATCGCTCCTTCCGCCGCGATGGACGGACAGGTGCAGGCGATTCGCCGCTCGCTGGACGCCGCCGGCTTCACCAATACGGCGATCATGTCCTACTCGACCAAGTTCGCTTCTTCCTTCTACGGTCCGTTCCGCGAAGCGGCCGGTACCGCGCTGAAGGGCGATCGGAAAACCTATCAGATGAGCCCGATGAACCGCCGGGAGGCCATTCGCGAGTCGCTGCTCGATGAAGCCCAGGGCGCCGACTGCCTGATGGTGAAACCGGCTGGCGCCTACCTGGATATTCTGCGCGATATCCGCGAACGCAGCGATCTGCCGCTCGGCGCCTATCAGGTCAGCGGGGAGTACGCGATGATCAAATTTGCTGCCCAGGCGGGCGCTATCGATGAAGAGAAAGTGGTTCTGGAAAGCCTCGGCGCTATCAAACGCGCAGGCGCCGACCTGATCTTCAGCTATTTCGCCCTCGATCTGGCCGAGAAAAAGATCCTCCGTTAAACCCGCCCCTCCCCGGTGGCGCTGCGCTTACCGGGGCCCGCAGGCCTATCACGAATGTAGGCCAGGTCAGGCGCAGTCGCCACCCGGCACAAAAACGGCTCCCTACTCGTAGCCATTGCCCGGCGGCGCTGACGCTTGCGCGGGCCTACGAGATTGCCGGGCCCGCAGTCCCATCCCGCATGTAGGCCGGGTCAGGCACAGCCGCCACCCGGCACAAAAACGGCTCCCTACCCGTCGTCTCCCCCGCTGCGACCGAAACTTCACCCAACTGTAATCTGAACGACATCTCCACCTTCTACTGTCTGGGCAGGACGGAGGAGGAGCCACTATGTTTAGTCTCGACAACGTACTCGATGACCTGTGGCCTCAGGCGAGGCCCGCCCCCTGGCAAAAGAAACTGTTAAAAAAGCTATTTTATGAGGAAGAGTTTCAACAATTTGCCGACCGTCACCGCCACCTGAAGGGGCTTGATACGGTCGAACAGGTGCTGGAATACCTCAATATCCGCTGCGCCATCCCGGCGCACGATCTCGAACAAATCCCCGAATATGGCCCGCTGGTCATTATCGCCAACCACCCCACCGGCACCCTCGACGGCCTGGCGCTCCTGTATGCGGTATCCCGCGTGCGCCGCGATGTCAAAGTGGTCACCAACCGCATGCTCACCCACCTTGAGCCCCTGAGCTCGCTGTTTATCCCGGTAGATAATATTCATGGCCGCACCGCTAAAGCGGCGCTGCAGCAGATGGACCAGCAGCTGCAGGCCGGCGGGGTGCTGATCTTCTTCCCGGCGGGGGAAGTCTCCCGCCTCACCCGTCGCGGCATCCGCGATAAAAAATGGCACTCCGGCTTTATTAAGCTGGCGGCAAAATACCGTGCCCCGCTGCTGCCGGCGTGGATTAACGCCCGCAACAGCGCCCTGTTTTACGCCAGCACGCTGATATCAGACAACCTGCCGCTGCTCCTGCTGATGCAGCAGATGTTTCGCCGGCGCAACAGCAGCCTGCCGGTGCGTATCGGCCAGCAGATCCCCTGGTCGAACTGGTTCGATGCGCAGTCCAGCGCTCGCGAGCTTACCGGCCGCTGCTATCAGCACCTTGAACAGCTGCGCAAAGGGCTGCCGGGGCGGTTTAAAACCGAAAGCGCTATCGCCCGTCCGGAAGACCGGGCGCTGCTCAAACGCGAACTGCACAAGGCCGAATGCCTGGGCCGCACCGCCGATGGCAAAGCGATTTACCTCTGGCAGCGCAACGGCCAGGAGGACGCGCCGCTGCTGCGCGAGCTGGGACGCCTGCGGGAAATCGCCTTCCGCGCGGTCGGGGAAGGCAGCGGCAAACGGCGGGATATCGACGGGTATGACGACGACTATCTGCATCTGATCCTGTGGGATGAAGAAGACCTCGAGATCGTCGGCGCTTACCGCTTTATGCCGACGGCCATCCAGCTGGCAAAGCGCGGCCTGGAGGGGATCTACAGTTACAGTCTGTTCCATTACGACGGGCGGATGGACGATGTCCTGCAGCACGGCATTGAACTGGGGCGCAGCTTTATCCAGCCGCGCTACTGGGGGCGTCGCGGGCTGGACTACCTGTGGTCCGGCATCGGCGCTTATCTGGCGCGCTATCCGCACTATCGCTATCTGTTTGGTCCGGTGTCGATTTCTGGCGGATTGCCGCCCGCCGCCCGCGATCTGCTGGTGGCATTCTACCGGCTGTGGTTCCCGGCGACGCATCCGCTGGCGGAGTCGCGTCGACCTTATCCGGCGTCGCTGCCCGACGTGCTGGCGCAGTTTGGCGGGGAGGATTACAACGACGACCTGGCCCGGCTGAAGTCCCTGCTCGGCAACCTCGGCTGCGCGATCCCCCCGCTGTATAAGCAGTACTCGGAAGTGTGCGAGCCGGGCGGCGTGCAGTTTATCGATTTCGGCAGCGACCCGGATTTCAATAACTGCGTGGATGGTCTGGTGCTGGTGGATTTGACCTATCTGAAAGCGAACCGCTATCAGCGCTATATTGGCGCGCATCTGGGTGCGCAAAAATCGGCATAAACGCTTTTTCCCGGCTTGCGGCGCGTTGCGCCTTAGCCGGGCTACCGTTTCCGACGGATCGGTAGCCCGGAAAAGGCGCGTCAGGCGACGCCTCCGGAAAGCAGCGGGCAATGTTCTCCGCGGCTCGCGGCTGATGCCTTAACCGGCTACAAGCCTTACCCCGCCCGGTAATACGGCTTATCGCCGAGGATCGTCGCCCGGTGCATGATCCGCCGCTGCGGCAGATAGTCGGCGTTGGCGTAATGCTGGGTCACCCGGTTATCCCAGATAGCGACATCGTTCGGCTGCCAGCGCCAGCGCACCTGAAACTCCGGTTTAGTGACATGAGCAAACAGGAAGTTCAGCAGCGCTGCGCTCTCTTTCTCACTCACCTCGACAATTCGCGTGGTAAAGCCTTCATTAACGAACAGCGCCTGCTTGCCGGTCACCGGGTGGGTACGTACTACCGGATGCAGCAGCGGCGGATGCTTCGCCACCGCTTCCTGCCAGCGCCGATGCTCGGCTTCGGTCTTGTTGTACTTATACTCCTGGAACGATTTGCGGAAATCGTGTTCGGCATGCAGGCCGCTCAGCAGCTGCCGGAAAGGTTCTGACAGCGCTTCCCAGGCGGCGATGCCGCTGGTCCACAGGGTGTCCCCGCCGGTCATCGGCAGCTCTTTCGCCGCCAGAATGGCGCCGGCGGGCGGCGTGTCGATAAAGGTGACATCGGTATGCCAGTTGTCATTATCCGGCGGATTATCGTTGTGGGTATCGAGGACGATAATCTCCTCCACACCTGGGGCATGAGGGTAGACCGGATGGATATGCAGGTCGCCAAACCGCAGCGCCAGGTCGCGCTGTTGCGCCGGGGTGATATTCTGCTCGCGCAGGAATACCACCTGATGACGCAGCACCGCGTGATACAGCTGTTCAAACTGGTTGTCGCTCAGCGGACGGGTTAAATCCGCCCCGCTCACCTGCGCGCCAATATACGGCCCCAGCGGGGTAATGCTCAGACGTTCACTCATTGTACTTCTCCATGCCAGGGCGTCAGGCGCCGCTGCAGCGCGCGCAGACCCAGTTCCAGTAAAAAGGCGATAATGGCAATCACCGCGATCCCCGCCAGCACCACATCGGTGGCGAGAAACTCGCCGGCAGACTGCACCATAAATCCTAATCCGCGGGTGGCGGCGATCAGCTCAGCGGCCACCAGCGTTGACCAGCCCACCCCGAGACCAATGCGCAGTCCGGTGAGGATCTCCGGCAGCGCGCCGGGCAGGATCACCAGCCACAGCACCTGCGCCCGGCTGGCGCCAAGCGAACGGGCAGCGCGAATCCGCACCTGCTGCGCGCTTTTTACCCCTGCCAGCGCCGACATGGCTACCGGCGCGAAAATCGCCAGGTAGATCAGCAGGATCTTCGAGGTTTCACCGATGCCAAACCAGATCACCATCAGCGGTAAGTAGGCCAGCGGCGGCACCGGACGATAGAGTTCGATCAGCGGGTCGAGGATCCCGCGCACCGTCGAGTTGAGCCCCATGGCGATCCCCACCGGTACGCCAATAAGCACTGCCGCCAACAGGGCGATAACGATCCGCGTCAGGCTCGCCGCCAGGTGCTGCCAGAGCGTCGCATCCATAAAGCCCTGCGGCCCGGCGATGGTGATAAGCTTCTGCAGCACCTGGCCCGGCGGCGGCAGAAACAGCGGGCTAATCAGCTGCAACGCCGCGACCGCCCACCAGACGGCCAGCAGCACCGCCAGGGTCGCCACGCTGAGGGTGAGCTCACGGGAGAGCGGCCAGCGCCACTTCAGCGTCGACTGACGCGGTTTGTCGTTCAGTACCACGCTCATGAGAAAGCCTCCCGTTGGTCAAACACCCGGCTCAGAATGTATTCCCGCTGTTCAATAAAGCGCGGGTCGGATTTGATGCTGCGGCAGGATTCGCCCGCGACAAAGCGACGGCTGAAATCAAGCGGCAGCCTCTCCACCACCCGTCCCGGCCCCGGCGACAGCAGCACCAGCTCGGTCGCCATGAAGATGGCCTCTTCAATATCATGGGTGATCAGCAGCACCTGTTTGCCGGTCTCATGCCACAGTTTCAGCAGCAGCGTCTGCATCTGCTCGCGGGTAAAGGCGTCAAGCGCGCCGAAGGGCTCATCCAGCAGCAACAGCTGCGGATTCGCCGCCAGCGCCCGGGCGATGCCCACCCGCTGGCGTTGACCGCCGGACAGTTGCCAGATAAAGCGCTTTTCCGCCCCTTCGAGCCCCACCTTCTTCAGCATCTGCGCCGCCGCTTGCCGGCGCTGCGCTTTATCCACGCCCGCCAGCTGGAGGCCCAGCGCCACGTTATCCTGCACATTGCGCCACGGCAGCAGACCTTCGTTCTGGAAGACCACCCCGCGCTCTGCGCCCGGCCCGGCCACCCGCTGACCTTCGAGGGTGATGCTGCCGTGCTGATAGGGCACGAATCCGGCAATCAGGTTCAGCAGGGTAGTTTTACCGCAGCCCGAAGGCCCCAGCACCACCAACAGCTCCCCACTCTCCAGCGTCAGGTTGATATCCGCCAGCGCCGGTTTACCGCCGTAGTCGGCGGAAAGATGCGAGATTTGCAGCATCGCCGCCTCCTTTACTTCACAAAGCGGTCAGTAACGTACTGACGATAATCGGTTCCCGCCGCAGGCACTTTGCCCTGCTCTTTCAGGAAGCGCGCGGTATCGACGATGGCCTGATTGACCGGCCCGTTCAGCGCCTGCGCCTGCTCAGCGGCGGTGAGATAGGTATTGCCCTTCACCAGACCGGGGACATCGGCTTCCGGCACGCCGCTCAGGCGCGCCAGCTTGCTGATGTTGTCCGGCTGTTTCAGCCATGCCTCCGGGTTGGCGATGTAGGGCTGCTGGGCGTCGATGGCGCTTTTAGCAAACGCTTTGACGATCTCCGGATGCTGCTCGGCGAAGTCCTTACGGACCACCCAGACGTCAAGGGTCGGCGCGCCCCACTCCCCAACCTGAGAAGAATCGGTCAGCACCTTGCCCTCTTTTTCCAGTTCGTTAACCGCTGGCGCCCAGACGTAAGCGCCATCGATATCCCCGCGCTGCCAGGCGGCGATAATCGCCGGCGGCTGCAGGTTAATAATCTGTACCTGGCCCGGCTTGATGCCCCAGTGTTTGAGCGCCGACAGCAGGCTGTAGTGGGTGGTGGAGATAAACGGCACGGCGATGCGCTTGCCGATCAGATCTTCCGGTTTGGTAATGCTTTTCTTCACCACCAGCGCTTCGGAGTTGCCGAGCTTTGAGGCAAGCAGGAACACTTCAATCGGCACCTGCTGGCTGGCGGCCACCGCCAACGGGCTGGAGCCAATATTACCGATCTGCACATCGCCGGAGGCCAGGGCGCGTACCACGCTGGCGCCGCTGTCAAATTTCCGCCAGTCGACGGTCGCCCCGCTGGTTTTGGCGAAGGTGTTGTCCGCCTGGGCGACTTTCGCCGGCTCAGCGGAGGTTTGATACGCCACGGTAACGTTGACCGCCTGCGCCTGGAAGGCGGCGACAGCCAGCGCCGCCAGAAGAGTAATTCGCGATGTGAATGCCATAATGTCTGCTTCCCCTGAGTTGTTATAGGTGCAGTATTTCCGGCATCAGGATGGAGATGAAGTAATTAAAAATTCTGGCTAATAGCGAATCGTTTTTAGAACAAAAGCGGGAAAGGATAGTTGGTTTTGTGCGGTGAGTTAGTGGCAGATGGTTGGCGCCGGGCGGCGGCTACGCCTTACCCAGCATCCGTTTCGCGCAATATGTAGGCCGGGTAAGCGCAGCGCCACCCGGCAAAAACTTAGCGCTTCGCGTTAAGCGCGGCGATGTCCTTCGGCGTGGTGCGGCAGCAGCCGCCGATCAGCTTCGCCCCGGCCGCCAGCCACTGCGGCAGATAATCCGCCAGGCTGGCGCAGGCTTCGCCATGATGGTGCCAGGTCTTGCTCACCGCATCATAATGTTCGCCGGAGTTAGGATAGACCACCAGCGGCAGGGCCGTCAGGCTGTGCAAATGCGCCAGCGCCGCGGGCGTATTTTCCAGCGCGATACAGTTGATCCCCACCGCCACCACCTGCGGGTTATCCGCCAGGGCGGCCATCACCTCGCGCAGCGGCGTGCCGTCGCTGAGATGTTCGGCGTCGCGCAGCGTGAAGGAGTACCAGGCGCGGGCGCGGGGATACTCCTGCAGCAGGGCCGCCAGGGCCTGGATCTCAGCGAATGACGGCAGGGTTTCACAGGCCAGCAGGTCGGCGCCGGCATCCAGCAGCGCTTCGACGCGCGGGCGGTGGAAGGCCTGGAACTCTGCCGCGCTGCGCTGATAATCGCCGCGATACTCCGAGCCGTCGGCGAGAAACGCGCCATACGGCCCCACCGAACCGGCCACCAGCAGCGTACCGGCCTGCGGGTTCTCGGCGAGGTACGCCTCGCGCGCTTTGCGCGCCAGCTCGACGCTTTTGCCGATTAGCGCCCGGGACTGCGCCTCATCCAGCCCGCGCGCGGCAAAGCCCGCCGGAGTGGCCTGATAGCTGGCGGTGATCGCCACCTGCGCCCCGGCGCGAAAGTAGTCAAGATGCACATCGCGGATCAGCTGCGGGTTCTCCAGCAGCACTTTCGCCGACCACAGGCTGTCGGCCAGATCGCAGCCGCGGGCCTCCAGCTCGGTGGCCATGGCGCCGTCCAGCAGCACGAAAGGCTGGGCGGCAAGCAGGGCGGTAAACGGATTAGTCTGCGACATGTTGGGGCTCCTGAGTCATATTCCGTGAACGAGTAAGATACCAGGCACCATAGCACAGGGCCACAAAGGGGATCCCGCACCACAGCGCAATTCTCTGGCTCGGGTCAAAAGCGAGGCCCACGCAGGCCACCAGGCACAGCACAAAGCCCAGAACGGGCACCACCGGATACCAGGGAGCGCGATACTGGAGATCGCTCAGCGCCTTACCCTGCTGCAGATGGCGGCGGCGGAACATAAAGTGCGAGGCGCAGATGCTCAACCACACCGCCACCACCGCAAAACCGGAGATCGCCGACAGCGCGACAAACACCGTATCTGGCGCCACCACGCTGGAGAACAGCGCCAGCACGCCGCCCAGCATACTCACCGACAGGGCGGTCACCGGCACGCCCCGTTTATTGACTTTGGCAAAGCAGGCCGGCAGCGTCTTCTCGTTCGACAGCGACCACAGCATCCGCCCGGAAGCGTACAGGCCGGAGTTAGCCGCCGACAGGATCGCCGTCAGGATCACGAAGTTGAACATGTCCGCCGCATAAGGGATGCCCACCTTCTCAAACACCAGCACGAAGGGGCTTTTCTCCACTCCCGCCTGCTGCATCGGGATCAGCGCCGCCAGCACAAACACGGTGCCGATAAAGAAAATAATCAGCCGGGCGATGGTGGTGCGGATGGCAACCGGAATAACTTTATGCGGGTTTTCCGTCTCTCCGGCGGCAATGCCGATAAGCTCCGTCCCGGAGAAGGCGAAGTTCACCGCCACCATGGTCATCAGGATCGGCAGGCCGCCGTGCGGGAACCAGCCTTCGGCGGTGATATTGCGCAGGCCCGGCGCCGGCGAGCCATCCTGCATCGGAATGATGCCGAAAATGGCCGCGCCGCCGAGAATAATAAACGCGACGATGGTGATCACTTTCACCAGCGAGAACCAGAACTCGCCTTCGGCGAAGAAGCGCGTCGAAATGATGTTAAGGCCGAAGATCACTGCGCAGAACACCACGCACCAGATCCAGACCGGCACCTGCGGGAACCAGTACTGCATGCAGAATCCCGCCGCGGTGAAGCTCGACCCCAGCGCCACCGTCCACGTTAGCCAGTAGAGCCACGCCACGGTATAGCCCGTCGCCGGGCCAAGATAGCGCGCCGCGTAAACGTGGAAGGCGCCGGTCTCAGGCATCGCCACCGACAGTTCGCCAAGGCACTGCATCACCAGCCAGACCACCAGGGCGCCAATCAGATACGCCAGCAGCGTCCCGGCCGCGCCGGTGGTGGAGATGATATAGCCGGTATTGAAGAATAAGCCGGTGCCAATCACGCCGCCGAGCGACAGCATGATCAGATGGCGCGTTTTCATGGTGCGCTTCAGCTGCCCACCTTGTTGTTGTGTTGTGCTTTGCATTTTATTTTCTCACGCCAGCCCGCTTGCCCGGGTCATGATGCGTATAAACGTATAGACATCTAAACATCCAAAAGAAGAAGTGTTATACCGTGCCGCCGCTGAAAAAGCAAAGCCGCTGCACCAGCGCGCGCGCCGACAGCGTGCAGCCTGCCCCATTTTTGCGCAGCGCCAGCGGGCGCGCCACGGACTGACGCCTTATCGCGGCAGGCAACGTTCTGGCACTCTCTTTGCAGCCTGTCGTTCAGCACCTTTCTATCTGGCGAGGCAATACGTATGACAGAGCAAACCACCACCTTAAAAAGAACGCTCGGCAGTTTTCGTTTATGGGGGATCGCCGTCGGACTGGTGATATCCGGGGAGTACTTCGGCTGGAGCTACGGCTGGTCGCAGGCGGGCACGATGGGGTTTATGGTCGTCGCCCTGGCGGTCGCCGCCATGTACTGCGCCTTTATTTTCAGCTTTACCGAGCTGACCACCGCCATCCCGCACGCTGGCGGCCCTTTCGCCTATGCCTACCGCGCCTTCGGGCCCACCGGCGGCTTTATCGCTGGTTTTGCCACCCTGATTGAATTCGTCTTCGCCCCGCCGGCCATCGCCATGGCCATCGGGGCCTACCTCAACGTGCAGTTTCCGGCGCTGGATCCGAAATGGGTCGCCTGCGGCGCCTACGTGATCTTTATGACGCTCAATATTCTCGGCGTCGGCATCGCCGCCACCTTCGAGCTGATCGTCACTCTGCTGGCCATCTTCGAGCTGCTGGTGTTCATGGGCGTGGTCGCCCCCGGCTTCTCCTGGAGCCACTTCACCACTAACGGCTGGGCGGGCGCGGACAGCTTCAGCGGCCTGGCGCTGCCGGGGATGTTCGCCGCCATTCCGTTCGCCATCTGGTTCTTCCTCGCCATTGAGGGGGCCTCCATGGCGGCCGAAGAGGCCAAAGATCCGCAGCGCACCATTCCCCGCGCCCTGGGCGGCGGCATTCTGACGCTGACGGTGCTGGCGATCGGCGTGATGGTCTTCGCCGGCGGCGTCGGCGACTGGCGCGCGCTGTCCAATATTAACGATCCGCTGCCCCAGGCGATGAAGACGGTCGTGGGCAACGGCAGCGGCTGGCTGCATATGCTGGTGTGGCTGGGGCTGTTTGGCCTCGTCGCCTCCTTCCACGGCATCATTATGGGCTACTCGCGGCAGATCTACTCCCTCGCCCGCGCCGGCTATCTGCCCGCCGGGCTGGCCTCCCTCAACCGCCGCACCCGCACCCCGCATATGGCGATCCTCGCCGGGGGCGTGGTCGGGATCGCCGCGATCTTCTCCGACTCGCTGATCACCATCAGCGGCATGCCGCTGACCGCCTGCATCGTCACCATGTCGGTATTTGGGGCTATTGTTATGTATATCACTTCCATGGCGGCGCTGTTCAAACTGCGCCGTAGCGAGCCGAAGCTGATCCGTCCGTTCCGCGCCCCGCTCTACCCGCTGGCGCCGGCCTTTGCCCTCGGCATGGCGGTGCTCTGCCTGGTGGCGATGGTCTGGTATAACCTGCTGCTGGCGCTGATTTTCGCGGCGATGATGCTCGGCGGCTACCTGTGGTTCCGCAAAACCGCAGCGGCCCGTGAACGGGCGCCAGTGGATCCTCAACTGCGCACGGTCTCCTGAGGAGGCGGCATGTATAAAACCACGCTATCGGGCCAGGTATGGCGCTTTGATAGTCTGAAAACGCTGATGGCGAAAGCGTCGCCGGCCCGTTCCGGCGACGCCCTCGCAGGGGTTATCGCCACCTCAGCCGAAGAGCGGATGGCGGCGAAAATGGCCCTCGCCGAGGTGCCGCTGACCGACATTCTCGACAACCCGCTTATCCCTTACGAGCAGGACGAAGTGACTCGCCTGATCCTCGACACCCATGATGCGCAGGGCTTTGCCGCCCTGCGTCACCTGACGGTCGGCGATTTTCGCGACTGGCTGCTGGATGATGCTACCGATACCGCCACGCTGCAGCGGGTCGCCCGCGCCATCACCCCGGAGATGGCGGCGGCGGTCAGTAAGCTGATGCGCAATCAGGATCTGATCCTTGCCGCCAGCAAATGCCAGGTGGTGACGCGCTTTCGCAACACCATCGGCCTGCCCGGCCACCTCAGCGTACGCCTGCAGCCCAACCATCCCACCGACGACCTGAAAGGCATCGCCGCCAGTATGCTCGACGGGCTGCTGTACGGCGCCGGGGACGCGGTGATCGGCATCAACCCGGCCAGCGACAGCTTACCGGTGCTGGCGCAGCTGAACGTCATGCTGGACGATATTATTCAGCGCTTCGCCATCCCTACCCAGTCCTGCATTCTGACCCATGTGACCAATACGCTGCAGCTGATTGAGCGCGGCGCGCCGGTGGATCTGGTGTTTCAGTCGGTGGCGGGAACCGAAGCGGCCAACAGCGGCTTCGGCATCAACCTTGCCATGCTGCAGGAGGCCCGCGAGGCGGCCCTGAGCCTCAGGCGCGGTACCCTCGGCAACAATGTGATGTATTTTGAGACCGGCCAGGGGAGCTGCCTGTCGGCCAACGCCCACCACGGCGTCGATCAGCAAACCTGTGAGGCGCGGGCCTACGCCGTCGCCCGCCACTTTGAACCGCTACTGGTCAATACCGTGGTCGGTTTTATCGGTCCGGAGTATCTCTACGACGGCAAGCAGATTATTCGCGCCGGGCTGGAGGATCATTTTTGCGGCAAGCTGATGGGCCTGCCGATCGGCTGCGACGTCTGCTATACCAACCACGCGGAAGCGGATCAGGATGATATGGACACCCTGCTGACCTTGCTGTGCGCCGCCGGGCTCACCTTCCTGATCGGTGTGCCCGGAGCGGACGATATCATGCTCAATTACCAGAGCACCTCGTTCCATGACGCGCTGTACGCCCGTCGCCTGCTGGGCTTAAAGCATGCCCCGGAGTTCGCCGACTGGCTGGCGAAAATGCAAATTATCGATCCGCACGGCGCGCTGCGGCTCACCGACGCCCGCCATCCGCTGCTGTCCGTCCTGCCGCAAGGAGCCTCTGTATGAACCGTCCCGATGCCTGGAACCCGCTGCGTGAATTTACCGATGCGCGGATCGCCCTGGGGCGCAGCGGCGCCAGTCTGCCGACCCGCGAAGTCCTCAACTTTGGTCTGGCCCATGCCAGAGCGCGGGATGCCATTCATCAGCCGTTCGCCAGCCAACAATTGGTGGCGCCGCTGGCGGCGCTCGGCCTCGACGCCCTGACGGTGCACAGCGCCGCGCCGGACCGTCATACCTATCTGCGGCGCCCGGATCTCGGGCGGCGGCTCGCCGACGAGAGTCGCGCCGACCTCGCCGCCAGCGGCGTCCGCCCCGCCGACCTGCTGCTGGTGATCGGCGACGGCCTCTCTTCCTGGGCGGTAGAGCGCCAGGCGGTGCCGTTGATCCGCGCCCTGCTGCCCTATCTGCAGACGCTGGGTATCGGCCTGGCGCCGGTGGTGCTGGCGCATCAGTCGCGGGTAGCGCTGGGAGATGATATTGGCGAAACCCTGAAAGCCCGCGCGGTGGCGATCCTGATTGGCGAACGACCGGGTCTCTCCTCGCCGGACAGCCTCGGCGTCTACCTCACCTGGCAGCCTCATCGTCAGCGCCTGGAGTCTGAGCGCAACTGTATCTCCAATATTCGGCCGGAGGGATTAAGCCATGACGCCGCCGCCTTTAAACTGGCCTGGCTGCTGGAGCAGGCTTTTTTGCGCCGGCTTACCGGGGTGGGTCTGAAAGATGAAAGCGATAATCCGGCGCTGCATGGTAAAATAAAACCGTTGCCCCCTTTAAAATAATAAGTCACGCGAGCAGCAGAATAGATTTTTAATATTATCTTGTGCACCTGACTTTATATTCCGCCGCGTGCTGAAATTGCCCGGCGGCGCTTCGCTGGTACGGGTCTACGGAAGCCGTGCCAGCGGTTTATATGGCGTATTTTTCAGGCCGGGTAAGGCGCCAGTCGCCCCCCGGCAAAATGCTTTCACCGTACCAAAAACCGTGTTGTCGCCAGCCTTATGCCCTTCCCTGCAGGTAATAAGAATATTGCATGAGTAAAAACGAAACGGACGTTGTAAGGTAAATCAGCGCATTAAAAATACCCGTCATACTTCAAGTTGCATGTGCGTTGGCTGCGTTCTCTCCCCCAGTCACTTACTTCTGTAAGCGTCTGGCGACTCGCTTACTTGCCGCCTTCATGCGACTCGAATTATTTAGGGTATATATCTCGTTATCTATTCAACATAACAGCCAATAATTCGCCGGATACGCTGGCGCATTATTCCTTAATGTTATGCAGTCATTGATGGTTAAAGATAAATAATCGACCGACGGAGAAATACCAATGAAATCGTTTTCCGGGAAAGCGTCTTTAATGGCCACGCTGGTTGCCGCGCTGGTCGGCGCCAGCAGCGCGCAGGCAGCGGAAATTAAAATCGGGGTGGTATTACCCCTGAGCGGCGCCCTCAGCGGCTATGGCCAGCCGTCGCAGAAAGGGCTGGACATTATTCAGGCCATCACCCCAACGTTAAAAAATGGCGATACCATCAAGCTTATCGTTATCGATGATAAAAGCGACAAAGTCGAAGCGGCCAATGCCATGCAGCGCCTGGTCTCCAGCGATAAAGTGGATGCCGTGATCGGGGAAGTCACCTCCTCCAACACCCTGGCGATGACCAAAATCGCCGACGACAGCAAAACGCCGCTGGTCTCCTCCACCGCCACCAACGACCGCGTCACCCGCAACCATCCCTACGTCAGCCGGGTCTGCTTCTCGGACAGCTTCCAGGGGGTGGTCGGGGCCAATCTGGCCTCCCGCGATCTGAAAGCCAAAACCGCCGCCATCGTGTTTGACAGCAGCAACGACTACTCCGTCGGCCTGGCGAAAGCGTTCCGCACCCAGTTCCTGAAAAACGGCGGCACCATTCCCATCGAGGTCCAGGCCCCGGGCGGCAGCAAGGACTTTAAAGCCCAGCTGGCGAGCGTCAAGGCGAAGAATGTCGACATGATTTACATGCCGATCTACTACACCGAAGGGGCGCTGATTGCCGTGCAGTCTAAACAGCTGGGGCTCAACAAACCGGTGGTGGGCGGCGACGGTCTGGCCGCGGATCAGGTCTTCTTCGATGTCGGTAAAGACGCGGTCAACGGCTATATGACCACCGATTACTACTCGCCGAACGCCAAAGAGCAGACCCCGGCGGGGGAAACCTTCATCAAAGCCTGGGAAGCCAAATACCAGCAGCCGACCCATACCTGGGGCGCAATGGCGGCGGACGCCTATAACGTCATCGTCAACGCCATGAACCAGTGCAGCGATCCCCACGATCGGGTCTGCGTAAATGAAAAAATCCGCGCCACCAAAGATTTCCAGGGGGTGACCGGCACGCTGACGTTACAGAACGGCGACGCCATTCGCAGCGCGGTCATCAACGAAGTGAAAGATGGCAAGCTGGCGTTTCGTACCGTGGTTAACCCTTAAGTTGTGACGAGGCTACAAAATGGACGGCGCCATTTTTCTCCAGCAAGTGGTCAATGGAATGAGTCTTGGGGGCATGTACGCCCTGATTGCCATCGGTTATACGATGGTTTATGGCGTGCTGCGGCTGATCAACTTCGCCCATGCGGACGTGATGATGGTCGGCGCGTTTAGTACGCTGTTTTTATTTTCTTCGGTTGGGCTACCCTTCGGGGTAGCCGTTTTCCTGACCCTCGGGCTGTGCGGCCTGTTTGGTATGCTGATTGACCGGGTCGCCTATCGTCCGCTGCGTCAGGCCTCGAAAATCTCCATGCTGATCACCGCCATCGGCGTCAGCTTCTTTCTCGAAAACCTGTTTAACGTACTGTTTGGCGGCAGCTCGCGCTTCTTCTCCGCCCCTGACTTTTTCAACCAGACCCGGGCCTTCGGCAGCGTCATCATTACCAACGTGGCGTGGATTGTGCCGCTGATCACCGTCCTGCTGCTGCTGGCGATCCTCTGGCTGCTGTACCGCACCCGCTATGGGATGGCGATCCGCGCGGTGGCCTTTGACGTCAACACCGTGCGCCTGATGGGCATTGACGCCAACCGGATCATCTCCCTGGTCTTCGCCCTCGGCAGTAGTCTCGCGGCGCTCGGCGGCGTGTTCTACTCCATCAGCTACCCGACGATCGATCCCCTGATGGGCGTGCTTATCGGCCTGAAGGCCTTCGCCGCCGCCGTGCTGGGCGGGATCGGCAGCGTCACCGGCGCGGTGCTGGGCGGCTTTATCCTCGGTTTTACCGAGGTGGTCGCCGTGGCGATCTTCCCCGAACTGGGCGGCTATAAAGACGCTTTCGCCTTCCTGTTCTTGATTCTGGTCCTCTTGTTCCGCCCGGTCGGCATTATGGGCGACGAACGTCTGGAAAGGAGCCGTTTCTGATGCTCAACGCGACGACGACCGCCGGGGCGCAGCTGCGCAACCTGGCCATTATTGTCATCTGTATCGCGCTGCTGGCCGGAATCAACGTGGTTTTCAATGACTACATTGTTCGTGTCATCAGCACCATTTTTATCTTTATGATCCTCGCGGTCAGCTACAACCTGATCAACGGCGTGACCGGCCAGCTGTCGCTGGAGCCGAACGGCTTCGTGGCGGTGGGCGCCTACGTGACCGCCCTGCTGATCCTCTCCAGCGACAGCAAGGTAGACATGTTTGAAATGGCCGCCCCCAGCCCGTGGATCCTCAGCCTGCACGCGGGCTTCCTCCCTGCCCTGCTGATAAGCGGCCTGTGCGCGGCGGCGCTGGCGGTGTGCCTCGCCGTGCCGGTCTTCCGGGTACGTGGCGACTACCTGGCCATTGTCACCCTCGGCTTTGGGTTTATCATCAAGATCCTCGCCATTAACAACCCGCAAATCACCAACGGCGCCATCGGGCTGAACGATATTCCGCAGCAGCCGCATCTCCTGTTCTGGTGCGGGCTGTTCGCCCTGCTGGCCACCGGCATGATCCTCCAGCTGGTGTGGTCGAAGTATGGCCGGATGATGAAAGCTATTCGCGACGATGAAGATGCGGCGATCGCCATGGGGGTCAACACCTTCCGCATTAAAACCTGCGCCTTCGCCACCAGCGCCTTCTTCGAAGGGATCGGCGGCGGTCTGCTGGCTTCCCTGCTGACCACCATTTCCCCGGGGCTGTTCGACTTTATGCTCACCTTCCAGCTGCTGATTATTATCGTCCTCGGCGGGCTCGGCAGCACCACCGGCGCCCTGCTCGGCACCGTGCTGGTGGTCGGCAGCGGCGAGTGGCTGCGCTTCCTCGATCAGCCGCTGCAGTTCTTCGGTCACGATCTCGGCGCGTACCCGGGCCTGCGAATGGTGGTCTTCTCCCTGCTGTTGCTGATCATCATGCTCTTCGCCCGCGAGGGGCTGTTGGGGAAAAAAGAGATTTGGCAGACCGGAAGAAGGAGCGGCGGCTATGGCGGAAAATAACGTTATCCTGCAGGTGCAGGACGTCACCATGCAGTTCGGCGGCCTGCGGGCCATCGACAACGTCAGCTTCCATGTTGACGAGGCGGAGATCTTTGGCCTTATCGGCCCTAACGGCGCGGGCAAAACAACCCTGTTTAACGTCATTACCGCCAACTATAAACCCACCAGCGGCAGCGTCACCCTGGCGGGCACGTCGCTGAAGGGGCTGAAGCCCAACCAGGTGGTGAACGCCGGGATCGCCCGCACCTTCCAGAATATCCGCCTGTTTAACTCCATGACGGTGCTGGAGAACGTGATGGTCGGGCTCGACCGCGCCAGCCGCTACTCGCTGCTGGAGGCGGCCCTGCATATTGGTCGCTACTTTCCGGCCGAGCGGGCGGCGAAAGCCAAAGCGATGGCCATCCTGGAGGATATCGGCATCGCCCACTTCGCCCATATGCAGGCCACAAACCTAAGCTATGGCAACCAGCGCAAAGTGGAGATCGCCCGCGCGCTGGCCACCGCGCCGAAGCTGCTCCTGCTCGATGAGCCGGCCGCCGGGATGAACCCGAAGGAGACCGAGGATCTGGCGGAGCTGATCTTCCGCATGCGCCATGACTATCAGCTCAGCGTCCTGTTAATCGAGCACGATATGCCCTTCGTCAACCGCCTGTGCGAGCGGGTGATGGTTCTGGAGTACGGTAAGCCGCTGTTCAGCGGCCTGATGGCCGAGGCGATCCAGCATCCGGACGTCATTTCCGCTTATCTGGGAGAAGCCAATTATGCTTAACGCCCGGGAACTGAAGGTCTTTTACGGCGTGATCCAGGGTCTGAAGGGCGTCGATATCGATGTCTATGACCGGGAAATCGTCACCCTGATCGGCAGCAATGGCGCCGGTAAAACCTCCACCCTGAACGGGATCGTCAACCTGGTGCGCTCCAGTGGGCGCGTCAGCTTCCTCAACGACGATATCTCACGCAGCCAGACCCACCAGATCGTGCGTCGCGGGCTGGCGCTGGTGCCGGAGGGACGGCGCGTCTTTACCAACCTGACCATCGAAGAGAACCTGCGCATGGGCGCTTACAATAATCTCGCCGGCTACGCCCGCCTGCGCGATCGCATGTACGCCCTCTTTCCGCGGCTCAAGGAGCGGCGCCATCAGATGGCGGGCACCATGAGCGGCGGCGAGCAGCAGATGCTGGCCATCGCCCGGGCGCTGATGAGCGAGCCGGTGTTATTGATGCTGGATGAACCGAGCCTCGGGCTGGCGCCGAAAATTGTCGGCGAGCTGTTCGGCATCATTAAGCAACTGCGCGAAGAGAATATGACGGTGCTGCTGGTGGAGCAGAATGCGACGGCCGCGCTGGCGATCGCCGATCGGGCGTATGTCCTGGAGAATGGCCGGATCACCTTGTCAGGCGCGGCGCGGGAGATGCTGACTAATCCGGAAATTAAGCGGATGTATCTGGGGGGATAGGCATGGTCAAAACTGCCTGGGCTGCGGCGGCGCCTCCTGCAAGGCCGCAACCTCAGGCAGTCTCTTGCTACACAAAGCACACCTCGTTCCAGTAGGCTTCTCGCGTCCTGCGTCGCTCAGTATGTCTTATCATGACGGAACCACCGGGTTTCCACGTTGCCAATGTCCACGCCGTAGAGGCTGGCTACCGGCAGGATCGCCTCCATGACGCGCTGGGTATCCTGCTGTCCGGCTTCACCGTTGGACAAAAAAAGCCAGCCAGCCCGTTAACCGTTGCCACAATGCCACTTTCGTTTTCTCCTCTGTCGGGAAGCGAATCGCCTGGGTCTATTTCAACCACAGTTGGCCGGGCGCGGGAAATATTAATTCCGAATTTGCAATCCTGGCTGGCGCATATTACCCCCGGTCCTATCACCCTCTCCCTGGCCCTCTCCCTGAGGGAGAGGGGACCGCCCGGCAGTCGTTGCCGTCCTGGTAAAAGCCAGCGGCGCATAAAGAATACCCATAGGTTTGTTAAGTTCTTTTGGTTATAGATAAGAATTTTTCTTCTTTGCCGCCGACGGGCAATTTGTGGGAGCGTGATGTCCACAAAACAAAACAGGGATTCAGGGGAAAAACTATGCGCAATAAAACCACAAAAATCGCACTGGCGCTGGGTATGCTGCTGCTCGCCTCGCAGGCACAGGCGGACCAGCTGGCTGACATCAAAGCCGCCGGCGTCGTAAAAGTCGCCACCTTCGACGCCAACCCGCCGTTCGGCTCCGTGGACGCCAAAACCCACCATATCGTCGGCTACGACGTCGACTTTGCCCAGGCGCTGGCGAAAGCGCTCGGCGTCAAACTCGAGCTGGTGGCCACCAACCCGGCCAACCGTATTCCGCTGCTGCAGTCCGGTAAAGCCGACCTGATCGTCGCCGACATTACCATCACCCCGGAGCGGGCCCAGGTTATTGATTTCTCAACGCCGTATTTCGTCACCGGCCAGCAGTTCCTCGTGCCGGCCGGCTCTCCGGATAAGCTCGATGAGTACAGCAAAGCGCGCATCGGCGCGGTGAAAGGCACCACCGGCGAACAGGCCCTGCACCAGCGTTTCCCGCAGGCTCGCGTCCTCTCCTATGACGATATTCCGCTGGCCCTGACCGCCCTGCGCAACGGCAACGTCCAGGCCATCACCCAGGACAGCACCATCCTCGCCGGTCTGCTGGCGGAAGCGCCGGATAAAGCCAAGTTTAAAATTCTGCCCGACCTGCTCAGCAAAGAAGAGATTGGCGTGGGCGTGAAGAAAGGCGAACCGGCCCTGCTGAAGGCCGTCAACGATGAGCTGGTGAAGCTGGAGAAAACCGGCGAAGCCGCGAAAATTTACGATGTCTGGTTTGGCCCTGCCACCAAAACGCCGCAGCCGCGCGCCTTTACCATAGAAGCGAAATAATATGTTCTCGGGTTTACTCTCCCACTCCGCGGCTCCGGCCGCGGATTTTTCACGTCTGCAGCGCGCCAGCATTACGTTCCGTGATGTGGCCAAGCGCTACGGCGATCATCAGGTACTTAACGCCATCAACCTGCAGGTCGAGCCCGGCGAAGTGGTGGCGATCCTCGGCCCTTCCGGTTCGGGAAAATCGACGCTGATCCGCTTGATCAACCAGCTCGAATCCTTAAGCGGCGGCGAGATCCTGATCGACGGCAAACCCACCAGCCGGCTGAGCGGCAGCGCCTTGCGCCAGCTGCGCAGCCGCGTCGGCTTTGTCTTCCAGCAGTTCAACCTTTATGCCCACCTGACGGCGCAGGAGAACATCACTCTGGCGCTGGAGCGCGTTCATGGCTGGGAAAAAAGCGCGGCTCAGGCGCGGGCGCTGGCGCTGCTGCGTCAGGTCGGACTGGAAGAAAAAGCGCAGCAGATGCCGGCGCAGCTCTCCGGCGGCCAGCAGCAGCGGGTGGCCATCGCCCGCGCCCTGGCCTCATCGCCGCAGATTATCCTGTTCGATGAGCCCACCTCGGCGCTCGACCCGGAGATGATCGGCGAAGTGCTGCAGGTGATGAAAACCCTCGCCCACAGCGGGATCACCATGCTGGTGGTGACCCACGAAATGCAGTTTGCCCGCGAAATTGCCGACCGGGTGGTGTTTATCGACGGCGGCGACATCCTCGAAGTCGCCCCGCCGGCTGAGTTTTTCGCCCATCCGCAGCATGCCCGCGCGCGGCGTTTTCTGCAGAAGGTGCTGGATCCGCTGCACCAGGAGAGCCTCGAGTGACGCCGATGCTTGACTGGCACGGCGTCCTGAGCGGGCAGCCGTTGCAATGGATTATCTCTGGTTTTCTCACCACCATCTGGGTCAGCGTCGCCGGGATCCTGCTCGCCACCCTGCTGGCGGTCCTGCTGCTGGCCCTGCGCCTCGGCGGCGGACGCGCGGGGCGCGGACTGGTGGCCGCGTGGGTCTCGTTGTTTCGCAACACTCCGCTGCTGGTCCAGCTGCTGTTCTGGTACTTTGCCGCCTGGAACCTGCTGCCGCTGGCGGTGAAGGAGGTGGTGAACGACGAACACGCCTGGTCCATTTTGCCGGGTAACGTCTGGTGGCTGACGCCGGAGTTCCTCTGCTCGATGTGGGGGCTGGGGGTCTTTACCTCCGCCTTTCTGGTGGAAGAGATCGCCTCCGGACTGCGCGCCGTCAGCCACGGGCAGCGGGAAGCCGCGCTGTCGCAGGGCTTTACGCCGTGGCAGGAGCTGCGCTTTATCCTCCTGCCGCAGGGGCTGGGCAACGCCTGGCAGCCGATTGTCGGCCAGTATCTTAACCTGATGAAACTCTCATCGCTGGCCAGCGGCATCGGCTTTGCGGAACTGACCTATCAGGTGCGGCAGATTGAGAGCTATAACGCGCACGCCCTGGAGGCGTTTGCCGTCGGCACCGCGCTGTACCTGGCGCTGGGGGTGGCGATGGGCGTGGCGCTCACGCGTCTCGGCCCGGGAAGAAAACTGCAACGGAGCGCCCGACATGAACGCTAATCTGGCGGTGATCGCCGATAACCTCGATTACCTGCTGTGGGGCCGACTGGCGGAGGGCCAGCCCGGCGGCGTGGCGCTGACCCTGCTGATGGCCATCGGCGCCACCCTGCTGGCGCTGCCGGGAGGCATTGCGCTGGCGGGCCTGGCCTGGCGCTACGGCGGGCTGGTGCGGCGTCTGCTGTTTCTGTGGGTGGAAATTATCCGCGGCATCCCGCTGATATTTGTCATCTTCTGGCTGTGGTATCTGCTGCCGATGCTGACCGGCGGCGATCTGCCCGGCGCGGTGACCGTGACCCTGGCGCTGGCGTGGTTTACCGCCGCCTCGGTGATGCACTCGGTGCTGGCCGGGCTGCAGTCGCTGCCGAAAGGACAGTATGAGGCGGCGCTGACCCAGGGGTTCGCTCCCGGGCAAACGCTGCGCCTGGTGCTGCTCCCGCAGGCGCTGCGCAACGTTCAGCCGTCGCTGGTGGGGATCTTTATCGGCCTGCTGAAGGACACTTCGCTGGCGTTTATCGTCAACGTCCCGGAGCTGACCACCGTGGCCGGCCAGGTCAACAACCGGGTGCAGATCTATCCCCTGGCGATCTTCGTCTTCACCGGCGCGGTGTACTACCTGCTGTGCTGCGGTCTGAGCCTGCTGGCCAGCCGGCGCTTTACCCGCCGCGCGACCACCAGATAAGGCTCACTCCGCGGGACGGGGCTTCAGCGGACAGGTATCGCTGATCTTAATAAATTTGTCGTTATAGACCAGATAGTGGTTCCCCGGCTGGCGCAGCGCCGGCTGGCGAACCACGTCCCCGGGACGCAGATACCACGCGTCCCCCTCCTCTTCGGTCGAATCGCATCCGGGCTTAATCAGCAGCTTAAACCAGGTATTGCCGGTGTTGCTCACCGTCCCGGCCACCTTATCGAAAGACCATTTAAACTGTACCTCGCGCGGGCGCACCACCAGAATGGTATCCATCACCACCACCGGCTCCATGCTGACCTCGCCGCCAGTCGGGCTGCGCCTCGTCAGGTTGCGGGTGGGGATTTCGCGAAACGAGACCCGATAGTAGCGCTCGCGGTTATCCCGCGGCCCATGATAGTAAAATTTAAAATACTCGCTCTCACCTGCCTGCAGCACCAGCTGGCGGGGGGCGAACAGCAGTTCGCCATCCACCGGCCGGGAGCGGACTTCGCTGCCGCCCGGGCGATCGATGGCGCTGACGGCGATGCGGTACAGCCGCGCGCTTTTATTGTTGTTGACCACCCGTTTGCTGGCGAAATCCGCTTCGGCAGGCAGGGAAAAGGTCAGGTTACCGACCGAGATCGCCTGCGCCAGCGGCGCTGCCAGCAGGCAGCCCACCGTCAGCAGGGCCTTAGTTAATGTTGCGCCACGTCGCCTGGACATGAATCTCTCCTGAAGCGCTGACTTCGCCAAACCAGCCGTTATCGTCTACCGTCCGCAGCGAAATGGCGTTATCCATCGGAATCGAAAATTTCACCGTGGTCTTATCCATCTGCCCCACTTCGCCGGAGATATCGGTCCACGGCGTGGTCAGCCACAGCGCATCGGTCATATCCCGCCAGCTGTCATCGCACCCGGCATCGTAGGTCTGAGTCGTGCCGCTGCGGGTGATAAAAGAGAGCGTCGCCGGGAACGGCACTTTCGCCGTACCGTCATCGGAGCTGAAGAGACAGTAGGAACGCCCGCCAATCACCTGCGCCGGTCCGGTCACCTTGATCAGCACTTCATCGGCGGCCGTTTTACCGCTGGTGGTGACGATGTAGCCGAAATCGAGCGCCGGTTCGCCGCTGCCGACATACCCCTCGCGCGACGGCGCCGAGGTATATTCGTCGGAGATAATGCTGATGCTGAAATCACGAGGCTTGATAATCAGCGTGTTGGAGGTGGAAAACTCATACCAGCCTGACTCCGGCGAGGTGGTGTTCTGAAAGCGAAAGTTGAACAGATCCTTGGTGTTGATATCGCTGATCCCGAGGTTCACCATCTGCTTAAAGAAGTTGCTGGAGAAGAAAACATAGATCGAGTCTGAGCTCTTCATCTCGTTGAAAGTGTAGTAATAAGCGGTATTGCTCACCGGCTTCCAGGAGCTGCCGTTGAGGCTGAACTGCATATCGTACGCCCCGACGGCCGAGGCCAGCGACGAGTTGGCGATCGCCGGGAAAATATGGATCGAGGTGTTGCTTAAGCCGTTGGTCTGCAAGGTATAGTTGACCATCTTACAGCTTAATCCTGAGCGGCTGCCGATGGTCTGCGTCCGGCAGTCGGCGTTCCCTTCCCCGAGGGTCGGCACGCCATCGCTGTTGATAAACACCTCCGCCAGCGAGTGGGTATTAATCAACCGCAGGTTCGCGGCTTTGGTGTGGGTGACGTTGCGCACATACCAGTTACCGGAGGCCTGATCCTTACAGCGCGCGCCGCTGCTGGCATCGTAGTTCACCGAGGTCTGACAGGCATTGATGGTCATCGTAAAGCTGCCGCCGACCGGCATCTGCTGCAGATATTGATAGAAGGCGTCTGACATCATGCCGTGCATCCACTTCGCGCCGCCGCTGGTCACCGTCGCGCCGTAAAACCCGCTGGCGTCGGTGGTCTGCGGCAGGATCAGGCTGGTAGCCATATCGCACCCGGCGTACCAGTTGATGCAGCGCAGGCCGGTTAAGGGGTGTGAAACCGGTGAGTTTTCCAGCCACATATCAAACTTCCAGTTGGCATTGAGCCCGGTGTTGTAGCCGTTATCGATATAGCCGAGACTCTGCTGATAGATGGTCCCGGAGCCGGTGTATTTTAAGCCGGTCCAGCGGTTAGCGCCGGTCATACGCGGATCCAGCGCCCCGCCGGGGGTGACGAAAAAGTTGTCGTCGGAGTTGTTTTCCACAAACACAAACTCGCGCGCCGGCGCATCCGACCAGGTGGTCTTGGTCACCGCCGCCCTGAGCGCGGCTGCCGGCCAGAGCAGCGCGAGGATCGCCAGCGCCATCAGTGCATTAACTTTCATTCTCTTCTCCTGACTGCTGCACCGCCGCCCACGACGAGAGGCCGCTGCAGACCACATCCCCCACCCAGACGGCGCCGCGCGCCTGGCTGAGCTCCAGCGCCACTTCGCAGGTTTTATTGCCGCCGTAGCTGAAATCGATAGTGGGGTATTTCTTATCCACGTCCATGACAAACTCGCCGTTTTCATCGGTGCGGGTACGGCCGATATGGTTGTTAATCCGCGCATTCGCCAGCAGCGTGCCGTCTTCTGCACGAATACGGCCGGAGACGGTGACCATCTGCTTCACCTCTGGCTCAATCACCGCGACGTTGCCCGGATAAAGGGTCAGATGACTCTTGCGCCCGCTGACGATGTCGTAGCTGTCGAGCGAGTTTTTGCTGTTCTGCAGCTCCACCTCATAGCGACCATAGGGAGAGAGCGGCAGGTAGTTACGCTTGCCGCTGAGCGGGAAGATCCGCCCGTTAACCCTGGCGCTGATCTGACCATCGTCCTCCAGCCCGGTGTTGAAGATCACCCCAGCGTTGCCGTCGGTTCGTCCGCTGGCGGCGATATTTTTGCCCTGCCAGCCGACGCTGCCGCTGGCGGTGAGGTTGGTGTTGACGTAGCCGTCCGCCGCGCTGTTGACGTTCAGCGTGCCGCTGGCGTAGCGGGCGTCGAACTGGGCATACGCGCCGCCGCTGAGGGTTTTGTCATCCCCGGTATCGCCGGAGATGGCTCGCGACAGATTGGCGCCGATGGTGCGAATAGTGCCTTCATCAAACTGCTTGCGCGCTGAGAGGTTAGCCATGGTGTAGCCGTTCTGATGGGTCATCCCGGCGCTGAACCAGTTGCCCAGCGGCAGCGACAGATCGAGGGCGATATATTTCCCGGTGTTGGCGCTGCTGTCGCCATTGTTATAGCGCTGGATCCCCGCCCGCAGGCCGAGCGAGCCAAAGGCGCCGCTGTAGACCGTCTGATAGTAATCCGCGGTGTAGTAATGGCTGTTGTAGCGACGGTCATCGTTGTAGCTGACGCTGAACGTCCCCAGCTTCGACCACAGCGCGTTCAGGTTGAGGGTGCCGCCGATCGCCCGGTTGTCGGCATCGCTGCGCCGCAATTGATCGCCAATGCGGGTTCTCTCCTGGTTAACCCACACTGAACTGAATCCCCCGGGCAACGTGGCGCTGATGCTGCCGACGCTGCTCCACGAGCTGTCGCTGGCCAGCATGTTTTGCAGGTTAACGTTGATCGACTCGCCCAGCGGTAGCGTCAGGCGGGTTTCCCCCACAGCCTGGTTGTCGTAGCCATAGCCCGTAGCCGCCCAGCTCAGGGTGCTGAGCGACCCGGAGGCCGAAAGGCCTGCCAGCCAGCTCTCTTTCGCCGGCCGGGTCTTTTTCCCGCTCTCTGACCAGCGATCCATATGAAAACTGCCGCCCCATACCTGCCACGCCAGCGGCGCGCCGGCGCCGCGTCCCCGGCTGAACAGCTTATTGACCCGCTGGGTGCGTTTGCTGACCACCCGACCATTGACGATCACCTCCACTTCCACGTCGTAAATACCGTACGGCAGGCCACGGGTATCCACTTCATGGTTGCCCATGGCGAAGTTCTGGACGCTCAGCAACCGGCCGTCACGGGTGAGATGCACCTCGCCCGCCGCCGGTAAAAAGGCAATCACCGGCGTGGCCGACTGGCTGTTGTCGAAGACGGTGGAGCTGGCCTGGTTTCCCCAGGAAAGGCCGTAAATCTTGCCGGCCGAAATGGCGGTCATCGGTCCCAGGGACTGCAGGTTCCAGGTGTCGAGCATGCCGCCGGCAAAACGGTGGCCGGCGAAATCGCGCTCATACATGGCCTTATATAATTCACTGTCCTGTTGGCCGCTGCCGATCCCATACAGCGAGCCGTCGAGCACCACGTGATGCTCCCGCAGCGCGGTAACGTTGTTCAGCGACAGATAGCTGGAGGTGTTGCTCCCGCCATTGCGCATCTGGTTGTTATAGACGCCGAGGTTATAGCTCAGGTTGCTGCTGAGGGTATTGACGCTGGACTGACCGATGTCTTCGCTGCGCGAGCGCAGCACGGTGCCCAGCGCCTCGCGCTTGACCACCAGCTGCAGCAGGAGCTGGCGCAGGCTAAGATCCAGCTGGGCGCTGTCGGTCAGGGGAATGGTGAGCGCCTCGCTGAACGGGGCGTTGGCCAGGCCGATCAGCTGCTGACGGGTCTGTTCACTGACGCTGGCGTTACCTTCACTGTCCTCCAGCCGGATCTGCCGGACGCGCAGCTGGCCGCCGTCCAGCCAGATAAAGGCGCTGCCGATCCGCTGATCGTCCTTGATGCCCTGGCTGCCGGCAAGATGAATATAGAGCGGGATGCTCATGCCGTCCTGCAGCGCCTGGCTGAAGGCCTGCGGAATAATCACCCCGCCAATCTGCTGCGCGCCTGGGGCAGCCGCGCTGGCGTCGGGCTGAACGAACAAAAATATCATGCCGAAGGCAAGCCGCGTTTTCAGTCCTGGGGAAATCCGTCGTAGAGGCATCGTCGTTATCCATCTGCACAACTGTCTATTTCACGGGAACAAACTGCTCACCCTGCCAAAGCGCAACCCGTCCTTTTTTATCTGCCGTATTCACCTGCGTAAAACGGCGCGATTTACCCGGCATCAGGTAGTAATTCTCTTTACACTCCTTACCGTCGGCGGCCTTCAGGCAGGGGCCGTAGGCGAGGATCCGCAATGTCGCATTCCCGGTGTTGGTCAGAGAGCCGTTGGCGTACTGAAAGCGGTAGTTCACCTGACGCGGCGCCACCACCAGAATGGTGCCGATGCGGGCGGACGCCGTGGCCACCGCGCTGCGTTTAGCGTTATCGCGCTGGGCATCGCTGAGCGCCTGATCGAACCAGACAATGCGGTAGTAGCGCTCTTTGTCATCCGCCGGGCCTTTGTAGAAGAAGCGGATGACATCGCTGGCCTGGGCGGGTAGCAGCAGGCTGGCGGGGGTAAGCAGCACCTCATCCGGTTTGTCCATCGGGATAACCTGCCCGCCGTCCAGCGGGGAAGAGAGCCGTTCGAGATGGATATTGATCAGTCGACCGCTGTCTGTGCTGTTCTTGATCGTTTTGCTCAGCGTGCTGCTGCCGCTGTTCATAAAGGATGAAATATCGCCGACATCCAGCGCCTGCGCCGGCGACGCCCCGGCAAGCAGCAGCCCGAGGGCCAGAAGGTGCTTTTTCATAACAATTCCGTCCGTGAAAAAAGCAGGGGGAGATCCCCCTGCTGGTGCATCAGAAGGATCAGCTGGTCCAGGTGGCGTCGAACTGTACGCTGACGTCGCCGCTCCAGATCCCTTCCGGCAGGGTGCTGTAATCGGTCACGGCGGTGGTGCCGTTGGTGGTGCCGCTGATGATGGAGAAAGTGAAACCATCCTGCGCGGTGGTACGGCCGCTGGCGTTGTAGCCATTAGCCAGCGCGCTGAGGTTGCCGCCCATAATATTGTTGGCGGTATCGATCATCACGGTATCGCCAGTTTTTTCCACCGCGGCGCCGTTATAATCCACGCCCACGCTCAGCGTGGAGCCGGAGGTATCCAGCTGGGTTAAGGTGTTGGTGATAAGACGCGAGGTTAGCTTAAAGGCGGTCGCCGTTGTGTCCCCCTCAATCGCCACGTCAAACAGACCTTTCTGCGAGTTAAAGCCTTTAATGCCTTCGGCGTACTGGAACGCCAGGCTGCCGAGCGGGGTCACAACCAGCTTGCTGGTGGTGTCTTTTTTAGCGGTCGCAGACCAGGTCGCTACAGCCTGAGCCGTTACGTCAGCAGCCTGCGCCACGCCCATACCGGTAAACGCCGTTACCAGAGCTATTGCCAGAACCTTTTTTTTCATCGCTTTTTCATCCTGAGTTGAATTAAGGACATGATGTCCCGGTGAACCATTTAAAAAACAGAATTGCCTGGGTGTTACTGAACTAACTTATATATTTTGGAATACAGTTTGGCCTCAGCATTACGCCGATGGGTATACACTGTCTTCACGCTACAATTTTCAATTCTGGCGATCGATTTCGGCTGCATGCCCTGGGCGGTCATGCGGATAATTTTCATTTCCCGATCTGTAATTTTATCTTTCTTAATATCTTTGCGGAGAAACCTGCCATTAATTACATAGGCCAGTTCTTTTCGAATATCGCGACTCAGACCAACATATACCACCCCGCGAATATCGCTATTGTAATACCAGTAGTTCGCTAAGGCCTCTGATTTCCTGGCCGCAATCAATACGACCTGTTTCCCCTTTACCGCGGATAGCCATTCGCTGTCGCGCCTGATAAATTCGTTTAATGAAGCCGTATTGAGATTGATAAACACAAAATCTTTTCTGATTTTCTCCAGTGAGAGATAAATTAATTCGTCGATGTCTACAATCAGTTCGGACAGTCCTTTATAGAAATAGGAGTCATCGGCAGACCAAATATACTTATCGGAACAGCTTTTATATTCCATATAGTTTTTAACCTCATAGTCCTTGAAGTAATCATTTTTACAACGTCACTGCTTGCCAGGCCTATAAAGTTTACTGGCGTATTCGTTTCCTTTAATAAATCGCCATTAAATAAGACACGCATTACTTATCAATATTGGATAAGCGGGGATTAAACTATAATTATTTTCTGCTTGGCGTTGAATTTAAGTTTTTTCCTATGGAGTGTCAACATGCGGAAAGGCAATGAATTTCGCGCCCAGGTCAATATTTACAAAAACTGAAAATATCAAATTTTTGAGCGCCAGAAAAAGACATTTATTTTCATAAGGTTATTGGTAATATAACCGTCAATTCTTATCTGCGCTTTATATTATCCAGGATCTTCGCCCTATTATGTTAGGAATATTCTTAATGGAACTCTTGAATGGCTTATCAAATAAACCGGATTTAGCACAAAAGAAAGGATATAAATCTACAAATAAAGAAAAACCAGGATGATTCACCAACACATAAGACTCATGAATAGATTAACCTGCCGCACAAAATAGTTATGTATATGTTAATACATGCGGGATGTTGAATGCTAAACAAAGGCAGACGCATTATCTATTCGATTAAACAGTCTTCTTCATCAAGATTAAGCGAAGATTGCCGAAGGCTGTCTACGCCTACGAACCGGTCTGTCCTCGCGTCCTCCAAAGCATAGCGGCTTTTCGGCGCTTCGCCAGCCGCCAGCATGCCGCACGCGTTGAGCCGCTGGCCGTCGCTCTTTCACGCCAGTTCACGCTTTGTTCGCAATACCGTCATCGAAATTTCATATAAAGACCTATTAATAGTGGCCAGTTAATGACGAACCTGGACACTCTTATGAACAGCTCTCTTGCCGCGGTGGCCGAAACTGATTTCCAGCCGTTCACCGATCCCGCTGCCGGCCGGCAGCGGAAGGTCTTAAGCGTGCGTAATCTGAGTAAAGCTTATCAAGCCCAGCACAAGGTGCTGGACGGCATCAGCTTTGATCTGCACGCCGGGGAAATGGTCGGGGTCATTGGCCGCTCCGGCGCCGGTAAATCGACGCTCCTGCATGTCCTCAACGGCACCCACAGCGCCAGCGGCGGAGAAATTCTTAGCTACCCGGAAGTCGGTACCCCGCACGATGTCTCACAGCTGAAAGGCCGCGCGCTCAATGCCTGGCGTAGCCACTGCGGAATGATTTTTCAGGACTTCTGCCTGGTGCCGCGCCTCGACGTGCTCACCAACGTCCTGCTGGGCCGCCTCAGCCAGACTTCAACCCTGAAATCGCTGTTTAAAATCTTTCCCGCAGCCGACCGGGCGCGCGCCATTGCGCTGCTTGAGTGGATGAACATGCTGCCGCACGCGCTGCAGCGGGCGGAGAACCTCTCCGGCGGGCAGATGCAGCGGGTGGCGATCTGCCGGGCGCTGATGCAAAACCCCGGGATCCTGCTGGCCGACGAGCCTGTCGCCTCGCTGGATCCGAAAAACACTCAGCGCATCATGGATGTGCTGCGCGAGATTAGCGAGCAGGGTATCAGCGTGATGGTAAACCTGCATTCGGTGGAGCTGGTCAGGGCCTACTGCACCCGGGTTATCGGCGTCGCCAGCGGCCAGCTTATTTTTGACGATCACCCCTCCCGGCTGACGCAGGATGTGCTGCAGCGGCTGTACGGCGATGAAGTTAGCCAATTGCATTAATTTCACTCACACGGGCAACATAATGAAAAAATATATGACTGGCGCAGTTCGTTTATCCGCAATGGTCGCGGGCATGATGATGGCATGGCAGGCAGCGGCGGCGCAGCCGAAAGAGCTCAATCTGGGCATTCTCGGCGGCCAGAACGCCACCCAGCAAATCGGCGATAACCAGTGCGTGAAGGCCTTCCTCGATAAAGAGCTGAACGTGGATACCAAACTGCGCAACTCTTCCGACTATTCCGGGGTGATCCAGGGCCTGCTGGGGGGCAAAGTCGACGTGGTGCTGAGCATGTCCCCCTCCTCCTACGCCTCGGTTTATCTCAATAATCCAAAAGCGGTGGATATCGTCGGCATCGCCGTGGACGACAAAGATCAGTCTCGCGGCTATCACTCGGTGGTGATTGTCAAAGCCGACTCCCCGTACAAAACGCTGGACGATTTAAAAGGCAAAGCCTTCGGCTTCGCCGATCCGGATTCCACTTCCGGGTATCTGATCCCTAACCATGCGTTTAAAGAAAAATTTGGCGGTAACGCCGACAACAAATACAACAACACCTTCTCCAGCGTCACCTTCTCCGGCGGCCATGAGCAGGACATCCTCGGCGTGCTGAATGGCCAATTCGCGGGCGCGGTCACGTGGGCCTCGATGGTTGGCGATTACAACACCGGCTACACTACCGGCGCGTTCAACCGCCTGATTCGCATGGATCATCCGGATCTGATGAAGCAGATCCGCATTATCTGGCAATCGCCGCTGATCCCGAACGGCCCGATCCTGGTGAGCAATGCGCTGCCGGCGGACTTTAAGGCGAAGGTCGTGGCGGCAGTGAAAAAGCTGGACACCGAGGATCACGCCTGCTTTATCAAAGCGATGGGCGGTACTCAGCACATCGGCCCGGGCAGCGTGGCTGACTTCCAGCAGATTATTGATATGAAACGCGAGCTGGTGAGCGCGCGTTAATCCTGCCTCAACGCCGCCTGCTTGCCCCAGGGTAAGCGGCGGCGCTACGTTGAAGATCCCCGACGCATGAAGACAACCCACACCGAATTTGAACGCTATTACCAGCAGGTACGCTCGCGGCAAAAGCGCGATGCCGTCTGCTGGTCGCTGCTGCTGCTGGCGCTCTATTTTGCCGCCGGCAGCGCCGCGGAATTTAATCTGCTGACTATCTGGCACTCGCTGCCCCACTTCTTTGACTATATGGCAGAGACCATTCCGCCCCTGAGCGCCGGCAACCTGTTCGCCGATGTGCAGACCAAAGGGTCGCTGGCCTGGTGGGGCTATCGCCTGCCGATCCAGCTGCCGCTGATCTGGGAAACCCTGCAGCTGGCGCTGGCCTCGACCCTGGTGGCGGTCGCCATCGCCACGGTTTTCGCGTTTCTTGCCGCCAATAACGCCTGGTCCCCGGCGCCGGTGCGCTTTGCCATTCGCGTGCTGGTGGCGTTTTTGCGCACCATGCCCGAGCTGGCGTGGGCGGTGATCTTTGTGATGGCGTTCGGCATCGGCGCGATCCCGGGCTTTCTGGCGCTGATGCTGCATACCGTCGGCAGCCTGACCAAACTGTTCTACGAGGCGGTGGAAAGCGCGCAAAACAAACCGGTACGCGGCCTGGCGGCCTGCGGCGCGTCCCCGCTGCAGAAAATTCGCTTCGCCCTCTGGCCGCAGGTGAAACCGCTGTTTCTCTCCTATGGCTTTATGCGGCTTGAAATCAACTTCCGCTCGTCGACCATTCTCGGGCTGGTGGGCGCGGGCGGCATCGGCCAGGAGCTGATGACCAACATCAAGCTCGACCGCTACGATCAGGTGAGCATCACCCTGCTGCTGATCATTCTGGTGGTGTCGGCGCTGGACATGCTGTCCGGTCGTCTGCGCCTGTGGGTACTGGAGGGGAAAAAATGAGCGTCTGGCACATGCAACCGGATCTCGCCGCCAGCCGGCGGCAGCATAAGCAGCTCTATCAGGTCCAGGGGCGCTACCTGCGCTACGTCGGGCTGGTGGCGCTGGCCTGCCTGCTCTATTACGTCTGGTTTTTTCTGCAGTTCGGCGTCAGCGGCGAGCAGCTGACCACCGGCCTGCAGCAGATTGGCCGCTACCTGGCGCGGATGTTCGTCTGGCACGACTTCTGGAACTGGCCGTTCGGCTATTACTTTACGCAAATCGGCGTCACCCTGGCCATCGTCTTCGCCGGGACGCTGACCGCCACGGTGCTGGCGCTGCTGCTCTCCTTCTTCGCCGCCCGCAACATCATGCGCGGCGTGGTGCTGGGGACCCTAGCCCTGCTGATGCGCCGCCTGTTTGATGTACTGCGCGGGATCGACATGGCTATCTGGGGGCTGATTTTCGTGCGTGCGGTCGGCCTCGGGCCGCTGGCCGGGGTGCTGGCGATCATCATGCAGGACACCGGCCTGCTGGGACGGCTGTACGCGGAAGGTCACGAAGCCGTGGACCGATCTCCCGGGCGTGGGCTGACCGCCGCGGGCGCGAACGGCCTGCAAAAGCATCGCTTTGGCATTTTTACCCAGTCGTTCCCGACCTTCCTCGCGCTGAGCCTGTATCAGATTGAATCCAACACCCGCTCCGCGGCGGTGCTGGGCTTCGTCGGCGCCGGCGGTATCGGGCTTATCTATGCCGAGAATATGCGTCTGTGGAACTGGGATGTGGTGATGTTTATCACCCTGCTGCTGGTGGCGGTGGTGATGATCATGGACACCCTTTCCGCCTGGCTGCGCCGTCGCTATATCGGCGGCGCCGCGGTGCCGCTGTATCAGGGCGGACGCTAGCGCGCCTTTGCGCCGGATGGCGGCTTCGCCTTATCCGGCCTACCCGTCCGGCTCCGACTGTCTGTTGGCCCGGCAAGCAACGGCGCCGCCGGGCGATGGCATCAGGCACGGAGCTGCTTTTATGCCGGGTGGCGGCTGCGCCTTACCCGGCCTACTCGTCCGGCTCTGACTGTCTCCAGGCCCGGCAAGCAACTGCGCCGCCGGGCGATGGCATCAGGCACGGAGCTGCGTTTATACCGGGTGGCGGCTGCGCCTTACCCGGCCTACTCGTCCGGCTCTGACTGTCTCCAGGCCCGGCAAGCAACTGCGCCGCCAGGCGATGGCATCAGACACGGAGCTGCGTTAATGCCGGGTGGCGGCTACGCCTTACCCGGCCTACTCGTCCGGCTCTGACTGTCTGTAGGCCCGGCAAGCAACGGCGCCGCCGGGCGATGGCATCAGGCACGGAGCTGCTTTTATGCCGGGTGGCGGCTACGCCTTACCCGGCCTACTCGTCCGGCTCCGACTGTCTGTAGGCCCGGCAAGCAACTTGGACTGCGCCGCCGGGCGATGGCATCAGGCACGGAGCTGCGTTTATGCCGGGTGGCGGCTACGCCTTACCCGGCCTACTCGTCCGGCTCCGACTGTCTGTAGGCCCGGCAAGCAACGGCGCCGCCAGGCGATGGCATCAGGCACGGAGCTGCGTTTATGCCGGATGGCGGCTGCGCCTTACCCGGCCTACAACCCCAAATCACCGCTGGCGCAGGGGCTGCTGAAACTGCCGGGGCTGGCGGCCTCAACATCGCTGAGACGTTCCCGGAAGGCCGGGGCAGCCCGCATGGATGCGGGCTGAGGGCCGTGTTTTGCAGGGACGCTGCCTCGGCCCGACCCGAAGCCTGCAGGGATAAGTCGAAGGGACCGCGCAGCGGCGATGTTGCTGGCCGGAGCCCGGGGGTACAGGGGGCGGCGGCGACTGGCCGCCCCCTGTGCGCTCCCAGCGCCATGAGTGACATAGCGCAGAAAAAATATTGGGAGCGCAATCTGTCCGGAAATAACATAGAAACTGTAGCCCTGCTAAGCGCAGCGCGGGCAGGGACATTTCCGGTTGCGCCGTTATTTTGCCGGGTGGCGGCTGGCACCTTACCCGGCCTACCGGGGCCTCTCACAGGCTCACACCTCGTAGGCCCGGTAAGCGCAGCACCACCGGGCGATGCCATCAGGCACGGAGCCGCTTTATTGCCGGGTGGCGGCTGCGCCTTACCCGGCCTACTCGTCCGGCTCCGACTGTCTGTAGGCCCGGTAAGCGCAGCGCCGCCGGGCGATGGCATCAGGCACGGAGCTGCGTTTATGCCGGGTGGCGGCTGCGCCTTACCCGGCCTACTCGTCCGGCTCCGACTGTCTGTAGGCCCGGCAAGCATTTATCCGCTCCGCTATTCCAGCCGCCAGCTCAGCACCGGCCAGCCGTATCCGGCACCGGCCGCCTGCAGCTGCGGACAGGGATTGACCAGCCGCACGCGATCCGCATGCAGGCACAGCGGCAGATCGTTAATGGAATCGGTATAGAACGTCACCTCGCCGTCATACTGCGGATGCGCCTCGCGCCACTGCGCCAGACGCGCCACCTTCCCCTGCTGATAGCTGGGGATCCCGGTGATTTCACCGCTGTAGCCGCCGTCGACCATCGCCACGTCAATACCCAGCGCCTGATCGATCTCCAGCGCGGCGGCCACCGCCTGCACCAGCAGGCTAACCGAGGCGGAGATAATCAGCATCTGCTCTCCCTCGGCCCGCAGACGACGAATGAGCTCCCACGCCTGCGGATAGACCCGGGGCAGGATCGCCTCGCGCACGCAGCGGGCCACCAGCGCGTCAACGTCCGACTTCGGTATTCCGGCCAGCGGCGCCTGGATCAGGGCCACATAATCGGCGATATTCATCTCTCCCCGGTCATAATCCGCCATTAGCCGCGCCTCGCGGGCAAGATACCCCTTCTGCGTCGCCAGCCCTTCGCGAACCATAAACTGGCTCCAGACCGTACTGCTATCGCCCTGTATCAGGGTGTTATCGAGATCAAAAATCGTCAGCGTGTTGCCCATGATACTTTCCCTTACTGGTCAAAATAAGCTGCCGGGAGCATGCGTAAAAAAGATGACAGGAAAATGAACCGGACGCCGCAGCGCCCGGCTCGCCATCAGCCGGCGCGGACCTTCGCGGTGCGGAACACCAGCACGATCCCGCCGACGATCGCCATCATACCGATCATCGCCGCCGCCGGCAGCCGGTTGCCCAGCAGCAGATAATCCAGCAGCGCCGTGATCGCTGGTACCAGATAAAAGAGGCTGGTGACATTGACGATATTTCCCGCGCTCAGCAGACGGTACAGCAGTAGCTGGGCGACCACCGAAATCAGCAGTCCGAGAAACAGCACCGGAATAATCAACCCGGCGTTAACGGTAAACTGGTAGCCGCTGACCGGGGCAATCAGCAGGCACAGCCCCAGACTAACGGCATACTGCAGCGGCAGGACATCCGCCGGCGCCTGACGGCTGCGCTTTTGCCACAGCGCGCCAAAGGTCATCAGCAGCAGCGCCGCCAGCGCAAACAGGATCCCCACCGTCGCCATCGGTGAGGCCGCCAGGCTGCGCCACACCAGCAGCACCAGCCCCGCCAGGGCAAGCAGCAGCCCTGACAGCCGCCGCCCCTGCAGGCGGCGCTCCACCACGCAAAGCGTAAGGATGGGCTGGATCCCCATGATGGTGGCGATAAGTCCCGGCGTCACGCCGTTGGCCATCGCCTCGAAGTAACAGACCGAATAGCCGCCAATCAGCATCAGACCGGTGGCAGCTGTCTGCAGGCGGGTGCCCGGCGCGGGCAGCCAGCGCCGACGGACGATAGCCAGCGGCGCCAGCGCGACCAGGGCAACCAGAAAACGAAAGACCAGCAGCGCCATCGGCGAGGCGTTATCCAGTCCCCAGCGGGTGAAGATGGCCGCGCTGCCCCACAGCAGCACAAAAAGGGCCGTTGTCGCCTGCGAGGCGAGCAGAGAATAGCGAACGTGCATAGCATGCTCCAGAACGTCAAACACAAGGTAACAAGCGTCATACCGGCAGGTAAGCGCCTGCTAAAGACGGCGTTAAGCGCCGAAAACTACCCGGTCTGGAGGGGGAGGCGGTGGGCAGAGCGTGGCGAAGCGATGATGAGGCGCAGACGTCATCCACCCCGCGTCGAAAGCGGCGCCGGGCAAAGTCTCACCAGAGATGGCGTAATGCGTCATGGAATGCCTCGTGAAATGTTCCTGTCAGCATCCTGGCACAGACCGTTGCGGAGTGACAACTGCCCTTTATGGCTGATCCAGCCCGAGGTTGTTTATTTTTAATCGTAAATAAACGTAAAGGCGGCCTCGGCTTATTCAGCCGTGGTTTTTAATCGGCTATAAAACAAAGCAGTCTGCTTGCTACTTCGAAAATAACGATATGAAGCCAAAACTGACGCATGCTCTCTTTTTAATTCCTTTTTTGTTGTTGGCAGGATGCTCCTCCTCACCGAAACAGGCAAAGAACACAAAATCTCATGCGGATATGACCATTGATAGCGGGTCGGACGATCTGATCCCGGTGGTGGCGGCCCTGCATGATCAGATGCACACCTGGCAGGGAACCCCCTATGAATGGGGCGGTACTGAACAAAGCGGCGTCGACTGCTCGGGTTTCGTCTGGCGCACGCTGAAGGATCGCTTTAACCTGCCGATGGAGCGGATCACCACCCGCGAGCTGCTGCACATGGGCGTGCGGGTCAATAAGCGGGATTTACGTCCCGGCGATCTGGTGTTCTTCCGCACCCGGGCCGGGATGCACGTTGGCTTTTACGATACCGATCATAATTTCCTTCACGCCTCGAGCAGCCAGGGCGTGATGCGCTCTTCGCTGGACAACCCTTACTGGGAATCGGCGTTCTATCAGGCGCGTCGTCTGCCGAAGGAGTATAACGCGCAGATCACCATGAACAGCGACACCCTGCATCTGGCGAAGAATCGCCGCTAAAAAAAAAGCCGCAGCCAGGGCTGCGGCGGGTGGTTCTGCGGTTAATCAGAACTGGTAGGTCATACCCAGCGCGACGATGTCGTCATCGTTGATGCCGAGTTTGTTATCGCTTTTCAGCTGGTTGATTTTGTAATCCACGAAGGCGTTCATGTTTTTGTTGAAGTAGTAGGTCAGGCCCACGTCGATGTAGTTAACCAGATCTTCACTCCCCACCCCTTCGATATCCTTCCCTTTCGACAGCACATAGCCGAGGGACGGACGCAGACCGAAGTCGAACTGATACTGCGCCACCGCTTCAAAGTTCTGCGCTTTGTTGGCAAAGCCGCCGCTGATCGGGGTCATCTTGCGGGTTTCAGAGTACATGGTCGCCAGGTAGATATTGTTGGCGTCATATTTCAGGCCGGTCGCCCAGGCTTCCGCTTTCGAACCCTGGCCGCGGGCCAGCAGGTTCTGATCGTTGGTACGGTCGGAGCTGGTGTAGGCTGCGCTGACGGCGAAGTCGCTGCCGCCGAAATCATAGCTTAACGAGGTGCCGACGCCGTCGCCGTTCTGTTTCTTCGCTTCACGGCCTTCGTTTTTACCCTGGTACTGCAGGGTCAGATCCAGGCCATCCACCAGACCGAAGAAGTCGGTGTTGCGGTAGGTCGCCAGGCCGCTGGCGCGCTTGGTCATAAAGTTATCGGTCTGGGCAGAGGAATCGCCGCCGAATTCCGGGAACATATCGGTCCAGGCTTCCACGTCGTACAGGGCGCCAAGGTTACGACCGTAATCGAAGGAGCCGTAGTTCTTCAGCTTCACGCCGGCGAACGCCAGACGGGTTTTCTGGCTGGAGTCGCTCTCGGTTTTGTTACCGGAGAATTCAGATTCCCAACGGCCATAGCCGGTCAGGTCGTCGTTAATCTGCGTTTCGCCTTTAATACCGAAACGCACGTAGGTCTGATCGCCATCCTTGCTGTCATAGTCGCTGAAATAGTGCATGGCTTTGATCTTGCCGTACACATCCAGCTTGTTCGCGTTCTTATTATAAACTTCCGCTGCCTGCGTCGCTGTTGAAGCCACAAAGCCCATCATCATTAATGCCAGAGTACTCTTTTTCATTATTCAGTCCTGGTGATTTATTTATACGCGCTATTCAATTGCGGGCGCTCGCCCATCAAAAACTGGAGGTTTTTTAACGCCGGGATATTAAATATTTATGACAAGATGGAACTTTTTATAAAAAAGGGTATTTAAATGTATCTGACATATTTTTGTCACATTCCCTCTCCAGAATGCCCGATCCCGCGCAATAAAATGGCGCGCCCGCCGCCCCGGGTGTTGGCAAGCGGGCCGACTCCTGCTACAACATCAGCTCGATATCGATATTCCTTTTGAACGGCAGAGAATCATGAGTGAAAGCCAGACGCTGGTGGTAAAACTGGGCACCAGTGTTTTAACAGGCGGGTCCCGTCGCCTGAACCGCGCCCATATCGTCGAGCTTGTGCGCCAGTGCGCACAGTTGCACGCCATGGGACACCGTATTGTCATCGTGACCTCCGGGGCCATTGCCGCCGGGCGCGAGCACCTTGGTTACCCGGAACTGCCCGCCACCATCGCCTCCAAGCAGCTGCTGGCGGCGGTGGGACAAAGCCGTCTGATCCAGCTGTGGGAACAGCTGTTTTCTATCTATGGCATTCACGTTGGCCAGATGCTGCTGACCCGCGCCGACATGGAAGACAGAGAACGGTTCCTCAACGCCCGCGACACTCTGCGTGCGCTGCTGGATAACAGCATCGTCCCGGTCATTAACGAAAACGACGCCGTCGCTACCGCGGAAATCAAAGTGGGCGATAACGACAATCTCTCCGCGCTGGCCGCGATCCTCGCCGGGGCGGATAAGCTGCTGCTGTTAACCGACCAGCCAGGCCTGTTCACCGCCGACCCGCGCAGCAACCCGCAGGCGGAGCTGATTAAAGACGTTTACGGCATCGACGACGCGCTGCGCGCCATCGCCGGCGATAGCGTCTCCGGACTTGGCACCGGCGGCATGGGCACCAAGCTGCAGGCCGCGGACGTCGCCTGCCGGGCGGGGATTGATACCATCATCGCCGCCGGGAACCGTCCGGACGTCATCGGCCATGCGATGGCAGGCCTGCCGGTAGGTACCTGCTTCCACGCCCAGGAGTCTCCGCTGGAGAACCGTAAGCGCTGGATCTTCGGCGCGCCGCCGGCGGGGGAAATCACCGTCGATGCGGGCGCGACCCAGGCGATCCTCGAAAGAGGCAGCTCGCTATTGCCAAAAGGCATCAAAATCGTCAGCGGCAACTTCTCCCGCGGCGAAGTGATCCGCATCCGCAATAGCGAAGGACGCGACATCGCTCACGGCGTCAGCCGCTACAACAGCGATGCGCTGCGCCTTATCGCCGGCCAGCACTCGCAGCAAATCGATGCCATTCTGGGCTATGAATACGGCCCGGTGGCCGTCCACCGCGATGATATGATCATCCGTTAAGGAGCTGAAAATGCTGGAACAAATGGGCATTGCCGCCAAAGCGGCCTCCTGGCAGCTGGCGTTACTCTCCAGCCGGGAAAAGAATCAGGTACTGGAAAAGATCGCCGATTATCTGGAAGCGCAGACCGACGATATTCTGCGCGCCAACGCGGAAGATTTAGCCGAAGCTCGCGCCAATGGCCTGAGTGAAGCGATGCTCGATCGCCTCGCGCTGACCCCGGCGCGTCTGAGCGGCATCGCCAGCGATGTGCGCCAGGTGTGCAATCTGGCCGATCCGGTCGGCCAGGTGATCGACGGCGGGCTGCTGGACAGCGGTCTGCGTATTGAACGTCGCCGCGTCCCGCTGGGGGTGATTGGCGTGATTTATGAAGCGCGTCCTAACGTGACGGTCGACGTCGCCTCCCTGTGTCTGAAAACCGGCAACGCGGCGATCCTGCGCGGCGGGAAAGAGACCTGGCGCACCAACGCCGCCACGGTGAAGGTGATCCAGCAGGCGCTGCAGGAGTGCGGTCTGCCGGCCGCCGCGGTACAGGCTATCGAGAGCCCGGATCGCGCGCTGGTGGGCGAAATGCTGAAGATGGATAAATACATCGATATGCTGATCCCTCGCGGCGGCGCGGGCCTGCACAAGCTATGCCGTGAGCAGTCAACGATCCCGGTGATCACCGGTGGGATTGGCGTGTGCCATATTTTCGTTGATGAAACCGCCGAGATCCCCCCCGCGCTGAAGATCATCGTCAACGCCAAGACCCAGCGGCCGAGCACCTGCAATACCGTGGAAACGCTGCTGGTGCACCGCAACATCGCCGACACCTTCCTGCCGGCGTTAAGCAAGCAGATGGCCGAGAGCGGCGTCACCCTGCACGCCGCCCCTTCCGCCCTCCCCGCGCTGCAAAACGGCCCTGCGAAGGTCGAGCCGGTGAAAGCGGAGCAGTATGACGACGAGTATCTGTCGCTGGATCTGAACGTCAAAGTGGTGACTGATATGGATGAGGCTATCGCCCATATCCGCGAACATGGCACCCAGCACTCCGACGCCATCCTGACCCGCACCCTGCGTAACGCCAACCGCTTTATCAATGAAGTGGACTCTTCCGCGGTATATGTGAACGCCTCCACGCGCTTCACCGACGGCGGCCAGTTCGGCCTCGGCGCGGAAGTGGCGGTCAGCACCCAGAAGCTGCACGCCCGCGGCCCGATGGGGCTGGAAGCGTTAACCACCTATAAGTGGATTGGTTTCGGCGACGATACCATTCGTGCGTAAATGAGAACGGGCGATGCAAAAATAGGCAGTTGATTCCACTGGCTATTGACGCATCGCCCGCTAAGTTCTAACCTTTTGCCTCGTGATTCACGCTCGTGAACACCTCTTGCAGGGCCGATATAGCTCAGTTGGTAGAGCAGCGCATTCGTAATGCGAAGGTCGTAGGTTCGACTCCTATTATCGGCACCATTTCAACTTCCCCAGACGTCCGCATTCATCCATAAACACCCTGATTTATAACGATTTTAACGTTTTTTAGTCCATCATCGTCCGTAACCATCCAGTAGAATCCGATACAGAATGTGTATAGGATTGTGTATATGTTCCTGTTCGGTCCTGGATTCCTATACACATGCCTTTAAACGATATGCAGATTCGCCGCGCTAAGCCTGAAGCTAAAGCCTATACACTTGGAGATGGGCAAGGCTTGTCATTACTTATAGAGCCTAATGGAAGCAAGAGCTGGCGGTTCCGCTATCGCTATGCCGGTAAGCCCAAAATGATCTCGCTTGGTGTGTATCCGACGATCACCCTTGCCGATGCTCGTTCTCGTCGCGACGATGCCCGAAAGCTGGTCGCGGAAGGAAAGAACCCGAGTGAAGTTCGAAAAGAGCAGAAGATCGCATTGCAAACGGAATCCGAAAGTGCGTTTGAAAAGATAGCTACAGAGTGGCATCAGATGAAGTCCGCAAAATGGTCGGCAGGATATGCGTCAGATATCATGGAAGCGTTTCAGAACGACATTTTCCCGTATGTAGGGACAAGACCCATCGGTGAAATAAAACCGCTAGAACTGCTTAATGTGCTGCGTAAAATTGAAAAACGCGGGGCCTTAGAGAAGATGCGCAAAGTGCGACAGCGTTGTTCAGAAGTGTTTCGTTATGCCATAGCTACTGGGAGAGCTGAGTTTAATCCTGCTGCAGATCTCTCGAGCGCCCTCGAAGTACATCAATCCAATCATTTCCCGTTCCTAAAAGCTGATGAGCTACCAGATTTTCTACGTGCCTTAGACAGTTACACAGGGAGTCGGCTTGTCCAGATTGCTACGAAATTACTCATGATTACGGGTGTGAGAACCATAGAATTACGTGCTGCATTGTGGTCAGAATTTGATCTAGATAACGCTATCTGGGAAATTTCTGCTGAAAGGATGAAAATGCGCAGGTCACATCTTGTGCCATTGTCGACTCAAGCGTTAGATTTACTTAATGAACTCAAAATGATGACGGGTAACTATCGTTATGTTTTTCCGGGGCGGAACGATCCGAACAAGCCGATGAGTGAGGCGAGTATAAATCAGGTTATCAAGCGTATTGGCTATGGCGGGAGGCTCACTGGACATGGGTTTAGGCACACTATGTCAACAATATTACACGAGAAAGGATTCGACAGTGCATGGATAGAGATTCAACTGGCACATGTAGACAAAAATAGCATTCGTGGTACATACAATCACGCACAGTATCTAGAGAAAAGAAGCTCGATGATACAATGGTATAATGACTATATTTACTCAATTAAGGATTCCACATGGCAAAAGTGATAAGCATGATTAACTGGAAAGGTGGTGTAGGAAAATCCACATTATCTTTACATCTTGGGGTTGGGCTGATGCTCGGTTCCGACGAGCATCCAAAAGTATTACTCATTGATTTAGATCCTCAATCAAATCTATCATATTTAGCATTGGGGGTGGAAAAATATGTCAGACATGTTTACACCAAAAAAAAGCCCACACTAAAAAATATTTTTGATGATTATTTCGATGGAAAGCAATTCCATACTCGCGACGCTATAATAAAACAACCGATAACTGCAAGCCCTGGTCAGGTCTGGATCAACGTTGATTTGCTACCTTCTCATCACGAACTAGTTCTTGTTGATATGATGTTGGCAAGAGAAAAGAAAAGTGCATCAACTCATCAAAAGGAAACAGAATTGGAACTCGATAAGATGGCAATAATAAAAAAAGCCATAGATCAGGTTGCAGAAGATTATGATTACATTATTCTAGATTGCCCACCAAATATTAATCTTGTCACACAAAATGCTTTCTTTGCAAGTGAACTGTACCTTATCCCTGCAATTCCAGACTTTCTTTCCACGGTTGGTATTTCCCTAATAAAATCTGAAATGGATAAGCTCAATAAAAACTTTAGAGGGATGATTCAATATTCTAACTCATCTATTGAATTTAATGACACCGAAATGCTTGGGATTATATTTAATATGGTAGACGAATATAATAAAAAGCCCAAAGAAACTCATGAGGACACAATCAATGATGTTAAAAAACAGCATCCAAACATGGTGTTCAATAACTACATCACAGCCGGGGACGGTATATCCGTTGCGTCCGAAAACAATTTAACAGTATTTAGCCACTCTTCTTTACCTCGTTCCAAACCTAATGCAGAAAAACAGAGTGAATATCTAACTCAAGTAGTTAGCGAACTTTATGAAAAGTTGGAGAATATATAATGAAAACTCATGAGTTAATTTCTTTGATTGAATATATCTCCAAGATAATGGCGCATTACCCAAACAAAAGCGTGGAATATGCACTTGATGACATACTGAATTTACTTGATGCTCGTAAAAAAAAACCAACCCCCATCGTTAAAGAAAAACAAAGTTCACAAATACTAAAAAAAGAAGACTACCTCAAGTCCTCCAAGGATATGTATTCACTTCGACACATACATAACAAAAGTTCAAAGTCAGACAGTGAGCCAAATGAAACATTAAATGATCTATCCATTGAACAATTAAAAAAACTAGCAAATGATATAGGCATCAAAACATCATCAAGACAAAATAAAGGAATACTAGTAATGAATATCACTAAAACTCTGGAAAGAAGACGAATAGACTCCACCATTAAAGACAAAGACAAAGAGGATTAATAAATTCACTTTATGATAACGTGCGCTCTAGGAGAGCTAAGGGCGCAAAAATTCTTCAAATCTAATACATAAAGAATTAACCAATTTTTTCTTGCCTTATTTTAATCATCATCTTGATACAAAGTGTTCGGCACATCAGCCTGCTTCGTAGCCTGAGCTCTTAAAAGCACATAGACGTTTAAACATCCCCACCAAGAACCAGATGAGCAAGGAGATGAGCGGTCAGTGCAGAATGATCTCTACCTCAGAAACCCGACATGCCCCCGAACAGCGCCGCACCACCCACCGACACTCCCGTGAACCCGCGCAGCGCAGCGACGCGCTCAGGCCGCGAAATTAAATATCATTAAATAAATACTTTACCGCTGGCGCGCAGTGCTTTCCCCGCCTCGCCTGCCCGCTTCAGGGGTCGGTTTTCATGCAGGTGCATCGGGGGGCTCAGGCCGCGCCGGGACAGGGGCCGGACAGGAATAACAGGGCGAGGAAACGCATGCAAGACCATGCACCCTGTGGATGCATGGCTTAATTCGGGAAAAATAGCGGTATTTTCGGGGATTTTTTGCGGAGGCTATCTGCCGGCCAGTTCCGTACGCCGGCGGGCATAAATCAGGCTCTGTGCGGGGGTGTATTTTTCCTGATTATCCACCCGCGAAGCCGCGTCAGGCCTGAATCCGATGGCCGTTAAAATATCGCTGTCTTCTGCCGAATAATTAATTTCTTCACCGGTACTCAGCCACACGGACAGCGCTTCGCGCAGGTAATGCGCCGAACGGTCGAGCGCATGGCCGGTCAGGAGTGCGGGCTGCTGACTGAGTCCCATCAGCTCCGGGGCGAGCGTGGCGGCGAGCTCTGTCCCGTGCGCCTGCATAAAGTCATTCAGCCGGTTGCGGATACTGATGCGCTGCACCGCTTCATGGGAGCGGATATAGCGCCCGGCGGCCTGATTTATCTCCCATTTTTTGACATCGATAATGTCGCGCAGTGTCTGCATTCTGCCCGGTATACGGTCATCCCCGGCCAGTACCTGTTCCTGATATTCCTGCTCTGCGGCCGCCAGTTCGGCTTTACGGTTCAGCCAGGCGGTTTCGTTCTTCTGACAGGCTTCAAAAGCCTGCTGTAGCGTAAGGGTGGTCATGGTCAGTTCTCCCCTGATTAATGACGGTATGGCGAGCTGTAGCAGCCCTGCACTTTACGGGGTGCCGGGGGTGTGACCGGGTCCGCGACAGGCGGCGCTTTCTCCGCCGGGGGCCGGATAACCTCGTCAATGGCTTCAGTGGTGCGAAACGTCGCCGAGCACTCAATATTGGTGCACTGGTGATAGCGCTGTTTGACGTTCTCCGACAGATAGCGGGAGGTACGGGCATGCGCCGACTTTTTGCAGAACGGACAGTGCATCATGGCAGCAGCCCCCGCGCTTTCAGGTCAGCCTCGCGCTGACGGATTTTCTCCTGCCAGACCTTACGCTCGCCGGGCGTGCTGGCGGCGTCGTGGTCCATATGCGGGAGGGTGACGGCCGGGAAGCCGGTCAGGGAGAGCACCGGCTCATCCGCTGGCGTGACAGAGAAGGCGCTCACTTTCCCGGTCAGGAAGGTGACCACCTGCTGCATAACCTCCTTCTCCGGCTCGATGTACCCCTGATGGCCGGTGGTGTTGGCCAGTGGATTTCCCATCACCTCTGCTTTCAGCACCATCGCCCGGACCAGTGGCCCGAGGGTGTCATTCAGCGCGCGGTTAAGCTCTTCCTCAGCATATTTACTCAGCACAGCATGATGCGCCTGGCGGAATGTCTTTGCGGTGCTGTTGCAGGCGACTTTCAGCTGGTCACGTTCAAAGGCCAGCACTTCGGTCAGGTTGTCACATTCCTGAGCCAGCTCACGACGGGCCACGCGCTCGATATGGCCGCTTTTCAGCTCATCGGTCAGCAGGGCGCCCCCGGCACGGAAAGCGGCGCGCCAGGTGCGGGTATCGCTGCCGTTGTCCTGCTTCAGCTCTGCTTTCTGCTCCTCCGCGCGGGTGATGGCCGTCAGGGTGTCCTCCATCCGGCGGGCCTGTTCAAGATGGGCCGCTCTGGCTGCGGCCAGTCGCTCCAGCGCCGGTTTCAGGTAATCAGGGATAAAGGTGGTGTCGGTCATGGCAGGTTTCCTCGTGGTTTCAACATGAGGTGATTCTGCCGGGGCACACACAACAACACGACCTGTTGCGGTTGTGGCAGTTCTGGCACAATCAGGAAGTCAAAATCCGGCTTGCCAGAGAAAGGTCTCAGGAAAAGCATACTCACCGTTTGTTTTTTTACATATAACTGTTCACTACTGTTCACTTTAAATAAAAGAATAAGTAATACAGTAAGTTAAGTGGTGAACAGTTGAGGTCAGAAGTATTCACCGACTGTTCACTACTGTTCACCTTTCTGTTTTGACGGAGCCCTGCTCCTTTAGTCTTTTTTGCGATTAAAAAATAATAATATATAAATAAAAGTAATCAGGAATGGGCCACCAGTTTGCCAACGTTTACCAAAAGATGACCAACGTTTGCCACTGTCTAAAAATCGTTCTGTTGTGTGGTGGGCCACTACAAAATGACTTGTTGCCCTCAGAGAAAATATTCACAAAATAGAGAGCTACCCGAGGCCGGACGGACACGACCGGCACTGTATGGACTTTATGAGGTAGCCCGATGCACACCGCTTTTTCTTCCCCGTCTTCAGCCCCTGCCGCGCCGCTGATGCCGGTTTCTGATGCCGCTCAGGAGCGTTTTATTCGCCTGCCCGAAGTGATGCATCTGTGCGGCCTGTCCCGCTCCACGATTTACGACCTCATCAGCCGGGAGGCTTTCCCGAAACAAATCTCCCTCGGCGGAAAAAACGTGGCGTGGGCGCAGTCGGAAATCACCGGGTGGATGGCCGACCGTATCGCCGAACGCAACCGGGGCTATGACGCATGATGATGCCCGTTCCGCAAAAAGCCCCTTTTTCTGGCTTGCTTCCCTTCGCCGTTTCCAGGTATAGTTTTATCGCTGTCGCAAAATCGACAGCCGGGCGTAGGAACCCGTGTAATTCACAGGCGACACCAGACGCGCCATGCGTCTTTTTTTACGTCGTAGCTCAGGCACACCCATTTTTCGGGCTGTGGTGTTTATGCGCACACCGTAGCTCCGGCAAGATAATGGTGGTCCGGGCGGGGCAGCTTTCGGGCTGGCCGGTATTCTGTGGAGCCGGTATTCCTACCCCCGTCCGGGTCACCACCCATGAGCGTAGGAACTCCGGTGGTGGCAATAACCGCTATTCACAGGAGGTTGCCCCTATGGCTACGACCCTCACCCCGTCACATCCGCAGTTTGTCTTTGTGTTTGCCGCTGTTCGTCGCGCAGACCGTCAGCCCCGCATCTGTATGCTCCGCGCCGTCGCCGGGGATGAACACGCTGCACGCCAGTCCCTCGTTCGCGATTACGTCCTCTCGTTTGCCGGGCGTCTGCCGGTGGCGGAGGTGCGTGCATGAGACACTCCACGATTACTGCCCGTGACCTCGAATGCCTTGAACATATGCGCAATGTCGGCCAGCTCGTCAGCGAGCTGATGCAGGTGCAGGACTGTACTTCCCTGCGTCGTGACCCGACTCAGCAGTTGCAGCTCACCTCCGTGATTTACCTCATGACCGCCCAGCTCGACGGCGTGGTCGAACGCTGTAATCACCGCTGGTTCACCGGGGAGGGCAACGTATGAAAACGCCATTACCGCCCGTATTACGTGCCGCCCTGTATCGCCGCGCCGTGGCCTGTGCCTGGCTGACCCTGTGCGAACGCCAGCACCGCTATCCTCACCTCACCCTCGACGCGCTGGAAAGCGCCATCGCTACCGAGCTGGAGGGCTTCTACCTGCGCCAGCATGGCGAGGAAAAAGGTCGTTTGATTGCCTGTGCGCTGCTGGAAGATTTGATGCAGGCCGGGCCGCTGAAAGCCGCCCCGTCGCTGTCCTTCCTCGGGCTCGCCGTGATGGATGAGCTCTGTGCCCGCCATATCACATCGCCTGTACTGCACTGAGGGAGAGAAAAACCATGAAAATGAACGTAACGGACACGGTAAAACAGGCGTGCGGCCACTGGCCGCGCATTCTCCCGGCGCTGGGGATGAAAGTGATAAAAAACCGCCATCAGGCCTGCCCGGTGTGTGGCGGCGCTGACCGGTTCCGCTTTGATGACCAGGAAGGGCGCGGCACATGGTTCTGTAATCAGTGCGGCGCCGGTGACGGCCTGAAACTGGTTGAGAAGGTGTTCGGCATATCGGCATCCGAGGCCGCCGGGAAGGTGAACGCCGTCACCGGGAATCTGCCGCCGGTAGCCCCGGAGGTGACAGCGGCCGCAGAGGCCGGAACGGAGGCCGACCGCAAAGCAGCGGCCGCGCTGGCCGTCAGACTGCTGGAGAAAACCCGCCCGGCCACCGGCAATGCCTACCTGACCCGCAAGGGCTTTGCCGGTCGTGAGTGTCTGACGCTGACAGCTTCCCACAAAACCGGCGGCGTGGCCTACCGCGCCGGTGATGTGGTAGTGCCGCTGTATGACGGGACCGGCGCGCTGGTTAACCTCCAGCTTATTAATGCTGAGGGGCTCAAGCGCACCCTGAAAGGCGGGCAGGTCAAAGGGGCATGCCATCTCATCGACGGGCAGAAACAGGCGGGAAAACGCCTGTGGATAGCGGAGGGCTATGCGACGGCGCTTACCGTGCATCACCTGACCGGGGAAACCGTCATGGTGGCGCTGTCGTCCGTGAACCTTCTTTCTCTGGCGAGCCTGGCCCGTCAGAAACACCCGGCCTGTCAGATTATCCTCGCCGCTGACCGTGACCTTAACGGCGACGGCCAGACAAAAGCCGCCGCGGCCGCAGCAGCCTGTGAGGGCGTTGTCGCCCTGCCGCCGGTGTTCGGTGACTGGAATGATGCGGTGATGCTCAGAGGCGAAGACACCACGCGGAAGGCCATTTATGCCGCCATCCGGCCAGCGGCCCAAAGCCCGTTCGACACCATGAGCGAGGCGGAATTTACCGCCATGAGCGCCAGTGATAAGGCAATGCGGGTGCATGAACATTACGGCGAAGCGCTGGCCGTGGATGCCAACGGCCAGCTCCTGTCCCGGTATGAAAACGGCATCTGGAAGGTGATAACGCCGTCTGATTTTGCCCGCGATGTGGCCGGGCTGTTTCAGCGCCTGCGCGCCCCGTTTTCATCGGGGAGGATTGCGTCAGTGGTGGAGACCCTGAAACTGATTATTCCGCAGCAGGAGGCACCGGCACGCCGTCTGATTGGTTTTCGCAACGGGGTGCTCGATACCCGCTCAGGTATATTCAGCCCGCACAGCAAATCGCACTGGCTGCGCACCCTGTGCGACGTGGATTTCACCCCGCCAGTGGAAGGGGAAACACTGAAAACCCACGCGCCGAACTTCTGGCGCTGGCTCGACCGGGCGGCCAGTGGCAACCCGACAAAACGCGACGTGATTCTGGCCGCGCTGTTTATGGTGCTGGCGAACCGCTACGACTGGCAGCTCTTTCTCGAAGTCACCGGCCCCGGCGGCAGCGGGAAAAGTATCCTCGCCGAAATCGCCACGATGCTGGCCGGAGAGGATAACGCCACGTCAGCCGATATCGACACGCTGGAAGACCCCCGCAAGCGTGCCTCCCTGATTGGCTTCTCGCTCATTCGTCTGCCTGACCAGGAGAAATGGAGCGGGGACGGTGCCGGACTCAAGGCCATCACCGGCGGCGATGCGGTGTCGGTCGACCCGAAATACCAGAATCCCTACTCGACGCATATTCCGGCGGTCATTCTGGCCGTGAACAATAACCCGATGCGCTTCACCGACCGCAGCGGCGGCGTGTCACGTCGCCGGGTGATTATCCACTTCCCGGAGCAGATAGCCCCGGAGGAGCGCGACCCGCAGCTCAGGGATAAAATCGCCCGCGAGCTGGCCGTGATTGTGCGCCAGTTAATGCAGCAGTTCAGCGACCCGATGAGTGCCCGTTCACTGCTTCAGTCGCAGCAGAACTCCGACGAGGCGCTCAGTATTAAACGCGATGCTGACCCGACGTTTGATTTTTGCGGCTATCTGGAGGCACTGCCGGAGCCGGACGGGATGTATATGGGGAACGCGAACATCATCCCGCGCCAGCCGCGCCTGTATCTGTATCACGCCTATCTGGTCTACATGGAGGCCCACGGCTACAGGAACGCACTCAGCCTGACCATGTTCGGCAAGGGGCTCTCAGCCATGCTGAAAGAGTACGGACTGAATTATGAGAAGCGCCGCACAAATCAGGGTATGCAGACCAATCTCGCTCTCAGGGAGGAAAGCAACGCCGACTGGCTGCCGAAGTGTGATGAACCCACCGCTTCATAACCTACCCGGACCGGCATTGCCGGTCTTTTTTTACCTGCTCACCGGCCAGAGTGAACAGTAAAGTGTTCACTGTTCACCAAGTATTCACTCGCTAACGTCATGAAAATAAATAATAAAAACACCAAGTGAACAGTGTGAACAGTTTTCCCAGAAAAAACTGTTTACCCTTAAACGTTATCAGACCTCTCAGTGCCAGAAGCGGGAGTTTAGCCCCAGGTATTCGCGAACTCCGTAGCGTATTTGTCCGATGAATTCAATTATACTGGTGCGAGTTTAAGGCCTCTTTATACGCTTTATTCCAAGTCTCATTTGGCTGAAGGGACATTAACTGTGTTACATTTATAGCGATTTCAAATAATCCAGCTTTTCATATGACAACAACGATATACCGTGAATACGAATTTGCTGCATGTGATGGGAAATGGTCTTCTGATGGGCGTCCGCGAAGGGATGTTCTTGAAAAGAAGGCAATCCACATCGACTTCATGGGGCGCAAGGCCATCTCTTTTATGTGTGGAGATCATCCTATGATAGCTCTTATGCAAGCACTTCAGTTGAAAGTGATAACCGGCGATCAATACGCCAGCCTGATGAGTTTGTACATGGATGTGGATGATTTTTCCTTCGGCATGGTCGTCCTTGAAAAAAGCACAGGTGATATCATGTACGATATGTACACACCCCCGATGGTTCAAGTAAGACACAAGCCGGTCGTCTATGATTTAGGTTCGTCTGGAGGGGGATTTGCTGCTGAATGCATCTACTATACTGAAAAGAAACTCAGGAAAAAGAGACGTCACAAAGGGTTTTCAGCATCATCAGTTAGGTGTAAAGTCTCAAGTGCTGTACAATATGCATACAGGCGAGACCCGTTTTCTGGCGGAAAAGTGTATAGAGCAATCTGGAGTCGCAACGGAATCGAGTTCAATAACATCCCCTTGGTTAATGATTTTGCCAAGAATCGATACTGTTTAAACTTAAAAGAAACATTAAAGATAATTCACAACAGGTACTTAGAGATAATGAATATGAGACAGAATGCCCAGCTCAATCCGGCAGCCTCGCTCTCTAAAGCGGGACAGCCGCAGAAGAAACCAGATGATCAGACTCCAAAGGCAAATGGAGATAATGGTCAGCAGATGACTATGTCAAGGGTTATCAACTATGCCCGGCTTTTTTCTGACTAACCCTTTGGGGTATCCATGCTTCATGTAGGGTTTCATTTGATTTAAACCTGCTGCCCTATGCTCCATGTCCCATTTTTGCATACCTGATGCCTAAGATTTATCTAGGGCATCAGGTACTAGTACATCCTTATCCCAATGTGCAGGTTGGCTTACCCCCCTATCTTCCACTCCTCGCTCACAACAGACTATAACGCTTGTATCTATAGCCTGCAGAGGTGAACAGTAAAGTGTTCACTGTTCACCAACTATTCACCACATAACTATTTGAATATTAAATATAAAAGTGCCTGGTGAACAGTGTGAACAGTTTTCCCCAAAAAAAGTTTTTTTCTGTTATTTAATTCGTATGAAAAATGAACGCGACCGCCAATGTGTATAGCCGTGTGTATAGCTCCATTTTTAGATTTTATTTTTATAAATAAAATCATATAGTTGACTTGATTTATTGGTTCCTATTATCGCACCACCTCAATCAAAACGTTACAGAAAACGCTTCTTTAAAAGCCTCTCTGGGTTTACACCAGGGTTGCTTTCCCCGGAGACCGATGCACTTAAATTCCATGCTCTTATCGCTGAGCCAAGGCATCAAAACTACCATCACGGTCAGTGATAAAAGCTCCCGCGGGCTCAGAAGTATCTCGATTATCCATGGCTCATAGCACCTTAACGTAAGCGGCAATGAGCAATGCCATCTTAATAATATTTTATATCCAGCCCTCCCTCTTCAAACCGTTAATCCAGTAATTTCATCTCCAGCGCCCTGCTCATCGCTTGAGTGCGACTATTCACTTTAAGCTTCGCGTAGATGTTTTTGATATGCCATTTGACCGTCTCGGCAGAAATAGCGAGGGAGCGAGCGATTTCTTTGTTCATCTGACCTTCAGCAATTAGCTGTAATATCTGAAACTCACGCTCGCTGAGCTCGCCAGGAATATCGGGGCTTCCACTATTAAACGGTGTTCCGTCTGCAGGCGCGCGCTTGTCGGCCCAGGGTTCATGCACTCCCCCTTTCTCTTTGCAAGCCGAAGAGGTTTCATTCATACCGGCAAGCAAAGGTTGCAAGGTATCGCCAGCGTCAAGAAAGAGGCCCGTGAGATGCTGTTGTTCAGCCAGCTGCACGACTGGCTGAAATGTCGTGCGCGCAGCGGCCGTTTTGCCACTGTTCCACAAGGCCAATGACCAGAGCGTACGCAGACGCGCTGCGGTTAACCTGTCCCCCCGGCTTTCCTGATCGGAGACCATCTCAGCCAGTAAAACGCAGGCTTGCGGTGCCTGGCCTCTGGCGAGAAGAAGCCGGCTGCGGCTAAGGGATGCAGACATAACGATGGCGCGTTGGCAGGGATGTTCGGCATCCATTCTGAAGCTGGCGGCCATTTGTTCAAGCTGTCGCTGCAGTTGCTCTGCGCCGGTGACATTGCCGCGCTGCAGTCGCACCCTCACCTGCTCGGCTAACAACATGGCCTGGAGCCGTTGCCAGCCGCGAGACACCGCAAGACGCTGCGCATGCTCCAGCAATCGCTCGGCCTCATAGGGCATATCGTTATCTAAGGCCTGACGCGCGAGATAGGTATAGCAACGACTCAGCGCGTCGGGTGGACTGAATCGGTCGATGAATTCGAGCCGGTCGGCTGGCAGATGCTCGGGCGAGTCACCCCTCTGACATTCATAGGCTATCTCCGCCAGCAGCGGCGCCAGCGTCGCGCCACTGGTCGACTGGGTACCGGTATAACATTCAGCCTGGCGCAACGTTTTCTCTGCATACCACCCGGCTTTTCCCAGATCGCCCTGACAAAGATGGCACTGGGCAATAATAAACGCGCGATAAACCGAAACAAACAGATTATCTAAAGGACTTTCCGGAGAGGGCATATGCTGTTGAACCTCCAGCGCGTCGTGATAGCGCTGGTTAACAACATGGCAATAGCTGAGAATATTGCATATCAGACCATCAACCCAGGTGTCGCCGCAGGGCACTTCGGCCAGCAACGGCTGAACGATAGCCAGACTCTCCGGGATGTTTTCCGCAAAGGCTTCGCAAATTGCCCGCACAACGCGCAATTTACACCAGGTGCTGCGGGTTAAATCCTCACGATGATGAAGTACCATCTGATCGAGGTTATCAAGCAGCTGCCTCGACTCATCAAAGTGGAAATAATGCGCCAGTGCCCAGGCCAGATTAATTTGCAGGTCAATGCGCGAAGGATCGGTACTGGGCGGTAAATGATGCATCCATGAAATCAGGGTATCGATATCCCCTTCTTCCGCCAGTGACTGAGCGCTTGCGCCGTCCTGTACGGGGCTATGCACCGGCTTGCCTGCGCTGAGCGCATGGCGTACCGCTTCAGACCACAGCTTCTGTTCGACGAACCAATGACTGGCTAATTCATGTAGCTGTTTGCGATCAATATCGTTGTTCTGCTGCAGCATGGTCCGAAGATTTTCCTGCAACAGAGGATGGTAGCGGAACCAGTAGCCTTGTTCGTCAAGGGCTGACAAAAAAAGGTTGTGTCGCTCAATCCATGTCAGCATCGCTTTACTATCATCTCGTCCTGTCACTGCGTTGCATAATTCGGCATTTAACCGACTGAGGAAGGACGTTTTTACCAGGAAATCGAGAACCTCTTCCGGCAGCGGATCCAGTACCACCTCTTTCAGATAGCGGGCAATGGACCGTGTTCCTCCATGCATATTGCGCAACAGATGCTCGGGATCATGCTGTAATTCTGCGGACAATGAAGCGATCTTCATCCCTGCAATCCAGCCCTCTGTCACGGACTGTAGCCGCTGTGCATGGTGGTTGCTGAGGGGTAGCGCAACCGTGCGGCTAAAATAGTGTTTTGTTTCTTCGAGCGTGAATTGCAGGTCTCGATCATAGATCTCCACCAGTTGGTCCTGGGCCTGCAGCTGGCTCAGCGCAAGATTCGGGTGGAAACGGCTGCCAATGATCAGATGCAAGGCGGCAGGCGCATGCTTGATTAAATACCCCACGGCTTCATAGACCCCACGATCGTTAATCACGTGGAAGTCGTCGATGATCAGGTATACGTCATGCGGGCAGTAGTGTAGCTGGTTAATGAGCCCGGCCAGCAGTTGCTCGGAGCTGGAGAGCTTCTGTTCTTCCATGTCACGCCAGAAATCGGCGTCCCAGTCAGCATAGAGTGGACGCAATGCTTGCAGCAGATAAGGAATAAACTGCCATACGTCATCATCATCCTCATCGAGGCTCAGCCAGGCGATACGTTCCCCCTGGGCGACCATCTGCTGATGCCATTGCGCCAACAGCGTGGTTTTGCCAAATCCAGCGCCGGCGCAGACGACGCCCAGCCGGCACTGCTGAACGGGATTAAGAAGCTGAAGAAGCCGGGGGCGCTCCAGCAATTGTATTGAGGAGCGAGGCGGGACGAATTTGGTCAGGATTAGCGGCAAGCCTCGCGTCAGCCGCAATGGCCCGGAGACCAGTGAGGGTGATTGACGACCTTCTAAATCCAATGGCTTCATCCGTGGTGTCTACTCGCTTTGTTTTTTTCAATTGTACGCCAGCCCCCGGGATGACATGGGGCAGCCAAACTTTATTGCTACACAAAATTTAGAAAGTTTGACCTCAAGCATGAAAACCCCCACCTACCCCCCCATGAAGGTGGCTTCGCACTCCCTTTAACCGCTCGTAGATTCATTGCATGGGTGTGGCCAGGGTTATCCGCCCTGTCTGTTGGCCCCGCCTGGGTGACCTTTATTGAGGAGAATTAAACGATGCTCAGCAAACAGGCGTTATTGCAGGCTTACCGCAAGATGCGGGAGATCAGAACATTTGAAGAGCGGTTGCATCAGGAAAATACCAGCGGTGATATTCCGGGCTTCATTCACCTTTACACCGGTGAGGAGGCCATCGCGGTGGGGGTCTGCGAAAATTTAACGAGCGCAGATTTTATTGGTTCAACACACCGTGGACATGGCCACTGTATTGCTAAAGGTTGCGACATTCACGGCATGATGGCCGAAATATTCGGTAAGGACAGCGGGTTATGTCGCGGTAAGGGCGGGTCGATGCACATTGCCGATCTGTCGAAAGGAATGCTGGGGGCGAACGCTATCGTTGGGGGAGCCCCTCCCCTGGCCATCGGCGCCGCGCTAACGGCAAAGACGCTAAAAACCGGCAACGTCGGTGTCTCTTTTACGGGCGATGGTGGTTCTAATCAGGGCCTGGTCTTTGAAGCCATCAATATGGCCGTCGTGCTCCAGCTTCCAGCCGTCTTTATTTTCGAGAATAACGGTTACGGCGAAGGGACCGGCCATGACTACGCCGTGGGTGGGCGTGATATCGCCCGGCGCGCCGCTGGCTTCGGCCTGCCGGCAGTGACCGTCGATGGCACCGATTTCTTTGCCGTTTATGAGGCAACCTCAGAGGCGGTCAAGCGTGCGCGAGAAGGCGGTGGCCCAAGCGTCATTGAGGCCAAAGCCTTCCGCTGGCATGGTCATTTTGAGGGCGATCCCGCGCTATATCGTGCGGAAGGTGAAGTGCAACGCCTGCGTGAACAACATGATCCGCTGAAGATTTTCACCGCTAAGGTCAAGCAACATATCACCCAGGAAGAACTGGCGGCGATTGACGAGGAAGTAGAAGCCCTGGTCAACGATGCCGTATTGAAGGCCCGCGCCGCTGCCTACCCGGCTCCGGAAGACCTGCTGACAGACGTGTACGTCTCATACTGAGGGTGATAACCATGACAATAAAAACCTATCGTGAAGCGGTCAAGGAAGCCCTGGCTCAGGAAATGGAACGCGATGAACGCGTGGTGCTCATCGGTGAAGACTTGCGTGGCGGTCATGGCGGAAATGCGCCCGAAGAGGCTAAAATAGAAGCCTTTGGCGGTGTGCTGGGTGTCACTAAAGGGCTGTGGACGCAGTTCGGCTCCGATCGGGTGATCGACACGCCCATTACCGAGTCGGCCATCATCGGTATGGCGGCCGGCGCCGCAGCGACGGGTTTGCGGCCGGTCGCGGAATTGATGTTCATGGATTTTTTTGGCGTGAGCCACGATGCACTGTACAACCAGGCGGCTAAGTTCCGCTACATGTTTGGTGGCAAAGCCAGAGCTCCGCTGGTGATGCGAGGGATGATCGGCGCGGGGTTTTCTGCCGCAGCCCAGCATTCACAGTCACCCTATAATATCTTTGCCACCACGCCTGGACTGAAGGTGGTGGTGCCCTCGACGCCTTATGACGTCAAGGGTCTGTTAATCCAGTCCATTCGCGACGACGACCCGGTGGTATTCTGCGAGCATAAAATGCTGTACGACCTCAAGGGCGAGGTACCGGACGAGATCTATACCATCCCGCTAGGTGTAGCCAACTACACTCGCGAAGGGGAGGACGTCACCATCATTGCGTTGTCGGCAATGGTACATAAAGCAAACCAGGTGGCGGACAAACTGGCCAGAGAGGGGATCTCGGTCGAGGTGGTCGACCCGCGAACCATTTCGCCGCTGGATGAGGAAGGTATTCTGGAATCGGTGGCGTCCACGGGGCGGGTCGTGATTGTCGACGAATCCGCTGCACGCTTCGGTTTTGCTCATGATGTCGCGGCGCTGATTGCGTCCCAGGCATTCCATTTCCTCAAAGCGCCCGTTCTGCTGGTGACGCCGCCACACACGCCGGTCCCGTTCTCCCCTGCTCTCGAAAAACTCTGGATCCCTGGCGTTGAACGTATCGAAGCCGCCGTCCGTCAAGTGCTGGAGGATTAACCTATGAGCGAAATCAAGACGCTTGAAATGCCAAAGTGGGGGCTTTCCATGGAGGAAGGCTTGCTCGCTCGATGGGCAATCCAGGAGGGTGACGATTTCACCAGAGGGCAGGAAATATGTGAGATTGAAACCAGTAAAATCGTCAATGTGCTGGAGGCCCCCTTTGCCGGTACGTTACGTCGGATACTCGCCCGCGAGGGTGAGACGCTTCAGGTAGGCGCCGTGCTGGCCCTGGCGGCTGACGCGTCGGTCAGCGATGCTGAACTGGACGAATTTGTTGCCCGCCTGGCGACGGCGAAACCCGCAGCCCCAGGCCCGGAGGCTGCCGCGCCGGACGTAGCGGCACAGGCAGGCGCTAAGCCAGCTTCCGTTGTTTCGCCGCCATCCAACAGCCCCGAGCCCCCTGTTGGGCAGACCGTCATCCCCGTCAGTCTGCAAGGTGTGACCGATGTGACTCAGGTTAATGCCACGCCCCATGCGTTACGACTGTCTGCCCGCTGGGGTGTCGACCTGAAAAAAGTCCGCGGCAGCGGGCGCGGGGATCGTATCTCTGTTTCTGATCTGGAAAGCGCGATCGTTGCCGCCGGCGGTCGCCTGGCCTCTCCGACGCCCCCCGTTCGTCGCAGCAAAGCGCCCCGCTCGCATGCCGATGACAGCCAGGTATCGGCCACCCCGCTGGCGCGCCGCCTGGCCGGCAAACTGGGTATCAACTTGCATGACTGCCGAAGCAGCGGTTCACGCGGTCGGGTAAGTCGCGATGATGTGCTGGCCGCGGCGTTGTTACTCGACGAGCACCCGCAGACCAGTCCTGTGCAGGAGAGTGCCCCGGCCCCCTTTGAGAGCATCCCGATGTCCGGTATGCGGCGGGCTATCGCTTCTCGCCTGCAAACGTCCAAGCAACAGTCTCCCCATTTCCGTTTGAGCGTCGATCTCGATCTGGAGCGACTGTTAGCGTTACGTCAGGACATTAACCGCGAAGTACCCGGCGTCAAGATTTCGGTGAATGACCTGCTGGTGAAGGCCTGCGCCCTGGCGCTGGTGGCCGTGCCTGACGTCAATATCCAGTTTGATGAAGCGGCACAAAGTATCCGCCGCTTTACGGATGCCGACATTTCGGTGGCCGTTGCGCTGCCTGCCGGGCTAATTACCCCTATTGTTCGCTCGGCGAACCGGAAATCGATTAGCGACATATCGAACGAAATTCACTCGCTGGTGACCAGAGCCAAAGCGGGCACGCTGAAGCCGGAAGAGTTCCAGGGCGGGACCTTTAGCCTGTCAAATCTGGGGATGCTCGGCGTCCGGCAGTTTGACGCCATCATCAATCCACCGCAAAGCGCAATCCTCGCCATTGGCGCCGGCGAGGTCCGGGCGGTAGTACGCGACGGGCAAATCGTCGCGCGACAGCAAATGACGGTATCGCTATCCTGCGATCACCGGGTCATCGATGGCGCGGCAGGTGCGGCTTTTCTCCGGGAACTCAAGCGACTGATTGAAACCCCGACCTTGATGTTTATCCAGGAGACGAGCTATGCACGATAAATACGATGTGCTGATCATCGGCGGGGGTCCTGGGGGATACGTTGCCGCCATCCGTGCCGGCCAGCTAGGGCTTCGTACCGTATTAGTGGAAAAACAACATCTGGGCGGCATCTGCCTGAACTGGGGATGCATTCCAACCAAGGCGCTGCTGCATGGCGCTGAGGTTGCGCACACTATCACCCATGCCAGTCAGCTGGGCATCAGCGTGGGCGAGGTGAACGTCGATCTGCAGAAACTGGTGCAGTTTAGCCGTACCGTATCGCAACAGCTCACCGCTGGGGTTGCGTACCTGTTGAAGAAAAATGGCGTGAGGGTGATTGATGGCACCGCGCGGCTGCGCGGCAAGGGGCAAATCACGGTCGAGGATGCCCGAGGGGAGGCGCGCGATTACCGGGCCGATCACGTGATCCTGGCAACCGGCGCCCGACCACGCGCATTGCCAGGCATAGCGCCAGATGGCGAACATATCTGGACCTATTTCGAGGCGCTGCGGCCTAAGCTTTTACCCAAGTCGCTCTTAATCATCGGTTCAGGGGCGATTGGCGTCGAGTTCGCCAGCCTTTATAACGATCTGGGCTGTAAAGTGACGCTGGTCGAGCTAGCGTCGCAGATTTTGCCAGTGGAAGATGCCGAGGTGTCTGCAGCAGTGCGTAAGTCATTCGAAAAACGCGGTATTCAGATCCATACCCAGACCCTGGTGACGCAAGTACAGCTCACCGATACCGGGGTGCGCTGCACACTAAACAACACCGGCGGCGAATATTCTGAGGATGTCGAACGTGTGCTGCTGGCGGTCGGCGTACAGCCGAATATTGAAGATCTGGGGCTGGAAACGCTGGGCGTTGAGTTAGACCGCGGTTTTATCAAGACGGACGCGGCTTGTCGCACTAACGTATTTGGGCTTTATGCCATCGGCGATGTAGCCGGCCCGCCGTGTCTGGCGCACAAGGCCAGCCACGAAGGCGTGCTCTGCGTTGAGACCCTGGCCGGTGTCGAAGGCGCCCACCCTCTCGATCGCGACTATGTGCCTGGTTGCACTTATGCCCGGCCCCAGGTTGCCAGTCTGGGCCTGACGGAATCGACGGCCCTGGCAAGGGGACGGCCCATCAGGATCGGTAAGTTCTCTTATCAGAGCAATGGTAAGGCGCTGGCCAGCGGCGAGACAGAGGGTTTTGTGAAGACGATTTTCGATGCTGAAACCGGCGAGTTGCTGGGCGCGCATATGGTTGGCGCACAGGTCACGGAACAGATCCAGGGCTTTGGCATCGCCCGTCACCTGGAGGCCACAGACGAAAGCCTCCTGTCGATGATCTTTGCGCATCCGACACTTTCCGAAGCGATGCATGAGTCAATCCTCGCGGCCTGCGACCAACCGTTGCATCAATAAAAAATAAGGGAGGCGATAGCTGCGCGATACGGAGTAAGTTCCCGTTATCCCTCCCGCACTCCCCGGCAGAAGATCCACAACAACGGTTACGGCAGGATCTATTGATCTGAAACGCTAAGCGCCATGCGTAAATTCTGTATGTTTAGTAGACAACCAAACGACAGGAGGAGCGCTCTATGACACAGCACGAAAGGTTTTGCCAGGCCTGCGGAATGCCGATGTCCGCACCCGATGCGCAAGGGGCCAGCGATAAATATTGCGCGTATTGCAGCGACAGCGACGGTAATTTGAAATCCTGGGAAGAGGCCGTATCCGGTCTGGCGGCTTTTCTCGACGCCTGGCAAAAGGTGGGCGTAGCGGAATCACGGAAACGGGCAAAACGTTACCTGACGGCGATGCCTGCCTGGGCGCACAAAGCGGACGAGTAATTTGCCCGGGCGGCTGGAGGAAATCATCCCGGGGACAGACCGCCATGCCGACAACATTGCTATAGCGTTTTCGTACGCCATCCGGACAGGAATAAATGCGCGTTTGGGGATGACGACCTGAAGGCTGGAGCATGCATGGATGCGTTCTTCATGCGGATGAAATAAACGCCTGGCGTTCTCCCCTTGTCCGGATGCGTTATTGCCTAGTTTTTAAGGGGTCGGTTTCTGTATTTAACCCAGAACTTCTCAGGTAATACAACATATTGATGTGATGAATCTCTCATTTCAACGATACCAACTGGACAATAAGTTATCGCGTGTGTTAGTTATTTAATCACGCAAGAGAACAGATTTAATTTAAACAAAAGTTAAACCTTTCTCACTTTGCTAAAAAATTGCATTGATAATGCTTTGGATCCCTGAACCATTATCAAAAGGGTATGTGAACAGAAAGCCCTCAGAGACGCGAGTCTCTGAGGGCTTTTTTTGTTTTTTTATCTCAGGAGTAAATAAATGTCTAAAGAACGTCGTCTCTCAAGAATATTCGCAAAAGACGGTAAATCCGTGACCTTAGCGCTGGATGGCTACTATTTTTCCACGAAAACAAATGGTATTGATAATACGATAAATCAGCTCCCTGCTCTGGTGGAACACGGCCTGGATTGCGCGCTCGTCACGTACGGCATGTTGAAGAATTATCGGGAAGCATTGAACAGCGTTCCCGTTGTGTTACGCGTCGACAGCACGGTCAGTATCTTTGACAATACCGTTCCCGATACTACCCCCGTTTTTTCCGTCGAAGATGCGCTTAAAGTCGCTGCCGAGGGCGTGGTCTGCATGACCTTCCCCGGCGCCTTCAATGAAGAAAAAACCCACATTATGGCGATGCAACTCGCACAGGCAGCGGATCGCTGGAATGTACCGCTGATTGTCGAATCGCTCCCGTATGGTTATCCCGTCACCAGCGATGACTCTAACAATCCGGCCATCATCGCTGCATCGGCCCGCGCAGCGGTGGAGCTGGGCGCGGACGTCATCAAAACGCGTTTTACCGGTTCACCAGAGGACCGACTGATCGTTGAAGCTGCTGGCGTGCCGGTGCTTGCCTTAGGAGGGCCAAAAACCGGCATCGACGGTTACTTCAAATTTGTTCAGCACTGTATGCAGATGGGTGCGAAAGGCGTGGCTGTGGGACGAAACATTACCCAGGATCCGCAGCCGGCGAAAGTGGTAGCAGGTCTGAATGCCATCATCCATGAAAACGCAACAGCGGAAGATGCATACAGCCTCTACATGGCTAAATAACATCGGAAATTAATATGATTTCAAATAACACCATCATCCCTTCCATCAGGAAGTATAAATACTTTGAGAAAGCATTATCCTGCCAGTCAGAATATGTGCTGCTATCCGAAGCGAATATCGGCAATCTGCAGTCGCTGATTGGCAAATGCCATCAAAGCGGTAAGAAGGTCCTCGTTCACCTTGAATTACTGGGCGGCTTTAAACCGGATCAGGCGGGGATCAATCTGCTGAAAAATTATTACAAGGTTGATGGTGTTATTTCTTCCAATCTCTCCGCGCTACGCTACGCCAAAAAAGAGGGATTGCTGACCGTATATCGGGTTTTACTTATCGATTCGCGATCGCTTGATCAGTCGCTCGATATTGTTAAACACAGTCCACCGGACGCAATTGAAATCTTACCTGCTGAATATGCCTGCCAGTGTCTGGAGTTGATTAGCCGAAATTTGAAAGGCTTTGATGTGGTATTCATCGCCGGAGGCTTTGTTAAGCGCAAATACCTTGTAGATAAAATATTCCATGCCGGATTTAAAGGGATAACCACCAGCGAGCCCGGCTTATGGTAACCAATAAGGAGTCCACGCGAATGAAAGATGAATACGTCATGGGCATCGACAATGGTGGAACCGTCACCAAGGCAGCCATCTATGACCGTAAAGGACAGGTGCTCGCCATCGCCTCAAAATCCACGCAGATGCTGACACCCCGGGAATTCCACACAGAGCGCAGTATCGATGAGCTGTGGGCCGCGAATGTCGAAGTGATTAAAAAAGCGATTGAGCAATCAGGTATCGACGCCAGCCAGATAAAAGGAGTGGCCGTCACCGGTCATGGTAACGGTCTGTATCTGGTCGACGAAGAAGGTCACCCGGTGCGTAACGGCATTATATCCACCGATAGCCGGGCAAAAGAGTACGTTGAGAGATGGCAACGCTCACCAGAATTCCTTACCGACATTTTGCCAAAAACGATGCAGTCCATCTGGGCCGGACAACCTGTCGCCCTGCTGGCATGGCTGAAGGATTTCGAGCCCGAGACGCTGCAAAAAGCGCGTTATATTTTTATGGTCAAGGACCTGATCCGTTTTTACCTGACCGGAGAGGCTTTTCTTGAGCTGACCGATATCTCAGGGACCAACCTGATCAACGTACGTGACTGCAAGTATGACGATGAACTACTGGCATGGTGGGAACTTGATGAACTGCGGGACAAATTGCCCCCCATCAAACGCTCAACAGAATGCTGCGGAAAAATCACTGACGACGTGGCCCGTCTGACCGGTTTATGCGCAGGTACGCCGGTTTCTGGCGGGGTGTTTGATATCTCGGCCTCTTCCATTGCCTCGGGGATTAACAGTCTCGATAAGATGGCGATCGTCACCGGCACCTGGAGCATAAACGAATACGTTACCGACCACCCGGTTATTGATAAAGATCTGTTTATGACCTCCATTTATCCCATTGAAGGTAAATGGCTCATCACCGAGGCCAGCCCCACCTCCGCGAGCAACCTGGAGTGGTTTATTAACAACTTTATGGAGAGCGATCGGAAAACCTCCGCCGAACAAGGATCGTCGGTCTATGACCTGTGTAATAAGCTGGTTTCATCAACGACGCCGGATGAAAGCCACCTGCTGTTCTTTCCGTTCGTGTTTGGCTCTAACACCATTCCCGATGCCTCGGCCGGCTTTATCGGTGTCAACAGCTTCCATAAAAAAGCCCATTTTCTGCGGGCGATTTATGAGGGCGTGGCCTTCAGCCATCTCTACCACACCGAGCGCTTACGCAATATTAACCCGAAGCTAAGCCACACTATTCGTATTGCTGGCGGCGTCACGAACTCCCCGGTCTGGCTGCAGATATTCGCCGATATCTTCCAGGCCACGCTGGAAATCGTTGACGTCAAAGAGCACGGGACCTTGGGTACCGCGATGACCGCCGCCGTTATGGTGGGCTGGTTTGCGGAGGTATTTGCTGCCTCAAACGATATGGTCCATGTCTCACGCACCGTCTCCCCTAATCCGGAAAACCACCGGGTCTACCAGACCAAATACCAGCTTTATAAAAACCTGTTATCAGAAATGCAGTCGCCGTGGAAAAGCTGCAGTAACTACATCGCGCACTAAGTGAGGAAAAAATGGATCTGAATTTAACGAATCGTACGGCCATCGTGACAGGCGGCGCAACCGGCCTGGGGAGAGAGTTTGTTCTTTCTCTCGCCAAAGAAGGCGTCAATATCTGCTTTACCTATATGCGTGAGGAAGAGCATCCCGAACGGCTGATCGAAACGGTGAAGACCAGCGCGAACGTAGAGATCATCGCGGTCAAAACCGATCTCTCTGACGAGCAGAGCCGGGAAAATCTGTTTGCCACCTGTATCGACAGACTGGGCAAAGCCGACATTCTGGTGAATAACGCCGGGATCTGGCTGAGCGGCTACGTCACCGAGATCAGCCCGCAGGACTGGGATCTGGTGATGAATGTCAATCTGAAAGCCATCTTCCATCTCAGCCAGCTGTTTGTAAATCACTGCCTGCAGCATGACCAGATGGGCAGCATTCTGAATATTACCTCGCAGGCTGCGTTCCACGGCTCCACGACAGGACATGCGCACTACGCGGCAAGTAAGGCCGGCCTGGTCGCCTTTGCTATCTCACTGGCGCGGGAAGTCGCCAAACAAAAAATCAATGTGAACAATATCGCCGTCGGGATCATGGATACTGCGATGATCCGTAAGAACATTGAGCAAAACCCTGACTCTTACGTCAGTCGTATTCCGGTGGGCCGCGTGGCCCAGCCGCAAGAAATTGCCGACATCGGTGTCTTCATGGTTTCTCCTAAGACCAGCTATATGACGGGAGCAACTCTGGACGTTACCGGCGGTATGTTGATGCGTTAATCTAGGGAGAATCATTATGAAATGTCTGGCAATTGCCGATCTGTTTATCAATGCAGCGATGATGGAATCAGGACTGAAAGCGCTCAGGGATAACGGGATTGAAGTAGAAGTACGCGAGTGGTCACATGACTCCGTTGAGAAACTTCAGGAAGATAATCTGCGGGTTGAACAGGAAGGAGCAGAAGCCGTGGCCTTACCGGAAGCGCTGCTTCAGGGAACGGATGATATTGACATCCTGATCACTCAGTTTGCCCCGGTCAATACTGCGGTGTTCGATAAACTACCAAAGCTGAAATATGTAGGCGTGCTCCGCGGTGGCGTGGAAAACGTGAATCTTCAGGTGGCGAACGCCCGGGGCGTTGAGGTGATGAACACCCCGGGGCGTAACGCTCGCAGCGTCGCCGAATTCACGGTCGGCATGATCCTGGCGGAAATGCGCAATATCGCCCGTTCACACGATGCCCTGCGTGACAAATACTGGCGTAAAGACAGTCCGAACCATCAGGCGATCCCGGAGCTTGGCGGAAAAGTCGTGGGGCTGGTTGGCCTCGGTCATATTGCCCAACTGGTCGCGGGATTTCTCAGCGGCTTTGGCACGGAGATTATCTTTTACGATAAGTACGTTGCAGGCCATGAACGTTATGAGAAAGTCGATTCTCTGGACGAACTGGTACAACGCGCCGACGTTATCTCGTTACATGCTCGCCTGACGCCGGAAACCGAAAATCTGATTAACGCACACCATTTCGCGCTTATGAAGCGCAGTGCCATCATTGTTAACACGGCACGCTCCGGGTTAATCAATGAAAAAGAGATGATTGATGCGCTCAGATCCGGGCAAATCATGGGCGCCGCGCTTGATACCTTTGATGACGAGCCGCTTCCAGACGACAGTGCATTCTATACTCTGAATAACGTGACCATTACGCCGCATATTGCCGGGAGTACCATTGACGCATTCAGTAATTCGCCCAAACTCTTCGCTGAGATCCTTTTAAAGAAACTCAGTTAAATATTAAAAGAACCATTAAAGGTATTAACAGGGCCCAATGGGCACGGGTTTACTCGTGCCCAATTCGCCCGCCTTTTAAGGAATCATTATGGATATTATCAACAGCATTATTAGTCTGGGGGCATCAGTAATGATGCCAGTAATATTCTTTATTATCGCGCTTTGCTTTGGCGTTAAAATCGGTACGGCATTTAAAGCAGGGATGCTGGTAGGCATTGGTTTTGAAGGGGTGGGGCTGGTGATTGGCCTGCTGCTGACAAACCTGGGCCCGGCATCGCAGGCGATGGTTGAGCGTATCGGCCTGCAGTTAACGGTCGTTGATACCGGTTGGCCTACCGCATCGACCATTGGCTGGGGTTCGCCGCTGATGCTGCCCGTCGTGGTGGGCTTTATCGTCATCAACCTGGCCATGCTTCTGTTGAAATTAACCAAAACGGTGAATATCGATATTTTTAACTACTGGATTTTCCTGATCATGGGGTCTGTGGTCTATGCCGGAACGGGAAATTACTGGCTTTCGGTCGGTATTACATTCGCTATTTTTGTGTTGACGCTATTGGCGGCAGATTTAACGGCGCCGTATTTACAAAAAAACTATAATCTTAAAGGGATATCATTCCCCCATCTTACCTGTATAGCTTACGTGCCGTTTGGCATTGCCTGTAATTACATCATTGAAAAGACCCCGCTTATCAATAAAATCAATTTCGATCCGGAAAGTATTAATAAAAAATTCGGCGTTTTTGGCGAGCCTCTTACTCTGGGGTTCGTACTGGGACTGCTGTTGGCCTTCCTGGCGGGATATGACGTTTCCGCGGCCGTTTCACTGGCCATTAAGGTTTCAGCCGCCATGCTGCTGCTGCCTAAAATGATTGAAATTCTGGTGCAGGGATTGTTGATTGTCCGTGATGCCGCTGAAGCAAAACTGAAGGCTAAATTCCCGGGGCGCGATTTTTACATCGGGATGGATACGGCGTTACTGATCGGTGAACCTTCGGTACTGGCGACCGGTCTGCTGTTAATCCCTATGGCTGTGGTGCTGTCTATCATTCTGCCCGGCAACCGCGTACTGCCCTTTGTCGATCTGGCTTCCTTAATGTTCCTGCTGGCAATGGTCACGCCGTTCTGTAAACGAAATATGTTCCGCATGTTCATAACCGGAACCCTGATCGTGACCTGCATCCTGTATGTCGGGACGGACATTTCGCAAGAATACACTCAGGCGGCGGTGAACTCGCATATTCCGGTGCCGGAAGGGATGGCCGAGATCACCAATATCGTCGGCGGCGCCACGACGCCTGTCGGCTGGCTGGCCGTCAAATTTGGCGAGTTTTTTAGCGCCACACATTAGTACAAGACCACTCAAGTAAACAGAGGGCAAACTGCTGCCCTCTGCTTCTTCCTCTTATACTGTGCACTGAATAGCTGGCTCAGCTACGCCCCTGGTTTGAACATCTGACCAGCGCGTCCGCCCCCTGCGCGGCGAGGTGGCTCATTTCTTTTGTACCCCCTCCCGTTTTCAACCCAACCTGCTATGCTCCTTCTTTCCCTGTTCTCTGGAGATCCCGATGCTGACCATCTGGGGCCGAAAAACCTCCTCTAACGTGCAGGCGCTGATGTGGTGTGTTGGCGAGCTTGGGTTGGACTATCTCCGGTTCGACGTGGGGCATCGCTATGGCGGTACCGACAGCGAGGCGTTTTATCAGCTCAATCCCAATCGTACGGTACCAGTGCTGCAGGATGACGAAAATCCGCCGCTGTGGGAAACCGGCGCGATCCTTCGCTATTTAGCCAGTCGCTACGCCGACGACGCCTTCTGGCCGGGCGAACTGCTGGCTCGTACTGAGGTTGATCGCTGGGCCGAGTGGTCAAAGCAGAATATCGCCCTCGGCTTTACGACGCCGGTGTTCTGGCGCGTGGTGCGCACGCCTGCCGCCGAGCGGGATCCGCAGGCCATCGCCGCGGCGGTGACGGCCCTGGAGCAAAAGCTGGCGATTGCCGAGGCACGTCTCGCCGGGAGTCGCTATCTGGTGGGCGATACGTTCACCCTGGCCGATATCCAGTTTGGTCATGTGCTGTACCGCTACTTTGCAATCGATATCCCCCGTCGTCCCCTCCCCCACCTTGCGGCGTATTATGCACGGCTAACCTCACGGCCCGCCTTTCGCCAGCACGTCATGGTCAGCTACGACGAACTGAAGGTCTGAAGGTGGTCGGTAGCGCCTCCTGACGCTACCGACATACCGGTTAACGCGCCATCAGGACAAACACGCCCCAGCCGAGATATTCCCGGGTCCAGGTGACGTGGTGTAGCGGCGCAGTGGTCAACTGCTGGCGAACCTCCGGTGCGAAGTCATCGTGCGGATTGGCCTCCAGCCAGCGGCGCATTGTCAGCCATTTCGCCGCTTCATAACGATCCCAGCCCTCCTGGTCGGCCAGCACCATCTCCACCACGTCATAGCCCAGTTCGCCAAAGTGGGCGACCAGCGCCGGTAGCGTCAGGAAGTCATCGGGTGACTGCGCGCCGCAGGCAATCGCCTCTTCTGCCGTGGCCGGACGTTTGCGCCACCATGGCTCGCCGATAAGCAACATGCCGCCTGGGGTAAGGCTCTGCTTCAGCAGCTCGATTGTGCCTGCCACCCCGCCGCCGATCCACGTGGCCCCCACGCAGGCGGCAACATCGCACGGCTGGCTGGCGACATATCCGCTGGCATCCTGGTGCACAAAGGTTACCCGGTCGCTTACCCCGAGCTCCTCTGCCCGGGCGGCCGCCTGCTGACTGAACAGCAGGCTCATGTCTACGCCGGTGCCGACGATCTGATGATCGCGCGCCCAGCTACAGAGCATCTCGCCGGAGCCGCTGCCGAGGTCGAGAATGGTGGTGCCCGGCGCCATTCGCAGCGCCCGTCCCAGCGTGGCGTACTTTTCCGGGGTAAAAGGGTTATGGATACGGTGCTCGCTTTCACTGATGGTAAAAATGCGAGGGATATCGATCATGAGGTTTTCTCCTTGAGAGCCATACGCCCGGGCAGCGACCCTGCCCGGGTCGCTATTTCAGCGGTTGTCCGCTTGCGCGCGAACGTTATTCAAACCGGTCGTGTTGATCCGGTACGGCTGGCCGTTCACCGACTTAATCAGCTTTTTGGTTTTGAGCTTTTTGAAGACCGCAAGGGTGCAGTCGCTCAGCAACAGCCCTTCGCGGGTGTAACATTCAACGGCGGTAATGCGGCCGGAGGTATCGCGGACGTGCGCAATACGGCCACCTTTGGCGAGAACGTGTAAGGTCCGTTGTTCCTGACGGGATAAATTCATACTGAAACCTGTTCATTATCATGTGCGAAAACATGCCTACACCCGCAGGTGTGTGCGTAAGGTTTAAGCGCAGCGATAATCAGTCCGGCCTGGGCAGGTCGGGAAACTGATTATCTGATAATGACATTCTCCAGCATCGAAGCCTCAGTGAGCATTGAAAGGTATTTACCAGCTGAATATTAACACCTTCATCTGGTAAGGATATTGTGCAGATTAAAAACTGTGACCGGTATTACGATTTCCCTCGGCCCTATCCCCATTTTGCGCTATCCGCCACCCGCTCTGTTCCGCAACTTTCACCACCACCTTATCCCCCCTCCCGTATTGTTAAATAATTATTGTCAGATCACAAAATGGAAACAAAAAGGCCATTTCGTACGCATTTTATAAAAATGTAGATATTTTTAATTTATGGCTACGAAATGAACATCACCCTGACCTTACAGCGAGGAACGATCCTGATGAACGCCCTGACCGCAGTAAAACCGACACCCGCGCCGGTAGCCCAGCAATACCCTGGCTTTTCTTTCACCCCTTCCGCCCAGTCGCCGCGCCTGCTGGAGCTCACCTTTTCCGCCGAAACGACCACGCAATTCCTGCAGCAGGTCGCGCAGTGGCCGGTGCAGGCGCTGGAGTACAAATCTTTCTTACGCTTCCAGGTCGGCAAGATCCTCGACGATCTGTGTGGCAATCAGCTGCAGCCGTTGCTGATCAAAACATTGCTCGATCGCGCGGAAGGCGCGCTGCTTATCAACGGCGAAGGGATCGATCACGTCAGCCAGGCCGAGGAGATGGTCAAGCTGGCCACCGCCGTCGCCCACCTGATTGGTCGTTCCAACTTCGACGCCATGAGCGGTCAGTATTACGCCCGCTTCGTGGTGAAAAATGTCGATAACTCAGACAGCTACCTGCGCCAACCGCACCGGGTGATGGAGCTGCACAACGACGGCACCTACGTCGAAGAGCAAACCGACTACGTATTAATGATGAAGATCGACGAGCAGAACATGCAGGGCGGCAATTCCCTGCTGCTGCATCTCGACGACTGGGAGCATCTCGACGAATTTTTCCGCGACCCGCTGGCTCGCCGCCCAATGCGCTGGGCCGCGCCGCCGAGCAAAAACGTCAGCAAGGATGTTTTCCACCCGGTGTTCGACGTCGATTCGCTGGGCCGCCCGGTAATGCGCTATATCGACCAGTTCGTCCAGCCGAAAGATTTCGAAGAAGGCACCTGGCTGAGCCGCCTCTCCGACGCGCTGGAGACCAGCAAAAACATCCTTTCCATACCGGTGCCGGTGGGCAAATTTCTGCTCATTAACAACCTGTTCTGGCTGCACGGCCGCGACCGCTTTACGCCGCACCCGGACCTGCGCCGCGAGCTGATGCGCCAGCGCGGCTACTTTGCGTATTCCACGAATCATTACCAGACTCATCAATAAGGGTTTTCAGGCGAAGGAATTGAGTGGATGTATGATTTCGTGATTATCGGCGGCGGCATCATCGGCATGTCGACCGCCATGCAGTTAATTGAGATTTACCCGGACGCCCGCATTGCGCTGCTGGAAAAAGAGGCCGGCCCGGCCTGCCATCAGACTGGCCACAACAGCGGCGTGATCCACGCCGGGGTGTATTACACGCCCGGCAGCCTCAAGGCGCAGTTTTGCCTCGCCGGCAACCGCGCCACCAAGGCCTTTTGCGAGCAGAACGGCATCCGCTATGACGTCTGCGGCAAAATGCTGGTCGCCACCTCACCGCTGGAGATGGAGCGGATGCGCGCCCTGTGGGATCGCACCGCCGCCAATGGCCTGCAGCGCGAGTGGCTAAGCGCCGGGGAGCTACGCGAGCGCGAACCGAACATTACCGGGCTCGGCGGGATCTTCGTCCCTTCCAGTGGCATCGTCAGCTACCGCGAAGTGGCGGCGGCAATGGCGAAGAACTTCGAAGCGAAAGGCGGAACGATCGTCTACAACGCCGAAGTCAGCGCCCTGAAAGAACATGCCAGCGGCGTGGTGATCCGCACCCGCCAGGGCGGAGAATATGAGGCCTCGACGCTGATCGCCTGTTCGGGCTTGATGGCCGATCGGCTGGTAAAAATGCTCGGCGTCGACCCCGGATTTATCATTTGTCCGTTCCGCGGCGAGTATTTCCAGCTGGCACCGCAGCACAACCAGATCGTCAACCATTTGATCTATCCGATCCCCGATCCGGCGATGCCGTTCCTCGGCGTCCACCTGACCCGCATGATCGACGGCAGCGTCACCGTCGGCCCCAACGCCGTGCTGGCTCTGAAGCGCGAAGGCTACCGCAAGCGCGATATCTCGCTGGCCGATACCCTGGAGATCCTCACCTCGCCCGGCATCCGCCGGGTACTGCAAAACAACCTGCGCTCCGGACTGGGCGAAATGAAGAATTCGCTGTGCAGAAGCGGCTATCTGCGGCTGGTGCAAAAATACTGCCCGAGCCTGACGCTGAGCGATTTACGCCCGTGGCCGGCCGGCGTGCGGGCGCAGGCCGTGTCGCCGCAGGGCAAGCTGATCGACGATTTTCTCTTCGTTACCACCGCGCGTTCGATACATACCTGCAATGCGCCATCGCCAGCGGCCACCTCCGCTATCCCGATCGGCGCGCATATCGTCAGCAAGGTGCAGAGCCTGCTGGCCAGCCAGAGCAATCCCGGACGCACGCTGCGTGCGGCACGTAGCGTGGAGACACTACACGCCGCTTTTACCCGTTAACCCCCCCTGAAGACAGGAAGCAATTATGCAACTCAACGATATGACACTGTTTCGCCAGCAGGCGCTGATCGATGGCCAGTGGCGCGATGCGCCCAACGGCGACGTGATTGCGGTCACCAACCCGGCCAACGGCGAGCAGCTCGGCAGCGTGCCGAAAATGGGCGCCGATGAAACCCGCGAAGCGATTGAAGCCGCCAATCGCGCCCTACCCGCCTGGCGCGCCCTGACCGCCAAAGAGCGGGCGAACATTCTGCGCCGCTGGTTCGATCTTATGATGGAGAATCAGGACGATCTCGCTCGCCTGATGACCCTCGAGCAGGGAAAACCGTTGGCGGAAGCCAAAGGCGAAATCAGCTACGCCGCCTCCTTTATTGAGTGGTTCGCCGAAGAAGGTAAGCGCATCTACGGCGACACCATTCCCGGCCACCAGGCCGACAAGCGCCTGCTGGTGATTAAGCAGCCCATCGGCGTTACCGCCGCCATCACGCCGTGGAACTTCCCGGCGGCGATGATCACCCGCAAAGCGGGCCCGGCGCTGGCCGCCGGCTGCACCATGGTCCTGAAACCGGCCAGCCAGACGCCGTTTTCCGCGCTGGCGCTGGCCGAACTGGCGAATCGCGCCGGGATCCCCGCCGGAGTGTTCAACGTGGTCACCGGCTCCGCCGGCGCGGTCGGCGGCGAACTGACCAGCAACCCGCTGGTGCGCAAGCTCTCCTTTACCGGCTCTACCGAGATTGGCCGCCAGCTGATGGAGCAGTGCGCGAAAGACATCAAAAAAGTCTCCCTGGAGCTGGGCGGCAACGCGCCGTTTATCGTCTTTGACGATGCCGACCTCGATAAAGCCGTCGAGGGGGCGCTGGCGTCGAAGTTCCGCAACGCCGGGCAGACCTGCGTCTGCGCCAACCGCCTGTACGTCCAGGACGGGGTGTATGACCGTTTCGCCGAGAAGCTGCAGCAGGCGGTGGAAAAACTGCGCATTGGCGACGGCCTGCAGGACGGCGTCACCACCGGCCCGCTGATCGACGAGAAAGCCGTGGCCAAAGTTGAAGAACACATTGCCGATGCCATCGCCAAAGGCGCGAAGGTGGTCACCGGCGGCAAACCGCACGCCCTGGGTGGCAACTTCTTCCAGCCGACCATCCTGGTCAACGTTCCCGACAGCGCCAAAGTGGCGAAAGAGGAGACCTTCGGCCCGCTGGCCCCGCTGTTCCGCTTTAAAGATGAAGCCGACGTCATTGCCCAGGCCAACGATACCGAGTTCGGTCTCGCCGCCTATTTCTACGCCCGCGATCTGAGCCGCGTCTTCCGCGTCGGCGAAGCGCTGGAGTACGGCATCATCGGCATCAATACCGGCATTATCTCCACCGAAGTCGCGCCGTTCGGCGGCGTTAAGGCCTCCGGCCTCGGCCGCGAAGGGTCGAAGTACGGCATCGAAGATTACTTAGAAATCAAATATATGTGCATTGGCCTTTAACAGGAGCGACGGATGAACAGCAATAAAGCAATGATGGCGCGTCGCAGCGACGCGGTCCCGCGCGGCGTCGGCCAGATCCACCCTATCTTCGCCGAACGCGCGGAGAACTGCCGGGTGTGGGACGTGGAAGGCCGGGAATATCTCGATTTTGCCGGCGGTATCGCGGTGCTCAATACCGGCCACCTGCATCCGCAGGTTGTCGCCGCCGTCGAAGACCAGCTGAAAAAGCTGTCGCATACCTGCTTCCAGGTGCTGGCCTATGAGCCTTATCTGGCGCTGTGCGAAAAGATGAATCAAAAGGTGCCCGGTGATTTCGCCAAGAAAACCCTGCTGGTCACCACCGGGTCGGAAGCGGTGGAGAACGCGGTGAAGATCGCCCGCGCGGCAACCGGGCGCAGCGGCGCTATCGCCTTCACCGGCGCCTATCACGGCCGCACCCATTACACCCTGTCGCTGACCGGCAAAGTGAATCCTTACTCCGCCGGTATGGGCTTAATGCCGGGCCATGTCTATCGCGCCCTCTACCCATGCGCGCTGCACGGCGTCAGTGATGACGAGGCGATCGCCAGCATCCATCGCATCTTCAAAAACGATGCCGCGCCGGAAGATATCGCCGCCATCATTATTGAGCCGGTGCAGGGTGAAGGCGGGTTCTATGCCGCCTCCCCGGCCTTTATGCAGCGCCTGCGCGCCCTGTGCGACGAGCACGGCATTATGCTCATCGCCGATGAGGTCCAGAGCGGCGCGGGCCGCACCGGTACCCTGTTCGCCATGGAGCAGATGGGCGTCGCGGCGGATATCACCACCTTCGCCAAATCCATCGCCGGCGGTTTCCCGCTGGCGGGCGTCACCGGCCGCGCGGAGGTGATGGACGCCATCGCCCCCGGCGGACTGGGCGGCACCTACGCCGGCAACCCCATCGCCTGCGCCGCCGCCCTGGCGGTATTACAGATTTTCGAGCAGGAGAATCTGCTGGAAAAAGCCAACCAGCTCGGCGACACCCTGCGCCAGGGCCTGCTGGCGATCGCTGAAGATCATCCGGAGATCGGCGACGTGCGCGGTCTGGGGGCGATGATCGCCATTGAGCTGTTTGAAGAGGGCGACCGCAGCAGGCCGAACGCCAGGCTGACGGCGGATATCGTCGCCCGCGCCCGCGACAAAGGCCTGATCCTGCTCTCCTGCGGGCCGTACTACAACGTGCTGCGCATCCTGGTGCCGCTGACCATCGAAGAGGCGCAGATCGAGCAGGGGCTCAAGATCATCGCCGACTGCTTTAGCGAGGCGAAACAGGCATAGAACAGAACACATGCGGAAGCGAAGTACGTTCGTAAGGGAATGAAGACGAGACCTGCAAAACAACAATAATACGCGTGCCCCGGCGCGGGAACGTCGGGGCGCTCTCCCAGGTGACACACTTCGAGAGGGTAAATGATGGGGCAACTGTCGCAATCACAGGATTTAGGGGCGGGGCTGAAGTCGCGCCACGTCACGATGTTATCTATCGCCGGGGTGATCGGCGCGAGTTTATTTGTCGGATCCAGCGTCGCCATTGCCGAGGCAGGCCCGGCGGTGCTGCTGGCCTATCTGTTTGCCGGGCTGCTGGTGGTGATGATTATGCGTATGCTGGCCGAAATGGCGGTCGCCACGCCGGATACCGGCTCCTTTTCCACCTACGCCGATAAAGCCATCGGCCGCTGGGCGGGGTATACCATCGGCTGGCTGTACTGGTGGTTCTGGGTCCTGGTTATTCCGCTGGAAGCCAATATCGCGGCGATTATTCTGCATTCGTGGGTGCCGGGCGTCCCGGTGTGGTTGTTCTCCCTGGTCATCACTCTCGCCCTCACCGGCAGTAACCTGCTGAGCGTCAAGAACTACGGCGAATTCGAGTTCTGGCTGGCGCTGTGCAAAGTGATCGCTATTCTGGCGTTTATCGTACTGGGCGCGGTCGCCATTACCGGCTTTTATCCCTATGCCGAAGTGAGCGGCATTTCGCGTCTGTGGGATCACGGCGGCTTTATGCCTAACGGCTTCGGCGCGGTGCTGAGCGCGATGCTGATCACCATGTTCTCGTTTATGGGCGCGGAGATCGTCACCATTGCCGCCGCCGAATCGGATACCCCGGATAAACATATCGTGCGCGCCACCAACTCGGTGATCTGGCGTATCTCTATTTTTTATCTGTGCTCGATCTTTATCGTCGTCGCCCTCATCCCATGGAATATGCCGGGGCTGAAGAGCATCGGCTCCTACCGCTCGGTGCTCGAGCTGCTGCATATTCCCTATGCCAAGCTGATTATGGACGGCGTGATCCTCCTGTCGGTCACCAGCTGTCTGAACTCGGCGCTGTATACCGCCTCGCGGATGCTCTACTCCCTGAGCCGTCGCGGCGATGCGCCGGCCATTATGGGCCGGACCAACCGCAGCAAAACGCCATACGTGGCGGTGCTGCTCTCTACCGGCGCGGCGTTCCTCACCGTAGTGGTGAACTACTATGCCCCCGCCAAGGTGTTTAAATTTCTCATCGACAGCTCCGGCGCCATCGCCCTGCTGGTCTATCTGGTGATTGCCGTTTCACAACTGCGGATGCGCAAAATCCTTCAGGCGCAAGGCGGCGAAATCCGTCTGAGAATGTGGCTCTATCCGTACCTGACCTGGCTGGTGATCGCCTTTATCACCTTCGTGCTGGTGGTGATGCTGTTCCGTCCGGCACAGCAGCTGGAGGTGATCTCTACCGGCCTGTTAGCTCTGGGAATTATTTGTACGGTACCGATTATGTCACGCTGGAAAAAGCTGGTATTGTGGCAAAAACTGCCGCTGCAAAATACGCGTTAACCCTGTTCCCGGCGCCCGCCGGGAAGAGTATTCAGGAGTAAGAACATGACCGCCATTCCCCAGGCGACGGCCATTGACGGGTACCGTTGGTTAAAAAACGACATCATCTGCGGGGTTTACCACCCCGATGAGAAGCTGCGGATGAGCCTGCTGACGTCGCGCTATGGCCTGGGGGTCGGTCCGCTGCGCGAGGCGCTTTCGCAACTGGTGGCCGAGCGGCTGGTAACGGTGGTCAATCAGAAAGGCTATCGGGTGGCGCCCATGTCGGAACAGGAGCTTCTCGATATCTTCGACGCGCGCGCCAACATGGAGGCCATGCTGGTGCGTCTCGCCATTGAACGCGGCGGCGACGAGTGGGAAGCCGAGCTGCTGGCCCGCGCCCATCTGCTCAACAAGCTGGAGTCGTGCGAAGCGAGTGAGCACCTACTCGATGAATGGGACCAGCGCCATCAGGCGTTTCACACCGCCATCGTCGCCGGCTGCGGTTCGCAGTATCTGCTGCAGATGCGCGAACGGCTGTTCGATCTGGCGGCGCGCTACCGCTTCATCTGGCTGCGCACCACCGTGCTGTCGGTGGAGATGCTGGAAGATAAGCATGTCCAGCATCAGACCCTGGTGGACGCTATTCTGGCGCGCGACGCCGAACAGGCCAGCGCGCTGATGCGTGAGCACTTACTGACTCCGATCCCGATTATTCAACAGGCGATGGCTGGCAAGCTGTCGCCGCAGGCAGGGTGAGTCAGATGGAGGGGTGGAAATTACGGGTATGGCGGCACGCATCTCCACGCCGCACGGGCGTGGAGAAATCGTATCCGTAGATCAATCAGGCTCGCAGGCGAACCGGCTCGCTGAAATCGTCGGCCGGTTCCAGCTTCAGATTAAAGGTGGTCAGCAGCGCTGCTGCGCGCTCGTGAAACTCGCGCAGCGTTTTTTCCAGCCTGTCGCTCACTTCCGGGTCGTCAATGTCGACCGCCTGCCATGATCCTTCCTTATTGAACAGGCCAAACTGGTAGCTATAGGTGAAACGTGACTCCTGTGCTTCCATTTCCATCCACCAGCCCCAGAATTCACGCTTCTCCGGTGCGGGCTTAACATTGACGCAAACTGCCAGGCAATCGAAAAAGAAACGGTTGTCATGGCACTGCTCTTCGCGAATGTAAGGCCCCAGCGCCGTGAATTTCTTGATCAACTTACTTTTCAGGTGTCCACTCGGTAACGTCATTGCGATCTCCTTTAGTGATGCAACTGTTTTACCAAACCAATAGAATTTAGCAATAAATTAACCAAATCTATGATTGATCCAGCGGGCGATCTGTCGCAATGCGTGATCAAAATTGCGATACACCGGGTTAAACGGGATCTCCAGCAGTTTGCCATCGGCAGATGACGAGGTGATTAACCGCGACTCCTCTTCGGGGCTGAACGGATCGTCCTTCCAGAAGCCGGAGAGCATCGGCGTCGGGCAACGGCGCCCCAGCAGTCCCTGGGTTTTTAACGAATAGCGGTTGAGCTCCACGCGTAGCGCTTCATCGGAGGCGTCATGCATGCCCAGCCGCGAAGCCAGCACGTCAAGATACATCTCCGGCACGCGCCCCTGATGCAGGGGATCCACCAGCAGACCATGAACGACCGGGCCCAGACAGGCTACAGCCTTCAGCCGCTGCGGCTCCAGATAGCCCAGACGCACCGCGATATTGGCGCCAAAGCGGAAGCCGAAAGCGGCGACCCGGGTATGGTCAATCCACGGCACATTTTCCAGATGGCGCAGCGCGTGCTGATGCAGCAGGCTGGTGTCCTGATTTAGCGTCCATTTTGACGAGAAGCCGATGGAGGGCATATCAATGGTCAGCATGGCAATGCCGAGCGGTGAGAAGTAGTTCTCATACAGGTTGTAATAATCGGTCTGCAGCGAGTCCAGCCCCCCGCACATCAGCACCGTCGGAAACGGCCCCTCGCCTTTCGGCATATGCAAAAACCCGGTTATCGGCGAGCCGCCAGGGATGGTGAACTCCAGCTCGCGCAGCGAGCCCGGCAGCCGCTGGGCGGCTTCTTCATACGCCCGGTTGGCTAAAGCCTGCGCCTGTTCCGCCAGCTCATCGCCTTTAATATGCGGATAAGCGGCAATGCTATACAGGTTCGAGGCATGCAGCCAGTGGCGGCCGCTCAGCAAAGGATCGGCTTCCTGCCCGGCCTTTTGCTGCCACTGCATGGCTTCTTTCGCCCACTCGAAGATCCAGTTGCCGCCGCGATAGCCGATGACGGTATCGAACAGCTCAGGATCGGTTCGTTCGGCCTCGCTCATCACAATGCGCGCTTGCACATCGAGGATCTCCTGCGGAGTTACGCCGCGCCAGATCCACATCAAACGGTTGATCAGACGGTACCAGTGATCGACGTGATTGCCGCTCAGCGCCGACTGCATCGCCTGGGGTTTTCCGGCAGAAAACCGACGCACCAGCGTAGAAGTTTCGGGATGTTTGAAGCGAGGTTTAAACAGCGTTTCGCTGAGGTTAGCCTGTGACATGTGCAGTCTCCGTCGTAGTGCCACTCCGGATATTGTAACCTGCTAAAGGATAAAAAAAACCACGCCCGGCAAGCCGGGCGTGGTAAATAGCACTGTCCTGAAGAATTAACGACCTGCGATAGGCGGTACAAACACCACGCCCATATCCCACGGCTGTTCAATCCAGGTATCCTGCGGAATATCCACAACGTAATCGTCCACCAGCGGGCGGCCTGCCGGCTTGGCGAAAATGGTGACAAAGTGCGCTTTGGGATACATTTCGCGGATCGCCACGGCGGTACCGCCGGTATCCACCAGATCGTCGATGACGATAAAGCCTTCGCCATCGCCTTCCGCACGTTTCAGCACTTTCAGCTCGCGCTGGTTATCATGGTCGTAGCTGGAGATGCATACGGTATCAACATGACGAATGCCCAGTTCACGCGCCAGTAAGGCTCCCGGTACCAGTCCGCCGCGGCTAACGGCAATAATGCCTTTCCATTGCTCAACCGGCAGCAGACGGCTGGCCAGTTTGCGGGCGTGAATCTGCAACATGTCCCAGGTGACGACGTATTTTTCGCTCATGTGAAGTGTCCCAGCCTGTGTAATACGGCTTAAATAATGTTCGAGGGGGAAAATGGTTGCGCGAGATTATAGAGATCTGACGCACTAAAAACCAGTGTTAAGCGGTTTGCGCAACGCTTTTTGCGTTGTTTACACTACCTGCGGCGGTGGAAAGTGGTATTCTCAACCCCATCGCGCAAGCCCGGGCTTGTTGTGTATTTTAACGCTAACCCTCGTCCTGCAACCGCTGTATGCAGGAGTCTGTAAGGAGACTTACCGTGTCTGAACTGTCTCAACTATCCCCGCAGCCGCTTTGGGATATTTTTGCCAAGATTTGCTCCATCCCGCACCCGTCCTATCACGAAGAACAGCTCGCCGAGCATATTATGGGTTGGGCAAAAGAAAAAGGCTTACATGCGGAACGCGACCAGGTTGGCAACATTCTGATTCGTAAAGGCGCGACTGCCGGTATGGAAAACCGTAAGCCGGTAGCGCTGCAGGCGCACCTCGATATGGTGCCGCAGAAAAATAACGACACCGTCCACGACTTCGTTAAAGATCCGATCCAGCCGTACATTGACGGCGAATGGGTGAAAGCGCGCGGCACCACGCTGGGCGCGGACAACGGTATCGGAATGGCGTCCGCACTGGCGGTACTGGCCGATGATAGCGTCGCTCACGGCCCGCTGGAAGTGCTGCTGACCATGACCGAAGAAGCCGGTATGGACGGCGCGTTCGGTCTGCAGGCCAACTGGCTACAGGCCGATATCCTGATCAACACCGACTCCGAAGAAGAAGGCGAAATCTATATGGGTTGCGCCGGCGGGATCGATTTCACCTCTAACCTGGCGCTGACCCGCGAAGCGATTCCCGCCGGGTTCCAGAGCTTTAAAGTCACCTTAAAAGGGCTGAAAGGCGGCCACTCCGGCGGTGATATCCACCTTGGTCTGGGTAATGCCAACAAGCTGCTGTCGCGCTTCCTCGCCGGCCACGCCGATGAGCTGGATCTGCGTCTGGTCGATTTCAACGGCGGCACGTTGCGCAACGCCATCCCGCGTGAAGCTTACGCTACTGTCGCCGTCGCCGCGGATAAAGCCGATGCGCTGAAAGCGCTGGTGAATACTTACCAGGCGCTGCTGAAAAACGAGCTGGAGGCCAAAGAGAAGAACCTGGTGGTGCTCGTGGAAGCGGTCGATAACGACAAAGCGGCGCTGACTCAGGCTTCCCGCGACACTTTCATCCGTCTGCTGAACGCCACGCCGAACGGGGTTATCCGCAACTCTGACGTGGCGAAAGGCGTAGTGGAAACTTCGCTGAACGTCGGCGTCGTCACCATGACCGATGACAACGTACAGATCCACTGCCTGATCCGCTCGCTGATCGACAGCGGCAAAGACTACGTGGTCAGCATGCTGGATTCTCTGGGTAAGCTGGCGGGGGCGAAAACCGAAGCCAAAGGCGCTTACCCTGGCTGGCAACCGGACGCCAATTCGCCGGTGATGCACCTGGTACGCGAGACTTACCAGCGTCTGTTCAACAAGACGCCGAACATCCAGATCATTCACGCCGGTCTGGAATGCGGTCTGTTCAAAAAACCGTATCCGGAGATGGACATGGTCTCCATCGGGCCAACCATTACCGGTCCGCACTCCCCGGATGAGCAGGTCCATATCGAGAGCGTCGGTCAATACTGGACGCTGCTGACCGAGCTGCTGAAAGCCATTCCGGCTAAATAAGCCCCACAACCGGCGGCGGCCCGCCGCCGGTTTTACCCCGCATCACCTTAGCGCCACGCGTTTTTCCATCCGGTAATTAATAAACCACTCCCCGCGCGCCGCCACCCGTTGCTCAGCCACCACCTTAAAACCATGAGCCGTAAAACAGGGCTTTGCGGTAATGCTGGCGTCCACCGTCAGGATTTGCGCTGGATACTGAACGCAGAGCGCCTCGATAAGCGCGCCGCCGATACCCTGGCGGGCACGATCCGGCGAGACGAACAGCAAATCGATATGCGTCCCGATGGCGGTGATAAAGCCAACCGGCTGGCTGTTGACCACGGCCACCAGGCCGATTGAGTCGGCCAGCTTTTGTCGCCAGCGCGTCTCATCCACCTGCGCCCAGGCCGCGATCTGCCCCGGGGTATAGTCCCGACTGGCGGTTTCCCGCACCGCGCGCAGAAAGATCTGGCAGAGCAGTGGCAAATCGCTGTCGCGGTAAGCACGAATATGCATGGCTAAATCCCTAATAAAAGCTGCCTTTCCAGCTGCGGATCGAGCAACGTCACGTGGAGCCCAACCAGGCGCACGCCCCGTCCGCCGCGGCGCTCATCCCAGGCTTTGTGCGCGGTGGCGATCAGATCCTCTTTGTTCAGCCGCGGCCAGACGTGCTCCTGGGTGGTCAGCTGGAAATCATTGAATTTCAGTTTAATGCCCTGGCGGGCGATCAGCAGATCAGGTTTGACCTTCGCCAGTCGCCTCTCCAGCTCGGGATAGAGGTTTTCGATAATCGCTTCGCACTCCGGCCATTCATGTATATCTTCCGCTAAGGTGCGCTCCACGCCCACCGATTTACGCTGCCGATCGTTATGAATTTCCCGCTCATCAATCCCGTGGCTGCGCTCCCACAGAATACGCCCGAATTTACCGAAGCGCTTAAGCAGCATGGCCAGATCGCTGTTCTGCACATCGCCACAGGTTCGCAGGCCCATATTTTCCAGCTTCGCTGCCGATACCTTCCCGACGCCGGGTATTTTCGCCAGCGGCAGCGCCCGCACAAACTCTGCCACCTGATGGGGAGCGATAACGAACTGGCCGTTGGGTTTATTCATATCTGAAGCGATTTTAGCGAGAAACTTCACCGGCGCCACCCCCGCCGAGGCGGTGAGGCGCAGCTCCCGTTCGATGGTCTGGCGGATCTCCTGGGCTATCAGGGTGGCTGACCCGTGACAATGCTCGCTGTCGCTGACGTCAAGATAGGCTTCATCCAGCGACAGCGGCTCAATGCGCGAGGTATAGCGGGAGAAAATTTCGCGGATATGGTTCGAGGCTTCTTTGTAGGCATCAAAGCGGCCAGGAAGCAGCGTGAGGTGCGGGCACAGCTTGAGCGCCGTCGCCGTCGGCATGGCGCTGCGCACGCCAAACTTACGCGCAGGATAGTTCGCGGTACTAATCACGCCACGTTGTACCCGACTGCCGCCTATCGCGAGGGGAATATCGCGCAACGCTGGGTTGTCGCGCATCTCCACCGCCGCAAAGAAACAGTCCATATCGACATGGATAATTTTACGCATCGTCAGACTCAACACTGTATACCCATACAGCATAGCAAAATCAGATGCGAATTTTATGCTTTTTTTATTTCATTGGCTAAAAAAGCGGTTAAAACATAAAACTGCAATAAATTATGTTTATTTTCATTGAGTTAAAAGATAAATCAGGAAGATGTAATCATGAAGAAAATACTTACCGCGCTTTGCCTGCTGGCCACCGCCGGCGCCTGGGCCGCTCCACAGCTGATAGCCCACCGCGGCGGCACCGGCGATGCGCCGGAAAATACCCTGCCGGCCATTAAGCTGGCGCTGGAGAATAACGCCGAAGCCATCTGGGTCACGGTGCAGTTAAGCCGCGACGGCGTACCGGTGCTCTACCGGTCAAGCGATCTTTCCGCATTGACCAATAGCGAGGGCAAAGTTTCCAGTTTGACCGCCGCCGAGCTGGCGAAAGTCGACGCCGGCTGGAAATGGGGGGATGACAGCCACCCGTGGCGCGGTAAGCAGGCCACCATTCCGACCTTGCAAAGCGTTTTACAGCAATGGCCGCACACTTTTTTCTATATCGATATCAAATCTCCGGATGCCGATCCCACCGTGATGGGCCAGCGCCTGCTTGAAGTGTTAAAAACCACCGATAGCCTCGATCGCGTGCGGGTCTATTCCACCGAAGACCGCTATATCGCCGCCCTGCCGCCAGCCATCCCTCGCTTTGTCACTCGCAGTGAAACCCGCACCAGGCTTGCCAATATTTCGCTCAGTCATCAGTGCCAGCCAGCGAGTCAACGCGATGGTGAGCAGTGGTATGGCCTGGAGCTGAAGCGCAAAGTCGAGGTGGTGGAGAAATTCACCCTTGGCGAAGGGATCTCCCCGGCGACGCTCACCTGGGATAAAGAGGCAATGGATTGCTTCCGCTCGCAGGATAAAGCGCACATTATCTTCTTCGGCATCAACAGTGCGGAAGACTACCGCACGGCGATAGAACTGGGCGCCGACGGGGTGATGGTGGATTCTCCGGCGCAGGCGAAAAGCTGGCAGTAAGGGAGTCAACGGCTAAAAAGGCCGCGAAAGCGGCCTCACATTGCTGGCATGTTGTTGCCGAGTGGCGGCTGGCGCCTTACCCGGCCTACAAAACCGAAGCAGCAGCCCCGGCCAGCGCAGCGCCGCCGGGCACGGAGCCGCTTTATGCCGGGTGGCGGCTGGCGCCTTACCCGGCCTACAAAACCGAAGCAGCAGCCCCGGCATGCGCAGCGCCGCCGGGCACGGAGCCGCTTTATGCCGGGTGGCGGCTGGCGCCTTACCCGGCCTACAAAACTGAAGCAGCAGGTCCGGCATGCGCAGCGCCGCCGGGCATTACAAAATACGCCGCTGCTGACGCTGCGCCTCGCGGGCGAGGCGCTTTTTACGCGCGTCGCACGGTTCCGGACAATCGCAGACTTTCTCCAGCCCCAGCGCGGAGATCCCACCGCAGCTGCCCTGGATGCTCTTGCGCTTCACCAGGTAGCCCAGCGACATGCCGAGGATCACCAGCGCAAAAATCACAAAGGTCGCGATAAATACCGTCAGCATCGTCAGCCTCCAAAGTCGTCGAGGAGAATATTCTCGTCCTCGACGCCCAGATCTTTGAGCATCTTAATTACCGCGGCGTTCATTACCGGCGGCCCACACATGTAAAACTCGCAGTCTTCCGGCGCCGGGTGATCGCGTAGATAGTTCTCGTACAGAACGTTATGGATAAAGCCGGTATGCCCGGTCCAGTTATCTTCCGGCAGCGGATCGGAGAGCGCGACGTGGAAGGTAAAGTTTGGATTGTCGCGCGCCAGCTGTTCAAACTCCTCATCGTAGAACATTTCGCGCAGCGAACGGGCGCCGTACCAGAAGCTGATTTTGCGCGTGCTGTGCAGGCGCTTGAGCTGGTCGAAAATATGCGAACGCATCGGCGCCATCCCGGCGCCGCCGCCGATAAACACCATCTCGGCGTCGGTTTCTTTAGCAAAGAACTCGCCAAACGGCCCGGAAATCGTCACCTTATCGCCCGGCTTCAGCGACCAGATATAGGATGACATGATCCCCGGCGGCGCATCCGGGACCTTCGGCGGCGGCGTCGCGATGCGCACGTTGAGCATAATGATGCCCTTCTCTTCCGGATAGTTAGCCATTGAGTAGGCGCGCAGGGTCGGCTCTTTCACCTCAGAGACATAGCGAAACAGGTTGAACTTATCCCAGTCTGAACGGTATTCATCGGGAACATCAAAATCTGCATAGGCCACTTTATGCGGCGGGCATTCAATCTGAATATAGCCCCCGGCGCGAAACGGCACCACCTCCCCCTCCGGGATCCGCAGCTTGAGCTCTTTAATGAAAGTGGCTTTGTTATCGTTAGAGATAACTTCACACTCCCATTTTTTGACGCCGAAAATCTCTTCCGGCAGTTCAATCTTCATGTTCTGCTTCACCGCCACCTGACAGGCCAGACGGCAACCGGCTTTGGCATCCCGCTTGGTAATATGCGAAAGCTCGGTCGGCAGGATATCCCCGCCGCCCTCTTTAACAGTTACCCGACACTGGCCGCAGGAGCCGCCGCCGCCGCAGGCGGAGGAGACGAAGATCCCGTTGCTGGACAGCGTGTTCAGCAGTTTGTCACCCGCCGGGGTGCGGATCTGTTTATCCGCTTCGTTATTGATCTCAATAACCACGTCGCCCGCGTTCACCAGCTTTGAGCGCGCTGCCAGGATAAGCCCCGACAGCACCAGCACAATCAGCGTGAACATCACGACGCCAAGAATAATTTCCATACTTATTCGCCCTTATAGCTGCACGCCGGAGAAGGACATAAAGCCCAGCGCCATTAGTCCGGTGGTGATAAAGGTGATCCCTAACCCGCGCAAACCGGCGGGCACGTTGGCGTACTTCATTTTTTCGCGGATCCCCGCCATCGCCACGATCGCCAGCATCCAGCCAATGCCGGAGCCGAAGCCGTAGACGATGGACTCCGGGAAGTTGTAATCGCGCTGCACCATGAACGACACGCCGCCGAAAATCGCACAGTTAACCGCAATCAGCGGCAGGAAGATGCCCAGCGCGTTGTACAGTGCCGGAAAATACTTATCGAGGATCATCTCGAGGATCTGCACCAGCGCGGCGATCACTCCGATAAAGGTGATGAAGTTAAGAAAGCTGAGATCCACCCCCTCAACCAGCGCGCTGTCGCGCAGCACCAGGTTATAGACCAGGTTATTGATTGGCACGGCAAGCCCCAGCACTACCGTCACCGCGACGCCGAGGCCGAAGGCGGTGGAGACCTTTTTCGACACCGCAAGAAAGGTGCACATCCCGAGGAAGAAGGCCAGCGCCATGTTCTCAACGAACACCGCGCGGACAAACAGGCTGATGTAATGAGCCATCACCGATTACTCCTTTTCCTGCTGCTCAGGCTTCCAGCTACGCAGGGCCCAGATCAGCAAACCGATAATGAAGAACGCGCTCGGCGCCAGCAGGAACAGGCCGTTCGGCTGATACCAGCCGCCGTTCTGCACCGTTTCCAGCACCGTGATACCGAACAGCTTGCCGCTACCGATAAGCTCGCGCAGGAAGCCGACGATAATCAGGATCGCGCCATAGCCGAGACCGTTGCCAATACCATCCATAAAGCTCGCCAGCGGCGGCGACTTCATGGCGTAGGCTTCGGCGCGGCCCATCACGATGCAGTTGGTGATGATAAGCCCGACGAATACCGACAGCTGTTTGGAGGTCTCATAGGCGAAAGCCCGCAGCAGCTGATCCACCACGATCACCAGCGAGGCGATGATCGCCATCTGCACGATGATGCGCACGCTATTGGGAATATGGTGGCGGATCATCGAGATAAACATGCTGGAGAACGCCGTCACCAGGGTCACCGCAATGGTCATCACGAAGGCGGTTTCCAGTTTGGTGGTTACCGCCAGTGCGGAGCAGACGCCCAGCACCTGCAGGGCGATGGGGTTATTGGCGATGAGCGGCCCCACCAGCACGCGCTTCACCTCTTTCATATCGCTCTGTTCAGCCATTATTCAGCTCTCCCTCACGAACCTTTTTCAGGAACGGACCAAAGCCCAGTTCGCCCATCCAGAAATCAAAGCTATGCTGCACGCCATTGGACGTCAGCGTGGCGCCGGATAAACCGTCAACCGCGTGGAGATCGCCCGCGCGCGCGCCGCCTTTCACCACCTTCAGCGCCGGCATACCGTTGTCATCCAGCACCTGCTTGCCGACAAACTGCTGGCGCCAGTTGGGGTTTTCCACCTCGCCGCCCAGCCCCGGCGTTTCGCCCTGATCGTAGTAAGTAATGCCTTTTACCGTGCGGCCATCGACGTCCAGCGCCACAAAGGCATACATCATCGACCACAGGCCGTTGCCATAAATGGGCAGCACCACCTGCTCAATCTTCTGCTGCGCGTCGCGCACCAGGTAAATTTCCGCCAGATTACTGCGTCGCTTTATACCAGCCGGATCCTGACTGGCATCCAGGGCCATACTCTGCTGCGGATCCTTCAGCGCCTGGGCCTGATTAAATTTACCCGGGTCTTTCTCCAGCAGTTCGCCGGTGGCCAGATTCACCAGTCGCGGGGTAATGCGCGCCGCGAAGGTGTCCGCTACCGCATCCGCATCCATACCGGGGTGCATCAGCCCTGACACTGCCAGGATATTGCGCTGCTTATCCAACGCCTGCTGCGCCTGCTGGCGGGATTTCAGCCCCACGGCCGAGCCCGCCACCACGATGGAGCAGACCAGACAAAGCACCAGCACCACCAGCAGCGTTTTGCCGATGCTATCGTTACTTTTCTTCTCAGCCACGCGACTTCCTCCGCTTAATATTGGCCTGCACCACCAGATAATCGAACAGCGGTGCGAAGAGGTTGGCGAAGAGGATCGCCAGCATCATCCCTTCCGGATAAGCCGGGTTCACCACGCGGATCAGCACGCACATCACGCCGATCAGCACGCCGTAACTCCATTTCCCTTTATCGGTAAACGAGGCGGATACCGGGTCCGTCGCCATAAACATCATCCCGAAGGCGAAACCGCCGAGCACCAGATGCCAGTACCATGGCATAGCGAACATCGGGTTGGTGTCGGAGCCGATAACGTTAAACAGGGTGGCGGTGGCGATCATGCCGATCATTACCCCGGCGACGATGCGCCAGGACGCGACGCGGCCAAAGAGGATGATCGCCCCGCCGATGAAGATCATCAGCGTTGACACTTCGCCTATTGAGCCGGGAATATTGCCGAGGAAGGCGTCCATCCAGCTCACCGGCACGCCAGTCGCCACGTTCACCAGCGCTTCACCGCCGCCGCTGGCCCACTGGGAGAGCGGCGTGGCGCCGGAGAAACCGTCCGCCGCGGTCCATACGAGGTCGCCGGAAATCTGCGCCGGATAGGCGAAGAACAGGAACGCGCGCCCCGCCAGCGCCGGGTTGAGGAAGTTGCGCCCGGTGCCGCCGAAAATCTCTTTGGCGATCACCACGCCGAAGGAGATCCCCAGCGCCGCCTGCCACAGCGGCAGCGTGGGCGGCACAATCAGCGCGAAGAGAATAGAGGTAACGAAAAAACCTTCGTTAATCTCATGCTTGCGCACAATCGCGAACAGCACCTCCCAGAAGCCGCCGACGATAAAGACGGTGAGGTAGATAGGCAGGAAAAATACCGCGCCCAGGGTCATCATGCTCAGCCAGCCGGCGTCGGCACTGAAGCTCACCCCTAACCACTGGGCGACGCTGTAGTGCCAGTTGTTGGCGATCGCCTGCTGCAGCTGTTCGGCGCCGTATAGCTTGTGCAGCGCCGGAATGGTCTGCAGCCCAACGTTGTACATGCCCCAGAACATCGCCGGGAATACGGCAAACCACACGAGGATCATCATCCGCTTCAGGTCGATGGCGTCGCGCACGTGCGCCGCGCCGCGGGTTACCTGGCCCGGCGTGTAGAAGATGGTCGCCGCCGCCTCATACAGCGGGTAATATTTTTCCAGCTTGCCGCCATGCGTGAAATGCGGCTCAAGTTTCTCAATCAGGTGCTTTAAGCCCATCTCTTATCCTTCCTGCTCAATCCGGGTTAACACGCTGCGCAGCGCCGGGCCATATTCATACTTTCCAGGGCAAACATAGGTGCACAGCGCCAGATCTTCTTCATCCAGCTCCAGACAGCCCAGCGCCTGAGCGCTGTCGGTGTCTCCGGCCAGCAGATCGCGCAGCAGTATGGTCGGCAGGATATCCAGAGGCATCACCCGCTCGTAGTTGCCGATCGGCACCATCGCCCGCTCGCCGCCGTTGGTATCGGTGGAAAAATGAAAGCGCTTGCGCTTGAAGAAATGGCCCAGCGTGGTGCGGGTAATCGAGAATTTCTCTTTGCCCGGCATCACCCAGCCGAAGAGCTCTTTTTCCCGCCCTTCTTTGACCACGCTCACCTGCAGATGGAAGCGCCCCAGGAAGGCGTGAGGGCCATGGGCGCGGGCGCCGCTAAGCACCGAGCCGGAAATGACCCTGTTTTCCCCCTCCTGCAACTCACCTGCCAGCAGATCCTCCAGGCTGGCGCCGAGCGTCGTTTTGACCAGCCGCGGAGATGTTACCTGCGGGCCGCCGAGCGCAATTATCCGTTCGCAGTAGAGCTCCCCGTCGAGGAAAAGCTTACCAATGGCGATCGCGTCCTGATAATTGAGGTGCCAGACCTGCTTATTCAGGCTCACCGGCTCCAGAAAGTGAATATGCGTTCCCGGCAGCCCCGCCGGGTGCGGCCCGCTGAACTGATTGAAACAGACCTGGCCGAGAGGATGACCGCCCAGCTTGCCGCCGCTGGGCTGGCAGACGTGCACTTTCCCGTCGGTCAAGCGCGTGAGCACGGTAAGACCGGCGTCGAAGGCGGCACGTTCGGCCAGAATAATCGGCTGCGGCTCCGCCGCCAGCGGATTGGTGTCCATGGCGTTAACAAAGATAGCGGCGGGCGTGCTCCCCGGGAGCGGCGTTTTGCTGAACGGTCGGGTACGCAGCGCCGTCCATTGGCCCGACGCCAGCAGCTGCTGCTGTACGGTGTCGCGCGGCAGTTCGGCCAGCGCGTCCGCGGCGTAACGGGTAAACGCCACCGCGTCATTGCCCTCGATATCAATCACCACCGACTGCAACACGCGCCGTTCGCCGCGGTGGATCGCGCTGACGATCCCGCTCGCCGGGGCGGTAAAGCAGACGCCAGGGATCTTTTTATCTTCGAACAGGATCTGACCTTTTTTGACCCGATCGCCTTCTTTAACCGCCATCGCGGGGCGCATGCCAACGTACTCTTCGCCGAGTAGCGCGACGCGCTTCACCGCTGGCGCGGGAGAAATCTGCTGTAATGGCATGCCAGCTATGGGCAAATCCAGCCCTTTCGTGATTTTAATCATATCGTTAGCAGGTATCCGTAACCTCAACCCCGACGCAGGTCAGGGCCAGCTTATTGACAGAATGGCAGAGAAGAAAGGGCGAAACGGCGCCAGTAGCACTCAGGACGGAAGAGAAGCATCCTTTCTTACTCTGATGATGAACCGGCGCAAGTGTAACATTTCGTGAGCGGCGGCTGTAGCGCAAGGGGCGATAAGTGCTTCTAAAATGCGAGCTATTGCGCAAAGTTCTCACTGTGTTTTCGTCGCTGGCAGGGTATAAAGTGAGGCTGATTTGTAAACGCCGCCACGTCGCCCTTGCGAAAAAATGCCGTGATGCTAATGTGAGCGCTCTAAATCCAGAAAACTCTGATTTCGGGTCTCTCTTGCCGTCCTGGCAATGTGGCTATTTTGTTTTATCAAGGAACAAGCAGTATGCGCAAAATCGCATTATTTATTGCGATGCTTCTGTTGCCGTGCGTGTCATTTGCCGGGCTGCTCAGCAGCAACAGCCCGACAACGCCGGTAAGCAAAGAATATAAGCAGCAATTAATGGGTTCACCGGTTTACATTGAGATCTTTAAAGAAGAGCGCATGCTCGACCTTTACGTCAAAATGGGTGAGACCTACCAGCTCCTCGACAGCTACCGGATCTGCAACTACTCCGGTGGCCTCGGTCCGAAACAGCGCCAGGGCGATTTCAAGAGTCCGGAAGGGTTCTATAACGTCACCCGCAGCCAGCTCAAACCCGACAGCCGCTTCTATAAAGCGATTAACATCGGCTTCCCGAACGCCTACGATCGCGCCCATGGTTATGAAGGGAAATACCTGATGATCCACGGCGACTGCGTCTCAGTCGGCTGCTACGCCATGACCGACAGCGGTATCGATGAGATCTTCCAGTTCGTGACCGGCGCCTTAGTCTTCGGCCAGCCAAGCGTGCAGGTGAGTATCTATCCGTTCCGCATGACCAACGCCAACATGGAACGCCACAAATACTCCTACTACGCGGATTTCTGGAAACAGCTCAAGCCAGGCTATGACTATTTCCAGCAGACCCACAAACCGCCGGTCGTATCAGTGACCGACGGCCGCTATGTGGTGAGCAAGCCGCTCAGCCACGAGGTTGTCCAGCCGCAGCTGGCCTCAAACTACACGCTCCCCGAGACAAAATAACGCCCACTCGCCTGGCATGATCTTATGCCAGGTTTCATTGGCCGTCAGCGGCTGCGTGGCGATAACCGTGACCACATCGTTGGGTGTGGTCTCGCGTTGAAAGTCGATCTCCACATCCTGGTCCAGCAGTTTTGCCACGCCGAACGGCGCTCGCCGGGTGATCCAGTGCAGATTGGTCGAGCAGAACGCCATTACGTAGCGCCCGTCCGACAGCAGCATGTTGAACACCCCTTTCTCACGTAGTTCACCCGCGAGGGTGGCGATATACTTGAAAACGCCCAGCATATTGCCCGGCGTGCGCGGATAGCGCTCGGTTAAACGGTGCAGCAGCCAGCAAAACGCTTTTTCACTGTCGGTTTCACCTACCGGATGAAAATTACCGGTTTTCAGCGACTTATAGCCTTTTAGCTGCCCATTGTGCGCATAGGTCCAGTTGCGCCCCCACAGTTCGCGGGTGAAGGGATGGGTGTTCTCCAGGGCCACCCTCCCGCGGTTGGCCTGACGAATATGGGCGACGACGGAACAGGACTTAATGGGGTAATCCTGAACCAGTTTCGCGATCGGCGACTGAAAGCTCGGCTGGGGATCCTTGAATGTGCGACAGCCTTTACCTTCATAGAAGGTGATGCCCCAGCCGTCTTTATGCGGCCCCGTCCCGCCGCCGCGCTGCACCAGCCCGGTAAAGCTAAAACAGATATCGGTTGGCACATTGGCGCTCATCCCGAGCAGTTCGCACATAGATCACCTCACCCTCACAAATCACGACGGCGCCGGAGCGAGGCCACCGTCAACAGTACACACTCACCTGCCTGTTAGCCTTTCGCCATCTCTTTTTCGATCAGCATAATCAGAATGTGGATCACTTTGATATGGATCTCCTGGATGCGGTCGGCGTAGCCAAAGTGCGGCACGCGAATTTCCACATCAGCGCTACCGGCCATTTTACCGCCGTCTTTACCGGTCAGGGTGATCACTTTCATCCCCTGCGCCCGCGCGGCCTCAATGGCCTTAATCACGTTGCCGGAGTTGCCAGACGTGGAGATACCGAGCAGCACATCGCCTGCGCGGCCAACGGATTCAACGTAGCGGGAGAACACATACTCATAGCCAAAATCATTGCTCACGCAGGAGAGGTGGCTGACGTCGGAGATCGCGATGGCCGGGTAACCCGGGCGGTTTTCGCGATAACGTCCGGTCAGCTCTTCCGCAAAATGCATCGCATCGCAATGGGAACCGCCGTTACCGCAGGACAGCACTTTCCCACCCGCCTTAAAGCTATCCGCCAGCAGGACAGCGGCACGCTGGATAGCATGGATATTGGCTTCGTCCTGCAGAAAGTTAGCCAGCGTTTCCGCGGCTTCGTTCAGTTCGTTACGAATAAGATCCTGGTACATGAGGATAATCCTTCAGTATGAGTGGAATAACCCCGGCAGTGTACCGGATAGCCGTCGAAGCGAGAAGCAGCAGGCAGCGTTATCCCTCGCTCTTTTGATTTTATGTGCCGCTTTTGCATACAACAATGTGAGCAAGGTTGTAATTATTTTGTAAACACATTGCTAAATAAAAACGCATGCACTACAACCAATACATCACAAGTGGTCAGACCTCCTACAAGCTCAGGGAGCATTTCTCTATGATGATTTTGAGTATTGTTGCAACCGTCGTTTTACTCGGCGCGCTCTTCTATCACCGGGTCAGCCTGCTGCTCAGCAGCGTGATTTTGCTCGCCTGGACCGCGGCGCTCGGCGCGGCCGGAGTGTGGAATATCTGGCTGCTGCTGCCGCTGGCGATCATACTGTTGCCGTTTAACTTTGCGCCTATGCGTAAATCCATGATTTCCGCACCGGCGTTTCGCACATTCCGCAAGGTGATGCCGCCGATGTCGCGCACGGAAAAAGAAGCCATCGACGCCGGCACCACCTGGTGGGAAGGCGATCTGTTTCGCGGCAATCCTGACTGGCAAAAGTTACATAACTATCCGCAGCCGCGGCTGACCGCCGAAGAGCAAGCTTTCCTCGACGGCCCAGTTGAAGAAGCCTGCCGGATGGCTAACGACTTCGCCATCACCCACGAAATGGCCGATTTGCCGCCGGAGCTGTGGGCCTATCTGAAAGAGCACCGCTTCTTCGCGATGATCATTAAGAAAGAGTATGGCGGACTTGAGTTCTCCGCTTACGCTCAGGCACGAGTACTGCAGAAACTCTCTGGCGTCTCCGGCATCCTGGCGATCACCGTCGGCGTCCCGAACTCGCTGGGTCCGGGCGAACTGCTGCAGCATTACGGTACCGAAGAACAGAAGAATCATTATCTGCCGCGTCTGGCACGCGGCCTGGAAATCCCTTGCTTCGCTCTCACCAGCCCGGAAGCGGGCTCTGATGCCGGCGCCATCCCGGATACCGGCGTGGTGTGCATGGGCGACTGGCAGGGTCAACAGGTGCTGGGGATGCGCCTGACCTGGAACAAACGTTATATCACGCTGGCGCCTATCGCCACCGTGCTGGGGCTGGCTTTCAAACTCTCTGACCCGGATCGTTTGCTGGGCGGAGAAGAAGAGCTGGGTATCACCTGCGCGCTGATCCCCACCTCCACCCCGGGCGTGGAAATCGGCCGTCGCCACTTCCCGCTGAATGTGCCGTTCCAGAACGGTCCAACCCGCGGCAAAGATATCTTCGTGCCTATCGATTACATCATCGGCGGCCCAAGCATGGCCGGTCAGGGCTGGCGCATGTTGGTTGAATGTCTATCGGTCGGCCGCGGTATTACTCTGCCGTCCAACGCCACCGGTGGTCTGAAATCCGTTGCCATGGCGACTGGCGCTTACGCCCATATTCGCCGCCAGTTCAAAATCTCCATCGGCAAAATGGAAGGGATTGAAGAGGCGCTGGCGCGTATCGCCGGTAACGCCTATGTGATGGACGCTGCGGCGTCGCTGATCACCTACGGCATCATGCTCGGCGAGAAACCTGCAGTGCTGTCCGCTATCGTGAAATATCACTGCACCCACCGCGGCCAGCGCTCCATTATCGACGCGATGGATATTACCGGCGGGAAAGGCATTATGCTGGGCGAAGGCAACTTCCTCGCCCGGGCCTATCAGGGCGCGCCTATCGCCATCACCGTGGAAGGCGCAAACATTTTGACCCGCAGCATGATGATCTTCGGTCAGGGGGCGATTCGCTGCCATCCGTACGTACTGGAGGAGATGGCCGCCGCGCAGAATAATGACCTGAACGCCTATGACAAGCTGCTGTTCAAACATATCGGCCATGTCGGCAGTAATAAAGTGCGGAGTTTCTGGCTGGGCCTGACCGGCGGGCGCACCAGCAGCGCGCCGACTCGTGACGCCACCCGTCGCTACTATCAGCAAATGAATCGTCTGAGCGCCAACCTGGCACTGCTGTCAGACGTCTCAATGGCGGTGCTCGGCGGCAGCCTCAAGCGACGCGAACGTATCTCCGCCCGTCTGGGGGATGTGTTAAGCCAGCTGTACCTGGCCTCGGCGGTGCTGAAACGCTATGACGATGAAGGACGCAATGAAGCCGATCTGCCGCTGGTTCACTGGGGGGTACAGGACGCGCTGCACCAGGCCGAGCAAGCCATTGACGATCTGTTGGACAATTTCCCGAACCGTCTGGTGGCAGGCGTAATGCGCCTGGTCATCTTCCCGACCGGCCGTCATCATCATGCGCCATCGGATAGGCTGGACCACCAGGTCGCCAAAATTCTGCAGGTGCCCAGCGCCACGCGCTCCCGCATCGGCCGCGGTCAGTATCTGACGCCGAGCGAGCATAACCCGGTAGGCCTGCTGGAAGAGGCCCTGCTGGAAGTGATGGCGGCCGATCCTATCCACCAGCGGATCTGCAAAGAGTTGGGTAAAAATCTGCCGTTCACCCGTCTGGATGAGCTGGCCCACAACGCGCTGGCCAAAGGATTAATCAGTCAGGATGAGGCCGCCATTCTTACCCGTGCAGAGCATAGCCGTCTGCGCAGCATTAACGTCGACGACTTTGCGCCAGAGGAGCTGGCGACAAAGCCGGTAAAGCTGCCGGAAAAAGTTCGTAAAGTTGAAGCTGCATAATAAAACCACTACCACATCACACGCCGGGCGGGGAACTTTCCCCGCCTTTTTTTCGCCCTCTCCTCCCCTTTCGTTTCCATCAGTAGCATTTTTTTAACAAAATATTCCGCGGACCGCCGCGCGGCTGATATGGTGTTACAGTTAACCTAACCCCCTCATGAGAATGGAGTTGACCATTGTGCCTGGCCTGAAAATTTCGCTGTTGCAACAACCGCTGGTCTGGATGGACGGCCCTGCCAACCTGCGCCATTTTGATCGCCAACTGGAAGGAATCACCGGGCGCGATGTGATTGTTTTACCAGAGATGTTTACCACCGGCTTTGCCATGGAAGCGGCAAAACAGTCTTTACCCGAGGCCGACGTGGTGGAGTGGATGCATGCCCGGGCCGCGCAATCCCAGGCGCTGATTGCCGGCAGCGCTGCGCTGCAAACTGAACACGGCGCTGTTAACCGCTTCCTGCTGGTCGAGCCTGACGGTACGGTGCACCATTATGATAAACGGCACCTGTTCCGTATGGCCGATGAACATCATCACTATGAGGCCGGAAACCAGCGCGTGGTCTTTGAATGGCGTGGATGGCGGATCCTGCCGCTGGTCTGTTACGACCTGCGCTTTCCGGTATGGTCGCGTAATCAGAACGACTATGATTTGGCGCTGTATGTCGCCAACTGGCCGGCGCCGCGCTCGCTGCACTGGCAGTCGCTGCTGATCGCCCGCGCGATTGAAAACCAGGCCTATGTCGCCGGCTGTAACCGGGTTGGCACTGACGGCAACGGCCATCATTACCGCGGCGATAGTCGGATTATCAATCCCCAGGGGGAGATTATCGCCACCGCCGATCCGCATCAGGCCACTCGTCTTGATGCCGAGCTGTCGCTGAGCGCCCTTCAGGAATATCGTGAAAAATTCCCCGCCTGGCGCGATGCCGATCCTTTCACGATCGGCTAATCACCCTTCGGGAGCCGCTGCGCTCCCTTTTTATTCCACCACGATCCGCACAGCACAGTAGACCAATAACGCTGCCAGCATCCAGTTCAGTTGCCGCCCGTACAGCAAAAACAGGCGCTGAAACAGATGCCCCGCCAGCGCCCAGCACAGATTTCCCAGCGCGCCAATCGCCGCCAGCAGCAGACTCACGCTGATAAGCCAAACAGGCTCGCGAGTAACGGGCAGAACAAAGGTAGAAAGCGCGGTGATGCCATACAGAATAATTTTAACGTTGACGAACTGCAGCCCCAGACTTGCCCAAAAGCCTACCGGTTCTACACTCGGCATCCCTGTCGCCGGTTTGCTTTTGGCAATCTGCCAGGCCAGCCACAGGATGTACGCCGCGCCAATCCATCCCAATACCAGGGTAAAGCGTGAGTCGAGTTCAACCAGCGAAAAGGTTAAAGCCGCGCAAATCAACATAGTGATAATAAACCCGACGCTCATCCCGGCCAGCACCCGCAGGCTGCGGCGTAGACCATGGGAAGTGACGCTGCTCAGCGCCAGGATATTGTTGGGCCCGGGTGTCAGGGCGGTGATCAAAGTGTAAGTTAAAAAGGCGCTAATCAGGGTAGGTGTCACGGGTTTTCTCCTCTTGTCTGGCAGACACTACCCGAAGCTGATAATTTAAAAAAATGAATATTTTTTCATTCTCGCTTCGATAGTATCGATACAAAGAGGAAATATGGATCTGCGACGCTTCATCACCTTCAAAACTGTTGTCGAAGAAGGTTCCTTTCTGCGCGCAGCGCAGAAACTATGCTGCACTCAGTCCACCGTGACTTTTCATATCCAGCAGCTGGAGCAGGAGCTTGCCATCCCGCTGTTTGAGAAAATCGGCCGGCGGATGTGTCTCACCGCCGCCGGTAAGAAGGTCCTGCCGCATGTCTACGACCTGACTAAAGTGATGGCCTCGATTCGTCAGGCGGCACGCCAGGACGATGAGCCCGGCGGCGAACTTCGCGTCGCCACTGGCGAAACGCTGCTGGCGTATAAAATGCCGCGGGTGCTGCAGCGTTTTAAGCAACGCGCTCCGAAAGTGCGCCTGTCGCTGCAGTCGCTCAACTGCTACAGCATCCGCGATGCGCTGCTTGCCGACGAGGTCGATTTGGGGGTGTTTTACCGGGTGGGTAACGATGACGCGCTCACGATAATGGAGCTTGGCCAGCAGTCGCTGACGCTGGTCGCATCGGTCGAGCAGGCGCCGGTAGACTTCATGCGCCCGCGGCAGCATATCCCGCTGAGCTTTATCATCAACGAACCCCAGTGCGTGTTCCGGCAGATTTTTGAAAGCACCCTGCGCCAACGCGAAATTACTCTGGAGAACACCATTGAGCTGTGGAGTATTGAGAGTATCAAGCAGTGCGTGGCGGGAAATCTGGGAGTGAGTTTTCTGCCACGCTTTGCGGTGGAGGACGAGCTCAAGCGCGGGACGCTGGTTGAGCTGCCATTCAGCGAGACGCCGTTGACGATCCATGCGCTCTGCGCCCACCATGCCGGGAAGGCTATCAGTCCGGCGATGCGGGTATTTATGCAGTGCATGCAGGAGGAACAAGAGGTGCGCTGAAATTCGGCGACGAAAACGACGAAAGCCTGAATCATTGCTGACTCAGGCTTTCTGAATAGTGGCGGAACGGACGGGACTCGAACCCGCGACCCCCTGCGTGACAGGCAGGTATTCTAACCGACTGAACTACCGCTCCGCGTTGTTGTTCCGTTGGGAACGAGGCGAATATTACGGATTCCCCTCTACCCCGTCAACGCTTTTTCTACCATTTTGAATCGTTTGCTGCAAAAATCACCCAACCGCCTATTTTTAATTCATTTTAGTGGCTATCAGGCACGCCACAGGCAGCTTCCGCCTTTCTTTTGTACCAGGTCGAGGCGGGATTCATGGTTCGCCAGTTCTTCATCTGAGGCATAAACCACGCGTAACTGACTGCCGGCGCGGACGACGCGCTGAATTCCCATCTCTCCCGCCTGCTGCTGGCTTTCGCCTTCCATAGAGAACGCCATCGAAGTCTGGCCGCCGGTCATCATCAAATAGACATCGGCAAGGATCTGGGCATCGAGCAACGCCCCGTGCAGCGTACGCTTGCTGTTGTCTATTTCGTAACGCGAACATAGCGCATCGAGGCTGTTGCGCTTGCCTGGAAACATTTTCCGCGCCAGCGCCAAACTGTCGGTGATTTTACAAAAGGTCTCGGTTTTTCCGATGCCGCGGTTTAGCTTACTGAATTCATAATCCATAAAGCCGATATCGAACGAGGCGTTATGGATCACCAGCTCCGCGCCGCGGATGTAATCCATAAACTCATCAGCCACGTCGGCAAAGGTAGGTTTATCCAGCAGGAACTCATCGGCGATCCCGTGTACGCCGAATGCTTCAGGATCCACCAGCCGATCGGGCTTCAGATAGACGTGAAAATTGTTACCGGTCAGGCGGCGGTTGATCACCTCCACGGCGCCGATCTCAATGATCTTGTGTCCTTCGTAGTGTGCCCCGATCTGGTTCATACCGGTGGTTTCGGTATCGAGAACAATCTGGCGCGTAATTGCAGTGCTCATAGCGGTCATTTATGTCAGACTTATCGTTTACAAATCGATTTCAATTACAGGAAGTCTACCAGAGATGCTCAAACAGGTAGAAATTTTCACCGACGGCTCTTGCCTGGGTAATCCAGGACCTGGCGGCTACGGCGCCATCATGCGCTACCGCCAGCACGAAAAAACCTTCAGCGCTGGCTACCGTCTGACCACCAATAACCGCATGGAACTGATGGCGGCAATTGTTGCCCTGGAAGCGTTAAAAGAGCATTGCGAAGTGGTGCTCAGCACTGACAGCCAGTATGTTCGTCAGGGGATCACCCAGTGGATCCACAACTGGAAAAAGCGCGGCTGGAAAACGGCAGAGAAAAAGCCGGTGAAAAATGTCGACCTCTGGCAGCGGCTGGACGCCGCGCTTGGCCAGCATAAAATTAAATGGGAATGGGTAAAGGGCCATGCCGGCCATCCTGAAAATGAACGCTGCGACGAGCTGGCGCGCGCGGCGGCCTCCCACCCCACACTGGACGATGTCGGCTACCTGCCTGAGAGTTAATTCTGCCCTTTGCGCCACTGCCGGGTGGCGCCCACCGCCGGCCGCAGCTGAGTTTTCGCTTTGCCGGATTTCATCGGATTGAGCGTCAGCGGAATGGTCCGTTTGCGGGCGACAATCAATTGCAAACAGCCCAGCGCCGGCAGATGGGTGCTCAACAATTTGCCGCCATGGCGCGACCAGGGCAAAACCTGGTAACGTCCATAGTGCAGCACTTCAAAGTTGAGCAGCGCCAGCCAGTCCAGCTGGCGCATCAGCGTAAACATACGGCTATTATAAGGCGTTCCTTTGCGCAGGACCGGCACCAGCTTACGCAACCCCATCAGGCTGACCGGATTAAACCCGGTCAGGATCATCCAGCCATCATCGATCAGTACACGATCGGCTTCCCGCAGCAGACGATGCGGATCGCTACACCACGGCAGGGTGTGCGCCAGCAGGCAGGCGTCAACGGACTTTTCGGCAAAGGGTAAATGCAGCGGGTCAGCCCGGACCTGCATTGGATTTCCCGCCAGCGAGACATTCACCTGGTGCGAGATGGCGCAAGCTTCGGTATTGATTTCCGCGCTCAGATTGCCAATCTTAAGCAGATGAAAGCCATATAATTTAGCCAGCCACGGTTTCATCTGCTGCTCCAGCGTTTCGCGATAGTATTCGCCCCACGGCATACTGGACCAATGCTCAGGCGCTGTCACTGTGTGAGGTATCCTTGCCGGCTTCATTGCCACCTTCCGCTACGCTTTAGAGGTAATTTATGAATCTTATCAGTATTCCCGCGTTTCAGGACAACTACATCTGGGTTCTCAGTGAGAATAACGGCCGCTGCATCATCGTAGATCCAGGCGAAGCCGCGCCGGTTCTGGCGGCCATCAAGGAAAACCAGTGGCAGCCCGAGGCTATTTTATTGACCCATCATCATCAGGATCACGTCGGCGGCGTAAAACAATTACGTGAAAAATTCCCTTCTATAGTGGTTTACGGGCCGGCGGAAACCCAGGATAAAGGCGTCATTCAGGTGGTAGGCGATGGCGATCGGCTGTCAATTCTCGGGCACGATTTTTCCATTTTCTCTACGCCAGGTCACACATTAGGACATATCTGTTACTACAGCGAACCTTATCTGTTCTGTGGCGATACGATGTTTTCCGGCGGCTGCGGAAGGCTGTTCGAAGGTACAGCAGAGCAGATGTATCAATCATTTATGAAAATTAATGCCCTTCCTGAAGAAACCCTCATATGTTGCGCACATGAATATACGTTAGCGAATATGAAGTTTGCATTGAGTATCCTGCCAGATGATAGGGACATAAACGATTACTATCATAAAGTTAATGAGTTACGTGCAAAAAAACAAAAAACACTACCCGTAACTCTGAAAAATGAGCGGCGTATAAATTTATTTTTACGCGTAAATGATATTGATTTAATTGACAAAATTAACAAAGAAACAAATTTGCAACACTCTGTGGCGCGATTTGCATGGTTAAGGTCAAAGAAAGATGACTTCTGATATTTAATTCTTGTCATCGGCCAACTTCGCCGTTATCCTTGGTCGTCTTTTAAGCAACTATTGACACACACATGAAGGCACGAGCGATATTACTCGCCTCTGTCCTGCTGGTGGGGTGCCAGGCGTCTAAGCACGATGGCACCGTCGAACAGCGAGCACAGAGCCTTTCTGCGGCTGGTCAAGGGGAAGCAGGCAAGTTCACAAGTCAAGCGCGCTGGTTAGATGATGGAACCTTCTACGCGCAAGACCAGGATCTGTGGACTTCCATAGGCGACGAGCTAAAGATGGGAATACCGGATAATCCCCGGATTCGCGAACAGAAACAGAAGTACTTAAGAAATAAGAGCTATCTCCACGATGTAACTTTACGGGCAGAGCCGTATATGTACTGGATAGCCGGGCAGGTTAAGAAACGTAACATGCCAATGGAACTGGTATTACTACCCATAGTGGAGAGCGCTTTTGACCCACACGCGACGTCTGGCGCCAATGCCGCAGGCATTTGGCAGATCATTCCGAGCACAGGGCGCAATTATGGTTTAAAACAGACCCGCAGTTACGATGCGCGTCGTGATGTCGTCGCGTCTACTACCGCGGCGCTGGACATGATGCAACGTCTGAACAAAATGTTCGACGGCGACTGGTTGTTAACGGTCGCAGCCTATAACAGCGGCGAAGGCCGGGTCATGAAGGCAGTAAAAGCGAACCGTTCGCGTGGCAAACCCACCGATTTCTGGTCGCTGTCTCTGCCGCATGAAACGAAAATCTACGTCCCGAAAATGCTGGCATTGAGCGACATTCTCAAAAACAGCAAACGTTACGGCGTAAAGCTGCCTACGGCTGATGAAAGCCGTGCGCTGGCGCGCGTTCGCCTCGACAGTCCGGTTGATATTTCTCAGCTCGCGGACATGGCCGGTATGCCGGTCAGCAAGCTGAAGACGTTCAATGCGGGCGTAAAAGGGTCAACGCTGGGCGCGAGCGGGCCAAAGTACGTCATGGTGCCGCAGAAGCACGCCGCACAGCTGCGTGAATCGCTGGCCTCTGGCGACATTGCCGCCGTGCAGCCGACGCAGCTCGCGGACAATACGCCGCTGACCAGCCGTAGCTATAAGGTGCGTTCTGGCGACACCATTTCCGGGATAGCTTCCCGTCTTGGTGTGACGACCCGCGATCTGCAGCAGTGGAATAACCTGCGCGGCTCTGGATTAAAGGTTGGGCAGAATCTGGTTATTGGCGCAGGCAGCAGCGCCCAGCGTCTGGCGAACAACAGCGATAGCATCACCTATCGCGTTCGTAAAGGCGATTCGCTGTCGAGCATCGCCAAACGTCACGGCGTTAATATTCGCGACGTGATGCGCTGGAACAGCGATACCGACAACCTGCGCCCTGGCGATCAGCTAACGTTGTTTGTGAAAAACAGCGATCGACCAGAGTCCTGATACCTCTGGTTCGACAAAAAGGCACCGACTTCCCCGGTGCCTTTTTTATTGCCTAAATTAAACCGCTTTATGCGCTTCGAACAGAATGGTATCGCTGGTAAACGATCCGTCCTCCTGTAACTCGAAGTACGCTTTGACCTCCGCCGAAGCGCTCTGCTGATATAAGCGAATCGCCTCCACCAGCGGCTCAGGAGTGCGCATCCGCGCCACCCATGAACTGAACTCCAGCGGCAGGCGATCGGTCAACAACTGGTTAACCACCAGCCCCGCTTCAGTCGCCAGCGTCAACCACTCGCCGCTGGAATAATTACGCACATGCGAGGTGTCGCGCAGGGCTTCCACCGTCTGCAGCCAGACATCACGTACCGGATGACCCGGCGACATCACGTCCATCACGATAATCACCCCGCCCGGCTTGAGAACACGTTTCACCTCACGCAGCGCCTGGCCAACGTCATGCCAGTGGTGAGCAGAGTAGCGGCTAATCACCACATCAAAGCTGGCATCAGCGAACGGCAGCGTTTCGGCGTACCCCTGCTGGGTCACGATATTGCTAAAACCTTTCTCCTTTGCCGCGGCGGCAACGACCTCCAGCATCTGGCTCGATAAATCATAGGCGGTCACCTCGGCAACCTGTCCCGCCGCGGTAAAGCTGGCGTGCCCTGCCCCGCAGCCCATATCCAGCACTTTCGCCTGAGGAAAATCAGCCAGCCGTTCCGCCAGCCGCTGCAGATCGCGACCAGAGGCGTGTACGGCGCTGGTCAGATAGGCGCTGGCCTGGGAGCCGAACTGCTTTTCGACGTTGTCATGGTGAGAGCGTGTTGTCATGTTGTCTTGTCCTTACGGTTTTTTTTGAGTAATAAAAGGCAGCACCATGCATGCGCAGGCCTGCCCCATGGCAGGCCTGACCAACCTTAAATTAATCAGGCTTGCCGGGACTGAATTCGACTAGTAGCGGGTTGTGGTCGGAGGCGCGGGTCACCAGCACGGAAGCATCGTGCACGCTTAACCCACGGTAGAACACAAAATCGAGGGGACGACCAAACGCGCGGCGGCGCTGATCGTCTGAGAAACGAACTTCGCGTAACGACATCTCACGCGCAAAGCGGTACAGCGCATTCATCCGCGGCCGGCTCCAGGCATTGAAGTCGCCGGCCATGATCACCGGCCCGCTGTGATGGGCGATCTGATCGCCAATTGGCAGCAGCTGTTTGCTGTAGACGTCGACGCCAAGGCTAAAGTTGACGGCATGGATATTGACTACCATCAACAACCGCGCATCCGGCAGCGGATAAACGGTCACTAACGCCGATTTCGGCAATCGCAAAATAGGCTCGCGCTCGCGCAGCGGACAGCAATAGATGGGGTGCGCGGAGGCCAGCGTCATTACGCCGGAAGGATGCTGCGGCAATACCAGCGCCGGCACCTGATCGGCGGCCAGATAGTTTGAAGTCGCGAACCGGACCAGTTCTGGGGTGGTTTGCGCCTCCTGCAACAGGACCAAATGCGCATCTTTGCCGAAATTTTTGAGGACCGACTGCCACTCTGCGCGCTGCTGCTTGAAGATATTCCATACCAGCACGCGGATCTTCTCATCGCTGCTTAACGGCGTGCCGGCGGGATAAACCGGACTTACGCCCGCAAACGCCCCCGGAGGCAATATTCTCTCCGCAGGTTGTCCGGCGACATAGCGCATGGCGTAGGTGTTCTTTCGCAATTTGGGCATTAATCCTCGATAACAGAAACCAGCCCGACGACGACTGGTTATTCTGTTATAGGGATTTTCCCATACACTTTCAATGCAAATTGCGAGAAACCCTTAGCCTTCGGGAGAAAGCGCTGCCGAACGGCGTGGCAATTTATCTAAACGTCCGCTCAGGACCACCAACAGCAAAGCGACCAGCACAATCATCGCGCCAATCCACGGCGTCTGCGCCAGACCGTACCGCTCGACCGTCTGTCCGCCGACGATGGACCCCAGAGCAATGCCGACGTTAAAGGCGGCAATATTCAGGCCGGAAGCGACGTCGACGGCGCCAGGCGTGTACTGCTCTGCTTTTTGCACCACATACACCTGCAAACCCGGCACGTTGCCGAAGGCGAAGATGCCCATCACCAGTACCGTTGCCAGCGCGGCATAGTGAACGCTGGCGGTCAACTGGAAGACCAGCAGCAGCACCACCAGCGCGGCGAAGATAAACTTCAGCGCGGAGACGGCGCCATGCTTATCGGCCAGTTTGCCGCCCCACACGTTACCTATAGCCACCGAGACACCATAGCCCAGCAGGATCCAGCTCACCGCTGACGGACTGAAACCGGCCAGCTCCTGCATCATCGGCGCAAGGAAGGTAAAGGCGGTAAACACGCCGCCGTAGCCCAGCGCGGTAATGGTGTAGATCATCAGCAGGCGAGGATGAGTTAATACTTTCATCTGATCGCGCAGGCTGGCGCTGGCGCGGCCCGGAATATTATTCGGTACCAGAATCAGGCTGCTGATAAGGGCAATGACGCCCAGAATCGATACCGCGAGGAAGGTTTCCCGCCAGCCAAAATGCTGGCCGATGAAAGTCCCGAACGGTACCCCGGTTACCAGCGCGACCGTCAGGCCGCCGAACATAATGGCAATGGCCGAGGCCGCTTTCTCTTTTGCCACCAGGCTGGTAGCAATTGTCGAGCCAATAGAGAAGAACACGCCGTGTGCCAGGCCGGTCAGCAGTCGCGCCAGGATCAGCGTTTCATAGCCCGGGGCCTGCCAGGCCAGCACATTACCCGCCGTAAACAGGACCATCAACGCCAGCAGCAGCTGTTTACGCGGCATACGCCCGGTCAACGCCGTCAGTACCGGGGCGCCGATCGCCACGCCCAGCGCGTAGATAGAGACCAGCAGTCCCGCCGAAGGCAGGGAGATAGAGAGTTGCTGAGCAATGGTCGGGACCAGGCCGACAATCACAAATTCAGTGGTGCCAATTGCGAAGGCACCGATGGTTAAGGCAAATAGCGCCAGTGGCATAATTTACTCCGTAGCATCAGGATTAAGATGACACGTAGTATGAAGGGTTGTATAAATAACAAAAACTATCAAAGTATCAATAGAATTTTGCTATAGGTGCAATAATGAGAGCCACATCAGAGGAGATCGCCATCTTTGTGGCGGTGGTGGAAAGCGGGAGTTTCAGCCGGGCGGCCGAGCAGCTCGGACAGGCCAACTCCGCCGTCAGCCGGGCGGTCAAAAAGCTGGAATCAAAGCTAGGCGTAAGCCTGCTCAATCGGACCACCCGCCAGCTCAGCCTGACAGAAGAAGGCGAGCGCTATTTTCGCCGTATGCAGGTGGTCTTGCAGGAAATGGCGGCGGCAGAGAACGATCTGCTGGAGACGCGCACGACGCCGCGGGGCCTGCTGCGGGTAGATGCCGCGACGCCGGTGATGCTGCATTTTCTCATGCCGCTGGTGAAGCCATTTCGCGAGCGCTACCCGGAAATGACGCTGTCGCTCGTCTCGTCTGAGACGTTTATCAATCTGATTGAACGGAAAGTGGATGTGGCCATTCGGGCCGGGACCTTAACGGATTCCAGCCTGCGCGCCCGACCGCTGTTTACCAGCTATCGTAAGATCGTCGCCTCGCCCGACTATGTCGCGCGCTACGGTATGCCGCAGCATCCATCCGATCTGAAACAGCATCACTGCCTCGGCTTCACCGAGCCGGTATCGCTGAATACCTGGCCGGTCTCCTGTTGCGATGGCCAGCTGTTAGAGATCGAAGCGGCGGTGTCATCCAATAGCGGCGAAACGCTCAAGCAGCTGTGCCTGACCGGCAACGGTATTGCCTGCCTGTCGGATTACATGGTGGATAAAGAGATTGCCAGCGGAGAGTTTGTCGAGCTACTGGCGGATAAGCGCTTACCGGTGGAAATGCCTTTCAGTGCCGTCTATTACAGCGACCGGGCGGTCAGCACTCGCATCAGGGCATTTATTGATTTTCTGAGCGACCACGTAAAACAGCTCCCGAAGGAGCTGTCGTAATACCATCTCGGTCTGCAAGGCGAACGGCATACCGGTAGCGAGTGATTAATCCCACTGCGGCGCCAGACCTTCCGGGCTCACCAGCCGATCGTTGCAATCCAGCGCAGCGATCGCCTGTCGATCTTCATCATCCAACTGCAGATCCAGCGCCTTCAGGTTGCTGGCCAGGTTATCACGCTTCGTCGAGGACGGGATCACCGCGTACCCCTCGCCCATCGCCCATGCCAGGATAACCTGCGCCGGAGTCGCATTATGTTTCGCCGCGATACGGGCAATCACTTCATCTTTCAGCGCCTTACCATAAGCCAGCGTCATGTAAGAGGTGATGTGGATGCCGTGCTCACGTGCCCAGTCGACGACTTTACGGTTTTGCAGATACGGCGAGAGTTCAATCTGGTTGGTCGCAATGTTTTCAGCGCCAACGGCGGCAATCGCGCGCTCCATCAGTGGAATAGTGAAGTTGGAGATACCAATCTGACGGGTCAGACCCAGCTTCTTCGCTTCCATCAAGGCTGCCATAAACTCTTCAACGGCAACCGCATCGTTCGGTGCCGGCCAGTGGATGAGCGTCAGGTCAACATAGTCCGTGCGCAGCTTCTGCAGACTTTCTTGCAGGCTGGCGATGAGTTTGTCTTTGCTCAGGTTCTCGATCCAGATTTTGGTAGTGATGAACAGCTCATCACGCGGCACGCCGCTTTCGGCGATAGCCTGACCCACCGCGGCTTCGTTGTCATAGATTTGCGCGGTGTCGATAGCACGATAGCCCAGCTCCAGCGCGGTTTTTACGGATGCGATAACAACATCATCTTTCAGACGGAAGGTGCCAAGACCAAATGCAGGGATTGCCATGATTTTCCTCGTTATTTATTCATTTCGGTTAACGGATGAAATTATGGCTGATGGTGTGGAGGGGAAAAAGAGCGATTAATGCAGAGGATTTTTGCTGAATTAGCAATAATAGAGAACAGATCAAACAAAAAAGCCCTGAGCAAATGCTCAGGGCTCTTAATAAGTGGCGGAACGGACGGGACTCGAACCCGCGACCCCCTGCGTGACAGGCAGGTATTCTAACCGACTGAACTACCGCTCCACCGAATTTCTTCGCTTTATTACCACCGGTTGTCACCCCGGCTTACTGCAATTTGATGCCTGGCAGTTCCCTACTCTCACATGGGGAGACCCCACACTACCATCGGCGCTACGGCGTTTCACTTCTGAGTTCGGCATGGGGTCAGGTGGGACCACCGCGCTAGTGCCGCCAGGCAAATTCTGTTTTATCAACACGTTTCACCAACGTATCGATTAATCTGTATCAGAGCTGAAAATTCTCTCAAATCCGCCAAAACATCTTCGGCGTTGTAAGGTTAAGCCTCACGGTTCATTAGTACCGGTTAGCTCAACGCATCGCTGCGCTTACACACCCGGCCTATCAACGTCATCGTCTTAACGTTCCTTCAGGAGACTTATAGTCTCAGGGAGAACTCATCTCGGGGCAAGTTTCGTGCTTAGATGCTTTCAGCACTTATCTCTTCCGCATTTAGCTACCGGGCAGTGCCATTGGCATGACAACCCGAACACCAGTGATGCGTCCACTCCGGTCCTCTCGTACTAGGAGCAGCCCCCCTCAATTCTCCAGCGCCCACGGCAGATAGGGACCGAACTGTCTCACGACGTTCTAAACCCAGCTCGCGTACCACTTTAAATGGCGAACAGCCATACCCTTGGGACCTACTTCAGCCCCAGGATGTGATGAGCCGACATCGAGGTGCCAAACACCGCCGTCGATATGAACTCTTGGGCGGTATCAGCCTGTTATCCCCGGAGTACCTTTTATCCGTTGAGCGATGGCCCTTCCATTCAGAACCACCGGATCACTATGACCTGCTTTCGCACCTGCTCGCGCCGTCACGCTCGCAGTCAAGCTAGCTTATGCCATTGCACTAACCTCCTGATGTCCGACCAGGATTAGCTAACCTTCGTGCTCCTCCGTTACGCTTTGGGAGGAGACCGCCCCAGTCAAACTACCCACCAGACACTGTCCGCAACCCCGGTCAGGGGCCAACGTTAGAACATCAAACATTAAAGGGTGGTATTTCAAGGTTGGCTCCACGCAGACTGGCGTCCACGCTTCAAAGCCTCCCACCTATCCTACACATCAAGGCTCAATGTTCAGTGTCAAGCTATAGTAAAGGTTCACGGGGTCTTTCCGTCTTGCCGCGGGTACACTGCATCTTCACAGCGAGTTCAATTTCACTGAGTCTCGGGTGGAGACAGCCTGGCCATCATTACGCCATTCGTGCAGGTCGGAACTTACCCGACAAGGAATTTCGCTACCTTAGGACCGTTATAGTTACGGCCGCCGTTTACCGGGGCTTCGATCAAGAGCTTCTCCTTACGGATAACCCCATCAATTAACCTTCCGGCACCGGGCAGGCGTCACACCGTATACGTCCACTTTCGTGTTTGCACAGTGCTGTGTTTTTAATAAACAGTTGCAGCCAGCTGGTATCTTCGACTGGTCTCAGCTCCATCCGCAGGGACTTCACCTACACACCAGCGTGCCTTCTCCCGAAGTTACGGCACCATTTTGCCTAGTTCCTTCACCCGAGTTCTCTCAAGCGCCTTGGTATTCTCTACCTGACCACCTGTGTCGGTTTGGGGTACGATTTGATGTTACCTGATGCTTAGAGGCTTTTCCTGGAAGCAGGGCATTTGTTACTTCAGCACCGTAGTGCCTCGTCATCACACCTCAGCCTTGATTATCCGGATTTGCCTGGACAATCAGCCTACATGCTTAAACCGGGACAACCGTCGCCCGGCTAACATAGCCTTCTCCGTCCCCCCTTCGCAGTAACACCAAGTACAGGAATATTAACCTGTTTCCCATCGACTACGCCTTTCGGCCTCGCCTTAGGGGTCGACTCACCCTGCCCCGATTAACGTTGGACAGGAACCCTTGGTCTTCCGGCGAGCGGGCTTTTCACCCGCTTTATCGTTACTTATGTCAGCATTCGCACTTCTGATACCTCCAGCATGCCTCACAGCACACCTTCGCAGGCTTACAGAACGCTCCCCTACCCAACAACACATAGTGTCGCTGCCGCAGCTTCGGTGCATGGTTTAGCCCCGTTACATCTTCCGCGCAGGCCGACTCGACCAGTGAGCTATTACGCTTTCTTTAAATGATGGCTGCTTCTAAGCCAACATCCTGGCTGTCTGTGCCTTCCCACATCGTTTCCCACTTAACCATGACTTTGGGACCTTAGCTGGCGGTCTGGGTTGTTTCCCTCTTCACGACGGACGTTAGCACCCGCCGTGTGTCTCCCGTGATAACATTCTTCGGTATTCGTAGTTTGCATCGGGTTGGTAAGTCGGGATGACCCCCTAGCCGAAACAGTGCTCTACCCCCGAAGATGAGTTCACGAGGCGCTACCTAAATAGCTTTCGGGGAGAACCAGCTATCTCCCGGTTTGATTGGCCTTTCACCCCCAGCCACAAGTCATCCGCTAATTTTTCAACATTAGTCGGTTCGGTCCTCCAGTTAGTGTTACCCAACCTTCAACCTGCCCATGGCTAGATCACCGGGTTTCGGGTCTATACCCTGCAACTTAACGCCCAGTTAAGACTCGGTTTCCCTGCGGCTCCCCTATACGGTTAACCTTGCTACAGAATATAAGTCGCTGACCCATTATACAAAAGGTACGCAGTCACACCCGAAGGTGCTCCCACTGCTTGTACGTACACGGTTTCAGGTTCTTTTTCACTCCCCTCGCCGGGGTTCTTTTCGCCTTTCCCTCACGGTACTGGTTCACTATCGGTCAGTCAGGAGTATTTAGCCTTGGAGGATGGTCCCCCCATATTCAGACAGGATACCACGTGTCCCGCCCTACTCTTCGAGTTCACAGCCTGTGCATTTTGGTGTACGGGACTATCACCCTGTACCGTCGGACTTTCCAGACCGTTCCACTAACACACAAGCTGATTCAGACTCTGGGCTGCTCCCCGTTCGCTCGCCGCTACTGGGGGAATCTCGGTTGATTTCTTTTCCTCGGGGTACTTAGATGTTTCAGTTCCCCCGGTTCGCCTCGTTAACCTATGTATTCAGTTAACGATAGTGCAACGAATTGCACTGGGTTTCCCCATTCGGACATCGCCGGCTGTAACGGTTCATATCACCTTACCGACGCTTTTCGCAGATTAGCACGTCCTTCATCGCCTCTGACTGCCAGGGCATCCACCGTGTACGCTTAGTCGCTTAACCTCACAACCCGAAGATGTTTCACTTCTGATTGCGAAAATTTGAGAGACTCGAACACACATTAACTGTGTGTCGTTTCAATTTTCAGCTTGATCCAGATTTTTAAAGAGCAAAACTTCGCAGTGCACCTTTTCAGGTTCACTCTGAAGTTTTCTTGTGTTCGCAGTAAAGATGGTGGAGCTATGCGGGATCGAACCGCAGACCTCCTGCGTGCAAAGCAGGCGCTCTCCCAGCTGAGCTATAGCCCCATCGTTTGCAACCTCTTCAAATTTGCTTCGCAAATTTGGTAGGCCTGAGTGGACTTGAACCACCGACCTCACCCTTATCAGGGGTGCGCTCTAACCACCTGAGCTACAAGCCTGTAGAGGTTTTTACTGCTGTTTTTCATCAGACAATCTGTGTGAGCACTACAAAGGCAGGTTCTTTAAGGTAAGGAGGTGATCCAACCGCAGGTTCCCCTACGGTTACCTTGTTACGACTTCACCCCAGTCATGAATCACAAAGTGGTAAGCGCCCTCCCGAAGGTTAAGCTACCTACTTCTTTTGCAACCCACTCCCATGGTGTGACGGGCGGTGTGTACAAGGCCCGGGAACGTATTCACCGTAGCATTCTGATCTACGATTACTAGCGATTCCGACTTCATGGAGTCGAGTTGCAGACTCCAATCCGGACTACGACATACTTTATGAGGTCCGCTTGCTCTCGCGAGGTCGCTTCTCTTTGTATATGCCATTGTAGCACGTGTGTAGCCCTGGTCGTAAGGGCCATGATGACTTGACGTCATCCCCACCTTCCTCCAGTTTATCACTGGCAGTCTCCTTTGAGTTCCCGGCCGGACCGCTGGCAACAAAGGATAAGGGTTGCGCTCGTTGCGGGACTTAACCCAACATTTCACAACACGAGCTGACGACAGCCATGCAGCACCTGTCTCACAGTTCCCGAAGGCACCAATCCATCTCTGGAAAGTTCTGTGGATGTCAAGACCAGGTAAGGTTCTTCGCGTTGCATCGAATTAAACCACATGCTCCACCGCTTGTGCGGGCCCCCGTCAATTCATTTGAGTTTTAACCTTGCGGCCGTACTCCCCAGGCGGTCGATTTAACGCGTTAGCTCCGGAAGCCACGCCTCAAGGGCACAACCTCCAAATCGACATCGTTTACGGCGTGGACTACCAGGGTATCTAATCCTGTTTGCTCCCCACGCTTTCGCACCTGAGCGTCAGTCTTTGTCCAGGGGGCCGCCTTCGCCACCGGTATTCCTCCAGATCTCTACGCATTTCACCGCTACACCTGGAATTCTACCCCCCTCTACAAGACTCTAGCCTGCCAGTTTCGAATGCAGTTCCCAGGTTGAGCCCGGGGATTTCACATCCGACTTGACAGACCGCCTGCGTGCGCTTTACGCCCAGTAATTCCGATTAACGCTTGCACCCTCCGTATTACCGCGGCTGCTGGCACGGAGTTAGCCGGTGCTTCTTCTGCGGGTAACGTCAATCGAGAGGTTATTAACCTTACGCCTTCCTCCCCGCTGAAAGTGCTTTACAACCCGAAGGCCTTCTTCACACACGCGGCATGGCTGCATCAGGCTTGCGCCCATTGTGCAATATTCCCCACTGCTGCCTCCCGTAGGAGTCTGGACCGTGTCTCAGTTCCAGTGTGGCTGGTCATCCTCTCAGACCAGCTAGGGATCGTCGCCTAGGTGAGCCGTTACCCCACCTACTAGCTAATCCCATCTGGGCACATCTGATGGCATGAGGCCCGAAGGTCCCCCACTTTGGTCTTGCGACGTTATGCGGTATTAGCTACCGTTTCCAGTAGTTATCCCCCTCCATCAGGCAGTTTCCCAGACATTACTCACCCGTCCGCCGCTCGTCACCCGAGAGCAAGCTCTCTGTGCTACCGCTCGACTTGCATGTGTTAGGCCTGCCGCCAGCGTTCAATCTGAGCCATGATCAAACTCTTCAATTTAAGTTTGATGCTCAAAGAATTAAACTTCGTAATGAATTACGTGTTCACTCTTGAGACTTGGTATTCATTTTTCGTCCTAGGACGTTAAGAATCCATGTCACTTTGAGTGCCCACACAGATTGTCTGATAAATTGTTAAAGAGCAGTTGCGACGCGCTTTAGCGCTCTGTCGCGAGGTGGCGTATATTACGCTTTCCTCTTTCAGAGTCAACCCGTTTTTCAGGATTTTTCTCTGCAACCGAACCGGCTGTTTGTGTGAAGTGATTCACATCTGCCGTGTCGATGGAGGCGCATTATAGGGAGCTCTCCGGGAATGACAAGCGGAAAAATACAATTTTATTTCAACCGCTCATCTTTTAAACGCAACGCTTATTTTTGCTGCTTTTTAATCGCCGCCGGCAGCTCTGCCAGGCTATTTAGCACCCAATCCGCCGCTTTTTCCGCTTCTTCAGTCAGGGGCTTACCGGTGCGCACCAGTACTTTAGTCCCGACATCCGCAGCCGCTGCCGCCTGCATATCTTCCAGTTTGTCCCCTACCATATAAGAAGCAGCCATATCGATATGCAGATAGTCGCGGGCGGAAATCAGCATCCCCGGATGCGGTTTACGACAATCACAGGTCTGGCGGTACTCCTCAACCGCACCCTGCGGGTGATGCGGGCAATAGTAGATACCGTCGAGGTCGACGCCGCGGTCTGCCAGAGACCAGTCCATCCATTCGGTCAGCGTTTCAAACTGGGCTTCGGTAAATTTACCGCGGGCAATACCGGACTGGTTAGTGACCAGCACCAGCGCGTAGCCCATCTCTTTTAGTTCGCGCATCGCGTCAATGACGCCATCGATAAATTCAAAATTGTCGATTTCGTGGACGTAGCCATGATCGACATTAATAGTGCCGTCACGGTCGAGAAAAATTGCGGGTACTGACTTTGCCACCGGTTTGCTCCTGAAAAAGACTAGTGCCGCTAGTATCGCATGTTTCCGCATGCAAGAAAGTGCTCATTATAAAGAGTCAGATTGATTTAGACGTCTGGATGCCTTAACATCCATTTCATTGCCAGGCATCGCCTGGATACGGCAGAAGAAAATGCCACGGCAAACGGCTAAACGATAATAAATAACTGATGATTAAACTTTCCAATATCACCAAAGTATTCCAGCAGGGGAATCGCAGCATTCAGGCGCTGAATAACGTCAGCCTGCATGTCCCTGCCGGACAGATTTACGGCGTCATCGGTGCCTCCGGCGCCGGTAAAAGTACGCTGATTCGCTGCGTGAACCTGCTGGAGCGCCCGACCGAGGGCAGCGTACAGGTTGACGGTCAGGAACTGACTGCCCTGTCGGAGAAAGAGCTAACCCGCGCTCGCCGTCAAATTGGCATGATTTTCCAGCATTTTAACCTGTTGGCCTCGCGGACCGTTTTCGGCAACGTGGCATTACCCCTGGAGCTGGATAACACGCCGCAGGCTGAAATCAAACGCCGTGTCACGGAGCTGCTGGATCTTGTCGGCCTGGGTGATAAGCACGACAGCTACCCGGCCAACCTCTCCGGCGGCCAGAAACAGCGCGTGGCGATTGCCCGCGCGCTGGCCAGCAATCCTAAAGTATTGCTGTGCGATGAAGCCACCAGCGCCCTGGATCCGGCCACTACCCGTTCCATTCTCGAACTGCTGAAAGACATTAACCGTCGCCTGGGACTGACCATCCTGTTGATCACCCATGAAATGGACGTGGTTAAACGTATCTGCGACTGCGTGGCGGTCATTAGTAATGGTCAACTGATCGAGCAGGACACCGTGAGCGAAGTCTTCTCCCATCCGAAGACGCCGCTGGCTCAGCAGTTTATTCAGTCCACTCTGCACCTCGATATTCCGGATGACTATCAGGCGCGCCTGAAACCTACCGCCACAGCGGATAGCGTACCGATGCTGCGCATGGAATTTACCGGCCACTCCGTCGATGCGCCGCTGCTCTCTGAAACCGCGCGTCGCTTCAACGTGAATAACAACATTATCAGCGCGCAGATGGATTATGCCGGCGGGGTGAAGTTCGGCATCATGCTCACCGAAATGCACGGTACACAGGAAGACACTCAGGCGGCCATCGCCTGGCTGCAGGAACATCATGTAAAAGTAGAGGTATTGGGTTATGTCTGAGGCAATGATGTGGCTGCTGTTGCGCGGCGTATGGGAAACGCTGGCAATGACTTTTGTCTCTGGCTTCTTCGGTTTTGTCCTCGGCCTGCCGGTGGGCGTGCTGCTGTACGTGACCCGTCCGGGGCAAATCGTCGCCAATGCCAAACTGTACCGCACGCTGTCGGCGCTGGTGAATATTTTCCGCTCCATCCCGTTCATTATCCTGCTGGTCTGGATGATTCCGTTTACCCGCGTGATCGTCGGTACCTCTATCGGCCTGCAGGCAGCGATTGTGCCATTAACAGTTGGCGCCGCGCCGTTTATCGCCCGCATGGTGGAGAACGCCCTGCTGGAAATCCCCACCGGCCTTATTGAAGCCTCCCGCGCGATGGGTGCCACGCCGCTGCAGATCGTGCGCAAAGTCCTGCTACCTGAAGCACTGCCGGGTCTAGTCAACGCCGCCACCATCACGCTCATCACGCTGGTGGGTTATTCCGCAATGGGCGGCGCGGTGGGCGCCGGTGGCCTGGGTCAGATTGGTTATCAGTATGGCTATATTGGATATAACGCCACCGTGATGAATACCGTACTGGTATTGCTGGTTGTTCTGGTTTATTTAATTCAATTCTCTGGCGATCGCATCGTCCGGGCTGTGACTCACAAATAACGTTATTGGCAGACAACACTCATTCTTACAGGAAGGAAATAACATGGCCTTTAATTTCAAAACTTTTGCGGCAGTCGGCGCGTTAATCGGTTCTCTGGCGCTGGTGGGTTGCGGTCAGGATGAAAAAGATCCGAATCATATTAAAGTCGGCGTTATCGTCGGGGCGGAACAGCAGGTCGCTGAAGTTGCGCAGAAAGTAGCAAAAGAGAAGTATGGCCTTGACGTAGAACTGGTGACCTTCAACGATTACGTTCTGCCGAACGAAGCGCTGAGCAAAGGCGATATCGACGTGAACGCCTTCCAGCATAAACCGTATCTCGATCAGCAGATTAAAGACCGCGGCTATAAGCTGGTGGCTGTCGGTAACACCTTCGTCTACCCGATCGCGGGTTATTCGAAGAAAATCAAATCGCTGGACGAACTGCAGCCGGGCTCGCAGATCGCCGTCCCTAACGATCCGACCAACCTCGGTCGTTCTCTGCTGCTGCTGCAGCAGGTAGGTCTGATTAAACTGAAAGACGGCGTGGGCCTGCTGCCGACCTCGCTGGACATCGTCGAGAACCCGAAAAACCTGAAGATTGTTGAACTGGAGGCGCCGCAGCTGCCGCGTTCCCTGGACGATGCGCAGATTGCGCTGGCCGTTATCAACACCACTTACGCCAGCCAGATTGGCCTGACCCCGGCGAAAGACGGCATCTTTGTTGAAGGTAAAGAGTCTCCTTACGTGAACCTGATTGTGGCGCGTGAAGACAATAAAGATGCTGAGAATGTGAAAAAATTCGTTCAGGCTTACCAGAGCGATGAAGTTTACGAAGCAGCAAACAAGATCTTTAACGGCGGTGCCGTGAAAGGCTGGTAATCTTTTCTCACCGTAATATCATTCAGGACGGGCTTCACGCCCGTCTTGTCATTTATGCAAGCACCTGATTCAATAACGCCCTGTTTTTTATTCATTGAGGAAATACTATGCGTGCTTTACCGATCTGTTTGTTAGCACTCATGTTAAGCGGTTGTTCCATGCTAAGCAGATCTCCCGTTGAGCCTGCTCAAAGCACTGCAACCCCGCCGGTTAAATCTGAGCCGAGCAAACCGCGCGCCACCCGCCCGGCCCCAGTACGTATTTACACCGATGCGTCAGAGCTGGTTGGTAAACCGTTCCGCGATCTGGGTGAAGTATCTGGCGAGTCCTGCCAGGCTTCGAATCAGGATTCTCCGCCGAATATCCCCACCGCGCGCAAGCGCCTGCAAATTAATGCCGCGCGTATGAAAGCTAATGCCGTCCTGCTTCACCGCTGCGAAGTGACCAGCGGTACGCCAGGCTGCTACCGTCAGGCCGTTTGCCTGGGTTCAGCGCTTAACGTCTCGGCGCAATGAGCGCATTTCAGTTCGCGCAAATAGGCGTCATCCGTTCGCCGTATAAAGAGAAGTTTGCCGTTCCTCGCCAGCCAGGCCTGGTGAAACACGGCGGCGGAGAACTCCATCTGGTCGCGCCCTATAACCAGGCCGACGCCGTGCGTGGCCTGGAGAGCTTCAGCCATCTGTGGATCCTGTTTGTGTTTCATCAGACAATGGAAGGCGGTTGGCGTCCGACGGTGCGACCTCCCCGACTGGGCGGCAATGCGCGGATGGGCGTCTTCGCCACCCGTTCAACGTTTCGCCCTAATCCCATCGGCATGTCGCTCGTTGAGCTCAAGGGCATTCGCTGTCAGAAAGATCAGGTAATACTGGAACTCGGCAGCCTCGATCTCGTCGACGGGACGCCGGTGGTTGATATCAAACCGTATCTTCCTTTCGCCGAAGCCCTGCCGGACGCCAGCGCCAGCTATGCACAGCAGGCGCCGCTGGCGGGTATGAACGTCAGCTTTACGCCGGAAATAGACGCACAGTTACTCACGCTGGAAAAACGCTACCCACATATCAAAGCGTTTATCCGCGAGGTGCTGGCGCAGGATCCGCGTCCGGCCTACCGAAAAGAGGAACAAGCGGGAAAAACGTATGCCGTCTGGCTGCTGGATTTCAACGTCCGCTGGCGGGTGACTGCCTCCGGTTTTGAAGTCTTTGCCCTCGAAGCGCGCTAATTTTATTTTCCTCTCTTTTGGCATCTTTGCCACACTGGTAAACTAAACCACTTTTTTTGTTTCAGGCTGGGCAACCAGCCTGTTCCGCTCGTTTAACTGGAACCGTTACAACATGCGTACTAGCCAATATCTGCTCTCCACTCTGAAGGAGACACCTGCCGACGCCGAGGTAATCAGCCATCAGCTGATGCTGCGCGCCGGGATGATCCGCAAGCTGGCCTCCGGGTTATACACCTGGCTGCCGACCGGCGTGCGCGTCCTGAAAAAAGTCGAAAACATCGTGCGTGAAGAAATGAACAACGCCGGTGCGATCGAGGTGTTAATGCCGGTCGTTCAGCCATCTGAACTGTGGCAGGAGAGCGGGCGCTGGGAGCAGTACGGCCCGGAACTGTTGCGCATTGCCGATCGCGGCGATCGTCCGTTCGTCCTCGGCCCAACCCACGAAGAGGTCATTACCGATCTGATCCGCAACGAGCTGAACTCCTATAAACAGCTGCCGCTGAACTTCTATCAGATCCAGACCAAATTCCGCGACGAAGTACGCCCGCGTTTCGGGGTGATGCGCTCCCGTGAATTCCTGATGAAAGATGCCTACTCTTTCCATACTTCGCAGGAATCGCTGCAGGAAACCTACGACGCGATGTATGCCGCTTACAGTAAAATCTTCAGCCGTATGGGGCTGGATTTCCGCGCGGTACAGGCTGACACCGGTTCTATCGGCGGCAGCGCCTCTCATGAATTCCAGGTGCTGGCGCAGAGCGGCGAAGACGATGTGATCTTCTCCGACAGCTCCGACTACGCGGCAAACATCGAGTTTGCGGAAGCCGTTGCGCCGAAAGAGCCGCGCGCAGCCGCCACCCAGGAGATGACCCTGGTCGATACGCCGAACGCCAAAACCATCGCTGAGCTGGTGGAGCAGTTCAACCTGCCGATCGAAAAAACCGTGAAAACTCTGCTGGTGAAAGCGGTTGAAGATAGCGCTTCCCCGCTGGTTGCCCTGCTGGTGCGCGGCGATCACGAGCTGAACGAAGTGAAAGCGGAAAAACTGCCGCAGGTCGCCAGCCCCCTGACCTTCGCCACCGAAGAAGAGATCCGCGCCCTGGTGAACGCCGGTCCGGGCTCCCTGGGCCCGGTGAACATGCCGGTTCCGGTGATTATCGACCGTACTGTAGCGGTGATGAGCGATTTCGCCGCTGGCGCCAATATCGATGGCAAACACTACTTCGGCATCAACTGGGACCGCGATGTCGCGACGCCGGAAGTGGCCGACATCCGTAACGTCGTCGCCGGCGACCCGAGCCCGGACGGTAAAGGTACCCTGCTTATTAAGCGCGGTATCGAAGTGGGTCATATCTTCCAGCTGGGGACGAAGTACTCCGAGGCGATGAAAGCCGCGGTCCAGGGCGAAGATGGGCGTAACCAGATCCTGACCATGGGCTGCTATGGTATCGGGGTGACTCGCGTGGTAGCGGCGGCGATTGAGCAGAACTTTGACGATCGCGGTATCGTCTGGCCGGATGCGATTGCGCCGTTCCAGGTGGCGATCCTGCCGATGAACATGCACAAGTCTTACCGTGTGCAGGAGCTGGCGGAGAAACTGTACGCCGAGCTGAGCGCCCAGGGTATTGAAGTGCTGATGGACGATCGTAAAGAGCGTCCGGGCGTGATGTTCGCCGATATGGAGCTGATCGGTATCCCGCACACCATCGTGCTGGGAGATCGTAACCTCGACAACGATGATATCGAATACAAGTATCGTCGCAACGGTGAGAAGCAGCTGATTAAGACCGGGGATATTGTGGAATATCTGGTTAAAGCGATAAAAGGCTAACACCCACCTCAGGGCCCTGAACGGATGTCAGGGCCTTTTTTTTTACAAGGACAGTACCAATGACTGCACATCTCCTCCGCAGCGGACTGCTTACTTTTGCCCTGCTCCTACTTACCGCCTGTACCTTGGACGTCGGCCGCAGCTCGCCTTCCACATCTGCTGCCGATGACCATTCATCATCCTGGGCTGTTACCCTCCAGCGTCAAAGCTCGATTGCCGGCAGCGGACTGCGCGAAATCGCCGAAAGCGACCTGCGCTCCGGCGACCTGCTGTTCTCCTCCAGCCTGGGCGTCACATCGCTTGGGATCCGCGCCTTCAGCGCCTCTTCCGTAAGCCACGTCGCGCTGTATGTTGGCGAAGGTCAGGTTGCGGAAGCCACCGGCGCCGGCGTACAAGTGATTACCCTTCAGCAGGCGCTGGCGCACAGCGATAAACTCTTTGCTCTCAGGGTGCCTGACCTGACGCCGGACCAGGCAACGACGATGAAAAGTTTTGCCTGGCAGGTCAAAGACAGCGGGTATAACTATCGCGGCATTATTCAGTTTATCCCTTATATGGTCACCAAACCGCTCTGCTCGCTCAACCCCTTCTCACGAGACTTTCGCCAGCAGTGCGTCAGTGGCCTGGCTAAAGCGCAGCTGGGCGATGCGGCAAGCGGCGACAAGAAAGCGTGGTTTTGCTCGGAGTTTGTCAGCGAGGCCTTTGTCCGAGCCGGGCATCCGCTGACGCTCGCGCAGGCGGCGTGGATCAGTCCTTCCGATCTGCTGCACATGCGGGAAGGAGACGTCGCCACGTTTAAACCCGAAACGCAGCTCCAGTATGTCGGGCATTTGAAACTGGGAGTTTATCTTCAGGCCGGTAAGCTGGTGGGGCTGAACAAACCGAAGGACGGTGCGGAGTAAAGAAACGATTGACGCTTTTCCGCCAGCCAGATCCACGCTCACTCTTGATGTGACAGGGCTAATAACAGGAGGAAGTAGGTGGTACTGCGCGGGATCATCCCCTGCCCGTTACCCGGACAGGGGCCTGACAATCAATGGCTGCAGTCTTTACCGGGAATAAATTTGCCGGCTTGATCCGTCATCAGCGTTTTCATCATCTCGCCGGTATCCGGGTTCGCTTCGAGAGTAAAGTGCCCTTCTACCACCAGCAGTACCGGGCGAGTATCGGTCCCGCGCGCGGCGGCATAATCCCGTTCAAGCTGGGCATTGTTCGCCACCGCGACGCGTTTACCGGTCGCGCAATCGGTAAAGGTTGCCGCATCGGCCATATAGAAATACATGCCGCGCATCGCCATCGGCGTCGTCGGCAGGCTGGCCTTCACTGGCTCCAGGGTATAGTTGAGAGGAGACTGAATGGGGCTTCCGTTGCGGTCGAGCATCTCCAGCTTGTCGCCTTTCGCGCGAAAGTAAGATTTCTCGCCCTTGCTGTTGGTCAGCACCAGCTTATCCGCGGTACGTGCCCAGGTGCCGTACGAGGCAAAGGATGACGGCTCACGACGGGCGCCCTGGTAGTGCTCATTCATCACCCAGGTCCCGTCTTTTTCCAGGAACAGCGAGGTGTCGATACCTTCGCAATCCGCGCAAGGCAGCACGCCTCGCCAGCTTTGCTGCATCGGCTTGAGCTCTTCCATCGCCGCTGGCTGGACCGTGTCAGTCTCGGCGCGATGGTTACAACCAAACAGCGCGAACAGCGAACAGGCCGCTATCACGGAGAATACGATTTTCTTCACTTTGCTTTCCTTATCATCCATTTCACCCGTTCGCCGACGCCTTCACTGGCGAACTTTCCCACGCAGCGCCTTGACTGAGGACTTCTGTGCCTTGGAAGCAAGGCGTCGCTCTTTCGATGCCCGAGTCGGTCGCGTCTCCCGGCGACTTTTTTGCACTGCGGTTAATTCTTTAATAAGGGCCACCAGCCGGGCGATCGCCGCTTCACGGTTCATCTCCTGGCTGCGGTATTCCTGAGCCTTAATGATAACCACACCGTCAGCAGAAATTAAGTGGTGGCTGGCGGCGAGCAGGCGCTCTTTGTAAAACTCCGGCAGGCTTGAAGCTTTAATATCAAAGCGCAGATGGATCGCCGTCGACGCTTTGTTCACATGCTGCCCCCCTGCTCCCTGGGCGCGAATGCCTGACAAGACGATCTCGTCGTCGGCAAGGGCTACGCTGCGGCTAATAGTAATCATGCCGACGCTTGCCAGGCGGTAAGCTGAATTTCAAGATTATTCCGAGCGTCGGATAACCAGATACTGCCCTCCTGCAGAGTGGCCTGCAGCGTCATGGTACGATCGGCAAAGGCGCTAAGCAGTGCCAGTTGCGCATCATCAAGATACCAGATGGTCAGCTTCGGGTACGCCGCAAGCTTGCTCTGATTCTGCTGCCACCAGATTTCAGCTGCCCGGCTATTATAGGCAAACAGCGCCACCGCCTGCGCCCGTGAGCAGGCTTTCTTAATCCGCCGCTCATCCGGCAGGCCCAGTTCGATCCACAGATCGACCCCGAGATGATCGTTAAGCAGCCACAGCTCCGGCTCGTCATCCGACGACAGACCGCGGGTAAACTGTAGCCGTTCATCGGCATATTTGATCCATGCCAGCAGGCGCAGCATCATGCGCTCCTGGGTTTCTGACGGATGCTGAGCCAGCGTCAGGTTAGCATCCAGAAACTGGTTGCGATCCAGATCGGCTACATTTACCGCAGCTTTATATATTGTCGCTTTCAGCGCCATGAATAAACTCCTGAAAAGAATGGCGTACATTGTAGCGAAACTGGCGGCAAAAGGCTGTCGTCAATCGCAGCAACCTGTTTCATCCTGCTGAAATTGCTTAAATGACTATGATATAGTTCCCTTGCTAAACAGAGTTTATCTTCGTAGGCTTAAACTTGCATCCCACGGTTGAGTCAGAACGCTGACAGGAGGGCATGTGGACCACTATTGTGAGTTAATACGCAAGCGGTATGCGGAAATAGCCAGCGGAGACTTAGGGTATATCCCGGATGCGCTGGGTTGCGTGTTGAAAGTATTGAATGAGATTGCGGCGGATGAGGCCCTTTCGGAGTCAGTCAGGGAAAAGGCCGCTTATGCGGCAGCAAACTTACTGGTGAGCGATTATGTCAATGAATGATACTTATCAACCCATTAACTGCGATGATTACGACAACCTGGAGCTGGCCTGCCAGCATCACCTGGTGCTGACGCTGGCGCTGAAGGATGGCGAACAGCTGCAGGCAAAGGCCAGCGATCTTATCTCGCGAAAAAATATCGAGTATCTGGTGGTCGAACTCGCCGGCAACGTCCGCGAGCTGCGCCTGGATAAAATCGCCAGCTTCAGTCACCCGGAAATCGGCACCGTGGTGGTGAGCGAATCCTGAATCAAAAACGGGCTTAATCGCCCGTTTTCCTCCACATCAGCCTGACCCCTTCCCCGTCCTTCACTTCACCTTCTGTGGTCACAAACAGATCGTCCGCTGCGGCAATCGGCGTTTCGCCGTAAAACAGCAGCGGCGTGGTGTCTCGTCGCCACGGAGCAACGCCCAGCTCCTGCCAGAGCTTCTTAAGCTTGCGTCCGCCATGGCGCCCGACAATATGCAGGTGGCCGCTGGCGCGAAAGCGGACGGTGACCGGCTCATCCGCCGACGGCGGGCGCAACTTGCCGCCGGGCCGCAGCGTCAGCTCGCCGAGACCGTCCGCCAGCCGCAGCGGCTGGCGCCAGTCGGGCCAGCGCTGAACGCTGTCCGTCTGACCGGGAAGATACTTCACCCAGTACAAACGCTGTTGAAAACGGCGGACGGTAAATTCCCCCAGCCGCAGACAGGGGCTGGCATCTTCCCGCGCCAGCGCCACCTCGTGCCAGAGGCGCTCAGGCACCTCGCGGGCGGGCATCGGCGCCTGCTGCCCGGCGAGCCAGCGACGCAGCAGCGCCGCTCGGCGCGGCGGACTCATCGTCGCCAGCGGCGCGATAGCCAGCGAGCCATCTTCGGCCACCAGCGACGCCAGCTCCGCCGCCAACATCTCGTCCAGCAGTTGTTCCTGCTCGGCGCACAGGCTGGCGCTGCGGGCGACGGCCTCGCTAAAGTGCGGCCAACGCTCGCGCAGCACCGGGATCACCCGCAGGCGCAGGAAATTGCGGTCATAGGTATCATCCTGATTACTCTCATCTTCGATCCACGACAGCTGATGGGCGAGCGCCCACTGGCGTAGTGATTCGCGGGTTTCATTGAGGAGAGGACGCAGTAGTCGACTGCCGGCAAAGGCAGAGGATGGCGCCATCGCCGACAGGCCGGTAGGACCGCTGCCGCGTTTTAACGCCAGCAGCAGGGTTTCGCACTGATCGTCCTGGTGCTGGGCGGTCACTAACACCTCGCCGGCATTGAGCGTATCCTGAAAGGCCTGATAGCGCGCCGCACGAGCGTGGGCCTCGACGCCCAGCCCTCCCCGGGCTAACGTCACGCGATGCACCACCAGCGGCACCTGCCACTGCTGGCAAATCTGCCGACAATGCGCCACCCAGTCGTCTGCGTGGGCGCTAAGGCCGTGGTGAACATGCACCGCCCGCAGCGTCAGCGAGGGATCCTGTTCCCGCAGCAGCACCAGCTGATGCAGAAGAACCGTCGAGTCCAGACCGCCGCTGAAGGCCACCAGCAGCTGGCGATGGGGATGAAGCGTATGCGCAATATCAGCCGTCATATCCACGAACATACCGAGAAGTGATGGCCCGGCACGTTACCGGGCCAGGGCCGCGCTGGCAAGATTTACTGCTGATATATTTCCAGCGGCAGGTCGTCCGGATCGCTAAAGAAGGTAAAGCGTTTACCGGTAAAGGGATCGACACGAATCGCTTCGCACTCCACGCCATGCGCGGTGAGATGGGCTACCGCGGCGTCGATATCATCCACGCTAAAGGCCAGATGACGCAGCCCGCAGGCTTCCGGACGACTGGGGCGGGCTGGCGGAAACGGGAACGAGAACAACTCAATCACATACTCGCCGTTGAGCGCCAGATCGCCTTTCCAGGAATCGCGCTCGGCGCGATAAAACTCACTTTGCAGCGTAAACCCCAGAATATCGCAATAGAACGCTTTACTGCGGGCGTAGTCGGTCGCAATGATGGCAATATGGTGAACCCGTTTCAAACCCAGCATGGTTAAACTCCTTCTGTTAAGCCAGCCACGTTACTCGTGCGCGCCGTTAACGCGCAAGCCTTTCGTCATTTTTTAAGACTCGTACCCGATACACACCGTCCTCATCGCGCTTGGCGCCGTGAATATCGGTCTCAAAGCCCGGGTAATGACGGCCGATAGAGCAAAGCATCAGCAGAAAATCGAGCACCGCCCGGCTTTCCTCGGTGATCATCTCTCCCGGCATCAGCAGCGGAACCCCCGGCGGATAAGGGAGGATCATGTTGGCCGAAATCCGCCCCACCAGGTTCTCCAGTTCAATAGTTTCCACCTCCCCCTTGATCTGGCGCTGCCAGGCGTGATGCGGCGTCATTTTCATTTCCGGCAGGACGTCAAAGGCGCTGAGCATCAGCTGCGGCAGCTGATGCTGACGGATCAAGCGGTGGATCCCCTGCGCCAGATCCTGGATCCGCATGTTGCGGTAGAAGTCGGGATCTTCGGCGTACAGATCCGGCAGCATATTTTTCACCCGCAGATTGAGATCGTAGGCGCGTTTAAACTCGGTCAGGCCGCGCAGCAGCCCCATCGCCCGGGTTTTATCGATGCCGATACTGAACAGGAACAGCAGATTGTAGGGGCCTGTTTTCTCTACCACCACGCCCCGCTCGTCGAGGAACTTCGCCACCAGCGCCGCCGGGATCCCCTCTTCATCCATATTCCCCTGCTCGTCCATGCCCGGCGTCAGAATGGTGACCTTCACCGGATCGAGATACATATGATCCGCATCGGCATCTTTGAAACCGTGCCAGTCCTCGCCCGGCGCTACCGGCCAGCACTCGGCTTTATCCACGGCTTCCGGCTGCCAGATATCAAAGAACCAGCCGTCCGACTCCTCGCGCAGTCGCTGCACCTCTTTGCGGAAGTCCAGCGCCCGCTCAATGGAGCGCTGGATCAGACGTTTACCGGAGTTGCCGCGCAGCATCGCCGCCGCGGTCTCAATCGACGCGACGATGGGGTAGCTCGGCGACGTAGAGGTATGCATCATAAAGGCTTCGTTAAAGGTCTCTTCATCATAGTTGCCTTTAATGTGGATCAGCGAGGCCTGCGACAGCGCGGCCAGCATCTTATGCGTCGACTGCGTCTCGAAGATGACTTTCCCGGGGATCCGCTCCCCGCTCATACCGCTTTTCCCCTGATATATCGGATGGAAATGGGTATAGGGCACCCAGGCGGAATCGAAATGGATCGACGGGACATCGAGCGTCTCCTTAAGCCAGGTGGTGTTATAGAGCAGACCATCGTAGGTGGAGTTGGTGATCACCGCATGCACGGGCCACTGCGCCCCGCCCGTGTCGCGCACTTTCTGCTGAATGCTGTCGCGGGTAAATTCGCGCCGGGGGATACCGCCGAGGATCCCCAGCGCGTTGCGGGTCGGCTTCAGCCACAGGGGAACCACATCGCTCATCATCAGCAGGTGGGCCAGCGATTTGTGACAGTTACGGTCAATCAGCAGGGTGCTGCCGGCGGGCGCCGAGTACATGCCGACAATTTTATTGGACGTCGAGGTGCCGTTGGTCACCATATAGCTTTGCTCGGCGCCAAAGGCGCGCGCGATATACTCCTCCGCCTCCAGGTGCGGGCCGGTATGATCCAGCAGGGAGCCCAGCTCGGTGACCGAAATCGAGACATCCGCCTTCAGCGTATTCCCGCCAAAAAAATCATAGAACAGGCAGCCCACCGGGCTTTTCTGATAGGCGCTGCCGCCCATATGACCCGGCGTACAGAAGGTATATTTTCCCTCCTGGACATAGTTGAACAGCGCGCGGGTAAACGGCGGAGTGATATTCTCCAGGTACTCGCGGGTGTACTGCCCAATGCGGGTGGCGATCTCTTCGGAGAGTCCCAGCGCATATTCGAAGAACCACAGCGTCATGCGCAAATCCTGACTGCTGACATCCATCGTCGAGTGGGCGTTAATAAAGGCGTACAGAGGAAGGTATTCATTGAGCTGATTGATATCGCTGCACAGATCGACGCTGTATTCATCCCAGTCGAAGATCACCCCGCAGATGCGCGGGTTGTGCTCGATAAACTGCAGCAGGTCGGCGCTGTTTTGCGGCCAGATGGTCTGGAAGCCCTGGCGCTGCAGCGCCGCTTCCAGTTCTTTGATCGGCTCGTCTTTGTGGTAGACGCCGTGAGGCCCCATGATGGCGATGATATTCACGCTTTCCTCCTGGTATTCACCTAAGTCAAGCATCATAGCAATCCCCCGGGCGCATCGCACATAAAAAAGGGCCGGAAAATCCGGCCCTTAGTGTTTAGTCCTGACGAAAAAGTTAAGCGTAACCGTAGCTCATCAGACGCTGATAGCGGCGGTTCAGCAGCTCTTCTTCGCTGAGCAGATCGAGGTCTGCCAGGTCTGCCAGCAGCTGCGCCTTCAGGCTCGCTGCCATCGCTTCCGGGTTGCGGTGAGCGCCGCCCAGCGGTTCCAGAACGATAGAATCGATCAGCTTCAGCTCTTTCAGACGCGGGGCGATAATGCCCATCGCTTCCGCAGCCAGCGGCGCTTTATCCGCGCTCTTCCACAGAATGGAGGCGCAGCCTTCCGGCGAAATGACCGAATAGGTGCTGTACTGGAGCATGTTGACCTTGTCGCCCACGCCGATCGCCAGCGCGCCGCCGGAGCCGCCTTCACCGATTACGGTGCAGATAACCGGCACGCTCAGACGCGACATCTCACGCAGGTTGCGGGCGATCGCTTCCGACTGGCCACGCTCTTCCGCGCCGACGCCCGGGTAGGCGCCCGGGGTGTCGATAAAGGTGATGATCGGCATTTTAAACCGCTCAGCCATCTCCATCAGGCGTAGCGCTTTGCGGTAGCCTTCCGGCGCCGGCATCCCAAAGTTGCGGCGAATTTTCTCTTTGGTTTCACGACCTTTCTGGTGGCCGATGATCATCACCGGACGACCGTCAAGACGCGCGATACCGCCGACAATCGCTTTATCGTCAGCGAAGGCGCGGTCACCGGCCAGTTCGTCAAATTCGTCGAACGCCAGGCGGACATAATCCAGGGTGTAAGGACGGCGCGGGTGGCGCGCCAGTTGCGCAACCTGCCATGCACCGAGATCGGCGAAGATTTTGCGCGTCAGCTCTACGCTTTTCTCACGCAGACGATGCACTTCTTCGTCGATGTTAATATCCAGTTTCTCATCCTGACGGCTTACCGCAGTCAGGGAATCGATTTTCGCTTCCAGCTCTGCAATCGGCTGTTCAAAATCTAGGAAATTCAGACTCATAGTATTCCTGTATTAGTCAAACTCCAGTTCCACCTGCTCCGAGCCGATAAGGCCCCGCAGATCGTTAAGTAAACGATCGCTCGGAGAGACGCGCCATGTTGCGCCGAAACGCAACCGCGCGCGTGCATCCGCCCTCTGATAGTAGAGGTGCACTGGAATGGTTCCCGAACGGTGGGGTTCCAGAGACTGACGGAGTCGGTTTAAAAGCTGGTCATCAATTTGCCTGTCCGTCAGCGAGATAGCAAGCCCGCGAGCATATTTTTCCCGGGCTTCGTCAATGTCCATGACTTCACGGGCGGTCATTTTAAGCCCCCCGCTAAAGTCATCAAAGCTGACCTGTCCGCTGACGATAAGTATGCGGTCTTTTTCCAGCAACTGCTGATATTTATCCAGCGCGTCGGTGAATAACATCACTTCCAGCCGCCCGGAACGGTCATCCAGGGTACAGATGCCGATACGATTGCCGCGCTTGGTGACCATTACCCGCGCCGCAATCACCAGCCCCGCCGCCGTGGTGACTTTCCCACGTTCGGTCGGATGCATGTCTTTGAGCCTCACGCCGCCGACGTAGCGCTCAATCTCCTTCAGATACTGGTTAATCGGGTGTCCGGTGAGGTATAGCCCCAGGGTCTCCCTTTCACCATCCAGCACCACCTGCTCAGGCCATGGCTGGCAGCTGGCGTAGGATTGCTCAATTTGCTCGGGCTCTTCCGCCAGCACGCCGAACATATCAGCCTGGCCGATGGCCTCGGCTTTCGCGTGCTGGTCAGCGGCTTTCAACGCATCGCCCAGCGAATTCATCAGCGCCGCGCGATGTGGGCCGAGACGATCGAACGCCCCGGACATAATCAGCTTTTCCAGCACCCGACGGTTGAGCTTTTTAATATCGGTTCGCGCGCAGAGGTCGAACAGCTCGCGGAAATAGCCGCCATTGTTGCGCGCCTCAATAATCGCTTCGATCGGTCCTTCGCCGACGCCCTTGATGGCGCCAATGCCATAGACGATCTCGCCATCGTCGTTGACGTGGAAATGGTACAGGCCGGAGTTAATATCCGGGGGCAGGATTTTTAGCCCCATTCGCCAGCACTCATCCACCAGGCCAACCACCTTCTCGGTGTTGTCCATATCGGCGGTCATCACTGCCGCCATAAACTCGGCCGGGTAGTGCGCCTTAAGCCACAGCGTCTGGTAGGAGACCAACGCGTAGGCGGCGGAGTGCGATTTGTTAAATCCGTAACCGGCGAATTTCTCCACCAGGTCGAAGATTTTCATCGCCAGTTCGCCGTCAATGCCGTTTTTCTTCGCCCCATCCTCAAAGATAGAACGCTGCTTGGCCATCTCCTCCGGCTTTTTCTTACCCATCGCACGACGCAGCATGTCCGCGCCGCCGAGGGTATATCCGGACAGCACCTGGGCAATCTGCATGACCTGTTCCTGATACAGGATGATGCCGTAGGTTGGCTCCAGCACCGGTTTCAGGCTTTCATGCTGCCACTGCACGTCCGGATAAGAGATCTCCTCGCGGCCATGCTTACGGTCGATAAAGTTATCTACCATCCCCGACTGCAGCGGGCCCGGGCGGAACAGAGCCACCAGCGCGATCATATCTTCGAAGCAGTCCGGCTGCAGGCGTTTAATCAGATCTTTCATGCCGCGTGATTCAAGCTGGAAGACCGCGGTGGTTTCCGAGCGCTGCAGCATGTCGAAGCTTTTCTTGTCATCCAGCGGGATGGCGGCGATATCCAGCGGCCCTTCGCCGTTCTTCTCACGGCGCTTGTTGATCATCTCCAGCGCCCAGTTAATGATAGTGAGCGTACGCAGACCGAGGAAGTCGAATTTCACCAGCCCGGCGTATTCCACGTCGTTCTTATCAAACTGGGTAACCGGATGCAGCCCCTGCTCATCGCAATACAGTGGCGCGAAATCGGTGATTTTGGTTGGAGCGATAACTACCCCACCGGCATGTTTACCGGCGTTTCGCGTCACCCCTTCCAGCTTACGCGCCATGTCGATCAGCGCTTTCACTTCTTCGTCCGCCTCGTAGATCTCCGGCAGCTGCGGCTCGGCCTCAAAGGCTTTCGCCAGCGTCATGCCCGGATCGGGCGGCACCAGCTTGGAGATACGATCGACAAATCCGTACGGGTGACCCAGCACGCGACCGACATCGCGGATGACCGCTTTCGCCGCCATGGTACCGAAGGTGATGATCTGCGATACCGCGTCGCGGCCGTACATATCCGCCACGTGCTCGATAACCTGGTCGCGTTTCTCCATGCAGAAGTCGACGTCGAAGTCGGGCATCGAGACACGTTCCGGGTTAAGGAAACGTTCGAACAGCAGGTCGAACTCCAGCGGGTCAAGATCGGTGATCTTCAGAGCATAGGCCACCAGCGAACCGGCGCCGGAACCGCGTCCCGGGCCAACCGGCACGCCGTTATCCTTCGACCACTGGATAAACTCCATCACAATCAGGAAGTAGCCCGGGAACCCCATCTGGTTGATAACCTGCAGCTCGATGTCCAGACGTTCGTCGTACTCCGGTCGACGCTTTGCGCGCTCTTCCGGATCCGGAAACAGAAACGCCAGACGCTCTTCCAGACCCTCTTTCGATTTCATGACCAGGAAATCTTCCGTGGTCATATCGCCGGTCGGGAACTGCGGCAGGAAATATTCGCCAAGCCGCACGGTGACGTTGCAGCGCTTGGCGATTTCTACGCTGTTTGCCAGCGCTTCCGGGATGTCGGCGAACAGCTCGCACATCTCCTCCTCACTGCGCATATATTGCTGCGGCGAGTAGTTACGCGGCCGTTTCGGATCGTCGAGCGTGAAGCCGTCGTGAATGGCAACGCGGATTTCGTGGGCGTCGAAGTCGCCGGTTTCAAGGAAGCGGACATCGTTGGTCGCCACCACCGGCAGACCGCGCGCTTCCGCCAGCGCCACGGCGGCGTGGAGATAGGCCTCTTCATCCTGTCGACCGGTACGGATCAGCTCCAGAAAATAGCGGTCCGGGAAATGCTCTTCGTAGAAGGCGACGCACTGTTCAACCAGCGGCATATTGCCGCGGATCAGGCTGACGCCGACGTCACCTTTCCGGCCGCCGGAGAGCAGAATCAGCCCTTCCTGATGTTCCACCAGCCAGTTGCGATCGATCCACGGCCCCAGGGCGCCGTAGCCGCGCTGATAGGCACGGGAAATCAACAGGGTCAGGTTCTGGTAGCCGGTGTTGTTCGCCGCCAGCACGGTCAGCTCGGTAAATTCGTCGCCGAGCAGGTCGCACTGCACGTGAAAGTCGGCGCCGACGATCGGCTTAATCCCCGCGCCGTGTCCCGTCCCGTAGAACTTCACCAGTCCGCAGAGGTTGGTGAAATCGGTGATCGCCAGCGCTGGCATGCCAAGCGAGGCCGCCTTCTTCACCAGCGGCCCGGTCTTTGCCAGCCCATCGATCATGGAATAGTCGCTGTGCACCCGCAGGTGTACGAAACGTGGTTCAGCCATCTTTAGATCCCGGTGACTTAGTTGGACGCCAGGCCCAGGGCACGCTTCACCGGGCCAAAACTGCGCCGGTGATGCTCTGTTGCGCCGTGTTCCTGCAGCTTCTGCAGGTGAACAGCGGTGGGATAGCCTTTATGCTGGGCAAATCCGTAGTGGGGAAATGCGAGGTCCAGCGTGGCCATTTCGGCGTCACGAGTGACTTTTGCCAGAATAGACGCTGCGCTGATTTCTGCCACCCGGCTGTCGCCTTTCACCACCGCCTGGGAGGGCATCGGTAGCGACGGACAGCGGTTGCCATCGATCAGGACAAACTCAGGAACAATGCTCAGGCCGGCGACGGCGCGCTGCATCGCCAGCATAGTGGCATGCAGAATATTCAGCTCGTCGATTTCGTGCGGCTCGGCGCGCCCCAGGCTCCAGCACAGCGCTTTCTCTTTAATCTCATCGAACAGCGCCAGACGACGCTTCTCGCTGAGTTTTTTGGAATCATTCAGACCCACAATCGGCTTCGCCGGATCGAGGATCACCGCCGCGGTCACCACCGCGCCAACCAGGGGGCCACGCCCGACCTCATCGACGCCGGCAACCAGATGGGTATGCGGATAGACGAACTCCATCATTGTTTTGCTAACTCCAGTACGGCGTCCGCCGCCTGCTCATCGGCGTTGCAGCGGATCTGCTGATGCAGGGCGCGGAACGTCTCATGCATCTCATGGCTGGTTTTGCCATCGGCCAGCAGCGGCTGCAGAGCGGCTGCCAGCGCCTGGGGCTCGCACTCATCCTGCAGCAGCTCTTTAACCAGTTCGCGACCGGCCAGCAGGTTCGGTAACGAGACGTAGTCGGTTTTTACCAACCGCTTCGCCAGCCAGAAGGTGAACGGCTTCATCCGGTAGCCAACCACCATCGGGCATTTCGCCAGCATACACTCCAGCGCTGCCGTCCCGGAGGCCAGCAGCGCGGCGTCGCTGGCGATCATTGCATCGCGCGCCTGACCGTCCAGCATATGCACGATCATATCCGGCGCCGTCTCAGCTTTAATACGCTCAAACTGCTCCCGCCGTTTAGCATTAACCAGCGGCACCACCACCTGCAGATCGGGATAGGTGGCGCGCAGAAGCTGCGCGGTTTTCAGGAAGTCGGCGCTAAGCATTTCGACTTCCGCGCCGCGGCTGCCGGGTAGCAGAGCGAGGCAGCGCACGCTGTGCGGGATCCCTAACCGGTCGCGCGCAGCGCCTTTGTCAGGATCCAGCGGCATCGCATCCGCCATGGTATGGCCAATAAAGCGGCAGGGGACGTTAAATTTGTCATAAAACGCTTTTTCGAAAGGCAGAAAGGCCAGCACCAGATCGGTGGATCTGCCGATTTTGAAAACGCGTTTTTGTCGCCAGGCCCAGACCGACGGGCTGACGTAGTGAATGGTTTTGATGCCCTGCTTTTTCAGATTTCCTTCGAGGGTGATATTAAAGTCAGGAGCGTCGATGCCGACGAAGACATCGGGACGCAGCTCGCCGAAGCGGCGGGTCAAATCGGCGCGAATATGGAGTAAGCGACGCAGGCGACCGAGCACTTCAACAATGCCCATCACCGCCAGCTCTTCCATTTCATACCAGGCTTCGCACCCTTCCGCCTGCATTAGCGGCCCCGCCACGCCGACAAAGCGCGCATTCGGGATGCGTGCTTTAAGCGCGCGGATGAGACCAGCGCCTAGAATATCGCCGGAGGTTTCTCCGGCGACCAGGGCAATCGTCAGGGGACGCTGTTCAGCCATTAACGAATCAAGCCGCGGGTAGAACGAGCGAAGAAATCGACAAACAGCTGAACCTCAGGATGCTGAGCAGCCAGTTCGGCGATTTCCGGCTTGGCTTCTTCCAGCGTTTTGCCGCTGCGGTACAGCAGTTTATACGCGTTGCGGATCGCGGTGATTGCTTCCCGGCTGAAGCCGCGGCGTTTCAGCCCTTCGATGTTAACGCCGAACGGCGTCGCATGGTTGCCCTGGGCAATGACGAACGGCGGAACGTCCTGCGCCACGCCGGAGCAGCCGCCAACCATAACGTGTGAGCCAATGACGCAGAACTGATGCACCGCCGTCATGCCGCCGATAATGACATAATCATCCAGCGAAACATGGCCCGCGAGCGTCGCGTTATTGGCCAGAATGCAGCGATCGCCAAGCGTACAATCGTGCGCCACGTGGGCGTTGATCATCAGCAGGTTATCGTTGCCCACCTTTGTTAATCCACCGCCCTGTACTGTGCCGCGATGAATGGTGACGCTTTCGCGAATGCGGTTGCGATCGCCAATTTCCACCCGGGTCGGTTCGCCAGCATATTTCAGATCCTGGTTAACTTCGCCGATGGAAGCGAACTGATAGATCTCATTGTCACGGCCGATTTTGGTGTGGCCGTTAACGACAACGTGAGACTTCAGCACGGTGCCTTCGCCGATTTCGACGTTAGCGCCAACAATACAAAACGGACCAATGTGAACGTTAGCGCCAATCACGGCGCCCTCTTCTACAATGGCGGTAGGATGAACAAAAGCGGTTTTATCAATCACGTATCAGGCCTCCCGGCTACGCGCACACATCATCGTCGCTTCGCAAACCACTTTACCGTCAACCAGCGCAACGCCTTTGAAACGGGTCAGGCCGCGGCGGGTTTTCTCGAAAGTGACTTCCATAATCATCTGATCGCCTGGTACTACCGGGCGTTTGAAGCGTGCTTCATCGATACCCGCGAAGTAGTACAGCTCGCCTGGTTCCAGTTTTCCGACGCTTTTGAACGCCAGAATCCCGGTGGCTTGCGCCATTGCTTCCAGAATCAGGACGCCCGGCAAAATCGGCTTACCAGGGAAGTGCCCCTGGAAAAACGGCTCGTTTACAGAAACATTTTTTACTGCGCGCAGAAAACGACCTTCTTCAAAATCCAGCACGCGGTCTACCAGCAGGAACGGGTAACGGTGAGGCAGAAGTTCCAGAATCTCTTCAATGTGCAGAGTATGAGTGTCAGTAGTCAAAATACTCTTCCTGTCTAAATGTACTAAAAGGCAATAATAACACGGCCTGCGGCAATCTTTTAGCGAATGCAACAGGCCGGAAATGTCATGTGACCAAATGATGAATTAGTCTTGTTGATTAACCTTGCGCTCAATCGCTTTCAGGCGCTTGCTCATCTCGTCAATATTCATCACCAGCGCAGCGGTTTTACGCCACGCCTTGTTCGGCTGCAGCGGAATACCGGAGGAATATACGCCAGGTTCGCTGATAGGACGCATCACCATCCCCATCCCCGTGACGGTGACCTTATCGCAGATTTCCATATGGCCGTTAATCACGCTGGCGCCGCCAATCATGCAGTAGCGGCCAATTTTCAGGCTGCCCGCCATGATAACGCCGCCAGCGACCGCGGTATTGTCGCCAATCACCACGTTATGCGCAATCTGGCACTGGTTATCAATGATAACCCCGTTGCCAATCACGGTATCGTCCAGCGCACCACGGTCAATCGTGGTGCAGGCGCCAATCTCCACGCGATCGCCAATAATGACGCGACCCAACTGCGGGATCTTTACCCAGTTACCGCGATCGTTAGCGTAGCCGAAGCCATCCGCGCCAATCACCGTGCTGGACTGAATCAGGCAATTCTCGCCGATCTCAATCTCATGGTAAACGGTCACATTAGCCCACAAACGCGAGCCGGCGCCTATTTTCGTATTTTTCCCAACGAAGCAGCCTGCGCCGATAACTACGTTATCGCCCAGCACTACGCCGGATTCGATAACCGCGTTGGCGCCGATGGCAACGTTGCTACCCAGCTTCGCCGACGGATCGATGACCGCGCTCGGCGCGATATCCTGAGCCGGCTGCGGCGTGGTATCAAGAATTTGAGCCATGCGCGCGTAGGTCAGGTAGGGGTTACGCACTACCAGCGCGGCGCTATGGGCAAAAGGTAAATCATCCTGCGTCATCACAACGGCAGAAGCCTGGCAAGCGGCCAGGTGCTCACGGTACTTAGGGTTGACCATGAAAGTGATTTGGCCCGTTTTCGCGCTCTGCATGGACGCAACGCCGGTGATGACGATATCGCCATCACCGTGTAATTCTGCATCCAACTGCTGCGCGAGATCAGCCAGTCGAATTGAAGGCATTACTTATTTAACCTGTTTCAGCACATCAGCGGTGATGTCTTTTACATCGCTGCTGTTATATGCAACGGCATTCGCGTCAACCACCAGATCGATGCTCTGATCTTTCGCTACGCTCTGTACGGCAGTCTGGATACGGGTAACCAGTTTGCCACGCTCTTCGTTGGAACGACGTGCGCGATCCTGTTCAAACGCCTGCGCTTTCTGGGAGAAGGTCTGGCGCTGTGCCATCACGTCTTTTTCCAGTTTGGTACGATCGGCGCCCGGCTTCATGGACTGCAGACGCTGCATTTTGGACTGCAGGTCGCCTTCCATACGCTGCAGTTCGCTAGCGCGGCCTTTGAACTCGTTTTCCAGCGTGTTGGAAACGCCAGTTTTCTGGGCAACCTGTTGGAACAGGCTGTTCATGTTCACCAGGGCAATTTTATCTGCCGCCTGAGCGGAAGTTACCATTGCCAAACCCAGACCTGCAGCTAATAACCACTTTTTCACAATAAACTCCTTACCATCCCATGAGTACCCAGGGGTACCGTTATTTGCGTGGCGAGGCGATAAACGCGTTATCGCCTACGGTCAGCGCTATACTGCACTTGCATTCCGTTGCCGCCAACAATTACCAGGTTTTACCAATGTTAAACTGGAACTGTTCGGCTTTGTCTCCATCGTACTTTTTGAACGGTTGGGCGTAGGAGAAGACCAACGGCCCCAACGGCGACATCCACTGCACGGCAATACCCGCAGACATACGGATGTTGCTCGGATCGCTGTAATCCGGATAACCAGCGTACGCGCTCGAATCCCAGTGAGTATCCCATACGGTACCCATATCCCAGAAGACGGAAGTCCGGACCGAGTTCGCATATTTGTCACTAATAAACGGCGTCGGGGTAATCAGCTCAAGGCTGGCCACCGCCATCGCGTTACCGCCAACCGCATCATCGGATTTACACGGTGCGGATTCGGTGCTCTTACAGTCATTGGTATAACCGCTATCGCCATCATGACGGCTGCTCGACGGGAAGTACACCGCCTTCGGACCAATGGTGTTCGACTGGAAGCCACGCACGGTGCTGGAACCACCGGCATAGAAGTTCTCATAGAACGGCATCTCTTTGCCGCCGATACCATCGCCATAACCAAAGCGCGTACGACCCAGTACTACCCACTGATGATCGTTGTCGATCGGCACGTAGGTCGCGGTATCCAGCGTCGCTTTGTAGTACTCGTTGTCTGAGCCCGGAATGGTCACCTTACCGTTCAGGTTGACGCGCGAACCTTCCGTTGGGAAGAAGCCGCGGTCAAGCTTGTTATAGGTCCAACCGTAGTTGAAGGTGAAGTCATTCGCACTGAACGAGTTCCGGTCGTTGGTGTTGTCCGGATACTGGCCCATCGAGTTAAGGTAACGCCACATTGCCACCTGCGGCTGCATATTGGACAGGGAGTTATGCACATAACCGACGCCGGCGCGCAGCGTGTTGTATTCATTGACCGGGAAGCCCAGCGTAATGTCTGTACCATAGCTTTTGTTGGTATAGTCAGACAGATCCGCATCGTTTGCATCAAAGTCATTATAGAAGACACGACCGCCGAGGCTTACACCGTCTACGGTGAAGTACGGGTTGGTCACCGACAGCTCGGTATAGGTCTGGTAGTCGTTTTTGGTACCGTTGATCCCGACAGCATAGCCAGTACCTAACCAGTTATCCTGCTGAACGCCCGCCTGGAAGCTGACGCCGCTCTCGGTGCCGTAGCCGATACCGAAGTTGAAGCTACCGGTGTTACGCTCTTTCACCTTGTAGACAACGTCGACCTGGTCCGGGTTGCCCGGCACGCGCTGGGTATCAGTATCCACCGTTTCAAAGAAACCTAAACGATTGAGACGGTCTTTACCCTGATCGACGAGGTCGCTGCCCAGCCATGCGCCTTCCATCTGGCGCATTTCGCGGCGCAGTACGGCATCTTTAGAGGTGTCGTTGCCTTCGAAGCGAATTTTACGCACGTAATAACGGTTGCCTGCGTCGACGTTAACGTGCAGCTTAACGGTTTTATCGCTGTCGTTGATCTCCGGCTGCGACTGCACGCGCGGATAGGCGTAACCATAACGACCCAACAGTTTCTTGATGTCGTTTTCCATCCTGGTCACTTTCGCGCCGTTGTACAGTTCGCCTGGCTCAACTTTAGTCAGCGCTTCGATTTCCGCGGAATGGCCAGCGAGGTTGCCCGTCACCTGCACTCCGGAAAACTTGTACTGATCGCCTTCGGTGATGTTGACGGTGATGTAGATCCCTTTCTTATCCGGCGTCAGGCTGACCTGGGTAGAATCGATGTTGAAACGGGCATAGCCGCGATCCAGGTAGTAGCTGCGCAGGGTTTCAAGGTCGCCCGCTAGCTTCTGCTTCTGGTATTTACGGTCGCCGACCACGTTCCACCACGGCACCTCATCGCGCAGCTGGAAGTGGGAGATCAGCTCATCGGTCGAAAACGCATGGTTGCCGACGATGTTGATCTGTTGAATTTTTGCGGAGACGCCTTCCTGGAAGACCAGCTTCAAATCGACACGGTTACGCGGCAGCGGCGTAACGACTGCTTTGACGCTGGCGCTGTATTTACCGACGCTGTAGTAGAAGTCTTCAAGACCCTTCTCGATATCCGCGATGGTCGTGCGGTCAAGCGACTCGCCCACCCGAACGCCTGAGGCCTCAAGGTTCTGCTTCAGCATGTCATCTTTCACCGACTTGTTGCCGGAGAAGGTGATGCTGGCGATCGTCGGACGCTCTTTCACCTGCACCAGCAGGGTATCACCATCGCGCAGGACGCGGACGTCCTCGAAGTTGCCAGTGGCAAACAGCGCGCGAATAGTGTTACTGATATCATCGTCGGTCACCGTATCGCCAGGACGCACTGGCATACTGAGGAGGGCCGCACCAACAGCGACACGCTGCAAGCCTTCGAAATGAATGTCCTTCACCACGAACCCTTCAGCACCGTATACAGTCGCGCTGCTAAACAGCAGCGACGCTATGAGCAACTTTTTCATCGCCATCGTTATTATGCGTTCTTCCTAACAAACTCTCTTATAACCGAGAGAAATCATTGAAAAGTGCAAGCCCCATTAACAGCACCAGCAGTATTGAGCCAATGCGATAACTAAAGTCTTGAACTCGCTCGGATACCGGCCCGCCCTTCAGCTTTTCAATCGCTAAAAACAGCAGATGTCCCCCATCCAGTACGGGTAGAGGGAACAGGTTGATGATTCCGAGGTTCACGCTAATCAGCGCCAGGAACATCAGATAATAAATCAACCCAAACTCCGCTGACATTCCAGCCCCCTGAGCGATAGAGATCGGCCCACTGAGGTTGTTCAGTTTGACATCACCGGTTATCAATTTACCCAGCATCCTGACCGTCAGCGACATCAGCTGCCAGGTTTTATCCGTGGCTTCAGCGATGGCGGCAAACGGTCCGTACTGACGTACTGTCTTGTATTCTTCAGGCAGCGGGATGACCTTTGGCACCACCCCTGCGAACCCTTCCGCCTTACCTTTCACCGTTTTCGCATCCGGCGTCAGGGTTAACGGCAGCACACTCCCCTGCCGTTCAATCTCCAGCGCCAGCGCTTTGCCCGGATTATCGCGCACCAGATTAACAAACGTCATCCACTGCGTTAACGGTTGACCATCGACTTTAACGATCCGGTCGCCCGCTTGCAAACCCGCTTTCTGGGCTGCCGATCCCGCCTGAACCTCAGCCAGCACCGTATCAATCTGCGCGCTGCGCGGCTGGATCCCCAGCGAGGTCACGGGATCTTGCTTGTCTGGCTCAAACGACCAGTGCCGCAGATCGACGATTTTATCCTGGCGCTGATTGGTCCCGAAAGGGGCGACGGTAACTATTGTTTGCGGGTTGCCGATTTTGGCCACCAGCTGCAGACGCACCGCATCCCAATCAGGCGTTTCGATACCATCTATCGCTTTAAGTTCCGTTCCTTTTGCAATTTGTGCTTGCGCGGCAACCGAATTGGGCGTTATTTCACCCACCACCGGCCGCACGCCGGGAACGCCGATGATAAAGACCAGCCAGTAAGCAAAGATAGCGAAAATGAAGTTAGCGATGGGGCCGGCGGCAATCACCGCCGCACGCTGACCGACGGTTTTGTTGTTGAAGGCATAGTGACGCATCTCCGGCGCCACCGCTTCAACACGCTCATCCAGCATCTTGACGTAGCCGCCCAGTGGGATCAGGGCGATGACGAACTCTGTGCCCTGCTTATCCATCCGCCGCCACAGCGCTTTGCCGAAGCCGATAGAAAAACGCTCAACCCGGATACCGCAGCGGCGCGCCACCCAAAAATGGCCAAACTCATGCACCGTAATCAGTACGCCAAGCGCAATGATAAAAGCCGCCAGATTCCAGAGCACGCTCAGCATATAACCTTCCGTCAAATCGTCCTGAAGACCAACAGTAGCAGACAGGCGAAGACCGGTACCGCCGCCGTCAGGCTGTCGATACGATCGAGAATACCACCATGTCCGGGAATCAAGTGCCCGCTATCCTTAATGCCGGCCTCGCGCTTAAACATACTTTCCGTCAGGTCGCCCAGCACCGAAGCCAGGGCCGCCACCACCGAACAGACCAGCAGCACCGTCGGCGTGACGTCAAGATGGGCCCACACGCCGTAGGCCCAGGAAATCACTGCCGCGGTCAGCAAACCGCCAAAAAAGCCCTGCCAGGTTTTACCCGGTGAGACCTTCGGCGCCAGCTTGTGCTTGCCAAACATTTTACCAAACATATAGGCGCCAGAGTCCGCGCCCCACACCAGGATCATGACGTACAGCAGCCACAGCGCGCCGCTATAGTGGTTATCGGCATAGTGCCAGGCGCGCAGCGCCAGCATGCCCCAGAAAAACGGGACGATGGTCAGAATGCCGAAGATGAGGCGCAGCACCTTAGAGTGGCGCCAGAATGCCGCCGACGCCGGGTATGAGAGCACCAGCAGTAACGCGACGATCCACCAGGCAAAAGAGGCCCATAGCGACCCTTCAACCATCGGTTGATGAACGTCATAGTGGTATTCAGGCAGCAGAAAAAGCATCGCCGCCAGCAGAAGGCCGCACAGCACCGCCAGCCAAACCCGCTGCGACGTCGAGGTAAAACCGCTCAGTTGTCCCCACTCCCAGGCGGCGAGCATACAGACCACCAGGGTGACGATAGCAAAGCCCATCGGCGGCAATAAAAACAATGCCGCAATGACGATGGGGATTAAGACGAAAGCAGATATCAGGCGATACTTCAGCAAAAGTGACCCCCATCAGGCATGACTGCCACCCGGCTCAGTGCCGCCGAAACGACGCTCTCGATTAACAAAGGCATGGAGTGCACCTTCAAAGTCCTGTTCAGCAAAATCGGGCCAAAGAACATCCGTAAAGTAAAGTTCGGCATAGGCAATTTGCCAAATCAGAAAGTTACTTATTCGGTGCTCTCCCCCGGTCCTAATAACTAAATCAACGGGAGCCAGTTCATGCATGCAGACCTGCTGACTCAGCATGTCTTCCGTGATCTGCTCAGGCAGCAGCGTCCCGTCCTGTACCTGTTTCGCCAGCAAACGAACGCCCTGGGTAATATCCCAGCGACCGCCGTAATTGGCTGCAATATTCAGCGTTAAGCCGGTATTGTTTGCGGTTAGCGCTTCCGCTTTGCGGATCCGCTCCTGCAGGCGCGCATTGAAGCGCGTGGTGTCGCCAATAATCCGCAGACGCACATTGTGTCGGTGCAGGCTTTTGACTTCGCTATCCAGCGCCCAGACGAACAGTTCCATCAGCGCACTGACTTCCTGAGCCGGACGGTTCCAGTTTTCGCTGCTGAACGCGTATAACGTTAACGCCTCAATCCCATTATTCGCCGCGAAGGAGACCGCGCGACGCACGGATTTCGCACCGGCCTTATGCCCGAAAGCGCGAATTTTACCTTGCCGTTTCGCCCAACGGCCGTTGCCATCCATAATAATGGCGACATGACGGCAGCCATGGGTGGGCGATATTTCGCTGACAGTTTGATTAGCAGACAACATCACGCGTTTTAAGTCCATAATAAGGATTAACTAGCCACCAAACAGAGGCCACCGGGCCGCGCTGGATACGCATTTTTATCCGGTGCCGGGGCTGCAGCCAATCGCAGAGAACAACCAAAAGCTTTACGCAAAAAAGCCGTGTTTTGTCACGGCCACCGTAATCTTTAACAACAAAATGCAACGATCGGGTGGCGCAGACTATATCACCGAAGCCTTGCGCCCACAAATATCACCGCGTTACGCCTGCGCAACCAACCGCTGCAGCTGCTGGTGAGCGATTGCGCGCGCCTCGGCGTCGATAACCAGAACATCATCAATGCTTTGCGGCTCCTGCAGGTCCATCTTATCCAGCACCGCCAGGTTAACCGCCGCAATATCGGTAAAGCGGATATCGCCATGCAGAAACGCGGCAACCGACTCTTCATTAGCCGCATTCAGCGTCGTGGTCGCGGCCTGGCCGACGTCAAACGCGTCCATCGCCAGCTTCAGGCACGGATATCGCGTATAGTCCGGCGCGGAGAAGCTCAGATTGCTCAACTGACAGAAGTCCAGCGGTTTAACGCCGGAATTCAGTCGCTGCGGCCAGCCCATGGTATGGGCGATCGGCGTGCGCATATCCGGCTCCCCAAGCTGGGCCAGCACGCTGCCATCCTGATAGCGAACCATCGAGTGGATCACCGACTGCGGATGGATCAGCACTTCCATCTGCTGGGCCGAGGCGTTAAACAGCCAGCGCGCTTCAATATATTCCAGGCCTTTGTTCATCATCGTGGCCGAATCGACGGAGATCTTGCGCCCCATCGACCAGTTGGGATGACGGCAGGCCTGATCCGGGGTCATCGCCGCCAGTTCAGCCACGGCCGTCTCGCGGAAAGGCCCACCGGAGCCGGTCAGCAGGATTGACGAGACGCCATTCCGGGCAAGATCAGCGTATCCCAGATGCTGCTGAATTGTCTCCGGCATACTCTGAAAAATAGCGTTATGCTCGCTATCGACCGGTAGCAATCGCGCCCCCGACTGTTGCACCGCCTCCATGAATAAGCGACCGCAGGTCACCAGCGATTCTTTATTCGCTAACAATACCGTTTTCCCGGCGCGGATCGCCGCCAGCGTCGGCACCAGTCCCGCCGCGCCGACGATTGCCGCCATGACCTGATCGACCTCATCCAGCGCCGCGACCTCTGCCGCCGCCTGCTGGCCGCTCAGCACCTCGGTGCGACTGCCATGCTCATGCAGACGGGTGCGCAACCGCTCAGCGCTTTGCGCATCGTCCATCACCGCGTAACGGGGGGTAAATTCCAGGCATTGTTCAACCATACGGTCAACGTTTTTCCCCGCGACCAGCGCGGCGACGGAAAAGCGACCAGGGTTATGGCGCACCACGTCCAGCGTGCTACAGCCAATGGAGCCGGTCGAACCGAGAACGGTTAATTGCTTCATGAGACGTCCAGAAGAGTGGAAACAGAATAAAAAGCAAAACGCCGCCAGCAAGCCCCTACGCAGCAACTATCGGGGATGAGACGGCGGCATTAGGCCTTCAACTAAGCGCTAAAGGCTACAAGGCCAGCGGTTGCAACGCAATCCCGAGAATTGAGCGTACAGTCTTCTGTACGGCGTTTCAGATTTTACTCAGGCCAGAGCCTGTCTGGCCCGAGTAAGGGCAGAGCATTAGAACTGCATCAGTTCCGCTTCTTTGTCTGCCAGCGCCGCGTCAACTTTTTTGATGGCGGCGTCAGTCATTTTCTGCACGTCGTCCTGAGAACGGCGATCGTCATCTTCGCTGATCTCTTTTTCTTTCAGCAGCGCTTTGACTTTATCGTTGGCGTCACGGCGAACGTTACGCACGGCAACGCGCGCCTGCTCGGCTTCACCACGCACGATCTTGGTCAGATCTTTACGACGCTCTTCGGTCAGCGGCGGCAGCGGAACACGAATATCGCTGCCGGCAGAGCTTGGGTTCAGACCGAGGTCTGACGCCATGATCGCTTTTTCAACGGCCGCGGACATAGAACGGTCAAAGACGTTGATTTTCAGGGTACGGGAGTCTTCGACGGTGACGCTGGCCAGCTGGCGCAGCGGGGTCGGAGTACCGTAGTATTCAACAACAATCCCGTCCAGCAGGCTCGGAGAAGCACGACCCGTGCGAATTTTGCTGATTTGGTTTTTGAATGCTTCGACGCATTTTTCCATGCGGATTTCAGCATCTTTTCTGATATCGCTAATCACGTTACGAATCCTTGAAAGCTTGTCTCAGTCAGACCAGACGGGGCACCCGTCGGAAAATGAGCTAAGTATAGTCAGATTTAATGAAAATCACCGGGCAATATCCCCGCGAAAGTAAAGCGGAATATTACCCGGATTTGGCGCTGACGGGAATTATTCCGTGATCAATGTGCCTTCTTTTTCGCCCATCACCACGCGACGCAGGGCGCCAGGTTTGTTCATGTTAAAGACGCGAATCGGTAATTTATGGTCACGCGCCAGGGTGAAGGCCGCCAGATCCATGACTTTCAGCTCTTTTTCCAGAACTTCGCTGTAGGTCAGCTGATCGTACATGGTGGCAGAAGGATCTTTTGCCGGGTCAGCGGTGAATACGCCGTCAACCTTGGTGGCTTTCAGCACCACATCGGCTTCAATTTCGATACCGCGCAGGCAGGCTGCGGAATCGGTGGTAAAGAACGGGTTGCCGGTACCAGCGGAGAGGATCACTACGCGGTTGTTGCGCAGCAGGCTGATCGCCTCTGCCCAGCTGTAGTTGTCGCATACGCCGTTCAGCGGAATGGCGGACATCAGACGAGCGTTCACATAGGCGCGGTGGAGCGCATCACGCATTGCGAGGCCGTTCATGACCGTTGCCAGCATGCCCATGTGGTCGCCCACAACGCGGTTCATACCCGCTTTCGCCAGACCAGCACCACGGAACAGGTTACCGCCACCAATTACTACGCCAACCTGAATACCCAGCTCAACCAGCTCTTTGATCTCCTGAGCCATGCGGTCAAGTATGCTTGCATCAATACCGAAGCCTTCTGAGCCCTGCAGCGCTTCGCCACTTAATTTCAGCAGAATACGTTTGTAGACGGGTTTTGCATTGGTAGCCATGTTTCTTTCCTGAGACTGTCAACGAATGAGATGTGATAATTCCGGCGACATTGTATGTCGCATTTCAGCGCGGCCACTATAAGCAGTTGGCTGAATTTACAAAATGGGCGCAAAAAGAAGCCGCCCTCAGGCGGCTCCTTTTTTTAAAAATTAAGACTGCTTGGACATCGCAGCAACTTCTGCTGCAAAGTCAGTCTCAACTTTCTCAATGCCTTCGCCCACTTCAAAGCGGATGAAGCCAGTCACGTCAGCGTTGTGCTCTTTCAGCAGCTGGCCAACAGATTTGCTCGGCTCCATAACGAAAGGCTGACCAGTCAGAGAAACTTCGCCGGTGAATTTCTTCATGCGGCCTTCAACCATTTTCTCTGCGATTTCTTTCGGCTTACCGGACTGCATCGCGATGTCCAGCTGAACCTGGTACTCTTTCTCTACCACTTCAGCAGACACGTCTTCCGGCTTAACGAATTCCGGCTTGCTTGCAGCAACGTGCATTGCCAGCTGCTTAACCAGCTCTTCGTCAGCGCCTTTAGCGGCAACCAGAACGCCGATACGCGCACCGTGCTGGTAGCTGCCCAGAACGTCGCCTTCCAGAACAGCGATACGACGGATGTTGATGTTCTCGCCGATTTTAGCAACCAGCGCAACACGTTCTTCTTCGAACTGCGCTTTCAGAACTTCAACGTCGGAGATTTTACCTGCAACAGCGGCGTCCAGTACTTTGTCGGCAAATGCCTGGAAACCACCATCTTTAGCAACGAAGTCAGTCTGGCAGTTAACTTCCAGAATGTAACCGTAGTTGCCTTCGATTTTGGTTTTGATCACGCCGTCAGCAGCCACGTTGCCTGCTTTCTTCGCCGCTTTGATCGCGCCGGATTTACGCATGTTTTCGATTGCCAGCTCGATGTCGCCATTCGCTTCAGTCAGCGCTTTTTTGCAATCCATCATGCCTGCGCCAGTACGTTCGCGCAGCTCTTTTACCAGGGAAGCGGTAATTTCAGCCATTCTAAAATCCTCGGGAGATGTGGATACTGCCCGGCCAACGGCCAAACAGCGTAAATTGAAAAAAGGGGCCGATAATGGGCCCCTATTCATACACGGTACTAATAAGGGCTTAAACCTTATTATTCAGCTTCTACGAAGCTTTCTTCCGCCTGAGAAGCCAGGTCCTGAGAGCGACCTTCACGAACGGTAGCAGCAACAGCGCCCAGGTACAGGCTTACTGCGCGGATTGCATCGTCGTTACCCGGGATAACGAAGTCTACGCCGTCCGGATCAGAGTTGGTATCAACGATAGCAAATACCGGGATGCCCAGGTTGTTTGCTTCTTTGATAGCGATGTGCTCGTGGTCAGCGTCGATAACGAACAGTGCGTCCGGCAGGCCGCCCATATCTTTGATACCGCCCAGGCTGTTTTCCAGCTTGTCCAGCTCACGAGTGCGCATCAGCGCTTCTTTCTTGGTCAGCTTGTCGAAAGTACCGTCCTGGGACTGAGTTTCCAGGTCTTTCAGACGTTTGATGGACTGACGAACGGTTTTCCAGTTAGTCAGCATACCGCCCAGCCAGCGATGGTTCACGAAGAACTGATCGCAGCTCAGAGCAGCGTCTTTTACCGCTTCGCTTGCAGCGCGCTTAGTACCAACGAAAAGGATTTTACCTTTACGAGCAGCGATCTTATTCAGTTCAGCCAGAGCTTCGTTGAACATCGGTACGGTTTTCTCAAGGTTGATGATGTGAACTTTGTTACGCGCGCCGAAGATGAAAGGCTTCATTTTCGGGTTCCAGTAACGGGTCTGGTGACCGAAGTGAACACCAGCCTTGAGCATGTCGCGCATGGAAACAGTTGCCATGTTTAAAACCTCTATAGATTAAATTGGGGTTATGCCTCCACGTATCCCATATTACCGACCCCGAAGGGCACCCCGGAATATGTGCCGATACGTGTGTGTTATTACACAAAGTGAGCTATGTCGCTTACGTCCATCCTTGTGTATCTGAGATGGAACGGAAGTCCGGCGCGCTTTATACCACAAAATCCATCCAGACACCAACTCTTGTTGACGTCGCGTGCTGTTAATGATTCTCAGTTTGGCACCAGCCTGCCCGGACTGTTACCATTGACAGGACTTACTCTATTATTGTCGAAAATATCGACACTGCTGGACATACTCCATGGCTATCTCTATTAAGACATCTGAAGACATCGAAAAAATGCGCGTTGCCGGCCGTCTGGCCGCCGAAGTGCTGGAAATGATCGAACCCTACGTCAAACCGGGCGTCAGCACCGGCGAACTGGACCGCATCTGTAACGACTATATCGTTAACGAGCAGAAGGCCATTTCCGCCTGCCTCGGCTATCACGGCTATCCGAAATCCGTCTGCATTTCGGTCAATGAAGTGGTCTGTCACGGTATCCCTGATGACGGCAAGCTGCTGAAAGATGGCGATATCGTGAATATCGACGTGACCGTCATTAAAGATGATTTCCATGGCGATACCTCCAAAATGTTTATCGTCGGCAAACCGACGATTCTCGGCGAGCGCCTGTGCCGCATCACTCAGGAAAGCCTGTACCTGGCGCTGAGAATGGTGAAGCCAGGCATCAACCTGCGCACCATCGGCGCGGCGATCCAGAAATTTGTGGAAGCCGAAGGTTTCTCAGTGGTTCGCGAGTACTGTGGCCACGGCATCGGCCGCGGCTTCCATGAAGAGCCTCAGGTACTGCACTACGATTCGCCGGAGACCAACGTCGTACTCAAACCAGGCATGACCTTCACCATCGAGCCGATGGTCAACGCCGGTAAAAAAGAGATCCGCAGCATGAAAGACGGCTGGACGGTGAAAACCAAAGACCGGAGCTTGTCTGCGCAGTACGAGCATACTATTGTGGTGACAGACAACGGCTGCGAAATTCTGACGCTACGCAAGGATGACACCATCCCGGCGATAATCTCGCACGATGAATGATGAAAAGCCGGCGCCCGCCGGCTTTTTTATTAGATAGTTTTTTCTTATGGTGACGCGATGAGCAACTCATTACCTGACACAGCCTCCCCTCTCCTGCCCGTCCCGCCGGAACACCCGGTGAGTTGGCCCCAGGGCGATCTGAACTGTGCCGCAATCAAGGCGCACATCGATACCTTCCAGCACTGGCTGGGCGAGGCGTTTGACTCCGGCATCGTCGCGGAGCAGCTCATCGCGGCGCGCACCGAATTTATCGACCAGTTGCTGCAGCGATTATGGATCGCCTGCGGTTTTGAATCCGTCAGCGACCTGGCGCTGGTCGCCGTCGGCGGCTATGGCCGTGGCGAACTGCACCCGCTCTCAGACGTCGATCTGCTGATCCTCAGTCGTAAAAAACTGCCGGACGACCAGGCGCAAAAAGTCGGCGAACTGCTCACCCTGCTGTGGGACGTCAAGCTGGAGGTGGGCCACAGCGTACGCACCCTCGAAGAGTGCCTGCTGGAAGGTCTCTCGGATCTGACCGTTGCCACCAACTTAATCGAATCGCGCCTGCTGATCGGCGACGTCGCGCTGTTCCTTGAACTGCAAAAACATATTTTTAGCGACGGCTTCTGGCCATCGGAAAAGTTCTTCGCCGCCAAGGTCGAAGAGCAGAACGTCCGTCATCAGCGCTATCATGGCACCAGCTATAACCTCGAGCCGGACGTGAAAAGCAGCCCCGGCGGCTTGCGCGATATCCATACGCTACAGTGGGTGGCTCGCCGCCATTTCGGCGCCACCTCAATGGATGAGATGGTCGGCTTCGGCTTTCTGACCGAAGCCGAGCGCAATGAACTCAATGAGTGTCTGCATCAGCTGTGGCGCATCCGTTTCGCGCTGCATCTCGAACTCACGCGCTATGACAACCGTCTGCTTTTCGACCGCCAGCTCAGCGTGGCCCGCCGGCTAGGCTATGAAGGCGACGGCAACCAGCCGATTGAGCATATGATGAAGGACTTCTTCCGCGTTACCCGCCGGGTGAGCGAGCTGAATCAGATGCTGCTTCAGCTGTTTGAGGAGGCTATCCTCGCCCTGACCGAGGATGAAAAACCACGCCCGATCGATGATGATTTCCAGCTGCGCGGCACCCTTATCGATCTGCGTGACGACACGCTGTTTATTCGCGAACCGCAGGCCATTCTGCGCATGTTTTATATCATGGTGCGCAACAGCACCATCACCGGCATCTACTCAACGACGTTGCGCCATCTGCGCCACGCCCGCCGTCATCTCACCCAGCCGCTGTGCTATATCCCGGAGGCGCGCACGCTCTTTCTTAGTATGCTGCGCCATCAGGGAGCGGTAAGTCGCGGGCTGCTGCCGATGCATCGCCACAGCGTACTGTGGGCCTATATGCCGCAGTGGTCGCATATCGTCGGCCAGATGCAGTTCGACCTGTTTCACGCCTACACCGTCGATGAACACACCGTCCGGGTGATGCTCAAGCTGGAAAGCTTTGCCAAAGAAGAAACCCGCAGCCGCCACCCGCTGTGCGTGGAGCTGTGGCCGCGCTTAACGCACCCGGAGCTGATCTTAATTGCCGCCCTGTTCCACGACATCGCCAAAGGGCGCGGCGGCGACCACTCGATCCTCGGCGCGCAGGATGTGCTGAAGTTTGCCGAGCTGCACGGGCTGAACTCGCGCGAAACGCAGCTGGTCGCCTGGCTGGTGCGTCACCACCTGCTGATGTCGGTCACCGCCCAGCGGCGCGATATTCAGGATCCGGAGGTGATTAAGCAGTTCGCCGAGGAGGTGCAAACGGAAAATCGTCTGCGCTATCTGGTGTGTCTGACCGTCGCCGATATCTGCGCCACCAACGAAACCTTGTGGAACAGCTGGAAGCAGAGCCTGCTGCGTGAACTCTATTTCGCCACCGAGAAGCAGCTGCGTCGCGGCATGCAAAGCACCCCGGACATGCGCGAACGAGTGCGTCACCATCAGCTGCAGGCGCTGGCCCTGCTGCGGATGGACAATATTAATGAAGAGGCGCTGCATCAGATCTGGAACCGCTGCCGCGCCAACTATTTCGTGCGACATACGCCGACGCAGCTCGCCTGGCACGCCCGCAACCTGCTGCGCCACGATCTGAATAAACCGATGATCCTGCTGAGCTCGCAGGCCACCCGCGGCGGTACGGAGATTTTTATCTGGAGCCCGGATCGCCCTTACCTGTTCGCCGCGGTGTGTGGCGAACTTGACCGTCGCAACCTCAGCGTCCACGACGCGCAGATCTTCACCACCCGCGACGGTATGGCGATGGATACCTTTATCGTCCTTGAGCCCGACGGCAGCCCCCTTTCCGCCGACCGCCACGAGGCGATCCGCCAGGGGCTGGAGCAGACCATCACTCAGCGCAGCTGGCAGCCTCCGGCCCCGCGTCGTCAGGCGGCAAAGCTACGCCATTTTTCCGTGGACACCGAGGTGAATTTCCTGCCGACCCATACCGACCGAAAATCGTTTCTGGAGCTGATAGCGCTCGACCAGCCCGGGCTGCTCGCCCGCGTTGGGCAGGTGTTCGCCGACCTCGGGATATCGCTTCACGGGGCGCGAATTACGACAATTGGTGAGCGAGTAGAAGATTTATTTATAATCGCCACCGCCGACCGGCGTGCCCTTAATAATGAGCTGCAACAAGAAGTGCAACAACGGTTGACAGCGGCCCTCAATCCAAACGATAAAGGGTGACGTATTTTTTTTAGTGAATGGAAAGAAACAATGCAGCAGTTACAGAACGTTATTGAGTCCGCTTTCGAGCGTCGCGCCGACATTACGCCGGCTAATGTGGATACCGTGACCCGCGAAGCGGTTAACCAGGTTATCGCCCTTCTTGATTCCGGCGCGCTGCGCGTCGCTGAGAAGATCGACGGTCAGTGGGTGACGCATCAGTGGCTGAAGAAGGCGGTACTGCTCTCTTTCCGTATTAACGATAACCAGGTTATCGATGGTGCGGAAAGCCGCTACTTCGATAAAGTGCCGATGAAATTCGCTGACTACGACGAAGCGCGTTTCCAGAAAGAAGGTTTCCGCGTGGTGCCGCCGGCCGCCGTGCGCCAGGGCGCGTTCATCGCCCGCAACACTGTGCTGATGCCGTCCTACGTTAACATCGGCGCCTACGTTGACGAAGGCACCATGGTTGATACCTGGGCCACCGTCGGCTCCTGCGCGCAGATCGGTAAAAACGTGCATCTGTCCGGCGGTGTCGGTATCGGTGGCGTACTGGAGCCGCTGCAGGCGAACCCGACCATCATCGAAGATAACTGCTTCATCGGCGCGCGCTCTGAAGTGGTTGAAGGGGTGATTGTCGAAGAAGGCTCCGTCATCTCCATGGGCGTTTACCTCGGTCAGAGCACCAAAATCTACGATCGCGAAACCGGCGAAGTCTTCTACGGCCGCGTACCGGCTGGCTCGGTGGTGGTCTCAGGCAACCTGCCGTCGAAAGATGGTAAATACAGCCTGTACTGCGCGGTGATAGTGAAGAAAGTCGATGCCAAAACCCGCGGCAAGGTCGGCATTAACGAACTGCTGCGCACCATCGACTAAAGCAAATAAAAAGCGGGAGATATCCCGCTTTTTTTATATTTGATGCTGGCGAAAATGGATTTTTTCGTTAATTATTCAATGGTTATGATGCTATCAAAGGTACCGTTATGTACGATAATCTGAAAAGTCTTGGCATTACCAACCCTGATGAGATCGATCGCTATAGCCTGCGGCAGGAAGCTAACAACGACATTCTGAAAATCTATTTTCAGAAAGACAAAGGCGAATTCTTCGCCAAGAGCGTGAAGTTCAAATATCCGCGTCAGCGCAAAACCGTCGTCGCCGACGGCGTCGGCCAGGGCTACAAAGAGGTCCAGGAGATCAGCCCCAATCTGCGCTACGTTATCGACGAGCTGGATCAGATCTGCCAGCGCGATCGCACTGAAATCGATCTCAAGCGTAAAATCCTCGACGATTTACGCCATCTGGAAAGCGTGGTCACCAATAAGATCAGCGAAATCGAAGCCGATCTGGAAAAGCTCACCCGTAAGTAAGAGCATCCCGGCGGCGCGTTGCCTGGCCGGGCTGGTGGTCTCTATCCACTCCAGACAGCATGCATCGTCCAGGCCGGGTATGGCGCGTCGCTGCCCGGCATTTTTTTGCCTCCACGTCTTAGCGTTGTTCGTCCAGCTGCAGCGCGATATACAGCAGCAGCCTGTCGTCAAAGCTACCGAGATCCAGGCCGGTCAGCTCCGAGATACGGTTCAACCGGTACTCCAGCGTATTGCGATGAATAAACAGCGCCTTTGACGTCGCCAGCGGCTGCACGTTATGGCGAAACCACGCCTGCAGCGTCCGCCGCAGCAGCCCGTTGTTGTCCATGGCCTTCAAACGCGCCAGCGGACGGGCCAGCTCATTGGCCTGCCAGCCGCCGCGCAGGCTGTCAAGCAGCACCGGCAGCATTAGATCCTGATAGAAATAACTGCGGCTCTCCGGCATCCGCTGCTTGCCAACCATCATCGTCGTCCGTGCGGTACGGTAAGAGCGGGCGATACTTCCTGGGCCGGTGAAGAAATTGCCCAGCGCCACGCGAAAGCGCAGCTGGCCATTCTCTTTCATCCTGGCGATAAGCTGCTCGACGCGCCGGACGTGATCGTCAGCGTCCCAGCGGCCAAAGCTGTTCAGCGCCGGTTTCAGCACCACCATTTCCGTGAGCGAGACAATGGCCACCAGATTATTGCGATCGGGGGTGGTCAGCGCGTTCTGTAACTGTTGCAGTTCCGCCATCGCGCTGTCCACGCCGAGCTGACCGCTGTCTACCTCAATCATCGCCACCACGCGCGGCTGATTGAGATCGATGCCTAAACGCTGAGCCCATTCGTTCAGCGCCGGGGTATGCTCTTCCGCCTGAATCAGGTTCATCACCAGCTCTTCGCGCAGACGGCTGTCCTGGGCCAGGAGATGCATCAGCCGCGACTGCTCCAGCATCATCTCTGCTGTCATGCACACCAGCTCGCCATATTTTCGCAGCGACTCCGGCTCGCCGGTCAGGCCGATCACCCCGACGATCTCCCCCTCCAGGCGCAGCGGCAGGTTAATCCCCTGGCGAACCCCGTGCAGATGGCGAGCGACCGCGTCGTCGATATCCACCACCCGCCCCTGGGAGAGGACCAGCAGCGCGCCTTCGTGCAATTCACCAATCCTTTCCCGATCGCCGCTGCCGATGATCCGCCCGCGGGCATCCATCACGTTGATATTGGTATCGATGATGCGCATGGTCCGCGCCACAATATCCTGCGCCATTTTGGTATCAAGATGCCAGCCAGCCATGTAGTCCTCCCCTTTGCTGGGCACCAGCATAAAAGAGTCATCGTCGCGCTGCATTGTGCATTTGCACTAAGCCGGGGTGAGATATGTGGAGTTGTGGGGGCGGTCACAGAACGAAAAAAGCCCCTGCCCTCGGCGAGGGAAGGGGCTGGGAAGCGAGCGCTGGCGGTTACTGCAACAGCAGATAGATAGAGGCGTCGCCGCGCTGAATGTTCAGCGCCAGTACGGACGGTTTGGCGTCGAAGATTTTCCGCAGATCGGCGATGTTTTTCACCGGCTGCTGATTCGCCCCGACGATGACGTCGCCTTTCTTGAGGCCAATCTGTGCCGCCGGGGTACCGGCTTTCACATTATTGACCACCACGCCCTTATCCTGACCCTTATTGCTCATTTCCGCCCCTTCAATCCCGTTGAAGATGGTGCTGGAGTCAACCTGGGTCTGGTTGCTCTGCTGCAGTTCGACGGTCACGGTCACCGGTTTGCCGTCGCGCAGCAGACCAAGCTCAACTTTGCTGCCGATAGGCATGGTGCCGACCTGGGCACGCAGCGCGGCGAAGCTGCTGATCGCTTTCCCGTTGAGGGAGGTGATGACATCGCCGGCTTTAATGCCCGCTTTCGCGGCCGCCGAACCTGGCATTACCTGGCTGACGAAGGCCCCGCGCTGGGCATCGACTTTCATCGCTTTCGCCAGCTCAGAGTTCAGTTCGGTGCCCATAATGCCGAGCTCACCGCGTTTCACCTGGCCATATTTCACCATCTGCTCGGTCAGGTTTTTCACCATGTTGCTCGGGATAGCAAAACCGATACCGATGTTGCCGCCGTCCGGCGCCAGAATGGCGGTGTTGATACCGATCAGCTCGCCGTTGAGGTTCACCAGCGCACCGCCGGAGTTCCCGCGGTTAATCGCCGCATCGGTCTGGATAAAGTTTTCGTAGTTTTCCACGTTGAGGCCGCTACGGCCCAGCGCGGAGACAATCCCGGAGGTCACGGTTTCGCCCAGACCGAACGGGTTGCCGATAGCCACGGTGTAATCACCGACGCGCAGCGCATCGGAGTCGGCAAGCTTAATCGCCGTCAGGTTTTTTGGATCCTGAATCTGAATCAGCGCGATATCAGAGCGCGGATCTTTGCCGACGACTTTAGCATCAAACCTACGGCCATCGCTCAGCTGAACCTTAATCGTGGTGGCGTTGTCCACGACGTGGTTGTTGGTCACCACATACCCTTTGGCGGCATCAATGATGACGCCGGAGCCCAGCGCCATAAATTTCTGCTGCTGGCCGCCGTCAGGCTGACCGCCCTGTCCGCCGCCCTGGCAAAACGGCGAACTCTGGAAAGGAGAACCATCCTGGCAGAACGGCGAATTATCGCCAAAGAACTGCTGGAAGTTACGTGGCATCCGTGGGGTATTAACGGTGGTGCTACCTTCAACGTTAATGCTCACCACCGACGGCATCACCTTCTCCAGCATCGGGGCCAGGCTTGGCATCTGCTGTGCATTAGTGGCCGAAGATGCCGTTTCTGCCGCGCTCGCAGAGAGCGGGGACAACGCCAGACCTAAACTCAGAGCCAGTGCACTCATTGCTAACGTGGTTTTTTTCATCAGTTTCAATCTCAATATCAGGTAACGAAAGTTGCTGTGTACGTGACTATCAGAGTCATTTTATAACGCTAAGTTCCGGAATTAAGTTTCTGGAAAAAGTAAAAATTTATTGTCCATCTTTACAAAACTCCAGCCTATTCCACCGCCATGAGTCGCCGATATTCATCCCACGCATACAAATCCGTCATCCCGCTGATATAGTCCTGAATCAGACGGCAGCGATAATAGTATTCCATCAGCGCAAATTCGGGCGCCGTACGCGCCAGTTTATTTACCGCTTCAACATAGGCCAGCCGGTGACGGGTCGAAAGTTTCTGATACAGCCGGGAGGCAATGGGTAAACGTCGTACCCGCTCCTGCGCTACTAATTCGCTGAAATCCTCCAGCGATAATTTCAGCAGCGGCTGATAGATATCCAACAGGCCGCTGATCACCCGGTAGCCCTGCAATTCCAGCTGCTCAACATCCGGATGGCTAAAGACCTGTTTCATCGCCACATTTTTATAGAGCTCCAGTAGCTGACTGCAATCGCTGTCGTCCTCCAGCAACGCATGATTAAAGTCCCCCGTGAAGATTGCCGGCAGGTTGTCAATAAATCGGCGCGCCGCGTAGGGCACCAGCTTATTCAGCGTATTCACCCGCAAATACATAAAAAACTGATCTTCCGCGCTCTGCTTCAGATAATTGGCTCGCGATTTCTCCCAGGCATTTTCTACTACCTGCGAAAATAACGAGCCTTTTTCATGACTGCCCCAGGCGTCGTAAAGATGCTGATAGAGCTGGTCTGCGCTAAAAATACGTTTTTCCACCGCGTCCTCGAGATCCGCGACGCAATATGAGATGTCATCCGCAGCCTCCATAATCCAGGTTAATGGAAACCGATTGTAAGGCGCGAGATCCAGTTCTTTACGCAAACGCGCGACATACTCTTCTTCGGCTAAATAATAGCCAGGTTTCTTCATTAAATAACTGTGGCTGGCCGGCGTCTCCTCAGACCACCACGCCGGACGAGTATATTTCAGGATACATCCCACCTGCGCCCAGGTCAGGTTCATACGCATTAGCGTATGGACCAGACGAATGCCCTGCGCGTTGCCCTCAAAGCTGCAGAGATCCTGGCGCACTTTACGGCGCAGCGCATTAAGCGATGTCTCTCCGTCATGCAGGCGTAAGGCCTGCACTTCGCAGCGATCGTCGATCAGCGGCTGCCCGAGCGCATCGCCGGGCGCCAGGCGCTGACGGAACCAGTCGTTAATCGCCGCTTCGCCAAAATGGCCAAACGGGGGATTGCCGATATCGTGCATCAGGCAGGCCATCTCCACCACGCTCTCGAATGGCCCGGTCAGCTCTTCCAGGCCATACTCTTCCAGCAGCCTCTGCTCTTTCAGCCGGCTCAGCACCTCTTTGGCGATATAGCGCCCCACCTGCTGCACCTCCAGCGAGTGGGTCAGGCGAGTGCGCACCGCCGCGTTGCGCTCGAGCGGGAAGACCTGAGTTTTTTGCTGCAGGCGGCGGATTGCCGGCGAGTTGACGATCCGTCCCCGATCGCTTTCAAAGATCCGCAGGATGTCGCGCTCCGTCTCCACCCGCGGCGGCGAACGGAAGCGTCGACGCCAGTTTATCTTGTTGCGAAAATCAATCTTTGCCATAGCCTCTCCCGCGCGAGCAATACGCTTCCCCTTAAGCGCATGATAGACTATGCAACTAAACCTGACACATCGCGAGTAAATCTATGAAAATTGGCATTATTGGCGCTATGGAAGAGGAAGTTACCCTTCTGCGCGACAAAATCGAAAACCGCCAGACCATCACCATTGGCGGAAGCGAAATCTATACCGGCCAACTTCACGGCGTTGACGTCGCTCTGCTGAAGTCTGGTATCGGAAAAGTAGCGGCGGCGATGGGCGCGACCCTGCTGCTGGAGCGCTGCCAGCCTGACGTGATCATTAATACCGGTTCTGCCGGCGGCCTGGCGTCGACGCTGAAGGTCGGCGATATCGTCGTCTCCGATGAAGCGCGCTACCACGACGCCGACGTCACCGCCTTCGGCTATGAATACGGCCAGCTCCCTGGCTGCCCGGCGGGTTTTAAGGCGGATGAAAAACTGGTGGCCGCCGCAGAGAGCTGCATTAAAGCGTTAGATCTCAACGCCGTTCGCGGCCTCATCGTTAGCGGGGATGCCTTCATTAACGGCTCTGTCGGTCTGGCGAAGATCCGCCATAATTTCCCGCAGGCGATCGCCGTGGAAATGGAAGCGACCGCCATCGCCCACGTCTGCCATAACTTTAAGGTTCCCTTCGTGGTAGTTCGCGCTATTTCCGACGTGGCCGACCAGCAGTCCCACCTCAGCTTTGAGGAGTTCCTTGCGGTCGCCGCCAGACAGTCCACCCTGATGGTGGAGAATCTGGTACAGAACCTGGCACGTGGCTAAGTCGCTATCCTTCGCGCTTGCCGCGCTGCTGTTACTCGCCCCGGCGTGGCTGCTGGCCGCGCCGCGGGTGATCACCCTCTCCCCCGCCAATACCGAACTGGCCTTTGCCGCCGGGATCACGCCGGTCGGCGTCAGCAGCTATTCCGATTATCCTTCGCAGGCCAAAACGATCGAACAGGTTGCCAGCTGGCAGGGAATGAACCTGGAACGCATCGTGGCGCTCAAGCCAGACGTGGTGCTGGCCTGGCGCGGGGGCAATGCCGAACGCCAGGTTAACCAGCTGCAGTCTCTGGGTATTCATGTCCTGTGGGTACAGACCTCGACCATAGAAGAGATCATCGCTACCCTGCGTGAGCTGGCGCAGTGGAGCCCGCAGCCGGAAAAAGCGCAGCAGGCGGCGCAGGCGATGCAGCAGGAATACGATGCGTTGAAAGCGCGCTATGCCAACGCGCCGAAGAAACGCGTCTTCCTGCAGTTCGGCTCCGCACCGCTGTTCACCAGCGGCCCCGGTTCGATTCAGGATCAGGTGCTAAGGCTTTGCGGCGGCGAGAATATCTTCGCCACCAGCCGCGTTCCCTGGCCGCAGGTGAGCCGCGAACAGGTGCTGGCCCGCCAGCCGCAGGCGATCGTGGTGACCGGGGATGCCAGCCGCATTGCCGAAGCGCAGCGCTTTTGGCAACATCAGCTCACCATTTCGTTGATTGCGTTACACAGCGACTGGTTTGAACGCGCCGGCCCACGTATTATCCTCGCCGCCAAACAACTTTGTGCGGCGCTTGACCAGGTAAAATAATCATCCGGCACACCGGATGTTCAGTGGGAATCAACGATGCTTGTCTATTGGCTGGATATTATTGGCACAGCTGTCTTCGCGATCTCCGGCGTACTGCTGGCCGGAAAACTGCGTATGGACCCATTCGGCGTGCTGGTGTTAGGGGTAGTGACGGCGGTAGGCGGCGGGACCATCCGCGACATGGCGCTGGCGAATGGCCCGGTATTCTGGGTCAAAGATCCCACCGATCTGGTGGTGGCGATGGTCACCAGCATGCTGACCATCCTGCTGGTCCGCCAGCCTCGCCGGCTGCCGAAATGGATCCTGCCCGTTCTTGATGCCGTCGGTCTGGCGGTGTTTGTCGGCATTGGCGTCAATAAAGCTTTTCTCGCTGGCAGCGGCCCGCTGGTCGCGGTGTGCATGGGGGTGGTGACCGGCGTCGGCGGCGGGATTATTCGCGACGTGCTGGCGCGGGAAATTCCTATGATTCTGCGTACCGAAATCTACGCCACCGCCTGTATCGTCGGCGGTATTGTCCACGCCACGGCACACGACACCTTTCATCTCCCGCTGGAGAATTCGGCAATGATGGGGATGGTGGTCACCCTGGTAATTCGTCTGGCGGCTATTCGCTGGCATCTGAAGCTGCCGACGTTTGCCCTGGACGATAACGGTCGGTAATAAAAGCAAAACGGTAACCTTAAGGTTACCGTTTTTAGGGTTTGCTCCCTCCCGCTGGGGGAGAACTCGCTTTAAACGCTGAACGAGGAGCCGCAGCCGCAGGTGCTTTTCGCGTTCGGATTGGTCACGATAAAGCGCGAACCTTCCAGCCCTTCGGTATAGTCGACCGAGCCGCCGACCAGATACTGCAGGCTCATCGGGTCAACCACCAGGCCGACGCCCTGTTTCTCAATGGTCATATCCCCTTCGTTCACCTGATCGTCAAAGGTGAAGCCATACTGGAAACCACTGCAACCGCCGCCGGTGATATACACGCGCAGTTTCAGGTTCGGATTATCTTCATCCGCAATCAGGTGTTTTACTTTATTGGCTGCGGCTTCGGTAAACTCCAGCGGCAACGCTACGTCATCACTCATTTTCTGCTCCCATTGATACTTCCGGCCGGTTAAAGAATAACCGGACCTTTTGAGCCATTATCTAATACCCTGGTAAATCGTTCAAGTATTCTCCCGGGGAGCCTGCTGCGCTTTTGCCGCCTGCTCGGCTTCCTGCTTCGCCAGAGTACGCTGCAGAATGGTCGAATACAAAGGCTTACCGCCGAGGAATTGCGCCAGTAGTGTTGCGCCAAGGCAGGTAATAATCATTGGCAAAATGAGCTGATAGTTATCGGTCATCTCAAGCACCAGCACGATCCCGGTCAGCGGCGCACGCACCGAGGCGGCGAGCAGCGCCCCCATACCGGCAATCGCGAAGGTGCCGGCATCGAGATGGTAGGCCGGAAACAGCGGAATAGCCGCCATGCCGAACGCCGTGCCCAGCAGCGTGCCGAGCGCCAACATAGGCGCGAAAATGCCCCCTGGCGCGCCGGAAGAGAAGCAGATCAGCGTGGTCACCACGCGGGCGATAAAGATAAACAGCAGCAGTCCGACGGAGAAGTTACCGGCAGCGGCGATAGGGATCAAGTTAAAGCCACCACCCACCGCGGAGGGCTGCATCAGCCCCAGCAGACCGCAGAGCCCGCCGATTAATCCGCCAATCAACACCCATTTTTTGATGTTGCCGCCGTGGATGCGCTGGAACAGATCCTGAGTGCGCAGCACCAGAAAATTAAACAGCGGGCCAAAGCAGCCAAACAGCATGCCCAGCACCAGATACAGCCATAGGGTATTTACCGGGGCGTTGCTTAGTTTACCCACCTCAATGATCGCCGCTTCGCCGTTGAAAATGCGAAACACAATGCTCGACATGATCACGCCGGTAAACACTGCTTTAATGGAGATCAGGTTGTAGCGGAACTGCGGGCGCATCTCTTCGATGATAAACAGAATACCGGCCAGCGGCGCATTAAAGGCCGCCGAAAGCCCCGACGCCGCACCGGTCGCCAACAGCGTATGCCGCGCTTCCGGACTGCGCATGCGGAAAACGTCCAGCACCATGCGCCCAATGTTGCCGCCAAGCTGTACCATCGGTCCTTCACGACCCAGCACCATCCCGGCGCCAAGGGTCCCCATGCCGCCAACGAATTTCACCGGCAGCACGCGCCACCAGCGCACCGGCCGCAGCTCCTCCAGCGCGCCCTCAATTTCCGGAATCCCGGAGCCGCCGGCCTCCGGCGCAAAGCGACGCACCAGAAAATAGCCGACCATCGCCAGCAGCGCCGACAGGATAAACGCCAGCGGCCAGACCAGATACCAGTGGTCCGCCACCTGCGCCAGCGCGCCGATCCGCTGGTTCTGCACCCAGTTCACGCTCTTTTCAAAGGCGACGCCCACTAGCCCCGCCAGCGTGCCGACCACTGCCGCCATAAACAGCACCGCCAGCGGCGTTTTATCGCGTTGAATCAGACGGCGCACCGCATCGCCGCGACGCACCCGCACAAACTGATGTGCTTCAAAAGAGGGAGTTTCTGCTTTCATGCCGTTATCAATTATTGGTAATACAAATGAAGAGAGCGGCATTTTAGCCGCCCCGGCGCGCTGCGTCGTCAAAAAAATGCCCTTGCGGCACATTGTTTCAATTGGGCAAAACTTTCATAACCATCCTGGAATAACTTAGAATAGCCGATAAAACATTTTTCACGAACCAGGACCCTGGCCATGAGCAAATCTGAAAATCTGTATCACGCTGCGCGCGAACTGATCCCCGGCGGCGTTAACTCGCCGGTGCGCGCTTTCACCGGCGTCGGCGGCACACCGCTGTTTATCGAACGCGCGGATGGCGCTTACCTCTATGACGTGGATGGGAAAGCCTATATCGATTATGTCGGTTCCTGGGGTCCGATGGTGCTGGGCCACAACCACCCGGCTATCCGCAATGCGGTGATCGAGGCGGCATCCCGCGGCCTGAGCTTTGGCGCGCCGACCGAAATGGAAGTGAAAATGGCGGCCCTGGTGACCGAGCTGGTGCCGACCATGGATATGGTGCGGATGGTGAACTCCGGTACCGAAGCCACCATGAGCGCCATTCGCCTGGCGCGCGGCTTCACCGGTCGCGACAAAATCATTAAGTTCGAAGGCTGCTACCACGGCCATGCCGACTGCCTGCTGGTGAAAGCCGGTTCCGGCGCGTTGACCCTCGGCCAGCCGAACTCGCCGGGCGTCCCGGCCGATTTCGCCAAACATACCCTGACCTGCACTTATAACGACCTCGCCTCGGTGCGCGCGGCGTTCGAGCAGTATCCGCAGGAGATCGCCTGCATCATCGTCGAGCCGGTGGCCGGAAATATGAACTGCATTCCGCCGCAGCCGGAATTCCTGCCGGGCCTGCGCGCCCTGTGCGACGAATTTGGCGCCCTGCTGATTATCGACGAAGTGATGACCGGCTTCCGCGTGGCGCTGGCAGGCGCTCAGGCTTACTACGGCGTGGAGCCGGATCTGACCTGTCTGGGGAAAATCATCGGCGGCGGGATGCCGGTAGGCGCCTTCGGCGGCCGCCGTGAGGTGATGGACGCCCTGGCGCCCACCGGTCCGGTCTATCAGGCGGGCACCCTATCCGGCAACCCGATCGCCATGGCGGCTGGCTTCGCCTGCCTGAACGAAGTGGCGCAGCCGGGGGTCCATGAAACCCTGACTGAACTGACTAACCAGCTGGCGCAAGGCCTGCTGGATGCGGCGCGTGACGCCGGGATCCCGCTGGTGGTCAATAACGTCGGCGGCATGTTCGGCATCTTCTTTACCGATGCCGAAACCGTCACCTGCTATCAGGACGTGGTGAAGTGCGACGTTGAACGATTCAAGCGCTTCTTCCATCTGATGCTGGAGGAAGGCGTGTACCTGGCGCCGTCAGCGTTTGAGGCCGGCTTTATGTCCGTGGCCCACAGCGAAGAAGATATCGACAACACCATCGACGCCGCGCGTCGGGTATTTGCCAAGCTGTAAGGTGCTTGAATGCCTGGTGGCGCAGGGATTTTCCCGGAGGAGGCGCATTGCGCCTTATCCGGGCTACCAAATCGCACAGCGCTGTAGCCCCGGTAAGCGATAGCGCCACCGGGGATGTTGAAGCCATCCAGGACCGTTAGCGACTCTGCTTTCTCAACAAATAAATAAAGTAAGGCGCGCCGATAAAGGTCGACAGTAGCCCCGCCGGGATCTGATACGGGAACATCATCATCCGTCCGCACCAGTCGGCGAAGACCAGCAGCAGCCCGCCAGTCAGCCCGGAGATCACCATATGCGGTAGGGTTCGCCGGAAGCCCATCATCCGCGCGATATGCGGCGCCATCAGCCCGACAAAGCTCAGCGGGCCGATGGTCAGCGTCGCCGCCGCCGTCAGGCAGGCCGCCAGCAGCAGCAGAACAATCCGCGATGACGTCAGCGCCATGCCCACCGCTCGCGCCGCCTCCCCGCCCAGCGGCAGGATGGTTAACCAGCGACGACAGAGCGGCGCCAGCGCCAGCAGCGCCAGCATTACCGCGCCGCTACGCACCACCCTCTCCGGCGTCGCGCTATATGTCGACCCCGAGATCCACGTCAGGATCTGCGCCATACGCGGATCGCCGCTGGCCTGCAGCATCATCAGCAGCATAGTGAAGGCGGTGCTCAGCGCCATCCCCGCCAGCAGCATCCGATGCGGCGAGAAGCCGCCGCGCCCGGCGGCAAGCATAATGATCAGCAAGGTGGCCGCCGCGCCAAGGCTGCCGGCCGGCAGCAGCCAGCCAAAGGCGTCGCCAGGCACGAAGAACAGCATCAGCACCACGCCAAAAGCCGCGCCGGAGCTGATGCCCAGCACTTCCGGGCTGGCCATCGGGTTGCCGGTCAGGCGCTGGATAATACAGCCGGCGACCGCCAGCATGACCCCGGCGAACAGCGCCGACAGCACCCGCGGCCAGCGCCAGGGCAGCAGTTGCTCCAGCAGATCGCCGTGGGCCCACAGCCAGCCGTGGGCATCGCGACCAAAGGCCAGCGCCACGCTCACCGCCAGCAGCAGCAACGCGACGCCTGCGAGAACAAACCATTGCACATGATAGCGCTCAGGCTGCACATTATCGCCGCCGTTCATCACCGGGGCGCTGATGCTGCGCAACCGCGGCAGCAGCCACAGCAGCAGCGGCGCGCCAATCAGGGCGGTGACCGAGCCGGTGGAGACTTCCCGCCATACCCGGCTCAGCCAGAGGATCACCTGATCGGAAAGCCACAGGAGCAGCGCGCCGATCAGCGCCGCCAGCAGCAGCCGCGCCAGCAGCCGACGGGCGCCAAGCATTTTCGCCAGCAGCGGCGCGAACAGGCCGATAAAGCCGATAATCCCTACCGCGTTCACCAGCAGCGCGCTGATGACGATCGCCAGCGTCAGGGCGCCGAGGCGCGCCAGGGACAGCGCCAGCCCGAGGTTACGCGCCACCCCGTCATCGAGCCCCATCAGGGTCAGCGGCCGCAGCAGCAGCAAGGTGAGTATTGCCCCGCCAAGCAGCTGCGGCCACAGGCGCTGCGCCACGCTCCAGTCGGTCTGCGTCAGCGTCCCGGTGCTCCACAGGAACATGCTTTGCAGCTGGTCGTGATGGAAAATCACCATCAGCTGGTTAAGCGCGCCACAGTAAAGGCTGACCACCAGCCCCGCCAGGATCAGCGTTACCGGCGACAGGCGCTTGCCCCACGAGACGCCAAACACCAGCGCGCCCACCAGACAGGCCCCGGCCAGCGCGGCGAATTGCGACGCCAGCACGCCGGGAATAGCCCATAACGTGGTGACCGTTATCCCCAGCTGCGCGCCGGTGGCGACGCCAAGAGTGGTCGGTTCCGCCAGCGGATTACGCAGCACCTGCTGGAACAGGACGCCAACCAGTCCCAGCCCGGCGCCCACCAGCAGCGCAACAGCCAGTCTCGGTAACAAACTGTAATGAAACAGCATTTGGGCGATATCATCGACATCCGGCTGCCACAGCGCCTGCCGCCACTGCGCATAGGGCAAGGCGACATTGAGGTTGACGATGCTCAGCGCGAAGGCGACGCCCAGCAGCCCGGCCAGCAGGATAATAGCTAACGGCGAGAGACGCGTATTCATGCCGGACTCCCCTGGGCATCAGCCAGCACGCGGGCAAAATGCATCGCTGACAGCGTCGCGCCGTAGAACCAAACCGCCGGAACGCGCTGGAAGCGGCCCGCGCGCACGAAGGGCATCGCCTGCCATAGCGGCGTCGCCAGCAGTTGAGCCATATCTCGCTCATTGCCATGGTCGAAACAGATGACATCGGCTTCGTTAAATGCCGCCAGCCTGTCGATGCCAACGCTAACGCTTCCCCAGAATGCCGCTTCGCCGTGCCAGGCGTTTTTAATACCAAAGCGATCAAGCACCTCCTGGAACAGGCAGTTTTCGCCAAACACCAGCACGTGCCGGGGATCGAGCAGAGAGATCATCAGCAGCGGACGATCGCCGCGCCCGGCAAAACGCGGACGCAGGCTCTCCATCAGCGCGTCGAACTCCGCCAGATGGCGCTTCGCCTGCTGCGTTTTGCCCAGCAGATCGGCCATTTCCAGTAGCGAACGCTGGGCCATCGCCAGCGGCCGTTTGCCGTCGCTGAAGGTGAAACCGCGGCCGGGCGCGATACGCGCCAGCTTCTCCGGCGACGGGCCGTAGCCCGCCGACCAGACGATAAACGACGGTTTCATCTGCGTCAGCAGTTCAAGGTTGGGTTCGGTACGCAGACCAACATCGATCACCGAGTCGGGCAGCGCGGGTTCGTTCACCCACAAGCGATAGTTGGGAATATCGGCCACGCCATAGGGCGTCACGCCGAGCGCCAGCAGCAGCTCCGCGGGCAGCCACTCCAGGGCGACCACGCGCTGCGGGTCGACGTCGGCCGCCTGCGCGCCGCGCATCTGCCACAGCAGCGGCGAGAGCGCCATCGCGATCAGCAGGCGGCGTCGGGTTATCAGAGTTGGGTTCATCATCAATAGACAAAGCTTACCGGCGCCGCACCGGCCGGGTGTGGCAGGATCCCCATCGGGATGCCATAGATCTGTTCCAGAGTGTCGCTGCGCATCAGTTCCGCCGGCGTCCCCTGAGCAATCATTTCTCCGCCGCGCAGGGCCACCAGATAGTCGCAATAGCGGGCCGCCATATTAATATCGTGCAGGACGGCGATCACCGTCAGGCCGCGCTGCTGGCTGAGACGATGCACCAGCGCCAGAACATCGACTTGATGAGCAATATCCAGCGCCGAGGTGGGTTCATCGAGCAGCAGGCAGCGACTGTCCTGCGCCACCAGCATGGCGATCCACGCCCGCTGGCGTTCACCGCCGGAGAGGCTGTCCACCAGACGATGAGCGAGCGGCTTCAGCCCCACCAGCGCAATCGCCTCTTCTACTTTCTCACGGTCCGCTGCGCCAAAGCGACCCAGCGCGCCGTGCCATGGATAGCGGCCGATCGCCACCAGCTCGCGCACCGTCATACCTTCGGCCGGCGGCAGCTGCTGCGGCAGATAGGCCACTTTGCGGGCAAAGGCTTTGCTGCCCCAGCTCTCCAGCGGCTGCCCGTCCAGCAGCACTTCGCCTGCGGAGGGCGGCTGATGACGGCCAAGCATTTTCAGTAACGTCGATTTGCCGGAGCCATTATGGCCGATCAGGCCTGTGACTTTTCCGGTCGGGAAGGTGAGCGAGAGCGGATGGAGCAATGTGCGGCCAGGCACACGGAAAGTGACGCGATCCAGCGCGAAGGTGGTTTCTGCGTGCGGAGTCTGTTCCTGCATAGCGATAACCTGATAGAGGGCGCGGCGAACCGCGCCCGTAGGTGGTTAGTAACGGAAGGTGGCGGTGGCGACGACCTGACGTCCGGCGCCCCAGTAGCAGGCGTATTCGCTGTAGCAACTGGAGACATATTCGCGGTCGAACAGGTTGTTGACGTTGACGCCGACCGACGATCCCGGCAGGCCAAAGCGCGCCAGATCGTATTTCACCGTCGCATCCATCAGCGCATAACCGGCCACACTAAAGGCATCATTTTTCTTACCGGTGCTGGTGTCATTTTTGTAGTAGCTGACCGTTGAACCGATATAGCGCGCCCCGGCCCCAATCGTCAGACCGCTCAGCGCGGTTTCGTGGAAGGTATAATCCGCCCACAGGGAGGCCATGTTACGCGGCACTTCCGCCGGACGTTTGCCGTTGAACACCGTATCGTGAGTGTACTCCGCATCGGTGTAGCTGTAGGCTGCGGTGACGTTAATATTAGCGTTCACCGCCGCCTTCGCCTCCAGCTCAAGGCCGCGGGAGCGGATCTCGCCGGTCTGGATGCTGAACGCCTGGTTAGCCGGATCAGCCGTCAGGTTCTTGTCTTTGGTCAGCTGATAAACCGCCGCGGTGACCACCACCGGCATATCTTTCGGCACGTATTTCACGCCGGCTTCATACTGCTTACCGCGCGACGGATCGAACGGCTGGCCGCGGCTGTTGGAACCCGATACCGGTTCAAACGATTCGCTGTAGCTGAAGTACGGAGAGATGCCGTTATCGAACAGGTAGTTGATGCCGCCGCGCCAGCTGAACTGCTGGTCGTGATTCTCCGCCAGGCTGTTGGTGGCGCGGGTTAACGTTGAGGTCGTGGCGTAATCGTAACGGCCGCCCAGGGTCATCACCCATTTATCCCACTCCATCTGATCCTGCGCGTACAGGCCGGTCTGCTCCATCCGGTTGAGGACCGCGTACGGGAAGGTGACCTGAATATTCGGATTGCCGTACTGCGGATTGCTCATGCTGATAGGATCCGCCGTCCCGTAGTCGGCATCCACATCGTTACGCATCCGCGAGTAGTCCACGCCGGTCAGCAGCGTATGGCTGACCGCGCCGGTGGCGAAATCAGACTGCAGCTGGGTATCGACGGTGAAGGTGTTCAGGTGCTCGTCGGAGCGCACGTAGGCGCGATTCATGTAGCCCGGCGCGACATAGCCGTTGCCGTATACCGAACGATAGAGCGTATGCACATCGGCATAGCGCAGGTTCTGCCGCACGGTAAAAGTGTCATCGAACTGATGGGAGAAGCTGTAGCCCACCATCTTCTGGCGGCGGGAGATTTTATTATCGGACTCGCCTTCGTTGAAATCGGTCGGCAGCTTGTGCGCCTTACCGTTGGCGTCGTAATACGGCACCACGGTGCCTTCGCGCGGCAGCCAGCCGTAGTAGCCCGCATCCGGGTCATTCTGGAAGTTGCTCAGGAAGGTGAAGTCGGTTTTATCGTCCGGACGCCAGCTAAAGGAGGGCGCCACCGCGTAGCGAGTCGATTTCGCCATCTGCTGCTGGGCATCCTGACTGCGGCCAAGGCCGGTCAGGCGATACGACCAAACGCCGGCATCATCAATGGCGTCGCTAAAGTCAAACCCGGTCTGCCACAGATTGTCGGTGCCCATCTTAAACTGCACTTCTTTCAGCGGCTCGGTAGTCGGGCGCTTGCTGACCATGCTGACGATACCGCCCGGGTTGCTGTTGCCGTACAGCACCGAGGTTGGCCCGCGCATCACTTCCACACGCTCGAGGAAGTAAGGATCCATGGAGACTTCAGAGTAGTTATTCCCCTGCAGCTTCATGCCGTCCAGATACTGGTTGGTGTTGACGGTCGTCGAGGTGGTGAAGCCGCGAATGGTGACCACGTCATAGGTGGTCGAACTGCCGCGAGTGGAGAAGACGCTGGGCGTATAGGAGAGCGCCTCTTTTACCGTCGTCGGCTGGCGCATCTCCATCTCCTGGCGCGTCACCACCGACACAGACTGCGGCGTTTTTTCAATCGGGGTATCGGTTTTGGTCGCCGTGGCGGAGCGTTTTGCCGCGATAGTCGGCGCCGGTCCCCAGGCGCTTTCCTGGGCGGCCGGGGCGGCAACGACGGTGATGGTTTCTTCTTGCTTCGGTTGTTCTGCTGCCTGTGCGTAGACAGACATGCCGCTAACCGCCGTGGCTACTACAGCTGCGACTTTACGCAGCGAGTGATTTGGCTGAGCAGTTTTTGGACGCGCCATGGGTATATCTCTGATGAAAGTGAATGATAACGTAAACGAGAATTATTATTATGACGGGCGATATAATAGGCGAAACGTCGAAGGCAAGGCAAGCGATATGCCTGTCGCCGCCGGTCGAAGGCTGAATTAATAACCAGATAGTTATTATGGAGTTAAAGAGCCGTTAACTTTTTTACAGGCATAAAAAAACCCCTTAATACTTTCGTATTAAGGGGTCTGGTCGTGCGGTCAAAATCAGTTACTGCCGAACATATCCTTGATCCAGCCCGCGACGCCGTCGCTCTTTTCCTGCTGCTTCGGCGGCTGTTGCTGCTGTTGCTGCTGCGGCGGCGGTTGCTGCCCGGACTGATTAAACGGATTTTTCGCTTCCTGTTGCTGCAACTGCTGCTGTTGCATCATTTCGCCCTGACGGCACAGCGCATCCGGCTGCGTGGTCCAGACCGGCAGCGAACGCATACCGCCGCTGCAGACGAAGTTGCCGTTGCTGTCCACGCCCATATCAACCACGTCTTCCGGCACCGTCAGCACCAGCGGCGTTGGCGTCTGGTTCGCCAGATAGCGCTGGTAAATCGACATCGCGCCGCTGGCGCCGTACAGTTTGGTCGGCTGGTTATTGTCGCGACCCACCCAGGTGATGGTCACCTGACTACCGTCGATGCCGGCGAACCAGGTATCGACGTTATTGTTGGTGGTCCCGGTTTTCCCCGCCAGATGCAGGCCCGGATACTTCGCCCCCAGCTGACGCCCCGTACCGCGCTGCACCACCTGCTGCATAGTCCACAGCGTCATGTAGGCCGCCTGGGCAGGCACCGCGCGCTCCGCCTGCGGATAGCTCTGGTAGAGCACAGTGCCATCTTCGGCAATCACTGACCGCAGCGCGGAAAGCGGCGCACGGTTCCCACCGCTGGCGATGGTCTGGAAGGCCTGGGCCACTTCAATCGGCGTCAGGTTCAGCGCGCCAAGCAGCATCGACGGCACCGCGTTGAGCTGATTCTTCGGCGCCCCCAGTTTAGTCCAGGTATCGACTACCGCCGGCAAGCCCAGCGCCATCCCGAGGTTAACCGTCGGGACGTTCATCGAGCGAGTCAGGGCATCGACCAGCATCACCTGACCGCTGAAACGACGATCGTCGTTCTGCGGGGACCACGTCTGACCGTTGGACAGGCGAATCGTCACCGGCGCATCGGCGATCCAGGTATTCAGGCGATACTGATTCGGCTGACTCAGCGCGGTCAGATAGGTCGCCGGCTTGGCCAGAGAACCAATCGATCGGCGGGCCTGCATCGCGCGGTTATAACCGGCGAACTGCGGCTCCGCGCCGCCGACCATCGCCCGCACTTCGCCGGTGAAGCGGTCAACCACCACCATAGCGGTTTCCAGGTCTGCCAGCTTACGCTGTTTCTTCAGAACCGGGATCCCTTCGGAGGCCGCTTTTTCCGCCGCATCCTGCGCCACCGAGTCGAAAGTGGTGAAGATCTTCACGCCGGAGAGATCTTTCACTTTATCGCCCAGCTTCGCCTGCAGTTCCTGACGAACCATCTGCATAAACGCCGGCTGCGGTGAAATCACCCCGCCGCGCGGCTGCACGCCCAGCGGACGGGCGCTGAGCATGTCGTACAGCTCCTGGTCGATAACCTGCTGCTGCTGCAGCAGACGCAGCACCAGATTGCGTCGTTCAAGGGCCAGTTTCGGGTTACGCCACGGGTTATAGACCGACGCCCCTTTCACCATCCCCACCAGCAGCGCCTGCTGGTCGAGGCTCAGCTCTTCCACCGGACGGCCGAAGTAATACAGGCTGGCCAGCGGGAAGCCGCGAATTTCGTTATCGCCGCTCTGGCCGAGGTACACCTCGTTCATATACAGCTCAAGGATGCGATCCTTGCTGTAGCGGGCGTCGACGATCAGCGCCATATACGCTTCGTTGGCTTTACGCCAGTAGGAGCGTTCGCTGGAGAGGAACAGGTTTTTCACCAGCTGTTGGGTCAGGGTACTCGCCCCCTGCACCGTTCGGCCTGCCGTCAGGTTCGCCAGCACCGCGCGGCCGATGGAGTAGAGACTGATCCCATCGTGCTCATAGAAGTGGCGGTCTTCGGTCGCCAGCAGGGTATCCACCAGCAGATCGGGGAAGCCGCTGCGCTTCACGAACAGGCGCTGCTCGCCGTTCGGCGACTGCAGCATGGTGATAAGACGCGGATCGAGGCGGAAGAAACCGAACTGGCGGTTATTATCCATATTCTCGATGGTCTCAAGATGGTCGCCGTCGAAGGTAAGACGCGCGCGCACCTGCCCTTCCTTACTGTCCGGGAAATCGAACGGACGACGGATCATCTCGATGCTGTTAGCCTGCACGGTATATTCGCCGGGGCGCGTCATCGCGCTGACCTGGCGATACTGCGTGGCGTTGAGCAGACGCACCATCTCGTTTTTGCTGATCTGCATGTCCGGCTCAAGGTTGACCATCCGGCCATAGACCGCGGCCGGCAGCTCCCAGACTTTACCGTCAATGCGGCTGCGGATTTTCTGGTCGAGGTAGACGCCATAGGCGGCAATCAGCACCGCGAAGACAATCCCCAGCTTGACCAGCAGCCACAGCCAGCTGCGCTTCCGACGAGGCTTGCCACCTTTGCCTTTGGCTTTTCTCGGCACCGGTTTCTCATCCTCATAATCATCGTCATCATACTCGTCGTCGTAGTCCTCTTCCCGGACCCGGCGACGGGTGACTTTCTGTTTAGTCGGACGTGAGGGTCTTCCCTTACGTCCGATAGGCTCGCGGTCATCTCCCGCCATGCTTTTTCTCCGCAACGTTCAGGCGCAAAGGCCTGATTCTCAATACTTCCCCTGTTCAGAGGAAGAAGAAATCTCTCAAATTAACGTCCAGGCTGCTTATCCTTCGGACGACAACCTGCTGGCAGGCAGGACGCGCCGCCAGCCTTTCAGAGGGTTGGTTTGCTTCATGTTACATGATACTAACAATAAAAATTCACCATAAAATCATTGCGTTAAACGCATCATCGGCAGAATAAGTCAGAACATAGCACGTAATGTTCAGGGCATACAGGATAGCACTAAAATGCGACATTCTTAACCAGCATTTTACCTCCTGCGCACGTAACAAGATGGGAAAGAGTATGTTTTTTAATAACATAAAAAACGGCGCGCTTCCTGCCGGTCAACGCAGTGGCATCATCCGCGGATGAAAATATATTTTCCCAGCGCCAACGTTTATTATTGATAAAAGTAAAGTCGATTAAGCGCCTTTCCGCTGATAAAAATGAGAGCCTGTTAACATTTATGCAGAATAATATTTTATGATGACACCAGGGAAATATTTGTTAAACTAGCGGCCAGTGATTCATTATTTTGATTACTCTATGATGCGTATTCCGCTTATATTTCCGCTTTGCATGGTAGCCCTTCTCTCTGGCTGCCAACAAAAACCCGCCTCAACGCTCAGCCCGGCTATCAGCAGCCAGGCGCAGCTCGAGCAGCTCTCGTCCGTGGCGGCCGGGACGCGCTATCTCAAGAATAAATGTAATCGTAGCGATCTCCCCGCTGATGAAACGATATATCGGGCAGCGGTGAATGTCGGTAAAGCGCGCGGATGGGGAAATATTGACGTGGCGACGTTAAGCCAAAATAGCGACCGGCTTTACCAACAGCTATTACAGGACAGTACCCCGGAAGCCACACAGTGCAGTCAATTTAATCGTCAGCTCGCGCCATTTATTGCCAGCTTGCGCAGCGACTAAGCGAAATATCCTCAGCGCGCCGGTTATTGTGCGCGCTTTTATTCCTCTTTCGGCTCCTCGTCAATTTTTCCGCCCGGCCAGTCCTCCAGCGCCGCGAGGGTAAAGGTCGTGCCGTTGAAGCTGAAGATCGTCACATCCTGCTGGATCTGCTCCACCACCAGATTGGGCAGGGGTGAATCGCCCTCCGTCCACGCTTTGCCGTTTAACACAATGCTGCGCTTTTCCGGTAGCGAGGCATAGACATGGGCGCTGTAGCGTAGAGGCGGCAGCGTATCGCTGTCCACTTCCGGCGCCGCGGGCGCGCTGGCTTTTGCCGCCGGCGGCGGCGTCTTTGGCGCGGCCTCTCCGGCAGCGGTTAACGGCAGAAGCGCCGCATGCGCCACCGGCAAGGGCAGCGTTTGCGGCGGTGCCGGGTGACGCCACTGCTCGCCGCCAAACCAGCCGAGCGCGATAAATAATCCGGCGTACAGCGGGATAATCCAGCCGGGGATCTGCACCATCCGTCCGCGGATCACCGGCGCATCATCCATCGAGGACGGCGGCTGATGCGTCACCAGCGGCGGGATGCCTCTTTCACTGTCATCACGAACAATCACAACCGTCTCCTGTTCCCTCACGATAACGAGAAGGCGCCCTTACGGATGCCCCAGACTGCTGACAAAGTGCAATCTTCAGGAATTGCCCGGCGGCGCTACTGGACTGCACCCCAAAAGTTGGACACCCAACTGAGTAAGGTGCAATTTTATGGCTAAACCAAAGTATTCCCCTGAAACAAAACTGGCTGTGGTTAATCATTATTTGTCCGGTAAAGACGGAGAACAGAGTACAGCCGACCTTTTTGGTATTGAAAGAACATCTGTCCGTCGCTGGGTCAGGGCATGGCAGTTCCACGGTGCAGAAGGCCTGACTGCAAAAAATAATCATTATTCCGATGAATTTAAACTCGTGGTCGTCCGGGCGGTTATCAGTGACCGCCTGACGATGCGTGAAGCGGCTGCCCGGTTTAATCTCTCCGCAGAAATACTTGTCCGGCGCTGGCTCGACGTGTACAACGATGCCGGAGCGGAAGGTCTTTTAAACATACAATGCGGACGGCCCGGAAAAATGACAAAGCCAAAAAATATCCCACCACTAACAGATAAAGAGCTGGAAAAACTCTCCCCCGAAGAACTCAGGGCCGAACTGCGTTATCTGCGGGCAGAGAATGCCTATCTAAAAAAGTTGAAAGCCTTGGTTCAGAGCGAAAAAAATGGCAAAAAGCCCTGATAATCAGTGAACTAAGGCATGAACACGCTCTGCGGGACCTTCTGCGGGCGGCCGGTATGTCCCGTAGCACGTGGTATTACAATATGAATGCACTGAAGCAAGGGGACAGGTATGCGGGTCTTAAAGAGAACATCAGGAAGATATACCACTATCACAAAGGTCGTTATGGCTACCGCAGGATCACGCTCGCACTGAGAAAACAGGGGCTGCGGATAAACCATAAAACAGTGCAGCGGCTGATGGCAGAACTGTCACTCCGGTCTGTGATAAGGGCGAAAAAATATCGTGCCTGGAAAGGGAGAACGGGCGAGGCCGCGCCCAATATCCTGAGCCGGAACTTCGGTGCGTCAAAAGCCAACGAAAAATGGGTAACAGATGTGACAGAGTTCCCGGTACAGGGAAAAAAGCTTTACCTGTCGTCAGTTCTCGATCTGTTTAACCGGGAGGTTATCGCCTACAGCCTGTCGGAAAGGCCGGTGATGGAGATGGTGAATACGATGCTGGACGGTGCGTTCCCGAAGCTCAGACCGGGAGATGCTCCGCTGCTGCACTCGGATCAGGGCTGGCATTACAGGATGAGGAGCTATCAGGAACGTTTAAAGGCGCATGGGATGACGCAGAGTATGTCGCGTAAAGGAAACTGCCTGGATAATGCAGTGATGGAAAACTTCTTCGGGACCCTGAAATCGGAGTGTTTTTATCTGAGGGAGTTCAGGAGTGTCAGTGCGCTAAGAAAAGCCGTAGAGGACTATATCCATTACTACAACAACGAGCGGATAAGCCTGAAATTAAAAGGCCTGAGTCCGGTAGAGTACCGAACCCAGGCTCTGAGAGCCGCTTAATATGAACCATCCAACTTTATGGGGTCAGTCCATACGCTTGCGCGGGCCTACAGATAACTGCATAACTGTTTGATATTGTAATCTTTCGTAGGCCGGGTAAGGCGAAAGCCGCCACCCGACAGAAAGGCGAGCACAATAACGAAACAGGTTTGTCATCAGCCAGAGGCGCCCTTACGGGCGCCCTACGTTATGTTATTTACTGCTCACCGGCAGGCCAGCGCCCTGCGACTCGCCCTGCGGCAACTCGAGAACGGCAACCGACCAGGCCGGCAGCGTGACCGAACCGTCAGCGGCAACCTGCACGCCGCTCGCCAGCGACCGGTCGCCCGCCGCCTGCTGAATAGCGCTCAGCTGGAGCGATGTGCCGGCGAAGTCCTGCAGCGTCCGGCTTTCCGGCGCGGCGTTGATCGCCACCACGATGCCGTCGACACGGCTGTCCAGACTGGCGCCAGCCTGCATCCCGTCATCGATGGTCATCACCAGCAGACCCGTCTGCTGATCGGCGCCAGTATTGCGGAAGTCCACGCGCTTCATCACCGTCGCGCCGTCGCCGAGGGTAAACAGCGGAGACGATTTACGCAGCGCGGTCAGCTCCTGATAAAACGCGGTCATCTGCTTGAGCTCCGTTTCACCCGGAGTAGCCACCGCGTCTTTCACCCGGGCGATAATGTCATAGTTGCTGCCATCATCGCTGCTGCGCGGCATACCGACGTTGTAGTTGTTGTCCTGCAGGGAGTAGTCCACGCGGTTAAACCAGTCGCCGGAATCATACGAATCGCGGGTAAAGGATTTAGAGCGCAGCAGCTCCGAGCCCTGCTGGTCAAAGGCGATCCCCTGGCCGAGCATCACCGTCGCCAGCGACACCGCCTGCATCCGGACGCGGGTATCGAGATCCGCCTCCTGAGCGGCTTTATAGCTGATCATGTCCCACAGCGTCTGGTTATCGTGTTTTGACACATAGTTCACGACTTCCGTCGGATCAGCCGCATAGCCGCCTGGCGCGCCGTTATAATCAATCTCGCTGCCTCTCTTCACCGCGCCGTCTTTGTCGATCAGCACAAAGTCCGCAAGGTTACCGGCCATGCCGAGACGGGTCAGATCGGCGAGGTGACGCGCCTGATCGTCGCTCAGGGTGGTCAGCTCATTCGGCAGAACGCCGGCCCCGCTGCCCACGCCCTGGTTCTGGCGTAATGCGTCACCGGAGTCGAACGGCCCGCCGCCGCGCACTGCGTCGCGCAGACGATCGGAGAACGTGCCGATCCCGGTGCCTTTGAGATTGATTTGCGAGGCAATTTCAAAGCGATCGCTCTGGTTGGAATCCCAGCCTTCGCCAAAGAAGTAGATATCCGGGTTCAGCGCTTTAATGCGTTCCCAGGCCGAGAGGATCTGCGCTTTCGGGTGGTAGCCCATCAGGTCGAAGCGGAAGCCATCGATCTTATAATCGGTGGTCCATACCGCCAGTGAATCGGCGATAAGCTTGGCGAACATCCGGTGCTCTGGCGCCGAGTCGGAGCAACAGGTAGCCGATTCCACGCTGCCGGTGGTTTCGTTCAGACGCTGGTAGTACCAGGGGACGATCTTATCCAGTACCGAGGTGCGATCGGTCGGGCCGGCGGCGTTGGTGTGGTTGTACACCACGTCCATAATGACGTTCATTCCCAGATCCTGCTTGATCGCCTGAATCATGGTGCGGAACTCTTTAATACGCGCCGTGCCTTCCGGATCGGTGGCGTAGGATCCTTCCGGTACCGTGTAGTGGAACGGATCGTAGCCCCAGTTATAGGAGTCGGTCTGCGCCACCAGCGTATTCAACGCCTGCACCTGCGGGTTATCCTTGCTGTCGTTCTGCTTCAGCTGAGTCAGCACCTCTTCAACCGTCGAACCGCTGTCGCAATAGCCCGCGAACTCGCTGCTCTTCACCGCGCTATTGACCTCGCACAGGCGGCTGAACGGCTGCTGAATATCGGCGACTTTGTCGCTGAACTCATTGACCGTCGCCAGATCGAAGACCGGCAGCAGCTCAATATGGGTCACGCCCGAGGCCGACAGCTGTTTCAGATGCTGGACCATATTGCTTTCCTGGGCGGTGAGCGCCAGATACTTACCGCGCAGCTCCGCAGGAACGGTTTGATCCCAGGCGGAGAGATCGCGAATATGCGATTCGTGGATCGTCATTTTCGCCAGGTCGGCTTTGGTTTTCTGCGCGTGCGGCATCGTCAGCCCGTCCCAGCCTTCCGGCTTCAGCGCGCTGTCGTTGAGATCGACCACCTGGCTGTACTCCGAGTTGGTCGACAAACTGTGGGCGTAGGGATCGGTCACTTCGTACTGCTCGACTTTACGCGACTGCGGGTGGTAGACCGTCATCGCGTAGCGGTAGAAGGCGCCCTTCAGGTCGCTTCCCCCCTGCCAGGACCAGGCGCCGGAGGCGCTGTCGCGGGTCATCGGGTGACTGGCTATCACTTTCTTGTCCGCGCTATAGATCACCAGCTCGACCTGCTGCGCCGTGGGCGCCCAGACGCGGAAGGTCACGCCGCTATCGGTTAGCTGGGCGCCATAGCTCAGCGCCTCGGCGGCGGCGGCATAGGTATCGTCCAGCACGCCGGCGGTCTGCACCTGGGTGGCTGAGCTCAGGATCCCATCGCTTTCCGCGGCTATCGCCACCGTCTCGCCCTGCAGCAATTCATCGACGTTAACATCATCCGGCAGTTTAAAGGCTGGATAGCTGGCGAGATGCGGGAAGCGCATGCTTACCTGCTGGTTGACGGTGGTGGGGGTCAGCTTGACATATTTATCGCTAAATTCGCCGTTACTGTCGGCGGCCACCTTACTGCTGTGGCTGTAATAGAGGCGCACAATGGGTTTATTTTCCCCACCCGGCCACAGCAGAGTAGTCTTATCGACCCAGTGCGCATCGGCCAGCGCCACGCCAAAGGCGGCGCGGAAGGCGTCGGCGCGGGAGTCATAGAGCGCGCTGTTACCGGCGATGACCGATACCGTCCGATCGGTGAAATCACTGAAAGAGACGCGCAGGTCGCTGTCGATAAGCTTATTGGTGCCATCGCGGACGATAACGTTGATGCATCCGCTCTCTTTAGTCAGCGGGATCACCCAGTAAGGGCCATATTTGTCGCTGCCGGTCGGCGTGGTGCTGACATCATTCCAGTCCGCCACCGGCGCGCTCAGCGCGTCACAGGTTTCGTTGTTCCATAAGTAGAGGTTTTTCGTCGCATAGTCGGCCGGCGTGCTGCTGGTGATGCCGGCGATATCGACGAGATGAATGACAGCCTGCCTGGCGGAAGCCTGCACCGCTTCGCCTGGGACGGCAACGTCCGGTAAGCGGACGACGACATCCTGCGGGTCGGGCGTGCCGGGAGTGCCTGGGTTGCCAGGATTGCCTGGTGAACCCGGTGAGCCAGAGGTAGAAGAGGAAGAGCTGTTATCACAGCCACTCAATAATACTAACGATCCAAGAAATAGGGCATGACAGGTATATCTGAGCATTCGATAGTCCCTAATATGCTTATTAAATTATAAAAGGTAAGAAAGGATGAATATCTTTACAGCGCGCTAATTAGATATTTTTGCTTTCCCAGGCGCAATCATCCCCCACAAATGAGCGGGGGGCGTAGGAAGCCGGGGGAGTAAATCAATAAAGGGAATGACGACCCGAAACCGCAAACTGATTATGATTCGCCACGCTTATCGCCACTCTCCGGCAATAAATAATTCAAAAGCCAATAATCACCTACCTGTTTCGGTAGGGTATTACGCCAACGTGCAGAAAAATAAATTAGCAAAGGAATTAAAATGCCAGTTTCTGTGATGAGGTTAACAAATATAAATAAAGGGATAATTAAATTATTACCACAAATTGTGACGCTCATCATATTAATAACCGCTATCCCACAGCTGGCGAAATTAACCTGGCGCGTGGTATTCCCTGTGAGTCCTGAGGATATTTCCGCCCTACCGTTAACCATGCCTCCGGCGGCAGATCCGGAATTAAAAAATGTGCGGCCCGCATTTACCCTGTTTGGCCTGGCGGTGAAAAATAGCCCCACGCCAACGGATGCTGCCAGTCTCAATCAGGTGCCGGTTTCCAGCCTGAAGCTACGCCTGGCCGGGCTACTCGCCAGCAGCAACCCGGCGCGCTCCATCGCTATTATCGAAAAGGGAAATCAGCAGGTTAGCCTTAGCACGGGCGATCCCCTCCCAGGGTATGATGCGCGGATCGCCGCCATTCTGCCTGACCGGATCATTGTCAACTATCAGGGGCGCAAAGAGGCCATTTTATTATTTAACGACAGTCGCGCGCCGTCGCCGCCGCCCACCGCCGCGGGCAACCCGCCCCTCGTGAAGCGACTCCGCGAACAGCCGCAAAATATCCTCACTTATTTATCTATTTCGCCGGTACTCAGCGGCGACAAACTGCTGGGTTATCGACTAAACCCAGGCAAAGACGCCTCGCTGTTTCGCCAGTCCGGCCTGCAGGCAAATGATTTGGCGATTGCCTTAAATGGCATCGATTTACGCGACCAGGAGCAAGCGCAACAGGCGCTGCAGAATCTGGCCGACATGACCGAAATAACGCTAACCGTTGAGCGGGAAGGCCAACGACACGATATTGCTTTCGCGCTGGGGGATGAATAATTGCCAACCATGAAAAGCCTGCGAAAAATGCTGCCTGCGCTGCTGATATTAACCCCGCTGCTATTTTCTCCGGCCGCCGCGGAGGAATTTTCCGCCAGTTTTAAAGGCACCGATATCCAGGAATTTATCAATACCGTCAGCAAAAACCTGAATAAAACGGTGATTATCGATCCCAGCGTACGCGGTACTATCACCGTGCGCAGTTACGATATGCTCAATGAAGAACAATATTATCAATTCTTCCTCAGCGTGCTGGATGTATATGGCTTCGCCGTGATCAATATGAATAACGGCGTGCTAAAAGTGGTCCGCGCCAAAGACGCCAAGACCTCGGCCGTGCCGGTCGCCAGCGCGGCCGCGCCGGGCGAAGGCGATGAAGTGGTCACCCGGGTGGTGCCCCTGACCAACGTCGCCGCCCGCGATCTCGCCCCGCTGCTCCGCCAGCTGAACGATAACGCTGGCGCCGGCAGCGTGGTCCATTATGAGCCCTCCAACGTACTGCTGATGACCGGCCGCGCGGCGGTTATCAAACGCCTGCTGACCATTGTCGAGCGCGTCGACAACGCCGGGGATCGCAGCGTGGTGACCGTGCCCCTTTCCTGGGCCTCCGCCGCGGAAGTAGTCAAACTGGTTACCGAGCTTAATAAAGATACCAGCAAGTCGGCGCTGCCGGGCTCGATGGTGGCGAACGTGGTGGCCGATGAGCGCACCAACGCGGTACTGGTGAGCGGCGAACCAAACTCGCGCCAGCGCATCATCGCCATGATCAAACAGCTCGACCGCCAGCAGGCGGTACAGGGTAACACCAAAGTGATCTACCTGAAGTACGCCAAAGCCGCCGATCTGGTGGAGGTTCTGACCGGGATCAGCAGCTCGCTGCAGAGCGACAAGCAAAGCGCCAGGCCAGTGGCCGCGATCGACAAAAATATTATTATCAAAGCCCACGGCCAGACCAACGCCCTGATCGTCACCGCGGCGCCGGACGTGATGAACGATCTTGAGCGGGTGATCGCCCAGCTCGATATCCGCCGCCCGCAGGTGCTGGTGGAGGCGATTATTGCCGAAGTGCAGGATGCCGATGGCCTTAATCTCGGTATCCAGTGGGCAAACAAAAACGCCGGCATGACGCAGTTCACCAACAGCGGTTTGCCGATATCGACGGCTATCGCCGGCGCCAACCAGTACAACAAAGACGGTACCATCAGCAGCTCGCTGGCCAGCGCCCTCGGCTCGTTTAACGGTATCGCCGCCGGCTTCTATCAGGGGAACTGGGCGATGCTGCTCACCGCCCTCTCCAGCAGTACCAAGAACGATATTCTGGCCACCCCCAGCATCGTCACCCTCGATAACATGCAAGCCACTTTTAACGTCGGCCAGGAAGTTCCGGTATTAACCGGCTCGCAAACCACCTCAGGCGACAACATCTTCAATACCGTCGAGCGCAAAACCGTCGGCATTAAACTGAAGGTGAAGCCGCAGATTAACGAAGGCGATGCGGTGCTGCTGGAGATTGAGCAGGAGGTATCGAGCGTTGCCGACTCGGCCTCCAGCACCAGCAGCGATCTCGGGGCGACCTTCAATACCCGGACGGTGAATAACGCCGTGCTGGTCGGCAGCGGCGAAACGGTGGTGGTTGGCGGGCTGCTGGATAAAACCGTCACCGATACCGCTGACAAAGTGCCGCTGCTCGGGGATATTCCGGTGATCGGCGCCCTGTTCCGCTCCGACAGCAAGAAAGTGTCGAAACGCAACCTGATGCTGTTTATCCGCCCGACCATCATTCGCGATCGCGATGAGTACCGCCAGGCTTCTTCCGGCCAGTACACCGCCTTCAACAATGCGCAAACTAAACAGCGGGGTAAAGAAAGCAGCGAAGCGTCGCTCAGCAACGACCTGCTGCACATCTATCCGCAGCAGGAGACCCAGGCCTTCCGCCAGGTCAGCGCCGCCATTGACGCCTTCAATCTCGGAGGCCGCCCATGACGCCAGCCGCCGAACGCCGTCCGCTGTTGCCCTTCGCCTGGGCCCGCGCGCACCATCTTGTGCTGCTCAGCGACGGCGAATGCTGCGAAGCGCTGTGCCGCCCCGATACCGCCGCCCGGGCGCTGCTGGAAGCGCGCCGCCTGGCGGACGGCCCGATGCGCGTCAGCCGTCTGGCGCCGGACGCGTTCGAGAAAGTGCTGGTGCTCAGCTATCAGCGTGATTCGGCGGAGGCGCACCGCATGATGGCCGACATCGGCAACGAGCTCGACCTCTATACCCTCGCCGAAGAGCTGCCGGACACCGACGATCTGCTCGACAGCGAGGACGACGCGCCGATCATCCGCCTGATCAACGCCATGCTCACCGAGGCCATCAAAGAAAAAGCCTCGGATATTCATATCGAAACCTACGAGCGCCATCTGCAGATCCGCTTTCGCGTCGACGGCGTGCTGCGGGAAATTCTGCGCCCGCAGCGGCGGCTGGCCGCCCTGTTAATTTCGCGCATCAAGGTGATGGCCAGTCTGGACATTGCCGAAAAGCGGGTCCCTCAGGATGGCCGCATGGCGCTGCGCATCGGCGGGCGAGCAATCGACGTGCGCGTCTCCACCCTGCCCTCCAGCCACGGCGAACGCGTCGTCCTGCGTCTGCTGGACAAAAACAGCGTCAACCTGGATCTGCTGACGCTGGGCATGCCGCCCGCCCTGCTCGATCGGGTCGATGCGCTGATCGCCCGCCCGCACGGCATCATCCTGGTCACCGGTCCGACCGGCTCCGGGAAAAGCACGACGCTCTACGCCGCCCTCAGCCGCCTCGACGCCCGGGAGCGCAACATCATGACCATTGAAGATCCGGTGGAGTATGAGCTGGAGGGCATAGGCCAGACCCAGGTCAACGCCAAAGTCGAGATGACCTTCGCCCGCGGCCTGCGTGCCATCCTGCGCCAGGATCCGGACGTAGTGTTGGTGGGCGAAATCCGCGATGGCGAAACCGCCCAGATCGCCGTTCAGGCCTCGCTGACCGGGCACCTGGTGCTGTCGACCCTGCACACCAACAGCGCGCTGGGCGCCATTTCCCGTCTACAGGATATGGGCGTGGAGCCTTTTTTACTCTCCACCTCGCTGCTGGCGGTGATGTCGCAGCGGCTGGTGCGCCAACTGTGCCCGCACTGCCGTCAGCCCTGGCAGGCGGATGCCAACACCGCCCGGCAGATGGCGGTCCCGGTCGGCGCGCGGCTGTGGCAGCCCAAAGGCTGTCCGGAGTGTAATTTCATCGGCTATCGTGGGCGTACCGGGATCCATGAACTGCTGCTAATCGACGATCGCGTGCGCGCCGCCATCCACCGCGGCGAGAACGAGATCACCCTGATCCAGCAGCTGGGGCCAGCCTGGCAAACCCTGCGTCATGCCGGACGCGACAAAGCGCTGGCGGGGATCACCAGCTGGGAGGAGGTGATGCGGGTCACCGAACAGCAAACGACGGAAAGCGTCTAAGATGGCCCTGTTTCGCTATCAGGCGCTGGACGCGCAGGGCAAAACCCGCCGCGGCCTTCAGCAGGCCGACTCCGCCCGCCACGCCCGCCAGCTGCTGCGGGACAAGGGCTGGCTGGCGCTGGAAGTGACAACTGCCGACCCGGCGCGGCGACTGTGGGCCGGCGGATCCCTTACCCGGCGTACCAGCGCCGGTGATTTAGCCCTGCTCACCCGCCAGCTGGCGACTCTGGTTGCCGCCGGGATCCCGCTGGAAAAGGCGCTCGATGCCGTCGCCCAGCAGTGCGAAAAGCCGTCGCTAAGAACGTTAATGGCCGGGGTGCGCAGCAAAGTGCTCGAAGGCCACTCGCTGGCGGAGGCGATGCGCGCCTATCCCGCCTGCTTCGACGGGCTGTTCTACGCCATGGTGGCGGCCGGCGAAACCTCCGGCCATCTCGACGGCGTACTGAACCGGCTTGCTGACTATACCGAGCAGCGCCAGCAGCTCCGCGCCCGCCTGCTGCAGGCGATGATCTACCCCATCGTACTGACGCTGGTCGCTATCAGCGTGATCGCCATTCTGCTCTCCACCGTGGTGCCGAAAGTCGTTGAGCAGTTTGTCCATCTTAAACAGGCCCTGCCCTTCTCTACCCGGCTGCTAATGAGCCTGAGCGACATCGTGCGCAGCGCGGGCCCCTGGCTGGCGCTGCTGTCGTTACTGGCGCTGCTGGCGCTGCGCTATCTGCTGCGCCAGCCCGCCCGGCGGCTCGCCTGGGACCGGGCGCTGCTGCGCCTGCCGGTCATCGGCCGCGTGGCCCGCAGCGTCAACAGCGCGCGCTACGCCCGCACCTTAAGCATTCTCAATGCCAGCGCGGTGCCGCTGCTGCTGTCGATGCGCATCAGCGCCGACGTCCTCAGCAACGCCTGGGCGCGCAGCCAGCTGGCGGCGGCCAGCGAATCGGTACGCGAAGGCGTCAGTCTGCATCGGGCGCTGGAATCCACCGCCCTGTTTCCGCCGATGATGCGCTACATGATCGCCAGCGGCGAACAGAGCGGAGAACTGACCGCCATGCTGGAGCGCGCGGCGGAGAACCAGGACCGGGAGCTGAGCGCGCAGATCCAGATGGCCCTCAGCCTGTTTGAGCCTCTGCTGGTGGTCACCATGGCCGGCATGGTGCTGTTTATCGTGCTGGCCATCCTGCAGCCGATCCTGCAACTGAACACCCTTATGAGTATGTAACTGTATTAATGGAGAAAACTATGCAACGGCAACGCGGTTTCACGTTACTGGAAATTATGGTGGTGATCGTCATTCTCGGCATTCTCGCCAGCCTGGTGGTGCCTAACCTGATGGGCAACAAGGAGAAAGCGGACCGCCAGAAAGTCGTCAGCGATCTGGTGGCGCTCGAGGGAGCGCTGGACATGTATAAACTCGACAACAGCCGCTACCCCAACACCGAGCAGGGACTGCAGGCGCTGGTGACCGCTCCGGCCGCCGAGCCGCATGCCCGCAACTACCCGGAAGGCGGCTATATCCGCCGTCTGCCGCAGGACCCGTGGGGAAATGAGTATCAGCTGTTAAGCCCGGGTCAGCATGGCGCCATCGACGTCTTCAGCGTCGGCCCGGACGGGATGCCCGACACCAATGACGATATCGGCAACTGGACCCTCGGGAAGAAATAGTGTCTCAGCGCGGTTTCACCCTCCTGGAGATGATGCTGGTCCTGCTGCTGATCGGCGTCAGCGCCAGCATGGTGCTGCTGGCGTTTCCCTCCGCCCGCACCCAGGAGGCCACACAGATCCTGGCGCGCTTTCAGGCGCAACTGGATTTTGTCCGCGAGCGCGGGCAGCAAACCGGTCAGCTCTTCGGCATTATCATCCACCCTGAGCGCTGGCAGTTTATGCGCCTGCAGCCTGCCGACGATAGCGCCCCGGCGGCGGCTGACGACCGGTGGGGCAACGCGCAGTGGCTGCCGCTGCAGGCCGGACGCGTCACCACGGCGGAAACCCTCCCGCGGGCCAGGCTGACGCTGCGCTTTCCCGACGGCCAGGCGTGGACGCCGGGCGAGCAGCCCGACGTGCTTATTTTTCCCGGCGGTGAAGTCACGCCGTTTCAGCTGCGGATTGACGCCGCGATGGGCATCAACGTCGACGCCCAGGGCGACAGCCAGCCGCTGGCGGCGCGGGAGCAGCCATGAAGCGTGAAGCCGGAATGACGCTTATCGAAGTGATGGTCGCGCTGGTGATTTTCGCCCTCGCCGGCCTGGCGGTGATGCAGTCCACCCTGCAGCAGACGCGCCAGCTCGGGCGTATGGAAGAGAAAATCCTCGCCAGCTGGCTGGCGGATAACCAGCTGGTGCAGCTGCGGCTGGAGAAACGCTGGCCTGCCCTCAGCTGGTCTGAAACCACCGTGGAGGCCGCCGGGACGCGCTGGTTCGTTCGCTGGCAGGGAGTGGAAACCGCGCTGCCGCAGCTGCGGGCGCTGGACGTGGAGGTCCGGCGGCAAAAAAGCGATCCCGCGCCGCTGGCCACCCTGCGCACCTGGGTGACGCCGCCATGATAACGAAAATACGCGGTTTCACTCTGATCGAAACGCTGCTGGCGCTGGCTATCCTCGCCGTCCTCAGCGCCGCCGCCGTGATGGTGCTGCAGAACGTCATCCGCGCCGATGGCCTGACCCGCGAGAAAAGCCAGCAGATCGCGGCCCTCCAGCGCGCCTTTCGCCAGATAGCCGACGATGTCACCCACATCATTCCCCGTCGCGCCAGAAACAGCGACACGTTTTTCTTCGCCGGACGTTTCCAGTTGCAGAGCGACGACTGGGGACTGGCCTTCAGCCGCAGCGGCTGGCCAAACCCGCTGGGGATCCTCCCGCGCTCGGAGATCCAGAACGTCAGCTACCGTCTGCGCCAGCAGCAGTTTGAACGTCTGAGCTTCGATCAACAGGATCCGCTGACCGGCAGCCAGCCGACGGTCCGGGTGCTGCTGCGCGAGGTCACAGCGTTTCGCCTGCGGTTTTACGCCGACGGGCGCTGGCAGGAAACCTGGGACCGCCCGCAGAGGCTGCCGCAGGGGCTGGAGATCACCCTGACGCTGGCGAACAGCGGGGAGATAACCCGCCTGTTTTTACTCACCCCGGGAGGCGGCCAGTGATAAATCGGCAACGCGGCGTCGCGCTCCTGATGGTGCTGTTCATCCTCGCCCTGATGATGATCCTCGCCAGCGCCATGACCGAGCGCACCGCGGTCATGTATCAGCATACCGCCGTGACCCTCGATAATTTGCAGGCCAGATGGTACGCCCTGGCGGCGGAAAATATGGCCGCCGCGCTGCTGCAACGCGATGCGCTGGACTCGCCCAGTCAAACGAACCTGGCGCAAACCTGGGCGCAGGAGGGGCGCCGCTTTACCCTCGACGATGGCGAAATCCGCGCCACGATCCGCGACGGGCACGCCTGCTTTAACCTCAATGCCATCAACCATCGCACGGATGAGGCTGGCGACGGAACGCCCTACCCGACCGACGTCTTCGTTCGGCTGCTGGCGCTGCTCGGCGAGCCGCCGCTGCGCGCCAGCCAGATCGCCGCCGCCCTTGGCGACTGGACGGACAGCGACGGCCAGCCGCGGCTGAACGGGGCGGAGGACGAGGTCTATATGGCGCAAACCCCGGGCTATCTCGCCGCCAACCAGCCGATGCAGGATGTCAGCGAGTTGCGCCTGCTGGCCGGGATGGACGCCGCGCTCTATCAGCGCCTGCTCCCCTTCGTCTGCGTCCAGCCGGATGACGCGCTGCAGGTCAATGTCAACACCCTGCGCCCCTCCCAGGCCGCCCTGCTGGTGGCCCTCTTTCCCGGCGATCTGACGCTGCAGGAGGCGCAACAGCTGCTGCACAACCGCCCGCGAACCGGGTGGAGCAGCGTCGCCGCCTTTCTCGCGCAGCCGACGCTGCAGAAAACCGATACCACGCTTGCCCGTCCCTGGCTGACGGTGCACAGCGCACGCTTTATCGCAGCTTTTACCGTGGTGACTGGCAATCTCCGCTTTCAGCTGTACAGCGTCCTGCAACAATCGGGGCGCACGTTTACCGTCGTCCAGCGGCGATATGGACTCTCTATGGTGGTCGATGAACAAGATTAATGCTTCTCCCCAGGCCATGCTGATCGTGCGCCTCGCCGCCGCGCAGGCGCCGCTGCACTGGCAACTCTTCGCCCCCGGCGAGCCGCACCACGAGGCCAGCGGCCGGTGGCCGACTGACGACGCCAGCCCTTTCCCGGCGCTGGCTGAGCAGTACCCGGCCTGGGTGCTGATCCCGGCCAGCGACTGCGCGTTTCACTCGCTCAACCTACCGGCGGGCCTGCGTAAACCGCCGCTGCAGGTGGCCCCGTTTCTGCTGGAAGAGCAGCTGGCAGACGATGTGGAAGCCACCCATTTTGCTCTGCTCCACCGCCAGCAGGCCCAGTGCGAGATCGTCGCCGTACAGCGGCAAAAAATGCGCGACTGGCTGGCGCGCTGCGAATCGCTCTCCTTACAGCCCCTGGCGTTGACGCCCGACGTGCTGGCCCTGCCCTGGCAACCGCCGGCGTGGAGCGCGGTGCAGGTGGACGAGCAGTGGCTGATCCGCCACCAGCCGTGGGGCGGCATGGCGGCGGAAAACGTCTGGCTGACGGAGCTGCTGCAGAGCGAGGCGGAAGAGCACGTCATCGACAGCTATTCGCCGCCGCCCGCGGCGCCGGGCGTCTGGCGGGAGCAGCCTGCGCAGACATTGCTGACCCTTGCCGCACGCCATCCGGCAGCGCAGAAACTCAGTCTGCTGCAGGGGGAGTTCGCCGTCCGGCGGCGGTCTGCGCAGGCGAGCTGGCGTCCGGCGCGGTATGCCGCGCTGGCTCTGGCGTTACTGGCAGGGGCAAACAGCGTGCTGGACCATCGCGATCTGGCGCGTCAGGCCGAGGCGGCGCAACAGGCCAGCCGGGCCTTCTATCACCGCTGGTTTCCGACGGAGAAAAAGGTGATTAACCCACGACTGCAGATGCAGCAGCACCTGCAAACCCTCACCCGTCAGGCGCAGCATGCCCCCCTCGTCGACCGCCTCAGCGCCTTGCAAAACATCCTCAGCGAAACGCCGGGGATCCGTCTGCGAGCGCTGAGCTGGGATGCCGCGGGCAATCGTCTGCAGCTGGATATCGCCGCGGTCACTTCCCGGGCGCTGGAGCAGTTTACCCAGCGGGCGCAGCCGCGGTTTCGCGTCCGGCCGGGCGACATGATCACGAAACCGGATGGCATTGAGGGACAACTGACGCTGGAGGAAAACGATGGCTAATCTGCTTATCTGGTGGCGGCAGCGCACGCCGTCGGAGCAGCGCCTGTTGCTTGGTCTGACAGGGCTGCTGGCGGCATGCGCCTTCTGGTATGGGCTGTGGCAGCCCTGGCGAGCCCGCGAGGCGCAGTGGCGGCAAACCCTGGTGAAAGAGCAGGCCAGCCTGCGCTGGATGACGGAGCAGGCTCCGCGCCTGCAGCAGCTCAGCCAGCAGCCCGCGCCGGCGGCAAAAGAGGCGCTCACCGCGCTGGTGATGCGCGAGGCGGCGAGCCACGGACTGACGGTCATCCGCCTGCAGCCGCAGGGAAAACGTCTGCAGATCACCCTTCAGCCCTGCGCTTTCCAGGCGCTGATCGACTGGCTGGACGCTCCGGCGATGCGCGGCGTCAACGCGATCTCGCTGTCCGTGACCGGGCAGCCGTCGCGACCCGGCTGGGTCACGGTCAACCATCTGCTGCTGGAGCGCGACGATGAAGGCTAACTGGATCGCGGGCGGACTGCTGCTGGTCCTCTATCTGTTGTGGCTCACCGCCACGGCTCCGGCGCGCCTGCTGGCCCCCATGCTGCCGCCCGGCGTACAGGTGGGGCAGTTTAGCGGCAGCGTCTGGCGCGGCGCGGCGCAACCGGTCTACTGGCATGGGGAACGGCTTGAACGACTGGCGTGGTCGCTGACCCTGGCGGGCTGGCAGGTCTCTCTCAGCGATCCCCGCGGCGTGATGGGTCAGGCCCGGCTGTGGGGCCTTCGCGATCTGCGCCTACAGGAGGGGCGGCTCACCGCCCCCGCCAGCCTGCTCAGCCGCTGGTTGATGTCGACTATGCCCGTCAAGGCCGCGGGGGAGGTCACCTTCAGCCTGACCGAAGGGCGGTTCAGCGACGGACGCTGCCGGCATATCATCGCCGGAGGCGCGCAGTGGCGGCAGGCCCGACTGCACTCTCCGGTCGGCAGCCTGGAGCTGGCCCAGGTTAATGGCACCTTCCGCTGTACGGTGGACGGCGCCGTGGCGCTGACTCTCCGTCAGGACTCTCATCAGCTGAGCCTCAGCGGCCAGGGGACTCTGTCGCCCGATGGCCGCTATCTGTTTCGCGGCACGCTACAGCCCCGGCAGGGGATGCCGCCGCTGCTGGCGCTGCTGGTCACGCGCCCGACAGCGAATAACGCCCCGGGCCCGACGCCGTGGCAGCTGCAGGGAAAATGGTTACCACAGGAGCAAAAATGACGACACTAGCCGCGTTATCGCTGCACTTTCCCTTTGTCTGGTATGGCTTTCTACTGCTGTTCGGCCTGGCGCTGGGCAGCTTTTACAATGTGGTGATCTATCGTCTGCCGCGCATGTTGACCCAGACCGCGGACGACGAGCGGATAACCCTCAGCACCCCGGGCTCTTCCTGCCCGCAGTGCCGCCAGCCGATCGCCTGGCGGGACAATATCCCGCTGCTCAGTTTCCTCTGGCTGGGCCGTCGCGCCCGCTGCTGTCAGGCGCCCATCGCGTGGAGCTATCCGCTGACCGAGCTGGCCACCGGCCTGCTGTTTATCCTCGCCGGAGCTTTGCTAGCGCCGGGCCTGCCGCTGGCGGGCGGCCTGGTGCTGCTCTCGTTCCTGCTGATACTGGCGAGGATTGACGCCCGGACCCAGCTGCTGCCCGATCGCCTGACTCTGCCCCTGCTGTGGGCCGGGCTGCTGTTCAATCTTAACGAGGTGTACATTGCCCTGCCGGATGCGGTCGCCGGGGCGATGGCCGGTTATCTGGCGCTGTGGTCGGTCTACTGGCTGTTCCGCCTGCTGACCGGGAAAGAGGCGCTGGGCTATGGCGATTTTAAGCTGCTGGCGGCGCTGGGCGCCTGGTGCGGCTGGCAGGTTCTGCCGCAGGTGCTGTTGCTCGCTTCGGCCAGCGGGCTGGTGTGGACCCTGCTGCAACGCCTGTGGACCCGGCAGTCGCTGCAGCAGCCGCTGGCCTTCGGCCCCTGGCTGGCGCTGGCCGGCGGGAGTATTTTTCTCTGGCAGCAGATGGTCTAGCGTTTGCGAACCGACTGGCCGGGCAGGATGCCGCCCGGCAGCGGCGGCTACGAGTATTTTTTGCTGCGGCGGGTCGGGGCGGCGTTGGCCGGATCGTCCGGCCAGACGTGCTTCGGATAGCGTCCCTTCATCTCTTTCTGCACCTCGCGGTAGCTCCCTTGCCAGAAGGCGCTCAGATCGCAGGTGATCTGCAGCGGACGCTGGGCAGGCGACAGCAGCTCCAGCACCAGCGGCACCCGTCCCTCGGCGATCACCGGCGTCGTGGCCTCGCCGAACATCTCCTGCATACGCACCGCCAGCGCTGGCGGGTTCTCCGCATGGTATCGGATCGCCAGGCGGCTGCCGGTCGGCACGGTATAGTGCGTCGGCAGCTCACGATCCAGCTTCTGGCGCAGCGGCCATGGCAGCCAGTCCTGTAGCGCCTGACGCAGATCCAGCGCCTTCAGCGTCCGCAGGGAATGAACGCCGTTCATCTGCGGCAGCAGCCATGTCTCCAGCGAGGCCAGCAGCGAAGCGTCATCCACTGCGGGCCATGCCTCTTCCGGCAGCCACTGCGCCGCACAGTGCAGCCGCAGGCGCAGCTGCTCAGCCTCTGGCGTCCAGTTGAGCACCCCGAGGCCTTTCTCACGAATACCGTTGAGCATCGCCTGATGCAGCTCTGCCTCAGAGGGCTTCGCCAGCGGCTGGGTCTTGATCACCAACTGGCCGATCACCGTCCGCCGCCAGGCTTTCAGCGTCCCCTGCGCTTCATCCCACTCCACCGTGTCGGAACTTTTCGCCAGTTCAGGGCGGGCGGCGATCAGCTCGCCGATTTCCACTGGCAGAGCCAACAGCATGCGGGCATCCGGCGAAGCGCTGCCCTGCAGCAGCAGCGGAGCGATAAGCCATTCATGACGGCCCAGCGCGTCGTCGGCGTCCAGCATCGCGCCCATGCCGTTCGCCAGCTGGTAGCGCCCCTCCTGACCGCGGCGGCGGGCGATGCGATCGGCGAAGGCCGACGCCAGCAGCCCCGCCATTAGCCCGGCATCGGGCTGGCCGCCGCGGCGGGCCAGGCGCTTCATCAGCTGCTGCGATCGCTGCTGCCAGTTGGCCTGCTGACGGGAAAAGACGGCCCCCAAATCCACCAGTCCGCCGCGCGGCGGCTCCTCGAGGATCGCCGCCAGCTTTGCCGCTGTCACCGCCTCGTCATCGGTCTGCGCGGCGGCCAGCATCGCCGCCAGCCGCGGCTCGTTGCCAAGCGCTGCCATTTTGCGGCCAAACGCCGACAGCCGCTCGCCGTCCAGCGCCGACAACGCCTCCAGCAGGCGGCGCGCGGCGGCCAGATTGACCGCGGGCGGCTGATCCAGCCAGGCCAGCGCGGCCGGATCGTGGCAGCCCCACTGCAGCAGCTCCAGCAACAGCGCCGACAGATCGCTGTGCAGGATCTCCGGCTCGCTCTGCGCCGCCGCCCGTTCCGCCTGTTCTTTGCCGAGCAAATGCAGGCAGATCCCCGGGGAGAGACGACCGGCGCGTCCGGCACGCTGCATCATCGATGCCTGGCTGATGCGCTGCGTCACCAGCCGGGTCAGGCCGGTGCGCGGGTCAAAGCGGGCGACCCGCTCCTGGGCGCTGTCGACCACCAGGCGGATCCCCTCGATGGTCAAACTGGTCTCGGCAATATTGGTGGCCAGCACCACTTTGCGCTTCCCGGCCGGCGCCGGGAGGATCGCTTTGCGCTGTTCGCTTAAGGGCAACGCGCCATACAGCGGGCAGAGAATGACATCCTCCGCCACGCGCTCCGTCAGCTGTTCCAGAACGCGCTGGATCTCGCCGACGCCGGGCAGAAACAGCAGCATCGATCCCTGTTCATGCCGCAGGAGCTCCGCCACCGCTACCGCCACCGCCTCATCAAAACGCTGGTGCGCGGAGAGCGGGCTGAAGCGACGCTCCACCGGATAAGCGCGCCCCTCCGAGACCACCACCGGCGCCTCCGGCAGCAGACGCTGCAGGCGATCGTTATCGAGGGTCGCCGACATGATCAGCAGCTTGAGATCGTCACGTAACCCCTGCTGGACGTCCAGCAGCAGGGCCAGGGCCAGATCCGCCTGCAGGCTGCGCTCGTGAAACTCATCGAGGATCACCAGCCCCACGCCCGTCAGCTCCGGATCGCGCTGGATCATGCGCGTCAGGATCCCCTCCGTAACCACCTCCAGGCGGGTCTGCGGTCCGACGCAGGTTTCGGCGCGCATGCGGAAACCCACGGTCTCCCCCGGCTTTTCGCCAAGCAGTTCAGCCAGCCGCTGCGCGACATTACGCGCCGCCAGGCGCCTCGGCTCGAGCAGGATAATGCGTCCCGCGATGTTGCCCTCGGCGAGGATCTGCAGCGGCAGCCAGGTCGACTTCCCGGCGCCGGTCGGCGCGTTGAGCAAAACCTGCGGCGCATGCTGCAGGGCGGATAACAGTTCTGGAAGGACAGCGGCAACCGGCAATGAGGACACAAAAGGCTCCGGGGGTTAACATTCAGGGGTTCGCATTGTAGCATCCCCCTAATTCATTACCGAGTCTCTATCATGTCTGAGCCGAAAAGGCTGTTTTTTGCGCTTGAACTGCCGTCTGCCGTCCAGAAGCAAATTGTCCAGTGGCGGGCAACGCACTTCCCCGAAGATGCCGGCAGGCCCGTCGCGGCGGATAATCTTCATCTGACGCTGGCGTTTCTCGGCGAGGTGAGCGCGGAAAAACAGCGGGCGCTGGCCGCTCTCGCTGGCCGGCTGCGCCAGCCGGGCTTTACCCTGACGCTGGACGATGCCGGACAGTGGCTACGTTCGCGAGTGGTATGGCTCGGAACCCGCCAGCCGCCGCGCGGCCTGCTGCAGCTCGCCAGCATGTTGCGCGCTCAGGCGGCGCGCAGCGGCTGCTATCAGAGCCCGCAGCCGTTTCACCCGCATATTACCCTGTGGCGCGATGCTCGCCGGGCGGTGCCGATCCCGGCCCCCGGCTTTCGCTGGACATTTCCGGTGAACGAGTTCGTGCTCTATGAGTCCAGCTTTAGCCGGGGGCGCACGCGCTACACGGCGCTGGAACGTTATCCGTTTGATAAGGAAAGTTGATGCAGTTTGATCCGCCGTTGCAGCCCGCCATTTTGCTTAAACGTTACAAACGATTTCTTGCTGACGTGGTCACCCCCGATGGCCGCGAGCTGACGCTCCACTGCCCGAATACCGGAGCGATGACCGGCTGCGCCGCCCCGGGCGACACCGTCTGGTATTCCACCTCGGACAATGCGAAGCGCAAATATGCCCACACCTGGGAATTAACTGAAACCCAGCAGGGCGCAGTTATTTGCGTCAATACGCTGCGCGCGAATTCTTTGGCGAAAGAGGCGATTTCCGCCGGAATAATTCCTGAACTTTCAGGCTATAACCAGCTGAAAAGCGAAGTGAAATATGGCGAAGAGAATAGCCGTATCGATATTATGTTACAGGCAGATGACCGACAAAACTGCTATATTGAAGTGAAATCGGTTACGTTGGCGGAGAAAGAATACGGTTATTTTCCCGATGCGGTGACCACGCGCGGTCAGAAGCATCTGCGGGAACTGATGGCCGTCGCGGCAAATGGCGACCGCGCGGTGATTTTATTTGCCGTCCTGCATTCGGCAATTGACCGTTTTTCTCCCGCGCATCATATTGATGCCAGATACGCACAGCTGTTAACAGAAGCCCAGGACAAGGGGGTGGAAATTCTCGCCTGGAAAGCGGAACTTTCTACGACGAGGATGACTCTGAATAAGCCGATCGCCGTGGTGTTAAACCCCGGTAAATAAGTGGCTAAATAGTGTTCGGGTCGCAAGCGCGAATACGCTTTTCTTCACAGGGTTGTCAAGTGTAACGTTTAGATAATTGCTATCCGGAAAAGCATCTGCTATTTATAGCGGCCTGATTTTCCCCCACATGGGGATCGATAGTGCGTGTTAAGGAGAAGCAACATGCAAGAAGGGCAAAACCGTAAAACATCGTCCCTGAGTATTCTCGCCATCGCTGGGGTGGAGCCGTACCAAGAGAAACCGGGCGAAGAGTATATGAACGAAGCCCAGCTGGCGCACTTCAAGCGTATTCTTGAAGCATGGCGTAATCAACTCAGGGATGAAGTGGATCGCACCGTATCGCACATGCAGGATGAAGCAGCTAACTTCCCGGACCCGGTAGACCGTGCCGCCCAGGAAGAAGAGTTCAGCCTGGAACTGCGTAACCGCGACCGCGAACGTAAACTGATCAAAAAGATCGAGAAAACGCTGAAAAAAGTTGAAGACGAAGACTTCGGCTACTGCGAATCCTGCGGCGTGGAGATCGGCATTCGCCGTCTGGAAGCGCGTCCGACAGCGGATCTGTGCATTGACTGCAAAACCCTGGCGGAAATTCGCGAAAAACAGATGGCGGGCTAATCCCCTGCTGCCTCACTCTCTGGCGGGAGTCTCTCCCGCCTGGTTCTGTTGTCCGTACCATGACTGACTCACGCTATATAGGGCGCTTCGCCCCCTCCCCCTCCGGCGAACTCCACTTCGGCTCTCTGATCGCCGCGCTCGGCAGCTACCTGCAAGCCCGCGCGAACCAGGGTATCTGGCGTGTTCGTATTGAAGATATCGACCCGCCGCGCGAAGTCCCCGGCGCCGCCGATACCATCCTGCGCCAGCTTGACCACTACGGTCTGCACTGGGATGGCGACGTGCTGTGGCAGTCGCAACGGCACGAAGCCTACCGCGAGGCGCTGACGTGGCTGGGCGAGCAAGGGCTGAGCTATTACTGCACTTGCACCCGCGCGCGGATCCACGCCGTGGGCGGGATCTACGACGGCCACTGCCGCGACCTCGGGCTGGGGGCGGAAAACGCCGCGCTGCGCCTGCGCCAAACCCGTCCGGTACTGCAGTTTAGCGACCGTCTGCGCGGCACGCTCATCGCCAATGAGCCGCTGGCGCGAGAGGATTTTATTATCCACCGTCGCGACGGGCTGTTCGCCTACAACCTGGCGGTGGTGGTCGACGACCACTTTCAGGGGATCACCGAGATTGTCCGCGGCGCAGACCTGATTGAGCCGACGGTGCGGCAGATTTCGCTGTATCAGCATTTTGGCTGGCAGGCGCCGGATTACCTCCATCTGCCGCTGGCTCTCAATGGCGACGGCAATAAACTCTCTAAACAAAACCACGCGCCGGCGCTGCCGGAAGGCGATCCGCGCCCCGAAATCGTCCGGGCGCTCCGCTTTCTGAATCAGGCGATCCCCGAGGAGTGGCAGGCCCTGAGCATCGATGATTTACTCGCCCAGGCCGTCGCCAACTGGCAGCCGGCGAAAATCGAGCATTCTCAAATGGCTCCCGCTGAGCTATGATTAGCCGCTATTTTTACACTGTACAGTTGATCTGAAGTCCGTCTGACACTACGAGGTGCACCATTTTTACCCGAGTCGCTAATTTTTGCCGTAAGGTGCTAAGCCGTGAGGAGCGCGAGGCAGAAGCCGCCGTCGAACCAACGCCTATGACGGTGATCCCGCGTGAGCAGCATGCTATTTCCCGCAAAGATATCAGTGAAAACGCCCTCAAGGTCATGTACCGCCTCAACAAGGCGGGCTACGAATCCTGGCTGGTCGGCGGCGGCGTCCGCGACCTGCTGCTTGGCAAAAAGCCAAAAGATTTTGACGTTACCACCAACGCCACGCCGGATCAGGTACGCAAGCTGTTCCGCAACTGCCGTCTGGTTGGGCGACGTTTCCGCCTGGCGCATGTGATGTTCGGGCCGGAAATCATTGAGGTCGCCACCTTCCGTGGCCATCACGAAGGGCATACCACCGATCGCGTCACCTCCCAGCGGGGCCAGAACGGCATGCTGCTGCGCGATAACATCTTCGGCTCGATCGAGGAGGATGCCCAGCGTCGCGACTTCACTATCAACAGCCTCTATTACAGCGTGGCGGACTTTACCGTTCGCGACTACGTCGGCGGCATGAAGGATCTGCAGGACGGCGTGATCCGTCTGATCGGCAACCCGGAAACCCGCTATCGCGAGGATCCAGTGCGCATGCTGCGCGCGGTGCGCTTTGCCGCCAAGCTCAATATGACCATCAGCCCGGAAACGGCTGAACCGCTGCCGCGCCTGGCCGCCCTGCTCCACGATGTGCCGCCGGCGCGTCTGTTCGAAGAAGTGCTCAAGCTGCTACAGGCCGGGTATGGCTACCAGACCTACATGCTGCTGCGGGAATACAGCCTGTTCCAGCCGCTGTTCCCGACCATCACCCGCTACTTTACCGAGCGCGGCGACAGCCCGATGGAGCGGATCATCAGCCAGGTGCTGAAGAATACCGATACCCGCATTCATAACGATATGCGCGTCAATCCGGCCTTCCTCTTCGCGGTGATGTTTTGGTATCCGCTGCTGGAGACGGCGCAAAAAATCGCTCAGGAGAGCGGCCTGGCGTACTACGACGCCTTCGCCCTGGCGATGAACGATGTGCTGGACGAAGCCTGCCGTACGCTGGCGATCCCTAAGCGCATCACCACCCTTATTCGTGATATCTGGCAGCTGCAGCTGCGCATGTCCCGTCGTCAGGGCAAACGCGCCTGGAAGCTGATGGAGCATCCGAAATTCCGCGCCGCCTATGACCTGCTGGAGCTACGCGCCGGCGCCGAGAACAACCACGAACTGCAGCGCCTGACCAAATGGTGGGGCGAATTCCAGGTCGCCGCGCCGCCGGCGCAAAAAGATATGCTCAACGACCTCGGGGACGATCCGGCGCCGCGCCGTCGTCACCGTCGTCCGCGCAAGCGCGCACCGCGCCAGGGTAGCGCATGACTCTGGTCTATATCGCTCTTGGCAGCAACCTTGCTTCTCCACTGGAGCAGGTGCAGGCGGCTATCCGCGCCCTGGGCGAAATTCCGCACAGCCGCGTGGTCGCCGTCTCTTCGTTCTACCGCACGCCGCCGCTGGGCCCGCAGGATCAGCCGGACTATCTCAACGCCGCCGTTGCGCTGGAAACCGCCCTGCCCCCCGAGACGCTGCTCGATCATACTCAGCGCATCGAACTGCAGCAGGGGCGAGTGCGCAAAGCCGAACGCTGGGGGCCGCGCACGCTGGACCTCGATATCATGCTGTTTGGCGATGCTGTCATTAACAGCGAGCGCCTGACCGTTCCGCACTACGATATGAAAAACCGCGGCTTTATGCTCTGGCCGCTGTTCGAGATCGCCCCGGACCTTCACTTTCCTGACGGCCCGGCGCTGCGCGCCGTGCTGGATAATCTCGGCGCGGAAAAGCCCGCCAGCTGGTAATCCCCTCTCCCTTTTTTAGCATTTGCGGCGATCGTCGTAATCGGTTGCCCAAAATCATTGCCCCTCTGAATGCTGCTGTTAGAATGCCGGTTAATATGACTTTCATCATCAGGAAATGTTATGAAACCGACCACCATTGCCCTGCTGCAGAAATGCAAACAGGAAAAGAAGCGCTTTGCCACCATTACCGCCTACGATCACAGCTTCGCGAAGCTGTTCGCCGATGAAGGCATAAATGTGCTGCTGGTAGGCGACTCGCTGGGAATGACGGTGCAGGGTCACGACTCCACCCTGCCGGTTACCGTGGAAGATATCGCCTATCACACCCGCGCCGTCCGCCGCGGCGCGCCAAACAGCCTGCTGCTTGCCGACCTGCCGTTCATGGCCTATGCCACCCCCGAGCAGACCTTTGCAAATGCCGCCATCGTGATGCGCGCTGGCGCCAATATGGTCAAACTCGAGGGCGGCGCCTGGCTGGCCGACACCGTGAGGATGCTGGCGGAGCGCGCGGTGCCGGTTTGCGGCCATCTTGGCCTGACGCCGCAGTCGGTGAACGTATTCGGTGGGTATAAAGTGCAGGGTCGCGGCGATGCGGCGCAGACCCTGTTTGAAGACGCGTTAGCGCTGGAGGCGGCGGGTGCGCAGCTGTTGGTACTGGAGTGCGTGCCGGTTGAACTGGCGAAGCGCATCACCGACGCTCTGACCATTCCAGTGATCGGCATCGGCGCGGGCAACGTCACCGACGGGCAAATCCTCGTGATGCATGACGCTTTCGGCATTACCGGCGGCCACATTCCTAAATTTGCCAAGAATTTCCTTGCCGAAGCGGGCGACATCCGCGCCGCGGTGCGGCAGTATATTGCCGAAGTCGAATCCGGAGTCTATCCGGGCGAAGAACACAGTTTCCATTAAGGAGTCTTGTTGTGCTGATTATTGAATCCGTACTGCTGCTGCGGCAGCATATCCGCCGTCTGCGTCAGGAAGGTAAGCGTATCGCGTTGGTCCCGACAATGGGCAACCTGCATGATGGTCATATGAAGCTGGTTGATGAAGCCAAAGCCAGTGCGGACGTGGTGGTGGTCAGTATTTTCGTCAATCCGATGCAGTTTGACCGCGTCGACGACCTGGCGCGCTACCCGCGCACCTTACAGGATGATTGCGAAAAGCTGAACAAACGTCATGTCGACTTTGTCTTCGCGCCGACGCCGGCGGAAGTGTACCCCCAGGGTACTGAAGGCCAGACCTACGTCGACGTTCCGGGATTATCCACCATGCTCGAAGGCGCCAGCCGCCCGGGCCATTTCCGCGGCGTGTCGACCATCGTCAGTAAGCTGTTCAACCTTGTTCAACCAGACGTCGCCTGCTTCGGCGAGAAAGACTTCCAGCAGTTGGCGCTGATCCGCAAGATGGTCGCCGACATGGGCTACGACATTGAGATCATCGGCGTGCCGATCGTCCGCGCGAAAGATGGCCTGGCGCTGAGTTCGCGTAACGGCTACCTGACCGCCGACCAGCGCAAAATCGCGCCTGGTCTGTATAAAGTGCTGAGCGCGGTGGCGGAAAAGCTGGCCGCCGGCGATCGGCAGCTCGATGAGATCATCGCTATCGCTGAACAGGAGCTGAATGAGAAAGGCTTCCGCGCCGACGACATTCAGATCCGCGATGCCGACACCCTGCTTGAGCTGACCGATGCCAGCCAGCGCGCGGTGATCCTGATGGCCGCCTGGCTGGGGCAGGCTCGCCTGATCGACAACCGGATCGTCACGCTCGCTCAGTAGACAGCGGGTAAAAATCGGGCAATACTGCCCGGGCTTTTCTCAGGGCGGGCGCCGTGTCCGCTCTGCTACATTAAGGTTGAAGGGTAGAAGTTATGATGCGTAATATGCTGCAGGGCAAGCTCCACCGCGTAAAAGTCACGCAGGCGGACCTGCACTATGAAGGTTCTTGCGCCATTGACCAGGACTTCCTGGATGCGGCCGGTATTCTGGAGAATGAAACTATTCACCTCTGGAACGTCACCAACGGCAACCGTTTCTCCACCTACGCCATTGCCGCCGAGCGGGGCTCCCGGATCATCTCCGTTAACGGCGCCGCCGCGCACTGCGCCAGCGTCGGCGATATTTTGATCATCGCCAGCTTCGTTACCATGTCGGACGAAGAGGCGCGCAGCTGGCAGCCTAACATCGCCTACTTCGAAGGCGACAACGAAATGAAGCGCCAGGCGAAAGCTATTCCGGTACAGGTCGCCTGATGGCCGCGACGCTGCGCTCAGGCGCAGCGTCGGTATTACCCCTGCGGCTGGTTACTGATCAGCCGCGACATCGTCTCCAGCGAATCCGTGCGTAAGATATATAACCGCTTTAACAGAAACGGATTGTCCCCCGGCTTCACCTTCCCACGCACCGTCGTTACCGCCATATGAAACCCGGCGTCATTCGCCGCCTGCACCGCCGTAGCGTTATAGCCGCCGAAGGGATAGGAAAGGTAGAGAACGTGCGGATTAAACTGGCTCAGCGCCCGGCGCGAGCGGGCGAAATCAAACAGAATATTATGGTAATTGCGACTGAATAAAATTGGCCGCCGGCCGGCGTCAACCCGATGCAGGAAGTGAGTATGCGACTGAATATCAAAGACGTCCTGGATCTGGCGTAGCTCGGAAATGCTCATAAACTGCAGGGATTTCGGATCCCACTTCTGCGGATGGCGCTTAATACGCGAGGAGATAATAAACGCGGTGGCATGGAAACCGTACTGTTTCAGCACCGGATAGGCGTAGCGGTTCACCGATTTCAAGCCATCATCGAAAGTGATCGCCACCGCCCGCGCCGGGAGATTGATTTTATTACGCACATAGCCTTCCAGCTGATACAGGGTCAGCGTGGTATAGCCCTGATCGCGCAGCCAGGTCATCTGATTCGTGAAGGCGCGAACCGAGGTGGTGGTCGACGTATGACGAAAACGGGTGTTCTCTTCATCGCGCAGAATATGGTGATAGGTCAGCACGGGAATACCGTGATCCTCCTGCGCGTCCAGACTACTGACCCACGCCAGTCGGTCGCCAATGCGGATCTGAAACCAGGTCTGATTGAGCCGGTCCTTCAGCTTGCTGAGGATCGGATAGCGCAGATTGTTGGCCAGCGTTCCGAACGGCGCGCTGCTTACCGAGGGAGCGTCATAGAGCGGTGTATCTTTCCAGGTGAGTAAATTTTGGTTACTCAGCGGTTTATTAAGATCCCCCAGACGGTCCTCCACCCGCTGCTTGCCCTGCACCGGCTCGAGATGCCCTTTATCAATAAACCCGGTGCCAAAGCCGAAACGAAACTCATAGTAGTCAGCCGCCGTCGGGACGACTGCGAGGATCTGCCCGGCACGAACATTGCCGACGCTGACCACATGGTTTCCCACCTGCGCCCAGATGACCGCGTCTTCGGTGGTTTGCATATAGCGCACAGCCTTGCCCTGCTGGCTAAGCAGGCTGGCGGAGGCGCTGAGTGAGGTCAGGAAAAGAAGCAGGGTCAAAAATCGGGCAAGCATACGCATCAAACCGTTATACCATCAACGGCGGTTATTGTAACAAAAGCGGTATCTGTCCCACTGCTTAATTTCCCCAGGCATCATGGCGCAACCGGAACGGGGTGTTCTTCTGCTGCTGATGCCACAGGCTGCTCACCATCGGCCCGCCCGCGCTGACGATCGCCTGGCGAAACGCCACGCTGCTTAACGTGCCTCGCAGGAGATACATTCGCTCAAGGAGTGGATAGCTGACGCCGGAGATCACTTCGCAGTGGGTATGTTTGTGACTCATCAGCGCCGCGGCCCGATAAGGCGCCGCACCGGTTTTGTCAGTGAGAAAAATGACCCCGTCCCCGGAGTCGGTGGCATGCAGCGCATCGCACATCATCCGGCTCAACATATTGCTGCTGAGATTGCGCCAGTAATTGACCGCCCGGCACTGGGCCAGCGGACCAAACTTTTGTTCAAGACGATCCAGCATCTCCTGCGCCAGCTCATCGTGACAGGTAATGACCCATCCGAGCATGCTTCCCTCCTTAGCCAGCGAATAATGTAGCAAGGTGAAGATGACGTATCGGTGATGGGAGTCAAAGATAAGCGGTTAGCGCTTCGCATATTTACTTCAGGAAGCGCTAACCATGATGAGTATCAGCTACGCAGGCCGCGACCGCGCTGAATTAACGACCAGCACAGCAGATAGAAGGCGACAATGAACACCACCAGCACGGCGAAGGTGGTCGCCAGCGGGACGTCGTTGATACCGAGGAAGCCGAAGCGAAAACCGCTGATCATGTAGACGATGGGGTTCAGATGCGACAGCCCCTGCCAGAACGGCGGCAGCAGGGTCAGCGAGTAGAACACCCCGCCGAGATAGGTCAGCGGCGTCAGCACAAAGGTCGGGATCAGGCTAATGTCATCGAAGGTCTTGGCAAACACCGCGTTCAGCAGCCCGGCCAGCGAGAACAGCACCGCGGTGAGGAGCAGCGTCAGGGCGACAAACAGCCAGGAGTGAACCTGGAACGGCACAAAGAATAGCGACACCGCAGTCACCAGGATACCTACGCACAGTCCTCGCGCTACCCCGCCGCCCACGTAGCCGGCAATAATCACATGCGTCGGCACTGGCGCCACCAGCAGCTCTTCAATATTGCGCTGAAACTTGGCGCTGAAGAAGGATGAGGCGACGTTGGCGTAAGCATTAGTGATCACCGCCATCATGATCAGGCCTGGGACGATAAACTGCATATAGGTAAAACCATGCATCTCACCAATGCGCGAGCCGATCAGGTTGCCAAAGATCACGAAATACAGGGTCATGGTGATCACCGGCGGCACCAGCGTCTGTACCCAGATGCGCATAAAACGGTGGATCTCTTTGGTCCAGATGCTTTTCAGCGCGACCCAATAAAGCTGCATCATGCTGATTCTCCTTTTCGCTCATGCACCAGCGTGACAAACAGCTCTTCCAGACGGTTAGCTTTGTTACGCATACTCAGTACCTGCACCCCCTGGGCGCTCAGCTGCGCGAAGACGCTGTTAATTCCCTGCTCACGCAGAACCTCCACTTCCAGCGTCGAGGTATCGACCAGCTGGTACTGGTAGCCTTCGAGCTTCGGCACCGGGCTTTTTGGCGCGAGGTCAAGAATAAAGGTCTCTGACTTCAGCTTCGACAGCAGCGCTTTCATCGAGGTGTTTTCCACCAGCTCGCCGTGCTGGATGATGCCGATGTTGCGACATAGCATTTCGGCCTCTTCGAGATAGTGGGTGGTCAGGATAATGGTGGTTCCGCGATCGTTGAGATCCTTGAGAAAGCCCCACATCGAGCGACGCAGTTCAATATCGACGCCGGCGGTCGGTTCGTCGAGGATCAGCAGCTTCGGCTCATGCATCAACGCGCGGGCGATCATCAGACGGCGCTTCATCCCGCCGGAGAGCATTCTCGCGCGTTCGTTGCGTTTTTCCCACAGGTCGAGCTGTTTTAAATACTTTTCACTGCGGGAAAGGGCTTCTTTACGCTCAACGCCGTAGTAGCCCGCCTGGTTAACGACGATCTGCTGCACGGTTTCGAACGGGTTGAAGTTAAACTCCTGCGGCACCAGGCCAAGCTGGCGCTTGGCATTGACGACGTCTTTCTCCAGATCGTAGCCAAAGACATTGACCTGACCAGAGGTTTTGTTCACCAGCGAGCTGATGATGCCGATGGTCGTGGATTTTCCGGCCCCGTTCGGGCCCAGCAGGGCATAAAAATCCCCCGCTTCGACCTGCAGGTCGATCCCCCGCAGCGCCTGAACCCCGCCGGGATAGGTTTTTTTGAGCTGTTTTAATTCCAGAGCAATGGTCATTAAATATCTCTTCTCGTGTCGTGACACGTCATTAACCCGCCTGACTCACGTTTGCGCTGGACCGGCGCTGACGCCGCCAACGCATCTGCAGCCTGAAGTATCACGGGTTAAGATGGTTTTAAAAAAGGTGAGCTTACCCTATATTAGCGCAACGCACTTACTTGGTTACAGGCCGATAACGTCCATGAATGATATAGATACACTCATCAGCAACAATGCACTATGGTCAAAAATGCTGGTGGAAGAGGACCCCGGCTTTTTTGAGAAACTGTCGCAGACGCAGAAACCGCGCTTCCTGTGGATTGGCTGTTCGGACAGCCGCGTTCCCGCTGAGCGACTCACCGGCCTGGAGCCTGGCGAACTGTTCGTGCATCGTAACGTAGCGAACCTGGTGATCCACACCGATCTCAATTGTCTGTCGGTGGTGCAGTATGCCGTCGATGTCCTGGAAGTCGAGCACATTATTATCTGCGGCCACTACGGCTGCGGCGGCGTGCAGGCGGCGGTGGAGAACCCGGAGCTCGGGCTTATCGACAACTGGCTGCTGCATATCCGCGATATCTGGTTTAAGCACAGCTCGCTGCTCGGTGAAATGCCAGAGGAGCGCCGTCTGGATACCCTTTGTGAACTGAACGTGATGGAACAGGTGTACAATCTGGGACATTCGACGATTATGCAATCCGCGTGGAAGCGCGGACAGAAGGTGACCATCCACGGCTGGGCTTACGGGATTCACGACGGACTGCTGCGCGATCTGGATGTCACCGCTGTGAGCAGGGAAACCCTCGAACAGCGCTATCGCCACGGGATCTCCAACCTCAAGATCAAGCACATCAATCACAGATAGCCTTCAGACTTCGCCACCCTGGAGAGCGCGGCGCGCGCTGTCCAGAGTGGGATATCCCCTTACTCGTCCAGCAGGGTGACTTTGCCGATATACGGCAGATGGCGGTAGCGCTGAGCATAGTCGATACCGTAGCCCACCACGAACTCATCCGGAATCGCGAAACCGACGTATTCAACCGGGACGTTCACTTCGCGGCGGCTGGGTTTATCAAGTAGCGTACAAATGGCCAGCGATTTCGGCTCGCGCAGGCTGAGGATTTCGCGAACTTTAGACAGGGTATTGCCGGAGTCGATGATGTCTTCCACGATCAGAACGTCTTTACCACGGATGTCTTCATCCAGATCTTTAAGGATTTTCACATCACGAGTGGTGGACATGCCGCTGCCGTAGCTGGAGGCGGTCATAAAATCGACTTCATGCGGCACCTGCACTTCACGGCACAGGTCGGCCATGAACATAAACGAGCCGCGCAGCAGCCCCACCAGCACCATTTCGCTGCCGCTGTTCTGATAATGTTCGTTGATTTGACGACCCAGTTCCGCGATACGCGCTTTGATCTCGGATTCCGGGATCATCACTTCTACAGTATGTTTCATAATACTAACCATTTGATTCTAAATATAAATCATCAAAGCCGCTGCTTTCGCCCCGACGATGACCGGCAAGCCATCCAGTATACCAGCAAAAAGAAATCTTCGGTGCAGGGATTAATAAAGCCATATTTGTGATTCCGATCACACTTGTTAAATCCTATAATTAATTGCAGTTAAAAAATTTAACAAACACATGAGTAACTTTTTATGGCTGAAACAAAGTCTCAACAATCAAGGCTCCTGGTGACGCTGACTGCGCTATTTGCAGCGTTCTGCGGCCTCTATCTATTAATCGGCGGGGCATGGCTGGTCGTGCTTGGCGGCTCCTGGTACTACCCTATCGCCGGGCTGGTGATGCTGGGCGTGACCGTAATGCTGTTCCGCGGCAAGCGCGCTGCGCTGTGGCTGTACGCCGCGCTGCTGCTGGCGACCATGATCTGGGGCGTCTGGGAAGTTGGTTTCGACTTCTGGGCGTTGACGCCGCGTAGCGATATCCTCGTCTTCTTTGGCATCTGGCTGATCCTACCCTTTGTCTGGCGTCGTCTGCCGGTGCCTTCCGCTGGCGCCGTTGGCGCGCTGGTCGTCGCCCTGCTGATCAGCGGCGGCATGCTGACCTGGGCTGGTTTTAACGACCCGCAGGAAGTCAACGGCACCCTGAGCGCCGACGCTACGCCGGCCGCACCGATTTCCACCGTCGCCGACGGCGACTGGCCGGCCTATGGCCGTAACCAGGAAGGCCAGCGCTTCTCCCCGCTGAAGCAGATTAACGCCGATAACGTGAAGAACCTGAAGGAAGCCTGGGTGTTCCGCACCGGCGACCTGAAACAGCCGAACGATCCGGGTGAAATCACTAACGAAGTGACGCCGATTAAAGTCGGCGATACGCTCTTCCTGTGTACCGCTCACCAGCGCCTGTTTGCGCTGGACGCCGCCACCGGTAAAGAGAAGTGGCATTTTGACCCGCAGCTGAACGCCGATCCGTCGTTCCAGCACGTCACCTGCCGCGGTGTTTCTTATCACGAAGCGAAAGCGGATAACGCCCCTGCCGACGTTGTCGCCGACTGTCCGCGCCGCATTATCCTGCCGGTGAACGATGGTCGCCTGTTCGCGGTAAACGCCGACAACGGTAAGCTGTGCGAAACCTTTGCTAATAAAGGTATTCTCAATCTGCAGACCAACATGCCGGTCACCACGCCGGGCATGTATGAACCCACTTCACCGCCGATCATCACCGATAAAACCATCGTGATTGCCGGCGCGGTCACCGATAACTTCTCTACCCGCGAGCCGTCAGGCGTGATCCGCGGCTTTGATGTGAATACCGGTAAACTGCTGTGGGCCTTCGATCCGGGTGCGAAAGATCCGAACGCCATCCCGAGCGATGAACATCACTTCACGCTCAACTCGCCGAACTCATGGGCGCCTGCCGCCTACGACGCTAAGCTGGATCTGGTCTATCTGCCGATGGGCGTGACCACTCCGGACATCTGGGGCGGCAACCGTACGCCGGAGCAAGAGCGTTATGCCAGCTCGATTGTGGCACTGAACGCCACCACCGGTAAGCTGGCCTGGAGCTATCAGACCGTCCATCACGATCTGTGGGATATGGACATGCCTTCCCAGCCGACGCTGGCTGATATTGAGGTCAACGGCAAAACCGTACCGGTCATCTATGCCCCAGCGAAAACCGGCAACATCTTCGTGCTGGATCGTCGTAACGGCGAGCTGGTGGTCCCGGCGCCTGAAAAACCGGTTCCGCAGGGCGCTGCCAAAGGTGATTACGTTACCAAAACCCAGCCCTTCTCCGATCTGAGCTTCCGTCCGAAGAAAGATCTGACCGGCGCGGACATGTGGGGCGCCACTATGTTCGACCAGCTGGTGTGCCGCGTGATCTTCCACCAGCTGCGCTATGAAGGTATCTTCACCCCGCCGTCTGAGCAGGGCACGCTGGTGTTCCCGGGTAACCTGGGGATGTTTGAATGGGGCGGTATCTCCGTCGATCCGAACCGTCAGGTGGCTATCGCCAACCCGATGGCGCTGCCTTTCGTCTCAAAACTGATCCCGCGCGGGCCAGGCAATCCGATGGAGCCGCCGAAAGATGCGAAAGGCTCTGGTACGGAGTCCGGCGTGCAGCCGCAGTACGGCGTCCCGTACGGCGTAACGCTGAACCCGTTCCTGTCGCCGTTCGGCCTGCCGTGCAAACAGCCGGCCTGGGGGTATATCTCCGCCCTGGATCTGAAAACCAACGAAGTGGTATGGAAAAAACGTATCGGTACTCCGCAGGACAGCCTGCCGTTCCCGATGCCGGTTAAACTGCCGTTTACCATGGGGATGCCGATGCTGGGCGGTCCGATCTCCACGGCCGGTAACGTCCTGTTCATCGGCGCGACTGCAGATAACTACCTGCGCGCGTACAATATGAGCAACGGCGAGAAGCTGTGGGAAGCCCGTCTGCCAGCCGGCGGTCAGGCGACTCCGATGACCTACGAAGTGAATGGCAAACAGTATGTTGTCATCTCTGCCGGCGGTCACGGCTCGTTCGGTACCAAAATGGGCGATTATATTGTCGCCTATGCGCTCCCGGATGACGCCAAATAAAACGCAAAACGGCAACGAAAGTTGCCGTTTTTTTTGGTGTTCCGTCCTTCTTCCCGTTGGGGATCGCAGCAGGTCGCAGAGACTTAAACCGTGAACCCCAACATCATCCCGGTGTCTTCATGTTCCAGCAGGTGGCAGTGTGCCATATAGGCAAACTCCTTCGGCGCCGGATGATCAAACTTCACTAATACTTCACTCACGTCCCCTTCCACACGAACGGTGTCTTTCCAGCCGCGACGATGCGCCGCTGGCGGCTTGCCGTTTTCGCTGAGGATACGGAACTGGGTGCCGTGGATATGGAACGGATGCAACATCATGTCGCCCTTACCTGAAATCACCCAGCGCTCATACTGGCCTCTGGCGGCGGCAAACATCGGCTCATTCATGTCGAAGGCTTTGCCGTTGATGCGGTTGGCGTTATGGAAATCAAAGCCCTTGCCTGACGACATGCCATGCTCCATGCCGGATCCGTGGTTCATGCTCATGTCGCCGTGATGCATATTCCCCATGTCGCTCATGTCGCCATGCCCCATCATGCCGTGATCCATTCCGGCCATCGCCTGGTCGCCATACTTCTCCATCAGCGCCTGCATGCCCATCCGGTCGAGCATCGGATCCATAGACAGCTGGAGCTGACGCTGCGTCAGCCCCGTCAGGGACGGTAACGCCGGGAGAGCGGCCAGAGTATCCAGCAGCTTGCCGGAGGCGGGAATGACCAGCGGCTGGACGCGCAGTACCGGCTGTGGTTTATCAAAAGGCGCAATCGCCATGCCCATCTGGCTCACCGGCAGAGTCACCAGATCGAAAGGTTTACCGTCGCTGGTGTCCACCAGCACCTCAAAGCGTTCCCCCATCAAGACCGGCAATTCATCGACCTTGACCGGCTCGGCCAACAGACCGCCATCGCTGGCCACTACGTACAGCGGGCGCTTATCGCTGGTGGCAAAATTGAGGGAACGGGCATTACAGCCGTTCAGCAAGCGCAGGCGCAGCCAGCCGCGCGGCGCGGCATGTTCGGGATAGAGGGCCCCATTGGTCAGTAGCGTATCGCCAAACCAGCCGACGGCGGCGCTCATCACATCCAGCTGATAGTCGATCTCGCCGGCGGCGGTGAACTTCTTATCCTGGACGATCACCGGCACATCATCGATCCCCCACTGCTTAGGCAGCAGCAGGCGCCCGCTCTCTTCATCCTCGATCAGCACCAGGCCGGCCAGCCCCATCGCCACCTGCCGGCCGGTGCTCCCATGCTGATGCGGATGAAACCAGCAGGTCGCCGCCCGCTGCGTTGGCGTGAAGCTTACCGTGCGGGTGGCGCCCGGCGCGATAACCCCCTGTGGCCCCCCGTCGACCTCGCCCGGTACCTCCAGACCATGCCAGTGCAGCGTGGTCTCTTCCGCCAGCTGGTTAGTAATATCCACCGTGACGGTCTTCCCCTGCGTCAACTGCAGCGCAGGGCCCAGCAGCGACCCGTTGTAGCCCCAGGTAGTGACATTCAGGGCGCCAAACCGCGTTTTGCCCGCCTGGATCCTGAGCGCGATGCGGTTGCGCGCATCGGCGGCTAACAGCGACGGTATCGGCAGAGCCGGGCGACTGGCGGCAAAGACCGCCCGGCTCCATAACGGCAATGCGCTGGCCATGCCGACCGCGGCGGTCAGTTTGAGGAAGTCTCTACGTTGCATATTCACATCCTTTTATTCTGCGGGCGAATATTTGAGCTTAAACCCTACCGTAACGGGAAGGTCAAGCAGAAGAGTAAGAATAAAGATCGGCGCTGTGTAAAGAAGTATGCTAATTTGAAGCGTCGGTGATCTAATGGTAGAAAAAATGAAGACGCTTTTCAGAACAATGGTACTCGGCAGCCTGCTTGCTCTCTCCGCCAACAGCTACGCGCTCAGCGAATCCGAAGCGGAAGATATGGCTGATTTAACCGCGGTTTTTGTGTTTCTGAAAAACGACTGTGGCTACCAGAACCTGCCCAACACGCAGATCCGTCGCGCGCTGGTGTTCTTTGCCCAACAGAACCAGTGGGACCTGAGCAACTATGACAGCTACAACATGAAAGCGCTTGGCGAAGACAGCTATCGCGATCTTAGCGGCATTAACATTCCGACGGCGAAAAAATGTAAAGCGCTGGCCCGCGATTCGCTCAGCCTGCTGGCTTACGTTAAATAATTCCCTGCGCGGGCGGCAACGCTCCGCGCCTTTAGCATTTCAACTTCCCCCTTTAAATATTTATATTTATTATTGTATATAAACAAACCTTATTTAATTGCGAACCTATCAATTTGCCAAATAAAGTAAACCCATAATAATGAAGAATGACTAAAAAACTAATAAAATATCATTATTCATATATTGCAAAATAAAAAGCACCCTTCTAGAATCCGGTAAAAATATACCTACTTCATGGACTGAAATTGTGAATATCTCGCTGACTCTTCGTGTTATCCCACTCGCCGCGCTGTTAGTAGCCGGCTGTAGCAATACCTCTTCCCGCCAGCCGGTTAAACCGATCGCCACGCCGCTGACGACACAGCAGCAGGCAGAGCAGGAGCGGGCAGCCAGCGAACAAGCGCGCATTGAATCCTGTCGCCAGGCGCTGGATTCGCTAAAAGAGGTTAACCCACAGCAAGCCACTAAACTCAGCAATGACTTTAACGCTTTAGTGCGCGCGGCGTCACAATATAATAGCGTGCGCGAGAAAGTGGCAGATCCTACCCGGCTTGGCATTGACTCCATGTATCAGTTTAAATCCATCAAACTGTGCGCCGATATCCAGAAAACGCTGATCGATAGCCTGGTACAGCGTGGTGAAAGCAAACAGCCATGAACAGAGCCGCCACGCTGACCCTCAACGCGCCCCTGCTGATGCTCGTCGCTGCGCTGGCGCTTTCAACCCCCTTCACCGCCGGCGCCGCGCCGGCCTTTCTTGATTACGCCCAACAGCAAACCCAGCAATCTCAGGCGCAAGAAAAAAACGATGCCGCAAGCGCAAAACAAACACAAGAAAGCCGCCAGAGCGCAGATAATAAAAAAACCGGTACCAGCACCTCACAATTACAAAAAAGAATCACCAGCCAGCAGGCGGCGATTGCACAAAAAGATAAGCTTATACAGCAATTAAAAAAACAGCTTGCCGCTACGCCGCAAACGGATACTGCCGGAGCGAATGAGCAAGCGGCGTTGAATAAGAGAATTAATGAATTACAGGTCGCCTTAAGCGCCGCTACTGCAGAAAAAGAGGCATTAATAAAAAAAGCAGGCGTTGTGCAGAATAATAATCTACAGCAAAGCCAGGCCGCGGCGCGTCAGCAGATCCAGCAATTAACGACGCAGATTCAGCAAGCCGAAGCTGAAAATAAACGCCTCAGCGCCAGCTTTACCACGCTTAATAAAGATAAACGGCTTTGTTGAATAAATCAGATTTCGGGTAAGTCTCCCCCGTAGCGGGTTGTGTTTTCAGGCAATACGCACGCTTTCAGGCATACCTGCTTTCGTCATTTTGTTCAGCGCTCGTACCAGGGCCATAGCCTCCGCAACCTGACCATCGTAGTCACGCAGCGTCAGTGAACCCCCGAACAGCTGTTTTACCCGGTACATCGCCGTTTCCGCTATCGAGCGACGGTTGTAATCTGTTGTCCATTTCCACCGCGCATTACTCCCGGTCATTCGCTGATTAGCCACTGCACGGTTACGGTCTGCATATTCACCGGGCCAGTAACCCGCACCTTTTCGGGGCGGGATAAGCGCGCTGATTTTCTTACGCCGCAGTTCATCGTGACAGAGCCGGGTATCGTAAGCTCCATCGGCGGCGGCTGACCTGATTTTCCGGTGGGTTTGCCGGATTAACCCGGGGAAGGCCTCTGAGTCCGTAACGTTGTTCAGCGACAGGTCAGCGCAGATGATTTCATGTGTTTTACTGTCAACTGCCAGATGCAGCTTACGCCATATACGACGGCGTTCCTGGCCATGCTTTTTGACTTTCCACTCGCCTTCACCGAAGACCTTCAGCCCGGTGGAATCAATTACCAGGTGTGCGATTTCACCCCGGGTGGGCGTTTTGAAACTGATATTAACCGACTTTGCCCGCCTGCTGACACAGCTGTAATCCGGGCAGCGTAGCGGAACGTTCATCAGAGAAAAAATGGAATCAATAAAGCCCTGCGCAGCGCGCAGGGTCAGCCTGAATACGCGTTTAATGACCAGCACAGTCGTGATGGCAAGGTCAGAATAGCGCTGAGGTCTGCCTCGTGAAGAAGGTGTTGCTGACTCATACCAGGCCTGAATAGCTTCATCATCCAGCCAGAAAGTTATGGAGCCACGGTTGATGAGGGCTTTATTGTAGGTGGGCCAGTTGGTGATTTTGAACTTTTGCTTTGCCACGGAACGGTCTGCGTTGTCGGGAAGATACGTGATCTGATCCTTCAACTCAGCAAAAGTTCGATTTATTCAACAAAACCAAGATAAACACGCGCTAATGACCCAACTGGCCGCAACGGAAAAAGAGAAACAGGCCGCTCTTGAGCAGGTCAAAGCGCTTAACGCTGACAAACAGCCGCTGACGACCCGGCTGGCCGCCGCGGAAAAAGAGAAACAGGCCGTCCTCGAGCAGGTTAAGGCCCTTAACGCCGATAAACAGTCGCTGACTATTCGCCTCGCCGCTGCGGAGAAGGCGCAGCAGGCCGCTCTTGACCAGGCTAAAGCGCTTAACGCTGACTGTTGTGGTCAAATTTAAATGGACACTTTGATCGGGTGTTTTCCCCCCGACAAGGAACATGAAGAGATGACCGACAAGACAACCGACACAACCAAGAATCGCCGAACCTTTGATCCAGCGTTCAAGTTACAGGTGGCGCGCATGGTGCGCGAGCAAGGCGTCAGCGTCAGCCAAGTCTGCCGCGAAATGAAGCTGACCGAAAGTGTGGTCCGACGCTGGGTACACCAACTGGATGACGAGTCAGCCGGCAGGCCGGGGATTGGTAAACCGTTAACGGCTGAGCAGCAACGTATTCGAGAACTGGAAGCCGAAGTCAGGCGACTAAAATCAGACAATGAATTATTAAAAAAAGCTTCGGCCTTCTTCGCACGGGAAATAAAGTGATCCACGATGTTGTCACTGAGTTAGCGAAGCAGGCCCCGATCAAGCAGGTCTGTCAGGCGTTGGACATCAGTCGCTCTGGTTACTACGCAGCGCGTCGCAGAGTCAATACACCCAAACCTATTTGCCAGGACAGCGTGCATGCTCAGGCGGTTTTTCTTGCCAGTGGTCGCACCTATGGCAGTCGTCGTTTGAGTGCAGCCCTGCGTGCCCAGGGCCATGATGTTGGACGTCATCGCTGTCGTACCTTGATGAAAGCCTGTGGACTCAAGGCCTGTTGGCGTCGCAAGTTCGCTCATACCACCGATAGCAAACACCATTTGCCGGTGGCAGAGAACGTGCTCAACCGTCAGTTTGAGCCTGAAGCACCCAATACGGCCTGGGTGTGCGATGTGACGTACATTCGGACCGACAGCGGTTGGCTATATCTGGCCGCTGTGCTGGATCTGTATTCACGTCGCATCGTGGGTTGGTCCATGGCACCGACCATGCCTGCACAGCTGGTGTGCGATGCGTTGAGCATGGCTATTTCGGTTCGCCAACCGGCACCGGGTTTATTGGTTCATTCGGACCGGGGCAGTCAATATGCCAGTGCTGAACACCGGCAATTACTTGAAAACCATGGTCTGGTACTCAGCATGAGCCGCAAGGGTAATTGCTGGGACAATGCCGTGATGGAGCGGTTCTTTCTGAATTTGAAAATGGAGCGTGTCTGGCAGACTCGGTATGCCAACCATACAGAAGCCAAACAAGACATCACCGACTACATCGTTAACTTTTATAACAGTACCCGATTGCATTCAAAACTTGGCTACCGATCACCCGCACAGTACGAAACGCTGGCCAGCCCTGCCGCCCAGTTGCCCGCCTGTGCATAACCCTACCATCTGATCGGCGTGTCCAAAAAAACTTGACCACAACAGACAAACAGCCGCTGGCTACCCGACTGGCCGCCGCGGAAAAAGAGAAACAGGCCGTCCTCGAGCAGGTTAAGGCCCTTAGCGCCGATAAGCAGTCGCTGACTATTCGCCTCGCCGCTGCGGAGAAGGCGCAGCAGGCCGCTCTTGACCAGGCTAAAGCGCTTAACGCTGACAAACAGCCGCTGGCGACCCGGCTGGCCGCCGCGGAAAAAGAGAAACAGGCCGTCCTCGAGCAGGTTAAAGCCCTTAACGCCGATAAGCAGTCGCTGACTATTCGCCTCGCCGCTGCGGAAAAGACGCAGCAGGCTGCCCTCGATCAGGTCAAAGCCCTTAACGCCGATAAACAATCTCTGTCCACCCGGCTGGCCGCCGTGGATAAAGCGCCGCATGGCCCCGCTAACGACGCCGCTGCGCCAAAAAATGAGCCACCAGAGATGGCGGCCATAGTGGCAGCCTATCGCCTGCAGGCGGATAAAGACAACGCCCAGCTACGGATGAAAGAAGATGAAATCGAACTGCTGAGAACGCAGCTTTCTGTACAGTCCAAAACGCGCAGCGGCGAGAGCGCCGCCGCCAAACTCAGCGCATCGGGAGAACAGCAGGCTTATGCGATCGGCGCCTCGATGGGAAGCGAGGCGCTCAACGTCCTTACCACCCGTCGCACTCAGGGAGTTACCGTCGACGCAGGCCTGGTGCTGCAGGGCATCGAAGATGCCTTTCGCGGCCAGCTTCGTCTCGGAGAGCAGGAACGTAACAAGGCGCTGTTTGATGTGTCACAGCAGGTTTTTCAGAACCTGAATAAAATAGAGCAGAAAAACATCAGTGCCGGCAAGAAATATCAGCAGGCGTTTGCGCGCAAAAAAGATGTGGTCTTTAAAGAGGGCGTCTACAGCCGCGTCGATTACCTGGGTAAAGGAAAAATAAGCGGTAACGACCTGGTTACCGTGGTGATCAAAGAGATGCTGACGGACGGGACGGTGATCAACGATATGGAAGCGAAAGATCAGGCGCTTACGCAAAAGCTGGATGCCTATCCCCCGGTGTTTCGCGAACCGCTGAAGCGTCTACAGAACCACGGCTCTGTGACGCTCGTCGTCCCGCCTGAAAAGGCCTATGGCAGTAAAGGATTACCGCCAAAAATCCCGCCAGGCGCCACCATGGTTTATTCCGTGCGGATAGTAGATAGCCAACCCGAGCCGGCAAAATAGCCTCATCCTCTCCACCGCCCTTCCGGGGCGGTGGCTGTTATTCCTGCCTCATTGCTGCAATAACCGCCGTGCATCCTCATCTATAGTTGTCTATGATGTTGCACTCGTTTTACGGGTGTAACAGATGTTAACGAAGGAGGAGCCTTATCGTGGCCGATAATCCACTGTGGCATGAAACGCTGCATGACCATTTTGGTCAGTATTTTAGCGTTGATAACGTGCTGTACCACGAAAAAACCGATCATCAGGATCTGATCATCTTTGATAACCGCGCCTTTGGCCGGGTGATGGCGCTGGATGGCGTCGTACAAACCACCGAACGCGACGAGTTCATCTATCACGAAATGATGACCCATGTGCCGCTGCTGGCTCACGGCAACGCGAAGCATGTGTTGATCATTGGCGGCGGCGATGGCGCGATGCTGCGCGAAGTCTCTCGTCACCGTAGCATCGAAACCATCACCATGGTGGAAATCGACGCCGGGGTAGTTTCATTCTGCCGCCAGTACCTGCCGAACCATAACGCCGGCGCCTATGACGATCCGCGCTTTACGCTGGTGATTGATGATGGCGTCAATTTTGTTAATCAGACGACGCAAACGTTTGACGTGATCATTTCGGACTGTACCGACCCTATCGGCCCGGGAGAAAGCCTGTTCACCTCGGCTTTTTATGAAGGCTGCAAACGCTGCCTGAACCCGGGTGGGATCTTTGTTGCCCAGAATGGCGTCTGCTTCCTGCAACAGGATGAAGCGGTAGGCAGCCATCGCAAGCTAAGCCACTATTTTCGCGACGTCAGCTTCTACCAGGCGGCAATTCCAACCTATTACGGCGGGATCATGACCTTTGCCTGGGCGAGCGACAATGAGGCGCTGCGCCATCTCTCCAGCGAAATCATTCAGGCGCGCTTTCACAAAGCCAACCTGACCTGCCGTTACTACAATCCGGCAATCCATACGGCGGCCTTCGCCTTACCACAATATCTGCATGATGCTCTGTCCGCACCGTGACGCGAAATAAGGGGGTGAACTAAATTGAAAAAATTGAAGCTGCACGGCTTTAACAACCTGACCAAAAGCCTGAGTTTTTGTATCTACGATATCTGTTACGCCAAAACGGCAGAAGAGCGCGACGGCTACATCGCCTATATCGACGAACTCTATAATGCCAATCGCCTGACGGAGATCCTGACAGAAACCTGTTCTATTATTGGCGCCAATATCCTGAATATCGCCCGTCAGGATTATGAACCCCAGGGCGCCAGCGTGACCATTCTGGTCAGCGAAGAGCCTGTCGATCCCAAGCTGATTGACCAGACCGAACATCCTGGCCCGCTACCGGAAACCGTGGTCGCCCATCTCGATAAGAGCCATATCTGCGTGCATACCTACCCGGAGAGCCATCCGGAGGGCGGCCTGTGCACCTTCCGCGCCGATATCGAAGTTTCAACGTGCGGCGTCATTTCCCCGCTTAAAGCGCTGAACTATCTGATTCACCAGCTGGAATCGGACATTGTGACCATTGACTACCGTGTGCGCGGCTTTACCCGCGATATCAATGGGATGAAGCATTTTATCGATCATGAAATCAATTCGATTCAGAACTTTATGTCCGACGATATGAAGTCGTTGTATGACATGGTCGACGTCAACGTTTATCAGGAAAATATCTTCCATACCAAAATGTTGCTCAAGGAGTTCGACCTTAAGCACTACATGTTCCATACCCGACCGGAAGAGTTGACTGCCGAAGAGCGCAAGGTCATTACCGACCTGCTATGGAAAGAGATGCGCGAGATTTACTACGGCCGCAATATTCCTGCCGTGTAATCTATGAAATGCCCGGCGGCGCTTTTGCTTGCCGGGCCTGTAGTTCTGCGCCGCCCGACATAAAAGGCGTCATTAACGCTGCTGCATAAACTCACGATAGGCGGCGACCACCTGCAGGAAATCCTCAACACCGCACAGAGAGAGACTTTCTTCGTCGTAGTAGCTCATCCCCTCCTCGATTTCGTCGCCGGAAAACTCCAGCTGATTGGCGCGGATCATCACCTCTTCGCCATCCAGCCACAGCGTATATTCATGCCCGGCACGCTGCCAGGAACGCTCGCTGCCCTTCACGGTGCGCGCAGCCTGCTCCACTTCGTCCAGCAGAGCAAGATTGCCTTTCACCTCCTCGTTGAACCAGTGGCCGATCGCCTCGTGATCCATCGACATTCGCACCTTTACCACTCCGGTAATATCGCGCAGAAATTCGTAATCCATAGTCTTTTCCTCTGCAAGGGCAATGCGTCACCGCTGCACTGTACCCATGCAGTAATTATCGCAGCAGACAGAAAGAAAAAAAGCGTAGCGGGCGGGAGGTTTGGAAATAAAAATGCCCGCTGATGCAATGTTCACCGGGCATTGGAGAGTTTATCGCCAAACGGTCAGCCGGGCTGACCGAATGGTTTACACCGCGGTCTGGAAGATCACGCCGTCAGCTTTTTCAGTGTACTGATCCAGCTGGTTGAAGTTCAGATAACGGTAGGTATCTTCCGCCGTCTTATCCACCTGCGCCACGAAGGTCTGGTACTCTTCCGGCGTCGGCAGTTTGCCGAGCAGCGAAGCCACCGCTGCCAGTTCGGCAGAGGCCAGATAGACGTTAGCGCCGGTACCTAAACGGTTCGGGAAGTTACGGGTAGAGGTGGAAACCACCGTCGCGCCGTCGGCCACGCGCGCCTGGTTACCCATACACAGGGAACAGCCAGGGATTTCGATACGCGCCCCGCTCTTACCAAACACGCTATAGTAGCCTTCTTCGGTCAGCTGCGCGGCATCCATACGGGTTGGCGGCGCCACCCACAGGCGAGTCGGCAGTTGGCCTTTGTGGCTATCCAGCAGCTTACCGGCGGCACGGAAGTGGCCGATGTTGGTCATGCAGGAGCCGATGAACACTTCGTCGATCTTCTCGCCCTGCACATCAGACAGCAGGCGGGCATCGTCCGGATCGTTCGGCGCGCACAGAATCGGCTCTTTAATATCCGCCAGATCGATGTCGATCACTGCCGCGTATTCCGCGTCAGCATCGGCTTCCAGCAGCTGCGGATCCGCCAGCCATTTTTCCATGCCCTGGATACGACGCTCCAGGGTACGGCGGTCGCCGTAGCCTTCGGCGATCATCCACTTCAGCAGAACGATGTTGGAGTTCAGATACTCAACGATCGGCTCTTTATTCAGCTTGATGGTGCAGCCGGCGGCAGAACGCTCCGCCGAGGCATCGGTCAACTCGAACGCCTGCTCGACTTTCAGATCCGGCAGACCTTCGATCTCGAGGATGCGACCAGAGAAGATGTTTTTCTTACCTTTCTTCTCCACGGTCAGCAGGCCCTGCTTGATGGCGTACAGCGGGATGGCGTGGACCAGGTCACGCAGGGTGATCCCCGGCTGCATTTTACCTTTGAAACGCACCAGCACCGATTCCGGCATATCCAGCGGCATCACGCCGGTCGCGGCGGCGAAGGCCACCAGACCAGAGCCTGCCGGGAAGGAGATGCCGATTGGGAAACGGGTGTGGGAGTCACCGCCGGTACCCACGGTATCCGGCAGCAGCATGCGGTTCAGCCAGGAGTGAATCACGCCATCGCCCGGACGCAGAGAAACACCGCCGCGGTTCATGATGAAGTCCGGCAGAGTGTGGTGCGTGGTAACGTCAACCGGCTTCGGGTAGGCCGCGGTGTGGCAGAAGGACTGCATCACCAGGTCTGCAGAGAAGCCCAGGCACGCCAGGTCTTTCAGCTCATCACGGGTCATTGGACCGGTGGTGTCCTGAGAACCGACGGAGGTCATTTTCGGTTCGCAATAAGCGCCCGGACGGATACCGGCAACGCCGCAGGCGCGGCCAACCATTTTCTGCGCCAGCGAGAAGCCGCGGGTGCTTTCCGCCACGTCTTTCGCCTGACGGAAGACATCGCTGTGCGGCAGGCCCAGCGCTTCACGCGCTTTGGTGGTCAGACCGCGACCGATGATCAGCGGAATACGGCCGCCGGCGCGCACTTCGTCGATCAGCACATCGGTTTTCAGCTCGAAGCTGGCCAGCAGTTCGTTGGTCTCGTGGTTACGCACTTCGCCTTTGAACGGGTAAACGTCGATTACGTCGCCCATGTTCAGGTTAGACACATCAACTTCGATAGGCAGCGCGCCCGCATCTTCCATGGTGTTGAAGAAAATTGGCGCGATTTTACCGCCCAGACACAGGCCGCCGCCGCGCTTGTTCGGCACGTTCGGGATATCGTCGCCCATAAACCACAGCACCGAGTTGGTGGCGGATTTACGTGAAGAACCGGTCCCGACCACGTCGCCGACGTAGGCCAGCGGGTAGCCTTTCTGCTGCAGGGCTTCGATCTGTTTGATTGGGCCAACCACGCCCGGCTGATCCGGCTCAATACCTTCGCGGGGGTTTTTGAGCATTGCCAGCGCATGCAGCGGGATATCCGGGCGCGACCACGCATCCGGCGCCGGAGAGAGATCATCGGTGTTCGTTTCGCCGGTGACCTTGAAGACGGTAACAGTGATTTTCTCTGCCAGCTGCGGACGGTTCAGGAACCACTCGGCGTCAGCCCAGGATTGCATAACCTGTTTAGCATGCTCGTTACCCGCTTTGGCTTTCTCTTCCACGTCGTAGAAGTTATCGAACATCAGCAGGGTATGGGAGAGCGCTTTCGCGGCAATCGGCGCCAGTTTCGCGTCGTCCAGCGCATCGATCAGCGGATGGATATTGTAACCGCCCTGCATGGTGCCCAGCAGTTCAACGGCTTTTTCAGGGGTAACCAGGGGGGAGGTCGCTTCGCCTTTGGCGATCGCGGCAAGGAATCCAGCTTTAACATAGGCGGCTTCGTCGACGCCCGGCGGTACACGGTTAATCAGCAGGTCTAACAGGAATTCTTCTTCGCCCGCAGGCGGGTTTTTCAGCAGTTCTACCAGCGCGGCCATTTGGGTTGCATCTAAGGGTTTGGCAACAATCCCCATGGCGGCACGCTCAGCTACGTGCTTACGGTATTCTTCTAGCACGACGGTTCTCCTCGCTCTCATTGTCATAATGCGGCCTACACGTCTTCAATCAATCTGCCTCTGTCCTGGCTTAGCTTGCCGCGTGACGCATCTTGAAGGATTTAGTGGCTGGGCGATTTTCTTCACGCTCCTGTGAGACAGCAGTTTGTAGGGTAAATGCCCGATACCGCGTCGGCAGCATAGCAGGATTTTTGAAAGGTGTTAATCTGTTTACAAAAAAGCAACATTAAAATTTAGCTGAATCGTTAAGGGCAGGATATTGCAGGCTTTCTGTTCAAATCCCGCGACAAAAATTCCTTTCCGCGTACAACGCCACGGGCCGATCCCAACAATAATCAATAAAAAGCCATACCGCTTACTTATACTCAGCAAACGCGCCGTTTTCGCAGATACTTTAGCGAGATGGGTTACTTTTTGGGTCAGGAGTTTCCATGTCACTGCCGTTCAAACCCCATATTATCGCCCTGCTCTGTAGCGCTGGCTTACTCGCGGCGGCAGGAACACTCTATGTACAAAGCCGAACCCCAGCGACGATCGCTGAACCGCCTGCGCAGCAAGCGCCAGCGCCCGCAGCGTCGACGACACAGCCGGTGGCCGCCACTTACACCCAGGCGCAAATTGATCAGTGGGTCGCCCCTATCGCGCTCTACCCGGACAGTCTGCTGTCGCAGGTGTTGATGGCCTCCACTTATCCCGACAACGTCCTGCAGGCGGTCCAGTGGTCCCAGGATAACCCCGCGATGAAAGGGGATGCGGCCGTGCAGGCGGTTGCCAGCCAGCCGTGGGACCCTAGCGTCAAATCTCTTGTCGCTTTCCCTGCCCTGCTGGCGATGATGGGCGAGAATCCGCCCTGGGTGGAAAATCTTGGCAATGCGTTTTTGGCCCAGCCGCATGATGTGATGGATTCAGTGCAGCGCCTGCGCGCCATTGCCCAACAAACCGGGACGCTGAAATCCACACCGCAGCAGAAAGTGATTGTCACCCCTGCCGCACTGGTTTCAGCCAGCAGCAGCACGGCAGCAACCGCAACCGCCCACACAGCGGCGCCTGCGCCCACGCAGGTCATTAAAATAGAGCCGACCAATCCACAGGTGGTCTATGTTCCCAGCTATAACCCCTCCACCGTCTATGGTACCTGGCCGAACAGCGCCTATCCGCCGGTCTATCTGCCGCCCCCTCCCGGGGAGCAGTTTACCGATAGCTTCGTCAAAGGCTTCGGGTACAGCCTCGGCGTGGCCACCACCTGGGCGCTGTTCAGCAGTATCGACTGGGATGATGATGACCATCACCATCACGATGACGACTACCGCCACGGCGATTACTCGCATAATGGCGATAACATCAATATTAATGTAAATAATTTCAATCATATAACAGGAGAAAACCTGCCGGGAAACCACGTTAACTGGCAGCACAATCCTGCCTATCGCGGACACACACCGTATCCCGATAATACGGTAGCTCAGCGCTTCCATCAGACCAACGTTTCCGGCGGACTGAGCGCGACCCAACATGCGCCAGTCGATCGCGAAGCGCAGCGCCAGGCAGCGATGACCCAGCTGCAGCATAACGTACCGACGGCCACAGCGGGCAATCTGGCGGCAAACAACGCCTCACGCGACGCCCAGCGTCAGGCGGCCTCGGCGCAGCTGAAGCAAGCCACCCAACGCAGTAATTACCGCGGTTACGACAGCACGCCGACCCAACAGCAGCGTCGCGAGGCGGCAAAAACGCAGCTGAAAACCCCCACGCCGCAGCAACAGCAGCGTCGAGAAGCCGCCAGGAGCCACGAGCAGAACCGCACACCTCAGCAGCAGCAGCGCCGGCAGCAGTTCCAGTCCGCCACGCCAGCCCAGCGTCAGCAGACGCTCAGCCATCTGCGCGCCAACGCCCTTAGCGGCAACGAAAGCCGCGCCCCCTCCTGGCAAGCGCAGCAGGAACGAGGACTGCAGAGCCGCCAGTTATCCGGCGTAAACCGCGAGTTACGCGAGGGCGCCAGAGAACGTCTTTCCGAACACCATGAACTGCGTCGCCGCTAAGGATGAGCAGAATGAGAAACCCATTATCCGTTGCCCTGTTTACGTTAATGCTGTCGCCGCTTGCCGCCTTCGCCCAACAGCAGTTTGCCACGCCGGAACAGGCCGCAACTGCGCTGGCCGAAGCGATCAGCCAGCCTAATGAAGCCGCGCTGAGCGAAGTACTCGGCGATAACTGGCAGCAGTTTTTACCCACGGACGGGATCGACCCTGCCGCCGTCGATCGCTTTCAACGCGACTGGCAGGTGAAACATGTCATCATCCAGCAGGGTGACAAAGCCTGGCTCGATGTCGGTAGCGAGGCATGGCGTCTGCCCGTGCCTATCGTAAAAGCGTCTGAGGGATGGCGCTTTGATATGGCCGCTGGCGAAGAGGAGATCCTCACCCGCGCCATCGGCCGCAATGAGCTGTCGGCGATCGCCGCCATGCATGCCTATGTTGATGCCCAGCAGGATTATTATCATCTGAACCACCGCTGGGCGCAGAAAATCATCAGTAGCGAAGGCAAAAAAGATGGCTTGTACTGGCCAACTTCGCCGGGCGAAGCGCCAAGCCCGCTCGGTCCGGCCTTTAGCCCGACGGTGCCCGGTAGCGGCTACCATGGCTATCGCTTTCGAATTATCGCCGGTCGCGATGACCAGAGCGTCGCCTTGCTGGCCTGGCCGATAGCCTGGGGTGAAACCGGCGTGATGAGCTTTATGATCGATCAGCAGGATAGGGTCTATCAGGCCAATCTCGGTGAAGAGAGCGCCGCAAAGGCACAGGAGATAACGCGTTTTACCCCCGACGCTGACGCCGGCTGGCAAGTGGCAGAACCTTAAAAAAAACGCCCGGTTGCACTCACGCAACCGGGCGTTTTCATTCACTTAGCCCTGGTGAGGCATCAGAGAAGGATCGCCGGCAAAGGCTGGTTTTGTGCTGGATAATGCCGCTTCGTCAGCGCTGATGCTACCGGAATTCGCCGCCCATACCCCTTCATTGGTCTTCGTCACCTGCTGATGCTGGGCATTCAGATCCTGGCCCATCGCCGCAATGTGGGTCGTTTCCGTACCGCCGCTGTTGTCCGCCCAGGGAATGTTGGCGTCAGCGGCGCAAGCCACACCGGTAAAAAACGTTGCAGCGACCAGCGCTGTGGTTAAAAAGCGTTTCATCTCACACCTCATCGATATCATTAACTACCTATAAGTTTACTGAGTGACTATTTTCAAAGTATGTATGAAGTGTAGCGGTTTATGAACAGTGACATAGTTCTAAACATCAGGCATAAAAAAAGCGGCTCCCGGAGCCGCTTATGCTTTTTTCCTGAAAGAAAAAGTTACTTTTTCTTCGCTTTGGCGTTTGGCAGGTCGGTGATGCTGCCTTCGAACACTTCCGCCGCCAGGCCAACGGACTCGTGCAGAGTCGGGTGAGCGTGGATGGTCAGGGCGATGTCTTCAGCGTCACAGCCCATCTCGATAGCCAGGCCGATCTCACCCAGCAGCTCGCCGCCGTTGGTGCCGACAATCGCGCCGCCGATAACACGGTGGGTCTCTTTGTCGAAGATCAGTTTGGTCATACCATCTGCGCAGTCAGAAGCGATAGCACGGCCGGAAGCAGCCCACGGGAAGGTGGCGGTTTCGTAGCTGATGCCTTTCTCTTTCGCTTCTTTCTCGGTCAGACCGACCCATGCCACTTCTGGTTCAGTGTAGGCGATGGATGGGATCACTTTCGGATCGAAGTAGTGTTTCAGACCGGAGATAACTTCTGCGGCAACGTGGCCTTCATGGACACCTTTGTGCGCCAGCATCGGCTGGCCGACGATATCGCCGATAGCAAAGATGTGCGGCACGTTGGTGCGCATTTGTTTGTCAACGCGGATGAAGCCGCGATCGTCAACTTCCACGCCAGCTTTACCTGCATCGAGGTTTTTACCGTTCGGGACGCGGCCGATAGCGACCAGCACTGCGTCGTAACGCTGCGCTTCCGCCGGTGCTTTTTTACCTTCCATGGAAACGTAAATACCGTCTTCTTTCGCTTCAACGGCAGTCACTTTGGTTTCCAGCATCAGGTTAAATTTCTTGCTGATGCGTTTGGTGAAGACTTTCACCACGTCTTTGTCGGCAGCCGGGATAACCTGGTCGAACATTTCCACCACGTCAATCTCTGAACCCAGCGCATGGTATACGGTACCCATTTCCAGACCGATGATACCGCCGCCCATCACCAGCATGCGTTTCGGTACAGATTTCAGTTCCAGCGCGTCGGTGGAGTCCCATACGCGCGGATCTTCATGCGGGATAAACGGCAGCTGAATCGGACGGGAACCCGCCGCGATGATGGCGTTGTCGAAGTTGATCACGGTTTTGCCGTTTTCGCCTTCCACTTCCAGGGTGTTAGCGCCGGTAAATTTACCCAGACCGTTAACCACCTTCACTTTACGACCTTTGGCCATGCCAGCCAGACCACCGGTCAGCTGAGTGATGACTTTTTCTTTCCAGGTGCGGATCTTGTCAATGTCAGTTTTCGGTTCGCCGAAAACGATGCCGTGTTCGGCCAGCGCTTTCGCTTCTTCGATAACTTTTGCCACGTGCAGCAGCGCTTTAGAAGGGATACAACCCACGTTCAGACAAACACCACCGAGGGTGCTGTAACGTTCTACGATGACGGTTTCCAGACCTAAATCAGCGCAACGGAAGGCTGCAGAGTAACCTGCGGGGCCTGCCCCAAGTACCACGACCTGAGTTTTGATTTCAGTACTCATCATGACCTCTGTAATTTATATCCGGCGGGTCTGACGCTATTATTCTTACGCCCAAGTCCACCGGGACGTTCTATCCGCGTGTATTTTACAAAATTGTTAACAATTTTTAAACAACAAACGGCAAACGATTTTGTCCTTTGTTGCTGATAATCCCCAACAGCCTGAGGTTATCAGAAAAAAGCCGGCCGTCAGGCCGGCTTTTTCGATTACATCACCAGGCGGCGAATGTCGCTCAGGGTGTTGTTAATGATGGTAATGAAGCGGGCACCATCAGCACCGTCGATGACGCGGTGGTCGAAGGACAGAGAGATCGGCAGCATCAGGCGCGGCACAAACTCTTTACCATTCCATACCGGCTCCATCGCGGACTTAGACACGCCGAGGATGGCCACTTCCGGCGCGTTAACAATCGGCGCGAAGTGGGTGGTACCCAGGCCGCCGATGCTGGAGATGGTGAAGCAACCGCCCTGCATTTCGCCAGCCGTCAGTTTGCCATCGCGCGCTTTCTTCGAGATGGTGGTCAATTCACGAGACAGCTCGGTGATGCTCTTCTTGTTCACGTCTTTGAAGACCGGAACCACCAGACCGTTCGGGGTATCCACCGCCACACCGATGTTGATGTATTTCTTCAGCGTCAGGCGCTGACCATCTTCGGAGAGCGAGCTGTTGAAGCGCGGCATCTGCTCAAGCGCAGCGGCAACCGCTTTCATGATGAAGACCACTGGAGTGAATTTCACGTCCAGTTTACGCTTCTCAGCTTCGGCATTCTGCTGCTTGCGGAACGCTTCCAGATCGGTGATATCGGTTTTGTCGAAGTGGGTAACGTGCGGAATCATCACCCAGTTACGGCTCAGGTTGGCGCCAGAGATTTTCTGGATACGACCCAGCTCCACTTCTTCGACTTCGCCAAACTTGCTGAAGTCAACCTTCGGCCACGGCAGCATGCCCGGGATACCGCCGCCAGCGGCAGCCGCCGGTGCGGATTCAGCGCGTTTAACCGCTTCTTTCACGTAAGCCTGAACGTCTTCGCGCAGGATACGACCTTTACGGCCGGTGCCTTTCACTTTAGCCAGGTTAACACCGAACTCGCGCGCCAGGCGGCGAATCAGCGGGGTCGCGTGAACGTAGGCATCGTTTTCAGCGAATTCGCTTTTACCTTCTGCTTTCGCAGCCGGCGCAGCGGCAGGCTTAGCGGCCTGAGCCGGGGCAGCAGCTGGTGCCGGGGCAGCAGCCTGAGCCGGAGCGGCGGCAGGCGCAGCGCCTTCCACTTCGAAGACCATAATCAGGGAACCGGTTTTGACTTTATCGCCGGTGCTGATTTTGATCTCTTTAACGGTACCCGCGAACGGCGCCGGAACTTCCATAGAGGCTTTGTCGCCCTCTACGGTGATCAGGGACTGTTCCGCCGCGACTTTATCGCCGACTTTAACCATCACTTCGGTGACTTCAACTTCGTCGCCGCCGATGTCCGGGACGTTAACATCTTTCACGCCTGCTGCGGCAGCCGGAGCCGCAGCAGCCGGCGCGGCAGCCTGTGCCGGAGCGGCTGCAGGCGCAGCGCCCGCCACTTCGAAGATCATAATCAGGGAGCCGGTGGAAACTTTATCGCCGGTATTGATTTTGATCTCTTTGACGGTACCGGCGAACGGCGCCGGAACTTCCATAGAGGCTTTATCGCCTTCTACGGTGATCAGGGATTGCTCAGCGGCGATGGTGTCGCCCACTTTAACCATGATCTCAGTGACTTCGACTTCATCGCCGCCGATATCCGGGACGTGAACTTCTTTCGCTGCCGCGGCAGCCGCTGGAGCAGCGGCGGCCGGAGCGGCTTCTTTCTTCTCTTCCTGCGCAGGTGCAGCGGCGGCTGCACCTTCGGCGGAATCGAAAATCATAATCAGTTTGCCAGTCTCGGTTTTGTCGCCGACGGAGACTTTAATCTCTTTCACGACGCCAGCCTGCGGAGACGGGACTTCCATAGAGGCTTTGTCGCCTTCTACGGTGATCAGCGACTGTTCAGCTTCTACTTTGTCGCCAACTTTGACCAGGATCTCGGTGATTTCAACTTCATCAGCCCCGATGTCCGGTACTTTGATTTCGATAGCCATTATTCTTTTACCTCTTACGCCAGACGCGGGTTAACTTTTTCTGCATCGATGTCGAATTTCGCGATAGCGTCAGCCACCACTTTCTTATCGATTTCACCACGTTTAGCCAGTTCGCCCAGCGCTGCTACGACCACATAGGAAGCATCGACTTCGAAGTGGTGACGCAGGTTTTCACGGCTGTCGGAACGACCGAAGCCATCGGTACCCAGTACGCGGTAATCATCAGCCGGTACGTAAGTACGAACCTGCTCAGCGAACAGTTTCATATAGTCAGTGGATGCCACTGCCGGAGCGTCGTTCATTACCTGAGCGATATACGGCACGCGCGGGGTTTCCAGCGGGTGCAGCATGTTCCAGCGTTCGCAATCCTGGCCATCACGCGCCAGTTCGGTGAAGGAGGTAACGCTATACACGTCGGAACCCACGCCGTAGTCTTTCGCCAGGATCTGCGCTGCTTCACGCACGTGACGCAGGATAGAACCGGAGCCCAGCAGCTGAACTTTACCTTTGCTACCTTCGATGGTTTCGAGTTTGTAGATACCTTTACGGATACCTTCCTCGGCGCCTTCCGGCATGGCCGGCATGTGGTAGTTTTCGTTCAGCGTAGTGATGTAGTAGTAAACGTTCTCTTGCGCTTCGCCGTACATACGGACCAGACCATCATGCATGATGACAGCCACTTCATAGGCGTACGCCGGGTCGTAAGAGATACAGTTCGGGATAGTCAGCGACTGAATGTGGCTGTGACCATCTTCGTGCTGCAGACCTTCGCCGTTCAGGGTAGTACGACCGGAAGTCCCGCCAATCAGGAAGCCGCGAGCCTGCTGATCGCCAGCCGCCCAGCACAGATCGCCGATACGCTGGAAGCCGAACATCGAGTAGTAGATGTAGAACGGGATCATCGGCAGGTTGTTGGTGCTGTAAGAGGTCGCAGCAGCCAGCCAGGATGCGCCTGCGCCCAGCTCGTTGATCCCTTCCTGCAGAATCTGGCCTTTCTCGTCTTCTTTGTAGTAAGCAACCTGCTCACGGTCCTGCGGGGTATACTGCTGGCCGTTCGGGCTGTAAATACCGATCTGACGGAACAGACCTTCCATACCGAAGGTACGCGCTTCGTCGGCGATGATCGGCACCAGACGATCTTTGATCGACTTGTTCTTCAGCATCACGTTCAGGGCGCGAACGAAAGCGATAGTGGTAGAGATTTCTTTGTTTTGCTCTTCCAGCAGCGCGCTGAAGTCGGCCAGGGTCGGCAGCTCGAGTTTCTCAGTGAACTTCGGCTGACGAGTCGGCAGATAGCCGTTCAGCTTCTGACGCTGAGCGTGCAGGTAAGTGTGCTCTTCGGAACCTTCCGGGAAGGTTACGTACGGCAGTTTTTCGAGATCGGCATCCGCCACCGGCACATTGAAACGATCGCGGACGTAGCGAACACCGTCCATGTTCATTTTCTTAACCTGGTGCGCGATGTTCTTACCTTCAGCGGTATCGCCCATACCATAACCTTTAATGGTATGCGCCAGGATCACGGTCGGCTGACCTTTGGTCTCCTGCGCTTTCTTCAATGCAGCGTAGACTTTCTTCGGATCGTGACCACCGCGGTTCAGAGCCCAGATCTGCTCGTCAGTCCAGTCAGCGACCAGGGCAGCGGTTTCCGGATATTTGCCGAAGAAGTGCTCACGAACGTAAGCGCCGTCTTTGGATTTGAAGGTCTGGTAGTCGCCGTCAACGGTTTCGTTCATCAGCTGAATCAGCTTACCGCTGGTGTCTTTACGCAGCAGCTCATCCCAACGGCCGCCCCAGATAACCTTGATAACGTTCCAGCCAGCACCACCGAAGATGCCTTCCAGTTCGTTAATGATTTTGCCGTTACCGGTGACCGGGCCGTCCAGACGCTGCAGGTTGCAGTTGATGACGAAGACCAGGTTGTCCAGTTTTTCACGGGTGGCGATGGTGATAGCGCCTTTTGATTCCGGCTCATCCATCTCGCCGTCGCCCAGGAAGGCGTAAACGGTTTGTTCGGAGGTGTCTTTCAGACCGCGGTGTTCCAGATATTTCAGGAATTTGGCCTGATAGATAGCGCCCAACGGCCCCAGCCCCATGGATACGGTCGGGAACTGCCAGAATTCCGGCATCAGTTTCGGGTGCGGATAAGAGGACAGGCCCTTGCCGTGAACTTCCTGACGGAAGTTGTCCATCTGCTCTTCGGTCAGACGGCCTTCCAGGAACGCACGTGCATATACGCCCGGAGAGATGTGACCCTGGAAGTACACCAGATCGCCGCCATCTTTCTCAGTGCGCGCACGGAAGAAGTGGTTGAAGCAGACTTCGTAGAAGGTCGCGGAAGACTGATAGGACGCCATGTGGCCGCCCAGTTCGAGATCTTTTTTCGACGCGCGCAGAACGGTCATGATGGCGTTCCAGCGAATCGCAGAACGAATGCGACGTTCCAGATCCAGATTGCCCGGGTATTCCGGCTCATCTTCAACGGCAATAGTGTTGACGTAGTTGCCGGCGGAAGCGCCTGCAGCAACCTTCACTCCGCCTTTACGGGCTTCAGAAAGGAGTTGGTCAATCAGATACTGAGCGCGCTCAACACCTTCTTCACGGATGACCGATTCGATCGCCTGTAGCCAGTCGCGAGTTTCGATCGGATCCACGTCATTGTGTAAACGTTCTGACATGGGGGTATTCCTTATCTATCTAATCGTTGATTAATCTGGAACCTGTCCCATTGAACTCTTCGTTCTTCACGCTGGAACAACCAAAAATTCAATAAGACAGGTTCTGCGTTTAGTTGCCGCGCTCTAAAAATGGCGCTTAAGAACCGGAGTTCTCGTCCTTTCGTTGCTGTAAACGACGCAGTGAGCGCTCTCGACGGCTCTGCTCACGACTACGATCCAGCAAAATTTCCTCAATGAACGCCAGGTGACGGTGCGACGCTTCACGCGCCTGCTCCGGCTCCCCGGCCATTATCGCCTCGAAAATGCGAGTGCGATGGTTGCTGACCAACGGGAGCATTTCCCGCCGGGCATACAGCAATTCAAAGTTCTGACGCACGTTTTGCGCCAACATCGGCTCCATACACCTTAGCAGATGAAGCAACACCACATTGTGTGCCGCCTCGGTGACGGCGATTTGATACTGGACGACGGCGCCGGACTCAGCGTCCAAATCGCCCGACTGCTGAGCGCGTTCAATAGCCTGATGCAGCTCACGGATACGGTCGCGATCCTCATCATTGCTGCGCAGCGCCGCGTAATAGGCCGCGATGCCTTCCAGCGCGTGACGGGTCTCAAGCAAATCGAATTGGGATTCAGGGTGATCGGACAGCAGCTCAACCAGCGGATCGCTGAAGCTCTGCCACAGGCGGCTCTGAACAAACGTTCCACCTCCCTGACGACGAAGCAACAAGCCCTTGGCTTCGAGGCGTTGAATCGCCTCACGCAGCGAGGGGCGGGAAACGTCGAACTGTTTAGCCAGTTCGCGTTCTGGCGGGAGTTTTTCACCGGGGCGCAAGGTCCCCTCAAGAATCAGAAACTCCAGCTGCTGCTCTATCACATCGGATAATTTTGGTTGGCGGATTTTGCTGTAGGCCATATTCCCTGTCTCTGCCATTAGCCCGGAGTCAATTGGTCTTACCAATTTAAAGTTCGTAGCGCTAAAGTAACAAAGTATTCACCTTCTGTCCATACAGGTTTTGATTGAAATCAGTAAACCTGGGACATTTTAACAACCTTACAGAAATAACATTTCAGAAATGTAACCTTGCACAAATGTTACGTTTACTCACAAAGAGGTAGCCTTAACTTTATAGAAACGAAAAATTACGCTTTCTGAACCGATTCAACGCTGCAATAAATGAATACAGAGTCACTTACAGTGAATAAATAATGACAAAGCAGCATGCATCAAAATACGACAGATTGTGACTATTGATGTCTTTTTAGACACATCGTCATCATCCCTTCATAAAGCAGGTGCATTCAAATGCGCTTACCACTATTCTGCCGGAGACGAAAGGCCTTTTTCGGAATTACCACACAGCCTTCCGTAAACAAAACAATACAGAAACGGAAGTTCCAAAATACACAAACACAACAATATGTGCGCGCCATCACTCGGGTAAAAAGTGGGCCACTTCGCCCAAATTTTCGCTGGCTATGCTTTCAGGCAGAGACAGCAGTGAAGCAGCAACCTGACGGATGACGTACACAAAAAATAACCACACACGAGGTTTCATATGGAAGGTCAACAGCACGGCGATCGGCTGAAGCGCGGCCTGAAAAACCGTCACATTCAGCTCATCGCGCTGGGCGGGGCTATCGGCACCGGCCTGTTTCTGGGGAGCGCGTCCGTCATTCAGTCCGCCGGCCCGGGTATCATTCTTGGTTACGCTATCGCCGGTTTTATCGCTTTCCTGATCATGCGTCAGCTGGGCGAAATGGTGGTGGAAGAGCCGGTGGCCGGCTCATTTAGCCACTTTGCTTACAAATACTGGGGCGGTTTTGCCGGCTTCGCCTCCGGCTGGAACTACTGGGTACTGTATGTCCTGGTGGCCATGGCGGAACTGACCGCCGTTGGCAAATATATCCAGTTCTGGTGGCCGGAAATCCCTACCTGGGCCTCGGCGGCGGTCTTCTTCATCGCCATCAACGCCATTAACCTGACCAATGTCAAAGTGTTCGGTGAAATGGAATTCTGGTTCGCGATTATCAAAGTGGTCGCCGTAGTGGCGATGATTTTGTTCGGCGGCTGGCTGCTGTTCAGCGGCAACGGCGGCCCGCAGGCGACGGTACGTAACCTGTGGGACCAGGGGGGCTTCCTGCCGCACGGCTTTTACGGGCTGGTGATGATGATGGCGATCATCATGTTCTCCTTTGGCGGCCTGGAGCTGGTGGGGATCACCGCCGCGGAAGCGGATAATCCGGAGCAAAGCATTCCTAAAGCCACCAATCAGGTTATTTACCGTATTCTGATCTTCTATGTTGGTTCGCTGGCGGTGCTGCTCTCCCTGCTGCCGTGGACCCGCGTCACCGCGGACACCAGTCCGTTCGTCCTGATCTTCCATGAACTTGGCGATACGCTGGTGGCAAACGCTCTGAACGTGGTGGTGCTGACGGCAGCGCTGTCGGTTTATAACAGCTGCGTGTACTGCAACAGCCGTATGCTGTTCGGCCTTGCTCAGCAGGGCAACGCGCCAAAAGCGCTGCTCAGCGTCGACAAACGCGGCGTGCCGGTGAATACCATTCTCGTCTCGGCCCTGGTCACTGCGCTGTGCGTGCTGATCAACTACCTGGCGCCTGAATCTGCTTTCGGTCTGCTGATGGCGCTGGTGGTCTCAGCCCTGGTCATCAACTGGGCGATGATCAGCCTCGCGCATATGAAATTCCGTCGCGCCAAAAAGCAGCAGGGCGTGGTCACGCGTTTCCCGGCCCTCTTCTATCCGCTGGGCAACTGGCTGTGCCTGCTGTTTATGGCGGCGGTGCTGGTGATTATGCTGATGACCCCGGGGATGGCGATTTCCGTCTGGCTGATCCCGGTATGGATTGCGGTGCTGGGCGTGGGCTATCTGTTTAAAGAGAAAGCCGCCGCCACCATAAAAGCACAATAATACATCTCATCAATACTTCACTTTGCTCTGCGCCCTCCCCTGAATAATGGGCGCAGAGCATTGTTATCTGCTTCACACTTTCCCCTCCATAGCTTATTTATCCATATCGTCAACGAGTTCTTGCAACGTATTTCTGCCAACCGCAGCCAATAATTCTCTCCATACTGCAACGGAGAGACCGCACATGGCAGAGAACACGCTTTCAATAAGAGAAAAGATTGGTTACGGGATGGGTGATGCCGGATGCAATATTATCTTTGGCGCCATCATGCTGTTTGTGAACTATTTTTACACTGATATATTCGGACTAGCGCCGGCGCTGGTCGGCGTACTTCTGCTCTCGGTGCGAGTCATCGATGCGGTAACCGACCCTATCATGGGCGCTCTTGCCGACCGCACCCGTAGTAAATATGGTCGCTTTCGTCCATGGCTGCTGTGGATCGCCTTCCCCTACGCCCTGTTCAGCGTCCTGATGTTCACCACTCCTGAGTGGACCTACAATAGCAAAGTCATCTATGCGTTTGTGACCTACTTTCTGCTGTCGATTACCTATACCGCGATTAATATTCCTTACTGCTCGCTGGGAACGGTGATGACCGCCGATCCGAAAGAGCGTGTTGCCTGCCAGTCTTATCGTTTCGTCATGGTGGGTATCGCCACGCTCCTGCTGTCATTGACGCTGCTGCCAATGGCCGACTGGTTCGGCGGCGCCGATAAAGCGAAGGGCTACCAGATGGCGATGACCGTGCTGGCCTTTATCGGTATGTGTATGTTCCTGTTCTGCTTCGCCACCGTGCGCGAACGTATCCGCCCGGCGGTGCAGACGAATGACGAACTGAAAAAAGATCTGAAAGACGTCTGGAAAAATGACCAGTGGGTGCGCATCCTGCTGCTCACGCTGTGCAACGTCTGTCCGGGCTTTATCCGCATGGCCGCCACCATGTACTACGTCACCTGGGTGATGGGACAAAGCACCCATTTTGCCACCCTGTTTATCAGCCTCGGCGTAGTTGGGATGATGATTGGCAGCATGCTGGCGAAAGTCCTGACCGACCGCTGGTGCAAACTGCAGGTTTTCTTCTGGACCAATATCGTGCTGGCCGTGTTCTCCTGCGCCTTCTATTTCTTTAATCCACACGCCACCACGCTGATTATGGTGCTCTACTTCCTGCTCAACATTCTGCATCAAATCCCTTCCCCGCTACACTGGTCGCTAATGTCCGACGTTGACGACTACGGCGAATGGAAAACCGGCAAGCGCGTCACCGGTATCAGCTTCTCCGGTAATCTGTTCTTCCTCAAGGTCGGCCTGGCGGTCGCCGGGGCAATGGTCGGTTTCCTGCTGTCATGGTACGGCTACGACGCCGGCGCGAAAGCGCAAAGCGCCTCCGCGCTGAACGGTATCGTGCTGCTATTCTCAGTCATTCCCGGCGTCGGCTATCTGATCACCGCCGGCGTGGTGCGCCTGCTGAAGGTTGACCGTACCCTGATGCGCCAGATTCAGAGCGATCTGGAGAAGCGCCGCAGCAACTACAGCGAGCTGAACGAATACCAGGAACTGAAAACCAGTGAACACGTAAGGAAAGCCTGATGAACAACTGGCCAAACCCCTTTATTGAACAGCGTGCAGACCCCTTTATCCTGCGCCATCTTAGCCACTACTACTTTATTGCCTCGGTGCCGGAATACGACCGGCTGGAGATCCGGCGCGCGGTAACCCTTGAAGGATTACGCGATGCTGAGCCGGTCGTGGTTTGGCGCGCGCCGCAAAGCGGGCCGATGAGCCAGCTGATTTGGGCGCCGGAGCTGCATGAAATAGACGGTAAGTGGTATATCTATTTTGCCGCCACCCATACTCACGATCTGGATGCGCTGGGGATGTTCCAGCATCGCATGTTCGTTCTCGAGTGCGCTGACAGCGATCCGCTGACCGGCCGCTGGCAGGAAAAAGGCCAGGTGGTCACGCCTTTCGATACCTTCGCCCTCGATGCCACCACTTTTACCCATCAGGGGAAACGCTGGTATCTGTGGGCGCAAAAATCCCCGCATATCGAAGGCAACTCAAACCTGTATCTCGCCGAAATGGCTAACCCGTGGACGTTAAAAGGCGAGCCGGTCATGCTGAGCAAGCCGGAGTTCGACTGGGAGTGCCGGGGATTTAAGGTCAACGAAGGGCCTGCGGTACTGATGCATGGCGATAAGCTATTTATCAGCTATTCCGCCAGCGCCACCGATGAAAACTACTGCATGGGGTTGTTATGGATCGACCGGCAGGCCGATCCGCTGCAGCCGGCAAACTGGCATAAAGCTCCGCAGCCGGTGTTCCGCACCAGCTATGAAAACCGCCAGTTTGGCCCAGGTCATAATAGTTTTACCCAAACGCCGGAAGGGGAAGATGTGCTGGTGTATCACGCGCGGAATTACACTGAGATAGAAGGCGACCCGCTGTATGATCCCAATCGCCATACGCGGTTAAAGCTGGTCAGCTGGCGGGAAGACGGGATGCCCGACTTCGGTATTCCACCGGCGGATACGCTGTAGCGGTTCGGAATGTTACCCGCTGGCGCGGGTTCTCCAGGCCGGGTCAGGCGAAGCCGCCACCCGGCAACATGACCAGCACGGCGTCTGATATATCGCCCGGCGGCGCTGTTGCTTGCCGGGCCTACGTGACGTGAGCCTGCGGGTGACTCGCCAGGCCGGATAAGCGCAGCGCCATCAGGCAACAAAAGCCCCGCAGGTACGTACATCGTGGCAGGCAGCGCGCGGGCTCAGGCCGTTAAACCAGGGTACCGTAAATCGTCAGCAGCGCCATAATCACCACTACCACCAGCGAAGTCTTCTTAGCCATCGATACCGCAGCCTTCGGCGTCGCTACTTTATCCACGTGCGGCTCACGGGCCAGGGAATACTGCGCCAGGCGGGTCAACACCTGATACTGCGACGAATGGCGGTCGCCCAGCGAAGCAAACCACGCCGGGAGCGCTTTTTCACCATGGCCCACCAGGGCATAGACCACCCCCACCAGACGCACCGGCAGCCAGTCCACAATATGCAGGATACCATCGATCCCGGACTGCAACCGGTGGTGCGGCGTCTGGTAGCGCGCCAGCCATGTCTGCCAGGCGCGCAGTACGCTGTAGGCGATAAGCGTCAGCGGGCCCCAGGCGCCCCCCACGACAAACCAGAAAAGCGGCGCCAGATAGTATCGATAGTTAATCCACAGCAGCGCATTTTGCAGTTCGCTAAGGTACTCACGCTCATCACAGCCCGGCGGCACGCCGTGAATCAGCGTCAGCTCGCTGGCCATGGCATCGCAGGCGCGACTGTCATTGCGCGACGCCGCTTTCAGATAGGCATGGTAGTGCAGCCGAACTTTGCCGGCGCCAATGCATAGCAGGCCCAGTAAAATCCAGAACACCAGCAGCGGTATGTTAAACAGCTGCCCCTGCAGCAGACGCTGAATGATATACACGACCGCGACGGCCACCAGCGTCATCAGCAGCGTGCCCGGTAACGAGAAATGTTTTATCCGGCGAAACACCACCTCCAGCCGATGATCAAGCTGCCAGTGTTCGCCCAGCTTAAACAGCCGTTCGGCGATAAGCACCAACAGCGTCGTAAACAGCGTCATGAGGTCTCCTTTTCTGACGGGGCGCTGAGCAGCGCACGGTATTTTATCCAGTCAAAGGCCGGTCCTGGATCGGTTTTCCGCACGGGCGCGATATCGCTGTGGCCCGCAATGTTTTCGGCGATAGCCGGATAAAGCGCGATCAGCAGATCCGTCACCGCCGCCAGCTGCCGGTACTGCGCGTCGGTATACGCCAGAGTATCGGTGCCTTCCAGCTCTATGCCGATGGAAAAGTCATTGCAGCGTTCGCGTCCCTGATAACAGGAGACGCCCGCATGCCACGCCCGCTTATCGAAAGGCACATACTGCACGATTTCGCCATCACGGCGAATCAGACAATGCGCCGAAACGCGCAGATGAGCAATCTCGGCAAAGAAAGGATGCGCGTGCGGATCCAGGGTACCAGTGAACAGCGCATCAATCCACGGACCACCAAATTCCCCCGGTGGCAGGCTAATGTTATGCACCACCAGTAAGGAAGGGGTCTCTTCATCCGGACGGCAGTCATGGTGCGGCGAGGGAACCCGACGCGCGCCGACCAACCACCCCTCGTTCAACTGCATGCGGGATCTCCTTTCGCGAACTCATGCTTCCGGGCCACACGCCGGCCCAAAGGATGAAGTGTGTATGGTACTGAAACGTCGTTCAGGTTAGCATGTTTCCCACTTCTGAATCTTATCTATCTGGAGCTTTATCATGTCGCCTCGTCGTTACAACCCCGACCGCCGCCGTGACGTGCTGCTGGAACGTATTAATCTCGATATTACCGATGCTGTCGCACACTCCCTGCGGGAAGATCTGGGCGGCGAAGTCGACGCCAACAACGATATTAGCGCGCAATTATTGCCGCAGGATGCACGCTCCCATGCGGTGGTCATTACTCGTGAAGATGGCGTCTTCTGTGGCAAACGCTGGGTGGAAGAGGTCTTTATTCAGCTCGCCGGTGACGATGTGAATATCACCTGGCACGTGGCCGACGGCGATGCGGTCAAAGCCGACCAGCCGCTGTTCGAATTGGAAGGCCCGTCGCGTATTCTGCTCACCGGCGAACGCACGGCGCTGAACTTTGTGCAAACCCTCTCCGGCGTCGCCAGCGTCGTCCGTCGCTATGTCGACCTGCTCGCCGGCACCAAAACCCAACTGCTGGATACGCGCAAAACGCTGCCAGGGCTGCGTACCGCGCTGAAATACGCGGTACTCTGCGGCGGCGGCGCCAACCATCGACTGGGCCTGTTCGACGCGTTCCTGATTAAAGAAAACCACATTATCGCCTCCGGATCGATCCGTCAGGCAGTGGAAAAGGCGTTCTGGCTGCATCCTGATGTGCCGGTGGAAGTGGAAGTGGAAACCCTGGATGAACTGGAGCAGGCGTTAAAAGCCGGGGCCGATATCATTATGCTCGATAACTTCACCACCGACCTGATGCGCGAGGCGGTGAAAATTACCGCAGGCCAGGCGGCGCTGGAGGTCTCCGGCAACGTTACCTTTGACACCATCCGCGAATTCGCCGATACCGGCGTCGACTATATTTCCGTCGGCGCCCTGACCAAACATGTGCAGGCGCTCGACCTGTCGATGCGCTTCCGCTGAGCAACAGGCCTTCACGCTTCCGGGCGTGAAGGCCTGAATTTGCGTCCCGCCTCGCAGTCGCCCGTGCTCACCATGAAATCCAGATAAAAACCCTGGAACCCGCTTTCCCGGATCGTTTTCGCCCCCTCGCCTGCGCCCCTCAATCCCTTCACAGTGCTTCTGTCACAACAAGGAGCGACTTATGGATAAACAACGAGGTTTTACCCTGATTGAACTGATGGTGGTTATCGGAATCATCGCCATTCTTAGCGCCATCGGCATCCCGGCCTACCAGAACTACCTGCGTAAAGCCGCCCTCACCGACCTGCTGCAGACCTTTGTCCCTTACCGGACAGCCATCGAACTTTGCGCGCTCGATCATGGCGGCCTAACGCCATGCGACGGCGGCAGCAACGGCATTCCCTCGCCGACAACCACGCGCTACCTTTCCGCCATGAGCGTGGCCAAAGGGGTCGTCACCCTCACCGGTCAGGAGAGTCTGAACGGACTGGGGGTCACCCTGACGCCGACCTGGGACAATGCCGAGGGCGTCACCGGCTGGCAGCGCGTCTGCACCATCACCGGCAATAGCGCGCTTCAGCAGGCCTGCGAAGACGTTTTCCGGGTGAAGTGAGGGCGAATGCATGAAAACAGAACAGCTGATCCCCCTCTGCCGTCGCTACCACGCCATGCTGCTGCATAGCGATGAACAGACAATCTCTATTGCGGTGGTTAATACCCCGCCGGCGGAGTTAATGGAGGCGCTACGCTTCGCGACGCAAAAGCGGATCGACATTGAATGCTGGAGCCAGGAGCAGATGGATAAGCGTCTGCAGGCCCAGGAAAAGCAGGCGCAACTGGCGCAGAACGACGGGCCGGAAAATATCGCCGAACGGGTCAACCAGATCCTCGAACAGGCCCTGCGTCAGCGGGCGTCTGATATTCATATCGAGCCCACGGAAACGCACTTACGCATCCGCCTGCGGGTCGATGGCGTCCTTCACGCCCTACCGTTGCTGGCTCCCGAACTGGCCGCACCGGTTATCGCGCGACTCAAGGTCCTGGCCAGTCTCGATATCGCCGAGCACCGTTTACCGCAGGATGGCCAGTTCGCGCTGAATCTTGCGGGACGACCGCTCTCTTTTCGCATCGCCACTCTGCCCTGCCGCTATGGCGAAAAGATTGTCCTGCGCCTTCTGCATCAGGTTGACCAGGCGCTGGATCTGGAAGCACTCGGACTCTCATCCTCCCAGCTGGCGGCCTTTCGCCAGGCGCTGAACCAGCCGCAGGGTCTGCTGCTGGTCACCGGCCCAACCGGAAGCGGGAAAACGGTGACCCTCTACAGCGCCCTGCAGGCCAGAAACCGTGAGCAAGTGAATATCTGTAGCGTGGAGGATCCACTGGAGATCCCCATCGCCGGGATGAACCAGACGCAAATCAATCCCCGCGCCGGACTCACTTTTCACAGTGTGCTGCGCGCCCTGTTACGCCAGGATCCGGATATTGTCATGGTGGGCGAGATCCGCGATGCCGAGACCGCTGAAATCGCGCTCAAAGCCGCCCAGACCGGTCATCTGGTGCTCTCCACCCTGCACACCAATTCCACCAGTGAAACCCTGACCCGCCTGCAGCAAATGGGCATCGCCCGCTGGATGATTTCCTCTGCGCTCTCGCTGGTCATCGCCCAGCGTCTGGTCCGCAAGCTGTGTCCCCACTGTCGGCGTAATGCCGGCAGCGCCGCCGACCTGCCGCACAGCCTGTGGCCCCGCCCGCTGCCACGCTGGCAGGCAGCGGGCTGCGAACATTGTTACCACGGATATTACGGCCGGCTGGCGCTGTTCGAAGTGCTGCCTGTTACCCCCGGGCTACGCCAGGGGATAGTCCAGGGACTTAACGCCATTGAGATTGAATCTCTGGCGCGAGCCGCAGGGATGATGACGCTTTTTGAAAGCGGCTGTCAGGCTATCGAACAGGGATTGACCAGCCTCGAAGAGGTGGTGCGGGTGCTGGGGATCCCCCATGGCGACTAAGCGTCTCTGGCGCTGGCGCGGTATCGATGTGCAGGGCGCCCCCTGTCAGGGGATGCTATGGCAAACCAAGCGTCTGGAGGTCCTGCAGCACCTCCAACAGCAGCGAGTTATACCGCTGGCTGTACGCCGCTGTGCGGTGAAGCAGAGCCTCTGGCACCCGCGCTACAGTTGCGAAACGATCCGCCAGCTGGCGACCCTGCTGCAGGCCGGCCTGCCGCTGGCGGAAGGGTTATCGCTGCTGGCGCAGCAGCAGTCGCATGCCCAGTGGCAGGCGCTGCTTGAGGCGCTAGGCCGCGAGCTGGCCCAGGGCGTGGCGTTCTCTGCCGCGCTGGCGCAGTGGCCCCAGGCTTTTCCGCCCCTATATCTGGCGATGATTAGCACCGGCGAACTGACGGGCAAGCTCGATATCTGCTGCCTGCAGTTGGCGAATCAGCAGCAGGAGCAGCAGCGGCTCGCCAGCAAAGTCAAAAAAGCGCTGCGCTACCCGCTGATCGTGCTCTCTCTGGCGCTGTTGGTGGTGCTGGGGATGCTCTATTTTGTCCTGCCCGGGTTCACCGCCATCTACCAGACGTTCAGTACGCCGCTACCGCTATTGACGCGGATGGTCGTTGCGGCAGGCGACATGCTAAGTCGCGGCTGGCCGCTGCTGCTGGCCTCGCTGCTGAGCCCGCTGCTGCTCAACCAGCTGATCCGGCGGCGCAGCGACTGGTTGCTGCGCCGCCAGCGGTTGCTTAACGCGCTCCCTCTCATTGGCTCCCTGATCGGCGGACAACAGCTGAGCCTGATCTTCACCATCCTGGCGTTAACCCAAAGCGCCGGTATTAGCTTTCTGCAGGGGCTGCAAAGCGTTGAAGAGTCCCTGTCGTGCCCGCTGTGGCGCCAGCGTCTGGCGCAGGCCCGCGCGCTGATCGTTCAGGGGGAGCCGATTTGGCAGGCGTTAAGCCGCTGCGGCGGTTTTACACCGCTGTGCCTGCAGCTCATCCGCACGGGGGAAAGCGCGGGAGCGCTGGATCAGATGCTGGAAAACCTGGCGCATCACCATCGCCAGCAAACCTATCAGCGAGCCGATAGTCTGGCTGCGCATCTTGAACCAATGATGCTGGTGATAACCGGCTCGCTGGTCGGGATTCTGGTGGTGGCAATGTATTTGCCCGTTTTTCACCTGGGCGATGCCATTGGCGGGGCGGGAGGATGAGAAACACTGGCGCCGCGCAGGCGCCAGTGCAGCCGATTACAGGCTATTGAATACCCGGTTCTCTTGTTCCTGAACGCGGATAAAGGTCGTACGCTTGGTCAGCTCTTTCAGACGCGAGGCGCCAACGTAGGTGCAGGCAGAACGCAGACCGCCGAGAATATCACGTGCGGTATTCTCCACTGGTCCACGCAAAGGCAGCTTAACGGTTTTGCCTTCCGCCGCGCGGTATTTCGCGACACCGCCCACATGGCGGGTCATCGCCGACTCGGAGCTCATGCCGTAGAACAGCATGAATTTCTCTCCGTTCTCTTCAACGATGGTTCCGCCGCTCTCTTCATGGCCCGCCAGCATGCCGCCAAGCATCACGAAATCAGCGCCGCCGCCGAAGGCTTTCGCCACATCGCCCGGCATGGTGCAACCGCCGTCGCTGATGATCTGGCCGCCAAGGCCGTGCGCCGCATCGGCACACTCAATCACGGCGGAGAGCTGCGGATAGCCGACCCCGGTCTTAACGCGGGTGGTGCAGACGGATCCCGGGCCGATGCCAACTTTGACGATATCGGCGCCGGAGAGGATCAGCTCTTCGCACATTTCACCGGTGACCACGTTCCCGGCGATGATAGTTTTTTGCGGCCAGGCTTCGCGCGCCTTCGCCACGAACTGTACAAAGTGCTCGGAGTAGCCGTTGGCGACGTCGATACACACAAAATTCAGCTGTGGGTTCTGAGAGAGGATCTGCTGGGTTTTTTCGAAATCCGCATCGGACGTGCCGGTGGAAACCATCACATGCTTGAGTACGTCTGCGGATGCGCCCTGGGTAAACGCCAGCCATTCTTCAGCGGTGTAGTGCTTATGTACCGCGGTCAGAATACCAAAAGTGGCCAGCGCTTTAGCCATGCTGAAGGTGCCGACGGTATCCATGTTAGCCGCAATAATCGGCACGCCGGACCAGGTCAGGCCTGAATGTTTAAAGGTGAATTCACGTTCCAGCTCAACATCAGAACGGCTTTTGAGGGTAGAGCGTTTCGGGCGGATAAGAACGTCTTTGAAACCAAGCTTCAGATCTTCTTCAATACGCATGTGCGAATTCCTGGGGTTAATGGCATGAATGTGAGAGCACAACTCCAGTGACGTTATCATACGCGCGAATCAGGCCCGCGCAAGACTGCGATTTTCACTTTTTTTACGCTACAATCGTATAAATTTACCTGGTGAATGGAGAAAAAGGCGCCTATGCCTTCCCCTGCCGGAGTATTGTTTTTAACCATTTGATTTGCTTGATTAAAACAAACAGTATAGCGGACGGCGATCCCGGTTGGCGCGGGGCCCTCACGACATGCTCACTGTCGCCTCCCCGGCGCGCTGCCAGTCATCGCTGTCTGCCTGCAAAAAATACGAGCAATCCGTTTCAGGGTCAGAAGATATGGGGTACACAGTCGCGTTAACAGGCGGGATCGGCAGCGGTAAAAGTACGGTCGCCGACGCCTTCGCGCAGCTTGGGGTTAAGGTTATCGATGCCGATGTTATCGCCCGTCAGGTGGTCGAGCCCGGTACCCCGGCGCTCCAGGCCATTGTCGGCCACTTTGGACCACAGATGATTGCCCCCGACGGCACGCTGAACCGCCGCCTGCTGCGGGAAAAAATTTTTGCTCACGTGGAGGAAAAAGCCTGGCTCAATGCGCTGTTGCACCCGCTGATTCAGCAGGAAACGCGCCGCCAGATGCAGGCCGCCACCTCCCCTTATCTCCTCTGGGTCGTACCTTTGCTGGTCGAAAACCGCCTGTCCGGCCAGGCCGATCGCGTACTGGTCGTCGATGTGCCGAAAGAGACGCAAATCGAACGCACCATGCTGCGCGATAAGGTCAGCCGCGAACATGCTGAACATATTCTTGCCGCCCAGGCCACGCGCCAGCAGCGCCTGGCCGTCGCGGACGATGTTATTGAAAACACTGGCACGCCGGATGCAGTGGCATCGGATGTTGCCCGCCTGCACGAAAAGTATTTAACGCTGGCATCGCAGGCCGCCTCACAGGAAAACTCGTAATGCATACCCCCGTTCTGTTTGAACATCCTCTTAATGAGAAAATGCGCACCTGGCTGCGCATCGAATTTCTGATCCAGCAGATGGCTTTCCATCCGCAGATTGCCAGCCATGCCGATGCGCTCCATTTTTTCCGTAACGCCGGCGATCTGCTGGATGTCCTGGAGCGCGGCGAGGTGCGCACTGACCTGGTTAAAGAGCTGGAACGCCAGCAGCGTAAGCTCCAGTCATGGGCAGAAGTGCCGGGCGTCGATCAGGAGCGCATAAACGAGCTGCGCCACCAGTTGAAGCAGTCCTCCAGCACCCTGATGGCCGCGCCGCGCATTGGTCAGTTTCTGCGTGAAGATCGCCTGATTGCGCTGGTGCGTCAGCGCCTGAGTATTCCTGGCGGCTGCTGCAGCTTCGATTTACCGACCCTGCATATCTGGCTCCATATGCCACAGGCGCATCGCGACGAGCAGGTGGCCAGCTGGCTTGCCAGCCTCGATCCGCTGGTCCAGTCCCTGAGCCTGATCCTCGATCTTATCCGCAACTCCGCGCTGTTCCGCAAACAGACCAGCCTCAACGGCTTTTATCAGGATAATGGCGAAGATGCCGATCTGCTGCGCCTGCGTCTCGATCTGGCTCACCAGCTTTATCCGCAAATTTCCGGCCATAAGAGCCGTTTCGCCATCCGTTTCCTGGCGCTGGACAGTGAATATGGGATCGTGCCGGAGCGCTTTGATTTTGAACTGGCCTGCTGTTAAGGAGATAACATGTCAGAAGAGACTATCGTCAACTGCCCGACCTGCGGCAAAACTGTGGTGTGGGGCGAGCAGAGTCCGTTTCGTCCGTTCTGTAGCAAGCGCTGCCAACTGATCGATCTGGGAGAATGGGCTGCGGAAGAGAAGCGCATCCCCAGCGCGGGGGATCTCTCCGATAGCGATGACTGGAGCGAGCAGCAACCCTGATTTGATGGCAAGCTAACCCGGCGCCTGGCGGGTTAGCCTCGCGCCCCGGGGCTCAGCCCTGGGCGATAAGTTTGCTGATAACCGGTTCATTCGCCGGAGGAAACGCCGCCGGATCCAACGTTGGTCCCGCCATCCACCGACCCGGCTGCCCTTCTTTACCCCACGGCTCGCCTTGCCAACTTTCCACGAGGAAAAACCACAGCGTAATATGGCGATCGGGGAACTGATACTCCAGCTTATCAAAGAGCGAAGAGGCGGTGACCGTAATCCCAACCTCCTCCTGCAGTTCGCGGATTAGCGCCTGCTCAGGCGTCTCATCAGATTCAATTTTCCCGCCCGGGAACTCCAGCTTATTCGCCATATGGGCATCGGCGGCGCGCTGGGTAATAAAGATTTCGCCTTGCGGATTGCGAATTATCCCGACGGCGATTTGCAGTTTTTTCATTGAATGCGCTCCATAAAAAAGGCGCAGAACTCTGCGCCTTTGTTTGTTTTATCAGACCTTAGCTCAGACGGCCGTGGCACTGTTTGTACTTTTTGCCGGAGCCGCACGGGCACGGATCGTTACGGCCCACTTTACGTTCGCCGGTTTGCGCCGCCAGATCCTGGGCTGCGGCTTCATCATCGCTCTGATGGCTGAGCTGCTGCATCTGCGCCAGGCGCTCGGCCTCTTCACGACGCTGCTGTTCCATCGCCTCGACTTCTTCCGGCATCCGCACCTGGACTTTGCTCAGGGTGCTGATCACTTCATACTTCAGTGACTCCAGCATCGCGGCAAACATTGAGAACGATTCGCGCTTGTACTCCTGCTTCGGATCTTTCTGCGCATAGCCGCGCAGGTGGATACCCTGGCGCAGGTAATCCATCGCCGCCAGGTGCTCTTTCCACAGCGAATCCAGAGTCTGCAGCATCACGCCTTTCTCGAAGTGGCGCATCATCTCGGCGCCGACCACTTCTTCTTTACGCTGGTAGGTTTCTACCGCGCTCTGCAGAATACGTTCGCGCAGGGTCTCTTCATGCAGCTCCGGCTCTTTATCCAGCCACTCTTTGATTGGCAGGTCGAGGTCGAAGTCGTTTTTCAGACGCTCCTGCAGACCTTCGATATCCCACATCTCCTCCAGCGACTGCGGCGGAATATGGGCATCGATCGTCGCCTTAAAGACGTCTTCGCGGATGCTGTTGATGGTTTCGCTGACGTCAGACACGTCCAGCAGCTCGTTACGCTGGGTGTAGATCGCCCGGCGCTGGTCGTTGGCCACATCATCATATTCCAGCAGCTGCTTACGGATATCGAAGTTACGGCTTTCCACTTTACGCTGGGCGTTGGCGATCGCCTTGGTGACCCACGGGTGCTCAATCGCCTCACCTGGTTTCATTCCCAGTTTACGCATCATGCCAGACACGCGATCGGAGGCGAAGATACGCATCAGGGCATCTTCCATTGACAGGTAGAAGCGGGAAGAACCGGCATCCCCCTGACGACCAGCACGGCCGCGCAGCTGGTTATCGATACGGCGAGATTCATGACGCTCGGTACCGATGATGTGCAGACCGCCTGCGGCCAGTACCGCATCGTGGCGTACCTGCCAGTCGGCTTTGATTTTCTCAATCTGCTCTGGCGTTGGGTTTTCCAGCGCAGCGACTTCCGCCTGCCAGCTACCGCCGAGCATAATATCGGTACCACGACCCGCCATGTTGGTAGCGATGGTCACCGCGGAAGGGTAGCCCGCCTGGGCGACGATATCCGCCTCGCTGGCGTGGAATTTGGCGTTCAGGACGTTGTGCTTGATGCCAGCTTTAGTCAGTTCGCGGGAAACCACTTCAGATTTTTCGATCGAGATAGTCCCCACCAGCACCGGCTGACCGGCAGCGGTACGAGTTTTGATATCTTCGATAATAGCCTGAATTTTTTCCGCTTCGGTCATATAGACCAGATCCGCCATGTCTTTACGGATCATCGGACGGTTGGTCGGTACAACCACGGTATCCAGCTTATAGATAGAGCTGAATTCAAAGGCTTCGGTATCGGCTGTACCGGTCATCCCCGCCAGCTTCTCGTACAGACGGAAGTAGTTCTGGAAGGTGATAGAGGCCAGAGTCTGGTTCTCGTTTTGGATCTCCACGCCCTCTTTGGCCTCAACGGCCTGGTGCAGACCATCGGACCAGCGGCGGCCCTGCATCGTACGGCCAGTGTGCTCATCGACGATGATAACTTCGCCATCTTTGACAATGTAGTCAACGTCGCGGGTGAACAGCGCATGGGCGCGCAGCGCGGCGGTAACGTGGTGCATCAGCATAATGTTGGTTGGAGAGTACAGGGACTCACCTTCATCCATAATACCTTCCTGTACCAGCAGCTCTTCAATCAGCACCAGACCACGTTCGGTCAGGTTAACCTGACGCGCTTTTTCATCCACCGAGAAGTGGCCTTCGCCAGTGAAAGTATCCGAATCCTCTTTTTCCTGGCGGATCAGATGCGGGATGATTTTGTTTACCTTGCGGTACATTTCAGAGCTGTCTTCCGCCGGGCCGGAAATGATCAGCGGCGTACGCGCCTCATCGATCAGGATGGAGTCCACCTCATCCACCAGCGCATAGTGCAATTTACGCTGAACGCGCTCTTCCGGGCTGAAGGCCATGTTGTCGCGCAGGTAGTCGAAGCCGTATTCGTTGTTGGTGCCATAGGTGATATCGGCAGCGTAAGCTTCACGCTTCGCCGGCGCCGGCAGGCCGGACATGTTGATGCCAACTGTCATGCCCAGGAATTCAAACAGCGGGCGGTTATTTTCGGCGTCACGCTGGGCCAGATAGTCGTTGACGGTCACTACGTGAACGCCTTTGCCGGTTAGCGCGTTGAGGTACGCCGGCAGGGTCGCGGTCAGGGTTTTACCTTCACCGGTACGCATCTCGGCGATGCAGCGATCGTTAAGCACCATACCGCCCAGCAGCTGGACGTCGAAGTGGCGCATGCCGAATACGCGCTTACTGGCTTCGCGAACGACGGCGAAAGCTTCAGGGATCAGGCTTTCCAGCGTTTCGCCTTTTTCCAGGCGCGCGCGGAATTCAGCGGTTTTCGCTTTCAGCTCGTCATCAGAGAGTTTTTCCATCGCCGGTTCCATGCCGTTGATGATATTGACGACTTTGCGCATACGACGCAGCGTACGGTCGTTACGGCTGCCGAAAACCTTGGTTAACATTTTGATAAGCATAATAAAATCTCAAACGCCCCGCGGTGCGGAGTCACAAAAAATAGGATGGTCCGTGGTTATTTTCAGCTGAGACGTTGAGGCCCTGCGCGGATCCCCGCCACCTGGCTTATCCAGGCGCTGACGCGGAAGGCAGAATATGAAGAAGGGATGTAACCCGCCTGGCGGATCACCACCGGCGGCGTGCTGTCCTGCGTCAGCAGCGCGCTGAGGGTGTCGAGCAGCGCCAGATGCTGAGCCTGCAGCGGGGAAGTTTCTTCCGCCACCGGCAGCGCCTGCGGCGCCATGGCGAAGGAGAGATGACGAATAACGGTGCGAATGGCGTGCTGATGCCAGTAGTCGACGGTAAAGCTGGGCCGGCGATTCGTCTCCAGCAGCGCCAGCTGAGAGAAATTAACCTTGCTCGGATTGTGATTGCTGGCGGTCGCCTTCGCTGGCGCCGCGGTCTCGTGACCGTTGCTTAACGCAGGCAGGCCGAGGCTGGCCGCGACCATCCCCAACAGGAGATGCGGCCAAAAATACCGTCTGCCAAACTGTCGCCAGCGCGTCAGCAATCCACTCACGTTCATTACCTTTCTTTGCTAGACCCGTCGTCGTTCAGGCTGTCTCTTTATTGATGTTTTTCGCAGGACAACCTGATGTCCACGGGGTAAAGCAACCCTGAGAAATAATTTTGCGCTCAAATACTAACATTAATACCGGCCTGAGGCAGCATGAATGAAGGCGATTGCCCGGCGAAAACGCTTAATAAAGCAGCGAACGCACGCTAATTATTATCCAGGGATCGCAGCGAAAATAACTGGAGGGTGCTATAAAAGAAAAACGACTGGCTCCCTGGTCGGAGAGAGTACCAGGTTACCAGTCGAATTTACTGAATGGTCAGGCTTACGCCAGAACCATCGACGGTGCGCGGAACGCCATTGGCAGTTTTGCGTCGTCTTCGAAGGTCACATACTCCCAGGCTTCCTGTTTTGCCAGAACCGCCTGCAGCAGTTTGTTGTTCAACGCGTGACCCGATTTGTACGCCGTGAATGCGCCGATAATGTTGTGACCACACATAAACAGGTCACCGATCGCATCCAGCATTTTGTGGCGAACAAATTCGTCTTCAAAGCGCAGACCGTCTTCGTTCAGTACGCGATAATCGTCAACAACGATGGCACAATCGAAGCTGCCGCCCAGGCACAGGCCGCGGGACTGCAGATATTCGATATCGCGCATAAAACCGAAGGTACGCGCACGGCTAATCTGACGCATGAACGCATCGGCCGAGAAGTTCAGCGTATAGCGCTGGGTGCTGGCATCAATCGCTGGATGGTTAAAATCGATGGTGAAGTCCAGCGAAAAACCATTGTACGGTTTGAATTCAGCCCATTTGTCGCCATCTTCAACGCGAACCGTCTCTTTGATACGTACAAATTTCTTGGCGCAGTTCAGTTCATCAATGCCGGCGTCCAGCAACAGATAAACGAACGGAGCCGCACTGCCGTCCATAATCGGGATTTCCGGCGCATCGACTTCAACAATAATGTTGTCGATACCCAGGCCAGCCAATGCGGCGTTCAGGTGTTCAACCGTAGAAATCCGCACGTCATGCTCATTAACCAGGCAAGTACAGAGCATGGTATCACGCACAGATTTGGCATCAGCCGGAAAATCTACCGGTGGATTCAAGTCGGTGCGACGATAGATGACCCCGGTATTTGCCGGCGCAGGGCGTAACGTCAGTGTGACTTTCTTGCCGGTATGCAAACCGACGCCAGTCGCCTGAACGATACGTTTAAGAGTCCTTTGTTTGATCATCGTATAATCTCGCCAATTTACCTATCCAACCGAAGTGTACACCACTATCGGGAGGCCAGTTTAGCACAAAGAGCGCAGATGCCCAACTTCCAGTCGATTCTTAATCGGCTTGCTTACGCAGGAAGGCTGGGATATCCAGATAATCCGGCTCTTTCGCGGTTTGCGGCGTATTGTCGTTCACCACTTTGGCTGCCGGCTTCTGCTCTTGCGTCAGCGGCGACATACCATGCTGCTGGTAACGATCCATCACCGGCTGCTGAACCTGCTTGTTGGTTACCAGGGTGATTTCCGGACGCTTATCCATGCCAATACCGGTCGCCACTACGGTCACGCGCAGCTCGTCGTTCATATCCGGGTCCAGAGAGGTACCGATAACCACGGTCGCATTATCCGAGGCAAAAGCACGGATGGTGTTACCCACAGTTTCGAACTCGTCCAGACGCAGGTCGAAGCCCGCAGTAATGTTGACCAGCACGCCGCGCGCGCCTGACAGGTCGATATCTTCCAGCAGCGGAGAAGAGATAGCCATTTCAGCCGCTTCTTCCGCACGGTCTTCACCGCTCGCCACCCCGGAGCCCATCATCGCGTAGCCCATTTCAGACATCACGGTACGGACGTCCGCGAAGTCGACGTTCATCAGACCCGGACGGGTGATCAGTTCGGCGATACCCTGCACCGCGCCTTTCAGGACGTCGTTTGCCGCGCCGAATGCGTCGAGCAGGGAAATTCCACGACCCAGGACCTTCAGCAGCTTGTCGTTCGGGATGGTGATCAGTGAGTCAACGTGCTTGGACAGCTCGGTGATCCCCTGCTCAGCGAACGCCATGCGCTTCTTACCTTCAAAATTAAACGGCTTAGTGACCACCGCAACGGTGAGGATCCCCAGATCCTTCGCCACTTCCGCGACTACGGGCGCCGCGCCGGTACCGGTACCGCCGCCCATGCCTGCCGCGATGAACACCATGTCTGCGCCATCAAGGGCTGCGCGCAGCGCTTCACGGTCTTCATCAGCCGCGTTACGGCCGACTTCCGGGTTCGCGCCCGCGCCCAGACCTTTGGTAATACCGCTACCGATCTGGATAGTCTGGCCAACCGCCGTCTTACGCAGCGCCTGCGCATCGGTGTTTACCGCGAAGAATTCAACACCCTCAATGCGCTCGCGCACCATGTGTTCAACGGCGTTACCGCCGCCGCCACCGACGCCGATGACTTTAATCACCGCGTCGTTGGTCAGTTCCATAGGTTCAAACATAGTTTCTCTCCGTCTTGTGCCTGTCGCCTGAGAACGCTAATTGTCTGCGTTCTCTTAAAAAATTAAAACTCTTTTCGCAGCCAGCTGTTGAGTCGCTTAATCCACGAGCCCACTGAGGCCGTCACGCGTTTTTCTACTTCCGCTTCACCACTGAGATGTGACTCTTTCCCGTAGTGCAGCAGCCCCACCGCCGTTGAATAATACGGCTCCTGGGCATAGTCGGTTAAACCGGTGATGTTCAGCGGCGCGCCAATGCGCACCTGAGTATGGAACACGCGCTGCGCACAGGCCGCCAGACCTTCAATTTGCGCCGCGCCGCCGGTTAACACAATCCCCGCCGCCAGATGATGTTTAACACCCTGCTGGCGGAGCTGTTCCTGCAGCTGCAGGATCTCTTCATTGACCAGGTTAAGCAGCTCGGTATAGCGCGGTTCAATCACCTCTGCCAACGTCTGACGCTGCAGGCTACGCGGAGGACGTCCACCAACGCTCGGTACTTCGACGTTTTCGTCTTTACCGACGATGGAACCCAATGCGCATCCGTGACGAACCTTAATCGCTTCGGCATCGCTCGGCGGCGTACCGAAGGCATAGGCGATATCGCTGGTCACCACGTTGCCGGCATACGGGATCACTTTGGTGTGACGCAATGCGCCGCCGGTGTAGACGGCGATATCCATTGTACCACCGCCGATATCCACAACGCAGACGCCCAGCTCACGTTCGTCTTCTGTTAATACCGAATAACTGGCCGCTAACCCGGCGAAAATAAGTTGGTCAACTTTCAGACCACAACGTTCCACTGCTTTAACAATGTTTTTTGCCATATCGTTATGGCAGGTGATCAGATGCACCTTCGCCTGCATACGCACGCCGGACAGCCCTACCGGGTTTTTAATCCCTTCCTGGTAGTCGATAGCATATTCCTGCGGAATCACGTGCAGGACACGATGTTCATCGCGAACGCGAACCGACTTCGCGGTGTGGACCACGTTCTCGACGTCGTCCTGCGTCACTTCTTCTTCCGAAATCGGTACCATCCCGATTTCATTCTGACAGCTTATATGTTTACCCGAAAGTGCCAAATAAACTGATGAAATCTGGCAATCCGCCATCAGTTCGGCCTGGTCGATGGCGCGCTGTACGCATTTCACCACCGACTCGAGGTCGTTCACACCGCCTTTATCCATACCACGCGATGGGCAACTGCCCACGCCGATGATATTGATCATGCCGTCGGGCAGAACTTCCCCTACTAAAGCGGCCACCTTGGCGGTGCCAATCTCCAGTCCAACTACCAGTTTTCTGTCCGTCGCCTTGATCATTGTTGTTCTGCCTGTGCCTGATTCTGTTGTTGATTAGTTTCCTCTGCGGGAGCAGGTACCCAGCCCACTGCCGCACCCGAGTCATAACGCAAATCAACGTAGCTAATCCGTTTGCCGTCGGTCTGCGCCTGCTGCTGAAGAACCGGGTAGAGTTCCATAAAGCGCTGAAGCCGTTTCATGGTATCGCCACGGCCAAGGTTGAGCTTGATGTCATTATTAAGCGTCAACTGCCAGGAGCGACGGGCGGTCATCGCCGCCACTTTCAACGTGAATTTATCCTTTGCCAGCACCTGCCCCATGTCACGATACCCCTGCAGCACTTCGTTCTCGCTGCCTTCGGGACCGTATAACATCGGTAAATTCTGTTTGCTGGTGCGATCCGCCGGCACGCTGAAGGCATTTCCTTCTGCATCCACCATATGTTGATCATTCCAGCGCGCAATCGGCACATATTCAACCAGATGAATCTTCAATTCATCGGGCCACTGCTTTCGGACGCTCGCCTGCTTAATCCACGGCAGACGTTCAATCTGGCTCTGGATGATGTTCACATCCTGAGTCATAAAGGTACCCGGCGAACCCAGCGCCAGGATCGCCTGACGGATGTCATCATTGCGCGTATAGTGGCGCTCGCCGGTCACCACCATCTTCGACAGCGGTAAGCGCTGCGCATCTTCCATCCAGCCAAGAACCATCCACCCGCTGACCAGCACGGTAAACAGCACCGCGAGCAGGAAAACGATCCCTGCCAGCCGCGTTCCATTACTCCGACGCGAAGAAGAAGCCTCTTCTTCATGGTTCCGCGTATTCAGCGCAGCCTGCGACATATCACCCCGCCAGGTCCAGAATTCGTACAACAAGCTGGGAGAAGCTCATTCCTGCCTGACGCGCCGCCATTGGCACAAGGCTATGGCTGGTCATGCCCGGGGAAGTATTCGCTTCCAGCAGATAAAACTGGCCATCGCTGTCCAGCATCACGTCAATACGGCCCCAGCCTTTGCAACCCAGAACATTCCAGGCTTTAAGCACCAGGTTCTGAATAGCTGACTCACGCGCGGGATCTTCAAATCCTGGGCAGAAATATTGCGTCTCATCAGAGAGATACTTCGCCTCATAATCATAGAAGGTTCCCGCGGCCTGGATACGTATTGACGGTAAAATTTCTTCACCGACTATGGCGACGGTAAATTCCGGTCCACTGAGCCATTTTTCGACCAAAACTTCATCATCATGCTGAAAAGCCAACGCCAATGCACTCGCTAAATCACAACTTTCGCTGACTTTCGACATCCCGACGCTGGAGCCTTCACGGCTCGGCTTGATGATGACCGGCAGACCCAGCGCCGCAATTTGCTGTTCGACGTCAGTAGACAGCCCGGCGGCAAACTGGGCGCGGGTCAGCGCCACCCACGGCGCGACCGGTAATCCGGCGCCCTGCCACAGCCACTTGCTGCGCAGTTTATCCATTGAAATCGCCGAAGCCATCACGCCGCTGCCGGTATAAGGCAGCTGGATTAACTCCAGCAGCCCCTGCAGAGTGCCATCTTCCCCGCCGCGGCCGTGGAGGGCAATAAACGCTTTCTTAAAGCCCTGCTTTTTTAGCTGGGTAATATCAACATCGCGCGGGTCGACCGGATGGGCGTCCACCCCGCCTTCACGCAGCCCGGCCAGCACCGCCGCGCCTGAATTCAGCGACACTTCACGTTCAGCGGAGGTTCCACCGAAAAGCACCGCGATTTTATCAGCCATGGCGCTCCTCCTCCGTTTTTTGCGGGATCAGTTTGATTTCAGCCAGGTGGCGGGCGATTTTACCGATGTTACCGGCGCCCTGCACCAGTACTAAATCGTTGCCGGTCAGGACTGACGCCAGCATCTCCGCGGCCTGGGCCGAATCGGGCACCAGGATCGGATCCACTTTCCCGCGGCCGCGAATGGTGCGGCACAGCGAGCGGCTGTCGGCGCCCGGGATCGGCGCTTCGCCCGCCGGATAGACGTCCAGCATCAGCAGGGCATCCACCTGGGTCAGCACGTTGGCAAAATCATCATACAGATCGCGGGTACGGGTATAACGGTGCGGCTGGAATACCATCACCAGGTTTTTATCCGGCCAGCCGGCGCGCGCTGCTTTAATGGTGGCGTCCACTTCCGTCGGGTGGTGACCGTAATCATCGATCAGCATCGCGCTGCCCGGTTTGCCGTTGACTTCGGCCAGCGGAAACTCGCCAAGAAAATCAAAGCGGCGTCCTGTTCCCTGGAAGCTCTCCAGTGCGCGCAGAATAGCCCGATCGTCAATCCCCTCTTCCGTCGCCACGGCGACGGCCGCCGCCGCGTTCAGCGCGTTATGGCGTCCCGGGGCATTGAGCGTCACCTGCAGGATCGCTTTATCCTGGCGTACCAGGCGGAAATGCCCCTGCGCCCCAACCTGACGATAGTCCTCGACGCGCACGTCGGCGTCGTCGCTAAAACCATAGGTGGTGATCTGCCGGCCAACGCGCGGCAGCAATTCCCGGATCACCGGATCGTCCACGCACATCACCGCGCGTCCGTAGAACGGCAGGTTGTGCAGGAAGTTGATAAAGGTCTGCTTCAGATTCTCAAAGTCGCCATGGTAGGTATCCATGTGATCGGCTTCGATGTTGGTGACAATGGCCACCATCGGCTGCAGATGCAGAAACGACGCGTCGCTCTCATCCGCTTCCGCGATCAGGTAACGGCTATGGCCAAGACGGGCATGTACGCCCGCCGCTTTTACCAGTCCGCCGTTGACGAAGGTCGGGTCCAGCCCGGCCTCGGCGTAAATGCTGGATACCATCGCGGTGGTGGTGGTTTTGCCGTGGGTCCCGGCAATGGCGATCCCGTGGCGAAAGCGCATAAGTTCCGCCAGCATTTCGGCACGACGGATCACCGGGATACGCGCCTCATGCGCGGCAACGATTTCCGGGTTATCTGCCGAAATCGCGCTGGAAACGACAACCACGCTGGCATCACGCACGTTTTCCGGGCGATGGTTGAAATAAATGGTGGCGCCAAGCTGCGACAGCTGCTGGGTCACCGGATTCGGCGCCAGGTCGGAGCCGCTGATCTGGTAACCTTCGTTAGCCAACACTTCGGCAATACCGCCCATACCGGCACCGCCGATGCCGACAAAGTGAATGTGCCGAACGCGACGCATCTCGGGCACTATGGAACGCAGTTTTGCCAAATCTTGTGTATTCATTCTTTACGCCATCAACTTCTGTATTCGGGCGGTGAAAATCACCGCAATTAGCGCGCCAAAGCTACGGCGCTGACCTCTTCTGCTACCCGCTCGGTAGCGTCCGGAATCGAAGCGCCACGCGCTCGTTCCGCCATATCCAGCAAGGTTTCCCGATCCCAGCTCGCCAGGGTAGAGGCAACCGCCTCTACCGTGAACTCAGGCTGTTCAAGAATTTTCGCCGCGCCGGCTTTCTCCAGCGGCAGCGCATTCCAGTACTGCTGACGATCTTTGTGCTGGAACGGGACAAACAGCGCTGGTAAACCTGCGGCCGCGATTTCGCTAACCGTCAGCGCGCCGGAACGGCAAACCACAACATCTGCCCAGGCATACGCCGCGGCCATGTCATCAATAAATTCCGTCACTTTATGCTGCGGCTGTCCGGCGGCGGCATAGGCCTGCTGCACGGTTTGCTGGCCGCCTTTGCCGCTTTGATGCCAGATGGTCACCGTAGCGCCGAGCTTCGCCGCCACCTGCGGCATCGTCTGGTTCAGGACGCGCGCGCCCTGAGAGCCACCGACCACCAGCACGCGAATCGGCCCCTGACGGCCAACCAGACGCTGACCTGGCAGCGGCAGCGCCAGTACATCGGTGCGCACCGGGTTCCCAACGACGTCCGCATGCGGGAACGCGCCGGGAAACGCCTGCATCACTTTCTTCGCAATCTTCGCCAGCCACTTGTTAGTCAGGCCGGCAATGCCGTTTTGCTCGTGGAGGACCACCGGGATCCCCAGCGACCACGCCGCCAGACCGCCAGGCCCGGAAACATAGCCGCCCATACCCAGCACCACGTCCGGCTGGAAACGCTTCATGATCGCCCGCGCCTGACGCCAGGCGTTAAAAATACGCACCGGCGCCAGTAGCTGCGCTTTGATACCTTTGCCACGCAGGCCGGAGATGCGGATAAAATCAATTTCGATGCCGTTTTTCGGCACTAAATCCGCTTCCATACGATCGGCGGTACCCAGCCAGCGAACCTGCCAGCCCTGGTCCATTAAATGGTGCGCGACCGCCAGTCCCGGGAACACATGCCCGCCGGTACCGCCCGCCATCACCATCAACCGCTTTTCCTGACCGCTCATCGCACACCCCGTGTAAACGCCTGGGCTTTTTCCAGACGCGTTTCATAATCAATTCGCAACAACAACATAATGGCCGTCGACATAATCAACAGACTGGAACCACCATAACTGATCAGCGGCAGCGTCAGACCTTTCGTCGGCAGCATCCCCGCCGCCGCGCCGACGTTAACTAACGCCTGGAAGCTAAACCAGATACCAATCGCACAGGCGAGGAAGCCGGAAAAGCGATGATCGATCTCCAGCGCTTTACGGCCAATCGACATGGCGCGGAAAGCGACGAAGAATACCATTAAAAGCGCCAGTACCACACCGATATAACCGAGTTCTTCGCCGATAATGGCGAAGATAAAGTCAGTGTGCGCTTCCGGTAAATACTCCAGTTTTTGCACCGAGTTGCCGAGGCCCTGCCCCCACATCTCGCCGCGGCCGAAAGCCATCAGCGACTGGGTCAGCTGGTAGCCGCTGCCGAACGGGTCTTCCCACGGGTTCCAGAAGGAGGTCACGCGGCGAATACGGTATGGTTCGGCGAGGATCAGCAGGACCACCGCCGAAATACCCATGCCGATAATGGCGATGAACTGCCACAGCTTCGCGCCGGCGAGAAACAGCATCGCCAGCGTGGTGACGAACAGGACCACCACGGTACCGAGGTCAGGCTGCGCCAGCAGCAGGATGGCCAGTACGAAAATCACGCCCATCGGTTTTAAGAAGCCGCGCAGGTTGTTACGCACTTCGTCGGCTTTACGCACCAGATAGTTGGCGATGTAGCAGAACAGCGACAGCTTGGTGAACTCCGCCGGCTGAATACGCAGCGGACCAAGGGCTATCCAGCGCGATGCGCCGTTTACCGAGCTGCCTACTACCAGTACGATCAGCAGCATGACGATCGAGGCGATCAGCATCGCGGTACTGTGGCGCTGCCAGAAATCCATCGGCAGACGTAGCGTAATCATCGCCAGCGCGAAGGCCAGCACAATGTACAGGCCGTCACGCTTGGCGAAGAGGAAAGGATCGTTCGCCAGGCGCTGTCCGACCGGCATCGACGCCGAGGTCACCATAATAAAGCCGATCGCCGCCAGGCCGAAGGTCAGCCATAGCAGCATCCGGTCATACATCACCAGACTGTCGTTATCTTTCGGGCGCGAGCCCATCACCCAGCCTTTCAGCGCAGCGAATAGCCAGGCGAAAATAAACATCCCCGGCAATCGCGGCAGTCTCAGCCGAGGCAGGCTCAGCTGCGGCATTCTCAGGCGTGGGAGAGAGAAACGCATCAACCTAACTCCTTCGCCAGACGGGCAAACATCTCGCCCCGTTGTTCAAAGTTCTTAAACTGATCCAGGCTAGCGCAGGCCGGCGACAGGAGAACCATGTCCCCCGCTTTCACCAGGGGAGCAATCTGACGCATCGCCTGTTCCATAGTCTCAGTTTGTACCGCCACCTCAGGACGCAGCTCAGCGAGCTCGGCGCCATCGCGACCAAAGCAGTACAGGCGAATACGATCGCCGCCGAGGTAGCGCTTCAGCGGGGTAAAATCAGCGGACTTGCCGTCGCCGCCCAGCAGCAGATAGAGCGTGCCGTCCAGCTGCAGGCCGTTCAGCGCCGCCTCGGTGCTGCCGACGTTGGTCGCCTTCGAGTCGTTAATCCAGCGTACGCCGTTGTGATCCAGCACCAGCTGGAAACGGTGCGCCAGACCGGTAAAGGTGGTCAGCGCCTTCAGGCTGCTGGCCCGCGGCAGACCCGCGGCATCGGCCAGCGCCAGCGCCGCCAGGGCGTTGCTGTAGTTATGCTGACCGGTGAGAGGCATCTCTTTCACATTGAGGACTTTCTCACCTTTAACGCGCAGCCAGGTTTCGCCCTGCTGGCGGTTAAGGTGGTAGTCACCGACATCGACGCCAAAGCTAATGCAGCGTTCGTCCGCCCCGCGTACCGGCATGGTGAGCGCATCGTCCGCGTTCACCACGCAGGTCTTCGCATTCTCGTAAATCCGCAGCTTCGCCGCGCGATACTGCTGCAGCCCCAGCGGGTAGCGGTCCATATGGTCCTCAGTCACGTTGAGGATGGTTGCCGCCACCGCCTGCAGGCTGGAGGTGGTTTCCAGCTGGAAGCTGGAGAGCTCCAGCACATACAGCTCTCGATCGGTGTCCAGCAGCATCAGCGCCGGCAGGCCGATATTGCCGCCCACGCCGACGTTAACTCCAGCGGCTTTCGCCATCTCGCCCACCAGGGTAGTAACAGTGCTTTTGCCGTTAGAACCGGTAATGGCGATAATCGGCGCCTGCGCTTCGCGGCAGAACAGTTCGATATCGCCAACGATCTCTACGCCAGCGTCGGCCGCTGCGCTGAGCGAAGGATGGGCCAGCGCAATCCCCGGACTGGCGACAATCAGGTCCGCCGCCAGCAGCCAGGTATCATTGAGTCCGCCGACATGGCATTCGACCGATTCGGGTAATTTATCCAGCCCCGGAGGCGCGACGCGGGTGTCCATCACGCGCGGGGTTACGCCGCGCGCCATGAAAAAGTCCACGCATGACAGGCCGGTCATACCCAGCCCAATAATGACGACTTTTTTACCCTGATAATCTGCCATGATTAACGTACCTTCAGCGTCGCCAGGCCAATCAGCACCAGCATCAGCGAAATAATCCAGAAGCGCACGATAACGCGCGGCTCCGGCCAGCCTTTCAGTTCATAGTGGTGGTGGATCGGCGCCATGCGGAAGATGCGCTGACCGCGCAGCTTAAAGGAGCCGACCTGCAGAATAACCGACAGCGTTTCCACCACGAAAACCCCGCCCATGATCACCAGCAGGAACTCCTGACGCAGCAGCACGGCGATAATGCCCAACGCGCCGCCGAGCGCCAGTGAACCGACGTCGCCCATAAAGACTTGCGCCGGGTAGGTGTTGAACCACAGGAAGCCCAGCCCCGCCCCGACAATCGCCGTACAGACGATCACCAGCTCGCCAGCGTGGCGCAGATACGGGATATGCAGGTAGTTGGCAAAATTCATGTTGCCGGTGGCCCATGCCACCAGCGCAAAGCCTGCCGCGACGAAAACGGTCGGCATAATCGCCAGGCCGTCGAGGCCGTCGGTCAGGTTGACGGCGTTGCCGGTACCGACGATAACGAAGTAGGCCAGCAAGATATAGAACAGCCCCAGCTGCGGCATTACGTCTTTAAAGAACGGCACCACCAGCTCGGTTGCCGGGGTATCTTTCCCCGCCAGATACAGCGCGAAGGCCACGCCCAGGGCGATCACCGACATCCAGAAATACTTCCAGCGGGCGATCAGGCCTTTGGTATCTTTGCGCACGACTTTACGGTAATCATCAACGAAACCGATGATGCCGTAGCCGATTAATACCGTCAGTACGCACCAGACGTACGGGTTAGATGGATAGGCCCACAGCAGAACGGAAACGGTGATCGCGGTGAGGATCATGATCCCGCCCATGGTCGGAGTACCGCGTTTACTGAAATGAGACTCCGGGCCGTCGTTACGTACGACCTGGCCAAAGGCGAGTTTTTGCAGACGGGCGATCATGCGCGGGCCCATCCACAACGAGATGAACAGCGCGGTCAGCAGGCTGACGATGGCGCGAAACGTCAGATATGAAAAGACGTTAAAGCCGGAATAATATTTGACCAAGTGTTCGGCCAGCCATACTAACATGTCCCAGTCTCCTGTAATGCGCGTACTACCTCTTCCATGGCGGCACTACGTGAACCCTTCACTAAAATGGTCATTATTTTGTGCTCCGCCAGCAGCTCGCGCAGGCGAGCCACCACGGCGGCTTTATCGTTAAAATGTTCGCCCACGCCGCTGGCGCGGCTGATATCCGCGCTCAAGGCACCGACGCTGAGGACGCAATCCAGACCCGCCGCTTTCGCCGCTTCGCCGACTTCGCGATGGCAGGCCGCGCTCTCCGCGCCAAGCTCTGCCATATCGCCGACCACCATCGTGCGAAAGCCGGGCATCTCTGACAGCACCTGCACCGCCGCGGTCATCGAACCAACGTTAGCGTTATAGGAATCATCCAGCAGCAGCTGGCTCTCGGTCAGCCGGATCGGGAACAGACGTCCCGGAACGGCCTGCAGCTGCGCCAGTCCGGCTTTCACCGCCGCCAAATCGGCGCCTACCGCCATCGCCAGCGAAGTGGCGGCCAGCGCATTAGCGATGTTGTGGCGTCCCGGCAGCGGCAGCAGTACGTCAACGTTGCCGGTTGGGGTCTGCAGCGTAAATTCGGTGCCGTGGCTAGTGATCTGCACGTTGGTCGCCGTGAAATCGCTGTTCGCCGCGTTCGGCGAGAAGCGCCACACTTTGCGATCGCCAATCACCGCCTGCCAGTTCAGCCAGTCGTTATTGTCGGCATTGAGGATGGCGATGCCATTTTCCGGCAGACCGGTATAGATTTCGCCCTTCGCCTTCGCCACGCCCGCCAGCGAACCGAAACCTTCCAGGTGCGCCGCAGCAAGGTTGTTGACCAGCGCCGCTTCCGGACGCGTCAGGCTGACGGTCCAGGCGATTTCGCCCTGGTGGTTGGCGCCGAGTTCGATCACCGCGTACTGATGCTCTTTGGTCAGCCGCAGTAGCGTCATCGGGACGCCGATATCGTTGTTCAGGTTGCCGGCGGTATACAGCGTGTTGCCGCACTGGCTGAGGATCGCCGCGGTCATCTCTTTAACCGAGGTTTTACCGGACGAGCCGGTCAGGGCGACGACGCGAGTCGGCACATGCTGACGCACCCAGGCGGCTAACTCACCGAAAGCCTGCCGGGTATCGTTCACAATCACCTGCGGGAGATCGCAGGCCAGCGGACGACTCACCAGCAGCGCGCCGGCGCCCGCCGCTTTCGCCTGTTCGGCAAAATCATGGGCGTCGAAACGCTCCCCTTTCAGCGCCACAAACAGGCAGCCCGCCGTCACTTTACGGGTATCGGTGGTCACCTCGTCGATAGCGACATCGCTACCCTGCCGTTCGCCATGGGCGATCGCGGCAAGTTGACTTAACGTAAAGCGAATCATGCTACCGCTCCCAGCAGACGCGCGACGGTCACGCGGTCGGAATAATCCAGACGGCGGTTGCCGACGATCTGGTAATCTTCATGGCCTTTACCCGCCACCAGCACCACGTCGTTCTCTTTCGCCTGCATCACGGCGTTGGTCACCGCTTCCGCGCGGCCTTCCATCACCTTCGCCTGACCTGCATCGAGCATGCCGGCCAGAATATCGTTGATAATCGCCCGCGGCTCTTCGGTGCGCGGGTTATCGTCAGTCACGACCACGATGTCGGCAAATTCTTCCGCGATAGCGCCCATCAACGGACGTTTACCTTTGTCGCGGTCGCCGCCGCAGCCGAAGACGCACCACAGCTTGCCGCTGCAGTGCAGGCGTGCCGCCTGCAGCGCTTTTTCCAGCGCGTCAGGCGTATGGGCATAATCCACCACCACGGCAGGTTTACCCGGCGCGCTGAACACTTCCATACGGCCGCACACCGGCTGTAAACGCGCTGCGCTCTTCAGCAGATCGGCCAGCGGATAGCCCAGCGCCAGCAGCGTGGCCAGCGCCAGCAGCAGATTGCTGACGTTAAAGGCGCCCATCAGGCGGCTTTCGATTTCGCCCTTGCCCCAGCTGGAGTCAAACTGGATGGTCGCCCCGCTGTCGTGATAGTTCACCGCGGTGGCCTTTAGCCAGCGGCCGTGGCAATTCGGGTTGATATGATCTTCCATCGATACCGCCACCGCGTCCGGCAGTTTTGCCAGCCAGCGACGACCGACTTCATCGTCAGCATTGACGATGGCCTGACCGCAATGATGGGTGGAGTACAGCAGCCATTTCGCCGCTTCGTAGTGCTCCATGTCGCCATGGTAGTCGAGATGATCGCGGCTGAGATTGGTAAACACCGAGGCGGCAAACTGCAGGGCCGCTACGCGGTGCTGTACCAGACCATGGGAGGAGACTTCCATCGCGCCGAAGGTAGCCCCCTGCCCGACCAGACTGGAGAGCACATGTTGAACGTCCACCGCGGAACCGGTGGTGTTTTCAGTTGGAACGACTTTATCCAGCAGACCGTTACCGACGGTCCCCATCACCGCGCTGGTTTCGCCGAGCAGCTTTGCCCACTGCGCCAGCAGCTGAGTGGTGGTGGTTTTCCCGTTGGTGCCGGTGACGCCCACCAGACGCAGCTGCTGCGACGGCTGATGATAAAAACGCCCGGCCAGCGCCGATAAGCGTTCGTTAAGCTGGCTCAGGTAGATAACCGGCACGCCGTGCATTTCACGGATCTCACCGTCTTTAGCTTCGCCCTGCGCTTCAGCAATAATGGCAGCCACACCTTGCGCTATCGCCTGCGGGATATAACGACGCCCGTCCGCCTGATGACCCTGTACCGCGATAAAGAGATCGCCGGAAGCAGCCACCCGGCTGTCCAGCGTCATCTCTCGCAGAATGCGCTCCGGTGCGTTTGGCACCCATGGAGCGAGTAGGTCGCGCAAATTACGATCTGCCACCTGTTCCCTCGCCTTGATTAATTACAAATTCACTTTTTTCGCCCGTTGCCAGCGCATCCGGCTCGATGTTCATGGTGCGCAATACGCCGCCCATGATGGCACCGAAGACCGGCGCGGAAACGGCGCCACCGTAGTATTTACCTGCCTGCGGGTCGTTGATCACCACCACCAGCGCGAAGCGCGGATGGCTGGCGGGCGCAACGCCTGCGGTGTAAGCAATATATTTGTTGATATAGCGGCCATCCGGCCCCACTTTTTTCGCCGTACCGGTTTTAATCGCGATGCGATAGCCTTTGATCGCCGCTTTCACACCGCCGCCGCCGGGCAGCGCCACGCTTTCCATCATATGAACGACGGTACGAACGAGTGATTCCGGGAAGACGCGCTCGCCCGGAACCGGAGGATCAACTTTGGTAATCGACAACGGGCGATAGATGCCATAGCTGCCAATCGTTGCGTAGACTCGCGCTAACTGTAACGGGGTTACCATTAGCCCATAGCCGAAAGAAAAGGTGGCCCTCTCTATGTCAGACCACCGTTGTTTTTGAGGATATAAGCCACTGCGTTCTCCGACCAACCCCAAATTGGTCGCCTTTCCAAGCCCAAAACGTGAGTAAGTATCTACTAACGCTGAGGACGGCATCGCTAACGCCAGCTTAGAAACACCGACGTTACTCGACTTCTGTAGCACCCCGGTCAGGGTCAATTCGCTGTAGCGCGCCACGTCTTTGATTTCGTGGCCGTTAATTCGATAAGGCACGGTATTGAGCACGGTATTTTCGTTGACGATACCGCGCTGCAGCGCCGTCATGACCACCATCGGTTTCACCGTCGAACCCGGCTCAAACACGTCGGTAATCGCACGGTTACGCATGGTGTCTTTTGCCGTACCGGCGAAGTTGTTCGGGTTATAGGATGGGCTGTTGGCCATCGCCAGCACTTCACCGGTGTTAACATCTACTAACACGGCGCTGCCCGACTCGGCTTTGTTAAAGGCCACGGCGTTGTTTAGCTCGCGATAGACCAGCGCCTGCAGGCGTTCGTCGATACTCAGCGCCAGGTTGTGCGCTGCCTGGCTATCGGTAGAAGAGATGTCTTCAATTACCCGGCCATAGCGGTCTTTACGCACGATACGCTCGCCCGGCTGACCGGTAAGCCATTTATCAAAGCTTTTTTCAACCCCTTCAATCCCCTGGCTATCGACGTTGGTAAAGCCGATGAGGTGAGCGGTTACTTCCCCGGAAGGGTAGTACCGACGGGATTCTTCGCGCAGATGAATGCCCGGCAGCTTCAGCTTCTTGATGTAATCGGCCATGTCAGGGTTAACCTGACGCGCCAGATAGATAAACCGCATCCGCGGATTGGTATTGATGCGCGTCGCCAGCTGATCCAGCGGCATATTGAGGGCATCCGCCAGCGCTTTCCAGCGCGTATCCAGGGTAACCCCGCCGGCGTCATGGAGCTCTTTCGGGTCGGCCCAGATAGCCTTCACCGGCACGCTGACCGCCAGCGGACGTCCGGAGCGATCGGTAATCATCCCGCGCGCGGTGGACACTTCCTGTACGCGCAGAGAACGCATATCGCCCTGGCGCACCAGCATATCGGGGCTGATCACCTGTAGCCAGGCGACGCGACCCAGCAGAAAAGCCAGCGCCAGCAGAATACAGCCGCACAGCAACGCAAAACGCCAACTGATAAAGTTGGCCTGTTCTTCCTGACGTTTTGCTTTAGGCGTTTTTGGCGCTGCTTTCATCCGTCGCAATAATCCTTATTTCTGTACAACGATATTTTCTTGTGATGGATCGACGTGTTGCATCTGTAACTTCTCGGTCGCGATCCGCTCAACCCGACTGTGATCGCCGAGCGCGTTCTCTTCGAGGATCAGGTTGCGCCACTCAATATCCAGGGCGTCGCGCTCCAGAACCAGCTGTTCACGCTGCGCGGTCAACAGGCGCGTGTGATGCGCAGTGGTGACCACGGTAATCGCCGTAATAATGATGCAAATGAACAGGCAGAGTGGCAGTTTCCCAAACCGCAGAAGGTCGTCCCCGATCACGCCAGGCAAAGCATGGCGCTCGTTGCTTCCAATCGACCCTTTAACCTTGCTTAAGGCCTCTGTCACTCTGCCGATCATGCGTTCGTCCTCTCTGCGATACGCAGCACTGAACTACGGGCGCGTGGATTCTCTGCCACCTCTTCTTCGCCCGGCATCAACTTGCCTAGTGCTCGCAACTCACGGCCGCCCAGTTTTTTGAGCTGCGCTTCGGTCATCGGTATTCCCGCCGGAACCTGCGGACCGCGGCTTTGCTCACGCATAAAGCGCTTCACAATGCGATCTTCCAGCGAATGAAAACTAATGATCGACAGCCGCCCGCCCGGGGCCAGCACGCTGAGCGAGCTTTTTAGCGCCTGCTCTATCTCCTCCAGTTCACTGTTTACCCATATGCGCACCGCCTGGAAGGTACGGGTCGCGGGATGTTTGTGCTTATCTTTTACCGGCATCGCCGCGGCGATGACTTCCGCCAGCTCTTTGGTACGGGTCATCGGCTGAATGCGATTACGTTCGACGATCGCGCGGGCGATACGTTTGCCGAAACGCTCTTCGCCAAAGGTTTTAATCACCCAGGCGATATCGTCTTCTTCAGCCGTCTGCAGCCATTCGGCCGCGGACTGACCGCGCGTCGGATCCATGCGCATATCCAGCGGCCCGTCACGCATAAAGGAAAAGCCGCGTTCCGCATCGTCAAGCTGCGGGGAAGAGACGCCGAGATCGAGCAGAATGCCGTCGATCTTACCGGTAAGATTGCGCTCGCCGACGTACTCAGCGAGTTGTGAAAAGGGACCATGTACGATGGAAAAGCGGGGGTCATCGATGGTTTGCGCGACGGCAATCGCCTGCGGGTCGCGATCGATGGCCAGCAAGCGTCCTTCCGCACCCAGCCGGGAGAGGATCAGGCGCGAGTGACCACCGCGGCCAAAAGTACCATCAATATAGATACCGTCTGGACGAATATTGAGGCCGTTGACGGCTTCATCCAGAAGTACCGTAGTATGTTTATAATTTTCCATCATTTTTATAAGGACAAATCCTGCAGGCGCTCCGACAGTTCACCGGTCGCGGACTGCTCAGCGTCGATATCTTCCTTGACCCGTTGATACCAGGTCGTTTCATCCCACAGTTCAAATTTATTAAACTGCCCGACCAGCATCACTTCTTTTGTCAGCCCGGCATGCTGCCGTAACACCGGCGCAATCAGCAAGCGGCCGGCATTATCCATCTGACATTCGCTGGCATGACCCAAAAGCAAACGCTGTACGCGCCGCTCAACGGGATTCATGCTCGATAAACGCGACAATTTCTGCTCGATGACTTCCCATTCAGGCAATGGATAAAGCAGCAGGCACGGGTGATGAATGTCAATGGTGCATACCAATTGACCGGCAGCGTCCTCGATCAGCCCTTCGCGATAGCGCGTTGGCACGGCCAGGCGGCCTTTGCTGTCGAGATTGACTAACGTTGCTCCACGGAACATGCCAGCCTCACCCCTTTTCGCCACTTTACCCCACAAATTCCCACCAGAAGGAGTTTACGGAGCGGAGGAAAAGCTTGTCAAGCCAGCACGGATGCCAACGGAGCTCAAAAACCCATTATTTACAGCCGACATTAGCCCTGATGAAAAAATCATCAACAGGCGAGGCAAATTAACGTTATGAATACGTGTAAGAAAATAACCAACAAACTCGTAACAGTTATAAACAACAGAATATCTTCGGCGGGAAAATATAAAGTGTCAGTTTGCGACGCGAGCGGCATTTTAGGCCATTATGCCGGCCGTTAACAGTACCTGTTGCTGGCAGAGGGACTGGCCAGGCGCGGGATATGACGGGGAAGAAAGCGTGGCGCGTACAAAATGAGTGTTAATTCAGCAATTAACCTGATGAATGTAACAAAATAATACAATTAAAGTCCGCGCAGTCATTTTTTGTACCCCATTTGGAGTCACAAAACGATGGTCAGTGAATAAAATAAAATAACGCGTAAAGAAGTTTAGGGATTTGTCTGAAATATATTCAGTTTTGCATTTTGCACGTCAATTGCCTGATTTATCGCCAGCGGCCTGCTTACGGTCAGGCCTGCCAGGTTAATACCTGGGCGCTGGCGATATGGCGCCCTTAGCGGCGATTCAGGCTACCGCGACGATAGAGATTACGGCGAATACGGCTAAGACCCGGCTTCGGCTTGCGAGGTTCGTCGAGGCTGGCGAGGACAATCTCCAGCACCCGCTCAGCGACATCGCGATGACGCTGGGCCACGGCCAGTACCGGACACTGCAGAAAATCGAGCAGCTCATTATCACCGAAGGTGGCGATCGCCAGCTCGGAGGGCAGTTTACCCTCGCGACGCAAGGTCACATCCATTACGCCCTGCAGCAGCGGGAAAGAGGTGGTAAACAGCGCCTGTGGCATCGGATGGGTTTCAAGCCATTTCTCAAACAGCTGGGCCGCCGCTTCGCGCTCATAGCTGTTGGCATAGAGATAATGCACCTCACGCGGATCGTCCTGCCAGGCTTTACGGAAGCCCTGTTCGCGCAGGAAGCTCACCGACAGCTCCGGCAGCGCGCCGAGATAGAGCACCGTTTCGCCAGGAAACGTCCGCAGCTCAGCTGCGAGCATCTCGGCGTCATCCCGGTCAGCGCCAACCACGCTGGTGAAGTGCTCGCGATCGAGGGCGCGGTCGAGGGCGACAATCGGAAACGGGTCGTTAGCCCAGCGCTGATAAAAAGGATGCTCCGGCGGCAGCGAAGTAGAGACAATGATAGCGTCCACCTGGCGCTGCAGCAGATGCTCGATGCAGCGCATCTCGTTATCGGGCTGATCCTCCGAGCAGGCAATCAGCAGCTGATAGCCGCGCTGACGCGCCTGACGTTCGAGATAATTTGCAATCCGGGTATAGCTGGTGTTTTCCAGATCCGGGATCACCAGACCGATAGAGCGTGTGCGTCCTGCACGCAGGCCAGCAGCGACCGCATTTGGGTGATAGTTGTGCTCTCGCACCACAGCCATCACTTTTTCGACCGTTTTATCGCTTACGCGGTACTGCTTCGCTTTGCCATTAATCACATAGCTCGCGGTGGTTCTTGAAACACCGGCCAGCCGGGCGATTTCATCCAGTTTCACAATTGCCCCTTGGGTAAGAAGTGCCAAACATAACCATTATTCAGGTATGGAATCCTTTTTATAACATCTAAGCGCAGAATAGTTAGCGCAGCAACCGCTTTCGCTTACAGTTCCTACTGATTTCGCAAAAAAAAAGCCCGACAGTCTCTGCCGGGCTATTTTTACAGCAGTTCCCGATCCTTAGCGCATGATTTTATCACCGCGAGACAGGCCGACCACGCCGGAGCGAGCCACTTCCACAATCCGAGCGACATCGCGCAGCGAGGCCAGAAATGCATCCAGCTTATCGCTGGTGCCGGCGAGCTGGACGGTATAGATAGAAGGCGTCACGTCGATAATCTGTCCGCGGAAGATTTCGGTGTTGCGCTTCACTTCTTCACGGCCATAGCCGCTGGCCTGAACCTTCACCAGCATAATTTCGCGTTCAACATGAGCCCCCTGCCCCAGCTCGCTGACCCGCAGGACATCCACCAGCTTGTGCAGTTGCTTTTCAATCTGCTCAATCGCTTTTTCATCGCCCACGGTCTGAATGGTCATTCTGGAGAGAGTGGGATCGTCCGTCGGCGCGACAGTCAGGCTTTCTATATTATAGCCACGCTGGGAAAAGAGGCCGATAACGCGGGACAATGCACCCGATTCGTTTTCCAGTAATACCGATAATATCCGGCGCATAATCAGGTCCTCTCCGTTTTGCTCAACCACATTTCATCCATGCCGCCGCCGCGGATCTGCATGGGGTACACATGCTCACTGCCGTCGACGGTCACATCGACAAACACCAGCCGACGCTGGCGCACCTGCTCCAGAGCTTCAGCAAGCTTCGTCTCCAGCTCCTGCGGCTCGCTGATGCGGATCCCGACGTGGCCATAGGCTTCCGCCAGACGGACAAAGTCCGGTAGCGATTCCATATAGGACTGCGAGTGACGCCCGGAATAGAGCATATCCTGCCACTGCTTCACCATCCCGAGATAGCGGTTGTTGAGGTTAAGCACCAGGACCGGCAGCTCATACTGCAGCGCAGTGGAGAGTTCCTGAATGTTCATCTGGATACTGCCGTCACCGGTCACGCAGACCACCATTTCGTCCGGCAGAGCCATTTTGACCCCCAGCGCAGCCGGTAGGCCAAAGCCCATGGTGCCGAGACCACCGGAGTTAATCCAGCGCCGCGGTTTATCGAAGGGGTAATACAGGGCGGCGAACATCTGATGCTGACCCACATCGGAAGTGACGTAGGCATCGCCCTGGGTCAGCCGCCAGATAGTTTCAATTACCGCCTGCGGTTTGATTTTATCGCTCTGGTCGTCGTAGCGCAGACAATGACGGGCACGCCACTGCTCGATCTGTTGCCACCAGTCGCGAATGTCGTCCAGCGGCTGCTGCGCTTCCTCCTGCTCCAGCAGCTCCAGCATCTGCTCCAGCACCAGCCGGGCATCGCCGACGATCGGCACATCTGCCGGCACGGTTTTCGAGATTGAAGTCGGATCGATATCAATATGCAGTACCGTCGCGTTCGGACAATACTTGGCCAGGTTATTGGTGGTCCGGTCGTCAAAGCGAACGCCGACGGCAAAAATCACGTCCGAGTGGTGCATGGTCATGTTGGCTTCATAGGTGCCGTGCATCCCCAGCATCCCCAGCGCCTGCGAGTGTGTCGCCGGGAAAGCGCCAAGTCCCATCAAGGATGAGGCCACCGGCAGCTTCAGTTTTTCCACCAGCTCGCGCAGCTGAGGTTCGCAATGCGCATTGATCGCCCCGCCGCCGACGTAGACGACCGGCTTACTTGCGGCCACCAGGGTCTGCAGGGCGCGTTTAATCTGCCCTTTATGGCCACTGGTGGTTGGGTTATACGAGCGCATGCTCACTGCGTCCGGCCAGACGTAAGGCAGCTTCTTCGCCGGATTGAGAATATCCTTCGGCAGATCGACCACTACCGGACCGGGGCGACCGCTGGCCGCCAGCCAGAAGGCTTTCTTCAGCACGCCGGGAATATCTTCGGTCTGCTTCACCAGGAAACTGTGCTTCACCACCGGACGGGAAATCCCCACCATGTCGCACTCCTGGAAGGCATCGTAGCCGATAAGCGAGGTGGCTACCTGCCCCGAGAGGATCACCAACGGAATAGAGTCCATATAGGCTGTCGCAATGCCAGTGATGGCGTTCGTCGCCCCAGGCCCAGAGGTCACCAGCACCACGCCGACCTCCCCGGTCGCCCGCGCCAGGCCATCCGCCATATGCACCGCCGCCTGCTCGTGACGAACCAGCACATGATCGATACCGCCAAGGGTATGTAACGCATCATAGATATCGAGGACTGCGCCTCCGGGATAGCCGAATACTTGCTTGACGCCCTGATCGACAAGCGATTGGACGACCATCTCGGCTCCTGACAACATCTCCATGGTTTGCCTCCAGGCTTATTGTTTTACGACAGCGGAACTCAATTTCCGCGCGCTCGCACGATGCGAAGGAGTGGTCCTCCGCATTGAGGTGAATGTACTGCATGCCACTACCATAACTGCTCGCCAGCAGGCAGGCAATTCGCCGCAGCTGAGGCCTTATTTCTTGAATAAGAAGAAAAGAAAGCGGTGAGGGGAAAATATGGTGAATTGCTTCAGAGATAAGAAAAGAGAATGGTAAATACTCGGCGAAAAAGGGTGATAACAGGAATAGATCCATTTTTCACGAACACAACGAACCCCTCGCGCAAGGTAAACAGAATAAAATTCTGCTTTATTTGATTTATGTCATATAAAAAAAGGAGCCGAAGCTCCTTTGCTATCTATCGTCGTCGGGTCAGCGCTTGCAAATGTCCACCAACAGCTCTTCCATCCACTGGTGGCCTTTATCACGACCAGCGGCTTCGTGCCAGGAGAGATAGCAGGTCCGACTGTTGACCTTCAACGGCAAAGGTAATATTTGCAGGGCAAGCTTGTCAGCAAATTCATCTGCCAGCCAGCGCGGGGCAATGGCCACCATCTGGGTTTGCGATACTACGTTTAATACGCTGACCATCGCATTACCCTGATAGGCGATACGCGCTTGTTTATCGGCCGTGTCATACCACGGCAAACTAAATGAGGCATACCGGTCGAGAGCAACGGCGGCATGCTCCTCGCGATAAATATCCGCCTCCATCATCGGCCCGGAAATACGCGGATGGTTGCGACTGGCGACCAGGACCATTTCGTCTTTAAATAACGGAACGCAGGCAAACTCAGGGCGACGGAACTCTTCATAACCGATTACGAATTCTGTTTCCTGATAACGTAGCTGATGTTCCGTATTTTGATTCAGCGCAGACTTAAAGACTAAATGAATATTGGGTGCTATCTCTGCAACTTTATTAAAAATAACCGACGTCAGGATGTTATCCAGCGGGCTGCAGACGCACAGATGGAACACGCGCTCACTGCTCAGCGGTTCAAAACCGGAGCCTGGCAATTCGTTTTGGACCAGCTGCAGCGCCTGGCGTACCGAGCCAAACAGCTGATAGGCGCGCGCCGTCGGCTGAATACCGCGGCCATAGCGCACAAAAAGCTCGTCATTAAACATCACTTTCAGTCGTGAAACCGCATTGCTCACCGCGGGTTGTGACATGCCGAGCGTATGGGCGGCACGAGTAATATTCTGCTCTTGCATAACCGCATCAAAAACGGTAAGCAGATTGAGATCAACCATCCGTAGTTGAGGTTTAACGACTTCCTGTCCGGGGGCTGATTTATATTCTGGAGTTTCAATTAACATATCTAATTCCGCCGTCACGATGAATTCCCTTCACTAAACCGCTATAATTAGCGCCGAAAATATCATTTACCATGCAAATGACATTTACAAAATAGCAAAAGAAATTTTTAGGAATATATCAAGGCTATGAGTGGCAGTGAAGAAACGGTCCTGATCAAAAAACTGAGCCGCTCAAACCATACTGATTACTTAATGATGATAAGTGTAACCATAATCCATAAAAATAAAAACAGCACCACGAGTTAACTGTAACTTAAGCAATAATAAAGTATTTTATTTTTCCCTCCATAAAATTAACAAATCCTTATCATTGAAAAATAATCCGCTAGCGTTCGAATACATTCACAGGAAAAATAAATTTAATATTTTCATCCAGATACCGTTTTTTGTCCCTTCATTGGCGACACCTGTTCGACGATGCCTTGAATGCAAAGCACTTTTTCAAATGAAACAAATGGGGATAAACCGCTTTCGGTCCAAAATAGGATCTTCGGCAAAATGGGGCTTACATCAGCACATTTTGCTAATTCATTTAGTCAGCCCAAAACGCTTTTTCCATGCCAGGGGTTGACTTTAAAACAGCTATCCAGTAACTCTAAAAGCATAACGATTTCATCTGGAGTTTGACGCAATGATTCGCACCGCTCGTATCACCAGCCTACTACTACTAAACGCATGCCATTTGCGCGGTAGGCTGTTGGGCGACGTTCAGCGTTAAGTCATCTTCCAGCAAGACTATAAAACCCGCGCCTTGGCGCGGGTTTTTTTATGCTCGTCAACAAGGCGCCAGGACACAGACTAAGGATCCAAACCATGAGCCAGCAAGTCATTATTTTCGATACGACCTTACGTGATGGCGAACAAGCGTTACAGGCAAGCCTGAGTGTCAAAGAGAAGCTGCAGATCGCACTGGCCCTTGAGCGAATGGGGGTCGACGTAATGGAAGTCGGTTTCCCGGTATCCTCGCCGGGCGATTTTGAATCGGTGCAAACCATCACGCGCACCATTAAAAACAGCCGCGTGTGCGCCCTGGCGCGCTGCGTTGAGAAAGATATCGACGTGGCGGCGGAATCGTTAAAAGTGGCCGAGGCTTTCCGTATTCATACCTTTATTGCCACCTCGCCGATGCATATCGCCACCAAACTGCGCAGTACGCTGGATGAGGTTATTGAGCGCGCGATCTATATGGTGAAGCGGGCACGCAACTACACTGACGACGTTGAGTTCTCCTGTGAAGACGCCGGCCGTACGCCGATTGCCGATCTGGCTCGCGTCGTGGAAGCGGCGATCAACGCCGGCGCCACCACCATTAATATCCCGGATACCGTCGGCTATACCATGCCGTTCGAATATGCCAACATCATCAGCGGCCTGTATGATCGCGTGCCGAATATCGACAAAGCAATTATTTCCGTCCACACCCATGATGATCTGGGCATCGCTGTCGGTAACGCCCTCGCCGCGGTCCACGCCGGTGCGCGCCAGGTAGAAGGTGCGATGAACGGTATCGGCGAACGCGCCGGCAACTGCGCACTGGAAGAAGTGATCATGGCGATCAAAGTGCGCAAAGACATCATGAACGTGCACACCAACATTAATCATCATGAAATCTGGCGCACCAGCCAGACCGTCAGCCAGATCTGCAATATGCCGATCCCGGCGAACAAGGCCATCGTCGGCACCGGCGCCTTCGCCCACTCCTCCGGCATTCACCAGGACGGCGTGCTGAAGAACCGCGAAAACTACGAGATCATGACCCCGGAATCTATCGGCCTGAACCAGGTGCAACTGAACCTGACTTCCCGCTCCGGCCGCGCGGCGGTGAAACACCGGATGGAAGAGATGGGCTACCAGGAGAGCGATTACAACCTGGATCATCTGTACGACGCATTCCTGAAGCTGGCGGACAAAAAAGGCCAGGTCTTCGATTACGATCTGGAAGCGCTGGCCTTTATCAACAAGCAGCAGGAAGAGCCAGAGCATTTCCGCCTGGATTACTTCAACGTCCAATCCGGATCCAGCGATATCGCCACCGCCTCGATCAAACTGGTCTGCGGGGATGAGATCAAAACCGAAGCCGCCAACGGCAACGGTCCGGTCGATGCTATCTACCAGGCGATTAATCGCGTCACCGACTACAACATTGAATTAGTGAAGTATGGCTTAAGCGCGAAAGGCCACGGCAAAGACGCCCTGGGCCAGGTGGATATCGTCGTTGACTACAATGGCCGCCGCTTCCATGGCGTTGGTCTGGCAACGGATATCGTAGAGTCGTCAGCCAAAGCGATGGTTCACGTGCTGAACAACATCTGGCGCGCCGCCGAAGTCGAAAAAGAATTGCAACGCAAAGCTCAGAATAAAGAGAACAATAAGGAAACCGTGTAATGTCGAAGAATTACCATATTGCCGTTTTGCCGGGTGATGGCATTGGCCCGGAAGTGATGAACCAGGCGATGAAAGTACTGGAAGCCGTGCGCCAACGTTTTGCCATGCACATTACCACCAGCCAGTATGACGTTGGCGGGGCGGCCATCGACCGTCAGGGAACTCCCCTGCCGCAGGCGACCGTCGCCGGATGCGAGCAGGCGGATGCGATCCTGTTCGGCTCCGTCGGCGGTCCGAAATGGGAGCACCTGCCGCCGGCGGAACAACCAGAGCGTGGCGCGCTGCTGCCGCTGCGTAAACACTTTAAACTGTTCAGCAACCTGCGCCCGGCCAAACTGTATCAGGGGCTGGAAGAGTTCTGCCCGCTGCGCGCCGACATCGCTGCTAACGGCTTCGACATTCTCTGCGTACGCGAACTGACCGGCGGCATCTACTTCGGCCAGCCGAAAGGCCGCGAAGGCAGCGGTCAGCATGAGAAAGCCTTTGATACCGAGGTGTATCACCGCTTTGAGATCGAGCGTATCGCGCGCATCGCTTTTGAATCCGCCCGCAAGCGTCGTCACAAAGTGACTTCCATCGATAAGGCCAACGTTCTGCAGTCCTCCATCCTGTGGCGCGAAATCGTCAGCGAGATCGGCAAGGAGTATCCGGACGTTGAGCTGGCGCATATGTATATCGATAACGCCACCATGCAGCTGATTAAAGATCCGTCCCAGTTCGACGTGCTGCTGTGCTCCAACCTGTTTGGCGACATCCTCTCCGACGAGTGCGCGATGATCACCGGCTCGATGGGTATGCTGCCGTCCGCCAGCCTCAATGAACAAGGTTTTGGCCTGTACGAGCCGGCGGGCGGTTCCGCACCGGATATCGCCGGCAAAAATATCGCCAACCCGATCGCGCAGATCCTCTCCCTGGCTCTGCTGCTGCGCTACAGCCTCGACGCTGACGAAGCGGCGACCGCCATTGAAAACGCGATCAACCGCGCCTTAGAAGAAGGGGTTCGAACCGGCGACTTAGCGCGCGGCACGGCGGCGGTCAGCACTGATGAAATGGGCGATATTATTGCCCGCTATGTCGCAGAAGGGGTGTAATCATGGCGAAGACGTTATACGAAAAATTATTTGATGCGCACGTAGTGTATGAGGCGCAGAACGAAACCCCGCTGCTGTATATCGACCGCCATCTGGTGCACGAAGTCACCTCTCCGCAGGCGTTTGACGGTCTGCGCGCCCATGGCCGCCAGGTGCGCCAGCCGGGTAAAACCTTCGCTACCATGGATCATAACGTCTCGACGCAGACCAAAGACATTAACGCGTCCGGTGAGATGGCCCGCATTCAGATGCAGGAGCTGATTAAGAACTGTAAAGAGTTCGGCGTTGAACTGTACGACCTGAACCACCCGTATCAGGGCATCGTCCACGTCATGGGCCCGGAACAAGGGGTTACCCTGCCGGGGATGACGATCGTGTGCGGTGACTCCCATACCGCCACCCACGGCGCGTTCGGTGCGCTGGCGTTCGGTATCGGCACCTCCGAAGTGGAGCATGTGCTGGCGACCCAGACCCTGAAACAGGGCCGCGCGAAGACCATGAAAATCGAAGTCCAGGGCAAAGCGGCGCCGGGCATTACCGCCAAAGATATCGTGCTGGCCATCATTGGTAAAACCGGTAGCGCCGGCGGCACCGGCCATGTGGTTGAGTTCTGCGGCGAAGCGATCCGCGATCTGAGCATGGAAGGGCGTATGACCCTGTGCAACATGGCGATCGAGATGGGCGCCAAAGCGGGCCTGGTCGCGCCGGACGAAACCACCTTCAATTACGTACGCGGCCGTCTGCATGCGCCGAAAGGCAAAGATTTTGACGATGCCGTAGCGTACTGGAAAACCCTGAAAACCGACGACGCCGCGACGTTTGATACCGTGGTGACGCTGCAGGCGGCGGAAATTGCCCCGCAGGTGACCTGGGGCACCAACCCGGGCCAGGTGATCTCGGTGACGGATAACATCCCCGATCCAGCGTCGTTCAGCGATCCGGTGGAACGCGCCAGCGCCGAAAAAGCGCTGGTCTATATGGGGCTGAAATCCGGGATCCCGCTGACGGAAGTCGCTATCGATAAAGTGTTTATCGGCTCCTGCACCAACTCGCGCATCGAAGATTTACGCGCCGCGGCGGAAATCGCTAAAGGGCGTAAAGTGGCGCCGGGCGTCCAGGCGCTGGTGGTGCCGGGTTCTGGTCCGGTGAAAGCGCAGGCGGAAGCGGAAGGTCTGGATAAGATCTTTATCGAAGCCGGCTTTGAGTGGCGCTTACCTGGTTGCTCTATGTGTCTGGCAATGAATAATGACCGCCTGAATCCGGGCGAACGCTGTGCCTCAACCAGCAACCGTAACTTTGAAGGCCGTCAGGGCCGCGGCGGACGCACGCACCTGGTGAGCCCGGCAATGGCCGCGGCGGCAGCCGTTACCGGCCATTTCGCCGATATCCGTAATCTGAAGTAAGGAGACCATCATGGCAGAGAAATTTACCCAACATACCGGCCTGGTGGTTCCGCTGGATGCTGCAAACGTCGATACCGACGCGATCATCCCTAAGCAATTTTTGCAGAAGGTCACCCGCACCGGCTTTGGCGCGCACCTGTTTAACGACTGGCGCTTTCTCGACGATAAAGGTCAACAGCCGAACCCGGAGTTCGTGCTGAATTTTCCTGAGTACCAGGGGGCATCGATACTGCTGGCGCGGGAAAACTTCGGCTGCGGCTCCTCGCGCGAGCACGCGCCGTGGGCGCTGACCGATTACGGCTTTAAGGTCGTTATCGCCCCGAGCTTTGCCGATATCTTTTACGGCAACAGCTTCAATAACCAGCTGCTGCCGGTGACCCTGAGCGACGAGCAGGTCGATGAACTGTTCAAGCTGGTGCAGGCCAACCCGGGCATTACGTTTGAAGTGGATCTGGAAGCGCAGGTAGTTAAAGCCGGGGATAAAACCTACAGCTTTAAGATCGACGATTTCCGCCGCCACTGCATGCTCAACGGCCTGGATAGCATCGGCCTGACGCTGCAGCATGAAGCGGCGATCTCCGACTATGAACGCAAGCTGCCGGCATTTATGAATTAACCTTTGGGCCCGGTCATTTGATCGGGCTTTTTATTTTATTGCGGAGAAAATTGCGATCTCACGCACAAAAACCAATTTTAATGTGCTGATTGTCAGACCTTACCGCCACCCTGCCCTACCGCCTAAAGAAGAATTATTCCGCTTTCCTCCCCTTCTCCAGCACTGTTTATGTATTTTCCCTGCACTGCAAGTAAAAATAAGGCACGAGTGTTTAATATAAAAATATAAGAATGTGAAGAAAGCGTTAATCTCATAGAGAACCCCTATTGCTATGCACAAAAAAAAGCATTATTTTTCGATTTTTCCCCTCGTTATCTTTTGCCACAGAGAAATATTAACTAAGGACACGCCTGGGCCCCGCATATCGGCCTCCCGGCCTCCTGTGGAGAGAAGAGATGAGCCACTATCCGCACCTTTTCAGTCCGTTGACCATCAACGGTATGACGTTAAAAAACCGCATTATTATGCCCCCTATGGGCACCAATATGGCCACGCTCAATGGCGAGGTGTCGCAGGAACAGCTGGAATACTACGAACTGCGGGCCAAAGGCGGCACCGGGCTTATCACCATCGAAAATATTTGTATTGATTTCCCCTTCGCCTCCAACGGCACCACCCAACTGCGCATCGATAACGATCAATATATTCCACGGCTGTTTAAATTAACCGAGACCCTGCATAAACATGGCGCCTGCGTATCCATTCAGTTAAATCATGCCGGCGCTTCCGCTTATGCCTACCGACTGGAAGGCCAGACGCCGCTCTCCTCTTCTACAACGCCGTCGAAGAAGCACGGTAATATTCCGCGTCCGATGACCCATGAGGAAATATATCATGCGGTAGAAAAATTTGGTGACGCCGCGGAGCGCGTTCGGCGCGCAGGTTTTGACTGCGTCGAAATTCATGCCGGTCACTCCTATTTAATTAGCCAGTTTTTATCGCCGCTGTTTAATAAGCGCACTGATGAATTTGGCGGCAGCGTCGAAAATCGCACTCGGATACTGAGTCTGATTGTCGATAAGGTTCGCGCCTGCGTGGGGCCGCGTTTTCCGGTCAGTCTGCGCATCAGCGCCGACGACTTCCTCAAGGGCGGCAATACCCTCGAAGATTCCCTGCGTATTCTTGAGCTCTGCCAGGAGAAGGTCGATATCATCAACGTCTCTGCGGCACAGAACGACAACCTGAATCTGCAAATCGATCAGATGTCGCTGGAGGATGGCTGGAAGCGCTATCTCTCCCGCGCGGTGCGCGATAAATTCCATAAACCCACGGTCATCGCCGGCAATATTCGCACTCCACAGGTAGCCGAAGATATCCTCGCCAGCGGCGATGCCGATCTTATCGCCATTGGCCGCGGTCTGATTGCCGAGCCGGAGTGGGTGCAGAAAGTGCAAGGCGGAAAAGAGCGTCTGATGCGCAAATGTATCTCCTGCAACATCGGCTGCGCCGACCATCGCATCGCCCGCTCGCGCCCGCTGCGCTGTTCGATTAACCCGGATATTATTCACGGTGACGCCTATAAAATGCGGCGCGTGAATCGCGACACTAACGTGGTGGTCATCGGCGCCGGCACCGCCGGGATGGAAGCCGCCTGCACCGCGGCGGAAGTTGGTTGCCATACCTGGCTGCTGGAAGCGAAAAACCACGTCGGCGGCCTCGCCAGCGAAATCTCCCGCCTACCGGAGAAAAAACGCATCGCTGATTTCCCGCAGTTTATGAAAAATCGTATCGCCTCGCTGGACAACCTGATGCTGCAGATCGGCAAGCGGGCCGACGTGGCTTCAGTTTCCGCCCTGCGTCCGCATCTGATTGTCAACGCCACCGGCTCAACGCCGCTGCTGCCGCCCATTGAAGGCTTGCGGGAAAACATTGACGTCGAGAACGGCAAGATCTTTTCCATTACCGGCATGATCGACAATCTGGCGAAATTTACCGATATCAAGGGCAAACGCATCGCCGTAGTCGGCGCTGGCGCCGTTGGCCTTGACGTTATCGAATACTTTACCGCTCGCGGCGCACAGGCGGTGCTAATCGAGATGCAGGACGCCGCCGGTCGCGATCTCGACATCATTACCAAAAATGCCATGTTGACCATGCTCGACGAGCACCAGGTCGAACAGCACATGAATACCCAACTGATGGCGGTCGCTGCCGACCATTTCCAGGTGAAAAATACACAGCAAACCTTCGATATTCCCTTCGACTACGGCTTTGTCTGTCTGGGGATGCGCGCCAACCGGACGGGTCTCGACGAGATCGAGCGCTGGGCCAATGCCAATAACGTCAAAATCATGAACATCGGCGACAGCGTGATGGCGCGACGCATTATCGATGGCGTCCGCGAAGGCCGCAACGTACTGGATGCACTGGAAGACATGGGTGCGCTGGGCAGCCGCGAAGCACAACGAATTCCCTTTCTAACTTATTGAGGATTTTTGTCATGGCAGAACGTATTACTGGACACACTGAGCTGATTGGCCTGATCGCCACCCCGATTCGTCACAGCATGTCGCCCACCATGCACAACGAGGCTTTCGCCCATCTCGGGCTGGACTACGTCTATCTCGCTTTTGAAGTCGGTAACCAGGAGCTAAAAGACGTGGTGCAGGGCTTCCGGGCGATGAAGCTGCGCGGTTTTAACGTCTCTATGCCGAACAAAACCGAGATTTGCCAGTATCTCGATAAACTGTCGCCGGCGGCACAGCTGGTCGGGGCGGTCAATACCGTGGTCAACGACGACGGCGTACTGACCGGACATATCACCGATGGCACCGGCTACATGCGCGCCCTTAGCGAAGCCGGTATCGATATCATCGGCAAGAAGATGACCGTACTCGGCGCCGGCGGCGCGGCAACGGCGCTCTGCGTCCAGGCAGCACTGGATGGCGTGAAGGCGATCTCCATCTTCAACCGCCGCGATAAATTCTTCGCCAACGCAGAAGAAACCGTGGCCAAGATCCGCCACAACACCGACTGCGAGATCCATCTGTTCGATCTCGACGATCATGACAAACTGCGCGCCGAAATTGACAGCAGCGTGATCCTGACCAATGCCACCGGGGTCGGCATGAAGCCGTTCGAAGGCCAGATGCTGCTACCTGACGACAGCTTCCTGCGTCCGGACCTGATCGTCTCCGACGTCGTCTACAACCCGCGCAAAACCCACCTGCTGGAAGTGGCCGAGAAAAAAGGCTGCCGCACGCTGAACGGCCTGGGGATGATGCTGTGGCAAGGCGCGCGCGCGTTCGAAATCTGGACGGGCAAACAGATGCCGGTTGATTACATCAAGAGCATTCTGTTCTAAGAGGCGAATGATGAAAAATAAATACATCCCTACTGCGGCAGGGCTGTATCTCAACTACCTGATCCACGGTATGGGGGTGCTGTTAATCACCCTCAACATGGCCCATCTTCAGGAACAGTGGGGAACAGACAAAGCCGGCGTATCGATCGTTATATCTTCGTTAGGTATTGGTAAGTTAGCGACCATCGTGACCGGATTTCTCTCGGATCGCTTCGGTCGCAAGCCCTTTATCTATCTTGGGATCCTTAGCTACCTGATCTTTTTCGTCGGCATCCTGCTGACCAAAAATATCTATCTGGCTTACGTGTTCGGCATTATGGCGGGCCTGGCGAACAGCTTCCTCGACTCCGGTACCTATCCGGCGCTGATGGAATCTTTCCCGCACTCTGCCAGCCGGGCCAACGTGCTGATCAAAGCCTTCGTCTCTGCAGGGCAGTTCCTGTTGCCGTTCATTATCAGCTTCCTGATATGGGCAAATCTGTGGTTCGGCTGGTCGTTCGTGATTGCGGCAGCGCTCTTTGTACTGAGCGGGATTTATCTGCTTAAAATGCCGTTCCCTGACAGCCAGGCGGCGAAAAAAGAGGAAGCCCCTACGGCACAGGCGGAAACAGCCGTCCGGCCACAGGCTAATAAGCTGGATATGGTGATCTTCACCCTGTACGGTTATATCGGCATGGCGACCTTCTATCTGGTCAGCCAATGGCTGGCGCAGTACGGCCAGTTCGTCGTCGGCCTGCCCTATGCCTCGGCGATTAAACTGCTTAGCATCTATACCGTCGGCTCGCTGGTCTGCGTCTTTGTAACTGCCGCCTTCGTCAAAGAGGTGTTTAGCTCGGCCATTGCGATGATTATTTATACTGGCCTGTCGATGATTTCGCTGCTGTTGGTGTGCCTGTTCCCGACGCCGATGATGGTGACCGGCTTTGCTTTTGTCATCGGCTTTGCCGCCGCTGGCGGAGTGCTGCAGCTGGGTGCGACAATCATGGCGATGAGCTTCCCGAACGGAAAAGGCAAAGCAACCGGCATCTTCTACACTGCCGGCAGTATCGCCAGCTTCACGATCCCGTTGATCACCGCAAAGCTTTCGCAGATCAGTATTGCCAGCATTATGTGGTTTGATTTTCTGATCGCCGTTATCGGCTTTGTGATCGCCCTGTACATCGGCTATCGTCAACTGCAGGCTCGGGCGGCGCAAAAAGTATCACGCACCGCAGTCACCGCCTGAAGTACAACGCGAAAAATAATGGATACCTACATGACAAATGCAGTAACCGTAAAGAACATCACCTTTCAGGAAGGGGAAACCCTCATTTGTGTACCGCTGATCGGTAAAACCCTGGATGAGATACTGGGTAACGCCCACGGCCTGGTCGATGCCGGCGCCGATATTATCGAATGGCGCGTTGACCACTTTGCCCAGGTCAGAGAGATGGCCCAGGTGATGGCCGCGCTGGCGGAAATCCGTGGCGCGCTGAAAGCGCTTCCGCTGCTGTTTACCTTCCGCAGTAAGAAAGAAGGTGGCGAAACCGAGCTCAGCGACGAAGCCTATTTTGCGCTCAACCGCGAGGCCGCACGCAGTGGACTGGTTGATGTTATCGATATCGAACTGTTCAATGATGAAGCGCAGATCCGCGCGCTGGTTGACGATGCGCATGCCGCGGGCGTCAAGGTGATCATGAGTAATCATGATTTCCATAAGACCCCCGCTCAGGAAGATATTATCTATCGCCTGCGCCGCATGCAGGATCTGGGGGCCGATCTGCCGAAGATCGCGGTGATGCCGCAGTCGCCGCAGGACGTACTCACCTTGCTCGCCGCCACGCTGACCATGAAAGAGAAGTATGCGACGCGTCCGCTGATCACCATGTCGATGGGCAAATCCGGTGGCGTTAGCCGGGTCACCGGGCGCTTGTTCGGTTCGGCGATGACCTTCGGTACCGTTGGTCAGGCCTCCGCGCCGGGGCAGATCGCCATCGCTAAGCTGCGTGAAGTGATGGATATGCTCTCCTGATATCCGGATGGCCCGGAGGTCACATCCGGGCCATCCGTTAACAGATCTTCTGGCTGTCGTGGATAACCACATTTTTAAATGACTCCAGCGCCGGAGAGAGCCCCTTGTCTTTCATGGTCGCCAGATAGATATAGCGGGGGGGGATGGTGTTTTTAATCTTCAGGATATGGACATTGTAATAGGAGAGCGCGGTGATGCGCGGCATAATCGCGATCCCGTAGTCAATACTCACCAGCCCGGCCATCGCCGTATCCTCATCCACATAGCAGGCGATCTCCGGCACCAGCTTTTGCTGCATAAATACATTATCGATAAACGGACGTAAGCCGCTATTTTCTGAAAAATAGATATACGGATAATGAATCGTCTCCACCAGATCGACTTCATGTTCATATAGCCGGGCCAGCGGATGATCCTTTGCCGTGACCACCACCAGTTCCTGCTGGATCACCGGAATAAAATCGATATCGGGTTCATCGGCAATATAAGAGCAGATCGCCAGATCGACTTTTCCGGCCTTCAGCTCCTGCAACAGCGTCAGCGATGTCCCTTGAGTAAAAGAAAAAGTCACATTGTGACATTCAGGTGAAAGAGAATATTTATTAATTAACTGTGGAACAACATACTCCCCCATCGTGTAAATAAAGGCGATGCGAATATTCTCTTTATTCTCAGCGCCATTTTTTTGCAATATCATGCGTCCGTTCTCCAGCGAGGCCAGCGCATCTTCAACATACGGCAAAAAACGCTTGCCGTTTTGGGTAATTTTTACGTTCCGCCCCTGTCTGGCGAATAGCGCGACCCCTAACTCCTTCTCCAGCTCCGATATCGCGTGGCTTAGCGAGGGCTGGGTGATGCACAGACTGGAGGCGGCTTCGGTGTAATGCTCAGTTTCAGACAGACGTTTAAAATAATAAAGTTGCTTTAGGTTCATTATTTTTACCCGTATAATATAAGAATAAATGCACTGACGCTAATATACCATGCAAGCCACCAATAATGCGCATGAACGGGTAAATATCGGCGTTACATCAAATATTATTTGGCGAAGGGCATGAATGTGCCACAAGGCATTGCCATTCATAGATACTACCTATAGCTCCTTGAGATATTTTTGCATATTAGAATATATGCAAAAATATTTTAAACTTTAAAGGAACTCGCTATGAGTATGTCAAACTCTCAGGAAGTCCTCACTTCCACATCGGGGGCGAAAAAAAGAAGCCGCGTACGGATAGTTATTCTGCTGCTACTCTCCGTCGGAACGATGATAAATTATCTCGACCGTACCATCCTGGGTATTGTAGCGCCACAGTTAAGCAAAGAAATCCATATCGATCCGGCGATGATGGGCATCATCTTCTCCGCCTTCGCCTGGACTTATGCGCTGGCGCAGATCCCCGGCGGGATGTTTTTAGACCGCTTTGGCAACAAAGTGACCTATGCCCTGTCAATTTTCTTCTGGTCGCTGTTTACCCTGCTGCAAAGTTTCACCCTCGGCCTAAAATCCCTGCTGCTTCTGCGCCTGGGACTCGGCGTCAGCGAAGCGCCCTGCTTTCCGGCCAACAGCCGCATCGTCAGCACCTGGTTCCCTCAGCATGAGCGCGCGCGGGCAACGGCAACGTATACAGTTGGTGAATATATAGGGCTGGCCGCTTTCTCGCCGCTGTTATTTTTAATTCTCGAACATCATGGCTGGAGAACGCTTTTTTTCCTCACCGGCGGATTAGGTATTTTATTTACTTTAGTGTGGTGGCGTTTTTATCATGAACCGCATGAATCGCGCACGGCTAATCAAGCGGAGCTGGAGTATATCGGCGCAAGCAGCATTAACAATAAAATCCAGAACGTTCCATTTAACTGGCGTGACGCCAGACGCCTGCTGGGCTGTCGCCAGATCCTCGGCGCCAGCCTGGGTCAGTTCGCCGGCAACACCACACTGGTCTTTTTCCTGACGTGGTTTCCCAGCTACCTCGCCAACGAGCGCCATCTTCCATGGCTGCACGTCGGCTTCTTCGCCACCTGGCCCTTCCTTGCCGCCGCGATTGGCATCCTCTTCGGCGGCTGGATCTCCGACCGGTTGTTGAAGCGAACCGGCTCCGTCAACATCAGTCGAAAGTTACCAATAATTTCCGGTTTATTGCTGTCCAGCTGTATTATCGCGGCGAATTGGGTAAGCGCCAATAGCACCGTAATTATTATCATGTCGGTGGCTTTTTTTGGCCAGGGGATGGTCGGTCTGGGCTGGACCTTAATTTCGGATATTGCCCCGGAAAATATGGCAGGCCTCACCGGCGGCATATTTAATTTCTGTGCCAATATGGCCTCGATTATCGCACCACTGATAATTGGTGTGATTATTTCCGCCACGGGTAATTTCTTTTACGCGCTGATCTACGTCGGCCTGACGGCGCTGATTGGGGTGATTGCCTACATTTTTATCATCGGCGACATTAAGCGTATCGAACTCAAGTAGGCCTGGTCGCCCCGGCGATGCCGGGGCGAGTAGTCAGATATCCTTCACCTTGCTGGTCAAAAACAGCGTCACCAGCGAAATGGCCGCGATCGTCCAGTAGACGCTGGCGTGACCATAGCTCTGGGACAGCGCCCCCTGCATCACGCCGGCAAGGATCACGCCGGTGGAAATACTGTTGGTGAACAGGGTGGTCGCCGCTCCCGCCCGTCCCGGCATTAAATCCTGGAACCACAGCATGCCTATCCCGGCGATAATGCCGATAAAGATGGCATTGAACAGCTGCAGAGCCAGCAGCGCCGTGCGACCATGAAACAGGATCAGTCCGGCATAAAACAGCACGCCGGCGGCCACCGCCGCCACCATCATTTTACGTTTGCCAAAGCGCTTTACGTAGTAGCCGGCGAGGATCATCGCCGGTATCTCCAGCCCGGCGGCAGTGCCCATCAGGATCCCGGCCAGGCTGTCGGGAAGCCCGAGATCGCTGCTGATCCACAGCGGCATATCAATGATGTACATGGTGTTGCAGGTCCACATCAGGGTGGAGGCGATAAACAGCATACGCACGTTCTTGTCCTGCCAGCCGCCGGCCTGCGCTAGCGCCGCCGCCTCCTCCGAGGGCTGTTCCACACGCGGAACCGAAGGCAGTTTGATGGCAATCAGAGCGAGGCTAATGACAAAAATGCCCGCCGCAATGGAGAACATGGTGGTGAAGCCATAGTTGAGCGCCAGCATAAAGGCCAGCGGCGGGCCAATCACCCAAGCCAGCGACAGCTGGGCGCGCATGACCGAGCTGAACATCACCACTTCCCGCGCCGAGCTGTCGGCGTACTCCCGCGCCAGCGCGAAGAGCTGCGGCATGGCGGCGTTGGCAATGGATGCCAGCATCACGCCGCAGGTGATCAGCGTCAGATAGTGGCGGTTGAAGGCAAACAGCAGCGCATTACCCACCGCCATCAGACAGCAGAACATAATCAACCGCCGCCGGTCGCCGCGGCTATCGGAGCGCTTGGCCAGCCACAGGCTAACCAGGATCCCGGCGATGGCGTTTACGGTATAGAACAGGCCCACCCAGAACGGTTGCGCCCCCACTTCGCGGCTAAGAAACAAACTCAACGTCGGCGCCTGCAACGCGCCCGCCACGCCCATCATAAAAGCAACCAGCATAAAGGCGGCATAGACGCCGTTAAGCCGTCGTCCCATCGTCATCAACCACAGCATGGAATGTCCTTAACACACGCGAAGAAAACGAAAAAAGCCAGCAGAGGCATTCTGCTGGCGGGTGATTCTATACTCTATGGATTTCATGCTGCAGGACAAAACGGTTAACCATTTTGCGCCGCGCTCGCGCTGGCCCTGAAAAGGTGAGTCCCGTAGAGGCGAATCACGCAGCCAGAACATACGGCCCAGGAAACATCGACAGCGCACCTGCAGTTTGAAAAACGACGAGTATAACACCAATACTCAGTCACACATGATGTCTGCAAGTCAATGATCAGAGGTCGTTGACGTCACTCCCCACTGCATCAGTTCCCCCAGAATTTCCTGCTGTCGTCCTGCCATCAGGCGGGCCAGCCAGGACGCTTCCTGCGTCGCAGAAAAGTAGCGTTGGTAGAACGATTTTGCGGTAGACCTCATCATATTCACCTCCTCGCTTCATCGGGATTCATTATTGGCTTAATATAGGAAGTAATAAATTGCTGAGTTTTGCGCAGGAGTTCCCCTTTTATGTCTTCCGGCCGTCTGCAACAACAGTTCATTCGCCTATGGCAGTGCTGCGACGGCAAGTCGCAGGAGACCACCCTTAACGAGCTGGCGGAAATGCTGAGCTGCTCGCGCCGCCATATGCGCACCCTGCTCAATATGATGGAGTCCCGCGGCTGGCTGACCTGGGAAGCGGAGGCAGGCCGCGGCAAGCGTTCGCGGCTAACCTTTCTCTATACCGGCCTCGCCCTGCAGCAGCAACGTGCCGAAGATCTCCTTGAGCAGGATCGCATCGATCAGCTGGTGCAGTTGGTCGGCGATAAGGCTGCCGTCCGCCAGATGCTGGTCTCGCATCTCGGCCGCAGCTTCCGCCAGGGGCGGCACATCCTGCGCGTGCTCTACTACCGACCAATGAAGAATTTGCTGCCCGGTAGCGCGCTGCGGCGTTCGGAAACGCATATTGCCCGGCAGATTTTCAGCGCCCTGACGCGGGTAAATGAGGAAAATGGGGAACTGGAAGCCGATATTGCCCACCACTGGCAGCAGTTGTCGCCCACCCACTGGCGCTTTTTCCTCCGCCCGGGCATCCATTTTCACCATGGCCGTGAGCTGGAGATGGCGGATGTGATCGCCTCTCTGCAGCGCAGCAATGCCCTGCCGCTCTATTCACATATCGAACGCATCGAATCGCCCACCGCCTGGACCCTGGATATTCATCTGCGCCAGCCCGACCGCTGGCTGCCCTGGCTGCTGGGGCAGGTGCCGGCGATGGTGCTGCCGCAGGAGTGGCAGACCATGAACCACTTTTCCTCCATGCCGGTCGGCACCGGCCCCTATGCCGTGGTGCGTAACAACCAGAATCAGCTCAAGATCCATGCCTTTGAGGACTATTTTGGCTACCGGGCGCTGATCGATGAGGTGAACGTCTGGGTGCTGCCGGAGATTAGCGAAGAGCCCAACGGCGGCCTGACGCTGCAGGGCAATACCGAAAGCGAAAAAGCGGTGGAGAGTCGCCTGGAAGAGGGCTGCTATTACCTGCTGTTCGACTCGCGAAGCCCGCTGGGGGCCAACGACGCGGTGCGCCGCTGGCTAAGCTATCTGTTTCAGCCCGCCAACCTGCTCTACCATGCGGGCGAACACTACCAGGGCAACTGGTTTCCCGCCTACGGCCTGCTGCCGCGCTGGCATCACGCCAGCAACCACGCCTGCGAGAAGCCGGCGGGGCTGGAGACAGTCACCCTTACCTACTACCGCGATCACGTCGAACATCGGGTGATCGGCGGGATCATGCGCGACCTGCTGACGGCGCATCAGGTAAAGCTGGAGATCCAGGAGCTGGAGTACGATGCCTGGCATCGCGGCGAGGTGGTCAGCGATATCTGGCTCAACAGCGTGAACTTCACCTTACCGATCGAATTTTCGCTCTTCGCCTATCTGTACGAAGTCCCGCTGATTCAGCGCTGCATCCCCATTGACTGGCAGGCAGACGCCTGCCGCTGGCGAGCAGGAGAGTTTAATCCGGCCACCTGGAGCCAGCGGCTGCTGGCCGGGCAACATATCGTGCCGCTGATCCACCACTGGCTGATGATTCAGGGTCAGCGCAGTATGCGCGGCGTGAGGATGAATACCCTCGGCTGGTTCGATTTTAAATCCGCATGGTTTGCGCCGCCGGAGCCGTAAGCGCTTTCCGTCATCTGACAAAATCATTACACTAAGGCCGTTCTCAACGGGGTGCTAATAAACATACGCAATATCATTCAAGTTGCATCAAGGCAGCAAGCGGGTGAATCCCCTGGAGCATAGATAACTATGTGACTGGGGTGAACGCGCGAAGCTAACGCAGATGCGGCTTGAAGGATGAAGCGCATGGGCTGAGAAAATACCCGTCGAACCTGATCCGGATAACGCCGGCGAAGGGATTTGAGGCTCACTCAAAATCCTTTGCCACCCCTTTTTTCTGAGGTGCAAAGTGTTGAAAAAATTACTCCCGCTGCTGGCGCTGGTCGCCATGCCCGCTTTGGCTAAGCCTGTTCTTACCGTCTATACCTATGACTCCTTCTCTGCCGACTGGGGCCCCGGCCCGGCGGTCAAAAAAGCCTTTGAAGCGGAGTGCGGCTGCGAGCTGAAGTTCGTCGCGCTGGAAGATGGCGTTTCGCTACTGAATCGCCTGCGCATGGAAGGCAAAAACAGCAAGGCCGACGTTGTGCTTGGCCTTGATAACAACCTGCTGGAAGCCGCGGCGCAGAGTAAACTGTTTGCCAAAAGCAACGTACCCGCCAGCGCGGTCAGCGTGCCGGGCGGCTGGGATAATGACACCTTTGTTCCCTACGACTACGGCTATTTCGCCTTCGTCTATGACAAAAACAAACTGGCTAATCCACCGAAGAGCCTGAAAGAGCTGGTCGAGGGCCCGCAAAAATGGCGGGTCATCTATGAAGATCCGCGTACCAGCACCCCGGGACTGGGCCTGCTGCTGTGGATGCAAAAGGTCTATGGCGATCAAGCGCCCGAGGCCTGGCAGAAGCTGGCCGCGAAAACCGTTACCGTCACCAAAGGCTGGAGCGAAGCCTATGGCCTGTTCCTGAAAGGGGAAAGCGACCTGGTGTTGAGCTATACCACCTCGCCGGCCTACCACATGATTGAAGAGAAGAAAGACAACTATGCGGCGGCGAGCTTCGCCGAGGGCCACTATCTGCAGGTCGAAGTTGCCGCGCGTACCGCCGCCAGCAAGCAGCCGGAACTGGCGGAAAAATTCCTCAAATTTATGGTATCTCCTGGCTTCCAGAACGCCATCCCTACCGGCAACTGGATGTATCCGGTGACCCAGGTCACCCTGCCGGCCGGGTTTGATACCCTGGTGAAGCCGCAGACCACCCTGTCCTTTACCCCGCAGCAGGTCGCCAGCGAGCGTCAAACCTGGATTAGCGCATGGCAACGCGCCGTCAGCCGCTAAACCTTCGCGGGCTGATGCCGGGCCTGTTCGCCGCTACGCTGCTGTGCGCTGTCGCGCTGGCGGCGTTTCTGGCGCTGTGGTTTAGCGCCCCCGGCGCGGGCTGGCAATCGGTCTTCAGCGATAGCTACCTGTGGCATGTGGTCCGCTTCTCCTTCTGGCAGGCGTCGCTGTCAGCGCTGATCTCGGTGGGACCAGCCATCTTTCTCGCCCGCGCGCTTTACCGGCGTCGCTTCCCGGGCCGTACGTTGCTGCTGCGCCTGTGCGCGATGACCCTGATCCTGCCGGTGCTGGTGGCGGTGTTCGGTATCCTCAGCGTCTATGGCCGCCAGGGCTGGCTGGCCTCACTATTTAACGCGCTCGGCTGGCAATGGGAGTTCTCGCCCTACGGTCTGCAGGGCATCCTGCTGGCGCACGTCTTTTTCAATATGCCGATGGCGACCCGCCTGCTGCTGCAGGCGCTGGAGAACATTCCCGGCGAGCAGCGGCAAATTGCCGCCCAGCTTGGCATGCGCGGCTATGCCTTCTTCCGCCTCGTCGAATGGCCGTGGCTGCGCCGGCACATTCCCGCCGTCGCCGCGCTGATTTTTATGCTCTGCTTCGCCAGCTTCGCCACCGTGCTCTCGCTGGGCGGCGGCCCGAAAGCCACCACGATCGAGCTGGCTATCTACCAGGCGCTGAGCTTTGACTACGATCCGGCGCGAGCGGCAATGCTGGCGCTGATCCAGATGCTCTGCTGCCTTGGGCTGGTGCTGCTTAGCCAGCGTCTGAGTAAAGCCGTCGCCATCGGCGTCAGCCATGTGCGCGGCTGGCGCGACCCTGACGATCGCCTGCATAGCCGCCTGAGCGACGGGTTGCTGATCGGCGCCGCCCTGCTGCTGCTGCTCCCGCCGCTGCTGGCGGTCATCGTCGACGGGATCAACCGTAATATGCTGGACGTGCTGGCGCAGCCAGCGCTCTGGCAGGCATTGAGCACCTCTCTACGCATCGCCATCGCCGCCGGGCTATTGAGCGTGACCCTGACGATGATGCTGTTATGGAGCAGCCGGGAGCTGCGCGCTCGCCAGCGGCCGTTGGCCGGGCAGGCAATGGAGCTGAGCGGCATGCTGATCCTTGCGATGCCGGGAATTGTGCTGGCGACCGGCTTCTTCCTGCTGCTCAATAACACTATCGGCCTGCCGGAGTCCGCCGACGGCATCGTCATCTTCACTAATGCCCTGATGGCGATCCCCTATGCGCTGAAAGTACTGGAAAACCCGATGCGCGACATTGCCGCCCGCTACAGCATGCTGTGCCAGTCGCTGGGTATTGAAGGCTTTGCCCGGCTGCGGGTGGTCGAGCTTCGCGCTCTCCGGCGCCCGCTGGCCCAGGCGCTCGCCTTCGCCTGCGTACTGTCGATTGGCGATTTCGGCGTGGTGGCGCTGTTCGGCAACGAGGCGTTCCGCACCCTGCCTTTCTATCTGTACCAGCAGATAGGCGCCTACCGCAGCCAGGACGGGGCCGTCACCGCCCTGCTCCTGCTGCTGCTCTGTTTCTTGTTGTTTACGCTGATTGAAAAACTTCCGGGGCGTGATGCTAAAACTCAATGATGTGACCTGGCTATACCAGCATCTGCCGATGCGCTTCACCCTCGACGTCGCGCGCGGGGAGCGCATCGCGGTGCTCGGTCCCAGCGGCGCCGGAAAGAGCACCCTGCTGAATCTGATCGCCGGGTTTCTGCCACCCGCCAGCGGCAGCCTGCTGATTAACGGCGAGGCGCATAACGCGACGCCGCCGGCGCAGCGTCCGGTCTCGATGTTGTTTCAGGAGAATAACCTGTTTAACCATCTGACCATTCGACAAAATATCAGCCTCGGGATCCACCCAGGCCTTAAACTGAGCCGCGAGCAGCAGGCGCAGGTCACGGCGATAGCTGGACAGATGGGAATTGATGCGCTGCTGGAACGTCTGCCCGGCGAGCTCTCCGGCGGTCAGCGGCAGCGCGCGGCGCTGGCCCGCTGTCTGGTGCGCCAGCAGCCGGTGCTGCTGCTGGATGAACCCTTCTCGGCGCTCGATCCGGCACTGCGCCAGGAGATGCTGTCCCTGGTCGCCGATGTCTGCGAGCAGCAGCAGCTCACCCTGCTGATGGTCTCCCACAGCGTAGAGGACGCCGCGCGCATCGCGCCGCGCTCGATGGTGGTCGCCGAAGGGCGCATTGTCTGGGATGGCGCCACCGCCGAGCTGTTAAGCGGCCACAGCAGCGCCTCGCATTTGATGGGGATCAGCGCGCGATGACTTTGTGCAGGATCGCCAGATAGACCGGCATCAGCGGATGGCGGAAGACAAATGTTAACGCTGTAGCCGCCAGCGCGACCATCAGCGGCGACAGCCACAGCAGTCGGCCGCGCGGCAGCCAGCGGGTCAGCCGATCGCCTGAGGTTTTCGCGCTCCGCCACAGCCGCCAGCACAGCCATCCCGCCAGCCAGGCCAGCAGCGCCGCCCCCAATAGCAGCCATTTAAAGCTGGCACTGTTTTCATCAGCCGGAATATCAATCGCCGCCCCGGCGAGAATGCCCGGAAGGAAATAGAGCGGCGGCCAGAGCAGGCAGCCGATAATATTCGGTAGCACGAACTTGGCCACCGGCAGGTCGAGCATCCCGGCGACCATTGGCACCAGCGGACGCGTCGGTCCGACAAAGCGGCCAATCAGAATGGTGATCATGCTGTGCTGATGCAGCGCATGCTCGGTTTTCTCCAGCAGGGCGCGGTTTTTCTTCATAAACGACCAGCGGTGCAACGGCTTCTTAAAGCGCCAGCCGAGCCAGAATGAGATCCAGTCGCCCAGCAGGCAGCCGACAATCCCCGCCAGCCACGCCTGCCAGAAGTTAACTTCGCCGCCGCCGATGAGCGCCCCAAGGCCAGCCATCATCACCGTGCCGGGTAAGATAAGCCCCACCAGCGCCAGCGACTCGAGAAAGGCCACCAGCATCACGGCTAACAATGAGTAGACCGTGGATTGGGTAATAAAGTGTTCGAGCAATGCTTGCATAATGTACCCGGTTAAAAAACGAAGCCCGGATTCCCCGAAGCCATCGCGCCGTCGTCAAGCCATCAATTGTCTTAATAGTTTACTGGCTGTGACATTTAAGCGGGTCATCATTTCACTTTCTTTACTTTTTATTCACAACCCGCGCGGAATTCGCTCGGGCTGGCCCCGGTGCATTTTTTAAACACGCGGGAAAAATAGAGCTGATCTTCGAAGCCGACGTTGCGCCCAACGGTGGCGATCGGCATCCGCGTGGTGCTGAGCAACAGTTTGGCCTGGCTGATGCGCTGATCCTCCCGCCAGCCGAGGACGCTGACCCCCAGCTGCTGGCGGAACAGGTGCGACAGACGCGAGGGCGACAGGCAAACGTGTTGGGCGACGCTGGCGATATCAAAATGGCTGTCCGCCAGATGGTCGCTGATGTACTGGCAGGCCTCGCGCACCCGGTTGTCCAGCGGGGGATGCAGCGATTCGTTGATCGCCTCCATCCGCCGCAGCAGCAGCTGTTCCAGCAGGTTTATCGCCAACAGTTCGGAATAGCGCCCCGCCCCCTGCCCGGCATCAACGATCTGGCCGAACAGCTCGCCAAAGCGCGCCTGCCACTGTTCATCCGGACGGAAAAAGCCGGTCTGGGCAAAAATCGTTGGCCAGTTGAGCCACTCGTGCCAGTAGGCGCGCGGGCGGAAGTAGACCCACTGGTGATACCACTCGCTGGCGTCGGGATGGCGGCCATAGTGATGAATTTCCCCGGGCGGGAACAGCAGCATATCGCCCGGCCGGCAGACAAACTGTTCGCCGTGGTTGTTGATCACCCCCTCGCCGCGAATCGTCAGATTGAGAATATAGCCTTTCATACCCAGCGGGCGGTCGATAAAGAAATCCAGGTATCCCTGCGCCTCAATCGGCGTCAGGCCGGTGACCAGATGAGCGTTAAAAGAGTAGCCCGGCAGCAGCGGATCGTTTTGCGTTTCGGCCATACGCGTGGTTCTCCCCGAAGGTATCAGTGGCACCAATTGTCCATATTCATCATTTTATCGCTCTCGGCCCTGTCGCGACTGCGACGGCGGTGGGAATTTGGCGAAAAACCCGCACAGCAAGCGAAAAAAGCGCCAGCAGCGTGCATTCCACCGTGATATGCCGGGTAACAAAAGTGTCTATAAATACGGCAGAAAAGTCCACATCGAATATTTGCACGGCGTCACACTTTGCAAGGTAACAGCAAAATAATCCATAAGATTAGCGAATCCGGCCTGACGGATTTTGCCGGGGATATCTACTGTTGCTGCATGAATGATTTCTGCATGGAGTAACAAGATGGCAATTGCGATTGGCCTCGACTTTGGTAGTGACTCAGTCCGCGCTCTGGCGGTGGAATGCGCGTCCGGCGCAGAGCTGGCGACCAGCGTGGAGTGGTATCCGCGCTGGCGGGAAGGACAGTATTGCGATGGCGCTAACAACCGCTTCCGCCATCACCCGCGAGATTACATCGAGTCCATGGAAGCGGCGCTGAAAAGCGTGCTCGCTTCGCTGAGCGCCGAACAGCGCGCCGACGTCGTGGGCATTGGCGTCGACAGCACCGGCTCAACTCCGGCTCCCGTCGATGCCGAGGGCAACGTGCTGGCGCTGCGCGAAGAATTCGCTGACAACCCTAACGCCATGTTTGTCCTGTGGAAGGATCACACCGCGGTCGAGGAAGCCGAGGCGATCACCCGCCTGTGCCACCAGCCGGGCAAAGAGGATTACTCGCGCTATATCGGCGGGATCTACTCCAGCGAATGGTTCTGGGCCAAAATCCTCCACGTCACCCGCGAAGATAGCGCTGTCGCCCAGGCAGCCGCCTCGTGGGTAGAGCTTTGCGACTGGGTGCCCGCCCTGCTCTCCGGTACTACGCGTCCGCAGGATCTGCGCCGCGGCCGCTGCAGCGCCGGACATAAATCGCTGTGGCATGAGAGCTGGGGCGGTCTGCCGCCGGCCAGCTTCTTCGATGAGCTTGATCCCATCATCAACCAGCATCTGGCCTGGCCGCTGTTCACCGATACCTGGACGGCCGATGTGCCGGTCGGCACGCTGAGCGCAGAGTGGGCCCAGCGCCTGGGTCTGTCGCAGAGTGTGGCCATCTCCGGCGGCGCCTTCGACTGCCACATGGGCGCCGTTGGCGCCGGCGCGCAGCCTAACGCGCTGGTGAAAGTCATCGGCACCTCCACCTGCGACATTCTGATCGCCGATAAAGAGAGCGTCGGCGAGCGCACGGTCAAAGGCATCTGCGGCCAGGTCGACGGCAGCGTGGTTCCACACTTTATCGGCATGGAGGCAGGCCAGTCCGCCTTCGGCGATATTTACGCCTGGTTTGGCCGCATTCTCGGCTGGCCGCTGGAGCAGCTGGCTCAGCAGCAGCCGGCGTTGCGCGAGCAAATCAAAGCCAGCCAAAAACAGTTACTGCCGGCGCTCACCGAAGCCTGGGCCAACAATCCATCGCTGGAGCATCTGCCGGTGGTGCTCGACTGGTTCAACGGCCGCCGCACGCCGAATGCCAACCAGCGCCTGAAAGGGGTGATCACCGACCTTAACCTGGCCACCGACGCGCCGGCGCTGTTCGGCGGTCTGATCGCCGCCACCGCCTTCGGCGCTCGCGCCATTATGGAGTGCTTCACCGAGCAGGGGATCCCGGTTAACAACGTCATGGCGCTTGGCGGTATCGCGCGGAAAAACCAGGTCATCATGCAGGCCTGCTGCGACGTGCTGAACCGTCCGCTGCAGATTGTCGCCTCCGATCAGTGCTGCGCGCTGGGGGCGGCTATCTTCGCCGCCGTCGCCGCCGGCGTCTATGACGATATTCCAGCCGCCCAACAGCGGATGGCAAGCCAGGTGGAAACTACCCTGCAGCCGCGTCCGGCGCAGGCACAGCGTTTCGAACAACTCTATCAGCGCTACCAGCAGTGGTCGGTCAGCGCGGAACAACACTATCTCCCTTCGGCTGCAAAGGCGGAAAAAGCCCCGCAATCTAAGGCAGCGCTCACCCATTAAGGATACGAAAATGACGATTTTTGATAACTATGAAGTATGGTTCGTTATTGGCAGCCAACATCTGTACGGCCCGGAAGCCCTGCGCCAGGTGACGAAGCATGCCGAACATGTGGTGAACAGCCTGAATGCGGAAGCCAAACTGCCGTGCAAACTGGTCCTTAAGCCGCTGGGCACCACCCCGGACGAGATCACCCATATCTGCCGCGACGCCAACTACGATGACAAATGCGCCGGGTTAGTGGTCTGGCTGCATACCTTCTCGCCGGCAAAAATGTGGATCAACGGCCTGACCATCCTCAATAAGCCGCTGCTGCAGTTCCATACTCAGTACAACGCCGCGCTGCCGTGGGACAGCATCGATATGGACTTTATGAACCTGAACCAGACCGCGCACGGCGGCCGCGAGTTCGGCTTCATCGGCGCCCGCATGCGCCAGCAACACAGCGTGGTCACCGGCCACTGGCAGGATAAAGAGGCCCACCAGCGTATCGGCGGCTGGATGCGTCAGGCGGTCTCCAAACAGGATACCCGTCATCTGAAAGTGTGCCGTTTCGGCGATAACATGCGCGAAGTGGCGGTGACTGACGGCGATAAAGTCGCCGCGCAGATTAAGTTTGGCTTCTCGGTGAACACCTGGGCGGTCGGCGATCTGGTGCAGGTGGTGAACAGCATCAGCGACGGCGATATCAGCGCCCTGGTCGATGAATATGAGAGCAGCTACCGTCTGACCCCGGCAGCGCAGGTTCACGGCGAGAAGCGCCAGAACGTGCTGGACGCCGCGCGCATTGAGCTGGGGATGAAACGCTTCCTCGAACAGGGCGGTTTCCACGCCTTTACCACCACCTTTGAAGATCTCCACGGCCTGAAACAGCTCCCGGGTCTCGCCGTACAGCGCCTGATGCAGCAGGGCTACGGCTTTGCCGGCGAGGGCGACTGGAAAACCGCCGCTCTGCTTCGCATCATGAAGGTGATGTCAACTGGTCTGCAGGGCGGCACCTCCTTTATGGAGGATTACACCTACCACTTCGACAATGGTAACGATCTGGTGCTCGGCTCGCACATGCTGGAAGTGTGCCCGACGATCGCCACCGTCGAGAAACCGATCCTCGACGTTCAGCCGCTGGGCATCGGCGGCAAAGCGGATCCAGCGCGCCTGATCTTCAATACTCAAACCGGCCCGGCGATCGTCGCCAGCCTGATCGACCTGGGAGACCGCTTCCGTCTGCTGGTCAATACCATCGAAACCGTCCCAACGCCGCACGATCTGCCGAAGCTGCCGGTGGCCAACGCCCTGTGGAAAGCGCAGCCGGATCTGCGTACCGCGTCGGAAGCCTGGATCATCGCCGGCGGCGCGCACCATACCGTCTTCAGCCATGCGCTGAACCTCGACGATATGCGCCAGTTCGCCGAGCTGCATGATATCGAGCTGACCGTCATTGACAACGATACCCGTCTGCCGTCCTTCAAGGACGCGCTGCGCTGGAATGAAGTGTATTACGGTTCAAAACGCTAAGAGGCTGTCCCCTCACCCTTCCCCTCTCCCCGTTGGGGAGAGGGGACCGACCGGGCGCCATGCCGCCTTTCTCCCTCTCCCGCCGGGAGAGGGTCGGGGTGAGGGATACCCGACTCGCCTGCTATTCGGAGCACACTATGTTAGAAGATCTTAAACGCCAGGTGCTGGAAGCTAACCTGGCCCTGCCAAAGCATAATCTGGTGACCTTAACCTGGGGCAACGTCAGCGCCGTCGACCGCGAGAAAGGGGTGTTCGTGATCAAACCCTCCGGCGTGGATTACCGCGTGATGACCGCCGACGATATGGTGGTGGTCAGTCTGGAGAGCGGCGAAGTGGTAGAGGGTAATAAAAAGCCCTCGTCGGATACCCCGACCCATCGCCTGCTGTATCAGGCTTTCCCGACGCTGGGCGGCATTGTGCATACCCATTCGCGCCACGCCACCATCTGGGCGCAGGCCGGGCAATCTATTCCCGCGACCGGCACTACCCATGCCGACTACTTTTATGGCCCGGTGCCCTGCACCCGGTTAATGACCGATGCGGAGATCAACGGCGACTATGAGTGGGAAACCGGCAACGTGATTGTCGAAACCTTCCGCCAGCAGGGAATCGACCCGGCGCAGATGCCCGGCGTGCTGGTCCATTCCCACGGCCCGTTCGCCTGGGGCAAGAACGCCGAAGACGCGGTGCATAACGCCATCGTGCTGGAAGAGATCGCCTATATGGGGATTTTCTGCCGCCAGCTGGCGCCGCAGCTGCCGGCTATGCAGCAAACCCTGCTGGATAAGCACTATCTGCGTAAGCACGGGGCCAAAGCCTACTACGGCCAATAATCACCCTGCTCGCGCTGCGCTTAGCAGGGCCAGGGCTCTGCGCCATCTGGTAGCCTGGATAAGGCACAAGCCGCAATCCGGGGCAACATTAGCGCCGAACACCTGTATAAAACCCCAGCACCCTTCATGAAACCAGGCTATAATCAGGCCTGGTTTTTTATCGGCGAGAATACCCGTGACCCAGCCACGAGCAGGATTTTTACTCACCCGTCACTGGCGGGACACTCCGCAGGGCACCGAGCTCTCCTTCTGGCTGGCCACCGACGACGGTCCGCTGCAGGTCACCCTCCCGCCGCAGGAGTCCGTCGCCTTTATTCCCGAAGCGCAGCGGGCGCAGGCTGAACGGCTGCTGCAGGGGGAGAAAGGGCTCCGCTTCGCCCCGCTGGCCCTGAAAGATTTCCACCGTCAGCCGATTGTTGGCCTCTACTGCCGCGCCCATCGCCAGTTGATGCGTCTGGAGAAGATGCTCCGCGACAGCGGCGTCACCGTTTACGAAGGCGATATCCGCCCGCCGGAGCGCTATCTGATGGAGCGCTTTATCACCGCCCCGGTGTGGGTGGAAGGCGAAACGCGCGGCTCGCAGCTGGTCAACGCACGCATGAAGCCGAACCCTGACTATCGTCCGCCACTGAAATGGGTGTCGCTGGATATCGAAACCAGCCGCCACGGCGAGCTGTACTGCATCGGTCTGGAAGGCTGCGGCCAGCGGGTGGTCTACATGCTGGGCCCCGAACCGGAAACGCCGCCAGACGTCGACTTCGAGCTGGTCTTCATCGCCAGCCGTCCCCTGCTGCTGGAAAAGCTCAACGCCTGGTTTGCCGAACACGACCCCGACGTGCTGATCGGCTGGAACGTAGTGCAGTTCGATCTGCGCGTTCTGCAAAAGCACGCCGAACGCTATCGCATCCCGCTGCGGCTCGGCCGCGGCAACAGCGAGCTGGAGTGGCGTGAGCACGGCTTTAAGAACGGCGTCTTTTTCGCCCAGGCCAACGGGCGGCTGATTATCGACGGCATCGACGCGCTAAAATCGGCGTTCTGGAATTTCTCCTCCTTTTCGCTGGAGGCGGTGGCCCGCGAGCTGCTGGGAGAAGGCAAAGCCATCGACAACCCATGGGATCGGATGGATGAGATCGATCGCCGCTTTCATGAAGACAAACCGGCGCTGGCCATCTATAACCTGCAGGATTGCGAGCTGGTGACGCGGATCTTCCACAAAACGGAGATCATGCCGTTTTTGCTCGAACGGGCGACGGTCAACGGTCTGCCCGCCGACCGCCACGGCGGCTCGGTCGCCGCCTTCAGCCATCTCTATTTCCCGCGCATGCACCGCCTGGGCTACGTGGCGCCGAATCTCGGCGACGTACCGCCGCAGGCGAGCCCCGGCGGCTACGTTATGGACTCCCGCCCCGGCCTGTATGACTCGGTGCTGGTGCTGGACTATAAAAGCCTGTATCCGTCGATTATTCGTACCTTTTTAATCGATCCGGTCGGCCTGATTGAAGGGCTGGCGCAACCCGATGACCAGCACAGTATCGAGGGCTTCCTCGGCGCCCGCTTCTCGCGAGATAAGCACTGCCTGCCGGGGATTGTCAGCCAGATCTGGCACGGCCGGGATGAAGCCAAACGCCAGCACAATAAGCCGCTCTCTCAGGCGCTGAAGATCATTATGAACGCCTTTTACGGCGTGCTGGGGACCAGCGCCTGCCGCTTCTTCGACCCGCGTCTCGCCTCGTCGATCACCATGCGCGGCCATGCGATCATGCGCCAGACCAAAGCGTTAATTGAAGCCAAAGGCTATGACGTTATCTACGGCGATACCGACTCCACCTTCGTCTGGCTGAAGCGCCCGCACAGCGAAGCCCAGGCGGCGGAGATCGGCCGCGAGCTGGTCAGCCATGTCAACGCCTGGTGGGCGCAGGAGCTTAGCAAAAGCCAGCTTACCAGCGCCCTGGAGCTGGAGTATGAAACCCACTTCTGCCGCTTTTTAATGCCGACGATCCGCGGCGCCGATACCGGCAGCAAGAAGCGCTATGCCGGGATGATTCAGGAGGGCGATGCCCAGCGCATGGTGTTTAAGGGTCTGGAAACGGTGCGTACCGACTGGACGCCGCTGGCCCAGCAGTTTCAACAGGAGTTATACCTGCGCATCTTCCGCAACCAGCCGTATCAGGATTATGTGCGGGAGACTATCGCCAGGCTGATGAACGGCGAGCTCGACGAACAGCTGGTTTATCGCAAACGCCTGCGCCGGCCGCTGGCGGAGTATCAGCGCAACGTACCGCCGCACGTGCGCGCCGCCCGGCTTGCCGATGAACACAACCTGAAGCTTGGGCGGGCGCAGCAGTATCAGCAGCGCGGCACCATCAAATACGTCTGGACCACCAGCGGCCCGGAGCCGGTGGATTACCAGCAGTCGCCGCTCGATTACGATCACTATTTAACAAAGCAGTTGCAGCCGGTGGCGGAAGGGATCCTGCCCTTCGTCAACGATGACTTTGCTACAATAGTGACAGGACAGTTGGGGCTATTTTGATTTTTTGTCACCCATTCCACGGGCACGAAAGCCTAAAAATGAAGCGTGAGGAGAACGTGACGAACGTTCTGCCATCCAGTAATATAGCGCCCTTTCCATTCCTGGCCCCAATTTTGACGCATCTCCGATTGTTCATGGAGATGATCAACTATTGCCTGCAATTAAAGAACTAAAGAGCCGAACATATATGCCTTTTACACTTGGTCAACGCTGGATTAGCGACACAGAGAGCGAACTAGGATTAGGGACGGTGGTAGCGCTGGATGCGCGCATGGTCACTCTCCTTTTCCCCGCCATCGGCGAAAACCGTCTGTACTCTCGCAACGATTCCCCGATCACCCGCGTAATGTTTAACCCGGGCGACACCATCACCAGCCATGAAGGCTGGCAGCTCCACGTTGACAAAGTGAATGAAGAGAACGGGCTGCTGTCCTACACTGGCACCCGCCTGGACACCCAGGAAGCGAACGTCACCCTGCGTGAAGTGCTGCTCGACAGCAAACTAGTATTCAGCAAACCGCAGGACCGCCTGTTCGCCGGCCAAATCGACCGCATGGATCGCTTTGCCCTGCGCTACCGCGCGCGCAAGTTCCAGAGCGAACAGTACCGCATGCCGTGGAGCGGCCTGCGCGGCCAGCGCACCAGCCTGATCCCGCACCAGCTGCATATTGCCCACGATGTGGGCCGTCGTCACGCGCCGCGCGTCCTGCTGGCCGATGAAGTGGGCTTAGGTAAGACCATTGAAGCCGGGATGATCCTGCACCAGCAGCTGCTCTCCGGCGCCGCCGAGCGCGTGCTGATCGTGGTCCCGGAAACCCTCCAGCACCAGTGGCTGGTGGAGATGCTGCGCCGTTTCAACCTGCGTTTCTCGCTGTTCGACGACGAGCGCTACGCCGAAGCGCAGCACGATGCCTACAATCCGTTCGAAACCGAACAGCTGGTGATCTGCTCTTTAGACTTCGTGCGTCGCAGCAAGCAGCGCCTGGAGCACCTGTGCGACGCCGAGTGGGACCTGATGGTGGTCGACGAAGCGCACCACCTGGTGTGGAGCGAAGAGGCGCCGAGCCGTGAATATCAGGCTATTGAACAGCTGGCTGAGCGCGTGCCGGGTATCCTGCTGCTGACCGCGACGCCGGAACAGCTGGGAATGGAGAGCCATTTTGCGCGCCTGCGTCTGTTGGATCCGAACCGCTTCCACGATTTTGAACAGTTTGTCGAAGAACAGCAGAACTACCGTCCGGTGGCCGACGCCGTCGCGCTGCTGCTGGCGGGCAACAAGCTGAGCGATAGCGAACTCAATACCCTGGGCGATCTGATCGGCGAGCAGGATATCGAGCCGCTGCTGCAGGCCGCCAACAGCGATCGCGAAGATGCCCAGGCCGCGCGCCAGGAGCTGATCTCGATGCTGATGGACCGCCACGGCACCAGCCGCGTGCTGTTCCGTAATACCCGTAACGGCGTCAAAGGTTTCCCGAAACGCGAGCTGCACACCATTCGTCTGCCGCTGCCGACCCAGTACCAGACGGCCATCAAAGTGTCCGGCATTATGGGCGCGCGCAAAACCGCGGAAGAGCGCGCGCGCGACATGCTCTATCCGGAGCAGATCTATCAGGAATTTGAAGGTGATACCGGTACCTGGTGGAACTTCGACCCGCGCGTCGAGTGGCTGATGGGCTACCTGACCAGCCATCGCTCGCAGAAGGTGCTGGTAATCTGCGCTAAGGCCGCCACCGCCCTGCAGCTGGAGCAGGTGCTGCGCGAGCGCGAAGGCATCCGCGCCGCGGTGTTCCATGAAGGGATGTCGATTATCGAACGCGACCGCGCCGCGGCGTGGTTTGCTGAAGAAGACACCGGCGCCCAGGTGCTGCTGTGCTCCGAGATCGGCTCCGAAGGACGCAACTTCCAGTTCGCCAGCAACCTGGTGATGTTCGACCTGCCGTTTAACCCGGATCTGCTGGAGCAGCGTATCGGTCGTCTCGACCGTATCGGCCAGGCGCACGATATCCAGATCCACGTTCCGTACCTGGAAAAAACCGCGCAGTCGGTGCTGGTGCGCTGGTATCACGAAGGGCTCGACGCCTTCGAACATACCTGCCCGACCGGTCGCACCGTCTACGACAGCGTGCACGATGAACTGATCAACTATCTTGCGGCGCCGGAATCCATCGACGGCTTTGACGATCTGATCAAATCCTGCCGCCAACAGCATGATGCCCTGAAGGCGCAGCTGGAGCAGGGCCGCGACCGTCTGCTGGAGATCCACTCCAACGGCGGCGAGAAAGCCCAGGCCCTGGCGGAGAGCATCGAAGAGCAGGATGACGACACCAGCCTGATCGCTTTCTCGATGAACCTGTTCGATATCGTCGGCATCAACCAGGACGACCGCGGTGAAAACCTGATCGTCCTCACCCCTTCCGACCATATGCTGGTGCCGGATTTCCCGGGCCTGCCGGAAGACGGTTGCACCATCACCTTCGAACGTGACGTGGCGCTGTCGCGTGAAGATGCGCAATTTATTACCTGGGAACACCCGCTGATACGCAACGGTCTGGACCTGATCCTTTCCGGCGATACCGGCAGCAGCACCATTTCCCTGCTGAAGAACAAGGCGCTGCCGGTCGGCACCCTGCTGCTGGAGCTGATCTATGTCGTCGAAGCGCAGGCGCCGAAGCAGTTGCAGCTCAACCGCTTCCTGCCGGCGACCCCGGTTCGCATGCTGCTGGATAAAAACGGCAACAACCTCGCCGCGCAGGTGGAGTTCGAAAGCTTCAACCGCCAGCTGAGCGCGGTCAACCGCCATACCGGTAGCAAGCTGGTCAACGCGGTGCAGCAGGACGTTCACGCGATTCTGCAGCAGGGTGAAGCGCAGATCGCCAAAGCGGCGCAGGGGCTGATCGACGCGGCGCGTAACGAAGCCGATGAAAAGCTGACGGCGGAGCTGTCGCGTCTGGAAGCGCTGAAGGCGGTGAACCCGAACATCCGTGACGACGAACTGGCGGGGATCGAAAGCAACCGTCAGCAGGTGATGGATGCGCTGGCGCAGGCCGGATGGCGTCTGGACGCGCTGCGTCTGATCGTCGTCACTCACCAGTAACGGAACGCGAACATGGCGATGGAAAACTACAATCCGCCGCAGGATCCCTGGCTGGTGATCCTGTATCAGGATGAGCACATCATGGTGGTCAACAAGCCGAGCGGCTTGTTGTCCGTCCCCGGTCGTCTTGAGGAGCATAAAGACAGCGTGATGACGCGCATTCAGCGCGACTTCCCGCAGGCCGAATCGGTGCATCGCCTGGATATGGCCACCAGCGGCGTGATTGTGGTGGCGCTGAATAAAGCCGCCGAGCGTGAACTGAAGCGTCAGTTCCGCGAGCGCGAGCCGAAGAAGCAGTACGTCGCCCGCGTCTGGGGCCATCCGCAGCCGGCGGAAGGCCTCGTGGATTTACCGCTGATTTGCGACTGGCCGAACCGGCCAAAGCAGAAGGTGTGCTATGAAACCGGCAAAGCGGCGCAAACCGAATATGAGGTGCTGGAGTACGCAGAAGATAACACCGCCCGCGTGCGCCTGAAGCCGATTACCGGACGGTCGCACCAGCTGCGCGTGCATATGCTGGCGCTGGGGCATCCGATCCTTGGCGACCGCTTCTATGCCACGCCGGAGGCGCTGGCGATGGCCCCGCGCCTGCTGCTGCACGCCGAGACGCTCACCATCACCCATCCTGCCTACGGCAACGCGATGACCTTTCGCGCGCCGATCGACTTTTAACGCTCATACTTCGAGTTGCATGCGGGTTGGCTGCGTGCAACTCGGATTAGTGAGGATACAGAAAACAATCCCGATTAATCGCGGGCGAACCACGCGTCAATCATCTGCTCAACGCGGGCGACGACGAGATCGGTGTCGTGACGACGGCTGCGCGCACAGGCGTGCGCCGGCTCATCGCACAGCAGGCAGCGGCGCTGCGATTCGCCCAGCGACTGGCGTCCCACCAGCCCGTTCTGCGGACAGATTACATCGATATCCCACAGGCGTCCCAGCGGATGGCTCTGCTCCAGCGTACTGCACATCGCTTTGATTTCGCTGGCCGGATGCGCTACGCACCACAGCGCTTCTGGCCCGGTCGGCAGCCATAGCACCTGACGATCCAGCGTTTGCCAGCGGTGCTTCCACAGCAGCTGATCGCAGGCCTGGAGGGCAACGCCCATCATATTGCGATAGCGAATGCTGTCCTTCACCGCCCCCGGGGTCACCAGGGTCAGGGAAATAACAGGCTGCTGATAATGGGCCAACCAGTCGGCCTGGCGGGCTGCACGCTGCTCTTTCGCCGCCAGCAATGCGTCGATGCTGACGCCCGCCTGGGCGGGAGTATCCACTGACATTAATTCCTCTCCTACATATGATAAATACGACAGCGCCTGGACTGTCATGATGATGGTTGCGATAGCCGATCGCGCGCTGATTGTAACGCTAAATGCGGAGCATTTAGGATACAGAACGCAGATATTTTCGGCGTTCTGTAGCGGAAAATAGCAGATTTATCGCTGAGCGTAGCGTTATATCACGCCAGATAGTGGCTGAGGAACAGCAACCCCAGCGAGACATTTATCGCCCCGCCGATGCGGGTAGCGATCTGCGCGAACGGCATCAGGCTCATGCGGTTGCCGGCGGTCAGGATCGCCACATCGCCGGTGCCGCCCTGCCCGCTCTGGCAACAGGAAACAATCGCCACATCGATCGGGTGCATCCCTATCTTTTTACCAACCAGGAAACCGGTCGCCACCAGCGCGGAGACGGTACTGACGATCACCAGCAGGTTGGTTAAAGTGAAGGCGTTTACCAGTTCCTGCCACGGGGTGATCGCCACGCCGACGGCAAAGAGGATCGGGTAGGTGACCGCGGTGCGGAAGAATTTATACACCATCTGCGACCCCTCCTGCAGACGCGGAGACACCACGTTAGCCAGCTTTAACAGCACCGCGAGGAACAGCATGCCTACCGGCGCCGGCAGACCAATCAGTTTGTGGCCGAGCATCCCCATCATATACAGCAGTACCGCCAGCAGCGCGCCGGAGGCGAGGGTCCCAACGTCGGTCTTACCGCTCACGCCTTCGCTCTCGCTGAGGCTGCGGGTTTCATGGCTGCGGTTCGGCATCAGTTGCCCTTCGCCGGTCAGATGCGGGAAGCGCTTGCCGAGCTGGTTGAGGCAGCCGGAGATGACGATCGCCGTCAGGCTGCCAAGCATCACCATCGGCAATACCCGGCCCAGGGCCACGCCCTGCTCCATATGCATCAGCGCGGCATAACCCATTGACAGCGGAATCGCCCCCTCTCCCACGCCGCCGGCCATAATCGGCAGCACGATAAAGAAGAATACCTGGAACGGCTCCATGCCCAGCAGCGTGCCGACGCCGATGCCCACCAGCATGCCGACCACTTCGCCGCACAGCATCGGGAAGAAGATCTTCAGAAAGCCCTGAATCAGCGTGGTGCGGTTCATACTCATGATGCTGCCGACAATGATGCAGCAGATATAGAGATAGAGGATGTTAGTGGATTTATAGAATTTGGTCGTGGATTCAATAACCACGTCAGGCAGCAGACCATAGTGGACCAGCGCGGAAGGAATAAAGGTGGCGCAGATCGCCGCCGCACCGAGTTTCCCCAGCACCGGGAGGCGTTTACCAAACTCGCCGCAGGCGAAGCCAAAGAAAGCCAGGGTGGCCACCATCACCACGATATCGCTCGGCAGTTTGCCGCCAAGGCAGTCGAGGGCAATCAGTCCTCCGGCCAGCAGAAACAGCGGCAGCGGGACGATCCCCACCTTCCAGTTATCCATAATATGCCACCAGCGCTGCTTGAGCGTGGTTTTCGGCGTATCGATCGGTTCAAGGGTTGCAGAGAATGCATTGTCTGTGGTGCTCATAAATTCAGCCCTGTCGTTATTATTCATTTTCAGCGTAAAGGGACAGCGGCGTCGTTAATGTGAAGCTTCCCAGATTAAAAAAGAAGTTTTAATGGTCACTATGGTTTTTATGGTTTTTATTCGCTGAACTGCCCGGGAGTGATATATCTCTGATTTATGACTGTGGTTTTTATGGTTTTTATTTCCCGCCGGCCGCCTATTTCCGCCGCGACCGCTGGCGGCAGCCCGCGCCTGCGCCGCTGATCACAACTTTCCCTTAACATTTACGTCACGTGACAGAAAAATGATAGAGTGCCGCTATGGTTAATACGTCGTCCGGGGCCTATGAAATTATCTTTTCAATATAAGCTGTTTATTTCTCTGGTCGCTTTTTTCTCGGTCCTTTTTATCGCGCTGGGCATTTATTATTATTTTGACGCCAGCCGCCAGCTTTATCAGGAGATGAGCGCCCGGGCCAAAATACAGGCCGAAGAGATAGCCCTGATGCCGAATTTACGTCAACAGGTCAGCCGGCACGACCCACAGGCGATTCAGGCGTTTATGCAGCAAATCGCCGCCCATAGCGACGCCAGCTTTATCGTCATCGGCGACCGTCAGGGAGTTCATCTGTTTCATTCCGTCCATCCGGAGTGGGTTGGCACCCGACTGGTCGGCGGCGACAACCAGGCGGTACTGGAAGGGAAATCCATCACCACCATTCGCAAAGGCGGCCTCGGGGTCTCGCTGCGCAGCAAAACGCCCATCGTTGATGACGCAGGGCGAGTGATCGGTATTGTCTCCGTCGGCTACCTCACCAGCTATCTCGACAGCATTACTCTGACTAAAGTGATCAATATTTTTATCGCCGCCGTCCTGCTGCTCATCGCCCTGTTTATCTTCTCCTGGTACTTTACCCGCAGTATCAAGAAGCAGATTTTTTCGCTCGAGCCGCGGGAAATTGGCCTGCTGGTTCGCCAGCAAAAGGCGATGATGGAGTCGATCTTTGAGGGGGTGATCGTCATCGATCGCCAGCGGCGTATTGAGGTGATAAACCATGCCGCCCGCAGCCTGCTGGGGCTCAGCCAGCCCGCCCGCCAGCTGCGCGGTCAGTCGATCGACAGCGTCATTTCGCCGCAGCCCTTTTTCGCCAGCGGCGACATGCTCGAACGCGATACCCACGATGAGCTATGCCGCTTCAACCAGTTGACCGTGCTCGCCAGTCGGGTGCGCATTATGCTGGAGAATACCCTGCAGGGCTGGGTGATCACATTCCGTGACCGCAATGAAATCAATGCCCTCACCGCCCAGCTGAGCCAGGTGAAGCGCTATGTCGACAATCTGCGCATCATGCGCCACGAGCAGCTCAACCGGATGACTACCCTCTCCGGCCTGCTGCATATGGGCCATTATGACGAAGCGATCCGCTATATTCAGGCCCAGTCGGAACATGCTCAGGAGCTACTGGATTTTATCTCCTCGCACTTCCACTCGCCGACGCTATGCGGTCTGCTGCTCGGCAAAGCCACCCGCGCCCGCGAAAAAGGCGTGGCGCTGAGCTTCGACCCGGCCTGCCGCATCGACCGCCCCCTGCCGTCACTAATGGAATCCGAGCTGATCTCCATCATCGGCAACCTGCTGGATAACGCCATCGAAGCCACGCAGCGTGCCGAGCTGCCGCATGAGCCGGTTGAAGTCCTGATCCAGCTCAACGCCCGGGAGTTGATTATCGAAGTGGCCGACCGCGGCGTCGGCATCCGCCCCGATATCCGCGAGCGCATTTTTGAACGCGGCGTCACCACCAAAACCCGTGGCGATCACGGCATTGGTCTGTATCTTATTGAACATTATGTCACTCAGGCGGGCGGCACCATCGAAGTCGCCGATAACGCGCCGCGGGGAACGATCTTCACCCTATTTATCCCGGCCGACGCGCACGCCTGTCCGCAACCGGAGGCCCACGATGCATCATGACCTGGTCGATGTGCTAATCATTGAAGATGAGAGCGAACTGGCGCGCCTGCACGCCGAGCTTGTGCAAAAACACCCGCGACTGCGGCTGGCAGGCATGGCGGCCTCCCTCGCCCAGGCGCGGCAGCTGCTTCACGCCACGCCGCCGCAGCTGGTGCTGCTGGATAACTATTTACCGGACGGCAAAGGCGTCACGCTGATGACCGACCCGGCGCTGGCGACCAGCCAATGCTCGGTGATCTTTATCACCGCCGCCAGCGATATGGAAACCTGCAGCCAGGCCATCCGCAACGGCGCCTTCGACTATATCCTTAAGCCGGTATCATGGAAGCGGCTGAGCCAGTCGCTGGAGCGCTTTATCCAGTTCTACGATCAGCAACGAGAGTGGAAAATCGTCGATCAGCAAAACGTCGATTCCCTCTATCAACTGCAGGCGAAGAACTATCGCGTGGATAGCGGCAGCAAGGGGATTGAAGAGAAAACGCTGGCGCTGGTGCAGGGACTGTTTAGCGACCGGGAAGCGCACTGTTTTTCCGTTGATGAAGTGGTCAGCGCCGCCGGGCTCAGCAAAACCACCGCCCGTCGCTATCTGGAGCACGGCGTTGAGACCGGTTTTCTGGAAGTGGAGATGCTGTACGGAAAAATTGGCCATCCGCGGCGGCTGTATCGCCGCGCTAAGGTCAAAAGTTAAAACCCCTCGCCGGACGGGAGGGGCTGGAAACGTCAGAAGCCGCGCTGCTCTTTGATCAGCTCCCAGGCCTTCTGGATCTCCTGGGCCTTCTGTTTGGCCATCTCCATCATCTCCGGCGGCAGACCTTTCGCTACCAGCTTGTCCGGATGATGTTCGTTCATCAGCTTGCGATAGGCGCGCTTCACCGTCGCCGCGTCGTCGGTCGGTTTTACTCCCAGCACATTGCAGGCATCTTCGAGGGTCGGCCCACGCTGCGCCTGCTGCCAGCCGGCGTTGCCGCCATGCTGGCCATAAGAGCGCTGCTGCGAACCGCCGCCAAACTGGGCGCCGCCCTGCATCATCCGCAGGAATTGATCGAACTGGGCGCGGGAGATGCCGAGCTCGTCGGCAATGACGAACAGCACTTCCCGTTCGTTAGGATGCAGTTCGCCATCAGCGAACGCCGCCTGCAGCTGAATTTCCAGAAACATCCGAATCAGATCGAAACGGCCAAAGCAGACGCTGCGCAGCTGACGCATTTTCTCGCGCAGGGGATAGTTGTCGGCCTTACCGTCGCGAAACGCCTGCTGCGCCGCGGTGCGCGAGGCGCCATGCAGGTTCATGCGATCCATTAGCACATTGGCGACATGAATATCCGCTTCGGTAACGCGGCCCTTGGATTTGGTCAGGTGCCCCATCACTTCGAAGGTGGTGGAAAAGAAGAGCGACTGACGCTCCTGCTGATTGGCGAAGAGATTTAACCGGCGGCTGCGCGCCCGGTCAAACATATGGCCGACCAGAAAGCCAAGCACCACGCCCCAGAACCCACCACCCATCAGCAAAGCCACTGCCACGCCAATCACTTTACCCAAATACTGCATAGACTCCCCAACTGTTTATCGCCGTTAAGCTCGAATATGACCGCACGTTACCCGGCACTCGCGCCTCGGTCAATTGTGGGACATAGCCTATAATTTGCTTTATCATACTCGTCATTCAACAGGGTGCCTAACGCTCGGGCTCGAAACGGGCAGGATTAACACTAGCGTGATAATGTTGAGTAAGTTAGGCTCTGACCGTTTGCAAGCCGCTGTCACAAGATGATGGAACAATAAATACAACGTATGAAAAAACGTATTCCCAGCCTCCTGGCTACGATGATTGCCAGCGCCTTGTATAGCCAACAAGGCCTCGCTGCCGATCTCGCAACGCAATGTATGCTTGGCGTGCCAAGCTATGATCGTCCGCTCGTGGAAGGTCGTCCTGGCGATCTGCCGGTGACGATTAACGCCGATCATGCGAAGGGCAACTACCCGGACAACGCCGTCTTTACCGGCAACGTCGATATTAACCAGGGGAATAGTCGCCTCCGCGCCGACGAAGTTCAGCTGCACCAGCAGCAGGCCGCGGGCCAGGCGCAGCCGGTGCGCACGGTGGACGCGCTGGGCAACGTGCATTACGACGATAACCAGGTGATCCTCAAAGGGCCAAAAGCCTGGTCGAATCTGAATACCAAAGATACCAACGTCTGGCAGGGCGATTATCAAATGGTCGGACGCCAGGGACGCGGCACCGCCGACCTGATGAAACAGCGCGGTGAAAACCGCTATACCATTCTCGAAAACGGCAGCTTTACCTCCTGTCTGCCGGGCTCCGACACCTGGAGCGTCGTCGGCAGCGAAGTTATCCACGATCGCGAAGAGCAGGTTGCCGAGATCTGGAACGCCCGCTTCAAGCTTGGCTCTGTGCCGATTTTCTATAGCCCCTACCTGCAGCTGCCGGTGGGCGATAAGCGTCGTTCAGGCTTCCTGATCCCGAACGCGAAATACAGCACCAAAAACGGCGTGGAATTCTCCCTGCCGTACTACTGGAACATCGCGCCAAACTTCGATGCCACCATTACTCCGCACTATATGAACAAACGCGGCGGCGTGATGTGGGAAAACGAGTTCCGCTATCTGACCCAGCTCGGCAGCGGCTTAACTGAATTCGACTACCTGCCGTCGGATAAAGTCTACGAAGACGACCACTCGAGCGACAGCAACAGCCGCCGCTGGCTGTTCTACTGGAACCACTCAGGGGTTATCGATCAGGTATGGCGTCTGAACGCTGACTACACCAAGGTCAGCGATCCTGACTACTTCAACGACTTCAGCTCGAAATATGGTTCCAGTACCGATGGCTATGCGACGCAGAAATTCAGCGCCGGTTACGTCAACCAGAACTTTGACGCCACGGTATCGACCAAACAGTTCCAGGTCTTTGACCGCGAATCGAGCAACTCCTATTCGGCTGAGCCGCAGCTCGACGTCAACTACTACCAGAATGATGTCGGTCCGTTCGATACCCATCTCTATGGACAGGTTGCCCATTTTGTTAACTCGAATAACAACATGCCGGAAGCGACCCGCGTTCACTTCGAACCGACGATCAACCTGCCGCTGTCCAACGGTTGGGGCAGTCTGAATACCGAAGCCAAGCTGCTGGCGACTCACTACCAGCAGAGCAACCTCGATAAGTACAATGCCGCCAACGGCACTGACTATAAAGAGTCCGTCAGCCGCGTAATGCCGCAGTTTAAAGTCGACGGCAAAATGGTCTTTGAACGCGACCTGCAGGAGGGATTCACCCAAACGCTGGAACCGCGCGTGCAGTATCTGTACGTGCCGTACCGCGATCAGAGTGAAATCGGCAACTACGACTCCACGCTGTTGCAGTCGGATTACACCGGTCTGTTCCGCGACCGTACCTATAGCGGTCTGGACCGCATCGCGTCGGCTAATCAGGTCACCACCGGGCTCACCTCGCGCGTGTATGATGCCGCCGCGGTGGAACGTTTTAATATTTCCGTTGGTCAAATCTACTATTTCACCGAGTCACGCACCGGTGATGACAACATCAACTGGGAGAACAACGATACCACGGGTTCACTGGTCTGGGCCGGCGATACCTACTGGCGCATTGCCGATGAATGGGGTCTGCGCGGAGGGATCCAGTACGATACGCGTCTGGATAACGTTGCCACTGGTAACGGCACCATTGAATACCGTCGCGATGAGAACCGCTTAGTTCAGCTTAACTATCGTTACGCCAGCCCGGAATATATTCAGGCCACGCTGCCGTCATATTCCACCGCGGCACAATATAAACAGGGTATTTCGCAGGTGGGGATGACCGCCAGTTGGCCGATTGTCGATCGCTGGTCCGTGGTCGGGGCCTACTACTACGATACTAATACCCGGAAAGCAGCAAACCAGATGTTGGGTGTGCAGTATAACTCCTGCTGCTACGCCATCCGTCTTGGCTACGAACGTAAAGTCAACGGCTGGAACAGCAACGACAACGGCGGCGAGAGCAAATACGATAACACCTTCGGAATCAATATCGAATTGCGCGGTCTGAGCTCTAACTACGGCCTCGGCACCCAGCAGATGCTGCGCTCGAACATTTTACCGTACCAGAGCTCCCTGTGATGCGGCTGGTTTACAACATCATCCGCATTTGCGGTTAATCGAAATGGAAAAAGTATGAAGAACTGGAAAACGCTGCTTCTCGGTATCGCCATGATCGCGAATACCAGTTTCGCTGCCCCCCAGGTGGTCGATAAAGTAGCGGCCGTCGTCAATAATGGCGTCGTGCTGGAAAGCGACGTCGATGGTTTGATGCAATCGGTTAAGCTCAATGCTGGTCAGGCTGGCCAACAGCTGCCGGATGACGCCACCCTGCGCCATCAAATCCTCGAAAGACTGATCATGGACCAGATCGTGTTACAGATGGGGCAGAAGATGGGCGTGAAGATCTCTGACGACCAGCTCGATCAGGCTATCGCCAACATCGCCAAACAAAATAATATGACCTTGGATCAGATGCGCAGCCGTCTGGCCTATGAAGGCATCAACTACAACACCTACCGTAACCAGATCCGTAAAGAGATGCTGATTTCGGAAGTGCGTAACAATGAAGTGCGTCGTCGCATCACCGTGCTGCCGCAGGAAGTGGAAGCGCTGGCGAAACAGATCGGCGACCAGAACGACGCCAGCACCGAGCTCAACCTGAGCCACATCCTGATCCCGCTGCCGGAGAACCCGACCTCTGATGAAGTCGCCGCGGCCCAGGAGCAAGCAAACTCCATCGTTGAGCAGGCGCGCAACGGCGCCAACTTCGGCAAACTGGCGATCACCTACTCCGCTGACCAACAGGCGCTGAAGGGTGGCCAGATGGGCTGGGGCCGTATCCAGGAGCTGCCGGGCATTTTCGCTCAGGCGTTAAGCACGGCGAAGAAAGGGGATATCGTCGGTCCGATTCGTTCCGGCGTTGGTTTCCACATTCTGAAAGTCAACGACCTGCGCGGTGGTACCCAGAATATCTCCGTTACCGAGGTTCACGCCCGTCATATTCTGCTGAAACCGTCGCCGATCATGAACGACGCCCAGGCTCAGGCTAAGCTGGAACAGATCGCAGCCGAGATTAAGAGCGGGAAAATCACGTTTGCTCAAGCGGCGAAAACCTATTCGGAAGATCCGGGCTCGGCAAACCAGGGCGGTGATTTAGGCTGGGCCACGCCGGACATCTTTGACCCGGCGTTCCGCGATGCGCTGATGCGTCTGAACAAAGGGCAGACCAGCGGACCGGTGCACTCTTCCTTTGGCTGGCATCTGATCGAACTGCTGGATAGCCGTCAGGTCGACAGAACCGACGCCGCGCAGAAAGATCGTGCTTACCGCATGCTGATGAACCGCAAATTCTCTGAAGAAGCGGCAACCTGGATGCAGGAACAGCGCGCCAGTGCGTATGTTAAAATTCTGAGCAACTAATATCGATGCCTGAAACCCGTAAAGTTGTTATCACTCCCGGCGAACCCGCCGGGATTGGCCCTGACCTGGTCGTGCAGCTTGCCCAGCGCGACTGGCCAGTTGAGCTGGTGATTTGCGCCGATGGCGCCCTGTTAACTGACCGAGCCAAGCGGCTCGGTCTTCCTTTATCTCTCCTCCCTTACGATCCCGCGCAACCTCCTGTTCCTCAGCGCGCCGGTACCCTGACGCTGCTGAACGTGCCGCTAAACGTCCCGGCGGAGCCCGGCGTGCTGAATGTGCAAAACGGCGCCTACGTAGTGGAGACGCTGGCGCGCGCCTGCGACGGCTGCCTTAGCGGCGAGTTTGCGGCGTTAGTGACCGGCCCGGTGCATAAAGGCAACATCAACGACGCCGGTATCGCCTTTACCGGTCATACCGAGTTCTTTGAAGAGCGCGCGAAGGCCAGCAAAGTGGTGATGATGTTGGCGACCGAGGAGCTGCGGGTGGCGCTGGTCACCACCCATCTGCCGTTGAAAGCCATCAGCGAAGCGATTACCCCCGAGCTACTGCGCGAGATCATCACCATTCTCGATCACGACCTGCGCACGAAATTTGGCATTGCCCAGCCGCATGTGCTGGTTTGCGGGCTTAACCCGCACGCTGGCGAAGGCGGCCATATGGGAACAGAAGAGATAGACACCATCATTCCGGTGCTGGAAGAGATGCGCGCAAAGGGGATGAACCTCAGCGGTCCGCTGCCGGCAGACACCCTCTTTCAGCCGAAATATCTTGATCATGCCGATGCGGTACTCGCGATGTACCACGATCAGGGCCTGCCCGTGCTAAAATACCAGGGCTTTGGCCGCGGCGTGAACATTACGCTCGGTTTACCTTTTATTCGTACCTCCGTCGACCACGGCACCGCACTGGAATTAGCGGGCCAGGGAAAAGCGGACGTCGGCAGTTTTATCACGGCGCTTAATCTCGCCATCAAAATGATTGTTAATACCCAATGAATAATCGAGTCCATCAGGGCCATTTAGCCCGTAAACGCTTCGGGCAGAACTTCCTCAACGATCAGTTTGTGATCGACAGCATCGTCTCGGCGATTAACCCGCAGAAAGGCCAGGCGATGGTTGAAATCGGCCCCGGCCTGGCGGCCCTGACCGAGCCGGTCGGCGAACGCCTTGACCAGCTGACCGTCATCGAACTGGACCGCGATCTGGCGGCTCGCCTGCAGACGCATCCGTTCCTCGGTCCAAAGCTGACCATCTATCAGCAGGATGCGATGACCATGAACTTTGGCGAACTGGCGGAGAAAATGGGCCAGCCGCTGCGCGTCTTCGGCAACCTGCCGTACAATATCTCGACCCCGCTGATGTTCCATCTGTTCAGCTATACTGATGCCATTGCCGATATGCACTTTATGCTGCAGAAGGAAGTAGTGAATCGTCTGGTTGCCGGACCGAACAGTAAGGCGTATGGTCGGTTAAGCGTGATGGCGCAATATTATTGCCAGGTGATCCCGGTACTCGAAGTGCCGCCGAGCGCGTTTACCCCGCCGCCTAAGGTCGACTCCGCGGTGGTACGCCTGGTGCCGCACAGCACCATGCCGTATCCGGTCAAAGAGATCCGGGTGCTGAGCCGCATCACCACCGAAGCGTTCAACCAGCGCCGCAAGACTATCCGCAACAGTCTCGGCAATCTGTTCAGCGTGGAAGTGCTGACCGAGCTGGGCATCGACCCGGCCATGCGCGCCGAAAATATTTCCGTGGCGCAGTACTGCCTGATGGCCAACTGGCTGTCTGACAATCTGCCAACGAAGGAGAGCTAACCATGATTCATTCGCCCCGGGTGTGTGTCCAGGTACAGAGCGTCTATATCGAATCGCAGTCTTCCCCGGAAGAAGAGCGCTACGTCTTCGCTTACACCGTCACCATTCGCAACCTGGGGCGGAGTCAGGTTCAGCTGCTTGGCCGCTACTGGCTCATCACTAACGGCCACGGTCGTGAGACTGAAGTTCAGGGTGAAGGGGTGGTCGGCGAGCAACCGCATATTCCCGCCGGCGGTGAATATCAATATACCAGCGGCGCAGTGATTGAAACGCCGCTGGGAACCATGCAGGGTCATTATGAGATGATCGATATCGACGGCGCGCCGTTCCGTATTGAGATCCCTGTTTTCCGTCTCGCAGTTCCAACGCTCATTCATTAAAACAATGTCAACATACCTTATTGGCGACGTTCACGGTTGCTACGATGAACTGATCGCATTATTAGCGCAGGTTGAATTCGATCCGCGGAGAGATACGCTGTGGCTGACCGGCGATCTGGTGGCCCGAGGCCCGGGATCGCTGGAGGTCCTGCGCTATGTCAAATCTCTGGGCGACAGCGTACGACTGGTGCTGGGCAACCATGACTTACACCTGCTGGCGGTCTTTGCCGGTATCAGCCGCAACAAGCCGAAGGATCGTCTGAAACCACTGCTGGAAGCGCCGGATGCCGATGAGCTGCTCAACTGGCTGCGTCGCCAGCCGCTGCTGCAGGTGGATGAAGAGAAAAAGCTGGTGATGGCCCACGCCGGCATTACCCCGCAGTGGGATCTGGAGACCGCCCAGCAGTGCGCGCGCGATGTTGAAGCAGTGCTCTCCAGCGACTCCTATCCTTTCTTCCTCGATGCCATGTACGGCGACATGCCGAACCACTGGAGCAACGAGCTGAGCGGCCTGGCGCGCCTGCGCTTTATCTCTAACGCCTTTACCCGCATGCGCTACTGTTTCCCGAACGGCCAGCTGGATATGTATTCGAAGGAAGCGCCCGAGGACGCCCCGGCGCCGCTGAAGCCGTGGTTTGCCATTCCCGGCCCGGTCAGCAATGCCTACAGCATTGCCTTTGGCCACTGGGCTTCGCTGGAGGGACGCGGCACGCCGGAGGGGATTTACGCCCTGGATACCGGCTGCTGCTGGGGCGGGGAACTCACCTGCCTGCGCTGGGAAGATAAGCAGTACTTCACCCAGCCGTCAAACCGGCAGAAAAGCCTCGACGAAGGCGAAGCCGTCGCGTCCTGACTCTTCCCGGATAGCGGCGCGTTGCGCCTTATCCGGGCTACCTGCGGCGTCGTTTTGTCGGGTGGCGGCTAACGCCTTACCCGACCTACGTTTATGTGCTATTTGTCGCCCCGGGGAGCGCTTCAGAAAGAAGACGAAGCCCGCGACGGGAAACATGACGAGATACTGAGTGCGCCATCGTCGCGCAATTCATGCAAAAGAAAACCCCGGTCACGCCAGACGCGACCGGGGTTTTTTTATCGCTATCCTGCCCGCTTAACGGCGTTCGAGGATCTCAAAGCAGTAGCTATGGGAGTTCTGCGCGTCGGCGTCATGAAACTCGCTGAACACCGACTCCCATTCGTCCGGATCGTAATCCGGGAAATGGGTATCGCCTTCCACTTCCGCATCAATATGGGTCAAGTAGAGCTTCTGCGCTTTCGGCAGGAACTGCTCATACACCCGGCCGCCGCCGATCACCATAATCTCTTCCACATCGCCGCAGGCGGCAATTGCTTCTTCTACGGAGGAGACCCACTGCACGCGATCGTCGCTGCCGGGTTTGCTGCTGATCACGATATTTTTACGCCCCGGCAATGGGCGCCCAATGGATTCCCAGGTCAGACGCCCCATCACCACCGGCTTATTTAACGTGTTGCGTTTGAACCAGGCGAGATCGGCAGGCAGGTTCCATGGCATGGCGTTTTCCATACCAATGACGCGATCTACCGCTAACGCCGCAATCAGACTGATCATTCATTCATTCCCGAGTGCAAAAAATTGTCGCCACTATACGGAAAGCGTACAACTTCGTCGACTGGCCGGAGGGTAAAGAATAAGAAAATTTTCTGATTTGCTGGCAAGCCCACGTTCACACCGTGGGCCGCCAGAAGAGGATCCAAACGAAAACAAAATGTTACTGGTCAGCCTCAGGCTGAGGGCTTATTTTCCGGCTCATCGGCAATATCCCCGGTGTGCCTGCCCTCTTCCGTACCCTGCCAGCCATGACGCTGCACCAGCGACAGATGATGACGATCTTCGTTGATGATGCCGGTCAGCATATCGCTGGTCCGCTTGAAGACCGCCACCCGCGACGCGGCATCGTTTTCCGCCATCGCCACCATCTCTTCGACCATCTGCAGGTTGAATCGACGGAACAGATCGGCCCGCTCGCGCGCTTCATAGGCGCCGAGCCCCAGCGCCTCCAGCGTCATTCGGCCGGACTTCAGCGCCGCCTCGAAGGTTTCACGCTCCGGGGCCTCGACGCCAGCCTGGCGCAGCTGAATGTAATGATCGACATCGCGGGCGCGGGAGATGATCTGCAGATGCGGAAAATGCTCTTTTACCCTCGCCACCAGCTCCAGGCTGACGTGCGGATCGTCAATGGCATTGATCAGCACTTCCGCCTTTTCGGCCCCGGCCGACTCCAGCAGATCGACCCGGGTGGCATCGCCGTAGAAAACCTTCATATCAAATTTGCGCAGGGTATCGACATGGTCCGGGTCATGATCGAGGATCACCATCTTCACCCCGCTCGAGAGCAGCAATCGCCCGGCAATCTGCCCGAAGCGGCCAAAGCCGGCGACAATCACCCGCGGCTGCTCTTCATCAATCTCGTCAGCATCACGCGCCTGGCCGCTGGACGATTTCTCCAGACGGGTCAGCAGCACCAGCAGAATGGGGGTTGCCGCCATCGACAGGGCCACCGCCAGGGTCAACGCTTTTGCCCATTCGCCGTCCAGTACATCCGCCATCCGCGCGGCGCCAAACACCACAAACGCGAACTCACTCCCCTGCCCCAGCAGCACCGCAAACCAGCGGCGCTGGGCGCGCGGTACGCCAAGCGGCCTGGCGATAAGCCACAGCATCAGCATTTTTATCGCCAGGAAACCGACCAGCAAAATCACAATACGCAGCGGATGGGTGACCAGGGTGCCGAAATCAATCGACATGCCGACGCCGATAAAGAACAGCCCCAACAGCAGTCCTTTAAACGGCTCAATATCACTCTCCAGCGCATGACGATATTCGGAGCTGGCCAGCAGCACCCCGGCGAGAAACGCCCCCATCGCCATCGACAGCCCCACCTCTTCCAGCAATAAGCCAAAGCCGAAGACCAGGAACAGGGCCACGGCGCTGAACACTTCGCGCAGGCCGGAACGGGCGACAAAGCGCAGCAGCGGCCGGGTCAGATAGCGCCCAAGGACCACCACCAGCGCCAGCGCTGCGGCCACTTTCAGCGCGGAGAGGGCAAAAGCCATCAGCGAGGTGGCGCCGCCGCTGGCCGCCAGCAGCGGGATCATCGCCACCAGCGGGATCGCGGCGATATCCTGGAACAGCAGCACCGCGAAGGCGCTCCGCCCCATCTGCGACACCGTCAGATTGCGCTCATTCATCGCCTGCATAGCAATGGCTGTGGAAGAAAGCGCCAGAGTCATACCAATCAGCTCGGCCACCTGCCAGCGCAGGCCCAGCAGCATGCAGAACAGGCCGATCAACACCCCGCAGGCCACCATCTGCAGTGCGCCGCCGCCAAACACCGAGGCGCGCAGCTTCCATAAGCGCTGCGGATCGAGCTCCAGACCAATGACGAACAACATCAGCACCACGCCAATCTCGGCAAAGTGCAGAATCGCCTCGGCATCGGTCACCAGCCGCAGCGCCCACGGGCCGATAATACAGCCGGCGATGAGATAGCCCAGCACTGACCCCAGCCCCAGACGGACGGCGATGGGCACAATCAGCGCCGCGGCGCCGAGGTAAATCAACGCCTGTATCAGCGTATGGCTATCCATTCTGGTGTGCCTCCTGCCAGTCGATTAAGCGTTGACGATAGCGGCGGGCCTGCGCCTGCAGCGTTTCATCATCGCAGATAAAGGTGCAGTGCATAGCGAACGGCGGCAGCCATTTCATCCCGCAGTAAAGCGCAGTTGCCTGCAGAGGCTGCGCCAGCACCGGGAAACCGGGAAACGAACCGATATCAAAGTGGCTTTCACCGCCGCCGGTAGTGACCGCCCACATCAGCGATTTACCGCGCAGGGCAATACCGTTGTGACCATAGGCCCAGCCGTGCGACAGCACCTTGTCCATCCACAGCTTGAGCAGCGGCGGTACGCTATACCACTGCATAGGATGCTGCCAGATAACCAGATCGGCACGGGCCAGCGCCGCCTGCTCGGCGGCGACATCGATATTAAAGTCGGGATAGAGTTGATAGAGGGAGCGTATCTCTACGCCTTCAAGCGTCCCTGCCTGTTCAAGCATTCGCTTATTCGCATGAGAATGCTGCGGATAAGGATGCGCATAAATTATCAGAATCATTGATTGGCCTGCGTTTGCTCTTGTCGTAATCAGCAAGAGTGTAGACAGTTAAGCGAACCGCTTACAATGATAACTGTGATTTATGTCGCGATGGCTTACGCAACGCGCGCCCTGAGGGTTAACGTCAGGCCTTAGTTATCCAGCTCGTCCATGGACTTCACCTGGTCGCGGTTAATCTGCTCCACGCGGCCGGTTTCGGCATTTTTGTATGAGACAAGGCCGGTGTCATCATCCACCTGCGGTTTGCCGCTGGTGACAATGGTCTTGCCGTCGGTGGTTTTGATCGACTGATTCGATGAGCAGCCGGCCACGAACATGATTGCCGTCGCTGCCAGTGCGGATGCCACCAGAATATTGTTCCGCATTGTATCCTCCTGTCTTTTCATCAATAGGTATCGTTATGGTGCTAACTATAGTTAGCCTGACCCGACAGGGGGTTAAAAGCAGAACTCTCTGAAGATGGCTGCGGCCCAAAAAAATAGGCTGACGATGTCGTCAGCCCAGGATTGTTGCTATCCGGCCAGGCCGGGAAGCTTATTTAGTGATTTGCGCGTGCATTTCCTGAACCGAAATCACCTTCTCGGTGGCGTCAGCGTTCAGCGCCATCGCGGTGGCAAAGCCGCCGTTCAGGGTGGTGTCGTAATGCACTTTGTACTGCAGCGCGCTGCGGCGAATCAGCTTGGAGTCTTCAATCGCCTGGCGACCTGCGGTGGTGTTGATGATGTAGGTATATTCGCCATTCTTGATGCGGTCCTGAATGTGCGGACGACCTTCATGCACCTTGTTCACCAGACGCGGGTTAATGCCCGCTTCACCCAGCACAATCGCCGTACCGTGAGTCGCATCCAGCTCGAAGCCAAACTTCAGCAGCTTCGCCGCCAGGTCAACCACGCGCTCTTTATCGCCTTCGCGGACGGAGAGCAGCGCGCGACCCTGTTTCTTCATGGTCGAGTTGCTGCCCAGCTGCGCTTTGGCGAACGCTTCGGCAAAGGTGCGGCCGACGCCCATCACTTCCCCGGTGGAGCGCATTTCTGGCCCTAACAGCGGGTCAACGCCCGGGAATTTATTGAACGGCAGGACCACCTCTTTCACCGAGTAGTACGGCGGGATGATCTCTTTGGTCACGCCCTGCTGCGCAAGAGTCTTACCGGCCATCACGCGCGCCGCCACTTTCGCCAGCGGGACGCCGGTGGCTTTGGAGACGAACGGTACGGTACGCGCCGCACGCGGGTTGACCTCAATCAGATAAACTTCGTTATCTTTCACCGCGAACTGGACGTTCATCAGGCCGCGAACCTGCAGCTCGAAGGCCAGCTTCTGCACCTGCTCGCGCATTACATCCTGAATCTCTTTGCTCAGGGTGTAGGCCGGCAGGGAACAGGCGGAGTCGCCGGAGTGGACGCCTGCCTGCTCGATATGCTCCATGATGCCGCCAATCAGCACCATTTCGCCATCGCAGATGGCATCGACATCCACTTCAATCGCATCGTCGAGGAAGCGATCCAGCAGCACCGGCGCGTCGTTGGAGACGCTGACCGCGGTCTGGAAGTAGCGGCGCAGATCCTGCTCGTCATAGACGATCTCCATCGCCCGGCCGCCGAGCACATAAGACGGACGCACCACCAGCGGGTAGCCAATCTCTTTCGCTTTCTCTACCGCCTGCTCAATGGCGGTGACGGTGGCGTTCGCCGGCTGCTTCAGCTTCAGACGGTCAACCGCGTGCTGGAAGCGCTCACGGTCTTCCGCCCGGTCGATAGCGTCCGGACTGGTACCGATAACCGGCACGCCGGCAGCTTCCAGGGCACGAGCCAGTTTCAGCGGGGTCTGGCCGCCGTACTGGACGATAACGCCTTTTGGCTTCTCGATGCGCACGATTTCCAGCACGTCTTCCAGGGTCACCGGCTCAAAATACAGACGGTCGGAGGTGTCGTAGTCGGTAGAGACGGTTTCCGGGTTACAGTTGACCATGATGGTCTCGTAACCGTCCTCGCGCAGCGCCAGCGAGGCGTGTACGCAGCAGTAGTCGAATTCGATACCCTGACCGATACGGTTCGGGCCGCCGCCGAGGACCATGATTTTATCGCGGTCAACGGACGGGTTGGACTCACACTCTTCTTCATAAGTGGAGTACATGTAGGCGGTATCGGTAGCAAATTCCGCAGCGCAGGTGTCCACGCGCTTGTAGACCGGGTGCAGGTCATACTGGTCGCGCAGCTTGCGGATTTCCGCTTCCCGCACGCCCGCCAGCTTCGCCAGACGCGCATCGGCAAAGCCTTTACGCTTCAGGGTGCGCAGGAAGTCAGCGTCGAGGCCGTTGATGCCCACTTCCGCCACTTTCTCTTCCAGACGGACCAGCTCTTCAATCTGTACCAGGAACCAGCGGTCGATGTTGGTCAGGTTGAAGACGCCGTCAACCGAGAGGCCCGCGCGGAACGCGTCAGCGATATACCAGATACGCTCAGCGCCGGCATCTTTCAGCTCGCGGCGGATTTTGGTCAGCGCTTCCGGGTCGTCGAGGCTCACTTTCGGGTCGAAGCCGGTAGCGCCCACTTCCAGACCGCGCAGCGCTTTCTGCAAGGATTCCTGCTGGGTACGGCCAATCGCCATCACTTCGCCGACAGACTTCATCTGGGTGGTCAGACGGTCGTTGGCGCCGGCGAATTTTTCGAAGTTAAAGCGTGGGATTTTAGTGACCACGTAGTCAATGGACGGTTCAAAGGAAGCCGGGGTGCGGCCGCCGGTGATGTCGTTCATCAGCTCGTCAAGGGTATAACCTACCGCCAGCTTGGCTGCCACTTTAGCAATCGGGAAGCCGGTGGCCTTAGAGGCCAGCGCCGAGGAGCGGGAGACGCGCGGGTTCATTTCGATAACGATCAGGCGACCGTTTTTCGGGTTGACCGCGAACTGCACGTTAGAGCCGCCGGTTTCGACGCCGATTTCACGCAGCACCGCCATCGAGGCGTTACGCATGATCTGGTACTCTTTGTCGGTCAGGGTCTGCGCCGGGGCAACGGTGATGGAGTCACCGGTGTGGATCCCCATGGCGTCGAAGTTTTCGATGGAGCAGACGATGATGCAGTTATCGTTCTTATCGCGCACCACTTCCATCTCGTACTCTTTCCAGCCGATCAGCGATTCATCGATCAGCAGTTCGTTGGTCGGAGAGAGATCCAGGCCGCGTTCACAAATTTCTTCGAACTCTTCGCGGTTATAGGCGATACCGCCGCCGGTGCCGCCCATGGTGAAGGACGGACGGATGATGCACGGGAAACCAACGTCGGCGGCAACCGCCAGCGCCTCTTCCATCGTGTGGGCGATACCAGAGCGCGCGGTGTCGAGGCCGATTTTTTTCATTGCGATATCGAAACGGCGACGGTCTTCGGCTTTATCAATCGCATCGGCGGTGGCGCCAATCATGGTCACGCCGAATTCAGCCAGGACCCCCTGACGCTCCAGCTCGAGCGCGCAGTTCAGCGCCGTCTGGCCGCCCATGGTCGGCAGCACCGCATCCGGGCGCTCTTTTTCGATGATTTTACGCACCACTTCCCAGTGAATCGGCTCGATGTAGGTGGCATCGGCCATTTCCGGGTCGGTCATGATGGTCGCCGGGTTAGAGTTCACCAGGATAACGCGGTAGCCCTCTTCGCGCAGCGCTTTACAGGCCTGGGCGCCGGAGTAGTCAAACTCACACGCCTGACCGATAACAATCGGGCCCGCGCCCAGAATCAGGATACTTTTTATGTCTGTACGTTTTGGCATTGCTCTTTTACTCCTGATTATTTCGCGGACTGACGGTAGAGCTCAATTAACTCGATAAAGTGGTCGAACAGCGGCGCGGCATCGTGCGGCCCCGGGCTCGCTTCAGGGTGCCCCTGGAAGCTGAACGCCGGTTTGTCGGTACGATGGATCCCCTGCAGGGTGCCATCGAACAGCGACTTATGGGTCACGCGCAGGTTGGCCGGCAGCGTCGCCTCATCTACGGCGAAACCGTGGTTCTGGGCAGTGATCATCACCACGTTGTTATCAATATCTTTCACCGGGTGGTTGCCGCCGTGGTGGCCGAACTTCATCTTAATGGTCTTGGCACCGCTCGCCAGCGCCAGTAGCTGATGGCCAAGGCAGATGCCGAATACCGGAATATCGGTCTCAAGGAATTTTTCAATCGCCTCGATAGCGTAATCGCACGGCGCCGGGTCGCCAGGGCCGTTGGAGAGGAAGATACCGTCCGGATTGAGCGCCAGCACGTCCGCGGCGGAGGCCTTCGCCGGCACCACCGTCAGGCGGCAGCCGCGGTCAACCAGCATTCGCAGGATGTTGCGTTTCGCGCCGAAGTCATATGCCACAACGTGGAACGGCAGCTCGCTTTCCGCTTTCGCTTCCGGCAGGTCGCCCGCCAGGGTCCAGCTACCTTGCGTCCAGCTATAGGTTTCTGCGGTGGTCACTTCCTTCGCCAAGTCCATGCCGTTCAGGCCCGGGAACGCTTTCGCTTTTTCCAGCGCCAGCTGGGCATCCGGGCTGTCGCCCGCGATGATGCAGCCGTTCTGCGCCCCTTTCTCACGCAGCAGACGCGTCAGCTTGCGGGTATCGATATCGGCAATCGCCACGATGTTATGGCGCTTCAGATAAGAAGAGAGGTCTTCAGTACTGCGGAAGTTGCTGGCAATCAGCGGCAGGTCGCGAATAACCAGACCCTGCGCATGTACCTGAGAAGATTCTTCATCGGCGGCGTTGGTGCCGACATTACCAATATGAGGATAAGTAAGAGTGACGATTTGGCGGGAATAGGAAGGATCAGTGAGGATTTCTTGATAACCGGTCATTGAAGTATTGAAAACGACTTCCCCAACCGCCGTGCCGGTTGCCCCGATGGCCCGACCGTGAAACTGGGTTCCGTCTTCCAGAACCAATAGCGCTGACTTAATCAAAACATCCTCCAGAGAATATCCACTCACTTTATTTGCATATTAATTCATAAACACGATCTGAATCAATGCAAATCTGTTGCCCGCAGATTTTTGGCAAACGGCGGCATTCTGGAGAGATGTCGGATAAAAGTCAACTTAAAGCGGAGATTTTTAATGTCATTTTACGCCACTGGTGCGTAACCCGTGATTTTTACGCCAAAAAGATCAACAAACCTGGCTGAGAAAACGCTTGCGGATGTGGAAGAGTGTAAAACAGAGCGATGCTCGGCAAAAAAGTGGACCAAATGGTCAAAATTTACATTTCATTCACTAAAAAACACGCTAATATTGTATTTTTTACGCATTACACTTAAAACATACGCCATAATTCGCAAAAATAAAAAAGGGCAACAAAATATTGCCCTCTGCATCAATAACTTATTGATAGCAATAACCACATTACGATGGGTAATAATCGTTATAAACTATTCAGATCCAGCACATCACGCATATCAAACAGGCCATTTTTCTTGCCTTTCAGCCACAATGCTGAACGAACAGCGCCATTTGCAAAGGTCATGCGGCTGGACGCTTTATGGGTGATTTCAATACGCTCACCGATGTCAGCAAACATTGCCGTATGCTCCCCGACGATATCCCCCGCGCGAACGGTCGCGAAGCCGATGGTGCCCGGGACGCGTTCGCCAGTGTAGCCTTCACGACTGTAGACCGCGCAGTCCTTGAGATCTTTGTTCAATGCCCCGGCGATCGCTTCGCCCATCGCCAGCGCGGTGCCTGACGGCGCATCCACTTTATGCCGGTGGTGCGCTTCGATAATTTCGATGTCGGTATAGTCGCCCATCACCTTTGCCGCCTTCTCCAGCAGCTTCAACAGGACGTTGACGCCAACGCTAAAGTTAGCGGCGAAGACAATGGCAATGTCCTGCGCGGCATCGCGAATCGCCTGTTTGCCAGCGTCGTCAAAACCGGTGGTGCCGATGACCATCCCTTTGCCGTGCTCGCGGCAAAACGCCAGATGGTTCAGCGTGCCTTCCGGGCGGGTAAAATCGATCAACACGTCGAAATCATCTTTTACCGCCGCCAGGCTGCTCTGCACCGCGACGCCCGCTTTGCCGGCGCCCGCCAGCTCGCCGGCGTCGCTGCCCACCAGGCTTGACCCTTCGCGCTCCAGCGCCGCGCCCAGCGCCACGCCTTCCATCTGCAATGCAGCCTGAATTAACTGGCGTCCCATCCGGCCGCCCGCGCCGGCGATGGCCACGCGGATTTGTGCATCATGCATAGCTATTCTCTTTTGTTAACATTACGTAAATTGTTTTCAGAGTAACCAGCCCGTCAGCGGGCCGCTACTCAAAAACGCCGATAATTAGAAATTTATGACAAACGGCGGACGATATCAGTAAAAACTATACGATTGTGCCGCGATTCCGTGTTTACCGGATGACAACCGGGAAGGCTAATGATGGTGCCTTCGCCCGTACAGTGCGTGCGAAGGCGGTTTTGCAGTGGGTTACAGCGGGAAAAGCGCGCCGGCGGGAAACGCGGATAAAAACCAGGTCACCGCCAACAGATCGGCGCTGCCGCCAGGGCTGAGATGGCGGGCAATCAGCTCATCGTCAAACTGTCGCAGCGCCTCCAGCCCGCCGTCCGCCAGCACGCCGCCCTGCCACAGCAGTCGCTGCGCCTCCTGCTGGACAAAGTTCAGCCCGGCAAGCCCGCCGCGCGAGACCAGGTTGGTGTCATCATTCCACGCCATCAGATGCAGCAGGGTTTGCAGTAGCGCCAGATTACTGTCGCCGGTCTCTTCCATCATGCGGGTAAAGACTGGCATGGCCTGGGTACGCACCGTCAGGAAACCGCTCTCCGCCTCGCCGCGGGCCCCGGAGAGACCATAGCGTAGAAAATGAGCCTCGCCTTTACTGAGCCGTTCCCCGCCAGCAGAAGACAACTCCTGCATAACCATGCCGCGACAGAAGCGCGCCACCTGGTCGCAAAGCCGGTGCTGCTCTATCGGCTCACCTTTCGACACCAGCCTGCCCGCCGCCGCGCTGAGCAGGCCAAAAGCGAAGATCGCCCCGCGATGGGTATTCACCCCGCCGGTGGCCTCCAGCATATCGTTCTCACAGGCCATCCCTACCGGGCGCAGCATCATCAATACATGCTCCGGCGCGACCGCCGCAGTATCGTGGCCCATGATGAAAAATTTCTCCATCCACGGAGCCACCACCGCGGTGCTGGCCTCAAACGAGGCCAGATCCATATCCCAGTGCGCGCCAGCGTTACGAATATCCACCAACCCGGGCTTTGGGGTCAGGCGAACTTCGGTCAACAGCGCGCGCTCTACCGCGCTGACCACCTCTTCGGCACTCAGTGGCTTCACGCGCCGCACACGCGCAGGATTAATTAACACGTCGCTCATGGCCTTTCCCCTCTGCGTTTAGTCGCTGTTTTTCACCTGATGAATCACATCGATGACCGAACCGTCGCGATAGCGCACCACCGCCACCACCCGATCGGTGAATTCGATCGGCTGCGGCTTGCCAGTCAACAGCTCAGCACGCTGCTGCAGTTCCTCAATGGTCATCAGCGGAATGCCTGCGCTGCGCAAATTGTCGATCAGGTCCTGACGTGCCGGGTTGACCGCAATGCCGTGGTCAGTGACCAGCACATCCACGCTGGCCCCCGGCGTGACGCGGGTCAGCACCTTTTCCACGACGCAGGGAATACGGCCGCGAACTAACGGCGCGGTAATAATGGTCAAATCCGCACCGGCGGCGGTATCGCTATGGCCACCGGACGCCCCGCGCAGCACACCGTTAGAACCGGTCATCACGTTAACGTTAAAGTCGATATCAATTTCCAGCGCGCTGAGCATCACCACGTTTAAGCGCTCGCAGGAGGCGCCTTTGGAGCCCGGGCTGGCATACTGATTGGTGGAGATCTCGACATGGTTCGGGTTCTGCGCCAGCGAACGCGCCGCGTCGCCATCGAAGGACTGGGTATCGAGCAGCGTTTTGATCAACCCTTTTTCGTGCAAATCGACCATCGTCCCGGTGATACCGCCGAGGCCGAAGCTGGCGGTAATGCCGTTACGGCGCATTTTATCTTCAAGGAAGCGAGTTACTGCCAGCGAGGCGCCGCCGGTACCGGTCTGCAGCGAGAAACCCTCTTTAAAGTAACCGGAGTGCTCAACGACTTTCGCCGCCTGGCGGGCAATCAGCAGCTCGCGCGGGTTGCTGGTCAGACGGATGGCACCCGCGGTAATTTTTTGCGGATCGCCGACTTCATCTACCTGGACTATCAGATCCACCTGATCCTGGGCAATACTGGCCGGATAGTTAGGATAATCCACCCACTCTTCGGTCAGCAGCACCACGCATTTAGCGTGCTCGGCATCGACGCGCGCGTAGCCCAGCGAACCGCAGCGTGATTTACCGCTAAAGCCGTTGGCGTTGCCAAACTCATCGCAGCAAGGAACGCCGAGAAACGCGACATCAATCGACAGCTCGCCGCTTTGAATCAGCTGTACGCGACCGCCGTGGGAGTGGATCTGCACCGGGTTTTCCATTAAACCGGCGGAGATCTCCTCGCCCAACTTGCCGCGCAGGCCGGAGGTGTAGATCTGGCGGATCACGCCATTTTTAATATGCTCGATCAGCGGCCAGTGGGCGTCGATCAGCGAACTGGATGCCAGGGTGAGATCGCGAAAACCCATTTCCGCCAGCTTCGCCACTACCATATTGACGACTTTGTCACCGCCGCGAAACGCGTGGTGAAACGAGATGGTCATGCCGTTTTGCAGGCTGGAGCGACGGATTGCCGTTTCCAGCGAATCGCAGATTTTGCGCTGGCGCTTTTCGCTCTCACTCGCCAGCCAGGGACTTTTCGCCGTTACGCCGGCATAAGGTGTCAGTCCATTCGGCATCACGTACTGCTGATTAAGCATTGCTACTGTCTCTTTCATCTTATTCCCCTTAATCACGAATACCGGAAGCCGAGAGCGCCACCACTTTGCGAGCATGGTCGATAATCGGTCCATCGATCATCTTGCCGTTCAGCGATACCACACCCAGACCTCGCGTTTCGGCTTCTTCCGTCGCGGCAATCACTTCCAGCGCGTGATCGACCTCTTTGCGCGTTGGGGCATAGACCTGATGCAGGAGTTCAATTTGTCGTGGGTTAACCAACGATTTGCCGTTAAAGCCGAGGTTTTTGGCCAGATTCGCTTCCGCCAGGAAGCCCTCTTCATTATTGATATCCGACCACACCACGTCATAGGCGGCGATGCCGGCAACGCGGGCGGCATGCAGTACAGCGCAGCGGGCGTAGAACAGTTCAGTACCGTCGCCGCGGGAGGTGCCCATATCCATCACGTAATCGAAGGCCGCCAGCGCGATCGCCGCCAGACGCGGGCTGGCACGGGCGATTTCCACCGCGTTCACCACGCCCAGCGCCGACTCGATCGCCGCCATTAACTTGGTGCTGCCCACTTCCCGGCCGCACTCGCGTTCAATCCGCTCAACATGCGCTTCCAGCTCATGGATATCTTCTTTGCTGTCGGTTTTCGGCAGACGCACCATATCCACGCCCGCGCGGACTACCGCTTCAAGGTCGGCAAGACCGAACGGCGTATTCAGCGGGTTAATGCGCACCACGGTTTCGATATCCTGATACAGTGGATGCTGCAGCGCCTGATACACCAGCAGACGAGCGGTATCTTTCTCGCGCAGCGAAACGGCATCTTCCAGGTCGAACATCACCGCATCAGCGCCGTAGACGAATGACGTGCTTAACATGGCGGCATTGGCGCCAGGGATGAACAACATACTGCGACGTGGTTTCATAGCTGGCTCCATTGTAATTGGGTCTGTTGCGCCGCGCGCAGCGCCGCGGCCTGTACGCGAGCTCGCAAAACACATTCCAGCGCGCCTTTATCATCGACCACCACGTTGGCCTGTTTCACGCCAAGCTGAGCCAGCGTTTCTCTCACTACCTGCTCAATCGCAGCGCCAAACTGTTGTTTCACAATGCTGTCGATTTCCAGCTGAATGCCCGGCTGCGCCGCCGGTCCAATCCTGACCATCACATCGCTGGACTCCAGCGTGCCGGCCAGGGCGTCAATCTTCATTTCCATAGGGGAAAATCCTTAGTTAGGGCATAAAAATCAGGCGGTTTGATGTTCGCTCTCCGCCAGTTGCATCAGAAAAGAGAGGGTCCCCGGCGGCACCAGCGCCGCGACCGCCTGCCAGTTGCGCTGTCGATAGAGTTCGCGCACTCGGGAGGCCGACACGGGTCCACCATTTTTTTCGATTCGCGCAAGCTCAACTACTTCAATGGGCGGCGCGTCGCCTGGCGCTTCCAGTAGTGACTTCATGCGCTGGTTGTAATTACGGGTCAGGGGACACAGCGGCTCGGTGCCGACAAAGCGTTGGGTAATCTGCAGCGCCGGGGCCAGGCGCTCGCGGAAGAGCTGCAGGTCAATCTGGCTGTGGCAGTCATCAACCACCCCCTGCTCTTTCAGGAAATAGCCGGGGAACGTCGCCCGCGAGATCAGATACGCCGAACCGGGATGCAGCGTCACCTTATCGATGCCGGTAATCCCCTGTTCAATGAGTTTGAAGCGATCGTGATAGGAAAAGCAGGACGCATCTTCTTTGACCACAAACAGATGCAGCCAGTCGCACTGGCTGGCCGCCTGTTCTACCAACCAGCGGTGGCCGAGGGTGAAGGGATTGGCATTCATCACGATAGCGCCGATTTTTCTTCCCGGCTGACGGTACATCGCCAGCTGTCGGCAGTAACGAGTCAGCCGTTCGCGGCTATTTTCCATTAGCACGGCGCGGTCGCCCGCCTGGGCTATCGGCCAGAAGCCGGCGCCGGAAAATAACGCGGCATTGCAAGGTTTAGTGAACAAAAACAGTTCGCTGCGCCCCAGCTCATAGGCCAGCGTCAGGAGCTCGGTCAGTAATTTAAGGCTCAGCCCCTCCCCCTGCAGCGAGGGATCGATGGCGATGCATTTCAGCACATTGCCGGCGATAGCACCGCAGCCGACCAGCCGCTGCTGATACTCGGCGATAATCGCCATTTCGCAGTCGGCCTCTAACGACAGTTGATGCTGGCGGAGAAACCGATCGATCGCCTCTCGCCGCGGTTTATCTTTTAATAGCTGAACGCGTTTTAATATCAGTGTCATTTTTTAGCGCTTCGTCATTTCAAAACGAACTGTATTTCGCCAGCGTTCGGCTATGGATTCTTGTATTTAAGTCACAGTTTTTCTCGTGGCTTAATTGGCTTTATGGTTTTTATGTTGTTAATTAATTCAGAATCATAAAAACAATTAAATTAATAAAAAACACGAGTATTCAGTGAAGATAATCACACCTTACCCCTGGGTCTATTTATTACTATGCGCCGGTCTTACTACTCCATCAATAAACAGGGTAACGTTTATGACTAACATGAGTCAGGCTCCGGCGACGGAGAAAAAGGGCGTTAGCGATCTGCTGGGATTTAAAATCTTCGGCATGCCGCTCCCCCTTTACGCATTTGCGTTAATTACACTATTACTTTCACATTTTTATAACGCATTACCCACCGATATCGTCGGCGGCTTTGCCATCATGTTTATTATCGGCGCTATATTCGGGGAAATTGGCAAGCGCCTGCCAATATTCAACAAATATATCGGTGGCGCTCCGGTGATGATTTTCCTGGTGGCGGCTTATTTTGTCTATGCCGGTATTTTTACGCAGAAAGAAATCGATGCTATCAGCAACGTTATGGATAAGAGTAACTTCCTTAACTTATTCATCGCGGTATTAATTACCGGAGCAATTCTGTCGGTAAACCGCCGCCTGCTGCTGAAATCACTGCTCGGCTATATTCCAACTATCCTGATGGGCATTGTCGGCGCGTCTATTTTTGGCATCGCTATCGGCCTGGTGTTCGGTATTCCAGTGGATCGCATCATGATGCTGTACGTCCTGCCGATCATGGGCGGCGGCAACGGCGCGGGCGCGGTCCCCTTGTCGGAGATTTACCACTCCGTCACCGGTCGTTCTCGCGAAGAGTATTACTCAACCGCTATCGCTATTCTGACCATCGCTAACATCTTCGCCATCGTCTTTGCCGCCGTCCTCGATATCATCGGCAAAAAACACACCTGGCTGAGCGGCGAAGGGGAACTGGTGCGTAAAGCCTCGTTCAAAGTGGAAGAAGATGAGAAAGCGGGACAAATCACCCATCGCGAAACCGCCGTCGGTCTGGTGCTGTCCACTACCTGCTTCCTGCTGGCCTACGTCGTGGCGAAGAAAATTCTGCCCAGCATTGGCGGTGTGGCTATTCACTATTTCGCGTGGATGGTGCTGATCGTCGCCGCGCTGAACGCCTCCGGGCTGTGCTCACCGGAAATCAAAGCCGGTGCTAAACGCTTGTCTGATTTCTTCTCCAAACAGCTGCTGTGGGTGCTGATGGTCGGGGTCGGCGTCTGCTACACCGACCTACAGGAAATTATCAACGCCATCACCTTCGCTAACGTTGTTATCGCCGCCATTATCGTTATCGGTGCGGTGCTCGGCGCGGCGATCGGTGGCTGGCTGATGGGCTTCTTCCCAATAGAATCGGCCATCACTGCAGGCCTGTGTATGGCCAACCGCGGCGGCTCCGGCGACCTGGAAGTTCTCTCTGCCTGTAACCGTATGAACCTTATCTCTTATGCGCAAATCTCCTCCCGTTTGGGCGGCGGTATTGTGCTGGTCATCGCCAGCATCGTGTTCGGCATGATGATTTAACCCATACGCACGATGGCACGTTGAACTGACAGGTGAAGAACGAATCAGGGTCCCATGCCGGGAGCGGCAGAGGGAAATCCACCCTGCTCCTTAGCCAGAAACCTTGTCAGACAGCGCGTCATCGTGCCCCTATTTGAGATGTATAAATGACTGACAATGCCGTCCTGTTAGGCGAAGGCTTCACCCTGATGTGTCTCGGCATGGGCTTTGTGCTGGTGTTCCTGCTGCTGCTCATTTTCGCCATCCGGGGAATGTCCCTCGCCGTCAACCGCCTGTTTCCTGAGCCGCCTGCCGCCCCCAAACCGGCGCCGGCCGCCGTCGCGCCCGCCGACGATTTCGCCCGCCTGAAGCCGGCGATTGTCGCCGCCATTCACCACCATCGCCGTCTTCACCCTTAATTCACGGAGGAATTCATGACCGTTGCCATTACCGATGTCGTCCTGCGCGACGCCCACCAGTCCCTGTTCGCCACCCGTCTGCGTCTCGACGATATGCTGCCCGTTGCCGCTCAGCTGGACGACGTCGGCTACCGCTCGCTGGAGTGCTGGGGCGGCGCCACCTTTGACGCCTGCATCCGCTTCCTCGGCGAGGACCCGTGGGTCCGCCTGCGCGAGCTGAAAAAGGCGATGCCCAAGACCCCGCTGCAGATGCTGCTCCGCGGCCAGAACCTGCTCGGCTACCGCCACTACGCCGACGACGTGGTGGAGCGCTTCGTCGAGCGCGCCGTCAAAAACGGCATGGACGTCTTCCGCGTCTTCGATGCCATGAACGACCCGCGCAACATGCAGCCCGCCCTGCAGGCGGTCCGCCGCCACGGCGCCCACGCCCAGGGTACGCTTTCGTACACCACCAGCCCGGCGCACACCCTGCAGACCTGGCTCGACCTCACCGAACAGCTGCTGGAGACCGGCGTTGACTCCGTCGCCATCAAGGACATGTCCGGCATTCTGACGCCGCATGCCGCCTTTGAGCTGGTCAGCGAAATCAAGAAGCGCTATGACGTCACCCTGCACCTGCACTGCCACGCCACCACCGGGATGGCGGAGATGGCGCTGCTGAAGGCCATTGAAGCCGGGGTCGACGGCGTGGATACGGCGATTTCGTCCATGAGCGCCACCTATGGCCACCCGGCCACCGAAGCGCTGGTGGCCACCCTCGCCGGCACGCCGTACGACACCGGCCTCGATATCCACAGGCTGGAGAGCATCGCCGCCTACTTCCGCGAGGTGCGCAAAAAATACCACGCCTTCGAAGGCCAGCTGAAGGGCACCGACAGCCGTATCCTCGTCGCCCAGGTGCCGGGCGGGATGCTCACCAACCTTGAAGGCCAGCTGAAGCAGCAGAGCGCCGCCCACCGTCTGGATGAAGTACTGGCGGAAATCCCCCGCGTGCGCGAGGACCTCGGCTTCATCCCGCTGGTGACCCCGACCTCGCAGATTGTCGGCACCCAGGCGGTGCTCAACGTGCTGGGCGGCGAGCGCTACAAAACCATCGCGAAGGAGACCGCCGGTATCCTGAAAGGCGAGTACGGCCGCACCCCGGCCCCGGTGAACGCCGCCCTGCAGGCGCGGGTGCTCGACGGCGCCGACCCGGTGACCTGCCGCCCGGCCGACCTGCTGAAGCCGGAGCTGGCGCAGCTGGAAGCGGATGTGAAACGCCAGGCACAGGAGAAGGGCATCACGCTTGCCGAAAACGCCATCGACGACGTGCTCACCGTGGCGCTGTTCCCGCAACCCGGCCTGAAGTTCCTCGAAAACCGCCACAACCCGGCGGCCTTTGAGCCGGTACCGCAGGCGGAAGCCGCGCAGCCAGTGGCAAAAGCAGAAAAACCTGCCGCCTCCGGCGTCTACACCGTGGAGGTGGAAGGCAAAGCCTTTGTGGTCAAAGTCAGCGACGGCGGTGACGTCAGCCAGCTGACGGCGGCTGCTCCGGCTCCTGCTCCTGCTCCTGCCTCTGCACCCGCCGCTGCCGCCCCGGCCGGCGCCGGTACCCCGGTGACCGCCCCGCTGGCGGGCACTATCTGGAAGGTGCTGGCCAGCGAAGGCCAGACGGTGGCCGCAGGCGAAGTGCTGCTGATTCTGGAAGCCATGAAGATGGAAACCGAAATCCGCGCCGCGCAGGCCGGGACCGTGCGCGGTATCGCGGTGAAAGCCGGTGACGCGGTGGCGGTCGGCGACACCCTGATGACTCTGGCGTAAGGACGAGGAGCGGAAATGGAAAGTCTGAACGCCCTGATCCAGGGCATGGGGCTGATGCACCTCGGCGCCGGCCAGGCGGTGATGCTGCTGGTCAGCCTGCTGCTGCTCTGGCTGGCGATTGCGAAGAAGTTCGAGCCGTTACTGCTGCTGCCGATTGGCTTCGGCGGCCTGCTCTCCAATATTCCGGAGGCCGGGCTGGCGCTCACCGCCCTGGAGAGCCTGCTGGCCCACCACGACCCGGCGCAGCTGGCGGTGATTGCCGCGAAGCTCCACTGCGCGCCGGACGTCCACGCCATTAAGGCGGCGCTGGCCCTGGCCCTGCCGTCGGTGCAGGGGCAGATGGAGAGCCTCGCGGTGGACATGGGCTACTCCGCCGGGGTGCTGGCCATCTTCTATAAGGTGGCGATTGGCTCGGGCATCGCGCCGCTGGTCATCTTTATGGGCGTCGGAGCGATGACCGATTTCGGCCCGCTGCTGGCTAACCCGCGCACCCTGCTGCTGGGGGCGGCGGCGCAGTTCGGGATCTTCGCCACCGTGCTCGGGGCGCTGACGCTGAACTACTTCGGCATCATCAGCTTCACCCTGCCGCAGGCGGCGGCCATCGGCATCATCGGCGGCGCCGACGGCCCGACGGCGATTTACCTGTCGGGCAAGCTGGCGCCGGAGCTGCTGGGGGCCATCGCGGTGGCGGCGTACTCCTATATGGCGCTGGTGCCGCTGATCCAGCCGCCGATCATGAAGGCGCTGACCACGGATAAGGAGCGGAAGATCCGCATGGTGCAGCTGCGCACGGTGAGTAAGCGGGAGAAGATCCTCTTCCCGGCGGTGCTGTTGCTGCTGGTGGCGCTCCTGCTGCCGGACGCCGCGCCGCTGCTGGGGATGTTCTGCTTCGGCAACCTGATGCGCGAGAGCGGCGTGGTGGAGCGGCTGAGCGATACGGTGCAGAACGCGCTGATCAACATCGTCACCATCTTCCTCGGGCTGTCGGTGGGGGCCAAGCTGGTGGCGGACAAGTTCCTGCAGCCGCAGACGCTGGGGATCCTGGTGCTGGGGGTGATCGCCTTCTGCGTGGGGACCGCCGCCGGGGTGCTGATGGCGAAGCTGATGAACGTGTTCAGCCGGCACAAAATCAACCCGCTGATCGGCTCGGCGGGGGTGTCGGCGGTGCCGATGGCGGCGCGGGTGTCGAACAAGGTGGGTCTGGAAGCGGACGGGCAGAACTTCCTGCTGATGCACGCGATGGGCCCGAACGTGGCGGGGGTGATCGGCTCGGCGATCGCCGCCGGGGTGATGCTCAAGTACGTGCTGGCGATGTAGGCCGACATCCTTCCCGGAGGTGTGGCTGTCGCCCCACCTCCGGGCTGATTTGATACCCACTCTTGGCATGACGGGGCCGGGCACATGTCTGAAATTTTCTGTTCTGTGCTCCACCTGTCGGCGCCGGGGGCGCAAAACGGGGAGAATAACAATTTAATGTCTATCTACCCAATGTATACCCGAAAAATCACCCACTGGTTTGCCAGGCGATCGTTTCAGAATCGCATCTTCCTGCTGATCTTATTCACCTCGACGATCGTCATGCTGGCGATGTCATGGTATCTGACAGACATTACCGAGGAGCGTCTGCATTATCAGGTCGGGCAACGGGCGCTGATTCAGGCGATGCAGATTTCGGCGATGCCGGAGCTGGTGGAGGCAGTGCAGAAACGCGATCTCGCCAGAATCAAAGCCCTTATCGACCCCATGCGTTCGTTCTCCGACGCCACCTACATCACCGTCGGTGATGCCAGCGGCCAGCGCCTCTATCACGTCAATCCTGATGAAATCGGCAAATCGATGGAAGGCGGCGATAGCGATGAGGCGTTGATAAACGCTAAAAGCTACGTGTCAGTGCGCAAAGGCTCGCTGGGATCGTCGCTGCGCGGTAAATCGCCGATTCAGGACGCAACCGGCAAGGTGATCGGCATTGTGTCGGTAGGCTATACCATTGAGCAACTGGAAAACTGGCTCAGCCTGCAGATAAGTTCGCTGCTGATCCCGATGGCCATCATGTTACTGCTTCTGCTCTTTTGCGCCCGCCGCTTCTCACTGCATATCAAAAAACAGATGCTCAATATGGAACCCCAGCAGCTGTCACAGCTGTTGATCCAGCAAAGCGTGCTGTTTGAATCGGTGTTCGAAGGGCTTATCGCCATCGACTCCGATTATAAAATCACTGCGATTAATCAGACTGCGCGTCGCCTGCTCAATTTGAGTCAGCCGGAACCGACGCTTATCGGCAAACGGATCAGCAGCGTTATCTCGCAGGAGGTCTTCTTCTACGATGCGCCACAGACCAATAAAAAAGACGAGATCGTTACCTTCAATCAGATCAAAGTGATCGCCAGCCGGATGGCGGTGATCTTAAACAATGAGCCACAGGGCTGGGTGATCAGCTTTCGCAGCAAAGACGATATCAACACCCTTAGCCTGCAGCTTAGCCAGGTACAACAATATGCCGATAACCTGCGCGCCGTACAGCATGAGCATCGCAATCTGATCTCCACTATCGCCGGTCTGCTGTTTCTTAAACGCTATAACCAAGCGCTGGAACTGATCCAACAGCAGTCGGAAAGTCACCAGAAGGTGATCGATTTTATTGCACGCAATTTCCAGGACAACCACCTGGCCGGGCTGTTGATCGGCAAATATTACCGGGCCAAAGAGCTTGGACTTGAGCTGATTTTCGATCCGGCCTGCTTCGTTGATAGATTACCTACCGCCCTTTCGCACAACGAATGGATCTCGATCGTGGGGAATCTACTTGATAACGCCTACAATGCCAGCCTGCGTCAACCGCAGGGTTCAAAACAGATCGAATGCCTGATCAACAGTGATGGCCAGGAGGTGATCATTGAGATCGCCGACCAGGGATGCGGCATTGACGAGGCGCTGCGCGATCGGATCTTCGAGCGCGGCGTCACCAGCAGCGCCAGCAAAGATCATGGTATCGGACTCTGGCTAGTACGCAGCTACGTGGAACAAGCAGGCGGCAGTATCGTCGTCGAAAATAATATTCCTTTTGGCACCATTTTTACGCTTTATATCCCCCTGACCCGAGATGAACATCATGGATAGCATCACTACTCTTATTGTTGAAGACGAACCTATGCTGGCGGAGATCCTGGTGGATAACATTAAACAGTTTCCCCGGTTCGACGTCATTGGTATTGCGGATAAGCTTGAGAGCGCCAGGAAACAGCTCAGACTGTATCAACCGCAGCTGATCCTGCTGGATAATTTTTTACCCGACGGCAAAGGTATCGATCTGATCCGCCATGCAGTCAGTACACATTACAAGGGACGGATTATCTTTATTACCGCGGATAATCACATGGAAACCATCAGCGAAGCGCTGCGTCTTGGGGTGTTTGATTACCTGATTAAGCCGGTGCACTATCAGCGCCTGCAGCACACGCTGGAGCGCTTTGCCCGCTATCGAAGCTCGCTGCGCTCCAGTGAACAGGCCAGCCAGCTCCATGTCGACGCGCTGTTTAATATTCAGGCCCGGGAACAAACGGAACCCGCCAGCGCACCACTGCGCGGGATCGATGAAAGCACCTTTCAGCGCGTGCTCCAGCTGTTTGCCGACCCGACGGTGGTGCATACCGCCGACTCGCTGGCCCGTATCCTCGGCAGCAGCAAAACCACCGCTCGCCGTTATCTGGAACAAGGAGTGAAGAACGACTTTCTGGAAGCGGAAATCAGCTACGGCAAGGTTGGCCGACCTGAGCGTATCTATCACGGCAAGCAGACCTATCCTGAGCAGAGATAAAACGCTTACGCCAGGGTGTAGCTGACCACCAGCTGCCCCTTCTTCATCTTAATCTGACTAATGACAATGTCGCCCAGCTCCGCCAGACGGGCGACGTGGGTGCCTCCGCAGGGATAGGCTGGCAGCTCGCCGAATCCCACCTTGCGCATGCCATCAGCGAACGTCACCTGACGCGGTAAGTCCTGCGCCTGCCATGCCTTCACTAGCGCCAGTAGCGCACTGGCGTCCGGCAGCGCGGCGCTATTCCTGCTGGCAAAGGTTATCCGCCCTTCGCCGGGCCAGTGGTGCGCTTTCACCGGTTGCCAGCCAAGCTGTTCGCCCGCCAGGCCAAGCAGGTGGCCGGCAGAATGCAGACGAGCATGCAGCTGTCTCGCGGAGGCATCAATTTTCATCTCCACTTCACCGAGGGGAAGGGGTTGCGACAGAATATGCAGCACCCTTTCGCCGCGCACAACCACCGTCTCAACCACCTGCCCGGCAATCCATCCACGGTCCGCCGGTTGACCGCCCCCTTGCGGGTGAAACAGCGTCCGATCCAGTTCGATGGCGTAACGGCCATCCGCTTCTGCAGTGCAGGCAATGATCTGGGCGCGCCCGTCGGTAGCATCGCTGGTGTAATAAACCCGTTCAGTCATAGTGATTCTCCTCTCTGTCCGCCCAGTATATTATTAATGCCGACAGCGATAATCCCACCACCCGCCAATGCACTCTTGCTCCGGGAGCACAAATGAATCTGAACCTCCTGCCCGACCTCGCTCTTTTCGTTCAGATAGTCGACCAGGGCAGCTTCTCCGCCGTCGCCCGCCAGAACGGCATTACCCCTTCAGCCGTTAGCCGCAGCGTTTCACGGCTGGAGCGAGAGATGGGCTGCAAACTGCTGCAGCGTACCACCCGCAAGCTGCGTCTTAGCGATGCCGGGGAAACGATATATCAGCATGCCCAGCAGATGCTGGAAGCGGCGCGACAGGCAATGGATTCCGCAGGCAGTCGCCAAACGGTCGCCCAGGGAAAGCTGACGCTCAGCGTCCCGAAAGCCGTCGGCCGCTTTGTGATCCACCCGCTGATGATGGCGTTTTTCCACCGCTACCCGCAGGTGGACGTCTGCCTGCGGCTGGAAGATCGCCCTCTCGATTTTATCGATGACGGTATTGATCTGGCGCTACGCATCACCGATACCCCCTCCCCCGGCCTGCATGGCAAACCGCTGATGCCAATCAGGCACGTTATCTGCGCCACTGAGGCCTATTTACAGCAGCACGGTACGCCGTACACGCCGCAGGATCTGCGCGCGCATAGCTGCATTAGCCTTGGCGAAACGCCCGCCGATGCTCGCTGGAAGTTCCGTCGGGAAGGCAAAACAGAAACGGTGCAAACCTACGGGCGGTACGCCGCCAACCATACCGCCGTACGCCTCGACGCGGTCAGACAGCATTTAGGGATCGGCAGCCTGCCGCTGTTCACCGCCCGTGAGGCGCTGGCGAACGGCGACATCGTGCAGGTGTTGCCCGAGTGGGAATTTATCAGCAGCTACTCAGGCGACCTGTGGCTACTGTGGGCGGGAGATAAGCATATGCCCGCCAGGATGCGGGCGATGATCGATTATCTCAGCGAGACGGTGCCGGCGCTGAGCGCAGGCAGCACAGAGCCAGCGAAATAATTGCAAACCACGGAATGATAACCCCCAACACAAACCAGATCCCGGAGCGGCCGATATCATGCATCCGCCGGCAGCCTACAGCCAGCAGGGGGATCGCCATCAACAGCAGCCAGAGCGCGGCAAAGGGAATGACAACAAAACTGAGGATGCCGTATTGAGGGTTAACGCTGGTTGCCAGACACCAGGCCGCCAGCGGCGCGGTGGCGATCAATACATTGGTGAGAAAAAACGTCCAGAACTGCCGTCGACTGGCGCGTCCGCTAAAGTTAAAGGTCTCTTTCCAGCCGCTCAAATACGCCTGTCCATAGGTCATTGCTTCTCTCCTTGAAAATCGAGTGATATATCACGGCGCCAGGGCAATCACCTCCGCCGCCCAGCGCTGAAACCCTTCGACGTCGATATCCAGCGCCACCTGGGCGTTCGCCGGCTGGCCCAGTCGTCCTTCGATATCCACCACCGTGGTGCCGGCGGTCCAGGTCCCCTGCGTCTCCACCGCCACAAAGCACGGCTGGAGAGTGAACAGTTCCGGGCGGGCCAGCCACGCAATAGCGCACAAGTCGTGCATGCGCAGACCGCTGCTCATGCTGCCGCTGCGATAGTGGCTAAACAGCGCATGGAGCATTTTACCGGTCTGGTTCAGCGTCGGCAGCGTCGCCAGATAATCCGCCGCCAGCAGCGCCCGGTTGGTGACGTCCAGCCCGCACATCACAATCTCCAGCCCGCTGTGGAACACTTTCGCGGCGGCTTCCGGGTCGATAGCGATATTGAATTCCGCATTCGGCGTGAAGTTGCCGCGGCCCGCCGAGCCGCCCATGATCACCAGCCGGCGAATATTAAACACGCATTCCGGGTACTGGGTCAGCAGCAGCGCTATATTGGTCAGCGGGCCAATCGCCACCAGGGTGATCGGCTCGGCAGCATGCATAAGCGCATCACGGATCGCCTGGAAGGCCGGCTTCGCCAGCGGTTGACGTTGATGCTCAACAAAGTCATACCCCTCCATGCCGGATTCGCCATGCACCGAGGCGGCGTCGCGCAACGGACGCACCAGCGGCATCGACGCCCCCTGCGCCAGCGGTACATCGGCATTCCAGAAATGCAGCAATTGCAGCGCGTTACGGGTCGTCTTCTCCACCGAGACATTGCCCGCTACGGTGGTCATCAACTGCAGATCCAGCTCAGGCGCGAACAGCGCCGCGGCAATGGCGGCGGCATCGTCGATGCCCGGATCGGTATCAAGAATGATTGGTAAGCGCATGGTTTCTCCCTAAAAAAATGCCAGACGTTAAGTCTGGCATCTTCTCATACTGCTGGAGGAAAGAACTTACTCTACTTCACGGACATCCACACGCAGCTCTTTCGGCACTTCAAAGACGATATTCTCTTCCCGGCCTTCCAGCGGCACGGCTTCGCCGCCGCCCAGCTCCTGCAGGCGGGTAATGACGTTCTGCACCAGAATATCCGGCGCCGACGCGCCCGCCGTCACGCCGACGCAGGCCGCATCCTTGACCCACGCTTCCTGGATATCGGAGGCGTCGTCAATCAGGTAAGCCGCCTTACCCATCCGCTGCGCCAGCTCGGCGAGGCGGTTAGAGTTGGAGGAGTTTTTCGACCCGACCACCAGCACTACGTCAGCCTGCTCCGCCAGCGCGCGCACGGCTTCCTGACGGTTAGTGGTGGCATAGCAAATGTCGTCTTTGCGCGGGCCGACGATTTTCGGAAAACGCGCGCGCAGGGCGTCAATCACATCCGAGGTATCGTCGACGGAGAGCGTGGTCTGGGTCATAAACGACAGCCGGGCGTCATTTTTCACTTCCAGCTTCAGCACGTCTTCCGGCGACTCGACCAGGTACATCCCCCCTTGCGGGTTGTTGTACTGTCCCATGGTGCCTTCGACTTCCGGATGGCCGGCATGGCCAATCAGAATCGACTCTTCGCCGCGGCGGCTGGCGCGGGCGACTTCCATATGGACTTTGGTCACCAGCGGACAGGTGGCATCGAACACCGTCAGGTCGCGGCTCTTCGCTTCGTTGCGTACCGCCTGCGACACGCCGTGGGCGGAGAAAATCAGGATCGCGCCGTCCGGCACTTCGCTGATCTGTTCGATAAAAATGGCGCCACGCTTGCGCAGGCTATCCACCACATAGCGGTTGTGCACCACTTCATGACGAACATAGATCGGTGCGCCATACAGCGTCAGCGCGTTTTCTACAATGCTGATAGCGCGGTCAACGCCAGCGCAAAAACCGCGCGGGTTAGCCAACAGGATCTGCATGTTACTCCTCCAGCGCCGGATCGATCTCCAGCACTTCAATATCAAAATGAACAGTGCGCCCGGCCAGCGGATGGTTGAAGTCAACGGTGATGGAATCGCCGTTCACTTCGCGGATCACGCCAGGCATTTCGCTGCCATCCATTGCGGTAAAGAGCATAATCGCGCCGATCTCCGGCTCGCCAGCGTCGATAAACTCGCGGCGAGAGAAATACTGAATCAGGTCCGGGCTGGGTACGCCAAAGGCGGCGTCAGGCTCCAGCGAAAAGGCCTTTTTCTCCCCCTCTTTCAAACCGAGAAGCTGTTGCTCCAGCCCTTCAGACAAAGAGGTGTCGCCGAGGCGAAACAGCGCCGGTTTGCCGTTGCTGCGGGTGGACTCGGCAGTGGAGCCGTCGTCCAGTTTCAGAGTGAAGTGCACCAGTACCGCGCTGTTGCTCTGTACGGATTTAGACATGCAAATTGCTCGCTTGTTTAGGTCACCTGGTGCCCGGCGGCATTACGCTTACCGGGCCTACGGGAGCCAAAAATTCTGTAGGCCGGGTAAGCGTCACGTCACCCGGCATTGAGATTTACGCCTGCTCTTTCACAGTCGGTTTCGGCAGGAAGCCTTCCAGCACAATCAGCGCTGCGCCGATGCAGATCGCGCTATCGGCGAGGTTGAAGGTGGCAAAATGCCAGTCGCCGACGTAGAAGTCGATCATATCGACCACAAAGCCATGCCACAGGCGATCGAACAAGTTGCCCAGCGCGCCGCCGATAATCAGCGCGTAGGCAATATTGTTCAGCTTTTGCGTCGCCTTCGAACGGTACATCAGCACCGTCAGCACCACGCAAATGCCGATCGCGATCCCGGAAAAGAACCAGCGCTGCCAGCCGCCGCTGTCGGCGAGGAAGCTAAAGGCCGCGCCATAGTTGCGGGCATAATGCAGATTAAGCGACGGGAACAGCGGAACCGTCTCCCCCAGAGCGAAGTTCTGGAGGATCAGGAATTTGCTGCCCAGATCGATAATCAGCACGGCTACGACCACCCACAGCCAGCGTAGCCCCGTTGAACAGATCGATTTACTCATCAGGCGAATTTACGTTGCTCGCCGTCACCGGCGACGTTGCTCACACAGCGTCCGCAGATTTCCGCGTGTTCCGCCACCTTGCCGATATCGGTGGTGTAATGCCAGCAGCGCGGGCATTTCTCACCTTCAGCTTTACTCAATGCGACTTTCAGCCCTTTGAGCAGTTCGCTTTGCTGCGCATCAGCGGACGCGCTCGCATAGTCTGCGACGTTCGCCCCGGAGGTCAACAGGACAAATCGCAATTCATCGCCCAGCGCATTGAGCTTAGCCGCCAGATCGGCATCAGCATACAGCGTGACTGCCGCTTCCAGCGAGCCGCCGACTTTCTTATCCGCACGCGCCTGCTCGATCACCTTGTTGACTTCGCCACGCACCTTCAGCAGCTCATCCCAGAAATCGTCGTTCATCGCTTCGTCGTCGGCCAGGCCGAACAGACCTTCATACCACTCGCCGGTGAAGACATATTTCTCACGCTCGCCCGGCAGATAGCCCCAGATTTCATCTGCGGTGAAGGACATGATCGGCGCCATCCAGCGCACCAGCGCTTCCACGATATGGAACAGCGCGGTCTGACAGCTGCGACGCGCCACGCTGTCCGCCTTGGCGGTGTACTGGCGGTCTTTGATGATGTCGAGGTAGAACGAGCCCATCTCGATGGAGCAGAAGCGCATCAGGCGCTGCACCACTTCATGGAAGTCGTAGGATTCGTAGGCTTTCAGGATATCTTCCTGTGCCGCCTGCGCGCAGCCGACCGCCCAGCGGTCCAGCACCACCATCTCTTCCGGTTTAACCATGTCTTTCACCGGATCGAAACCGTTAAGGTTCGCCAGCAGGAAGCGCGCGGTGTTACGGATACGACGATAGCTGTCCGCAGCGCGTTTGAGGATCTCGTCAGAGACCGCCATTTCGCCGGTGTAGTCGGTGGAAGCCACCCACAGGCGCAGGATATCGGCGCCGAGCTTGTTCATCACGTCCTGCGGGCTAACGGTGTTGCCGATAGACTTGGACATTTTGCGGCCCTGACCGTCGACGGTGAAGCCGTGGGTCAGTACCTGACGATATGGCGCTTTGCCTTTCATCGCCGTGGAAATCATCAGCGAGGACATGAACCAGCCGCGATGCTGGTCAGAACCTTCCAGATACATATCGGCGGCGTGACCGGCGAATTCCGGACGCACGTCAACCACGGAAGAGTGGGTCGACCCGGAGTCAAACCAGACGTCGAGGGTATCAGGCACTTTCTCGTAGCTGTCGGCGTCATCGCCAAGAATGTCGCGGGAATCGAGATCCCACCACGCTTGGATGCCGTCAACTTCAACGCGTTTTGCCACTTCTTCCATCAGCTCAAGGGTACGCGGGTGCAGTTCATGGGTTTCTTTATGCACGAACAGCGACATCGGCACGCCCCAGGTGCGCTGACGGGAGATACACCAGTCAGGGCGGTTAGCGACCATCGATTCGATACGCGCCTGGCCCCAGTCCGGGATCCACTGCACGCCTTTGATCTCTTTCAGCGACTGCGCGCGCAGGCCTTTCTGATCCATGCTCACGAACCACTGCGGAGTGGCGCGGAAGATGATCGGCGACTTGTGGCGCCAGCAGCATGGATAGCTGTGCTGCAGTTTCTCAACGTGTAACAGCGCGCCACGCTCACGCAGCATCTCAACGATGATGTCATTGGCTTTGAAAACATTAATGCCGTCCAGGGACGGCCAGGTGCCAGGCAGGTAAGCGCCGTCCGGGCCAACCGGGTTGGCGATTTCCAGACCGTATTTCTGGCTGATGGTGTAGTCGTCCGGACCGTGGCCGCCAGCGGTATGCACCGCACCGGTACCGGCATCCAGCGTCACGTGGTCGCCAAGGATCGCCGGCACGTCGAAATCGAGGAACGGATGCTTAAAGCGCATCAGCTCAAGCTCAGAACCTTGTACCGCCGCCAGAATAGTGTAGTCCGTCGCGCCAACGCGCTTCATTACGCTCTCAACCAGGTCTTTCGCCAGGATCAGCGCCTGGCCGTCAACCTGCACCAGCGCATAGTCGAACTCAGGAGACAGAGAGATAGCGCGGTTGGCCGGCAGGGTCCACGGCGTGGTGGTCCAGATAACCAGCGACACCGGACCGTTGACGTCGGCTACGCCGAATTTCGCCAGTACCGCGGCTTTGTCTACCGCGTGGAACGCGACATCGATAGACGGAGAGGTTTTGTCGTAATACTCCACTTCCGCTTCCGCCAGCGCGGAACGGCAGTCTACGCACCAGTGCACCGGTTTGGCGCCTTTATGCAGGTGGCCATTACCGATGATTTTGCCCAGCGCGCGGATGATGTTGGCTTCGGTTTTGAAGTCCATGGTCAGGTACGGATGCGACCAGTCGCCCAGCACGCCGAGACGGATAAAGTCTTTACGCTGGCCATCGATCTGCTCGGCGGCATATTCGCGGCACTTAGCGCGGAATTCGGCAGCGGTAAATTTCTCACCCGGCTTGCCGTATTCCTGCTCCACTTTCAGCTCGATCGGCAGACCGTGGCAGTCCCAGCCCGGAACGTAAGGCGAGTCATAGCCCGTCAGTCCTTTGGACTTAACGATAATGTCTTTCAGAATCTTGTTTACCGAGTGACCAATATGAATGCTGCCATTCGCATAAGGAGGGCCATCATGCAGAATGAAGGTTTTTTTGCCTTTTTTGGCTGCACGAATGATGCCGTACAGGTCATCATCGGTCCAACGCGCCAGCATTCCCGGTTCGCGTTTGGCGAGGTCGCCACGCATAGGGAACCCTGTTTCCGGCAAATTCAGGGTCGATTTATAGTCACTCATCAGATTCTCGGTTCCGTATTTCGGTTTGATAAACACCAGTGGCTCAGGCCTGGCTGGTCAGCCCAAATAATTCGCGGGCCGTTAACTCATCACGTGCGATTTGCGCCTTCAGCTCGTCCAGCGACGCAAACCGCTGCTCGTTACGTATCTTTTTACGCAGTATTACATTGATATGGCGACCGTAGAGGTCCATTACAACGTCCAACAGATGTACTTCGAGCTGCTGACGCACGCCCGCAACCGTTGGACGGGTGCCAATATTGGCGACGCCCGCTATCGGTTTGTCGCCCAGCCCTGTCACTTCTACCGCATAGACCCCTTTAACCGGGGAAACCTGACGACGCAGCGGTAAGTTCGCCGTCGGAAAACCTATGGTTCGGCCTAGTTCATCACCATGCACGACGCGTCCGGAGATGCTAAACGGATGGCCGAGCAGCGTCTCCGCCAGCAGGAGATCGTCATCGGCCAGCGCCTGGCGTACCGCCGTGCTGCTGATTCGCACCCCGCCTTCGCAGAAGGTTTGAGTGCTGGTGACGTCGAAGCCATATTCCGCCCCCGCCTTTTGTAATAACAAGAAATCCCCCTGGCGACCAGCGCCAAAGCGGAAATCGTCACCAACGGCGAGGAACTGCACGCCCAGGCGACGCACCAGCAGTTCACTGATAAAATCCTGCGCGGTTAGCGCGGCGAACCGGCGGTCAAAGCGAACGCACAATACATAGTCAACCCCGCTTTCAGCCAGATAGCCCAGCTTTTCACGCAGGCGGGTCAATCGCGCCGGGGCTTTATCAGCGGCAAAGAGCTCCAGCGGCTGGGGTTCAAAAATCATCACCACGACCGGTAAACCGCGCTGGCGGCCCTCTTCGCGCAACCGCTGCAGCAGCGCCTGATGCCCACGATGCACGCCGTCGAAATTACCAATGGTCAGCACGCACCCGTGCGGGGCCTGACTGAGATTATGTATGCCGCGTATCAGCTTCATGTCTGGCTCAAAACAGTGAAAATCGTCCGAGTATACCTTGTACAACTGTCAACGTTAACCAGCGATTGCACCTCGGCAACGAAAGTTCTCAGGAATTCATTCACTCAGCGCGAGAAAGCGGGAAAACTGGCCGCGCCCGGCGATTTTTATGGTGGAAAAGCTGTATTCGCCTGCAACAAGCTGGTAGAATCTTGCGCCATCACTACGTAATGAAGCGCTGTGGTGTTAAACGGCGCTTATTTGCACAAATCCATTGACAAAAGAAGGCTAAACGGGCATATTCCTCGGCCTTTGAATTGTCCATATAGAACACATTTGGGAGTTGGACCTTGGCTAATATCAAATCAGCTAAGAAGCGCGCCGTTCAGTCTGAAAAGGCTCGCAAGCACAACGCAAGCCGTCGCTCTATGATGCGTACTTTCATCAAGAAAGTATACGCAGCTATCGAAGCTGGCGACAAAGCTGCTGCACAGAAAGCATTTAACGAAATGCAACCGATCGTGGACCGTCAGGCTGCTAAAGGTCTGATCCACAAAAACAAAGCTGCGCGTCATAAAGCAAACCTGACTGCACAGATCAACAAACTGGCTTAATCGCCTGCTTGCTGAACTTTGTTAAAGAAACCCGCGAAAGCGGGTTTTTTTATGCCTATCATCTTCCCCCGGTAGCGCACGCTGGCGCGATCTGAGCCACGCCAGCCCACGCCTTCCGGCTATCGGGGTTCGGTGAACAGCGACGAATAATCGCGATTACAGATACGCTGTACCGCCGGGTGCTGAATCATTCGTTCAGCGAAAATAGCGTGATATTCCTCCATCACGCTATCCATACGGCCAATTTCGACAATCGATTCATCATGGTAGAAATCATGCGCGTAGAGCGTCGGCGCGACAAATATCGCATTATGTGCGGCGCCGAAGGCTTTCATGAGCGCCGCGTCGTCAAACTCGCCGAGGATCTCCACCTTCAGGCCCTGCACGTTAATCCAGTTCAGCAGCTTACGTCCCAGCATCGATCGCCGACCGGGGATCAGCAGCCGCCGCTCTTCGAGGCAGGCCGGGAACGGCTTCGTCGGCGCCGGATTCATGCACCAGAAGCTGACGCTGCACTCGCCGATCTTCACCGAAAATAGCCCTTCCTGCTGCGTCGAGTCGATCGGGCAGTCAGAGATAATCATGTCGAGCTTATGCTGGCTCAGCTGCTCCAGCAGCAGCTCATGAGTGGATTCAAAACAGCGCAGATGAATCTGCTCGCTCTCAACGACGGCGGCATCCAGCACGCCGCTGACCAGCCGTTTCGAGAGCGCATCGGCCACGCCGACGTCAAACAGCAGGTTCGACTCTTTGCGATAGTTGACGATGTCGAGCATCTCCTGGCTGAGGGTAAACATCCTGTCGGCATAGCGAAAAACCAGCTCCCCCAGCTCGCTCGGCTCAAGCCCCCTTCCCTTTCGCTTAAATAATTTCCCCTGCAGGCGCTCCTCCAGGGCTTTGATCTGCCCGGTAATGGTCTGCGGCGTCAGAAACAGCGCCTCCGCCGCGCCCACGACGGACCCTTCTTTATACACGTGCCAGAAGTAGTACAGATGATTGTAGTTAATATGTGACATGCTTCTCTCCCTGATAATGTCCAGGAGAGCCTGGCGGGCTCTCCTGCAGAAAGGTTATACCGCGAGGCGAGTATCCGTCACGCGCTGACGCAGTATGAGGTAGCCGACGACCGCTGATAGCACTGAGCCGATCAGAATGCCAAGCTTGGCCCAGTTGATCAACGCGGGATCCACGCTGCCAAAGGCCAGGGTGGCGATGAAAATCGACATCGTAAAGCCAATCCCGCACAGGATCCCCACCGCCATAATTTGCTTGCAGGTGGTTCCCTCCGGCAGCGAAGCCCACTTCAGCTTCAGGGCCAGCCAGCAGAACAGGCTAATCCCCAGCGGCTTACCGATAAACAGGCCAGCCATAATGCCCAGCGGCAGGAGCGACGTCAGCCCGGCAAGGGTGACCCCCTGCAGTGAGACCCCCGCGTTCGCGAAGGCAAACAGCGGCAGGATCATAAACGCCACCCACGGGTGCAGGACATGCTCAAGCGCTTTGGCCGGCGACTTGCCATGCTTTTCTTCGAGCGGGATCATAAAGCCGACAATCACCCCGGCAAGGGTTGCGTGAACGCCAGACTTCAGCACCGCCGTCCACAGCACCGCGCCAACCAGAATATAGATCCCGGTACGCCGCACGCCGCTCAGATTCAGGGCCACCAGCACCGCGATCGCCGCCGCCGCCACGCCCAGCGAGAGCATGGACAGGTCGTGGGTATAAAACAGCGCGATAATCACGATAGCCCCGAGGTCATCAATAATCGCCAGCGCCATCAGGAAAATCTTCAGCGCCGTCGGGACCCGGCTACCTAACAGCGCCAGCACGCCGAGGGCAAAGGCAATATCCGTCGCCGCCGGGATCGCCCACCCTTCTCTGGCGACAGGATCCTGGGCGTTAAAGGCCAGGTAGACCAGCGCCGGGACGATCATCCCGCCCAGCGCGGCTATCACCGGGAAGACCGCCTGACGGCGGCTCGCCAGCGAGCCCTGAATCAGCTCACGTTTGACCTCCAGGCCAATCAGCAAAAAGAACACCGCCATCAGGGCATCATTGATCCATAACAGCATGTTCTTGTTGATCTCCAGCGCGCCCACACGCAGCTGTACTGGCGTATCAAGGAAGGAGTGATACAGACCGCTGGTCACGCTGGTATTGGCCATCACCATCGCCAGCGCGGCGGCGATAATTAAGACAATGCCGCCGGAAGCATCGCTACTAAAGAATCGTTGCAGATGTTTCACTTTTACTTTCATCCTGTTGGTGAATAACTCGATAAAAGCATAATACACATACTGATAACTCGAAAAAATCAGATTTAAGTTGCGCTAATATTCGCTTTTTACGAGTTAAAGGGGAGTTCTAAGGCGAAAAAAAGCCCGGGCAGCAAAGGCCCGGGCCGGATATCAACAAAGGCGGAATTAGCGGGTCAGGTCGTCGAAGAACTTCTTCACGCCGTCAAAGAAGCTTTTCGAACGCGGGCTGTTGTTTTCCCCGGTCGGACCGCCGAAGCTCTCCTGCAGCTCTTTCAGCAGCTGCTTCTGCTTCTCATTCAGCCCCACCGGCGTCTCCACCACCACGCGGCACAGCAGATCGCCCTGCGCGCCGCCGCGAACGGATTTCACGCCTTTTCCACGCATGCGGAACAGCTTGCCGGTCTGGGTTTCACCTGGAATTTTCAGGTTCACGCGGCCGTCGAGCGTTGGGACCTCGATCTCACCGCCCAGCGCCGCCATGGTGAAGTTGATCGGAACTTCGCAGTACAGGTTATTGCCTTCACGCTCAAAGATAGCGTGCTGCTTCACCTGAACCTGAACGTACAGATCGCCTGCCGGCGCGCCATGTTCGCCGGCCTCGCCTTCGCCCGCCAGACGGATCCGGTCACCGGTATCCACGCCCGCCGGAATTTTAACCGACAGGGTTTTGGTTTTTTCTACGCGGCCATGGCCATGACATTTATTGCAAGGATCTTTAATTAGCGTACCGCGTCCCTGGCAGTGCGGACAGGTCTGCTGTACCGCAAAAAAGCCCTGGCGCATCTGCACCTGGCCCGCGCCATGACAGGTCGGACAGGTCTGCGGTTTGCTGCCGGCCTTGGCGCCGCTGCCGTGGCAGACGTCGCACTCTTCCAGCGTCGGAATACGGATCTCTTTAGTGACGCCGCGCACCGCTTCTTCCAGCGTCAGCTCCATGTTGTAACGGAGATCGGCGCCGCGTGCCGCGCGCTGACGACCACGTCCGCCACCAAAGATATCGCCGAAAACATCGCCAAAGATATCGCTGAAGTCGGCACCGCCGCCAAAACCGCCGCCGCCGCCCATGCCGCCCTGTTCGAAGGCCGCGTGGCCGTACTGATCGTAGGCCGCACGCTTCTGGGCATCAGTCAGGATTTCATACGCTTCTTTGATTTCTTTAAATTTGGCTTCAGCCTCTTTATCACCCTGGTTGCGGTCCGGGTGATATTTCATGGCCAGGCGCTTATAAGCCTTTTTGATTTCACGCTCTTCCGCTGTTTTGGAAACGCCTAAAATCTCGTAGTAATCTTGCTTTGCCATCGGTGTTTTTCAGCCCCTTAACATGCGTGCACGGGCGGAGAGGAAACCTCTTCGCCCGTGCCAGTGTTTTACCCGTTCAAAGGGCGATTATTTTTTATCTTTCACTTCTTCGAACTCAGCGTCGACAACATCGTCGTCTTTCGCGTTGCTCGCCTGAGCGTCAGCGGAACCCGCCTGCTGCTGAGCGTGCTGCTGCTGAGCAATTTCCATCAGCTTCTGAGAAGCCTGCGCCAGCGCCTGCATTTTCGCTTCGATATCCGCTTTGTCTTCGCCTTTCAGAGAAGATTCCAGCGCGGTCAGCGCAGACTCAATGGCAGTTTTGTCGTCAGCCGGCAGTTTATCGCCTGCTTCTTCAACCTGCTTACGAGTGCTGTGCAGCAGATGGTCGCCCTGGTTGCGGGTCTGTACCAGCTCTTCGAACTTACGGTCAGATTCGGCGTTAGCTTCTGCTTCGCGAACCATTTTCTGAATTTCTTCTTCATTCAGACCGGAAGACGCTTTGATGGTGATCTTCTGCTCTTTACCGCTGTTTTTGTCTTTCGCGGAGACGTGCAGGATACCGTCAGCATCGATGTCGAAGGTCACTTCGATCTGCGGCATGCCGCGCGGCGCCGGGTTAATACCATCCAGGTTGAACTGACCCAGAGATTTGTTATCAGACGCGCGTTTACGCTCACCCTGCAGCACATGGATGGTTACCGCAGACTGGTTGTCTTCAGCGGTAGAGAACACCTGGCTGTGCTTGGTCGGGATGGTGGTGTTTTTGCTGATAAGCGCAGTCATCACGCCGCCCATGGTTTCGATACCCAGCGACAGCGGGGTTACGTCGAGCAGCAGAACGTCTTTCACATCGCCAGTCAGTACACCGCCCTGAACGGCAGCACCGATCGCCACGGCTTCATCCGGGTTAACGTCTTTACGCGGTTCTTTACCAAAGAACTCGGCCACTTTCTTCTGCACCATCGGCATACGAGTCTGACCACCAACGAGGATCACGTCGTTGATATCGGAAACGGACAGACCGGCATCCTGCAGAGCGACTTTCAGCGGCTCGATGGAACGGTTAACCAGGTCTTCTACCAGGCTTTCCAGTTTCGCGCGAGTCACTTTGATGTTCATGTGTTTCGGACCGGTCGCGTCTGCAGTGATGTACGGCAGGTTAACGTCGGTCTGCTGAGCAGAAGACAGTTCAATCTTCGCTTTCTCAGCGGCTTCTTTCAGGCGCTGCATGGCCAGCGGGTCGTTGCGCAGGTCAATCCCCTGATCTTTCTTGAACTCATCAACGAGGTAGTTGATCAGACGAGTATCGAAGTCTTCGCCGCCCAGGTGGGTATCACCGTTGGTCGCCAGAACTTCAAAGGTTTTTTCGCCATCAACTTCGTCGATTTCGATAATCGAGATATCGAAAGTACCACCACCGAGGTCGTAAACCGCGATAGTACGGTTGCCCACTTCTTTATCCAGACCGTAAGCCAGCGCGGCCGCGGTTGGTTCGTTGATGATACGTTTAACTTCCAGACCGGCGATACGGCCGGCATCTTTGGTTGCCTGACGCTGCGCATCGTTAAAGTAAGCCGGTACGGTGATAACCGCTTCAGTTACCGGTTCACCCAGGTAATCTTCAGCCGTTTTCTTCATTTTCTTCAGCACTTCAGCAGAGATCTGCGGCGGTGCAGTTTTGGTGCCTTTCACATCCAGCCATGCGTCGCCATTGTCTGCGGCAACAATTTTGTATGGCATGATAGAAACGTCACGCTGAACTTCTTCGTCCTGGAAGCGGCGGCCAATCAGGCGTTTAATCGCAAACAGGGTGTTTTGCGGGTTTGTCACTGCCTGACGTTTAGCCGGCTGACCAACCAGAGTTTCACCATCCTGGGTATAGGCAATGATAGAAGGCGTGGTGCGATCGCCTTCGGCGTTCTCCAGCACGCGTGCAGTAGTGCCATCCATAATCGCTACACAAGAGTTGGTAGTACCCAGGTCGATACCAATAATTTTACCCATCTAAACGTCTCCACTAAAAATTCGATCAACATGTGGTTGTGAACCTGTAATAAGGGCGAAACGTGCGGTTTCAACTGCCCAGACATCATTTTTTTTCAGGTTCTTCACTGCGGTTGACTACAAGATGGGGTCGCCCACTCCGGCATCAAGGGGCAAGCATAAAAATTTTTTGCCTCGGATTCGCACAGGGCTACGGATGACTTGCCGAACAAGGTTGTTGGATGGCAAAAACGACGGCGAAATATACATACAAAAAACGGATTAAAATAGGAAATACATTCATAATATCATTGACATAACCCGCAATACTTGCGCGCTAAAAGCCCCGTTTTCGCAGTGATAAACTTCCCCGCCATCGCACTTCGCTTATTCAGGGGACAAATTAATGAAATCGCTATACCGGCTTTCCGTAGGGCTTATCCTCGGCGTGTCATTTATCACCTCGGCGGCCGCTAACGACCATAAAATTCTCGGCGTGATAGCTATGCCGCGCAATGAAACCAACGACCTGACGCTGACGCTCCCCGTCTGCCGGGTGGTCAAACGCATTCAGCTCAGCGCCGACCGCGGCGATGTACAACTCTCCGGGGCGACGGTCTACTTTAAGGCCAGCCGCGGCGCCAGCCACACGCTGAACGTCCCCGCCGGGATCAAAGAGGGCAGCACCACCGGCTGGATCAACATCAATAGCGATAACGACAACAAACGTTGCGTGAAGAAGATCGCCTTCTCCGGCCACACGGTGCACTCCTCAGATATGGCATCACTGAAAATTATCGGCGATGACTAATGTCGCCCCTGCCCGAGAGAAAACGTTATGCATATTAATTACCTGGAGGATGACGATCTCGCCTTTCTGCCTGAGTGCAGCGAGGCGCATCTGGAAGCCTTTACCCGCATTCTGACCCACGGGGAAAATGGCAAACCCCGTCTCTCCAGCACGCTCCTGCGCAACGAGACATTTTTAGCGATGGAGGGGCACCCGGAGCGTTATCGCCGCAACTGGCAGCTAATCGCCGGTGAGCTACAGCATTTTGGCGGCGATAGCATCGCCAACACGCTACGCCGCCATGGCAAATTTTATCGCGCGATCCTGCTGGATGTATGTAAACGACTGAAAGCGAAGGTCGACAAACAGCTGTCGACGCCGCAGATCGAGCAGCAGTTGCTGGCGCATTTTCTGCAGCACAGCTGGAATAAACTGAACGCGGAGCAAAAAGCGCAGTTTCTCGCCGCGGTGGAGTGCCGGAGCCATGAGCTGGACAGCCTGATGGCTCATCTGCTGAGGCATCGCAAGCTAAGCGAAGGCGTCACTTTGTTGCTGGACGAACGCTTAACCGCCATCCTGCGCACGCACGCCGCGGTGAGCGTCATCGGTCATGGCCTGGTGCGCGGCGCCGGGCTGAACAGCGTGAAAGCGGTGAGCGGCAGCGCCTACCGGGTCACCATCCCCGCGGTCCTGCATATCGCCTGTTTACGGCAAATGCTCCAGCCGCCGTCAGACACCGCGGAAATTGGTGAAAAATACCCCGCCAGATCATAGACAGCCCTTCAGCGCCTCATTATTATGCCGCGCCCCGCCGCCAAGTCGCGGGGTAATGCTTCCCTTTTAATGATAATTTTGAGGAATTATGGGCAACACTAAGTTGGCTAATCCGGCACCGCTGGGCCTTATGGGCTTCGGCATGACCACTATTCTGCTTAACCTGGCGAATAGCGGCCTGTTCGCATTCGATGTAGCTATCCTGGCGATGGGGATTTTTTACGGCGGCATTGCGCAAATTTTTGCCGGCCTGCTGGAATACAAAAAAGGCAACACTTTTGGCTTAACCGCTTTTACCTCCTACGGCAGCTTCTGGCTGACGCTGGTGGCGATTCTTCTGATGCCGAAAATGGGCCTGGCAGACGCGCCAAACGCGCACTTCCTCGGTATGTACCTCGGCCTGTGGGGCGTCTTTACCCTGTTTATGTTCTTTGGCACCCTGAAGGCAGCCCGCATGCTGCAGTTTGTCTTCCTGAGCCTGACCGTACTGTTCGCGCTGCTGGCGATTGGCCATTTGGCCGATAACGAAGGCATTGTGAAGGTAGCCGGCTGGGTCGGCCTGATTTGTGGCGCCAGCGCTATTTACCTGGCGATGGGTGAAGTGCTGAACGAACAGTTCGGCCGCACCGTGCTGCCGATCGGCGAACCGCGCTAATCTTCCGCCGCCGTCCGGTCACAGGGCGGCGGCAGGTCATTATCAGCATCAGCTAGCCATCGTTAACGCTGCAGCTCCCCTTCCGGCATCCCCGTCGGCGCCGTCAGCTCCTGACGCAGCCAGATACCTAATCCCAGCCCCATCAGCGACAGGGCCAGCACATACCAGGCCGGCGCCATCGGCGACACCCCCATCAGCATGGTGACCGCAATCGGCGTCAGGCCGCCAAAGATCGCGTACGACAGGTTGTAGGAGAAAGAGATGCCGGTGAAGCGTACTTCCGCCGGGAAGGCCCGCACCATCACATAGGGCACCGCCCCCACCACGCCGACGCACAGCCCCACCGTACCGTAGAGCAGAAACAGCCGCTGCGGGCTGGCGCCGGCAAGATGGTAAAATGCCCAGCTGGCAACCGCCAGCAGCAGGCTGCCGACGATAAAAGTGCGGCTGGCGCCGAAGCGGTCCGCCGCCAGCCCGGCGAGCAGACAGCCGATGCACAACATAATGGTGGCGATGCTGTTGGCCTGCAGGGTAATGGCCGGCGCAAAACCATAGTGCTTCTGCAGCCAGACCGGCGACATCAGGATCACCACCACCACGCCAGCCGACAGCAGCCAGGTCAGCAGCATAGAGATCACCACCGCCTTCTGGTGCTTGAGCGCCACCGCTTTTACCGGCAGCTCCTGCGCCAGCGCTTTGCGCTGCTGCATCTCAAGAAAAATCGGCGTCTCCTGCAGCCAGCGGCGCAGATACATCGCTATCAGACCAAATACGCCGCCCAGCAGGAAGGGGATCCGCCAGCCGCCGTCGTGGATCCCCTGCGGCGTCAGACTGGTATTGATAAGCGTGGCCACCACCGACCCCAGCAGAATGCCAACCGTCAGGCCGGCCGTCAGCGTGCCGCAGGCGATACCAATGCGTTTTTCCGGGACATGCTCAGCGACAAACACCCAGGCGCCTGGAACTTCACCGCCGATCGCCGCTCCCTGCAGAATACGCATCAGCAGCAATAGCAGCGGGGCGATGATACCTACCGAGCTATAGGTCGGTAGCAGACCGATCGCCAGGGTTGGTAGCGCCATCAGCAGGATGCTGAGGGTGAACATTTTCTTGCGCCCCACCAGATCGCCAAAGTGGGCCATGATGATGCCCCCCAGCGGACGCGCCAGGTAACCGGCGGCGAAAATGCCAAAAGTTTGCACCTGGCGCAGCCATTCGGGAATATCCGCAGGGAAGAAGAGCTCGCCGACGACGGCGGCGAAGAAAACGAAAATGATAAAGTCATAAAACTCCAGCGCGCCGCCCAGGGCGGCCAGCGTCAGCGTTTTATAATCCTGGCGGTTGAGCGGTCGGTTTACATATGACATAACGCAATTTCATCCTGAGGTGTGCAGCGTGTTTTATAGTGTGTAAAGTAAACAGCACTATATCGTAAATAAAACGGCACACCATTAGCGATGCAGGTTATATCAAAAATGCATCAAATTCAGGATAAAGTTTCGCGTCTGGCACTCTTGGGACGAAAAGCTTCTACTACACGGCCATCGGTTTCCACATAAGGCCCTTCAAGCAACTGTACACAATAAGGTACACTTGCGAAAATACCGTGCACCAGCACGTTGCCGTCAGCATCTTTCACCCCTTCCAGAGTCTCCTGAATTGCTTTCGGTTGCCCGGGAAGGTTGAGGATCAGCGCCTGCTTGCGGATCACACCGACCTGCCGGGAAAGGATAGCCGTCGGCACAAAGTGTAGGCTAACCTGGCGCATTTGCTCGCCGAAGCCCGGCATCTCGCGATCGGCGATCGCCAGCGTTGCGTCGGGCGTCACATCGCGACGCGCAGGGCCGGTTCCGCCGGTGGTCAGCACCAGATGGCACCCCATTTCGTCAACCAGTTCGCACAGCGTTTGCTCAATGATGGCCTGCTCATCCGGAATCAGACGGGTTTGCAGCTCGAAAGGGGTGGTCAGGGCACGTGCCAGCCACTCTTCCAGTGCCGGGATGCCTTTATCCTGATAGACGCCGCTGGAGGCGCGATCGGAAATGGAAACTAAGCCGATTCGTAAGGTATTCATGGTTATTCCGTTCAAACTGTGGCGTTAAACGAAATGATACACTGCCGGAGGCGGGACAGACAGTGTAATGTGGCCGACGGGCGTCGGCCACCTGCGCGATTACAGCAGTTCGTCGATCATTTTTTCCAGTTTTTCCTGGTCGATCGCAAACTTACGGATACCTTCCGCCAGTTTGTCTACCGCCATCGGATCCTGGTTATGCTGCCACAGGAACTCAGATTCGGTAATACGCTCCGGACGCGCTTTCACTTCACCGGTATATACCAGCTTACGCTCAACGGCGCCTTCGCTTTCGGACAGCTCTTTCAGCAGCGCCGGGGCGATGGTCAGGCGGTCACAGCCAGCCAGTTCCAGAATTTCGCCAACGTTACGGAAGCTTGCGCCCATCACGACGGTTTCATAGCCGTGCTGCTTGTAATACTCGTAGATTTCGCTGACGGAAACCACGCCCGGATCTTCTGCCGGTGCGTACTCTTTCTTGTCGGTGTTGGCTTTGTACCAGTCGAGGATACGGCCAACGAACGGCGAAATCAGGAAGACGCCCGCTTCGGCGCAAGCGCGAGCCTGAGCGAAGGAGAACAGCAGCGTCAGGTTACAGTTAATGCCTTCTTTTTCCAGCTGTTCAGCGGCGCGAATGCCCTGCCAGGTGGAGGCCAGTTTGATCAGAATGCGATCGTTGCTGATGCCCGCGTCGTTGTACAGCTTGATGATGCGCTTGGCTTTCGCGATAGACGCTTCGGTGTCATAGGAGAGACGTGCGTCCACTTCGGTGGAGATACGGCCCGGGATCAGTTTCAGAATTTCGAGACCGATGTTCACCGCCAGCTTATCGGAAGCATCGAGGATCTGCTGCGCGCGATCGCTGCTCTGGCTACGAGCCCAGGCGACAGCGTCGTCAATCAGCTTACGGTACTCAGGGATCTGAGCCGCGCCGAGAATCAGGGAAGGGTTAGTGGTGGCATCCTGAGGCTGATACAGCTTCATTGCCGCAATATCTCCGGTGTCAGCGACGACAGTGGTGTACTGACGCAGAGAAGTTAATTTATCCGTCATGATATATTTCTCTTAAACAGCAGTTAAGGGGATGTAACCGGTCTGCCCAGATGATAACACGCTGCCGGGTCAGCGCAACCGCCGTCGAGAGAAGAGCGCAGAGTGTGATAAACTATGCAGATTAATTTGCTGAAAGCGAAAGGATTGTCACTTAATTGGTAACGCTTACACTGGCGTGCCGGCATGGACAAGAGGATGTTTAATGCCTGATTTTCTCTCATTTATCAATGAAATACTCTGGGGCTCAGTGATGATTTATCTGCTACTGGGCGCCGGTATCTGGTTTAGCTGGCAAACCCGGGGTATTCAGTTTCGTTACGTGCGCAAATTCGGCCGCAGTCTAAAAAAAAGCCTGCACCCGCAGCCGGGTGGTTTAACGTCCTTTCAGGCGCTCTGTACCAGCCTTGCCGCCCGGGTCGGCAGCGGCAATCTTGCCGGGGTGACGCTGGCGATCGCCGCCGGTGGGCCCGGCGCCGTATTCTGGATGTGGGTTTCCGCCCTGCTCGGCATGGCCAGCAGCTTTGCTGAATGTTCCCTTGCTCAGCTGTATAAAGAACGCGATAGCCGCGGACAGTTTCGCGGCGGCCCGGCCTGGTACATGGCGCGCGGGCTCGGCATGCGTTGGATGGGCGTCCTGTTTTCGATCCTCCTCCTGCTGGCCTATGGTTTTATCTTCAATACCGTGCAGGCTAACTCCGTGGCCCATGCCTTGCGCTATGCGTTCGATCTGCCGGCGGCGGTCAGCGGCGGCGTGCTGGCCGTTGTCGTTTTGCTGGCGATCCTCCGTGGTTTACGCGGCGTGGCGCGTCTGATGCAATGGATCGTTCCCTTTATGGCGCTGTTGTGGATCGCCACCAGCCTGCTCATCGGCCTGTGGCACATCACCGCCCTGCCGACGATTTTCGCCACCATCTTTCGCTGCGCCTTCGGCTGGCAGGAGGCCGCCGCCGGCGCGGTGGGCTACACCATCAGCCAGGCGCTGACCAGCGGCTTCCAGCGCGGCATGTTCTCCAATGAAGCAGGGATGGGCTCTTCGCCTAACGCCGCCGCGGCCGCCGCCTCCTGGCCGCCGCACCCGGCGGCGCAGGGGATCGTGCAGATGATTGGCGTGTTTATCGATACTATTGTGATCTGTACCGCAAGCGCGATTATCGTCATGCTGGCGCCGCGGCCCGACAATGAATATACGCTCAACGGTATTCAGGACTTGCAACACGCGATGAGCGTGCTGGTCGGCGGCTGGGGAGCGGGTTTTATCGCCCTCATCGTGCTGCTGTTCGCCTTTAGCTCTATCGTAGCCAATTACGTGTACGCGGAAAATAATCTGGTCTTCCTGCGCCTGGATAAGCCGCGCTATATCTGGGGGCTGCGAATACTCACCGTCCTGATGGTGCTGTTGGGGACCATGGTTAGCCTGCCTGTCGTCTGGCAGAGCGCGGATATCATCATGGCGCTGATGGCGATGACCAACCTGACGGCCATTCTGCTGCTCTCCCCGACGGTGCGGATTATCGCCAGCGATTATCTGCGTCAGCGGCGGCTGGGTATCCAGCCGACTTTCGATGCCACTCGTTACCCGGATATTGACCAACAGCTGGCCCCGGGCGCCTGGAATGAATTGCCGCGCGAATAGCGCGGCAATTGCAGCTATCGATCCCACCATGCACTTTTTTTGTTAGAATTCGTCGAAATTACCTGCAAGGACTGGATATGCTGATTCTGATTTCACCTGCTAAAACGCTCGATTATCAAAGCCCGCTGGCAACGACTCGCTATACCCAGCCCGAACTCCTCGAGTATTCTCAGCAGCTTATCGGCATCGCCCGTAAGCTGAGCGCACCGCAAATCGGCAAGCTGATGAGCATTAGTGACAAGCTGGCGGATCTAAACGCCACCCGCTTCCACGACTGGCACCCTGACTTTACGCCGCAAAATGCCCGCCAGGCGATCCTCGCCTTTAAAGGCGATGTCTACACTGGCCTGCAGGCAGAGACACTCACCGAGGACGACTTTGACTTCGCCCAGCAGCATCTGCGCATGCTCTCCGGGCTGTATGGCGTGCTGCGCCCGTTAGACCTGATGCAGCCCTACCGCCTGGAGATGGGGATCCGTCTGGAAAATCCGCGCGGCAAAGATCTGTACCAGTTCTGGGGGGATACCATTACCGAGAAGCTGAATCAGGCGCTGCGCGACCAGGGCGACGATATCGTCATCAACCTGGCTTCCGATGAATATTTTAAATCGGTGAAAACGCCAAAATTGCAGGGTCAGCTGATCAAGCCGGTATTCCTCGATGAGAAGAACGGCAAATTCAAAGTGATCAGTTTTTATGCGAAGAAAGCCCGCGGCCTGATGAGTCGCTACATTATTGAAAACCGCTTAACCCAGCCGGAGCAGCTCAAAGCCTTTAATAGCGAAGGCTATTTCTTTGATGCGGATGCCTCAGAGAAAGGCGAACTGGTGTTTAAACGCCACGAGCAGTAACACGTTACGGTAATAAAAAAGGGGAATTATTCCCCTTTTCAATATAATTAAGCAGATTATTACTTATTTTAACGCACCCAGTTTTCCACCACGCCTTTTTCATCGAAGAAAATCATCAGCGAGTTCGAATCTTTTTGGCTGGACTTATCGACCGCATCGGCAGCTTGCGATGCCCCGGTTACCGGGATCATGGAACCCGCGAGGCTGACCAGGTTGATCCCTTTATCTACTGAATAATACCAGCTCTCTTTACCCGACGCCGTCACCGTCGTATGACCAGAATCCGGGGCACCAAAATACTGACGAACCTCGGCCTTGGTGGTTTTTCCGACAATGAGATGTTGTTTCAGATAGGCTGGCGTTAATTTATCTTCATTACCGCCAATCGTTGTCCCGGAGCAGCCTGTTAAAGCGAACACCACCAAAAAAAGAGATAAAATACGCATGTTTCCTCCTTGAAAACCTTGTGCATTAACAATGCATCTATAACAAATGATATCTATAGCTGCTTCATAATAAAATCAGCAGCATAAATATAAGCAGCATGAAATAATAAATAAAAAAGATAATCCAGTGGAATTATCCGGCAAAGATGACAATCCGTAAAAGAGTTTGCAATAAAAGCAGTGCGCTGACAATAAAACAGTGTGGGGAATTTTATGGAGAGAAATTTTGCTGATATGGAAAAAGTGCGTTAAATATAAAAACCGGGCAATAGCTGCCCGGTTTGGTCGATCATGTTGCCGATATTATTGCCTGGCTTAGCCCATCATCAGCTTACGCAGCGCGGCGAAATCCGCCGGCAGGTTGTGAGACAGCAGCGGCAGGTCGGCGCGGTCGGCCAGCTCCTTCGGCAGCGGCAGAGTCTCCTGCAGGATCTCCTCCACGCTCTCTTTGAACTTCGCCGGATGGGCGGTGCCGAGGAACAGGCCGTACTCTCCCGGCTGCAGCTGATCGCGCAGCGCGCGCCAGGCAATCGCCGCATGCGGTTCAGAGATGTAGCCGATGGCCTTCAGCTCGCGCATCGCTGCTTTGGTGGTCTCATCATCGACCGCGGCATAGCCCAGCTCGCTGAGACGCCAGATTTTACGGCGGAACAGCTCTTCAACGCGCGGCCAGTTGTTCGGCTGGCTGACGTCCATGGCGTTGGACAGCGTCGCCTGGGTGGCTTTTGGCGCCCACTCGCCGCCCTGCAGATAGCGCGGAACGGTGTCGTTGGCGTTGGTGGCGGCGATAAAGCGCTTGATCGGCAGCCCCAGCGACTTGGCCAGCAGACCGGCGGTCAGATCGCCGAAGTTGCCGCTCGGCACGGAAATCACCAGCTGATTGCGGGCTTCCTGCGGCAGCTGCGCCGCCGCTTCGAAGTAGTAACAGATCTGCGCCAGCAGGCGGCTGATGTTGATGGAGTTAGCCGAGTTGAGACCCAGCGTCGCCTTCAGCTCTTCATCGTCAAACGCCTGCTTCACCAGCGCCTGGCAGGCATCAAAGTCGCCATCAATCGCCACGGTTTCAATATTGCCGCCGAGGGTACAGAACAGCTTCTCCTGCAGCGGACTGATCTTGCCGCGCGGATAGAGGATCACTACCTTGACGTTCGGCAGGCCGTAGAAAGCATGCGCCACCGCCGCCCCGGTGTCGCCAGAGGTCGCGGTGAGGATGGTGACCGGCTTATCGCCTGCGATGTGGGTCAGCATCTGCGCCATAAAGCGGCCGCCGAAATCCTTGAACGCCAGCGTAGGGCCATGGAACAGCTCCAGACAGCCGACATCTTCCTGAACCTTGCTTACCGGCGCCGGAAACGCAAACGCCGCGCGCACCCGCTGCTGCAGGACATCCTGCGGGATCTCATCGCCGATAAAGGCGGATAAAATTTTGGCGCTACGGGTGACAAAGTCCTGCGCCAGCATGTCGTCGATTTCAGTCAGGCTGAATTCCGGCAGATCGTGCGGAAAGAACAGGCCCTGATGCTTGCCAAGTCCCTGGGTGACGGCCTGCGCAAAGCTGACCTGCTCGTTATGATCTTTTAAGTTATACAGTTTCATTGGTTATCCCACTACGCGTGCGCCCGCCGTGTCCAGCCGGCAAATATGAACAAAGCCTTCCTGATTCTGCAGATAGTGCGCGCCAAGCCAGTCGGCGACGCGCTGTGCGGTATCCGGTTTATCACACAACGCGAACAGCGTTGGGCCAGAGCCGGAGATGCCGCAAGCCTGGGCGCCCATCTCCATGGCCGCCTGACGCGCTTCGCTAAAGCCCGGCAGCAGTTTGGTTCGGTACGGTTCGGCAATCACATCTTTCATCAATTTTGCCGCCAGCTGCGGCTGGCGGGTGTAGCAGGCGTGAATAAAGCCCGCGAGGTGGCGACCATGGGCGATACAATCCTGGCGGCGATACTGCGCCGGCAGAATCGCCCGCGCTTCAGCAGTAGAGACTTTAATCCCCGGATAGGCCAGCACCCACAGCCACTCATCAAACCCGGGCACCTGCTGACTGATAATCCCATTCTCTTCGATCATCAACTGCATGCCGCCAAGATAGCACGGCGCCACGTTGTCGTAGTGAATGCTGCCGGAGATACGCCCTTCCATCTCTCCCATCAGCGCCAGCATGCGCGTCTCGTTCAGCGGCTTGCCGCAGAACTCGTTCATGGCCACCAGCGCAGCGACCACCGAGCAGGCGCTGGAACCCAGCCCGGAGCCAATCGGCATGTTTTTTTCCAGCGTCATCGCCACCGGCACCGTCTTGCCGATCTCCCGGCAAAAGCTTTCCCAGCACTGGTAAACAATGTTCTCCTGCGGCGCCGTCGGCAGTTTGCTGGCGAAGCGTCCAAGATTCTGCAGGCTAAATTGCTCCGCCGCTTCGACAGTGACGTTGTCGCCAAGCAGCGTGCCATCGACCGGCGTGACCGCCGCGCCCAACACATCAAACCCGACGCTCATATTGGCACTGGAAGCCGGGGCATATACTTTGACCATCTTAAACTCCTAACTTCCAGGACAGGGTGCGCAGCAGGTCGGCGAATACGCCGGCCGCCGTGACGTCGTTCCCGGCGCCATAGCCGCGCAGCACCAGCGGCAATGGCTGATAATAATGGCTATAAAAAGCCAGCGCGTTCTCACCATTCTTAACTTTGAACAGCGGATCGTTGCCGTCAACCGCGGCTATTTTTACCCGGCAGGTACCATCCTCTTCGATGTTACCGACGTAGCGCAAGACTTTACCTTCATCGCGCGCCTTAGCAACCCGCGAGGCAAAACCATCATCCAGCGACGGCAGGCGGGCCATAAAGGTCTCGACATCGCCGCTGGCGTCGAAGTCCGGCGGCAGCGCCGACTCGACGATAATGTCCGCCAGCTCCAGTTCACGCCCGGTCTCGCGGGCCAGAATCAGCAGTTTACGCGCCACATCCACCCCGGATAAATCGTCGCGCGGATCCGGCTCGGTATACCCCATCTCACGGGCCATCGCCGTCGCCGCGGAGAAACTCACCCCCTCGTCCAGCTTGCCGAAGATAAACGACAGGGAGCCGGACAGGATCCCGGAGAAATGGCGCAGCTCATCGCCGGCGTTGAGCAGGTTCTGCAGGTTCTCAATCACCGGCAGGCCCGCGCCAACGTTAGTGTCATAGAGGAACTTACGCCGCGAGCTGCTGGCCGCATGGCGCAGCTGGTGATAGTAATCCAGCGAAGAGGTATTGGCCTTTTTGTTCGGCGTCACCACATGGAAACCTTCGCGCAGGAAGTCGGCATACTGATCGGCGACCGCCTGGCTGGAGGTACAGTCGACGATCACCGGATTGAGCAGGTGGTACTCTTTCACCAGGCGGATCAGGCGGCCAAGATTAAACGGCTCTTTCGCCTCCGCCAGTTCCGCACTCCAGTTTTCCAGATTCAGGCCATGCACGCTGGTCAGCAGCGCCTGAGAATTGGCTACACCGCAGACGCGCAGATCGATATGTTTGTTCTTCAGCCACCCCTGCTGGCGCTTGATCTGCTCTAGCAGCGCGCCGCCGACGCCGCCGACGCCGATGACAAACACTTCAATCACCTGGTCGGTGTTGAACAGCATCTGATGGGTCACGCGCACGCCGGTGGTGGCGTCGTCATTGCTGACCACTACCGAAATTGAGCGCTCGGAAGAGCCCTGGGCAATCGCCACGATATTGATATTGGCGCGGGCCAGTGCCGCAAAGAATTTCGCCGAGATACCGCGCAGGGTACGCATTCCGTCGCCCACCACGGAGATGATCGCCAGACGCTCCATAATCGCCAGCGGCTCCAGCAGCCCCTCTTTCAGCTCCAGATAAAACTCATCTTCCATCGCCCGTTTGGCACGTGCGCAGTCGCTCTGCGGCACGCAGAAACTGATGCTGTACTCCGAAGAAGATTGAGTGATCAACACCACCGAGATGCCGGCGCGGGACATGGTGGCGAAGACGCGGGCCGCCATGCCGACCATCCCTTTCATCCCCGGCCCGGAGACGTTGAACATCGCCATGTTGTTGAGGTTAGAGATGCCTTTCACCGGCAAATCGTCCTCGTCGCGGCTGGCGCCGATAAGCGTTCCCGGCGCCTGTGGGTTGCCGGTATTTTTAATCAGGCATGGGATTTGGAACTGGGCGATAGGGGCGATGGTGCGCGGGTGCAGCACTTTCGCGCCAAAGTAGGAGAGCTCCATCGCCTCCTGATAAGACATCGATTTCAGCAGGCGCGCATCCGGCACCTGACGCGGATCGCAGGTGTACACTCCGTCGACATCGGTCCAGATTTCGCAGCAGTCAGCGCGCAGGCAGGCGGCCAGTACCGCAGCCGAGTAGTCGGAGCCGTTACGTCCCAGCACCACCAGCTCGCCTTTCTCATTGCCGGCGGTAAACCCGGCCATCAGGATCATATGGTCTGCCGGGATCTGGCTGGCGGCAATGCGGCGGGTGGATTCGGCGATATCGACGGTGGATTCCAGATAGTGACCCACGGCGAGCAGTTTTTCGACCGGGTTAATGACACTGACTTTATGTCCACGGGCTTCCAGCAGACCCGCCATGATGGCGATGGAGAGCTTTTCGCCGCGGCAGATCAGCGCGGCATTGACGCTGTCCGGGCACTGACCCAGCAGGCTGATGCCGTGCAGAACATGCTTAATCTGAGCAAATTCCTGCTCCACGAAGGCTTTTAACTGGGCAAGCGGGAAAGCGGGCTGGGCGTCGGCAAGGCCCTGAAGAAGTTCGGCAAAAATGCGTTCGGCGTCGGCAATATTGGGGAGGGCATCCTGGCCGCCAATGGTCTTTTCAATCATCGCTACCAGGTGGTTAGTGATCTTCGCCGGGGCAGACAGGACCGTCGCTACCTGCCCCTGCCTGGCATTACTCTCCAGAATATCGGCAACCCGCAGAAACCGTTCCGCATTTGCCACTGATGTACCGCCGAACTTCAACACTCGCATGGTTCTTACCCCTTGATCTCTTGTCAAAAAAAAGCCCGCACTGTTCAGGTGCGGGCTTTTTTCTGTGTTTCCTGTACGCGTCAGCCCGCACCGTTACCTGTGGTAATGGTGGTGGTGATAATGGTGGTAATCATGCCGATGCGATTCATGGATGTTGTGTACTCTGTATTTTTATCTGTCTGTATGTCCTGCCTATATTGGTTAAAGTATCTGCCGTCTTAAGTCAATGAATTTCTCAATTTGCCCCATTTCAGCAGGCTTACGTATTTTCCCGCTGCCGTGAGAAAAAACATCCAGATCAGCGGAAAACCAGCTCATAGAACAGCGTACACATCCATAAATAAAAAATATGGCAGAGTTTTATTCTGGCAGGTTTTTTTCAATATCATGCAGCAAACGATGCAACATTGCCGTGTCGCGCTGCTGCAGCAGGCCCAGCCGTTGCGACAACCAGTCGGCCAGTTTGGCATCATCCTCAACGCCCAAACGCGAAAGTAACGCCAGGGTACGAGTACGTAAGGCCTGCAGCTGATGATGGTCTGCCGCAGCGGCGGCGGGCGCCGTTTGTTGCATTAGCGATGCTAATTGATAACAGTAGACCATCACCGACTGGCCGAGATTCAGCGACGGATAATCCGCAGCCATCGGCACACCGGTCAACACATCAGCCAGCGCCAGCTCCTCATTGGTCAATCCGGCGTCCTCACGACCAAATACCAGGGCAGTATGGTTCATCCACTGCGCCTTCTCCTCCAGCAGCGGCAACAGCTGCTGCGGCGTGGCGTAATAGTGAAAACGCGCGCGGCTGCGGGCGGTGGTGGCGACGGTAAAATCAACGTCATGCAGCGCCTCGGCAAGGGTGGGATAGGTGGTGATACCATCGAGGATGTCGCCTGAGCCATGCGCCACCCAGCGTGCCGGCGGCGCCAGGTGGGCTTCGCTATCGACGATCCGTAGTTCGCGAAATCCCATGGTTTTCATCGCCCTGGCGGCAGCGCCGACGTTCTCGGCCCGGGCAGGACCGACTAAAATAATCGTTAAACGCATTGCGGTTTCTTTCTCTCTCTCAGGCGTTATCGAGGCGCAGCGCCCCCCATTTTACGCGGTGAAAATTTACAAATTTGCAACAAAAATCACTAAAATTGCGTTTTCTTACCCATAAAAAAATCTAAACTGTTCTCAGGAGGCCGTGACAAGGAGTATGTTAACAGAACCCATTTATCCATATGATGGGCAATGCAATTTCATCTGATGCATCGTTTCAGGCTTTGGATTCACTGTATTTATTAATTTATCCACGCAACTAGTTGAGCCTGGTAAAGATTGTGACTATAAAGAGCATGGCGATGCAATGATTTCACAAGACTGTTAACGTGCTACAATTGAACTTGATATATGTCAACGAAGCGTAGTTTTATTGGGTGTTCGGCCTCTCTTAGCCTGTTATGTTGCTGTTAAAATGGTTAGGATGTCAGCCGTTTTTGACACCGTCGGGTCCAGAGGGAAAGTACCCACGACCAAGCTAATGATGTTGTTGACGTTGATGGAAAGTGCATCAAGAACGCAATTACGTACTTTAGTCATGTTACGCCGCGCATGTTAATTTGCGACATGCAGCAGGCAGGTCAGGGACTTTGGTACTTCCTGTTTCGATTTAGTTGGCAATTTAGGTAGCAAACATGCAGACCCCGCACATTCTTATCGTTGAAGACGAGTTGGTAACACGCAACACGTTAAAAAGTATTTTCGAAGCAGAAGGTTACGATGTATTCGAAGCGACCGATGGCGCGGAAATGCATCAGATCCTGTCTGAAAATGATATCAACCTGGTGATCATGGATATCAACCTGCCGGGTAAAAATGGTCTTCTGCTGGCGCGCGAGCTGCGCGAGCAGGCAGACGTCGCGCTGATGTTCTTAACCGGCCGCGACAACGAAGTGGATAAGATCCTTGGCCTCGAAATCGGCGCTGACGACTATATCACTAAACCGTTTAACCCGCGTGAACTGACTATCCGCGCGCGCAACCTGCTCTCCCGTACCATGAACCTCGGTACCGTGAGCGAAGAGCGTCGCAGCGTGGAAAGCTACAAGTTCAACGGCTGGGAACTCGATATCAACAGCCGTTCCCTGGTTAGCCCGAACGGCGAACAGTACAAGCTGCCGCGCAGTGAATTCCGCGCGATGCTGCACTTCTGCGAAAACCCGGGCAAAATTCAGTCTCGTGCCGAACTGCTGAAGAAAATGACCGGTCGCGAGCTGAAGCCGCATGACCGTACCGTTGACGTGACCATTCGTCGGATTCGTAAACACTTCGAATCCACTCCGGATACCCCGGAAATCATCGCTACCATTCACGGTGAAGGCTACCGTTTCTGTGGCGATCTGCAGGAATAATACGATTTATTCCGCAGCCATGATGCGAAAACGGCGCCCCAGGGGCGCCGTTTTTTATGCCGTCACTCTTTCCAGAGACGCAGCTTATCGTCATCGGCAGCCGGTGTCGGAGGCACTGTGCCTTTCGGCAGCGATAACGCATACCAGTCCACGCGACGGGTCAAAAACATCAGAACGCTCAGCGCCAGCGCCAGCACCCCGGTACCCAGCAGCAGCGCGCTATCCTCAGAATGCAACAGAAACCACATCACGCCATCCAGCAGCAGTAGCGCGGCGACAAACAGCAGGCTGTTACGCCATCCTCTGAGCACCGCCTGAAGGTAGATCCCATTCATCACCGCGCCAGACAGGCTGGCCGCCAGCCAGGCGGCGGTAAAACCAATGTGCTCTGAGAGCGCCAGCAGCACCAGGTAAAACAGCACCAGCGATAAGCCCACCAGCAGATATTGCATCGGATGCAGGGGGCGACGGGTCAGGCTCTCGAACACGAAAAAAGCCATAAAGGTCAGCCCGATTAACAGGATGGCATATTTTGTCGCCCGATCGGTTAGCTGGTACTGGTCGGCAAGGGACATCACATCGGCACTGAACGCCGGCAGTCGCGACCACGGGATCTCCATATCATCCTTGAAATAGCTCCCCATATCGTTGGCGAACCAGCTGCTTTGCCAGTGGGCGCGATAGCCGGCAGCACTCACTTCCCGTTGCGTTGGCAGGAAGCTGCCGAGAAAACCGGGATGCGGCCAGTTACTGGTCAGCTGCAGCTCGCTGTTACGCCCGAGCGGCACCAGTGAAAACTCACCCGTCCCGTTCAGATCGAGTGAAAAGGCAATCTCAAGCGGCTTGTTGTCCTCCGCCAGCGCAGGCATTGGCATATGAATACCTGCGCCATCGCCGCTTATCCCCAGCCCCGGCTCCACGCTTAATACGTTACCGTTGACCTCCGGGGCATGGATGGCGCCAATGCCGCGGGCATCGCCGACGCTCACCACCAGCCGCGGCTGGCCTAAGACGATATTCGTTTTTCTCAGCGCCGCCAGACGCAGCGGATCAAACGAGGCCTTAATCTGCAAGACGTTATGCCAGACCTGGCCGCTGTAGATACCCACCCTCCTCGACTCCACGGTCTGCTTGCCGGCGACCGCCAGCGACTCCGGCAGCCAGTAATACACCCAGCTCCGCTGATAGTTGACCTCTTTTTGGTTCTCCATGCGGGTCAGGGTCTCGGTTATCGGAATAGCGATCAGCGGTCCGGCGAGTTTTTGCGAGCCGCTGGTGCTTTGCTCAATGGCGTCCACCACTTCGTTACGATAATCCGCTCGCTCATTAATAAGCTCCCTGACCATCATTAACGGCAAAGATAGCAGCACAATACAGCCTATTAACGTGGTGATTTTCCAGAATAACGGTGATTTCAACATAGCCTTTCTCCCTATCGTGATGGCCTCACAATAGGACGGCTGTGTGGGGAGAATTTGAAGCTATGTGAAGGGACGGTGAAGTCGCAGCGTGGCGACCACGCCGCCTTCGGGCCGATTGTGCAGATTGATATCGCCGTGATGCAGGCGCGCGACTTCACGAACGAACGCCAGCCCAAGGCCGCTGCTCTTATGGCCGTCTTCGCGCGGCAGCGAATAGAATCGCTCAAAGATTCGTTCCAGGGCATAGTCCGGAATACCGCACCCGTTGTCGATAACGCTCAATTGCACCTCTTCATTTCGCTTCTCCGCAGCCAGGGCGATCTCACCGCCCTGGGGGGTAAAGTCAATCGCGTTGTCGAGCAGATTACCCAGCGCCTGGGCCAGCAGCTCGCCATCGCCATTGACCAGCATCCCACTCTCCCGCCAGCGCAGGGTGATAGCTTTCGCCGCCAGAGCGATGTTGCGCTCCTCCGTCAGCCGTTGGTATAGCGCATCTATCGACACCGGATGCTGCTTTATCTCCAGCCGGCTTTCCAGTCTCGCCTGCTGGAGCAGCCGCTCCACCAGCAGTTGCATCCGGGTGTTTTGCGCGAGGATATTATCAGTAAACCGCGCCGCTACCTCAGGCGGCGGCCCTTCGCGCAGGATCTCCGCCGCGCCGCGGATGGCCGCCAGCGGGCTTTTCAGTTCATGGGTCAGGTCATAGACATAGTTTTCGATGGCATTCTTACCTTCGAGCTTTACCCGCATGCTCTCCAGAGCCTGGGCCAGCTTGCGCAATTCGCTGCTGCCAACCTCCGGCAGCGGCAGCGGGCGCTCAGCGGTCACCGAGTCCGCATAGCGCACCAGCTTGCCGATAGAGAAATTGATCCACCAGACGACGCCGCCGCCAATCAACAGCGCAATGCCCAGCAGGGCGCCGCCGGCCCAGAGGATCCGCCGCTCGCTGCGCTTAATGACCGGCGTCATCGCCAGGTTGGGTTTACCGACGCTCAGCACGCCGATAATCCGCCCCTTATCCATCACCGGCGCGGCGATATACATCACCGAGCTGGCTTCATCATGCGGATCGCTGCGCGTACTGCGCGCGCCGTACTGGCCGCGCAGGGTGAGCCAGACATCGTTCCAGCGCGAATAGTCCTGCCCTGTCGCCTGCCCGCTGGAGTCAAACACCACCTTGCCCCGGGCATCGGTCAGATAGACGCGGTACTCATTACGTACCTTTTTAATTCCGCCAATATTGGCGTTGAGCGGCTGCTGGTTGAGCTGGTGAAAGGCCTGCGCCAGCCTGCCCTGCTGCGGGTTTGCCGCCAGCAGATCCTCACGCGCCAGCGCCGCCAACAGGGTAGCGGTATCATTGAGGGTCCCCTCTGTCGCCCGGCGCACGCCCGGCTTCACTTCCTGGACAAAGATCGACAGCACAAACCACGCGGCGATCGCGACGATAAGAAAATAGCCCAGCAGCAGGCGCATGCCGATGCGCATCAGCCGCGCCCCAGGCTGTAGCCCATACCGCGATGGGTATTGATTGGCGCCTTTTCAGGATTCACAGCCCGCAGCTTAGCGCGCAGGGTTTTGATATGGGTATCGACGGTACGGTCGAGGCTTTCCCAGGCATCGATCCACACCAGCTCCATCAGCTGCTGACGGGAGAAGACGCGACCGGGCGCGTGAAGCAGGGTTTTCAACAGCAGAAATTCGTAGCGCGTCAGATTCAGCGGCTGGCCGAACCAGCTGATCGCCGCCGCCTGCTCATCGAGCACAAACTCGCCGACGCGTACCACCGGCGATGGCGCGGCAAACTTCTGCAGCCGCCGCAGCACGGTTCGCACCCGCGCGCAGACTTCGCGTGGTGAAAACGGCTTGGCGATATAATCGTCAGCGCCGATTTCCAGCCCCAGCAGCTTATCGACCTCGTCGCTACGCGCCGTCAAAAACAGCACCGGCAGCGCCGGATAACGCGTCAGCAGACGCCGACAGAGCTCGAAGCCGCTGATATCCGGCAAGCCGACGTCGAGGATGGCGACATCTGGCGCCTGATGCGCCGCCGCCTCCAGCGCGGGCAAACCGCGGCCAAAGACGCTGACCTGGAAGCCCTCCTGCTGCAGCATGTAAACCAGGGTATCAGCGATACTCTGTTCATCCTCAACTAACCAAATCCGTGGCTGCTGCATGCGCACTCCCGTTTATTTATTCCATGGCATGATCGGCACGGCGCTGATGGCGTTCTTCGGCGAGCCATCAACCACTTTATCCGAGTAGGTCAGATAGACCAGCGCATTGCGCTTCGCATCATAGAAACGCACGACCTGCAGTTTTTTAAACACCAGCGAGGTGCGCTTCTGGAACACCACGTCGCCCTGGCTTTTACCGTTTTTGATTTTGTCCGTTAGCTCAATCGGCCCGACCTGCTGGCAGGAAATCGCCGCGTCAGAGGTATCTTCCGCCAGCCCCAGCCCGCCTTTGATGCCACCGGTTTTCGCCCGGCTGATATAGCAGGTCACGTTCTGTACATCCGGATCGTCAAAGGCTTCGACGACGATTTTGTGATCCGGCCCTAACCATTTGAAGACCGTATCCACGGAACCAATCTGCTCCGCCTGAGCCAGCTGGCTACCGGCCAGCAGGAGCAGCCCCATCGCAAACTTCTTGTATTTCATATTGTTACCATTATTAAAAAATATAGCTGAGTGATTATCACGCACTTAGCAGAAAAGGTTTATAGATCACAGCTTTACAAAATTATCGTTCAAATCCCCTGACCTACCGCATTTAAAAGCAAAAAAAACACTGAATGCTAAAACATCAAAAAATGCTATTATCCGCTACTTTAATATCAGGCACCTGTGTTTAAGGATGGGGACATTTTATGGATCAAGCAGGGATTATTCGCGATCTCCTTAGCTGGCTGGAAGGTCACCTGGATCAGCCGCTTTCTCTGGATAATGTGGCGGCGAAGGCAGGTTATTCCAAGTGGCATTTGCAGCGAATGTTTAAGGATGTCACCGGCCATGCCATCGGTGCCTATATTCGCGCGCGCCGCTTGTCGAAATCTGCTGTCGCATTACGCCTGACCGCCCGTCCAATCCTTGATATTGCGCTGCAGTACCGTTTCGACTCCCAGCAGACCTTCACCCGAGCGTTTAAGAAACAATTCTCGCTGACGCCGGCGCTCTACCGCCGCTCGCCGGACTGGAGCTCGTTCGGTATGCGCCCGCCGCTGCGTCTTGGCGAATTTACCCTGCCGAAACATGAGTTTATCACTCTGCCCCCTACTCAGCTGCTTGGCGTGACCCAGAGCTATACCTGTAAGCTCGAGGAAATCTCCGATTTTCGTAACCAGATGCGGGTCCAGTTCTGGCGAGACTTCCTCGGCAACTCACCGTCAATCCCCCCGGTGCTCTACGGGCTGCATGAGCCGCGTCCGAGCCTGGAAAAAGACGATGAGCAGGAAGTATTCTATACCACCGCGCTGACGCCGGAGATGGCTAACGGCCACCTGCAGCATGCCCATCCAGTGACCCTGGAGGGCGGCGAGTATGTCATGTTTACGTATGAAGGGCTGGGTACCGGTCTGCAGGAATTCATCCTGACCGTCTACGGCACCTGCATGCCGATGCTGAACCTGACGCGTCGCAAGGGGCTGGATATTGAACGCTTCTACCCTGAAGATGAAAGCCGGGATCAGGCCACGCCGATTCAGTTGCGCTGCGAGTATCTGATCCCGATCCGCCGTTAACGCTGCAGCTCGTCCATTGCGGGGGCGTCAAGATGCGAGACGTCGCCCGCCGTTTCCACCACCCAGCCGGAAGCCAGCCACGGGCTTTGCTGATAGTCGACGCGCGAAATAGAGCAGTTGCGCAGCCGCAGACGACGCTCAGCGTACGCCGGCAGCCCTAATATCGTGCTCACCAGGCAGCCCAGCGCGATCCCATGACTCACCAGCAGCGGCCGGCTACCGGCGGGTAATTCCAGACAGGATGCCAGCGCCGCATGCATACGCTCGCTGAGCTCCTGCATCGATTCGCCCTGCGGAATACGACCGTCCGGTGTGCCGTTGACCAGCTGGCGACGCCAGCCTTCTTCTTCTTCGCTGAGCGAGTCGATATGGCGCTTCTCCAGCACCCCCATATCCAGTTCGCGCAGGCGCGCATCGGCGATCACGCTGCAGCCGCAGGCTTCGGCGATAATTTCTGCTGTGCGGCGGGTTCGCCCCAGATCGCTGGTAATGATATGGGTGATCCCCAGCGTTCTGGCGCGCTCGCCCACCTGCCAGGCCTGGCGCTCACCATGGGCGGTCAGCGGGCTGTCGGACTGACCCTGAATACGTCGCTCGGCGTTCCACTGCGTTTCACCGTGGCGAACAAGGTATACTTGTAACATGCTTTTTTTCCGTTCTGGACTCGTTATCAACCGCTTTCGGGCATTACCGCCTGCCCTCGGGGTGATTTAGAGTATACTGCGATGACGTTAGTTTATTCTGAGTTGTTTTGATTATGCACCATGTTGTCTCAGCGACCACTAATCCCGCCAAAATTCAGGCAATTCTGCAGGCTTTTGACGAGATTTTCGGCGAAGGATCCTGCCACATTGAGTCCGTCGCCGTCGAGAGCGGCGTGCCGGAACAGCCCTTCGGCAGCGAGGAAACGCGCGCTGGCGCACGAAATCGCGTCGCCAATGCGCGCCTTGCCCAGCCAAATGCCGATTTCTGGGTAGCCATCGAAGCCGGTATCGACGATGACAGCACCTTTAGCTGGGTGGTCATCGAAAGCGCCAGCCAGCGCGGAGAAGCGCGCTCAGCCACGCTGCCGTTGCCTGACGTTATTCTTGAGCAGGTTCGCGCTGGCGAAGCCCTCGGCCCGGTCATGTCGCAGTATACCGGCATCGATCAGATCGGTCGTAAAGAGGGGGCGATTGGGGTTTTCACCGGCGGCAGATTAACCCGCAGCAGCGTTTACCACCAGGCGGTCGTGCTGGCGCTAAGCCCGTTCCATAACGCTATTTATCGCTAGCCAGCAGCGTCTGCTCCAGCCACTGGCGCAGCTCTACCGGCGCCGATTTCAGGCTGTTCGACCCGCGGGTAATGGTCGCAATTCCGGCGCCGAGCTCATTTTTCAGCTCACGCTGGCTCATCTCGCCGCGCAGCAACTCTTCGATAATGCGCACCCGGGTACCCAGGGCTTCGCGCTCGTCGGGCGTCAGCATCAGCTGCAGCAACGGCAGATGCAGATCCTCAGCATAGGCCTGCTGAAGCAGGGCAACAAAGCGCAGCCACTCCTGATGACGTTGTTCGGCAACGGCCGCGGAATAGGGAGATTGTTGGGTCATATCGCGCCACCATATTGAGACGGGCAGCTTACGCTGCCCGTCGAATGTACTCTTCAACGAGTACAAAGCATAACATACTTCCCGGCGATCAGTAACGCTGGCGCCACTCCGCATCGCTGAGGATCTTATCCTGCTGCCCCATAAAGTAGCGGTAGTAGGCGTCATAGGAGAGGACATTCTTCACGTAGCCGCGGGTTTCCGAAAACGGAATACTCTCGACAAACGCCACGGCGTCGATCCGTCCGGCGCTGTTCCCCTGCCAGCTGCGTACCCGGCCCGGCCCGGCGTTATAGGCCGCTGAGGCGTAGATACGGTTATTGCCGAACTGCTGATAAACGTACTGCAGATAGCTGGTGCCGATGTTGATGTTGGTTTCCGGATCCAACAGCTGCGACGGGCCGCTGTAGCCGGGAATGCTGAACATACTGACGGTATGCGTCGCGGTGCCCGGCATAATCTGCATCAGTCCGCTGGCGCCGACCGGCGAGCGCACTTTCGGGTTCCAGGCGCTCTCCTGACGGGCAATCGCCATCGCGTAGCTCTGCGGAATATCTTTGCCGCTAACATAGCGGGCAAACAGGTCGTTATAGGCCAGCGGGAAACGTTCTTCCAGCTGATCCCACAGCTTACCGGCGATCGTCGCCTGCACGCTCAGATCCCACCAGTGCTGATCGAAGGCATAGCGCGCCAGCTGCGCCTGCTGGGATTTGGTGCGACTAGTGACCAGGTTGGCCCATTCGGTGCGCGCGGTGTTATCCATATTCCAGTACATCAGCTCACGTACCCGCGCCATCTCCGGCCCGGAGGCCAGCGCCGGATCGATGGTGCCCGAGGCTTTATCGATGCGGAAGGTATACTCCTCGCCAAGACGCTGCGCGGCGACCATCGGGTAGAAGCCTCGCTGTTGCATCAACGAGCGAAGGATCGCCTGCGCCTCCTCATCCCTGCCGCGCTCCAGCAGCAGATCCGCCTGCCAGTAGCGCCATTCGTCTTTCTCTTTCGCCTCCATCGGCAGGCGCGCCAGCCAGGTGTTGAGGCCATGGCGATCGCCCGTCCCCAACGCCATCCGTACCCGCCGCTCCACCAGCGGCGTGGACTGCGAACGCATGATTGCGTCATCGCGCCAGATGGCCTGCTCTTCGGTTACATCGCTACCCATCAGGCGCCAGGCGACAATATCGCGCAGTTCCTGGGTCTGATCCTCATTGAGCTGCTGAGCCTGTACCAGCGAAGGGATCATCAGGCGGGCATTTTCCACGTCCTGGCGGGCGACGCTGGCGAAGGCGACGGCGGCCATCTGACGGGTAAAGTCCGTCGCCCCGGTGGTGCGGGCGAAGGTGAGGACGCTGTTTGGATCGTTAGCCAGGGCGACCACGGCGCTGGCGATGCTCTGGTAGTTGGCGGGCATTTGCTGGGCCAGCGATTTCACCAGCCCGATATTGCCGGCCTTCATCGCCAGGCGGATCCGTTCGAGATATGCCAGCGGATCCTGCTGACCGGAGTCGCGCCAGGCGCTGAACAGCGGTTCACAGGCGCCGGGCTGATTCTTGCCCGTCAGCCACAGCTCTTTCGCCCCGCTCCAGGCCTCCTGCGACTGTCCCACGCTCAGCTTGGCGTAGTAATAGTTGCACTGCGCCTCGGTGCTGGTCGGCTTATCCGGGCTAAACGCCAGCAAGCCGCGCCAGTCGCTGCGCCGGGCCAGTTCATTCACGAAGCGCGAACGTAATGAACGCGCAGGGGGCAGCGTCGGATTGGCGTCAATAAAGTTTTTCACCACCAGCGCCGGCTGGTTCATCAGATCGTCGGTGATCTGTCGGTACTGCAAATAGGGATACAGGGGATAGGTGCTTAACGTGGGCATCAGCTGGTCGACTACATCCATCTGCCGGTTATCCCACGCCTGCTTAATTTGTGCGTAGCGGCTGCGCTGTTCATCCAGTGAATCCGCATGCGCCAGCTGACTCAACGTCAACAAACCAACGCTGGCAGCCAAAAGATGCCACGTCATTTTTTTGGCTTTTTCCACAAGCTCTTCCTCTTTCCGGTGCATTTTCGCAGCATCGTGCCGCTTAAAAACCCCTGCCGGTTCGGCAGGCGGCTTTACTTATGCTAATCAGACAACGCTAAACGCGCCATGTCCTGGACATTTTTTTACGCTTCTGTGAATCCTGTCGCCTCGCTGGGATTAGCGCGCGAAAAAGGCTACACTTCGGCTTTGAACTATCTATCAAAATAGAAAGAGGCGAAGTCCAACGTGGCTCAATTCGTTTATACCATGCATCGTGTCGGCAAAGTGGTTCCGCCGAAACGTCATATTTTGAAAAATATCTCCCTCAGCTTTTTCCCTGGCGCGAAAATCGGTGTGCTCGGTCTGAACGGCGCCGGTAAATCTACCCTGCTGCGCATCATGGCCGGTATCGACACCGAGATCGAAGGTGAAGCGCGTCCGCAGCCCGGCATCAAAATCGGCTACCTGCCGCAGGAGCCGCAGCTCAACCCGGAGCACACCGTGCGCGAGTCCGTGGAAGAAGCGGTCGCCGAAGTGGTTAACGCGCTGAAGGGGCTGGACGAAGTCTATGCCAAATACGCCGAGCCGGATGCGGACTTCGATAAGCTTGCCGCACAGCAAGGCAAGTTCGAAGAGATTATCCAGGCGCACGACGGCCACAACCTGAACGTCCAGCTGGAGCGCGCGGCCGACGCCCTGCGCCTGCCGGACTGGGATGCGAAAATCGCTAATCTTTCCGGTGGTGAACGCCGCCGCGTCGCGCTGTGCCGTCTGCTGCTGGAAAAACCGGATATGCTGCTGCTCGACGAACCGACCAACCACCTCGACGCCGAGTCCGTCGCCTGGCTGGAACGCTTCCTGCACGACTTCGAAGGCACCGTGGTGGCGATTACCCACGACCGTTACTTCCTTGATAACGTCGCCGGCTGGATCCTCGAGCTTGACCGCGGCGAAGGTATTCCGTGGGAAGGCAACTACTCCTCCTGGCTGGAGCAGAAAGACCAGCGTCTGGCGCAGGAAGCTTCTCAGGAAGCCGCACGCCGCAAATCTATCGAGAAAGAACTCGAGTGGGTTCGCCAGGGCGCGAAAGGCCGTCAGTCTAAGGGCAAAGCCCGCCTGGCGCGCTTTGAAGAGCTTAACAACGTTGAATATCAGAAACGTAACGAGACTAACGAACTGTTCATTCCGCCAGGCCCGCGTCTGGGCGATAAAGTTCTGGAAGTCAGCCATCTGCGCAAATCTTACGGCGACCGCGTTCTGATTGACGATCTGAGCTTCTCGGTACCGAAAGGCGCTATCGTCGGCATCATCGGTCCGAACGGCGCGGGTAAATCCACCCTCTTCCGCATGATGTCCGGCCAGGAACAGCCTGATTCCGGCACCATCACCCTGGGTGAAACCGTTAAGCTGGCTTCCGTCGATCAGTTCCGCGACGCGATGGACAACAGTAAGACCGTGTGGGAAGAAGTGTCTGGCGGCCTGGATATCATGAAGATCGGCAACACCGAGATGCCGAGCCGCGCCTACGTGGGCCGCTTTAACTTCAAAGGCGTCGACCAGGGTAAACGCGTTGGCGAGCTGTCCGGCGGTGAACGTGGTCGTCTGCACCTGGCGAAACTGCTGCAGGTCGGCGGTAACGTCCTGCTGCTCGATGAACCAACCAACGACCTGGATATCGAAACCCTGCGCGCGCTGGAAAACGCCCTGCTGGAGTTCCCGGGCTGCGCGATGGTTATCTCGCACGACCGCTGGTTCCTTGACCGTATTGCCACCCACATTCTGGATTACCAGGATGAAGGTAAGGTTGAGTTCTTCGAAGGTAACTTTACCGAGTACGAAGAGTACAAGAAACGCACTCTCGGCGCCGACGCGCTGGAGCCGAAGCGAATCAAGTACAAACGTATCGCGAAATAAACGCAAAAAGGCAACGCAAGTTGCCTTTTTTAATGTTTGCTCCCTCTCCCATTGGGAGAGGGTTGGGGTGAGGGCTACAGCCCGCAGAGCACCTACCCCTGCTCGCCCATCAGCTGTTTCACCAGCTCGACGCAGCGCAGGAACCGGGCATCGTAGTCCGACTCCTTCACATGGACGAATTCGATCTCGTTCTCTTTCAGCAGCGATACCAGCAACGACTGAAACTCTTTACGATCCACCGAGCTTCCAAGACTGCGCAGTCCATCGGCCACCCACGGGGTATTGTTCTCCAGCAGGATCACCAGGTCGAAGCGGTATTCATCAATCAGCGCCTGCACAAACGGGTGCTCACGTCCCTCGTACTTCAGACAGAAGGCCTGAGTGCTGACGAAGTCGGTATCGATGAACGCCACCTTGTTGGCATATTTCACCGCAAAATCAATATACTGCGCATGCCCAAGGGCAATTTTATCGTAATCCGAATACTGGAGCGCCATCTCATCGCCGCCGAGATGCGAAAAAACATAATCCCGGCCATATTCCCAGGCGCTGGTGGTATTGAAGATATTGGCGAGTTTATTGACCAGCGTCGATTTACCGCTCGACTCGCCGCCGAGGATCGCCACCGTCCGCACAAAGAACGGTTTCACTTCCGTCGGAATATATTCCCAGTAGCGGAACGGGTTCTCGCGGATCTGCCCGCCGCTAATATTCATAAAGGTCCGCTTAGGATCGATAAGCACCGTCTCGATCCCCAGATGCTCAAGGTACTGCGGCGCATCGGCCTCTTCCGAGGTATAGATCCGGTTCGGCTCGATCCCTTTTTCGCTCATAAAAGCGCGGATCCCATGGCTCCAGACGTCCCAGCCGTGCGGATAGGGCTCCATCCCCTCTTCATTGAAGGCGTGGATGCGAATATTCTTCTGATATTTAAAGGTTTGCAGCAGCCAGCGCAGGCGGTCAGGCACCGTCGGCTGTTGCGACATGGCGCTCTCTTCAAACAGCTCGCGGTCGCGGGTATCGTCATAGCCCATAATGATATGCAGCTCATCGACCTGGCTACAGGCGCGCTGTATCAGGTAGATATGCCCGGTATGCAGCGGGTAAAACTTACCAAACACCACGCCGACGCTTTTCTGTCGGCGGGGAAACTCCAGCCCGAGGAAACGATGCAGCGCTTCAAGCTTCTGCGCGCTCGGGCTTTTGATTTTGGCATTCAGCAGCTGGCTAAGATACCCCTTGGTCATTCCGCTGGCTTCCGCCACCTGCTGCAGGGTACAGCCTTTCTGCTTAATGGCGCTTTTTAAATAGTCAAATGACGACATCGCTAATCTCCTTTTAACTTATTATAAGTCGTCAAAAACGCTTAGCGCGTCTGAAAGCTTTTTCACGCCAAAGATTTGCATGCCTTCCGGCACTTTTTTCGGCACATTGGCCGCCGGGACGATGGCGCGGCGAAAGCCGTGCTTCGCCGCTTCGGAGATACGCTCCTGACCGCTCGGTACCGGGCGAATTTCCCCGGCCAGCCCCACTTCGCCAAAGACCACCAGATCCTGCGGCAGAGGACGGTCGCGCAGGCTGGAGACCATCGCCAGCAGCAGCGCCAGGTCGGCGCTGGTTTCCGTGACCTTCACCCCGCCGACCACATTGACGAAGACGTCCTGATCGGCCATCTGTAGGCCGCCGTGACGGTGCAGCACCGCCAGCAGGATCGCCAGACGGTTCTGTTCCAGCCCCACCGCAACGCGGCGCGGGTTGGACATCATCGAGTGATCGACCAGCGCCTGGATCTCCACCAGCAGCGGGCGGGTCCCTTCCCAGACCACCATCACCGAGCTACCGGAGGTGATTTCATCTCCCCGGCTGAGGAAGATAGCGGACGGGTTGCTCACTTCGCGCAGGCCCTGCTCGGTCATGGCGAAGACGCCCAGCTCGTTCACCGCGCCAAAGCGGTTTTTATGGCTGCGCAACGTGCGGAAGCGGGAGTCGGCATCCCCGTCCAGCAGCACCGAGCAGTCGATACAGTGCTCCAGCACCTTCGGACCGGCCAGCGAGCCGTCTTTGGTGACGTGGCCGACCATCACAATCGCCACGCCGCGAGTTTTAGCAAAGCGCGTCAAATAGGCCGCGGTTTCCCGTACCTGGGCGACGCTGCCCGGCGACGACTGCACGTCGGCCATATGCATCACCTGGATGGAGTCGATCACCATCAGCTGCGGCTTTTCTTCATCGGCGATCTGACAGATCTGCTCAATGCTGGTTTCCGAGAGCATGTTCAGGTTGGCCGTTGGCAACCCGAGACGATGGGCGCGCATCGCCACCTGCTGCAGGGACTCCTCCCCGGTGACGTACAGGGTTTTCATCCCTTCCGCCAGTTTGCAGAGGGTTTGCAGCAGCAGCGTCGATTTGCCCGCGCCGGGGTTGCCGCCAATCAGGATCGCGCTGCCCGGCACTACGCCGCCGCCCAGCACGCGGTCGAATTCTTTAAAGCCGGTGGAGAAACGCGGCAGCGCCTCCAGGCTGATATCTGACAGCTTCTGCACCTTCGACACGCCGGCGTTACCGGCATAGCCTGAAAGACGCTCGTTTCTCGCCACCTGCGGCGACGCGGCGATGCGCATCTCGGTGATGGTGTTCCAGGCATGGCAGGCGCTGCACTGCCCCTGCCAGCGCGGATAATCCGCACCACATTCATTACAGACAAATGCGCGTTTTGGAGCTTTCGCCACGTTTACCTCTTACTTTTGGTTCATGCTGCCCGAGAGAATACAGAATACCCCCATCAGGTCAGCGTGGCGGATAGTCACTTCCGCCTGTTCATTCACTTTGGGCTTCGCGTGATAGGCGATGCCAAGCCCTGCTGCCTTAATCATCGGCAGGTCGTTGGCGCCATCGCCGATAGCCACGGTTTGCGCCGTTGGGATCTCATACTTTTCCGCCAGCTTGCGCAACGTATTGGCTTTATATTTCGCATCGACGATATCGCCGAGCACGTTGCCGGTGAGCTTGCCGTCGCGGATCTCCAGCTCATTGGCGAATACCGCGTCGAGATGCAGTTTGTCGCGCAGATACTCGGCAAAGAAGGTGAAACCGCCGGAGGCGATCGCCACTTTCCAACCCAGCGTTTCCAGCTTGAGCACCAGCTGCGCCAGGCCCGGCATCAGCGGCAGCGCGTCGCGAACCTGCAGCAAAATACTGGCATCGGCGTCTTTCAGCGTCGCCACGCGCTGGCGCAGGCTGGCGGTGAAGTCCAGCTCGCCACGCATCGCCCGCTCGGTCACTTCCGAGACCAGCTCGCCGGTGCCGGCCAGTTTCGCAATCTCATCGATGCATTCGATCTGAATCGCCGTGGAGTCCATGTCCATCACCAGCAGGCCCGGGGTGCGCAAATGGGGAATTTTACCCAATGGCGCGACGTCCAGCCCCGCCTCATGCGCCAGTCGCGTCGTACGGGGAGTCAGCGAACCGGCCAGACGGATCACCTGGTAATCCTCGACCACCCAGGAGGCAACGATCACTAACGCGGCGCCCAGCTCACGCTGCCACGCCGTCAGCCGACGTTTATCCAGACCGCGACCATACAGCAGCCAGCCGCTGCGCCCGGCGTGATAATCCAGCGGCATGACCTCGTCGCCGCTCAGGGAAAGCGGCAACCCAGGCCACAGGGAAACGTCTTCAGGCAGGTCGCACCAGGTCAAACTGTTAGGCATTACGGCTCCACATCTCTTCATTCAGGCGAGGAAAATAACGCATGAGGCTACCTTGTAACCAGCGCTTCTGGCAACATTAAGCTGCAAATTTTCAAAGGTGGAATATGGTTCGCGCAAAACTGAAATTCCGGCTGCATCGTGCGGTCATTGTTCTTATCTGTCTCGCCCTACTCGTCGCGCTGATGCAGGGCGCTTCGTGGTTCAGTCAGAACAGTCAGAAACAACGCAATCCGCAGCTGGAAGAGCTGGCCCGCACGCTGGCGCAGCAGGTGGTGCTGAATCTCGCGCCGCTGATGCGCAGCGAGACGCCTGACGAGAAGCGCATCAATCAGCTGTTGACCCAGCTAACCCATAACAGCCGCGTCCTGGACGCCGGCGTATATGACGAACAGGGCGACCTGGTGGCGCGCTCTGGCGAAAGCGTCGAGGTTCGCGACCGGCTGGCGCTGGATGGTAAAAAAGCCGGCGGCTACTTCAACCAGCAGATTGTCGAACCGGTGCCAGGAAAAAACGGCCCGCTGGGCTACCTGCGTCTGACCCTCGATACTCATACCCTGGCGACCGAGGCGAAGCAGGTGGATAATACCACCAATATCTTACGCCTGATGCTGTTACTGTCCCTGGCTATCGGCGTGGTGCTGACCCGCACGCTGCTGCAGGGCAAACGCACCCGCTGGCAGCAATCGCCCTTCCTGCTCACCGCCAACAAGCCGGTTGAGGATGAAGACGATGAAAAGAAAGGAAATCTATAATGTCCACATTGCGCCTCCTGCTCTCTGACTCTTACGACCCGTGGTTCAACCTGGCGGTCGAGGAGTGCATTTTCCGCCAGATGCCCGCCACCCAGCGGGTGCTGTTCCTGTGGCGCAATGCCGATACCGTGGTCATCGGCCGCGCGCAGAACCCGTGGAAGGAGTGTAATACCCGCCGCATGGAGGAAGACCATGTGCGGCTGGCCCGTCGCAGCAGCGGCGGCGGCGCGGTGTTCCACGACCTCGGCAATACCTGCTTTACCTTTATGGCAGGCAAACCGGAGTACGACAAAACCGTCTCCACCGCTATTGTGCTGGCGGCGCTTAATTCACTCGGCGTAACCGCCGAAGCCTCCGGGCGCAACGATCTGGTGGTCAAAACCGACAGCGGCGACCGCAAAGTCTCCGGCTCCGCCTATCGTGAAACCATGGACCGCGGTTTTCATCACGGTACCCTGCTACTCAACGCCGATTTAAGCCGTCTCGCCAACTACCTCAACCCGGACCAGAAAAAGCTGCAGGCTAAAGGCATTACCTCGGTGCGCGGACGGGTGGCGAACCTGGTTGAGCTGCTGCCGGGCATTACCCATCAGCAAGTTTGCGAGGCGATCCAGGAAGCATTCTTCAGCCATTACGGCGAACGGGTGGACGCCGAGGTGATCTCCCCGGACAACACGCCGGATCTACCAAATTTTGCTGAGACCTTCGCCCGTCAGAGCAGCTGGGAGTGGAACTTCGGCCAGGCGCCGGCCTTCTCTCATCTTCTGGACGAGCGCTTTCGCTGGGGCGGCGTTGAGCTGCATTTTGACGTCGAAAAAGGGCATATCACCCGCGCGCAGGCCTTTACCGATAGCCTGAACCCGGCGCCGCTGGAGGCCCTGGCGGCACGCTTAGTCGGCTGTCAGTATCGGGCAGAAGTATTACAGCAGCAGTGCGAGGCGCTGGTCGGCGATTTCCCGGAGCAGGAAGCGGAACTGAAAGAACTGTCGGCGTGGATTGCCGGCGCAGTGCGCTGATAAAAAAAGCCCGCTGCGCTTAGCGGGCCTGGAAAACCGTAGGCCGGGTCAGACGAAGCCGCCACCCGGCACAACAGCTCTTACTCTTTATCGCCCAGCAGCACGGATTCCAGCGCGATTTTGATCATGTCGTTGAAGGTCGTCTGACGTTCAGCGGCAGTGGTCTGCTCGTGGGTACGGATGTGGTCGGAGACGGTGCAGATGGTCAGCGCTTTCGCGCCGAACTCCGCCGCCACGCCGTAGATACCCGCCGCTTCCATTTCCACGCCCAGAATGCCGTATTTTTCCATCACGTCGAACATGGACGGGTCCGGCGTATAGAACAGGTCTGCGGAGAAGATGTTGCCGACGCGCGCGTCAACGCCCAGCGCTTTCGCCGCGTCTACCGCATTACGCACCATGCCGAAATCGGCAATCGCCGCAAAATCATGGTCTTTGAAACGCAGACGGTTCACTTTAGAGTCGGTGCACGCGCCCATGCCGATCACCACGTCACGCAGTTTGACATCTTCACGCACCGCGCCGCAGGAGCCCACGCGGATGATTTTCTTCACGCCGAAATCGGTGATCAGCTCTTTGGTGTAGATAGAGCAGGACGGGATACCCATCCCGTGGCCCATCACGGAGATTTTGCGGCCTTTATAGGTACCGGTGAAGCCCAGCATGCCGCGCACGTTGTTCACTTCACGCACGTCTTCGAGGAAGGTTTCTGCAATGTGCTTCGCGCGCAGCGGGTCGCCCGGCATCAAAACGACGTCAGCGAAATCGCCCATTTCTGCGTTAATGTGAGGAGTTGCCATCTTCAGTTCCTTTTACATTGTTGTTTTTGCCGGGTGGCGGCTACGCCTTACCCGGCCTACAAATCGTAGGCCCGGATCGCTGTGCGCCACCGGGCAATGACCTCAGAACATGGCTTTGCCATATTCCATGTCAGACGTACCAAAGTATTTCGCAATAGTCTGGCCGATGTCCGCGAAGGTTTCACGGTGACCGAGCGAACCTGGTTTCACTTTCGGGCCGTACACCAGCACCGGGATATGCTCGCGGGTGTGGTCAGTACCAGTCCAGGTCGGGTCGCAGCCGTGGTCGGCGGTGAGGATCAGAATGTCGTCTTCACCAACCAGCTCCATCAGCTCCGGCAGACGGCGGTCGAACAGCTCCAGACCCGCCGCGTAGCCAGCGACGTCACGACGGTGGCCCCAGGAGGAGTCAAAATCGACGAAGTTAGTGAAGACGATAGTCTCGTCGCCCGCTTCCTTCATCTCTTTGATGGTCGCGTCGAACAGCGCGTCCAGCCCGGTGGCTTTCACTTTCTTAGTGATACCGCAGTTGGCGTAGATATCGGCGATTTTACCCACGGACACCACGTGGCCGTTTTTCTCGTCGACCAGCTTCTGCAGCACGGTCGGCGCCGGCGGCTCTACCGCCAGGTCGTGACGGTTACCGGTACGCTGGAAGTTACCGGCTTTGTCGCCCACGAAAGGACGAGCAATCACGCGACCAATGTTATAGCCGCCTTCGGTCAGTTCTTCACGCGCGATTTCGCACAGCTCATACAGCTTGTCGAGGCCAAAGGTCTCTTCGTGACAGGCGATCTGGAACACCGAGTCAGCGGAGGTATAGAAGATCGGTTTCCCGGTTTTCATATGCTCTTCGCCGAGCTGATCGAGGATCACCGTCCCGGAGGAGTGGCAGTTGCCGAGATAGCCCGGCAGGTTGGCGCGTTTCACCAGCTTATCCAGCAGCTCCTGCGGGAAACTGTTTTCCTGGTCGCTGAAGTAGCCCCAGTCAAACAGCACCGGCACGCCGGCGATTTCCCAGTGGCCGGACGGGGTATCTTTACCGGAAGAAAGTTCATGCGCCCAGGCATAGGCGCCAATCACTTCGGCATTGCCATCCATACCCGCGGCAATTTTACCGGTGGAGCCTTCATGCGCTTTCACCAGACCCAGACGGGTCAGGTTCGGTAAATTCAGCGGGCCTTTGCGGCCGTGGTCAGCCTCGCCTTTGGCGCAGGCTTCTGCAATGTGGCCCAGCGTATCGGCGCCGACGTCGCCAAAGCGGTCTGCGTCTTCCGTTGCGCCAATCCCAAAGGAGTCCAGCACCATGATAAATGCACGTTTCATCTTGTTCTCCATACATCTTGCGCTGCAAAAAAGCGATCAGATCAGTATATCGCTATTCAGTGATACGGCGATAGACTGTCGGTGTAATTTCCGGGGCTTTATCGTCCAGTTTAATGGCCGCTTTGACCGCTTTCGCGGCCTCCTGCCAGCTGTTCTCGTCTTTGGCATGGATCACCGCCAGCGGACGCTGTCCGTCGACGCGGTCACCCAGACGCGCCATCTCGGTAAAGCCAACGCTATAGTCAATGGTGTCCGATGCCTGACGGCGGCCGCCGCCCATAGAAACCACTGCCATGCCCAGCGCGCGAGTATCCATCGCGCTGATAAAACCTTCGGTATCAGCATAGACTGCTTTGCTCAGCATCGCCGTCGGCAGATAATTAGCATAATTCTCGACAAAGTCGCTCGGCCCTTTCTGCGCCGCGACCATGCGGCCAAACACTTCCGCCGCTTTACCGTTATCCAGCACCGCCTGCAGCTTCGCGCGCGCCTCGGCATCGTCCGCCGCCAGCTTGCCGGAGATCAGCATTTCCACACACAGCGCCATTGTCACGTCGAACAGGCGCGGGTTGCGGTATTCGCCGGTCAGGAACTGCACCGCTTCGCGAACTTCAACGGCGTTGCCGGCGCTGGAGGCCAGTACCTGATTCATATCGGTCAGCAGCGCGGTGGTGCGCACGCCGGCGCCGTTGGCGACACCCACGATCGCTTCGGCCAGCGCGGCAGAGAGTTCATAAGTCGGCATAAACGCGCCGCTGCCGACTTTGACGTCCATCACCAGCGCATCCAGCCCTTCCGCCAGCTTCTTCGCCAGAATCGAGGCGGTAATCAGCGGGATGGAGTCCACCGTCGCGGTAATATCGCGGGTGGCATAGAAACGTTTGTCGGCCGGGGCAAGGGAGCTGGTCTGCCCGATAATTGCCACGCCAACATCTTTAATAATCTCGCGGAAGCGGTTGTCGTCCGGGAAGATATCGAAGCCCGGGATCGCTTCCAGTTTGTCCAGCGTACCGCCGGTATGGCCGAGGCCGCGGCCGGAGATCATCGGTACGTAACCACCGCAGGCGGCCACCATCGGCCCCAGCATCAGCGAAGTGACATCCCCGACGCCGCCGGTAGAGTGTTTATCGACGATCGGACCGTTAAGGTTGAGGCTTTTCCAGTCCAGAACGGTACCGGAATCCCGCATCGCCATGGTCAGCGAAACGCGCTCCGGCATAGACATATCGTGGAAGAAGATGGTCATCGCCAGCGCGGCGATCTGCCCTTCAGAGATAGTATTGTCGCGGATGCCGTTGATGAAAAAGCGGATCTCTTCATCGCTTAATGCCTGACCATCACGTTTTTTACGAATAATTTCTTGTGCGAGAAACACGGTAACCTCCCAAAGAGAATAAATTGCCGGATGACGGCGCGAGCGCCTTATCCGGCCTACAGGCATCAATTCGTAGGCCGGATAAGCGCAGCGCCATCCGGCAAATCAAGGGATTAGTAGCTGCTGGCGCTCTTGCCGTCGCCGTGACCCAGGGCTTTCAACAGGCTAGCCAGCAGGCTGGATGCGCCAAAACGATAGTGACGAGAATCGGCCCAGTCGGCGCCGAACAGTTCATCAGCGATCGCCAGGAACTGCTGCGCGTCTTCCGCGCTGCGCACGCCGCCCGCCGGTTTGAAGCCAACGGTTTTCTCAACGCCCATATCGCGGATCACTTCCATCATGATGCGCGCGCTTTCCGGCGTGGCATTCACCGGCACTTTACCGGTCGAGGTTTTGATGAAATCGGCCCCGGCTTTGATAGAGATTTCAGACGCTTTACGGATCAGCGCTTCTTCTTTCAGCTCACCGGTTTCGATGATCACTTTCAGCAGCACGTTAGCCGCCGCACAGGCTTCCTTACAGGCTTTCACCAGCTCGAAACCGACCTGCTCGTTGCCGGCGATCAGCGCGCGGTACGGGAAGACCACGTCCACTTCATCTGCTCCGTAAGCGATCGCCGCGCGGGTTTCCGCCAGCGCAATGTCGATATCGTCATTCCCGTGCGGGAAGTTGGTGACCGTGGCGATGCGAATATCCGGCGTCCCCTGCTCATTCAGCGTTTTACGGGCGATCGGGATGAAGCGCGGGTAGATGCAGACCGCCGCGGTGTTACCCACCGGCGTTTTCGCCTGATGACACAGGGCAATGACTTTCTCATTGGTGTCGTCGTCATTCAGAGTGGTCAGGTCCATCAGTTTTAACGCGCGCAGGCTGCTTGCTTTTAAATCAGTCATTTCATACTCCGCCGGCGTCATGCCGGATCAATAGTTTGTTCACCTTGCGAGTCTGTTACTATTGTAACATTCGCTCGTCGTTACACTTCGACATTCATCACAGTTAATGAAAACTACTTACTAATTTGCATTACTGTAACGTGATTAAAATCACAAATTAGCACTCAATACCGCAGCAATTATCGTTAGTCCCCTCTTAAGCATAATCGATACTATACCGCCGATGAGAATGTGATAATTCTAACACACAATAACAGGTACACTCGATAGCGTGGCGCACATTTTGCCCAACTTACGGGCAATAAAAACGCTACAAATTGAAATATAAACCTTTTTTCAAAAAAGAGAGTGGTGATGGAATTATCACATTTACAGCAACACCAGCGGCACGGTGGCCGCTGGTTCAGGAGACAGGCTTACAGGGCGAGAAAAACCCCAGCGATGGTGGCGCTCATCAGGTTGGACAGCGTCCCCGCCGCTACCGCACGTAGCCCAAGCTGAGCGATATCCTGCCGCCGGTTGGGCGCCATTCCCCCGAGTCCGCCAATCAGAATGGCGATCGATGACAGGTTGGCAAAGCCGCACAGCGCGAAAGAGATAATGGCTTTGGTGTGATCTGAAATGACCTGCAGCCCGGCCGCCGCCACTTCGGCATCTGCCTTTAAATATTCGCCAAAGTTCATGTAGGCCACGAACTCGTTAATGATCAGCTTCTGGCCGATAAACGACCCCGCCACCGTCGCTTCGTGCCACGGCACGCCAATCACCCACGCCAGCGGTGAGAAGATCCAGCCGAGGATCATCTGCAGCGACAGCTCAGGATGGTTAAACCAGCCGCCGACGCCGGAGAGTATGCCGTTCAGCAGGGCGATCAGCGCAATAAACGCCAGCAGCATCGCGCCGACGTTGAGCGCCAGTTGCATACCAGACGCGGCGCCGGAGGCGGCGGCATCCAGCACGTTGGCCGGTTTATCCGCGTCAGCGCTTTGGCTGTCATGAGCCGGGTTATCGTCCGGTTTTTCCGTTTCCGGTACGATAATTTTGGCAAACAGCAGGCCTCCCGGCGCCGCCATAAACGACGCGGCAATAAGGTACTCCAGCGGAACGCCCATCTGCGCGTAGCCCGCCAGTACCGAGCCCGCCACCGAGGCCAGGCCGCCGCACATGACCGCAAACAGCTCCGAGCGGGTCATGGTGGCGATATAAGGACGCACCACCAGCGGCGCTTCGGTCTGACCAACGAAGATGTTCGCTGTAGCCGATAGCGATTCGGTACGTGAGGTCTTCAGCACTGCCCGCAGCGCGCCGCCGAGAATGCGAATGACCAGTTGCATAATGCCCAGGTAGTAAAGCACGGCAATCAGCGACGAGAAGAAGACGATCACCGGCAGCACGCGCAGGGCAAAGACGAAGCCGCCGCCGCCAAACACCTCGAACATTTTATCGGAGACCAGCCCACCGAAGATAAAGCTGATCCCTTCGTTACCATAGGCGATTACGCTGGCGACGCCATTCGACATCGCTAGCAGCGCCGAGCGCCCGGCCGGTACATATAATATCAATGCGCCGATACCCACCTGGATTATCCAGGCGCCGAGCACGGTGCGCAGGTTAATGGCTTTTCGGTTATTGGAGAGCAGCACAGCAATGGCCAATAGCGCCACCATGCCGATAAGTCCCATGAGGATTTGCATACAGATTCCCTGTGTTTTTGATAGTCCAGTACTAACCGCGTGATTATATCGGCCTGAAACTATCCTGCCCGTCTGGCTTCACACATTTTAAGCAAATCAATGATATGGATGGACAATTATGAGAAATCGATCACCATACAGAGGCCGGGGGAAGGGAAAACAAGGCGAGCGTATTGTGCATGATCCCTTCTTCTATGGCTGCCGGCGACTCCGGACGCAGTTCACACAGCGCCTCAAATACCCGTGCAGCTTGTTCCGGTCGATTGGGCTGTCCCTGAAAGCCATTTAGCGGCATATCCGGCGCATCGGTCTCCAGCAGCAGAGCGGAAAGCGGCAGACGCGCCATCACTTCACGGGTTTTACTGGCGCGGGGATAGGTAATGGTGCCGCCAACGCCGATCTTATAGCCAAGCTGAACGAAGCGCTCGGCCTGCTGCAGGCTGCCGGCAAAGCCATGGATGACTCCGGTACGCGGCAGGGCATGTTTTTTCAGCAGCATCGCCAGCTTATCGTGGGTGCGTCTGGAGTGGAGGATCACCGGCAGATCGTAACGCTTCGCCAGCCTCAGCTGCGCTTCCAGCAGCGCCTGCTGACGATCAAACTGCGGATCGTCGCGATAAAGATCGAGGCCAATCTCTCCCACCGCCACCAGTTTAGGCGGCCGCTGCGCCATCAAGGCTTCCAGCTGCGCCAGTCCCTCATCAGTATGCTCTTCGATGACGATCGGATGCATACCCAGCGCGGCGTACAGCGCTTCGTGCTGAGCTGCCAGCGCCAGCACGCGGCTAAAACGCTCAGCAGAGATGGCTGGAACGATAATTCGCCCGACGCCGGCCTGCGCCGCACGCGCCAGGCTGGCGACCTCATCTGCCGCGAAGGGGGGAAAATCAAAGTGACAGTGGGTATCGATAAAACGGTGCGTCACGCCAGATCCTCATGATCAAAACTGGGGTCATTCGCCTGGGGCGCAGGAATGATGGTCGCCTGGGGCGCTTCATTGGCCACCGGCACCGGCGGCACCACCACCGGCGCGGGCCGGGCAATACGCGGCGCGTGGCGCAGCAGCGGCGGCTGGTCGGCCAGTAGTTTACCCACCGTTGCCAGGAAATAACGGCCGCACTGGCGCCCGGTTTTGTAGTCCTCCAGCAGCGCCGGTAGTCGGCTGCCAAGCGCCATGCTGCGCAGCGGCCGCTGCGGATAGATTTCGAAGATCCGCAACTTACCCGGCGGTTTCTCGATGAACTGCTGGATGGCGCGGTAGGTGGTTTCGTGATGATGCACCAAATTGACCAGCGGTTGCAGACTACTCTCTCCCAGCCAGCGCTCCATCCGCTTGAACCACTGCGGGGTATAAAACATCTGCGAAGGGACGGTACGGATCACCACGATGGTCTGGGCGCCGCGGCGGGCCGCCTCCTGCACCGGGATCGCATCGCTGACGCCGCCGTCCAGGTAGCTAACGCCGTCGAGCAACACGCCGCTGCGATAAAAGCCGGGGATGGCGCTGGAGGCGCGGATCAGATCCAGCCACGTTTGCGGCGTCGGCGAAAAATAGCTGGCGGAGTAATCGTCACCGCGGCAAGCGCATAGCCACAGCTCTTTGCCCAACGCGAACTGCGCTTCGGCATAGTTCATGGCAAGCGGCATTTGCTGCGAAGTGGCCTCAACCAGCCAGTCGAGATCGATAAGGTTGCCGCCGCGCACAAAGCGCATCGGATCGAAAAACTGGCGTGAAGTGGTGTAGCGGGTGATAACTTTGCGGGCATAGCCTTGCTGATTACACATGTAGGCGGAGAGGTTTTGCGCGCCGGCGGAAGTACCCAGCATCAGGTCAAAGGGGTTAAATCCGGCGCGCATAAATTCGTCCAGCACCCCGGCAGTAAAAATCCCTCGCTGTCCTCCGCCTTCGCATACCAGCGCCAGCTTGCCTGGTCGGAAGGGTTTAACCGCCAGCGGGGCGATATTGCCCAGCGTGACGGGAATGCGTTGCCCCACCCTGCTTTCCTGTTCGATTGATCTTCTCCTGACAAGGTAACGCAATTTGCCCGCCGCTTAAACCGCGAAAGCCAGTCCTCAGGACTGGCTTTGTGTAAGATGACGTGTCAGTAAAAATGCTTAGGCTTCAGTATCGCCCGCATCGCGGGCCGCCTAAGGACGTCTGCGTCCTGTAAACAGGCTCACCAGGAACAAGATAATCCCGACGACAAAGACGATTTTCGCTGCGCCAGCGGCCGTACCCGCCAGACCACCAAAGCCCAGAGCCGCAGCAATTAATGCAATGACCAGAAAAATAATTCCCCATCGAAACATACTTTTCTCCTTACCATAATGGACGGTGAACAGCGGTTTGCGCACCCTTTCTGTATAGCTCATCGCTCAGTGGATGCTGCTATTCGTTCGGCAACCTTGGCCAGACAACACTTTTGTTAATAACTCGGTTTACTTAACGCTAAGATCGTTGCGCACGCTTTTCACACCGGAGACCGCTTTCGCAATCTCTGCGGCACGCTCCGCCTGCGCCGCGGAAGCCACCGTACCGGTCAGATGTACCGCGCCGGCGTTGGTTTCGACTTTCACATTGCGCGAAGGGACAATGTCATCCGCCAGCAGCTTGGCTTTCACTTCGCTGGTAATGGCGGTATCCCCGGCATAGCCTTTCAGCGTCGCCGTCTCGCTCGATGATTTATGATGGACCGTCAGCTTGTCGTTAACGTGTGAGACGCCTTTGACCTCTTTCGCTACGCTCAGTGCCTGACTTTTCTGTTCAGCACTGGTGACGTCGCCGCTGAGGGTGACCACTTTATTCTCCGTTTTCACCGAAATATCGCCGGAGTTAATATCTTTATGGTCGATCAGCGCCGCTTTTACCCGTGCGGTAATGGTACTGTCGTCCATAAAATCGCCGACTTTGTTAATCGAATTATCTACCGCCTCTCCCGCATTGCTGGCAGCCGACTTCGCACTGTCTACCGTTGTTTTTTCCGTCTCTGCCGAGGCGTTCAACGCGGCTAAGCCTAAGAAGAGCGCCAGCAACATATTGGCATTCTTTAGTCTGGTCATCGTTATGTCCTCGTTTTTTCACCAGCGCTGGCGTCTTATCGCAGTGAATTACGCCAGCATTTTTAAAAACACGAATTAAATATAGTAGACAGACGAAGGGGTTGCGGAGGATATGGATAAAAAACAGACGAATTAGCGGTGTTTTAAGAACTTTCCAGAAGGAAGGGAACGGGGGCGTAATCAGAAAAAAGCGCGGCCTGCGCCGCGCTTCGTCAGGGATTAGTGCTCGCGCGTTTTGCGGAACACCACGTCAGGGTAACGCTCCTGCGTCAGGTTCAGGTTGACCATTGTCGGGGCGATGTAGGTCAGGTTATCGCCGCCATCCAGCGCCAGCTGAACTTCATTTTTCCGCTTGAACTCTTCGAACTTCTTCACGTCAGTAGATTCAACCCAGCGCGCGGTGGCCACGTTGACCGATTCGTAAATCGCTTCCACGTTGTATTCGCTTTTCAGACGCGCTACCACCACGTCAAACTGCAGCACGCCGACGGCGCCAACGATCAGATCGTTATTAGCGATCGGGCGGAAGACCTGGACCGCGCCCTCTTCAGAGAGCTGAACCAGCCCTTTCAGCAGCTGTTTCTGCTTCAGCGGATCCTTCAAGCGAATACGACGGAACAGTTCCGGCGCGAAGTTCGGAATACCGGTGAACTTCATCATCTCGCCCTGGGTAAAGGTATCGCCAATCTGAATGGTGCCGTGGTTATGCAGGCCGATGATATCGCCTGGGTACGCTTCTTCAACGTGCGAGCGATCGCCCGCCATAAAGGTCAGCGCGTCGGAAATCACTACGTCCTTGCCGATACGCACCTGACGCAGCTTCATGCCCTTTTCATATTTGCCGGACACCACCCGCATGAAAGCCACGCGGTCGCGGTGTTTCGGATCCATGTTGGCCTGAATTTTAAACACGAAGCCGGTGAATTTCTCTTCCGTGGCGGTGACTTCACGCGTGTCGGTGTTGCGCGGCATCGGCGCCGGGGCCCACTCCACCAGGCCATCCAGCATATGGTCAACGCCGAAGTTACCTAACGCGGTTCCGAAGAAGACCGGGGTGATTTCCCCGGCCAGGAACAGATCTTTGTCGAACTCATTCGACGCCCCCTGCACCAGCTCCAGCTCGTCACGCAGCTGCTGCGCCAGGTCTTCCCCCACCGCCGCGTCGAGATCCGGGTTGTTGAGCCCCTTCACGATACGCACTTCCTGGATGGTGTGGCCTTTACCGGTCTGATACAGGTAGGTTTCGTCTTTGTAGAGATGATAAACGCCTTTGAACAGCTTGCCGCAGCCGATAGGCCAGGTAATCGGCGCGCAGCCGATTTTCAGCTCGTTCTCGACTTCATCCAGCAGCTCCATCGGATCGCGGATATCACGGTCAAGTTTGTTCATAAAGGTGAGGATCGGCGTATCGCGCAGACGGGTGACTTCCATCAGCTTACGGGTCCGATCTTCGACGCCTTTTGCCGCGTCAATCACCATCAGGCAGCAGTCCACCGCCGTCAGGGTACGGTAGGTATCTTCGGAGAAGTCTTCGTGCCCCGGGGTATCCAGCAGGTTCACCAGGCAGTCATGATACGGGAACTGCATTACCGAGGTGGTGATCGAGATACCACGCTGCTTTTCCATCTCCATCCAGTCGGATTTCGCGTGCTGGCTGGAACCACGACCTTTTACTGTACCGGCGGTCTGAATCGCCTGTCCGAACAGCAGCACCTTTTCGGTGATGGTGGTCTTACCGGCATCCGGGTGAGAAATAATGGCAAAAGTGCGGCGTTTGGCCACCTCTTGCAGATAAGGAGACAACGTCATAATTAATCTTCTAAGTAAACGCGGCCATGGGCCACGCATGTGGAATACGAAAAATTGCGGCTATTTTACCCATCAACGGGGGGGAGGCAATCAGTGTTTACACAGGAGCTGCTCCAGTTCGCTTAACGAGGTCACCGTCCAGTCCGGCTCGAGGTCCGCTGGCAGCTCGCGCTGATGCGCATTGAGCCAGCAGGTCGCCAGTCCGGCGTTCACGCCGCCGCGAATATCCGACTCGGCGGTATCGCCGACCATCAGCACCCGCGAGCGCGGTGGGTTACCCGCCTGCGCCAGCGCATAATCGAAAATACGCGCGTCCGGCTTGGCGACACCCACCTGTTCAGAAATAATCAGCAAATCAAAGTGATCGCGTAAACCTGTCCGCTCCAGACGAGTCTGCTGCAGCGAGGTAAAGCCGTTGGTGATGATGCCCATTCTGACCTTGCCCTGCAGCGCGTTGAGCAGCGAGACCGCGCCCGGCAACGGGGCACAGATTTCCGCCATCGCATTCATAAACGCGTCGTTGAGTTCCCCGGGCGGCACATTCAAACGTCCCGCCCAGCTATCAAAACGCTGATGCTGTAATTGTAGCGAGGTGATGGCGCCGTTTTGGTAATCCACCCATAGCGGCTTGTTCACGGCCTGATAGTCCTGAAAATCTTCGGCGGTAAAGGTCACGCTGTAGTCGAGAAACATCCGCTGCAAGCCGCTGAAAGAATCAAACGTAAACAGCGTTTCATCGGCATCAAAGAAAATCCAGTCCCATTTCATCGTATCACCTTGTGTTACATACTAATTGGCAGAGCCATAATAATGGCGTCTTCGCGTCCGTCGGCCGTAGGATAGTAGTTGCGGCGGATGGTTGCCTCATTGAAACCTACGCTCTCATACAGCGCGATGGCGGCAACGTTGGATGCTCGCACCTCCAGCCACAGCGTGACGACGCCGAGTTTTTCGACTTCATCAATGACATGCTCCAGCAGCGCTCGCCCCAGGCCGCGGCGCTGGTACGCGGGATCGACGGCGATATTGAACAGCGTCGCCTCATCCAGTACCACTTGCGTAATGGCGAAAGCCGCCATTTCGCCATCTACCGACAGCTGATAGTTGCGATAGCGCTCCCCCTGGTTACTGGCCAGAGTCTGTTCGCTCCACGGGAAAGCGTGGGCGCGTTTTTCGATGTGCCAGGCTTTGGTTAAATCAGCCGTGCTGAGGGTAGAAATCGTGTTCATGTGCGCAGATTTGTTGCCAGAGCGCCCTGCGAGCCGGCGCGCTGGTCTGGAGTTCATCAAAAGCGGGGGTGGACACCTGGGCGCCCGCCAGCGGCAGCGACGCCTCTGTGCCCAACCGCCAGCTGTTGCAGCGGCTGTCCTGCGGCAGCATCGCCACCCGATCCGGAGTCAGCTGCAGGACCTGATCTGGCGTCACGGCCAGCGCGCGTAATATGTCGCCAATCAGCGGCTCTGTCAGCGACGGCGGGGTTTCCGCCACCATCACCAGACGAATATGTTCAGGAAGCGAGATAGCGATTTCGCCCTGCAACGCCCCCGGTCGGCGCAGCGACCACTGGGTAATGCCCAGCTGCTGTAATTGCCAGTCTCGTCGGGATGTCATAGCGAAACACTCCTGTTAAACAAGCGCGCAATATAGCAAATCCGTCGTATCTGCGCCAACAAACTACTATAATCGGCGCCAGTCTTAATGAAGGAGTGTTTCATGTCCGCTTTTACCCCGGCAAGTGAAGTCTTGCTGCGCCACAGTGATGATTTCGAGTCCGCCCGCGTTCTGTTTGCCGGTGACCTGCAGGATGACCTGCCTGCGCGTCTGGATACCGCGGCCAGCCGCGCCCACACCCAACAGTTCCACCACTGGCAGGTCCTCAACCGCCAGATGGGTGACACCGTCCGTTTTAGCTTAGTGGCTGAGGCCGCTGACGTCGCCGAATGCGACACCCTGATCTACTACTGGCCAAAGAACAAACCAGAGGCGCAGTTCCAGCTGATGAACCTGCTCTCTCTGCTGCCGGTGGGAAGCGACATTTTCGTCGTCGGTGAAAACCGCAGCGGCGTCCGCAGCGCGGAGCAGATGCTGGCTGAATACGCGCCATTAAACAAAGTGGATAGCGCCCGCCGCTGTGGCCTCTATCATGGCCGTCTGGAAAAGCAGCCGACCTTCGACGCCGACGCATTCTGGGGCGAATACACACTGGATAATCTGACGATTAAAACCCTGCCGGGCGTCTTCAGCCGCGACGGTCTGGACGTCGGCAGCCAGCTGCTGCTCTCCACCCTCGAGCCGCATACCAAAGGGAAAGTGCTCGACGTCGGCTGCGGCGCGGGCGTGCTGGCCGCCGCGCTGGCCAGCCATTCACCGAAAGTGCGCCTCACCCTGTGCGACGTCAGCGCCCCGGCGGTCGAAGCCAGCCGCGCGACGCTTGCCGCCAACGGCCTGGCTGGCGATGTGTTTGCCAGCAACGTCTTCTCCGAGGTCAATGGTCGCTTCGACATGATCATCTCCAACCCGCCATTCCATGACGGCCTGCAGACCAGTCTCGAAGCCGCCCAGGCGCTGATCCGCGGCGCGGTTCGCCATCTGAACAGCGGCGGCGAGCTGCGCATTGTCGCCAACGCCTTCCTGCCGTATCCGCAGGTGCTGGATGAGACGTTCGGCTTCCATGAGGTGATCGCCCAGACCGGGCGCTTTAAGGTCTATCGCACCATCATGACCCGTCAGGCGAAAAAATAATCGTCTTTTCACGCCGGCGGCCCGCTCCTGGTACCGCTGGCGCTTCCCGCGGGCAAATCCGCCCATTTTTGCAGCAATCGATACAACCTGCATAATTAACTATTGACGTGTCGCCGAAAACCACTAGAATGCGCCTCCGTGGTAACGATACTTTCAGAGTATCGATGGTATGCGAAGGTGGCGGAATTGGTAGACGCGCTAGCTTCAGGTGTTAGTGTCCTTACGGACGTGGGGGTTCAAGTCCCCCCCCTCGCACCATAATCCACGAAGATATTGCTCGCACTGGGCGAAGGTGGCGGAATTGGTAGACGCGCTAGCTTCAGGTGTTAGTGTCCTTACGGACGTGGGGGTTCAAGTCCCCCCCCTCGCACCAACGAGGCAATATCTCAAAGAAAGAATACTGTGCGAAGGTGGCGGAATTGGTAGACGCGCTAGCTTCAGGTGTTAGTGTCCTTACGGACGTGGGGGTTCAAGTCCCCCCCCTCGCACCAATATTCTTCCCTCTCCCGGCATTATCCTCTCAGTTTAATATCCACAATCATCAGCATTATTCCGCCGATCAACGCGACACACGATGGCAGCAGGATAAAATGGCGCAATTGACGATGCCAGATCATCGCCGCGGACATCAGCATGCCCACCGCGACCAGTACCCGCCATACGTCAGCCGACACTCCGGCATACCCGAGAGCGACAATTAGCGCGCCGGGAATCATCACTCCCCAGCCGCTTCCTAATGCTCGCTGCAGCATGGTTTCACCTCTCACAACGATAATGATAACCAATATCATATGATAATCTTTATCATTTGTCATTTGCGACGTGCTCTGCCCCTTTTTCTTTACGTTCGCGGTAATGACATACATTCATGAAGGTGATAAATTAAGCGGATTATCGATATATATTAAATATTTTGCTTATTTTGCAAATAACCTTTTTTTGCACATTGTTATCAGACTCTTCATTTTTGGCTTTCATCATTTTGAAATTTAACGACTAATAATGATTCTTCCGATATGACTGCACAAACCTGGCGAGCACACTACGCACAAAAATATCAATATTCCTTACGGCTTTTTTTACTGCTTAATTTCATTTCTTCCTCGCTGTCGCTGGTCACCCCCCTATTTACGGTAGTTCGTTTTACGCTGCCCTGCGCCCTGATCGTCGTCTGCAGCGGGCTGCTGCTGCTCTGGCACTGGAAATGGCCGCAATCGAAAATAAATATTCCCACTATCTCGTTGTTATTTGGCATGCTATGGGCATGGCACGTAGTGACAAAAGCGATGCTATTGACACCGCCGCATTTTAACTATCTGGTGATCGCCCTATTAAGCATTCTGTTTATCGGCACCATCGCTTTTTCCAATAATATCACTGCCTTTACCCTCCACTCTTTACCAACTTTCCTTGCCTGCCTGATAATGGCGGAGGGGGAACAATGGTTGCGTATGACTTACTGCTTTATGCTGCCTATAGCCGGTATTACCCTGCAAAATATTATCCAGAAGCGCAGCGATGCCTTTACGCAGGGTTTAATGGATAAACTGATGCATGAACGCAATACGCTCAACGATCTCAGTATGCTCGATCCCCTGACCGGTTTGTATAATCGCCGCGGACTGCAGAACCGCCTCGATACCCTGCTGGCGCTGGACGGCGACAACCACTACGTGCTGCTCCTCGATATCGATCACTTCAAGGCCTATAACGATCACTATGGTCATATGATGGGTGACCAGGCGCTTATTCGCGTCTCTGCTGCCATTCGCAACGCTGTACGCTCACGCGATATTGTCGCCCGCTTTGGTGGAGAGGAGTTTATGGTGCTGCTGACCAATAGCAGCGAAGAAACGGCCTGGAAGACAGCCGAACGTATACGTCAGCGGGTCTATGACCTGAAGATCCCGCATATGTTTAATGAAAGCGTCGCCACCAACGTCACCATCAGTATTGGCCTGACGCCGCTCATTAATGACAACATTGAACAAGCGCTGGCGCGCGCCGACGGCGCACTCTATGAGGCCAAAAATAAAGGCCGCAACATTATTCTTGCCAGTTGACCTGCGCGCGCTGCGACATCGCGGCGCCGATAAAAGCCTTGCCATGCCGCCTGCAAGCAACTAATATCAGTAATCATTATCATTTAGATTTGTATCTGGAAATCGAATGGCCTGGCGTTCCCTTCCTCTCAGCGATGAACTTATCTGGCGGGCTCCTTTGCCGACGGCTGAGCATGCCCTGGCGGAGAGTATTCGGGAAAAAATCGCCACCCTGCGCCCACACCTGCTTGATTTCCTGCGACTTGACGAACCCGCCCCACGGCACGCGTTAACGCTTGCCGAATGGTCGCAACCCATCGCCTTGCGCTCCCTGCTGGCCACCTGGTCCGATCATATCTATCGTCATCAGCCGACGCTGCCTCGGGAACAGAAGCCTCTGCTCTCGCTCTGGGCGCAATGGTATATCGGTCTGCTGGTGCCGCCGCTGATGCTGGCGCTGCTCAATGAACCGCAAGGCCTCAGCCTGGCGCCAGAACATTTCCATGTCGAGTTTCATGAAAGCGGCCGGGCGGCCTGCTTCTGGATTGATGTGCATAGCGATGCCGACATCGAGAGGCTTTCACCGCAGGCGCGAATGGATGCCCTGGTAACGCGCACCCTGCAGCCGGTTGTTGAGGCGCTGGCAGCGACGGGCGAAATCAATAGCAAACTTATCTGGAGCAATACCGGCTATCTGATTAACTGGTATCTTGGGGAAATGCGCGCGCTGCTGGGTGATGAGCGGCTTGCCGCGCTACGTCAGCACTGTTTTTTTGAAAAACAACTCGCCGATGGCCAGGATAACCCGCTGTGGCGAACGGTGATGCTGCGTGAAGGGCAGTTAGTCCGACGCACCTGCTGTCAGCGCTATCGCCTGCCGGATGTCCAACAGTGCGGCGACTGTACGCTTAAATAATTACCACTTACCTGAAAAGTAACGGGCGGCCTTTACCGCCCGTTGCTATTTATGCGGTCTGTTGACTCTCCTGCTCCGCCCGCTCGGCCTCTTCCGCTTCCTGAGCAAGCAGCTGTTTCTCATATACCTTAAAGAATGGGAAGTAGATGATTGCCGACACGCAGGCCAGAACAATGACCAGAATCGCCGCCCGGAAATCCCAGCCCAGCGCCCAGGCGCCGCCAATTGGCGCCGGCGCCGTCCATGGTACGACGGAGATGACGCGGCCAATCAGATCCAGCTTCATTGCCGCCCAGGCCAGCACCGCGTTCACCATCGGCGCCAGCAGGAACGGAATAAAGAACACTGGGTTCATGACGATAGGCGTCCCAAAGATCACCGGCTCGTTGATATTGAACAGGCTTGGCACCACGCTCAAACGACCAATGGAGCGCAAATGCGCTGAACGGCTGCGCAGATAACAGAACACCAGTCCCATGGTCGCCCCGGAACCTCCGACCACGATAAAGAAGGTCCAGAACGCTTCCATAAAGATATGCGGCAGAGGCGCGCCTTGGGCCAGCGCCTGCTGGTTCATACCGAGGTTAGTCAGCCAGAACATCTGCAGCATCCCGGACACGATCGCCGCACCGTGGATCCCGGCAAACCACAGCAGGTGGCCGATCAGCACCGCCAACAGAATTGCCGGCAGAGAGTCGGCTGCCGAAACCAGCGGCTTGAAAATGGCCATAATGGCCTGCGGGATCAGCATGTCAAAATGGTGCTGGATAAACAGGCTCAGCGGATAGAGCGTCAGCACGACCACCAGCACCGGGATCAACAGATCAAACGAGTTTTTGATCATCGGCGGAACCTGGTCCGGCAAGCGGATCCCAATGTTGTGCGCTTTCAAGAAACGCATCATCTCCACGCAGTAGATCGCCACCAGAATGGCGGTAAAGATCCCGGTCCCCCCGAGGCTATCCACCGGCAGCGTGCCATTGGTTTTCGGCGCGGCAATCAGCAAAAAGGCCATGATCGACAGCATTGCGCACATAAAGGGATCGAGCTGATTGGATTTCTCGTAATGCTTACCGAGGTTATAGGAGATTGCCGCGCAGATGTAGATCGACATGATCCCCATCGTCATATCAAAGGGGGTCAGAATACGCCCCTCAAACTCTTTCGCCAGATCCAGCCAGGCGCGGGCAAAACCCCAGGTGGTATCCGGTGAGAACGGTGGATAAGCAAACACTAACAGGAACGATCCGACGATCATAAACGGCATCGCTGAGATAAATCCGTCACGGATAGCCATGACGTGGCGCTGCGACGAGATCCGCCCTGCTATGGGGCTTATGTAATTTTCTACAAAGCGAAATATCAAATTAAACGCAGCATGGTTAGCAGACATAGTAGCCCTCCTGACAGGCTATTGATACTGGCCCAACAACGATTACCCTGCCGTTACGATGACCGCTTTTTGACGCAGCAGGCCGCTGGCGGATTGTGCAACCGGCTATACTGCTCATGAGGCAACGATTCATACACGGCTCTTTTGTTATAAATAAAAGGAGAAGTGACTGTTCCAGTATTCATCTCAATGCAGATAACCGCAACCGGTTACAGTAACCGGTTACGGCGATTGTGAAGGAGATCGACAAAATAGAAAGAATCTGGATTGTCCGCGCTGATATTTACACTCCGCCAGGCTTGTGACAGATTTAACCAGGCTTAAATCAGGAGAATCCAATGAGTCTGCAGTCTGTACGGCAGTTTTTTGCCGAACACGCCCCCGATATCGAAATTATTGAGTTAAATCAGAGTACCGCCACCGTCGCACTTGCCGCTGCCGCACACAACGTTGAGCCGGGGCAAATTGCCAAAACGCTGTCGCTCAAGATCAAAGATAAGATTGTACTGATCGTCGCCAGGGGCGATGCGCGGCTGGATAATAAAAAGCTGAAAGAGACCTTTGGCGCGAAAGCACGCATGCTAAGCAGCGATGAAGTGGTTACCTGGACCGGTCATCCGGTCGGCGGCGTTTGCCCGTTTGGTCTGGAAAATCCGCTGGCAGTCTACTGCGACGTCTCTCTCAGACATTATCAGGAAGTACTACCCGCAGCGGGAGCCATCCATAGCGCGGTTCGCATTGAACCAGAACGCATGGCGCAGCTCACCGATGCAACATGGGTAGATGTGTGTTTATAGCCGCATTACGCTACCTGTTTAACGGCGCTTGTCGTACTATTGAGCGGTAAATGCAACAGGATATCCGCCGCGTTTAATAAACCAATGTCTGAGCGAACTCCGAGCTTGGTCATGGCGTTAAACTTATGCGCGCGGATCGTTTTAATATTCCGGTTGAGCTGTATCGCAATATCAGAAAGCGAATATCCCCACGACATATACCGAAGGATGGCGTGCTCCGTCGGGCTTAGCGGATCGTTGCACGCCTCTCTGTCGCAAAATTGTTCGCTGCCGCTGAGATGATGATTGTCCAGTAGCTGCAGCAAACGCTCCTGTAGCCCGCGTCGCGGCGCGGATTTATTCAGTATGCCGTGCAAACAGGCCGGCATAAGATGGCCGATCAGGTGCATTTCACTTTCATTATTAGCCAGAATAATCGTTTGGACTTCCGGCCGGCACCGCGCCATTTCATGAACAAAGAGCAGACTCTCGGCTCGTGAAGAACGACTTCCCGAAAGAGAAAAAATAATGGTTGACCAGGGAAACGGTATTTCCGCCGCCCTGAGCATACTGACATTTTTAAACAGATGAATATGATAACGGCGATTATCTTCACGACTAAAGATATAGCGCCATGCCATTTCCGTCATCACGCATTTTTCTACGATGGCGACATGGCGGGTTGTACTATTTTTTTCCATTCCATTTGCTCCCCGTAAGCTGAATTGATATTCAGCTCTTGCATTCCCTGCGCGCTGTTGATCCAGGCATACATTTCAGCGTTGCTGCGTAGCGATAAGCGACGCATTGCGCTGTTTTTCTGCGCGCTGATCGTCTTATTACTCTTTTTCAACAGCGCGGCGATCTGGTTTATTCCCCACCCCTTCGCCAGAAGGCGCAGAACTTTACGCTCTGAAAGAGTGAGCATCGCCGCAGAGTGGTAGCTTGCGAAATCGCTGTCCTCATCCCCGGCAAACAGCGTACGGCTAATCTGTTCAGCCGCACGGCTACCGGCGCAAATCACCTCAATCAGCCGGTTAACCGGCTCGCTCTCGGAGATCAACGAGCTTTCAGGACGAATTAATAGCTCAACGGCCAACGGATAGAGGCTGTCGCTGACCATAAAAACCCAGTGAATATCACGGTACTGAGTCATGAGGGAGTAATAACGCTCGCAGACGGCTCGGGGGTGCGCAATCTCGCCGGAGATATCCGCGACAACCAGCACCGCCCGCCGCAGTTGTAAAAGGGTGAGCTCATCATGAGAACGACAAAAACTCAGTTCGTAATCAGGGAGGTTCTCATTGAAGATCACCTTTAACCCTGATTGCATGACGGGAATTTTACTAATAACGACGCCAAACTTACCTTGTCCTGGTAACATAACACCTCCGCTTCCTGTCGAAGTTCCTTCGCTTGCCTGCAAACGATCGGCGAGCGACTTTATCGCCATATCATTTCCTGGATGAATATTAAAATCATATTCATGGCCTGCGCACACGATATACGTAACGACCGAACCGTGGTCATACCGTGTAAAATATTATTGCCGTGTATACTTGCGATTAATATTAACACAGACGTTCCTGCGCCAATAAATTAGAAAAGATAAAAACATTATTTAGCAAAAATAATTTCAGTACTGAACATTATGAAGCATTATCTTTAATTGTTTCTCTAAATGCTTTGGGTGACATACCGCTATAGCGACGGAAAAAACGCGAAAAATAGGCTGCATCGCTAAACCCCAAATAATCAGAGAGTTGTGTAATCGTCATGCGGGTGTACTGCAGATTGCGTCGCGCTTCAAGCATCAACCGCTGATGCAATACTCCAAGAGCGCTACAGCCATAAAACTCACGACATAAATAATTTAAGTGCGTAACCGACAGTCCAATCAGCTTCGCATACTCCGCCAACGGGAGATGCTGTCGGTAGTGGCTCTCGATAAGGCGGGCGAAGTGGCGCATCATGCTGCGCTTCCGCTCCGCTTTATCTTCCGCGGGGGACGCGGGATGGCACTGTCGGTTCAGCCAGACCAACAGCGTCCCCAGCAGCGAATAGAGCATCATTTCTCGCGCATCGTGCTCTTCGCAGTACTCCTCGCGAAGCGCTGAAAACAGCGTATGCATGCGCCCGCGAGAACGGCCCACCGGCACACACTGCGGCACGCTAAGCACATCCAGAGGGCGACCGAACTGATTTTCAAACCGGCTCAGCAGCGGCAGCGCCAGAGAGAGCACAAACCCTTGCGTCCCGGGTGAAAAATTAAACCCGTGAATACAGAGGGCGGGAACCACCTGGATGCAGGACTCCGTCATCACCGCGGTGGCGCCTTCAATTTCGATCTCCGCCCGCCCCTGATGCAGATAGAGAAGCTGGACCATTTCCGCATGCTGATGGACGCGAATATGCCACTGATACAGGCTGCTGCGCTGTAAAATCGACTCACAGTGCAGCAGGTCCGGCGTCGGCCAGCCGCACTCTTCGCCATACAGCTTAAATACGGGCACAGTTTGAACGAACGGCATGATGACTCCTCTTAATTCAGGCGACACGCTCCATGGGCAAGCCCACGTAGTTTTCCGCGATGGTGGTCAGCCCGGCGCGCGAGCCCAGATAGTAGCGGCGGTCGGCGGCCTGCATTTTAGCGTCGAACGCGTTCTGATCCGGAAAATCATGCAGCAGGCGGGTCATAAACCAGCTAAAGCGTTCCCCTTTCCAGACCCGATCCAGCGCCAGTTGCGAGTAGGCCGCCAGCAGATCGCTGCGGCCACGATGGTAGTATTCGCGCAGAATCCGCCACAGATAGTTCACGTCCGATGCCGCCAGATTTAATCCTTTCGCCCCGGTTGGCGGAACGATATGCGCCGCATCCCCCACCAGGAACAACCGCCCATATTGCATCGGCTCCACGACGAAGCTACGCAGGGGGGCAATGCTCTTCTCAAGTGCGTGACCAGTCACTAACCTGGATGCCAGCTCCTCCGGCAAGCGGCTTTTCAGCTCCTGCCAGAAGCGCTCGTCCGACCATGCTTCAACCTTATCGCTCAGCGGAACCTGCAGATAATAGCGGCTGCGAGTCAGTGAGCGTTGACTGCACAATACAAACCCCCGCTGATGGTGCGCATAAATAAGCTCCGGATTGACCGGCGGCGTATCCGCCAGCAGGCCTAGCCAGCCAAACGGCCACACGCTCTCGTAGGTCTGCAAAATGCCAGCTGGAATACTTTGCCGCGATACGCCGTGGAAACCGTCGCAACCGGCAATAAAATCGCACTCCAGACGGCAGGTTTCCCCTTCGCTGAGGTAGGTGATCGTCGGCCGGTCGCTTTTGGCGTCATGGATAGCCACCTCGCTCACGCCATAGACGATCGGCGCGCCGCTGGCGGCCCGGGCAGCCATCAGATCGCGGGTGACTTCGGTCTGGCCATAAACCATTACGCTCTTACCGTCGGTTAGCTCGCTCAGTGCGACGGGCACCCGCTGGCCGTCAAACAGAAACTCCACCCCATGATGCACCAGGCCTTCGGCATCCATCCGCTGCGCCACGCCCGCTTCGCGCAGCAGATCAACGGTACCGCTTTCCAGAATTCCCGCGCGGATGCGCCCCAGCACATACTGCGGCGTTTGACGCTCAAGGATCACGGTATGGATCCCGGCGTTGTGCAGCAACTGCCCCAGCAGCAGCCCGGAGGGGCCCGCGCCAATAATCGCGACCTGTGTCTTCATAGGGATGTCTCACTCTTGCAGGGTTAATTATTTGTATAATTTTTGTTTAATAAAAGTGCTTTTCTGCATTTTTGATAAGTCAGTGGGGAAAAAGAAGGGATGAATGGCGACAAAAATTGCACTTTTCACCAAACTGGCAAAAGTGTGGGATGCTTCAAATTCTGCCGCCCCGCAGACTGGGAATTTTTGCACATTATTTGATCCCACCCCCCTCAGCCGCCACTGCGCTTCAGGTTAAAGTATCGGCAGATACCAGGCGTCGTGAACAATAGAGGAAGTATGCAGGTTGATCGGACACAGCAGCGGGCAATCACACGTTTATGCATCCAGTGTGGTCTTTTTCTGTTACAGCACGGCGCCGAGAGTGCGCTGGTGGAGGAACTGTCAACACGTCTCGGGCTGGCGTTGGGGATGGACAGCGTTGAAAGCGCCATCTCTTCGAATGCCATCGTCCTGACCACCATTAAAAATGGCGAATGTCTTACCTCTACGCGCAAAAATGTCGATCGCGGCATTAATATGCATGTGGTGACGGAAGTGCAGCACATTGTGATCCTCGCCGAGCATAAGCTGCTGGACTATCGCGACGTCGAGAAGCGTTTTGCGCAGATCGTTCCCCTGCGCTATCCGCGCTGGCTGCTGGTGCTGATGGTGGGTCTTTCCTGCGCCTGTTTCTGCAAACTGAATAACGGCGGTTGGGATGGAGCGCTGGTCAGCTTCTGCGCCAGCACGGTAGCCATGTACATTCGCCAGATGCTGACCCATCGCTCCATGCATCCGCAGATCAACTTCTGCATCACCGCCTTTGTCGCCACCACCATCTCCGGGCTGCTGCTGCGCCTCCCGGCGTTTGCCAGCACGCCGACCATTGCCATGGCCGCCAGCGTTCTGCTGCTGGTCCCGGGTTTTCCATTAATCAATGCCGTCGCCGATATGTTTAAAGGGCATATCAATACCGGACTCGCCCGCTGGGCGATTGCCAGCCTGCTAACCCTCGCCACCTGCATTGGCGTGGTGATGGCCATGACCGTATGGGGGCTGCGCGGATGGGCATAATCTCATTTATTTTTGCGCTGGCGGAAGACATGCTGCTGGCGGCGATCCCCGCCGTCGGGTTTGCGATGGTCTTTAATGTCCCTCAGCGCGCTCTGCGCTGGTGCGCGCTGCTGGGGGCGATTGGCCATGGCTCGCGTATGATCATGATGAGCGCCGGTTTTAACATTGAATGGGCCACCTTTCTCGCCGCTCTGCTGGTGGGCAGCATTGGCATTCAATGGTCGCGCTGGTATCTGGCGCATCCGAAGATTTTTACCGTCGCCGCCGTGATCCCGATGTTTCCTGGCATCTCAGCCTACACGGCGATGATTTCCGCGGTAAAAATCAGTCATTTTGGTTATTCGGAAGAGATGATGATTTTGCTGCTGAGCAATTTTTTAAAGGCCTCTTCGATTGTGGGCGCCCTTTCGATTGGCCTGTCGATACCCGGCCTGTGGCTGTATCGTAAGCGTCCTCGCGTCTAACCCCGACGTCGCGGTTAATCCGCGACGCTCCTTCCGCGATGGCCTCTGTGCTACTATGTGCAGATCACCCCACTCTTTGCAGTTCAGAGTTGAGATAGAGTTATGTCTTCGCGAATTTTAACCTCCCATTTTAGCGGCCTGGAAGAGTTCCTCCAGCAGCACGCGGCGCTGCTGGCAAAATCGACTGACGGCACCGTTGCCGTTTTTGCCAATAACGCGCCGGCATTCTATGCGCTGACGCCAGCGCGGCTGGCGCAACTGCTGGAGCTGGAAGCCAGGCTGGCGCGCCCCGGCAGCGACATCGCGCTTGACCCGCAGTTTTTCGAGGAGCCCGCCGCGGCGCCGGTTGCGGTGCCGATGGGCAAATTTGCTATGTACGCCGGATGGCAGCCTGACGCCGATTTTCAGCGCCTGGCCGCGCTGTGGGGCATTGCCCTGAGCCAGCCGGTTACCCCCGAAGAGCTGGCCGCTTTCGTCGCTTACTGGCAGGCGGAAGGTAAAGTCTTTCACCACGTGCAGTGGCAGCAGAAGCTGGCGCGTAGCGTGCAAATCAGCCGCGCCAGCAACGGCGGACAGCCGAAGCGCGATGTGAACAGCGTTAGCGAACCCGACAGCCATATTCCGCGAGGTTTCCGAGGATGAGCATGAAAAACGTTGGCGACCTGATGAAACGCCTGCAGAAAATGATGCCGGCACATATTGAACCGGCGTTTAAAACCGGCGAAGAGCTGCTGGCCTGGCAAAAAGAGCAAGGCCGGCTGCGTTCCGAAGCGCTGGAGCGAGAGAATCGCGCGATGAAAATGCAGCGCACCTTCAACCGCTCGGGGATCCGCCCGCTGCATCAGAACTGCTCCTTTGATAACTATCGCGTCGAGTGCGAGGGGCAGATGAATGCGCTCGCCCGGGCGCGCCAGTACGTGGAAGAGTTCGATGGCAATATCGCCAGCTTTATCTTCTCCGGTAAACCGGGCACTGGCAAAAACCACCTGGCGGCAGCCATTTGCAACGAGCTGCTGCTGCGCGGGAAGTCGGTCTTAATCATCACCGTGGCCGATATTATGTCGGCGATGAAAGATACCTTCGGCAACCGGGAAACGAGCGAAGAACAGTTGCTTAACGACCTCAGCATGGTCGACCTGCTGGTGATCGATGAAATTGGGATGCAGACGGAGTCTCGCTATGAAAAGGTCATTATCAATCAGATAGTTGACCGGCGCTCATCCTCCAAACGACCTACCGGGATGCTCACCAACAGCAATATGGAAGAGATGAACAAACTGCTCGGCGAGCGGGTGATGGACCGTATGCGGCTCGGCAACAGCCTGTGGGTTATCTTCAATTGGGAAAGTTACCGGCACCGCGTTACAGGCAAGGAGTATTAAGAGATTTCCGGGCGACGACGGCGTTATACTAAAGCGATTATTCAGTCACGCTTATGAGTCCGTCTATGAAATCGTTTAAAAATAGCGTTATTGCCGCGCTTGCCGTTAGCGCGTTTACCCTCTCTGGCGCCCACGCCGCCTCCTGGCAGGATTCCCTTAACAGCGCTGCCAGCCAGCTCAGCGGCAGTAACGCCCAGGCCAGCGGCGGCATGTCCGTCTCCTCGCTAACCAGCCTGCTTAACGGCAGCAGCCAATCCCTGACCGCCAGCAGCATGAATAATGCGGCCGGGATCCTGTCATATTGCGCGAAACAGAAGCTGGCCTCCGTGACCAGCGCCGATAACGTCAAAAATCAGGTGCTGGATAAACTGGGGCTTAGCACGCCGGAAAAACAAAAACAGGACACCAGCTATCTGGATGGCCTGCAGGGGCTGCTCAACAGCAAAAACGGCCAGCAGTTGGACCTGAATACGCTCGGCAATAGCTCGCTGGCGAAACAGGTAAAAACCAAAGCCTGCGATCTGGTCTTAAAACAGGGTGTTAATTTCCTCTCCTGATCCTGACTGACAAGGCCGCATTTGTTGCCTTCGCGGCGGCGCCGCGGCCTGAAACGCTTTTTTTTGCAGTTTTCCTGTTCCGTTTTCCCATTTCACCCGATGCGATGCCGATCAAAAAAGGCAACTTCTAAACCAATTCTGAATAACTGCACACTTTCATGACGCTAGAATTGCAGCAAGATGGCGCTGCAATTACAGTGGGGCTTGAAAAGTAATCTGTTCTGCCAGCCGATAACTGGCATTAATGAGGATGAGCTGTGTCAGAGTTGTTATCCATCGCCTTATTTTTAGCTTCGGTGGTGCTGTATGCCTGGAAAGCGGGTCGTAACACCTGGTGGTTTGCCGCCACGCTCACGGTGTTAGGCCTGTTCGTGGTGCTGAATATCACCCTCTACGCCAGTGACTACTTCACCGGCGACGGCATCAACGACGCGGTACTCTACACTCTGACCAACAGCCTGACCGGCGCCGGGATCGGCAAATATATACTGCCGGGGGTCGGCGTGGCCGTCGCACTGGTCGCCGTCTTTGGCGCCCTCGGCTGGGTGCTGCGCCGCCGTCGGCATCATCCTCATCACGTCGGTTACAGCCTGGCGGCGCTACTGCTGGCGCTGGCCTCCGTTGATGCCAGCCCGGCCTTCCATCAGATCAGCGAGCTGGTGAAATCCCAGTCACGCGAGGGCGATCCAGACTTTGCCGCGTACTATAAAGAGCCGTCGAAGCAAATCGACAATCCGCAGCTGAACCTGGTCTATATCTATGGCGAAAGTCTCGAGCGCACCTATTTTGATAACGACGCCTTCCCCAACCTCACCCCTGAGCTTGGCAGAATTAAAGATGAGGCCATTGATTTCAGCAATACCATGCAGCTGCCGGGGACCGATTACACTATCGCCGGCATGGTCGCCTCACAGTGCGGCATTCCGCTGTTCGCGCCGTTCGAAGGTAATGCCTCAGCCTCAGTCTCCAGCTTCTTTCCACAGAATATTTGCCTTGGCGATATTCTGAAGAACTCCGGTTACGAGAATTACTTTGTGCAGGGGGCTAACCTGCGCTTTGCCGGCAAAGACGTGTTTCTTAAATCCCACGGCTTCGATCATCTGTACGGGGCGGAAGAGCTAAAAACTACGGTGGCGGATCCTACCTACCGCAACGACTGGGGCTTCTATGACGACACTGTGCTCGACGAGACCTGGAAAAAATTCGAAGAGCTGTCGCAGTCCGGGAAACGCTTCTCGCTCTTCGCCCTGACGGTGGATACCCACCATCCCGACGGTTTTATCTCACGCACCTGCGAGCGTAAACGCTATGATGTGGACGGCAAGAAAAACCTCTCTTTCAGCGCCGTTAGCTGCAGTCAGGAACATATCGCCGCGCTGATAGAAAAGATTAAAGCCTCACCCTATTTCAAAAACACGGTCATCGTGGTCTCTTCCGATCACCTGGCCATGAAGAACAGCGCCTGGGATTATCTCAACAAGCACGATCGCAGCAATCTGTTCTTCGTCCTGCGCGGCGATAAACCGCAGCAGGAGACCCTGGCGGTGAAACGCAACACCATGGATAACGGCGCGACGGTGCTGGATATTCTCGGCGGCGATAACTATATCGGCCTCGGGCGTAGCAGCCTCTCCGGCCAGTCGCTCTCCGGTATTTTCATGAATATGAAAGAGAAAGTCCTGGCATGGAAGCCTGACGTGATCCGCCTGTGGAATTTCCCCAAAGAAATGAAGAATTTCACCATCGACTCGCAAAAAAATATGATCGCTTTCTCCGGCAGCCATTTCCGCCTGCCGCTGCTGCTGCGGGTATCTGACCAGCGCGTAGAACCGCTGCCGGAGAGTGAATACTCTGCGCCGCTGCGCTTCCAGCTGGCCGATTTCGCGCCACGGGATAATTTCGTGTGGGTCGATCGCTGCTATAAAATGGGCCAGCTGTGGTCGCCTGAGCTGGCGCTCTCCACCGACTGGTGCGTCTCGCAGGGACAGCTGGGGGGTGAGCAGAAGGTCCAGCACGTTGATAAGCCGCAGTGGCACGGCAAGACCGCCTTCAGGGACACCCTTATCGATATGGAGCGCTATAAGGGCAACGTCGATACGCTGAAAATTGTCGACAACGATATTCGCTATAAGGCCGACAGCTTCGTGTTTAACGTCGCTGGCGCCCCGGAAGAGGTTAAACAGTTCAGCGGTATTTCGCGTCCCGAGTCGTGGGGGCGGTGGTCCAATGCTCAGTTGGGCAGCGACGTGAAGATTGAATATAAAGAGCCGCTGCCGGAGAAATTTGATCTGGTGATCACCGCCAAAGCTTATGGCCCAAACGCTAATAAGCCGATTCCGGTGCGAGTTGGAGAAAGTGAGCAAGTGCTCACTCTGGATAATGACGTGACTACCACGACGCTGCATTTTGACAACCCAACGCGCAGCAACACGCTGATCATCACCCCGCCGGACCCGCAAACCACTAACGAGGGCAATATCCTCGGCCACTCCCCGCGTCAGTTGGGGATCGGCATGGTGGAGATCAAAGTGGTGAAAAGCGAAGGCTAACGCAATCCTGCCCGGCGAATTTTCGCGCCGGGCAGCGGTTGTCGTGGCAGGACGTTAACCACACAGCGGCTGTAGTTCATCAGCCGACAGTCCGGTGATCTTCTGTACCATCTCTTTGTCGAGGCCATTCTGTAACATACTGCCGGCAATGCGCAGCGCCTCGCGTCGGCTGCCTTCCTGCAAGCCCTCCAGGTGCCCTTCTTCCCGGCCTTCCAGTCGGCCTTGTTGCCGACCTTCCTGCTTAAGCTTTTGCGCGATAGACATCAATGTCTCCTCATACTGTGGCAGACGGCGGGCCAGCCGGCGGAGAAACACGCCCGGCTCGGCCGTATTACCGTACTGCAGCATATAGTGAAACAGCATTCTCAACTGCCGACGGTTAGTGTATCCCAGCATCACAACGGCCGCCAACGACTCCGTTATGCCGCTGAGATCGCGCTGGCGAATATGTTTTTGCATCAGCTCCAGCAAGGCGACTCGCCGATGTTGCACGATGTCATCGTCCGGCATCACCGTCACGTCGATCAATGGAAACGGACAGCCATACAGCGTCTTCGCCAGCTGCGGGTCGGCAAATTCATCCAGCCAGTTGAGGGAAAAAGGATACGGACTGGTTGCACCGTGATAAAAAAGCATCGGCACCACCAGCGGCAGCGTTTTGTGCCCGGCATCCAGGTGGCGCTGCATTGCGGCAATCGCATAGCGCATCAGGCGAAAGGCCATATGGCTATCCGGTGAGCTCTGGTGCTCTATCACCACGTAAACATACCCCGTGCCGCAGGTGGTCTGCACCGACCAGAGGACATCTGAATACCAGGCGCGCAGATCCTCATCAATAAAGCTCGCCGATTGCAGCCTCAGGGTAGAGAAATCGCACCGCTGAAGGATCGCTTCGGGAAGGTAGAGGGTGAGGAAATCAGTCGCTGTCTCCGGGTGACGAAGAAATCGCTTAAAGACCGCATCGTGCGGCGTCGAGGTCATCCGTTTTTTCATGGCCATCCGCTTGCCTGAAAGAGAAGGTAAGCCGGACTCTATCATCGGTTTTTACCCGGTTGGGTTTGACGACAATTTTCTGGGAAGCGCCTCGGAGAATAGCATGGCGGCCAGCCCGGCTGGCCGCCATCAACACGGCTTAGTAATCAAACTGCCGGTAGTAACGGCGGATATTGAGGTCGTGGCCGGTATGGTGTTCAAAGTGGGCCGCCAGCCGGTCCACCAGCAGGGTGGACACCACGCACGGCGCCATAATCCAGCGGAACGCGTCATCAATGCCGTTCAGCGGATAGTCGCGCGGGTCGATAACCACCAGATGCTCAGTTATTTTTTCGGCAAAACGCTCGACGCGTTCGTCCAGCGCCCGGCATCTCCCCTCGCCTTTCACCAGAAACAGCGGAACCTCTTTTTCCAGCAGCTCCAGGGTGCCGTGGAAAAATTCAGCGGAGCTCACCGACTTCGTCCGCTTCCACTGCATCTCTTCGAGAATACACATTGAGAACAGATAGACCTCGCCCCACATTTCCGCGCCGCCAATCCACATCATATAGTCGCAGTCATGGTATTGCGCGGCAATGCTATCCGCTCGGGGATCGAACTGGCGTTTCGCCTGCAGGAGATTTTCCGGCAGTAACTCGAGCTGGCTGGCAAATCGCGCATAATCAGCAAACTCGCCGTGACGAAAAATGACGCGGAAGAATAACCAGTACAGCAGCATATATTCATATTCCACGCCATTTTTGTGGCACATCGGAATATGCCAGCTGGCGGCGGCAGCCAATGGCGAGTCGGCGTGACGAGTAATAGCTACCACGCGGATCCCCTGTGCCTTGCACCATTCGGCAATGGCGACCGACTCTTTGGTATCGCCGGATTTAGATAACGTAACGACAACCGCATCTTTATTTAATTTTTTATGTCCGCGATGGATTAACTCCGCGGCCTGTTCAAGATATACCGGCACGCTGGTTAATTCCTTGGCAAATTCATTAATTGCCATCATCGGCGCCAGGGAACCACCTACCGAAGCAAAAAATAATGCGCTACAGCCGCTGTCATAAATATCGTCGGCTACGGTTTCAGCCTGTTTACGCGCAGCGATGATCTCGCGAGCACTGGTCAGGTACTCGTCCTGATTAAAACCCAACATAGTTTTCTCCTGAATATTCAGATTTTACTTTTTAAGACGCGGTCAAAATCGTCGAAAATACGTTTAGCCAGATCGATGCCTTTCAGTCCTGCGGTATGCCAGGCGAGCATCTGCACTGGGACAATCAGCAGCAGAGGCGCCAGGTGATGCTCGCACGGACAGTTTAGCGCCAGCGTTTGAGCATCCTCTTCGTCACCCAGCGTCAGGGTAAAGGCCCGGCCAATGGACGGCGCCAGATAGTCGCGCAGCGCCCGGGTTCGCGCGTCCGGCGTATCTTCAATAAACAGCATCACATGGCGGGCATTGGCTTCCAGATAGGGGCCATGCATATAGGCTTCCAGCTCAAAGCCGCTGGAAGGCACGCGCACCGTCTCGGTAAATTTGGTTTCGAACTCCTTCGCCACGCCAACCAGCGCGCCGTAGCCGGTGGCGACAAAGCGCTCGCCGCTGCGCAGCGTTTCGCTATGGCGGTCAATAAAGCGCGAGGTGCGGACGATAACCTCCGGGATCGCCGCTACCAGCCGCTGCAATTCAGCGAGATAGTGCTGCTCCTCGACCTCGCTGGCTTTCTCCTGCTTACGAGCAATGATCAGCGCTATCAGCAACAGGTTGAGCACCGTCGCGCTAAAGCCGCGGGTCACAAACCCTACGCTCTCGATCCCGGTATTAATATCCAGAACGCCATCGCTAGCGCCTCCTATCGGGCTTTGCGGATCTGAGGTCATGGCGAAAACCGACTTGCCGGAAGCCTGTACCTTACGCATCGCCTCCAGCGTCGACGCGCTTTTTCCGCTCTGTGAAATCGCCACCACCAGATCGGCATGCGGGTCGATCGCGTCGTAATGGGTGAAGTTGTACGGCTCTTTAATGTCAAGCAGCACACCGAAGCGTTGCTCAAAGAAATAGCGCGCGCACAGCGCGGCATTCAGCGACGATCCGGTCGCGAGCAATAATATCCGCCGTACCGGGTGCTGGCGGGCGAAGGTTTCAATCGGCGCTAGCTTTTGTCGGTAGTCGCGCAGGATCTGCGCCAGGCAGGCTGGCTCTTCACTGATATATGTCATCATTGTTGGTCGCATAGCTCACTCCCGTTAAAACAATCCGATCCACGAACCCAGAATGCCCACCAGCGCCATGCCGCCTATAATTGAGAGCGGTTTAACTTTCCGTCCCAGTAGCCAGTAGACGATGCCAAAACTCACCAACGGCAGCATGCAGGGCAGAATGTCGTTGATAATGTCCTGTACCTGGGTTTTGGCCTCCCCGGCGCCGAAGGAGAGAGGAATGGTGATATCGATCATTGAAGCGGTCATCGCCCCGACTACCATCAGACCGATAATCGACGCCCCGTAGGTCAGGCTCGCCATCATTCCGCTCTTCTGGATCCGCTGCAGGACCCCGGTGCCCAGTACGTAGCCCCAGCGGGTAAAACACCAGCGCACCAGAATGTGCGGCACGTTAAACACCAGCAGAAACAGGATCGGCCCGAGGATGTTGCCCTTCAGCGCCAGGCTGGTGCCGATCCCGGTGGCGATGAGGCGCAGCGTCCCCCAGAAGAAAGAGTCACCCAGCCCGGCTAACGGTCCCATCAGTGAGGCTTTGACGTTATCAATCGCAGTGGCATCCATGTTTTTCTGCTGACTGTTTTTCTCTTCCATCGCCGTGGTGATCCCCAGCAGCAGGGTGACGATATGCGGCGTGGTATTGAAAAAAACCAGATGCCGCTTCAGCGCTGCGGCCAGCTCCTCTCTGCGCGGATAGAGCTTCTTCAGCACCGGGATCAACGCGTAAACAAAGGCGAGATTCATCTGCCGCTCATAGTTCCACGAGAACTCCATCTGGAAAGAGCGCCAGAACACCCGGCGTAAATCGCGCGGCGTAATCCGGGTTTCTTCCTGCGCCTGCGGCTGCAGGGTCTCTTCAGAAATCATCTTCGTCGTCATCGCTGACTCCTTGTTCTGTCGTGATACGAGGTGAATTCAACGCGGTGACGTTAACCATGACTACCGCCACGATGGCGCCGAGAATGGCGATACCGGTCACCGGGATTTTCAAATAGGCCATCAGCACAAAACCGAGGAAAAAATACGGCGCCACTTTCTTGTTAATCAGCAGCCTGGCGAGCATCGCGAAGCCGAGGGCCGGGATGATGCCGGTGGCGACGCTGAGCCCATGTTTGATAAATTCCGGGATCGTATCGAGCAGGGATTTCACCGCGTTGCTGCCCACCAGGAATGAGACGGTGACCACCGCGGCAAGCATCAGCGACAGGCCGAATCCGGCAATCAAATGCATCCGCTCAATGCCGCGGAGATCTGCCCGTTCCGCATACCCGTCCGCCTTCTGGCTAAGCATTGGAATGAACATCCCCAGATAGATGTTTTTCAGGATCAAAGTCAGCGTGGCGATAGGCAGGCCAAGCAACAACGCCGTTTCTGTGCCTGCGCCAGAGGTAATGGCGAACGCCACGCCGAGAATACCGCCGGTCACGACGTCGGGCGGGATCGAGGCGCCAACGGAGAAAGAGCCGATAAACGCCAGCTCCAGCGTCGCGCCCATAATGACGCCGGTCTGTACATCCCCCAGCACCAGCCCGGTCAGCAGCCCGGTGACGATAGGCCGTGAAATTAGCGACGTCCCTAAGGCATATTCCGATTGCGCGATAAACGCCACCAGACCCAGTAAGAGAGCCTCTACCATAATCTGTCCTCCGGAATTACACGCATTCCGCAAAAAGCTGTTTGCGATCGTTCGGGACCTGGCGAATCTCCACTTCGACGCCCTTGCCCACCAGTTGTTGTAGCTGTTCTATTTCTGTCGGCAGTAAATTAATCGCCTTAGAGATATTTTTACTGCCCTCTTTAGCCTTTATTCCGCCAAGATTTATGCTTTTTATTTCGTCGATGGCGCTGGCAATACGCCAGGCGTCATTAACCGACTCCACAACAATAAATAAATTATATTTATCGGTAACCCCGCTTTTTATTGCCTCAATAGAATCATTTATATTTTTAATCACCAGCTTCACCGAGGGCGGTTTGGCAAGCTTAATGGTGGTTTTCCGCAGCTCATCGCCAGGGACGCTATCGTTGGCGATTAAAATACAATCGGCGCCGACATATTGGGTCCAGGAAAAGGCCACCTGGCCGTGAAGTAATCGATGGTCTACCCTTAATAATGTAATCATCATGCTTCCTCATTTCAGAAGTCTTTATCCATAGTCATCGCGCTGGCAATCGTTTGATTGCAGTACTGAATGCTCTCTTTGGCGTTTGTTAATGCCTCGGTAATTAATTTTTCGGTATTGTCTTCCGCTGCGGAAATCAGCAAGTCAATAATTAACGGCAGATTTAAACCGGATAATAAATGGAAATGTGGGCGAGATAAAAAACGAACAAACTCGTTATTCACGCTACCGGCAAAAATATCCGTAATTACGATCAGCTCATCCTGCGCCGGGAAACGCGCCACTAGCGCTTCCACCTGCTGCGTCAGATCGACCTCTTCTTCCACGTAGGCACACAAGGTATGTATATCGGGTTGTTTACCGAGGATCAGTTCCACGGAGTTCAACAAACCGTTAGCAAAGCTGCCATGGCTGGCAAAAATATAGTGTCGTTTCATCCTTACCTCGAAAGCGCATTCCACTGCTTTCTTAATTGCAACCGACGTGCCAGAAACAGTGGCGCGTCGGCTAACGTAAGGATAAAAAAGAAGAGATGTGTTAAAAGTCTTGATCTTCCTGAATAAATTCCGTTTCCCGCGTCAGGATATCGTGAATGTAGCAGAGCTCTACAACGGGAATTTTGACACTATACCCGCTCTCTATGACACTAAAGGCCTCGCGTAGCGTAGCCAGCTCGCGATCCGGACACTGCCCTCCAGTGTATTGGGCTGGGGAAGCGTGACGAATTAATCGCTCTATCAAACAGCTTATATGCACATACAGCGCGACCTTACGATCGTTAGGTACATCGCGCCCGGCCAGATGCTCATAGCGCAGCAAAAACTGCTCAACCTGGTTGATCACCTTAGCCGTATCGAGGATCGTCACCGACTCGATCACCCGGCGCAGCGAAAAGTTTTTCAGGATCAGGTTGTTGATCTCGCTGACCTGCTCCGCCGTCGCCAGTTCGCCAAAAATGCGCATCAGCGGACGACTCCCTTCGCCAGAGATCAGCGAATCCAGCGAGATCCAGGGTAGATCGGCAAGATGCGGATCCAGGGTGCCGACGATCGCCAGCACCTCATAGCGGCTTAGCATCGGCTCCCGTCGCGCGGGATCGGCAAGGGTCTCCACATCGCAGGCCACAATATCAATGCCAAGCGCTTCAGGAATGCTGGCTTTTAACAGCGCCGACAGATTCGCCGCCGCGCCCAGACCGGTCGCGCAGGTGGTTAAAATCGCCCGCGGCTTATCGGTTTGCGGGTAATAGAGCTGGTGCTCAACCGCAAGGTCATCGCCGATCTCGCGGACGATATCTTCCAGCATAACGCCCTGCAAAATGCGCTCCCCGACGTACATCGCCATACCGGTGGAGACATTGTTGATGATCGCCATCGGCGTACTCAGGCGACGATTAAAATGGCGGTGAATGGCGTTCAGCGATCCCATGTCGACCAGGATTATCAATCCTGATGCCAGAGCATGGCTCTCTATGTAGGCCATCACCTGGTTAGCGATAGCCTCCGGCGTCACGTCCAGCGGCATATCGAATGACTCAAAGAGCTGGCTTTTCAGCAAGCGGTTCGCCACGTTGGCGATGCTGCTGGCGGTAGCGTAACCGTGAGCGAGAATTATCGCCCGGGTCACCTGCTGCTGGCTGATGGCGCCATTCTTGTGGAACCACAGCACTAACAGCAGCAGGTCGATACGCTGGGGTTCAATATCCAGCTTCAGCGTCAACGCACCGAGGATCGCTTCGCAAAAGCGATACAGCAGCGGAAACTTCTGTACCAGGAAGTCCTCCAGCTGGCGGGCTTTTTCATTGTTTATCGTGGACTGCGGCTGTCGGGATCGGTGGATCAGGTAGTGGCTCAGCGCGTAGAGGCAGTTGCCGTTAAACTGGATATTGAAGCGCTTTTCCAGGCGATAATACTCCTCCCGAACCTGATGAGCGATCAGCAGCAGCATCTGCGAGCTACTGGAGTCATGATTATCAAAGATCAGCCGATCGAAGAGGGTTTCAATCTCTTCCCCCATGCTCCTTTGCGCCTCTTCCCAGACCGTTTTTTTATTCAGCACCGCTTCATACTGCGCCAGAACCCGACACTGAACGTCATAGATCAGCCCCTGTACCGGGTCGCGCGCACGCAGCAGCCAGACCAGGCTGGTCTGCGGCTCGATCAGCAGCGGCTCCTGCTGGCCCATCGCTTCGCTGAGCGCTGGCGTCGCGGCCATGACATTCTCCGGCAGATCGTGCAGCGTCACGGTCAACATTTCGCGGCCCGGAGACCTGGCCCAGGCTGACGCCACGGCGTACTTCACCACATTCTTCAGCTCGCCGACGTTGCCCCGATAAACATACTGCGTCAGGACCTGCAACAGTCGCGGCGTTAGTTGCAGCCGGGCGGCAAGCGTGCGCGCCTCCTGCCAGAAAAACTGTAGCGTTAGCGCCTCCTTCTCCTCGCGGCTACGGTGTTGAAGATCGGGCAAGCTAACCAGGATCGGAATTCGGCGCAGGAAGGTGGTGAGAAAAGTGCTGTGAATATCTTCGGTGGTGGCAAACACCAACCGCAGCGAAATCGGCAAGCCTTGCGCGGTCTCCCCCACCCGGTAGATCTCCTTACGATCCAGCCAGGTGAACAGCTTCTCCTGTCCCTGAGCATCCAGGCGATGGACCTCATCGAGAAACAGCATCCCGCCGTTTGCCGCCTCAAACGCCCCCGCTTTATCGCTCTGCGCACCGGTAAACGCGCCTTTGACGTAGCCAAACAGGTTGGCGGCCAGCAGCTCCGGATTACTCGCATACTGCGCGCAGTTAAAGCTCACAAAGGGGGCATCGGGCGCCAGCAGCCCCTGGGCGATGGCGAACTCATGCATCAGCTCAGCCATATAGCTTTTGCCGGTCCCGCTGTCGCCGGTAATAAGCAGCGGTAGCCCGCCGTTAGGATAAAACAGCGCGGTTTTCATCTGCTCAATCGGTTTACGCAGGCTGCCGTCATGCCCGGTCAGCAACGAAAAATGGTCCGCCTGCTCCGGCTGGCGGTCGCTCTCCGCGAGTAACTCCGCCATGCTGGCATACTCACTGCGGGAAAGCGGGTAGAACTGCTGGCAAAAGGCTTTTTTATGCAGAAAATAGACCGGCCGGGTGTTGATTTTCACCAGCACGTCCTGAGCGACCAGCTGATTGAGATAATGGCTGGCGGTATTTCTTTGCATCGCGAAACACCGGGCCAGCCAGCTGGCGGTAAAGACTTCGCTCAGGTTATCCGGATCGAAAAAATCGGTCTGATTTTGCAAAAAAGCCAACAGTTCCGTTTTACGCATCGCATCCCCCTCTTCGCCATTACGAAGGGATATGATGCGGGAAATCCGCCAACCGTTGGCGCTTAATTCATTTTTTGCGGTTCAGAGCACAAAAAAAAACGACGCCCCAATCCGCGGGCGCCGCACAACAAACCGACTACAACCGCGACAGGGCCTCGCGCATCCCCGCGCGCAAAATCATTTCCAGATAGCGCGTGACCTGGTCGGCAAGGCAGGGAATGGCCGTCAGATCCTCACCCCAGTGCGCAGCATCCTGCAGGACTTCTGTGACCAGTTCATGCAGCGGGCTGCCGTTCGCCACCTGAGCCCATCCTTCAGCAAAGCGGGTTAACCAAACTTCGTCATCCTGTAGCGGATACGTCTGTCCGTCACGCTGACCGCGATAGAAGGCGATGAGCGCCGCCAGAGCAAACGTTAGCCGCGGCGGGATCGCGCCGTGTTGGCGGATAGTCGTCAGCAGCTGCGGCAGGATCCGGGTACGAAACTTAGTCATGCCGTTCAGGGCGATGGCGAGCAATTGATGGCGAATATAGGGATTAAGAAAGCGCCCGGTGACCGCATCGGCAAACTGACGAAGCTCCTCGGCCGGTAAATCGAGCGCCGGGATAATCTCTTCATCAATCGTCTGCTGGACATAATGGCGAACGGCTTTGTCCCGCATCGCTTCGCCAACCGTATCCACCCCACACAGCCATGCTACCGGCACCAGCGCGGTATGCGCGCCGTTAAGAATGGCAACCTTGCGCGCTTTATAGGGCCGGATATCCTCTACGATACGAATATTCAGCGGGCAGCGATCCAGCCGCAGCATTTCCGCCAGCCCCTGCGGCCCCTGGATTACAAATAACCAAAAGTATTCGGCAGTATCCAGGAAAGCATCATGGTAGCCGAGCTCCGCCTCCAGCTTTTCCGCTTCCTCGCGCGGATAGCCGGTGACGATGCGGTCAACCAGCGTTGAACAAAATGTATTGGCAGTTTCAACCCAGTCGCTGAATGCCGTTGGCAACTGCCATTCTTTAGCATAGCGCAGCACCAACGCCTTCAGTGCTTCGCCATTATAGTCAATCAGTTCACAAGGGATTATTGTCCAGCCCTTATCCGCTGCGCCGTTGAAATGACGGAACCGCTCAAGAAGCAATTGGGTCAGCTTCGCCGGGAAGCTGACCGGCGGCATATCGTCAGGCCGGTCCCCGGCGTGATAGCTAATCCCCGCTTCGGTGGTGTTTGAAAACACAAATGTAATCTCCGGGTCACGAGCCAGCGCCAGGTAGCCAGCAAAATCCTGCCAGGGATTGATCTCATTATTTACGGAGCGGATAATCCGCGCCTCGCTCACCGCCTCGCCGCGTTCATTCAACCCGCGGATCACCGTGGTATACAGCCCGTCCTGAGTATTTAACGACGGCGGAAAAACGGTGTTGATCGGGCGAACAATGGTGACGCCCGTCGCCAGATCGGTTTTCTCATTCAGCAGATCCAGCTGCCAGTCAATAAATGCCCGCAGGAAATTGCCCTCGCCGAACTGAATCGCACGGGTCGGATACTGAGGTCCTGGAAAGTTTTGTCGGTTTAAGGTTTTCATGAGCTTCCCTGCTAAAAATGAATAACGCCTTTGATCAGCTGACGATTGTTAATCACGTCGCTTTCGTAAATTTCCGCCAGCGATTTGAAGTCGTAACGGTGGGTCAGCATCATCCTGGCGGTCACTTTCCCTTCAGTCATCAGCCGCCCGACCTTGGCAAAATCCTCTTCTGTCGCATTACGACTCCCCATCATCGTCGTCTCTTTCTTATGAAATTCCGGGTCAGAGAACTGCAGCTCCCCCTTAAACAGACCAACAAAAATGATGCTGCCGCCGTGACGGATTAAATTAACGGTGTTGTTCATTGCTTGCTGATTTCCCGTCGCGTCAATCACTTTCTGCGCCAGAGAACCGTCAAACGTGGCCGACAGTTGCTCGGTAAACAGTGGATCGGAGGGATCGAGGGTGGTCAGGCCGAGATGTTGTGCCACATGATCGCGCCGCGCCGGGCTGGTATCCGCCACCACCACCTGTGCGCCGTCAGCCTTAGCGATCGCCGCTGCCCCGAGCCCAATCGGACCCGCGCCGACCACCAGTACCTGATCTCCCGGCTGGATCGCTGCGCGACGCACCGCGTGGGCGCTAATGGCGAATGGCTCAATCAACGCTACAGCTTCAGGGTCGACATCATCCACCACCAGCAGATTGTTTACCGGAACGCAGAGGTATTCGCTAAACCCGCCGTCGCGATGCACCCCGATCACCGAAATGTTCTCACAGCAGTTTGTCCGGCCGCTCAGACAGGCCGGGCAGTGGCGGCAGGCGACATAGGGAATCACAGCAACCTGTTGGCCACTCTTCAAATTAAGAATATTTTTACCCAGCCCAATTATCTCACCGCATATTTCATGACCAAGAACACGCGGATAGCTAAAAAAAGGCTGATTGCCGCCCCATGCATGAATATCTGTCCCGCAAATCCCCACCGCCTTTATTTTAATGAGCACTTCATCATCGCCGGGAATGGGAATCTGGCGTTTTTCCCAGTGTAATTTTTTAGGTTCCTGACATACTAAAGTATTCATCGACGTCATAATTATTGCCTCCGTATTTGTTGGCTTAGATATCGATGAAAAATAGAAGTAGAGTAAAAGTCATTGCAAAATCTGTGAAATATCGCGCACAAAACTGTTTTAAATCCGGTTTTAATGGATAAAAAAGGAAAACGTTATGAGTCGCTCACAAAACCTTCGTCACAATGTTATTAACCAGGTCATCAACGACATGGCGCGCGGCTTTATCCCCTCGCCGCTCCCCTCGCAAAGCGCACTGGCGGAAATGTATAACATCAGCCGCACCACGGTGCGCCATATCCTTTGCCACTTATGCGAGCGCGGCGTCCTGAGCCAGGTCAATCACGACTACCAGATCCTTCGTCAACCGGAAGTACAGGACGGCTTCGATAGTTCCAGCGCCTCGCTGGCCGAACAAAACCGTCTCTTTGAACAAGCGTTTTTCACCATGATTAACCAACGCCAGTTACGCGCCGGAGAGCGATTCTCCGAACTGCAACTGGCGCGTGCCGCGGGCGTCAGCCCGGTCGTGGTCAGAGAGTTTTTACTGAAATTCAGCCGCTACAACCTGATTGAAAGCGAAAAACGCGGCCAGTGGAACATGAAGAAATTTGAGCAATCCTGGGCCGAACAACTGTTCGAATTGCGGGAAATGCTGGAAACTCACGCACTTCAACACTTTCTTAATCTGCCGGACAGCGATGCCCGCTGGCTGCAGGCCAAAACCCTGCTTGAGCGCCACCGCACTCTGCGGGACAGCATTGGCGACAGCTTTAGTATGTTCTCCCAGCTCGATCGTGATTTTCATTCGCTGCTGCTTTCCGCCGCGGATAATATATTTTTTAATCAATCCCTTGAGATTATCTCCGTGATCTTTCACTTCCACTATCAGTGGGATGAAAGCGACCTTAAACAGCGCAATATCATCGCTATTGACGAACATATGACTATCCTGAGCGCACTCATCTGTCGCAGCGATCTGGATGCCAACCTGGCGCTACGTAACCACCTGAACACTGCGAAGCAATCCATGATTAACTCTATCAAGCAAAGTGAATCGCTGGCGCATTAAGTACCGATTAAAAACAGAAAATGATTAGCAACAGCACAAATCCAAAAACGTAATCCGGCGCCCTCAAAAAGGTTATTTATGCTGAAAACAAGTCGACTTACTTTACTGTGAAATATGTGGGTGGTCTTTAAACCATTCGTTGTTACTTGGCGTTCAAACATAATAATCAGGAGTCAGGCGTGGAATCACAAAATATAACCATAGACCCGCAGACCGACTTTAAAGAGGGGAAAGCGGAACCCCTTTCAGTTCCCTTAGAAAATACACTACAACGTAGCTCTCGTATTAAAAAGATTCAAACAACGGCAATGATTCTGTTATTTCTGGCGGCGGTGATTAACTACCTCGACCGAAGTTCATTGTCCGTGGCAAACTTAACGATTCGCCAGGAGTTAGGGCTCAACGCCACTGAAATCGGGGCGCTGTTATCGGTTTTTTCTCTAGCCTATGGCATTGCGCAACTGCCCTGCGGCCCTCTGCTGGACCGCAAAGGTCCACGCATCATGCTAGGGCTGGGTATGTTTTTCTGGTCACTATTTCAGGCGCTCTCCGGGATGGTGCACAGCTTTACCCAGTTCGTCCTGGTGCGCATCGGCATGGGGATCGGCGAAGCGCCAATGAACCCCTGCGGCGTCAAGGTGATCAACGACTGGTTTAATATTAAAGAGCGCGGTCGCCCAATGGGCTTCTTCAACGCCGCCTCGACGATCGGTGTCGCGGTCAGCCCACCAATCCTTGCCGCAATGATGCTGATGATGGGCTGGCGCTGGATGTTTATCACTATCGGCATACTAGGGATCTTTATCGCTATCGGCTGGTATATGCTTTATCGCAACCGGGAGGATCTCCCCCTCACCGCCGATGAACAGGCGTACCTTAACGCCGGAAGCGTCAACGTTCGCCGCGACCCGCTGAGCTTTGCCGAATGGCGCAGCCTGTTTAAAAACAAAACCATGTGGGGAATGATGCTCGGCTTCAGCGGCATCAATTATACCGCGTGGCTGTATCTGGCCTGGCTGCCGGGCTACCTGCAAACAGCGTATAACCTCGATCTGAAAAGTACCGGATTTATGGCCGCAATTCCTTTCCTGTTTGGTGCCGCCGGTATGCTGATCAATGGCTACGTCACCGACTGGCTGGTCAAAGGCGGCATGGCACCGATCAAAAGCCGCAAGATCTGCATCATTGCCGGGATGTTCTGCTCCGCGGCGTTTACACTGATCGTGCCGCATGCCACTACCTCTTTCGCGGCGGTGTTGTTAATCGGTATGGCGTTGTTCTGCATTCATTTTGCCGGAACGTCCTGCTGGGGATTGATCCACGTCGCCGTGGCATCAAGAATGACGGCTTCCGTCGGCAGTATTCAGAATTTCGCCAGCTTTATCTGCGCTTCATTTGCACCGGTGGTGACCGGATTTATTGTCGATACCACCCATTCCTTCCAGCTGGCGCTGGTTATATGCGGCTGTGTGACCGCTCTCGGCGCGCTGGCCTACATTTTCCTGGTTCGGCAGCCAATTAGCGATCCGCGTAACGACTAAATCTTAACGCCCTGCCGACCGCAGGGCATTCATCGTTGCGCTCATCTCATACTGTTGTAGTGTCAAAGCGGCATAGCCGGCCGCGGCAAACAGCGGCGTAAAAGTTTCCGGGACCGTCACCGAAGTACCAATGCCCGGGAACTGCTGCGCCAGCGCCTTCAGCAGCTCACGCGCCAGCCCCTGGCGGCGGGCGGCGGGCTCCACCCACAAAAACGACAGTACAGGGCGCGAGCCCGCCGTCGTTAGAACCGCGAAGGCGCGCTGTTCCAGCGTCACGACCTGACATGGCAGAGTGGCGAAGGTAAGCGGATCCAGCAGCCAGGGAAGCTGGCTGTTACTCTCCTCAATGGCGCGCCGAAGCAGGGACAGGGTGGGATAAAGCTGCAATACGCCCGGCACCGGGGGCAGAAGTTCTGTACTCAGGTAGCCGCAGAGCCCATAGCGTCGCGTAAAGCCCAGCGACTGATACAGCGCGACGGCCGCATGGTTATCGCGGATCACCTCCAGGAATACCGTCTCGATCCCCTGCTGTTGCAAAAGCATCAGCAGCTCCTGCATCAGTTTCCGGCCCAGGCCTTTGCCGCGCCAGGCCGGGCGCAGGGCAAAGGCCGCCAGGCGAGCGGCACTCCCCCGGCGCGCGACGATCGCGATCGCCGCCGGTTCATCTCCGGCCAGCCAGACGCGGGAATCGACCAGGCTCATCCCCTCGGCGCTAAAACGCTGAACAAATCCCTCTACCGACTGGGTAACAGGCACCAGGTAGGCTTCAAAACAGGCGTTGAGAATATCCGTTAACTGCACGCTGCTGAACTGCGTGGCGGGAACGGCGGTCAGCTCCATACTTTTCTCCCGAAGGCTGCTATGCTGAGATGATGAAAACTAACACTATAACTGCCGGTGCCGTATTACGCCTGACTCAGGAGAGCGATATCGCCCTTCTGCCCGCCATTGAACGTTCTGCCGCCCAGGCATTTCGCCAGATCCCTTCTCTCGCCTGGCTGGCGGACAGCGAGGTGATTAGCGTTGCGCGCCATCATGATTATCTGGAAACGGAGCATAGCCTGCTGGCGGTAGCCGCCGGGCAACCCGTTGGCTTTATTCTGACCGAACCGCTCGACGATGCGTTATTTATCGTCGAAGTCGCCGTCCACCAGGCCTGGCAGCAACAGGGCATCGGCCGGATGCTGCTGGAGCGGGTTATTGAGAGCGCACGGCAGATGGGCTACCCGGCGGTAACCCTCACCACCTTCCGCGAGGTGCCGTGGAATGCGCCGTTTTATACCCGTCTGGGATTCGCCATGCTCGATGAGCTGACCCTGCCCGCCGGGCTGGCAGCAAAAAGGGAACAGGAGACCCGGCACGGCCTGCCGCCCGAGTCGCGCTGCGCCATGCGCCTGGCGTTGTAGACTTCAGCACTGATTTCAGCGGCGCAATATGGTACAAAGTACCATTCAAAACTTACCCGTTGTTACCGTATGTCCTGGTCAATCGATATTATTTCCTGCATAACAGATCGCTTTGTGGAACTCACGGCGACCGAAAAACGCATTGCGCAGTTTATTCTCGATGATGTCGCGGCGGCGGCGGAGCTGCCCATCGCCGAGATAGCGCGTCTGACGCAAACCAGCCAGGCTTCGGTCACCCGTTTTGCCCGGGCGCTCGGCTGTAAAGACGTCCGCGAGCTGAAGATGAAGCTTGCGCAATCTCTTGCGGTCGGCCAGCGGTTTATCCTCGATGTTCCGGATCTCGAAGGCGTCCAGGGGATCTATGAGTCAATCATCAGCGTACTGGAGACCAACCGGCGGGCGCTGGATATCGAGGCGCTGAAGCGCGCGGTGAGCTGGCTGAGCGATGCGCGGCAGATCCTCGCCCTGGGGATGGGCGGCGGTTCGACCATCTGCGCTCAGGAAATTCAGTATCGCCTGTTTCGCCTCGGTCTGCCGGTAGTCAGCCAGAGCGATGGTCTGCTGGTACGCATGATGAGCTCGGCGGTGACGCCGCAGGATGTGGTGATCGTGCTTTCTCTGGGCGGCTATACCCGGGAAATCATCGAGAGCGCGGCGATTGCCAGCCAGTACGGCGCGAAGGTTATTGCGATTACCCCCGCCGGAACGCCGCTGGCTGAACAGGCGGATCTGGTGCTACCGCTGCTGGTACGGGAAAACGACTATATCTTTAAGCCCAGCACTTCCCGTTACGCGATGCTGGCGATGGTCGATGTGCTGGCCACCGAACTGGCGATGGCCAACAAACCCCAGGCAAAAGGCAAATTACGCCGTATTAAGCTGGCGCTCGACAGCCACCGCGGCGGCGTCGATCGGCAGCCGCTGGGGGACTAACTTTTACTGGCGGAGATAAACCTCTCCGCCTGCTCGCGGGTACGTTCCACGGCCTGTCCGGCGCGATAAAGATCGCTGCCCAGACCGGCACCGGCGCACCCCGCCTGTATCCAGGTCGCCAGACTTTCCGGCGTCACGCCGCCGACCGCCAGCACCGGAACCTCCGGCGGCAACACCGCTTTCAGCGCGCGAATATAGTCCGCGCCGAATGCTGATGACGGAAAGATTTTCAGCCATTGCGCCCCGGCATCCAGCGCACTAAACGCCTCGGAGGCCGTCGCGCAGCCGGCGCACACCAGCATCCCCTTATCTACCGCGCGGCGGATCACCGCCGGGGCCGTATTGGGCGTCACGATAAGTTTCGCCCCAGCTTCAGCGAGAAAATCAACCTGTTCAACCTTCAGCACCGTTCCCGCGCCAATCATCGCCCGCTCGCCAAACTGACGCACCATCGCCGGAATACTTTGCTGCCAGTCCGGCGAATTGAGCGGGATTTCGATATAGCGAAAGTCTGCATTTATTAGCGTCTCAATATGATCTGCCGCCTCAGCGGGTTGAATGCCGCGTAAAATCGCCACCAGCTTAATCTTGTCCATCAATCATCCTCGCTATACCCGAAAGAAACGCCGCCTCGCCGGAGCAACAGGAAACGGCTAACCCACGCGCCGCCATCGCCTGCTGATAACGGGCGTTGAGCGAGTGCTCACCAACCAGCACCACGCGGCTGGCGCGATAGCGTTCGCTGAATGTCGCCACCTCCGCGCCAATCAACAGCCCGGAGAGATAATCGCTCACCGAAGTCGCCGCCAGCGAGCCTAACACCCGCGCGGCGCGGGCGCTAAAAAGCCCGGACAATAACGCCGGCTGATTTAACCCTTTTTCTATACCGAGGGCGAAAGAGGCTTCATCCGGGAACTGCGCAGGCAGTTGCTGGCCGAGCAGCGAATGGTTAAGCAGCAGGTGATGCAGTTCGCCGGTCATCGCCGTGGCGAACTGGCGCACCACGCCGTTTTGCACCTGCACCCATTTGCAGTGGGTGCCGGGCATCACGTAACACTCCGCGGGCATCAGTTGCCAGGCGCCCAGCAGCTGCGTTTCTTCACCGCGCATTACGTCGTAATCTGCAGCCTGCGCCACTTTCAGCCCCGGCACGATCCACACTTTTTCCGCCACCTCATATAACTGACCGTTGAGTGCCTCCAGCGCCAGCGGGCAGGCCAGATAAGGCACCGGTTGCCAACCGGCATCGCTGCCGATCATGCCCGCCATCACCACCGGCAGCGCGGGGTCGCCGCGCCACGGCGCCAACTGCTGCTGAAATACCGCTTCGGCGCGCTGCCCGTTCAGACGCGTGACGCCGCAGGGCAGTTTCAGCTTGTCGATGCATTCGCCATCACGCATCCGCCATGCCCGCAGCTGGGTGGAGCCCCAATCGACGGCAATATACTCGTTCATGATTGCCCCTTACCCGCGTGAGGTATGACGTTTGCCAATCGGCAGCGGCGGCGGCGTTGGGCGGCTTTCACGCTCGCGGGTAATCATCTCCAGCGCCTGCTCGCGGCTCATGCTGCTGGCCGGGGTCAGTAACGTCACCACAACCGAGGCCACCAGGCTCGTCAGCACCGCCGGAATACACGGGTTGCCCCAGAACGCCAGCCAGTCGCTATCCACCAGCACCGCAACCGATGCCCCGGCGCCGCCGGCCAGCGCGGCGACCGCGCCCTGCCAGTTAAAGCGTGTCCAGAAACGGCCAAGCATGGTGCAGATAAACATCCCGGACATAATCATCGAGATCATTTTGGTGATGTAGCTGATGATGTCGTTGGAGGTCAGGGCAAACAGCAGCGCCAGCGCAATCACCAGAACCAGGAAGATCCGCGACAGGCGAATCGCTTTCTCCGGCGCGGGCATATGGCCGGTCACCAGGGTGTAGAGGTCGCGCAGCATAATGGACACCGCGGCGATGGCATCAGAGCTGCCGGAAGACATATTGGCCGACATGCCGGCAATCAGGATCGCCATCGCCAGCACCGGCGGCAGCACCTGGGTGGCAAACAAGAAAGCGAAGCCGCTGTTCTCCAGCTGCGGGTTCATGGTCCATACCGCCATACCGATGATCGCCGGCAGGAAGGAGAAGCCCAGATACAGCAGGCCGGTAATGGTAAAGGACTGGCGCACCGAGGAGACGGTCTTCGCCGAGTAAATACGCTGGCGATAAGAAGGCGTCGCCAGCACGCCGACGCCGATCACCATCGCCAATGATAGCGCCGGCAACACGCCTAATTTATCGACCGCGAACAGGCTTTGCGCCGCCGGATCGACGGCCTGCTGAATATGGTTCCAGCCGCCAACGTGATGAACCGCCAGTATCGCCATTAAAATAAAGCCCACGAACAGCACGATCGATTGAATGGTATCGATCCACACCACCGCGGAATAGCCGCCAATACCGACATAAACCACAAAAGCCAGCGCGATAATAATTTTCGCGACATTAATATCAATGCCGCTGGCCCACGCCAGGTATAATCCGCCGCCTAATATATGCGCCCCCAGCCAGCCTATAGAGGCAATAAAAATAAGTATTGCGACGAGGTTTTTTATAATTTTACTGCCGCCAGTGTAATACGACATTTCTTCACTCATGGTCATGAAGCGAAGTTTACGTACCGGCGCGAATAACCATGCCACCAGCAGAATCCCCACCGCGCCGCCGAGGCCGTAAAGCATCCCGGCCCAGCCGTTGCTGTAGCCAAAGCCGACGGCGCCGACGCTGGAGCCGGTCCCCACCATGGTGCCGACCGTCGAACCGAGAGTGAGGATCATCGGCAGCGAACGACCGCCAAGTAAAAAGTCTTCGCCGGTTTTCTGTTTGCGCGAAACGTACCAGCCTAAGGTAATCATCGCGCAGGCATAAACGGAAAACCAAATCATAAATGACATATTATTCATGGCTCACATCCAGACGTAATAAATAATATTCGTGCCGCTGAATATTATGAGTTAACAGGAACCATGCCTGAAAAAAGGCATAGCGAACCCAGTGGCACCGATTTATTTATTCACTCTGGTGCCGATATCACACTTTTTTGATGCTCCCTCCCGCAAAGGGAGGGATTTATTTTAGGTTTCGAGCGTTATTGTCGCGCAGCGTTAAAACAGGTCACATCCACTTCGACTTTACAATCCACCACCAGGTCCGCTACGCAGCAGATGCGGGCAGGCGGGTTGTCGCCAAAGAACTCGCGAAATACCTTATTGAACGACTGAAAATAGCGCGCATCGGTGAGGATCACTTTAACATGCACCACGTCGGCCAGGGTGTAGCCCGCTTCGGTCATGATATCTACGCAGTTCTGAATCGCCAGACGCGACTGGTCGACAATCCCGCCTTCCACGACTTCGCCATTTTTCATCGGCGTCTGGCCGGAAACGTACAGCCAGCCTCCCGCTTCCACCGCCCGCGCGAACGGCAGGTGCTGCCCGCCGGTACCGGTACCACCTTCTACGCCATAACGCTTGATACTCATACTCAACTCCTTAGTCCATCCGACGACGCAGGAAACGCCCTGCCCGTCCGGTAATTTTCTTATCACTGCCGTAGCTCATCACGCCGTTGACCATCACCGCCTCAATGCCGTCCGCCGGTCGTTTCGGGTCGGAGAAACTGGCGACATCGCGCACCGTCTGCGGGTCAAACAGCACCAGGTCGGCAAAGTAGCCAATTTTCACCAGCCCGCGATCCGCCAGCTGGAAGCGCGCCGCCGACAGCCCGGTCATCTTGTGTACCGCGGTAGTCAGCGGGAATAGCTGCTCGTCGCGGCTATAGTGGCCGAGCACCCGCGGGAAGGCGCCCCACAGGCGCGGATGCGGCATCGGATCGTTCGGCAGCCCGTCAGAGCCAATCATGGTGACCGGATAGCGCATCACCCGCCGTACGTCCTGCTCATCCATGTTGTGATAAATAGCGCCCGCCGGCATCAGCCGCGCCGCGGCGTCGTGCAGGCTCACCTGCCACTCATCGGCGATCTGCTGCAGCGTTTTCCCCGCCTGCTCCGGCTGCGCTTCAGACCAGGTAATCACGATATCAAACTCGTCGGTCACCTGTTTCATATCCAGCGTCGATGAGCTGGCTGAATAGGGATAACAGTCGCAGGCGATATCCTGCTGCTGGCGCATCTCATCGAAAAACGCCAGCGTCTCTTTGGTACGCCCCCAGTTTTTTGCCCCGGCGCACTTGTGGTGCGAAACCACCACCGGCACGTTGCCGTGACGGCCAATACGGAAGGCTTCGTCCAGCGCCTCGAGAATCGGCTCAAACTCTGAACGTAAATGGGTGGTATAGACGCCCTTCCCGGCCGCCAGCTCTTCCGCCAGCGCCATCACCTCCTCGGTGGTCGACTGGAAGGCGCTGGCGTAGGCCAGCCCGGTACTGAGCCCTAATGCTCCCTGGCGCAGCGCATCGCGTAGCTGTACGCGCATGCCGGCGATTTCCGTCTCGTTCGCCGGACGAAACAGATCGTCCATATGGTTATTGCGCAGCGCGGTGTGACCGATTAACGTACCGACATTCAGCGACGGTCGCGCCGCCTCCACCGCATGGGCATAAGCCTCCACGGTGGGATAGATAAAGTGTTGCTGCTCGCCGAGGAGATTCATCGGGTCCGGCACTTCCCCCCGCATGGTGGCGGTCGCCGCACTGATCCCGCAGTTGCCGACGATCACCGTCGTCACCCCCTGGCTGAGCTTCGGCAAGTACTCCGGCATGCGGATCACGTTGATATCATCATGGGTATGCACATCAATAAAGCCCGGCGCCAGTACCCGCCCCTGGCCATCAATCACCTGCTCCGCCGCAACGTCCAGCGCCGGGGCGATAGCCATAATTCGATCGCCCTTCACCGCCACATCAGCACGGTATTGCGGCCCGCCGCTCCCGTCGATCACCGTGACGTTTTTGAAAAGCCAGTCAACTTTCATAGCAATTACTCCCTTTCGACATGCCGATAAGTTAACCATTTACAAGCGCAAAAAACAGTGGAAAACTACGCAAAAATCAGATCGTTTTGTGATACTTTTATTCAAAACGAATAACATTTTTATATTAAAAATATATTTATCAAATAGTTATAAATGATACCCAGCGACTAACCGATTATAAACCCTGAAAGGATAGTGTTATGAAATACCATTCAGCACCGCTCATCCCGCACAAATCCGCCCTCATGTCCGCGCCGGCTAATCTGCTGGCGGAAGAGGTCTGTCTACCCGCCGCGCTGCTAAAAAAGTCGGCGCTGGAAAATAATATTTCATGGATGCAGCGCTACGCCGACGCCCGCGGCGTATCGCTGGCGCCGCATGGTAAAACGACAATGACGCCATGGATATTTCAGGCGCAGCAGCGAGCGGGGGCGTGGGGGATCGGCGTGGGCAGCGCCTGGCAGGCTAGCGCGGCAATGGCCAGCGGCATCCAACGCGTCCTGATGGTTAATCAGCTGGTCGGCAAAGCCAATATGCAGGTGGTCGCGCAGCTAAAAGCCCACTATCGGGCGGTGGATTTTATCTGCTGCGTCGATAGCGAGGTCAACGTGCGCGCCCTCTCCACATTCTTCGCAGACCAGGGACAAACGCTGGATGTGCTGATTGAACTTGGCGTGCCTGGCGGGCGCTGCGGCTGTCGTAGCGTCAATGACGCGCTGGCGCTGGCGCAGCGGGTAAGCGACCTGCCGGGGTTACGGCTACGCGGACTGGAACTGTATGAAGGGGTGCTGCACGGCGACGATCCGCAGCCGCAGGTGGAAGCGCTGTTACAGCAGGCCGCGGCGCTTGCCTGCCGCATGGAGCCGCTGGTTGACGGCGAATTTATTCTCACCGGCGCGGGCACCGTCTGGTATGACGTGGTATGCAACATCTGGCTGGCGGCGGCAAAACCGCGCCGCTGCCGTATCGTCATCCGCCCTGGCTGTTATATCACCCACGATCGCGGGATCTACGATCTCGCCCAACAAGAGCTGATCGCCCGCGATCCGATTGCCTGCGATCTCGCCGGCGATCTTACATCAGCGCTGGAGCTGATGGCGATGGTGCAATCGGTGCCGGAGGCGGATCGCGCGGTGGTAAACTTCGGCAAGCGCGACTGCGCTTTCGACGCCGGGCTGCCGCAGCCGATCGCCCATTATCGTAATGGCCAGGAGTTAGCGCTGCGCGCGGAGTCGATCGTCAGCACCGGCATCATGGATCAGCATTGTATGCTGCGCCTGGCGCCGGGCAGCGATGTGCAGGTCGGCGATATTCTGCTGTTCGGTACCTCGCACCCGTGTCTGACCTTTGATAAGTGGAAGACGTTGCTGCTGGTCGATGACGACTACAACGTGCTGGACGAGCTCGACACGCTGTTTTGACAGGCATCCGGATAGCGGCGCTTCGCGCCTTACCCGGGCTACACAACCCGCGAAGTTCGGTAGCCCGGCTAAGCGTAGCGCGAGCCGGGGGATGTATCGGGTAGCGGCGCTTCGCGCCTTACCCGCCCCGGCGCAAGGCGCAAATCTCATCATGCAATGAACGACTGATAATGACCCCCTGCCGTTCACTCTGCTGGCGGCAGGCAAAACGCCGCTCGCCCGGCAGCCGCGCCCCTTGTTCCTGCATACCCATGAACAGCGTTTCGGCGCGCGCCAGCTGCTCTGGTGCCTGTGCGCCGAGAAAACGCTGCGGATCCAGCGCCAGAATCAGCTCGCCGCCGTAGGGGAGACCGCCCGCGCCGTTATCCCACGCCAGCGATTCGGCGCTGGTCATATCGCCGATAAGCGGCCCGGCCAACAGCTCAACCATTGCCGCCAGCGCTGAGCCCTTATGGCCGCCGAAAGTCAACATCGCGCCGTTCAGCACCTCTGCGGCATCGGTCGTTGGCTGTCCCTGACTGTCGATTCCCCAGCCTTCCGGTAGCGCTTTGCCGGCGCGCTGATGCAGCTGGATCTCGCCGCGCGCCGCGGCGCTGGTCGCCATATCAACAATAAACGGCGGCTTATCCCGCCGCGGCCAGCCGAAGGCGATGGGGTTGGTGCCGAACAGCGGACGTGTGCCGCCCGCCGGGGCGACCCAGGCGTGGCTTGGCGTACAGGCCAGCCCTACCAGCCCTGCCTCGGTCAACGGCTCAATATCGGCAAACAGCGCGGAAAAATGAACGCAGCGATTAATTGCCAGCGCCGCAATGCCATTGTGGCGCGCCTTCTCCAGCAGCAGCGGCAGCGCGCGCTCGTAGGCCAGCAGTGAAAAAGCGCCCCCGGCGTCCGCCCGCGCAATCCCCGGCGCCTGGTCATGGATCTGCGGCTCGGCATCGGGCGATACCTTACCTTTGCGCAGGGTATCGACAATGCCCAACAGCCGCCACAGGCCGTGGGAAGCGCAGCCGTCGCGCTCCCCGGCGGTCACATTGCGGGCAATCGCCGCCGCGTGGTCGGCGCTAAATCCATTGGCGCTGAGTACCTCCAGCGCCAGGTCATAAGCTTCAGGTAACGATAGAGTTACCGACTCCATACTGTTCTCCTTTACTCTTCTTCGTCTCCGCTAAAGTTAGCCTGCGGCAGGCAGCTGCGCGCGCCCCAGTAGTAAATCCCCAACGACATCGCCGCCATCCGGGAGGTGAACGGCGCGCGGCTGATTGCCCGCCCCTCCGCGCACAGCGTGCTGTTTGAAACCGCCGACGGCGGCGGCGTGGTTTACTGGCAGAAACTGATCCTCTGCTGCAGCGCGGGCGGCCTGCAGGCGGTGGCGGATACGATGAACCAGGCCGGAGGCGACGTGACGAATATCATTGAGCAAGCGCCGCTCCCGGCGCTGGCAGCGCTTCGCCGACGCCATAAACCGCGCCTTCCGGCTGGCGGAATCTTTGAAAAACGCGGCGACGCCGGAGAGCCTGCTGTGCCGTTGCGAAGATGTGCGCTGCGGCGACGTGGCTGCCGCCGACGACTGGCTGCAGGCCAAACTGACCCAGCGCCCGCTGGCTGTATGGCTGGCCGCTGCCGCAGCCGAGAGAGCCGCTGTCCCCCGCCCGCGCGGAAACGCTTATTGCCCTCGCCAGGCTGAGCGCCGAGCCGTAACCGCTACTCTTCTTCATCGCCGCGCCCGGCAGGGACGCCAAGCGCAATAAACTCCTCCAGCAGGGAGGTCAGTTGCTGCAGCTTTTCCGTGGTGAACTGGGCCTCCAGCAGGCGATAGGTTTCTTCCACCTCCGCCTGGGCGCTTTCGTACAGCGCAGTTCCGGCAGGCGTCAGCGAGACGTACAGCTTGCGCTGATCGTTAACTGGCTTTAAGCGCAGCACCAGCCCATCCCGCTCCATGCGCGTCAAAATACCGGTCAGACTGGGGCGCAGGATACAGGCGCGAAAGGCCAGATCGTGAAAGTCCATCGACGGACGTTCGGCGAGAATTCGCACGATCCGCCACTGCTGTTCGGTGAGATTGTGCCGTTTGACGATCGGTCGAAAGTAGGCCATCGCCGCTTCACGCGCCTGCAACAAGGCAATGGTTAATGAATCATGCATAGTATCCCCTCAACAGCCTCACCAAAAACTTATTAATAACTTAATAATTAGCGTTAATCCTGCCATGTACAACCGGTTTCTGCACCTGAAAAGTACCAGTCTTTTCCTGAAAAATATTCAAGTTATTGATTTTCAACAAATAAGTAATTGCTATGTAAATATTGTGTTAATCCGATCACAAAACATTCACTTCCAGTTGCTAAACCTCAGCGCAAAGCATAAAAGATGATCATTAATATATTAACGAAATCCCTTTGAACCGAAATCTGTCCCAGAGGAGTGGTGAATGAAAGGTACCATCTTCGCCGTTGCGCTCAATCATCGCAGCCAGCTCGACGCCTGGCGCGAGGCGTTTCAACAGGCCCCCTACAAGACGCCGCCGAAAACCGCGGTCTGGTTTATCAAGCCGCGCAATACCGTGATTGGCGATGGCGAAGCCATTCCCCATCCGCAGGGCGAGACCGTACAAAGCGGCGCGACGGTGGCGCTGATTGTCGGCAAAACCGCGCGTAAAGTGGCGGCGGAAGAGGCGGCGAACTATATCGCTGGCTACGCGCTGGCTAACGATGTGAGTCTGCCGGAAGAGAGTTTTTATCGTCCGGCGATCAAAGCCAAGTGCCGCGATGGCTTCTGCCCCATCGGCACGCTATCGGCGGTACGCAACGTCGACGATCTGACCATCATCACCGAAATTAACGGCCGCGAGGCGGATAGCTGGCATACCGGCGATCTGCAGCGTAGCGCCGCGCAGCTGCTGAGCGCCTTAAGCGAGTTCGCTACCCTCAATCCCGGCGACGCGATCCTTATCGGCACGCCCCACTCCCGCGTCACGCTGCGCCCCGGCGACCGCGTACGTATTCTCGCCGACGGTTTCCCGGCGCTCGAAAACCCGGTTGTCGCAGAAGGAGAGCTGGCATGAAACAGGCACGCATTGAATGGCAGGGACAGGTACGCGACGTGCTGGTCAATGAACGCGACCAGGTGCGCCTGGACGATGGCACGGTATTAAAAGAAGGGGAATTCCGCTGGCTGCCGCCCGCCAACGGCACGCTGTTCGCGCTGGGGCTGAATTACGCCGACCACGCCAGCGAGCTGGAATTTAAACCGCCAACCGAGCCTTTGGTATTCATCAAAGCGCCGAACACCTTTACTGGCCACCAGCAGCAGTCGGTACGCCCGGATAACGTCGAATACATGCACTACGAAGCCGAACTGGTGGTGGTGATTGGGAAAACCGCGCGCCGCGTCAGCGAAGCCGAGGCTATGGATTATGTCGCCGGCTATACCGTGTGCAATGACTACGCGATCCGCGACTATCTGGAAAACTACTACCGCCCGAACCTGCGGGTGAAAAGCCGCGACACCCTGACGCCGATCGGCCCGTGGATCGTCAGCAAAGAGGCGATCCCGGATCCGCATAATCTGGCCCTGCGCACCTGGGTCAACGGCGAGCTGCGCCAGCAGGGCACCACCGCCGATCTGATCTTCAGCATCCCGTTCCTCATCGCTTATTTAAGCGAATTTATGACCCTGCAACCGGGCGACATGATCGCCACCGGCACGCCGAAAGGGCTATCCGACGTGGTACCGGGCGACGAGGTGATCGTTGAAGTCGAGGGCGTGGGCCGCCTGGTCAACCATATCATCAGCCAGCAAGCGTATGAGGAGACACTGTCATGAAAAAGATTAACCATTGGATCAACGGTAAAAACGTTGCCGGCGCAGACTATTTTCATACCACCAACCCGGCCACCGGCGAGGTACTGGCGGAAGTCGCCTCCGGCGGCGAAGCCGAAATCAACCAGGCGGTAGCGGCGGCGAAAGAGGCCTTCCCGAAGTGGGCTAACCTGCCGATGAAAGAGCGCGCGCGCCTGATGCGCCGCCTGGGGGATCTTATCGATCAGAACGTCCCGGAGATCGCGGCGATGGAAACCGCCGATACCGGCCTGCCGATCCACCAGACCAAAAACGTGTTGATCCCGCGCGCCTCACACAATTTCGAATTTTTCGCCGAAGTATGCCAGCAGATGAACGGCAAGACCTATCCGGTCGACGACAAGATGCTGAACTACACCCTCGTGCAGCCGGTTGGCGTCTGCGCGCTGGTGTCGCCGTGGAACGTGCCGTTTATGACCGCCACCTGGAAGGTGGCGCCGTGCCTGGCGCTGGGGAATACCGCGGTGCTGAAAATGTCCGAGCTGTCGCCGCTGACCGCCGATCGTCTGGGCGAGCTGGCGCTGGAAGCCGGGATCCCGGCTGGCGTACTCAATGTGGTGCAGGGCTACGGCGCCACCGCCGGCGACGCGCTGGTGCGCCATCATGATGTGCGCGCCGTCTCCTTCACCGGCGGCACCGCCACCGGCCGCAACATCATGAAAAACGCCGGTCTGAAAAAGTACTCCATGGAGCTGGGCGGAAAATCGCCGGTGCTGATTTTTGAAGATGCCGATATCGAGCGCGCGCTTGACGCCGCGCTGTTCACCATCTTCTCGATCAACGGCGAACGCTGCACCGCCGGCTCGCGCATCTTTATTCAGCAGAGTATCTACCCCGAGTTCGTTAAACGCTTCGCCGAGCGCGCCAATCGCCTGCGCGTAGGCGATCCGACCGATCCGAACACCCAGGTCGGCGCGCTGATTACCCAGCAGCACTGGGAGAAAGTGTCCGGCTACATTCGCCTCGGCATCGAAGAGGGGGCCACCCTGCTGGCCGGCGGCGCGGATAAACCGTCCGACCTGCCGGCGCATCTGAAAGCCGGCAACTTCCTGCGCCCGACGGTGCTGGCGGATGTCGACAACCGTATGCGCGTCGCCCAGGAAGAGATTTTTGGCCCGGTCGCCTGCCTGCTGCCGTTCAAAGACGAAGCGGAAGGGCTACGCCTGGCGAACGATGTGGAATACGGCCTGGCGTCGTATATCTGGACCCAGGACGTCAGCAAAGTGCTGCGTCTGGCGCGCGGTATTGAAGCCGGGATGGTGTTCGTCAACACCCAGAACGTGCGCGACCTGCGTCAGCCGTTCGGCGGCGTGAAGGCCTCCGGAACCGGCCGCGAAGGCGGCGAGTACAGCTTTGAAGTGTTCGCCGAAATGAAAAACGTCTGCATCTCGATGGGCGACCATCCGATCCCGAAATGGGGAGTCTGATATGGGTAAGTTAGCGTTAGCAGCAAAAATCACTCACGTGCCGTCGATGTATCTGTCTGAGCTGCCGGGGAAAAACCACGGCTGCCGTCAGGGCGCGATCGACGGGCATAAAGAAATTGGCAAGCGCTGCCGTGAAATGGGCGTCGATACCATTATCGTGTTTGATACCCACTGGCTGGTCAACAGCGCCTACCACATCAACTGCGCCGACCATTTTCAGGGCGTCTACACCAGTAACGAACTGCCGCATTTCATTCGCGACATGACCTACGACTACGACGGCAACCCGGAGCTGGGCCAGCTTATCGCCGACGAGGCGGTGAAGCTCGGGGTGCGTGCCAAAGCGCACAATATTCCCAGCCTGAAGCTGGAGTACGGCACCCTGGTGCCGATGCGCTACATGAACAGCGATAAGCACTTCAAGGTGGTATCTATCTCCGCTTTCTGTACCGTTCACGACTTTGCCGACAGCCGCAGGCTGGGCGAAGCGATCCTCAAAGCCATTGAAAAATACGACGGCACCGTGGCGGTGCTGGCCAGCGGTTCGCTGTCGCACCGCTTTATCGACGACCAGCGCGCCGAAGAGGGGATGAACAGCTACACCCGCGAATTTGACCATCAAATGGATGAGCGGGTGGTGAAGCTATGGCGCGAGGGCAAATTCAAAGAGTTCTGCACCATGCTGCCGGAGTATGCCGACTACTGCTACGGCGAAGGCAACATGCACGACACGGTGATGCTGCTCGGCCTGCTGGGTTGGGATAAATACGACGGCAAGGTGGAGTTTATCACCGAGCTATTCGCCAGCTCCGGTACCGGCCAGGTTAACGCCGTGTTCCCGTTGCCAGCGCAGGCGTAAGGGGGCCCCATGCCGCATTTTATCGCCGAATGTACCGACAACATCCGCGAGCAGGCCGATCTGCCTGGGCTGTTCGCCAAAGTCAACGAGGCGCTGGCCGCCACCGGCATCTTTCCGATCGGCGGGATCCGCAGCCGCGCCCACTGGCTGGATACCTGGCAGATGGCCGACGGCAGGCAGGATTACGCCTTCGTGCATATGACCCTGAAGATCGGCGCCGGGCGCAGCCTGGAGAGCCGTCAGGACGTGGGAGATATGCTGTTCGCGCTGATCAAATCCCACTTCGCGACGCTAATGGAGAGCCGCTATCTGGCGCTGTCGTTCGCCATGGAAGAGCTCGACCCGACGCTGAACTACAAACAAAACAACGTGCACGCGTTATTTAAATAATGTGCAAATTGCCCGGTGGCGCTGAGCTTACCGGGCCTACAACGGCCATGAATTTGTAGGCCGGATAAGCGAAGCGCCATCCGGCAATGCAATGCCACAGGAATCTCTATGCTCGATAAACAGACCCGTACCCTGATTGCCCAGCGGCTGAACCAGGCCGAAAAGCAGCGTGAACAGATCCGCGCGATCTCGCTGGATTATCCGTCGATCACCATTGAGGACGCCTACGCCGTCCAGCGCGAGTGGGTCGAGATGAAGATCGCCGAAGGCCGCGTGCTCAAAGGCCACAAGATCGGCCTGACCTCTAAAGCGATGCAGGCCAGTTCGCAGATCAGCGAGCCGGACTACGGCGCGCTGCTCGACGATATGTTCTTTCACGACGGCAGCGATATTCCCACCGACCGCTTTATCGTGCCGCGTATTGAAGTCGAGCTGGCCTTCGTGCTGGCCAAACCGCTGCGCGGCCCGAACTGTACGCTGTTTGATGTCTACAACGCCACCGACTACGTTATCCCGGCGCTGGAGCTTATCGACGCGCGCTGCCACAACATCGACCCGGAAACCCAGCGTCCGCGCAAAGTGTTCGACACCATCTCCGACAACGCCGCCAACGCCGGGGTGATCCTCGGCGGCCGGCCGATTAAACCGGACGAGCTCGACCTGCGCTGGATCTCCGCCCTGCTGTATCGCAACGGCGTAATTGAAGAGACCGGCGTCGCCGCGGGCGTACTCAATCATCCGGCCAACGGCGTGGCCTGGCTGGCCAACAAGCTGGCGCCGTACGATGTCCAGCTCGAAGCCGGGCAGATTATCCTCGGCGGCTCCTTCACCCGCCCGGTCCCGGCGCGCAAGGGCGATACCTTCCACGTCGACTACGGCAACATGGGCGCCATCAGCTGCCGGTTTGTCTAGGAGAAACACCATGAATAACGCCTTTAAAGACGCCTTAAAAGCGGGCCGTCCGCAAATCGGCCTGTGGCTTGGGCTGTGCAGCAGCTACAGCGCCGAACTGCTGGCCGGCGCGGGCTTCGACTGGCTGCTGATCGACGGCGAACACGCGCCCAACAATGTACCAACGGTGCTGACCCAGCTGCAGGCCATTGCGCCCTACCCCAGCCAGCCGGTGGTGCGTCCGTCGTGGAACGATCCGGTGCAGATCAAACAGCTGCTGGACGTCGGCGCGCAAACCCTGCTGGTGCCGATGGTGCAGAATGCCGAAGAAGCGCGGCTGGCGGTCAGAGCCACCCGCTATCCGCCAGCCGGCATCCGCGGCGTCGGCAGCGCGCTGGCCCGCGCCTCACGCTGGAATCGCGTCCCGGATTATATCCACCGGGCCAATGACGCCATGTGCGTGCTGGTACAGATTGAGACTCGCGAAGCGCTGAAAAATCTGCCGCAGATCCTCGATGTCGACGGGGTAGATGGTGTGTTTATCGGCCCGGCGGATCTCAGCGCTGATATGGGCCACGGCGGCAATCCGCAGCACCCGGAAGTGCAGGCCGCCATTGAAGATGCCATCCAGCAAATCCGTCAGGCCGGTAAAGCGCCGGGGATCCTGATGGCTAATGAACAGCTGGCGAAACGCTATCTCGAACTGGGCGCGCTGTTCGTCGCCGTCGGCGTCGATACCACCCTGCTGGCCCGCGGCGCAGAAGCGCTGGCGGCCCGGTTTACCCACAACGCAACCACCACAACCGATAACAATAAATCCGTCTATTGAACGGATAATGTGGAGCGCAACATGACTACCTCTACCCTGCAACACAATGATAATAAAGCCGTTGAAGTAGAAAACCGAGTGATCAAAAAGCTGTTCCGCCGCCTGATTACCTTCCTGTTTGTTCTCTTTGTTTTCTCATTTTTGGATCGAATTAATATCGGCTTCGCCGGTCTGACGATGGGTAAAGATCTCGGCCTGACCTCCACCATGTTCGGCCTGGCGGCGACGCTGTTCTACGTCACCTACGTGCTGTGCGGGATCCCCAGCAATATCATGCTGGCGAAAGTTGGCGCGCGCCGCTGGATCGCCGGGATCATGGTGGTCTGGGGGATCGCCTCGACCTGCACCATGTTCGCCACCAGCCCGCATACGCTGTACATCCTGCGCATGCTGGTCGGCATCGCCGAGGCCGGTTTTCTGCCGGGGATCCTCGTCTATCTGACCTGGTGGTTTCCGGCCTACCATCGCGCCCGCGCCAACGCCCTGTTTATGATCGCCATGCCGGTGACCATGATGCTCGGCTCGATACTTTCCGGCTATATTCTGGCGCTCGACGGCCTGTGGAACCTGAAAGGCTGGCAATGGCTATTTCTGCTGGAAGGCCTGCCGTCGGTGGTGCTCGGCGTCGTCACCTGGTTCTTCCTCAACGACACGCCGGATAAAGCCAACTGGCTGGATAACGAAGAGAAACAGGCGCTGAAGGCGATGATCGATCGCGAACGGGAACATGCGGCGATCGTCCCGGCTTCGCCGCGTTCCACGCTGCGCGAAGTACTGACGCCAGCGGTGCTGATGTATACCCTCGCCTACTTCTGCCTGACCAATACCCTCAGCGCCATTAATATCTGGACGCCGCAGATCCTGCAGAGCTTCAACACCGGCAGCAGCAACATCATGATTGGCCTGCTGGCGGCGATCCCGCAGTTCTGCACTATTTTCGGCATGATCTGGTGGAGCCGCCGATCCGACCGCCGCAAAGAGCGCAAGATGCATACCATCCTGCCCTACCTGTTCGCCGCGGCGGGTTGGCTGCTGGCTTCGGCAACGCACCATAGCCTGATCCAACTGATCGGCATTATTATGGCTTCGGTGGGATCCTTTACCGCGATGGCCATTTTCTGGACCACCCCGGATCGGGTGATCAGCCTGCAGTCACGCGCGGTGGCGCTGGCGGTGATCAACGCTATCGGCAACGTCGGCTCTGCCGTCAGCCCGCTGTTGATCGGCATTTTGCGTGATACCACCGGCAGCTTTAGCTCCGGGCTGTGGTTTGTCGCCGGATTACTGATCGTCGGCGCGCTGGTGCTTACCCGCATTCCAATGAGCCAGCGTGAGGACGCCGCCGCCGCGCCGGGATTAGCGGCGCAAAAAGGCCACTAAGGAGCGGGTATGTGCCAGCATTCAATCGCCAACATCGACATCAATAAAGATTACGACGAGAGTCTGGGTACCGAAGAGGTGCACTACCAGTCGTTCTCCCGCATGGCGGCCTTTTTTGGCCGCGACATGCAGGCGCATCGCCACGACCGCTATTTCCAGATGCACTACCTTGATACCGGACAGATTGAGCTGCAGCTTGATGACCACCGCTATTCGGTGCAGGCGCCGCTGTTTGTGATAACGCCGCCCTCGGTGCCGCACGCCTTTATTACCGAGTCCGATAGCGATGGTCACGTGTTGACGGTCCATGAGGAGCTGATCTGGCCGCTGCTGGAGGTGCTTTATCCCGGCACGCGGGAGACCTTCGGCCTGCCGGGGATCTGCCTGTCGCTGGCGGATAAACCCGACGAGCTGGCGGCGCTGGCGCACTACTGGCAGCTGATTCGCCGGGAGTCCACCGCCCAGCTACCGGGGCGGGAGCATACCCTGGCGCTGCTGGCGCAGGCGGTCTTTACCCTGCTGCTGCGCAACGCCAGGCTCGACGATCATGCCGCCAGCGGGATGCGCGGCGAGCTGAAATTATTCCAGCGCTTTAACCAGATGATCGACAGCCACTACCATCAGCACTGGACGGTACCGGATTACGCCAGGGAGCTGCATCTAACCGAATCGCGGTTGACCGATATCTGTCGCCGCTTTGCCAACCGTTCGCCGAAGCGGCTGATATTTGACCGTCAGCTGCGCGAGGCGAAGCGCCTGCTGCTGTTTTCCGATAGCGCGGTCAATGAGATTGCCTGGCAGCTGGGGTTTAAAGACCCCGCCTATTTTGCGCGCTTTTTTAGCCGCCAGGTCGGCTGCTCGCCCAGCAGCTACCGGGCGCAAAAAGTACCGGTGTCGTAATACCCCGGCGGCGCTGCGCTTGCCTGGGCTACAGACCGTAGGGCGGGTCAGCGCCGCGCCAGCCGGTAAAAGTTGCAGAGATCACAAAATTCACTCCCGCCTGAAAAGTACCCGCCGTTGTCGCAAACGTCCCTTCACGACAAGCGCCATAACCGCTTCAATTAAACAACAAAAACAAAACATATATTTAACATTATTATTCCGATAAATACTGAAGAGGCCCCTATGAAACCTGAAGATTTCCGCGCCGACGCGAAACGCCCGTTAACTGGCGAAGAGTATTTAAAAAGCCTGCAGGATGGCCGCGAAATTTATATCTACGGCGAGCGCGTGAAAGACGTCACCACGCATCCGGCCTTCCGTAATGCCGCGGCCTCCGTCGCTCAGCTGTACGATGCGCTGCACAAACCGGAGATGCAGGATTCCCTGTGCTGGGGCACCGATACCGGCAGCGGCGGCTACACCCATAAATTCTTCCGCGTGGCGAAAAGCGCCGACGATCTGCGCCAGCAGCGCGACGCCATCGCCGAATGGTCGCGCTTAAGCTACGGCTGGATGGGCCGCACCCCAGACTACAAAGCCGCCTTCGGCTGCGCGCTGGGCGCCAACCCGGCGTTTTACGGCCAGTTCGAGCAGAACGCCCGCAACTGGTACACCCGCATTCAGGAAACCGGCCTGTACTTTAACCACGCTATCGTCAACCCGCCGATTGACCGCCACAAGCCAGCTGATGAAGTGAAGGATGTCTACATCAAGCTGGAAAAAGAGACTGATGCCGGGATCATCGTCAGCGGCGCGAAAGTGGTCGCCACCAACTCGGCGCTGACCCACTACAACATGATCGGCTTCGGCTCCGCACAGGTGATGGGCGAGAACCCGGACTTCGCGCTGATGTTCGTCGCGCCGATGGATGCCGAAGGCGTCAAGCTTATCTCCCGCGCCTCCTATGAGATGGTCGCCGGCGCGACCGGATCGCCGTACGACTATCCGCTTTCCAGCCGTTTCGACGAGAACGACGCGATTCTGGTAATGGATAAGGTGCTGATCCCATGGGAGAACGTACTGATTTATCGCGACTTTGACCGCTGCCGCCGCTGGACCATGGAAGGTGGTTTCGCCCGCATGTACCCGCTGCAGGCCTGCGTGCGCCTGGCGGTAAAACTGGACTTTATCACCGCCCTGCTGAAACGCTCTCTGGAATGTACCGGCACCCTCGAATTCCGCGGCGTGCAGGCCGACCTTGGCGAAGTGGTGGCGTGGCGCAATATGTTCTGGGCGTTAAGCGATTCTATGTGCTCGGAAGCGACGCCGTGGGTCAACGGCGCATGGCTGCCGGATCACGCCGCGCTGCAGACCTATCGCGTGATGGCCCCGATGGCCTACGCCAAGATCAAGAACATCATCGAGCGCAACGTCACCAGCGGCCTGATTTATCTGCCGTCCAGCGCCCGCGATCTGAACAACCCGCAGATCGACCAGTATCTGGCGAAGTACGTGCGCGGCTCCAACGGTATGGACCACGTTGAACGTATCAAAATCCTCAAACTGATGTGGGACGCCATCGGCAGCGAATTCGGCGGCCGCCATGAACTGTATGAGATCAACTACTCCGGTAGCCAGGATGAAATTCGCCTGCAGTGTCTGCGCCAGGCGCAGAGCTCCGGCAATATGGACAAAATGATGGCGATGGTCGACCGCTGCCTGTCCGAGTACGACCAGAACGGCTGGACGGTGCCGCATCTGCACAATAATGCTGATATCAACATGTTGGATAAGCTGCTGAAGTAATTCACAGCGGGAGGTCATAATGCAATTAGATGAACAACGCCTGCGTTTTCGCGATGCCATGGCCAGCCTGTCGGCTGCGGTTAACGTTGTCACCACCGCAGGCGAAGCCGGCCGCTGCGGCATTACCGCCACGGCGGTATGCTCGGTGACGGATACGCCGCCATCGGTGATGGTTTGTATCAACGCCAACAGCGCGATGAACCCGGTGTTTCAGGGTAACGGCAAGTTGTGCATCAACGTGCTGAACCACGAACAGGAAATCATGGCCCGTCATTTCGCCGGGATGACCGGGGTGACGATGGAAGAGCGGTTTGCCCTCAGCGGCTGGCAGCAGGGCGCGCTCGGGCAGCCGGTGCTGAAAGGTTCGCTGGCCAGTCTCGAAGGCGAGATTAGCCAGGTGCAAACCATTGGTACCCACCTGGTGTATCTGGTGGAGATCCGCAATATTACCCTGAGCCCGCAAGGGCACGGCCTGATTTACTTTAAACGCCGTTTCCACCCGGTGATGATGGAAATGGAAGTCGCAGTCTAAAATCCGCGCCCAGGTTTACTTATCGCCCGATACGTAAACCTGGCGCTTAATATGCGTCATCTCACCCGCCAGCCTTATTCAACAGCGCGACATGAAGCCCAATCAAAACGTCCACCGCCGCGGAAATTTTGTTCCCGGTAGTCAGCAGGTAATGTTAAGTGCCAGCCTTTTCGCCTGGCGGTACAGGCAATAACCGGAAATTGCGAATAATCTATAGCGTCATGAATAAATTGTTGTTTACCTATATTTGTTAAAAAAGCGTCTCCCCGATTCCAGATGGCTTTTTTTAACTTGATATTCCAGGTCTGATAGCTTTCACCAGCAATTGTATAACCTTCACCTTCAGGCGCTTTTTTGGTCCAGTCAATCTCGCCGCCATCGTATAAATATTGCCATACAGCATAGCGTTCAAGGGTAAACTGGCTGGGTAAAGTACTGACATTTTTAGAATCGATTTTATCGAGTAATTGCGGATTCGCTAACAGTAGCGCCATGGCTTTATGCATGTAACCCAACATAATATCGGGATGTTCGGGCACTCCCTCTTCTGCTTCAAACAAAGAGATATAAGCGAGATAGAGCGCATCATCACGCACTTTTTGACCGTTCGCCGCGGCGTTGGCGACGATTTTCGCCGCCCGATATTGTAAACTTCCCCAGGATTCCTCACCGCTAACAGGCCTGTAGCGATTATTGTATTTTTCTCCCGTCAGGTAGCCCTGAGCTGCATTTAAATCGTTAGCGTTTAACGCCGATTTAGCGCGCTGATGGTCGGATAAGGTCATTATATTGCGCCCCGTATTTCTGGCAATATAATACGACTGACGACAATCAGAAAGGATCATAACCATAATGACCATGGCAATACTTCTAAAAAAAATCTTATATATTCTCACCGTTAAGTCCTTTAATTTATTTATAAATATAATGTTTGGAAACTTGTCTCGGTTCGATGTATAGCAAAACGGTTACCCGACCTTTTTTATAAGTACGTTGCCAGGTTGAACATTTTTTTATTTTATTCAGATCTAATCTTTTATTATACCACTCCTGCTGTTTTGCAATGCAGGCGGAAAGACTTTGATAGAATTTCCCTTTTTCTGCAATGAACTCTTCTTTGATTGTCGCTGGCCCATATTCTCGATCAAGAACCTTAACTTCCTCATTATATAAGGCGAGTGCTTCCCGGCCATCATCAACTTTATAGGCCTGCTGACTGGAATCAACATCAGCGCTAACAAAAACACTTTTCAGCCCTTTATTCTTATCAAAATAAAGCTTCATCTCCTGATATTTCAACGCCCCCACTTCCTGGGGAGTCAGCGTTGAGATAATCAGATCCGGGTCTTTTCCGGCATAATTGATATCTGATACCTCCAGAGAATATAAAGGCGTGTTTCTGGCCTCATCGTAACTCATCCCCCAGCGCAAATTATAAGGGGCTGCCGGCTCATCAACAGCCTGATGTATCTCTCTTGCATGAGCATATGTTAAGTAAAAAGCACTGGCGATGATCATTATCTTTACAAATTTCATAACTCGAATTCCCTTTGTTAAACGCTATCCATACGACATGGCAAAGTCAGCATAATATCAAAATACCTCTACTTGAAATAAAGATAGTGATCTGCGGGTGATAAAAATCGTTATCCTCAGTTTGAAAGCATATCTTTGAGATGCGCAGAATAATATTGTGAGCTTAATCACACATTTACGCGCTCTCGTACTCATATCTAACCGCTTACCCCCGCAAGTAACCGCTTAACCCCCTATACAACCACTCACCGATTTACCCAACTTTACGCGCGCGCTGTTCTGGCAAGATCGAAGGCAGCCTAGCTAATCAATACCTCCATCAACCCTAACTTAAAACCATACGGCTTCGGCCAATTATTCATCTAATTAACGCCAGGTTTTACTATGGATACCAAAAAACTATTCAAGCACATACCCTGGGTGATTCTCGGAATCATCGGGGCATTTTGCCTCTCAGTCGTCGCCCTACGCCGCGGTGAGCACGTCAGCGCCCTGTGGATCGTCGTCGCATCGGTTTCTGTGTACCTCGTCGCCTACCGTTATTACAGCCTGTACATCGCGCAGAAGGTGATGAAGCTTGACCCGACGCGCTCCACGCCGGCGGTCATTAATAACGATGGCCTGAACTATGTGCCAACCAACCGCTACGTGCTGTTTGGCCACCACTTTGCCGCGATCGCCGGCGCTGGCCCGCTGGTTGGCCCGGTACTGGCCGCGCAGATGGGCTATCTGCCGGGCACCCTGTGGCTGCTGGCCGGCGTGGTGCTGGCGGGCGCGGTACAGGACTTCATGGTGCTGTTTATCTCCTCGCGGCGTAACGGCGCCTCGCTGGGCGAGATGATTAAACAGGAGATGGGGCCGGTTCCGGGCTCTATCGCCCTGTTCGGCTGCTTCCTGATTATGATCATCATCCTCGCGGTGCTGGCGCTCATCGTGGTGAAAGCGCTGGCGGAAAGCCCGTGGGGCGTGTTTACCGTCTGCTCGACGGTGCCTATCGCCCTGTTTATGGGGATCTACATGCGCTTCCTGCGCCCAGGCCGCGTCGGTGAAGTGTCGGTTATCGGTATCGTGCTGCTGGTGGCCTCTATCTGGTTCGGCGGCGTGATTGCCCACGACCCGTACTGGGGCCCGGCGTTGACCTTTAAAGATACCACTATCACCTTTACCCTGATTGGCTACGCGTTCATTTCCGCGCTGCTGCCGGTATGGCTGATTCTGGCGCCGCGCGATTATCTGGCCACCTTCCTGAAAATCGGCGTAATCGTCGGCCTGGCGCTGGGGATCGTTATCCTCAACCCGGACCTGAAAATGCCGGCAGTGACCCAGTACATTGATGGTACCGGTCCGCTGTGGAAAGGCGCGCTGTTCCCGTTCCTGTTTATCACCATCGCCTGCGGCGCGGTCTCCGGCTTCCACGCGCTGATCGCCTCCGGCACCACGCCGAAGCTGCTGGCCAACGAAACCGATGCCCGCTTTATTGGCTACGGCGCGATGCTGATGGAATCCTTTGTTGCAGTCATGGCGCTGGTCGCCGCCTCGATTATCGAACCGGGCCTTTATTTCGCGATGAACACCCCGCCGGCAGGCCTGGGCATCGTCATGCCGAACCTGCATGAAATGGGCGGTGAAAACGCGGCGATGATCGCAGCGCAGTTGAAAGAAGTCACCGTCCACGCGGCGGCGACCGTCAGCTCCTGGGGCTTTGTGATTTCACCTGAGCAGATCCTGCAGACGGCGAAAGATATCGGCGAACCTTCGGTACTGAACCGCGCTGGCGGCGCGCCGACGCTGGCCGTCGGTATCGCCCACGTATTCCATAAAATCATCCCGATGGCGGATATGGGCTTCTGGTACCACTTCGGTATCCTGTTTGAAGCGCTGTTTATCCTCACCGCGCTGGATGCGGGTACCCGCGCAGGCCGCTTTATGCTGCAGGATCTGTTGGGTAACTTCGTGCCGTTCCTGAAAAAAACCGACTCGCTGGTCGCCGGGATTATCGGTACCGCCGGCTGCGTCGGGCTGTGGGGCTACCTGCTGTATCAGGGCGTGGTCGACCCGCTGGGCGGCGTGAAGAGCCTGTGGCCGCTGTTCGGGATCTCTAACCAGATGCTGGCCGCCGTGGCGCTGGTGCTTGGCACCGTGGTGCTGGTCAAGATGCAGCGCACCAAATATATCTGGGTCACCGTTATCCCGGCGGCATGGCTGCTGCTGTGCACCACCTGGGCGCTGGGCCTGAAGCTGTTCAGCAGCAACCCGCAGATGGAAGGCTTCTTCTTTATGGCTCAGCAGTATAAAGAGAAGATTGCCGCCGGCGGCGAGCTGACCGCGCAGCAGATCGCCAACATGAACCATATCGTGGTCAACAACTACACCAACGCCGGCCTGAGTATTCTGTTCCTGGTGGTGGTGTATAGCATCATCTTCTACGGCATCAAAACCTGGCTCAATGTCCGCAACAATAAGGTGCGTACCGACAAAGAGACTCCGTATGTGCCGGTACCGGAAGGCGGCGTGAAGACCTCGTCACATCATTAACCCTGATGCCGGATAGCGCTACGCGTATCCGGCCTACCAAAAGCGCATTAACGTAGGCCGGATATGGCGCTAGCCGCCATCCGGCTTTATTCGTTATCTGGAACTTATAATGTTTGGTAACTTAGGTCAGGCAAAAAAATATCTCGGTCAGGCGGCAAAAATGCTGATTGGCATTCCGGATTACGACAACTACGTCACGCATATGCAAACCAACCATCCGGATCAGCCGTACATGACTTATGAAGAATTCTTCCGCGAACGCCAGCAGGCCCGCTACGGCGGCGACGGCAAAGGCGGCGTACGCTGCTGTTAATGGAGGCAATAATGGCACCGATTGCAGTCACCCTACTCACCGGTTTTCTCGGCGCAGGAAAAACCACCCTCCTGCGCCATATCCTCAATGAGCAGCACGGTTTCAAAATCGCCGTGATTGAAAACGAATTCGGCGAAGTCTCCGTCGACGATCAGCTCATCGGCGACCGCGCCACGCAGATTAAAACCCTGACCAACGGCTGTATCTGCTGTACACGCTCCAACGAACTGGAAGACGCCCTGCTCGATCTCCTCGACAGTCGCGATCGCGGCGAAATCGAGTTTGACCGGCTGGTGATTGAATGCACCGGCATGGCCGACCCGGGGCCGATTATCCAGACCTTTTTCTCCCATCAGGTGCTCTGCGAGCGCTATCTGCTGGACGGCGTGATCGCCCTGGTTGACGCCGTCCATGCCGACCAGCAGATGGATCAGTTCACCATCGCCCAGTCGCAGGTCGGCTACGCGGACCGGATCCTGTTAACCAAAACCGACGTCGCCGGCGACACCGAAAAGCTGCGTGAACGGCTGGCGCGCATTAACGCGCGGGCGCCGATTTATACCGTCATTCACGGCGATATCGATTTAAGCCAGTTGTTTAACACCAGCGGTTTTATGCTGGAAGAGAAGGTTGTCAGCGCCACACCGCGCTTTCATTTTGTGGCAGAAAAACAGAATGACGTCTCGTCGATTGTGGTCGAGCTCGACTATCCGGTGGATATCAGTGAAGTTTCACGGGTAATGGAAAATCTGCTGCTCTCCTTCGCCGAGCAATTGATGCGTTATAAAGGCATGCTGTGGATCGACGGCGAGCCAAATCGCCTGCTGTTCCAGGGCGTGCAGCGCCTCTACAGCGCCGACTGGGATCGCCCGTGGGGCGATGAAACGCCGCACAGCACGCTGGTGTTTATCGGCATTCAGTTGCCGGAAGAGGAAATTCGCGCGGCGTTTGCCGGTTTACGACGCTAACCTGCCCGCCTGCGCCCTAAGGCGCAGGCCCCCTTCTCTCTGAGACCTCGTCAAAAACAGGGACCAAACGTCGGCAGCGCGTCGAAAAATGTAAAGCAACGTTTTAATAAGTAACAGTAGAAACATTTTTGGAAATTATAAGAAACTGAATGAATAGGCCCCTTAATAATTAATGACTGCTCTGTTCAGTTTCTGTTTAGCCCACCAATTAAACCACGGCTAAACAGGCTAAATTTGATGATTGACCTCGCCGTAACCCAACGTCATTACAACATTTTCAAAACACCTTCCTGACAAAACCAGCATAAAAAATCGACGCAAGTCACATTTGCAGAGGTAAACATCGCTTGTTAAGGTGCCCTCAGACAACTTTATTGACGAGGAGTAAACCATGAGAAAGCTTAACATCCTTATTCTTGCAGCCCTGACCGCGGTCTCTGGTTCCGCCATGGCGGTGGGGTTTACCGTTGAACAGGGTAAAAACTTCACTAATCTGAATATGGAAATGGGTAAATCCTCTTCTGGCCTGTACGCCGAAAGCCACTGGCTGAAGAATACCGATGATGGTAGCCAGACCGGCGGCGTGGGCGCGGGTTACAACCTGGAAGTGGGCCCGGTGATGCTCAACGCCGGCGCGAAAGCCATCTACCTCGGGCCGAAAAAAGGCGATAACGGCGTCGCGTTTCCGGTCGGCGGCGGGGTGAACGTGACCCTGACCGACAGCATCCACGTGTTTGGCGAAGGGTATGTCGCGCCGGATGGTCTGAACAACAGCGTGAAAAACTATGTTGAAGCGAACGGCGGCGTGAGCTGGTCTCCGATTGGTCCAGTGACGTTGAAAGTGGGTTACCGCCATGTGAGCGTTGACGGTAAAGAGGGTCGCCCGAACCACACCCTGATTGATGGCGCCTATGTGGGCGGCGGGGTCACCTTCTGATTATGATCAACGCCCCGCGATAAAGTTAAGGTGCGCTGAGCATTAGCCATAAAAAAACCTGCCGAATGGCAGGTTTTTTTATGGCCGGGTCATAGGCTTAGCGGCGCACCACCACCAGCTTCTGGTTCACAAACTCTTTGATGCCGAGATCGGAGAGCTCCCGTCCGTAACCGGAACGCTTCACGCCGCCAAACGGCAGCTCCGGCGCGGTATCGGTGAGCCAGTTGATATAAACCATTCCGGTTTCAATGGCGGAGGCCATCCGTTTGGCGCGTTCGATATCCTGACTGAACACCGCACCGCCCAGACCATAGTGGGAATCATTGGCCAGCTGGATTGCCTCCTCATCGTTTTTCACCACGTAGATCTGCGCCACCGGGCCAAAGAACTCTTCGAAGTACGCCGGATTATCACGGGTGATACCGGTCAAAATGGTGGGTTCAAAGAAATTGCCTTCTCGAGCCACCGCTTTGCCGCCCAGATGCAGCTTAGCGCCATTTTTCACCGCCTCGTCCACCTGTTTGCTTAGGGTATCCAGCGCATCTTTGGAAGAGAGCGGCCCCAGCGTGGTGCTTTCATCCAGCGGATCGCCGATTTTCACCTGGCGAAACGCCTCGCTAAATTTTGTCAGGAACGCATCCGCGATATTTTCGTGCAGGATAAAGCGCTTGGCAGCGGTACACACCTGGCCGGCGTTGTTCAGCCGCGCCTGGACGCCGATTTTCACCGCGCGCTCCAGGTCGGCATCGTCCAGCACGACAAACACATCATTGCCGCCCAGTTCCAGCGTTGATTTCTTAATATGCTTCGCCGCCTGCGCCGCCACCACGCTGCCGGCTTTCTCCGACCCGGTGAGCGCCGCGCCCTGCACGCGATCGTCGGCGATAATCTTCGCCACCTGATCCTGGGAGATAAACAGGTTGGTCCACGCCCCCTCCGGAGCGCCGGCCTCACGCACCAGATGGGCAAAGGTCTCCGCGCAGTGCGGCACAATGCTGGCGTGTTTGGCGATAACCGGGTTACCGGCCGCCAGGTTTGGCGCAAGGACGCGAATCAGCTGGTAATAGGGGAAGTTCCACGGCTCCACCGCCAGTAAGACGCCAATGGGATGGTGCTCAACCCAGGCTTCACCCAGTTCGGAGGGATACTTCACCGGCGCCAGGAACGATTTGGCGTTATCGGCGTAATAGCGGGCGATCTGAGCGCAAAGTTTCACTTCGCCGCGGCTCTGCTTAATGAGTTTCCCCATCTCCTGGCTAGCGATTTTTGCCAGCTCCTCCGCCCGGCTATCGATCAGATCCGCCAGCTTATGCAGTACCGCCAGCCGCGGTTCAATATCGCCTTTTGCCCAGGCAGAATGGTAGAGCGCATCCGCCTGCTGCAGCGCCGCCTCCACGTCCGCATCGCTGTGCGCCGGGTACGTTTTAATAAGCTGATTGTTCGCAGGATTCACCGTCTGATAGGCCATATCGCATGTCTCCTTGTTATCGCTACTAAGGCAGTCAAAAATGCCGTTAAGGATATTAAGGGTAGTCGAGATGGCTGGCGATGCGGGTAAAGTTAGGTATATCCGGAATATTCCATAACGAGGCTAACCGGGGCGACCGTCAGGCCGCCCCGGCGTTATCAATGCGCCAGCGCGGCGATCTCGTCGGCGGTCAGGCCGGTGATTTTCACCACCGTCTCGCGGGCAATGCCGTCGGCCAGCATCCTCTGGGCAATGCGCAGCGCCTCGGCATGCTGTCCTTCTTGTCTGCCTTCAAGCCGGCCTTCCCGTTTGCCTTTTCTGCGGCCCACTTCCTGTAATCTTTCAGCAATAGTCATCAATCTCTCCCTGTGCTGAGGAACCCGTTGCGCCACTTCGTGGATAAACCGGCCAAAGCGGCGCGCGTTGCCAGTCTGCAGCAGATAATTAAACAGCGTTTTTAGCTGTCTGTCATTAGCGTCCCCGCTAAGTAAAATCGTCGTCAGTTGCTCAACAATGCCCATTAAATCGCGCTGGCGAATATGCTTCTGTATCAGCTCGAGTAATGCCACGCGCCGGTGGCGAACGATCTCATCGTCGGGGATCACCGTGACATCCACCAGCGGAAAGGGCGAGATATAAAGCTCACTCGCCAGCTGTGGATCGGCAAAACAGTCCAGCCAGTTGAGTGACCACGGGTATGGCGTGGTCGCTCCGTGATAGAAGAGCATCGGCACCACCAGCGGCAGTTTTGTATGACCGCCATCAAGATGGCGCTGCATCGCGGCGATGGCGTAGCGCATCAGGCGGAAGGCCATCTGCGCATCCGGCGAGCTCTGATGTTCGATAACCACATAAATGTAGCCCTCGCCAGAGGCGGTTTTGAGTGACCACAGCACATCGGAGTACCAGGCCCGCAGGCTCTCCTCGATAAAGCTTGCCGATTCCAGCTGTAAGGTATCGAGGTCGCAGCGCTGACGCAGCGCAGGCGGTAGATGGATCGCCAGAAAATCGCGCGCGGTGTCGGCCTGAGTGAGGAACTGTTTAAACACCGCATCATGCGGCGTCGAGGTGGTGCCCTTTGCCATCGGCTCATCCCTGCCTGCTTATCCTGCAGGGACTCTACCTCCCATGAATATCTCTGGCACCCCCGGAAACCGGGATTTTACATTCCGCTACGAAAACATATTTCCCCGGACTGCAAGCGTGACATCCTTTTTCGACGCGGTACGCAAATCCAGGCGGGCGACAGCCTCGGCGCAGCATGCTATAAACGGCTTATCCCCGCAGCAAAGGCCAAAGCAGTGAACCATACCCGAGATATCCCCCAAACCTTCTGGCGAGACGATCGTCTGCCGTGGCTGGAGCTGCGCAGCACCTGGCGCAGCCGCCAGGCCTATAAGCACCACAGCCACCCCCAGCTCTCGGTGGGGGCGATTATCGAGGGGGAAACGCGCTGCCTGTGCGCTGGCCAGGAGTACCTGCTGCAACCCGGGGATCTGATCGTGATCCCGCCGCACGCGCCGCATAGCTGTAATCCGCTGCATGGCAGGCCGCGCAGCTATCACATGCTTTACCTGGACGCGACATGGTGCCACGCGCAGCGCCCGGATATTCCCCCTGGCGCCAGTATCACCTCGCCGCAGCCGCTGCTGCGCGACAGCCCTCTCTTTGCCAGTTTCCAGCAGGTTGTCGCCCTGATGAGCCGCGGGAGCCTTGAACAACTGCCCGCCCGGCTGGCGCAACTCCTGCACGCGCTGCCGCTGTGCGCCGCCGCGCCGCAGGCGCCACATCACGCCAGCGCCCTGCTGTTTCAGCGCCTGGCGATGGATCTGCCGGCGTCGCCGTCGCTGGATAAGCTGGCCCACGACAGCGCGCTTCGTAAAGAGACCGTTATCCGCGCCGTGAAACAAGATACCGGCCTGACGCCCGCTAGTTTGATCAACATGGCGCGCATCGAATATGCGAAAACGCGCTTACGCGCCGGGGATCCTATCGCCGACGTCGGCTATCAGGCTGGCTTTGCCGATCAGAGCCATTTCCATAAAACCTTTGTCAGCTATACCGCCGCCACGCCGCGGCAGTATGCGCAAAGCAGATCAATATCTGACAATAAGTAATACGCCACCTGGCGTAGGGTGGCCTCTGCACCATTATCGAGGCCACTATGCATACCTTATCGACGCTCTTTCCCGCCGTCTTCCCGGCGCTAGCCCTGTCCCACTTTGTCGCTCTGCTCAGTCCGGGCCCTGATTTTTTTCTGCTGGTCGGCTACGCCGTGCGCTACCGGATCCGCGGCAGCATCGGATTGTGTCTCGGCATCGCCGCAGGCAATGCGCTGTATATTGTGCTCGCCATCGTCGGCTGGGGGCTTCTGCGCCAGGCGCCGCTGCTTTTTTTGCTCATCGAGCTGCTGGGGGCGGGCTATTTATTGTGGATTGGCAGCCTGCTGATACGCAGCCGTCCCGCGACGCTGGCGATGGAGAGCGTTCGCGCAGCGCGTCCGGGGTTCGGCAGGCAGCTGCTGCTAGGGCTGGGGTCATCGCTGCTCAACCCCAAAAACGCCCTGTTTTATCTGGCGCTGATGACTTCCCTGCTCGGGGCGGCTGTGACCCTGCTTCAGCAAACGGTGAGCGGGCTGTGGATGGTCAGCGTGGTGTTCTTCTGGGATTTACTGCTGGTGAGCGCGATTGCGCTGCCACAGATACAGCGCCGCCTGGGCGCCATCGTCTGGCGAGTCGAGCGGGCGGCGGGGGCGATCCTGATGCTCTTCGGCCTGGGGATTATCTGGCGATTTTTGCACGACCTCGCCGTCAGGCTATATGCTTAAGCATATGGAAAAACTCGCTGAACTGAAACGCGCCAAACTGCTGGCGCTGTCGCTGCTGCTGATTGCAGCCGCCATTTTTATCACTACCCTCGCGCTACCACCGTCGCCCTGGGTCGGTGCGCTAAAAGCTATTTCCGAAGCGGCGATGGTCGGGGCGCTGGCCGACTGGTTTGCGGTCGTGGCTCTGTTTCGCCGTATTCCGCTGCCCTTTGTCGCCCGCCATACGGCGATTATTCCGCGCAATAAAGACCGCATCGCCGACAACCTCGGCCGCTTTGTCGAGGAAAAGTTCCTTGATACCCCGTCGCTGGTCGCGCTGATCCGCCGCTATCAGCCAGCCCTGATGCTCGGCAACTGGTTCAGCCAGCCGGAGAACGCCCGGCGGGTCGGCCAGCACCTGCTGCAGGTGATGAGCGGTTTTCTCGAACTGACCGATGACGCGCGCATTCAACGTCTGCTGCGACGCGCGGTGCATAAGGCTATCGATAAGGTCGACCTGACGCAGACCAGCGCCATGATGCTGGAGGGGCTGACCCGCGACAATCGCCATCAAAAGCTGCTCGATTCGCTGATAAACCAACTGATTGCCCTGCTGCAGCGCGACAGCTCCCGCGCCTTTATCGCCCGCGGCATCGTACACTGGCTGGAGACCGAACACCCGCTGAAGGCCAAACTCCTACCCACCGAGTGGCTCGGCGAGCACAGCGCTGAGATGGTCACCGACGCGGTGAATACCCTGCTGGACGAGGTGACTCACGACCGTACGCATCAGATCCGTCAGACTTTTGACCGCGCCGTGCAAAAGCTTATCGATAACCTGAAATCCGACCCGGATATGGCGCAGAAGGCCGATAACATCAAAGCCTGGCTAAAAAATGATGAGACCTTTAACCACTATCTTGGCGAAGTATGGGGCGACCTGCGCGGCTGGGTAAAAAACGATATCAGCAGCGACGACTCACGTATTAAGCAGCGTATCGCCGAGGCGGGGCAGTGGTTCGGTGAAACCTTACTCCGCGACGACGCGCTGCGCGAATCGCTTAACGAACACCTGGAGCAGGCGGCGCACCGGGTGGCGCCGGAGTTCGCCGCCTTCCTCACCCGCCATATCAGCGACACAGTGAAGAGCTGGGACGCCCGCGATATGTCGCGGCAGATCGAGCTCAATATCGGTAAAGATCTGCAGTTCATCCGCATCAACGGTACCCTGGTGGGGGGAACCATCGGCCTGTTGTTGTGGCTGCTCTCGCAGATCCCCTCGCTGCTGCATCTGCATATTGGTTAGCAATGATACTATCCGAACAATAGCGCTGATAAATATTCCACAGGGAGGGCGAGATGATGCACAGGATTTCCCACTGGCTGAGCCGACACGCCGCCGCGCTGTTCTTCCCGGCGGCGTTAATTCTATATGATTTTTCCGCTTATCTCACTACCGATCTGATCCAGCCGGGGATCCTGCACGTGGTGCGGGATTTCAATGCTGATGTGGCGCTGGCTCCGGCCTCGGTGAGCCTGTATATGGCCGGCGGCATGGCGCTACAGTGGCTGCTGGGGCCGCTCTCTGACCGGATAGGACGGCGTCCGGTGCTGCTCACCGGCGCGCTGATTTTCACCCTCGCATGCCTGGCGACCCTATTCACCACCTCCATGACGCAGTTCCTGATTGCCCGCTTCGTGCAGGGCACCAGCATCTGCTTTATAGCCACCGTCGGCTACGTCACCGTACAAGAGGCCTTTGAGGAAAAAAGATCGATCAGACTGATGGCTGTGATCACCTCCGTCGTGCTGGTGGCGCCGATCGTCGGTCCGCTCTCCGGCGCGGCGCTGATGCATTTCATTCACTGGAAAGCGCTGTTCGGCATTATCGCCGCCATGGGATTGGTGGCCTGGCTCGGCCTGCTGTTGACCATGCCGGAGACGGTGCGCCGCGGCGATGTGCCGTTCAGCCCCGTGGGCGTGCTGCGCGATTTTCGCAACGTCTTTCGCAACCGCATCTTTTTACTCGGCGCCGCCACGCTGTCGCTGAGCTATATTCCGCTGATGAACTGGGTGGCGGTATCGCCGGTGATTTTAATGGACGCCGGCGGACTGACCACCAGCGAGTTCGCCTGGAGCCAGGTGCCGGTCTTCAGCGCCGTTATCATCGCCAACCTGTCGGTGGCGCGCTGGGTAAAAGACCCCACCCGCCCGCGCTTTGTCCTCAGCGCGGTGCCGGTACAGATGCTCGGCCTGGCCATCCTGATCGTTGGCAATCTGGTATGGCCCCACGTCTGGCTGTGGTCGGTGCTCGGCACCTGCTTCTACGCCTTCGGCATCGGGCTGATTTTCCCGACGCTGTTTCGCTTTACCCTCTTTTCCAACGACCTGCCGAAAGGCACGGTCTCCGCCTCGCTGAATATCGTGATCCTCAGCGTCAGCGCGTTATCAATTGAAGGCGCGCGCTGGCTGTGGTTCCATGGCGGCAGACTCCCCTTCCACCTGTTGGCGGTGGCCGCCGGGATTGTCGCCGCCTGCTGCCTGGCCGGACTGTTACGCCACCAGCGCGGACAAGCGGTGATCGAAGCCCGGCAGTCGTGAGCCCTTTTACGGAGAAAGCCCCATCATGAATGACATTGAACTCAGCCAGGCGCAGCGCGACCTGCTGCGCGACAGGCTCAGCAAGTACTGCGCAGAGACCTTCGACCTCGAACTGGAGCAGTTTGACGCCGAATTTTTCGTCGACTTTATCGCCAAAGAGCTGGGGCCGCTGTTTTACAACGCCGGTATCGAAGAGGCCATCCGCACCCATCAGGCATGGAGCGAGCGTATCCAGGAAGAGATGGATTTGAAAAAGGTCTATTAACACCGCGTACAGACGCAGGAGATCAATAAAACCCTGCATACACCATGGCTATAATGGCGACTCTTTCAGCATCTCCCGTGTACGGGGAAGGAAAACCATGTCGCTTATCACCGATCTACCCGCCATTTTTGACCAGTTCTCAGAAGCTCGCCAGAAGGGCTTTCTCACCGTCATGGATCTTAAAGAGCAGAACGTACCGCTGGTGGGCACTTACTGCACCTTTATGCCCCAGGAGATCGCCATGGCGGCGGGCGCCGTTGTCGTCTCGCTGTGCTCAACCTCCGATGAAACCATCGAGGAAGCGGAAAAAGATCTCCCGCGCAACCTCTGCCCGCTTATCAAAAGCAGCTACGGCTTCGGCAAAACCGATAAATGTCCCTACTTCTATTTCTCTGACCTGGTGGTTGGGGAAACCACCTGCGACGGCAAAAAGAAAATGTATGAGTACATGGCCGAGTTCAAGGCGGTCCACGTCATGCAGTTGCCGAACAGCGCCAGCGATGCCGCCTCGCGCGCACTGTGGAAAACGGAGATCCTGCGCCTGCAGCAGGTGATTGAGGCCCGATTTGGCACGCCGATTAGCGAGGCGGCGCTGCGCGAAGCCATCGTGTTGAAAAATCGCGAGCGCCGGGCGCTGGCCCACTTTTATCGTCTCGGGCAGCTCAATCCGCCGGCGCTCAGCGGCGGCGACATCCTGAAAGTGGTGTACGGCGCCACTTTTCGTTTCGACAAAACCGCCCTGATTGATGAACTGCATGCCATGGCGGAGCGCATCCATCAGGAGTGGCAGCAGGGTAAACGGCTGGAACCTCGTCCGCGGATCCTGATCACCGGCTGCCCGATCGGCGGCGCGGCGGAAAAAGTGGTCCGCGCCATCGAGGAAAACGGAGGCTGGGTGGTCGGCTATGAGAACTGCACCGGCGCGAAAGCGACCGAGCGCTGCGTGGCGGAAGAGGGTGACGTCTACGACGCCTTAACCGATAAATATCTCGCCATCGGCTGCTCCTGTATCTCCCCCAACGACCAGCGTCTGCAGCTGCTGAGCCAGATGGTGGAGGAGTATCAGGCCGACGGGGTGATCGACGTCATTTTGCAGGCCTGCCATACCTATGCCGTGGAATCGCTGGCGATTAAACGCCATCTGCGCCAACAGCACGATCTTCCTTACATGGCGATTGAAACCGACTATTCGACAGCGGACCTCGGCCAGCTCAGCACCCGCGTCGCCGCCTTTATCGAAATGCTGTAAGGAGCTGGCGTGAACTATACGGTTGGCATTGATTCCGGCTCCACCGCCACAAAAGGCATCCTGCTGGCGGACGGCGTCATCGTGCGCCGCTTCCTCTGCCCCACCCCCTTTCGCCCCGCCGACGCCATCCACGAGGCCTGGGAGACACTGCGCGCTGGCCTCACGGAGACGCCTTTTTTAACCCTCACCGGCTATGGCCGCCAGCTGGTGGATTTTGCCGATAAGCAGGTGACGGAGATCTCTTGTCACGGCCTCGGCGCCCGCCTGCTGGCGCCGGACACCCGCACGGTGATTGATATCGGCGGCCAGGACAGCAAAGTTATCCAGCTGGACGCCGGGGGCAACCTCAGCGACTTCCTGATGAATGACAAATGCGCCGCCGGCACCGGCCGCTTTCTGGAAGTCATTTCACGCACCCTCGGCGCCAGCGTCGAACAACTGGACGCCATTACCGACGGCGTGGAACCGCACGCCATTACCAGTATGTGCACGGTGTTTGCCGAATCGGAGGTCATTAGCCTGCGGTCGGCCGGCGTCGCGCCGGAGGCGATTCTGGCCGGGGTGATTAACGCCATGGCCCGGCGCAGCGCGAACTTTATTGGCCGCTTATCGGCGCAGGGGCCGCTGCTGTTTACCGGCGGCGTCAGCCACTGCGCCGCCTTTGCCCGGATGCTGGAAAGCCATGTCGGCATGGCGGTGACAACCCATCCCGACGCCCAGTTTGCCGGGGCGATCGGCGCGGCGCTGATCGGCCAGCGCCAGCGGAGGCGCGGATGACAACGTTTCTGTTTTTATTTCACTCCACGGTGGGGGTGGTTCGGATGCGCAAAGCCATGCAGGCGGCGGGAGTAGCCTTCGAGGTCAAAGATATACCCCGCCAGCTGCGCAGCGGCTGCGGGCTGTGCATCCTGCTGGAGGGGACGGAAGCCGATGCGCGAGGCTGGATCGTCCCGGAACAGACGGCGGCGCTGTATCAGCAGAACGGGGAAGCATGGCGCTGTCTCGCCACCTTCCCACCTGCAGGTTAATCGCTCACCACAAAACGCGTCGCCGCGAAACAGTTCAGCAGGCGGTGCATGAGAAAAACCAGGGTCAGCGTCACCACCAGCGAGACCGTCACCGAGGTGATGCGGTACAGATCGCTGAACACCAGATCCTGATACGGATGTAAATTCTGGCCGAACATAATGCCGATGGTAGTGATGCTGGCGAAGCCCACCCCGGCGCCCACTTTCTCCATCACGTGTAGGCGGGCGCTGAAGGCCAGCCCGAGACCAATCAGCGGCATCATCAGGATCATGTGGTTGCTGAAATCATAGATAATCAGCTGCACCACCAGTATATAGAGACAGGCCAGCACCACCCCGACGACGCGCCAGATCGAGCTGATCACCGCCCCACGATAGTGCATCGGGAACAGGATCAGGATCCCGGCCATCAGCGCCGACAGCGAGTCGCTGAGATCGCAGATCTGAAACACCACAAAGATGATCGTCGCTACCGTACCGGAGAGCAGCGACTCATGACGGATGCGGGCGGCGTCTTTCTCAATCCGCGGCGGCGGCTTGCGCGGTTCGACGTCCGGGATCAGGTAATGCAGCAGCGCGCTCAGCGCCACGGCCATCACGCAGGCTTCCATATTGGAGAACATCAGGGTGTGCCAGTTGCTGGTGGGATAGCTCATAAAGTTGAGCATCGTGCTCTGGCACACCACCCCCATTGATCCCAACAGGAACAGCGGTCCCTGGCTCATAAAGCGGAAACGCATCACGTACAGGGCAAACACCACCAGGGTCATGATCACCGGCCACTGCGACAAATAGCCGACAATTAGCACCATTTCGACACAGTTTACCGCCGCGCTAAATATAAACTGGCGGGCGACGTGCAGGTTGAACATCGGTACCAGCGACATCAGCATCAGCGGATAAACGACGAAAAATACGCCGTACTGTACGTCGTAGAAGGTGGAGATGCTGAGCGCAATGGTCCCGGCCACGGCGATACGCACCGTCTGGCGAAAATCATTCGCCGTGTAGACGATATTGCCGTGCGGGGTAAAGACATGCGCCAGGGTATTAATAGACATAGTGCAACCAGCTCACCAGGTGGATCTGCAGGCCGGCGAAGGTGCGGGCAAAAGGTCCCTCGCTATTGTACAGCTGCACCGTAGCGCGGGCGCCGGTCGGCAGCGGTTTGTCCAGCGGCTGATCCAGCGCGACGTGAATGCGCATCCGCTGGGCGTCGCGCACCCAGCGGGTGGACTGCTCCGGCTGCGACAGCTGGCCGTTCACCGCCTCCTGTCCCGCCAGAATCCCGGCGTCGCTGCTGGTCACGTGCGCCGGGAAGACTTGACCCGGCAGGGCGTCAAAGACCACCGCCGCATCGGTATTCACCGCGGTGTGGCGCAGGCTTTTTTCGCGGAAGTCGGCGACGATGTCAGTGTTGTTGTTAACCAGCGCCAGCACAGCCGTCGCCGCGGTGGCGTAGATCCCCGGGTTCAGCTGCAGGTTGCTGACCATGCCGTCAGTTTCCGCACGCACTTTGGTCCAGGCCAGGTTCAGCTGCGCCTCCTCCAGCGCGTTGCGGTATTTCTGCAGGGTGACGTTGCGCTTATCGTCGCGCTCGCCGCGCTGGATCAGCAGGTTCTGGATCTGCGCGTTCAGCGCCGAGACCGACTGCTCGCTGGTCTGCCAGGTGGTTCGCACCTTATCGAGGTCGGACTGCGAGACGTTCTGCATCGTACTCAAGCGCTGGTAGCGATCGAGCGTGACCTTATCGTTACGCGCGGTGTACTGCGCAGTGCGCAGGTTGGCGCGGGCGGCGGCGATTTGCGCGTCCAGCTGCTGGTTGCTCAGTTTCGCCTGCTCGAGGGCGATCTGCGCCGCTTCAACTTTATTAATGAATGGCGTTGGGTCGAGCTCATACAGCAGGTCGCCCTTTTTCACCTGGCTGTTGTTGTGCACGTAGACGTGCGAGACATAGCCGGAGACCCGCGACGAAACCGGGGTCACCACGCGCATGACGGTGGAGTCCGGCGTCAGCGGGATCCAGATATCGGCAACGATAAACCAGGCGAATATTCCCAGAAAAGCGGCAATACTCACCCGTACCCAGCGGGCAAATTTTTGTTCAGGCGTCATCATAGTGTGTTAGATCTTGTTATCTTCTTCGCGGATATTCCGCAAACGGCAGGCGATTTGATTTAACGTGGCGCTGAAGGTAGCGAGATCGGCCTCCGGGATGGTCTGGGTTACGCGCTCCTGATAGGTCTCGATCACGCAGCTCAGTTTTTCCAGAATAGCCCGCCCCTCAGCGGTCAGCGTCAGCAGGCGAATGCGTTTGTCATATGGCGATGTGGAACGCACCAGATAGCCCTGCTTTTCCAGTAATGAGAGGGTGCGCATTAGCGGCGGCAGTTCAATGCCCTGCACCTCCGCCAGTTCGCTGACCGAGACGTTGTCTCCCAGCTGATGCAGTTGCATCAGCACCGTCCAGCTGGACTGGGTGAGTCCGGTATCGGTGATAGCGGAGTCAATAATGGCGCGCCACTGGCGCACCACCATAGCCATCCGCATCCCCAGCGGGCGGCGGGCAAACAGTTCGTCTTCAGTCACGGGGCTTCCTCTCATTATTGAGAAGAAAATAATACTTATCAGGGTAAGTATCAAGAAACGGAAGGTCGTGCCGCATCAATTGATAAATTTCGTGAATGTATCCCGGCGGCACTTTGCGCTCACCGGGATAATGAAGAAGGTTTGCCTGTAAAAAACCGCACGTTTTAATTGATCTGGTCCCGACGCAGGCCGATATCTTTCAGCTGTTCGTCGCTCATTTGCTGCAAAACTCTGCGCGTTTGCTCCTGAAGCCACCATTTTTTGATAAACCGCACCAGCAGTACGAAACCGATAAATGGCTGTCTTGCCCTGTTCTCGTGAAATTCCATCCTCTACCTCCTCACCTTGCCAGAGGCTTTATCTTCACGGATTTGGGGGTAAGGAATACAGATTCACAAAACGCTTTTCTTTAACATACAGATTAGCTAAAACGTACACCAGAGCCCAATTTTTACGCCCATCTGTACTGGTTATTCCATCTGTATGGCGGCAATTAAGGATACAGCATGACCCGCTACCAACATCTCGCTACGCTGCTGGCCGAACGCATCGAACAGGGCCTGTATCGCCATGGCGAAAAGCTGCCGTCGGTGCGCAGCCTGAGCCAGGAGCACGGCGTCAGCATCAGCACCGTCCAGCAGGCCTATCAGCTGCTTGAGCAGCAGCAGATGATTGTGCCGCAGCCGCGATCGGGCTATTTCGTCGCCCCGCGCAAAGCCCAGCCGCCGGTGCCGCCGATGTCGCGTCCGGTCCAGCGCCCGGTGGAGATAACCCAGTGGGATCAGGTGCTGACCATGCTTGACGCCCGCTACGATAAATCGATCATCCCCTTCGGCGGCGGCTCGCCGGACGTGACGCAGCCAAGCCTGAAGCCCATCTGGCGTGAACTGAGCCGGGCTATCCAGCACAACCTCACTGAGGTGTTGAACTATGACGAACTGGCCGGGCGTCGCGAGCTACGGGAGCAGATCGCCCGCCTGATGCTCGACGGCGGATCGGTGGTAACTGCCGACGATCTGGTGCTCACCAGCGGCTGCCACAGCGCGCTGTCGCTGGCCCTGCTGTCGGTGTGCCAGCCAGGGGACATCATCGCCGTGGAATCCCCCTGCTACTACGGCACCATGCAGATGCTGCGCGGGCTGGGATTAAAGACGATTGAGATCCCCACCGATCCGGAAACCGGGATCAGCATCGAGGCCCTGGAGCTGGCGCTGGATCAGTGGCCGATCAAAGGGGTGATCCTCGTGCCAAACTGCAATAACCCGCTGGGCTTTATCATGCCGGACGCCCGCAAGCGCGCGGTGCTGAACCTTGCCCAACGCTACGATATCGTTATTTTCGAGGATGATATTTACGGCGAGCTGGCCACCGAATACCCGCGCCCGCGCACGATCCACTCCTGGGATATCGACGGCCGGGTGATGCTCTGCAGCTCCTTTACCAAAACCATCGCCCCCGGGCTGCGTATCGGCTGGATCGCCCCCGGGCGCTACTACGACAAGCTGCTACAGATGAAGTACGCCGCCAGCGGGACCAACGTCCCCTCCACTCAGCTGGCGGCCTGCAATTTTATTCGCGAAGGCCACTACCACCGCCACGTGCGGCGGATGCGGCAGATCTATCAGCGCAATATCGAGATCTACACCTGCTGGCTGCGGGAATTTTTCCCCTGCGGGATCTGCGTCACCCGGCCGAAGGGCGGTTTTATGCTGTGGGTTGAGCTCCCGGAGCAGGTAGATATGGTCTGCGTCGCCAAGCAGCTGTGCCGGCTGAAGATCCAGGTCGCGCCGGGCTCGCTGTTTTCGGCAGCGGGCAAGTATCGCAACTGCGTCAGGATCAACTGCGCCCTGCCGCCGACCGAAAAACATAAAGCGGTGATGGTGAAGCTGGGAGAAGCGGTGAAGGTGGCGATGGAGTGAATTTAACCTGTTCTCCCCGGTGGCGCTGCGCTTACCGGGGCTACGGGTGATCTAACGTCTGCGTAGCAGCTTCACTGTTCAAAAAACACCATCCCCTTATACGGCTGCTCGCGGCAGGCGGCCAGCCGCTGGGCGAGACTGCCGACGTGCAGCTCCAGCTTATGGCCATCGGGATCGAGGAAATAGTGCGAGGCACCTTCGCTACGGTTCAGCTTCCAGACCGCCACGCCGGCAGCCTCAAGGCGGGCGGCGAAGCTAGCAAAATCGGCTTCGCTAATACTAAACGCATAATGGGTGTAGTCGCTCTCTTCCGGCGGAGTAACGCGCCGCTGCGGATCCAGCGACAGGCACAGCCACAAATCGCCGCAGGAGAGATAAGCCCCGCTGTCCCAGCGGGCATGCAGCGTCATGCCCAGCAGCTGCTGATAAAACGCCACGCTCGGCGCCAGCTGGCTGACTGCCAGGGTCAGGTGATTCAGTCCACTCAGCATGTCTGTTCCTCCAGTGAATTCACAATGAACTGACGCAGCCATTGATGCGCCGGGTCGCGGTGCCAGCGCTCGTGCCACAGCATCAGCATCTCAAAGCCGGCGACCGCCAGCGGCGGCTCGACGACCACCAGCCCGCTCTGCCCGCGCACCAGCCGCTCCGGCAGGACCGCCACCAGATCGCTATTGCGCAGGGTCTCCAGCATAAACAGGAAATGTGGCACGGAAAGGACAACCCGCCGCATCAGTCCGAGGTTCGCCAGCGCGATATCGGTCGCCGCGCTGAAGCCGCCCCCGTCCGGGGAGACGATCACGTGCTCCAGCTGACAGAACGTTTCCAGGCTAAGCCCAGGCCGCAGCGCCGAATGTTCCGCCCGGCCAGCCAGCACGTAGCGTTCGCGAAACAGCAGGCGCTGATGCAGCCCCGGCGGCGCGCCCTCGCGGGTATGAAAGAAAAGATCTACTGTATCGCTGGCCGCCTGCTGCTCCAGCCGCGCCGGCTGCAGTTCGAATACCGCCAGCCGACTGCCGGGAGAGGCCTGGCGTAACCCAGCCAGCATCGGCAGGAGGATCGCCGAGGCCATATAGTCCGTCGCCGCCACCCGCCAGGTCTCCGCCGCCGTGGCCGGATCAAAAGGGCTGACCGGCGCCACCGCCTGCTCCAGCGCGGCTAATGCGGCGCGCAGCGGCTGGCGAAGCTCATCGGCGCGGGCGGTGGGCTGCATGCCGCGCGGGCCCGGCATCAGCAGCGGATCGGCGAAAATCTCCCGCAGCCTGGCGAGCTGAATACTTACCGAGGGCTGCGACAGATTCAGCCGCTGCGCCGCCCGGGTAACGTTGTTTTCGCTAAGCAGCACATCCAGGGTGCGCAACAGATTGAGATCCAGACGCTGTAAATTAATCACGACTATACCGGGAATTTAAGTAATTAATTTCTACTATAGCGTCAGCTTTCCTACTCTGCAGCTCTCCATACGCCAGAGGTGATATTATGAAAGTACTGCTGATTTACGCCCATCCGGAACCGCGCTCGCTCAATGGCGCGCTGAAAAATTTCGCCGTCCGCCATCTGCAGCAGGCCGGGCATGAAGTGCAAGTCTCCGATCTCTACGCCATGCGCTGGAAGGCCGGGTATGACGCCGACGACAGCGGCGCCCCGCCGGTCGGCGAGTTCTGGCGGCCGACCCTCGATTCCAAACAGGCCTTTGCCCAGGGCACCCAAAGTGCGGATATCGCAGCCGAGCAGGAAAAGCTGCTGTGGGCCGATACGGTGATTTTCCAGTTCCCGCTATGGTGGTTCTCGATGCCCGCCATCATGAAGGGCTGGATCGACAGGGTGTACGCCTGGGGCTTTGCCTATGGCGTCGGCGAGCACAGCGACCGCCACTGGGGGGATCGCTACGGGGAAGGCACTTTCGTCGGCAAGCGGGCGATGCTGATCGTCACCGCCGGCGGCTGGGCGGAACACTATTCACCGCGCGGGATCAATGGCCCCATCGACGACATCCTGTTCCCCATTCAGCACGGTATGCTGTTCTACCCCGGCTTTGAGGTGCTTCCGCCGCTGGTGTTCTACCGCACGGATAAAACCGATGCCGGGCAGTTCGCCGATCAGTGCGCCGCCCTGGCCGAGCGGCTGGACACGCTGTGGCAAACCGAGCCCATTCCATTCCGCCGCCAGAATCATGGCGATTATCTGATCCCGTCGCTGACGCTGCGCCCGGAGCTGGCGCCAGGGCAAAGCGGCCTGGCGGTGCATTTGCGTAGCGAATAACTGGCTATCCCGTCTTCGCCCCCGAGGACGGGTCATTTACCCGGCTCTCTCCAGTCCCAGCATGCCTCGCGCCTGGATAAAGCACAGCAGCAATACGCCCCACAGCGCCATCGTCAGATAGGGGCTGATACCGAGGATATTGAACCCACTCTCAATAATCTGCAGCAGGAACAGCGCGAGCACCATCCCAACGATGCGCCCGCTACCGCCATCCGGATTCACGCCGCCAAGCACCGCCGCGAGGATCGACACCAGCAAATACGATTCCCCATAAGATGCTTTGGCTGAGTTCAGCTTCGACATCATCAGAAACGCAGCCACCGCGCAGAGCAGGGCCGAGATGACATATACCCACATCAACACCCGCCGGGTATTGATCCCGGAATAATGGGTCGCCCGTTCGTTGGATCCGATCAACATGATCGCCCGACCCAGCGGGCTTTTCTCCAGCAGCACCCACAGCCCGGCCGCCACCACCGCAAAAAGCCACATTGGCAGCGGAATACCGAACCACTGGGCGTGATTCAGCCACAGCACCCACTGCGGATAGTTAGCGATGGCGCTGCCGCCGGTGATCAGAATATTTATCCCTTTGAGCAGGGTCATCATGCCAAGGGTAGCCAGGATCGGCGAAACGCGGATCCCGGCGATCAATATCCCGTTGCACAGGCCAATGATCATCGCCGCCCCTCCGCCGGCCAGCAGCGTCGCCAGCGCGGTAGCGCCCCCAGGCGGATAGCTCGTCGCCACCCAGGCCATCACCAGCGAGCAGGCGTTAGCCGTCGCGATAATTGACAAATTAATGCCGCCGCAAAGCATAGTCATGGCCATCGCCAGCGCCAGGATCCCCAGCACCGGCATTTGCGAGGCAATCGACTGGAAATTGCTGACAGACCAGAAGATGTTTGGCATGGCGATGCTAAAGGCGATAACCATCAGCAGCAGCAGGCCGATCAGGTAAAACTCAACGTTGTTGCGCCACGATTTTTTCATAACAAGCTCCGGTTCTGATGCTGGCTCCATGCCGTTACGCTGATGCTGACGACGATGATCGCCCCAGTGATCAGGGTCTGCCAGTAGGAGGAGACCCCTAGCAGGTTCAGGCCGTTCTGCATCACCGCCAGTAAAATCACCCCCAGCAGCGTACCGGTGAGAGTTCCGCGCCCGCCAATCAGGCTGGTGCCGCCCAGCACCACCGCCGCCAGCACCGTCAGCTCATAGCCCAGCAGTGAATCCGGCGCAACGGTCATCACTGTCCACGCCTGCACGACACCTGCGGCCCCCGACATTAGCCCCATATAGCCATAAACGAACAGCTGCAGGCGGAGCACGCTGAAGCCGACGCGGCTGGCGGATTCCCGGTTGCCGCCCATGGCATAGATCTTGCGGCCAACGGTAGTGAAATTCATGATAAACGCGGTCAACAGCACCACGACGATCATCGTCAGCAGCGGCAGCCCCAGGCCGTAATCGTAACCATCGGCATCGGTATATTTGAACAGCATAACCCCCTTTTCAAACCACGGAGGGAAGTCGTAGAGCCAGACACCTTTGCTTAACCACAGCAGCAAACCGTAGAAAATGTTGAGCGTAGAAATGGTGATAATGATCGAGGGGACCCGCAGACGATTAACCAACAGCGCGTTCACCAGCCCCAGCAGCACGCCGATGCCGCCGGCAAGCACAAAAGCCACCGCGAAGTTGCCGCCTACTTTTTGCAGCATCACCACCATGCCGTACTGGGCGATAATGGTCATAGCCGGGAAGGAGATATCAATCCCGCCGGCGATCAGCACCACGAACAGACCACAGGCGAGAATGGTCAGCATCGCATAGTTATTAGCGAGGTCGTAAAGATTGCCGAAAGTGAAAAATTCCTCACTGCGCCAGCCCAGCAGCAGGCACAGCGCAATAATGAACATGCCTAACCAGAATTCATGTCGTTTCAACAGATTAGCCATTGACCACCTCCGCTATCTGCTGCTGGGTACTGCTGTCCGGCAGGAAGCTATGGGTCAACTCGCCCTGCTTCATCACCAGGATGCGATGACTCTGGTACCACGCCTCTTCAATCTCGTCGCAAATCATCAGCACGGCGATACCATGGGCAGCCAAATCGCTGATGATATGATAGATCCCGGCTTTGTTTGCGATATCCACCCCCACGGTTGGGCTATCGAGGATCAGCAGCTTAGGAGAGATCGCCAGCCATTTGGCGATAGAAACGCGCTGGGCATTACCACCGGAGAGGGTATTCACCGGCAGATGCGTATCCGGCGCCTTAATGGTCAACGCGTTGACCATTCTTGCGACCAGCTGCTGAGCTTTACTATCACTCAATAGTCCGCAAGCGCCTTTCACTTTATGAAACACGGTGCTGATAATGTTGTTTTCAATCGACTGACTCATCACCAGGCCGCGCGACATACGGTCCTCGGAGACATAGCCGATACCGTGGCGGATAGCGTCCTGATTGCTACGCAACCGCACCGGCTGGCCATTTATCAGGATCTCGCCGCTGTCAGGGCGGGTCATGCCGAAAAGGCTCAGGCACAGCTCTGTTCGCCCGGCGCCCAACAGGCCGACTATCGACACCACTTCTCCGGCTTCGACCTTCAGGGAGACGTTATGATATTCCCCTTTGCGGCTGAGATTGCGCACCTCCAGCACCGGCGTACTGCCCTGCCCCTGCCACAGATCGCGCACCTGATAGTCAAACTCCTGGCCCGTCATCAGAAAACCGAGCCGGCGGGTGGTTACCTCTGCCGCCGGCAAGGTGCCGACCAGATTGCCATCCTTCAGCACGCTGATGCGGTCCGATACGGCCATGACCTCTTCCAGACGGTGGCTTACGAAGACGATGCAGATCCCCCTCTCACGCAGCTGGCGCACCACATGCAATAGTCCCTCCACTTCCTGATGGGTCAATGAGGCCGTGGGTTCATCCATAATGATAAGCCGGGCATCCTGCGCCAGCGCGCGGCAGATAGCCACCAGCTGACAGCGAGCGATGGAGAGCGATTCCACGGCGGCATCCAGCGGCAGCGAGACGTTAATACTGCGCATCGCCTGCTCCGCACTGCGTCGCAGTTCGCTGCGCCTCACCAGTACGCCGCGATGATAGTGGTTTATAGCAATGTTCTCCCACACGCTGAGATTGGGAAACAGCGACAGATCCTGATAAATCACCTGGATCCCATGGGCGACAGAGGCCGCTGGCGTCAGTTTGGGCCACGTCTTGCCGCCCAGCGTCATCGCTGCGCCCACATCCGGGCGATAGACGCCAGAGATAATTTTGATCAACGTCGACTTCCCGCAACCGTTCTGCCCGGCCAGGCAGTGCACTTCTCCGGGCATAAAGTCGATGCTGATATCATTGAGCGCGCGGTTGGCGTGGAAGGTTTTGCTGACGTGTCGAAGGGAAAGGAAAGGTTCCATAGCATCCCCTGGCTGGTTAAGCCGGGGCGGCAGGCGCCCCGGAAGGTGGATTAGTAGAGCGAATCAATATTGTCTTTATTTACCAGCAGCACTTTATGGAAGCGGATAATATGCTTGTCGCTATCGACTTCCGCTTTACCGAGCTCTTTCAGTTCAAATCCCGGCTCAATGGTTTTGCCGTTCAGCAGGGTGCTGGCGACGGCCGCGAGGGCATAGCCGGCTGTCGCCGGATCGTAGGTGATCCCTTCGGTAATATCGCCGCTCTTAATAAGAGAAGCCGCCTGCGAGGGGATCATCATCCCGTAGACCGCGACTTTATTTTTCGCACGCTTCTCTTTCACCGCGCGCCCCGCGCCAATCGGGCCATTCGAACCAAAAGAGACCACCGCTTTCAGATCCGGGTAAGTTTTCATCAGATCGAGCGTGGTACGGCGGGAATCATCAACACTTTCCGCCACCGGCATTCGGCGGGTGACTTCATGCATGTCCGGGTAATGTTCTTTTTGGTATTTCACCAGCAGATCGGCCCACAGGTTGTGCTGCGGTACCGTAAGGCTACCGACATAGATAACGTAGCCGCCTTTGCCCCCCATCCGCTTGGCCATATGCTCCACGTATTCAGCAGCGAACTTCTCGTTATCGATGATCTCCACATCCCAGTTGGCGCTCGGCTGCCCGGGCGATTCGTTGGTCAGCACCACGATGCCGGCGTCACGGGCTTTTTTGAATACCGGCTCCAGCACGTTGGCATCGTTAGGCACGATAGTGATGGCATCCACTTTACGTGCAATCAGGTCCTCAATAATTTTCACCTGCTGCGGCGCATCGGTGCTGGACGGCCCTACCTGGGAGGCGTTGAGGTTAAACTCTTTCCCGGCCTGGACTACCCCTTCACCCATCCGGTTAAACCATGGCATGCCGTCCACTTTTGAAATATTGACTACGGTTTTTTCCGCCGCATATACCGGCGCGGAAATAAGCGCAGCCCCCAACAGCAATGATGAAAAAATATTAACGACCAGACGTTTATGCATAATAATTAGCCTCAATACGTTGTAGTCAGACAGGGGTATGACGCAAAGCGGAAAAATAGATAGAAATTGTAATAATGTTAATAATTTAGAAGAGAATAAACACAAGCTGTAACAGCAGACAGGTAATATTCAGCTATAAATATGGATAATAATACTATAATCCTGTGGCGTGAGCTTTTTCACAAAAAAAATGCAACATAGTTTGTTGTTCCAGAATAATGATCGGGTCGCAGAGAAAATATATTTTTCCCGCTTCGTTATTTACCGAAAAACAATCACATAAATAACATCAGGAAAAGTATGTGATTTTTGATTGCGCCTCCAGCCCCTTCCGTGGCAGGATACTCCCTATGAACAGAAACGTTATCGTTACCTATCCCCGCCGTTGGTGGCTGCCTGCATAACAGGCGGCACGATACACGTTTCCATTTTCAAAGCCGCCGGAAGGCGGCTTTGGTGTTTTCAGGACGTCTTTCGGCTGAACAGTCTGATAAGGAGTCCCTGATGAACCATCCACAAACCATCCTCACCGGCGACCGCCCGACCGGCCAACTTCATCTTGGCCACTACGTCGGCTCGCTGCGCCAGCGCGTCGCGCTGCAGCATAACCACCAGCAATTTATCCTGATCGCCGACCTGCAAGGGCTCACGGACAACGGCAGCAATCCGCAAAAAATCAGCCACCATATCCTCGAAGTCATGGCCGATTATCTGGCCGTCGGCATCGACCCCAGGCTCACCACTATTTGCCTGCAGTCCGCCCTGCCGGCGCTGGCGGAGCTCAGCGCGCTGTATATGAATATCGTCACCGTCGCCCGCGTAGAACGTAATCCGACGGTCAAAAATGAGATTGCCCAGAAGGGATTCGCCCGCTCGCTACCGGTGGGTTTTCTTGCCTATCCGATTAGCCAGGCGGCCGATATCACCGCGTTCAAGGCCGAACTGGTGCCGGTGGGCGACGATCAGCTACCGATGATTGAGCAGACCAACGAGATCGTCCACAAGATGAATAGCCTCACCGGCGAGCCGGTGCTGCGCCACTGCAAGGCGCTACTCAGCGAAGTGAGTCGCCTGCCGGGCGTCGATGGCAACGCCAAAATGTCGAAATCGCTGGGCAATACGCTGACGTTATCGGCCACAGAGGAGGAGATCCACCACGCGGTCAGCGCGATGTATACCGACCCGACGCACCTGAGAGTCAGCGATCCGGGGCATGTCGAGGGCAACGTGGTGTTTACCTATCTCGATGCATTCCACAGCGATAAGGTGCGGGTGGCAGAGATGAAAGCCCACTATCAGCGCGGCGGGCTGGGCGATCGCCAGTGTAAGAATGAGCTGGAAACCTGCCTGCAGACGCTACTGGCGCCGATCCGCGAACGCAGGGCCACTTTTATTCAGGATAAAGGGATGCTGCTGGAGCTGCTGCGCCAGGGCAGCGAACGCGCCCACCACCTCACACAGCAGACGCTGCATGAGGTGAAGCGTGGGCTGGGTCTGCCTGTGCTGTTCTGAGATGGTGAAATACTCCCTGTGCGGATAATTTTGTTAACACGCCGACAAGACCCTGTCTTTCGTATGGACAATATCGCCCCGGCTGTTACTATCGCGTTAACGGTAGCTCTCACTATGCGTGTTTCATTAAGGCCAGGATCGCTGATGATGACCACATAAGTAGCCCAGCGAGCGGCTGCGCATCGGCGCGGCAGAGCGCGGCGTCAGCGGCCCTCCCTCCACTTTTTCGTCCTTCGCAAGAAGGACGCTCCGCCCGCCGGAGGAAACACGCGCACCACTCAGCACAGGGAATCAAGCGAGTCGCGTATGGACAAAATAAAGAAACGTTGGGCAGGGTATTTTGTCGGCTTACTGGTGGTGCTCGCCGCCGCCGCATGGTGGCTGCTGCGCCCGCCGGGACTCCCGGCGGGGTTTGCCAGCAGCAACGGCCGAATCGAAGCCACCGAAGTTGATATTGCCAGTAAAATCGCCGGGCGTATCGACACCATTCTGGTCAAAGAGGGTCAGTTCGTGCACCAGGGAGAGGTGCTGGCGAGAATGGATACCCGGGTACTGAACGAGCAGCGTCTTGAAGCCGCCGCGCAAATCAAGGAAGCGGAAAGCGCGGTCCTGGCCGCCAGAGCCTTGCTCGATCAGCGACAAAGTGAAATGCGTGCCAGCGAAGCGGTAGTGAAGCAGCGCCAGGCGGAGCTGGATTCCACGGCGAAACGCCATGTTCGCTCCAACACCCTCTCCCAGCGTGGCGCCGTCTCCGCCCAGCAGCTGGATGACGATCGCGCGGCCGCAGAGAGCGCCCGCGCGGCGCTGGAATCGGCGAAAGCCCAGGTCTCCGCCGCCCGCGCCGCCATCGAAGCTGCCCGCACCAGCATTATTCAGGCGCAAACCCGCGTCGAAGCCGCCCAGGCGACCGAGCGGCGGATCCTCGCCGATATTGACGATAGCGAGCTGAAAGCCCCCCGCGATGGCCGCATTCAGTATCGCGTCGCTGAGCCAGGCGAAGTCCTGGCCGCCGGTGGCCGGGTACTGAACATGGTCGATCTCGCCGATGTCTATATGACCTTTTTTCTGCCCACCGAACAGGCAGGTCTGCTGGCGCTCGGCAGCGAAGCGCGCTTGGTCCTTGATGCCGCGCCGGATCTGGTGATCCCGGCCAATATCAGCTTTGTCGCCAGCGTCGCCCAGTTCACGCCGAAAACGGTCGAGACCAGCGACGAGCGCCTGAAGCTAATGTTCCGCGTCAAAGCGCGTATCCCGCCGGAGCTGCTGGCGCAACACCTGGAGTATGTCAAAACCGGCCTGCCCGGTATGGCTTACGTACGGCTGGATAAACAACAACCCTGGCCTGAAGCCCTGGCGGTGAGGTTGCCGCAATGAAACTAACGCCGCAGGATACCTCGCCCCCCGTCGCCCTGCTGGAACATGTTGGTCAGCAGTTTGGCGCCACCATCGCGCTGCGCGATATCAGTCTGGCGATCCCGGCACGGCGTATGGTTGGCCTGATTGGCCCGGACGGCGTCGGCAAATCGAGCCTGCTTTCGCTGATCGCCGGGGCGCGGACCATCGAGCAGGGGAACGTGATGGTGCTTGGCGGCGATATGCGCGATGTGCATCACCGCCGCGAGGTGTGTCCGAAAATCGCGTGGATGCCGCAGGGGCTGGGGAAAAACCTCTATCACACTCTCTCGGTGTATGAAAACGTCGACTTCTTCGCCCGCCTGTTCGGCCACGATAAAGCCGAGCGCGAACTGCGCATCAACGAGCTGCTGCAGAGTACCGGGCTGGCGCCGTTTCGCGATCGCCCCGCCGGAAAACTCTCCGGAGGGATGAAGCAAAAGCTCGGCCTGTGCTGCGCGCTGATCCACGATCCGCAGCTGCTGATCCTTGATGAACCGACCACTGGCGTCGATCCCCTCTCCCGGGCGCAATTCTGGGAGCTTATCGACAGTATTCGCCAGCGCCAGCCGGCGATGAGCGTGCTGGTGGCCACCGCCTACATGGAAGAGGCCGAGCGATTTGACTGGCTGGTGGCGATGAACGCCGGCGAGGTGCTGGCGACCGGCAGCGCCGCAGAGCTCAAAGCCCAGACCGGCAGCCAGACCCTGGAGCAGGCGTTTATCGCCCTGCTGCCAGAAGCACAGCGTCAGGCGCATAGGGCGGTAGTTATCCCACCGCGCGACAGCCGTGAGGAAGAGATCGCCATCGAAGCGCGCGGCCTGACCATGCGCTTTGGCAACTTTGTTGCCGTCGACCACGTTAATTTCCGCATCGCCCGCGGTGAAATCTTCGGCTTCCTCGGCTCCAACGGCTGCGGCAAATCCACCACCATGAAGATGCTCACCGGCCTGCTGCCCGCCAGCGAAGGTGAAGCCTGGCTGTTCGGCCAGCCGGTCGACCCGAAGGATATCGCCACCCGCCAGCGGGTGGGCTATATGTCGCAGGCCTTCTCGCTCTATAGCGAACTGACCGTCCGGCAAAACCTCGAGCTGCACGCCCGCCTGTTCCATATTCCGGACGGCGAAATCCCCGGCCGGGTGGCGGAAATGTGCGAGCGCTTTATGCTGACCGAGGTTGAAGACGCGCTTCCCGCCGATCTGCCGCTGGGGATCCGTCAGCGCCTGTCGTTAGCGGTGGCGGTCATCCATCGCCCGGAGATGCTGATCCTCGACGAGCCGACCTCCGGCGTCGACCCGGTGGCGCGGGATATGTTCTGGCAGCTGATGGTAGACCTCGCGCGGCAGGATCAAGTGACCATTTTTATCTCCACCCACTTTATGAATGAGGCGGAACGCTGCGATCGTATCTCCCTGATGCACGCCGGCAAAGTGCTGGCCAGCGATACGCCGCAGGCGCTGGTCGAGCAGCGCGGTTCAAACAGCCTGGAAGAGGCGTTTATCGCCTGGCTTAAAGAGGCCCAGCCGTCCTCTCCAGTACCAGAAGAACCCACGTCTGCTGTGGCATCGTATTCCCGACACACGACTCCACGGCAGGCCTTCAGTCTTCGCCGGCTGTTTAGCTATAGCCGCCGCGAGGCGCTGGAGCTGCGCCGCGATCCGGTACGATCGACGCTGGCGCTGCTGGGGACGGTGATCCTGATGTTTATCATGGGGTATGGGATCAGCATGGACGTTGAGGATCTGCGCTTTGCCGTCCTCGACCGCGATCAAACCCTCAGCAGCCAGGGCTGGTCGCAGAATCTCGCTGGCTCACGCTACTTTATCGAACAGGCGCCGCTGCACAGCTATGACGAACTGGACCGCCGGATGCGCGACGGCGAGCTGGCGGTGGCGATAGAGATCCCGCCGAACTTTGGCCGCGATATCGCCCGCGGCACGCCGGTGCAAATCGGCGTGTGGGTGGACGGCGCGATGCCCAACCGCGCGGAAACCGTGCGCGGCTACGTACAGGCGATGCATCTGGCCTGGCTGCAGGAGATGGCCGGCCGCCAGAGCAGCCCGCGGCGCGATACCTCGCTCATCTCCATCGAGACCCGCTATCGCTACAATCCAGATGTGAAGAGCCTGCCGGCCATCGTCCCGGCGGTGATCCCGCTGCTGCTGATGATGATCCCGGCGATGCTCAGCGCCCTGAGCGTAGTGCGTGAGAAAGAGCTCGGATCGATTATCAACTTGTACGTGACGCCAACCACCCGCAGCGAATTCCTGCTCGGCAAGCAGCTGCCTTACATCGTACTGGGGATGTTTAACTTCTTCCTGCTGTGCGCGCTGTCGGTCTTTGTCTTTGGCGTCGCGCATAAGGGGAGTTTCCTGACGCTGACCCTGGCGGCGCTGCTGTATGTCACCATCGCCACTGGTCTGGGGCTGCTGATCTCAACCTTTATGAAGAGCCAAATCGCCGCTATTTTCGGTACCGCGATTATTACGCTGATCCCGGCAACCCAGTTTTCCGGAATGATCGATCCGGTGGCCTCGCTGGAAGGTCCCGGGCGCTGGATTGGGCAAATCTACCCGACCAGCCACTTCCTGACTATCGCCCGCGGGACCTTTTCGAAAGCGCTGAATATTAGCGATTTGTGGGGCTCATTCATTCCGCTACTGATTGCGGTGCCGCTGGTGCTCGGGTTGAGCGTGCTGCTGCTGAAGAAACAGGAGGGATGATGCGCGGATTACGCAATATTTATAATCTTGGCGTCAAAGAACTGCGCAGCCTGCTCGGTGATAAAGCTATGCTGGCGCTGATCGTGTTTGCGTTTACCGTGTCGGTGTACTCCTCGGCCACGGTGATGCCCGGTTCGCTGCACCTGGCGCCGATCGCGGTTGCTGATATGGATAAATCCCAGCTCTCCTCACGCATTATTAACGCTTTTTACCGTCCCTGGTTTCTTGAGCCGGAGCTGATCACCGCTGATGAGATGGACGCCGGGCTGGATGCCGGGCGCTACACGTTCGCCATCAACATCCCGCCTAACTTCCAGCGCGATGTACTGGCCGATCGGCAGCCGGAAATCCAGGTCAACGTCGACGCCACGCGCATGAGTCAGGCCTTTACCGGCAACGGTTACATCCAGAATATTATCACCGGCGAAGTAAACAGTTTTATCGCCCGCTATCGGGATAACAGCGTGCTGCCGGTAGAGCTGGCGGTCAGGATGCGTTTTAATCCTAACCTTGAGCAGGAGCGCTTTGGCGCGGTGATGGCGATCATCAACAATATCACCATGCTGGCCATTGTCCTCACCGGTTCGGCGCTGATCCGCGAGCGGGAACATGGCACCATTGAGCATCTGCTGGTGATGCCGATCACGCCGTTTGAAATTATGCTGGCCAAGATCTGGTCGATGGGCCTGGTGGTGCTGGTGGTCTCCGGGTTGTCACTGATACTGATGGTACAGGGGATTTTGCAGGTGCCCATTGAAGGGTCGATTCCCCTGTTTATGCTGGGGGTGGCGCTCAGCCTGTTCGCCACGACCTCGATCGGCATTTTTATGGGCACCCTCGCCCGCTCGATGCCGCAGCTGGGGCTGCTGATGATCCTGGTCTTACTGCCGCTGCAGATGCTCTCCGGCGGATCCACGCCGCGAGAAAGTATGCCGCAGCTGGTACAGGATATTATGTTGACCATGCCGACCACCCACTTCGTCAGCCTGGCGCAGGCGATATTGTATCGAGGCGCCAGCTTCGCCATCGTCTGGCCGCAGTTCTTAACCTTGCTGGCTATCGGCGGAGTGTTCTTTACTATCGCGTTGCTGCGTTTTCGTAAGACTATTGGTGAGATGGCATAAAGGCTTAAGAAGGGCCGTCGACTTACGGCGGCCGAATGGTTTATTTATGGCGATTCATAAAGCGACGTAAACCCCAGGTGAAGGCCATCGCCATACTGAAGAGAATGAACAGCAACACCACCCAGCTGATGGAGATGCGCAGCAGCGTGCCGGGGGTCATAAACGGCTGCAGATACACGGTGAAGGACTGGGCTGGTGATTTTCCCAGCAGTTCATAAACGTTATCGGTGAGCCACACGCCGACCCGGCAGAACAACCAGATAATCGCTGGCCAGCAGAGCAGCACCAGAAAGGTAAAGCGCTCCTGAATGTAAGTGAAGAGCTGGCGCAATGGCGACCAGTTAAGCAGGATTTTCATTTCTATTCTCATTTGCCAGCCGAGAACCAGTCTATGTTTCGCAAGGTATTTCGGGCAGCATCCATACAGGCAATCATCCCCCTTTGTATATCAAATTTGCTGCCATATAAACCAGATCAAGTTAACAAAGTGTTAATGATAAAGCTCATTTAGACAAAAACAGGGAAGAAGCATACCGTTCGCCACAATACATCCGGAAGCGAAGTATCCAGTCACGGAAATATTTTTTCTGAAGCGTAAACGCGTTATTTTGTGGGAGGAAGAGGCCGCATCATTATTTTACCGGAGCACAATATAATGGCGCTGAAATAAAGAAATAATATTAATCGTAGCTGCTGATAATTATTTTCCGACTTGTATCATCCGGTAAATTCACTATCCGGTTGACCATGCCACAAGCATTCGTCACGCTATTTTGCGAAGCAATAAAGGCGGTGCTGCGCACTTTGTCCGGGCTACGCTTTTGTAGCCCCGGTAAGCGCAGCGCCACCGGGGGAGATATACCCCACACAGCAAAAAACCCCGTACCTTTCGGGACGGGGTTCTTTTTAAACGCAAAAACAAAAAGCCCGGTCTTTCGACCGGGCTTTCTGCTTTATTTGATGCCTGGCAGTTCCCTACTCTCACATGGGGAGACCCCACACTACCATCGGCGCTACGGCGTTTCACTTCTGAGTTCGGCATGGGGTCAGGTGGGACCACCGCGCTAGTGCCGCCAGGCAAATTCTGTTTTATCAACACGTTTCACCAACGTATCGATTAATCTGAATCAGAGCTGAAAATTCTCTCAAATCCGCCAAAACATCTTCGGCGTTGTAAGGTTAAGCCTCACGGTTCATTAGTACCGGTTAGCTCAACGCATCGCTGCGCTTACACACCCGGCCTATCAACGTCATCGTCTTAACGTTCCTTCAGGAGACTTATAGTCTCAGGGAGAACTCATCTCGGGGCAAGTTTCGTGCTTAGATGCTTTCAGCACTTATCTCTTCCGCATTTAGCTACCGGGCAGTGCCATTGGCATGACAACCCGAACACCAGTGATGCGTCCACTCCGGTCCTCTCGTACTAGGAGCAGCCCCCCTCAATTCTCCAGCGCCCACGGCAGATAGGGACCGAACTGTCTCACGACGTTCTAAACCCAGCTCGCGTACCACTTTAAATGGCGAACAGCCATACCCTTGGGACCTACTTCAGCCCCAGGATGTGATGAGCCGACATCGAGGTGCCAAACACCGCCGTCGATATGAACTCTTGGGCGGTATCAGCCTGTTATCCCCGGAGTACCTTTTATCCGTTGAGCGATGGCCCTTCCATTCAGAACCACCGGATCACTATGACCTGCTTTCGCACCTGCTCGCGCCGTCACGCTCGCAGTCAAGCTAGCTTATGCCATTGCACTAACCTCCTGATGTCCGACCAGGATTAGCTAACCTTCGTGCTCCTCCGTTACGCTTTGGGAGGAGACCGCCCCAGTCAAACTACCCACCAGACACTGTCCGCAACCCCGGTCAGGGGCCAACGTTAGAACATCAAACATTAAAGGGTGGTATTTCAAGGTTGGCTCCACGCAGACTGGCGTCCACGCTTCAAAGCCTCCCACCTATCCTACACATCAAGGCTCAATGTTCAGTGTCAAGCTATAGTAAAGGTTCACGGGGTCTTTCCGTCTTGCCGCGGGTACACTGCATCTTCACAGCGAGTTCAATTTCACTGAGTCTCGGGTGGAGACAGCCTGGCCATCATTACGCCATTCGTGCAGGTCGGAACTTACCCGACAAGGAATTTCGCTACCTTAGGACCGTTATAGTTACGGCCGCCGTTTACCGGGGCTTCGATCAAGAGCTTCTCCTTACGGATAACCCCATCAATTAACCTTCCGGCACCGGGCAGGCGTCACACCGTATACGTCCACTTTCGTGTTTGCACAGTGCTGTGTTTTTAATAAACAGTTGCAGCCAGCTGGTATCTTCGACTGGTCTCAGCTCCATCCGCAGGGACTTCACCTACACACCAGCGTGCCTTCTCCCGAAGTTACGGCACCATTTTGCCTAGTTCCTTCACCCGAGTTCTCTCAAGCGCCTTGGTATTCTCTACCTGACCACCTGTGTCGGTTTGGGGTACGATTTGATGTTACCTGATGCTTAGAGGCTTTTCCTGGAAGCAGGGCATTTGTTACTTCAGCACCGTAGTGCCTCGTCATCACACCTCAGCCTTGATTATCCGGATTTGCCTGGACAATCAGCCTACATGCTTAAACCGGGACAACCGTCGCCCGGCTAACATAGCCTTCTCCGTCCCCCCTTCGCAGTAACACCAAGTACAGGAATATTAACCTGTTTCCCATCGACTACGCCTTTCGGCCTCGCCTTAGGGGTCGACTCACCCTGCCCCGATTAACGTTGGACAGGAACCCTTGGTCTTCCGGCGAGCGGGCTTTTCACCCGCTTTATCGTTACTTATGTCAGCATTCGCACTTCTGATACCTCCAGCATGCCTCACAGCACACCTTCGCAGGCTTACAGAACGCTCCCCTACCCAACAACACATAGTGTCGCTGCCGCAGCTTCGGTGCATGGTTTAGCCCCGTTACATCTTCCGCGCAGGCCGACTCGACCAGTGAGCTATTACGCTTTCTTTAAATGATGGCTGCTTCTAAGCCAACATCCTGGCTGTCTGTGCCTTCCCACATCGTTTCCCACTTAACCATGACTTTGGGACCTTAGCTGGCGGTCTGGGTTGTTTCCCTCTTCACGACGGACGTTAGCACCCGCCGTGTGTCTCCCGTGATAACATTCTTCGGTATTCGTAGTTTGCATCGGGTTGGTAAGTCGGGATGACCCCCTAGCCGAAACAGTGCTCTACCCCCGAAGATGAGTTCACGAGGCGCTACCTAAATAGCTTTCGGGGAGAACCAGCTATCTCCCGGTTTGATTGGCCTTTCACCCCCAGCCACAAGTCATCCGCTAATTTTTCAACATTAGTCGGTTCGGTCCTCCAGTTAGTGTTACCCAACCTTCAACCTGCCCATGGCTAGATCACCGGGTTTCGGGTCTATACCCTGCAACTTAACGCCCAGTTAAGACTCGGTTTCCCTGCGGCTCCCCTATACGGTTAACCTTGCTACAGAATATAAGTCGCTGACCCATTATACAAAAGGTACGCAGTCACACCCGAAGGTGCTCCCACTGCTTGTACGTACACGGTTTCAGGTTCTTTTTCACTCCCCTCGCCGGGGTTCTTTTCGCCTTTCCCTCACGGTACTGGTTCACTATCGGTCAGTCAGGAGTATTTAGCCTTGGAGGATGGTCCCCCCATATTCAGACAGGATACCACGTGTCCCGCCCTACTCTTCGAGTTCACAGCCTGTGCATTTTGGTGTACGGGACTATCACCCTGTACCGTCGGACTTTCCAGACCGTTCCACTAACACACAAGCTGATTCAGACTCTGGGCTGCTCCCCGTTCGCTCGCCGCTACTGGGGGAATCTCGGTTGATTTCTTTTCCTCGGGGTACTTAGATGTTTCAGTTCCCCCGGTTCGCCTCGTTAACCTATGTATTCAGTTAACGATAGTGCAACGAATTGCACTGGGTTTCCCCATTCGGACATCGCCGGCTGTAACGGTTCATATCACCTTACCGACGCTTTTCGCAGATTAGCACGTCCTTCATCGCCTCTGACTGCCAGGGCATCCACCGTGTACGCTTAGTCGCTTAACCTCACAACCCGAAGATGTTTCACTTCTGATTGCGAAAATTTGAGAGACTCGAACACACATTAACTGTGTGTCGTTTCAATTTTCAGCTTGATCCAGATTTTTAAAGAGCAAATATCTCAAACGTCACCCGAAGATGAGTTTTGAGATAGTTCGGCACGCGTCTTTCACTCACGAACCAGCAAGTGGCGTCCCCTAGGGGATTCGAACCCCTGTTACCGCCGTGAAAGGGCGGTGTCCTGGGCCTCTAGACGAAGGGGACACTGAAGTCTCAATCGCAAGACGCCTTGCTTCTTTACGTTCATCAGACAATCTGTGTGAGCACTACAAAGGCAGGTTCTTTAAGGTAAGGAGGTGATCCAACCGCAGGTTCCCCTACGGTTACCTTGTTACGACTTCACCCCAGTCATGAATCACAAAGTGGTAAGCGCCCTCCCGAAGGTTAAGCTACCTACTTCTTTTGCAACCCACTCCCATGGTGTGACGGGCGGTGTGTACAAGGCCCGGGAACGTATTCACCGTAGCATTCTGATCTACGATTACTAGCGATTCCGACTTCATGGAGTCGAGTTGCAGACTCCAATCCGGACTACGACATACTTTATGAGGTCCGCTTGCTCTCGCGAGGTCGCTTCTCTTTGTATATGCCATTGTAGCACGTGTGTAGCCCTGGTCGTAAGGGCCATGATGACTTGACGTCATCCCCACCTTCCTCCAGTTTATCACTGGCAGTCTCCTTTGAGTTCCCGGCCGGACCGCTGGCAACAAAGGATAAGGGTTGCGCTCGTTGCGGGACTTAACCCAACATTTCACAACACGAGCTGACGACAGCCATGCAGCACCTGTCTCACAGTTCCCGAAGGCACCAATCCATCTCTGGAAAGTTCTGTGGATGTCAAGACCAGGTAAGGTTCTTCGCGTTGCATCGAATTAAACCACATGCTCCACCGCTTGTGCGGGCCCCCGTCAATTCATTTGAGTTTTAACCTTGCGGCCGTACTCCCCAGGCGGTCGATTTAACGCGTTAGCTCCGGAAGCCACGCCTCAAGGGCACAACCTCCAAATCGACATCGTTTACGGCGTGGACTACCAGGGTATCTAATCCTGTTTGCTCCCCACGCTTTCGCACCTGAGCGTCAGTCTTTGTCCAGGGGGCCGCCTTCGCCACCGGTATTCCTCCAGATCTCTACGCATTTCACCGCTACACCTGGAATTCTACCCCCCTCTACAAGACTCTAGCCTGCCAGTTTCGAATGCAGTTCCCAGGTTGAGCCCGGGGATTTCACATCCGACTTGACAGACCGCCTGCGTGCGCTTTACGCCCAGTAATTCCGATTAACGCTTGCACCCTCCGTATTACCGCGGCTGCTGGCACGGAGTTAGCCGGTGCTTCTTCTGCGGGTAACGTCAATCGATGAGGTTATTAACCTTACGCCTTCCTCCCCGCTGAAAGTGCTTTACAACCCGAAGGCCTTCTTCACACACGCGGCATGGCTGCATCAGGCTTGCGCCCATTGTGCAATATTCCCCACTGCTGCCTCCCGTAGGAGTCTGGACCGTGTCTCAGTTCCAGTGTGGCTGGTCATCCTCTCAGACCAGCTAGGGATCGTCGCCTAGGTGAGCCGTTACCCCACCTACTAGCTAATCCCATCTGGGCACATCTGATGGCATGAGGCCCGAAGGTCCCCCACTTTGGTCTTGCGACGTTATGCGGTATTAGCTACCGTTTCCAGTAGTTATCCCCCTCCATCAGGCAGTTTCCCAGACATTACTCACCCGTCCGCCGCTCGTCACCCGAGAGCAAGCTCTCTGTGCTACCGCTCGACTTGCATGTGTTAGGCCTGCCGCCAGCGTTCAATCTGAGCCATGATCAAACTCTTCAATTTAAGTTTGATGCTCAAAGAATTAAACTTCGTAATGAATTACGTGTTCACTCTTGAGACTTGGTATTCATTTTTCGTCCGAGGACGTTAAGAATCCATGTCACTTTGAGTGCCCACACAGATTGTCTGATAAATTGTTAAAGAGCAGTTGCGACGCGTTTTAGCGCCCTGTCGCGAGGTGGCGTATATTACGCTTTCCTCTTTCAGAGTCAACCCGTTTTTCAGGATTTTTCTCTGCAACCGAACCGGCTGTTTGTGTGAAGTGATTCACATCCGCCGTGTCAGTGGGAGCGCATTATAGGGAGTTCGCCGGAAGTAGCAAGCGTTAAAATAGAAAAATCTTATCGACCGCTCATTATTTGAACTTTTCGCTAATTCATCTTCTTACCATTAAAGGCGCAATCCCAGTGCTCATGCGGCCTGCAGCGCAATTTACGCTAAGATCGGTTTTTGGCGAAAATGTGATTTTCTCTCTTACCCAACGCCATTATCGCGCCGATGGTGAATTAAGCACCACTCTTGACCCACGACAATGCGCCCGCCCGGCCCTCATTTCTATAATCAGGCCCGTTTCTTCTTACTGGTAATAATCGATGGCTTATCAACTCAACATTAACTGGCCCGAGTTTTTAGAAAAATACTGGCAGAAACAGCCGGTGGTATTAAAAAACGCGTTTCCGGACTTCGTCGACCCGATTACTCCGGACGAGCTGGCCGGATTAGCCATGGAGCCGGAAGTCGACAGCCGGCTGGTCAGCCTGAAAAACGGCAAATGGCAGGCCAGCAATGGTCCTTTTGAACATTTCGACGGGCTGGGCGAAACCGGTTGGTCCCTGCTGGCCCAGGCGGTAAACCACTGGCATATGCCTGCCGCCGAGCTGGTGCGTCCGTTCCGCGTACTGCCGGACTGGCGCCTGGACGACCTGATGATCTCCTTCTCCGTCCCCGGCGGCGGTGTCGGCCCGCATATCGATCAGTATGACGTCTTTATTATTCAGGGCATGGGCAGCCGCCGCTGGCGCGTGGGTGACAAGCTGCCGATGCGTCAGTTCTGTCCGCATCCGGCACTGCTGCACGTCGATCCGTTCCCACCGATCATTGATGAAGATCTGCAGCCAGGCGACATCCTCTATATTCCACCGGGATTCCCGCACGACGGCATAACCCACGAAACCGCCCTGAACTACTCCGTCGGCTTCCGCGGGCCAAACGGCCGCGACCTGATCAGCAGCTTCGCCGACTATGTGCTGGAGAACGATCTCGGCGGCGAGCACTACAGCGATCCGGACCTCACCTGCCGCGAGCATCCGGGCCGGGTTGAAGAGTATGAACTCGAACGTCTGCGCACCATGATGATCGATATGATTCGCCAGCCGGAAGACTTCAAGCAGTGGTTCGGCAGTTTCGTCACCACCCCGCGTCACGAGCTGGATATTGCGCCGGCGGAACCACCGTATGAAGAAGAGGAAGTGGTCGATGCGCTGCTGGGTGGTGAAAAGCTTTCCCGCCTGAGCGGCCTGCGCGTTCTGCATATCGGCGACAGCTTCTTCGTGCATAGCGAACAACTCGACACCACCGATGCCGAAGCGCTGGATGCGCTGTGTCGCTATACCTCATTAGGCCAGGAAGAGCTCGGCAGCGGCCTGCAGAATCCGGCGTTCGTGAGCGAACTGACGCGGCTGATTAATCAGGGCTACTGGTACTTCGAAGAGTAAGAGAGTCGCGATACTGCGGGCAGCCGCCTGGCGCTGCCCGGTTTCTTTTATGACTCATCGTCAGTAAAGAGCTGTTCAATCGATTTGGTCGGATAAAACAGTAAGTTACTATTTTCATCCACGAGCTGTATAAACCCCAGACGAAGATAGAATGCTTTAGCTTTCTCATTAAGGGCTTCAACAAACAATCCGTAGATGCCAACGGCTTTAGACGCTCCCCACACCACTCGCATCACATGGGCAACCAACATCTCTCCCCAGCCCTGCCCCTGAACAGATTTATCAATGGCCAGCCGCCCGAGGGTTACGCTTGGCGCATTTTGATACGGGATTTTCTTTTGCTGAGTTTTAGACGGCAACATGCCTCGCTCGAAACAACTCCCCGATAAGGTGTAATAACCCAGCAACCTGGGAACGGTATCCCCGGAGACCAGCGCATAACCCCTTAAGATTTGTCCATCGTGCTGCCGCTTGAGGTGCTCTTTTAAAAACGTATTCAGCGCTTCCTCGCCGCAATCAAATCCAGTGATATCGTAGCTGAACGCATCGGCAATCATCTCAATCGTCAGTTGCTGCTCCATTAGCTCTACCTTACCTGGTTTGTAGACGCTTCGCTGCACGTTTCAGTCGATCATTCGGGGCTGGCGGTTGGGTAATCGCCTCCATCACCAGGCTCCATGATTGCTCATTGAGGACCATTCTGCGGTGCTGCTCAATCACTTCCGCAGCACGTTCTGAGGCACTGGCAACCACAAACTGGGTAATCGTCTGATTCGAAATTGCCGCAGCTTCCTCGATGATGCTCTTATCATCATCGGTTAATCTCAAATCTATACGCTGCTTTTTAAGTGCGGGCATACGTTATCTCCGGCCTGTTGCAAACTTCATGTACGGTTATTTTCCGTACATTTAATATAGCGACAGAAAGCCACATACTCAACTATCACTCGCGGATTGCGCCTATTTCGGCAACACCACAATAAACCGCGTCGAGCGCAGATCGGACTGCGCCGCCACGCTGCCGTGGTGGGCTCCGACAATCGATTTCACAATCGCCAGGCCGATGCCGCTGCCCTCCCCTTTGCGCTGGCGCGAGGGGTCGACGCGATAGAATCGGTCAAACAGGCGCGGCAGATGCTCGGCGGCAATCGGCGTACCGGGGTTCTCCACCACCAGGCGTACCGTCTCCGCGCTTTCGCTCAACTGGATGGTCACCGCCTGCCCGGCCGGCGTATAGCGAATCGCGTTCGACAGCAGGTTGCTGATTGCCCGCCGCAGCATCAGCGGATCGCCAATCACCCGGCAATGGCTACCGACAAAACGCAGCGCCACCGCCTTCTCTTCCGCCCACGCTTCGAAAAACTCAAACACCTTATGCACTTCATCGGCCAGATCCAGCGCCTGTTGCTCAGGGATCAGCTGGTTATTATCCGCCTGAGCGAGGAACAGCATATCGCTAACCATCCGCGACATCCGCGAGAACTCTTCGAGATTGGAGTAAAGCACCTCTTCCAGCTCCTGCGGGCTGCGGCTCTGGCTTAAGGCGATTTCGGTTTGCGTGACCAGGTTGGTAATCGGCGTACGGATTTCGTGGGCGATATCGGCGGAGAAATTAGACTGGCGGGTAAAGACATCCTCTATCCGCTCCAGCATATGGTTAAACGACAGCGCCAGCCGCTCCAGCTCGACAGGCACCGCCTGCGGGTCAAGGCGTACATCGAGATCCCGCGAGGTAATATTCTGGATCTGGCGGCTGATCTGGCGGATCGGCTTATGCCCCTGGTAGACCACAAACAGCACGATGGCGATGATCAGCAGGCTGATTATCGACGCCGCGGAGATCAGCTTCGCTTTCAGCTCATTAATATAGTGCAGGTGAAAATCGATGGATAAGGCCATCAGCAGGTGGTACGCCGGTTTACCGTCCGCCTGCTTGCCCAGCGGCAGCATGATCAACCGCCAGGCGCGGGTCTCCAGTGGATGATTATCGTGCGCCATTGCCCGCGGCTGCGGGTCGGTCCATGAAATCACATTCCCGTCGCGGAGCTGCATCGCCAGCCCCGGCGTACTCAGCATATGGCTGAGATCCGGCCCGTTGGGCGACTGGAACAGAATATTGCCCTGGCCATCGTCCAGGCAGATGAAGACGTTGGCGTAGCCCGCAATGATATTCTTCACGATCTCCAGCCGCCGCGCCTGCGGATAGTCAGCGTGGTCGAGGACCGTCTCCAGGGTGGTGCTGAGCTGTCTGAGATCGTGAACGTCGCGCTCTTCAAAGTGGGCCTTCACCGAATGGATCATGATCCAGGTGAAGGCAAAGAAAGCAATGATGGTGGCGAGGCTAATAAAGAAGGTCAGCCGGGTGGCCAGGGAAAAGGGGCGCTTAGCGGCCATCCGGCACCTCAAGCATATAGCCGACGCCGCGCACGGTCTGGATCAGCTTCGGCTCGAAGTCGTTATCAATTTTGGCGCGCAGCCGCTTCACCGCCACGTCAATGGCGTTAGTGTCGCTGTCGAAGTTCATATCCCACACCTGCGAGGCAATTAACGAACGGGGCAGCACCTCGCCCTGATGACGCAGGAAGAACTCCAGCAGCGTGAATTCCTTACTGGTCAGGGTGATGCGGGTGGCACCGCGCGTCACCTTGCGGCTGACCAAATCGACGCTGAGATCGGCCGCCTGAAACTGGCTTTCGACGATGACCGCCGCCCCGCGGCGCAGCAGAGTACGCACCCGCGCCAGCAGCTCCGCAAAGGCGAACGGTTTTACCAGATAGTCGTCAGCGCCCAGCTCCAGCCCCTTCACCCGATGCTCAATGGTGCCCAACGCGGTAAGCAGCAGGATCGGCATGCCTTTCCCGGCGGCGCGCAGCATGCGCACGATATCCCAACCGTTCACATCCGGCAGCATGATGTCGAGGATCAGCAGATCGTAATCGCTGGTCATCGCCAGGTGATAGCCGTTGAGGCCGTTATCGGCCAGGTCGACGACGAAGCCGGCCTCGGTGAGCCCTTTGGTCAGGTACTCTCCGGTTTTCTTCTCATCTTCGACAATCAAAATCTTCACGGCAGGCTCCTTCACGCGCGCTTTGTGCGGGTATTCAATTTTAGAGGAGCGCCTCCGGATAGCAATGAAATATCAGGAAAATGACAGCTTTGTCATTTTCCCGTCACGCCCTGAACAGAGCCCGCTACGTAAAGTAGCCGCCATGGATAAATCGTCGAAACTTCTGCCGCCATGCGCTCAATACAGCTACTTACCCTCAGCGTGATATTTACCTTAACCGGCTGTCTGTCACTTGCTCCGGACTATCAGCGCCCCGCAGCGCCGGTGCCGCAGCAGTTCTCTCTCAGCCAGAACAAGCTGGTTACTGCGACAGCGGGCTACCAGGAGACCGGCTGGCGCACCTTTTTCGTCGACCCGCAGGTGAAAAGCCTGATTAGCACCGCGCTGACCAACAACCGCGATCTGCGGATGGCGACGCTGAAAGTGCAGGAGGCTCGCGCGCAATATCGGGTTACCGACGCCGACCGCTACCCGCAATTGAACGGTGACGGCAGCACCACCTATGGCGGCAAGCTCAAAGGCGACACCACCACCAGCAGCGATTATGCCGCCGGCTTAAACCTCAGCTACGACCTCGACTTCTTTGGCCGGTTGAAAAACCTTAGCGAAGCCGACCGACAGAACTTCTTCGCCAGCGAAGAGGCGCGGCGCGCGGTGCATATCCTGTTGATTGCTAACGTTTCACAAAGCTACTTCAACCAGCGGCTGGCGGCAGCGCAGCTGCAGGTGGCCAACGACACCTTGCAGAACTATCAGCAGTCTTACGCCTTCGTTGAAAAACAGCTGCTGACCGGGAGCACCACCGTCCTGGCGCTGGAGCAGGCGCGCAGCATGATCGAAAGCACCCGCGCCGATATCGCCAAACGTCAGGGCCAGCTGGCGCAGGCCAATAACGCCCTGCAACTGCTGCTCGGCAGCTATCAACATCTGCCGGACGATAGCGCCAGCAGCGCCGTGGACCTGCAAGGCGTAACCCTGCCGCCATCGCTCTCCTCAGCGATCCTGCTGCAGCGGCCGGATATTTTAGAGGCCGAACACAGCCTGCAAGCGGCCAACGCCAACATCGGCGCCGCGCGGGCGGCCTTCTTCCCGTCGATCACCCTGACCAGCTCGCTCTCCGGCAGCAGCAGCGAACTCTCCAGCCTGTTTAACGCTGGCGGCGCGATGTGGAACTTCATTCCCAAAATCGAACTGCCGATTTTCAACGCCGGGCGTAATCAGGCCAGCCTCGATCTGGCGGAGATCCGCCAGCAGCAGCAGGTGGTCAACTATGAACAAAAAATCCAGTCCGCCTTTAAAGAGGTGGCCGACGCGCTGGCCCTGCGCCAGAGCCTGGCCGATCAAATTGCCGCGCAGGAGCGCTATCTCGCCTCGCTGAATATCACCCTGCAGCGCGCCACTGCGCTCTATCGCCACGGCGCGGTCAGCTATATCGAAGTCCTGAGCGCCCAGCGCGATATTTTCACCACCCGACAAACCCTGCTGGAACTCAACTATTCCCGTCAGGCAAATGAAATCACCCTGTTCACCGCTCTCGGCGGCGGCTGGATGGAATAACCCAAGGAGTCCCGAACATGAATTCACTATCTAAAATCGCCCTGTTCACCCTGCTCTCTGGCGCGGTGTTCGCCGCCCAGGCCGCCGCCCCGCACGCCGGTATGGTGATGCACGAGCAGCCCGCCGCCGCGCAGGCGCAAAGCATCCGCGGCAAAGGCGTCATTAAAGCTATTGATATGGATAACAAAAAAATCACCATCGCCCACGAGGCCATCCCGGCGGTGAACTGGCCGCCGATGACCATGCGCTTCACCATCACCCCGCAGACGCAGCTCAACAATGTGAAGGATGGCGACAGCGTGGACTTCACCTTCGTTCAGCAGGGCAATCTGTCGCTGTTACAGGATATCCGCGCCCAATAACGGCCCGGCGACGGTAGGCCCCCTCAACAACTGAATGGACGACACATGGCATCCCTGACACTGAAAAATACGGCGCTGATCCTCGGCAGCATGCTGATTGGCGGCGCGCTTACCGCGGCGCTGTACGCCAGACTAACGCCGGTCGACGCTGCCGCTCCGGCAGCCGAGCAGCAGCGTAAAGTGCTGTTCTGGTACGACCCGATGTACCCGAACACCCGCTTCGATAAACCGGGTAAATCGCCGTTTATGGATATGGATCTGGTGCCGAAATACGCCGATGAGGAGAGTGCTGCCGCCGGTGCGCCGGGGGTGCGTATCGACCCGACGCAGACCCAGAATCTTGGGGTGAAAACCGCCGCCGTTACCCGCGGGCCGCTGCGCTACGCCCAGACCTTCCCGGCCAACATCAGCTATAACGAGTACCAGTATGTGATTATGCAGGCGCGGGCGGCGGGCTTTATCAATAAAGTCTATCCGTTGACCGTCGGCGACAAAGTGAAACAAGGCACGCCGCTGCTCGAGCTGACCATCCCGGACTGGGTGGAAGCGCAGAGCGAATATCTGCTATTGCAGGAGACCGGGGGCACCGCTACGCAGGTCGAGGGGATCCTCGAGCGTCTACGTCTCGCCGGAATGCCGGACGACGATATCCGCCGCCTGAAAGCCACGCGCAAGATCCAGACCCGCTTCACCCTCAAGGCGCCCATCGACGGGGTGATCACCGCCTTCGATCTGCGCGCCGGAATGAACATCGCTAAAGATAACGTGGTGGCGAAAATTCAGGGCATGGACCCGGTGTGGGTCAGCGTGGCGGTCCCGGAATCCATCGCCTGGCTGATTAAAGACGCCTCGCAGTTCAGCATTCAGGTTCCCGCCTGGCCGGGCAAAACCTTCCGCATCAGCAAATGGACCCTTCTCCCCAGCGTCGATAGCGCCACCCGCACCCTGCAGCTGCGCCTGCAGGTCAACAACCCGGATGAAGCGCTGAAGCCGGGGATGAACGCCTACCTGCAGCTGACCAGCGAAAGCGCCCCGATGCTGCTGATCCCCTCCAAAGCGCTGATCGACAGCGGCAGCGAGCAGCGAGTGATTACCGTGGATAACGAGGGCCGCTTCGTGCCGAAAATCGTGCAGGTATTCCATGAGTCCAATGGCGTCACGGCCATTCGCAGCGGGCTGCAGGAGGGTGAGAAAGTCGTCGCCAGCGGCCTGTTCCTGATCGACTCGGAGGCCAATATCGCCGGCGCGCTGGAGCGCATGCGCGCGCAGGCCCCTGATGCCGCGGCCTCTGCCGCCCACGCGCACTAAGGAACGGAACCATGATTGAATGGATTATCCGCCGCTCGGTGGCCAACCGCTTCCTGGTGATGATGGCGGCGCTGTTTCTCAGCATCTGGGGAACCTGGACCATCATCCACACCCCGGTAGACGCCCTGCCGGATCTCTCTGACGTACAGGTGATCGTCAAAACCCGCTATCCGGGGCAGGCGCCGCAGATCGTCGAAAACCAGGTCACCTGGCCGCTGACCACCACCATGCTGTCGGTCCCCGGCGCCAGAACGGTTCGCGGCTTCTCGCAATTCGGCGACTCCTACGTATACGTGATTTTTGAAGACGGCACCGATCCTTACTGGGCGCGCTCGCGGGTGCTGGAGTATCTCAACCAGGTGCAGGGCAAACTTCCCGCCGGGGTCAGCGCCGAAATGGGCCCGGATGCCACCGGCGTCGGTTGGGTCTTCGAGTACGCGCTGGTCGACCGCAGCGGCAAGCACGACCTCGCCGAACTGCGCTCCCTACAGGACTGGTTCTTAAAATATGAGCTGAAAACCATCCCTAACGTCTCGGAAGTGGCGTCGGTGGGCGGCGTGGTCAAGGAGTATCAGATTGTCGTCGACCCGATGAAGCTGACCCAGTACGGCATCAGTCTCGGCGAAGTGAAATCGGCGCTGGACGCCTCTAACCAGGAGGCGGGCGGCTCTTCCGTCGAACTGGCGGAAGCCGAATATATGGTGCGCGCCAGCGGCTACCTGCAGACGCTCGACGACTTCAAAAATATCGTGCTGAAAACCGGGGATAACGGCGTGCCGGTCTATCTTGGCGACGTCGCGCGGGTGCAGATCGGCCCGGAGATGCGCCGCGGAATCGCCGAGCTTAACGGCGAAGGCGAAGTGGCCGGCGGCGTGGTGATCTTGCGCTCCGGCAAGAACGCCCGCGAGGTGATCTCGGCGGTCAAAGAGAAGCTGGCGTCGCTGCAAAGCAGCCTGCCGGAAGGGGTGGAAGTGGTCACCACCTACGACCGCAGCCAGCTTATCGACCGCGCCATCGACAACCTCAGCTACAAGCTGCTGGAAGAGTTTATCGTCGTCGCCCTAGTCTGCGCCCTGTTCCTGTGGCACGTGCGCTCGGCGCTGGTGGCGATTATCTCGCTACCGCTCGGCCTGTGCTTCGCCTTTATCATGATGCATTTCCAGGGGCTCAACGCCAACATCATGTCGCTGGGCGGGATCGCCATTGCGGTGGGGGCGATGGTCGATGCCGCCATCGTGATGATTGAGAACGCCCATAAGCGGCTGGAGGAGTGGGAGCATCAGCACCCGGGAGAGAAGCTCAGCAACGACACACGCTGGAAAATAATTACCGAGGCCTCGGTGGAGGTCGGCCCGGCGCTGTTTATCAGCCTGCTGATCATCACCCTGTCGTTTATCCCGATTTTCACCCTCGAAGGCCAGGAGGGCAAACTGTTCGGCCCGCTGGCCTTCACCAAAACCTGGTCGATGGCCGGGGCGGCGCTGCTGGCGATCGTGGCGATCCCGATCCTGATGGGCTTCTGGATCCGCGGCAGGATCCCGGCGGAGAACAGCAATCCGCTGAATCGCTTTTTGATCCGCATTTATCACCCGCTGCTGCTGAAGGTGCTGCACTGGCCGAAGACTACCCTGCTGATTGCGCTCCTGTCGATCCTGACGGTTGTCTGGCCGCTTAACCGGGTCGGCGGCGAGTTTCTGCCGCAGATCAACGAGGGCGATCTGCTGTATATGCCGTCCACGCTGCCGGGGATCTCCGCTGCGCAGGCGGCGGATATGCTGCAGAAAACCGATAAGCTGATCATGGCGGTGCCGGAAGTGGCCCGGGTGTTCGGCAAAACCGGCAAGGCCGAGACCGCCACCGACTCGGCGCCGCTGGAGATGGTGGAGACCACCATTCAGCTTAAGCCACAGGATCAGTGGCGGCCGGGGATGACCATGGAGAAGATCGTCGACGAGCTGGATAAAACCGTGCGTCTGCCAGGGCTGGCGAACCTGTGGGTGCCGCCGATCCGCAACCGCATCGACATGCTCTCCACCGGCATCAAGAGCCCGATCGGCATTAAGGTTTCCGGCACTAACCTGGCCGATATCGACGCCATCGCCGGGCAAATTGAAGGGGTGGCGCGCAGCGTGCCGGGAGTCACGTCGGCATTAGCCGAGCGGCTGGTCGGCGGGCGCTACCTCGACATTGATATTCAGCGCGAGAAGGCGGCCCGCTACGGGATGACCGTCGGCGATGTGCAGCTGTTTGTATCGTCCGCCATCGGCGGGGCGATGGTTGGCGAAACGGTAGAGGGCGTCGAGCGCTATCCGATCAACATCCGCTACCCGCAGAGCTATCGCGACAGCCCGGAGACCCTGCGCCAGCTGCCGATCCTCACGCCGCTGAAGCAACAGATCGTCCTCGGCGACGTGGCTGAGGTGAAAGTGGTCACCGGACCATCGATGCTGAAGACCGAGAACGCCCGCCCGACCAGTTGGATCTACATCGACGCCCGCGACCGCGACATGGTGTCGGTAGTGCACGATCTGCAGCAGGCCATCGGCAAGGAGGTGAAGCTGAAGCCGGGCATCAGTGTGTCCTACTCCGGGCAGTTTGAGCTGCTGGAGCGCGCCAATCAGAAGCTGAAGCTGATGGTGCCGATGACGCTGATGATTATCTTCGTGCTGCTGTATCTGGCGTTCCGCCGCGTCGGCGAAGCACTGCTGATTATCACCAGCGTGCCGTTCGCCCTTGTGGGCGGGATCTGGTTCCTCTACTGGATGGGGTTCCATCTGTCGGTGGCCACCGGGACCGGCTTTATCGCCCTTGCCGGGGTGGCGGCAGAATTTGGCGTGGTGATGCTGATGTACCTGCGCCATGCCATCGAGGCGGAGCCATCGCTGGAGAATCCGCAGACTTTCAGCGTCGATAAGCTCGACGAGGCGCTATACCAGGGGGCGGTGCTGCGCGTGCGGCCGAAGGCGATGACCGTGGCGGTGATTATCGCCGGCCTGCTGCCGATTTTATGGGGCACCGGCGCCGGTTCGGAAGTCATGAGCCGTATCGCCGCGCCGATGATTGGCGGGATGATCACCGCCCCGCTGCTGTCGCTGTTTATCATTCCGGCGGCGTATAAGCTGATGTGGCTGTATCGGCATCGGGGCAAGCGTAGCCAATAGCCCGCCGCGTTTACGCCGGTCCGGGAAATTGGCTATAGTGGCGCCATTCTTCTGGCCGGCGTGAACGTCCCTATGAATCTGAACCTGGTATGTTATTCCCTGCTGCTGCTCACCGCCGTGGGCAGCGCCCTGCTGCCCTACCCGCTGGCGATGTGGTTTTTACTGAGCAGCCTTCTGACATGGCTTATCTATGGCGCCGACAAGCTGGCGGCGCGCAAAGCCTGGCGCCGGGTGCCGGAAACCACGCTGCTGGTGCTGGGCCTGGCGGGAGGCTGGCCGGGGGCCATCCTCGGCCAGCAGTGCTTTCGCCATAAAACGCAAAAGCAGCCCTTCCGGACGCGGTTTTTCATCAGCGTAGCGCTCAACGTGGCGGCGCTGGCCGGGCTGTACGTGGTTTATACCTATCTGCTCAGCCGCTAAGCGGCGAGGCTAGCGCGGCGTCTGGCGGATCCACACCAGGCGATCGACGTCAAAGCCCAGCTCGCGCGCGGTATTCAGGTAATCCTGCTTCACCGCCGCCGGAATGGTGGGGGTGCGCGACAGGATCCACAGATAGTCACGGTTGGGGCCGCTGACCAGCGCGTACTGGTAGTCGTCGTCCAGGCGGATCACGTTATAGCCGCCGTAGAATGGCCCGAAGAACGACACCTTCAGCGCCGCGGTGGTGGGGGCGCCGGTGAAATAGGCTTTCCCGTCGCTCTCATTCCAGCGTTTTTTGACCGGGTCATAACCGCGGTTGACGACGCTGATCCCCCCATCGCTGCGGGCGCCGTAGGTGGCGGTCACCTGCTCCAGGCCTCGCTCGAAGCGATTCTCCAGGCGAGCGACCTCATACCATTTTCCGAGGTAACGGCTGGCGTCAAACCCGCTAATCGGCTGAACGCCTTTCGGCGGCGTGGGCGATTTACAGGCCACCAGGGTTAACGCGATAGCGACGCCGGTGACAACAGGCCATAGCTTCATGAGAACTCCTTTCATTTACGCGGTTGGGGAAAGTGTAGTGCAAAGCCACTACACTTCACGCCAGCCGTCGTGATTCGTAGTATATTGAGAATATTCTTTGTTAACAGGTGGCCTCCATGCCTTACTCCATCGGCGAATTTGCCCGACTATGCGGGATAAATGCGACCACGCTTCGCGCCTGGCAGCGCCGCTACGGCCTGCTTAAGCCGCTGCGCACCGATGGTGGACACCGTCTGTACAGCGATGACGACGTCCAGCAGGCGCTGAAGATCCTCGACTGGGTGAAAAAAGGGGTGCCGGTCAGCCAGGTGAAACCCCTGCTGTCGCGCCCCGGCGCGCGGCGCACCAATAACTGGTTGACGCTGCAGGAGACCATGCTGCAGCGGCTGAAAGAGGGAAAAATCGAGTCCCTGCGCCAGCTGATCTACGATGCCGGGCGCGAATATCCGCGCCAGGAGCTGGTGACCGAGGTGCTGCGTCCGCTGCGCAGCCAGGTCTCCGCCAACGTACCGGCCATCATGACCCTGCGCGAAATCCTCGACGGCATCATCATCGCCTACACCTCGTTTTGCCTCGAAGGCGACAAGAAGGCGCCCGGGGATAACTTTCTGATCACCGGCTGGCACCTGACCGACGCCTGCGAAATCTGGCTTGAGGCGCTCAAACGTACCGGCCAGGGCCATCGCATCGACGTCCTGCCGGTGCCTCCCGCCGCCCTGGCGCCGGAGATTTTTCCCCAGCGCAACTGGCTGCTGGTCACCAGCGGCAAACTCTCCGCTGCCCGCCAGAGGCAGGTCGAACTCTGGCAGCAGCAGGTCGTCTCCCTCGAGGTGATCCCGCTCTAACCCCCTGTTTTCACTTACCTCCACGCTCTGTTCCGCCAGCACCCGGTGGCGCGGCGGGCTCACGCTTGCCCTTTGCGCCACCCGCGACTTTCACTCCTTAAAACACCAATCATAACAACATGATTTTTAACACAAATAAAATATATTTTTCTACAAACTTGGACAAACAATTTTATTTGTGTAAGTTTTAAGTATGCCATTACGCTACCGTATCTAGCCAGGATGTGATCCATGAGCACCTCGCCGTCCGTGATTCGTCGTTTCGTTGAGTACTACGCCGGGCTGGATGCACAGCCGCCCGCGGCGCTGGCCACGCTGTACCATCCGGACGCGACGCTGAGCGATCCTTTTGGTCAGCATCAGGGGCTGTTCGCCATTCAGCGCTACTTTACCCATCTGCTGGCCAACGTGGAGCAGTGCCGGTTCACCATCGACACGCCGCTTTGCGACGGCCAGCGGTTCGCCGTGACCTGGACCATGCACTGGTCGCATCCGCGCATTGCCGGCGGAGAAACCCTGGCCCTGCCGGGCTGCTCGGTGGTGGACATCGCCGGGGAGCAGGTTCTCCATCAGCGCGACTACTACGACGCCGGGGAGATGATCTACGAGCATCTTCCCCTGCTGGGCTGGGCGGTGCGCGGCGTGAAGCGGAGGGTGCGCTCATGATGACGGTGCTCATCACCGGCGCCAGCTCCGGGATCGGCGCCGGCCTGGCGAAATCCTTCGCGGCGGATGGCCATCTGGTCATCGCCTGCGGGCGCGATGCGTCGCGCCTGGCAGCGCTCCAGCAGCTCAGCCCCAACATCAGCGTACGCCTGTTCGATATGACAGACAGGGACGCCTGTCGCCAGGCGCTGACAGGCTGTTTTGCCGACCTGATCATTCTCTGCGCCGGGACCTGCGAATACCTCGACCACGGACAGGTGGATGCCGCCCTCGTGGAGCGGGTGATGGCCACCAACTTCCTCGGGCCGGTGAACTGCCTGGCGGCGCTGCAGACGCAGCTGGAGGCTGGCGATCGGGTGGTGCTGGTCAGCTCCATGGCGCACTGGCTGCCCTTCCCGCGCGCGGAAGCCTATGGCGCCTCCAAGGCGGCGCTGACCTGGTTTGCCAATAGCCTGCGTCTGGACTGGGAGCCGAAAGGGGTCGCCGTCACGGTGGTCTCTCCGGGCTTCGTCGACACCCCGCTGACGCGCAAAAACGACTTCGCCATGCCCGGCCGGGTGAGCGTGGATCGGGCGGTGGCGGCGATCCGCCACGGTCTGGCGAAGGGCAAAAACCACATCGCCTTCCCCACCGGTTTCAGCCTGGCCCTGCGGCTGCTGGCCAGTCTGCCATCGGGTATCCAGCGCCTGCTGTTGCGCAGGATGGTGCGCTCATGAACATCGCCATCATCGGCAGCGGCATCGCCGGGCTGACCTGCGCCTGGCGACTGGCCGGACACCATCAGGTAACGCTGTTCGAAGCGGGCGCCACGCCGGGCGGCCACACCGCCACCGTGGATGTCGCCACGCCGCAGGGCACCTGGGCCATCGATACCGGATTTATCGTCTACAACGATCGCACCTATCCGCGCTTTATGGGCCTGCTCAGCGAGCTGGGGATCGGCGGGCAAAAAACGCAGATGAGCTTCTCGGTCCACAACCCGACCAGCGGCCTGGAGTACAACGGCCACAGCCTGACCTCGCTCTTCGCCCAGCGGCGCAATCTGCTGAAGCCGGCCTTCTGGGGACTGCTGAGCGAGATCGTCCGCTTCAACCGCCTGGCGAAACTGGCGCTGACCGAGGCGCTGGATCCAGGCGCGACGCTGGAGAGCTTCCTCACCCGCCACCGCTTCAGCCCCTTCTTCGCCCGCCACTATATTCTGCCGATGGGGGCGGCCATCTGGTCGTCGTCGCTGCAGGAGATGCGCCGCTTCCCGCTGCCGCTGTTTTTGCGCTTCTTTGAAAACCACGGTCTGCTGGATATTCGCGATCGTCCGCAATGGTACGTGGTGCCCGGCGGTTCCCGGGAATACGTCCGCGCCCTGCTCGCCAGGCTCGGCGATCGCCTGGACCTGCGGCTCAACGCGCCGGTGCAGCAGGTGGAGCGCCACCCGGCGGGAGTTATCCTGCGGCTGGCGTCCGGGGAGGCGCATTTTGACCAGGTGATCTTCGCCTGCCACTCCGCGCAGGCGCTGGCGATGCTGGCGGCGCCCACCGACGCCGAGCGTGAGGTGCTGGGGGATATCGGCTGGCAGCGCAACGAGGTGGTGCTGCACAGCGATCCGCGCTGGCTGCCGGAGCGCCAGCGCGCCTGGGCCAGCTGGAACTATCGCCTGAGCGACGGGGATTTGGCCCGGGCCTGCGTCACCTACAACATGAATATTCTCCAGGGGCTGCCTGCGGGCGCCCCCCTGTTCTGCGTCACCCTGAACCCGGACGCGCCGGTGGACGATCGCTATGTCTGGCAGCGCTTCGTCTATGAGCATCCGCTGTTTAACCCGCAAAGCTGGTCGGCCCAGCTGCGGCGCGAAGAGATTAACGGCCAGCAGCGGAGCTGGTACTGCGGGGCCTACTGGTACAACGGCTTTCATGAGGACGGGGTGCGCAGCGCGCTCGACGTGGTACAGGGCATCGCCGCGGCGGAGGGCAAGTGATATGAACAGCTGCCTCTATCAGGGCGTCCTGCGCCACCGTCGCCTGCAGCCGAAGGCGCACCACTTCGTCTACCGCCTGTTTATGACCTGGCTCGACCTCGACGAACTGGACAGGCTGCCTGAGGCGGGCATCCGCCGCAACCGCCTGGCCGCCGCCGCCTGGTACGACGCCGATTATCCGCTGGGCGCGCCGCTGAAGGCCCAGGTGCTGAACCGGCTGGAGAGCCTGACCGGCTGCCGCCCGGCGGGACGCGTGATGCTCCTGACCCAGCTGCGCTACTTCGGCTTCCATTTTAATCCGGTCAACTTTTACTACTGCTATGACGAGGCCGACACCCTGCGCTGGGTGCTGGCCGAAGTGCGTAACACGCCGTGGAATGAGCGTCATTACTACGCGGTGGACGGCCAGCAGGCGCGCCCGCTGGAGAAAGCCTTTCACGTTTCGCCATTTAACCCGATGGACATGGTCTATCACTGGCGCTTCAACGCGCCCGGCAAAACGCTGCACATGCATATTGAAAACCATCAGGCCAGCAAGGTGTTCGACGCCACCCTGGCCCTGAGCCGCGTGCCGTTGACCCGCGCCAACCTGCGCGGGCTGCTGCTGCGTCTGCCGCTGATGACCCTGAAAACCGTCCTCGCGATCTACTGGCAGGCGCTGCGGCTGTGGCTGAAGCGCGTGCCGCTGTACAACCATCCTGTCAGCAGGAGTGAACGCTCATGACCGATCCCGTCTTTGCGCTTGAACCCGATGTGCCGCGCAACGTGCGGCTCGCGCGCTGGCTGCTCTTTCGTCTGCTGAGCGGCCTCCGCGAAGGCTCGCTCACCGTGCGCGAAGGGGCACAGACTTTTCATTTTGGCGACCCCGCCGCCGCGCTGCGCGCCGAGGCGCGGGTCTGCACGCCGGAGGTGTACTGGCGTCTGCTGACCGGCGGCAGCCTGGCGGCGGCCGAGGCCTGGATGGACGGCGACTGGGAGAGCCACCAGCTGACGGCGCTGCTGCAGATCCTCGCGCGCAACGGCAAGGTGCTGGGGCGTCTGGAGCGCGGCTTTCGTCTGCTGGGCAAGCCCGTCGCCCGCCTGCGCCACTGGACCCGCCGCAACACCCGCGCCCAGGCGCGGGAGAACATCGCCGCCCATTACGACCTCGGCAACGAATTTTACGCCCACTTTCTGGATGAGGACCTGCTCTACTCCAGCGCGCTGTTTACCGATGACCAGCAGGATCTGACCCAGGCCCAGCGGGCCAAGATGGCGCGTCTGTGCGACCAGCTGGCGCTCAACCCCGGCGATCATCTGCTGGAGATTGGTACCGGCTGGGGAGCGCTGGCCGAGTACGCCGCCCGCCATTACGGCTGCCGGGTCACCACTACCACCCTTTCCCGGGAACAGCACCGCTGGGCTACCGAGCGCATGGCCCGCGCCGGGCTGCAGGATCGCGTCGAGGTGCTGCTCTGCGACTACCGCGATCTGCGCGGCGAGTACGACAAACTGGTGTCGGTGGAGATGATTGAGGCGGTGGGCCAGCGCTACCTGCCGGCCTTCTTCCGCACCTGCCAGGCGCGCCTGCGTCCGGGCGGCAGAATGGCCCTGCAGGCGATCACCATCCAGGATCAGCGCTATCGCGACTACAGCAAAAGCGTCGATTTTATCCAGCGCTACATCTTCCCCGGCGGCTTTTTGCCCAGCATCACCGCGATGAGCGAGCTGATGACCCGCCATACCGATTTTGTGGTGCGCAACCTGTTCGACATGGGCCCGGACTACGCCCGCACCCTGGCGCACTGGCGGCAGCGTTTTACCCACGCCTGGCAGGATATTGAAAAGCTCGGCTTTGATGAGCGCTTCCGCCGGATGTGGCTCTACTACTTCGGCTACTGCGAAGCCGGATTTAACGCCCGCACCATCAGCGTGGTGCAGCTCACCGCGGAGCGGGTATGACACGCCCGGCGCAGTACCTGCTGATGGCCCTCGCGTTCGATGTTTACTGGACGCTGGTGGTGATGTTGCGCGAGCGCGGTCTGCTGATCTGGCTGACGCTGGCCCTCTTCGCCTGGCTGCGGCTGCCGGCGGCCAGCCGTCCGCCCGCCCTGCTGTTGGCCGCGGCGGGCTGCGGCCTGGACGCCTGCTGGGCGCTGGCGGGGCTGATCGATTTTCGCGGCGACAGCCTGCTGCCCCTGTGGATGGTGGCCCTGTGGCTGATGTTCGCCGTCGTCTGGACCCGACTGACCCGCACCACGACGCTTCCCGGCTGGGTGCTGGCCGCGGCCGCCACCGTCGGCGGCCCGGTGGCCTACCTGCTCGGCGCGCGCCTCGGAGCCATGACCCTGCTGGTGCCGATGGCGCTTGCCGTGGCCGCCATGGCCTGCGGCTGGCTGGTGCTCATGCTGTTATTCCATCTGGGGATGGGGAGGCGAAAATGAGATTCGCGCTGTTACTGCTGTGGCTGACCACCCTTGCCCCGGCGGCACACGCCGCCGACTGGCTGACGTGGCGCCGCGTCGGCGAGGCGACCCTCACCTGGGGGCCGTTCACCGTCTATCACTCGCAGCTGCGCACACCCAATGGCCGGTATGACGGCCCGCAGCAGGATCGGGCGCTGATCATCACCTACCAGCGCGATATCGATCGCGAGGCGCTGGTGGAGGCCACCCGCGACCAGTGGCAGGCGCAGGGCATTCTGCAACAGGAGCCGCGCAGCGAAGCCTGGCTGCGCATGCTGCAGGGGATCTGGCCGGACGTCGCGCCGGGCAGCCAGCTGGCGTTCGTGGACAGCGGCAGCGAGGGACAGTTCTGGTACCGCGCCAGCGCCGCGCAGACCGCCTTTACCCCGCTCGGCCCGCGCCAGTCGGCGGCATTCAGCACCCGCTTTCTCGCCATCTGGCTCGATCCGCGCACCACTTATCCCGAACTGCGTCAGCAGTTGATCGGAGGTACACCATGAAACGCATTCTGACCCTTGGCCTGGCGCTGCTGATGCTGATCCTCGCCGGCTGCAGCACCGAGGTCACGGAGTACCGGCAGCAGCAGCCCGCCCTCGACATTTTCCACTATTTTCAGGGCCGAACCGAGGCGTGGGGGATGGTGCAGGATCGCAGCGGCAAGCAGCTGCGCCGCTTCCATGTAGCGATCGATGGCGACGTCGTCGGCGACACCCTGACGCTCCATGAGCGCTTTGTCTATGACGATGGCGAGAAGCAGCAGCGGGTGTGGCGCATTCGCCGCACCGGCGATAACCGTTATCAGGGCACCGCCGGGGACATCGAAGGCGTGGCCAGCGGCCAGGCGGCAGGCAATGCCTTTCACTGGCGCTACAGCATGAACGTCGAAGCCAGCGGCAGCCGGTGGCTGCTGCACTTTGACGACTGGATGTTCCTGCAGGATGGCAGCCATTTGTTTAACAAAACCGAGATGAAGAAATTCGGCATTACGGTCGCCACCGTGACCCTTTTCTTTACCCGAACCACAGCAGAAGAGAGGACAGCGCCATGAACACGCAACCTGTCATTGGGATCAGCGGATGTTTAACCGGCTCAGCCGTGCGATTCGACGGCGGGCATAAGCGTATGGGCTTTGTGATGGATGAGCTCGCGCAGTGGGTGGCGTTTAAACCCGTCTGCCCGGAGATGGCGATCGGCCTGCCCGTTCCCCGCCCGGCGCTCCGCCTGGTGCAGACCCCGGTCGGGGAGATCCGCATGCGCTTCAGCCACGCCCCGCACGAGGATGTGACGGAGAAGATGGCTGATTTCGCCAGCGCCCACCTCGCAACCCTGGGCGAGCTGTCGGGCTTTATCGTCTGCGCCAAATCGCCGAGCTGCGGAATGGAGCGCGTGCGGTTGTACGATGAAAAAGGCAATCGCGGGCGTAAGGAAGGCGTGGGGCTGTTTACCGGTGCCCTGATGGCGCGCTACCCGTGGCTGCCGGTGGAAGAGGATGGCCGGCTGCACGATCCGCTGCTGCGGGAGAATTTTGTCGAGCGCGTTTTCGCCCTGCATGAACTCAACGCCCTGCGCGCCCGCGGCCTGACGCGCCACAGCCTGCTGGCCTTTCACAGCCGCTACAAGCTGCAGCTGCTGGCTCACCACCAGGCAGGCTACCGGGAGATCGGCCCGTTCGTCGCCTCGCTGCATGAATGGGAGGATCTGGAGGCGTTCTTCGAGGTTTACCGCGAGAAGCTGATGGCGATCCTCAAGCAGCCCGCCTCGCGGAAAAACCACACCAACGTGCTGATGCATATTCAGGGTTATTTCCGCGACCAGCTAAACAGCCGCCAGCGCGGCGAGCTGCGGGAGGTGATCCTCAACTATCGCGCCGGGCTGCTGCCGATCCTCGCCCCGCTGACGCTGCTTAAGCACTATCTGGCCGAGTATCCGGATCGCTACCTGCAGGCGCAGAACTATTTTGACCCCTACCCGCAGGATCTGGCCCTGCGCCTGACGGTGAACTGAAGGGGGATGGGCCAGCTGCCCGGCGGCGCTGCGCTTGCGCGGGCCTGGGGGTGTGAGCCTGCGGGAAGGAACGTAGGCCGGATAAGGCATTTATGCCGCCATCCGGCACTACCGCAGGTATGGAGCCTGACCGCCCGGCGGCGCTGCGCTTGCCGGTCCTGGGGGGAGCCCGCAGGAAGGAACGTAGGCCGGATAAGGCATGTATGCCGCCATCCGGCATAAATGGAGCGCATCAGTTGTAGCCCGGCTAAGCGTAGCGCCAGCCGGGAACGCTCCTTCGACAACGCTATCGCATCAGAACCACGCCTCAAACATCCCGCCGACGTTCAGCGAATCCAGCTGCTGGTCCTGGGTGCCGTTAACCTTCGCGGTATGCTCGTTGTCCACCTGGCCGCCGGTCACGTAGAAGCGCAGCATCGGACGGAACTCCGGCCCCATGCCGATGGCTATGTTCTGCGACAGCGTCAGCTTCCAGCCGTGGTTATCCCCGCCCTGGTCGTAATCCACGCGCTGGTAGCCCGCTTCCAGCCAGGTGGAGTACACGTCGTTCCAGAAATACATCGGCCGCACGATGGCACCGTAGTTCTTGCGGTTGTCGGTGTTGTCCCTGCCGTTGTCGTAGTCGTGGAAGGCCAGCAGATATTCCACCTGCGCCTGCTGGGTGAACTTATGGCTGCCCTCGAAGCTGGCGTAGACCGTGGTCAGGTCGTCGGTTTTGTTATAGACGCTGTTATCCGAGTTATCGGAGTAGCGCAGGATCACCTTGTTCACCCCGCTGTCGTTGGTGTGGCTCAGCACCAGGCCGCCCTGCCAGGCTTCGAGACGCGCGTCGCTGTCCACCGCCTTTGAGTCAAAGCCGTAGTTGGCGTACACCTCGACGTCGATCGGCCCGGCCTTGATGTTGTGGGTTTTGGTGGTCAGCGCGTAGTGGCCGTTGTCGCCGGTGTCGGAGCTGCCGGTACAGGTGATGCGCGACGGGTTGGTCTCGTCGGCCATCACTTCCGGACTACAGGATTTCACCTGCGACACCGCCGCCACGTCGAACTGCACGCCGCCGATATCAAAGTTCTTTACCCCGGCGCCCTGGCCGTCGTGGTTCATCCAGAAGTAGTCGTTGATCCCCTGTTGCGGACGCTGGTGGAAGTCGCGGCCGGCCCAGATATAGGCGTTGGGGTTGGATTCCAGCACGTTGGTGACCCCGACGTAGGCCTTCTTCAGGTTAACTTCGTCGCTCCAGTGGTCGAACATCACGTTAAGATCCCAGATAGCCCCCTGCGCGCTTTTGAAGGCCTTGCTGATCTGGAATTCGCCGCCGTTGCTTTCGTTGCCCAGACGGCCGATCGCCGAGGCGCCGTTATAGGAGCCGTCGACGCCGACATATTTCTGGTCGCCGGTCTGGAAGTGAGCGCCATAGCGGGCATAGCCGCTGAACTTGAGGCCAAACGGAATGGCCATATCCGGCGAGGCGGCGGTGGTTTCCGGGTTAGTAATCACGTCGACCTTTTTGTTGGCCGCGGCGTCGATTTTTGCCTGGCGGTCGGCCAGCGCTTTATCAACGGCCTTGGCAACGATGGCGTCGATCTGTTCCTGAGTAAATTCTTGCGCCATTACAGAGGTAAGTGGAAAAAACGCGGCGATAACCGCCATGGTTAATGGAAGTTTTTTTATCATTGTCATGAGTTTCTCAATATAGGTTAATTTTATTCAGACAATAACCAGCCTATTCTGAGCTGACAGAATATGTCGCTATCATCAGAACAAGTTATTTTTTATTTTGTACGGTCACAGAGGCGTTACACAATTATCGTTACCCTTCCTCCTTCGCTGATATTAAACAGGTGGTCTTTCGCCACTGACAAAAAAAACACAGCACGAACCAATAAACGCTATTTCCCGGCAGCGGATAGACGGCGGAATACATGCCCCCGCGGGAGCATGTCAGCAAAAATTAACCAAAGATATAGGTATTGACGAGATTTTCGAGTAATTCCTGACGCCCGCTCTGAGGCTGCGGATTCAGATTATGCTGCTCAGCGTATCGGGCAATATTATCCAGCGACATCTGCCCGCTCATAATTTTCTGCCCCAGCTCGCCCTGCCAGCCGGCATAGCGTTTTGCCAGACCCTGATCGAGCTTGCCATCCTCAATCATGCGCGCGGCCAGCTTGAGGGACAGCGCCATCACGTCCATGGCGCCAATATGGCCATAGAACATGTCGTATTTGTCGGTGCTCTGCCGGCGAACTTTGGCGTCAAAGTTCAGGCCGCCGGTGGTGAATCCCCCGGCTTTGAGGATCTCATACATCACCAGGGTATTTTCTTCCACGCTGTTCGGGAACTGATCGGTATCCCAGCCGAGCTGCGCATCGCCGCGGTTGGCATCAACGGAGCCGAAAATGCCCAGCGCGATGGCGCTGGCGATTTCATGGTGGAAAGAGTGCCCCGCCAGGGTGGCGTGGTTGGCTTCAATGTTCACCTTGATCTCATTTTCCAGACCAAACTGCTTCAGGAAACCATACACCGTCGCGACATCGTAATCGTACTGATGCTTGGTGGGCTCCTGCGGTTTCGGCTCGATAAGCAGCGTGCCGCCAAAGCCAATCTTATGCTTGTGCTCCACCACCATCTGCAGGAAGCGGCCAATCTGCTCACGCTCCTGGCGCAGGTCGGTATTCAGCAGGGACTCGTAACCTTCGCGGCCGCCCCACAGAACATAGTTTTCGCCGCCGAGCTGGTGGGTAGCGTTCATGGCGGTCACCACCTGCGTGGCCGCCCAGGCAAACACCTCCGGATCGGGGTTGGTCGCCGCCCCGGCGCCGTAGCGCGGGTGGGTAAAGCAGTTGGCGGTGCCCCACAGCAGTTTCACGCCGGTTTGCTGCTGTTTCTCCGCCAGCACCTCGGTCATGATGGCGAAATTATGCAAATACTCTTTCAGCGACGCGCCTTCTGGCGAGACGTCGACATCGTGGAAGCAGTAATACGGCACGTTGAGCTTGTAGAAAAATTCAAACGCCACGTCCGCTTTGCGTTTGGCCATTTCCAGCGCATCGCCCGCGGCCTGCCAGGGACGCTCAAACGAACCGGCGCCAAACATATCCGCGCCATTCCAGCAGAAGTTATGCCAATAACAGGCGGCAAAACGCAGATGGTCTGCCATGCGTTTTCCCAGCACGATTTCATCCGGATTATAGTGGCGAAATGCCAGCGGATTATCGGTTTTGGGTCCGGCAAAGCGAACGCGTTCGAGCTGGTCGAAATAGGTTTGCATGATGAACTCCGAAATTGAGAAACAGGAAAATTAACAACTGTGACACATCGTGTATTCTCATCGTCGGTTGCTCAATTACGTTATTTCACTCGGCGATTGAGAAAATGCTCAAATGTGAGCCATCTCGCAAATAAAACTATTTTAAATATCTCGCTTCGCGCGCGTATAGCGTACACTCCCTGGGGAATTCAGGTATCCATATCAAATTAAAATGCCGGTTTTGTCACTTTGTCTGTCTGCCCGAAAATTAGCGGCGGAAAACGGTTTAACGCAGGTGATACAGGCCTTTGCTTCGAGGATCACAGAAGTAAAAAAACATAATTACGTAATTTAAAAACGTAATAGATTCTTCCTGGTCAACTGTGTCAGAAAGTGTTTCACCTACACAAAACAAACCGGAGTCTGCTTAGAATGAGTAAAAACATAATGCACAGTCGGCATGATGAATATCATAAATTAACCCGCGGAGAACGAATTGGTTATGGCATGGGCGACTTTGCGCAAAACCTGGTTTTCGGCACAATTGGGGGTTTTCTGGCTTTGCATATGCTGACGGTAAATACCATCAGCACGGCAACGGCAGGCTTTATTTTTCTTTTTGTCCGCATCATTAACGTGTTTTGGGATCCGATGGTCGGAACCTATGTGGATAAACGAACCTCAAAAGCAGGGAAATATCGTCCCTGGCTGTTACGAGCCGGCGTGCCGCTGGTGATCCTGTCGGCATTACTGTTCGCGCCAATCCCCGGAGTGAAAGGTTCGGTGGCTTTCGCCTTTATTATTTATCTGGCGCTGGACCTGGTTTATTCCTTAGTCAATATTCCCTATGGCTCGCTGAATGCCTCGCTGACCCGCGACCCGGAATCGATCGATAAGCTGACCAGTACCCGCATGATGCTGGCCAACAGCGCCAACCTGCTGGTCTATACCCTGTTCCCGATGTTTGTGCAGATGGCGGCGCCGAAAGATCGTAGCCTGAAAGACACCGGCTTTTTCGGCCTTGAGCTGAATCTGGGCAACTATACCGATCCGTCAGCGAACTACGCCTGGTTCGGCGTGTACGCCATCTATATGATCATCGGCGCGGTGGCCCTGTTTATCTGCTACAAATGCACCAAAGAACGCGTTGTCGCGACCGCCGAGCAGACCGCCAACGTCAAAACTACCGACCTTTTCCACGAGCTCAGACATAACCGTCCGCTGGTTATTCTCGGCATGTTCTTTATGCTGGCCTTTACCTTCATGTTCTTCATGAACACCGTTAACGGCTTCTTCAACCAGTTCGTCGTCGGCCATTCCGAATGGATGGGCGCGGTGGGTCTCGTCGCGTCTATTCCCGGCATCGCCTTCCCGGTGTTCTGGCCGAAACTGAAAAAAATCTTTGGTAAAAAAGGCTTCTTCCATCTGTTCCTCGCCATGTTCATCGTCGGCGAACTGCTGACCTACGTCTGGTCCCGCGAAGGGATGCACGACGCCCTGTGGCTGGCCTACATCGCCACCTTTATTAAACAGTGGGGCTTAACCTCCGCCACCGGCTTTATGTGGGCGCTGGTACCGGAAGTTATCGCGTACGGCGAATTAAAATCGGGCAAACGCAATGCCGCCATTATCAATGCCATTATGGGACTCTTCTTCAAGATCGGCTTCACCATCGGCGGCGCTATCCCGCTGTGGCTGCTGGCGGTGTATGGATTTAATGAAAGCGGCGCCGTGCAGAGCGCCAGCGCCATCGACGGGATCATTATGACCGCGGTGTGGATCCCAATTGCGCTGGCCGCTATTTCGATGGTGATCATGCAGGTTTATCCGATCTCCGATAAACATGTTACCGACATCAACCGTCAGCTGGATGAGATCCGCGTGTAGTTAAAAAAATTATAAATCAGACCGATCCTTAACTTTCCATTTTAAAAGGTGTAATGAAATGTCACTTATTCAAAACCCGATATTACGCGGCTTTAATGCCGACCCCAGTATTATTCGCGTCGAGGATACGTACTATATTGCCAACTCGACGTTTGAGTGGTTCCCGGGCGTGCGTTTACATGAGTCCAAAGACCTGAAAAACTGGAACCTGCTGCCTTCGCCGCTCTCCACCACCACCCTGCTGGATATGAAGGGCAACCCCTCCTCCGGCGGCATTTGGGCGCCGGCGCTCTCCTGGGCCGACGGGCAATTCTGGTTGGTGTATACCGATGTGAAGGTCACCGAAGGCGCCTTTAAAGACATGACCAACTACCTGACCACGGCGAAGGATATTCGGGGCCCGTGGAGCGACCCGATCAAGCTGAACGGCGTCGGGTTTGACGCCTCGCTGTTCCATGACGACGATGGCCGGAAATATATCGTCCAGCAAACCTGGGATCACCGGGAGTACCATCACCCCTTCGATGGCATTACCTTAACGGAGCTGGATACCAAGACGCTGAAGTTAATGCCGGAAACCGCGCGCACCATCTACCGCGGCACCGCCGTGGCGCTGGTCGAGGGGCCGCACCTCTATAAACTGAACGGCTACTACTATCTGTTTGCCGCCCAGGGCGGCACCGTGTTTACCCACCAGGAGGTGGTGGCGCGGTCGAAAACCCTCGAGGCCGACAGCTTCGAAACCGAGCCGGGCGACGTGTTCTTAACCAACGTCGATACCCCGGACAGCTACATCCAGAAACAGGGCCATGGCGCGCTGGTCTCCACTCCGGAAGGCGAATGGTATTACGCCTCGCTCTGCGCCCGGCCGTGGAATCGCCCGGGGGAATCCATCTACGACCCGCGCGGCTGGTCAACCCTCGGCCGGGAAACCGCGATCCAGAAAGTGTACTGGGACGACGAGGGCTGGCCGCGTATTGAAGGCGGTCACGGCGGGAAAACCTTCGTCGAAGGGCCAAAAGACGCCATCTTCACCGAAAGCGCCAGCGATAATAGCCAGCAGGATGACTTTACCTCGCCAGCGCTCGACCCGAACTGGAATACCCTGCGGGTGCCGTTTACGGCCAAAATGGGCACCACCGGCGACGGCAAATTAACCTTAATCGGCCAGGGTTCGTTAGCCAATACGCATGACCTGTCGCTGATTGCCCGCCGCTGGCAGGCCTTCTATTTTGACGCCGCGGTGAAGGTGAAATTCGAGCCCTTCAGCTACCAGCAGATGGCCGGGTTAACGAATTACTATAACGACCGCCACTGGAGCTTCGTCTTCCTGACCTGGAATGAAATTAACGGCAAGGTCATCGAAGTCGGCGAAAATAACCGCGGGAAATACACGTCGTACCTGAAAGATAACGCCATCAAGGTGCCGGACGGCGTCGAATACGTCTGGTTCCGGACTAAAGTCCGCAAGCAGACCTACAGCTATGAATACAGCTTCGATGGCGTGACGTTCACCGAGATCCCGGTCCAGCTGGATGCCGCGGTACTGTCCGATGACTATGTGTTGCAGAGCTACGGCGGGTTCTTTACCGGGGCGTTCGTCGGCCTGGCGGCGGTAGACTACGCCGGGTACGGCACCCAGGCTGAGTTTTATCAGTTCGAGTATCAGGAACTGGGCGATAGGTTAGCGGCCGATGGGAGCTATAGCTGGGAGGCTGGCGAGACGCGGGATAAGTAAGAGAAAGCTGGCCCACGCTACCGGTGAGGTAGCGTGGGGTTTGTGCTGTGTGTGATGTAATTAAAGCGAGCGCTGTAGGATGTCAGTCTGCGGGGCGCAGCCGGGCCTTCAGCTCTTCGGGAGTAAACGGCGGATCTCGCCGGTGCAGCATTGCATGGCAATTGGGACATACCGGGATCAGATCGGTTTCAGGGTTCAGACGGTAGTCCTGCTTGATCCCGGCCAGCGGAATGAGATGGTGGATATGGATAAAACCCTGGCCGATTTCGCCATAGCGGCTGGCCATATCCAGACCGCATACCTGACACCGGCAGCCATGCAGGCGAAGCGCCGCCTGACGAGCCTGACGGTCGCGCTCATAGCGATTGACCACCACCTGCATCGCCGCCCCTTCCACGAACTCCATAGTCGTCTGTCCCTCATCGGGGAAAAGCGCAACCTCGTCATCGCCAGCGCCCTGCGACGCGATCGTAAATCCTTGATCCAGTAACAGACGCACGCATTTGGATTTAATCCCTCCGCTGAAATCCGCCGGGGTAAATTCCGTTCCCGTGGCAAGCGTGGCCGCTAACCCGACGATGGCTTTTGAAGGATACCGACGCCCCTCAAACTCGATCTCGTACAGACGCGCGCTTTTAAACTGATGCGCAACGCCTGCATCGTAAGCGCGAATGGCAGCGATGATGCATTCCCTGGATAAATGGTCCGGTAGTTTTTTCATAAGACATAGCTATCTGATGGCGCGAAGCTTGAGTATAAATAGAAAGCTATGGGCTTTTCGAACAAATAACTAGCAGTGATAGTTAAATAGCGATCCACGTAGAATCGCCGCATCTGGTGGGTTGATCGGCAAGGATTTTGCGAGCATCATCGCATTTATTTAGCTGCCAATGTAACGCTATGCCCTCCAGCACGACCCTGCAACACGCGATCGAGAACATCACTATCTGGCGCAAAGGCGAACAGCGTGCGCCGCATAAGCCACTGTTACTGCTGTACGTCCTTTCCCAGTACCAGCGCGGCCATGCGCGGATGTTCGACTACGCCTCGGAGATACGCGATGAGCTGCATAGCCTGCTGGAACGCTTTGGCCCACAGCGCCGCCAGTACCGGCCGGACATGCCGTTCTGGCGCCTGAAAGGCGACGGCTTCTGGGAGCTGCACAACAGCGAGCAGTGCTCAATCCAGGGCAGCCGAAAGCCGCCCGGCAAAGAGCTGGAGCTCTGTCACGTCGCCGGCGGCTTCGATGAGCCGCATTTTGCGTTACTCAACAGAAATAAGAGGCTGATCAATACCCTCGCCCATCAGATCCTCGAGGCGCACTTTCCGGAGAGTATTCAGGAAGAACTGGCAGAAGAGATGGGGTTTGATCTGCTGCAGATCCGCAAAGAGCGCGACCCGCATTTTCGCCAGCAGGTGCTGCGCGCCTATAACTATGAGTGCGCGATCTGCGGCTTCAATATGCGCCATGATAATACCTCCGTCGCCCTGGAAGCGGCCCATATCAAATGGAAGCAGCACGGCGGCCCATGCGAAATCCCTAACGGCCTGGCGCTCTGCGCGATTCACCATAAGGCTTTTGATAAAGGATCCATTGGTCTGGATGAGGATATGCGCATCCAGGTTTCGCCAGCGGTGAACGGCGGAGGCATCGTTGGCAGGCTGTTCTGGGATTTTGATGGTAAGCCGATTACCTTGCCGCAGGGGAAAGAATGTTATCCCCAGGAGGGGTTTGTGGCATGGCACCGGCGGGAGGTGTTCAGGGGGTAAGGGGGGATGGTGATAAGCGGGTTTCGATGCTGCCTTCTCGCTCCTGAACATCAACAGCTCCTTTCGTGTCTGCGCCACCATCGTCTTTAAGACACATATACGGAGGAATTGGCATCTCATTTGCTCCTTATCGTTGAAATTAGCTGCAATGTAATAATGTAGAGTACAGCTGAAAGGAATATTACTATTATCAGTGATATATAAAAGAAAGTGTCATACATCGTATCGGCGTTCACACTCCCGAACAAGAAGTGGCAAATATCCCTTGCGATATCATAATCGAGATAGATTTCCGGCCTTGGAAGTGCACGTCCCAGAACCAAAAACAGCAATATAAAATAAATAATCTTACTGATTTTACGGGCAAGCGTTATTAGAGCCACTGGCAACAACCTCCACCCAACCGCGAGCCATCAGGGAACGGATGCAGGGAACCTGTACTAACGATGTATTCATAAGCGCATTCCGGATCATGGCAAAATCAGAATTATGGGCGATAGTAATACAACCCTCGGAAACCGTACCCGGATGCAAACGGAAGTTACCACGTTTCACACCCTCTACCCACGTCTCATCGTCAATTCCGCGGTCGTCACGCCATAACGCAAACCAATCGCTATTCCCCCGCCGTAGTTCGCGGCAGGACGTAATGAAACGATTGGTATTAGCCCTGCTTTTATTTATTTTCAAAGAATCGGCTGTAGCCCCCGCTCTCACGCCGGAAGCGGATATCACTCTGGTGAATCCGTCAATGTTTGCTCGTGAAGGATATCGACGGCACAACATGATGCTGTCGATGTGTTCACATAAACCGCCTGTTCATGAGTCATAACCCGTTTCTGCCATGAACAAGTCAGAGCAAATACATATAAACCAATAATTTTAACATCCAAATTTTTTGCGTATCCAATCACTTATCGAATACTTATATGCGCTTTATTATTTATTAAATTAATACATCTCACACCAAGATAATTCATCATAATAATCAACCGTAAAGTGATATACTATGCTGTTTTAAGCCTTATTTAAATCAATGGTTCAAAATCATTTTGCAATACAATTTGTAACAATTAGGTTATAGTAACACTTATCAAGTTACTTATTCTCTTGTAAATTACCATCGATTATTTCTTGCAAAAATGATGTACATCCTCAGTCATTTATTTAAACATAGGATAGCTATATGGCAGACATAGAAGGGATAGCGCGGAAGTTATATAACATCATTATCTCTCCTGATACAGTTACAGGGCTTATCAATGGTGGATTATCTGTTCCTTTAGATTATGGTTATCTGATTTACGGTATCTTTGATACGGATACAAGATATGAACGTGAAACAGAAAGAATCCGTATGATGACCGCGATAAGACATGACATTCTTAACTATGAAAATATCGTTAATGCAGTTAAATTAATCTTTCAGTTATTTAATAAATATCTATCCGAATCAGAACAAGATAGAATATACAGAAGTGTAGTTACCTCTATCGTGGGTAGAATCTCTACGAATATTATCGCATCGAACATCGCTAAAGCCGTTATAGAAAAAACGTCATTTACTTATGTAGTATTTAAGGGGAAAGGGAATCCAATAGCCTTTTTAAGTACTATCCTCTTGTTTGGTGGAATGGCAGAGCGATCCATCAGGACGTCTGATAAACTCAGGAATGAAGAGCCCGAGGTATACTCGTTGTTAAGACCCCGCGATTATGATCTGCTTTATTTCTTATTTGCCGATGCGGTACAACCTTTTGTGGATGCCATCCATGCAGGGTACACCGAGGGCAACCCCGTATTCGACAAGATTATGAAAAGAGTGGAAGATCATTTAAATACGAATGCTAAGGCTGGGTGATATGAAAAAAATCATCACGCCACTCGTCGATATAGTTCTCTGCACCTATATTATTACCACATGCTTTATTTGCCTGACTGAGTTTAATAACTGGCAGAATAAAATAATCGCAGTGACGATTATAATCGGTAGCGCTTATATCATCGCCATTGCATTGAATAGATTACTGGGAACAAAGATAGGTGTGTTAAGCGGTATTTTTAATTTACTATCAGGCCCACTATTAATTATTGGCGCTATTGTTTGCATAGCCTTACTTGACCCGTGGCCGGTTAAGGTTATTGGTCTGTTTTTATGGGTCATTATAATGTTTTGTTTACCTTCATTTATAAATAGAGATAAGGAATAATCATGTCAAATCCAGCATATCTTTGGCTAACCGATACAAACGGCTCCCCTATAACGGGTAGTTCTCTCGTTACAGGGCGTATTGGCGCTATTGAATTAAAAGCGGTAACGCACCACCTATCCATTCCTGTGGATGGAAACACCGGGAGATTAACAGGAACCAGAGTACATACGCCTATTACGGTACAGAAAGATTTTGATAAAACAACGCCCCTTTTATACAAAGCGCTGAGTGAGAACCAAACATTAAAGTCGGCAACCATAAAGATGTATCAGATCCTTGATGCAGGTGTTGAAAGCGAATATTTTAATATTACATTAGAGAATGTAAAAGTAACCGGAATTACCCCCAACTTATTTCCTGATTCTGGTACAGGTACGCACAGCGAGACGATTCAGTTAAGGTATGAGGCCATCACCTGGAAACATTGCGATGGGAATATCATTTACAAAGATTCCTGGAACCACAGGGCAACGGCATAAATTCCCCTTAGACTAAAGGCCATTCAAAAAAGTGGCCTTTTCTGAGTTCAACTGATTATTTAAACCACCCTCGCCAAACAAGCCATCCAAATGCAACCGCATGGTTTGGAGGCATAGTATCTTGAAGCTATACCTCCTTGAGTAGCGCTAAATTAATTCAACACATTCGATACCTGCATTGCGATAAGCCCCTATAACTTCCGCTGCTCCAGGCTGGAATAAATCGTTTTAATTTCCGCTTGTAAGCTTTCGCCACGGTATACCATCGACGTATCGTATCGTTTGTACTTCTCATCACGCGTAGCGCTAAACCAGTTGAACGATCCTATGCACAGCAGCCCTTCATCACCAATCACGATTTTACTGTGAACACGGTTGACCAACATAGTCACAATGCCCAGCGCATTTAGTTTTTCCACTGCATCATTAAGGCGCTGCTGTTTTGCTTTGCGCTTTTCATAACTGACGTTTTGGGTATTAAAGCTTTTATCCGTTACGACAGTAATGTCGATACCACTTTAAGCACACCTGTTTTAGTTCCACGCACTTTTTGAGAGTTCCGGTTTTTCAGCCATCAGCCGGTACTCTTCCGGCGTCAGGTTGTTCAGGGACTCATGAGGCCGCTCGTTGTTATATTCTATCAGCCAGCGCTCGGTAATTTCCCGTGCTTCATTCAGTGTTCTGAACAGGTAAAAATCCAGAATTTCTGTCCGGTATGTCCGGTTGAACCGTTCGATAAAAGCATTTTGTGTAGGTTTACCCGGTTTAATAAATTCGAGCTGCACGCCATGTTCTTCGGCCCATTGTGCCAGTGCCCGCGAGACCAGTTCTGGCCCGTTGTCCATCCGCATTTTCAGCGGATAGCCGCGGTTTGCCACGATCCTGTCCAGCACCCGGATGATTCGCTGAGCCGGGATATTCCGGTTGATTTCTATCGCCAGTGCTTCACGGTTAAAATCGTCCACCACATTGAAGGTCCGGAAGCGTCTGCCGCAGACCAACGCGTCGTACATAAAATCGATGGGCCAGCTCTGGTTTAACGCTTGCGGTGTCGCCAGGGGTGCTGAATTACGCACTGGCAGCCGCTGTTTTCCCTTGCGACGAAAATTCAGTTTCAGCAGGCAATAAATCCGGTGAACACATTTATGGTTCCAGGTATTGCCCTGCCTGCGCAGCAGCTGGAACAGCTTCTTAAAACCGTAGCGCGGATAGCGTTCTGCCAGTTCAGTCAGCGCGTGGATCTCGGGTTCATCACGCCGGGTATCGGGCTAATAAAAATACACCGTCCTGCTCAGCGATAACGTCCTGCAGGCCTGGCGTAAACTTATGGCAAATTGCGTCGTCAGATAGCTGACGAGTTCACGCTTTATCGCTGGTTTTAAAGCTTTTTTTCGATGACGTCTTTCAGTGCCCGGCACTCAAGACTGAGATCAGCAAACATCTGTTTAAGCCTCCGATTCTCGTCTTCCAGATCTTTGATTTTTTTAATATCGACCGCTTCCATCCCGCCATGCTTTGCCTTCCAGTTGTAATAGCTGGCTTCCGAAATAGCGGCCTCACGGCAAACATCCTTGACGGTACGTTCAGCTTCGACGGACTTCAATACGGCGATGATCTGGTGTTCAGTGAATCGGATCTTGCGCATAGCGATCTCCTCTGGGGACATAATCAGTATGTCGGAAGATCTCTAAAAGTGAATGGTTCGTTTTGCCGGGATACTTACAGGTTGACTCAGATTGACTTCTGTTGAAAGGAGAATCGCGAAAAGCCTTGCGTAGCGCGGATTTCAGGCACAAAAAAGACGTCCGTCGACGTCTATTGATGTTCCGATGGTGCGAAGGCCGGACTCAAATTATGTCGTAACTTAATGAAATTAAACAGATAATATATAAATCATAAATTATATGCCCCCTTTTGTGCCCCCAACCATTTTTGCGACCATATCAAACTTAGCTGTTTGATATTACTATCTAATTAAAGACTAATGCCCCATTCGGTTAGGATCCGAAACCCGGATCCTAACCGGAACTCAAATACCATAAAAAAGTTTTTTTGCATTTAACTGTTCACACTGTTCACCTCCTTATTTTTCTTTTTAATATCATAATGATAGATGGTGATCAGTTGGTGAAGAGTGAACAGTCAACTCTTCACCTCAGCGCATCTCTGGCCTGTTTCCGGCGAACATCACCGCAATACGATGGTGATGAGGTGGGGGGGGGTAAAAAGTTTTTTTGGGTTTAACTGTTCACACTGTTCACCTTTGGTTTTTTATTAATACTTTCATAGTGATACAGGGTGAACATACGGTGAAGGGTGAACAGTGGATTGTTCACCCTTGAGGGAGGGGCTGACACAAAAAGACCGGCTGTTGCCGGTCTGAGACAGGTTAAGTCGCGGTGGGTTCGTCGCACTTCGGCAGCCAGTCGCCGTAGCTTTCTTCTTTCAGCGACAGGTTGGTTTGTATCCCCTGCTTTGTGTGCCGCTTCTCATAATTCATCCCGTACTCTTTCAGCATCATGGGCAGTCCCAGCCCGAACATTTTCAGGCTGAGCACGTTCCTGTAGCCGTTGGCCTCCATATAGGCCAGATAAGCGTGATAGAGATATTTACGGTAATTACGCGGGATGATACTGGCATTCCCCATAAACATCCCGTTGGTCTGCGGTAACATTTCCAGATAGCCGCAAAAATCAAAGGTCGGGTCAGCGTCGCGTTTAATACTGAGCGCCTCATCGGAGTTCTGCTGCGACTGGAGCAGCGAACGGGCACTCATCGGGTCACTGAACTGCTGCATTAACTGGCGCACGATGACGGCCAGCTCGCGGGCGATTTTATCCCTGAGCTGCGGGTCGCGCTCCTCCGGGGCTATCTGCTCCGGGAAGTGGATAATCACCCGGCGACGTGACACGCCGCCGCTGCGGTCGGTGAAGCGCATCGGGTTATTGTTCACGGCCAGAATCACCGCCGGGATATGCGTTGAGTACGGGTTCTGGTATTTCGGGTCGACCGACACCGCATCGCCGCCGGTGATGGCCTTGAGCCCCGCACCGTCACCACTCCATTTCTCCTGGTCAGGCAGACGTATCAGCGAGAAGCCAATCAGGGAGGCACGCTTACGCGGGTCTTCCAGCGTGTCGATATTCGCCGATGTGGCGTTATCCTCTCCGGCCAGCATCGTGGCGATTTCGGCCAGAATACTTTTCCCGCTGCCACCGGGGCCGGTCACTTCGAGAAAGAGCTGCCAGTCGTAGCGGTTCGCCAGCACCATAAACAGCGCGGCCAGAATCACGTCGCGTTTTGTCGGGTTGCCACTGGCCGCCCGATCGAGCCAGCGCCAGAAGTTAGGCGCATGGGTTTCCAGCGTTTCCCCTTCTACCGGCGGAGTAAAATCCACGTCGCACAGCGTGCGAAGCCAGTGCGATTTGCTGTGCGGGCTGAACAGGCCGCTCTGGGTATCGAGTACCCCGTTGCGAAAACCAATCAGACGGCGTGCCGGTGCGGCCTGCTGAGGAATAATCAGCTTCAGCGTCTCCACCACTGACGCAATCCTCCCCGATGAAAACGGGGCGCGCAGGCGCTGGAAAAGCCCTGCTACGTCGCGTTCGAAATTGGACGGCTGAATGACTTTCCATATCCCTGCTTCATAACGGGACAGGAGCTGGCCGTTCGCATCCACCGCCAGCGCTTCGCCGTAATGCTCATGTACCCGCCAGGCTTTGTCGCTGGCGCTCATGGCGGTAAATTCCGCCTCGCTCATGGTGTCGAAGGGGCTTTGGGCCGCTGGCCGGATAGCGGCATAAATGGCCTTCCGTGTGGCGTCCTCCCCCTTCAGCATCGCCGCATCATTCCAGTCACCAAATACCGGCGGCAGGGCGACAATGCCCTCACAGGCTTCTGCGGCCGCGGCGGCTTTAGTCTGGCCGGTGCCGTTCAGGTCACGGTCGGCGGCGAGGATAATCTGACAGGCCGGGTGTTTGTGACGGGCCAGGCTCGCCAGAGAAAGAAGGTTCACGGACGACAGCGCCACCATGACGGTTTCCCCGGTCAGGTGATGCACGGTAAGCGCCGTCGCATAGCCCTCCGCTATCCACAGGCGTTTTCCCGCCTGTTTCTGCCCGTCGATGAGATGGCATGCCCCTTTGACCTGCCCGCCTTTCAGGGTGCGCTTGAGCCCCTCAGCATTAATAAGCTGGAGGTTAACCAGCGCGCCGGTCCCGTCATACAGCGGCACTACCACATCACCGGCGCGGTAGGCCACGCCGCCGGTTTTGTGGGAAGCTGTCAGCGTCAGACACTCACGACCGGCAAAGCCCTTGCGGGTCAGGTAGGCATTGCCGGTGGCCGGGCGGGTTTTCTCCAGCAGTCTGACGGCCAGCGCGGCCGCTGCTTTGCGGTCGGCCTCCGTTCCGGCCTCTGCGGCCGCTGTCACCTCCGGGGCTACCGGCGGCAGATTCCCGGTGACGGCGTTCACCTTCCCGGCGGCCTCGGATGCCGATATGCCGAACACCTTCTCAACCAGTTTCAGGCCGTCACCGGCGCCGCACTGATTACAGAACCATGTGCCGCGCCCTTCCTGGTCATCAAAGCGGAACCGGTCAGCGCCGCCACACACCGGGCAGGCCTGATGGCGGTTTTTTATCACTTTCATCCCCAGCGCCGGGAGAATGCGCGGCCAGTGGCCGCACGCCTGTTTTACCGTGTCCGTTACGTTCATTTTCATGGTTTTTCTCTCCCTCAGTGCAGTACAGGCGATGTGATATGGCGGGCACAGAGCTCATCCATCACGGCGAGCCCGAGGAAGGACAGCGACGGGGCGGCTTTCAGCGGCCCGGCCTGCATCAAATCTTCCAGCAGCGCACAGGCAATCAAACGACCTTTTTCCTCGCCATGCTGGCGCAGGTAGAAGCCCTCCAGCTCGGTAGCGATGGCGCTTTCCAGCGCGTCGAGGGTGAGGTGAGGATAGCGGTGCTGGCGTTCGCACAGGGTCAGCCAGGCACAGGCCACGGCACGGCGATACAAGGCGGCACGCAATACGGGCGGCAGAGGCGTTTTCATACGTTGCCCTCCCCGGTGAACCAGCGGTGATTGCAGCGTTCGACCACGCCGTCGAGCTGGGCGGTCATCAGGTAAATCACGGAGGTAAGCTGCGACTGTTGCGCCGGGTCGCGGCGAATGGTAGTGCAGTCCTGCTCCTGCATCATCGCGCTGACAAAGTGGCCGACGTTACGCAGGTGCTCAAGGCATTCGAGGTCTTTTACGGTGATGGCGGGCTGTTTCATGCGCGCACCTCCGCCACCGGCAGACGACCGGCAAACGAGAGGACGTAATCGCGAACGAGGGAAAGGCGTGCGGCGTGTTCATCTCCGGCGACGGCGCGGAGCATACAGATACGGGGCTGACGGTCTGCGCGACGGACAGCGGCAAACACGAAGACAAATTGCGGGTGAGACGGGGTGAGGGTCGTAGCCATAAGGGCAACCTCCATTGAGTAGCGGTTATCGCCACCACCGGAGTTCTCACGCTCGGGTGGTAGCCCAGACGGGGGTGAGAAACCGGCCTCAATGGGTACCGGCCAGCCCGAAGGCTGCCCCGCCTGAGCCACCATTACGCAGATACAGCAACGGCTTAAGAACCGATGCGTAAACAACAGGTGCACATAGGCATAGACACAAAAAAAGACGCATGGCGCGTCCGGTGTCGCCACTGAGTAACTCGGGTTCTCACGCCCGGCTGCCGATTTTGCGACAGCGAGAAAACTATACCTGGAAACGGCGAAGGGAAGCAAGCCAGAAAAAGGGGCTTTTTGCAGAACGGGCATCATCATGCGTCATAGCCCCGGTTGCGTTCAGCGATACGGTCAGCCATCCACCCGGTGATTTCCGACTGCGCCCACGCCACGTTTTTCCCGCCGAGGGAGATTTGTTTCGGGAAAGCCTCCCGGCTGATGAGGTCGTAAATCGTGGAGCGGGATAACCCGCACAGATGCATCACTTCGGGCAGGCGAATAAAACGCTCCTGAACGGTGTCAGAGACCGGCATCAGCGGCGCGGCAGGGGCAGAAGACGGGGAAGAAAAAGCGGTGTGCATCGGGCCACCTCATAAAGTCCATACAGTGCCGGTCGTGTCCGTCCGGCCTCGGGTAGCTCTCTATTTTGTGAATATTTTCCCTGAGGGCAACAAGTCATTTTGTGGTGTCTCACCACACAACAGGCTAATTTTTAATCAAAAAAAGGTGCTGGCCTATATTGGCCATTATTGACCGTTATTGGCCATTGTTGGCAAAGCGATTAATTACTAAATGGAATTTTAAATTAATTATTTATCCCAAATAATTCTAAGTATCTCAAAAACGGTCAGCGGTTAATAAATAGCCAGGGTGAACAGTGGTGAACAGACGGTGAACAGTCACCCTCTCAACTATTCACCCTTTATCTTACTGTATTACTTATATTTTTTCTTATGGTGAACAGTGGTGAATAGTTAACAGTAAAAAAACAAACGGTGAGTATGCTTTTCCTGAGACCTTTCTCTGGCAAGCCGGGTTTTAACGTCCTGTTTGTGCCAGCACTGCCACAACCGCAACAGGTCGTGTTGTTGTGTGTGCCCCGGCAGAATCACCTCATGTTGAAACCACGAGGAAACCTGCCATGACCGACACCACCTTTATCCCTGATTACCTGAAACCGGCGCTGGAGCGACTGGCCGAGGCCAGAGCGGCCCATCTTGAACAGGCCCGCCTGATGGAGGACACCCTGACGGCCATCACCCGCGCAGAGGAGCAGAAAGCGGAGCTGGAGCAGGACAACGGCAGCGACACCCGCACCTGGCGTGCTGCTTTCCGTGCCGGGGGCGCCATGCTGACGGATGAGCTGAAAAGCGGCCATATCGAACGCGTGGCCCGCCGGGAGCTGGCGCAGGAATGCCACAACCTGACCGAAGTGCTGGCCTTTGAACGTGACCAGCTGAAAGCCACCTGCAACAGCACCGCGCGGGCATTCCGCCAGGCGCATCATGCTGTGCTGAGTAAATACGCTGAGGAAGAGCTTAACCGCGCGCTGAATGACACCCTCGGGCCACTGGTCCGGGCGATGGTGCTGAAAGCGGAGGTGATGGCAAACCCGCTCGCCAACACCACCGGCCATCAGGGGTACACCGAGCCGGAGAAAGAGGTCATGCATCAGGTGGTGACCTTCCTGACCGGGAAAGTGAGCGCCTTCTCCGTCACGCCAGCCGATGAGCCGGTGCTCTCCCTGACCGGCTTCCCGGCCGTCGCGCTTGCGCATATGGACCACGACGCCGCCAGCACGCCCGGCGAGCGTAAGGTCTGGCAGGAGAAAATCCGTCAGCGCGAGGCTGACCTGAAAGCGCGGGGGCTGCTGCCATGATGCACTGTCCGTTCTGCAAAAAGTCGGCGCATGCCCGCACCTCCCGCTATCTGTCGGAGAACGTCAAACAGCGCTATCACCAGTGCACCAATATTGAGTGCTCGGCGACGTTCCGCACCACTGAAGCCATCGACGAGGTTATCCGGCCCCCGGCGGAGAAAGCGCCGCCTGTCGCGGAGCCGGTCACACCCCCGGCACCCCGTAACGTGCAGGGCTGCTACAGCTCGCCATACCGTCATTAATCAGGGGAGAACTGACCATGACCACCCTTACGCTACAGCAGGCTTTTGAAGCCTGTCAGAAGAACGAAACCGCCTGGCTGAACCGTAAAGCCGAACTGGCGGCCGCAGAGCAGGAATATCAGGAACAGGTGCTGGCCGGGGATGACCGTATCCCGGCAATTATGCAGGAACTGCGCGACATTATCGATGTCAAAAAATGGGAGATAAATCAGGCCGCCGGGCGCTATATCCGCTCCCATGAAGCGGTGCAACGCATCAGTATCCGCAACCGGCTGAATGACTTTATGCAGGCGCACGGGACAGAGCTGGCCGCCACGCTCGCCCCGGAGCTGATGGGACTCAGTCAGCAGCCCGCACTCCTGACCGGCCATGCGCTCGACCGTTCGGCGCATTACCTGCGCGAAGCGCTGTCAGTGTGGCTGAGTACCGGTGAAGAAATTAATTATGCGGCAGAAGACAGCGATATTTTAACGGCCATCGGATTCAGGCCTGACGCGGCTTCGCGGGTGGATAATCAGGAAAAATACACCCCCGCACAGAGCCTGATTTATGCCCGCCGGCGCACGGAACTGGCCAGTAAGTAGCTCCGCAAAAAATCCCCGAAAATACTGCTATTTTTCCCGAATTAAGCCATGCATCCACAGGGTGCATGGTTTTGCATGCGTTTCCTCGCCTTGTTATTCCTGTCCGGCCCCTGTCCCGGCGCGGCCTGAGCCCCCCGATGTACCTGCATGAAAACCGCCCCACGAAGCGGGCAGGCGAGGCGGGGAAAGCACTGCGCGCCAGCGGTAAAGTATTTATTTAATGATATTTAATTTCGTGGCCTGAGCGCGTCGCTGCGCTGCGTGGGTTCGCAGGTGGAGCGATGGGTCGAACGGAGAGGTTCGAGGGTGTGGCGTGCCTTTGAGGCGGTCAGGTTAGGGGTAAGAGAAGGCTGCCCAGAGGATGGGATAAATCCGTCATTTCGGTGTTGATGGTGTAGCTTCTGAAGCCACACACCTACTATCTTTTCATTCGCATGATGTATACCTGTCGCGACCTGTGACCATAAATGCGCCAACATAAATATCACCTCCCTACGACTCTGACAGGCGTGACGGGGGAGAGCATTGCACGCTAAGCCATGAGGATAATTAGTTAACTATTATTCTGCTTAAGATCGGCTTTGTTGAATAAATCAGATTTCGGGTAAGTCTCCCCCGTAGCGGGTTGTGTTTTCAGGCAATACGCACGCTTTCAGGCATACCTGCTTTCGTCATTTTGTTCAGCGCTCGTACCAGGGCCATAGCCTCCGCAACCTGACCATCGTAGTCACGCAGCGTCAGTGAACCCCCGAACAGCTGTTTTACCCGGTACATCGCCGTTTCCGCTATCGAGCGACGGTTGTAATCTGTTGTCCATTTCCACCGCGCATTACTCCCGGTCATTCGCTGATTAGCCACTGCACGGTTACGGTCTGCATATTCACCGGGCCAGTAACCCGCACCTTTTCGGGGCGGGATAAGCGCGCTGATTTTCTTACGCCGCAGTTCATCGTGACAGAGCCGGGTATCGTAAGCTCCATCGGCGGCGGCTGACCTGATTTTCCGGTGGGTTTGCCGGATTAACCCGGGGAAGGCCTCTGAGTCCGTAACGTTGTTCAGCGACAGGTCAGCGCAGATGATTTCATGTGTTTTACTGTCAACTGCCAGATGCAGCTTACGCCATATACGACGGCGTTCCTGGCCATGCTTTTTGACTTTCCACTCGCCTTCACCGAAGACCTTCAGCCCGGTGGAATCAATTACCAGGTGTGCGATTTCACCCCGGGTGGGCGTTTTGAAACTGATATTAACCGACTTTGCCCGCCTGCTGACACAGCTGTAATCCGGGCAGCGTAGCGGAACGTTCATCAGAGAAAAAATGGAATCAATAAAGCCCTGCGCAGCGCGCAGGGTCAGCCTGAATACGCGTTTAATGACCAGCACAGTCGTGATGGCAAGGTCAGAATAGCGCTGAGGTCTGCCTCGTGAAGAAGGTGTTGCTGACTCATACCAGGCCTGAATAGCTTCATCATCCAGCCAGAAAGTTATGGAGCCACGGTTGATGAGGGCTTTATTGTAGGTGGGCCAGTTGGTGATTTTGAACTTTTGCTTTGCCACGGAACGGTCTGCGTTGTCGGGAAGATACGTGATCTGATCCTTCAACTCAGCAAAAGTTCGATTTATTCAACAAAACCCTTAAGATCCCTCCATTCAAAAAGAAACGAAAAATGCTCACATACTCCCTCAATATTTAACGTTAAACCGATCAAACTCTAGGGAGAAGACGTTGCCTGTGCTAAGTCAATGGGAGTAAGCTTAATTTTTGTTCGTGGTCCATATCCAAAGATAAGAAGTTAAGGAAAAAGCATGAATATAGGGCATCTCAATTTTTTCAAGGTTAATAAGTGCGGTTTATACAAAGTAAATGATAACAATACCTATGGTTTAGAACTTAGCGAAACCTTTGACCTCATACAGGATTGGGTAGGAACGAAGTCACTTGCACTTACGATACCATGGGACCCAAAAGAAAAGCCAAACAGATCAAAGTGTTACTGCAAAGATATCTATAAAGATGAAAATACTGGTGATTTCTTAATCATGCTTTGGAAATCTGATACTGATAGTACCGGTTCTTTATTAGGTGCGAGTGAAGATGGTGAGATTGGAAGCTCATCTGTAGTTAAATATACAAATAGCTACAGAGGGAAAAAAGTTATCTGGGGTCGACCATGCTTTTATTGGGTTATCCCTGAGCTTGAAACTATAGTGTCGATTAAATTTGATCATTCAATTTGTGATTCTGAACTATTTCAAGACTATGTACATTCATCTATTACAAATAGAGTTAAACATAGCAAAAGAGTTAAGAACAAAACCGAGAAAGGTTATATAAGATTATCTAATACTGATGACGATGATTTATATAAATATATGTACAGATTTGATATGAAGCTCCGAAGCTTAGAAACCACGCATACTGAGTTAGGCAAATTGATACCAAAAATCACGCACATAGTTCGTAGAGAAACTATTATCATAAACCCAAATGATGCACGAGCTGATTGGCTAAAGACCTTTAGTACTCTCGTCCCATTTGTCTCCGGAAAGAAAAACACCAGAACAAGACAGATTGAAATTAAGGCAGAAGCGAAACCGTCCTTGAATGAAGTTAAAGAAATCATCGAAAAGTATTCTTCTGAGGATAGAGAGAAACGACTTTGGGACAATGTCGGGTTTGCTACGGATAAGGGAATAACTTGGGTAGATAAATATAGAATGCGTGATATTCTCAATGTTCCTTCCGAAGATTATTCAACGTATTCAGCCGCATATATTTACGAACAAATATCACACAAAAGAAAAGAATTCATTTCTCCTATATTAAAAGAATCAAAAGCTTTACAATCTCAATCAAGAATAAATAAAGCATCTGGAGAGGATTGAATGTTGAAAGCTATAGTAGGCATCTTCAAATACACATGGATATACTTAGCGATATTCTGTATATCGCTGATAATCATTTCACCATCTAATATTAATTATGTGTATAACGATTTTGCTAACTATTGCACTCTTCTCGTATCAGTTTCTGGAATGGTTTTTACTATTATGGGAATTTGGTTAGCGTTTCTTTACCCAAATGCTTTACAGCGTATCGTTAACCCCAAAACTATAGAAACTGTTGATTTCACCGAACAGCTGGAAGATACAAGAAGGTTAGAGGCAATAGTTGGAAGTGTTCTAAAGTCATCTTTCGTTATGATCACTTTACTTGTAGTATATTTAGTTAAACTTGTATTTTTCAAAAGTCATCTTTATTTAGAGAGCCAAGAAGTAATAAAAAATACATCTTTAGCATTAATTATTGCTATTTCCTATATGCAGATTGAGGCGGTAGTTAGCGTAATACTTGCAAATGTTATGTTCATCAATGATTTACATAACAAGCGTGAGCAAAGAGACATCGATGACCAAGTATGAGGTAAAAATGAAGAAGAATATACGTGTTATACCTAAAAACATTCATAGCAAGTTAAGAAGGCTTGGCAATACAGTCGTTGCTGGCACTTCGATCGCATTTACAGAGAATCAATTAAAAAATGGAATGTTAGAGCATCTCGGAATATATTTTGATAATGATGTTATTAAATATGAGGCATCGATCATTCCTGATCCATTGCAAGGTAAATATTCATTTAAAAATGTTTTCGGCGAGGAAGTCATCAGAAAAGACCTCCCAAAAGAAACTCACTATACCGAAATTGAGTCACCTAACTGGGGGGATAGCTCTAACGGTACACATACTGTTAGATTACCTCACGATAAATACCCCAGAGACATAATCCCACCAAAACTTATAGCAATTGAAATTAATCACAAGAAGTCCTCGGACAGCTATTTTATATTTAATTTCAGAGCAACTAGAATTTTAGAAAAAAATTCAAATAAGTTTGATGATGAGTTGCTATTTGATCTAAATCTTCTTCAAGAAAATCTCGGTAAATGTGGCGTTGAGAATGCTGATAAACCTATATCTACTTATGCTGATACACTTATAGTCTCATGGGACATATTTCCGCCAGGTAGCAAAGAAGAAATTTTAGCAAGAATTTTCAAAGGAAAAAACATAACTGACGATAAGAAAGCCGTTGCTGAAAATAGATATGAGTTCTTCATGAGCCTTGAACCTAAAAAAATTGTTACTGGAAATAGTACGTTCAGTAATTACATTGGAGCTATGCTAGAGGACGATCTGGTTGTTTTTGAGAACATAGAATATGGCAATGCGATATATATTCTCTATGACGACTGGGATGAAATCAGCAAACTATCTCGAATTGATTTGTTATCAGGAAGAGCAGGAAGTAATTTTGATAGAATAATCCACAGTGGTAATTGGAAAGAGGAAGTACGAAAAAAAGTTGCTACTGGAAGATTATGATTCAATATTTTAATATAAATAAACGCCTTCTTTTTGTAGAGGCGTTTATTTCTGCTATCAGCTTTTTCTTATTTTGGCAAATTCATAAGGTGTGACTATTTTGCCTTCATTTGATTTGAGATAATCAGCCCACCATTGCACCATTAAACGGCGTTCATCTAAATGTTCAGAAGTGTGAATATATGCTGCACGTACATTATTACGCTCTGAATGACTCAGTTGGCGTTCTATAGCATCATCACTCCATAAACCCGATTCCCCCAGCGCGCCGCGCGCCATCGTCCTGAATCCATGCCCACAGACCTCTGTTTTCGTATCATAGCCCATAGCACGCAACGCACCGTTTACTGTGTTTTCACTCATGACCTTCGTTGCGTCGTGATCTCCCGGAAAAAGTAGCTCTTTATCACCACTGATTTGCTTAAGCTGCTCTAACAACACTATAGCTTGTCGACTAAGCGGAACTATATGTTCCTCTTTCATCTTCATGCCGCGGTAGGAGTAACGTACGCCTTTAATTTCTTCACGCTTTGCAGGTATACGCCAAAGAGATTTAGCAAAATCGAATTCATCCCAACGTGCAAAACGGAGTTCACTGGAACGTACAAAAGTGAGCAATGAAAGCTCTACGGCGATCCGTGTCATTACACGACCACGATATGCCGCCAGACGAGCAAGAAATTCAGGGAAACGGCTAGAGGGTAAAGCTGGATAGTGTCTTGCTTTGGTTGTTGATAAAGCACCAGCCATATCACTGGCCGGGTTTGAGTCTATGTAATCGTTCTGAACGGCATAGCGCATAATGGCCGTTACACGCTGCTGAAGACGCTGCGCGACGTCATGTTTGCCACTGGCATCAACTTTTTTAATCGGGGCTAACAGGTGGCTGGTTTTGAGCTGGCGAATGTCGGACGAACCGATATGAGGGAAGATATAAAGCTCAAGATAGCGAAGAACGCGCGATCGATGGTCTTCACTCCATCGCTTGTTACTGGCATGCCATTCGCGAGCAATTGTTTCGAAAGTATATGCCCCCGAATTCTCGGCCTGAGCTTCTTTCTGTTCGGCTTTTGGGTCAATGCCCTGTACTAACAGCTTTTTAGCTTCGTCGCGCTTGGTTCTTGCCTGAGCAAGCGTCACAGTTGGCCAAACACCAAAAGCAAGGCGATCCTCTTTTTTGTCAGAGGGGCGTCTGTATTTCATGCGCCAGTATTTAGACCCCTTAGCCGAAACTTCGAGATACAAACCGCCGCCATCAGCCATTTTGTAGGTTTTGTCTTTGGGCTTTGCGGTCTCTACCTGCCTGGCGTTGAGCTTCATTTTGGGGGCACATTTCTAATCGAAGTTAAGATGCCCCCAATTATGCCCCCAATGACATCCGGATTTCAACGGACAACCTCGGACGACTCAGGACGTAAAAATCGCTGCAAGCATTGATTTTTAAGGGATAATTGGACTTTCTCGGATGGTCTTGGAAGTACTAATGGTGCCGAAGGCCGGACTCGAACCGGCACGTATTTCTACGGTTGATTTTGAATCAACTGCGTCTACCGATTTCGCCACTTCGGCACTGAAGGGGATGCGGAAACGTTCTGGATTATACCTGTCGGCGGCGGTCATGCAAGCGACAGCGTGTCGTCATTGCGCTAAGTGTTGAAAAAAACAGCGCTATCCTGCGCGGCGTCAGCTTTTACCGCCGTTCCGGGGCGCGACTGCCATCAGCAACCCTCCTCTCACAACCCCCACAACCCCAGCACCACCTGCCAGCCACTCCCCTTTCCCCTTGCCCCCCAAACTTCACTCAAAGTCATCTCTATTTTTTCTCACACCATTCTCACCCGAATCACTCAACCCACCCATCCCCAATATCCACTCCCCAACTATTCCCCCCACCCCACCCACCCGCATTCCCATATATTCCAGAAAGTTTTAATCAATGCCTTTTTATTACTCACCCACTCCGCAGTCAAATATTAATTTCATCAATATTTTTATAACTTTACATTAATGAAAAGTTTTCTTTTTGCCGTTTAATCCAGGATTTTCCTCAGGCGTGAAGGGTTCCGGTAAACACTATTTTTACTAGTCGCTGTACGAGTCTTGATGGACATATTCACTCGATGAATTAACTCAGGAGAATACTTGTGACGACGTTAAAACCTTTGCTGGCCCGCAACCGCAGCTGGGCGCTGCAGAAGTGTCAGCATGATCCGGACTATTTCGAAAAATGGGTCGACGGGCAGCGGCCCCACTCGCTGTGGATCGGCTGCTCCGACAGCCGCGTGCCCGCCGAGGTGCTCACCGGCAGCCAGCCCGGCGAGCTCTTTGTCCACCGCAATATCGCCAACATGCTCGATCCCGCCGACGACAACGTCATGAGCGTCCTGCAGTATGCCCTCGACTACCTTGAGGTGGAGCGGGTGGTGCTCTGCGGCCACTACGGCTGCGGCGGGGTGCAGGCGGCGCTCTCCCTGCCCACTCTGCCGCTGGCGCAGGAATCCTCGGCGCTGGCTCGCCGCATCGGCCAGCTGCGCCACACCCTGCATCACGAAATTGCGCAGATCGCCGATGACTGTTGTGTTGCGGCCTCCCCCGGCGCCAGCACCAGCGCCAGCGCCAACGCGGAGCGCTCTCGCCATGCGCTGGACGCCCTGGTGGAAGCCAACGTTCGCGCCCAGTTCGCCCCTCTGCTGGAGAGTGAACCGGTGCAGACGGTGCTCGCCAGCGGGCGACCGCTCAGCCTGCACGGCTGCGTCTACGATCTGGCTTCCGGCCATTTAACCACCCTCGTCGAACACCTCTCACCGCAGGAGCACGCCCCATGAACACGCTTCGTCAGGACTCTCTCGCCGGCATCGTCGTCTTCCTTGTCGCCCTGCCGCTGTGCCTCGGCATCGCCCAGGCCAGCGGCTTACCGCCCTTCGTCGGCCTGCTGACCGGCATCATCGGCGGCCTGGTCGTCACTGCCCTCAGCCCCTCCCGCTTCGCCGTCAGCGGCCCCGCCGCCGGACTGGTCACCATCGTCGTCGCCGCTATTGAATCCCTGGGTTCCTTCTCCCTCTTCCTGATGGCGCTGGCGCTGGCCGGCGTGCTGCAGCTGCTGTTCGGCATCCTGCGGGCCGGGCGCTTTATCTCGCTGGTTCCCGCCAGCGTCATCAAAGGCATGCTGGCGGCGATCGGCATCCTGCTGATTATTCAGCAGATCCCCGTCGCGCTCGGCAGCGCAGAAGAGACCGGGCTCGTTGATATCGTGAAGGGTAACGCCACCTTCTCCCTCAGTGCTATCGCCGTCGCCGCGGGCGGTCTGCTGGTGCTCTGGCTGTGGGGCTCGCCGCTTATTCGCCGGGTGAAGAGCCTGCGCTGGATCCCCGGGCCGCTGATCGCCGTCCTGCTCGGCTGCGTGACCACCCTGCTGCTGACCCATTTTGCGCCGCAGCAGCTGGCCGCCCTACCGCGTATTACCCTGCCGGCGTTCGGCAGCCTCGGCGACCTGCTGGGCGAGCTGGAGTCTCCCGCATGGAGCGCGTGGCGCAATCCGTCGGTGTGGGTGGTGGCGGTGACCCTGGCGCTGGTCGCCAGCCTCGAAACCCTGCTCAGCCAGGAGGCGCTGAAAAAGCTGCGCCCGCAAAATCCGCCGCCTTCGCCGAACCGTGAAATGGTCGCCCAGGGCGTGGGCAATCTGCTCTCCGGCGTGCTGGGGGCGATGCCGATCACCGCGGTGATCGTCCGCAGCTCGGTGAACGTCAGCAATGGCGCGCAGAGCAAACTGTCGATCTTTATCCACGGCGTGCTGCTGCTGATCTGCGGCCTGTGGTTCAGCGGCCTGCTAACCTTAATCCCGCTCGCCAGCCTCGCCGCCGTGCTGCTCTATACCGGCTATAAGCTGGCGACCCCGCGGCTGTTCATCGAGCAGTTCCGCCAGGGGGCGGCGCAGTACGTCCCGTTCCTCGCCACCATCGGCGGGATTATCGCCTGCGGCATGCTGGCGGGGATCGGGATTGGTCTTGCCACCCAGATGGCATTCAGTCTCTGGCGCAGCCATCGCCACTCGCTGCAGCTGGCGCGCTACGATGACCACTACGTGCTGCGCATCCAGCAGAATCTGACCTTTATGCACAATCCGCATCTGCTGGCCCTGCTGGCGAAGATTCCGGAAAAGAGCGTGGTGATCGTCGAGCACGACAGCGTCGGCTATCTCGACCCGGACGTGCGGGCGGTGCTGGATGATTTTGCCGAGAACGCCCCGCAGCGCGGCATCCGCCTTAATCAGTGGCCGCTGGCCAGCCGCTGACCTTAACGGGCGGCTGGTCCGCCCGCTTCGCGACCCCTCCGATTGCCAAGCGCCTGGGAATACCATGCTCTACACTTTCTGGGTTATCACGCCAACCCCAAGGAAATGAACATGACCATCATTAAAAGCTACGCCGCCAAAGAAGCGGGCGCCGATCTGTCGCTGTGGGAATACGATGCCGGCGAGCTACAGCCGGAAGATGTCGAAGTTGAAGTGGAATACTGCGGGATCTGCCATTCAGACCTGTCGATGATCGACAACGAATGGGGGATGTCGAGCTACCCGCTGGTGGCCGGTCACGAGGTGATTGGCCGGGTGGCGGCGCTGGGCAGCGCGGCGCAGGATAAAGGGCTGAAGATTGGCCAGAAGGTCGGCATCGGCTGGACGGCGCGCAGCTGCGGCCATTGCGACGCCTGCATCAGCGGCAACCAGATCAACTGTCTGGAAGGCTCGGTGCCGACCATTCTCAACCGCGGCGGCTTCGCCAATAAGCTGCGCGCCGACTGGCAGTGGGTGATCCCCCTGCCGGAGAGCATCGATCTGGCGTCCGCCGGCCCGATGCTGTGCGGCGGCATCACCGTCTTTAAACCGCTGCTGACCCACCACGTCACCGCCACCAGCCGCGTCGGGGTGATCGGCATCGGCGGCCTCGGCCATATCGCCATTAAGCTGCTGCGGGCGATGGGCGCGGAAGTGACCGCCTTCAGCTCCAACCCGGCCAAAGAGCAGGAAGTGCTGGCGATGGGCGCCGATCGCGTGGTCAACAGCCGCGATCCGGAAGCCTTAAAAGCGCTGGCCGGTCAGTTCGACCTGATCATCAACACCGTGGCGGTGGACCTCGACTGGCAGCCGTACTTCGAAGCCCTGGCTTACGGCGGCAACTTCCATACCGTCGGCGCGGTGATGAAGCCGTTCCCGGTGCCGGCCTTTACCCTGATCGGCGGCGACCGCAGCATCTCCGGCTCGGCGACCGGTAATCCGTCCGAACTGCGCACGCTGATGAAGTTTGCCGGGCGCAGCAAAGTGGCTCCGACCACCGAGCTGTTCCCGATGTCGCAAATTAACGAAGCGCTGAAGCACGTTCGCGAAGGCAAAGCCCGCTACCGCGCGGTGCTGAAAGCCGACTTCTGATGATTCTCTCCCGCCGGGCGGCCCGCTCGCCCGGCGTTTTCCCCGTTGCTTCATCAAACCGTCATCTCCCCGCCATGCCTCTGTAGTCATTGCTTCCCACAATCCGGGCTTCGATAAATGGCTGAACGAGATGCGCGTCACCATGAGAAAGACCTGGCTTCCCTGGCTGATCCTGTCGCCTTCCCTGCTGTTTTTACTGCTGTTTACCTGGTTCCCGCTGGGGCGTTCGGTGTATGACAGCCTGTTTGATACCCGCATGGCCAGCGACGGCGCGCAGTACGTCGGGCTGGATAACTTCTCCCGCCTGTTTGCCGACGGCGTTTTCTGGCAGTCGCTGGTCAATAATCTGCTCTATATCCTGCTGACGGTAGTGCCCGGGGTGACCCTCGCCCTGCTGCTGGCGGTGGCGCTGAGCGAGAACCATCGCGTCAACCGCTGGCTGCGCACCGCCTTTTTCTTCCCGATGATTATCCCGATGGTCAGCGCCGCCGCGCTGTGGCTGTTTATCTTTATGCCCGGCCTCGGCCTGCTCGACCACTATCTGGCGAAGCTGTTCGGGCCGATGAACAACAACTGGCTGGGACGCAGCAACAGCGCGCTGCTGGCCCTGGCGCTGATCGGCGTGTGGAAGTTCGCCGGCTACTACATGCTGTTTTTCCTCGCCGGGCTGCAGAGCATTCCGGCCTCGACGCGGGAAGCGGCGCTGATGGAGGGGGCTACCCGCACGCAGGTCTTTTTTAAGGTCACGCTACCGCTGCTGCGCCCGACCCTGAGCTTTGTGATCACCACCGCGCTGATCTACTCCATCACCCAGATAGACCACGTGGCGGTGATGACCCGCGGCGGGCCGGACAACGCCACCACCGTGCTGCTCTATTACATCCAGAATCTCGCCTGGGATACCCACGACCTCGGTAAAGCCTCCGCCGCCACCTTCCTCACCCTGGCCGGGCTGTTCGCCTTCTCGCTGATTAACCTGAAACTGCTGGAGAAAGGAGCCCACTATGAGCGCTGAAATCTCGCCGCTGCTGGTCCGCACGCCCGCCGCCGCCCGTCCGCTGTGGCTGCGCCTGCGCCGCTCGTCGCCCTTTACGCTCACAGTATTAATGTGCTGCCTGGCGCTGCTGTGGGTCAGCCCGTTTATCTGGATGCTGGCGACCTCGTTCAGCGCCACCACCTTCGGCGACGATATGGCGTCGCTGCTGCCCCGCCTGCCGCTGACTCTCGATAACTTCCGCGACGCCTGGAACAGCGCCGACTGGCTGAGCCTGTACGCCAACACCCTTATCTTCACCTTCGGCACCTTCTTCGTGCAGCTGTTGACCATCACCACCGCCGGCTACGTCTTCGCCTGCCACGAGTTTCGCGGCAAGCAGACGCTGTTTCTCCTGTTCCTGGTGCAGCTGATGATCATGCCGGTGGTGATGATGGTGCCGAACATGCTGACCCTGAAAACCTTCGGCCTGCTCAACACCCTCACCGGGGTGATGATGCCCTACTTCACCTCGGCGTTCGGCGTGTTCCTGATGCGTCAGGCGTTCCTCGCCATTCCGAAAGAGCTGGAGGAGGCGGCGCTGATGGAGGGCTGCCGCTGGTGGCAGGTGCTGTTCCGCGTACTGCTGCCGATGTCCTGGCCGTCGGTGCTGGCCTTCGCCACCGTCAGCATTACCTACCACTGGAACGAGTACCTGTGGCCGCTGATGATGCTCAACGATCCCGATAAGCAGGTGCTGACCGTCGGGCTGGTCTCTTTCGCCATGGGCGCCGAATCCGGCGGCCAGTGGGGCACCATCGGCGCCGGGACGCTGATGGTCTGCCTGCCGCTGATGCTGGCGTTCATCCTTTTTCAGAAACAGTTCCTGCGGAGCTTCGGCTTCTCCGGGATCAAATAAGGAGTGATTCATGCTGTTAGCGCACATTTCCGATACCCATTTCCGCAGCCGCGGCGAGAAGCTGTACGGCTTTATCGACGTCAATGCCGCCAACGCCGACGTGGTCTCCCAGCTTAACGCGCTGCGCGAGCGCCCGGACGCGGTGGTGGTGAGCGGGGATATCGTCAACTGCGGCCGCCCGGAGGAGTATCAGGTGGCCCGCCAGATCCTCGGCAGCCTGAACTATCCGCTGTATCTGATCCCCGGCAACCACGACGACAAAGCCCATTTTCTCGAGCATCTTCATCCGCTGTGCCCGCAGCTGGGCAACGATCCGCAAAATATGCGCTATGCGGTGGATGACTTCGCCACCCGCCTGCTGTTTATCGACTCCAGTCATGCCGGCACGTCAAAAGGCTGGCTGACCGACGAGACCATCAGCTGGCTGGAGGCGCAACTGTTCGAGGGCGGCGACAAACCGGCAACGATCTTTATGCACCACCCGCCGCTGCCGCTGGGCAATGCGCAGATGGACCCGATCGCCTGCGAAAACGGCCACCGTCTGCTGGCGCTGGTGGAGCGTTTTCCGTCGCTGACGCGCATCTTCTGCGGCCACAACCACAGCCTGACCATGACCCAGTATCGCCAGGCGCTGATCTCCACCATTCCCGGCACCGTCCATCAGGTGCCGTACTGCCACGAAGACACCCGGCCCTATTACGACCTCTCCCCGGCCTCGTGCCTGATGCACCGTCAGGTCGGTGAGCAGTGGGTGAGCTACCAGCACTCGCTGGCCCACTACGCCGGGCCGTGGCTGTACGACGAAAACATCAGTTGCCCAACGGAAGAGCGCTAACCGCCATGCTCAGTCTGCAAAACATCAGTAAACGTTTCGACGGCAAACCGGCGCTCAGCGCCCTGTCGCTGGATATTCACGAAGGCGAATTCGTGGTGCTGGTCGGCCCGTCGGGCTGCGGGAAAAGCACCCTGCTGCGCCTGCTCGCCGGGCTGGAGCCGGTCAGCGAAGGACAAATCTGGCTGCATGATGAGAACATCACCGCCACCACGCCGCGCGAGCGCAACTTCGCGATGATCTTCCAGAACTATGCCCTGTTCCCCCATCTGTCGGTGCGCGACAACATCACCTTCGGCATGAAGGTGCGCAAGGAAGAGAAAAGCAGCTGGCAGCCGCGGGTGGACAAAGTGGCGCAGATGCTGCAGCTGGAGGCGCTGCTCGACCGCAAACCGGCGAAGCTCTCCGGCGGCCAGCGCCAGCGGGTGGCGATGGCCCGGGCGATTGTGCGCAATCCGCGGCTGTTCCTGATGGACGAGCCGCTCTCCAACCTCGACGCCCGCCTGCGCAGCGAAGTGCGCGACAGCATTATGGCGCTCCACCAGCAGCTGAAAACCAGCACCATCTATGTGACCCACGATCAGACCGAGGCGATGTCGATGGCCGACCGCATCGTGGTGATGAACGGCGGCCACGTGCAGCAGGTAGGACGGCCAGAATATCTGTATGCCAACCCGGCCAATCTGTTCGTGGCCGGATTTATCGGTTCACCGGCAATGAATCTGCTATCGCTCCCCTGCGTTGACGGCAACGTTCAGCTTGGCGAACAACGCCATCCGCTGCCGCCGCGCCACCGGGATCAGACCCGCGTCTGGCTGGGCGTTCGCCCGGAACATATTACCGACCGCGTGGAGGAGGGCCATCTGCGCCTGCCGGCCACCGTTCTGCAACGAGAACTGATGGGGGCCGATTACCTGCTCCACGTCAGCACCCCGATCGGCACCCTGCGCTTTAGCCGCCGCCACCGCGGCACGGTGCCGGAGAAAGGCGAGTCGCTACAGATCGGCTTCTCGCCTGCCGATGTGCATCTTTTTCATGCTGAGACCCAGCATAATTTATTGATGGAGTGTAATCATGTTTAAACCTTTTACGCTAGTCGCGGTTGGCCTCAGCCTTGCCCTGAGCGGCGCGGCGCTGGCAAAAGAGAAAATAGACTTCATGTTCCCGGCGCCGGTGGACGGCAAGCTGACCATGGAGATGACCCGCGTCATTAAGCAATTCAACGACTCGCAGCAGGATGTCGAAGTGCGCGGGATCTTCACCGGCAACTACGACACCACCAAGATCAAAGCCGAATCGGCGCAGAAGGCCGGCCAGCCGCCGGCGCTGGTGATCATGTCCGCCAACTTCACCACCGATCTGGCGCTGAAAGATGAGATCCTGCCGATGGACGAGCTGTTTAAATATGGCGATCAAAAGGCCGGCGATTTTCTGCAAAAGGAATTCTGGCCCGCGATGCATAAGAACGCCCAGGTGATGGGCACCACCTATGCGATCCCGTTCCATAACTCGACGCCGATCCTCTACTACAACAAGACGATGTTCGATCAAGCCGGGATCAAACAGCCGCCCCAGACCTGGGCCGAGCTGCTGGCTGATGCCAAAAAGCTGACCGACGAGAGCAAAGGCCAGTGGGGGATCATGCTGCCGTCGACCAACGACGACTACGGCGGCTGGATCTTCTCGGCACTGGTGCGCGCCAACGGCGGGAAATACTTTAACGAAGACTATCCGGGCGAGGTCTATTACAACTCGCCGACCGCCATCGGCGCCCTGCGCTTCTGGCAGGATCTGATCTACAAGGACAAGGTGATGCCGTCCGGGGTCTTGAACTCGAAGCAGATCAGCGCCGCGTTCTTCTCCGGCAAGCTCGGGATGGCGATGCTCAGCACCGGCGCGCTGGGCTTTATGCGCGAGAACAGCAAAGACTTTGAGCTTGGGGTAGCGATGCTGCCGGCCAAAGAGCAGCGTGCGGTGCCGATCGGCGGCGCCAGCCTGGTGAGCTTTAAAGGCATCAACGAGGCGCAGAAGAAAGCGGCGTATCAGTTCCTGACCTATCTGGTGAGCCCCGAGGTGAACGGCGCGTGGAGCCGCTTCACCGGCTACTTCTCGCCGCGCAAGGCGTCATACGATACGCCGGAGATGAAGGCCTATCTGCAGCAGGATCCGCGGGCGGCGATCGCCCTTGAGCAGCTGAAGTACGCCCATCCATGGTACTCCACCTGGGAGACCGTGGCGGTGCGTAAGGCGATGGAGAACCAGCTGGCGGCGGTGGTCAATGATGCCAAAGTGACGCCGGAAGCGGCGGTGCAGGCGGCGCAGAAGGAAGCCGACGCGCTGATGAAACCGTATGTGGACAAGACCGCGCTGGAGGAAGTGAAGTGACGCTTTACCCGTCATCGTCATCCTCACCCCGGCCCTCTCCCTGAGGGAGAGGGAACTGTCCGGCGCTGTGGTTAAGCCCTGGGTCCGGTTGAGAAAGGAAAAAAGCAGGCCATACCCGGTATGGCCTGAAAATGTCACAACGATTAGATCCCTGCCGTTTCGCGAATATATTTGCGCGCTTTGACGGCGTATTCGAAAGGATTGGCCAGAGCAGGATCCTGCTCGGCTTCCACTACCATCCAGCCTTTATAGCCAAAGTCGTCCAGCAGCTTGAACACCGGACGGAAATCGATCACCCCGTCGCCCGGGACGGTGAAGGTGCCTTTTTTCACGCCGTCGAGGAACGACAGGCCGTCGCGGCGCACCTGGTCGATCACCGGCGGGCGGACGTCTTTCAGGTGGACGTGGTTGATGCGCGGCAGATACTTTTTGAGGATCGCCAGCATCGGCGCTTCGCCGCCTTCGGAATACCAGGCGTGGCCGGTGTCGAACAGCAGGAAGACGCGCTCGTCCACCAGCGACATAAATTTGTCGATTTCCGCGGTGGTCTGAATGCCGGTGCCCATGTGGTGATGCAGACAGACCTGCATTCCCTTCTCCGCCGCCAGGCGGCCGAGGGTGTTGTAGCCTTCCGCCACCCGCTGCCACTCTTCGTCGCTGAAGCACGGCTTCGCATCGCCGAGGATCGGTTTATCCAGCCCCTGGATGCTGCCGCTCTGCTCGGAGCAGCCAATCACTTTCGCGCCCATCGCATGAAGGAAGTTCATGTGATTGACGAATTCATCAATGGTTTTTTCCCGCTGGCCGTTGGCGAAAAAGGTGCTGAACCAGGCGTTGCAGATCTGAATGCCGCGGATATCCAGCATCGGCTTGAGAACCGCCGGGTCGCGCGGATATTTGCTGCCGACTTCGCTGCCGGTAAAGCCGGCCAGCGCCATTTCGCTGACGATCTGCTGGAAGGTGTTTTCGCTGCCGAGCTCCGGCATATCATCGTTAGTCCAGCCGATTGGGGCGATAGCCAGTTTGACGTTATCTTTGTTCATAGTAGGGCTCCTGCCGCTGCGCCTTAGCGGCGCAGCAATTCACGTTCAATAAGTTCACGGGTTTCCACTGCCTGGTATTTCATTTTTTCCGGGTAGCCAAACAGCGAGGTGGCGACAATCGGCTCCCCGCCGACCTTGAAGGTCTGCTCGGCGAATTTCATTTCGCGCAGGGTGCGGAACAGCGCGTCGAAATCCACATCCCCTTCCCCGACGCCTACGTGCTGGTGCACCACGGCATCCACGCCCGGCGGGTTAACGATATAGCGGCAATGTTTCGTATGGTTGCGGGTATCCGCAATCAGGACATGGGAGAGATCGCTCCCGGCATAGCGCAGCATGCTCGCCACGTCGCCGACGCCTTTGTCGTAGAAAAAGGTGTGCGGCACGCTGTAGACGTACTTCACGTTATCGCTGCGGAACGACTTCACGATATCGACGGTTTCATTGTTCTCTTCGCAGAAATCCCAGGGATGCGCCTGGATCTCCACGCGGATGCCTTCCCGCTCAAAAATCGGCAACAGCTCTTCCATTGAGCGATAGAACATTTCATCGCAGATCTCAGGCTGATTCGGATCGCCGGAGAACTCGGTGTTGATCACCTGAACGCCCATCTCTACCGCAATTTCCACCAGCCGTTTCCAGTTTTTCACCGCCGCCTGACGGCGCAGTTCGTCCGGACCGGACCAGCGGTAGACGCAGATAAACGACGACAGCTCAAGGCCGGTATCGCGCAGCGCCTGCTTGTACTCCGCCATGATCTCCCGGCTGGCGCGCGGGTGCTTGTAGAACGGGTTAATCTGCGGGTGCGGCGACTGTTCAATGTACTTGTAGCCCCACTCCGCTACCTGATGGACCATGCGGGTGATCCCGAGGTCCTTAATGACATCCACATCAAAGGCAATTTTCATCGTCGTTACCTGTGCAAAGAAGTTCCGTCAGCAAAACGCGCTTAACGTTTGTAGAATGCCGGGCACTCAGGCAGCGTCACCTCAACCGGCTCGCTGGTTCCCTGCGCTTTAATGCAGGCGTCCGCCGCCACCGACGCCGCGTAGCCGTCCCAGGCCGACGGGCCGTGCAGCTGGCCGGCTTTGACGTCGTTGATAAAGGCCTGCAGCTCGACGTCGTAGGCTTTGATAAAGCGGTCTTTCCAGTCGGTGAGAATGGCGGTCGACAGGCTGGCGGACTTGCGCATCTGGACGGCAGACGGCTCCGGCAGACGGGCAATCCCGGTTTCGCCGACCACTTCGCACTGGATGTCATACCCGTACTGGCAGTTCACGAACACTTCGACGTCGATCAGAGTGCCTTTTTTGGTTTCAAAGGAGACGATCTGCGGATCTTTCAGGCGCGCATGGGTGTGCGAGGTGGAGCGCGGGAAGCGCACCTGCACGGAACGGTAGTCATCGTTCAGCAGCCAGCGCAGCACGTCCAGCTCGTGGATCAGGGTGTTGGTGATCGCCATATCGGTGGTGTAGTTCTCGCCGACCGACTGGTTGCGGTGGGCGCAGCGCAGCATCAGCGGTGCGCCGATATCGCCATCGTCGATCACTTTTTTCAGCGCCAGATAGCCTTCGTCGTACGGGCGCATAAAGCCAACCTGCACCAGACGACGGCCGGCCTTCATTTCGGCATCGACGATGCGGCGGCAGCCTTCCGCAGACATCGCCAGCGGTTTTTCGCAGAATACCGGCTTACCGGCGGCGATGGCGGCCAGGGTGTACTCTTCGTGGGTCGGGTCCCAGGAGGTGACCAGGATGGCATCGACATCGCTGGCGTTAATCACGTCGTGACCGTCGGCGTAGACTTCCGCCTGCACGCCCGGCAGCGCGACCGCCGCGCGGGCGTTGTCGGCATTGATATCAGACACCGCCACAACGGTGGCGCCCTGCAGAACCTGGGTGCAGCGACGGATGTGTTCTTTACCGATAGCGCCAGCGCCGATGACACCTAATTTGAGCGACATAATGGTTTTCTCCGTAAGTCTGTAGGATTCAGAGTGGATGTTCGTTTTAGTAATCACGCGCCTGGGCGCGCTTTTCATTAATCATTTGCGCCACCTTGCGGATCCGTTCAGAGAGCGCCGTCTGGGCGACCCCAACGTTCCACCAGCTGCCGTATTTGTGCACCATGGTCTTCGGCAGCACTTTAATATCAATCAGAGTGCTGACCGTTTCGCGACGGGCGGCGTCCAGCGCGTGGCGCAGTTCGTCCAGGGTTGTGACGCGCCAGGTTTTGCAGCCGTAGCCGGCGGCGATGGTGGCGAAGTCCACCGGCACCAGGCCGCCCTGCAGCTGGCCGGTTTCCGGCTGACGGTAGCGGAACTCGGTGCCGAAGCTGTCCATCCCGTGCTCCATCTGCAGGTTGTTGATGCAGCCGTTGGCCATGTTGTCGAACAGCACGACGTTGATCTTCGCCCGCTCCTGCAGGGAGGTGACCAGCTCAGAGTGCAGCATCATGAACGAGCCATCGCCGACCAGGGAGTAGACTTCGCTCTGCGGCTGCGCCAGCTTCACGCCCAGCGCGGCGTTGACTTCATATCCCATGCAGGAGTAGCCGTACTCCACGTGGTAGGTGTTTTCCGCGCGGTTGCGCCAGACGCGCTGCAGATCGCCTGGCAGGCTGCCCGCCGCCGCGACGATCACCGCCTCGGCCGGCAGCGTTTCATTCAGTACCCCAAGGACGCTGCTCTGGGTCAGGGTGGAGTCGGTGATCTGGCGGAACTCGCGATACACCGATTCACGATCGAGATGATCGTCGATCTCCGGCACAAAGGATTTCTCCTGCCACACCGCCTGGTAGACGCGCTGGGTCTCTTTTAACTGACGGCTCTGCACGCTCTCGATCTGCGCGCCCCAGCCGGCCTGCCAGCCGCTGTCCGCCAGCGCCGCGTCGAGAGCGGTCATCGCTTCCCGGGCGTCCGCCAGCATGGCAATGCCGTCCAGCTTCCAGGCGTCGAAGTTGCTGACGTTAATATTCAGGAAACGCACCTCCGGGTGCTGGAAAATCCATTTCGAGGCGGTGGTAAAATCGCTGAAGCGGGTGCCGACGCCGATCACCAGGTCGGCCTCTTTCGCCAGCAGGTTCGCCGCCAGGCAGCCCGTCTCGCCGACGCCGCCGACGTTCAGGGGGTGAGACGAGACCACCGTCCCCTTCCCGGCCTGGGTTTCGGCGAAGGGCACCCCGTAGCGCTCGGCGAAACGGGACAGCGCTTCGCCCGCGCCGGAGTATTTCACCCCGCCGCCGCAGACGATCAGCGGTTTACGGCTGGCTTTGATGGCCGCCACGGCGTCCGCCAGCTGCGCGGCGCTGGCCGGGCGCCGGTCGAGACGGTGCACGCGGCGCGCAAAGAAGGATTCCGGGTAATCCCAGGCTTCGCCCTGCACATCCTGCGGCAGGCACAGCGTCACCGCGCCGGTTTCCGCCGGGTCGGTCAGGACGCGCATGGCGTTGATGCAGGCGCTCATCAGCTGTTCCGGGCGGGTAATGCGGTCCCAGTATTTGCTGACTGCGCGGAAGGCGTCATTGGTGCTGATGCTGAGATCGTAGCTCTGTTCAATCTGCTGGAGCACCGGATCCGGCTGGCGGGTGGCGAAGACATCGCCCGGCAGCAGCAGCAGCGGAATGCGGTTGGCGCTGGCGGTGCCGGCGGCGGTGATCATGTTGGCCGCCCCTGGACCGATGGAGGAGGTGCAGGCGATAATCTGCCGGCGCAGGGCCTGGCGGGCAAAACCGGTGGCCGCGTGGGCCATCCCCTGCTCGTTGCGCCCCTGATAGACGCGCATATCGCCGCTGTCCTGCTCCAGCGCCTGCCCCAGCCCCAGGACGTTGCCATGGCCGAAAATCGCGAAAATGCCTTTCACGAACTTCAGCTCTACGCCATCCACTTCCAGGTACTGGTTATCGAGGAACTTCACCAGCGCCTGCGCCGTTGTCAGTCTCAGTTTGCCCATGATGCACAATCCTTATTGTTCAGTATTTGTGTGTGGCGTCGCGCCGATGCCGCCGGGGCCGTCGTTCACGTCACTGGAATACCTGTGGATTATAGGCAAACATTTTTTTCATTAAATACAAATACAGAAGAAATATTTCATTTTGCGAGAAGGATCAAACTCTCTACCCATTTCATACGTTTCACTTACATTCCAGACACGTTTTCGGGCCCTTTTTTGCCGCACCAGACGGCAATATCCCCTTAAAAATCATAGGTAAATGGATGCCATTTGGCGTTTCATTTTCCCCCGGGTCGACAGAGGGGGCGATCCGCGCTCGCGCGAGGCTCAGTGCGGCAGAGTGGTAGATCCCTCACACTTTTGGTTTTTTAATTTCGAACGAGTTTGCAAATGAAATATTTATTTCTCAAACTAAGGGTAACCAATAACCCTCAGGCTGTTCACGGAGTCGACGTCGGGATCCCGACCCTTCCAGGCAGCAGACACCAAAAAGGAAATCCTAGCTATGAATGCAGCAGTAAAGCGGCTCGACGTCATCTGTATAGGTCGGGTGGCCGTCGACCTCTATGCCCAGCAGATTGGTTCGCGGCTAGAAGACGTTGCCAGTTTCGCGAAATATCTGGGCGGCTCCTCCGGCAACGTGGCCTTTGGCACCGCGATTCAGGGGCTGAAATCGGCCATGCTGGCGCGCGTTGGCGATGAACACAACGGCCGTTTCCTGCGCGAAACGCTCAACCGCGCCGGGGTGGATACCGAGTATCTGATTACCGACAAATCTCGCCTGACCGCGCTGGTGATGCTGGGGATTAAGGATCAGGAGACCTTCCCCCTGATTTTCTACCGCGATAACTGCGCCGATATGGCCTTAACGCCTGACGACATTAGCGAGGAGTATATTGCCTCCTCCCGGGCGCTGGCGGTGACTGGCACCCACCTGTCGCACGCCAACACCCGCGCCGCGGTGCTGAAGGCGCTGGAGTACGCCCGCCGTCACGGCCTGCGTACCGCTCTGGATATCGATTACCGTCCGGTGCTGTGGGGGCTCACCTCGCTCGGCGATGGCGAAACCCGTTTCATTGAGTCCGGACCGGTCACCAGCCAGCTGCAGGAAGTGCTGCATCTGTTCGATTTGGTGGTGGGAACCGAAGAAGAGTTTCATATTGCCGGGGGCAGCACCGATACCCTGACCGCGCTGAAAAATGTGCGCAATGCCACCAAAGCCACTCTCGTCTGCAAGCGCGGGCCGATGGGCTGCGTGGTGCTGGAAGGCGACATCCCGGACAGCTGGGACCAGGTGCCGCTACAGCAGGGCGTGCGCGTGGAGGTTCTCAACGTGCTGGGCGCCGGGGATGCCTTTATGTCGGGTCTGCTGCGCGGCTGGCTCAACGACGAAGGCTGGGAGCAGGCTTGCCGTTACGCCAACGCCTGCGGGGCGCTGGTGGTCTCCCGCCACGGCTGCGCGCCGGCGATGCCGACCAAAGTCGAACTTGATGACTACCTGCAGCGCGCCGAATCGGTGCCGCGCCCGGACGTCGACGAGCGCCTCAACCACCTGCACCGGGTCACCAGCCGCCGTCAACAGTGGCCGGAGCTGTGCATTTTCGCCTTCGACCATCGCAAACAGCTGGCCGACCTGGCGCGGGAGACCGGGCGCGACGAAGCCTGCATTCCGCAGCTCAAACTGCTGTTGTTGGCCGCGGCCGAAGCGGCGGCGCAGGAGGCAGGTCTCGATCAGCGCAGCGGCATTCTGGCCGACGGCACCTACGGCCAGCGTGCGCTCAACGCCATTACCGGCAAGGGCTGGTGGATCGGGCGCCCTATCGAACTGCCCAGCTCGCGACCGCTGCGTCTGGAGCATGGCAACATCGGCTCGCAGCTGATCGACTGGCCGCTGGAGCATGTCGTCAAATGCCTGGTCTTCTATCACCCGGACGACCCGGCGGCGCTGCGTGCAGAGCAGGACGCCCTGCTGCTCGAGGTCTGGCAGGCCTGTAACAAGTCAGGCCATGAACTGCTGCTGGAGGTGATCCTGCCGGAAAATGGCCCGGACAAAGACGAGCGCCATTACCACACTATGCTGGAACACTTTTATCAGCTGGGGATCAAACCGGACTGGTGGAAGCTGCCGCCGCTCTCCAGCGCCAGCTGGCAGCAGATCACCGCCCTTATCGAGCGCGAAGATCCGTGGAGCCGCGGGATCCTGATCCTCGGGCTTGACGCCCCTTCCGACAAACTGCGCGCCGGTTTCGCCGAGGCGGCCGCACACCCGATGATCAAAGGTTTCGCCGTCGGGCGCACCATCTTTGGCCAGCCGTCGCGGCGCTGGATGCAGGGTGAGCTCAGCGATGAGGCCCTGATAGAGGAAGTGAAACGCAACTACCTGACGCTCATTGGCTACTGGCGCGAAGCCCGCCGCTGATCCCCCGACGCCCGTCTCCGTCACCTTGCGGAGCGGGCGTTTTTCTGTTTCTTCGTGAAATGAATCGCGTATTTCGTCGCAATAAATGAAAAATTCGCTTCATTTGGTACACTGGAAGCCATATTCCTTCCATTTTCTCAGAGCGCACTCTATGGCCAATAACCCAACACAGCTGACCATCCTGCAGGATGAAATCAGGCGTCGCTACGATACGTTAAGCAAACGCCTGAAACAGGTCGCCCGCTATATCCTTGATAACAGCAATAGCGTGGCTTTCGATACCGTGGCCTCCATTGCGCAACAGGCGGATGTTCCCCCTTCCACGTTGATTCGTTTTGCCAACGCCTTCGGCTTCAGCGGCTTTAACGAAATGAAACAGATGTTCAAGCAACATTTGATGGAAGAGACCGCCAACTATACCGAGCGCGCCCGTCTGTTCCGCCAGACCACCAGCGATGAGTCCAGCCCGCCGGAAACGCCGACGGAAATCCTCAATATGTTCACGATGGTGAACAACCAGGCGTTGCAGCAGCTGGCGATGCAGACCTCCAGCGATGATCTGGAGCGCGCGGTGGCCCTGCTGGGCGAGGCGGAAAATATTTACGTCATTGGTCTGCGCCGGTCGTTTAGCGTCGCCTCCTATCTGACCTATGCGCTGCGTCACCTCGATCGCAAAGCCTTTCTGATCGACGGCCTCGGCGGCATGTTCACCGAGCAGCTGAGCCTGGTCGGTCCGAAAGACGTGGTAGTGGCGGTGAGCTTCTCGCCGTACGCGCGGGAAGTGGTCGAGCTGGTGGAGCTGGGCGCGCAGCGCAAAGCGCGGCAGATCGCCATTACCGACAGCCAGGTCAGCCCGCTGGCGGCCTTCAGCGATGTCTGCTTTGTGGTGCGTGAAGCGCAGGTGGATGGCTTCCGTTCGCAGGTTGCTTCCCTGTGTCTGGCCCAGACGCTGGCGGTCTCGCTGGCGCTGAACAGCAGCCAGGAGTCCGAGGCCAAGCAGAAGGCGTGAGATAGGCTGCCTGGCGTTTGTTACTCGGCGGCGCAGTATAGGCTTACGGAAGGATGCCGTAGGCCGGATAAGGCGAAGCCGCCATCCGGCACAAAGGCAGGTATGGCGCCGGAGGTGTCCTGCCCGGCGGCGCTGCGCTTGCCGGGCCTGGTGTATAGGGACTTACGGGAGGATCCCGTAGGCCGGATAAGGCGAAGCCGCCATCCGGCACAAAGGCGAGTATGGCACCGGTGGTGCCCTCCCCGGCGGCGCTGCGCTTGCCGGGCCTGGGGTATATGTGCCTGCGGGGTGCCGGAGATAATGTTATTGGTATGCAACTCTATTAATCCGGGTAAAGCGTTTGTCGCATGTGATTTCAGCGCACATTGCGCTCCCGGTTAATCGTCTGCGTTATGCCTGGCATGGCGCAGGGAGCGCACAGGGGGCGGCCAGTCGCCGCCGCCCCCTGTACCCCCGGGCTCCGGCCAGCAAAATCGCCGCTACGCGGTCCCTTCGACTTATCCCTGCAGGCTTCGGGTCGGGCCGAGGCAGCGTCCGTGCAAAACACGGCCCTCAGCCCGCATCCATGCGGGCTGCCCCGGCCTTCCGGGAACGTCTCAGCGATTTTGAGGCCGTCAGCACCGGCAGTTTCAGCAACAATGGTGAATAAATTAACGGCAGGTCGCATGAACCGTATGCCGGGCAAGGCATGAGCCGCCGCCCGGCATAAAAGCAGCACCGTGCCTGCGGTCATCGCCCGGCGGCGCTGCGCTTGCCGGGCCTACGGTATAGGAGCTTACGGGAGGATGCCGTAGGCCGGATAAGCGTAGCGCCATCCGGCACAAAAACGGGTACGGTGTCTGCGGTGTCCTGCCCGGCGGCGCTGCGCTTGCCGGGCCTGGGGTATAGGAGCTTATGGGAGGCTCCCGTAGGCCGGATAAGCGTAGCGCCATCCGGCACAAAGGCGGGTATGGCGCCGGAGGTTCCTTCCCGGCGGCGCTGCGCTTGCCGGGTCGGGAGTGGGATTCCGCGGAGCGTTTCGCGAAAAAACATCTGCCGCCCTCAAACAGGAAGGCCGGTTAGCATCGCTAACCGGCCTTCTTTATCCGCTTCTGCACCGCACGTCAGTCGTGGCGCGGGTACTCCGGCGTGTTGATCCAGGCGTGGTCATCTTCCCAGGTGAACAGCCATTTCCGGTCCGGCCCGGCCATCACGTTCAGATAGTAGCTATCGTAACCGGCAATCGCTGCCACCGGATGGTAACCGCGCGGCACCATCACCACATCGTGGTTGTAGGGCGCCATACAGGCGTCCAGGCTGCGGTCGTCGGTGTAGACCCGCTGGAAGGCAAAGCCCTGCGGCGGATCGAAGCGGTGATAGTAGGTTTCTTCCAGCTGCGTCTCTTTGCCCGGCTGGGCGGTATCATGTTTATGCGACGGCCACGAACTGGTGGCCCCCTCGTCGGTGTAGACTTCCACCACCAGCAGGCAGTCCGCCTCGGCGCTGTCCGGCAGAATATTATGCACCCGACGCTGGTTGCGCCCTTTCCCACGGTGCTCTACCCCGACGTCTTCCGGCCGAATGAGGCGTGCCGGGAAGCTGCCTTTGCCCGGCGCGCTGCATACCGCCAGCTCCAGATCGGAATCGGCAGTCACCTCGACTTTATCCTGCGGCGGGATGTAGACCGACCACGGCGGGGTGCGTTCAAACGGCGACATCCGTTTACCGAGATTCGGGAAATCGGCATGTTGCGTTTTCACCGACGCCAGCCCGGCGACCAGCACCAGGCACAGCTCGCGATCGCCGCTCTCCAGCGTCACGGTCTGCCCTTTTTTCAACATCCAGACATCAAAGCCGATATAGCGCCAACCGGCGCTTTGCGGCGTAATATGCTGGATCTGTCCCTCTTTTCGCGATTTAGCCAGTAACGACATGGCGCTCTCCTTCGCCGATTAACCTAACGTCGGCATGCTGAATTCAGATACGGTCTGCTGCCCTGCCGGCCAGCGTACGGTGGCGGTCTTCATACGCGTGTAGAAGCGCACGCCGTCCGGCCCATGGACGTTCAACGCGCCAAACACCGAGCGCTTCCAGCCGCCGAAGCTGTGGAACGCCATCGGCACCGGGACCGGCACGTTCACCCCGACCATCCCCGCCTGCACGTCGTGGACGAATTCACGCGCGGTGTGGCCGTTGCTGGTGAAAACGGCGCTGCCGTTGCCAAACTCGTGGCTGTTGACCAGCTCAAGGGCGCTGTCATAGTCCGCCGCGCGCACAATCCCCAGCACCGGGCCAAAGATCTCTTCGCGCCAGATGGTCATCTCCGGGGTGACGTGATCGAAAAGGGTGCCGCCGACATAGTAGCCCGCGTCGTAACCCGGCACGCGCAGTTTGCGGCCATCGACCACCAGTTTTGCCCCTTCGCTTTCGCCTTTATCAATATAGCCGAGCACTTTTTTCTGGTGGGTATCAGACACCACCGGTCCCATCTCGTTCTCTTCCTGGCCGCGCATGCAGCCCGGGCCTACTTTCAGCGCTTCCACCAGCGGCTTCAGGCGGGCGATCAGTTTGTCGGCGGTTTCATCTCCCACCGCCACCACCACCGGCAGCGCCATGCAGCGCTCGCCTGCGGAGCCAAAAGCGCCGCCCATAATGGCGTTAACGGTAGCGTCGAGATCGGCATCCGGCATCACAATCGCGTGGTTTTTGGCGGCGCCGAAGGCCTGCACTCGCTTGCCGTGGGCGCTGGCGGTCTTATAGATATACTCCGCCACGCCGGAGGAGCCGACGAAGCTCACCGCCGCAATACGCGGATCAGTGTACAGCTGCTCAGCATCTTCATTGCTGCAGTGCACGACGTTAAACACGCCGTCCGGCAGACCAGCCTCTTTCAACAGCTCTGCCAGACGCACAGCGGCCGTCGGCGCCAGCGCGGGCGGCTTGAGGACGAAACTGTTGCCGCAGGCCAGCGCCAGCGGGAACATCCACATCGGCACCATCGCCGGGAAGTTGAACGGGGTGATCCCTGCCACCACGCCCAGGGGCTGCATCAACGAGTAGCTGTCGACGCCGGTGCCGACGTCAGAGGAGTATTCGCCTTTAATCAGGTGCGGGATCCCGCAGGCGAATTCGACCACTTCCATACCGCGGGTCAGCTCGCCCAGCGCATCCGACCACACCTTACCGTGCTCGCTGACGATGATCCCCGCCAGCTCTTCCACGTGCTGCTCCAGCAACATTTTGAAGTTGAACAGCACGCGGGCGCGGCGCAGCGGCGTGGTACGGGACCAGCTGTCAAACGCATCGCGAGCAACCTGAATCGCCTCGGAGACTTCCTGCGCGGTTGACACCGTGACTTCGCGCACCGCTTTGCCCGTCGCCGGGTCATACACCGGCATCGTTTCGTTGCTGCTGCTGATAACGGTTTTCCCGCCAATAAAGTTTCCTGTGATCGTCATGTTCTCGCCTCATAGTGAAGGGGGCCAGCGCACACCGGCCCGTCGCTGATTCTGCTGTGCTATAACCGTAGTAAAATGAAATTTATATTTCAACATTGTTGTGAAATGAAATTTCATTTTGGTGATAACAGTCGCATTTTGCGCTAACCGGTCGCCTGTGCGCTTCCCGCATCGCGCCTCGTTGCCCTCGACGCCAGGCTTCCCGCCGCTGTCGCGCCGGTAGTCGGTGCCGGTGATATTTTGCGAGACAGCTCAAACATTCATCATTTCCATTCTTGCTAATTTTGGAATAAACGTTTTGACTGTTAGCCAATTGAACGAACCTACCCCTCTTCCGTCAGGAGTGTCCTATGGCCATCGCAATGCAACGTTTTTGTATTAACCGCAAAATCGCGCCAGCGCTCAGCATTGAAGCGTTTTTCCGTCTGGTGAACCGTCTGGGCCTGAATAAGGTCGAGCTGCGCAACGATTTACCCAGTGGAAAAGTGACCGACGATCTGAGCCATCAGCAGGTGCGCGAGCTGGCGGCGCGCTACCACATCGAGATCCTGACGATTAACGCGGTCTACCCCTTTAACCGTCGTAGCGAAGAGGTGCGGCAGTTGACCGAATCGCTGCTGAAAGAGGCCCAGGCCATCGGCGCCAAATCGCTGGTGCTCTGTCCGCTCAACGACGGCAGCGAGGTGCCGGCCAGCGAAACCCTGGGCGCCCTGCGCGACCTGGCGCCGCTGTTCGCCTTCTATGGCATCCACGGCCTGGTGGAGCCGCTGGGCTTCCCGCAAAGCTCGCTGCGTTCTGCACATCAGGCGCAGACGCTGATCCACGACGCCCGCGTGCCGTTTAAGCTGCTGCTCGACACCTTCCATCACCATCTTTACCCGCAGGCGGCGGACGAGTTCAGCCAGGTGGAGGTGGCGGATATCGGGCTGGTGCACCTTTCAGGAGTGGACGATAGCCGTCCGCGCGAGCAGCTCACCGATGCCGAGCGCATCATGCTAACCCCGAAGGATCGTCTCGGCACCTGCGAGCAGGTTAAAGCGCTGGAAGCCCGCGGCTATCAGGGGGTGTACGCTTTTGAGCCCTTCGCCCCCGAGCTGGCGCAATGGAGCGAAGCGGATATCGAGCGCGAAATTGAGCAGAGCATCGCGCTCATCCAGCGCCACTGCGCCTGAGACCCTCACGGTACAGCGTGCGCGGCGCGTGACGATTTTCCCAACGCCGGACGACGAGGTTGCCTATAATCGTCGCAGGATAAATGGAGGAATCGACCATGAGCTCACCCCTGTTGATTGCGCGCACGCTGGATAACGCGCTCTATTTACTGCCCGCGATGGCCAACCGCCATGGGCTTATCACCGGTGCGACCGGCACCGGTAAAACCGTCACCCTGCAGAAGCTGGCTGAGTCGTTCTCGGAGATTGGCGTGCCGGTATTTATGGCCGACGTCAAGGGCGACCTGACCGGCATTGCCGCCGCGGGGCAGAGCTCAGAGAAACTGCAGGCGCGGCTGGAGAAGATCGGCGTCAGCGACTGGGAGCCGCATGCCAACCCGGTGGTGCTCTGGGATATCTTTGGCGAGAAGGGCCACCCGGTGCGGGCGACGGTTTCCGATCTCGGCCCCCTGCTGCTGGCGCGCCTGCTCAATCTCAACGAGGTGCAGAGCGGCGTACTGAACATTATTTTCCGCATCGCGGACGACCGCGGCCTGCTGCTGCTCGACTTCAAAGACCTCCGCGCCATCACCCAGTTTATCGGCGATAACGCCAAGTCTTTCCAGAACCAGTACGGCAATATTAACAGCGCCTCGATCGGCGCCATCCAGCGCGGGCTGTTGACCCTGGAGCAACAGGGCGCCGAGCACTTCTTCGGCGAGCCGATGCTGGATATTGCCGACTGGATGCGCGTCGATGCCAGCGGTAAAGGGGTGATCAATATCCTTAGCGCCGAAAAGCTCTACCAGATGCCGAAGCTGTACGCCGCCAGCCTGCTGTGGATGCTCTCCGAGCTCTACGAGCGCCTGCCGGAAGCCGGCGACCTCGATAAACCGAAGCTGGTGTTCTTCTTCGATGAGGCGCATCTGCTGTTCAACGACGCGCCGCAGGTGCTGCTGGATAAAATTGAACAGGTGATCCGCCTTATCCGCTCCAAGGGCGTCGGCGTCTACTTTGTCTCGCAGAACCCGGCGGATATTCCCGACGCCGTGCTCGGCCAGCTGGGCAACCGCGTGCAGCATGCCCTGCGCGCCTTTACGCCGAAGGACCAGAAGGCGGTGAAAACCGCCGCCCAGACCATGCGCGCCAACCCGGCCTTCAGTACCGAGCAGGCGATCCAGGAGCTGGGCACCGGCGAGGCGCTGATCTCCTTCCTCGATGAGAAAGGCAGCCCGTCGGTGGTCGAGCGGGCGATGGTTATCGCCCCCTGTTCGCGAATGGGGCCGGTCAGCGATGACGAGCGCAATGGTCTGCTGAACCACTCTCCGCTGTACGGTAAGTATGAGGAGGAGGTGGACCGCGAGTCGGCTTTCGAAATGCTGCAGCAAGGGGTGCAGGTCGCCACCGGGCAGCAGTCGGCTCCGCCGGCGAAGGGCCAGCAGAACGGCGATGACGACGGGCTGCTTGGCGGCCTGAAAGATATCCTGTTCGGCAGCACCGGCCCGCGGGGCGGTAAACGCGACGGTATCGTGCAGACCGCAGCGAAAAGCGCGGTTCGCCAGGTCACCAATCAGATCGTCCGCGGCATGCTGGGCAGCCTGCTGGGCGGACGCAAGCGCTAAAAAAAAGCCCCCTCATCGCTGAGGGGGCTTACGTTTCAGGCTTACCCGCTAGGCCTTGCGCATCATCAGCCAGAGGCTTATCAGGAAGAAGCTGGCGCTCGGCAACAGCGCGCCGATGATCGGCGGTATGCCGTAGACCAGGGTCAGCGGGCCGAAAATCTGGTCGAGGACATAGAAGATAAAGCCGAAGCTAATCCCCGTCACCACCCGCACGCCCATCGGCACGCTACGCAGCGGGCCAAAGATAAACGACAGCGCCATCAGCATCATCACCGCCACCGACAGCGGCTGGAAGATTTTGCTCCACATATTGAGCTGGTAGCGTCCCGGATCCTGGCCGCTGGACTTGAGGTATTTCACATAGTTGTGCAGCCCGCTGATCGACAGCGCATCCGGATCCAGGGCAACCACGCCCAGTTTGTCCGGCGTCAGGTTGGTTTTCCAGGTGCCGCTCACCATCTGCGACCCGGTCACCTGCTTTGGATCGGTCAGGTCGGATTCATCCACCTGCGACAGACGCCACACTTTATTTTCGCTATCGAATTTTGCCGAAGCGGCATAGCGCACCGACTGTAAACGACGCTCCGGGTTGAAGGCATAGATGCTGACGCCCCCCAGCTCATCGTTGCCTTTTACGCGTTCGATATAGACAAAGTTGTGGCCATCTTTCGCCCACAGCCCCTGCTGGGTTGAGAGCAGCGAGCCGCCGTACATCTGCTGGGCACGGTAGTTGCGCGCCATCTGTTCGCCCTGCGGCGCCACCCACTCGCCGATGGCCATGGTCAGCAGCACCAGCGGGATCGCGGTTTTCATTACCGCCAGCGCTACCTGCAGCCGGGTGAAACCGGATGCCTGCATCACCACCAGTTCGCTGCGCTGGGCCAGCATCCCCAGCCCCAGCAGCGCGCCAAGCAGCGCCGCCATTGGGAAGAAGATCTGGATGTCCTTCGGCACGCTGAGGATGGTGTAGAGACCAGCGCCCAGCGCATCGTAGCTGCCCTGCCCGGACTTTTTCAGCTGATCGACAAACTTGATAATGCCGGAGAGCGACACCAGCATGAACAGGGTCATCATGATGGTGTTGAAAATCGTCTTACCGATATAACGGTCAAGTACGCCAAACGCCTGCATCAGGCCGCTCCTTTATTAAAACGGGCGCGGAAGCGGCGCATCGGCACCGTGTCCCACAGGTTTAACAGCACCGCCAGCGCAAAATAGAGCAGGTTAATCGCCCACATCCAGATAGCCGGGTCCATTTTGCCTTTGCCGCCGTTCGACTTAATCGACGTTTGCAGCAGGAAGAACACCAGGTAAAGCAGCATCGCCGGCAGCATCGACAGCACGCGGCCCTGACGCGGGTTCACCACGCTGAGCGGCACCACCATCAGCGCCATAATGAAGACGGTCGCCACCAGCGTGAAGCGCCAGTGCAGTTCGGCGCGCGCGCGGTCGGTGTGGGTTTTCCACAAGGTGCGCATATCCATCTGTTCGGTGTCGTCCGGATCGGCGCTCACCGCCTGGTGGCCGATAATAGCCTGATAGTTATTGAAGTCGGTAATGCGGAAGTCGCGCAGCATCGCGGTGCCTTCAAAGCGGGTGCCCTTGTTGAGGGTCACCACCTGCGAGCCGTCTTTCTGCTGCGACAGCTCGCCGGAATCCGCCACTACCACCGAGGGGCGCGCATTGCCTTTCGGACGCAGCTGGGCAAGGAAGACGTCATGGAAGCGGTTGCCGTTGACGCTTTCGATAAACATCACCGCGTTACCATCGCTGGCCTGCTGGAACTGGCCCTGGGCCAGCGCCGCCATACCGGGGTTAGCTTTAGCTTCGGCCAGCACCTCGTCCTGATGGCGCGACGACCACGGCCCCGCCCACATAACGTTGACCGCCGCCACCGCGCCAGTGAACAGCGCAAGGATCATCGCCGCCTTGATCAGCACGGCTTTGCTCAGGCCGCAGGCGTGCATCACCGTAATTTCACTTTCGGTGTACAGCTTGCCGAGGGTCATCAGCAGGCCAAGGAACAGACTTAACGGCAGGATAAGCTGCGCCATCTCCGGGATGCCGAGCCCCAACAGCGAGAGCACCAGATTGGTTGGGATATCGCCATCCACCGCGGCGCCGAGGATCCTGACTAATTTCTGACAAAAGAAAATCAGTAACAGGATGAATAGGATCGCCAACTGGCTTTTCAGCGTCTCACGAACCAGATATCTTATGATTATCACTATAAATACGCCCGTAAAAACCCGTTTTAGTGCAGGAAAATTGCTTGTTTCATGGCTTAAACGTCATTTATTCTCTTTGGTCGTCGAAAACGTCGCTAAGATTAAATGACTCATCGGTTCTGCATGTCAGGATCTTTTCTGACGAACCCAGGCCTTAATAACGTTAAGATTAACACGAAGTCACCGCAACAGCGGATATGAGTTACGAAAGCTTGCAATTATATACTCAATGGATTTCGAGTTGTAAGAAGGCAGCAGGGCTGTGGCCCCTGGCGCGCACAATGTGCCACGTCAGGGTAAGCAGGCGCAGCCGGCGCATCTGCAACTTGAAAGGCGACGAGTATAGCCGTAGCCACCACTGTTGTCTTTAAGATTCAGGAGCATAGTGCATGGAGTTCAGTGTAAAAAGCGGTAGCCCGGAGAAGCAGCGGAGCGCCTGTATCGTGGTCGGCGTCTTTGAACCACGTCGCCTCTCCCCCATCGCCGAACAACTCGATAAAATCAGCGACGGCTACATCAGCGCCCTGCTGCGTCGCGGCGAGCTGGAAGGCAAACCTGGCCAGACGTTATTGCTGCACCATGTGCCAAACATTCTGTCTGAGCGCATTCTGCTGATTGGCTGCGGCAAAGAGCGCGAGCTGGATGAGCGTCAGTATAAGCAGGTCATCCAGAAAACCATCAATACCCTGAATGATACCGGCTCAATGGAAGCCGTCTGCTTCCTGACCGAGCTGCACGTCAAAGGCCGTAACAACTACTGGAAAGTTCGCCAGGCGGTTGAAACCGCCAAAGAGACGCTGTACAGCTTCGACCAGCTGAAGACCAACAAAAGCGAGCCGCGTCGCCCGCTGCGTAAAATGGTCTTTAACGTGCCGACCCGTCGCGAGCTGACCAGCGGCGAACGCGCCATTCAGCATGGCCTGGCGATTGCCGCCGGCATCAAAGCGGCAAAAGATCTTGGCAATATGCCGCCGAACATCTGTAACGCCGCCTATCTGGCCTCTCAGGCGCGTCAGCTGGCCGATACCTACAGCAAAAACGTCATCACCCGGGTGATCGGCGAACAGCAGATGCGCGAGCTGGGGATGAACGCCTACCTCGCCGTCGGCAATGGGTCGCAGAACGAGTCGCTGATGTCGGTCATCGAATATAAAGGTAACCCGGCTGAGGACGCGCGCCCTATCGTGCTGGTCGGTAAAGGCCTGACCTTCGACTCTGGCGGTATCTCCATCAAGCCTGCCGAAGGCATGGACGAGATGAAGTACGACATGTGCGGCGCGGCGGCGGTGTACGGCGTGATGCGGATGGTTGCCGAACTGCAGCTGCCGCTGAATGTCATCGGCGTGCTGGCGGGCTGTGAGAACATGCCTGGCGGCCGCGCCTATCGTCCGGGTGACGTCCTGACCACTATGTCCGGCCAGACGGTGGAAGTGCTGAACACCGACGCCGAAGGCCGCCTGGTGCTGTGCGACGTCCTGACCTACGTTGAGCGCTTCGAGCCGGAAGCGGTTATCGACGTGGCGACGCTGACCGGGGCCTGCGTGATTGCCCTCGGCCATCACATCACCGGCCTGATGTCGAACCATAACCCGCTGGCCCATGAGCTAATCGGCGCCTCCGAACTGGCGGGCGACCGCGCATGGCGTTTGCCGCTGGCCGACGAGTTCCAGGATCAGCTGGAGTCCAATTTTGCCGATATGGCGAACATTGGCGGCCGTCCTGGCGGCGCGATCACCGCCGGCTGTTTCCTGTCGCGCTTCACCCGCAAGTACAACTGGGCGCACCTCGACATCGCCGGTACCGCCTGGCGTTCCGGTAAGGCCAAAGGCGCGACCGGTCGTCCGGTGGCGCTGCTGTCGCAGTTCCTGCTCAATCGTGCGGGTTTTAACGGCGAAGAGTGATGTGATATGCCGGGTGGCGGCGATGCCTTACCCGGCCTACAAACGGCAGCACACTGTAGGCCGGGTAAGCGTAGCGCCGCCCGGCTTTGCATTTAAATCCACAACAAGAAGCCCCATATATGAAAAACGCAACGTTCTATCTTCTGGACAATGACGCCACCGTCGACGGCCTGAGCGCCGTCGAGCAGCTGGTGTGTGACATTGCCGCAGAACGTTGGCGCAACGGCAAGCGCGTCCTAATCGCCTGCGAAGATGAACAGCAGGCGATTCGCCTCGACGAGGCGCTGTGGTCGCGGCCGCCGGAGAGCTTTGTGCCGCATAATCTGGCGGGCGAAGGCCCGAGAGGCGGCGCGCCGGTAGAGATTGCCTGGCCGCAAAAGCGCAACAGCAGCCCGCGGGATATTCTTATCAGCCTGCGGCTAAACTTTGCAGATTTTGCCACCGCTTTCACAGAAGTGATAGACTTTGTCCCTTACGAAGACAATCTGAAACAACTGGCGCGCGAACGCTATAAGGCGTACCGCATGGCTGGTTTCAACCTGAACACGGCAACCTGGAAATAATGGAAAAGACATACAACCCACAAGATATCGAACAGCCGCTTTACGAGCACTGGGAAAAGCAGGGCTATTTCAAACCGAATGGTGATGAAAGCCAGGAGAGCTTCTGCATCATGATCCCGCCGCCGAACGTCACCGGCAGTTTGCATATGGGTCATGCCTTCCAGCAAACCATCATGGATACCATGATTCGCTACCAGCGCATGCAGGGCAAAAACACCCTGTGGCAGGCCGGTACCGACCACGCAGGTATCGCTACCCAGATGGTGGTTGAGCGTAAGATTGCCGCTGAAGAAGGGAAAACCCGCCACGACTACGGCCGCGACGCCTTTATCGACAAAATCTGGCAGTGGAAAGCGGAATCCGGCGGCACCATTACCCGTCAGATGCGCCGTCTCGGCAACTCCGTGGACTGGGAGCGCGAGCGCTTCACCATGGACGAGGGGCTTTCCAATGCCGTGAAAGAAGTCTTTGTTCGCCTGTACAAAGAAGACCTGATCTACCGCGGCAAACGCCTGGTTAACTGGGACCCGAAACTGCGCACCGCCATTTCCGACCTCGAAGTGGAAAACCGCGAATCGAAAGGTTCCATGTGGCACATCCGCTACCCGCTGGCCGATGGCGCGAAAACCGCTGACGGTAAAGATTACCTGGTGGTCGCCACCACCCGTCCGGAAACCCTGCTGGGCGATACCGGCGTGGCCGTTAACCCGGAAGATCCGCGCTACAAAGATCTGATTGGCAAATTCGTGGTGCTGCCGCTGGTTAACCGCCGCATCCCGATCGTGGGCGACGAGCACGCCGACATGGAAAAAGGCACCGGCTGCGTGAAGATCACCCCGGCGCACGACTTTAACGACTACGAAGTGGGTCGTCGTCACCAGCTGCCGATGATCAACATCCTTACCTTTGACGGCGACATTCGCGAAAGCGCGGAAGTCTACGACACCAAAGGCAATGAATCCGACGTCTACTCCAGCGAGATCCCGGCGGAGTTCCAGAAACTGGAACGCTTCGCGGCGCGTAAAGCCGTTGTTGCGGCAGTTGACGCCCTCGGCCTGCTGGAAGAGATCAAACCGCACGACCTGACCGTCCCTTACGGCGATCGCGGCGGCGTGGTGATCGAGCCGATGCTGACCGACCAGTGGTACGTGCGCGCGGACGTGCTGGCCAAGCCAGCAGTCGAAGCCGTTGAAAACGGTGATATTCAGTTCGTGCCGAAGCAGTACGAAAATATGTACTTCTCCTGGATGCGCGATATTCAGGACTGGTGTATCTCCCGTCAGCTGTGGTGGGGTCACCGCATCCCGGCATGGTATGACAACGACGGCAACGTCTACGTAGGCCGTAGCGAAGACGAAGTGCGTCAGGAAAACAACCTGAGCGCCGACGTTGCCCTGCGTCAGGATGAAGACGTTCTCGATACCTGGTTCTCCTCCGCGCTGTGGACCTTCTCCACCCTCGGCTGGCCGGAAAACACCGACGCCCTGCGTCAGTTCCACCCGACCAGCGTGATGGTGTCCGGCTTCGACATCATCTTCTTCTGGATCGCCCGCATGATCATGATGACCATGCACTTCATCAAAGATGAAAATGGCAAGCCGCAGGTACCGTTTAAGACCGTCTACATGACCGGTCTGATCCGCGATGACGAAGGCCAGAAGATGTCCAAGTCCAAGGGTAACGTCATTGACCCGCTGGATATGGTTGACGGTATCACCCTGCCGGAGCTGCTGGAAAAACGTACCGGCAACATGATGCAGCCGCAGCTGGCGGATAAAATCCGCAAGCGTACCGAGAAACAGTTCCCGAACGGCATCGAGCCGCACGGCACCGACGCCCTGCGCTTCACCCTGGCGGCGCTGGCCTCTACCGGCCGCGACATCAACTGGGATATGAAGCGTCTGGAAGGTTACCGTAACTTCTGTAACAAGCTGTGGAACGCCAGCCGCTTCGTGCTGATGAACACCGAAGATCAGGATTGCGGCTTCAACGGCGGCGAAATGGTGCTCTCCCTGGCCGACCGCTGGATCATCGCGGAATTCAACCACACCGTGAAAGCGTATCGCGAAGCGCTGGATAACTTCCGCTTCGATATTGCCGCCGGCATCCTGTACGAGTTCACCTGGAACCAGTTCTGCGACTGGTACCTGGAGCTGACCAAGCCGGTTATGAACGGTGGCAACGAAGCGGAGCTGCGCGGGACTCGCCATACTCTGGTCACCGTGCTGGAAGGTCTGCTGCGCCTGGCGCATCCGATCATTCCATTCATTACCGAGACCATCTGGCAGCGCGTGAAAGCGATCTGCGGGATCACCGCCGACACCATCATGCTGCAGCCGTTCCCGCAGTACGATGCTTCTCAGGTGGATGACGCGGCGCTGGCCGACACCGAATGGCTGAAGCAGGCGATCGTCGCCGTGCGTAACATCCGTGCGGAAATGAACATCGCTCCGGGCAAACCGCTGGAACTGCTACTGCGCGGCTGCAGCAAAGATGCCGAGCGTCGTGTGAACGACAACCGCAGCTTCCTGCTGAACCTGGCGCGTCTGGAAAGCATTACCGTGCTGCCTGCCGATGATAAAGGTCCGGTCTCGGTGACCAAGATTGTCGACGGCGCCGAGCTGCTGATCCCGATGGCGGGCCTCATCAATAAAGAAGATGAGCTGGCGCGTCTGGCGAAAGAAGTGGCCAAAATCGAAGGTGAAATTGGCCGCATCGAGAGCAAGCTGGCCAACGAAGGCTTTGTCGCCCGCGCGCCGGAAGCAGTGATCGCTAAAGAGCGCGAGAAGCTGGAAGGCTACGCGGAAGCGAAAGCGAAGCTGATTGAGCAGCAGGCGGTGATCGCCGCGCTGTGATCCTCCCGCCCCTTGCCACCCGGCAAGGGGCGTTTTTTATGAAACATCCTCGCTTGCGCTTTCCCCTGTCGCGATGTTATTAACATCATCATTCGTCTTTTTTGGGTAATGAGTCATTGTATGAATACGAGCGTCCCCGCGGCGACGTTGCTGCGTCGCATTACGGCGGCAGACAATGCCGCCATCGCCAGGGTCATCCGCCAGGTCTCGGCTGAATATGGCCTGACCGCCGATAAAGGCTATACGGTCGCCGACCCGAATCTCGATGAGCTGTATGAGCTGTACAGCCAGCCGGGCTCCGCCTACTGGGTGGTGGAGCAAGAGGGGGAAGTGGTTGGCGGCGGCGGCGTCGCGCCGCTCGCCTGCAGCGAGCCGGATATCTGCGAGCTGCAGAAAATGTATTTTATGACCAGCGCCCGCGGCCAGGGGCTGGCGAAGAAGCTGGCGCTGCTGGCGCTGGACTACGCCCGCGAACAAGGGTTTAAGCGCTGCTATCTGGAAACCACCGCCTTCCTGACGGAGGCGATCGGCTTATATGAACATCTCGGCTTCGAGCACATTGACGGACCGCTGGGCTGCACCGGCCACGTTGACTGTGAAGTGCGGATGCTGAAAACGCTGTAGCGCCTCGATATCGCAGGCGTCCCCGGTAGCGCTACGCTTACCGGGGCTACACGGCTAAGCGTAGCGCGAGCCGGGGTATGTCCCGGATGGCACCGCTGGCACCTTACCCGTGCTCGCGGTGCCGTTTTTTTGTCGGGTGGCGGCTAACGCCTTACCCGACCTACGGCCCGTACCATTGCGAGCTGAAGCTCTCAACGCTATCTCTCCCCATGGCTACTGAAACTGCCGGTGTTAGTGACTACAGGGCCCGAATATCGTGGGTTACGCCGCTACCGGCACACCGCTGTGAAAGCGGAACTCGGCCTCCGGACGGAGGATCAGCGCCGCTTCCGCCTCGCCGAGCTGGCGCACCCGCTCGCTGATATCTTCTCCGGCAATCTTCTGCGCCAGATCCAGATAGTCCTGATAGTGACGCGCCTCGGAGCGCAGCAGCGACAGGTAGAACTTTTGCAGATCGTCGTCCAGCCACGGCGCCAGGGCGGCAAAGCGTTCGCAAGAGCGGGCCTCGATATAGGCGCCGCAGATCAGCTTATCGATCAGCATCACCGGCTCATGCGAGCGCACTTCGCGCCGCAGGCCGCGGGCATAGTTGCTGGCGGTGATTTTGACGTAGGGGATATCGCGCGCCAGCATCATCTCCCGCACCTGCCAGAAATGATGCAGTTCCTCTTTAATCAACAAAATCATGCTGTCCAGCAGCTGGCGGCCCCACGGGTCGTCGGTCTGCGGCATGGCGCTTTTGTTGATCCGTTTATGCAGGGTGACAAAATCCGGCTCCGGCCCCCGGCGGTAGGTGAAGTCTTCGTACGGCTTCAGGCAGGCCAACAGTTCGTCGGCGTCAGCTTTATCCGCGACGTAGCGACGCACCAGCAGCATGGCGTTCTGCGCCGCTTTCAGCTCGCACACCATATGGTCGGTTAGCAGCAGCGGCAGGTTTTCCGGCTTGCGGGCTTCGTCAATCCACGCCTGCGGCGTCGGGCAGTGCAGGAAGCTGATAATCGGGGAAAGAATCTGCGGGTAATCCATGAAAGTTCCTTGCTATACGGCGGCAGGCGCCGCCGTATCCATCTACGACATTTGCGACTTAGTGGCGAACACCATCGTCGTCTTCATCGACATACTCTTCGTCATCGTCGTCGCCGTCTTCACCGTTCGGGTCCTCATAATAGGTGCCCCAACCGTCATACTCGACGTCATATTTTTCTGCCAGCGTCATCAGCTGTTCCACCTGGGCATCGATCAGGTCTGCGTTCAGCGCGCATTCGCTCAGAATATCGCAGCAGATGACCATGTCACCCTCTTCCACTTCCAGCTCTTCGGGCTCGGTCACTTCGTAGCCCAGCTTGAACGCTTCAACCGCCACTTTCTCCAGGGTTTCGAAATCGTCTGCAGAGAGGTGATGCTCAATCGTGTACAGTGCGTCCGGATCGCTGCCATCTTCCAGCAGCTCTTCGATAATCAGACGCGTCTCTTCACGCTGTTCTTCCAGGTGTTCCGGGTTTGCCATGGCTCGTTCCTCATAATGTGCGGCAGTTATCCCTATTGTCACATACCGCCGTCATTGCCTCCACTTCTCAGTGAAAGATTTCGATCACAGACTTGCAAATGAATATTCATACATATAAATTGAATTTTAATTCAATTAGTGGCCTATACCAGGTGAGGGAACCATGTCTGCGTTTTACCAGAAGCATTTTTTAAAGTTACTCGATTTTACGCCTGCAGAAATCACCGCCCTGCTCGAGCTGGCGGCAAAGCTGAAAGCCGATAAGAAAAACGGTATCGAAGTCCAGAAACTGGCAGGAAAAAACATCGCGCTCATCTTCGAAAAAGACTCAACCCGTACACGATGCTCTTTCGAAGTTGCCGCATACGATCAAGGCGCCCGCGTGACCTATCTGGGGCCCAGCGGTAGCCAGATTGGCCATAAAGAGTCGATCAAGGACACCGCCCGCGTGCTCGGACGGATGTACGACGGCATTCAGTACCGCGGCCACGGCCAGGAAGTGGTAGAGACCCTGGCGCAATACGCCGGCGTGCCGGTGTGGAACGGCCTCACCAACGAGTTCCACCCCACCCAGCTGCTGGCGGACCTGCTGACCATGAAAGAGCATCTGCCGGGCAAAGCCTTTAACCAGATGACGCTGGTCTACGCCGGCGACGCGCGCAACAACATGGGCAATTCGATGCTGGAAGCCGCCGCCTTGACCGGTCTGGATCTGCGCCTGGTGGCGCCATCGGCCTGCTGGCCGGAGGCCGCGCTGGTGGAGACCTGCACCGCGCTGGCCAAACAGCAGGGCGGCAACATCACCCTGACGGAAGATATCGCCGCGGGGGTGAAAGGCGCCGATTTTATCTATACCGACGTCTGGGTCTCAATGGGCGAGGCGAAGGAAAAATGGGCCGAACGTATCGCCCTGCTGCGCGACTATCAGGTTAACAGCGCGATGCTGGCGCTCACCGGCAACCCGCAGGTCAAGTTCCTCCACTGCCTGCCGGCGTTCCACGACGATCAGACCACGCTGGGCAAACAGATGGCTGCCGATTACGGCCTGCACGGCGGCATGGAGGTGACTGACGAGGTGTTTGAGTCGGCGGCGAGCGTGGTCTTCGACCAGGCGGAAAACCGGATGCACACCATCAAAGCGGTGATGGTGGCGACGCTTTCACGCTGAAATCAGAAACTAAACGTGTAACGCTCGGCGACGATATACTGTTCTCCATAATGAATAGGCTGATGCTGGCTATCCAGAATTAGCGTTTTCATCAGGAATAACGGTTCGCCGGGCGGTTGCTTCAGCAGCGGTGCGCTGTCAGAATCCGCACGCACCATTTCTACTGTCGTTTCACCCGCATAGGTAGGCACGATCGCATATTTTTCACGCAATAGCTGATACAGCGACCCGCTAAGATCCTCCTGCTGTAAAAAACCTAATCGTTTCAGAGAGTAGTAATTATTCTCTAACATTAACGGCGCATCGCCAGCGATCCTAAGGCGTTGGATATAAAGCACGGAATCATCGCTCTCAAGCTCAAGAAGCTGACGCGCATTACGATAGTCCCGCAGAATCTCACGACGAGTCACTACGCTATGGGTTGGTAGATGATTAGCATCGCATGCGGCAGTAAAGCTAAGTAAGTGAACAACTTTACGCTCAATTTTAGGCAGACAGACAAAAGTCCCCTTCCCCTGCTTTTTTACCAAATAGCCTTCGGCTACCAGCTCTTTCACTGCGTTGCGCACTGTAATACGGCTGATATTGTAGAGTTCGCTGAGCTCAATCTCGGTGGGGATTTTCTCTCCTTCAGCGAGTTTCCCGGAAGAAATATCGCTGAGGATTTTATCTTTTAGCTGCCTGTATAACGGTACGGAAGTATTCTGTTGCAGTCCAAAATTCGACATAAAAGAGGTACCAGCACGGCCATTAATGCGAAGCAGGATTATAATCGAAGCGCGCACATCAAACTACGACGGCGCGCATATCCTTCAGACCCAGGCCGAAATCGCAGCAAAAGCAGCGCTAACTATCCACAGCACCGGAAACAGCGGCGCAATGGCCTTTAACCACTGACCAAACCCAATGCGCGCAATAGACAACCCAGCCAGCAATACACCGCCGGTAGGAGAGACCAGGTTCGTCAGGCCATTGCCAAATTGATAAGCCATCACCATCGCCTCTTTATTGATACCAACCAAATCGCCTAACGGCGCCAGCACGGGCATAGTGAGCGCGGCCTCGCCCGAAGATGAGGGCACAAAAAAAGTGATGACGTTATGCCCTAATAGCATCAGAGTGGTAAACGCATACTGCGGCAACCCTTCCAGCATTTCAGACAAACCAAATAGCAACGTATCGATAATTCGTCCGTTCTCCGCCACCACCAGAATACCGCGCGCAAGACCTATGACTACGGCGGCGTAGACAAACTCTTTGCACCCTTCGACAAAGCTGTCGGCCATCCCGCTAATACCCATGCGCCCGACGATCCCGGAAAACAGCCCCAGAGCCAGGAACACAGAGCCGATCTCAACCATGTACCAGCCACGCGTGATTAGCCCCCATGAGATGACGGCCAGCGCCAGCACAAAGGCGATGATAATTACCCGATCGGCGATGGAAAAATGGACCGACGTATCCTGTATCGACAAAAACTGCTCGCGGTTGCGACAATCATTTTCATATACCGGCGACTTTTGCGGAGTGCGTTTAACACGGTGCGCGTACCACATGGTGTAAGCAATCGCCAGTAGCGTGAAGACCAGCCATGCAATAGCACGTAGCCAAAGCTGCGGATTTCCCTGAATACCCGCTACGCCCTGGGCAATGAGTACAGAGAACGGATTGGTCATTGCGCCAACGTAGCCAATCTGGGTTCCCAGAAAAAGAATCAGGATCGCAGTCATTGAGTCATAACCCAGCGCGAACATCAGGGAGATAAAGATCGCATACAGGGGAATCACCTCCTCGCTCATACCAAAAGTCGCGCCTCCCAGGCTAAACAAGGTCATTGCGATAGGGATAACCAAAATTCCTTTACCTGCCAGGCGTTCAGCCAGCGCCACCAGACCCCGCTCAATTGCGCCAGTACGTAAAATAATGCCAAAAGCGCCACCAACAATGAGCACAAACGCCACTACGTCGGCGGCCTTGATAATCCCCTCCATCGGCGCGGCCAGTACGGCGGCAATACCCTGACGTAAATCGCCCTCGCTGCTGACTTTGTCCAGCAGATGATAAGACCCTGGGATCACTAATGTTTTCGTTTCACCGCCGGGTAAGGTCACTGAGTGATAATCAAAACTGCCGCTGGGAATACACCATGTCAGCAGCGCTACTAATATAATAATGAAGAAAATCAGAGCGTAGCAGTGTGGCATCGCCCACTTTATTTTTGCAATACGCATAATCCGCCTCGATAAGATGTTTATATTATGTTTGCCGTCTTTCGGCATTTTTAGAGTTACAGAAGGTCATGGGTAATACGGCCATCCACCAGGGTCAGTACAACGGTAGAAGTCCGTAACTCATCATTCGGGCAGCTCAACAAATTACGGTCAAAAACCGCGATATCCGCGCGTTTTCCCGGCTCAAGGCTACCGGTCATCTCTTCCATGCCGTGGTGTCGAGCACTATTCAGCGTCCATGCCGTTAAGAGCTGTTGTCGGGTCATTCCGCGTTCGCGGTACCAGCCATTCACGGGTGAACCATCAGGGAACTGACGACTGCAGGCGGCATACATCGAGTCAGGAACAGAAGGAATAAACAGAGGCAGATCGGTGCCAATAGTCACCGTCACGCCAGCCCCAAATAGTGCGGCATAATCGTAGAATTGCGCTTCGCGCTCTTCCCCATAGCGTTCGCGCATATAGGCCCCTGCTTCGCAGGGGTTAAGGAGCAGAATTTGTGCATAAACTTCGGCAAAAAGGCCGAGCTCAGCCATTCTGGGAATATCGTTTGGATGCGGACATTCCAGATCGCTCAGAGAATGTCTAACCACGCTCTGCGGGTGACGCTTACGGCATTCGGCAAAAATATCAATACAGCGGCGAATTGCGGCATCGCCCTCCGCATTCATACAGCAGTTGAATCCACGAGCATCAGCCAACAAAACCTGCTGGCGCAGGGCATTATAATCAACGGGTCGTTCATTGTTCGTGCCGGGACGATCGGCATAGGGGTAAATCATATCGCCGGTATGATCGGCAATAACGCCATCGACCATAAATTTAAAGCCATGAAACCGCAGCCATGGCGAATGAAAGCGGCGTCGGGCCTGTTCACCGAAAGCAAGATCGACAGGCGCAGATACGGGCTGAGAAACAATGCTTACTCTCAGCAATAGCGCATCCTCTTTTTCCAGTTCATCCCAGGCATTCATCAACTGCGGCGCATCGTTGAAACAAACGTCTTTTATTGCCGTGATTCCCTGCCCGGCAAGTCGGGCCATAAATGCCCGCATTTCTTTTTTTAACTGTGCGGTATCAGACAGCATCTCATCCAATAATGCGATTCTCGCCTCCGCGCTGCACTCTTCAGCGGTAAAGCCATAAAGCTCCACGGCGGCACGGTTCATCCAGCAATAGCTTTTGTCATCGTTAATGGCGACAACCGGTCTCTGCGGGAAAGCGTCATCCAATAGTCTGGCATCAGGCACCGCTCCCCAACGGGCAGCAGACCAGCCCCAGCCATAGAGGCTTTTCTCCTCAGGGAGAAGTTTTTCTGCATCCTGTAATAGTTCAAGGGCATGATTACTATCGCGGGCGGCATGGAGATCGACGCCACGCTGCATGCTCATATAGCCGGTAAAAAACGTGTGATTATCGCAAAATCCGGGACAAATCAGGCGATCGCCAAGTTCGATAAAGCGAGTTCTTTCACCTCTCCAGGTTTGAATATCTTCCCCATTCGCTATCATCGCCGCGATAGCGCCGTTTTTAATGACTACATATCCGCTAAATAGCTCATTTCTGGCAGCAGTAAAAATAGCATCAGAACGTAAAATCAAATCAGCAGCATCACTATGCATAATTCTTTCCTCACGGAAAAAGCGCAGGAATCCCCCTTTCCGCCCGGCTAGCGGACGGAAATCAGTACGGAAAAATGAGAGATGGCGTTATAGGTTAGTAGTGAGTCCCGTAGCCAAATGCCCCTTCTTTCAGGCAAATTTGTGCCGAGAAAGCTGCTGCTTTTTGCAGGCTATTGGTAATCGCTTCGCGCTTGTTACCCGTAGGTTGGGCCAGAAAATGGCAAATGAAAGCGGTAATAAAAGCATCACCTGCCCCCATTGTATCGACGGGAGTGACGTAATCGGGTGCCTGCTGATACCAATCCTGCCCGTCAAATAAAATCGCGCCTTCATCTCCACGCGTCGCGCAGACAATGCGACTTCCGCTGGCCTGCGCTTGTTGCACAATTTCACGTGTTTGCGCCAGGCTGTAGTCGGCGCATGAGAAGAAGGCGAAGTCGACGTAACGGCACAGCGGCAGCGCCTGCTCCAGTACAAAGTCATCTGAAAAATCGAAAGAGACAGGAATGTTGAGCTCGCGTAACTGAGGTAAGTGCGTCTCCATATAGCTATAACAGCCGCTATGGATCAGATCAAACTCACGCAGGTATTGCTCATGCTGAAAAATAAAATCCATCGAAGTTGTCTTGCGAATACCCCCGGCGTTCGAACCAAGAAATATCCGTTCTCCCTCTTCGATTTTCAGCTGTGCGCAGCCATTCTCTCCTGCCACCTGCAGACAGTGTGGCCACTTGACGCCAACTTTATCCAGCACCTGCATAACGTGTTCCGCAGCGGCATCATTACCAAAAATCCCCAGATAGGCCGCATTGTGCCCCAGCATGGCCGCATAAGCGGCAAAGTTCAGCGCATTTCCACCGGGATACATAGTCTGAGTATGAACATATTTATCGACGACGTTATCGCCAATTCCAATCACATTCATCATAATTCCCCTTAGTATTCCACCAGCCCCATATAGCGGCGGGTATCCAATGGATGCTGGCGAATGTCGGCAAGCGCAGAACGATATTCACACATGATGCTGTAAAACAGTACCGGGTTGAAAAACTCCACGACTGACGGAGGAAGAACCCCGATGCCCAGTTCTTTAGCATCAACGACTTCCACTTTTTCTGCATACTTGGTGAGGAAGGCCAAAGCTCGCTCATCCATCGCCCGCGTACGGCCTTCGTTCATCAATAAAATAAACGGCGTCTCTTTATTCGTAACTTCAAAAGGTCCGTGGAAGTACTCACCGGAGTGAATAGGTGCGGCATGTAGCCATTGCATTTCCATTAGTGAGCAGATAGCAAAACCATAAGCATGGCCATAAGAAGCTCCGCTGGAGAGGATATAGAAGAGCTTTTCATCTTGATATTTTTGGGCAAAACGCTGGCAGCGATCCGCAACCTGCTGACGGCCATGAGCAATGACGCCATTAATTTGGGTCATTCCCTGTTGGAAATCAGCGTAATTATTGAAACCTTCCACCTGCTGCAACGTATCAACGCACAGGTTGAGGATAATCGCCATCGGATTATCGACCACATTGGTATCGTTACCCCAGGCATAGAGAATGTTGTGACTGGCGTATTCGATCAACTGTGCCTGAGCGTTGTGAGTCAGCGTAATAGTATGCGCTTGATGCTGTTGAGCAAGCTTAGCCGCAGCGACGGATTCCGGCGTGTTGCCCCCGTGCGAACAGACGATAACCAGCGAATTCTCCCCTAACGTTTTCGGCGTCGCGTAGACAAACTCATTGGCGGTATACATGCCGACATGAAGCTTCGTCGCCTCGCTATCCAGGAAGTACTTAGCCGGATACATATCCACTAATGACCCGCCGCAGGCAACAAGGAACACTTGGCGGATTCCGCCTTTGTCTTCTATCTCTTTAGCAACGGCATTAATTATTTCTTTAGTATTCATACAGTAAGAACTCCAGATCTCATTATTGATTGTTCAAATTAGCGGAAACAACATTAATACGTTATATAACGTATTAATGAGATCGCCATCAAAATTTGCACAATGCGCTCGGTATGAGCGTTTGGCTGAAGCAGCAAATGAGAGGGAATAAGAAGTAAAAAAGCGGGAATAGCCAGGAAAAACAAAGAATAGCAATTGTCACAATATGACAATTGCTAGCTCTGGGTAAAAAAGCTCGTCAACTAAACCATCAGCATCTTCACCACCGCTTTGCGCACCTTCGCCGGGGCGCCAACGGCGCACAGCGGTTTATGCACTTCGCCGGGATAAAACACCACAAAGTCCCCTTCGTTGAGGATCACCGTTTTCTCCTGCTGGCCTTCGGCAAGAAAAGCGATGTCTTTCTCCGCCAGCCAGTCGGTCTGCGGCTCTCCTGGCGGCAAGGTGCTGAAGGTCATCCCCTCGCTGCCGCGGAGCACAATCTGGATATCGAGATAGCGAGCATGGTATTCCGCGCGGCGCGCGGCCTGCGGCTCGGTGGTGTCTTCAGAAATCAGATAAAACAGGTTGTCGCCGTCGATAGCGTGTTTACCCAGCGGCGTCGCCTCGCTGACCTGAGCGATAACGTGTTCGATAGCCTCGCGCAGCGCGGCAGGCAGCCATGGCTGCAGATGGTGGATATTGCCAATAATCATTGCTTACCTCAAATATAAAACAGCATTTCATTTTATCGTGTTATACCCCCATCGCGGCTGCCATACCAGTACAGTTTCACGCTTCTTTGCGCTGGCGCACTTTTCGACAGGCAAACGATTACCTGTTTGTGAATGAATCGCTTGATCGTCATAACGGTCTGCGTATAATGCCAGTCGTTTTGCCGGGAGGAAGCATGGCCAATTGCGTACGACATTCTGTCTTAGCGCGTCTCAATGCAGACGCTGGCCTGCCGTTTTTCTTTCCGTTGCTCATTGGATTCCCGAAGCCCCTTATTTAAGGGGCTTTTTTTTTGCCCAGGCGTCAGGAGATAAGCATGGCTAACCCGCTATATCAAAAACATATCATTTCCATAAACGATCTCAGCCGCGAAGACCTCGAACTGGTGCTGGCGACGGCGGCAAAGCTGAAAGCCAATCCACAACCCGAGCTGCTGAAGCATAAGGTTATCGCCAGCTGTTTCTTTGAAGCCTCGACCCGCACCCGCCTCTCTTTTGAAACCTCGATGCACCGCCTGGGCGCCAGCGTGGTCGGCTTTTCCGACAGCGCCAACACCTCACTGGGCAAAAAAGGGGAAACGCTGGCGGATACCATCTCCGTCATCAGCACCTACGTCGACGCCATCGTGATGCGTCATCCGCAGGAGGGCGCCGCGCGCCTGGCGACCGAATTCTCCGGCGGCGTGCCGGTACTGAACGCCGGCGACGGCGCTAACCAGCACCCGACCCAAACCCTGCTCGACCTGTTCACCATTCAGGAGACCCAGGGCCGCCTCGAAAACCTCAACGTGGCGATGGTCGGCGATCTGAAGTATGGCCGTACCGTCCACTCCCTGACCCAGGCGCTGGCCAAATTCAACGGCAACCGCTTCTACTTCATCGCCCCGGACGCGCTGGCCATGCCGCAGTACATCCTCGATATGCTCGATGAAAAAGGCATCGCCTGGAGCCTGCATAGCGCCATCGACGACGTGATGGCGGAAGTGGATATTCTGTACATGACCCGCGTGCAGAAAGAGCGTCTGGATCCGTCGGAATACGCCAACGTCAAAGCGCAGTTCGTCCTGCGCGCCGCCGACCTCGAAGGGGCGCGCGCCAACATGAAAGTGCTGCACCCGCTGCCGCGCATTGATGAAATCACCACCGATGTCGATAAAACACCGCACGCCTGGTACTTCCAGCAGGCCGGTAACGGCATCTTCGCCCGCCAGGCGTTACTGGCACTGGTACTGAATAGCGAGCTGGCACTGTAAGGGGGAATGAGAGATGACACACGACAATAAACTGCAGGTAGAAGCGATCAAACGCGGCACCGTGATTGACCATATCCCGGCGCAGGTCGGCTTTAAGCTGCTCACCCTGTTCAAACTGACCGAAACCGACCAGCGCATCACCATCGGCCTGAACCTGCCCTCCGGCGAAATGGGCCGCAAGGATTTGATTAAAATCGAGAACACCTTCCTGACCGACGAGCAGGTTAACCAGCTGTCGCTGTACGCCCCGCAGGCGACGGTAAACCGCATTGATGATTACGAAGTGGTGGGCAAATCCCGCCCGAGCCTGCCGGATCGTATCGACAGCGTGCTGGTCTGTCCGAACAGCAACTGTATCAGCCACGCCGAACCGGTTTCTTCCAGTTTTGCAGTGAAAAAACGCGCTGATGACATCGCACTCAAATGCAAATACTGCGAAAAAGAGTTTTCTCATTATGTGGTGCTGGCCAACTAAATGCGGTTGGTATTGGTGGTAGGCCTCCCTATAATGGCTACCACCCTACGCTTCGTCCTTCAGGCGGCGTCTGCGCCGGCGATACAGCGCTTACCGCCTGGCGGCAACCTGAATGATTTTGCGTAACATTACTCAGTTCATCTGGAGATAACATGAGCAAAACTATTGCGACGGAAAATGCACCAGCGGCGATTGGCCCCTACGTTCAGGGCGTTGACCTCGGCAGCATGATCATCACCTCTGGCCAGATCCCGGTCGACCCGAAAACCGGCAGCGTCCCGGAAGACGTGTCCGCGCAGGCGCGCCAGTCGCTGAACAACGTGAAAGCGATCGTTGAAGCCGCTGGCCTCACCGTCGGCGATATCGTCAAGACCACCGTATTCGTCAAAGATCTCAACGATTTCGCTACCGTTAACGCCACCTACGAAGCGTTCTTCACCGAGCATAACGCCACCTTCCCGGCGCGCTCCTGCGTTGAAGTCGCACGTCTGCCGAAAGACGTGAAGATCGAGATCGAAGCCATCGCCGTGCGTCGCTGATCGCTCTCGTCGGCATGAAAAAAGGCAGCCAGTGGCTGCCTTTTTTACGTGGGTCATCCGAAAACGCGTCCCTCACTGCCAGCCGTAGCGGCGGCTGTAGAAGCCCTTCACGGCCTGGGTCAGCACCATATAGCCCGCCAGGATCGCCACCAGCCATGGGAAGTAGCTCAGCGGCAGGGCCTGCAGCTGCAGGTAGCTAGCCAGCGGCGAGAACGGCAGCGCGATACCCACCGCCATCACCACCAGGGTCATGGCGAACAGCGGCCAGGCGGCCCGGCTCTGAACGAACGGAATGCGCCGGGTGCGGATCATGTGCACAATCAGCGTTTGCGACAGCAGCCCTTCGATAAACCAGCCGGACTGGAACAGGGTCTGCATCTCCACGGTATTGGCGTGGAACACCCACCACATCAGGCCGAAGGTGAGGATATCGAAAATCGAGCTGATCGGTCCAAAGAAGACCATAAAGCGCCCGAGATCGGCCGGGTTCCAGCGCTGCGGCTTGCGGATCTGCTCATCATCGACGTTATCAAACGGGATCGCCACCTGGGAGACATCGTACAGCAGGTTCTGAATCAACAGGTGCAGCGGCAGCATCGGCAGAAACGGCAGGAAGGCGCTGGCCACCAGCACGCTGAAAACGTTGCCGAAGTTGGAGCTGGCGGTCATTTTGATGTACTTGAGCATGTTGGCGAAGGTGCGGCGGCCTTCGATTACCCCCTCCTCCAGTACCATCAGGCTCTTCTCCAGCAGAATGATATCCGCCGCCTCGCGGGCGATATCCACCGCGCCGTCGACCGAGATGCCGATATCCGCCGCGCGCAGCGCCGGGGCGTCGTTGATGCCGTCGCCCATAAAGCCCACCACGTGACCTTCACGCTTGAGCAGCGTCACGATACGCTCTTTATGCAGCGGCGCCAGGCGGGCGAACAGCGTGGTGCGTTTGGCCAGCGCCGCCAGTTCGTCGTCGCTCATGGCTTCGATCTGGCTGCCAATCACCACTTCGCCAGCATCCAGTCCCACTTCATGGCACACCTTCGCCGCCACCAGCTCGCTGTCGCCGGTGAGGATCTTCACCGTGATGCCGCTGGCCTTCAGCGCCTTCAGCGCCGGGGCGGTGGTCTCTTTCGGCGGATCGAGGAAGGCGATGTAACCTTCAAGGATCAGGTCCGACTCATCGGCGCGCTGGTAGTCGCCTTCGCGGGCCGGCAGGTATTTAGTCGCCACCGCCACCACCCGCAGCCCCTGCCGGTTGAGGGTATCGGTCACCCGGCGAATGCGGCGCAGCATGGTGTCGTCCAGCGGTACGATATCGCCGTTGTAGCGCACCTGGGTCGAGACGTTGAGGATCTCCTGCAGCGCCCCTTTGCAGATCAGCTGATGCGCGGCGTCATCCTCCTTCACCACCACCGACATGCGGCGGCGTTCGAAGTCGAAGGGTATCTCATCCACCTTCTGCCAGCGTTCCGCCAGCCCGCGGGCGGCATCCAGCTCAACGCCCTCCAGCACCGCGGTGTCGAGCAGGTTTTTCAGGCCGGTCTGGTAGTGGCTGTTAAGCCAGGCGGCATGCAGTACCCGCTCGCAGACCTTGCCGGAGACGTCGGTATGGTTCTCCAGCACAATCTTATCCTGGGTCAGGGTGCCGGTTTTATCAGTGCAGAGGATGTCCATCGCGCCGAAATTCTGAATGGCGTCGAGGTGCTTCACGATGACCTTTTGCTTCGACAGCTTCACCGCCCCGCGCGCCAGCGTCGAAGTGACGATCATCGGCAGCATCTCCGGCGTCAAGCCGACCGCCACCGACAGCGCGAATAGCGCCGCCTCCCACCAGTCGCCTTTGGTGTAGCCATTGATCAGCAGCACCACCGGGGCCATCACCAGCATAAAGCGGATCAGCAGCATGCTGACCCGGCTGATGCCTTTCTGAAAGGCGTTCGGCTCGCTCTCCTGTTCACTGACGCGGCCGGCCAGCTGGCCAAACCAGGTGCGGCCGCCGGTGGCGAAGACGATGGCCTGCGCCGAGCCGCTCACCACGTTGGTGCCCATAAAGCACAGGGTGTCGCACTCCAGCGGGTTTTGCTGCAGCGGATCGCGGCTGCGGGCCACTTTCTCCACCGGCAGCGATTCGCCGGTCAGCGAGGCCTGGGCGACGAATAAATCCCGTGCCTGCAGGATACGCAGGTCCGCCGGGATCATATCCCCCGCCGACAACCGGATAATGTCGCCCGGCACCAGCTGGTCGATAGGCAGCTCCAGCCAGCGGCTCTCCCCCTGCTCGTTCACCACCCGCAGCACGGTGGCGGTGTTGCTCACCATCGCCTTCAGCGCATCCGCCGCTTTGGTCGAGCGCGCCTCCTGGATGAAATTGAGCAATGTCGAGATCCCCACCATCAGGGCGATAACCCCGGCGGCGAACAGATCCTCGGTGGAATAGGAGACGATGCCGAGCACGGTCAGCAGCAGGTTGAACGGGTTGCGATAGCAGGTCCACAGATGCACCCACCACGGGGAGGGCTTCTGCGCCGGGATCTGGTTGTCACCATGTTTGAGGATTTTCGCCGCCACTTCGCCTTCATTGAGCCCTTCAGGGTGGCTGTCAAAGGCGCGCCAGATCTCCTGGTCGTCCATCGCCGCCACGTTCAGGCAATGCTGACCAAGCGATTCAGGAATGGGGCCACTCGCCAGATGGCGGGCGTCCGGCAGCGGATCGCGCTGGACTAAACGACGTGGCAGATGGCGGCTAAGCTGCGCGAACAGCTGCCGGGTATAATTTTTCAGCATAAACAGTCCCTCCGCGCTCGCCAAAGCGAACGCAGCGTTGCCGACGGGCGTAGCAAAACCTACCTGTCAGGCATGTTATTTTTATGGCAGGGACATCAAGGACGTCACTGCTTTACGCTTTCCGGTAAAGCAGTGTTAAACAGGCTTACCGGAAAGAAAGGTTGCTCCATCGAGGATGAGGAGTGGGATCGGGGTCCATAACTATCTCCGGTAAGTGAATATAAACGGCGCGAATTATAGCGCCCTCGCTGAGGATTGTGTGGCAATAATGGCGATGATAAACCCGCGCAACTAAACCGAACGTAAACCAGACTTTGCTCATTGCGGTTTGGTTGAGTAGCATTAGGCTCACTTCTACCATCCCTGACGAGAATTCCGCATGCAGAACCGGCTGACCATCAAAGATATCGCGCGCTTAAGCGGCGTAGGGAAATCGACGGTATCCCGCGTCCTTAACAACGAGAGCGGGGTCAGCGAACGGACCCGCGAGCGCGTCGAAGCGGTGATGCAGCAGCACGGTTTCTCGCCCTCCCGTTCCGCCCGCGCCATGCGCGGCCAGAGCGATAAAGTGGTGGCGATTATCGTCACCCGTCTCGATTCGCTGTCGGAAAACCTTGCCGTGCAGACCATGCTGCCCGCCTTTTATGAGCAGGGTTACGATCCGATTATGATGGAGAGCCAGTTCTCCCCGGCGTTGGTGGAGGAGCATCTCGGCATGCTCGCCCGGCGCAATATTGACGGCGTGGTGCTGTTCGGTTTTACCGGCATCGACGAAGCGATGCTCGCCCCCTGGCGCGACACCCTGGTGCTGATGGCCCGCGACGCTCCCGGCTTCGCCTCGGTGTGCTATGACGACGAGGGGGCCATCACGCTGCTGATGCAGCGGCTCTACGATCGCGGACACCGCCACATCAGTTTTCTTGGCGTACCGCACAGCGACGTCACCACCGGCGAACGCCGCCATCTGGCCTACCTCGCCTTCTGTAAAAAGCATCGTCTGACGCCCACCGCCGCCCTGCCGGGGCTGGGCATGAAGCAGGGATATGACACCGTCGCCAGCGTGCTGATGGCTGAAACCAGCGCCCTGGTCTGCGCGACGGATACCCTCGCCCTCGGCGCCAGCAAGTACCTCCAGCAGCAGGGTCGCGATGCGCTGCAGCTCGCCAGCGTCGGCAGCACGCCGCTGATGAAGTTTCTCCACCCGGAAATCTTGACCGTCGATCCGGGCTATGCCGAGTCCGGACGCCGGGCCGCCCGGCAGTTGATCGAGCAGATCGCCGGCAGCGTCGATCCCCGCCAGATCGTGATTCCCGCCGCCCTCAATTAATCTCGCTCGGGCGATTTATGTGATCGTCGCCGGGTTTCGGGAACGTTCCCATTTTGCAAATTAAGCGGAACGGTTAGGATGCCCTCAAGGTAAAAACGGCATCTCTCCCCTCTGTTTTTGAGGCTTCATCATGAGCAAAGTAAACCAGCAGGACATCGATAAACTGATCGAACTGGTGGGCGGGCGCGGTAACATCGCCACCGTCAGCCACTGTATTACCCGTTTGCGCTTTGTGCTGAACGACCCGGCCATCGCCAGACCAAAAGAAATTGAGCAGCTGCGCATGGTGAAGGGATGCTTCACTAACGCCGGCCAGTTCCAGGTGGTCATCGGCACCGAGGTGGGCGATTACTACAAGGCCCTGCTGGCGACCACCGGCCAGACCTCCGCCGACAAAGAGCAGGTCAAGCAGGCCGCGCGGCAAAATATGAAGTGGCATGAACAGTTAATCTCGCACTTCGCCGAGATCTTCTTTCCCCTGCTGCCGGCCCTGATCAGCGGCGGTCTGATCCTCGGTTTCCGCAACGTTATCGGCGACCTGCCCATGAGCAATGGCCAGACGCTGGCCCAGATGCACCCGTCGCTGAAAACCATCTATGACTTCCTGTGGCTGATTGGCGAGGCGATCTTCTTCTATCTGCCGGTGGGGATCTGCTGGTCAGCGGTGAAGAAGATGGGCGGCACGCCGATCCTCGGGATCGTCCTTGGCGTCACCCTCGTCTCCCCGCAGCTGATGAACGCCTATCTCCTCGGCCAGCAGGTGCCGGAGGTGTGGAACTTCGGCCTGTTTACCATTGCCAAAGTCGGCTACCAGGCGCAGGTGATCCCGGCCCTGCTGGCTGGCCTGGCCTTAGGCTTTATCGAGACGCGCCTCAAGCGCATCGTGCCTGACTACCTCTACCTGGTGATTGTCCCGGTCTGCTCGCTGATCCTCGCGGTGTTCCTTGCCCATGCGGTTATCGGTCCGTTCGGCCGCCTGATCGGCGACGGCGTGGCCTTCGCGGTACGCCATCTGTTAACCGGCAGCTTCGCGCCGATCGGCGCCGCGCTGTTCGGCTTCCTCTACGCGCCGCTGGTGATTACCGGTGTCCACCAGACCACCCTCGCTATCGATATGCAGATGATCCAGAGCATGGGCGGTACCCCGGTGTGGCCGCTGATTGCGCTGTCGAATATTGCCCAGGCGTCGGCGGTGGTCGGCATCATCATCGCCAGCCGCAAGCAGAATGAACGTGAAATCTCGGTACCGGCGGCGATCTCCGCCTATCTCGGGGTCACCGAGCCAGCGATGTACGGTATCAACCTGAAATACCGCTTCCCGATGCTGTGCGCAATGATTGGCTCTGGCCTCGCCGGCCTGCTGTGCGGCCTGAACGGCGTGCTGGCGAACGGCATCGGCGTCGGCGGCCTGCCGGGGATCCTCTCCATCCAGCCTACCTACTGGCAGGTGTACGCCATGGCGATGGCTATCGCGGTGGTGGTGCCGATTATCCTCACCAGCGTGGTGTATCAGCGCAAGTACCGTCAGGGCACCTTGCAGATTGTCTAACTTCTTCTTTCGGGGCGCCTTTGGCGCCCCTCGTTGCAGCAGGAAAGTACTATGAATCATCTCCCCCACTGGTGGCAAAACGGCGTTATTTATCAAATCTATCCGAAGAGTTTTCAGGATACCACCGGCAGCGGTACCGGCGACCTGCGCGGCGTCACCGCCCGCCTCGACTATCTGCAAAAGCTTGGGGTCGACGCCATCTGGCTGACGCCGTTCTACGTCTCACCGCAGGTGGATAACGGCTACGACGTGGCGAACTACACCGCCATCGATCCCTCCTACGGCACAATGGCCGACTTTGACGCCCTGGTGGCGGAGGCGAAGGCTCGCGGCATCCGTATCGTGCTGGATATGGTGCTGAACCACACGTCGACCGAACATGAATGGTTCCGTCAGTCGCTGAATAAGGAGAGTCCCTACCGCCAGTTCTATATCTGGCGCGATGGCGAACCGGACGCCCTGCCGAACAACTGGCGCTCCAAATTTGGCGGTAACGCCTGGCAGTGGCACGCCGACAGCGGGCAGTATTATCTGCACCTGTTCGCCATTGAGCAGGCGGATCTCAACTGGGAGAATCCGGCGGTGCGCGCCGAGCTGAAAAAGGTCTGCGAATTCTGGGCTGACCGCGGCGTCGACGGTCTGCGCCTCGACGTGGTCAACCTGATCTCAAAAGACCAGACCTTTCCCTGCGATCTGGACGGGGATGGCCGCCGCTTCTATACCGACGGCCCGCGGGTGCATGAGTTCCTGCAGGAGATGAGCCGCGATGTCTTCACCCCGCGTAACCTGATGACCGTCGGCGAGATGTCCTCCACCTCGCTGGAGCACTGCCAGCAGTACGCCGCGCTGGACGGCCGCGAGCTGTCGATGACCTTTAACTTCCACCACTTAAAGGTCGATTATCCCGGCGGAGAGAAATGGACCCTCGCCCGCCCGGACTATGTGGCGCTGAAGGCGCTGTTCCGCCACTGGCAGCGGGGAATGCACAATCGGGCGTGGAACGCGCTGTTCTGGTGTAACCACGATCAGCCGCGCATCGTGTCGCGCTTTGGCGACGAAGGCGAGTACCGGGTGACGGCGGCGAAGATGCTGGCGATGGTGCTGCACGGCATGCAGGGCACGCCCTATATCTACCAGGGCGAAGAGATCGGCATGACCAATCCGCACTTCAGCAGCATCAGCGATTACCGTGACGTCGAAAGCCACAATATGTTTATCGAACGTGCGGCGCAGGGGCAAAGCCCGGACGAACTGCTGGCGATCCTCGCCAGCAAGTCGCGCGACAACAGCCGCACGCCGATGCCGTGGCACGCCGGCGAGAACGGTGGCTTCAGCGACGGTGAGCCGTGGATCGGCCTTGGCGATAATTACCAGGAGATCAACGTCGAGGCGGCGCTGGCGGACCCCGATTCGGTGTTTTATACCTATCAGCAGCTGATTACGCTGCGTAAAACCCTGCCGCTACTGACCTGGGGTGATTACGAGGATCTGCTGCCGGAGCATCCGTCGCTGTGGTGCTATCGTCGTCAGTGGCAGGGGCAAACGCTGGTAGTCGCCGCTAACCTGAGCCGCGAGCTGCAGGCCTGGCAGCCCGCTGAGGCCCCGGGCGAGTGGAAGATGATCATCAGCAACTATGCCGAGACCACCCCGCGCCCGACCGGGCTGACGCTGCGGCCGTTCGAAGCGATATGGTGGCTGCAGGGATAACGCTTTTCCCCGGTGGCGCAACGCTCACCGGGGCTACGATTCGTCAGGCTGGAAGTTATGCGCGGTCGGCATCAGCAATCGCAGCGCTCGCTTGTGGTTGCGCCGAGGCGTGCTCTTCTTTTGCCTTTAGCCGATCCCAGGCGCGGAAGAACGGATAGTAGACCACCAGCGAAATCGCTAAATTCACCACCTGCAGCACCGTGCCGGAGATATGCCCTCCGGTCGCCAGATAGCCGCTGATGAAGATCGGCGTGGTGAACGGCAGCGCGATTCCGGCGGGCGGCGCCACCAGCCCGGTCGCCATCGCGGTATAGGACACGATCACCAGCAGCACCGGCGTTAAAATAAACGGCAGGAAAAAGTACGGGTTCATCACCAGCGGGATGCCAAACACCATCGGCTCGCTGATGTTAAACAATGCCCCGGGCGCGGCAATTTTCCCCAGCTGCTTCATCTGCTGGCTACGGCTACGCAGCAACATAAAAATCACCAGCCCCAGCAGCGCGCCGGTACCCCCGGGGGCAATCCACAGATCGTAAAACTGCTGAGTAATGATATGCGGGATCGGCTGACCGTTCTGGAAGGCCGTCAGGTTCTCGGACATATTCGACAGCCATACCGGCTGGATAAACACCAGTACGATCGCGTCGCCGTGCAGGCCCAGGGTCCACAAAATACCAATCAAAATGACTGAAATAATCATGCCCGGCAGCGTACCGCCGACGTGGTGCATCGGAATACCAATCAGGGTGGCGATCATACTGTTGATATCGCCGAACGGCGAGGCCTCGACCGCCAGGCGCAGCGCCAGCACCACCGCCAGCACGCAGAAGCCGGGGATCAGGGCAAGGAATGATTTCGCCACTGCCGGCGGCACGCCGTCCGGCATGCGGATAACGAGATTGCGGCTGGCGACCAAACGATAAATCTCCGTCGACAGCAGCGAAATGACAATGGCGACAAACAGCCCCTGGCTGCCGACCATGCTCACCGGGATCACCCCTTTAATCACCTCCGCCGCGCCGTGTACCGGCGTAAACAGCGTGTTCTGCGGGATCGTCATCATGAAGGCCACCAGCGACATCGCCCCAGCGCTCAGCGGATCGAGAGTGCGATACTTCTCCGCCAGCCGGTAGGCGATGCCGAAGCTGGAAATCAGCGCCATAATGTCGTAGGTCGCTTTCACCGGGTACAGCATTTTATCGCGCCAGACCTCGCCAAACAGGCCGCTCATCATGTCGGCATAGCCGGGGATCGGCAGGTAGGCGAAAATCAGGAAGAATGAGCCAATCAACATAAACGGCATATTGAGAATGATGCCGTCGCGCACCGACAGGACGTGCTTTTGCCCGGCGATTCTCAGCGCCACCGGCATGACGTAACGTTCAATCCAGCTTGTATTCGACATGGTGTGCTCCCGAGGGGAAATAGCGGTCAGTTAAATTGCGTCAGCCATTGACGGTTGATGGTTAATACTTCATCCAGCAGCGCCTGGGCATCGGTGACGTTACCGACCAGCGGGTTGGCCACCAGCGCCAGCAGTGCGCTTTCGCGACAGCCGTGTACCGCGGCTTCAATCGTCAACCGCTCGAAGGCTTTCACCTGCTGGGTCAGGCCGTTCATCGCCGGCGGCAGCGGGCCGAACGCCAGCGGCCGCGCCCCTTGCGCATCAATAATGCTGTTGGTTTCCACCACCGCATCATCATCCAGGCCATGAATCGCGCCGTTGTTGCGGGTATTCACCACCATCTCCGCGCCCAGGTTGTTGTAGATCGCGTTGATAAGCTCGACGGCCACCTCCGAGTAGTAGGCGCCGCCGCGAAAGCTCAGTTGCTCCGGTTTTTCTTCCAGCTGCGGGTCGGCGTACAGCGCAAACAGCTCCTGCTCGACTTTCATCACCTGTTCGGCGCGGGTGCCCTTGGTTTTCGCCGCGGCGATCTCTTCCGCCAGCATCGCCGGCGTCAGCCAAAAATAGCGATGATAGGGGCACGGAATCGCCTTCAGCGCGCGCAGGAATTCCGCCGGCCACGGCAGCTCTTTAATGTTGTTCATCGACAGCGCCTTACCGTCGCACAGCATGTCGATCACCTTGCCGGTGACATCCTCGCGCCCCTGTAGCACCTTATGCACCCAAACCATATGGTTGAGCCCGGCAAAGCGCAGTTTTACTTCGGACTCCTGGGCGCCCAGCATCCCGACGATCATGTGCTGCATGTTGATCGGCACGTTGCACAGGCCGATGATCTTCGCCGTGCTGTAGCGGCTGACCGCCTCGGTGACGATCCCCGCCGGATTAGTAAAGTTGAGAATGAACGCTTCCGGCGCCAGCTGTTCCACTTTGCGCGCCACCTCAAGGATCACCGGGATCGTCCGCAGCGCCTTGGCAAAACCGCCGACGCCGGTGGTCTCCTGGCCCAGCAGGTGGTACTTGAGACCCAGCCGCTCATCGGCGGCGCGCGCCGCCAGCTGTCCGACCCGCAGTTGGGTCAGCACAAAGCTGGCGCCGCGGATGGCCTCATCGAGCGTAAAGTGGACGCTGACCGCCACCTGCTCCAGCCCTTTATGTTTCAGCATCCGCCGGGTCAGCGCGGCGATGATCTCCACCTTTTCCCGGCCGGATTCGACATCTACCAGCGCCAGCTCTGTGACCGGAAGCTGCTCGTAACGAACGATAATCCCTTCAATAAGCTCCGGCGTGTAGCTGCTGCCGCCGCCGATAACGGCAATTTTCAGTGCTTGCATAGTGTCCTCTTTTCGGATTTTCGGCATACAGAGCGCCGCGCGCGATCGCCAGGACCGCACGTGATGATGATGAAAAACGGGATGAGAAAATTAGTGTTCGAGCAGGGCTAGCGCTTTATCCAACACCGCAGCGCCGCGCATCATGCCGTAGTCAGCCATATCGATCACCGCCACCGCCTTGCCCTGCGGCGCGGCCAGCGCGGTTAGCCGTCCGGCTTCATATTTAACCTGCGGCCCGAGCAGGATGACGTCGGCGTGTGGCAATTCGCGTTCAAATTCCGCCACCGCCACCGCATAGATTTCCAGCGCCAGCGCACGCTGCTGGGCTTCTGCTTTCATTTTGTTCACCAGCATGCTGGTCGACATGCCTGCGGCACAACAGAGTACGATTCGTGGCATTGCGCTTCCCCTTTACGTGTTATCGCTTCAGCCCTCAGGGCCTGGACGACTATATTGTTAATATTGTGTGATAGTGAAGGCTATATGAAAATAATTTTCACCGATGTGATCGAGGCTCAATTTTTGCGCATTTTTATCGCCAGGGTGTCACCCTTTACTGCTCTGACCATAGGAAATATGCGGCGTGAGTGCTATAAAGAGAGACAGTCGATAATTGAAAAATATTTTCAAATGCGGGTTTTGCCAAAGGGAACATGAGGATGGATATCGTAGGTCAGCTGCAGGAAGGAATGCGCCGCTTTAGTGCCCAGGAGTCGCGCGTCGCCACCTTTATTCTACAAAATCTAAGCTTTACCGCCAGCGCCTCTATTGACGAGCTGGCAGCCAGCGCGGGGGTCAGCCCTGCCACCATTACCCGCTTCGCCCGCTCGGTGGGCTGCGATGATATTCGTGATCTGCGTAAACAGCTGGCGCAGGCCAGCGAACGGCGCGCCAGCTGGCTTACGCCGGACAGCGCCGCCCTGCCCGTCGCCTGGCGCGACAAACTTAGCAGCCTTGGCGTTACCCTAACTCGTCAGCTCGGCCATACCGCGGAAGCGGCGGTGGAAAAGTGTAAATCGCGCCTGCTGAGCGCCCGTGCGGTACACTGCTTCGCCCTTGGCGCCCAGGACGTGACGCTGGCCGCGCTGCTCCAGCATCAGCTACTGCCCTCCGGAATCGCGATTAATCTCTGTCAGGATGCGGCGCTGATGCGGCTGACCGCCAGCACCCTCAATGACGATCATCTGCTGCTGGTGCTGGCCACTGCCGAGGCCAACCCTGTGTTGCAAAGCGCCACCTTGCAGGCGCGCACGCAGGGAGTGACCATTATTGCTCTGACGCCGGAACAGCACGCCCTTGGCGATATGGCCAGCGCCATCCTGCCGCTGCCCGCTGACCCGCAGCAGGCTCGCTATGCCCTGCTACTGCTGGTCGATCTGCTTAACGATACGTTGATTGCCTGAATATTTGCCCGTTTCATGCCTGAACGGGCTCGATTTTTGCTTATATTTTAAGCGCCTAAATTTACATTTATCGCCAGCGCCCATCATCCGTACTCTCACCTTTTTACCTTGTTCTGGGTCAATAAAATCGCAAACATCTTTGATGCAAATCACTACATATAGAACTTAAAATGCGCCTCGGCCCAACATGTTGTATTAATCGTCTATTATGTCACCATATCTTGTCGATGTCTGGCGGTGATGAGATGTGGATAAAACGGGCCGGATCCGAAGGTAAACAGCACGAGCCGTAGCGTGCAGCGCCTTCGGGATAACCTCCGCCTCTGTGGATAACCTGTTCTATATATGGAGTGATCATGACACCGCATGTGATGAAACGTGATGGCTGTAAAGTGCCGTTCAACTCAGAGCGCATTCAGGAAGCAATTCTGCGTGCAGCTAAAGCAGCGGGAGTCGATGACGCAGACTATTGCGCCACCGTCGCAGAAGTCGTTAGCCAACAAATGCAGGGCCGCGCCCAGGTCGACATCAACGAGATCCAGACCGCGGTGGAAAACCAGCTGATGTCCGGCCCCTATAAGCAGCTGGCGCGCGCCTACATTGAGTATCGCCATGACCGCGATAGCCAGCGTGAGAAGCGCGGCCGTCTCAATCAGGAGATCCGCGGCCTCGTCGAGCAGACCAACTCCGCGCTGCTCAACGAAAACGCCAATAAAGACAGTAAAGTCATCCCGACCCAGCGCGACCTGCTGGCCGGGATCGTCGCCAAGCACTACGCCCGGCAGCACCTGCTGCCCCACGATGTGGTGATGGCCCACGAGCGCGGCATGATCCACTATCATGACCTCGATTACTCGCCCTTCTTCCCGATGTTCAACTGCATGCTGATCGACCTGAAAGGCATGCTGACCCAGGGCTTTAAGATGGGCAACGCGGAGATCGAGCCGCCGAAGTCTATCTCTACCGCCACCGCGGTGACGGCGCAGATCATCGCCCAGGTCGCCAGCCATATTTACGGCGGCACCACCATCAACCGCATCGATGAAGTGCTGGCGCCGTTCGTCAGCGAAAGCTTCAAAAAGCATCGCAAAATCGCCGAAGAGTGGCAGATCCCGGATGCCGAAGGCTATGCCCGCGCCCGTACCGAAAAAGAGTGCTACGACGCCTTCCAGTCGCTGGAGTATGAGGTTAACACACTGCATACCGCCAACGGCCAGACGCCGTTCGTCACCTTCGGGTTCGGCCTTGGCACCAGCTGGGAATCGCGGCTGATCCAGCAGTCGATTCTGCGCAACCGCATTGCCGGCCTCGGTAAAAATCGCAAAACCGCGGTGTTCCCGAAACTGGTGTTCGCGATCCGCGACGGCCTGAACCATAAGTTCGGCGACCCGAACTACGACATCAAACAGCTGGCGCTGGAGTGCGCCAGCAAGCGCATGTACCCGGATATCCTCAACTACGATCAGGTGGTGAAAGTCACCGGGTCGTTTAAAACGCCGATGGGCTGTCGCAGCTTCCTCGGGGTATGGGAAAACGAGAACGGCGAGCAGGTGCATGATGGACGCAATAACCTCGGCGTGATCAGTCTCAACCTGCCGCGCATCGCCCTGGAAGCGAAAGGCGATGAAGCCGCCTTCTGGGCGCTGCTGGACGAGCGCCTGCAGCTGGCGCGTAAAGCGCTGATGACCCGTATCGCCCGCCTGGAAGGAGTGAAGGCTCGCGTGGCGCCGATCCTGTATATGGAAGGCGCCTGCGGCGTGCGGCTGAAAGCCGACGACGACGTCTCCGAGATCTTCAAAAACGGCCGCGCGTCCATTTCTCTGGGCTATATCGGTATCCATGAAACCATCAATGCGCTGTACGGCAACCAGCATATGTACGACAGCAAGGCGCTGCGTGAGAAAGGCGTGGCCATCGTCCAGCGCCTGCGCGACGCCGTCGATTTGTGGAAGGAAGAAACCGGCTACGGCTTTAGCCTGTACAGCACGCCGAGCGAAAACCTGTGCGATCGCTTCTGCCGTCTCGACACCGCCGAGTTTGGCGTGGTGGAAGGGGTAACCGACAAAGGTTACTACACCAACAGCTTCCACCTCGACGTGGAGAAGAAGGTCAACCCGTACGATAAGATCGATTTCGAAGCGCCGTACCCGCCGCTGGCCAATGGGGGGTTCATTTGCTACGGCGAGTACCCGAATATCCAGCATAACCTCAAGGCGCTGGAAGACGTGTGGGATTACAGCTATCAGCACGTGCCGTACTACGGGACCAATACGCCGATCGATGAGTGCTACGAGTGCGGTTTTACCGGCGAGTTCGAGTGCACCAGCAAGGGCTTTACCTGCCCGAAATGCGGTAACCACGACGCCGCCCGCGTTTCCGTTACCCGCCGGGTGTGCGGTTATCTCGGCAGCCCGGACGCGCGGCCGTTCAACGCCGGCAAGCAGGAAGAAGTGAAGCGCCGCGTGAAGCACCTGGGTAATGGGCAGATTGGTTAAAGACCAATGCGCTTTTCCCGGATAGCGGCGCGCAGCGCCTTATCCGGGCTACCACTACCACTGTTGTAGCCCGGCCGAGCGCAGCGACGCCAGGAAATGGCCGCACTCCTTCGTTTTCGCAAAGCAATTAACGTCAGAGCAAGGCGGCAAACGAAGGGATCCCCAGGAGCGTACATTCAGTACGTGACTGGGGTGAGCGAGCGCAGCCAAAGCGGCTATGGCGTTAATTGAGAAGCGAAAATGAATTATCACCAGTACTACCCCGTCGACATCGTCAACGGCCCCGGCACCCGCTGCACCCTGTTTGTCTCCGGCTGCGTCCACGAGTGCCCCGGCTGCTACAACAAAAGTACCTGGCGGGTGAACTCCGGTATGCCGTTTACCGCTGAGATGGCCGACCGCATCATCGCCGACCTCAACGACACCCGCATCAAACGCCAGGGGCTTTCACTCTCCGGCGGCGATCCGCTGCATCCGCAGAACGTCGCGGATATTTTAAAGCTGGTTCAGCGCGTGCGCGCCGAATGCCCCGGCAAAGATATCTGGGTCTGGACGGGCTATAAGATTGACGAACTGAACGCCGAGCAGATGGAAGTCGTGAACCTGATTAACGTGCTGGTTGACGGTAAGTTTGTGCAGGATTTGAAAGATCCGGCGCTTATCTGGCGCGGCAGCAGCAACCAGGTCGTACATCATTTGCGATAGCGTTTAGAGCCGTTTATTCGCCTGATGATAAACGGCCGCTTTCTCTCTTTTGCCAATGGCAATAACGTAAACCACCACCACACTATCTCGTACTTGATACACCAACCGATAACCTGACGCCTTAAGCTTGATTTTGTAGCAATCCGGTAAATCGCTCAGCCTGGCCGACTCAATTCGCGGATTCTGCACAATCTGCTGGAGCTTATTTTTGAACTGTTTTTTGACCGTCTCGCCAGGCTTCTGCCATTCGCGCCAGGCTCGTGGATCAAACTCCAGTTCATAGGTCATCCAGACTCACCTTAACCCCCGGCCGTGGGTTTTCCAGCCGTTCGCGAACGGTGCGTAATAACGCCGCTTCGCCATCACTGATGGTCATACTTTTCACCGGCATGCGGCCATTTTCCGCAATGTATTGAAACAGCAGGCGTACCGCCTCCGTTGGTGTCATATCGAGTTTCTCCAGCACGGCATAAGCCTCTTTTTTGAGTTTATCGTCCAGTCGAACATTGAGCGTGGCCATTATGCCTCCGGAAAGGGGAATTTTGTAATGCAGCATAGCATTACAATTGAATTACACTCGAATCTGGAAAACGCCTCTCAAAACCGGCTGACGCACTCCATCGCCACCGTTTTAAACTCATCGAAGCTGCGGGTCGCGGCGAGGCGACTCATGGCGCGCTCGCGCAGGAAAGTCACGAAAATATCGTAGATCGCCATCGCCTCTTCATACTCGCGCTTGCTGATAGCGAGCAGGAAAATGAGATGGGCGGTTTCGTCGCCCCAGGCGATGCCCTGCGGGGCGATAACGGTATAAACCACCGTCTTTTTCGCCAGCAGCCCCAGGGAGTGCGGCAGCGCAATGCCATCCCCCAGCATGGTGCTGACGATCGCTTCACGTTCCACCACCGAAGCATGAAACTCCGCATCGACAAAGCCTTCCTCCAGCAGCTGCTGGCACAGCTCGGCGAACAGCGTTTGCTGATCCATCGGCTTATCGACCACCCGGAAGTGGGCGGCATCGAAGTATTTATTCAGCATCCACGGACGGGTACGGTCCACCAGCACCAGCTTGCCGATTTGATCCAGCTGATAGTCGGTGGGGAACGGCGCGATGGTCACTACCGGCTTGTCTTTTTCGCCGATCCGCACCGTTGAGATAACGAAATCCGCCTCGATCGCGTCCCGCTGTTCGTACTCGCGCTGGGAGATGGTAGCGGCGATCTCCAGCTGCGGATATTTACGCTGCAGGATCGCCTCGATCATCCGTACCATCGCATTGCTGGTATCGCACACCAGCAGCACCTGCGGCTGACGCTGGTAGCCGATGTTGTAGTGGCGCTCCAGCCCAACGCCGATATGCAGTACCAGAAAGCCGATTTCGTTTTCGCTGATGGTGTACGGAGTATATTTCCCCCAGCTGGAGACCGCGGCCAGGGTCATATCCCAGGCCATCGGGTAGTGCTGTTTGATGTTATCCAGCAGCGGATTGGGGATCATGATCTGGTAGCGCACCCGGGTGATCATGGTTTTAATGTGGGTCAGCAGATCGGCATGCAACTGGGCGTCGTCCAGCAGGTTATAATTATACTGGCTGTTGATGTAGCGCAGGATGTAATTGACCAGCGCTTCATCATCGTCGGCGCTGATAGTTTCCGGATCGACATCCTGCACCTGACGGGCCGCGATATGCACGCATAGCCACTCTTCTTCGGCGGGCGATAAAGGTTTCCCGGCCAGCCGCTGCAGCTCGCCCGTCAGCTCGCGCGCGGCGTCGCGGACGTTCTGCGCCACATCTTCAGCGCTGAAATCGGCCAGCGGGTAGCCTTCGCTGACGCGGCGCACCACCACCGCGCCATACAGGCAGACAAAGCGCTCGCCGGCGTCGGTGAGGCGAATATGATGCCGCGTGAGCGTCTCCTGCAGCACCGGCTCCAGCAGCGCTGGCACCTCCGCCGCAAAGGCCTCGGCGCCGATCGGCGGCGCGATATCGCCTTGCTGGGTCAGCTCCCACAGCAGGTCGGTCAGGCAGGCGCGAATTGACACCTCGCTGCCGAACAGCTTCATGCCGTGGCGCGGGCGGGTTTCAAGAGTCAGCTGATAGCGCTGGAAGCGCTCGCGCACCTCAACCATGTCATTTTGCAACGTGGCGCGGCTGACGAACCACTCATCCGCCAGATCTTCCAGCTTGATAGAGAACGCCGACGTCAGGAAACGCACCAGCAGAAACGTGATGCGATCCTGGGCGGTACGCGGCACGTGCTGCGCCTTCGGCGCGGTCTCCTCCAGCGCCTGGAAACTCGTCGGATTATCTATCTTCAGCTGATAACCGCTACCGCGGTTAAGGATAAACTGCGCGCCATATTGCGCCAGCAGCGTATTCAGGGCGGTAATATCAGCGCGCACGGTACGGGTGGAAACCGACAGGCGTTGCGCCAGCTCATCCTGCGGCAGCGTTTCATTTCGCAGCAGGGTGAAGAGTTGCGCTAAGCGTTGGTTGGGAAATCGCATGTCAGTTCCTTGTAATTACGGCTCAGGGTTGGGCGGATATCACCATCTGCGATGGGCTACCGACCGGCGTATAGTCGGAGGCAAAGGTTAATTTGCCATCCTTCGGCGCCACGCTGAAGCGGGTAATATTATCGCTACGCTGGTTCATGACGTACAGCCACTGCCCCTGATTATCCAGCGTCAGGGTGCGGGGATAATCGCCACGCGTCCAGATATCTTCCTGGTGACTCAGGCTGCCGTCGGCCAGCACCGTGAAGTGGGCAATGCTGTTATGCAGGCGGTTGGCGACATATAGCTGTTTGCCATCGTTGCTCAACACAAGTCCGGCGGCAAAGCTGGTGCCTTTATAACCTTCCGGCAGCGCGGAGACAGTTTTGCCTTCACGCAGCAGGCCGCTTTGCTTATCCAGATGATAGAAGGTCAGCGTCGACGCTTCCTCGTTAATCAGCCACAGGCCGTCGCCCTGTGGCGTAAAGACGAAGTGGCGCGGGCCGGCTCCCGGCGACGAGGCGGCGATAAACGGCGGATCGTTCGGCGTTAGCTTGCCGCTGGCGCTATCCAGCCGATACTGATAGATCCGATCCAGCCCCAGATCGGTAGAGTAAACGTATTTCCCGCTGGGATCGGCGGCGATCATATGGGCATGCGGGCCGTTGTGATCGCTGATGGCGAAGCTGCCCTCGACGGCCGCCGCCGGGCGTTCGGCGCCTGCCGGGCCTTCATCCTGATGCCTGTCCACCGCCTCAGCCAGGCTACCATCTTCTTGCACCGGTAGCACGGCGATACTGCCGCTGACATAGTTAGCCACCAGCAGATGCTTACCGTCCGGCGTCAGGGAGAGATACACCGGCCCGGCGCCGCCGGAGGCGACCTGGCTGAGCGCGGTCAGCTCGCCGTTCTTTTCAATGCGCCACGCCTGCACCACGCCTTTTTCGACCTCACTGGCGGCATACAGCGTTTTGCCATCGCGCGACACGGTTAATTGCGCGACGTTCGGCAACGAGCTCACCAGCGTCTTATCGCGCAGGGCGCCGGTTTTGGCATCGACGGTAAAGCGATACAGACCTTCGCCATTGGGGTTATAGGTGCCTACCCAGGCATAGTGGGTTTGCGCGGCGCCCGCGGCGGCGGCAAACAGGGACAGTGAAGCGACAAGCAGATGACGAGCGACAGGCATAGCAACTCCTTGATGGTTCAGTGGGATAAGCTGCTCCTCACCCTTTGAGGGTGAGGGACAAGGGCACTACTTAACTAACTGTTTGGTCATCTCCAGCAGCTGGCGAACATCGGCCGGGCGGGTGTTGCCGCTGGCTTTATCGATAATCGAGCTGTAAATATGCGGGATGATTTTGCTTACCCCGGCATCGAGGGCGATTTTCAGGATCTCGCTGTAGTTTTCCAGATCGATACCGCCGGTCGGCTCGAGCCAGAAATCGTGCGCGGCGCAGGCTTTGGCGACGGCTTCAAACTCGGCGCGGTGCTTCAGGCCGCCCATCGGGAAGTATTTGATGGAGCTGCCGCCCATGTCTTTCAGCAGCGCGATGGCGGTTTCCAGCGGCACAATGCCATCCGCCGCGCCGCTGCTCAGCGGGCCGGTGGAGATCTTAACCATTCCCGGCGTACCGGTGGGAGAGACCAGGCCGTTGACCACCGTCTCGTTCTGCCCGAGCAGCGCGCGGCTGGTAGCCACGCCGGTGAAGACCTGGTTGACGTGCTGCGGCTGCACCTGGCGAGAAATCTCGCTCACCATCGCCGACTGGTTTGGATCGCCTGCCCCCAGCCCGACGGAGAGCGCGTTATCAATCAGCTTCGCGTAGTCGCGCATATCGGCCACCGCGCTGGCGACGTCCGGATAGTTTTTGGAGAGCACGCCGACCAGGACGTGACCTTCCGCCGCGTCGTAAATTTCACGGGCGTTGTCTTTGCTGCCCGCCAGGACGTTCAGGCACACGCGGTCACGGTAAAAGTTTGGGGTCAGTTTCATGCTTGTTTCTCCTTATTCAGAACTTCTGCGATGCGGCGAGCGACCACCGCCAGCTGCTCCGCGTTTACGCTGCGGACATCGGCTTCGATAATGCCTTCATTCGCTTTATAGCCGCGGAAGTAGATGGCGTATTCACCCTGCTTCAGCGCGTTAACCAGATCGCCGGTCTTCACGCCGGTCGTGACTTCATCAAATTTAATTTCGGCGCGGGCGATATCGCGGCCCGCGCTGTCCCACACCACCCGCGCGGTCACGCCGTTGAGAGTATTGAGCTGTTCGATAAACGGCGTCATCTTGTCCACCATCTGCTGACCGCTCTCTTTGCTCGCCGTCAGGTAGTGTTCAATGGCGCAGGTCAGGCCGAGAATGCCCTCTTTACCCACTTTCATCGCCCGGCCAATCCCCATCGACTGGCGCTTAACCCACTCGACGTACTGCGTTTTGCCGATCACCAGCCCGCTGGTCGGCCCTTCAATCGCTTTCGCGCCGCTGTAGATAACCAGGTCGGCGCCCATGCGGTAGTAGCACTGCAGATCTTCTTCCGCCGCCGCATCGACGATCAGCGGCAAGTTATGCTGGCGCGCCACTTCCGCGGCCTGCGCCACGTTGAGTATGCTTTTCTGCACGCAGTGGTGGGATTTGATATACAGAATTGCCGCGGTGCGCGGAGTGATCGCCGCCGCCAGCTGTTGAGCAGAACATTCGTTGGCGTAGCCCGCTTCCACCAGCTTACCGCCGCCCAACGCCACCATGGTGCCAACCGGCGCGCCGAAGTTGACGTTGTGGCCCTTCGGCAACACGATTTCGTTATTCTCAATCGGCGTAACGTGCAGGTTCTCCAGCAGCCAGTCGCTGTCTTTCACCAGCACCGCCGCTACCGACTGGGCAATCCCCGCCGACGCGCAGGAGACAACGGTCGCCCCTTCCACATCCAACAGTTTGGCGATGTACTCGCCGGTTTTATTCACCAGGTCTTTCATTTCAAAGTACTGGTTCATACCTGCCATCGCGGCTTCCACCACTTCCGGGCGCGGCGTGGAAACGCCCAGCGCCGTCATGCGGCCAGAAGTATTAATCACCTGTTTTAAATGGTATTTCTCAAAAATCGAAGGCATGTTCCGCGCTCCCTTGTTCGGTCAGATAGCCTTTGCCCGCGCGGATCGCGGCCAGCGGCACCAGAATGTTGTCAGCCTGCAGGCTCTCTTTTTCAGCATCCACCAGCAGCGTGGGCCGGTGCTCCAGGCGAAATAGCGTTAAATCGGCGTCGAAGCCCACTTCCAGCCGCCCTTTACGCGACAGGCGCAGCCCTTCTGCGGCGCTGACGGTCACGCAGTCAATCACCTGCGGCAGCGTCATGCCGATGGCGAGGAATTTCGACATCACCAGCGCCAGCGAGCGCACCGGGCCGTCGATCCGGTTGCGGCAGTAAATATCGGAGCTAATGGTGTGCGGCAGAATGCCCAGCGCAATCGCCCGCCGCGCCACCTCAAAGCTGAAGCTGGCGGTGCCATGGCCGACATCGAGACGCACGCCGCGCTGCAGAGCGCGAGTAATAGAGCTGCGCAGCTCGCCGGCAGGATTCAGAATGCGGTTCGGCTTGCCGTTATAGCAGTGGGTAATGATGTCGCCGCTGCTCAGCAGATCGGCGATTTCATCGAGGTTCGGCGGGTTATTGCCGATGTGCACCATCAGCGGCAGATCGTCGTTTTCCTGCTGAATGGCCTTGGCGCGCGCCAGCGGCGTAATGCCGTTTTCGCCCACCACGCTGCTGCTCATCCGCGCCTTCAGGCCGACGATAAAGTCGGGATGACGCTGCACCGCCTGCTTCACCGCGGCGGCGTCGATATTGGCCATATTGGCCAGCTCATTCTGCGCAATCAGCCCGACGCGGGAGATGTTGAGCAGCGCATAAACTTCCGTCGCCGCTTTACGGGTCAGTTGATAGAAGTCATCGACGTCGTCGGCGCCGGTGCTGCCGGCATCGATCACGGTGGTGACGCCGGTGGCGATGCCGACGCTATCCGGCTCATCGTGATAAATCGGTGAGTTCGGGTAGCAGTGAACGTGAGAGTCAATCCAGCCAGCGCTGACGTAAACCTTGCCGTTCAGCTCAATGGTTTTACGGGAGGGCGCGCTAATCTCGCCCAGCGCCGCGATTTTCCCGTCCTGAATGGCGATATCAGTCAGGGTATCGTCGACGAGGCGCGCGCGGCGCAGGAGTAAATCAAACATAGCTATCTCCTGATGAAAAGAGTGTACGGATGGCGGCGTACCGCCTTATCCGGCCTACAAACCGCGCTGGCTTGTAGGCCCGATAAGCGCAGCGCCATCGGGCGCTTAGCTAATCGCCACCGGGAAGATGGAACCGAGGATCATCGCCCCGAGGATGGCGCCGCCGGTGATCGGTTTCTGCCAGATGTAGAACAGCAGTGCGCCAACCAGCGAGCCAATCCCGATAGGAATCGAGGCGGTCATTGCGCTGAGGATGATCAAGGGACCGAGGAAGCGGCCGGAGGCGTTACCGGCCCCCATCATCACGTCGGCGCCGTAGGTGGAATCGCTCTGGTTGATGGTGAACTTACGCGCCAGAATGATGATGTAGCCCACCGCCAGGCCGAGGACCAGGCCGGTGACCAGCGACGCGGCGAAGTTCGCCACCGGGAAGACAAAGCCCGCGCCGAGCAGCAGCGCCGGCACGCCAAGACCGATACCGGTCTGTATCGCGCCGCCGATATCGAGGATCCCTACCAGCGACCCTTCGATGATGCGGGCGAACAGGAAGCTAGCGCCAAACGCCGCCACCGCGCCGTAAACGCCGGTATCAATCCCCGACTTCAGCATCGCCACGAAGGCTACTTCGTTAAAGGCGCCGATGCCGTACAGGTAGTACATGTGGGTCCCGGCGAAGACGCCGGAGGAGAGCAGGCCAACAAAGATCGGGAACGACCAGTCGGCATACCAAAAACCTTTATTCTGTTCCATTATCCGGCTCCCGTTACTTGCCGCTGAGTGAGTTGTGGATCATGTCCAGCCAGTTCGGCACGGTCAGATGGAAGGATTCGATCATCTTCATGTCGAAGCCACGGAAGAAGCCGCTGAGGACAAACAGCGCGACGATGGCCACCATCATCACTTTAGTCACCCGGTTCCAGCCGCTCTCTTCGACGCCTTTACCGATCAGGATCCCCAGCACCAGACCCGGTACGGCGTTACCCATAATCAGCTGCGCGGCGCCGCCGAAAATCGTCGCCCAGAAGCCTGATTTTTTACCGGCATCGATCGCCGCCAGCCAGAAGATCACCGGCATCACGGTGTTTACCAGCAGGTTTGCCGCCGGCACCAGTACCTTAACGGCGGTCACCTGCAGCGCTTCCGGTACGGACGAGGCGGTCAGGTTGAGGAAGGCGACGACAATCATGCCGATGATGCCGCAGGAGATGGCCATTTTTTTCGGATCGTGCAGCGTTTCGCCGACGTTACGATTTTTCAGCATCAGCGCCGCCGCGCCCCAGTTGGGTATAATGCGGTGGTCAACATCCTGGGTGAAGGAGCCTGCTGCAACGGAAGAGGCCCAGGCGTTAAAGAAGAAGCCAAGGCCAAAGGAGAAGTGGGAGGCCGGATCGCCCTCACAGGAATTCAGCTCGCCCAGGGTTCGAAACGCCCCCATCCCCTGCGTGGTGGGGGCATGAAACATGCGTGCCGCTCCGGCGCCCACGCCGACGCCGACCAGGCCGCCGATGATAAGCGATTTTATTAAAATTATCAGGAACATAGTCAGACCTTATGCTAACAATCAGGTTTGCGTGACGAAATCCACTTTATCGAGATCGATGGCGGTCACGTTGACGGTGACGTCCAGCTCCACGCTGTAGGTCCGTCGTTCACGGCGCAAAAAGAAGAACAGAAACGCCTCTTTTCGTACCGCTTCGCGCGCATGAACAACCGTCACGTCCTGTGGCTCAATACGCAGTAGGATGCGCGAGGATGATTTCATCACCGCAGCCTGCACATGGTTCAGGGCATCGGCGAAGGCCCGTGATTTGCTTTCGCCTTTGCCGGCAACCCTCACCGTGGTGGTGAATTGCTCTTTCATACTTATGCGCCGTATTTCTTTTTCCAGGCTTCTACCAGCCGCTCGCCCAGCTCTTCTTTATCCATAAAGCCGAAGCCCAGCACGTTGCAGCCTTCGTTGATAGCGGTGACGCCCTCATCAATAGAGCGCATACCGTATTTTGCTTTGTAGCCGTATTTGGTCTGGGCGGTGATGGCGCCGGCGCCGCCGCTGCCGCAGAAGGAGATGCCGAAGGTGGCATTTTCCGCTTTCATTATGTCGCCAAGCTTCATGTCGGCCGCAACGCCAGGGACGACCACAGCACGTGCGCCCGCTTTTTCAGCGCCTGCGGCGACTTTTTGGCCTTTACCCAGACGGTCGCCAATGACTACGGTGATTTGTTCCATGTTTTGCTCCTTACAGGTTATCTTTCGCGACTTCGAAGTGGACGGAGAGCAGCCAGGCCTCTTCATCAGGCAGGTTGCCGAACTGTGCGACCACTTCGCGGGCCAGCATCATTGAATCTTCAGAAATTTCTTCGAACAGACTGGCATCCACTTCCGGTAGCGGTTCGCCGCTGATTGACCGGTGGGCCATGGCCCGCACGTGGGAAGTCAGCATTTGCTCCTGAACGTCGTTAGGGACGATGTCGTGACGGCTTAACAGGGCGAATACCTGCTGTAACATCTTGTCAGCCAGGCGTTCGGTCTGCGCCGCCTGCTCCCCTACGTCGTTTATTACCGCTCCGTTATTCACTTGTGTTACCCCGCTGATGTCTCTGGAAATCAAGGTAGCGCCGGGGGTCAGGAGTTTGTAGCGAGTTGTTTTCCACTTCGAAGTGGAAAGGGAGGCGGCAGGGGTGATCGACCCCACATATTCACAGGGAAAAGGTAAAAACGACGGCTATGGCGTGAGATGTATCACAACAATGAGCGTGGACAAGGCGCCCGCGGCAGCGGAAAGGCCGAAAAAAGAGAGTGGAAAAATGTGATATCGGTAGGCTTTCAGGTGGGAGGCATCGGCTGATGCCTCCCGAAAAGAACGGTTAGCGGTACTTCTTATGATAGGTGTTGCGGGTGGTTTTAAACTCCTCCGCGGCGGCCTGCGCCTCTTTCACCTTGCCTTCGTTCGCCAGCTTCAGCGCACCGTCGATCTGGCCGATCAGAATATCCAGACCGTGACGGTAATCTTTCATCTCAGCGCTGTCGGCCGCTTTGCCTTCCAGCTTCGGCGGGGTCTCTTTCTGAGCATCGACCGCGGCGGTACGCATCTTATTCAGCGCCGCTTTCAGCTCGCCGGCGTCGGAGGTCTTCTGTACCACTTGCAGGTTTTCTGCCAGAGTGTCCATGTCTTCGCCCAGGTCGGCGAAGGCCGACGCTGAACCGAGCGCAAAAGCAGAGACAGCCAGCATCGCTAACAGTTTTTTACGCATTGCTCACTTCCTTTTTATTATTTAAGCAAACAGGTGTTATTGCCCGGCGATTTTCATCTCCGGCAGCAGCACAGAACCACACTGAATGTTGCTGCGCGTTTCAATATCATCGCCAATGGTCACGATATTACGCCACATTTCTTTCAGATTACCTGCAATGGTGATCTCACTGACAGGATATTGAATTTCGCCGTTTTCTACCCAGAAGCCGGATGCGCCGCGTGAGTAGTCGCCGGTGACGCCACTGACACCCTGCCCCATCAGTTCGGTAACCACAAGACCGGTGCCCATCTCTTTAAGCATCTTTGCAAAACTCAGGCCGCGGCCGTTAATGCGCCAGTTGTGGATGCCCCCGGCGTGGCCGGTGCTTTTCATCCCCAGCTTGCGCGCTGAGTAATTGGTCAGCAGCCACTGGGTCAGCACGCCGTCTTTGACGATATCGCGACGTTCGGTGCGCACGCCTTCGCTGTCGAACGGCGTGGAGGCCAGCCCTTTCAGCAGGTGCGGATGCTCTTCAATGGTCAGCCACTCCGGCAAAATTTGTTTGCCCAGCGAATCGAGCAGGAAGGTCGATTTACGGTAGACCGCGCCGCCGGCAATCGCTCCGACCAGGTGGCCAAACAACCCGGTCGCCACTTCGTTGGCGAAAATAACCGGCGCCTTCATGGTCGACAGCTTACGCGGCGCCAGGCGTGACAGGGTGCGGCGGGCGCACTCTTCCCCGACCCATTCCGGGGACTGCAGATCCTCGATCGCCCGGCCAATGGTGTAGGCGTAGTCGCGCTCCATATCGCCGTCATCTTCCGCAATGACGCAGCTGGAGAGGGAGTGGCGAGTCGAGCAGTAACTTTGCAGCATGCCGTGACTGTTACCGAACACTTTAATGCCGTAGTGGCTGTTAAAGCTGCCGCCTTCGGTGTTGGTGATGCGTTTATCGGCCTTCAGGGCCGCTTGCTCCGCGCGGGCGGCCAGTTCGATGGCGTCGTCCGGGGAGACCTCCGCCGGGTGGAACAGGTCCAGATCCGGGGCGTCAAAGGCCAGCAGATCTTTATCGGCTACGCCGGCAAACGGGTCCGGGGAGGTATAGCGGGCGATATCCAGCGCCGCCTGCACGGTGCGGGCGATAGCGTCCGGGCTAAGATCGGTGGAGGAGGCGCTGCCCTTGCGGTTCTGATGGTAAACCGTGATGCCTAATGCCCCATCGCTGTTGAATTCTACATTCTCCACTTCGCCATAGCGGGTGCTGACGCCGATGCCCGTGGTTTTGCTGACGGAAACTTCCGCACCATCAGATTTACCTGCCGCCAGTTCCAGTGCCGTGGTAACGGCTTCTTCCAGCGTCTTACGCTGCTGTGCAACTTGAGAGATGACTTTCATTGCTAATGCCATAATGTAAGAAGGAGTTAACTGAAGTCTAACAGAGAACCGTTTTTCAGTGCGCGCCTTAACTGGTAACATTAGCCTCTTTTTTTAAGGAGCCTGAGATGACAAAGCAGCCCGAAGACTGGCTCGACGACGTGCCCGGTGATGACGTTGAAGATGAAGATGATGAAATCATCTGGGTCAGTAAGAGTGAAATTAAGCGCGACGCGGAAGAACTGAAGCGTCTTGGCGCGGAACTCGTTGACCTGGGGAAAAACGCGCTGGATAAAATTCCGCTGGATACCGACCTGCGCGACGCCATCGAACTCGCCCAGCGAATCAAAAAAGAGGGTCGCCGCCGCCAGCTACAGCTTATCGGCAAGATGCTGCGCAACCGCGATGTCGATCCGATTCGTCAGGCGCTGGACAAGCTGAAAAACCGTCACAACCAGCAGGTTGCGCTGTTCCACAAGCTGGAGCAGATCCGCGATCGACTGATTGACGACGGGGATGACGCCATCGCTGAAGTGCTGAACCTGTGGCCAGATGCTGACCGTCAGCAGCTGCGTTCGCTGATTCGCAATGCGAAGAAAGAGAAAGAAGGCAACAAGCCGCCGAAATCGGCGCGCCTGATCTTCCAGTATCTGCGTGAACTGGCGGAAAACGAAGGCTAAGTCCCGCTGTTTTTGCCCGCAATAGTCTCCCGGATGGCGGCGCGCTGCGCCTTATCCGGGCTACGGTTCCCTATATCAAACGGTTACTCAACACCGTAGGCCCGCGCAAGCGCAGCGCCGCCGGGCAAGCTGTACCAGACTCCGTTCCCGTCGTTATGCCGGATGGCGGCTACGCCTTATCCGGCCTACGGAGCCCGGTATATCAAACGGTTATCCAACACCGTAGGCCCGCGCAAGCGCAGCGCCGCCGGGCAAGCTGTACCAGACTCCGTTCCTGTCATTGTGCCGGATGGCGGCTAACGCCTTATCCGGCCTACGGAGCCCTGTATATCAAACGGTTACTCAACACCGTAGGCCCGCGCAAGCGCAGCGCCGCCGGGCAAGCTGTACCAGACCCCGTTCCCGTCGTTGTGCCGGATGGCGGCTAACGCCTTATCCGGGCTACGGTTCCCTATATATCAAACGGTTACTCAACACCGTAGGCCCGCGCAAGCGCAGCGCCGCCGGGCAAGCTGTACCAGACTCCGTTCCCGTCATTGTGCCGGATGGCGGCTAACGCCTTATCCGGCCTACGGAGCCCTGTATATCAAACGGTTACGCAACACCGTAGGCCCGCGCAAGCGCAGCGCCGCCGGGCAAGCTGTACCAGACTCCGTTCCCGTCGTTATGCCGGATGGCGGCTACGCCTTATCCGGCCTACCTTCACCCCACCTCTAAGGCTTGCGCCAGCAGGGGGATTCCCGTCGCATCGCCTGAATCCCCTCATCCACACGACGATACGTTTGTTTATAGCCTGACTTATCAAGCTGAATCGTTAAAGCTAAAAACAATATAGATCACATATTCTGGTGATAAATACGTATTACATAGCAAGATAATACGACTTCCATCCCATTTATCCTCAGCAAATCGGCCGTTTTCTCACCAGGTGAGGCGCTTCACATTTTAATCACCCCCATGCCGGTAGATTTCACACGTCAATGACACAATCGATTCAGCAAAAAGGGAATAAAAATGAAAAAGACATTGGTTCTGACGACGATCGCCCTGCTGGTTTCCGGCTCGGCCGCGGCAAAAACATGGGTGCTGACGAACGCTGAAGAGGGGATGGATAAAGGAAACTGGCAGATCAACAGCGATCAGCTGAAGGTGAAAGATCATGCGTTCAGCATTGAGCAGAAAGTCCTGCACGGCGGTAAGCAGGAAGGCAGCAAAATCCTCACCATTCATAGTAAAGACGGCCTGACCATCACCCTGAGCCCGACACGCGGCATGAACTTGCTGCGTATTGAGGGTTTCGGCAGCCGGATGGGCTGGGATTCGCCGGTTAAAGAGGTCGTCAACCCGGCGTTTATCAACCTGGAAAGCCGCAATGGCCTCGGCTGGCTGGAAGGATTCAACGAGATGATGGTCCGCTGCGGCTATGAATGGACCGGCCATCCGGTGACCGCGGACGGGCAAATTTATACCCTACACGGCAAGGCGGGCAACACGCCGGCCTCTCTGGTGGAGGTGGAGGTGGCCGACAGCGCGCCGTATGAAATCCGCATCCGCGGGCTGGTGAAAGAGAGCACCTTTAAAAAAGCCGATCTGCAGACCCTGACCGAACTGCGCTACGTGCCGGGCAGCAACAGCTTCAGCTTACATGACGTCTTAACCAACCATGCCGACTATCCGCATGATTATCAGATCATCTACCACAGCAACTTCGGCACCCCGATCCTCGAAGAAGGCGCGCGTTTCCTCGCCCCGATGTCCAGCATCAGCCCGTTCAATGATTACGCTAAGAGTGGGTTAAAAACCTGGCAAACCTATCAGGGACCGACCAAAGATTTTGACGAGATGGTATTTAATATTCAGCCCCTGGCCGATGAAAATCACCAGACCCTGGCCGCCGTGGTCAACAAAGCGGGCGATAAAGGGGCCTCTATTCAGTTTGATACCCGTCAGCTGCCGGTCCTGACGCTGTGGAAAAACACCGATACCGTCAAGCAGGGCTACGTCACCGGTATCGAACCGGGGACCAGCTACGCCTATCCGGTCACCATTGAACGCAAACAAAAACGCGTGAAACAGCTGCAGCCGGGCGCCAGCGCGCAGTTTGATCTAACCTACACCCTGCTGCACGACAGCGCCCAGGTAGCCGCCGTTGAGCAGAAAATCGCTAAGATTCAGGGCGATAACAAAGTCGCGGAGAACGAGACGCCGATCGCCAAAGAGTAACAGCGCCGCCAGTCGAATGCCCGGAGCGGTACGCCGAGCCGGGCTACTCCCGCCCCATCACCTCGTGCCCGAGATCCCGGGCAAACTGCTGATACTGCCGCTCATCGATCGGCTGCGGGTAGCTCAGCACCAGCAGCTCATGATCCGCAATGCCCTGATGATAGCTCGGGTGATGATGCGCCCAGGGATTAGCATGGAACCCCATCGACTGATAAAAGCGCAGCCGTTTATGGGCGATGGCCGTGGTTAGCGGATCGATTTCCAGAATGGTCAGCGGGGCGCGCGTCAGGATCTGCGCCAGCAGCTGTTTACCATAGCCGCGGGAGCGCAGCGTGTCGTCGATCGCCAGATGTTCGATATAACCGTAGCCGGCAAACTGCCAGCAGCCGCTGAGGCCGACAAAGACGCCTTCATCGAACCATGCTTCCAGCGCGTAGCGCGGGTGGCTCAGCGCCTGACGTTTGGCCTCGCTTTCGCGCTGCTCGTGCCACGGAAAGGCGCGCGCGTAAAGCGCGTCCAGCATGGCGAAATGGGGCGAGTCGGTAGAACGTACGCTTTCGCAGGTCAGCATCACACAATTCCTGGTAGCTAAAATAAAACTGCCCTCACGCGGAGGGCAGTTACCGGAGGCGTACGCGCTTATTCAGCCGCGGCCGCTTTTTGCGCCAGCTTATCCAGCAGCTTCTGATGAATACCGCCGAAGCCGCCGTTGCTCATCACCAGGATATGGTCGCCCGGGTGGGCGGTTTTGACCACCATCTCCGCCAGGGTATCGACGTCGGCGCTCCAGTGGGCCGGCTGGACGCAGGCTTCCGCCACTTCCGCCACCTGCCACGGAATATGCTGCGGCTGCAGGAGGAACACTTCATCGGCGCGGCCGAGTGACGGCGCCAGATCGTCCTTGCAGACGCCCATTTTCATGGTGTTAGAGCGCGGCTCCAGCACGGCGAGAATGCGCGCGGTACCGCCTACTTTACCGCGCAGCGCCTGCAGCGTGGCGAGGATTGCCGTCGGATGATGGGCGAAATCGTCATACACGGTGACGCCGTTGGCTTCGCCCCGCAGCTCCAGGCGACGGCGGGCGTTGATAAAGCTGCCCAGCGCGTTCGCGGCATCCGCCGGCAGCACGCCGACGTGACGCGCCGCGGCAATCGCCATCAGGCCGTTATGCATATTATGCTCGCCGACCAGCGCCCACTTCACTTCGCCGACCTTTTCGCCGTCGAGTAAGACTTCCCACTGCGAGGCGTCGGCGTTCAGTTTTTTCGCCTGCCAGTGGCCCTGCTCGCCCACCAGCTCCTGCTCGCTCCAGCAGCCCATCGCCATCACCTGCTTCAGGTTGATGTCGTTCTCCGGCAGGATAATTTTGCCTTTGCCCGGCACGATGCGCACCAGATGGTGGAACTGTTTCTGAATCGCCTTCAGGTCATCAAAGATGTCCGCGTGGTCGAACTCAAGGTTGTTGAGGATCAGCGTCCGCGGGCAGTAGTGAACAAACTTGGAGCGCTTGTCGAAGAAGGCGCAGTCATATTCGTCGGCTTCAATGACGAAGAACGGGCTGTCGCCCAGGCGCGCGGAGACGTCGAAATTGCCCGGAACGCCGCCAATCACGAACCCCGGTTTATAGCCGCAGGCTTCAAGGATCCAGGTCGCCATGCCGGCAGTGGTGGTTTTGCCGTGGGTCCCGGCGACGGCCAGCACCCAGCGATCGCGCAGCACGAAGTCGTGCAGCCACTGCGGGCCGGACATATAGGGAATATTATTTTCCAGCACCGCTTCAACGCACGGGTTGCCGCGAGTCATGGCGTTACCGATAATCACCAGGTCCGGCCGGGGCTCCAGCTGGCTGGGGTCATAGCCCTGAATTAAATCAATCCCCTGGTTTTCCAGCAGGGTGCTCATCGGCGGATAGACGTTAGCATCCGACCCCGTTACCTCATGACCGAGGGAGCGCGCCAGCATGGCCAGCCCCCCCATAAACGTGCCACAGATTCCTAAAATATGAATGCGCATTCGTCATTTCCTTTTCTTATCCGGGGCACATTTTACCCATATCCCGGGCCCTGGCGAAATGCATTTCAGGCGAATCTGTATTTTGCTGGCGCGATTCACCTGTGCGCACTTTTTTGATTCTTTGTTAAGATTGTTGCGTTCGTTTTACTCAACATAAAAATGCAGGGAACGAGTTATGAAAACGTTAGGTGAGTTTATTGTTGAAAAGCAGCACGAGTTCTCCCACGCCACCGGTGAGCTGACTGCTTTGTTGTCAGCAATAAAGTTGGGCGCCAAGATCATCCACCGCGATATCAACAAGGCCGGTCTGGTCGATATCCTGGGTGCCAGCGGTGCTGAAAACGTTCAGGGCGAGGTTCAGCAAAAACTCGATCTGTTCGCTAATGAAAAATTAAAAGCCGCACTGCGAGCACGCGATATTGTTGCCGGGATTGCCTCTGAAGAAGAAGATGAGATTGTCGTCTTCGAAGGGTGTGAACACGCCAAATACGTGGTGCTGATGGATCCTCTGGATGGCTCCTCTAACATCGACGTTAACGTCTCTGTCGGTACGATCTTCTCTATCTACCGCCGCGTGACGCCTGTCGGCACGCCGGTGACAGAAGAAGACTTCCTGCAGCCGGGCAACAAGCAGGTGGCCGCGGGCTATGTGGTCTACGGATCGTCGACGATGCTGGTGTATACCACCGGCTGCGGCGTTCACGCCTTCACCTACGACCCGTCCCTTGGCGTCTTCTGTCTATGCCAGGAGCGCATGCGCTTCCCGGAGAAGGGCAATACCTACTCCATCAACGAAGGCAACTACATCAAATTCCCGCAGGGCGTGAAGAAGTACATTAAGTACTGTCAGGAAGAGGACAAAGCGACTCAGCGTCCTTATACCTCACGCTATATCGGCTCGCTGGTGGCGGACTTCCACCGCAACCTGCTGAAAGGCGGCATCTATCTCTATCCGAGCACCGCCAGCCACCCGGAAGGCAAGCTGCGCCTGCTGTATGAATGCAACCCGATGGCCTTCCTCGCCGAACAGGCGGGCGGTAAGGCCAGCGACGGTAAAGAGCGTATTCTGGATATTATCCCGGAAAGCCTGCATCAGCGTCGCTCCTTCTTCGTCGGCAACAACCACATGGTAGAAGACGTCGAGAACTTTATTAAAGCGTTCCCGGACGCCTAAGCGCCCTGCCCGCTCCTCCCGCGCCTGCGGGAGGAGCATTTCTTAGCGACTCCCCGCCCCGCTCACCCGCGTCACCGCCGCATTCTGCCGATTTTCCCACAGCACGGTCAGCCCACGCTGCAGCGCGATAAAGATAAACAGCAAAATGCCGATGGCGATTTTCGTCCACCATGAGCTGAGGGTGCCGTCGAAGTTGATGTAGGTCTGAATCAGTCCCTGGATCGCCACCCCGAACAGCGTTCCCAGCACGGTACCGACGCCACCGCTGAGCAGCGTACCGCCGATCACCACCGAGGCAATCGCATCCAGCTCGACGCCGACGCCCGCCAGCGCATAGCCCGCCTGGGTATAAATGGAAAAGACGATCCCGGCCAGCGTCGCCAGTCCGGTGGAGAGCATATAGATACGGATCGTGGCGCTGCGAGTCGAAATCCCCATCAGATTCGCCGACGTGGCGTTGCCGCCGATGGCATACACCTGGTTGCCAAAGCGGGTGCGATGGGCGACAAAAATACCGGCCACCACCACCAGCAGCATCAGCAGTCCCATGGCGCTGAGACGACCGCCGCCGGGAATGGTCCATGCCAGCCCGGACAGGGTGTCGTACACTGGGTGGTTAATCGGAATCGACTCCTCTGACACCAGATAGCTCACGCCGCGCAGGAAGAACATGCCGGCGAGGGTAATGATAAAGGCCGGGATCTTCAGGGCGTCAATCAGCAGCCCCATAAACGCGCCGAAGGCGCAGCCCATCACCAGCACCAGCGGAAAGGCCACCAGCGGCGAGATTCCCCAAAAGCCAATCGCTTTGGCGAGGAAGACGCCGGTAAAGGCGATCACCGACCCCACCGACAGATCGATCCCGCCGGAGAGGATCACGAAGGTCATGCCCACGGCGATGATCCCGAGGAAGGCATTATCCGTCAGGATATTGCAGATCACCCGCGTTGAGGCAAAACCGGGGAACTGGGTCAGGCAGTAGAGGTAGCCCAGCACAAACACCGCAAGGGTGATCATCAATGGTAAATTACGTTTTATCATGGCCGCGTACCCCTTTCAGTAAACCGATAAAGCGCGGCGACTGGACAATCAGTACGCACAGCACCACCACCGCTTTCACCACCTGGTTGAGCTCCGGCGGGAAGCCGGAGAGCAAAATCCCGGTGTTCATTCCCTGGATAATCAGCGCCCCCACCACCGAGAGCAGCAGGTTAAAGCGCCCGCCCATCAGCGAGGCGCCGCCGATGACCACCGCCAGAATGGCGTCCAGCTCAAGCCATAGCCCGGCGTTATTGGCATCCGCGCCGCGGATGTCCGCCGCCACGATGATCCCGGCGATCGCCGCGCAGACGCCGCTCAGGACATAGGCCAGCATCACCACGATGCGGGTATTGACGCCGGCGTTTTTCGCCGCGCGGATGTTGATCCCTACCGCCTCAATAAACATGCCCAGCGCCGTTTTACGGGTAAACAGCCAGAACAGCAGCAGCGTAGCGGCGGCGACGATCACCGGCGTCGGAAACAGCAGAAACGATCCGCTGCCGAGCCACGCCAGGGCCGGGGAATCAAAGGTGACGATCTGCCCGGCGGTGATCAACTGCGCCACCCCGCGCCCGGCCACCATCAGGATCAGCGTCGCCACAAAGGGCTGGATCTTAAGGACCGCCACGAGGATGCCGTTCCACAATCCGGCCAGCGCGCCCGCGGCCAGCGCGGCCAACAGCACCACCGGCAGGCTGTGCCCGGCGACGGTCATCGAGGCGGCCGTCGCGCCGGCAATCGCCATCACCGCCCCTACCGACAGGTCGATGCCGCCGGTGGCGATCACCAGCGTCATGCCAATCGCCAGCAGCGCCACCGGCGCGGCGCGGTTGAGAATATCGATCGGGCTGCCAAACAGGCGGCCATCCTGGAGCACCACCTGATAAAAATGGGGCGCCACCAGGCTGTCTACCAGCAGAACCAGCAGCAGGGCAATAATCTGCGGGGTGCCCTTCGGCCAGGTGAAGCGTCGCTTCTCCGGGCCGGTTTGCGAAAGAGATCGAGGCATCATGGGTTACTCCTTATGCCGCAATAGCGTTCATGATCGCCGGAACAGAGAGCTCGGCGAGCGGGATCTCCGCCACTTGTCGGCGATCGCGCAGGATAATGACCCGATCGGCGTAACCCACCAGCTCCTCCAGTTCAGAAGAGATAACCAGCAGCGCCAGGCCATCGGCGCAGAGGGTTTCAATCAGGCGAATAATTTCCGCATGGGCGCCGACGTCGATGCCGCGGGTCGGCTCATCGAGGATCAGGAACTGCGGTTTGGTCAGCAGCCAGCGGGAGAGCAGCACCTTCTGCTGGTTGCCGCCGGAGAGAAACTCGATCGGCTGCTCGGCGCTCGGGGTACGGATCCCCAGCTGGCGAATAAAGCGCTCGGCGATCTCATTCTGCTCCCGGCGGGGGATCGGCCGCAGCCAGCCGCGCTGCGCCTGCAGGGCGAGAACGATATTTTCCCGCACCGAGGCAGCGGCGATAATGCCGTCGGTTTTGCGATCTTCAGGACAGAAGCCGATCCCGAGGCAGGAAGCCTGATGCGGGGAGCGCAGGGTCTGAGGTTTGCCTTTGATCCACGCCTTCCCGCTGTCCGCCGTTTTAATGCCGAAGATCACCTCGGCGGTTTCCGTGCGTCCGGAACCCAGCAGGCCGGCGAGGCCTACAATTTCGCCCGGGCGGACCTGCAGGTCAAACGGGGCGATGGTTCCTTTTTTACCGTAGCCTTCAAACGCCGCTACCGGTTTATCGCTCAGCAGGGTACGGCCCGCCCGCTGCAGGGCATTGTGGTCCAGTTCGCGACCCAGCATCATTTTCACCAGCTCAATCTGCGGCAGCTCGCGGGTCTCGCGGCAGCCGACGAAGCTGCCGTTACGCAGCACGGTGATGCGGTCGCTGACCGCATAGACCTGGTCGAGAAAATGGGTGACGAAGATCAGGCTGACGCCGTTATCCCTGAGCTGGCGCATCAGGGTGAACAGCATCTCCACCTCCTGGGTATCGAGGCTGGCGGTGGGCTCGTCGAGGATCAGCACTTTGGCCGACAGGTCGATGGCCCGACAGATAGCGACGATCTGCTGCATCGCCACCGAAAAGCGGTTCAGCGGCTCGCGCACGTCGAGGGAAAAGCCGTAGGAGGCCATCAGCGCCGTCGCCCTGGCCTCCATCTCTTTACGTCGCAGCAGACCAAACCGCCGCGGCTCACGGCCGATGAACAGGTTATCCGCCACCGACATATTGGGCAGCAGGTTCACTTCCTGGTAGACGGTGCCGATCCCCAGCTGCTGGGCATGGGCGGTATTTTTGGGCGAAATAGCCTGGCCTTCCAGCCAGATAGTGCCGCGATCGGCATGGTAAACGCCGGTCAGCGCTTTGATCAGCGTCGATTTTCCGGCGCCGTTTTCGCCCAACAGGGCCATGATTTCGCCGCGCCGCAGGCTAAAGTTGACGTTATCCAGCGCCTTAACGCCGGGGAAGAATTTACTAAGTCCTTCGGTGCGAAGGATCTCCTGGTGTGCCTCGGCGCTCATAATCGATGTCACCTTCAAATGATGTCAGGTTACCCCGGGTCGCGCTTGGCTTCCCGGGGTTTCTGGAACGCTGCTTTTTACCCTCTCCCACCGGGGGGAGGGATGGAATGAGGGGCTCCCCACTCAGTAGCCCATATTTTTCTTCTTCTCTAACTCTTCTTTCGCCGTATCCGGCAGGTACAGCGTCGATTTGGTAATGGTCAGCTTCTCCGGCAGGGTGCCGTCTTTTTTGTATTTCTCCAGCGCATCAAACGCCGGGCCGGCCATATTTGGCGTCAGTTCGACGCTGGCGTTGGCTTCTCCGGCGATCATCGCTTTATAGATATCCGGCACGCCGTCGATGGAGCCGGTCAGAATATCTTTGCCCGGCTTCAGACCAGCTTCTTTAATGGCCTGGATGGCGCCGATGGCCATATCGTCGTTATGAGCGAACACCATGCAGATGTTTTTGCCGTTATTCTCAGCTTTGATAAAGCTCTCCATGACCTCTTTCCCTTTACTGCGGGTGAAGTCGCCGGACTGGGAGCGGATAATTTTGATATTCGACGCTTTGGCAATCGCGTCGGCGAAGCCTTTCTTACGATCGATGGCCACGCTAGCCCCAACGGTGCCCTGCAGTTCAACGACGTTACACGGCTTACCGTCGACGGTTTTCACCAGCCAGTCGCCAATCAGCTGGCCTTCCAGCACGTTGTTGGCGGTCACGGTGGTCATGTAGAGATCTTTATCTTTAACATCAATGGAACGGTCGAGGAGGAAAACCGGGATCTTGGCCTCTTTCGCCTCTTTCAGCACCGGTTCCCAGCCGGTGGCCACCACCGGCGCAATGAAGATCGCGTCGACCCCTTGAGCAATAAAGGAACGCACTGCTTTGATCTGGTTTTCCTGTTTTTGCTGACCATCAGCGATCTTCAGGGTGATACCGCGCTTGGCGGCCTCCTCTTTCGCGACGCTGGTTTCCGCCGCACGCCAGCCGGATTCAGAACCGACCTGCGAAAAACCTACGGTTAGCGGGGCAGCTATCGCCATAGACGACATAGCTGCGGAAACTGCTGTGACAAGAAGTAAGCGCTTCCACATAAGGGTATCCTCGTAGGGTTATTGTTGGTTAAAGTCTCACCTGCGGACAAACTATAGACAATCGGTGATGTAACTGAATGCGTTACATCACACTTCAAAAAAGTAAATGAGATGTTAATGCCGGCCCTACTTCCCAGCGGAGAGCCGATAAGGCTTCGCAGGGAGCGCGGCTGTTGCGGTTTATGACGTTTTTTTAAGCAGTATGATAAATCAATCACATGCAATGAAAACGGTTACATAAATTTATTCATGATGTGGCTATGTTTATGGATTTTCATGTCATTATTACGCGAAAAATTCGGAGCACTCTGCGGCGATATCGGGAAAAAGAAGCGAAGACTTTCGATGTGAGTTGGCTATAATACCGAGCACTTGTTTGCCATACATTTTAAAGGAAACAGACATGAGCTTACTCAACGTACCTGCGGGCAAAGATCTGCCGGAAGACATCTACGTCGTGATCGAAATCCCGGCGAACGCAGATCCTATCAAATACGAAGTCGACAAAGAGAGCGGTGCACTGTTCGTTGACCGTTTCATGTCCACGGCAATGTTCTATCCGTGCAACTACGGCTACATCAACCACACCCTGTCCCTGGACGGCGACCCGGTTGACGTGCTGGTCCCGACTCCGTACCCGCTGCAGCCGGGCTCCGTGATCCGCTGCCGTCCGGTTGGCGTTCTGAAGATGACCGACGAATCTGGTGAAGATGCGAAACTGGTTGCCGTACCGCACACCAAGCTGAGCAAAGAATACGATCACATCAACGATGTGAACGACCTGCCGGAACTGCTGAAAGCCCAGATCACTCATTTCTTTGAGCACTACAAAGATCTGGAAAAAGGCAAGTGGGTTAAAGTCGACGGTTGGGATAACGCGGAAGCGGCGAAAGCCGAAATCGTTGCCTCTTTCGAGCGCGCTAAGCAGAAGTAATTCTGTCTCAGGCAGGGTCATCCCCTGCCTGATTGCGGCACGGATAGCCGCGATAACACCATGGAGGGTGTCCCGTGAAAAGCGTTCGCTATTTCACCCTTAACTTTTCTGGCTTCACGACCGCCGCCTGTGAAAAACAGGGGTATCTGCGTCTTATCGCCGGCGACCATGTCTTTTATACCGATAAACGCTATTTTAACGACCCCTCGCTTTTTGACCGCCTGACGATCAATCAGCCTCTGCACCTTGGCGTCCGCCGCCTGGACAACGGCAGTTACTGGATCCACTGGCTCAGCGATGGCGAAACGCTCCTTGAGCCCAGTCAACGGGTAAAGCGCTGGGCCCGGCCGCTGCTGATTATCAGCCTGCTGACGCTCATCGTCGCTCTTATCCCGCTCGTGATGAGCACCTCAGAATGGGGAAGGTTCGGCTTCGGCATTATCGCGATACTGGCCTTCATCGCGTTGTTAACCGGCCTCTGCGAGCTACTGTTCCACCGGGCGCTAAAAATGCACCCCGCCATGCGCGATCTGTTGGCGAAGATGGCGCAGGCCCGCCGCCGCGACTTTTCCTTTTGCCAGCCGCTACCGACTACGGCGCAAACCCTCCGCCAGTCGGCGAAGCCTTTTACGCAAGCCCTGCCGGAACGCTATGCCGTCCGGACGGGAAAAATTAGCAATATCATTTTTAAGAAATGGTTCGCGGGGAACCCAACGCGGGAATACCATGGCGTTGGGATACAATGCGACACGGCGCCGCTGGCCTTCTTCTGGCAGAACGGCTTCGCCAACTTCGGCCTACATCCCTTTTTTTACCGCCGTCAACCGCCCTTTCTCGCTATCGGCGATCGGATAGTCGTCGTCTACCAACGGAAAGATAACGACGTCCAGGCGTTATACAACGTCAGCGACGGGGGCGCTTTTCTGAAAAATCATCCCTGTTATCCCGGTGATCGGCAAATGTCGCTAGTCTATAACCTGTTTTATGGCATGGTGCTGGTGATTTACCTCCTCATACTCGGCATGTCGCTAAATAACCCATACAAACCAGCCAGGGGATTTGGGTGGTTAATTCAGGATTCACTGGACATGCTGTCCCTATTATTACTCAGTTTCGGCGGGATCCTGGCGGTACTGGAGTTGATTGGCCCGACGGCCTGGTTATTGTCACACCGGGTGGCTGACTGGATGAAGATGCGCTCGGCGATGCGGCACTACCTGCAGGGAGCGGCCCGCCATACCGCGCTCGAGGAGATCATGTAATGTTCAGCACCCCAACACGACGATTATTATTCCTCGCGCTGACGACGTTGGCTTCCGCGATGTGGCTGGCGAAGGATCATCTCCCGCTCTGGTAAGGAGTGGGTCGGCAACGCGTGATACGTAAAACACCATCATTTCATCAAGGAAGGAACCTTGTGAAACAGACCCATTATTTCACCGTGAATTTTACCGGCTTCACCACTGCCGCCTCGGAAGAGCAAAGCTATTTACGCCTCATTGCAGGCGAGCATGCCTTTTATACCGATAAACGCCATTTTAAAGACCCCTCGCTTTTTGACCGTCTGAGGCTCGGCCAGCCGCTACATATCGGCACTTGCCGCCTAAAGGATGGCAGTTACTGGATCCACTGGTTAAGCGATGGCCACATTTTGCTCGAACCTTCCCGGCAGCCGCTGAGTATTAAAAAGCTTCTTCGACCTGTCGGCTTGGTCTTTTTTGTTTGCTTGATCATTCTCGCTTGTGCTCCATGGTTGGATATTTTTTTATTATTATGTTTTATCACAATGTTGGTGAATCCCTTCGGCATCTTCTCTTTTTGCTCTTGCAATTTCTCACTCAGGTTACGTGTTCTCAATGCGAAAATGCAGCGAACGAAGCAAGGCGATATTTCATTCTGTCAGCGTCTGGAAATTCTACCCGCTACTTCTGAAAGGCATCCACCATCGGCCAACAACGAGATAGCGCTGCCAAAAGAATTTGCGCTTGAAGAAGGCGTGATTCTGAATAGTTATTATCAAATATGGTTCGCTACGAGGGTAAGGCCTTATTTTATCAAAGAAGGCGCCTGTTTTCAGCTGGCGACTCGTCACTCGTTTTTTTCAGCGCGCTTGACCTGGCTGAGCGATGCCCTGAATAATCGTTGTCGCCCGCCATTTCTTGCCGATGGGGACTGGGTTATCGCCGCACGCCGGCATGGATACGATGATCTTCAGGCGTTATACAATGTCAGTGATGGCAGTGTTTATTTAAAAAATAGCCCCTTTCATCCCGGCAATCAGCAGATGGCATCAATTTATAAAATCGCGTACGGCCTCGTACTCATAGTGATGTTTTTTACGCTCACCATCAAACTGCACGACCCCATGCTTAATCTGGGCAGTTGGCCATTTTATCGTGAAATGCTTACCAGGCTGACAGGCACCCTGCTCCCGATTAACCTGCTGTTAATAGTGATGGAGTTTGTCCGTATGATTGCCCATCCCCTGTCACGTCGGGTGGCCGGTAGAGTGAAGGTACATCAGGCCATATTACGTTATGCCAGACGTCAGGGCGCCAGAATGACGCCATGGGAACTGAAGTAATAAAAAACAACGCCACCCGAAGGTGGCGCTGTCGTGGTTAATACTGGTCGCGATCCAACCAGTTGCCGTTCGCTATCAACGTACAACCCTCAACGGAACGTTGATAGACATACATCCATGCGCTGCCGTAAGGCGTCTGAATCAGGTGGCGCGCATACTCGCCCCCCTTGGTGCGCAGCGCATCCAGTTCGGCCAGCGTCGATGCATCAATACGATAAACTTCACCATGTACTGTGCCTTCGCCGGGCACCGCGCCTGGATAGTGGCCCAGGCTGTACAGCTGATAATCGTCGACACTATGAGCGCCCAGCCACTGGGCGTTGGTCATCCAGTGGCTGTTGCCTTGTTTGCGTCGTAAACTGCCGTAAACAAATATTCGCATTGCTAAAACTCAAACTGATAGAGCAAATCGAGCGCCTGGTCGATGCCAGACACCGCTTCCACATATAGCTTAGGCATCAGGCGATAACGTAAAGTCAGCGTCGCCAGGGAATCGAAGATACCGACCCCGTATTTTACCTGCAGACCCGGCAGTACATAGCCGCTGACCACCACCTGGGAAGAATCGCCTACCCCTTCGGTGTCCAACGCCAAGTTGCTTACGCCAAACGTCTCGCCGATTTTACCCACAACCTGACCACTTTGTGCAACCCCCATACCAATAAGCATTGAGGTCATCGCGGCGCTATCGCTCTGACCACTACTCAAACCCTGGCCGCGCAGCAGATAAGACAGCGCTTCCTGCTGGGACATAACCGGATCAGAGAAGATCTCCGCTTTCGGCTGATCGGCGGAGCCAGTGACGCGAACGCCGGCGATCACATCGTCTTCGGTGGCATCCGGGTTACGAATCGCTTCGATATTCAGCAACGGCTGATCCGGCGGACCGGAGAACAGCAGCTCCCCTTTGCGGACAATCAAGTCCTGACCATAGGCGTGGAAACGGCCGTCCGGAATATTAATCTGCCCGTTGAGGCCCAGCCCCTGCTTGTCCTGCGCCACTTTCAAATCACCGGTCAGACGCGCTTTCAGGCCGAAGGCTTCCAGACGAACGTTGTTGCCGACGTGAATGGTCAGGTTGCTGTTGATCGGGATGCTGGCGCTCTGCTGCTTAATCGGCTTGAGGTTTTTATCCAGCATCACTTCATCAGAGGAGACACCGACCGCGCTCTCCGGCACCTCGTTGACCACGATCCGCGCCCAGGGCACATCCACTTTGCCGTCGAGATTGAACAGGCTTGGCGTGGCGGTAAACACCACATCCGGCGATACATCGAGACGCACCATCGGCGGCACCGTGATCCGCACCCGGCTGCCTTTCGCCGCAATTTGCGCCCGCCAGTTATCGATCTGCGTCCAGTCGGCGTTACCGCTGAGGGCGATTTGCCCCTGGCGGGTGTTCACCGTCCCCTGCAGGGTCGAGCGCGTGCCGTTGAAGTTCATCGCCAGCTGGCTCGGCTGCATATCAAACGGCATAAAGTTGCCGTCGATATCCACCCCGCTCAGCTGCATCTGGCCGAACAGCTGCGGACTTTTCACATTGCCGCCCAGACGCAGACGGGCGTTGAGCCTTCCCTCTGCCTTTTCACCACGAGCGAAAATCGGGTTGATCATCGCCAGCGAGAAGTTGCTGATATTGACGTTGCCGCCGAGATTACGCCGCCCCTGCGGGTCGGTAACCTGCACTTGCCCATCCAGTTGACCATTGTTGGTCAGGCGGATAAGCCAGCCCAGCTCGGCGCGATTGTTGTGCAGGTCGGCGCTGAGGTTCAGCGTATCGAACGCCACCGGCAACGGCGCGTCGTTGACGACCTGGGTCACCTTGACGTTGCGCCCGCTGAGGGTCACTTTGCCCTGCGGCAGTCCCTCTTTGGTGGTGTCCCAGCTCACATCGGCATTACCAGTAAACACGCCGCTGGCCTGGGTCGCCTCCGGCATAAACGGCTTGAGCATCGCCAGATCGAAGCGGTTGAGATTCACCCGCGCCCGTCCGCTGGCGCCCGCGTCAATGGTTTCAGGCACGCAGAGCTCGGCGTTCGGGTTGGTCCAGCAGTGTGGCCCGATGCTGATTTTCTGCTCCAGATTGCGATAGTCCAGCGCAATGCTGCGCGTCAGCGCTACCGGCCCCACCGGCGTCTGGAAGCGGGTATCGCTCAGCGAGCCTTTCCAGCGTTCGGCCTGACGATCGAAGCTGCCTGCCAGCGCCAGCTGGCCGGAAACCGGCTCGCCCTGCACGCGCAGCCGCAGCTCATGCTGTTTCTCTGTACCTTTGGCATTGAGCTGCACCAGGCTGATATTGACCCCCGGCTGGCTGATGCGATCCACCCGCACGTCCAGGTTACCGCCAATCTGATCGGTGGATTTCACATCCCCTTTGACGTTGACCTGGGCGATGGTCAGCTCCTGCCAGCGCAGCGCCCGGGCGGTGATATCGGCCAGCAGCTGCGGCGCATCGACTGTGCCGCGCACTTTTACCAAGCCCTTCGCCGTCCCGCCGAGCCCCGGCAGCGCATTATCCAGGTGCGGCGCATCGATGGTGGCGTCGAGATTAAGATCCTTCACCCCCAGCTCGCCTTTGATATCAGCGCTGTTCGGGCCTAACGCCAGATGCAGTCCCGGGATTTTCCACTGCAGATAGCTGTTACCCTGCAGCGAGCCCGCCACATCCACTTTGTTCTGCTTCACGTTGCCGGTAATTTTCAGCTCCGGCACCGACATCTGCCAGCTGCCGCCGTACAGGCTGCCCTGGGTCTTGATCCGGCCGTTAAGCTTCGACGGCCAGTCCGGCACCTCTTTGGCGGTGTTGATGCCGTCGAGGGTCAGCTCGCCGCGCCAGCTGATCGCCTGCTGCCAGTCTAGCAGCGCCTTCAGCTCGGTTTTCCCTTCCAGGGCATTGACCGTCAGCTTGTCGAGATTGATCTGCCGTTCATTGCCTTTGGCGTTGAGGGCGATTTTCGCCGGCGGCAGCGATTGACCTTTCACCGCGGTGGAGAAGGCCAGCGCATAGTCGGTCATTTTGCCGCTGAACTTCAGCTGGACATCGTCGGCCTGAAACTGCTTCTCGCCGCTGAACGGCCAGGCGAGCTGCTTACTCTTCAGCTCCATATTGAGCGGCAGCCCTACCTCCGCCAGCTGCGCATCCGCGCGCAGCGTGGCCGCGACCGGCCCGCTTAAGTCCACTCCGACTTTGAGCGTTTTACGCACTTCGCCGCCCACCTTCAGCTGCACCTTCTCCCCTTTCATCGGGTCGACGTTCAGGGTTCCGGCGAGGGTAATGTCCACCGGCCAGTTATCCTGCAGCTGCGCGCTGCCCGAGGCGCTAACCTTGCCCTGATCGGAGTCGATATCAAGGGCGTCGAGCTTCATCTGGCCGTCAATACTGCTGACTTTCAGCAGCAGGTTATACACGGTGATATCGGTATCGCCGGTCAGGCGCAGCTGCTCGCCGCGGAACGCCTGAATATTGAGGTTCAGCGGCAGATGGACATCGGTCATCGCCGGCAGCACCGGCTGCGAGAAGAGGTCGGTCATCGTCTCGCCGAGCGGTTTTTCCTGCGGCTGCGGGTTGTCAATTTTCGGCTCAACCACCTGCTCCTGCGCCACTTTCGCCACCTTAGGCAGGGCGATCAGCAGCCCCTGCAGCGAGGTCGGCGTCAGGGTCAGATTTTTCTCCTGCCAGTTCAGGCCGGTGGAAAAGTCGCGTACGGAGACCGCGGTATCATCGATTTTGACGTTGACGTTATGCAGCGCGACGCGGCTGAGGGTGATCGGATAAGGAGTGGAGAGATTCAGCGGCCCGCTGTCCTCTTCCTCGACCGGCGCTGAGGGCGGCATCTTCTTGGTATCGACGGCGACGTAAATATCGCGCAGCGCGATGTCGTTTACGCACAGGCTGCTGTCCCACAGGCAGCGCAACCTGACGCTGAGGTGAAACTGACCGGCGGTCACCGCCACGCCGGGCTGTTCGTAGCGAACATTATCGAGGGTTAAATCACGCCAGCCACCGGTCACTTTGCCGATTTCCAGCCCCGGTACCCAGCGATCCGCCGCTTTGAACACCAGATGCAAGCCGGTGGTGGTCCCCACCAGGAACCCGACGGTGCCCAGCAGGAGCACCAACACGATTAAGACGCCGAGGCTTATCTTCTTCCATAAACTCATAATTCAGGCCCCAGACCGATGTAAAACTGTAAACCATGCTCTTCTTTGTCGCCGATCGGCCGGGCGATATCCAGCTTGATCGGCCCCACCGGCGACTGCCAGCGCACGCCCACCCCGGCGCCGGTTTTGAAATCGCTCTCGCGAATATCGCTGACCGCTTCGCCGCTATCGACAAACACGGCGCCCCACCATTTACCACTGACGTTGTACTGATACTCCAGCGAGCCGGTGGCCAGCTTCGAGGCCCCGATCAGCTTGCCGTCATCGTCCTTCGGCGAGATAGATTTGTATTTATAGCCGCGAATACTGCGATCGCCCCCGGCGAAAAAACGCAGATCTGGCGGCACCTTGTCAAAGTTGTCCGCTTCGATCCAGCCAAGGTTGCCGCGCACCACAAAGCGGTGGCGGTCATAGAGGGTACGGATCCAGACGTCCTGGGCCTGCATCACGATGAAGTTGATGTCCGAGCCCCACATGGTGTTGGAGTAGTCCACCGAGTAGCGCTGGGAATCGCCCCAGGTAGGCATCAGGCCGCCGCGGGAGCGAGTGCGGTTCACCGAGACCCCAGGATAAATCAGCATGGTGGTGTTGGTGACGTTCGCCTGGGTAAAGTGATCCAGGCTCCAGCGCAGGTTAATCGCTCGCTGCCAGCCGCTCGACATCTCCCAGAAACGCGAGACACCCAGGGTGGTAGAGTCGGCCTGGGTATCATTGAGGTCGGTACGCTTAAAACCGCCCTGCATCAGATAATACTGTTCGAGGGGGCTCTTCAGCAGTGGGACTTTATAGGTAAAGTCGAACTGCTGCTCCGGGGCGGAGAGGCTGACGCTGGAGGTCAGGCTGTGGCCATACGAGTTGACCCATGGTTTTTTCCACGTGGCTTTCACCCGCGGACCGACGTCTGTGGAATAGCCGACCCCGGTTTCCACGGTGTTCTCTTTGCGAGGCGAGACAACGCCCTGCAGAGGCAGCACCTTGGTTTTCCGCGACTTAGCAAAATCAGGCGCCACCACCACCGAACTGAACCAGCCGGTCGCCGCCAGGCGGCGGTTTAGCTCGGCCAGGTCCTGTGAGGTGTAGTAGTCGCCCTCTTTAAACGGCACGAGGTTTTGCAGGTATTCATCGCGGATTTGCGAGCCAGAGAAAGTGACGTGGCCAAAGCGATAGCGTTCGCCGCTGTCGTAATCGATATCCCAGAACGCCTGATGACGGTCGAGGGAGACCCCGAGCTGGCTCTTAAGAAACTCGCTGTCAAAGTAGCCTTTGCGCAGGGCGACGCGGGTCAGCGAGCTCTTGAAGCCGTCATAATCCCCGTGGTTGAGCACCGTCCCGATGGCCGGGCGCGTTTTCAGCAGCGCCAGGTAGTCGCTATCGGTGCGGGCGCCGCCGCGCAGAATCACCTCGGTTCCGCCAATGCGCACCGGTTCTCCCGGGGTCACTTTGGCGATCAGCACCTGACGTCCCCTTTTCGGCGGCGGACGCAAATCAAATTCAATCGTCGGCTCGTAATAACCCAGCGCTTTCAGGCCTTCGCGAATGGCGTCATCGACGCGCGCGCGAAAGCGACGATCCGGCGTGACTTCATCGCTCTGGATGGTGGAAAGCTGGGCGCGAACGTTTTTCTCCAGCTCCCCGGATAATCCCTCAACCTGCAAACGCACATTCGCTGCGCTGGCGACCCCGCTGACCAGCAAAAGGCTGGTGACACATAACTGGCGGATTTTTAGCACATTTTCTCCTGAATATCCCTGTTTCCTCTACAGGAAACACTGGCGCCGCTCCACGGCTTAACAAAACCCTAACAACATAGGGTTGAAAAAGTGGCAATAACCCAAATAATTCTTATGTATTAATCTAGACGTATTACGCGTATTTATTGTGTTAAAAGACACGCTTCGTTACAACCTTAACGACGATTTCTGTATTGAGAGGCCAACCGTGAGTCTATTTGATAAAACGCATCTTGTCGCCCAGGCGGATGCGCTGCCTGGACGCAATACCCCCATGCCAGTGGCGACGCTCCACGCAGTTAACGGCCACTCGATGACCAACGTCCCGGCGGGGATGGAAGTGGCGCTGTTCGCCATGGGCTGCTTCTGGGGAGTTGAGCGCCTGTTCTGGCAATTGCCGGGGGTTTACAGCACCGCCGCAGGTTACACTGGCGGCTATACGCCCAATCCGACCTATCGCGAAGTGTGCAGCGGCCAGACCGGTCACGCGGAAGCGGTACGCGTAGTTTATGATCCGCAGGTGATTAGCTATGAGCAGTTATTGCAGGTGTTCTGGGAAAACCACGATCCGGCGCAGGGTATGCGACAGGGTAACGACCACGGCACCCAGTACCGCTCGGCGATTTACCCGCTGACCCCGGAACAGACGGAGGCGGCAAAGGCCAGCCTCGCGCGCTTCCAGGCGGCGATGAACGACGCGCACGATACCCGTCACATCACCACCGAGATCGCCACCGCCAAACCGTTCTACTATGCCGAGGACGATCACCAGCAGTATCTGTATAAAAATCCGCACGGCTATTGCGGCATCGGCGGCATTGGCGTCTGCCTGCCGCCTCAGGCGTAATTCTGATTTCCGCCTCAACAGCGAGGCGGTCAATGAACGCTCTGGCGGCTTTACATTCCCTTACGCTATACTAGCCAGTGTGACAGCCGGTCCAGCGCCTTCGGACCGGTTTTTTATGTATTCCACATTTGAGTTATCAACTTCCCTTCCGAGGATCTGGCCTCAACGGTCAGAAAAGATATGTTAAACAGTATTTTAGTAATACTCTGTCTGATAGCCGTCAGTGCGTTTTTTTCGATATCGGAAATTTCACTGGCCGCCTCACGTAAAATCAAACTGAAACTGCTGGCCGATGAAGGCAACGTCAACGCACAGCGGGTGCTGAAGATGCAGGAGAACCCGGGCACCTTCTTTACCGTCGTGCAGATTGGCCTCAACGCCGTCGCCATTCTTGGCGGTATTGTGGGCGACGCGGCTTTCTCACCGGCGTTTCATAGCCTGCTCAGCGGGTATTTGTCGCCGGAGCTCTCCGAGCAGCTGAGCTTCATCATCTCTTTTACCCTGGTCACCAGCTTGTTCATCCTGTTTGCTGACCTGACTCCGAAACGCATCGGTATGATTGCGCCCGAAACAGTGGCCCTGCGCATCATCAACCCGATGCGCTTCTGCCTGTTAGTCTTCCGCCCGCTGGTGTGGTTGTTTAACGGCATGGCCAACATGATCTTCCGCATCTTCAAACTGCCGATGGTGCGGAAAGACGATATCACTTCCGATGATATATATGCCGTGGTCGAGGCCGGCGCGCTGGCCGGGGTGCTGCGCAAGCAGGAGCATGAGCTAATTGAGAACGTGTTCGAGCTGGAGTCCCGCACCGTTCCTTCCTCCATGACCCCGCGTGAAAGCGTCATTTGGTTTGATTTGCACGAAGACGAGCAGAGCCTGAAGAATAAAGTGGCCGAACATCCGCACTCGAAGTTCCTCGTCTGTAATGAAGATATCGACCACATTATCGGTTACGTCGATTCAAAAGATCTGCTGAACCGCGTGCTGGCGAACCAGAGCCTGGTGCTGACCGGCGGCGTACAGATCCGCAACACGTTGATCGTGCCGGACACCCTGACCCTGTCGGAAGCGCTGGAAAGCTTCAAAACCGCCGGGGAAGACTTCGCGGTGATCATGAATGAATACGCGCTGGTGGTCGGGATCATCACTCTCAACGACGTAATGACCACCCTGATGGGCGACCTCGTCGGCCAGGGGCTGGAAGAGCAGATTGTCGCCCGCGATGAAAACTCGTGGCTGATCGATGGCGGTACGCCGATTGATGACGTGATGCGCGTGCTGGATATCGACGAGTTCCCGCAGTCCGGGAATTACGAGACCATCGGCGGCTTTATGATGTTTATGCTGCGTAAAATCCCCAAACGCACCGACGCGGTGAAGTTCTCCGGCTATAAGTTTGAGGTCGTGGATATCGATAACTACCGTATCGACCAGCTGCTGGTGACCCGCATCGATAACAAGCCAACGGTGCTGGTGCCGAAGCAGGCGGAAACGGCGGAAAGCCAGAACGCCTGAGCGTAATCTTTTCTCTCTCCTAAGGGCGGATGACCATCCGCCCTTTTTTATGGCCCAAATGGTTATCCCACACTCCCACTTAACAAAATTGCTTTATCGGTGGGCTACAGCGATCCGGTCTATTTCACCCGCTTGTTTCGTAAACATAACGGCATCCCACCGGGCGAATATCGCAAACGCTATGCGGAAATGAAGGGCTAAAAACATCAACGGCTCCCATCGGGAGCCGTCTTTTACCTACTACGTACTGCTACGTGCCAGGCTATGCCATCTCAGTTTGCAGACGCAACACCTGACGATTGACTTCGGACATCACTGACAGATGCAGCTTGTCCTTGACCTTCGGGATAAGGATTTTGCCCTTATCAAATTCAAATGCGCCAACGTCCTTGATGTACAACCGTCCACGAAACAGGATCTTCACGTACTTCGCCACTTGCAGCGGATTGTAGCGTTGGAAAATTTTCATTCTTCTCTCCTGCCAGGGTTACGCTCTTGTGGTGCCACAGTTAGCCCACGTCTTGGGAGCGCAAATTTTAATGCCCTAAAACTATAGTCCAGAATCTCAGAGGGACCCAGTATGTATAAGTTTATTTACCCTTTGATGACAATAATTCAGAATTTTCGTTTCAGACATACGATGAAGTAAGTATAAGTCGCCGTTTTACGACTAATTTGTGCGTCAACACGCAAACTGGCATCCTCATTGCGGGTAATCACCGTCAATCGCACTTATGATTAAACGAGACCAAGTGGTCGGATCACCTGCATAAAAATGATTAAGGATTGCGCATGACCCTACGTAGCATACTGGCCGCCTCGTTACTGCTTCTCCCGCTGCTGGCCACAGCGCATAACTTCGTCGACGGCCAGCGCGTGGCGCCCGTTGGCGTCGCGGATCGGGGAGAGCTTATTCTGGATAAGGATAAGTTTAGCTATAAAAACTGGAATAGCGCCCAGCTGGCGGGAAAAGTGCGCGTGGTCCAGCACATCGCCGGACGCTCGTCAGCAAAAGAGAAGAATGCCAACCTGATCGAGGCGATTAAAGCGGCGGGCTTCCCGCACGATCGCTATCAGACCACCACCATTGTAAACACTGACGACGCCATCCCGGGCACCGGGATGTTTGTACGCAACAGCATTGAAAGTAATAAAAAGCTCTTCCCATGGTCGCAATTTATCGTCGACAGCAACGGCCTGGTGCGGAAGGCCTGGCAGCTGGACGAGAAGAGCTCAGCGATCGTGGTGCTGGATAAGAACGGGCGTGTGCAGTGGGCTAAAGACGGCGCCCTCACCCAACAAGAGGTGCAGCAGGTGATCGACCTGCTGCATAAATTGCTTAATAAATAGAGACCCGGAAGCCGGGGTTAAGGAAGGATTCACGCGGCGTGTAGTCGAGGGTTTTCCCCTGCCAGTCGTGAACATGCGCCCCGGCGGCCACCGCGACCGCATGGCCGGCGGCGGTGTCCCAGGTGCTGGTCGGCCCGAAGCGCGGATAGAGCTGGGCCTGACCTTCCGCCACCAGGCAGAATTTCAGCGACGAACCGATTGAGGTGGTCTGGTGTTCGCCAAGTTGCTCAAGATACTCCTGCAGCTCCGGATCGTTGCTATGGGAGCGGCTAATCACCACCAGCGGCGGACGGGCATCGCGGACCTGGATCTGCTTGCGTACGCCGCACTCTTCTTTCCAGGCTTTGCCATTTTGCGCGCTGTACATCACCTTCATCACCGGCGCATAGACAACGCCCAGCGTCGGCTTGCCGTTTTCAATCAGCGCGATATTGACGGTGAATTCGCCGTTACGCTTAATAAACTCTTTGGTGCCGTCCAGCGGGTCGACCAACCAGTAGCGCTGCCAGTGCTGGCGCACTTCCCAGGACGGCGGGTCCTCCTCGGAGAGGATCGGGGTATCCGGATCCAGCGCCTGCAGGCCGCTGACAATGACTTTATGCGCTGCGATATCCGCCGCCGTGACCGGAGAATCATCTTTCTTGCTGGCGACGTTGATCGGCTGGTTTCCATCGTAGACTTCCATGATGGCATCGCCCGCATTCCGTGCAAGCTGACATACTTGTTCTAACATTCTCCACCTCGTCTGGTTACAGTGGCGTTAACTCGTTGTTTTATTTATATCGCATCACCGCGAGTTCCGCTATCTGTGATAACGATGGCGGTTTCTCTGCCCGCTTTTCTGGCAAGATTCACATTTCTGTAAGCAACAGAATATAAATACATTTTCTTCTGTGCTATCGCTCATAAAAAAGGACGCCTCTGATGATTAAGTTTAGCGCAACGCTCCTGGCCACGCTGATCGCCGCCAGCGTCAACGCCGCGACGGTCGACCTGCGGATCATGGAAACCACCGATCTGCACAGCAATATGATGGACTTCGACTATTACAAAGATGCCGCCACGGAGAAATTCGGCCTGGTGCGTACCGCCAGCCTGATCGAACAGGCGCGGGCAGAAGTTAAAAACAGCGTGCTGGTGGATAACGGGGATGTGATCCAGGGGAGCCCGTTAGGCGACTATATGGCGGCAAAAGGGCTCAAAGAGGGCGATGTACATCCGGTGTATAAGGCGATGAACACCCTGAATTACGCCGTCGGCAACCTGGGCAACCATGAGTTCAATTACGGTCTCGACTTCCTGCACAAGGCGCTGGCCGGGGCGAAGTTCACCTACGTGAACGCCAATATCATCGATGCCAAAACCGGCAAACCGATGTTTACGCCGTACCTGATCCAGGATACCCGGGTCGTGGACAGCGACGGTCAAATCCACACCCTGCGCATCGGCTATATCGGCTTTGTGCCGCCGCAGATCATGACCTGGGATAAAGCCAATCTTAACGGCAAGGTGACGGTCAATGACATTACCGAAACCGCGCGCAAATATATCCCGGAGATGCGGGCGAAAGGGGCTGATGTGGTGGTAGTGGTCGCTCACTCCGGCCTCTCCGCCGACCCGTATCAGGCGATGGCCGAGAATTCGGTTTACTACTTAAGCCAGGTGCCCGGCGTGGACGCCATTATGTTCGGCCATGCCCACGCGGTGTTCCCGGGTAAAGACTTCGCCAACATCAAAGGCGCGGATATCGCCAAAGGGACGCTGAACGGCGTACCGGCGGTGATGCCGGGAATGTGGGGCGATCATCTCGGGGTGGTCGATCTGGTGCTAAATAACGACAGCGGTAAATGGCAGGTAACTCAGAGTAAAGCGGAAGCGCGGCCAATCTATGACGCGGTGGCGAAGAAATCACTGGCGGCCGAAGATGGCAAGCTGGTGGCGGTGCTGAAAGCCGATCATGACGCCACTCGCGAATTCGTCAGCAAGCCGATCGGCAAGTCCGCCGACAACATGTACAGCTATCTGGCGCTGGTGCAGGACGACCCGACGGTGCAGGTGGTCAACATGGCGCAGAAAGCCTACGTCGAACACTATATTCAGGGCGACCCGGATCTGGCGAAGCTGCCGGTGCTCTCCGCCGCCGCGCCGTTTAAAGTCGGCGGGCGTAAAAACGATCCGGCGAGCTTTGTCGAAGTGGAGAAAGGCCAGCTCACCTTCCGCAATGCCGCCGACCTCTATCTCTACCCCAACACCCTGGTGGTGATGAAGGTCAGCGGGAAAGAGGTTAAGGAGTGGCTGGAATGCTCTGCCGGACAGTTTAACCAGATCGATCCCGCCAGCAGCAAGCCGCAGTCGCTGATCAACTGGGACGGCTTCCGCACCTACAACTTCGACGTCATTGACGGGGTGAACTACCAGATCGACGTCACTCAGCCGGCCCGCTACGACGGCGAATGTCAGATGATCCATCCGCAGGCAGAGCGTATTAAGCACCTGACCTTCAATGGAAAACCGGTTGATCCGCAGGCTACTTTCCTGGTCGCGACCAATAACTATCGCGCTTACGGCGGCAAATTCGCCGGCACCGGTGAGAGCCATATCGCCTTCGCCTCACCGGATGAAAACCGTTCGGTGCTGGCGGCATGGATTGGCGCGCAATCGAAGAAGGAAGGCGCGATCCATCCGGCGGCGGATAACAACTGGCGTCTGGCGCCGATCCACAGCAACACGCCGTTGGATATTCGTTTTGAGACCTCGCCTGGCGACAAAGCCGCGGCGTTTATCAAAGAGAAAGCGCAGTATCCAATGCGCCAGGTGGCCACCGATGATATCGGCTTCGCCATTTATCAGCTGGATTTGAGCAAGTAATGCCTGTTCCCCGGCGGCGCTGCGCTTACCGGGGCTACAGGGAGTGATACATTTTCACTCCCCGTGGTTAGCCAGCACCGAGGGCAGATTAACCTCGATCCAGTCCGCCAGGGCGGCCACCTTCTCGCTCACCTGCAGGCCGAGCGGCGTCAGGCTATATTCAACGTGCGGGGGCACCACCGGATAAGAGACGCGGTCGATAAAACCATCCTGCTCCAGCGCCTGCAGCGACTGCGCCAGCATCTTTTCGCTGACCCCGCCCATCTTACGGCGCAGATCGCTGAAACGGTGGGTTCCCTCGCGCAGCGCCACCAGAATCAACACGCCCCAGCGGCTGGTGACATGTTTAAGCACATCGCGCGACGGGCACTGTTCCGCAAACAAATTGCCGGTGCGCAATTTCTCGCTCAGCGTCGGTTCGGCCATTTCACACTTACCTTTTTGTACGTACTTACTAAAAGTTAGTTAAGGTGGTAGCTTACCACAACTGCCAATAAATACGAAGGAGAAGACCCATGATCGCTCTTACCGGTGCCACCGGCCAGCTTGGCCACTACGTTCTGCAAGACCTGCTTAACACCGTCCCTGCCAGCCAGATTGTGGCGATTGTCCGCAACCCGGCCAAAGCCCAGGCGCTCAGCCAGCAGGGCGTGGTTGTCCGCCAGGCCGACTACAGCGACGAAGCGGCGCTGACCGCCGCGCTGCAGGGCGTGGATAAACTGCTGTTAATCTCCTCCAGCGAAGTCGGCCAGCGTGCTGTACAGCACCGCAACGTCATTAACGCCGCCAAAGCCGCCGGGGTAAAATTCATCGCCTATACCAGCCTGCTGCATGCCGACACTTCGCCGCTGGGTCTGGCCGCAGAGCATATCGAAACCGAGCAGATGCTGGCCGACTCTGGTATCGCTTACGCCCTGCTGCGTAACGGCTGGTATACCGAAAACTATCTGGCCAGCGCGCCGCCGGCGCTGGAGCATGGCGTGTTTATCGGCGCCGCCGGCGAGGGTAAAATCGCCTCCGCCACCCGCGCCGATTATGCCGCCGCTGCCGCCCGCGTTATCGCCAGTGAGGGTCATGAAGGCAAAATTTACGAACTGGCGGGTGATAACGCCTGGACGCTGAGCGACCTGGCTGCCGAGCTGAGCAAGCAAAGCGGGAAAAACGTGGTCTACCAGAACCTCAGCGAAGCCGATTTCGCCGCCGCGCTGAAAAGCGTCGGCCTGCCGGCCGGGCTTGCCGATATGCTGGCGGATTCCGATGTCGGCGCGTCGAAAGGCGGACTGTTTGACGACAGCCGCACCCTGAGTACGCTGATCGGCCGCCCGACCACCTCCCTTGCCGAGAGTGTAAAAGGCATTCTGTAACCGCCCCTCTCAGCTTTTGCGGTTGCGTCCCGGCGGTTCCTCTCCCATATTGAAGGGATAACCGTCGGGAGGCAGGCATGCAGGGCGTACCACTCCAATTTAGTGATGAAAAAGACCGCGCGCGCTTTCGCCATCTCGAACAGCTGCCCGGGGTGGAGCTTTACCACGCCCATATATCCCGCTACGCCTTTGAACCCCATACCCACGAAGCCTTCGGCATCGGCGTGATTGAGCAAGGCGCGGAGCGCTTTCGCTACCGCGGCAGTCAGCATATTGCCGCCGCAAACTCAATTGTCACCATGAATCCCGACGAGCTGCACACCGGCGAAGCGGAAACCGCCGACGGCTGGCGCTACCGGATGATTTATCTGGAGCCGGACCGTCTTGAAGCCATCACCGGGGTGCGAGACTGGTGGTTCAGCGAGGTGGTCCGCGAGGATCCTCTACGTTCCCGACAGATTGGCCAGCTGATTTATGGCCTGTGGCATAGCGACGATCCGCTGGCCCAGCAGGGACTGCTGCTCGACCTCATCGACGCCTTCCGCCCTCTGGCCCACCATGCCTCTGCGCAAGGTGAGGCCGGGCATCGCTTTGACCGCGTGCGCGACTACCTGCACGATAACTATATGCGTCCCATCACCCTCGACGAGCTGGCGCAGGTGGCGGCGCTGAGCCCGTACCACTTTCAGCGCCAGTTTAAAGCCCACTATCACGTAACGCCCCATCAGATGCTGATGGCCATCCGTCTGTGGCGCGCCAAAGCGTTCCTCACCCACGGCATGCCCGCCGCCGAAGTGGCGATAGCCGTCGGCCTCACCGACCAGTCCCACCTGACCCGCGCCTTCACCCAGCGTTACGGCATTACGCCGGTGCGCTATCAGAAGCAGGTCGCCAGGCGCTAATGCGCAATCTCATACAATATTCCTGCCCGGCCCCCTTCTACACTGCAGACAACGGTAATGACAACGGATGCAATGATGATTAGTGGTGTGTTATACGCCCTGCTGGCGGGGCTGATGTGGGGTTTAATTTTCGTCGGGCCTTTGCTGGTGCCAGAGTATCCGGCGATGCTGCAGTCGATGGGACGCTATCTGGCGCTGGGCCTGATCGCCCTGCCGCTGGCGTGGCTCGGGCGCGCGCGACTGCGCCAGTTGAGCCGGCACGACTGGTGGACCGCGCTGGGCCTGACAATGATGGGGAACCTTATCTATTACGTCTGCCTGGCCAGCGCCATTCAGCGCACCGGGGCGCCGGTTTCCACCATGATTATCGGCACGCTGCCGGTGGTACTGCCGGTGTTCGCCAATCTGCTCTACAGCCAGCGCGACGGGAAGCTGCCGTGGCGGCGCCTGTTTCCGGCGCTGATCTGCATCGCCGTGGGCCTGATCTGCGTTAACGTCGCGGAGCTGCGTCAGGGGCTGCCGAATTTTAGCCCGTGGCGCTACGGCTCCGGCATTGCGCTGGCGCTGGGATCGGTGGTCTGCTGGGCCTGGTATGCCCTGCGCAACGCCCGCTGGCTGCGGGAGAACCCGCATCAACCGCCAATGATGTGGGCTACCGCTCAGGCGCTGGTGACGCTTCCGGTTTCGCTGGCCGGCTATCTCGCCGCCTGCGCCTGGCTGCACGGTCAGCAGGCCGGGTTTCCCCTGCCCTTCGGCCCGCGTCCTGCGGTGTTTATTACGCTGATGCTGGCCATCGCGGTGCTCTGCTCATGGGTCGGCGCGCTATGCTGGAATATTGCCAGCCAGCGGCTGCCGACGGTGATCCTCGGCCCGCTTATCGTCTTCGAAACCCTGGCCGGACTGCTGTATACCTTCCTGCTGCGGCAAAGCTTACCGCCGCTGCTGACCCTGAGCGGGATCCTGCTGCTGGTGCTCGGCGTGGTCTCTGCCGTACGCGCCAGACCGGAAAAACCGATGCTGCAGCCGCTGGCGGACGAAAAAAAGTAGCCTCGCCTCCTTAAGGGGTATTCCCTCGCCAAAAAGATGCATTTAAAATACATCTTATATTCCTGATGACGAGGTAACTGCTATGGCTTTCCGTGACCAACCTTTAGGCGAGCTGGCGCTGACCATCCCGCGCGCCTCCGCCCTGTTCCGTCAATACGATATGGATTACTGCTGCGGCGGCAAACAGACCCTGGCGCGCGCCGCGTCGCGCAAAGCGCTGGATGTCGCGGTGATTGAAGCCGAGCTGGCGAAACTGGCCGAACAGCCTCTCTCCCGCGACTGGCGCGCGGCGCCCCTCGCGGAGATTATCGACCATATCATCGTTCGCTATCACGACCGGCACCGTGAACAGCTGCCGGAGCTGATCCTGCAGGCCACCAAGGTTGAACGCGTCCATGCCGATAAACCGAACGTGCCGAAAGGACTGACTAAGTACCTGACCATGCTGCATCAGGAGCTTTCCAGCCACATGATGAAAGAGGAGCAGATCCTGTTCCCGATGATCAAACAGGGAATGGGCGCCCAGGCCGGGGGGCCGATCAGCGTGATGGAAAGCGAGCATGATGAAGCGGGTGAACTGCTGGAAGTCATTAAGCACATCACCCACAACGTGACGCCGCCGCCGGAAGCCTGTACCACCTGGAAGGCGATGTATAACGGTATCAACGAGATGATCGACGATCTGATGGAACACATCAGCCTGGAAAATAATGTGCTGTTCCCGCGCGCCCTCGGCGGAAAGTAAAGAAAAAGGCGCCCGCGGGCGCCCTCGACATTGTCCGTCTTATTTGGCCACTCCGGGTGGTCTTTTTTATGACGGGCCGTTGCAAGCAACGTTAAAATTTTCGTTTATTTCGCCAGCCGTTTTTTGCCGGCAAACAGCCAGCCCGCGCCCAGCAGCACAAACCACAGCGGGGTGACCATCAGCGCTTCACGGGTATCGTCTTCCAGGGTCAACAGCACCAGCACAAAGACGAAGAAGGCCATGCACACCCAGCACATGACTTTACCCAGCGGCATCTTGTAGCTCGACTTCTCATGCAGCTGAGGGCGGTTTTTGCGATACGCCAGGTAAGAGCAAAGGATGATGGTCCAGACGAACATAAACAGGATCGCCGACACCGTGGTGATCATGGTGAAGGCGGCAATCACGCTCGGGTTGACCATCAGCATCACCACCCCGCCCAGCAGACACATGCAGGAGAAGGTTAAGCCCTTCGCCGGCACCGCACGCTTCGACAGCTTGGCGAACATCTTCGGCGCCTGACCATCCTGCGCCAGACCGAACAGCATACGGCTGGTAGAGAACACGCCGCTGTTGGCCGAGGAGGCCGCGGAGGTCAGCACCACGAAGTTGATCAGGCTCGCCGCCGCCGGCAGACCAACCAGCACGAACAGCTCAACGAACGGGCTCTTGCTCGGCACCACGGAGCTCCACGGCGTCACCGACATAATCACAATCAGCGCGAAGACGTAGAACATAATGATACGCAGCGGGATGGAGTTAATCGCCCGCGGCAGGGACTTTTCCGGGTCTTTGGTTTCGGCGGCGGTGGTACCCACCAGCTCAATCCCCACGAAGGCAAACACCGCAATCTGGAAGCCGGCGAAGAAGCCGCTCAGCCCTTTCGGGAACCAGCCGCCGTCATTCCACAGGTGGGCGAAAGAGGCTTCGACCCCGGTCGGCGATTTGAAATGCATCATCACCATTACCAGGCCGACCACGATCAGCGCCACGATGGCGACAATTTTGATCATCGCGAACCAGAACTCCATTTCGCCAAACATCTTGACGGTGGCCAGGTTCAGGCCCAGCAGCAGCAGGATCACCGCCAGCGAGGCGACCCAGTCGGAGAGTCCGGGAAACCAGAACTGCGCGTAGGCGGTGATGGCGACAACGTCCGCCATCCCGGTCACTACCCAGCAGAACCAGTAGGTCCAGCCGGTAAAGTAGCCCGCCCACGGCCCCAGCAGATCGGCCGCGAAGTCGCTAAAGGATTTATATTCGAGGTTCGACAGCAGTAATTCGCCCATGGCACGCATCACGAAAAACAGCATAAAACCGATAATCATATAAACAAAGATAATGGATGGTCCGGCAAGGCTGATGGTTTTGCCAGAACCCATAAATAACCCGGTGCCGATCGCTCCGCCAATCGCGATCAGCTGAATATGTCGGTTTGTGAGATTTCGCCGTAGCGATTGTTCAGTCGGCTCCTGCTCGACAGCAGCGACTTTAACCTGATCTACCATGTGATTTCTTCCTGTTGTACCTGTCTGTGTTGTTCAGGCTCTGATGGCCCGTCGTCTGTCATTAACCCCAGCAAGGGCTAGTCGATATTAGGTAAGAATCGGAGGGATGAATACTATGATTTAGATATAATGTTAATTTTATGTTTAAAGTGAGTGTTATATCACTCATCTAACGCGAAATATCTCACAAAAATACACCCATACGTGATGAATGCAAAACATAATTCCAATTAATTTTTAACTTAAGGATTTTACGCTATTTTTATGGCTTCCCCTGCCGCGGGGAAGAGGAAGCCGCTGCTGTTTAGATAATGTCCAGCAGTTCAACTTCGAAGATCAGGGTGCTGAACGGAGGAATCGATGCGCCAGCGCCGCGCTCACCGTAGGCGAGGTTGTGCGGGATCGTCAGTTCCCATTTGGAACCTACCGGCATCAGAGTCAGCGCTTCAATCCAGCCGCCGATCACGCCGGTCACCGGGAATTCAGCCGGTTCACCGCGAGCAACGGAGCTGTCGAAGACGGTGCCGTCGATCAGTTTGCCAGTGTAGTGCACGCGAACGCGGTCAGTACGCGCCGGGATCGGGCCTTCGCCCTGGGTCAGTACGCGGAACTGCAGACCAGACTCGGTGCTGTTCACACCCTCTTTCTCGCGGTTTTCATCAAGGTATTTTTGGCCGTCAGCGGCCATGGCCTGAAAACGCTCGCGACGCACAGCGTCAGCACGCTCGTGGATTTCACGCAGCGCGCGGTGAACGGCTTCCACCGGCACCTGCGGCTGGTTACCTTCCAGCGCATCGGCGATACCCGCCACCAGCGCTTCCGGCAGCAGCCCCTGCAGGCCGGATTCGCTCAGCTGTTGTCCAACCTGCAAGCCGATACCGTAACTTGCCTGCGCTTCGATAGTGTCAAAAGTTGGGGTTGCCATCGTTGTTCCTTTTTGGGTGATAAACATCAAGATAAAAGCGTGCGAAAGCATAACAGCCATAGCGAAATGGGTAAAACTTTGTCGGCGGATGATGACAAATCTCAGCGAAAAAGAAACAATAGGCGGCAGCAGGTTAACTTCACTTTGTTCCGGTCATCAGGACGTTAGCCATCTATACTCATGAGCAGGATATAAATATGCGGAGCAGGAGGAAAGCCATGCCCGGGCGCTTTGAACTGACATCTACCCTGGCGAAAATCTGGCACGCCCCGGATCATTTTCGCCTCCTGGACCCGCTGCCTCCGATGCACCGCCGGGGAATTATCGCTGGCTTCCTGTTGGTTATTATCGGTATTCTGCTTCCCTCCGATGATAGCCAAAGCCCGGCGTCCACCAGCCGTGAAGCGAACCTGAACCTACAGTCGCAGTCCCAGCCGCAAGCTGGCGGCAATCAGGCCGTTCCGCTGCCGCCGATCACTAATACGCCTACCGTGAGCGACGCCGATCAGATGGCGCCGGTCGCCCCGGAGCCGATTCAGGATGAGCAGCCGGATCAGGCGCAGACGCAGCAGCCCGCCGCCTCCCAGCCTTATCAATCCTCATCACAGCAGTCCGCGCCGGGTATTGAGCAGCAATGGCGGACCTATCGCATCGAGTCAGGCAAAACCCTGGCGCAGCTGTTCCGCGATCATGGGCTGCCGGCCACTGACGTCTACGCCATGGCGCAGGTTGAAGGCGCTGGCAAGCCGCTAAGTACTTTGCAGAGCGGACAGACGGTGCAGATTCGGCAGAACGCCAACGGCGTGGTCACCGGGCTCACTATCGATACCGGCAACGGCCAGCAGGTGCTGTTTACCCGCCAGTCGAACGGCAGCTTTGTGCGTGCGCGATAGCAGAGAAGACGACAGCAAGCGTTACGCCGCCGCAAAATGAAAGGCGCTAAAAAGCAAAACGCCGGCACAAGGCCGGCGGTTTGTTGTTACCAGAACGTCAGAGGCCGATTACTCAGCAACCACGTTGATGATAACTTTAGCGAATACTTCGCTGTGAACCTGGAAGTTCACTTCGTGCTCGCCAACGTTACGCAGAACGCCGTTCGGCAGGCGAACTTCGCTCTTAGCAACTTTAACGCCTGCTGCAGTAACAGCGTCAGCGATGTCGCGAGTACCGATGGAACCGAACAGTTTACCTTCGTCGCCAGCTTTAGACGCGATGGTTACGGATTCCAGGGCGTTGATCTGCTCAGCACGAGCTTCAGCTGCTGCCAGAACGTCAGCCAGTTTGGCTTCCAGTTCAGCACGACGTGCTTCGAAGAATTCAACGTTTTTCTTGGTAGCAGGAACAGCTTTACCCTGCGGGACCAGGAAGTTACGAGCGTAGCCCGCTTTAACGTTAACCTGATCACCCAGGCTACCCAGGTTTGCTACTTTATCAAGCAGAATAACTTGCATTACCTTATCCTCTCAAAGTCGTATTAATGGACCGTGACCGATTACTGATGACGATCAGTGTACGGCAGCAGGGACAGGTAGCGAGCGCGTTTGATAGCGCGAGCCAGCTGACGCTGGTATTTTGCACGGGTACCGGTGATACGGCTCGGGACAATCTTACCGCTTTCGGTGATGTAGTTTTTCAGCGTAGCGATATCTTTATAGTCGATCTCTTGAACGCCTTCCGCGGTGAAACGGCAGAACTTGCGACGACGGAAATAACGTGCCATATGGCTAGTCTCCAGAATCTATCAATTCAATCTGCTCGGCATGCAGAACCATTTTGCTCAAGCCGTTCTTTGCCTTATGGCAAGAGATGAACCCTCGAACGGTTACTGCGCTACCGACCGTTATACTGTGAGTAATGGCCTGGTTCTCATGACCGCTAATAATAACGGGCATCTGACACCATGCCTGCCGGTGAAAACCGGCTTCCTCCTGCACTGAACGATGCTCAAGCACGAACTGGCAGTGAGGAATTCCTGACGGGCTGACCTTACGAAGTGGAGTCCTGCAAATAATGCCGGACAGCTCCAGACGGTTGGTCATCAGGATTACTCTTCAGAATCCCCAGCTTCAGAATCATCTGCGGTTTCGTTGGCGAAATCTTCGCGACGCTCACGGCGCTCGTCTTTCGCTTTAACCATCGGAGATGCTTCGGTAACAGCGTGCTTAGTACGCATTACCATGCTGCGGATAACGGCGTCGTTGAAGCGGAAGTTAGTTTCCAGCTCATCGATCGCTTCCTGCGGCGCTTCAACGTTCATCAGAACGTAGTGAGCTTTGTGCAGTTTGTTGATCGGATAAGCCAGCTGACGGCGGCCCCAGTCTTCCAGACGGTGGATCGTACCTGCTGCTGCAGTAATTGCACCAGTGTAACGTTCGATCATGCCCGGAACCTGTTCGCTCTGGTCAGGATGGACCATAAAAACGATTTCGTAATGACGCATCGAATTGCTCCTTACGGATTATTCAGCCTCCTGTCTGGGTCAGCCGCGGCCCATGGAGGCAAGGAACGTGTTAAAGGGCGGCTGAAAAATTGACGCGTCATTCTAATGGCGGCCCCTCAGGAACACAAGCGCATTTGCACAAATAATTCGCACTAAGCGCCAAGCTGGGCTAAGTGGGTGATTTAAAATTAACCAATAAAGGAAGCGGCATTTTTTTGAACAACTGCATCAGAAAAGGTCGCCATGCGATGAACGCGCAGCGATTACACTTATATCAAAGCCTAACGACCACAGGAGAGCCCCGAGTCAGCGTCAGGACTGTCAGTCAGGAGCGTAGTATATGAAACTGAAAATCATCGCCATGATGGCTGCGCTTTTCTTCAGCGCCAACGCGCTGGCAGCTATCCAAATCACCGAACGTCAGGCCCGCAACATGGACGACGTGCAGAGCCTCGGCGTTATCTATATCAATCACAATATGGCCACTGAGCACGAGGCCGAACAGGCCCTTAGCCAGATGAGCGATGCGCAGGGGGCGAAATACTTTCAGCCTATCCTGATGCACGAACCCGAAACCAACGGCCCGCTTCGCGCCAGCGCGGTGATATACCGCTAACGCCTGCCCGATTCTTCGCCTCTCCTCGCGAGGGGCGAAGCGAGGTCTGCGCCTAAACGCAATTGAGAATTATTTTACAAACCGACTTACCAGCGTCATCGCAACCTGATTTAATCAGCCACTCGCCATTTGATAATCAGGAGTGATTGATGGTTCCGCGTTTCGCCACCTTAGGCCGTATCCCCAAAGGCGTTTGGGTACTCGGCGGCGTCAGCCTGCTGATGGATGTCTCCTCCGAGATGATCCACAGCCTCTTACCGCTGTTTATGGCCACTACCCTCGGCGCCAGCGTGATAATTATCGGTCTTATCGAGGGACTGGCGGAAGCCACCGCCCTGATCCTGAAGGTCTTCTCCGGCGCAATCAGCGACTATGTCGGCAAGCGTAAAGGACTGGCGCTGCTGGGCTACGGCCTGGGCGCGCTCAGTAAGCCGCTGTTTGCCATCGCCCCTACCGCCGGGGTGGTGTTTAGCGCCCGCATGATTGACCGCGTAGGCAAAGGTATTCGCGGCGCGCCGCGCGATGCGCTGGTCGCCGATGTCACCCCGCCGGAGATCCGCGGCGCCGCCTACGGACTACGCCAGGCGCTGGATACCGTCGGCGCCTTTCTCGGCCCGCTGCTGGCGGTGCTGCTGATGTTTATCTGGGCCAACGATTTTCACGCTATTTTCTGGGTGGCGGTCATTCCCGCCGTGCTCTCCATTCTCCTGCTCGGATTCGGCCTACAGGAGCCAAAATCCGCCATCGCGCACAAACGCAGCAATCCGCTGAAGCGCGAAAACCTGAAAAAGCTCTCCGCCGCCTACTGGTGGGTGGTCGCGATCGGCAGCATTTTCACCCTCGCCCGCTTCAGCGAAGCCTTTCTGGTGCTGCGCGCCCAGCAGATGGAGATCCCGCTCTATACCATCCCGCTGGTGATGGTGGCGATGAACCTGGTCTACAGCCTCACGGCTTACCCGTTCGGTAAACTCTCAGACAGCATGAGCCACAGCAAACTGCTGCAGTGGGGGCTGCTGGTGTTGATCCTCGCCGATATCGTGCTGGCGCTCAGCAGCCACTGGAGCACGCTGCTGATCGGCGTCGCGCTGTGGGGGATTCATATGGGAATGACCCAGGGCCTGCTGGCGGCGATGGTCGCCCATACGGCGCCACCGGAGCTACGCGGCACGGCGTTCGGTATGTTTAATCTGATGAGTGGCCTGGCTCTGCTGCTGGCCAGCACCGGCGCGGGGGTACTGTGGGAAACCTTCGGCGCCGCCTCGACGTTTTACGCCGGGGCGATAATTTGCGTGGTCACGCTCATCGGCATGCGCGTGATGCCGTCGGCCTATCGTCAGGATTAAAAACGGCTCCGGGGCCAGACCAGTTGCTTCACCGTGAGGGGTGAAAGCCCCGGAGCGCGCTATCTACTTTTGCCCATAGTAGGCGTTTGGCCCATGCTTACGCTGAAAATGCTTATTCATCAGCCAGCTATCGATGGGCTGCAACTGCGGATTAATGCCGCGGGCAATCCACGCCATGCGCGCCACCTCTTCCATCACCACCGCGTTGTGTACCGCCTCGTGGGCGTCTTTGCCCCAGGCAAATGGCCCGTGCTGATAGACGACGATCCCCGGCGTATGCAGCGGATTGGCCTCACCCAGCGTTTCGATAATCACCTGCCCGGTGTTCAGCTCGTAGGCCTCGTCCACCTCCTGTGCGCTAAGCGCCCGGGTGCAGGGAATATCGCCGAAGAAGTAGTCCGCATGGGTGGTGCCGAGCGCCGGGATCGCCAGCCCCGCCTGCGCCCAGGCGGTGGCGTGCGTCGAATGGGTATGCACCACCCCGCCAAGGTCGGGATAACGGCGATAGAGCGCCAGATGGGTGGCGGTATCAGAGGAGGGACGCCAGCGCCCTTCCACCACGTGCCCCTGCAGATCAACCACCGACATGTCATCGACGGTCATTGACTCGTAGGCGATGCCGCTGGGCTTAATCACCACCAGCCCACGCTGCCGATCAATGGCGCTAACGTTACCCCAGGTAAAGGTCACCAGGCCGTAGCGCGGCAGATCCATATTGGCCTCGAACACCTGCTGTTTCAGCTGTTGCATTATGCCGCCTCCATCAGGCCCGCGCGGGCCATCCGCGCCTTCACCCAGTCACGCGCCTTCGCCACCTCCGCCAGCGGGTCAGCGCTGGTTTCGCTCCACATCTCAATCAGGTACGGGCCGCAGTAGCCGGTCTGCTTGAGCGTTTCGAAGCAGCGTTCAAAATCGACCACCCCTTCGCCGAACGGCACGTTTTTAAAGACGCCGGGCTTCGTGTCTTTGACGTGTACCGCCACGATATGCCCGCTCCCCGCCTTCAGCTCCATCTGGACGTCGTTATCCCACGCCGACAGATTGCCGATATCCGGGTAAAGCTGGAACCACGGATTATTCAGGTAATGGGCATAGCCCAGCGCTTTACTGATCGAGTTCATCAGCGGGTAGTCCATGATCTCCATCGCCAGGGTTACCTGGGCTCGGCTGGCCATCTCGACGCTCTGTTTCAGGCCGTCGCGAAAGCGGCGGCGCGTCTCATCGTTCGCCTGCTGGTAATAGACGTCGTAGCCTGCCAGCTGGATCACCCGAATCCCCACATCCTGCGCCAGGCGGATGGCTTTACGCATGATCTCCAGCCCCTGATGCCGCACCGCGTCGTCTTCACTACCCAGCGGAAAACGGCGATGGGCGCTAAGGCACATCGACGGCACCCGGACGCCGGTTTCAGCCACCGCCTTGACCAGCGCCAGACGCTGCTCCGGGCTCCAGTCCAGCCGCGCAAGGCGGGCGTCCGTTTCATCGAGAGACATCTCAACGAAATCAAAGCCCAGCGCTTTTGCAAGCTTTAGCCGCTCCAGCCAGCACTCCCCGGCGGGGAGCGCTTTTTCATAGATGCCGAGCGGAATGGATTTCGCCAACATAGTCGCTCCTTAACCCCACAGCTGGGCGATAGAGCGTTTAAACTGGCGCGCCGCTTCCACCGGCGAGGCAGCATCGCGGATGCTGCGTCCGGCAATAAAGACGTGAACAGGGATCCCGGCAAACAGCGGCAGGTCTTCCAGCGCCAGCCCGCCGGTGACGGTCACTTTGAAGCCCATATCAGACAGACGCTTAATCGCGCTGATATCCGCCTCACTCCACGCCACGCCTGCCGCCTGCGCGTCGCGGCTGCGGTGATAGACCACCTGCTGAATACCCGCCTCGCGCCACGCCTGCGCCTGCTCCCAGGTCCAGAAGCCGGTCAGCTCAATTTGCACATCGCCGTTGAACTCTTTGGCGACATCCAGCGCCCCTTTGGCGGTGTTGATATCGGCGCAGCAGATCACCGTGACCCAGTCGGCGTTGGCTTCGAAGCACATCCGCGACAGGATCTTGCCGGCATCGGCAATTTTGGCGTCCGCCAGCACGATTTTATGCGGATACAGCGCTTTCAGATCGCGCACCGCGCGTACACCTTCACCGACGCAGAGGATAGTGCCGACTTCAATGATATCTACCTCTTCGGCGATCAGACGGGTTGTTTCATAAGCGCTGGCCAGCGTTTGGTTGTCGAGGGCGACCTGTAACATAGGTAATGACATGATAGTGTTCCTTTTAAACAGCCGCCGCGGTGGCGTTTTTGATTAAATCCAGCACTTCCTGCTCGCTGCGGCAGGCGCGTAAACGGTCGAAATTGGCTTCGTCATCAAACAGGTTAACGATCTGCATGATGCCCACTTCCTGGTGGGTGGTGGCGTCAACCGCCGCCATGGTGATCAGGATGTCGACCGGGTCGTTATCTTCGTGGTTGAAAATCAGCGGTTTCTTTAGCGTGACCAGCGCAAAGCCGGTTTTTTTGACGCCCTCTTCCGGCCGCCCGTGCGGCATGGCTAATCCCGGAGCGATCACAAAATAGGGGCCGTGCTGCGCGACGCCGTCGAGGATTGCCTGGTAGTAGCGCGGCTCCACCACGTCGGCGGCCACCAGCAGATCGACGCCGATTTTCACCGCCTCCTGCCAGGTTTCCGCTTCCGCCTGCAGGCGAATGGAGTGATTCTGCGCCAGTGATTCATGGAGTTTCATGGCCGCTCCTTATTTCACGTCCTGCGGGAAATGAGCTTTAATCACCTCCAGCAGCTTTGGCCCGAAATCCGCGGGGGAAAGCATATTACGCACCCCCACCACGTGTTTATTGCCGGAGACGGTAATCTCCCCCGCGATATGGGTTGAAGCGATGATGATATCCGCGCCGTTTAGTTCGCTTTTGTATTCACCCACCGCGCAGCTGTTCACCGTGTGGTCGATATTGGATTGCGTCAGGAACTGATCCACTTTCATTTTCATGATCATAGAACTGCCTTGCCCGTTACCACACACAGCCAGAATACGTACGGTCATAATCAGAATTCCTTATTGGGCAGAGGCCTCTGCCAGTTGTTTTTCCGCGTCTTCTTCGGCGCGCAGCGCGCGGCCAGCGAAGAACATATAAGCGAGAGCAATCAGGATGATGACGGCCATAAACGCCAGCCCGATGGAGGCGAAGCCCTGCATCATCGGCGGCGCCAGAATCGACCAGTCCGCCATTCCCATCCAGGCGCTCATACCGGTGAGCTTCACCGCCCACACGCAACCGAAAATTTCAACCATGCCCATCACCAGGCAGATCTTGAGCGCCGCGCGCCAGCCGCCGAAGTGGTTGGCAAAGACGCCAATCGTCGCGTTGGAGAAGAACATCGGGATAAAGCCCGGAATAATCAGAATTGAAGAGCCAATGCCAACCAGAATGCCGACGGCAATCAGCTGGCCGATGGTGCCCCACATAAAGCCCCACACCACCGCATTCGGCGCAAAGCTATAAATCGCGGCGCAGTCAATCGCCAGCACCGCGCCGGGGATCAGGCGTTGCGAGATACCGTTGAAGGCTTCGGACAGTTCGGCGACGAACATCCGCACGCCCTGGGTAATGATGAAAATGGCCACCGCGAAGGAGAAACCGGTCTGTAGGATATAGACCGTCCAGTGGGTTTTCCCCGCCATCGCCTGCACGACGTCAATACCAAAGGAAAGCAGGATCGCGCCAAAGAAAATGGTCATGACAATCGCGGTGGAAACGATGTTGTCGTGGAAGATATTGAGCCAGCCTGGCAGCTTGAGGTCTTCCACACTCTCCTCTTTTTTCCCCAGATACGGCGCCACTTTGTAGGCAATCCACGAGGCAAACTGCTGCTGGTGACCGATGGAGAAGCCGCAGCCGTCGGTGACCAGCTGAGTCGGCTTGAACATCATGTTGGAGGTGATACCCCAGTACAGGGAGACCAGCACGGCGGTACAGATGATGGTCGTCCACATTCCGTAACCAAAGATAAAGAACGAGACGGCGATCAGCCCCGCCTGCTGAAACATGATATGGCCAGTCAGCATGATGGTGCGGATGCCGGTTATCCGGCGCAGCAGGACGTAACAGATGTTGAGCGCCAGCGCCAGCAGCACCGCATAGCCCACCCAGCTATAGGCCTCGCCCATCCGGTCGATGGTCGCCATCATCGAGGCATAGGTGTCAGAGATCGCGCCGTTGATGCCGTACACCTCTGACATTTTCGCCACCACCGGTTTAAAAGTGCTGGTGAGGATGCCGGAGCCGGCCTGTAACAGCATGAAGCCGATAATGGTTTTGATCGTGCCTTTAATAATCACGCTGACGCTTTTGCGCAGCAGGATATAGCCCAGGCAGGTGACGATACCCAGCAGCAGCGGGGCATTGGTCATCACCTGATTAAAGAAAACGGTAAAGATGTTGTAGAGGATTGCCATAACACACTCCCGATGGTGAAGGCGCTGAACGCGCCTTACGCTCAGCATTTCTCGCTGCCCACTCTAATAATCAAAAATAATCACAACAAGATTGAATTTGATTAAATGTGACGCGCGCCGCAATAATCCTCTATTTCATTGTGACTATTGCCGAGCAGTAGCGCCGAAACATAATTAAACATTTTCAAATCATATAGATAAAACAAAGCACAACCTTTATGAATGCTGGAACCCCTGAGAGGTGATGCGCATCTCTTCGTAAAATTGATGGAAAACAAGATTGCAATCTTGAAAATCCAGTGACAACATAAATCAAAACCAATCAAAATTTGATTACTATTGAAAATACGAGGAAGAGCACGATGAGTAAAGTACAGACCATCACCCGTGAATCATGGATCCTGAACACCTTTCCGGAATGGGGCAGCTGGCTGAATGAAGAGATTGAGCAGGAGCAGGTTACGCCCGGCACCTTCGCCATGTGGTGGCTCGGCTGTACCGGTATCTGGTTAAAATCCGAAGGCGGGGCTAACGTCTGCGTCGATTTCTGGTGCGGCACTGGCAAACAGAGCCACGGCAATCCGCTGATGAAAACCGGCCACCAGATGCAGCGGATGGCAGGCGTGAAAAAATTACAGCCTAACCTGCGCACCACGCCGTTCGTGCTGGATCCGTTCGCCATTCGCCAGATTGACGCGGTCCTCGCGACCCACGATCACAACGATCATATTGACGTCAACGTCGCCGCCGCCGTCATGCAGAACTGCCCGGCCGATGTGCCGTTTATCGGCCCGAAAACCTGCGTCGACCTGTGGATCGGTTGGGGCGTGCCGAAAGCGCGCTGTATCGTCATGAAACCTGGCGATGTCGTGAAGATCAAAGACATTGAGATCCATGCGCTCGATGCGTTCGATCGCACCGCGCTGATCACCCTCCCGGCGGACCAAAAAGCCGCTGGCGTACTGCCGGACGGCATGGACCAGCGCGCGGTCAACTACCTGTTTAAAACACCGGGCGGCAACCTGTACCACAGCGGCGATTCCCACTACTCCAACTACTACGCGAAGCATGGCAACGAGCATCGGATTGACGTCGCCCTCGGCTCGTATGGCGAGAACCCGCGCGGGATCACCGACAAAATGACCAGCGCCGATATCCTGCGCATGGCAGAGTCGCTCAACGCCAAAGTTGTGATCCCGTTCCACCATGATATCTGGTCAAACTTTCAGGCCGATCCGCAGGAGATCCGCGTTCTGTGGGAGATGAAAAAGGATCGTCTGAAGTACGGCTTCAAGCCGTTTATCTGGCAGGTCGGCGGCAAATTTACCTGGCCGCTGGATAAAGACAATTTCGAATATCACTACCCGCGCGGTTTCGACGATTGCTTCACCATTGAGCCGGATCTGCCTTTCAAATCCTTCCTGTAAGTCGCCGCCGGCAGGCCCTGCCTGCCGGAAATACCCCGCCGCAGGGTTAGTATTTTCACATGATTTCAAATATCATCTTTGCTGTTCACTTTTAATCGGATTCGCTCATGACGGAAGCGCAAAGGCACCAAATTCTGCTGGATCTGCTCGCCCAAACGGGGTTTGTTACCGTGGAGCAGGTGATGTCGCGGCTCGGGATCTCACCCGCTACCGCCCGACGTGATATCAACAAGCTGGATGAAAGCGGCAAACTGAAAAAGGTTCGTAATGGCGCGGAAGCCATTAGCGAACAGCGCCCCCGCTGGACGCCGATGAACATCCACCAGGCGCAAAATCTGGATGAAAAAGTGCGTATTGCACGCGCCGCTTCGCAACTGATCGCGCCGGGTGAGAGCATCGTCATTAACTGCGGCTCCACCGCCTTTCTGTTGGGTCGGGAACTGTGCGGCAAACCGGTGCAGATCATCACCAACTATCTGCCGCTGGCTAACTACCTGATCGACCAGGAGCATGACAGCGTGATTATCATGGGCGGCCAGTACAACCGCAGCCACGCCATCACCCTCAGCCCCCACGGTAGCGAGAACAGCCTCTATGCCGGACACTGGATGTTTACCAGCGGCAAAGGGCTCACCGCCGAAGGCCTCTACAAAACGGATATGTTGACCGCCATGGCCGAGCAAAAAATGCTTAACGTGGTCGGCAAACTGGCGGTGCTGGTCGACAGCAGCAAGATCGGCGAGCGCGCCGGGATGCTATTCAGCCAGGCCGGACAAATAGACGTGGTGATCACCGGCAAACAGGCCGATGCCGCGATCCTCAAACAGCTTGAGGATCAGGGCCTCAGCGTAATCCGCGTTTAAAGGTGCTGCTGAAAAAAGGCGACCGTGGTAGCCAGCGCCTCTGGCGTAATGCGATGGCGGACGCCTTTCTGCCAGACGCAGGTCAGCCTGGCGGCAAGGTCAGCCTGCCGGAGCGCCTGCTCTAGTCGAAAGGTTTCTTCCGGCGGCACCACGTCATCGGCATCGCCATGCCAGAGCAGCAGCGGTCGCCGGGCAAGGGACGCCAGCTGATGGCTGACATCCCATTCGCGGAGACTGTCAGCATCAAAGCCAGGCGAGGGAAACAGGGTTTGCGACAGGGAACGAAAATAGCCCGACCCCATCAGACAGGCGACGCTGTTCAGCTCGGGGTGATGCGTCATGATGCCCAACGCCGTCATTCCCCCCATCGAAGCGCCCGCCACCGCCAGCCGCTCCCCTTCCAGCCATCCTTCAGCGATTATCGCCTCGCGCAGCGCAGGAAACTCCCTGAAATTCTGCTGCAGAATCGGCCAGAAGCGCTGCATCCGCCCGGCCTCATCGCCCTGATAGCGCGCCCCATGCTCCGGCGCGTCCGGCATGATCACCCGGAATCCGGCCTCGGCCAGCGCCACCGCAAAGTAGCTGTAGACCAGCTTCGACGAGGTAAAGCCATGATAAAAGACGATACAGGGCAAGGGCTTATCCAGACTCTCCTGCGGACAGGCATGTAAAATTTCACCACCGCCGAGGTTGCGCATTTCTAGTGCAATCATTTATCGTCTTCCTTCTCTATCGTGGTTAGGCGTCATGGGAAAATTCATTCACCAGGCAACCCAGTTTGCTACGATTCATAATGTTGAGAACCCGGTTACGCTTTCACAACATTTTCATTCGAAAATCGCGTCAGAGATAACAGTTCGGGAACATTCCCCGGCAATCCTGTTAAGGCTACCACTACACTATCACTATCAGGAAACGAGATATGGTTATGCGCAGGTTTTCACCGTGGTTACTGGCTATCGTCCTCAGCGGGTGTAGCGCCCTGCAGGGAACGCCGGAAGCCCCGCCGCCCGCCACCGACCATCCGCAGGAGATCCAGCGCTACCAGACGGCTGGCCTGCAGAAAATGGCCACGGTAAGCGTACTGATGTACGGTTCGCCGATGGATGTCGAAGCGGCGCTGAAGGCCAAAGCAGAAGCGGCCAAAGCCGATTACTACGTCATCATCATGATCGATGACACCATGGTACCCGGCCAGTGGTATTCGCAGGCGATCCTCTATCGTCGATAACGAGGCGGCGTCTTTAAATCTGCTTTACACAGCTTTGCGTCCATTCACGTTCTCCTGTGCATAATAACGTTCGGCCAGCCACCTGGCAGGACGTTAGCAACGGACTGCCCTTGGGACTACGTGAAATGGAGCTGACGATGAAACGATCTTTTACCCTATCCAGCCTGCTGTTAACCGCTGCGACGGCCAATACGTCCGCGCAGTCAGCCGAATTCGCCAGCGCGGATTGCGTCACTGGCCTGAATGAAATCGGTCTGATCTCCGTCACTAATCTTTCCGGTAGCCAACAGGATGTAGAGCACGCCATTGCCCGCAAAGCAGACGAGCAAGGCGCCTCCTGGTATCGCATTATTCAGATGTACGAGGAACAACAGCCGGACAGCTGGCGCGTGCAGGCCATTCTCTACGCCTGAGGCGCCTGGCGCCCGCGCCCCATAGCCCGCAGCAGCAGGTCGTCGAGGGTCGGCGCGTCAAGACGTATGCCGCCGCGGGTGTCGAGCATCATCCGGCACCAGGCTTCGGCCAGCGGCGGCGAAGCATGGCGCAGCATCTGCGCCCCCGCGCCAAGACGATAGACCAGCCGGGCAATCTCTCTCCCCTGCTCTTCGGCGGGTCGTTTCAGCAGTTGCTGCAGCTGACGCCATGCGCGGTCGAGATGGCGGTTCTGTCCTTTCACCTCCGCACACTCCGCGGCCAGCAGCTCCATCGCCGCCGGCTGCTTGCTCAGCACCCGCATCACATCGAGGCACATAATATTGCCGGAGCCCTCCCAGATGCTGTTGACCGGCATCTCACGGTAGAGGCGCGGGAGTTCGCTCTCCTCGCAATAGCCGATGCCGCCCAGCACTTCCATCGCCTCGGCGACAAACGGGATACCGGCCTTACAGATGGCAAACTTGGCCGCAGGCGTAAACAGGCGCGCCCAGGCGCTTTCCCGGGCATCATCCCGACGGTCCCAGGCCCGCGCCAGGCGAAACAGAAACGCGGTCTGCCCCTCCAGACGGAGCGCCATTTGCCCCAGCAGCTGGCGCATCATCGGCTGTTCGACCAGGTTTTTGCCAAACGCCTGACGCTGTAGCGCGTGATACAGCGCCACCGAGAAGGCGCGACGCATCAGGGCATGGCTGCCCAGCGCGCAGTCAAAGCGGGTCAGGCCGCCCATCCTGAGGATCTGCCGCACGCCGTCGCCTTCGTCGCCCACCAGCCAGCCGCAGGCCTCATAAAACTCCACTTCGCTACTGGCGTTGGAGCGGTTGCCGAGCTTCTCTTTTAAGCGTTCAAGACGCACGCTGTTACGCTGCCCGTCGGGCAGCAGACGCGGCACAAAGAAGCATGAGAGCCCCGCCGGAGCCTGAGCCAGCACCAGGTGAGCATCGCTCTGCGGCACCGAGAAGAACCACTTGTGTCCCACCAGTCGGTAAAACCCTTCCGCCGTTTTCTCCGCGCGAGTGGTATTGCTCAGCACATCAGACCCCCCTTGCTTCTCGGTCATCCCCATGCCGATCAGCAGGCCGCGCTTCTGGCCGCCAGGCGCAAGGTGCGGATCGTAACGGTCGCTCAGCAGTGGCGACAGCCAGTCGCGAAAGGGCGCGGGCAGGGCGTGCTGCAGCAGGGGCGTCGCGGCGAAGGTCATGGTAATCGGACACAACGTCCCGGCCTCCACCTGGGCATGGAGCAGAAAGCGGGCGGCGCGGGCGACAAACGCGCCTTCGCGGGCATCCTCCTGCCAGGCGAGGTTATGTACCCGATTCGCGCACAGCCCCTGCATCAGCAGGTGCCAGGCGGGATGAAAGCGCACGTCGTCCAGCCGGGCGCCGGTGGCGTCATAGCGCAGCAGCTCCGGCGGATTGCTGTTGGCCAGGCGTCCCAGCTCCAGCGATTCGGCTGTCCCCAGCTGCTGGCCAATGCTGGCGAGCAGATCGCCATCCCAGCCGGCGCCTTCGCGGACCACTGCTTCACGCAGAGCGGTATCGGACAGAAACAGATTGCTGTTATTCAGCGGGGTGGGTTGATTAAAAACGGTGTGCGTTTGCCAGTGCATCGTGTCTCCCTCCATCAATGGCGATAGCCATAAGTATGGTTATCCGGAGGGATACTCGCCCGCGAGAGCGGTCACAAAAAAGCCATCCCGGAGGATGGCTTTTTTTGATTCGTCGATGGTTCAGCTTAGCTGCGCTGACGTACTGCTTCAAACAGACAGATGCCGGTAGCCACCGAGACGTTCAGCGAGGAGACGCTGCCCGCCATCGGGATGCTGATCAGCTCATCGCAGTGTTCGCGGGTCAGACGACGCATGCCTTCGCCTTCCGCGCCCATCACCAGCGCCATCGGGCCGGTCATTTTGCTCTGGAACAGCGTATGGTCGGCTTCCCCTGCGGTTCCGACGATCCAGACGTTCTCTTCCTGCAGCAGACGCATGGTGCGCGCCAGGTTGGTGACGCGGATCAGCGGGACGTTCTCCGCCGCGCCGCAGGCCACTTTCTTCGCCGTCGCATTCAACTGAGCGGAACGATCTTTTGGCACGATCACCGCATGCACGCCGGCGGCGTCAGCGCTACGCAGGCAGGCGCCGAGGTTGTGCGGATCGGTTACGCCGTCGAGGATCAGCAGGAACGGTTGATCGAGCTGCGCCAGCAGATCCGGCAGATCGTTCTCCTGATACTGACGCCCCGGCTTCACGCGGGCAATGATCCCCTGGTGCACAGCGCCTTCGCTCTTCTCATCAAGAAACTGACGGTTGGCCAGCTGAATCACCACGCCCTGCGCTTCCAGGGCATGGATCAGCGGCAGCAAGCGCTTATCCTCACGGCCTTTCAGAATATAAACTTCCTGAAAACGCTCAGGTGCGCGCTCCAGCAGTGCCTGCACCGCATGGATGCCGTAAATCATTTCACTCATTGATGTACTCGTTTTAGGTTCTGTTATCTGCCCCCTTCACCCCATCCTGCGTCAGCAGACTTCAGGGTGAAGGGAGGTCAATCACTCGGCGATCTTCTTCTTGGCCGCGCGCTTGGCTTTCGTCGCGGCGGCGATTTTCTGTGTTTTCGCCGACGGTTTTTTCGCTTTTTTCTCTTTCTTCGGTCGGGCGGTCTCTTTCTCTTTACGGAAAGCGCTGTCCGGCTCGAAGTTTACCTGCTTACCCACCTGGCGGCGACGGCCGCCCGGCTTGCCAGAGGTACTCTTTTTCGCTTTCTCACGGGCGGTCTTGCCGACATTACGCGGCGCACGCTCGCTGGAGATCAGGGTAAAGTCGATTTTCCGCTCGTCCATGTTGACCGCTTCCACACGGACTTCCACGCGGTCGCCCAGGCGATAGGTCTGGCCGCCGGACTCACCAATAAGACGCTGCCCCACCTGGTCGAAACGATAATAGTCGTTATCCAGGCTGGAAACATGCACCAGACCGTCGATAAACAGATCGTTCAGGCGGACGAAGAAGCCAAAGCCGGTCACGCTGGCGATCACGCCGGAGAAGATGTTGCCCACCTGATCCTGCATGAAGTCGCACTTCAGCCAGTCAGACACTTCGCGCGTCGCTTCGTCGGCGCGGCGCTCGGTCATCGAACAGTGCTGACCCAGCTGGAGCATCTCTTCCATGCTGTAGTGCCAGCCGCCGGTCTCGGTGCTGTTGCCTTTATGTCCCTGCTCTTTGGCCAGCAGATACTTGATAGCGCGGTGCAGCGACAGGTCCGGGTAACGACGAATCGGCGAGGTGAAGTGGGCGTATGACTGCAGCGCCAGGCCAAAGTGACCGCGGTTTTCCGGATCGTAGACCGCCTGCTTCATGGAGCGCAGGAGCATCGTCTGCAGCATTTCCGCATCCGGGCGATCGGCGATGGAGGTTAGCAGCTCTGCGTAATCACGCGGCTCCGGCTTGTTGCCGCCAGGCAGCTCCAGTCCCAGCTCAGCCAGCACGGTACGGAAGGAGGTAATCGCTTCGGTGGTTGGCTTATCATGGATACGGAACAGCGCCGGCTCCTGCGCCTTCTCAACGAAGCGCGCGGCGGAGATGTTCGCCAGGATCATGCACTCTTCAATCAGCTTATGCGCATCGTTACGCTGAGTCTGTTCGATACGCTCAATACGGCGTTCGGCATTGAAGATGAATTTAGCTTCTTCACTTTCAAATGAGATACCACCGCGCTCTTCGCGGGCGCTCTCCAGCACTTTGTAGAGGTTATGCAGCTCTTCAATGTGCTTCACCAGCGGCGCGTAGTGTTCGCGCAGTTCCTGGTCACCCTGCAGCATATGCCACACTTTGGTGTAGGTCAGGCGAGCATGTGAACTCATCACCGCTTCATAGAATTTATAACCGGTCAGACGGCCTTTTGACGAAATCGTCATCTCGCACACCATACACAGGCGATCGACCTGCGGGTTCAGCGAGCATAGACCGTTAGACAGCACTTCCGGCAGCATCGGCACTACCTGCGACGGGAAGTAGACCGAGGTGCCACGACTGCGCGCTTCCGCATCCAGCGGCGTCCCCGGGCGCACGTAGTAGCTGACGTCGGCAATGGCTACCCACAGGCGCCAGCCGCCGCCGCGTTTCTTCTCGCAGTACACCGCGTCATCGAAGTCGCGGGCATCTTCGCCGTCAATGGTAACCAGCGGCAGCGAGCGTAAATCGACGCGGCCGGCCTTCGCCTCTTCCGGCACCTGTTCTTTGAGACCGGAAACCTGTTTTTCCACCGCCGGCGGCCAGACATAAGGAATCTCATGGGTACGCAGCGCCATATCGACGGCCATGCCGGTGCCCATGTTGTCGCCCAGCACTTCGACGATTTTACCCACCGCTTTGGTGCGGCGGGTTGGTCGCTGGGTCAGCTCGACCACGACCACGTAGCCCATCCGCGCGCCCATTATCTCTTCCGGCGGGATCAGGATATCGAAGCTCAGGCGGCTGTCGTCCGGGACGACAAAGCCGACGCCAGCGTCGGTGAAGTAACGGCCAACTATCTGGCTGGTTTTCGGCACGAGGACGCGGACGATGCGCGCTTCGCGGCGGCCCTTACGGTCCGCGCCCAGCGGCTGAGCCAGCACCTGGTCGACGTGAATACAGGTTTTCATCTGTTCTGACGACAGGTACAGATCGTCTTTGCGCCCTTCAACGCGCAGGAAACCATAGCCATCGCGGTGGCCAATAACGGTTCCTTTGAGGAGATCGAGGCGTTCCGGCAGGGCATAGCACTGGCGGCGGGTGAAGACCAGCTGACCGTCGCGCTCCATCGCGCGCAGGCGGCGGCGCAGCGCTTCGGTTTGCTCTTCGCCCTCGATATTTAACTCGATGGCCAGCTCATCGCGGCTGGCAGGCTTTTCCCGTTTAGTTAAATGTTCGAGGATAAATTCCCGGCTCGGGATAGGGTTCGCGTACTTCTCAGCTTCGCGTTCCTGGAATGGATCTTGTGACATATCGGTTCCTCCGTTGTCATCTCCGGCAGAGTGGCGTCACTCCACCAGCAATAATTTATAAAGCGGTTGATTCTTCTCAACCAAATCAGCCAGCGTATAGTTATCCAGTTCCTTGAGAAAACTCTGCGCGGCTTCAGCTAGTGCCTGTTTCAGACGACAGGCTGGTGTAATGTGGCAAAACTCGCTGCTGCAGTTGACCAGCGATAAGGGTTCAAGGTCACGCACCACGTCACCGACGCGGATCTGTCCTGCTGGTTTGCCGAGGCGAATGCCCCCGTTCTTCCCCCGCACGGCAGTCACGTAGCCCATGCGACTTAACTGATTGATTATTTTAACCATATGATTACGGGAGACGCCATAGACCTCGGTCACTTCCGAGATACTGGTCATTCGTCCTTCCGGCAGCGACGCCATATAAATCAGCGCGCGTAGTCCGTAATCGGTGAAACTCGTTAACTGCACATAAACCTCAGGGAAAAGAAAACGGGGTATGTCGAGCGACATCATTATTATTGATGATAAACCAGCCAGCGCTCAGGCCGCTAATTTATTTGAAATGGGGCGGGCGAACAGCAAAAACAAGGGCGCCCGAACGGCGCCCCTTGAGAGTGATTACGCGTCGAACGGATCGCGCAGAATCATAGTCTCGGTACGGTCTGGACCGGTAGAGATGATATCCACCGGCACGCCGGTCAGCTCTTCAATACGCTGGATGTAGTTCAGGGCTGCCTGCGGCAGGCCGCTGCGCTCTTTCACGCCGAAGGTGGTTTCGGACCAGCCCGGCATGGTTTCGTAGATAGGCTCGATACCTTCCCAGTTATCGGCAGCCAGCGGAGTGGTGGTCACTTCGCGGCCATCCGGCATACGGTAGCCAACGCAGATTTTCACTTCTTTCAGGCCGTCGAGGACGTCCAGTTTAGTCAGGCAGAAGCCGGACAGGGAGTTAATCTGCACCGCGCGACGGACTGCGACCGCATCCAGCCAGCCGGTACGACGACGGCGGCCGGTGGTGGCGCCGAATTCGTTACCCTGCTTGCAGAGGAACTCGCCAGTTTCATCAAACAGCTCGGTCGGGAACGGACCTGCACCGACGCGAGTCGAGTAAGCTTTAATGATGCCCAGTACGTAATCCACATAACGCGGGCCCAGGCCGGAGCCGGTCGCCACGCCACCTGCGGTGGTGTTAGAGGACGTAACGTACGGGTAGGTACCGTGGTCGATATCCAGCAGCGTACCCTGCGCGCCTTCGAACATCACGAAGTCGCCGCGCTGACGCGCCTGATCCAGCAGGTCGGATACGTCCACCACCATGCTGGTCAGGATGTCGGCAATCGCCATCACATCGTCCAGCACTTTCTGGTAGTCAACCGCTTCTGCTTTGTAGAAGTTCACCAGCTGGAAGTTGTGATATTCCATCACTTCTTTCAGTTTATCGGCGAAGGTTGCTTTATCGAACAGATCGCCAACGCGCAGACCGCGACGAGCGACTTTATCTTCGTAAGCCGGGCCAATGCCGCGACCGGTAGTGCCGATCGCTTTCGCGCCACGCGCTTTTTCACGCGCCACGTCCAGCGCCACGTGATAGTCAAGGATAAGCGGGCAGGCTTCAGAGAGCAGCAGACGCTCGCGAACCGGGATACCACGGTCTTCCAGGCCCTTCATCTCTTTCATCAGCGCGGCCGGAGACAGCACGACGCCGTTACCGATGATGCTGGTGACGTTTTCACGCAGAATGCCTGATGGAATAAGATGGAGAACGGTTTTTTCACCGTTGATTACGAGAGTATGGCCGGCGTTGTGACCACCCTGGTAGCGCACAACATATTTAGCCCGTTCAGTCAGGAGATCGACGATCTTCCCTTTACCTTCGTCACCCCATTGGGTGCCCAGTACGACGACGTTGTTACCCATTTTTCAAAATCACCGTTTGCTTAAAAATGGATTCTACCATCGCTTTTTCAGAGTTACAGCACTTTTTGCATCCAAAATAAGGCAAATCCGACCACTTTTTGATCAGCCAATCGATTTCCTCAACATGTAGTAGATCACAATCCCGGCAACCACAAGTCCGCCGCCAAAACGACGCAATAAATTATCCGGTAGCTGGCTCAGGCTGGCGACCATTTTGCGCCAGGCGCGCGGATAAAGCAGCGGGCCAAGCCCTTCAAGTACTAAAACCAGCGCCAGCGCCAGCCAAATGGTGGAGTTCATCGTCAACCCTAATTGAAAAGTATCATTGCCGCCCTCGCGGGCGTCTCGGCCAGCATGGTGAATTCATTCTCTCATTTCACATTGTCCCGTATTTCAGCTTCATTATGAACCGGAAAGGTGAAACAAAATTCACAACTAATTGTATTGCTGGATATTTTTTAAATTGTAACTATGCCATCGCGTACTACAACCCGGTACGTCTACTTAATCAGGAAGATTATGATGAGAGAATTAACCGCATTTGAAATCGAAAATGTGAGCGGCGCAGGCTGGTTACAGGATGGTCTGGCGGCCTTAGGCAGCAAGGTCGGCGCAGCCGCATGGACGATGGGCACTGATGCCCTGAGCATTAACCTGCCACTGCTTGGCACCCTCAATCTGGCCGACCTGGCGCCGGACCTGGGCAAAACCCTGGGCGAAAGCGTTGGGTCGACTATCGGCGGCACCATCGAAAGTGCGCTGGCAGGCCTGCCGGTGATCGGCGGCCTGCTGAACAAGCTACTCGGCAACTAATTCCCGCCCTCGCAGCATGAAAAAAGGCGCCTGTTTCAGGCGCCTTTTCGCATTATTACTTCAGGTTTACACCTTCTCCGGCTTATTTACGCGCCGAATCCGGTGAACGCATATAGCGGAAGAAATCGCTGTCCGGACTCAGGACCATCACATCCTGATTGCTCTGGAAGCTCTTCTCATAGGCACGCAGGCTACGGATAAAGGAGTAGAAGCCTGGATCCTGGCTGAACGCGTCGGCAAACAGTTTCGCTGATTCCGCATCACCTTCACCACGCAGGATACGGCCCTGGCGCTCGGCTTCCGCCAGCGTCTTGGTGACTTCATAGTCCGCAGTCGCGCGCAGTTTTTCCGCCTCTTCCTGACCCTGTGAACGATGGCGACGAGCAACCGCTTCACGCTCCGCGCGCATACGGTTATAAATCGCTTCCGACACTTCTGCCGGCAGGTTGATCTGTTTGATACGTACGTCGACAACTTCGATACCCAGCGCCGCCATACTGTTCGGGTTGATCACCTGCACTTTACCGTTGGTTTCGGCTTCCACACGCTCTGCCGCTTTAGCAATCGCGTCGTCAGCCGCCGGGGTGCTAACCTCATCTTCCGTACCGGCCGAACCCGAGTTCAGCGCATCACGCACTTCCAGGGTCAGGCGACCACGGGAGTCGGTGACGATATCTTTCACATCCAGACGACCAATTTCAGAACGCAGACGGTCAGAGAATTTACGCTTCAGCAGTACCTCGGCCTGGGAGACGTCGCCGCCGCCGGTTGCCAGGTAGTAACGGCTGAAGTCGCTGATGCGCCACTTGATATAGGAGTCGACGATCAGGTCTTTCTTCTCTTTAGTAACGAAACGGTCAGCCTGGTTGTCCATGGTCTGAATACGCGCATCCAGCATCTTCACCGATTCGATAAACGGGATCTTGAAGTGCAGGCCTGGCGCATACACCAGCGGCTTGTTTTCGTCGTCGCGCAGAACTTTACCGAAACGCAGCGTGATACCGCGCTCGCCTTCCTTTACGACAAAGACAGACATGTAGAGCACTACCAGCACGATGACAATGATCGCGATAACAGATTTACGCATCGTTATTCCCCCTGACGCTGGTAGTCGTTACGCTGCGCGTTAGCGCGGCGTTGGTCCATAATGCTACCCCCGGTTGAGCTCGAGGTTGATGAGGTGCTGGCGCTGCTTGAGCTGGATGCTGGCGGCAGGCGCAGCAGATCGCTGGCGTCACTACTATCGCTCTTTGCTGCCGGCGCAGCGGCGCCTTTCAGCATCTGATCCAGCGGCAGAACCATCAGATTGCCGTTTTTGCTGTCATTGACCAGCACTTTACGGGTGTGGCTCAGCACTTTTTCCATGGTTTCGATATACAGACGCTCGCGGGTAATTTCCGGCGCGGCTTTGTATTCCGGCAGGATCTTCGCAAAGCGAGCCACTTCACCCTGGGCTTCCAGAACGGTCTGGGTCTTATAGGCGCGTGCCTCTTCGAGGATACGCTGCGCCTGACCATTCGCCCGCGGCTGGACTTCGTTGGTATACGCTTCCGCTTCACGAATGTACTGCTGCTCGTTCTCACGCGCGGCAATGGCATCGTCAAACGCGGCCTTCACCTCTTCCGGCGGACGCGCCGTCTGGAAGTTGACGTCCAGCAGAGTGATACCCATGTTGTACGGGCGAATCGTCTCTTCCAGCTCACGCTGGGTATCGCTACGGATCACGGTACGACCTTCGGTCAGAATGCGATCCATGGTGTATTTGCCGATCACGCCGCGCAGCGCGCTGTCGGTGGCCTGACGCAGACTGTCGTCCGCGCTGGTCACGCTAAACAGATAGCGCTCCGGATCGGTGACGCGGTACTGCACGTTCATCTCAACGCGCACCACGTTTTCGTCAGAGGTCAGCATGACGCCGGAAGCCGCAAGTTCGCGCACCGACTCCACGTTCACCGCCTGAACGTTATCGATAAAGGTCGGTTTCCAGTTCAGGCCAGGCTCAACCAGATGGCTGAACTTACCAAAACGGGTGACCACGCCGCGCTCGGCCTCTTTAATGGTATAGAAACCGCTGGCCGCCCAGATAATCACTGCCGCCGCGGCAACGATGCCGACAATACGCCCGCCCATCGGTCCGCGAGGCCCCTGCGCGCTATTGCCGCCGCCCACTCCGCCCTTGCCGCCGCCGAGCCCGCCAAGTTTTTTACTTAACTTGCGGAAGATATCATCCAGATCCGGCGGCCCCTGCTCGCGACCGCCTTTATTGCCATTTCCCTCAGAGTTGCCGCCAGGTTTGCTGCTCCCCCACGGGTCGCGGTCCTGTCCGTTATTACCGGGCTGATTCCACGCCATGTATATGCTCCATATTTGTTTTTGATATCCCCACAGGGGTCAATATCTTCAGGCAAGCTGCAAGGTTAAACCACATAGTCAACAAGCGTTGGCTCTTGCTTACAGAGGCGCCGCCAGTCAACGATCGGCATGCGCACCTGCAGACTCACGCTGCCGTCATCCTCCATCCACTCTTTTTCTATCGCCTGAAGCTGATAGAAACGGCTTCTCAGTCGCCCTTCTTTCGGCGGTAAGCGCAGCGTATGCTGGGCCACTTCACCGGAAAGACGCTCCGTTAATGCCTGAAAAAGCAGTGGTACGCCAACCCCGGTCTGGGCTGAAAGCCAGACCCGAATCGGTTTATTTTCATCGTCGCGATCGATGCGCGGTTCAAAATCGTCAAGCATGTCGATTTTGTTCATCACCAGCAGCGCCGGGATCTCATCGGCCTCAATTTCAGCGAGAACCGTATTTACCGCATCAATGTTTTCCTGCACGCGGACATCCGCCGCGTCAATCACATGCAGCAGCAGCGTCGCCTGACGCGTCTCCTGCAACGTCGCTTTAAACGCTGCTACCAGATCGTGCGGCAGGTGGCGAATAAAGCCGACGGTATCGGCCAGCACCGTTTCGCCGACGTCAGGGACGTCAATGCGGCGCAGCGTCGGGTCCAGGGTGGCGAACAGCTGGTTCGCGGCATAGACCTCGGCGGCAGTGATCTGGTTAAAGAGCGTTGATTTTCCGGCGTTGGTATAGCCCACCAGCGACACGGTAGGAATATCGGCTTTCGCACGCGACCGCCGCCCCTGCTCGCGCTGTTTCTCGACTTTTTCCAGCCGCGACAGGATCTGCATGATACGGTTACGCAATAAACGGCGGTCGGTTTCGAGCTGGGTTTCCCCCGGGCCACGCAAACCAATCCCGCCCTTCTGTCTTTCAAGGTGGGTCCAACCGCGGACAAGGCGAGTCGCCATATGGCGCAGCTGCGCCAGCTCGACCTGCAATTTCCCTTCATGGGTGCGCGCGCGCTGGGCGAAAATATCTAAAATAAGACCGGTGCGATCGATAACCCGGCATTCGCACAGGCGTTCCATGTTACGTTCTTGCGCCGGACTCAGGGCATGATCGAAGAGCACGACCGAAGCGCCGGTCGCTTTAACGGCTTCCGCAATTTCGACTGCCTTACCTTCACCAACAAAATACTTCGGGTGCGGTGCTTTACGGCTACCGGTAATCACCTGCATTGCTTCGACACCGGCGGAAGAGGCCAGAGTTTCAAACTCCTGGAGATCTTCCATATCTTTGTCTTGCGAAAAATAGATGTGTACCAGTACCGCCTGCTCACCGGCGTCATAACGGTCAAACAAGCGTAAACCCCTTATAAAATACCAGCGGGGAACGCAGAAAACCTGGCTCCCCGGCGTGGAAAAACAGCACTGGCCTTATTCGGCGTCGTCGCTGTCTTGTTGCGGCGCAGAAGAACCCTGCGCGCTACCACCGTGGTGATAGTTACTGGAACCGCCGCCAGCATTGTTGCTGTGGTGAGACACCGGGCGAGACGGGACAACAGTAGAAATTGCGTGCTTATAGACCATCTGGCTGACCGTGTTCTTCAACAGGATCACGAACTGATCGAAAGACTCAATTTGCCCTTGCAGCTTGATACCATTCACCAAATAAATAGAAACCGGAACGCGTTCCCGACGCAAAGCGTTCAGGAACGGATCTTGTAAAGATTGCCCCTTAGCCATTCTCTCTTTTCCTTATATGTATGCTTGTTTTGTACTCAGAACCTTACGATTCTCAAAAAAAATTACGCACGATACCGTTTAATTGTACACGTTCAGTTCTGGCTCGCACCAACAACCTGTAATACTTTGTTGAGCGCTTGTTCAGGTTGTTCACTGTCTAACCAGTGCACACCTTCCCAACCGCGCAGCCAGGTGACCTGACGTTTGGCTAACTGTCTCGTGGCGCAAACACCTCGATAAACCATCTCATCATACGGGATCTCGCCATTGAGATATGACCACATCTGGCGGTATCCGACACAACGGATGGAAGGCATGTCCGTATGCAAATCTCCGCGGGCAAAAAGCGCCCGTACTTCTGCTTCAAAACCTGAAGCTAACATCTGATGAAAACGCTGTTCTATGCGTTGATGGAGCAGTTCACGGCTCGCCGGGGCGATGGCGAACTGATGCACCTGATATGGCAGAGCGTCTCCTGACGTTTGCGTCAGTTCCGTTAAAGTTTTACCCGAAATGAAAAAAACTTCCAGTGCCCGGGAAAGCCTTTGCGGATCATTTGGATGAATACGCGCAGCAGCCACGGGATCGATCTCCTGTAATTGCTGATGTAACGCATTCCACCCCTGCTCTGCGGCCTGCTGCTCAATCCGCGCTCTGACCTCTGGGTCAGCCGACGGTAAGGGCGACAATCCTTCCAGCAACGCTTTGAAATACAACATCGTTCCGCCGACTAACAGCGGAATTCGCCCGGCGGCGACAATATCCGCCATCGCCGCCAGCGCATCGCGGCGAAAATCCGCCGCGGAATAGGCCTCCGCAGGATCCAAAATATCCAGCAGCCGATGCGGCGCAGCGCTAAGCTCCGCAGCATCCGGTTTGGCGGTGCCAATATCCATTCCCCGATAAATGAGGGCGGAATCAACGCTAATCAACTCTACTGGCAAAACTTTACGTAAGGCTATCGCCAGCGCGGTTTTGCCGGAGGCCGTCGGGCCCATTAAAAAAATTGCCTTGGGCAGGCTCGCCTCGGTTACATCATTCATCTTTCAGGGCATTCATCGCCGAATGGAGATCTACAGGTTGTAACAGGCCACCCGGCGGCGTTCTCACCAGCTGCGGGCAAAGACGCTCAACGTCCGCCAGCAGCGCAATCGCCTGCGCCATATTCCATGACGTCTGTTCGCTCGTCAGATTACGCGCCATCCATTGGGCGATATTGCCGACGTCGAATGCGTTTTGCTGCGCCAGGTAGCCTATCAGTTCAGGAATCAAGATTTGTAAATTTTGTTGTCTTAAGGGTAAAGGGACCGCGCGCACCGTCACGTGCAGGGCATCGGTATGCACATCGATCCCTAGCTGCGCCAGCGCCGGCTGAGCGGCGGCCAGCGCCTGCTTTTCCCCTTCCGTAACTTTTAACCGCAGCGGGATCAGCAGCGGCTGAGCACATACCGCCTCCGCTCCCGGGGTCAACTGCGCCTGGCGCAGCCAGCGCTCGGCAACGGTCAACGACAGCAGCGCCAGACCGCCCTCGCGCTCCAGCAGCGCGCAGTCGCCGCCAACAATCGTCAGCACTCTGCCAAAGCTCTGACTGTGACCGGCCAACTCTGCCGCCGCCGGAGGCTGCAACGCTGGCTTTGGCGCCGTTGGCGTGTCGAGCAGTTGACGATAAAGCGCTCCCTGCTGCTTCTGGTAACCCGGCTGCGCATGCGGCCAGCTCGCGCCGCCCGGTTTGCCGCTGGAGGCCGCAGGCTCACGCGATGGCGTGATGCTGAAGCGGGTCGCAGGTTCCCGCGCTTCCGCTGGCCGCGCAAACTGGTTGCCTCCCGCGGCGATGCGGTTCTCCGGCATCGGGCGCGGCGCCGGCGGGTCGTCTTTTTCCGCCAGCGGCGCGTCAAGCTGCTGCTGCAGTACGCTCAGTACGCCCTGGTAGATAAAGTCGTGCACCAGGCGCGACTGATGGAAACGCACCTCATGCTTGGCCGGGTGGACGTTTACATCCACCTGATGGGGATCGATCTCCAGATACAGCACAAACGCCGGTTGCTGATCGGCCCCTAACTTGTCTTCACAGGCCTGGCGGATAGCATGGTTGATCAGCCGATCGCGCATCATCCGCCCGTTAACGTAGCAATACTGAATTTCCGCCAGCGCCGGGGTGGTATGCAGCGGATCGGCGACCCAGCCGCGCAGGGTCAGATCGCCATGCTGCCACTCGATCGCCAGCGCATGTTCGAGAAAAGCGGCGCCGCAAATTGTCCCCAGCCGGCGCTCGCGCTGGCCATCCTGAGCGACGGCCCGATACTGGCGCATCACCTTGCCGTTATGGCTGAGGTTGATAGTGACGTCGAAGCGCGCCAGCGCAATGCGGCGCACCACCTCGTCAATGTGGCCGAACTCGGTCTTTTCGGTGCGCATAAATTTGCGCCGCGCCGGGGTGTTATAGAACAGATCGAGGACTTCCAGAGTGGTACCGACCGGGTGCGCCGCCGGCTTCACCGTCACCGCCTGATCGCGGCCTTCAGCATACGCCTGCCAGGCTTCCTGCTGCTCCGCCGTGCGCGAAGTCAGCGTTAAGCGCGCCACCGAACTGATACTGGCCAGCGCTTCGCCGCGAAAGCCGAGGCTGATAATGGCCTCCAGATCGTCAAGCGAGGCGATCTTGCTGGTCGCATGACGAGCCAGGGCCAGCGCCAGCTCGCTTTTTTGATGCCGCTGCCGTTATCGCGGATGCGAATGAGCTTCGCGCCGCCGCGTTCGATATCAATGTCAATCCGCGTGGCGCCCGCATCAAGACTGTTCTCAACCAGCTCTTTCACCACCGACGCGGGCCGCTCCACCACCTCGCCGGCGGCAATCTGGTTGGCGAGCTGCGGCGGCAGAACCTGAATCGGCATCCCCTGCTCCTTAGTTAATCAACATCCCGCCCGGCGCCGCGGCGCTGGCGGTCTGCGCCGCCTCGCCGCGAGGCGCCGACTGCAGCGGATGCTGCATAAAGTAGTTGCGTAAGCCGTTATAAATCGCCTCCGCAATCTGCTCCTGGTAATCATCGCTCCCCAGCAGCCGCTCTTCGCCGTTGTTACTGATAAAGCCCGTTTCCACGAGGATCGACGGGATATCCGGCGAGCGCAGCACTCCAAGGCTGGCATGCTCCGGGCGGCGTTTGTGCAGGTTGCCAATACGCTGCAGCTGGCTCAGCACGTTGGTCGCCACATCGTAGCCGACGCGCTGGGAATGACCAAACTGCAGATCCAGCACCGCCTGGCTCAGGTAGGGGTCGGCCTGGCTGTTTGCCAGCACATCGCCCGCCCCGCCGAGCAGTTCAGACTGCTTCTCATGCTGCTCCAGCCAACCGGCCATTTCGCTGTTGGCGCGACGGTTCGAGAGCACCCACACCGAGGCGCCGGTGGCATCGCGGTTTGGCGCGGCGTCAGCATGGATAGAGACGAGGAAATTGGCGTTTTGCTTACGCGCCACGTCAGAGCGGCCCATCACCGAAATAAAGTAATCCCCGTCGCGGGTCAGCACCGGCTTAAACTGCGGATCGGCGTTCAGTAACGCCCGCAGCTTGCGCGCAATAGCGATAGTCACGTTTTTCTCTTTGGTGCCGTTCGGGCCAATCGCGCCGGGATCCTGGCCGCCGTGCCCGGCATCAATGGCGATAATGACTTTATCATCCGCCGACACCGTGCGGGCCGCCGGGCGAGTCACGGTCTGATTGTTGGTCATCGCCGGCTGAGAGGAGGTCATCACCGTCTGCCGTTCATGACCCGACGAGCTGAACGGGTTACGCCCTGACGTCGTCGTCCGGGAAGGCATCACCGGCGGCGGGTCGGCCCGTTTCACCACCACGGGCGGCGGAGGCGGCGGCGGCGGCGCGTCGGCGTTGATGGTAAAGACCACCGTGTAATTCGCCCCGTTCTGTTGCTTCACCGCCCGGGTTTTGCCATCTTCCGTCAGATCCACCAGCAGACGCAGCGTCTGCGTATCCTGCGGCGTGCCGGCGCGAATACTCTTCACCAGGTTGCTGCCGCTAAACTGCAGCGGTAGTCCCTGCAATACGCCGGTCTGCTTGATATCCAGCGCCACCAGACGTTTACCCTGTGGGGTAAAGGAGTACTCCGGCTCACCGACAAAGCTTAGGGTAATACGGGCCTGCTGGTCTCCGTTAGAGACCTGGATATCGGATAAACTCGCCGCAGTGGCGTGAAGACTCGACAGCATCAGCGCAGCGGCAAGCCAGGTGGTTATGCGATACTTCATCCCGTCATCCTTCAGGCTAAAAGGCTAAACGCGCCAGTAAAGATTCACCCCGTGAGGAGATCGCGGTAATACGCGCCTCACGCCCTTGTGCCTGGTAATCAAGGTGAATTTCAACATCCGGGTCAGGCAGGACACCTGCGCCTTGCTGCGGCCATTCCACCAGGCAGATGGCATCGTCGGCAAAATAATCACGGATCCCCATAAATTCGAGTTCCTCAGGATCCGCCAGACGGTAGAGATCGAAGTGATACACCATCAGGTTCTCGAGGGTATAGGGCTCCACCAGGGTATAAGTTGGGCTTTTGACATTGCCGCGGTGACCGAGCGCCTGCAAAAAGCCGCGGCTGAAGGTCGTTTTCCCCGCGCCTAAATCACCATACAGATAAATCACGGTGGCGCCGGTACAGGCCTGCGCGATGCGGTCGCCAAGGGCCAGCGTGGCCTGCTCATCGGGTAAAGGAATCACTCGGTTAATCATGGTCTACGTCAATCACATCCGGGTTAACAACACGCCTGAGCGTGGAAAAGAGATCGGTCGCCAGCATGCCGCGGGTGCCCTCGCGGGCGGCCAGTCGGTCGGCGGCATCACCATGAGCGACGCACCCGGCACAGGCAGCATCATACGGCGTCAGGTGCTGTCCTAACAACGCGGCGATGATGCCTGTGAGCACATCGCCCATCCCGCCGCTGGCCATCCCGGCATTGCCGGCATCGATAATGCCCATCGCCCCGCTTTCACTGGCCACTACCGTGCCCGCGCCTTTCAGCACAACCACGCCGCCATACCGTTTTACCAGACGCTGCGCAGAAAGTAAGCGATCGCTTTCAATTTCTGCCACGCTGACGTTCAGCAGACGGGCCGCTTCGCCGGGGTGCGGCGTTAGCACGCGATTGTGACGTTTATCGGGATTGAATGCCAGCAGGTTCAGCGCGTCGGCGTCCCAGACCATCGGTTTGTTAAAACTTTCCACCGTCCGCAGGGCGCTGCGTCCCCATTCGCGCTGCCCCAGGCCAGGGCCAATCGCCACCACATCAGCCCACTCCAGCGCGGCTTTCAGAGTCTGCGGCGTCAGTTCATCTACCATTAATTCCGGCCGCACGGTGACAATGGGCGCCACGTTCTCCGGGTGAGTAAGTACTCGCACCAGTCCCGCGCCGCTGCGCAGGGCCGCTTCACCGCACATACGGATAGCGCCTGCCGTGCCGCGATCGCCGCCGACAATCACCAGCTTGCCGTGATCGCCTTTATGGGAGGTGGCCCGCCGCGGCGGCAGCCAGTCGGCGAGGTGGGCGGCGCAAAACCGCGTCAGAGGAGTGCTTTGTCCGGCGAGCCAGCGTTCGAGCCCCAGCGCATGATGGTGGAGTTGCCCGACGACATCCCGCGCCTTGCCGGTCAGCAGCCCCGGCTTGAGGGCGATAAAGGTCAGCGTATGGTCGGCCTGTACCACTGCACCTGGCGTCGCGCCCGTCTGCGCATTCAGGCCGGAAGGGATATCCAGCGCCACCACCGGCGCCGGGTGGTGGTTCGCCTGGTGGATGAGCGCCGCAACGGGATCGCGCGGCGCACTGCGCAGACCGGTGCCGAGCAGGCCATCAATAATCAGTGAGATATCGTCGGGCCATGGGATGGTCGCCGCATGGATCACGCCGCCGGCGTTAAGCCACGCCTCCCGCGCCGCCTGCGCCTCTTCCGGCAGCGGGCTGTCACTCTCCACCGCCAGCAGCGTCACCCGCCGCCCCGCGGCCTGTGCCAGACGCGCAACGACATATCCGTCGCCGCCGTTGTTGCCATGTCCGCAGAGGATCAGCCAGTGCGCGCTGGCAGGATAAGCACAGCTGGCCAGCTGGAACGCCGCCTCGCCCGCGCGCTGCATGAGTTCGAACAGCGTCAGCCCCAGGCTGTCCGCCGCCTCTCGTTCGGCCAGGCGCAGCGCCTCCGCAGGCCAAATGTTGTATGGTATACTGTCAGGGTTTTTCGTCATTGTATGGTCCATCATGTCACAGCCCCTCGATCTCGTTCAGTTAGCGCAACAAATCAAACAATGGGGCACAGAGCTTGGGTTCCAGCAGGTGGGGATCGCCGATACCGACCTCAGCGCCAGTGAACCCAAACTGCAGGCATGGCTGGATAAACAATACCACGGCGAAATGGAATGGATGGCCCGTCACGGTATGATGCGCGCCCGTCCCCACGAACTGCTGCCCGGTACGTTACGCGTCATCAGCGTGCGGATGAACTATCTGCCCGCTAACGCCGCCTTTGCCCGCACCCTGAAAGATCCCACGCTGGGTTACGTCAGCCGTTATGCCCTCGGGCGTGATTATCATAAGCTGCTACGTAATCGCCTGAAAAAGCTGGGGGAGAAGATTCAGGAACAGTGTGCTTCGCTCAATTTTAGACCTTTTGTCGATTCCGCGCCTATCCTGGAACGGCCAATCGCAGAAAAAGCGGGCCTTGGCTGGACAGGTAAGCACTCACTAATCTTAAGCCGCGACGCCGGATCGTTCTTTTTCCTCGGCGAACTGCTGATTGATCTGCCCCTGCCGGTCGACAGCCCGGTTGCGGAGGAGTGTGGGCGCTGCGTCGCCTGCATGACCATCTGTCCCACCGGGGCCATCGTTGAGCCCTATACCGTCGACGCCCGGCGCTGCATCTCCTATCTCACCATTGAACTGGAAGGTGCAATCCCCGAGGAGTTCCGTCCACTAATCGGCAACCGTATTTACGGTTGTGATGATTGTCAGCTGATCTGCCCGTGGAACCGTTTCTCACAGCTCACCGATGAAGAGGATTTCAGCCCACGCAAAGCGCTGCATGCCCCGCTGCTGGTGGAGCTGTTCGCCTGGAGCGAAGCGTGGTTTCTGAAGGTGACCGAAGGGTCGGCGATTCGTCGCATTGGCCACCTGCGCTGGCTGCGTAATATCGCCGTCGCGTTGGGCAATGCGCCCTGGGATGAAGCCCATCTTCGCGCCCTGGAGAGCCGCCGGGGCGAGCACCCGCTTCTCGACGAACACATTGAGTGGGCGATTGCCCAGCAACTGAAAAAGCGGAACGCCGACGCCGTTGAAGTACAGCTGCCGAAAAAATTACGTCTGGTCAGAGTGGTAGAGAAAGGCTTGCCGCGCGACGCCTGATTCATTCACAGGCTGTGAATAAAATCTAAAACACATTGCGTTTCAAGGCGCAGACCAAGGTCAAGTGATCGGATTAACATTTTGAAATGAAATTTATTTGTTAAATTTCAATCACATACAAAGATACTATTTACAAAGCGAAGCATTTGCGCCGCCAGTGACGGAACGATAACCTGTGGATAACTCTGTTCACAGTATTTCTGAGGACCAAACGAAAATCATCCCCGGCGCTGGATTGCACTGTGGATAAATAAGAGATGGAAGAAAATTTGGAGCGGGAAACGAGACTCGAACTCGCGACCCCGACCTTGGCAAGGTCGTGCTCTACCAACTGAGCTATTCCCGCTTAATCATCGTCATTCAAGCTACCGTCTAGCAACCTGAAAACTGCGACTGGTGTGGTGTGTCTTTCAAATTTTGGAGCGGGAAACGAGACTCGAACTCGCGACCCCGACCTTGGCAAGGTCGTGCTCTACCAACTGAGCTATTCCCGCTTAATCTTCGGCTTTCGCCCCGCATCTGCGAGATGAAATCCTTTGATCAGGATGGTGCTTTCAAATTTTGGAGCGGGAAACGAGACTCGAACTCGCGACCCCGACCTTGGCAAGGTCGTGCTCTACCAACTGAGCTATTCCCGCGTTACTGCATTTTTTGCCATATTTCGATGGCGTCGTAATTTGCATTTCTGCGTCGTTACGGGAGGCGCATTATACGAGAATTCGATGCCCCTGCAACCCCCTGACGATCACTTTTTTGCGTTTTTTGTTTAAATGGACATTTTCTCGCCATCTACGCCGCTGAATTGTATAAATAAGCGTCATAACGGGCAAAATCGCTTTTTCCGCCCGGCTGAATGACGCAAAATCGCTCGCATCATACAGCGGTGGCGCGACGTATAACGAGGCCACCCCGACGCCAAACAGGGAATTAGCATGAGAAAAGTCCTCACCGTCCTGCTGCTGAGCACGCTGGCCATCGGAACCGCGTCAGCCGAGACGCTCCATTTTGGCACCACCACGGCCAATCCACCGTTTGTCACCGCCAACGGCAAAAATCAGCCCGTTGGCTTCGATATCGATCTCGCGCACGCCCTGTGCCAGCAGATGCAGGCGCAGTGCCAGTTCACGGCGCAGCGTTTCGATACCCTGATCCCGGCTTTACGCTTTAAGAAATTTGACGCGGTGATTGCCGGCATAGAAGTGATCCCGATGCGTGAGAAGCAGGTCGCCTTCAGCCGACCCTATCGCCAGGCGCTCTCCGGGGTAGTGATCGTCAACAAAGATGTCGCCCATACCTTTGCCGATCTGAAAGCTAAAAAAGTCGGCGTGGTGAAAGGCACGCTGCATCAGCGCTACCTGCGTGATAAACAGAAAGCCGTACAGGCTGTCCCTTACGACGATGTCGCCAGCGCCCTGGCCGCGCTGAAAGCCGGGCAAATAACCGGCGTCATGGGCGACTTCGCCACCCTCGACGCCTGGCAGCAGGAGAACCCTGACTACGCCATCATGGATGAACGGGCCACCGACCCGGCTTATTACGGTAAGCAGTATGCGATTGCGGTGCGCAAAGACGATCCGGAGCTGCTGAACGCCATCAACGATGCCCTGGCCGCGGTCATGGCGACACCTGACTTCCAGCAGATGCAGCAGAAGTGGTTTAAATAACGCAGAAAAGTGTACCGGGCCGCGCACAGGGCCCGGTCGCGGTTTACAGCTTAATGAAGTGTTCGCGGTAGTAAGCCAGCTCGGCGACCGACTCGCGGATATCGTCCATCGCCTGATGAGTGCCCTGCTTTTTAAAGCCGTCGAGAATTTCCGGCTTCCAGCGGCGCGCCAGCTCTTTCAGCGTGCTAACGTCCAGATAGCGATAGTGGAAATAGGCTTCCAGTTGCGGCATGTACTTAAACAGGAAGCGACGATCCTGGCCGATACTGTTGCCGCAGATCGGCGACTTGCCCGCCGGCACCCACTGCTTAAGAAACTCAATGGTCGCCAGTTCGGCATCGTGCTCGCTGACGGTGCTGGCCTTTACGCGATCCACCAGACCGCTGCCGGTATGCGTCCGCACATTCCACTCGTCCATTAATGCCAACTGAGCGTCCGACTGATGCACCGCGATGGTCGGGCCCTCAGCCAGAATGTTCAGGTTGGCATCGGTCACCAGGGTGGCGATTTCGATAATGCGATCGCGCTCCGGATCCAGCCCTGTCATCTCAAGATCGATCCAAATGAGGTTGTTTTCATTTGCACTCATGCTATTTTCCACCCTTCTCGCGTGACTATATTCATCTAAAATAGCGTGTATCATAGAGGTTTTGCCCCATCAGGGCGACCAGGAGCCAGTTCGATTGAGTAAAAATAAACTCTCCAAAGGCCAGCAGCGCCGCGTCAAAGCCAACCACCAGCGCCGTCTGAAAACCACTGCGGAGAAGGCCGACTACGATGACAACCTGTTTGGCGAAACGTCGGAAGGCATTGTCATCAGTCGCTTTGGTATGCATGCCGACGTCGAATCCGCTGACGGCAGCGTGCATCGCTGCAATATCCGCCGGACGATCCGCTCGCTGGTCACCGGCGACCGCGTGGTCTGGCGGCCGGGCAAAGACGCCGCCGACGGCGTAAGCGTCAAAGGGATCGTCGAGGCGGTGCACGATCGCGCCTCCGTCCTGACGCGTCCGGATTTTTACGACGGCGTGAAGCCTATCGCCGCTAATATCGACCAGATCGTGGTGGTTTCCGCGATCCTGCCTGAGCTGTCGCTGAATATTATCGATCGCTATCTGGTGGCCTGCGAAGCGCAGGATATCGAGCCGCTCATTGTGCTGAATAAAATCGATCTGCTGGATGATGATGGTCTGCGCTTCGTCAATGAGCAAATGGATATCTACCGCAACATCGGTTACCGCGTGCTGCTGGTTTCCAGTCGGACTCAGGACGGCCTTAAGCCGCTGGAAGCGGCCCTGACCGACCGCATCAGTATCTTCGCCGGGCAGTCCGGGGTCGGTAAATCGAGCCTGCTGAACGCCCTGCTCGGGTTGAGCGAGGATCAGATCCTCACCAATGATGTCTCGGACGTTTCCGGCTTAGGTCAACACACCACCACCGCGGCACGCCTCTACCACTTCCCGCACGGCGGCGATGTGATTGATTCACCGGGGGTACGTGAGTTCGGCCTGTGGCATCTGGAAGCGGAACAAATCACCAACGGCTTTGTCGAATTCCATGATTATTTAGGCCGTTGCAAATATCGCGACTGTAAACACGATACCGATCCTGGCTGTGCGCTTCGCGAAGCGGTAGAGAACGGCAAGATCGCCGAAAGCCGTTTTGAGAACTACCACCGCATCCTGGAAAGCATGGCGCAGGTACAGGTAAAAACGCGTAAAAACTTTTCCTCGTCCGATGACTGATCATTAAGCTGAGCATCACGTCAGGCGCTGCCGGGCAGCGATGATGACGCAGCTTACGCGGATGCCATTTGGCGAGTTTTACGTATAGAATCGTCCCCTTTTTTCAGGTCCCCGCCCGCAGGCGGGGTCAGGAACGACATATCATGGCCTGGAGGCTACTTTGTTAAACGATCTTAAACTTTCACTGCAATACATTCTGCCTAAACTGTGGCTCACCCGCCTCGCAGGCTGGGGTGCGAGCAAACGCGCAGGTTGGCTGACGAAGCTGGTCATCGATCTGTTCGTGAAATACTACAAGGTCGATATGAAAGAGGCGCAGAAGCCGGATACCGCGGCTTATCGCACCTTCAACGATTTCTTCGTGCGCCCGCTGCGCGACGACGTTCGCCCGCTGAATACCGATCCAAACGTGCTGGTGATGCCGGCCGATGGCGTGATCAGCCAGCTTGGCGCCATTGAGAACGATAAAATCCTGCAGGCTAAAGGTCATGACTACAGTCTGGAAGCCCTGCTGGCCGGCAACTATCAGATGGCCGACCTGTTCCGTAACGGCAGCTTCGCCACCACCTACCTGTCGCCGCGCGACTATCACCGCGTACATATGCCGTGCAACGGCATCCTGCGCGAAATGATCTACGTTCCTGGCGACCTGTTCTCTGTTAACCACTTGACGGCGCAGAACGTCCCGAACCTGTTCGCCCGTAACGAGCGCGTCATCTGCCTGTTTGATACTGAGTTTGGCCCGATGGCGCAAATTCTGGTGGGCGCAACTATCGTCGGCAGCATTGAGACCGTGTGGTCCGGCACCGTGACCCCGCCGCGCGAAGGCATTATTAAACGCTGGACCTGGCCCGCTGGCGACAACGAAGGCTCCATCGCCTTGCTGAAAGGCCAGGAGATGGGCCGCTTCAAACTGGGTTCCACCGTGATCAACCTGTTTGCCCCGGGCCAGGTGAAGCTGGTCGACACGCTGCAAAGCCTGTCCGTGACCAAGATCGGCCAACCGCTGGCGACAGCAGTGGAAGCGACCGCCGCCGCTGAACCCGCGCCGTTACCGGAAGAAGAGATCCGCGCCGAACACCGCGCCAGCCCGCTGGTTGACGATAAACAAGATCAAGGTTAATTCTTCAGCAAAAGGGTTATGCCGTGCGCCTGATATACACTTTCCTGTTGGCCTTGAGCCTCAGTTTCGGGGCGTACGCTGCGACAGCCCCGGATGCTAAACAGATAACCCAGGAACTGGAACAGGCGAAGGCGGCAAAGCCCGCCCAGCCTGAAACCGTTGAAGTTCTGCAGTCCGCGCTGAACGCGCTTGAGGAGCGAAAATCATCCCTCGAGCGCGCCCGTCAGTATCAGGACGTTATCGACAATTTCCCCAAACTGTTTCAAAGCCTGCGTGCCCAGCTCAATAATCTGAGCGAAGAGCCGCGCCAGGTGCCAACCGGCCTGACCGCCGATGCGCTGAACCAGGAGATCCTGCAGGTCAGCAGCCAACTGCTGGAATCGAGCCGCCAGGCGCAGCAGGAGCAGGATCGCGCGCGTGAAATCGCCGACTCCCTGAACCAGCTGCCGCAGCAGCAAACCGATGCCCGTCGTCAGCTCAATGAGGTTGAGCGCCGCATCGGCACGCAAACCGGCAACAATGCTCTCGCCCAGGCGCAAAATCTTGCCCTGCAGGCGGAATCAGCGCGTCTGAAGGCGCTGGTGGATGAACTCGACCTCGCCCAGCTCTCCGCCAACAACCGCCAGGAGCTGTCGCGCGCCCGTTCCGAGCTGGCGCAAAAACAGAGCGAGCAGCTGGATGCCTATCTGCAGGCGCTGCGCAATCTGCAAAACAGCCAGCGCCAGCGGGAGGCGGAAAAGGCGCTGGAGAGTACCGAACTGCTGGCGGAGAACAGTGAAAACCTGCCGCCGGACATCACCGCCCAGTTTAAGGTCAACCGTGAGCTCTCCCAGGCGCTGAACCAGCAGGCGCAGCGCATGGATCTGGTGGCGTCCCAGCAGCGGCAGGCGACGAATCAAACGCTGCAGGTGCGCCAGGCGTTAAACACCCTGCGCGAGCAGTCGCAGTGGCTGGGCTCCTCCAATCTGCTGGGCGAAGCCCTGCGCGCCCAGGTGGCGCGGCTGCCGGAGCGCCCTCGCCCGCAGCAGCTGGATACGGAAATGGCGCAGCTGCGCGTGCAGCGTCTGCGCTTTGAAGATTTGCTGAGTAAGCAGCCGCAGCTGCGGCAGATCCGCCAGGCCGACGGCGAACCGCTGACCAGCGAGCAGAACAAGATCCTGCAGGCGCAGCTGCGCACGCAGAACGAGCTGCTGAACTCGCTGCTGCGCGGCGGCGACACCCTGATGCTGGAGCTCACCAAGCTGAAGGTCGCCAACGGCCAGCTGGAAGACGCGCTGAAAGAGATCAACGAAGCCACCCACCGCTATCTGTTCTGGACTTCGGACGTCAGCCCCATCGGCTTCTCCTGGCCGCTGGAGATCGTCCAGGATCTGCGGCGCCTGATCTCCCTGGATACCATCAGCGAACTGGGCAAAGCCAGCGCGATGATGCTTACCAGCAAAGAGACCCTGCTGCCGCTGTTTGCCGCCCTGCTGCTGGTTGGCTTTAGCATCAGTTCGCGGCGCCATTTCACCCGCTTTCTCGAGCGCTCCAGCGCCCGGGTGGGGAAAGTCACCCAGGATCACTTCTGGCTGACGCTGCGCACGGTCTTCTGGTCGATACTGGTGGCCTCGCCGCTGCCGGTGCTGTGGATGACGCTCGGCTATGGTCTGCAGTCCGCCTGGCCGTTCCCGCTGGCGGTGGCGATTGGCGATGGAGTCACCGCGACGGTGCCTTTGCTGTGGGTGGTGATGATCTGCGCCACCTTCGCCCGGCCAAACGGGCTGTTTATCGCCCACTTCGGCTGGCCGCGTAGCCGCGTGGCGAAGGCGATGCGCTACTACCTGATGAGCATCGGGCTGATTGTGCCGCTGATTATGGCGCTGATCATGTTCGATAATCTTAACGACCGCGAATTCTCCGCTTCGCTGGGCCGCCTGTGCTTCCTGCTGATCTGCGGCGCGCTGGCGGTGGTCACCCTGAGCCTTAAGCACGCCGGTATTCCGCTCTATCTGGATAAAGAGGGGAATGGCGATAATATGGTGAACCGCCTGCTGTGGAACCTGATGCTTGGCGCCCCGCTGGTGGCCATGCTGGCGGCCGCCGTCGGCTACCTCGCCACCGCCCAGGCGCTGCTTGCGCGTCTGGAAACCTCGGTCGCCATCTGGTTCCTGCTGCTGGTGGTCTATCACATCATCCGCCGCTGGATGCTGATCCAGCGCCGCCGGCTGGCCTTCGACCGGGCCCGCCATCGTCGCGCGGAAATTCTCGCTCAGCGCGCCCGCGGCGAAGATGAGCCCGTTCACGTCAGCAGCCCGGAAGGGTCGGTGGAGACGGAGGTCAGCGAGGTCGACCTCGATGCCATCAGTACCCAGTCGCTGCGGCTTGTCCGCTCCCTGCTGATGCTGATCGCGCTGCTATCGGTCATCGTGCTGTGGTCGGAAATTCACTCGGCGTTTGGCTTCCTTGAGAATATCTCGCTGTGGGACGTGACCTCGACGGTACAAGGGGTGGAAAGCCTTGAGCCTATTACGCTTGGCGCGGTGTTGATTGCCATTCTGGTGCTGATCATCACCACTCAGCTGGTACGCAACCTGCCCGCGCTGCTGGAACTGGCGATCCTCCAGCATCTCGATTTAACGCCCGGCACCGGCTACGCCATCACCACCATCACTAAGTATCTGCTGATGCTGGTCGGCGGGCTGGTGGGCTTCTCGATGATCGGTATCGAGTGGTCGAAGCTGCAGTGGCTGGTCGCCGCGCTGGGTGTGGGTCTCGGGTTTGGCCTGCAGGAGATCTTCGCCAACTTTATCTCCGGCCTGATTATCCTGTTTGAGAAGCCGATCCGCATCGGCGATACGGTCACCATTCGCGACCTGACGGGCAGCGTCACCCGCATTAATACCCGTGCGACCACCATCAGCGACTGGGACCGAAAAGAGATTATCGTGCCGAACAAGGCGTTCATTACCGAACAGTTTATCAACTGGTCGCTGTCGGACTCGGTTACCCGCGTGGTGCTGACGGTGCCGGCGCCTGTGGACGCCGATACCGAAGAGGTGACGAAAATTCTCATCGCCGCGGCGCATCGCTGCTCGCTGGTCATCGATACCCCGGCGCCGGAGGCGTTTCTCGTCGACCTGCAGCAGGGGATCCAGATTTTCGAGCTACGTATTTTTGCCGCGGAGATGGGGCACCGCATGCCGCTGCGCCATGAGATGCATCAGCTGATCCTGGCGGGCTTCCGCGAGCATGGCATTGATATGCCGTTCCCTCCGTTCCAGATGCGTCTGGAAAGTATTGACGGCAGGCAAAGCAGTAAAACCATGACCTCGGCCGGAAAAACCAGCCGCCGTACGGCTGGTAGCCTGTAAACCATCCCCTGCCCGGCTGCACCGCCGGGCAGGTTCTTTAACTCTCCATCACCAGCGCGCCGGACGCCATGCGCCGACGGTAGCTTTCGTAGATCCCCAGCGCCAGCAGTGAGAAGAAGATCGGTCCACCCACCATCCACAGGGTGCTGTTCCAGTCCCCGCTGTCGATGACGGGTTGGATAATGGTGAAGATATTGGCGAAGGTCACCACCAGCAGCACCACGCCGGTCGCCAGCAGCGTCGACGGACGGTTTTTGAAGATCACGAACGGCCGGTCAAGATGGGTTTTCGCCTTGAAGAACGGGAAGGCGATGGTCAGGAACAGATAAGGCAAGGTCATAGAGACATTGGTCATCAGCGTCAGCTTGTTATAAAACGCGGAAGCGCTATCCCCACCGAACGATACCAGTACGATAAACACCCCGACCAGCAGACACTGCAGCCACATCGCCGCGGCGGGCATTCCGTTGACGTTAAGGCGGGTCATCACCGACGGCCAGAGCGCTTTTGGCGTGCCCTGGATAATCGCTTTCAGAGGAGAATAGCTGAGGGTGAAGAACGCGCCGGTGTAAGCGAGAAACATCGACAGGCCGGTAATACGGGCGAACCAGACCCCGGTCAGGGCTGACGCCGCAGGGGTCAGGTGCAGGGCCTGGCCCAGCGTCGCCCCGAGGCTGGTCATCAGCACATAGGTGATGTTGCCGAGGTTGGTCGAACGCGCGCCAAGCACCTGCTGCCAGTTGGCGCTCACGCCCCACAGCACAATCGCCAGCGAGTAACCGATCGAGATAACGATCGCCGCGATGATAATACCTTTGGCAAAGTTCTTTTCCGGCTTATCGGTCTTATCCACTAAGCCACCAACCGCCTCAATTCCGCCATAGGCAAAGATGGCAAATACCACAAACGACAGCATCGCCATGCCCGACTGATACCCGGGATTAGGCGAAAGGGTGAAGTTTAACGGCTGGGCGAAATGACCGCCGTTAAGCAGAAGGATCGCCCCGCTCACCAGCAGCAGCACCAGGTTAAGCCCCATCACCGCGATACCGCCGACGGCGGTAATTTTAGCGATTTTATTGATCCCTTTGACGGCAATAAAGGTCACCACGACCATCCAGCAGGCCGCCAGAATACCGACCGTCTGCGTCGGCGTCAGGCTACCCAGCGCCCAGGTCTGGGTTTTGTCCGCGCCAAACAAAAAAGTAGATAGCGGGACCCAGATCTTAGCGGCGGTACTCACCATCCACACTACGTACGAGGCAAACCACATAAAGGTACCAATGAAGGCAAAGCGCGGCCCGACGCTGTGGTTCATCCAGGAATAGATCCCGCCCTCTTCGCGACGATAAGCTGAGCCCATCTCCGCCATCATCAGCGCGAACGGGATAAAGAAAAAGAGGGCGGAAAAAAGGTAAAACGGCATCGCGCTATAGCCCATCAGATAAAACGCCGATGGGCTGTTGGCAAAGCCAAACACCGAGGTGAAGATCATCAGAATCAGCCCGATCAGGCTCATCTTCTTGAGTTGTTGATGCATAAATCTATCCAAACGTGGGCATCGCCCGACGAGCGACGCCTGGCCTCATAAAAAGAGCGCGGATAGTAGCAAAATCACGGAGGGAAATTGTGGGTATTCGGGCTAAAGCCGGGGCGAGGGTGTCAGGTCCAGAGTCGTCTTTCACCTCCCCCACCCGGCGGCGGAGGGAGGTGAAAAAGCGATCAGGCGCGGTCTACCGTAAAGGCGATCACTTCGCCGATGCTTTCAGCGCCCAGCGCCAGCATGACCACGCGGTCAACGCCCAGCGCCACGCCGGAGCAGTCCGGCAGACCCGCCTCCAGCGCCGCCAGCAGGTTGTTATCGATGGGCTGCTGCGGAAGGCCGCGCGCGGCGCGTTTGCGGTTATCCTGCTCAAACCGCAGGCGCTGTTCATGGGCGTCGGTCAGCTCGTGGAAACCGTTCGCCAGCTCAATACCTTTGTAATAGACCTCAAAGCGCTCAGCGACCCGATGATCTTCCGGGCTGATCTGCGCTAAAGAGGCCTGAGTCGCCGGGAAATGATAAATGAACGTTGGTCGATCTTTGCCGATGTGCGGCTCCACGCCCATGGTGAACAGCAGCTGCAGCAGGGTATCGCGATCTTCTTCAGTATCGGCGATATTGCTCAGATCCAGCTTCGCTGCGACTTCACGCAGCTGTGCTTTATCGGCAGAGAGCGGGTCAATTTCCAGATGGCGCTGAAACGCCTGCTGATAGGAGAGACTTTCCGCCGGTTGGCACTCCAGCACCTGCTGCAGCAGATCGTCCACCTCATTGATCAGGCGATACATGTCATAGCATGGACGATACCACTCCAGCATGGTGAATTCCGGATTGTGATGACGCCCCATCTCTTCATTACGGAAGCTGCGGCACAGCTGGAAGACCGGGCCGCAACCTGCCGCCAGCAGGCGCTTCATGTGGTATTCCGGACTGGTCATCAGGTACAGGTTAAGCCCCTGAGAATGGCCCGGGCCGACGAAACGGGTTTCGAACGGGAACAAATGAATATCCGTTACCGTCGCCTGACTCATGCAAGGCGTCTCCACCTCCAGCACGCCGCGATCGGTAAAGAAACGGCGGATTTCCGCCATCACCGCCGCGCGCTTCAACAGATTGGGAATGGGTGCGCTCGGCTGCCAGGTTGCCGTCTCGCTCATGGTACTTTCTCCGATTGCAAATTAAGGGCACGAAGTCTACTCGCAACCGGCGAGTGAAACAAATTTTGTGCAATATCCGGCAGACTACATGCCATTAATCTATCGTTAACCCTGACGCATAAATACCACTGATAAATAACCGCACATATCGATAAAAAAATCGAACACGTCAATTTTCCATACTGACCCTAAGGCTATACTCCTGTACCTATAAAGGAGCAGTGATACTTTTTCGCCAGCCCGGCGGCGAAATACACTAAAACTGGAGGAATGTCGTGCAAACTTTTCAAGCCGATCTCGCCGTAATTGGCGCCGGCGGGGCAGGCCTTCGTGCCGCTATCGCCGCCGCTCAGGCCAACCCCAACGCTAAAATCGCCCTGATTTCTAAAGTCTATCCGATGCGCAGCCATACGGTCGCTGCAGAAGGGGGGTCCGCAGCCGTTGCCCAGGATCACGATAGCTTTGAGTACCATTTTCACGACACCGTCGCGGGAGGCGACTGGCTGTGCGAGCAGGATGTCGTCGACTATTTTGTTCATCACTGCCCGACGGAAATGACCCAGCTGGAGCAGTGGGGATGCCCATGGAGCCGCCGCCCCGACGGCAGCGTCAACGTCCGGCGCTTCGGTGGCATGAAAATCGAACGCACCTGGTTTGCCGCCGACAAAACCGGCTTCCACATGCTGCATACCCTCTTCCAGACCTCCCTTCAGTTTCCCCAAATTCAGCGCTTTGACGAACATTTCGTCCTTGACCTGCTGGTCGATGACGGGCAGGCCCGCGGCCTGGTGGCGATGAATATGATGGAAGGCACCCTGGTGCAGATCCGCGCTAACGCCGTGGTGCTGGCTACCGGCGGCGCCGGGCGCGTCTACCGCTACAACACCAACGGCGGCATCGTCACCGGTGACGGGATGGGGATGGCCCTGGGCCATGGCGTGCCGCTGCGCGACATGGAATTCGTTCAGTATCACCCGACCGGCCTGCCGGGCTCCGGGATCCTGATGACCGAAGGCTGCCGCGGCGAAGGCGGGATTCTGGTCAACAAAAACGGCTACCGCTATCTGCAGGATTACGGCATGGGCCCGGAAACCCCGCTCGGCGAACCGAAGAATAAATATATGGAGCTAGGCCCACGCGACAAAGTGTCCCAGGCCTTCTGGCACGAGTGGCGGAAAGGGAACACCATCCCGACGCCGCGCGGCGACGTGGTCTACCTCGATCTCCGCCACCTCGGCGAGAAAAAACTACTGGAGCGTCTGCCGTTTATCTGTGAACTGGCGAAAGCCTACGTCGGCGTCGATCCGGTGAAAGAGCCGATCCCGGTGCGCCCGACCGCGCACTACACCATGGGCGGTATTGAAACCGATCAGCAGTGCGAAACCCGGATCAAAGGGCTGTTTGCCGTGGGCGAATGCTCGTCCGTTGGCTTACATGGCGCCAACCGTCTGGGCTCCAACTCGCTGGCCGAGCTGGTGGTCTTCGGCCGCCTGGCCGGGGAGCAGGCCATGCAGCGCGCCGCTCAGGCGGGCGAGGCAAACGGCGCCGCCCTCGATGCGCAGGCTGCCGATGTGGAGCACCGCCTGAAAGATCTCGTCAAACAGGAAGGTAACGAAAACTGGGCGAAAATTCGCGATGAAATGGGGCTGTCGATGGAGGAAGGCTGCGGCATCTACCGCACGCCGGAGCTGATGCAGAAAACGATCGACAAGCTGGCTGAACTGCAGGAGCGCTTTAAGCGCGTGCGCATTACCGATAACTCCAGCGTGTTCAATACCGATCTGCTTTACACCATTGAGCTGGGGCACGGTTTAAACGTTGCCGAATGTATGGCGCACTCGGCCATCGCCCGTAAAGAATCGCGCGGGGCGCACCAGCGTCTGGATGAAGGCTGTACCGAACGCGACGACGTCAACTTCCTCAAGCACACTCTCGCCTTCCGCGAGGCCGATGGCACTACCCGTCTGGAATATGGCGATGTGAAGATCACCACGCTGCCGCCGGCAAAACGTGTCTATGGCGCAGAAGCGGACGCGGCTGAGAAGAAGGAGACCACCCATGGCTGAGATGAAAAACCTGAAAGTCGAAGTGGTGCGCTACAATCCGGAGGTCGACACCGCACCGCACAGCGCATTCTATGACGTGCCTTACGATGAACAGACCTCGCTGCTGGACGCGCTGGGCTTCATCAAAGACAACCTGGCGCCAGACCTGAGCTACCGCTGGTCCTGCCGAATGGCAATCTGCGGTTCCTGCGGCATGATGGTCAACAAGGTGCCGAAGCTGGCCTGCAAAACCTTCCTGCGCGATTACACCAAAGGCATCAAGGTGGAGGCATTGGCCAACTTCCCGATCGAGCGCGATCTGGTGGTGGACATGACCCACTTTATCGAAAGCCTGGAAGCCATTAAGCCGTATATCATCGGCAATAACCGCACGCCTGACCAGGGGCCAAACAAGCAGACCCCGGCCCAGATGGCGAAATACCATCAGTTTTCCGGCTGCATCAACTGCGGGCTGTGCTATGCCGCCTGCCCGCAGTTCGGCCTGAACCCGGAATTTATCGGCCCGGCGGCGATCACCCTCGCCCACCGCTATAACGAAGACAGCCGCGACCACGGTAAAAAGGAACGCATGGCGCAGCTTAACGGCCAGAATGGCGTCTGGACCTGTACTTTCGTTGGCTACTGCTCGGAAGTGTGTCCGAAGCACGTCGACCCGGCGGCCGCGATCCAGCAGGGCAAGGTGGAAAGCTCGAAAGACTTTCTTATCGCCACCCTGAAACCACGCTAAGGAGCGCATTATGACGACGAAACGCAAACCCTACGTGCGACCAATGACCTCCACCTGGTGGAAAAAGCTGCCGTTTTATCGCTTCTACATGGTACGGGAAGGCACGGCGGTACCGACGGTATGGTTTAGCATTGTGCTGATTTATGGGCTGTTTGCCCTCAAGCACGGCGCCGAGAGCTGGGCGGGATATATCGGATTCCTGCAAAACCCGGTGGTGGTAATCCTCAACCTGATTACTCTGGCGGCGGCGCTGCTGCACACCAAAACCTGGTTTGAGCTGGCGCCGAAAGCCGCCAACGTCATCATCAAAGGCGAAAAAATGGGGCCAGAGCCGGTCATTAAAGGGCTCTGGGTGGTGACGGCGGTGGTCACCGTGGTGATCCTGTTTGTCGCCCTGTTCTGGTAAGGAGGCTGAGATGATTAATCCCAATCCGAAACGTTCCGATGAACCCGTATTCTGGGGGCTGTTTGGCGCAGGCGGCATGTGGGGCGCGATCGTCGCGCCGGTGATGGTGCTGCTGGTCGGCATCCTGCTGCCGCTGGGGCTCGCCCCGGCCGACGCCTTTAGCTATGAGCGTGTGCTGGCCTTTGCCCAAAGCTTTATCGGCCGCGCATTCATCTTTCTGATGATTGTCCTGCCGCTGTGGTGTGGGTTGCATCGTATTCACCACGCCATGCACGATCTGAAAATCCATGTGCCCAACGGTAAATGGGTCTTCTACGGCCTGGCGGCAATCCTCAGCGTCATCACCCTCGTTGGCGTACTATTTATCTGATCCTGCAAGAGCCCGGTCGCATTTCTGCTACCGGGCTCGCTTCATAGAAAAATCTTGCCGCCTTTTCCCTGCTGGACTCTACACTTAGCTTAAAAGCCAGCAAGGAGCATGCCATGCGTATCCTGCCGATAATCACCGCGATTGCCGTCTCGTTCCTGTCTGTCGCCTGCAGCACGCCCGCCCCGCCGCCGGGCGTCACCGTGGTCAGTCCCTTCGACGTTCAGCGCTATCTGGGTACCTGGTATGAAATCGCCCGCTTTGACCACCCTTTTGAAAGCGGGCTGGAAAAGGTCACGATCGCCTGGCACCCACGCGATGACGGTGGCCTGGACGTGGTCAATAAAGGCTATAACCCCGACCGTGGTATGTGGCAGAAAACGGACGGGGTAGCGTACTTTACCGGGGAGCCCAGCCGCGCCGCGCTGAAGATTTCCTTCTTCGGCCCTTTCTACGGCAGCTATAACGTCATTGCTCTGGATAAGGAGTATCGTTACGCGCTGGTCTGCGGCCCCGATCGCGACTATCTCTGGCTGCTGGCCCGGGCGCCGACCATCGCCCCGGAGGTCAGGCAGCAGATGCTGGACATTGCCACCCGACAGGGCTTTGATGTCGGCAAACTGGTCTGGGTCAATCAGCGCTATGATTAGTGCGCGCTGATCTTCAGGCCAATGATGCCAATCACGATACAGACAAGGCTGGCGATACGCATGGCGCTGGCGGATTCCCCTAACAGCACAATACCGGTCACGGCGGCGCCCACGGCGCCGATCCCGGTCCAGACGGCGTAGGCGGTACCTACCGGTAGGGTTTTCATCGCCCATGAGAGCAGCGCCATGCTGGCCACCATCGCCACGATGGTGATAACGCTGGGAACCAGGCGGCTAAAGCCATGGGTATATTTCAGGCCGACGGCCCACACCACTTCCAGCAGGCCAGCGATAAACAAGACTATCCAGGACATAAGGCTCCTTTGCTGGGGCCGTCCCCGGATGAGAAACGCTTACGGGTCGTCCCGTAAGGTGGATGAAAAGTCGTGGTGAGTATATCCAACGGAATGAGAGAAGTGAAGAACGGTACGGCGCTAAACCGTACCGTTGACGGCGTTTATTGCTGAGCTTTGGTTGCCGCGCCAGAGATTGCGTTGCCGCCGTCTGAAATATCCTCACCGACACCGCGCGTGGTGTTACAAGCGGTCAGTGCTGAAGAGAGGACCAAAACCGTAAAGAACGCTGCAATCGTTTTTTTCACCATAATGTCATCCTTAGTGTCAGTTTTGTTTTCATGCCCTATAAGCATAGACAAACCGTCCAAAGATGAAGGGATCTTTGCGATTTTTAAGAGAAAAGGAGTATGCGTGGAGGAGGCTGACATACCGGGAGGCAAGCGCCATTAACGAAACGGCAGGGAAATTCAGCTCACAGCGTGAGAGATAGCGTGGCCCAGGCCCTGAATATCTTCACCCACACCGCGGGCGGTATTGCAGCCAGCCAACAGTGCGCTGCTCAGAAAGAGTAACACCAGGAGTTTAACGCTGCGCTTCATGTATCGTGCTCGTTGTGCCTGTACGAAAAGAGCGGCGCAGCACGGAGGCTACGCCGGTCATCATGACGCGAAATTACTTCACGCGGGATACATATTCGCCAGAGCGAGTATCCACTTTAATCACTTCGCCGATCTGAACGAACAGCGGAACTTTAACCACCGCGCCAGTAGACAGGGTCGCCGGTTTACCGCCGGTACCCGCGGTGTCGCCTTTCAGGCCTGGATCGGTTTCAATGATTTCCAGCTCAACGAAGTTCGGCGGGGTGACCGCGATCGGCTGGCCGTTCCACAGGGTCACGATGCACTCAGCCTGATCCAGCAGCCATTTAGCGTTGTCACCGATCGCTTTCGCGTCAGCAGACAGCTGCTCGAAGGTTTCGTTGTTCATGAAGTGCCAGAACTCACCGTCGTTGTACAGGTAAGTCAGGTTCATATCGACAACGTCCGCGCCTTCTGCGGAATCGGTAGATTTGAAAGTTTTCTCAACGCGGGTACCGGTCAGCAGACGGCGCAGCTTAACGCGCGCAAACGCCTGGCCTTTACCTGGTTTAACGAATTCGCTGGCTTCTACCGCATAAGGTTCGCCATCTAACATGATTTTAAGACCAGCACGAAAATCGTTGCTATAGTAAGTCGCCATAAGGCCCTCTGAAATTGTTTAACTGGTAGCTAAGCCACAAAATGGCGCATATTGTAACCCTAAATACCCCATCCAGAGAAGATTGGATAACGCAACTTGCCAATGTTGTGACCAGTCCTGATGAACTGCTGCGTCTTTTAAATGTAGACGCTGATGAAAAACTGCTGGCCGGACGCGAGGCCAGACGCCTGTTCCCGCTGCGCGTCCCGCGCGCGTTTATCGCCCGCATGGAGAAAGGCAACCCTAACGATCCGCTGCTTCGTCAGGTACTTACCGCCGAGGAAGAGTTTATCGTCGCCCCCGGCTACTCCACCGATCCGCTGGAAGAACAGCACAGCGTGGTGCCCGGTCTGTTGCACAAATATCGCAACCGGGCCCTGCTGCTGGTGAAAGGCGGTTGTGCAGTCAATTGCCGTTATTGTTTCCGCCGCCACTTCCCTTATGCCGAAAATCAGGGCACCAGGCGCAACTGGCAGACAGCGATGGACTACATCGCGGCGCATCCGCAGCTTGATGAAATCATCTTCTCCGGCGGCGACCCGCTGATGGCAAAGGACCATGAGCTTGACTGGCTAATGACCCAGCTGGAAGCTATTCCGCACGTTAAGCGTCTGCGTATTCACAGCCGCCTGCCAATTGTGATCCCGGCGCGCATCACCGAGACGCTGGCCAGCCGCTTCCAGCGTTCGTCGCTGCAGGTGATCCTGGTTAACCACGTTAACCACGCCAATGAAATTGACGGTGAGTTTCGCGCGGCGATGGCCATGCTGCGTCAGGCGGGCGTCACGCTGCTCAACCAGAGCGTGCTGCTGCGCGGGGTGAACGACAACGCGCAAACCCTGGCCGACCTCAGCAATGCGCTGTTTGACGCCGGGGTAATGCCCTACTACTTACATGTGCTGGATCGGGTGCAGGGGGCGGCGCACTTCATGGTCAGCGATGATGAAGCCCGTGAAATCATGCGTGAACTATTGACCCTCATCTCCGGCTATATGGTGCCGAAGCTGGCGCGCGAGATTGGCGGGGAACCCAGCAAGACGCCGCTGGATTTAGGGCTGAAGCAGCGTTAATAAACTGAAGGTCTGCCAGGACGTTCTGGCAGACCTTCGGATAGGAAGATTTCGACAGACGGGTGTTAAGGTGACCAGCAAATGACTATCGCACCGCGCTATAACCCCTGGGTGCGACGAGCTACCGGTTTAGCACGACCAACACAATAATATTAATTACAATCATCACGACAATTAGCGCGATTAACCATATGGGTATTTTAAAAGTAACATGTAACCGCTCAGATACTTTTTCACCTTCTTCCGGTTTATTTGCCATCAAATCACTGCCATGATTTGATGAGTTTTCTATTAGTGGAAGATTTAAATGAGTGTCAGGTTTTTCCTTATCTTCAGAAATAAAGCCAACAACTTTATTATTCTGATAATGCGTTAATGTCACCCGGTTCATATTCTCACACTCTTCATCAGAGAGAGGAATGACCAATGTATTCGGAGCGACGCTAAAGCCTTTTTGCCGGACGGTGATAATGATATCCTCAGATAGCCCAGCTTTTACCAGCGATTTTCGCAGCAAAGAGATATTTTGATAGAACGTATTTTGCGAAACGACCACCCCCCGTGTTTCCCATACAGCCGCCAGGAACTCATCCCGTGAAATGACTTTGCCGCAATTCTGCAAAAGCAGCAGCAAGCATCTGGCGGTTGGCGCATTGAGGCTGATGCACTCCCCGTCCCCGGCAAGCGGCCGCAGCTCATTCATATTGGCATTAAATATAATCTCCTGATTAATTATACACCCATTAAATAATACTGCGTCATCCATATCCTTGCCCCACGTAACCCTATTATCCATAATAAAATCAAATGATTTCAACCAAACGATTATGTGAACACTCTTGTTTCAGATGGAAACAGGTACATTTCACATTGAAGTTCAGCCCACAGGATACCGCAGATAAAAAAACAAGCGATAGCTAACTTGCTTAATGGTCACATTTTCAGATTAAATTAATCTCAACTGGAATCCACATCTCATCAGAGAGGGGGGCAGCATTAAATTCACGGGTGCTTCATCAATAATTCACAAGCATTTTTTGCACCAGACTTTTAAATTACTCCCGCTTCTCCATGGTTCGCTATGGCAAGCGATATGGTAGCGTCGTTCAACAGGATGATTGGTCTCAGCACTATATAAAGGAAAGCTGACGCTTATTTTCAATATCAATGCGAATGCATACTCCATTCCCTTGATAACTGTTATCGATTCTACACAGGACTAAGTATCTATATATGGATTAATTAAATGAAAAAGACAATCGTAGCTGTAATGGTCGCTGCATCTGCAGTGCTGAGTGCTCAGGCAATGGCAACCAACACCGCTCAGGTAACTGTACTGGGTGAAGTCTCTGATGCAGCTAACTCTTGCGTCGTGACCCCAACCGGTACTCTGAATAGCGGTATCGTTCAGCTGATCACCGTAACCACTGCCGAAGCGAATGCAGAATCAGCGGGTACCCTGTTCAAAACTCAGGATTTCGGTTTTGACGTAAAAGACTGTGCACAGGGCAGCGCTACACCGGTTACTGGCGTAACTGTAAACGTTTCCGGTATTACTTCCAGCGACAATACCATCCTGGACAACACTGCTTCTAATGGTGCAACCGGTATTGGTATCGGTATCCAGCGCATCAGCGATTCCCATCGCGTAGCCTTCGACGGTTCCGACACTATGACCGAAAGCTACTCTGCCGCTAGCGGTACTCAGCTGAAATACACCACTGGTTATGTAAGAACCAACGCCGCGACCCCGGTAACTGAAGGTCCGGTTAAAGGTGTTGCGACCTTTACTATCGATTACACCCTCTAATTTTTTCCGAAGGGCACCGCTTTACGGCGGGCCCTTTTTCGCATTCAGAGAAAAACCATGTTCAGGACCTTATTAAATCTCACCGCATCCTGTGTATTACTCCTCAGCAGTATTGCCCACGCCGGTATTGTCATTGAATCCACCCGCTATCTTTATAAAGAAGGTGCACGGGAAATTACCGCGCAAATCGAAAATAAAGATGATATTCCCTATCTGATTAAATCTTGGGTTGAAACCCCGGCAGGGAAAGCGCCTTCTTTTATGGCTACCCCGCCGCTGTTCCGCCTTGAGGGAAAACAGCAGAATACGGTGCGTCTGTTTTCAACTGGAAACGTTAATGCCCCGACTGACCGCGAATCTTTGTACTATTTTAACGTGATGGCAATTCCTCCGGCTGATGATGAAAAAGCCAGCACCAATACCATTCAACTGGCGGTCCGCCACCGCATGCGCCTGGTCTATCGTCCCAAGACGCTTTTCGATCTATCCCCTAATACGGAAGCGAAAAAGCTCGAATGGCGTAAAGCTGGCACTAAATTAACGATCAAAAATCCGACACCGTTTTTTTACTATTTCCATAGCATTCAGATCGGTGGCAAAGAAGTGAAACCAGAAGTCAACTCGGTCGCTCCAATGACCACTAAAGAGGTGACGCTAAAAGAAAACATCAGCGCCTCCAGCATTACCTGGAAGATCGTCAATGATTATGGCGGAGCAGGGTCGCTCTATTCCTCATCGCTGTAATAAGAAATTTATTTTATCATTATAGGGATGTGTCTATGCCAAATAAGAATAATGGATTATTCAAACTATCCACTGTCTTTATCGCAATGCTTTCGGCATTGCTTTCTGGTTTGAATAATAAAGCGCAAGCACGTGACTTTTTCGATCCCTCATTCATTAGCTCATTGAATGGTAGCGATCCATCAACCACTCCCGATTTATCCATATTTCAGACTCAGAACGCGCAGGCGCCAGGGGATTATCGGGTCGATATTATGTTTAATGGCCGCTACCTGGACACCAGGACCATAAAGTTTGTCGCCAACAATCGCGCCAGCAGCGATAACCGCGAACCCGCTCTGGTTCCCTGCCTGAGTCTAAAAGCACTCGCGGAATATGGCGTAAGGATAAAAGCCTTTCCAGAGTTAGCCGAGGATCAAAACGGCTGTGCAAACTTTTCTGTCATTCCTGACACCAAAGCAGATTTTGACTTTACCGCCCAGCGCTTAAATATCTCTATTCCGCAGGCGGCCTTATCCACCACCGCACAGGGATATATTCCACCGGATCAGTTTGATGACGGCATCAACGCGTTATTGGTGAACTATCAGTTCAGCGGCTCAAACGACATGCAGGCCAATGATGAATACTACAGTCTGAATCTGCAGTCCGGCCTCAACGTTGGCCCGTGGCGCATCCGTAACCTCAGCACCTGGAATAAAAACAACAGCGGTGCCGGGGACTGGGATTCCGCCTATCTCTATATGCAGCGCAGCATCCGCTCCATCAATAGTAACCTTGTGATGGGTGAGAGTTCATCGCTCAACGGTATCTTCGACAGCGTGCCGTTTACCGGTATTCAGCTGGCCACCGATACGACGATGTTGCCGGAAAGTATGCGCGGCTATGCGCCAATTATTCGCGGTATCGCCAGAACCAATGCCCGCGTCATCATTAAACAAAACGGCTATCAGGTATACCAGACCTATGTCGCTCCCGGGGCGTTTGAAATCACCGATATGTACCCGAGCGGCGGTAGCGGCGACCTTTACGTCACAGTGGAGGAATCCGACGGATCGAAACAAGAATTTGTCGTGCCGTTCGCCACCCTGCCGGTGATGGTCCGTGAGGATCAGCTGGAATATGAGATCACATCTGGTAAATATCGCCCGTACGATGGCGGAGTCGATGAAACGCCGTTTACCCAAGCCACCGCGACCTACGGCGTCTCCAGCAGCCTGACGCTATATGGCGGCATGCAGGCGGCTTCGCGATATCAGGCGCTGTCGACAGGGCTTGGCTATAACCTTGGTGAACTGGGCGCCGCCTCGGCAGACGTCACCCAAGCCTGGTCAAAAAAGAAAGAGGATGAAAAGACTTCCGGACAGTCCTGGCGAGTTCGTTACGGGAAAAACATTGTCGAAACCGGCACCAACGTCACCATCGCCGGCTATCGCTACTCTACTCGCGGGTTTAATACGCTTTCCGAAGTACTGGATAGCTACTCTAATGACGGCAGTTATACCTCTCGTTCGCTACGCAACCGTACCAACCTGACGCTGAACCAAAGCCTGGGTAAAGGCCTCGGTAGCCTGTCGATAAGCGGATTGATTGAAGATTACTGGGATGATAAGCGTACCAACAAATCAATTAGCGTAGGATACAACGGCGGTTTCCGTAATGTGAACTACTACCTCGGCTACAGCTATAACCGCTACACCTGGAGCGGAGATAACTCTGGTAAGGATGCTCAGGACGATCAGCGCATCACTCTGACCGTAACGCTGCCACTGAGCAACTGGCTACCGGGCACTTACACCAGCTATCAATTAACTAACAGCAACCCGGGGTCTACCGATCAGTCTGTATCCATCGGTGGTAATGCGCTGGAGAACGACAGTCTGGAATGGAGCCTACATCAAGGGTACAGCAACCGCGAATACTACAGCGGCGATATGCGCGCAACCTATAACGGTGCCCGCGGTAGCGTTAATGCCGGCTATAGCTATGACAATAACAGCCAACGTATCGACTACGGCGCCAACGGCAGCATCCTTGCCCATGCCGATGGAATTACGCTGGGTCAGGATATCACCGACGCTGCCGTGCTGGTTAAAGCACCAGGGCTAGATGACGTCAGGCTGGCCAACGATAACACCATCTCCACCGACTATCGCGGCTACGCCATCGTCCCGTATGTTACGCCTTATCGTCGCACCGATATCACGCTCGACAGCACCACGCTTGGTGAAGATATGGAACTGCCAGAAACCACCAAGAGTGTTGTTCCGACGCGTGGCGCCATCGTGCGTGCAAGCTATGACGGCAATATCGGCCAGCGGGCCTTTGTGCACCTGAAAACAGCCAGTGGGCAGGATGTGCCTTATGGCGCGATGGTCCTACTCGTCGGCGACAGCAAATCGCAGCCAAGTATCGTCAGCGACGCTGGTATGGTTTATATGTCTGGCCTGCAGCAGACCGGGATCCTTAACGTCCAGTGGGGCAAAAGCGCCGCGCAGCAGTGCAATGCTTCATTTACTTTACCGACCAGGGAAGGCAAAGCGTCTGGCATCAGGCAAATCGAAACGATTTGCCGTTAGTCATTCACAGGGGAATATTTTAATGAAAAAAATAGTTATTTTAATAACGTTGCTGATGCTTGGCGGCCAAGCTGCTACCAATTGTACCTATAAAGGCAATACCAAGCGTCAAGGCTTAACGCTGACCAATATTAAAATACCAACAGATGCTTCCATTCCGGTAGGTAGCGTGTTACATACTCATAAATTTGGTACTGGCGCATATAAAACATTTACCTGTAATAAAAACACCGATGACCAATATATTATTGACGTCGGGGCTGCCGTTGTTCCTGGTGTTACCGGTGTTCAGGGTGGTCCGGTTTATGAAACGGGGATTGATGGGATTGGGTTTCAGGTCTCCGATCTGTTACGTAGTAAAAATGGTTCATTGATCGCCGCCGAGGCAGGTTCAACCTTGGTACCAATAACAAGCTCATCTGAAAATAATTACCAATTTATTACGGTATGGTTAATCAAAACTAAGACGGTGATTGATACGAGCACCAAGTCAACATCTAACCCCTCAGTTTCGTTCTCGGTAGGGAATTTAAAAACAAACCCTGTTGCCAATGACAGACTATTATACGCTGTAACCTCTATCTCTATTAAAAATATTAATTACCGCACAACATCTTGTAATATCTCCACACCACGATCGCAAATCACGCTGAATCGTATAGACAAAGGAAAATTGATGTCACTTTCCCGTGGTGCAACAACTCCGTCGGAGAAAACTATTGCCATGAATATTAGTTGCCCGAATGACTCCGTTGGCAATACTCTCATCTATTGGTTTAATCCTGTTGGAGGAATAAGCGCTTCAGGGAATGGTATTGTCGATAATATGCTTTCCGGCAGTGATGCAGCAAATAACGTGGGTATTATATTCAAACTTTCAGGTAGTCCTGTTGTTTTCTATGATACCGATAATTACAATTATAAAATAAACACTAGCAACGATCTTAACAAAACCATCAACCTAACCGCCGACTATTATCGCCAAAGTGATAACAGTAACGATGTTACGATGGGGCTTGTTAAAGGAATGATGGAAGTTGTTATTCAGGAAGAATAATAACTTTGTATTGAGGGGGTGCATAGCTTAATATCATGCATCTCCTTTGCTTTATAGTCCTCATGATGACACTATAAATGATTAATGAAATCACATAAAATTCACATAGGATGCTATTGATCTCTTCAGGTCTCTCACTTAAATTCCTCCCCGGCTTATATTAAGCCTACTTGTAATACGAAATATAATTTCATCAATAAAGGATATATTAATGAAGCAATTGACTGTTTTCGAAATGGAGGCCATCTCTGGTGGCTATTCTTGGGATTTTTCCTCCATCCAATCCAGCATCACCAGTCTCGTAAGTAATGGCGTTGAAGCAGTGGTTTCTGCTGCCACCATGGGAACTCTGGCGGCCGTCTTTGGCACCTTTGTCGGCGGTACACAGGCTGGGGCAAATGGCGGCGTCCTGGGATTTGGCCTCTTTGGTAACCTCGTCGGGATGTTTGTAGGCTTAGTCGGTGGTGCAATCCTCGGCGCAGGATGTGGTCTGGCCTGGGGATGGGACGGGACCATGGCAATTATCGAAGCTGGCGCACAAGGTTTAGTTGATGGCACCTTTGTCGTTTGGAAATAATCTACAGACTCGATAAATGTCATTATTTTATTAGATCATAACTTTACCAACAAAAGGAATTATTGCGTGAAAGAATTAACTGTATTTGAAATGGATACCATTTCCGGGGGTTATAGCTGGGATTTCTCCTCAATCCAATCAACCGTCACCAGTCTGGTAAGTAATGGTGTAGAAGCAGCTGCATCAGCCGCCCTGGGAGCTATCACATGGGGGGTCTATGGCCTGCTTTGGGGCGGTACTCAATCCGGCGCTAATGGTGGTCTTTTAGGTTTTGGTTTACTTGGTAACGCGGTTGGCGCTGTCTGGGGAACAATCATGGGAGCTATTGGCGGCGCGGTTGGCTATGCAGCTTTGGGCTGGGAGGCATCCGTGAATGAGTCCATGCAAGCCATGCTGGGCATTATCGATGGCTCCTTTGTGCCATGGAGCCACTAAGAGTTCTTAATTTTCATTTGATTATTAAGATTACTATATATTCAAAGGCTCATTTATGAGCCTTTGAATTAACCGTTGATACTGTGAACACTCATGACTAATAGTATTTATCGCAAGGAAGCGATAGCTTATAAGAAGTTGCACTGGAAAGGGAAAGCGCTATTGCTGGCTGGCTTGCCTGCATGGCTAGTTACATGTTTATCTCTTTTATTTCTCTGCGCTCTTATCTGCGCCCTTATATTCTGTAAATTTACACAACGCATTGATGTCAAAGGCGAGGTTATCACTCTCCCTCACTCCGTAAACGTTTTCTCTCCGCAACAAGGGTTTGTCGTCAATCAGTATGTTCAAATTGGAGACGTTGTCAAAAAAGGACAGACGCTTTATGAGCTTGATGTATCTAGAAATACCACAACAGGTAATGTCAGTGCAGCACAGATTGAGGTAATCAATGAAAAGATAGCCAACTCCGAAGCTATTATAAAAAAACTAACTCATAATAAAAACGAAACACTAATTGCACTGGATGCCCAGCTTAAAAATGCCAGAAACTCTCTTAACGAAACTGTACGTATGCTGGCCAATACGCAACAAGGCTTAAGCAAAATGCATGAAAACCTGTCCAGTTATGATAAATACCTTAAGGAGGGGTTAATTACAAAAGATCAATACAATTACCAACATTCGTTGTACTTTCAACAGCAAAGCGCCTATCAGTCATTGATAAGCCAAAAGATGCAACTAGAAACTCAGCTTACACAGTTAAGCAGTGATAAAGTTACTAAAGCTGCCGATTTTGATAATCAAATATCATCGCAATATAATCAGACAAATGATTATAAAAATCAACTAGTAGAATCAAACGCTAACGGAAATATTATCATTAAGGCAACAACGGAAGGACGCATTGAATCATTAGCCGTCACTAAAGGCCAAATGGTTGATAAAGGCAGTAGTCTTGCCCAAATCAAACCTATTGGTAACATCGAGTATTATCTCATACTTTGGCTACCTAACAACAGCATTCCTTATGTTAAAGTCGGCGACACAATAAATATTCGTTATGATGCATTCCCTTCCGATAAGTTCGGACAGTTCCCTGGTGAGATCATTTCTATCTCATCACTTCCTGCCTCACGACAGGAAATGTCAGAATATACCAATGTCAATGATGGCACTAATCAACAAGAACTTGCATTATATAAGGCAATTGTCAAAATAAGGGATAAAAAATTTAATTACGATGGAAAAGAACTTTCTCTTTCAAATGGATTAAAAGCACAAGCAGTGGTATTCCTTGAAGAACGCCCGCTTTATATGTGGATGTTTACACCAGTTTATAAAATTTCTCAAAGCGTGAGCGGCCCTGTCAATGACTAATGAACTATTTGAAAAGATCATCGCGAAAGTTAACTTTTCTCTCCTAAAGAAAACGCCAGTTATATTGCAATCGGAAGCCGCTGAGTGCGGCATTGCCTGTCTGGCCATGGTTTGTGGTCATTACGGCTTGGATATTGACCTGTTTAATTTCCGGCAGCGTTTTGGTAGTCCTTCACAGGGCGTGACACTGATGTCCTTAAGCAAAACAGCGGAGCATGCTGGGTTAAAAAGCCGTGCGCTGTCGTTAGACTTGGATGAAATACGCCAGCTCAAGTTGCCCTGTGTACTCCACTGGGGCATGAACCACTATGTGGTGCTGACTAAAGTTCGCAAATCCAGCTTTATCGTACACGATCCAGCGCTGGGTAAGCGTATTATCGGCATCCAGGAGATGTCCAATTATTTTACTGGCGTTGCCTTAGAGCTTTGGCCCGATCAGAACTTCCAGCAGGAAAAGGCTAAGTCCCGCCTTCGTCTGCTGGATCTAATGCGCAATATAGTAGGCTTAAAATCAGCGCTGCTGAAAATTTTTGCCTTCTCCGTGGTCGTGGAAGCCATCGGCTTACTACTCCCGATAGGTACTCAACTGGTTACCGACCATGTGATTATGGCGCACGACCAAAGCCTGCTATCAGTTATATGCATTGGCCTGGTCTTTTTTACACTATTTCGCACCTTCATCAGTATGCTCCGCGCCTGGACGTCCTTAACGCTGAATACCCTGACAAGTATCCAGTGGAAAACCACGCTTTTCGATCATCTGGCCAGTCTGCCACTATCCTTTTTTGAAAAGCGTCATTTAGGAGATATCCAGTCGCGTTTTTCCTCTTTGGATACCATTCGCTCGACGTTTACTAACAGTATCGTCAGCGGCATTATTGACTCAATCATGACCATCGGTCTGCTGATCATGCTAACTTTGTATGGTGGCTGGCTAACTTGGGTCGTAGTTGGCTTTACTTTATGCTACGCAATTATGCGTTTTGCAACTTATCGATTCTATCGTCGTGTAGCAGAAGAGCAGGTAATCAAAGGTGCTCGCTCCAGTTCGCATTTTATGGAGTCATTGTACGGTATCTCGACCATCAAGGCATTAAACTTGAAAGAACGTCGGTCCCAGCATTGGCTTAATATAAATATCGAAGCCTGCAACGCTGGAATCAAACAAACTCGTTTCGATATGCTATTTAGTGGGATCAATACCTTCATTACTGCTATCGATCAGGTCGCCGTGCTCTGGCTTGGCGCGATTATGGTTATTGATAATAATATGACCCTTGGTATGTTTATGGCGTTTAACGCCTATCGTGGTCAATTTTCACAACGCGCTTCTAGTTTGGTCGATCTTTGTATGCAACTGCGAATGCTCTCCCTACATAACGAACGTCTGTCAGAGATCGTTTTCAGCGAACCGGAACAGGAGCTTCCCACAAGAGAGGTTTTTTCTGCAGACTCGGGTGCCAAACTGGAAGTCAAAAATTTGTGCTATCAATATGATCCGTTTTCTCAGCCGATCTTTTCTAATTTAAATATAACCGTAGAACCCGGTGAGTCCGTAGCACTTGTCGGCCCTTCAGGCGTCGGTAAAACTACGTTATTAAAAGTGATGTGCGGTCTGTTGTCGCCCACCAGCGGTGATGTGTTAGCCGATAATCTCGATATCACCAAAATTGGTCTCAATAATTATCGTCTTGGTATCGCCTGCGTACTGCAAGAGGACCGCCTTTTCTCTGGGTCGCTTATCGATAATATCAGCGGCTTCGAAGATAACGCCGATATTGATTTTGTGATGGAATGCGCCAAACGCTGCAATATTCACGATGAGATCATCAAGATGCCGATGGGCTATGAAACCATAGTCGGCGAGCTAGGACTGGGAATTTCAGGTGGGCAAAAGCAGCGTATTCTGATCGCTCGCGCTCTTTATCGTAGACCAAGTATTCTTTTTATGGATGAGGCAACCAGCCATCTCGACTTAAAAAATGAGTCGGTGATAAATCAGTCTATTTCAGCATTAAGCATCACCAGGATTATTGTCGCTCACCGGCCATCGACGATTGCCTCTGCCGATCGCGTTATCGACCTGTCGCAGACAAAGACCCTCTCGCCAGCTTAAAAGGAGAAACTTATGCAAGGAACGTTTATTGGATTTAATACTGCAGGTATTACCTTTGAAGACCGCTTTCTGGCGCTGCTGTTAAAAATAAAGCAGCAAAATGGCCCCTGTCAGCAATACTATCTACAAGCGCCCATACTACTCGATCTTCTTCTCATACTTCAAAATCGTCTGCTTGTGACGTATAAGCGATTACACGAACAAGGGGAAACCTATAAAGAAGAGCTTATCGCTTATAATGAATCGCTGATCGCTAACATCCCTGCCGTAGAGATGGCGGAGATTCAGCAGCCGAATCCTGAGCGGCGTATTATGTCGATTACGCTTAAACCAGGCGAGACTGAATCGACTCTCATTCTGGTTCTCCAGAATGAGCAAATCTGCACATTATGTATTGAAGACAGGCAGGTAGAGGCATTACTCGCGGGTGTTCAACAAGCATTGAAAACAATCAATGATCAAGAGGTTTTGAAGTATTTAAGTTCAAATATGGATTTTTTAATGTGCTACACTGTCGACTTGACTACCCAGCCGAATATTGACTACCAGCAACACACTCAGGAAGACTGGAAGCTAAACCTATTTTCTCATTATCTGGGCGTGCTGTACTGCTGCGAGACAGACGAAGGCAAGAAAATTGTCTCCGGGGCGGTGGTGAAAACCAGCGCGCCGCATTTGTCGGAACTGGAAAACAACGTTGTGACGCGGATTATCGAGAAAAGCCCCAAGCTCAAGGCGATGCACGCGGAGCTGGCGCCATGCCAGATCTTCAGTACTATCATCCCTTCCCAGCCGGGAAGAATGCTCAGTCTGGAAGAATGCCTGCGTCCCCTACACGCCTTCTACCTTGAAAAGAAAGCGGAGCTTAGCGCCTGATCCTCATCTAACGACCACGCCTCTCTCTGCGCTCGCGGAGAGAGGCGTCACGCATCAGTTCGGGCACTTATAAACCTGGCCGTTCATTTCGCTGTCGGTAGGCACAAAGCTCGACAGCAGGTTTTGCGTCGGGCTGCTGACGCCGTAAATCACGTTGCCGCCCATCGCTGCCGCCTGGTTGCGCAGGGCGTTTGCCGCACCGCGCATGGAACCACCCTCATCGCCATTCTGGCCGGAGAGCCAGTTGCTCTGTTTACCCGTCGCGGTCCCTAACAGCTGACACTCTGCGCCCGGCTTCTCCTGCACGAAGCGCACATTCTGGCCGGCAGAGGTTAATTCATTGCTGGAACTGCAACCTGCCAACAGTAAGGCTGCGCCGACAATCCCTGCTAAATATTTTACCTGCATGTTATTCCCCATGATCGATGAGCTGGACGCACTGGCCCGGATGTAAATCTGTCATCCTTCAAACTGCGTCGGCATGAGCCGCGTTCATTTCCTCCCCGGTCGCGCTTGTCAGTTCACGCCCGAAACAGAGGTGCTTGCCGCTCTGATGCAGCTTAAATGATTTTTATGTATAAGCCTTATACTAAAAAGCGCGCCAAAAGAAAAACCCCCAGCCATTGCTGGCCAGGGGTTTCTGCTTTTTTATGCCGTAGAGCGCACGATTACATCATGCCGCCCATACCGCCCATGCCGCCCATACCGCCAGCAGCACCTAAGTCAGGCGCGTCGCCTTTCGGCAGGTCGGTCACCATGCACTCGGTGGTAATCATCAGGCCAGCCACGGAAGCCGCGTACTGCAGTGCAGAACGGGTGACTTTGGTTGGGTCCAGGATACCGAAGTCGATCATGTTGCCGTATTCTTCAGTTGCTGCGTTGTAACCGTAGTTACCGTCGCCAGCTTTCACGTTGTTTGCCACAACAGACGGCTCTTCACCGGCGTTGGACACGATCTGACGCAGCGGCGCTTCCATTGCGCGCAGCGCAACTTTGATACCGACGTTCTGATCTTCGTTCTGACCGGTCAGGCCAGCGAGTTTCGCCGCAACGCGAACCAGCGCTACGCCGCCGCCAGCCACCACGCCTTCTTCAACCGCAGCACGGGTTGCGTGCAGGGCGTCGTCGACGCGTGCTTTTTTCTCTTTCATTTCAACTTCGGTAGCCGCACCGACTTTGATTACTGCTACGCCGCCAGCCAGTTTAGCGACACGTTCCTGCAGTTTTTCACGATCGTAGTCGGAGGTCGCTTCTTCGATCTGCTTACGGATCTGAGCTACGCGGCCCTGGATTGCGGATTCTTCGCCAACGCCATCGATGATGGTGGTGGTGTCTTTGTTGATAACCACGCGTTTCGCCTGGCCCAGGTCTTCCAGAGTCGCTTTTTCCAGCTCCATACCGATCTCTTCAGAGATAACGGTACCGCCAGTCAGAGTAGCGATGTCCTGCAGCATAGCTTTACGACGGTCGCCGAAGCCCGGTGCTTTCACCGCAGCCACTTTAACGATGCCGCGCATGGTGTTAACCACCAGGGTCGCCAGCGCTTCGCCTTCAACGTCTTCAGCGATGATGACCAGCGGTTTGCCAGCTTTCGCTACGGCTTCCAGAACCGGCAGCATTTCGCGGATGTTGGAGATTTTTTTGTCAGCCAGCAGGATGAACGGGCTTTCCAGCTCAACGGCACCGGTGTCCGGCTTGTTGATGAAGTACGGAGACAGGTAGCCGCGGTCGAACTGCATACCTTCAACTACGTCCAGTTCGTCTTCCAGACCGGTACCGTCTTCAACGGTGATCACGCCTTCTTTACCAACTTTATCCATCGCTTCCGCGATCAGTTTACCAACGGTTTCGTCGGAGTTAGCGGAGATGGTACCTACCTGAGCGATAGCTTTGGAGTCAGAGCACGGAACGGACAGCGCTTTCAGCTCTTCTACTGCAGCCAGTACCGCTTTGTCGATACCGCGTTTCAGATCCATCGGGTTCATGCCTGCAGCAACAGCTTTCAGACCTTCGTTCACGATAGCCTGAGCCAGTACGGTTGCGGTGGTGGTGCCGTCGCCTGCTGCGTCGTTCGCTTTAGAGGCAACTTCTTTCACCATCTGCGCGCCCATGTTTTCGAACTTGTCTTCCAGTTCGATTTCACGTGCAACGGAAACACCATCTTTGGTGATGGTCGGCGCGCCGAAGGATTTGTCCAGAACCACGTTACGGCCTTTCGGGCCCAGGGTCACTTTAACTGCATCTGCCAGTACGTTTACGCCGCGCAGCATTTTTACACGAGCGTCGTTACCGAATTTTACGTCTTTTGCTGCCATTTCTTTTATTCCTCAAATTCGTTCAGGGTCGTGCGAATTAAGCTTCAACAATTGCCAGGATGTCGCTTTCGGACATGATCAGTACTTCTTCGTTGTCGATCTTTTCAGTCTTCACGCCGTAGCCATCGTTGAAAATCACGATGTCACCAACTTTAACGTCCAGCGGCTGCACGGTCCCGTTTTCCAGGATGCGGCCTTTACCGACAGCGATGATTTCGCCACGAGTTGACTTAGCTGCTGCAGAACCGGTCAGAACGATGCCGCCCGCAGATTTGGTTTCAACTTCTTTACGTTTGACGATCACACGATCATGTAACGGACGAATACTCATTGATAGCTCTCCTTCGAGAAAGTCATTATCAGTTATGGGTGACGCCGGGCCGAACGCGGTTTACCGGCTAGTGCAGAGAGAGATGGGGATGGCCATTTACGGCTTCAAGGGCAAAATTAAAAAAAATTTTTACCTTTGCGCTGGCGCACAAAAAGCGGCCATGTCAGGCAATCGGTCATAAGGAAAAGCGATTGTGATACTCTCTTTTTTTTCACTGGCGCAGGATTGAATCATGGGTGGTTTAAAACAGGAGTTAGGGCTGGGACAGGGAGTTGGGTTGCTTTCCACCTCATTGCTGGGTACCGGCGTCTTCGCCGTCCCGGCGCTGGCGGCGCTGGTCGCTGGCGATAACAGCCTGTGGGCATGGCCGCTGCTCATTCTCCTTGTTTTCCCGATTGCCATCGTCTTCGCCCTGCTGGGCCGCCATTTTCCCAGCGCGGGCGGCGTGGCCCACTTTGTCGATATGGCCTTTGGGCCACGTCTGGCCAGCGTCACCGGCTGGCTGTTTTTATCGGTTATCCCGGTCGGACTCCCCGCCGCCCTGCACATCGCCACCGGTTTTGGCCAGGCGCTGTTCGGCTGGCATGATGCGCAGCTGCTGCTGGCGGAGCTGGGCACCCTGGCCATCGTCTGGTGGGTCGGTTCGCGTGGCGCCAGCTCCAGCGCCAACCTGCAGACGTTGGTTGCCGTACTGATTGTGGCGCTGATCGTCGTAGTCTGGTGGCGCGGCGGGATAAGCCCGGCGCAGATCCCCTTCCCGGCCCCGGCGGAGATTGACCGCGGGCAGCTCTTTTCGGCGCTGTCGGTGATGTTCTGGTGCTTTGTCGGTCTGGAAGCCTTCGCGCATCTCGCCTCGGAGTTTAAACATCCCGAGCGTGATTTCCCCAGGGCGCTGATGATAGGCCTGCTGCTTGCCGGCTCGGTCTACTGGGCCTGCACCGTGCTGGTGCTGCACTTCCACGCCTTTGGCGAGGAGATGGCGGCGGCGGCGTCATTACCGAATATCGTGGTCCGTCTGTTCGGCGTCGAAGCGCTGTGGGTAGCCTGCGTCATCGGCTATCTCGCCTGTTTCGCCAGCCTCAACATCTATATTCAAAGCTTTGCCCGCCTGGTCTGGTCGCAAGCGCAGCATAAGCCACACAGCTACCTCGCAAGGCTGTCGCCACGGCAGATCCCGCGCAACGCCCTCAACGCCGTGCTGGGATCCTGCGTAGTTAGCACACTTGGCATCTATCTGCTCGATATCAATCTGGACGCGCTGATCGTTTACGCCAATGGCATTTTCATCATGATCTATCTGCTGTGCATGCTGGCGGGTTGTCGTTTGCTGCGCGGTCGCTATCGGCTATTGGCAGTGGTGGGCAGCATTCTCTGTCTGCTGCTGCTGGCGATGGTCGGCTGGAAAAGCCTGTACGCGCTGGTGATGCTGGCGGGGCTGTGGCTGTTTTTACCCAGGCGCAAGCTGGCGACGGGAAGCGTGTAGGCCTGCAAAGAAAGCGGCCCGGTCGCATCTGCTGACCGGGCCGGGGGGATGTTAATCGCGGCGATCGTCCTTATGGTCCAGACGGTCGCGCTGCTCATCTTTGCGCTGGAATTCCCCTTCGAAGGTCTCTCCGCCGCCAGTACCGGCGCTAAAGCCACCGCCCGGCATCCGGCTGAAGCGCAGGTGCGGCATCAGCTTCATCGTCAAATGCTTTTGCACCGGCGGCAGCAATAGCAGCAGGCCGAGGAAGTCGGTAAAGAACCCCGGGAGCAACAGCAGCAGACCAGCGATAATCAGCGATACGCTCTTGATCATCTCCGCCGCCGGGCTCTCGCCCGCGGCCATCTTCTGCTGCATCAGCAGGAAGTTTTTGAAGCCCTGGTTACGCACCAGCGACATCCCTACCACCGAGCTAAAGATCACCAGGATCAGGGTCATAAAGACGCCCAGCACGTGCGCAACCTGGATAAAGATCGATATCTCAATGTAAACGTAAAGAAAAAAGGCAATAAACGGAATCCAACGCACCGGCGTCTCCTTCATCAACGGGCGCTGCGTTCAGCGCCCGTAATCATCAATTTGCTGATCGCATCCCACTAACATGGGGATGCTGAGCGGCTTTTCAATCAGCGGAAAGGCTTATTTTTCTCAGGAATAAGAAAGCGGTGACCCATTTCACAGATTAATAAATCTTCTCATACCCGCAATGTAATAAGTGATCAAGCTTACTGATATTCGCTATCATCAGCATATGATCTTGGGCACCGGGCCGGTTAAGGAAATAATCGTCGGCCAGAAAATATACTGAATACTGGATATTCTGTGTGTTTGGTGAATTCATTGGCAGCTTGAAAAGAAGGTTCACATGTTAAACAACATTCGTATCGAAGAAGATCTGTTGGGCACCAGGGAAGTTCCCGCGGACGCTTACTACGGCGTTCATACTCTGCGAGCGATTGAAAACTTCTACATTAGCAACAGCAAAATCAGCGACATACCAGAATTCGTGCGCGGCATGGTCATGGTTAAGAAAGCCGCCGCGCTGGCGAACAAGGAGCTGCAGACCATTCCCAAAAGCGCGGCAAATGCGATTATCGCCGCCTGTGACGAAGTCCTGAATAACGGCAAATGCATGGACCAGTTCCCGGTCGATGTCTTCCAGGGCGGGGCCGGTACCTCCGTAAACATGAACACCAACGAAGTCCTGGCGAACATTGGCCTTGAGCTGATGGGCCACCAGAAAGGCGAATACCAGTACCTGAACCCAAACGATCACGTCAACAAATGCCAGTCCACCAACGATGCTTACCCCACCGGGTTCCGCATTGCGGTGTATGCCTCCATCCTTAAGTTAATCGATGCGATTAAACAGCTGGGCGAAGGCTTCCAGGCGAAAGCCGTGGAGTTCCAGGACATCCTCAAAATGGGCCGCACCCAGCTGCAGGACGCGGTGCCGATGACCCTCGGCCAGGAGTTCCATGCCTTCAATGTGCTGCTTAATGAAGAGACCAAAAGCATTCTGCGCACTGCGGAGCTGCTGCTGGAGGTGAACCTCGGCGCCACCGCCATTGGTACTCGCCTCAACACCCCGGACGGCTATCAACAGCTGGCGGTGCAGAAGCTGGCTGAAGTAAGCAACTTACCGGTCGTCCCGGCGGAAGATCTGATTGAAGCCACCTCGGACTGCGGAGCGTACGTTATGGTTCACAGCTCGCTGAAACGCCTGGCGGTGAAACTTTCCAAGATCTGTAACGACCTGCGCCTGCTCTCTTCCGGTCCGCGCGCGGGCCTCAACGAAATCAACCTGCCTGAGCTGCAGGCTGGCTCTTCAATCATGCCGGCGAAGGTTAACCCGGTGGTGCCGGAGGTGGTCAACCAGGTCTGCTTCAAAGTTATCGGCAACGATACCACTGTGACCATGGCCTCCGAAGCCGGTCAGCTGCAGTTGAACGTGATGGAGCCGGTAATCGGCCAGGCGATGTTCGAGTCGATTCATATCCTGACCAACGCCTGCTACAACCTGCTGGAGAAATGCGTTAACGGCATCACCGCCAATAAAGCGGTATGTGAAGGCTACGTCTACAACTCCATCGGCATCGTCACCTACCTCAACCCGTTTATCGGCCACCACAATGGCGATATCGTCGGCAAGATCTGTGCCGAAACCGGCAAGAGCGTACGGGAAGTGGTGCTGGAGCGCGGACTGCTGACGGCGGCGGAGTTGGATGATATTTTCTCTGCGCAAAACCTGATGCATCCCGCTTATAAAGCAAAGCGTTATACCGATGAAAGCGAACAGTAATCTTTCAGGTTAGTCATTCAAAGGCATGTCAGCGATGACATGCCTTTTTTGCTTTTTGGTTTTACTAAAATACAACAATTCAATATCAACTTGTTAAAAAACAAGGAAGGCATATATGTTTGGTGCAGAACTGGTTATTGTCCTGCTGGCGATTTATCTCGGCGCCCGGCTCGGCGGCATCGGTATCGGCTTTGCCGGTGGCCTTGGCGTCCTTGTCCTGACGCTTATTTTTCAAATTAAACCGGGTGCGATCCCCTTCGACGTTATTGAAATCATTATGGCGGTGATTGCCGCTATCGCCGCCATGCAGGTCGCCGGCGGGATGGATTACCTGGTCAGCCTCGCCGAACGGATGCTGCGCCGCCACCCGAAGTACATTACCTTCCTTGCCCCGCTGGTGACCTGGTTTATGACCGTGCTCGCTGGCACCGGCCATACCGCCTTCTCCACGCTGCCGGTGATCACCGAAGTTGCCAAAGAGCAAGGCATTCGTCCGTCTCGTCCACTGTCGATTGCGGTGGTGGCCTCCCAGATAGCGATCACCGCCTCGCCCATTTCCGCCGCAGTGGTCTTTTTCGCTGGTATCCTTGAACCGCTGGGCGTTAGCTATTTGACGCTGCTGGCCATCTGTATTCCGGTCACGCTGCTGGCGGTGATGCTCACCGCTATCGTCTGCAACTTCCTCGGCTGCGAACTGAAAGACGATCCGGTTTACCAGGAGCGGCTGGCCAAGGGGGAAGTCAGACTGCGCGGCAGCCAGGTATTTGAGCTGCAGCCGCACGCCAAACGTTCCGTTCTGCTGTTTTTGATCGGCATCGTGGCGGTGATGTTCTACGCCACGGCCATCAGCGATACCGTCGGCCTGATTAAGAACCCGGTGCTGCCGCGTAACGAGGCGATCGTGGTATTTATGCTGACCATCGCCACCCTGATTAGCATCACCTGTAAAATCGACACCGGCGAAGTGCTCAACGCCAGCACCTTTAAGTCCGGGATGAGCGCCTGCGTCTGCGTCCTCGGCGTCGCCTGGCTGGGAGATACCTTCGTTAAAGCGCATATCAGCGACATCCAGGCCGTGGCCGGCGATCTGCTGCACAATTACCCATGGCTGCTGGCGGTGGTACTGTTTTTCGCCGCCACGCTGCTCTACTCGCAGGCAGCCACCACCAAGGCGTTGATGCCTGCCGCGCTGCTGCTGGGCGTCAGCCCGCTGACGGCTATCGCCTCGTTTGCCGCGGTCTCGGCGCTGTTCGTTCTGCCGACCTACCCAACCCTGCTGGCGGCGGTAGAGATGGACGACACCGGCTCAACCCGCATTGGTAAATATGTCTTTAACCACGCCTTCCTGATCCCCGGCGTTATCGCTATCACGCTGTGCGTGATCCTCGGCTTTATCTTTGGCGGGATTATGCTGTAAATACCGCTGGCGGCGGGCCCACTACGGGCCCGCCTTCCGTTGCCCTCACTTTCCCCGCTCGTTACGTTAATATCCCCGCATCTTGCGTGTTATAGTGCCTCTTTTCGCTGATACGAGGTTCATGATGACTACGCCTGATGCTGTTGTTGTGCTCTGTACCGCGCCGGACGAAGCGACCGCCCAGGATCTGGCGGCAAAAGCGCTGGCGGAAAAGGTGGCAGCCTGCGCCACGCTGCTGCCGGGGGCTACCTCTCTGTATTACTGGGAAGGGAAACTCGAGCAGGAGTATGAAGTGCAGATGCTACTCAAAACTGACCTTGCCCATCAGCAGGCGCTGCTGGACTGCCTGAAGTCACACCACCCGTATCAAACCCCAGAACTGCTGGTTCTACCCGTCACGCATGGAGACAACGATTACCTCTCATGGCTTACCGCATCATTACGCTGATCCTGCTGCTGTGCAGCACATCAGCCACCGCCGGGTTATTCGACGCGCCGGGGCGCTCGAACTTCGTGCCTGCTGATCAAGCTTTCGCCTTTGACTTTCAGCAGCAACAGCATGACGTCAACCTGAGCTGGCAAATCAAGGATGGTTATTATCTTTATCGTCAACAGTTTACCTTCAGCGCCGCCGGGGCGACGATCGACGAACCGGCGCTGCCGGCGGGAGAGTGGCATGAAGATGAGTTTTACGGCAAAAGCGAGATCTTTCGCCAACGCCTGACCGTGCCGGTGACGGTGAAGGAGGCGGACAAAGAGGCTACTCTCACCGTCACCTGGCAGGGCTGCGCCGATGCCGGATTCTGTTATCCGCCGGAGACTAAAGTGATCCCGCTGAGCGCCGTGCGGGCGGCCTCAAACGACGCTCAGCCAACCGCCGCCGCGCCCGTGTCGTCGCTGAACCATCGTCCGGCCTTCAATCCGCCGCTGCCGGTTGAACCGCGCCCGATGGAGGAGAACGCCGTGCCGCAGGCGCCTGCCATGGCGCCGCCAGCAGACGTCCCCGCTCGTCTGCCCTTCACCGCCCTGTGGGCGCTGCTGATTGGCATTGGTATCGCCTTCACCCCCTGCGTGCTGCCGATGTACCCGCTGATTTCGGGCATCGTGCTGGGCGGAAAACAGCGGCTTTCCACCGCGCGCGCCCTGCTGCTGGCCTTTATTTACGTCCAGGGGATGGCCCTGACCTATACCGCGCTGGGGTTGGTGGTAGCCGCCGCCGGGCTGCAGTTCCAGGCGGCCCTGCAGCACCCATATGTCCTGGTCGGCCTGTCGGCGGTGTTTATACTGCTGGCGCTCTCCATGTTCGGCCTGTTCACGCTGCAGCTGCCGTCGTCGCTGCAGACCCGGCTGACGCTGCTCAGCAATAAGCGCCAGGGCGGCTCGCCCGGCGGGGTCTTTGCGATGGGCGCTATTGCCGGGCTGATCTGCTCCCCCTGCACTACCGCGCCGCTAAGCGCCATTCTGTTGTATATCGCCCAGAGCGGTAATCTGTGGCTGGGCGGCGGCACGCTGTACCTTTACGCGCTGGGCATGGGTCTGCCGTTGATCCTTGTGACCGTGTTTGGCAATCGCCTGCTGCCGAAAAGCGGCCCGTGGATGAGCCATGTGAAAACCGCCTTCGGGTTTGTGATCCTTGCCCTGCCCGTCTTCCTGCTGGAACGCATATTCGGCGACCAGTGGGGGTTACGGCTGTGGTCAATGCTCGGTGTCGCCTTCTTCAGCTGGGCGTTTATCACCTCGCTGGGCGCTACCCGGCCGTGGATGCGGCTGGTACAGATCATTCTGCTTGCCGCCGCGCTGGTCAGCGCGCGGCCTCTGCAGGACTGGGCGTTTGGCGCCCCGGCGGTCGAGCAGCAGGCGCACCTGGCCTTCACCCGCGTCAGCTCGGTGGCCGAGCTTGACCAGGCGCTGGCGCAGGCGAAAGGTCAACCGGTGATGCTCGATCTCTACGCCGACTGGTGCGTGGCCTGCAAAGAGTTTGAAAAATACACCTTTAGTTCACCTGACGTGCAGCAGGCGCTGAAAGGCACCGTGTTATTACAGGTTGATGTGACGAAGAACAGCCCGCAAGACGTCGCGCTGCTGAGACACCTGCAGGTGCTGGGTCTGCCGACGATCCTGTTCTTCAACGCTGAGGGTCAGGAACAGCCTGAGCGGCGAGTCACCGGCTTTATGGATGCCGCGGCATTCAGCGCCCATTTGCGCGATTGGCAAGCGTGAGCGACACTTTAGGAGGAAAGATGGAGGAGAACACCGTGCTACGTGAAGACGTCCTGGCAGAAGCCATTAAGATTCTTGAAATTGAAGGTATCGCCAACACGTCGCTGGAGATGGTCGCTGAGCGCGTGTCCTGCCCGACGAGCGACCTGAAACGCTTCTGGCCTGACCGCGAAGCGCTGCTGTACGACGCGCTTCGCTATCTGAGCCAGCAGGTGGATGCCTGGCGTCGTCAGCTCCTGCTGGACGAGACCTTAAGCGCAGAGCAAAAGCTGCTGGCACGCTATGCCGCACTCACCACCTGCGTAAGCAACCAGCGGTACCCGGGCTGCCTGTTTATCGCCGCCTGCACCTTCTACCCGGATCCTCAGCACCCCATTCACCAGCTGGCGGAACAGCAGAAGCAGGCTTCGCTGGCCTACACTCACGAGCTGCTGACTCAGCTGGAGGTGGATGACCCGGAAATGGTCGCCAAGCAGATGGAGCTGATTGTCGAGGGCTGTCTGAGCCGTCTGCTGGTCAAACGTAGCCAGACGGATGTGGATACCGCCCGGCGGCTGGCTGAAGATATTCTACGCTTCGCCCAGTGCCGTATGGGCGGCGCCTTGACCTGATTCTGATATCCTAACCGCCACGTCGCGCCTATAATTTCCCCCTCACTGATTGCTGACAGGGATTGATATGCGCGCGTTCTTCTGGGCTGCCTGGCTGGGCCTCTGCTCTACGCCCCTGCTGGCGGCTCCCCTGCAAGGTTTTTCCTTTGCACAAAAAGACTGGGAGCTCGCCTGCGATAATACCGGCGCCTGCCGGGCGGCGGGTTACGGCGTCCGCATGGGTGAGGTCAGCGTGCTGTTGACCCGCAACGCGGGCAGCGAACAGCACCTCACCGCCACGGTAACCTTTGCGCAAATCGAGCACGATATCCCCGCCGACTCCACCGCCAGCCTGCTGATCGACGACCGGGATTTTGGCGCGCTGGACGCTCTCGACGACAGCCACTTTCGCCTCGACAGCGATCAGACCACCGCCCTGCTACAGGCGTTAACGAATCAGCGCAAAATCGAATTCACCCTTAACGGCCAGCACCTGCCGCTTTCCAGCGCCGGCAGCCGCGAGGTGCTGGGTAAAATGGATGCGTTTCAGCGACGCACCGGCACCGCCGATGCGCTGCTGGATAAAGGCGATGCCGGCGACGATGCCATTTTGCCAGCCACTCCCGCCCCGGAAATTATCGCCGCCCCGGTTCTCCATAACGCGCAGCCAGTGCCGTTGAGTATGCTTCAGCGCCAGAAACTGCTGCCCATCCTGACGCCGCTGCTGAACCAGCGCTGCGACGACTGGCAGAATCAGGCCATTCCGGCGGCAGATCGCCAGATCACGCTGACCGCGCTGGATAAAACCCATTCTCTGGCGCAGGCGCTCTGCTGGCGAGCGCCCTATAACGACGGTTATGCCCTGTGGCTGGTCGATAACGCCCAGTTGAGCAAACCGCGGCTGCTCACTACCGAGGCCTCCAGCTACGCCGACGGCGCTATCGTCTTTTTGCACAAAGAACGGGGCATGGCCGACTGCGTCACCGGCGAGACGCGCGTTTGGGATGGTAAAACCTTTACCCCCAGCCTGAAGTACAGCACCGGTATGTGTCGGGAAATTACCCCGGGTGGCACTTGGATGCTGCCGACCTTTGTCAGCCAGGTGATCCCCAGGCAGCAGAAAGAGGCGGATAACCTGGCTCTGCGCACGTTGTATAACGCAGTGTTGAAAGCGCAAAAAAGCGATCCAGAATTGTCTCTGAATAAGGTCGCCGAGCAGTTTCCGTTAACCGGCCATATTACCGACTTCACGCTCACTTACGCCGACGATACGCTGATCACGACCAGTAAACCGTCCCCGGATATCAGCGATGATGAGTGGCAGGCGTTTCTGCGCTCCTCGATTAGCGCGGATTCAGAAAACGGCAAAGTCAGCTTTACCCTTATCGACCTCGACGGCGACGGCAAACGCGACCTGATTATCGACAGCTATGTGGGCGGCACCGGGCTCTTCAGCTACACCGGGGTGCTCAAGCGAGGTGATGATGATTTTGCCGCCGTCAACGGCAGCGACAGTGATAATGGTGATGATTTCGATGCCGGGGTGCCCGGCGCCCTCTTTTCCATTAATGGCCGCGGGGCTAACCAGTGGAACCACTGGGTCAAAATCAACGGCCAGGTGTATGCCCTGTGGTACAACGGCCAGTTTGGCGAAGATAACCTCTACCTGCTACGCCCGTTCAGCACCACCAGCCAGACGCCCGCGGTGACGGTTCGCTATCGCTATACGCTGAACAGCATCCGCTCCCCGGAGAAAGACCAGCCGCTGACCCCCAGCCTGAGCGACGGCGATAAAGCGGACCTGCTGCGCTCGCTGGAGGTAATGCAGGGCAGCCTGCTGAAAGACAGACCCGCCAGCGACAACGACGCGCCGATCTGCCCCATCCCGCCGGGCACCTCCGCTGACGAGGCGGATAACTACTACAGCGGCGTCGCCGTTAACTATATCTATGAGACGGTGGCCTATATTCCGGTCTGGCTGAACGGGAAGTGTTATATCGGCACCATTTTCAGCCATCATGGCGCCTATCGCCACGGCGTGGATGCGGAAATTACCCTGAGCTCGCCGCGTGAGGACGAGGAGGTCATTGGCGATTATCTCATCTCCGGACTACGCCACGTTATCGCCATTACCAGCGGCTGGAAAAGCCGCGAGGGCGATAACGGCATGCAGTGAAGTTAAGCCAAAACGCGCCTTTGAACGCAGAATTGCCGCAAAGATAAGCAATCGATAAGTAATTTAAGAAATTTGGTTGACGGGGTGGGCGGATTACGGTTTAATGCGCCCCGTTGCCCGGATAGCTCAGTCGGTAGAGCAGGGGATTGAAAATCCCCGTGTCCTTGGTTCGATTCCGAGTCCGGGCACCACTATTTAAAGAACCCGCCCAAAAGGCGGGTTTTTGCTTTTCTGCATCCGGACTCTTCATCGAACTCCGTTCGATTATTCGCCGCACAGCGGCTCACCCCTTCGGGGCCAGCGCGGCAAGCGCGCTGTTCAACGCCTGCGGCGTTAGTCCGAGTCCGGGCACCACTATTTAAAGAACCCGCCTAAAAGGCGGGTTTTTGCTTTTCTGCATCCGGACTCTTCATCGAACTCCGTTCTATCACCCGCTGCCCGGCGGCGCTGCGCTTGCGCGGGCCTACGCTGTTTGAACCAGCAGAGGACTCGTAGGCCGGATAAGGCATTTATGCCGCCATCCGGCACAACCGCAGGTACGGCGTCTGATGTGTATCACCCGGCGGCGCTGCGCTTGCGCGGGCCGGCGCTGTTTGAACCTGTGGGGGACCCGTAGGCCGGATAAGGCATTTATGCCGCCATCCGGCACAACCGCGGGTACGGTGTCTGATGTGTATCGCCCGGCGGCGCTGCGCTTGCGCGGGCCTACGCTGTTTGAACCTGTGGAGGACCCGCAGGCCGGATAAGGCGAAGCCGTCAGGCAAACGTCGTGAAGAAAGGCATTACTCGGCGGCCGTTTTCCCTTTGCCGGGCAGCCTGAATGCTTCGCCATAGGGCTTCGCAATGCCCATACGATATTGAGTCTCTTTCGCCGCCTGGTGGAGGTCGGCAAACTCCTCTTTCGGCGCCGGCGGACGTTGCGCCTTTTTCAGACACTGATTGCGATGGTGACGGATCCACTCTCGGTCCTCATCGTCCAGACAACGCTGCATCACCTCAATCCATCTGGATGCCGCCCGACGGTAGAGCCCGCATGCCTCTAATCGCTCAGCAATACTGTCCCTTATTCTCATCCACCTCGCTCCTCTGATGCTTTCACGATATCTCATGGTATTCCGACGCGTGAGTCGGAATACCATGGTAGTGTTAATTTATGACAAAACTATTCCTGTGCGGCGCAAGGAATATATTCATTATAATAATCGCTGTGCATAGCAAACCGCATTGGCGGTAAATACTTCCAAAGAGCTCCAGAATTATATGCCGAATGCCATCATCGATACCGCCGGGTATCGACGGTTGTACCTATCAATATCTATTTAATTTATTATATTTTCGTCAACAAATACCTTGCGATAACATCCATTCTCTGTACAGCGAAGCTTCATAACGAACGTTCGGTCTGCTCCAGCAGCTTATTTCGAAAGATAAATAAGCAAGCTTCATTAAAATTATCTAACCCCAACCGCTCATAAAGCGCAGTACGCTTGCGGTAAAGGCTTTTTAGTGACGTATTGAGATTGACGGCCACCTCCTCCATGGTCATCCCCGCCATGAGTAAACGTAACATTAACTGTTCAGACAAACTTAAGCGCAGATCGTCAAACCACTCTTTGGTCAGACGCTTGCTATTCATCTCCAGAAAAAGGCCAAATAATGTCGCCATATCCGCGGGTGATAATGACATGTTTAAAAACGATTTCAGGCTCAGTAAATGCTCTTCCCGATGGCGCATATCGAGGACGATACAACATATTCGCTTTCTGGATTTCGCCGCTGCCAGCACGAGATAATCGTAATGGCAAAGCGGCGAGCGGCTATCAACCAGCAGAGAGACTTCATCAACCTCATTATCTAAAATCGCTTTTCCGCTAGAATCTAACTGAATGATATCAGGAAAAAAATTCTTAACACCTTGAAAAAGATAGTAATCCTGGGTAACCAATATCATTAAAGTTGCCACAAATCGTCCCTTTAACATTTAATCAACAAATTCTCGTCAACCAGACGTTTTCCCTCCCCCTATGGAACGCTTCGCATGGCGGTGAAAATAACGAGACCTGTGATTTATCATTAGCGCGGCATCTGAATCTGGCTGTGAAAACCCTCCTTGCGTTCTGACAGGAAATAAACAGATTGATTATAAATAAAAAAAATCCACAGAAAAGATGCTTTTTTTGCTATTGAGAATTTTTGTCAGAAATCATCTTAAATATTGCCTAAAAAACTCTAACCCCAACTAAATATAAGCCACACCGCCATTTTGAAACAAAATTCCACCTGACTTTCTTTTTTATTTATATCAGTAGGTTAAAGAAATCAACTTGAACACTTCCGTTCGAATGAAGTCGATTTTACAGAATTATCTTAAAACGCAGACCATAATTTATCCATATTTATCGGTTGCCGTATCGGGTATAAATTACCCATTCATTCATCAACAGGAGATATGTTTATTAGTTTGCAATAGGTCATTCACCTGCAGTGCCAGTCAGCTAAATGGGACCATCCTCATCCTTTAACTCACCGTCAAAGGACGGTCGTGTTGTGCAATGGATTCTTGATGAACATATGGCAAATAGAAATGGAAAGATCACCTTATTCAAATACGTTATTGTTTAATCGCAACACGAAACTCTCGCTATCAATCGGCTTGCTTTTGCTCTTCCCGGCGCTGGTTCAGGGAGCGGATTCACTCTATGACCAGCAAATCTTGCAAGCGCGCCAAGGTCAGTACGCCCCCTTTCTCAGTTACCTTCAGCAGTACCAGCTGCGGCATGCCTTAACCCCTTCTCAGGTGGCGGACTGGCTGCAGGTGGCCCTCTGGGCCGGTCAGGACGATGAAGTGGTGAAAGTCTGGCGACGCTACCAGGTCTATATGCCGCTTCCCGCACGGGGCACCGCCGCCGCGGCGCAGGCCCTGCGCAACCAGAAGCAGTGGCAAACCTCGCTCACCCTCTGGCAGCAGGCACTCAGCCAGGCCCCTGGCAGCGACGACTATCGTATCGGCTATATCAAAACGCTCGCCGATGCCCGCAAGGACGGCGAGGCGCTCAGCGAAGCTCGTCGCCTGGTGGCGGAGCAGGCGAGCGTTGCGCACCTGCAGACGCTCTCCTATGTCTACCTGCGGCTGGGCAAAAGCTGGGACCAGCTGTTGGTGGACACGCAGATCCTCGATCGTGAACCGCAAAACAAAACCGCGCTGGCCAGCCTGATGGCGACCCTGACCCGCAACCGGATTGATTCCCCTGCTCTCGGCCTGGCGAATAGCGTCGAACTGACGCCTGCGGAAAAGCGTAACTTGCAGTTGAACGCCGCCGCCGAACTGGTGCGCCTTGCCGATACCCCTTCCCGCGAAGAAAAGGCGCGTTACGCGCTGGCCCGCACGGCGCTCACGCAGTATGACGCGATGATCGCCGCCTGGCACCCCGACCCACAGGCTGCGCCCGACATCATCCGGGCGCGTATTGATCGTCTGGGCGCGCTGTACGCCAGCGCCGAGTACGCGCAGGTCATCCGCGAATACCAAAGCCTGATCGCCCAGCAGCAGACCGTTCCCGACTGGGCCATCGGCTGGGTCATCTCCTCTTTTATCGCCCTTAAGCAAATTGAGCCTGCGCTGACGCTTATCCACCAGCATCCTTCGTGGCTGACAAGCCAACAGAATGAGGAACACGAGCTTTTCTACGCTCTGCTGGACACCGGTCAGTACCCGGCGGCGCAACGGTATGTTGCCCGCCTCACCAGGAATGCGCCCTACATCCGTCGTCTCTACGGCTCGCCAACGCCGCAGCCGAACGACGACTGGCTCACCGCACAGTCGCTTAACGTGCACTATTTAGCGGCTACCAACGACCTGCCGCAGGCCGAAGCCCGAATGCAGCGCCTGGCGGCGACGGCCCCTGGAAACCAGGGCCTGCAGATAGACTATGCCGCCCTTCTGCAGGAGAGAGGATTGCCACGGGCAGCCGAACGCCAGCTAAAAGCGGCGGAATCTCTGGAACCCGCCAGCCTGCAGCTGGAGCGCCAGCAGGCCTGGGTCGCCCTCGATCTGCAGGAGTGGCGGCAAATGGATCTGCTGGCTGACGACGTCGTCGCCCGCTCGCCACGGGATCTGAACACCCAGCGCCTGGCCAGAGCGCGCGAGATCCATCATCTCTCCGAGCTGCGCCTGAGCGTTGGCAAAGGGCTGCATTCCGACAACCCGGTGAGCGGCACGCACGACCTCAGTTTTGAGACGGCGATCTACAGCCCGCCGCTAGCCGACAGCTGGCGGTTGTTCGGCGGGCACCGCTTCGCTGAAGGCAATTTTGAAGAGGGGAAAGGCAGCCGTCGCCAGCTGTTTGCCGGTATTGAATGGCGTCCGCGCGACTACTGGGGCGAGCTTGAGCTCTCCAGCGTCAATTTTCACGACGAGAACAAGCCCGGCGTCCGCCTTTCCGCCGCCCATGACGTTAGCGATCGCTGGCAGCTGGGCGGCGAACTGGAGCGGATTTCGCAGCAGACGCCGCTGCGCGCGTTACGCAACGGCGTCAGCGCCAACCGCGGCGAAGGCTGGCTGCGCTGGTCTCCAAACGAACGCCGGGAGTACCGCTTCAGCGCGGCCGCCAGCCGGTTTACCGATCGCAACCGCCGCCAGGAGTACACCCTCTCCGGTAAAGAACGCCTCTGGCAAACCCCATGGTTAACGCTGGATTTGCAGCCCGGTCTGTCGGCCAGCGCCAATAGCCGCACCGACACCGCCTACTACAGTCCGGCACGGGACCTCGCCGCCACCGCGGCGCTGGCCGTCGATCACACGCTTTACCAGCGCTATGACACCGTCTGGAGCCAGCAGTTACTGGCCGGCGGCGGCAGCTACTGGCAAAAAAATCACGCCGCCGGGGCGATCACGGTGCTGGGTTACGGGCAGCGCCTGCGCTGGAACAACGTCGTCGACACCGGGCTGATGCTGAACTGGGATAAGCGCCCCTACGACGGCAAACGTGAAAACAACCTCGCCATCACTCTTGATGCAAATATACGGTTTTAAGGATGACCATGCTGAACACGACCCTGCGCAACGGCCCGATGCTTCTCATCTGGCTGTGCCTTATCTTCAGCGTGCGTGCTGAGGAAGTCCCCTTCCTCGCCCCGCAGCAGCGCCCCCAACTGGAGGCCAATCAACCCTGGCCGGCGGATCGCTTTCTGGTGCTGGCCTACCATGACGTCGAAGACGATGCCGCCGACCAGCGTTATCTTTCGGTGCGCACCAGCGCACTCAATGAGCAGATCGCCTGGCTGCTGCATAACGGCTACCATGCGATTAGCGTTCAGGACATTCTCGATGCGCATTATGGCTTAAAGTCGCTGCCGCCCAAGGCTTTTCTCCTCAGTTTTGACGATGGTTACAGCAGCTTTTACACCCGCGTATGGCCGCTGCTTAAAGCCTGGAACGTCCCGGCGCTGTGGGCACCGGTGGGCAGCTGGGTGGACACTCCCGCTGGTCAGCCCGTTAATTTTGGCGGCCTGATGACGCCGCGCGAGCGCTTCGCTACCTGGGAGATGGTGCGCGAGCTCAGCCGCTCGCCGCTGGTGGAGATCGGCGCTCACACCTGGGCCTCGCACTACGGTCTGCCGGCCAATCCGCAGGGCAGCCGCGAGCCTGCCGCCGCCAACCGCGGCTGGGATAAAACCACCGGCCGCTATGAAAGCGACGCGCAGTTTACCCGGCGAATGACAGATGACGTGCAGAAAGTGACGGCGAAAATCCATGAGGTTGCCGGGAAAACGCCGCGCGCCTGGGTGTGGCCCTACGGCGCCGCCAGCGGCAGCACCCTGACTATCGCCAAACAGCAAGGGTATCAGCTGGCGTTTACGCTGAACGACGGCCTGGGCAACGTGAAGGATCTGGACAATATTCCACGCCTGCTGATCGCCGGTAACCCGTCGCTCAAGGCCTTTGCCAGCGCCGTGACCCAGATTCAGGAAGCCGATCCTGTTCGGGTGATGCATGTGGATCTGGACTATGTCTATGACCCCAATCCCGTCCAGCAGGCAAAGAATATCGATAAGCTGGTGCAGCGCGTCTATGACATGAAAATCAGCCACGTCTTTCTGCAGGCCTTCTCCGACCCGCAGGGCGACGGCACGGTCAAGTCGCTCTATTTCCCCAACCGCTGGCTGCCGATGCGCGCCGACCTGTTTAACTTCGTCTCCTGGCAGTTGCAGACCCGCGGCAATGTGAAGGTTTATGCCTGGATGCCGGTGCTGGCCTTCGATCTTGCCTCAGATCTGCCGCGCGTTCAGCGCTGGGATCCGCAAACCGGGAAGGCGTTACTTGCCCGCCAGCCGTACGTCCGTCTGTCGCCCTGGGATCCCCGGGTTCGCCAGCAGATCACCGACATCTACGAAGATCTGGCCCGACACGCCAGCTTCAGCGGGATTCTGTTTCACGACGACGCCGTGTTGACCGATTTTGAAGACGTGAGCCCGGAGGCGGTCGCCGCCTGGCGGCAGACGGGTATGGCGCACGATGCCGCCCCGGTGCCCCAACGTCCGCAAGAGCGCCAGGCATGGATGCGTTTCAAAAGCCAAACCCTGACCCGCTTCACTCTGGATCTACGCCAGGCAGTGCAGGCCATCCGCGGCCCGCAGGTGAAAACGGCGCGTAATCTCTTCGCCCTGCCGATCCTGGAGCCGCAAAGCGAAGCCTGGTTTGCGCAGAATCTGGATGACTTCCTTGCCGCCTATGACTGGACGGTCCCCATGGCGATGCCGCTGATGGAGTCCGTGCCGATCGACGCCAGCCAGGCCTGGCTGACGCGGCTGGTGCAGGCCGTCGCCCGCCACCCGGGCGCGCTGAAGAAAACCATCTTTGAACTGCAGGCCAGAGACTGGAATCGACGCCAGCAAAACGCCATTCCCGACCAGCAGCTGGCGGACTGGATGCGTTTGCTGCGGCTGAACGGCGTCAAAAACTACGGCTACTACCCTGACGATTTTATTAACAACCAGCCTGATATCTCTCGTATCAGGCCGCAATTTTCTTCCTGGTGGTACCCTGACCATGACTGATCGCATTATCGCATTGTGCATTTTATGCCTCGTATTCGGGCTGCCGTTAGGTGTCGCAGCGGTATTTACCGGCGAGCTTATCCTCGACTTTGTCTTTTTCTGGCCGCTGTTTATGTCAGTGTTGTGGATCACCGGGGGTCTCTACTTCTGGTTTCAGCTGGAACGTCACTGGCCGTGGGGGGAGGATACCCCGCCGCCGACGCTGCCGGGCAATCCACTGATCTCGATCCTGATCCCCTGCTTTAACGAGGAGAAAAACGCCCGGGAAACCATCAGCGCAGCGCTGGCCCAGCGTTACGCCAATCTTGAAGTGATCGCGATTAACGACGGCTCTTCGGACAACACCGCCCAGGTGCTCCAGCAGCTGGCGCAGGAGGAGCCGAGGCTGCGGGTGATCCATCTGGCCGCCAATCAGGGAAAAGCGGTGGCGCTCAAAGCGGGCGCCGCCGCCGCCCGCGGCGATCTGCTGGTCTGCATCGATGGCGACGCCCTGCTGGACCGGGATACCGCGGCCTGGCTGGTCGCGCCGTTGATCCATTATCCGCACGTCGGGGCGGTCACCGGCAATCCGCGGATCCGCACCCGATCCACGCTGATCGGCCGCATTCAGGTTGGGGAGTTCTCGTCGATCATTGGGCTTATCAAACGGACGCAGCGGATCTATGGCCGGGTCTTTACCGTCTCCGGCGTAATCGCCGCCTTCCGGCGCCAGGCGCTGGCGGACGTCGGCTACTGGAGCCCGGATATGATCACTGAAGATATTGATATCAGCTGGAAGCTTCAGCTCCGCCACTGGGACATCTTTTTCGAGCCGCGAGCGCTGTGCTGGATCCTGATGCCGGAGACCCTCAAAGGGTTATGGAAGCAGCGTCTGCGCTGGGCCCAGGGCGGCGCCGAAGTCTTTCTGGTCAATCTGCGCCGCCTGTTTCACTGGCAGCATCACCGGATGTGGCCGCTGTTTCTGGAGTATGCCTGCTCCACGCTGTGGGCCTTTGCCTACGCGATCACCATTCTGCTGTTTATCCTCAGCCGCCTGATGCCGCTGCCTGACAATCTGGCGGTGCATAGCCTGTTTCCACCGGAATTCACCGGCATGCTGCTCGGCCTGATGTGCCTGCTGCAGTTCGTCGCCAGCCTGTATATCGAGCGGCGCTATGAGAAAAAGGTCGCCAAATCGCTGTTCTGGGTGATCTGGTTCCCGATGGTCTACTGGATGATCGGCCTGCTGACCACGCTGGTCGCTTTTCCGAAAGTGATGGTGAAACGTCAACGTTCCCGCGCGCGCTGGGTGAGTCCGGACCGGGGAAAAGGAAGCCTGTGATGAATGAAAATACGCTCATCTTAACCGAACATCGGGTGCTGCCCCGGCTGGTCGACGCCGGCTTAACGCTGCTGGCCTGGCTCGGTTTTCTGTTCTTTCTGTACGCCAATTTGCTGATGCAGTTCATCGCGCCGCCCTCTCCGCGCTGGGAATCGCTGATGGACTCCCTGAATACGGCGCTGGTGTATCTGCTGATTGCCGCGCTGAACGGCTGGCTGTTGATCCTCTGGTATCACTACAACCGGCGCCGCGCCCATACCCGGCGTCATACCGCGGTGCTCGCTCTGCGCGACGATGAGCTGGCGAGCAGCTTTAACGTCGCGCCGCAGATTATCTCGGAGATGAGCCGCTATAATTTGCTCACCGTTTACCACGATCAAATCGGGCAGATTATTGATTTAAAAAGCCACGCGTTACCGCCGCCGCAGGAAGAGAGCGATGACGCATGAGAGCAAGGCCGCCGTCGGCGGCCTGGACAGGTAATACGCCGGGGATTAGCCGCCGGCTTTTTTGATGGCGGCTTCCAGCGAGGCTTTGTCTGCCAGCCCCGGGAAGACGGTGATGCTGGCTTCCGTGGCGCCGGTGGTCGGCATCACGATCACGCCCGGCGTGCCGCTCAGACCAATCTCCTGCGCCAGATCGTTAATGCTCTGCAGCACCGGTTCGACGTCGGCGGCCTTCTTCGCATCAAAGCCGGCTTTCTTCGCCTGCTGCTGGATATCCGCCGTCGTCAGCTTGCCTTCGTTATGGCCGGTAGCGTAAATCCCGTTATGGTAGGCCAGATAGGCATCCGCCCCTTTCTGTTGATAGATCTGCAGGCCGGTTTTTGCCGCCTCCAGCGAGCTTTCCCAGCGGCCGCCGAAAATCGGCCACTCTTTGAAGGCGAAGCGGGTCTGCGGGTGCGCTTTAATCACCTGCTCCATCACCGGCGCCAGACGGCTGCAGTAGACGCACTGGTAGTCGAAGAATTCGATCACCGTGACTTTGCCGTTGGCCGGGCCGTAGGTCGGGGTATTTTTATCCTGGGTCAACACGGCGGCGTTCTTCAGCACCGCCTGAGTGGCCGCGCTGGCCTGCTGCTCAGCCTGAATTTGCTGCAGTTTCTGGCTCGCCTGCAGCAGGACTTCCGGGTGGGCGACCAGATAGTCGGCGGCGATTTTGCCGATTTTCGCCTCCTGTTCCGGGGTGAAAGTCGCCGGCGCGTCAGCGGCAGAGGCCATCGCCGGCAGTAAGACAGCGCTCAGCAGGGCGACAGAGAGGTATTTCTTGTGGCCAGACATAGTGGGGATCCTTGCGATAAGTGAACGGCAGGTGAGTCTGGGTGACAAAATATCACCCTTTTTCGCCGAAGCCTTGCCCAACGGCGCCTTGATTCGTAACTTTATTTTTCAGGCTCTCTCTTTCCCGCGCGATAGCGCAGGTCTGCGCCAGTGGTCAACGCGGCCCAGGCGGAGTACCCTGCGCAGCGGTTTTTCTTGCTCTTTTTTCAGGTGGTTTCTCTCGATATGTATGCATTTCTTCAACAATGGGACATGGCAGTGATTATGCTGCAGATTGTCGCCATCGACTTACTGCTGGGTGGCGACAATGCCGTGGTGATCGCCATGGCCTGCCGCAAACTGCCGCCGCAGAAACGCACCAAAGCGATCATCATCGGTACCGTGGGCGCCATCCTGGCGCGCGTTCTGCTGCTGGCGATCGCTTTGTATCTCCTGTCGCTGCCGTGGCTGAAAATAGTCGGCGCGCTGCTCCTGCTGTGGATTGGCATCAAGCTGGTCAGGAATGAGGAAGAAGAGAGCGAGGTTAGCAGCTCTGGCAGCCTGTGGCGCACCGCGATCACCATCACCGTTGCCGATGTGATTATGTCGCTGGATAACGTACTGGCGGTAGCTGCTGCGGGGAAAGGGCACATTGCGCTGGTCGCCCTCGGCGTGGCGATCAGCATTCCGGTTATTGTCGCCGGCAGCAAGCTGGTGCTGGTCCTGCTCACCCGCTTTCCCACGGTGGTGCTGCTGGGCGGGATGCTCATCGGCTGGATTGCCGGGTCAATGCTGGTCAGCGACCCTACCATTCGCCAGCTGTTTCCCAGCGCCGGCGAGGGCACCGCGCGCCTGGCTGGCGCCGTCGGCGCGCTGCTGGTGCTATTCACCGGATGGCGCCGCCGCCCACGGCCGCAGGCGAAGGACTAATCTTATCCACGGCGCCGTCGACCCCGACGGCGTCAAGTTTCCGCCACTTTTCTTCCCCGTCAGGGCGCATTTGCCCTACGCTTTATACTGACGCCTGTTCCAGGGAATATGTAACCACCGCACTGAGCATAGATGAGAAAAAATCATGGAATTGAAGGATTATTATGCCATTCTCGGGGTGCAACCAACCGACGATCTGAAAACCATCAAGACCGCCTACCGCCGCCTGGCGCGCAAATATCACCCCGACGTCAGTAAAGAAAACGATGCCGAAGCCAAATTTAAGGATCTCGCCGAAGCCTGGGAAGTCCTGAAAGATGAGCAACGGCGCGCCGAATACGATCAGCTCTGGCAGCATCGCAACGATCCCGGCTTCGGTCGCCAGCGACAGACCCACGAGCAGAGCTACAGTCAGCAAGATTTCGACGACATCTTCTCCTCCATGTTTGGCCAGCAGGCGCATCAGCGTCGTCGTCAACACGCGGCGCGCGGCCACGATCTGGAGATCGAAGTGGCGGTGTTCCTTGAAGAGACGCTGGCCGAGCAGACGCGCACCATCAGCTATAACCTGCCGGTGTACAACGTGTTTGGCATGATCGAAAGCGAAACGCCGAAAACGCTGAATGTGAAGATCCCCGCCGGGGTAGTCGATGGTCAGCGTATCCGCCTGAAAGGCCAGGGGACGCCGGGGGAGAATGGCGGCCCGAACGGCGATCTGTGGCTGGTTATCCACATCGCCCCGCATCCGCTATTCGATATTGTCGGTCATAACCTGGAGATCGTCCTGCCGCTGGCGCCATGGGAGGCCGCGCTGGGCGCGAAAGTGACGGTGCCCACCCTGAAAGAGAGCATTCTGCTGACGGTGCCACCGGGCAGTCAGGCAGGGCAGCGACTGCGTATCAAAGGGAAAGGACTCGTGAGCAAAACCCACACCGGCGATTTGTTCGCCGTTATTAAAATAGTGATGCCGCCAAAACCAGATGAAAAAGCGCGTGAGCTCTGGCAACAATTGGCCGCCGCCGAAGCCAGCTTCGATCCGCGTAAGACATGGGGGAAAGCCTGATGGCTACAGTAACAGTGACGTTTACCATTACCGAATTGTGCCTGCGTACCGGGGTGTCGGAAGAGGAGCTGACGGAGATCGTCGGCTTAGGGATGATTGAGCCACACCAGCCGCAGGCGGACACCTGGCTGTTCGACGACAGCGCGGTGACGATCGTGCATCGCGCGGTACGCCTGCGTAACGAGCTGGAGCTGGACTGGCCGGGAATTGCGGTGGCGCTGACCCTGCTGGATGAGAACGCGCGGCTGACCCGCGAAAATCGCCTGCTGCAGCAGCGCCTGGCGCGCTTCCTCGCCCACGGATAGGGCCGACATTCCGGGTCGTGGCGTTCCGTCTTCGCGCCGGGTGGCGGCTACGCCTTACCCGGCCTACAAATGGCACTGGACCCACCATTACACTGGATCCGTAGGCCCGCGCAAGCGTATGGACTGCACCCCAAAAGTTGGACACCCAACTGAGTAAGGTGCAATTTTATGGCTAAACCAAAGTATTCCCCTGAAACAAAACTGGCTGTGGTTAATCATTATTTGTCCGGTAAAGACGGAGAACAGAGTACAGCCGACCTTTTTGGTATTGAAAGAACATCTGTCCGTCGCTGGGTCAGGGCATGGCAGTTCCACGGTGCAGAAGGCCTGACTGCAAAAAATAATCATTATTCCGATGAATTTAAACTCGTGGTCGTCCGGGCGGTTATCAGTGACCGCCTGACGATGCGTGAAGCGGCTGCCCGGTTTAATCTCTCCGCAGAAATACTTGTCCGGCGCTGGCTCGACGTGTACAACGATGCCGGAGCGGAAGGTCTTTTAAACATACAATGCGGACGGCCCGGAAAAATGACAAAGCCAAAAAATATCCCACCACTAACAGATAAAGAGCTGGAAAAACTCTCCCCCGAAGAACTCAGGGCCGAACTGCGTTATCTGCGGGCAGAGAATGCCTATCTAAAAAAGTTGAAAGCCTTGGTTCAGAGCGAAAAAAATGGCAAAAAGCCCTGATAATCAGTGAACTAAGGCATGAACACGCTCTGCGGGACCTTCTGCGGGCGGCCGGTATGTCCCGTAGCACGTGGTATTACAATATGAATGCACTGAAGCAAGGGGACAGGTATGCGGGTCTTAAAGAGAACATCAGGAAGATATACCACTATCACAAAGGTCGTTATGGCTACCGCAGGATCACGCTCGCACTGAGAAAACAGGGGCTGCGGATAAACCATAAAACAGTGCAGCGGCTGATGGCAGAACTGTCACTCCGGTCTGTGATAAGGGCGAAAAAATATCGTGCCTGGAAAGGGAGAACGGGCGAGGCCGCGCCCAATATCCTGAGCCGGAACTTCGGTGCGTCAAAAGCCAACGAAAAATGGGTAACAGATGTGACAGAGTTCCCGGTACAGGGAAAAAAGCTTTACCTGTCGTCAGTTCTCGATCTGTTTAACCGGGAGGTTATCGCCTACAGCCTGTCGGAAAGGCCGGTGATGGAGATGGTGAATACGATGCTGGACGGTGCGTTCCCGAAGCTCAGACCGGGAGATGCTCCGCTGCTGCACTCGGATCAGGGCTGGCATTACAGGATGAGGAGCTATCAGGAACGTTTAAAGGCGCATGGGATGACGCAGAGTATGTCGCGTAAAGGAAACTGCCTGGATAATGCAGTGATGGAAAACTTCTTCGGGACCCTGAAATCGGAGTGTTTTTATCTGAGGGAGTTCAGGAGTGTCAGTGCGCTAAGAAAAGCCGTAGAGGACTATATCCATTACTACAACAACGAGCGGATAAGCCTGAAATTAAAAGGCCTGAGTCCGGTAGAGTACCGAACCCAGGCTCTGAGAGCCGCTTAATATGAACCATCCAACTTTATGGGGTCAGTCCAGTAGCGCCGCCGGGCATGGCCCCAGCCAGGGAGCCGCCTGTATGCCGGGTGGCGGCTACGCCATACCCGGCATACAAACTAAGCGCAGCGCAAGCCGGGGAGTTTCCCGGGTCGCGCAAACCGGGAATAGCGCTTAATCCGGTAACGAACCGGCGAGATTACGCGCGGAGACGCTCTCGCTCACCGGCGCGGGCGGCTCCGGCGCCTTAGCCGGGGCGGCTGTTGGCGCGGCTGCCGGGGCGGGAGAGGCCGGCTGGATCTCAAGGAACGAGGCCAGCATCTTACGCAGCGTTTCCGGTTTAGTATCTTCCGCCAGCAGCGCCGCCAGCATCGACGGCAAGCGGCTATCGACTTCCCCTAACGCCAGCCCCGCCAGCAGCGCGGTACGCGACATATCGCCGCGGTCGCCACGGTGATGGGCCTCAATTTTTGCGTCCGCGAAGCGCTCGCTGGCGCTGATATCCGGGCGCAGGTAAATCAGCACTTTTCTGCGATCCAGAGTCATAGACGCTCCTTAACCAATAATTTTCAGACCACGCACCAGGGCAAACTGCGGCTCTTCAGCCACCACGAAACGATCCTCGCGCAGACCCATCCGTTCACGAATGGCGTCGGCAACCAGCGGCGCGCCGCCGCCAATGACGATCGCGTGCGAATAGCCTTTAAAGCTATCGATGGCCGTCAGGACACGCGTGGTCAGACGTTCGATACTGTTATTGATCACCTTCTTCACCTCAGAAACCGCATCCGGATCGTTGATGTTGTCGGTCAGGTATTCTTCGTCGTGGCGGTTGATGATTATCTGGTCGACGTTATAGCTGGAGGTGTCGGTATTCGCCCGGGCCAGCGCCAGCTTAACGGCGTCGGTCACCAGCGATACGCCCAGCTTCGGGTCGCCGTAAATGCGCGAAACCGAGGTCATCTGCCCGGCGACCATTGAAATATCCAGCGTGGTGCCGCCAAGGTCGATAATCAGCACCGAATGCGACGGTTTCAGCTCATCACACAGGCTAATGCCCGCCGGAATCGATTCCGGGCGCACGGTAACTTTAGTGATATTGAACACCACGCCTTTATTCAGTTTAACGTCGCGCAGCAGGCTCTTTTTCTTGCGCTCAATATTGTCGAGGCGATATTGCGCATCTTCATCATAAAATTCGGTCAGCGGCAGGGTGACCACAATTTCAACATCCTGCGGCTCAAGACCGCTGGTCAGCAGCGCATGATGGACAGCGATGGAGTTCAACGGGCTGTATTGCCAGTCAATGTTATTGGTTGGGAGCGCATCGGGGGTGATCAGGTCGAATGAGTACTTTTCATCATCCACCGTGTAGTTAAAAGGCTTCCCCGAACCGAAGGTGGCAGACCAGCCGCGTTTAAAACTGTTGGGGCTGATATGGGTGAAAGTTTCGCCATCTTGCTCCCACAGCATTTTGATATTGGTTGAACCATCATCGATAAAAATGCGCATTGCATTGCTCCATCACTGAGACAAATAAGAGAAAAATGTAAGACCCAAAAAGAGTAGCAAGAGTTAAAAAGCAGCGCAAGAGCACGAAAAAGAGACAATTCTGAGTTTTATTTGAGAACAATCGGAGAAACAAACAGTCCAGAACGCTCAAAAAGAGAAATAATTGAGATAAAATAGAGAACTAAATTTTTCTCTTTCTGTTTTTTTAAGACACTGTTTTTTGCTCAAAAAGAGAGCATCCCTCCCCTCTTTCGTCAGCGGTTTTCGCACGCTTTTTACACCTGATTGGGTACCACAATCGGCCGTTCCGGCTCGACGTCATTTTCCGGTACCCGGCGATATTTATCCAGCAGGTGAATCTGAATCCGTCGCAGCATATCGCCATTCAGTTTGTAATAACGGAAATAGAGAAACAGCGTCAGGGCAAAAAAGAGCGTCGGAAGCGCAATCATAATCGCCTGCATCCCCAGCAGCGTGTGGGGCGACTGCACAACATTCGGCACGTAACCGATGATACCCAGCACGATGGCGATAAACCAGGCCGCAAACGCCGAACCGGCTTTGACTACCAGCGTTTGAACGGAATAGGCGATGCTTTCGCAGCGGATATTCATCGTATATTCGCCATAGTCGACGGTATCGGCCACCATAATAACCTGCAGCACCCAGAACAGCGCAGTGCCGATATTCAACAGCACCCCGGCCAGCGAAATCAGCGCGATGTTGTAAACGCCGCCCAGCGCCATCAGCAACAGCACGCCGCAGCCCAGCACGGGCATGATCGAAGCACCCGCCCACAGAATGCGCCGCGACAGCCCTTTTACCAGTCGTGGGAACAGGATCAGCGTCAGCAAATTCGCCGCCCCGGCGTAGGACATGTAATACGGGAACATCTCCGCGCTGCCAATCACGTAGGTAAAGTAGTAAATCGCAAAGCCAGCGATAATGTTCGCCGCCGTGTTATAGGCCAGCGCCATGCCTAACAGGCAGGCCAGCTGATCGTTTTTATAGATCAGCGCCACCATCTGGCGCAGTGAGAGGTGGCTGGAGTCTTCGCTCACACCACTGTCGGAGGAGTAAACCTCATGCACGTTGCGCAGGGTGACGAGGGTGGAAACGACGAAGAAGGCGATCAGCACCAGAGTGAACATCTGAAAACCGAAACCGCGATCGGCGCCGCCGACGGCGTTGACGAACGGCAGCGTGACGCCGGCCGTGACAAATCCCGCCAGACTGGCGAAAAAGCGCGGGTAAGGCACCAGCTGCTCGCGTTCGCGTTTATCGAGGGTAATGGTCGGCACCAACGACCAGAACGGCACATCCATGATGGTGTAGGTGAAGCCCCACAGCAGGTAGGTTAGCCACACCCACGCCAGCAGCGCCCCGCCGCTGAAGTGGTGGGCGCTGAACAGCATATACAGCACCACCGAGTTGGTTATCGTGCCGATCAGGATCCACGGTTTGAACTTCCCCCATCGCGATCGCGTACAGTTAACGATCCATCCCATGATCGGATCGGCTATCGCATCGAGGATCCTTGCCACCAGGAACAAGGTGCCAACCACCCCGACCGATAAGCCAACAATATCGGTGTAGTAATACATCAGGTACATGTAGACGATACCGATAGCGAAATCTTTACCAAAGGCACCAAATCCGTAGCTGAGCTTTGTTGTCATTGAAATACTCATAGGGTCCAGGTCGCTGTCGCCAGCGCCTCCTTCAGCGTTTGATAGAGCGTGACAGGCACCGCCGGGTTCGTTGCCCCCGGCGGCATAAGAGGATTAACGGTGCAGCCAGGCCGGCAGCCAGTCGCCGTGGCTGGCGATCAGATCGTCCACCAGCGCGTAGATCTCTTCGATCCCCAGCACCGCGGCGGTGTGCGGATCCATCATCGTGGCGTAATAGACGTAATCGCGATTTTCGGTGAGGATCGCCTGCGTGAGCAGCGTCTGCACGTTGATATTGGTCTGCATCAGCGCCGCCAGATGCGCCGGCAGCGCGCCCACTTTGGTCGGCTGGATGCCGTTGGCGTCCACCAGGCAGGCCACTTCCACACAGCAGCCCTGAGGCAGGTTGTCGATGAGATTATCGTTGCGCACGTTGCCGTACACCACGCTTGGCTCGCCGGTCCAGATGGCGTTCATGATGGTGCTGGCATATTCGCGGGAGGGTTTCACCCCAATGCGCTCCCCGCGCTTATAGCTCTCCAGCTCCTGATGCCAGTTGGCCAGTTGCTCGACGCAGCGTTTAGGGTATTCATCCAGCGGCACTTTATAGCGAGCGAGAAGGTCATCGCGGCCCGGCTTGATAAACCATGGCGTGTATTCGGCGAAATGCTCCGAGGACTCGGTGACAAAGTAGCCCAGCTTTTTGAGCATTTCATAGCGGACGATGTTTTCGCAGCGCGGGTTGCCGTGCAGGTTCGGCTTCGGCGCCCGCCCGTCGGCGTAGGCCTGTAGCAGGTCGGGGTAGATACTGACGTAGCTGCCGTCCGCGAGCTTTTTCTCCAGCGACAGATAGAACGCCATATGGTTAATCCCCGCGCAGCGGTAGCGTAAATCCGCCGGATCGAGATCGAGGTCGCGCGCCAGTTCTTCCGCTGTGCCTTGCACCGAGTGGCACAGACCCACCTGCTTGATATGCGGGTAGCGGGCGTACATCGCCCAGGTGTTCATCGCCATCGGGTTGACGTAGTTAAGCATGGTGGCGTCCGGGCAGACCTCGCTCATATCGTCGCAGATAGCCCACAGGTGCGGGATGGTGCGCAGCGCGCGCATAATGCCTCCCGGCCCCAGCGTATCGGCAATGGTCTGCTCCAGGCCGTGGCGCTTGCAGACTGCAAAATCGGTGACGGTACAGGGCTCATAGCCGCCAATCTGGAAGGCAACGACGACAAAATCGGCGCCCTGCAGGGCGGTTTTCCGGTCGCGGTGGCAACTGATTTCGCCGTTCGCGCCCACGGAATCCATCAGCTTGCGCACCACGATATGCGACTCTTCCAGCCGGGTTTCATCGATATCCATCAGCGCGATATGCGCCGATTTCAGCGCCGGGCGCTGGAAAACATCACCGAGAATATTTTTGACGAACACCGTCGAACCGGCGCCGATAAAAGTAATTTTTGGGGCAGACATCACGCACTCTCCATCAGGTCATTGAACACTTGCAGAGTGGCACGCCGCTCCCCGCTGCGCTGCCCTGTTCCCGCCGGAGCATTCCCGAAAGCTCAGATCGGCCATTAAGCGCCACAAAATCTGAGATTTCGGGAACAGATTGAGCAAAAAGGAGAGAAAATGGGCCGATTCTTCCGCTAAGCTGTCGTCAGTTCTGGCGAAAAATGCAGCCACTCTGACAATTCAGGAATACGCTAACGATGGAACACCGCTTCACCTCTCTGCCCCCCGATCCCTTTATGTGCAGCAGCGACGAAAAGCAGAGCCGCAGCCCGCTGGCGCTCTACTCCGAGTATCAGCGTATGGATATCGAACTGCGCCCGCCGCACGCCATGCCCACCAGCCACTGGCACGGCCAGGTGGAGGTCAACGTGCCGTTCGATGGCGACGTGGAGTATTTGATTAATAACGAAGTGGTGCGCATTGAGAAAGGCTATATCACTCTGTTCTGGGCCTGTACGCCGCATCAGCTGACCCGCCCCGGCGATTGCCAGCAGATGGCGATATTCAACCTGCCGATGCATCTGTTTCTCTCATGGCCGCTGGACCGGGAGCTTATCAACCACGTCACCCATGGGATGGTGATTAAATCCCTCGCCGCGCAGCAGTTGAGCGCCTTCGAAGTACGCCGCTGGCAGCAGGAACTGAGCCACGAGAATGAACAGATACGCCAGCTGGCGATCGATGAAATCGCCCTGATGCTGAAGCGGCTGAGCCTCGCCGGCTGGCAGCCGATTCTGGTCAATAAAACCTCACGCACCCACAAGAACAGCGTCTCGCGCCACGCGCAGTTTTATGTCAGCCAGATGCTGGAGTTTATCGCTGCCCACTACGACCAGGCGCTGACCGTCAATGCCGTTGCCGAGCACGTGAAGCTCAACCCGAACTACGCGATGGGGGTCTTTCAGCGGGTGATGCAGCAGACCATGAAGCAGTACATAACCGCCATGCGTATCAATCATGTGCGGGCGCTGCTGAGCGATACCGACAAGACCATCCTGGATATTGCCCTTACCGCCGGTTTTCGCTCCAGCAGCCGCTTCTACAGCACCTTTACCCGCTACGTGGGCATGCCGCCGCAGCAGTACCGTAAACTCAGCCAGCAGCGGCGTCACGGCCTGGCCTTGCCGGAGGCATAAAAAATGCCGCCGGGGTTTCCCCAGGCGGCATGATTAGCAGTGAAAACGGTTAGTCGTTGATACGCGGATGCTGCTGCACCAGGCGCGACCGTTTTGCCTGCAGATCGGCGATCTCCTGATCGATATCTTCGATTTTTTGCTCGATGTTATCGTAGTGCTCGCCAAGGATTTCTTTCGCTTCCTGGATATCCGACGCCGCCGGGGTCGCCCCTTTCAGCGGACGGTTAGCCGTCTCTTTCATCGACAGGCCCGTCGCCATACCCACCACCGCGATAACCATCAGGTAGTACGCCGGCATCATCAGGTTTTGGGTGGTCTCCACCAGCCACGCCGCCAGGGTTGGCGTCAGACCGGCAATCAGCACCGAGATGTTAAAGGCGCTGGCCAGGGCGCTGAAGCGGATGTGCGTCGGGAACATCGCTGGCAGCGAGGAGGCCATCACCCCGATAAAGCAGTTCAGCACCACCGCCAGCAGCAGCAGGCCGGCGAAGATCAGGCTAGTCACGTTGCTGTTGATCATAATGAAGGCCGGGATCGACAGGGCAAACAGCGCCACGCTACCAATCAGGATAAACGGGCGACGGCCGAAACGGTCGCTGAGCATACCGATAACCGGCTGTACAAACAGCATCCCGACCATGATAGCGATGATGATCAGCACCCCATGATCTTCCGAGTAGTGCAGGTTATGCGACAGATAGCTCGGCATGTAGGTCAGCAGCATGTAGTAAGTCACGTTGGTGGAAATCACCAGACCGATACAGGTCAGCAGGCTACGCCAGTGCTTGGTGGCAATCTCTTTAAAAGAGACCTTCGGCCCGTCCTGCAATCCTTCACGATCGCCCTGCTCCATGGTGTCAACATGCTGCTGGAACGCCGGCGTCTCTTCCAGCGCATGGCGCAGGTAGAGACCAATGATACCTAACGGTAGCGCCAGGAAGAACGGGATACGCCAACCCCAGTCGAGAAAGTTCTGTTCACCCACCACGCTGGAGATGAGAACCACCACGCCGGCCCCCATCACAAACCCGGCGATGGAGCCAAAGTCCAGCCAGCTGCCCATAAAGCCGCGCTTGCGGTCAGGAGAGTATTCCGCGACGAAGATCGACGCCCCGGTATATTCACCGCCGACCGAGAAGCCTTGCGCCATTTTACACAGCAGCAGCAGGATCGGTGCCCAGATACCTATCGTGGCATACGACGGAATAAGGCCGATACAGAAAGTACTTATCGACATGATCACGATAGTTATCGCGAGAATTTTTTGCCGACCATATTTATCGCCCAGCATCCCGAAGAACAGGCCGCCTAACGGACGAATTAAAAATGGTACGGAGAAGGTACCCAGCGCGGCAATCATCTGCACGCTTGGGTTGGCATCGGGGAAGAAGACTTTACCTAAGGCGTAGGCCACAAAGCCGTAGACGCCAAAATCGAACCACTCCATCGCGTTGCCCAGGGAGGCCGCGGTGATCGCCTTTTTCAGTTTACCATCATCGATGATGGTCACATCCTTAAGGGTGATGGGCTTTATTTTTTTCCTTTTAAGCATATTTTTCCTCTGCTACTCCGCCTTGAGTGCACGCCTCTTCGCCGAATGGCAAGGCCATTCGCATCGTGCGTCAGGAGCGGTGAATTGCTGTGCTCCTCATTTCAAGCGTAGCAGGTTTGCCTGCACTGTCTGCTGACAGAATGTACAACCGAACCTGTTGACGCCTGCTCTGGCTACTGGTGAATAAATGGAGCGGCTCATCGTGATGCTTGATGAAATTGACCTGCTCCCCTTTTTTACCCTAACAGTGTTTATATCTGCGATCAACTTCACAGAAATTTACCGCCTCATTACAGAGTGTCGGAAAATAAATAAGTTCATTTCCTGCCGATCGCGCGGAAATTATTTCGTCGATTTTGCTCTACTTCGGGCGGTTAATTTCAGCGTTTATTCGCTTTTTCCCGGAATAATACCACGGCTACTTTTTAGCAAAAAAACACCCGACAAAAGTGGGTGATTGCGCTATAATCATACCCACTTTCGGCTATCAGCCGCTGTTTAAAGGACCAACATCCTGTTTTTCGACGACATCATGAGGAGCGTCATGCAACTGCCACACTGCCCAAAATGCGATTCGACTTACACTTATGAAGATAGCGGCATGTACATCTGCCCGGAATGTGCCCATGAGTGGAACCCTGCCGAGGTGACGAAAGAGAGCGACATTCTGATCGTTAAAGATGCCAATGGCAATTTACTGGCCGATGGCGACAGCGTTACCGTCGTGAAAGATCTGAAGGTTAAAGGCAGCTCTTCGATGCTGAAAATCGGCACCAAAGTGAAAAATATCCGTCTTGTCGAAGGCGATCACAATATTGACTGCAAAATTGACGGTTTTGGTCCGATGAAGCTCAAATCGGAATTTGTGAAAAAGAACTGATTTAATTTCGGGTAGGCGGCGCGATTATTTTTTCACATAACCGTCGCCGCTCCCGATATCCTGGTGGCCGTTTGTCACCCGGCGCATCCTGTTATTTCCCTCGCCGGCAACCGCTATTTACACTGTCGCCTGCCGTCATATTTCAGCGCCCCTTTTCGCCCTGCCGTCTGGCTCAATCGCCTGCCGGGCGACTACGCTTTACGGGTTACGGTCACTGAGGTATTCACCATGTCCTTAAGTCCCTACCTTGCCTTTGCGGGCAACTGCGCCGAGGCGATCGCCTTCTACCAGCAGACGCTGGGCGCAGAGCTGATGTTTAAAATGACCTTTGGCGAAATGCCGCCCCCGGCGCAGGAAGCGTCAGACGGCTGCCCGTCTGGCCAGAAGATGGCGGATGATGCTATCGCCCACGCCAGCCTGCGCATCAATAATGGCGAGCTGATGCTGAGCGACAGCGCCTTCGGGCCCGATGTGCATTACGCCGGCTTCACCCTCGTCCTCGATCCCAGCGATGTCGCTGAAGGCCAGCGCTGGTTCGACGCGCTGGCTGTCGGCGGGCGCATTGAGATGGCCTGGCAGGAAACCTTCTGGGCCCACGGCTTCGGCAAAGTCGTCGACCGCTTTGGCGTCCCCTGGATGATCAACGTGGTCAAACAAGGCTGACGCCCCCAGGGCGGCCCGGCCGCCCTGTCATCCGCCTGGCATCAACTCTTCATCCTTTGGTCATCGTCACTTAACCGAAATGCAACATAAACCGGTCAGGATCGGCCCACAACGCGAGGAAGCTCCTCGTCTATGCTGTGTGAGGCTTGATGACCATGCACCTGTCCAGACATCCGACCAGTTACCCCACGCGCTATCAGGAAATCGCCGCCCGACTTGAGCAGGAGCTGCGCCATCACTATCGCTGCGGCGACTATCTGCCCGCCGAGCAGCAGCTGGCGACACGCTTCGACGTTAACCGCCACACCCTGCGCCGGGCTATCGACCAGCTGGTTGAGCGCGGCTGGGTTCAGCGCCGTCAGGGCGTGGGTGTGCTGGTGCTGATGCGCCCCATCGACTACCCGCTTAACGCCCAGGCGCGCTTCAGCCAAAACCTGCTGGAACAAGGCAGCGATCCCACCAGCGAAAAGCTGCTGTCGGTGCTGCGCCCCGCCAGCGCCCATGTCGCCGAGGCCTTTGGCATCAATGAGGGCGAGAACGTGATCCACCTGCGTACCCTGCGCCGGGTCAATGGCGTCGCCCTGTGCCTGATCGACCACTACTTCGCCGACCTGCGCTTCTGGCCGGTGCTACAGACCTTCAGCCACGGCTCGCTGCACGATCTGCTACGCGATCGGCTCGACGTCGAACTGACCCGCGTACGCACCAAAATCAGCGCCCGCCGCGCGCAGGCAAAAGAGAGCAAGCTGCTGGAAATCCCCAATATGGCGCCGCTGCTCTGCGTCCGCACGCTCAATAGCCGCGAGGGCGAGTCGGTCACAGCGGAGTACTCCGTCAGCCTGACCCGCGCCGACATGATTGAATTTACCATGGAGCACTGAATGCACTTCGATACCGCCACCCGCCAGCGCTGGATGTCCGTGCTGGCCCACAGTGAACCGCAGGACCTTCTGGCGCGCATGCAGTCCCTGCAGCTGGCGCCGGAATATGAATTGATTCGCACCCCGGAAACCGGGCTGGTACAGCTCCAGGCCCGCATGGGCGGTATCGGCGACCGCTTCTTTGCCGGCGACGCCACCCTTACCCGCGCAGCGGTACGCCTGGCTGACGGTACCCTCGGTTACAGCTGGATCTTAGGCCGCGACCGCCCGCACGCTGAACGCTGCGCGGCGATCGACGCCCTGCTGCAGTCGCCCCGCCATTTTCACACCTTAATGGAAACCCTGATAACCCCGCTGGAAGCGCTACGCAGCGCGCGCATTGAAGCCCGACGCGCCGAAGTCAACGCCAGCCGGGTCGACTTCTTTACCCTGGTTCGCGGAGATAACGTATGACCTTACAACCCGCTTTTACCCTGGCTGTGCAGGATGCCCAACACAGTTTTCGTCGCCTGCTGAAAGCGATGAGCGAGCCGGGGGTGATTGTCTCCCTGCAGCAGCTTCAGCACGGCTGGCAGCCATTGAACGTGGCCTCCACCAGCCTGCTGTTGACCCTTGCCGATCATGAAACACCGGTCTGGCTCGCCAGCGCCCTGCGTAACGATCTGGTGGGACAGAATCTGCGCTTTCATACCGGCGCGCCGCTGGTGGACCAGCCGCAGCAGGCGGTCTTTGCCGTCGCCAATGACGGCATCAGCGCCGAGCAGCTCAACGTCCTTTCCGCTGGCACCGTCACCGCGCCGGAAACCGGCGTCACACTGATCGTTCAGCTTGCCAGCCTCAGCGGCGGACGCATGCTGCGCCTGACCGGGGCAGGCATTGCCGAAGAGCGAATGATCGCGCCGCAGCTGCCGGACTGCATCATCGACGAATTAACCGAACGCCCGCACCCGTTCCCGCTGGGCATCGACCTGATCCTCACCTGCGGCGAGCGCCTGCTGGCGATCCCGCGCACCACCCACGTGGAGGTGTGCTAAATGTACGTTGCCGTCAAGGGCGGCGAGAAGGCGATCCGCGCCGCTCACGCCTTACAGGAACAGAAACGACGGGGCGATGGACGGCTTCCCGAACTGAGCGTCGAACAAATAGGCGACCAGCTCAGCCTGGCGGTGGACCGGGTGATGACCGAGGGCGGGATCGCCGACCGCGAACTGGCGGCGCTGGCGCTGAAGCAGGCCAGCGGCGATAACGTCGAAGCGATCTTCCTGCTGCGCGCCTACCGCACCACCCTGCCGCGGCTGGCGGTCAGCGAACCGATTAACACTGCGGAGATGCGCCTCGAACGCCGCATCTCCGCAGTGTACAAAGATATTCCCGGCGGCCAGCTGCTGGGCCCCACTTACGACTACACCCACCGCCTGCTCGATTTTACCCTGCTGGCCAATGGCGAAGCGCCGTCTGTGCAGCAAGCCGATGGCGAAGCAGAGCCGACGCCGCACGTCTTTAGCCTGCTCACGCAGCAGGGGCTGGCGAAGACCGAGGAAGATCGCGGCACGCCGCCCGACGATATCACCCGCACCCCGCCGGTCTACCCCTGCTCGCGTTCCTCGCGCCTGCAGCAGCTGATGCGCGGCGATGAAGGCTACCTGCTGGCGCTGGCCTATTCGACCCAGCGCGGCTATGGCCGCAACCATCCGTTTGCCGGCGAGATCCGCAGCGGCTACGTGCAGGTGGAAATCGTCCCGGAAGAGCTGGGCTTTAGCGTCAATATTGGCGAGCTGCTGCTGACCGAGTGCGAGATGGTTAATGGCTTCGTCGCCCCGCAGGAGGAGCCGCCGCACTTCACCCGCGGCTACGGCCTGACCTTCGGCATGAGCGAGCGCAAAGCGATGGCCATGGCGCTGGTCGACCGTGCGCTGCAGGCGCCGGACTATGACGAAGAGATTGCCGGCCCGGCGCAGGATGAAGAGTTTGTGCTGGCCCACGCCGATAACGTCGAAGCGGCCGGCTTCGTCTCGCATCTGAAGCTACCGCACTATGTCGATTTCCAGGCCGAACTGGCGCTGCTGAAACACCTGCAACGGGAGAACGAACGTGGCTAACCCACTGACTGGCTATAACTTTGCTTACCTCGACGAGCAAACCAAGCGCATGATCCGCCGGGCTATTCTCAAAGCGGTAGCGATTCCCGGCTACCAGGTGCCGTTCGGCGGGCGCGAAATGCCAATGCCCTACGGCTGGGGCACCGGCGGCATCCAGCTGACCGCCAGCGTCATCGGTGAGAACGACGTGCTGAAGGTGATTGACCAGGGCGCGGATGACACCACCAACGCGGTGTCGATTCGTCAGTTCTTTAAGCGCGTCACCGGCGTCGCCACCACCGAGCGTACCGAAGACGCCACCCTGATCCAGACCCGCCACCGGATCCCGGAGACGCCGCTGGTGGAGGATCAGATCCTGATCTACCAGGTGCCGATCCCGGAGCCACTGCGCTTTATCGAGCCGCGTGAAACCGAAACCCGCACCATGCACGCCCTGGAAGAGTACGGCGTCATGCAGGTGAAACTGTATGAAGATATCGCCCGCTTCGGCCATATCGCCACCACCTACGCCTATCCGGTGAAGGTCAATGGCCGCTACGTGATGGACCCTTCGCCGATCCCGAAATTCGATAACCCGAAAATGCACATGATGCCGGCGCTGCAGCTGTTCGGCGCCGGGCGCGAAAAGCGGATCTACGCCGTGCCGCCCTATACCCCGGTGGAGAGTCTCGATTTCGACGACCATCCCTTTACCGTGCAGGAGTGGGATGAGCCCTGCGCCATCTGCGGCTCGCGCCACAGCTACCTCGACGAAGTGGTACTGGATGACAGCGGCCAGCGGATGTTTGTCTGCTCCGATACCGACTATTGCCGCCAGCAGAGCGAGGGGCAGAAAAAATGAACCAGCCATTACTTGCTGTGAATAACCTGACTCATCTCTACGCCCCGGATAAAGGTTTTCGCGATGTCTCCCTCGAGCTGTGGCCGGGAGAAGTGCTCGGCATCGTCGGCGAGTCCGGCTCCGGTAAAACCACCCTGCTGAAGGCAATCTCCGCCCGCCTGACGCCGCAGCAGGGCGAGGTGCTGTACCAGCAGCGCTCGCTGTACGCCATGAGCGAAGCCGAACGCCGCCGCCTGTTGCGCACCGAATGGGGCGTAGTGCATCAGCACCCGATGGACGGTCTGCGTCGCCAAGTCTCCGCCGGGGGCAACATCGGCGAACGGCTCATGGCCACCGGCGCCCGCCACTACGGCAACATTCGCGCCACCGCCGAAAAGTGGCTGCAGGAGGTGGAGATTCCCCCCTCGCGCATCGACGACCTGCCCACCACCTTCTCCGGCGGCATGCAGCAGCGTCTGCAGATCGCCCGCAATCTGGTCACCCAGCCGAAGCTGGTGTTTATGGATGAACCCACCGGCGGGCTGGATGTGTCCGTGCAGGCGCGGCTGCTAGACCTGCTGCGCGGCCTGGCGGTGGAGCTGAATCTGGCGGTGGTGATTGTTACCCACGATCTCGGCGTCGCTCGCCTGCTGGCGAACCGTCTGCTGGTGATGAAGCAGGGCCAGGTGGTGGAGAGTGGCTTAACCGACCGGGTGCTCGACGATCCGCACCATCCTTACACCCAGCTGCTGGTGTCGTCGGTGTTGCAGAATTAATGCTGTTTTGCCGGGTGGCGGTTGCGCCTTACCCGGCCCACAGGTGCGTTATTCGTAGGCCGGGTAAGCGAAGCGCCACCCGGCAACTCAACCCCGTGAGAGCTAACATGATCCGCGTTGAAAACGTCCATAAAACCTTTGTTCTGCACCAGCAGCACGGCGTGCGTCTGCCGGTGCTGGCCGACGCCTCGCTGACCGTTAACGCCGGGGAGTGCGTGGTGCTCCACGGTCACTCCGGCAGCGGCAAATCGACCCTGCTGCGTTCGCTGTACGCCAATTATCTGCCGGACAGCGGCCATATCCATATCCGCCACGGCGACGAATGGGTGGACCTGGTCACCGCCACCCCACGCAAGGTGCTGGAAGTGCGCAAAACCACCATCGGCTGGGTCAGCCAGTTTCTACGGGTGATCCCGCGCATTTCAGCGCTGGAGGTGGTGATGCAGCCGCTGCTCGATCTTGGGACGCCGCGCGAAGCGAGCGCCGCGAAAGCCGCCCAGCTCCTGACCCGCCTCAACGTTCCGGAACGCCTGTGGCACCTTGCGCCGTCCACCTTTTCCGGCGGCGAGCAGCAGCGGGTCAACATCGCCCGCGGTTTTGCGGTCGACTATCCGATCCTGCTCCTTGATGAACCCACCGCCTCACTGGATGGCAAAAACAGTGCTGCCGTGGTCAACCTGATCCACGATGCCAAAGCGCGCGGCGCGGCCATCGTGGGGATTTTCCATGACGAAGGGGTACGCCGTCAGGTCGCCGACCGACTGCACTCTATGGGAATGACAGCATGATTATCAATAACGTAAAACTGGTTCTCGACGACGAGGTGGTCCACGGTTCGCTGGAAGTCCATGACGGTCGCATCCTCGCCTTCGCCGAAAGCCAGAGCCGGCTGCCGCAGGCGCTGGATGGGGAAGGCGGCTGGCTGCTGCCGGGCCTTATCGAGCTGCATACCGATAACCTCGACAAGTTCTTTACCCCGCGGCCGAAGGTAGACTGGCCGGCCCACTCGGCGATGAGCAGCCATGACGCCATGATGGTCGCCAGCGGCATCACCACCGTGCTGGACGCCGTGGCGATTGGCGACGTGCGCGATGGCGGCGATCGTCTTGAGAATCTGGAGAAGATGGTCAATGCCGTGGAGGAGACGCAAAAGCGCGGTCTCAACCGCGCCGAACACCGCCTGCACCTGCGCTGCGAGCTGCCGCATCACACCACGCTGCCGCTGTTTGAAAAACTGATCGATCGCGAGTCGGTGAGCATGGTCTCTCTGATGGACCACTCGCCGGGCCAGCGTCAGTACGCCGATCGCAGCAAGTACCGCGATTATTATCAGGGCAAATATCATCTGACGCATGACGAAATGGACCGTTTTGAAGCCGAGCAGATGGCTCTGGCCGCCACCTGGTCGCAGCCCAATCGCCAGACCATCGCCGCCATGTGCCGCGCCCGCCGTATCGCCCTCGCCAGCCACGACGACGCCACCGAGGCGCATGTGGCCGAATCTCACCAGCTAGGGAGCGTGATCGCCGAGTTTCCCACCACGCTGGCCGCGGCGCAGGCTTCACGTCAGCACGGGATGCACGTCCTGATGGGGGCGCCGAATATCGTGCGCGGCGGTTCCCACTCCGGCAACGTCGCCGCCCACCAGCTGGCGAGCCACGGTTTGCTGGACATCCTCTCATCTGACTATTACCCCGCCAGCCTGCTGGATGCCGCTTTCCGCATCGCCGACGCCGAGGACAATGCCTTCACCCTGCCACAGGCGATCCGTCTGGTCAGTCAGCATCCGGCGCAGGCGCTGGGCCTTGACGATCGCGGCGTCATCGCCGAGGGAAAACGCGCCGACCTGGTGCTGGCGCACCGTCGCGGCGAACATATCCAGATCGACCATGTCTGGCGCCAGGGAAAGAGGGTCTTTTAATGCCAGGAAAACTGATTTGGCTGGTGGGCCCCTCCGGCTCCGGTAAAGATAGCCTGCTGGCGGCGCTGCGCCAGCGCGAGCACCCGCAGCTGCTGGTGGCCCATCGTTACATAACCCGCCCGTTTAACGCGGGCAGCGAGAATCATATCGCCCTCAGCGAACATGAGTTTTTTACCCGCGCCGAGCAGCATCTTTTTGCTCTCAGCTGGCACGCCAACAATACTTACTATGGCATTGGCGTGGAGATCGACCTCTGGCTGCACGCCGGCTTTGACGTGGTGGCCAACGGCTCCCGCGCCCACCTGGCGCTGGCCCGGGAACGTTACGGAGAGGTTCTGGTGCCGATCTGTCTCGCCGTCTCGCCGCCGGTGCTGCGCCAGCGGCTGGAGCAGCGCGGCCGGGAAAACGCGCTGGAAATCGCCCAGCGTCTGGAACGCGCCGCGCGCTATAAGCCGGACAACTGCCTGACATTGAATAACGACGGCAGTCTCCGACAATCGGTCGATGAATTTTTCCGCCTGCTGCGCAGCCACGCGGCGCGCGAAGCGGATCAACTGGTATAAACAAAAGGTGACACGATGAGCCTGACCCTCCGCTTAACCGGCACCGGCGGCGCTCAGCTGGTGCCGGTCTTCGGCTGCGACTGCGCGGCCTGCCGCCGCGCCCGCCGCGAGGAGAGCCACCGACGCCGCCCCTGTAGCGGAGTGGTCACGTTCAACAGCGCCGTGACGCTGCTTGATGCCGGACGACCGGATCTGATGGAGCATCATCCCGCCGGCAGCTTTCAACAGGTGCTGCTGACCCACTACCATCTGGATCATGTGCAGGGGCTATTTCCGCTGCGCTGGGGAGTCGGCGCGTCGATTCCGGTCTATGGCCCGCCGGATGACGCCGGCTGCGACGATCTGCTCAAACACCCCGGTCTGCTTGACTTTAGCCATACCGTCACGCCGTTTGTGATGTTTAACCTGCAGGGGCTGCGGGTGACGCCCCTACCCCTTAATCACTCGAAGCTGACCTTTGGTTATCTGCTGGAGTCGGCCCACAGCCGGCTGGCCTGGCTCTCGGATACCGCCGGGCTGCCGGACAAGACGCTGAAGTTTTTGCTCAATAACCGCCCGCAGGCGATGATCATCGACTGCAGTCATGAGCCGCGCGCGCAGACCCCGCGTAACCATAACGATCTAAACACCGTCCGCAGCCTTAACCAGGTCATTGGCTGTCCGCGGGTGATCCTCACCCATATCAGCCACCAGTTTGACGTCTGGATGATGGATAACCCGCTGCCGACAGGTTTCGAAGCGGGCTATGACGGGATGGAAATAGCGCTGGATTAAACGCTGGCCTGCGGGGGGCGATCAGTAGCTATCATCCAGCCGACGCTGGTCGCTTTCTAACTGACGACGATCGCGGTCGAGCTGACGCTGGCGTTCATCCAGCTGGCGGCGGCGCTCGTCCAGCTGGCGTTGCCGCTCGTCATACTGGCGCTGACTGTCACGGCTCTGCTGACGGCTCCCCTGATAGCGCCCGTCATCATACCGGCCATCGTCATCGTATCTGTCGTCGTCATCGGAGCGACTGCTGCCCGGGTTATAGGCGTCGTTAATGGCTTGCTGAATATTGCCGATCGCGTCATCGATAATATCGGCGCGAGCGGCCAGGCTGGTCAGCGACAGAGTGCAAAAGAGCAGTGCGGTTGCGTAACGTTTCATCGGGGCCAATCTCATCAGAGTCCTGCCGCTACCTTAATCATCCGCATGAAACCCGGGTAGCGGAGGAATCTCAAATCCTCGCGTACGCCGCGCTCAGCGCCTGCGCCAGCTGGGCGCGGGTAAACGGCTTACGCAGCCACTCAACCTCCGGCAGGGCCGGGTTCTGCGCCGGACGCAAATCCTGGCCGCTGATCAGTAGCACCGGCAGCGCCGGAAAGCGGCGTCGGGCGGTATGGATCACATCGGCGCCGCTCAGGGCGCCGGGCAGCATCAGATCGCTAATCAGCAGGGCAATATCCGGCGAGGCCTCCAGCAGCTGCAGCGCCTCTTCACCGCTGGCGGTTTCCAGCGTCAGCCAGCCCAGCTGATGCAGCTGTTCACATAGCGTCTGGCGGACATCCTCTTCATCTTCCAGCACCAGCGCCAGCCGCTCGCCCGCCGGGGGCGGCTCGTCCACCGCTGGCGCCACCTCCTTCTCAACCTCGGTCAACGCTCGCGGCAGCTGCAGCCGCACCGTCGTCCCCTGCCCCGGCGCGCTCTCCAGCGCCACCCGGCCGCCAGACTGGCGCACAAAGCCATACACCATCGACAGCCCCAGGCCGCTGCCGCTGCCGGTGGCTTTGGTGGTGAAGAACGGTTCAAACACCCGGGCTTTCACCGCCTGCGACATCCCGCTGCCATGATCGATCACCTCCAGGGCCACCATATCCTGCCGCTGGCCGCTGCTGCGGGTGACCCGCTGATTCCAGGTGCGTATTTTGATGACCCCGTCGCGCCCCGCCATGGCGTCGCGGGCGTTCATCACCAGATTGATCAGGGCATTTTCCAGCTGGCCAACGTCTATCCATGCCGGCCACGCCGGCGACTGCGCCTCAATCTCCAGGCTTAAGGTCGCCGGCAGGGAATGACGCATCAGCTCGCTGAGGTTCTCCAGTAGCGGCGCCATCGCCACCGCCTGGGGATGCAGCGCCTGCTTGCGCGAAAAGGCCAGCAGCCGCTGGGTCAGAAGCGCCCCACGCTCCGCCGCCTTCAGCGCCCTGGAGAGGCGCGGCGCATCGCGCGCATCCGGCTCCACCAGCTCAAGGCTGCCGATAATCACCGCCAGCAGGTTGTTAAAGTCATGCGCCAGACCTCCGGTCAGCTGGCCGACGGCCTTCATCTTCTGACTATGCAGCAGCGCCTCCTCCAGCTCCTGGCGCTTAATCCGATCGATCTCCATCTGGTTGGTCTTCTCTTTCAGCAGCCGGGTGGTGTGCTCCAGCGACGCCATATTGCGGGCGAAAACGTTAAAGGCCCGCGCCAGCTCCCCCAGCTCGTCGCGCCGCTGCAGGGCCGGCACCGAGACGTTCGGCTCTCCCTGAGCCAGCCGCGACATCGCCCGCGAGATGGCGGTCAGGTTCGAGCCGAGATTACGGTAGATGTACCACCCGGCGCAGCCGGTGATCGCCAGCGCCAGCAGCGCGGAAAGCAGAATAAACATACTGATGGAGCGCAGCTCCCGATGGCTCTGCGCCGCCCGCTGCTCTGAGGCTTCCGCCACCCGGGTCACGTACTGATTGATATCTTCGTTAAGCAACGCGACCAGCGCTTTGATGTGATACATGTACCAGCTGATCGTCAGGTCGCTCTCCTCCAGCTGGGCCGACAGCGGGGCCAGCGTCGCCAGTTCGCGGGTCACATCAGGGAGGACAAACGCCAGCGCGGGATCGGCGCTGCGTGTCGGCAGGGCGCCGCGCAGCTGGTCGAGTTGCAGGACGATCGACCGCGGCGTGACGGTATGGATCGCAGCCACGATCAGCCGGTCCATCTCGGCCAGCCGGCGCGGATCGATCGCCTTATCCCCGCCGCGATCGTTAAGATCGGCGAGATGGCGCAGGTTACTCTGATTCTGGTAAAGCGAACTCAGCAGCGCATTGCGCTGCAGATGGCGGCGCTGGCCGCGCTCCAGCATCTCCGCCACGCTCTGCTGCAGCGCGTTGCTGCGGCGAATAATATTGGCCACCCGCGCCTGCTCCTGCTGCGCCAGCGGGGCCGCCGCCAGCTGGGCCAGCGAGTGCTTCAGCGCCTGCTGCGTCGCCAGCAGCCGTTCCGCTTCGCTTTTGTACTCCAGAGCCCCCACCACCTGCGACAGGCGCACCGCCGCCGTGGCGACATTCGCCGTGTCCCGCGCCAGATCCATACTGCCGCGCATGTCGTTGAGAGTCTGGCGCTGCACCTGCTCCTGCAGCTGGCTGGCGTGGTGAAAGCCGAACACCGCCACGCCGCTGACCAACAGGGTGACCACGCCCATCAGCAGATTAAAGGAGAGCAGGCGGCCACGGGCGCTGGTGAAAAACGGGTGTCGGCGAGCGGTCATAACAACTCCGGTGAAGGATCGGTCGGCAGATAAGCGTGACGGTGCAGAAAATGACGCCGCGTAACTGTGATCGCGGTTAACTATTTATCACTATGACAAATATGAATGGATTCTGACATTCTGCATTTATTTTCCGGTGGTGGACTGCAGCTATTGTTCTTACAGACAGGAGCGCCGCGATGACCGCCACCCCGGTACTGGAAATGCGCCATATCGCCAAAGCTTTTGGCAAATTCTACGCGCTGAAGGGCGTCGACCTGACGGTCTGGCCCGGCGAGATCCATGCCCTGATGGGGGAGAACGGCGCCGGAAAAAGCACGCTGATGAAGATCCTCGCCGGCGCCTATACCGCCACCAGCGGCGAGATCCTGATCGACGGAAAACCGCAAACGATCCGCGGCCCCAAGGACGCGCTGGCCGCCGGGATCACGTTGATCTACCAGGAGATGCAGCTGGCGCCGAACCTGACCGTCGCGGAAAACATTTTCCTCGGCAGCGAGCTGGCGCGCGGTGGTCTGGTGCAGCGCAAAGCCATGCTCAGCCAGGCGCAGGCGGTGATCGACCGTCTCGGCGCCCAGTTCAAAGCCAGCGACCGGGTGATGACCCTGACCATCGCCGAACAACAGCAGGTGGAGATCGCCCGCGCCCTGCACCGTCAAAGCCGCATTCTGGTGATGGATGAACCCACCGCCGCCCTCTCCTCGCGGGAAACCCAGCGCCTGTTCGAGCTCATCCTGCGCCTGCGCGATGAGGGGATGGCGATCATCTATATCAGCCACCGCATGGCGGAAGTGTATGAGCTCTCCGACCGGGTCAGCGTCCTGCGCGATGGGCAGTATGTCGGCAGCCTGGTGCGCGACAAGCTCAACGCGCCGGAGCTGGTGCGCATGATGGTCGGTCGGCCGCTCAGCGATCTCTTCAATAAAGAACGGGACATTCCCCGCGGCCAGCCGCGCCTGCGGGTCGAGGATCTGACCGATGGCGGCAAGATTAAGCCCAGCAGCCTGGTGGTGCATGCCGGCGAAATCGTCGGCCTCGCCGGGCTGGTCGGCGCCGGGCGTTCCGAACTGGCGCAGCTGATCTTCGGGGTGCGCAAAGCCACCGCCGGGGTGATTGAGATCGACGGCGAGCCGGTGGTGATCCACTCGCCGCGGGAAGCCATCGACCTCGGGATCGGCTTTCTGACCGAAAACCGCAAAGAACAGGGGTTGTTTCTCGAACTGGCAGCCCAGGAAAACATCACCATGGCGACGCTGGAGCGCGACGCGACCTGGGGGATGCTCAACCGCCGGAAGGCGCAAACCATCTCCGATGACGCCATCCAGTTGCTTAACATCCGCGTGCCGCACGCCCAGGTGCGCGCCGGCGGACTGTCCGGCGGCAACCAGCAGAAGCTGTTAATTTCGCGCTGGGTGGCGATTGGCCCGCGCATTCTAATCCTCGATGAACCCACCCGCGGCGTCGACGTCGGCGCGAAAAGCGAAATTTACCGCATCATGAACGACATGGCGCGCCAGGGCGTCGCCATTCTGATGATCTCCAGCGAGCTGCCCGAAGTGGTGGGCATGAGCGACCGGGTCTATGTGATGCGCGAGGGCGTTATCGCCGGCGAGCTACAGGCCGGTGATATTAGCCAGGAAAGTATCATGACGCTGGCCACCGGCGTGACCGATTCTCACCTTAAGGCAGGGCAACTATGAGCATACCGAAAGAGACCTCCGCGCCGGTCGCGAAATCCGCTTCGGCGAAAAAAATGTTGATGGGCGACCTGATGCAGACCGTCGGCATTCTGCCGATCCTCATCCTGATCGTCGCCGTTTTCGGCTTTATCGCCCCCAACTTTTTCACGGAAAGCAATCTGCTGAATATCACCCGCCAGGCCTCGATCAACATTGTGCTGGCGGCGGGAATGACCTTCATCATCCTCACCGGCGGCATTGACCTTTCCGTCGGCTCCATCCTTGGCACCACCGCAGTGGCCGCGATGGTGGTGTCGCTGATCCCGGCGTTTGCGTTGCTGTCGATTCCGGCGGCGCTGATGCTCGGCCTGCTGCTCGGCCTGTTCAACGGCGCGCTGGTCGCCTTCGCCGGGCTGCCGCCGTTTATCGTCACCCTCGGCACCTACACGGCGCTGCGCGGCGCCGCCTATCTGCTGGCCGACGGCACCACGGTGATCAACTCCGATATCAGCTTCGAGTGGATCGGCAATGACTACCTCGGCCCGGTGCCGTGGCTGGTAGTCATCGCCCTGGCGGTGATCGCGGTGTGCTGGTTTATCCTGCGCCGCACCACCCTTGGGGTGCATATCTACGCGGTGGGCGGCAACATGCAGGCGGCGCGGCTGACCGGCATCAAAGTCTGGCTGGTGCTGCTGTTTGTCTATGGCATGAGCGGCCTGCTCTCCGGCCTTGGCGGGGTGATGAGCGCTTCGCGGCTGTACAGCGCCAACGGCAACCTCGGCGTCGGCTACGAGCTGGACGCCATCGCCGCGGTCATTCTCGGCGGCACCAGCTTCGTCGGCGGTATCGGCACCATCACCGGTACGCTGGTGGGGGCGCTAATTATCGCCACCCTCAATAACGGCATGACCCTGATGGGGGTCTCCTACTTCTGGCAACTGGTGATCAAAGGGGCGGTGATCATCATTGCGGTGCTGATCGACAAATACCGTACCCGACATCATCAAAGTGCATAACAACAACATCTTACCTGCGAGGAAAAGCGAATGCGTTTAAAACCGATAGTCACCGCGCTGTGTGCTGGCGCGCTGCTGGCCGCCTCCCCTTTTGCGTCGGCCAAAGAGCTGAAAGCGATTGGCGTGACGGTGGGCGACCTTGCCAACCCGTTCTTTGTGCAGATCACCAAAGGGGCGGAGCTGGAGGCCCGCAAACTGGCGGGGGATAACGTCAAAGTGACGCTGGTCTCCAGCGGCTACGATCTGGGCCAGCAGGTGGCGCAGATCGATAACTTTATCGCCGCCAAAGTCGATATGATCATCCTCAACGCCGCCGATTCGAAAGGCATTGGCCCGGCGGTGAAGCGGGCCAAAGAGGCCGGGATCGTGGTGGTGGCGGTTGACGTCGCCGCCGAAGGGGCCGACGCCACCATCACCTCCGATAACACCCAGGCGGGCGAGCTGGCCTGTAAATACATTAGCGACCGCCTGAACAACAAAGGCAACGTGGTGATCATCAACGGGCCGCCGGTCTCCGCCGTACAAAACCGCGTCGAAGGCTGCGAAACGGAGTTCAAAAAACACCCGGACATTAAAATCCTCTCCGCCAACCAGAACGCCAAAGGCAGCCGGGAAGGCGGCCTGGAGGTGATGACCTCCCTGCTGGCGGCCAATCCGAAGATTGACGGCGTGTTCGCGATCAACGATCCGACGGCGATTGGTGCCGATCTGGCAGCGAAACAGGCGCAGCGCAGCGAGTTCTTCATCGTCGGCGTCGACGGCAGCCCGGACGGCGAAGAGGCGCTGAAGCGTAAGAACTCGCTGTTCGTCGCCACCCCAGCGCAGGACCCACAGGTGATGGCAGCGAAGGCGGTGGAGATTGGCTACGACATCCTGCAGGGCAAACCTGCGCCGACCGCGCCGGTACTGATCCCGGTGACGATGATCGACAAAAATAACGTCAGCTCTTACAAAGGCTGGACCGTGAAATAAGCGCAACCAGGCGCACAATCGTTCCGCCGATTGTGCGCTACGCTTAACGAATATGACGGCGCGGAGTAGCGATCATGGAACGGAAAGGCATTATTGCCGCAGGCAACATGCTGGTCGATCATGTCCACCAGATCGGGCAGTGGCCGGAGCGCGGCTGGCTGGTGGAAATTGTCCATAGCGAACGCGCCACCGGCGGCGCGCCGCTGAATGTCCTGCTGACCCTGGCCAAAATGCACGCCGGGCTGCCGCTGCAGGCGGTCGGCCTGATTGGCGAGGATAACGATGGCGACTACATCACCGCCATGCTCGATCAGTACCATATCAATCGCCAGCTCGTACAGCGCACCAGCTCCGCCCCCACCTCGATGACCCAGGTGATGACCGACGCCGAAGGCCAGCGCACTTTCTTTCACTCTCCCGGCGCCAACCGCCTGCTTGATCTCCCGGCTTTTGAGCCGCTGGATGCGCCGCTGAAAATTTTCCATCTCGGCTATCTGCTGCTGCTCGAAAGCCTCGATCGCCCCGATGAAGTGTACGGCACCCGCAGCGCGCGACTGCTGGCGCAGATGCGCGAGCGAGGCTATGAGGTGTCCCTCGATCTGGTGTCGCGCAAAGGCGACCCGCGCTACCGGCCGCTGGTCCTGCCGGCGCTGAAGCATCTTGACTACCTGACCATCAATGAACTGGAAGCCAGCGAGTTTAGCGGGCTGGAGATTCGTCTACCCAACGGCGAGCCGCACGTCGCCAATATCGCCCGCGCCGCCAGCGCATTGCTTGACGCCGGCGTACGCCAGCGGGTAGTGATCCATTGTCCGGAGGGGGCATGGGGCGTCTCCCGTACCGAAGCCGGGCGCTGGGTACCGTCATGTCGGCTACCGCCGGAGGAGATTATCGGCAGCGTCGGCGCGGGGGACGCCTTCTGTGCCGGCCTGCTGTACGGCAGCCACGAACGCTGGCCGTTAACCGCCAGTCTGCAGCTGGCTCACGCCTGCGCCCGCGCCAGCCTGCAGGCCGCCAATGCGATCGACGGCGCCAAAACGCTCCCTGAGCTGCAGGCGTTTATACAATTGCAGGATGGTTAGATCGAGTAGATCCCGCTATCAGGGCGATGCCACAGGAGAACGGCGTATCATGGCGAGAAAAGGGATACGGTTTATTCAAATCACGCCTGTTTTACGCTGAGTTCAACAAGGGCGGGCCAGGTAACTAACTGCGCCACTCGGCCAGCACCTTTTCCAGTTTATCTAATGACTCAGCGCGTTTTATCGCTGGCATCTGATGAATATTGCGCAATTTCCACTGCACGGCAGGCAAATCCTGAATACGCATTTCCGGCGCTAAACGCCAGTCTGGTTCGCCTCGTTTAAATGACAGTAAAAAATCGACATCCTGTTGTGTGAAACAGGATTTTAACGCAGCAATCATCCTGTTGGGGACTGCTGTCAGTTCCTCCAGGGCTATCGTCTCAAATGTCATCCCGCTGAATTCACGGTAAAAAGGTTCAGCAATATCTTTCCAGCGAGGATTCAGCACTTCAGCCAGAGGCCGATTATGGCTCAGTAAATACACGATAAACCCATTGAAAATGGGACGGTCAAGCTCCTGCGCATCAAGAAGTAATTTCACGTCATAAAAATCTCTGGGATGCTGGCGATCCAGCGCCGCGCATAATTTTCCACCGTAGAGGTCAGGCAACGAAACCACTGGAAGGCTGGCATAGCCAAAAACGTCCTCTACCGCCCCCACCACTTCTCGCTCCTGTGGTGGATATAATGTTCCCCGGGCGACCGGTGAAACCTCTATCTTTATTTGCGCGCTATCGGTAGTAACAATGACACGCATCTCATCTGAACGATTAGCTTGTAATACAGCGCTCATACCTGCCTGTTGTTGCAGATTGGCGGCAATACGTGCAAGCGCATCCCGTATATGAGGTAAAGCGATGGCTCTGCTTTCCAGGGGCACCCAGGCGAGGTCGATATCCACCGATAATCGAGGGAAATCGCGGATAAAGAGATTGATGGCAGTGCCACCTTTCAGCGCAAATTCCCGTTCGACAGCAACATAGGGTAAAACCTGCATTAGCAGAGCAACCTGCCGATAATAAGGCGCCTGTATATCCATATTTTTTATTCCTTTTGAAAGCGTTCAGGCACTGTGATTTGGTATTGAGCATTGAACTTTCCATTTTCCACGATTTGCCGCTTGCCCGCTCCCAGATCGATTTTTTGGCTATCGATTCGTTTGAGCCAGCCATGCTCGTAAAAACTGGCGAAGAAGAGATACAAACGCTTGGCCTGCACGGACTGGCTGACGGAAAGAAGATACTCTACTTTACGAGGATTAAGATTAACCAGCCCCTGGAAAAGCTCTGCAGCGTGGTTAAATGAGAGGGTCCCCGGCACCGCGCTCAGCAACTCGTAAGCAGCCAGTTCTGGCGCACTGCCGATGAGTTTTTTCCCTTTTATATCAAGCGTTACACGGTATCTATCATCCAGCACCGGCAGTTTTTTCCCCGATATGACTATCCACTCCACACCCGGGAATTCCCTGAACCATTTCGGCAGCAGCGCTTTATTTTCCACACTAAGCCAGCACTGGTTTTGTTTTAGCTGTAGATAGTGTGAACGGCCCTGCCAGACTAAGCTACTGAGCCCCGCAACATACACCGGAGCGGCAAGCTGATTTTGCAAACATGCTAATGCATCGTTCCACTCCGGCTCACGTCCCGCACGCGCATATACGCCGTTGCCTCTTTTTTTTAACCAGCCACTTTGCGCGTATTTAAAGGACAGAGAGGGAGAGATGGCATGCTGGCTTAACCAGGACTGAAGGATCACATCTCCGGGAGCGCTGTTTTGCAGCAGCCAGTTTAATTTTGTTGCCATAGATTAACCCAGAGTGTCACTTTAATAAAAAAAGTAAACTCCCTGCGCCAAATAAAGTCAACAGCGGGTTGGCAGCAAACCCGCCCTACGCCGCCTTCTCGCTGTGGGTCACGTCGGCGGAAAAGACATAGCCCAGACCGCGCAGGGTTTTAATCAACGTCGGCTGATGCGGGTTGAGCTCAATTTTGCGCCGCAGGCGCATGATCAGCACATCGATGGTCCGGTCGAATACCTCGGTGCTTTCGTTATGGGTCAGCGCCAGCAGCTGTTCGCGATTCAATACCCGGCGCGCGTTCTGCGCCAGCGCCAGCAGCAGGCCATATTCTCCCTGGGTCAGCGGGATCGCCTGCTGCTGCGGGTTATACAGTTCACAGCGCGTGGTATCCAGCCGCCAGCCGTTAAACGTCAGGCCAGCACCGGCGCCCGACGCCTCGCCGGCCAGCGCCCCGCTGCGTCGCAGTACCGCTTTCACCCGGGCGACCACCACCCGCGAGCTGAACGGTTTGGCGATGTAATCATCGGCGCCCATCTCCAGACCCACCACCACATCAGACTCACTGCCCAGACCGGAGAGCATCACCACCGGCAGCTCAGGCCGCGTGCGCTGCAGCTGCTGGAGCACCTGCAGGCCATGGGTATCCGGCAGGATCATATCCAGTAAGACCAGCGCGATATCCGCCCGCTGCGCCACCGTCGTCAGCGCGTCGTTGCCGGTCTGGCTGACAAGCACTTCAAACGCGTGCGCGCCGAGCACATCGCTGAGCAGCTCGCCCATCGCCCTGTCATCATCCACCACTAAAATGACTGGTTTCATTTTTGCCTCTGCCCGCCGGGAATTAGTGTCAGTCTGATCGATTCTGCAAGCCTGCGCCGACAAATTCCTCTCCCGGTGACATTTTTTCAAGCGCCGTCACATCTCCAGGGTATCGACACGTCAAATCTGTCGACAGGCTGTTTTTCGTCAGCATTCCGCCCAAAAAACCCGCGTATCATCAAGGAATACCCACAATGAAAATATGGCATAGAAGATGCATAGTGACGGCGCGATAGCGCAAACGCGCCCATTGAATAACTGGAGCAAGACCGATGAAAAAAGTCGTCACGGTTTGCCCGTATTGCGCATCAGGTTGCAAAATCAACCTGGTGGTCGATAACGGCAAAATCGTTCGGGCTGAAGCGGCGCAGGGGAAAACCAACCAGGGAACCCTGTGCCTGAAGGGCTATTATGGCTGGGACTTCATTAACGATACCCAGATCCTAACGCCGCGCCTGAAAACCCCCATGATCCGCCGTCAACGCGGCGGCAAGCTGGAAGCCGTCTCCTGGGACGAGGCGCTGGATTACGTCGCCACCCGCCTCAGCGCCATTAAAGCCAAATATGGCCCGGATGCGATCCAAACCACCGGCTCCTCCCGCGGCACCGGTAATGAAACCAACTATGTGATGCAAAAATTCGCGCGCGCCGTTATTGGTACCAATAACGTCGACTGCTGCGCTCGCGTCTGACACGGCCCTTCGGTTGCAGGTCTGCACCAGTCGGTCGGTAACGGCGCCATGAGTAATGCCATCACGGAGATTGATAACACCGATCTGGTGTTTATCTTCGGTTACAACCCGGCGGATTCCCACCCTATCGTGGCGAATCACGTCATTAACGCTAAACGCAACGGGGCGAAAATTATCGTCTGCGACCCGCGCAAAATTGAAACCGCGCGCATCGCCGATATGCACATTGCGCTGAAGAACGGCTCGAACATCGCGCTGCTCAACGCCATTGGCCACGTGATTATTGAAGAGGATCTGTACGATAAATCCTTCGTCGCCAGCCGTTCCGAAGGCTTCGAGGAGTATCGCAAAATCGTTGAAGGCTATACGCCGGAGTCGGTGGAGGAGATCACTGGGGTCAGCGCCCAGGAGATCCGCGCCTGCGCCCGGATGTATGCCAGCGCCAAATCCGCCGCCATCCTGTGGGGCATGGGCGTCACCCAGTTCTACCAGGGCGTGGAGACGGTGCGGTCGCTGACCAGCCTCGCGATCCTCACCGGCAACCTCGGCAAGCCGAACGTCGGCGTCAACCCGGTACGCGGCCAGAACAACGTTCAGGGCGCCTGCGATATGGGTGCGCTACCGGATACCTATCCGGGCTATCAGTACGTCAAGTTCCCGGAGAACCGCGAAAAATTCGCCAAAGCCTGGGGCGTGGAAAGCCTGCCTGCGCATACCGGCTATCGCATCAGCGAATTGCCGCACCGCGCGGCGCACGGTGAAGTGCGGGCGGCGTACATTATGGGTGAGGATCCGCTGCAGACCGACGCCGAACTCTCGGCGGTCCGCAAAGCGTTCGACGATCTGGAACTGGTTATCGTCCAGGACATTTTCATGACCAAAACCGCCTCCGCGGCCGACGTCATCCTGCCGTCCACCTCGTGGGGCGAGCACGAAGGCGTGTATACCGCAGCGGACCGCGGCTTCCAGCGCTTCTTTAAAGCGGTGGAGCCGAAGTGGGACCTGAAAACCGACTGGCAGATCATCAGCGAAATCGCCACCCGGATGGGCTATCCGATGCATTACAATAACACCCAGGAGATCTGGGACGAGTTGCGGCATCTGTGCCCGGACTTCTACGGCGCCACCTACGAGAAAATGGGTGAGCTCGGCTATGTCATGTGGCCGTGCCGCGATGAGTCCGACGCCGATCAGGGAACGTCGTATCTGTTTAAAGAGAAGTTCGATACCCCGAACGGACTGGCGCAGTTCTTCACCTGCGACTGGGTCGCGCCGATCGATAAGCTTACCGACGAGTACCCGATGGTATTGTCGACGGTGCGCGAGGTCGGCCATTACTCGTGCCGTTCAATGACCGGTAACTGCGCGGCGCTGGCGGCGCTGGCGGATGAACCAGGCTATGCGCAAATCAACACCGCCGACGCCGAACGGCTAGGCATCGAAGATGAAGAGCTGGTATGGGTCAATTCGCGTAAGGGGCGCATCATCACCCGCGCGCAGGTCAGCGATCGGCCGAATAAAGGCGCGGTGTACATGACCTACCAGTGGTGGATCGGCGCCTGTAACGAACTGGTCTCAGAGAACCTGAGTCCGATAACCAAAACGCCGGAGTACAAGTACTGCGCGGTCAACGTTGAGCGGATTGCCGATCAGCGCGCCGCGGAACAGTACGTGATCGACGAGTACAACAAGCTGAAATCCCGCCTGCGCGAAAGCGCGATGGGTTAAGGTTCGGCGGTCTGACCCGGCTCGCGCGATGCGTTGGCCGGGTCAGGTGCAGCCGCCACCCGGCACATAAACGGCTCCGTGTCCGCAGTCTGCCGCCCGGCGGCGCTGCGCTTGCGCGGGCCTACGGTCAGGTAACGCAAATCGGCCCTACCTACCGATACCCGCCATTTTCTTCTTTTTCGCCTCCCTTTATACTGCGCGCTATGTTCCTTACTGATAATAAATACAAATGAAATACCTCTTTTTATTTCTACTGGTTTTCACCAGCGGCGCAGCGGTGGCCACCGAACCTGGCAGTCAGTATCAACAGCAGGCCGAAGCCGGCGATCGACGCGCGCAATATTACCTTGCCGATACCTGGGTCAGCTCCGGCGATTATCAAAAAGCCGAATACTGGGCGCAGAAGGCGGCCGCCCAGGGCGATGGCGATGCGCTGGCGCTGCTGGCGCAGCTCAAAATCCGTAACCCCCAACAGGCGGACTATCCGCAGGCCCGCCAGCTGGCGGAAAAAGCCGTCGAGGCCGGCAGTAAATCCGGAGAGATCGTCCTCGCGCGGGTGCTGGTCAACCGTCAGGCTGGCGCCACCGACGTAGCGCACGCCATCACGCTGCTGCAGGATGCTGCCCGGGATAGCGAAAGCGATGCGGCGGTAGATGCCCAGATGCTGCTGGGGCTGATCTACGCCAGCGGCGTACACGGCCCGGAGGATGATGTGAAAGCAAGTGAATACTTTAAAGGCAGTTCATCACTTTCCCGCACCGGCTATGCCGAATACTGGGCCGGGATGATGTTCCAGCAGGGAGAGAAAGGCTTTATCGAACCGAATAAGCAGAAGGCGCTGCACTGGCTCAACGTCAGTTGCCTGGAGGGGTTTGATACCGGCTGCGAAGAGTTTGACCGGATTAGTAAAGGATAAGAAAAAGCCCGGCGCTATCGCGCCGGGCTTTGTGTTTTATTGGGCGGTTTTATCAAACTTGCCCAGCACTTCGCGTTCATAGGCCAGCGCTTTTTTGCGATCGAACTTATGCTCCCACTTGGCGATAACCAGCACCGCCAGCGCATTACCCACCACGTTCAGCGCGGTACGCGCCATATCGAGGATACGGTCGACGCCGGCAATAAAGGCAAGCCCTTCCAGCGGGATCCCGACGCTACCCAGGGTGGCCAGCAGCACCACGAAGGAGACGCCCGGCACGCCGGCGATCCCTTTCGAGGTCACCATCAGGGTCAGCACCAGGGTAATCTCCTGCCAGATAGAGAGGTCAATACCGTACAGCTGGGCGATAAAGATCGCCGCGATGCTCTGATACAGCGTTGAACCATCGAGGTTGAAGGAGTAACCGGTCGGCACCACAAAGCTGGTGATCGACGCCGGCGCGCCGTAGGCTTCCATCTTCTCAATAATGCGCGGCAGTACGCTCTCCGAACTGGCGGTAGAATAAGCCAGAATCAGCTCATCTTTCAGGATGCGGATCAGGATCCAGATGCTCAGACCACACAGGCGCGCGACAATCCCCAGCACCACCAGCGCGAAGAACAGGATCGCAAAGTAAACCAGCAACACTAGCTTGGCCAGCGGCCACAGCGAGGCGAAACCGAAGGTGGCGACGGTTACCGAAATCAGGGCGAATACCCCGACCGGCGCATAGCGCATCACCATATGGGTGACTTTAAACATGGTCTCGGAGATAGAGCGGAAGACCGTCACCAGCGGCTCACGGTGGGTCGCCGGCAGCGAGGAGAGCCCCAGGCCAAACAGCACCGAGAAGAAGATAATCGGCAGCATATCGCCTTTCGCCATCGATGCCACGATATTGGTCGGCACCAGCGACAGGATGGTGCCCATCAGACCGTGCGCATGGCTCTGCACTTCGGCGGTGGTGTTCTGATATTTCGAAATATCAACTGCCGCCAGCTGCGACATATCAATGCCCGTCCCCGGCTGGAAGACGTTGGCCAGGGTGATACCCAGCACAATCGCCACCGTGGTGATCACTTCGAAATAGATAATGGTTTTGGCACCGATCCGCCCTAACTGTTTGGCGTCACCCACGCCGGCAATCCCGACCACCAGGGTCGAAATGACAATCGGGACCACGATCATTTTAATCAGATGGATAAAGATATCGCCCGCCGGCGTCAGCAAATTGCTAATTAACCAATCGCGACTTTCAGCGTGGTAATGCAGATAACTGCCCAGAAGGATACCCAGCACCAGGGCTAGCAAAATTTGCCAGGCCAGACTGACTTTTTTTGTTTTCTTCACTACTGACTTCCTCAATGAAAGGCACCATTCCTTTTCGTCATGGTACCCACTGCAGGGGGTATGAATTGTGTTGCGTTGCTTTGTGGGGTTATTTAACGCGCAATATCAGTATCATTTGCACGGCATGCTGCGCAAGCCTTTAAGAACAGGGCTTTCCTCTGCTTTTATGCATAAAGCAGCGAATTTCCCCCAGTTATATTGCATAAGTATTTGTAATAAAAAAATTTTCACAGCTTCCGTTTCTATAAATTCATTTGCGTAATTATTTCGCTTCAAAGTTTCATTTGATGAAATTTCACCCAGTTTAATCATTGCGTGATCTGCCCCCCAATTAACAAACAAAGCTGTCAAAACCCCTACTCTTAACGTTTGTTTGACATATATTTAACAAGTTCAAAGGAGAAAAAAAGCCATGAGCCAAATTCACAAACACCCTATTCCCGCTAATATTGCGGAACGTTGCCTGATTAACCCGGATCAGTACAAGGCGCAGTACCAACAATCCATAACCGACCCTGATACATTTTGGGGCGAGCAGGGCAAGATCCTTGACTGGATGCGGCCCTATACCCGTGTAAAGAACACCTCCTTCGCACCGGGTAATATTTCCATCAAATGGTATGAAGATGGCACCCTGAACCTCGCCGCTAACTGTCTCGACCGCCACCTCGCCGAACGCGGCGATCAAACCGCCATCATCTGGGAAGGCGACGACGCCAGCCAAAGCAAGCACATCACCTACCGTGAACTGCATGCCGACGTGTGCCGTTTCGCCAATGTGCTGCTCGACCTCGGGATTAAAAAAGGCGACGTGGTCGCTATCTATATGCCGATGGTGCCGGAAGCCGCGGTGGCGATGCTGGCCTGCGCCCGCATCGGGGCAATCCACTCGGTCATTTTCGGCGGCTTCTCGCCGGAGGCGGTGGCCGGACGCATTATCGACTCCAGCTCACGCCTGGTGATCACCGCTGACGAAGGGCTGCGCGCCGGTCGCGCCATCCCGCTGAAGAAAAACGTCGATGACGCGCTGAAAAACCCGAACGTGAAAAGCATTGAGCACGTGGTGGTCCTGAAACGCACCGGCGGCAATATCGACTGGCAGGAAGGCCGCGATCTGTGGTGGAGCGACCTGATTGCAAACGCCAGCGCCGAACACCGGCCCGTCGAAATGAACGCCGAAGATCCGCTGTTCATCCTCTATACCTCCGGCTCCACCGGTAAACCGAAAGGGGTGCTGCACACCACCGGCGGCTATCTGGTCTATGCGGCCACCACCTTTAAATACGTTTTCGACTACCATCCGGGCGATATTTATTGGTGCACCGCCGACGTGGGCTGGGTCACCGGCCATAGCTATCTGCTGTACGGCCCACTGGCCTGCGGCGCCACCACCCTGATGTTCGAAGGGGTGCCGAACTGGCCTACGCCGGCGCGCATGTGCCAGGTCGTCGATAAGCATAAGGTCAGCATTCTCTATACCGCCCCGACGGCTATTCGCGCCCTGATGGCGGAAGGCGACAAAGCTATCGAAGGCACAGACCGCTCCTCGCTGCGCATTCTTGGCTCGGTCGGCGAACCGATTAACCCGGAAGCCTGGGAGTGGTACTGGAAGAAGATCGGTAACGAGAAGTGCCCGGTGATGGACACCTGGTGGCAGACCGAAACCGGCGGCTTTATGATCACTCCGCTGCCGGGCGCGATTGAGCTGAAGGCCGGCTCCGCGACGCGTCCGTTCTTCGGTGTCCAGCCGGTGCTGGTGGATAACGAAGGCCTGCCGCTGGATGGCGCCACCGAAGGCAACCTCGCCATCGCCGACTCCTGGCCCGGCCAGGCGCGTACCCTGTTCGGCGACCATGAGCGCTTTGAGCAAACCTACTTCTCCACTTTCAAAAATATGTACTTTAGCGGCGACGGCGCGCGTCGTGATGAAGATGGCTATTACTGGATCACCGGCCGGGTGGATGACGTCCTGAACGTCTCCGGACACCGTCTGGGGACCGCCGAGATCGAATCGGCGCTGGTGTCGCACCCAAAAATCGCCGAAGCGGCGGTGGTGGGGATCCCGCATAACATCAAAGGCCAGGCCATCTATGCCTACGTGACGCTCAATCACGGCGAAGAACCGACGCCGGAGTTGTATGCCGAAGTGCGTAACTGGGTACGCAAAGAGATCGGTCCGCTGGCGACGCCGGATGTGCTGCACTGGACCGATTCGCTGCCGAAAACCCGCTCGGGCAAAATCATGCGCCGCATTCTGCGTAAGATTGCCGCAGGCGACACCAGCAACCTCGGCGATACCTCGACCCTCGCCGATCCTGGCGTCGTGGAAAAACTGCTCGAAGAGAAGCAGGCCATTACCATGCCATCGTAAGTAAGGACCGATTCCCTACACCCTCTCCCCTTCCGGGGAGAGGATAAAAATAAGTCCCTCCCCCAGGATTTCACTCGCAGGAACGCCGTCAGCAACACCTGTCCCGGCTCCGTCGCCGGAGGGGTTGCTGTCGCCAGCGTCCGCCGAGTGGATGACGAAAGGGAGACCTCTGGAGACGCTAAGATGAATGAACAACTTTGTCAGCGGATAGAAAATAGTTCGCATTTCAGGGAGTTAGTTGCATCACGGCAACGGTTTGCCGCCATTCTGTCAGTGATTATGTTAGTGATCTACGTGGGCTTTATTTTGCTTATCGCCTTTGCACCCGGCTGGCTCGGCACCCCGCTGCACGCCGGAACCAGCGTCACCCGCGGGATCCCGCTCGGCATTGGCGTGATCGTCATTTCGTTTATCCTGACCGGTATTTATGTCTGGCGAGCTAACGGTGAATTCGACCGTTTGACCAAAAGCGTTCTCAACGAGGTAAAAGCATGATCAAGAGAGTCCTGACGGCGCTCGCCGCCACGCTGCTGCCCCTCGGCGCCCACGCCGCAGACGCTATTACCGGCGCGGTACAGCGCCAGCCGACCAACTGGCAGGCGATTGTCATGTTCCTGATTTTCGTCGCCCTGACGCTGTACATCACCTACTGGGCCTCAAAACGGGTGCGTTCGCGCAGCGATTACTACACCGCCGGCGGCAATATTACCGGCTTCCAGAACGGGCTGGCGATTGCCGGCGACTTTATGTCAGCGGCGTCGTTCCTCGGTATCTCCGCGCTGGTGTATACCTCCGGCTACGATGGGCTGATCTACTCGCTGGGCTTTCTCGTCGGCTGGCCGATTATCCTGTTTCTAATTGCTGAACGTCTGCGCAATCTTGGCCGCTATACTTTTGCCGATGTCGCCTCTTACCGCCTGAAGCAGGGGCCGATCCGCACCCTCTCCGCCTGCGGTTCGCTGGTGGTGGTGGCCCTGTATCTGATTGCCCAGATGGTGGGCGCCGGCAAGCTAATCCAGCTGCTGTTCGGCCTTAATTACCATGTCGCCGTAGTGCTGGTTGGCGTGCTGATGGTGCTCTATGTCCTGTTCGGCGGCATGCTGGCGACTACCTGGGTGCAGATTATTAAAGCGGTTCTGCTGCTGTGCGGCGCCAGCTTTATGGCCTTTATGGTCATGAAGCACGTCGGCTTCAGCTTCAATAACCTGTTTACCGAGGCGATGGCGGTCCACCCGAAAGGGGCGGCGATTATGAGTCCCGGCGGACTGGTGAAAGATCCGATATCCGCGCTCTCTCTGGGTCTGGGTCTGATGTTCGGTACCGCTGGCCTGCCGCATATTCTGATGCGCTTCTTTACCGTGAGCGACGCCAAAGAAGCGCGTAAAAGCGTCTTCTACGCCACCGGTTTTATGGGCTATTTCTATATCCTGACCTTTATCATCGGCTTCGGCGCCATCATGCTGGTCGGCGCGAACCCGGCGTTTAAAGACGCGGCCGGACAGCTTATCGGCGGCAATAACATGGCGGCGGTGCACCTGGCGGATGCGGTTGGCGGCAACCTGTTCCTCGGCTTTATCTCTGCGGTAGCCTTCGCCACTATCCTGGCGGTGGTGGCGGGCCTGACCCTCGCCGGCGCGTCAGCGGTGTCGCACGACCTGTACGCCAACGTCTTCCGCAAGGGCGCGACCGAGCGTCAGGAGCTGAAGGTCTCCAAGATCACCGTGCTGATCCTTGGGGTGGTGGCCATTCTGCTGGGTATTCTGTTTGAAAATCAGAATATTGCTTTCATGGTCGGCCTGGCCTTCTCCATCGCCGCCAGCTGTAACTTCCCGATTATTCTGCTGTCGATGTACTGGTCGAAGCTGACCACCCGCGGCGCGATGGTCGGCGGCTGGCTGGGCCTGCTGACTGCGGTCATTCTGATGATCCTCGGCCCCACCATTTGGGTGCAGATCCTCGGCCATGAGAAAGCGCTGTTCCCGTATGAATATCCGGCGCTGTTCTCCATTGCCATCGCGTTCATTGGCATCTGGGTCTTCTCCGCCACCGATAACTCACCGGAAGGGATGCGCGAGCGCGAGCAGTTCCGCGCCCAGTTTATCCGTTCACAAACCGGGATCGGTATCGAACGCGGCCAGGCGCATTAATCGTCCTCTCCCTTCCCCGGCATCGTTCGGGGAAGGGATTCTCCCCCTCAGTTATAAGTAAAGGTGATCACCCCGGTGGCGTTGGCTGTCCCCGCGGTCACCGCGCTCCCCGTCCTGTAATAGTTAGTGGATAAGGCGAGCGTCTGCATGGCCGCTGCGCCTCCGGGGCTGTCGGGGTTGGTGAAATAGCTGTAGCTGGCATCCGCGCCGCTGTTGGTCACCGTCGCGCGGCTCGAAGTATAGAGGCTGATATCGGTATTTAACGGCAGTGCTTTGCCATTCAAATTTAACTGCACTCCCACGCCAGTGGCGGCATTCTGTTCCGCCGTGAGGGCCATCACCGTATTGTCAGGGTTATCCCCGCTTGCAGAAGCAGCCGCCACACGCATCGAAACGTTAGTTCCCGGCTCGCAGGAGAGGCTCAGAGACTGCCGCGCGCTACCCACCTTCGTCGCGGTATTAAACTCACTGGCATTGATGCTGCCCATGGAAAAACTGAGATTATTGCTACCGACAATACACCCCATCGGGATTAGCTGGATGCTGGTGGTGCCGCTGATGTGCAGTTGTGAAATAGCGATGGTCCCCTTTTTATCCTTGGCCGATACCGTGGCCACCGGGTCGCTGAACGATAATTGACTCTTGCTGGCGATGGCGCCGCCGGTGGCCACCAGCTGCAGCTGATACGCCGGGGTATAATGAGTCGACGCGAAAGAGTCGAAAAGACCTGTCGGCTTTCCGAGGTAATAATTCACATCACCAATATAATGCACCTGCGAGTCGGGGCTGAAATCATCGGTGTCATCGCCATATTCACCGCTGATATTGAGCCACACCTTGACGCGGATACCGATCCCCTGCACCGAGGTGGCATAGATATTATCCCCTATCAGTGCCCCGGCATTGTTCGAGGACCAGGCAAAAACCGCGTAGGTGCTCCCCTCACAGTTAAGCAATTCCGTTTGCGAGCGCGTAATCTTCCCCGAGTCATACAGTACCGTCCCTGCGGTATAGCTCCCGGCATTGACCAGGATCTTTTCCGGCAGGTTGGTCATCGAGACATCGCCATAGTTGGTTCCCGTGCAGGCCGCCCAGCTATAGACGGGACACAGTGCCAATATGAGCAATAAGATCAGTTTTTTCATACCCATCCCTGTCGAAACGTTATTTGTAGGCCACATCGAACGTGGCGGTAAACCCGACCATCCCGGACCTTACCTGGCCATAAGGCGAAAACATACGTGCCACCATATTAAAGGTATGGATATCCGCATCGTCCCCAAAGGTATAGAGATACTGGTCGCCGGGGCCAAGGGGCTGCTGGTCGGCCATGCTCTGCAGCTGCAAACCGACGCCGCTGGCACCGTTGCTGCCAGTCTGGAAGTTTTTATAGATTGAAGCGTGGGTGCTATCGAAGCTGGTGCCGCTAAACGCGATGGTCACCGCCGACGCATCGGCGGAACAGCTGGAAAAGACCAGCTTAACCGGCACGCTGGCGCCGCTCGCCCCGGCATGTCCGGAGAACGTCTGCGAGGAGACGGTGCCTAAATCGATACTGTTCGACGGCTCCACGGCCACCTCACAGGAAGGCGCTTCGATGGTGCCCGTGACGTTAAAATTGACCGTGCTGCTGCCCTCATAAGCCAGCGCCGGAAGGGAGAGCAGCAAAATGGCCACCAGGAGGCCCCTTGTGCTGCCGTCTCGCATATTCATATCAGCCCCTCTTCCATGTTGAAAACCTGCATCCATTACCGACATTCTGCCTGATAGAACAGAATATCGTCGCCAAGGGCCATGCCGGAGAAGTCATAATGAACGGTGCACTGCTCACTGCTTTTCTCCCCCCAGCGCGCTAACAGCTGGCCTTTTTTCTGCAGCCCCGTTAGATACACCTGCCCCTCATCGCCAACGATATTGCTGCGCGACGCGCTACCGTGATCATTATCGAGGGTCACCAGCGCGCCGAAAGGCACCACGCCATTGCGGGTACGCAGGGTGAGCATCGCCTTATAGCCAATTCGCGTGTCGTACTTCACTTTGACGATCGCATTGCGCGTCGGAACCACCGTTCTGGCGACGTTATCCACTTCAGCGCCAGGTATTTCCTGTTCATCCAGCGCCAGGCTGTTACGATGGTACGGACGGACGTAAGGCACCACCGCATATCCGGCGGCATCCGTCGTCACGTTTGTCTGACCGCGCACTGTCACATCGCTGACGCCAGGCGTTTCGACCAGCGCAGAACTCTCGCCCAGAAACCGTGATAGCGTGAGTCCGCCCGCATGGGCGACCATGCCCCCGCGCAGCGAATAGTTGTAGTGATTGCTGTAGCGGTCGTAGCCATAGCCGCCAGCCACATCCCCTTTCGAACCCTGGTAGTTGACGCTGAGGTTGCCGGAGGTGCTTTTATCCTGCGTGTTGTACCCTTCCAGTACGCTCCAGTTCAGGGAACGATCCTCGAACGCCGAGCCGTTGAGCCCCACGCTGTGCGTGGTGTCGTTATGCCGACCATGGTTCAGGGTGTAATTTGCCGAAAGCGTCTCACCAAGCGGAATACTTAACGTCAGGGAGACGACCGTATCGCTGGATGGCCGGTTATTGCTGCTGTCATCGGTGCTTTGCACATTGCGGTTATAGGAATAGTTAATAAAGTAGGAGGCCTTGCCAATCGACCCGCTATAGCCCACGCCCACCGATTCCATACGCGAACTGTCCCAGTAGGTCTCATTGACCAACGAAAGCGAGAGCGAACCATAGCCAAACAGCGTCTGCGACAACGATGCGTCAAACCGGCCTTTCGTTCTGCCGCTCTGCGTACAGCAGTCGCGCTGTGTGGAAGAGTTATCGACAAAGTCCTGAAACGAATAATATCCCGAGGTGGAGTAGCGATAACCGGCCACGGAAAAGCTGGTGCCCGTCTGCAGAAAGCTTTTACTGAAGCGGACGCGATACGATTGCCCTTGCTCTTTACTGGTTGACGAGGCCGTATCGCTGGTTTTCACGTCGGCCCACGACTGAGAGCCATCAAACGACAGCGCACCGATAGTACCGAGGTTAAAGCCAGCGCCTAACAACAGGTTGGTATATTTATCTTCCGCCTGCTGGAAACCAGTATAAAGAGTGATGTTGCTGGTGGCGCCATAGGCCAGGGAAGACTGAATAAAGTTATATTCTTTATCGTCGGAGCTACCCGATCGCGTCCTGCCGCTGCTCAGCGCATAGTCCAGCTGGCCCTCACGTTGCAGGATCGCCAGCGACGCGAAAGGCACCACAAAGTTTTGCTCGCTGCCGTCAGACTCTTTAATGTTGACGTACAGGTCGCCGGCGCTGCCGGTGGCGTACAGATCGTTAATTTCAAAGGCGCCGGGAGCAACGGTGGTTTTATAAATGCTGTAACCATTCTGATAAACCGAGACCTCCGCGGTGGTGCGCGCGATCCCTCGAATCGTCGGCGCAAAGCCATGCAGGCTATCCGGCAGCATCTCTTTGTCCGAACTGAGCTGCAGACCGGTAAAACTCAAACTGTCGAAAATGCCGGAAGAGGTATACGTATTACCGACCACCAGCTGGCTGCGTAGGGTGTGAATATCGCGGGCAAGATAGGAGTAAACCGACTCCCAGCGGCTGTTGTTATCGCTGTGGCTATAGGTGCTGTAGTTGCGCAGGCGCCATGGTCCCAGATTCAGCCCAGGCTGCAGGCTGACGAACTGACTGTCGATAGTGGCGCCGTTATGCCGCGGCGCATTACGCTGCCCGGTGACGCTATAGTTGAGAAGACCGGCATTGATCCCCTGTTGCCACTGGCTCTCGGGAATATAGTCTCTGGGGCGATTCAGCATGGCGGCCTGCGGCACGGTAAAATCAATGCGCTGCTGGGCAAGAGATACCGAGAACGTCATCCCGGGGATCGCCGACAGCCGGGCGCAGGTTTCCCCTGCCTCGAACAACTGCGGATAGGCGGTGGTATTAATCAACCATGAATTCAGATACTCCGCGGACAGGCAGGGAGAAGCAGTCGCGCCTGCGTCATGGCTAATTTCCTGAAAAGTCAGCGAGTCTGAACTGACGTACTTATCGTTGATGTAAACATCCAGGTGATAGGTGCCCGGCGGTATGCCATCTTGCGAAAAATAGGATAGATCAACCGAAGCCGCAGGACTCTCGGCGACTTCGAGTAAATTTGGGTTGAAATATTCGCCGGCCTCCGCGCGAGAGGGTAGAGTACTTAGGCACAGAATAATAGCGACGCAGATACTTTTAGTTGAAAATAGCAGCTCAACGCTACTGAATGATAGCGGTATATTTCTTCCCTGACATACCATAATCATTAATCACGCTCCATGTGATCTCTTTTTTTCCTGTCGCCGACAGGCTACTCTGCACGGGTATTTTTAAGGTGGAAAACGGGGCAGCAAACCATGCGCCAGAAATATTTTTACCGTTAAGGCTAACCTGTGAGAAATTCATATACAGCGGTGAGTTATTTTTTACCGTCACCGACGTCCTCTCTTTCCCCCACTGTAATTTTTCAGCGTACGATTCCGGTGTATTACCTTTTAACGCAGCGGGTCGATAAATCAATTTTATTTTCGAATTAATCGCAAACTGTACGACATTTTTATCAGGTACATATTCTGTTGCCGGGATCCCTTTAATATTGAGCCAAAACATCGACTCGCGATCGTCGGGTAATTTCTTTCCTGATCGAACTACGCGGACAAATCCTTTCTCCCCGGCTTTGAGACGAAACAGCGGCGGCGTAATAATAAATGCGTCTTTGGCGGGTGAGGCTGCATCAACCACCGAGAGCCAGGACTGAACGATATTGCTGTTCTGATCTTTATTCTCAACCGTTATTACAGCGTTATTTTTCGTACCATCAAAAACCAGACGCGTACCGCCAACGACCACGCTGGCCTGCGCGAAGGAAGAAGACAGCAATAAACCGATCGCAAAAAAAGGATATCTCATATGTTTAATTTAAGGGGAATAGCAGGCGATTCCCCTTTCTCCATTCAACAAGAAGCCGAATTAATGATAGGTCACGTTATAAGTCACGGTTGTCTGAACGGTACCTTTCGTCGGATCGGCATCACCCGATTTCACCATTTTAACGGTGAACGGAATGGTTGCTGCACCCGAAGAGATATCAACATCAGAACCCTCTTCGTTATTCTTCATCACATTGCCCGCTTCGTCGAAAAGGGCCACAGCGACGCCGGTTGCCGGCTCATCAGTTGCCTGGTTTTTAAAATAATCGCTGTTCGCGGTATCGGAAACACCGCCAAAAGTGACGCGGGCGATACTGTTGCCACCTTCTTCCGCGGTCGGGCAATCAGCTAAGCTAAAGGAGAAGTTCTTGGCAGCGCCGAAGGTATACGCTTTCAGATCCGCCACTGAGGTGGTGCCCATATCAATAGCCGTTACACCGCCATCAATGGTCGCCGTACAGGTGGTATCGGAAACAATACCATTAAAGGTAATGGTGTTATCAGCCTGCGCAACGGTAGACAGCGCGCTGCAGGCAGAGAAAATCAGGGCACCCGCCAGAAATTTTTTACTCATCTTCATATTTATTCCCATATCCATTATAAACGACAATCAGTCCGTCAATTGCTTTATGCAGCGATATTAGAGAATGAAATTCAAGCAGCGCGGCGTCATGCATGTATTTACATGACATATGGTTTATGACAATTAATATTATTCATAAATAAACGACCAGCATTTGAATCCATTCAATAATACAAGCTCGCGTAAAAATAATAACTAGCATGAGGTAAGAACTCAATTATTAATGTAAAAATTGATTTTTTGCGACATAACATCGCAACGCATGAGTGGCCATACTCAAAACCATAAAAATCAAATAGTTATAAAGTTATAAAATTCGCAAAGATAATTGGATATTTATATAATATTTACCCCACAATTAAATACGGGCATGCAGAGAAACATTTAGTTACAAAGTCAGTGCTGATATAAGAATTGGCTTAATCTTTTATGATGAACCGTTAAATACATCAATAACAAAAACAGGGAATAGCCGATAGCTATTCCTCTCCTCAATATTTATTAACATTCACTCTGGCGATAATGTTAAAACAGCAGCCAGCGGACGACCGGCGCAGCCAGCACCACCACTACGCCTGACAGCATCATCACCAGGCTGGCCACCACGCCCTCCTGCTGGCCCAGCTCATACGAGCGCGCCGTTCCCGCACCATGGGAAGCCGCGCCGAACCCGGCTCCTTTCGCCATCCCCTCCCGGATAGCAAGACGTAAGAACAGCATATCTCCCACCGCCATGCCAAACACGCCGGTGATCACCACAAACAGCGCCACCAAATCGGGTTGACCGCCGAGCGGTTTCGCCGCCGCCAGCGCAAAGGGCGTGGTCACCGAGCGCACCGCCAGGCTACGCTGAATTTCATCAGACAACATAAACCCGCGCGCCAGCCATACGGAACTGGTGACAGCCACCACTACCGCCGTCACCACCCCGGCGCTGAGCGACATCCAGTGGCGTTTAATCACCGCGACATTTTCATACACCGGAACGGCAAAGGCGATGGTCGCCGGGCCCAGCAGCCACAGCAGCCAGTGGGTCTCTCCCATATAGCTCTGATAAGAGATATGGCCTACCACCAGAATCAGCACCAGCAGGATCGGCGTGAACACCAGCGGCATCAGAGGGAGTTTATGAAAACGTCGATACAGTTTTTTGTTGGCGTAATAGAGGACCAGCGTCGCCACCAGGCACAGGATACTCAGCACGGCATCGCTCATTTTTTTAACCTGCCCACTTCGTAACGATAGACCTTGTCAACGACCCAGGCGGTGGCGCCGAGCACCATCAGCGTGCTTAAGGCAATCACCAGAAATATCCGCCAACCATCGACCATCAACAGCTGGGCGTAGTTCACCACCGCGACCACCGCCGGGACGAAAAACAGCAGCATCTCCGCCAGCAGCCAGCGGGCGCCGGCGCGCACCCAGCTTACCGGTATCACCCGGCAGACGATCAGCAGCAGGAGCATCACCATGCCGACCAGGTTAGCCGGCAGCGGTACCTGCCACCTGTTCACCAGATATTGTGCGAAGATGAATAACCCGACGTAGAGAAGTACCTGTACCGGGATCTGAAGTCGTTGCGCCACGGCGGGGGCAACGCGAGCTGGCGCGAAGGCCATGTGCGATAGTCCTGAAAAAAAGAAGTCAGGCGAGCAGTATAGAGAGCCGCCGAAGCGGACAGAAATGAATTAAAATCATCGCAGGTATAGTCTCAGGGAATAATTATGGATATCCGAACGCTGCGCTATTTCGTTGAAGTGGTTCGTCAGCAGAGTTTTACTCGCGCGGCGGAAAAGCTGTTTGTCACACAGCCCACCATCAGCAAGATGCTCAAGAATCTCGAAGATGAGCTGAACTGCACGCTGTTGATCCGCGACGGCCGCAAACTACTGCTCACCGATACCGGGCGCGTCGTTTTTGAACGCGGCCAGGCGATCTTGGGCGAGTTCAGCCAGCTGGAGTCAGAGCTGAGCGATATCAACCACCTGCATAAAGGGGTGCTGCGGCTTGGCATTCCGCCGATGGTCGGGATGCTGATGGCCGAGCCGATCAGTCGCTTCCGCCAGCGCTATCCGGGCGTCGAGCTGAAGATCGCCGAGTTTGGCGGCCTGACGGTCCAGCAGGCGGTCAGCAATGGCGAACTTGATATGGCGATGACCGCCCTGCCTGTCGAGGAGGATAGCAGCCTCACCATTCTGCCGTTGTTCAATCACCCGCTGTGCGTCCTGACGCCAAGGACCGCGGAGTGGGAAGGTAAAACCTCGCTCTCGCCGGCCGAGCTGGCGTCGCATCCGCTGGTTATCTACAACGAGGAATTTGCCCTTAGCCAGCAGCTGATGCGGCTGTTTGCCGAGCATGACGTGAAGCCACGTATCGCGGTGCGCAGCGGCCAGTGGGATTTTCTCGCCGCCATGGTGCAGGCGGGCATTGGCGTAGCGATCCTGCCGGAGCCGATTTGCCAGCGTCTCGACCGGCAGAATTTTTGCTGGATCCCGTTGCAAAGCGAGCTGCGTTGGGAGCTGGGGATGATTTGGCGGGAAGGCGTATATATGTCGCGCAGCGCTGAAGCCTGGCTGACGTGCAGCAAAGCGTTCTGGCTGGAATAATTCTCTGGTGACAACGCGTTCCGCAAGGGAAGGGGTAGCCCGGGTCAGGCGCTTGCGCCGCTGCCCGGGTTTCCCCCGGTCGCGCTAACGCTTACCGGGGCTACACATTTACTGCAGTCTCGCCAGTAGTCCGAATAAGCGTCGCGCTATCCGGATTACAGGTTATTGATCTTCGATTAACAGCGCTTCCAGCAGGTCGAGATCGTGGAGCAGCTTCTGCAGCGTCTCGTTACTGATCTGCCGGGTGGCGCGCAGATGATACAGCTCGCCGCGCTCAGAGCGCAGCGCCGCCAGGCGGAAGCGGCGTTCCAGACTCTCTTCGAGCATAGAGGTTTCCACGTCGTTACGCCCATCGGCGCGCCGGCGCAGGTTACCGATCACCCGCGAACTGACTTCGGTCAGCAGTTGGGTATCGATATTCTCTTTGGTATCCGCCGCCAGACGCTCTTCCATCTTCTGGATCGCCACAATCGCCACGTCAGCCGTTGCCGCGCGCGCCAGACGCTCCTCTTTCCGCTGCTGCACATTATCGCTCGATTCAATGTGACGTAGCAGGATCGGCAGCGCAATCACCCCGACGAACAGCGAGAACAGGATCACCCCGGCGGCGAGGAAAATCAGCTCATAGCGCGCCGGAAAGACATTCCCGTCCGGCAGCAGCAGAGGAATGGAGAGCACACCGGCGAGGGTAATCGCCCCGCGCACCCCGGCAACGGAGGAGATCAGCAGCTCGCGCGTAGTCCAGGAGCCAAACTCCATCGGCTTCTTCTTCAGGAAGCGCTGACTGAGCTTACGCATCGACCACAGCCAGCCAAAACGCACCAGCATCAGCGCGGCATAGATCAGGATAATGTCGGTAAACAGCATCCAGGTCTCAACGTTGGGGTCGGCCTCCGCCGCCACCAGCGAACTGGAGAGGATATCCGGCAGCTGCAGGCCCAACAACAGGAAGACCATGCCGTTGAAGACAAACTCCAACATTGCCCAGGTGCTGTTGGCGCGCAGGCGCATGGCCAAGGGCGCGGTGCGCATCACGCCGGAACGGGTGATGGTCATCCCCGCCGCCACCGCCGCCAGGATGCCGGAGACACCGATATGTTCGGCAATCAGATAGGAGGCAAACGGCAGCAGGAACAGCAGGACAATCTGCGTGGCGGGTTCATCCCCGCCCCAGCGGCTGAGGAAGCGCATCGAGCGGCCATACGACCAGCTCACCACAAACCCGGCCAGCACGCCGCCAATCGCCACCTTCAGAAATTCTACGGTGGCGCCGCCAACGGTAAAGACCATGGTGCCCATCGCCACCGCGACGGCAAACTTGAGCGAGACCAGGCCGGAGGCGTCGTTCATTAGCGCCTCCCCCTGCAGAATGCCCATGATTTTCTTCGGTATCCGCCCTTCCCCAACGATGCCCGAAAGCGCCACGGCGTCGGTCGGCGACAGCACGGCCGCCAGCGCGAACGCCGGGATCAGCGGAATGCCCGGTACAATCCAGTAGATCAGAAAGCCGATGCCGACCACCGTCACGACCACCAGCGCTAGCGCCAGGCCGAGGATCTCGCGCCCGTGTTCAATAAATTCGCGGGTTGGCGTTTTCCAGCCGTCGGCGAATAGCAGCGGCGGGATAAACAGTACCAGAAACAGCTCTGGATCAAATTCAACGTGCAAACCAAAGGTCGGCCACGCCAGAAGCGCGCCAATGGCGATTTGCATCAGTGGAAGTGGAACCTGAAAGGGCAGTACGCGCGTCACTACCCCGGAGAGTGAGACCACAAGGGTCATGATGAGGATGGTAAAGAATATTTCCATGTGTTCCCTGTTTGCTGCGTTTTCTTTTATACCTGTAAGGCGTCGTGCCTGTGAATCATACGCTACCCAGATTAACGCAAATGGAAACAGGATGTGGCTTAAAAATAAAACGGGCGGCCTGAGCCGCCCGTGAGGAGCACGAAGGGTTTAAATCGCCCAGCCGCCGGCGTAGAACACCACCAGCGCCACAGCGATAATCACCGTGCCGAGGTTCAGTTTGCGCCACTCGCCGGAGACCAGACGGCCAATAACCAGGGTCGCGAAACCGATCATGATGCCCGTCACGATGTTACAGGTCAGCACGATAAACACCGCGGTGATCAGGCCAGCCATCGCGTCAACAAAGTCATTGAAATCGATTTTCGCCACGTTGCTCAGCATCAGCAGGCCAACGTACATCAGCGCCGGCGCGGTCGCGTAGGCCGGCACCAGATAAGAGAGCGGGGAGAGGAACAGGATCAGCAGGAACAGGACACCGACCGTCACCGCGGTCAGACCGGTTTTACCACCGGCCGCGGTACCCGCCGCCGATTCGATATAAACCGCCGCCGGCGCCGCCCCGACTAAACCGGAGAAGACGCTGCTCAGGGAGTCGGTGGTCAGCGCTTTACCGCCGTTGATGATCTGTCCGTCCTTATCCAGCAGGTTCGCCTGGCCAGCCACCGCGCGGATGGTACCGGTGGCGTCAAAGACCGCCGTCATCACCAGCGCCAGCACGCTTGGCAGCACGACCGGGTTGAGCGCGCCGACGATATCCAGGCTGCCGATCAGGGAATTACCCTGGCCATCGCTCAGGGATGGCATAGCGAAAATGCCGGAGAAATGGACGTTGGGATCGAAAATCAGGCCGACAATCGACACGCCGATAATGGTCAGCAGAATGCCGCCCGGCACCTTCATTTTTTCCAGACCAATGATCACCGCGAGGCCAATCAGCGACATCACCACCGGGAAACTGTCAAAGTTGCCCAACGCCACCGGCAAACCGTCCAGCGGGTTTTTGATCACCAGACCAACGCCGTTGGCGGCGATCAGCAGCAGGAACAGGCCAATGCCGATCCCGGTACCGTGCGCCACGCCCTGCGGCAGGTTACGCAAGATCCAGCTGCGGATGCCGGTTGCCGAGATCACCGTAAACAGGACCCCCATCAGGAATACTGCGCCGAGGGCTACCGGAATACTGATCTGCTGCCCCAGCACCAGGCTGAAGGCGGTGAAGGCGGTCAACGAGATAGCGCAACCGATCGCCATCGGCAGATTCGCCCATAATCCCATCGCCAGCGAGCCAACGCCCGCTACCAGACAGGTCGAGACAAACACCGCGGCCGGCGGGAAGCCCGCTTTACCGAGCATGCCCGGCACCACGATGACGGAGTACACCATCGCCAGAAAGGTAGTAAGACCTGCAACAATCTCCTGACGCACGGTGCTGCCGCGCGCCGAAATTTTAAACCAGGCGTCCAATGAGCCGCCGGTACGCGCTGAAGGCGTAGACATAGAAAACTTCCCCTGAAAATTTTTATCGTTCGTTGATATGCGTGGTGGACCGTCCACTGCCAGTTAAACGCGATCTCCATGTACCGAATCGCAGCGCCAGGGGGGCCGCAAAAAAGCAAACGTTTAACTCCGCGCATACACTACGGTGGTCAACCTTATCGCCTCCCCCGGACAGCAGAAAAAAGGGGGAGCGAAACAGAAAGGCAAACGATTATCCGGCCTTTAGATAACCCTTTTCAACCGATGTTTATCGTATTTCGCTAAATTTCGCTTATGACGAACAGAAAACAACCAGACGATGCGCAAACGTTATCGTCCATGCGCAATCCGCTAACAATTTTTTAGTGAGTTGCTTTCATTTATCGACGTCATCGGATCCGCTGATATCTCAGGCGCCGGGTAAGGTGAAGGGGCCGCCGCGCTCGATGGCGCGTTGCCAGGCCGGTCGCTGTTCCACTCGCTGACGCCAGGCCTCGATATGGACAAGGTCATGCATGCCGCCGCGCGCCAACAATGCCATCACCGGGAAGCTCATCTGGATATCGGCCATGCTCAGCCGCTCGCCAGCGAACCATGGCCGTGCGGCAAGATGGTCGTCAATGAACCGCGCATGGGTGGCCAGCTGCGGATCGAGCCACGTTTTCTGTATCCCCTTTCCCAGCAGCGAACCCAGCGAGCGAACGCCAAAGGGCACAGGGGGTTTGCCAAGGCTGGCGAACACCAGCTTCATTAACAGCAGCGGCATCAGCGAGCCTTCGGCATAGTGCAGCCAGAAGCGGTACTGCAGTTTGTCGTCAATTCCCTGCGGCTTCAACAACCCGCCGCTGTCCCAGGTTTCCTGCAAATACTCGAGGATCGCCCCGGACTCCGCCAGCACATAGCCGTTATCTTCCAGTACCGGTGATTTGCCCAACGGATGGATTTTTTTCAGCGCCGCCGGCGCCAGCATCGTTTTCTCCCGCTGATAGCGGACTATCTGATAAGGCAGCTGCAGCTCTTCCAGTGCCCACAGTACGCGTTGCGATCGTGATTGATTAAGATGATGTACCGTCAGCATGAGCCTCTCCCGTAGTTTGTTCAAATTAACTATAGAAACAGGCGCTCATTGCCGGGAAAATTTCAGCAAAATAGTGAGGAAAAAGCGACGGCAGATGCCATAGTTAAAGTGTCGACGCAAACCGGAACCTCCATCAACAGATTGCGCAATACTGAGGGACGTCGACGTCGGGGGAAACCCTCTCGCGAACCAGCGAGATAATGCGAAAGACCAAGACCGGAAAACAACTAAAGCGCCCAGTTGTGGCGCTTTAGTTTTATCACTCGTCTTCCAGCAGCCGGGCGCCGGTTCCCTCTTCCCCCAGTTTATCGCCCGGGTTGCGCAGCGGGCAGTCGCGTCGCGATAAACAGCCGCAGCCGATACAGCCGTCGAGCTGGTCGCGTAGCGCCGTCAGGGTATGAATGCGCCGATCCAGCTCCTCACGCCACTGCGATGACAGCATCTTCCACTCTTTTGCGCTGAGATTGTGCCCTTCCGGCAGCACGCCAAACGCGTCGCCGATAGTGGCCAGCGGGATGCCAATACGTTGCGCAATTTTGATAATCGCCACCGCGCGCAGAACGTCACGCCGGTAGCGCCGCTGATTGCCGGCATTCCGCTGACTGTGGATCAGTCCTTTACTCTCATAAAAATGGAGGGCCGAGACCGCCACGCCGGTTCGTTTTGCCACTTCTCCAGGCGTCAACAGCATTTTGATGCGGGGTGATTTCTTTTCCATAAAGCGCTTTACCTCAAGTTAACTTGAGGAATTATACTCGCCTGCAGACAAAACGACGAATCGAGAATTGAGAGAGGCCGCTTTATGTCCCATCAGGATATTATTCAAACTTTGATTGAATGGATTGATGAACATATCGATCAACCACTTAACATTGATATAGTCGCCAGAAAGTCAGGATACTCGAAGTGGTACCTGCAGCGGATGTTCCGTACCGTGATGCATCAGACGCTGGGGGACTATATTCGCCAGCGCCGCCTGCTGCTGGCGGCGGAAGCGTTGCGAACCACCCAGCGGCCGATCTTTGATATCGCCATGGATCTGGGCTACGTCTCGCAGCAAACCTTCTCCCGGGTGTTCCGCCGCGAGTTTGACCGCACTCCCAGCGACTATCGCCATCAGATCTCCGCGTGACGCGGCGGCTGAGGCACGTTCGCGGGCGCGGGAGCATTGGCTAACCACTGCATAAACTCCCGCGCCGGCATCGCTTTCGCAAACAGCCAGCCCTGGCAATACTGTACGCCGCGCTTGTAGAGCCAGCTTACCTGCTCCGGCGTCTCCACGCCTTCTGCAATCGTCTTTAACCGCAACCCGCGCGCCATCTCGATGATATGTTCAGCAATCAGGTGGCTGGTGTTGTTGGTGGTGAGCGTATCGACGAAGGTTTTATCGATTTTGAGGATATCGACGTTCAGCGCGTGCAGATTATGCAGATTCGAGTAGCCGGTGCCGAAATCGTCGATGGCAATTTCATAGCCTGCTTCGCGGAACGCCTGGATCACCGGCGTGGTCTTCGGTACGTCGATAAACCCGCGCTCGGTCACTTCGATTTTGATTTGTCCGATACAGACCGCGTAGCTGTGCGCTTTCTCACTGATCTGTGAAATCAGCCGCGCCGAATGGAAATCCGACGCAGAGAGATTGATGGCTATATACAACTGTGGATGGCTGGCCAGAAACTCACCCATTTCATAAAACAGTTCATCCACCACGTAGTCCGTGACCTGGGCAATCATGCCTTCATTTTCCGCCAGCGGAATAAACTCCGCCGGGTTCATCACCGGACCGTCAAACCCAGGCCAGCGCAGCAGCGCTTCCGCCCCAACGCAGCGGTTATTTTTAATATCGATAATCGGCTGGTAGTGCAGGCGCAGCTGGCGGCAGCTCAGAGCCCGCTGCAGCATATTGCGCGGCGAGTGATACTGTCGGCGGGTGCGCGACCACACCAGCACCAGTAAAATACTGCAAATTATCCCCAGCGGCAGCGTCAGACTGGCCTGGTCACAAAAGTTGTGATAGTAGCTGGCCCGCGAGGTGGACATAATGACGGCGATGGGGCGAATAGCGGAGCGGGCGATCGTATACACCCGGCCATTCTGATTAAAAAAGGTATCGCCTTCGCGAATTAACGCATGGAGTTCCGCGGGCTCGACATTGTTACTTACCGAGAAAAAGAGGTTGGTTTTGGTATCGAAAACGCCATAGGCTAAATCGCGGTCGCTGGCGATCACCGAGCTGTACGAGAAGGGATTAACCACCACAACATAGGGCCCCTTCTGCATATAATTCATGGCAAAGCCCGGATAAAACGGCGTGTCCCGGTAATAGTAAATCGCGACATCCGGCTTTTTGGTGTAATTAGCCGCCGGCATCCGCCAGCCGGTTTGCTGATGAACGGACGTTGAACAGATAAAGCGCTGGCCGTTAGCGTAGATCAGATCTTCCACATACAGCAGGCCGCGCACAATATGCAGTAAATAACGCTGGTGATCCGCTGAACACAACTCACCGCGATACTGGCTGGCTTTAGCCCGAGCCTGATCCGCTTCCCGGATGACCATTTCCGTTTTTTGCAGCGCCAGCTGCGAAAATGAGTGTAATTGATCAATGGTTTCGGCTTTAGCCCGCAGCTGGGCAAACCACAATGCCAGCACCACTGGCAATAAAATAACCAAACCTGTTCCGATGAGTCTTAGCGCCTTATGCGGCGCACTGTCACCCATTTACGCTTACATCCATGCGATATGCCTTAATTAAGGTAGCCCGAACACGTTAGCAATCGCGATTGCGATAGACATCAGCTGACATCCGACAGCCCTCACGAGCGTCAGTTTTACCTCTGATGGTGATGAATAATACTTATTTATCAGGTATTCGGAAGATATTCCGGCAAGATTAAGAATAGACGCGCATCTGACTCGGTTTCTCCGTGTAATAAACAAGAACAGGTAATAAAACCCGCAGAATAATAATCATTAGGCAGTGAATGAAAATATGCTTCCCGGGGTTGCTCACCAATATCCACACAAATTTCATAGTTATTAAACGCAGCAAAAGCTCATTTTTTGACTGGTGAATAAAGCGCCAAGTGTGATATAGTTCACACAAGTTGATGAAACAGAAATGGCGTTTCATCACTCTCTAGTACGCCAGTTGAGACCAGAGCGCTATGCCATCGTCAGTCGCGTCAGGTCGTCCATGGCTCCCGACTTTCTTTGAGGATAGGTTAATGGCTTCCATTACTACCAGTGTCGTATTATTGCGCTGGCCCCTGGTGAGCGCGGTACTGATGTTTCTCGCCAGCTCACTGAATATTCAGCTTCGCAAAAGCGATTACGCCGGTCTGGCGGTGATCTGCAGCTGCCTCGGCCTGGCCGCCGCCTGCTGGTTCGCCACCGGTTTGCTCGGTATCACCCTGCTTGATATAGCCAAAATCTGGGGCAATATCAAAGATGTGATGATTGAAGTCATGAGTCAGACGCCGCCAGAGTGGCCAATGATGATGACCTGAGGTTAAAAAGCTTCCCGACGGGAAGCTTTTTCGTTTTCTGCAGCCCTTATTTCCCTAATTTCGCCATCATCTCCGGACGCATAAATTTATGGATCACCACCATAAAGAGCAGCGATGGGACCAGCAAAATCAGCGCGGTAATCGACGAGACCTGATAGTTACCCGACATGCTGGCGTTATAGAGCAGCAGCGGCAGCGTGGTGATATCCGGCGCCCCGACGAAGAAAGTGCCGGTAAACTCATCCAGCGACTCCAGAAAAACAAAGATGCTGGCGGCAACGATCCCCGGCGCCGCCTGCGGCAGCACAATGTGCCAGAAGGTATACACCGGCCCGGCGCCCAGGTTACGCGATGCCCGCGCCAGCAGCGGGTCGATGGCTGAAAACGCGGCCACACAGATCCACACCGAGTACATCAGACCGTGGACGCTATGCACCAGCACCACCCCTGCGATACTGCCGTTCAATCCCCACTGATAAAACAATCTGGCAACATTCATGTATACCGTCAGGTTAGGAAAGGCCTGCGGGATAAGAAATAGCAGCATGAACAGCATCCGTAATGGCATTTTCCGCCGGGAAAGCGCATAGCCGGCGGGTACGGAAATCAGCAAACAGACCCCCACCGATAACAGAGCGATCAGCACGCTGGTTAACAGCGAGCTGGAGACATCGCTGTATGGATTGAAAACCTGATACCAGTACTTCAGCCCCCACCGGCTGGGCAGCGAATGGGGAAAATACCAGCTTTCCGCTACGGTCCAGATCAACAGGTTCAGCAGCGGACCAAACATCGCCAGCAGCATAAACAGCAGCAGCAGGGTCTGTAGCACCGGACTGGCGCGCACTTTACGGCGCCCTTTCACCCACCATGCCGAGGTTGATACGAGGGCCAGCGCTTTCATGATTCACCGCCTTTTTGCTGCAGGCTGTGGCGCAGGTAAAACCACGACAGCGCGCCGCAGATCGCCAGCGACACCACGCCAAGCGCATTCGCTACCGCGTAATCACCATAGGAATTGACGCGAAATGCCATATCCACGGTTAGCATCGTCGGGGCCCCCACGCCGATCATCAACGGTACCGACAGCACCGACATCATGGTCACCGTCGACAGCACCAGCGCCACGCCGATAGTCGGCAGGACCTGCGGCAGCATGATATCGAACAGGATCCGCGGCCGGGAGGCGCCAAGATTACGTGCAGCAAGGATCTGCGACGACTCCAGCGCCGCCATCGCCCCGCAGATCAGCAGCGTGGCAAAGGCCAGTTGCTTCCAGACAAAGGTGATCACTATCCCTTTCCATCCCAGCCAGGAGAGCGTCTCCAGCGGCGTGACCAGGTCGGCCGCCACCAGCGCATTGTTCATCAGGCCATTTTTGGCGAGAAAAGTGCGCATCATCTGGGCAACAACGATAAAAGGAATAAACAGCGGCAGGCGATACAAAAAACCCAGCAAACGCACAACGGGTCGGCAGGGTGACAGCGCAATCACTGCCGACAGGGTAATGGCGAGCAGCGCTAACAGCGCCACTGAGATCAGCACGATAAGCAGCGAAAAGAGCACATCGCTGGCGTAGAGCGCATAGACCTTGCGGAAGTGATCGAGGGTGAACGGCTGTCCCGGCGCGGTAAACGCCGAGACCAGCGAAAACCCCAGCGGATACAAAAACAGGATCGCGATCATCAGCGCCGCCGGGGCAACCAGCAGCAGATATTTTAATGAACTGGACATAATAAACCTGGCGTCAGCACAAGCAAGCGCCCGGGACGGCGGCCCGGGCTGGAAAAAGGTTTAATTAGCCACCTGGCTTTCGTAACCCTCTTTGATATCGTCAAAGTAGGGGGCGATCGGGAAGCTTTTGCCATACTTCGCCAGCGCTTCCGGCGAGATTTCGGCAAACAGCTTTTGCCAGGTCGCCGCATCCAGCTTCGGCTTCACCTGCCCGGCGTCGATGCCCGGATACCAGTTGAACTGCTTGACGATCCCCTGCGCCTGCACTTCCGGGCTGGTGGCCAGCGCGATAAAGTCGCGCGCCAGCTGCGGATTCGCCGCCTTCGCCGGGATGACGTAATACATCGGCTGGCCCGGCATGCCCGGCGCCAGTAAAGCAAGCTTGATCGACGGCGGCAGCTTGCCCTGATCTTTCCAGCTATAGAACATATCGACCCACACCGGGCCCATGGCGATTTCCCCCCGGCTCAGCATATCGAGCGTCCCGGCGTTGCCCGGGGTGAAAGTTACGTTTTTATTGAACGCCTTTAGCTTCTCATAGGCCTGCTGCCAGCCTTTTTCGACGCTTTTATCATAGGGCCCGGCGGAGAGACGCTGGGCGTCGGTCCCGTAGGCGTAGATCCAGCCCACCACAAAGCTGACGCCGGACATGCCGTTCTTGATGCCGTTATAGCCAAAAGCCTGCGGGTGTTTCTGCGTCCAGGCCACCAGCTCGTCATACGACGTCGGCGGGGTAGTGACCAGATCGCTGTTCCAGGCGATAGCGGTCTGGCTTAAGAACATCGGCATCACGTATCCGTCAACGTTAACGCCCAGCGCCTGGATGGCGCTCGGCGAACTCACCATGCCGCCGGTCTGAATATCCTGACGGTATTTTTGCAGCAATCCCTTTGCCACCTGCTCACCGCCCGCCTTCTGGTGCACTACCGCGACGTCGATATCCCACCGCTGCGCGCCGCTCTCCTGCTGGGCCGTTAGCTTCTCGCTAATTTTATTCGACCCGGCGTCGCCGGGGCCGGTACCGATCACCCGCACCTTGACGCCGGGATGAGCGGCTTCAAATTTTGGCCCCAGCCAGGTTTTTACATAATCCACCATATTCTGATCGCCCGCGGTGGCGACGTTGAGAATGGTGTCGGCCTGTGCGCCAAGGCTCAGGAAGAGGGTCGTTACGATCGCTGCTTTCGTCTTAGTCAACATGGATTGTCCCCAGAATGAACACGCTGATATCACTGTGATAGTGGTAAAGGAAAAATATGCAGGGCCGGCGTTGGCACATGGAGCCGAACGCGGCTTTTTGTCGGCCAGCACTGCGCGGCATCCGCCAGCAGCAGGCGGTCATGGCAGCGCACGCTGTGACGATACAGATTGCCCAGAAACGCGCTTTGCTCCACCACGCCTTCCAGAGCCAGTCCCTCCTGCGGCGCAGGCTGCGTTAATTCAGCGAGCGCGGCATCGGCGCTGCGAAAATAAATAACGTTGTCACCCTGCTGAGCGGCAGATAAACCGGATATTGCGGCAGCGGATAATTCACCGGAAATTATTTTATTATCGGCCCCCATAAAATCAGCGACGAAGGGCGTCGCGGGGCGTTGATATATTTCTTCCGGCGTGCCGGTTTGTTCAATACGCCCCTGATTTAATACCGCAATGCGGTCCGCCATCACTAAGGCTTCCTGCTGATCGTGGGTGACAATTAATGACGTGAACCCCAGTCTCTTTTGCAGAGATTTAATTTCATGGCGCACATTCAGGCGCACTTTGGCATCCAGATTAGATAACGGCTCATCCAACACCAGCACCTGGGGCTCTATGGCCAGGGCTCTCGCCAGCGCCACCCGCTGCCGCTGGCCGCCCGACAGTTCGGTCACTTTCACCTCGCCAAGCCCTTCGAGATTGACTATTCGCAGCAGCTCCGCCACCCGCCGCGCGATATCCGCCCCGCGCCATTTGCGCAGCTTCAGGCCATAGCCGATATTGCGCGCTACCGTCAGGTGCGGCCACAGGGCGTAGCTTTGAAATACCATGGTGATATTGCGCTGCTCCGGCGCAAGATGAGTGATCGTTCGGCTGGCAATAGCCACCTCGCCGCTTTGCACCGGAATAAAGCCGCAGAGGGCGTTCAGCAGCGTGGTTTTTCCGCATCCCGACGGGCCCAGTAGAGCAATCATCTCTCCCTGCTCTACCGCCAGATCGATATTATGTAAAACCACCTTATCGCCATAACTAATTTTAAGGCCGGAGATCTGTAAATAACTCATATTCGCTACCTGAAAGCGCTGCTGCGGCATTTTTTTTAGCAAGGTGAACACGTGTTCATTTGGCTGTAAAAAAAATGCAACGTTGACTCGACATGATGTGAGCCTACTTTGTCGGGTATTTATGACAATTTAATTAAGCGGCAAAAAATTTTGGCGAGGGTAAATGAAAATAGATGTGCTTGGCTGCGGGAGCGCCTTTTCCTGCACGCAAAATACCTCCGCGCTGCGGGTGATCGATGCGGACAACAAACAGTGGTTAATCGACTGCGGCCCCACCGTTCCCCGCGCGCTCTGGCAGCGCGGCGGCGAGGTCAACGATATCGACGCGATCTACTTCACCCACGTTCACCCGGACCACTGCACCGGCCTGACGGCGCTACTGAACCACTGGAAAAGTTATTCCCGTCAGAAGCCAGTCATTATCTACTGCCAGCCGGCGCAGCAGCCGGTGCTCATGCAGCTGGCCGCGCTGGCGAACTGGCCGCAGGCGGACCTTGGTTTCACCATCGACTGGCAGGAATGCCGCGAAGCCTGGACGTGGCAGGACTGGCAGATCCGCACTGCCCCCACCCAGCATGAGCTGAGTAATCGCGCCATCCGCATCACCATTGCCGGGCAGACGCTGTTTTACAGCGGCGATGGCCGACCGACCGCCGACTCGATAGCCCTGATGGCCGGCGCCGGGCTGGCGTTTCAGGAGTGCGCCTCGGTAGCAGCCCTGGACGATGACGCCTCGCATGGCGATTTCCCCTCCTGCCTGATGCTGTTCAGAACGCTGCAGCTCCCGGCGATGGGGCTCTATCACTGCGAGGATGCTTCTCTGTCGGCGCTAAAGCAGGCCTGTCAGCCGTGGCCGGGCTTATTCGTTTCCCGGGATGGACTCACCTTAACGCTGCCGCGTCCCACGCCCACTGACGAGACGTACCTCCTATGAACCCACGCAAACCCAGCGTCACCGCCCAGGATGTTGCCCGGCGAGCGGGCGTCTCCCGGGCAGTGGTGTCCCGGGCGTTGAGCAACAACGGCAGCATCTCTCCCGACGCCCGGGCGCGGGTACTGCGCGCCGCCGAAGAGCTGGGGTATCAGGTTAACTTCCTCGCCCAGGGGCTGAACCGTCAGCGCAGCCACTTAATCGGCGTGATCGTCTCGCGCATCAGCGATCCTTTTCGCAGTACCCTGCTTGATGCGCTGCTTAACGAGATCCAGCGCCAGGGCTTTCAGGCGCTGGTGAGCGAGATCCACAGCGAGCAGGATCTGGCGCAGACCTTGCGCCGTTTCGCTCAGTTTCGCGTCTCCGGCGTTATCGTCACCTCCGGCCAGCCGCCGGAGGCGCTGGTGAACGAGTGCGTCCAGCAGCATATTCCGGTCGTGGGCATTAATCGTCAGCCGACGATCCCCGGTGTGGATTACGTTTGTTCTGACAACGCCGCCGGCGCCGAACTGGCCGCCGACCAGCTGCTGCGCAGCGGCTGTCAGCGCTTTGGCTGGCTCAACCACCATCCTTCCACCTGGGCCGGCCGCATGCGCGGGGAAGCGTTCGGCCGGGCGCTGCAAACGCGCGGAGTGGACGTCGAACGCCACCTGGCGATCCTCGCCTGTCAGCAAGAAGGTTACGCGGGCGGGTTACAGGCTGCGGCGCTCGCCGACGAGGCGCTGGAGGGGATCTTCTGCGCCAACGCCCAGCTTGCCTGTGGCTTTCTCGATGGAATGCGCCAGCGCGGCAGAGAGGCTCCGGCGGATTTTCAGCTGATTGGTTTTGATAACACGCCGACGACCGCGCAATATAGCTATCAGCTCACCACGCTACATCAGGATGTGGCGGCGATCGCCCGCCAGGCGCTCGCCCGGCTTCTGGAGCGCGCCGCCGACCCTTCGCAACCTTCACGCACCACCTGGGTGGAGGTAACCTTAATTCACCGGCGCACGTCGCCCTTTGTTATCTGAGAGCAGGACTATGACGGAAGCACAACGAGAGTCATTATGCGCCTTGATTCGCCAGGCAGGCGCCCACGCCCAGGCGCTGCGCGATGCGGGATTACAGGTCGATAAAAAAGCGCGCCAGGACTTTGTGTCGCAGGCGGATCTCGCGGTAGAACAAGAGATTAAAGGCTGGCTGCAGGCCCACTTTCCCGAGGAGGGTTTCCTCGGCGAGGAGAGCGGTTTTGAAGGCAACGACCAGACCGTCTGGGTGCTGGATCCTGTCGATGGCACCACCAACTTTATCCTCGGCATGGATTACTGGTGCATCTCACTGGCGCGAGTGTGCCAGGGCGAGCTGTCGCTCGGCATCATTTACGCCCCCGATCGCGATGAATTTTTCTTCGCCGCCCGCGGCGAAGGCGCGTATCTCAACGGTCGGCGCCTGACGCTACGCGAGCCGGAGCCCGATGCGGTGGTGATCGGCATGGGGCGCTCCAGCCGGGCCCCGGCCAGCGACTACGCCCGGGCTATCGACACGCTGCTCGACGCCGGTCTGGAGTATCGCCGTTTTGGCGCGGGCGCCCTGATGCTGGCGCATGTCGCCGCCGGTCAGCTCCACGCCTATTATGAAGCGCATATGAACAGCTGGGATGCACTGGCAGGCATGCTATTGATTGAGGAGGCGGGCGGAACGTGCAATGCGTTTCTCGCCAATGCGGGCCTGCGGCGAGGCAACCTCGTGCTGGCCGGCTGCGCAAGCGTCCAGCCTCGACTGGCCGCCCTGCTGGCGAAATGACGTCACGCCGCCGGTGTCTGACCGGCGGCGTGGACTGGCTAACGCCAGGGTTCACTGCGGGGAATATTATTCGGGCAACGCTTAATCGTGCAAAAGGACTGGTAAAAACAGGAGTCAGACCGCTCGCCACCGGCATGGTAAGGGCACGATGGTCGCTCACGTAATTTTTCCCACTGCGCCTCGTCGTACACCGTAATATTATAGATTTTTAATGAATGATACTGGTCATTAATTAAAACTCTCGAGGAATAGAGTCTTATCGACTCACCGGGCAACAGGATTACATCAGCCTCGTACCACATGATAAATTTCAAGAAACGCAGACTGGATATAGCCGAGAAGGCGATACCAGATTGCGGGCAGATCAGGGTATTAAGAATAGTCCATTTCATATTCCTTCCTTATAAAGATGCTACAAATTATTACAATATATAGTGATAGCATTCATTGTTATAAATCGCAAGCGCCCCTGGCAATTATGTGATTTAAGACAATTCCTAACGACATACTCCATTATTAGTAACGTTTCATTTCCCTCTCTAAATTTATGGTTAGGCCTGATGAAAAACAGCCAAATTACCCTTAAAAAAGAAAATATAATAAAAAATAAGATAATATAAACTTAATTTACAATACGTCTTAGTCCCTCTGGATGAGGCCTCAGTCATTGGTATTAGATGATGCAGCACTGAGTATTACCCGCGGTTTGGCAAGAAGAGAGGATAGTAGCAGGCAGCTATTTTTTGCGCGGTTACCTCGTCGTACGCCACCAGGTCCGCGAGGCCCTCAGACCGCGCTCGGGTAAATGTCGCGGGTGTCCCGCCAGATCGCATTCCTTAGCGATAATATCGACATAGCGGTTGAGTATATTCTGCTCAATCGCTATGTCGGAGGACAGTCCACAGAATATAGCCACGCCGGTCTATCAGGCCCCGTTGGAGCCCTACCAGGTTTTGCCGATATTAAACTGAAACTGTTCGGCTTTATCACCATCGTACTTTTTAAACGGCTCTGCCCAGGAGAAGACCAGTGGACCGAGGGGAGACATCCACTGCACGGCAATCCCCGCGGAGAGACGAATATGACTCGGATCGCCGTAGTCAGGGATCCCTGCCGCCAGCGTCTGCGCGGTGTTGTGCCAGGATGTACTCCAGACCGTCCCCGCGTCAACAAACAGCGAGGTTCGCAGACTATCGGCGTACTTATCATTCACAAAGGGGGTTGGAATGATAAATTCGCTGTTCAGCACCGCCATGGCATTCCCGCCGACCGCATCAGACGAGGCGTCCAGCGGGCAGGCGCTATAGCTGCTTTCGCTACCGTTACAGCGGTAATAGGCCGCTTTAGGCCCAATGGTGTTAGAAGAAAATCCGCGCACTGACGACGAACCGCCTGCGTAAAAGTTATCGTAGAACGGCACACTTTTGCCGTCTAACCCGCCGGCATAGCCTGCGCGCAGGCGTTCCATCCAGACCCAGCGCTTGTTCTCGCTCAGCGGCAGATACTGGGCGGTGTCAAAAGAGAGTTTGTAGTAGCTATTATCCGAACCGGGGAGCGTCACTTTACCGCTCAGGCTGCTCTTGTTTCCCGCACGCGGGAAGAAGCCGCGATCGAGATCGTTGTAGCCCCATCCAAGACTCACAAAATAATCGTTGGCGCTATATTTTGCGCCGCTGTCGCCATCTTTCGTCACCACGCTGGGCTCGATTCCCCGAGAGCTGAGGTAGCGCCAGGTCGTCAGCTCCGGATCCATATTGGTCAGGCGATTATGGACATAATCCAGTCCCAGGTTCAGGGAGTTATTTTCGCTAATGGGAAACCCTAGCGTACTACCTAAACCATAGCTCTGCTGGTTATAGCTCCCGGCATCCGCATCAGAAGCATCATAGCTGTTATAAAAAATCTTTCCGCCCAGGCTGATGCCATCTACGGTAAACCACGGGTTCGTCGCCCCCAGTTCAAGATAAGACTGGTAGCTGTTGCGCGTCCCGTTGAAGCTAACGCTATTACCCGTTCCCAGCCAGTTATCCTGCGTCACGCCAAGCTGATAGCTCACGCCGCTGTCCGTACCAAATCCCAGGCCCACATTGAATGAGCCGGTGTTGCGCTCCTTCACCTTGTAGACCACATCGACCTGATCCGCCGTTCCATTGACCGGAACGATCTGCTGTTCAACGTTCTCAAAAAAACCCGTTCGATCAAGACGTACCTTCCCTTGATCGACTTTTTCGTTGTTGAGCCACGCCCCTTCCATTTGGCGCATTTCACGACGCAGCACCGCGTCCCGGGAGGTGTCGTTACCGGAAAAGCGGATCTGGCGTACCGAGTAGCGGCGGCCCGCGTTGACCTGAATATGCAGCACCACGCGGTGATGCGCATCATCGATTTCCGGCGTGGACGTCACCTGCGGCCAGGCATAACCATACTTACCAAAGTGCTTTTTGATCTCATTTTCAACCGTGGTGACTTGCGCCCCGCTATACCATGCCCCCGCCAGCGGCTGGGCAAGCGCCTCGATCTCCGGCCCATGCTGAGCCAGATCGCCTGTCACCTGAGTTCGGTCGACCCGATAACGTTCGCCTTCATTGAGGGCGATAGTGATATACAGGGATTTTTTATCTGGGGTCATACTGACCTGCGTGGACTCGATAGCAAAGCGCGCATAGCCGCGATCGAGATAAAAACTGCGCAGCGTTTCCAGATCGGCTTCCAGCTTCTGCTTCTGGTATTTTTTATCGGCTACCACGTTCCACCACGGCACATTATCACGTAGCTGAAGCTGGTCCAGGAGCGTCTCTTCCCGAAACGCCTGATTACCGATAATGTTTATTTGTGCGATTTTCGCCGAGATGCCTTCCTGAAAAACGAACGTTAAGTCAACGCGATTACGCGGTAACGGGGTCACCACCGCGTGAACCTGCGCACTGTATTTCCCCGCGCTGTAATAGAAATCCTGCAACCCCTTTTCTATTTCGCTAAGCGAATTTCGATCCAGTGCACTACCTGCAGAAATACCGGACGCGGTGAGATTTTCCTTTAGCGCATCATCCTTCACTACCTTATTCCCGGAAAAACTGACGCTGGCAATAGTGGGCCGTTCCTTAACCTGCACCACCAGCGTTTTCCCATCGCGCAGGATCTGCACATTTTCGAAATTGCCGCTCGCATACAGCGCGCGCACTGCCTCGCTGACATCTTCTGGCGTCACCGCATCTCCCGCGTGCAATGGCATACTTAATAGCGCCGCCCCGACGGTCACGCGCTGTAGCCCTTCAAAACGGATATCATCAACTTGATATGATGTTGCGGCATATAACGTTAAAGGGGCGATCAATAATCCGCTGATGATATGAGTCTTTTTTAACATGAATGTGTCGTCTACGAGATAATGAGCAATAGCAGTGTTCTGCTGGCGTTGAGCTTATTTGTTCAGGATGCATCTCTAAAATATGCGACAGAAAATAACCTGAGCGAGGCGCAGAATTACATGCAATTATGGCGACAAAATGGAGAAAAAATGGATATTAAAGCATCTTTAAAAATATATTTAATGATGGAACTTTTTCTGAAGCGCATTGTTCTAATGGCCAACACCAGTACTATATTTAGATTTTCCTGAACGTTTTATTAATAAAAAGCCCCCTTTCTTATTAATGGAAAGGGGGAAGGATCTCGTTAGGAATGATGCTCTCTGGGATCACCAGGAACAGGGAGAAAAATAACCTGCAACCCAGCAGATTTAATGAAGAGAAATTGAATAAATTATGCAATTGATATCACAACATTCTACCCCGAATTCACCGCCAGACGCCGTTGGCAAACATCTCCATATTTTCCTCAAAATAGCAGAATACAGTAGGGTCGCCTTATCAAGGCATCAAGGAAAGTCTATCGTTATCTACAATAGCCAAGCAGTGGCGCCTCGCCAGGGAAGGTGAGGCATAGGTTTCGCCATCCTGCCGCCTCCCATCATCAGCCACAGGGAACTGCGTATGACACGCTTACTCAAGACAATCTTGCCCATCATCCTCTGCGCCCTCTTCGGGTTATCGTTCGCTTCACCCACGCAGGCTGTCGCCAGTCTGCCGATCGTTCTTCCCGCGCTGACATGCGATGCGCTAAGCGCTACCGACTTCAGCGCGGCCGTTGGCGCAAAGGTCACTATCAATCACACTGAAATGCAGACCTCCGCGCAGGGAAGCTGGTGCAAGGTGAGCGCCACTATCGCCCCTGAGATTGGCGTGCAGATTGCCCTGCCGACTCAACGCTGGAGTCAACGTTTTTTGCAGGTCGGCTGTGGCGGACTGTGCGGGAGTATTAACCTGAGTCTGTCGAATGCCAGCGGCTGCCTGCCGGCAATGAACGGCGAGTTTGTGGTGGCAGCAACCGATATGGGGCACCATGGCAGTATGATGGATGCGTCATGGGCCGAAGATCCGCAAAAGCGCATCGATTTTGCCTGGCGCGCCAACCACCTGACCGCCGTGCTGGCCAAAGCGGTGATGCAGACGCTTTACCGCCAGCCGCCAAAGTATGCCTACTTTATGGGCTGCTCAGACGGCGGTCGCGAAGCATTGATGGAAGCGCAGCGCTTTCCGCAGGATTTTGACGGTATCAGCGCTGGCGCGCCAGCGGCCTTTTTCCAGTTTCAGAACTCCTTCTTCCACGGCTGGAATGTGGCCGCCAATCAGCGCCCGGACGGTACCGCTATCCTGCTGAAAAATCGCCTTCCTCTGATTCACCAGGCCGTGCTGGCTCACTGCCCGACGCTTTCCGGCGTGCAGGATGGTATCCTGCAAAATCCGTATGCCTGTCAGTTCTCTGAGTCATGGCTCCCCCGCTGTCCTGCCGATGCTCGGGACCGTTCTACCTGCCTGACGCAGGAAGAGATCGAGGTGGTGAAAAAGCTCTACCGCGGCGCTTACGACAGCCACGGCGCCCAGTTCGTCGCGGGCGGTCTGCCGCTGGGTTCCGAGCTACGCTGGCCGGTGCCCGAGACGCCGACCGGCCACTCAATGTCGGAAATGATGGTACTACCGGCTCTGCAATCCGTGCTCCTGCCAGGAGAAAAACAGAAGATCCAATCGATGCGGGATTTCCCGCTTAACCAGCAGAATTTTGACGCCGTCGCCCAACTGGCGCCGCTCTATAACGCGGCAAATACCAATCTTCATGCCTATCAACAGCGCGGCGGCAAGCTTATCCTCTGGCACGGTCTGGCCGATGACTCCGTCAGCCCGGCCTTTTCTATCGCCTATTATCGCGGCGTAGAAGCAGAAATGGGCCATGCCGCAACGGATACCTTCCTGCGGTTATTCCTGCTGCCTGGGGTAGCCCATTGCGGTAATGGCGAAGGTTACGATCAAATTGATCTCCTTACCCCGCTGATGCGCTGGACCGAGGAAGGCATCGCCCCGCAGGAGATCATGGCCGGCAAACGGGCAACAGCCGCTGCCGACCTGCCGCCGATGACAGAAAAACCAGATGCGCAAACGCAGTTTCACGGCGTGCAGAAAGTCAGTCAGCCTTACGCTGACGCCGCTCCAGCTGTTATCGCGACTCGTCCGGTGTATCCCTTCCCGGCCATTGCCCGTTATAACGGGCGCGGCGACGTGAATGACGGCGAAAATTATCATGCAGAGCAAACAACCGCCTTTGGTCATCTGCAGCTGGCAAAACCCGCCAGCGACTATATTGGCCCTGATAATCAAAAAAATTATCAGGTTCGCCACGGCACACTCACTGTTCAATAAACCCCAGGGCTCCTCATTGGGGAGCCCTGCGTTATGGGATTGGCCGCAATTATGCGTAGCAAAACGCTCCAGCAATCGGTATTAAGCGACCTGCTCTTGTGGATCGATAATAATCTGGATAAGAAACTGACCGTCGACGATCTGAGCGATATCTCTGGTTATTCCCCCTGGCATTTGTTTCGGCTCTTCCGTCATTATTTTGATCGTTCGCCAATGGAATATATCCGCCAGCAGCGCATGTCGCTGTGTTGCCGTTTATTACTGACAACGCCTGGTTACCGAATCGTCGATATTTGTATGATGGTCGGTTATGACGATCTCAGTGCGTTTAATCGTACCTTCAAAAAATATCATGCGCTCACGCCCACTCAGTATCGCTATCAGATCACGCGGCAAAAATAAGGAGGTCCCCCTCCTCCGCATCGCTGCGGTTGGGAATGGAAGGGGGACAGGGGATATTACAGAAGGGAAATAGCAGGATGCTATTATCGAACCCGGTCGGGATCAACGACCTTGCGCGACGGAAATCAGTATAAAAGGATATGTTGAGCTAATAATGTAGAGGGCGTGAAGATTTTGTCACGATTTATAACCGCCTCCTCCGCTCTCATCTGAAATAAAAAAACCGGGTCGCATTGCACCCGGTTTACTCCTCATCAGGATCATCAGAAATGAGTATTAACGCTCATAAAGAAGGTCCGCCCCGATTCGTTATAGGTCTCGGCACCCGCGCCATACAGATAAGCTCCCGTCGTCGCGTTGCCGGTCGTTTGCGCATTCCCTGCCCGGTAGTGGCGAATATCAAACAGGTTATCTATCCCGCTGGTGAAGCTCAGATTTTTGTTCACATCCCAGGTCGCACTGAGGCCGACAATGCTGTATGGGCTGACTTCGTTTAGTTCGCTGCCGCTGACCGCCTCGCTCTTATAATTGAAGCGTTTTGGTTTCTGTCGGCCATACCAGGTAAAGGTGCTCTGCAGGGAGAGATCTTCACGAACCTGCCAGCTTAGGGTCGAGTTCAAGGTAAACTGCGGGATCACTGACAGCCGGTCGCCTGTCGTCTTATTCTTGCTCTGCAGCATCCAGGTCAGGTTATTGCTCCAGTTAACCGCCTCCCCCACCGGCAGATTCAGCGTTCCTTCCAGGCCTTCCACTAACGCCTTTGGTACGTTTTCCCACTGATAGATATTGGTGGTGCCGTTGCTGGCGGTACCCACCGCCGCATACCCTGACTCAATCTTATTGTGATAGTCGTTACGGAACCAGGTGATCCCCGCCTGATAGCCATCATGCTTGTACTCAAGACCAATCTCTTTATTAACGCTGGTCTCCGCTTTCAGATCGCTATTCCCCATCAGATAGCAGGCGGAACTACTGGCATAACAGCCTTGACCGTTGCTGTAGAGAATATAGTTCGGGTTCAACTGGTAGAGGTTAGGCGCCTTGTAAGCACGGGCAATGCCCAGCTTCAGCGTCCAGTCGTCTGTCAGCTCTTGGGACAGGTTCAGTGAGGGACTCCAGTTATTGCCGACGATGCTGTGATGATCGAAGCGCAGAGCGGGTGTCAGCATGGTGCTGTCCGTTAGCGCCATATTATCTTCGGTAAACAGCGAGAAGATCTCGGCGCTGGAGTACGGGCTACGACCGGTAGCCGATACGCCATCGATAGTGCCGTAAGAGAGCGCCTGGGTTGTCGATACGCCATCTTTCATCCGCTGCTGATTCCATTCTGTCCCCAGCGTCAGATTCTGATCGACCCCCAGCGTAAACGGAATATTCACTTCACTATGTAGCAGGACATCGGCCAGATCGATATCTGAAAACTCGCTACTGGAGAAGATCCCTTCCGTACCGCCCGCCAGCCCTTCATCCATTCGCGAGTTACGGGTGTGTTCGTACTGGGCATAGCTGTTGCTGGTCACGCCATTATCCCAGCCGCCGGTCCATGTTACGCCGTAAGTTTGCCGGTAGAGACGGTTGGTCTCTTTCCCGTACATACTCTTCACCAGCGTACTGGTATTGGTGTTTTGAGTGTCGCCGGCATAGAGATTACCCTGGCGGCTGTAACCGGCCTCAAACTCCAGGGCCTGCATCGGGGCAAACTCCCAGCGCAGCTTACTGTGAATATCTTTGTTCACCACCCCTTCACGTCCGGCGGGATAAGAACCGGCGTAGGAACCGGTACGTTCCGCTTCATGCCCGGCGTTAATATCCTGTGCATCGGCCTGGGTTTTACTCAGATTACCCCAGAGATTGAAGCTGACACTGTCCGACAGCGGACCATTGAGGCTAAAGTTAGTACGTTTCGTCGCCCCTTCTTTACGGTGCTGCGGAGCATTCATATAGGTATTCCACGACCCGTGCCATTCTGGTGTGGTCGGTTTGGTCACGATGTTGACGACCCCGCCCATCGCGCCATTACCATAGCGCGCCGCCGCCGGGCCGCGGATCACATCGATATGATCGATCATCTCCGCTGGCACCCAACTGGTATCGCCGCGGGAGTCACGATCGCCGCGCCAGCCATACCGCACCGAGTTACGGCTGGTCACCGGTTTACCATCGACCAGCACCAGGGTATTCTCAGGCCCCATGCCACGGATATCAATTTGCCGGTTGTTGCCGCGCTGCCCGCTGGTAGAGTTGCCGGTCAGGTTTACCCCGGGCTGCGTACGAATTAACTCCGACACATCGCGGGCGGGGGGATGTTTGCGGATCTCTTCTGCGGTGATGGTCGACACGCCCGGCGCCTGCAGGTTCTGCCTGGCGGCGGTTATGACCATCGTCTCCTCGTGATTTTCGGCAGTGGCGGCGCTCTCGTCAGGCGTCGATTGTTCGGTCATGTTCTCTGCCGCCTGCAGCGGCACGCTACAGGCGAGCAGAGGAATGACGATCCCCAGCGGGAAGTGAGACGTGTATTTCATAGAATATGCCCTGTTTTCTGTTGCTGTCGGGCATAACGCCTTCCCCAATTGAAAAAACAATGGGATAAAATACTTGCCTCAGCGCGTCGCCAGATTTTGGCGCAGGTCAGCGCCTTCCCGGCATTAATGGGAATAAAAAAAAGCGTGAGGCATAATAAAATTAAGTGCCCTGTTTCATCATTAGAGAAAAAGCGCTGCGCGCTATTCTTTGATAGCGTAATCCAGACAGCGTGTCATTAGAGTAATGTGCCGTGTTACGGTAATAAAAATGAGATTCATTATCAAGATGATAATAATCAATATCGGAGAAAAATAAAATAAACACCAACAATCAAAAAGTTACAACAAAACAGATGGGGAGAAATAAAATAAAAACATCATCATTATTTTCTATTTATCATTAAAAACACACATTTTCGCCATATTATCTCCATAGTTAAATTAAAGATAAAAACACATTAATAGTAAGCGATAAAATGGGAGAAAACTATTTGTCGGCATTGTTATGTTTTTTACGCCCTTGTCGTTCCCAGCTAACGGCGGCCGTTCTGCTAAAATAATCACATCCCCTGCGGAGTATTCCTCCATGAACGCCTACTCGCTATCACGTCTGTTTATCGCCTGGCTCACCTGCCTCGCGACACTGTTATTCGCTCCTCTGCTGCCGGCAGTAGAGGCGGAAAAAGCGCCGCCGGCAGCAGCCGAAGACAACACGCTATCGATTCATATCGACGATATGCTACGGCCATGGAGAGGCGATTTGCCTGGCATGATCGACCGTCGTACCATTCGGGTATTAACCACCTACAGCAAGACCTTCTTTTTTATTGATAAAGGCACCCAGCGCGGGGCGACGCACGACATTTTTATCGCGCTGGAAAACGAGCTGAATAAACAGCTAGCGAAGGATAAAAAGCTCAAACAGCGCCACCTGAAGCTGCATATCGTTTTTGTGCCGGTCAGTCGGGACAATCTCTTTATCGCGCTTAATGAAGGTAAAGGCGATATTGCGGCTGCCAATCTGACTATCACGCCCTCGCGGGAAGCACAGGTCGATTTCGCCCAGCCGCTCTACAGCAACGTGAAAGAATTACTGATCTCCGGCCCGGCTTCACCGAAGGTCGACAGCCTGGAGCAACTCTCTGGTCAAACCGTCTTTGTTCGCCGCTCCTCCAGCTATTACGACAGCCTGCAAGCGCTGAACGCCCGATTTGCCGGTGAGTCGCGCCCACCGGTGATACTGGAGGCGGCGCCGGAAGCGCTGGAGGATGAAGATCTGCTGGAAATGCTCAACGCCGGGCTGATTCCGCTGATCGTCGTCGATCAGCATAAAGCGTTGTTCTGGAAACAGGTGTTTCCAAAAATTCAGGTCCATGACAATGTGGTGCTGCGCGACGGCGGCGACATTGCCTGGGCGGTACGCAAAGACAGCCCGCAGCTGCTGACGGTACTGAACAACTTCGTCAAAAAGAATCGTCAGGGCACCACGCTGGGCAATACTCTCCTGCTGCGTTACCTGAAAAATGCTAAATATGTCAAAAATGCCGCGGCGAGTAAGGAACGACGCAAATTCCTCGCGATGGTAGATGTCTTCCGCAAGTACGGCGATCGTTACGACGTCGACTGGCTGCTGATGGCGGCCCAGGGATACCAGGAGTCGCGGCTGAATCAGTCGGTACGGAGCCACGTCGGCGCCATCGGCGTTATGCAGGTGATGCCCAGCACTGGAAAAGAGCTGAAGGTGGGCGATATTAAACAGCTGGATCCCAATATCCATGCCGGCGTGAAATACATGCGCTGGATGATGGATCGGTACTATGCCGATGAGCCCATGACCCGGCTCGATAAAGCGCTGTTTACCTTTGCCTCCTATAACGCGGGTCCGGCGCGTATCGCCCGCCTGCGCACCATGACTAAACAGCGAGGATTTGACCCGAACGTCTGGTTCGGTAACGTCGAAAATATGGCGGCAGAAAAAATTGGCGCCGAGACGGTAACCTACGTCAGCAATATCTATAAGTATTACATCGCCTATCGGCTGATCGTCGATGACATGGCCCGCAAACAGAAAGCGACGGCCGTACCGCGGCAGGAGCCGGTAGCGCAGCCAGCCAAACCGCAGCCCAGCGTGGCGACAGCCGCCACCGCTCAGGTGCCCGTCATCTGAATCGCTCGTTACCGTAGGTCAAATTCCATCCTGAAATGACGGTGCAGGAATAACAAAGAAAAAGCCCCGGCGAAACCGGGGCTTTCTGCTTTCGACTGCGCAGACAGTGCGCCTAAGGCAAGCCTTAGAACGGGATGTCGTCGTCGAAGTCCATCGGCGGTTCGTTGGAAGGCGCTGCCGGGGCCTGCTGCTGCGGACGGGACTGCGCGCCGCCGCTGAACTGGTTGCCGCCCTGCGGCTGCTGCGGCTGACCCCAACCGCCCTGCTGCTGGCCGCCGCCTGCCGGTGCGCCGCCGCCCTGACGGCCGCCCAGCATCTGCATGGTGCCGCCCACGTTCACCACCACTTCGGTGGTGTATTTGTCCTGACCGGATTGATCGGTCCACTTGCGGGTACGCAGCTGGCCTTCAATGTACACCTGTGAGCCTTTACGCAGATACTCACCAGCGACTTCCGCCAGTTTGCCGAACAGCACAACGCGGTGCCACTCGGTCTGCTCTTTCATTTCGCCGGTCTGCTTGTCACGCCAGGATTCGGAAGTTGCCAGCGTGAAGTTGGCGACAGCGCCGCCACTTGGCATGTAGCGTACTTCCGGGTCCTGCCCCAGATTACCGACGAGAATCACCTTGTTTACGCCTCTGCTGGCCATGTTCGTGTCTCCTGAATACGTTTCTTAATAGTGTAAACGCGCGAGTGTACCATTTCCACGTAGCATTTTAATAGCTGCGAGGCTGATTCCAGAGATAGTACCCGGCTACGACATTGTTGCACACTCGACCCGAATTTGCATTCCGATACTGTATATTCATTCAGGTTAAATTGTGTCATAATTAGCCGTTTCTGCCGTTTGTCCTTCAAGCAAACCAGGCAATCCGTGTATCTACCTACCGGGAAAGGTGAATGGATAAGATCGAAGTTCGGGGCGCCCGCACCCATAATCTCAAAAACATCAACCTCGTTATCCCGCGCGACAAACTCATTGTCGTCACCGGGCTTTCCGGGTCTGGCAAATCTTCACTCGCTTTCGACACCCTGTATGCCGAAGGCCAGCGTCGCTACGTCGAATCGCTCTCCGCCTATGCGCGACAGTTCCTGTCGCTGATGGAGAAGCCGGACGTCGACCATATCGAAGGGCTGTCGCCGGCGATTTCCATCGAACAGAAATCAACCTCTCACAACCCCCGCTCGACGGTGGGTACTATTACCGAAATTCACGACTATCTGCGTCTGCTGTACGCCCGCGTCGGCGAACCGCGCTGTCCGGATCACGACGTGCCGCTGGCGGCGCAAACCGTCAGTCAGATGGTCGATAATGTCCTCGCCCAGCCGGAAGGCCTGCGCCTGATGCTGCTGGCGCCCATTATTAAAGAGCGCAAAGGCGAGCACACTAAAACCCTGGAAAACCTCGCCAGTCAGGGCTACATCCGCGCGCGGATCGACGGTGAGGTCTGCGATCTGTCGGATCCGCCGAAGCTGGAGCTGCAGAAGAAGCACACCATTGAGGTAGTCATCGACCGCTTCAAGGTGCGCGACGATCTGGCGCAGCGCCTGGCCGAGTCGTTTGAAACCGCGCTGGAGCTCTCCGGCGGGACCGCCATTGTGGCTAATATGGATGATGAGAAAGCGGAAGAACTGCTGTTTTCCGCCAACTTCGCCTGCCCGATCTGCGGCTACAGCATGCGCGAGCTGGAGCCGCGTCTGTTCTCCTTTAACAACCCGGCGGGCGCCTGCCCGACCTGCGACGGCCTCGGCGTGCAGCAATATTTCGATCCCGATCGCGTGGTGCAAAATCCCGAGCTGTCGCTGGCGGGCGGCGCCATCCGCGGCTGGGATCGGCGTAACTTCTACTACTTCCAGATGTTGAAGTCGCTGGCGGAGCACTATAAATTCGACGTCGAAGCGCCATGGGGCACCCTCAGCGCCAACGTGCAGAAAGTGGTGCTGTACGGTTCAGGTAAAGAAAGTATTGAATTCAAATACATGAATGACCGCGGGGATACCTCGGTGCGCCGCCATCCGTTCGAAGGCGTGCTGCATAACATGGAGCGCCGTTACAAAGAGACGGAATCCAGCGCGGTGCGCGAAGAGCTGGCGAAGTTCATCAGCAACCGTCCGTGCGCCAGCTGCGACGGCACGCGTCTGCGTCGCGAGGCGCGCCACGTGTTTGTGGAAAACACCCCGCTGCCGACCATTTCCGATATGAGCATCGGCCATGCGATGGATTTCTTCAACAATCTGAAGCTCTCCGGACAGCGGGCGAAAATCGCCGAAAAAGTGCTGAAAGAGATTGGCGATCGTCTGAAATTCCTCGTCAACGTCGGCCTCAACTACCTGACGCTCTCCCGCTCGGCGGAAACGCTCTCCGGCGGCGAAGCCCAGCGTATCCGTCTGGCAAGCCAGATTGGCGCCGGGCTGGTTGGCGTGATGTACGTGCTGGATGAACCCTCTATCGGCCTGCACCAGCGCGATAACGAACGCCTGCTCGGCACCCTGATCCACCTGCGTAATTTAGGCAACACGGTGATCGTCGTTGAGCACGACGAAGACGCCATTCGCGCCGCCGACCATGTGATCGATATCGGTCCCGGCGCTGGCGTTCACGGCGGCCAGGTAGTAGCGGAAGGGCCGTTGGAGGCCATTATGGCGGTCCCGGAATCCCTGACCGGCCAGTTCATGAGCGGTAAACGCAAAATTGAAGTGCCGAAGCAGCGCGTGCCCGCCAACCCGGAGAAAGTCCTCAAGCTGACCGGCGCGCGCGGCAACAACCTGAAGGATGTAACGCTCACCCTGCCAGTGGGCCTGTTTACCTGCATCACCGGCGTCTCCGGCTCGGGTAAATCCACGCTGATCAACGATACCCTGTTCCCGATTGCCCAGCGCCAGCTCAACGGCGCGACCATCGCCGAACCAGCGCCGTATCGCGATATCCAGGGGCTGGAACATTTCGATAAAGTGATCGATATCGACCAGAGCCCGATCGGCCGGACGCCGCGCTCCAACCCGGCAACCTATACCGGGGTGTTTACCCCGGTGCGCGAGCTGTTCGCCGGCGTACCGGAGTCTCGCTCACGCGGCTATACGCCGGGGCGCTTTAGCTTTAACGTTCGCGGTGGGCGCTGCGAAGCCTGCCAGGGCGATGGAGTGATCAAGGTCGAAATGCACTTCCTGCCGGATATCTACGTGCCGTGCGACCAGTGCAAAGGCAAACGCTATAACCGCGAAACGCTGGAGATTAAGTACAAGGGTAAGACCATCCACGAAGTGCTGGATATGACCATTGAAGAGGCGCGTGAATTCTTTGATGCCGTACCGGCGCTGGCGCGTAAGCTGCAAACCCTGATGGACGTCGGCCTGACCTATATCCGCCTTGGCCAGTCGGCGACGACCCTGTCCGGCGGCGAGGCGCAGCGCGTGAAGCTGGCGCGCGAGTTGTCCAAGCGCGGTACCGGCCAGACGCTGTATATCCTCGATGAGCCGACCACCGGTCTGCACTTCGCCGATATCCAGCAGTTGCTGGAAGTCCTGCACCAGCTGCGCGATCAGGGCAATACCATCGTGGTGATTGAACACAACCTCGATGTGATTAAAACTGCCGACTGGATTGTCGATCTCGGCCCGGAAGGCGGCAGCGGCGGCGGCGAAATCCTGGTCTCCGGTACGCCGGAAACCGTCGCCGAGTGCGAAGCCTCGCACACCGCGCGCTTCCTCAAGCCCATGCTGAAATAATTAGCGGGTAAGCTGCTGCCGGACCGGCTCCGGCAGCATTTTCACCGCCTGCTGATAAGACGCATCGACCAGGTAGTAGATTTGCGAATCCGGCAGCGAGCCATCCAGATAGACGGTGCTCCAGTGCGCTTTATTGAGATGCTGGCTGGGCCGGACATCGCGATGCTGCTGACGCAGCAGCTCAGCCAGCTCCGGACTCGCCTTCAGCGCGACCGCCGGCCGCTGGTCCTCAACCTCCTTCACCATGGCAAACAGCACATCTGAGACCTTAATCTGCGTGGCTTTCCAGTCGCTGTGGACGCTCTGCTCTGCTCCCGGTTTCGCCATGCAGTACTGTAATAACTCCGAAATTGTCATCTTTTATTCCCCCATGAGCGTCGCAACGATGCGCCGCGAACCGCCGTGTATCCGATGCTCCCCCAGCCAGATGCCCTGCCAGGTTCCCAGCCTGACGCGCCCGTCCTCGACCGGCAGCATTAGCGACACGCCAAGCATCGATGATTTGATGTGCGACGGCATATCGTCAGGGCCTTCATAGTCATGTTCATACGGCGCATTGTCCGGTACGGCGTTGAGAAAATACTGCTCCATGTCATAGCGGACGGTGGGATCGCAGTTTTCGTTGAGCGTCAGGGAAGCGGAAGTATGCTGGAGCAGGAGGTGCAGCAGGCCAACCTTCACCCCGGACAGCCCGCGGATCTGGCCAAGGATTTCGTCGGTGACCAGATGAAAACCGCGGGATTTTGGCCCAAGCGTCAGGGTTTGCTGATACCACATCATTGACTCCTTTTGCGAATGAATCCTTCTAAGTGTGCAGCAATACGTGAAAAGGTAAAACCTTCCACCCCTGATTTTGCATAAAAAAACGGCAGCGCCGTCGCTGCCGTTTATCGCGTTCAGGCGGTCATCAATATTCGGAATTGACGATTACTTCCTCGCCCAGCGCGCCAGCCATCGGCAACGGCTTATAGGAGGAGTTGGCGGCCCGCAGCACGCGGATGCCACGGGCGCCCGCTTCGCGGGCGGCGGTGATATCATTATCCGAATCGCCGTAGAAAACCTTTATCTGCTTCGCCTGCAGCCACTGGGTCTTGGTGTTTTGGCCAGGCTTATCGCCAGCGAAAATCACCGGATTCATATTGGCGGCCGGGATGAGAAAATCATCCTGCAGGGTTTTAGAAACGGTTTCGGTTTTGGTCTGGCTGCGGCCGGTGACGAACCAGATGCTGTCCCCGCGCTTCACATGCATCGCAATCAGCTGGCGCGCCACCTCTTTCGGCATGCTGAATTCATCCCAGCCATTGTTCATTTTTTCCCAGAACTGTGGGTTTTTCAGGTAATCCTCGCTGCCGGGAGAGAAGGTTTTTTGCCCGCGCCAGAAACCCGGACTGGAGAAGAGGACGGTGTCATCGATATCAAAACCGACGGCCATCGGCGGCCGCCCCAGCAGGCTGTTCTCAATTTGCGCCACCGAAACCCAGTGGATCGGCGCCTGCTCGGCCAGCTGGGCCACGTTGGTGCCAACCCACAGCGGCTGCGGCGTGGAGGCGCGCGCCACAACGGCGCTGTTCAGCGTGAACAGGAGAGAAGCCGCCGCAAGGGCGAGAGTAAGTTTGCGCATATTTATCCCTAAATCTATCAATCATTATTGTTTTCAATAATGTGCATGCTTATCAACGTCCCGACCTTACCCGCCGGCGGCATGGATGAAAAGCCTTTTTCGCGCAGATGTCATAGAAAAAGAGGATGATCACATCCGAGGGGGTTGCCCCTGCCCGTTGACCGGCAGAGACAACCTGCTGGAGAGCGGCTTACATTACCGCGGCAAAAGCTTTCGCTACCTGCTGAACATTACGTGAGTTTAACCCCGCCACGCACATGCGTCCGCTGGCAATCAGGTAGACGCCAAACTCGTCGCGCAGACGATCCACCTGCGCCGCGCTAAATCCGGTATAGCTGAACATCCCGCGCTGCTTGAGCAGGTAATCCACTTTGCTACCCGGGGCAACCTGCTGCAGCGCGTCGACCAGCGCCTGGCGCATGGTCAGGATGTGCGCGCGCATGGCGTCCACTTCCGCCTGCCAGGTGGCTTTCAGAGCTGCATCGTTCAGCACCGTCGCCACCACCTGCGCGCCAAAGCTTGGCGGGCTGGAGTAGTTGCGGCGCACGGTGGCCTTCAGCTGACCCAGCACGCGGCCCGCGGTTTCGCTGTCTTCACAGACCACGGACAGACCGCCGACGCGCTCCCCGTACAGCGAGAAAATTTTGGAGAACGAGTTGCTGACCAGCATCGGCATCCCGGCGCTGGCGATGGCGCGAATGGCGTAGGCATCCTCTTCCAGCCCCCCGCCAAAGCCCTGGTAGGCGATGTCGAGGAAGGGGATCAGCTGACGCGCTTTCAATACCTCAACCACGCGGTCCCACTGGGCTGGCGTCAGGTCGGCGCCGGTCGGGTTGTGGCAGCAAGGGTGCAGCAGCACAATATCGCGGGCCGGCAGCGTTTGCAGCGTCGCCAGCAGGTCCTCAAAGCGCACGCCGTTGGTGGCTTTATCAAACCAGGGGTAAGTACTTACTTCGAAGCCAGCCCCTTCAAAAATGGCGATGTGGTTTTCCCAGGTCGGATCGCTGACCCAGACATGAGACTCAGGAAAGTAACGTTTGAGGAAGTCGGCCCCGACCTTCAGCGCGCCCGAACCGCCGACCGTCTGAATAGAGGCAATGCGATTTTGCTTAAGCGCGGTATGCTCTGCGCCAAACAGCAGCGGCGCAATCGCCTGACGGTAGCCGCTCAACCCTTCCATTGGCAGATACAGCGAGGCGCCATGCGGCTCGGCGTTCAGGCGTGCTTCCGCTTCCGCCACCGCCTGCAGCTGCGGGATAATGCCGTCATCGTTGTAGTACAGCCCGATACTCAGGTTGACTTTGTCGCTTCGCGGGTCTTCTTTGAAGCGTTCCATCAGAGAAAGAATAGGGTCGCCGGCGTAGGCGTCAACTTTTTGAAACACGCGATGTATCTCCAGGTTTACATGGGGCAGGTTCTTACACAATAAACCGGATATGACGGCAGGTCGAGAGGATGTTGAGGGGAAAGTGACCGCGCAGCGGTATAAACCGCTTTTTTGAGCGCCGCAGGCCTGGTGCGTACCGGATCAGCCTCTGTACTATCCGGTACGCCAGAGGCTTAGTCGAGGTATTTCATGGCGACGCGGGAGGTCAGTCGCGTAATAAGTTCGTAAGCACTCACTTTCGTTATCTCGGCGATGCGCTCTACCGGGAGCCCCTCTCCCCACAGCACTACCGCGTCGCCGGCCTTATCCTGGGCCTGCGGTCCGAGGTCAACGCAGATCATATCCATCGCCACCCGGCCGACAATCGGCACTTCCCGGCCATTGACCAGTACCGGCGTGCCCGACGGTGCCGCACGCGGATAACCGTCGCCATAGCCCATCGCCACCACGCCGAGACGGGTATCGCGTTCGCTGATCCAGGTGCCGCCGTACCCGACGGGCTCCCCTGCTTTATGCTCGCGCACCGCAATCAGGCTGGACGTCAGGGTCATCACCGGCTGGCAGCCGAAATCTTTCCCGGTGGAGCGATCGTCCAGCGGCGACACGCCATACAGGATAATTCCGGGGCGCACCCAGTCGTAATGCGATTGCGGCCACAGCAGAATGCCGCCCGAGGCGGCGATAGAGCGCAAGCCCGGCTTGCCTTCGGTAAAGGTGGTGAAGATGTCCAGCTGGCGTTCGGTGGCGCCGCAGGTCGGCTCATCGGCGCGCGCGAAGTGGCTCACCACGTTCACCGGCTGGCGGACGTTTTTACACTGGCTCAGACGCTGATAAAACGCCTCGGCTTCCTCCGGGCGCACCCCTAAGCGATGCATGCCGGTATCCAGCTTCATCCACACGGTCACCGGCTCGGGGAGATCGGCTTGCTCCAGCGCCGCCAGCTGTTCGGGGCTATGCACCGCCGTATGCAGGCGCTGGGCGGCGATCACCGCCAGGTCTTCCGCAGCAAAAAAGCCTTCCAGCAGGAGGATCGGCTGGGCGATGCCCCCCGCTCGCAGGCGCAGCGCCTCTTCCAGCCGGGCGACGCCAAAGGCGTCGGCGTCGGTCAGCGTTCGCGCGGTCTCGAGAAGACCGTGTCCGTAGGCGTTCGCTTTCACTACCGCAACCAGTTTGCTGGCGGGCGCCAGTTCACGCAGACGTTGCAGGTTGTGTCGCAGAGCGCGGCGGTTGATAACTACAGTTGCCGCTTGCATTTGAATTCCTTAATAAAAGAAGGCGGAAGGATTACTCATCATCATACTGAGGACCGGCATAATTATCGAAACGCGACCACTGGCCGTTAAAGGTCAGTCGCACGGTGCCGATCGGACCGTTACGTTGTTTACCAATGATAATTTCCGCGATGCCTTTAAGATCGCTGTTCTCGTGATAGACCTCATCACGGTAAATGAACATGATTAAGTCGGCATCCTGTTCGATAGAGCCGGACTCACGCAGGTCGGAGTTGACCGGGCGCTTATCGGCGCGCTGCTCCAGCGAGCGGTTAAGCTGCGACAGCGCCACCACCGGCACCTGCAGCTCTTTCGCCAGCGCCTTCAGCGAGCGGGAGATTTCGGCAATCTCAAGGGTACGGTTGTCGGAGAGCGACGGCACGCGCATCAGCTGCAGGTAGTCGATCATAATCAGTCCGATGCCGCCGTGCTCGCGGGCGATACGCCGCGCGCGGGAGCGCACCTCCGTCGGCGTCAGGCCGGAGGAGTCATCGATATAGATATTGCGCTTTTCCAGCAGGATGCCCATGGTGCCGGAGATCCGCGCCCAGTCTTCGTCGTCCAGTTGACCGGTACGAATGCGGGTCTGATCGACGCGCGACAGCGAGGCCAGAGAACGCATCATGATCTGTTCCGAGGGCATCTCGAGACTGAAGATTAATACCGGTTTGTCCTGCAGCATCGCCGCGTTTTCCACGAGGTTCATCGCGAAGGTCGTTTTACCCATCGATGGACGGGCGGCGACGATAATCAGATCCGACGGCTGCAGGCCGGCGGTCTTTTTGTTGAGGTCGTCGTAGCCGGTATTGACCCCGGTGACGCCGTCATGGGGCTGCTGGAACAGCTGTTCGATACGGGCGACAGTGGCATCGAGGACATCGGCGATGTTCTTCGGCCCTTCGTCTTTGTTGGCCCGGCTTTCGGCGATTTTGAAAACCCGGGATTCGGCGAGGTCGAGCAGATCTTCGCTGGTTCGCCCCTGTGGGTCGAAGCCGGCTTCGGCGATCTCGTTGGCCACCGAAATCATTTCGCGCACCACCGCGCGTTCGCGCACGATGTCGGCATAGGCGCTGATGTTAGCCGCGCTGGGCGTGTTTTTGGACAGTTCGGCCAGATAGGCGAAGCCGCCCACGCTGTCCAGCTGCCCCTGACGCTCCAGCGACTCGGCGAGCGTAATCAGGTCAATCGGGCTGCCGGACTCCTGCAGGCGCGCCATCTCGGTAAAAATATGACGGTGCGGACGGGTATAAAAGTCGTCGGCAACGACGCGTTCGGCGACGTCGTCCCAGCGCTCGTTATCCAGCATTAAACCGCCCAACACCGACTGCTCCGCTTCAATCGAGTGCGGCGGGACTTTCAGCCCGGCGAGCTGCGGATCGCGTTCGCGGGTTTCTGTCTGTGGTTTGTTGAAGGGTTTATTTCCTGCCATAGCCTAACATTTCACCGATCCGGAAAAGAGCGTGACAGTATAGCGAGAAAGCCATTGCCGCTAAAGAACCCATTAAGCGTGGCAGGCCTGAGGCGGGTAAGAAAATCCGTCGCCGCCGGCGCAGGCTGTTAAGCTTACTGAATAATCTCGGAACAACACAGGAGCGAACATGGCAACACGCATCGAATTTTCGAAACACGGGGGACCGGAGGTGCTTCAGGCGGTTGAGTTCACGCCACGCGATCCCGCAGAACATGAGATTCAGGTCGAAAACAAAGCCATCGGCATCAACTATATCGACACCTATGTTCGCAGCGGCCTCTATCCGCCGCCGTCGCTGCCGAGCGGCCTGGGCACCGAGGCGGCCGGCATCGTCAGTAAAGTTGGCCATGGGGTCACGCATATTAAGGTAGGCGATCGGGTGGTGTACGCCCAGTCGGCGCTCGGCGCCTACAGCACGGTACACAATGTGCTGGCCGACAAAGCGGCGGTCCTGCCGGACGCTATCTCTTTCGAACAGGCCGCCGCGTCGTTCCTCAAAGGATTAACGGTCTGGTATCTACTGCGCAAAACCTATGAAATTAAGCCTGATGAGATGTTCCTGTTTCACGCGGCCGCTGGCGGCGTGGGGCTGATAGCCTGTCAGTGGGCGAAAGCGCTGGGGGCGAAACTTATCGGTACCGTCGGCAGCGCGCAGAAAGCGCAGCGCGCCAAAGAGGCGGGCGCCTGGCAGGTGATTAACTATCGCGAGGAGTCTATCGTGGAGCGGCTCAAGGCGCTCACCGACGGTAAGAAAGTGGCCGTCGTCTACGACTCGGTGGGGAAAGATACCTGGGAGGCCTCTCTGGACTGCCTGCAGCGCCGCGGCCTGATGGTCAGCTTTGGTAACTCCTCCGGTCCGGTGACCGGCGTTAATCTGGGGATCCTGAATCAAAAAGGCTCCCTGTACGTCACTCGCCCATCGCTGCAGGGCTATATCACCAACCGGGAAGAACTGGAGGAAGCCTGCAGTGAATTGTTTTCGCTGATCGCCAGCGGGGTGATTAAAGTGGACGTGGCTGAAAGTCAGATCTATCCGCTGAGCGAAGCGCGGCGGGCGCATGAAGTTCTGGAGAGCCGGGTGACGCAGGGTTCGAGTTTGCTGCTGCCATAAGTTGGCAGAAGGGGCAAAAGTTTAGGGCTTCCAGCTGGGAAGCCCTTACTTTTTTTAAGTTCGGCTGTATGTAGGGTACAGCGCGATGAATTCGTTAACGCGCTAATAGTGACAGATTTGCGCAGCAATGCCTACGCGGTTGTCTGCAAAATTGTTCAGGTTGTGACGCACCCCTCAATACCTTAGTAACGCCAACGGTTATTGTCGCGAAAAGCATTTCCGTTCGGGGATTTCAGCGCCCGAATAACCCACACCACCGCCACCGCCAGCAGCAGCCACGGCAGTAATTTGATCATCAAGGCGAACAACCCGCCGACGAACATCAGCGCCGTCGCCACCACGATTGCCGCGATAATCCCCAGCAGCGATACGCCGGTGACCAGCAGCATGACAAAAAATCCAATGACAAATAGCAGTTCCAGCATGGTTCTCTCCCCAAAGAATGAATACTTCACTCTGCAGGTATTACAAAAAGCATGCCAACCATAAGCTTTTGACTTTAAAACAAAACGCCCCGCGACGGTGCGCGAGGCGTGGTCAATTTCACCAGGTTTTGGTCAGAAATTAACGTTTATCTGCCACCAGCTTCAGGGCATGCTCCAGCACTGCAATATCGGCGCCGGCTTTATGCGCATTTTCGCTCAGGTAGCGACGCCACTGGCGAGCGCCGGGGATCCCCTGAAACAGCCCCAGCATATGGCGGGTAATATGGCCCAGATAGGTGCCCTTGCTGAGCTCGCGCTCAATATAGGGGTACATGGCTCGCACCACCGCTACCGGATCGGCATCCGCGCCGGCGACGCCGAAAATTTCGCGGTCGACCGAGGCCAGAATGCCCGGGTTCTGATAGGCCTCACGCCCGACCATCACCCCATCCATATGCTCAAGCTGTACTCTGGCTTCGTCCAGCGATTTGATGCCGCCGTTGATCGCCATCGTCAGATGGGGGAAATCGCGCTTCAGCTGCCAGACGCGGGGGTAATCCAGCGGCGGGATCTCGCGGTTCTCTTTTGGACTCAGGCCGGAGAGCCAGGCTTTGCGGGCGTGAATAATAAACATCTCACACTCGCCCTTGCCGGAGACCGTCTCAATGAAGTCGCACAGAAACTCATAGCTATCCTGGTCGTCAATGCCGATACGGGTTTTCACCGTGACCGGAATCGACACCACATCGCGCATCGCCTTGATGCAGTCGGCCACCAGTGGCGCATTGCCCATCAGGCAAGCGCCAAACATCCCGTTCTGCACGCGGTCGGAGGGGCAGCCGACGTTGAGGTTGATCTCATCATAGCCGCGCGCCTCGGCCAGCTTCGCGCACTGCGCCAGGGCCTGGGGATCGCTGCCGCCGAGCTGTAGAGCAACCGGGTGCTCTTCTTCGCTATAGGCCAGATAGTCCCCTTTGCCGTGAATAATCGCCCCGGTGGTCACCATTTCGGTATACAGCAGCGTATGCCGCGACAGCAGCCGCAGGAAGTAGCGGCAGTGTCGGTCGGTCCAGTCGAGCATCGGCGCGATGGAGAAGCGGTGAGCAGGGAAAACAGGTGACGTTGATTCAGGCATCATGGCGAATAAATAAGCATCCGGGTAAAAAGGGGCGCTACTATAGCATAAAGATACACCACAGGCGCATAGTGCGCCGCGCTTCGCCCCTCACCTGAAATGATTACTTTTTCCGCGGCTTGCCGTCGTGTGGACCGAAGAACTGCGGCGGATGGTCAACCCAACGATCCTGGCGCGTCGCGGCATAGCCGGGATTGAGCGGGTAATAAATGCGGTTGTACTTCTTGTTGGCCTCGCCCACCACCAGCAGACGAACTTCCTGCTCGGTGTTATTGAGAAAGGTGTGGCAGATGCCGGTACCAGCGGGAAAACCCACGCTGTCGCCGGGCTCCAGCTTCCAGAGATAGCCGTTTATCCACACTTCCGGATAGCCCTCCAGCACGTAGATGAACTCTTCCTCATCGCTCTCCGCGTGTGGATAAGAGGTGCGCCGCCCGGGCGGCAGCCGCTCGTGGTGGATCCCCAGCCGGTTGAGACGTAAACCTCGCCCCAGCGGCGCGCCGATTGAAAAACGCTCCGGGCTGTCGGGATAAGTAGCATCGTCGGGCCCTTCCAGTTCGCGCCAGTGGCGAATGCAATCAGGTCGTTTCATCGTTTTCTCCCGAAAATGAGACACTTCAGATATAGCATACCCAGGGTCGGGCGTGTTGTGATTAAATCGGACATGGTGGTTTTAGCGAGCGGCTAAGGCGTAGTCTGCTCGAGAATAAGCGGCCAGCGCTCGGGACGGGCGCCGGTGCCGACAACCTGAAGTATGACCCGTATCACCTGCCGGCTCTCGGTGTTTTCTGAGGAACGTGATAAAGTAACAGATTCAAATTCACGCAATCCGAGGATGCTCATGGATAAGACCCCTTCGCAAGAGATGTTAGCGCATGCTGAAAAGCTTTGCGCACAGCGCGGCGTACGCCTGACTCCACAGCGTCTGGAAGTGTTGCGCCTGATGAGCCTGCAGCAAGGGGCAATCAGCGCCTACGATCTGCTGGACTTGCTACGTGAAAAAGAGCCGCAGGCGAAGCCGCCGACGGTTTACCGTGCGCTGGAGTTTTTACTCGAGCAGGGTTTTGTCCATAAGGTAGAGTCAACCAATAGCTATGTGCTGTGCCATCTGTTCGACCAGCCGACCCATAGCTCGGCCATGTTTATCTGCGACCGCTGCGGCGTGGTAAAAGAAGAAGCGGCGGAAGGGGTGGAAGATATCATGCATACGCTGGCGGCCCGCATGGGGTTTGCCCTGCGCCACAATGTGATAGAAGCTCACGGGCTTTGCGCGGGCTGCGTGGAAGTCGAAGCCTGCAGCACCCCGGGACACTGCCAGCACGATCATACTATTCAGCTCAAAAAGAAAGCCCGCTGAGCGGCTGCCGCAGCGGGAAAAAGGGTTAACGGCGCGTCCGTGCGCCATTCAGACAGGCACTAACACAAATGCTTCATTCTTCGGATCAAGGAACGCTACCAGCGATAGTCGTTCTTATGCTCCCAGTCTGAGACTTCTTTCTCAGCCTGATCTTTCTCATAGCCGTAACGCTCCTGAATTTTGCCGACCAGCTGGTCGCGCTTCCCTTCGATTACGGTCATATCATCATCGGTAAGTTTGCCCCACTGTTCCTTGGCTTTACCTTTAAACTGTTTCCAGTTACCGCCGATTTCGTCTTTATTCATAATAACGTCCTCATCATTCGGTGGGTTTACAGCCCGTTTTGTGCCGGACATGGTATTAACTATAGATGAGAATGCTGGCGTCGATTCGTTATTCGGAATTTTTAACCATCGCACCGCGGGATAACGCGAAGAGGATGTTCCCGGCTTGCGCCACGCTGAGCCGGGCTATTGAATCGCCCTGTAAGCGTAGCGCGACCGGGGAAGGTCACGGCTAACGGCAATGACGGGAGATGACTAACTAAACCATGTGCCGCGTCGCCAGTGACGACGCCAGATCAGCGCCAGCGACAGGCCGCGCAGGGCGAGGAACACCGCCAGCGCCAGCCACAGACCATGGTTGCCAAGCACCGGTAGCGTAAGCAGCGTCACGGCAAACCCCGCCGCGGCGACCGCCATACTGTTCCTCATCTCAGCGCCGCGCGTCGCGCCGATAAACATGCCGTCCAGCAGATAGCACCAGACGCCGACCACCGGCAGGATCGTCTGCCAGATCAGATAGCGATCGGCCAGCTGCTGCAGGGAAGGCAGTGAGGTTAACAACGCGATAATGTACTGCCCCGCCAGGCTGTAAATCAGGGCAAACGCCAGCGCCACCATGCCGGACTGCCGGCAGGCCGCCCGCCACACCTCCAGCAACTGGCTACCGTCGCGCGCGCCGTAGGCCTGGCCGGAGTGAGCCTCCACGGCATAGGCAAAGCCATCCAGCGCGTAGGCGGTAAAGGTCAGCATGGTCATCAGTACGGCGTTAACCGCCACGATGTCGCTGCCCAGACGGGCGCCGAATACGGTCAGCGCGCCAAAGCACAGCTGCAGCAGCAGCGAGCGCAGCATGATGTCCCGATTCAACGCCAATAAACGGCGCAGATCCCCGCGCCAGGCGTTTTTCAGCATCGCCAGCGACACGCCGCGCAGCGTCAGCACCCGCTTCGCCATCAGCAGGCCAATAATGAGGGTGGCGTACTCCGCGGTGACCGTGGCCAGCGCCGCTCCCTGGACGTTCATTCGCAGGCCCATCACCAGCCACAGATCGAGCACAATATTCAACAGATTACCCACCACCAGCAGAATAACCGGCGCCCGGGCGTACTGGACGCCCAGCAGCCAGCCGAGCAGCACCAGGTTGGCCAGCGAGGCGGGGGCGCTGAGCCAGCGAATTTCGAGAAACCGTCTCGCCTGCTCAAGCACCGCCTCGCTGCCGCCGACAATATGTAGAGCGAGGTCAATTAGCGGCAGGCGAAGCAGGATAATCAGCACCCCGGCGCCCAGCGCCAGGGCCAGCGGCTGCACCAGCGCCCGCGCCAGGCGCTGCGGATCTTTGGCGCCCCAGGCCTGAGCGGTGAGCCCGGTGGTGCTCATGCGCAGGAACAGCAGCAGCATGAAGAGGAAACTGGTGGCCGTCGCCCCGACCGCTACGCCGCCGAGGTATACCGGGCTGTCCAGGTGGCCGATCACCGCCGTATCCACCAGCCCCAGCAGCGGGACGGTGATGTTGGAGAAAATCATAGGGAGGGCAAGACGCCACAGCGCTTTATCGGCAGCGTTGAGCAGCATGTTTGAGGACCTGATTGAGGAAAAACGTCGCAGCGTCACGCAACAGATGACGCTGCGCAGAGGCAGGCGCTACAGCCATTCTCCATTACGGATCACGCCAACGGCCAGACCCTCAATGGTAAAACTCTGCTGGCGCAGATCGACGACGATCGGGGAAAACTCGCTGTTTTCCGGCAACAGTTCAACGACATTGCCCTGCTTTTTCAGACGCTTCACCGTCACTTCTTCATCGATACGCGCGACAACCACCTGACCGTTACGCACATCCTGGGTTTTGTGGACCGCCAGCAAATCGCCATCCAGAATACCGATGTCTTTCATCGACATCCCACTGACGCGCAGCAGGAAATCGGCGTTGGGCTTAAACATCGACGGGTCGACCTGATAGTGGCCTTCAATATGCTGCTGCGCCAGCAGCGGCTCACCGGCGGCGACGCGACCGATCAGCGGCAGGCCTTGCTCTTCTTCCGTCAGCAGGCGAATACCGCGAGAAGCGCCGGAGACGATCTCGATCGCGCCTTTACGCGCCAGCGCTTTCAGGTGTTCTTCCGCCGCGTTTGGGGAACGGAACCCCAAGCGCTGAGCAATTTCCGCACGCGTCGGCGGCATGCCCGTCTGGCTGATATGATCCCTAATGAGATCAAACACCTCTTGCTGCCTGGTCGTTAACGCTTTCATTCCGCCCCCTGGGTGTATATACAGTTATGCTGTGAGTATATACAGCTAACGGTGATTTTGGAACCACATGGCACACAAAAATCGGCGGATTGTTCATATTTTGCGAGGGTTAGCGAAGAACGTTAGTGATAATGACTCCACAGCAGCGTTCCCCAGGTGATCAGCGCGATGATAATCGCCAGCAGAACCGCCGCCGACCCCATATCTTTGGCGCGCCCTGAAAGCTCGTGAAAATCCGAGCCGATACGGTCCACAACCGCTTCAATCGCGCTGTTGAGAATTTCGACTATCATCACTAGCAGGACCGAGCCAATCAGCAATACGCGGGTGATGGCGTCGACGTCCAGCCAGCAGGCTACCGCGACGGCCACGATAGCGGCGACGCCTTCCTGACGAAACGCAGCCTCGTTGATCCACGCCGCGCGAAATCCTTTCCAGGAGTAACCTGCCGCCTTAATGATCCGGGTTAACCCGGTGGTATTATTGGCCATCACAAAACCTTTTTACGTAAATGACGTCGATGAGTGTGCGCGTTTGCCGCGTGGTAACGGAAATTTTGCCCACTTTCTGTTATTCTTGCCGCGCATTTGCATGATTAACCAGAGGCTTCACATCGTTTATGTCCGGCTGGCAACGAATTTACTATAAATTACTGAATTTACCATTACAGGTGCTGGTAAAAAGCAAGTCTATTCCGGCAGAGCCTGCCCAGGAATTAGGACTCGATACCTCGCGTCCGGTCATGTACGTCCTGCCCTATAATTCGAAGGCGGACCTGCTGACGCTGCGCGCCCAATGCCTGGCGCATGATTTACCTGACCCGCTTGAACCGCTGGAAATCGACGGCGCCCTGCTGCCGCGTTACGTATTCATCCACGGTGGGCCGCGCGTATTTACTTATTACACGCCAAAAGAAGAGTCCATCAAGCTGTTCCACGATTACCTCGATCTGCACCGCAACCATCCGGACCTCGATGTGCAAATGGTGCCGGTTTCGGTCATGTTCGGCCGTTCGCCGGGTCGCGAGAAAGGAGAAGTCAATCCGCCGCTGCGGATGCTGAACGGCATTCAGAAATTTTTCGCCGTCTCCTGGCTCGGCCGCGACAGCTTCGTGCGCTTCTCGCCGTCCGTTTCGCTGCGCCGCATGGCGGATGAGCACGGTACCGATAAGATCATCGCCCAGAAGCTGGCTCGCGTCGCTCGCATGCATTTTGCCCGCCAGCGGCTGGCCGCCGTCGGCCCGCGTCTGCCGGCCCGCCAGGATCTGTTTAATAAACTGCTGGCCTCGAAAGCGATTGCCCGCGCGGTGGAAGACGAAGCGCGCAGCAAGAAAATTTCGCACGAGAAGGCACAGCAGAACGCTATCGCGCTGATGGAAGAGATTGCGGCGAACTTCTCATACGAGATGATCCGCCTGACCGACCGCATTCTCGGCTTCACCTGGAACCGCCTGTACCAGGGTATCAACGTGCATAACGCCGAGCGCGTACGCCAGCTGGCGCACGACGGCCATGAAATTGTCTATGTCCCCTGCCACCGCAGCCACATGGACTATCTGCTGCTCTCCTACGTCCTGTACCATCAGGGGCTGGTCCCTCCGCATATCGCGGCGGGCATCAACCTCAACTTCTGGCCGGCCGGGCCGATCTTCCGCCGCCTCGGCGCCTTCTTTATTCGCCGCACCTTTAAGGGCAACAAACTCTATTCCACCGTGTTCCGCGAATACCTTGGCGAACTGTTCAGCCGCGGCTATTCCGTGGAGTATTTCGTCGAAGGCGGCCGCTCCCGTACCGGCCGCCTGCTCGATCCGAAGACCGGTACGCTGTCGATGACCATCCAGGCGATGCTGCGCGGCGGAACCCGACCGATCACCCTGGTGCCGATTTACATCGGCTATGAGCACGTGATGGAGGTAGGAACCTACGCCAAAGAGCTGCGCGGCGCCACTAAAGAGAAAGAGAGTCTGCCGCAGATGGTGCGTGGCTTGAGCAAGCTGCGCAACCTGGGCCAGGGTTACGTTAACTTCGGCGAACCGCTGCCGCTGATGACCTATCTTAACCAGCATGTGCCGGATTGGCGGGAAGCGATCGACCCGATCGAAGCGGTTCGCCCCTCCTGGCTGACGCCGACGGTGAATAGCATCGCCGCTGACCTGATGGTGCGCATCAATAACGCCGGCGCGGCCAACGCCATGAACCTGTGCTGTACGGCGCTACTGGCCTCCCGCCAGCGTTCGCTGACCCGTGAGCAGCTCACCCAGCAGTTAGAGTGCTACCTCGCGCTGCTGCGCAATGTGCCCTATTCTCCGGATGCGACCGCCCCATCCGCTTCAGCCAGCGAGCTCATCGATCATGCACTGCAGATGAACAAGTTCGAAGTGGAGAAGGACACCATTGGCGACATCATCATCCTGCCGCGCGAGCAGGCGGTGCTGATGACCTACTATCGCAACAATATCACCCATATGCTGGTGATGCCGTCGCTGTTAGCCGCTCTGGTGACTCAGCATCGTCATCTCAGCCGCGCCGAAGTGCTGCGTCATGTGGAAACACTCTATCCGTTCCTCAAGGCCGAGCTGTTCCTGCGCTGGGAAAAAGCGGAGCTGGCCGGAGTGGTGGATGCGCTGATTGCCGAGATGCTGCGTCAGGAGCTGATCGTCGTCGATGGCGATGTCATGAGCCTCAACCCGTCGCACTCTCGCTCCCTGCAGCTGCTGGCCGCTGGCGCCCGCGAGACGCTGCAGCGCTATGCCATCACCTTCTGGCTGCTGAGCGCTAACCCGGCGATCAACCGCAGCTCGCTGGAAAAAGAGAGTCGCACCGTGGCCCAGCGTCTGTCGGTGCTACACGGCATCAATGCGCCGGAGTTCTTCGACAAAGCGGTGTTCAGCACCCTGGTGTTGACCCTGCGCGATGAAGGCTATATCAGCGACACCGGCGACGCCGAGCCGGAAGAGACCCTGAAGGTTTATCGGATGCTGGCGGACTTGATTACGTCGGATGTCCGACTGACCATTGAGAGCGTCACGCAGGACGACGCGTAACGCGGCGTTTGCTGCCCCCCGGAATGCCGGGGGGCAGCGGACAGGAGGTTACAGGTAGCTCATCGCCAGGCCGAGGAACAGCACCAGCCCGACGTAGTTATTGTTCATAAACGCTTTGAAGCAGTTATCGCGGTCGCGATTGAAGATAAGCTTCTGCTGCCAGCCAAACAGACCCGCCGCCACGAACAGCGACCAGTAATATTCCCAGCCCAGCCCATTCAGCCAACCCACCGCGCCCATCAGCGCCAGTACGGCCACCTGCAGGATACCGATAATCAGACGATCGTTTTCGCCAAACAGGATCGCCGTCGACTTGATGCCGATCTTAACGTCGTCATCGCGATCCACCATCGCATACTGGGTATCGTAGGCCACCGCCCACAGAATATTGGCGAGGAACATCAGCCAGCAGCTCAGCGGCAGCGATTCGCTGACGGCCGAGAAGGCCATCGGGATCGACCAGCCAAAGGCCGCGCCCAGCACCACCTGCGGCAGATGAGTGTAGCGCTTCATAAACGGATAGACCCACGCCAGCGCCAGCGCCGCCACCGACAGCAGAATGGTCATGGTGTTGAGGGTGAGCACCAACAGGAAAGAGAGCAGCACCAGCACGATAAACAGCGTTCGCGCCTCTTTCTCGGTAACATCGCCGCTCGGCAGCGGACGGCGGGCGGTACGCTTTACGTGACCATCAAATTTTCGGTCGGCATAGTCATTCACCACGCAGCCGGCGGCGCGCATCAGCCAGACGCCGGCGACGAATACCGCCAGGATCCACAGCGGCGGGACGCCCGGCGAGGCCACCCATAGCGCCCACAGCGTCGGCCACAGCAGCAGCAAAGCGCCGATCGGTTTGTCAGTGCGCATCAGGCGATGAAACGCCAACAGCTTATTCTGCGACAGACTCCACTCCATTTTTTCTTCCTCTTAGTACAACGGCGACGCAGGCAAAAAAAGCTCGGTCAGCAGCAGGGGTTTGCCGCTCAGCCGCAGGCGGGAACGACGCCCCCACAGCGCTGCATCGCGACCAATTTCAATAAAATCGCGGGTTAATGTCGACGACGTAAACAGGTATCGGCCCAGCGGAGTTTGCCCGAGCTGCTGTAGCGCCAGCTCCGGACCACACAGCGTCGACTCCGGCGCCACCGTGCGCCCGGCCAGCCAGGGCTCGCCATCGGCATTGAGTATAATCTCCCGCAGCCAGTAGCGCGGCTCGTCGGGCAGCAGCGCCGCTTCGTCAGTCAGCGCGTCACGGCCGATATACCCTTCGTTAACCAGGGTCACGGTGACCTGCTTTCCTTGTTGTTCAAAGCGCTGGGTCATTGAGTCCTCCAGCAGCAGCCAGTCACTTAGCGGCGGCGGCAGGGATGGCATAACGGCAAAATAGCGCAGCGCACGCAGTCGCGTAAGCGCAGGATGGGACATGCCTGATTCTCCGGTACATAACGTGAAAGCATTGTATCGCAGAATAGGCGGTTGGTGGCGGGCAAACGTCAATATACGATCATTCACGCAACAGCCATGCAACAGGCTGCCGCGCGTGCAAAAAAAGGTGCATCCCGGAGGATGCACCTAAAGGCTGTGCCTAAACATCAGCATTGTGGGGAGACGATTACCCCTTGCCTTTTACACTGCTGATAAAGGTGGAACGAGCGGATTTCGAGCCGAGGCGCTCAGCTTCGTTCATCAATTTCAGGGCTTTGTCGATGTCACCTTGTTTCACCGCCTGCTTAATACCATTGTTGAAGTAGGTTTCGGTATCGCTGAGCATCGGCTCGCTTTTGGCGGCCGGCGCCGCGGCGGCGGCTGGCGCGGCTACCGGCGCCGCGGTGTTGCCGACGGTTACCGGACCCGGGCCGGAAGAGCCGAACAGCGGCCCCACCAGCACGCTGGAAGTGCTATTAGTTTTCACTTTCAGCTTCAGCACGCCATCGGTGGTATGTTTAGCGATCGGATCCGGGATATCCGGGGCCGCATTGCCAGCGCCTTTGGCATAGGCTTTCGCCGGATCCAGCAGGGTCGTGGTCTGCTGGAGATCTTTTTCAGTGGTAAACACCAGCACATAGAGCTTTTGCTGGCCCAGCGCCGGGGTCAGGCGCATCACGCCGCCCAGGCGGTCAGCGGTCATCACGCCCGGCTGCTGATAGGTAAAGTAATTGCTGGGGAAGAACGCCGCGGGCGTCATGTTCTGGTCGAGAATCAGCACGTTCGGCGCAAAAATCTGCTTATGTTTGTTCAGTTCGCTGTCGAGCGTCAGGGTCAGCTCACCGATATTGGCCGGCACGCTCCAGGCGGCGACCGGTCCGACGATCCCCGGGACATCCAGGCGTTGACCGCCGGTAGTTAAATCAACGCTCTGCGTCTTTGATTGATCGGCAGGCGTCCAGATCAGCTGCTGCAGCGCGCTGGCTGGAATAGCCGGCGCGGCGCTGGTGTTCTGCGGTACAAAGTTAACATCGGCAAGGCTCATCCCCGGCACGCATGCCAACATCCCTGCGGATAAACACAGAGCGACGAGAGTTTTCTTCATTTTCATTCTTCTCACCTTGGATAGCATCGGTTTAGCGGTAGCCAGGCAATAGCGCGCTAACCCTGAATAATCAGGAGGGGCTGACGCCCCTCCCAGGTTACACCCGTCCTGCGGACGGTATTACCACCACACTTCCATCTGGGCACCGAAGGTAACTTCGCTGTCGTCACCGCGGCTGGAGGTGAAAGCGCCGCTTCCGCTGCTGTCTTTCGTCTGCAGACCGGAGGTGTTGCTGTAGCCCCAGTTTTCATCCCACTTCGCGTAGGTTGCGAAGATACGGATAGCCGGACGAGACCAGACGCTGTTGCCTGCCTGCCACTGTTGAGCCAGAGTAATTTTGTACTGGTTGTTGTTTTCGCTGGTACGCTGGGATTTCACGTTGTCGTAACCGATTTCCAGCTGGGTGCTCATGATCGGCGTCCATTTGTACATCGGACGGACACCCACGGTGTACCAGGTAGAACCGTTCTTGCTGTCCAGATCCACGTCCTGGTACATTGCCACGTACATCAGGCCCCAGTCATCGTTGAAGTCCATCGCGCCGTGATCCAGAACGCGGATCATGCTGCCGTTGTTATCGATGCTGGTCCCCTGAGAGTGGCCGCTGTTCCAGGAGGTCATTGCGTCAGTGGCGTACTGAACCACAAACTTGTTGAAGCCGCCCCAGATAGACTGAGTATGTTCACCGGTCCACATCCAGCCGTCTTTCGACGCGCCGTCTTCCAGGCGATAGTCATCCTGCGGGTTAGCACGGTCGTAATCGACCCCTAACTCCAGCACGCCGCCCGGGTTGGTTTCCAGACCCGCCAGACGGATATCAAAGACGTCGTTGGCAGTTTTCGCAGCATATTTTTTGGTGTCATCGCTGGAGAAAGTATAAGAGCCGCCGCTTTCTGAGTTACGGGTAGCGGCCAGAGAGAGCTTACCGAAGCCAAGGTCAACGTTTTCCAGACCTGCACCCGGGCCGGAGATATCCCAGTAGTAGAAGTCGATCATGTGAACGTCATGACGCTGATAGAAGCGTTTACCCGCCCACAGCGTGGAGCCCGGCAGCCAGTCGATCAGGTTTTTACCCTGGATGTTGGCTTCACGGAACGCCGGAGAGGTGCTTTCCCAGTCATCTTCCTGATTCACGGAATAGGCAACGTTAGTATCGAAATAAAAACTCTTATCCCCTTCCTTCCACAGCTCCTGGCCCAGCTTCAGTTCCGCATAGGTTTCACATTCGTTACCAAGACGGTATTTACTTTGAGCGCCGGTTGCTTTGAAGCACTGTTGCTCGCCGCCGCTGCCGGTCCAGCCAATGCCGGAACGCGCGTAGCCATGGAAATCGACAGCCAGCGCCTGAGCAGACATCACGCCTGCTGCGACGGCGACCGCCAGAGGAAGTTTGCGCAGAGTAATCATCATTCTATCTCCTGAGATCATTGCTTTTCTTTGCACGCTTCGCCGGTATATCGCCAGCCGGGTTCGCGCTTTTTTAATGGGAAGCCTTACACGCCCGGCTCTTTATGCAGCCGACGACAAGCGGTGCCATCCTCACGGAATAAATGGCAACGTTCTGGCGGCAAACCGATAGCGAATGTGGCTCCCTCTTCTACCAACACCACGTCGTTCTGGCGGTAAACCAGGTTCTGACGGATGGCGGGGATCTGGATATGAATTTGCGTTTCGTGACCGAGCTGTTCGACGACCTGGACCTCGCCTTCAAGGGTTACATCGGCGATATCGCTGGGCAATAAATGCTCCGGTCGAATACCTAAGGACATATTGGCGCCCGCCTGCACGTTGGCGCTGTCCACCGGTAGCCAGATTTGCTGACGGTTCGGCAGTTCAACCTGCACCTGATCGATAGCCGTCGCGGTGACTTTGACCGGCAGGAAGTTCATCTTCGGTGAACCAATGAAGCCGGCAACGAAGCGGTCAGCCGGATAGTGATAGAGCTCCAGCGGTTTCCCAACCTGCGCCACACGGCCGGCGTCGAGGACCACGATCTTGTCGGCGAGGGTCATCGCTTCCACCTGATCGTGGGTGACATAGATCATGGTGCGGCCCAGTCGCTTATGCAGACGGGAGATTTCGATACGCATCTGGACGCGCAGGGCGGCATCGAGGTTGGAAAGCGGCTCATCCAGCAGGAAAACGCTTGGCTCTGCCACCAGCGTACGACCAATCGCCACGCGCTGGCGCTGACCGCCGGAGAGGGCTTTCGGTTTACGCTCCAGCAGATGGGCCAGCTGCAGCACTTCCGCAACCTGAGTCACCCGCTGGTTAATCAGATCTTTTTTCGCGCCGGCCAGCTTCAGGCCAAACGACATATTTTCCGCAACGGAAAGGTGGGGATAGAGTGCATAAGACTGGAATACCATCCCAACGCCGCGTTCTGCCGGTGGGATCTCGTTCATGCGGGTGTCACCGATAAACAGGTCCCCGCTGGTAATAGTTTCTAACCCGGCAATCATACGCAGCAGGGTAGATTTGCCGCAGCCCGATGGCCCGACAAACACGACGAATTCCCCTTCGTGGATATCGAGATTGATATCTTTCGATACCACCACGTCACCCCAGGCTTTCGTTACATTTCGCAGCTGTACGCTCGCCATGCCCTTCTCCCTTCGTTACAACCTGTCACTAACAGTCACATTCAAGATGGGTCGACTATGCGGCATTCATTACGCAGGTAAATCCTCCACCCCCCGGCTTTTTTATGGGGGAGGAGATGGGAGGATGAGAGATTGGCTCTCGCCGCGGGGGATGGCGGGCGGAGCGTGATTTCGTGATGGAGGCGACAAAATTGGGCGCTTTTTTCTGTGCTCCAGGACGCAATACGGCCGTTTTTGCAATGGAGATCACACAACCAGCGGGTGGGGCGTAGACCTGGGGAGGATGGAAAGGGGTTGTTAAAAAAGGAAACTCATCATCGTTAAGCCACCGAAGTGTATCCACGAGTACAACACCAAAAAGGACGGGTATATGAAAATCAAAACTGGCGCTCGCATCCTCGCGCTGTCGGCACTGACCACGATGATGTTTTCCGCCTCTGCCCTCGCAAAAATTGAAGAAGGTAAGCTGGTTATCTGGATTAACGGCGACAAAGGCTACAACGGCCTCGCTGAAGTGGGTAAAAAGTTTGAAAAAGACACCGGCATTAAAGTTTCCGTAGAACACCCGGACAAGCTGGAAGAGAAATTCCCGCAGGTTGCGGCGACCGGCGACGGCCCAGACATCATCTTCTGGGCGCATGACCGTTTCGGCGGCTACGCGCAGTCGGGCCTGCTGGCGGAAATCACCCCGGACAAAGCGTTCCAGGACAAACTCTATCCGTTCACCTGGGATGCGGTTCGCTATAACGGCAAACTGATCGCCTACCCGATCGCAGTCGAAGCCCTGTCCCTGATTTACAACAAAGACCTGGTGCCGAACCCGCCGAAGACCTGGGAAGAGATCCCGGCGCTGGATAAAGAACTGAAAGCGAAAGGTAAGAGCGCGCTAATGTTCAACCTGCAGGAACCGTACTTCACCTGGCCGCTGATCGCTGCCGACGGCGGATACGCGTTCAAGTTTGAAAACGGCAAGTACGATGTGAAAGACGTCGGCGTGGACAGCGCAGGCGCGAAAGCGGGCCTGACCTTCCTGGTTGACCTGATCAAGAACAAGCACATGAATGCCGACACCGACTACTCCATCGCGGAAGCGGCCTTCAACAAAGGCGAAACCGCGATGACCATCAACGGTCCGTGGGCGTGGTCTAACATCGATAAGAGCAAGGTTAACTACGGCGTGACCCTGCTGCCAACCTTTAAAGGCAAACCATCGAAACCGTTCGTTGGCGTGCTGAGCGCGGGGATCAACGCCGCCAGCCCGAACAAAGAGCTGGCCAAAGAGTTCCTCGAAAACTACCTGATGACCGATCAGGGTCTGGAAGCCGTTAACAACGACAAACCGCTGGGTGCCGTGGCGCTGAAATCCTTCCAGGAAAAACTGGAAAAAGATCCGCGCATCGCTGCCACCATGGCGAACGCCCAGAAAGGCGAAATCATGCCTAACATCCCGCAGATGTCTGCCTTCTGGTATGCCGTTCGTACCGCGGTTATCAACGCCGCCAGCGGTCGCCAGACTGTCGATGCTGCGCTGAAAGATGCACAGAGCCGTATCACTAAGTAAGAAAACGGCGGGTGGCGCGTGCGCCTACCCGCCCTACCACTACGGCTCGGACCGTAGGTCAGGTAAGCGAAGCGCCACCTGACAAATAAGTTTTCACCGCTGTAGAGGATGATCCCCATGGATGCCGTTAAAAAGAGACACTGGTGGCAAAGCCCGCAACTCACATGGTCTGTGATTGGCTTACTGTGCCTGCTGGTGGGTTACCTTGTTGTTTTGATGTACGCCCAGGGGGAGTACCTGTTCGCCATCATGACGCTGATTTTAAGCTCAGTTGGCCTGTATATTTTCGCTAATCGCAAGGCTTATGCCTGGCGCTATGTTTATCCCGGCCTCGCCGGCATGGGCCTGTTTGTCCTGTTTCCGCTGATCTGCACTATCGCTATCGCGTTTACCAACTACAGTAGCACCAACCAGCTGACCTTTGAGCGTGCGCAGCAGGTGCTGATGGATCGTTCCTTCCAGGCCGGCAAAGCCTATAATTTCACGCTGATCCCTGCGGGTGACGAGTGGAAGCTGGCGCTGACCGACGGCGAAAGCGGTAAAAACTACCTTTCTGACGCCTTTAAATTTGGCGGCGAGCAGAAGCTGGCGTTAAAAGAAACCGACGCCCTGCCGGAAGGCGAGCGCGCCAACCTGCGCGTGATTACCCAGAATCGCACCGCGCTGAACCAGCTGACCGCTGTGCTGCCGGATGACAGCAAAGTCATCATGAGCTCCCTGCGCCAGTTCTCCGGTACCCAGCCTCTGTATACCCTCGGCGAAGACGGGGTACTGACCAACAATCAGACCCACGTTAAATACCGCCCGAACAACGACGTCGGCTTCTACCAGTCAATTAACGCCGACGGCAGCTGGGGCAATGAGAAGCTGAGCCCGGGCTACACTGTGACTATCGGCTGGGACAACTTTACCCGCGTCTTCCACGATGAAGGCATTCAGAAACCGTTCTTCGCGATCTTCGTCTGGACGGTGGTGTTCTCGGTGCTGACCGTGGTGCTGACCGTCGCGGTGGGGATGATCCTCGCCTGCCTGGTGCAGTGGGAAGCGCTGAAAGGCAAAGCGATTTATCGCGTCCTGCTGATTCTGCCGTACGCCGTACCGTCGTTTATTTCGATTCTGATTTTCAAAGGGCTGTTCAACCAGAGCTTTGGTGAAATCAACATGATGCTCAGCACGCTGTTCGGCATTAAGCCGGCCTGGTTTAGCGACCCGACCACCGCGCGCACCATGATCATCATCGTCAACACCTGGCTGGGCTACCCGTACATGATGATCCTGTGCATGGGGCTGCTGAAGGCGATTCCGGACGATCTGTACGAAGCGTCGGCAATGGATGGCGCCGGCCCGTTCCAGAACTTCTTTAAAATTACCTTCCCGCTGCTGATTAAGCCGCTAACGCCGCTGATGATCGCCAGCTTCGCCTTTAACTTTAACAACTTCGTCCTGATTCAATTGTTGACCAACGGCGGTCCGGACCGTCTCGGCACCACCACCCCGGCCGGTTATACCGACCTGCTGGTGAGCTACACCTATCGCATCGCCTTTGAAGGCGGCGGCGGTCAGGACTTCGGCCTGGCGGCGGCTATCGCAACGCTTATCTTCCTGCTGGTTGGCGCGTTAGCGATTGTGAATCTGAAAGCCACGCGCATGAAGTTTGATTAAGGGAGATAACGATAATGGCTATGGTCCAACCCAAATCGCAGAAGCTACGTTTATTTACCACGCATCTCCTGCTACTGATTTTTATCGCCGCGATTATGTTTCCGCTGCTGATGGTTATCGCTATCTCGCTGCGCGAAGGCAACTTCGCCACCGGCAGCCTGATCCCGGATACCATCTCCTGGGAGCACTGGCGTCTGGCGTTAGGCTTCAGCGTCGAACACGCCGATGGCCGCGTCACGCCGCCGCCGTTCCCGGTCCTGCTGTGGCTGTGGAACTCGATTAAGGTCGCCGGGATCACCGCGATCGGTATCGTCGCTCTCTCCACCACCTGCGCTTACGCTTTCGCCCGTATGCGCTTCCCGGGGAAAGCGACCCTGCTGAAAGGGATGCTGATTTTCCAGATGTTCCCGGCGGTGCTGTCGCTGGTTGCCCTGTACGCGTTGTTTGACCGCCTGGGCCAGTACATCCCGTTCGTCGGCCTCAACACCCACGGCGGCGTCATCTTTGCCTACATGGGCGGTATCGCGCTGCACGTCTGGACGATTAAAGGCTACTTCGAAACCATCGATGGCTCGCTGGAAGAAGCGGCGGCGCTGGATGGCGCGACCCCATGGCAGGCTTTCCGTCTGGTGCTGCTGCCGCTGTCGGTGCCGATTCTGGCAGTCGTGTTTATTCTGTCGTTCATCGCGGCCATCACCGAAGTGCCGGTCGCCTCGCTGCTGCTGCGCGATGTGAACAGCTATACCCTGGCGGTAGGTATGCAACAGTATCTCAACCCGCAGAACTATCTGTGGGGCGACTTTGCCGCCGCGGCGGTGCTCTCCGCCATTCCGATCACGGTTGTCTTCCTGCTGGCGCAGCGCTGGCTGGTTAATGGCCTGACGGCGGGTGGAGTGAAAGGTTAATTTTTTTGTAACACCGGCCCCAAATTTCAGAGGAGGGCCGACGGTCTAGCCGCAATACACGACCCCAACCGGGTATTGTCGCCGTCGCCCTCAGCTGAAAAAGTAAGGTCAATGCCACTGCTATCCTCAACTGGACCCTACATAAATTCTATTTGTGACTGTTGGTCAGCGGCCCTGGAGGCCGCTTTTTTTTATTCGCGTTTCAGGCGATTGGAGTTACACAGCCAGAGCGTAATCACCAGGATCAGGATCGCCGCGGAGTAAATGAGCACCGCCAGCGGCGACTCATGATCGACGATAATAAGCCGCACAATTGCGGTAATACCGATATAGACGAAATAGCGCAGTGGAAAGTGAAAACCGGATTCAAAATATTTAACAATCAGCGCGATAAACTCAAAGTAGAGAAAATAGACCACCAGCCCTTCGACCAGCTTGTACTTACTCACCGGCTCCGGCGTAAACAGTACGTGCGCCAGATGCAGGGTCTCCTTTCCCAGGAACACCACCAGAATAATTCCCAGGCACAGCAGTGCCAGATTCAGCACGGCCTGCATGGCCTTCGCAACGAAATTAACCAGCGGACGATATACCGACGGCATAGTGACACCTCAAATGCATGAACGTTGTCGATCTGTATAGCGCAAAAGTGTGATCCAGATCTACCTATGATTCCTTCGCCTTACGCTATCTCCGGGCTATTGATTCGAAAAGTACGAACAAGAGAAAATTGTCCTTCCAGAAACGCTGTGAGCAGATTAACAAAAACATCCGTTACGCTTAGAACGAATCACCCCAACTAACTGAAATATAAAAAGTTTACTTTTTGACACAGGTGTATCTTAAAACCTCCCGTAAGATAAAATTTTTCTCCAAACCACAGTCTTTTTATGGTTATTAGGGTAAGTTTTTTCTTATCTTTTGTCTTAGCATTATCGCAGCTGAATAAAATTTAATTTTGGACATTAAATCATTATGAACACCGATAACGCTTCCCTGTACGTAAAATGGCTCAAACAAGAGGTCGCCCCGGCTTTAGGTTGTACTGAACCCGTCGCTATTTCCTTCGCGGCCGCCTACGCCGCACAATATCTGGATCAGCCTTGCACCAAAATTAGCGGTTTTATTTCCGCCAATCTTTATAAAAACGCGATGGGCGTCACCATACCCGGCACCACCGTTTGCGGTGTACCGCTGGCAGCCGCAATTGGCGCATTTGGCGGCGACCCGCAAAAGGGATTAAAAACGCTGGAAGATATCACTCCGCGGCACGTTGAAATGGCGCAGAAGCTGATCGCCAATAACGCCGTTGATATTGCCGTCGAAGAGACTCCGGATTTTATTCATCTCGATTTAACCCTCTCTGCTGGCGAGAATTGCTGTCGTGTCGTGGTCAAAGGAACCCACACCAACGTGGTCGAGCTTTATATTAATGGCCAGCCGCAGCCATTAAGCGAAAAACAGAATACGCACACCCAGCGCGAAACGCTGCCCACTTTCTCGCTACAACAGGCTTACGACTTTATTAATCGCGTCGACTTTAATGATATTCGCTTTATTCTCGACGCCGCGCGCTTAAACTCCGCGCTGGCGGCAGAAGGCAAAACAAAAAAATATGGCCTGAACATTAACGGTACCTTTTCTGACGCAGTGAAAAACGGCCTGATGAGCAACGATCTGTTAAGCAAGGTGATCATCAACACCGTCGCCGCTTCAGATGCCCGCATGGGCGGCGCGCCGGTGGTAGCGATGTCTAACTTCGGCTCAGGCAATCAGGGCATTACAGCAACCATACCGGTAGTGGTGGTTGCAGAGCATCTCGGCGTCGATGAAGAGACCCTGGCTCGCGCTTTGTCTCTATCTCATCTCACCGCCATCTCAATTCATTCTCGTTATACGCGCTTATCTGCGCTATGCGCAGCCTCAACCGCCGCTATGGGCGCCGCCGCCGGTATGGCCTGGCTGTTTACCCGCGATATCAACACCATTAATACCGCAATTATTAATATGGTCAGCGATATTACCGGCATGATTTGTGATGGCGGTTCCAACAGCTGCGCGATGAAAGTCTCGTCAGTGGTATCCAGCGCCTTTAAGGCGGTACTAATGGCCATGCAAAATAGCTGCGCTGGCGCCAATGACGGTATTGTCTGCGCCGATGTCGAGCAGACTATTAATAACCTGTGCCGTCTGGTGATTAAACCAATGACTCTCACCGATAAAGAAATTATCAGCATTATGGTCGCTAAATAATACCATTTCACGGGCCTGAAAGAGCAGGTCCCGATTAACGTACTCTACCCACACTATTATTTATAAATTAGCAGGTATAGCAGATGAATAAAAAAGTCATCTTCCGCGGCGCCAGCGCTATTATGCCCCTATGCATCGGCGACTTTCCATTTTCATTTATTGTCGGCGCATTAAGCGTTAGCGCGGGCATGAGCGTCTGGCAGAGTACGGCGTGGTCGGCGATCGTCATTGCCGGCTCGGCGCAAATGCTGGCACTGAATATGTTAAAAACCGGCGCCACGCTCGGCGTGATTATTTTCACCACATTAATTATCAATCTTCGCCACGTGCTGTATAGCGCCTCTATTTCCGGCAGCGTGCGTGAAGCTTCATTCTTTAAAAAATGCTTTATGTCCTATGCGCTCACCGACGAGGTGTATGCCACCACCGTCAAAGAGATGGAAGGAAATAAAAAGGAAAAATATCTGTTTTATGGTTCGGCGATGATTACCTTCTGGGCGATTTGGGTGCTGGCTGATTTTCTTGGCGCGCTGGTCGGCGCCTCGTTTCCCCACATTGAGAAATACGGTCTCGATTTCGCCATGGTCGCCGCCTTTATCGCCATCGTGGTGCCGCAAATTAAAAGCCAGGCCTGCACCGTCGCCGCGGTTGTAGCCGCCGTTTCCGGCGTGCTGTTAGTGGTCCTACCCTATTCGCTGGGTATCGTCGTCGCCTCAGTGCTTGGCGTCCTCGCCGGCCTGTGCGTCGACCTGGCGGAAGAGCGCAAGCAGATGGCAAAAACCGAATCCGATATGCCGTTAGTGGAGGCGATGGAAAATGAGTAATAGCTATTTTATCGCCCTGACGCTGGGCATGGCCGCGGTGACTTTTCTCATCCGTTTCTCGTTTATCGGCCTGGCCGGCAAGATCCAGATGTCCGAGCGGGTGACCAAAACGCTACGCTTCGTGCCGGTCACTGTTCTGCCGGCCATCATCACCATTTAGATCCTGAGCGTGAATTCCAGCATGGAGTTCGACTTAAAAAATCCGAAGGTGATCGCCGCCATCATCTGCACGCTCGCCAGCTTCCGTTTAGGTCTGGTGTGGGTGGTAGTGAGCGGCGTCGGCTCGCTGGTGTTGTTAAATTATTTTATGTAACCGTTTGAAGGATAAACCGTATGATTATTACCACCGCTGACGCGCCTGCCGCTATCGGCCCGTACGTGCAGGGCGTCAATCTCGGCGCGATGACCATCACCTCCGGTCAGCTGCCGATTAATCCGCTGGACGGCACCATGCCAGGCGATATCGCCGAACAGGCGCGGCAATCACTGGAGAACGTGAAAGCCATCGTCGAAGCCGCCGGACTCACGGTCGGGCAGATCGTTAAAACTACGGTGTTTGTCAAAGACCTGGCGGATTTTGCCGCCATCAATGCCGCCTACGAGGCCTTCTTTATCGAACACCAGGCGGCCTTTCCGGCGCGCTCCTGTGTGGAGGTGGCAAGGTTACCGAAAGATGCCGGCGTCGAAATCGAAGCGATCGCTTTCGCCCGCTAACCCCCAGGCTGGAGGGAGCGCCTCCAGCCTTCTCCCACCGATTTTTGTCGTTCCACATTGTTCACTTTACAGGCAATATAGCCGCAGAACGACGCGAGGAACGCAGCATGTTAACTATTCGACAGGCATGTCCCGAGGACGCGCCCCAGCTTAGCGCGATGGGCTATGCCAGCTATCATCACCACTTTGCTCATCTCTGGCGCGATGCCGATGAACTGGCGTTATTTCTTAAGCAAGAATATGCCGAAGATGCGCTACGTCGGAGTCTTGCGGATGCGACCCAACACTGGCTCATCGCCGAAGCCCCCTCTCCTGTTGGTTTCGCTAAATATAGCTATCAGCAGCGAATGGCTGACGACGGCAAGATTGGTACGCTGCTGCATAAGCTCTACCTGATGCCGGGGAAGACTGGCCACCGCTACGGCGAGCATATTTTTCACGCCGTCGAGACGCGAGCAAAAACGGCCGGTGAAAGTTGGCTGTGGCTGGAAGTACTCGCCGCGAATCCCGCCGCGCGCCGTTTTTACGAACGCCAGGGGATGCAGCACATCAGAGACACGATTTTCCACTCCGCCAGCCAGCAAAGCACCTTACATATTCTGGCCAAACCGATTTGAGAGGAACTATGCCTGAGCTTCGTGATACCGGCGTACGTAACGTCGTTTGTGGGGAAAATGTCGTTATTTACCAGCCCGCCAACCTCTATGATTGCCAGCTCGGCGATAACGTCTTCGTCGGGCCGTTCGTTGAGATCCAGCGGAATACCCGCATCGGCGCGAACAGTAAAATTCAGTCCCATACCTTTATCTGCGAGTACGTCACCATCGGCCAGCGCTGCTTTATCGGTCACGGCGTGATGTTTGCCAACGACCTGTTTCGCGAGGGTAAACCAAACGCCGACCGCGCCAGCTGGGGGCGGATCGAGATTGGCGATGACGTGTCGATCGGCAGCGGCGCCACGATTCTGGCCGTCAGCATCTGCGATGGGGTGGTGATAGGCGCGGGCAGCGTGGTAACGAAGTCCATTACCGAGAAAGGCGTGTGGGCGGGGAATCCGGCGAGGCTGCTGCGGCGGCTATAAATAAAAATGCCGACCAAAGGGTCGGCATTCCGTCTTAGCTGCGCAAGCGTTATGCGCGCCAGGCTTTATAACGGTTAATCAGGCCGTTAGTAGAGCTGTCGTGGCTGCTAACTTCGCTGCCGTCTTTCAGCTCCGGCAGGATGCGGTTAGCCAGCTGTTTGCCCAGCTCAACGCCCCACTGGTCAAAGGTGAAGATGTTGAGGATCGCGCCCTGGGTGAAGATTTTGTGCTCGTACAGGGCAATCAGCGCCCCGAGGCTGAACGGGGTGATCTCACGCAGCAGGATGGAGTTAGTCGGGCGGTTACCTTCGAACACTTTGAACGGCACCACGTGCTCCAGGGTCGCCGGGTCTTTACCCTGATCGCGATATTCCTGCTCAACCACTTCGCGGGATTTACCAAAGGCCAGGGCCTCGGTCTGGGCGAAGAAGTTAGACAGCAGTTTCTGATGGTGGTCAGACAGCGGGTTGTGGGTGATAGCCGGAGCGATGAAATCGCACGGTACCATTTTGGTGCCCTGGTGGATCAGCTGGTAGAACGCGTGCTGACCGTTGGTGCCCGGCTCACCCCAGATGATTGGGCCAGTCTGGTAGTCTACCGCGTGGCCGTTACGGTCAACATACTTACCGTTGGACTCCATGTTGCCCTGCTGGAAGTAAGCGGCAAAGCGGTGCATGTACTGGTCGTACGGCAGAATCGCTTCGGTTTCCGCACCGAAGAAGTTGTTGTACCAGATGCCGATCAGAGCCAGCAGCACCGGCAGGTTTTTCTCCGCCGGAGTGGTGGAGAAGTGCTTATCCATCGCATGCGCGCCGGACAGCAGCTCAACGAAGTTGTCGAAGCCCACGGAGAGAATGATGGACAGACCAATCGCCGACCACAGGGAGTAACGGCCGCCAACCCAGTCCCAGAATTCGAACATGTTGGCGGTGTCGATGCCGAACTCGCCAACCGCTTTCGCGTTGGTGGAAAGCGCGGCGAAGTGTTTCGCCACGTGCTTGTCGTCGCCCGCGGTTGCCAGGAACCAGTCGCGCGCGCTGTGGGCGTTGGTCATGGTTTCCTGGGTAGTGAAAGTCTTGGACGCCACCAGGAACAGAGTCGTTTCCGGATTCACGTTCTTCAGCACTTCGGCGATATGGGTGCCATCGACGTTAGAGACAAAGTGCATGTTGAGGTGGTTTTTATACGGACGCAGCGCCTCGGTCACCATGAAAGGACCGAGGTCGGAGCCGCCGATACCGATGTTAACCACGTCGGTGATCGGTTTGCCGGTGTAGCCTTTCCAGCTACCGGAGATAATCGCTTCGGAGAAGGTTTTCATCTTCTCCAGCACAGCGTTCACTTCCGGCATCACATCTTTGCCATCAACCACAATCGGCGTATTGCTGCGGTTACGCAGCGCGACGTGCAGTACCGCGCGGTCTTCGGTGCGGTTGATCTTCTCACCTGAGAACATCGACTTGATAGCGCCCGCCAGGTCAGTCTCTTTCGCCAGATCCTGCAGTTTAGCCAGCGTCTCTTCAGTGATGCGGTTTTTGGAGAAGTCCACCAGCATCAGATCGTCGAACGTCGCGGAAAATTTAGAAAAACGGTCGCTATCTTTGGCGAAAAGCTCGCTGATAGTGACATCTTTCATTTCGTCGAAGTGTTTCTGTAATGCCTGCCAGGCAGAGGTCTGCGTTGGGTTGATGTTTTTCATTAGCAATACTCTTCTGATTTGAGATTGTGACTTCGGTCGATTGTAGCGCCGGTGACGGAAAATTGTGATGATTTTTGTGACTTGACCCTGACGCCGGTCAGGAATCGGGTCAAAACGGAGTAAAAAGCCCCATTAGTATAGCTATCATAAGGCTTTTTTCTGTTAGCCGCAGAGGCATGAAAAATCCGCATAACCGCAGCGTTGACATAGCTGGCGTTAAGCCTTTATATATCCGCAGTGCTTACGTATTGGTAGGTATCTATTGCTCGCGCATTTCACGCTACAGCGAAAGGGTATTCGCGGGGGATATAATGTCCCTGTTCCCCCGGCCAGGTGAAAGACGTCAGTAATTGCCAGAAGAGGTGCGTTGCCCAGGTAACCGTATTGGAGGAACCAGTCCGGGGAAGATACGTGAGGGGGAGCAACGCCGAGGTGAAAGAGCGTCTGGTCACGCTCCTCGCCGGCCACAGGGGCTGAATCCCCTGGGTTGTCACCAGAAACGTTCGCAGTCGGGCGTTTCATACCCGAACACCTCAGCGCCCAAAGCGGTGAGTCGGGTCTACAAGGTGGAGCACTTCTGGGTGACATCGTAGTTGTTTATCACTCTGCGCCACCCTGTTTATCGCTCTTCCCTTGTGCCATGGCTGAATAATTTGGCCTGGCTTATTAAGACATTTTGTTGCGATCCGGCGGCGTCCAGCCCCTGCCAGGATCGGTGCTCAGGAATCGTTTTAATAAGTCAGGCCCCCTGACACGAGGTTGTTATGACAGATCTAGTCGTCGCCAAATTTGGCGGCACCAGCGTTGCTGATTTTGACGCAATGAACCGCAGCATCGATGTGGCGCTGCTCGATGCCAATACCCGTATTGTTGTGCTCTCCGCCTCTGCCGGCGTGACCAACATTCTGGTGGCCTTAGCGGGAGGGCTGGAACCCACCGAACGTTTTTCCCAGCTGGACGCTCTGCGTCAGATCCAGTTCAATATTCTGGAGCGTTTGCGTTATCCCAACGTGATCCGCGAAGAGATTGAGCGCTTGCTGGAAAATATCACGACGCTGGCGGAAGCCGCCGCGCTCGCCTCCTCAACCGCCCTGACTGACGAACTGGTCAGCCATGGCGAACTGATGTCTACCCTGCTGTTTGTGGAAATTCTGCGTGAACGCGGTATTCAGGCGCAGTGGTTTGACGCCCGTAAAGTGCTGCGCACTAACGATCGCTTTGGCCGCGCCGAACCGGACATCGCCGCCGTCGCCGAACTGACCCAGCAGCAGCTGGCGCCGCGCCTGGCGGAAGGCCTGGTGGTGACCCAGGGCTTTATCGGCAGCGAAGCGAAAGGCCGCACCACCACCCTCGGCCGCGGCGGCAGCGATTATACCGCCGCTCTGCTCGGCGAAGCGCTGAATGCCACCCGCGTCGATATCTGGACCGATGTCCCGGGGATCTATACTACCGACCCGCGCGTCGCGCCGGCGGCGAAACGCATCGACGTCATCGCCTTTGAAGAGGCAGCGGAAATGGCCACCTTTGGCGCCAAAGTGCTGCATCCGGCGACCCTGCTGCCTGCCGTGCGCAGCGATATCCCGGTGTTTGTCGGCTCCAGTAAAGAGCCTAAAGCGGGCGGTACGCTGGTGTGTAAAACCACCGAGAACCCGCCGCTGTTCCGCGCGCTGGCGCTGCGTCGCCGGCAAACGCTGCTGACGCTGCACAGCCTGAATATGCTGCACTCCCGCGGCTTCCTCGCCGAAGTGTTCGGTATTCTGGCGCGCCATAACATCTCAGTTGATTTGATCACCACCTCCGAAGTGAGCGTGGCCCTGACCATGGACACCACCGGCTCGACCTCTGCGGGCGATACCCTGCTGACCCAGGCGCTGCTGACCGAGCTCTCTTCGCTGTGCCGCGTGGAAGTGGAAGAAAATCTGGCGCTGGTCGCCCTGATTGGCAATGAGCTGTCGAAAGCCTGCGGCGTCGGCAAAGAGGTCTTTGGCGTCCTCGAGCCGTTTAACATCCGCATGATCTGCTATGGCGCCTCCAGCCACAACCTGTGCTTCCTGGTGCCGGGCGACGATGCGGAGAAGGTTGTGCAGAAGCTGCATCATAATTTGTTTGAATAAAATTCCTTAGCACGTTAAACAATACCTATAGCCGGGCTCGAACCCGGCTTTTTTATAACAACATCAACACAACCAGCTGACCTGCTCGCCGCCCATCGGGATGGCGCGGCCCGGTTCGCGTATCGCAAGGAACACAACATGCTCGCAACTCTGACGCGGCTGTTCCCGTTATGGGCACTGCTGCTCTCCGTTCTGGCCTATTACACTCCCACCACCTTCACCCCAATTGGCCCATGGGTCACCACCCTGCTGATGCTGATCATGTTCGGTATGGGCGTGCATCTGAAGCTGGAGGATTTCAAACGCGTCCTGTCGCGTCCGGCGCCGGTCGCTGCGGGGATATTTCTGCACTATCTGGTGATGCCGCTCGCCGCCTGGCTGCTGGCGCTGCTGTTTCATATGCCGCCGGAGCTTTCCGCCGGGATGGTGCTGGTCGGCAGCGTCGCCAGCGGGACCGCCTCCAACGTGATGATCTTTCTTGCCAAAGGGGATGTGGCGCTGTCGGTGACCATCTCCTCGGTCTCCACCCTCGTCGGCGTCGTGGCGACACCGCTGCTCACCCGTCTGTACGTCGACGCGCATATTCAGGTCGACGTCATGGGCATGTTGCTCAGCATTCTGCAGATTGTGGTCATTCCTATCGCGCTGGGACTGATTGTCCATCATCTGCTGCCGAAGGTGGTGAAAGCGGTAGAGCCGTTCCTGCCCGCCTTCTCGATGGTGTGCATTCTGGCGATCATCAGCGCGGTGGTGGCGGGTTCCGCCGCCCATATCGCCTCCGTCGGCCTGGTGGTGATTATCGCGGTGATCCTGCATAACACTATTGGTCTGCTTGGCGGGTACTGGGGCGGACGTCTGTTTGGTTTTGATGAATCCACCTGCCGTACGCTGGCGATCGAGGTGGGGATGCAGAACTCCGGCCTGGCGGCCGCGCTGGGTAAAATTTACTTCGGCCCGCTGGCGGCGCTGCCGGGCGCGCTGTTCTCCGTCTGGCATAACCTGTCCGGTTCGCTGCTGGCCGGGTACTGGTCAGGAAAGCCCATCGCCAAAAAAGCCGACAAGCGCTGAGTTTGATACGTCCGGGCGCAGGCCTGGGCGTGTGCCTGCTTTAGTTGCCATACAGGCTATCAGTAAAATATTCATTGCCGTACACTGGGTGCTCTGGTCTGACTGAGGGCACCACCATGGCACTCCCCCGTATTACACAAAAAGAGATGACCGAGCGCGAACAGCGCGAATTGAAAACGCTGCTTGACCGCGCGCGTATTGCGCATGGCCGCCCGCTGAGCAATGCGGAAACGAACAGCGTGAAAAAGGAATATATCGATAAGCTGATGGCGCAGCGTGAAGCGGAAGCGAAGAAAGCCCGCCAGGTGAGAAAACAGCAGGCTTATAAAACGGATAAGGAAGCGACCTTTTCCTGGTCGGCGAATACGCCGACCCGCGGCAGGCGTTAACGCCCTTTCTTTTTACGTCCCGGCTGGGTGAAACGTTTCCCGTTACCAGCCGGGCGGCCCTTATCGTTGCTATTTTCCATCTTCACCACCGGGCGCTTGATGCCGGGAGTCGCCGCTTTGGCCTTCGGCCTGGCTTTCGGCTTCGCTTCGGAAGAGGAGTTTTCAATCAGCTTGAACAGGTCGATCAGCTCGTCATCGGTTAGATCACGCCATTCACCCAAGGGGATCCCCGTCAGGCTCACGTTCATGATCCGCGTACGCTCAAGCTTCGTCACTTCATAGCCAAAGTGCTCGCACATACGACGGATCTGGCGATTCAGCCCCTGCACCAGAGTGATGCGGAAAACGAACGGCGCTTCTTTCTTTACCTTACATTTTTTGGTCACGGTCCCGAGAATCGGTACCCCCGCGCCCATGCCGCGAATGAACTCATCGGTCACCGGCTTATCGACCGTGACCAGATACTCTTTTTCATGGTCGTTGCCGGCGCGCAGGATCTTGTTCACCAGATCGCCATGGTTGGTGAGGAAGATCAGCCCCTGGGAGTCTTTATCCAGACGGCCGATAGGAAAGATACGCTTGCTGTGGTTGACGAAATCGACAATGTTGTCGCGCTCGCCATCTTCGGTGGTGCTCACAATGCCGACCGGCTTATTCAGCGCAATCAGTACCAGATCATCCGCTTCGCGCGGCTCAATCAACCGTCCGTTCACTTTGACTAAATCGCCAGGCTTCACCTGATCGCCAATAGTGGCGCGCTTGCCATTGATAAAGACGTTGCCTTGTTCAATAAAGCGGTCCGCTTCGCGACGCGAGCAGATGCCGCTTTCGCTGATGTATTTATTTAATCGGGTTGATGAGTCGGGCAGCATAGATTCTCCTGTAAAAGCGAAATATACCCTACCTTGTGGGCGAGAAAAAAGATGTGCCTTTGCGCCCTCCGGCGCAAGGTGTGATCGACTACGCCTTTTTTCACAAAAGTGTCCCGCTCAACGCCTGGCAACTTTGCATGATGAAATATCACAGAATCAGAGATTTAGCGTGCAATGCACAAAGGTGCCAATAACCCGCTATTGATAACGCAAATGTGCAAGATTATTCGCCAGATTAGGGTGATGAAATAAAAGAAAATCGCTTTAAACGGTGGCTCTAATAGGGTTATATCAGATCAACAGCACAAACCCGCGATTTGCACAAATGTGCAGGAGCCTGCAGATGACCATGGAAAACAGTGACGATATCCGGTTGATTGTCAAAATCGCCCAGCTCTATTACGAGCAGGATATGACTCAGGCGCAAATTGCTCGCGAGCTGGGGATCTATCGCACCACCATCAGTCGCCTGCTGAAGCGCGGCCGCGAGCAGGGCATTGTTACCATCGCCATCAACTATGACTACAATGAAAACCTGTGGCTCGAGCAACAGCTCAAGCAAAAATTTGGCCTGAAAGAGGCGGTGGTTGCCAGCAGCGATGGGCTGCTGGAAGAAGAACAGCTGAGTGCGATGGGCCAGCATGGCGCCCTGCTTGTCGATCGGTTGCTGGAGCCAGGCGATATCATCGGTTTTTCATGGGGCCGCGCCGTGCGTTCGCTGGTGGAGAACCTGCCGCAGGCCAGCCAGTCACGCCAGGTGATCTGCGTCCCCATCATCGGTGGACCTTCCGGTAAACTGGAGAGCCGCTACCATGTGAACACCTTAACCTACGGCGCGGCAGCCAGACTGAAAGCGGAATCCCACCTTGCCGATTTTCCAGCCCTGCTGGATAACCCGCTGATCCGCAACGGCATCATGCAGTCCCAGCACTTTAAAACCATCTCATCCTACTGGGACAGCCTGGATGTGGCGCTGGTGGGTATTGGTTCACCGGCCATTCGCGACGGCGCAAACTGGCACGCCTTCTACGGCAGCGAAGAGAGCGACGATCTCAACGCCCGCCACGTCGCCGGGGATATCTGTTCGCGTTTCTACGATATTAACGGCGGGTTAGTCGATACCAATATGAGCGAAAAAACCCTGTCGATCGAAATGGCGAAGCTGCGCCAGGCTCGCTATTCCATCGGCATCGCCATGGGGGAAGAGAAATACTCTGGCATTCTTGGCGCATTGCACGGACGCTATATTAATTGTCTGGTGACAAACAGAGAAACGGCTGAGTTATTACTGAAATAACACACAGGATATGATTTCACGCAGCACCCGCTGCGGGGGATCCCTTTATCTAAAGAAATGGGAGTGAATAATGAATACCTGGTTAAATTTAAAAGATAACGTCATTATCGTGACCGGCGGCGCCTCGGGAATTGGGCTGGCCATTGTCGATGAATTATTATCACAAGGTGCTCATGTCCAGATGATTGATATTCATGGCGGCGATCGTCATCACAATGGCGATAATTATCACTTCTGGCCGACGGATATTTCCAGCGCGACAGAGGTGCAACAGACTATCGATGCCATTATTCAGCGCTGGTCGCGTATTGATGGTTTGGTCAATAACGCTGGCGTGAATTTCCCGCGTTTATTAGTCGACGAAAAAGCACCGGCCGGCCGCTATGAATTAAACGAAGCCGCTTTTGAAAAAATGGTCAATATCAACCAGAAAGGGGTGTTTTTCATGTCGCAGGCGGTGGCGCGTCAAATGGTCAAACAGCGCGCCGGTGTGATTGTCAATGTCTCTTCGGAGAGCGGCCTGGAAGGTTCTGAAGGTCAAAGCTGCTACGCCGCGACCAAGGCCGCGCTCAACAGCTTTACCCGCTCCTGGTCCAAAGAATTGGGTAAATATGGGATCCGCGTGGTCGGCGTTGCGCCGGGGATCCTCGAAAAAACCGGTCTGCGGACACCGGAATATGAAGAGGCGCTGGCCTGGACGCGCAATATCACCGTCGAGCAACTTCGCGAGGGATATACCAAAAACGCCATTCCCATCGGGCGGGCAGGAAAGCTCTCGGAAGTGGCTGATTTTGTTTGCTATCTCTTGTCAGCGCGCGCCAGCTACATCACCGGAGTCACCACTAACATTGCCGGCGGAAAAACGCGCGGTTAAGGAGGCAGTATGGTTCACGCTATCTTCTGCGCCCACGGCCAGCTGGCCGGGGCCATGCTTGATTCGGTATGCATGGTCTACGGCGAGGTTAACGTCAGCGCCGTCGCGTTTGTCCCCGGCGAAAACGCGGCGGATATCGCCATTAACCTGGAAAAGTTAGTAAGCGCCCACACCGATGAGGAGTGGGTAATCGCGGTAGATTTGCAGTGCGGAAGCCCATGGAATGCCGCAGCCGGGCTGGCAATGCGTCACCCGCAGATCCGGGTGATTAGCGGCCTGTCGCTGCCGCTGGCACTCGAGCTGGTGGATAACCAGCATACCCTGAGCGCCGATGACTTATGCCAGCATCTGCAGGCCATCGCCAGTCAGTGCTGTGTGGTCTGGCAGCAGCCAGAAACCGTTGAGGAGGAGTTCTGATGCAAATTACCCTCGCCCGTATTGATGACCGACTGATTCATGGCCAGGTCACCACCGTGTGGTCAAAAGTCGCCAACGCCCAGCGGATAATTATCTGCAATGACGATGTATTTAACGATGAGGTTCGCCGGACCCTGTTGCGCCAGGCGGCTCCGCCAGGCATGAAGGTAAACGTTGTCAGTCTGGAAAAAGCGGTTGCGGTCTATCATAACCCGCAATATCAGGACGAGACCGTCTTTTATTTATTTACCAATCCACACGATGTTTTAACGATGGTGCGCCAGGGCGTGCAGATCGCCACGTTAAATATTGGTGGCATGGCCTGGCGACCCGGTAAAAAACAGCTAACCAAAGCCGTTTCTTTGGATCCGCAGGATATTCAGGCATTCCGTGAACTCGATAAACTGGGCGTAAAACTCGATTTACGCGTGGTCGCATCAGATCCGTCAGTCAATATTCTCGACAAAATTAACGAAACAGCTTTCTGCGAATAAAAAATAGCGCCTGTTGTGATATGCCGTAGCAGGCAGGATGACTCACACCTTAAAGGTCATAAATTATGGAAATTAGTACCCTACAGATAATAGCCATATTTATTTTTTCCTGTATTGCCGGAATGGGCAGCGTGCTGGATGAATTTCAGACCCATCGGCCCCTTATCGCCTGTACCGTGATTGGCCTCATCCTGGGCGATTTAAAAACCGGGGTTATGCTCGGCGGTACGCTGGAGCTGATCGCCCTCGGCTGGATGAACGTGGGGGCAGCGCAGTCGCCAGATTCGGCGCTGGCCAGCATTATCTCCGCCATTCTGGTGATTGTGGGCCACCAGAGCATTGCCACCGGTATCGCCATTGCTCTGCCGGTGGCCGCCGCCGGGCAGGTGCTGACCGTTTTCGCCCGTACCATTACCGTGGTGTTCCAGCACGCCGCGGACAAAGCGGCCGAGGAGGCGCGCTTTCGCACCATCGACCTGCTGCATGTCTCCGCACTGGGGGTGCAGGCACTGCGCGTGGCAATCCCGGCGCTGGTGGTCTCGCTGTTCGTTAGCGCGGATATGGTCAGCAGTATGCTCAGCGCGATCCCGGAATTCGTCACCCGCGGCCTGCAGATTGCCGGTGGTTTCATTGTCGTCGTGGGCTACGCGATGGTGCTGCGAATGATGGGCGTGAAATACCTGATGCCCTTCTTTTTCCTCGGTTTTCTCGCCGGGGGTTATCTCGACTTCAGCCTGCTGGCCTTCGGCGGCGTGGGCGTCATCATCGCGCTGATCTACATCCAGCTCAATCCACAGTGGCGTAAAGCTGAACCCGCCGCCTCCACTGCCCCCTCTGCCCCCGCCCTTGACCAGCTTGACGACTAATGGAGCCGAAAATGGAACAGAAAAAAATCACGCAAGGCGACCTGGTGAGCATGTTTCTCCGCTCCAACCTCCAGCAGGCCTCCTTTAACTTCGAACGTATTCATGGCCTGGGGTTTTGCTACGACATGATCCCGGCGATCAAACGCCTTTATCCGCTCAAAGCCGATCAGGTCGCGGCGCTGAAGCGTCATCTGGTGTTCTTTAATACCACGCCGGCGGTGTGTGGCCCGGTGATCGGCGTCACCGCCGCCATGGAGGAGGCCCGGGCTAACGGCGCGGCCATTGACGATGGCGCTATCAACGGCATCAAAGTGGGTCTGATGGGCCCGCTGGCCGGCGTCGGCGACCCGCTGGTCTGGGGCACGCTGCGGCCGATTACCGCGGCCCTTGGCGCCTCGCTGGCCCTCTCCGGCAACATTCTGGGACCTTTGTTATTTTTCTTTATTTTCAATGCAGTGCGGCTGGCAATGAAGTGGTACGGCCTGCAACTGGGCTTCCGTAAAGGGGTCAATATCGTCAGCGATATGGGCGGTAACCTGCTGCAGAAGCTGACCGAAGGCGCCTCCATTCTCGGCCTGTTTGTCATGGGGGTGCTGGTGACCAAATGGACCACCATCAATGTGCCGCTGGTGGTTTCCCAAACGCCCGGTGCAGACGGCGCCACCGTCACGATGACCGTCCAGAACATCCTCGATCAGCTCTGCCCCGGCCTGCTGGCGCTGGGCCTGACGCTACTGATGGTGCGTCTGCTGAACAAGAAAGTGAATCCGGTCTGGCTGATTTTCGCCCTTTTCGGCTTAGGCATTATCGGCAACGCCCTCGGCTTTCTGTCCTGATTATTCCGCCCCGGCGATGCCGGGGTGACGTCAACAACATAGCCCCGAAAGATGAAGGGGATGAGGTGGTTTATGCAAACAACAACGGCCCTGCGCCTGTATGGCAAACGAGACCTGCGCCTGGAAACCTTTACCCTCCCGGCGATGCAGGACGATGAGATCCTCGCCCGGGTGGTCACGGACAGCCTGTGTCTTTCCTCATGGAAAGAGGCCAATCAGGGTGCCGATCATAAAAAGGTGCCAGATGATGTGGCCACCAGGCCCATTATTATCGGTCATGAATTCTGCGGCGAAATCCTTGCCGTCGGTAAAAAGTGGCAGCATAAGTTTCAGCCAGGGCAGCGCTACGTGATCCAGGCCAACCTGCAGTTGCCCGACCGACCCGACTGCCCCGGCTACTCATTCCCATGGATCGGTGGCGAAGCCACCCATGTGGTGATCCCCAATGAGGTGATGGCGCAGGATTGCCTGCTCACCTGGGAGGGGGATACCTGGTTTGAAGGATCGCTGGTGGAGCCGCTCTCCTGCGTCATTGGCGCTTTCAACGCCAATTATCATCTGCAGGAGGGGAGTTACAACCACGTGATGGGGATCCGTCCTCAGGGACACACTCTGATCCTGGGCGGGACGGGGCCGATGGGGCTGCTGGCTATCGACTATGCGCTGCACGGCCCCATCAATCCTTCACTACTGGTAGTGACCGATACCAATAAGCCGAAGCTCAGCTACGCCCGCCGTCATTACCCCTCTGAGCCGCAGACGCTGATCCACTACCTCGACGGCCATGAGGCCAGTCGCGATACGCTACTGGCGCTCAGCGGCGGCCATGGCTTCGACGATATCTTCGTGTTTGTGCCAAACGAACAGCTGATCACCCTGGCCTCCTCGTTGCTGGCTCCGGACGGCTGCCTGAATTTCTTTGCTGGCCCCCAGGATAAGCAATTCAGCGCCCCGATCAACTTCTACGACGTGCACTACGCCTTTACCCACTACGTCGGCACCTCCGGCGGTAATACTGACGATATGCGCGCCGCGGTGGCGCTGATGCAGGCGAAAAAGGTCCAGACGGCGAAAGTGGTCACCCATATTCTCGGCCTGAACGCCGCGGGCGAAACCACCCTCGATCTGCCTGCCGTCGGCGGGGGAAAAAAGCTGGTGTATACCGGAAAAGCCTTCCCGCTCACGCCGCTGGGCGAGATCGCCGATCCCGAACTGGCAGCGATTGTGGCGCGTCACCATGGGATCTGGTCCCAGGAGGCTGAAGCGTATCTGCTGGCCCACGCGGAGGATATTACGCATGATTAACCGCGATACGCTGCTGTGCATCTCCCTGGCGGGTCGCCCCGGCAACTTCGGCACCCGCTTTCATAACTATCTGTATGACAAGCTGGGATTGAACTACCTCTACAAAGCCTTTACGACTAAGGATATTGAGGCGGCGGTAAAAGGGGTTCGCGCATTGGGTATCCGCGGCTGTGCGGTCTCCATGCCGTTTAAAGAGAGCTGCATACCGTTTCTTGACGCGATCGATCCGTCAGCAAAAGTCATCGACTCCGTCAACACCATCGTCAACGACGACGGGAAGTTAACCGGGCTAAACACCGATTACATCGCGGTCAAAAGCCTGATCGCCAGCCATCGGCTCGATACCAACGCCAGAGTGATGATTCAGGGTAGCGGCGGCATGGGGAAAGCCGTCATTGCCGCCTTCCGTGATGCCGGTTTCCGCGACGTGATCATTGCGGCCCGCAATCGCCAGCGCGGCCTGGCGCTGGCAAAACAGTATGGCTTTCAGTGGCAGCCCCTGCCCGAAGGGATCGCAGCCGAGATTCTGGTCAATGTCACACCGCTGGGCATGGCGGGGGGAGCGGAAAGCAACACGCTGGCGTTCAGCGAGGCCATGGTGGCCCAGGCCAGCGTCGTGTTTGACGTGGTCGCGTTGCCGGCGGAAACTCCGCTGATCCGCCTGGCGCAACAACGGGGTAAGCAAACCATCAGCGGTGCGGAAGTTATTGCCCTGCAAGCCGTCGAGCAGTTTGCCCTTTATACCGGCGTACGGCCGGATAGCGCGCTGGTGGCAGAGGCCTCGGCGTTTGCCAGAAGCTAGGATGTCCCTCCCGGGAAGGCGTCAGCCACGTCCCGGGAGGGCTACCTCGCCAGAAAAGAAGCGACATAAACGGAAAAATAATCCGTCTCAGTAGTCATCCCGTTCGTCGTCTTCATCCGGCTGCTCCATCACGCTGTAAGCCACCGAGCAGAACAGGCTGTTCAGACGCTTCATATCCCCCAGCAGCGCCAGGTGCAACGTACTGGTTTCGATGCTCTGCACGTTCTGCTGATGCAGACGGTCAACGTGCGCATGCGAGTAGCGGCGGTTAAGAATGCGGAACCGGTGTTTGCTGCGCCGCAGGCGGCGGGCGCTGGGCACATCGCTGGAGAAGAAGACCGACATCGCCAGCTGCAGGTTGCTGAGCAGCAGATCGTACAGCGCATCAAGCTCCTTTAACCCTTCTACCGAGAAGGCGCGCCGCGCCGCCAGCGATTTATCGGCGATCTCGCTGCCCATTCGCTCGACGATATCGGACGCCTGTTCGAGGTTTAACGACATCTCAATAATTTCCGCCCAGCGCCGGGATTCCTCTTCCGCCAGCTCATCCTTTGGCATTCGCGCCAGATAGAGCTTAATAGCGGTGTAAAGTACGTTGATATCATCCGCCATACGGCGCAGCTCTTTCTCTTGACGCGGTTCGCCATGCATCACCTTGTGCAGGCTCTCCAGCATCTGCTCCATCGCGTCACCAATGCGCAGCGTCTCACGCGCGGCATTGGCCAGCGCCAGCGCCGGGGTGTCCAGCGCCGACGGGTCGAGATGCTTGGGTTTGAGATGGTTATCCAGCTCGGGCTCATCGCGGATCAGACGCTGGCACAGCTTCGCCATCGGTCCGGCAAAGGGCACCATCGCGATGCAGCGCAGCAGGTTGTAAAAGACGTGGAAGTAGATAACCAGCTCGGACTCGGCCAACGGCAGCTTTTGCATCGCCGCGGCCAGCGGATGGACGAACGGCAGAATAATCAGACTCCCCACCAGCTTAAACAGCAGGCTGCCCAGCGCCACCCGGCGCGCCGCCGCGTTCGCCGCGCTGTTGTTAAGCATCGCCAGCAGCCCCGATCCCAGGTTGGCGCCAATCACCAGACACAGCGCCACCGGGAAAGAGATCGCTCCCGCCGCGGTCAGCGTCGCCGTTAACAGCACCGCCGCCAGGCTGGAGTAGCTAATGATTGCAAATACGGCGCCAATCAAAGCATCCAGCATGATATCGCCGGTCAGCGAGGCGAAAATCACCTGCACACCGTTCGCCTGGGTTATGGGGTGTACGGCCTGGACAATCAGCTCGAGGGCCAACAGGATCAGCCCCAGACCAATCCCCACCCGTCCAAGCTGCCCGGCGCGGGTCTGCTTGCGGCCGAGGAAGAAAATCACCCCGATAAATATCAACAACGGCGACAGCCACGACAGGTCGAAGGTCAACACCCTCGCCATCAGCGCCGTCCCGACGTCGGCCCCCAGCACCATCACCAGCGCTGGCATCAGACCCACTAAATCCTGGGCGACAAATGAGGTCACCAGCATGGTGGTGGCGTTACTGCTTTGCACCAGCGCAGTCACGCCAAGACCCGCGCAGAAGGCGAGCGGCTTTTTCTCTACGCTGCTACTGAGAACGGTACGCAGGCGAGCGCCATAGACGCGCATCACCCCGGTACGCACGATATGCGTGCCCCACACCAGCAGAGCAACCGCGGACAACAGGTGTAGCAGAGTTAACACGGAATCAGCTTCTCCTTATCGTTATAGGTTTTCCGAAGTTCAGGAACCTATCTCAGTATAAGGGGTTAACCTCAATAAAGAGACAAGGCGCTCACAGAGCGCCTTGTTTGTTGTAAGGAAAGATGACGACTAGTCCGCATCATAGCCCAGATTAGGCGCTAACCAGCGCTCGACCTCCGCCGGCGTCATTCCTTTACGCAGCGCGTAATCTTCGACCTGATCGCGCTGGATCTGCGCCACGGCGAAGTACTTGCTATCCGGATGGCTGAAGTACCAGCCGGAAACCGATGCGCCCGGCCACATGGCGAACGATTCGGTGAGCTTCATGCCGGTATGGGCTTCGACGTCCAGTAGCTGCCAGATGGTCCCCTTTTCGGTATGCTCCGGACAGGCCGGATATCCCGGCGCCGGTCGGATCCCCTGGTAGTTCTCGCGAATAAGCTCCTCATTGCTGAGGTTCTCATTGGCCGCATATCCCCAGTAAACCTTGCGCACTTTCTCATGCAGATACTCGGCAAAGGCCTCCGCCAGGCGATCGGCGATGGCCTTGATCATGATCTTGTTATAGTCATCATGCTGCGCTTCATAGGCATCCGCCAGCGCGTCCTCTTCCAGGCCGCCGGTCACGGCGAAGGCGCCGATGTAGTCCGCCTTGCCGCTCAGCTTCGGCGCGACAAAATCGGCGAGGCAGTAGTTGGCGAAGCCAACCTTCTCCGTCTGCTGGCGCAGATGATGGCTCACCGTCAGCACGTGGGTGCGGGTTTCATCGCGATAGATTTCAATATCGTCGCCCACGCGGTTGGCCGGGAACAGACCCACCACGCCCCGCGGGTTCAGGGTTTTCTCTGCGCTCAGCTTATCCAGCAGCTCGTTAGCGTCTTTGAACAGGCGCTGCGCCTCTTCCCCTACCACTTCATCTTCCAGAATGCGCGGATATTTACCCGCGAGCGACCAGGTCATGAAGAACGGCGTCCAGTCGATGTAGTTGCGCAGAGTCTCGATACTGGCTTCCACCGTCTGTACTCCCAGACGATGAGCCACCGGCGGCGTGTAGCTCTCCCAGTCAAAGGCCAGATCGTTTTCCCGCGCGGCGGCAAGGGTCACCGGCGGCGTACGCGGTTTTTTACGCCCATGCTGGATACGCACCGTTTCATACTCTTTGCGCGTGCGGGCGACAAACTCGTCGCGCTGCGTGTCCGAGAGCAGCGCAGACACCACGCCGACGGTGCGCGAGGCGTTCTGTACGTAAACGGTCGGGCCGCTGTAGTTCTGCTCGATTTTCACCGCCGTATGCGCTTTCGAGGTGGTCGCGCCGCCTATCAGCAGCGGGATGGTAAAGCCCTGGCGCTCCATCTCTTTCGCCACATTAACCATCTCGTCCAGCGATGGGGTAATCAGCCCGGAAAGACCAATTAGATCCGCGTTTACCTCTTTGGCCGTTTTGAGAATTTTATCCGCCGGGACCATCACGCCAAGATCGATGATTTCGTAGTTATTGCACTGCAGCACCACGCCGACGATGTTTTTGCCAATGTCATGAACGTCGCCTTTTACCGTGGCAATCACCATTTTGCCGTTACTGGAGCCCTGCTCTTTACTGGCTTCAATAAACGGCTCAAGGTAGGCCACCGCCTGTTTCATTACACGGGCGGATTTCACCACCTGCGGCAGGAACATTTTGCCTTCGCCGAACAGATCGCCGACCACGTTCATGCCGTCCATCAGCGGCCCTTCAATGACCTCAATCGGGCGGGCGGCCTGCTGACGCGCTTCTTCGGTGTCCTGTTCGATAAATTCGGTAATGCCCTTCACCAGCGAATATTCGAGGCGTTTTTTCACTTCCCAGGTGCGCCACTCCGCCTGCTGGGCATTCGCGCCGTCGTCCGCTTTGCTGCCGCGATATTTTTCCGCCAGCTCAAGTAACCGTTCGGTACTGTCATCGCGGCGGTTGAGGATCACGTCTTCGACCGCGTCGCGCAGCTCGCCCGGGAGGTCATCATAGATGGCCAGCTGACCGGCGTTGACGATCCCCATGTCCATGCCGTTGCGGATCGCGTAGTAGAGGAATACGGCGTGGATCGCCTCACGTACCGGGTCATTACCGCGGAAGGAGAAGGAGACGTTGGAGACCCCGCCGGAGATTAGCGCATGCGGCAGCTCGCGTTTGATGTCTTCGCAGGCGCCGATAAAGTCCTGTGCGTAGTTGTTATGCTCTTCGATACCGGTGGCGACGGCAAAGATATTGGGGTCGAAGATAATATCTTCCGGCGGGAAGCCGACCTCTTCGGTTAGGATTTTGTAGGCGCGACGGCAAATCTCAATTTTACGTTCGCGGGTGTCGGCCTGACCAACCTCGTCGAAAGCCATCACCACCACCGCGGCGCCGTAGCGGCGAACCAGTTTCGCATGGTGGATAAAGGATTCGACGCCCTCTTTCATCGAAATCGAGTTAACGATGCCTTTGCCCTGAATACATTTCAGGCCCTTTTCAATGACTTCCCACTTGGAGGAGTCGATCATGATCGGCACGCGGGCAATGTCCGGCTCGCCGGCAATCAGGTTAAGGAAACGCACCATCGCCGCTTCCGCGTCGAGCATCCCCTCGTCCATGTTGATATCGATAATCTGCGCGCCGCTTTCCACCTGCTGACGCGCAACGTCCAGCGCTTCGCTGTACTTCTCTTCTTTAATCAGCCGCTTAAATTTCGCCGAGCCGGTGACGTTAGTTCGTTCACCGACGTTAACGAACAGGCTATCGTCGCCGATATTCAACGGCTCCAGGCCGGCGAGGCGGCAGGCCACCGCAATTTCCGGCAACTGACGCGGCGGCAGGCCCGCTACCGCCCGGCTCATGGCGGCGATATGCTCCGGGGTGGTACCGCAGCAGCCGCCAACGATATTGAGGAAACCGGCTTCCGCCCATTCGCGAATTTGCGTCGCCATGGTGTCGGCGTCCAGATCGTATTCGCCGAAGGCGTTGGGAAGGCCGGCGTTCGGGTGCGCGGTGACGTAGCATTCGGCAATGCGCGACAGCTCCTGGACGTACTGCCGCAGCTCGTCCGGCCCGAGGGCGCAGTTCAGACCAAACGATAAGGCTTCGGCGTGACGCAGCGAGTTATAAAAGGCTTCGGTGGTCTGTCCGGAAAGCGTGCGGCCAGAGGCATCGGTAATGGTCCCGGAGATCATCAGCGGCAGGTCAACGCCTAACGCCTCCAGCTCCTCTTTCACCGCATATATAGCCGCTTTAGCGTTCAGAGTATCAAACACCGTTTCAATCAGGATCAGATCCACGCCACCTTCCACCAGCGCCCGGGTGGATTCGCGATAGGCGGCCACCAGCTGGTCAAAGGTAATATTACGGAACGCCGGATCGTTCACATCAGGCGAGATAGAGGCGGTGCGGTTGGTCGGGCCAAGCACGCCCGCGACATAGCGCGGTTTTTCCGGCGTGCGGGCCGTCCAGGCGTCGGCGCTGGCGCGGGCCAGCTTCGCCGCGGCAAAGTTGATCTCGGCCGACAGGGATTCCATCTGGTAATCCGCCATCGCGATGGTCGTCGAGTTAAAGGTGTTGGTCTCAATGATATCCGCGCCGGCCTCGAAATAGGCGCCGTGGATCTCGCGGATCACTTCGGGTTTGCTGAGCACCAGCAGGTCGTTGTTGCCTTTCAGGTCGCACGGCCAGTCAGCAAAGCGCTCACCGCGAAAGTCCTGCTCACTCAGACGATAGCCCTGGATCATGGTGCCCATGCCCCCATCCAGAACCAGAATACGTTCTTTTAACTGCTGATGCAGTTGCTCAACTTTGCTGCTCACACTTGCTCCCGACAACGCTCGACTCAGGCCAAATAGCCAACAAACCATACTGGCATAAACCACCGGAGCGGAAAAGACAACAACGGGCAATATGAGACATGTTCAGCTTCACTCCTCCGATGAGTCCGGTTGTGATTGCATTATTGCCAAATAAAACGAAAATTATTTCCACGATACAGAAAAAGGAGTTCGCGATGGCCACAACCCCCATTCCCGCGAAACGCGGCAGAAAACCCGCGGCTGCCACTGCCCAGCAGGCTGGCGGTCAGGTTCAGTCGCTGACCCGCGGCCTGAAATTACTCGAATGGATTGCCGAGTCCCACAGCAGCGTCGCGCTGACCGAACTGGCGCAGCAGGCGGGTCTGCCCAACTCCACGACTCACCGTCTGCTGACCACCATGCAACAGCTGGGCTTCGTCCGCCAGGTTGGCGAGCTGGGTCACTGGGCCGTAGGGGCGCATGCTTTCGTGGTCGGCAGCAGCTTTCTACAAAGCCGCAATCTGCTGGCCATTGTCCACCCGATCCTGCGCCAGCTGATGGAAGATTCCGGTGAAACGGTGAATTTAGCGGTGCTCGACCAGAGCGACCACCAGGCGATCATTATCGATCAGGTGCAGTGCACCCAGCTGATGCGGATGTCGGCGCCAATCGGCGGTAAACTGCCGATGCACGCTTCCGGCGCCGGGAAGGCGTTTCTCGCGCAGCTGAGCGAAGAGCAGGTCACCAGTCTGCTGCACCGTAAAGGGCTGCATGCCTATACGCATGCCACGCTGGTCTCCCCGCTGCATCTGAAGGAAGATTTAGCCCAGACCCGCAAGCGGGGCTACTCTTTCGATGATGAGGAGCACGCGCTCGGCCTGCGCTGCGTCGCCGCCTGCATTTACGATGAACATCGCGAACCGTTCGCGGCAATCTCCATCTCAGGCCCCATCTCGCGTATGACCGATGATCGGGTGACTGAGCTGGGCGCGCTGGTGATCAAGGCGGCGAAGGAAGTGACGCTGGCGTATGGCGGGGTTAAATAAAAAAATGCCCCAGAAGGGCATTTTAAGTAGGCCTGATAAGCGTAGCGCCATCAGGCAGATCGGCGCACCTTGCCGGATGGCGGCGTAAACGCCTTATCTGGTCTACTGTCGGCGCCATAGCGCACGCTAAAACGCTGCTTGCGCCGGTAGGCGTAGACATCTTCCACATGGCCGTTTTTAATCCGCATCTGCAGTGCGCGCCAGTAGTCGGCGCGCAGCAGGTCGGCATGCATCTCTTCAAACAGTGGCCCAATGCGCGGGTCGGCGCACAGCCAGTGGCGGAACTCCTCCGGAAACACATCGCCAGGCGAAACGCTGTACCACGGCTCGCTGGCCAGCTCATCCTCCGGATAGCGCGGCGGCGGGATCTCGCGAAAATTCACTTCCGTCATATAGCAGATTTCATCATAGTCGTAGAACACCACCCGGCCATGGCGGGTGACGCCGAAGTTTTTAAATAACATATCGCCGGGAAAGATGTTGGCGGCGGCCAGCTGGCGGATAGCATTGCCATACTCTTCTACCGCATCACGCAATGCCTGGCCGTTAACCTGCTCCAGCCACAGGTTGAGCGGCACCATTCGCCGTTCAATATAGAGATGGCTGATGACGATGCGGTCGCCGAGATCGGTGAGTTTGTTCCCCGCTTCCGCCTGCAGCAGCGCCAGCAGCGCCGGCGCGATTTGCCGTTTATCCAGCACGAAATTTTCAAACTCCTGTGTGTCCGCCATCCGCCCGACGCGGTCATGCTCCTTTACCAGCTGATAGCAAGCCCGCACATGGGCGGCGGTCATCTCTTTCTGCGGCGCGAAGCGGTCCTTGATCACCTTAAACACCCGGTCAAAGCCCGGCAGGGTAAACACCAGCATCACCATCCCGCGAATACCCGGCGCTTCAATAAACTGCTCATCGCAGCGAGTAATGTAGTGTAGATATTCGCGATAGCTTTCGGTTTTGGCGTGCTTCTGACAGCCAATCGCCATGTACAGCTCGGCCGTCGTTTTACCCGGCAAGATCTCGCGCAGCCATTCCACCAGCGCGCCGGGCAACGGCGCATAAACCATAAAATAGGAACGCGCGAAGCCAAAAACGATACTCGCTTCGGCATGGGTTGTGAGGCAGGTGTCAACAAACAGCTCACCCTCTTCGCTGCGGTGGATCGGCAGCAAAAAAGGCAGCGTCGCCATCGGCATGACCAGTTTGCCCACCAGCCAGGCGGCTTTATTGCGGTAGAACAGCTCATTGGCGACCTGCAGATGACAGGTGGCGAGCAGTTCCTCCCCCAGCGCCTCCTGCAGACTGGCAATGATATAGCCGATATCCCGCGCTTTGTTTTGCCACGGTAGCCGCAGCGGCAGATCGGACAGTACTTTACCCAGCAGGTGCGACCAACCGCGTTCCGGAAAGAAATCTTTCGCCAGCGGTCGCGGGAGGGTACGAAAGGGTCGCTCGGGCTGCGAGCTGAAAATAAAGAGCCGCTCGGGGGTCAGCGAGCGGTGGTCAAACAGGCGGCAGTAGACCGAATTGAAAAAGCTCTCAGCAATTTCAAAGCGAGGGTAATCCGGTAAAAGTTGGGTGTACTGCTGTTTCACCCGCAGAAGAAAATCGACGTCGGTGCTTTTCCCTTCGGTGATGCAGCGCAGCTGCTCTACTACCAGGCCCACGTGGTGATCGTAGAGATGGATCCGCTGCTTCATCGCCTGCTGCACGGCGTGCCAGTCAGCCTGTTCAAAGCGCTGCTGCGCGCCGGAAGTGACTTCAAGAAAACGCCCATACTGCGCGTCAAATCCCTGCAATATCGTTTGGGCAATCAGTAATTCAAGACCACGCGTCATCGCTTTCCCCCATCCGGCGCCACGTCATGCCGGAAGGCGCGCTCGCTTATCCGGCCTGCGTCCTCTTGCAGGACCGGTCAGCGTCGCGCCACCGGGCATGGCTTAAAACTGCTCTTCTTCGGTCGAGCCGGTCAGCGCCGTTACCGACGAGGTACCACCCTGGATAATGGTGGTGACCTTGTCGAAGTAGCCGGTGCCCACCTCCTGCTGATGCGAGACGAAGGTGTAGCCTTCCGGCCCGGCGGCGAATTCCGGCTGCTGCACTTTCTCAACATAGTGGCGCATCCCCTCACCCTGAGCGTAGGCATGGGCGAGGTCGAACATGTTGAACCACATGCTGTGGATCCCCGCGAGGGTAATAAACTGGTATTTGTATCCCATGTCCGACAGCTGCTGCTGGAAGCTGGCGATGGTTTTATCATCAAGATTTTTCTTCCAGTTAAACGACGGCGAGCAGTTATAGGCCAGCAGTTTGCCCGGGAAACGCGCATGGATAGCCTCGGCAAAGCGGCGCGCCTGCTCGAGATCCGGTTTCGACGTTTCACACCACACCAGATCCGCATACGGCGCGTAGGCCAGCCCGCGGCTGATCGCCTGCTCGATCCCGGCGTGGGTGCGGAAGAACCCTTCGCTGGTGCGATCCCCGGTAATAAACTCACGATCGTACGGATCGCAGTCTGAGGTAATTAAATCCGCGGCGTCGGCATCGGTACGGGCGATGACCAGCGTCGGGACCCCCATCACGTCGGCCGCCAGACGCGCCGCCACCAGCTTCTGAATCGCTTCCTGAGTCGGAACCAGCACTTTACCGCCCATATGGCCGCACTTCTTCACCGATGCCAGCTGATCTTCGAAGTGAACAGCCGCTGCACCGGCTTCAATCATCGATTTCATCAGCTCAAAGGCGTTCAGGACGCCGCCAAAACCGGCCTCCGCATCCGCCACGATCGGCAGGAAGTAGTCGATAAAGCGCGGATCGTTCGGTTCAATTCCCGCTGACCACTGGATCTGATCGGCGCGGCGGAAGGTGTTGTTGATCCGATCCACCACCGCCGGTACCGAGTTGGCCGGATACAGCGATTGATCCGGATACATGCTGGACGCCAGGTTAGCATCCGCCGCCACCTGCCAGCCGGAGAGATAAATGGCTTCGATACCCGCCTTCGCCTGCTGCAAGGCCTGGCCGCCGGTCAGCGCGCCGAGACTGTTGACGTACCCTTTTTTCGCCTCCCCGTGCAGCAGACGCCACAGTTTCGCCGCGCCAAGCTGCGCCAGCGTGCATTCCGGATTCACCGAGCCGCGTAACTTCACCACCTCTTCCGCGCTGTAGGGACGGGTAATGCCTTCCCAGCGCGGGTTCGTCCATTCTTTGTTTAATTCTTCGATTTGTTGGGTACGGGTTTTCATGTGCAGATGCTCCATATAATTTCCTGGCTCCCCAGGCTCATAGGTGAAGGACTAAATGGCGAACCACACCATCTGGCGATTAGGCCAGCAGGCGGTAGCCCGGCAATGTCAGAAAATCAATTAGCTCGTCGGAGGTGGTGATCTGCTCCATCAGTCGCGCCGCATCGTCAAAGCGGCCGTGGCTGAAGCGGTGCTCTCCCAGCTCCTCCTGAATCACCATCAGCTCTTCCGCCAGCCACTGGCGGAACAGCGCCTTAGTGACCGGGGTACCGTCGTTCAGGGTTTTCTGATGATGGATCCACTGCCAGATAGAGGTGCGCGAGATCTCGGCCGTTGCGGCGTCTTCCATCAGGCCATAAATCGGTACGCAGCCGTTGCCGGAGATCCACGCTTCGATGTACTGCACCGCCACGCGAATGTTGGCGCGCATTCCGGCTTCCGTGCGTTCGCCCTCACAGGGAGCCAGCAGTTGTTCAGCGGTAATTGGCGCATCCTCGCTCCGGGTGACCGAGAGCTGATTCGGCTTATCGCCCAGCACGCGGTCAAACACCGCCATGGCGGTATCCGCCAGGCCCGGGTGGGCGATCCAGGTCCCATCGTGACCGTTGTTTGCCTCCAGCTCTTTATCGGCGGTGACTTTACTCAGCACCTGGCGGTTACGTTCGGTATCTTTGCTCGGGATAAACGCCGCCATACCGCCCATCGCAAACGCGCCGCGTTTGTGGCAGGTCTTAATCAACAAGCGTGAGTAGGCGCTGAGGAAGGGTTTATCCATCGTCACCACCTGCCGGTCCGGCAGTACGCGATCCGGATGGTTTTTCAGCGTCTTGATATAGCTGAAGATGTAATCCCAGCGGCCGCAGTTCAGGCCAACAATATGGTCGCGCAGCGCATGCAGGATCTCATCCATCTGGAACACCGCTGGCAGCGTCTCAATCAGCAGCGTGGCCTTGATGGTGCCGCGCGGCAGGTCAAAGCGATCTTCCGTAAAACTGAAGACATCGTTCCACCATGCCGCCTCCTGCCAGGCCTGTGTTTTTGGCAGATAGAAGTAGGGACCACTTCCTTTCGCCAGCAGCGCCTGGTAGTTATGAAAGAAATAGAGCGCAAAATCGAACAGGCTGCCGGGGATGGCCTCATTACGCCAGGTCACATGCTTTTCCGGCAGATGCAGGCCGCGCACACGGCATACCAGCACAGCGGGATTGGGCTGCAACTGATAGATTTTGCCGGCCTCGTTGGTGTAGCTGATGGTTCCGTTCACGGCATCGCGCAGGTTGATTTGACCATCAATGACTTTGCGCCAGTCAGGCGCCAGCGAATCCTCAAAGTCCGCCATAAAGACTTTGACGTTGGCATTCAGCGCGTTAATGACCATCTTGCGCTCGACGGGGCCGGTGATTTCCACGCGGCGATCCTGCAAATCAGCCGGGATACCGCGAATAGTCCAGTCGCCATTTCTAATGGAAGCAGTTTCCGAAATAAAATCCGGAAGCTGCCCGTCGTCAATAGCCTGCTGTTGCTGCAAACGAGCGGCCAGCAGCTTATTGCGCGCCGGCGTAAAGCGGCTCACCAGTTCCGTCAGAAATTCTACCGCCTCAGGCGTTAAGATCTGCTTCTCCTGCTCGCCATAGGGCTGACTAAAGGCCAGTTCATCGGTGATTGTCGCCTGCTGCGTCATTGTGCTGCTCCTCTTGGTTGATCCGCTGGAAGCGAGCGAAAGATCGTTGTGCAGTTTTCGCTCAGCACAATTAAGACTACTCAATTAATTTCCAAAATCAAAAACAATTTCCATTTTAATTTTAATTTATCATTAACACATTGATAACAATGAAATTAAAGTTATCCTCGCGTATGAAGTGAATTTCGGAAATAAAAAAGGCACCCGAAGGTGCCAGAGGCAAAATGCTGAAACGCTTTAGGATCGTCTCACGTAGAGTATTATTCCAGCGTCGGATTCATATGACGCAGATCGTATGGCGTAATCTGGTAGACGTAATAGTTAAGCCAGTTAGCGAACAGCAGATTGCCGTGGCTGCGCCAGGTGGCGCGCGGTTTGTTCTGCGGGTCGTTTTGTGGGAAATAGTTATGAGGTATCTCAGGGTTCAAACCGGCTTCCACATCGCGGAAATATTCGCTTGCCAGGGTATTGGCATCGTACTCCGGGTGGCCGGTGACAAAGGCGATGCGCTTATCTTTGCTGGCGAACAAATACGCATCGCCCTCTTCCGTCTCCGCGAGGATCTCGAGATCGGTATAGTCGCGAATAAGTCCGGCCGGAAAATCAGCATAGCGTGAGTGCGGGGCCAGGAAAGAGTCGTCGAAACCGCGGGTCAGTAAGGCGTGCGGATGAAGAATATGGTGTTCATAGACGCCGGAAATCTTTTCGGCGCGGGTCTGCTTGGGAATGCCGTACAGAATGTTCAGCGCGGCCTGAACCGCCCAACAGACGAACAGCGTCGAAGTGACGTGATCCTTGGCCCACTCCAGCACCTGTTTGATCTGCGGCCAGTAAGCAACATCGTTAAACTCAACCAGGCCTAAAGGAGCGCCGGTAACAATCAGGCCGTCAAAGTTCTGATCGCAGATCTCATCGAAATTACAGTAAAAGTTATTCAGATGCTCCGCAGGGGTATTACGCGACTCGCGCGCATCGATACGTAATAACTGGATATCCACCTGCAGCGGAGAGTTTGATAGCAGACGCAGGAACTGGTTTTCCGTCTCGATTTTCTTCGGCATCAGGTTGAGGATTAACACCTTCAGGGGGCGGATTTCCTGAGTCGTTGCACGTGTTGTCGTCATTACGAAGACGTTTTCATTGCGCAAGAAATTGACGGCTGGCAGCTCGTCCTGCACCCGAATTGGCATAACTGTATTACCTCATAGCATACGTATAAACGTTTAGACATCCAGATAGCTGAAGATAACCAGGAATCGGGTGAATGTCGAGTCTGCATGTTCACGGTGAGAAAATTTCACGGCGCTTGTTGAGTTAGAATATAAGAATGTAGAAAAGGAGAAAGTATGGTTATTAACATCCGCCGTTCCCGGCCTGATGAAGGGGATAAACTGACTGCGATCTGGTGTCGGTCGGTCGACGCCACGCATGATTTTCTGACAAAAGCGTATCGAAAGGAGCTGGAGGAGATGGTACGCGCATTTTTACCGGAGGCTCCGCTGTGGGTGGCGGTTAATACGGAAGACCAGCCGATCGCCTTTATGCTGCTGACCGGAGAACATATGGATGCGCTGTTCGTCGATCCGGATGTCCGCGGCTGTGGCGTGGGGAAGTTGCTGATTGAGCATGCGCTGTCGTTAACGCCGAAGCTGACGACCAATGTAAATGAGCAGAATGAACAAGCGGTCGGGTTTTATCAGAAGATGGGTTTTAGGGTGACAGGGCGCTCTGAAACGGACGATCTGGGGCAACCGTATCCGTTATTGAATTTGATGTATGAGCAGCAGGCTGAAGCAGACTACGATTGACGTCGGTAACTTTGCGGCATTGATGTCCCCTCGGCCAGCAGGTGGCCGAGGATCTGTAGCCCCGGTAAGCGCAGCGCCACCGGGGGGACATACCCGCACGCTGGCCGGACGACAGAAACGCAAAAAGCCCATCCGGCAGGATGGGCTCTTCACTTGTTTGATGCCTGGCAGTTCCCTACTCTCACATGGGGAGACCCCACACTACCATCGGCGCTACGGCGTTTCACTTCTGAGTTCGGCATGGGGTCAGGTGGGACCACCGCGCTAGTGCCGCCAGGCAAATTCTGTTTTATCAACACGTTTCACCAACGTATCGATTAATCTGTATCAGAGCTGAAAATTCTCTCAAATCCGCCAAAACATCTTCGGCGTTGTAAGGTTAAGCCTCACGGTTCATTAGTACCGGTTAGCTCAACGCATCGCTGCGCTTACACACCCGGCCTATCAACGTCATCGTCTTAACGTTCCTTCAGGAGACTTATAGTCTCAGGGAGAACTCATCTCGGGGCAAGTTTCGTGCTTAGATGCTTTCAGCACTTATCTCTTCCGCATTTAGCTACCGGGCAGTGCCATTGGCATGACAACCCGAACACCAGTGATGCGTCCACTCCGGTCCTCTCGTACTAGGAGCAGCCCCCCTCAATTCTCCAGCGCCCACGGCAGATAGGGACCGAACTGTCTCACGACGTTCTAAACCCAGCTCGCGTACCACTTTAAATGGCGAACAGCCATACCCTTGGGACCTACTTCAGCCCCAGGATGTGATGAGCCGACATCGAGGTGCCAAACACCGCCGTCGATATGAACTCTTGGGCGGTATCAGCCTGTTATCCCCGGAGTACCTTTTATCCGTTGAGCGATGGCCCTTCCATTCAGAACCACCGGATCACTATGACCTGCTTTCGCACCTGCTCGCGCCGTCACGCTCGCAGTCAAGCTAGCTTATGCCATTGCACTAACCTCCTGATGTCCGACCAGGATTAGCTAACCTTCGTGCTCCTCCGTTACGCTTTGGGAGGAGACCGCCCCAGTCAAACTACCCACCAGACACTGTCCGCAACCCCGGTCAGGGGCCAACGTTAGAACATCAAACATTAAAGGGTGGTATTTCAAGGTTGGCTCCACGCAGACTGGCGTCCACGCTTCAAAGCCTCCCACCTATCCTACACATCAAGGCTCAATGTTCAGTGTCAAGCTATAGTAAAGGTTCACGGGGTCTTTCCGTCTTGCCGCGGGTACACTGCATCTTCACAGCGAGTTCAATTTCACTGAGTCTCGGGTGGAGACAGCCTGGCCATCATTACGCCATTCGTGCAGGTCGGAACTTACCCGACAAGGAATTTCGCTACCTTAGGACCGTTATAGTTACGGCCGCCGTTTACCGGGGCTTCGATCAAGAGCTTCTCCTTACGGATAACCCCATCAATTAACCTTCCGGCACCGGGCAGGCGTCACACCGTATACGTCCACTTTCGTGTTTGCACAGTGCTGTGTTTTTAATAAACAGTTGCAGCCAGCTGGTATCTTCGACTGGTCTCAGCTCCATCCGCAGGGACTTCACCTACACACCAGCGTGCCTTCTCCCGAAGTTACGGCACCATTTTGCCTAGTTCCTTCACCCGAGTTCTCTCAAGCGCCTTGGTATTCTCTACCTGACCACCTGTGTCGGTTTGGGGTACGATTTGATGTTACCTGATGCTTAGAGGCTTTTCCTGGAAGCAGGGCATTTGTTACTTCAGCACCGTAGTGCCTCGTCATCACACCTCAGCCTTGATTATCCGGATTTGCCTGGACAATCAGCCTACATGCTTAAACCGGGACAACCGTCGCCCGGCTAACATAGCCTTCTCCGTCCCCCCTTCGCAGTAACACCAAGTACAGGAATATTAACCTGTTTCCCATCGACTACGCCTTTCGGCCTCGCCTTAGGGGTCGACTCACCCTGCCCCGATTAACGTTGGACAGGAACCCTTGGTCTTCCGGCGAGCGGGCTTTTCACCCGCTTTATCGTTACTTATGTCAGCATTCGCACTTCTGATACCTCCAGCATGCCTCACAGCACACCTTCGCAGGCTTACAGAACGCTCCCCTACCCAACAACACATAGTGTCGCTGCCGCAGCTTCGGTGCATGGTTTAGCCCCGTTACATCTTCCGCGCAGGCCGACTCGACCAGTGAGCTATTACGCTTTCTTTAAATGATGGCTGCTTCTAAGCCAACATCCTGGCTGTCTGTGCCTTCCCACATCGTTTCCCACTTAACCATGACTTTGGGACCTTAGCTGGCGGTCTGGGTTGTTTCCCTCTTCACGACGGACGTTAGCACCCGCCGTGTGTCTCCCGTGATAACATTCTTCGGTATTCGTAGTTTGCATCGGGTTGGTAAGTCGGGATGACCCCCTAGCCGAAACAGTGCTCTACCCCCGAAGATGAGTTCACGAGGCGCTACCTAAATAGCTTTCGGGGAGAACCAGCTATCTCCCGGTTTGATTGGCCTTTCACCCCCAGCCACAAGTCATCCGCTAATTTTTCAACATTAGTCGGTTCGGTCCTCCAGTTAGTGTTACCCAACCTTCAACCTGCCCATGGCTAGATCACCGGGTTTCGGGTCTATACCCTGCAACTTAACGCCCAGTTAAGACTCGGTTTCCCTGCGGCTCCCCTATACGGTTAACCTTGCTACAGAATATAAGTCGCTGACCCATTATACAAAAGGTACGCAGTCACACCCGAAGGTGCTCCCACTGCTTGTACGTACACGGTTTCAGGTTCTTTTTCACTCCCCTCGCCGGGGTTCTTTTCGCCTTTCCCTCACGGTACTGGTTCACTATCGGTCAGTCAGGAGTATTTAGCCTTGGAGGATGGTCCCCCCATATTCAGACAGGATACCACGTGTCCCGCCCTACTCTTCGAGTTCACAGCCTGTGCATTTTGGTGTACGGGACTATCACCCTGTACCGTCGGACTTTCCAGACCGTTCCACTAACACACAAGCTGATTCAGACTCTGGGCTGCTCCCCGTTCGCTCGCCGCTACTGGGGGAATCTCGGTTGATTTCTTTTCCTCGGGGTACTTAGATGTTTCAGTTCCCCCGGTTCGCCTCGTTAACCTATGTATTCAGTTAACGATAGTGCAACGAATTGCACTGGGTTTCCCCATTCGGACATCGCCGGTTATAACGGTTCATATCACCTTACCGACGCTTTTCGCAGATTAGCACGTCCTTCATCGCCTCTGACTGCCAGGGCATCCACCGTGTACGCTTAGTCGCTTAACCTCACAACCCGAAGATGTTTCACTTCTGATTGCGAAAATTTGAGAGACTCGAACACACATTAACTGTGTGTCGTTTCAATTTTCAGCTTGATCCAGATTTTTAAAGAGCAAATATCTCAAACGTCACCCGAAGATGAGTTTTGAGATAGTTCGGCACGCGTCTTTCACTCACGAACCAGCAAGTGGCGTCCCCTAGGGGATTCGAACCCCTGTTACCGCCGTGAAAGGGCGGTGTCCTGGGCCTCTAGACGAAGGGGACACTGAAGTCTCAATCGCAAGACGCCTTGCTTCTTTACGTTCATCAGACAATCTGTGTGAGCACTACAAAGGCAGGTTCTTTAAGGTAAGGAGGTGATCCAACCGCAGGTTCCCCTACGGTTACCTTGTTACGACTTCACCCCAGTCATGAATCACAAAGTGGTAAGCGCCCTCCCGAAGGTTAAGCTACCTACTTCTTTTGCAACCCACTCCCATGGTGTGACGGGCGGTGTGTACAAGGCCCGGGAACGTATTCACCGTAGCATTCTGATCTACGATTACTAGCGATTCCGACTTCATGGAGTCGAGTTGCAGACTCCAATCCGGACTACGACATACTTTATGAGGTCCGCTTGCTCTCGCGAGGTCGCTTCTCTTTGTATATGCCATTGTAGCACGTGTGTAGCCCTGGTCGTAAGGGCCATGATGACTTGACGTCATCCCCACCTTCCTCCAGTTTATCACTGGCAGTCTCCTTTGAGTTCCCGGCCGGACCGCTGGCAACAAAGGATAAGGGTTGCGCTCGTTGCGGGACTTAACCCAACATTTCACAACACGAGCTGACGACAGCCATGCAGCACCTGTCTCACAGTTCCCGAAGGCACCAATCCATCTCTGGAAAGTTCTGTGGATGTCAAGACCAGGTAAGGTTCTTCGCGTTGCATCGAATTAAACCACATGCTCCACCGCTTGTGCGGGCCCCCGTCAATTCATTTGAGTTTTAACCTTGCGGCCGTACTCCCCAGGCGGTCGATTTAACGCGTTAGCTCCGGAAGCCACGCCTCAAGGGCACAACCTCCAAATCGACATCGTTTACGGCGTGGACTACCAGGGTATCTAATCCTGTTTGCTCCCCACGCTTTCGCACCTGAGCGTCAGTCTTTGTCCAGGGGGCCGCCTTCGCCACCGGTATTCCTCCAGATCTCTACGCATTTCACCGCTACACCTGGAATTCTACCCCCCTCTACAAGACTCTAGCCTGCCAGTTTCGAATGCAGTTCCCAGGTTGAGCCCGGGGATTTCACATCCGACTTGACAGACCGCCTGCGTGCGCTTTACGCCCAGTAATTCCGATTAACGCTTGCACCCTCCGTATTACCGCGGCTGCTGGCACGGAGTTAGCCGGTGCTTCTTCTGCGGGTAACGTCAATCGAGAGGTTATTAACCTCACCGCCTTCCTCCCCGCTGAAAGTGCTTTACAACCCGAAGGCCTTCTTCACACACGCGGCATGGCTGCATCAGGCTTGCGCCCATTGTGCAATATTCCCCACTGCTGCCTCCCGTAGGAGTCTGGACCGTGTCTCAGTTCCAGTGTGGCTGGTCATCCTCTCAGACCAGCTAGGGATCGTCGCCTAGGTGAGCCGTTACCCCACCTACTAGCTAATCCCATCTGGGCACATCTGATGGCATGAGGCCCGAAGGTCCCCCACTTTGGTCTTGCGACATTATGCGGTATTAGCTACCGTTTCCAGTAGTTATCCCCCTCCATCAGGCAGTTTCCCAGACATTACTCACCCGTCCGCCGCTCGTCACCCGAGAGCAAGCTCTCTGTGCTACCGCTCGACTTGCATGTGTTAGGCCTGCCGCCAGCGTTCAATCTGAGCCATGATCAAACTCTTCAATTTAAGTTTGATGCTCAAAGAATTAAACTTCGTAATGAATTACGTGTTCACTCTTGAGACTTGGTATTCATTTTTCGTCCGAGGACGTTAAGAATCCATGTCACTTTGAGTGCCCACACAGATTGTCTGATAAATTGTTAAAGAGCAGTTGCGACGCGCTTTAGCGCTCTGTCGCGAGGTGGCGTATATTACGCTTTCCTCTTTCAGAGTCAACCCGTTTTTCAGGATTTTTCTCTGCAACCGAACCGGCTGTTTGTGTGAAGTGATTCACATCCGCCGTGTCGATGGAGGCGCATTATAGGGAGTTCTCGAGCGTCCGCAATAGAAAAATGGCAGAAAAATGACTGACTGCTGCATTCCCCAGCAAAACCCCGCTTTATACCTCGTTACACACAGAATTATCCACAAGAGAGCGTAAAAACATGACCGCTAGCCCCATGGATCGCCAGCTATATAGAAGGAGAATCACCGGCCTGGAGAGAAACATAAAAATTCGCGAGCGTTGCGCAAACGTTTTCGTTACAATGCCGCGCTATGACACGGATGCCCGGTTGGGTGCGTTAGGTGAGTTTTTAGGCAAAAGCTCACCTAACGCTCTCTGTAATGTTCAAATCCTGGGGATTTAATACCATGCAACAACGTCGTCCAGTCCGCCGCGCTCTGCTCAGTGTTTCTGACAAGGCCGGTATCGTCGAATTCGCGCAGGCGCTTTCCGCTCGTGGTGTCGAGCTGCTGTCCACCGGCGGCACCGCTCGCCTGCTGGCAGATAAAGGCCTGCCGGTTACCGAAGTCTCTGACTACACCGGTTTCCCGGAAATGATGGATGGACGCGTGAAGACCCTGCATCCGAAAGTACACGGCGGCATCCTCGGTCGTCGCGGTCAGGATGACGGTATCATGCAGCAACACGGTATCGCGCCTATCGATATGGTTGTCGTGAACCTTTACCCGTTCGCCCAGACCGTCGCTCGTGAAGGGTGCTCGCTGGAAGACGCGGTGGAAAACATCGATATCGGCGGCCCGACTATGGTGCGCTCTGCAGCGAAGAACCATAAAGATGTCGCCATCGTGGTTAAGAGCAGCGACTACGACGCCATCATTAATGAGATGGACGCCAACGAAGGTTCCCTCACGCTGGCCACCCGCTTCGACCTCGCCATTAAAGCCTTCGAACACACCGCCGCTTACGACAGCATGATCGCCAACTACTTCGGCAGCATGGTTCCGGCCTATCACGGCGAAAGCAAAGAAGCCGCTGGCCGCTTCCCGCGTACCCTGAATCTGAACTTCATTAAGAAGCAGGATATGCGCTACGGCGAAAACAGCCACCAGCAGGCGGCTTTCTATATAGAAGAGAATGTAAAAGAGGCCTCCGTGGCGACCGCCACTCAGCTGCAGGGCAAAGCGCTCTCCTATAACAACATTGCCGATACCGATGCGGCGCTGGAGTGTGTAAAAGAGTTCAACGAGCCGGCCTGCGTTATCGTTAAGCACGCCAACCCGTGCGGCGTTGCCGTCAGCGACTCGATTCTTGACGCCTACGATCGCGCTTACAAAACCGACCCGACCTCCGCGTTCGGCGGCATCATTGCCTTTAACCGCGAGCTGGATGCTGAAACCGCGCAGGCGATCATCTCTCGCCAGTTCGTCGAAGTGATCATCGCGCCGTCCGCCAGCGAAGAAGCGCTGAAAATCACCGCCGCGAAGCAGAACGTCCGCGTACTGACCTGCGGCCAGTGGGATACTCGCGTTGCCGGCCTCGATTTCAAACGCGTTAACGGTGGTCTGCTGGTTCAGGACCGCGATCTCGGCATGGTCACCGCAGGTGAACTGCGCGTGGTCAGCAAACGTCAGCCAACCGAGCAGGAACTGCGCGATGCGCTGTTCTGCTGGAAAGTGGCGAAATTCGTCAAATCCAACGCCATTGTGTATGCCAAAGATAATATGACCATCGGCATAGGCGCCGGTCAGATGAGCCGCGTCTACTCGGCGAAAATCGCCGGAATTAAAGCCGGTGATGAAGGTCTGGAAGTGAAAGGTTCCGCCATGGCCTCTGACGCTTTCTTCCCGTTCCGCGACGGCATCGATGCCGCAGCCGCGGTAGGCATCACCTGCGTTATTCAGCCGGGCGGCTCTATCCGTGACGACGAAGTGATTGCCGCCGCTGACGAACACGGCATCGCCATGATCTTCACCGACATGCGCCACTTCCGCCATTAATTCATGGAGCAGCAGATGAAAGTATTAGTAATCGGCAACGGCGGGCGCGAGCACGCGCTGGCCTGGAAAGCGGCTCAGTCGCCGCTGGTTGATACCGTCTATGTCGCGCCGGGCAACGCCGGTACCGCTCTGGAGCCGTCGCTGCAAAACGTCGCCATCGGCGTCACCGATATTCCGGCGCTGCTTCGCTTCGCGCAGGATGAGAACATCGATCTGACCATCGTTGGCCCGGAAGCGCCGTTGGTCATTGGCGTGGTCGACGCGTTCCGTGCCGCCGGGCTGAACATCTTCGGGCCAACCGAAGGCGCCGCGCAGCTGGAAGGCTCAAAAGCCTTCACCAAAGATTTTCTCGCCCGTCATCATATTCCGACGGCGGAATACCAGAACTTCACCGAAGTGGAGCCTGCGCTGGCTTATCTGCGCGAGAAAGGCGCGCCGATCGTCATCAAAGCCGACGGTCTGGCGGCGGGTAAAGGCGTTATCGTGGCGATGACCCTCGAGGAAGCCGAAGCGGCGGTCAAAGATATGTTGGCCGGCAACGCCTTTGGCGACGCAGGCCACCGCATCGTGATTGAAGAGTTCCTCGATGGCGAAGAGGCTAGCTTTATTGTGATGGTCGACGGCGAGCACGTCCTGCCGATGGCCACCAGCCAGGATCACAAGCGCGTCGGCAACGGCGATACCGGCCCGAACACCGGCGGGATGGGGGCGTACTCCCCGGCACCGGTGGTTACTGACGAAGTCCACCAGCGCACCATGGAGCGGATTATCTGGCCAACCGTGAAAGGCATGGCCGCTGAAGGCAACACCTATACCGGTTTCCTCTACGCCGGTCTGATGATCGACAAGCAGGGCAACCCGAAGGTGATTGAGTTCAACTGCCGCTTTGGCGACCCGGAAACCCAACCGATCATGCTGCGCATGAAGTCCGACCTGGTCGAGCTGTGCCTCGCCGCCTGCGCGGGCAAGCTGGACGAGAAAACCTCCGAGTGGGATGACCGCGCGTCGCTGGGCGTGGTGGTTGCCGCCGGCGGCTATCCGGGCAGCTACAATACGGGCGATGAGATCTACGGCCTGCCGCAGCAGGAAGTCGCAGACGGTAAGGTCTTCCACGCCGGCACCAAACTGTCTGACGACCAGCGCGTGGTCACCAACGGCGGGCGCGTGCTGTGCGTCACCGCGCTGGGTGACTCCGTAGCGCAGGCGCAGCAGCGCGCCTATCAGCTGCTGACCGACATTCGCTGGGACGGTAGCTTTAGCCGTAGCGATATCGGCTGGCGCGCCATCGAACGTGAAAAGGCTAACGGCTAAGTTTCGCCAGCAGCGTTTTGCGCGTAATGCCTAACTGACGGGCGGCTTCAGTTTTGTTGCCGCCCGTTTTTTCCAGCGCCGCCAGAATCACCTCTTTCTCCACTTCCACTAACGGCTGAATTCCTCCCTCCTCGCTCCCGCCTGATGGCAGCGGCGTACCGGCGATCGCCAGGGGCAGTTCTCGCTCAGAGATATAGTTTCCGGTCAGTAGCACCACCGCCCGCTCCACCGCGTTTTCCAGCTCGCGAATATTGCCCGGCCAGGGGTAGTGGATCAGCAGGTCCATCGCCTGTGGCGTGAACCCTTTTACCGTCTTACGATTGCGTTCGGTATAGCGTTTGAGAAAATGCTGCGCCAGCTGCGGAATATCTTCCCGTCGCCGGCGCAGCGGCGGCATATCAATAGTTACGACATTCAGGCGGTAATAGAGATCCTGGCGAAAACGCCCGGCGCTCACCTCCTCCGCCAGATTACGATGGGTGGCGGCGATAAGCCGCACATCAACGGCAAGCGTCTGGTTGCTGCCGACCCGCTGCACCTCCCGCTCCTGAATTGCCCGCAGCAAGCGGACCTGCATCACTGGCGAGATATCGCCTATCTCATCAAGAAACAGCGTGCCGCCATCCGCTTCGACAAAGCGTCCTTCCCGCCGCCGATCCGCCCCGGTAAACGCCCCTTTTTCATGGCCGAAGAGTTCCGACTCCAGCAGTGACTCATTCAGCGCCGCGCAGTTGAGCGTGACCAACGGCTTGTCACGACGCTCGCTGCAGGCGTGGATGGCGTGCGCCACCAGCTCCTTACCGGTTCCCGACTCCCCATAAATCAGCACCGTCGCGTCCGAAGGGGCCACCAGCGTAATATCGTTAAGAAGCGCCTGCATCGCCGGGCTGTCGCCAATCATGCCCCACCGTGAATCCGTCGCAACGCTGGGGTCGCTCTCGCTCTGCCGGGTGTGCGCCAATGCCTGAACCAGCGTCTGCTGCAGGGTGTCAAAATCCAGCGGTTTAACCAGATAATCCAGCGCCCCGGACTTAATAGCTTCTACCGCCGTACCGACGCTGGAAAACGCCGTCATGATCAGCACCGGTATCGCCGGGTTATAGGCCTTAATCTCTTTTAACGTTGCGATACCGTCCATCTCCGCCATACGGATATCGCACAGCACCAGGTCGAAGACCTGCTGATGGATCTGCTCCAGCGCCTGCAGGCCGTTGTGAGCCAACCCCACCTGATAGCCCCAGCCGCGCAGCAGCGCCTGCAGGATCGTGCAGTGGCTGATGTCATCATCAACGACCAGAATCTGTACTTTATCGCTGCTCATCTTCCCTCCGTTGAGCATCCACCGGTAACCAAAGCGTAAATATCGCTCCAGCTCCCGGCTGACTTTCGGCGCGGATCGTCCCGCCATGTTGTTCGATAATATTCTGCACTACGGCCAGCCCCAGCCCGGTGCCGTCCGCCTTGGTGGTGAAATACGGCGTGAAGATAGCCTGTAACTCTTCATCGCTCATCCCCTTACCGCTATCCGTGACGACGATTTTCACCCGCTGACGATCGGCTTCGCTTGCTGTTACGCGAATGACGCCGTCACGGCCAATCGCCTGCATTGCATTCAGGTACAGATTCAACAGCACCTGATTCAGGCGATCGGGGTCGGCGCTGATCGTGGTTAACTCAGGTCGCGGAGTAAATTGCAGCGCGATCCCGCGGCTCTGCGCATCCTGGCTTACCAACTGCAATGAGTGGCGGATAAGCGCGTTGATATCGACTGTCTGGTAGTTTAGATGGGCGGGCCGGACCAGCTCCAGCAGCTCGCTGACCACCCGGTTCAGGCGATCAGCCTCTTTGGCCATCACCTGGGCTAACTGATGCGACTCGCCGCCAGGCGACGTGCGCTCGGCAAAATATTTCGCCAGCCCTTTAATCGACGAGAGCGGGTTGCGGATCTCGTGCGCGACCCCCGCCGCCAGATGGCCAAGCGCCACCAGCTTTTCCTTGCGGGCCATCGCCTCCAGCAGCTGTTTCCGCGAGCGACGATAGCGGCGGAACCAGAACTGAGCGAGGATCGTCGCCGCTATCACCAGCGCGGCGGCACCCAGCATGATGGCCATATTCCGCTGCCCGCGGGCCTGCGCGGCATCCAGCTCGCGGCTATCAAAGGCGATAAAAATTACCTGCGGGACGGTGGCCTGAGCCAGGGCGCTATTGCCGCGGTTCATCATTCCCATATGGTGGCCGCGGGCCGGATTAAGCGGGCGAAAATGGCGATAGATCTCCAGCGCCGGCTGCGGTTCGCTAAGCCGGCGCCAGCGGGCCTGTTCGCCAACCGCTAACGCACGCATCTGCGCCGGGCTATACAGCGTTTTACCCACCTGCTGCGGATCGCTATGGGCGATAATTTTACCGTTTTCATCGGTCACCGCGAACCACAGGACGCCCGGTTGCCAGGCCATCTCTTCCAGCAGGGCCTGCAGCTGCGCATGATGCATACGCATCCCCATCCCGACGCGCGTGCCGGACTCCAGCGCGCGGATCAGCACGCTCCCTTTCTCTTCAATGGTTTGTCGGGCAGCGGTCGTCTCGCGACCGTAGTCGCGGACGATCATCGCGGAGAACAGCATGACCAGCAGCACAACCGTGCCGGTCAGCAGCCAGCTCAGCGCGCCAGCGGCGGCGTCCCGGGAGAGAGATTTGATCTTCATCGGCGAGTCCTTGTCATCTCTTTTTCACTATCTGCAGGCTCCTTCAGCAGAAATCATGCCATGTTTCCGCGCGGCCAATCCTGCTCTCAAACATATCGCCTGCGCTTAAGCGAGTAAAAATGACTCGCCTGACCCTGGCGGAACGGGTCATTTTTACTCGCTCTCCTCGGCAAAGGCTTCGGCAGGCCGACACAGACGGGCTTTTTCAGACTGGCATGGAAGATGCAATACCGAGGGAAACCACACAGGAGAAAATGCCATGAAACGGAACCGTACCTTACCTCTCGCCCTCGTTACCTTTGCCGCGCTGACCTTCGCCAGCAACGCGGCCTGGGCCAACCACCACTGGGGCAACAATAACGGGATGGGCAACCAGGGCTACAGTCAGCTGACCCAGGAGCAGCAGGCTACCGTGCAAAAGCTGCATAACGATTACTATGCGCAAACCAGCGCCCTGCGCCAGCAGCTGCAGTCCAAACGCTATGAGTACAATGCGCTGCTCACGGCGCAAAAGCCGGACAGCGGGAAGATTGAAGCTGTCGCTCAGGAGATGGAAGGCTTACGCCAGAAGCTGGATCAGCAGCGGGTGAAGTTTGATATCGCCCTGGCTGAGGCAGGCGTTCCCCGCGGCGCAGGAATGGGATATGGCGGCTGTCGCGGTAGCGCCGGCGGTCATATGGGCATGAACCACTGGTAAAGGTTAGAAGCTTTTTTCCGTCGGCTGCCAGGTGCAGAAGTTTTCATTGGCGACCAGCAGCAGTTGAGAGCCTTCCGGCGCCTCCAGCCAGGCAATGCTCACAGCGGCGGAAGCGTGGCTCTGGCGGCGTTCAATGTGCGCCAGGGCCCGGCTATCGAGGTCGGGCGTAACCGTCTGCCCTTCGCAGGTCAGCACGGTATGCGCGGCAGCGTTCCAGCGCCCCTGCCGCAGGACGACCCGCCCCTGGCGGAGGGCGTCGCTGGTCTGGCGGATCTGTTCGGCGCGATAACGATATAGCGCGACCTGGTCGCTGGAGAGCTGCTGCTTCTGCCCGTCCACTTCCCGTTGCATAAAGCTCAGATCGCCCTGCGCGTCGAAACGGGCGCGAATATGTTCCGGCGGTTTGCCATAGACATTGAGTTCGATAAGCGCCAGTTGATCGCCCTGCCAGCGATATTCGCTGGTCGAGGTGTCCCCGTGACGCCACGGGCTGAAGGCGGCGAGAAGATGGACTTCATCGCCAGAATCTTTACGCCAGATGCGCATCGCTCCCTGATTGTCCGCATATCCGCTGGCGGTAAACGGCGGTAGCGACGTGTCGTGGCTGCAGGCAGTCAGCAACAGGATGCCCGCCAGCGCCAGAGGCCGGCGCCAGACAGACAAAAGGGGCTTAATAGCCCCTTCGATAAAACTGTTCACTGCCACGCGGTCTTACTTAACTGCGTCTTTCAGTGCTTTGCCAGAAACAAATGCCGGCACGTTAGCTGCAGCGATTTTGATCTCTTTACCGGTCTGCGGGTTGCGGCCAGTACGCTCAGCGCGGTGGTTCACTTTGAAGGTACCGAAACCAACCAGTTGAACAGCATCACCTTCTTTCAGAGACTCAGTAATTGCAGCCAGGGTAGATTCCAGGGCAGCTTTAGCCTGTGCTTTGGACAGGTCAGCTTTGTCCGCAATTACATCAATCAGTTGAGTCTTGTTCATAAGTTATCCTTACAATGTGTTTATCGCTTGCTAAGCATCGAGTGCGACGGAAATGCCAAAAAAGCACCCTCCTGCATACACGCACCGATAGCCACTTTTTTTCGCCCTCCAAATGTAGACCAGACGGGGGGCGGAATGGAAGCCTTCAGACGCTACAATTCAGGCGGTAAATCACGTTTTCTGGTCTCACTGCTGAAAATTTATACCAATATTGCTCTCGCCAGCCTCGCGCAGGTCCGCGCGCAGGCCTTTTATCAGCTCAAGATCACGCTCTTCACAGTCGGCCAGCAGGCGGAAAATTTCCCACTGAATATCCCATTCCTGCTCTACCGCCGGATTCGCTTTCAACTCTTCGTCGGTCATTTCGCGACCTTCCTGGGTCATTTCCAGCATCGCCACGGTGGTGATGGAGGTCTTGCTCACCTCGATCGCGTGCTCGAGCGTTTCGCCGCTCAGACGAGAATGAATCAGTTCACTCAACGCCACGCAAGCGTCTATGGCCGGATAGACACCGTACATGTCGAAATCATCTGCCGCCGGGATCGCCTCTTCCAGCTTCTCCAGCTGGCTGTCGAAATTCACCTTCGCATCTTTAACCGTCAGCGTTTCCCAGATCAGGTCCAGGATACGACGATAAAGCAGGCCGTCGCCAAACTCGGTTTGCTTGCAGAACATCGCGTAGTTGGGATACATACGTTCGCACAGGCAGGCCATAAAAGTGACATGCTGCCAGCTTTCCAGCTTCTCCAGGCGCAGGTGAATCGGGTTTTGTAACATGATGAATTCTCGAAGTCAGAAATTAGGCGCAGTGTACCTGAATCAGCTGTGATTTGCTTGCCAACGCACAAACGACGGACGACGGGACGCCACCGCATCGGCCCAGCGCGTCGGCTCGGGCAGACGGTAGCCTCGCATGCAACGCTCAACCCACATTAAAGCGCTGTCCATGCCTACCCGGTGGCCGGTGCTAATAAACAGCGGGTTGCAGCGCACTTTGCTGCGCCAGACCCAGGCCAGTTGCTCATTTTTATCCATCAGCGGGGCCAGCGCGCCAGGCTCATCACCCAGGTCGCCGATTTTGCCGCACAGGCGTTTTTTCGCCACTCCGATAGTCGGCACATCAATCATCAGGCCAAAATGGCTGGCGACGCCCAATCTCCGGGGATGAGAAATGCCGTGTCCGTCAACGAAGAGCAGGTCCGGTTTTTGCGAAAGCTGCTCCCACGCCGCCAGCAGCGCAGGCGTTTCGCGAAACGAGAGAAAGCCGGGAATATAGGGCATAGAGGTGGCGACCCGCGCCACCTGATACTCCACCAGCTCAAGCTCAGGCCAGGTCAGCAGCACCATCGCAGCCCGGGTGATCTCCCCTTCCTGCTCAAACCCGACGTCCGCGCCGCCGATCAACGCCGGCGGGTCGCGATCCAGTCGATCCGCACGCTCTACCGACGCGGCTAACTGTTGCTGTTGGGTACGTAGTGCGGCTAAATCCATAGGGCTTATCTCCTACTGGTGATAGGGTGCGGACAGACGGTGCACAGCCTCAACAAAGACGCCCGCATGCTCGGGGTCAACGTCCTGATGAATACCGTGTCCAAGGTTAAAGACGTGGCCTTCCCCCTGGCCAAAGCCGGCAAGAATGGTCGCCACTTCTTCTTCAATACGCGGGGCGGACGCATAGAGCATCGACGGATCCATATTGCCCTGCAGCGCTACTTTGTTACCCACGCGACGGCGGGCATCAGCAATATCGGTGGTCCAGTCGAGACCCAACGCATCGCAGCCGGTCTCCGCCATCGCTTCCAGCCACTGACCACCGCCTTTGGTGAACAGGGTCACCGGCACGCGGCGGCCTTCGTTTTCCCGCAGCAGGCCATCGACGATCTTATGCATGTAGTAAAGGGAGAACTGCTGATAGTCGCGGCCGGTCAGCACCCCGCCCCAGGTGTCAAAAATCATCACCGACTGCGCGCCGGCTTTGATCTGCGCGTTGAGATACAGGGTAACGCTCTTCGCCAGCTTATCCAGCAGCGCATGCAGCGCCTGCGGCTCGGCGTACATCATCTTTTTAATCACGGTGAAGGCCTTGCTGCTGCCGCCCTCCACCATGTACGTAGCCAGCGTCCATGGACTACCGGAAAAACCGATCAGCGGCACTTCGCCTTTCAGTTCGCGGCGAATGGTGCGCACGGCGTTCATTACATAGCCCAGCTCCTGCTCCGGATCCGGGATCGGCAGCTTGTCGACGTCGGCTTTACTTTTTACCGGCGAGGTGAAGCGCGGACCTTCGCCAGCTTCAAAGTACAGCCCCAGCCCCATGGCGTCCGGGATGGTCAGGATGTCCGAAAAGAGGATCGCCGCGTCCAGCGGGTAACGGCGCAGCGGCTGGAGCGTCACTTCGCAGGCCAGCTCGGCATTTTTACACAGCGACATAAAGTCGCCCGCTTGCGCACGGGTGGCTTTGTACTCCGGTAAATAGCGGCCCGCCTGGCGCATCATCCACACCGGGGTGACATCAACCGGCTGACGCAGCAGCGCGCGCAGGTAACGATCGTTCTTCAGTTCGGTCATTTTTACATTCCTTTAGCGTTGATACGCCCAGTGTAACATGTCACTCGAACTCTGCCCGACACATCGCGACGGTATCTTCGATTAGCCGCCGCGCCACTGTCCCCGGCGGCGGCAGAAGCGGCAGGTCGTCATAGCGATACCAGTCCGCGGTCAGTAACTCTTTTTTGTCGACCACGATCTCGCCATCTGCGTAATCCGCCATAAAGGCGGTCATCAGCGACTGCGGGAACGGCCATGGCTGAGAGGTCACGTAACGCAGATTTTTTACCCGAATACCGCTCTCCTCCATCACCTCGCGAGCCACCGCCTGCTCAAGGGTTTCGCCGACCTCGACAAAGCCGGCCAGCACGGTGTGCACGCCGTTGCGATGGCGCGTATGTTGCGCCAGCAGGATCGCATCGTCGCGACGGATTGCCACGATAATGCAGGGGGCAATTTGCGGGTAGTAACGTTCGCGGCAGTGGCTGCACAGCATCGCCCATTCGCTTTTGCTGGCATGCATCGGGTGGCCGCAGTAACCGCAAAATTTATGCGAGCGATAAAATTCGGCGAGCTGGATCCCCCGCCCAGCCAGCTGGAAGAGTCCCGGATCCTGATCCAGCACCTGGCGCAACGATCCCATGTCATGGCGACGATCCTGGCGCACCATCCACACGGACTCGCCCTGCCACTCGCCAATATGCAGCGCATGCTGGCCGACAAGATCGAAATTAACCGCTTCGCCATGTGGTAATTCTCCACCAGGCAACCATAATTTTTGTTCGTGACTGACAACCCACCAGCCGCGATCTAATTTTTCAATAATACGATCCATATCTATTGCACTACCTTTGCTTCACTGGCATGTTGTTAACATTATATTTACATTTTGGTGAGCAGATTTAAATCAAAACTAGCGGAGTCAATCATGCTAAACCAGCTGGAAAATCTGACGGAGCGCGTTGGCGGTAGTAATGAACTGGTCGATCGCTGGCTACAAGTGCGTAAGCATCTGCTCGTGGCTTACTACAACCTGGTTGGCCTGAAACCGGGCAAAGAGTCGTTTATGCGGCTAAACGAAAAGGCGCTGGATGACTTTTGCCAAAGTCTGGTGGATTACCTCTCATCCGGTCATTTTAGTATTTATGAACGCATTATTGGCGAAATGGAAGGCGATACCCCTCTTTTAGCCGCCACCCGGCTTTACCCGCAGCTGGAAGCCAATACCCAGCAGATGATGGACTACTACGATACCTGCCTCGAAAACGCCATCGATCACGATAACTATCTTGAATTTCAGCAGGCGCTGTCGGATATCGGCGAGTCGCTGGAGGCGCGTTTCGCGCTGGAAGATAAACTGATCGCCCTAGCTGTCGCCCATAACCTGAGCAATGACGTGCGCGATAATATTGCGCCGACCGCTTGAGTTGTGAACCGTTAACGCGTAATTTACGTACATTATCCCTCTGCGGAGGGATTTCATCTTGTCGGAGTGCCTATTTTCCATGCGCAGGCTAACGTGGAAAAGGCTGAGACCGTTAATTCGGGATCCGCGGAACCTGATCAGGCTAATACCTGCGAAGGGAACAAGAGTAAACTGCTGTTCGCGTCAGTCCGTCAGGGCCGATCGCATCTGTTACTCCATCCGTCGTCTGACAAGCCATGTCCTTTTTTAACTGGAATGCGCTATGTCTACTACCAAACTAACCCGTCGGGAACAACGCGAGCACGCGCAGCGATTCATTGATACGCTGGCGGGTACCGCTTTTCCTAATTCACGCCGCATCTATGTTCACGGCTCACAAGCGGATATCCGCGTCCCGATGCGTGAAATTCAGCTCAGCCCAACTCTCGTCGGCGGCGATAAAGATAACCCCCGGTACGAAACCAACGAACCGATCCCGGTGTATGACACCTCCGGGCCGTATGGCGACCCGGATATTAGCATTGATGTCCGCCAGGGGCTGGCAAAGCTGCGCCAGCCGTGGATCGACGCGCGTAACGACTGCGCGCCGCTCAGCGAACGCAGCTCGGCCTATACCAAAGCGCGGCTGGCCGACGACGGTCTCGATGAGCTGCGCTTCAGCGGCCTGCTGACGCCCAAACGCGCCGTCGCTGGCAAATGCGTTACCCAGCTGCACTACGCCCGCCAGGGGATAGTCACCCCGGAGATGGAGTTCATCGCCATTCGCGAAAACATGGGTCGCGAACGTATCCGCAGCGAGGTTCTGCGCCAGCAGCACGCAGGTGAAGGCTTCGGCGCCCACCTACCGGAAAACATCACCCCCGAGTTCGTTCGCGATGAAGTGGCCGCCGGACGCGCCATCATCCCCGCCAACATCAACCACCCGGAGTCTGAACCGATGATTATCGGCCGCAACTTCCTGGTGAAAGTGAATGCCAATATCGGCAACTCGGCGGTGACCTCTTCCATCGAAGAAGAGGTCGAGAAACTGGTCTGGTCAACCCGCTGGGGCGCCGACACGGTGATGGACCTCTCCACCGGCCGCTATATCCACGAAACCCGCGAGTGGATCCTGCGCAACAGCCCGGTGCCGATTGGTACCGTGCCGATTTACCAGGCGCTGGAGAAGGTCAACGGCATCGCCGAGAATCTCACCTGGCAAGTCTTCCGCGATACCCTGCTGGAACAGGCCGAGCAAGGCGTCGACTACTTCACGATTCACGCCGGCGTACTGTTGCGCTACGTCCCGATGACGGCGAAGCGCCTGACCGGTATCGTCTCGCGCGGCGGCTCAATCATGGCTAAGTGGTGCCTGTCGCATCATCAGGAAAACTTCCTCTACCAGCATTTCCGCGAAATCTGCGAAATCTGCGCCGCCTATGACGTGTCGCTGTCGCTGGGCGATGGCCTGCGCCCCGGCTCCATTCAGGATGCCAACGATGAGGCGCAGTTTTCCGAGCTGCGCACCCTCGGCGAACTGACGAAAATCGCCTGGGAATATGACGTGCAGGTGATGATTGAAGGCCCTGGCCACGTGCCGATGCAGATGATCCGCCGCAATATAACCGAACAGCTGGAGCACTGCCACGAAGCGCCGTTCTACACCCTGGGGCCGCTCACCACTGATATCGCGCCGGGCTACGACCATTTCACCTCCGGTATCGGCGCGGCAATGATCGGCTGGTTCGGCTGCGCCATGCTGTGCTATGTCACGCCGAAAGAGCATCTCGGCCTGCCCAACAAAGAGGATGTCAAACAGGGGCTGATTACCTACAAAATCGCCGCCCACGCCGCCGACCTCGCGAAAGGCCATCCCGGGGCGCAGATCCGCGACAACGCGATGTCAAAAGCGCGTTTTGAATTCCGCTGGGAAGACCAGTTCAACCTCGCGCTCGACCCGTTCACCGCGCGGGCCTATCACGATGAAACCCTGCCGCAGGAGTCCGGCAAAGTCGCCCACTTCTGCTCCATGTGCGGGCCGAAATTCTGTTCGATGAAAATCACTCAGGAGGTCCGCGACTACGCCGCGAAGCAAAGTATAGAAGCCGGCATGGCCGATATGTCGAATAACTTCCGCGCCCGCGGCGGCGAAATCTACCTGAAACAGGAGGAAGCCTGATGTATCAACCTGATTTTCCACCCGTCCCGTTTCGTCTCGGACTCTACCCGGTGGTGGACAGCGTGGCGTGGATTGAGCGCCTGCTCGAAGCTGGGGTACGTACCCTTCAGTTACGCATCAAAGACCGGCGCGACAGCGAAGTGGAGGATGACGTGATCGCCGCCATCGCCCTTGGTCGCCGCTATCACGCCCGACTGTTCATTAACGATTACTGGCAGCTGGCGATTAAGCATCAGGCCTATGGCGTGCATCTCGGACAAGAAGATCTGGAAACCACCGATCTGAGCGCTATCCGCCAGGCCGGGCTGCGTCTTGGCGTCTCTACTCACGATGATATGGAAATTGATGTCGCCCTTGCGGCGCGCCCCTCTTACATCGCGCTAGGTCACGTCTTCCCGACGCAAACCAAACAGATGCCTTCCGCGCCGCAGGGCCTCGAGCAGCTTGCCAGACATATTCAACGCCTGGCGGATTACCCCACCGTAGCGATCGGCGGAATTAGCCTGGAAAAGGCGCCGGGGGTACTGGCGACCGGCGTCGGCAGCATCGCGGTGGTCAGCGCCATCACCCAGGCGGCGGACTGGCGGGCAGCGACCGACCAACTGCTGGCGCTGGCGGGAGCGGGCGATGAATGATCACGACTTTATGCGCTATAGCCGCCAGCTGCTGCTGGAGGATATTGCCATCGAAGGGCAGCAGAAGCTGTTAGCCAGTCGAGTGCTGATTATCGGCCTTGGCGGGCTGGGCTCCCCGGCGGCGCTCTATCTGGCCGGGGCTGGCGTCGGGACGCTGACCCTGGCCGATGACGACGCGGTGCATCTCAGCAACCTGCAACGGCAGATCTTGTTCACCAGCGCGGATATCGATCGGCCAAAAGCCGCAGCGGCACAGACCCGGCTCAGCCAGCTAAACCCGCAGATCAAACTGGTAGCGCTCCAGCAGCGCTTAAGCGGCGAGGCGCTACGCGCCGAAGTGGCGAAAGCGGACGTGGTGCTGGACTGTACCGATAATATGGTCACCCGCCAGGCGATCAATGCCGCCTGTGTGGCCCTCGATACCCCGTTAGTAACCGCCAGCGCCGTGGGCTTCGGCGGTCAGCTGATGGTGCTCACCCCGCCCTGGAGGCAGGGCTGCTATCGCTGCCTGTGGCCGGAAAGCGATGAACCGCAGCGCAACTGCCGCACCGCGGGGATCGTCGGCCCGGTGGTCGGCATGATGGGCACCCTGCAGGCGCTGGAGACGATTAAGCTGCTCAGCGGCATGGCGACGCCGCGCAACACCCTGCGGCTGTTCGACGCCCGCACCAGCAACTGGCGCGCCCTTGCGCTACAGCGCTCCCGGAGCTGCCCGGTGTGCGGAGGGCGGCATGCAGATCTGGTTTAACGACGAGCCGCTGGCGTGCGCCGACAATCTCAGCGTCAGCGCCCTGCTGACCCAGCTCGAACAGCAGCAGCCGGGCGTTGCGCTGGCGCTCAATCAACACATCCTGCCGCGCGACCGGTGGGAAGATCATCTCTTGCAGGAAGGCGATCGGGTCCTGCTTTTTCAGGTTATCGCTGGAGGCTGACATGTTACGTATTGCAGACAAAACGTTTGAATCCCATCTTTTCACCGGTACCGGCAAATTCGCCGCCCCGGAGGTGATGGTTGAGGCGATTCGCGCCTCGGGCAGCCAGCTGGTAACCCTGGCGATGAAGCGCGTCGATTTACGCCAGCGCAATGACGCCATCCTCGCCCCGCTGCTGGCGGCGGGGGTTAACCTGCTGCCGAATACCTCAGGCGCCAAGACGGCGGAAGAGGCGGTGTTTGCCGCCCGCCTGGCGCGGGAAGCCCTGGGTACCCATTGGCTGAAGCTGGAGATCCACCCGGACGCCCGCTGGCTGCTGCCCGACCCGATTGAAACCCTGAAAGCGGCGGAGCTGCTGGTCCGCGAAGGGTTCGTGGTGCTGCCCTACTGCGGCGCCGATCCGGTGCTGTGTAAACGACTGGAAGAGGTGGGCTGCGCGGCGGTGATGCCGCTGGGTGCGCCGATCGGCTCCAATCAGGGGCTGGAAACCAAAGCCATGCTGGAGATTATTATCGAGCAGGCGACGGTCCCGGTGGTGGTCGACGCCGGGATCGGCGTCCCGAGCCATGCGGCGCAGGCGCTGGAGATGGGCGCGGACGCGGTGCTGGTCAATACCGCCATTGCCGTCGCCGACGACCCCGTGGCCATGGCCCGCGCCTTCCGTATGGCGATCGATGCCGGATTACTGGCGCGTCAGGCCGGACCGGGGGCACGCAGTACGCAGGCGCAGGCCACCAGCCCGCTCACCGGATTCCTGGAGGCGCTGGCATGAAAACCTTTAGCGATCGCTGGCGGCAGCTGGAGTGGGACGATATCCGCCTGCGCATCAACAGCAAAACCGCCGCCGACGTCGAACGGGCGCTGGCGGCCAAACAGCTCACCCGCGATGATATGATGGCCCTGCTCTCGCCTGCCGCGGCCAATTACCTTGAACCGCTGGCCCAGCGCGCGCAGCGCCTCACCCGGCAGCGCTTCGGCAATACCGTCAGCTTCTACGTGCCGCTGTATCTCTCCAACCTGTGCGCTAACGACTGCACCTACTGCGGCTTCTCGATGAGCAACCGCATTAAGCGCAAGACGCTGGATGCCGCCGAGATTGCCCGCGAGTGCGCCGCAATCCGCAACCTGGGCTTTGAGCATCTGCTGCTGGTGACCGGCGAACATCAGGGTAAGGTGGGAATGGATTATTTCCGTCAGCACCTACCGGCTATCCGCAGCCAGTTTGCCTCGCTGCATATGGAGGTGCAGCCGCTGGCGACTGAAGAGTATGCCGAGCTGAAAACCCTGGGGCTCGACGGGGTGATGGTCTATCAGGAGACCTATCATGAAAGCATGTACGCCAAACACCATCTGAAAGGAAAAAAGCAGGATTTCTTCTGGCGGCTGGATACGCCGGATCGCTTAGGCGCGGCGGGGATCGATAAGATCGGCCTTGGCGCGCTCATCGGCCTTTCCGACAGCTGGCGAGTGGACTGCTTTATAGTCGCTGAGCACCTGCTGTGGCTGCAGCAGCGCTACTGGCGCAGCCGCTATTCGGTCTCCTTCCCGCGCCTGCGTCCCTGCGCCGGCGGTATTGAACCGGCTTCGCTGATGGATGAGCGCCAGCTAGTGCAAACTATCTGCGCCTTCCGCCTGCTGGCGCCAGAGGTTGAGCTGTCGCTATCCACCCGCGAATCACCCTGGTTCCGCGACCGGGTGATCCCGCTGGCGATCAATAACGTCAGCGCCTTCTCTAAAACCCAGCCCGGCGGCTACGCCGACGATCATCCGGAGCTCGAGCAATTTGCCCCGCACGACGATCGCCGCCCTGAAGAGGTCGCCAGCGCGCTGGCCGCCCGCGGCCTGCAGCCGGTATGGAAAGACTGGGATAGCTGGCTGGGACGCGCTTCGCAAACCTCATGATGTACAGTGTAAACGCCTGATAATTTTGCGCGCCTGCACGAGAGATGAAAAACGGAGGCTGGCCCGCCCGACGCCGTTTTTCTATTCTGCCCGGGTCAGCAGCGGACGCTGACCAGGGCGAACCTTTTCTTCCTCATTTTCGCCCTGCCTCTCCGCGCTGAGCAGAGGCCTGCACATTATCGCCGAATATAAATCACGATACATGAAGGCCTCAGAGTTATAATTGAGCAATAGTGAACTGATTCGATCGGCAGGCGTCCCAGACGCAACCTGCGTTCGGACCCATGGTTTATACATCCGGGACGATTAACGATTCATGGCTCTACACAATAGAAAGCTCTCTTTTACGACGCCGATCGTCGTGGGGTTTGCCGGTATTTTGCTCAGTTTTATGCTGATCGCTATTTTTGTGACTCTGGCGCAACAGAAAGATTTTCTCGAAGATTATCACGATATTAACCGCAATTTTACCCATAACCTGGCGATCAACTATACGGAAACCCTGCTGCGGGAAAATGATTTTATCCTCGGGCGCGCAGCCGCCTTCTTTGCCCGCAATGACGAACTGAATCGCGCAGTCAATGTGGAGCCGGAGAAAGGGTTAACCACGCTGATGCAGTTACAGAACATGATGCCAAGCGTCTCATCCATCTCGCTGGCGGATACCGAGGGCCACTATCTGCGCGCCCCGGAGGTGCTGGAAAACGAAGACAGCCGGGCTTTCGATCCCAAAACGCGGCCCTGGTTTATCAAACAGGCGGAAGCCAGCACCTTCAGCCACTACACCAGTCCGTATATGGATTATTTCACCCACCATCCGACGATTACCATTTTCAAACCCATCATTACCCCGGAAGGGAAACTCAAGGGCAGCCTGGCCTTTCATCTCGATCTCACCTCCATGGGGTTCGCGCTGCGCCAGATGGTGGCGCCCGTACAGGGGGAATTTTTTGTGGTGCAACGGGATGGCAAAGTGGTCCTGCACTCCGACCCGGGCGCGCTGTTTAAACCCTTCGTCAGGGACGAGCTGATGGATAAAATGACCAGCGGAGAGGGGCAGCTTTACGATCCCGGGAGCGACACCTGGTATTACTATTACTCCTTTACCAATCCCGACTGGTTTGTGATTTTCCGTGTCGATAACGCCACCCTGGTCAATCTGACACGTCATGAGACCAATTTAGTGATCGGCGGTTTCACTCTCGCAGCGATCATTATTATCCTGTTCGGTCTTTATCTGCGTCATGCTTCCCGTACCGTGCTGATGAATATCATCAATGCGATTAAAACCGGTGACGTCAAACGCGCCCCGCGCCTTGAGGCGATGCTGAGTAAAGCGATTGAAACCAATAAACAGCGCGAACTGTCCTACGTCCGCCAGGCGACCATCGACGCTCTCACCGGCTGCAAAAACCGCCGCGCCTTCGACAGCGATATTGCCGCCCTGATGAACGATCACCAGCCATTCGCCCTCGCGCTGGTCGATATCGATAACTTTAAATCGATCAACGACACCTGGGGCCATCTCAATGGCGATATCGTCCTGCGTAACGTCGCTCGCGAAGGGCTACAGGTCCTCCAGCCGCTGGAGATATCCCTCTATCGCTACGGCGGCGAAGAGTTCGCGGTGGTCTTTCCTGCCGAACATATCGATAACGCCCGCACGCTGCTGGAAACATGGCGGGTAAACGTCGAACGACGCACCTGGCGCGAAGATGGCCTGACGGTCACCTTCAGCGCCGGCCTCGGGGAATGGAATATGGAGCCACTGGATAAGCTGGTGGTGAGCGTCGATGAAGCGCTGTACAAAGCCAAACAGCAGGGTAAAAACCGTATCCTGCGCGCGTAAGACTTCAGCGCCGCCACCGCCCACTTCGGTGGGCTTTTTTATTTTTCCGGAAAAAATGAAACCGGTTTCAATTATTGTGTGATGCCTTACACACAATCACGGTAAAGCGGTTGTCGCATCGCCAGGGCCGCGATAAAGATAAGACATCACGGAACACAAGGGCCACTGACTATGAAGAATATCGTTTTGTGCTGTGCCGCCGGTATGTCTACCAGCATGCTGGTTCAGCGTATGCAAGATGCCGCGCAGAAGAAGGGTGTTGAGGTCTCTATCAAGGCCGTACCGGTCGCTGAGTTTAAAGATAATCTGGCCGCCGCCGACATTATTTTGCTCGGCCCGCAGGTGAAATATGAGCAGGCGAAGCTGCAGGCGCTGGCCGACCCGTTCGGCAAGAAGGTCGCCGTGATCGATATGATGGACTACGGCATGATGAAAGGTGATGCCGTTCTGGATAAAGCCCTTAAGATGCTGGAGTAATCGATGGAAGATTTAGAAACGATCATCATGGAGCTGCTGGTTAACGCGGGTTCCGCACGTAGCGCGGCGCTGACGGCGCTACAGCTGGCGCGCAAAGGCGATTTTGTCGCCGCGGAGCAGGCCATGGCTGAATCCCATGAGTTCGTCAAACATGCGCATAAAATTCAGACCCAGCTTATCGGCATGGATGAAGGCAGCGGTAAATTGCCGGTCAACCTGATCACCGTGCATTCCCAGGACCATCTGATGAACGCTATGGTCATTCAGGATCTGGCGACCGACATGATTGAACTCTATCGTCGTCTGCCCCTCGCGCAATAATCTCACGGATTTAACGGGCGTCGCTGCCGGCGCCCGTCCTTCTTACAGAAAGCCGTACATCGCCGCGAATACCCAGCCAAACACGCAGGAGACGCCGACGCCGATGAGCCCGGGCAGGATAAAGCTGTGGTTAATCACAAAGCGGCCGATATGGGTGGTCCCTGAGCGATCAAACTGGATCGCCGCCAGATCGCTTGGGTAGGTCGGCAGAATATAGTAGCCATAGCAGGCCGGCGCAGAAGCCACGATATAGGCCGGGTCGACGCCGATGGCCAAGGCTACTGGCACAATCGCCGCCAGCGCTGCCGCCTGGGAGTTCACAAATTTCGAAACCAGTAGCAGCACGATGGCATAAGCCCACGGATACTCTTTTACCATTTCACCAAGCACGCCTTTAATCTCGGTCATGTGCGCGCCAAACATGGTCTCCGCCATCCACGCGATGCCGTACACCGCGACGATAGCGATCATTCCCGAACGAAAGACCTCATTTTTGGAAATCGATGCCGGGTTAGTTTTTGTAATGATGATGATCAGCGCTCCGGAGAGCAGCATAAACATCTGGATAACCAGCACCATCGACAGTGGTTTACCGTCAAAGGCCGGGCGCAGTTCAGAAAAAGCGCCAAGCAGCGCCACCACGGCGATAGAGGCCAGAAAAATCCACATTGCTATCCAGTTGCTGGTCGGCAGCTTTTTGTCCAGCAGCGTCGCCGTATCGCCATAGACGTAATGGCGGTTCTCCGGTAGCGCAATAAACGCCTGGAAGGCTTCGTCCTGATCCAGGTCTTTGCCGCGGAACCAGCTGAAGATACCGATGGCTAAAATACCCAGCAGCGTGGACGGAATGGTTATCGCCAGCAGATCGAGAAACTCCAGGTGTTTCCCGTTAAAGGTAAAATTTCCCAGCATCGCCACCAGCGATACCACCGCCACCGAGACCGGGCTGGCGATGATCCCCATCTGAGCGCCAATGGAGCTGGCGGCCATCGGACGCTCCGGACGAATGTTATTCTTAATCGCCACATCGTAGATAATCGGCAGGATGGTATACACCACGTGGCCGGTACCGCAGAGGATGGTCAGCGTGCAGGTGACGAAAGGCGCCACGATAGAAACATATTTCGGGTTACGCCGCAGCAGCTTCTCGGCAATCTGCAGCATCACGTCTAACCCGCCGGACGCCTGCAGAGTCGCCGAGGCGGCTACCACTGCAATGATCACCAGCATCACATCAACCGGCGGTTTGCCCGGCTGGAGATGAAAAACAAAGACGAGGATCACCAAACCGATGCCGCCCAGCAGCCCCAGCGCAATACCTCCTTTTCGGGCACCATAAAACAGACAAATTAATATAATAATGAGTTGTATCGCGAATTCCATGCAGCCCCCAAAGCCTGTCCACTCAGATCTAAAAATGATCCCTACCTGCCTCTCGGGATTATTTCTGCGCCTGACCGGGAGAAGCATGAGATGCGGCGATCCCTCTCCAGCGCCGTCGCGCCGAAGATACAGCAACAGAAGTAATCCCATGATTCATCAGGTATTTTGAATATATACCCTTTGAATTGATTATTTTTTGATATGAGTAGAAGTTTTACCCATACATAAAGAAAGGTTTTAGAAAAAGGCTTCTAATAGATATTTTTCATGAATTAATTGCTAAGAAAATGAAGATTTAATATGTCGTAAATGTAATTAATGGCCGGGAAAGCGGCGAAAAATAGACAATAAAAAAAGCCGGTCAGGAAACCTGACCGGCTTTTTAGCAGTGCATCAACGATTAATCGTTGTCAGAACCGCCCAGACCTGCGTTCAGCAGCTCTGCCAGGTTGGCAGACGCTTCTTCCACGCTCACCTGCGGTGCCGCCGGCAGCTCGCCAGCAGCGCGACGGCGCATACGATCCTGGTGATACGCATAACCGGTACCGGCCGGGATCAGACGACCCACGATGACGTTCTCTTTCAGACCGCGCAGTTCGTCGCGTTTGCCCGCAACGGCTGCTTCGGTCAGCACGCGAGTGGTCTCCTGGAACGATGCCGCGGAGATGAAGGACTCGGTGGCCAGAGACGCTTTGGTGATACCCAGCAGATCGCGGGAGAACGTTGCGCCCACTTTGCCGTTCGCTTCCAGTTCGCGGTTCGCGATCTTGACGCGGGAGTATTCCACCTGCTCGCCTTCGAGGAAGTCGGAGCTGCCTGCGCTTTCGATGGTGGCTTTACGCAGCATCTGACGAACGATAACTTCGATGTGCTTATCGTTAATCTTAACGCCCTGCAGACGGTATACGTCCTGGACTTCGTTAACAATGTAACGGGTCACAGCATGTACGCCACGCAGACGCAGAATGTCGTGCGGTGCTTCCGGACCGTCGGAAACCACATCACCACGTTCCACACGTTCACCTTCGAACACGTTGAGCTGACGCCATTTCGGGATCATCTCTTCGTACGGCTCGCTACCGTCTACCGGGGTGATAACCAGGCGACGTTTCCCTTTGGTTTCTTTACCGAAGGAAATGATACCGCTGATTTCAGCCAGGATAGCCGGCTCTTTCGGACGACGTGCTTCGAACAGGTCCGCAACGCGCGGCAGACCACCGGTGATATCCTTGGTACCGCCGGATTCCTGCGGAATACGCGCCAGGGTGTCACCAGAGCTGATCTGTACGCCATCTTCCAGCTGAACAATCGCTTTACCCGGCAGGAAGTACTGAGCAGGCATATCAGTGCCTGGGATCAGAACGTCGTTGCCCTGAGCATCAACGATTTTCAGTGCTGGACGCAGATCTTTACCACCTGCGGTACGTTCTGCAGAGTCCAGAACCACCAGCGAAGACAGACCGGTCAGCTCGTCAGTCTGACGAGTAATGGTCTGGCCGTCGATCATGTCAGTGAAACGGATGAAACCGCTAACTTCGGTGATAACCGGCATGGTGTGCGGATCCCAGTTTGCGACGGTTTCACCGCCGGCAACCTGCTCACCGTCGCCTTTCGCCATAACCGCACCGTAAGGTACTTTATAGCTCTCTTTGGTACGACCGAATTCGTCGATCAGCTTCAGCTCGGTATTACGGGAAGTGATAACCAGCTTACCACTGGAGTTCACAACCGACTTCGCGTTGCTGAGCTTGATGCTACCTTTGTTTTTCACCTGGATGCTGGATTCAGCAGCCGCACGAGATGCCGCACCACCGATGTGGAACGTACGCATCGTCAGCTGTGTACCCGGCTCACCGATGGACTGTGCCGCGATAACGCCGATAGCCTCACCTTTGTTGATGAGGTGGCCACGCGCCAGGTCACGACCATAGCAGTGCGCGCAGACGCCAAAGTCGGTGTCACAGGATACAACGGAACGCACTTTGACGGAGTCAACGGAGTTCGCTTCCAGCAGGTCACACCAGTGCTCATGCAGCAGCGTGTTGCGTGGAACCAGAATATCCGCGGTACCCGGCTTCAGAACATCTTCCGCAGTCACACGACCCAGTACGCGATCGCGCAGCGGCTCTTTAACGTCGCCACCTTCGATAACCGGCGTCATGGTGATGCCTTCCAGGGTGCCGCAGTCGTCTTCAGTGACGACCAGGTCCTGCGCAACGTCAACCAGACGACGAGTCAGGTAACCGGAGTTCGCTGTTTTCAGTGCGGTATCCGCCAGACCTTTACGAGCACCGTGGGTGGAGATGAAGTACTGGAGTACGTTCAGACCTTCACGGAAGTTCGCGGTGATCGGCGTTTCGATGATGGAGCCATCCGGCTTCGCCATCAGACCACGCATACCAGCCAGCTGACGAATCTGTGCCGCAGAACCACGCGCACCGGAGTCGGCCATCATGTAGATGCTGTTGAAGGAAACCTGCTGCTCTTCCTGACCGTCACGGTTAATCACGGTTTCGGTTTGCAGGTTATCCATCATCGCTTTGGATACACGATCGTTCGCCGCAGCCCAGATATCGATAACTTTGTTGTAGCGTTCGCCCGCGGTCACCAGACCGGACTGGAACTGTTCCTGAATCTCAGCAACTTCCGCTTCCGCTTCGCTGATGATTTCGTATTTTTTCTCCGGGATGACCATGTCATCGATACCAACGGATGCACCTGAACGCGCTGCGTAAGCAAAGCCGGTGTACATCGTCTGGTCCGCAAAAATAACGGTCGGTTTCAGACCCAGAATACGGTAACAGGTGTTCAGCATCTTGGAGATCGCTTTCTTACCAAGCGCCTGGTTCACGATAGAGAACGGCAGACCTTTCGGTACGATCATCCACAGAATGGCACGGCCAACGGTCGTGTCTTTCAGGCTGGTTTTCGCGACAAACTCACCATTGTCGTCTTTTTCGTATTCAGTGATACGCACTTTAACGCGCGCATGCAGAGAGGCCAGGCCGGCGCGATAAATACGCTCAGCTTCTTTCGGGCCAGTCAGCACCATGCCTTCGCCTTTGGCGTTAACACTGTCACGGGTCATGTAGTACAGACCCAGTACAACGTCCTGAGACGGAACGATGATTGGTTCGCCGTTCGCCGGGGACAGGATGTTGTTGGTAGACATCATCAGCGCACGCGCTTCCAGCTGGGCTTCCAGCGTCAGCGGTACGTGAACAGCCATCTGGTCACCATCGAAGTCGGCGTTGTATGCCGCACAAACCAGCGGGTGCAGCTGGATGGCTTTACCTTCGATCAGAACCGGTTCGAATGCCTGAATACCCAGACGGTGCAGGGTTGGCGCACGGTTCAGCAGGACCGGGTGTTCGCGGATAACTTCGTCCAGGATATCCCAAACGACAGCTTCTTCGCGCTCAACCATCTTCTTAGCGGCTTTGATGGTGGTGGCCAGGCCACGCAGTTCCAGCTTGCCGTAGATGAACGGTTTGAACAGCTCCAGCGCCATTTTCTTCGGCAGACCGCACTGATGCAGACGCAGGTATGGACCTACGGTGATAACAGAACGACCGGAGTAGTCAACGCGTTTACCGAGCAGGTTCTGACGGAAACGACCCTGTTTACCTTTGATCATATCAGCCAAAGATTTCAGAGGACGTTTGTTAGAACCGGTGATCGCACGACCGCGACGACCGTTATCCAGCAGGGCGTCAACCGCTTCCTGCAGCATACGTTTTTCGTTGCGTACGATGATATCCGGCGCAGCCAGATCCAGCAGACGTTTCAGACGGTTGTTACGGTTGATCACGCGACGATACAGATCGTTGAGGTCAGACGTCGCGAAACGACCACCGTCCAGCGGAACCAGCGGACGCAGATCTGGCGGCAGTACCGGCAGAACGGTCAGGATCATCCACTCCGGCTTGTTGCCAGACTGAACGAAAGCTTCCAGCAGCTTAATGCGCTTGGTCAGCTTTTTACGCTTGGTTTCGGAGTTGGTTTCGTTCAGCTCTTCACGCAGCTGCTCGCATTCCTGCTCCAGATCCATATTGCGCAGCAGCGCCTGGATCGCTTCTGCGCCCATTTTCGCGTCGAATTCGTCACCGAACTCTTCCAGCGCGTCCAGGTACTGTTCTTCCGTCAGAATCTGGTTGCGTTCGAGGTTGGTCATGCCACCTTCGATAACCACATAGGATTCAAAGTACAGTACACGTTCGATATCACGCAGCGGCATATCCAGCAGCAGACCGATACGGGACGGCAGGGATTTCAGGAACCAGATGTGCGCAGTCGGACATGCCAGCTCGATGTGGCCCATGCGCTCACGACGCACTTTAGTCTGGGTCACTTCAACGCCGCACTTCTCACAGATCACACCGCGGTGTTTCAGGCGCTTGTACTTACCGCACAGGCACTCATAATCTTTTACCGGCCCAAAAATACGGGCGCAGAAAAGGCCGTCACGCTCAGGTTTGAACGTACGGTAGTTAATGGTTTCCGGCTTTTTAACTTCACCGAAAGACCATGAACGGATCATGTCTGGCGAAGCCAGAGCAATTTTGATCGCATCAAACTCTTCGGTTTTAGTTTGCGCTTTCAGAAACTTTAATAAGTCTTTCACGGATTTGCTCCCGTCGGAGTTAGCACATTCCGCTGCCGGGCGTTAACCCGGCAGCAGTGACCTGTTTGAGCGAGAATTACTCGTCTTCCAGTTCGATGTTGATGCCCAGCGAGCGAATTTCTTTCAACAGTACGTTGAAGGATTCCGGCATGCCCGGTTCCATCTGGTGATTGCCGTCCACGATGTTTTTATACATCTTGGTACGACCGTTCACGTCATCAGACTTAACGGTGAGCATTTCCTGCAGGGTGTAGGCCGCGCCGTATGCTTCCAGCGCCCACACTTCCATCTCACCGAAGCGCTGACCACCGAACTGTGCCTTACCACCCAGCGGCTGCTGAGTAACCAGGCTGTAAGAACCGGTGGAACGAGCGTGCATTTTGTCGTCGACCAGGTGGTTCAGTTTCAGCATGTACATGTAACCCACGGTTACCGGACGTTCGAACTGTTCACCGGTGCGGCCATCAAACAGGGTGATCTGACCGGAAGTCGGCAGGTCGCCCAGCTGCAGCAGCTCTTTGATTTCAGCTTCTTTCGCACCGTCGAATACCGGCGTTGCGATCGGCATGCCTTTACGCAGGTTTTCAGCCAGACGCAGAACTTCTTCATCGCTGAAGGTATTCAGGTCAACTTTCTGGCGAACGTCAGCGCCCAGATCGTAAGCACGCTGGATGAATTCGCGCAGTTTCGCGACTTCCTGCTGCTGTTTCAGCATGGCGTTGATCTTATCGCCGATGCCTTTTGCAGCCATACCCAGGTGAGTTTCAAGGATCTGACCGATGTTCATACGAGACGGTACGCCCAGCGGGTTCAGTACGATATCTACCGGCGTACCGTTAGCATCGTGCGGCATATCTTCGATCGGGTTGATCTTAGAGATAACACCCTTGTTACCGTGACGACCCGCCATCTTATCACCAGGCTGGATACGGCGTTTAACGGCCAGATATACCTTAACAATCTTCAGCACGCCCGGTGCCAGATCGTCGCCTTGGGTGATTTTACGGCGTTTCGCTTCGAGTTTTTTCTCGAACTCGTGTTTCAGTTCGTCATACTGCTCAGCCAGCTGTTCCAGCTGATTTTGTTTCTCTTCGTCGGTCAGGCCCAGTTCCAGCCAGCGATCGCGAGGCAGCTTGTCGAGCTTCTCAGCTTCAACGCCACCGGAGACCAGCACCGCGTAGATACGACTGAACAGACCGGCTTCGAGGATCTGCAGTTCTTCAGACAGGTCTTTTTTGGCCTGCTTCAGCTGCATCTCTTCGATTTCCAGAGCACGTTTGTCTTTTTCTACGCCGTCACGGGTAAAGACCTGAACGTCGATAACGGTACCAGAGACACCGTTCGGTACGCGCAGAGAAGAGTCTTTAACGTCAGACGCTTTCTCACCGAAGATCGCGCGCAGCAGTTTCTCTTCCGGCGTCAGCTGGGTTTCACCTTTCGGCGTTACCTTACCAACCAGAATGTCGCCGCCGGTCACTTCCGCACCGATATAAACGATACCGGACTCATCCAGTTTAGAGAGCGCAGCTTCACCCACGTTCGGGATATCAGCGGTGATCTCTTCCGGCCCCAGCTTGGTGTCACGGGACACGCACGCCAGTTCCTGAATGTGGATAGTGGTGAAACGGTCTTCCTGGACAACACGCTCGGAAACGAGGATGGAGTCTTCGAAGTTGTAACCGTTCCACGGCATGAACGCTACACGCATGTTCTGACCCAGCGCCAGCTCACCGAGGTCGGTGGACGGGCCGTCTGCCAGCACGTCGCCGCGCTCAATAGGTTCGCCCAGGGACACGCAAGGCATCTGGTTGATGCAGGTGTTCTGGTTAGAACGGGTGTACTTGGTCAGGTTATAGATGTCGATACCTGCTTCGCCCGGGTACATCTCGTCTTCGTTAACTTTGATAACGATACGGGAAGCATCCACGTACTGAACGGTACCGCCACGTTTAGCCACGGCAGTAACACCGGAGTCAACGGCAACAGCACGTTCCATACCGGTACCAACCAGCGGCTTATCAGCGCGCAGAGTCGGAACCGCCTGACGTTGCATGTTCGCACCCATCAATGCACGGTTGGCGTCATCGTGTTCCAGGAACGGGATCAGGGACGCACCGACGGATACCACCTGCTGGGTGGATACGTCCATGTAGTCAACCTGGTCGCGGCTGAACAAGCTGGATTCGCCTTTGCTACGGCAGGTAACCAGATCTTCTACGAAGTGGCCGTTTTCATCCAGGTTGGAGTTCGCCTGAGCGATAACGTAGTTGCCTTCTTCGATAGCAGACAGGTAGTGAATTTCGTCAGTAACCACACCGTTGGTCACTTTACGATACGGCGTCTCAAGGAAGCCATATTCGTTGGTCTGCGCGTACACGGACAGGGAGTTAATCAGACCGATGTTCGGACCTTCAGGCGTTTCGATCGGACATACGCGACCGTAGTGGGTCGGGTGTACGTCTCGAACTTCGAAGCCTGCGCGCTCACGGGTCAGACCGCCTGGGCCGAGTGCGGAGATACGACGTTTGTGCGTAATCTCAGACAGCGGGTTGTTCTGGTCCATAAACTGAGACAGCTGGCTGGAACCAAAGAACTCTTTCACTGCTGCGGAAATCGGCTTGGCGTTGATCATATCCTGAGGCATCAGGGTATCCAGATCGCCAAGAGACAGACGCTCTTTCACCGCACGCTCTACACGTACCAGGCCAACGCGGAACTGGTTTTCCGCCATTTCGCCAACGGAACGGATACGACGGTTGCCGAGGTGGTCGATATCGTCCACTTCGCCTTTACCGTTACGGATATCGATGAGCTTCTTCATCACTTCGATGATGTCGTCTTTGCTCAGGATACCGGAACCTTCGATTTCGTCGCGCAGCAGAGAACGGTTGAACTTCATACGACCAACCGCGGACAGATCGTAGCGGTCTTCAGAGAAGAACAGGTTCTCAAACAGACTTTCAGCGGCTTCACGAGTCGGCGGCTCGCCAGGGCGCATCATGCGGTAGATTTCTACCAGCGCGCTCAGACGATCGTTAGTCGGGTCGACGCGTACCGTTTCAGAGATGTACGGGCCGTGGTCCAGATCGTTGGTGAACAGCGTTTCGATACGCTTGTGGCCAGACTGGCTCAGCTTAGCCAGCAGATCCAGACTCAGCTCCATGTTCGCCGGGCAGATCAGTTCGCCAGTCGCTTCATCGATATAGTCTTTAGCCGCCACTTTGCCCGCGATATATTCAACCGGCACTTCGATATGCTTGATATCGTCTTTTTCCAGCTGACGGATATGACGAGCCGTGATGCGACGGCCTTTCTCAACGTACACTTTGCCGTTGGCTTCGATATCGAAGGAGGCAGTTTCACCGCGCAGACGCTCCGGAATCAGCTCCATCTGCAGCTTGTTGTCGCGAATTTCAAAGACCACTTTTTCGAAGAACAGGTCAAGGATCTGCTCAGTGGTGTAATTCAGCGCGCGCAGGATGATGGTAGCCGGCAGCTTACGACGACGGTCGATACGAACGAACAGGTTGTCTTTCGGGTCGAATTCGAAGTCCAGCCAGGAACCGCGGTAAGGGATGATACGTGCGTTATACAGAACCTTACCGGAGGAGTGGGTCTTACCTTTGTCACTGTCAAAGAAGACGCCCGGGCTACGGTGCAGCTGAGAAACGATAACACGCTCGGTACCGTTGATAACAAAGGTACCGTTGTCGGTCATGAGCGGAATTTCGCCCATGTAGACTTCTTGTTCTTTAATGTCTTTGACGGTGCCTTCTGGCGCTTCGCGCTCGTAGATCACCAGACGCAGTTTTACGCGCAGCGGTGCAGAATAAGTCACGCCACGGATCTGACATTCTTTAACGTCAAAAACCGGTTCGCCCAGACGGTAGCTGACGTATTGCAGCTCGGAATTACCGCTGTAGCTCTGAATCGGGAATACGGAACGGAAAGCAGCTTCCAGACCATACTGCCCTTCAGGATCTTGCTCGATAAACTTCTGGAACGAGTCAAGCTGGATAGAAAGGAGATATGGCACATCCAGAACTTGTGGACGTTTACCAAAATCCTTACGAATACGTTTTTTCTCGGTATAGGAGTAAACCATAGGGTTCCTCAGCTCGCTGACAAGTCGACCCATCTGCCCGCAGAGGGCAGTTTTTTATGCAACACTATTTTGTTGACCGGAAAATGGAACACTTTCCGCAATGCCTGTTGCTATCACGCTTAAACCATTTCATTGCGATTTACACAGCCCAGGAACCCTAACCTGTCGCAGTATATTAAGTCGTCGATAGAAACAAGCATTGAGAGGCAAACCAGTAGTCAAACAGCGTGAAACGCTACTGGCGCCTTACAGCGCAAAAAGGCTGGTGACCAAAAAGTCACCAGCCTCAGCCTGATTTCTCAGGCTGCAACCGGAAGGGTTGGCTTATTTAACTTCAACTTCAGCGCCAGCTTCTTCCAGAGATTTTTTCAGAGCTTCAGCGTCGTCTTTGCTGATGCCTTCTTTCAGTGCAGCCGGAGCAGATTCTACCAGGTCTTTAGCTTCTTTCAGACCCAGGCCAGTTGCGCCACGTACTGCTTTGATAACAGCAACTTTGTTAGCGCCAGCAGCTTTCAGAATTACGTCGAATTCAGTTTTTTCTTCAGCAGCTTCAACCGGGCCAGCAGCTACAGCTACAGCAGCAGCAGCGGAAACACCGAATTTTTCTTCCATTGCAGAGATCAGCTCAACAACGTCCATTACGGACATAGCGGATACTGCTTCAATGATTTGATCTTTAGTGATAGACATTTAAATTGTTCCTGAATATCAGAATAAGTTTATACGTAAGCGAATGCTTTACAAAGATAACTGCGATTAAGCAGCTTCTTTCGCATCGCGTACAGCAGCCAGAGTACGAACCAGTTTGCCAGCCGAAGCTTCTTTCATGGTTGCCATCAGGCGTGCAATTGCTTCTTCGTAGGTCGGCAGAGTTGCCAGGCGGTCGATCTGCGACGCCGGGATCAGCTCACCTTCAAAGGCAGCGGCTTTGACCTCAAATTTTGCATTCGCTTTCGCGAACTCTTTGAACAGACGAGCAGCAGCGCCCGGGTGTTCCATAGAGTATGCAATCAGGGTCGGACCAACAAACGTGTCTTTCAGGCACTCGAACTGAGTACCTTCAACGACGCGGCGCAGCAGGGTGTTACGAACAACACGCATGTATACGCCAGCTTCACGACCTGCTTTACGCAGTTCAGTCATTTTATCTACAGTTACGCCACGGGAATCCGCAACTACTGCAGACAGCGCGCCTTTGGCTACTTCGCTGACTTCAGCAACAATCGCTTGTTTGTCTTGAAGATTTAAAGCCATTAGCTTTGCTCCTGGATGTTTGCCAGAGCCTATGCTCTGGAACTCACTTCACTCAATTCAACGAAAAGAGCGTCTAAATACGGTGAGCAGAAACAAGCCAGAATATCCAAAAATAATCTTAGCGTTCTGTCACCGTCTACGCAGGGGATTAAGTTTCTTGCGAAACACCTGCGGTCTTCGACGGAGGCCTGGATAGGCCAGGCTCCAACGAACAAATTCTTCCTATGACTTCGTCCTTCGAACCGCAGCGGCGTTAGCTGCTCTCGTTCACACCGGTCATGTAGTTAACTACACTCCCGGTGATTCACTCGATTGCTGCCTTGCTGCAATTCAAATGACTCGCATAGCGTCTGTCTTATTGACAGAATCGTGGGGGTAAGATTGTAGACAAAATCACCGCCCACGTAAAGGCATTAGTTTGCAGAAGCGTTCAGGCCAGCCTGATCTACTGCAACACCTGCACCCATAGTGGTGGAGATGCTAACTTTCTTGATGTACACGCCTTTCGCCTGAGTCGGTTTTGCTTTTTTCAGCGCAACCAGCAGAGCTTCCAGGTTTTCTTTCAGTTTGTCAGCGTCAAAGTCCACTTTACCGATGGTGGTGTGGATGATGCCGTTTTTGTCGTTACGGTAACGAACCTGACCTGCTTTCGCGTTTTTAACCGCTTCAGCAACGTTCGGAGTTACGGTACCTACTTTCGGGTTCGGCATCAGGCCACGCGGACCCAGAACCTGGCCCAGCTGGCCAACAACGCGCATTGCATCCGGGGAAGCAATAACAACGTCAAAGTTCATTTCGCCTTTTTTGATCTGCTCAGCCAGATCTTCCATACCTACCAGCTCAGCGCCTGCAGCTTTAGCAGCTTCAGCGTTTGCGCCCTGGGTAAATACGGCTACGCGAACGGAACGGCCAGTACCGTGCGGCAGTACAGTTGCGCCACGGACGTTCTGGTCAGATTTACGAGCGTCGATGCCGAGGTTAACGGCAACGTCTACGCTTTCGGTAAATTTAGCGGTGGCCAGCTCTTTCAGCAGAGCAATGGCTTCGTTGATGTCGTACTGTTTAGTTGCATCAACTTTCTCACGGATCACGCGCATGCGCTTGGTCAGTTTAGCCATTTCTTAGTCCTCCACTACCAGGCCCATGGAACGTGCAGTACCTTCGATGGAGCGAGTCATCGCTTCAATGTCGGCACCAGTCATGTCGGCAGCTTTGGTCTGCGCGATTTCCTGCAGCTGAGCGCGGGAGATTTTACCCACTTTATCTTTGTTCGGCTTACCGGAACCAGACTTGATGCCTGCAGCTTTCTTCAGCAGAACAGCAGCCGGCGGAGTCTTGGTAACAAAGGTAAAGGAACGGTCAGCGTAAACGGTGATAACAACCGGGATCGGCAGACCTTTCTCCAGGGAATCAGTTTTAGCGTTGAACGCTTTGCAGAATTCCATGATGTTCACGCCCTGCTGACCCAGTGCTGGGCCGACCGGCGGGCTCGGGTTCGCCATACCAGCTGCAACCTGCAGCTTGACGTAGGCTTGGACTTTCTTAGCCATTCTTAAATCCTCAAATTGGGTATTAACGCTTCAGAGAAGCTCCCCGTGATTAAACATCGTTTTACGGGCCGGGCCCATAAAAACAAAAGGCGCGAAATTGTATGCCAATTTCGCGCCCTATGCAACGATTAAATCGCTGCTTTTTTGATCGCCGGCTTACGCCTTCTCAACCTGGCTGAAGTCCAGTTCTACCGGGGTCGCACGACCGAAGATAGAAACGGAAACTTTCAGGCGGGACTTCTCATAGTCCACTTCTTCCACCACGCCGTTAAAGTCAGCGAACGGACCGTCGTTAACGCGAACCATTTCACCCGGTTCAAACAGCGTTTTCGGACGCGGCTTATCGCCAACCTGCTGCAGACGATTCATGATGGCGTCGACTTCTTTGTCGCTGATCGGCGCCGGACGGTCAGAGGTGCCGCCGATGAAGCCCATCACGCGCGGTACGCTGCGCACCAGGTGCCAGCTTGCGTCGTTCATGACCATCTGAACCAGGACATAGCCCGGGAAGAATTTACGTTCGCTTTTGCGACGCTGGCCGCCACGGATCTCAACCACTTCTTCGGTCGGGACCATGACTTCGCCAAATAACTCTTCCATGTTGTGTAATTTGATATGTTCACGCAGCGACGTGGCTACGCGACCTTCAAAACCGGAAAACGCCTGAACGACGTACCAGCGCTTTTTAGGAGCTTCAGACATCTCAGAACCTCAGGCCAGTGATAAAGGAGACCAGGCGAACCAGAATACCATCCAGTCCCCACAGGATCAGTGACATTACTGCAGTCACGGCAGCAACAATCAGCGTAGTATGCAGCGTTTCCTGGCGAGTCGGCCAAATCACTTTACGAACTTCGGTTCTCGCTTCGCGAGCAAAAGCAACGGTCGCCTTACCTTTCGTCGTCAACAGCGCGACGCCACCGGCAGCAGCAATAAGAATAACCACGGCCAGCGCACGCACCGCCAGCATAATGTCACGATAAAGGAAGTTGCCCACGATCGCCACGATCAGCAGCACGGCAACGATAATCCACTTCATCGCTTCCAGGCCGCGCCCGCTCCCTTGAGCTTCGGTATTCGCACTCATAAACCAACCTGTCAGAAGTATTCTACAAACAATTTCACCCCGCGGGGGCGAGGCGATCCAAACCGAAATTAAGTTTCGGATTATACACTTAACTATTCAAATTGCTTCAATGTTGACGGTGGTGTCACCCCTGCCCTGCTGTTGCAAAGAAGGAGTTGATTAGCCGTCGCCCTGAGGCTCGAATGGTTTGGTGTATAAACGCCCTCTTCAGAGCCTGTCTCAGCAATGATTATGACAAATAAAATCACTGATGAGCCAGGTTCTGGTGTGAAAGCGTGCAAAAAGGGCATCAAATGATGCCCTTTTATTGCGCATTGCGTCAAATGTTATCAGCGATTAGCCGAGAACTTTAGCAACCACGCCCGCGCCAACGGTACGACCGCCTTCACGGATTGCGAAACGCAGACCGTCGTCCATCGCGATCGGGTGGATCAGGGTAACAACCATTTTGATGTTGTCGCCCGGCATTACCATCTCTACGCCTTCCGGCAGTTCGATGGTGCCAGTCACGTCAGTAGTACGGAAGTAGAACTGCGGACGGTAGCCTTTGAAGAACGGAGTATGACGGCCGCCTTCGTCTTTGGACAGGATGTACACTTCAGATTCGAACTTGGTGTGCGGGTTGATGGTGCCCGGCTTAGCCAGTACCTGACCACGTTCGATTTCTTCACGTTTGATACCACGCAGCAGAACACCTACGTTCTCACCAGCACGGCCTTCGTCCAGCAGTTTGCGGAACATTTCAACGCCAGTACAGGTGGTTTTCGCGGTTTCTTTGATACCAACGATTTCAACTTCTTCACCTACTTTGATGATACCGCGCTCTACACGACCGGTAACAACGGTACCACGACCAGAGATGGAGAATACGTCTTCGATCGGCAGCAGGAACGGCTTGTCAATCGCACGCTCTGGTTCCGGGATATAGGTATCCAGGTGGCCAGCCAGTTCGATGATTTTCGCTTCCCACTCTGCGTCGCCTTCCAGCGCTTTCAGAGCAGAACCACGAACGATCGGGGTGTCGTCGCCCGGGAAATCGTACTGAGACAGCAGTTCACGAACTTCCATCTCAACCAGTTCCAGCAGCTCTTCGTCATCAACCATGTCGCATTTGTTCAGGAACACGATGATGTACGGAACGCCTACCTGACGACCCAGCAGGATGTGCTCACGAGTCTGCGGCATCGGGCCGTCAGTCGCAGCAACAACCAGGATCGCGCCGTCCATCTGCGCAGCACCGGTGATCATGTTTTTAACATAGTCGGCGTGGCCCGGGCAGTCTACGTGCGCGTAGTGGCGAGTCGGGGTGTCATATTCAACGTGAGAGGTGTTGATGGTGATACCACGAGCTTTTTCTTCCGGCGCGTTATCGATCTGGTCGAATGCGCGAGCGGAACCACCGTAGGTTTTAGCCAGTACGGTAGTGATGGCAGCGGTCAGCGTTGTTTTACCATGGTCAACGTGGCCGATAGTACCGACGTTAACGTGCGGTTTTGTACGTTCAAACTTTTCTTTAGACATCGATTGTCCCTCTAAGACACGGATAAATCGGTGATATCACCACATCAACCAGGCAACATGCCCGACTTGTTGAATGAACATAACAGAAGAGAAACAGGGAAGGAGAGAAAAGAAGTGGTGCTGATACCCAGAGTCGAACTGGGGACCTCACCCTTACCAAGGGTGCGCTCTACCAACTGAGCCATATCAGCACGTCTGGAGCGGGCAGCGGGAATCGAACCCGCATCATCAGCTTGGAAGGCTGAGGTAATAGCCATTATACGATGCCCGCATCCTGAAACTCGGCTACCCAGTTCTTTCTGTAATACTAAAGAGACTGCTCTCTTTAGTATTGAGCTGATTAGTTTACCCAACCAACTCCGGCTCCGCAAAGCGTCGCCAGAAAGTGGTGGTGGGGGAAGGATTCGAACCTTCGAAGTCGATGACGGCAGATTTACAGTCTGCTCCCTTTGGCCGCTCGGGAACCCCACCCAAATTGTTATGGTGCCGACTACCGGAATCGAACTGGTGACCTACTGATTACAAGTCAGTTGCTCTACCTACTGAGCTAAGTCGGCATCAAGTAGCGCGCATTCTAGGGAGAGGAGCGAGTTCATGCAACTAAAAATTTGCATAAAACGTTCTCTTGCTCACATTTTGTGCTCTCACGCGAAAAAACGGTGTAATTTCAAGCAGCGGAGTGCAAATATTCGCCAATAATTCGGCGCTTCAGGCGCTGTCCGATCATCTCCGGTTACCTCTATCGCATGCTGACCGCTGACGGAAAGGATTCAGGCCGCTAGCCTAGCCTGTTAGCAAAGGCCATGCTTTGCAAAGAATAAGAAACTTATTCTTCTCTTGTGATGCTGGCGCGAGAAAGCAGCATTCAATGAGTTTTTTTCTTATTATTCCCGGCAATCTGGTGTTACCCTCCTGCCCATTGTCCTGATTAACTCGTGTGAAGCATCACCGTTTCAAGGTATTCGGTGATAGTAAGAACATGCTTATGAGCCAAAAAGAGCAGACGTTAATGACACCGTACCTACAATTTAACCGCCACCAATGGGCTGCACTTCGTGATTCTGTCCCGATGACGTTAACCGAGGAAGAAATCACGCGGTTAAAAGGCATCAACGAAGATCTCTCTCTGGAAGAGGTTGCCGAGATCTATTTGCCGCTGTCGCGTTTGCTCAACTTCTATATCAGTTCTAACCTGCGTCGCCAGGCTGTTCTCGAACAATTTCTTGGCACCAATGGTCAGCGAATTCCCTATATTATCAGTATCGCTGGCAGCGTTGCGGTAGGAAAAAGCACCACCGCCCGCGTTCTGCAAGCTTTGCTTAGTCGTTGGCCGGAGCATCGCCATGTCGAACTCATTACCACCGACGGTTTTTTGCACCCTAACTCGGTTTTAAAAGAACGTGGGTTAATGAAGAAAAAAGGCTTTCCGCAGTCCTATGATATGCATCGCCTGGTGAAGTTTGTCTCCGATCTCAAATCAGGGGTACCGCAGGCAACCGCGCCAGTTTATTCCCATCTGATTTATGATGTTATTCCCAATGGTGACAAAACCGTCGCGCAACCGGATATTTTAATTCTTGAAGGGCTGAATGTTCTGCAAAGTGGAATGGATTATCCGCACGATCCCCATCATGTATTCGTTTCCGATTTTGTCGACTTTTCTATTTATGTCGATGCCCCGGAAGAATTATTGAAAAGCTGGTATATCAACCGCTTTCTTAAATTCCGGGAAGGGGCGTTTACCGATCCGGATTCCTATTTCCATAATTACGCTAAGCTCTCGAAGGAAGAAGCGGTAGATATTGCCACTTCGCTATGGAATGAAATCAACCTAATGAATCTTAAAGAAAATATCCTTCCAACTCGCGAGCGCGCCAGCCTGATCATGACTAAGAGCGCCAATCACTCAGTGAATCAGGTACGCTTACGTAAATAAAATAAGGGAGCCGAAGCTCCCTTTTTTATTCTGCACTGCGCAATGATATTTCACCACCCACCCAAGCTTTTATTACACCATCCTGCTCCAGCAATAGTGCGCCCTGGGCGTCAATGCCACGCGAAATGCCGTAAATTTCTTTATCACCGATAATCAGTTTCACCGGGCGATGAATAAAGTTATCCAGTTTTTCCCAGCGCGGTAGATAGGGAGCCAATCCTTCCTGCTCGAACAGCTCCAGTCCCAGGCGCAGCTCTTTAATCAGGCGCGCGGCGAGGAGGTTACGGTCGATGACCACCCCCGCTTCCTGAAGGCTGATCCACCCCTGATTGACGACATCAGACTCCACGCGACGCATCACAAGGTTGATACCCGCGCCGCTGACGATTTGTGCGGCATCGCCCGTTTTCCCCGTCAGTTCTACGAGGATCCCTGACAGCTTACGATCCTGCAGGTAAATATCGTTTGGCCATTTCACGCGAACCTGTTCGGCCCCGAGCTGCTGCAGAACTTCAGCGATCACAATACCGATCACCAGGCTTAGGCCAATAGCCGCTGCCGGGCCCTGCTCCAGACGCCAGTACATGGAGAGATAGAGATTCGCGCCAAAGGGCGAAAACCATTTTCTGCCTCGCCGGCCTCGCCCTGCTTGCTGATATTCAGCCACACAGGCATCTCCGGACGTCAGCTCATCAAGCCTGTCCAACAAATACTGGTTAGTAGAGTCGATGACGGGAAGGACTGTCACTCGGCCATGGTCTATCTCTTGAGAAATCTTTTTCTCATCTAATAGATGAATAGGCTCCGGCAGGCTGTAACCCTTGCCCGGCACAGTAAACACATCGACGCCCCAGTCACGTAAGGTCTGGATGTGCTTATTAATCGCCGCCCGGCTCATGCCTAACTGCTCACCAAGCTGTTCGCCAGAGTGAAACTCACCATCAGCAAGGATAGAAATTAGCGTTAAAGGGATAGTATGGTCTTTCACGCAATGCTCTCCTCTGCGTTGACTTCACCATGCGTGCCAATGAAGCGCACCTCGGGCTGAAGCCATACATCGAATTTCGCACCCACCCGCTGGCGAACATAATGAGCAAGTTTCACCACATCCTCGCTGGTCGCTCGATCTTCATTAATCAGTACCAGCGCCTGCTGCCGATGGACGGCAGCGCCGCCGATGCGTTGTCCTTTGAGCTCACATTGATCGATTAGCCAGCCAGCGGCCAGCTTGACGCTGCCATTTGCCTGCGGATAGTGCGGTGCATGAGGGAACTGCGCCAGCAGCGCTTCCGCAACCTGAGCGCTGACGATCGGGTTCTTAAAAAAGCTGCCGGCATTACCGTTAATCTTTGGATCCGGCAATTTAGTCATTCGCATATGACAGACCGCATCAAATACCTGCTGCGGCGTGACGGTCTGCGGATCGAGACGCGTTAAATCACCGTAACTCAGTACAGGCTGCCATGTTTTCGCTAACGATAAGCCAATCGCAACGATGGCATAGCGGTCCTGATATTCATGTTTGAAGATACTGTCGCGATAGCCAAAACGGCATTCCGCGGCTGAAAGACGTTGCTTACGCCCGGTTTCCAGCTCAATGCAGTCAACATATTCGCAAACCCGCTGTAGCTCAACGCCGTAGGCGCCAATATTCTGGATCGGCGAAGATCCTGCGCAGCCAGGGATTAACGCCAGATTTTCCAGACCTGGCATCGCATGCTGTAGCGTGAACTGCACCAGTTGATGCCAGTTTTCGCCGGCGCCGACGTGCAAGCGCCAGGCTTCCGGCGTTTCGCTCACCTCGATCCCCATAATCCGGTTGAGGATCACCGTACCGGCATAGTCGTTCAGAAACAGGACATTACTGCCTTCCCCAAGGATCAGCGTGGGTTCGCCTGCCGCGGCAGCGGTTTGCCAGGCGCTTAGCAACTGTTGCTCAGTTTCGGCGCGTACTATCGTCTTGGCGAAGCGTTCAATGCCAAAGGTATTCCAGGGTTTGAGGGAGTGGTTCATAGTGGCTTCCTGATGCAAAATCGGCGTTAGTTTATCGTATCTGGCGGGGGAAGGCTTGTCTGATTACAGGGGCAATGATATTGCGTGGCGTTACCGGTAGTGATGTGGTGTACCGGTGCGGGCGACAGAACGCGACAGGCCCGTAGCCCCGGTAGGCGCAGCGCCACCGGGGAGACATACCGGCACGCTGGCCGGACGACAGAAACGCAAAAAGCCCATCCGACAGGATGGGCTCTTCACTTGTTTGATGCCTGGCAGTTTATGGCGGGCGTCCTGCCCGCCACCCTCCGGGCCGTTGCTGCGCAACGTTCAAATCCGCTCCCGGCTGATTTGTCCTACTCTGGAGAGCGCTCACCGACAAACAACAGATAAAACAAAAAGCCCGGTCTTTCGACCGGGCTTTCTGCTTTATTTGATGCCTGGCAGTTCCCTACTCTCACATGGGGAGACCCCACACTACCATCGGCGCTACGGCGTTTCACTTCTGAGTTCGGCATGGGGTCAGGTGGGACCACCGCGCTAGTGCCGCCAGGCAAATTCTGTTTTATCAATACGTCTCACCGACGTATCGATTAATCTGTATCAGAGCTGAAAATTCTCTCAAATCCGCCAAAACATCTTCGGCGTTGTAAGGTTAAGCCTCACGGTTCATTAGTACCGGTTAGCTCAACGCATCGCTGCGCTTACACACCCGGCCTATCAACGTCATCGTCTTAACGTTCCTTCAGGAGACTTATAGTCTCAGGGAGAACTCATCTCGGGGCAAGTTTCGTGCTTAGATGCTTTCAGCACTTATCTCTTCCGCATTTAGCTACCGGGCAGTGCCATTGGCATGACAACCCGAACACCAGTGATGCGTCCACTCCGGTCCTCTCGTACTAGGAGCAGCCCCCCTCAATTCTCCAGCGCCCACGGCAGATAGGGACCGAACTGTCTCACGACGTTCTAAACCCAGCTCGCGTACCACTTTAAATGGCGAACAGCCATACCCTTGGGACCTACTTCAGCCCCAGGATGTGATGAGCCGACATCGAGGTGCCAAACACCGCCGTCGATATGAACTCTTGGGCGGTATCAGCCTGTTATCCCCGGAGTACCTTTTATCCGTTGAGCGATGGCCCTTCCATTCAGAACCACCGGATCACTATGACCTGCTTTCGCACCTGCTCGCGCCGTCACGCTCGCAGTCAAGCTAGCTTATGCCATTGCACTAACCTCCTGATGTCCGACCAGGATTAGCTAACCTTCGTGCTCCTCCGTTACGCTTTGGGAGGAGACCGCCCCAGTCAAACTACCCACCAGACACTGTCCGCAACCCCGGTCAGGGGCCAACGTTAGAACATCAAACATTAAAGGGTGGTATTTCAAGGTTGGCTCCACGCAGACTGGCGTCCACGCTTCAAAGCCTCCCACCTATCCTACACATCAAGGCTCAATGTTCAGTGTCAAGCTATAGTAAAGGTTCACGGGGTCTTTCCGTCTTGCCGCGGGTACACTGCATCTTCACAGCGAGTTCAATTTCACTGAGTCTCGGGTGGAGACAGCCTGGCCATCATTACGCCATTCGTGCAGGTCGGAACTTACCCGACAAGGAATTTCGCTACCTTAGGACCGTTATAGTTACGGCCGCCGTTTACCGGGGCTTCGATCAAGAGCTTCTCCTTACGGATAACCCCATCAATTAACCTTCCGGCACCGGGCAGGCGTCACACCGTATACGTCCACTTTCGTGTTTGCACAGTGCTGTGTTTTTAATAAACAGTTGCAGCCAGCTGGTATCTTCGACTGGTCTCAGCTCCATCCGCAGGGACTTCACCTACACACCAGCGTGCCTTCTCCCGAAGTTACGGCACCATTTTGCCTAGTTCCTTCACCCGAGTTCTCTCAAGCGCCTTGGTATTCTCTACCTGACCACCTGTGTCGGTTTGGGGTACGATTTGATGTTACCTGATGCTTAGAGGCTTTTCCTGGAAGCAGGGCATTTGTTACTTCAGCACCGTAGTGCCTCGTCATCACACCTCAGCCTTGATTATCCGGATTTGCCTGGACAATCAGCCTACATGCTTAAACCGGGACAACCGTCGCCCGGCTAACATAGCCTTCTCCGTCCCCCCTTCGCAGTAACACCAAGTACAGGAATATTAACCTGTTTCCCATCGACTACGCCTTTCGGCCTCGCCTTAGGGGTCGACTCACCCTGCCCCGATTAACGTTGGACAGGAACCCTTGGTCTTCCGGCGAGCGGGCTTTTCACCCGCTTTATCGTTACTTATGTCAGCATTCGCACTTCTGATACCTCCAGCATGCCTCACAGCACACCTTCGCAGGCTTACAGAACGCTCCCCTACCCAACAACACATAGTGTCGCTGCCGCAGCTTCGGTGCATGGTTTAGCCCCGTTACATCTTCCGCGCAGGCCGACTCGACCAGTGAGCTATTACGCTTTCTTTAAATGATGGCTGCTTCTAAGCCAACATCCTGGCTGTCTGTGCCTTCCCACATCGTTTCCCACTTAACCATGACTTTGGGACCTTAGCTGGCGGTCTGGGTTGTTTCCCTCTTCACGACGGACGTTAGCACCCGCCGTGTGTCTCCCGTGATAACATTCTTCGGTATTCGTAGTTTGCATCGGGTTGGTAAGTCGGGATGACCCCCTAGCCGAAACAGTGCTCTACCCCCGAAGATGAGTTCACGAGGCGCTACCTAAATAGCTTTCGGGGAGAACCAGCTATCTCCCGGTTTGATTGGCCTTTCACCCCCAGCCACAAGTCATCCGCTAATTTTTCAACATTAGTCGGTTCGGTCCTCCAGTTAGTGTTACCCAACCTTCAACCTGCCCATGGCTAGATCACCGGGTTTCGGGTCTATACCCTGCAACTTAACGCCCAGTTAAGACTCGGTTTCCCTGCGGCTCCCCTATACGGTTAACCTTGCTACAGAATATAAGTCGCTGACCCATTATACAAAAGGTACGCAGTCACACCCGAAGGTGCTCCCACTGCTTGTACGTACACGGTTTCAGGTTCTTTTTCACTCCCCTCGCCGGGGTTCTTTTCGCCTTTCCCTCACGGTACTGGTTCACTATCGGTCAGTCAGGAGTATTTAGCCTTGGAGGATGGTCCCCCCATATTCAGACAGGATACCACGTGTCCCGCCCTACTCTTCGAGTTCACAGCCTGTGCATTTTGGTGTACGGGACTATCACCCTGTACCGTCGGACTTTCCAGACCGTTCCACTAACACACAAGCTGATTCAGACTCTGGGCTGCTCCCCGTTCGCTCGCCGCTACTGGGGGAATCTCGGTTGATTTCTTTTCCTCGGGGTACTTAGATGTTTCAGTTCCCCCGGTTCGCCTCGTTAACCTATGTATTCAGTTAACGATAGTGTGACGAATCACACTGGGTTTCCCCATTCGGACATCGCCGGTTATAACGGTTCATATCACCTTACCGACGCTTTTCGCAGATTAGCACGTCCTTCATCGCCTCTGACTGCCAGGGCATCCACCGTGTACGCTTAGTCGCTTAACCTCACAACCCGAAGATGTTTCACTTCTGATTGCGAAAATTTGAGAGACTCGAACACACATTAACTGTGTGTCGTTTCAATTTTCAGCTTGATCCAGATTTTTAAAGAGCAAAACTTCGCAGTGCACCTTTTCAGGTTCACTCTGAAGTTTTCTTGTGTTCGCAGTAAAGATGGTGGAGCTATGCGGGATCGAACCGCAGACCTCCTGCGTGCAAAGCAGGCGCTCTCCCAGCTGAGCTATAGCCCCATCGTTTGCAACCTCTTCAAATTTGCTTCGCAAATTTGGTAGGCCTGAGTGGACTTGAACCACCGACCTCACCCTTATCAGGGGTGCGCTCTAACCACCTGAGCTACAAGCCTGTAGAGGTTTTTACTGCTGTTTTTTCATCAGACAATCTGTGTGAGCACTACAAAGGCAGGTTCTTTAAGGTAAGGAGGTGATCCAACCGCAGGTTCCCCTACGGTTACCTTGTTACGACTTCACCCCAGTCATGAATCACAAAGTGGTAAGCGCCCTCCCGAAGGTTAAGCTACCTACTTCTTTTGCAACCCACTCCCATGGTGTGACGGGCGGTGTGTACAAGGCCCGGGAACGTATTCACCGTAGCATTCTGATCTACGATTACTAGCGATTCCGACTTCATGGAGTCGAGTTGCAGACTCCAATCCGGACTACGACATACTTTATGAGGTCCGCTTGCTCTCGCGAGGTCGCTTCTCTTTGTATATGCCATTGTAGCACGTGTGTAGCCCTGGTCGTAAGGGCCATGATGACTTGACGTCATCCCCACCTTCCTCCAGTTTATCACTGGCAGTCTCCTTTGAGTTCCCGGCCGGACCGCTGGCAACAAAGGATAAGGGTTGCGCTCGTTGCGGGACTTAACCCAACATTTCACAACACGAGCTGACGACAGCCATGCAGCACCTGTCTCACAGTTCCCGAAGGCACCAATCCATCTCTGGAAAGTTCTGTGGATGTCAAGACCAGGTAAGGTTCTTCGCGTTGCATCGAATTAAACCACATGCTCCACCGCTTGTGCGGGCCCCCGTCAATTCATTTGAGTTTTAACCTTGCGGCCGTACTCCCCAGGCGGTCGATTTAACGCGTTAGCTCCGGAAGCCACGCCTCAAGGGCACAACCTCCAAATCGACATCGTTTACGGCGTGGACTACCAGGGTATCTAATCCTGTTTGCTCCCCACGCTTTCGCACCTGAGCGTCAGTCTTTGTCCAGGGGGCCGCCTTCGCCACCGGTATTCCTCCAGATCTCTACGCATTTCACCGCTACACCTGGAATTCTACCCCCCTCTACAAGACTCTAGCCTGCCAGTTTCGAATGCAGTTCCCAGGTTGAGCCCGGGGATTTCACATCCGACTTGACAGACCGCCTGCGTGCGCTTTACGCCCAGTAATTCCGATTAACGCTTGCACCCTCCGTATTACCGCGGCTGCTGGCACGGAGTTAGCCGGTGCTTCTTCTGCGGGTAACGTCAATCGACAAGGTTATTAACCTTACGCCTTCCTCCCCGCTGAAAGTGCTTTACAACCCGAAGGCCTTCTTCACACACGCGGCATGGCTGCATCAGGCTTGCGCCCATTGTGCAATATTCCCCACTGCTGCCTCCCGTAGGAGTCTGGACCGTGTCTCAGTTCCAGTGTGGCTGGTCATCCTCTCAGACCAGCTAGGGATCGTCGCCTAGGTGAGCCGTTACCCCACCTACTAGCTAATCCCATCTGGGCACATCTGATGGCATGAGGCCCGAAGGTCCCCCACTTTGGTCTTGCGACGTTATGCGGTATTAGCTACCGTTTCCAGTAGTTATCCCCCTCCATCAGGCAGTTTCCCAGACATTACTCACCCGTCCGCCGCTCGTCACCCGAGAGCAAGCTCTCTGTGCTACCGCTCGACTTGCATGTGTTAGGCCTGCCGCCAGCGTTCAATCTGAGCCATGATCAAACTCTTCAATTTAAGTTTGATGCTCAAAGAATTAAACTTCGTAATGAATTACGTGTTCACTCTTGAGACTTGGTATTCATTTTTCGTCCGAGGACGTTAAGAATCCATGTCACTTTGAGTGCCCACACAGATTGTCTGATAAATTGTTAAAGAGCAGTGCCGCTTCGTTTTCGCTGCGGCTCGGGGTGTGCATATTACGCTTTCCCGCTGCAGAGTCAAGCATTTATTTTTGCTTTTCTCTGCGAGGTTCTCACCGGAACCCCGCTGACCCGGCGGCTTGCTTGCCGTTGTTCCGTGTCAGTGGAGGCGCATTATAGGGAGTAATTCTGAGGTGACAAGGGGAAATGCAAAAAAACTTTTCGTTCGCTCGATTTTCCATCACAACGCGAGTTTTACGCGCTATTTGCGCGCCATTTGTGCGATTTCCCGAGCAAACCGGGATACCTGTTGCCAGTCGGTATAGACCACTTCTTTGCGGGTATCCGTTTCACCCCCGGTCATTTTCATAATCAGGCGGATCATAAACCGATCGTACCAGCTGTAGCGCGGGTAGCGCAGCGCGCCGGCAAATACCGCGCAGCTCTGCGGCTGCCACGGCGAGTTCAGCAGAAACTTACGCGTATAGCTGTTGGTCTGCGGCGTGCGCTTCTCGGGTTTACGCGCCACCAGGTTAACCGAAAAGAATGCCCCCGGCAGCGCCTGCAATGCTGCCAGATGCTTTTTCACAAAGCGGTCCACCGCCGGATGAAAGTGCCCATAGCGAATCGACGCGCCAATGACCACCCGATCGTAGTGATGCCATTCGACGACATCGGTACGGTTCAGGTTCAGGGTGTCCGCATCGATGCCCAGCTCTTTAAGCTCAGAGGCGAGAAACGAAGCGATTTCACGGGTCTGCCCGTCGCGGGTGGAGAAGAGAATTAAAGTTTTCACGAGCACTCCTGTTATTCGCGCCAGAAAGTGGGGGTAAAGAGCACCAGTAAGGTGAACACTTCCAGACGACCAAACAGCATATTAGCAATCAGGATCCATTTCGCGACCGGGTTCATGGTGGCAAAGTTATCCGCGACGACGCCGAGCCCAGGCCCGAGGTTGTTCAATGTCGCCACCACGGAGGCGAAAGCAGAGAAGTCATCCACCCCGGTGGCGATAATCGCCAGCATACTAATGATAAAGACCAGCGCATAGGCGGAGAAGAATCCCCATACCGCTTCCAGAATACGTTCCGGCAGCGCGCGGTTACCTAATTTAATGCTATACACCGCATTCGGGTGCACCAAACGCTTCAGCTCACGGTTGCCCTGCTTGAACAGCAACAGGATACGGATCACTTTTAATCCACCGCCCGTGGAGCCAGCGCAGCCGCCGATAAATGCGGAGCACAGCAACAGCACCGGAAGGAACAGCGGCCAGCGTGCAATGCTATCGGTGGTGAACCCCGCGGTGGTCGCCATCGACACCACCTGGAAAAACGCCTGGTTCAGCGTCGTCAACACCGAGCCGTACACGTTATGAAGCCATAGCACCAGCGTACAGACGATGACCAGCGTCAACTGGACGCCAATGAACATCCTAAATTCGGGGTCGCGCCAGTACACCTTCAGGCTGCGTCCGCTCAACAACGAAAAATGCAGACCGTAGTTACAGCCGGAGATCAGCAGGAAGATGGCAATGATGGAGTTGATCATCGGGCTGTTGAAATAGCCGACGCTGGCATCGTGAGTCGAGAAACCGCCGATGGCGATGGTGGCGAAACTGTGCCCGATCGCATCGAACGCCGGCATACCGGCAAACCAGAGCGCCAATGCGCAGGCGATCGTGAGTAACACATAGATGAGCCACAATGTCTTCGCCGTCTCGGCAATACGCGGACGCATCTTGTTATCCTTCAGCGGGCCGGGCATTTCCGCGCGGTAGAGCTGCATCCCCCCGACGCCGAGGATAGGCAGAATCGCTACCGCCAGCACAATGATCCCCATGCCGCCGAACCACTGCAGCATCTGGCGATAAAAGAGGATAGCGTGCGGAAGCGAGTCCAGCCCCACCAGAGTGGTCGCCCCGGTCGTCGTCAGGCCGGAAAATGACTCGAAGAAGGCATCCGTCACCGTCAGGTTCGGCTGTTCGGAGAAGATAAAGGGCAAGGCCCCCACGCTCCCCAGCACGGTCCAGAACAGCACCACGATCAGAAACCCTTCACGAGATTTCAGTTCGCCTTTTTGCTTACGGTTCGGCCACCACAGCATGGAGCCGATCGCCAGAGCGACAAAGAAGGTTTGAGTGAAGGCCCGTCCCGCGCCATCGCGATATATCAGGGCCACTAATCCCGGGACGATCATCGTCCCCGAAAACAAGATGACCAGCAGTCCAACGATTCGGGTTATGGCGCGAAAATGCATCTCTGGCGCTTCCTTTGATAGGCAAAAAACAGAGGGGATTATTCGTTAATCTTCAGTAATTGCAATGAACCACGACTAAAATCAGCCAGTCTTGCTGAAAAAGCCGCCACTTCGGCCTGGGGAAGCGCCACGCGCAGCCGAACTGACGCCAGATATTCGCTTTCAACGACGTTTCCGGAGAATTGGGCGAGCAGCGCTTCGACGCCGGCCAGTTGCCCATACTCACACTGCAAAGTATATGCCGTTAACGGCGTCTTGCGCAGCGTCGTCAGCTGCGCCAGCGCCTGATGCACCCCGCCGCCATAGGCCTTAACCAGACCACCGGTGCCCAGCAGGATACCACCGTAGTAACGCACGACGACAGCGGTTATCTCGCCGACGCCGCTTCCCATCAGCTGTGCCAGCATCGGTTTACCCGCCGTTCCCGCCGGTTCGCCATCGTCTGAAAACCCCAGCTGTTGCGAATCATCAGGCGGCCCCGCGACCCACGCCACGCAGTGGTGGCGGGCATCAGGGTGATCCGCTCTGACGGACTCGACAAAAGCTTTTGCCGCCGCCACGCCGTCGGTATGCGCCAACAGCGTGATAAAACGGCTTTTTTTAATCTCCTCAACGACGGTAACCGGCGCCGCCGGGATTAACCAGCTCTCCATCAGGCCAGCTTCAGATCGCGCGTCATATTTTCGATACTGTTTTCGTGAATCACCACGTTATCTTCGATACGGATCCCACCGAACGGCTTCATGGCGTCAATTTTTTGCCAGTTAAAGTGCTTGCTGAACGGGCCTTCACGCCACGGCGCCAGTAACGACTCGATGAAGTAGATGCCGGGTTCAATAGTTAACACCATCCGCGGCTCGATAATACGGGTGCAGCGCAGATACGGGTATTTCGACGGCGCCGCCAGATGCGTACCGGTGTCATCCTGCATAAAGCCAGCGACATCATGCACCTGCAGACCCAGCGGATGGCCAATCCCGTGCGGCATAAACGGCCCGGTCAGGTCATTCTCCACCATCGCCTCTTCGCTCATGTCGGTAACCAACTGGTGTTTACGCAACAGCTTCGCGATACGCTGATGGAACTGGATATGGTAATCAATGTAACTGGTACCGGCCTTCATGGTACTAATCAGCGCCTGCTGCTCATCGTTAACGTCTTTGATCAGATGGGCAAAGTCGTTATCGCCGTGCGCCGCCCAGGTGCGCGTCAGATCTGCGGCATAGCCGTTATATTCCGCACCGGCGTCGAGCAGGAAACTGCGCATCTCCGCCGGGGCACGATGGTCCAGTTTGGTGTAGTGCAGGACGGAGGCATGCTCATTCAGCGCGACAATATTGCTGTAAGGCACGTCGGTATCACGATGGCCGGTGGCGGTGAGATAGGCCTGGTTGATATCGAATTCGCTCATCCCCGACTGGAAAGCTTCGTAGGCCGCACGATGACCATTCACCGCCGACTTCTGCGCTTCACGCATGCAGGCCAGCTCGTAATCGGTTTTGTAAGCCCGGTAGTAATGCAGGTAGTCGATAACCCCTTTCGGGTTGATCTTATCCGCGGCGATACCCAGGCCCAGCGCGCGCTCAGGCACCGGGCCGATATAGCCAATATTACCGCGAGCGGCAGGCAGCTGGCTGCCGATGCCATCGGCCTTCGGTAGCGCGATCACGTCTATCTCTTCGGTCCAGAAAGAGGTCGGCAACGGCTCAACGTTATGCCAGTAATCTACCGGCAGATAGAACCACAGCTTCGGTTTATTCACACCGTCCACCAGCAGCCAGCAGTTAGGCACCTGAGTCACAGGCACCCAGGCTTTGAACTGCGGATTGACCTTGAACGGGTACGGATGGTCATCAAGGAAGACGTTAACCAGCTCGCCGGAGTGAATCAGCAGAGCATCCATTTGAAAACGGGCCAGGACGTCGCGGGTACGTTCTTGTAGGGTAACAATATGATTTTTATAGAGCGCGGCCAGGGATTCCATCTTTTATCCTTTACTTTTATGGGATCGTGATACACCGCATCTTAGCACATCGACCTGCGTGCGGGTGATTTCCGCCGGATGTGATCCGACCAGCAATTATTTAAAGAGTAATTTGCAATTCTTTAACATAAATTTCACACTCCGTCTCATCTGGTATGACCAGATCATATTGCTGGATTCAGGAGACTGACATGCTCTACAAAGGCGACACCCTGTACCTCGACTGGCTGGAAGATGGCATCGCCGAACTGGTGTTCGATGCCCCAGGTTCGGTCAACAAGCTTGATACCGCAACCGTAGCCAGCCTCGGTCATGCGCTGGACGTACTGGAAAAACAAAGCGATCTCAAAGGTCTGCTGCTGCGCTCTGAAAAAGCGGCATTTATCGTCGGCGCGGATATCACCGAATTCCTCTCGCTGTTCCTGGTCCCTGAGGAGCAGTTAAGCCAGTGGCTGCATTTTGCTAACAGCGTCTTCAATCGTCTGGAAGATCTCCCCGTCCCCACTATCTCTGCCGTCAATGGCTATGCGCTGGGCGGCGGTTGCGAATGCGTGCTGGCGACCGATTACCGCCTGGCGACGCCGGACCTGCGCATTGGGCTGCCGGAAACCAAGCTCGGCATTATGCCGGGCTTCGGCGGTTCCGTGCGTCTGCCGCGCCTGCTCGGCGCCGATAGCGCGCTGGAAATTATTGCCGCCGGGAAAGACGTCGGCGCCGATCAAGCACTGAAAATCGGCCTGGTGGATGGCGTGGTCGCTGCGGAAAAACTACGCGACGGCGCGCTGGCGATCCTACGTCAGGCCATGAATGGCGACCTGGACTGGAAAGCGAAACGTCAGCCGAAGCTGGAGCCGCTGAAGCTCAGCAAAATTGAAGCCGCCATGAGCTTCACGATTGCCAAAGGCATGGTCGCGCAAACCGCCGGGAAGCATTACCCGGCGCCGATCACCGCGGTCAAAACCATTGAAGCCGCCGCGCGTCTTGGTCGTGAAGAAGCCCTGGTGCTGGAAAATAAAAGCTTTGTCCCGCTGGCCCATACCAATGAGGCCCGCGCGCTGGTTGGTATCTTCCTGAACGACCAGTACGTCAAAGCGAAAGCGAAAAAGCTGACCAAAGATGTCGAGACGCCGAAGCATGCTGCCGTCCTGGGCGCTGGCATTATGGGCGGCGGTATCGCTTACCAGTCGGCCTGGAAGGGCGTGCCGGTGGTGATGAAAGACATCAGCGACAAATCGCTGACCCTTGGCATGACCGAAGCGGCGAAGCTGCTGAATAAACAGCTGGAACGCGGCAAAATCGACGGTCTGAAGCTGGCCGGAGTGATAAGCACCATTCAGCCAACCCTGGAATACAGCGGTTTTGATCGCGTCGACGTGGTTGTTGAAGCGGTGGTCGAAAACCCGAAAGTGAAGAAAGCCGTACTAGCGGAAACCGAGTCAAAAGTGCGCCCGGATACCGTGCTGGCGTCCAACACCTCAACGATCCCCATCAGCGAGCTGGCCAGCGTTCTGCAGCGCCCGGAAAACTTCTGCGGTATGCACTTCTTTAACCCGGTGCATCGCATGCCGCTGGTTGAAGTGATCCGCGGCGAAAAAACCTCGGATAATACCATTGCCAAAGTGGTGGCCTGGGCCAGCAAAATGGGCAAAACGCCGATCGTGGTGAATGATTGTCCCGGCTTCTTCGTCAACCGGGTACTGTTCCCCTACTTCGCCGGCTTCAGCCAGCTGCTGCGCGACGGAGCGGACTTCCGCAAAGTCGACAAAGTGATGGAGAAACAGTTTGGCTGGCCGATGGGCCCGGCTTATCTACTGGACGTGGTCGGCATCGATACCGCGCACCATGCTCAGGCGGTCATGGCGGCGGGCTTCCCGCAGCGGATGCAGAAAGATTATCGCGACGCCATCGACGCCCTGTTTGACGCCAACCGTTTCGGCCAGAAGAACGGCCTCGGCTTCTGGCGCTATAAAGACGACAGCAAAGGTAAGCCGAAGAAAGAAGAAGATGCTGCCGTCGACAGCCTGCTGGCCGACGTCAGCCAGTCGAAGCGCGATTTCAGCGATGAAGAGATTATCGCCCGCATGATGATCCCGATGGTTAACGAAGTCGTCCGCTGCCTGGAAGAAGGCATTATCGCCAGCCCGGCGGAAGCGGATATGGCGCTGGTATACGGCCTGGGCTTCCCTCCGTTCCACGGCGGCGCATTCCGCTGGCTGGACACCATCGGCAGCGCGAAGTATCTCGATATAGCGCAGCAATACCAGCACCTTGGCCCGCTGTATGAAGTGCCAGCCGGTCTGCGTGACAAAGCGCGCCATAACGAAGCGTATTATCCCCAGGTAGAGCCAGCCCGTCCGGTTGGCGCTCTGAAAACGGCTTAAGGAGTCACAATGGAACAGGTTGTCATTGTCGATGCAATTCGCACCCCGATGGGCCGTTCGAAGGGCGGCGCATTTCGCCACGTGCGCGCGGAAGACCTCTCCGCGCACCTGATGCGTAGCCTGCTGTCGCGCAATCCGTCGCTTGAGGCAAGCGCGATAGACGATATCTACTGGGGTTGCGTGCAGCAAACCCTCGAGCAGGGTTTTAACATCGCCCGAAACGCGGCGCTGCTGGCGGAGATCCCGCATTCGGTACCAGCAAATACGGTCAACCGTCTGTGCGGTTCTTCCATGCAGGCGCTGCACGATGCGGCCCGTATGATCATGACCGGCGATGCCAGCGTCTGCCTGATTGGCGGCGTCGAGCACATGGGCCATGTGCCAATGAGCCATGGCGTCGATTTCCATCCGGGCCTCAGCCGCAACGTGGCAAAGGCGGCAGGGATGATGGGGCTGACTGCGGAGATGCTGGCGCGTCTGCACGGTATTAGCCGCGAGATGCAGGATCAGTTCGCCGCGCGCTCTCACGCTCGTGCCTGGGCCGCAACCCAGTCCGGCGCATTCAAAGCGGAGATTATCCCCACCGGCGGCCACGATGCCGATGGCGTACTCAAGTCCTTTAACTATGACGAGGTGATCCGCCCGGAAACCACCGTCGAGACGCTGTCCACGCTTAAACCGGCGTTTGACCCGGTGACCGGTACGGTAACGGCGGGTACCTCTTCCGCCCTTTCCGATGGCGCAGCGGCGATGCTGCTGATGAGCGAAAGCCGCGCTCGCGAGCTGGGGCTGAAGCCGCGCGCTCGCGTCCGTTCAATGGCGGTGGTCGGCTGCGACCCGTCCATTATGGGTTATGGCCCGGTTCCGGCCTCAAAGCTGGCGCTGAAAAAAGCGGGCTTATCCACCAGCAATATCGACGTTTTTGAAATGAATGAAGCATTTGCCGCGCAGATCCTACCGTGTATTAAAGATCTGGGCTTAATGGAGCAGATCGATGAGAAGATCAACCTCAACGGCGGGGCGATCGCGCTCGGTCATCCGCTGGGCTGTTCCGGGGCGCGTATTAGCACCACGCTGATCAACCAGATGGAGCGCAAAGACGCTCAGTTCGGCCTCGCCACCATGTGTATCGGCCTGGGACAAGGGATCGCTACCGTGTTTGAGCGGGTTTAAGCGAAAGGGTATCTCAACGCCATTGCCACCAGAACCTGGCGGCTATGGCGAAGAGAGCAGGTTTAGTTGCCGTTCTTCCCGCCTGTCAGGGGCGGGTTTTTTTATTTTCAGATAAACGCAAACGCATCGCCAAACAGGCGATCTTCACGCGCGCCGCGCTCATTACAGAACAGGTCGCGAGCGATCTTGGCCATCTCAAAACGACCAGCAATGTAGATGTCATGCTCGGCCAGCGTACCGTAATCCTGCAGCACGGCGGTGAGTACCGTACCTGAGCGACCACGCCACCCTTCTTCCGGCTGTTCAACCACCGGCTCGATGCGCAGATTCGGATGCTTGATGCTTAACGCTTCCAGCTCGGCCAGATCGTACAGATGCTTAGCCTCGCGACCGCCCCAATAAATGGCGATATCGCGATCCGGGTTACGCGCCAGCGCGCTTAACAGAATAGAACGCACATAAGAGAATCCGGTACCGCCGGCGATCAGAATCAGCGGGCGATCTTCGTCATCGCGCAGCCACGCTTCGCCATGCGGAATATCAACCTCAATTTCACGCTCTTTCAGAATGCGATCCATGACCGCCATCGCGTACAGATTGAGCTCCGAGGCGCCGATATGCAGCTCGATAAATTCCTGTTCCGCCGGCGTGGAAGCCATGGAGAACGGGCGCTTGTCGCGCTCATCCATTACCACCATCAGATACTGGCCGGCACGGAAGGAAAATGCCGCTTCCGGCACTAATCGAACACGATATACGGTATCGGTAATCGCCTCCACCGAGGTCACTTTACAGCTTAAGGTTGTCATGCGTCCCCTCTGTCGGGTCAATAGAGCAAAACAGCGGCGTTAGCCCCGCTTACTGTTGTTTAAAGATGGCCAGTTCATCCCAGATGGCGTCAATACGCGCCGTAACGGCAGGATCTTTTTTGATTGGGCGACCCCATTCACGCTGGGTTTCGCCAGGCCATTTATTGGTGGCATCCAGCCCCATTTTTGAACCCAGGCCGGAAACCGGCGAGGCAAAATCCAGATAATCAATTGGCGTATTCTCTACCAGTACCGTATCACGAGCCGGGTCCATACGGGTAGTGATCGCCCAAATCACATCGTTCCAGTCGCGTGCATTGACGTCGTCATCGCAGACAATCACGAACTTGGTGTACATAAACTGGCGCAGGAACGACCAGACGCCCATCATTACGCGCTTGGCATGTCCCGCGTACTGTTTTTTCATGGTCACCACCGCCAGGCGATAGGAGCACCCTTCCGGCGGCAGATAGAAATCAACGATTTCCGGGAACTGCTTTTGCAGGATCGGGACGAAGACTTCATTCAGCGCCACGCCCAGCACCGCTGGCTCATCGGGCGGTCGGCCGGTATAGGTAGAATGATAAATCGCGTCTTCACGCTGGGTAATATGGGTTACCGTAAACACCGGGAACTGGTCTACTTCATTGTAGTAACCGGTGTGGTCGCCATACGGGCCTTCCGGCGCCATTTCACCGGCCTCAATGTAGCCTTCTAGCACAATTTCCGCGCTGGCCGGCACTTCAAGGTCATTGGAGACGCACTTAACCACTTCGGTCTTGGTGCCGCGCAGCAGGCCTGCAAAGGCATATTCCGACAGGGGATCGGGCACCGGCGTCACCGCGCCAAGAATGGTTGCCGGATCGGCGCCAAGCGCCACGGAAACCGGGAAGCGTTCGCCCGGACGCGCCGCGCACCACTCCTGGAAATCCAGCGCGCCGCCGCGATGAGACAGCCAGCGCATAATCAGTTTGTTTTTGCCGATCAGCTGCTGGCGATAAATTCCCAGGTTCTGCCGCTCTTTGTGCGGCCCGCGGGTTACCGTCAACCCCCAGGTGATCAGCGGCGCGGCATCTTCCGGCCAGCAGGTCATAATCGGGATTTTATTCAGATCGACATCATCGCCCTGGATGATTTTTTGCTGACAGGGGGCGCCACGCAGGCGTTTGGTCGGCATATTCAGCACTTGCTTGAACTGCGGCAGCTTATCAAACAGGTCGCGGAAGCCTTTTGGCGGCTCAGGTTCTTTCAGAAAGGCCAACAGTTTACCCACCTCGCGCAGCGAACTGACATCCTCCTGCCCCATCCCCAACGCCACGCGACGCGGCGTGCCGAACAGATTGCACAGCACCGGCATGGTATAGCCTTTCGGATTCTCAAACAGCAGCGCCGGGCCGCCGGCGCGCAGAGTCCGGTCGGCAATTTCGGTGATTTCCAGGTGAGGATCGACCGGCAGAGTGATACGTTTTAGTTCGCCCTGTTGTTCCAGGAGTGTCAGAAAGTCGCGAAGATCGTGATATTTCATGGAAGTGTTATTGACCTCTCTACAGGCGGCTAATTATACGGTGTTCGACGGCGCGATGCTGTAATTTTGTTAAATTAGCGTGAAAGAACGCTGAAATTTGGATTTCAATTATAATGGCTTTCGCGATTACACCAGCCATTTGTTATGCTTGCCGTTATTAGAAGTGGAATGAGTCATTATGCAAGCCTGGTACTTACTGTATTGCAAACGTGGGCAGCTACAACGAGCCCAGGAACATCTGGAACGTCAGTCAGTTAACTGCCTGATGCCGACGATTGCGCTGGAAAAAATCATTCGCGGTAAACGCACCATGGTCAGCGAACCGTTGTTCCCGAACTACCTGTTTATTGAGTTCGATCCAGAGGTGATTCATACCACCACCATCAGCGCCACTCGCGGGGTTAACAACTTCGTGCGCTTTGGCGCCCTACCCGCTATCGTCCCCTCGGCGGTCATCCATCAGCTTTCTATCTACAAACCGGAAGGGATTACCGACCCGGAAACGCCGCATGAGGGCGATAGCGTGCTAATCACCGACGGCGCGTTTGAAGGCCTGGAGGCGATCTTCACCGAGCCCGACGGCGAAGCGCGCTCTATGTTGCTGTTAAACCTGCTGAATAAGCAAGTCCTGCAGAGCGTTAAAAATACCGACTTCCAGAAAATCTAAACGCCGTTAATGTCAACGCCAAACAGCGCCCTGACGTTTGCGTCCGTTTGCGCCTCCAGCCATTGCGCCTCCTCGCCGCGCCAGGCCGCGACGCTGGCCAGGATATGCGGCAAATACGCGGGCTCGTTACGCCGCGAGGCCGGTTTCGGCTTGAGGTCGCGCGGCAGCAGATAAGGCGCATCGGTCTCCAGCAGCAGACGTTCCGCCGGGATCGCCGGCAGCAGCTCGCGCAGCTCCAGTCCCCGCCGCTCATCGCATACCCAACCGGTAATACCGATAAACAGGCCCAGATCCAGGCATTCCTGCACCTCGCTGCGGCTGCCGGTAAAGCAGTGCAGCACCGCGCCCGGGATCTTCTCAAGCCAGGGTTTAAGCAGCGTCAGAAACCGATCGTGGGCGTCGCGGCAGTGCAAAAACACCGGCATCGACAGCTCAGCGGCCAGCGCCAACTGGGCGCTGAACGCTACCTCCTGCTCGTGCGGCGTGGAAAAATTCCGGTTAAAATCCAGACCGCACTCGCCTATCGCCACCACCTGCGGCTCGCCGGCGAGGGTATAAATCGCCTCGGCGACCGCTGGCGTCCAGCTGCTACCGTCATGGGGATGAACCCCCGCCGTGGACCAGCAGCCGGAATAGCGGCTCGCCAGTTTCTGCGCCTGCTGGCTCTCCGCCAAATTTGTGCCGGTCAGCAGCATGCCGTTAACCCCCGCCGCCAGGGCGCGCGCCACTACCTCATCATGATCGCGGGAAAACTGCGAACTGGTCAGATTAACGCCGATATCAAACATGATCGCTCCCATATGCCAACCGCCCTGACGGGCGGTTGGCGGTATTACTCTTCTCTGTGCTCTGCGGCTTCAGCTTCGGCCGCGGCGTCGTCATCGCGCGTCAGGCGCTTCCCGGTGTAGAAGCGGGCAAAGAACACCCCGACTTCAAACAGACAGTACATCGGAATGGCCAGCAGTGTCTGCGAGAATACGTCCGGCGGCGTCAGCAGCATGCCCACCACGAAGGCACCCACCAGCACATACGGCCTTTTTTTACGCAAGTCTTCCGGCGTGGTAACGCCCATCCAGCAGAGCAACACAATGGCGACCGGCACCTCAAAGGAGACCCCGAATGCCATAAACAGCGCCATCACGAAGTCGAGATAGCTGCGAATATCGGTCGAGACCAGCACCCCTTCCGGCGCCGCATGGGTCAGGAAGCCGAACGCCAGCGGAAACACGACAAAATAGGCGAAAGCCATGCCGATATAGAACAGCAGGGTACTGGATACCAGTAAAGGCACCACCAGCCGGCGTTCGTGCTTATACAACGCCGGCGCGACGAAGGCCCATACCTGGTAAAGAATAATCGGCACCGACAGGATCACCGACACCATGAAGGTCAACTTTATCGGCGTAAAGAAAGGTGAAGCGACATCGGTGGCGATCATCGTCGCGCCCACAGGCATCTTACTGATAAGCGGGGCCGAGACCAGCTGGTAGATATCATTGGCGAAATAGACCAGCGCCAGGAAGATCACCAGAATAGCAATGATGCTGTTGAGCAGACGCTTGCGCAGCTCAATCAGATGCGAAATTAGCGGTTGTGTATCGTCTACGCCCATGTTTACGGTTTATCACTCGATGCGGGGGAAGAATGGGGAACTGCCGCCGTAGCGGACGTTTTCTCTGCCTGAAGGTCAGCCGGTGAAGCAGATTGCTCGTCGGCAACGGGATCTGGCGCATGAGCCGGAGCGCTGGCCTGATGTTCTGCCGTCGCCGGCGTGACGTCCTGGCGCTGCGCTTCGCTGCCTTTGACCACCGGATTAAGGATGGTATTGGCTTCGTCGCTGGCTTTTTCGGGATCGTGGGCGCTATAGGAGCGCTTCATCGACTCCGCGGCCTCGCGCAGTTCATCCATCGAGGCTTTCAGCTCCGGCGTCAGGTTATTCAGGCTAGCCTTTTCCACCTTCTTCAGGCTCTCCTGGAACTCCTGCAGTTTTAGCTCCTGGGCCAGCTCATTTTGTACCGTGGTCGCCAGCGAGCGTAACGTACGGATCCAGCCAACTACCGTTTTAACCGCTACGGGAAGCCGCTGTGGCCCCAGAACAATGAGGCCAATCACAAACACCAGCAGTAGTTCACTAAAACCAATATCGAACACGAGTTACACCTGCTCTTTGTCGTGGCGTTTTGTCTCGTCTTTTTTTGCATCATCCTGTTTATCGGCGATGGTTTTCGCCGTGAAATCTGCGTCTGGCGCCGACTTTTCGGGTTTATCATCATCACTCATGGCTTTTTTAAAGCCTTTGATAGATGCCCCTAAGTCAGACCCCAGCGAGCTCAGCTTCTTCGTCCCAAAAAGCAGAACTACGATGACGACAACAATTAATAACTGCCAAATACTGATACCACCCATACACGTTCCCCTATGACAGATGATGAATTGTGTGGACGCATTATACACGCCATCCTGCGAGCCGCCTCTTCGTCAGGCCGCCGACATGATTTTGCGCAAATAAGCCTGCGTCATGAAGAGGCGAACCGATCAGTGGGTTTTCCGCCAGCCAATAAGCCAGGTCACCACACCGCCGGCCATCAGCCAACCGGGCATCATTCCCCACTCAGGGCGATGGATAAAGAGCAGCGTACCACTGAGCAATAAAACCGCGCCTATACCAAACAGGTAACGGGATTGGCCCTGGCGCACATGACGCACACGCATATCCCGCACAATAGTATCGACGCTGGTCTGCAGCTGTTTGCTCTGCTGCAGGCTCTGATACACCAGCTCAGGTATTTCCGGCATTCTTTCGATCCAGAACGGCGCTTTGTCTTTAAACGCGCGCACCAGCGCCGGAATGCCGACCTGATCTTTGATCCACGACTCGAGGAAAGGCTTCGCCGTTTTCCACAAGTCTAACTGAGGATAGAGCTGCCGGCCTACCCCTTCTACGTAAAGTAATGTCTTCTGTAGTAAAACGAGCTGCGGCTGGACTTCCATATTGAAACGCCGCGCGGTATTGAACAGATTAAGCAGCACGTGGCCGAAGGAGATCTCCGCCAGCGGCTTCTCAAAGATCGGCTCGCAGACCGTGCGGATCGCGAACTCAAACTCTTCAACGTTGGTATCGGGCGGAACCCAACCGGAATCGACGTGCAGCTCGGCAACTTTACGATAATCGCGGTTGAAAAAGGCGATAAAGTTTTCCGCCAGATAGCGCTTATCTTCTTTGTTCAGTGAGCCGACAATACCGCAGTCGATGCCGATATACTGCGGATCTTCCGGATGCTCGTAGCTGACGAATATGTTGCCAGGATGCATATCGGCATGGAAGAAGCTGTCGCGGAACACCTGGGTGAAGAAGACCTGCACGCCCCGCTCCGCCAGCAGCTGCATATTGGTGCCCTGGGCCTCCAGCGCCTCCACATCGGACACCGGGATACCGTAAATGCGCTCCATTACCATCATGCTTTCGCTGCAGTAGTCGGGGTACACCTCCGGCACGTACAGCATCGGGCTGTCTTCGAAATTACGCCGCAGCTGAATAGCGTTGGCGGATTCCCGCAGCAGGTTCAGCTCATCCAGCAGCGTTTTTTCATATTCACGAACTACCTCCTGCGGGCGCAGACGACGACCGTCAGGCAGCAGACGCGGTACCCAGCGCGCCAGGCGGTAGATGAGCTTCATGTCCGCTTTAATGATCGGCAAAATATCCGGGCGGATAACCTTGATCACCACCTCTTTGCCATTCTCCTTCAGACGCGCGGTATGCACCTGGGCGATGGACGCCGAGGCTAACGGCTCAACGGAGAAATCATCAAACCAGGTCTCGACCGGCAGCCCCCCCATCGCTTTCTCTATCTGCTGCTGCGCGAGCTTCCCTTCAAAGGGCGCCACGCGGTCCTGCAACAGCGCTAGCTGATCGGCAATATGCGGCGGAAAGAGATCCCGGCGGGTGGAAAGCATCTGGCCGAATTTTATCCACACCGGCCCCAGCTCCTGGAGCGCCAGCCGAAGGCGGGCGCCAAGAGGCTGATCCTGATGGCGGTTTGGCATCCAGAACAGCATCCGCCGCCAGATACGCAGCGGCAGCGTGATCCGCATTTTGGGGATGAGCTCATCGAGCCCGTAGCTCAAAAAGGTGTGGATGATGAAATACAGGCGCCGTAATTCTCCTGGCGTCATTTGCCCTCCAGCGTTTCCAGCCGTTTTTCCAGTGCGGCCAGCGCGCGCTCAATAGCCGTTGTCTCTTCAGCAAACCAGGCCAGCTCCAGCGGCCCCGGCGCCAGGCGCCACTCTTCAGTGATCGCTTCCGCGACATAGCGCTGCTGGCGCTCTGCGCCCTTCAGCAGAAACTGAGCGCCGCCGCGCAGGACTTTACCGACGCCTTCGGCCACAATATCGCCGGTATAGGGCGCCAGCAGTTCAGCGGGATCAAACTCTGCCAGGTCGCACAGGGAGACCATATTCTGCACCACCTGCAGATCGCCCTGCACTTCCAGATCACCGCTGCGAATAAGCGCCGTGAGCTGCTGACGATTGCGCAGTTTTGGCAGCACGCTGAGCCGGGTAATCACGGTGCAATCGGCCTCTCCGTCCCAGGCGCTCAGGACGTCAACCTGGCGTTCGCTGAATACCAGCACCACGGGCGTGGCGAAATCCTGCAGCTGGACCCGCAATACCTTGCCCAGCAGGCGCTGGCGAGCGGGTTTAAGCGCTTTGTCGCGCCAGAGGAAAGTATTCAGCGCCGTTTCAATGCCAGCGGTAACCAGGGGTGTGAAAGGCATAGCGTCCCTCCTGTCAGAACTTGTAACCGCGATGCAAAGCAACGATACCCGCCGTCAGGTTGTAGTAATCCACGTTTTCGAAGCCCGCATCCTGCATCATCCCTTTCAGGGTTTCCTGGTCCGGATGCATACGAATAGATTCCGCCAGGTAGCGATAGCTGTCGCCATCTTTTGCCACCAGCTCGCCCACCTTCGGCAGGATATGGAAGGAGTAAGCGTCGTAGGCTTTGCTCAGCGGTTCGATAATGGGTTTAGAAAACTCCAGCACCAGCAGACGTCCGCCCGGCTTCAGCACGCGATACATCGAACGCAGCGCTTTCTCTTTGTCGGTCACGTTACGCAGACCGAAAGAGATGGTGATGCAGTCAAAGGTATTATCAGCAAAAGGCAGGGCTTCCGCGTTGGCCTGAACATACTCAACGTTGCCTACGATGCCGATATTGCGCAGCTTTTCGCGGCCCATTTTGAGCATAGAATCATTGATATCAGCAAGCATGACGCGGCCGGTTTCCCCTACCAGGCGGGAGAACTTGGCCGTCAAATCACCGGTACCACCAGCCAGATCCAGCACGGTCTGCCCGCGACGTACGCCGCTGCAGTCGATGGTGAAACGCTTCCACAAACGATGGATCCCAAACGACATCAGGTCGTTCATCACATCATATTTTGCGGCGACAGAATGGAATACATGCGCCACCATATCTGCTTTCTGCTCTTTAGCGACCGTCTGAAAGCCAAAGTGCGTCGTTTCTTGTGAATCCTCAACCATCTCTATGCCTGCTTGCTTTTCAAGAAAATGTTCACTGAGTGTATCAGACTCAGCGCATTTCCCATACGTTTCAGCGTGGCGGAGCCGCCTCCCGGCTACGCACCGTCTCGGCAGAGTCGGGTGAAAATGCGTCATTTTCCGGCAGGTTATCCTCATCTTCGAGACGATATTGCTCGTCCTGAGCCGTAGCTTGTTCGACTAAATCAGGATTAATCCCGCGCTTGACCTCCACGCCCAGGCCGCGAAAGGCCTCCGCCTGGGCCAGCAGATTGCCACGCCCGGAAGCGAGCTTTTTCATCGCCTGGCGATAGCTCTCTTGCGCCTTATCCAGGCTCTGGCCGATGGCGGACATATCATCCACAAACAGGCGCATTTTGTCGTAAAGGCGCCCCGCCCGCTCGGCAATCTTTTGCGCGTTACGACTCTGGTGCTCATAGCGCCACAGATTGGCGATAGTGCGCAGGGCTACCAGCAGCGTCGTCGGGCTAACCAGCATAATATTATTTTGCAACGCCTCGCTGATGAGCTCAGGCTGGCGATCGATGGCCAGCAGGAACGCCGGCTCAACGGGAATAAACATCAGCACATAGTCGAGCGAGCGCAGGCCAGGCAGCTGTTGATAATCCTTGCGTCCCAGCAGGCGAATATGGTTACGCACCGAGGCAAGGTGTTCCTGCAGCGCGACTTCGCGGGTGTAGTCGTCTTCGGCGTTGAAATAGCGCTCATAGGCGACCAGGGTCATTTTGGCGTCGATCACCACGTCCTTACCCTGCGGCAGGCGCACGATAACGTCCGGCTGCATCCGCGAGCGGTTGTCGGTCTCAATACTGACCTGAGTCTGGTACTCATAGCCTTCGCGCAGGCCGGAGGCCTCCAGCACGCGGGTTAAGACCACTTCCCCCCAGTTGCCCTGAGTTTTGTTATCCCCCTTCAGAGCTTTGGTCAGGTTCAGCGCCTCCTGTGCCATCTGCGCGTTCAACTGCTGCAGATTGCGGATCTCATGCGCCAGGGTATGTCTTTCACGCGCCTCCTGGCCAAAGCTCTCCTGCACCTGGCGGCGGAACCCGTCCAGCTGTTCGCGTAGCGGCGTCAGCAGGCCATGCAGGCTCTGGCGGTTTTGCTCATCGACCCGCCGGTTGCTGTGTTCGAAAATACGGTTGGCGAGGTTTTCAAACTGCTCGCTAAGGCGCTGCTCGCTGTTCATCATCTGGCGGATCTTATCTTCCGCATGCAGCTGGGTGGATTCGAGCCGGGTGGTGACCTCACGGAGATCGGCCTCGAGCGAGGTATTGATATCCCGTAGGCTGCGCAGCTCGTTGTTCAGCAGCTCACACTCCTCACGCCAGTGGGCCTCCTGCGCCAGTTGCTGGCGGGCGGCGCTCAGCTCAATATCCAACTCTCGCCGTTCCTCGATGAGATCGGCCCGAATTTGATCGGCGCGCGCTTTGGTCGCCAGCCAGCCGACCATTAACCCGGCTGCCAGTGCGATAACCGCGCTGATAATAATGGAGAGATCCACGACGCCCCCTGCGATAACCTGATGACACAAAATAGAATTGTGCTGTACAAACGTCCAGTTTAAAAGGAATTTCCTGCGAGAGGCGACGCAAAAAAGAAAGGCCGGAGGATCCGGCCTGACAGGGAAAGTGTTGAGTTACAGCAGACGACGCGCCGCTTCCACGACGATTTTCACCGCGTGGCTTTCGGTTTGCTTCATGGTTTCGGCGTTAGGGATCTCTTGCTGGGTACGGTTCACGATAACCCCAGCCACCATCCCGGCGCGCAGGCCCTGGCTGGCGCACATGGTCAGCAGCGTGGCGGATTCCATTTCATAGTTCATCACGCCCATTGCCTGCCACTCTTCCATTGAGCCCTTGAAGCGGCTCACGACGCGGCCGGAGAAGGTGTCGTAACGCTCCTGGCCCGGGTAGAAGGTATCCGAGGAAGCGGTTACGCCGATATGGGTGGTGGCGCCGATTGATTTCGCCGCTTCCACCAGCGCGGTGGTGCAGGCGAAGTCTGCGACGGCCGGGAATTCCATCGGCGCGAAGTGCAGGCTGGCGCCGTCCAGACGAACGGAGGCGGTAGTCACCAACACATCGCCAACGTTGATGTGCGGTTGAATCGCACCTGTGGTGCCGATACGCAGGAAGGTACGCACCCCCAGCTGCGCCAGCTCTTCCACGGCGATGGAAGTCGACGGGCCGCCGATGCCGGTAGAGCAGACGATCACTGGTTTGCCGTCCAGCTCCGCGCGCCAGGAGGTAAATTCGCGGTGAGATGCCAGTTTAACCGGCTTATCCATCAGCGCGGCGATCTTTTCCACACGCTCCGGATCGCCAGGGACGATAGCCAGCGTAGCCCCTTGTAAATCGTTCTTGGTGAGGCCGAGATGAAAAACATCAGACTTGGACATAAAAAACTCCTCTGTGGGTCGAATTATCAGCAGAAGCAAAACGGTACTGTACAGAAGCCCCTGGCAACATTTTGTGATGATAGTCACCAAGACCAATAATGGTTGCAGTTGTTTTTCAGTAAATAGTGATGCACATCACATTAACAAGTTATATTCATCATCACAGAACAAAAGATAGCCGCTTTCAGGCACTGTGCTTTATTACCGCCCGAACTAAAGGTAAAGGGTCTATAGTTACTGATGCGCTAATAAATAAGGGTACGGAGAATACCATGACCACCACCAAGCAACCTGGATTCGCACCTGCAGCTTCACCACACGCCGCAACCGCCGTTCATACGCCGGAAGAGCATATTATCGCCGGAGAGACGTCGATTCCCTCTCAGGGTGAAAACATGCCGGCCTACCACGCCCGCCCGAAAAATGCCGACGGTCCGCTGCCGATCGTTATCGTGGTACAGGAAATTTTCGGCGTGCATGAACATATTCGCGATCTTTGTCGCCGCCTGGCACAGGAAGGCTATCTGGCTATCGCGCCTGAATTGTACTTCCGTCAGGGCGATCCGAATGAGTACCACGATATCCCGACCCTGTTCAAAGAGCTGGTCAGCAAGGTGCCGGACGCGCAGGTGCTGGCGGATCTCGACCACGTCGCCAGCTGGGCGGCGCGCCACGGCGGCGATGCCCATCGTCTGCTGATCACCGGCTTCTGCTGGGGCGGACGCATTACCTGGCTGTATGCCGCGCATAACCCGCAGCTTAAAGCGGCAGTGGCCTGGTACGGTAAGCTGGTGGGAGAAAAATCACTGAATTCGCCGAAGCACCCGGTAGATATCGCCGTCGATCTCAACGCCCCGGTGCTTGGTCTGTACGGCGCTAAAGACGCCAGCATTCCGCAGGACACCGTCGAGACTATGCGTCAGGCGCTGCGGGCAGCCAACGCCACGGCGGAAATCGTGGTCTATCCCGAAGCCGATCATGCCTTTAACGCCGACTATCGCGCCAGCTATCATGAAGAGTCAGCCAAAGACGGCTGGCAGCGGATGCTCGCCTGGTTTGCTCAGTATGGCGGTAAAAAAGGGTAATCGCCCTAAGCATGAAAAAAGGAGGCAAATGCCTCCTTTTTGATTTTTCGCGTAACGATTAGGCGGACTGGCGCAGATTTCGCGCCGCTTGCACCATATTCGCCAGCGCGGCGCGGGTTTCCGGCCAGCCGCGAGTTTTCAGGCCGCAGTCCGGGTTAACCCACAGTCGCTCCACCGGGATACGCTGCGCGGCTTTCTTCAGCAGCGCTTCGATCCACTCCACGCTCGGCACGTTTGGCGAGTGAATATCATATACTCCCGGCCCGATCTCATTGGGGTACTCGAACGCTTCGAACGACTCCAGCAGCTCCATATCGGACCGCGAGGTTTCAATGGTGATCACGTCAGCGTCCAGCGCGGCAATGGAGTCCATGATGTCATTGAACTCGCAATAGCACATGTGAGTATGGATCTGCGTGTCGTCTTTGGCGACCGCAGCATTAAGGCGGAAGGCTTCCACACCCCACTGCAGATAGGCATCCCAGTCGCTGCGCTTCAGCGGTAACCCTTCGCGCAGCGCCGGCTCATCAATCTGGATGATGCCGATCCCCGCCGCCTCCAGATCCGCCACTTCATCACGCAGGGCCAGCGCAATCTGTTTCGCGATGGTTTCACGGCTGACATCCTCCCGCGGGAAGGACCAGCACAGAATGGTCACCGGTCCAGTGAGCATCCCTTTCACCGGCTTGTCGGTCAGGGACTGCGCGTACTTCGCCCAGTCGACGGTGATCGCCTGCGGACGGCTGACGTCGCCGATCACCACCGGCGGCTTCACGCAGCGGGAACCATAGCTCTGCACCCAGCCGTTTTGCGTGAAGATAAAACCGTCCAGATGTTCGCCGAAGTATTCCACCATGTCGTTCCGCTCGGCCTCCCCGTGCACCAGTACGTCTAAACCTAACCGCTCCTGCTCGACGATCGCCTGCTTAATATGTTCCGCAATCCCCGTCCGATAATGACTGGCGTCAAGGTTACCCTTTTTGAAGTCCAGGCGCAGGCCGCGGATCTCGGTCGTTTGCGGGAATGACCCGATGGTGGTGGTCGGCCATTTCGGCAGGTTAAAGCGCTGGCGCTGTGCCTGCGCGCGAACCTCATAGGGGCTGGCGCGCTGGCTGTCCTGAGCAGTGATCGCCGCCAGCCGTTTTTCCACCTCCGCGTTGTGCACGCGGGTCGAATGGCGACGGGCCTGGATTGGCGCGCTCCACTCGGTAATCGCCGCCGTATCGCCGCTGTTCAGCGCATCGCGCAGCAGCGCCAGCTCACCGCATTTCTGCAGCGCGAAGGCAAACCAGCTCTTCACTTCCGCATCAAGGCGCGTCTCCACGCTCAGATCGATCGGGCTATGTAGCAGAGAGCAGGATGACGCGACCCATAGCTCGCGCTTACCGACGAGGTCTTTAATTTGCGCATACTTTTCGGTGAGATCGGCGCGCCAGACGTTACGCCCATTGATCAAGCCCGCGGACAGCAGCCAGTCGGCCGGCAGGCGGTTGTGCAGTTCGGCAACATCATCTTTGCCGTGCACCAGATCGACGTGCAGCCCCTGGACCGGTAGCGCAGCAATGGTCGCGAGATTGTCGCTAACGCCTTCAAAATAGGTAGTCAGCAGCAGCTTCACCTGGCCCTGCAGGGCGTCATAAGCCGGTTGAAAGGCCTCCAGCCACGCTGGCGGCAGCTCCAGCACCAGCGCCGGTTCATCAATCTGCACCCAATCGATGCCGCGCTTCGCCAGTTCGGCCAGCACCTGCTGGTAAACCGGCAGGATGGCATTCAGCAGGGTCAGGCGGTCAAACGGTTCACCTTTCACTTTACCCAGCCACAGATAGGTTACCGGCCCCAGCAGCACGGGCTTGATCTTGTGGCCCAGCGCCAGCGCTTCGTCTACTTCATCCAGCAGTTGGGTCCAGCTCAGTTTGAACTGCTGGCCCTTCACGAACTCCGGCACCATATAGTGATAGTTGGTGTTAAACCATTTGGTCATTTCCGCAGCGGCGGCCGGTTCGCCAGTCGGCGCGCGGCCGCGGCCAATGCGGAACAGGGTATCGATGTCGATGGATCCGTCTTTGTTCTGATGACGAGCCGGCACGTTGCCAAGCAGCAGGCTGGTAGTCAGAACATGGTCGTACCAGGCGAAATCCCCCACCGGCAGCAGATCAACGCCCGCCTGTTTCTGCTGTTCCCAGTGACGGGCGCGCAGCTCACGGCCTACCGCCAGCAGTTCCTCGCGAGTGGCGTTGCCCGCCCAGTAGCTCTCTTGCGCTTTTTTCAGCTCGCGGCGCAGGCCAACGCGAGGAAAACCGAGGGTGTGGTTAATAATTGTCATTTTTGTTCCTCTCTTATTTCATTGAATCTGAAGAAAAAATCTCAATAGTTCGGCTTGCCGGAAGGCGGCAACGATGCGCATCCCCAGGAGCTTACTGAAGGAAGTGACTGGGGTAAGCAAGGCAGCCAACGCATCTGCAAGTCGAAATATGACGAGTTTTAGACGTCCAGATGTTTACACATCCATAATTGACAGTTACTGTATATTCCTCAAGCGCAAATTGCTCATGGCGAAGTGAAGGACTTTCATGATCGAAATTAAACATCTGAAAACGCTGCAAGCGTTGCGGAACAGCGGTTCACTGGCGGGTGCGGCAGCGGCCCTGCACCAGACCCAGTCCGCCTTGTCTCACCAGTTCAGCGATCTGGAACAGCGCCTTGGCTTTCGTCTCTTTGTGCGTAAGAGCCAGCCGCTGCGTTTTACGCCTCAGGGGGAAATCCTCTTACAGCTGGCCAACCAGGTGCTGCCGCAGATCGCTCGCGCCCTGCAGGACTGTAACGAACCACAGCAGACCCGGCTGAGGCTGGCTATCGAATGTCACAGCTGTATTCAGTGGCTGACGCCGGCGCTGGAGAATTTCCGCGCCCGCTGGCCACATGTGGAGGTCGACTTCCATTCCGGCGTCACCTTCGACCCACAGCCTGCGCTGCAGCAGGGTGAACTGGATCTGGTGATGACCTCCGATATTCTGCCGCGCAGCGGCCTGCACTACTCGCCGATGTTTGATTTTGAGGTGCGTCTGGTGCTGGCGCCCGAGCATCCGTTAGCTATGAAGACGCTGGTTACCCCGGAGGATCTGGCCGCGGAAACGCTGTTGATTTATCCCGTGCAACGCGGGCGCCTCGATATCTGGCGCCACTTCCTGCAGCCGGCCGGCATCAGCCCGCAGCTGAAAAGCGTCGATAACACGCTGTTGTTGATCCAGATGGTGGCTGCCCGGATGGGCATCGCCGCGCTGCCGCACTGGGTGGTGGAAAGCTTTGAACGCCAGGGCCTGGTGGTCACCAAAACCCTGGGTGAGGGGTTATGGAGCCGGTTGTACGCGGCCGTTCGCGATGGCGAACAGCGTCAACCGGTCACCGAAGCGTTTATTCGCTCTGCGCGGAACCACGCCTGCGATCATCTGCCGTTTGTCCGGAGTGCGGAGCGACCCAGCGGCGATGGACCCACAGCGAGGCCAGGATCACCAACGCTCCGCTAATAAAGCTCGGCCAGTGCGGCTGCTCCTGCCAGATGGCAAGGTTAACCAGCAGCCCGGCGGGGACATGGACGTTATTCATGATCCCCAGCGTGCCGGCATCCACCTGGGTGGCGCCATAGTTCCACATAAAGTAACCCAGCCCGGAAGCCACCACGCCGAGCCACACCAGCACGCTCCACTGCAGCGTGGTGGTCGGCAGCTTCTGGGCGTTGCCGAGCATAAACCACGCCGCCACCGCCACGATAAAGGCCCCGACATAGAACCAGGCAAAGGCATTGTGCTGCGGCATCGGACGCACCTCCATCAGACGCTTATACCCCACCATACCGATGGCGAAGCAGAGGTTTGACAGCTGTACCAGTAACAGCCCGGTCCAGAAATGATCGCTGACTTTGTCATAGCGGATAATCGCCGCCCCCAGCACCGCCAGCGCGGCACTCAGCAGATAGCCCCAGCGCAGCTTACGTCCGCTGAGCAGGTCGTAGATCAGTGTGATATACAGGGGAGTAAACACGGTAAACAGCAGAAATTCCGAGACCGTCAGATAGAGATAGGCGCGGAAAGCCAGCAGGTACATGATGCCTAGCTGCATCGCGCCCACCAGCATATAGAGCACGATCGTGCGCGGCGACTGGCCGCGCGTGCGCAGGAAAGGCAGGAACACCAGCGCCGCCAGGCCCACGCGCATCAGCACCGAAAAATAGCTGTCGACGCTACCGGCCAGGTATTCGCCAATCAGGCTAAAAGAAAAGGCCCACAGGATAGTGGTGATAATTAACAGCGCCACAATGGTCGTCTCGTTGGATAAAGAACAGGCATTGTAGCGAAGAGTCAGGTTGACGACTGGACACTTATTCGCCAGTCGTCAATCTTTTTCAGTCGAGGTATAGCTTACGCAGGTAGTTCGGGACAGCATCGTCGGCGTTACTGCCGATCACTTCCAGTTCCGGATGCAGATCCTTCAGCCGCTGGTGGGCGTTGGCCATGATGCAGCCTTTGCCAGCCATCGACAGCATCTCAGCGTCGTTCATACCGTCGCCGAAGGCGATGCAATCGGAAAGAGTGTAGCCGAGCATCTTCGCCACCGCCTCCAGCGCATGCCCCTTCGATACCCCACCCGCCATAACTTCCAGGCAGGTTAAGGTGGAGAAGCTGACGTTCACCCGATCGCCCCAGCGGGCGTTCATCGCCTGCTCCAGCGGCAGCAGATGCTCATGATCCTCGCAGGTAAAGAATACTTTGCTGATCCCCTGCGGATCCAGTTCGCCCGGCTCATACAGCTTGTAGTTAAACACCGCCTCCTTGAAGAAGCGCATCTCTTCCGGACGATGGCGGTTCATATACCACTCGTCTTCCCGATAAACGTTAGTGACGATTTTCGGGTCGTTACGCACGATCTCAAACAGGTCGGCGGCAATATCGCGATCGAGGTTATGGGCAAAGATTTGCTGACCATCGCTATCGTGAACGCGGGCGCCGTTAGAGGTGATCATGTACGACCGGATGCCGAGATTATCGCGGATTTGCCCGACGTCGATGTAGTGACGGCCGGTGGCGAAGACGAAATTGATCCCACGGGCGGTAAGCAGCTTCAGCGTCTCTTTGGCATACGGGGTCAGGAAATGATCGGGGGAAAGCAGCGTGCCGTCTAAATCAGACGCAACAACCTGGTACATAAAAAAGTTAACCTCTAAGCAGGGCGACGAGCGTTATCGTCGGATTAAGTATGTCGATTGAAAAACTCGACGATGGCATTGAGCGCGACTGAGCGCATAGCGTCCTTTTCAAAAAGGATCTCATGATATGCCCCTTCAATGACGAGCGGTTTACCGCCCTCACAAGGATGGCCGGCAGCGGCCCGTAATTCGCAATAGCGGTCGTGCATCAGATTATCGACCACCCGCTCCTCCTCCGCCTGTAAAAGCAGCGTCGGGGCGGTATCTTTTTCCACATTCGCCAGCACTTCGTCGCCGGCCAGCATGCCCTCACGCACCCAGTGCCAGGTCGGACCGCCGACCTGCAGCCGCGGCTCATCGGCATAGAAGCGCAGGTTGCGACGATAGCGTTGCCGACTGTGCGTCAGCACGTTAACGGCAAAAGGCAGCGCCCGCCAGCGCCCGGTGCCGATGGCATACTCTTCGCGAATGCGCTGATGGCCCTCAGCCCAGTCGAGAATATGGCGCACCATCCAGTCCGGCAGCCGAATGATAATCCCGAACATCGGCGCGCAGAGCGCTATTGCATCGCAATGCGCCCGGTAACGTTGCAGAAAAAGCGTGGCAATCGCTCCGCCCATAGAATGGGCAAGGATAAACCGTTTTCGCCAGTGTCCGGGAACCACCTGCTGCTGCCAGAGCGCGGCCAGGTCATCAACATAGTCGCTGAAGTTAACCACGTGTCCGCGGTGGGTATCTGAGAGCAGGCGGCCCGAGCGTCCCTGCCCGCGATGGTCAATGATCATCACGTCAAAGCCGCAGTGAAAGAGATCGTAGGCCACTTCAGCATACTTCACGTAGCTTTCAATGCGCCCGGGGCAAATCAACACCAGACGATCGTTATGTTGCGCGCAAAAGCGGACAAAGCGTACCGGTACATCGTCGACGCCTTTAAATTCAGCTTCTTCGCGCTGTCGCCAGAAATCCGTCAGCGGCCCCATGCTAAAGGCCGCAAACGCGTTTTCTCGTGTTTCCCAGTCCTTTTTCTGCCCAAACATCGGGTTTACACCCCTGTTAACCGCTGAAAATCGTTTTTTTACCGTGTATCACACAATGCTGACACAATAGCGTATTGTGGCATAAAAACAGACAATCAGGGAGTTTCTCATGACCATTGAGTGGTGGTTCGCCTACCTGCTGACATCAATTATTCTCAGCCTGTCGCCGGGTTCCGGAGCGATTAATACCATGACCACTTCCATTAACCACGGATACCGCGGCGCGGCGGCGTCGATTGCCGGTTTGCAGACCGGGCTGGCCATTCATATCGTGCTGGTTGGCGTTGGTCTCGGCACTCTCTTCTCCCGCTCGGTGCTGGCCTTTGAGGTGCTAAAATGGGCCGGCGCCGCCTACCTGATCTGGCTGGGTATCCAGCAATGGCGGGCGGCAGGGGCGATCGACCTGAATACGCTGGCGAAGGCGCAGACGCGCGGCAAACTGTTTCAGCGCGCGGTGTTCGTAAATCTCACCAATCCCAAAAGCATTGTTTTTCTGGCCGCCCTGTTTCCGCAGTTTATCCTGCCGCACCAGCCGCAGGTGATGCAATATCTCGTTCTGGGCGTCACCACCATCGTCGTCGATATCATTGTGATGATTGGCTATGCGACCCTGGCGCAGCGCATTTCCGCATGGATCAAAGGGCCAAAGCAGATGAAGGCGTTGAACAAAGTCTTTGGTTCACTGTTTATGCTGGTCGGGGCGCTGCTCGCCTCCGCCCGCCATGCCTGAATCATGGAATCTCGCTCGCAAAGAGAGGTTCGCCAGGTGAACGACGCTTTCTCTCTGCGCGAGCCGGCGCGCAAAGTGGGTAATTAATTTTTTTGCCCGCTGTCGGCGCTGAACCCGCCATGTCAGGATGCCGCCAGATACGTGATTCACGGATGAACGGCAATGGCGGAAACGGCGACCCCTCATGATGCAGTATTTAAAACTTTTCTCTCACGGGTAGAGACGGCGCGCGATTTTATCGAGCTCCACCTGCCTCCGTCGTTAACACAGATCTGCAAACTGGACACCCTGCGTCTGGAATCCGGCAGCTTTCTCGAAGACGATCTCAGACCTTACTACAGCGATATCCTTTATTCGCTGGAAACCACCCGCGGTGCGGGCTATGTCCATGTTCTGATCGAGCACCAGAGCGCACCCGATAAGCTGATGGCCTTTCGCTTAATGCGCTATGCCATCGCCGCCATGCAGCGGCACCTGGAGAGCGGCCATAAAACGCTGCCTCTGGTTATCCCTATTCTCTTCTATCAGGGACGACGCAGCCCCTATCCCTGGTCGATGCGCTGGCTGGATAATTTTGCCGATCCTGAGACCGCCAGCCAGCTGTATAGCGGGGCGTTTCCGCTGGTCGATATCACGGTGATCCCCGACGACGACATCATGCAGCACCGCAGCATGGCAGCCCTGACGCTGGTGCAAAAGCACATCCGCCAGCGCGATATGGCGCAATTGCTGGATAAGTTGACCCAACTCTTAATGCTGGAGCAGATGAGCGGACAACAAATCACCGTATTGGTAAACTATATGGCTCAGGCAGGGGATGCCGAAGATACTCGGACACTCTTGTACGGGCTGGCACAGCGCGTGCCGCAGCATGGAGGATTACTGATGACGCTGGCGGAAACATGGCTTGCAGAAGGTATGGAGAAAGGCGTACAGCAGGGCATAAAAGAAGGTAAACACCAGGCTCTGGTGCAGGTTGCCGAAGCGATGCGCAGTCGCGGTATTGATGACCAGGCGATTATGGAAATGACCGGTCTGTCTGAAGACGAGCTGCAGCGGCTTCGCCACTGATACTTTCCCACCCGGAAACAACCGGGTGGGAAACAGCATGCCGGTTAACGCGAGATAATCAGGTGGATGCCGAAGCCCGCAAACAGCGTACCGGCGATACCGTCGATCCACTTCGCCATCCGCTGATAGCCGCGGCGCATCCCCGGCAGGGCGAACAGGCTGGCAACCACCATAAACCAGGCCAGCGTCTCAACGATAATCAGCAGGAAAATGCCCCAGCGCGCGCCGGCGCCGACGCTGTCACCCACGAACAGCGAAAACACCGAGCCGAAGTAGATAATCGCTTTCGGATTCGCCAGATTGGTCAGCAATCCCTTCACGAAGCTGCGTCCGCTGCGGGCCAGCTCCACCTGCGGCTCCGCCGAGGCCACCTTCTCTTTTTTCAGCGCGCCACGCAGCATCTGGTAGCCCATCCAGCATAGATACAGGCCCCCGCCGACCATTATAATGTTATGCAGCCACGCCATCCGGGCGAGGATCAGGTTCAGGCCGAGCAGCGCCACTCCCGCCCAGACCATGACGCCGCAGGTGATCCCCAGCACACCCATCATCGCCTCTCTGCGCGAGCGGCTGATGGCCGTTTGTGAGACAAAGAAAAAGTCCGGCCCCGGGCTCATCAGCGCAATGATATGCACCAGCGCCACGGTGAGGAAAAGCATCAGCATAGTTAACTCGCAGGAAAATAATGAAGAGAGAAACTATTCTGGCACTTTTTCAGCCAGCTGACTACTCATCGTCGCCATCAACATGCGCCCGGATCAGCGCCATAAACGGCTTCCCGAAACGCTCGAGCTTGCGTGTCCCCACGCCGTTGACGCTGAGCATTTCGCCGGCGGTCAGCGGCGATTGTTCGGCCATCTCGATAAGCGTCGCGTCGTTGAAGACCACATATGGCGGGATGTTCTCTTCGTCGGCGATCGCTTTACGTAATTTGCGCAGCTTGGCGAACAGTTTACGGTCGTAATTGCCGCCAAAGGATTTCTGCATCGCCTTTGGCTTCAGCGCCACGATACGCGGCACGGCGAGCTGCAGCGGCACTTCGCCACGCAGCACCGGTCGCGCGGCTTCGGTCAGCTGCAGCGCGGAGTGCTGGGCGATATTCTGCGTCACCAGCCCAAGGTGGATCAGCTGGCGGATCACGCTCACCCAGTGCTCGTGACTTTGCTCCCGGCCGATACCGTAAACCGGCAGCTTATCGTGGCCCATCTCTCGGATGCGCTGGTTGTTGGCCCCGCGCAGGACCTCCACCACGTAACCCATCCCGAAACGTTGATTGACCCGGTAAATCGTTGAAAGCGCCTTGCGCGCATCCATTAAGCCATCGTACTGCTTTGGCGGGTCAAGACAGATATCGCAGTTGCCGCACGGCTCCTGACGCCCTTCGCCAAAATAGTTCAGCAGCACCAGACGGCGACAGGTCTGCGCTTCGGCAAACGCCCCCATCGCATTCAGCTTATGCCGTTCGATATCCTGTAGCGGCCCGGCGGGTTTTTCTTCCAGACAGCGGCGCAGCCACGCCATATCCGCCGGATCGTAAAACAGCATCGCTTCCGCCGGCAGACCATCACGCCCGGCGCGGCCGGTCTCCTGATAGTAGGATTCAATATTGCGCGGAATATCAAAATGCACCACAAAGCGGACGTTCGGCTTGTTAATGCCCATCCCGAAGGCCACCGTCGCCACCACGATCTGCAGATCGTCGCGCTGGAATTTCTCCTGCACCTCGGCGCGCACGTCGTTTTCCAGACCGGCATGGTAAGCCGCCGCGCTAATACCGCGGCTTTGCAGCCTGGCGGCGGTGTCTTCCACTTTCGAACGGCTGTTGCAGTAGATAATGCCCGATTTGCCGCGCTGATCCTGAACGTAGCGCATCAGCTGGTCGAGCGGCTTGAATTTCTCCATCAGCATATAGCGGATGTTTGGCCGGTCGAAGCTGCTGACCTGAATCAGCGGATCGTTAAGCCCCAGCAGGCGGACGATATCGCGGCGGGTGGTATCATCGGCGGTGGCGGTCAACGCCATAAACGGGATCTGCGGCATCCGCTGACGCAGCTGGCCCAGCGCGGCATATTCCGGACGGAAGTCATGGCCCCACTGCGAGATACAGTGCGCCTCGTCTACCGCCAGCATCGCCAGGTTCCAGTTCGCCAGATGCTCAAGAAAGTTATCCAGCATCAGCCGTTCCGGCGCGATATACAGCAGACGAACCTGCCCGCTGCGGCAGCCGGCCATCACCTCCTGCTGCTGCTCGCGGCTTTGCGTCGAGTTCAGACAAGCCGCCGCCACGCCGTTGGCCAGCAGCTGATCGACCTGGTCCTTCATCAGCGAGATCAGCGGTGAGACCACGACCGTCAGACCGCCCATGACCAGCGCCGGCACCTGATAGCACAGCGACTTGCCGCCACCGGTCGGCATGACCACCAGGCAGTCCCGGCCTTCGAGCGCCGTCTCGATAATCGTTTCCTGGCCAGGACGGAACTGCTGGTAGCCGAAGGTCTCTTGTAAAACCTGCTTAGCCAGCGATTCCTGATTCAATACTTCCGCCTGTGCCACGTTGACCCCATTTGCCTGAAAAGAAAACAGGCGCTATTTTCAGCGCCTGCGAGCCAGAGTGCAACGATTAAAACAGATCGTTGAGCATTAGCCCGACGCCGACGCGCGTTTGGTTAAAGTTATAGTCGATAAGCGACTCGCCATAGCCGCTGTAGATCTGCGTATAGGCGCGAACATGTTTGGTAATGGGATAGCTCACGCCAAGTTCCGCCCCGCCGTAGCCGGTGTTCCAGTTGTATTGCCCCTGCGCGCTGAGGATCGCCTCTCCCAGCTGGTAGCCCACCTTCAGCCGGTAATAGCCCATATATTTGGTGATATCCGGGTTATCATCGGTGTTGCCCACCACATACCAGGGCTTCACTTCCACCAGCCAGTTACCGTTTTGCGCCATCAGGCGGGCATAAAGCCGATTCCAGCTGCGCGAGGTGGGGTCGGAACGCCCATTCGAGTCGTGGTTATACCCCATCTCGATATCGCGCAGCGTCCAGCCGGCAAACTGGTAGTCGGTCGCAAAGCCCAAAAACAGCTGGGGTTCATAATTGGTTTCGCGAAACGGCGCCGACTCTTTGCTGTTAGAGAGCTGCCACCAGGATTTCTGGGTATAGGACGCGCCCAGCAGCGAATTATCGCCCAGGATACCGCGCCACAGCGGGAACGCCAGGCTTAGCTGAAACTTCACTTCATCTTTACGGGCATTTTCGGCCCAGTCATAGCTGCGGATCGCCTCTTTATTGAGGTCGCTGGTCCACGTATAGAGCAGATAGTTGCTCTCATAAGGGTAGAGCAGGAAAGGATTATCATGGTCCTGGAGCAGGTTGGCGATAATGCTGCCGCGCACTGCCGGTTTGTCGTGTACCGACGCGTCCTGCGCCATAACACCGGCCGGTAGCGCGCACAGCGCCACCAGGCAGGCCAAAGAGATACGCATGCTGGTCTCCTGAAAAATAGTTTTTATTTTTGTTTAACCTGAAGCCATTCTACCTGTTTATTAATCACCTGCCCCCTAATCCGCTCCGAAAGTGGAAATCAATATTTTAGAAGCATAAAATCAACATTTTATTAACGAATGGAACCGGTGTTATGTCTGAACTTACTGCCGAAGCAGCCCTGAAACTGGTAGGGGAGATTTTCGTCTATCACATGCCGTTTAACCGCGCCCTCGGTCTCGAACTGGAACGCTACGAAAAAGCGTTTGCCCAGCTTAGCTTTAATAATCAGCCGATGATGGTCGGCAACTGGGCGCAAAGCATTCTGCATGGCGGGGTGATCGCCTCCGCGCTGGACGTTGCCGCTGGCCTGGTCTGCGTCGGCAGTACCCTTACCCGCCATGACACCATCAACGAAGAAGAGTTGCGCCAGCGGCTTTCCCGTATGGGAACCATCGACCTGCGCGTGGACTACCTGCGTCCGGGCCGCGGCGAACGTTTTACCGCCACCAGCACCCTGCTGCGCGCCGGCAATAAAGTGGCGGTTGCCCGCGTGGAACTGCATAACGAAGCTCAGGTCTATATTGCCAGCGCAACGGCCACCTATATGGTGGGTTGATTGGCCAAAATCGAGTAACATCACTCTCTTTGGCAATGGATTTTACCGATGGATGCGAAACAGACGCGGTTGGGGATCATTCTGGCCCTCGCCGCCTACTTTATCTGGGGTATCGCGCCAGCGTACTTCAAACTTATCTACTATGTTCCCGCCGATGAAATTCTGACCCATCGCGTGATCTGGTCTTTCTTCTTCATGGTGGCGCTCATCAGCGTCAGCCGCCAGTGGCCACAGGTGAAAAAGCTGCTGAAAACGCCGCGCAAGATCTTCCTGCTGGCGCTCTCGGCAGTGCTGGTCGGCGGTAACTGGCTGTTGTTCATCTGGGCGGTGAATAACCACCATATGCTGGAAGCCAGCCTCGGCTACTTTATCAACCCGCTGGTGAATATTTTGTTGGGGATGATTTTCCTCGGCGAACGCTTTCGTCGTCTGCAGTGGCTGGCGGTGATCCTCGCCTTTTGCGGCGTGCTGGTCCAGCTGTGGACCTTTGGTTCGCTGCCGATAATCGGTCTTGGGCTGGCTTTCAGTTTTGCCTTTTACGGCCTGGTGCGAAAGAAAATTGCTGTCGATGCGCAAACCGGCATGCTGGTGGAAACGCTGTGGCTGCTGCCGGTGGCGGCAATCTGGTTGTTCGGCATCACCGACAGCCCGACCAGCCATATGGGCGAGAACCCCTGGTCGCTCAATCTGCTGCTGATGGCCGCGGGCGTGGTGACCACCATCCCTTTGCTGTGCTTTACCGGGGCGGCAACGCGTCTGCGGCTCTCCACGCTGGGCTTTTTCCAGTACATCGGCCCAACGCTGATGTTCCTGCTGGCGGTGACGTTCTACGGCGAAGTGCCGGGCAAGGATAAAATGGTGACCTTTGGCTTTATCTGGGTCGCGCTGGCGGTGTTTATCGTCGATGCGCTGTATACCCAGCGCCGGTTGCGCAGAGGCTAAGCCTGCATCAGCCAGTAAAGAAGGGAGCCGACGCTCCCTTTTTTACAACCAGTTTTTGCGCTTGAAGTAGAGATATGGCGCCAGGCCGGCCAGCATCATAAACACGATGGCTCCCGGATAACCAAAGCTCCAGTGTAGTTCGGGCATAAATTCAAAGTTCATCCCGTAACTGGAGGCCACCAGAGTTGGCGGCAGGAATACCACCGAGACCACCGAGAAGATCTTGATGATGCGGTTCTGCTCGATATTGATAAAACCCATCGCCGCCTGCATCAGGAAGTTCACCTTCTGGAACAGCGATTCGTTGTGCGGCAGCAGAGATTCGATATCGCGCAGGATCTCCCGCGCCTGCTCCAGCTGGCCCGCCGGCAGGCGCGCCTTGCGCACGAGGAAGTTCAGCGCGCGCTGGGTATCCATCAGACAGAGTCGCACCTTCCAGCCGATATCTTCCAGTTCCGCCAGCGTCGACAGCGCTTCGTCGTACTCGTCGCCCTGATGGCCTTCCATAATGACGCGGCTCAGCTTTTCCAGGTCGCTGTAGATGTTTTCAATTTCATCCGCCAGCTGCTCGATTTTGGTCTCGAACAGGTCGAGCAGCAGTTCGTAGGCGTTGCCGTCGACCAGCGTCTGGTTACGCACGCGCATACGGTAGAGGCGGAAAGCGGGTAGTTCGCGCTCGCGCAGCGTGAACAGGCGGCCTTCGCGGATGGTAAACGCCACGGTAGAGTTGCCGGCGTGATCGTCGGCATCTTCAAAAAAGAAGAACGAGTGGATGTGTAACCCGTCTTCATCTTCAAAGAAACGCGCGGAGGCTTCGATATCTTCCAGTTCCGGGCGCGTCGCCAGGTTTTGACCCAGTTCCGTCTGCACGCGGCTTCGCTCATCGTCGTCAGGCTCGACCAGATCGACCCACACCGAGCTGGCGAGGTGTTTGATCTCATCGGCTTCCAGGCGCGTTAAACGATTGTTTTCCAGTTGAAATGCGCTCAGCATGACCGGGACTCCCAATGCAAAAAAATTATCGGACAGTTCGGTGGGCACACAGAAACAAATTGGGTTTCAGACCATTAAGCCTGACTCAGCGCGACGGGAATGGGGCAGGTCGCTGACAACCGCTAAGGCTATCAGCATAAGAGGATAGCCTTAGGAGTTGTTCCTGAATGACAGGAAGTTGAGCCAGCATCTACTGGGTGTGTCCAAGGCGAATGTCCTCTTAGCGTAATCGTGCGCGCATGTTACGCCAGCGCAAAATCGGCGTCAACACGCAACGGAACGCGAAAGCGCAAATCAGGCGCCTTAACGTATAAAGGTAGCAGAATATTACAAAATAATGATATTTTTCTTAAAGTTACACTGCCTCCAGCCGGGCGTAAGCCGCCACCAGCCATTTGATTCCCTGGCCCTGAAAAGCCACCTGCAGTCGGCTGTGCTCGCCGCTGCCTTCGAGGTTGACAATAGTGCCTTCGCCAAACTTCGGATGCCGTACGCGCTGGCCTAACTTGTAGCCGGTATCGCTCTCGGCAATCGGCGCGCCCAGTCGCTGATGGTTTACCGGGCGGCTCACCGTGGCTCGCAGACGCACTTCTTCTACGCACTCCTGCGGCAGCTCGCCGATAAAGCGCGACGGGCGGTGATAAACCTCTTTCCCGTACAGACGGCGGGTTTCCGCATAGGTCAGCGTCAGCTTCTGCATGGCGCGCGTTACGCCGACGTAGGCCAGGCGACGCTCCTCCTCCAGGCGGCCGCCTTCATCTAGGGCCATCTGGCTCGGGAACATCCCTTCTTCGACGCCGACGATGAACACCTGCGGGAACTCCAGCCCTTTCGCCGAGTGCAGGGTCATCAGCTGAACCGCGTCCTGCCAGGTGTCCGCCTGCCCCTCGCCCGCTTCCAGCGCGGCGTGGGAGAGAAACGCCTGCAGCGGCATCAGATCTTCATCTTCTTCGTTGTAGCTGAACTGGCGCGTCGCCGTCACCAGCTCCTCTAAGTTTTCAATACGGGTCTGGCCCTTCTCGCCTTTCTCCTGCTCGTACATCGCGCGCAGGCCGGAGTCTTTAATCACCCGATCGGTCTGAACGTGCAGCGGCATATCGGTGGTCTCCTGCGCCAGCGCGTCAATCAGCTCCATAAAGCGCTGCAGGGCGCTGGCGGCGCGACCGGCCAGCGCTTTTTCTTTCAATAGCTCGCGACTGGCCTGCCATAGCGTCAGCTGGCGATCACGCGACGTCTGGCGCACCACGTCCAGCGTGCGGTCGCCAATGCCGCGGGTCGGCGTATTGACTACGCGCTCAAAGGCCGCGTCGTCGTTGCGGTTGGCGATAAGGCGCAGGTAAGAGAGCGCGTCTTTGATTTCCTGACGCTCGAAGAAGCGCATGCCGCCGTAGATACGGTACGGCATACTGGCCTGCAGGAGGGCCTCTTCCAGCACGCGCGACTGGGCGTTACTGCGATAGAGAATGGCGCATTGCTCCAGCGCACCGCCGTTCTCCTGCCAGGTTTTAATTCGGTTCACCACAAAGCGCGCTTCGTCGAGATCGTTGAAGGCGCAGTACAGCGAAATCGGCTCGCCGTCGGCGCCGTCGGTCCACAGCTTTTTGCCCAGGCGCCCGTTGTTGTTTTCAATCAGGGCGTTGGCAGCGCTGAGAATATTGCTGGTCGAGCGATAGTTCTGCTCCAGGCGGATGGTTTCCGCGCCGGGGAAGTCGTTAAGGAAGCGCTGAATGTTCTCGACCTGCGCGCCGCGCCATCCATAGATAGACTGATCGTCATCGCCGACGATCATCACCTTGCCGGTATCGCCCGCCAGCAGGCGGATCCAGGCGTACTGAATGTTGTTGGTATCCTGGAATTCATCGACGAGGATATTGGTGAAGCGCTCGCGGTAGTGCTGCAGGATATGCGGTTTGTTCAGCCACAGCTCGTGGGCGCGCAGCAGCAGCTCGGCGAAGTCCACCAGCCCGGCGCGGTCGCAGGCTTCCTGATAGGCCTGATAGACCTTCTGCCAGGTCTGCTCGACCGGGTTGCCGTAGCTCTGAATATGATGCGGGCGCAGTCCTTCATCTTTCTGGCTGTTGATGTACCACATTGCCTGGCGCGGCGGCCACTGTTTCTCATCGAGGTTCATCGCCTTAATCAGACGCTTCAGCAGACGCAGCTGGTCTTCGCTGTCGAGGATTTGGAAGTCCTGCGGCAGGTTGGCATCCAGATGGTGCGCGCGCAGCAAACGGTGCGCCAGGCCGTGGAAGGTGCCCACCCACATGCCGCCCTGGGTGGTGCCCATCAGCTGGCCGATACGGTGACGCATCTCCGCCGCCGCTTTGTTGGTAAAGGTCACCGCCATAATGGAATACGGGGAACAGTTCTCCACGCTCAGCAGCCAGGCGATACGGTGCACCAGAACGCGCGTCTTACCACTGCCCGCCCCTGCCAGAACCAGCATATTGGTGCGCGAGGCCGCTACGGCTTCACGCTGTTTGTCATTAAGGCTGTCGAGCAGGTAAGAAACGTCCATTGGCACCGCCGGAAGAGAAGGGGTTCCACGAACCCCTGTTAATATATACAGAGTGACTGGTGATTATATCAGCGAGGTCAGAGATGCCAACCGTGAAATTTCAATATGCGGCAGCAGGCGGCTGTCCGCGGTGTGCATCAGGTCCGCGCCTTGCGGTTTGATCCAGCAGGCCTGCATCCCACAGCGAATAGCGCCGGCCACGTCGGTGGTCAGATCATCGCCGACGTGCAGAATCTGCCCGAGCGGCACATTCAGACGCTCCGCCGCAAGGTGGTACATGTCGGCAAACGGCTTGGAGCGGCCATCCGGCCCGGCGCGCAGCACGAAGCGGAAATAGTCGCTCAGACCGAACAGTTCCGGGCGGGCGTTGCCATTGGTAATCGCCACCAGCGGCCACTTCTTCGCCAGCTTCGCCAGCGTATCGTGCGTTTCCTGCGGGACATCGACGCGGCTGCGCCAGTGGGCGAAGTGTTCCATCGCCGCATCGGCCCCCGCTTTCGCCGCTTCGGCGGAGAGCCCGGCATTACGCATACCTAACTCCAGCGCACGGTGGCGCCAGACGGTCACGTCATGATAAATCTCAGGTTCAGCAGCCAGCAGCGTCTGACGCAGCTGATTAAGCTCATGGGCGTCGAACTGGCTGAGCGAAGGATGGTAGCTGCGCACAAAGGCCAGCGACTCGTGCATCGTCCGGTCAATCACCGGGCGGTTATCGTAAAGGGTATCGTCCAGGTCAAACGTCAGCGCGGAAATCTGGCCCAGAGGTCGGTAAAAACGCATTATTTCCCCCGTTTAGCGCGCGGATGCGCGGCATCGTACACCGAGGCAAGGTGTTGAAAATCAAGATGGGTATAGATTTGGGTGGTGGAGAGGTTAGCATGCCCCAGCAGCTCCTGCACGCCGCGCAGATCGCCGCTCGACTCCAGCATATGGGTGGCAAAGGAGTGGCGCAGCTTGTGCGGGTGCACATGGCTGTTCAGCCCCTGCTTAATGCCCCACTCGGCGAATCGCTTCTGTACGTTGCGCGCCGAAATACGTTTGCCCAGCTTCGACAAAAACAGCGCGTCGTCGTCGGTACCGAACAGGCCGCGCAAATCCAGCCAGTGCTCAATCCATGCCACCGCGTTGCGACCGATCGGCAAACGACGCTCCTTGCTGCCTTTGCCCATCACCCAGACCTCACCGCTTTCGAGATCGAGGTGTTTGATATCCAGGTTGACCAGTTCGGACAAACGCAATCCCGCGCCGTACATCACCTCCAGCATCGCCCGATCGCGCACCGCCAGCGGATCGTTGAGATCGATATCCAGCAGTCGATTGACGTCATCGACGTCAATATTTTTTGGCAGGTGGCGGGGAATTTTCGGCGCGGCAATCCCCTTCGCCGGATTGGCGCTGAGCTCGCCCTGACCGACCAGCCAGTCGAAGAAACTGCGCAGCGCCGACAGGCGAAGCGCCAGGCTTGCCGGGCCTAACCCCGCGCGGCGACTACGCACCGCAAAGCTTCGCACCTGAGCGGCATCGCACTGCGACCAGCTTTTCAGGCCCGCCTCATCCGCCAGGGCGATCAGCGCGTCCAGCTGTCGCTGGTAATTCAGTAACGTGATCGGGCTGAGCTGGCGTTCAACGCCAAGATGGCGAAGAAAGCGGGCGACGGCGGAGAAGAGAGGAGAATCGGTCATGCGCGTTCAATCCAGCGCTCCAGCAGGCCGGGCAGCATCTGGGCAATCTCCTGCAACAGCTGCGTCCCCTGCCCTGGCTGATAATGCTGCGCATCGCGGCTGCTGAAGAGCATCACCCCCGGGGCATTATCGCCCCCCAGCAGCGATATCGCCACAGACCCAATGGCCTTCGCCTCCGGCAGCACCACCAGCAGCTCCGGGCCGTTCAGCGGTCCAAGATAGTGGCGCGCCTGGCCCAGACGTTGAATACGGATCGGCTCAAACGCCTGCCGGTTTAATGCCAGATGGGTAAACTTCGAGGGCGCGCCGAGGCGCCAGCAGTCAGGAAACAGGCGCACCGTGGCGCCCGCCAGCCCCAGCTCGCGTGCCCAGCGGTGAAGGCGGTTGAGCATATCGTCAAGGCTCTCCGCCGCCGCCAGCCGCGTTTGCAGCTGCAGCAGGCGCTGGAACAGGCTTTCATTAGCGACCGCCTGCTCCATCAGCAGCGACATATTTTCTTCCAGCACATGAATATGGTTACGCGCCCGCATCATGTGCCACTCCACCAGCGAAATCGTACCGCGTACCGGATGCGGGACGCGGAGATGTTCGACCTGGGCGGCATTACGAATAAAAAATTCAGGATGTTGCAACAGATAGTCCACCACTGCGCGATCGTTCAACGCGCTGGCAACCTCCTGCTGTTCTTCCCCGATTGGTTTCATAAATGAATAAATCCATCATAGACATGGGCCGCCGGGCCGGTCATAAACAGCGGCTGGCCCGGGCCTTTCCAGGCGATATCAAGACGACCGCCGGGTAATTCCACGCGTACCGTTTCCGCCAGCAGCCCCTGCTGGATCCCCACCGCCACCGCGGCGCAGGCGCCGCTGCCGCAGGCCTGGGTTTCCCCCGCGCCGCGTTCGTAGACGCGCAGACGGATATGAGACCGACCGACCACCTGCATAAAGCCGATATTGGCGCGCTCCGGAAAACGCTCATGGCTTTCCATCACCGGGCCGAGAGTTTCCACCGCTGCCGTATCCACATCATCAACCTGGATGACGCAGTGCGGATTTCCCATGGACACCACGCCGCACAATACTGTCTGCTCGGCGGCACGCATGATATAGGTCTTTTCCGCTTTGTTGGCGCGGAACGGCACCTGGGACGGCTCGAAGTTGGGCTCGCCCATGTTCACCCGCACCAGATCGTCTTCCGTTACGCTTAATACCATACGCCCGTTGGCCGTACTCACGCGGATATCACGTTTATTGGTCAGGCCTTTCAGCCGGACGAAGCGGGCAAAACAGCGCGCGCCGTTGCCGCACTGCGACACTTCGCTGCCGTCGGCGTTAAAGATCCGGTAGTGGAAATCCAGATCCGGATCGTAGGGCGGTTCGACGACCAATAGCTGATCGAACCCGACGCCAAGGTGGCGATCCGCCAGGCGGCGAATCAGCTCCGGCGAGAAAAAAACATTCTGCGTTACCGCGTCAACGACCATAAAATCGTTGCCAAGGCCATGCATTTTAGAGAACTGCATCATCTACTCCAGTTGCGCGGAACAGAACGTTATCGTTAGTAATTGACCTGGCTCGGACCACCGGTATCGCCACGATCGTTACGATCCGGCGTTGCGCTCTGAATGCCAGGGTTAACCGGTTTGGTCGGCGGCGGCGCGGTTTTGTCCGCCGGTGGGAAATAGAGAGGCCCTTTCAGACCGCAGCCGGTCAGGCTGAAGATCGCAAACAAAACGGCAAGCGTAGGAAAAACGTTTTTCATTGATAGTTGCCCGTGATTCATTCTTTCTGCTTTCTATCATCGCAGGAGAAGACGTAAAAGCAAGCCTTTAGCATCCGACTGCGCGCGCTTTTGTTTCGCGCTATACTGCGACCCATCTTCAAAAATCAAAAAAGCAGAATCAAATTATGAACGACAGTGAATTCCATCGCCTGGCCGATAGCCTGTGGATGACCATCGAAGAACGTCTGGACGACTGGGACGGCGATAGCGACATCGACTGCGAAATCAACGGCGGCGTGCTGACCATCAGCTTTGAAAACGGCAGCAAAATCATTATTAACCGTCAGGAGCCGCTGCACCAGGTGTGGCTGGCCACCAAACAGGGCGGCTATCACTTCGATCTCAAAGGCGACGAGTGGATCTGCGATCGCAGCGGCGAAACCTTCTGGGATCTGCTGGAGCAGGCGGCGAGCCAGCAGGCCGGTGAGACGGTGAAATTCCGTTAATGACGTGTTTCCCGGATAGCGGCGCATCGCGCCTTATCCGGGCTACCCGACGACTTAGAACCGTAGCCCTGCTAAGCGCAGCGCCAGCAGGGAATATCTGCGGATAGCGGCTCACGCCTTCTCCGGGCCAAATCTACGAGTAGCGCTGCTGCAGCACCGGCGAGGCGGTAACGTCCTGGCTGGTGGGTATCGCGGCGGCAATCGCCTGAGTGCGGAAAGGGATCACCTGGGTGCGCCCGTCTACCTCGACAATCTGATAGAACTGCGGCAGGTTGAAGTTGATAAAGCTGGAGCCGTAGGTGAAACGATCGTGCGATGACGAATAGAAGCGGCTGACGTCGCGCACCAGCTCCTCTTTACTGCCCTCGCAGTGATGATAGACCTCGGCGCGGTTGCTCTCATCAAGAATATAGATGTTAAAACCGCTGTCGTTGTTATCCGCGTCTTCAAAGAAGAACTGAATAATCCCTTCGCTGGCGAAGCCATCCACCACCGCCGGCAGCTTAACGTGATTGGTTTCCACCTGCACCGACAGCCCGTGCAGCTTGTTGTGCGAGATAGCGCCGTAGAACTCAATGGCGTTTTCCAGCTTCTGCACCGAAACGTTAAGCCGCTCGAAGAACAGCCCCCACGTCTGGCCGGAGACGCGCAGCGCTTTGAAGCGCCCGGTATCCTGGCGGGTACTGGAGAGACGCAGTTCGATACATTCGGAGATCATCTGCTGCACGCGGGTGCGGATCAGGCCGCGCAGGTGCTGGCTATAGCAGAACACCTCCACGCTGTCCGGCGGCGCGGCGTCCTGGTGCATTTTGCCGAGGATCGTTTTCAGCGCCTCGATCATCGCCTGTTCGCCGTTAAAGTGCAGCGTACGCACTTCGTTCCACGAGTTGCGATACAGCAGGTCGACGCTGCCGATCAGGCATTTTTGCTCTTCGCCGAAGCTGAAAACATCCAGCTTACGGAAATCGAAGTGCACCACCTGGTTACGGAAGGCCGCGGTTGGGTCATATTCGAGGTTGACGATAATCGCCAGGTGGCGGATTTCGCACGGGCTGTACAGCGCCTTTGGCGTCGGCGCCGGCAGGCGCAGCGGGAAGTGGTGCGACACGTCGGCCACCATCTCCTGCAGCTTCGCCAGATCGACGATGCCGTTGCCCTTAATAAACAGGCGGGTGCGTGAGGTCAGCAGGCCGTTAAACCAGGCCCAGGCCACCAGCTTATTAAGATAACGGTTATATTCCAGCGGCTGATGGCTGATGATCGATTCCATGTCCGGCGCGCGGTTGTACAGATACCAACCGGTACGGTTGGCGCGGCCCGGCGGCACGTGGATAAAGGTCAGGTTCGGTTCCGACAGATCCGGCGAAATTTGCGGGTTTACCAGCGTCACTTTCCCCGGCAGCGCTTCAAAGGCCGCATACAGCTTACGGGTCAGCACGCCAATATCCTGCGGGCTGGCGGAGACGCTAAGGTTATTGCGCCGCGCGAAGCGGATCAGATTACGATAGCTCTGCATCATGGCGTCGAGCAGTTCGTTGTGCGCCTTGCGCACTTCATCGATTTTCCAGTTGGCGCGGTTGTCGAGCATCATCAGACGCTTTTCGTCCCAGCCCCAGGCATTCACCAACTGGCTGACGACTTCGCGACGCCAGCCGACGCAGGCGCGTTCGCGGCTGAGTTTTTCACAAACTTTCAGGTAGAAGCAGCGGCGCACCAGATCGAGGCGGGTTTCATCTTCGATGGCCTGCAGATAGGTGGTCACGCGCTCCAGCATCATGCAGTACGGGTCGAGGCCGAAGGAGACAATCTCCCCGTCGTGCAGACGCTGTTTGATATCTTTCGCTAACAGGCGGTTATTGGGGTATTCCCAGGAGTAGGCTTCCAGCAGCAGCGTTTTCAGCACCGCTTTATAGGGGGAGTCGATACTTTTATACAGCTGCCACAGGCTGGCGCCGAAGTACTCTTCCGCCGACAGCGAACTGAGGCCGCCGAGATCGAGCCATTCGTTAGGCGTCAGCACGCCCTGGGCATACAGCCCCATCACGTAATCATCGTAATGCTCTTCTTCATCGCACGGCACCATATTCCACAGAATACGCTTGCCGGCGAGGCGCACCGCGGTGCGGTAGAACTCATCAAGCAACAGGATATGCTGGGTCGAACCGCAGTCTTCGCCGCCGAGGCTACCGCTTTCGTTATGACGGAAACGGTTTTCGTCGATCAGGAAGAAGCTGACTTCCACGCCGAGCGAGGCAGCCCAGCTCTCAAGCAGGCTGCATTTTCGCTGCAGCAGCTGACGCTCTTCGCTATCCAGCCAGGCCTGGTGACATACCCAGATATCAAGATCGGAAGAGCAGCTCTGGCCGACGGAGGAAGTACTGCCCATCGAGTAGACGCCGGTGATCGGCAGCTCGCCTTTCGGCGGCTCCTGAGTCTGCATACCGCGATGCAGTTCCAGTTCCTCAAGATAGTGGCGTTGGGTTTCATCAGGCGTGTAGAGGCAAATGCCACGGGGAACGTTACCGTCAAGGTAACCCGGCATCAGCGGGTGATGATAATGTAATAACGTTGGCAGTAGACTGTAAACCTGCTGGAAAGCGGGTCCCATGGCAGCAAGCGCGCGATCCACGCGCAATTGGTTGATGGCATCCAGTCTCTGTTTCAGTGTCTCAATATAGAGGTACAAGACATATCGCCTGATGTTCAAAAACCCGAGGTACAATAGTACGGAGGATTTCAGTATTTCAACAAAAACCGTCACCATTCGTCGTCGGTGTGGTTGTGATGAGCAGCGGACTGACAAATGGTTTAAAACGTGATCAATTTAACACCTTGCTCATTGACCGTAAAGAAAGATGCGCTACATACAAGTGTAGCACCGTTTATTATCTGTAAATTCCTCACTACGCCTCCGGCAACCGCCACGCGCATGAAAGGTTAAAAAAGAGTGGGCCGGAGCCACCTCCCACATAAACCGTGAAAACTAACATCCGTAAGACAACAATGTTAGGATGGATAGTGGTCGATAATGACGGTAACAAGCATGTTAGACAAAGTTTTGAAAATTGCCACACGGCAAAGCCCGCTTGCGCTATGGCAGGCGCAGTATGTTAAAGCGCGCCTGGAACAAGCGCATCCCGGACTGAAGGTCGAGCTGGTGCCGATGGTCACGCGCGGGGATGTCATCCTTGATACTCCGCTGGCAAAGGTGGGGGGCAAAGGCTTATTTGTGAAAGAGTTAGAGCTCGCCATGCTCGAAGGGCGCGCCGATATCGCCGTCCATTCGATGAAAGATGTGCCGGTGGAATTCCCGGAGGGCCTGGGGCTGGTGACTATCTGCGAGCGCGACGATCCGCGCGACGCGTTTGTCTCCAATCGCTATGCCTCGATTGACGAACTGCCGGCCGGCAGCGTCGTTGGCACGTCAAGTTTACGCCGTCAGTGCCAGCTGGCCGCCACCCGTCCGGACCTGGCGATCCGCTCTCTGCGCGGTAACGTCGGTACCCGGCTGAGTAAGCTGGATAACGGCGAGTACGACGCCATCATCCTCGCCGCCGCCGGCCTGAAGCGCCTGCAGCTGGAAGCGCGTATTCGCCAGCCGCTGTCGCCTGAGCAATCTCTGCCGGCGGTCGGCCAGGGCGCGGTCGGCATCGAATGCCGTCTTGATGATGCATGGACCCGGGGGCTGTTAGCGCCTCTCAACCATACGGAAACGGCGGTGCGCGTGCGCGCCGAGCGGGCGATGAACACCCGCCTCGAAGGCGGCTGCCAGGTGCCGATCGGCAGCTATGCGGAACTGAAGGACGGGGAACTGTGGCTGCGGGCGCTGGTTGGCGCTCCGGATGGTTCACAGCTGGTGCGCGGCGAACGACGCGGGCCAGCGGAACAGGCGGAAGCCCTCGGCATCTCGCTGGCGGAAGAGCTTCTGGATAATGGCGCCCGCGAGATTCTCGCGGCGGTTTATGATGGAGAAGCCCCGCGATGAGCATCCTGGTCACTCGTCCACTACCGCAAGGAGAAGCGCTGGTCAGCCGTCTGCGGGCCATGGGACGCGTGGCCTGGAGCTTTCCGCTGATAGAATTTACGCCCGGCAGGGAGCTTCCCGCGCTGGGCGATGCGCTTGCCCGACTGGGGCCCGACGATCTGCTATTTGCGCTATCCCAGCATGCGGTGGAATTCGCCCATGCCCGTCTGCAGCAGCAGGGCCTGCCCTGGCCCACTTCTCCGCGCTATTTTGCCATTGGCCGCACGACGGCGCTGGCCCTGCATACGGTCAGTGGGCAGCATATCCATTATCCGTTAGATCGGGAAATTAGCGAAGTCTTGCTACAATTACCTGAATTACAAAACATTGCCGGGAAAAATGCGCTGATCCTACGCGGCAATGGCGGGCGGGAACTCTTAGGCGCGACGCTGACCGAGCGCGGCGCCAGGGTCACATTTTGTGAATGTTATCAACGTAGTGCAAAACATTACGATGGCGCAGAAGAAGCGATGCGCTGGCAATCTCGCGGAGTCACCACGCTGGTGGTCACCAGCGGCGAGATGCTGCAGCAGCTATGGTCGTTAATACCGCAATGGTATCGCGAACAGTGGCTCCTGCACTGCCGCGTTGTCGTTGTCAGCGAACGTCTGGCCCTTCAGGCCCGGGAACTGGGCTGGCAGGAGATTCAGGTTGCCGATAGCGCCGACAACGATGCGCTGCTACGCGCATTACAATAACTCTCAACATTGGAAGCCATAATGACGGAACAACAAAATCAATCCGCCGTGGTTGAAGAGACCAGGGAGGCCGTGGAGACCACACCACAGCCAGAGAATACTGAGAAGAAGAAGGCAGGCAATAAAACCAGCCTGGCGCTCAGCGCGATCGCTATCGCCATTGCGATAGCCGCCGGCATCGGCCTGTATGGCCTGAACAAACAACAGGCCACGCGGCAAAACGCAACTACCTCTGAATTAGCAAGCCAGGTCGCGGCGCTGCAAAAAGCGCAGGAAAATCAAAAAAGTGAACTGGAAGGTGTTATCAAACAGCAGGCCGACCAGCTAAACGAAGCCAAACACCAGCAGGAGACGCTGGCCAAACAGTTGGATGAGCTGCAGCAAAAAGTGGCGGTGATTTCCGGTAGCGATGCCAAAACCTGGCTGCTGGCCCAGGCCGACTTCCTCGTCAAGCTGGCGGGACGTAAGCTGTGGAGCGATCAGGATGTCACCACCGCCGCCGCGCTGCTGAAAAGCGCTGACGCCAGCCTCGCCGACATGAACGACCCAAGCCTCATCGGCGCCCGCCGGGCGATCACCGACGACATCGCCACCCTCTCCGCGGTAAGCCAGGTGGACTACGACGGCATGATCCTCAAGGTTAATCAGCTGGCGAACCAAATCGATAACCTGCGGCTGGCCGATAATAACGATGACGATTCGCCGATGGACGCTGATAGCGATGAGCTTTCCAGCTCTATCAGCGAATGGCGCGTCAACCTGCAGAAAAGCTGGCAGAACTTTATGGACAGCTTTATCACCGTGCGCCGCCGCGATGAAACGGCGGTCCCGCTGCTGGCGCCGAATCAGGATATCTATCTGCGGGAAAATATTCGCTCTCGCCTGCTGGTCGCCGCGCAGGCAGTTCCGCGCCATCAGGAAGAGACCTGGAAACAGTCGCTGGATAACGTCTCGACCTGGGTACGCGCCTATTATGATACCGATGACGCCACCACCAAAGCCTTCCTCGACGAGGTGGATAAGCTCAGTCAGCAAAGCATTACCATGACGGTGCCGGAAACGCTGCAGAGCCAGGCGTTGCTGGAAAAACTGATGCAGACCCGAGTGCGCAACCTGATGGCGCAGCCTGCCGTTACCGCGGGCGGCGCGCCTTCGCCCGCACCTGCTGCGCCGGCCGCCCCCGCTGCGCCGCAAGGAGAGTAACGCATGCTGAAAATTCTTTTACTCTTCGCGCTGTTGATCGCCGGGATCGTGCTTGGCCCGATGATCGCCGGGCATCAGGGCTACGTCCTGATCCAGACCGATAATTACAATATCGAGACCAGCGTGACCGGGCTGGTGATCATCCTGATCCTCGCCATGGTGGTGCTGTTCGCCATTGAATGGCTGCTGCGCCGCATTTTCCGCACCGGGGCGCATACGCGCGGCTGGTTTGTCGGCCGTAAACGCCGTCGCGCGCGTAAGCAAACCGAGCAGGCGCTGCTTAAGCTGGCGGAAGGTGATTACCAGCAGGTTGAGAAGCTGATGGCGAAAAATGCCGATCACGCCGAACAGCCGGTGGTGAACTATCTGCTGGCGGCGGAAGCGGCCCAGCAGCGCGGCGATGAAGCGCGGGCCAACCAGCATCTGGAGCGCGCCACCGAGCTGGCGGGCGATGACCTGATCCCGGTGGAAATCACTCGCGTTCGCCTGCAGCTGGCGCGTAATGAAAATCACGCCGCGCGCCATGGCATCGATAAGCTGCTGGAAATTACCCCGCGTCATCCGGAAGTGCTGCGCCTCGCCGAACAGGCATACACCCGCACCGGCGCCTGGCAGTCGCTGCTGGACATCATTCCGTCGATGGCGAAAGCTAACGTCGGCGATGAAGCGCACCGTGCGGCGCTGGAACAGCTGGCCTGGGTTGGCCTGATGGATAAAGCGCTGGCCGATGGCGGCAGCGAAGGACTACGCGAATGGTGGCGCAACCAGAGCCGTAAAACGCGGGCGCTGGTGCCGCTGCAGGTGGCGATGGCCGAGCGCCTCATCGAGAGCGACGATCACGATACCGCGCAGCAAATTATCATTGATGGTCTGAAGAAACAGTATGATGACCGTCTGGTGATGCCGATCCCGCGTCTGAAGACCAATAACCCGGAACAGCTGGAGAAAGTGCTGCGCCAGCAGATCAAAGCCGTTGGCGACCGTCCGCTGCTGTGGAGCACCCTGGGCCAGTCGCTGATGCGGCACGGCGAATGGCAGGAGGCCAGCATCGCCTTCCGCGCCGCGCTTAAGCAGCGTCCGGATGCCTTTGATTACGCCTGGCTGGCGGATGTCCTGGACCGCCTGCATCAGCCGGAAGAAGCCGCCGCTATGCGCCGAGATGGACTGCTGCTGACGCTGCAGAATAATCCTCAGCCATAACCTGGCATGGCTATCGCCTCCTGCGGGGCGATAGCCCTTCTCCCCCGCCTTCACATTGACGGATCCCCGAAAGAAAAAAACGCCTGCGCTGAAATCAGGGCAGGCGTTAAAACAGGTCTGTTTGACAACAAATTGGGTGCTTCACTCAACGTAATGTCCATGGTGTTTGATGAGGCATAAATGCGACATCTGTCAGTGGACGATAAGCACCGTAAGAACGGCTCTGCATCATTCCGGAGTTTATGAGGCACGAAGGCGAACATAAGAGATGGAATGAGCATCTACCCGGTTATTATCGCACAGGATCCGGGGAAATTGCATCTACCACAGTGATGAATTGAGAGTTTTCCTGACGCGTATTCTTAAGCAAAGAGAAGATTTTTTATCAGCAAGATCAGAGAAATAAGAGATGGCGGCCGGCAGCAGAAAACAAAAAACCCCGCCGAAGCGGGGTTCAAAATTGGTCGGCGAGAGAGGATTCGAACCTCCGACCCACTGGTCCCAAACCAGTTGCGCTACCAAGCTGCGCTACTCGCCGAAATACTGCTTTTTGAATTTTTAGTTCAATTCGTTAAAGTCGTGGTGCGAGGGGGGGGACTTGAACCCCCACGTCCGTAAGAACACTAACACCTGAAGCTAGCGCGTCTACCAATTCCGCCACCTTCGCAAATTCACAACTCTATCAAATAATGGGGTGGCTAATGGGATTCGAACCCACGACAACTGGAATCACAATCCAGGGCTCTACCAACTGAGCTATAGCCACCACTGCAAACCTTTTACGCGGTATTAAAACCACCGCAGCTCCAGCACCGGGTTAATGGTGCGCCCGACAGGATTCGAACCTGAGACCTCTGCCTCCGGAGGGCAGCGCTCTATCCAGCTGAGCTACGGGCGCTTAGCGCCGTTGCGGGGTCGGATAATACGGACTTCCTACCCCGCTGTCTAGTGCCTTTTTAAAGAAAATTATCGTTTGCTCATGCTTTGTTCGTTTTGATGGTTATTCAGCCGTATTATTGACTTGCCCCTGTCTTCCGAGGCCAAACACCTTATAAATCAGGGTGACGGCGGCCAGAAAAATAATGCCGACGAAGAGCGACATGCGGGTTTCATCATTCAGTCCCATCCCGACCAGCACGCAGATCAGGAAGGCCATCGTGAAATAGTTGGCCCACGGAAACAGCAGCGAACGGAACGGATGGCTGGCAATCGCCGCCTGATGCACGCGACGGAAACGCAGCTGACTAATCAGGATCACAAACCAGGGCACCATCCCCGGCAGGACGCTGGCGCTATAGACATAGACGAACACCCGCTGCGGATTAGGAATAATGTAATTCAGGCAGGAGCCCACCAGCAGGATCAGAATCGACAGCGCCACACCGACGGACGGAACGCCGTTGCGCGATACCTTACCGATCGCCGCCGGCAGCTGACGGTTCTTCGCCAGGGCGTACAGCATACGTCCGCAGCTGTACATTCCGCTGTTGCAGCCGGAAAGCGCTGCCGTCAGCACCACGAAGTTGATAATTCCCGCCGCCGCGGTAATACCGATTTTGGCAAACGTCAGTACGAACGGGCTGCCGTTGGAGCCGATTTGATCCCACGGGAAGATAGTGACGATAACAAAAATCGCGCCGACGTAGAAAATCAGGATCCGCCACAGCACTTTGCCCACCGCGCTGCGCAGCGTCACCTGCGGGTTTTTCGCTTCACCTGCGGTAATGCCGATGAGCTCCACCCCCTGATAGGACGCGACCACGATACACAGCGCCGTCAGGAAGCCCTTCCAGCCGCCGGCAAAGAAACCACCATGTTCGGTGAGATTACCAAAACCGATGGAGTGGCCGCCGTTGCCAAAGCCGAAGAAAATGACGCCCAGACCCACGACGATCATCACGATAATGGTGGTCACTTTTATCATGGCGAACCAGAACTCGATTTCACCGTATAGCCGGACCGCCGCGAGGTTAGCCAACGCCACCAGCCCCACGGCAATCAACGCCGGGATCCACTGCGCCATCTCCGGGAACCAGAACTGCACATAGACCCCGATGGCGGTAATCTCCGAGATCCCCACCGCCATCCACATAAACCAGTAGGACCACGCGGTCAGATAGCCGAAGAAGGGGCTCATATAGCGATGCGCATACACCGCGAAGGAGCCTGTGACAGGCTCAAGGAACAGCATTTCGCCCATTGAGCGCATAATGAAAAAGACGAACAGGCCAGCGATAATGTACGCCAGCAGCACGGAAGGCCCAGCCCATTTCAAGGTACTGGCCGCCCCCATAAACAACCCCACGCCAATCGTCCCGCCAAGGGCGATCAGTTCAATATGCCGGGCCTCCAGTCCACGCTGGAGCTCCGCTTTTTTCTCAGTCATATATCCTCTTGTGTTTGCCGTATTCCGGGTACTCCCGGTTATTGTTATTAACTGAAACCATAGCCTTGCCGACGCGCAGGTCTCCCCGGCGCGTATGAAGCCTGCGAATGGTTAATTAATTTTGCGGAAATGGCAAATAAAGTATCAGGCGAGTGAAGAGATTACACAGAATATGTATGCAAACTCGCCTGGTTGCAGTGGAATATCAGAGCTTACCGGAATAATGCCAACGTAAATAGCGCAGCAGACGGAACTGTCTTTTGATACGGCTCGGCTGCAAAAGCAGGCGATAGAACCACTCCAGCCCCAGATCCTGCCAGAACTTCGGCGCCCGATGGACGTGCCCGGTAAAAACATCGTAAGTGCCGCCGACGCCCATATACAGCGCGTGCGGATACAGGCGCCGGCAGTCGCGCATAAAGATCTCCTGGCGCGGCGACCCCATCGCGACGGTGACGATTTTCGCCCCGCTGTCGCGAATGCGTTCGAACAATGCCTGGCGTTGCTCAGGGGTGAAATAACCGTCCTGGCTGCCGACGATGTTCACCTGCCAGCGCTGACGCAGCCTGGATTCTGTCTGCGCCAGGACCTCAGGTTTACCACCAACCAAAAACACCGGTGTCCCTTCAGCGCCGGCGCGCTGCATTAACGCTTCCCAGAGATCGGCCCCGGCGACGCGGGATACCTGGGCCTGCGGGTATTTTTTGCGCAGCGAACGCACCACGCTGATGCCATCGGCATATTTAAACTCCGCCGCCTCAATCAGCGCCCGTACCTCCGGGTTATCCTCTGCGGCCAGCATTTTCTCAGCATTAATGGCCACCAGCGTCCCCTCGCGGAGAACGCCATCGGCAAACAAATAATCCAGAGCGTGCGGCATATCGCGCCAGCCTATAAGCTGCAGCCCTCTTAACAGGTACAACGGCGCGGAAATGGTCCCAGTCATGTCCATCCTTCTCAGACTTGCGGTTGCGAAAGCGGTTTTACGCGCTTATGAATCAGTCCCACGCTATCCAGGAACCAGTACAGCAGTTTCGCCGCCAGCAAGCAGATACCAAAGATCACGAGGAAAAACACCACGCGGGAGCCGAACGAATCCAGCCCCTCGCGCGCCAGCACTATCATGTTGAAGATAGCGCCGAAACAGAAACTGTGCAGGATAGCCGCTTTATAGCGATTGCTCTCCCGGTTGCCCAGCTCATACAGCCAGTCGAACCATTTAATAATCAACCCTACCGCCACGGCGCCCAGCGGTACGAACCAGACGCCGCCCATCACCACCAGCGAGCCAATCAGCGTCGGCGAAATCGCCAGCCCCGAATGGTTGTTTAATACTTCCCAGGTAAAGTAGTTGGCGGTATTGAGCACCATCGTCGGGCGACCGTGCCACATCCAGCTGGGGATAAAGACGTAGAAGTCGCGGATCATCGGCGCCAGACCCTGGAAATCGATCTTGTCGTAGTTCTGCAGCAGCAGCGCCAGGTTCTCCCACGGTGAGAAGGTATCGCGTGTGAGATAGAGGAAGGTATAAAACGCTTCGTCGCCGCTGACGTTCATCCCGTAGCGCTTCAGCGCCAGCCAGAACATGCCGACAATACCCAGCACACCCGCCGCCGCCAGCATCCACAGGCTGATCCAGCCGCGAATAATACCGATGAACAGAAAGATGGCGAAGGCGATGATGATATTGGCGCGGGTCCCGCCGACGATGGCGTAGGTCAGCAAACCAAAGGCCACCGTGCTGACGAGGAAGAAGATCCATGCCTTATAATCCTGGCGCAGAAAATAGACCACCAGCATCGCCGGAATAAAGAAGTAAAAGAAGCGCTTCAACGCCACGCCGGACACTTCAGCAGAGAAAATCTGGCTGTAGGAGTTGAGCTTAAACAGCAGGAAACCGTTGTGGGCGAAGAAGATGCCGACGCACAGCAGCGCCAGCCCCATCAAAATGCCCCACGCCAGATGGGTTTCCACCCGGTTCATGGTAAACAGCGGGCGATGCGCAACCTCACGCGATGCCGAACGCAGCCGCGTTTTATAGGTCACGTAGTAGACTGCGTAGAAGCACACCGCGATCAGCAGCGTCTGCAGCAAAATCTCCGGCGGCGCCACGCTGACGTCAAAGCGGAACACCAGAATACTGGTCAGCGGGAAGCCGAAGAAAAAGGTCAGCAGAAACAGCAACGAGAAAAAAACGTTGAAGTTAAAGCGTACCCGACGGAACTCAAACCAGGTGGCGGTGACGATGAACAGCGTCGACAGCAGCCAGACCACCAGCAGCCCGCTAAATTGCATTAACGTCATGCCTGCCCCTCCGCCGCTAACCGTAGCGCCCGCCGCCAGCCCGTCAGATAGTTCGGCCGGAAGAAGGCGATAGCGGATTTATCCACGCTCGCCAGCTGACGCTGCGCTTCGCGCACCACGCTGACGTCCAGCGCGTCGCTGGTGAACAGCACCGGCACATGCTGCTCGGCCATATCCTGCCAGAACGGGTTTTCCCGATTGAGCACGCAGGGGATGCCCGCCTGAATCAGCAGACACAGGGTGCCGATCCCCTGCTGGCGGGCAAACAGAAAATAGCCCAGATCGCAGCGGCGCAGCAGCGCCAGATAATCATGAAACTCCAGCTTCTCGCTGAGGATCTGCAGATGCTCACCGCTAAACAGCGCCGCCCCCGCCTCGCGAACCTCATTGATATAGGCGTCGTTTTTCGCTGGATAGCCCATCGGCACGATGACGTTTACCGTATCGCCAAACTGCTGATGGATTGCCTTCAGCGCGGCAATATGTTCATTGCTGCGATCCCCGGAGTTGCCGACCAGAATAGTCAGGGTATCACCGCGCGGAGCGTTATCGGCCAGGGTATTCAGCGCCGGATCCATACGGGTCGGGAAGTAGAGCAGCTCGCCCGGGACGCGCGGATGGCGGTTAGCGAACCAGCTGAGATCGCCGCGGGTGGCGAAAACGCGCCCTACCCGCCCCTGCGCCATACGGCGCAGCGGATAGAACAGGCGAAACTTCAGGCTGGCAGAATTTTCATACAGATCCGCCCCCCAGATATGCCAGTTAAACTGCGACGGGCGGATGCCGCCGCTCAACAGCGCCAGCCACAGCCCGGTATTGAACTGGCCGTGGAAGAAAAAGCGCTGCTGGCGGTTGGCTTTCGCGGTAGCAATCACTGCCTGCGCCAGCGATTTCTTCCCCGGATAGCAGGTGACATCCAGCGCCGGATACCCATCACGCACGCTGGCCTCATCACCGACGATCATAAATCTCCTGGCCTGCGGGTCGGCGGCCAGTTCGTCGTTAAAGAACCGCAGTACGGTCTGGTTATGATGCGGGATATCCGATCCCAGTACATGTATCAGTGCTGTCATGCCCGTTTACGCCAGAGTAAAAACACGCCACTACAAAGGGCGAAATAAACAATATAAGTGGCCATATATGCCTGCGCCGCGCCAACCGCGCCGTGCGCCGGTATAAGCCAGTGTGAGAATGCGGTCAGCAGTGCGAACTGGCTGATTTCCGTCAGAATATAAAAACGCAGCGACGCTTTGGCGATCACCAGATAGCCATAGACGTAAGCGCCTACTTTTAAAACGTCGCCCACCAGCTGCCAGGCAAACAGGTCACGCATCGCGGTAAAGCGATCGGAAAACAGCAGCCAGATGGCAAAATCGCGCAGCAGCCAGACCGTCAGGCTCGCCGCCGCTACTGCCGGCAGGACGAATTTCAGCGACTTGACTATCTCGCGGGTGATATCCGTTTTGGCGCTCAGCCGCGACAGCGTCGGCAGCAGATAGACGCTAAACGAGGCGGTAATAAACTGCAGGTAGGCATCGGAGATGCTGCTCACCCCCTGCCAGATCCCGACCGCCTCCCAGCCGTAATGCGCCGCCAGCAGATTACGCATCATCACATAGGCTACCGGCAGGGTCACCGAGGTTATCAGCGCCATCAGGGTAAATTTCGATAGCTGTCCCGCCAGACCGTTATCCCAGCGCGGACGCAGGGCGCTCAGCGGGATATTACCCCGCCGCCAGAGCATAATACCCGCCGGGACCACCACCAGCGCTGGAACTAACGCCAGCCCCAGCAGCGCGCCCTGATAGCCTCCCAACACGTAGCAAGCATAGTAAGCCGCCACGCCGATCAGGCTCCCGGCAATCAGCGAGAAGGCGTTACCCGCCGCATCGCGAAAGCCTTTCATCAGCGCCAGCAGGAAATTCGCCCAGGCGATCCCCATCTGCACCAGCGCCACCAGGCGTACCAGCCCCTGATAGTGCGTATGGCCGAACAGCCCCTGGCTTATCGGCGCCGCCGCCAGTAAAAATACCAGCGCCAGCAGGGTGGAAAAGCCAAGCACCATCGCCGACGAGGTGCCCACCACCTGCTTCAGGCGCGGGGGATCGTCGTGATGCTGCGCCACCAGCTTCGTGACGCCATTAAATATCCCGGCCCCGGCCAGCACGCCGAGTACGGTGACCAGTTGCCGGAAGTTACCGGCCTGGCCAACGCCCGCCGGCCCAAACGAGACGGCCAGCAGCTTGACGACCAGCAGACCGGCGCCGATTTTGACCAGCGTCGATGCCGCCGTCCACAGTGAGGCTTTTGCTAACGACATATCAGGAGAAGTAGCTCAGCAGCGAGTTAATCACCGTCCGCTGGTTCACCACAGACAGATTGTAAAACAGCGGCAGGCGTACCAGACGCTCGCTCTCCTGAGTGGTGTAGCGGTCTTCACCGCGGAATTCGCCGAACTGTTCGCCTGCCGGGCAGCTGTGCAGGGGAATGTAATGGAATACCGCGAGGATCTCCGCCTCTTTCAGCCAGGCGATCAGTCTGCTGCGATCCTCGATATCGCGCAGCTTAATGTAGAACATGTGCGCGTTTTGCCCGCAGTCGGCCGGAACCGTCGGCAGTTCGATACGCCCGGCGCGCGCCAGCGGCAGCAGCGCATCATAGTAGTTCTGCCACAGGGCCAGGCGCTGCTGGTTGATGCGCTCCGCCGCTTCCAGCTGCGCCCACAGATAGGCGGCCTGCAGGTCGGACATCAGATAGCTGGAGCCAATGTCCCGCCAGGTATATTTATCCACCAGGCCGCGAAAGAACTGGCTGCGGTTGGTGCCTTTTTCGCGAATAATCTCCGCGCGTTCCACCAGCGTGCGATCGTTGATCAGCGTCGCCCCGCCCTCACCGCCGGCGGTGTAGTTTTTGGTTTCATGGAAGCTGAAGCAGCCGATATGGCCGATGGTGCCCAGCGCGCGCCCCTTGTAGGTGGACATCACCCCCTGTGCGGCGTCTTCCACCACAAACAGGTTGTATTTGTCGGCGATGGCCATGATGGTGTCCATCTCGCAGGCTACGCCGGCATAATGCACCGGGACAATCGCCCGGGTTTTATCGGTGATGGCGGCTTCGATGAGCGTTTCGTCGATATTCATCGTATCGCGACGGATATCAACGAAGACGATTTTCGCCCCGCGCAGCACAAAGGCGTTGGCGGTGGAGACAAAGGTATAGCTGGGCATAATCACTTCGTCGCCCGGCTGGATATCCAGCAGCAGCGCGGCCATCTCCAGCGAAGCCGTGCAGGAAGGGGTCAGTAGCGCTTTTGCCGTGCCAAATCGCTGCTCCATCCACTGCTGGCAGCGGCGCGTAAAGCCGCCGTCGCCGCACAGCTTGCCGCTGTTCATCGCAGACTGCATGTAATCAAGCTCGGTTCCAACCACCGGCGGCGCGTTAAATGGGATCATGGGGGTCACCTGTATAGCCAGTAGGCGGTGCTTTCCACGTTAGCACCGCTGAGAATATAACGTTTAAGCGCGGCGGTGTTGCCCATCTGGGTCGCCACCCGCAGTGTAGAAAGTCCGCGCGAGGCGGCCCAGTACCGCGCCGCCTGCATCAACTGCGCCCCGGCGCCGCGTCCGGCCAGCAGGCCGATACGCGCTTCGGTCGCAGTGATCTGCCGCAGGGAGACAAAGGCGCGAATATCGCCCTCAGGATGGCGGTAAATCAGGCACTGATGATCGAAGGTGCCGCGCACCGCATTTTCAATCCACTGGGCATAGAAGCGGCCGCTGGCGTCGGCAGCGTACCAGGGCGCGCGAAAGCGGCTCATGGCAAATGCCTGCGCCGCCTGCTCGCGCAGCGGCGCAATATCCGCTTCCACGGCGACGTCTGCGCCGGCATCTGCAGGGCTGCCCACCGGCAGCGCCAGATCGACCTCACCTTCCACCAGCTGAAAACCCAGCCGCTGCAGCGCGTCCAGCCGGACGGTGTCGCTGGCGGCGATCTTCGCCTGCACTCGCGACCACCCCGCCAGCGCCTCAGGCGTCAGCCGCGGCGCGTGCTCGTCAAAGCGCACGATCGCGCTGTTCACGGCAAAGAAGCGGTTCTCCCACTCCAGGGGGTCAATACTGGCGCGGACGGGCACGGAGCAGATCCAGCAGATATTGGCCGTAGCCGGTTTTTTCCAGCCGCTTCGCCGCACGTTTGACGCCGTCGTCGTCCAGCCAGCCGTTACGCCAGCCGATCTCTTCCAGACAGGCGATTTTAAAGCCCTGGCGCTTCTCGACGGTCTGCACGAACATGCTGGCCTCGATCAGGCTATCGTGGGTGCCGGTGTCCAGCCAGGCAAAGCCGCGTCCAAGCAGTTCGACGGTCAATGCGCCATCCTCCAGATACATCTGGTTGATGGAGGTGATTTCCAGCTCGCCGCGCTCGGATGGCTTGACCCGTTTGGCATACTCCGTCACCTTGCCATCGTAGAAATAGAGACCGGTGACCGCCCAGTTCGACTTCGGCTGCTTCGGCTTCTCTTCCAGCGATAGCGCACGGAAGTTATCATCAAACTCCACCACGCCAAAGCGCTCAGGATCCATCACCTGATAGCCAAAAATCGTCGCCCCTTCCGTGCGGGCAGCGACGCTGCGCAGCTTCGGGCTAAAGCTTTGGCCGAAGAAGATATTGTCGCCTAACACCAGACACGCCGGTTCGCCGTTAAGAAAGGCTTCTCCGATGATAAACGCCTGGGCTAAACCATCCGGCGTCGGCTGTACGGCATAGTGCAGCGCAATGCCAAACTCTGAGCCATCGCCGAGCAGGCGCTGGAAATCACGTAGGTCGTCCGGCGTGGTGATAATCAGGATCTCACGGATCCCGGCCAGCATTAATACCGACAGCGGGTAGTAGATCATCGGCTTATCGTAGATCGGCAACAGCTGCTTCGATACGCCGCGGGTGATGGGATGTAGCCGCGTTCCGGAACCGCCTGCCAGAATAATACCTTTCATCATTCCCCCCAGAGATGATTAGCTTTGCAGCCCAAGACGCTCGCCCTGATAGCTTCCGTCCTGAACCTGACGCCACCAGGCCTCGTTCGCCAGATACCACGCCACGGTCTTACGCATACCGGAGGTGAAAGTCTCTGCCGGCGTCCAGCCCAGCTCGCGGGCAATCTTCGAGGCATCAATGGCATAGCGCAGATCGTGGCCCGGACGATCGGCAACGAAGGCGATCAGATCGCGATAGTGCGCCACGCCCTGCGGCTTATCCGGCGCCAGCTCTTCCAGCAGCTGACAAATGGTTTCCACCACCTCGATATTTTTCCGTTCGTTATGACCGCCGATATTGTAAGTTTCGCCCGGTTCGCCGCGGGTCGCCACCAGATACAGCGCTCTGGCGTGATCTTCCACGTACAGCCAGTCGCGGATCTGTTGTCCATTGCCATACACCGGCAGCGGCTTGCCCGCCAGCGCGTTAAGGATCGTCAGCGGGATCAGCTTCTCGGGAAAGTGATACGGGCCGTAGTTATTTGAGCAGTTGGTGATAAGCGTCGGCAGGCCATAGGTTCGCAGCCAGGCGCGCACCAGGTGGTCGCTGCTGGCTTTCGAAGCCGAATAGGGGCTGCTTGGCGCATAGGGCGTGGTCTCGGTAAAGAAATCATCGCTGCCGTGCAGATCGCCATACACTTCATCGGTGGAGATGTGATGGAAGCGAAACGCCGATTTTTGCGCCGTAGCCAGGGTATTCCACCAGCTACGGGCCGCCTCCAGCAGCGTATAGGTGCCCACGATATTGGTCTCGATAAACGCCGCCGGGCCGTCAATCGAACGATCGACATGGCTTTCCGCCGCCAGGTGCATCACCGTATCCGGTTGATGCTGACGAAAAATGCGATCCAGCTCGGCGCGGTCGCAGATATCCACCTGTTCAAAGGCGAAACGCGCATCCTGCGCCACCGGCGCCAGCGACATTAAATTGCCGGCGTAGGTCAGTTTATCCACCACCACCACGCGATCGGCGGTGTGCTGGATAATCTCCCGCACTACCGCCGAACCAATGAAGCCCGCGCCGCCGGTGACCAGAATGGTTCTCACCGCCACACTCCTTTGGTGTCAACGATAAACGCCTGGGTGACGCTATCGCCGCTAACGGCTTTAAATTCATTGTGATCGACCAGCATCACCAGCACATCGGCGCTGGCCAGCGCCGCCTCAAGGGTCGCCAGCGTACACAGTCCATCGAGTTTCTTCGGCAGCGCGTGAATGTTGGGCTCAACCACCTGGGTCGTGCCGCTGTGCCAGCGGGCAATCTGCGCGGCAATTTCCATCGCCGGACTTTCGCGCAGGTCGTCAATATTCGGTTTAAAAGCGAGGCCAAAACAGGCGATCGTCAGTTCGCTGGCCCGCTTGTTGGTGGCATTCAGGCAGTCCGCCACCTGCGCTTTCACCTGTTCGATAACCCATTCCGGCTTGTGGTCGTTGACCTCGCGAGCGGTGCGGATCAGACGCGCCTGCTGCGGGTTTTGCGCCACGATAAACCATGGGTCGACGGCGATACAGTGGCCGCCAACACCCGGGCCCGGCTGCAGGATATTGACGCGCGGATGGCGGTTCGCCAGGCGGATCAGCTCCCAGACGTTAATCCCCTGGTCGGCGCAAATCAGCGACAGCTCGTTGGCAAAAGCGATGTTGACGTCGCGGAAGCTGTTTTCCGTCAGCTTGCACATCTCGGCGGTGCGCGAGTTGGTCACCACGCATTCGCCTTCAAGGAAGATTTTATACAGCTCGCTGGCGCGAGCGGAGCAGACCGGCGACATGCCGCCGATAACGCGGTCGTTTTTAATCAGCTCGACCATCACCTGACCGGGCAATACCCGCTCCGGGCAGTAGGCGATATTCACGTCCGCCGCTTCACCCACCTGCTGGGGGAAGCTAAGATCCGGGCGCATCTCCGCCAGCCACTCGGCCATCTGTTCGGTCGACCCGACCGGCGAAGTGGACTCGAGGATCACCAGCGAGCCTTTCTTTAACGTCGGCGCAATAGATTTGGCGGCCGACTCGACAAACACCATATCCGGCTCGTGGCGATCTTTAAACGGCGTCGGCACGGCAATCAGGTAAGCATCCGCCTCCACCGGGGTGGTGGTGGCGCTTAAATACCCCTGCTCGACCGCGGTCTTCACCACGCTCGCCAGATCCGGCTCCACGATATGAATCTCTCCACGGTTAATGGTCTCCACGGCATGTTGATTAACATCAACGCCGACCACCCGCTTCTGCCGGGAGGCGAACGCGGCAGCGGTTGGCAGCCCGATATAGCCAAGGCCAATCACTGAAATGGTAGAAAAACTCATAGCGTTACCTGATTATTTTTAAGTGCAGACAAAATGCGACGACATGCTTCGCCATCGCCATAGGGATTATGCGCGCGGCTCATCGCCTGGTATGCAGCATCATCCTCCAGCAGTCGCGTCACTTCCGCGACGATGCGCTGGCTGTCGGTGCCCACCAGACACACGGTGCCGGCGGCCACCGCTTCCGGACGTTCGGTCATATCGCGCATGACCAGCACCGGCTTACCCAGCGAGGGGGCCTCTTCCTGAATGCCGCCGGAATCGGTCAGGATCAGCCAGGCGCGATCCATCAGCCAGACGAACGGCAGGTAATCCTGCGGTTCAATCAACATCACATTGTCAATATGACCAAGAATACGATTCACCGGCTCGCTGACATTAGGATTCAGGTGAACCGGATAGACAATCTGCACCTCAGGGTGGGTATGGGCTATCTCGGCCAGCGCCTGGCAGATCTGTTCAAAACCGAGCCCAAAGCTTTCCCGCCGGTGGCCGGTAACCAGAATCATCTTTTTACCGTGGCTGATGAAAGGATAGCGCTGCAGCAGGGTCTCCCGTAGCGCTTCATCACCCAGCACCCGATCCCGCACCCAGAACAGGGCGTCAATGACCGTATTCCCGGTAACCGTGATCCGACTGTCGGCAATATTTTCCCGCAGCAGGTTCTGCCGCGAGGTTTCCGTGGGGGCGAAATGGTATGTCGCCAGATGGCCGGTCAACGTACGGTTGCCTTCTTCCGGCCACGGCGAACTTAAATCGCCGGTGCGCAGGCCGGCCTCTACGTGACCCACCGGTATCCGCTGGTAAAACGCCGCCAGGCTCGCCGCCATGGTGGTGGTGGTATCGCCATGCACCAGCACCACGTCGGGTTTAAACGACTCCAGCACCGGCTTCAGCCCTTCAAGGATGCGACAGGTGATCTCGGTCAGCCCCTGCCCCGGCTTCATGATGTTGAGATCGTAGTCCGGGACAATAGAGAAAAGTTTCAACACCTGATCGAGCATCTCCCGATGCTGCGCGGTCACGCATACTTTCGCCTCAAAATGAGGATCCTTTGCCAGCGCATGGACCAGAGGCGCCATCTTGATGGCTTCCGGCCTCGTGCCAAATACAGTTAGTACTTTCACATCGATTCTCTTCGATTAGGCGATGAAGGTCATCTGCCCTTCACCACAGGCCGCAATCACAGGACACGACGACGCGATAACGCCACGCCTGCGCCGATGAGCGCACCCACAATCCCCCACATCACCATCAGAAATACACGGCGCGGGCTATCGCGTTTTACAGGTTCTTCCGGCGTCCGCAAATACCGGTAAGTCTGAAAACGCGGATCTAACGTTGGACCGACGTTCAACGTGCTCAGCATGGCGCGGTTCTGGTCGTAATCGAGGTCATATTCCGGCCCGACGGCCTGCAGGTTTTCCAGCCTGGCCTGCAGCATCGGCCTGCCCAATAAAAATAGCTCTGAATCCGGCAACTGATCGGCAGGAACATCCGTTTCGCTACGTGAAATATTGTGCTGCTGAGCCACCTTCAGCGCCTGCTCCACGCTGTGCGTCCGGCGGTTGAAGATGGCCTCGGCCACCTCTTCCTGGCGCTTCACCTGCGCCTTCATCTGCACCGTCCGCGCCGCCCAGGCGCCTTTAAGTTCGTCGTTAAGATGGCCTGCCGCCCGCTGGCTGGCGAAGGCCACATACTGACGCAACAGATTATTGGCATCCTGCCCGGTCTCGGCGGTCAGTTTGACGCTGTCGTTAATGCTCTTGGCCGCATCGCCTGGCATAAACTGGATATTGTTAATCAGGTCATCCAGCATCGCCGCATCAGCGCGGGCATTACCCGACTGACGCTGCTTGTAGTAGTCCGTTTGCAGCCAGAAATCGCGCCGGGTATCCCAGGAGGCCAGCTGCATGATGAACTCTTTATACGCTTCATCCATGGCGGAAGGCTGGTCGACCGAGGCGAGGTCGGCTTTAATGTCCAGATTGCGTAAGAACTGCTGTTGGGAATAGTATCCCCCCAACATATTGACAGTAGGCCGATCGGTGATCGCCGTGGCGCTCCACTCCTGGCGAGCAAAGAAGGTGTACACCAGCACGATGGCGGCGAAGAGTACGGCGCCGCCGACTATCCAGCCTTTTCCTGCCCATAAAGCGCGAAACAGCCCGCGAATATCCAGCTCGTTCTCAACGTTCACTGCTTGTGCTCCCGGTAATGGTTGAGTCATCACATCCCCAGCTCTACTTGGTTAGTTTCGGATTATTGCCGCTGTGTCGCCGAATTCTGCGTCTGATGCGCTTAACCAGGCGCGCCACTTTCCAGGCGCGCTTAATACAGTAGCCATAAAGAAAGAAGGCTACCAAAAAGAGAATTAACATCACCCATTCCGGCACAATGCGGGTGTATTCCGCCACGACGCCAACCAGCGCCAGCAGGGCGGCGGCCAGGGTAATCAGGACAAACGCCTGGCGGGAAGTAAACCCGGCGCGCATGATCAAATGATGAATATGCTGACGGTCCGGTGAGAAAGGACTCATGCCTTTGCGCAGGCGGCGATACATAATCGCCACCATGTCCATCAACGGGATAGCGATAATCCACAGCGCGGTCACCGGGCTAATGGGATGCGTTTTACCTTGCGTGGTTTCCAGCAGGATCCAGATGATGGTGAAGCCAATCATCGTGCTGCCGGCGTCACCCATAAAGACTTTATAGCGGCGGCCGAGGGCGCCAAGATTGAGAAGAATATAGGGCAGAATGGCGGCGATCATCGCGAAACACCACATCGCCAGGCTGTACTGACCATCAAACCAAAGGATAATCCCGGTCGCCGCAAAAGAGACCGATGACAGTCCGCCGAGCAGGCCGTCGATACCATCGACCATGTTGAACGCATTGATAGCGGCCCAGACGGCAAACAGCGTCAGGAAGAAGCCGAAGGGCCCCAGCACCAGTTCCCACGAGCCAAAAATAAAGCCCAAACTACTCAGATGCAGATTCCCTGCCATCATCATAATCACGGCGATCGCGGCCTGAATGACCGCGCGAATTTTCACGCTGATGTCGAAGCGATCGTCAAGCGCGCCAACCAGCACCAATACCCCCGCGCAGGCCAGATACAGCGAGGCGTGAGGAATATAATAATCGGCGATGGCGAAAGTGAAACAGATACCTGCATAAACTGAGATACCACCGACCAACGGAATCAACCCCTGATGCCGTTTGCGATAGTTGGGTTTATCCACTAACCCGATCTTTTTTGCCACTTTCCGCGCGACAAAAATAAAGAGGGTCGTGAATAAGAAAATACTGATTAATTCAGTAATAGCAGTGAGTAAATTCACAACGCATGTGCTCTCAGCATAGTTAATCCGGGAAGTATAGCGATGATGCCCCAACTCCAGAAGGGGAAAAGCAGAACATTACAAATTTATTGTATAGATTTTAGTCTGTTAAAGCTGTCTCCGCCTGCTATCCGGCGCCATTATACGACAACTTTCGTCCCGCTTTCTCTGTCTCTGGATCATACAAACCCCAAAATGAAAACGCCACGCAAAGGCGTGGCGTTTTTGGCTTTTTTTACCTTACGAGCGCTTCATCATATCGAAGAAGTCATCATTCGTCTTGGTCATTGCCAGCTTATTGATGAGGAATTCCATCGCATCAATCTCACCCATCGGATGGATAATTTTGCGCAGGATCCACATTTTCTGCAGCTCTTCCTGAGTGGTAAGCAGCTCTTCTTTACGGGTACCGGAACGGTTGTAGTCGATAGCCGGGAAGACGCGTTTTTCAGCAATCTTACGAGAGAGGTGCAGTTCCATGTTACCGGTGCCTTTAAACTCTTCGTAGATAACTTCGTCCATTTTGGAACCGGTGTCGATCAGCGCCGTGGCGATGATGGTCAGGCTACCGCCCTCCTCGACGTTACGTGCCGCACCAAAGAAACGCTTCGGACGGTGCAGGGCGTTGGCGTCCACACCACCGGTCAACACTTTACCGGAAGCCGGAACCACGGTGTTGTAGGCACGCGCCAGACGGGTAATAGAGTCGAGCAGGATGATAACGTCTTTCTTGTGTTCAACCAGACGTTTCGCTTTCTCAATAACCATCTCGGCAACCTGCACGTGACGGGATGCCGGCTCGTCAAAGGTGGAAGCAACCACTTCACCTTTCACCAGACGCTGCATCTCGGTCACTTCTTCCGGACGTTCGTCGATCAGCAGTACCATCAGGACACAGTCCGGGTGGTTGTATGCGATGCTCTGCGCGATATTCTGCAGCAGCATGGTTTTACCGGCCTTCGGCGGCGCGACGATCAGACCACGCTGGCCGCGGCCAATCGGGGAGGCCAGATCCAGTACGCGAGCGGTTAAGTCTTCGGTAGAACCGTTACCACGCTCCATACGCAGGCGAGAGTTCGCGTGCAGCGGCGTTAAGTTCTCGAACAGGATCTTGTTACGCGCGTTTTCCGGCTTGTCGTAGTTAACTTCGTTAACTTTCAGCAGCGCAAAGTAACGTTCACCCTCTTTCGGAGGACGAATCTTACCGGAAATGGTGTCACCAGTGCGGAGGTTGAAACGGCGGATTTGGCTGGGGGATACGTAGATGTCGTCAGGGCCGGCGAGGTAGGAGCTGTCTGCGGAGCGGAGGAATCCAAATCCATCCTGCAGTATCTCCAGTACGCCGTCGCCAAAGATATCTTCGCCACTCTTCGAATGCTGCTTGAGGATGGCAAAAATAATATCCTGCTTACGCATACGAGCCAGGTTTTCCAGCCCCATATTTTCGCCGAGAGTAATCAGCTCAGAAACCGGCGTATTCTTTAATTCGGTAAGATTCATAGTGGTGTGGGTTCTTAAACTCGGGGTAAATCTCGAACTTAATGTTGTGAATGGTATGGCAGGAACTTCCATGCCTGTTAACGGCCTTCATCTCGTGTCTGTACGTTGCCTGGTCACAGGAAAGAACGCAGAACTGAAACGACTAGACGGAATGAGTGAAAAGCCCGGAATTATTAGCTTCACGCGCATTTATGCGGGATGCTTCGGGTAAAACAAGATTCAAACAAGGTATGTTTAAAACGAAGTCTGTGGATTAACTTAGCACGACTCCAGCCGGGCGTCCAGAGTTCCGCAAAAAATAGGAATCTGGACGCCGGAACAGCAATTTGCTTACGCCAGGTTAGCGTCGAGGAACTCTTTCAGCTGACCCTTGGACAGGGCGCCAACTTTAGTGGCCGCCACTTCGCCGTTTTTAAACAGCAGCAGGGTTGGGATACCGCGAATGCCGTATTTCGGCGCAGTGCCCGGGTTCTGGTCAATGTTCAGCTTAGCTACGGTCAGTTTGCCCTGATACTCTTCAGCGATCTCATCCAGAATCGGGGCGATCATTTTGCACGGACCACACCACTCTGCCCAGAAATCGACGAGGGTCAGCCCGTCAGCCTTGAGTACGTCCGTGTCAAAACTGTCGTCAGTCAGGTGAATAATTTTATCGCTCATATTTAACTCCACAGGAATAAGCCTGGTGTGTTGGTGTCGTAGCCATCAACGACGCGCTGCGGCTACGTTATGCACGCTATTCTTCAGGATACCTCAATTCTCTGGCCTGCCAACTGGCGCAATCCATCATGGACTCGCCTGTTGACGCCAGGGTGCCCGAACGCGAACTGCATGCTGCAGATTTATCGCTCCCGACTCGCTTAGTAGTCTAAGCTATCCTGGATTCGTTCAGTTACCGTAGACGTACCTTGAATAATTTCGTACACCGCCAACGAAAGGTTGACGTTATTTCACCGGATACGCTTTCTTAATGCAATAGTTAGCTGATATTCTACCACACTATGAGCAAAACACATTTAACAGAACAGAAGTTTTCCGACTTCGCCCTGCACCCGGCAGTCATTGAAGCCCTTGAAAAGAAAGGGTTTCATAATTGCACACCCATTCAGGCCCTCGCCCTTCCGCTGACGCTGGAAGGCCGCGATGTCGCCGGGCAGGCGCAAACCGGTACCGGTAAAACGATGGCGTTCCTGACGTCAACGTTTCATTATCTTCTCTCTCACCCGGCTATCGCCGATCGCCAGGTTAACCAACCGCGCGCGCTGATTATGGCGCCGACGCGTGAACTGGCGGTACAGATCCACGCCGACGCTGAGCCACTGGCGCAGGCCACCGGTCTGAAGCTGGGTCTGGCTTACGGCGGCGACGGCTACGATAAGCAGTTGAAAGTGCTGGAAAGCGGCGTCGATATTCTGATCGGCACCACTGGTCGTCTGATCGATTACGCGAAGCAGAACCACATTAACCTCGGCGCCATTCAGGTTGTCGTGCTGGACGAAGCCGATCGCATGTACGATCTCGGCTTTATTAAAGATATCCGCTGGCTGTTCCGCCGCATGCCGCCGGCCACTCAGCGCCTGAACATGCTGTTCTCCGCGACCCTTTCTTATCGCGTCCGCGAACTGGCGTTCGAACAAATGAATAACGCCGAGTACGTTGAAGTCGAGCCGGAACAGAAAACGGGCCACCGTATTAAAGAAGAGCTCTTCTACCCGTCCAACGAAGAAAAAATGCGCCTGCTGCAGACGCTGCTGGAAGAAGAGTGGCCCGATCGCGCCATCGTTTTCGCCAATACCAAGCACCGTTGCGAAGATATCTGGGGCCATCTCGCCGCCGACGGCCATCGCGTAGGTCTGCTGACCGGCGACGTGGCGCAGAAAAAACGTCTGCGCATTCTCGAAGAATTTACCCGTGGCGACCTCGATATTCTGGTCGCGACCGATGTTGCCGCTCGTGGTTTGCACATTCCGGCCGTGACCCACGTCTTTAACTACGATCTGCCGGACGACTGCGAAGATTACGTTCACCGCATCGGCCGTACCGGTCGCGCTGGCGCCAGCGGTCACTCCATTAGCCTCGCCTGCGAAGAGTATGCGCTGAATCTGCCGGCGATCGAAACCTATATTGGTCACTCAATTCCGGTCAGTAAGTACAACCCGGACGCGCTGATGACCGACCTGCCTAAGCCGCTGCGTCTGACCCGTGCGCGCCCAGGCAACGGCCCGCGCCGTAACGGTCCACCGCGCAATCGTCGTCGTTCAGGTTAAGAGATCTATGCCATACGCTCAGTCATTCAGAATCTGCCAGGGCGACCTTCCTCTGGCGACCCGCTCAGTGATGTGGATCGGGCCTAAGCGCCCCGCCGACCAGGGAGCCTTCTGAACGATGAAGAGTATGAGCTCCACCTCGCTATATGCCGCCATTGATTTGGGCTCCAATAGTTTCCATATGTTGGTGGTGCGCGAGGTGGCGGGCAGCATCCAGACGCTGAGCCGCATTAAGCGTAAGGTTCGACTGGCCGCCGGCCTGAATAGCGACAACACCCTCTCCGCAGAAGCGATGGAACGGGGCTGGCAGTGCTTACGCCTGTTTGCCGAGCGCCTGCAGGATATTCCGCCGACGCAAATCCGCGTCGTGGCCACCGCCACGCTGCGTCTTGCCGTCAATGCGGGGGAGTTTCTGGCGAAAGCGCAGGAGATCCTCGGCACTCCAGTGCAAGTGATCAGCGGCGAAGAAGAAGCGCGCCTGATTTACCAGGGTGTCGCCCACACCACCGGCGGCGCCGATCAGCGCCTGGTGGTCGATATCGGCGGCGCCAGCACCGAGCTGGTGACCGGGACCGGCGCACAAACAACCTCGCTGTTTAGCCTGTCGATGGGCTGTGTCACCTGGCTTGAACGCTATTTTGCCGACCGTAGTCTGACGAAAGAGAATTTCGATCTCGCCGAAGCGGCTGCGCGCGAGGTGCTACTGCCCGTCGCCGATGTGCTGCGCTATCACGGATGGAAAGTGTGCGTTGGCGCCTCCGGCACCGTTCAGGCTCTGCAGGAAATTATGATGGCGCAGGGGATGGATGAACGAATCACCCTCGCCAAACTCCAGCAGCTTAAACAGCGCGCTATCCAGTGCGGACGTCTGGAAGAGCTGGAGATCGAAGGCTTAACCCTTGAGCGGGCGCTGGTGTTTCCTAGCGGGCTGGCGATCCTGATCGCTATCTTCAGCGAACTGAATATTCAGTGTATGACCCTCGCGGGCGGCGCGTTACGCGAAGGCCTGGTGTACGGCATGCTGCATCTCTCCGTTGAGCAGGACATCCGCAGCCGCACGCTGCGTAATATTCAGCGTCGTTTTATGATCGACACAGAACAGGCCCAGCGCGTCGGCGGCCTTGCCAGTCATCTGCTCAGTCAGTTGGATGGCAGCTGGGAGCTGGATCCGCTAAGCCGTGATTTACTCCTTAGCGCCTGTGCGCTGCATGAGATTGGGCTGAGCGTGGATTTTAAGCGCGCGCCGCAGCACGCCGCCTATCTGGTCAATAACCTCGACCTGCCGGGCTTTACCCCGGCGCAGAAGAAGCTGATTGCCACGCTGCTCCTTAACCAGACTAACGCTATCGACCTCTCTTCGCTTCATCAACAGAATGCCGTCCCACCGCGGGTGGCTGAGCATCTGTGTCGTCTGCTGCGACTGGCTATCCTGTTTGCCAGCCGGCGGCGCGACGATCTGTTGCCCGCCATTCAGCTGACCGCTCAAGACGAACAACTGACGCTGATATTGCCGGGAAACTGGCTGGATGAACATCCGCTGGGTCGGGAGATGGTCGATCAGGAGTGTCAGTGGCAAAGCTACGTCCACTGGATACTTCGGGTCGCCAGCGGCGATACGCTGAAATAATATCCAGCCAGGAGGGCGGATGCGGGAAGAACTGGATTTCAAATCGCTACGCTTTTTCTCTGCGCTCTACCGCTTGGGCAATGTTTCCCCAGCGGCTGACGCGCTCGATATCAGCCAGCCCACCGGCAGCCTTTTGCTGAAAAAACTACGAGATCATTTTGCTGACCCGCTGTTTGTCCGGGTCGGGCAGCGGATGATCCCGACGCCGCGAGCGGACGCGATCGCCCCCACCATCTCGACTCTTCTCCAGCTTGCCGATAACGATTTAGCGGTCAAACCTGAATTTCTTCCCCAGCAGAGCCAGCGTAATTTTACGATCGGTATGACCGATATCAGCCAAATGACGCTGCTGCCTTTATTGCAAATTGCGCTCCAGCAGCAGGCGGCGGACGGGATCACCTTTACGGTACAGAATCTGGATGAGCAGACCCTCAACGCCCTCGAATCCGGGAAATGCGATCTCGCGATCGGCTATCTGACGCAGCTTCCGGAAAGCGTCTACCAGCAACATCTCTTCGATCAATCATATGTCTGCCTGGCTGCGGAAAACCATCCTCGCATTCGCGCACAGCTCCGCGCCGAAGACTGGCGCCAGGAAAAGCATCTGGCGATCCGCGTGGAGGGGACTGCCCATGGCGATATGGATAAGCTGCTTGATGAGCACCACATGCCCCGGCGCATTGCGCTAACGTTACCAAGTTTTTTAGGTACCGGTGAGCTGGTGGCCGAAAGCGATATGATTGCCGTCGTCCCGGAACAGGTGGCGCGGCATATCACCCGGCGCTATCCCTGCCGCAGCTGGCCGCTGCCTTTTCCCCTCGCCAAAATCGCCATCCGTCAGGTCTGGCATCAGCGGCTGCACCGCGATCCCGGACATATCTGGCTACGCTCGCTGATCGCTACGCTTGCCGATCCCGCACAGCAGAGTACTTCTATTAAAATCTAAGTAACAAAATACGCCCGTGTATTGGTTTTATTAATAACCCCTATTACGTTTGGTTTATTGCTGGTAATACGTGAAAGCTTTTATTCTCCTCGCATCAAGCCACACTGACTCATATCGCAAGGAAAATATCATGCGCGGAAAAATTGCTTTAGAAGAACACGTATCCACTCCTGAAAATAACCGTCTGTGGGATTCATCTGGTGAAGCAGGTCGTAACGGCACAGAATATATGAAAGATGTTGAACGCCGCCTGCTGGATCGCAGCATTCAGCTGGAAGAAATGGCGCAGCGTCATATTGATCATGTAATTCTTTCTCTGACTTCACCTGGCGCCCAGTCTATTTTAGATAAAGCCAAAGCCGTCTCTTTTGCCCGCGATACCAACGATTTTATCGTTGAGAATTATGTTAAGCCAAATCCGGACAAATTCAGCGCCTTCGCCACCCTGGCATTGCAGAACCCGGAAGCCGCGGCGGAAGAGCTGGAGCGCGCCGTGAAAAAGTTAGGCATGAAAGGTGCGCTGATCAACGGCTACACCAACGTTAAAGATAGCGAGCATGGCCTGTATCTTGATGACGAATCCATGCTGGTATTCTGGGATAAGGTCAACGAGCTGAACGTGCCTGTCTATCTGCATCCTCGTGAACCGCTGGAAGGCCCGGCGCGTGGCATCTATACCGGTTACGAAAGCCTGATCGGCTCTGCCTGGGGCTTCGCTCAGGAAACGGCAGTGCATGCTATTCGTCTGATGATGAGCGGTCTGTTCGATCGTTATCCTAACCTCAATCTGGTGCTGGGTCACCTCGGCGAAGGGCTGGTACATATGCTGCCGCGCACTCAACATCGTCTCTATCGTCAGCGTTTCGGCTGCGGTTTGGGTAAAGCGGAAAAACCGTTAATGCACTACCTGCAGAATAACTTCATCGTTACCACCAGCGGCCATTTCAATACCCATTCACTGAATAATGCTATTGAAGTCATGGGCGCCGATCGCGTGATGTTCTCTGTCGATTATCCGTATGAAGATATTCATCAGGCCTGCGACTGGTTTGATCCTTTAGAACTTGAAGCAGGCCTGAAAGAGAAAATCGCCTGGGGTAATGCCAGCCGCGTATTTAACATTAAATAATTAATTTAAATATTTCAGGGCCTGTATATTCAGGCCCTGATTTTTATTAGGGAAAATAAATTATGGCTATAGGTATATTTGTCTGTAGCGGCTCGCTTCTCGTTGGTGCGCTGGCGGGCGCTTCACTGAATCGTTTTATTCCGGAACATTTCAAAAAAACCTTACCGTTGATCGCCGGACTGATCTCAATCAGTATGGGCATATTCTTTGTCAATAAATTGCATAACCTGCCGCCGATTGCCCTGGCTATTATTGTCGGCACGATTATCGGCGGCCTGTTGAATATTGAAAAATGGATTGAACGAGCCGGAACAACGCTGCGCAGCCCCATTGAACGTATCTTTCCGGCGCAGTCCAGCGCCAGCGTCGGTGCGGAAGATTTTATGAATCAGTTTATCGCCGTGCTGATCCTGTTCTGCGCCAGCGGTACCGGCATCTTCGGCGCCTTAACCGAAGGGATGACCGGCGACCCGACCATTCTGCTGACCAAGTCGATCCTCGACTTTTTTACTGCCGCGATTTTCGCCTCCACGCTGGGGTATATCATCACCGTGATCTTTATTCCCCAGCTGATTGTTTTCGTTATCCTGTTTTTCGCGGCAACCTTTATCATGGCGTTAATCAATCCGTCGATGATCGCCGACTTCACCGCCTGCGGCGGCATCATTATGCTGGCGACCGGTTTCCGTCTGTGCGGGATCCGTGCCTTCCCTACCGCCAATATGCTGCCCTCGCTAATACTGGTGATGCCCTTCTCCGCCGCCTGGCAGCAGTTTATCGCCTGAGACGCTAAGCTTTTTTCGCCTTTGCCAGCATCGCCCGAATATTAGCTACGTTGGCCTGGCCTTTTTGCATCCGCTCTTCAGGCGTAATGGTTTTGCGTGCCTGCTCCCAGATAAGGTCGTCCTGAGGTAGCTCCAGCAGAAAACGACTCGGTTCAGGACGCACCAGCTCGCCATATTGCCGGCGCTCCTTACAGAGCGTAAAGGTCAGCTCTTTCTGCGCACGGGTGATGCCAACGTAGGCTAACCGTCGCTCTTCATCGACGTTATCTTCATCAATGCTGCTTTGGTGCGGCAGCAATCCCTCTTCCATTCCCACCAGATAGACGTAGGGGAACTCCAGCCCCTTTGACGCATGGAGAGTCATCAGCTGCACCTGATCCAGCTCTTCATCCGATTCGCCGCGCTCCATCATGTCGCGCAGGGTAAAGCGGGTGACCACCTGGGTCAGGGTCATCGGCTCATCGATTTCGCTGCCTTCCAGCATCTCGGTCATCCAGGTAAACAGCTGGTTGACGTTTTTCATGCGCATTTCCGCGGCTTTCGGGCTGGGCGAGGTTTCATACAGCCAGGATTCGTAGTCGATCCCGCGAATCAAATCGCGCACGGCGTTGACCGGCTCGCGTTCGGCCAGCTGCTGGATCTCGCGTAGCCAGTGGGTGAAGCGGGTAAGGGATTCATAGCCGCGCCCGGTCAGCGTCTGGCTGAGACCCATATCAAAGCTGGCGGTGAACAATCCTTTGTTGCGGCCCATCGCCCACTCACCGAGCTTTTGCAGCGTCGCCGGGCCGATCTCGCGCTTCGGCGTGTTGACGATACGCAGGAAGGCGCTGTCGTCGTCCGGGTTGGTCAGCACGCGCAGATAGGCCAGCAGATCTTTAATTTCCGGACGCGAAAAGAACGACGTGCCGCCGGAGATTTTGTACGGGATGCGGTTCTGCATCAGCATCTTTTCAAAGACCCGCGACTGGTGATTGCCGCGATAAAGGATCGCGTAGTCTTTGTAATTGGTTTTATTAATGAAGTGGTGGGCGATCAGCTCCCCGGCCACGCGCTCCGCTTCATGATCTTCATTGTTGGCGGAGAGCACTTTCAGCTCTGCGCCATATCCCAGTTCGGAGAACAGCCGCTTTTCAAAGACGTGAGGGTTATTAGCGATCAAAATGTTGGCGGCTTTCAGAATACGCCCGGATGAGCGGTAGTTCTGCTCAAGCTTGATCACCCGCAGCGCCGGGAAGTCCTGGCTGAGCAGCACCAGGTTCTGCGGCCGCGCGCCGCGCCAGGAGTAGATCGACTGGTCGTCATCGCCCACCACGGTAAAGCGCGCCCGCTGACCCACCAGCAGTTTCACCAGCTCATACTGGCTGGTATTGGTATCCTGATACTCATCCACCAGCAGGTAGCGGATCTTATTTTGCCAGCGCTCGCGCACCTCCTCGTTGCGCTGCAGCAGCAGCGTTGGCAGCAGGATCAGATCGTCAAAATCGAGGACATTGCAGGCCTTCATGTGCGCGTCGTATAGCCCATAGCAGTGGGCGAAAATACGATCCCGTTCGCCTTTCGCGCCAGCGGCGGCCTGCGCCGGGGTTTTTAGATCGTTTTTCCAGTTGGAGATCGTCGAGATCAGCTGCTGAAGCACCACTTTGTCATCTTCGATCAATCCTTCGGTCAGTTCCTTAAGCAGCGCCACCTGGTCGGTATCGTCGAATAAGGAAAAGTTAGACTTCATACCCAGCGCAGCGTATTCGCGCTTAATGATATCCAGCCCCAAAGTGTGGAAGGTGGAAATCATCAGGCCACGCGCCTCTTTGCGCCCCAGCGTTTGCCCAACGCGCTCTTTCATCTCGCGCGCGGCTTTGTTGGTAAAGGTCACGGCCGCGATATGGCGCGCCTGATAGCCGCAGCCGCGGATCAGGTGGGCGATTTTATTCGTAATAACGCGGGTCTTACCGGAACCGGCGCCCGCCAGCACCAGGCACGGTCCGGTGACGAATTCGACGGCTTGTTGTTGGCCAGGGTTTAAACGCATGGGAGTCTTGCTCAATCTTCGAACGGGGTGGGGATTGTAGCAGAAAGCGGAGCCGAGATTTACTGACTGATGGTAAAGTGTCAGCCACACAAACCATCCTGAGAATGATGTCATGGCAAAAAGCGCAGCGGCCCTGCATATCCTGGTCAAAGAAGAGAAACTGGCGCTGGAGATCCTCGCCAAACTGGAGCGGGGCGTCAGCTTCGATCATCTGGCGAAACGCTATTCTAAATGTCCGTCTGGCCGCAACGGCGGCGACTTAGGCGAGTTTCAGCAAGGCGCGATGGTCGGTCCGTTTGATCAAGCCGTCTTCAGCTGTCCGCTGCTCAAACCCTATGGCCCGGTGAAAACCAAATTCGGCTACCACATCATCAAGGTGCTGTATCGCCGCTAGCGCGTGATACTATGGCGCCCTGATTTATCCCAACTCACTCAAGGCGCAATCATGGCTAAAACCGCGGCAGCACTGCATATCCTGGTAAAAGAAGAGAAACTGGCGCTCGATCTGCTCGAGCAGCTCAAAAACGGCGCCGATTTCGGCAAGCTGGCAAAGAAACACTCCATTTGTCCGTCAGGCAAACGCGGCGGCGATCTGGGTGAGTTCCGCCAGGGCCAGATGGTACCAGCCTTCGATAAAGTGGTCTTCTCCTGCCCTGAACTGGAGCCAACCGGCCCGCTGCATACCCAGTTCGGCTACCACATCATCAAAGTGCTGTACCGGAAATAATAAAAAAACCCGGGGATCTTAATCTCCGGGTTTTTGCCTGATGGCGCTTCGCTTATCAGGCCTACTAAACAAATCCATGCCTCTATGGATTTCGGCTTGCCGGAAGGCGGCAAGGAAGTACATCCCCAGGAACAAAGATTACTATGTGACTGGGGTGTACGTACCGTAGCCAACGCATCGGCAAGTCGAAAGACGACGAGGAATTAGCCGGCTACCGCGATACGCTTCATATCGGTCATATAACCGCGCAGTTTCTTACCAACCTGCTCGATAGCGTGGCTGCGAATCGCTTCGTTCACATCGCGCAGCTGCGCGTTATCTACCGCGCCTTCGGCAATCGCTGTGCCCAGGTCGCCGGTCTGCAGGGTGGTCATGAACTCTTTCAGCAGCGGTACGCAAGCGTAAGAGAACAGGTAGTTACCATATTCAGCGGTATCGGAAATAACCACGTTCATCTCATACAGACGCTTACGGGCGATGGTGTTGGCGATAAGCGGCAGCTCATGCAGTGATTCGTAGTAAGCAGACTCTTCGATGATGCCGGAGGCCACCATGGTTTCGAAGGCCAGCTCAACGCCCGCTTTCACCATCGCGATCATCAGAACGCCTTTATCGAAGTACTCCTGCTCGCCGATTTTGCCTTCATATTGCGGCGCGGTTTCGAAGGCGGTTTTGCCGGTCTCTTCACGCCAGGTCAGCAGTTTCTTATCATCATTCGCCCAGTCCGCCATCATACCGGAGGAGAATTCGCCGGAGATGATGTCGTCCATGTGTTTCTGGAACAGCGGCGCCATGATCTCTTTCAGCTGCTCGGACAGCGCATAAGCGCGCAGTTTCGCCGGGTTGGAGAGGCGATCCATCATCAGGGTGATGCCGCCCTGCTTCAGCGCTTCGGTGATGGTTTCCCAGCCGAACTGAATCAGTTTTTCTGCATACGCCGGATCGGTACCTTCCGCCACCAGCTTGTCGAAGCACAGCAGAGAACCCGCCTGCAGCATGCCGCAAAGGATGGTTTGCTCGCCCATCAGGTCAGATTTCACTTCCGCCACGAAGGAAGACTCCAGCACGCCCGCGCGGTGGCCGCCTGTCGCCGCAGCCCATGCTTTGGCAATCGCCATGCCTTCGCCTTTCGGGTCGTTTTCCGGGTGTACCGCGATAAGCGTCGGTACGCCGAAACCGCGTTTGTACTCTTCACGCACTTCGGTGCCCGGGCACTTCGGCGCCACCATCACCACGGTGATGTCTTTACGGATCTGCTCGCCCACTTCCACGATGTTGAAGCCGTGGGAGTAACCCAGCGCTGCGCCGTCTTTCATCAGCGGCTGTACGGAGCGCACAACGTCTGAGTGCTGTTTGTCCGGCGTCAGGTTAACCACCAGGTCGGCCTGCGGGATCAGCTCTTCATAAGTGCCGACTTTGAAGCCGTTTTCAGTCGCTTTACGCCAGGAGGCGCGCTTCTCAGCGATCGCTTCTTTACGCAGCGCATAGGAGATATCCAGGCCGGAGTCACGCATGTTCAGACCCTGGTTCAGGCCCTGTGCGCCGCAGCCGACGATGACCACTTTTTTACCCTGAAGGTAGCTTGCGCCATCGGCGAATTCGTCGCGCGCCATAAAGCGGCATTTGCCCAGCTGTGCCAGCTGCTGGCGCAGGTTCAGTGTATTAAAGTAGTTAGCCATGTCTGTAACTCCGTGATGTTGTGTCGTGCTTATTGTTCGGTTCGCTTTTGCGAGAATGAACTTACTATATGACAGGAATTTTATTGCGGAAATTGATATATTCACAACGTCACGTTGCATTTTATGAAATACAAAACCGGGGAGTACGCGCCGTGGATTTACGCGATCTGAAAACCTTTCTGCATCTGGCGGAAAGCCGCCATTTTGGCCGCAGCGCGCGGGCCATGCACGTCAGCCCGTCGACGCTTTCGCGCCAGATCCAGCGTCTGGAAGAGGACCTCGGCCAGCCGCTGTTCGTGCGAGATAATCGCACGGTGACCCTTACCGAAGCCGGGGAAGAGTTACGTACCTTTGCCCAACAGACTTTATTGCAGTATCAGCAGCTTCGTCACGTCATCGATCAGCAGGGCCCTTCGCTCTCCGGCGAGCTGCACATCTTCTGCTCTGTCACCGCCGCCTATAGCCATCTGCCGCCGATTCTCGACCGCTTTCGCGCCGCGCACCCCTCGGTGGAGATCAAGCTCTCGACCGGCGACGCCGCCGACGCTATGGAGAAGGTCGTCACCGGCGAAGCCGACCTGGCGATTGCCGGTAAGCCGGAGACTCTGCCAGGGTCGGTGGCGTTTTCGATGCTGGAGAACCTCGCCGTGGTGTTAATTGCCCCGGCCCTTCCCTGCCCGGTGCGCAACCAGGTGACCGTCGAGCGCCCCGACTGGTCGACAGTGCCCTTTATCATGGCCGACCAGGGGCCGGTACGTCGGCGCATCGAGCTGTGGTTTCGGCGGCATAAAATCAGCAATCCGTCGATCTACGCCACCGTCGGCGGGCACGAAGCGATGGTGTCGATGGTCGCCCTGGGATGCGGCGTGGCGCTGCTGCCGGAAGTGGTGCTGGAGAACAGTCCGGAACCGGTACGCAACAGGGTGATGATCCTGGAGCGCAGCGATGAGCAAACGCCGTTTGAGCTGGGCGTTTGCGCACAAAAAAAGCGGCTGCATGAGCCGCTTATTGATGCTTTCTGGAAAATTCTTCCCAACCACTAACCCGCGAGGAAAAAGCGGAATGCCGGGTTATGCGTTTCGTCGTGGCACTCATAGCCCAGCTCATTGAGACGAGTTTCAAAGTCCGGCTCGTGCTCGCCCAACTCGAAGGCCGCCAGTACCCGACCATAGTCAGTGCCGTGGCTGCGGTAGTGGAACAGTGAAATATTCCAGTGGGTGCCAAGGGTATGCAGGAATTTCAGCAGCGCCCCCGGCGATTCCGGAAACTCGAAGCTGAACAGCCGCTCCTGCAGCGCTTTTGACGGCCGGCCGCCGACCATATAGCGCACATGCAGCTTAGCCATCTCATCATCAGAGAGATCCACCACGCTGTAGCCGCCGTCGTTCAGTAACTGGAGGATCTCTTTCCGCTCTTCCAGGCCACGACTCAGGCGTACCCCGACAAAAATACAGGCGTCTTTGGCATCGGCAAAGCGGTAGTTGAACTCCGTCACTGAGCGGCCCCCCAGTAGCTGGCAAAACTTCAAAAAGCTACCTTTCTCTTCCGGGATCGTCACCGCCAGCAGCGCTTCCCGCTGTTCCCCGAGCTCGCAGCGCTCGGACACGTAGCGCAGGCCATGGAAGTTGACGTTGGCCCCGGACAGAATATGAGCCAGACGCTCGCCGCGGATGTTATGCTGGGCGATATACTTTTTCATCCCCGCCAGCGCCAGCGCGCCGGAAGGCTCCGCCACCGCCCGCACATCTTCGAACAGATCCTTCATCGCCGCGCAGATAGCATCGCTATCGACGGTGATGATATCGTCCAGATACTCCTGGCATAAACGGAACGTTTCATCGCCGATGCGTTTGACCGCCACGCCTTCGGCAAACAAGCCGACGCGCGGCAGATCCACCGGATGGCCTGCGTCCAGCGCCGCCTTCAGGCAAGCAGAATCTTCCGCCTCCACCGCGATCACTTTGATCTGCGGCATCAGTTGCTTGATCAGCACCGCCACGCCCGCTGCCAGACCGCCGCCGCCCACCGGGACGAATACGCGGTCAATATGGGCATCCTGCTGCAGCAGCTCCAGCGCCAGGGTTCCCTGTCCGGCGATGACCATTGGGTGATCGAACGGCGGCACCCAGGTAAAACCCTGCTGTTGCGCCAGCTCAATCGCTCTCGCCTTCGCTTCGTCAAAGTTGGCGCCGTGCAGCAGCACTTCGCCGCCAAAGCCGCGAACGGCATCGACTTTGATATCGGCGGTCGCTACCGGCATCACGATCAGCGCCTTAACGCCCAGCCGCGATGCGGAAAACGCCACGCCCTGGGCATGGTTGCCCGCCGAAGCGGTGATCACCCCGTGGGATTTCTGTTCGGCAGTCAGGCTGGACATCATCGCGTAAGCGCCACGCAGCTTAAAGCTGTGTACCGGCTGGCGATCTTCACGCTTCACCAGAATAACGTTATCCAGCCGCGACGAGAGCTTATCCATTTTTTGCAGCGGCGTTTTCTGCACCGCTTCATAAACCGGCGCGCGCAGCACTGCTCTCAGGTACTCGGCGCCCTCAGGGGCGCCGGACAAGGGTTGTGAATCCGCCATGATTAGCCACCCAGCTTGGATTTATCGCGTACCGCGCCTTTGTCGGCGCTGGTCGCCAGGCTGGCGTAGGCGCGAAGAGCAAAGGAGACCTGACGCTGGCGATTCTTCGGCGTCCACGCCTGGTCGCCACGCGCTTCCTGGGCTTCACGACGCGCCGCAATTTCCGCATCGCTCAGCTGCAGCTGGATGCTGCGGTTCGGAATATCAATCGCGATCATGTCGCCATCTTCAATGAGCGCAATGTTGCCGCCGCTCGCCGCTTCCGGAGAGACGTGGCCGATAGAGAGCCCTGAGGTGCCGCCGGAGAAACGGCCATCGGTGATCAGCGCGCACGCTTTGCCCAGCCCCATCGACTTCAGGAAGCTGGTGGGGTAAAGCATTTCCTGCATCCCCGGCCCGCCTTTCGGCCCTTCGTAGCGGATCACCACGACGTCGCCTTCCACGACTTTACCGCCGAGGATAGCCTCAACTGCATCGTCCTGGCTCTCATATACTTTCGCCGGACCGGTAAATTTCAGGATGCTGTCGTCCACGCCGGCGGTTTTCACGATACAACCGTTTTCCGCGAAATTGCCGTACAGCACCGCCAGGCCGCCGTCCTTGCTGTAAGCGTGTTCCAGAGAACGGATACAGCCTTCGGCGCGATCGTCATCCAGGGTATCCCAGCGGCAGTCTTGCGAGAACGCCTGGGTGGTACGAATGCCCGCCGGGCCGGCGCGGAACATTTTTTTCACCGCGTCGTCCTGGGTCACCATCACATCGTACTGTTCCAGGGTCTGCGGCAGCGTCAGGCCAAGGACGTTTTTGACCTCGCGATTCAGCAGCCCGGCGCGGTCCAGCTCGCCCAGAATGCCCAGCACGCCGCCGGCGCGATGCACATCTTCCATATGGTATTTCTGCGTGCTCGGCGCCACCTTACACAGCTGCGGCACTTTGCGGGAGAGCTTATCGATATCGCTCATGGTGAAGTCGATTTCAGCTTCCTGCGCCGCCGCCAGCAGGTGCAGAACGGTATTGGTGGAGCCGCCCATGGCGATATCCAGCGTCATAGCGTTCTCAAAGGCCGCCTTGCTGGCGATATTGCGCGGCAGCGCGGAAGCGTCATCCTGCTCGTAATAGCGTTTGGTCAGCTCCACGATACGTTTCCCGGCGTTTAGGAACAGCTCCTTACGATCGGCGTGGGTCGCCAGCAGAGAGCCGTTGCCCGGTTGTGACAGGCCCAGCGCTTCGGTCAGGCAGTTCATGGAGTTCGCCGTGAACATCCCGGAACAGGAGCCGCAGGTCGGGCAGGCGGAGCGTTCCACCTGATTACTCTGCTCGTCGGACACTTTCGGATCCGCCCCCTGAATCATCGCATCCACCAGGTCAAGCTTGATGATTTTATCTGACAGCTTGGTCTTCCCGGCTTCCATCGGGCCGCCGGAAACAAAGATCACCGGAATATTCAAACGCAGGGAGGCCATCAGCATCCCCGGGGTGATTTTGTCGCAGTTGGAGATACAAACCATGGCATCAGCGCAGTGGGCGTTAACCATATACTCCACCGAGTCGGCGATCAGCTCGCGGGATGGCAGTGAATAGAGCATACCCCCGTGGCCCATAGCGATCCCATCATCCACTGCGATGGTGTTGAATTCTTTGGCCACGCCACCGGCGGCTTCAATCTGCTCGGCAACCAGTTTGCCGAGATCGCGCAGGTGCACGTGCCCGGGGACAAACTGGGTAAAGGAGTTAACGACGGCGATAATCGGTTTGCCGAAATCGGCATCGGTCATTCCGGTTGCGCGCCACAACGCGCGGGCGCCCGCCATATTGCGGCCATGTGTGGTGGTGGCGGAACGGTACTTAGGCATGCTCTTTTTACTCCCATCTGTGTTTATTAAATGGGACGGTGCGTGCCGTCCCATTTTTAATTACTTACTTACCGGATCCAACCAGCCCCATTTATCTTCTGTTTCACCGGTGAAGAGGCCAAAGAAGGCTTCCTGAATGCGTTTGGTTACCGGACCGCGACGGCCTGCGCCGACCTGGATGCCGTCCACGCTGCGTACCGGGGTGATTTCCGCCGCAGTGCCGGACATGAAGACTTCATCCGCCAGATACAGGGATTCACGGGACAACACCTGCTCGCGGACTTCGATACCAAGATCTTTCGCCAGCTTGATAATGGCGTCGCGGGTAATGCCCGGCAGCGCGGAAGAGGTAAACGGCGGGGTGAACAGTACACCGTCCTTCACTTCAAACAGGTTTTCCCCTGCGCCTTCGGAGATATAGCCGTTAACATCGAGGGCGATACCTTCCTGATAGCCATGGCGACGCGCTTCACTGCCAACCAGCAGCGAGGAAAGATAATTACCACCGGCTTTCGCTGCCGTCGGGATAGTGTTCGGCGCCGCGCGGTTCCAGGAAGAGACCATTGCATCGATCCCCTGCTCAAGCGCTTCTGCGCCGAGGTAGGCTCCCCATGGGAACGCCGCGATGATCACGTCAGTGTTGTAACCCGGAGGCGGGTTTACCCCCATGCCGACATCGCCAACAAACACCAGCGGACGGATATAAGCGCTGGTCAGATTATTGGTTCGAATGACTTCGCGGCAGGCTTCCATCAGTTCGTCGACGCTCTGGGAGACCGGGAAACGATAAATTTTGGCTGAATCATGCAGACGCTGCATATGTTCGCGATGACGGAACACCACCGGGCCTTTGTGCGAGTCGTAGCAACGGATCCCCTCGAATACCGAGGTACCGTAGTGCAGCGCATGGGACATCACATGAACTTTCGCTTCGCCCCACGGAACCATCTCGCCATTGAACCAAATGTAATCAGCTTTTTTCGTCGTCATTTTTCTTCCTTTGCGCTCAGGCGCGGATTTGTTGTGATGTGGGTTGCTGGATCTCGACGCAGGCAACGTCGACCAGTTTGCTTAATTGACTAAACAGTAATTCGACGGGCCGCGGGCTGGCAACGGTCAATTCGATATTTATGTTCTGTGCGTCCGGCGCGGTTTCCATGTTCATTGCGCAGATGTGGAAACCCCGGTGGCGGACAACGCGCAGCACGCGCTCTAAGGTTTCCGGGTTGAAACGTGCCTGTAAAGCGACCTGATGTTGCATCATGATAATTTCTCCAGCATTTCAGAGTTACTGGCGCCGGGCGGCACCAACGGCCAGACATTCTCAAGTTCGTCGATTGAGACATGAAGCAGGTATGGCCCCTGGCTCGAAAGCATGGTGTCGAGTGCCGCTTCAACCTGGTCTTTACGGGTGATGTGTTGGCCAGGAATACCGAAGGCGCTGGCCAGCGTGAGGAAATCAGGGTTATCAGTCAGAGTGGTTTCGCTATAACGTTCCTGGAAAAACAGCTGCTGCCATTGTCGAACCATCCCTAACCGCTGGTTGTCGAGTAACACGATCTTCAGCGGTAACTGCTTGCGTTTAACGGTGCCCAGCTCCTGTACATTCATCATGAAGGAGCCGTCACCGGAGATACAGATCACCGTATCGTTAGGGCGCGCCACCTGGGCGCCAACGGCGGCCGGCAGGCCAAAGCCCATGGTGCCTAAGCCACTGGAGGTGATAAAGTTTTCCGGGCGGGTATAGGTCATATGCTGAGCCGACCACATCTGGTGCTGGCCAACGTCGGTGGTCACCACGCTGTCCGCCGGCTTGCGGTCGGAAAGCTGCTTCAGCAGCAGCGGCGCGTAGATTGCCTCACCGGGATGATCGTAACGCCAGGCATGCTCGGCACGCAGTGCGGCACTCCGCTCGCGCCAGCCATCGATAGCTAACGGCTGCTGCAGCGCCGGCAGCAGGCAGTTCAGATCGCCTGTCAGACCGATATGCGCCTGACGCAGCTTGTTCAGCTCCGCCGGATCGATGTCCATGTGGATCACTTTGGCATGCGGTGCGAAGGTATTGAGCTTACCGGTTACGCGATCGTCAAAGCGCGCGCCGACGGCGATCAGCAGATCGCACTCCTGTACCGCCAGGTTGGCCGCCTTAGTGCCGTGCATTCCCAGCATGCCGAGATAATAGGGATAATCAGCATCCACCACGCCCAGCCCTTTCAGGGTGCAGGTTGCCGGCATCCTGGTCACCGCCAGGAATTCGCGCAAAGCCGGTACCGCCTGCGCCATGCCGACCCCGCCGCCAACATACAGCATCGGTTGCTGCGATTGGGCCAGCATCTGCAGAGCCTGCGCCACTTCCGCCTGCGGAAATGCCATCTCATCGGCGACGGTAGAGAAATGGGGATCGAGGTCGCCCTGCGCCATCTGAATATCCTTAGGGATATCAACCAGCACCGGACCTGGACGGCCTGAGTTTGCCACCTGGAAAGCCTCGGCAATAACCCGCGGCAGTTCGTCCAGAGACTGCACAAGGAAACTGTGCTTAGTACAGGCCAGTGACAAACCGAGAACATCTACTTCCTGGAACGCATCCGTGCCGATGAAGGGTGCGGCCACCTGGCCGGTGATAGCTACGATGGGAATAGAGTCAAGCAGGGCGTCCGCCAGGCCGGTGATCAGATTGGTCGCGCCCGGGCCGGACGTCGCGATACACACCCCGGTTTTACCGGTTGCTCGCGCATAACCAATGGCCGCCATGGCTGCCCCTTGCTCATGCCGGCACAGCAGGTGCTCCACGCCGCCGTCATACAGTGCATCGTAAACCGGCATAATTGCGCCACCCGGATAGCCAAAAACTGTGTCGACTCCCTGTGTCCGCAAAGCATGTACCACCCACTGCGCGCCATTCATAGTTAGTTCCCCGTCATAAATCGGGAGAAACAGAATTTTATGCTAAAAGTCATCATCTGCTCCTCGCTTAGGTTATTTCAGTTATAAAAAAACCCCCGGACCTTTCGGTGCGGGGGTCTTAGTTCGTTAAGGCTTGATTTCTAAGCCTTTCCTCGTCCAAGTGCAGCCCCGCACGGTGGGATAATAATCACCACCACGCTAATCACGACCAGGCTAATCACTCGTAGAAGGGCTGTCATTTTCTATACTTTCTGGCTTCTTGTTCGAAGGAATACCTAAAGAGTTACCACAGACATCACATAAAGCACAAGATTTTTTTATATCTTCGTTGCTGATCAGCCTAACGGTTTCAATAAAAATAATTGTTTTATATGAAAAAAATCAAAAATGAAAAAAATTCAGTTTTCTCACCCCTGCCGCGCTCTTCGGCGCCCTCTTTGCCAACATAGCTCTGTTTTGCGATCAAACGTCCATTTTCGGCTAAATGTAACGATGTGCCGCGAAAAGTATGGATACGCAGTTCTAAATTCGCACTTTTTCCATTCTCGCTTTACGTCATGCCAACCATAATTCTTCTCTGTCCAGGAGGTTTTATGTCGCTCGCTATCGTCTATACTCGCGCGGCGCTCGGTATCGAAGCGCCATTGATTACCGTTGAGGTTCATCTCAGCAACGGTCTTCCTGGTCTAACTATGGTCGGGCTGCCGGAAACCACCGTGAAAGAGGCCCGCGACCGAGTCCGCAGCGCCCTGATCAACAGCGGCTACGCTTTTCCTGCGAAGAAGATAACCATTAACCTGGCGCCAGCGGATCTGCCCAAAGAAGGCGGACGATACGATCTGCCCATCGCTCTCGCGCTTCTCGTTGCCTCAGAGCAGCTCAACACGACGCGACTGAATCAATATGAGTTTGTGGGCGAACTCGCCCTTACAGGTGGGTTACGAGGCGTTCCAGGGGCGATCCCCAGCGCAATGGAGGCCATCAAAGCCGGCCGGCGCATTGTCGTCTCCTCTGACAATGCGGCGGAGGTCGGCCTGATCGGCGGCAGCGATTGTCTGGTCGCCGACCATCTGCAAGAGGTTTGCGCATTTCTTGCGGGGCAGACATCGCTTTCGCCGCCTCTCGCCGAGGCGCCTGCTCGGGATGAACGCTACGAAGATCTGCTCGATGTTATCGGCCAGCAGCAGGGCAAACGAGCGCTGGAGATTGTGGCCGCCGGTGGTCACAACCTGCTCCTGATAGGCCCGCCCGGGACCGGGAAAACCATGCTAGCCAGCCGACTCCCCGGTCTCCTGCCGCCATTAAGCAATCAGGAAGCGCTGGAGAGCGCGGCCATACAGAGTCTGGTCAACCTCCACACCGCAAAGACGCGGTGGCGTCAGAGGCCGTTCCGCGCCCCCCACCATAGCGCCTCGCTGGCAGCGATGGTGGGCGGCGGCTCGATACCGGTCCCCGGTGAGATTTCCCTGGCCCATAATGGCGTGCTGTTTCTTGATGAACTGCCGGAGTTTGAGCGGCGGGTACTGGATGCGCTACGCGAACCTATTGAGTCAGGCAAGATCCACATATCACGCTCGCGCGCCAAAATTGACTATCCGGCGCGCTTTCAGCTTATTGCAGCGATGAATCCAAGCCCGACAGGACATTATCAGGGTAAACATAATCGTGCATCGCCGGAGCAGACATTGCGCTACCTTGGACGCCTGTCAGGCCCCTTCCTCGACCGCTTCGATCTTTCCTTAGAGATCCCATTGCCGCCGCCAGGAATACTGAGTCAGGGCTCGCAGGGCGAAGAATCGAGCGCAACGGTCCGGCAGCGGGTGCTGGCGGCGCGTGAACGACAAATGCTCAGGCAAAATAAACTCAATGCCCATCTTGAGAATCGTGAAATGAAGAACTGCTGTCGCTTAAGGCGGGAGGATGCTGTCTGGCTGGAACAGACGCTAACGCAGCTGGGGCTTTCTATTCGCGCCTGGCAGCGTCTGTTAAAGGTTGCGAGAACCATTGCCGATCTGGCAGAGGTTGAAGAGATTGAACGCTGTCATTTGCAGGAGGCGCTCAGCTATCGGGCAATAGATCGGATGCTCAACCATCTGCAGAAAATGATGGCGTAAAAAAAGGGCTTACGCCCTTTTTTCTTAGTCATCGCTTTCGGTGTAATCGTCAGCGCCTTCCATCTGCGGTTTGCCGCCGGACAGAGTATGGAAACGCTTCGGCCGCTTGATACGCGCCATATACTTAATCCATACGCGTTCTGCTTCCGTCACCGGCTCACGTTCACCACGGCACACCGAGACAAATTGTTTTTCATCTTCGGTAACAGGTTCGCGCTTACCCAGTTCCAGTTCGTTAAAGGCATAACCATGACGTTCCAGCAGTTGCGCCTCTTTGATGGTGAAATCACCGTGACGGGAGAACCCGCGTGGATAATTTTTATTGTCGAAAAAACGATTAGTCGTCGTAAAGCTTTCCGCCATCCTACACGCTCCTGATTCTTTGGCCGAGCTATTTATGGCGCGGAGTATTAGTTACGCTTGACAGAGCGTCAAACAAAACATTTAAATCATCACGACAAATAATTTTGTGGAGAACGGTGTGGATACGGAATTGCTCAAGACTTTCCTGGAAGTGAGTAGAACTCGTCACTTTGGGCGAGCAGCAGAGGCGCTTTACCTGACACAGTCAGCAGTCAGCTTTCGTATTCGTCAGCTGGAAAATCAACTTGGTGTGAATCTGTTCACCCGTCATCGTAATAACATCCGCCTGACGACTGCCGGCGAAAAGCTCCTCCCCTATGCCGAAACGCTCATGAATACCTGGCAGGCTGCGCGCAAGGAGGTGGCACACTCTTCGCGACACAATGAATTCTCCATTGGGGCCAGCGCCTCCCTGTGGGAATGTATGCTTAACAGCTGGCTCGGTACCCTCTACAGCGCACCTTACAATCTCCAGTTTGAAGCCCGTATCGCGCAGCGGCAGTCGTTGGTTAAACAGCTTCACGAACGCCAGTTGGATCTGCTGATCACCACCGAATCGCCGAAGATGGATGAATTAAGCAGCCAGCTGTTGGGTAATTTTACTCTTGCCCTGTATTGCGCATCGCCTGCAAAAAACAGAAATGAATTGAATTACTTGCGCCTTGAATGGGGGCCTGATTTTCAGCAAAACGAAGTGGGACTGATAGGAAGCGATGATGTTCCGCTGCTCACTACCTCTTCAGCTGAACTGATCTATCAGCAATTATCGCGCCTGAACGGCTGCTGTTGGCTACCTGCTCGCTGGGCGAAAGAGAAGCATGGGTTACATACGGTCATGGACAGCGCTACGTTATCCCGTCCACTTTATGCGATCTGGTTACAAAATAGCGATAAGCAGGCGCAGATCCATGAGATCCTGAAAAACCCTATTCTGGAATAAACGCTACTCTCCATGGACGGAGATCAGCAAGGTATTTTCGTCGGGGATATTGCCAATGGAGATTAGAGATAAAAAAAAATCCTTTGCCTGAGCAAAGGATTCTTATAAATGGCAGGGGCGGAGAGACTCGAACTCCCAACACCCGGTTTTGGAGACCGGTGCTCTACCAATTGAACTACGCCCCTAAAATTTTCTTACCACTAAGCCTGCTATTTGAGCAGGCTTAATGTTAAATAAGTGGCGGAACGGACGGGACTCGAACCCGCGACCCCCTGCGTGACAGGCAGGTATTCTAACCGACTGAACTACCGCTCCACCGAATTTCTTCGCTTTATTACCACCAGTTGTCACCCCGGCTTACTGCAATTTGATGCCTGGCAGTTCCCTACTCTCACATGGGGAGACCCCACACTACCATCGGCGCTACGGCGTTTCACTTCTGAGTTCGGCATGGGGTCAGGTGGGACCACCGCGCTAGTGCCGCCAGGCAAATTCTGTTTTATCAACACGTCTCACCGACGTATCGATTAATCTGTATCAGAGCTGAAAATTCTCTCAATCCGCCAAAACATCTTCGGCGTTGTAAGGTTAAGCCTCACGGTTCATTAGTACCGGTTAGCTCAACGCATCGCTGCGCTTACACACCCGGCCTATCAACGTCGTCGTCTTAACGTTCCTTCAGGAGACTTATAGTCTCAGGGAGAACTCATCTCGGGGCAAGTTTCGTGCTTAGATGCTTTCAGCACTTATCTCTTCCGCATTTAGCTACCGGGCAGTGCCATTGGCATGACAACCCGAACACCAGTGATGCGTCCACTCCGGTCCTCTCGTACTAGGAGCAGCCCCCCTCAATTCTCCAGCGCCCACGGCAGATAGGGACCGAACTGTCTCACGACGTTCTAAACCCAGCTCGCGTACCACTTTAAATGGCGAACAGCCATACCCTTGGGACCTACTTCAGCCCCAGGATGTGATGAGCCGACATCGAGGTGCCAAACACCGCCGTCGATATGAACTCTTGGGCGGTATCAGCCTGTTATCCCCGGAGTACCTTTTATCCGTTGAGCGATGGCCCTTCCATTCAGAACCACCGGATCACTATGACCTGCTTTCGCACCTGCTCGCGCCGTCACGCTCGCAGTCAAGCTAGCTTATGCCATTGCACTAACCTCCTGATGTCCGACCAGGATTAGCTAACCTTCGTGCTCCTCCGTTACGCTTTGGGAGGAGACCGCCCCAGTCAAACTACCCACCAGACACTGTCCGCAACCCCGGTCAGGGGCCAACGTTAGAACATCAAACATTAAAGGGTGGTATTTCAAGGTTGGCTCCACGCAGACTGGCGTCCACGCTTCAAAGCCTCCCACCTATCCTACACATCAAGGCTCAATGTTCAGTGTCAAGCTATAGTAAAGGTTCACGGGGTCTTTCCGTCTTGCCGCGGGTACACTGCATCTTCACAGCGAGTTCAATTTCACTGAGTCTCGGGTGGAGACAGCCTGGCCATCATTACGCCATTCGTGCAGGTCGGAACTTACCCGACAAGGAATTTCGCTACCTTAGGACCGTTATAGTTACGGCCGCCGTTTACCGGGGCTTCGATCAAGAGCTTCTCCTTACGGATAACCCCATCAATTAACCTTCCGGCACCGGGCAGGCGTCACACCGTATACGTCCACTTTCGTGTTTGCACAGTGCTGTGTTTTTAATAAACAGTTGCAGCCAGCTGGTATCTTCGACTGGTCTCAGCTCCATCCGCAGGGACTTCACCTACACACCAGCGTGCCTTCTCCCGAAGTTACGGCACCATTTTGCCTAGTTCCTTCACCCGAGTTCTCTCAAGCGCCTTGGTATTCTCTACCTGACCACCTGTGTCGGTTTGGGGTACGATTTGATGTTACCTGATGCTTAGAGGCTTTTCCTGGAAGCAGGGCATTTGTTACTTCAGCACCGTAGTGCCTCGTCATCACACCTCAGCCTTGATTATCCGGATTTGCCTGGACAATCAGCCTACATGCTTAAACCGGGACAACCGTCGCCCGGCTAACATAGCCTTCTCCGTCCCCCCTTCGCAGTAACACCAAGTACAGGAATATTAACCTGTTTCCCATCGACTACGCCTTTCGGCCTCGCCTTAGGGGTCGACTCACCCTGCCCCGATTAACGTTGGACAGGAACCCTTGGTCTTCCGGCGAGCGGGCTTTTCACCCGCTTTATCGTTACTTATGTCAGCATTCGCACTTCTGATACCTCCAGCATGCCTCACAGCACACCTTCGCAGGCTTACAGAACGCTCCCCTACCCAACAACACATAGTGTCGCTGCCGCAGCTTCGGTGCATGGTTTAGCCCCGTTACATCTTCCGCGCAGGCCGACTCGACCAGTGAGCTATTACGCTTTCTTTAAATGATGGCTGCTTCTAAGCCAACATCCTGGCTGTCTGTGCCTTCCCACATCGTTTCCCACTTAACCATGACTTTGGGACCTTAGCTGGCGGTCTGGGTTGTTTCCCTCTTCACGACGGACGTTAGCACCCGCCGTGTGTCTCCCGTGATAACATTCTTCGGTATTCGTAGTTTGCATCGGGTTGGTAAGTCGGGATGACCCCCTAGCCGAAACAGTGCTCTACCCCCGAAGATGAGTTCACGAGGCGCTACCTAAATAGCTTTCGGGGAGAACCAGCTATCTCCCGGTTTGATTGGCCTTTCACCCCCAGCCACAAGTCATCCGCTAATTTTTCAACATTAGTCGGTTCGGTCCTCCAGTTAGTGTTACCCAACCTTCAACCTGCCCATGGCTAGATCACCGGGTTTCGGGTCTATACCCTGCAACTTAACGCCCAGTTAAGACTCGGTTTCCCTGCGGCTCCCCTATACGGTTAACCTTGCTACAGAATATAAGTCGCTGACCCATTATACAAAAGGTACGCAGTCACACCCGAAGGTGCTCCCACTGCTTGTACGTACACGGTTTCAGGTTCTTTTTCACTCCCCTCGCCGGGGTTCTTTTCGCCTTTCCCTCACGGTACTGGTTCACTATCGGTCAGTCAGGAGTATTTAGCCTTGGAGGATGGTCCCCCCATATTCAGACAGGATACCACGTGTCCCGCCCTACTCTTCGAGTTCACAGCCTGTGCATTTTGGTGTACGGGACTATCACCCTGTACCGTCGGACTTTCCAGACCGTTCCACTAACACACAAGCTGATTCAGACTCTGGGCTGCTCCCCGTTCGCTCGCCGCTACTGGGGGAATCTCGGTTGATTTCTTTTCCTCGGGGTACTTAGATGTTTCAGTTCCCCCGGTTCGCCTCGTTAACCTATGTATTCAGTTAACGATAGTGTGACGAATCACACTGGGTTTCCCCATTCGGACATCGCCGGTTATAACGGTTCATATCACCTTACCGACGCTTTTCGCAGATTAGCACGTCCTTCATCGCCTCTGACTGCCAGGGCATCCACCGTGTACGCTTAGTCGCTTAACCTCACAACCCGAAGATGTTTCACTTCTGATTGCGAAAATTTGAGAGACTCGAACACACATTAACTGTGTGTCGTTTCAATTTTCAGCTTGATCCAGATTTTTAAAGAGCAAAACTTCGCAGTGCACCTTTTCAGGTTCACTCTGAAGTTTTCTTGTGTTCGCAGTAAAGATGGTGGAGCTATGCGGGATCGAACCGCAGACCTCCTGCGTGCAAAGCAGGCGCTCTCCCAGCTGAGCTATAGCCCCATCGTTTGCAACCTCTTCAAATTTGCTTCGCAAATTTGGTAGGCCTGAGTGGACTTGAACCACCGACCTCACCCTTATCAGGGGTGCGCTCTAACCACCTGAGCTACAAGCCTGTAGAGGTTTTTACTGCTGTTTTTCATCAGACAATCTGTGTGAGCACTACAAAGGCAGGTTCTTTAAGGTAAGGAGGTGATCCAACCGCAGGTTCCCCTACGGTTACCTTGTTACGACTTCACCCCAGTCATGAATCACAAAGTGGTAAGCGCCCTCCCGAAGGTTAAGCTACCTACTTCTTTTGCAACCCACTCCCATGGTGTGACGGGCGGTGTGTACAAGGCCCGGGAACGTATTCACCGTAGCATTCTGATCTACGATTACTAGCGATTCCGACTTCATGGAGTCGAGTTGCAGACTCCAATCCGGACTACGACATACTTTATGAGGTCCGCTTGCTCTCGCGAGGTCGCTTCTCTTTGTATATGCCATTGTAGCACGTGTGTAGCCCTGGTCGTAAGGGCCATGATGACTTGACGTCATCCCCACCTTCCTCCAGTTTATCACTGGCAGTCTCCTTTGAGTTCCCGGCCGGACCGCTGGCAACAAAGGATAAGGGTTGCGCTCGTTGCGGGACTTAACCCAACATTTCACAACACGAGCTGACGACAGCCATGCAGCACCTGTCTCACAGTTCCCGAAGGCACCAATCCATCTCTGGAAAGTTCTGTGGATGTCAAGACCAGGTAAGGTTCTTCGCGTTGCATCGAATTAAACCACATGCTCCACCGCTTGTGCGGGCCCCCGTCAATTCATTTGAGTTTTAACCTTGCGGCCGTACTCCCCAGGCGGTCGATTTAACGCGTTAGCTCCGGAAGCCACGCCTCAAGGGCACAACCTCCAAATCGACATCGTTTACGGCGTGGACTACCAGGGTATCTAATCCTGTTTGCTCCCCACGCTTTCGCACCTGAGCGTCAGTCTTTGTCCAGGGGGCCGCCTTCGCCACCGGTATTCCTCCAGATCTCTACGCATTTCACCGCTACACCTGGAATTCTACCCCCCTCTACAAGACTCTAGCCTGCCAGTTTCGAATGCAGTTCCCAGGTTGAGCCCGGGGATTTCACATCCGACTTGACAGACCGCCTGCGTGCGCTTTACGCCCAGTAATTCCGATTAACGCTTGCACCCTCCGTATTACCGCGGCTGCTGGCACGGAGTTAGCCGGTGCTTCTTCTGCGGGTAACGTCAATCGACAAGGTTATTAACCTTACGCCTTCCTCCCCGCTGAAAGTGCTTTACAACCCGAAGGCCTTCTTCACACACGCGGCATGGCTGCATCAGGCTTGCGCCCATTGTGCAATATTCCCCACTGCTGCCTCCCGTAGGAGTCTGGACCGTGTCTCAGTTCCAGTGTGGCTGGTCATCCTCTCAGACCAGCTAGGGATCGTCGCCTAGGTGAGCCGTTACCCCACCTACTAGCTAATCCCATCTGGGCACATCTGATGGCATGAGGCCCGAAGGTCCCCCACTTTGGTCTTGCGACGTTATGCGGTATTAGCTACCGTTTCCAGTAGTTATCCCCCTCCATCAGGCAGTTTCCCAGACATTACTCACCCGTCCGCCGCTCGTCACCCGAGAGCAAGCTCTCTGTGCTACCGCTCGACTTGCATGTGTTAGGCCTGCCGCCAGCGTTCAATCTGAGCCATGATCAAACTCTTCAATTTAAGTTTGATGCTCAAAGAATTAAACTTCGTAATGAATTACGTGTTCACTCTTGAGACTTGGTATTCATTTTTCGTCCGAGGACGTTAAGAATCCATGTCACTTTGAGTGCCCACACAGATTGTCTGATAAATTGTTAAAGAGCAGTTGCAACGCGGCTTTCAGCTCACCGTTGCGAGGTCCCGTATAATACGTTTTCCTCATTCAGAGTCAAGCCCTTATTTTGCTTTTCTCTGTCAGTTTTTAGCGCTGAACTTCACCGCTAAAATCCTGCTGACCCGGCGGCTTGCTTGCCGTTGTTCCGTGTCAGTGGAGGCGCATTATAGGGAGTTCTGAGACGTTGACAAGCCCTGTTTTCAAAAAATTATTCAACCGTCTCTTTTTTGTGCAAAACGCCCTTAGAGCGGTAATTTTTCCAGCGTCGAGAAGCCATAGCGACGCAGAACGGGTAAAAGCTGTTCTGTTTCTGCCGTCAGCGCCATGCAGAATGCTTTATTCTCGTCGCTGGACTTCGCATCCGGCGCTTCATGCTCTAACAGCCAGGCGGTGCGACGGGCAATCGCCGCGCCAGAATCGATCAGCCGCGTGCCTTCCGGCAGAACGCGCTGCAGCTCCTCCTGTAAAAGAGGAAAATGGGTGCAGCCCAGCACCACCGTATCCGGCGGCTCCTGCATCCGCAGCCACGGGCGCAGGATACGGCGCAGCTCTTCTAACGGCACAGGCTCGCCGTGCAGCTTCGCTTCCGCCAGCTCCACCAGCTCCGCCGACCCCAGCATTTCAATCCGACATTCATTGGCAAAGCGGTCGATCAGCTCACGGGTATAAGGACGCTTTACGGTACCGCGCGTCGCCAGCAGGCCAACAATGCCGTTCGCCGTTAAACGGGCGGCGGGCTTGATCGCCGGCACCACGCCAACGACGGGGAAAGCGAACTTTTCACGCAGGGCAGGCAGGGAGACGGTACTGGCGGTATTGCAGGCGATCACCGCCAGCGCCAGGGGATAACGCTGCTGGACAGCGGTGACGATTTCCACAACGCGCTCAACGATAAACTCCTCGCTCTTCTCGCCATAGGGGAAGGCAACGTTATCGAAAGCATAGATGTAATGCAGATTCGGCAGCAGCTGCCGAATCTCATTATAAACCGACAACCCACCGACGCCGGAATCAAACACCAGCACGGTGGGACGTGGATCAGAAGGTGTAGCTGCCAGACAAGGTGTATTCCCGTCCTGCAGATTGGTAGCCATAAACTGTCTCGTAATCTTTATCGAACAGGTTGGCTATTTTACCACGAACTGTCAGGTGTGAGGTGACGGGATACGATAAACCGACATCCCAGAGGCTCAACCCACCCATATTGACGGTACGCGAGTTGTCGTAGTCATAATCGTAACGCTTGCCGATGTAGTGATACGTCACATCCCACCCCAGATCGTAGACCTGGCCGTTCAGCTCGTATTTCACCTGCTGCTTCGCCCGGCGATAGAGGATCTTATTGGTTTCATCATCGCGAGGGTCAACATACTGCAGCGTCAGATGGTGCTCCACCGGCCCGGTGGTTATATTCCCCGTCCACTCGAGCCCCTTAATCGTTGCCGACTTGACGTTGTAATAGGCGTTGTTGTCGTAATCGATGAGGTTTTGAATCTCATAGCGATACGCGGAGAGGCGCCAGTCGACCGGCCCCGTTAACCCTTCAAGGCCCGCTTCCCATTGCTTCGACTCCTCTGGCTTCAGATTCGGGTTAGAGGCGATGCCAAAGCGTTCTGCGCCGTACTGCTGCCCGAGGGAGGGGGCGAGGAATCCTGTGCCGTACGAGAGCGTTGTCCGATAACCGTCGATAAATTCCCAGCCTGCGGCCGTCTGCCAGGTACCGTGCCAGCCAAACTGCTCGTCATGATCCTCACGGCCGGAAGCTTCCAGCGTCACGCTGTCAATCTGCTGCTGTCCCGTCAGATAAAGACCGGTGGTGTCACGCTTATACACGTCGGTACTGGTCGTTCCGCTGGATTTCAGCTTCTCTTGTTTCCAGTCAACGCCGCCGCTCACTGCCCCATGGCCTACCACAACATTATTTCCCCACTGGATATAGCGCTGTTCCATATCATCCAGGGTGGTGCCCGCGGCATAGCGGCCAGCGTCGCTGCTGTAGTTGTAATCTTTGATGCGCTGATAGTTAGCAATCAGCTGGGAGGAGTAAATTCCGGAGTGGTAGTGCAGACCGGTATCCCAGGATTGGGTATAGGATTGATCTTCATCGTTTCCACCTGCGTAGCCCCAGTTACCCTGGTCATAGTCAGCGTTGGCGGAATAACCATAGCCGCGGAAGAACCCCGAGAAGTTGTCATCGAACTGATGCTGTACCCCGCCCCACAGCATTTTATTGCGGTAGCCGTCGCGATCGCTGTCGCCGCTGTAAGAGGAATTCGGCTGGACGTTAAACCCTTTGGTGGTCTGATAGGCGCCAGCAGCGGTAACCAACGTATCGCCAAACCGCTTGTTAAAGGCGCCGTCATAGGACTGATAGCCGTTCGTACCCGCGCCGGCGTTGATCTGCGAACGCTCAGCGTCGGTCATGGTGATGATGTTCACCACCCCGCCGATCGCTCCGGAGCCGTACACCGCGGAGCGCGGGCCGCGGATGTATTCCACCCGCTGGACCAGTGAGATAGGGATCTGACTGATATCTACGCCGTTGGAGATCCCAGGACGCGCCATCGGCACACCGTCGATCAGCACCAGCACGTGGCGAGCCTCCGTCCCCCGGACATACAGCGAAGCACTCTGCCCCATGCCGCCGTTGCGGGAAATATCAACCCCGGGAAGACGACGCATCACATCGTTTAAATCTTTGGACTGCCAGCGGTCGATATCATCGCGCGTCACAATGTCGGTCGGCGCCAGCACGGTATTGACCGGTTGTTGAAAACGGTTTGCTGTCACCACTAACGTATCTGAATTGCTATCCTGCGCCCAGCCGGAAAATGCCGTGACGGATAAGGCCGTCATCAGCGAAGCTTTTTTAATCATTGTAAAAGCATCCGAAACAGAAAAAGGATGCCGCAGGTTTTATCATTTGCTCGCGACGATAAAACCCAGTGCGACGTATTCCGGCAGGTCTTCGGGCTTGGAGGCTGTTTCAAGAAATAATGACTTCCCACGGCTAGCCGCAGTGTCTGCACCGAGTGCGCTCATTTCTCACCTTCCTTACCGCTGCGCGTCAGCCCCAGATTTCCACTGGGTTCCCTTTTAACTCACAGGACCGGTAGGCGAATGCTACAATTAGACTCATATAGATGTCCAGACTGCTAATTATATTTCCCGCCACATTCGAGGCTGGACATCCCCGGCGCTTTCCCTACAATCCCCGCGTACTTATTTTATTCAGGATGCATCATGACCCCCGAACACCTTCCTACCGAACAATACGAAGCGCAGCTGGCAGAAAAAGTCGTCCGTTTGCAAACCATGATGGCGCCTTTTGCCGCGCCGGTTCCGGAAGTGTTTCGTTCGCCGGTCAGCCACTACCGCATGCGCGCCGAGTTCCGTCTGTGGCACGATGGCGACGATCTGTACCATATTATTTTCGATCAGCAGACCCGGTCGCGGATTCGCGTTGACAGCTTCCCGGCCGCCAGCGCGCTGATCAATCAGCTGATGACCGCCATGTTGGAGGGCGTACGCAACAATCCCGTGCTACGCCAGAAGCTGTTCCAGATTGACTATCTGACCACCCTCAGCAACCAGGCGGTCGTGTCGCTGCTGTATCATAAAAAGCTGGACGATGCCTGGCGTGAGCAAGCGGAGGCGCTGCGTGACGCCCTGCGAGCCCAGGGGCTCAATGTGCATCTGATTGGGCGGGCGACCAAAACCAAAATCGAGCTCGATCAAGACTATATAGATGAACGCCTGCCGGTTGGCGGGCGGGAGATGATCTACCGTCAGGTGGAAAACAGCTTTACCCAACCGAACGCGGCCATGAACATTCAGATGCTGGAGTGGGCACTGGATGTCACCAAAGGGGCGACTGGCGACCTGCTGGAATTGTACTGCGGCAACGGTAACTTCTCGCTGGCGCTGGCACGTAATTTCGATCGCGTATTGGCCACCGAAATCGCCAAACCGTCGGTGGCGGCGGCGCAGTACAACATCGCCGCTAACCATATCGACAACGTGCAGATTATCCGCATGGCGGCGGAAGAGTTTACTCAGGCGATGAACGGGGTGCGGCAGTTCAACCGGCTGCAGGGTATCGATCTGCATAGCTATCAGTGCGAAACCATCTTCGTCGATCCACCGCGCAGCGGGCTGGACAGCGAGACGGAAAAAATGGTGCAGGCCTATCCGCGTATTTTGTACATTTCGTGCAACCCGGAAACGCTGTGTCGCAATCTGGAAACGCTAAGCCAGACGCACAACGTTACCCGGCTGGCGCTGTTCGACCAGTTCCCGTATACCCATCACATGGAGTGCGGCGTCCTGCTGACCCGCAAATAGGCCCAAAAAAACCGGCAACGTCATATTGCCGGTTTTTTTACCACTGGCGGCTTACTCGGCTGCGGTATCTTTGCGGTTACGCATCTTGTAGCCGATCCAGAAGACCATCGCGACGGACAGAACGGCCGGGAAGAAGTTAGAACCGATATCCGGGTACTCCGCACGCACGACGGTGCTGTACAACAGCACCCCGAGAATAAAAAAGGCGGCGGCCAGGCCCGGTAGCCCAACGGGCATACTGCGATTCTGATAGCGCTGATGCAGACAGTAGACCGTCAGCAGCAGGGATAAAATGGGGAAGACGGAAAACGGAACTATCGAACTGAACAGCGCCGCAAAGGCGCCATTAATGGATAACCCGGCAATCAGCGCCAGCAGCAGCGTACCTTTATCTTGAACTGAGTGTTTCATTGCTCGTCCTTCACGTTATTCGGAATGATGTGACATTTTTTCTTGTTCACGGCGATACCAGTAATACGCGCCTTTCGAGATCATTCGAAGCTGCAGTACCAACCGTTCCTCCAGCTGCCGGCGCTGCTCAGGGCCGACATCCAGCGCTTCCGCGCCAGCGCTAAAAACGATGGTGACCATAGCTTCAGCCTGCGCTTCGGTAAAGGCGCGCGGCATATGGTTTTCGAGTTCTAAATAGTCGGCGAGTTCCGCAATAAAGTGCTGGATCTCGCGTGCGACGGCGGCGCGAAACGCCGCAGAAGTTCCCGAGCGCTCGCGCAGCAGCAGGCGGAAGGCGTTCGGGTTGTTACCGATAAATTCCATAAAGGTGGAGACCGAGGTGCGGATCACGCTGCCGCCTTTGGCTATCCGCTGGCGCGCCTGGCGCATCAGCTGGCGCAGCATCAGTCCGCTCTCATCGACCATCGTCAGGCCCAGCTCATCGACGTCGCGAAAATGACGATAAAAGGACGTCGGCGCGATCCCTGCTTCCCGGGCCACTTCACGCAAGCTCAGGCTGGCGAAACTCCGCTCAGCGCTAAGTTGACTGAATGCCGCTTCCACCAGCGAACGGCGGGTTTTTTCTTTTTGTTGTGCTCTTACGCCCATCACGATGTATGAATCCTTCCAATAGCCCTGCTGGCACTATACCAGAGATTAAAACTAATCGGTTTGCCCTGGATTGTGAATGATTGTTTACGAGCCGTTTCTGCTTTTATGCTGCAAAAAAGCACAACGATAATTGGGTTAAAGCGCAGCGAATGTTATCATCGTGTTTATTTTATGTATAAAACAGGTGAGTAATGCCATGTCACACTCTTGGGATTATGATGCAATAGTGATTGGTTCCGGTCCTGGCGGGGAAGGCGCCGCCATGGGACTGGTGAAACAGGGAGCACGCGTTGCCGTCATCGAGCGCTACCATAATGTCGGCGGCGGTTGCACCCACTGGGGCACCATCCCGTCGAAAGCCCTCCGCCATGCCGTCAGCCGTATTATCGAGTTTAACCAAAACCCCCTCTACAGCGACCACTCCCGCCTTCTTCGCTCTTCTTTCGCCGACATCCTTAACCATGCCGACAGCGTCATCAACCAGCAGACTCATATGCGCCAGGGATTCTATGAGCGCAACCACTGTGAAATTCTGCAGGGCAATGCCCACTTCGTGGATGAGCATACTCTGGCGCTGGAGTGCCATGACGGCACGGTCGAGACTGTGACCGCGGAGAAATTCGTTATCGCCTGCGGATCGCGCCCCTACCATCCGGCGGATGTCGATTTCCACCACCCGCGCATCTATGACAGCGATTCGATTCTCAGCCTGCAGCATGAGCCGCGCCATGTGATCATTTACGGCGCCGGGGTGATCGGTTGTGAATATGCGTCGATCTTCCGCGGCATGGAGGTGAAGGTCGATCTGATCAACACCCGCGATCGTCTGCTGGCCTTCCTCGATCAGGAGATGTCAGACTCGCTCTCTTATCACTTCTGGAACAGCGGCGTGGTTATTCGCCACAACGAGGAGTATGAGAAAATTGAAGGGGTGGATGACGGGGTGATCATGCACCTGAAGTCCGGCAAAAAGCTGAAGGCCGATTGCCTGCTGTACGCTAACGGCCGCACCGGCAACACCGACACCCTGGCGCTGGAAAATATCGGTCTGCAGACCGACAGCCGCGGTCAGCTGAAGGTCAACAGCATGTATCAGACCGCCCTCCCGCACATCTATGCGGTTGGCGATGTCATCGGCTATCCAAGCCTGGCTTCTGCCGCTTACGATCAGGGACGCATTGCCGCCCAGGCGCTGGTGAAAGGCGAAGCCTCAGCGCATCTGATTGAAGATATCCCGACCGGGATCTATACCATTCCGGAAATCAGCTCCGTCGGGAAAACCGAGCAGCAGCTGACGGCGATGAAAGTGCCGTATGAGGTGGGCCGCGCCCAGTTTAAACACCTGGCGCGGGCGCAAATCGTCGGTATGAGCGTTGGTACGCTGAAGATCCTGTTCCATCGTGAAACCAAGGAGATCCTTGGCATTCACTGCTTTGGCGAGCGCGCGGCCGAAATTATTCATATCGGCCAGGCGATCATGGAGCAGAAAGGCGGTGGCAACACCATTGAGTACTTCGTCAACACCACCTTTAACTACCCGACCATGGCGGAAGCGTACCGGGTTGCCGCGCTGAACGGCTTAAACCGCCTGTTTTAACGCCTTGTCGAAATGGCCATCCATCGTGCCGCGGATGGCCTCCGCCAGATGTTCATAGCGGCTGCGCAGCGGGGAGCCTGGACGATAAACCAGACCGATGGTGCGTCTTGGCTCTGGCTTAATGCACGGCAGGTAGACTACGCCATCGCGTTTTCTCTCCTGCGGCACCGCCAGCGCCGGCAGCAGGGTAATGCCGCTGCCTGCCGCCACCATATTGCGCAGCGTTTCCAGGCTGGTCGCGCGGAAGTGGGTATCCTCATCCGCCCCCGCTTCAAAGCAGAAGCCCATCGCCTGATCGCGCAGACAGTGGCCATCCTCCAGCATCAGCAGCTTTTCACCGGCCAGATCCGACATCGGCACCCGATCGCGGTTCGCCCACGGATGATCTTCATAGATAGCCAGCATCATCGGCTCATCGAACAGCGGCACCTCGATAAAGGCCTCGCTCTCTTTGACCAGCGCCAGGATGGCGCAGTCGAGCTTACCGCTGTCGAGCTGAGCCAGCAGCTGATGGGTCTGCGCTTCGTGCAGATACATTTCCAGCTTCGGGAAGGTCTGATGCAGCATCGGAATGATGTGCGGCAGCAGGTACGGGCCAATTGTCGGGATCAGGCCGATATGCAGCGGCCCGGACATGGTTTCCCCTTGTTGGCTTGCCATTTCCTTGAGCACTTTTACTTCGCGTAACACGGTACGCGCCTGATCCACCAGCAACAGCCCCGCCTGGGTAAACAGAACCTTACGGCTGGTGCGCTCCAGCAGCATGACGCCAAGCTCATCCTCCAGCTTGCGGATCTGTCCGCTGAGCGTCGGTTGGCTCACATGGCATGAGTCAGCCGCCCGCCGGAAGTGGCGGTGTTCGGCGAGCGCTACCAGGTATTCAAGATCGCGAATATTCATTATTCATCCTCCATCGCCACGATAGTCCATGGCGATAGATAGCATAGCAACGAACGATTATCCCTATCAAGTTTTCTGTTCAATAATACGCCCATAAAGACGGTCTACCTGTGAAAATCACTGACCCGTCACACTGTTTCTCTACCCGAACAACTAAAGCCAACGTGAACTTTTGCGGACCTTGCGTCCGCTTTTTTTTGCATAAAAAACCCGGCGTCGCTGGGCTTGGCCGGGTCAGGGAGGGCAGATATCTAAGGATTAGCTTAAACGAGCCTTCGCCTCGTTGATAGCCTGGGCTACCTGCTGCGGCGAGACGCCGCCTTTCGCTGCGCGTTTCTCGAGGCAGGACTGCAGCGACAAGATCGGATACACATCGTCCGCAATCACCGGGCTGAATTTCTGCAGATCGGCCAGGGTCAGCGCTTCCAGCGGTTTCCCTTGCGCAATGGCTTCCACTACCGCTTCACCGACAATATGGTGCGCCTCGCGGAACGGTACGCCTTTCGCCACCAGATAATCCGCCAGCTCAGTGGCGTTGGCATAGCCCTGCTGCGCCGCTTCCGCACAGCGCGGGCGTTTTACCTGAATGCCGTCCAGCACCAGGGCCGCCATATGCAGGCAGTCGAGCCAGGTATCCAGGGCGTCGAAAAGCCCCTCTTTATCTTCCTGCATGTCTTTGTTGTAGGCCAGCGGCAGTCCTTTCAGCGTCATCATCATGCCGGTCAGCGCACCCTGCACGCGGCCGCATTTGCCACGGATAAGCTCCAGGGCGTCCGGGTTTTTCTTCTGCGGCATCAGCGAGGAGCCGGAGGTCACGCGGTCGGAAAGCTCGACGAAGTTCGCCTCGCCGGAGTTAAAGAAAATCAGATCTTCCGCAAAGCGCGACAGATGCACCATACCGATAGCCGCATCGGAAAGCAGCTCCAGCACATGATCGCGATCGGACACGCTGTCGAGGCTGTTACGGGTGGCGGAGGCAAAGCCCAGCCAGCCGGCCAGCTGCTCGCGGTCGATCTCATACGCCGTCCCCGCCAGCGCGCCGCAGCCCAGCGGGCTGACGTCGAGGCGCTTCAGCGCGTCCTGCAGACGGCTTTCGTCACGCGCCAGCATTTCAACGTAGGCCAGACACCAGTGCGCGAAGGTCACCGGCTGGGCGCGCTGCAGGTGGGTGTACCCCGGCATTACCGCGTCCTGATTCTGCTGGGCGGTCTCCACCAGCGCGCTCTGCAGCTGGCGGTTCGCCGAGAGCAGTTCGACAACGGTATCTTTGCACCACAGTTTAAGATCGGTGGCGACCTGGTCGTTACGGCTGCGCCCGGTGTGCAGTTTCTTGCCCAGCTGGCCCACTTTATCGATCAGCTTGCCTTCCACCCAGCTGTGAATATCTTCGGCATCGCTGGCGAGGATTTGCTGCGGATTGGCGCGCACCTCTTCCAGCAGCACGTTCAGCGCTTCTTCCAGCTGCTGCTGTTCAGCGGCACTCAGAACGCCGACCGTTACCAGCGCTTTCGACCAGGCGACAGAGCCAACGATATCCTGCTCCGCCAGACGATAGTCGAAGCGCAACGAGTCGTTGAACTGTTTGAACCGTTGATCTGCTGCCTGTGTAAAACGCCCGCCCCAAAGTGCCATAACATGCTTCCTTTATTCGTTAGTTCCGCCGGCGGCATTGTGCCGCCCGGCCTACGGTCTTGTAAGCCCGGCAGACGACGCGCCGCCGGGCATGAAATCTTAAGCCAGAATACGTGTGCCGATCGGCGTGCCGTTAAATAACGCCGGCAGCTGCTCGGCGTGACGCCAGGAGGCGATATCCACCGGACGACCCAGAGCACGTGCGGCGTCAAGGGCCGCATTCACTTTAACAATCATGCCGTCGGTGATAATCCCCTGCTCGATCAGCTGCTCCGCTTTCTCGGCGGTCATCTCGGCAATGCGCTGCCCTTTACCGTCGAGGATACCGCTAACGTCAGACAACAGGATCAGATCCGCCCCCAGGGTAGCCGCCAGCGCCGTCGCCGCCTGGTCAGCATTGACGTTCATCAGCTGGCCCTCATCGGTCACGCCGATAGAGCTCACCACCGGCAGGTAACCGCCCGCCAGCAGGGTGTTGATCAGCGTCGGAGAGCCCGGCTGCGCCAGCCCGACATGGCCCAGCTCAGCATCCAGCTGCGTCACCTTCACGCTATCGCCATCGCCGAGGAACAGGCCGACAGAGGCCAGACCGTGCTTTTTCGCCCACGCCAGCAGCGTCTTGTTAGCGGTTCCCGCCAGCGCGCCGGTGATGATGTCGATTTGCTCAGCCGGCGTCACCCGCAGACCATTTTTCTTCTGCACCGGCAGATTGAGCTGCTTCATCAGCTCATCCACCACGCAGCCGCCGCCGTGGACGATAATCAGCGGACGCTGGTGCGCTTCACGGTAATTGACCAGCGCGGTAAACAGACGCTCCAGCGCTTCTTCGCTATCGAGTAATACGCCGCCGAGTTTGATAATTAATGGGTTCATCATCACACCTTAAATAAGAGACTGCGTCTCAGCGAAGCCGAAACGAATATTCGCGCACTGCACCGCCTGCGCTGCGGCGCCTTTCAGCAGGTTATCTTCTGCCGCGACGACGATGAGATGATCGTCCTGCACGGCAAAACCGATATCACAGAATGGCAGACCTTCGACGCTTTTCACTGCGGGCACGCCTTTATCATATAAACGTACCAGCGGTTTATCGGCGTAAGCCTGCTGGTAAACCGCCGCGATCTGCGCATGGCCAACGCCCGGCTTCAGGCGGCAGGTAATGGTTTCCAGAATACCGCGTTTAAAATTACCCAGGTGCGGGGTAAAAATTACCTTTGCCCCGAGGTGGCTGGCAATCTCCGGCTGATGACGATGGTTAAATATGCCGTACGGCTGCAGGCTGACTTCACAGAAGCTGTTGCCGATCGCGGCTTTGCGTCCCGCGCCGCTCACCCCGCTGGTGGCGTTGATCACTGGCCACTGGTTGAGATCCAGCAGACCGGCATCGATCAGTGGCTTCAGCGACAGCTGCGCCGCCGTCGGGTAGCAGCCAGGCACCGCGATTAACTGCGCTTCTTTAAGCGCATCCGCGCTCCACTCCGCCAGACCATACACCGCCTGTTTGAGCAGCTCGGGATGCTGATGAGTGAAACCATAATATTTTTCGTAGAACGCCCCATCGTTAACGCGGAAGGCACCGGAGAGATCGAACACCACGCAGCCGGCGGCAAGGAACTGCGGCGCCAGATCGTGACTCACTTCGTGCGCGGTGGCGAGAAACACCACGTCCACGCCAGCGCTGAATTCGCTGATATCGGACATCGGCTGCAGCGGCATATCGACAATGCCTTTGAGCTGCGGATGCAGGTCGGAAATTAATTTTCCCGCATCATTGCTTTGCGCGGAGACCGTCAAAGCGGTTATGTTCATATGCGGATGACGATTGATATAGGTCACCAGCTCTGCGCCGGCATAACCACTGGCACCCACAATCAGCGTATTTAACATTGGAAGCGCATCTCCTTACATTCGATGGGTTTTCTTACGCTCAACGATATTGTATTTTTATTCACAATAAATGCATGAATATTGATACTATCACGACCCAAGGTGTGTCAACAATGAAAAACAATTTACCGCCCTTTATCGAGATCTACCGCGCGTTGATCGCCACACCGTCCATCAGCGCGACCGAAGAGGCTCTCGATCAGAGCAATGAGTCTTTAATCAATTTGCTGGCCGGCTGGTTCCGCGATCTCGGCTTCAACGTCGAGGTACAGCCGGTGCCGGATACGCGCCATAAATTCAATCTGCTGGCCAGCACCGGACACGGCGCCGGCGGCCTGCTGCTCGCCGGGCATACCGATACCGTGCCGTTCGATGATGGCCGCTGGACGCGCGACCCGTTCACCCTCACCGAACACGATAACAAACTCTACGGCCTCGGCACGGCCGATATGAAAGGCTTTTTCGCCTTTATTCTCGACGCCCTGCGCGATGTCGACGTCACCACGCTGAAAAAACCGCTGTATATTCTGGCCACCGCCGACGAAGAGACCAGCATGGCTGGCGCGCGCTATTTTGCCGAAACCACCCAGCTGCGCCCGGACTGCGCCATCATCGGCGAGCCCACCTCCCTGCAGCCAATCCGCGCCCATAAAGGACATATGTCCAACGCGATCCGTATTCAGGGCCAGTCCGGCCACTCCAGCGATCCGGCGCGCGGGGTCAACGCGATCGAGCTGATGCACGACGCCATCGGCCGGATTATGCAGTTGCGCGATCTGCTTAAAGAGCGCTATCACTTCGAGGCGTTTACGGTCCCTTACCCAACCCTCAACCTGGGCGCTATCCATGGCGGCGATGCCTCAAACCGTATCTGCGCCTGCTGTGAACTGCATATGGATATCCGCCCGCTGCCGGGGATGACCCTAAACGATCTTAATGGTCTGTTGGGCGAGGCGCTGGCCCCGGTCAGCGAACGCTGGCCGGGCCGCCTGACGTTCTCTGAGCTGCATCCGCCGATCCCCGGCTACGAGTGCCCGCCGGACCATAAGCTGGTGCAGGTGGTCGAGAAACTGCTTGGCGCGCAGACCGACGTGGTGAACTACTGCACCGAAGCGCCGTTTATCCAGACGCTGTGTCCGACGCTGGTTCTCGGCCCGGGCTCCATCAATCAGGCCCATCAGCCTGACGAGTTTCTGGAGACGCGCTTTATCAAGCCGACGCGGGAGCTGATTAGCCAGGTGGTCCACCACTTCTGCTGGCACTAAAATCGCCCTCTTTTTCCGCCCCGTTCTCCCGGGGCGGAACGGTGACGATCGTCACATTTCCATAAGCGATGCTTATCCAGCGCCCCCTGAGTTAAATTTCGCAAATTACGGGTATTTACTCGTTTGCTGAAGCGATTTCGCAGTAATTGACGTGGGGGTATTTACGTGGCTTTATAAAAGACGGGTTGCTTATCCGTTGCTCACGTTCCAGCGCAGCGGATATAACAAAATAAAATGAGATGGGGTGTCTGGGGTAACATGAACGAACAATATTCCGCATTGCGTAGTAATGTCAGTATGCTCGGCAAGGTGCTGGGCGATACCATCAAGGATGCATTGGGAGAAAATATTCTTGATCGTGTCGAAACTATCCGTAAGTTGTCCAAATCTTCACGCGCCGGCAACGAAGCTAACCGCCAGGAGCTGCTGACCACGCTGCAGAATTTGTCTAACGACGAACTGCTGCCGGTAGCCCGTGCCTTCAGCCAGTTCCTGAATCTGGCTAACACCGCTGAGCAGTACCACAGCATTTCGCCGAATGGCGAAGCGGCCAGCAATCCGGAAGTCATTGCGCGTACCCTGAGAAAGCTCAAAGACCAACCCAATCTCAACGAAGAGACCATCAAAAAAGCGGTGGAATCTCTGTCCCTGGAGCTGGTGTTAACCGCCCACCCGACCGAGATCACCCGCCGGACGCTGATCCATAAAATGGTGGAAGTGAACAACTGCCTCAAGCAGCTGGATAACAAAGATATCGCGGACTACGAGCACCACCAGCTGATGCGCCGTCTGCGCCAGCTGATCGCCCAGTCCTGGCATACCGATGAAATTCGTAAGCACCGCCCTTCCCCGGTCGATGAAGCCAAATGGGGCTTCGCGGTGGTGGAAAACAGCCTGTGGGAAGGGGTGCCTAACTACCTGCGCGAGCTGAACGAACAGCTGGAAGCCAACCTCGGCTATCAGCTGCCGGTGGACTTTGTCCCGGTGCGTTTCACTTCGTGGATGGGCGGCGACCGCGACGGCAACCCGAACGTGACCGCCGATATCACCCGCCACGTGCTGCTGCTCAGCCGCTGGAAAGCGACCGACCTGTTCCTCAAAGACGTGCAGGTGCTGATCTCCGAGCTGTCGATGGTGGAGTGTACCGACGAGCTGCGCGCCCTGGCTGGCGCCGAGGGCGCTCAGGAACCGTACCGTTATCTGATGAAAAAACTGCGCTCTCAGCTGATGGAGACCCAGGCCTGGCTGGAAGCGCGCCTGAAAGGCCAGAAGCTGCCGAAACCGGCGGGACTGATCACTCAGAACGAGCAGCTGTGGGAGCCGCTGTACGCCTGCTATAAATCGCTGCAGGCCTGCGGCATGGGCATTATCGCCAACGGCGAGCTGCTCGACACCCTGCGCCGCGTGAAGTCTTTCGGCGTACCGCTGGTCCGTATTGATATTCGTCAGGAAAGCACCCGCCATACCGAAGCGCTGGGTGAAATGACCCGTTACCTCGGGATCGGCGACTACGAAAGCTGGTCGGAAGCCGACAAACAGGCTTTCCTGATCCGCGAACTGAATTCCAAACGTCCGCTGCTGCCGCGCCAGTGGGAGCCAAGCGAAGAGACGCGTGAAGTTCTCGACACCTGCAAGGTGATCGCCGAGGCGCCGCGCGGATCGATCGCTGCCTACGTGATCTCGATGGCGAAAACGCCGTCCGATGTGCTGGCGGTTCATCTCCTGCTGAAAGAAGCCGGGATTGGCTTTGCTCTGCCGGTGGCCCCGCTGTTCGAAACGCTGGATGACCTCAACAACGCCAACGACGTCATGACCCAGCTGCTGAATATCGACTGGTACCGCGGCTTTATCCAGGGCAAGCAGATGGTCATGATCGGCTACTCTGACTCCGCTAAAGATGCCGGCGTGATGGCCGCCTCCTGGGCGCAGTACCAGGCGCAGGACGCGCTGATCAAAACCTGCGAAAAAGCCGGTATTGAACTGACGCTGTTCCACGGTCGCGGCGGCTCTATCGGCCGCGGCGGCGCGCCGGCCCACGCCGCGCTGCTCTCGCAGCCGCCGGGAAGCCTGAAAGGCGGCCTGCGCGTTACCGAGCAGGGCGAGATGATCCGCTTTAAGTACGGCCTGCCGGAAGTCACCATCAGCAGCCTGTCGCTGTATACCAGCGCCATTCTGGAAGCCAACCTGCTGCCGCCGCCGGAGCCGAAAGCAGAATGGCGCGACATCATGGCCGAGCTGTCCGACGTGTCGTGCAAGATGTATCGCGGCTACGTGCGTGAAAACAAAGATTTCGTCCCTTACTTCCGCTCTGCGACCCCGGAGCAGGAGCTGGGCAAACTGCCGCTGGGTTCGCGTCCGGCAAAACGTCGTCCAACCGGCGGCGTCGAGTCGCTGCGCGCCATTCCGTGGATCTTCGCCTGGACCCAGAACCGCCTGATGCTGCCGGCCTGGCTGGGCGCTGGCGCTGCGCTGCAGAAGGTGGTCGAAGGTGGAAAACAGAGTGAACTGGAAGCCATGTGTCGCGACTGGCCGTTCTTCTCTACCCGCCTCGGCATGCTGGAGATGGTTTACTCGAAGGCCGACCTGTGGCTGGCGGAGTACTACGATCAGCGCCTGGTGAAGCCGGAGCTGTGGGCGCTGGGTTCCGAGCTGCGCAAGCTGCTGGCTGCCGATATCAACGTCGTGCTGGCCATCGCCAACGACTCCCATCTGATGGCCGACCTGCCGTGGATCGCCGAGTCTATCCAGCTGCGTAATATCTATACCGACCCGCTGAACGTCCTGCAGGCGGAACTGCTGCACCGTTCACGCCAGGCTGAAGAAGAGGGCAAGGACCCGGATCCGCGCGTTGAACAAGCGCTGATGGTCACCATCGCCGGCGTCGCCGCCGGTATGCGTAACACCGGTTAATCTATCTCCCCCCGGCCGCCCGGCCGGGGGTTTTCCGCCCGTTCTAGTGGTGCAGCATCTCATCAACGATCTGTTCTTTATGCAGCGCATACGGATAATAGGTCGGCCAGTTATCCATCTCTTTCAGCAACGCCTCCTGTGATTCATTGCCCATGAAAATATGGAAATGCTGTGATTTACGCGGGTCAATGATATGGTCGCTGAATTGCACAAATTTCGGCGCGTTGGCATCGCCCTGCTGGCACTCGAACAGATAACGCACGCCCTTCTTACCGGAGGCGTAATGCAGAATTTTATAGCCTGAATAGCGGTATTTGCAGCTATTGACGGTCTGGCCAACGTGGAACTCAATCACGTCATCTTCAATGCCAATCTGCTCCACATCGGTGGCGTAGCCCTTCTTATAATAGGCGCGATACTCCTCCACGCTCTTGCCGCCGGGCTTTTTCGCCTTCTGCTCCAGCACCGGATCGAGATCGCCGTTGAGCAGATACGGGTTCACCGACTGCCAGACGCCCTCCCAGTCGCTCAGCGCGCGGTCCTGCACATCTTTATCCGCAAAAATGCCTTCGCTGGCCTGACGCTCCACTTCGGTTAACGCCGGGCCATGGCTATGGTTGCCGTGGGCGAACGCCTGGGCGCTGGCTAAAGCCATGCCGAATCCTAAGGCCAGCAGGGGGATCTTTCTGGTCATTACTCTCTCCTGAGTTTGCTATCAATGGCGACAAATTGTTACGATATAACATATCTTATCTGGGAGGCAAGAGCGACAGGCAAGCGCTTTTACCGCTGGAATAATGTCCGGTATGATGAAAAGGGTGATGCGCTGAACGGAAGAATGATGGACAACGATATCAATCAACTTATTGATGCATTGCTAAAAAAGCAGACCAGCCTCGGCCGGGTTTATTTCGCCGGCGAGACGCGCTCGCCTGCTGAGCCGGTGGTGCAGGTGGATTTTCCCCGTCTGAATATCCTCCTCGATGGGCAGTTGCCCGACCAGGCGCTCGGCGATAACGCCCCGCTCCTTGAGGCCCATGACGTGCTCTATATCCCTGGCGATAGCTGGAACTGCCCGCAGTGGCAAGCGCCTTGCCTGCTGTTAAGCATCCTGTTCGCTAAGCAGCAGCTGGAGTGCTCGCTGCAGCACTGGAATGGCAAGGCGATAACTGTTGTCGACAAGCGGCAGGCGCTGCGCCGCGGGCCGCGCGTCGGATCATTTCTGCTGCAGGCGCTCAATGAACTCCGGATGCAACCGCAGGAGCAGCAAACCGCCCGCAGCATCGTCGTCAGCCTGCTCAGCCACTGCCATGATCTTCTCGGCAGCCAGGCGCAAACCTCCTCGCGCAGCCAGGCGTTGTTCGAAGCGATCCGCCAATATATGGACATCCATTATGCGGAACCGCTGAGCCGGGAATCGGTGGCCCAGGCGTTCTACCTCTCTCCCAACTATCTTTCCCATCTGTTCCAGAAATGTGGGCCAATGGGCTTCAATGAATATCTAAACCATATTCGTCTCGAACAGGCCCGTATGCTGCTGAAGGGCCACGATATGAAAGTGAAAGACATCGCCCACGCCTGCGGCTTCGCCGACAGCAACTACTTCTGCCGCCTGTTCCGCAAAACTACGGAACGCTCGCCGTCTGAATACCGCCGCCAGTACCATAGCCAGCTGACGGAAAAAGCATCCCCGGTAAAAAACTAGATTTTTGTGTGTTAAACCTGACTTTTGTGCGCGCTATAGTTACCTCCCATCCCAGCCAGCACCGATAAATGTGATCTAAATCATCCTTAATCACGATGCGTACATTTATCCAGTTTTTGGCAAATTTGTCATCTGGCGATCCTTCGAACGAAAGCCGTATGCTTACCTCAACGACAGCACCGAATTAAGCATTGAGGAAAACACAATGGAACTCTATCTGGATACCGCCAACGTCGCCGAAGTGGAACGCCTGGCCCGCATCTACCCGCTGGCCGGGGTAACCACCAACCCGAGCATTATCGCCGCCGGTAAAGTCCCGGTCTGGGATGTGCTGCCGCGCCTGCAAAAAGCCGTCGGTCCGAAGGGCACCCTCTTCGCGCAGACCATGAGCCGCGACGCGCAGGGCATGGTGGAAGAGGCCAAACGTCTGAGCAATTCCGTGCCGGGCATTGTGGTCAAAATCCCGGTCACCGCCGAAGGGCTCGCCGCTATCAAACTGCTGAAGAAAGAAGGCATCCCGACCCTTGGCACCGCCGTCTACAGCGCTTCGCAAGGCCTGCTGGCCGCGCTGGCCGGCGCAAAGTACGTCGCGCCTTACGTTAACCGCGTCGACGCCCAGGGCGGGGACGGCATCCGCATGGTGCAGGAGCTGCAATCCCTGCTGGAAATGCATGCGCCCGAGAGCAAAGTTCTGGCGGCAAGCTTCAAAACGCCACGCCAGGCGCTGGATTGTCTGCTGGCTGGCTGCGAAGCAATCACCCTTCCACTAGATGTAGCGCAACAAATGCTCGGCACCCCTGCGGTAGAGTCAGCCATAGAGAAGTTTGAACAAGACTGGAATAACGCCTTTGGCACGCTGAATCTGTAACCGGATCCGCGAGCCGCCTGCGGGCGGCGTCACGGTCATCGAGGAGGAATCGAAATGGATCGCATTATTCAATCACCAGGCAAATATATCCAGGGCGCAGGCGCCATCAAGCGCCTCGGCGACTATCTGAAACCGCTGGCCGAGCGCTGGCTGGTGGTCGGTGATAAGTTCGTCCTGGGGTTTGCGGAAGAGATGCTGCGTAAAAGCCTGGCCGACGCTGGCCTGGCGGCCGAAATCGCGCCGTTTGGCGGTGAGTGTTCGCATAATGAAATCAACCGCCTACGCGATATCGCCGGCAACGCGAAGTGCACCGCCGTGCTGGGGATCGGCGGTGGCAAAACCCTGGATACCGCGAAAGCGCTGGCCCACTTTATGAATGTGCCGGTGGCGATCGCCCCCACCATCGCCTCCACCGATGCGCCGTGCAGCGCGCTGTCGGTGATATACACCGACGAAGGGGAATTCGACAGCTACCTGATGCTGCCGCGCAACCCCAACATGGTCATTGTCGATACGCAGATCGTTGCCGGCGCGCCGGCCCGCCTGCTGGCCGCCGGGATTGGCGATGCGCTGGCTACCTGGTTCGAAGCCCGCGCCTGCTCCCGTAGCGGCGCCACCACCATGGCGGGCGGGAAGTGCACCCAGGCGGCGCTGGCGCTGGCCGAGCTATGCTACAACACCTTACTCGAAGAGGGTGAAAAAGCGATGCTGGCCGCCGAACAGCACGTGGTCACCCCGGCGCTGGAGCGGGTGGTGGAAGCCAACACCTATCTGAGCGGCGTGGGTTTCGAAAGCGGTGGTCTCGCGGCGGCGCACGCGATTCATAACGGCATGACGGCCATCCCTGACGCCCATCACTATTATCACGGGGAAAAAGTGGCGTTCGGAACCCTGACGCAGCTGGTGCTGGAAAATGCGCCGGTGGACGAAATAGAGACCGTCGCCGCGCTGTGCCACAGCGTTGGGCTGCCGATCACCCTGGCGCAGCTGGATATCAAAGGTGATATCCCGACCAAAATGCGTCTGGTGGCGGAAGCCGCCTGCGCTGAAGGCGAAACCATTCACAATATGCCGGGCGGCGTTGATTCCGACCAGGTCTACGCCGCGCTGCTGGTGGCCGACCAGTATGGTCAGCGCTTCCTGCAGGAATGGGAATAAACCAGAGCAAAACACCCGGCGACAGCCGGGTGTTTTTTATGCATCTCTGCAGGCCGGAGCAGGCTATGCCCCTCGTCTCTTGATACTGATCATCGCCAACGCCAGTACTATCAACGCAATGCCACAACCTTCCACCTTTCCTGGATTTTCATGTAGTGGCCACCAGGAAAATAGCACGCCACAGACCGGTACGGCCAGCGTACTCAGACCGGCTATACTTGCCGGTAAATTACGCAGTACAAAAAGCCACAGACTCCAGGCCAGCGCCGTTGCAAGGATTGCGCTGTAAGCCAGGGCCCAGAAAACGTCGGGCTGCCAGTCTACCGCTCGTTGCGGGACGAGCCAGGCCACTACGCTCATTACTACGGCGGCATATAGCATCTGCCATGTCGTTAGTGCCAGCAAATCAACCTGCGGATACCGGGTATACATACGCTTCGCGACGATCGCACCTGCCCCCCAGCTCACGCCGGAGAGGATCGCCAGCAAGGCGCTTTTCAGGGAGGTAAAATCGAGTTGCCAAGGCTGAAGTACGAGTATCAGGCCCACGCATGCCACCCCGATGGCGATATACTGCCATCGCCGCATGCGCTCACCTAAGAATAACGCGGCCATCACCACTACCCAGAATGGCATGGTATAACTCAGGATCGCCACTTTACCGGCGCCACCGCTCATTAGCGCCCACTGTGCCAGACCGACCATGCCGCAGGTTTGCAATAACGCGATCGCCAGGGTGTAGCCGAAAGGCGTCGGCTTGAGCGCTTTACCGCGGATCAACATCACTATCCATAGCACCACGGCGCCAAAAATACAGCGCAGCGCCGTGAAGTCAAAAGCGCCGATATAGCTCGTCACTTGCTTCATCGCGATCCAGCTAAAGCTCCAGATCAGCGTTAATAACGCCAAACCGCCAAACGCCAGTGGATCGCTCTTCCTTGCCATTGCATAACCCATCCCTGTCAATTATCAGGCTGGCACTATACGCGCTTTATCTTCTGCTCTCCCCTGACCTGTATCAGCGTTTTGGGCAAAAAAAAGCGATGGCGAATACCGGCTTCGCCATCGCACTAAACGTTAATGAAAACTCAGGCCGGGCGTACGCCCAGCGTATGGCAGATGGCGTAGCTCATCTCGGCGCGGTTCAGGGTGTAGAAGTGGAAATCCTTGACCCCTTCCCGGCTTAAGATCTTCACCATGTCCATGGCGATATTCGCCCCCACCAGTTGACGGGTTTCGGCGTCGTTATCCAGCCCTTCGAACATTTTTGACATCCACACCGGGATACGGACATTGGTCATATCCGCAAACTTTTTCGCCTGTTTAAAGTTGGAGACCGGCAGGATACCGGGAATGATTTCCACGTCGATGCCTGCCGAGACGCAGCGATCGCGAAAACGCAGGTAGCTTTCCACATCGAAGAAGAACTGGGTGATCGCGCGGTTGGCCCCTGCTTCTACTTTGCGTTTCAGGTTCAGTAAATCCGCCTGCGCGCTTTTCGCCTCCGGATGCACTTCCGGATACGCGGCGACAGAGATATCAAAATCGCCTACCTCTTTCAGCAACGTCACCAGATCGGCGGCGTACATATCCGGTTTACCGCTGCCCGGCGGCAGGTCGCCGCGCAGGGCGACGATATGGCGGATACCGTTGTTCCAGTAATCCTGAGCGATAGTGCGCAACTCATCGCGGCTGGCATCGATACAGGTCAGGTGCGGCGCTGCTTCCAGACCAGTTCGCTCTTTAATGCCTTTGATGATGCTGTGGGTGCGATCGCGCTCGCCAGAGTTCGCGCCATAGGTTACCGAAACAAACTTCGGTTTCAGACTGCTCAGGCGATCGATGGATTTCCACAGGGTTTGCTCCATTTCACTGGTGCGCGGCGGAAAGAATTCAAAAGACACATTAATCTGGCCCTGGACTTCCGCCAGGCTCTGATTCAGGGCTTCCCGCTGATTGGCGTGAAAAAAGCTCATACCTTACCTCATCAATCGCATGTAATGGCTGTTATATTGCGAACTTCTATACGTTTAGACGTCCAGATGTAAAAATGACGGAAAAGCGCGCGGGCGTCAATAGAAAAATCTGCGTAAAGAGTGAGGAATAGGTCACCTACATGAAAAAATTTCATCTTCCGATCACCTGGCCACGCACAGGAAGCGGCTCGGTGGGCAATATAAGGTGGCTCGCGAGTCAGCCTGAGACTAGCCAGTCGCCAGAATGCCATCCAGCAGAGAAAGCCATTGCTGCACGGACTCTGCCTGGTGAGGCGGATAAATCACCCCAAGGCTTAACGGCATCGCGTCGCCCTCAGCCACCGGGCAGAACGCCACCCCCTGACGCTGAATCGCGGAAAAGGACGCCGGCAGCAGGATCATGCCTTCCCCGCGCGCAATACGCGCCAGCAGCACATCATGCTCGGCCGGCTCTTCCACATACGTCGGGGCATAGCCAGCCCGGTCGAAAATGCGGCGCGTGTAGTCAAAGAAACCAGGATTACGCTCGCGTTTAAACCAGAACAGCGGCCGATGATTGAGCGCGCTTAACGTCAGCCCTGGCCTGCCGGCTTCCGGCCAGGAGGCCGGTAATGCCGCAATGAGCGGCTCATGATACGGCAATGGGTGCAGGTGCAGCCCTTCAGTATTGAGCGGCAGCGCGACCAGCGCCGCATCGAGTTTGCCTTTGCGTACCTGCTGAGCCAGCGCCGGTGAGGCGTGGCGGGTGATATGCAACGCGCGGGTATGTTCGCTCAGCGCAGCCTCAACGGCGGCGAAAATGCCCTGTTCGAAGGCCGTCGTCACGCCCAGACGTAGAGCCTGCGGCGAGTGAACGGCGAGCTCACTCAATGCCGCCAGCGTGCGTTCCTGGAGCGCCAGCAGAGGTTGAATCATCTCCAGCACCTCTTTACCCGCGTCGGTCAGGATCAGGCCTTTGCTATGGCGCTGAAACAGCGTCACCCCCAGCTGCGCTTCCAGATGGCGGATATGGCGGGTCAGCGGCGGCTGCGAGATAAATAACCGCTGCGCCGCCCGGCTGATGTTATTTTCCTCCGCTACCACGGCAAAGGCGCGCAGCAGGCGAATATCCAGAGAATGTAATCTTGAAGTTGTCATACTGAAAAGGTATCACGAAAAGGGTATTACTCAAGTCCGGCACACTTCCCTACCCTTCCTCTTAACGCACCATCACAGAGAGGGAAAAACGATGTCCAGCGAACGTTATATCATCGGTCAGGAAATGCTTCAGCGGGTGGATGGTAAGGGCGGGGAAGCTGTCGTCGACAGCCTGCGGGATATCGCCCCCGATTTCGCCCGCTATCTGATTGAGTTCCCCTTCGGCGATATTTACGCCAGGCCAGGGCTCGATTTACGCAGCCGGGAAATCGCCACCATCGCCGCGCTCACGGCGTTGGGTAACGCCGAGCCACAGCTGAAAGTACACATTGCCGCGGGATTAAACGTCGGCCTGACGCAAGAGGAGATTACGGAAGCGATCATGCAGATGGCAGTCTATGCCGGATTCCCGGCGGCCCTCAACGGCCTGTTTGCCGCCAGGGCGGTATTTGCGGCCCACTGATCGCTTAAGGCCGGGCTGACTGCCCGGCCTTAAAAACTTATTTCTTCACATCGACAACGCGCTGCCCGTTAAGCTGCTCATCCGTTATCTTTTGCCCGGCTTTGAAATAGTCTACGACCGCATTTGAAACGTAATAGCCGCCGGAGGTATTACGCGCCTGCCCCTCGGTAAACGCGACAAAACCATCGCCGCCATCTGCAAGGAAGCTGTTGGTGGCAATATGGTAAACCGTCGTATCGTCAATCGGTTTACCGTTTAGCCTGAATAACACAACGCGCTGGCCCACAGGTTTGCTGCTGTCATACATCATTTCCAGTCCCCGGGAGACCTGCAGCACGCCGTTGCTCAACCCGGCGCCATGCTCCATCAGGCTACGCAACTGCTTCCCGGTTAGATCCATGGTGACCAGCTCGTTGGGAAATGGGAAGGTGCTGATAACGGCGCCCATGCTCACCGCCCCGGCGGGGATCTCATTCCGGATCCCGCCCGAGTTGGTTAACGCCATCTGCGTACTCCTACCTGCTGCCAACAGCAAGGCGTCAGCGGCAAGATTGCCCAACGGCGAAGAGATGCCATACGCACGGGTCAGTTCAACGGGCGATTGTGTAATGACCTGCTGCACCAGTTGATCAAGTTGCTTATTCCAGCCGTCGATGACCTGTTTTGTCTGCGGATCAGGCTTCCACTCATCGGCATAAAGCGTCTTCAGCTCAAAGTGCTTCACCGTGAATTGGTGCGGTTTCTCCTGATAATCCAGCACCAGTTTACCCACATCGATGCCGCCGCTATCGGTAGAAAGGATCAACGTATTACCCACTTTAATGGGCTCCGGTGTGCCAACGTGAGCATGGCCGGTAATTAAAACGTCCAGGCTTTTCACCTGACCCGCAGTCTGAATATCTTTATCCAGCGCACGACGCACATCGGTTCCCCCCTGGCTCGACTGACGCGCCGGGACGCCTTCATGGATCAGGGCCACGGTCAGATCCACTTTACCGTTAAGTTCATCGATATAATGCTGTAGCCATTTCACCTCATCGCGCGCTTCGATACCCACTCGCGTCGCGGCAGAAACGGTGTCATTAAAAGCAAACACGCCGTGCAGGCCAATCACGCCAATTTTCACGCCATCTTTTTCGATAATGGTATAGGGCTTATCCCAGAACGATTTATCGCTGTTCTGATAAAAAATATTGCCCTGAACAATCGGGAATGTCGCCTGGCTAAGCTGAAGCAACGTATTATCCCAGCCGTGATCGAACTCATGATTACCGATAGTCACCGCATCGTAGGACATCGTATTCATAATATCGATTATCGCTTTGCCCTTCGTCAGGCTACTGATGTAAGGCCCGGAAAAATAATCTCCGGCATCAAAAAACCAGGTCGCGTTATTTTTCGCTTTTTCCTGTTTCACCATCGTCGTGATATTCGCCCAACCGCCAATATCTCGTTTACCATCCGCAATCCATGGCACTTTATAAGGTTCGACATGGGCATGAAGATCGTTGGTATAAATTATGGTGACATCTTTGGCGCAGGCCCAGAAAGGCAAAGTTAACAGAAGTGCTGCGCTCATTGTTTTTAGTTTCATCGGAGTTCCTTTCAGAGTGATAAAGAACCGCTAAGTTACGTTCTGAAAGACTTTTTTATGTGAGAGCATTCACAGTTGTATGCAACCTGAGCAGGACAAAATTAACGACCTGTAAAAATCGTTGGTATTGACCTGCCAGTGGATACTCTCTTTACCATTAACGCCTGTAAAACTTTTGGCTGCCGCAATTTAGGTTTACCGTCTGCGGCTGAGTATCATTTCCCGAATTTTCGGCTGGGCTACCCGGCGCTCTACTGCGCAGCCTGCGGCAGCTATCCCCCCCTGTTTAACGAACGGGAATTCCGCCCCTGGCTGGCGGCTTATCTGACGGATCATGCCCGCCGCTACGGCTATTTTTGCCCGGTATGCTATCAGCGGGATATTATTCGCTACGGCCGCAATCCGCAGGGTACGCAACGCCTTCAGTGCCGCCACTGTAAAAAGGTCTGGACGCCAAAATTCCCACACATCGCCCCAATTGAAGCCCCACGACGTATTTGCAGCGTACCGTTGATAGCGCTATTCCAGGGTAATGCCGCCGGGCAAAAGCTCTATTTTTTATTAAGCTTTGATGCCGTGCGCGGTAATGTTATTCATCTTACCTCTAATTTCACTCCTTTCGCGGTAGGCGAATCATTACGCTATCACTGGCGCGGCGGACAAGCCGACAGGGAGGAGACTGACGATATTATTCAACGTATTTCTCTCACTGAAATGCGCTTTTTACAACGCAGTCAGTTCGATGAAATCCAGTACGGCAGCGCAATGCAAAAGCGCCATGCCCGCGGCAATATATTGCGCCCGGTTATCGCCGCGCACGGTCATTTCAAACTGCTCAGCCAGCGGTTTCCAGAGGTGAAAACGCACGTTATTGCGCATGAATGCTTTTTACGCGGCGCGGCGATCGTTGCCTGGGCGCCGCTTTTTCGTCAGCGGCAAGGCGATCTATGGTATGTGGAAGAAGAGATAAGGAACCCAGCCAGCCCGGCTCCGTGGCAGCTACAGGGGAAAACCCATCATGGCTGGTGGCAAAATTCATGGCAGCGTTGGACGCAGGAAGAGAATCAGAAAATGGTCTGCCGGCTTGCCGGCACTGCAGAAGAGAACGCCTTTCTACCAGACCTTGCGGCCAGCCGACGGTTTACAATATGGCTGAAAAACAGACCCGCGTTTGCGCAGAGCGCCCTGTATTCCGCAGGGCGCGTAACGCAAATAGTGGTCTCACTGGTTCAAGAGTATAACGCGACGCTTACAGCAGCTGCGCCAGGCGGTTAATATCCGACTGGATCGCCCCGGCGGTCACATCGCGCCCGGCGCCTGGCCCGCGGATCACCAGCGGGTTATCGCGATACCAGCGGCTTTCGATGGCAAACACGTTATCGCACGGCAGCAGCGCCGCCAGCGGGTGCTCTTCGCGTACCGCTTCCACACCGACGCGTGCTTTGCCGTTGGCATCAAAGCGCGCCACGTAGCGGAGCACCAGTCCCATCTCGCGGGCCGCTTCCAGACGCTGCAGCATCTGCTCGTTCAACTCTTCGCCATTCTCAAAGAAGTGATCGACCGACCCCTCTTCACAGTGCGCCGGCACCAGTGATTCCACACGCACCTGATCCGGTTCGATGTCATAGCCCGCTTCCCGCGCGAGGATCACCAGCTTACGCATCACATCCTTACCGGACAGATCGACGCGCGGATCCGGCTCGGTCAGCCCCTGCTGCCACGCCTGATCCACCAGGTCGGTGAACGGCACGGTGCCATCGAACTGCAGGAACAGCCAGGAGAGCGTTCCCGAGAAGATACCGCTCAGGCCGAGAATAGTATCGCCGCTGTCGATCAGGTCGCGCACCGTATGGTTCACCGGCAAGCCGGCGCCCACGGTGGCGTTATATAGCCAGTGGCGCCCCGTCTTCTCAAACGCGTCGTGGATCTGACGATATTTATCACTGCTGCTGGCGCCCGCCAGCTTGTTGGCGCTAATGACGTGGAAGCCATGGCTGGCAAAATCAAGATACTGGTCGGCCAGCTGTTCGCTGGCGGTGACGTCCAGCACCACTAAATCATCATACGGGTGCGCGCGCATCCACAGGAACAGCGACTCTTCATCCTGCTCCACCGCTTCATCGTTGAAGAAAGCCAGCGCCCGGCTGGCATCCAGCCCGTCGTAATTCAGCAGGCTGCGTTTACTGTCGACTACGCCGGCGAGAATAAACTCGAAACCGGTACGCGCCGAGAGCGTAGTTTGTTCACGGGCGAAAAGCTCCAGCCAGCGGGAACCAATGTTCCCTTTGCCGAACAGCATCAGGCCAATACGCTTTTCGGCGCGAAACAAGGACTGATGCAGCCCCTGGATCAGGCTTTCCGTCGGCCCGGCGCGTAGCACCGCCACCAGGCTGATCCCCTCTTCAGACTGCCAGGTGAACTCCACCGGCTGCCCTTTGAGCTGCTGCCAGAAACGGTGGCAGTGCAGCGGGTTACGGGTGACTCCCGCGCCCACCATCGCCACCAGCGCCAGCTTCTGACGCAGACGCAGCTCGCCCGGCAGACCGGCTTCATCGAGCAATTTCAGCGCGCTGTCGGCCACCTCGGAGGTATAGCAGAACTGCAGCAGCTTACGGTCGGCATGGACGCCAACGGCTAACGGGCGCAGCTGGGCGCGTTTGAGCAGAGCGTCCAGCTCTTTATGCGCCAGTTTGAAATCGTGACCGGCCGGCACCTGGAACTCCACCAGGCAGACGTCGTCATGGCTGGTGACAATCCGTGCGCCGGTACCGGAGGCCAGCACGCGCTCAATGCGCGTGGAACCCTGTTCCGGCGTGTAGCTGCAGCGTAACTGCAGATCGATATCACTGGCGGAAACCGGCTGTAGCGTGCGGGCATGGAGCACCGGCGCGGCCAGGCGCGCCAGCTCGCTGGCTTCGTCCAGACGCAGCAGCGGCAGCAGGCAGGCGTCTTTCACCTTGCGCGGATCCGCGCTGTACACCCCGGCAACGTCACTCCAGATAGTGACCCGGGAGGCGCCCGCCAGCGCGCCGATCTGGGTGGCAGAGTAGTCAGACCCGTTACGGCCCAGCAGGACGGTTTCGCCGGCCTGGTTGCGGGAGATAAAGCCGGTCACCACCAGACGTTTGTTAGGATGCTGCGCCATCAGCTGCTGCAGCAGTGGGTAAGATAATCCCTCATCCACCTGCGGCTGCGCGGCGCGTTCCGCGCGCAGGAACGCGCGCGCGTCCAGCCAGGCGGCTTCCATACCCAGCTGGTTGAGAACCGCCGCCATCAGGCGCGCGGACCACACTTCCCCATGGCCGACCACTTCCGCATAGACCGCTTCGGAAACCCCGCCGTCCAGCAGACCAGCCAGACGCTCAAGGTCGTGGATAAAGGCGGCTATCAACGTATCCGCCGCCGCAGGCTCCAGCAGACCGCCAATCAGCTCGGTGTGATAGCGGCGAAGCGACTGCTGAACCTGATGCGCAGCAAGGCGATCGCTCTGGCTAAGCTTAAGCCAGCTGATCAGCTGGTTGGTGGTGCTGCCAGCGGCGGAGACGACCATCATATCCCCCGCCTGCGAATACTCCTTCATGATCCCCGCGACGCGCAGGTAACATTTCGCATCCGCTAAACTACTCCCACCAAATTTGTGCAGCTGACGACCCTTCGCCCCTGCCTGCGCAATCACACTCATCTTTATTCCTCGTTTGCTGCCCGGAAGCCATTTTCCAGGTCGGCAATTAAATCTTCACCATCTTCAATACCGGTCGATATACGCAGGAGCGTTTCTGAAATTCCGGCGGCGGCACGCGCTTCAGGCGCCATGCCGGCATGCGTCATCGTTGCCGCATGGGAAATCAGGCTTTCAACGCCCCCCAGCGATTCCGCCAGTGTAAACAGCGACAGCCCGCTCAGAAAACGGCGCAGCGTCTGCTCGTCACCGTCAAGCTCGAAGCTTAACATTGCGCCAAAACCTTTTTGCTGACGCGCCGCAATTTCATGCCCCTGGTTTTCCGGCAGCGATGGATGATACAGCTTTTTCACCAGCGGCTGGGTTTTCAGATACTCAACGATCGCCAGGGCATTTCGCTGCGCCACTTCCATCCGTGGAGACAGCGTCCGCAGCCCGCGCAACAGCAGATAGCTGTCGAAGGCGCTGCCGGTGACGCCAATATTATTCGCCCACCATGCCAGTTCGGTGACAGTTGTTGGATCTTTGGCAATCACCACCCCGGCCACCACATCGGAGTGACCATTGAGGTATTTGGTACAGGAATGCAGCACCAGATCGGCGCCCAGCGCCAGCGGGTTTTGCAACGCCGGGCTCAGGAAGGTGTTGTCCACCACGCTAATTGCCCCGGCCTCACGCGCCAGACCACAGATTTTCGCAATATCCACCACCCGCAGCAATGGATTACTTGGGCTTTCCACCAACACCAGCTTCGGTTTTTCCGCCAGCGCCGCCCGCAGCGCCTGCTCATCGCTTTGATCGACAAACTGGACGCGATAGCAGCCGCGCTTCGCCAGGCTGTCGAACAGACGGTAGCTGCCGCCGTAGCAGTCGTGCGGCGCCACCAGCAGATCGCCCGGTTTAAGGAACACCGTCGTCACCAGCAGGATCGCCGACATTCCGGTATTGGTCAGCACCGCGCCGGCGCCGCCCTCCAGCTCCGCTAAGGCGCGCTGCACCACATCGCGCGTCGGATTGCCACGACGGGAGTAGTCGTGGGCGCGCGGTTCATTAAAGCCGGTGAAGTTATAGGTACTGGAGAGGTGAATCGGCGGGACAACGCAACCGTACTGCTCGTCGTCATTTAAACCGCTACGCACTGCGATGGTGGCCTGTTTACGCGTCATGTTGGGAAGTTCCTGGGCTGAATCGGTGAAAAGTCAGGCTCCAGAGTAATCATTGTCACAATAGACGTCAATACATCTGGACATCTAAACTTCTTTGCGTATAGATTGAGCAAAGTGCAAATAGCCGTTAAAATTATATGCATTAGCGCACGTCGTCGGCGGCTTATCTCATGTCAGAAAGCCCGCGCATACGGTAAACTACGCGCAATTATAGCCCGGGCGGAATATTCTGGCCCTTCACTAATAAACAGAGGATTAAGGTATCTCATGGCTGAATGGAGCGGCGAATATATCAGCCCATACGCTGAGCACGGTAAGAAGAGTGAACAAGTAAAGAAAATTACGGTTTCCATTCCTCTGAAGGTGTTAAAAATCCTCACCGATGAACGCACGCGTCGTCAGGTGAATAACCTGCGTCACGCGACCAACAGCGAGCTGCTGTGCGAAGCGTTTCTGCATGCCTTTACCGGACAACCGTTGCCTAACGATGAAGACCTGCGTAAAGAGCGCAGCGATGAGATCCCGGAAGCGGCGAAAGCGATTATGCGTGAACTGGGAATCGACCCGGATACGTGGGAATACTGAGACGATAAAAAGGGCGGAATAATCTTCCGCCCTTTTTTCTTTCCCGCCCAGGCAGGCGGGAGAGACAAAAAAGCCGCCCTGAGGCGGCTTCTTCTGGCAACTTACTTGCTGCCCGGGATGCTGAAGCGCTTGTTGAAGCGGTCAACACGGCCACCGGTAGCAACATCACGCTGTTTGCCGGTGAAGAACGGGTGGCATTTGCCGCACACGTCGAGGTTCAGGTCGTGACCAACGGTGGAGCGGATTTTCATGACATTACCGCAAGAACAGGTAGCAGTAATTTCGTCGTAATTTGGGTGAATACCTTTTTTCATGGGAGAACCTCAGTTAAGGCCGCGTCGCTCTTCCAGCCCTAACGCCAGACACCACGCGATATTAGTAATTTCCCGTCGCCTTCTACGCTGCTGACAGCGTGAAGCACGCGGTAATGGTCAATCTTCAATGCGATATAAAGCGCATCAAAGGCGGCGAATCATACAGAATTTGACCAGCATATGCAAACTGATCCGCGCCGCCTTATCGTAATGTGTATACTATCCCGCCAGATTTCAAGTCAGGAAGATGACATGTCCGTCGCCCACGTTGCCCTACCCGTTCCGCTACCGCGCACTTTTGACTACCTGCTGCCTGAAGGCATGGCGGTCAAAGCGGGCTGTCGGGTGCGGGTGCCGTTCGGCAAACAGGAGCGGATCGGCATTGTCGCGGCGGTGAGCGAGCGCAGCGAACTGCCGCTGGATGAGCTAAAACCGGTCGCCGAAGCGCTGGACAACGAGCCGGTCTTCTCCACGACTGTCTGGCGACTGCTGATGTGGGCGGCTGAGTATTACCATCACCCGATCGGCGATGTGCTGTTCCATGCATTACCCGTTATGCTGCGCCAGGGCAAACCCGCCAGCGCCACGCCGCTGTGGTACTGGTTCGCCACCGAGCAGGGGCAGGTTGTCGACCTTAACGGTCTGAAACGCTCCCGGAAGCAGCAGCAGGCGCTGGCGGCGCTGCGCCAGGGCAAAATCTGGCGTCATCAGGTTGGCGAACTGGAATTCAATGAAGCGGCGCTGCAGGCGCTGCGCGGCAAAGGGCTGGCGGAACTGGCCTGCGAAGCGCCCGCCCTCACCGACTGGCGCAGCGCGTATTCGGTTGCCGGCGAACGCCTGCGCCTGAATACCGAGCAGGCCACCGCCGTCGGGGCGATCCACAGCGCCGCCGATCGTTTCTCCGCCTGGCTGCTGGCGGGTATTACCGGCTCCGGGAAAACGGAAGTCTATTTGAGCGTGCTGGAGAATGTGCTGGCGCAGGGGCGCCAGGCGCTGGTGATGGTGCCGGAGATCGGCCTGACGCCGCAAACCATCGCCCGATTTCGCCAGCGCTTTAACGCGCCGGTGGAAGTGCTGCACTCCGGGCTCAATGACAGCGAACGTCTCTCGGCCTGGCTGAAGGCGAAAAATGGCGAAGCGGCCATTGTGATCGGCACCCGCTCCTCGCTGTTTACCCCATTTAAAGATCTCGGCGTCATCGTCATCGACGAAGAGCATGACAGCTCCTACAAGCAGCAGGAAGGCTGGCGCTACCATGCCCGCGACCTGGCGGTATGGCGCGCCCACAGCGAGCAGATCCCGATAATTCTCGGCTCGGCGACGCCGGCGCTGGAGACTCTGCATAACGTCCGCCAGGGTAAATACCGCCAGTTAACCTTAAGCAAACGCGCGGGCAATGCGCGCCCGGCCCAGCAGCACGTGCTCGATCTCAAAGGGCAACCGCTGCAGGCGGGCCTGTCTCCCGCGCTGATTAGCCGTATGCGCCAGCACCTGCAAGCGGATAACCAGGTGATCCTGTTTCTTAACCGCCGCGGCTTTGCGCCAGCGCTGCTGTGCCACGATTGCGGCTGGATAGCGGAATGCCCGCGCTGCGACAGTTACTATACGTTGCACCAGGCGCAGCACCATCTGCGCTGCCACCATTGCGACAGCCAGCGCCCGATCCCGCGCCAGTGTCCTTCCTGCGGCTCCACGCATCTGGTGCCGGTAGGGATCGGCACCGAGCAGCTGGAGCAGGCCCTGGCGCCGCTGTTCCCTGAGGTGCCTATCTCGCGTATCGACCGCGATACCACCAGCCGCAAAGGAGCGCTGGAGGAGCATCTCGCCGCCGTCCATCGCGGCGGGGCGCGTATTCTGATTGGCACCCAAATGCTGGCCAAAGGGCACCACTTCCCGGACGTCACTCTCGTCTCCCTACTGGATGTCGACGGGGCGCTGTTTTCCGCTGATTTCCGCTCCGCAGAGCGTTTCGCTCAGCTTTATACCCAGGTCTCCGGACGAGCGGGCCGGGCAGGAAAACAGGGCGAGGTCATTCTTCAAACCCACCATCCGGAACACCCTCTACTGCAGACCCTGCTGTATAAAGGCTACGACGCCTTTGCCGAACAGGCGCTGGCAGAGCGGCAGACGATGCAGCTGCCGCCGTGGACCAGCCATGTGCTGATTCGTGCGGAAGACCATAACAACCAGCAGGCGCCGCTGTTTTTACAACAGCTGCGCAATCTGCTGCAGGCCAGCCCGCTGGCCGACGAAAAGCTATGGGTGCTCGGTCCGGTTCCGGCGCTGGCGCCAAAGCGCGGCGGCCGCTGGCGCTGGCAAATATTGCTGCAGCATCCTTCGCGGGTGCGTCTGCAACATATCGTTAGCGGTACGCTGGCGCTGATCAATACGCTTCCGGAGGCGAGAAAAGTGAAGTGGGTGCTGGATGTCGATCCGATTGAAGGATAAGCCTTCTCTTGCGAGCCGGATCGAAAAATTTAACAAGCATCACGTTTTTCATGAAAATTCTGTAACTCACTGCCGCGACTATCTGATAAAAATGATGCAGCAGTTAGCGCCCAAGGGAAATGCCAGCGCCATTCAGCGAGGAGAAACCAGGTGAAGCCCAAAAAACAAGTGGTTGCCGCCACCATGAAAGACGTCGCCCTCAAGGCAAACGTTTCCACGGCAACCGTGTCCCGAGCGTTGATGAACCCTGATAAGGTGTCGCAAGCCACCCGTAACCGGGTCGAGCAGGCGGCGCTGGAAGTCGGCTATTTACCGCAGTCGCTCGGACGCAATATGAAGCGCAACGAATCGCGGACGATCCTCGTGATCGTCCCGGATATCTGCGATCCCTTCTTTAGTGAAGTGATCCGCGGTATTGAAGTCACTGCCGCCGAGCACGGCTATCTGGTGTTAATCGGCGATTGCGCCCACCAGAATCAGAAAGAAAAAACCTTTATCGACCTTATCATCACCAAGCAGATCGACGGCATGGTGCTGCTCAGCTCGCGCCTGCCGTTTGACGCCAGCGTGGAAGAGCAGCGCAATTTGCCGCCAATGGTCATGTCGAATGAGTTTGCGCCGGAGCTGGAGCTGCCCACCGTCCATATCGATAACCTGACGGCGGCCTTTAACGCGGTAAATTATCTCCACGAGCTGGGACATCAGCGTATCGGCTGTATCGCCGGCCCGGAAGATATGCCGTTGTGCCATTATCGCCTGCAGGGTTATGTGCAGGCGCTGCGCCGCAGCGGTATCACCGTCGATCCGCACTATATTGCTCGCGGCAACTTTACCTTCGAAGCCGGCGCCAATGCGCTGGAGCAGCTGCTGGCGCAGCCGGTGCCGCCCACGGCGGTCTTTTGCCATAGCGATGTGATGGCGCTGGGCGCCTTATCGCTGGCAAAACGTCGCGGTCTGAAAGTGCCGGACGACCTGTCAATTGTCGGCTTCGATAACATCGCGTTGTCTGAATTTTGCGATCCGCCGTTGACCACGGTTTCACAGCCACGGTTTGATATCGGCCGTGAAGGAATGCTGCTATTACTGGAGCAAATGCAGGGGCATAACGTGAACAGCGGCTCGCGTCTGCTCGATTGCGAACTGATTGTTCGCGGCAGTACGCAAAAAATCAGACGATAACCATCAGGCTTTCGGGCCTGCTCTTCTGGTCAAAGGCCCGCCGCTTAAGTAACATGGCGGGCTGACGAACGAATATAAGACAGCGAAACGATAGTGGCACAACGAGATTATGTACGCCGCAGCCAACCGGCTTCTTCGCGGCGCAAAAAGAGCACGACCCGAAGCTCAAGGAATAAGCAAAGCAGCCTTCCGGCGATTTCACCGGCGATGGTGGCGATCGCGGCGGCTGTGCTGGTGGCCTTTATCGGTGGCCTCTATTTCATTACGCATCATAAGAAAGAAGAAGCGGAAGCGATGCAAAATCGCCAGGCCGCCGGCAACGGCTTGCCGCCCAAACCGGAAGAGCGCTGGCGCTATATTAAAGAGCTGGAAAGCCGCCAGCCTGGCGTCCGCGCGCCGACCGAACCGACCGCCGGTGGCGAAGTCATGAAACCGGAACAGCTGACCGACGAGCAGCGCCAGCTGCTCGCCCAGATGCAGGCCGATATGCGCCAGCAGCCGACCCAGCTGACCGAAGTGCCGTGGAACGAACAAACGCCGGCGCAGCGCCAGCAGACGCTTCAGCGTCAGCGTTTAGCGCAGCAACAGCAGCAGGCGCAGCAGCAACAGTGGGCGCAGACTCAGGCGCAGACCGTCCAACAGCAGCCGCCGCGCGTTCAGCAGCCGAAGCCGGTTCAGCAGCAACAACCGAAGCAGACCGCGTCAAACCAGCAGCCGTACCAGGATCTGCTGCAGACGCCAGCGCATACCAATACCACGCAGCCGCGTACCCAGGCCGCGGCGCCGGTAACTCGGGTGGAAGAAGCGCCGAAAACCACCGCCGAGAAGAAAGACGATCGTAGCTGGATGATCCAGTGCGGCTCTTTTAAAGGCGCCGAGCAGGCCGAAACCGTCCGCGCTCAGCTGGCTTTCGAAGGGTTTGCTTCGCACATTACCACTAACAACGGCTGGAACCGCGTGGTTATTGGCCCGTTGAAAGGCAAAGAAAGCGCCAACGAGATGATCACCCGCCTGAAGATGGCTGGACACGCGAACTGCATTCGTCTCGCCGCCAGGGGTTGAAACCCTCAAAATCCCCCCCATCTATAATTGCATTCGGCCCCGCGGACAGCGCGGGGCCCCTGTTCCGCTTTTGCAACCAAGGGGTCTGCTCGTGACTACAATTGTAAGTGTTCGCCGTAACGGCCATGTTGTTATTGCCGGTGATGGCCAGGCCACGCTGGGCAACACCGTGATGAAGGGCAATGTGAAGAAAGTGCGTCGTCTGTACAACGACAAAGTGATTGCCGGTTTCGCTGGCGGCACCGCCGACGCCTTCACGCTGTTCGAACTGTTTGAACGTAAACTGGAAATGCACCAGGGCCATCTGGTGAAGGCCGCCGTTGAGCTGGCCAAAGACTGGCGAACTGACCGGATGTTGCGCAAACTGGAAGCGCTGCTGGCCGTCGCGGACGAAAACGCGTCGCTTATCATCACCGGTAACGGTGACGTGGTACAGCCGGAAAACGATTTGATTGCTATCGGCTCCGGCGGTCCTTACGCCCAGGCCGCGGCCCGCGCGCTGTTGGAAAATACCGATATGGGCGCGCGCGACATCGCCGAGAAAGCGTTGGATATTGCAGGTGATATCTGCATCTATACCAACCATTTCCACACCATCGAAGAATTACCTTCTAAAGCGTAAGGATCTCCCATGTCTGAAATGACCCCACGCGAAATTGTCAGCGAACTGGACAAACACATTATCGGTCAGGACGCCGCCAAGCGTTCTGTTGCTATCGCCCTGCGTAACCGCTGGCGTCGGATGCAGCTTAACGAAGAGCTGCGTCATGAAGTCACGCCGAAAAACATTCTGATGATCGGCCCAACCGGCGTCGGTAAAACCGAAATCGCCCGTCGTCTGGCAAAACTGGCTAACGCGCCGTTTATCAAAGTTGAAGCGACGAAGTTCACCGAAGTGGGCTATGTCGGTAAAGAAGTGGACTCCATCATCCGCGATTTGACCGATGCGGCGATCAAAATGGTTCGCATGCAGTCCATCGATAAGAACCGTTACCGCGCGGAAGAGCTGGCGGAAGAGCGCGTGCTTGACGTGCTGATCCCACCGGCGAAGAACAACTGGGGCCAGACTGAGCCGTCGCAGGAACCGTCTGCAGCGCGCCAGGCGTTCCGTAAAAAACTGCGTGAAGGCCAGCTGGACGATAAAGAGATTGAAATCGATCTCGCTGCGGCGCCGATGGGCGTTGAAATCATGTCCCCTCCGGGCATGGAAGAGATGACCAGCCAGCTGCAGTCTATGTTCCAGAACCTCGGCGGCCAGAAGCAGAAACCGCGTAAGCTGAAAATCAAAGACGCGATGAAGCTGCTGATTGAAGAAGAAGCGGCCAAACTAGTCAATCCGGAAGAGCTGAAGCAGGAAGCCATCGACGCTGTAGAGCAGCACGGTATCGTCTTTATCGACGAAATTGACAAAATCTGTAAGCGCGGCGGCAACACCTCCGGCCCGGACGTCTCCCGCGAAGGCGTACAGCGCGACCTGCTGCCGCTGGTGGAAGGCTGCACCGTCTCCACCAAACATGGGATGGTCAAGACCGACCACATCCTGTTTATCGCCTCCGGCGCATTCCAGGTGGCCAGCCCATCCGATCTGATCCCGGAACTGCAGGGGCGTCTGCCGATCCGCGTTGAGCTGAAGGCGCTGACCACCCACGACTTCGAGCGCATCCTGACCGAGCCGAATGCCTCCATCACCGTGCAGTACAAGGCGCTGATGGCGACCGAAGGGGTGAACATCGAATTCACCGAAGACGGCATCAAGCGCATCGCCCAGGCCGCATGGCAGGTAAACGAAACCACCGAGAACATCGGTGCGCGTCGCCTGCACACCGTGCTGGAGCGCCTGGTGGAAGATATCTCCTATGATGCCAGCGAGATGAACGGCCAGACCGTCACTATCGATGCCGAATATGTGAGTAAACACCTGGATGTTCTGGTGGCAGATGAAGATCTGAGCCGTTTTATCCTATAATCCGGTGCAATGCATTTTCATCACTGTTGATGGGGGCTATCGCCCCCATTTTTATTGGCTAAAATAACTATGACTGATATCAGCCGTTCACAGGCGTGGCTGGAAAGCCTGCGTCCTAAAACGTTACCGCTGGCATTTGCCGCGATTATTGTTGGCACCGTCCTTGCCTGGGAGCAGGGCCATTTTGATCCCTGGGTTGCCCTGCTGGCGCTGATCACTGCCGGCTTGCTGCAAATTCTTTCCAACCTCGCCAATGACTACGGCGACGCGGTTAAGGGGAGCGATAAACCGGATCGCATCGGGCCGCTGCGCGGGATGCAGAAAGGGGTGATTACCCCCCAGCAGATGAAGCGCGCCCTGATCGTCACCGTCGTACTCATCTGCCTGTTTGGTCTGGCGCTGCTGTGCGCCGCCTGGCAGAGCGTCGGCGATTTCATCGGCTTCCTCGCCCTGGGAGGCCTGTCTATCGTGGCCGCCATCACCTACACGGTGGGCACCCGTCCGTATGGATATATTGGTCTGGGTGATATCTCAGTACTCGTTTTCTTCGGCTGGCTGAGCGTCCTCGGCAGCTGGTATCTGCAAGCCCATAATGTGGAAGCGGCCATTTTTCTGCCGGCGACAGCCTGCGGTCTGCTGGCGACCGCCGTGCTGAACATCAATAATCTGCGCGATATCGACAGCGACCGGCAGAACGGGAAGAACACCCTCGCCGTGCGCCTGGGCCCGGTCAATGCCCGCCGCTATCATGCCTGCCTGCTGCTCGGCGCCCTGCTGTGTCTGGCGCTGTTTAACCTGCTGGCGCTGCATTCAGCCTGGGGCTGGCTGTTTATTCTCGCCACGCCGCTGCTGGTGAAACAGGCGCGCTACGTCCTGCGCGAATCCGATCCGCTGGCGATGCGGCCAATGCTCGAAAAGACGGTCAAAGGGGCTTTACTAACCAACCTGCTGTTTGTTATCGGAATTATTGCCAGTAAGCTGATGGCTTAACTGACAAATATCAATTAACAATTGATGATTTTGCCAACAATGCGATTCGCGGGATATACTAAAAACTCTCGCAGCAACTGAACGTTAAGCCTATGAAATACGATACTTCCGAGCTTTGTGACATCTACCAGGAAGATGTCAACGTCGTGGAACCGCTGTTCTCTAACTTTGGAGGACGGTCGTCGTTTGGTGGACAGATCATTACGGTTAAATGTTTCGAGGATAACGGGTTGCTCTACGATCTGCTCGAGCAGAATGGCCGTGGTCATATTCTCCTGATCGACGGCGGCGGCTCAGTACGACGCGCGTTAATTGACGCTGACCTGGCGCGTCTGGCCGTCCAGAATGAATGGGAAGGGTTGGTGGTCTATGGCGCGGTGCGCCAGGTTGACGACCTTGAGGAACTGGACATTGGTATTCAGGCGCTGGCGGCGATTCCGGTCGGCGCGGCTGGCGAAGGCATCGGCGAAAGCGACGTGCGCGTCAATTTCGGCGGGGTGACTTTCTTCTCCGGCGACCATCTGTATGCCGATAACACCGGGATGATCCTGTCGGAAGACCCGCTGGATATCGAATAAACCTTCCGCCATAAAAAAGGCCTTCTCCATGAGAAGGCCTTTTGTTTATTCGGCGCGTAACTTAGTACAGTTTCTTCGCGCAATCCAGCCAGTCGTTCTTGAACGGACGCTTCATGTTCTCGATGGCATCGATTATGTCGTGGTGCACCAGCTTCTCGTTCTGGATGCCGACGCAACGGCCGCCATGGCCCTGCAGCAGCAGCTCAATCGCATAGGCGCCCATGCGGGAAGCCAGGATGCGGTCGTAAGGAACCGGGGAACCGCCGCGCTGAATGTGGCCGAGGACGGTGGCGCGAGTTTCACGGCCAGTCTCTTTCTCGATGTAGCTTGCCAGCTCGTCAACGTCGCACATGTGCTCGGTGATGGCCACGATAGCGTGTTTTTTCCCTTTCGCGATACCGGCTTTGATTTCTGCCACCAGATCGTCACGGGTATATTCCACTTCAGGCACCATGATGAACTCACAGCCGCCGGCAATCGCCGCCGCCAGGGTCAGGTCGCCACAGTAACGGCCCATCACTTCCACCACGGAGATACGCTGGTGCGAAGAGGAGGTGTCGCGCAAACGGTCAATCGCTTCCACCACGGTGCTCAGGGCAGTAAAGAAGCCGATGGTGTAGTCAGTGCCTTTGATATCGTTGTCGATAGTGCCCGGCAGGCCGATGCATGGGAAGCCCATCTCGGTCAGGCGCATCGCCCCCATATAGGAACCGTCACCGCCGATAACCACCAGCGCGTCCAGGCCGCGCTTCTTCATGTTTTCGATAGCCACAGCGCGGATGTGTTCTTCGCGGAATTCCGGGAAGCGAGCGGAGCCCAGGAAGGTACCGCCGCGGTTGATCATGTCGGAAACGCTGTAACGGTCGAGCTGAACCATACGGTCTTCATACAATCCGAGGTAACCGTCATAGATTCCAAAAACTTCCAGACCTTCCGTTAATGCCGCGCGCACAACGCCACGAATTGCTGCGTTCATGCCCGGCGCATCACCGCCACTTGTCAACACACCGATTTTCTTAATCATGACTACCTCTGAACTTAGGAAGCAAAAAATAATTCTGTTGCCTGAAGCGCTCCCTCACCAGGAGTGCACGACGCTAATGACAATAGTATATCAAACGCCTCAAGCTGAATTGATTCAGGTCAGACCAAACGGCGGTAATTTATACAAAAAATGCCGATCTGCCCCACATTTTTACATCGAGTTTACAGACTATAACCTAACGCTCAAAAAAGCCCTGCTGCGCCGCTGGCACCACAGAGCTGGGATCCTGATGGATAATGACATCGGACCCCGGGAAACGGCGCAGAATCGCCTGCTCCACCTGGTCTGCAATCACGTGGGCTTGCACCAGCGGGAGGTTATCTTCCATTTCCAAATGAATCTGAATAAAGCGGGTCGGCCCTGACTGCCGCGTTCGTAGATCGTGCGCCCCGCGGATGCCGGGCCATGCGGTCACGATGGTGATAATGTCCTGACGCTCCTCGTCAGGCAAGGCGCGGTCGAGTAGTGACTGAACCGCCTCATAGCCCATCCGCAGCGCGCTATATAAAATATAGATGCCAATCCCCAGGGCAAACAACGCGTCGGCGCGATGCCAGCCGTACCAGGAGAGGCCCAGCGCCACCAGAATGGCGCCGTTCATCATAACATCAGACTGATAATGAAGCATATCCGCCCGCACCGCCTGGCTCTGGGTTTTTCGCACCACCCAGCGCTGGAAAGTCACCAGCGCCAGCGTACTAACGAGGGCGATCAATGTGACGACGACCCCGACGCCGGCGGCCTGCAGCGGCTCCGGACGCACCAGGTGCTGAATGCCGGTGAGAAACAGGAACAGCGCCGAGCCGGAGATAAACATGCTTTGCGCCAGCGCCGCCAGCGACTCCGCTTTGCCATGACCAAAGGTATGTTCTTCATCAGCAGGCTGTAGCGAATAGCGAACCACCAGCAGGTTGGTCAGCGAGGCGGCAATGTCCACCAGCGAATCCACCAGCGCAGCCAGAATACTGACAGAACCGGTATACCACCACGCAAAAATTTTGATCAAAAGTAACGCGGAGGCCATAGCCGTCGCGGCGATAGCGGCGCGACTGACCAACCGGCCATAAGATTGATTCATATAGGCTCCTTCTCCTGCAATTCGCTTAGTATAACCCGAACTTGTGACGCTCACGGGATAGGCGAAGGAGTTGATTTACCGTAAAAAGGGCAAAAAAAACCCCCACATCATGTGGGGGAAGACAGGGATGGTGTCTATGGCAAGGAAAACAGGGTTTGTTACTGGGGTTGCAGGGTGTTGCTACTACTCGAAAGCATCATCGCTGAGCCTTTCTGCATCCTTGCAACCTCACGCAACTGATCCATACGCTGCTGGTGCTTAGCATTTAAAACCGCTTGCTGCTCTGGCGTAAGCAGGTGGTACATCTGGTTGCGAACCTTAGCCATCTCGACCTGGCGGGCAACCTGTTCCTGCGCCATCTTTTCTGCCTGAGCGCGCACAGCGTTTTCATCAAAATTTTCTGCGGTGACAAGGCGATGCATTGTCTCCATTTCGCTAACATTAACGGGGAGCCTGTCGTGGCGTGCCCGTTGCATAAGATCCCGTAACTGCTGACGTTGCTGCTCGGTTAAACTTATGCCGTCAAACATATGGCTTTGGCTACCGCGCTGTCCCCCGTCGTCTCCGGGGAGCCAGTTAACGCTGGTAACGACTTCAGCGGCCTGGCTATATGCACTTAGCGCCAGCGTTGAGGCCATGACGGCAGCGATAACATTGCGCATCACATACTCCCAAAACGTTTGTGTCGCGATTCAACGAGAGACAGTCTACGATTCAGGCTGCAAACATGCGTCAGGGGGTGTAAAACAACGTAAAGTCATGGATTAGCGGGCCTTGATGACGTAATTTCTGCCTCGGAGGTATTTAAACAATGAATAAAATCCTGTTAGTTGATGATGACCGGGAGCTCACCTCCCTGTTAAAAGAGCTGCTCGATATGGAAGGTTTTAACGTGCTGGTGGCCCATGATGGGGAACAGGCGCTGGCCCTTCTGGACGACAGCGTTGATTTATTGCTGCTCGACGTGATGATGCCGAAGAAAAACGGTATCGATACGCTGAAAGAGCTGCGTCAGACACACCAGACTCCGGTTATCATGCTAACAGCGCGCGGAAGCGAGCTGGATCGCGTTCTCGGCCTCGAGCTGGGCGCGGATGACTATTTGCCTAAGCCATTCAACGATCGCGAGCTGGTGGCCCGTATACGCGCGATTCTGCGCCGTTCCCACTGGAGCGAGCAGCAGCAGACGACCGAAGCCGGCTCACCAACCCTGGAAGTGGATGCCTTAAGCCTCAATCCGGGCCGCCAGGAAGCCAATTTCGATGGCCAGACGCTGGAGCTCACCGGCACCGAGTTCACCCTGCTCTATCTGTTAGCGCAGCATCTCGGTCAGGTAGTCTCCCGTGAGCATTTAAGCCAGGAAGTGTTAGGCAAGCGCCTGACGCCGTTCGACCGCGCCATCGATATGCATATTTCCAACCTGCGGCGTAAGCTGCCGGAGCGCAAAGATGGCCATCCGTGGTTTAAAACGCTGCGTGGCCGCGGGTATCTGATGGTTTCCGCTTCATGATTGGAAGTTTGACTGCACGCATCTTCGCCATCTTCTGGCTCACGCTGGCGCTGGTGTTGATGCTGGTGCTGATGTTGCCCAAACTGGATTCCCGGCAGATGACCGAGCTGCTGGAAAGCGAGCAGCGTCAGGGCATCATGATCGAGCAGCACGTCGAGGCCGAGCTGGCCAACGATCCGCCAAACGACCTGATGTGGTGGCGTCGTTTGTTTCGCGCCATCGATAAATGGGCGCCTCCGGGACAACGCCTGCTGCTGGTGACCAGCGAAGGCCGCGTGATCGGCGCAGAACGCAACGAAATGCAGATCATTCGTAACTTTATCGGCCAGGCCGATAACGCCGATCATCCGCAGAAAAAACGCTATGGCCGCCTGGAAATGGTGGGCCCGTTTTCCGTCCGGGACGGGGAGGATAACTATCAGCTCTATCTGATTCGTCCCGCCAGCACCTCACAATCCGACTTTATCAACCTGCTGTTTGACCGGCCGCTGCTGCTGCTGATCGTCACGATGCTGGTCAGCGCCCCGCTGCTGCTGTGGCTGGCGTGGAGCCTGGCGAAACCGGCGCGTAAGCTGAAAAATGCCGCCGATGAAGTCGCCCAGGGCAACCTGCGCCAGCATCCGGAGCTGGAAGCCGGGCCGCAGGAGTTTTTAGCCGCTGGCGCCAGTTTTAACCAGATGGTGACGGCCCTGGAGCGGATGATGACCAGCCAGCAGCGGCTGCTGTCCGATATCTCGCACGAGCTGCGCACGCCGCTTACGCGCCTGCAATTGGGTACCGCCCTGCTGCGTCGCCGCAGCGGAGAGAGCAAGGAGCTGGAGCGTATCGAAACCGAAGCGCACCGGCTGGACAGCATGATCAACGACCTGCTGGTGATGTCGCGCAATCAGGCGAAAAACGCCCTGGTCAGCGAGACGGTGAAAGCCAATCAGCTATGGAACGAAGTGTTGGACAATGCGGCCTTTGAAGCTGAGCAGATGGGGAAATCTTTCACCGTTGAGTATCCGCCGGGCCCATGGCCGCTGTACGGTAACCCTAATGCGCTGGAAAGCGCGCTGGAGAATATCGTGCGCAACGCCCTGCGCTACTCGCATACGAAAATTTCCGTCAGCTTCTCGGTGGATAAAGACGGGATTACGGTTAACGTCGATGACGACGGCCCGGGAGTCAGCCCGGAGGATCGCGAACAGATTTTCCGGCCATTCTACCGGACCGACGAGGCGCGCGACCGCGAGTCCGGCGGCACCGGCCTGGGGCTGGCGATTGTCGAAACCGCTATTCAGCAGCACCGCGGCTGGGTGAAGGCCGACGACAGCCCGCTGGGTGGTCTGCGTTTAACAATCTGGCTGCCGCTGTATAAACGAACCTGACGCCGACCCGGCCTGCGCTGTGCGGCGCTGCGCCGGGAGCATCCCCGGGAATACTTAATATGGGGGATTATTTCCCCCATAATCTCCGCGAACTATCCTCTATCTTGCCGCTTAAACGCCGTTTCTGCATCGTTCGGCTCCAGCTAACAGACAGGCCCGCTGCCGACAATAAGCGGTGGTACTGATCATCATCAAACGGCATCTGCCAGGCAATCGCCCCGGCCTCATGAACGCTGACATCACTCAGCCGGGAAACCAGCTCGAGCGGCGCATCGCTGGAAACTTGCCCTCCGGCAATCACCCGGTACAGCCAGCCGGTTTTTCCGCTGTTTTGCATCAGCTGCGCCATATCATTGATCGCAAAATGAAAGTTGAGCTTGAAGCACGGCGATCGCGGCTGGGTGACCTGGATCAGCGCCTCGCCCCAGCGAAAGATATCGCCGATATAAACGTTTTGCTCGGTAAGCCCGGTGGTGGAGAGGTTTTCGCCGAACGCCGGCGCGCAGAACCGCTCGGCCTGCTGGGGGAAGTCACGGATCCAGTCGGCATAGTGTTCGCGCGGATAATGACACAGCGCGCGGTCCGGCCCGCCGTGGATTTTCTTCTCCGCCTGCTGGTCCCCATCGAGACCGAGATCGCCGAGCTGCAATTCTCCGTCGACCTGGATTTTGTCGATCGCGCTGGGGCGACTGCCCGCGTAGTCCCTGATTTTGCCGACAAAGACATTCACCGGATAATGCATGGCTGCTCTCCTTGCTACAGATATAAAAAAAGCGAGTCATCAGACTCGCTTCTCTTTTAGCGCAATGCAACCTTATTTTTTGGCGGCAAAACGCGCTGCAGCTTCGTCCCAGTTCACTACGTCCCAGAAGGCTTTGATGTAGTCCGGGCGGCGGTTCTGGAATTTCAGGTAGTAAGCGTGTTCCCAGACGTCCAGGCCGATAATCGGGAAGCCGGAAGCGCCGGAAATGGCTTCGCCCATCAGCGGGGAATCCTGGTTGGCGGTGGAGACAACGGCCAGTTTATCACCTTTCAGGACCAGCCACGCCCAGCCGGAGCCGAAACGGGTAGCAGCGGCTTTTTCGAATTCCGCTTTGAAGTTCTCCACGGAACCGAAATCGCGCTCGATAGCCGCTTTCAGGTCGCCCTGCAGGGTGGTACCGGTTTTCAGGCCTTTCCAGAACAGGCTGTGGTTCGCGTGGCCGCCGGCGTTGTTACGCAGTACGGTTTTTTTGTCAGCCGGCAGCTGATCCAGCTTGGTAATCAGCTCTTCAGCGGACAGGTTAGCGAACTCCGGCAGGCTTTCCAGCGCGGCGTTGGCATTGTTCACGTAGGTCTGGTGGTGTTTAGTGTGATGGATCTCCATCGTCTGCTTGTCGAAGTGCGGTTCCAGAGCATCGTAAGCGTAAGGCAGGGATGGCAGGGTATAGCTCATAATCATCTCCATTATTGTCGAGCGGCTCAAGTGTTAACGCCGCGTAAGCAGTTTGTCCATTATAGTTAATTAAATGGTATTGAAAATGCTTATCAATGCCGTATTTTTCATATGGATATAACCAGAAGAAATACCCGTCGTTTTGTGATGTAGAACAACTAATTAAGCCCATGGTTGCCAGGGTTAGCCATCCTGTGGCAACGTCCTGAAGGCGGCCAAAGCGGCCAATTTTTACACTCATCCCATCGGAAGCCGCCGTCTCCGATAAAAAAAGATGAGGATAAAATCAATGAACCACGCGATTACGATGGGTATTTTTTGGCATTTGATAGGGGCCGCCAGTGCCGCCTGTTTCTATGCCCCGTTCAAGAAAGTAAAACACTGGTCGTGGGAAACCATGTGGTCGGTCGGGGGGATCGTCTCCTGGCTGATTCTGCCCTGGGCCATCAGCGCCACGCTGTTACCCGACTTCTGGGCCTACTACCGCTCTTTTAGCGCCTCCACGCTGCTGCCGGTCTTTCTGTTCGGCGCCATGTGGGGCATTGGTAATATCAACTATGGCCTGACCATGCGCTATCTTGGCATGTCGATGGGGATTGGCATCGCCATTGGCATCACGCTGATTGTCGGCACGCTGATGACGCCGATTATTAACGGTCAGTTTGCAGTGCTGATGCACACCCAGGGCGGTCAAATGACGCTGCTCGGCGTGCTGGTGGCGGTGATTGGCGTCGGCATCGTCACCCGCGCAGGCCAGCTGAAAGAGCGCAAAATGGGCATCAAAGCCGAAGAGTTCAATCTGAAGAAAGGGCTTCTGCTGGCGGTAATGTGCGGTATCTTCTCCGCAGGGATGTCGTTCGCGATGAACGCCGCCAAACCGATGCATGATGCCGCCGCGGCGCTCGGCGTCGACCCGCTGTACGCAGCGCTGCCAAGCTACGTGGTGATTATGGGCGGCGGGGCGCTGGTTAACCTTGGCTTCTGCTTTATTCGTCTGGCGAAAGTGAAGAACCTGTCAGTCAAAGCCGATTTCTCGCTGGCCAAACCGCTTATCATCAGCAACCTTCTGCTCTCCGCCCTCGGCGGTCTGATGTGGTATCTCCAGTTCTTCTTCTATGCCTGGGGCCACGCCAGCATTCCGGCGCAGTATGATTATATGAGCTGGATGCTGCACATGAGTTTCTACGTGCTGTGCGGCGGTGTGGTGGGTCTGGTGCTGAAGGAGTGGAACAACGCCGGCCGTCGTCCGGTGAGCGTCCTGAGCCTCGGCTGCGTGGTGATTATCATCGCCGCCAATATCGTCGGTCTGGGAATGGCCAGTTAATCACCGGATCATCTGCCTGACAACGACGCTCTTCAGGCGGCGGCGCGACTGCGCTGCCGCCACTGCCCCGGCGACATGCCGATTTCCCGGCTAAAAACCACCGAAAAGTAGTTACTGTCCTCAAAGCCGCACTGCATGGCGATATCGCCGATTAAGCGCTCGGTATGCTGCAGCAGATACTGCGCATGGCAGATCCGCAGCTGGCGTAAATAGTGATTGATGGTCATCCCGGTTTGCTGGCGAAACTGCTGGCGAAGCGCCCGCTCGCTGCCGCCCTCCTGCTCGCAGAAACGCTCCAGAACAAAGGGGCGGCTGAGGCTGGCCGCCAGCGCGGCCAGCAGTTTGTCCAGCAGCGCTTCGCGCTGCGTCGCCGCGGGATCATCCGTCGCGTAGCGATGGCGCTGCAACGTCAGCGCCAGCTGGGCAAAAAGCAGTTCGGCCATCGCATTTCCCTGCGCGTCGCGCCGGGCGCACTCATGCTCAAGCTGGCTAATCACCTGGCGCGCCTGCGCCATACCTGTGCTGCCCATGCGCCAGTGGGGCTTCCACGGCGTACCGAAGAGGCCAGGGATCGCCCCGGCCCAGTCAAAATTGAGCTGCAGCCGCTCCGGGCAATAGATGATGTTCTGCAGAACCAGATCGTTAACGGAAGCATAGGAGTGTTTATCTTCGGCGCGAATGTAGAACAGATCGCCGCGGGTAATGCGCCAGGGACGATCGTTAAGGACGTGCAGCCCGTTGCCTCGCCACACCAGCACCAGCTCGCAGAACTCATGGGTATGTTCGGCAAAGACATTTTGCGGGTAGCGGTCTGCCACCGCCACTGCCTGTGTGGCGGAAGGGAAAAACTCCTCTTTACGTAAAATCAGACCGGCCACGGCTCACACTCCAAACGCGGATAACGGCGCATTATTCGCGTTTTTAGTCTGCAATACGTTGACTCTTCTCGCGTTACTGAAGAATGGCGTCGCGCCCCTGGCGGATATCGCGCGGCGACCAGTCGAACTCCCGGCGAAAAAGCGTCGAAAAGTGGTTACTGTCGCCGAAGCCGCAGCGATAAGCGATATCAGTCACGCTTTCATCGCTGTGGCGCAGCAGGTGGCGGGCTTTCATCAGGCGCACCCGATTAAGATAGCGCTGTGGCGTCAGACCGGTCTGCTGCTTCAGCTGGCGGTGCAGCGTACGCAGCGACAGCGAAAACTGCGCCGCCACCTCCTCCCAGCAGATCTCCTGCGCAAAATGGTCTTCGAGCCAGGCCAACAGCTGATTCAGCCGCGCATCGTTGTTGGTGGCCTCTTCCGCAAGGCTGCTTTTACGTAACAGCACCAGCAGCTGCATAAACAGGATCTCACGGCTGGCGACGGCATGAGTATCCGTATCGCTCCCCACGGCCTCGATCTGCGCCACGATATGCCGCACCTGTTGCAGGACGGTTTGATTCACCCGCCAGTGCGAGGGGTAGTTTCCTTCCTGTTCCTGGGGCAGTAGTTGACTGACCCCGGCGAGAAAGCGAAACGCATCCGGCGCGCGATAGAGCACATTGGTCAGACACAGATTATCCGTGTGCTCGTAAAGATGGCGGTCGTGATCGCGGATAAAACAGACCGAACCGCCGCCAATGGTGTAGGGCTGGCCATTGAAGACGTGAATACCCGATCCCTGCTCCACGATAACTATTTCATGGAAATCATGGTGATGTTCCGGAAAGGCCGACTGAGGGAGGCGGGGTTCAATAGCCACCGTCGAGATCCCGGCCTTAAAGAAATCCGTACTGTGCAATATGGTCATGATGCCACCCTCGTAATGAGAAAAATTATCAGTCACCGGCTGATAGTAATGAAGGGTTGGCTATCCGGCCTTCAATTTTTGACCGCGAAATTCGTAAATCCTGCCGCTTTTTCAAGAATCAGCCGGAAAGATGCGGAACTGCGGAGGCCATCACATCCCCCTCGCCATCCCCTAAAACCGCAAACTGTGATGTCCCTCACGGTCACCTTTGCTTTCTTGCCAGCGGCCAGTTTTGGCTGTCCGTAGCGAGAAGGTGTCAGTAAACGGCCTTTTTTAGACTGCGGACAATGATTTTAAGAAGGATCGTTTCATGAGTATTCGTCATTGTGTCGCTGTCGATTTAGGCGCCTCCAGCGGGCGGGTGATGCTCGCCAGCTATCAGCCCGGGCCGCGCGCCCTGACGCTGCGCGAAATTCATCGCTTCACCAATAGTCTGCAGAAAGTAGACGGCTTCGACTGCTGGGATGTAGATAGCCTGGAAGGCGAGATCCGCCGCGGGCTGGAGAAAGTGTGTGAGCAGGGCATTCTGATAGACAGTATCGGCATCGATACCTGGGGGGTAGATTATGTCCTGCTGGATAAGCAGGGCCAGCGCGTCGGGCTGCCGATCTCCTATCGTGACGACCGCACCCAGGGCCTGCTGCGTCACGCTGAAGCGCAGCTGGGCCGGGCGGAAATCTATCGCCGCAGCGGCATTCAGTTTTTGCCGTTTAACACGCTTTATCAGCTGCGCGCGCTGGTGGAGCAGCAGCCGGAGCTGGTCAGTCAGGCTGCCCATGCCCTGCTGATCCCCGACTATTTCAGCTTCCGCCTGACCGGCAATCTGAACTGGGAATATACCAACGCCACCACCACCCAGCTGGTCAATATTAACAGCGATAGCTGGGATGAGACGCTGCTGAACTGGACCGGCGCGCCGTTGGCGTGGTTCGGAAAGCCGACCCACCCCGGCAATGTGATAGGCCACTGGATCTGCCCGCAGGGTAACCGAATTCCGGTAGTCGCTGTCGCCAGCCACGACACCGCCAGCGCGGTGATCGCCTCCCCGCTGGCCGACCGCCATGCCGCCTATCTCTCCTCCGGCACCTGGTCGCTGATGGGGTTTGAAAGCCTGACGCCGTACACCTGCGACGCGGCGCTGCAGGCCAATATCACCAACGAAGGCGGAGCCGAAGGCCGCTATCGGGTGCTGAAAAATATCATGGGCCTGTGGCTGCTGCAGCGGGTGCTAAAAGAGCAAAACGTCAGCGACCTGCAGGGGCTGATCGCCCGCACCGCCGCGCTACCGGCGTGCCGCTTCATAATTGACTGCAACGATGACCGCTTTATCAACCCGGCCAGTATGAGCGCCGAGATCCAGGCCGCCTGTCGCGACGCCGGGCAGCCGGTTCCTGAAAGCGATGCCGAACTGGCGCGCTGCATTTTCGACAGCCTGGCGCTGCTCTACGCCCGGGTGCTTAACGAGCTGGCGGCGCTGCGCGGCCACCCCTTCAGCCAGCTGCATATCGTCGGCGGCGGCTGTCAGAACACGCTGCTCAACCAGCTGTGCGCTGACGCCTGCGGGATCGCCGTCGTGGCCGGCCCGATAGAGGCCTCCACCCTCGGCAATATCGGCATCCAGTTAATGACCCTCGACGAGCTGGCCAATGTCGATGAGTTTCGTCAGGTAGTGCGCGGCAACGCGGCGCTCACCACTTTTACCCCCAATCCTGATAGTGAAATTGCCCGTTTCGTGGCGCAGTTTCAGCCACAACAGACCAAGGAGCTTTGCGCATGACCACTCAACTTGAACAAGCCTGGGAAATTGCTAAGCAGCGCTACGCCGCCGTCGGCGTGGATGTCGAGGAGGCCCTGCGCCAGCTGGACCGTCTGCCCGTCTCCATGCACTGCTGGCAGGGTGACGACGTCGCCGGTTTCGAAAACCCGGCGGGAAGCCTGACAGGCGGCATCCAGGCGACCGGCAACTACCCGGGCAAAGCGCGCAATGCAGAAGAACTCCGCGCTGACCTTGAGCAGGCGCTGAGCCTGATCCCGGGGCCAAAGCGTCTCAATCTGCACGCTATTTACCTGGAATCCGACGCGCCGGTAGCGCGCAATGAGATTAAGCCGGAGCACTTTAAAAACTGGGTTACGTGGGCGAAAGCCAACAAACTGGGGCTGGATTTCAACCCCTCCTGCTTCTCGCATCCGCTGAGCGCCGACGGCTTTACCCTGTCGCACGCCAACGATGAGATCCGCCAGTTCTGGATCGACCACTGCAAAGCCAGCCGCCGCGTATCCGCTTATTTTGGCGAACAGCTGGGCACGCCGTCGGTGATGAATATCTGGGTGCCGGACGGCATGAAGGATATAACCGTTGACCGCTTCGCCCCGCGCCAGCGGCTGCTGAACGCCCTTGATGAGGTGATCAGCGAGAAGCTCGACCCGGCGCACCATATCGACGCCGTGGAGAGCAAGCTGTTCGGCATCGGCGCCGAAAGCTACACCGTCGGCTCCAACGAGTTCTATATGGGTTACGCCACCAGCCGTCAGACGGCGCTGTGCCTCGATGCCGGCCACTTCCATCCGACGGAAGTGATCTCCGACAAGATCTCCGCCGCCATGCTCTACATCCCGCGCCTGCTGCTGCACGTCAGCCGCCCGGTGCGCTGGGACAGCGACCACGTGGTGCTGCTGGATGATGAAACCCAGGCCATCGCCAGCGAAATCATTCGCCATAACCTGTTTGACCGCGTGCACATCGGCCTCGACTTCTTCGATGCCTCCATCAACCGCATCGCGGCCTGGGTGATTGGCACCCGCAATATGAAAAAAGCGCTGCTGCGCGCCCTGCTGGAACCGACCGCCCAGCTGCGCCAGCTGGAGAACGACGGCGATTACACCGCCCGCCTGGCGCTGCTCGAAGAGCAAAAATCGCTGCCGTGGCAGGCCATCTGGGAGATGTACTGTCAGCGTCACGACACGCCGGCGGGCAGCCAGTGGCTGGACAGCGTACGGGCTTATGAGAATGCGGTTCTGAGCCAGCGCGGGTAATGCACGAGCTTCCCCGGGTCGCGGCTGACGCCTTACCCGGGCTACGAACCGGTAGCCCGGATAAGCCGTTTACGGCGCAATCCGGGGGCACGCACATATTTAGGGTGAGGGGGTCAACCCCGCACCGAATCAACAGGAAAGACAAGACTATGCAGACCATTATCGACGCCTGGTTCGTCCAGGGCATGATCAAAGCCACCTCCGACGCCTGGCTGAAAGGCTGGGACGAACGCAACGGCGGCAACCTGACGCTGCGTCTGGATGAAGCGGATATCGAACCTTACGCGGCGGATTTCCACGCCAAACCGCGCTATATCGCCCTCAGCCAGCCGATGCCAACCCTGGCCAACCAGCCGTTTATCGTCACCGGCTCCGGCAAATTCTTCCGTAACGTCCAGCTCGACCCGGCCGCTAACCTCGGCGTGGTGAAGGTCGACAGCGACGGCGCGGGATACCATATCCTGTGGGGCCTGACGGAGGATGCCGTCCCGACCTCCGAGCTGCCGGCACACTTCCTGTCGCACAGCGAGCGCATCAAACTGACCGGCGGCAAAGACCGGGTGATCATGCACTGCCATGCCACCAACCTGATCGCCCTGACCTATGTTCTGGAGAACCACAGCGATCTTTTCACCCGTAAGCTGTGGGAAGGTAGCACCGAATGTCTGGTGGTCTTCCCGGATGGCGTCGGCATTCTGCCGTGGATGGTGCCGGGCACCGATGAAATCGGCCAGGCGACCGCCGAAACCATGCAAAAACACTCGCTTGTGCTGTGGCCGTTCCACGGCGTCTTCGGCAGCGGCCCCACGCTGGATGAGACCTTCGGCCTGATCGATACCGCCGAGAAGTCCGCCGAAGTGCTGGTGAAAGTCTTGTCGATGGGCGGGATGAAGCAGACCATCACCCGCGACGAGCTTATCGCCCTTGGCAAACGCTTCAACGTGCAGCCGCTGCAGTCCGCTTTAGATCTTTATCCATAACAACATCGCGCCCCGCTCACCGAGACGGGGCGAAATATCACCTGCAAACCCTACAAAACTAACTCATGTGGAGTAAAAGCAATGAAAACAAAGACAAGCTTGATCCTCACCGTTGCCGCCCTGGCGTTGTCCGGTTCCGCCTTAGCCGAAGTTAAAATCGCCCTTGTGGCGAAATCGCTGGGAAATGGCTTCTTCGAAGCCGCCAACGTTGGCGCCCAACAGGCAGCCAAGGAGTTAGGTGATGTCAAAGTGATCTACACCGGCCCGACCACTACCACCGCCGAGGCGCAGATCGACGTGCTGAACGGGTTGATCGCCCAGGGGGTGGATGCGATCGCCATTTCCGCCAACGATCCGGACGCGGTGGTGCCGGTGCTGAAAAAAGCGATGCAGCGCGGCATCAAGGTGGTCTCATGGGACTCCGGCGTGGCGCCGGCAGGCCGTCAGATCCATCTTAACCCCTCAAATAACGCCTTAATTGGCGAAACCAACGTCAAGCTTGCCGCCGATGCGCTGCAGGCGCTGAACGTTGAGAAAGGCGAGGTGGCCGTGTTAAGCGCCACCCCAACCTCCACGAACCAGAACATCTGGATTGAGGAGATGAAAAAGGTGCTACCGCAGTATCCGTCGGTGCAGCTGGTCACCGTCGCCTACGGTGACGATCTGTCGGATAAAAGCTACCGCGAAGCGGTGGGTCTGCTGAAATCATATCCGGACCTGAAAGTCATTGTCTCGCCGTCGTCGGTGGGGATTGTTGCCGCCGCGCAGGCGGTGAAGGACCAGGGCAAAATCGGCAAAGTGTATGTCACCGGGCTGGGGCTGCCGTCGGAAATGGCCGGCGCGATCAAGTCCGGCGCCAGCAAAAGCTTCGCCATCTGGAACCCGATTGACCTGGGCTACGCCGCCACCTATCTGGCCGACGATTTAGTCAAAGGCACGGCGACCAAAACCGAAGCCAGTATGGGCAAGCTGGGCAAAGTGAAGCTGGACGCCGAGGGGAATGGCGCGATGGCCAAGCCGTTTGTCTACGATGCGAGCAACATCGATAAGTTCTCGAAAATTTTCTAATCCTTGTTCCCTCACCCCGGCCCTCTCCCGGAGGGAGAGGGGGAACGGCTGGCCCTCTGCGCGATGCGGCCAGCGGACGCCGGACCGTTCCCTCGCCCCTGTGGGGGAGGGTTAGGGTGAGGGGTGATTTTTGTGGAGAACTATCATGTCAGCATCAACGCCACTGCTGTCGCTGAAGGGGATCACCAAAATTTTTCCCGGTGTGCGCGCCCTTGAGAACGTGCAGCTTGATCTCTGGCCCGGCAAAGTGACCGCCTTAATCGGCGAAAACGGCGCGGGGAAATCCACGCTGGTCAAAGTGATGACCGGTATTTATCAGCCCGAAGAGGGCGAGATCCTCTATAAAGCGATCCCCATTCATCTGCCAACGCCGGAGTCGGCGCATAAGGTAGGGATCACCGCCATTCACCAGGAAACCGTGCTGTTTGACGAACTCTCGGTCAGCGAAAACATTTTCGTCGGCCAGTATCTGTATAAGGGACTGCTGAAAACGCTCGACTGGCCGGCGATGCACCGCAGAGCCAACGAGATCCTCACCCGGCTGGAAGTCCAGATCGACCCGCGAGCCACGCTGAAAACCCTCAGCATCGCCCAGCGTCACATGGTGGCGATTGCCCGGGCGCTGGCTTTCGACGCCCAGGTGGTGATCCTCGATGAGCCGACCGCCGCGCTTTCCCAGCATGAAATCCTCGAGTTTTATCACATCGTTGAGCGTCTGAAGCAGGACGGCAAAGCGATCCTGTTTATCTCGCATAAGTTCGATGAAATCTTCGAGCTGGCCGATTATTACACCATCCTGCGCGATGGGGTGTACGTCAGCTCCGGGGCGATAAGCGACATCACCGAAGAGCGGATGGTGTCGATGATGGTGGGCCGGGCGATCAGCCAAACCTACCCGAAAGTCGACTGCACACCCGGAGAAACGGTGCTGGAGGTGACCGATCTCTGTCATCCTACCGAGTTTGCCCATATCAGCTTCCGCCTGCGCAAGGGAGAAATTCTCGGCTTTTACGGCCTGGTGGGCGCCGGACGCACCGAGCTGATGCAGGCGCTCTCCGGTGTCTCGCGCCCCTCCTCCGGCGAGATCCGCCTGAACGGCAGAACCATGCGCTTTCACCAGCCCGCCGACGCCATCCGCGCGGGCATCGTCTGCGTGCCGGAAGAGCGGCAGAAACAGGGAGCGATCATCGCCCTGCCTATCGCCCAGAACATCAGTTTACCGCAGCTCAGCAAGCTCAACCCTAACGGCGTCCTGAACGACGCCCGGGAATGGCGGCTGGCCGACGAGTACGCCTCGCGCCTGCAGGTAAAAGCCTTCAGCTGGCGGCAGCCGGTGGAGACCCTCTCCGGCGGCAACCAGCAGAAAGTGGTGATTGGCAAATGGCTGGCGACCCAGCCCGAAGTGATCATTCTCGATGAGCCGACCAAAGGCATCGATATCGGCTCAAAGGCCGCCGTGCATCAGTTTATGTCCGAGCTGGTCAGCCAGGGGCTGGCGGTGATTATGGTGTCGTCAGAGCTGCCGGAAGTGATGGGCATGGCCGACCGGATTATCGTAATGCACGAAGGGCAGATGGTCGCCGAGTACCGGGCCGGGGAAGCGACGGCGGAAACCATCGTTAGCGCCGCTAGCGGCATCGGCCAGGAGGCGGCATGATGGGACACGCATGGCTGAAACATCGCGAAGCGCTGCTGGCGGTGGTCATTATTTTGATGATCGGCGCCATCGGCAGCCGGGCGCCGTCGTTCGTTTCACCGGGCAATCTGGTGGAGATGTTTAACGATACCGCCATCCTTATCATCCTCGCCCTCGGCCAGATGATGGTGTTGCTCACCAAAGGCATTGATCTGTCGATGGCCGCCAACCTGGCGCTGACCGGGATGATCGTCGCCCTGCTTAACGCCCACTATCCGGGTATTCCGGTGGTAGCGCTGCTGGCGCTGGCGACTCTGCTGGGCCTGCTGATGGGAGTAATTAACGGCCTGCTGGTCTGGCGCCTCGGCATTCCCGCCATTGTGGTGACCCTGGGCACCATGAGCATTTATCGCGGCATTATCTTCCTGCTGACTGACGGCGGCTGGGTTAACTCACATCAGATGAGCGCTGATTTTCTCAGTCTGCCGCGCAGCCCCCTCCTGGGGCTGCCGCTACTGAGCTGGTGCGCCATCGCCGCGCTGCTGCTGGTGGGTTATTTCCTGCGCTACAGCCGCACCGGCCGGGCCTTATACACCGCGGGCGGCAACGCGACGGCGGCATACTACACCGGCATTAACGCCGGAAAAATGCAGTTCGTCAGCTTCTGTCTCTCCGGCGCGCTGGCCGGCTTCTGCGGCTATCTGTGGATCTCGCGCTTCGCCGTCGCCTATGTCGACGTCGCCAACGGTTTTGAACTCCAGGTGGTCGCTGCCTGCGTGATCGGCGGTATCAGCACCATGGGCGGAAGCGGACGGGTGCTGGGCTGCCTGTGCGGCGCGCTGTTCCTCGGGGTCATCAATAACGCCCTGCCGGTGATCGGCATCTCGCCCTTCTGGCAAATGGCGATTTCCGGGGCGGTGATCGTCATGGCGGTGCTGCTCAACGAGCGCGGCAATCGCGGTCACGGGCGGTTAATCCTGCGCAACGCGGCGTTAGCCAGACAGAAACAGGCGGTGAAATCATGAGCAAAATGATGGTATCTGAAGAGATGAAAAACGCCCCGGCCGCGCCGTCGCCGCTGCGCCGCCTGCTGTGCTGGGAAGGGTTTTTACTGGCGGTCACCCTGGCGGTATTTATCGGCAACGCCGTGGCTTCCCCGTACTTCCTCAATATCTGGAACCTGTCGGACGCCACCTTTACCTTTACCGAGAAGGCGATCGTCGTCCTGCCGATGGCGATGCTGATTATCGCCCGGGAAATCGATCTGTCGGTAGCCTCGACGATGGCTCTCAGCTCAACGGTGATGGGCTTCTGCGCGGCAGCGGGGATGGACACTCCGCTGCTGGTGGTCATCGGCCTGGGCGTAGGTCTGCTGTGCGGCCTGTTCAACGGCTTGCTGGTGACCCGCTTTAACCTGTCGTCCATTGTGATCACCATCGGCACCATGAGCCTGTATCGCGGCATCACCTATATCCTGTTGGGCGATCAGGCACTCAACCACTATCCGGAGAGCTTTGCCTGGTTCGGCCAGGGGTACGTGTGGGGGGCGCTCTCTTTTGAGTTTGCGCTGTTTATCCTCCTCGCGGCCGCCTTCACCTTCCTGCTGCATAAAACCAACTTTGGTCGCCGGACCTACGCCATCGGCAATAACCCGACCGGCGCCTGGTTCTCCGGGATTAACGTTAAGCGTCATAACCTGGTGCTGTTCGCGCTGGTTGGGCTGATGGCCGGGCTGGCGGCGGTCCTGCTGACCTCACGGCTCGGCAGTACCCGCCCCACCCTGGCGATGGGCTGGGAGCTGGCGGTTGTCACCATGGCGGTGCTCGGCGGCGTCAATATTCTCGGCGGCTCCGGCAGCATGCCCGGGGTGATCATCGCCGCCTTTCTGATGGGGCTGGTGACCTTCGGCCTGAGCCTGCTGAACGTCCCCGGCATCGTGATGTCGGTGATTATCGGCGCCATGCTGATCGTGGTGATCTCCCTGCCGATTATTACCCGGCGGATGATGCAGCGAAGACGATGTTAATTTCCCCCTCACCTTGGCCCCCTCCCTGCGGGAGAGGGTCGGGGTGAGGGGAAACGGATTTCCCAAAATCAACATTAAGGAGAATTATCATGAGTTTTATGTTGGCACTACCTAAAATCAGCCTCCACGGCGCAGGCGCGATCGGTGATATGGTCAAGCTGGTAGCGGGCAAACAGTGGGGCAAGGCGCTGATCGTCACCGACGGTCAGCTGGTGAAGCTGGGCCTGCTGGACAGCCTGTTCGCCGCGCTGGATGAACAGCAGATGGCTTATCAGCTATTTGACGAGGTATTCCCCAACCCCACCGAAGCGCTGGTGCAGCAAGGCTATGCGGCTTACCAGGCGGCCCGCTGCGATTACCTGATCGCCTTCGGCGGCGGTAGCCCGATTGATACCGCCAAAGCGATAAAAATCCTCACCGCCAACCCAGGCCCCTCCACCGCCTACTCCGGCGTCGGCAAAGTGAAAAACGCTGGCGTGCCGCTGGTGGCCATCAATACCACCGCCGGCACGGCGGCGGAGATGACCAGCAACGCGGTAATTATCGATAGCGAGCGGCAGGTGAAAGAGGTGATTATCGACCCGAACCTGATCCCGGATATCGCCGTCGACGACGCCAGCGTGATGCTCGACATTCCGCCAGCCGTTACCGCCGCCACCGGCATGGATGCCCTGACCCACGCCATCGAGGCCTTTGTCTCCGTTGGCGCCCATCCGCTGACCGACGCCAACGCCCTCGAGGCCATTCGTCTGATTAACCTGTGGCTGCCGAAAGCGGTAGACGATGGGCACGATCTGCAGGCCCGCGAGCAGATGGCCTTTGGCCAGTATCTGGCGGGCATGGCGTTCAACAGCGCCGGTCTCGGGCTGGTACATGCCCTGGCCCATCAGCCTGGCGCCACCCACAACCTGCCGCACGGGGTATGCAACGCCATCCTGCTGCCGATCATCGAAAACTTTAACCGCCCGAACGCGGTGGCGCGCTTTGCCCGCGTGGCGCAGGCGATGGGCGTCGATACTCGCGGCATGAGCGATGAAGCTGCCAGCATGGAGGCCATCAATGCCATCCGCACGCTGAGCAAACGCGTAGGGATCCCCCAGGGTTTTAGCCAGCTTGGCGTCAGCAAAGCCGATATCGAAGGCTGGCTGGATAAAGCGCTGGCCGACCCATGCGCGCCGTGTAACCCGCGCCCCGCCAGCCGCGATGAGGTTCGCGAGCTCTATCTGGAGGCCTTATGATCCGTAAAGCCTTCGTCATGCAGGTGAACCCCGACGCGCACGAGGAGTACCAGCGCCGCCATAACCCCATCTGGCCGGAGCTGGAGGCAGTGTTGAAGGATCACGGCGCGCACCACTACGCCATTTATCTCGATAAAGAACGCCATCTCCTGTTCGCGACGGTGGAGATTGAATCGGAAGCCCGCTGGGAAGCGGTCGCCAGCACGGAAGTATGCCAGCGTTGGTGGAAATACATGCGCGAGGTGATGCCCAGCAACCCGGACAACAGCCCGCTGAGCGCGGAGCTCAAAGAAGTGTTTTATCTGGCGTAAAAATAACTGGCCTCCCTCCAGACGGGAGGCCGGTCGTTTAAACGGTCATTGCATTATCGCGCAGCGGCTCGGTTTTCGTCTTACCCGCTAACGTAAACGCGGATATTAAGGTGACGGTCAGGGCAATACCGCCGAGGATCATGTAGGTATCCTGAAAGCCGATCCGATCGTACATATTGCCGGCGAAGGCGGAGAGGAAGATCGCCGCCACCTGCTTGGCGAACTGGAAGCCCACCAGATAAATAGTCGCCGACAGCCGGACGTCAAACACGCCGGTGATGTATTTAAAGGCGCCCACCAGCAGGAACGGCACCTCCAGCGCATGGAGCATTTTCAACGCTACGACTTCCGCGGCGGTGGTGGCGAAGGAAGAGCCAATCATTCTTGCCGCCATCACCATCCCGGCGATCAGCAGGGTATTCTTCGCTCCGATACGGTTAATAATCCACGGCGAGCTGAACATAATGATGGCGTTACATATTTCTCCCGCGGTGGTGGCGAAACCAAAGGCGCGGGTGCCCGCTTCCGGGGTCGCGAAGAACGATTTGAAGAAGGTGGCGAACTGCTGATCGAAAACGTCATACACGCAGGCCACGCCGATAACATACAGAATAAACATCCACATCTTACGCTGGCGGAACATGCGCACCGCCGTTTTTAAATCGATCGCCGGGCGATTGGCGCCGAGCGAATCCATCACCTGCGCGGACTGACTGGCCTGCGGTTTGGCGATGGCCACCAGCACCACCAGCAGCAGCGCGGCGGCTGACCCCATCCAGAACACCCATTCGGGATTAATGCTGAACAGCATTCCGGCGGTAGTCGCGCACAGCGCCCATCCCAGGCAGCCAAAGGTGCGCGCCTTGCCGTATTCAAACCCGCTGTTGCGGCTTACCCGTTCGATATAGGCCTCCATCGCGCCGGCGCCTGCGGAGAATGCAAAGCCGATATAGGCGCCGCCGCTCAGCGCCCCGAGCCAGATATTGGTTTTCAGCAGCGGAGCGAAAACATAAAGGAAGAAGGGAGCAATCAGCACCAGCAGAACGGTCACGATCCACATCAGGTGTTTTTTCAGCCCCAGCTTGTCAGAGATCACTCCGAGGATCGGCTGGAAACAGATGGCGAACAGCGACAGGCTGGAGAAAACGAGGCCGGTTTCGGTTTTATTCAGGCCGATGACGTCCGACAGCCAGATCGGCAGAAACGGAAAGCAGGTGGCCATGATGAAGAAGTAGAGAAAGAAGAACAGCCCGAAAATCCAGAAGTTGGGGTTGTTTTTGTGGGTACAGACGGTCGGGTTCATTATATTTTCCTCAAGAAGGGCCGCAGCGCGGCCCGATACCATCACACGCGTTGCAGACCAATCAGAATGGCGCTTTCCGGGTCGAGGATGGGTAGCGCCAGCCCCGCCTGCTGCAGCCACTCACCGCTCACCGTCTGCGGCGTCGTCATCCATGCCGGCAGCTTCCGCATGGTGTGGCCGCCCTCACCGGTGATCTGAATGTTCGGATGATCGAGGAGCGTCACCTGATAGCGGGCGCTCGCCTCCAGGCCCGCCAGGCGCAGGGGCGCCATCAGGGTGTAGTCCGGCATCGCCAGCTGGCTAACGAGGAAGATCGCCTGCGCTTTATCCGGGCTGACGACGCCATGGGCAAGGGTGGTGGCGTCCGGCATATCTATTCGCCACTGCACGCCGTGATGGATCACGTCGCGCCACTGTTTATGCAGGGCCGCATATTTTCGGTATCCGGCGCGCTCTTCTTCATCGGCGCTCACCGGATCCAGCTCAAGGCCCATATGACCGAACAGCGCCGTCAGGCCGCGGAAGGCGATACTATGCTGGCGGAAGGTGGCATGACAGTGGCGATTGCCAATATGCGCGCCCATTACCTCGGGTGGAAAGAAGTAGCTCATGCCGCGCTGGATGGTGTTGCGCTCAAGGGCGTCATTGTTGTCAGACGCCCAGAAGCGATGGCTGCGTTTGAGGACTTCATAATCGATCCGTCCGCCGCCGGAGGAGCAGGATTCAAATTCAATGTGCGGGAAACGGGCCACCAGCGTATCCAGCAGGCGGTAGAACTGGCGCGTTTGCGCGTCCGCAGCGGCGCGTCCCTGATGCCCAGGCTGCACCAGCTCGCGGTTCATATCCCACTTCACGTAGTCCACCGCATGCTCGCCCAGCAGCCAGCTCATCCGCTCCAGCAGATAATCAAACGCTTCGGGAATGTTGAGGTTCAGGACAAACTGATGGCGGCCGGTCAGCGGGGTATAGCCCGGCAGCGCCAGCACCCAGTCCGGGTGCGCCCGGTACAGATCGGAATCCGGGTTAATCATTTCCGGCTCCACCCAGATACCGAATTCCATACCCAGAGACTTCACGTGATCGATAACCGGCGTCAGGCCGTAGGGGTATTTTTTCTCATCGAGATACCAGTCGCCAAGCGCCGCCCAGTCGTCGTTGCGCCCTTTAAACCAGCCGTCATCGATAATAAAGCGCTCGACGCCCAGGGCCGCCGCTTCGTCGGCCATACGCATGATGTAGTCCGGGTCGTGGTCGAAATAGATCCCCTCCCAGGTGTTGAGATGCACCGGGCGCGGTTTGTTGCCCGGGAAACGAATAATCCGTTCGCGCAGATAACGATGGAACTGCTGGCTCATGCCGTTCAGCCCATTCGCCGAGTAGCTGGCATACAGGTACGGCGTCCACAAGGTTTCCCCTTCCGCCAGCGCCATTTCGCCCGGCAGATAGAGCGCCTCGGCCTGCAGATAGCGACGGCCATCGGTTTTCACCTCCGCCCGCAGGCGATGGTTACCGCTCCAGGCCAGATGCACGCCCCAGACTTCACCCTGCATCTCGCTAAAGGCGCGGCTGCCGGTGATCAGGGCCGGGAAATGTTCGTGAGAGGTGCGCCCGCGGCGGTTCTCCAGCACAAAGCTGTCGTGCTCAAGCGTCAGGCGGTGAGGCTGAAACTCGCGGATCCAGCGGCCATGGAAAGCCATCACCTCGCGAGCGCGTTCGGCGACCGGCAGCGTGACCGCCAGGCGATCCACCTGCCATGGGCTGGCGCGCAGATTGGTCACGCCATGGCGCACGCTCAGCACGCCGCTGGCATCCAACGCGATCTCGCTCTGCAGGCGCAGGCCGGCCTGCGGATCTTCGCTGACCAGGGTCAGCGTCTGGCCCTCGTGCCGCACTTCGCTGGTGGTGAACAGCGGAGAGGCATCCAGCCCCTGACGATGGCCTTCAATGCCCGGCGCGCCAAACAGACCATGGCCCAGCTCCGCCATTAAGGTCACTGGCGAATCGACATCCAGTCTACCGTTGGCGACCGGGCGCGTCAGGCTGTCGGCATCCTGCGGCGAAAAGTGGCTTAAATGCGGTCCCCAGTAGACAATTTCGGCGAAAGGGCGGGTTTTAATCACAACATCGGCACCGGCGCTTTGCAGGTGAATCAGCGAATCAGACATCAGACATCTCCATCACAAGGAATGTCTTACTGTTGATCCGAAACGTTTCGGATGCCAACCAAAACGTTTCGGATCCGTGATCGGCTTCAGAATTACGGGTTAAAAAGGGATAAGATCAGGCGGTTTCACCCGGGATAAATTCCGGCTGCCATAGCACCTGCAGCGTGGCGAGATCCTCCCCGGCGATTAAGCGACGCACCATATCGGCAATCTGCCTTCCCACGCCCTGGCGCGTGGACTGGATCACCGCGGCGACATCGGTCTCAATGATGCTGTCCTGCGGCAGCCCGTCGTACACCACCAGGGCGACGCGGTTGTCGCCGGTTAAACGCCCCAGGTGGGCGAGCGCCATCGCGGCGCCATCGCCATGGGTGTTGCAGTCGGTGATAATCGCGGTAGGCGGCTCAGGCAGACGCAGCAGCTCCAGCGTGGCCTGATAGCCGCCGCGGCGCGTCGCCGGCACGCTACGCAGCCATGCATCGGATAACCCCGCCTCGCGCAGGGCATCGAGGTAGCCGTTACGCCTTTGCAAAATAAACGCCTGATTGTTGTTCTCGCCCAGCAGAGCGATACGCTGGTGGCCCTGTTGAATCAGATGGCGGGTGGCGCGGCAGGTGCCGGCATAGTTATCGAAATCAAACCAGGCGTAGGGCTGCGCCAGGCGGCTACGGCCGAGCGCCAGAAACGGAAAGCCGGAGGCCTGCAGCTGCGCCAGCCGCGGATCGTCATCCAGAGTATGGGCCACGATTAATGCATCGACGCGACGGCCCTGCACCATGCGCATATAGCCATGTTTATCCGCCTGCTCATCATCGGCGATCAGCAACAAATCAATGTCATGGCGCGCCAGCTCATGGCTGATCTCCCCGACCATCTCGAGAAAAACGTTATTGTTGAGCGGCGCGGGGCGGACAGGGAAGACGAGACCAACGGCATCGATGGTGCCCATTTTCAGACGGCGGGCGAAAGTGTTGGGGCGATAGCCCCGGCGCTGCGCTTCAGCCTCAACCCGGGCGCGGGTCTCCTGCGACACATCGTCGTAGCCGTTCAACGCCCGGCTGACGGTCGTGACGGAGATCCCAAGTTGTTTGGCAATGGCTTTCAGCGACATAAAAATCCCTGTTTTCGCATAGGAAAGCTAGTTTCCCGCAATATGGCTATGACGTCCAGCGAGCGCGCGTCCCCCGCCGACGCGATGTCAGTTTTGCTCAGCGATCAGCAGGGCCTGCGTATCCGGCTCCAGCGCCTGAAAAACATGCTCCTGATCCGCCGGGTAGCAGATATAGTCGCCCTCGCCGAGCTCTTCCGGCGCCGACGTCAGCCCTACCCGCGCCCGCCCCTGGGTGACGATAATATGTTCCACCGAGCCTGGCGGATGCGGATGCGAAATGCGGTCGGCGCCGGGCTGGGTGAGCAGCAAATAGATGTCCCGACGCGCGCCGGGCGGACAGGCGGCCAGCAAAATGGCCTGATAGTTCGCCTGCTCTGCCACCACTTTGGTCCCCTCGCCGCGGCGGATCACCTGCGTTTTGTTCACCTGCGGCTCAAGCAGCCTGGCAAATGGAATATCCAGCGCTACGCAGAGCGACCACAGCGTTTCCAGACTCGGGTTGCCGTTGCCGGACTCCAGTTGCGATAGCGTGGATTTTGCGATACCCGCCCGACGCGCGACTTCCGCCAGCGAAAGCCCGGTCCGCGCCCGCTCCCGCACCAGACTTTTGGCGATAACGCTGATTGGCTGTGTCATACCCGCCCCTTGTTTTTTATATCGAACAATTCGTTCGCCTTGAAAAACGATCATTATGTGTTCATTATAATGGAAATTCGTTCGATATGGCTAAGTGATATGAAACAAACTCTCTCCAGTCTCAGCGGAGACACGATAAAATCGATTGTTTTGGTCTGCCTTGCCGTCGGGGTGGTGGGCATGTCCTATGGGTCGCTGGCGGTGGCTTACGGCTTCCCTTTATGGGTGCCGCTCTTGCTTTCGGTGTCGGTGCTGGCGGGCGCCTCTGAATTTATGTTTATCGGCATTGTCGCCAGCGGCGGTAGTCCGCTGGCCGCCGCCGCCGCCGGCCTGTTAGTCAATGCGCGTCATATCCCGTTCGGGGTGACCGTACGCGAACTGGTTGGTCGGCGCGCCTTAAGCTTTATCGGGTGCCACATTATGAACGACGAGAGCGTGGTCTTTGGCTTGTCGCAGCCCACCCCCGCGCAGCGCAAAGCGGCCTACTGGCTGTGCGGCGCTGGCGTCGCGCTGATCTGGCCCCTCGGTACGCTAACCGGCGCGGCCGTCGGCAAACTGCTGCCAGCGCCGGAAACCATCGGGCTTGATGCGGTCTTCCCGGCGATCCTGCTGGCGCTGGTGATCCCGGCCTTTAAAAACCGCACTACGCTGATCCGCGCCGCCAGCGGCGCCGCGCTGGCGCTTGCCGCCGTACCGTTTGTGCCCACCGGGCTGCCGGTGCTGCTTTCGCTGTTCGGTTTACTGTCGAGGAAAAAATAATGGGCAATATGACGCTGTTTATCGCCGGTATCGCCATCCTGTCGCTGGGAACCTATCTGATGCGTCTCGGCGGCGCGAAGCTCGGCAATCGGCTGGCATTTTCCGAGCGCTCGCAGGCGCTGCTTTCCGATGCGGCGACGGTGCTGCTTTTTTCCGTCGCCCTGGCCACCACTTTCTATGAGGGCGCACATTTCGCCGGTATGGCGCGCGTTCTGGGCGTTGCTTTCGCTGTGTTCCTCGCCTGGCGCAAGGTCCCGCTGATCGGCGTGATTATCGCCGCCGCCGTGGTGACCGCGCTGCTGCGCCTGGCGGGTATGCCCTAGGACGAGTAAGCGTAATCTGTAAAACCGCTGTGCTGTCCGGCGATCGTGCCTTCAAGCCACTGAATAACCGGTTCGATTTGCAGCGGGTGCCGCTGGTCTATCGTCAGTACAGGTCCTAACGACATGGGCTGCGCCCGCCCGGCCAGCTGGGCCAGCTCCGGCAAATACTCTTCTCCGGGGTGGCCCGGCGGCCGCGTCGCCAGCCGCGAGGCATAGCGCGCGACGGCCAGCTCCGGAGAGATATGGTTCCAGACCTCAATCACCTGCTCCACGCCCGCCTGCTGTAGCAGTCTCTGCAAGGTCTCCCGCGGCTGAAAGCCGAACCAGGCGTCGATCAACCAGACCATGCTGGCAGGCGATGCGCCGACAATCGACCAGATCACCTCATACGCCGCGCAGCCCAGCTGGCGATTCATCGGCCGGTCGACAGGGGCCAGGCGCGCCATAAACGGCTCTTTGATGCCGTCGATCGTCAATACCGGCAGGCTAAAGGTCTCCGCCAGCAAACGGGTAATGGTGCTCTTCCCCGACGCCGGAATGCCGTTGATTAAAATGGCCGTTTTGCAGCCTGGGGTCAGATGTCTGTTCATAGTAATGCGACAACCTCCTCCCGGCTGCGGGCCGTCCGCAGTTTGGCCATGGTGTCATTATTATCCAGCAGCGCGACGATGGAACGGATGCCCTCCTCGATATGCGCATTGCTGTCCCGGGCGCCAAACATAATAACAATGTCCGCTTTTTCACTGTCCGCAAAGGGAATAGGCTTTTCCAGCACCACCAGGCTAAAGCAGTTGCGTCTGACGCCGCATTCGGGGCGGGCATGGGGGATGGCAATCCCTTCATCAAAAACGTAATAAGCGCCATGATTTAAAGTATTGTCGATCACCGCCTGGCTATATTCCGTCGAAATAAAGCCTTTTGCCTCCAGCGGGCGGGCAGCCAGCTTTATTACCCGCTGCCAGTCGGACTCCACAACGCCAACCTGAATGGCATCGGCCTCAATAAGCAGTTCTTTTATGGTCATTCTCTGTTCCTAGATATTGCGGCGAATAATATTGCGTAAATTATCAATCTGCAGAAACAGCGCATCGATATCCTGCCGGTGGCTCTTACTTTTGGCATATACCGATAATGCCCGGTTGTAAGTCAACATCAATGTTTTTTGCACGTCGCTATTATCGGGCTGGCGCTGTAATTCGCCTTCCAGTCTGGCGATCTCTTCCGCCAGCTGACGGGACTGTTGATCATAATCCTGCAGCGGGTTTTGCTCTTTTTTCCACAGCGTTTTCAATGATTCAAACATAGCAAGCTCCCTCCCTGGCGGAAGACAGGGCAACAAAAGATATGTGTCGGTAAAAACGCTACTTAAATAGCGCCATTTTTTCCATTAATACGGCAGTAACTGCCTGGTTGGCGGGAATTAAAAATTTCCGTACGCTGTCATTTACTTTTCCTTTCTCAAACGTTGATTTACAGCGGTCGACCCACTGCACGTTCATTTCCGTTCCGACGTTCACTTTATTAATCCCTTCGGTGACGGCCAGCCGCATATCCTCATCGCTGACACCTGTGCCGCCATGCAGCACCAGCGGCACGCCCGTCGCTTCGCTTATCGCCTTCAGCCGCGCATGCTGTATCTGCGCTTTACCGGTGTACAGGCCATGCACAGTGCCCACGGAGACGGCCAGCATATCGACCTGTGTCTCCTTCACAAAACGCGTCGCGTCTTCGACGGTAGTAAAACAGATATCTTCGGCAGCCACCGCTTTTCCATCCTCTGACCCGCCGATCGCCCCCAGCTCACCTTCTACCGTAATATTCCGCGGCCGGGCCATTTCCACCACAATCCGCGTGTTACCGATATTTTCCTCGAGGCTTAAGTGAGACCCGTCGTACATCACCGAAGAAAAGCCCGCATTCATTGCCGTCTCGATGGCTTTAATATCGGAGCAGTGATCGAGATGCAGGCAGGTCGGGATATTTTCACTGTCTGCTAATGAACGCACGGCATCGACCAGTAACCGATACCCCAGATACTCTGCGGTACCGGTTGATATTTGGATCATTAATGGGCTGCGGCTGTTTTGCGCGGCTTTAAAAAAAGCCGGTAACATCTCAATACAGTGCAAGTTAAACGAGCCAATCGCTTTAAAATCTCTTTCCTGAGCGATTTTTAAAATCTCATTAAAATTATACAGACTCATGAACACTTTCCCCTTTCGGCTTAGCGGATTTACCGTTTACAAACCATGCCAGTGCGGCGACAAACACAATAAACAAGGCGACAAAGAGCCAGTTATTCTGGAAGGCGTGGCCTAATACCAGACCGGAGCTGATGACGTCTGAATCGCTGAAGGTGACGCCCGTAAAGCCGTAGCTCTCCAGCATGGGTACCAGAATGGCCGGCAGCAATGTGATAAACAGGCCGTGAATCACCCCGCCGATCATCGCCCCGCGACGTCCGCCCAGCGCATTGCCAAATACCCCTGCCGTACCGCCGGCGAAAAAGTTGGTTAACAGCCCGGGGAGAATCATCGCCAGGCCGAACATCGGGAAAACCAGCATGCCGATAATCGAGCCGACAGTCGTTGCCAGAAATCCAACAATCACCGCATTCGGTGCATAGGGAAATAGCACCGGGCAATCGAGAGCGGGCTTTGCATCCGGGACAATACGCATCGCGATACCGCGAAAAGCCGGCACCAGCTCATTGAGTAATAAACGCACGCCGCTATAGAGGACAAAGACCCCGGCGACAAACTGAATGGACTGCATGAAGGCATACATCAGGTAATTAATGCCGCCGGAGAACTGCGCGATGTACTGAGGCCCCGCCGCGATAGCCGGGATGAGATACATCGGCACCATCACCACCGCCATGGCCAGATAGGTATCCTGCAGAAACTTAAAGTTATCAGGCAGTTCGAGATCTTCCGTGGAGCGAGAGCCTTTTCCGACAACTTTAGCGACCGCAGCCTGCACCAGATAGCCGATAGTACAGAAGTGCCCCAGGGCCACATCGTCAGACCCGATAATGCGCCTGACCACCGGCTGCGCCAGGGCCGGCATTAACACCGCCATCACGCCGCCGAAGATGCCCCCGGTTAAAATCAGCGGTACGCCGGTGAGCCCGGACTTATAGCCAATCACGGCGCCGATCGTCGCCATCCACAGCAGCGCCTGGCCGGTCAGAAAAATATATTTCAGCGGCGTCAGCCGGGCGATAATAATATTGACGGCAAAGATCACCAGCAGCGTCAGCGCCACCTCCGAACCTAATTCCCGATTCGCTAACCCGGCGATGGCGGCCACATCGGTAATATAGCCTTTCATGCCAAATCCCTGGGTGAAGATATCATTCAGGAAGGTCAGCGTGGCGACAATGATGTTTATCCCGGCCATCATAATTAAGAAACCGAGCAGCGTTTTAAATGTCCCTTCCGCGGTTTTGCCTGGCGATTTCTTTTGCAGGATCAGGCCAAGCATGGCAATAAAAGCAATAAGAATGGATGCCTGGCCGAGTAAATCCTTAACGATAAACGCAACGAAGCTATTCATAATCAGCCACCTTCAGATGACGTTCTTTTAAGAATGCGACGATCTTAGTTTCAATCTCCTCTTTATCAGTAAGTTTATTCAACACCACGACACGTTTAATTTCTTCTTCACTGGCATCGGCGGTTAAGATGTCGGCAAAGGTTTTTTGCGTCAGAATCATATCCGATTTAAAAGCCCCAGCTTCGGAAACGGTGGTGTGTTCAATATGAGCGGGAATTTCCAGCTTCTTTAAAACTGCCTTCGCCGTCATTTCAATGGCAAAGCTTGAACCGAGGCCGCAGCCACATACGCATAAAATTTTCAGCATGGAGGGTCTCCTCAAATAATATTGAGTTGCTTGGCAAGTTTATAATGATGTCCTTCAGTATCGACCAGACGTTTTTTCATACTGACTAAATCAATCGGAATAGGTTTGTTACTGGAATTAATTATTATGGCTTTATTTTTCATACCTGACTGAATACAGCGAACCACTTCACTGGCCATAATAGTGCCCTGATAAATCTCTTCGCAGGTTGGATCACCGCTGCGTAAACCATAGCCGACGATCGTTTTACGGATACGGACACCTATTTGTGGTTCCAGCTGTTTAATCATGGTATCAATCGCCCCCTGAAAGCCGGGAGAGTACTCTTTGGTATAGCCTTCTGAGCAGAGGATAACGACGCTATTCTGCGTACTCAGCTTCCGGGTAATCCGTTCCGCGAGCACGGCCAACGGCATCTGTGCCTCCGGGATCAGGGCAATATCCGCATTACATTTAATGGCGGACTGCAACGTTAGTTCTCCACAATAGCCTCCTAATATCTCAACCATAAAAACCCGACCGGGCAGCGCTCTTCCGGTATTTCTTAAACGAGAGACTTCTTTAATAATTTGCTCACAGGCCGTGGAAAAACCAATCGTATAATCACTGCCATACACATCATTATCGATAGTCATTCCCACACCAAAGCAATTAATCTCAAATTCACTAAGGGTATTCAGAAACTGCAGGCTGCCATCCCCCCCGGCCATAATGAGCACATCAATACGCAGAGATTTAAGTTTTTTAGCAATGCTTTCATATTCACTGCGCTGCAGTTTGCGACTGGTTCGCCCCGAGGTAATGATCGGCACCGCGGTAATTGAATAATCAACCAGATCGCGCCACGCCATATCCTGATGACTTTTCTCCAGTAGCCCTGGAATACCGCCATTAAACAGCGTGATATCAGCATTAGCCTGCCTGGCTATCTGGAATATAAAATTATTCATTCCAGAAACATCCCCGCCGCTAATAACGATACCAATTTTCATGACGCATCCTCGCTCATTTGCCTGACAACATTTTTCCCTGAGTACAAGCCTTCTATTTGCAATGAAGATCACATAATGCGTATTAAATTACCGCAGTGAATAGTTGACAGGTACGGCGAAACACCTATTTTTGTGATACACATCCCATTTAAAGAGAGTGATCTCCATCGCTTTCTGTTTTTTATTTCTTTAAATTTCATGGCGTTAAAAAATCGAGATATTCAGGCGTGCTGACCTTTCCTTTGCCATAAAAAGGAGGATTTAAGAAAAGAACGGAAACGTGATTAGTGCCACATTTTTTTCGTAGCAGAGGAAAATATTGGCAAATTTCGCAGAGACGGGAAGCGGAAAACAAAAACAAAAAAAGCGCCCTGAGGCGCTCTTTCGACAGTTGCTATACGCTTATTTGTTCAGTTCGGCAGTCATATGCACGCGGTTGCCGGTAAACGCTTCGGTGATTTTGTAAGACGAAGCGCCGGCAGCCTGCGCCTGTGCGGCGATTTTCGCTTCCGCGCCGTCCATTGTGGAGGCGGTTGCGGTCACGGTTTCAGCAGCGAAGGAAGCGAAAGAGGCGGCCATAGCGATTACTGCGACAAAAGTTTTGATGCTTTTCATAATATAAACCCTTTCATTTAGTTGTTTAGATAAGGCGCTGTGCCTTGATGTGTTAAATAGTAGCCCGCACATTGCTAAACAAAAAGCGGAAGGATTTGCTGTCATTGTTCAAATTTATTGACCAATATTTAACCCGCAATTAAACGCTGCGGATGGGTGTAAACTGTCGCCCTACCCGGCTTGCAAAAGCCCACCAGCGTCAGATTGCAGCGCTCGGCAACTTCCACTGCTAAGGTGGTGGCCGCCGAGACCGCGAACAGGATCTCGACGCCGCACATCGCGGCCTTCTGCACCATTTCATAGCTGGCGCGGCTGGAGACCAGCGCGGCGCCATGCTGCCACCCCTCGCCGACTTCCGCCCGCCGGCCCAACAATTTATCCAGGGCGACATGCCGGCCAACGTCTTCAAACCCGCCCGCCAGTTCGCCCGTCAACCGGACCCACGCGGCCGCGTGAGTACAGCCGGTGAGCCGGCCAACCGGTTGAAAGTCGTTAAGATGCGCCAGGGCCTGATCGAGATTGGCTAAATCGAACGACTGAGTGAACGGCAGCGGCTGGACCGGCTTACCAATATCATTGAGCTGCTCGACGCCGCATACGCCGCAGCCGGTGCGCCCGGCCAGCGCGCGACGCCGGGCTTTGAGGCCCATAAAACGCCGGCTGGAGAGCTCAATCTGCACCTCAAGGCCGTTGCACACCGCTACCACGTCCATGCCGAAAATCTCCCGCCGGTGCTCGATAATCCCTTCGGATAAGGAGAAGCCGACGGCGAATTGCTCCAAATCTTTCGGGGAGGCCATCATCACCACGTGGGAGATACCGTTGTAGACCAGCGCGACGGGCACCTCTTCCGCTAACTCATCTGGCTGAGGGTGTTGCAGATCCTCGCGTTTCCAGAGGGAGACCTGGCGATATCCTGTGACATTCGTCACATTTTTGATTTGTTCGAGAGGCTTCTTGTTCACTTTGCTTTAACCGTATTGGAACAGGCATACACACAATGTGGTATTCTGTTTTTATCCCTTCAGGAATGAGGGAAATTTGCCCTAATTCTGAACCTTTGCGGCCTTCACCGCAAAGCAAATAACTACATGTGACAATGTCGAAACAAGGAGCGAACCATGCAGGTCAGCAGAAGGCAGTTCTTTAAGATCTGCGCTGGCGGTATGGCGGGAACCACGGCAGCAGCGCTGGGCTTTGCCCCGGCAACTGCGCTCGCGGAGACACGGCAGTACAAATTGCTGCGCACGCGCGAAACCCGTAACACCTGCACATACTGTTCTGTCGGCTGTGGGCTGTTGATGTATAGCCTCGGCGACGGCGCGAAAAACGCCAAAGCATCCATTTTCCATATCGAAGGCGATCCGGATCATCCGGTCAACCGTGGTGCGCTCTGTCCGAAAGGGGCTGGTCTGGTGGACTTTATCCATTCTGAAAGCCGCCTGAAATTCCCGGAATATCGCGCGCCAGGCTCCGATAAATGGCAGCAAATCAGTTGGGACGAAGCGTTCGATCGCATCGCCAAGCTGATGAAAGAGGACCGCGACGCCAACTTTATCGCGCAAAACGACGCCGGCACCACCGTCAACCGCTGGTTGACTACCGGGATGCTGTGCGCCTCCGCCTCCAGTAACGAAACCGGCTATTTAACGCAAAAATTCACCCGCGCCCTCGGGATGCTGGCGGTGGATAACCAGGCGCGTGTCTGACACGGACCAACGGTAGCAAGTCTTGCTCCAACATTTGGTCGCGGTGCGATGACCAACCACTGGGTTGATATTAAAAACGCCAACCTGGTCGTAGTGATGGGCGGTAACGCCGCAGAAGCGCATCCGGTGGGGTTCCGCTGGGCGATGGAAGCCAAAATTCATAACGGCGCCAAGCTCATCGTTATCGATCCGCGCTTTACGCGTACGGCGTCGGTGGCTGATTTCTATACCCCGATTCGTTCCGGTACCGACATTACCTTCCTGTCGGGCGTGATCCTGTATCTGCTGAATAACGAAAAATTCAACCGCGAATACACCGAAGCCTATACCAACGCCAGCCTGATCGTGCGTGAGGACTACAGCTTTGATGATGGTCTGTTCAGCGGCTACGATGCCGAAAAACGCCAGTATGACAAAACCAGCTGGAACTATGAACTGGATGAAAACGGCTTCGCCAAACGCGATACCACGCTGCAGCATCCACGCTGCGTCTGGAATCTGCTAAAACAGCACGTTTCCCGTTATACCCCGGATGTGGTCGAAAACATCTGCGGTACGCCGAAGGCCGACTTCCTCAAAGTCTGTGAATACATTGCTGAAACCAGCGCGCCGGATAAGACCGCATCGTTCCTGTACGCTCTCGGCTGGACCCAGCACTCCATCGGTGCGCAGAATATCCGCACCATGGCGATGATCCAGCTGCTGCTCGGCAACATGGGGATGGCGGGCGGCGGCGTCAACGCCCTGCGCGGCCACTCCAATATCCAGGGTCTGACCGACCTCGGCCTGCTCTCCACCAGCCTGCCAGGCTACATGTCGCTGCCGAACGAAAAACAGGCCGACCTGCAGACCTACCTGACGGCTAACACGCCGAAGCCGCTGCTGAAAGACCAGGTCAACTACTGGGGCAACTATCCGAAGTTCTTCGTCTCCATGATGAAAGCCTTCTTCGGCGACAAAGCCACCGCGGAAAACAGCTGGGGCTATGACTGGCTGCCGAAGTGGGATAAGAGCTACGACGTTCTGCAGTACTTCGAGATGATGAATCAGGGCAAAGTGAATGGCTATATTTGCCAGGGCTTTAACCCGGTCGCCTCGTTCCCGAACAAAAACAAGGTCGTCGCTTCCCTGTCGAAGCTGAAGTTCCTCGTGACTATCGACCCGCTCAATACCGAAACGTCCACCTTCTGGCAAAACCATGGTGAGTCGAACGATGTCGATCCGGCGAAAATCCAGACCGAAGTGTTCCGTCTGCCCTCCACCTGCTTCGCCGAAGAGAATGGGTCTATCGTCAACTCCGGCCGCTGGCTGCAGTGGCACTGGAAAGGCGCGGACGCCCCGGGGATCGCCGTCACCGATGGTGAAATTCTCGCCGGTATCTTCACTCGCCTGCGTAAGATGTATGCCGAAGAGGGTGGCCCGGCGCCGGAGCCGGTGCTCAACATGACGTGGAACTACTCCACGCCACACGAGCCGGCATCGGAAGAAGTGGCGATGGAAAGCAACGGTAAAGCGCTGGCGGATATCACCGACCCGGCAACCGGCGCGGTGATCGTCAAGAAAGGCCAACAGCTGAGCTCCTTTGCGCAGCTGCGAGATGATGGCACCACCTCCAGCGGCTGCTGGATCTTCGCCGGGAGCTGGACGCCGGAAGGTAACCAGATGGCGCGCCGCGATAACGCCGATCCATCCGGTCTCGGCAATACCCTGGGCTGGGCCTGGGCCTGGCCGCTCAACCGCCGCATCCTGTATAACCGCGCCTCCGCGGACCCGCAGGGTAAACCGTGGGATCCGAAGCGTCAGTTGCTGAAATGGGACGGCGCCAAATGGGGCGGCGTGGATATTCCGGACTACAGCGCCGCCGCGCCTGGCAGCGACGTCGGTCCGTTTATCATGCAGCCGGAAGGGATGGGCCGTCTGTTCGCTATCGACAAGATGGCGGAAGGACCGTTCCCGGAACACTACGAGCCGTTTGAAACGCCGCTCGGGACCAACCCGCTGCACCCGAACGTGGTCTCTAACCCGGCCGCTCGCGTCTTCAAAGGCGATCTCGAGCAGATGGGTAAGGCCGAGAAGTTCCCGTACGTCGGCACCACTTACCGTCTGACCGAGCACTTCCACTACTGGACCAAGCATGCGCTACTTAACGCCATCGCCCAGCCGGAACAGTTCGTGGAGATCGGCGAAAAACTGGCGAATAAGCTCGGCATCGGCCACGGCGATACCGTGAAAGTTTCCTCCAACCGCGGCTATATCAAAGCCAAGGCGGTGGTGACCAAACGTATTCGCACGCTGAAAGTTGACGGTAAGGATATCGATACCATCGGCATTCCTATTCACTGGGGCTATGAGGGCGTGGCGAAAAAAGGCTTTATTGCCAATACCCTGACGCCGTTCGTCGGTGATGCGAATACGCAGACGCCGGAGTTCAAAGCTTTCCTTGTGAACGTGGAAAAGGTGTAACGGAGACGACTTATGGCTTACCAATCGCAAGATATTATTCGTCGTTCCGCGACTAACGGTTTCACCCCCGCGCCTCAGGCGCGGGACCACCAGCAGGAGGTGGCGAAGCTTATCGACGTCACCACCTGTATCGGCTGCAAAGCCTGTCAGGTGGCCTGCTCCGAATGGAACGATATTCGTGATGAAGTCGGTCACAATGTCGGGGTGTATGACAACCCGGCGGACCTGACCGCCAAGTCATGGACGGTCATGCGCTTCTCGGAGGTGGAACAAAACGACAAGCTGGAATGGCTCATCCGCAAGGATGGCTGCATGCACTGCGCGGACCCGGGCTGCCTGAAGGCCTGCCCGTCAGAAGGCGCGATCATTCAGTACGCCAACGGTATTGTCGACTTCCAGTCCGAGCAGTGCATCGGCTGCGGCTACTGTATCGCCGGCTGTCCGTTCGATGTACCGCGTCTGAACCCGGAAGACAACCGCGTCTACAAATGTACCCTGTGCGTAGACCGCGTGACCGTCGGCCAGGAGCCTGCCTGCGTGAAAACCTGTCCGACCGGCGCAATCCACTTTGGCTCCAAAGAGGATATGAAAACGCTGGCCGGCGAACGCGTGGCTGAGCTGAAAACCCGCGGTTATGACAATGCGGGCCTGTACGATCCGGCCGGCGTCGGTGGCACCCACGTCATGTACGTGCTGCACCATGCCGACAAGCCGAATCTGTACCACGGCCTGCCGGAAAACCCGGAGATCAGCCAGACCGTCAAGTTCTGGAAAGGCATCTGGAAACCGCTGGCGGCCGTCGGCTTCGCCGCGACCTTCGCAGCCAGTATCTTCCACTACGTCGGCGTCGGTCCGAACCGCGCGGAAGAGGAAGAGGACAATCTGCATGAAGAGAAAGACGAGGTGCGCAAATGAAAAGACGTGACACCATCGTGCGCTACACGGCGCCGGAACGCATCAACCACTGGGTCACCGCCTTCTGCTTCGTCCTGGCGGCGGTGAGCGGGTTAGGCTTTTTCTTCCCGTCCTTTAACTGGCTGATGCATATCCTCGGCACGCCGCAGCTGGCGCGAATTCTCCACCCGTTCGTCGGGGTGGTGATGTTCGCGTCGTTTATCATCATGTTTTTCCGTTACTGGCATCACAACCTAATCAATCGGGATGATATCTTTTGGGCGAAGAATATTCGTAAGATCGTCGTCAACGAGGAGGTGGGCGATACCGGGCGCTATAACTTCGGCCAGAAATGCGTATTCTGGGCGGCGATTATCTTCCTGGTACTGCTGCTGGTGAGCGGTGTGATCATCTGGCGTCCGTATTTTGCGCCGGCTTTCTCAATCCCGGTGATCCGATTTGCGCTGATGCTGCATTCATTTGCCGCAGTGGCGTTAATTGTGGTTATCATGGTGCATATCTACGCCGCCCTCTGGGTGAAAGGCACCATTACCGCGATGGTGGAAGGCTGGGTTACCAAAACGTGGGCGAAGAAACATCACCCGCGCTGGTACCGAGAGGTCCGCCAGAAACAGGAAAAGTCATCTGAATGAGTATTCGCATAATCCCGCAAGACGAGCTGGGTTCGAGCGAGAAACGCACGGCGGAAGCAATTCCGCCGTTACTGTTCCCCAGGCTGAAAAATCTGTATAACCGCCGCGCTGAACGCTTGCGCGAGCTGGCCGCTAATAACCCGCTAGGCGATTACCTGCGCTTTGCCGCGCTGATTGCCCATGCCCAGGAAGTAGTGCTGTACGACCATCCGCTGCAGATGGATCTCACCGCCCGCATTAAAGCGGCCAGCGAACAGGGCAAGCCGCCGCTGGATATCCACGTCCTGCCGCGCGACAAGCACTGGCACAAGCTGTTGCACTCGCTGATTGCCGAGCTGAAGCCGGAAATGAGCGGCCCGGCGCTGGCGGTCATTGAGAATCTGGAAAAAGCCTCTGAGCAGGAGCTGGAGCAGATGGCCAGCGCGCTGTTTGTTTCCGATTTCGCCTCCGTCAGTAGCGACAAAGCGCCGTTCATCTGGGCTGCGCTGTCGCTCTACTGGGCGCAGATGGCCAGTCTGATCCCAGGAAAAGCGCGCGCCGAATACGGCGAACAGCGCCAGTTCTGCCCGGTGTGCGGCTCGATGCCTGTCTCCAGCATCGTGCAAATCGGCACCACTCAGGGGCTGCGCTATCTGCACTGCAACCTGTGCGAAACTGAGTGGCACGTAGTACGCGTCAAGTGCAGCAACTGCGAGCAGAGCCGCGACCTGCACTACTGGTCGCTGGACAACGAGCAGGCGGCGGTGAAAGCCGAAAGCTGCGGCGACTGCGGAACCTACCTGAAGATTATGTATCAGGAGAAGGATCCGAAAGTCGAAGCCGTCGCCGACGATTTGGCCTCCCTGGTGCTCGACGCCCGCATGGAACAGGAGGGCTTCGCCAGAAGCTCAATTAACCCGTTCATGTTCCCCGGCGAAGGGGAGTAAGTTCTGCAGTATGATTTCGGGCGGCTCTTGTCGCCCGTTTTCCTTCTTGTGACACGAACGTGCGCAGGGATTATTCACACGCGTCACTGACCGTTATCAGAGGCCAACCTTTGGCTGGAGATATTCGTTTCAGACGAGTCTGTCGCTCACTTGTCGTCCTCCTGCCACTCGAATTATTCAGGGTGGATTTCGTACGGCGTGACTACGCCAGGAATACCGGCAAAATCCTTCGTATTCCGCGTAATTAGTTCCAGACGATGGAGTTGCGCCGTCGCCAGAATGATGGCATCCGGCAGCTTAAGCTTATACTCCTGCCGCAGCGCAACGCTTCGCTCTGCAATATCCTGTGAGATGTTAATGATATTAAAGGTGCTCAGCGCCATTCGCGTGCGCTGCTCCTGGTGATATTTTTTAGCGCCAACCATCACCTCCATCCAGGTAATCAGACTGATCGCATTCTGCGGTGGCCAGGCCTCCAGCGCCTGTTTGGCTTCGCGACGCCCGCTAAATAAATCAATAAGAATATTGGTATCAAAAAGCGCAGATCCGGAGGTCATTACCACTCCTTGCGTAGCTGACGTTGATATTCCATGCCGTCTTCTTCGCAGTCTTGCCACAGACCCAGCGCACTGGAGATGGTATCTTTAGCTCGATCTTGTTTCTCCAGATATTGTTCAACCGCTTCACGTAACAGTTCCGCTCGCGGAATGTTACGCTGCACTTTGAGGTCATCGAGACGTTGAATGACATCGTCTGATAAATCGAGAAGAATTCTGCCCATATCCCTTTCAGCCATCATGCTCATATATACCTCAAGTATATCACCAGTGATGAAGTTATGAGCAAGCTACAGCTTTTGAAATCGGAAACAAACAGGATTTTGTCAGGTAAACTCTTTTTTGCGAGCCGCTTTCCATAATGCACAGGCGACCTCAACAGGCCTGTCTTTTCGCCATAATCCAGGCTATAACACTGGATATTAAAACAGTATAAGGAACTTCATATGGCGCTGGAAAAAGGGATTGCTTCGCTGGTTGAGGCATTTATTGCGGCAGGTCGTCCGTCATCACGCGATCAGCATATTGATGATCGGAGGGCCGGCTATATCGCCAGTGCGGTACTCGCCGGGGAGACGGAAACGCGAGTGCGGGTGGAGGATATCACCCTGGAGGGTATGCACTTCCGCGTCGTTTCACCGCCCACTGCCGACGGCCTGCTACCCACGCTTATCTACTACCACGGCGGCTGTTTTGTCAGCGGCGGCTTTGCCACCCATGACAATCAATTGCGCCAGCTTGCCTGGTTCAGTGGGTGCCGGGTGATCGCCGTGCAGTATCGTCTGGCCCCGGAGTACCCTTTTCCGGCGGCGCACGATGATGCAGAACGAGGTGCCACGATTATTCACCAGCACGCAAAACAGCTTGGCGTGGATGTTTCGCGCATCACCCTGGCCGGCGACAGCGCCGGCGGGCACCTCGCTCTGGTCACGGCCCTGCGCCTGAAAGCGAAAGCGGCGTGGCAACCCGCGCAACTGATCCTGATTTATCCGATGCTTGACCCCACCGCCAGCATGGCGAGCTACCTCAGCAATGGCGATGACTATGTGATTACCCGGGACACGCTACTGAGCGGCTACGAAATGTACCTCGCCTCGACGCCGGCAAACCATCCGGATGCCTGTCCGCTCTGGCGCGAAGATTTTAACGGGCTGCCACCGGTACACATTCTGACGGCGGAGTTCGATCCTTTACGTGATGAGGGCGAAGTGCTGTACCGAAGGCTGACGGAGCAAGGGGTGGAGAGTTCCTGTCAGCGCTATCTGGGGGTGATCCACGGCTTCTTTCAGCTGGGAGGCGTCAGCAACGCCGCGCGTGATGCCATGCGGGATATCGCCTGGCGTGTGGCATCGCCAGGACGATAACTGCCCCAGGCGCTTACTCTTCCTCGTTGCCGCCCTCTTCGTACGAGCCAAAGGGCTTCGCCGGCAACACGATGTAGATCCCCTCGAAAACGGCGCCCTGTTTATCGTCGCCAAAAAGCTCCACCTGCATTTGCACGCGGGCTTTACGCCCGCGCGCCAGTCGGTCGAGATCGCCGCTCAGAGAACCGAGGTCGGCGATGGCGCTGGGGCGGCCGCTAATAGGCTGGCTGTAGCGGATATGCGCATCCGCCAGAATAATGGTGCCTCCCAGGTGCCGCTCGCGCAGCATCAGCCAGATAAGCCCCCATCCGGTTAAGGTAGCGAGCGAAAACAGGCTGCCGGCGAACAGCGTATGGTGCGGATTCTGGTTCCCCGCCTCCGGCATGGTGGTAATAAATTTCTGCCCGGTGTACTGCTGAATACGTACGCCCATTTTTTCACTCAGCGGAATATGCTGATACCACGCCTGCTGGAGCTGTGCGCACCAGTCGCCGCGGTGCAAAATATCGTCCAGCGACGCGACCGGTTTGATCATCAGAAAATGACGGATCGGCGTGGTGGTCGGGGTGGTGATCTCCCCCTGATTGACAAATCCGAGCTTGGCGAAAAATTCCACCGCATCTTCGCGCGCGCTGCAGGTAACCCGCTTAACCCCTTCCTGACGCGCGACGGACTCCAGGGTCATCGCCATCAGCGTACCCAGCCCTTTATCCTGCACCGAGGGATGCACAGCCATAAAGCGGATGGAGGCTTCATTCTCCGCATTGATATATAGCCGGCCGACGGCAACCAGGTTGCCCTCTTCATCCACTACCATCTGATGATGCGCCATCGCATCCCAGGCGTCACGTTCCGATCCCTTAGGCTGATGCAGCGGCTTACGCAGCATCTCCCAGCGGAACTGGTAGTAGCTCTCTAACTCTTCTGCTGTTTGCGGTACACGAAGGTGATACATAGTCGTACTCTCTTTTGTTACCCGCAGCCTGCCCGGAAGCTGGGTCATACCTGCAACCAAAAGGTCACGGGACCATCATTGACCAAAGAAACCTGCATATCCGCAGCGAATCTTCCGGTCTGGGTGTGCATTTCCTGCTGGCGACAGCGGGCGACGAAATACTCATACAGCGCCTCAGCGCGGTCAGGGGCAGCGCCTTTCGAGAAGCTCGGTCGCATCCCCCGCTCGGTATCGGCCGCCAGCGTAAATTGCGAAACCACCAGCACGCTGCCGCCCGCCTGCTGGACATTCAGGTTCATTTTCCCTTCCGCATCGCTGAAGATGCGGTAGCCCAGCACGCGTTCACAAAGGCGATTCGCCTTTTGTTCATCATCGTCTTTCTCGACGCCCAGCAGCACCAGAAGCCCTGGGCCAATTTCGCCCGTCACCTCGTCCGCCACGGTAACGCTTGCACGGGATACGCGTTGAATTAATGCAATCATGGTTGTTCTGTTTCTTCTGTTTCAAGTTTGCGGTATTCACCGAGAGTGACAGTAATTTCAGCGCCAAGCAAGACGATACACCAGGTCCAGTACACCCAGACGAACAAAATCGGCACCACCGAAATCACCCCATAAATTAGCTGATAGGACGGAAAGGTGGTGATATAGAGGGCAAACGCCTTTTTACCTGCCTCAAACAGCAGCGCCGCCACCAGCGCCCCGATCACCGCGTCGCGGTTACGTACCTGGGTAGTCGGTACAATACTATAGAGCAGCCAGAACGCTGCCCAGGAGAGGATCAGCGGAAATAGGCGGAGCAGATTATCAATTACGCCGTCCAGGTCGCTTGCCCAGCGCAGCGACAGCAAATAGGAACTGATCGCCAGGCTGGCGCCCGCCAGCAGCGGGCCGAGGGTCAGGATCATCCAGTAAACGGCAAAGGAATAAACTTTGGGGCGGCTGCGCGTGCTGCGCCAGATGGTGTTTAGCGCGCTGTCGATCGAGTACATCAGCAGCAGCGAGGTGACGATCAGGCCAAAGGCGCCTACGGCGGTCATGCGGCTGGAGTTGGCCACGAACTGCTCGATATATCCCTGGATTACATCCCCGGTCGCCGGAATAAAATTGGCGAAGATAAAATGACGGATCTGCACGCTGACTTCGGAGAACATAGGAAAGGCCGCAAACAGCGCGAACACGACGGCAATCAGCGGCACCAGGGACAGTAATGACACATAGGCGAGGTTCCCCGCCAGGGTGGTCATATGATCTTCATCAATGCGCCGCCACAGCAGCTTTAGCCACGCCAGCAGCGGCCGGGTATGGTGGAGTAATTTTTGATGAACGGTTTTTAGCATAGCTGTTTCGCGAAATAGTCAGGGATGGTCTCCTTACCAGTCACCAGGATACTGGTGATCCCCAACCGGTTGGCCCCTGCTATATTATCGACGTTATCATCAAAAAAGACCGTATCCGCGGCGGAAAACCCCTCTTCTTCCAGTACTCGCAGATAAATTTGCGCTTCAGGCTTACGCAATCCCATCTCCTGCGACAGATAAATGCGATCGGCGGCCGCGCGCACTTCCGGGTATTCATCGGGCCAGAACGTGGTGTGCAGACGATTGGTATTGGAGAGCACCACCACCCGATGCCCCTGGGCACGAAGTTTATGCATGATGGTAATCACCTCCGGGCGCAGCGCGACAAACACCGCCTGCCAGCCGTGAGCAAACTGTTCATAGCTGAGGGGCATATTCATTTCATGGCACATGGCGGCGGCAAAGTCTTCATCGCTGAGCTCGCCGCGCTCATGCTGATGGAAAGCCTCACCCATGGTGAAATGCTGCTTCAGCGTCGCCAGCGGGATGCGGGTTAAATCGCTCCAGGCTCCCAATACCCGGTTGAAGTCAATGTCGACAATCACATTACCTAAATCAAAGATATAGAGCATTTTTGTCTCCTTCCGCGCCGTGGAAAATTAACTTTAGCGGGAAAGGCTGGATTTGACTATTGGCGTGTGATGCAGGAATGAAAAAAAGAAACCCCGCCGGAGAGGCGGGGTTTAGCGAACAACAAGAAGAAAAAATTACTCTTCTTTTGCACCGCGCATCGCGCGTTTACGGTCGTTCTCGGTCAGGTGACGTTTACGGATACGGATAGAGGTCGGAGTAACTTCTACCAGTTCGTCGTCATCGATGAACTCCAGAGCCTGCTCCAGGGTCATCTTAACCGGCGGAACCAGAACCGTGGCTTCGTCAGTACCAGACGCACGCATGTTGGTCAGTTTCTTACCGGTCAGGCAGTTTACCGTCAGGTCGTTGGAACGGCTGTGAATACCGATGATCTGGCCTTCGTAAACTTCAGCGCCGTGGCCGAGGAATAGCTTACCGCGATCCTGCAGACCGAACAGCGCGAACGCTACCGCTTTACCCTGACCGTTGGAGATCAGTACGCCGTTGTTACGCTGGCCCACTTCGCCCGGACGAACGTCGTCGTAGTGGCTGAAGGTGGAGTAAAGCAGACCGGTACCGGAGGTCATGGTCATGAACTCTGAACGGAAGCCGATCAGACCGCGGCTTGGGATCACGTAGTCGAGACGTACGCGGCCTTTACCGTCCGGATTCATGTTTTTCAGGTCGCCTTTACGCTCGCCCAGCGCCTGCATGACAGAACCCTGATGCTGCTCTTCGACGTCCAGCGTCACGTTCTCGAACGGCTCTTGTTTACGGCCGTCGATTTCACGGAAGATAACTTTCGGACGGGAAACCGCCATCTCGAAACCTTCACGACGCATGTTTTCAATCAGAACGGACAGGTGCAGTTCACCACGGCCGGAAACGCGGAACGCATCAGCGTCTTCGGTTTCTTCAACGCGCAGCGCCACGTTGTGCACCAGCTCTTTATTCAGACGGTCCAGGATCTGGCGAGAGGTAACGAACTTACCTTCTTTACCGCAGAACGGAGAGGTGTTGACGTTGAAGAACATGGAAACGGTCGGCTCATCAACGGACAGGGCCGGCAGCGCTTCGACATTCTGCGGGTCGCAGATGGTGTCGGAGATGTTCAGCTCGCCCAGACCGGTGATCGCGATAATGTCGCCAGCTTCAGCTACGTCGCTCTCAATTCGCTCCAGACCCAGGTGAGTCAGCACTTTACCGACTTTACCGTTACGGGTTTTGCCTTCGCTATCGATGATAGTGACCTGCTGGTTCGGCTTCACTTTACCGCGCTTGATGCGGCCGATGCCGATAACACCAACGTAGTTGTTGTAGTCCAGCTGGGAGATCTGCATCTGCAGCGGACCGTCAAGATCAACGTCCGGCGCCGGCACGCGATCGACAATCGCCTGGTACAGCGGGGTCATGTCGTCAGCCATGTCTTCGTGATCCAGACCCGCGATACCGTTCAGCGCGGACGCGTAAACGATCGGGAAGTCCAGCTGTTCGTCGGTCGCATCGAGGTTAACGAACAGGTCGAACACCTGATCGACAACCCAGTCCGGACGCGCGCCCGGGCGGTCAACTTTGTTGATGACCACGATCGGCTTCAGACCGTGGGCAAAAGCTTTTTTGGTCACGAAGCGCGTTTGCGGCATCGGGCCATCAAAGGCATCTACCACCAGCAGCACAGAGTCAACCATGGACATAACACGCTCAACTTCACCTCCGAAGTCGGCGTGCCCTGGGGTATCAACGATGTTGATACGGTAATCATTCCATTTGATTGCGGTGTTTTTCGCGAGGATGGTAATCCCACGCTCTTTCTCCAAATCGTTGGAGTCCATCACACGTTCTTGTGCTTCAGTACGTGCGTCGAACGTACCGGATTGCTGTAGCAGCTTGTCAACCAGGGTAGTTTTACCATGGTCAACGTGCGCGATGATGGCGATATTACGCAGATTTTCGATCACAACTTTGCCTCAGGCATTAGAAATAGCGCGTTATTGTACACGTATTAAGCGAAGGACTGAACAGGATCACAAACATCCTCCGCAAACAAGTATTGCAGAGTTTCTTTGTGACCGCTTTCACGGAGCGATAAAAGGGCACCGTAACAAAAATTGCACCAAAATGGTGCTCAATGTTCACACTGAAGCACTATTTTGGTGCATTATCTCCATCATGGTGCAGTCCTTTTGCACTATGGTGCGCATGATACAGCGTTTTATGGGGCATTTAAAAGTTGGCACAGATTTCGCTTTATATTTTTTAAGGCAACAACGCCACTTTTAAGCAGTATGAAGTTTTCGTTACCACGACGACAATGACCAATCCGGGAGAGTTTAAGTATGTCCGCTGAACACGTTTTGACGATGCTGAACGAGCACGAAGTGAAGTTTGTCGATCTGCGCTTCACCGATACCAAAGGTAAAGAACAGCACGTCACGATTCCGTCTCATCAGGTAAATGCCGAATTCTTCGAAGAAGGCAAAATGTTTGATGGCTCCTCGATTGGTGGCTGGAAAGGTATCAACGAATCTGACATGGTCCTGATGCCGGACGCGTCCACCGCGGTCATTGACCCGTTCTACGAAGAACCGACCCTGATCATCCGCTGCGATATCCTCGAGCCAGGCACCCTGCAGGGCTATGACCGTGACCCGCGCTCCATCGCGAAACGCGCTGAAGAGTACCTGCGCGCCACCGGCATCGCTGATACCGTCCTGTTCGGGCCAGAACCAGAATTCTTCCTGTTCGACGACATCCGTTTTGGCGCCTCTATCTCCGGCTCCCATGTCGCGATCGATGACATTGAAGGTGCGTGGAACTCCTCCACCAAATACGAAGGCGGTAACAAAGGTCACCGTCCGGGCGTGAAAGGGGGTTACTTCCCGGTTCCGCCAGTAGACTCTTCTCAGGACATCCGTTCCACCATGTGTATGATCATGGAAGAGATGGGTCTGGTTGTTGAAGCCCATCACCATGAAGTAGCAACCGCAGGTCAGAACGAAGTGGCAACCCGCTTCAATACCATGACCAAAAAAGCGGATGAAATTCAGATTTACAAATACGTTGTTCACAACGTCGCTCACCGCTTTGGTAAAACCGCGACCTTTATGCCGAAACCGATGTTCGGCGACAACGGCTCCGGCATGCACTGCCATATGTCTCTGGCGAAAAACGGTACCAACCTGTTCTCCGGCGACAAATACGCCGGTCTGTCTGAGCAGGCGCTGTTCTACATCGGCGGCGTAATCAAACACGCTAAAGCCATCAACGCCCTGGCGAACCCGACCACCAACTCCTACAAGCGTCTGGTCCCGGGTTACGAAGCGCCGGTTATGCTGGCTTACTCTGCCCGTAACCGCTCTGCCTCTATCCGTATTCCGGTGGTGACCTCTCCGAAAGCGCGTCGTATCGAAGTGCGCTTCCCGGACCCGGCTGCCAACCCGTACCTGTGCTTTGCGGCGCTGCTGATGGCTGGCCTTGATGGTATCAAGAACAAAATCCATCCGGGCGAAGCAATGGATAAAAACCTGTATGACCTGCCGCCGGAAGAAGCGAAAGAGATCCCGCAGGTTGCCGGTTCTCTGGAAGAAGCCCTGCAGGCCCTGGATGCTGACCGCGAGTTCCTGACCGCTGGCGGCGTGTTCACCAATGACGCTATCGATGCCTACATCGCCCTGCGTATGGAAGAGAACGACCGCGTACGCATGACTCCGCATCCGGTTGAGTTCGAACTGTACTACAGCGTCTAATTTTGCTGTAAATCCAGGGTATGTCGTGTTGTGGCGCGAGATGCCCGGGATATTTTGTTGCCGTGGAAACTTTCAGCCCATCTCAGGATGGGCTTTTTTCTCCACCAACACGCTGATCTCGCGAGCTTTTTACCGATAAAAAGCTATACTGCACTAAATTGGTGCATTCATTTTCAGGAGACTGTCGAATGGCAACAGGCACACTGCCCGATGCTGGGCAGATCCTTAACTCCCTTATCAACAGTATTTTACTGGTCGATGATGACCTGGCGGTGCACTTTGCCAACCCTGCGGCGCAGCAGCTGCTGGCGCAGAGCTCGCGCAAGCTGTTTGGCACCCCATTACCTGAGCTGTTGAGCTATTTTTCGTTGAATATCGGGCTGATGCAGGAGAGCCTGCAGGCGGGCCAGGGGTTTACCGATAACGAAGTGACGCTGGTTATCGATGGCCGTTCGCACATCCTGTCGTTGACCGCCCAGCGGCTGCCGGAAGGCTTTATTCTGCTGGAAATGGCGCCGATGGATAATCAGCGCCGCCTGAGCCAGGAGCAGCTGCAGCATGCGCAGCAGGTCGCCGCTCGCGACCTCGTCCGCGGCCTGGCGCATGAGATAAAAAACCCGTTAGGCGGCCTGCGCGGCGCGGCCCAGCTGCTCAGCAAAGCGCTGCCCGACCCGGCGCTAACGGAATATACCAAAGTGATCATTGAGCAGGCCGACCGGTTAAGAAATCTGGTCGACCGCCTGCTCGGACCACAGCATCCGGGCATGCACGTTACCGAAAGCATCCACAAAGTCGCCGAACGGGTAGTTAAACTGGTTTCCATGGAGTTGCCGGACAACGTGAAGTTGATCCGCGATTACGACCCCAGCCTACCAGAGCTACCCCACGACCCGGATCAAATTGAACAGGTGTTGCTGAACATCGTCCGTAATGCGCTGCAGGCGCTGGGGCCGGAAGGGGGCGAAATTATTCTTCGCACCCGCACCGCTTTCCAGCTGACGCTGCACGGGGTGCGTTATCGCCTCGCCGCCCGCATCGACGTTGAAGATAATGGCCCGGGTATTCCGCCCCATCTCCAGGATACGCTGTTCTATCCGATGGTCAGCGGCCGCGAAGGCGGTACCGGCCTGGGCTTATCTATCGCCCGTAGCCTTATCGATCAGCACTCCGGCAAAATTGAATTCACCAGCTGGCCGGGTCATACCGAATTTTCGGTATACCTGCCTATTCGGAAGTAGAGGTGTTTATGCAACGAGGGATAGCCTGGATCGTTGATGACGATAGCTCCATCCGCTGGGTGCTTGAACGCGCGCTCACCGGAGCCGGCTTGAGCTGCACAACGTTCGAAAGCGGCAATGAGGTGCTAGATGCCCTCACCACCAAAACCCCGGATGTACTGCTGTCAGATATCCGTATGCCCGGAATGGATGGTTTGGCGCTGCTCAAACAGATTAAGCAGCGCCATCCAATGCTTCCGGTCATCATAATGACCGCGCATTCCGATCTGGACGCCGCGGTCAGCGCTTATCAGCAGGGCGCGTTTGATTATTTGCCCAAACCTTTTGATATCGATGAAGCCGTCGCCCTCGTCGACCGGGCGATAAGCCACTATCAAGAGCAGCAGCAGCCGCGAAATGCGCCGATAAGTAGCCCAACTGCCGACATCATCGGCGAAGCGCCAGCTATGCAGGATGTCTTTCGCATTATTGGCCGCCTGTCGCGCTCATCCATCAGCGTGCTGATCAATGGCGAATCCGGTACCGGTAAAGAGCTTGTCGCACATGCCCTGCATCGCCATAGTCCACGCTCAAAAGCGCCGTTTATCGCGCTGAATATGGCGGCGATCCCCAAGGACCTGATTGAGTCCGAGCTGTTCGGCCATGAAAAAGGAGCCTTTACCGGCGCCAATACCGTCCGTCAGGGTCGCTTTGAACAGGCTGACGGCGGTACGCTGTTCCTGGATGAAATTGGCGATATGCCGCTTGATGTCCAGACTCGTCTGCTGCGCGTGCTGGCGGATGGTCAGTTTTATCGCGTGGGCGGTTACGCGCCGGTCAAGGTCGATGTGCGGATCATCGCCGCTACCCACCAGAACCTGGAACAGCGCGTGCAGGAGGGGAAATTTCGTGAAGATTTGTTCCACCGCCTGAACGTCATCCGGGTGCATTTACCGCCGCTGCGCGAGCGCCGGGAAGATATTCCACGCCTGGCCCGCCATTTTCTGCAGATAGCCGCCCGCGAGCTCGGCGTTGAAGCCAAACAGCTGCATCCGGAAACGGAGACAGCGCTGACCCGCCTGGCGTGGCCAGGCAACGTCCGTCAGCTGGAAAACACCTGTCGCTGGCTCACCGTCATGGCCGCCGGCCAGGAGGTGCTGACGCAGGATCTGCCGAGCGAACTGTTTGAGACCACGATTCCTGATAGCCCAACGCAGATGCAGCCTGACAGCTGGGCTACGCTGCTGGGTCAGTGGGCCGATCGGGCGTTGCGATCCGGTCATCAAAACCTGCTCTCAGAAGCGCAACCCGAAATGGAGCGCACGCTGCTAACGACCGCCCTGCGCCATACTCAGGGGCACAAGCAGGAGGCTGCGCGCCTGCTGGGATGGGGACGTAATACCCTGACGCGTAAGCTAAAAGAGTTGGGTATGGAGTAGGGTTCAACAGCATGATGAAAAATAGCCGATCGGCGCAAAGTGCTGCTATTTTGTACTTTACTGTTCCGATGAGTTGAGTATGATCGTGCCCGGCATTAGGGGAGAGCATCATGTTTGAATCACTGGTGAGTATGATATCGAGCGGCGCCGCTGCGAGTCACACGCCACAAACGGCAGTCGCTGCCGTGCTGTGCGCTGCGCTGGTCGGGCTGTTCAGCTAATTGTTCCCCCTCTCCTGCGGGAGAGGGGGAAAATATTAAATAACCCGTGAGAACTGCTGCATCCGGGCCTTTTGCCGTAGGTAGGCATCAAAGCACATACAGATGTTGCGGATCAGCAGGCGGCCTTTCGCCGTCACCTGAATGACCTTATCATCCACAGCCACCAGCCCGTCATGCGCCAGCGGCGCCAGCAGCTTCAGATCCTCGGCGAAATAAGACGCAAAATCCACATCCCACTGCGCCTCGACCGCCGCGATATCCAGCTGGAAGTTACAGATCAACGCTTTAATCACGTCGCGACGCAGACAATCATCGCGAGTTAACGCGATCCCGCGCCACAGGGCGTTCCCTTGCTCTGCTACCTGCTGGTAGTACTGCTTGAGCTCTTTTTGGTTCTGGGCGTAGCTGTCGCCAATCATGCTGATCGCCGAAACGCCCATCCCCAGCAGATCGGTATCGCCCTGAGTGGTGTAGCCCTGGAAATTACGATGCAGTACGCCGTGACGTTGCGCGACCGCTAATTCATCATCGGGACGGGCGAAATGGTCCATGCCGATAAACTGATAGCCTGCCGTCGTCAGCGAGCCGATGGTTTCCTGCAGGATCTCCAGCTTCTGCTCAGCGGAGGGCAGATCGGCATCTTTAATCTTCCGCTGAGCGGCAAAGAGCGTGGGCAGATGCGCATAGTTAAACACGCTCAGGCGGTCAGGATTGAGCTCGGCGACCTTTTGCAGGGTAAAGGCGAAGCTCTCCGGCGTTTGCTTCGGCAGGCCATAAATGAGGTCGATATTGGTCGAGGTAAAACCAATCTCCCGCGCATGGTTGAGCAAATCAAAGATGAACGCTTCGTCCTGCTCACGGTTAACCAGACGCTGAACCTCTTTATTGAAGTCCTGTACGCCCATACTCAGGCGGTTGAAACCCTCAGCGCGTAAATGATCGAGGACATCCAGTTCGATCTCACGCGGATCGACCTCTATGGAGATCTCGGCTTCCGCGCTGAAATGGAAATGGCTGCGCAACAGATCCATCAGGCGACTGATTTGCGCCTTATTGAGATAAGTTGGCGTGCCGCCCCCCCAGTGCAGTTGCTTCACCTGGCGAGTGGCAAACAGCGGCGCGCGGTGGATGATCTCCTGTTCAAGGACATCGAGATATTGATCGGCCTTATGCTGCTGGCGGGTGACTATCTTATTGCAGCCGCAGAAATAACACAGCTTATGGCAAAACGGGATATGCACGTACAGCGACAGGGGACGCTGTGGGTAACGGGCCACAGCGGCATCGAATTCCGCCGCGCCAAATTGCGGTGAAAACTCCAGCGCGGTGGGATACGAGGTATAGCGCGGCCCGGAATAGTTATATTTCTGGATCAGGGCCAGATCCCAGTCGATTATCTGCTCAGACATGCTCACTCCTTCCGATGGTGCCGCCGACGGGTACGCCGTCCCGGCCCCACCGCACCGCGGGTCATGAGCCGGTTGCGCAGCCATTTCTGACGCCGCGACAACCGTCGTAGTTTAACGAATAACCACAGCAGATAACATATAACCAGAAGGGTTATAAGGAGTACCGGGAATCCGATGGGATGCAAATGTTAGTTTCCACCCTTCAGCAGACGCATCATATCTTCCTGACGCTCTTCCTCTTCTTCATCTTCATCATCGTAAGAGAGGCCGAGCTGCTGCATCAGCTCATCAATGCGATCCAGTTTGGCGTCCACCCAGCTCTGCTCTTCAGCATTAAGGGTGCCGCCCTCTTCCAGACGTTCCAGCAGCGCGTCCAGGCGCTCATCATTCTCCAGCAACTCCAGCTCAGCCTGCGGTGAAAGCATAGGTTTCTCGCTCTTTGGTTTATGCTGCTTGGGGGCTGGAGCGCTGCTTTCGCTCACGCCCAGCGGGATCGGTTTTTTGCTACCCACGCGCGGATCTTGCGCCTGACGCTGTTTTTTACCCGCTGAAGCCGCATCGCCGCCGTTCGCGCGACTGCCTGCCGCGTGGCCACGATGTTTCTTCTGCCGTTTGCGATCGCGAGCTTCCTGATTTAACTCTTCACGCGACTTGCGGCCGGATTTGCCACGGGTGGCGGATGTCGGTTTTTTCATGATGTGTAATCTTCAGACAGTAGTATTCAGTATAGAATTGAGGCGGAATCTAGCAGAAAGCAAGCAAAGAAAAAAGGCGACAGATTACTCTGTCGCCTTTTTCCTCACTGACCACCCTTAACGGGCTCTTCTTTCCCTGTTCGCTAACGACTCACCCTGTCTTTCCCTTAGCGTCCAACGGTCCCTGTTTCTTCCTTTTCCCTGTAAAACGTCTCCAAGACGCGCGTCATCCTGACTATCCTGTGGTCTTCGCCTCCTGGCGCTTCCTGACTCCTCGTCCTGAGTCCTAATCCTTTCAGCATCCCCGCCGTTGTGTATTACTTTACCTTGTTGACAAAAATCGACAACCAGTCTGGCAGTTAAAAATCTATTTTCAGAATTCTCTATTTCTATAATTAATTAATTTTCAACACTTTAAATATGTTTTGTCTTATTTTCCTCAGGTATGTCCTATACAAAGAATAGTCAATGTCTCACAAACCATATGGTTTTTACTTACAGGAACGGCGTGCGGTAAAAACAGCCTTTTTCTGCTGTTCAGGTATAATCGCTGCCATAGCCTGTTTTAACGGAGACGACCGTCTTGACCAACTGGAATTATCAACTGACGCACTTTGTCACTAGCGCGCCAGATATCCGCCATCTTCCTGCCGATACCGGTATTGAAGTGGCGTTCGCCGGCCGCTCCAACGCGGGAAAATCCAGCGCGCTGAATACGCTGACTAATCAGAAGAACCTGGCGCGTACCTCCAAAACCCCGGGGCGTACGCAGCTGATTAACCTGTTCGAAGTCGCTGAGGGCAAGCGCCTTGTCGACCTGCCCGGCTATGGTTATGCGCAAGTACCCGAAGAGATGAAGATCAAGTGGCAGCGCGCGCTGGGGGAATACCTGGAAAAACGTCTATGCCTGAAGGGTCTCGTGGTGCTGATGGACATACGTCATCCGCTTAAAGATCTCGATCAGCAGATGATCGAATGGGCGGTAGAGAGCGATATTCAGGTGCTGGTACTGCTCACCAAAGCCGATAAGCTCGCCAGCGGCGCGCGTAAAGCGCAAGTGAATATGGTGCGTGAAGCGGTACTGGCCTTCAATGGCGATGTCCAGGTTGAACCCTTCTCTTCGCTGAAAAAATCTGGCGTCGATAAGCTGCGACAGAAGCTGGATAGCTGGTTTAACGAAATCCCGCCGCAAGAAGCCGTCGAAGACGCCGAGTAACCCCCGCTTTTTCCGGATAACGGCGCGTAGCGCCCTATCCGGACGTTCATACTACGTTGTTTTCACAGCCTTAAACTTTTCTTTCGCGCAATAAAAAACGCCCCGGTCATAAATGACCGGGGCGGCTAAAATATTCAGCCAAATCCGATTACGTGAAGTAAAAGGTCTGAAAGATAGAACATCTTACCTCTGTACCCTACGCGAATAACTTTACTCTTCTTTCGCTCACGGATAAAGCATTTTTTGTAGTTTTTTTTCACTATTTACATAGCAAATTCAAATGATCCTCACAAAACTCTATAAGTTATGTTGCTTACTTACAGAAAATCGCGTTGCGCTTTGTATACTTAGTGCGCTTGATCCCAGTTTTCGCCGCTGCCCACTTCCACCAGCAACGGTACCGCCAGCGTAGTGCTGTTCTCCATCAGTTCGTGGATCTTTTTCGATACGGCATCGAGCTCATCCTTATGCACTTCAAAGACCAGTTCATCGTGAACCTGCATGATCATCCGCACGCGAGGTTTCTCGCTCCGCAGCCATTCATCAACGGCAATCATCGCCCGCTTGATAATATCCGCAGCCGTCCCCTGCATCGGGGCGTTAATCGCCGCACGCTCCGCGCCGGCACGACGAGCGCCATTGCTGGACTTGATATCCGGCAAATAGAGTCGACGGCCATCCAGCGTTTCAACATACCCTTGCTCCTTCGCCTGTGCGCGGGTGCGCTCCATATACTCCAGGACGCCCGGATAACGTTCGAAATAAAGATCCATGTACTTCTGCGCTTCTTTACGCGGGATGTTCAGCTGGCGGGCCAGGCCAAAGGCGCTCATGCCGTAGATCAGACCGAAGTTGATGGCTTTCGCACTGCGCCGCTGTTCGCTGCTGACGCTGTCCAGCGGTAAGCCAAATACTTCAGCCGCCGTCGCCCGGTGAATATCCTTCCCTTCCGCGAAGGCGGTCAGCAGGCCTTTATCCCGCGACAGGTGCGCCATAATGCGCAGCTCGATTTGCGAGTAGTCCGCCGAGACAATGACGTAATCTTCCGGCGCGATAAACGCCTGGCGAATACGGCGCCCTTCTTCGTTACGCACCGGAATGTTTTGCAGGTTTGGATCGGTAGACGACAAACGGCCGGTGGCGGTGACCGCCTGATGATAGGAGGTATGCACGCGGCCCGTTTTGGGGTTAATCATCAGCGGCAGCTTATCGGTATAGGTCGACTTCAGCTTCGCCAGCCCACGATACTCCAGAATCACTTTCGGCAACGGATAATCGAGCGCCAGCTCTTCCAGCACCTCTTCAGAGGTGGACGGCGCACCGCCCGGCGTCTTCTTCAGCGGCTTGATACCCTGTTTTTCAAACAGGATCGTTTGCAGCTGTTTGGTGGAGGAGAGATTAAACGCTTCCCCGGCGATCTCATGTGCTCGCTGCTCCAGCTCAACCAGGCGCTGGGCAATTTCCTGCGAGTGCGCATGCAGCACGGCGGGGTCGATTTTAACGCCGTTGCGCTCAACGCGAGACAGCACCGGCACCAGCGGCATTTCAATATGCTGGAAGATATTCAGCGGGCCTTCATGCTGCTGTAGCTTCGGCCACATCTTCAGATGCAGCTGGAGCGTAACGTCGGCATCTTCCGCCGCGTAGCGACCAGCCTCTTCCAGCGCAATCTGGTTAAAGGTGAGCTGATTCTTACCCTTGCCAGCGATCTCTTCGAAGGTAATGGTTTTATGTTTCAGCCAGCGGTCGGAAAGACTGTCCATATCGTGGCGGCCCGCCACGCTGTCGAGAATGTAAGACTCGAGCATGGTATCGAACGCAATCCCGCGCAGCTCAATGTCGTAATTAGCCAAAATGCCGCGATCGTATTTGAGATTTTGCCCGACCTTGAGCACCTTCTCATCCTCCAGCAGCGGTTTAAGCAGCGCCAGCACGCGCTCGCGCGGGATCTGATCCGGCGCATCAAGATAATCATGCGCTACCGGGACATAGGCGGCCACGCCTGGCTCAACAGCGAATGAAAGACCAACCATGTTGGCGGAGATGTTATCCAGGCTGTCGGTTTCCGTATCAAAGGCAAAGAGCGGCGCCTGCTTCAGCTTATCGATCCAGGTGAGCAGCGTAGCCTCATCAAGGATAGTGACATAATGCTCTGCTGAAAGTGCAGTAGCGGCTTCAACCTCTTCTTCCGCTTCTGCCGCTGCTGCAGGCGCTGCAGGTTTCGCAGCCGGTTTGCCCCCCTTAGCCTGCAGCCATTTTCCGGCCTCAACGTCGGTGGTCCAGCGCTTAAATTCATACTGTCTGAACAGCGCCAGCAGATCGTCTGCCGCCGGCGGCTGCACCTCCAGCTCTTCGCAGGTGAGCTCCAGCTCGACGTCGGTTTTGATGGTCGCCAGCTGATAAGAGAGATAAGCCACGTCCTTGTTCTGCTCGAGCTTCGCCGCCATCGTTTTCGCGCCGCGGAAGCTCAGTTCAGCGATCTTCTCCGGTTCCGCATACAGCGTATCAAGGCCGCCGAGGCCTTGCAGCAGCGCCTGGGCGGTCTTTTCGCCCACGCCCGGCACGCCGGGAATGTTATCCGAGGAGTCGCCCATCAGCGCCAGGAAATCAATAATCAGCTCCGGCGGGACGCCGTACTTAGTAACCACCTCATCCGGTCCGAGGATAGTGTTGGTCATGGTATTGATCAGGGTGATGCCCGGCGTCACCAGCTGGGCCATGTCTTTATCGCCGGTGCTGATCAGGACTGGGCGACCTGCCCTTTCCGCTTCCCGCGCCAGGGTGCCAATCACATCGTCAGCTTCGACGCCCGGGACTGCCATCAGCGGCAGCCCCATCGCTTTCACCATCTTATGCAACGGCTCAATCTGCGCGCGCAGATCGTCCGGCATCGGCGGGCGGTGAGATTTGTAATGCTCGAACAATTCATCACGGAAGGTTTTCCCTTTCGCATCAAAGACCACGACGGCATGAGTCGGTTGATACTGCAGTATCAAACTGCGCAGCATATTCAGTACGCCGTACATAGCCCCGGTGGGCTCCCCTGCGCTGTTAGTCAGCGGCGGAAACGCATGATACGCCCGATAAAGATAGGAGGAGCCATCAACGAGGATGAGAGGGTTTTCTGGGATCTGAACCATAATTTCCGTGCCTGTTTATCAGATTATGGATAAAGGATGCCACAGACGGGCATGAAATCCTGAATTTTTCCCGCAATTCGCGGAAAAGATTCAACGATCGTCGCGATCGCGCGACAACTTAGCTTGTGGATAACTTTGTGTATAGTTTTACAACGTCAGCTTATCCGCCCCTGAAAATAAATGAATAAATAGTATTATTTACTATTTATCAACCACTTAAAAACAAATCAACGATCCTGGCATTAATTTGATGACCTAATCTTCCATGTGGATAGAAGATCCTTGTTTTTTTCTGTTCTGGTAAGACCCGTCATTTGCCGCGTTTTCTGGTAAAATCAGCCTCTTGCGCAGCTTAAAGGCGCTCTTTGTCAGCCTAACTTTCTGAATAAACTAACTATGTCGAGATTACTCGCTGCGATAACACTTCCGCTGAGTATCGCCTTAACCATCTTAGTCACCATTATCTGCTCTGTACCGATCATCGTCGCCGGGCTGATTAAACTGCTGGTCCCCATTCCAGCGGTATGGCGCTCTATATCCGTTTTTTGCAATTTTATGATGTACTGCTGGTGCGAAGGGCTGGCGCTGCTGTTGCATCTCAATCCCTGGCTAAAATGGGACGTCCAGGGTCTGGAAGGCCTGAACAAAAAGAACTGGTATCTGCTGATCAGCAACCACCACAGCTGGGCAGACATCGTGGTGCTGTGCGTGCTGTTCCGCAAGCATATTCCGATGAATAAGTACTTCCTTAAACAACAGCTGGCGTGGGTACCCTTCATTGGCCTCGCCTGCTGGGCGCTGGATATGCCTTTTATGCGCCGCTACTCGCGCAGCTATCTTATTCGTCACCCGGAGCGCCGCGGTAAAGATGTCGAAACCACCCGCCGTTCGTGTGAAAAATTTCGCGCGCATCCGACGACTATCGTCAATTTTGTGGAAGGCTCGCGTTTTACCGAAGAAAAAAAGCGCGAAACGCGCTCTCCTTACCACAACCTGTTACCGCCGAAAGCCGCTGGTATCGCCATGGCGCTCAACGTACTCGGTTCGCAGTTCGATAAACTGCTGAACGTCACGCTGTGCTACCCGGATAATCATACAAGACCATTTTACGATATGTTAAGCGGCCGCCTGACGCGCATCGTGGTCCGTATCAATCTGGTCCCTATTGGCGAAGAGCTGCACGGCGATTACGTTAACGATAAGAACTTTAAGCGCGGCTTCCAGCGCTGGCTGAATGGCCTATGGGAAGAGAAAGACCGTCAGTTGACTGACATCATGAGGGACAAAGAACGGTAGCTATTGCAAAACAGATAAAGTAACGCCGGTCAGTGACCGGCGTTTTTTTATTTCTTCTCTACCAGTTGCTTCACGGTATCCGCATACTGAGCGACGAAGACATCCATATTGCTGGTGTCCATCCCCTGCGGATTCAGCTGGTATTTACCATTAACATACATAGCCGGTACGCCCTGCAGCTGCAGATCGGCTGCCGCTTTCTCTTGCTGAGCGACCAGAGATTTCACCACGAAGCTATTCCATGCGGCATCGTAGTCTTCCCCTTTCACGCCAGCGTCGACAAACACTTTACGAATGTCAGCCACACTCTGCACAGTCTGGTTTTTCTGCACGGCTTCGAACATCGGCGCAGTAATTTTGTCTTCAACGCCCAGCGCGATGGCCACCGCCCATGCCTGCGTCAGATCCTTGCCCAGCGGACCCAGGAACTCAACGTGGTATTTGGTCATTTTAGTGCCTTCCGGCAGTTTCTGGCGCACATTGTCAGAGACATGCAGCACTTCTTCAAACTGGTAGCAGTGCGGGCAGTAGAACGAAAAGAACTCGAGCACCTGCGGCTCGCCAGCAATCGGCTTATCAAGGGTGATGTACTGCTTGCCGTCGGTGATCTGGGCAGCGGATGCACTAAAAGCCAGAATCATACCAGCCAGCGCCAGCCAAACTTTTTTCATGATTTACTCTCTCCTGGATATATCACATTAATACATTGGCGTTAACTGAAGCGGGGGTTCCTGTAGAACCTTCACCTGCTCAAGAAAAGTCGACGTCTGCCCCCGCCAGTAATCCTCCCCGGTTAACCAGGGGAAATTGACCGGGAAAGCGGGATCGTCCCAGCGTCTGAGCAACCACGCCAGATAATAAACCAGTCGCATAGCGCGTAAAGGTTCAATCAGCGCGATTTCATCGCTGTTAAAGGGGCTGAATTCCTCATAGGCCTCGACAATAGTCTCCAGCTGCATACGCTGTTCAGCCTTATCGCCGTTGAGCAGCATCCACAGATCCTGAATCGCCGGGCCGGTGCGCGCATCGTCTAAGTCGACAAACAGTGGTCCGTCGCGCCAGAGGATATTACCGGCATGGCAGTCACCGTGCAGGCGCAACGTGTTCCCGCGGCCGTGCCATTGCTCCATGACGGCAGCAATGAGTTTATCGGTCGCCTTCAGGAAATCGGCCTTCAGGCCAGAGGGGATCAGCGTCGCCTGCTCAAACACCTGACGCGGTTCCAGCAGGTACTCCTGCACGCCAATTTCCGGGCGGGCAGTAAAGCGCTGTTTGCAGCCCGTCTGGTGCAGGCGCCCCAGATAGCGGCCAACCCATTCCATCTGATCAAGGTTATCCGCTTCGAACTGACGACCGCCAAGGCTTGGGAAAACGGCAAAGTAGAATCCCTGATGCTGATGAAGCGTGCTGTCATTAAATAAGAGCGGCGCAGCAACGGGCACTTCATCTTCTACAAGCTGAAGCGCAAACTGGTGTTCTTCAAGGATCTGTTCTGCGGACCAGCGCTCAGGACGATAGAACTTTACCACATAGCGATGGCGCTCTTCGTCCTGGAACTGATAAACGCGGTTCTCATAGCTGTTTAGCGGGGTGAGACCGGAGTCCACCCGCATACCCAGATCGAATAACCCATCGATAATGGTATCCGGGCGAAGCGTCTGAAAAGTAAAAGCCTTATCGTGCATCCTGACATCCGATAATCGTACGAATAGTTCAGGATATCATCTCATTGCACTTTACGCGGTAGCGCTTACAACCTTTTACTCTTTTATTACCCCGCGGGCGCGCAGCAGCGCGGTTTTAAAGTCCTCTTCATAATCCTTCTGAATACCCGGGATGACAGCATCTTTGGAAGAGTCGCGCATCTTCAGGTGATAGATCAGAATATCGTCGGAAAGATCGCTCAGTTCGCCATCATAGCCGGCCTCTTTCGCCAGCTTCTGCAAAAATTGCATCAGGTTCAGTTCAGGCTCTTTTTGCCAGGCTGGCTGGAGGAGTTCAATTACTTCATTCAGACGTTTACATTTCATGGTCATGCTCCTTACTCTTGATAGGGACAAGTTAACAGGGTCAATCCCACAATGAAAGAGGCGATATTCATATGCAAAGCGAGGCGATAACCGGCGTCGTGCTGGCGGGCGGCAGGGCCACGCGGATGGGCGGCATTGATAAAGGATTACAGGCGCTAAATGGTCGCCCTCTCTGGCGACACGTCGCGGAAGCATTAGCCCCGCAGGTAGATGAGTTAGTCATTAGCGCCAATCGTCATCTTGAACAGTGGCGTGCCAGCGGATTTCCGGTCTTTCGAGACATACAGGAGGGTTATCAGGGACCGCTGGCCGGAATGCTTGCTGTGATGCAGCAGGTCGCGAGCCCATGGTTTGTTTTTTGCCCCTGCGACACGCCGTTCATTCCGTCCTTTTTGGTGGAGCGCTTTATCCAGCAGAGAGGGGACGCACCGGTCGTTTGGGCCCATGACGGCGAACGGGATCATCCTGCCGTTGCATTAGTTCATCGTCAAATCATTCCTGAACTGGAGGCTTATCTGGCACATGGAGAGCGCAGGGTGATGGTTTTTATGCGACAAATGGGTGGGCGCCCGGTGAATTTCAGCGATGTGAAAACTGCTTTCATTAATGTAAATACGCTCGAAGATTTGCAGCAGATGCAGGAGCCATCATGATCCCATTACTGGCGATCGCCGCATGGAGCGGTACCGGAAAAACAACATTATTAAAGCGTCTTATCCCTGAGCTTTGCGCTCTAGGATTACGCCCGGGACTGATAAAGCACACCCATCATGATATGGACGTGGATAAGCCGGGCAAAGATAGCTATGAACTGCGTAAGGCGGGCGCTGCGCAAACTATTGTCGCCAGCGAACAGCGGTGGGCATTGATGACCGAGACGCCAGAGAAGCCGGAATTAGATCTCACGTGGCTGGTCAGTCGAATGGATGCCAGCAAACTGGACCTGGTTTTAGTGGAGGGGTTTAAACATGAACCCGTGCCGAAGATCCTGCTTTTTCGGCAAAACAGCGGCCATCGTGTAGAAGAGCTGGTAATTGATGAGCATACCATCGCCGTGGCCAGCGATGTATCGATCGCGACCTCACTTCCGCTGCTGGATTTAAATGATGTACCACAGATCGCGACATTTATTGTGAGTTGGTTAGAGAGGCAATAGTCATTTATCGACGGTGATATAGGAGGGATTTTCCCGGAGGCGGTGCTGCGCACCTTGTCCGGCCACAGGGACGTAGCCCCGTGTCGGATCCGTAGCCCCGGCAAGCGCAGCGCCACCGGGGGGACATGCCGGCACGCTGGCCGGACGACAGAAACGCAAAAAGCCCATCCGACAGGATGGGCTCTTCACTTGTTTGATGCCTGGCAGTTCCCTACTCTCACATGGGGAGACCCCACACTACCATCGGCGCTACGGCGTTTCACTTCTGAGTTCGGCATGGGGTCAGGTGGGACCACCGCGCTAGTGCCGCCAGGCAAATTCTTTGTGCTCAGTATGCAATTCTTTATATTGCGTACTCAACTCTGAATCTAAGCTGAAAATTCTCAAATCCGCCAAAACATCTTCGGCGTTGTAAGGTTAAGCCTCACGGTTCATTAGTACCGGTTAGCTCAACGCATCGCTGCGCTTACACACCCGGCCTATCAACGTCATCGTCTTAACGTTCCTTCAGGAGACTTATAGTCTCAGGGAGAACTCATCTCGGGGCAAGTTTCGTGCTTAGATGCTTTCAGCACTTATCTCTTCCGCATTTAGCTACCGGGCAGTGCCATTGGCATGACAACCCGAACACCAGTGATGCGTCCACTCCGGTCCTCTCGTACTAGGAGCAGCCCCCCTCAATTCTCCAGCGCCCACGGCAGATAGGGACCGAACTGTCTCACGACGTTCTAAACCCAGCTCGCGTACCACTTTAAATGGCGAACAGCCATACCCTTGGGACCTACTTCAGCCCCAGGATGTGATGAGCCGACATCGAGGTGCCAAACACCGCCGTCGATATGAACTCTTGGGCGGTATCAGCCTGTTATCCCCGGAGTACCTTTTATCCGTTGAGCGATGGCCCTTCCATTCAGAACCACCGGATCACTATGACCTGCTTTCGCACCTGCTCGCGCCGTCACGCTCGCAGTCAAGCTAGCTTATGCCATTGCACTAACCTCCTGATGTCCGACCAGGATTAGCTAACCTTCGTGCTCCTCCGTTACGCTTTGGGAGGAGACCGCCCCAGTCAAACTACCCACCAGACACTGTCCGCAACCCCGGTCAGGGGCCAACGTTAGAACATCAAACATTAAAGGGTGGTATTTCAAGGTTGGCTCCACGCAGACTGGCGTCCACGCTTCAAAGCCTCCCACCTATCCTACACATCAAGGCTCAATGTTCAGTGTCAAGCTATAGTAAAGGTTCACGGGGTCTTTCCGTCTTGCCGCGGGTACACTGCATCTTCACAGCGAGTTCAATTTCACTGAGTCTCGGGTGGAGACAGCCTGGCCATCATTACGCCATTCGTGCAGGTCGGAACTTACCCGACAAGGAATTTCGCTACCTTAGGACCGTTATAGTTACGGCCGCCGTTTACCGGGGCTTCGATCAAGAGCTTCTCCTTACGGATAACCCCATCAATTAACCTTCCGGCACCGGGCAGGCGTCACACCGTATACGTCCACTTTCGTGTTTGCACAGTGCTGTGTTTTTAATAAACAGTTGCAGCCAGCTGGTATCTTCGACTGGTCTCAGCTCCATCCGCAGGGACTTCACCTACACACCAGCGTGCCTTCTCCCGAAGTTACGGCACCATTTTGCCTAGTTCCTTCACCCGAGTTCTCTCAAGCGCCTTGGTATTCTCTACCTGACCACCTGTGTCGGTTTGGGGTACGATTTGATGTTACCTGATGCTTAGAGGCTTTTCCTGGAAGCAGGGCATTTGTTACTTCAGCACCGTAGTGCCTCGTCATCACACCTCAGCCTTGATTATCCGGATTTGCCTGGACAATCAGCCTACATGCTTAAACCGGGACAACCGTCGCCCGGCTAACATAGCCTTCTCCGTCCCCCCTTCGCAGTAACACCAAGTACAGGAATATTAACCTGTTTCCCATCGACTACGCCTTTCGGCCTCGCCTTAGGGGTCGACTCACCCTGCCCCGATTAACGTTGGACAGGAACCCTTGGTCTTCCGGCGAGCGGGCTTTTCACCCGCTTTATCGTTACTTATGTCAGCATTCGCACTTCTGATACCTCCAGCATGCCTCACAGCACACCTTCGCAGGCTTACAGAACGCTCCCCTACCCAACAACACATAGTGTCGCTGCCGCAGCTTCGGTGCATGGTTTAGCCCCGTTACATCTTCCGCGCAGGCCGACTCGACCAGTGAGCTATTACGCTTTCTTTAAATGATGGCTGCTTCTAAGCCAACATCCTGGCTGTCTGTGCCTTCCCACATCGTTTCCCACTTAACCATGACTTTGGGACCTTAGCTGGCGGTCTGGGTTGTTTCCCTCTTCACGACGGACGTTAGCACCCGCCGTGTGTCTCCCGTGATAACATTCTTCGGTATTCGTAGTTTGCATCGGGTTGGTAAGTCGGGATGACCCCCTAGCCGAAACAGTGCTCTACCCCCGAAGATGAGTTCACGAGGCGCTACCTAAATAGCTTTCGGGGAGAACCAGCTATCTCCCGGTTTGATTGGCCTTTCACCCCCAGCCACAAGTCATCCGCTAATTTTTCAACATTAGTCGGTTCGGTCCTCCAGTTAGTGTTACCCAACCTTCAACCTGCCCATGGCTAGATCACCGGGTTTCGGGTCTATACCCTGCAACTTAACGCCCAGTTAAGACTCGGTTTCCCTGCGGCTCCCCTATACGGTTAACCTTGCTACAGAATATAAGTCGCTGACCCATTATACAAAAGGTACGCAGTCACACCCGAAGGTGCTCCCACTGCTTGTACGTACACGGTTTCAGGTTCTTTTTCACTCCCCTCGCCGGGGTTCTTTTCGCCTTTCCCTCACGGTACTGGTTCACTATCGGTCAGTCAGGAGTATTTAGCCTTGGAGGATGGTCCCCCCATATTCAGACAGGATACCACGTGTCCCGCCCTACTCTTCGAGTTCACAGCCTGTGCATTTTGGTGTACGGGACTATCACCCTGTACCGTCGGACTTTCCAGACCGTTCCACTAACACACAAGCTGATTCAGACTCTGGGCTGCTCCCCGTTCGCTCGCCGCTACTGGGGGAATCTCGGTTGATTTCTTTTCCTCGGGGTACTTAGATGTTTCAGTTCCCCCGGTTCGCCTCGTTAACCTATGTATTCAGTTAACGATAGTGCAACGAATTGCACTGGGTTTCCCCATTCGGACATCGCCGGTTATAACGGTTCATATCACCTTACCGACGCTTTTCGCAGATTAGCACGTCCTTCATCGCCTCTGACTGCCAGGGCATCCACCGTGTACGCTTAGTCGCTTAACCTCACAACCCGAAGATGTTTCACTTCTGATTGCGAAAATTTGAGAGACTCGAACACACATTAACTGTGTGTCGTTTCAATTTTCAGCTTGATCCAGATTTTTAAAGAGCAAATATCTCAAACATCACCCGAAGATGAGTTTTGAGATAGTTCGGCACGCGTCTTTCACTCACGAACCAGCAAGTGGCGTCCCCTAGGGGATTCGAACCCCTGTTACCGCCGTGAAAGGGCGGTGTCCTGGGCCTCTAGACGAAGGGGACACTGAAGTCTCAATCGCAAGACGCCTTGCTTCTTTACTTTCATCAGACAATCTGTGTGAGCACTACAAAGGCAGGTTCTTTAAGGTAAGGAGGTGATCCAACCGCAGGTTCCCCTACGGTTACCTTGTTACGACTTCACCCCAGTCATGAATCACAAAGTGGTAAGCGCCCTCCCGAAGGTTAAGCTACCTACTTCTTTTGCAACCCACTCCCATGGTGTGACGGGCGGTGTGTACAAGGCCCGGGAACGTATTCACCGTAGCATTCTGATCTACGATTACTAGCGATTCCGACTTCATGGAGTCGAGTTGCAGACTCCAATCCGGACTACGACATACTTTATGAGGTCCGCTTGCTCTCGCGAGGTCGCTTCTCTTTGTATATGCCATTGTAGCACGTGTGTAGCCCTGGTCGTAAGGGCCATGATGACTTGACGTCATCCCCACCTTCCTCCAGTTTATCACTGGCAGTCTCCTTTGAGTTCCCGGCCGGACCGCTGGCAACAAAGGATAAGGGTTGCGCTCGTTGCGGGACTTAACCCAACATTTCACAACACGAGCTGACGACAGCCATGCAGCACCTGTCTCACAGTTCCCGAAGGCACCAATCCATCTCTGGAAAGTTCTGTGGATGTCAAGACCAGGTAAGGTTCTTCGCGTTGCATCGAATTAAACCACATGCTCCACCGCTTGTGCGGGCCCCCGTCAATTCATTTGAGTTTTAACCTTGCGGCCGTACTCCCCAGGCGGTCGATTTAACGCGTTAGCTCCGGAAGCCACGCCTCAAGGGCACAACCTCCAAATCGACATCGTTTACGGCGTGGACTACCAGGGTATCTAATCCTGTTTGCTCCCCACGCTTTCGCACCTGAGCGTCAGTCTTTGTCCAGGGGGCCGCCTTCGCCACCGGTATTCCTCCAGATCTCTACGCATTTCACCGCTACACCTGGAATTCTACCCCCCTCTACAAGACTCTAGCCTGCCAGTTTCGAATGCAGTTCCCAGGTTGAGCCCGGGGATTTCACATCCGACTTGACAGACCGCCTGCGTGCGCTTTACGCCCAGTAATTCCGATTAACGCTTGCACCCTCCGTATTACCGCGGCTGCTGGCACGGAGTTAGCCGGTGCTTCTTCTGCGGGTAACGTCAATCGAGAGGTTATTAACCTTACGCCTTCCTCCCCGCTGAAAGTGCTTTACAACCCGAAGGCCTTCTTCACACACGCGGCATGGCTGCATCAGGCTTGCGCCCATTGTGCAATATTCCCCACTGCTGCCTCCCGTAGGAGTCTGGACCGTGTCTCAGTTCCAGTGTGGCTGGTCATCCTCTCAGACCAGCTAGGGATCGTCGCCTAGGTGAGCCGTTACCCCACCTACTAGCTAATCCCATCTGGGCACATCTGATGGCATGAGGCCCGAAGGTCCCCCACTTTGGTCTTGCGACGTTATGCGGTATTAGCTACCGTTTCCAGTAGTTATCCCCCTCCATCAGGCAGTTTCCCAGACATTACTCACCCGTCCGCCGCTCGTCACCCGAGAGCAAGCTCTCTGTGCTACCGCTCGACTTGCATGTGTTAGGCCTGCCGCCAGCGTTCAATCTGAGCCATGATCAAACTCTTCAATTTAAGTTTGATGCTCAAAGAATTAAACTTCGTAATGAATTACGTGTTCACTCTTGAGACTTGGTATTCATTTTTCGTCCGAGGACGTTAAGAATCCATGTCACTTTGAGTGCCCACACAGATTGTCTGATAAATTGTTAAAGAGCAGTGCCGCTTCGTTTTCGCTGCGGCTCGGGGTGTGCATATTACGCTTTCCCGCTGCAGAGTCAAGCATTTATTTTTGCTTTTCTCTGCGAGGTTCTCACCGGAACCCCGCTGACCCGGCGGCTTGCTTGCCGTTGTTCCGTGTCAGTGGAGGCGCATTATAGGGAGTAATTCTGAGGTGACAAGGGGAAATGCAAAAAAAGTTTTCAACCGTCTCTTTTTTCAACAATGCGGCGAGGAATGTCGCAAAAAACCGCCGTTTTGCCGTTTTAACCGACGAAACGGGGCGCCTGGTGGCATACTGTTAGAGTAGAGGAAAGAAAGGAACGGCATTTATGTCTTTAAGCGCACAGCAACTGGCGGCACAAAAGAACATCTCCTGGGTACTGGCCGAAAAGCTCGCCCAAAAAATACTGACTGGCGAATATCAGCCGGAAAGCATTCTTCCCGGCGAAATGGAGTTGGGGGAGCAGTTCGGCGTAAGCCGTACCGCCGTCCGCGAAGCGGTGAAGACGCTTACTGCAAAAGGCATGCTGCTGCCCCGCCCTCGCATTGGCACCCGGGTGATGCCGCGCAGCAGCTGGAATTTCCTTGATAAGGAACTGCTCTCCTGGTGGCTAACAGAAGATAACTTCGAAGAGGTGGTAAGCCACTTTCTCGTCATGCGCAGCAGCCTGGAGCCACAGGCCTGCTTTCTCGCCGCCGCCAACGGCACCGCCGGGCAAAAAGCGCAGCTCAATACATTAATGGAAGAGATGATTGCTCTGAAACGCCATTTTCAGCGCGAACGCTGGATAGAAGTCGATATGGCCTGGCATGAGCATATCTATGAAATGAGCGGTAATCCTTTCCTCAGCTCTTTCGCCTCGCTGTTTCATTCGGTCTACCACACCTACTTCACGTCGATTACGCAAAATGAAGTGGTGAAGCTCGATCTCCACCAGGCGATTGTCGATGCCATTCTTAACAGTGATGCGCCGGGGGCGTTGCTCGCCTGCCAGGCATTGTTGAACGCCCCACACCACGTAAATCAATAACAAGGATTTGGCATGAGCGGAAAAAAAGGGCGCAGCATGGCTGGCCTGCCGTGGATCGCGGCGATGGCCTTCTTTATGCAGGCGCTGGATGCCACCATTCTTAACACCGCCCTCCCGGCTATCGCCCACAGTCTTAATCGTTCTCCCTTAGCGATGCAGTCGGCCATTATCAGCTATACGCTGACGGTGGCGATGCTGATCCCGGTCAGCGGCTGGCTGGCCGATCGCTTCGGCACGCGCCGGGTCTTTATCATCGCCGTTAGCCTGTTCACCCTCGGTTCCCTCGCCTGCGCCCTCTCCAGTTCCTTAACGGAACTGGTCATTTTTCGCGTAATTCAGGGGATCGGTGGGGCGATGATGATGCCGGTGGCGAGGCTGGCCCTGCTGCGTGCCTACCCCCGCAGCGAACTGTTGCCGGTCCTGAACTTTGTCACCATGCCGGGATTGGTGGGGCCGATTCTGGGCCCGGTACTCGGCGGGGTATTTGTTACCTGGGCCAGCTGGCATTGGATTTTCCTGATAAACATTCCGATCGGCGTAATTGGCATTCTGTACGCCCGTAAATACATGCCAAATTTCACAACGCCGCGCCGACGCTTCGATATAGGCGGTTTTCTGTTATTTGGCTTAAGTCTGGTGTTATTTTCCAGCGGTATTGAACTGTTTGGGGAAAAAATCGTGGCGACATGGCAGGCGCTGGCCGTGATTGCCGTCAGTCTGTTACTGCTCGTGGCCTATGTGCGTCACGCGCGTCGCCATCCGACGCCGCTTATCTCGCTCTCTTTATTTAAGACCCATACGTTCTCGGTCGGCATTGCCGGCAACCTCGCCACGCGGTTAGGTACCGGCTGCGTACCGTTTCTGATGCCGCTGATGCTGCAGGTTGGTTTCGGCTATCCGGCCATTATCGCCGGCTGTATGATCGCCCCCACCGCTATCGGCTCGATTATTGCGAAATCCACCGTTACCCAGGTGCTGCGCTGGTTTGGCTATCGTAAGACCCTGGTGGGGATCACCGTGTTTATTGGCCTTATGATCGCCCAGTTCTCGCTGCAGTCGCCAGAGATGCCGCTGTGGATGCTTCTTCTGCCGCTGTTCGTGCTGGGGATGGCGATGTCCACGCAGTTTACCGCCATGAATACCATTACCCTGGCCGATCTGACCGATGATAATGCCAGCAGCGGCAACAGCCTGCTGGCCGTCACCCAGCAGCTTTCCATTAGTCTCGGGGTGGCCATCAGCGCTGCGGTGCTACGCTTCTATGAAGGTTTTGATAATGCAAGCACGGTACAGCAGTTTCACTACACCTTTATAACCATGGGCGTGATAACCATTATATCGGCGCTGATGTTTATGCTGTTAAGAGCGAAGGATGGCCGCAACCTGATTAGCGAGCGGCATAAACGCTAAGCGGAACCGCGAACCACCAGCTCCGGCGTTAACTGAACGCGCTGCTGTTTTTGCTGCGGATCGGCCATGCGATGGATCAGTACGTCGATGGCCAGTTCCCCCAGCTCATCCTTTGGCTGGTGAATGGTGGTCAATGGCGGCGTCATATAACGTGCCAGCTCAATATCATCGTAGCCCACCAGCGCCATATCCTGCGGAATCAGCAGCCCGGCCTGGTATAACGCCTGATAAGCGCCAACCGCCATCGCATCGTTACCGACAAACACCGCCTGCGGACGCTGCGGCAACGCCAGCAGCTGCTGCATCGCGCTAAACCCGCCGCCAAACTCAAAATCACTGGTCACCACATATCCTTCGGCAACCGGCAGGCCGCAGCGCGCCATCGCGGCATGATAGCCTTCAAGACGCAGGCGCGCCGGGGTTTTATCCAGCGGGCCGGCAATACAGGCAATGCGTGAATGCCCCTGGTCAATCAGATACTGGGTCGCCATATCGCCGCCGAGCAGCGAGTTATCCTGAATCAGATCGCTATCGCCATCAAAGGGGGCCCAGTCCATCATAACCGTCGGTACCGACGGATAGCGCTGCATGATTTCCGGGGAGGGCTGATGGGTCTCCGTGCACAGCAGGAGTAATCCATCGACGCGTTTTTGCATTAGCGTCTCCAGATTACGATTCATTCGCTGCTCATCACCTTCGGTATTGCAGAGCACGAGGCTATAACCCCGCTCAAAGCAGCTACGCTCCACGCCCCGCACCAGCTCCGAATAAAACGGATTGGTACTGGCGGTGATCAGCATGCCGATGGTACGGGTTTGATTGAGCTTGAGGCTACGCGCCAGCGCAGAGGGGGCGTAGTTGAGGCTTTTGATCGCAGCGTCAACTTTGGCGGTAATCGCCTCGCTGACAAAGCGGTCCTTATTGATGACGTGTGACACCGTCGATGTGGAAACGCCCGCGATGCGGGCCACATCTTTCATCGTAGCCAAGCATTACCCCTGTTGCGCTAAAAATTCATCGATCTCTGTGCGCCAAGGCACGGACGGCTGAGCACCTTTGCGGGTTACGGCGATCGCCGCTGCGGCATGCGCAAAGCGAATCGCCTCCGGCAGGGCGGTCCCTTCCAGCAGCGCGGTCACCAGCGCGCCGTTAAAGGTATCACCGGCCGCGATAGTATCAATGGCCTGTACGCGAAACCCTAGGATCCGGCGGCTTTCGCCTTCGGCACTGAGCCAGACGCCGCGGCTGCCGAGGGTGATCATCACCGTACCAATGCCTTTGGCATGCAGCACGTTGGCGGCTTTTGCCGCATCTTCGTCACTCTCAACCCGAATACCGGTCAGCTTTTCCGCTTCGGTTTCGTTAGGGGTAATAATATCCACCAGCGCCAGCAGTTCATCCGGTAGTTCACGCGCTGGCGCGGGGTTCAGCACCACGGTGGTGTGATGGTGATGGGCGATTTTCGCCGCCGCTATGACGCTCTCCAGCGGCGACTCCAGCTGCATCAACAACGCCTGTGCGCTGGCGATACGCTCTTTTTCCGCCTCAACCTGGGAGACGGAAAGCGCCGCATTGGCGCCGGCATGAATACCGATGACATTCTCACCTTCGGCGTTAACGAAAATTAACGCCACCCCGGTCGCTTCCCCGGCAACCGCGCGCACGGGGGCCACGTCGATTTTATCGCTCGCCAGCTGACGACGGATGCGTTCACCGATATCGTCATCGCCGGTGCAGGCGATAAACGCGATATCCGCTCCGCTGCGCCCGGCGGCCACCGCCTGGTTGGCCCCTTTTCCACCGAACGCCACCTGATAATGGTGGCCGGTGACGGTTTCGCCCGGCGTCGGGAAAGCGTCAAGGTTAAGAATGTGATCGGCATTGATACTGCCAAGGACGACAAGTTTGCCTGCAGCTTTCATCATTTCTGTTCCCGGGAAAGCGCGCCACCGGGATCCGGTGGCGCATGCCCTGCTTTTCTTTTTTTATATTGTCCCTCGGACCGTTGCCAGTCCGAATCGCATATTACTGCTTAACGACCAGCTTCAGCTCAACCGGGTAGTTAGCTTCCACTTTTTCGCCCTTCAGTACCTTATCAGCAGTCTCAACGCCTTTCGCGCCGATCTGCTCCGGCAACTGTGCGACGGTCGCCGCCAGTTTGCCACTGTTTACTGCTTTTTCGCCATCCGGAGTGCCGTCAAATCCAACCACCATCACATCGGACTTGCCTGCGGTCTGCAGCGCGCGCAGGGCGCCCAGCGCCATTTCATCATTTTGCGCGAACACTGCCTGGACGTCAGGATGTGCGGTCAGCAGGTTCTGCATCACGTTAAGGCCTTTGGTGCGGTCGAAATCGGCCGGCTGGCTGGCCAGGACGTTGAATTTGTGCGCCGCCACGGCCTGTTTAAAGCCTTCGCCACGCTCGCGAGCCGCAGAAGTTCCGGCAATGCCCTGCAGCTCAATGACTTTTGCACTTTCACCCACTTTTTTCGCGATGTAATCGCCAGCCATTTTCCCACCCTGCACGTTGTCAGAGGCGATATGGCTCACAACATCGCCTTTTGTCGCCTGACGGTCGAGAGTGATGACCGGGATTTTCGCCTGGTTCGCCATCTTCACGGCGTTGCCGACGGCATCAGAGTCGGTGGGGTTGATCAGCAGCAGCTTGGTGCCGCGCACCGTTAAATCCTGGACGTTCGCCAGCTCTTTCGCCGGGTTGTTCTGGGAATCCAGCACCACCAGGTTGTAGCCCAGCTTGTCAGCTTCTTTTTGCGCGCCGTCTTTCAGCGACACGAAGAACGGGTTGTTGAGGGTAGAGATAACCAGAGCGATGGTGTCTTTGGCCATCGCGTTCGCGCTAACGGTCGCACTTAGCGCAACAGCAGAGACCAGGGTCGCCAGTTTTTTCATATTCATAGTTAAGATGTCCTGTAGAGTTCTTAGTTACTGCTTTTTGTTATCTACCAGTACCGCCAGCAAAATCACCACCGCTTTAACGATCATCTGGTAATAGGAAGAAACGCCTAAAAGATTAAGACCATTATTCAGGAAGCCAAGGATCAGCGCACCAATCAGCGTGCCGACGATGCGTCCTTTGCCACCAGCGAGGCTGGTGCCGCCGAGCACCACCGCCGCAATGGCGTCCAGCTCATAGCCCGTCCCCGCCGTCGGCTGCGCGGAGGAGAGACGCGCCACTTCGATGATCCCGGCCAGCGAAGCCAGCATTCCGCACAAGGCGTAAACGATAATTTTAACTTTATTGACGCTAATCCCGGACAGACGCGTCGCCGCTTCATTACCGCCCAGGGCATAAATATAACGGCCCAGGCGAGTATGGTGCAGCATGTACCAGGCCGCCAGGAAGACAATCGCCATGATCCATACAGGCGTCGGGATCCCCAGCGGACGCCCGATGCCAAACCAGCCGAACAGATCGGCATTATCGCTAAAGCCGGTATTGATCGGGCTGCCGTTGGTGTACACCATGGTTACGCCGCGCAGCAGCAGCATCATCACCAGGGTGGCGATGAAGGCCTGCACGCGGCCTCTCGCTACAATCACCCCGGTGACTGCGCCGATCGCCGCACCTAATGCGAGGGCAGCCGCGACCGCCACCAGCGCATTAACCTCAATGCCAACGATCGACGCTGCCACCGCACCGGTGAGCGCCAGCAGGGAGCCGACGGACAGATCGATCCCCGAGGTCAGTATGACCAGCGTCATCCCTACCGCCATAATGGCGTTAACGGAGGTTTGCTGCAGAATATTGAACAGGTTATTGACGGTAAAAAAGTTGGGGCTCATGGTCGATACCACCGCGATCAGCACCAGCAGGGCAATCAGCGATTTTTGCTCCATCAGCCACGCTTTTGTGAAATAGCGGCGACCAGAAACAGCCTGGGTTGTCATCTTTCTTACTCCTGATTCACACGGTTAAGCTTGCCCACAGCGGCAGCCATCAATACTTCCTGGGTGGCCTGCTCGCGTGTGAATTCACCGCCGAGATGCCCTTCGTGCATCACTATGATGCGATCGCTCATGCCCAACACTTCCGGCATCTCGGAGGAGACCAGAATGATGCTCAGGCCGTCGGCTTTGAACTGGTTGATGAGCTGGTAGATCTCTTTCTTCGCCCCGACGTCGACGCCGCGGGTCGGTTCATCGAGGATCAGCACCTTCGGCCGGGTCATCAGCCCGCGGGCGATGGCGACCTTTTGCTGGTTGCCGCCGGAGAGCAGGCCGATCGCCTGCTCCATGGACGGCGTTTTCACGTTAAACAGGCGGATGAAATCACTCACCGCCTGCTGTTCATCTTTATGCTTAAGACTACCGCCCGCCCGGCTGAAATAGCGCAGCGCCGTCAGGGACATGTTTTCTTTTACCGACATCCCGAGAACCAGACCATCGCGCTTACGGTCTTCGGAGATATAGACAATGCCGTTCGCCAGACCATCCTGCGGCGAACGGGTCACCACTTCGCGGCCATCGAGCGTCACGGAACCGCTGCTGCGCGGCAACGCGCCGTACAGCACTTTCATCAGTTCGGTCCGCCCGGCGCCCATCAGCCCGGCAACGCCGAGGATCTCCCCCTGGCGCAGGGTAAAGGTCACGTTATCCACCCCCGGGCCGCAGAGGTTGTCGACCTTCAGGCGCACCGCGCCGGGCGCCTTATCGAGGTGTGGATATTGGTCTTCCAGCTTACGGCCGACCATCATCTCGATAAGTCGGTCCTCATCCAGCGACGAGACCTCGCGCTCGGCGATAAACTGCCCGTCACGAAAGACCGTCACGTCGTCGCAAATCTCGAAGATCTCTTTCATACGGTGGGAGATATAGACGATACCGCGCCCCTGCGACTTCAGTTCGCGGATGACGCGGAACAGCGATTCGGTTTCGGTATCGGTCAGCGCATCGGTCGGTTCATCCATAATGATGACTTTCGATTCGAAGCTCAGCACTTTGGCGATCTCCACCATTTGCTGATCGCCAATCGATAGATCGCCCACCAGTTTCTGGCTGGTAAAGCGGAGATTCAGCTTTGCCAACAGCTTGTCGGCTTCGGCATACATCTGCTTCCAGTCGATTTTGCCAAAACGGTTAACGAACTCGCGGCCAAGGAAGATGTTCTCGGCGATCGTCAACTGAGGGATCAGGTTCAGTTCCTGATGGATAATGCCGATCCCGGCTTCCTGGGAGGATTTTGGGCCGTTAAAGGTCGTCTCTTTGCCTAACCACAGCAAAGAGCCGGCATCACGGGTGTAGATCCCGGTCAACACCTTCATCATAGTGGATTTGCCGGCGCCATTTTCCCCTACCAGCGCCATCACCCGGCCGGCATAGACATTCAGCGCCGCGCCGGAGAGCGCCTTGACGCCAGGGAACGCTTTGTCGATCCCTTTCAGTTGCAATAAGGCTTCCATGACGGCGACCTCAGAACGTGACGCCGGCACAGAGAATGATATTCGCAAACGGGGAACACTCCCCGCTGCGAATTACCGCCTGACTGTCTGCGGTTTGTTTTTTGAACTGCTCATGGCTGGTGTAACGAATTTCAATGGTATTTCCCTGGTGCTGCTGCAGCTGCTCGAGGTGAGTGAGCAACGTCGCGTGGAGCTGCGGATTATGGGTTTTAATCTCTTCCGCGATGACAGCCGCTTCAACCTGCATTTCCGTCGTCACCACTTCCAGCACCTGCATAAATGAAGGTACGCCCTGAGTCAGCGCCATATCAATGCGCGTGCTGCTGCGGGGAACCGGTAATCCGGCATCGCAGACCACCAGCGTATCGGTGTGGCCCAGGCGGGAAATGACCGCGGAAATATCAGCGTTAAGTACGGTGCCTTTTTTCATTTTTTCTCTTTTGCTCCACTAGCGAAACGTTTCGCTAAAATAATTATTATCAATGTGTGAGCAGAAAACCATCACCAGAAGAGAGAAATGTGATCGCCATCGAAACGTTTCGCGAGGCAGCGACAGGACATAACAACCGGAGTGAGAAACAAAAAGCCCTTCGCAATGGAAGGGCTTTTTTGACATCAGATTTCGACCTGGGTACCGAGCTCGATAACCCGGTTTGGCGGGATCTCAAACTGATCCGGCGCCCGCAGGGCGTTACGCTGCAGCAGCAGATAAAGCTTGCCGCGCAGGCGCAGATACCATGGCCGTTTGCCGATAATCAGCGACTCATGCGACATAAAGAACGAGGTCTCCATCATCCGGCAGCTGAGTCCTTCCAGGCCACAGCGGTGGAACACCTCTTCAACGTTAGGCGTTTCCCGCCAGCCGTAGCTGGCCACCACCCGCCAGAAAGACGGTGACAGCTGCTCAATCTGCACCCGGCGAACGTTATGCACGTAAGGCGCATCTTCGGTACGCAGGGTCAGGAGGATCACTCGCTCATGCAGCACCTTGTTGTGCTTCAGGTTATGCAGCAGGGCAAACGGGATCACGTTCAGGGCGCGGGACATATACACCGCAGTACCCGGCACACGCACTGGCGGTGACTTCTCCAGCGAAGAGATCATCGCTTCCAGCGAGTTGCCATGCTCGTGCATCCGGCGCAGCAGGCGGAAACGCTCGCTCTTCCAGGTCGTCATCACCGTAAACATCACCATCCCCAGGGACAACGGTAGCCAGCCGCCGGAGACAATCTTATCGAGGTTCGCCGAGAACAGCGGAATATCAATGCACAGGAAGGCCACCAGCATCAGACCGACAAACAGCTTGTTCCAGTGCCAGTTTTTGCGCGCCACGGTCGCCGACAGAATGGAGGTCAGCACCATGGTGCCCGTTACGGCGATACCATACGCCGCCGCCAGGTTAGACGAATGCTCAAAGCTGACGATAACGATGACCACAGAAACGTACAGCAGCCAGTTAATGAACGGAATGTAAATCTGCCCGGACTCCATTTCCGAGGTATGGATAATGCGCATCGGCGACAGATAGCCCAGACGCACTGCCTGACGGGTCAGGGAGAAGACCCCGGAAATCACTGCCTGGGAGGCGATAACCGTCGCCAGCGTGGCGATGATCAGCATCGGGATCAGCGCCCACTCAGGCGCCAGCAGGAAGAACGGGTTTTTAATCGCTTCCGGGTGCTTCAGCAGCAGCGCGCCCTGGCCAAAATAGTTCAGCACCAACGAGGGCAGCACGACGGAGAACCAGGCAACGCGGATCGGCAGTTTGCCGAAGTGGCCCATATCGGCGTACAGCGCTTCCACCCCGGTAATCGACAGCACCACCGCGCCAAGCGCAATAAAGGAAACGGTCTTGTATTGCAGGAAAAAGTGCACAGCCCAGTAGGGGTTCAGCGCCTGCAGAACTTCCGGATTAGCGTAAATGCTTCGCGCGCCCAGCACCGCCAGCAACAGGAACCAGATCAGCATAATCGGCGCAAACAGCTTGCCGACCATGCCAGTCCCGTGCTTCTGGATCACAAACAGCAGGGTGAGCACGATAATGGAGATAGGGACAATCCAGGTATCCAGCTGCGGGGCGATAATTTCTAACCCCTCTATCGCCGACATTACCGAAATCGCCGGGGTAATCACCACTTCGCCATAGAAGAAACTGCCGCCGATAAGGCCGAGGATCACCAGCACGGAGGTCATTCTGGCCGAAGTATTACGTCCGGCCAGCGACATCAGCGTTAAGATCCCGCCTTCCCCGGCGTTATCCGCCCGCATCACGAAGGTGATGTATTTAATCGATACGGTAAAGATTAACAGCCAGAAAATCAGCGACAAAAAGCCAAAAACGGCATCGCGCTCTACGCCAAAGCCAAACTGACCTGACAGGCATTCGCGCAGGGTATACAGTGGACTGGTACCGATATCGCCGTACACCACGCCGATGGCCGCCAGCGTTAACGCCGGCAACGATTGTTTATTATCAGTGCTCATAGACTAGTCTTTTCGTTTATAAAACAAATGTGTGCCTAGTCCCTTGGCCCACAAAAAGCGCACAGTATGCACGATTATTTGTGAAATCGTACCCCTAACAGACACCATATTAACCTGGCTCAAAAAAAATAAATCGATTCTTCAGGCTATTACCGCCCCGGCTCTAACATCTATACTCGTCCCAATAACGATACATGACAAAGCACGCAACTCAATTATGGCTCAAACACATTTACTGGCTGAAAGAATTTCCCGGCTCAGCGCGGCACTCGAAAAAGGACTCTTTGAACGCAGCCACGCGATACGCCTCTGCCTGCTGGCGGCGCTCAGCGGCGAGAGCGTTTTTTTGCTTGGTCCACCGGGGATCGCCAAAAGCCTGATTGCCCGCCGCCTCAAATTCGCCTTCCAGCAGGCGCGCGCTTTTGAATACCTGATGACCCGCTTCTCCACCCCGGAAGAGGTTTTTGGGCCACTGTCCATTCAGGCGCTGAAAGATGAAGGCCGTTACGAACGTTTAACCGCCGGCTACCTGCCGGAAGCGGAAATCGTGTTTCTCGATGAAATATGGAAAGCAGGTCCGGCTATCCTCAACACCCTACTGACGGCGATTAACGAACGTCACTTCCGCAATGGCGCGCATGAAGAGAAAATCCCAATGCGCCTGCTGGTGGCCGCGTCGAACGAACTCCCGGAAGCCGACAGCAGCCTGGAAGCGCTGTATGACCGAATGCTGATCCGTCTATGGCTTGATAAAGTGCAGGATAAAGGTAATTTCCGTTCGATGCTGGTCAGCCAGCAGGATGAAAACAGCAATCCAGTGCCCAGCGCGCTGCAGGTGAGCGACGAGGAATTTACCCAATGGCAGCAGCAGATCGGCAATATTAAACTGCCGGACGCGGTGTTTGAGCTGATATTCCAGCTCCGCCAGCAGCTGGACGCCCTGCCAAATGCCCCCTACGTCTCGGATCGCCGCTGGAAAAAGGCTATTCGCCTGCTGCAGGCCAGCGCCTTCTTCAGCGGCCGCGACAGCATCGCGCCGATTGACCTAATCCTGCTGAAAGATTGTCTGTGGCACAACGTCGAAAGTATGAACCTGATGTCGCAGCAGCTGGAAACGCTCATGACCTGTCACGCCTGGCAACAGCAGGCGATGCTGACGCGGTTGGGGGCGATTGTGCAGCGACGCATTCAGATCCAACAACAGCAAAGCGACAAAACGGCGCTGAAGGTCACCCGCCTTGGCGGGATGTTTAGCCGCAAACCGCACTATGAACTGCCGGCGGAGATCCAGGGGACCACCCTGACGCTGCTGCTGCAGCAGCCGCTCAAACTTCACGATATGGAAGTGATCCACATTACTTTTGAACGCGAGGCGTTAGCCAACTGGCTGGAAAAGGGCGGCGAGATCCGCGGTAAGCTCAACGGGATCGGCTTTGCTCAACTACTCAATATGGATGTCGACACCAGCCAGCATCTGGTCGTCCGCGATGTGAGCCTGCAGGGCTCACGCCTCGCGCTGCCCGGCAGCGCAGCGCAGGAGAATATGCCGGCGGAAATTCGCCAGCAGCTGGAAGCGCTGGATGATGAGTGGCACCAGCAACACAACCGCTTCAGCGAGCAGCAAAAGTGCCTGTTTATCCCGGTCGAATGGCTGGGAAGAATCGAAGCCAGCCTGCAGGACGTCGGCGCGCAGATTAAACAGGCGAAGCAGCCATGACGCTCGATATGCTGAATGTCATGCTGGCAGTCAGCGAAGAGGGAATGATCGAGGAGATGCTGCTGGCGCTGTTGGCCTCTCCTCAACTGGCGGTGTTCTTTGAAAAATTTCCCCGCCTGAAAAACATCATCGCGGCGGATATTCCGCGCTGGCGGGAAGCCGTTCGCGCCCGCTTAAAAGAAGTTAACATCCCGCCGGATCTGGACGCCGAAGTGCAAACCTATCAGCAGGCTCAGCTGCTCTCTACCTCGCAGTTTATCGTCCAGCTCCCGCAAATTCTCGGCAAACTGCACCAGCTCCAGTCCCCTTTTGCCGCCCAGGCGCAGAAGCTGGTGGATGACAATGCCACCTTTACCCCGGCGCTGCATACGCTGTTTTTACAGCGCTGGCGCCTGAGCCTGGTGGTGCAAGCCACCAGCCTTAACCAGCAGCTGCTGGACGAGGAGCGCGACCAGTTGCTCAGTGAGGTCCAGGAACGAATGACGCTCAGCGGTCAGCTCGATCCGGTGCTGGCGGAAAATGATACCGCCGCCGGACGCCTGTGGGATATGAGCGCCGGCGAACTCAAACGAGGCGACTACCAGCTGATCGTGCGCTATGGCGATTTTCTTAACCAGCAACCGGAGCTGCTGCAGCTGGCGGAACAGCTGGGGCGTTCAAGGGAAGCGAAATCCGTGCCGAAGAAAGATGCGCCGATGGAAACCTTCCGCAGCCTGGTACGCGAGCCGGCAACGGTGCCTGAACAGGTCGACGGCCTCCAGCAGAGCGACGACATTCTACGCCTGCTGCCGCCGGAGCTGGCGACGCTTGGCATCACGGAGCTGGAGTTTGAATTTTATCGCAAGCTGGTGGAGAAACAGCTGCTCACCTACCGGCTACACGGCGATGCCTGGCGCGAGAAAATTACCGAACGCCCGGTAACGCGGCAGGATTTTGATGAGCAACCGCGCGGGCCGTTCATTGTCTGCGTCGATACGTCAGGATCGATGGGCGGTTTTAACGAACAGTGCGCTAAGGCCTTTTGTCTGGCCCTGATGCGCATCGCGCTGGCCGATAACCGTCGCTGCTTCATTATGCTGTTTTCCAGCGAAGTAGTGCATTACGAGTTGACCAGCGAGAGCGGACTGGAGCAGGCGATCCGTTTCCTGAGCCAGCGTTTTCGCGGCGGCACCGATCTGGCCAGCTGTTTTCGCGCCATTATTGAACGTTTGCAAAACCCGCAGTGGGTGGATGCGGATGCCGTGGTGATCTCCGACTTTATTGCCCAACGGTTGCCGGATGAGGTGATTGCTCAGGTGGGGGAGTTACAGCGTAAGCATCAGCACCGTTTTCACGCGGTGGCGATGTCGGTTCACGGCAAACCCGGCATCATGCGCATCTTCGATCATATCTGGCGCTTTGACACCGGGCTGCGTAGCCGCCTGCTGCGACGCTGGCGGCGCTAATCGTTACAGCAGCGCGGAAACGCTTTCGCGAACCTGCGCCGGCCATACGCCGCACTGCACCTGACCGATATGGTCAAGCTGCAGCAACAGCATCGTCAAACGAGACTGGCCAATGCCGCCGCCGATAGTCTGCGGCATCTCGCCGCGCAGCAGCGCCTGGTGCCACTCCAGTTTCAGGCGATCTTCATCGCCGGTCAGCGCCAGCTGGCGCTTTAGCGCCTCGGCGTCAACGCGGATCCCCATCGAGGAGATCTCGAACGCATCCTCCAGCACCGGGTTCCACACCAGGATATCGCCGTTCAGGCCGGCAAAACCTTCAGAAACCTCAGTACTCCAGTCATCATAATCCGGCGCACGCACGTCGTGGCGCTTGCCATCAGCTAGTTTGCCGCCGATACCAATTAAGAAGACGGCGCCCAGCTCTTTGGCAATAGCCCGCTCACGACCTTTGGCATCAAGCTCCGGATAGCGGCTCAGCAGCTCCTGGCTGTGAACAAAATGGATCTGTTCCGGCAGGAACGGCGTCAGGCCAAACTCCTGGCTGACCGCCAGCTCGGTGGCTTTGATCCCGGCGTAGATCGCCTCGACGGTTGCCTTCAGGGTGCCGACGTGACGCTCTTCATCCCCCATCACGCGCTCCCAGTCCCACTGGTCAACATAGACGGAATGGATAGGCGTCAGACGGTCTTCATCGGGGCGAAGGGCTTTCATGTGCGTGTACAGCCCTTCGCCCGCGCTGAAGTCGTGTTGTCCCAGGGTTTGACGCTTCCACTTCGCCAGCGAATGAACCACTTCGAACTGGGCGTCGGGCAGTGTTTTCACTTTTACCTGAACCGCTTTCTCGCAGCCGGACAAGTTATCCTGCGTCCCATCGCCCACGCGGCTTAAGATTGGCGCCTGGACTTCAATCAGGCCAAGCTTCTCTTCCAGCTGACGGGAAAAGTGGGATTTAACGAAACTGATCTGGCGTTGTTTTGCGATATATGCGGTTTTCATTTTTATGACTCCTGCGTCCTGTTGCCATTGATTAAGCAACAAAACAGGGCGGAAATACAATAATCAATCAATAAAAAGGCGCATCAACTTTTAATTCATTAAAATATGGCGCTAAAATAGTAAGAACCCTCAAACTTCATAAGAAAAAGATATGGAAAATTATCAGATCGACAATCTGGACCGCGGCATTCTTGATGCGCTGATGGCCAACGCCCGTACCGCCTATGCCGAACTGGCCAAACAGTTCAGCGTCAGCCCGGGCACCATTCACGTGCGCGTCGAAAAGATGAAGCAGGCGGGTATCATTACCGGCGCGCGCATTGACGTCAGCCCCAAGCAGCTGGGCTACGACGTCGGTTGCTTCATCGGCATTATTTTAAAAAGCGCCAAAGACTATCCCTCCGCCCTCGCCCGCCTGGAAAGTCTGGAGGAGGTCACCGAGGCTTACTACACCACCGGCCACTACAGCATCTTTATTAAGGTGATGTGTAAATCCATCGATGCTCTGCAGCAGGTACTTATCAACAAGATCCAAACAATCGATGAAATTCAGTCCACTGAAACTCTGATCGTGCTGCAGAACCCGATCATGCGCACCATCAAGCCCTGATCGCTTTTTTTAATCCCACATTTTTCCACAGGTAGATCCCAGCTCGCTCACAGCGTACAATACGCCACTCTGAACAGTTGAGCGGGCGATCGGCGATCTATGGCAGACATTACACTTATCAGCGGCAGCACCCTGGGCAGTGCGGAATATGTAGCAGAGCATCTGGCGGAAAAGCTGGAAGAAGCCGGCTATAGCACTGAAATCCAGCACGGTCCGCTGGTGGACGATCTGCAGGCGCAAGGGATCTGGTTAATTATCTCTTCCACCCATGGCGCCGGCGACGTTCCCGACAACCTGGTTCCCTTCTATGACGCGCTGCAGGAGAAGCAGGCCGATCTTTCCGCCGTGCGCTTTGGCGCTATAGGGATCGGCAGCCGCGAATACGACACCTTTTGCGGCGCGATCGATAAATTAGAAGCGGCGCTGAAGGCCTGCGGGGCAAAACAGATCGGTGAGACGCTGAAGATCAACGTCCTTGAACACGAAATTCCGGAGGATCCAGCGGAAATCTGGCTGGGATCCTGGAAAAATTTGCTCTGAGAATTGTAAAGATCGTCCGATCTTCTGTGGATAACCATGCTTAAAAGCTTGGATCAACCGGTAGTTATCCAAAGAATAACCGTAGTATGGTTTTTGAGCTGTGCATAACCCTTCATTCTGATCCCAGCTTATACGGACCAGGATCACCGATCATTCACAGATAGTGATCCTTCTTAAGCTTTTGATCTTACTTCGCGGATCCGACTTATCCACAAAGAGAGTCGATCCTAATAAGAGATCACAATAGAACAGATCTCTATATAAAGATCTTCTTTTTAATACTCAGGATCCCGGAGTCTTTCTCGAAAGACGAAAGTTGAGTAGAATCCACGGCCCGGGCTTCAATCCATTTTCATACCGCTTTATGCGAGGCAGACCACC